>JADKJW010000001.1 GCA_016720835.1 Ignavibacteria bacterium
GTACCATTCGAGGAGGGTGATGCCGTCGGCGTGCGCGGCGATGCCGCTCACGAAGGCCTGCACGGTATCCGAATCGACGGTGCAGCCGTTGAGGTCCGTGGTGCGGACGTGGTACATCCCGGAGACGGAGATGGTGTAGCTGCGCCCCGTGGCGCCGGGAATCGGAGTTCCGGATCTGTACCACTGATATGTCAGGCTCGAGTCGGCGCGCAGCACGTCGCCGTTTTGCGTGATGGCCGGACGCGACGGCGGCGGGAGTTCCTGCACCTGCACGGTGTCGGACATTCCCTCGCAGCCGCCCGGCAGCGTCACGCGGACGAAGTACTGTCCGCTGCCGCGCGCCGTGATGCCGCGCGTCACGGCCCCGGTGGACCAGAGATACGACGCGTAGCCCGCGCCTGCGTCGAGCAGCACGCTGTCGCCATGGCACAGGGTCAGACGCCCGCCTGCCGTGATGCGCGGTTGCGGCTGCGCCTGCACGGTGACGAGCAGCGTGTCCGCCCCGCTGCAGGGTGGGGATGTTTCCCTCACGATCAACATGTACGTTCCTGGCGACGTCCAGCGTACGGTGACGCTCGCGCTGTCTGAGCGTCCGGCGATGCTGCCGCCCGTGGTCGACCACGCGTAGCTGTGCCCGGCGGCCGCGGCGGTGGCGTACGACTGAGCGGAGCCCGCGCAGACGGTGTTGCTCCCTGCTATCGCGGGCGCAACGCCCAGAGCGAGCGACACCTCGATGGCTTGCTGCGCCCGGCAGTTCCCGTTCGATGCGACCAGGATGAGACGTCCGCTCGCCGCCGAGCCCCAGCGCACGCGCACCATGGTAGTGTCCGCGCGTCCGAGGATCTGTCCGTTGAGCGCCGTCCACGCGTACTGTTGCCCGGCAATGGGGATGACGAGGTAGCTTTCCTCGGAGGAGGCGCAGGATTGGAAGGGACCGCGGATCGCGGGCGCGTTGAAGCTTCGCCACCGCACCGTCACGGGCGCGGACGTGCCGAGGCACGAGAAGCTGTCTCTCACCGACACGAAGTACTCTCCCGGCGCGGTGACGGCAATGCTGCTCCCCAATCCGCCGTTGCTCCACTGATACATCGTGTAGGCGCCGGCGACGGAGAGACGCGCCGTATCGCCCGGGCAGATGAACAGCGTGTCGGACGGCGTGACGACGGGCACCGGCAGCGGATGCACGGTGACGAGCAGCGTGTCGGACTTCACCAGCGCCCCGCCCGCGTCGCGCGCGGTGTACCAGTACAGCCCTCCCCTGTTCCTTGCGTCGATGGCGACGGTGGTATCGCCCGAGGACCAGCGGTATTCGCGGAGGCCGCCCACGGCGCGCAGGGGGATGGATTGGTCCGCGCATGTCGTCAGCGGGTAGTTGTGGTACACGAGCGGCGCCTTCCCGAGGACGGCGATCTCTCCCGATTGCAGCACCGGCCGCAGGCAGCCGGCTCCGAACACCCAATTCGCGAAGATGGGAGAACGGACGGTGTCCCTCCCGACATGTCCGCGCACGGAGAAGCGAAGCATGTACAGCGTGCTCGGCAGGGCGGATGTATTCACGAACTTCTTGTCCGTGCTCGAGAATGTGACCATGTCGCCCTGCGGCGTAATGGTGACGGGTATCCCTTCGAGCAGGCTGCCCGGCGGAGTCTTGATGTCCATGAAACGCAGCCGCGCGGTATCGAACTGGATCGAAAATGTGGCGGCGTACAGCAGTCCGCGCACCGTGTCCGCGAGCATGAGCGGCACATCCACGTTATCGTCTCCGAAGGAGGTGGCTTTGCCGATCTGCAGGCGGAGCGGCTCGAAGGTGGACGTGTCCTTCGGCGCCTTGTAGGTCTTCGTCTTCGTGTCGGTCCCGTTGCAGAAGTCGACGATGGAAAGATCCACCTTGCGGAAGGCGCCGTCCATGCATGCGGCCTGATACGCGATGGTGCATTCCTGGAGGCCGTTGCGAAGCATTCGGCGTCTCGTAATAGCGGCCTCCGGTGAGATCGGCGATATTTTTCAGAATCTCCGATTGAATGCCGCTGCCGAGACCTATCGTGAAGATGCGGATCCGGTTGCGGTTTGCGAGGGAAATGCTTTCCGCGGGGGAACGGGTGGACGCATTGTCGCCTCCGTCGGTCAGGACGATCATGGTGCGGACAGGATTCGAGCTGTTGCCGATCAGTTCCTCCAAGCCGGCATAACACCCATCCCACACGGCGGTGGAACCGTCCGCCGGTAGCGCTGCGATTGCCGCGTGGAGCGAGTCGTGGTCCGCCGTCATGCTCTGTGCGAGCGTCACCGTGCCGTTGAACCAGAGCACGGCGGCCTCGTCCCCGGGGAGATCGAGCGTATCGACGAACGCATGCCCGGCGGCTTTGGCGCCGGCATTTCCTGAGCCCGTCATGCTTCCGCTGGCATCGAACACGAGCGCCACCGACGCGGGCGCCGGGATCAGCGGATTCGGACAGTTCAACGTGAAGTTCGTCACCTCCACGCCGTTCTCGTACACCCTGAAGTACTTCTTGTCCGTGAAGTACGCGGGCTGTCCGTTGCAGGCGACCGTGAAGAACAATTCGATCTTCGGCCAGCCGTTGACGATGCGCTTGAAGTTGAGCTGCGGCTGCGCGGAGGCCGTCCCGGCGACGGCGAACGCGAACAGCACGGCGGCGGTGATGAACAATCGTGCCGATCTGGTGTCAATGCGCATGGTGCGACCCCTGTGTGCGGAAGTGCTTTGTGTCCGTATACGAGAAAGACGCCCGAACCACCCGGAGGGTTACACTTCCCGGTGTCAGATGCGTCGATTCTTCTACCTGGGGGGGCGGCCTGGATGAGATCCGCATGAGTCCTCGGGGTGCGGCTGAAGAAAGTATGAAGGATGAATTATGAAGGATGAAAAGCTTCAGGCGATGATGACGGGTTCCAAGTGACAGGGTGAAGGTGGAATGGGAATCGACGAACATTCATGCAAGGACTGATATCCCGAAGGGATTATGTCACTCAACCCCGGGTTGCGAGGAAAGTATGAAGGATGAATTATGAAGGATGAAAAGCTTCAGGCGATGATGACGGGTTCCAAGTGACAGGGTGAATGTCGAATGGGAACCTGCGATCATTCATGCATGGTCTTCTATCCCGAAGGGATTTCGTCACTCAACCCCGGGTTGCGAGGAACGAGCTACCCGGGGGCGACATGGGCGGCGAGAGACTGAGGTGGCACAGCGAGGTGCATTTCTCCGAGACTCCACACGCGACATGGCTGACACAGCTCCCTCACGACTGTCACGCCGAGCATGGTCGAGAGAGCAAATTCGGATGGAAGAATCTGATACTCTTCACTCCAATAGTCCAGCACTCCAAACTCCGGAATCGGACAAGAGAAAATTTCGAATTTCGGATTTCCAATTTCGGATTGAAGAATCTGTTACTCTTCACTCCAATATTCCAGCACTCCTCTACTCCGGAATCGGCAAGTGGGACGCTTGCCCGACCGGGGTCCCGCGAAGCGGAGACGCGGGTCGCCACCGGATCTTTTCTCCTACTCCCTACTCCTTCCCAAATACGGGACTTCGGTGACAGGCCTCCTCCTCACCTGGCCCCTCCTCACCTGCGTCCAAATACGGGACTTCGGTGGCAGGCCTCCTCCCTACTCCCTTCATCTCCTTCGAACCCTCCCCTTGATCTTCACCTGCTTCGTCTTCTCCACGGGCACGTCGTCGAAATTCCTGATGGCGCGTTCGCCGCTCTTGACGATGAAGAATTCGATGCGGCGGTTGCGCGCCTTGCCGATGATATCGGTGTTGGGCGCGACGGGAGCACTGAAGCCGAAACCCTTCGTCAGCATGCGCTCGGGCGCCACGCCGCGCTCGACGAGGAAGTTCTTGACCGATTCGGCACGGCGCTCTGAGAGGCCCCGGTTGTACGCCTCGCTCGCGTCGGAGTCGGTGTGCCCGCGTATCTCGACCACCAGCGTGGGGTACAGCGAAAACAACTTCGCGTTTTCTTCGAGAATCGGATACGACTCGGGACGGATGACGTCCTTGTCCACCTCGAAGTTCACGCCGAACAGGGTCAGGATCTCCCCTTCATGAATCAGCAGGGTATCCATGCGCTGCATGCTGGCGCCAGGGGCTCCCGTCGTTCCGTCACCGCCGCCCCGCGCCGCCACGCCTCCCGGACCCACGGCGACGTCGCCCCGCGGCGTGTCCGGACATCCGTCCTCATCGTGGTATCCATTGTACGTTTCCGCGAGCAGCGGGCAGGTGTCCACATTGTCGGAAAACCCGTCGCTGTCCGTGTCCTTCCGCAGCGGATCGGTCCCGACGGTTTTCAGCTCCGCGAAATCTGTGAGCATATCGCCGTCGGTATCGGCCGCCAGCGGATTCGTGCGGGTGCGACGCACTTCCTCACCGTCGGGGAGCCCGTCGCGGTCCGTGTCCGCGCGCAACGGATCGGTGCCGTACTCGCGCGCCTCCTCGAAATCCGTCAACTCGTCGCCGTCGGTGTCCGGTTTCAATGGATGAGAACCCACCTGTTCCACTTCCTCGAAATCCGTGAGGGCGTCCCGGTCAGAGTCCACCGCGTTCGGATTCGTGCCCAGCAGCACTTCGCGTCCGTCGCGCAATCCGTCGCTGTCCGAATCGGGGACGAGGGGATTCGTGGAATACCGCTGCACTTCCTCGGCGTCGCCGAGCCCGTCCCCATCCGTGTCCTTCTTCAGCGGGTCGGTGTGGTATTTGATCGCCTCCACATAGTCGTTCAAACCGTCTTCATCCGTGTCCCGCACGAGCGGGTTGGTGTGCTGGACGCGGACTTCCTCGTAATCACCGAGCCCGTCGCCGTCGGTATCGGAATCGTACGGGCTGATCTTCAGCGCTTCCTCCTCGCGGTTGCCGAGCATGTCGCCGTCGAGGTCCGGATTCTCGAAAAGAAAAATCTTGAGGCCCGCCGTCAGCGAGAAATACCCGTCGGCGCCGTCATCGGCACTTTCTATCGACTCCGGTTTGATCGCGCCGGGGAGGAAGGTGTCGCGGATTTCGGCGGACGGGAACGCGTCGAAATTGTCCGCCAGCAACATGTGGTAGGCGAACTCGACATTCACGGAAAAATTGCGGCCGAGGAACAGGTCCGCGCCCAGACCGCCGGGAACGGTGAACGAAGCGAGGTTGTCGTTCTTCGGCCTATACCGGACAGCGTTGTCCGAATAATCCTGCGGCTTGTACAACGTGACGCCCGCGCCGACGAAAAAATAGCCGTTGAAATACATGCGCGGGAAGAAATCCACCGCCGCCATGATATGGAAAGCGGTGAAGGGCGTGCTGCGGAGCACGTTGTTGTCCCGCGGAAACTGGTACGCGTACGCGGTGCTGGTGGTGCGACGCTCGCGGCGATGGTACACCCCGTCGCCGTTTTCGGCGTTCAACCCCACGGAAATGCCTGGACTGACCGAGTACATGGCCCGAACCGAAAGCATCCGGCCCGTCGTCTCGTCGGAGAACTCGCCTGCATACTTCGCTGCGCCGATGCCGAGCTGCACCGCGAGCAAGCCTTCCGGATAACGGGGGCGGCCCGGGTATTCGAGGACGTCCTGCGCGGCTGCGGCAGTGACAAGGATGAAAAACGTGAAAATCGCGAACAGTGTTCGAAGCATGCGAGGCGCCAAAATGAGGATACAAATCGGCCTAATATACGAAAATACGCAGGGACACGCTGTGCGCGCCCCTGCGTTGCTTTCGATACTGCAGGCTACTTCACGTCCGTCGACGGTCCTTCGATGAGCGCCGGCTCCCCGGTGAGCAAGTGCCGCTCCGCATTGAGATGCGCGCCGCGTTTCGCGATGAAGAATTCGATGCGCCTGTTGCGCGCCTTGCCGAATGCGGTTTCGTTGGACGCGAGGGGACTCGCCTCGCCGAAGCCCTTGACGGTAAGACGGGCGGGGTCGACGCCCACCGTTTCGAGATACCGCTGCACGGCCATCGCGCGCTTGAGCGAGAGGTCGAGATTGCGCTCGTCCGCGCCGTCGGCATCGGTGTGCCCGCGGATTTCGACTTCCATGTCGGGATAGTTGGTGAAGAGCTTCGCGTTTTCTTCGAGGATGGGAATCGATTCCGCGCGAATGACGTCCTTGTTCACTTCGAAGTTCACGCCGAACAGCGTCAGGATGCCGCCCTCGCGGATGACCAGCGTGTCGATGCGCAACAGCGTATCCACGGACCGCATGCGCTTCGCTGGCCAGATGGAGGCGACGGAGCGCTGCTGCCCGTCCGGATCGGCGCAACCTATGGTGTTGATGCTGCCCGCGAGCAGCGGACAACGGTCGAGCTTGTCCGGCATGCCGTCGCTGTCCGTATCGCGGTTCAGGACGTTGGTCCCGAACGTGCGTATCTCCTGCCCGTCGGAAAGACCGTCGCCGTCCGTGTCCGCTTTCAGCGCATCGCTGTGATACTGGACCACTTCGTCGTAATCCGTCAGTCCGTCGCTGTCCGTGTCGGGGACAAGCGGATTGGACGCGTACGTGAACACTTCCTCGAAATCGCTGATGCCGTCGCCGTCGCTGTCCGCGACGAGCGGATTCGTGAGATGTTTCCGGACCTCTTCCGCGTCGGTGAGATTGTCCCGGTCGGTATCCGCATCGCGCGGACTCGTCCCGCGGCGCATTTCGTCGGGATCGTTGAGCTCGTCGCCGTCAGTATCCGCGGAGAGCGGATTGGTCTTGAGGTGCGCGATTTCCTCGTTGTCGGCGAGCCCGTCGCCGTCGGTGTCGGCGAGCAGCGGATTGGTGCGGTATTTCATCACCTCGACGTAGTCGTTGAGTCCGTCGCCGTCGCTGTCCCTGAGCTTCGGATCGGTTCTGGCGTTGCGGACTTCCTCGTAATCCGAGAGGCCGTCGCCATCCGTGTCCGCGTCATACGGATTTGTCAGGAGCGCTTCCTCCTCATCGTTCGGCAGGAGATCGCCGTCGAGATCGCTGTTCTCGAAAAGGAAGTACTTGAAACCGACCGTCACCGTCGAATATCCGTCCCGCCCGTCCTCGATGGCTTCCGAGGTTGTTTTCTTCTGTGTGGACAAATAGTCTTTCGCGATCGCCGCGGAATTGAACGCGTCAAAATCGTCGGAGAAGAGGAAGGTCAGGCGCCATTCGGCGTTCAGCGAAAGATTGCGCAGCAGGAACACATCCAGTCCGAGGCCGAGGGGCACCGTCAAGGTGGCGAACCTGTCCTGGAACGGCCGCACGGTCACCTGCTCCTGCGCGTAATCGTCGGGATTGAAAAAGGTGATGCCGCCGCCCGCAAAGGCATAGCCGTTCAGGCGCTGACGCGGAAAGAAGTTGAACTGCACTTCGCCGGTGAAGGTACTGTACCAGGTGCTGCGGGGCACTCCGTTCTCCGTGCCGAACTGGTACTGGTACGAGGTGGTGAACAGGCGCCGCTCCCTGCGCGAATACGTGCAGGTTCCGAAATCGGCGCCGAGTCCCACGGACAATTCCGGGATGATCGAATAACTCGCCCCGGCGGTGAAATGCGTGCTGACACTTTGATCGGTAAACTGCCCGAGATACTTGGTCGGACCAGCGCCGACTCTCAACGCCAGCAGTCCACCGGGATACCTCGGGCGACCCTGAAATTCCGCGTCAGATTGAGCTGCAGAAATTGCAGGGATAATCAACAGTAAGTAAATCAGAAGCTTGTGCATCGTTTCGGCCCTATTGTTCTAACACGAGATACGCTCGGTGTAGAAAGTTCAATTATCAGGCCAATACGATGCTGATTTTACAAAATGGCTGTTTTCGAACGTGAATAAAGGATGTATGGCAGTCAAACGCGAAGCAACATCACCAGGACATTTGCGCCTGATGTAAATATTGCATCCAACGTCTGAATTTGCGTGCGATGTTTGCAGAAACTGCCGCCGATGCAGTCGGCGTCGAAAAGTATCGCCGAAAACAGGCCGTCAGGAGCTCTTTCTGAAGCGGAGGAGGAAGGCTGAAACGAAGAGCGATGCTGCGACGATGAAGGAGTAGCTTTCGCGGCCCCTGAGGCTTTTCGGGAAAAGTCCATCGATCGCTTCCACGTCATGACCGAAGAGCACGTGGTTCAATTCGGGAATATCGCAACCGAAGAGGAGGATGGCGAAGGAAATGCTTGCGACGACGGTGAAGCCGGAGAGCAGTACGGCGCCGCGTCTCTGCGCCGCGGATGCGAAGAAGCCGGTCGAGAACGCGATCAGACAGAGAGACGCGGCGAAGGGCGGCGAAAACGTGACGAAGGCGCGCCAGAGCAACACGCCCTGCCCCACTGTCCAGAACAGCGCGGACAGCAGATCCTGCACGAACGCCGGCCGGTCGGCGAGCAGCTGCCGCACGGCGCTTCGGTAGAACAGCTCCTGAACGAGCAGCATCGGCAGAGTGAAGAGCAGGAGCAGGGGAAGATCGAGCAGCGCGCTCATCGCAAGCGTGCTCCACTTCCAGCTCGGATCGAGACTCCCGCCCGAGCCGCTGTGCAGACCGACGACGCCGGCATACACCGCAAACAGCAGACCGGCCGCGAGCAGCCACTGCAGCGGACGTCCGAGCACGGAGCGCAGACGCGCAAAGGATGACGCGTCCACGTCGAACAGCGCGAACAGGAACGGCAGTTGCACGAGATAGGCGGGGATCATGCTGAAGCCCCACACGCGAAAGGCGAAGGCCTGTTCCTGAAACAGCCACAGGTACTGCGCGGCGGCGCCGAGCACGGCGCCCGCGCCGAGCATGCCGACGGCGGTACCGGGCGCGAGACCGCCCTTCAGGCGGAAAAGGGAATCGCCGGTCATGGCCTCGAAACGAGATGTGACAGGAAAATGCCGTGCGCGATCGCGAGGTTCAGCGACTCGGCGCCGCCGCGCGACGGAATGGTCAGCAGCAGATCCGCGGCCGCGAGGACGTCGGGATGCAGCCCGTGCGCCTCGCTGCCGAACACGAGCAGCGTCCGCGCGGGCAATTGCGCCGCGGCAACGGGCGTGCCTCCCGCCGACGTCGTGGCGGCGATCGTGTAGCCGCGCTCGCGCGCGAGTTGCAGCAGCATCGCATGCCCGTCGAAAGTGCCGACACGCACCCGGAAGAAGCTGCCCATCGTCGCGCGCACCACTTTCGGATTCGTGGGATCGACGCTGTCCGCCGAGAGCAGCAGGCCCGGGACGCCGAACCAGTCCGACGTCCGCATGATGGTGCCGAGGTTGCCGGGATCGTTGACGTACGAGAGCGCCGTCACGAGCGAGGGACCGCTTCCCTGGTCCAGGATGCTGGCGGCATCCGACGGGACGAAATCCGCCACGGCAAGGATGCCCTGCGAATTCGTCGTGTCCGTCATGGCCTTCATCTCTTCGGGCGATGCGGTGCAGACCGGGGTGCCGGCCTTTACGAGCGCTTCGAGCAGCTCGCGATGACGCTCCACGCGGTCCGACGCGACGATGGCGAGCGGAATGGGCACGGCGCCGGCGAGCGCGTCGCCGATGAGACGCGCGCCCTCGAGCAGCAGCTGCCCGCATTCGTCGCGGTGCTTTTTCTGCTTCAGTCCGTCGGCGTGCGCGCGCTGACGGCGGGTGATGGCGGGGTAGGACTGCATGACGTGCTCCATCCGCTGGGTTAATTATTCTTCGCGCCTTCGTCCACCCATTTCATGATGCCGTCGAGCTGATTCTTGTTGACGATGATGGGGACGTTGACCGGATGCGGGAGACGTCCGTCGATGCGCTGGATCAGGAGGCTGCTCTTGCTGCTGCCCGCGATGACGATGCCCGGGCGGGAGGTGAGGGTCACGTACGAGGTCAGGCTGAGGCTCCCCGCCCGCGTCTGATCCTCATGGCAGCCGTAGGTGGCGCAGCGCACATTGAAGAAGGGCTGCACATGCTCCGCATAGCTGACGCCGGTCGCGGGAAAAATGATGTCCGTGTCGGGATTCGTGGTGGAATCCGAGCATCCGGCGGCGAGCAGCAGCGCCGCGAGGAGCACGGGAGCGAACGATGCGGTGCGTGTCATTTGCTCTCCACTCCGATGATGGTGATGCGGCCTTCCACCGCGCTGCGCACGCGCTTCTGCGCGCGCACGGCCTCGATGAACACATCGCGGTCGCTGACGGCGGGCATGAGCGCGGTGACGGGAATGTCCGCCTCGGGAAGATTGAAGAAGTCGTGCAGGTGGCCGCCGACGAAGCTGTTCGTGGCGACGCGGTACATGCGCGACGGCTCCACCGGCTTGCCGTCGACGCGCAGCGTGAGGGCCGTGCCGGCGGGCTGCGTGCGGTCGTAGGAGTACGAGACGCCGCTCACCTGGCAGAACTCGCGCTCCTTGGCGCCCTGCAGTTCGAACATCGTCAGCAATTGCGCGCCGCTCACGGAGAAGACGACGACCTCGTTGCCGAAGGGACTGATCTCCCACATGTCGCGCAGCGTCACGGGACCCGCGGCAAGGTCCTTGCGAATGCCGCCGCTGTTCTGCAGCCCGATATCGGTCTGCGCGTGCGCGCGCAGCGCGTCCGCCTGCCAGTTGCCGATGTTGCTCTCGCGCGGACCGTTCGACCGGGTCCAGTCGTTCTCGAGCGTGCCGATCACTTCGGCGAAACCGGAATCGACTTTCGCCTCGAGTTCGCGCACGCGCGCGGCGACCACGGGGTCGGGCGTGACGTTCCGCCCGACGGTTTCGATGAGCGTGCCATATCCGGACACCACCATCTTTTTCATCCGATCGTACGTCAGTTGCAGGCGTCCGAGCCAGCGTCCCTTCGCCCCGGCCTGCGCGACCCAGGTGTCGTTGATGCGGATGGGTTTGAACAGCGGCGTATGCGAATGGCCGCCGACGATCGCGTCGATGCCCGGCACGCCGCGCGCGAGGGCGGTGTCGTTCTCCACGCCCATGTGGCTGAGCACGACGATGACCTCCGCACCGAAGTTTTTCCGCAGTTCCGCGGCGGTCTGCCGCACGACCATCGCCGCGTCCAGCACGTCCAGATCCTTGACGTTCTCGCGCAGGGACAGCGTCTTCAGCTCCATCGGCGCGAGGCCGATCACGCCGATGCGCAGGCCCTCGCGCTCGAGCATGCGGTAGCGCGGCACGAAGGGCGCGCCGGTGGTCTTGTCCCACAGATTCGCGGAGACGACCGGGAAGGTGACGAGCGGCAGCAGGCGGCGCAGGTTCGCGGCGCCGTAGTCGAATTCATGGTTCCCGAGCGTCATGACGTCGGGCTGTATCAGCTCGAGCAGCTCGATCTGCGAGGCGCCCTTCGTCACGGAGCTGACCGGCGTGCCCTGGAAATCGTCGCCGGCATGCAGCAGAATCGCGCCGGGATGCAGCGCGCGCTCGCGATCGATGGTGGCCTTGAGCACGGCCGAGCCGCCCACGGACACTGATATTTTTGCGCCGGTGCTGTCGGTCTTGCTGATGCTCGTCGGGAGATTCTGCGAATGGAAATCGTTGTAGTGCAGAAACGTCAGGACCACGCGATCCGTCTCTTGCGCGGTCAGCAGACCCGCCGCGGCGGGCAGCAGGCAGATGGCGAGAATCAGGCGGCGAATGAGGGAATGCTTCATGGGAGACCGGATCGCGTCCAAAAGAAAGTGCCCGGATGTGGTCCGGGCTTGGGTTGGTAGCGCGTACGGGAATCGAACCCGTGTTTCGGCCTTGAGAGGGCCACGTCCTGGCCGCTAGACGAACGCGCCGTAAAAACGTTCGGATTCCGCATTCTCGACTTCTTCATGTGAAATCAGGATTCGAAATCCGATTGTTGCTGCCCCTCTAGGGCTCGAACCTAGACTCTTCTGATCCAGAGTCAGACGTGTTGCCAGTTACACCAAGGGGCAATTGCAAAGGCTTACAATAGTAACAGGTGAACTTGAAAAAAGCAAGCGCGGAGGATGAATAGTGAGTCGTGAGTCGTGAATCGTGAATCGTGAGGTCGTCAATCGTGAGTCGTGAGTCGTGAATCGTGAATTTTGGAATGCGGGCGTCATGCAATCGAAACGATTTTCTCGGCACCTGTTGCAACGCGTCGCGCCTCGACCTATCTTTACATGAGCATTTGCTCATGTACTCCTGAAAGGAAACCGTGCCGATGAATGCAGACGAACTGACCGCCGAACTTTTTACCGCCCTCGCGCATCCGAACCGTCTGCGCATTCTCGAGTTCCTGCGGGACAGCGAGCGGTGCAGTTGCGAAATCCAGCCCGCGCTCGGCATCGAACAGTCGAACCTCTCGCGGCACATCAAGATCCTCGTCTCCGCGGGCATCCTCCGTTCCCGCAAGGACGGGTTGAAGTTAATGCTCACGGTGTCGGATCCCGCCCTGTTCGATGTGATAGGCATCGTGAAGCGCATGCTCAACAACACGCACAAGGCGCGGTCACGCGCTCTCGAGAGGGCATGACGCGGGGACGCGGAGACGCGGAGACGCGGGGACGCGGAGACGCGGGGACGCGGGGACGCGGAGACGCGGGGACGCAGAGATCGAGGTGACGGGAGCGACCAGTTTCTCTTTCACCTGTCACGTTCCCCCTGTCACCTTTCACCATTCACGACTCACCATTCACGACTCACCATTCACGACTCACCATTCACGAATCACGATTCACGATTCACGCACCTCGGAGAAACACATGAAAATCGAAGTCTTCGGCCCCGGTTGCGCGCGCTGCGAGCAGACGCACACGCTCGTTCTCAATGTGCTCGCGCGCCTCGATGTCGCGGCCGAGGTCAGCTATGTCACCGACATCCGGACCATGGCCACCAGAGGCATTCTCATTACGCCGGCGGTGGCGATCGACGGCACCATGCTCTCTTCGGGGCATGTGCCGAAGGAAGCGAAGATCGAGGAGTGGATCAGGGAGCGACTGCCGGAGCAGCCATGATTCGCGCCCTGATCGCGGGTGTGACGATCCTCGTCTCCCTCCACGCCTCAGCCCAGCAGAACACGCGCGTCGTCGCTATCGATCACGCGCTCGCCGCGTTCGCGCAACTCGAGCGATCCAGCGGCAACGATCCCGCCTTCGCCAACGCCTGCCGCGCCTGTGAACTCGCGCTGAACGACGTTCACCGCGTCGCAGAGGGCGCCACGGCGACGCCCGCCGACCAGGAGCGCCTGCTCGCGGTTGCACGCGCACGCTTCGACTCGCTCGCGACCGCTCCCAGAAGACAGCGCGCCGAGGCAATCGCGAAATACGCGCTCGCCGCGCGCAGTTCCTTGCATCGGATCTGATCGCGCGGGCAGCAGCCGCGAAGCGACCGATGGCGCTGCTCTTCTCCACATCGATGTCCTGCGCGTGCACGCTCGCGAAATGCGCCTCGCTGGAGCGCCTGTTGCAGACCATGCGCGCATCATCGAAGGACATCGATCTCATCGTCGTCGACGGCTATCACCGCGCGGATCTGCAGGAGGCCTACAAGGTGGCCTTTCTGCCGACGCTCCTGCTGATCGCCCCCGACGGCAGGGAATTCAAGCGTTTCGAAAACGTCACGCTCACCGACGCGGAATGGAATGCGGAAAGCCTGCATTTCCTCGCGGCCATTCGATAGGAACAGCACATGACCAGCCTTCGCATCGTCACCATCTTCCTCGTTGCCTTCGCCGGCTGCCGCGCAGGCGAGAATCCGGAACCCGCGCGCCCCGAGCTGCGCAGCGCGCAACAGCAGACGCCCGCGGCCTCCGCGACCGCCGTTCCGGAACTCACGGCGTCGACGATCGACGCGGCCATCGCGTCGGGTTCGTATACCTTTTTGGAGTTCGGCGGCAAGAGCTGCAAGCCCTGCAAGCAGATGCAGCCCATTCTGCGCGACCTCCGCGCGCGCTATCCGAAGCTGACGGTCGGGAACATCTACATGGAGAACTCGCGCGACCTGCTCGAAAAGTGGAAGATTCAGCTCATCCCGACGCAGGTGCTGCTCGGGCCGGACAAAAAGGAAATCATGCGGCACGTCGGCCTCTGGGAAATGAAGGACATCCTCGCGGCTTTCAAAAAGCACCATGTCGCGCTGTGATCCCTCGTCATCCCCGGAGCGCGTGCCATGGACATTCTGAACGGCATTGACGGCATTATCCAGTCCAATCCGCTGCTGGCCTTCGCCGCGGTGTTTCTGGGCGGATTGACCACGGCGGCGAATCCCTGCGTCCTTGTCACCATCCCGCTGGTGATGGGCTATGTGGGCGGCTTCGCCTCGGAATCGAAGGCGAAGGCCTTCCTCTATTCGCTGGCGTTCACGCTGGGACTGGCCACCACCTTCACCGCCCTCGGGCTCGTCGCCTCGCTGGTGGGCGGACTCTTCGGCGATGTGGGCGATTTCTGGAAATACATCGCCGCGGGGGTGGCCGTCGTCATGGGCCTGTATCTGCTCGGCGCGATTCCCTTGAAATTCCCCGAGGCGAAAATGTTCCAGCCGAAGAAGAAGGGCATCGCCGGCAGCTTCCTCCTCGGTCTTGTCTTCGGCGTCATCTCCTCGCCCTGCGCCACGCCCGTCCTGGCGGTGGTGCTGGCGCTCGTGTCCGTGCAGGGCGAAGTCGTGTACGGCACCTCGCTGCTCTTCGCCTACGCGCTCGGCCATTGCGCGCTGCTCCTGCTCGCCGGAACCTTCACCGGCGTCGGCATCCGGCTCATCGAGTAGAAGGGACTCGCGTCGTTTTCACGCATCGCCAAGCCGGTCAGCGGAGTGATTCTGCTGCTGGTGGCGGTCTATATCGTCCTGTAGGACATGACGGACACTCGCATGTCCAGCAGCTGGATCGCATTCTCCGCGTGGAGAAGCCGGAACCCGCTGGCGCCGCCGTTGCTCCTTCTTCCCGTGTGGGTTCTCGCGTACCTCTCGCTGCAGCCCGCTGCGGACGCGCTCGTGGACGGCGTGCTGGGATTCGCTCCCGGCAACCGCCTGGGCGAGGCGCTGCGCTTCTTCATTTACGAAGTGCCGAAAGTGCTGCTGCTCCTGACGCTCATCGTCTTCGCGGTGGGCATCGTGCGCTCCTTCTTTTCACCCGAACGCACGCGGCGCGCGCGCTGGAAGGCAAGCCGCTGTTCGCGGGCAATGTGGGTGCGAGTCTGCTGGGCGTCGTCACGCCCTTCTGTTCCTGCTCCGCGGTGCCGCTCTTCATCGGCTTCGTGGAGGCGGGCATTCCGCTGGGCGTCACCTTCTCCTTCCTCATCGCCGCGCCGATGATCAACGAGGTGGCGCTGGTGCTGCTCTTCGGGCTCTTCGGATGGAAGACGGCGCTGTTGTACATGGGGACCGGACTCGCCATCGCGATCTTCTCCGGATACGTGATCGGACGCTTGCGCGTGGAACGCTGGGTGGAGCCCTGGGTGTACGAGATCCGGTCCGCGGGCGGGGCTGTTTCGGATGAGTCGCTCTCATTCTCCGACCGCATCGACGCCGGCTACCAGGCGGTGCGCGACATCGTCTCGAAGGTCTGGCTCTACGTGCTCGCCGGCATCGCGGTCGGTGCGGCGGCGCACGGCTACGTGCCCGAGGATTTCATGGCGGGGATCATGGGAAAATCCGCGTGGTGGTCGGTACCCGTGTCCGTGCTGATCGGCGTGCCGCTCTATTCCAACGCGGCGGGCATCATCCCGGTGGTGCAGGTGCTGCTCGAGAAGGGGGCCTCGCTCGGGACGGCCCTGGCGTTCATGATGGCGGTGATCGGCCTGTCGCTGCCCGAGGTCGTCATCCTGCGCAAGGTCCTGCGCCCGCAGCTCATCGCCACGTTCATCGGCGTCGTGGCTGCGGGGATCATGGCGGTGGGCTTTCTGTTCAACGCCATCTTCTGAGCGGCGGGGATGCGGAGCCCGGTGGTCCGGGTTCTTTTTTCCCGCCGCGTGATATGCTACTTTTCCCGCATCACCGCCCGGAAAGTGCATGCTCCTTGATGTGTTCGTGACCGCGTTCCTTGTCCTGACGAACGGTTTTTTTGTCGCCGCCGAATTCGCGATCGTGAAGGTGCGGGCGTCGCAGCTCGAGCTGAAGGCGCAGAAAGGGAACCAGTTCGCGGTCCTGGGAAAGCACATCGTCTTGCATCTTGACGGCTACCTCGCGGCGACGCAGCTGGGCATCACGATCGCCAGTCTGGGACTCGGATGGATCGGCGAGCCGGTGGTGTCGCAGATCATTCTGGCCATCGTGCATGCCGTGGGCCTGCGGCTGGAACCCGCGACGGCGCACGCCATCGCGCTGCCGGTCGCGTTTTTCACGATCACCGTGCTGCACATCGTGTTCGGGGAACTGGCGCCGAAATCCATCGCCATTCAGCGCTCGGAAGCCACCACCCTTGCCATCGTCTATCCGCTGCATTTCTTTTTCATCCTCTTCCGGCCGGTGATCTGGCTCCTGAACGGAATCGCGAATCTGCTGCTGGGCATCATCGGCATCAGGCCGCTGCACGGCGCGGAAGTGCACAGCAGCGACGAACTGCAGTTCCTCGTGCAGCAGGGCAGCGAAAGCGGAACCCTGGAATCGGACAATTACGCCATCATTCAGAAGGCGTTCGGCTTTACCGGGCGCACGGTGAAGGAAATCCTGATACCCCGCTCCCGCGTGCTGTCCATCGATATCGACGCGTTCAACGATGACGTTCTCCTGAAGATCATCGAGGAGGGGTATTCGCGAATCCCCTGCTACGAGAACAATCACGACAACATCGTGGGCGTCGTCCATCTCAAGGAACTGCTGATTCATCTCCGGAACAGCCCCGCCACGAGCATCAGGGACGTGATGCGGCCGGTCATGTTCATTCCGGAAACGCAGCGCATCGGACAGCTCCTCAAGGACTTTCAGCTGAAGCGGCAGCAGCTCGCCGTCGTCGTCAACGAATTCGGAGGGACGCAGGGCATCATCACCATGGAGGATATCCTGGAGGAACTGGTCGGGGAGATCCAGGATGAGTATGATTCCGAGGCGCAATTGATCGAACAGATCGACGAGCGCACGTTCTCGGTGCACGCGTCGGCATCGCTCAACGAGGTCAACAACGTGCTTCCCCATCCGATCCTGAAGGACGGACAGTACGAAACGCTCGCGGGATACCTCCTCTACCGCTTCGGGCACATCCCCCGCGCGAACGAGTCGCTGGTGTCGGACGGCTACGAGTTCACGATCACGAAGATGAACAGGAGCGCAATCGCCCTGGTGCGCTTGCGCGTCCTGTCCGATCCGTCAGAGCACGGCGACGGCGACACGTGAGGCCGCCTGCCGCGCCGCGTCAATGCGCCGCGAGATACGGCACGATGCGCGCGCGGATCTCGTCGCGCACGCGGCGGAACACCGCCATGATCTCCTCCTCCGCGCCCGTGGCCTCCGCCGGATCGTCGAAGCCGATGTGCACCCGATGCCCTGATCCGAGCCACAGCGGACAGTGCAGCTCGGCATTGCCGCACACGGTGATGACAAGATCGAGCGGCACGTCCTGGAAGACGTCCACATGCGTCGACGTATGCGATGAGATATCGATCCCGATCTCCGCCATGGCGGCGACCGCGCGGGGGTGGACGATCGACGGCGCCGTGCCGGCGGAGTAGGCCGTCCACTGCTCGCCGAGCTCATGGTTCACGATGCCCTCCGCCATCTGGGAGCGGCAGGAATTCCCCGTGCAGAGAAAGAGGACGGAGCGTGTCATTTCGGCATCCATCCCTTCACCGTGACGCTGAGGAGGCGCGCATTGTTCATGGTTCGTTCGCTCTCGGGCAGCGAAGCGGTGAGCGCCTGCAGCGTGGCATCGGGGATGTCGATGACTTTCTCCTTCACCACCTGCACGTTTTCGAAACCTGCGCCCGAGATGAGCCCCAGGTACTCCGGCTTCTGAATCGCGCCGGAGACGCAGCCCGCGTAGAGTTCCGCAACCTGCTGCAGCGACGCCGGAATCTCGCCTTCGAGCACGATGTCCGACACGCAGAAATGGCCGCCGGGCTTGAGCACGCGCGCGATCTCGGCGAAAGCCTGGCGCTTTCCGGGCACGAGATTGAGCACGCAGTTGGAGATGACCACGTCGACGGAATCGCTCTCGACGGGCATGCTCTCGATCTCGCCGAAACGGAAATCGACATGCGCCATGCCGAGCTTCCGCTTGTTCACGTTGGCGCGCTCGATCATTTCGGGCGTCATGTCGACGCCGATGACCGTGCCTTCCGGACCCGTGAGCGTGGCCGCGATGAACACGTCGTTGCCCGCGCCGCTGCCGAGATCGAGGACGGTCATGCCCTTCTCGATGCCCGCGTGCTCGGTCGGCAGGCCGCAGCCGAGACCGAGATCGGCCTCCGGCGCGTAGCCCTTCAGACCGCTGTAATCATCGGACATGACGGTGTAGGTGTCGCCGCAGCAGGTGGACTGCGGTCCGCAGCACGACGCCGCCGAGTCCATCGACGCGGCGATTTCGGCGTAGCGGTCCTTGACGACGAGTTTCAATTCTTCGGGTTTCATGACAGGTGCATCCTTGCATGGGTGGGAGTGAACTCTGTGGACAGGTCAGGCGACCGCTTCGGGAAAGTAGCGGCGCCGGAACGCGAGCGAGACGTTGACGAGAGCGACGAGCACGGGCACCTCGATGAGCGGTCCGATGACCGCCGCGAAGGCCGCGCCCGAGTTGATGCCGAATACCGCCACGGCGACGGCGATGGCGAGCTCGAAGTTGTTGCTCGCGGCGGTGAAGGAGAGCGCGGCAGTTTTCGGATAGTCCGCTCCGATTTTCCGTCCCAGCCAGAACGACACGAGGAACATCACGACGAAGTAGATCAGCAGCGGCACGGCGATGCGGAGCACGTCGAGTGGCAGCTGCACGATGGTCTCCCCTTTCAGCGAGAACATCACGAAAATGGTGAAGAGCAGCGCCACGAGCGTGACGGGCGAGATGGCGGGAATGAAGCGCGTGTGATACCATTCCCGGCCCTTCGCCTTGACGAGCGCGAAGCGCGTGAGGGCGCCGGCGAGAAACGGGATGCCGAGGTAGACGAACACCGATTCGGCGATCTGCCCCATCGACACGTCCACCACGCTCCCCTGCATGCCGAACCACTTCGGCAGCACCGTGATGAAGACCCACGCGTACACCGAGTAGAGAAGGACCTGGAAGATGGAGTTGAACGCGACGAGTCCCGCGGCGTATTCCGGATCGCCCTTCGCGAGATCGTTCCACACGATGACCATCGCGATGCAGCGCGCGAGGCCGATCATGATCACGCCCGCCATGTACTCGGGCATGTCGCCGAGAAAGACCACAGCCAGCACGAACATGAGAATGGGGCCGATGAACCAGTTCTGCGCGAGCGAAAGCGCAAGCACACGCACGTTCCGGAACACTTCGCCCAGGTCCTCGTAGCGCACCTTTGCGAGGGGCGGGTACATCATCAGCATCAGGCCGATGGCGATCGGGATGTTGGTGGTGCCGCTAAGGAAACGGCCCCAGAACCCGGCGATGCCCGGAAAGAAATGCCCCCACGCCACGCCGGCGAGCATGGCGAGAAAAATCCACAGGGTGAGGTAACGGTCGAGAAATGACAGGCGGCGCGTCAGTGACTGGTCCATGTCGGTCTCAGGATATTTGTACGAGCGAAGGCGCGCAGACGCAGGCGGTGCGCTGCAGCATGTCGCGGTCGGATGCGAGTTGTGGTACGCGTTCAAGCGACGCGCGCAATTCCCTGTAGACGCCATGTTCCAGGTCGCAGCAGGGCGTGAGCGCGTAGTGCATCCACTGTCCGTTGCGCCGCGCCTTCACGACGCCGGCATTGCGCAGGAAGGTGAGATGCCTCGAGACACGCGCCTGCGGAATCTCGAGCACGCGCTCGATGTCGCACACGCACAACTCCCCCGCCTCGAGCAGCAGCGCGACGATGCGCACCCTGTTCGGATCGGCGAGAGCTTTGAAAAATGTGACCAGTGTATCCATGCGACATCTGCGTATATTCGTATATGCGAATATACGGATACATCCCGGGAAGTTGCAACACCCCTACGTGAATCAGCATAATCGAGGCAGTCTGGCCTTCATTGCCACTCCCTCCTCCCTCCTCCCTCCTCCCTACTCCCCGCCCCTCTCCACCAGCAGCGCGCCGGTACGAAATAGCAGCTGCTGGCGCCACCCCGGAAGCTCGGGGAATGCACAGCCGCGCGCATGGAACCAGAGTATGACGTCAAAGGGATCGATCGAGGCGCAGGCGTCGGAATCCGAATCGATGAAGGTTTCGTAATTCGCCGCGACGGGCGTCCACCGCAGCGGCAGGCGCGGCGAACGGGAGAGGCGCCAGGCCGCGAGTCTCGCCAGGCGGCGAGGGAAAATCCGCAAGGCCCGGAACAACGGGGCGTTCAGGATGGGCATGAAGAATTTCACCGCCCTCAAGCGTGGCGGCAGATCGGCATAGGAGCGCACGCGCAGTCCGTGCGGCGCCCAGGGACGCACGTACCACGAAGGCAGCAGCAGCGCGCGTCCGCCCGGCGCGAGCACGCGGTGGAGCTCCTCCAGCGCGCGCTCCGGATCGTGCACGTGTTCGAGCGTGTGCAGGGTCAGCACGGCGCCGAAGGACCTGTCGGCGAAGGGCAGCGCCACGGCGCTTGCAGCCGCGAAGGGTTTCCCGATCCACGCCGCGCAGTTGCGGCTGATGTCCACGCCAACATACCTCTCGACGCGGTTCTGGTAGGGCGCATGGCCGCAGCCGACCTCGAGCACGGAAGCTCCGCGCGCATCGGCATCGCGCAGAAACGCCTCCACCAGCGCGCGCTCCCAGTCCTCGCGCCCCTCGCAGAAGGCCGCGTCCGGCTCGGCGCCGGGCGCGTACACCTCGTCGTAGAATCTGCGCGCGCCCGGAGGGGCGGAAATCGGACTGCGGGTCATGTCAGCGGAGGATGGCGACCTTTTCGACACTCTCCACGGCGCGCCCGCCGCGCATGATGCGCAACGTGTAGAAGTACACGCCGTTGGCGAGCTCTGAACCGTCCGCGTCGCGACCATCCCAGTGGATGCGGTTGAAACCGATGTTCAATTCCGATGCCGCGATCGGAATTTCGCGAAGCAGCCTCCCCGCGACGGTGTAGATTCGCACGCGCCCGCCCTCCGGCGCGCTGGCGCCGAGAATGCGGAACGTGATGTCCGTGGCTCCGCGCGACGGATTCGGATAGGCGAGGACTTCGTCTATGCGATCCTCGAGCGTGACGTAGAAGCGGACCTGGTATGGCACGGTGTCGGCGGAATTGCCGCTGGCGTCGCGCCCGCTCACCGCGAGGGTGTGCAGACGCGGACCCGGGCTTGAAGGCCGCAGATCAGGAGTGAAACGGATTCTCGCCTTCTCCCGGCCGCCGCCGCCCAGCGTGTATTCGAGCAGCGGATTGGCGTTCAGCCAG
Source organism: Ignavibacteria bacterium (assembly GCA_016720835.1). Taxonomy (GTDB): domain Bacteria; phylum Bacteroidota; class Ignavibacteria; order SZUA-365; family SZUA-365; genus JADKJW01. The sequence goes on from JADKJW010000001.1 coordinate 21,317, forward strand.
ACGCGCCGCCCGTCGAGAAAGATCTGGATGCCGGACGTGTCCGTCACCGGCAGCGGACTGTCGTCGAACAGCTTGATGGTGATGACCGGCTCGGGAGCGACGTAATCGTTGTCGGCGATCTCGACGTCGTCGAAACGCACTTGCAGGTCGGGAATGGCGCCGTCCTTGGAGATGCGGATGCGGCGGGAGTACACGTCGTTCTCGTAATAGTACTCGAGCAGGCGGTTGCCGGGATTCACGTCGAGATCGTAGCGGAACTCGCCGCGCACACCCGCGGTCGGCAGCGAAAATTCGACGCGCGCGTGCATGCCGCGGCCCGCCGGAAGCATCGGGATGAGGCCCGTCACGATGCGCGCGCCCGTGGCGAGCGGCATGGCGAGCTGCACCGGGAGATTCTGTACCTCCGCGCTGCCCGCATTGTACACATCGGCGGTGACGGTGACCGGCGTGCCCTCCTCCACGCTGTCCGCGGAGGCGGAGACGACCTGGCTGGTGATGCCGATTTCCGGGAAACGCGACTCCCTGCTCATACCCAATGCGCGCAACAGCGGAGTTCCCGCATTGAGCGAATCGACAAGCACGGCCTGCAGCCTGATGAAGGGATGCAGCGATGCGGGCACGATGGCGTCCAGCGCGAGCAGCCCTCCGCCCGTCGCGCCGTCGAACGTCGCGAGCAGCGTGTCGCGGTCCTGCCCCGCACCGTACACGCGGAGGTCCACACGCGAGGAGGACCCGTTCTCCACCTCCCAGAGCACGCGGTCCCAGGAGTTCGCGGGACCAATGACGGACGACGTGACCGTGCCGCGGAGGGCGTGCACGGTGACGGTGTCCTTCGCCTGCGCAATGCCGTAGCGCGCCCACATTTCCTTCGCGCGGCCGGGTCTGCCTTTCGATCCGATGAAGGCATAGGAATCGTTGAAGCCGAGACTGTCGATGAGCCGCGCACCGAAGCGCTTCAGGGCGTCCTTCAGCGCCGGGATGATGTTCGTGCCTCCGGGAAGCACCGGCGGATACCCGTTCGCGTCTTCCTTCACCGCCACCGCGATGGTGCGCGCCGCGGGGACCTGATCGAGATACGCGGCCATGGCGGTGGCGTTCGCGCGGTCCGCGTACGTGTCGAACAGCGCCGTATCCACCACGGCGCCCGATGCGGAATCGATCACCGCGATGTGAAAGCCGCGTCCCTGATCCGTCCCGCGGGTCAAGGCCCATTCCTTCCCGTCGACGCGCAGGGCGGCGCCGTTGATTTCCACTTGATTGGCGCCCGCCGACAGCACATCGACGCGTACCGGACGCTGCCCGAGCGTCACGCCGCCCTTCCCCGGAAGCACCGTCACCGCATCCAGCGCGCAGGCCGCGAACTGCGCAGAATCCGCGATGCGCCAGTCTTCGGAAAACTTCGACGTGTCGATCGTGAACGCGCGCGAGGCGGACCAGGGTTCCGGACCCGCGTTTGTCACCATGCGGGATCGCCACCAGTTCGTCCCGCGCCTGCCCGCGGGAGGCGTCCAGTCGAACCACGTGTACACGGGTTCGACGGCGCGGATGAGCGATTCCGCGGCAATGAACGAGGGCATCGGATCGATCTGCACTTCAATGCGCGGATTTTCGGATGCGGGCGGCACTTCCGAAGGATTCGCGACCACGAAGGTCACCGGGACGGCCGCGGGACTGACGAGGGCATGGTCCTCGGGGAAGATTTGCCGCACGCCGCGCGGTTGCACATTGCGCGTAATGCTCGCGCTGTTGTTGCCGAGGCGCGCTTCATTCGCGGAATCCGGGGTGGCGACGCGCACGGTGATCGTGACGGGCCCCACGGCGTCGCGGAAATCGTATGTCCATTCCTGCAGGGTGCGCAGGGCGAACGGCGGGAGGCGCCGCGTGTTCGAGAACAGCACCTGCGCGCCCTGTTCGACGGCGACGGAAACGTCCACGCTGTCCGTGAGACAGCGGCCGTAGTTCGCCAGCACCGCGCTGATGCGGGTCGGCTGCAACTGGGTGATGATCTCCGGAAGGGTTGCGATGTCCCGCGCCTCGACGGCGAGGTCCACGCCCTTCGCGAGCGGCAGATGCGTGGCGGGATCGCCGAACAGGGCGTACTGGAGCACCGTGTTGCGGGTGTACGCGTCGCCGGGGCCGGTGGATGCGATGAGCCGGTTCTTCGCGTAGGTGGTCATCTCGCCGTAGGTGGCGTGATTGCGGACGAGCATCGATTCGAACAGCCCGTCGCTGAGCGTCTCGTCGTGGCCGAGGTCGCCGAGCCCCGACGTGCCGTACGTGGCGATGGCGCCATTGTCGCGCTCGAGGATGAAGCGTTCGTTCAGGCCCGTTTCATACGGCTCCGCGAAGTGGGCGGTGTTGCAGGACATGGTGACGAAGAACAGGTATTTCCCCTTCAGCGAAAAAATGTCGGGCCGCTCCACGCCCACGTCGATGATGCGCGAGCCGCCGTGCCCGACGAAGTAGAACCAGTTGACCCCGCGGTTGGCCTCGCTCACCAGCGTGTCAAGATCGTCGTAGGTGACCGGAAGCGTCGGGTTGCTCTTGACGATGAGGCGCGGCTCGAGGCAGAACGGGGTGAGCCAGTCCCTGATGACGCCGTTGATGAACGGCTTCAGGTACCAGTCCTGCTCGCTCTGGTACTTGCCGCCCACGGAGAGGAGGAAGCGGTTGTCCCGCGCGCTCGGGGGCAGCGCCTCGTATTCGATGACCTTGTCCACCACGGCCTGCGCCTCGTCGAGCGTCTTCGCGGGGATTCGTCCGAGGCTCAAGACAGGCGCGTAATCATTCAGGGTGTCGGACAGCGCCGCGTAGTAATTGTCCGCCGCCGGATTGCCCCAGGCGGGGACAAAATCCTCCATCGACGAGGTCCCCATGCGGAATTTTCCGTCCCAGCTCGCGTCTCCCATCAACGTCACGAAGCGCGGCGGCCTGCCCGAGACGGCGGCCGCTTCCCGGAGAAACGCGCGAATCGCAACAGGATGCTTCCGTCCGAAATTGAACAGGTCGTAGAGGTCGTCCACGTCGGCGACGAGCGTCCTCATGCCGTCCTTGCCCGCGCGGTATTGCGCGAGGCGGTCCGCCGCGGCGCGGAACGCGCGATGCGTCACGACGATGTACTCGGCGTCCTTCGCGAGGACCGCCAGATCGGGCGGCGTCACCAGCGTGAGCGCCGCCGGCGCGAGCACCGCGGTGTCGGAGTAAAAGATGTACGAGTCCGTATTTCTGATGCCGGCCGATACGCCCGCGTCCGGCGGCGATCCCGTCGCAAGCATCCCGTCCAGCTGCGCACCCGCCGTGATGTTGATGCCGCGAACCGGCAGGCGGGAAACACCGTTCAGGTCGATACGGCGGCGCGTGGCGGGACCGAGGGTGTCGGGCCTCGCGGAGGCGTCGAACAGGAATCGATCTCCGAGCGCGACTGTCGGCACGGGATAGACGATCTCCGCCCAATCGACGTACATGCGCTCGATGGAGCAGGTGGGATTCGAATCCGGACACGCGACGATCTGCGTATTCACGAACACGAGACTGTCGACGCCCGCGCGGAGCAACCCGGCAGGCAGAGGCACGGTCCTGGTGCTCATCTCGTTGTCGCTGATGTCGTACTCTGTCACCGTCTTGCCGTTCACCGCAACGCGTACGCGGACGGGATTCAACGAGGAGTGCTTGATGCGGAAGGTGAGGAAGGCCGTGTCCTGCGTGATATGCGGGATGCGGAAGGGAATCACGAGGCTGTCTTTCTTCTGCAGATACCGCCACATCCAGGTCTCCCCGGGGAGGTACTCGCTGATGTTGACGTCCGTCTCCTTGTGGTCGCCGAAGTGATACTCGTGATCCTCCTCGAGATGCAGACGCGCGTACGCGGACGTCATGGCGGGAGTGCCGGGCGGGGTCGCATCCTCGCGCGCGAAACGCCGGCCCGCTTCCCCGCCCCAGCGGAGAAACGCGGCGTTGTCGTCGGACCAGAGATCGAACCACTCCCCGTCCGCGCCGGCATGCCGGGGGGCGTGGAACTCGAGGTAATCGCCGTCGTCGAAACGGCCGTCGTCCTCGCCCTCCACGCGGATCGGCGCTTCATTGCCGGACAGGAACACCCTGAACGTGCGCGGATCGATGCCCGCGGTCGCGAGGCCCGCGGCCTCGATCGCGCTTTTCGTCAGGCGGTACACGCCGGCCTCGGTGAACCGCATTTTCATCATCGACTCGCCCGCCTGGAACCAGCGCGGTGCACTCGCGGACAGCAGGACCGGCTCCGTGCGCCACGCGGACGCATCATCGGCATTCAGGATGAACGGATCTTTTAATCCCCGGGATGACTGCATACCGGCGCCGGACACGGCCCCGTCGATCGTGACGTCCACGACCATGGAGCGCACCCACACGAGACTTCCGGCGGCGTCCTCGTGGCGCGCGGGACGGAACTCCACCGCCTGCTCGATCAGGCCGTCGCGTTGCAATGGCGCGCTGACGCTGATGGCGGGCTGCGGTCCCGCCGCCCTGCCGGCGGCGCCCGCGGCGGAAGGTTGCGGAAGAGACACGAGACGGGCGTCGAGACGTTCGTCCTGCTGCTGCCGGACGACGGCACGGAGCGTCCCGCCCGGCGGCACCGCGAAGGGAAACCGTTTGAATGGAAGGCGCGGACCGCCGTCCTCGTTGCGCCCGACGCAGCCCGCCATGGTCACCTGCGAGCACGGGAGATCGTCCGTCGGCGGCAGGATGCGCGGGGCGCTGTTCTCGATGCTGATGCGCCAGCGGTCGGCCGACAGACGCTCGACGCGGAAGGGTCCGGTCTGCGCCGCGAGGGGAGCGGCGAGCAGCAGCATCCCGATGCAAACGAAAAAGAAGGGCGCGCGCCCCTCCGTGTTCACTGCGTCGCGCAGGCGCGATGTCATGGATCGGTCCTCACGACGTCTCGCGGAGGACCGTGAGATACTCCACCGCGAGGGAATCGAGATTGTACTGATCGCGCACGAAGCGGTACGCGCTCTCGCCGCATTGCGCGCGGAAGGCGTCGTCGCCGCGGAAGCGCTCGATGGCGCCGACAAGCGCCTCGGTATCCTGCGGCTCGATGGAGATGCCCGCGCCGGCCTCCTCGACGATGCGCTGCGCTTCGCCCCGCACGCCGAGCACGATGGGCTTGCCGACGCCCATGATCTCGAACATCTTGGACGGAATGACGGTGCGGAAGAGATCCGCCTTGCGCAGCATCACGAGCGAGAGATCGATCTCGTTGAGCATCTGCGAGATCACCTCGCGCGATTGGCGGTCCACGAACAGCACGTTGGGCAGGCCGTTCGCGTAGGTCTTCAGCCGGGCCTTGGCCGCGCCCTCCCCGACGAGGATGAACTGGACGGACGGATCCGCCTTCATCCGCGCGGCCGCGTCGATCATGGTTTCCAGGCCGTGCGCCAGGCCGTGCGTGCCGATGTATGCGACGAGGAACTTGTCCTTCATCGGCCCGTTGAAATGCTGCCGCGCGCGCGGGCTGCGCTCGAACAGTTCCGAACTGACGCCGTTCGTGATCAGCTTGATCTTGTCGGCCGGCACGCCCTTGCGCAGGAGATGCTCGCGGAAGGCGTCGCTCACGATCACGATGCGGTCGGCGCGGCGGTACATGCCGCGCTCGATCCAGCGCAGGAAGGAGAGGAAGCGCGGATTGGTGTTGATCCCGACGGCCTCGATCGAATCGGGCCAGAGGTCGCGGACTTCCAGAACCAGCGGAACGCCCTTGAGCTTTTTCACGAAGGTGCCGCTCACGCCCGAGAAGAACTGGGGAGTGGTGGCGATGCACACGTCCACGTCGCGCAGGGTTTCGCTGGCGAGCGCGGCGGAGAACCCGAAGGAGAGGTAGTTGATGCTGCGACGCACCTTCCACGCGTTCGGCGTGACGAACACCCAGGTGCGGTAGACGTCGATGCCGTCGATCACTTCGTGATGCAGGGCCTGCTTCCGGTAGCCGGGATAGACTTTCCCGATCGGATGGTTCGGAATGCCGCATACCACCGACACCTTGTGCCCCATGCGGACCCAGCGGCGGCTGAATTCGTATGCTCGCGCCGAGGCTGCCCCCATTTCAGGAGGAAAGTACTGGCAGATGTACAGGATGTGCACGGGCTGGGCTCTTCCGTTGCTTCAGAAGGGATAATATCACGGAAATCTGCACTTTTCCACACTTCGAAACAAGCACGGACGGCGTTCCGGGCATGTCGGCAGCTTGCTCGATCGATGCGTTCCGACCGATTGACCAGCGGAACGCGGGCAAGGTTACAGGCGCGAAATTATTGCCACAACGGGCGCATCCCCTTCCAGGATTTCCAGTCCCCCCTGCGTCTTCCGAACCGTGACATTCCGCGCGGTATTGCCGAATTGCAGCGTGTACGAGGTCGTCAGGGGCAGTTCCGCCATGGCATGCTGGACGACGGTCTTTCGCAGGACGCTGACGCCGAAGGCCGGATAGCATTCGGTCTCGAAGACGCGGACGTTCTCCCCGCCGGCGGGCTGCAATGAGCAGCGCCCGCTCTCCGCGAGAATGGCAACGCCGTGCCCGTCCCGTTTCAGCGCGATATCCGGCGCGAAATGCACCATGTTTTCGACAAGGTGCCTTCCGCTCCCATGGATGAAATCGATCACCACCAGCCACGCGTCCCCGCGCAAGACCATGCAGCGCTCATGGATCAGGCCCTTCCCGAAACGCTCGTACCCGTCGTGCGCGGCGTGAAAAATCGTGCAGCCGTGTTCCTCTCGCGATTCGAGGAAGATGATGCCCGCGCGCCTGCCGACGCGGAAGCTTTTCCACACTTCGGACTGATCGCGCGAATCGAGTCGGACGGTATTGTGCGCCGCCGTGGAACGCGCGTAGGTCCGCTCGGGCGATTCGCGATAATGGAAGACTCCCGTGTCCGATATCAGTCTCCTGCCCTTCCACGACACCTCGTAGCTCAGCGTGTCGCAATGCGCATGGCCGGGCTGGTAGTCGGGGCCGACGGGTCCGCCGTCGAACACGACGAAGAGATCGCCCGCACGGTGCACGAGAAGGCCGGAGACGCGTTGCGGCCGACGCAGCATGTCGGCCGTGGGCCGGGGATCGCCCGGCTGCAGTCCGTGATCGCGGCAGAGCCGCTCCCCGCGCGCGAGCACGTCGCGCGGCTGCAGGAAGGCGCTGGCGGTCGAGTCGTTCATGTACGGGACATCCCCGTCGGGATGGAGGATGTGACCGAGAAAGCCGGTCATGCGCGCGGCGGCCTGCAACAGGGCGGCGGGCACGGGCTGGGCCGTCCGATCGAGCGCTTCCACCAGATCGAGCACATCGCTCGTCATCGCGACGTGGTACATGGGCGCGCGCTCGTAGTGCATGCCGTCGTCGAGCACCTGCTCGGCGAGTTCACGGAGCAGGAGTTTCATTCCTCTGCGCAGGGCCCGTGCTCCCGTCACATTCTGCAGGAACAACCCGGCGAGAACGAGGGCCTTGACGTTGCGCAGCAGATGGTTGGCCATCGTGCCGTACTCCATGTTTCGAAGGAGGACGCGCGTCATGCGGTCCACCCCCTGCGCCAGGAGTTGGCTGGCACCCTCCGGCGTGGCGCTGACGACGACGGCGGCGTGCAGGCGGATCCATGATTCGATGCGTATGGAGAGGACGTACGGATGCCATGCGGCGCTCCGGGATCCCTCCGAGAGAAGCGGGAAATCGCCGTTCCACTCCGCGACAAAGGCGAGGATGTCGTCCATGCCCGCATGGCCGTCGCGCAGCAGCGCGGGCAGATAGTCGTGATACCCGTAGTGGAATTGCCAGAGCAGCGGTTTGTCCGCGATGCTCGCGCGCCGTGCATCGCGGTCGGCGGGCAGCGCGCAACGGTCGTTCAGGAACGTGAAGATTCTCCCGCGAACATCGATCTCCTCGCAGCCGACGACGGGCGCCAGGAAGGGCACGGTCCGGTGCGGAATCGTCGCGACGGGCGGATCGAGAAACCGTTGCGCCGACGCCATGCGCGCGAAACGGCGGAGCAACGCGCCCTTCACCGCGCGATGCACGCGCCAGTAGATCATCGCGGGACGGAGATGGATGATGGACCAGAAGAAGATGGAGACCTGTTCGGTGCGTGTCATGCCGCAAAGATACGCATTGGACGGACTGTTCAGTCGCTCACGAGCGGAAGCGCCGACGGCGCCTCGGCCGGATGCGGCGCCCATTCATCGAAGAAGACGCGCATCCATTCCTCGAAGACGAGCATCGCCCAGAGCCGCATCGCGTGGTCCTCGATGCCGCGGTCGTTTTCGCGCAACAGGCGTTCCACCGCGTCCCGGTGCCACACGCCCCGCTGCCTCGACCGCTCGGACAGCAGGCGGTCGTGCAGGAGTTCGCGCTGCGGGCCGCGGAGCCAGCCGCGCACGGGCGGACTGTACCCGGTCTTTTTTCGCCGCAGAATGTCGTCGGGCATGTCGCCGCGGAACGCGTCGCGGAGCAGCGCCTTGCGGGTGACGCCGCGGAGCTTGTCGTCGTCGGGCAAGCCGAGCACGAAGGTCACGAGGTGATGGTCGAGGAACGGGACGCGCATCTCGACGCCGTTCGCCATGCTGGTCTTGTCCATGTTCTCGAGGTTCAGGCAGGGCAGAAACGTCCGCAGATCGGTCAGCAACAGGCGCGTGAGCGGCGTGCGGCCCGCCGCCGCGTCGAAGATCGCGCGATGGAATCCGTCCACGCCCTCCCGGAGCGCCGCGGAGGCCGCGCCGTGCGCGAGGAGGTCGCGCTGCAGACCGGGAGTGATGACGGTGGAAAATCCGAGGAAGCGGTCGAAGAGATTTTTCGGCGCATGGTCCGCGAACTGCAGCATGCGGCGCGCGCGCGCGATCGGCACGGCGCCCGCGCGCAGGAGCAGGCGCAGCAGCGCGGCGCCGGCGCCCCACGCGGCCGCCGGAATCCACGCCATCCGCTCCGCGAGCAATGCGGCGGGATAGCGCGGATAGCCCGCGAATATCTCGTCCGCGCCCATGCCGCTGAGGAGCACGGTGAGCGACGGTTTCGCCGCGGCGGTGAGGGCGAGGTTCGCGATGACGGTGGGGTCGGCGAGCGGTTCGTCGAGATGCCACACCGCGCGCCGGAGCATGGCCGGCACGTCGGTCTCGAGCACGTGTTCGCTCAACGCCGCGCCGTAATGCGCGGCCGCGGCGCGCGCGTAGCGGGCGTCGTCCTCGAACACGTCGCGGTCCCGGCTCGCGTCGGAATACGTCGCGGTGAAGGCGCGCACGCCGCCCGCCGCGCCGCGCATCGCGCTGAGCAGGGCGGTGGAGTCGAGGCCGCCGCTGAGCAGCAGGCCGATCGGCACGTCGCTCACGAGCTGCGACTGCACGGCGTCGTCGAAACGCGCGCGGAACTCCCGCGTCCGCGCGCGCATCGCCGGACGGCGCGGACGTTTCAGCGGATATCGGACTCAAGTATTCGCCGGTCTCGAGCGTCCCGTCCCGGAAACGCAGCCAGCACCCCGGCTCCAGTTTGTGCACGCCCCGGAAGAGCGTGTCGGGACCGGGCACCCAGAGGTACGCGAGGTACTGCGGGAGCAGGTCCCAGCGCGCCTCGCGGCACGCGGGATACGCGGCGAGCAGCGCCTTCGCTTCGGACGCGAAGGCGAGGGACTCCCCGTCGCGCGTGTAGTACAGGGGTTTGATGCCGAGATGATCGCGCGCCGCGAACAGGGTGCGCGTGCGCTCGTCCCACACCGCGAAGGCGAACTGTCCCCGCAGCCGCCCGAGCACCCCCTCGCCCCACTGCGCGAAGGCGTGGAGCAGCACCTCGCTGTCCGATTGCGTGCGGAAACGCCAGCCCAGGCCCGCGAGGTCGTCGCGCAGCGCGCGGTAGTTGAAGATCTCCCCGTTGTAGGTGATCGTCCAGCGCCCGTCTTCCGTGCGCATCGGCTGCCGCGCGGCGGCGGAACAGTCGATGATGCGCAGACGGCGATGCCCGAATCCGGCGCGGCGATCCGCCGACACCCACACCGCGCCGTCGTCGGGACCGCGGTGATGCAGCAGCTGCGTCATCAGCCGCAGCGCGTCCTCGTCGACGGCGCCGACGATGCCGGCTATGCCGCACATCGCGACGCTCCGACGAGCGGGGTGTCCGCCGGGATTCCGGAACGTGTCATTTGAAGCCGCGCCGCCGTTCGATGATGTGATAGGCCTCCGACACCTGCATGGCCTTCCCGGTGGCCTCCTTCTGCAGCTCGGGCGAGAGCGTCGCGACCTTGTCGGGATGCACCTGCCGCATGATGCGGCGATAGGCGCGCTTGATGTCGTCCTCGCTCGCGCGCGGCGTGAGACCGAGCACGGCGTAGTAATACGCGTCGTCCTTCTCGCCCGGCTTGCGCCCGCCCTGCTGCTGCGACCGTTCCTTTCCCCCGCTGTCGCGGCTTCCCTGTTGCGACTGTCCCTTCCCTCCGGTGTCGCGGCTTCCCTGCTGCGACTTCCCGTGGCTTCCACCGCCGCCGGGCTCGCGCTGCCCCGCGCGGGAGGCCCCGGGTCCGGCCGGGCGGGCGGACGATTGCGCATCGCCACCCGCGGTCTTCTTCAGCTCCTCGTCAAAATCGGAGAGCTCCTGCTCCTCGCGGGTGAGTTTTTCGATGACATCGTTGACGGCGCTCGTCACGATGCGATTCACTCTGCGGAAAATCTGCTTGTACGACATGCATGCCTCGCTACAGTGAGAGTCGCGCGAGCGCGGCCACCGCCGCCGTTTCGCTCCTCAAACGCCGCGTCCCCAGCGACACGACCAGGCCGCCCCGCGCGCGGACCAGCGCGACTTCCTGCTCGTCGAAACCGCCCTCCGGTCCGATGACGCACGCGATGGGTCGCCCGGGCGGGAGCCCGGCCACGGCGCGCTCGATCGTGTCCGCGGCGTCGGCTTCTTCATGACAGCACAACACCGCCGCGTCGCCGAGCAGATCCAGCGCGTCCTGCAGCGGGACCGCGGCGTCGACGCCGGGCCACACGCAACGTTCGCACTGCTTCATCGCGGCGAGGGCGATGGCCCGCCACCGCGCGCCCTTGTCGGCCGAGGCGATGCTGCGCGCGCTGCGGACGGGCATGATGCGGCCGACGCCGAGTTCGACGGCCTTCTCGACGATCCAGTCCATCTTGCCCGGATTCTTGAGCAGCGCCTGGACGAGCACGACGTCGCGCGTCGCCTCGTGCAGCCGCGGCAGCCGTTCCGTGATCAGGCAGAACGCGGCTTCCGGCGTCAGGCGCTCGATCCGCGCGCGCACCATCAATCCCGCGCCGTCGGCGATGTGGATCCGCGCGCCCTCCCGCAGCCGCATGACGCGCGCGAGGTGGTGCAGTTCGTCGCCGCGGAGCGTGACCGCGCCGCCGTCGAAGTGTCCGGGGGGAGCGTAGAACACGTCCATCAGAACGCCGTCCCGATGTCGATGATCCATTCGCCGACACCCCGCTCGTTCCACGCGCGGTCGACGCGCAGCACGGCGCTGTACGGGAACAGGAAGTGCAGTCCGACGCCCGCCCCGCGCGGACTGTGCCGCCAGTCGGGCCTCTGGTGACGGTCCCACACCTGGCCCGCGTCCACGAACGCGGCGGCGTACAGGGCGAGCTTCCAGGTGGCGAACTCGCGCACGGGCATGCCCTGGACCTGCAGGTAGAACGGAGGCACGAGCGCGAAGCGCAGCTCGGCCGACGCCCCGGCCTGATTGTCGCCCTCGAGCTCCTCGCCGAAATGCCCGCGTATCCGCTCCGAATATCCGAAGAACACGTGCTCGTAATTCGGGATGGAGGGCCCGCTGCGCAGCGTCGCGAACGCCCGGACGCCGAGTGACAATCGCGTCGTGACCGGCGTATAGATCCGCGTGTCGATCGATCCCTGCACGAAGTCCACCTCGCCGAAGCCGAGACCTTTCTTGCGTGCGGACGCGCTGCCGAACATGCCGGCCGTGGGATACTCGCGCAAATTGCGCGTGTCGTGCCGCGCGCCGATGCCGACCCACGCGAAGCGGTCGATGCCGTCCTTCGCCGCCGTGCGTCCCTCGCGTTTCTCCGACACCTCGACGTAACTGAATCCCATCTCGAGCACGGCCGTGCGAAAGGCGTCGAAGCGCTTGCCGAGCGTCTGCGCGGCGCTGTACCGCAGCTCGTGAAAATCCGGACCCTCGCCTTTCGACACGAGACTCTTGTTGATCGAATTCTGATAGCCGAGCGAGGTCTCGGTGAACAGCTGCTCGCTGCCGAAGATCCACGGATTGCCGTAATAGAGCGACACCCACGGATTGTAGCCGAGCACGAAGCCCGCGAAGATCTTCTCGTTCCACCCGCGGAAATTCTCGTGCTTCACCCCGAGTCCGTAGTACCAGTGCCTGATATCGCGCTCCACCGTGCCGAGCAGGGGCACGGGGTAGAGGTACCAGCGCTCGTCCACTTCCACGAAGAGGATGGTGCTGTCCATGGGCGGACAGGAGATCGTCACGCGATTGAACAATCCCAGGCTGTAGACGCGCTCCTGGCAGTACTGCAGCGCGTCCGTCGTGACGCTGTCCCCGGCGTGGAGGGTCATTTCGCGCAGGATTATTTCGGACTTCGTGGTCTTGTTCCCGAGGATCGCGATCCCGCTCACGACCGGCGCGCGATCGCGGAGGCCGGGCGCATCCCGCACCGGCTGCGCGACACCGCGGGACGCGCCGAGGAGCGCGGCGAGCACGACGGCGAAGCAGACGGTCGCGGAACGGGACATCGTCCGGTGCGGCGCGCTCAGAGGTGCACGCGGAAGGTTGCGGTGGGCGCCACTTCGGCCACTCCCCCCGGAAGCATGTGCATGCGGAGAGAGGAATGGAGTTCCACGTGCTTGTTGAAACGGGCCGTCGCCCACACCGCGTCCACCGCGCTCAGGATGTGATTGAGGATCACCAGGTTGATCCACATCGTCGCGGTGTTGTAGAAGGAGTTCGCCTCCCCGCGCATGTTGCGGTACGCGTCGAAGCGCGGCGAGATCACGTTGTACGGGCCGTCGAGCTTGTCCTCCCATCCGAAGGAGTACTGGTTGTACTTGCCGATCAGTTCGTAGTACTGCTGATCGCCGTGCGGCGGGAGACGGTGCGAGAAGACCGGAACGGCGGATTCCACCGCGTGCAGTTCGTCCCAGTTGACGCGCTCCCACGGAGGCAGAGATTCGTCGGAATTGATGGTGATCGGTTTGGTGTTCTCGCCGCCGGGAAAGGTCTTCGCGTTGTCGTTCAGCCACTGCGCGTACTTGACGAGGCTCCAGTGCTGGTCGGCGTAGCGCTCGAACACGCCGGTCTGGTCGTCGCCCTTCCGGTTGTACGAGACGTTGAGCAGGATGCCCGTGGCCTCGAATCCGGCGAAGAGCAGCGCGGTCCAGTAACTCCCGGCGTACACTTCGCCCGCGCCCGGAATGACCAGCGACAGCGCGGCGGCGAGATACGGCGATTTCCTGCCGCTGCCCGCGTCGCCGCTCTCCCATGGCGCAATTCCTGCAGCGCTCCCGCTCCGTACGGACGGCGCCACGTCTCCGCGCAATTCCGCGCGGAGCGCCGAACGCTCCATCGCTTCCGTCGCGCCGGACGGGCGATCGTCGTGCTGGGCCCGAAGCGCCGGGAACGCGAGAAGAAGCAGAAACAGTGCGCGAACGAGCATCAGGAACCTCACAGAAATGGACAACGGGACTCGAGCACGCTTCGCCCCGGCGCGGCCGGACTGCGCGCGAAGCGTTAAAAGGGTGATTCGTCCGGCTCCGGCAGGTAGTGGACGTTCGGAAAATTGGTCGCCAGATTCTCGAAGCGCGCGTACTCCGGCACCCACGCGATCGGGACCTCGCCAGTCTCGCCGTTCCGCTGTTTGCCGATGATGACGAAGGCCTTGTTCAATTCCTCGGGGGGCACGGCGTCGCCGTCCTTGTTCCGGTGCACGAAGAGCACGACGTCGGCGTCCTGCTCGATGGATCCGGACTCGCGAAGATCGGCCAGCATCGGCTTGCCGCCGGCGCGCGACTCCACGCTGCGGTTGAGCTGCGAGATGGCGATGATGGGAATTTTCAGATCCTTCGCGAGGCCCTTCAACGAGCGGCTGATCGTGGCGATTTCGCGCTCGCGGCTCTCGCGGATGTTCGGCGCCGTCATGAGCTGCAGGTAATCGACGATCAGCATGCGCACGCCGTGTTCCTGCACCATGCGCCGCGACTTCGCGCGCAGCTCGAGGATGGAAATTCCCGGCGTGTCGTCGATGTAGATCTTCGCGCGCTGCAGCTTCCCCACGTACGTGGCGAGCTTCCCGTAGTCGGCCTCCTTGATCCGTCCCGTGCGGACGAGCTGCATGCTCACGCGCGCTTCGGCGCAGAGGAGGCGCAGCGCGAGCTGCTCGGTGGACATTTCGAGGCTGAAGATGCCGACGGGCATGTCGTGGTCGATGGCCGCGTTGCGCGCCATCGAGAGCGCGAGGGCCGTCTTGCCCATCGAGGGGCGCGCGGCCAGGATGATCAGGTCGGTGTTCTGCCAGCCGCCGGTCTTGTAGTCCAGCAGCTCGTAGCCCGACGGCACGCCCGTCACGCCGGTGTGCTCGGTCGTGATTTTCCGGATGCGGTCGAGCAGCGGCATCACGACGGAATTCAGATCGACATAGCTTTTTTTCACGTGCTGTTCGGACAGATCGAACAGCATGGTCTCGGCCTTGTCGATCACCTCGAACGCGTCCGACGTTTCGGCGTAGCAATCGGTGATGATCTGGCTGTTGACCTCGATGAGCTGCCGCTTCAGCGCCTTCTCGAGGACGATGCGGCAGTGGTATTCGATGTGCGCGGGGGAGACGACTTCCGACGTCAGCTGCGAGAGGTAGTACATCGATCCCGCGCTGTCGAGCCTCTCTCCGCGGCGGAGCTCGTCGGCGACGGTGATGATGTCCACCGGCTGGTTCTTGTGATACAACGCCGTGATCGCGTCGAAGATCGTCCGGTGCGCCTCGGTGTAGAACGCCTCCCGCGTCACGAGCGACAGCGCCACCGAGACGGCCGTGTCGGACTGCAGGAGCATCGCGCCCAGCACGGCCTTCTCGACCTCCACGGCCTGCGGCGGCAGCTTGCCCGCGTTCTGCTGCTCGGTGCCGGGGCGTCCGTACGCGGCGGGAGAGTCCGATGAAAACGGTGTGGACATGCGGCTCCCGGTCTCAGCCCTTCGCGAGGATGGCGAGGTACGCGGCCTTGAACCGCTGCACGTCCTCCCACGTGGGGCGCTTCCAGTTCGGATTGCGCAGCAGCGCGGCGGGATGGTACGTCACCATGAGCGGAATGCCCTGATACTCGTGCGTGGATGCGCGCATCGTGGTCAGCGACGCGGTGCTGCGCAACAGCGTCTGCGCGGCGATGCGCCCGAGCGCAAGCATGATCTTCGGCCGGATCACGGCGAGCTGCTTGTGCAGATAGGGTTCGCATTGCGCGACCTCCGCCGGCAGCGGATCGCGATTGCCGGGCGGACGGCACTTGAGGATGTTGCAGATGAACACGTCCTCGCGCCTGATCTCGATGGCCTCGAGAATCTTGTTGAGCAGCTGCCCCGCCCTGCCGACGAAGGGTTCGCCCTGCGCGTCCTCGTCGGCCCCCGGCGCCTCGCCGACGATGACGATGTCCGCCTCGGGATTGCCGACGCCGAACACGAATTTCTTGCGCGTCTGCCCGAGCGGGCACTGCGTGCACTCGCAGATCAGGTCGCGCAGCTCCGCGAGCGTGGACGCCTGCCGCCACAGGGCGTCGTCTGTCGCGGACGGCGTGGCGGGGTCCCCGGCCTGCGCGGGCGCGGGTGAGATCGCCGCGGCGCGCGGGCTTGCGGGCGCATCGGCATGCGCGGGCGCCGGAGCCTGCGCCGTCGCGCGCGGCCGCGCGGGGGATGCGTCGAGCACCAGCGCGTCGCCGTAGAGCGCGCGCTGCTGCTGCAGATAGCGGTGGAGTTCAGACACGTCGCGGTCCGTGGTGGTGCTCGGAGGAATCGGAAAAAGGAAATCTACGAGGAAGCCGGCGCCGCGTCAAGCGAAAGCGTCGTCAGCAGGTGGATGGCGCGGTCGATGATGATGCGCGCGAGATCGGTCTTGGGGAGCAGGTCGAGATGTTCCGAACTGCCGTCAGCGAAGAGCAGTGTGGCGATGTTCGTGTCGGTGCCGAAGCCCGCGCCGGGAATGGTCGGGTTGTTCAGGACGATCATGTCGGCATTCTTCGCGGCGAGTTTCAGGCGCGCATTCGCCTCGTCGTCGTGCGTCTCCAAGGCGAACCCGATGAGGATCTGGTTGCGCTTCCGCTGGCCGAGGATGCGCAGAATGTCCGGATTCTGCTGCAATCGGAGCAGCATCTCGCCCTCACCCTGCGCGTCCTTCTTGAGCTTCCGCTCCGAATACTCCGCGGCGCGGTAGTCCGCGACGGCGGCGGCCATGACGACGATGTTTGCGTCGGTGGCGGCGTCGCTCACGGCGGCGAACATCTCCTCGGCCGTCGTCACATCCACGCGCCGCACGCCACGGGGCGTGGCGAGCTGCACGGGACCGGCGACGAGGGTCACGATCGCGCCGCGACGCGCGGCCGCATGGGCGAGCGCGAAGCCCATCTTGCCGGAACTGTGGTTGCCGATGAAGCGCACCGGATCGATGCGTTCGTGCGTCGGACCGGCGGTGACCAGCACGCGCATGCCCGCGAGATCGTTGCCGTCCGCGAACAGCACGTCCTCCAGCGTTTCGAGAATGGCCGGAATCTCGACGAGACGGCCCTCGCCCGTCAGCCCGCTCGCGAGGTCGCCGCTGTCGGGCGGAATGACCACCGCGCCCCGGCGGCGGAGCGCCTCGAGATTGTCCTGCGTCGCGGGGTGCGTGAACATGTCCGTGTCCATCGCCGGCGCGATGACCAGCGGACAGCGCAGCGCCAGCGCGAGCGCGGCGAGCGCGTTGTCGGCCATGCCGTGCGCGAGACGCGCGATGGTGTTCGCCGACGCGGGCGCCACGAGCATGACGTCCGCCCACAGCGCGAGGTCAATGTGCCAGGTGCCCCGCGACGAGGCGCCCGGGAACATGTCGAGCACGACTTCCGCGCGCGACAGCGTCGCCAGCGTGAGCGGCGTGATGAACTCGCAGGCGGACGGAGTCATGACCACGCGGACCTCCGCGCCGGCCTTGACCAGTTCGCGCACGAGCAGCGCCGATTTGTACGCGGCGATGCTTCCCGTCACCCCGAGGATGACGCGCTTCCCGCGAAGCACGGTTACTCGTCCTTGTAGTGGTAGCTGAGCTTGTCGTCGAGCAGGTCGCCGATCGCCTGCTGCGTCGGCTTCGACAGCTTCTCGAACTCGATGCTGATGCGCATCTGCTCCGGATTCGTCTCGATCTCCTCCTCGGAGTCGACGCGCGTCGCGAACATTTCGAGTTCCTGATTCAGGCGGATCTTCATTTCCTCGTTGATCTGCCGCGCGCGCTTCGAGAGCACGACGATCGCTTCGTAGATGTTTTCCGCGTGCTTGTCGATATCCTTCAACTCAAGGGGTTGCAGGGCCATGGGGATCTCCTTGGGATGTGATCGGTTGCGTATTATTTCGTTCTCACGACATGGTCTTCGATGCTCGCCGCGATGAGCGACGCGACGAGGGGGACGGAGCGGGCCAGATCGTCGTTGACCACCACGTGGTCGAACAGCGACGCCTGCTCCAATTCCCAGGCGGCGCGCGAAATGCGCCGCTCGATGATTTCCTGCGATTCGGATCCCCGGTGCTCCAGACGCTGGCGCAGCGTGTCGAGGTCCGGGGGTTTGATGAAAATGAGGACGCTGTCCTCGGGGTAGGACTGCTTGATCGAGAGCGCGCCCTTCACGTCCACGTCGAAGAGCAGATGACGGCCCTCGCCGTTCGCGCGGTCGATCTCCGAGCGCAGCGTCCCGTAGTAGCAGCCGAAAATCTCCTCCCACTCGGCGAAGGCCTCCGCCTTGACGCGGGCGAGGAAGTCCTCGACCGTGAGGAAGTGGTAGTCCACCCCGTCGGTCTCCCGGGGACGGCGCGCGCGCGTCGTCGCGGACACGGAGAACGACAGGGACGCGAACATCGGGAGCACGCGGCGCGCGATGGTCGTTTTCCCCGATCCGCTCGGTGCCGACAGGACGAAGAGCATGCGGCGTTACTCCACGTTCTGGACTTGTTCGCGAACCCGCTCGAGCTCCTCCTTGATGTTCACCACAAGATGGGCGATGGCGGCGTCGTACGATTTCGAGGTGATCGTGTTCGCCTCGCGGTTCATTTCCTGCAGGAGGAAGCTGAGCTTGCGACCCTCCGATTCCGGCGCCGCGAGCGTGTCGTCGAAGAATTTGATGTGGCTGCGGAAGCGCACGATTTCCTCGGTGATGTCCATTTTATCGGCGAGCATCGCGATCTCCATGGCGATGCGCTGCGGGTCGACATCCCCCGGCGACAGGAGCTGGGCGATCCGTTCCTGCAAGCGCACCCGTTCCGCTTCGGGGCGGCCCGCGGCGCGCTGCTCGATCTCGTCGAGCGCCCGCTCGATGACGCGCAGGCGGGAGACGAGATCATTGGTCAGCTCGCGGCCCTCGTTGGAGCGCATGGCGACCAGCATCGCCGCGGCCGACGAAACCGCCGCGGTCGCCGCCGCCCATTCCGCCTCGGAGAGTCCGGCGGCTTCTTCCGACGTGAACACGTCGGAAAAGCGCAGCATGGCCTCGAGGCCGATTTCTTCCCGGATGCCGACCGCGTCACGCAGCGCGACGAGCTGCGCGTGATAGGACCTGGCGAGTTCCACGTTCACCGTGACCGGCGAAGCGATGTCCGCCTGTTTCTCGAAACTGACGCTGAGGGAGATTTTTCCGCGCTGCGCCTGCTTGCGGATCAGTTCCTTGAGCTCGTTTCTCCCGCGGTTGCAGCGCCTTGGGAAGACGCGCGGAGAATTCATAGTACCGGTTGTTGACGCTGCGCAATTCGGCGTTCGCCGTCATGCCGTCCACCGTCGCCGTTCCGTTTCCATACCCCGTCATGCTGATGAGCATACTGTCGCCTTCTGTTCACGGTATTCAAAACCTTAAACATACGGATAAACGCGCATCGAAGCAATGTCGATGCGCGTCCCGGGCCGGCGAGTCCGCGGCTCCCGTGTCGGCGGCGATGTCGTGATATTCCTCGATTTATCGCTATTTTCCCGTTCCATTTCGAAGAAGCCATGCCACCCGTCCCTCTGGTTTCCATCCTCCTTCCGACGCATGACCGGCGGCATCTCCTCGGTCGCGCGGTGGCATCCGTGCAGGCGCAGACCGAAACGCGCTGGGAGTTGATCGTCGTGGACGACGGAAGCACCGACGGAACCGGGGATTTCCTCCGCGAATGCCGACGCGCCGACGCGCGCATCCGCTTCGCCCGACAGCCGCGCGGCGGACCGTCCTCCGCAAGGAACCGGGCTTTTGCCTTATCACGCGCACCCCTTATCGCGTATCTTGACTCCGATGACGAATATCTTCCCACCCATCTTGCCCTCCGGCTCGACTTCATGGACGAGCACCCGGACGTCGCCTTCCTCCACGGTGGCATCCACGTGATCGGGACCGGGGAAGACTGGTACGTTCCGGACGCCCGCGATCTGTCGGCGCGCATCCACCTCGACGACTGCGTCATCGGCGGCACCTTCTTCGCCCGCCGCGAGGCGATCGAGGCATCCGGCGGTTGGACGGCCGGGTACGCGGAGGACTACCGGCTCCATGAGACGATGCGGCATCTCGTGCCCACTGCGCGAGTGGACTTCCGCACCTACGTGTATCACCGCGATTCCGGGGACAGCCGCTGCGGGCATCCCCGGACGCAGAGCAACTGATCTCCGCCATGGCAATGCATCGCGTTCCCGGGAACATCAAGATTGCGCTCGTGCTCATGGCCTTCGCCATCGTGCTCGGACTCCTCGTCTACACGCAATCCATCGTGCAGAAGCTCCAGGAAAAGGAGCATCGCTATGCCGATCTGTACGTCAAGTCTCTCGAATACATCGGCAGCGAGAAGGCTTCCGACAACCCGGATCTGACGCTGATCATCGACGAGATCATCAACAAGATCGATTTTCCGATCATCATCGCCGATCCCCAGCACGTGCCGTCGGCTTCGAAAAATCTCGGTGTCGATTCCACGCTCACCGGAGAGGCGCTGACGGCCTACCTGATCCCGGAGCGCGACCGCATGGGCGCGAAGAATCCGCCTCTCGCGCTCATGTACCAGGACACCATCGTCACGCAGTACGTGTATTACGACGAATCCGACATTGTCCGGCAGCTGCGGGTGCTGCCGTACATCGAAATCGCCGTCGCAACCCTGTTCATCCTGGTCGGTTACATCGGTTTCAGCTACATCAAGCGCACGGAGCAGGCGAACATCTGGGTCGGCATGTCGAAGGAGACCGCGCATCAGCTCGGCACACCGCTCTCGAGCCTGATGGGGTGGATCGAACTGCTGCGATCGCATCCGGACACGCCCGCCAACCTCCGCGAGCTGATCGACGACATGGAAAGCGACGTCAGCCGCCTCAACCGCATCTCCATCCGCTTCTCCAAGATCGGATCCCGGCCCGATCTGACCGAGCAGCCCCTGCTCGAGTCGCTCACGAAATCCATCGAGTATTACCGGAAGCGCATTCCGCAGAAGGGCAAGAAGGTGGACATCATCCTCCTGCCCGTGCCGGATGTCCGCGTGCGGTACAACGCGGAACTCTTCGAGTGGGTGCTCGAGAATCTGATGAAGAACGCGCTCGACGCCATGGACGGTCCGAACGGCACCATCGAGTTCGCGGTTTCGGTGTCGAGCCGCCACGTGGTGATCGACGTCCGCGACACGGGAAAGGGCTTTGACATGCGGCTGAAGAAGGAAATATTCCGGCCGGGGTACAGCACGAAGAAGCGCGGTTGGGGTCTCGGGCTGAGCCTGTCGAAGCGCATCATTGAAAACTACCATCGCGGGAAATTGTACGTGGTGCACAGCGCGCAGGGCCGCGGCACGACCTTCCGCATCAAGCTGCCGCTCGCCTGATTCCGCGCGCGGATGCGCCAAAAGAGCGCTCCCGTCGCCACAAGGGTACCGGCACTTGGAAAAATCATCGCGCAGGTTGTATATTTAGAGACTCGATTAGCAAGGAGCGAACATGTTCACGGTTTTGATGATACTTATCCTCTTGATTGGCGCGGTGATGACCATCGCCATCCTCATGCAGAGCAGCAAGGGCCAGGGGCTCTCGGGCGCTTTCGGCGGCGCCGGCGGCGTCGGCAGCGTGCTCGGCGTGCGTCGCGCAGGGGACGTCCTCTCCAATGCCACGTGGATACTCGCGGCATCCTTCATCGTGCTGATTTTCGCGGTCAACCTGTTCTTCCTCCCGTCGCAGGCGACGCAGGACAGCATCATCCTCCAAGGCATGCAGGACCGGCCGATGAACGCGGCACAGCAGCCTCAGCAGCAGGCCCCGCCTCCCGCGGGACAGCAGCCCCAGGGCCAGCCCCCGGCAGGTCAGGCGCCCGCAGGCCCAGCCGGCACCGGCACGCGCCCGCACCCCGGGAAAAATAATCCCGAAAGATTTCGACGTCAGGCGTCATGAAAAAACCTCCCTGTGGGGGAGGTTTTTTTTGTTTCAGTGCAAGACTGCGGAGACATGGGATGAAGGGAGATTCATAATCGGCGGGTTGAGATGACGGCGTATTCACTCCAACGCTCCATCACTCCAACACTCCTGTCTTCAATTTCCCCCAATTCCCCATTCCCCAATTCCCCTTCCCTCCGCGAACTACCCCGCCTGCTCCTCGGCATGATAGCTCGAGCGGACGAGCGGCCCGGATTCGACGTGACGGAAGCCGAGCTCGAGTCCGAGCGTGCGATACGCCGCGAATTCTTCCGGCGTGACGTAGCGGATGACCGGCAGGTGATCCTTGGTCGGCTGCAGGTACTGGCCGATGGTGAGGATGTCGACGCCGGCCTCGCGGATATCGGCCATCATGGCGGCGACTTCCTCCGCGGTCTCGCCCAGCCCGACCATGAAGCCGGTCTTCGTCGTGAGTCCCTGCTCTTTGGCCATGCTGAGCAGTGCGAGCGTGCGCTCGTACTTCGCCTGCGGCCGCACGGTGCGGTAGAGGCGCGCGACGGTTTCGATGTTGTGATTCAGGATGTCCGGTCGCGCATCGATCACCGTCTGGATCTGCTCGGGAATGCCCTGGAAATCCGGTATCAGCACCTCGATGCTGCAGCCGGGCACCTGGTCGCGAAAAAACGCCGGATCCGCCGTCGGGGAGTTCGTCCCTGTTGACGGAGGTGACGACGGCATGGCGGAGTTTCATCGTGCACACGGCCTCGGCGACGCGCCTCGGCTCGTCGAGATCGAGCGTCGGGGGACGTCCGGTGGCCACGCTGCAGAAGCCGCAGCTTCGCGTGCAGACGTCGCCGAGAATCATGAAGGTCGCGGTGCCGCGGTTCCAGCAATCCGCAATGTTCGGGCAGCGCGCGTCTTCACAGACGGTGTTGAGACGCTGTTCATCGACAATGTGGCGCACTTCGGAAAACGATGTGCCGAGCGGGACGCGGATTTTCAGCCACTCCGGCTTTCGAAGACGCGCGGTGCTTTCGGGGGTGTCGATGAGAAGCTCCTTTCAGGTCGAAGAGATGTACACGAAATACAGCGTCAGCGTCAGATCGCGTCCATCTGGAAATCCTCGAGATACCGCGCGACGCGGCCAAGGAACTGTCCGCCCATCGCCCCATCCACGATGCGATGATCGAAGGAGAGCGACAGCGTCATCATCGAGCGGATGGCGATCACGTCTTCGCCGTCGCGCTCGATCACCACGGGCTTTTTCTGCAGGGAGCCGACGCCGAGTATGGCCACCTGCGGCTGGTTGATGATCGGGATGCCCCACACGTTTCCGAAAACGCCGAAGTTCGTGATGGTGAACGTGCCGTCCTGGATCTCCTCCGGCTGCAGGCGTTTCTTGCGCGCGCGGCCGGCGACGTCGGCGATGCCGCGCGCGAGGCCCACCACATTCAGCGCGTCGGCGCCCTTCACCACGGGAACGATGAGGCCGCCGTCTTCGAGCGCGACGGCGATGCCGAGGTTCACGAAATTCTTGACGAGCACCGATCCTCCGTCGATGGAGGAATTCACGAGCGGGAAATCCTTGAGCGCGCGGATGACCGCCTCCGCAACGAAGGGCATGAAGGTCAGCGAGATGCCTTCGCGGGCCTTGAAGGCGTCGGCGTGCCGGTCGCGGAAGCGCACGACCGCCGTCATGTCCACGTCGGATGCCAGTGCCACATGCGGCGAGATGCGCTTGCTCTCCACCATGTGCTCGGCCATGAGCCGCTGCATGTTCGTCATCGGGACGACGGAGACCCCGCTGCCCGCGGTCACGCGGACGGGCGCCGGAGACGCCGCCGATGCTTTCACCGCGGACGCTGTCGCATTCCCCTGCCCGCGCGAGGCAAGGTAGGCGAGAAGGTCCGATTTCGACACACGGCCGTTGGAGCCGGTTCCCTGCACGCGTTCCAGCTCGTCGTAGCCGATGCCCGATTCCGCGGCCAGACGCATGACAACGGGCGAATAGAACCGTTGCGCGCCTCCTGCCGTGGACGCGGCGTGCGATGGCTTCGCAGTGGATGCGACGGGGGCGGTCTGGCGCGCAACAGGCGCCGGGGAAGCCGCGACGGGCACTGCGACCTCTTCTGGCGCCTGGATACCGGTCACCGGAACCGCGACGGCGGCATCCGATTCGATGACCGCGACGACTTTTCCGACATCGACGGTTTCTCCTTCGGCGGCGTGGAGTTCCACGAGGATGCCCGCGGAAGGCGACGGCACCTCGGTATCGACCTTGTCCGTGGCGATCTCAAGGATGGATTCGTCCTTGTCGACGTGATCCCCCGCTTTCTTCACCCACTTGAGGATACGGCCTTCGGTAATGCTTTCGCCCATCTTGGGCATGAGGACGTCGATGCGCATGTTCTATTCCTTCGAATGTACTTTTTCGTTAAAACGCCGCGAGTGTGCGGGCGGCGTCGATGATGTCCTTCTCCTGCGGCAGGATTTCGCTCTCGAGCGTCCACGCATACGGGATGTGACAGTCCTGCGCGGCAACGCGGCGAATGGGCGCATCCAGATCCTGGAAGGCCCGGTCGGCAATCTGTGCCGCGATCTCGGCCCCGAAGCCGCCCGTGAGGGTGTCTTCGTGCACGATCAGCACTTTATTGGTCTTCCGGACGGAACGGAGAATGGTGTCGATATCCAGCGGCACAAGCGTGCGGATGTCGATGACCTCCAGCGACAGCTCCTCCTTGTCGAGGATGCGCGCCGCTTCCAGGGATTTGCTCACGAGCGCCCCCCAGGTGACGATGGTGATATCCGTGCCTTCACGCTTGACGTTGGCTTTTCCGAAGGGCAGGAGGTACTCCTCGTCCGGCTCCAGCGCGGCGGCGTGCGCCTGGCGATAAATGCCCTTGTTCTCGAGGAAGAGCACGGGGTCGTCAAGGCGGCATGCGGTTTTCAGCAGTCCCTTCGCGTCCGCCGCGTTCGATGGATACACGATGCGCAGGCCGGGGATATGGGCGAAGAATGCGTCGATGCTCTGGCTGTGGCACAGGGCGCCGTGAATGTACCCTCCGACCGGAATGCGCGCGACGATGGGCGAGGACCAGTCGTTGTTCGAACGGTACCGCATGGTGGCGACCTCGTTGCGCAGATGCATCATGGCCGTCCAGATGTAATCGCCGAACTGGATCTCAATGACGGGCTTGAAGCCGCGCACGGCGAGGCCGACGGCGGTGCCGACGATGCTCGATTCGGCGAGGGGCGAATTGAAACAGCGTTTGCGGCCGAAGCGCGTCGACAGTCCCTTGGTCGCGGTGAACACGCCGCCCTTGCCGTCCTCCACATCCTGGCCGAAGACGATGATGCGTTCGTTGAGCTCCATCTCCTCGTGCAGGGCATGATTGATCGCGTCCACCAGCACGGTCTTGTTCCCGGAGGGAACGGTTGTTTCATACGCGAGAGCAGGAGCGTCGGGAGCGTACAGGTAGCGTTGCGCGGTGGAGGGATCCGGCAGCGGCTTGGCCTCGGTGGCATCGGCCGCCTCGTCCACTTCGCGGGCGACATCGGCCTGCATCGCCTCTGCGGCGTCCATCGTCAGCATGCCCGCGCCGATCAGCGCGTCGCGGAGCCGGAGGATGGGATCGCGCTGCCGGTCGAGTTCCAGCTCCTCCTTCGGGCGATACTTGGTCTGATCGTCCGACGACGAGTGCGCGAGCAGGCGCACCACGTCCATCACCACCACCGTGGGCCCGTCGCCGCGCCGCGCGCGCGCGACGGCTTTGGAGAACGCGGCGTGGGCTTCGAAGAAATTGGTGCCGTCCACTTCCACGCGATCGAGATTGACGTACCCGTTGACCATGTCGTACACGCTGCCGCCGGTTTGCTGCGACAGATGGACGGAAATCGCGTACTTGTTGTCCTGGACGCAGAAAATCACCGGGAGCTTCTCGCGGCTTGCCCAGTTCAAGGCTTCATGAAAATCGCCCTGGCTCGTTGTCCCTTCGCCGGAGGAAACGTACACCACCTCGTCGAGGCCATGCAGCTTCGCGCCCAGCGCGGTGCCCACCGAGTGCAGAAACTGCGTGCCGGTCGGCGAGGACTGCGAGACGACGCGGGCGTGCTTGAACCCGTAGTGCTGCGGCATCTGCCTTCCGCCCGAATTGACGTCATCCGCGCGCGCGAGAAAGTTCTCGAGGATCTGCGCGGACGTCATGCCCATGCCGAGCATGTAGGAGAGATCGCGATAATACGGATAGGACCAGTCCTTTCCGGGTATCAGGGCCGACGCCGCGGCAAGCTGCGCGGCTTCGTGTCCGGAACCTCCGATATGGAAGAAGCTCTTGCCCTGTTTGAGCAGGTTGAGCATCTTCTGATCGAGCCGTCGCGCGAGCATCATGATGCGGAGAATTCCGGACAGGTGTTCCGCGGAAAACGGGGAATCGGCGGGAACGGCGACCGGAAACTCGGCGAAACCGCCGTTTGTCGGCGTCTGTACGGGATGTATCGGGGAATCGGCCATGGACGGAATGTTGCTGCGTGAAAGAGAGAAACGGGAAAGGTACTTGTTTCACCGTATATTTCCAATGCGCGATTGGATTACGCGGCAAAGCGTTGTAGGTTTGAAATATTGGAGCGAAATAGCGATTCCCACCGCATGAGCGATATCACCCTTGACGGAAATTCCCTGACCCTGGACCACATTCTCAGGGCCGGCAAAGACGACGTCACCGTTCTCCTCCATCCTGAGGCAATCCCCCGGATGCAGGCGTCGCGGGACCTTGTCACAACGTGGGTGCGCGAAAAACGGGTCATGTACGGTGTGACGACGGGCTTCGGCGAATTCGCGAACGTGTCCATCGACACGGCGGATCTCGAGCAATTGCAGCGCAACCTCATCGTCAGCCATGCCGTGGGCTGCGGCGATCCCATCCCCCGGCACATCACCAGGCTGCTGATGATGCTGCGCGCGAACGCGCTCGCAAAGGGATATTCCGGCGTCCGTGTCGAGACCGTGGAACTCCTCCTCGCGATGCTGAATGCCGGCATCATCCCCGTGCTGCCCTCGCAGGGTTCGGTCGGATCGAGCGGCGATCTCGTGCAGCTTGCGCACCTGGTTCTCGGAATGATGGGCGAGGGACGCTGCTGGAACGCCGACGGAACGGGCAGCATGCAGGCAGGCGAGGCCCTCCGCGCCGCCGGACTGTCGCCCGTCGTGCTGCAGGCGAAGGAAGGACTGGCCCTGATCAACGGCACGCAGATGATGACCGCGTACCTGTCGTTCACCGCGGCGCGCGCGCGCGCGATGTGCAGGCAGTTCGACGTGTCGGGCGCGATGTCGTTCGAGGCGCTGCTGGCCACGGACACGTTCTGTTCGCCCCTGCTCCACGCCGTGCGGCCGCATCCCGGACAGCAGAAAGTGGCGCGCAACCTCCTGCGGCTCATCGCGGGCAGCGCCATCCGCGAGTCGCACCGTCACGACCACGACGCGGTGCAGGACGCGTATTCCCTGCGCTGCATGCCGCAGGTGCACGGCGCCTCGCGCGACGCGGTCGAGTATGTCGCCGGCGTCGTGGAGACGGAAATCAACTCGGCCACGGACAATCCGCTGATTTTCGCCGAATCCGGACAATTGATCGAGGGCGGAAATTTCCACGGGCAGCCCGTCGCGCTCGCGGCGGATTTCCTCGGCATCGCGCTGGCGGAATTCGCGAACATCTCCGAGCGGCGCATCGAGCGCATGGTCAACGGCAAGCTCAGCGGTCTCCCCCGCTTTCTGTCGCGCAACGGCGGACTGCACAGCGGCATGATGATCGCGCAGTACACGGCCGCGTCGCTCGTCTCCGAAAACAAGGTGCTGGCGCACCCCGCGAGCGTCGATTCCATCCCGACATCGGCGAATCAGGAAGACCACAACAGCATGGGATCGATCGGCGCGAGAAAGGGCTACCAGATCCTGCGCAACGTGGAGCACGTCCTCGCGATCGAATACATGACCGCCGCGCAGGCGCTGGATTTCCACGCACCGCTTGCGATGGGCCTCGGAACCGGAGCCGCGCACGAGGCCATCCGTTCCTCGGTCCCCACCCTCGACGCCGATCGCATCCTTCACCGTGACCTGGAACAGATCGCGACGCTCGTGCGTTCGGATACTGTGCTGCACGCGGCGGAGCAGGCGACCGGTCCCCTTGAATAGTCACGCAACAACGAACCCATCACAGAGGATTCCATGAGCAGCGAACAGGATACAGGGCACGGCCCGGAGCAGGGTGATTCCCAGGACCAGCAGATCCCGGCCATCGACGCGACCGTGCTGCGGCGATCCCTCAAGACGATCATGAAGCCCGCCATCACCTGCGCGATCGACACGCCGATCAGCCAGGGCATTTTCCTCATGCAGACCAAGCGCATCGGCTGCGTCCTGGTGACGAGCCGCGGCAAACTCCTGGGAATTTTCACGGAGCGCGACGTGCTCAAGAAGATCCTCGGCGTGTCCTTCGATCTCAAGACCACGCCGATTACGGAGGTCATGACGGTCAATCCGCAGGCGTTGTACGAGGACGACACGATCGCCTACGCCATGAATTTCATGGACCTCGGCGGGTACCGGCACATTCCGGTCGTGAACCGCAGTTACGAGCCCGTCGGCGTCGTATCGATGAAGGATATCGTCTCGTACTTCGTGCAGTTTTTCGCGGACGAAGTGCTCAGCCTTCCGCCGCGCACGGACACGGCGCCGGACCTGGCGCTCGAAGAAGCGGCGAACGGCTCGCTCGAATAACGCGTCACTTTCCTTTCGTCCGAAGCGAGGCGCGGAGGGCGTCGATATCGCGCTCGATCGCCGCGCGCTGCACGGGATCGCTCTCCAGCGTCCGGTACCGCAGCAACGCGTCCAGCGCTTCCTCGATTCGCGGCGTTCTGGCGAGCAGGAGTCCAAGATTCCGATACGCCGGGGCGCATTCGGGATTCAGCGCGATCGCCCGGCGCCAGCACCGGTACGCTTCCTGCGGATTCTGTGAGCCCAGCGCGAAGTTTCCCTTGTTGAACCAGACCAGATCGTTCTCCGGATCGAGGACCAGCGCGCTGTCGAACATGCGCCCCGCGCGCGCGGGGTCGCCGCCGGCCGCGAGGGCGTTCGCCTTCCCCATTGCCGCGAAGACCGTGGGACGCTCCGCCAGGGAACGGCTGAACAACGTGTTTGCGCTCGTGAAATCGGCGCGCTTGAACGCAAGGTCAGCGAGCGTCTGGTACTCGCGTTCGAAACTTGACGCGGCGCGGGGCATGGCGAGCCACAGACCGGCGAACAGCGCGGCCGGCGCGAGCGCGAACAGCACGACGTCCCTGCGTCCGAGGCTTCGCAGCGCCGAACCACGCGCGAGCCTCAACAGGTCGTCCACCGCAATGCCCGCGAACAGCGCGAGCACGGGCAGCACCGGGATGCGCAACCTGCAGTTCACGAAGAACACGACCGTCGAGAGGAAAAACGCGAGAAAAAAGAGGGCGGGCAGGTGGACATCGTACCGCTCCCGGTACGCGGCGCCCGCTCCGACGAGTGCGAGGAGGAGCAGAACGGCGAACGACGGCAGGGGCAATGCGAGGATGGTGCCGTATTCCTTCGCGATGAACGCGGCGCTCAATCCGATCTGGTCGATCTCCGAGAAGTGAAAGAACAGGACGGCCTTCCTCGCCAGCAGCGCGAACGCGTCGCCGGGGTGTTCCCCGATCCAGCCAATCGCCTTGTCCCTCCAGAATGAGGAGACTTCCGAAGACGTGAGCGTCCGTCCGAGCTGCCGTTCGACGAAACGGTGGCCGTTGGGATCCGTCGAGATGTCGACCCTCTCCGGCACATGGTGCCACCCGCTCGCCGCGGCGTTGTTCCCCGCGTGGAAGTTGTACCCGCCGGAACTCGTCACCGGGACGAACACCCTTCCACCGCCGCGTTGCGGATGGTCCACGGCGCGACGACGAGCGCCGCCGTCCCGAGCAGGACCGCGAGCGATGCGCCGCGCCGGGCGACGCCCCGCCCCGGAGCAGGAACACGGCCAGGAGAAGCGCCCACGCGACGAGACTGAAGCGGAACACCAGCAGCAGGCCCAGCAGCGCGCCGGCGACGATCAGGAGTTTCAGGTCGTTTTTTCTGATTCCATGCCGCAACGCGAGCAGGTGGAACACGGCCAGCACGGTCATCGACGATTCGATCAGCAGCATGTTGTCCGCGAAAATGAGCGCCGGCACGCAGGCCGCGAGCAGTCCCGCGGCGAGGCCCGCGCGCGGCGTGGCGATGTCGCGGCCCATGGCGCAGACCGCCGCGGCCGCCGCCGCGCCCGCGACGCATTGCAGAAGACGCATCCACGTCTCGGGCGCCGCGCCCGCCCATGCGAGCGCCGCGAGCAGATGCGGGTACAGGGGCGACATGAACCAGGCCTTCGCGGGCGGGACGCCCTGGAGAATCGCTTCGGCGATGGCCATGTAGATTTTCGAGTCGGACACGTGCGCGAAGAAAAACGGCGTGTCCCGAAACTGGAGGAAAAACAGCAGTCTCAGCCCCAGCGCGAAAAAGAACACCACCGCGAGGTCGCGCCGGAAGGTCCCGTGCGACAGGACGGTGGCATCGGACGAGTGCTTCCGTTTTCCACGGCCGACGGCCGCAGCCGACGAGGCCCGCGCCATGGAACTGCGCTAGTCGAGAACGGAGAGACGGCGCGTCAGGCGCAGCGAACCGGAGGTCAGCGTGTAAATGTACGATCCCGCCGCCAGACGGCCCGGCCCGATGTCGAGGGTGTGCCGGCCCGCATCGTACAGCCCGTCAGCCAGCGTCATGACGGGACGGCCGAGCAGATCGAACAACTCGATGCGCACTTCCCGCTTGTCGGGCACTGAGAAGCTGACGCGCGTGGATGCGGCCGCGCCCTCCACCGGATTGGGATAGTTCTGGAACAGCTGCACGGACGACACCGAGACGGGAATCTGCAGCTCGGCAACGGCCGATTGCGACGTGCGCCCGTCGTAATCGATCTGACGCAGGCGATAGCGGACGACGCCCTGCTCGTCCATGACGGACTCGGGATGCTCATCCACAAACGTGTACCGGTTCTGCAGGGTGGTGGACCCGTGGCCATTGACGAAGCCGAGCTTTCTCCACAAGGTGAGCCTGCCGCCGTCGCTGCGGTAGTCGGCGCGCTCGATTTCGAAGCCGAAGTTCGCGGTTTCGCTGGCGGTCGTCCACTCGAGGACGCCCGCCTCGTTGCGGTAGTTCGCGGCAAACGACAGGAGTTCCACCGGGAAGCCGTTGACGTAGCACACGCGGGTTTCGGCCCAGAGATCCACCGAATCGCGGAAGGAACCAGTACGGAGATAATTGGAGACGCGCGTCGTTGTCCCGTTCGCGTTGATGACATGCGACCGGTCCTGGTTCGCCGCAGGAATGAGCGTGCGTATGCGCGCCTCGTCCGCCGCGGGGCCGAGAAGCCGCCAGGTCAACCAGAAGCTCCTGCCAGGCGGGATGAGCGCGACCGGGAGATTGAAATTGAGCTCCACCACCCAGTAGTCATCCGGAATCGTGCCGCCGAAATTGGGAGGGATGGCCGCCTTGTACGTGTCGACGACCTGGAACAGCGGGAGCGTGTCCAGGAGGATGCGTACCTGCAGCGAATCGTACTGCAGCGGGGTGTTGTTCTTCGTGATGCCGAAACTGATGTAGGCGGAGTCGACTTCCGCGTCATAGGGCTGCGGGGTCATGAGGACGCCCCACCAGACCGTGGGCATGTTCTGTATCACCACGTGTTCCGAGCCGCTGGCGTTGAAATACGACAGGGGTTCGCAGTACTGGGCGGATGCGGGCAGCGCGCTCAGGACGCTGATGGCGAAAAGGAGGGCGGCCAGACTCTTCATGATACTCTACCTGATGTCACGGTGATCGGATTGCTGAAACAGAAAGATAGCAGGGCAGGACTCGGGAAAAAAGCGAAAAAAACGGGCGCCCGGAGTACACCGGGCGCCCGTGGGAAACGGAGAGGATTCGAAGAATCCGCGAAGAAGCTTCGCCGATTACTTCGACAGGGTCATCTTCTTCATGCTGGTGAACGGCTGTCCGCCATCAACCGGCGTGGCGTCGAGGCGGTAGAAGTAGCTGCCGCTTGCGACGTTTTCGCCGATGTTGTTGAGACCCTTCCAGCTCATCGTGTAGCGGCCGGCTTCCTGCGTGCCGTTGGCGAGCGTCATCACTTCGCGGCCGAGCATGTCAAGCACGCGGAGGGTCACGACGCTGGTCTGCGGAAGCGCATAGGAAATCACGGTCGACGGATTGAACGGGTTCGGATAGTTCTGATCGAGCGAGAAGCCCTGCGGGATCACTGCAGCGACCGTGGACCCGGTGACCTTGCGGTTTT
Source organism: Ignavibacteria bacterium (assembly GCA_016720835.1). Classification (GTDB taxonomy): domain Bacteria; phylum Bacteroidota; class Ignavibacteria; order SZUA-365; family SZUA-365; genus JADKJW01. Next base: position 53,269 of record JADKJW010000001.1, read on the forward strand.
CCGGAACGGCGAAGAGGATGCCCATGGAACCGACCGAATGGTCAACATACTGGATGCTGCCATACGGCGACTTCACTTCGACCGGAACCACCGTCGCGGCCAATTCCGGATTGCTCTGCGGGCGCGTGTCCGTCATTTCGACGGGCTCGACACCGCGCTGCGCGGACTTGATGAACGCGACGAGTTCTTCCTTCGACGCAAACTTCACGTCCGCATTCAGGGGAGCGACGCTCTTGCTGTACGACGCATTCTCCTTGACATTCGGGAAGAGATCCATCTTCGAGTAATCCGCGCCCGGGCGCTCGATCTCGAACACGTTATCGACAGACTGGAGCAGCTTGCCGATTTTCTCTTCGCGATTGTAGACGAACGCGATGTTGTTGCCGTTCTCGATCGCGGTGGCGATGACGCCCTTGGCGTTCGCATCGACGTTGCCGAGCAGGTACACATCGGTGCCCTTCGCGGCCGCGATCTTGGGATCGTTCATGTTCATGACTTCAACCGACACGCCCTTCTCCTTCAGCGTCGTCACGGTCGAGGCGATGTCGCCCGGATTCGTGCTGCTGCCGGTGGCGAGGATGGCGCGGGTTGAGCTCACGTACAGCCAGTATTCGTGGGTGTCGTTCGCGGGATTCTGATCGTCCGGCTTGCGCGAGAAGAAGGCCTTCACGCGGTACATGCCTGCAACGCTCGGATTCCACTGCGGCATCGGCACGGACACCGTCTGATAGGCATTGATGCCGGGATAGTTCGGGGAACCGCCCGGACCGTAGTTGACATCGCCGAGGTAGACGCGATTGCCGCCTGCATCGAAGATCTCAAGACGCATGTTGAAGTCCTTCGTGTTGCCGCCCTGCAGCGAGTTCGCGGTCACGATGACATTCGGCTGGAACGGCGCGTTGGTGATCGAAACCGCCTCGGTTCCGAACGTGCCGTTGATGCTCATGTAGTTGATCGCGAAATCGTTCAGGTTGGTCATGTTCACGCGCATCGGGAGCGAGAAATTGCCCCAACTGTCGGTCGCAGAGGCGCCCGAAATGCCCGCCGACGGTGCGGCGGTGCCGCCCGCGTTGTACTGATACACGAAACGGGTGCCAAGCTGCGAAAAGGGACCGAGTGGTCCGAATTCCTCGTTGAACTTGAAACTCCAGTAGCGGTCGGCCATGAACGGCATGGCGCCAAACGTGTACGGGTAGACCAGCACGTTGGTGGCTGCCATGTTGTCGAGCATGAACACGTACGAACCCGGCGTGAGATCGACCGACGGGTTGGTGGTGATGTTGCCCTGCGGGTCGCAGGCGTAGAGCGGGAAGCTGCGCCAGTTGCCGAGCATGTACTCGTTGGCATTGATCGTCGGCGACTTCGCCACGGGCGGACCGACCGGGGCGCCGGTGTAACCGGAACCGGTCGAGCAACGCCAGACGGAAATACGAACCGGCGTGCGCCACGTCGCGTTCACCACCATGCCGAGGTCGAACTTGTAATCGACGCTCGTGACCTTGGTGCTCGGGTACTTGAACACCGTGAACGTCTGGCCGAGACCCGAAAGGGCCGACCCAGTCGGCTGCAGCGGAATCGCCGCGAAGAGAGAGGCGCCCGGGAGGGAACTACTTCCAATCTGGAAGGAATTGAACTGGTTCACCTTCGTCCCGTAGTATCCCATGGTCGTGTTGGTCATTTCGATGGGATTCTGCGTCTCGATCCAGTTGTCGCTGTTGTCGTCGTCGTAGCGCTGCTGGCTGAGCTTGGAGCGGAGGTAGTAGGATCCGGTCGGCATGCTCGCGAGATCGGCATTGACGGTGGAACCTGCCTTCAGCGGATTCGAATCGAGTGTACCGGGATAGGCATAGGGGCCGTCGCCGGCGAGGGACACGAAGGTCGTGCCATGGCGGCGTTCGACGTTCTCCCAACCCACTGCGGTGCGGGGACCCATTTTCTGCACGCCCCAGAAGAGGAGCACGGGATCCTGGTCCTTCGCATGGATTGAATACGGCGGAATCGTTCCGATCACGTCGGGCAGATAGCCGAGCGATGAACCGGTGATCGCGCCCGGTATCGGCACGCCCATGAGCGGACCGGCGATACCTTCGTGGAGCATGTTGCTTTCGACTTCGCCGCCACCGGCGAGGTACTCGACGAGGAGGGAGAGCACGCGCACATGACCGAACACGGGGATGTTGCCATCGCAGTAGGTGTCGTACACGGTCACGTAGTAGAGGCCTTCGACCGGCTGGCCGTTGAGGCCTGTCAGCGGTGTTTCCGGCCTGTAGGTTCCGCAGACGCCGTCGCCGAGCGGACCGCCGCAGAGATCAGCCTGCCAGATGCCTGTCAGGGCACGATCATCGAAGCTGGTTCCGATGTACCCCGTTTCGTCGGAGCCGGGAACACCCCAGGGAGCTGCATCCTCGCCGTTGCACGCGGTCAGTCGCGCACCGCCGTGAAGAGCGTTGCCGCCGAGGAGCGTCGTGGTTGTCGTCGCGCCGCCTGAAGGCCAGGGAGCGGTGACACCGACAGGCTTCGGTGCCGGCGGCGCCTGCAGCGGAGGAGTGAACGTGGCGACCTTTCCGAAGTACACGGCGATGTCCTGGGTGAGAGCCTTGATGCCGGTGTACGGCGGAGGCGGCGCGCAGGAGATGTCGACGGTCACGCGGAAACGACCGGGAGTCGTGTAGCCGGGAACGGACTGTCCGACGAGGAGGCCCGGATAGCCGAGGTTCGCGATGATGAACGGATACGCTTCACCATTGAGGCCCGGGGTCACGTTCGGCTCGCCCGTGGCGTTGCAGAGGGGACCGACAGGCGTCTTCTGGTTCGGGACCATGGACATCTGGCCGTTGAGCTGGCCGATGAGCTGCGGACCGGTCTTGACCTGCGACCACAGCACTGCTTCCGGTTCAGCGACGACGGAATTGAACACGACCGACCAGCCTTCAAGAAAACCTTCCTGGAAAGGATAGCTGCCGCTACCCTGGCTGTTGCGGGTGTCGATCAGCTGAATCGTCCACCAGCCGCCGGAGGTCTTGCCGCTGATGGATGCGAGCATCGTCACCGGGGCCATCGGACGGTCGAAGGGCTGTGCAGCCTGCACCCAGCTCGTCGAACCGTTGTCCTGGAACAATGTGTACGACCGCTCGCTGCCGAGCGATCCGTAGAGCATGTTCGCGCCACCGAAGGCGACTTCGTTCTTGAGAATGACCTGCTGACCGGTCGGCGATGTGAGCACGATGCGGAGGGTGCTGTAATACACCACCTTGGCGTGCAGACCGATGCGCACGTTTGTCATCTTCACGTTCGTCGGAACGTAAATCTGATCCACCGTCGTCTGGCCGCTCTGAATCGGCAGATGTGGGGTACTCTTGAACTTGTAAGAACCGGCCCATGACGTATTCACGAGCACCGCCCCTACAAGGAGAAGAGCAGTAAGGAGAGTCAACTTCCTCATAGAATACCTCCAAGTAGTTGGGGAAAGAAAGAATGAAGTAGGTTCACGACAATGAAATCAGATGTTTGTCCGCGAGAGAAGTGCCGCGCCGCCGCCCGTGTACGGATTTCCGGGATCGGCTGCCGCGTTGTAGTGGAATACGTTGGCGTGCGGGGCACAGAAAGGAACACGAAGAACTGAACTCCTGAACTCGTGCGTCAAATTACACAAGTGCATTCCGAATGTCAAGATGAATCATGGGGTGAAAAATAAGAGGAAAAGATGAAAGTATCCACAAAGAATCAGCGGCTGAGAAAGATTTTTTTCGTCTGGGAACCCGCCGCAGTTCGCATTTTCACGAAATACAGCCCGGCGGGAAGCTCGCTCCCGTCGAACAGCGCCTTGTACGAGCCGGTGCCCTGCCGTTCGGAAACCAGCTCCTCCACTTCCCTTCCCATCAGATCGTAGACGCGGATGCTGACATGCGTCGGCTCCGACAGGGTGTAGGGAATCTCCGTCACCGATCCGAAGGGATTGGGCTGGTTCTCCCCGAGGGAAAAGTTCATCACCTGTTCCGCGCCGATGGGCACTTCGTCGGAGAACACGATGCTGCCGTCGGCGTTCACTTTCCGCAGGCGGTAGTACACGATCGTCTTTTCGGACCATTCGTCGGTGGCGTGATAGACCCGGTGGTTCTGCCCGTCCTGCCCCGCTTCAAAAGTCGCGAACACCGCGTATTTCCCTTCCTCGGTGCGTTTCTCGACCTGGAAGTGACGCACTTTCGACTCGTCGTATGATTCCCACGCCATGTCCACCGTTCCTCCCTCCATCGTGACTCCGAAGGAGAGCAGCTCGACGCGCAAGGGGGCGGTGGACGCGATGATCTTCGGCTTGTTGAAGGCCACCGCTTCGAATCCCTCCGCGCCTGTCGCGTTGGGAATGCGGCCGTTCTGACCGTTCTCGAACGTGTACAGCGCGGCAAGGTTCTTTTCGAAACCCGAGAGGGCCGTCTGCTTGTAGAAGATGATTTCCTCCTGCGACCGGACGGCGGACCAGAAGCGCAACTCGTCGATCGTTCCGGCGAAAAAGCGCCGCTTCGTCGGACGCGCGCCGATGAGCGGCGGCGCATGGCGCAGGTCCCGTATGCTCTCCGGCAGAAACAGCGTCTCGATGAAACGCGCGTCGGCGTAGAGCTCGATGCTGCGCGTCGCGGAGGCATAGACGGCCGCGAGATGATGCCAGCGGCCGTCGGCGATGAACACGGAGGAATGCGTCCGGTACAGGGAGTCTCCGTCGGAGGCCTGCACGAAGGCGGCGCCGCGGTCGTCGATGCCGATTTCGAGCGGGAAGGCCCCGAGAAAATCATCCTGCCGCGTGCTGAGGATGGGAACGTCGCGCACGGTCGTGGAGACCCAGCACTCGACGGAAAAATCCGCGCGCATGGTGAAGGCGAACACGCCGCTGTCGGGAAGCGCGAGGTATTCGCGCGCGCCGGAAAACGAGAGCGCCGCCGTGCCGTTGCGCTCCTGATCGGTCACGGTCACCGTGACGAGGTTGTTCGGCGTGTCGAAGGAGGCGAAATCCCGCAGGCCGGCGGGATCGTGCGTGCGCCAGCGCCCTTCTTCCTCCGTGAGTTCCATGCCGCCGGAGGTGCACTTCAGCGTGAAGGTGCCGGTCTCCGTCGGGCGGAGCGTGATGAAGACGCGGACGTTGTCGCTCTTCTCCCGCGAAAAACGGATCGTGTCGACCACGGCGATCACCGTGTGCCCGGCCTCGGCGGTGAAGCGCGAGGCGAGTTCCTCATTGTAGCGGAGACGGCGCCTGGCGGATGTGGCGACGCAGCTCGCGCCCACGAATTCGAACGACTCCGGAACCTGCAGCACGATGCCCGCGACCCCCTGCCCCTCGCCGGAGATGACGCCGTCGATCGCGACGGTGAACGATTCGTCCACCGCCACGCCGGCCGGGGCGGAGATGGAGTTGATCTTCGTGAGACACCCCGCGGCTGCGAGGGCGAACAACGGGAGCGCACACAGCATCGCCCGCCGTCCGCGCATCTTCATGGCGCGCGGATCGGCGAAGCTCACCGGTGCGCGCGGAGATATTCCAGGCGCGGACGCAGCTCCGCGACGGGGGTCAGGAGCGCGTCCTTGTCGAAGATGGCGTCGGCGTATTCCGTGAAGGCCAGCTCGTAGCGGTTGCTCATCACGATGGCCTCCTCCGGGCAGACCTCCTCGCAGAAGCCGCAGAAGATGCAGCGCAGCATGTTGATTTCGAAACGCGCGGGATAGCGCTCCTTCTCGTCGGCGGTCTCGGCGGCCTGCACGTCGATCGCGAGCGCGGGACAGACGCGCGAGCAGAGTCCGCACGCCACGCAGCGCTCCACGCCGTTCTCCTCGAGGACGAGCACCGGCGCGCCGCGGAACGACGGCGGCGGCGTCCACCGCTCCTCGGGATACTGCCGCGTGTCCTTCTTCCGCAGCATCTGCTCGAGCGTGAGCTTCATGCCCTTCACGAGTTCGGGGATGTAGATTTTTTCCCAGAAGGTGAGCGTGTATTTCTTGTCGACTGTTGCCATCGTCATCATCCTTTCTGCTGCGTCACGGGGAGCTTCGGCGCCGGAGTATCCGTCACAGGAAGAGGAGCAGCGCACCCGTGAGCACGATGTTCGCGATCGCCAGGGGGAGCATCACCTTCCAGCCCAGGTTCATCAACTGATCGTACCGGAAGCGCGGAACGCTCCACCGGACCCACTGGAAGAAAAAGAGCAGGAACGCCACTTTCAGCATGAAGGCGAGGATCTGCACCAGCACCATCCATCCGTCGGAGAGTCCGAACGTCTCGAGGTACGGGACCTGCCAGCCGCCGAGATACAGCGTCGTGATCACCGCGCTGGACGTGATCATGTTGGCGTATTCGGCGAGGAAGAACAGGGCGAATTTGAAACTGCTGTACTCGGTGTGGTACCCGCCGACGAGTTCGGGCTCCGCTTCGGGAAGATCGAAGGGCGCGCGGTTGGTCTCCGCGAACGACGCGACGAGGAACGTGATGAAGCCGACCGGCTGCAGCACGAGGTTCCACATCCATCCGTGCTGATGGTGCACGATGTCGGTGAGCTGCAGCGAACCGGTGATCATGATCACGCCGATGAGACTGAGTCCCATCGACAGCTCGTAGGAGATCATCTGCGCCGCGGAGCGGAGGCCGCCGAGCAGCGAATACTTGTTGTTCGACGCCCAGCCGCTCAGGGTGAGCCCGTAGACGCCCATCGATGTCAGGGCGAGCACGTACAGGATGCCGACATTGACGTCCGCGATCACCATGTGCACCGTGCGCCCGAAGAGGGTGATCGTCGGCCCCGCGATCGGAATGACGGCGAGCGTCGAGAACGCGACGCCGATGGAGATGACCGGCGCGAGCGTGTGGATGAAGCGGTTGGCCGCGGCGGGGACGATGTCCTCCTTGAGAAGGAGCTTGACGACGTCCGCGTACGGCTGCAGCAGGCCGAGCCAGCCGACGCGGTTCGGGCCCACGCGGTTCTGTATCCACGCGCTGATCTTCCGCTCGGTGTACACGAGTTCCGCCACCGTGAGCAGCACGACGACGAACATGACGACGATTTTTATCAGCGCGATGGCGATGTCAAGAACATCCATGGCTCACTGTCCGGAACGAGGGTGAACGTCGCTGTACACGTACGGCAGCGCGTGCGCGGGGGCGGGTCCTTCGAGGCGGCGACCCGCGCGGCCGAGCGTGTCGTAGGAGTGCGCGTGCAGCGCGGGGATCTTCTGCGCCATTTCGTCGAAGACATCCTCCGCGTGCTCGAACTTCCATTTCGCGCCGAGAACGCGCGCAAGCGCGGTGGCGATCTTCCATGTCGGACGGCTGTCCATGCGCGGAATCCTGCCCCAGCGGTCGAACTCCGTCCCGAAGGTGTCGAGGCGGCTGGGCTGGAAACCGCCCATCCAGCGCTCGCGCTCCATCGTGAGCACGGCGGGATTCAGGAGCTGCATGTGCGATTGGAAATTCACCATGGTTCCGCCCTTCTCGGCGAAGGTCGACGACGCGAGAACGGCGTCGGCGCGCTCGGTCAGCGCCGATGTGTTGCTGACGAAGGCGATGACGAGTTCGGCCCTCGCGAGAGCGCGGAAGAATTCCGCGTGCATGGCGGCCCGGTGATCGGTCACGATCACGGCCTTCACGATTCCCTGCTCCAGCGCGGCGATGATGCCGTCCAGGCCGTGCGCGGCGTCCTGCGGCGCGAGGCCGGCGAGGCGCGCGCCCGCGGTGTTCGGCGTCTTGTCCGCGCGCAGAAGGAACGCGTCCTCGTCGCCGGGAAGCGTGTGCGGCAGCAGGTCGAGGTACGGCGTGTGCAGGATTTCGCGCGCGAAGCGCTGCAACACCCAGGCGTCCTCGCAGGTGTCGAAGGGCGATCCGATGACCGCGATCTGCTGCTTCGCGTAGCCCTTCAGGTCCGACACGACCGAGGCGAGCGCTTCGTCCCAGGTGACCGGAACGTGGACGCCGTCGCGGCGCAGCATGGGCTGCTTGACGCGCGTGCCGGCGTTGACGTCGCGCCAGCTTTCGAGCCGTCCCGCGTCGCACATCCAGAAATTGTTCACGTCCTGATTCTCGCGCGGCGTGAGGCGCAGGATGTCGTTCTGCCGCACCCAGATGTTGGTGTTGCAGCCGCGCGCGCAGCCCGTGCAGATGCTCGGCGTCTTCGACATGTCCCATGCGCGGGCCTTGAAACGGAAATCCGTGTTCGTGAGCGCGCCGACGGGGCAGACGTCGATGACGTTCATGGAGTAGGGCGAGTCGAGCTGCTTGCCGGGGAACGTGGCCACGGTCACGCGGTCGCCCCGCTGCACGAACGTGAGCTGCGGATCGCCGACGACGTCCTCGCAGAAGCGGATGCAGCGGGAGCAGGAGATGCAGCGCTCGGCGTCGAACATGACCCTCGGGCCGAGCGCGGTGCGCTTCATGTTGTGGTTCTTCTCTTCGTCGAAGCGGGATTCGCCGACGCTGAAGCGGTAGGCGTAGTCCTGCAGTTTGCACTCGCCCGCTTCGTCGCAGATGGGGCAGTCGAGCGGGTGGTTGATGAGAATGAACTCCATCACGGCGGCGCGCGCCTCGACGGCCTTCTCGGAATTGATGTGCACGACCATGCCGTCCATGCAGAGCGTCGAGCACGCGATCACCTGCTTCGGCATCTTCTCGACCTCGACGAGACACATGCGGCAGTTGCCCGAAATGGAGAGCGCGGGATGCCAGCAGAAATGGGGAACGTACAGGCCGTTCTCGAAGGCCGCGTCGATGATGGTCTTCGTCGGCTCCGTCTGGATGCTCTTTCCGTCGATGGTGACAGTGATCATTGCGTGCGGGCTTTCGGTGCGTTCGGTGCGTGCGGTCCGCGCGCGTTGTAGGTCTCGATGCCTTTCGCGAGGATGCGCACGGCGCGGCGGCAGGCCTCGGCGTCGAGCACGTACGCGAGGCGGACCTCGTCCGTGCCGCGGCCCGGCGTGGCGTAGAAACCGGGTCCGGGAGCGACCATGGTGGTCTCGCCGTCCACCTGGAAATCGGTGAGCATCCACGCCGCGAAATCCTCGACGTCGCGCACGGGGAGTTTGGCCATGATGTAGAAGGCGCCGCTCGGTTTGCGGCAGACGACGCCGGGGATGTTCATGAGTTCCTCGAAGGTCGCGTCGCGTCGCGCGCGGTATTCGGAAATCATGGGTTCGAAATACTTGGCGCCCGCGTCGACGAGCGCGGCGGACCCGATCTGCTCGAGCGACGCGGTGCAGAGACGCGCCTGGCCGAAGCGCAGAAACACTTCCATCAGCGCCTCGTTGCGGCTGATGATGCAGCCCATGCGCCCGCCGCAGAGGCTGTAGCGCTTCGAGAGACTGTCCATCACCACCACATGCTGTTCGAGCCCTTCAAGCTGGAGCATGCTCCTGGTGCCGCCCTCGTAAATGAATTCGCGGTAGACCTCGTCGGACAGGATGTACAGGCCGTGCGCCACGGCGAGGCGTCCGATCATGGCGAGTTCGTCTTCGCGCAGCACCGTGCCCGTGGGGTTGTTCGGGTTGCAGATGACGATCGCGCGCGTCTTCGGCGTGATGCACCGCGCGAGGTCCTCTTCGGAGGGCAGGTGGAAGCCGTCCTCGGCGCGGGTCTCGACCGGGACGAGGGTGATGCCTCCCATGATCGCGAACCCGTTGTAATTCGTGTAGAACGGCTCGAACACGATGATCTCTTCGCCGGGCTCGGCCACGGCGAGCATCGCGAAGGTGATCGCCTCGGAACCGCCCGTGGTGATGAGCACCTGCTTCGGGGTCAACGGAATGTCGAGGCCGCGATAGTAGCCGACGATGCTGTCGATGAACACCGCATTGCCCTGGGAATTGCCGTACGCAACCACTTTTTCGCGGTAGTCGCGGACCGCCTGGAAGAACTCCGGCGGGGTTTCGATGTCGGGCTGGCCGATGTTGAGATGATACACGTGCACGCCGCGCTTTTTGGCGGCATCGCCGAGCGGGACGAGTTTGCGGATCGGCGACGCGGGCATGATCCCCGCGCGGTGTGAAAGTTTCAGTTCTGGCGCCATAGGTACGTCGGTTCAGTGGTCTCGGGCGATTCGCGGGCGTCCTCTGCTGCCCTTCCCGCTCCGGTCGGGAGGGGATGGGATGCGCGAAGCCGTATGTTCAGGGATTTCCTGCCGCGGGTGAAAAACCCGGTCAAATGTAACCACGCGAGGCAGAATTACCAACAGACCCCGCCAGTCCGTTATTCCTGGACGGGATCGATGGTGACGGACGAATACCGTTCGTGGGCGCAGGCGTGGACGGCGACGCGCTGGATGTCCGCCGCGCTGACGTTTTCAATCCGCCGCACGATTTCCTCGACGGGGGTGACGCGCCCGTAGTACAGGTGGTCCTTCGCGAGGCGGCTCATCCGCGTGCTCATGCTCTCGAGTCCGAGCATGGTGCTGCCGATGACCTGTTCCTTGGTCCGCCGCAGTTCGCGCGCCGACACGGGCGCGACGCGGAGATCGTCGAGTTCGCGCCGGATGAGGTCGACGGACTTCTCCACGGTGGACTGGTCGGCGCAGAGGTAGACGCCGAACACGCCCGCATCCTCGTAGAGCGTGGCGAACGAGTAGATGTTGTATGCGTAGCCGTGACGCTCGCGGACGCGCTGGAAAAGCCGCGAGGCCATGCCGTCCCCCAGCAGCGCGTTGAGCAGCAGCAACGCGTCGCTGTCGGCGTGCCGCGCGCCGGGCACGCGCCTGCCGAAGATGGCATGCGTCTGCTGCATGGATCGCGAGAGGCGGGTATGGCGGGGCGGACGCGCGGCGGGGCGGACGCGGTGCGGCGGGACGCCCGCGGGCAAATCGGCGAAGGCCCGGGCGCAGAGACCGACAAGGCGCTCATGCTCGACGTTGCCCGACGCCGACACGACGAGATTGCGCGCGGTATGGCGCTCCGCGACCGCGCGGACCAGGGCGTCGCGATCGAGCGCCTCCACGGCCGCGAGCGTGCCGATGACCGGCTGCCCCAGCGGATGCGCGCCGAACAGCAGCGCCTCGAAATGATCGTTGATGATGTCTTCGGGATCGTCCTCGATGCTGCGCATCTCCTCGGCGATCACCATTTTCTCCTTCCGTATCTCTTTCTCCGAAAACGCGGGAGCAAGGATGAGGTCGGACAGCAATTCCACGGCCCGGCCGACATGGGAATCGAGAATGCGCGCATAGTAGCAGGTGGTGTCTTTCCCCGTGAACGCGTTGACATACCCGCCCACCGCGTCGAGATACTGCGCGATCTGGTGCGTCTTGCGCTTCCGCGTGCCCTTGAACACCGCGTGCTCGATGAAGTGCGAGATGCCGTTCTGGGAAGGGGCCTCGTCGCGGCTGCCGACGTTCAGCCAGCATCCGAGGGCGACGGAACGGACCGATGCCACCCGTTCGCTGAGCACGGTCAGACCGGACGGCAGCACCGTCGTGCGCACGGCGGGTTCGACGGGGAAGCCCGCGCCGGAAGGTGACGCGGCGTCACCCGCGGAGGAGTTGATGAAGCGATGGATCATGAGGCGCGGGACGGAGAATCGAGGGTGATGGTCGGGGGAACAGGAGACAAGGACGGTCGGCGCTCACGCCGTCTCGACGGAAGCGGCGTGGAAAAAGCAGAGCACTTCGCTCACTTTCTGATCGCTGTCGTACAGCGCGGTGAACGTGATGCGGACAGGAAGCAGCGTGGCATCGCTCCGCGTCAGCGCGGCAAGGAACGTTGCATGCGGTTCCGGCGGGAACACACGGAGCGCGTCGAGCAGGCGTTCGCCATCCTCCCGTCCGGCCCCATCGAGCATGCCGAGGAATCCGGCTCCGACCGCGTCGCGCTCGGCTCTCCCGCTCATGCGTTCGGCCGCCGCATTCCACGACAGGACGGCGCCGGCGGGATCGAGCGAAATCACCGCCACCGCCTGCGCTTCCGACACGAGCGCGCGAAACGCGGTTTCGTAATTCGTGGCCAGTTCCTGGAAGAGCTTCTGCGCGGTGATATCCCGGATGCTGATGCGCACGCCGATCTGCCGGCCGCGCCGCGTGACCACGGGCTGCCATGAGGTCAGGGCCCAGCGCACCTGCGCGTCCTTGCGGAGGAACTTGTACTCCACATCGGTGCCGGAGCGCCCTGCGACGGCTTTCTTTTTATCCCGCGCGAACTGCCGGCGCGAGTCGGGGTGGATGATGTCCTCGATGCGGACTTCATCGTTGAAAAACTCGGACGGCACGTACCCGGTCATCTTCTCGCAGACCGGACTGATATGCTCGAAATGCCCGTCGATATTCTGCCAGAATTCGAGACTCGAGGTCATGTCCGCGAGGATGTGGAGCCGCTCGTGCGCTTCGTGGAGCAGCTTCCGGTACTTGTTCTTCTGCGAAGCCAGCAGCTGCAGCACCCCCTCCCGTTGCGGGTTGGTGAGACGCAGTTTTTCTATGCTGACCTGTCGATGTTTCTTGAGCATGGGAGGACTCCGTTCGCGGCACAAGGCAGGGTCCACGCCGGAGGCAGAATGACGAGAGTGTAGTGAAACGCGACATGGCAATGTATTGAAAAATATCCAAACGGCAAGCACCGGAAATCCCGTCGCGCCGCGTCGGCCCGACGGCATCGCGCAATGCCGCGTTCAGCGGAGGAACGCGCGGATCGCGTCGCGAAGGCCGGAGTATCGCAGCGCGATGCGGTCGTTCTGCACGGCGTGGGAAAGCGCCGCGCGCTGTCCGATCAGGACGAGCAGGCGGCGCGCCCGCGTCATCGCGGTGTAGAGGAGGTTGCGCTGCAGCATGACGCGATGCTGCAGCGTGAGCGGGATCACCACCACGTCGTATTCGCTGCCCTGGCTCTTGTGGATGGTGACGGCGTAGGCGAGCGTCACGTCGTCCAGCTCGTCGATGGCGTAGCGCACCACGCGGTCGTCGAAGCGCAGCAGCGCCACCCCTTCGTCGTTGTCCACGCTGTCGATGAATCCCATGTCGCCGTTGAAGACGTCCTTGTCGTAATTGTTCCGGGTCTGCATCACCTTGTCGCCGACGTGCCAGGCGCGGTCGCCCCGCTGCGCGATCAGACGGCCGGCGGGATTGAGATCCTTCTGCAGCATCTCGTTCAGATGCTGCACGCCGGCGACGGTGCCGTGCATCGGCGAGAGCACCTGGATCTGCGTGCGCGCATCGAAGTGCATTTCGCGGGGGATGCGCTGCACGACAACGTCGCGGATCGTCCGTGCGATCCCCTCGGGCTGTTCCTCCTCGATGAAGAAACAGTCCTGACCGAACACCGGCGCGAAGCCGGTCCGCACGCGATGCGCGTTGCTCACGATGCGGCTGTCCTCGGCCTGCCGGTAGATCACGTGCAGCGACACCGTCTCGATCTGCCCGGAGGCGATCATGTCGCGCAGCACGTTCCCGGGGCCGACCGACGGGAGCTGGTCCACATCGCCGACGAACACGACGCGCGCCGCGCCGGGCACGGCGCGGAGGAGGGCATCCATGAGCTCGACATCGATCATCGAGACTTCGTCGACGATGAGGAGCTCGATATCGAGGGGCTGCTCCTCGTTCCGCTGGAACACGCCCGCACCCGGCTCGAACTCGAGGAGGCGGTGGATGGTTTTCGCCTCGCAGCCCGACAGTTCCGAGAGGCGTTTCGCGGCGCGGCCCGTCGGCGCGCACAGTGCCACGCGGGTGCCGAGCGCGCGCGCGAGTTCGATCATGCCGGAGACGGCCGTGGTCTTGCCGGTTCCCGGCCCCCCCGTGATGATGGTCACGGGTCCCGCAAGCGCTTTGTGGATGGCCTCGGTCTGGTGCGGACTGTACTCGATCGCGAAGCGGCGTTCCGTCTCGCGCAGCAGCGCGTCGAGCGTGAGGTGGTCGAGGAAGAGCGGTTCCTGCGCGAAGAGGCGCGCGAGGGAGGAGGCGACGGAACGCTCGGCCTGCCAGAGCGCGGGAAGGTACACCGCGTCGCCGTCCGCGTGCAGGAGGCGCTCGCGCGTCAGGGTGTTCACTGCCGAACGCACGGCATCGGCGTCGGCCTCGAGCACCGCGGCGGCGGAGTGGACGCACTGCTCGAACGGCAGGAAGCTGTGCCCCGCGCCGCGCGCGGCTTCGCGAAGGACGAACTGGACGCCGGCCTGCAGGCGTCCGGCGTCGTTCGGCTGCGTGCCGAGGCTGCGTGCGATGCGGTCGGCCGTCGCGAAGCCGATGCCGTCGACGTCCGCGATCAGACCGTAGGGTTCGTTGCGCACCCGCTGCACCGCGTCCGCGCCGTAGGCGCCGACGATGGCGGCCGCATGCCCGGTGCCGACGCCCGCGGCTTTCAGAAACAGCATGACGCGCTGCACGCCGCGTTGCCGTTCCCACGATTCGCGAATGGATGCGAGCGTCTTCGCGCCGATGCCCTCCACCTCGCGAAGCCGGGCGATATCGGTGTTCATGACATCGATCGCCCCCGCGCCGAAGGCGCGCACGATGCGGCGCGCGATGGCCGGACCGATGCCGCGGATCAGCCCCGATCCGAGGTAGCGCTCCACGCCATCCTCCGTTGCGGGCATGACGTTCTCGTACGACGTCCACTTGAACTGCCTGCCGTATTTGGGATGCTGCACCCAGGTCCCCGTCAGGATGTAGCTTTCCCCCACGGTGGGCGCGAACATGTCGCCCGTGGCGACGACGGGAAAGGGCTCCGACGCAACGGCGAAGCGTCCGACAATGTAGGTGGAGTCGGGGCGCGTGAACAGGATGGCGGCGAGGGTCGCGCGCAGCGTGTCCCCGTCTTGCGTTTCACCCGCCTTCAGAGTATCATCCTGCAGCGCGTTGTTCATGGATCAAGCGAGGAGTGTGCGATGACATTTCACACCGAATATCTGACGTTCAACACGAAAAACAAACGCGAGTACATCAACATCACCGGCGACGTGGAGCAGATCCTCCGCCGCAGCGGCATCCAGGAGGGCATGGTCCTCGTGTCGGCGATGCACATCACCGCGGGAGTGTATGTCAACGACGCGGAGAGCGGGCTCATCCGGGACATCGACGAATGGCTCGAGCGCCTCGCGCCCTTCGATCCCGCCTACCGGCATCACCGGACGGGAGAAACGAACGGCGACGCCCATCTGAAAAGTTTGCTCGTGCACCACGAGGTGGTCGTTCCCGTCACCAAGGGCGAACTCGACTTCGGCCCATGGCAGCAGATTTACTACGCGGAATTCGACGGGCTGCGGAAGAAACGGCTGATCGTGAAGATCATGGGGGAATGATTCTCTGCAGCGATGAAACAGGGACACGGGGACTCGGGGACGCGGGGACACGGAGACGCGGGGACTCGGTGCCCAAGCCCCGTCATTCTGAGCGTAGTAGCCTGCCCTGAGCGAAGCCGAAGGGAAGAATCTGTCCGTTCAGCTTCAACAATCGAAATCCATGAGCCCGCTTGCCGGCCTTTCGGGACACTCTCCGCAGTTCGCATCACTTCTGCGTGATGATGATCTCGGTGCGACGATTCAGCCGTCGGCCGATTTCGGAATCGTTGGGCGCGACGGGATGCGACTTGCCCATTCCCCGCGTCGCGAGGCGCGTGGCGGCGATACCGCGGTCGACGAAGTACTTCTTCACGGCGCGCGCGCGCGCGTCGGACAGCGCGATGTTGTATTCGTCGCTGCCGAGGAAGTCGGTGTGCCCGCGAATTTCCACGTGCATGCCCGGGTACGTTCTCAACATGTTCAGGATGTTGAGCAGCTCGGTCACAAAGCTCTGATCGAAGGTCGCCCGGTTGAAATCGAACAGGATGTTCTCGAGGATGAATTTCTTGTCGACCTCGAGCACGGCCACGTCCTGCTTGACGACCACCTCGTTCTGGTTGTTGCGGATTTCCAGGACGATTTTCTCCGGCGGCACATCGGCCTTGATGAGGTATTTCACCGCGTAGAGGTTGGTGATGGACTCGCTGAATTCGTCGAGAATCGAGCTGAAGTCCTGCACGATGTCGAACTGCTTTCCCCTAGTCGCGGAGGTCAGGACCCGATACTCTGCAATTTTTCCGGGCGTGATCGCGAAAAGCCGCACGACGTTCTTCTTCAGGAACGCGGCCATGGACTCCGTGGTGAAATCCGTTCGGCCGTCGCCCCGGTCGGCCTTCTGGTGATAGGTCGCGTCGGTGACGAGGATGAAGATCTTCTGGGCGGACTGACGGAACTTGAGCGTGGTCGCTTCCGCCAGGCCCTCCAGCGCGTTCTCGGGGCTGTCCCCTCCCCCGCCGATCGTCATGTTGTCGATATGGCTGATGAAGACGTTGACGTCTTCGGTGAATTCCTTGCGCCGCTCGATCCGGTCGCTGAACGTGATGAGGCCGAGCCGGTAATCGACGCCCCGCGAGGCAAGCCGCGAGGTGAACTCGAAAATGTTCGCCTTGACCTCGTTCACTTCCTGCCGCATGCTTCCCGTCTGGTCGATGACGAACACGATGTCGACGGGCAGGCTGTTGCTCGACGACAATTTTTCAATCGACGTGATCGTGACCGGAAGTCCGTCCTGAAACAGCTGCAGGTCGTTCTTCTTCAACGCGGGGTAGTGCGCGCCCGTGGTGTCGCGCGCGTCGAGGATGACGCTGGCCGAGGGGAAGTGACTGATGTCGACGGAGCGAACCTCGATCTGCACGCGCTCCGGATGCGTGCTCCGCGCGGAGATGATGGTGGGTTTCCGGGTGCTGTCCGCGCCGCCCGCCGATGCCACGGCAGGCCGCGCCGCTCCGAGAAGGCAGAGCAGGGCGACGAAGAGCGCGTGACGTGGCGGCAGGTGGTTCATCAGGGGTGCGCGGGACGTTCCGAAAACTCGGGAGGACATGCGGGGGAAAAAAGTGGAACAGGCGATGCGCGGGACGCATCGCCTGTTCTGTGGTCAGAGGATCGGCGTGACGTCGGTCCGCTCCATCGGAGGCGATGGAACGCGGGACACGTCAGAAGTTGAAGTTGATGCGGAGGCCCGGAACGATCATCTCCGTATGCTCCCACAGCTCGGGATCACGGAAGACGACGCGCGAATACTTCACTTCCGCGCGCATCCACGTGAAGATGTTCAGGTACGCCTCGCCCATGAGCCCGCCGTTGAAATACTGCAGCGACGCGCCGTAGTAGGTCTTGCCGCGGTGATCGTAGGAAAGGCGCAGGAAGGCGTCGAGCACGCCGTAGCCGTTCAGGATTTTCACGCTGTCGGCGATGGCGCCGATGGCGCCCGGATCGCTGGTCGGCGGCGTGTCGATGCCCGCGTACTTCCGCCGCGCTTCGTTCACCTTCTGATACCCGATACCGGCATGGATGCGCAGCCCGTCGAGCATGAACCCGAGATCGCGCCAGTAATACGCGGTGGCCGTGGACGTGAGGAAGAAGAACGACAGCTGCTTCATTTCAGACGCCGGAATCTTGCCGGTGACCGGATCCTTCAGGGCATCGAGATTCTCCCGCAGATTGCGGTAATAGAGGCTCGTCCCGGTGCCGTTGATGATCTCGCCGTCGCCGTTCGTGATCTTGCGCGTCCCGAACTTGTTGAAGCCGAACGACACGAACGCGGCCGCGCCGATCCCGTCCGCATCGCCGCTGGATGAGGCGATGTTGGAGAGCTGGCGGAAGTACTCGCCCGACGCGCCCCAGGTTCCGTTCAGCTTGCGGTGCTTCAGCAGGGCGAGTTCCTCGTTGATGCTCACGTCGCCCCAGGTGAAGGGAACGGCGGGACCAAGCTTGATGTGCTCGACGCCTGACGGCTCGTAGACGAACAAGGCGTTCCACTGCGGTCCGTAGAGGAACGGCAGGTTGACCCAGTCGTTGCCGATCTTCAGTTCGAAGCCCGCGCGGATCCGCGCGGGTTGGACGCCCGTCGCGTTGTTGATGGGACTGCCGGACTCGAGCGTCCACATGAAGCCGCCGCCGAAGGGAATGCTGATGGTGGCTTCCGCGTTGTCGGGCCGCGGCTGCAGCGCGCCGGTCTCGACGCGATGCGCGTACTCATGCCGGGCGACCACGCGGTCGTAGAGGTCCGCGCTGAGGACGCTGCGCAGGTTCTTCGCGCCCACGATGCGGTAGTCCTCGTAATCCGGCGCTTCGGGATTCACGCTGAATCCGCCGACGCCGGCGCTGCCGGGTTCCAGCGGACGCGCCTTCTCGATGATGACCGCGATCAGATTGTCCTCGGCCCGGGGGCTGCGGATCACGCGGATACGCGCCTTGCCGGTGAGAATGCGGTCGGCGATGAGCACGGCTTCGTCGTCGCGCAGATCGTCGCGGTTGTCGCGCACCTTTCGCATGACCTCGAGCACCATCGCCTCGTCCATGACGATCCATTGCGGGAAGTACTTCTGGATGAGCGGATCGAGTGTGGTGATGGCGCGCACGAGCACGCGCAGGCGCACGTTTTCGTTCTGGAACTGCGTGATGCCGATGTCGAGCAGTTCGAGATAGCGCTGGCGGTTGTCGTCGGTCGGAGTATAGTTGACGACTTCGGTGACGAGTTTCTCGGACCACACGATGCGGCGGAGGAGGTCTTCCTTCGAATAGTTGTCGCTCGTCATGTAACGCATGATGGCGTCAATGGACGTCAGCGCGTCGTTTCCCGGCTGCGCGGCCGCCGGGGAAGGCAGCGCGGTCCAGGCGAGCAGGATCGCGACGAGGAGGAAAGCGGTTCTGGTCATGGCGTTCATGAGTGTTTCTCGGGTTTCCGAATGGGTGGGTTTCGCGTTCTTCATGGCCTTCGCTCCTTAGTTGAAGAGTGAGGGGAGGCCGAGGCGGATCCGCGGCGTGACCAGGAAAACGCTGGTATCATATTCCCACACTTCGCGGGTGCGGAGGAGGAAGGAATACCTCGCCTCGACGCGGAGCCATTCGGTCAGCTCCAGCCAGAGGTCGGCCATCATGCGTCCGGAGAAGTACTGCACGCCGATGCCGTAATTGTTCTTCGCTCCCGTGTTGATGAAATCTGACGCGAATGTAACGTCGAAGATGTCCTTCTCGCGCTCCATCCAGTACAGCTCGCCCTTCTTCACGTCGCGCAGCGTCCTGTCCGGCATGAGCAGCTTGCCGTTGGCGAGCGCCGAATAGTTGCGATCGACGCGCATGAAGCCGCCGCCGAGATCGAGGCGGACGAGGATGCCGGGAACGTCCGTGCGATCGCGGAACATGATCGGATAGTACACGAGCGCAGCGGTGGAGATGTTGAAGAAGTTGTTCTCGTAGGTGCGGTCTTCATTCACCAGGTTCAGCAGCTTCATGTCATGATAGGCGGACGTCGCGTCGAAGCGATCCGTCACCGTCAGGAAACCGCCAAGCGAGAACGGGAAGCCGAAATTGAAATCGAAGGACACGTTGTAGCCCATGGCGGACTGCAGGTACCCGGTCGAATAGCCGAGGGGATTCGGCACACCGTCCGTATTCATGTTCATCGGGAACACGATGCCCATGCTCATCTGATGCTTGTATCCGACGCTCAGCGTCGACATGCCGGACATCGCGCGCGGCAGCGAAATCTGCGGGGTGCCGAAGCTGTAGCCGAGACGCCAGTCGGCCGCGAAGCCGGAGCGGGCCGGCGAGCGCAGTTCGATCTTGTCGAGCGACGCGTCGAGCACCACGAAATCGGACGGTTGCTTGCCGGGGTTCGCCACGACGTCGACGATCTGCATCATGCTCGCGTTCTGCGATTCGATGCGCAGCTGCCCGAAGGTTTCATACTGCGAGGAGCCGTCGTATTCGAACTGGATGTCCTGGCGCGCCTGCGGCGAGCCCTTCGCGTCCAGCTGCATCGGCATCGGGGACTTCACCTTGAAGTTCGACGCGTTCGCGCCGGTGAATGTGGCCTTCGTGATGAGGAGCGGATCCTTGTTCGGATTCTGGAGGCGGATCTTCGACTCTTCCGGGAACATCAGCGGCATCTGGCCGGTGAACAACGGACCGTTGGCCGCTTCCGTCCCCGGCTTCTGCTCGAGTCGCATGGTATCGCGCACGTTCCAGAAATCGGAGAAGCGGCTGGTCGCGGTCTCGAGATCGGTCTGGGTCATCACGATGAACGGACCGCGCTTCTCGGCGCGGAAGTCCGGCTGCGGAATCGGCTCTTCGTTGATGCGACGTGCGAGGAGATCATCGTAGATCCCTTCATCGGCCGACTTGATCGCGGACCACAGGTCCATGCCCGACAGGATGTACTGTTTCGGCGGCTGCTGCTGCGTGGTGGCGCGGCGGCGGCGGCCCTCCTCATCATCCCCTTCGTCTTCTTCCCGTTTCGCTTCGGGACAGCTCTCCTGCTTGATCATCCGGACTTCCAGCAGATCGTAGGGGTTGATGCCATCCCGTTCGATTTCCTCGGGCGTGGCTTCCACGACGTACACTTCGACGCGGGAGATCGATGCGGAGCCCTGCCCGTTCTTGCAGGGCACGGTCTGTCCGTTCAGATGGTACTCCTCTTCGAAGCCGCCGAGACCGAGGTCCGCGGCGCGCTTGAAGATGAGATCGAGCCGGTCCTGCAACGCCTGCGGGCGGAGTCCGTAGCCGCGGACCTGCGTGAAGTCGTAGCCGGTGTTGATGTTGCCCCGGCGGCGTCCGCTCTGGGGCAGCGGTTTGTCCTTCGCCGCCTGACGCACGATCTGGTTCTTCTCCTGCACGTCATTGTATTCTTTCTTGAGTTCGCCCTGTTTGTTGCGAACTTCTCTGTCCGGCTGGGCGCTGGCGCGCAGGCCGAAGCCCGCCGCCAGAATCACCATGCACAGCAAGAGTCTCATTGCGATTGTTCGGTTCATGCACATACCTCGTTCTCTAGATAGTGATCTCGAATGTTCTGCGTAGGCATGGGCGGCTACTGCTCCGCCGGGATGAGGACGATATTGAACTTCTCCGTGCTGGTTCCGGACTTGATGGTGATCGTGGCCGGAGTGCCATCGCGCTTGACCTTTCCTTTCAGGTAGAACCGCACGCGGGTTCCTTCCTGCAGGGGTGCGGTCGCCGGCAGATCCTCGATGTCGGGATCGCCCGCGAGCAGGTCGTTGCCGTTCTCATCTTCCACCGTCACGCGAATATCGTTGCGCGGCACATTGCGGATGTTCGCAGCCGTGCAGCGGCCGCAACGGTCGGTGATGAACTCGAACGTGGTGTTGATCGGATACTCGCCGCCGTTGCTGAACTGCGGAGTGATGTTGAACGGAGGCACAACAACCGGGTACTGGAAGTCGGAGGGGACGAGCTGCTTCTTCGAGGAATCGACATACACGAAGTATCCGCGATCCTTGTACGACGCCTTGATGCTCAGATTTTTCGCGCCGTCGGGGATCTTGTACTTCACGATGCTGCCGGTGCCGCTCTGCGCTTCCTTGTCGTCGACCAGAAGCTTCCACTGGTACGAGCCGACGTCTTCGAGACCGTTGACGTTGATGTTCATTTCGAACGCTTCGCCGGAGTAGGCGCGCGTCGGGCGCTTGCGCGCGAGAATCGGATCCTTCACGACGACGGTGAACTGAATCGGACGCGAGCGGCTGAGCGCGCCGGCGCCGCGGGTGTCGCCCGCTTCGGCGGTGATGGTCTTTTCTCCGGCTTCGGTAAACTTGCCGGTCCACGCCCACTTGCCGCGAAGAGGATCGTCGCTGCGCCAGGGATTCTGCGCGCTCTTCGGTCCGAGGGAGGTGCCGCCGCCGCTCACGTTGATCGAGGTGACCTTGTCCACGGTCGTTCCGCGCACCTTGATTTCATTGTAGGCTTCGAACCCGACAGCCGTCACGATCGGATCGGCCTGGATCTGCAACTGATCGTAGGCTTCCGAGATGACGTCGACCGTGAAGCGCGCGGGGTCGAGCTGTTCGCTTCGCTGGATGAAGGATTCGAGCGGCGTGCCTTTCAGCGCCGGATCGAAATCGATGGCCTTCTGGATTTCCTCGCGCTTGAAATCGAGGGAGCCCACCTTGATGACGGCCTCGCGGCCGATCTCGGGCTTCAATTCCACGCGGTTGGTTCCGGCCTTGACCCAGAAGTCGAACTTCCCGGGGCCCTGGTCGGCCTTCCAGTTGAACCGGTAGATGCGCTCGCCGGTGGTGGACTCGAGCGAGGAATCGCGGATGTCTTCCGGGTATTTGAGGACTTGGCGGATCGCTCCGTCTTTCGAGACTTCGACGACCGGCGGGGTCGTCACTTCGTCCTTGTCGCCGAGGCCCTTCACGCGGACGGTGAAGTAGCGGGACTCGTTGACCTTGAGCTGGTTATCGCCCGCCGCCGCGACGGTGGGCATGTTCTTGAGCAATTCAAGGATGATGCGTCGGTTCTTCTCCTCGAGCTGGCGCTGTTTCAGGAGGAGGTCCGCTTCGGCATCGTCGCGTTCCACGATGATGATGAGGAGCTCGCAGATGACGGCCAGATAGAGGAAGAAGTAGACCTGATATTTTTTATAGTGGTCAGCGCTCTGTGCCATGGGTCGTTTCCTCCGGGGGAACTGGGTTCGTTCGGGTTGGAATTACTGACCGCGGAGGCCGGTCTCGGTGCTCACGGAGTCCTCGAGTTCTTTCTTGAGGGCATCCAGACGGCGTTCGACATCGACGAGGGTCAGCTGCTTGCCCGGCATGCCCTTGCCCGCGCCGGCTTCTTCATCCTCTTCCTTCTCGTACCAGGTGGTGAGACCGAGAAGACAGAGCACCGTGATTTCCACGATGATCGCGAGCACGATCATGTCCGGCACCTGGGCGACCATGAACTTCACGCCGCGGAGACCGATGTTGAGAATCAGGAAGGCCGTTCCGATGAACGCGATGGCCGTGATGTTGTTCTTGTAATTCTTGATGAAGTCGTTGTGCATGTAGAGACCGAACGCGTCGCGTACGCTCTTTTCCTTGTGCAGCCAGTATTTCGGCTTCGTCATCAGATGCTCGCCGAAACGCTTCGAGAGGCCGGTCGCCTTGAGGATGGCGCCGATGAACGAATGGAGGTTGCCGCGGAAGATGGCCAGGCCGAGCGGAGTGAAGAACAGGAGGATGAGGAGCAGAGACGACGCCGCCACGCCATAGATGACCGCGAGGTTCATGATGAATGTCGCGGTGCCAATCTTCACCACGCGCTCGGTCAGCGGTCCACCCTCTCTGAGTTTCATGAGTTCTTCGTGGTTGGCCATGGTCAGATCGCGGCCGAGGCCTTCGTCACGCAGGAACGCCTTGAACTGGTCGAGCGTCATCTGCTCGTCTTTCGACTGAGCGTTCGTGGTTGACTGCGGAACGAGCAGCGTGCCCAGCACCAGCAGGAGCGCCAGGACCAGCAGCGGGCGGTGGGATCCGATGAGTCGCTTCATTGGAAAAACCTCCTAACAGAACAGTGAATGGATTGCCCCCCGCACGGGCGGGAAGACAGCGTGTTATGCAGTGTCGTCATGTATGTACGTGGTACTATCACAGGAACCGTGCCGGAATACCCGGTCAATCGTTGTAGAGAGTGAATTCGCGCTCGAGTTCGGCCTCGAAGGCGCGGATGGTGACCAGCACGCGCACCGGATTCTTCAAGGCGACGATGTTGCGCCGGATGGAAAAATGAAACCGCCCCGGCTCCGTCATCGTGACCGTGACAGGCAGATATTCGATGTCCTTGTCCGATTTTTTGGGGTCGAACATGCGCATCGTCACACGAACGCTGTCCGGATGCGGCACCGGGCGCCAGTTCTTGGTTTCGGGCGTGTTGTATCGGTACGCCGTGAGAGGAAAGATCTCCAGCAGCGTCGGATGCACGGGCGGTTCGAAGCGGATATGCGTCGGTGGTTCGATCACCCGCAGGGTGAAGACCGAGAGGCCGCGCTGATGCGACCGCGGTGAAATGCACGCGTACGGAGCGTTGTTGTAAAAGCCGCGGATGCGGAGGGTCTTGTTCGCGAAGTTGTTCGGAATGACGTACGCGACGTGCGGCCCGGTGCCGGAGTCCTTGCGGGAGATCACCCGGTCGCCGGTGACTTCGGACAGCTCCCACCGGTAGGCTTGCGTGACGGTCAGGCCGGCGACGTTCAGCGCGCAGTGGAGTTCCTCGCCGGCGTACACGACATCGGGCACATGCTGCTGCAAAAACGGCTCGACGCCCGTCACCGCGAATGACTGCCGTGAGACATCCATGAGACGACCGCTCTTCTCGACGCGAAATTCCACCGTCACGGTGTCGGTCCCGCGCGTCGGCGTCCCGCGCCACAGGAACGCGGTCTGCGAAGTGGACCGCGTGACCGATTCGATCACGCCGCCGCCCCGGACGATGCGCGCGGTGGGCGCGGGGTAGGAATGGGTTACCGTGAACAGGTTGTCGACCTCGGTCCCGATGGCGGAAGCGACCTCGGATTTCTCCGCCTCGACGCGCAGGCGCATCCTGTCGCGCATGTTCGCGTAGGACGTGTCCTCGACGCGGATCGCGAGGGACGCGGTGGCTGTCTCGATGCTTTCCAGCGAGGCTGCGGGCAGGATGTCGGCCGGGAAGACGACGCCGCGGTAGCGGAGCAGCGAGTCGCTCTGCGCGTGCACGCGCGTCGTCCGCGCTTCGAACGTGAGGGTGTACGCGCCCGTGCGCGAGAACCTGCACCGCACGGGAAACGCGATACGGTTGTCATGCAGCTCGCCGACGCCGCGGCGACCGCCGATACGGACGGTGGACGGCGAAATGAGCGCATTGTCGCGCGCGACCGAGACGAGTGTCAGCACGGCGGTATCCTCCGGGCTGATGTCGTCCAGGTAGACGGTGGTCTCCAACCCTTCCGCGCCCCGCGCGACGAGTCCGGACTGGCCGGCATCCACATAATGGAACAGGGTGTCGCTTTCGAAGTGCATGCGCGCCGGACGGATGAAGGTCTCGACAATCTGACGGTAGCGGACGTCGACGCGCTGATCGACGGCTTCGCGCTGCTTCGAGACGATGACGAAGGCCGCCACTGCCGTGATGTACAGGATGAAGAACAGCTCCACACGGCGTTTGCGTACCACACTTCGTGCCTCACCCGCGGTCCTGGGCCGACGCAACGCCCGCGCGGACCGCGGCGCTGTCCGCGGCGCGTTCGTCGGAGGGAGATCCCGCGCCGAAACGCTCGACGAGCTGGTCGAGGGTCTGTCGCGTTTCCTGCAGCGCCGCCACCTGCTGGCGCGACAGTTCCGCCTGATTGTGATACGTGGTTTCGAGGAACAGCCGCAGGAGTCCGTTCGTCTCGTCGAGCTTCTCCGAGTACTGGCGCAAATTCTCCGCGTTGGTTTTCGAGAAATGCTCCGTGAGTCGTGTCAGAAGCACATCCTGCCGGATGTCCGCCTGCGAGATCAAGCGGAACAGATCCGATACGGCGTTCGTCATTTCGCGCACCGTGCTGTTGATGGACGAGAGCAGGCCTTCGCTCGCGCCGGTGCCGTTGGCGCCCGTCAGGTCGTCGTTCGGGCTGTACGCGGTGGCAACCGCGAGCAGGAGCAACAGCAGCGCTTCGATCGCGAATGCGGAGATCGCAAACATCAGGGAATACCCTGCGAGGTAGAGCGACACGGCGAGGAGCACCAGCATCGCGCCGCCGTAGACGAGTCCCTGAATGAAGTTGTAATAATGCCGGCCGACAATTTCCTCGAAAAAAATCCGCGTGCCGAGCTTGAAGCCCAGGTTGGTTTCGAATCGAACGCGTCTGCCGTCGCTGAATTGAATCTCCCGGCCGTTCCTGCACAGCTTCCAGCAGTCGAGTACCGTGCGGAGTTCGATCGCGTGTTTGATTCTCCTGTCATGATAGAAATCATGGAGGAGGCGACGACCTTCCGGGATCTCGAGATCTTTTATCGTTTCAGAAGTGTTGAACAAGGATTCGCGTGTTTTGGAGGGAGCGGGGACACGAATAGGGCAATCTAATTTCTACAAGCAATAATCATGCCGTCAACTTCAACGAAATCAACATGTGAGTCGATGGTTGGGTCGGCGTTAGAAATCAATGTGCGGTCATGATGAACGGGTGAAAGAGGAGTGAACAATATTCACAGTCTGTTGCCATCATTCACAGAAAACAGGGAGAAAGATGCCTGCTGAAAATGCCTGATCCCGAGCGAGAAGACGGAGTGCGTGTGAAGATGAGGGGGGACCCGCGCGTCCCACTCGATCACGGCTATTCATTCGCGAATTTTTCCCGGAAGAACTCCAGTGTCCGCAGGAGTCCGTCCTTCATCCCGACCGTCGGAGTCCAGCCCAGCGCCGTCTCGATCTTGCCGTAGGTGCAGACGCTGCGCCGTTGTTCGCCAGGTTTCCCGGGACCGTGCACTTCCCTGATCGCGCCGTCGAGGCCGGCGTTGAGATCGTGGAAGATGCTCGTCACCGTTGTCTCCACGCCGGTGCAGATGTTGAATGTGTCCGTCCCCGACATGTCGAGCGCGGCGACGCTCGCGCGGACGACATCGTCGACGTACACGTAGTCGCGCGTCTGCAATCCGTCGCCGTTGATGACCGGGTCGTTGCCGCGGAGCATCTTGTCGCAGAAGATCGCGATCACCCCCGCTTCCCCGTGGGGATTCTGCCGCGGCCCGTACACGTTGGTGTATCGGAGCACGGTGTAGGTCAGATCGCGTTCGACATGGTAGTAATGCAGGAACTTCTCGACCGTCAGCTTGGAAATCCCGTAGGGTGACACCGGATTGGTGGCGTGGGTCTCGTCGGCGGGGTACGCGTCCTGCTCGCCGTAGATCGCCCCGCCCGTCGACGCGAAGATGAAGCGGCTGATCCCGTGTCGCAGCCCGGCCTCGATCATGTTGATGGACCCGAGCACGTTGACGGAGATGTCGTGCTTCGGATCGAGCACGGAGCGGCGCACATCGATCTGCGCGGCGTGGTGGTTGATGACATCGACGCGGTGCCGGTGCAGAATTTCGTACACGCCCTCGTCGCGGATATCCATCTGATAGAACGTGACGCCTTTCGGAACGTTGTCGAGCACGCCGGTCGACAGATCGTCGATGACGACAACCTCGTGCCCGAGCCGGAGGCAGGCCTCGGCGATGGTCGAGCCGATAAATCCCGCGCCCCCTGTGACCAGGATTGTCATTGCGAATTTCCGAATTGTGGAGGATGGACGGATCCGGGTGGATCCGAATTCCTAAAGTACGAAATCCCGTGGTGATTTGCAGATCGTTGCGCGAGAGATGGGGGAGAAAGAGATGGGAGATGCGAGGTACGCGCCGGGCACCATTCATGTTGGACACCGCGAGTACGTCCATCCCGCATCTCGCATCTCGCATTTTCCATCTCACATCTCTCCGGCGGATTCCGTATGTTCGCGTCAATGAAAGAGAAACTCAAGCGCCTCACCGCCGACAGCGCGGTGTACGGGATCAGCACGATCCTCGGCCGCTTCCTGAATTTTCTGCTGGTGCCGTTCTACACGAACGTGTTTCCCGCCGCGGAATACGGCATCGTGACGGTCGTCTATTCCTACATCGCCTTCCTGAACATCGTGTACACATTCGGGCTTGAGCCGGCGTACATGCGTTTCCTGGCCGACCGTACCGGCGGAGACCGGAGGGAGGTGTTCAGCACACCGCTGTGGACCATCGCGGCCGCCGCGGGCGCGTTGACGGCCGGGCTGCTCCTCTGCGCGGAGCCGGTCGCCGCCGCCGCCGCGATCCGTCCCGCGTGGAGCGCCATCGTCCCGCTGGCCGCGCTGACGCTCGCCGTGGACGCGCTCAACATGATCCCCTTCGCCTCGCTGCGCATGGAACGGAAATCGCGGCAGTTCGCCTTGATCCGCTTCGCGTCCATCGGCGTCAATATCGCGCTCAATCTCGTCTTCGTCCTCGGACTGCGCATGTCCATCGTGTCGATCTTCAGCGCGAACCTGATCGCCTCGCTGTTCTGCACGCTGCTGTTGTTCCCGACGGTGTGGCGCAACCTCGTGTTCCGCGTGCGCGGCGCCCTGTTGAAGGACATGCTCGCCTTCGGGCTTCCGACCATTCCGGCGGGACTCGCCGCCATGGTGGTGCAGGTGATCGACCGCCCCATCATGCAGCGCATCGCGGGCGAGGCCGCCGCGGGAATTTACGGCGCGAACTACCGCCTCGGCATCATCATGATGCTCGTCGTGACCATGTTCCAGTACGCCTGGCAGCCGTTCTTTCTCCAGAACGCATCGGATGCGGGAGCGAAGCCGCTCTTCGCGCGTGTGCTCACGTACTTCACGCTGCTGGGCGCCGCCATCGTGGTGCTCGTGTCCCTGTTCATCGAGGACCTCGCCACGATCCCCCTCTTCCACGGACGCGCGCTGCTCGGGAAGGAGTATTGGTCGGGGTTGTCCATCGTGCCTGTCGTGCTGTTCGGGTATCTGTGGACGGGACTGTCGACGGTGCTGAACGCGGGCCTGCTCATCGAGAAACGGACGTCGTACCTCGCGCTGGTCACCGGGTTGGGCGCGGCGGTCAACGTCGCGGCGAACCTTCTTCTGATCCCGGGACACGGTCTCATGGGCGGCGCGCTTGCGACCCTGGCGGCATATGCAGTGATGGCCGGGGCCTATTTCTTCATCGGCCGCCGCGTGTATCCGGTGCCGTGGGAATACGGGCGCCTGCTGAAAATCGCCGCGGCCTTCGGCGTCGTCGCCGCGCTCTTCTTCTCCGGATGGAACCCCTGGCCGGGCGTGGCGCTGGCATGGAAGGGGGCGCTGGCGCTGCTGTTCCCGTTGCTGCTGCTGGCATTCCGTTTCTTCCTGCCCGCGGAGGCGGACGAACTTCGCTCCATGCTGCGTCTCATTACGAGGAAGCGGCAGGGTGAACGCGGAGCCTGAGGACGCGAGGGATGCACGGGAATGGGATTTCCGCATCCTGTCTCCATGAGCGTGATTCCGCAGTCCATTGATTTTCATCGCGTGGCCTGCTACCTTCCTGCACGACACTGAAACCATCGGAGGGCGTCTTCGAAAGCGGCAACCACACCGGATCGCGCGACATCAGCGGGCGCGTTCTGGTCTTGAATCAGAGTTACGAACCGATCAGCGTCTGCAGCGTGCAGAAGGCGGTTGTTCTTGTCTATCTGCAGAAGGCTGATATCATCAGTACGGCGGACGGCAAGGTGCTTCGCTCCATCAACAGCACGTTTCCATTCCCGAGCGTGATCCGGCTCGGACAGTACAAGCGCATCCCCTACAAGAACATCATCCTCTCGCGGAAAAACATTCTTCGCCGCGACGGCCACCGCTGCCAGTACTGTGGCACGTCTACCCCGCCGATCACCGTCGATCACATCATTCCGAAATCGCGCGGCGGCGCGGACACCTGGGAAAACCTCGTGGCCGCTTGCATCCGCTGCAACAACGTGAAGGACGACCGCACACCCGAAAAAGCGGGCATGCGCCTCCGCTCCACGCCCCGCCGCCCTTCCCACGTCACCTTCCTCGTGCACTCCGTCAACGCCGTCGACGACCGCTGGCGTCCCTATCTCTTCATGGAGTGATTCGACTGGGGGGGGGGATTGGAGTGTTGGAGTGTTGGAGTGCTCCGAGAATCTGAATTCGCCCTGACATCTTCCACCTGACATCTTCCACCTGACCCCTTCCACCTGGAACCTGGCACCTTCCACCTTCCACCCACGCCGCTTCCTTCACTCCGTCCCTTTTCGTATCTTCAGAGATTGCACTGAAACGATCTCTCACGGACCATGCCAGATACGAAACGGAAAATCATCCTCAGCGGTATGCGACCCACCGGGAAGCTCCATCTCGGCCATTTCACCGGCGCGCTGGAAAACTGGGTCGGGTTGCAGAGCGAATACCGCAATTACCACCTGGTGGCCGACTATCACGCGCTGACCACCAACCTCGACACGTCGATGCTGCACGAGAACACCATCGACATGGTCATCGACTGGCTTGCGGCGGGCATCGATCCGGTGGAGAGTCCCGTCTTCCGTCAATCCATGGTGAAGGAACACACGGAATTGTTCCTCCTGTTCTCGATGCTCGTGACGCGCAACCGCCTCGAGCGCAATCCGACGCTCAAGGAGCAGGCCCGCGATCTGCACATCGAGAGCGACAATCTCGTGTACGGCCACCTCGGGTACCCGGTGCTGCAGGCGTCGGACATTCTTCTGTACCGCGCGAACGCCGTGCCGGTGGGCGAAGACCAGCTGTCGAACGTCGAGATCACGCGCGAGATCGCGCGGCGCTTCAACCGCGAGTACGGCGAGGTGTTCCCCGAGCCCGAACCGAGATTGACGGTGTTCAAGCGGCTTCCCGGACTTGACGGCGCGGACCGCAAGATGAGCAAGTCGCTCGGCAATACCGTGCTGCTCGCCGACACTCCGGCGGAGGTGGACGCGAAGATGCGCAAGGCGGTGACCGATCCGCAGAAACTGCGAAAGAACGATCCCGGACGACCCGACGTCTGTCTGGTCTTCACCTACCATCAGAAATTCAATCCCGCCGAAACCGGCGAGATCCGCGAGGGATGCGAGTCCGGCGCGCTGGGCTGCGTCGACTGCAAGAAGCGCTGCGCCGCGCGGATCAGCGAATTCCTCGCCCCGCATCTCGAGCGGCGCGCGGCATTGGAACAGGACCGTCCGCTCGTCGAGGACATCCTTGTGGACGGCGAGAATCGCGCGCGCGCCGCGGCGCGGGACACCATGGGCGCCGTCCGCACGGCCATGAAGCTGGGCTGACGCGTGCGCTCGTTCAAGATAAAGGTTCCCGATTTCGAGGGACCGCTCGATCTCCTGCTCTTCTTCATCCGGCGCGACGAGCTGGACATCTACGACATTCCGATCGCGCACATCACCAGGGAATTTCTCGACACCGTGCGGTTGATGCAGATGCTCGACCTCGAGGTCGCCGGCGAATTCATCGTGATGGCCGCGACCCTGATGCAGATCAAGGCCCGGATGCTCCTGCCGCAGGTGCACGTCGACGAGGGCGAGGAGGAGGCCGATCCCCGCGCGGAACTGACGCGGCGCCTGCTCGAGTACAAGCGGTTCAAGGAATCGGCGGTCCACCTCCAGGAAATGGAACAGGAGCAGCGGCAGCGGTTCTTCCGCGCGCTTTTCAAACACGACGTCCGCAAGGCCGACCCCGAGGACGGCGAGCAGCTGCTGAAGGACGTCACGCTCTTCCACCTCATCGCGGCCTTCCAGCGCGCGATGGAGAGCATCCCGAAAAAGACCGTGCACCAGGTCCAGACGATCCCGTACACCATCGAAGAGCAGGGCATGTTCCTCCTCGATTTCTTCGCGGGCCGCAACGAGTACAACTTCCTCGACATCTTCGAGGAAGTACGGGACCGGATGCAGCTTGTCGTCACCTTCATCGCCCTTCTCGAGCTGATCCGCGCACACCGCGTGCGCATCGTGATGCAGGCGGACTTCAACAATTTCCAGATCATCCGCGAAACGGCCGCCGAGCACCTCCCGCTTGCCGCCGACCACGCCTGACGCGAAACAGCCACTTATGCAGAACCACGAATCGAACGACACGCCTGACGCCCGGAATTCCGACGCAGACCGCAACCAGACCGTCGATCTTCCTCCCGCATCGCAGACCCCGGAGGAGAATGCCGCCGACGAATGGGCGGACGCCATCGATGCGCCCGTGCCGGTGGACGAGCACGGCCATGCCATCGCCGACGCGACGTCCGCTCAGGGCGAGCCCGCGCTCCGCGCGGCCGACGGTGCGGAGGACGACACGACAGGGAGCGTCGACGGGCACGCGGCCATGACTCCCGAGGAAGAGCGTGTCGCGGACAATCCCGTCGACGCGGATGCGGAGCCCGCGGATTTCACGGCGTTCATCGACGAGTACAAAACGCCGATCGAAGCCTTGATCTTCGCCTCCGACGAGCCGATCATGTTCAAGCAGCTTCGCGTCCTGCTCCTCGGCGAAAGCGCGCCCGCATTCACCGACGAATCCGTGGATGCCGCGGCGCAGGCGGAGCCCGGCGACGACGCCGTGCCGGAAACACCCGCCGGGGATGCCGCGGTTTCCGCCCCTCCTCGCAGGCGCCGCAAAAAGGAGAACGGCTTCACCGTCAACATGCTCAAAGCCGCGGTGGACGCGCTCAACATGGAGTACACCACGCAGGGACGCTCCTTCCGCATCATCGAAGTCGCCGGAGGGTTCACGTTCCAGACGACGCCGGACGTCGGCGTGATCGTCGGACGGCTGTTCGCCGAACGTTCAAAGCGCCGCCTCACGCAATCCGCGCTGGAAACACTCTCGATCATCGCGTTCAAGCAGCCCCTGAGCAAACCCGCCGTCGAAGCCATCCGCGGCGTGAACGCAGACTTCGTCATCAAGTCGCTGCTGGACCGCAACCTCATCGCGATCGTCGGCCGCGAAAACTCCGTCGGACGGCCCCTGCTCTATGGCACGACGAAAACATTTCTGAAACACTTCGGGCTGAAGAGTCTCGACGACCTGCCGAAACCCCGCGAGATTCAGGACATCCTCTCCGAGGAGGACGGTCTCGGCAATCCCAGCATCGACGAGCCGCTGGACGACGAGATGGCACACTACCATCATCTCAGCAACGAAGAACAGCACATCTTCGATACCATCCAGCTCGATACCAACGCGGTACCGGAGGACGAAGCGAACATCGATGTGCACCATGACGTGAGAACGGAAGAACCTGTGTGGACCGGGGAAGTTGTGCGGTCTGAAGATGTCGGGAAATCTGACGGAGATGGAGACGGCGATGAGAACGAACGCCGAGATGAAGAAGTTGATGAGCATGATGACGATGTCGATGAAGCGGATGATCAGCATGATGAAAACGACGAAGATGATGATGACGACGAAGATGATGATGACGACGAAGATGATGATGACGACGAGGATGATGATGACGACGAAGATGATGATGACGACGAAGATGATGATGACGACGAGGATGAAGAGAATGACGAGGATGATGAGGACGTTGCGACTGATGAAGACGATGAGGATCATGAAGGCGGTGAAGATGAGGATGACGCTCCGGGAACACCGGCTGGCGCCGCGAGCGTAACGCGCAACGGTTTGCGCGGACTGGATGAATAAGCGATGAGTAAAATCCCAGGAAAGAGACCGAAGAGCGGACCGCGTTCGCCGCAGACCGGCAAGAAGCGGCCTGCTGGAAAATCTGCGTCAAGCGCCCCTGGACGAAACCCACGCAGACCTGGCGCTGCCAATCCCGGCGCGCCGCAGCGAGGACCCCGGCGCGAAGGCGCGGGCTTCGAGGGCGGACAAAAACGAGAGCGCTATCCGAAATCCGACGGGCCGAAACGCTTCGACGGACCGAAGCGCGGCGACGGGCCGAAACGCTTCGACGGACCGAAGCGCGGCGATCGTCCTTCCGGTCCGCCACGCCCGCCGCGGCCGGCAGGCGGCACGAGCCTACAATCCGACGGGCCGAAACGCTTCGATGGACCGAAGCGCGGCGACCGAAGCGCGACGAAACGGGATGACCGCGGCGCCACGCCCGCCGCGGCGCGAAGGCGCGGGCTTCGAGGGCGGACAAAAACGAGAGCGCTATCCGAAATCCGACGGGCCGGAAACGCTTCGACGGGCCGAACGCGGGGACGGGCCGAAACCGTTCCGAGCGCGGCGACGGGCCGAAACGGTTCGATGGACCGAAGCGCGGCGATCGTCCTTCCGGTCCGCCACGCCCGCCGCGGCGCGAAGGCGCGGGCTTCGAGGGCGGACAAAAACGAGAGCGCTATCCGAAATCCGACGGGCCGAAACGCTTCGACGGACCGAAGCGCGGCGACGGGCCGAAACGGTTCGATGGACCGAAGCGCGGCGACGCCTCGGTCCGCGACGCCCGCCGCGGCGCGAAGGCGCGGGCTTCGAGGGCGGACAAAAACGAGAGCGCTATCCGAAATCCGACGGGCCGAAACGCTTCGACGGACCGAAGCGCGGCGATCGTCCTTCCGGTCCGCCACGCCCACCACGGCGCGAAGGCGCGGGCTTCGAGGGCGGACAAAAACGAGAGCGCTATCCGAAATCCGAGGGGCCGGAAACGCTTCGACGGGACCGAAGCGCGGCGACGGGCAACGAACCGAAGCGCGGCGACGGGCCGAAGCGGTTCGACGGACCGAAGCGCGGCGATCGTCCTTCCGGTCCGCCACGCGGACCCCGTCGCGAAGGTTCGAGCCATGAAGGCGGAGCGAAACGCGACCGTTATCCAAGACCGGAGGGCGGACCGCAGCGATTCGACCGGCATTCAGGACCTCCGCGGGATGAGCGCGACGAACGTGGCGAGAATCCGTCACACACGTCGTCGCATACCGGGCGCGGGCACGCCTCGAGCGGGCCGGGCGCCCCGGCGCCCGGGAGCCGCAAGCCCGCATCGGGCCCGCGGCAGGGTGTGAAACGCGGTTCCGGATCGCCGCGGAAATCGCGTCCGCGCACTCCCACCGTCGCCGTGCGCGACACCGAGCAGGAGATGCGCCTGAACAAATTTCTCGCGGAGGCGGGCGTTGCCTCGCGCCGAGGCTCCGACGCCGTCATTGTGGAAGGCGTCGTGATGGTGAACGGCAAGGTCGTCACCGATCTCGGCAGCAAGGTGGATCCGACGCGCGACGTCGTGACGGTGCGCGGGAGGCAGGTGCACGTGGAAGCGCAGCTCGTGTACGTGCTCCTGAACAAGCCCAAGGACTGCATCACGACCAGTTCCGACGAGAGCGGGCGCACGACGGTCATGGATCTGGTTCCGATGCACAATCGCATCTACCCCGTCGGCCGCCTGGATCGGAACACCACCGGCGTGATCCTCCTCACCAACGACGGGGACCTCGCCTACCGCCTGACGCATCCGAAGTTCCAGGTGCCGAAAATCTACGTCGCGACCATCGACAAGCAGATGCACCGCGAGCATCTTCAGGTGTTGCGCGGCGGGGTGCGCCTCGACGACGGCACCACCGCTCCCTGCGAGGCCGAGATCCTCGATCCGCCGAAAAACACGGTGATCGCCCTGCGGTTGCGCGAAGGCCGCAACCGTCAGGTGCGCCGCATGTTCGAGGCGCTCGAATACGACATCCGGAAACTCGAACGCGTCGATTACGCGGGGCTCACGGCGGAAGGCCTGAAGCGCGGCGCCTGGCGTCCGCTGGAGGAACACGAGGTGAAATACCTCAAGAAACTCACCGCGAAAATTCCGCCGCGCGGGAAGACCGCGCCGGATATCGCGTTCGAGGACGATTGATCCGCGCCGTCCTGTCGGCGATATTGGCGGTCTGACGCCGCATCCACGAGATCCCACGAAGCGGAAGACGCGCACCGTGCCACGACGCAACGACATCGAAAGCATCCTCATCCTCGGTTCGGGTCCGATCATCATCGGACAGGCCTGCGAGTTCGATTATTCCGGCACGCAGGCCGTGCGCGTGCTCACGCAGGAGGGCTACCGCATCGTCCTGATCAACAGCAATCCCGCGACGATCATGACGGACCCGGAGTTCGCGGACGCCACCTACATCGAGCCGATCACGGTGGAGACGGTGGAGAAGATCATCGAGCGCGAGAAGCCCGACGCGCTGCTGCCGACCATGGGCGGACAGACCGCGCTGAACACCGCGGTCGGTCTGGCCGAGCGCGGCATTCTCGCGGCGCACGGCGTCGAGATGATCGGCGCCTCCCTCCCGTCGATACGCATGGCGGAGGATCGCGAGCTGTTTCTCGCGGCGATGCAACGCATCGGGCTCGACATGCCGCAGGGCCGCTTCGTGCGCACCCTCGAGGAGGCCAAGGCGGCGATCCGCGAGATCGGTTTCCCCGCCATCATCCGCCCGTCGTTCACGCTCGGCGGCACGGGCGGCGGCATCGCGTACAATCACGAGGAATTTCTCTGGAAGGTGGCCAGCGGGCTCGGGCTCAGTCCGATCAGCCAGGTGCTGATCGAGGAGTCCATCCTCGGCTGGAAGGAATACGAACTCGAGGTGATGCGCGACCGCAAGGACAACGTCGTCATCGTCTGTTCGATCGAGAACTTCGATCCGATCGGCGTCCACACCGGCGATTCCGTGACCGTGGCCCCCGCGCAGACGCTGACCGACAAGGAGTACCAGAACCTGCGCGACGCCAGCATCCGCATCATGCGCGAGATCGGCGTGGAGACCGGCGGTTCCAACGTGCAGTTCGCCGTCCATCCCGAAACCGGGCGCACGACGGTGATCGAAATGAACCCGCGCGTGTCGCGCAGCTCGGCGCTCGCCTCGAAGGCGACGGGCTTCCCCATCGCGAAGATCGCGGCCAAGCTCGCGGTCGGTTACACGCTCGACGAAATCGCGAACGACATCACCCGCGTCACGCCCGCCTGCTTCGAACCGACCATCGACTACGTCGTCACGAAGATCCCGCGCTGGGATTTCGCGAAATTCCCCGGCGCCGACGACACGCTCGGCGTGCAGATGAAGTCGGTCGGCGAAGTCATGGCCATCGGGCGCACCTTCAAGGAATCGCTGCAGAAAGCCCTCCGTTCGCTCGAAATCGGCAGGCACGGTCTGGGCGCCGACGGCAAGGACGCCGTCGACGTGACCGCGCTCGACGACGCGGAACGCGCCGCCTTCGCGCAGGAGCTGCGGACGAAGATCGCGACGCCTCGCGCCGACCGGCTCTTCGATCTGCGCCTGGCCATGCAGGCGGGAATCGCCGACGACGAACTGCACCGCATCACGGGCATCGATCCCTGGTTCCTCGCGCAGGTCCGCGACATCGTGGACTTCGAAGCGGTGCTGCGCGGCCACACCATGCCCGGCGCGTAGTCCTCCGCGAGGCGACCCGCGCACGCAGCCATTCCGAGAACGACCACGACCGACCAGCGCAACCGAAAAGACCCCATGCTCACGCTCATCCGCTTCGAACTCCTGAAAACGTACCGCAAGCTGCGGACCTACATCGGTTTCGGCCTCATCGCGGTCCTGGTCCCTCTCGCCTACTGGGGCATGTCGCTGGGCGGCGACGACCTGGCCAAGGGCATGATGCGCGGCATGCAGAAGGATTTCCTTCTCGTCGGGTCGCTGTTCAACGGCTGGTTCGTCTCGTTCATGATCATGAACACGCTCTTCGTCCAGGTGCCCTTCCTCATCGTGCTCACCGCGGGCGACGTGTTCGCGGGTGAAGCCACGGGCGGGACGTTCCGCATCCTGCTGACGCGTCCGCCGTCCCGTTCCCGGATCTTCGCGGTCAAGGCCATCAGCACGATCCTCTACACCCTGTCGCTCGTCCTGTTTCTCGGCGCGCTCAGCATCGGGCTCGGCGTGCTGATTTTCGGCACAGGCGATCTGATCTCGTTCACGGACGCGGGCATCGCCATCTTCGGCGCGTCGGATGTGCCCTGGCGCTTCCTGCTCGCCTACCTCGGCGCGGCCTGGGCGATGTGCGTGGTGGCCTCGCTGGCGATGCTCTTCTCCTCGTTCGTGGAGAACGCCATCGGCCCGATCATCGGCAGCATGGCGGTCGTGATCCTGTTCCTGATCCTCGGGAATCTGCCCTTCGATTTCTTCATCGCGATGCGTCCGTACCTCTTCACCACCTACATGGATCTGTGGCGGAAGATGTTCGCGGATCCGGTCGACTGGACGGTGGTCGCGCAGGAAGCGGCGTATCTCGGAATCTTTTTCACGCTGTTCACGGGCGGGGCCTGGGCGGTGTTCACTCGAAAGGACGTCTTGTCGTAACGACGGAAGGATGACGCGATGTATAAGCAATGCATGGGGTGGATCTTCGCCGGGGTGCTGCTGACCCTCGCGGCAGTGCAGGCGCAACCGGGACCGACGGCCGGGCAGGTGCTGAAACGCGTGCAGGGGGAGTTCGAGAAGGTGCGCGATTACTCCGCGGACATCAGCACCGTCGTGGACGTGCCCGGCATCAAGACTCCCCCGATGACCGCGAAAATCTTTTTCAAGAAACCCGACAAGGTGCACATCGAATCCAGCGGTTTCGCGATGCTGCCGCGCGACGCGGTCACATACAATCCCATGGCTTTCAACGAGGATCTCTTCGACGCCGTGCTGCAGGGCGAGGAAACCGTGAACGGCGTGAAGTGCCTGAAGGTGAAACTCCTCGCGAAGTCCGACACGGTGCGGCTGCAGCGGGCGATGCTCTGCGTGGACCCCGCGCGCTGGCTCGTGCTGAAGATGACGACCGATCCCGCGCAGGGCGGATCCGCCGACGTCATCTTCACCTACGCTTACATCGACAACGCGTATTTTCTGCCGTCGAAAATCAGCCTGCAGATGATCAATCCCACCGGATTCCGCGAGTCGAAGGGCCACGGCATGAAGATGGACGCTCCTGTGGCGGGGGACAAGCGCAAGGCGAGCGTCTCCCTGGTCTACTCCAATCACCGGGTCAACAAGGGAATCCCGGATTCGATATTCAAGAAGGACAGCAAGACAAAATGAACGCGCGCATACTCATCCCCTGCCTCCTGATCTTCGCCGCGCTGTGGCCACAGGCGACAGCGCAGCCCCTCGATGTCGTCCACTACAAGGCCGACATCGCTTTCGATCTCGCGACGCCGAGGCTCGACGGCATTGTCGAACTCCGCATCACGGACGCGCCGCAGAACTTCGTCTTGCATCTGCGCGATCTGCTCGCAACGTCGGTGGAAGTCAACAGCGTCGCTGCCACATTTTCGCAGTCGGACGGCGAATTGCGCATCAACGCCGCGTCCGCGCCGTCGCCAGCCGACACCGTCGCCGTGCGCATCGTGTACGGCGGCAGGGCCACAAGCGAGGCAGGTTCGCCCTCGTGGGGCGGATGCTTCTGGGGTCCGGTAACCTTCATGATGGGCGTCGGTTTCTACGCGCCGTACGTGTCGATGATGCGGCACTGGATTCCCTCGAACGACATTCCCTCCGACAAGGCCACCTTCGACCTGACGTACACCGTCCCGGACGGCTACGTCGCCGCGGGAACCGGCCTGTTGACGGAGGTTCGCGGCGCGGGCGGCAACACGTCGTACCGATGGGTCGAGACCCATCCGACGGCGACATACCTCGCGACCTATGCCATCGGCCGCTACGCGCGCATCACGTCCAGCTGGAACGGACTGCCGCTCGAGTACTACGTTCTGAAGGCCGACTCCCTCAAGGGTGTCGCGCATTTCGCGTCGGTGCCCGCGATGCTCGACGCGTTCACCCGCGCCTACGGCCCGTATCCGTTCGACAAGGTCGGCTACTGCATGACCCCCATCGGCTCGATGGAGCATCAGACCATGATCAGCTACGCGTCCACCCTGCTGACCGCGCAGCCGGCGAGCCGCATCGCCGCGCACGAACTCGCGCACCAGTGGTGGGGCGATTGCGTCACCGCGACGACGTTCGCGGACGCATGGCTCAGCGAAGGATTCGCGACCTTCAGCGAGGCGGTCTACGCGGAGCACATCGGCGGCCGCAGCGCCTACGAGGCCGCCGCGGTGAATTTTTCGAACACCTACTTGAACCAGGTCGCGCCGCAGGAAGGCGTGTTCCCGCTGCACGATTTTCCGCGCGCGGCGCCGTCGTCGAATTACCCGTCGACGATCTACGAAAAGGGCGCGGCGGTGCTGCGCATGCTGCGGCACATCATGGGCGATTCGGCCTTCTTCCGCGGCTTGCGCGCGTTCCGCGCCGCGCACGAATACGGCAATGCGACCACTGACGACTTCCGCGCCGCGATGGAAGGCGAGCACGGTCGGACGCTCGACTGGTTTTTCGACGAATGGGTGATGAAGGCGGGATGGCCGGTGTACACCGTGCAGAAAATCGTCGAACTGCCCTCGACAGGACCCTTCCGCCTCCGCATCCTCCAAGGACAGGACTCGACGAAGGTTCCCTTCTTCCGCATGCCCATCGACGTGCGCATCATCAGAAGCACCGGTGACACGACGCTTGTGACGGTCGAGAATCGCGCGCAACGCGCGGAGGATTTCGTTTTTCCGGCCATCCCCGCCAACACCGTCGCTTCGTATCTCATCGATCCGAAAAACGTCATCTTGAAGACGGCGAGCTACCGCACGGTCGGTGTCGAATCGTCCCCTCGCGTCGCGATCACCGAGGCCCTGCTGGCGTCGATCTCCCCGAATCCGCTCCATGGCGATTCGCCGGGCACGGCGATGCTCTCGATCAGCTCCGCGATGCCGACACGTCTCCGGCTCTCGATGTTCGATTCGCTGGGGCGGGAAGTCCGCGTGCTCGCGGAACGCGAATGGCATGCGGGACGGCATGGCGTTCCGTTTTCGGTCGCGGGACTTCCTGAAGGGACGTACACACTCTGCCTGCGCTCGAACAGCGGCGTCTCCCTGCAGCGATTCGTCGTCACCCGCTGACGGCGCGCACGGTTGACGCGAGCTCCCGTCCGGCGAAACGCTCCATTTCCGGGCTGTTCCCGCATGGAAGCGAAGGTCCGGAAACACAGGGATCCGTCATAATTCCCGAGGCCGGGCGTCCGTCGTATGGGGGAGAAAATTTACCCTGTCCGCATGTATCCTTGGAGGCGATGCGGTTGTCTTCCTTTCAACACGAGTCCCGAACACCGGCCCGGCGATTTCCTTTGACAAAACCTCAGTATTTCGGTAACTTGATTGAATAGGACGAAATCGTTTATCTGTCATCACCGGCATAAGAATTTCGACGTTATCATTTCACATTTGGAGGGTTTCATGAAAAAATCTTTACTGTCGGGCATCGGGATGATCCTCCTGTTTCTGTGCCTCGCTCCGCTCTCAGCTGTCGCCCAGGGTAATATCGACTGGGAGGAACTGTGGATGGTGAATCAGCCGGCCTCGTCCTCGCACCCCACCTACGGGTGGATGGCCGGACAGCGGCAGTACACGGGCATCGCGTACGACCGCATCCGCGACAACCTCTACATCGCCAACCCGGGTCTCTGTTCCGTCACGGGCCAGATCACCGTCGGGTGCCCGAAGATCCACATCTGGGATCCGAGCACCGGTTTGCCGAAACTCTCTGACGGCCGTGTGGCCGCGACGCAATACGGACAGGTTCCGGGAAGAGGAGGACAGATTCCCATACCCTCCGACACCATTGCCGGCGTCCTGACCGGTACCTGGCCGAACGGCTGGTACACCAGCTTCAGCCAGGGACAGTTCCCGATTTACAAGATCGATCTCGATGACGAGAATCCCCCGCGTCTGTTCGCGACCAACCTCGTCTCGCCGGTGTTCGGCATCTGCTTCCCGGGTCCGCCCCCCAACTGTGATCCCATCTACCTCCTGCAGGGTCCGCTCCGTGTGTGGCGCTGGGATACCCCGAAGTCGTCCCCGAAGCTCGCCTACGTGACACTCGACGCAAACAGCCTGGGTGTCGGCGCGCTCGGAAACAGTGAAATGACCTGGACCCGCTGGGGTGACGCGCTCGACGTCGTCGGCAAACGCGGCGTCGTCGACACGCCGAACGGTCCCCAGGTCGTGGACAGCGTCCGTATCTTCACCTCGGGAGGCGCATTCAGCGGTCAGTCCCAGACGAACCGCGAAATCAACGTGATCCTGACGGACACGCGGCCGAACCGGACCGCCAACGGCCAGGGCCTGAAGCTCGACTACCGCCTCGGCATCCGCATGATTTCATCGCTCGAAGGCATCGCGTCGCACGGCATCGCCGCGACGGGACAGCAGTCCTTCGCGCAGGTATGGATGGACAACAACAACCGCGTGACGACGCTGAACAACCAGTATCAGACTTCCGCGCCGTTGCCGCAGGATGTGCTGATGACGTTCAACAACGCGCTCTCATCCGATCCCATCACCGGCACCGGGCCTTCGGGCGCGATCAAATTCTTCGGCATCGAGGACAACGGCAACAAGTTCCTCATCTGCGCCGACGGTTTCCCCTCGAATCCGAGCATTCCGACGGACCCGAATTACAACACCCGCGTCCGCATCTTGAACGTGACCACGACCGGGCAGGAAAAACGCGAGCCGGGCTTCGGCGACACACCGTACCTCGGTCAGAAATCCCTCTCGCCGAATTCCGGATTGTACAATTACATCTCGGGCGTGGATTACAAGCTCGAGGGCGATCCGGCAGGCAAGGGGTACTTCGTGACGGTGTTCGTGCCGGATGTCGAACAACGGCATCGCGGCGTTCCGCCGCGCATCCCGCTGCTGCCGATCGAACTCCGGAACGTTCAGCGGCATGCTGAACGGCAGCCAGGTGGACCTGACCTGGAACGTCACGTCGGAAGTGAACAACCACGGCTTCGAGATCGAGCGCAGCTTCAACCAGGGCGACGCATGGGAGAAGGTGGGATTCGTGAAAGGCCGCGGCACCAGCAACACCCCGACCGCGTACACCTTCGCCGATCCCGTCACCGACGCGCATCGCTACCTGAACACGGTCGACTACCGTCTCCGCCAGATCGACACGGACGGGAGTTCCACCATTTCTCCGATGGTACGCGTGTTCATGAACAGCTCGCCGACGTCCATCGAACTCTCGCAGAACTATCCGAATCCCTTCAATCCCTCGACCTCCATCAGCTTCTACCTTGCGCAGTCCGGGTTCGTGACGCTGCGCGTGTTCAACAGCATGGGTGAAGAGGTCCGTACACTGATCAACGAGAAGAAGGATGCCGGCGCGAACGTCGTCACCTTCACGGCCGACGGCCTCCCGTCGGGCACGTACGTGTACCAGCTGAACGTGGACGGAAAGATCGCGCAGAAGAAGATGGTCCTCATGAAATAAGACCTTCCGGTCTTTTCGACTTCTCTCAACCGGCGGCCATGGTCGCCGGTTTTTTTTATCGCGGAAACGCGCGACGGGACCGGGAACAAAATCGCGGGCTGCCGCGTACATCTGAGAGGACGGCGTCGCGGAGAAGCGGGTACGATCCGGCACTCCATCGATGCGGCGCGGATACCGCCGGCACCACCACCACGACAGGGAGTTTCCCATGCGCACCAGGACTTTCGGCGAACCGTTCGATTTCGAGCGCGACTTCGCCTTCGGAGAAAACGGAAAGGGACAACGCGGCGGCATCTGCGCCGAGCCTGGTTCTTCCGGCCGTCGTGAAGGAGACGCGGATCCGTTCGAGGATCTGTCCACGTCGCCCTTCGAATGCCCCCTCTGCGGAGGGAGCGGCGGCGACAGCGGAGTGGTGGGCGGGTACTTCGATGACGACGGAAACCGCATCGATCCCGACCTGATCCCCCTCCCGCCGCTGTGCATCGGCTGCCGCAAACGCGACGCGGACGATTGGGAGGAGGAGGTTCTCTGTACCCTCAATCGTCTCGATCAGGCGGAGGACGAATTCCGCTGTGACGCATTCGAACCGCGCTGAATCCGAGCCAGAGAGCTCGACGCGATATTATCGGATTCGATGATCCGATGATAGTGAGCCGCGGCGCGGCGGTCACTCCCGGAACGAAAACGCGAGGCCCTCGGGTGACCGGCGCTCATGCATAGCGGCACCGGCGCGCTTCATCGGCGTACGCCTCGAGCAGTTCGGGAGAGGCATCAAAGAAATGGTCGGACGGGCACAGGATGTAGCGTCCTCCCTCCCCCGCCTCCGCGAAGCAGCGGCGCACTTCGTCGCGCGTGCTCCGCGGCGCGCAGCCGCGGAAAAAATGGAACTGGTCGAAGCCTCCGATCATGCAGACGGCGCCCGCGAGACGCCGCTTCGCCTCCGCGAGATCCGCATCGCCACCCATGGCCTCGGGCGTGAACGTTTCGATGGCATCGGGACGCATGGCGGCGACGGCATCCAGCACCGGCATGATGCCGCCGCAGAGGTGATACACCACGCGCTGCCCCGCCGCGTGCGCGGCATCGATGAGCGGGGCGTCGAAGGGCGCGACGAATTCCTCGAAGATCCGGGGCGAGATGACCGTGGAGGAGGCGTCGCCTCCTCCGAGTTCGATCAGATCGTAGCGCGCGCCCGCGAGCGACTCGATGTACGCGCGTTTCCGCTGCTGCAGGATGGAGAGGAACGCGCGCACCCAGTCGGGATCGTCGAACGTCGCGAAGATGAGCTCCTCGATGCCGTACAACACCGC
Organism: Ignavibacteria bacterium; assembly: GCA_016720835.1. Taxonomy (GTDB): domain Bacteria; phylum Bacteroidota; class Ignavibacteria; order SZUA-365; family SZUA-365; genus JADKJW01. The sequence continues at coordinate 97,174 of JADKJW010000001.1, forward strand.
CGCATCCTGCCAGCAGCCCGGCTGCCCGTAAACCTCGAAGCTCAATCCCGCGCCGCGGACGAGACCCCGCTCGCCGAAGGCGTCGGCGCGGGCATTGATTTCGCGGATATCGCAGGCAATGGCGGGGGCGTGCCGCGCGATGACCTCGATGTCCGATTTTTCCTTCACGAGCCGCTCGCTCACCCAGGAGGTATGCCGGTCGCTCTGCAGCGTCATGCGCAAGGTTTTCCCTGGCGTGTGGAAACTGTAGCGGACCGTGCGATACGCGGGATCGTCGATTTCCTCCTGCCGGATGATCCATTCGTCCGACAGGATGCGGCGCGCCTCGCCGGCGCCCGGCAGATGCGCGGGATCCGCGTATTGACCGCGCGCGGGATCGGGCAGGAATGCCGCCGGCCAGGTGACGGGATCGAGTCCGAAGCGATCGAAGAATCCGTCCGCCGTCTCTCCGCCGAGGACATCGTCGAGAAAGGACGGCATGAGATGATGCGTGGTGACGGGCAGCCGGTCGGGCAGCGACCCGTCGAGCGCGGCGAGAAAGCGCTGCCTGGAGGTCATGCGTGATCTCTCCGAAGACACTCCTCTTTGGAGCAGATGCTGCAATCGTACTCCTCCATCTCCACCGCCCCGCCGATGCCGACGATGCCGCGGACCGACTTGACCGGCCACATCAGCGCGCCGGCGTTCAACGTGACGCCGCACGCGCCGTCGGGCAGCATCGTAAACAGGACATGCTGGTCCGATACATGCCAGTTGCAGTAGCCCGGACTGTAGCGGTTGGTCATGCGCAGGCCGTCGCGCGCGGCGGTGTCGCCGATGCGCTGGTGGACAAAGTCGGCGGTCAATTCGGCGAGTTCCGAACCGATGGCATCGGCAAGGACGTGGTGCATCGGATCGTCGATACCCGCGAGTTCGTCGAGCCAGTGTTGGAATCGCGGTCCGACGGTGACGATAAACGCCGCGATTGCCTGCGCGCGCTTGAATCGCGCCGTGATGATGCTCCCGGTGCTGATGAGCGTGCCGGCGATGCGGATGCCGTGGCGGTCGACGTGCACGTCGCGCTTCGGGTACAGGGTAAAACCGCAGGCGATGTCCGTGCGGCCCTCGAGGTCCCCGAGAAGCGCGTCGAGGGAGGCGCTCACGATCCCGGGCGCCGGGCTGTGCCGGTACCCGAGCGTGTGTTCCACGCGCGCGCGGGTGAGTCCGAGTTCGGAGACCGCGGGACGGAACACCGCGGAGACTGCGGCGGTGGCGACGGGAGAGGGTGTCATGGCGCTTCGGCGAGACGGCGGTGCAGGAAATCGACGGCGCCCTGCGGATCAGGCGCGTAGGCGTCGGCGCCGATGGACTCCGCAAACGCGGCTGTCACGGGCGCGCCGCCGATGATGATTCCGGTCCCGGGCGCAGCTTCGCGGATCGCGCGCACGGCGGCTTCCATCTGCGTCATGGTCGTCGTGAGCAGCGCGCTCAGTCCCACGGCGCAACCGGGTGCTGCCGCGCGGCCTCGGCGAAGCGTTCCGGCGGAACGTCCGTGCCGAGGTCGATGACGTGCCATCCGGCGCCTTCCACGATCATCGAGACCAGCTTCTTGCCGATGTCGTGCAGGTCGCCGCGCACGGTGCCGATGACGAACGTTCCGCGATGCGCGGCCTCGCGGGAATGGAAGGACGGTTGCAGATGCTTCATCGCGGCGCTCATCGCGCGTGCCGCGAGAAGGACATCGGGCACGAAGATCTGCTTGTCGCGGAATCGCTCCCCGATGCGCCGCATGCCCGTCATCAGCGCCTCGTCGAGCACGCGCTGCGCGGGGATGCCTTCGGCAAGCGCGCGCTGCGTCAATTCGTCGGCTCCATCCATCCCGCGCATGTCGGGAGGGTGCGGGGATGCCGCGTTCATTTTGCCGCGCTCGATGCAATCGGCAATATCTGCGAGAAGCTGTTCCATCGGGTCCCTCCGGTTTCCCCTGAAAAAATACGACACTTCACCGGAAAAGCAATTCGTACTCCCTTTGTCCTTTACCTCCAGGTCCGGGAATGCGCACCGCCTCTGCCGCGTGAAACGAGAGCGTCCCCCCGGAGAGGCCGGGGGGACGCTTGGAAGCGGGGAAGACAGGAACGCGGCGAAATGAGGTGGGGGTGAGTTCAGTCCATCTTCGTTGAGAGGGGGGCGGGGGGGGGGGAGGATCAATCCATGATGCGGCGCAGGAACGGGGTTTTCTCGCTGGCTGCGCGCTGATAGCGCTGCGACTCCACCTCCGCCTCGGCTTCGTCGTCCTGCGCGAGCGAGAGCATGGAATTCTTGCGGCTGATCGCGGGTGGATCGAGATCGCGGAGTTCGTGAATGCCGCTCGGGATATGGACGATGCGCTGTGTCGCGATCGCCTTGGGTTGCGGCATCGCGGGCCTGCGCGACGTGACGTGACGCTGGTTGAACCCCGTCGCGATCACGGTCACCATCATCTCGTCGCCCATCGACTCGTCGAGCACGGCGCCAAAAATCACATTGGCCTCGTCGCCTGCCGCTTCCGTGATGATGTTGCCGGCTTCCTCGAGCTGCATGAGCGACATGGCGGTGCCGCCGGTGAAGTTGATGAGCACGCCGCGCGCGCCCGCGATGGTCACGCCTTCGAGCAACGGATGCGAGATCGCGTTGTGCGCCGCTTCGATGGCGCAGTTCTCGCCGCTGGCGGTTCCGCTGCCCATGAGCGCGTCGCCCATGTCCTTCATGATCGTCTTGACATCCGCGAAGTCGACGTTCACGACGCCGCGCTTCGAGATGATGTCGGCGATGCCGCGCGTGGCGTTGTAGAGAACCTGGTTCGACATCTGGAACGCGTCGGGGACCGACGTCTGCTTGTCGACGAGCGACATCAGTTTCTGATTCGGGATGACGATGAGGGTGTCGACGTGCTTGCGCAGTTCTTCGATCCCTTCCTCGGCCTGCTGCATGCGCCGCCGTCCCTCGAAGTTGAAGGGCTTGGACACGATGCCCACGACGAGCGCGCCCAGGCCTTTGGCGATATTGGCGACGACGGGAGCCCCGCCGGTGCCGGTGCCGCCGCCCATGCCCGCCGTGATGAACACCATGTCGCTCCCGCCGAGAATCGTGGTGATTTCTTCCTTGTCCTCTTCGATGGCCCGGTAGCCGACGGACGGATCCGCCCCGGCGCCGAGACCGCGGGTGAGGTTCTTCCCCGCCTGGATTTTGTGCTGCGCGTTGGACGCGTCGAGCGACTGGATGTCGGTGTTGATCGCGATGAACTCGACGGCGTCGAGTCCGCGCGAGATCATGTCCTCCACCGCGTTGCCGCCGGCCCCGCCGACGCCCACGACGCGGATCTTCGCCCTGTCGCTTTGCGATTTGTCCAGCATGATCGGATACATGGTGCCCTCCTCAAATGGTGATAGTGACGTCTGTCTCTTCTGATCTGCAATTCACTGTGATGTCTGCATTTCGTGCGCGCCTTGGGAAACCGCCTTCCACTGCGGTTCCGGCCCGGCGCATCGATCTATGAGTACTGCTGCATTGATTTCCGTGGGATGGTGGAGATTAAAACTGTTCGGTGAACCAATCCTTGATGCGCTCCATCAGCCCGAGCGGGCTGCCGCTGAGGCGCGTCTTCTCCGGAGTTCCGCCGGAGGCGATACCCTTGAAGCCGTGCAGGACCAGGCCGACACAGGTGCTGTACATGGGATTCTCGGCCTCATTCACCAGCCCGCCCGAGAACCCTCCCGGGATCCCGATCTTGACCGGCATGCCGAGGACCTCGCGCGCGAGACCGGCGGTCCCCTTGATCAGCGAGCCGCCGCCGGTGAGGACGATGCCCGAGTGCAGGTGTTTCGAATACCCGGAGCGCTTGATCTCGAGCGCCACGATTTCCAGGATTTCCTCCATGCGCGGCTGGATGATCTGGCAGAGCAGGCTCCGGCTGATCTCCATGGGTTTGCGCCCGCCGATGCCGCGCAGCAGGATCGGCGCGTCATTCACGATTTCGGGGAGGTAGGCGTACCCGTGCTCTCGTTTCAATTTCTCCGCGTCCTCGTTCAGGATGCCGAGCACCTTGCGGATGTCCTCCGTCACCTTCTTCCCCGCGATGGCCAGCACCGCGGTGTGCCGGATGGTCCGGTCCTCGAACACCGCGATGTCGGTGGTGCCGCCGCCGATGTCGACGAGGACGATGCCGACTTCCTTCTCCTCGTTGTCGAGCACGGCGTAACTCGACGCGAGCGGCTCGAGAATGAGGTCGTTGACCTCCAGGCCCGAGCGCTCGACGCACTTGTAGATATTCTGCACCGCGGTCATGCTCCCGGTGATGATGTGCACGTTTCCCTCCATGCGCACACCGGAAATGCCGACCGGATCATAGATGCCGTCCTGACCGTCGACGATGAACTCCTGCGGGATCACGTGAATGATCTTGCGGTCCTGCGGGAGGTTGACGCGCTTGGTGTCCTGCACCAGACGCTCGACGTCCTTCTTCGTGATTTCGTTGTCCGGATTGCTGATGGCGATGACGCCGCGGCTCTGAAAACTCTGGATGTGGTCGCCCGCGATGCCGACGTTGACGGCGCGCACCTTGATGCCGGACTGCACCTCGGCGTTCTGCACGGCCTGCTGGATGGAGCGCACGGTCTTGTCGATATGCGTCACGGTGCCGCGGGCCATGCCCTCGTTTTCGGCCTTGCCGATGCCCATGACGTTGAAGCCGCCGTCCTGCTCCATGGCCGCGATGATGCAGCAGACTTTCGTCGTGCCGATGTCGAGACCGACGACGATTCTGTCCGCGTGAATTCCGTTTTGGTTCTTGCTTCGCATGGGTGTTCTCATTCAGTCAATAATCAGGTCCGTCGGGGCGGTGGTGTCGGGCTGGGCAGGGATGTTCGTGCTGTTTCTCCAACGCGCGACGACCTGGTCGGAGTAGCGGAGGTCGATGTATTCCAGTTCGGACAGCGCATGCTGGACGGCGACGTTCTCCCAGTACGCGCGGAACGCCTTGAATTTCCGCTCCGCGTCCGTTGCGCGTCCAAAAATGACTGGCACGCCCGCGTCCAGCGTGTAGAGGACGATGTCGCGCCCCGCGTCGACGGCGACTTCAGAGAACAGGTTGAAGAACGACGGATCGAGGCTCCTCGCCGCGCGCAGCACCTGCAGCGCTTCCCGCACGCGCGGATTGCGAAGCTGCCTGCCCGGGAGAGCGTCGCCGAGGCCTTGTCCGACCGTCATGACGGGCACCGTCTGCACGGCGGCATCCGGCACAGTCGGCAGGATGAAGCCGTCCTCGTCGATGAGCCAATCCTTCGCGCGCAGGTTGAGCAGCAGCGCGATCGGCATCCGTTCACGGATTTCGATCTCGAGTCGCGCGGGGGGATTGCGACGCACGAGCGCTTCCCGTACCACCGGATTTTTTTCAATGCGCTGCCGCACCGCCATCAGGTCGATATCCGCGAGCGTCATGGTGTCGGGCACGGCGGCGAGCGCCAGGATTTCGGACACGGAGAGAAGCGCGGTCCCGGTCACCTGCACGTCCACTTTCACCGCGTGCTTGCGCCATTCATCCGCCAGCACCGCGAGCGTCGCAATGCTGACGACCACGAGGAACAGCGACACCCCGACGGATATCGAACGGCGCCGGGAATGGTTCTCCGCGCGCGGTCGTGCGCCGTCGTTCTGGTGCTCCCTGCTCATGCGACGACTCCTTCGGAGTCCGACGAGATCGGCAGGAGAGCATTGTCCGGAAATCCCATCAGCAGGATCTCCGGTTCGAGCACCACGCCTCGCCGGGAAAACACCACGCCGCGAACGTGGTTGATGACCGCGAGAATATCCGCCGCGGTGGCATTGTCGCGGCCGATGATGAAATTCGCGTGCAACTCCGATACTTCCGCACCGCCGATGCGGAATCCTTTGAGCCCGCACTCCTGAATCAACATCGCGGCATATCCCCCTTCAGGGTTCTTGAAAATGCTGCCTGCATTCGGGAACGCCGTCGGCTGCGACGCGTTGCGTTTCAGGAGCAAGTCCTTTCGCCTGCGTTTCATCGACTCGATATCGCCTCGTGGCGGCGTGAAGCGCGCCGAGAGCACGATGTCGCCCTTCAGGCCGGAGCTCGACAAGCGTACACCCGCGCCCGCATCCACCACGTCGTCATCCACTGTCGCGCGTGCGAAGCCGTGCTCGAGATTGATCGCCGCGCCGCGGAAACCGTCGTCGCTGACCAGCACGTTGCTCCCGTTGCCGAGCACGAGGAAGGGCAGGTCGCCGTCGCGGAAGGTGCGCACCAGCGCGATCAGTTCAGCAGTGGTCGCCGGCTCGACGTAGATGTCGGCCGGACCACCGAGACGGAACGTGGTCATCCGCGCGAGCGGCTCGCTGATCGCGATCCGTCCGCTGCAAATGCTCCGTATGTGTTCGATGGAAATCACTGTGCCTTGGTGTATGCGTCGATGAACATCGCGCCGTATCGATAGATGTCTCCGGCGCCCATGGTGATGACGAGATCGCCCGGGCGGACGACATCCATCAGGACCGCGGGAACCGCCGTCTTGTCTTCGACGTAGCGGACATCCTTGTGTCCGTACGCCTTCGCCGCATCGGCGATCAGCTCGCCGGTGATGCCCTGTATCGGCAGTTCTCGCGCCGGGTAGACGTCCGTGACAAGCAGCACGTCGGCGTTCATGAACGCGCGCCCGAAGTCCCTCGTGAAGTCCCGCGTCCGCGAGTACGTGTGCGGTTGAAACACGCACACGACACGGCGGCGCCATCCCGCCTTGATGCCGCGCAGCGTTTCCTTGACCTCCGTCGGGTGATGCGCGTAATCGTCGACGACCAGAACATCGCCGAGGTCCGCCTTGACTTCGAAACGGCGGAAGGCCCCGGTGAAGGCGTCGAGCGCGTCCTTGATCTGACCGAAGGGAATGCCGAGCTCCAGGCTGACGACAATGGCGCCAAGCGCGTTGCGGACGTTGTGCTCACCGGGAACGCCGAGGGCGATGCGGCCGAGTTCCACCCCGCCGCGCAGCACGGTGAACGCGGTGCGGTTCATCTTGTGTTCGAGATCCACGGCCTGCACGTCGGACTGCGAGGAGAGTCCGTAGGTGATGACCTTTCGCGGGATGGAGGGGAGAATCTCCTGCAGCGCGGGTTCGTCGAGGCACAGCGCGATGAAGCCGTAGAACGGCACCTTGCTGGCGAACTCGATGAAGGCCTCCTTCAGGTCGTCGAGATTCGTGTAGATGTCGAGATGCTCCTCTTCCAGCGTCGTGAGGATGGCGATGGTGGGGCTGAGCTGCAGGAAGGAACGATCGAACTCGTCGGCCTCCACCACCATGAACTCCCCTTTGCCGAGGCGCGCATTCGTGCCGCCGAACGCGTGCAGCTTCCCCCCGACAATGACGGTGGGATCCTGACCGCCGTTGATGAGGATCAGTCCGAGCATGGAGGTCGTGGTCGTCTTGCCGTGCGTTCCCGCCACCGCGATGCCGTGGTGCAGGCGCATCACTTCCGCGAGCATTTCCGCGCGGCGGATCGCGGGAATTTTCCGCTCCGCAGCTTCCAGCAACTCGGGATTGTCGAGAGACACCGCGGAGGAGTACACAAGGACGTCGGCGCCGTGCACGTTGGCAGGCGCATGTCCCTGGTGGATCGTGGCGCCGAGCGACGCGAGGCGCTGCGTGACCTCGGACAGCGTCAGATCGGAACCGGAGACGGCAAAGCCCTGGTTCAGCAAAATCTCGGCAATGCCGCTCATCCCGATGCCGCCGATGCCGACGAAGTGGACGTGGTGGATATTCGCGAATTTCATGGGTGATCCTTGCGCCGCGTCACTTCTTCAGCGCCAGTTTGAGTGCTTTGAACTCCTCGAAGAGTTCCTTCTCGCGTTCGTAGTTCGCCATGCGGATGCGCACCCAGCGGAGGCGGCCCGGCACGCGCAGCTTGACCACGGCGAACGTGCCGTCATTGAAGCGCGCGCGTTCACGTTTCACGACCACGGTGGTGATGTCCGCGTGCTCGATCACCCGCTCGCGAAAACGCGTCCGGAAGATGATCCGCGTGGGGGTGAGGACGATGCGCATGTTGCGGGTCGCGTTCACGATCAGCGCGACGATATTGATCAGCAGAAACGCCACGATGATGTACACGACGGGATCGTGAAGCCCGAACTGGACGGTCCCCTCGGAGACCGTGCCCGTCAAACCGATATACGCGATGGCGAACACGACGTACACCACCAGCGTGATGTAATAGAAGTCGTTTTTTCTGCGGAAGCTTTTTTCCTGCTCGTTCATCTTCTACCTCCGGGAGGGGCTGAGTTGTGCAAGCCGGATCACTGCGTCCGCGATGTCGAACGCCGCTTCCGGTCGTCCCAATCCTCGCGCGGCTTCCGCCATGCGCCGCAGCGCGTCGCCGTCGCGCAGCAGTGGGAAAAGAGTGTCCTCGAGGGAATCGATCGCCGCGTCTTCCACGATACGCGCCGCGCCGCCACCGGCGAGCGCCCGCGCATTCTTGCGCTGGTGATCCGCCGCGGCGTGCGGGTACGGCACGAGGATGGCGGGGATGCCGAGCGCCGTCAATTCGGCGATGGACGTCGCGCCCGCGCGGCACACGACGAGGGTCGCGGCGGAATAGGCGACGTGCATCTCATCGATGAACGCCCGGACCGCCGCGTGCGGCATGCCCGCCGCCGCGCGCTGCATGTCCACGAACTGCGCGGTCCCGGTCTGCCACAGCACCTGCACGCGCTCTTCCGCGAAGCGCGGCAACATCGTCACGACCGCGCGGTTGATGGATGCGGCTCCAAGACTGCCGCCGAACACGAACACCACGGGAAGCGCCGGATCGAGACCGAAGGCGCGGCGCGCCGCGCCTGTTTCCGCGCGCGAGAGACTCTGCCGAACCGGATTGCCGCTGAGCACGACCTTTTTCGCGCGCGGGAGCATCCGTCGCGTCGAATCGAACGTGATATGCACTTCGTCGACCATGCCGGAAAGCGCGCGGGTGGTGACGCCCGGATATTCGTTCTGCTCCTGGATGAGCGTGGGCGTTCCCATGCGCGCGGCCATGGCGACCACCGGCCCGGAGACGTACCCGCCGGTGCCGACGACGACGTCCGGTTTGCGGGCGCGCAGCAGCCGGAACGATTGCCAGAGGGAGACGACCACCTTGAGCGGGAGCGACAGCGTCTCGGCGGAGAACCGGCGACGGAATCCGGAAATCCAGATCGCATCGAACGCGAACCCGCGTTTTGGCACGACCACCGCTTCGATCTTCTTCTTCGAACCGGCGAAGCTGACGCGCGTGGCGGGATCGCGCAGGAGCAGCGCCTCCGCAATGGCGATACCCGGGAACAGATGCCCTCCGGTCCCGCCTCCGGTGAAGACCACGGTCAACGGTCTGTTCATTCGTACACCTCCCCCACGCGGGGACCCGGGGCTTCCGCGTCCGCCTTCACTTCGCGGGGACGGATGCGCGTGTACATCGAAATGTTCAGGAGAATGCCGAGCGCGAATCCGGTGAAGAGAATGCTTGTCCCGCCGTAGCTGATCAGGGGCATGGGCAGTCCCGTCGTCGGCAGCAGGCCGGTGGTGACCATCGCGTTCAGCAGCGTGTTCACGATGATGACGCAGGTGATGCCGACGGCGAGAAATCTGCCGAGGTCATCCGTCGCCCGCTTCGCGATCTTCATCCCGCGCAGCATCACGACGACAAACAGCGCGAGGATGATCACCGCGCCGATGAATCCGTATTCCTCACCGACGATGGCGAAGATGAAATCGCTGTACGACTCCGGCAGGAACAGCTCGCGCTGCTTGCTCATCCCGACGCCCACACCGAAAAGCCCCCCGTTGCCCAGACCGATGACGGCCTGCTCGATCTGCGATTTGGCCATGTCGGCCTTGTCCGCGAGGTCCGCCGGAGCATTCAGGTAATCCATGATCCGTTTCAACCGGTACGGTTTCGAGACCGCGTAGACCAGCACCGCCGGCAACGCCAGCGCCGCGGATCCCAGCATGTGGCGAACCCGGACGCGTCCGATGAACATCATCATGAAGCTGATCAGCGTGATCACCACCACGGTGCTCAGGTTGTTCTGGAACGTGATGAGTCCGACGACCGCGCCGATCCAGACCACCAGCGGTAAAAATCCGTTCTTCAGGCTGCCGATGTACTTCTGCTTCTGCGACAGCAGCACGGAGAGATGGATGACGAGCGCAAACTTGGCGAATTCGGACGGTTGGAATTTCAGCGGACCGTATCCCAGCCAGCGCTTCGCGCCGAGCTGCGTCGTTCCGAAAAACGGCGTGAGGACCAGGAAGAAGATGCCGAGCAGCAGGATGACCTTGCTGTATTTCATGTACACGTGGTAATCCGCGAACATGCCGAGGCCGAGGGCGAAAAGCCCGAGCGCGACGCGGATCGCGTGATTGAGGAACAGCACGCTGTAGTCGCCGTCGTTGTGCGCGCGGGAGATGTCCACGCTCGCGCTGTAGACCACGCCGATACTGAACAGCATCAGCGCGACGACGCTGAAAAACAGCGGAAGATCGATATGCCCGGTGCGCTGCTTCACGCCGGCTGCCTCCGCGGTTGCAAAGACTGCACGAGGCGCTTGAATACCAGACCCCGATGCTCGAAGTTGTCGAACATGTCGAAGCTCGCGCATGCGGGCGAGAGCAGCACGACGTCACCGGGCGTCGCGATGTCCTGCGCAATGGCAACGGCATCCGGCATCGACGCGGCGCGGCGCACGTCGGTGTGGCCCGTGAATGCCCGCTCCATCGCGTCGGCCGCTTCGCCGATCAGCACCGCGGCCCGGACGGTGGCATCGATCAGCGGCAGCAACGGCTCGTACGGCGCCTCCTTGTCGCGACCGCCGGCGATGAGCACCACGGGCTGATGGAAACTCTGGAGCGCGATGACGACCGAGTCGACATTCGTGGCCTTGGAATCGTTGATGTACACGACATCGTCAACGCGGCGCACCACTTCCAGCCGGTGCTCCACCCCCTCGAACGCGCGGATCGTCTCCGCCACGACCGCGGTCGGAACACCGTGCAGGCGAGCCGCGAGCGCGGCCATCAGGATGTTCCGGTAATTGTGCCGCCCGCGCAGATGCAACTCGTCGATGGAGACGAGCCGCTCGGTCCCTTCCCCGATGTTCACGTACAGCGTGCGCGCTTCCATCCACCCGCCATGGTCGAGGACCTGCTGCACGCTCGTGCCGAAGCGGCGCGCAGCGGCCGGGGCGATCGCCGCCACGGTCTCGGAATCGTCGCAGTTGTAAATCAGCGCATCCTCGGGAAACTGGTTGCGGAAAATGCGCTGCTTGGCCGCGATGTAGTCGGCAAACACGCCGTGGTAGCGGCCCAGATGATCGGGGGTGATCGTGGTCAGCACCGCGGTCGCCGGCCGCAGACTCAGGCAGTGGTCGAGCTGGAAGCTGCTGACTTCGAGCACGGCAAGATCGGCCGTATCGCCGTCCGCGATCACCGCGTCCGAGAATGCGTGTCCGATGTTTCCCGCGACGATGGTGCTGCGTCCCGCGGCGCGGAATATTTCTCCGGTGATGGTCGTGGTGGTGGTCTTCCCGTTCGTGCCGGTGATGCCGATGATCGGGGCGTGGAAAAAGATCGACGCGAGTTCCAGTTCGCTGATGACCGGAATTCCGCGCCGCTCCGCCTCGACAAGCACGGGCGCGTCGGACGGGACGCCCGGACTGACCACGACGAGTTTCGCGTCGAAGACGCGGTCCGTGTGTCCTCCGAATTCCACGGAGGCGCCGTGCGCCCGCATCTCCGCGATCACGTCGCCGTGCGCCTCCGCAGGGCCCTCGTCGCTCAGCAGGACGTCGGCGCCCTTCTCCCGCAACAGCCGCACTGCCGCGCGACCGCTGCGGGCTGCGCCGATCACGCTGACGGACGCGGTGGTGATATCGAACGGGAGGGTCATGCGCTTACCGGACCTTGAATGACGCCAGACTGAGAATGGCAAGGATGATCGCGATGATGTAGAACCGCAGCACGATTTTCGGTTCGGGCCAGCCGAGCAATTCGAAATGGTGGTGAATCGGCGCCATTTTGAACACGCGCCTCCCCTGCCCGTATTTCCGCTTGGTGTATTTGAACCACGCCTTCTGCACCAGCACCGACACGGTCTCCGTGAAGAAAATTCCGCCGAGCACCGGCAGGAGCAATTCCTTTTTCAGCATCACCATGACCGCGCCAAGAGCGCCGCCCAGCGCCAGCGATCCGGTATCGCCCATGAACACCTGGGCCGGATACGCGTTGTACCAGAGAAATCCCAATCCGGCCCCGACAATGGCAGCGCTGAACACCGCGAGTTCGCCGCTCCCCTCCAGGTACGGAATGTTGAGATAGTGCGCGGTGTCGACCCTGCCCGTCACATAGCATATCACCGCGATCGCGATGAAGGCGATCGAGATGGTGCCGATCGCGAGCCCGTCGAGACCGTCCGTCAAATTCACGGCGTTCGATGTCGCCGTGATGACGAACACGATCATCGGAATGTAGAGGAAGCCGAAATCGAGCATCTCGTTCTTCCAGAACGGCACCATGGTCGCGGATTTGTGCGCGGCGAATTCGGGAGCGAAATACATCACGCCGCCGACGAGGACTCCCACAAGGACCTGTCCGACGATCTTGTACTCGCCGATGAGGCCTTTCGGAAGCTTCTTCACCACTTTGAGGTAATCATCCAGAAATCCCACGAACCCCAGCAGCGCGGTCGCGACGACGATCAGCCACACGTAGGTGTCGCGCAACTCGCCCCACAGCAGGACCGGCACGAGAGCGGACGCGAGGACGATCAGTCCGCCCATCGTCGGCGTTCCGGCCTTGGCCAGGTGCGACGTCGGCGCCTCCAGCTTCGCTGCTTCGCCGATCTGCCTGCGCTTCAGCAGCCTGATGATGCGCGGACCGACCACCCAGCTGATGAACAGCGCGGTGATCGCGGCCGCGGCGGCGCGAAACGTGATGAAGTGAAAGATGTCGAACCCGGGAGGCGCGAATCGCTCGTTGATCAGCGTGAGGAGATAGTAGAGCATGGTGCTAGCCTGTGGCCTCCGCCGACAGGCGTTCGCGAAGGCCTGTCACGATGTCTTCCATGTGCATGCCGCGGGAACCCTTCACGAGGATCGTGTCCCCCGGGCTCGCGAGGGCCTCGAGCGCGCGCTGCAACGCGGCCGTGTCCGTGAAATGCTGCGCGAAGCGTCCGCCGGAGGCCGCGGCCGCCGCGATGCTCTTCGCGTGCCTGCCGCAGGTCAGGAGAAACGGGATGTCCAGCGCGCGGAGCGCTTCGCCGACGGCGCGGTGCTCGGCGCGAGCGGCGGCGCCCAGTTCGAGCATGTCGCCGAGCACGGCGATTCTCCGCCCCTCGGTGCTCATGGCGGCGAGCGTGTCGAGCGCCGCGATGGTCGAGTCGGGATTGGCGTTGTACGTGTCGTCGATGAGACGGATGCCGCCGACGGTCGCGACCTGCAGGCGCCCGCTGCCGCCCGTGAATCCGCCGATGGCCTTCACCATCGCGTCCGTGTCGCAGCCGAAGGCGAAACCGACGGCCAGCGCCGCCGCGGCCATCATCGCCGCATGCCGGCCCGGCACGCGCATCGCCACAACGAGGGGGGACTTCGCGTAACGCGGCGCGTCGATGCGCACGCGCGGACGGCCCGTGCCGTCCACCTGCACGTCCGAAATCCGGACGGCGGCATGCCGCGACACGCCGAAGGTGACGCGCTCCAACCAGCGCGGCAATGACGCGCGGAGCAGCGGCTCGTCCGCGTTGACGAATGCGACGCCGTCCCGCGGCAACGCGCGATAGAGCGCGCTCTTCTCCGCCGCGATGCCTTCGCGCGACAGCAGTTTCTCGATGTGCGCCCGCCCGATGTTGGTGATCAATCCGTGCGTCGGCTCCGCGATCGCGCAGAGCGAGGGAATGTCGCCCGGCTGGTTGGTGCCGAGTTCCACCACCGCGAGATCGTGCGAGGGGCGCAGCCGGAACAGCGTTGCCGGCAGACCGATCTGGTTGTTGAAATTCCCTTCGGTGCGCAGCACCGAAAACCGGGTCTTCAACACCGCGGCGACGAGATCTTTCGTGCCGGTCTTGCCGTTGCTGCCGGTGATGCCGAGCACGGGAATCGGAAACCGCTCACGATAGGCGCGCGCGATGTCCCCGAGCGTCACGAGGGTGTCGCGCACGACGAGGAGGCGCATGCCTTCCGCCTCCCGCGCGTGCCGCCGGTGCCAGGATGCGCTGACGACGCACAGGAGGGCGCCCGCCTGCAGCGCCTGCCGGACGAAATCATGCCCGTCGAACCGCGCACCCCGCAGGGCGACGAACACGGTGCCCGCGGTGGCGTTGCGCGTGTCGGTGCCGACGCTCCGGATCGCGCGCCCGGCGACGCCGTCGAGCCCGACGGCGCGCGCATGCGGCAGCGCAAGAAGGTCGGCCACGCGCATCCCGGTCATTTCTTCACCCCTCCGCGCTTTTCGTCGAAATAGGAGCGAACCACCTCGCGATCGTCGAAGTGAATCCGGGTGGCGCCGACCTGCTGCGTGCTCTCGTGACCCTTCCCGGCCACGAGGACGATGTCGCCGGGCAGGGCGCGCCGCAGGGCATACGCGATCGCGAGTTTCCGCTGCGCGTTGCGTTCCACGTCGGCGCCATCCACGACGCCGCGCATGATTTCGTCGATGATGCGTTCGGGATTCTCCGAGCGCGGATTGTCCGACGTGACGATGGTCAGATCGGAGAGGCGCGATGCGGCCTTGCCCATGAGCGGCCGTTTGGTCTGATCGCGATCGCCGCCGCATCCGAACACCGTGATGATGCGTCCGCTCCCCTGCAGCAGTCCGCGCGCCGCCTCGATGGCCTTGATCAGCGCGTCGGGCGTGTGCGAGTAGTCGACGATCGCCGTCACGCCGTCCGCCGACGTGATCCGTTCGAAGCGGCCTGCCACCGACTTCACGCGCCGCAGGCCGGCGACGATGGTGTCCGCGTCGATGCCCAGCGCTCTGCCGCACGCGAACGCCGCGGCCAGGTTGTACGCGTTGAAGGCGCCGATGAGCGGGGACGTGATGACCGTCTCGCCGCCGCGGTGCCTGAGCGTCACCGAAGTGCCGCGCGCGCTGCTCGAAATACTCGTGAGCTTGAAGGACGGTCGACCGGTGCTGCCGTAGGTCGAACGGCGGTTGCCCGCTCCCGCGCCGATGCGCTCCCACGAGGGATCGTCGGAATTGAGGATGGCGCGCTTCCGCGTGTGGCCGCTGAACAACAGCGCCTTCGCGTCGCGGTATGCCGCCATGGTGCGGTGAAAATCCAGATGATCCTGCGTCAAGTTGGTGAAGATGGTCGCGTCGAACTGCACGCCATGCACGCGCTGCAGCGCGAGGGCGTGCGAGGAGACTTCCATGACCGCGGCGGTGCACCCGGAGGCGACCATCTCCGCGAGGATGCGGTGCAACTCCTCCGCCGGCGGCGTCGTGAAGCGCGCGGGAATGACGGTCTTGCCGATGTGGTATTCGATGGTCCCGATCAACCCGGTCTTCCGTCCGCTCTTTTCGAGGATGGATTTCACCAGGAAGGACGTGGTCGTTTTGCCGTTCGTGCCGGTGACGCCCACGAGCAGGAGCTTCTTCGCCGGCGACCCGTAGAATTGTTCCGCCAGTTGCGCGACCGCCACCCGCGTGTCCTGCACGATGACGATGGTCGTCGCGTTGTGCTGTGAATACGAGGCGGACAGCAGGTTCTTCAGTTTCTTCCGGTACGCCGAGAGCTGCACGACGACGACGCTCGCCCCGCGCTCGATCGCCTGCTGCACGTGGTCATGCCCGTCGGTATGCTCGCCCGACACCGCGACGAACATCCATCGGTCGCTCACGCGCCGCGAGTCCGTCGTGATCCCCGCCACTTCGGCATCGTGCGGTCCGGACATCTGCACGACCGGGACCGTGTTGATGAGCGCCGAAAGCAAGTGGGCCGCGGGGCGGCGAGCGATATCCATGGTCAACTGACTGAACATCATGTCGCATCAGTGAAGGTTTGCGGTGATGGGATAACGCGGCTCCGCCGACAGCGTGCAACGCGTTCCGCGCGGGACGCGTTCGCCCGCTTTCGGTGTCTGTTCGCGGACGATGCCGCTGCCGAATGGACTCGGCTCCAGACGCGCGGCTTTCAACAAGGCCATGGCATGCCGGAGGCTGAGGCCGGTCACGTCGGGAACCGTGGCCGTCGATCCGCTCTCCGTCCGGGGCCGGACCGACACCGCGAGATTCACGCGCGTGCTGCGCGCCTGCACCGTGAGTGCGGCGGGCGTCTGCGCGGTGACCAGTTCGCCGGCTCCCCGCATGTCCATCGAGAAGCCGCGGGCGGCGAGGAGGGCCTTGGCGAGGGGCACGTGGAGGCCCCGGACGTCCGGAACGATGCTCGTCCCGCCGTCCGATGCCATGCGGAGCGGCTCAGCGGGTTTCGCGAATTCGGGGGAGGAGTTGATGATGCGCAGGGCGATTTCCTTGAAGATGGGCGCGGCGACGACACCGCCGTAGTACCCGTTCTGCGGATCGTCCAGGATCACGAGAATCAGCACTTTCGGATCGGTCACCGGGAAGAACCCCACGAAGGAGGCGACGTGCGAACTGCTCGAGTACGCGTCGTCGATGATCCGCTGCGTGGTTCCGGTCTTGCCGCCGATCTGCATGCCGTCGATGCGCGCCATTTTCGCCGTGCCGCTGTCCACCACGCCCTGCATGAAGCCGCGCATCGTCGCGGCCGTTCCCGAGCTGATGACGCGCCGGATGACCTGCGGCACCGTCTCGTCCACGATATTCCGGTTTTCGTCGAGCAGCCACTTGCGGATGTACGGCCGCATCAGCACGCCATCATTCGCCACGGCGGCATACGCGCAGGCGATCTGCAGCGAGGTGACGGACAGGCCGTACCCGAAGGCGAGATACTTCAGCGTGAGACCGTCCCACTCCGTCGGCTTGCGCAGATCGCCGCGCACCTCGCCGGGCAGTTCCACGCCTGTCCGGATGCCGAAGCCGAAATTGCGCGCGTACTTGTAAAAGCGCTCTGCGCCGAGCTTCTCGGCGAGCTTCGCGGAGATGATGTTCGAGGAATTGATGAAGGCGCCGCGCAAAGACAACATGCCCGCCTTGTGCTCATCCTTGATGGACTTCTGCGATGCGCTGAACTGCCACAACCCGTTCTCGGCGTTCAACATGTCATCGGGAGTGTACAGTTCCTCGTTCAGCGCACTGCTCATCGCCACGATCTTGAAGGTGGAGCCCGGCTCGTAGATGTCCGTCACCACGCGGTTCTTCGCGTTTGCGATCTGCTCTCCGGTGTAGTCGCCGAGCGTGTTCGGGTTGATGGTCGGCACGTTCGCGAGCGCGAGGATCTCTCCGGTCCGCGGCTGCAGGATGATGCAGCGACCGGAAAGGGCGCCGTGCTTCTCCACGCCCTTCGCGAGTTCTTCCTCCGCGATGGACTGGTACGATTGGTCGATGGTCAGCACCACGCTCCGGCCGTTCACGGGATCCTTCTGCGGATAGTCCACTTCGGGGCGGCGGCGTCCGTTCGCGTTGCGCTGATAGACGATGTACCCGGGCTGCCCGGCAAGATCCTTCTCGAGTCCGAGTTCGATGCCCGCCTGCCCGGTGTTGTCGACGTTCGTCCACCCGATGACGCTCGATGCGAGACCGTCGAAGTTGTAATGCCGACGGGGCGTGCAGCGCAGACGGATGCCGTAACACTTCCAGTTCTTGAAGGGACGCGCCGCGTCCTCCGGCATGCGCTTCGCGAGCACCAGGTAGCGGATGTCCGTCTTTTTCAATTTTGTCAGGATCGTCTGCTGCGGCATGTCGATGCAGCGCGCGAGGAAACGCGCCACCGTGTCCGGCCGCGCGATCACGCTGGGATCGGCGATCAGGGTGTACTCGTTCAGGTTCGACGCCAGGATCGAGAGATTCCGGTCGAGGATCACCCCGCGCACGGGAGCGATCGTTTCGCGGCTCTGGTATTGGTCCAGCGCGATCTCCCGCAGCTTCGCGCCGTCGCGAATCTGTATCATCGAGAGTTTCGCTCCGACGAGCACGAAGCAGGCCAGGAACACGACCAGCAGGATGTACATCCGCCGCAGACTCTGCTGGCGCTGGAGAACGCGGACGACCTCGTTCTTGTGCAGGCCGCTATGGAGATTCTCGCCGTTCACCGAACCCGTTTCTCCGCGTGTCGCGGCACGTATCCCGGCACTTCGAGGGAGAACGGCTGCATCCGCGAGTGCACCAGGCCCAGTTCCTCGGTGGCGATTTTCTGAATGCGCGTGGAGCTCGTCAGCAGATTCAATTCGGCGCGCAAGGCCTCGCGCTGCTGCACCAGCTGCTGCACGTCGCGATCGCGCGTGGTGATCGTGCGCATGAGGTTGTCCACGGTCACCGTGTTGGAGATGTACGCGGCCACCACGAGCGCCGAGATCATCAGCACGCCGACGATGCCGAGCGTCGGCAGCTCGCGGCCGCGCGATTTCGCGTGCGGCGTGTGGACGTAGTCCTCCGCGATGCCCGGACGCGCGGCGCGGCGATCCGCGGCGGCGCTACGCGTGAAGCTTCGCACCCGCTCGAAGGCGGGCGCTGCGGGCGCGGGGATTTCTGCGTATCTCGTTTTCATCGGGAACGATGGCCTTGGTTGTGAGGAGTGACAGGCGCTGCACTTTTCCGCAGACGCAGATCGGGAAGTTCGGCGGACAGACGCAGCTCGCCGCGCCATGCCTGAAGAGCGTCTTGACAATGCGGTCTTCGAGGGAGTGATAGGAGATCACCACGATGCGGCCGCCGATGGACAGCGCATCGATCGCGTCCGAGACCAGCTGCCGCAGAACGGCGATTTCGTCGTTCACGGCGATGCGCAGCGCCTGAAACACGCGCGCGAGCGTCTTGTTCGCGTGCGGCGGGGGAACGGCCTTGCGGACGACGTCCGCGAGATCCGCCGTCGTCACCAGCGGTTCCTGCTCCCGGCGCCGCAGAATCGCGTCGGCAATGCGGCGGCTGTGCCGCTCTTCGCCGAATTCGAACAGGATCGTGGCGAGTTCCTCGCGCGACGCCGCGGCGATGAGATCCGCCGCCGTGCGCGAGGACATGACGTCCATGCGCATGTCGAGCGGACCCGCATGCTGGAAACTGAATCCCCTGTCCGGAGAGTCTATTTGCCGCGACGACATACCGAGGTCCAACAGGATGCCCTCCACTGATGCAATCTCGTGACGAAGAAGTATGGAGCGAAGATGGATGGTGTTTTCATGCACGACGGCGAAACGCGGATCGTGCAAGAGCTGTGACGATGCGTACGCTATGGCGTCCGCATCCTGGTCGATCCCGATGAGGCGCCCCCCGGCGCCCAGCTTCTGCAGAATGCGGCCGCTGTGCCCGCCTCCGCCAAGTGTGCCGTCCACATAGACTCCGTCCGGATTCGAGACGAGAATGTCCGTCGCCTGCTCGAGGAGCACGGGTATGTGGTAGCCTGGCGTGTCATGCGTCAAGATGGCGAGCCTCCGAGGACCGACGCGGAGACTTCGTCGAACGACCGGTTGTTTTCCGGCTGATTCTTGTAGCGAATGTATTCTTCGGGATCCCAGATTTCGATTTTATTGAAGCTGCCGGAGACGCGGATCAAACCCCTGAGGGGCAGTCCCGCATAGCGGATATGCGGGGACGAAATCATCACGCGGAACTGATTGTCCCAGCTCACTTCGTCGATGCCTTCCGTCAGCAGACGCAGGAACAGCCGGTGTTCGGGCCGGTGTTCGTTCAGCTTTTCGTACTCGTTCTCCTTTTTCTCCCACTCGTCAAGCGGGTGGAGATACAAGCATTTTTCATGGCCAGTCGTTATTATGAACGTGTCCATTGTCGGGGGCATGTTTTGACGGAGCTTCTTCGGAAAAACGAAGCGCCCCTTGTCGTCGAGCGTACACTCGTATGTGCCTCTGAATCGTGCCATGGACAGGTTTGAATTACTACGCTACTCCAGCATGAGCCAACTGCTACCACTCTCTACCACTACGACCCACTTTGACCCAAAATCATACTTTGAGCGGTCAGAGTCAAGCCCGCTGAATATTTTTCGAAAATTATTTTCCTGAAAAGAAAAAAATGGCGAAACCTGTTCATTTTCAACAGGTTCCAGCCATTTTTTTACCGGTCTTTTTCCCCGGCATTTTCGATGTGGCGAGGAAATAGCGTTCCCGCGTTCCGAACGGATCCGGTCCGATAAATTACCATTCCCCGCCACACCACCCCGCCGGCATGGGCGCGGGAGGGCAGCGGGTATTCAGGTCAGCGTTGTATCCCTAGAACGTCCTGTCCCTGATCTCGCTCGCGGATTGCGGCAGTTCGACGCGGCGGTACGTCTCGAAGTGTTTCATCAGCGCATCGACCAGCGGCGAGGCGGACTCGCGAAGCGGATCCACGGCGATCAACCCGGTCTCCTTCAACATGCTCGCCTCGGTGAGACGCAATTCCTCGCGATTCAAATCCATCGAGTTCAATCCGATGCCGGTCACGACGCTCGGCTTGAACACCCCGATCATCGCCTCGTGCAGTTCGATGGAGCGTTTGAGCGTGGGAAGCGGGAGACCGTACCCGTCTTCGCTGCGCGACGGTTGATGGCACAGCACCATCGCATCCGGCATCGTGCCGTGCAGCAACCCAAGCGCGATGGCCGCGTTGCCGCAGTTGGTAATCGCGCTCTGCCCTTCCACGATCACGTATTCGAAACCCTCGTTCACCGCGCGATCAACTTCGAACTCGATCGCGCCTTCAAGAAAGTCGCTGGTCACGGCCTCGATCGCGATGCCGCGGCCCCCGATGAGAATGCCGGTCGGCCCCGTGCCCACGAACGCGGCCTTCATCCCGCGCTTCAGCATTTCACGATGCATCATGAGCGCGGTGGTCATCTTGCCGGTGTTCGAATCGGTGCCCACGGTCAGGATGGTGTTCACATTGCGGCGCCGCCAACTGCCCTGCGCGCGGATCTGATGACTGGCGGTGACGGCGCGCAGGTCGTGGATCTGCACCCCGGCCTGCCGCGCGAGATACAGCAATTCCGCGTCAAGCCCGAGGTTCTGCTTCAAACCGCTGGCGATGTGCAGCCCGGCGCCGATCGCTTCCCGGATGACGGCCTTCCAGCTCTCCGGCAACTGCCCTCCGAGCGGCGTGATGCCGATCAGGAGAGAATCCGGCGCGAACGCGAGCGCCTCCTCGAGCGAATGCACGATGGGGGTGTCGCCGCCGAAACCGATGATCTCCTGGGCGGTCTTCCGCTCCTTCGTGCTGTCGATCACCGCGACCACCCGGTCGGGAATGTACAGCAGCGCGGCGATCACCATGCGCATCCCGATGGAACTCAGCCGGCCCTCGGCAAGGAGGACCATGCGCTCCGTCTGCTGGCGCAGCATCACCACGCCGCGTCTTCCTCGAGGAAGAGCGTCTGCCGGCGATTCGGTCCCACCGAAATGCAGCGCATGGGCACACCGACGATCTCGCTCAATCGCGCAATGTACGCGAGCGCGTTCGCGGGCAGGTCCGCGGGAGAGGTCGCCCGTGTGATGTCGTCCTTCCACCCGGGCAGCGTCTCGTACACCGGCGTGACGGCGTCGAGCGTGCGGACGTCGAGCGGAAAATGCTTCACCGCGCGTCCGTCGCGCTCGTAGGCGACGCACACCTTGATCTCGTCGAGGCCGCCGAGCACGTCGAGCTTCATCATCGCGCACGAACTGATCCCGTTGATCATGATGGAGTACCGCATCGCCACCGCGTCGAACCAGCCGCAGCGTCGCGGCCGCCCCGTCGTCGATCCGAATTCGTGACCGGTGCTCCGGAGGTAGGCGCCCGCGTCGTCGTCCAGTTCGGTGGGAAACGGACCGAGACCGACGCGCGTGGTGTAGGCCTTCATCACGCCCAGCACCGAATCGATCGCCGTCGGCGGAATGCCGAGACCGATCGTCGCTCCGCCGCTGACGGGACTCGACGACGTGACGAAGGGATACGTGCCGTGATCGATGTCGAGCAGGGCTCCCTGCGCGCCTTCGCACAGGATGTTCTTCCCGTCGCGAATCGCGTTGTTCAGGTAGTACGACGTATCGGTGATATACTCGTCGATCAACGCGTCGAAGGTCTGGTACGTTTCGATGATCGATTCGACGTCCAGTTCGTCGTGATCGTAGACTTTCCGGATGATCTGGTTCTTGTCGGCGATGTTCCTGCGCAGCGTGGCCTCGAGTCCCGCGTGGTCGAGCAGATCGACGATGCGGATCCCCACGCGCGCCGCCTTGTCGTAGTACGCGGGGCCGATGCCGCGTCCCGTGGTCCCGATGGCGGTGGTACCGAGTTCGAAGAGCGAATCGAGCAGCTTGTGATACGGCATGATCAGGTGCGCGTTGTGGCTGATTTTCAGCCGGCCCTTCAGCGAGATGCCCTGGCTTTCGAGGAGACGGATCTCGTCGAGCAGCGCGACCGGATCAATCACCACACCGTTGCCGATGACGCAGGTCACCCGCTCGTGAAAGATCCCCGAGGGAATCAGATGGAGGACGTGCTTCTTGTCGCCGATCTCCACGGTATGGCCGGCGTTCGCGCCGCCCTGATAGCGCGCGACGATATCCACGCGCTCGCTGAGGTAATCGACGATCTTGCCCTTCCCCTCATCGCCCCACTGGGCGCCGACAATCACACGCACTGCCATTTCAGACGCACTCCTGCGCATTCCGCCGCCGCCCGCGCCGCGTGGCCGGGTGCCGGGGGTGCGCTCTCAGGTTGATGATTTCAGACGAAACTCGCGACCGCTTCATCCACCGTCGGCAGCGTCCGGAACATACCCTGCAGCTTCGCGATCGCGAGCACGGTCCGGATATTTTCGTTGACTCCCGACAGGCGCAATTCGCCGCCGGCATGCTTCAGCGAAGTATAGCTGCTGATCAGCATGCCGAGCCCTGAACTGTTCATGAGGCTGACCCCGGCGAGATCGAGGACGGCATTTTTCGTGCCCGCGTCGATCAGCCTGTGCAGCTCGTTGTTCAGGGCGGCGGCTTCCGGGCCTCCGAGGATCGCTCCCGCGAGCGTGATGATGGCGACGCCTTCCTTCTCTGTCGACGTGAAGTTCATGGCCGAGCCTCCGTCAGAACGTGACCTTTGCCTTCTTGTACCTGACCCAGTCCAGCGTCATGGCGCTCGCCACGAACACGGATGAATATGTGCCGACGACGATACCGATCGTCATGACGAAGGCGAAACCGCGCGTCGGCTCTCCACCGAACATCAGCAACGCCACCATCGTGATCATGGTCGTGAACGAGGTCAGAATCGTGCGGCTCATCGTGCGGTTCACGCTCTTGTTGATGGTCGCCTCGAAATCTTCCGTCTTGTACAGTTTCAGATTTTCGCGGACGCGGTCGAACACGATCACGGTGTCGTTGATGGAGTACCCGATGAGCGTGAGGAAGGCCGCCACCATCGCCTGGTCGAACTCGAGATTCAGACCCGGGATCAAACCGTATGCAAGCGTCACGATTCCGAGCGTCAACAGCACGTCGTGAAACAGTGCCACGACGGCGCCGATGCCGAAGACGAATTTGAAACGGAAGGCGATATACAACAGGATGCCGATGAGCGCCGCAAAAATCGCGAACACCGCGTCCTGGCGCATCTCGGCGCCGATCTTGGCCTCCACGCGGTTTTCCTGGAGCAGAATGATACCCGTCGGAAAGGACTTCGCGAGGGCAGCCTTCACGTCGTTGGAAATCTGCTGCCCAACGCCCTTGCGCTCCGTGCGGATGATGTAGTCCGTCTCGCTTCCGTACGATTTGATCTCCATCGAGCCGAGGTTCGCGCTCGCCAGGATCTGACGCAGTTCACCGATCTCCACCACGCGCGGGAATCGGAACACGAGTTCCGTCCCCCCCTTGAAATCGAGGCCGAAGGCGACGCCCTTGATCATGATCGACACGAAGCCGATCAGGATGATGGCTCCGGAGACGAGGTAGAAGAGCTTCCTCTTCCCCATGAAATCGAGGTCTAGATTATGAAAAATTCTCATTGCGGATTATCGCTCCTGGCGGATTGGCAGTTCTCTTTTCGTACCCGGGAATCACCCGAACGTGACAAGCTTGGGATTGCGGTCGAGCGTCGCTTCGATCATCACGCGCGACATGACGATGGCGGTGAACATCGAGCAGAGGATACCGATGAGCAGCGTCAGCGCGAAGCCCTGCACCGGTCCGGAACCGAGTTGATACAGGATGATACAGGTGATGACCGTCGTGATGTTCGAATCGATGATGGCCGGCATCGCGCGGGAATACCCCGCGTCGATTGCCGCGCGCAGCGTTTTGCCCACCGTGGACTCCTCGCGGATGCGCTCGTTGATCAGCACGTTCGCGTCCACCGCCATACCGACCGTGAGCAGCATGCCTGCAATCCCCGGCAATGTCAGTGTTGCGTGGAACGCGGCGAGAATGCCGAGGATGAACACCACGTTGAAGATGACCGCGAGATCGGATGTGAAGCCGGCGTACTTGTAATAAAACAGCATGAAGATGATCACCAGACCGACGCCGATCAGGAAGGAATTCATGCCCTTCCGGATGGAGTCCTCGCCGAGGGACGGTCCCACGGTGCGCTCTTCGATGATCTCCACGGGCGCCGGAAGCGCTCCGGCCTTCAGCACGATCTCGAGGAGGCGCGCTTCTTCGATGCTCTCCATGCCCTCGATCATCGAGTTGCCGCCGATGATTTTCTGCTTCACGTTCGGCGCGGAAAACACGGCCTTGTCGAGCGCGATGGCGATCTGCTTGTTGACGTTTTCGCCGGTGATGCGCGCCCACTGGCGGCTGCCTTCGGTGTTCATTTCCATCGTCACGATGGCGCCGCCGAAGCCTTCCTGATTCATCTGCGCGCGGGCGTTCGTGATCACTTCGCCGGTCATTTCCGCTTCGGCCTTCAGACCGTACAGTTCATAGAAATCCTGCGGGGCGCCGCCTTCCTGCGTCTGCATCTGCCGCGGCTTGGCGGCCCATGCGAATTCCATGTCCTCCGGAATGAGACGCTTCACGTCGGGACGGGCGAGGATGTTGTTGATGCGCTCCTTCTGCGAGGGATCGGCGTAGAAGATTTCGCCTCCGGACTGCAGCGGCAGACTGACGAGCAGCGCGCGGAAAGGCTTCTGCGCCTGCTGACGCGCCAGCGCGGTGTCCATCGGGGCTTTCGGGGCCTTCGCGGCGGAGTCGATCGCGGCGATACCAGCAGCGGTGGTGTCCGTCGCCTTCGCGGTGTCGAGAATCGCCTCGACGTTCTGACCGGCGAGCAGCCTGTCCAGATTGTCGATCGTCCGTACGACCACCTTGGGATCGGTGAGCAGTTTGAATTCGAGCTGCGCGGTCTCCTGGATGAGCTGGCGCACTTCCTTCTCGTTGCTGACGCCCGGCAGCTCCACGATGATGCGGCGGCTGCCGGATCGCGTGATGGACACTTCGGACACGCCGTATTTGTCAATGCGGTTGCGGATGATCTGCTGGGCGCGTGTCACGGCCTTCTCGGACTCATCCTTCAGCATCGCGTAAATGTCGTCGTTCGAGTTGCGGATGTCGCCGTAGTACTGGCTGAGTCGGATGTTGCGCTGGTCGAACTTCCGCTTGACGATGTCGAGAATCGGCTCGTCGGTCTTCGCCGCTTCCGCTTTCGTCTCCGTGAGGATCTGCGTGAGCGTCTCGTCCCGGTTCTTCGCCATCTTCTCGAGCAGCTCGCTGATGTTGACTTCCAGCGTCACATACATGCCGCCCTGAAGATCGAGTCCGAGCTTGAGCCGCTTGGCGCGCGCTTCCCGAATGGACGCTTCGTTCGCGTCAAAATATTTGGTGCTGTCGGCCCCGGTGAGGCCGTTGATTTCTTTCTGATGCTGCATGTCGCTCCAGGTCGGCCAGAGGAACCACCCGGAGAGAACGATGAACAGAAAAATAAAGAAGAGGCGAAATCCGTATTTCTTCACGGCCTGCTAGACCTCCAAGACTGGGGAAAAGTTCTCGAATGAGCACAATTCATGTTCAATTTTGCTCAGGAAGACAAATATAGAGAGGGGTGGGTATAAAGTCAAACGCGACGGCGGCTGATTTCTCTCTCCATCGGCGAAATGCCTCTCATCGGGCCAGTATCGTCAAAAATGCGTCTGGCTCTGATATCCGCGATGCGTCGCTCACTGTGCGCTTGACCGGTTTTTGTGGCGGATTATTGATTTTCCAGAAGCCGCGTCATATGGCTGCTCACGCGCGGATCCTGCTCCACCTCCCGTGCCGCTCGCACGAGCGCGGCGCCCTCGCGCGGCGCGACAGCCAGCAAGGCGCTTGCCGCGCGCGCGCGGAACTGCCACACGGGCTCCCGCAATTGCGCCTTCAGCAGCACCACGAGCGTGTCACGCGGCGTGCCGATTGCCGCGAGCGTCGCGAGCGCCTTCTCGCGCACATCAGGGCCGCCGCCCGGCAGCGCGAGACGCAGCAACGCCGGCTCGGCGGCGCGCAGACGATACCGCGCGACCCAGTCCATGGCCGCGAGCGCGACGACATCCTGATACGATTTCGTCTCCAGCCTCGTCAGCACGATGCCCGCGCTGGAAACGGAATCGACGCTCATCGCGCAATTCATCGCCGCCGCTTCCACATAATAGCTCGAATCCGCGAGCATCGCGGTGAAGACCGGCAGCAGCGACCGATCGCGGTACCTGTTCAATCCGTTCAGCGCGTTCGCACGGACGCTCGACTTCCGGTCCGCGCTCAACGCGACGAGCGAGGTTTTCAACTCGGCCGCCCATGCGAGCGTGTCGGACCTCAATCCGGCAAGCGCCGCAGTGATTCGCACCCGCACGCCCCAGAATCGATCGTTCTTCGCAACGTCAAGGACTGCCGCGCGCACGGCCTGCCTGTCCGCGAACTGCAGCAGCGCGACTCCCGCCTCCGCGCGCTTGATGGGATCGGGATTCTGCCGTGCCTGCAGCATCCACTCTTCCGGACTTTGCTCGAGCCGGATCTTCCCGCACACGGTGCTTCCGTGATCGACACTCACGAACATCGGCGCCTGTGCGAGCGGAACGGTGACCACGCTCTCCGCACCGTCAACGACGGCCGTGAAGGAAGTGTCGCCGCTCGCCGTGCGGATCAGGACGGGCACGTGCAGCCGGAAATGTCCGCAGAGCGAGTCGACGCGCTGCACCTGCGCAAAACGCAGCGTGAGCTGCCGTGCCTCCGCATCCCACCGCTTCGTGACGCGGACGTCGGGGTACCCCGCGCGGTACAGCCACTGCGTGAAGAACCACTGCAGGCTCATGCCGGTGACGTCCTCGATCGCGCGTTTGAAATCGTTGCTCTCCACGCTGCCGAAGGCATGGCGCTTGCCGTAGGAGGTGATGACGCGCCAGAACTGCTCCTCACCGAGCATGGACCGGAGCATGTGCAGCACCGCCGCGCCCTTCGCGTACACGTTCTGCGACGGATTCGGTTTGTCCGTGACGACGGGCACGCGGCCGTTCGCGTCCGTCCATGCGAGGTAGCCGTTGATGCCTTCGCTGCGCTGCCAGAAGAATTCGTCGGCGCCCCACCGGTGCTCGGTCCAGCACTGCTGGAAGTAGGTCGCGAATCCCTCGTTGAGCCAGGTGTTGTCCCAGTCGATGTACGTCAGGTAATCACCCCACCACATGTGCGCGAGTTCGTGCGCGATCAGACCGTCGGCAGTGTAGTCCTGCGCGGTTCGGGCGTTGACGACGGCGCGCGTGTCGGCAAGGACGGTGGCGCTTGTGTTCTCCATGCCGCCATACAGGTAATGGGCGACGGGGATCTGCGCGTATTTGGCCCAGGGATAGCGGATGCCGATGCGCTGCGAGAAAAACCGCACCATCTCCGCGGTGGTCCCGTACGCGCGCCGAACATCCTCGGGCGCATCCGACGGATAATGGTACGAGCGCACCGGAATCCCGTCCCAGGCATCCTCGTACACGCGGTAGTCTCCCGCCGCGAGCATCACGAGGTACACGGAGTGGGGCGTGTCCTGCGACCAGTGCCAGGTGACGGTGCCGTCCGCGTTCCTTTTTTTCGATTTCAGCGCGCCGTTGCTGAGCGTCGTGTACTCGCCGCGCACGGTCATCAGCACTTCCGTCGTGGCCTTGTCGTTCGGATAGTCGTAGCAGGGAAACCAGTGCCGGTTGTCCTCGCCCTGCCCCTGCGTCCAGATCTGATGCCGGTCATCCGGATAACTCGCGTTCGGCTGGATGAAGTACAGGCCGCGCTGCGGCGTGCATTCGTAGCGCACCGTCACGGCGACCTTCTCGCCGTAGGCGTACGCGCGGTCCAGATGCACGGTGAGCACGGACGAGTCGTAGTCGTAACGCAGTTGTCTGCCCGTGCTCAGCGCGACGCGCTGAATGGTCATCCGCTTCGCGTCGAGCTGCACGGTGGTGAAGCGCGGACGCAGCGGACGCAGCGTGACGGTGACGTTGCCGCGCACGAGCTGCCGCGCCTCGTCGAAACCCACCTCGATGCGGTAGTGCTGCGCGTCGAAGCTCCGCTCGCGGCGGCGGAAATCCTGCGACCGCGTCGGAGGCGCGATGAAGAGAAACAGAAGGAGAAGGACGGCAAGGTTTTTCATGGGCACACGCGAGGCGGGCCGCTTCGCGCAACCCGCCTCGTCACTGGAAAAGGATGAATGGATCGGTTATCGAGCCAGCAGCATCGGATGCGTCAGGCTCGCGCCGCCGCTGCGCAGGCGCGCGAAGTACACGCCGTTCGCGAACGTCGCGCCGGAGGCGGATACGGTCCGCAACAACGCGCGATGCGTGCCGCCGGCGAGACGGCCCGACACGAGCACCGCGACGACGCGGCCGCTCGCGTCCGTCACATCCAGAACGACGTCATGCTCGCCGTCCGGGACGGTGAATTCGATGAGCGTCTGCGGGGAAAACGGGTTCGGGGAATTCCCGCGTATCGCGAAGCCGGCAGCAGCGAGCGTCGCGGGCGCGTCGGTGACGATGCGGAAGGTCCAGATCGTCACGGCCGAATCGCCGCAGGGATCGGTCAGCACGCAACGCAGCGTGTGAGGCGCCGTCGACGGGAAGGTCTGCGTGATGCTGTTCTGGTTCGTGCCGACCGGCGCACCGTCAAGGAACCACGCGTAGATGATGGCGTCGCCGTCCGCGTCCTTCGCGTTGACAGTGAACGTGTGGTTGCTGTTCATGGTCAGCGAATCCGTCGTCGCGGGCGTCCTTCCGGTGATTTCCGGCGCGAGATTCGGGCGGCGGAGGATGGTCACCTGCGATGTGCAGGAATCCTTCAAGGTCGTACCCTCGTAGAACCGGTATTTGAACTGGCCCGTGCGGTCCGCGCACCCCGGGCCCGCCGCCTGGACGTTCCACGTCACGTCGGCGCTGTCACCGCCGGCCAATCCGGGCGAGACGGTCTTACGAATCGTTTCCCCCGGCGCGAAAAGGACCTGCGGCGGCAGGGCGAGTTCCGCGGACAGCGACGCGCTCGTGCCGCCGCCGGTGTTCCGCACGCGCGCCGTCACCTGGAACGGCGGCCACCGTTTCGCAACCGAGTCGTACGCGATCACGGGGCTGTGCGTGATGCATCCGGTCACGACGTTCGGAGCGGTCGCGACGGGAACGACCATCGTCACACCGCTCGTGTCGTTCGGCCTGCCGGTGCCGGACATCACCAGCGCGATGTCGTACGACGCGGGCGCCGGGAGATTCGTGGGATACTCCACACCCCAGGTCAGGGTCTGTGTCGTCCCGGGTGCGAGGGCGGAAAAGGCCTGCGTCGTGGTCCCTGTGCGGAGCGTGAGGGCGCCTGGAAGCGTGATCGACACTGTTCCTGCCGGACCCGTCGCGGTTCCGGCGCTCTTCACCACGGCCGTCACTCTCGCCGGCATCGGCGTGTGCGTGCCGCCGACGATGGTGATCGATTCGACGGCGCAGAGCATGGTCGCGGCCGACGTCGCGGCCTTGATGTTCAGGAAAATCTTGGCGGTTCCGGTGGCGCCTTCCGCGCAGGTGAAGGGCACGTCGATCTGCTGCCCCTTCTCGTCCGCCCGCGGCACGGCGCGCACGCGCCACTGCGCGGTGCCCTTCTCGCCCGGCAACAGAGACGACGGGACGACGGCCGCGACGGCCGTGCTACCCTGCACGACCGTGTAGTCCGCGGATGCGGGCAACGTCGCCGTCAGACCGGTCACGGGAAGGTCGCCCGTGTTCGTGATGTCCGCCTTGATGACCTCGACGGCGGGATCATAGTCGTTGGTGCCCGTGTTCCACACGAACGTGTACGGTTTCGACGATCCGGTCAGCCCGTAGTTCTTCGGGAGCACCTGGACGCTGCCGGCGACCAGCACGGGCATGAGACACCCGCGCGTGAATGTCAGGCTTGTCATTGTCACGGGAACGGTCGTGTTCTGCGTCACGTCCGCACCGGTGAAGAAGAGCTTCAGCAGGCGCCCGGGACCGCTCAGCACGGACGTCCCGGCGATGCTGAGCGAGGCGCCGGAGGCGGTCGTGGAGAAAGAGACCGTATTGTCCGGTATGAGGCTGCTGTCGACCTCCACCTTCGTGAGCTTCAGTTTCGACGTGTCGAAGGACAGCTCCGCCGTGGCGGGATAGAAGCGCTGATTCGCCATCGCCGTCTGCAGCAGCACGCGCAACAGAATGGTTTTTCCCAAGGCAACGCCGCCGGTGTCCACCTTGAACGTCGCGCTGATGTTCGAGGCCGGATTCGCGGAGATGTCGAAGGGCCGGGTGGACTGCGCGCTGTCGTTGCCGCTGCGCACCCGCAGGGCGATGCTTCGCGCGACGCCGTCGCGGCACTGGTTGTTGGTCGTGTACTCGACGAAGAAGTGGTCCGGCGTCTCGCGGAGCAGATTGACGACGGTTTCGATCGCGAGCGCCGTGTTCGTGAAATACTGACCGCCCGTCTCCGTCGAAAGATTCTGCAGGGTCGCCGCGCCACCGATTCCAGCGATACCGAGCGTGAAAATCTTGATGCGTGAGTTCTTGGCGAAGGTCACGACATCGGTGAACGTTTTCGCGCTTCCATCGTCAAGACCGTTGCTCATGAGCAGCAGGGCATTGATCCCTGTCGTCTCTCCGGCAATCCCGCCGAGGCTGTGCCACAGGCCTTCGTAGAGGTGGTTCGGACCGCTCACGTTTGATGACAGGTTGGCAGCACCAGTCCCGAGGAGTTGTTTCGAAGTCGTGGGCTCGATGAGCGTCGTGCCGTTCGTGGAGTACGAGTAAATGGCTCCTTCGTCGAGCGGAAATTCGAGAGAGTCGATGATTTTTTCTATCGCCGCACGCGCGGCGCTGATGTCGCCCGAATTCACCATGGAACCTCCCGCGACCAGCACACCGAGGCAGAAAGACCGCGCTCCGCGCGTACCGCGGATGGTCAACGGCGACTGGCTGATACCGTCCTCCTTCAACGTGAAGTCCGACGCCGGAATGTCCTTTCTCAGGAGCCCTCCCTGCCGCGCGACGGTCCGCACGGAGATCTTTGGAAAGGCCGAAATATCGACCGAATCCGTGACGAGCGTCAACTGCGCCTGGGCGTGAAACGACACGGCAAGCATGAGGATGGGGATCATGCGGACGAAACGGGTGCGAACGGTCATGGGACGCCTTCCTGCTCTGGGAATTCCGGAAAAGTTCAATTCCCAAAATACGGAACGATGCGGCAATAGCAATGCAAAACGGGCGTGACACGTTTGCCATCCGCTCCGGCGATGCCTAACTTCACGGCAACATCTTGAGGACATCGATGCTCAAACCTGAAACACTCTTTTCCGCCGAGGAGCAGAAGCGCATCTCTGACGCGGTCCACGCCGCGGAGGCCGGGACCGCCGGCGAAATCGTCCCGTTCGTCGTGGGACAAAGCGACGGCTATCCCGAGGCGCCGTGGCGCGCGGGCACGCTGCTCGGAGCGCTCGTGCTCTTCACGCTCGCGGGCATCTGGATCGCGTCCACGGCGTGGCTCCCCTACGGCGTGGCCGAGGCCGCCGCGCTGACGGCCGTCGCCTTCGCGCTCGCCGCGCTCGTCGTGATGCTCGTGCCGCGGCTGCGCCTCCTCTTCGTCACGTCGCATGCCGTATCGGAACGCGTCGACGAACGCGCCGCGATGGCCTTCCTCGCCGAGGAAGTCTTCGCCACCCGCGAGCGCACCGGCATCATGATATTTCTGTCGCTCCTCGAGCGCCGCGTGCGCATCCTCGGCGACAGCGGCATCAACGCGAAAGTGAAACAGGAGGAGTGGGACGCCGTCAGCGCGCTCATCGTCTCCGCGATGAAACGCGGCGCGGCCGCGCAGGGACTGATCGACGCGATCGGCCGTTGCGGGGCGCTGCTCGAAAAGGGCGGCGTGGAAATTCGCCCCGACGACACGAACGAACTCGGCGACGCGCTGAGGATGCATTCCACATGAGCGCGCCGAAGGTCCGTCACGCTCTTCTCGCGCTCCTGCTCGCCGTCGCGGCCCTCACCGCGGCCCGCGCGCTGGACGTGCCCTACCTCTCGGGCCGCGTCAACGACGTCGCGGGGGTGCTCAACGCCTCCACGGTGAGCGAGATCGAGGCGCTGCTCAAGGCCTACGAGGATTCGTCCTCCAACCAGATCGCCGTGCTCATCATTTCCACGCTCGACGGCGAGTCGCTGGAGGAATACACACTCAAAGTGGCCGAGACCTGGAAGCTCGGCAGGAAGGGCGTCGACAACGGCGTCCTCCTCCTCATCGCGAAGGACGACAGGAAACTCCGCATCGAGGTCGGCTACGGTCTCGAAGCCTCGCTCACCGACGCGGTCACCTCCTACATCATCACGCGCGTCATCACGCCGCGCTTCAAGCAGGGCGACTTCGACGGCGGCGTGCGCGACGGGGTGCGCGCCATGATCAGCGCCGCGGACGGCAAGCTCGACATGAGCAACGCGAGCGCGCCTTCGTCTTCCGCGTCCGGCGACGAATTTTCCGGATGGGGGCTGGTCTTCTTCCTCGTCTTCTGGTACGGCATCGTCATGATCTTCACCGTGACCGCCATCCTCTCCCGCGGATGCATGTCGTGGTTCCTCTTCCTGTTCCTGATCCCCTTCTACGCGGCGCCCGGCCTGATCCTCGCGGGAACGGACATGCACTGGATCGGCATCACCGGCTTCCTGCTCTATCTCATCGGATTTCCGATTCTGAAACTCCTGTTCTCCGGCACCGAAAAAGGCAAGGCCTTCCAGGATAAATGGGCAGCGAAATCGACGCGCGGCTCTTCCGGCGGCTTCTTCGCGAGCGGCGGCTCCTCGAGCGGCTGGTCCTCCGGAGGCAGCAGTTTCTCCGGCGGCGGCGGCTCCTTCGGCGGCGGCGGATCGAGCGGAAGCTGGTAAGGTCCACATTGACGCGCATCCGCGGCGCAGCATGATCAGGCTGCGCCGCGGATGCGCTGTCGCGTCGTTGCGAATTTCCCGTTACGGCATCGGCAGATAGATGTGCGTGATCAGCTCCGCCTCTGGCACGGTGTCCGGATCGTTCACATACTCCTCCCACATCGGCATGTACTTCGCCCAGTCCGCGTCGGTGACAAGCAGCCCCTTCTCGCGCAAGTACTCCGTGATGAGATTGTAGGTGTTCATGAGTTGCGGATAGGGTCCGGTGTGCGTGAAACGCAACGCCTTCCCCGAGGGCAGCGGCGCGACGATCACGGGACCGTCACCGGCATCCTCCGGCGCCGCGGCAACGGGCATGGCGGTGGAGAAGGTGGTGCCTTCGGGTCCGTACGCGGTGTACACGCAGCGCGGCGCGCCGATGCACTGCAGGTTTTTCTCTCCGAGGTAGGCCATCAGAGCCTCGAAAGCCGCGCCCATGGCGGCGCCCATTTCCGCGGGATTGCTTCCCACGCTGCTGCTGATCTGAATTGCCAGTGCCTCCGGCACCGTCACGTCCGTCGGTTGAATCGCGTCGAAGTTGTCCATGAAACCGTGCTCCTGAAAAGTTAGACATAAATCTAACAATGCGAAATTGAAAACGCAAGCGGTCGAGGAAATATTTCTTCGCAACCGGCCTCCGAAGATGCGAGGAAGCAATGTCTACCGCACGAGGAGCATGCTTCGCGCCTTGCTGAACGACGATGTTTCAAGACGGTACATGTACACGCCGGGCGCCATGCCGCTCGCGTCGAAAACTGCCGCGTATCTGCCGGCAGGCTTCCACCCTTGCGCCAGCACCGCCACTCCGCGGCCAAGGATGTCGAACACTTCGAGCCGGACCTCCGTCGCCTCGCCAAGTTGGTACTCGATCACCGTCGACCCGGTGACCGGATTCGGCGTATTCCGGGACAGCGCGTACTCCGTGCCTCCAAGTATCGGGATGCGAATGTCGCCGATGATGCTGACAGACCCGTCCTCGAACGTCAAGGGTGCATCGCAGTCTGGGTCGTGCTCATCCGAGCACTGTATCGATGCCTCGAGCGTCACGGTTTTTCCGCCGCTCTGTACCTTGATGCTCTCGAGAAATTTCAGAGGCGTCTCATGCGGATCCAGCCCGGCTCCGCCATCGTATACAGCCTCGAAGATCATGAGCACCAGAATGTTCGTGGCAGAAGAACGCGATGCGGCCCGGTACCCGAGGTCTTCCACGCGGACGACGTTCGGACTCCCGCCCTGTGCGGCCGCGTGCAGGCTGCTTCGCGGACCCCGCCAGCCCTGCGCTGTCAGCGTGTTCACGCTCACGGCATCCATGAAGCGAAGAGCCTCCGGATCGAACTGCACGTTCAATGCGTAGGCGGAGACGTTGTTCCGTGTCGTCGAATCGACATACACTGGCACGCTGATGCGATCACGTGTCCGGGCTTGAATACCCGTCGGCATGCGCACCCGTCGTGTCCTCCCCGGCACGCCCATGATCGTCACGGCCTTCTCGCATTGCGCCTGTGAGGCGTTGTCCGATGTCAGGAGAACGGTGAACACGCGTCTGGTATCGGCGCCGAGACGCTCGGCTTTGATGGACCAGGAAACATTCGCCGAGCCACCTGACGGAAGATGGCCTGCGTCTTTGATTGCGGTCTCCCCCACGTCCAGTGACACCCCTTCCGGCGGTTGCAGGATTGCTCGTACCCTGTTCGCCTGCGCAACCCCGCCGTTGAGGAGATGCGACGTGATCGTGAACACGTTGTACGTGCCCTTCCATGAGCGGGTCCCGAAGCAGTCACGGTAATCGCCGATCGTGTGGTTGAAATACAGTGTGTCTCCCGTGCACGCCATCGAGGACTGCGCCGTGCAGGACAGCGATGGACGAACAGTTTCAGGAATGTACACCGATTTCGTGCACTGCTTCGATGGCAGTCCATCGGCCCAAACGACAAAGTGGATGTCGACCGATCCGGACGCTGTCTCCGGTACCACGGTCACTCTCCAGCCGATCGTATCCGTCGTCTGCATCTGGTACAGTCGCGTGGCGATAAACCGCTCCGGATCGCCCAGCACACGCAGCCCGCTCGATTGCGGCAGCACCGCGACACGCACATTGTCGGCCGGACCATTGCCGGTGTTGGTAATCTTCGCCCATACCATGAATGGAATCTTCTCGTATGTCCCAGTCTGCGGGTCGATCTTCAGCGTCTCGAACTGGCTGTCGCAGCTCAGACCCAGTGCTGCCTTCGTTGCGGGCGGGATGATCACGTCACTGCAGCAGTCGTTCTTCTTCCCCAGCTTGTCCACCACCTTCGCGCACAGTTTCACCGTCACGTCTGTGCGGGATGTATTCGCCACCGGTCGTACCAACCACTTCACCTCCGCGGAGGCAGACACTGCAAGGGTGTCAATCAGCTTCGTCGCCGTCTCACCGCTTGCCAGCATCACGCCTGGAGGAAGCTGCGCCGTCACGGACAGGTTCCGCCCTGCCGCCTTGCCGGTGTTCGTGATTACCGTCTTGAACATGAACGGGTCGGGGCGGTACACTCCGGTCGAATTTTCGAAAGACAGCACCGCCGTCGCCACGCACACCATCTGGTAGTCCGCTGCGCGGGTGGCGGGTACATATATCGGCACCCTGCATTCGGCGATGACGAGCCTGTTGCCCATGCCGCCGCGGCCCTGCACCTGAAACAGCAGCGTGTCCCAGCCGCCGACAGAACGGTGCAGCGGCGTCAGCTTCCATGTGCAGGTCACCGTGTCGAGCACGTTCATGCGCCCGCCGATACCCACATGAATCACGGGCGAGCCTTGAGCGAGCGCAAAGTTCGATGTGCCGAGAAACACCACCTGGCAGTTCTCCGCCTTCGTTTCGCCGATGTTCACGACCATCGTCATCACGTCGAACGGATTCGGCACGTAGTCGTTGAGCTGATCGTTGAACACCAGCCGGTCCGGGGCTGCGTAGCATTTCAACTGGAAACGCGGACTTTGCGCGCTCATGACGTATACCGGGATCAGGCAGAACGACGGCGGAAAACCATCGGCCACCACCAGCACGCGCATCGTGTCGTATCCGTCCGTCGTCCGGCGATTCACCTTGAGTCGGAACGGACCGTTCACCGTGGTATCCTCGAAGGCGATCGTGTTCCCCGCGGCGAGGTCTCCGTAATTGCGGAACGCCGGGGGCAGGATGCTGAAGCGCGCGTCCTGCAGCACGTAGGCCTTGAGGTTTTTCGCGTCCTCGCTCCCGGTGTTCGAAATTTCCAGCTCCAGCTCGAACGGCGACGGGAGATATTTATCGAAATCGAAAAAGACCGTGTCCGGAGCCCTCAGTCGGCAGACAAGCGCTGATTGGGCTGCGGAATGCTGCGTCACGCTGACGATCAGTATGCAGAATACCGCTGCAAGCGCCCGCCGGCGCGGAGCGCGGGAACAATCGTGACGGACCTTCGGCATGGCAGTACCCTGTGTGGAGTGCATCGGCGCTGGTGTGCGGATAGTGGCGCCATATACACAGGACAATTCAGGCCGCTCGTTCCTGACATGCGAAGCAGGAATTCCGTGTTGAATCAGCGCATGCTCCGGGCGCGGAGAACAACGGAACAAGCCCGTCAATGACGGCCGTGCTCCTGCATGCGCTCGCGGATATCGATTGCGTGCTCGTCCTGCCGCGTGCGTACGCTTACCGGAGCAGGGTCAAGGTTCCCGTGATCGTGGTGCTCGTGCGGTGCGCATCGCTCCGCGGGGATGCAACCAGCCTGCACAGATACACTCCCCCCGGGAGATCTCCGGAGTTCAACACCACGCGATGCTGACCGGGCCCGTACCGTCCCTGCGCCGCAACGGCGACGCGCCTCCCGAGAACATCATGCACGCTCAGCGACACGAAACTCTCCCGCGGAAGCGTGAAGCCGATGTTCGTGACGGACGATCCCGAGGTGCTGGCCGGCCCGAAGGGATTCGGATAGTTCGGCAGGAGCGCGAAACCGTCCGCCGCGGCGTCCGACCGCTCTGCGGCGGTGACGGGCAGCGTGAACAGCGGACTGAAGCCGCTGCCGCTGTGCCGTATTCCGGCAAGCGTCGCGACGGTCGCGACGGTCGCCTTCACGATGTTGCTCATGAAGCGGAAATCCAATGTGCCGATCGTGTCGCCCGCCGTGTGGTAGTTCAGGTTCCGGTAGTTCGCCGCGTCGGTGAGCATCAGCGCCTGCCGGTTCGCATCCCAGAAACGCGCGTGATCGCTGCGCCTGAAATCCGGAGCGATCTGTCCGTTTCCCGGCACTTCGAGCGAGAGCACGCGGAGCGCGGGCACGTAGCGCCGCGCGCAACTGTCCAGGGCGACGCGGAACGCATGCGACGCCGTGTTCGCGACGTTGAGGAGAAAATTCCCGCGGTACTTGTCAGCCGCGAGACTGTCGCACAACGCGGGCAGCATCGTGCACAACCCCGGAGGCACCATCTGGCTGCCGGAATCGTTGCTGGCATAGCCGATCATTTCGTACACGATCGCGCCGGCGATGTTCTCGTACACGGGAACGCCCGCGGACACGTAGCGCCCGCTGCCGACGAGGCCGTCCTCCTCCAGATCGAAGCCGATGAACTTGACGGTGTTGCGATATTCGCCGGCCGACAGCACGCGCATCGCTTCGAGCAGGCCGGCGACGCCCGAACCGTTGTCGTCCGCGCCTGGACTCCCGGTCACGGTGTCGAAGTGCCCGCCGACGATGTACGTCGTCCGCTCGTCCGTCACGCCGGGCTTGCGTCCGGTGATGTTCGCCGCGCCGTACCCGAGGTACGTGAATGCATGCCGTGCACGGTGCAGACCGCTCTCCCGGAAGCGCGCATCGATGCTGTCCTTCACCGCCTCAAGATGCGCCGGTCCCGCGCTGCGATGCCGGATGCCTTCGATGAATGCGAGGTCGCGTTTCAGACGGTTGCTGTCCACCTGCGCGACCAGCGCCCCAATGTCCGCAGGCTGCCCGTCGTCGGCCGAGACGCGCGCCATCCACGACGCGGCGGGCGCCGCGCCGATCGTCCCCGGAACATAATACCAGCGTATCTCTTTTTGCAGTCCGCTCGACACCGGATATCCGGCATCGCCCTGCAGCGAGTCGACGGGAACGAGGAAGGTCCTTCCGCTGTCCTGTGAGATCCCCACCGTGACGCGCAGTGCATCGGACTCGGCATCCGAAACATCGTAGCGGATGGTGACGATGTGCGCGAGCGTGTCCGCCGCCACGGTCACATTGCCGACCACAGGCGCGCGGTTCTGTGCGGAGGCTTGAAGCGCGAGGAACATGACAAGCGCTGCGATGAGGATCGCACGGCAACGGAAGATTCGCGGGGAGGTCATGATGCTGCCTTTCGAGATCGATGATGGGTTGGAACACACAATGTAGCTCGAAGGACGGAGAGAATTCAATGCGGCACGACGGGGTGGAACCGGCCGTGCGGAGCGCGCCCCGCATACGGAAAAAGCCCCGCAAGTTGCGGGGCTTTTTCCTGCAGAAGAAACTGCGGGGTTGTCTTAGTAATCCATTCCGCCGCCCGGCATCGGGGGCATGGCCGGCTTGTCTTCCTTCATCTCGACGATGGTGCACTCGGAGGTGATGAGCAGGCTCGCGACGCTGGCTGCGTTCTCGAGCGCGATGCGCGACACCTTGGTCGGATCGATCACGCCGGAGGCGGTCAGGTTCTCGTACTGCTCGTTCGCCGCGTTGAAGCCGAAGTCGCCTTCGCCGTCCATGACCTTCTGGATGACGACCGACCCTTCGAGACCGGCGTTGTTGACGATCCAGCGGATCGGCTCTTCGAGCGCCTTGCGGATGATCTTGATGCCGACCTGCTGATCGTGGTTGTCCAGCTTCACGCCGTCGAGCTTCTTCATCGCGCGCAGGTACGCCACGCCGCCGCCCGGCACGATGCCTTCCTCGACGGCCGCGCGGGTCGCGTGCAGCGCGTCTTCGACGCGGGCCTTCTTTTCCTTCATCTCCACTTCGGTGGCTGCGCCGATCTTCAGCACGGCAACGCCGCCGGACAGCTTGGCCAGACGCTCCTGGAGCTTCTCGCGGTCGTAGTCCGACGTGGTGTTGTCCATCTGCACCTTGATCTCGTGGATGCGCTTCTTGATGTCTTCCGACTTGCCCGCGCCCTCGACGATGGTGGTGTTGTCCTTGTCGATCTCGACGCGCTTCGCGGTGCCGAGGTAGGCGACGGTGGCGCTCTCGAGCTTGAAGCCCTTCTCCTCGCTGATCACGGTGCCGTTCGTCAGCACGGCGATGTCCTCGAGCATGGCCTTGCGGCGGTCGCCGAAGCCCGGCGCCTTCACGGCGGCGACCTTGAGCGTGCCGCGCAGCTTGTTCACGACGAGCGTCGCGAGCGCTTCGCCTTCGATGTCCTCGGAGATGATGAGGATCTGGCGGCCCTGCTGCGCGATCTTCTCGAGGATCGGAAGCAGGTCTTTCATGCTGCTGATCTTCTTGTCGTGGATCAGGATCATCGGATCCTCGAGCACGGTCTTCATGCTGTCGGGCTCGGTGACGAAGTACGGGCTGAGGTAGCCGCGGTCGAACTGCATGCCCTCGACGACGTCGAGCGTCGTCTCGATGGACTTGGACTCTTCGACGGTGATGACGCCGTCCTTGCCGACCTTGTCCATCGCGTCCGCGATGAGATCGCCAATGGTGCGGTCGTTGTTGGCCGAGATGGCGCCGACGTTCGCGATGTCGGTCTTGTCCTTCACGTCGCGGCTGATCTCGCGGAGGCCTTCCACGATCTTCGAGACGGCGATGTCGATGCCGCGCTTGAGATCCATCGGGTTCATGCCGGCCGCGACGGCCTTCATGCCTTCGCGCACGATGGCCTGCGCCAGCACGGTGGCAGTGGTGGTGCCGTCGCCGGCCGCGTCGCTGGCCTTGCTGGCGACTTCGCGCAGCATCTGGGCGCCCATGTTCTCGACGGCGTCTTCGAGTTCGATTTCCTTCGCGACCGTCACGCCGTCCTTGGTGACCGTCGGCGCGCCGAATTTCTTGTCGATGATGACGTTCCGGCCTTTCGGTCCGAGTGTCACTTTTACTGCGTCGGCGAGCTTGTCCACGCCGCGCTTGAGCGCGTTGCGCGCTTCTGCGTCATAGGTGATGATTTTCGATGCCATATCTGTATGCTCCTGTGGTGAGGTCGGTTCGTATTCGTGTCGGGAAAGGAAGAATTAGCCGAGAATCGCGAAAATGTCGCTCTCGCGCATGATGAGGTAGTCTTCGTTGTCGATGCGCACTTCGGTGCCGCTGTACTTGCCGTACAGGACCTTGTCGCCGACCTTGACTTCCATCTTGACTTGCTTGCCGTCGTCTCCGGTCTTGCCGGGCCCGACAGCAACGATTTCACCCTGCATGGGTTTTTCTTTCGCGGTGTCCGGGATGATCAGCCCGCCGGCCGTTTTTTCTTCAGCTTCCAGCGCACGAACGACAACTCGGTCAGCGAGGGTTTCAGCTTCATTGCCATGGTACGTCCTCCTATTACTTGGTGAGAGTCTCAACGATGATTTTCAGTTGCTAGCACTCGTTATGAGCGAGTGCTAATATACAAAGCGGAACTGGCACAGTCAAGTGGAGAGTGCCAATTCTTCGTTTTTGCCCCTAAGTGGCTGGAAATACGCGTATTTCTTCAGAAAACATTGAAATCGAAACGCTCCAGCCCGCGGGGTCAATCCACAATACTGCGAAATATCAGCAGAACTCCCGAGTTCAGCGAGACCCGAAACGACTTCCCCCGCGCTTCGTTGCACGTGCCTTCGCGTGTACCGAAGGCGAGGATTGCATCGCGGAGCGGGTACTTCAGTCCCGAATACGTCACCCCCGAAGCCGACGGGAGCGGAACAATCGAAACCCGTTGTCCGGCAACGGACGCGAAGCGTCGCGGCCGGGTAATGAGATCGATGCGGGAGTGGCGGTCGAGGATGACGAGATCCATCTCCCGCGCGTGCCGGAGCAGGATCGACAGGTTGCCGAAGGTGTGGTCGAGCAGCAGACCGGTGATCCCCGCGATGACGACATGCCGGAATCCGAGGGTTTTCAGATGCAGCAGTCCTTTTTCGAAATCCGTGATCTCCTGCGACGGATCATGCAGCAATGGCACGCCCAGTTTCTCGAAATGCCGTCGCGTTGCTGGGGTGATGGAATCGAAGTCGCCGAGAATCGCGTCGGGTCGCATGCCGACGCGTCGCGCGGCGTTCGCCCCGCCGTCCGCGCACAGCACGTACGCGGCGCCCTCCCCCCGCGCGCGCAGCGCGGCGGCGTCGGGGAGGTCTCCGTTGCAGATCAGCAGTGCGTGTTTCAAGCGGCCTCCCGGTATCGTGACCGCGCGTGCGCGGACCCATTGAAGTGTCCGCGCCACACGCGATGGAATGGATCAGAATTCGAGCGCCAGGTCGAAGAAGACGTTCCGCGTCGCGCCGACGAAGAACTGGTCCCCTTCGCCGCTCTGCGCGTACAGCCTGTCGAACAGGTTGTTGACGGACACCCGCATGTCGAGCGCGCGCAATCCCAGGAACGGAGGCACGCGGTACCCGAGCATGAGGCTGAACACGGAGAAGGCGTCCACCTTCCGCGACTCGTTCTGGAAATTGTCCGTGTACTGGTCGCCGACGTACTTCCAGGAAAGCGATGCGGTCACGCCGCTTCCTCTCCAGGTGACGCGCACGTTCGCGAGCTGCTCGGGAAAGCCGATGATGCGGTTGCCGTCGAGCGCGCTGTCCGTGAGCGCGCCGTTCGCGTCGGGCGTCCAGACACGGTAGGCGTCGAGCCGGCTGCGGCTCAGGAGCGCGTTGGCGTCGATGTCGATCGAGGATATCGGATGCCACTGTCCGGAGAGTTCGAGCCCGACGTGCGTCGTGCGGTCGGCGTTTCCGGTGATGGGCTGGCCGAAGCGGTCCAGCGCGCCGCTCGCGATGATCTCGTCGGTGAAGCGCATCGCGTAGCCGTTCACGATGCACTGGAACTCCGGATGCGTGTACCCCGCGCCGATTTCGATGTTGAGGAGCTTCTCCGGGGTGACAAGCGGATTGCCGTAGTCATACGCGCCGCCGTTCAGGACGAACTGCGGCAGCGCGCCGCCGCTCGATTCCGCCGCATCGTAGAGGTTTTTCAGACGCGGCTCGCGCTGAGTCCACGACACGTTCGTATAGGCATTCCAGCGCTCGTCG
This sequence comes from Ignavibacteria bacterium, assembly GCA_016720835.1. Lineage (GTDB taxonomy): Bacteria > Bacteroidota > Ignavibacteria > SZUA-365 > SZUA-365 > JADKJW01. Next base: position 139,844 of record JADKJW010000001.1, read on the forward strand.
ATGTTGTAGTTGAGCCCGAGCCGCGGATTGAAGAACAGGTAGTCGACCGTGAAATCGGTCCCGACGAATTTTTCATCGTGGAGACGATAGCGATTGAACACGGCCTGGAGATTCGCCATCGCGACGAGCCTGTCGCCGAGCTGCAGGAGTTCCTGCGCGTAGGCGGATGCGATCAGCTTCGCGCCCCGGTATTCGTAGTAATGCCGATCCGGATCGAGATTCGCGGGCAACCCCTCCGCCCACTGGATCTTTCCCCAGTGCAGCGACCGGTGCGTGCGCAATTCCAGTCCCGTCGTCAGCGTCCCGCCCTCGTGCCGTATCGCCACGCGCGGCAGCCAGCCGACCTGGCTGTTGTCGACCCAGGCCCGGATGAGCGGGTTGACGGGATCGGAAACACCGGTGAAGCCGTACTCCGGCGTGAGGCGGTAATACGCGGCGTCGGTCCACCCCGTGCCGTCGTAGTCGAAGTAGCCCTGCCCGCGCACGTGAAACAGCGCGCTGTTGAACGTCACGGCTTCGCTGATCTTCCATTCGTTGAGCAGCTCGTAATGCGGCTGCGAGAACTCCTCCTGCTCCTGCGGCCGCCGGGGAACGGCAAACGTATACTGGCCGTTCTCCGCTTCCCAATAGCCGTAGTTCTTGCGCCGCGCCTCGCGGTCGCCGATGGCGAACTTCGGGAGGCCGTAATAGACGAGTCCGTCCGATATCGGTCCGCCGTACACCGTCACGCGCGTCGTGAAGGACGCGTCGTAGCGCGTGGCCGCGAAATAGTACGCGTTGGTCGACACCCACGATCCGTCGCGGTAGCCGTCCGTGGTCATGCGCGACAGGCGCCCGAACAGCGTATAGGTGCCGTCGAACAGCCCCGAACCGAAGGAAATGGCGTTGCGCATGGTGTTGAACGATCCCGCGCCGCTCTCGAGGCGTATCCCCTTCTGCGCCGCGAAATCGCCCGTGACGAGATTGATGGAACCGCCGATCGCGGGCGGCCCGTAGAACGAGCTCCCCGCGCCGCGCTGCACCTGGATCTCCTGTGCGCTGCCCAGCAGATCCGCGAAATCGATCCAGTACACGTTGTGATCCTCGGGATCGTTCTGCGGCACGCCGTTGATCATGACGGCCAGCCGCCGCTGGTCGAAGCCGCGGATGCGCAGGTAATTGTATCCGACCCCGCTCCCGCCTTCCGAGTAATACGTGGAGGACGGGAGGTCGGCCAGCAACGCGGGCACGTCCTGCACGAAATACTTCTCGCGCAGATCCTTCATGCGGATTTCGGCGTAGGTCACCGGCGACTGCCGCTCCCGCGCCCGGATGGCCGACACCTCGATCTCGGGACCGGGCATGGGCTCCGGCTGCAGTACAACCGACAAGGAGATGTTTTTATCCGATATTTCCAGACGCGTTTCGAAGGGCCGGTACCCGACGTGGGTGACGCGCATCGTGACCGCGCCCGGCGGAAGATCGCGGAGGGAAAAGCGGCCGCTCTGATCGGTTGCGATACCGCGGCCGTCCGTGCCGGCGACGACGTTGGCGCCCGGCAGCGGGAGTCCGCTTCGGGAGTCCGACACGCTGCCGGAGACGGTCTGCGAGTGAAGCCCGCCCTGCGCGGGTGCGAACAGGGCAAGGGCGAGTATCCAGGCGTGCCTCATGTCGGGAAGTCCTTTCTGATCTGAGGATTCAAGGAGACTCGACCCTGACGCGGTGGGAGAGGAACGAAAAACCGCGGACCCTGCGTGAGCAGAATGCGCGGTCGGGAAGCTTCATTCCCTACGCCGGCATTATCCGGGTCAGGTTCGATGGGTGTGTTCTCAGCCGTCCGGTGTTTCGGACAGCACCCCGTGTGAATTTCCAATATACGGAGCGCACTTCCCGGACACAACGACGGACGAAGGCGCCGCCGAATTGCATTCGGAATCCACAGCCGACGGCGGTATTTTCGTTCCATGAAAAAGACCATTCTCCCTCTTCTGCTGCTTGCCTTGCTCCCCGCCGTCCTCGCCCGGGCCCAGTATTACCGCCCCGCCTTCGAGAAAATCACCCTCGAGAACGGGTTGAGCGTCATGTTCCACCGCGACACGACCCTGCCGGTGGTCTCCGTGAATATCGCCTACCATGGCGGTTCGGCATGGGATCCGAAGGGCAGGAGCGGCCTGGCGACCATCGCGGCGAACATGCTGCTCTCGGCGCTCCCCGCGCATGCGGCATCGGAACTCCGCCGCCTCGATACGACAGGCGGTGTGTCGTACGCGGGATTGACAAATGTGGACTGGGCCAATGTCGCCTGCACCTATCCCGCGAAGGATCTCGAAGCCGCGCTCTGGATAGAAGCCGAGCGCATGAGTTCCGCCGCCGACGCGGTGACGCCGCAACTTGTCACAGGAGCCGTCCAGTACCAGCTCCAGAAAATGGTCAAGGACGCCAGGCAAGCGCTCTGGGACGTGCAACCGCGCCTCTACGCGGAATTGTATCCTGAGAATCACCAGTACCGCCATGTCAGCAGCGGCGACACCACCGATCTGAAATCGATCACGCCGGCGGATGTGGAGAAATTCATGAAGATCTTCTTCGTCCCGGCGAATGCCAGCATGACCATCGGCGGAAATTTCCGCATCGATCAGGCCAAGGCGCTCGTGAAAAAATATTTCTCGAAGATCCCGGCGGGAAAGCGCATGCAGTGGAAAGCGCAGGACAAGGTCCTGCCGCCGCTCGGAGCCTCTTCGCTGATCAAGCAGGCGCCGGTCGACTACGAAATGCTCTACATCATCTTCGCGACCAGACCCATTGGCGATCCCGACGAGCCCGCGCTCAAAATGCTCGGCCATTATCTTGCCGGAGCGTCGGATTCCCCGTTCAAAAAGGCGTTGCTCGACGCGTATCCGACAGTGCTCGACATTTCCGTGACGCAGAGTTCGCAGGAACTCGACGGGACTCTCTGGATCGTCGTCACCTGCACGCCGGATGCGCGATTGCAGGAAGTCCATGACCACATCATGACGCTCCTGCGCAAGGCCTCGGAGAAGGAAATCCCGGAGCTGGACTTGCGCATGGCCCGCAATCTCTCCGAGATGCAGTTCCTTCCCCCGCTCGAGAAGTTCTACGGCTTCGGCGGCCGCTGCGATGTCCTCAACCTCGCCAATCTCTATACCGGAAATCCTCTGACACCCTTCCTCACGATCGAGAATCAGGCCAACGTCACGAGTTTCGCGCTTCGGGAGATGTTGCGAAAATACTGCTCGCCCGATCATCATGTCGTCATGAGCATCGTCGCGCCCACGCGCACGGAGAACGCCGTCACGATCAAATGATCGCGTCGGCAGCACCGCGAACGTGACGCAACGATGTGAGATCGGAGATGCGAGAAGCAGGACCTCGGGTTCCGACTTCGCAACTCTGATCTCTCATCGTTCCATGTGAACTGCATTCACGCAACTGCGCCCCGGATTCACAGCGATGGATTCGCCCCCACGAAAACCAGGGGTATTTCATCAAAACGGTGAGTGGCACGGTTTTTCGATGATTCTTCTCAGGAAGCGGAATGCCTCCCTTTCCACGAGACTCAGAATCATCGGAGAATATCATGAAACGTATCAGGCCCATCACCGCACTCCTCGCCCTCAGCATGCTTCCGGTGTTCAGTTCCGCACAGGCGCCCGATGCCGGACGCACGCTGGTCTGCGGCACGAATGATGGAACGCTGCTCATCACATCGGAATCCGTCAACATCCGCGATTATCGTTTCGAGTTCGACGGCTTCGCCGAACGCGGCATCGTCCGCCTCATCGATCGGCGCAGCGGGACCACGGCGGAACTCGACTCCCGCAGCGATGAAGGCCTGTACTTCGTCATCCGCGAAACGACTGCCAGCATGCAACTCGTCGCGCCGCGAACGAAGATGTACCTGCGCGGCGCGGACGGCGAGGGCAGTCAGCCCGTGAGCGGACGCCCCATGCAGAATCTCATCGCTCTCGCGCAATCCCCTTCACTCGCCACTGCCCGGTAACCTTCCGGCACGCGGCGCATATCCCCGCCAACCCGAGACTCCATTCTTCATTTCCCACCGCCCACGGCTGGCCGCTTCAAACAGGACCAGCCGATCTTTTATAAAAAAACCGGCCGTGAAACACGGCCGGTTTTTTTCACATTCTCCGTGAGGAGAATTACTTCGACAGGATCATCTTGCGGCTCGTCGAGAACGACGCCGAACCGTCGATCGCCGTGGCATCCATGCGGTACAGATAGATGCCGCTCGGCATGACCTCGCGCGCTTCGTTCTGTCCGTTCCATGTCACGATGTACTTGCCTGCCGTCTGACTCGAATTCACGAGCATCGACACCTGGCGGCCGAGCATGTCATAGATCCGCACGATGACCTGCGCATCCGTCGGGAGGTTGTACGCAATGTTCGTCGTGGGATTGAACGGGTTCGGGTAGTTCTGCGTCAGCTCGAAGCCGTCGGGATTGACGAAGCTTTCGACCACCGGACGCGGTGCAATCGATTTTCTCGCGACGAGCTGCGCGACGGTGAGGTCACCGAAGCGAAGACCTTCCACCATCACGTCGTCGGAGGACGAGAAGCCCATCGGACGGGCCGCGATGTCGCCGACCGGGAGAGTCTGCATGACGGCGAGGCGGTTCTGCAATTCCACGATGCTCGCGGAAACGCGGGCGCCGGCGGACTCGCGTTCGGCCATGTCCTTCGAAAGAATCATCGCCGCGGCATTGCCGTGCGTGGCCATCGCCGCGAGGTCCGGGGTCAACCCGAATTCGGGCCGCGATGCGCTGAGCGTCCTGCTCGCGGTGGCGGTGATCGCCTGCTGCTCGGTGGAAGTCGCGACCGATGCGAACACGTTCGACAGCACGTCGCCCGCGAATTCACGGGTCGGAAGCACCATGAAGGTGTTGCCGGCTTTCACGAACGCGCGCGCCGCGGTGGCGTCCGTGGTCGTGAGGGTACCGATCCACAGAATCTGGCCTTCCTCCGGAAGCACGCCGTCGACCGTGCGGTCAACAAAACGCGCCTGCAGACCCATGGCGTTCATCGATGTTTCGATCGTGTTGCGAAGCGACGCGTCGAGGGTGCCGCGATGGCTGACCGCGATCGGCGCGAATGCCTTCACATACTGACGCGAGTAGCTGTTGTTGATGAGGTTTTCGTCGTCCGCGCGCTCGATCCAGGCCTTGATCGTGTAGCTGCCGGAAGACGGTACGCTGAAATTGTCGAAGTCCACATCGGCGATGTACGGGGCATTCTGCAGCCACACGCGACGCTCGCTGTAGTAGACCTGCGCGTTGGTGGCATTGTTGGTGATCGACACCTTGCCGAACGTCACGGCATTCGGAAGCAGCGGATGGTTCGCGAAGGAACCGAAACGCACACGCGGTGTGAACGAAGACGGCAGGCTCGCGGGCGGATTGAGGATGGCGATGACGCCCACGTCGGAACCGGTCACAAAATTCGGGCGGATCATCTTGCCGCCGAACTGGCGAAGGAATTCCGGCGACCAGGTTCCGCCGTTGTTCTGGCTGAAGAACTCCACGCCGGTATTGTAATAGCGGCTGTACAGTCCGTTGATGTCGAAGGGGCTGCCTTCCTGGTCGAGACCGAGGCCGACGCCGCCCGTGGTGGCTGCGACAGAAGCGCAGATACCAAACGCGTAAGTTCCTGCGGGGAGTGTCACCGGGGGAGTGAAGTCATAGGACACCCACTTGCCGCCCTGCACGGGAAGCGAACGAGGTCCGGTGGTGTACAGTTCGATTCCCGCGGGAGCGCCGCTGGAAGCATCCCACACTTTCACTTCAACGCGCGCCGCGGAATTGGCGGGCTCGAGTTCCACATTCGTGCCCTGCCAGACGTCGATGCTGGTGAGCATCTGCTCCTGTGCGAGTGCGAAAACGTTGGCCTCGCAATCGTTGAGCGGGTTGTTGTAGGTCTGCGCCGATGTCCCGCCGTCGTAACCGAGCGAACCCGGAGTCAGGGCCGTATTCACTGCGTCGGTGTTGTCGAGACGGCTGGAGAACAGATCCCCGCGCTGATACAACGAGGTCGTCACGCGGAAATTTCCTGTCTGCGTGGGCAGCATGATGATGTTTCCCAGCACGAACTGCCCGAGTGGCAGATTCAGGTTGTAGGCTGCCGGAGCAGGCGTGCTGTTGTCCGGAAAACGCTGCTGATACGTGACCTGCGTCTCAGACGCGGTTTTACTGTTCTGGATCAGGGTGCCGAGATAGACAGAGCCGCCGAGCGGACGGTAGCCGAGCGTACGCACCGGGTAGAAGCCCGGCAGCGACAGCATGGTCTGATCGTCGGTGAACGGAGACGGCATGCGCGATCCGGGCTGTCCGCACTTGTTCCGGTAATTGATATCCCAGCCGATGCGGACGTCCTTGTAGAAACCGTACCGGTTGAAAATCAGCGCCCAGCGGCGGAGCACACCGACGTCGCCGCCGGCATTGTCGAGCACCTGAATCGTCCACGTGCCGATAGGCGATCCGCCCGTCGGGAACACGGTGCCCGGCTGCGGCCGGTACACGCCGCGGAAGTACGCGGTCTGATTCGTGGCTTCGTTCACGTAGATGCCCGGAAGTGCGCTGCCCGCGGGCACGCTGCCGCTGCACGGCATCGGATTCACCACCGGATCGAAAATCGTGTTCTCGTAGTTGTCGTAGACGCTGCCGTTGTACTGCGAGAGAACGAAATTTCCAATGGGAGACTGCAGCGTGATCAGGAGGTCACTGGCAGCCGTGTGCTGAATATCGACCATCACCTGCATGTTCGCGATCGTGAACGCGTCGGTGATGTTGAAGACGCTCGTCGTCGTGCTGAAGTCGGTGACCGGAGCGTTGACGTCCTGCCAGTATTCCCATGGCGGCGTCCCCTGCGCGAAGGCAGGTGTCGCTCCGACAAGGCCCAGCGCAAAGAGAGCCAAAAACAGTCGGGCTGTTTTCATTGATTCCTCCTAAACTCAGTGAAAAATTGAGAAAAGTATGGGCAGTTTTTCTCGGATAGAATGATGGACTAATCCCACGAAAACTACCATTTCAGCTATCTAAAGTCAAGCAAAGAGAAATCGAAAATAATAGCTGAAAATCTTGTGCTTCTCCGGATCCTGAATTCCCGTTCCGCTTGCGCACCCGAGCCGAACGCCGAAAACGACGGTGTGCCGCCCTCCGTGTGAAAGACCGGCACACCAGGGCAGCCTCCGCGCGGACAGCATCGTTGGCATTTCGCCGCGATGATGCTAACTTCGTTGGTACTCTGAAACCGACATCCGGACCCATGATCCACCTGTTCCCTCGCATTATCACTTCGCCGCCACTCTTCCTGAGACGGGTCGCATGCTGTGAACGGCATCCGGGTCGACGGCCGGACGGGCGTACATGAGCGCGCTCTATTTCCTGTCGGACGTGCATCTCGGTGCCGAAGGGCGCGACCGCGAACGGATCAAGCAGCGGCGCCTGTTGTCCGTGCTCGAGCGGGCGCGCCTCGACGCGTCGGCGCTGTTCATTGTCGGGGATCTGTTCGATTTCTGGTTCGAATACGGTTCCGTGCTCCCGCGAGGCCATCACCGGGTCCTCACCGCTCTCGAAAATCTCGCCGAGGCGGGCGTCGGCATCACCTACCTCGCCGGGAACCACGATTTTGCCATCGGGGCGTTTTTTGAGAAGGAACTCGGGATCAGGGTTCTTCGCAATGACCTCGACTTCTCTCATGAAGGAATGCGTTTCGCGCTCTACCATGGCGACGGTCTCGCTCCCAAAGACGGGCCGTACCGCCTTCTGAAAGCCGTGCTCCGGAACCGCGCCGCGCAATGGTGCTTCCGCTGGCTGCATCCGGATCTCGGGTTTTCGCTCGCGAGAGTCACCTCGCACACGAGCCGCACGTACACCTCGACGGTGAAAAAGTACGGTCCTGTCGACGGCATGAAGCGGGACGCGGAACGGCGCATCGGCGAGGGCGCCGACGTCGTGGTGATGGGACACCGGCACATCCCTGCGATGGAGCGGATCGGCTCCGGCCTGTACGTCAATCTCGGCGACTGGATCACCCACTTCACGTATGCGGTCTGGGAAAACGGAGCGATGCGGCTGATGACCGTCCGCAACGACATCATTCAACCGTTCGGCGAGGCATAGATGGAACCGCGGAGAGTCTGGCTCATCATCGGCGCCATCGCGGCGGTCATCGCGGGATATCTCTTTCTCGATTCACTGATGGACGAGCTTCCCTCCCTGGAGGAACTGGAGAATCCGCGGCCGCCCTTTGCCACCCGCGTGTACTCGATCGACGGGGAACTCATCGACAAGTTCTTCGAGGAGAACCGCTCCCGCATCGCGACGCTCGACAGCGTTCCGCCGGCCTTCGTTCAAGCCCTCCTCGCCACCGAAGACACGCGCTTCTACGATCACTGGGGCGTGGATCTGCGCGCCGTGGCGCGCATCCTGTTCGTGAACCTGTCGCGGTTCACATTGAGCGGTCCGGGAGGCAGCACGATCACCCAGCAACTCGCGCGCAAGCTCTACCTCTCGAATGAAGTGACGATCACGCGGAAGCTGCGCGAATGGATCACGGCCGTGCAGATCGAACGGCGCTACACGAAGAACGAAATCCTCATCATGTACATCAACATCGCGCCGTTCGGACGCGGCGCCTACGGCCTCCAGTCGGCCGCGCAGGAGTTCTTTTCGAAATCGCCCCGGCAACTCACCGTTGCGGAATGCGCGTTCCTCGTGGGCTTGCTCAAAAATCCCACGCGGTACGATCCGCGGAGGAACTACGGCCGCGCCGTCTCGAGGCGAAACACCGTCCTGATGCGCATGGCCGACGAGGACGTCATCACCGACGCGCAATTCGAGGCGCTGCGCAACGATTCCATCGTCACCCGCGCCCGCACGCGCTCGGCGGGCATCGCCCCGCATTTCATCGAGTATGTCCGGCAGCAGCTGCGCGAAAAGGCGGAGAAGTACGGATTCAACCTGTACCGCGACGGCCTCACCGTCTACACCACGCTCGACAGCCGCATGCAGGCGCACGCCAATCGCGCGGTCCAGGATCACCTCGCGGCCTTCCAGCCCACATTCTCGGCCCGATGGAGCTGGGAGACGCCGCAGCGGAGGGCCATCCTCGCCAGCGGCATCACCGTTGCCGCCCGCGCGACGCCGGAGTACCTCTCCGCCAAAACCGCCGATGCGCGTGAACTCGCGCTTATCCGACTGCGCCGCAACCCGGTCTTCGTCGACTCCGTCAAGGCCGCGCTGACGCGCATCCAGGTGGGATTCGCGGCCATCGATCCCAGGAGCGGACAGATCCGCGCGATGGTCGGCAATTCCGAAATGCGCTTCCGCTACGGTCTCAATCACTGCACGCAGATCGAGCGCCAGCCGGGGTCCACCTTCAAGCCGTTCGTGTACACGGTGGCGATAGACAACGGCTACACGCCGGCGTATCAACTCCCGAATGAACCCATCGCGATCTCCGACGGCAGCGGCCGCAAGTGGACCCCGAAGAATTTCGGCGGGGAGAGCGGCGGCATTTACACGCTTCGCCGCGGCCTCATGCTCTCGGTCAACCTGATCGCGATCCGTACCATGCTCGAAATCGCGCCCGCCGAGGAGGTGGTCCGCTACGCCCACCGCATGGGCATCGAAAGCACGCTCCGGCCGTATCCATCGCTCGCGATCGGCACGTCGGAAGTCGTCCCGCTCGAGATATTCTCGGCGTACGGCTCCTACGCGAACGAAGGCATCTTCGCGAAACCCTATGCCATCGTCCGCATCGAGGACCGCGACGGACGTGTCTACGAAAACAATACCGGAGAATTCCGCGAGGTGCTGAGCAAGGAAACGGCCTTCATCATGACGACGATGCTGCGTTCGGTGATGACGGGCGGCACGGGCGCGGGAACACGCTCGTCATTCGCGGGACCCGCGGCGGGCAAAACCGGTACGACACAGGACTACGCGGACGCCTGGTTCATCGGCTTCACGCCGAATCTCGTCGCAGGGGTCTGGACCGGTTTCGACGACCGGCGCGTCACCTTCACGGGCTCCTACGGCCAGGGCAGCGTCGCCGCAGGGCCGATCTGGGCACGGTTCATGAAGTACACGTACGGGGATGGCCGCATCAAGTTGCCGGTCCTGGATTTCCCGCAACCGCCGGGCGTCGCGCAGGAGCGTATCTGTCTCGAAAGCCAGAACCTCGCGACCTCGTCCTGCCCGAATACCGTCCTGGAGTGGGTGAACAAGAAATACATGCCGGGCTTCTGCACGCAGCATACATCCTCGGGCGGCGGCATCCCGAAGAAAAAAGACAACATCATCGAGTATTAAGACCGTCCACGATGTGCCGCAGGGATGTCAATCCGCGGAAGAGGCGTGGACCGGGCCGCAGATACAGATTCGCGTCGACCTCTTCGCACCTTCCACGCGTGAACGCCGAGAGCCGCCTCCACTCGGGGAACAGGCGAAGCAGCGCGTCGCGGGTGAGGCGCAGGTCGCTCGAATACAGCAGCACGTCGGGATTCCGGCGGAGAACCTCTTCCCTGTTCAATGCCGGATAGCGCCCCCGCCCCCCGTCGCCCGCGTTTCGTGCGCCACTGTGACGGATCATTTCGTCGAGGAATGTGTCGCGGCCGGCCACGATCAACGGTTCCGTCGCGATCAACATGAGCACGGACGGTGCCCCTGGACGGGATGAACGCAACAGCGCGGCGCGCACGCGGGACAGGGAGTCCGTGAGGCGCTGCGCGGATGCCGGACATCCGAGCAGAACGCCGAGATCTGTCATGGACGAAAGAACGTCATCCATCGTTCGCGGGCTGGAGACGAACACGGGGAGCTTCATCTCGACCAGACGGGAGAACGTTTCCCGGGAATTCCCTTCCACGGAGATGAGCACAAGATCGGGGCGCAGAGCGAGGATGGCCTCCAGACTCGGATTGACGAGATCGCCGACTTTCGGTTTCCGGAGGACGGACGGCGGAAAATCGCAGAAATTCGTCACCCCCGCCAGAGCGGAATCGCAACCCAGGGCGCAGACGATCTCCGTGATGCTCGGCGCAAGGCTCACGACGCGCTTCGCCGGTCCGTGAAGCCTGACCACTCTTCCAAGATCGTCCCGCATGCTGAGCCCTTCCGTCTCCGGCACGGCTCCCTCGTGCCTGCACCCTGCCGAATGGAGCACGCATGCCGACAGGATCAGGATGGCGGCGATGGCCGGGCTTTTGCCTGAACGCCGGGAAATGCGGGTGAACGCGGGTTCGTTATTTGTTGAGCCCGACAATGGCTTTGACGATATGCATCGCCATGTTCGGATTCTCCTTCAGCCGCCGAGTCGAGTACGCGTACCACCGGTCGCCGAACGGAACATAGACGCGCATGCGATGCCCTTGCGCCACGATGCTGTCCCGCCGCTGCGGCCGCACGCCCAGCAGCATCTGGAATTCGTATTTCTCGCGATCGAGTTTCAGCTCCTTCACGAGGGCGATGCCGTCTTCAATAAGGACATCGTCATGCGTGGCGATTCCGACGTAGGCGCCGCCGCCGAGCAGGGTGCGATTGAGCGATTTGAAGCTGTCGCGGACCTCTTCGCGACCCTTGAAGGCCACCGCCTCGGGTTCGACATAAATGCCCTTGCACAGGCGAAGGTTCGTATGACCGTCGGCCATCAAGGAGGCAACATCCGACGCGCTCCGCCGCATGTATGATTGCAGCACGGTTCCGACCATCCCGGGATACTCCGTGCGAAGCCGCCGGTACATGGCAAGGGTGGCATCCGTCGTTGGATGGTCCTCCATGTCTATCCGGACGAAATTGCCGTATTTCCTGCAGAGATCCAGCAGCACGCGGAGATTCTCCTCGCAGAAGCCGGTATCGATCGTGAGGCCCATCTGGGTGGGTTTGATCGACAGATTCGAATCCAGATGCTCCCGGTCGATTGCGTGGAGCACGTCTTCGCACTTCCTGCGCATGTCGATCGATTCTTCGCGCGTATTCACGCTTTCACCGAGGACATCCATGGTGGCCATGATGCCCTTCGCGTTGAGTTCCTTGACGATGCGCACCCCATCGGAGAGAGCATCCCCCGCGATGTATGGTCGGGCGAAGAATCCGACAACAGATTTTGGAATAAACGGGATGGAGCGGACGACGATCTGACTGATGATGGACATGGCTGGAATGTACTGCGAGGGGTGTGAATGCGCCGGGGTTTGTTGAGATATGGCGCGGACTCAAAAGTACCTCCACCTCCCTCGAAATGCAAGAATGCGTCGGGGCTCCCGCACCCCCCGAAATGCAGATCGAGAGCCAGGGGGATGGCTCTCGATCAACGTGCCCACAGGGAGGAGATTGAGGAAGGAGAAGTGAGGGGATTTAGGGGATGGATTCAGGAGTACTGTCAGTTATGCCGTTCTGGAACATCCAGGCTTCATAGTCCTCGAAGAGCGATTCGTCGGATTCATTCTGAAATGCCCTCCGCATGGCATTATACGCGGTACCGCCTCCGTATGTTCCCAGCGCCGCGATCGCGGACTTTCGCACGTTCGCGATGTCGCTTTCAATGCCGCACAGAATCACTGAAAGGAGGAGCTGATGCGTGAAACAGGAGGCGAGATTCAACACCTTTTTCTTTTCGCTTTCGTCGCCGGCGTCATAGAGATACTGGAGCGCCCGGACAACATCCGCAGAGACGACAAGCCGTCCCACGCGCTGGTTGATTTCCTCCATGGCAGACAGGATTTCGGACCTGTACAAACCCCAGAAGGTGTTGGCGATGCGGGCAAGCAACTCGATCTCCTTCTCGCCCCCCAGATACTGGAGGACGCGGATGTAGTACGGGAGGAGCGTGATGCTGATCGATTCAGGCGCCGGATATTTCTTGTGAAGCAGTTCCAGTGATTGTTCGTCGCCAAGCTTCGAGAAAATGTTCAGACACACTTTGTCAAGGACATGGGATGTGCTCGAGAGAAAAAGAGAGTTCAGAAGACCGACGGCGTTTTTGTCGTTGGAATCCTCAATCTCCTTCAGGGTCGAGGAGAGTACGAATTTCTCGTTCTCCCACGCCCCTTCGGGAGCGCCTTCAATTGGTCGAGCTTGGTTTGGGTACTGCATCGCTTTGATAAACATGAGTTTGTTGACGGAGTGTTTGGCGTCGAAGCTGATCATTTCTGTGCTTCTCTGGTAAAGTGGACCTGTGATTCGATGTTTTTTCCTTCTTTTTGTTCCATCGCGAAACCAAATACATTTTAGCAAGGCAAGTGCCAGAAAACTTACGAAGCAGTCCGGCATGGGAGATCTCTGCTCACAGGATGCCATCTGGCCATTTCATGTTGCGTAATTACAAGACTTTAATTTACTCCATGATGATGCGTCATACCCCCTTCCTCTCGTGCGGCTTGCAGGTCGAAACGAAGAATCGGTGTATTTTTTTCAAGTTCGTGAAGCAAACGCGCGCAGAACTTACATGGCTGTAACCTTCGGGAATCGGAGCGCCGCCGACCGGAGCCGCATGGAAAAAAAAAGCCTCCCCTGTTCTCAGGAAAGGCGTATCGACCCGGAAATCGGTATGCGCATGCATACCGGCGCGGGAATCAGGACTGCAGGAGCGATGTGTAGATATCGAGCGTCTTCCGGGCGATGATGTCGTTCGTGTAGTTGCGCAGGACGTGCCGGCGTCCCGCGCTTCCGAACTCCCTGCGAAGATCGGCTGATTCAACAAGCATGCGGAGCTTCACATGTAAATCGTCAACACTCCGCTCCGTAAACGTAAGGCCGGCATCGCCGATCACGTGCGGGATTTCGGCGTGCGTCGATCCAAGAACGGGGATCTCGCAGCACATGCCCTGAACAAGGATCTGTCCGAACTGCTCCTTCCAGTGCGGAACAGTAAAGGAAGGAAGCACAAGGACGTCGATCGCGTTCAGGTATTTCGGGACCTCGGCATGGGGAATGGAAGGCACGATGCGCACATTGTCCGCGATACCCCGCTCCGCGGCAGCTTCCCGCATCGCCTGCTCAAGGTCGCCGCCACCCACGAAGAGGAGCGTGAACGGGATGGAGAGACGGGATGCCGCCTCGATCAGATCCAGCACGCCTTTCTCGGGAACAAATCGTCCGAGAAAACCGATCACCACGCCGTCGAGTCCGAGGGCGATGCGAAGCGCCGGCTGCGGATCCGGACGAAAAAGTTCCGGATCGATGCCGAGCAGGGGAAGCACGTGAACAGGATTTTTGAATCCTTTTTTCAGGAGAATATCGCGGGCGTCGCGATTCCCGCAGATGGCGGCATCGGAATGACGCAGATTGTGCCGTTCCACCTGCGGGAAGGGAAAGCGCAGATTCTTCTCAAAATTCATCCAGGTGAAGAAGACGGTCTTCGCGCGAGGCGCGAACAGCGCCTTGTATCGCAGCGCCTGGAAATAGGACAGCGCGTCGGTCCCTTCCTCCACGTGCAGGATGTCCGGCGCGAAACCGCGCAGGCCCAGCGTGGCGCTGCGGTACACGTGCGCGGCTTCCTTTCCGGAGAAACACACCGGCAGCGCATCGATGGACAGCTCGTCGTCGGGCTGATCGGCGTACCGCAGCGTGAAGAGATAGTCCTTCCATACGCGGGGAACCACGATGCGCAATTCCACGCCCAGGTCGTTCTGCAGCACGCGCCACTTCTCCCTGCCGATGCGGGTGATGTACGTGTGGCTGATGACGAGGACGCGCATGCCGCGGCTACCCTTTCCGCGCGGCGAATCGGCGCACGGCTCCCGCGTAGACGTCGGCGGTGCGGCGGGCGATTTCCGGCCACGCGAACACCTCCTCGACGCGGCGTCTCGCACCCGCGCCGAGACGGGCGCGGAACGCGTCATCCTGCAGCAGGCGGACGATTTCGCGCGCCAGCTGGGCGGGTTCGCGCGGCTCCACGAGCAGTCCGCTCTCGCCATCGACGATGATTTCCGGGATGCCGCCGACGTTCGTCCCGACGAGCGGAAGGCCGGACGCCATGGATTCAAGACCCGAGATGCTCGTGGCTTCCATCAGCGACGGAAGCACCGCCACCTGCGACAACGCGTAAAAGAGCGGCATGGAGGTGTTCGGGACGTTGCCCGTGAAGAACACCCCGTCGCGCTGCTTCCACTCCTTCAGCATGTCCTCGAAGCGCGCGCGTTCCTCCGGGAAGCCCCCGCCCACGACGAGGAACTGCACGTCGGGCAATGCGGCACGGACGATGGGAATGGCGCGCACGAAGTACTCCACGCCATTCTTCGGTTCGAGTCGGCGCGGACACACGACCACGGGCTTCGCGATATCGATGCCGAAATCCTTGTCAATGACACCGAAAGAAATCCCGGGACGGAATTTCGCTGCATCGACACCGTTCGGAATGTACGTCAGCCTCTCCGCGGGCAGGCCGGTCAACGCGGACTTCTCGTGCAGTTCCCTGCTCGGACTGATGATGGCATCGGGATGATGGAGGTAGGCGCGGATCTTCGCGCGACCAAGCGCCGTCTCGCAGTACTCGAGATAGTTGGAGGTATGGTTCGTCCAGACGATCGGGAAACGGTTGCGCAGCGCCCACGTGGTCCAGCAGTTCGGGGTCAGGTCGTGCCAGTGGATGACGTCGATCGGCGTGCGGGCATGCAGAGCGAGAATCGCCGCCCGGACAGCGCGCACGTAGAGGAGGTGCTTGATGCGCGGAGTCTGGTTCGCCAGAAACATTCGATGCACGGTGAAGCCGTCCATCTCCTCCACGCGATCCTCTCCGGCCCCGTAGACCGGATGCACGAGATGCACGGTGTGACCGTTGTTCACATGCGCACGCGCAAGTTCGAAGGCGTGCGTCGCCATGCCGCCGATGTTCGGAAAGAAGTCGGACGTCAGAAGCAGGATGGTCATGCGGATCACGCCCCCAGGAGCTGTTTCGCGTCGCGCACGATGCGCTCGAGGCGATGGATTGCCTGATGCTCGCGCACCGCGCGCTCGTGACCGCGTTGTGCGATCGCGAGGCGCTCGTCGTCATGGTCGAGGTACCAGCGGATCTTCTCGCGCAGTTCCTCGCCGGTGGAGAAACAGGCAATTTCCGCGCCTTCCACGAACAGCTCCTCGGCCTGCTCGCGGGAACGCTGGGTGAGAAGAAAACCGCCGAATCCCGGAATCTCGAAGGAGCGCACGTTGTTGGAATCGCTGTTCTGCGCGCGAAGGAAATTGAGATGGATTTTCGACACCGCGAACAGCTTCGAGATTTCCTCCCCGTACACGGCGCTGCCCTTCCACTTCGCGCGGATCGGAGCGCCCGGCGGCACACGATCCCACATGTTCCCCCAGATTGAAAGGTTGAAACCGGGGATCTCCTCGAGCCACCATTGCCGCATCGGCTCCCAGGTCCCGGCGAAAACGACATCGGTGGCATATTTTCGGATGTCATCGTCCGAAACATGTTCCGGCGGACGGAGCATGTCCGGATCGTAACAGAATGGCAGGTACTCGACCCGACGCGCGCCCGCATCGCGCAGAGGCTGCATGAGGGATCGCGCGTAGATGTAATACAGGTCGAAGAGCGGTATGCTCGCGATGCTTTCGCGGGTCGCGTTCTTCACTTCCACATTGAAGGGACCATCGGGGTACCACTGCGCGAGCACGGGATTGCACGCCGCCTTCACCTCGCGAATTGCCGACGCCGTGATGGTCTCTCCCTTGAGGAAGAGCACCAGATCAGGCCGGAACCGTTTCGCCGCCTCGATGAAGGCGCGGTTCATCATCCGCGCGTTGACGCGTCGGGTGGCCGCGGAGACGAGGGGCAACGATGCGCCGGTCGAGAAGAACGAGCGCCGGTAATCGAAGATCTCCACCTCGCAGCCGAGACGTTCAAGGTGCTTCCGGTACGACCAGCCGCCGGTCCCGTACCAGTACTCGCAAACGAGCAGCAGCTTCATGGCTCTCCTTGTGCGCGGAGACATTGCGCGCAGGCCGAATTCCGACTCCCCGGCGCGAGGTTATCTTTCGCGATCACGAGTTGCCTCCAGTTCGTCCGATGTCGGGGACCCGAGTGTCGTGCGGATGTACCGGATGTGTTTGAATATGATTTGCCGTTCGAAAAGCATTTCGCATGCACCGAAAATGCTAAAAATAATGCATGAGGAAAACAACAGCTCCACAATGCGATTCCCGAAGAGGGGCTGTGGAAGCACGGAATACACAAGGTAGGTGAGCCCGGCGAACGCCATCGGCAGCCCCACCGTCCTGATGAGCGAGAATTCCACCTCCCCTCGCAGCAGAAACAAAAACACCGCGTACGTGACGAGGATACTGATAAGGATGGCATACGCAGCCCCGACGATGCCCATCAGGTTCACGAGAAGAAAGAGCAGTGGGACGAACACCACGATCTGCGCGATGCGGGCTTTCGAAACAACTTCCGGACGTCCGAGCGCGTAAAAGAGCACTTTCAGATTTTCGACAATTGGATACGCGACGGCATACACCGCGAGCACGCGCAGCACCTTCCCGGCGGCAATCCAACGCTCCCCCAACAAGGCGGTGATGAATGCATCTGGAGCGAGCAGAAACACGAGGCCAAATGGCAGCAGTGCGCGGATCAGAAAAAACGTCACAAGTCCGTAGGCTTCCGACAGCTGAGCACGGTTGAGCTTCAGCTTGGAATAGACCGGAAACGCCACGTTGTTCACAACGGGATTCACGATCCGCGTCGGATATCTGGAGGCAAGATTGGCTCGGTCATACAGCCCCACCTGTTCGTAACTCCCCATGACCCTCTTTATCACGAGCCGGTCCAGCTCGGTATACAGGACTTCGAGTGAGCGCGAGCCGAGGTACCTCGACCCGATGGACATGAACCACCTCGCAGTGTCCTTTGAATAGGCGATGCTGATCGTCCATCCGGCAAGGCGCCAACTCCCGAACAGGAAGACGAGCGCGCCAGCGAGCTGACCGAAAACGAGACTCCACACTCCCCAGCCCGCTGCGGCCAGGGTCACTGCCACAACCGGGTTCGCGAGGTTCATCGAGAACGAAATAAGCGAGATCTTCTTGAACTCCAGATTCCGCTGCAGTATCGCATCGAAATGCTGCCCGAACAGGTTTATCGAACTCACGACAGCGAGGGACAAGATGACCGCAATTTCAGTATGCGTCAAGGGCCTGTACAGAGAATAACCAAATACCCAGGACCGGTGATCACCAGGATGGCCGCGCACAGCGCGATGTTGAGCACGAACGCGGTCGAATACAGGTGCGGGCGCTCTTCGTGGCACTGGGCGATAGACATGTTGAACGAAAACGCGGACAGGATGAAAATGAATTCGATGATGCTTTTGCCAACGTCGAACAACCCAAACTGCTGCTCGAGAAGCAGGCGACCGAGCAGCACGGTGGAGAACTCCACTCCCTGTGTGATGTAATTCACACCGCTCGTCCAGATGACGCCCGTCAGGGCTTTTTTTGCGATGCTCATTCCGCGGTCTCCGGCTTGGCCAGCAGCCCGCGATAGACCTCGACGACGCCGTCCGCATACCGCTCCCAGGTGAAGGCCTGTACGTACGCCATCGCGTTGCGTCCCATCTCCCCGGCCTCCGCGGGGTGCGCGTGCATCCATGCGAGCGCGTCCGCGATCGCCTCGGCGCTGCGGATCGGAACGATGTAGCCGTCGATACCGTCCCGCAGGATGCTGCCGGTGTTCTCGGAGACGATGGACGGAAGGCCGCATGCCATCGCTTCATACGTCACCATCGCGCTCCCTTCCTGCAGCGACGGGAGCACGAAGACGGAGGCGTTCCCGTACTGCTCCGCGAGCGCATGATGCGGCACATGTCCCCCATACGTGAAGAGTCCGGCATGTCGCTCGAGCAGCGGCCGCGCATCTTCGTCGATGCGACCGATGAGAAGCAGTTCCGCATTCGGCAGCGCGAGCCGCTTCCACGCCTCAAGGAGATAGTGCACGCCCTTCTGCACGCCGATGTTGCCCACGAACAGGACGCGAAACACGTTGTCCCGCTTTTCGCGCTTCGTGAACAGCGACAGGTCCGCGCCGTAGGGAATGACGGCAAGCTTGTCGGCGGCGACGCCGTTCGCCAGAAAGGTCCTTCGGACGAATTCGGATGGAATGATCACCCGGTCCGCGAGCGCGATTTCCTGCAGGCCTTTTTCGATGATCTGCGGATGCGCGCGCTCGGTCCGCACCCCGTGCCGCTCGAATTCCTCGCGCAGAATCTCGTCCTGATAATGCGGATGCGTGGAGCCGCGTTCGATGACAACCTTCGCCCCGAGATGCCGCGCCGTGGGTATGCAGTACAGCGCGTAGTTGCCCCAGGCGTGAAACACGTCGCAGGGCGGAATATACTTTCGCGCCAGCGCGTCGAACAGGTTGTCCTTGACGTACGAGTAATAGCCGCCGCGACGCAGCGCGGGAATCTTGCGCACGGCCATGCCGAGCAGTTCCGGCGCCATGATCGCCGTCCAGCGCCGCGCGGGGAACAGCGATTTGACATACCAGCGCTTTGTCGTGATGATCTTCTCGAGGTAGCCGCGCTTCTCGAGCTGTTCCGCGAGCGCCACCGCGTGGAAGCGCCCGCCGACGGAAATGACGACCTTCACGCGGCGTATCCGAAAAAGGACCCGTTACTCCTCGACGTCGGGCTTCGCGGCGCCTTGCCGCGCGCCGAAACGCTTCCGCGCCCACATCACGCAATAGAACAGCAGCACGGCCGCGAGCAGATAGTTCGTGACGACGGTGACGAGCAGCCCCGCCTGATATGTGCGCGGTTCGAAGGCGAGGGTCACGGTATGCTTGCCCGCGGAGACCGCGATGGCCCGGAATGCATAGTCGCAGCGCGCGATCTCGGCGGGCACCCCGTCGATGGTCGCGGTCCATCCGCTCGGGTAGTACGTGTCGCCGATCTTGAGCACCGCGTCGACCGGGGTTTCAACGGCGATCGTCATGCCGTTGATGCCATGCGATGTCACCGTCGCCGTTCCACCCGGGAGCGAGTCGATCTGCTGTCGCAACGGGGTTGAGAGCGGGGCACTGAGATAGGCCACGCGGTCGGGCTCGTACCCGGGGAGGGTTGCGATCTTCATGAACATCAGCGAATCATCGGGAATCACCTCGGTGCGTCCCACGAGAAACGCCCTCGGCAGCACGGCGAGATTCTGATAGACATCCTCGCTGGCGCCTTCATACACCTTGCGCAACCAGGGCTGCGAGAGGGGCACCCCCTTCGGGATCGTCACGTACTTCGCGTTCAGCATGCTCAAGAGCGCCCAGTTCCACTGGTTGATCTGCTGCGCGTCCTGCACGCGGAACTCTCCGAAAATCTTGTTTCGGATATCGTCGAATAATTTCATCTTCGCGGGATGATAGCCGGAGACGCTTTGGATGCCGAAACCGACGTAGTAATTGTCGCCTCCCGCGGACGCGATCGGGAGAATGCGGTAGAGCGACGTGTCCGTCTCCAGGAAGCTCACGACATCGGTTTTCTGCAGGCTCTGCTGCTGCGCCGTATTCGCTTCCATGTGCATCGGCTTGTAGTCGACGATCCACCAGTCCACCACGAGCAGCAGCAGCACGCCGATCTGCATCAGCGTCAACGGGACGCTGCCGCGCGCGAAGCCCCACACGAACAAACCGGTGAGCACCATGAAGACGAGCGCGACAATGGCGTCGTTGACCGCCATGCCGTAGATCCTGCCCGGTGTCAGATTCTTCAGTTCGTCCGGCACCTGACTCATCTGTCCCGCCTGCTCGGCCTGCTGCACCTTCTCCATGTAGTTCGTGTAAATATCCGGATGGTTGGTCTTCATGCTCGAGGCGATGGTGCTCTTCATCTCGCCGCCCATCGCGAGCAGGAGCAGGAGCAGCGCGCCCGCAATACCGACCGGAATCCATACCGCCTTCGTGATCTTTTTGTTGACCGCGGCCTCCGTCGCCTTGTTCTTCCCGCGGGCGAGCGTGATCACCTGCGACAGCCCGATGCCGGCGAGCATGCCGACGCACAGCGCCTCGAGATACAAGATCATCGACGGGATGCGGAAGTTGTTGAAGAACGGGACGTGATTGAAGAAGAGGTCGTAGAGCACGCCGAAGTTTCGGCCGAAGGACACGAGAAGCGCGATGCTCCCGAGCGCGATCCAGAAGTGCGAGAACTTGTTCTTCGGCTGGAGGATGATCCCGACCAGGGCGAGGAAACACACGACGATGCCGAGATAAATCGGCGAATCCGTAAAGGGCATGGTGCCCCAGTAGGTCAGACGGCCGAAGCCGGCGAAGGACGGCACGAAGAACGTGCCGATCTCCATGAGGCTGAAGGACCAGTTCGTGGCATAGTCGTAGTCGAGGCCGCCCGTCGCCGGTCCGTGGCCTGATCCGCCCGATCCGGCGCCCCGGATGGAGAAGTCCTTGTATTCCCAGGTCGAGAAAAACGGTCCCGACAGCATCAGGAAAGCGAACGCAGCCGAGGCAAGCAGGATCGCGCCGACGAGGGCGGTGTTGACCGGCTTTTCCCCTTCGTACAATTTGTACAGCACGTACAGCACCACTGCCATCATGTTGTAGAAAATCATCTGCACGTGACCGGAATTGAAGGTCAGATGCAGGGCGGCGACCAGCAGGGCAATCGTCAAGACGGATTTCTTCTCGAACAGCCGGTCAACAAGAAGCAGGACGGCGGGCAGCCATGCAAAGACCGTGATCTTCGTATTGTGCCCTCCCATCACCCAATTCAGGGAATACAGGGAGAAGACGACGGAGACCGCGACGAGGAATGCGGTGAACGGATCAAATTTCCTTCGCAACCCGAAGAAATAGGTGAACATCCCGAGCAGGAAGTAGTTGAAAATGTTCCAGAACATTTCCGGCAGCGGGAAGATGTTGATGATCGATTGCGCGAGTCCGTATACCTGCAGCAGCAGCATCGGCTTCAACGGGTCGAGGAAGGTATGCAGATACAGACCGTGTCCGGGCGACGAGGAGCCCCAGGTCGGCATGCCGGCGAAAATGTACGGATTCCAGAACGCGTTGATCCCCTCGGCCTTGGCCTTCTCGAGATATCCCTGTTCGTACTGGATCGAGGAGACATTATCAGGAACGTTGAATACCTTTCCCGAAAAGAATGCATCGTGAAAAAATATCACGAGCAGCAGGGCGATCATGGTGAGGAAAATCGCGTGGGGACGCTTCCGGATAAGCGCCTGCAGGCCACCAGATTCGGAGGAAGCGCGCTTCATTTGCGGTTTTGCCGTTTTCAACTGGGTCTTTGCCATCGAAAACCTGTTCGGTATTGTTGACGGGATTACAGGGTCACGCAAAATAGAGAACCCTGCCAGAACATACAATGCGCCCGTCCATGTCCTGACACGTGCATGGCGGAAAAGAAAAAAGCACGCTTTCGCGTGCTTTTTTCGATAAATATCTGCGGCGTCAGGCGACTCGCTTCTGGCTGCCCTTTGTGGGCGCAGTCCGGATTGCGCGGACACTCACCTCAACCCTGTCGAGATCGACACTGACCTCGGCATTGCAATACGGACAATACTTCGCAGTCTGAACGTCGAAACTGATGGTGTTTTGGCACATCGGACAATCAGTAATGATCATTCCGATAACTTTTCCGGTCTGTTTGACCTTCACGGGCTTTGCGAGCGGCTTATCGACTGTTTTCATTTTTCACCGTATCGGTTTGGAAAATTCTACAAACCATAATATACGCAAAAAATGAAGTGAAATCAATGTGGATCTTACTGCTCCTCGCATTTTTCTGGCAGGAGGGCAATATTTACGACCTCTTTCATTTCCGAAACGAGGTGGAACACCATTTCCTGCCGGACTTTCTCGGGAATTTCTTTCACATCCTCTTCATTCTTTTTCGGAAGAATGACGGCTTTGATGCCCGCCCGATGGGCTGCGAGCACCTTTTCTTTCACGCCGCCGATGGGAAGAACGGCACCGCGAAGGGTGATTTCCCCTGTCATGGCCAGGTCATTGCGCACCAGCCTTCCTGTCAGAAGCGATGTCAACGCGGCAATCATGGTCACGCCTGCCGATGGACCATCCTTCGGAATGGCGCCTGCCGGGACGTGAACGTGGATATCGTATTTCTCCTTGAAATCCGGCTCAATACCGAGGGAAACCGCCTGCGAAGCGATGTAACTGAGCGCGGCCTGCACGCTCTCCCGCATGACGTCGCGCACCTGGCCCGTGACGATGAGCTGCCCTTTTCCTTTCATCTTCGTGGCTTCGATGAAGAGGATGTCTCCGCCGACCGGAGTCCACGCCAGTCCTATCGCAATACCCGGCCGATTAAGCCGCTCGGCGGCCTCGGGGAAGAACTTGTGCGACGTGATATACTCGGGAAGATCATCCTCGAGAACCGCGACCCGTTCAACTTCGCCTTCGGCGACACGACGCGCGACGCCTCTGCAGATATCCGCGATCTTCCGTTCCAGATTTCTGACTCCCGACTCCCTCGTGTACCGGTCCACGATCGCCGCGAGGACTTCATCGGACATCACGAGCTGGTCTTCACGCAAGCCGTGCTCGCGGATTTGCTTCGGGAGCAGATGCCGACGCGCGATGTGCACTTTCTCGTCGAGGATGTAACTCGGAATCTCGATGATCTCCATGCGATCCTTCAGGGCCGCCTGAATGGGTTCGATCATGTTCGCCGTCGCGATGAAGAGTACTTTCGACAGGTCGAAGGGCACCTCCAGATAATGGTCGCTGAAGTTCACGTTTTGCTCGGGATCGAGCACTTCGAGCAGCGCCGAGGTCGGATCGCCGCGGAAATCCATGCCCACCTTGTCGATTTCGTCGAGCACGAGCACGGGATTGTTCGATCCGGCCTTCTTGATATTCTGAATGATGCGTCCGGGCATCGCCCCGATGTAGGTGCGCCGGTGACCGCGGATTTCCGCCTCGTCCCTGACGCCGCCGAGCGAGAAGCGCACGTACTTGCGCCCCATGGCATCGGCGATCGAACGTCCGAGCGAGGTCTTGCCGACTCCCGGAGGTCCGACGAAACAGAGGATCGGGCCGCGCATGTCGTTTTTCAGCTTGCGCACGGCGAGATACTCCAGGATGCGCTTCTTCACCTTTTCCAGGCCGAAGTGGTCTTCATCGAGTTTCTCGCGCACCCGGCGGATATCGAGGCTGTCTTCGGATGACACGCTCCACGGCATGTCGAAGAGCCAGTCGAGGTACGTGCGTGCAACCGTGTATTCCGCGGAGGCGGGATTCATCATGTTCAGGCGCGACAGCTCCTTCTCGGCAACAGCGCGAACCTCGTCCGGCATCTGCGCCTGCTCGAGCTTGGTTTTCATTTCATCCAGTTCGAGCCTGTCCTGGTCCTCGCCGAGCTCCTTCTTGATCGCGCGGAGTTGCTCGCGCAGGAAGTACTCCCGTTGTGTTTTATTGATCGTATCCTGCACGTCATTTTGAATTTTCTGGCTCAATTCCTGACGCTGGATGTTCTTGGCGAGCGCGACGGTCGCCTGACTGAGGCGATCGCGCACGCTGGTGGTCTCGAGCAGCTCCTGCTTCTCCGGCACCGGGAGGTTCACAAGAGACGAGACGAGGTACGCGAACGCGGACGGTTCCTCGGTGTTGACGATGAGGCTGAGCTGCTCGGGATTGAAATCCGGGATGAGATCGGACAATCGTTTGAAGAGGTTGCGGATGTTCTGCTGCATCGCGAGGACTTCATCGGACTCATCCGTCGGAACCTGGGCATCCTCCACGCGCTCGGCGTTTCCATACAGGTAGGGCTCTTCGTGGATGAGAGACAGGAAGCGCGCCTTGTGCATCCCCTGCACGACGATGCTCTTCGAACCGTCCGGCATGGGATAGATCTTCACGACGCGCACCACGGTGCCGATCGCGTACAAATCATCGATGTGCGGAAGATCGACGGAGGAATCCCTCTGTGTGAGAACGATAACGGAGCTTTGGGTCCGATACGCTTCTTCAATCAGCCGGATCGAACTCGGACGTCCGACGAAGAGCGGCATGATCTGTCCGGGGAAAAAAACCACATTCCGCAGCGGCAATACTGCCATCGGTTCGACGCGGTTGCCCGGAAGGTCTCGCAATATCCCTCCCGGAGCTGAAGGATCGAAGGTGCTTGAATCTGACATGGGTTCTATCCGGTAAAAGTGAGTGGAATCGTCCGTGGTGATGTGCATGCTCCCGGCCGGGCGCTCAAAGCGATGTGGAATGCGCGCGCAGGAAACTGTTAAGACGGGGGGTGGCAACTGGCATAGGTTGGCACGCAAAGGAGAAGCTGTAACTTCAGTACAAAGGCGATGCCAGAACGCCTCACCAACAGCGGCTTCATGAATTTTCAACGGGTTGTGATGAACCGAACGCAACCAGTACGCGGGATCGTCAGGGCATCCGCCAGGAACGGAGGGGCTGGCAGGGCGCCTGTCAGCAGGCTGTGTGGCGTTGCACTTCTTGACGTGCGCGTGTAAGTTACGGAGGTACCGGACACAGACCAACGAATGCCCACTGTCGCCTCAGAGATGATTCAGGTGTACGTCTGCCGCAAGGCGGACTCTCCATCCGTGGAGTTCCTCGTCCTTCGGCGCGCAACGGACGAAGCGGTCTATCCCAACATCTGGCAGGTCATCACGGGCCATGTCCATGAAGGAGAAACCGCACACGCTGCCGCCAAACGGGAGTTGCTGGAGGAAACCGGCATCGCCATCGATACGCTCCTCGTGCTTCCGTATGTCGCGTCGTTCTATATCGCGGGCACGGATACGGTGCACCTCGTTCCGGTCTTCGCGGCAATGGTGGACGAGCATGCCGTGATCGAACTCTCGGACGAGCACCAGGAGTACCGCTGGCTTCCGGCGGGAGATGCCCGCAGGACGCTTCTCTTCCCCAGTCACAAAGAAGGACTTGACATTTTGGAGGAGGTCATTCTGGGTACCGCCGAACCGGGCCTGTCCGTCTCCATCTGATATCGATCCTCAGCCATCAGTTCACCAGCGGAGAATCCCCATGCGACATTGCTTCCACACGCTCGTCAGTGTTTCGGCGCTTGCCGCCTTTTTCGTTTCCAGCGGTTGTCAGTTCACCACCGCGCACTTTTCCGAAGTGACGCTCGCCCGAAGCATCGACGCTGACAAGGCGCCGGTCGAACGCACGGTCGGGTTCACGAAAAGCGATCCCGTGCTCTATTGCACCGCCCGCATGCAGAACACTCCGGCGGACACGAAAGTCAAAGCGATCTGGTGGCATCTGCCCGAAGGCGGTCAGAAGCAGATCATCGATTCCACGGAGATTGTCATATCCGAGGACGCGTGGGTCGCGTTCAGTCTTCGCCTCTCACAAGACGCTCTGCCTTACGGAAAGTACGCGATTGACTTGAGCATCGACGGGAAAGCGCAGAAGCATCTCCCGTTCACCATCTCGCCCATGTACGACACGGGGTCCATCAAGGAGCTGACCCTGTCATCCGAGGTCGCCAAGGACCAGTTTCCGCTGGAGCGGCTCGCCGCGTTCAAATCCGGCGCGCCGGTGATGTACGCGGCGATTTACGTCATGGATATTCCTGCGGGGACGATGCTCAGCGCCCGGTGGTACGTTCCCGGCGAGGGCGCCGCCGTTCAGGAAATCGCCTCGGCGTCCATCCCCTTTGAAGGTTCCGGGTGGGTCGCGTTTTCGCTGAAACCCAGGAATCCTTTTCCTGCCGGCACCTACGCCGTCGACATTTCACAGGATGCCACTTTTTTCAAAACGAAGACGTTTTCCGTCGAGTGACCATGCGCAAAACCATCATGCTCGGAATTCCGGATCTGCTCTTCGAATCGAAGGTCAACGCCCAGGCGCGCACGCGCGGAATCGCGACGATCCCGACGTTTACTCCGCACGATCTGCTCTCAAAGGCCCATGGCGAGAATCCGGAACTCCTCCTCATCGATCTCAACGCCGGGCAGCTCATCCCGCTCGAGACCATCCGTTCGTTGAAGCAGGACTCCCACACGTCCTCGATCAAAATCGTCGGGTTCTGGCATGCCCTCGATGCCGAACGGCAGGCTGCCGCCGAAAACGCAGGCTGCGACATCATCATGAGCCGGTCGCAATTCATCCAGTCCCTCGACGATATCCTGTCCGGCAAGCTCGGTATTTGATCGCACGGGAGAACTTTCGCCGGCCTAGCCGAATTCCATCGACGCTCTAACTTAATCCATTCAAACAGGTTAGCACTCCGGTCCACAGAGTGCTACCTTGCTTTGCCTCATAGTTCTTGCTATTTTCTGCATGTATGAATTCCCTCTGGCATTTGCAGGGGCAGGCGTAAACAGCGATTACGGACGAGAACGTGGCCACCGGATTTTACGATTTTTCTGACATGACCTCACGGGAGAGACTCGTACTGCAGCACATCATCAGGCAGTACATCTCGACGGCAAATCCCGTGGGTTCACGCACCGTCTCGAAGCAGCTCGAGCTGAACCTGAGCCCGGCTTCGATTCGGAACATCATGTCCGATCTCGAGGAGAAAGGGATGATCGGACATCCGCATACGTCAGCCGGCCGCATCCCGACCGACAAGGGATACCGCTTCTACGTCGACTCGATCATCCAGCGTGAGATCCTCAGCGCGGTGGAGCTGGAATTCATCGACCAGCGAATGGACGATCAGCGCGCGGGCAATGTGGAAGAGATTGTCAGGGAGAGCGGAAAGGTCCTGAGCCAGATATCGCAGCAACTCGCGATCGTTTCGACCCCGCACATCGGCAGGGGGCAGCTGCAGCACCTCGAACTCGTTCCGGTGGCGACCCACCGGCTGATGGTTGTGCTCTCCATCACCTCCGGTTTCGTGAAGACCATCATTTTCGAAATCAACGCCGACATTCCTCGCGAGACGCTGGACCAGCTTGCCTCGCTGCTCAACGAACGTCTCTGCGGCCTCACGCTGCGCGATATCCGCGAGACCTTCGCCGACCGCATGCGCGACGCCGCAACGGACGCCCCCACACTCATCGAGTTGTTCCTTCAATCCGGCGACAAGCTCTTCGCAGACGAGCTCGATGCATTGCGCGTCTACATCGACGGCATGGGCGTGATGACGCAGCAGCCGGAATTCGGCGATGCAGACCGCCTGCGCAATATCATCGAACTGGTGGAGAACCGGAACATCATCGTCCACGTGCTGGATTCCTTCGGAGGCGAAGACGCGGTGTCCATCCGCATCGGGAGCGAAATCGAAGAGGCCAAACTGCACGATTACAGCATTATCGCCGCACCCTATCGAGTCGGACCGGTCGAAGGCACCATCAGCCTGATCGGCCCGCGTCGCATGGATTATCCTCGAATGATCTCCATCGTCGACTATCTTTCAAAATGCATTTCGCATGTTGTCTAGCCCAACCGGAACACGCCATGACTGACCCATCCAATACCAACGACGGTACCATCGATATTTCATTCGACAGCGATGCAGCGTCTTCAGCTCCCGCGTCCGCCGAGACACCGGAGAGCCACGGAACAGCACCCGCGGAGTCCGCTTCCGCCGAATCCGACCAGATCGGCATGCTGAAGGAGCAACTGCTCCGCAAGGCCGCGGAGTTCGAAAACTTCCGGCGCCGCACGCGCGAGGAGCAGAGCATGCTCGTGAAATACGGCAACGAAGGATTGATTCTCGAACTGCTCCCCGCGCTGGACGATCTCAACCGCTCGCTCAAGTCGGGCCAGGAGCACACGGACTTTGACGCGTTCTACAAGGGCGCGGAGCTCGTCCGCAACAAACTGGTCAAGATCCTCGAAGCGCGCGGGCTGAAGCCGATCGAATGCGTCGGAACCCCCTTCGACGAGAACCTCCACGACGCGCTGCTGCAAGTGCCGCGCGCCGACATGGCCCCCGGCACGGTGATCGATGAAGTCGAAACCGGGTACATGCTGTACGACCGTGTCATCAGACACGCGAAGGTCACCGTCGCGGCGGAATCCGCGTCCTAATCATCCGCGACAGGAGCGGCGTCACGACATGAAACGCGATTACTACGAAGTCCTGGGCGTCGGGAAGAACGCGCCCGCGGACGAGATAAAGAAAGCCTATCGCAAGCTTGCGATGCAATATCATCCGGACCGGAATCCCGGCAATCCGGAGGCGGAGGAGCGGTTCAAGGAATCCGCCGAGGCCTACGAAGTGCTGAGCAACGAGGACAAGCGGCGGCGATACGATCAATTCGGCCACGACGGTCTGCGCGGCGGAGATTCGCAGGGATTCTCCGACATCAACGACATTTTCTCCCGTTTCGGGGATGTCGGCGGCGCCTTCGGCGGGAGCATTTTCGACGAAGTTTTCGGGGGCGGGCGGCAGTCACGCCGCAGGCCGGGGAGCGGTACGCCCGGCTCCGACTTGAAGCTTCAGGTCACCCTCACGCTCGAGGAAATCGCGACGGGAGTGGAAAAGACCCTGAAGGTGAAGCGGACCGTTCCATGCGAGACCTGTTCCGGAAAAGGGGCGAAGAAGGGATCCACCCCCGCCACGTGTTCCGTCTGCAAGGGGACCGGCGAGCTGCGTCAGGTTTCGCGATCGCTCTTCGGACAATTTGTCAATGTCGTTGCATGCACGAACTGCGGCGGCGAGGGCACGGTCATCCGGGATCCTTGCGCAACCTGCGGAGGCGACGGACGTGTACCGGGTGAGCGGACCGTGAAAGTGAAAATCCCCGCCGGTGCGGGCGACGGCAACTACATCCCCTTGCAAGGACAGGGAAACGCGGGACGACGCGGCGGTCAGGCCGGCGACCTCATCGTGTATATCAAGGAAGAGGAGCATGCGCACTTTGTCCGGGACAACGAGAACGTCCTGTACGACTTGTTTCTGAGCTACCCTGACCTCGTGCTGGGCACGGAAGTCGACGTGCCGACGCTCGGGGGCAAAGCCATGCTGAAAGTCCCGGCGGGAACTCCTTCAGGCCAGATGTTCCGCATGCGCGACAAGGGTATTCCCCGCCTGAACGGCTCGGGCCGCGGTGATCAGATCGTCCGCATCTCGGTATTCGTTCCGACCAGCCTCTCCTCGAAGGAGCGCGACGCGATTCGGGAACTCCATGCGTTTTCCGGCGTACAACCGAAAGAGGAGCGCCCGAAGAAGGGATTCTTCGGGAAAGTGTTCGACGCGTTTTCGTGACCCTTTCCCCGCATCCCGCCACGCGGCGTCCCGTCAAGCTCAGGAACATCCAATCGGGGGGACGCCGACAATGGGAAGCTGGTATGCGAACACCGGACACCGGTTCGGGTTGACAAGCGCGGAATCGGCCGTCATGCTGTTCCTCGCCGCGGGAGCGATCGTCGGCGCCGTCCTGCGCATGACGGACCCCGGCTTTCGCGAAGGACACGTGGAACAGGACTATCGGATCCACGACTCCGTTTTTGCGGTTCGGGCCGCGGGCTTCGCGCCGGATACCGCGAGACCGGCGGACGTTCCCCGACCGCGATCGGACGGCGCATCGGGAGGACGCAGGTCCGCGAAGGAGGCTCCCGCGGGGCGCGTCGACATCAATCGCGCCGGTCCGGAGGCGCTCCAATCGCTGCCGGGGATCGGTCCGTCCACCGCGGCGCGGATCGCGGAGTACAGGAAAGCCCACGGGCCCTTCGCGCGCATCGAAGACATCATGAACGTTCCCTCCATAGGACTGAAAAAATTTGAAAAAATAAAGCCGTATCTTACGATATTGAAGTGAGCCTCTCCTCGATCCCCGGGAATGCCACGGCGCGCGCGCGCGTCTTCGCGACGCGCGAATTCCGGAGGGCGGGATGCGGGACGCACCGGATCATCCATGTCGTGAACGGCAGAACAGGATGCCTCTCTCTCATCACCTCGGCCTTGAAATTTCCGACAATGCCCTTCGCCTTGTCGAAGTGCGCATCAACGACGGTTTTCCCATCGTGCTTCGCTGCGATGTCGCGGAAGCGTCGCACGCCTACGGCTCCGATCTGCTCCATCGCGTGCCCTTCGATTACGAGCTCGCGAAGGCGTTCATCACGGACATCGCCGGGCTGTTTCATGGACGGACGGTCCTGTCGAACCGCATATCCGTGGTTCTTCCCGCCACCGTGCCGCTCCTCGTCACCTTGCCGGTCGACGCCGATCTTTCTCCCTCGGAGCGTGACGAGCATCTTCAATGGGAATGCCGGACCTTGTCCGGCGCGCCGGACAATGCGGAATTTCACCTGTACCAGCAGTCGCTCGGCCACGGGAAGGACACGGAGATTCTGCTTGTCGCCGCCATGCCGCGCGAGACGGTCCGTTTTCTGAAATCCGCCTTCGAACATCTGACATTCCAGGTTTCCGGTATTGAGATCGACCACTTCCTGTACGAAACGTTCATTCCGACTCTGTACCCGCAGGCGGCTCGCGCAACGTTCGCCGTACTCGGCATCGCGCCGCCGCGGTGCATCGCGAGCGTGACCGGCGAGGACGGCTATCTGGGAATGCTGCGCGGAACGATCACGCGCGCGGGCCATGCCGAGCTCGACGCCCTCACCGTGCTGCATGGCGTCCTCCACGAGCATCCGGCAACGGTGATGCAGGCGATATTCCTCTACGGGCCCGGTGCGACGGAGCATTCCGCCCAGGCCCTGTCGCGACTGCTTGACGTGCCGGTGCACGCCGTGCATCCCATGCGCGCGGTGTCGTTCATCGCGGGAGCGGAAGCGGAGAAAGCGCGCGCGCACACACCGGAGACCTTCGATGCCGCGCTGTGCGCGGCGATGAAAGGGGCCCTATGAGAGTCATCGCGGGCGAGCTGCGCGGGCGGACGATCCGGCCGCCGAAGACGCGCGATTTCCGGCCAACCACCGACAGGGTCAAGGAGTCGTTGTTCAACATTCTCGCCCATCGCATGCCACTCGAAGACGCTCGTGTGTGCGATCTCTTCGCGGGAAGCGGCAGCCTGGGCATCGAGGCGCTCAGCCGGGGCGCGGCATCCGCCACCTTCGTGGAAAGCGGCCGCGACGCGCTTGAGATCGTCCGCCGCAACATTGCCGATCTCGGGCTTTCGGAGAGCGGCCGCGTTGTCGCGCTGCCCGTGGAACGATTTCTCGCGACCACCCAGGAGCGCTTCCACCTGATCCTCGCCGACCCGCCGTACGCATTTGCCGCCCATGCGGCGCTCATGGAAACTGTTTCCGCCCGCGGCATGTTGCTTCCGGGAGGATTTCTCGTGATGGAGCACAGCGGTCGCACGGCCCTCCCGGTGCCGGCGCGGTGGGTGCTCGTCACGACCCGTGAATTCGGCACCACTGCGATCACCATGGTGCAGGGAAGTCCAGAACATCCGGAGATTCCAGCATGAAGATTGCCGTCTACCCAGGATCATTCGACCCCGTCACGAACGGGCACATCGACGTACTCGAACGCGCGTTGGAGCTGTTCGACCGTGTCATCATCACGGTCGCGAGAAACGCCGCGAAACACACGCTGTTTTCCGAGGACCAGCGGGTTGCCCTGCTCCGGGAAAGCGTCGCGAAATACGACGGCAACGTGGAGGTGGACGCCTTCGACGGTTTGATCGTGGAATACGCGCGCGCCCATGGCGCGGTAGCGTTGCTGCGCGGTCTGCGAGCGGTGTCCGATTTCGAATACGAGTTCCAGATGGCGCTCATGAACCGGAAACTTGCCGTCGACGTGGAAACCGTGTTTCTCATGCCGAGCGAGCGGTATACCTATCTCAATTCTTCCATTATCCGAGAACTCGCGCGCCTGCGAACCGATGTGTCGGAATTCGTGCCGGCGCATGTCGCACGCGCGCTTGCGGAAAAATTCGCGTGAGACGAGGATGATCCCGGATCACGCGAATGCTGACGAGACAAACCCCACGGAGTGATTGCCATGCCCACCTATGATTATGTGTGCCAGGATTGCGGCCATAGATTCGAACGGTTCCAGACGATGACCGAAGCGTCCCTGGAGGAGTGCCCGAAATGCCACGCGAAAGCGCTGCAGCGCCTGATCGGCGCCGGCGCAGGACTGTTGTTCAAAGGCAGCGGATTCTATCTCACCGATTACAAAAAATCGGGATCCTCCCCGGCGAAGCAGGCATCGGAGTCCGCTCCATCCTCCGCCTCAGAATCAACTCCGCCGTCGGCACCGGCCGCATCCGCGCCCGCATCCGCGAAACCGACGGATTCCTGACGGGCCTCACGTTCGATCCCCCGTCCCGCTCAGGAGCCTTCGCGCGGCGGTGATGACGACTTCGGGGGCGAGCGTCCGCATGCA
Source organism: Ignavibacteria bacterium (assembly GCA_016720835.1). Lineage (GTDB taxonomy): Bacteria > Bacteroidota > Ignavibacteria > SZUA-365 > SZUA-365 > JADKJW01. The sequence goes on from JADKJW010000001.1 coordinate 173,074, forward strand.
CGCAAAGGTGCGGATGGGACAGGCGTCTCCTCCATGTATCGCGCACGGCCGGCAGGAAAGACCGTCCATCTGCACGATCGCATGCGGCACACCGAACGGAGTGAATCCGAACGACGGCGACGTGGCGCCGAAAATTTCCACGACCGGGGTTCCCATCGCGGATGCGAGATGCACGGGAGCGCTGTCGTTGCTGATCACGAGTGACGCGAGACCGATGAGCGCGGCGGATTCGAGGAGGGTCAGCGTTCCCGCCACGGACACGACTCCCGGCACACCCGCGGCGGCCTGTATTCCTTCGCAGAGCGCCCTGTCGTCCGGACCGCCCACAAGCAGCACGCCGATATCGTCCGCAAGGATACGCGCCACCTTGGCGAATCCCTCCGGGATCCACCGCTTCGTGGCCCACACGGAACCCGGCGCCATGCAGATGAATGGGGCCGAGCCGAACATCCGCGCCGCGATGTTCCGCGCGGTGCGCATGTCCGTTTCCGGGGGCGCGAGGCGGGGCGCGCACGCGTAATTGACCCCATCGGCGATTGCGGCGAGGAGATCCAGATTCCGCTCCACTTCATGCGCGCTCCCGCGGTACGGCACGCGGACGGAGGACAGGCGCGATGCCGCGGACCGGTCGAACGTCACGCGGACAGGCGCACGCGTCGCCCTCGACAACAGCGCGCTCCGCAGGGAACGGTGCGGCGACAGGATGACGTCGTACCGTCCCCGGCGCAGCGCACGGTGCATGGAAATCACGCTCTCCCCGCCCCGTTTGTCGTACGGAATGATGCTCGCGACATCGGGATGCCCGGCAAGGAGCGGGGCGGTGGAGGGAATGCAGAGGACGTCGACCTCGCACGGATCGAGGAGGCGGCGCGCTTCCGTCATCAGCGGCGTCGCGAGGATGAGATCGCCCGCAAAGGCGGTCTGAATCACGAGAATGCGGCGCATCGCGTCAAGGGTCCCGCACCACACACGAGGGGTCCGGTGGCGCATGCTTCCAGCGTTTGTGCTGCCAGAGCCAATCGCCGGGCCGCAGGGCGATCATGCGCTCGAGCGCGCGCACGTGCCTGCGCGTCAGTTCGCGGATATTCGCATCCGTCGCTCCCTCCAAATCGTCCGATGGAATCTCTTCCGCGAGGATGTCGTAGCTGCCGTCCGGCTGGCGCAGCATGTACGTCATCACGATCGGCGCGCCCGCGCGCAGCGCGAAGGCCGCCGGGCCCTCGTACGTTGCGGCGGGACGTCCGAAGAACGGCACGAACACCGCGTTGCTGGGGCCGCTCTGATCCCCGAGAATGGCAACGATACCGCGATCGCGCAAGGTGCGGATGATGTCGCGGATGGCGAGCCCCATCGGAACCAGCCGGGTGCCGAAGCGCGAGCGATACCCCTCGACGAGCCTGTCGACCCCGGGATTGTGCAGCGGATGCACGATCGCGAGAGGCGACATACCCAGAAGCCTGGCGCTGCAGATGGACAGCCATTCCCAGTTTCCGAAATGCCCGGACATGAAAATCAACCCGCCCCCTCGTCGAAGCGCGCCGGTGATGACGTCCTTGTTCTGTAATCGGACTTCCCGCGCGATGACCTCATCGTTCAACCTGGGCGTCCACATCAGCTCGAACAGCGTGATGATCAGGTTGCGGGTGGATGCGCGGGTGGTCGCCCTGACGGTGCGCTCATCCATGGATGGAAACGCCGCGCGGAGCTGATCCATCGTCAGTTTCTTCCGGATCGGCACCGCGAAAAAAAGCGCATCGGCGAAGATCAGCGCCAGGCGACGCACCAGGGACAGCGGCAAACGTTGCAGCGCCGCCGCCATGCCCGCAAACAGGAGGTACTGGAGTGTTGCGCTCACGGCGACTGGTCGAGATCCATGCATCCTTCGCGCGGTCAGCGGGTTTTCACCTGCTGCTGCCATTCCGGATTGCTCATTTCGTTCCGGAGCGTCGAGTGTACGAGCTGCAGCTCGTTGAAACCGCCCTTGTCGATGAACACGCACACCGCGCCGCTTTGAATGTTGTCGTACGTCCACGTCTCGAACGCTTTCGTATCGCTCTCCATCGTATTGCGCTGGATGTAGTCCGGCGCGCCGTAGGTGATGTAGATGCGGCCGCGATCGGTTTTCCATCCGGGACGGTAGGACGTGCGGAATTGTCCCGTGCAATACTGCACGCGCTTCATGTACTCGATGAAGTATTCGTTCTGCGGGGTCGCGGGATCCGAATCGCGATCGGTCCAGAACTTCGTGAGAAATTTCTTCTTCGCCTCCGCTCCACTGATGGATTTCCACATCGCGCGCTCGTCGCTGTTCGCGATATAGATCGCCATCGAGAACTGCGTGTCGAGTTCATCTTCCGACATGGTCGCGAACTCCAGCGCGATGGACGCCGCGGTGCGCTGCGCCTGCACGGTGTCCAACGCGACATCGGGATTGAAAATATAGAAGCGTTTGCTCTGCGATGTCTTCATGACGCCGGTGGTGTCGCCGTGCGAGAGAATCAGCGTATACACGCCGCTGGCGATATTTCCGACATTCATGGTTCCCACCTCCACACGCGATGCGTACGTGCCGCTCTTCCTGTGCGTTTTCGATTGCACCGTGCTGCCGTAGGCGCTGACGATTTCGGCCTTCAGGATCGAGGCGTCGAGATCCGAGCCGTAGAGCTCCGTGTAATACATCACGACGGGGAAGGATTTGCCGTACAGCAACGGCGGATTGGGGATGACCTCGAGGGTATTCTTGTAGAAGATGTTGGAGGAATCCGGCTCGATCTTCTGGATGGAACTGCAGAGTTCGATGTCGCTGAACCGCGTGTTGCGGAGAGAGAAGGCGCGGATTTCATACGGGAATTCCGCCGTGTCGCTCACCGCCGCCACCGCTTCATCGCGCGCGGTCATCGTCAGGGTGTATTTGCCCGGCGGTACGGCGAAGGCCACCTTCCCGATGAGCATTTTGGACGCGACTCCCGCCGTATCCTTCATGGATACCGGGACGCGCCACACCTTCGACACGGGCGCCGTTTCGGTCGCAGCCGGCCGGAACACCGCGGTCATCAGCGCCGATCCGCGAAACTCCCCGTCCGTCACCGAGTACGCGAGCGACGAGCGCGAGAACGCGTAATACATTTCCACGTAGCTGCGGTTGTCGTCGAAGCGGAATGCCGCCGCGTCCGCCCACAGTTTCATTTTTTTCTGCGCGAACGAGGTGGTCCCCACGGTACAAAGACAGACGAGGAGAATCGTGAGCAATCGAGTTTTCATTCAAGCCTCGGGAATGAACCAACGGATGGAAAATACCAGATCATGGGGTGGAAAACCAGCGTGCGCGAGGGCGTCGCGGCGCCACGTTCCGCCACCAGAGAGACACCCGCACGGCGTGAAGGTTACGGTGCACGGAGTCGATGAGCTTCCGCTGAAACGCGAAAGGCCGGTTCTTTCGAACCGGCCTTTCCGCGAGTCGATCCGGATGGATCAGAAACCGAGGTTGATGGTGAACACGTGGCTTCCGGCGAAGATCTCGCTCATGCGATACGCATAGTCGAGTCCGATGTTCACATCACCCGAAGCGTAGTTCACGCCCGCGCCGAACGCGCCGCTGTAGATGTAGTCGTTCTTCGACGTGTCGAACTCGTCCGTCGGCGCGCCGCCCGGAATGTTCACCGAGCCGCGGAGGAAGAAGAAGTTCTTGAACGCATACTCCGCACCCACGCGGTACTGGTCGGCGAGGTAGTTGTTGTTTTCGAATGCTCCCGTCATTGTGACGGCATGCAGATCACTGACGGCGGCCGTGTAGGCGAGTCCGATCTCGAGCGAGGTCGGAAGCCCGAAGCCGGCGGCATCGATCTTGAGCAACTGTGCGGGACGGTTCGTCAGGTTCTCCTTCGCGGAGCGGAGGAGGCCCGGGCCGTCGTATTTCATGTTCGCGCCGAGGTGTTTCAACGTCACGCCGAGTCCGAGCCCGCGCACGCCGGCGAGGCCGCTGTACTGGACGCCGATATCGAACGCGACACCGGAAGCGGAGACGCGGTCGATGGTCTCGGAAATGATGTTCGCCGTCACGCCCGCGCGGATACGGTCGGTCAATGCGCGCGAGTAGGTCAGGCCGATGTTGACGAACGTCGGCGAGTACGTCGCGAACGATCCGTCCGTGCTGCGCTCGTCGGTCCGTGGGATGTCGCCGAACGAGAGCGATTTGACGGAGAAGGCGAGGTGGCCGAAGCCGGAGAAGTTCGCGCCGACGGCGAAGTAGGCGACACCGATGTCGCCGATGCTCTTCATCGACGAAAAGGTGGCTTCCGCGCGCGCCGTCGAAGCGGACAGTCCGGCGGGGTTGAAGTAGATGGCATTGACGCCGGAGATCCCGGCGGTATACGAGCTGCCGAGGGCAATCCCGCGGGCGCCGACCGGGATCAGCAACTGATCCGCACTGGCGGTGCCCACGCGATTCCCGCCGCCAGCCAGTGCACTCGCGCCCGCAAGCACGAGCACAACGGCGACGGCGACACATGATTTGAGCGTTGTACGCATAGTGGTATTCTCCTTCATTATTGTCAATTCAGTCGTCCATTTACGGTGTCTGGAGTGCCATGCCCGGGCCGCATCAGATGCGGTCAAGGTACTGCGTCTCCGAGACGACGCCGAGTTTCAGAATCTTTTCCACGCCCAGTTCCGGCATGTCGATATGGATGATGTACATGCCGCTGCCGACCGGCAGGTTGTTTTCATTCAGGAGATCCCAATTCACGAGCTGGCTCGCGTCGTTCTTCTCGAAGGAACGAACGAGCGTGCCGGACACCGTGAAGATTCTGAATTTTGCGTGCTGCGGTAAATGGTTGAAGGTGACAAACCGCTGGTACTTGTTGAGCTCTTGCGCGTTGGCACCGTAGTACGGATTCGGGAAGACGGTAATCTGCGAGATATCCTGCGCTGCCACGGCATCCTTGTACGACTGCGGAATCGTGGTGAAGGAGTACTTGTCGTCGCTGGAGAACGGCACGTTCGGGACAACCTTCCACTTGTCGCCTTCGCGCCAGGGAGTTGAAGTCGGGTAGGTCTGATTGAGGAACGGCCACACCGCAAACAGCACCGGCATGTTCACCGCATCCGCGTTGATCTTGTATGCGGTGTACTCGGGGCGCGGATCGACGGTATACGGCAGATCGAGAATGAACAGATACTCGCGGTCTGTGGCGGCAATCGGATCCCACGTGTTGTTCTGAGCGGCGACGCCCTTCTGCTCGACGAACGCGAAGGAGAGCTGTGTTTCCGCCGCCGGATTCGTCACGTCCCACACGGTGAACGGACAATCGAAATATCCCTGGAAGGCGTAGTTCGGTGTCGCTCCGCGTTGGTAGGCGTACCCCTTCGAATGCTTTGCCGGATCCTTGCTGAAGCGCACTTCGATGGTCTTCTTGACGTCGAGCCACGTCAACGTGCTGCCGAAGAACAGCTCGCCCATCTCCCATTCGGTGTTGTAGGAATACACCGCGGGACCGCCGATCCAGTCGGCGCTGAGGATCTGCTTGTCAGGATTCGGATACCCAGCGCCGGAGGCGCCGATCATGAAACCGTCGACGACAAAATAGTCGGACGTGAGACCGTTATACTTGGTCGCCTTGTCGACGAGCTTCGTGCCGGTATTCACGTTCGTCAGGTTCCAGCCAAAGTTCGGGAAGTCGACCGAGTCGGGATCGACGAACACTTTGACCATCCCGGCGGATTCGAACGTCACCTCGTAGGTATTTCCCGTCAGGAGACTCGGATCGATCACCTGAACATCGATGGAACCCACGGCGGAACCCGCATCGTGCTTTGCCGTGAATTTCTCGTTGAAGAGCTGCCCGTAGCGCACACCCACCTTGGGGCCCATCGGACGCGCCTCGAGGATGCGCGGAGTCGATTCGAGCTGATGCGGCGGCGGCGCATCCGGATCCGGATTGTACGAATACGCGGTAACCGCGTAGTAGTACGGCTGATTGTTGACGAGCGGGCGGTCGATGATCAGGTCGCGCGTCAGTTCGATTCTGCGTTCGATGCCGGCGTCCGTGCCGAACTGCACGGGAAGGGTGACGACGGCGCCGGAGCGATCGTCGATCACTTCGTCAAAAATCGTCGCGATGTTGTCGACGAGATCGAAGGTCGCGATGCGCTTGGCTTCGGAGATCGTGGAACTCTTCGAGGGGAACTGATAGACATTGTATCCCTGGAAGGTGTAGCCGCGATCGCTGAACTTCTCGGTGGCGAGCGCGGATTTCGGATCGCCCCAGTTCAGGACGATGGTGCCCGGCTGCTGCGAGATCTTGAGATTCGGCGTCGGCGGGGCCTTCGGCAGATCGAAGTTGTTGTCGAACGCCAGCTGGGCGAAACGATCGTAGTACTTCAGCACCTGGAGGCTCGAGAGGCGATCGGAACCGCGGCCGACAATGGTCGCAACCACGATTTCCTGCTCGTCTCCCTGCGCGAGGGTGAACGGTCCCGCGGTCATCAGGAAACGACGGTCGCCCGGCGACTGGAGGATGCCGTCGACCCATCCGGTCTTGGTGATGGGATCGCCGGCGAGACACACCTTCGCCTGCAGCTGCGTCGTCGGATCGACAAACGGGGCACCGGAATAGAGCAGGCTGCGCATGTAGTTGTACATCTGGGTCGAGCCTTTCGGCACGCCGAGATCCGGATCGACATACACGCCGTCGCCGTTGATGTAGTACGCGAAGGAACTCACGCCGAGGTTCTTGTACCCGGGACGCGTTCCGAAATTGTAGCGCGCAACGTCGCCGGGATCGCCCGGGACGATCGGACCCTGGAAGAAGTCGTACCCGGCCGCGGGCGGAACGCCGTAGATGCCGTCCTTCGCGAAGCCGTTGTAGATGTAGCCCAGCACCAGCGAGGTGTCGATCCCGCAGAGATCGTCGTTCGCGTCGCCGAGATCGGGATCCGACCACTTGGCCAGGTAGGCGTTGTCATAGGAATTGGTGCCCTTGTTCTTCACCGTGTACTTGGTGAAGATCATGTTGCCGAGCGGGCCGTTCTGGTCGTAGCCCCACACGAGGGTCTGCACTTCGAGACCGATCGGCGAGGTTCCGTAGAGGTTGCTGGTCTTGCCGGGATCGAGGTCGTTGCTGATGAACCACAGCACCTCGTCGCCGACGAAAAACGGAGTATCAGATCCGGATTTCTCGTTGTCGGCGAGCCAGTCGTCGAAATTCGGCTCGTAGATGCCGTTCGCGTTCTTGTCCGTCCACGGGGCACCGTCGCCGACCGGCCAGTTGTTGAAATCGGCCTTGAGGCGTGCCTGTTCGTCGGGCGTCAAGCGCGCGTACGTCTCGGGCGAGGCCTTACGGACCTTGTAGATTTTATAGCGCGGATCAGCGGCATCGGCGGCTTGGCCGTCGGCCTTGATCGGGCCCGCCTGGAGGCCGTACCGGTAGGTGGCGCCGCCGACGCGGACCTCACCCTGCACCGTGCCGCCCCAGATGAGACCGTCGGTGAAGATCGCATATTTCGCGCTGCCTCTCGGCCATTCGAGACCGGAAGCGTCGGTGCTGGGATTGTGCGCGGTCGACCCGTTGTTTCCGATCCACATCAGGATGTTGTTGATGCCGATGAAATCGTACTTGTCGTTCGCGGTGGTCTTGGCCATCCCCTTCTGCTTTTCGTCTCCGCCCGGATACTGGCCCGCGACGGCGGCAGCCGAGTATCCCAGAAGAAGCAGCAGCAGGAACGTATTGCTGAGTTTTTTCATGCCTACTCTCCTTAAATATTTCGTTGCGTTCTCTGACATCTTCAATCGTTCCGAGGGATCAGAAATCAATTCTGACACCGAGGTACATCTGCCGCGGACCGCTGAACGTGCCGGCGTTCATGATGCTCATCTGGTAGTAGTAATCGGCATAGAGCTGACGGTAGATGTCGCCGTATGCGGCGTACGTCTTCAGGTAGTTCTGGCCTTCCTCGGTGCTGAGGTAGCCGTTGTCGTCAGCCGCGCCGGACGTGAAGAACGCGCCCGTCTGTGTGCGGATGTTGAGCAGGTTGAGTACCCGGGCGTAGAAATTGAAATCGAGACCGGCGATGTTGACGGTCTTGTCGATGCGCGCATCCACGTTGAACACCCACGGGGTGTGCGACGTGTTGAGCGCCTCGACCGGCTGGCGGCGGTTTCCGAAGCTGAACTCGTCCACGCGGGTATAGACGCTGCCGCTGTTGAACGCGAAGAGCAGGTTGATACCGACGCGCTCGAGGAATCGGATGCCCGCGATATCGGGGCCGTCATCCTTGCCGAAACGGTAGTCGATGTTCAAAGAACCGCGATGAGTCTGATCGAAGTCGAGAGGCTGTGTGTATTTCGGGAGATACGGCTGCTCGGTCGGGGACTGCCAGATGGCATAGAACGAACCCGAGGGTGACGAGCCTGTGCCGCGCGCGTCGGAGTAGGTGTAATCGACGGACGCGGTGATGCGATCCACGCGGCGAAGATCCAGTTTCAGCTGGACGCCGGATGTGGTGGCGAAATCGCCGTTCACCCAGCTGTAATAGGCGAGATGCTGCGCACCCGGGATTGCCGTCACCTGCTGCATCTGAATCTGATCGCGGATGTCCTTGTAGAAGGCGCCGATGTCGAACGCGAAGAACTCGCCGATCTGCTGACGGAAACCGAAATCGTACTGCGTGGTGCGCTCCGGCTGCAGGCCGTAGCCCACCGGAGTGGAGATCGCGTACCCGCCGCGAATCTGGCTTGCGCTGACCGCGTTGCCGAGATACACATCGCGGAGACGGGACTGCTGCACGAAGGTGCCGTACTGCGCGTAGAACACGGTCGCATCGGTCACGGGGAAGGAGAAGCCGAGGCGCGGGCTCACCGTCGCCGAGGCGTTGACGTCACGCATGAATTCCGGATCGAGGTTGCCATCGGGGGTGAAGCGCACGTTGTGCTTGTCGACGAATTCCTTCGACGCGGTGTTGATGTAGTCGTAGCGCAGACCAACATTGATGACGAGATCCTCGAGTTCGATCTTGTCCAATGCGTAGAACGACGCGAACACGGGCTCTTTCGGGCCGTCGAAGCCGGTGTCGAGTTTCTTGCCCCACTGGTCGTAGCCGTAGTACTGCGAGGCGGCATTGACCGCGATCTGTTGTTCGGTCGCGTCCGGATTCCTCTTGATGAACGACCACAGCGTGCTTGCACTGATGCCGAAGCTGCGGATGGTGTACTTGGTCGCCTCGCCGCCCACCTTGATTTCATGGGTGCGGCCGATCTGATGCACGAGGTTGATCTTGCCACCGATCGAGTTGTACCGGGTCTTGCTGTATCCGGCAAGCGGCGTGCCGTACGGGAAGTAGTTGTCGCCGAAGAGCTGCACCGGAAGCGGCGTCTGATCGTTCGCGCGGAACTGGTAGCCGTACTGCGCATTCGCGATGGAATCGCCGTAGGAGATGTAATTGTGGCCCAGATCCGGATCGTAGCCGATGCCGAAGCTGCCGAAGTAATTCAGGTAGATTTCATAGAACGTCGTGTTGCTCAGCAGATGCGTCATTTTGAGGTTGCCGGCGTAGTTCTCCGACTCGCTCTTCGAGGCGCGGCGCTCGGAACTGAGGGTGGTGACGCCCGCGCCTCCGCGACCGGTTCCGTAAGTATAGGAACCACCGGCACGCACGTTGATCGGCGACAAATCGAAGGTCAGGTTGCCGTTCAACGAATAGCTCTGGCTTGCGGAGTTGGCGATATAGCCGCCGGGATAGGACACATCGTACTTCTGGGCGAAGGAACCGAGGGTCGGATCGAAGATGCCGATCTTGTCCTGTTCTTCCTTCGGAAGCAGGTTGTGTGCCGGGGTCTGGCGAAGCAGGTCGTCGTATTTCTTCGTCAGGTCGATTTCCTTCCGGGAGATGCCGCCGGACCGCACGAAGCTGTTCTCGCCGGCCAGGAAGAATTTCACCGGTCCGACGATCGGACCGCCGACGGTCATGGTGTAGACGCTGGTGCCCGTGCTGTAGGAGCCGAGGGCCTTGTCGCGGGAAAGGATGCGGCTTGCGGTGGGCACGTTTGGATCGTACATGCTCGGCTGCTTGGTGTAATCCCAGCCGGTCCAGTAGAACGCGTCCGTGTACGCTTCGAAGCCGACCTGCAGCTTGCGACCGCCCGAGCGGGTGGTGGTGCTGATCAGTCCGCCGTTGGCGCCGCCAAACTCGGCAGAGTAGCCGCCCGCCTGGAAGCTCACTTCGGCGATTGAATTCTGGATGACGGAGAGGGCGCGGCCGCCGGACAGCGGGTTGTTGACGTACACGCCGTCCACCACGTAGCCCGTCGCATCGCCGCGGCTGCCGCGGACGTACACCGTGCTGCCGCTTGTGACGACACCGGCCTGCAGTGCCACGATGGATTCCACGCCGCGGACCGGCAGGTTTTCGATGTCTTCCGCGGTGACGGTGGATTTGCTGTTGGTCACGTTCTTGTCGACCATCGGGCGCTCGGCGATGGTGATGACCTCACCGACCTTGAACGCTTCCGACGGAAGTTGAAAATCTCTCGTGGTGGTTTCACCGCTCTTCACGAGGATTTCGCGAATCGTAATTTTCTGGTACCCGACGTACGAACCCTCGAGGGTCAGCTTGCCGATCGGGACGTTGAGAATGACGTACTCGCCGTTGATGTTGGTTGTCGCGCCACGGGAGGCGCCTTCGATCTTGATGTTCGCGCCGATGAGGGGCTCACCGGTTTCCTTGTCTGTCACCTTTCCCGCGATTTTACCTGTCTGGGCCATGAGGGCCAACGGGAGCACGGCAAAAAAGAGGACGGCAATCAGAATCCGTTTGTGCATAATATCCTCCTGCAACTTGAGTATTTCTTTGTACGGGTATGATGGGTGCCGAGTGGAAAGAGCCTTCGATGCTCCGCATCACGGAGCGATCGGACCGCGGCTCCTCCGCCGCTCATCGAACGATCAGACCGGATCGTCGACGAGGGTCAGAACTTCCGGACTCGCGAGGGTACCCACCACGATGAAGGAATACCTCTTTTTCGGTTCGAGGGTGAAATCGAGGGTCTTCATCTCATCGCCGGTTGCCGTGACGATGAAAAACTTGTATGCACCCTGGATGACTGGCGTGTACGGAGACAGTGTGAAGACGCCGACCGGGCCGACGACCGTGGGGCCGCTGGCAGTCTCTTTCACCAGCTTGATCGGGTTTGCGCCGGAGTTGACATTGATGAGCTTCACACTCGAGCTGTCGCCGAGAGCGGTCCATTCGTCCGCATACGTGAAGCGCTCCTGCGTGAGGAGCAAAGCCCAATCTCCATCCCCGTCGAAAAACACCGCCGTCATCTTCATGAATGAACGGAAAGTCACGAGGCGGCGGTATACCGCCTGCGACGTGTCCGACGAGCCGGCCGGCACGAGGCGGACGAATCGATTTCCCGCCTTGATTTTCGCATCGTAGGCGCTGACGGACTTGTACGTCGCATTGCTGACGATCTTGTCGCCATCCAGCCAGATGTCAACGGCGGGCTTGCCTTCGAATGCGACAACAAAACGCACGGAGCATTCCATGCGGGGCGGGGCGGGCGGGTTCGGTTCGTCGACGCAACCCGCGAGATAGACTCCGACAGCGGTCAGGATGATTCCGAGCAACCCAGCTTTGCGAATCAGCTTTTGTTGCATATCGTCCTCCTTGGTGAATGGGGTGAAAAGTGGTGCAGAAACGTCCAACGACAATCCTATTCCAAAAGACGTTTTATTCGGTCAAGATATGACACCGCGTGTGTCTCAACAGCAGGCGATGATGCGAGGGGAGAAGTTTTGAGAGGTTTCTGGTCGGTCAGCTTGGAGAACATACAATGACCTTGGAAAAAATGCAATACGCCGGTACCATTGGAAGCGCTTTCATTCATAAGGACCCGCTCGTTCTTCGCCCCGCGCGGCAAGCAAAAAACGAACGCAAATTTTGGTATTTCATGCTGGCTTCAGGCGATGCAGCTTTCGCCTATGATAGGAGACACAGCAAAAGGAAAATGGTAACACCGGACCATCCATGCGGGACCTCCCTCTCCCATTCCCGGGAGCGGCACCCTTGACATTGATGATACCAACCGTTATATTTCATGTCTCACATACTTTCCTCGATAGCTCAATGGTAGAGCATTCGGCTGTTAACCGAAGGGTTGTAGGTTCGAGTCCTACTCGAGGAGCAGACAAGGCCCGCCGCACGGCGGGCCTTGCGCGTTTTCGCCTGCCCGCCTGAAACCGGGTTCCCCGGCCGGGAATCGCGACACATTCCACACACTCCCAGTATACGCAGGAAAAGCCATGGACGACGCTCGTGTTGGAGTACTCCCTTTTGATCGTGGGCCTGTAGAGACGATCGGGTACCTCGTCGTCGACCTTCGCAGCGGCATGGCCCTCGTCATCGACGTCCCGTTTCAGAGCGCCGGCGACATCCTTGCGACACTCGCAGAGCATGGATGGAAATTGACCGCGATCGCGATCACGCACGGGCACTGGGACCACACCGGAGATGCCGCCAGCCTCGCGGGAGCGACAGGTGCGCCCGTGTCCATTCACCGCCTCGACGAGGCCATGCTCGTCACGCCGCAGAGTTATGGATTCGCCCTGCCCTTTCCGTTGCGCGGGATGACTCCGGACAGATTGTTGGAGCATGGGGATGTTCTCGCCTGCGGTTCGCTGCGCTTCGAGGTCCTTCACGTGCCGGGTCACACGCCAGGGCATGTCGCACTCTTCGAGCGCTCGGAAGGGATTCTTTTCACCGGGGATGTCCTCTTTCGCGGCAGCATCGGCAGAACGGATCTGCCGGGGGGGTCTTACGATGTGCTTCTTGATTCGATTGTCACTCAGATCCTTCCCCTCCCTGAAGAAACGAGAGCATATCCCGGGCATGGGAGCGACACTTCCATCGGTCGGGAACGGAAGAACAATCCGTATATCCTGGACTACCTCGATCATTTCGAATGATCATAGACCGTACGTGAGGACATCGGATGAGCTGGATCGGGCAAATGCCCCTCGATTTCAAGAAGTCGAATCCTTACTATACTTGTCGGCTGAATCGGCATTGTTTTTTTCAACGGATGCGGCTATCTTTGTGATTCGATGCGCCTGTAGCTCAATTGGATAGAGCGTTGGCCTCCGAAGCCAAAGGTTGAGGGTTCGATTCCCCCCGGGCGTACCAGCGTCGTTGTCCCAATATCTTTCCTGGAGAATACGAGTGTTAACCGCGAAAAAGAAGATTGCCGTCCGCGAAGCGGTACCCCAGTCGAGCATGATGTCGTCTGTGGAGCGTGCAAAAGATTTCTATGGCGAGTACAGCCGCTACATTTTCGGCGGATTGGCGCTGGTCGCCGCCATCGTCATCGTGGGATATATCATGATGGCGGGAAAGGGCGAGAATGAAACGCAGGCCAGCATGCAGCTCCGCAAGGTCGTGGCACTGTACCAGCAGCAGCAGTACAAGCTCGCCATTACCGGTGATCCGGCGCGCGGCGTTCCCGGTCTGAAGGATATTGCCGACAAATACGGCAGCACGCCGTCCGGCTCTGTCGCGGCGCTGTACCTGGGAAATTGCTATCTCTACACGGACCAGTTCGACAAGGCGCTCGAGGCGTTCGACGCGGCAAGTCCTTCCGACGATCTGACCGCATCGAATGTTCTGGCCGGCAAGGCAGCCGCCTATGAAGGGAAGAAACTGTACGTTGAAGCGGCAGAAACGTACGAAAAGGCTGCAAAAGCCTTCGTCAACGATTTGCTGTCCGCCAATCGCTTCCTCTGCGCGGGCAGGAACTACGCCATGGCCGGAAACAAGGAAAAGGCCCTCGCAGCCCTCGAGAAGGTATCCGAAGCGAAAACTCCTCGCTACGAAAATGATGTGAAACGCCTGATCGCCCAGTACGATTTGGAGAAAACGGACTGATTCTCCAACATATTCCCTGTGAAAATGGGCTGCCTTCATCGGCAGCCCATTTTTTTTGAATCATTTTCAAAGCATGCCCGTGATTCAGACGTTCTTGAAATATCGACACGGCGAGGACACTATCGTGCAGGCAAAGGTTGCAAGCAATGAAGCGTCGGCGTGCGTGTAATGCAATTTTCGCAACCGCCGATCTGCGTATGACGCTATGGCGCTGATGTAAGTCATTTAATAACAATACGAGTGCAGCAATTGGCGTGATGTACATCCGTTTTGGCCTACTCTGTGTAGCTATGGTCTTTGAGACTGTAGAAACTACAAAAACGGAACAATACCATGCGCACACTGACACTACTTGCAACACTCGTCCTGATTCTCACTCTCCAGTCAACTCTTCAGGCTCAGAGCTACAGCGATGTGATGGTGCTCGAAAACAGCAACAGCACCATCAGTCAGGATGTCTCAGCCTATTTCAAGGCACAGAGAAGCATCCCTGACGCGAACATTTGTTCGATTTCGATGCCGACGACGGATGAGATCGACTCGAGTACGTACGCGTCGATCGTCACGACCATAAAGAACTACATGGCATCGACCGGGTTGACGACAACCATCAAATACATCGTCACAACGCAGGGCGTTCCCTTGAAGGTCCGTCGCTCCTCATCGGTGTTCAGTCCGACATCGAATGCGGGTTCATTCGACAGCGACTTGTGTCTGATGAACAGCTCGCTTGAAGCACAGATGGGCAAACCCGGCTACACCTCGAATCCGTATGCGTTCAGCGCGGCCCGATTCACGCGCAGCAGTACGTTCAGCAATATCTACCTGGTGACTCGCCTCGCGGGATACACCTACACGGACATCAAGGGTTTGATCGACAGAGCGCGTCAGCCGTATCAGTCGGCCGGAAAGTTCGTGTTCGACCTGGACCTCGTCAAGGGTGCGAGCGTCCTGAACACGCGGATGGTGACCGCAAGAAACACCCTCCGCGGCCGGGGATTCGACGTGTTGATGGATTCGACCAATGCGTACGTCGTCGAACAGGACCGGGTGCTCGGCTACACCAGTTGGGGCAGCAATGACGCGAACTGGTCGTCGTACACGCAGAAAGCGCAGCCGCATTTCGACTGGTCGGCGAAGGCGATTGCCGAATGGTACGTGAGTTCTTCCGGCCGCTCCTTCAGCGATTCCACGTTCATCGAGCCCAGCATCGGCTGGCAGGCGATGTCGGGCGACCTCGTGCATGAAGGCGTGACCGGAGTGAAGGGCTACGTGTGGGAGCCGTATTCCTCCGCGATGGCTCGCGTCGAATATCTCTTTGAACGCTGGACGAACAGCACCGGTTTCACGCTTGCGGAGACGTATTACTACGCCTCCACCTGTCTCGGATGGATGGATGTCGTGATCGGCGACCCGAAAGCGACGTTTGCGGGACAGGGGCATTTACCGGTCGAGCTCGTCGCCTTCGGCGGCATGGTGCGGAACACCGAAATCCATCTGCAGTGGAAGACCGCCACAGAGACCAACAACTTCGGCTTCGACGTGCAGAAGAGCGTCGACGGCGCCTGGACCACGTTGGGCTTCGTCTCCGGCAACGGCACGAGCAACGCGCCGATCAACTACTCCTTCATCGATCCCACCGTGCAGCGCGTGAACACCTACCGTCTGCGCCAGATCGATCGGGACGGTGAAACATCGTACAGCAACATCATCCAGGTGTCGGGTGTGAACGAGCAGAGTTTCCGTCTCGCGCAGAACTACCCGAATCCCTTCACGACGAGCACATCCGTCGCATACACGCTGCCTCACGAAGCCACGGTCTCCGTTCGCATCTTCTCGATCACCGGGGAGGAAGTCGCGACGCTCGTTTCAAACGAGACCCAGCCGACCGGAAATCACACCCTGCTCTGGAACGGAGCCGACGCGCTCGGGAGACCGCTGCCCTCAGGACTGTACCTGTGCCGTTTCTCCGCTTCACGCGCTGACCAGCCCGTGTTTACCGATGTCCGCCGCATGAGCCTCGTGCAGTAACATTGCTCGAAACAGATCCCGAAAGAACCCCGCCGAAACGCGGGGTTTTTTCATGTCTTGTTTCCACGACAGGCTTGTCCTGATTTTCGTCCCG
Source organism: Ignavibacteria bacterium (assembly GCA_016720835.1). GTDB lineage: Bacteria > Bacteroidota > Ignavibacteria > SZUA-365 > SZUA-365 > JADKJW01. Next base: position 189,116 of record JADKJW010000001.1, read on the forward strand.
CGACCGGCCGCGGGGATGGCGTTTTCGCCAAACGCAGAACAAAATCACGATCCACGCGTATTGGCATTCTGTTTGCGGATTCCACTTCAGAACATCACCGGAGAACACCATGAAACGCCTTCTTACCATCTGCATCCTGTCACCGCTCATCCTCCTCGGGGCCTGTGACAACGCGCACTACCCGAACGACGCCGACTACGACATCACCGCACCTCTTCCGCCCGTGGGCATCGTCTCGGTGTCGCTGGATCATGCCGTGGAATTGCGCTGGATCGAGAATCAGGAGCCGGACGTGGCGGGATACAACATCTACGCGAGCAGCACTCTCCGCGGCCGCTACGACAGGATCGGAACATCGCGAAGCGCGTCCTTCATCGACGACGGCGCCCGGAACGGTGTGACGTATTACTACGCGGTCACGGTGTATGATTACAGCGGCAACGAAAGCGACCTGAGTCGCGATGTCGTGTACGACACTCCCCGCCCCGAGGGACGGAATGTGGTTCTGATCGACAGGGTGCGCGACGCACAGAGAGGCGGCTATGATTTTTCCGAGTACCGGGTCGTCCATTACGACACCGATCTCACCGACATGTATTTCGAAATGAGCGCCACGAACGTGCCGTACCTCGTCGTCTGGGACGATTCCGACATTCAGGACATGGGATACACAAAGAACCTCGACGAGATCTCAGCGGCCCCTGAGGCCGGGTGGTCCACGACCCGCGACGCGCTCGCGATCAAGGGTCACACGTACGTCGTCTGGACGCACGACAACCATTTCGCGAAGGTGCGCATCACCGACATCAGCGGCACATCCATCGTCTTCGACTGGGCCTACCAGGTTGCCGCGGGCAACCCGGAATTGTTCACCGGCAAGCGCCACGGCAGCGGCACGGCCCGCGCGCGCAAGTCGGGCGACCCCCACGGCGCACACTGACCGGGTTCCGTTCCCGCGCGCATCGTCATTCACGCAATTCCCGACCACGCATGTTGAACGCCGCATCGCCACGGAGGATATCATGACACGTCTGCACGTCATCGCCATCATCCTGCTCGCCTTCCTCGCCGCCTGCAGCAGCACGGCCGCATCCCTGCCGCCACGACCGGTCGCGAGCGACGCGATCGGGACCGACATCGACGTCTGGACGTCCGGAGGCGAGGGGGCGGTGTACCGGGAGGGGGACGCCATCGACATCTACTTCCGCGCGAACAGCGACTGTTTCGTCACGGTGTACGACATCAGCACGGACGGCGCGGTGCGCATCCTGTTTCCGCAGTACCCCGACGACGGATTCGTGTACGGCGGCGTGACGTACCGCCTGCCGGAGTACTACGGTGCGGGTCCGTTTCGCGTGACCGGACCGCGCGGCATCGAGTATCTGCATGCCGTGGCGACGCTGGAGCCCTCCGCGTTCCGCTACGCGGTGCGATCGCACGGCTACATGCTGGACGTCGACCCGGTGAGTGGAGACCCGTACATCGCCATCAACAGCATCAACGAGCGCATCATTTCGCGGCATCACATCCGCGCCACCGCCACGACGTCGTTCTTTGTCGGCGGTCTGGTGTGGTACCCCCGCTACACCTGCCGCGGCTGCCACGCCGGTCCGGCGCGTTTCGATCCGTACGCGGACGTCTGCACGCGGTACTCGATGATCGTCGCGCACGACTACGATTACTGGTGGACCCACGACTACCATCCTGCGAGAGTGCACTTCGCGTTCTCCGGACCGTTCTGGCGGTTTGAGCTGCGCACCGGTCCGTTCCGGCCGCATCGCCACCGGTACACCGACTGCGCGTGGGGATTCGGCAACTATCGTCCCCGCGTGGTCCCGAAACACTCGTACGTCGTGATCGAGCGCACGTCGCCGCGCGTGGAAGCGCATCGCAGCTACGAGCGGGAGTACCGTCCGATCACCTACACCGAACGTTCGCGGGACGTCGGACGGGAGCGCAGTGCAACGCGCAGCGACGAATCGAGCCGCACGCGGACCAGCGCCCCGGCATCCACCACGACGCGCGAGCGCAGCGCGACGATGCCCGACGAATCGAGCCGCACGCGGACCAGCGCCCCGGCATCCACCACGACGCGCGAGCGCAGCGCGACGATGCCCGACGAATCGAGCCGCACGCGGACCAGCGCCCCGGCATCCACCACGACGCGCGAGCGCAGCGCGACGATGCCCGACGAATCGAGCCGCACGGGACAGCGCCCCGGCATCACGCGCGCGAGCGCGGACGATGCCCGACGAATCGAGGGCAGCAAGAGCGCGCGACGGAAACGCAGCGATCGGGCGTGACAGTACAGCCGGTACACAGTGAACGCTCTCGCGTTGACGATCGGCCGGCTGCAACGACGGAGCGCCCGCGCGTGACCGTGGAGAGAAGCGCGCCTGTCCGCGTCACCGACACGCCGGTGAAGGAAGCGCCGCGCGTCGAGCGCGGCCGTGAGCAGGCTCCGGCGAGAGAAGCCGCGGCGCCTCGCGACGACCGTGCGCGGAGCACATCCGCGCCGACGCAGCAGCCCGCGACGAGGGAACGCAGTGACCGGCAGAGCGGCGGCAGCCGCAGCAGGTAACCCGTATGCACACCTGATGCGGGCACGCGCCGCACGAAGTGACCAGGCGGGATTCTCCCGCCTGTTTGATTTTGCGCATCCAAACGGAGTATGTTTCCCGTCATGAAGGGAAAGCGCACGACATCGACCGCATGGACACTTGCCGCAGTTGCCTGCGGTGCCGCCTTGTTGTCCGTTCGCCCCGCCGCCGCGCAGCCCTTCGCCGCCGTTGCGGAGCATGTCCCCGTTGTCGCGCATGACGGCGTCGCGTCGAATCCGCAGGAGAAGGATTTGTCGGATGCGCGCCGTCTCCTCACGCGCATCGAAGGCGCGCTGGCCTCGGGCGACAGCCGCTCGCTGCTGCCGTTCCTGAACGCGAAAATGTTCCTGACGCTGTTCACCGGCGAGAGCGGGTACTACAGCGCGGAGCAAGCCGCGTTCATCCTGCGCAATTTCTTTCACACGCACTCCTCGATCGGCTGTTCGTTCCACAACACGAATGTCGGCGACGACAGCGCGTTCGGCGTCGGGACGCTGACGTTCGTCAAACGCGGGCAGCGCGGCTCCGCCCAGGTGTTCGTGTCTCTCGCGGCGGGCAAGGGCGGCTGGCGCATCACGCAGATCACGGTCGCGCAGCGCTGACCGCGACCGAAGGACGCGCGCGTGCGATTGCCCGGCAACCCGGCTCCTCCCGGCAGACGATGGATCATCGCCTCGACGGTCACCACCGTGCTGCTCGGAATGGTGTTCGCAGGAAGAGTGTTCTTTCTGCACACGATCGAGCGCGACTGGCCCGCCATCCGCGAGGGCGTCGACAGCACCCTCGCCGCATCAATCGCGCGCGAGCTGCATGCATATTATCAGACACAGGAATCCTTTTTTCAGCGCCTGCGGGAAACTCCCGCCGTGGACGCGTTGCTGACCTCGACCGACCACTCCCGTCGCGCCGCCGCGCTGCGCGACATCCTGGACGGGACCCGATCAGACGGCACCGCCTTCGAGATCCGCAGCAGGGACGGCGATCTCGCTGCCTACGCGGGGAGACCCATCCCGCGGCGTCGCGATGCCGACGGCGCGAGCACCGCGCCATCCATCATCTCCGAAGGGCTGTTCACTTTTCTCCTGCTCGAAGGCGGGATCAACGACCGCGAGGGCAGGAAGATCGGCAGTCTGCGCATCGCCGCGCCGCTCCTCGTGCGGGCGCCCGCCACCAACCGGTACTTCGACGATCGCAGTCTCCGCGCGTCGCTCGAGGAGTCGACCGGAACGGACATCCTTCTCGAGTTCGGTTCCGGCTCCCCGCTGACGCGCGACGGTCGCTATCTCCCGGTTCCGATCGTCTTCGGCGGCAGGGCGATCGGCAACGCCTTCACCCTGCGCACGAATCCCGCGGAGTACCGGCACATCGTGGAGCAGCATTTCGACACCGCGACCGCCTTCCTCCTTGCGTTCCTGCTCGCGATTCTTTCGCTCTTCCTCGCGCGGCACGCAGTGCCGCTGCTTCCTCCTTCCACGCGGCTGCCCGGCATGATCCTGCTGCTGTGGACGGTTCGCGCGGTGCTCTTCATCACGAACGCCGGAACCCATCTCCTTCCTGACACGCTGCTGAATCCGGCGGTCTTCGCGTCATCGTTCGGCGGCGGCATCGCCAGTTCGATCGGCGAGCTCACCATCTCGATGCTGTTTCTGTTCGCGAGCGTCCTCGCGGTCGCGCGCGCCGTCCTGCGCGTCAGCGCGGACACCCCGTTCTCCCGTGGCGGAACCATCGCGTCCCTCGTGCTCATCCCGGTGACGCTGCCGGTGATCGCGCGGGGGTACGCCGCGTCGATGCAGAGTTTCGTCACGGACAGCGCGTTCAATTTTGACGACGTCGTTCCGCTCTTCTCCGATCCCTCGATGCTGTTGATGCTGTTCGACGTGTTCCTGTTGAGCGCGTCGGCGATGCTCGCCGTCCTCGCGATGCAGCATGCGCTGCGCAGGGCTTTGCGCGGCAGCGGCATGGCGGGCCGCGCATCGTTCGCGTATTGGGCGGCTGCCGTGGCCGTTCCGTTGTTCCTCTTCGCCGCGCTCACGCGCGACCTGCTTTTTCCGCTCTGGGTGTATGCGTGCGTCTCGACCGTCGTCCTGACCGGGGCGCACCCATGGAGTCACCTCGTCCCGCCGGGACGATGGAGCGCCGGCACCCTGTTTCTCGTCGTCTGGTTCGGCGCAACGATGTGCGCCGCGTCGCTCCTTCACCATTTCATGCAGTTGCGCAGGTTCGGGGAGGTGGACATCATCGCCGAGCAGCTCGCGCGGCCGATCGACGGGTGGTCGTCGGCGCTTGCCGGGCAGGCGGGACAGCAGCTCGCCGCCACCGTGCTCGCGAGCGACGACAGCGGCGACGCGTTCTCGCTCTGGTCGGCATCCCTCCTGAGCAGTCAGCCCAACAATTCCGCGGTCCTCCTGTACGATCGCGAAGGCAGGGAGCGATCGCGTTTCGTGGCGGGGATTGATCCGCGCGATCTTGACAGCGCCCGGTTGCGCGGCGGTCCTCGCGCTGCCCGCCGATTCCGTCGCGGCGTTTCGTCAGCGCAGCGATGTTCCCCGGGGATCGCTCTATGCCGCACGCGCGGCGCTTCCCGTGGCGGTCGCTTCGCCCGGGGTGATTGTCACGATTGTCGAATCCCTCGATCCGCTGACGGTCACGCAGCAGCGCGTCGATCTGCTGCGCAGCGCGCCGACGGCACGGAGTCTCGCGCCGGAGGACCGGTATGCCGTCAGCGTGTTCCGGAACGGCAGACTTGTCGCGTCGTCGGATCCCGACATTCCGCGGGGTGCGCGGCTGCCCGCACCGATTGCGGACAGCATGCACGGCAGGTCGGAGAGCCGCTGGTCCGTGCTGCGCACCGGCCGCGGCGAACTTCCGTCGCTCTTCGTCCGGCCCGCCGCGGACAGCGCCGCATCGATTCTGTGCGTCTCGACGGGGGAGCAGGTGTTCCTGTTCACGGTGTACCGCTGGTTCCGCATCGGCCTGGTCTTCTTCGCGATGCTTCTCGCGTTGAGCGCGGCGCTGTTTCTGCGTTCCGGTCCGTTCCGGCGCATCCGCGGGCTGCCGTTCTCCACGCGCGTGCGGCTGTCGTTGCTCGCCGTCGCATCGATCCCGCTCCTGCTCGTCTGGACGAGCGCGCGCCGTTTTGTGGCGGACAGCAACGAGCGGCTCGTGCAGCAGCAACTGCGCGAGAGCATGGTCACGCTGCGCGCGAATCTGCGCATGAGCACCGGCCCCGGCACACGCGGCACCAGCGCCACCGACGCCGACTGTTTCACCCTCACGGAGCGGACCGGTCGCGAAGTGAACGTGTACACCGGCGCCGAACTCACCGCGAGCAGCAGACCGGAGCTCTACAGCGCGGGCCTCCTGCACGCGCGACTCCACCCCGAGGCATTTCTCGCCATCGCGCTCCGCGGACGCGAATTCCGTATCGTCCGGGAGCGCATCGGCGACTTCGAATACTTCGTCGGGTATCTCGGCATCCGCGACGAGGCGGGCGCGTTCGTCGGGGCGATCTCGACGCCGACGCTGTTCGAGCAGCACCGCGCGGAAGAGGCCACGATACGCGCCTCGGCCGTGATGTTCCTCGGCACGGGTCTTGTCGCGCTGCTTGTCCTGGCCGTCAGCGCGGCGCTGGCGCGACAGATCTCCAAGCCGCTGCGCGAACTCACCGCCGCGACGCAGGATATCGCGGCGGGTGATCTGGAGAAGCGCGTGCGACTGTCCTCCTCCCCGGAGATCGACGAACTGGTCCGCTCCTTCAACAGCATGACCGAGCAGCTGCACATCAGCAGGAGCGAGTTGGCGTCCGCCGAGCGCGAGCTCGCGTGGAAGGAAATGGCGAAGCAGGTGGCGCATGAAATCCGCAATCCGTTGACACCGATGCGGCTGGCCGCGCAGCATCTCAAGCGCGCGGCGGACGACAACGCCCCGGACCTCCGCGAACTCATCACGAAGATGGCCGATCTCATCATCGACCGGATCGACACCCTCACGCGGATCAGCGAAGAGTTTTCCCGTTTCGCGCGCATGCCGTTGCGCACGCCCGCGAATCTCGATATCGGCGCGCTGCTCGCCGAATGCGCGGCGCTGTTCCGCCATCACGAGCAGATCGACTTCCTCCTCGAAATCGCGGAGGACATTCCTCCGGTGCATGCGGACCGCGAGGAGCTCTCCCGCGCCCTGACGAACATCGTGCGCAACGCGGTGCAGGCCATCGCGCTGCACGGGACGATTCACCTGCGCGCCTCCGGCACTCCGTCGGAGGTCTCCGTGACGATCACCGACACCGGATCCGGCATTCCCCGCGAGCTGTTGCCGCGGATATTCGAGCCCAATTTTTCGACGAAGACAGAAGGCATGGGACTCGGCCTCGCGATCGTGAAAAAAATCGTCGACGATATTCACGGGACCATCCGCATCGACAGCGAGAGCGGGACGGGCACCACGGTGCGCATCGTCCTCCCCGCCGCGCGCTGAACGCCATCCGGATCACGGCTTCCCGAGTTTGTCCTTTCGGGGTCTTTTCGTAGCTTGCCCTGATTGAATCGAACGCAGGAGCCCGTGCAACCGTCATCCCTGATACTCGCATCGCTTTCCCCTCGACGGCGCGATCTGCTGCGGCAGATCGGCTTGAAGTTTCATATCATTCCGAGCGCCGTGAACGAAACGATCATGGACGAAGTGGGACCATCCGAGCACGTGCGCATTCTGGCCGAACGAAAGGCGCGGGACGTCGCGTTGCGCTTCCCTTCCGGCATTTTTCTCGGCGCGGACACGATCGTCGTCATTGACGGCGAGATTCTGACCAAGCCCGCGAGCGAAGACGAGGCCGTGCGCATGCTGCAGCGCCTCAGCGGCCAGCGCCACGAAGTCTTCACGGGATTCTCGTTGCTGGAGATGCCGCAGTGGCGCATCGTCACCGAGTACGAGCGGACCGAGGTATGGTTCCGGAAGCTGAGCACCGATGAAATTCTCGCGTACGTCGCATCCGGCAGTCCCATGGACAAGGCCGGCGGCTACGGCATCCAGGATGATTTCGGCGCGGTGTTCGTGCAGCGCATCGACGGGGATTTCTACAACGTCGTCGGCCTTCCGCTCGCGCATTTCTACTGCACATACATGCAATTCATCAAGAGCGGACCGTCGGCCAGTGAAGGCGAAGTTTAGGAAGCGCCTTCTCCTTTCGCTGGCATTCGGCGCGCTTGTCTTCATCGGATTGACCGTGTTCGCCGATGCGGGCAAACTCGCGGCCGCGTTCGGGCAGTTCACATGGGCGCTGTTTCCCGTGGTGCTCGCGTGTTCGAGCATGAACTACCTCTTCCGGTACCTGAAGTGGGATTACTACACGCGGGTCCTCGAGATACGGCCCTCCACGTCGGCGAACATCATCATTTTCTTCGCCGCGTTCCTGATGGCGGTCACGCCCGGCAAGCTGGGTGAAGTGCTGAAGTCGTATCTGCTGAAGCAGGTCAACGGCACTCCGATCGCCAGGTCCGCCCCCATCATTCTCGCGGAGCGGCTCACGGATTTCATCGGACTCACCATCCTGATCCTGATCGGGGCCTGGGTGTTCGGGCAGGCGCAGGAGGTGATCGTCTTCTTCGCGGTGTTCTTCTCGTCGGTCACCGCGCTCCTTGCGTGGCGGCGCGGATCGATGGCGGTGATCCGCGCGCTGGAACGCATCCCGGTCATCGCCCGCCACGCGCATCACGCGGTGGAGGCGTACGACAGCGTGCATCTCCTGCTGCGTCCGAAGGTTCTCTTCAATGCCGTGGTGCTGAGCGTCGTCTCGTGGTTCTTCGAATGCGCGGGATTCTGGATCATCCTCCACGAGTTCCATGCGCCGCCCACGCTGCTGAAGGCCTCGTTCATCTACGCGTTTTCGACCATCGTCGGGGCGGTCACGATGCTCCCCGGCGGACTCGGAACCACGGAGGGCAGTCTGACCGGTTTGACGATGCTGGCCGGCGCGTCCCGGGACATCGCGGTGGCCTCCACCTTTCTCATCCGTGTCGCGACCCTGTGGTTTGCGGTCGTCGTCGGCATCGTCGTCACGCTCGCGTTCCAGCACCGGCTCAACATCCGCATCGAAGACATCGACATCGACACCGACACCGTTCACGCAGGATGAGATTCAGGTTGCCGGGAACATAATCCGGCGCCGCGCGTTCAACTTCCCAACGATGTGCACCAGAAGGTCACAACAATGGGATCGCGACGACATCTTTTCGTATTGGCATTCATCCTCGGCGCGACGGGCGCAGGGCGCTGCGCGGCGCAGGACGAGGCGGGCGACCCGGGTCCGCCGCACACCGGCGGACTGGAGCGGTTGTTCTCCGATCGCGCGGGTGAACGCGACGCGGACCAGCTCATCGCCGAGGAGATCGAGGACCGCTGCATCCCGCCGCTTGATCTGAACGGAGCCACTGCCGACGAGCTCTCCGGCCTTCCCTTCCTCGCGCCGCATCTGGCGCGGGCCATCGCGGACCGACGGGCGGCCTTCGGTCCCTTCGCTTCCTGGCAGGAGGTCGGGAGCATCCCCGGCATCGATGCCGCAACGCTCGACGCCCTGCGGCGATGCGCCACATTGCGGGCGACGCAGGGAGCCCACGTTCTCACGGATGCCGATGTCCGGCTTCGCATCCGGATGCGGCGCGAGGAGCGGCCGCGCGACGGATTCGCGAGCGGCGCATACGCCGGGCCCCGTGAAGCGGTTGCCACGCGGCTGGTGACACGGCTCGGGGAGCATGTTCTTGCCGGGATCGCGACGGATCGCGATGCCGGCGAGCCTTCGATCGCCGACCACCTCGCGGGGCACGTAACGCTGGAGGGTTGCGGCGTGGTTCAGAACGTGACCCTCGGCGACTACGCAGTCTCCGAAGGCCAGGGCCTGGTGTTTCGGCGGCGGTCGGGTTTCGGCAAGGGCGGCGACGCGCTGGCGGCAACGACCGCGGGCGCGCCCGGGCTCACGCCGTTCGCGTCGTCCTCGGAAGCGGGCAATTTTCGCGGTGCCGCGGCGCACCTCCGCGCCGGCGAGACCTCGCTGCTCGGATTCGTATCGTCGACTCGTCTTGACGCGTCGGTGGATTCGCTCAGCGGAGAGATCATCAGCATTGACGAGAGCGGTCTTCATCGCACCGTATCCGAGTTGCGCAAGGCGGATCGCGGTGGAGCGGCAGTGGCGGGCGGCGCGGCGTCGCGCACCTGGCGGCGCGGGAGTGCCGAGTTGCGCGCGGGCATGACCGGGATCGCAACCCGATTCAGCGCGCCCGTCAATCCCCCATCACCGTTGGGGTTCGGCGGCGACCGCGCCTGGGCGATCGGCGCGCACGTCGACGTCTCCCTTCCCGGCATGCACGCCTTCGCCGAGGCCGCACGATCGCACCGCAGCTCCGTCGCTTCGATCCTCGGCGTCTCCGCAGCCCTCCCCTGCGGCACGCAGGCAACGATGCTGCTTCGCACCTATCCGCCGGACTTCGTCAGTCTCCACGGCTGCGGGTTCGGCGAACGCGGCGGGGAGCTTCAGAATGAAACGGGCGTGTATTTCGGGATTCAGTGGGAACTTCCCAAAACGGTGACGCTGCAGGCGGCATTCGACATGTACCGCTTTCCCGCCGCAACCGGACTGATCGATATCCCGTCAGCAGGGCACGATGCCACGCTGCTGGCGGAGTGGCGGCCCGGCCGCGGGACCGCGTTGAGCGTGCGATGGCGGAGGGACAGCAAGGACGCGTCCTTTGCCGCCGTGGACGCCTGCGGCCGGGACATCCGGCCCGTCGTTGCGCGAACGCAGGAAAGCGTACGCGCCGAAGTGCGCACGCGCGCGGCCGCGCGCTGGGAGGCGCGGTTCCGTGCGGAATGTTCGCGCACCGCGAGAGGCGCCTTCACGCCGGCGGAATCGGGCGCGCTGCTGTGCGCGGACCTCCGCGCTCTCCCGTGCGCCTTCGTCCGTCTGGTATTCCGGGCCGTCCTGTTCCGGACCGATTCATACGATTCCCGGGTCTACGCGATGGAGGCCGACCTTCCGGGTTCCGCGTCGAACGCGGCGATGAGCGGTTCGGGCGCGCGCGTCACCGCGCTGGCCCAGCTGCGCGCCGGTGCCGGGACCTCGCTGACCGCACAGTGGAGCCGCACCGTGCAGCACGGCGCAGCCGCGCTGGGCAACGGATCGGACAGCGTCGCCGGCGACGCGCAGGGCGTGCTGTCGCTGCAGCTCGACGCGCGATTCTGAATGACAGGCGCTCTCGCGCGCCGCGCGTCAGCGTCCCTCGCTCTCGAAAATCTGCAGATAGTTCTTGTAGCGGAGCGGATGAATTTCGTCGTCCTCCACCGCCTGGATGACCGCGCAGCCCGGTTCGTGCGTGTGCGTGCAGGAGGCATAATGGCAGCGGTCGGCGAAGCGCACGAACTCCGGATAGTAGGTATGGAGATCGATCTTGTCGAAAAAGAAGAGCCCGAATTCACGGATGCCCGGGGTGTCGGCGATGAAGCCTCCGTCGGCGAGTTCGTAAAGGATGCTCTTGGTCGTCGTATGGATGCCCCGCTGGCTCTGATCGCTCAATTCGGCGATTTTCTCCCTCGCGTCTGGAACGATGCGGTTCAGCAGGCTGGTTTTCCCGACACCGGAGTGGCCGGAGAACGCGGAGAGCTTGTCCTTCAGCGCCCCGTGCAATGCCTCGAGACCTTCGCCGGTCACGCAGCTCGTGAAGAGCACCGTATACCCGGCGTCGCGATACATGGCCGTGATATCCGTCACCACCGCCAGGTCCTCGTCGTCGACGAGATCCATCTTGTTGATGAGAATGAGGGCGTCGAGACCTCCCATGGCCGCCGCGATGAGATACCGGTCGATGAGTCCGGGGCGGAGCAGCTCGTTTGACGCGGCGCCGACAATCACCAGCAGGTCGATATTCGCCACGAGAACATCGGCCACGTCCCTGTCGATGATGGACGTGCGCGAGAGCGCCGTCCGCCTCGCATACACGTGCGACACGATCGCTTCGCCGACCCCGGCATCGAGGTAGCGGACGCGATCGCCGATGACGATGAGGCTGGAGCCGGGATTCTCCGTCGTGGTGGAGCGTCGCGGGCGGGCGCGCACTTCCTCGTCACCGTCGAGGAGCGTGATCGTCGGTCCACCGACTTCGATGATGATGGCATCGCGTTCGTTTTCCGGGCGGACGACCTGGTGCATGCGCGGAGCGGAGCGCCTGCGGTGAATCGTATCGCTGTCGGACTCGCCATCACCCGCGTAGCGCCAGCGTGACGTGCCTTTGCGCCAGAGTTTCTCGACATTCTTGCGTTTGTCCACGCGCCGGGGAGTGTCGTCCTCGGGGAGCGGGATGTCCGGGGCGTCTGAACTCACGGCAGCGGATGTGCGGGGTGTGGTGTCATCGCCGTAAAATACGCAGTCGGCGACGGACATGCATCCCCGACGCGCCGCGGTCTTTTTCCCTGTCAGCCGCGGTGCTATCTTGGCCGCGACCCGATTGCCCACCCTTTCCTCCATCCGCATGCAGTTCAAAGCGAACCCCCTCGGTCATCCTCCCGCATTCCGGCGGCGGCGATCCATCAACTGGCTGACGCTCGGATTCACGTACGCCTTCATGTACATGGCGCGGTACAATTTGTCCTTCGCGAACAAGGCCCTCTCCGACACTTACGGCTGGGACAAGACCGAGGTGGGCGCCATCATCACCGCGGCATTGACCCTGTACGGGTTGTCCGCGCTGTTCAACGGTCCGTTGGCGGACCGCATCGGCGGCCGGAAGGCGATGCTCATCGGTTCGATCGGCGCGTGCGTGTTCAATGTGCTGTTCGGTCTCGGGGCGTACTTCCATTTCCTCGGGACCGGACCGCTGATGCTCGGGTACTTCGCAACGGTCTGGGCGTTGAACAATTACTTTCAGTCCTTCAGCGCGCTGTCGCTGATCAAGGTCAACTCAGGCTGGTTCCACATTCGGGAGCGCGGAGTTTTCTCGGCGATATTCGGATCGATGATCCAGAGCGGGCGCGCATTGATCTTCTTTCTCGGCGGCATCATCGTCGCGATCCTTCCCTGGCAGTGGGTCTTCTTCATTCCGGCGGCAACGGTCGCGCTGATGTCGGGCATGACCTACCTTTTCGTGCGCGACAAGCCGGAGGATGCGGGATTGCAGCCGCTCGACACCGCCGACGCGACCAGCGATTACACCGGCACGGTCGATTTCCGTTTCGTCGTGAAGCGCGTGTTCACCAACCCGGTAACGCTCACCATCGCGGGGGCGGAATTCTGCACGGGCTTCGTGCGGCACGGCTTCGAGCAGTGGTTCCCGCGTTTCATGCAGGAGGCGCAGGGGTTGCAGCTGGATTCCGCCCTATTCCAGAAAGGCGCCCTCGCGGTGGTGCTGGCGGGTATTGCCGGCGCCTTTCTCGCGGGCACGGTGTCGGACTGGTTCTTCCAATCACGCAGGACGCCTGTGGCCTTTGTCGGATACGCGCTGCAGATCGCCGCGCTCTCCGTCGTCTGGCTGTCCCGGGATCTGACGCTCATCATCGCCGCGTTCATGGTCAACTCGATGGCGATCAGCATGGTGCATTCGATGTTGTCGGGCACCGCGTCGATGGACTTCGGAGGTCAGAAGGCGGCGGCCACCGCGGCCGGATTGTTTGACGGAATGCAGTACATCGGCGGCGCCGCGGTCGGAGTCGGCATGGGCTGGCTGTTGGACACGTTCGGATGGGGCGTGTGGGGTCCGAGCATGATCGGGTTCTCCCTCATCGGCGCGAGCCTGATGCTCTTCCTCTGGAACGCAAAACCGAGCCGGGCAGCCACGCATTAATTCTTCCATCAGACACCCGTTTTTTGCGAGTCAGCCATGAAACACTCCTTTGACATCATCATCCTTTGCGGCCGGCCGGCGTCGGGGAAATCCGAGGTGATCGATTACCTCAAGAAGACGCCTGTTGACGAGCGTCTGCGGCGTTTCGGCATCGGCGATTTCGATGAAATTGACGACTTCCCGATGCTCTGGACGTGGTTCGAAGAAGACGCGATTCTTGAAAAGATTCTCGGCAAGCCGCGGATGCACACCGATGCGGGCGGGTATTTCCTGCACCAATACCAATGGGATCTCCTGATCGAGCGCATCTCCCTCGAATACGACAAGCGCCTGCGCGAACCGGACTATCACGAGCGCATGACCACGGTCATCGAATTCTCGCGAGGCACCGAGCACGGCGGGTATGTGTCGGCCTTCGCACATTTGAGCGACCGCATCCTCGAGCGCGCGGTGATCGTGTACATCGACGTCACCTACGAGGAATCCCTGCGGAAGAATCGCAAGCGCTTCAATCCGTCACGGCCGGATTCCATTCTCGAGCACGGGCTTCCCGACGAGAAGCTGGAGCGGCTCTACAAGGAGGTGGATTGGGACGCGGTGTCCGCGTCTTCTCCCTCGCATATCGACATTCGTGGCAAGCGCGTCCCGTACGTCGTCCTGGATAACATCCCGAGCAAGACCGACGATCCGGCTTTGCTGGGACCCGCGCTGGAGGAGTTGTTCGCAAAGGCGCGTGTGGTGGGAAGGGGCGAGCCGGGAGTAGGGAGTGGGGAGTAGGGAGTGATGAGTCATCGGACACCTTGCACCTGCCCCTTGTCACCTGTCACTTTCCCCCAGCGACTCTGCCGTCGCCGGAAGGATTCCTGCACCACTCCGTGAGTGCACGGATGAGGCCGGGGCTGACGTGACCTTCGGCATTGTAGGTTGCCGGACCGGGTTGCGCGGCGGTTTCGATGAGAAGGTGCGTGCAATTCTCACACGTGTGGAAGACGACATTCGTCTTGTCGACCAGCGCTGATCTCCAGATCTCTTCATCCTTCCGGGTGATCTGGTAGTCCTTCCCTCCGAACGCGAGGAATACCGGGATGGACAGTTTCTTCGCCGTCTTGACGGCGGACCGTTTCTGAAGATCGTAGTAGTAGTGCGCCGGGGCGCTCAGGACGATGGTGCTCTCGGGCAGCTCGTGGCGGCGGATTTTTTCGAGCGATGCGCGCTGCGCTGCGAGCGTCTTGTGTGCTTTCCCTGCGGATGAGTCGGCCAGCGCGGCCACGAACAGGAGTTGGTCCTCGATGACATCTTCGAGCGGGCGCGCGGCCGAAGCGAGAAGCGCAATGCCTTTGACGCCTGCTTCGCGGGTAGCGATTTCCGGCGCGACCGTCCCGCCATGGCTGTGTCCGACGACGAAGAGTCGCGACGTGTCGACATCTTTCCGTGCACGGAGGATGCGCACGGCGGCGAGAACGTCGTCGATGATTTCCTCCTTGACGGTGACCTTTGCCGGATCGAGCGAGCGAGGAAGCGCGCGCGACCGTTTTTCGTATCGGAGAACCATCACCCCGTCGCTGGCGAGCCCCCAGGCCAGATCGCGGAGCGGCCGGTTGCCCTTGACCGTCGCATCGCGATCGAGCGGTCCCGAATCGTGGACGAGTATCGCGACCGGATGCCTGCCGCGGGATTTCGGGATGGAGAGCGTTCCCGGCAGGGCGGAAGCGCTGTCTCCGATGGTCGTCGGCACTTCCCGGAACTTTGAGCGCTTCGCATACGGCGGCGGCGCGAACGCGTAGGCCGGCGTGATCATGTCCACCCAGAAGCCTTCGATGAGGTTCAGCGTGTCCACCACCATGCGGAGGTCGAGCGAATCCTTCCGGAAGTACGCGCGATGCACGATCGTGGTGTATGCGCCCTTTTTGTCGATCGACAGAAACACGTGACGGAGGAGGTCCCCGCCCTGTTTTCCGAGTTCTTCGCGAAGCGTTTTCCACTCCTCGATCTTGTGCGTACCGAGGAATTCCGGATGCATCAGCGCGAGGAGGCGGTCCCAATCGCGCGCCGCGAACGCGTCGGTGAAGGCGCGTGCGGTTCCGCGGCGGAGCGCGGGCTGCGCAACCGCGGAGGAGAAGACGATCACCGCACAGACGGCGATCAATGAGAGTCGGGTGATTTTCATAGCCGCGAAATGTACGCATGCCGCGATGTTCCGACAACACCCGGTCCGGGTGCCGGAGCGCGGAGCCCGCGGAGCGTCAGTAATCGGACAAAAGGGGTCTTGTTTTGTTTCGACGTGCACTGTATGTTTGCGAGTATCCAACTCAGCACATCAAGGATTTCCGGACGCTCGCGTCCGATTCGCTTCCACGGGACTCGTGAACGACTCGCCTCAGCAATGCAGGCGGCGGTCACGCGTTCTCTCCATCCGTCCCCATTCAGAAACACCCGGTGCGGAGAATTCCATGAAAAAAATCCTCAAAATTTTCGCCATCCTACTCGTCGTCCTGATCGTGCTTGTCGCCGGCGGAGCGCTCTATATTTCCGCGAGCGGCATTCCGACGTACGACGCCCCCGCATTGACCCCCACCGTCGAGCGCACACCCGCGCGGCTCGCGCGTGGCAAGCAGCTCGTTTCCCTCCTGTGCATGGACTGCCATCTCAGCCAGAAGACCAAGGCGCTCACCGGTCAGCGCATGATCGATGTCCCGCCGGAATTCGGCGTCATTTACAGTTCCAACATCACGCAGGATCCCGAAAAGGGGATCGGCGCATGGACGGACGGTCAGCTGGCATACTTTCTCCGCACGGGCATTCTCAAGGACGGCCGCTTCGTGCCTCCCGTCATGCCGAAATTCCCCAACCTGGCGGATGAGGATCTGTTCTCGATCATCACCTTCCTCCGTTCGGACGATCCCGCCTCGCGCCGATGGCCGTGGACGATTCGGCCTGCGATTACTCGCTGCTCACGAAGTTCCTCAGCCATGTCGCCTTCAAGCCGTTTCCCTACCCGACCGCGCCGATTCCGATGCCCGACACGAGCAATCACGTCGCCTTCGGGAAGTACCTGGTTTCGAACTCCGGGTGTTTCGCCTGCCATTCGGCGGATTTCACCAAGCTCGACGAGTTGCATCCCGAGCGATCTGAAGGTTTCATGGGAGGCGGCAACACGCTCATCGACATCAACGGCGAGGCGGTGTTCACACCGAACTTGACTCCCGATGTGGAAACGGGCATCGGAAAATGGACCGAGTCGCAGTTCATCACCGCCGTGAAGGAGGGTTTCAGATCCGACGGCACTCTCGTCCGCGCGCCGATGCCGCTGTGGCGGGATTTCACCGATCAGGAAGCAGCAGCCATCTACGCCTACCTGCGCACTGTCCCGGTCATTCGAAAGCCGTGGATCAAGACGCGCGCTCCGCACACGTATTCCAGCGAGGGTGAGCGACTCTTCAAGCAATACGGCTGCAACTCGTGTCACGGGAACGCCGGCAGGGGATACGTCACATTCGACGCCGTTGATGCCAAATTCCCCAACGACAGTCTGTTGGAGATCAAGATCAGGAATCCGTTCGCGTTCGAACCCGAGTCCCGCATGCCCCTGTGGCAGGGGATGATACGGGAACAGGATTACCAGCCGCTGATCGCGCACATCCGCACGCTGTCCAAGCAGCACTAGACAGCCGCCTGGAGGATCCGCAAGGGCCTGGGTGCCGGATTCGTCGCGCCACCGCCTGCTCCCGCGTACAATGCGAAAGAGCCGGATCGCTTGCGCGGTCCGGCTCTTTCCACTCTTCGTGAGAGCGCGAATTATTTCGTGGTCTCGTCGACGGTTTTCTTGACCTTTTTCTTCATTTCCATCTTCTTGTCGGAAGCCTTCTCCTTCAGTTCGGCCTTCTTGTCCGAGGCCTTGTCTTTCATTTCGGCCTTCTTGTCCGAAGCCTTGTCCTTCATTTCGGCCTTCTTGTCCGAGGCCTTGTCCTTCATTTCCATTTTCTTGTCCGAGGCCTTGTCCTTCATCTCGGCCTTCTTGTCCGAGGCCTTGTCCTTCAACTCGGCCTTCTTGTCCGAGGCCTTGTCCTTCAACTCGGCCTTCTTGTCCGAGGCCTTGTCCTTCATTTCGGCCTTCTTGTCGGAAGCCTTCTCCTTCATTTCCATCTTCTTGTCGGAAGCCTTCTCCTTCATTTCGGCCTTCTTGTCCAAGGCCTTCATCTTCATTTCAGAATTTTTCGCGTTGGCCTTCTCCTTCAGTTTCGTATCGTCCTGGGCGAATGCGCTACCGGCAACCAGACCAACGAAGAGAACGGCGATGATGAAGAGTTTCGATTTCATGGAGTGTATCCTTTGCGTGGTGGAAAATGGACCGTGCGTATGCAGTCATTGATCACCAGCAAACATACCGTCTCGGTATGAAGGCAACATGAAAGCTATCGCGGCAGGCGAAACCGTATCGTCGCGCCCTCGCCAACGGGAGAGGTTGCTTCGACCGTTCCGTGATGCGCCTCGACGATTGCGCGAACGATGGCCAGGCCGAGGCCGGTCCCCTTCGTGCGTCGCGCGGTGTCGCCGCGATGGAAGCGATCGAACACCCTCGCGCATTCCTCCGGCGGAATACCCCGGCCGGAATCCGAAATCTCGATGCAACAGTCGGATTCTTCGCTCAGGAGCCTGATGCGGATACTGCTCGCCGGGGGAGCAAATTTCAACGCATTGTCGATCACGTTGACGATGGCGCGGCGGAGCAGGGCTTCGTCGGCGTGAATTTCCATCGGCTGGTCGATATCGATGAGGAAGGAAATCTGCCGTGGCGACGCGAGCCCGTTGAGCTGGCCCGCGCATTCCATGAGCAGTTCATCCACGCGAAAGGCGGTCCTGTGCAGCGAAAGTTGCTGCGCGTCGGCGCGGGCGAGCAGCAACAGATCCGCCGCGAGGCGGTTGAGGCGATCGACCTCGATGAGGCTGCGCTCGAGCGCCGCGTTGGTGCTCTGGTCGCCCTTCTGGCCCATGAGGAGGAGTTCGAGCTCCATCTGCACGACCGTGAGGGGTGTGCGCAGATCGTGCGAGGCGTCGGCGATGAACTGCTGCATGCTTTTGAACGTCACATCGAGCCGTTCGATCATCGCGTTGAATGTCTGCGCGAGCTCGGACAGCTCGTCCTGCGAATGCCCGACGGGCACCCGGCGATCGAGGCTCGAGGATGAGATCGCGCCTGCCGTGGCGGTGATGTTGCGCACCGGAAGCAGCGCCCGTCGCGCCATGAACCATCCGCCGAGTCCGGCGGCGAGAATGGAGAGCGGCACGATCATGAGCAGCAGCGAGCGGAGTTCGTGGAGCGACTCGTACAGGCGGTCCAGCGACGTGATCACGATGAGCTGGAAGCTGCCCCGCTTGCGCGGCACCCGTTTCGCGAAAATCCTGTACTCGAGTTCATTCAGGACCACGGTGGTGAACGCGGAGGCGGTATCGGACGGGATGCGCTTCTGCAGGAGGGCGACGAGCGAATCCGTGTCCGCGAGGATGTTCGTTTCGAAGACGACGGAATCCTTGCTCGCCACCACGAAGCGGTGCGCCTTGAAGCCCGCCCGCGGTTTTTTCTGCGCTTCGGTCAATTCATCGAACACGTCCTCGATGTTCGCGGATTCGCCGCCCATGCCGGAGACGAGCAGATCCGCGTACGCCGCGAGATCCACGTCGATGGACTCGCGACGCTGTCGGTCGAACGTGGCGACCATCGCGACGGCGACGCCCGCGATGATGAGGCCGAAGATGCCGACGTACCAGAAGGTCAGCCGTGTGGTGATGGTGGGCACGCGCTACTCGGGCTGCTCGGAGAAGCGGTAGCCGACGCCGCGCACGGTGTGAATGAGCGGCGCGTCGAAGCCCTTGTCGATCTTCTGCCTCAGGAAGCGGACGAACGAATCGATCACGTTGGATTGCGGATCGAAATTCATGTCCCACACGTGCTCGGAAATCATCTGCCGGGTGAGCACCTTGTTCCGGTTCATCACGAAGTACTCGAGCATGCCGAACTCCTTCGCGGTGAGCGCGATGGGAACGTCGCCGCGGCGGACGGTGCGCGCGGCGGTGTCGATCACGAGATCCCCCACGCGGATCTCGGCGGACTTCTGCTCCGACTGACGGCGGACGAGAGAACGGACGCGGGCGAGCAGCTCGCCGATGTGGAACGGCTTGGTGAGGTAGTCGTCGGCGCCCCAGTCGAGCCCCTTGATCTTGTCCTCCACCGCGTCGAGCGCCGTCAGCATCAGGATCGGAGACGTGATGCCGGCGTCGCGGATGCCCTTGCAGACATGCCAGCCGTCCCGTTTCGGCAGCATGATGTCGAGAATGATGAGATCGTATTCATTCACCTTGGCCAGCAGTTCGCCCTCGCCGCCGTCGGCGGCGGCGTCCACAGAGTAGTGCTGTTCCGTCAATGCGCGGGACAGCAGCGTGGAGATGCCGGGATCGTCTTCAACGATGAGGATTCGCATGGTACCTCAAGCTACGACGTGACGATGAAAACACCGTGAAGGGTGAGCGGCTGAGACGAGTGGACGCGGGGACGCGGGGACGCTGGGACGCGGAGATGCGGGGACGCGGGGACGCTGGGACGCGGGGACTGCGTGAGAGCGGATCCGACGCTTGTGCGACATTCAGGTTGGCTCATCGATGGCATGTTCGAAGGCGCGGATGCGCTCGACGGAGCCGAGATCGTGCCAGAGTCCGGCGTACCGCATTCCCCGGAGGATGTGTCCCGCGCGCATGGCGCGCCGGTAGAGATCGAAAATATCGGAATACTCTGTCGGATATCCCTCGTGAAACAGCGCGGGACTGACGGCGTGCACGCCGCAGAATCCAAAGCGGGGAGCGTCGTCCGGGTAGAGGAAGCCGTCGTCTTTCCAGACGTCCTTCCCGAGAAAGGTCAGGTCTGCGTCGAAGCGGAGCGCGCGCGCCGTCGCGCGCTCGTTGCAGGCGAGCACGGCGACCGCGCCGCTGCGCCGCTGTTCGGCGAGCAGGGCCGTGAGATCGAAATCGGAGACGATATCGGCGTTGTGCACGAGAAAGGATTCGTCGCCGTCCAGCCAGTCGCGGGCATGCAGAATGCCGCCGCCGGTCCCGAGGATGACGTCCTCGGGCAGGAGCACGATGTCGACGCCGTAATCGACGCGCGTGAAGTGCTCCTTCATCGCCCCGGCGAAATGATGCGCATTGACCACGATGCGCCCGCAACCCGCGCGCCGCAGCGCTTCGATGGACCACGCGATCATGGGTCGGCCTGCCACGGGGATCAGGGCCTTGGGAGTCTCGTCGGTCAGCGGCGCCAGGCGCGTGCCGAAACCCGCCGCGAGGATCATGCCCGTCACCACCACACCCCCCGCTCGCGGTGCAGCAGTTCCACCCGCGCGCCGAGGGCGCGGAGACGTTCCGCCATGCGTTCGGCACAGTACACGGAGCGGTGCTGACCGCCCGTGCATCCGAAACAGACCTGGAGATGCGCGTACCCCCGGGAGGCGTAGGATCGCAGGACGGGGTCGAGGAGTGCCTGCGCATGATCGAGGAAGGCGCCCACCTCCGGATCGCCTTCAAGAAACGCGGAGACATCCGGATCGGTCCCGTTCCGGCTTCTGAATCGCTCTTCCCTTCCGGGATTCTTGAACAGACGGCAATCGAACACGAAACCTCCGCCGTTGCCATGCGGATTGGGTGGAATCCCGCTGCGCAAATACCCGAACGAGCACACCGATACGAGGAGCCCGGCGAGCGAACCCTCCTCCGGAGAACGGGGGATGCGGCTGTCCGTCATGACCGGGTGATCTCCGATGACGGTTCCAGCGTTCTCGCGAGAAGCGCCGATGAACCGCGCGCACGGACGAGCACGTCGGCAAGCGCGGGCAGCGCGGTCGCCAGCGGGTCGCGCGCGGTGAGGAGCACCGCGTTGTCCAGCGCGGGCGGGATGGACGACAGGAAGCCGGGTTTCCGTTTCCGCAGTCCCAGATTGCCGAAGGCCCCGAGTGCTTGCAAGACGCGCACAAGCGCATAGGCGTCGAAATGCCGTAGGAATTCCGCATGGTCCACGGGCGCGAGCCGTGAGGCTTCCTCGATGTAGCCGTCGATCAGCGCCCTCCGGTCGGCCTCCGGAATGCGGGCCTTCGCGTCATACAGCAGCGATGCGACATCATACTGCAACGCGCCTCTGCGGCCGGATTGATAATCGATGAAGCGCGGCGCGCCGCGGGTGATCATCACATTGCGCGATTGAAAATCCCTGTACAGGAAGTGCCGCCGTTCCGCGGCCAGCAGCATGGCCGTCAGCGTCGCGCACTCCCGTTCGACATCCCCGGAATGATACTCCGGGAAAAGCTGATCGAGGAACATCTCACGGAAATAGCGGAGATCGAAGCTGATCGATTCTTCCCCGAATTCGGGATACTGGTAGCAGAGTCCGTAGTCGATGCGTTCGGCCGCGTCGATCTGAAAGCGCGGCAGTTCGCGCAGCACGCGCGCGTACATCGCGAAGACCTCCGGGGGAAACTCCTCGCCCACGCGCCGTTCCGCCTGCCAGTCGAACAGCAGCGTGTCGCCGAGATCTTCTTCGAGATAGCAGCGCTCGTCCTCGTCCACCGCATAGATCGCCGGCACGCCGAGCCCGCACGCGGCAAAGGTCCGCGTGAATCCCAGGAAGGCCCGGTTTTCAGCGATATTGTCGCCCCATATTCCGATGGCGGACCCGGCGGCGCCTTCGAGCCGCGTGATGCGGCGGTCCGAGCCGTCTCCCCGCAACGCGGACAGCGCCGACGGTTCGCAGCCGAAGGCGCGACGGTAGAGCGCGGACAGCCGTTCCCCGATCATATCCGGTGCGGAAAGTGCGTATTCATCGTGACAAGATATCCATCGGCGAGGAGGAAGGAAAGCGCCTTGGACGATGCCTCCGAACGGCGTAGTTTTGAAGATGGCCGCGCCCCGCGGCACCCGCGTTGCACAGACCGCCCACTCCGAACACCGCCCGCGCAGCCCGCCCGCAATTCACGCACCTTCTCACCGCACCTCCGATTCCCATGGACATCAGCACACTCGACCGCATTTTCCATCCCAAGCGCATCGCCGTCATCGGCGTCACTCCGAATCCGCAGAGCGTCGGCGGAAAGATCCTCTCCAACCTGATCGGCGGCGGCTTCCGGGGAGTGGTGTACCCGGTGAGCCAGACCAGCGAGGCCGTGCTGGGCATCCCCTGCTATCCGGACGTGGCGAGCCTGCCGAAGACGCCCGATCTCGGCATCATCTGCGCCGCGGCAGCGCAGGTGCCGTCCCTCGTCCGCGCCTGCGGCGAGAAGGGCATCCTCGGCATCATCGTCAATTCGGCCGGCTTCAAGGAGACCGGCGACGACGGCCGCGCGCTGGAGGAGCAGGTGCTCGCCGAGTGCGCGCGTTTCCCCGGCATGCGCATCCTCGGCCCCAACTGCCTCGGCATCATCGCGCCCGGCGAGGGCCTCAACGCCAGCTTCGCCAACGGCATGCCGCGCGACGGCGGCATCGCGTTCATCTCGCAGTCCGGCGCCCTCTGCTCGTCGGTGCTCGACTGGGCGATAGAGAAAAAGATCGGCTTCTCCTATTTTGTCTCCATCGGCAACACGATGGACGTGGACTTCGGGGACCTGATCGATTACTTCGGCGAGGACGAGAAGACCACGTGCATCATCCTCTACGCCGAGTCGATCACCCACGCCCGCTCCTTCATGTCGGCCGCGCGCTCCTTCGCGCGGACCAAGCCGATCATCGCGTACAAGGCCGGGCGTTTCGGCGAATCCGCCGCGGTGGCCGCCTCGCACACCGGCGCGATGGCCTCGGAGGACGCGGTGTACGACGCGGCCTTCCAGCGCACCGGCGTCGCGCGCGTGTACGACATCGGGGACATCTTCGATATCGCGGAACTGATCGGGCGGCGGAAGATTCCGCGCGGTCCGCGTCTGGGCATCGTCACCAACGCGGGCGGCCCGGGCGTCATGGCCACCGACGCGCTCCTCGCCCTCGACGGCACGCTCGCGGTGCCGGGCGACGAGAGCATGGCGCTGCTCAACACGTGCCTCCCGCCGATCTGGTCGCACCGCAATCCCGTCGACGTGCTGGGCGACGCCCGGTCGAAGCGTTTCGAGAAGGCCGGCGACATCATGCTGAAGGATCCGGGAGTGGACGCCCTGCTGGTGATTCTGACACCGCAGGCCATGACGAATCCGGTCTCGATCGCCAAGGTGATCGGCGCGCTCGCGCAGACGACGAGCAAACCGATCCTGGCCGCGTGGCTCGGCGGCATGAGCATGCGCGAAGGGACGCGCGTGCTGAACGAGGCCGGCGTGCCGACCTACGCGACACCCGAGCAGGCCGTGAGGGCGTTCATGACCCTTGTGGCCTATTCCCGCAATCTCGAAGCCCTGTACGAGACGCCGAAGGACATCCCCCTGCAGATGCCGTACGACCGCGCGACGATACGGAAGCAGTTTGCAGCGATCATCGCGCACGAGCCGTCCGTGTTGAGCGAGCACGTGTCGAAGATGCTCCTCGACGCGTACGGCATCCCCTCGACGCGCCCCTACCCCGCCGCCGATGCGGCAGCCGCCGCGACGGTGGCGTCGCGCATCGGGTACCCGGTGGTCCTGAAAATTCTCTCGCCGGACATCACGCACAAGACCGACGTGGGAGGCGTGCTCCTCGGTCTGGAAGACGCCGCCGCGGTGAAGTCCGGTTTCGCGCGCATCGTCGCGAACGCGACGGCCGCGCTGCCGTCGGCGCGCATCGAGGGCGTCACGGTGCAGAAGATGGCGCGGACGTCCGGCGCGGTGGAAATGATCCTCGGCTTCAAGAAGGATCCGGTCTTCGGCACGGTGATCATGGCCGGCATGGGCGGCATCACCGCGGAACTGTTCAACGACCGCGCACTGGGCTTCCCGCCGCTCAACGAGCGTCTCGCGCGCGGCATGCTCGAGTCGCTCAAGATCTGGCCGATGCTCGCCGGATATCGCGGACAGCCGCCCAAGAACGTGGACCTGCTCATCGAAACCCTGATCCGTCTGTCCTACCTCGCGGCCGATTACCCCGAGATCGCGGAGCTGGACATCAATCCGCTGCTCGTGAAAGAGGACGAGGTGATCGCCCTCGATGCGCGCATCGTGCTCGACGAACACGCGTCCCCGGCTCCCGTACGGCCGTATGCGCATCTCGCCCTGCACCCCTATCCCGAGGAGTACGTGACCAGCGGCACCCTGTCCGACGGCACCGTGGTGACGGTGCGCCCCATCAAACCCGAGGACGAGCCGCTCTGGTTCGAGCTGCTGCGGAGCTGCTCGCGCGAATCGATCTACACGCGCTTCCGCTCCTTCTTCCACTGGGATACGCACCAGGCGGCGGTGCGGTACTGCTACATCGATTACGACCGGGAAATCGCGCTCGTGGCCGAGCTCGAGGACGAGGGTCGGCGCCGCCTCGCAGGCATCGGCCGCCTGATCTCCGAACCCGGCACGCGCACGGCGGAATACGCCGTGCTGGTGGCGGACACCTGGCAGAACAAAGGACTCGGGAGTCTTTTGACGGACCGGTGCATGGGCATCGCCCGGGACTGGGGCCTGACGAAGGTGATGGCGCAGACCTCCGCCGACAATCCCCGGATGATCTCGGTGTTCCGCAAGCGCGACTTCGCCATCGTTCCCGATCCGGGCAGTTCGCTCGTCGAGGCTGAAAAGCTCCTGCCCGGGGATTAGCGTCGCGAGTCAATGCGAAACGCCCGTGAAGACGGATCTTCACGGGCGTTTCGCCACGCGGGCGCGGCGCGTTACCTGGTGAACGTCACGGAGATCATGAGACGTTTCGGCGTGCCTTCCGCGACGATGCGCAGTTTGGGACCGGTGAATGTCGCGCGATCCGGACCCTCCTCGCTCATGGCGAGACCGATCTTGACGAACGCTTTCTTCAAGGCGTCGACAACCTGGCTTTGCTTGCCGATGGCCGGACCAAGCAGGCGGATGTCGAGCTGAACACCCGTGAGCGTCGCGCCCGGGGACGTGAGCGGCGAATCCGTAAACGTGTACACGCTGCGGGCCTGGCGGGCTTCGGGTGTCAGCGGCACGTCCTCCATCGCTTCCAGAGTGGACACGCCGGCGACAGGCTGCGGAAGGACCGAGGCGATTTTCGTGATATCGGCGTAGGTCGACGCCGCGTCGAGGCCGTGGAATTTCTCGCCGCTGCAGTCGCGCACGAGAATTTCCGCGAGATCGTCGGGATTGAACAGATCGGTGGGGATGACCGAATAGTCGAGGAAGCCGCGCAGCGCGCCTTCCAGCGTCAGCATGTACGACATGTCGAAACCGTCGAAGGTCGGCTGCACCACGAACGCGCCCTTGCGGTCGATGAGACCGATCTTCTTGTCCTTCATCACGAGGGCGATGTCGCCGATGAACGGGGTCGCCACCTGGAACTGCCGCGGGATGACGACCATGCCGTCCGCGTCGATGAAGCCGGTGGAGTCGCCGGTCTTGAAGGACGCGAGTCCGCCGTACATGCCCGAGAGCACGTCGTACTGCGGGGCCACCTTCACCCCGCCCTTCGTGTCGATGAAGCCGTACTTGTTGTCCAGCCGGACGCGGCCGTAGCCCTCGGTGAAGTCGAAGGCATGCTGGTAGCGCGCGGGAATGACGAACGCCCCGGTCTTGTCGATGAAGCCGTAGTTCTTGCCGTCGAATGCCGAGCACAGGCCGTCACGGAAATTTCCGACCGCGTCGAATGCGGGCGCGATGACCGTTTTGCCGGTCTTGTCGATAAAGCCCCATTTGCGGCGTTCGTCGATGATGGGCGCCATGCCGTCGCTGAAGAACATCGCGCCGCGATACTGCGCGGGGATCGCGAGTTCGCCTTTCGCGTCGACGAACCCCCATTTGGCCTTGATCTGCACGGGTGCGAGGCCTTCGCTGAAGACGCCCGCGCGCTGCGCATTCTTGACGGCGAACAGGACTTCGCCCTTGGCGTTGATGTACTCCGGCGGATTGTTTTCCCGCACGACGACGGCCATCCCCTCCGAAAAAATCGACGCGTACTTGTACGTCGGCGGAATGACCGGTTTCCCCTTGTCGTCGATGAAGCCGTATTTCCCCTTGTCGCGGACGCGCGCGAGTCCGTTCGAGAACACCGAGGCGGCTTCGAACTGCGGCGCGATGACGAAGGCGCCCTTCGTGTCGACATACCCGGCCTTGCCGTTCTGCAGCACGGGGATAAGCTCGCGATTGTAGTCGCCCGATTCCTTCGAACAGGCCTGAAGAAACAGCATCGCGCACGCGATGCCAAAGAGCAATGCGCTTCGAGTCATGGGAAGGTCCTCCCGGAGTGATGGCGTCTGGAATGAATGTGCTGTGGGAAGGCGGGGGTCGGCCGCCGATGCGCAACATACCCAAAGCGCGCGCACTGGACAAGATCGGCCCGCCGGCGACTATCCTCTCCGACGGTAGACGATGTAGTACGCGTTGCGGAACACGGGATCGAAGTCCCGCTCGAGGATGGCGCGATCGGCGATCCACCGTGTGGCGATCACGGCGCCGTCGGGGCTCGCCTCGAGTCCGACGATCACCCAGGAAAAATCGGCGCGAAGGACGGCGGGATCGAGCAGGCGCCGGTCGTGGTTCAGGCCCGTGACGAAACGCTTCGTCGCGATGCCGCTGGGCTGGATAATCCGATGCGATTGTCCGGATCCCGTGGCACAGAGCACCATGCCTTCGCGATACTCGCGCCGCAGCAGCTCGCCGACTTCCGTCGCGTACGGCGTCTGCATGTAGTAGAAGCCGCCCGCCGCGTCGGCGATGGTGACCACCTGCCCTTTCTGCAGCCCGATCTGGAACGCGGTCGTGAGGATGAATGCGGTGGCCATCACGCCATGCACGAAGCGGGGCGAGCGCGCGACGGACTTCCATCGCGCGAAGGCGAGGGCCGTGGCGAGCGCGACGAACGGCGCCAGCAGCAGGACGTAGCGCGAGTTCCACCACTGCGTCATCTCGGCAATGCCGAGGTACAGCGACAGCAGCGTGAAAAACGGCATCACGAGGAGGGTCGCGAGGAGGAAGAGCGTTTCCCCACGGGGCCGCCTGCGCAGCAGCACTGCCGTGCCCGCGGCCGCGGCGAGAAGGAACACCGGACCGTAGATCGCGAGCGTGGTGGTCGCGTAGATGCCGATGCTGTTCCACGCCTGGAGGTAGTAGCTGTCGCGCACCGGACGGTGCCTGGCCTGCCATGCGGCCGAATAGTACTCGGCGTGGTTGAAATAGAACGCGTCACCGAACTGGGTCCGGTTCCACAGCAACCACAGGGCGATGCCGAGAAAGGAGGACAGCAGCATGCCGAGCAGCGCGGCCTTGCGCGACAGCGCGCGACGCGAGAAGAGGATGATGAGGGCGATGCCCGCCGCTCCGACCGCCGTGAAGAGCCAGGCTTCGTAGCGGCATAACGTCGCGGCGGCGGCGGCGAGGCTCCCAAGCAGCAGGCGCGGATTCGCGGCCTCGTCCATCGGCGCGCTGATCCATGCGGTCCAATGCCACAGTGCGGCGATGAAGAAGAAGAGCGCCACCGTCTCGGTCATGGCTGTCATGCTCACGTAGAGCGTATTCGGATTGAGCGCGAAGAACAGCGCCGCGAGTGCCGATACCGCGCGGTCGCCCGTGATGCGCAGCGCGAGCTTGTAGAGGAGCGCCGCGCTCCAGGCGAGGAGCGGCATGCACACCACGAATCCCGCGAGTCCCGTGGAGAAGAGCGCGCCGACGAGGGAGAAAGGCAGGAAGAGCAGCTGCGGCAGGGGAAGCCATACCGACCCGATCCAGTGCAGGCCGGGATTCGTCGAGTCGATGATCATCCGCGTCTGCACGAGACGGGAATTCGCGTCGCCGTAGAACTGGAAAAAGTACGGGTGCACCGCGAGGGCGATGCCGGCGAGGACGACGCCCGCCGCGAGCACGATGCCGAACAGCAGGACGGGGGTGCGGTCGCGGGCGGGGAAAAGGGCGGGCGGAACTGCGGTCATGGTCTCACTTTCCGATGAAGAGCACATAGGCGATACCGACGCCGAACGCGATGCGCAGCCAGCGGTAGATATCCGGGCGGCGCGTTTCCGCGGCGGCGATGCCGATGCCGATCCCGTAGCTCAGGGCGATGACGAGCGCGGTTGCGGCCACGCCTTGCGCCAGGGTGAGGGTATTCGGCCACATGCGACTGAACGACCATCCCCAGGTGGAACCGAAGATGATCATGATGTGCGCCACGTAGATGTGGATGTTCTTGCGACTGAGACGCGAGTAGAAATCCGCAGCGCCTTCCGTGACGTGAAACAGGACGGCGTACAGTCCGATCATGACCATCGACAAACCGACCTTTTCCCAGAACAGGAAGGGACTCGACACCCAGAAATCATGCGGCGGGAACCATGTATGGGCCACGAGGTACGCGCTGATCGTGGTCAGAATCACCGCGAGTCCGACTTCGCCCATGCGGAAGGAGAATTTCCAGGGATTCGGATGACGCAGCAGGCGCAGCGCGTACCCGCCGAGCCCCGCGCCGACGAAGAGGAAGCCGCTGTGCGGAAAGATCGCGAAGGAGCCGCCGCCCTTGAACGACAGATAGTGCGCGAAATAGGCCGGCAGCAGGGCGAACCAGTTGACCTGATGCACATACGGCGTCGCAAACGCGATGCCCGCGCCGATGGCCAGCGACCAGAGAACGAAGGCGCGGTTTGAACGGGTGACTGCCATCAGCGCGGTGACAAGGAGCAGCGACACGCCGATGATGTTCAGCGTGCCGACGCGGAAAAAGGCGAACCATTGCTCCGGCTGCAGCGAGAACAGGTCCCACACTCTGTTTGCCGGAAAGATCAGCAGATAGTCGATGAGAATCAGGACCACGGCACGGCGGACGCGCTTGCGCAGAATGCGCGGCAGGACACGCCCCTCTTCATCGCGCTTGATGCCCACGAAATTGACGATGCCCGAGATGAGCAGGAAGGTCGGCGAGGTCAAGCCTCGCAACCAGACGTAGATGGCGCCCCAGAACCCCTCGGAAGGGATCTGCGAGGCCATCACGAACGTCCCGATGGAATGACCCTGGATCATCATGAACACGGCCATGAGCCGCGCGAAATCGAGCACGGCGTAGCGCGGTTTGAGGACCGGAGCCTCCTCCCGCATCGGGACGGGCGCAGGAGAATGATGCGGCGCGGGTGTCGGGAGAGGTATGGCGGGGGAGTCGTTCATGCGATGGCGGCCCGTAAGGGGACGGCGCAAAGATACATGGAAAACCCGTCCGTCACACGCCGATGCCGGGTCTAGAAACCGCCTTCGAGCGTCAACGACGCCTGATGAATGTGGTAATCGTGATACGCGTCGTTGGATTGGTTGCGGATGAACCGGTAGCCCGCTCCCGCGCTCAGCAGGGTTGAACCATCGGCCTTGCGCAGCAACGGAACCGTCATCTGTACGGCAAAACCGGGACGCATGTCGATGCGCTGCGGATCGCCCAGCACGTTTTCGCCCGATACATCGGATGCGGTGGCGGGATAGACTTTTCTGTCCAGCCCCGCCTCGATTGTCGCCGTGACACTGCGGAACAGCGGGAAAGACGCGCCGAATTGCAGCTCGTACCCCTGGTATCCGTAGCGATCATCGAAAAATGCGTCCTCCGACGCGTCGACGACGCCGCGCCGGTCGACATAGCGCGCCTGATTCCCGGGAGTGAGACGGCGAAGGACGGACAGGGACAGCGTCCCTCCTCCGACCTGTTGCACAATGCCGCCGCCCAGCACAAGCTGGCTGGTGGAGGGCGTGGAATACTGCGAGATCTGCTTTTTGCCCGGTTTGACGCCTCCCTTGCCCTTTCCGCTGTTGCCGGTAGACAGAAACACCGTGTCGCTCATGGTCTCCGAGTAGGACTTCCAGCCGTAATTCGCGGAAGCAAACAGTTCCGGACCGGCGTCAAGCTTCGCGCTGGACGTCACCGTGCCGTTGTATTCGAAATGCGTGAATTGCTTGAAGTATGGAAACCGTTTGAATTCGACCTCCCCCTGTGTGCGCAGGAGCAGCGGTCCGGCGATGCGCACGCGCAGCGACCCGAGGAAGGTCGCGGCCGTGTAGTCATACATGCGGAACGCGTGCCTGTCGAATCGTCCGCCAAGCGACGGCTTGAGCTGCAGATAGGACACGACGCTGTCGCTCACGGCCTGCGTCTCCTCCGCGCGCAGCGCCGGACCGCGCACGACCGGAGATGGACGGCGGTGGAGGGACGCGCGGCGTGCCGGGATGGCGCGCGTACTGTCGCCGCCGGTGTCGCTGGAATCCGATGCCGCATCGTCTTCGTCTCCTGCGTCCTCCGTGTCTGTCGAATCCTCCTCCTCCTCCTCCTCCTCCTCCTCCACCTCCTCCTCTTCCCCGTCGTCGCGGTGATCGAGCTGGATGATGGTGACGGAACCGAGAAGGTGCTGATGGTACGTGCGCTCTTCGTAGGTGCGGAACAGCACGAGCGCGCCGTAGTAGAATGGTTGCGTGAACGTGTAGTCCGTCGAGAAGTCCTTCGACAGGCCGAGAAACATCTGGTGGTAGACGTCCGCCCGCTTGTCGAAAAACGCGAACGAATTGTCGTCGTAGGTGCTCGTCAGATTCAGCGAGGTGTTCCACTGAGCGCGCGCCTCGGTCGGGGCGGCAGTCGAGAGGACGGCGAGAAAGAGGAGACTGCGAAGCGTGAAACGGTTCATGAGGCGTGCCGGCAGTGGGATCGGAAAACGTTCAGGATTTCGGTTGCGCGAAACGCACGGTCTTCGCCCAGGTCTGCTTTTCCTTCTTGACCACATCGAGCCAGAACGCCCGCGCCACGATATAAATCCAGAACTGGCAGTAGGTCACGTACATCAGCGCGATGATGAAGAGCGACGAGAACGAATCTTCGCGGTCGTAGGAAAGCGCCAGGATGATCTCGGCGAAAAACAGCACGATCGCGACCGCCCAGACGAGTTCGTACGGACCGGGAAGCGTGATGGCGATGACATTCGTCGCCGCGAGAAGAAAGAGCCCGTCGGAAATGATGATCGCGAAAAAGAAGACGTAGTACAAGGAGAGCGAGTACAGGATTTCGAGACGAAGTTTGCGGCTCTTCAGCTGGCGGCGCTGCTTGAAGAACTTCTTCGATACGTAGTTGTTGCCGCGCACCCACCGCGTGCGTTGCTTCATCCACACCGCCCAGGTCTCGGGTTCCTGCTCGAACGTCACCGAGTACGGGATGAATTTGATCTTCCAGTTGTGGATGTACATGCGGATGCTGAGTTCGGAATCCTCGGTGATCGCGTCCTCGTCCCACCCGTTCATCTGACGGATGACCCCTGCGCGGATGACGAAGTTCGTCCCGGGCAGCGTCGCGATGCCGAGCAGCTGCCAGCGGCCGGCCTGGAGAATGGACTGGAAACTGAGCGTCTCGATGTTGATGAAGCGGGTGAGGAGATTCCGCTTCCTGTTCACCGTCCGGAACTTGCCGAGCACCGCGCCCAGTTCGGGATGCAGCAGGAGCTGCGCCACGAGATAGCGCAGCGCCGAGGGCGCCGGCGTGTTGTCCGCGTCGTAGATGGCGATATATTCGGACTTCGCGATCTTGATTCCGAGATTGAGCGCGCGTGACTTCCCCTTCCCGCCCTCGCCCTGCGGCACGTCGTAGAGGACGACCCGCGCATCCTTCGCGGCGTAGTCCGCGATGATCTCCCGCGTTCGATCCGTCGAGCCGTCGTTGATGACGATCACCTCGAGTTTATCAGCCGGGTATTCGAGCACGAGCATGGCCTCGATGGTGGCGGCGATGACGACGTCCTCGTTGTGCGCCGGGATGAGGATGGACACGGAGGGGTAGTCGAAGTCCATCGCGTCGACGGCGATCTGCTCCTTGCGCGATTTCTGGTGATGGAAGAAGCCGGCGAGCGTCAACACCAGCTGATACCCGATCATGAACCAGATGAGGATGACGGCGATCAGAAAGAGAATGCTCAGGTCGATCTGCAACATGGATTCCATGTCAGGCCCTCCCTCCCGCGGCGGCGGTCGGCCGCCTTCGGCGACCCTGCATGCGCACGATCACATAGAAGAGGCTGAGCAGGCCGACCGCGATGACGCCGAACACCACGATGAGCGACGACGACCAGAGACTGGTGAGATCAATGCCGTACGACACGGTGCTCTTCGTCATCACGCGCACCTGGTGCGTCCCCTCCGGCAGGAACATGCCATAGCGGTCGCTCCCCTTCATCACCTGCAACGGACGTTCGAAGCCGTCGACGTACAGCGCCATGGGAGATTTATTCAGCGTCACGAGACAGCGCCCGGGGGCGGAGTAGCGGAAATCCACGCTCCGTTCGCCCTCGGTGATCGACAGCAGCGTGCCCGTGATCGACAGCAAGGTCGCGTGCAGGAAATCGGACCTGAACAACCGGTTCTCGTCGGGGCGGATCGTGATGGTGTGCGCGCCGGCCGGGATCAGGTACCTGCCGTCCGCGGTGCCGGTGCGGGTCGTCCCGTCGACGCGGATGATGGGGTACTCTTCGCCGAGATGCAGCGTGACGCCGTACTGAGAGACGACACGATATCCGTCGGGGATGCGCTCCAGAACGGCGGAGCCCGCGAGGGCATACGCGAGGAGCGGGAAATCCTGCGGATTGACACTGGACTCCGCGTAGATCACGACGCGGTCGACCTCCTGCGCGCAGATGTTGACCAGTTGAAACGCCTCGGTCCCGGTCTGTATCAGGGTCGGAAACGGCGTCGGTTTGTCCGGAGTGCGCCAGGGACCGATGTTGAGGTCGAGGAGAAAATCGTTCCCGAGGCGCGCGCGATACGTCGCCGCGATGTCGCGGTATCGCGCGGGATCCTCCGACCAGCGCGCGGCGGGATCCTCGACGTTGAGCGTGAAACGACGGCGCTTCCGGAGTTCCAGAATGGACTCGACGTCGATGCCTTCTCTCCGCCGCAGCTCGGGAGAGCCGAGGTTGTCGAGCGAGGTCAGGATGATGTCGAAGCCCGGACGCGACTTCCGGATCTCCTCTCCGATACCGAGGATGCGATCGTGGATCGGCACGAGACGCGCGACGCGCCAGTCCTCGAAGCGCTTCAACCCCGACGGATTGCGCTTCCAGAAACGGGGCGATCCGGGATCGAGCAGGTCCGCGGGGTCGAACCCCGCGATGCGCTTGAACTCCGCGCGCGCGGAGGAGTGCATCGGCGTGAATTTCGTCGGTTCCTCCGGACCGCTGCCCGACTCGAACGAGACCTCCGCGAAGTTGACGCCGTCGAAATCGAAGCGGCGCAGGAAATTCCGGTACACGCCGGTCATGGCGTCGAGGCAGGCGGGATCCGTCATGGCCATGGGGTAGCGCCAGGAGGGCCGCGCGTCCTCCCCCTTCGCATTCTTTTCGCGCCACGCGGGATGTTCCAGCCAGAACTTCTGGCTGATCTGGGGCGGCTCGAGCCAGGCGTAGACAAGGATGCCGTTGGCGTGGCAGAGGTCGATGAGACGGCGGTAATCGTACACCCACGTCTTCCATTCATGCCAACCGGCGGCATGCACCACGCGCACGCCGTGGCCGGCCCAGCGCTTGACGAGATCCTCGACACTGATGTATTTCCTGTAGCCGGGATCGAAGAACACTTCGAGCGCGTCGCGGCGCAGCACGGGCACGAGCCCGAAGAAGCTCCGCACATATTCGACCAGAAACGGGAAGCGGCTGTATCCCCCGCTGCTGATCGGATCGAAACGGCACCCGAAGTACAGGAATCTGCCCTTCTCAAAATCCCGGCCGATCACGATCGGCGCTTCGGTGAGTTCGTCGATGGCGAAGGCCTGGTCGTTCTCTTCCATCTCGAACTTGGCGAAGGGCTCCGGGGTCTGCCAATCGATGACCTCGTCCGGAAAAAGCTTGTCGCTCACCCTTTCGACACGGGTGGTGCTCCCGGTGTAGATAATGCCGAGTTCCTTCGCAAGCTCGCTCTTCGCGTCGGTGATGCAGAAGCCGCCGTTGCGCGTCCACTCGATGATGGCGCTCAAGCGCTGGTCCGAGAGTTTGTCCACGGTGTGGTACGGCACGACGATGAGATTGTATCGTTTCAGCGGCATGGGCCGGCCCGTGCTCAGGGTGTCCACCGAGATCCCCACCGCGCGGAGCGCCTGCGCGAAACTGTTCTGATCGCGCCAGGCCCCGCCGGTCGCATCGCTGTCCCACACCACGCCGGCGCGCGCCTCGGTGCGCGTCTTCTTCGGCGGGAACATCCAGTCCACGACCTTCCGGACGCTGCGCGTCGCCTTCTCGACCAGTGTCGACTCGTGGTCGCGGATTTCCGTCGGCGAGGCGACGTAGATCTCGCCGTCGGAAAGGGACACCGTGCGCGTGACCGGACCGGTGATTCTGTTCGGCAGCGTCTGCGCGCGCGCGATCTTCCCGTCGCGTCCGATGTAGTACTCGCGCAGGAACTGGTCGGAAAGCGTGATGGTCACCGTGCCGTTGCCGGTCACGATCGCCTTGTCGGGCAGCACGACGCGGTTGTTCATGTCCTTGACGTCGGCGAAGGTGTACCCCAGAGCCTTGATCCCGCGGACAAGCCGTTCGAGGTTCTCGAGCGGCACGAAGGAATGGTAGAAGCAGGCGGCAAAGCCGTCGCGCACGGCGAGATTGGCGGCCGCGTAGCGGATCAGATTCTCCACCTGGTCCGACGACGCTGCCGGATCATCGGGATCGAAGGGCACGTAGCCGAGATTCTCGGGGATGATGCGCTGCCCGTGGAGGTCTTTCTCGATGATGTACGGGAAAAACTGGCTGTAGTCGGCATTGTCGATCGCGAGGCGCTGTTCCATGGCGGTCGAGAAAACCCCCGCGGCGGCATCGTAGGCGATCTGCGATCCGGTATAATGCGGCGTCTCCCAGAGCACGGGATAGATGCCGTTCTTCATGCACTCGTCGAGAGCCATCACGAGCTTGCGGCGGTCGGCGTCGACGGTTTCTCCCTGGATCGGTTTGTTTCGCGCGTCGTCCCAGAACTCGTAATCCGCCCCGGTGACGCCCTTGTACTGATGCGTCGCTCCGTGCATGACGACGGTGGCGCCATGACGCACCATGTACCTGATGGCGTCCGCGAATTCCGGCTTGTCGGAAATGCTGAGACGAATGCCGTTGCCGGGATCGACGTAGAAGGGCACCAGACCGACGAGAAAGGGAATGCCCTCGGCGGCGAGGACGTCCGCCACGGCCCGAAGCCGTTCGGGATTTTCGAGGGGATGCACGTCCTCGATGCGGAGCAGCGCGCGGTGGATGGCCGGATGATTCTGCCGGAGAATATCGTGCAGGAGGTCGGCGAAGAGCAGGTAGCGATCGGCCTCCGTCGCCGAGGCGAAAGGAGAATCGGCCACGACCCAGAAATCCCCGCTCCGCACGATGTACGGCACCATGGTCTTCTTCGACGACGCGGTGGCGACGACGACGCAGCGCTTCGGATCGGTGACGCGGAGCACCGTCAGGTTGGGTTCCTCCTTGGTGAACACGGCGCCGCCCCGCCGCACCGTCGGGTACCCGGTGGTGGTGTCGAAGACGATCGGTTCGAAACCGTAGCGCGGGGAGGTCGGCTGTGCCGCGCTGTAGGCGAGCAGTCCCGTGTGCAGCCACACGGCGGTCGCCGTCCGCTGCGCGAGGTCGCGCATGAAGTCCGCGGGAGGCGTGAAACGCGGAGTGAAACCGATGACGAAGACAGCGTCGTATCCGCGCATCTCGCCGCTCCGGTACGCGTCCATGGCGCGTATCGTCGTCGTCTGCGTGAAGTGACCGAGCAGGGTGGCGAGTTGGCGGGCGTCGCCGCGCGCGAAGTTGGTGGCTTCGTCCTTCCCCTCGTGCAGAACGAGAATCGTCCGCACCGGAGACTGGGCCTGCGCCCGCAACCCGAGCAGCAGCAGCAGGAACGCAAGGATGCTGGTGGGACGCATCATCGGACGCGCAGCACGGGCCGGGTGAACGCCGCATTCGGCGTCATCAGGCGGATGAAATACATCCCTGGCTCCGGAAAGTTCGCGCGGTCCGCCGTGACGGTCACCCGCCGGGAATCTGCCGCACGCGCCGCGGCATCGCGCAGCGCCGCCGTCAGGTCCGACACCATGCCGCCGCGCGCGTCGTACAACCGCAGCGTCATCCCGGTAACGTCGCCCATCGCGCGCGACGACGGCAGCAGCACCTCGAAAGAGATGGTCTCCGCGGCGGGATTCGGATACCCCGCGCCGAGACCGAAGCCGTCGCCGTCCGCCCCGAGCGCCACCTCGAGCACGGGACTGTATGCGCAGGCGCCGTCGAGATCCACTTGCCGCAGACGGTACCGGACGGACGTCGCGCCCTCCGGGTCGTCATTATAGGAGTATCGCATCCGATATTTCGACACCGGGTACGCGGGCACGAAACCGACCGGATGCCATCGTCCGGCGTCCAGACGCTGGACGTCGAAGCCGGCATTGAAGCGCTCGTCCGCGGTTTCCCACTGCAGATGCACGAGTGTTCCGGAGGCGGTGCCGGTGAAGGACAGGAAGGTGACCGGCGTCGGATAGGACCCGTTCGCGAGCGCCATGCCGAAGTCGCCCACGGCATGCACCGTGGACCCTCCCGCGGCGGCGCCGTAGAAACTGTACATGGCGTGGCTCCGTTCCTGCGTCCACGAGGCGCCGGCATCCGTCGTGCGAAGGATGAGACCGGCGTCGCCGAAGGCGGCGAGATCGTTCGAGGAGGTTTGCACGATGCGGAAGAGCGGGGAGGCCTGGTTCGTCACGACCTGATCCCAGGTCTGCCCCGCGTCGGTGGTGACGAGGATGGTGCCCGCGTCGCCGCAGATCCAGCCGTTGTCGCCTGAAAGCGTGACGGAGAACAGCGCGTCCTGCGTGAAGCTCGATTGCCGCTGCCAGCTTGCCCCCGCGTTGGTCGTGAAGAGAATGACGCCGTTCGCGCCGACCGCCGCGCCGATGGAATCGGTCAGCATGTCGATGCCGTTGAGATCGTCGAGCGTTCCGCTCGCGATGGCGCCCCACGTCGTCCCGCCGTTGGTGGTCTTGATGATCTTGCCGCTGAGGCCCACGGCGTACCCGACCGACGCGCTCGGGAAGTCGATGCCGTTGAGCGCGACGGACTGCCCGCTCGTCTGCGGCGCCCAGGCCGCGCCCCCGCTGGTCGTGCGCAGGATCAGGCCGCCGGCACCGCAGATCCACGCGTGCTGCGCGTCCGTCGCCGCGGCGCCGTACAGGGAGGCTGCAACAAGTCCGTTCGCCTGCCGCGTCCACGTCGCGCCGCCGTCCGTGGTCGCGAGAATCGTTCCGGCTTCACCGACGGCCCACGCATCCTGGCTGCCGGCGCAGGCGACGGCGTTGAGCGTTGCGCGCGATCCCGACAGGACGTTGGCGAACGCTCCACCCGTGGATTGCAGGATGTCGCCGAACACGCCGACGGCGACGACCGATGCCGCGCTCGCGGCGATCGATTCCAGTCCGTTGGAGGAGACCGCCACCGAAGACCATGACACGCCGCCGTTCGTGCTTTTCACGAGCGCGCCGCTCTCTCCGCAGGCGTAGCCGGTGTTCGCGTCCAGGAACACGACGCTGTTGAAATCGGCGCCGCTGCCCACCGCGGTGGAGCGCGTCCAGGACACGCCGCCGTTCGTCGTGCGCAGGATGGAGCCGAAGGTACCCGCCGCCCATCCGAGCGACGCGTTCAGAAAGTACACGCCGATCAGGTCGTACGACCCCGGACCGGAGATCGAGACCTGCGACCAGTTCACGCCGCCATTGGTCGTGCGCAACACGGTCTTCGACGCCCCGACGCATATCCCATTCGTCGCGCTCGTGAAGGCAACATCGTTGATGTTGTTCGATGAGCCGGAGTTCTGCGCCGACCAGGTGACGCCGGCGTTCGCGGTGTGCCTGATCATGCCCGCATCCCCGACGAACCACGCCTCCGACGCGGAAACAGCATACAGCTGGTTGATGCCCGCCGTTGTTCCGCTGGCCTGCGAACTCCACGACATGCCGCCGTCATTGGTCAGCAGAACCCGCCCGTTGTCCCCTACCGCCCATGCCTGCGACACGGACACCGCGCACGTTCCGCGGAGGAAATCGTCGACGCCGCTTTCCTGCACTGTCCACGTCGCGCCTGCATCGCTCGTCACGGCGATGACGCCCGCCCCGCCGACCGCCCACCCCGTCGTCGACAGCGGTGCGAAGGACACTTTCCACAGGTCGTTGCCCTGCGGACGCGGTTGCTGCCAGTTCCATTGTGCGGTCAGCTGCCCGGCGAACAACATCAACACCGCAACATACCGGAGTGATGCCGTGAGGCGGAACCGCTTCCATGACGCGCAAGTACATGGCCCGGAGGAATGCTGAAGCGGAGTACGAATAGTTGAAGGAGGGAGGGAAATCGGCAACGCAGTGTTCATGGGCAAAAGGGAATGAGGGATGAGGCGGACCTGAAGTATCACGGTTGGATGCATTTATCGCAGGAGAAGTTTCATTCCCGAGCGTCGCGACCCGATGCTGACTTCGCATCGGTACACGCCGCGCGCTGCGCGGGCGCCGAGACGGAACGGAATGGTGACGTCGATCGCGGCTCCCCGCCACGCCCCGACGGCGGCCTTGAATGCGTCGCTCAAATCCAGCACGGTGCGTCCGCGCATGTCCGTGATTCTGAGAACCGCGTGCTCCGCATTCTGCTCTGTGCCCGGCTGCCCAGCGTCGATGCGGATGCGCAGCGCGGCATCGGACGCCGCGGGATTCGGATACACGGACAGCGAGATTGCGGACGGCGCCGGCTGCACACCCTCCACGTTCGTCGTCGTGACGCCGTACCGCAGAATCGTTCCGAAATCCCCGGACAGCCAACCCTGCTGCGGGTCCGGAAAATCAAGGCAATAGAGATTGTACGCGGACGGCACGTATTCGCGCACCCAGGTGCTCCCCGCATCAGTGCTGTGCAGGAGTGTGCTGCCATCGCCTGCCGCCCACAACGACGAGCGCGACGGGGCGGAGAATGCGTACAGCGATGTCGCAATGCCGGTGGTCTGCCGCGACCAGTTCGTGCCGCCGTTCGTGGTATGAATGATCGTTCCGTTGTCGCCGACGGCCCACCCTTCGAGAGTCGTCACGAAACGCGTCCAGTACAGCGCTTCGTCCGTGCCGCTTGCCTGCGGCTGCCAGCTGCCTCCGCCGTCGTTCGAGCGAAGGATGAGGCCGCTCTCGCCCACAACGATGATGGTGCGGGCGTCGACGACGTGCAGCCCGAAGAGCATCTCCTGCCGGCCCGTTGCCTGCCTCGACCATGAATCGCCGCCGTCGGTCGTGTGGAGAACGATGCCGAGTTCCCCCACGGTCCAGGCTTCACGGTCGGTCGCGCAATCGACTGCGAGCAGGATGTTCGAAAATGCATTCGTCTGCTGCGTCCACAGGAGACCGGCATTCGAGGTGGACAGAATGACGCCGCTCTCGCCGACGGCCCAGGCTTTGTCTCGCGAAGCGGCCTTCCCCCCGAACAGGGAATTCCCAAGCTTCGCGGTCTCCTCCATCCAGGATGCGCCGCCATCCGTGCTGTGAACGATGACGCCGTCCTCGCCCATCCCCCATCCGGTCGCGGGATCGGCGAAACTGATCCAGTTCACACTCTTGCGGGTTCCGCGGCTGAGCGAGGTCCATGCTGCGCCATTGTCCGTGGAACGGAGGATGTGCCCGATATCGCCGACGGCAAGCAGCGTCGAGCCGCGCCCGCTCAACGCCTCGAACACCTCGTCTTTGACCGATGTGAGGAAAGGGGACCACGCCGCGCCGCCGTTCGTCGTGCGCAGCAGATACCCGCCGTCGCACGCGGCCCAGACATTCGCCGCATCCGCCGCGAAGAGACCGTTGACGTTGCGCGCGAGGCCGCTGCTCTGCTGATCCCAGCGCAGCCCGCCGTTCACTGTCGAGAACATCGCTCCGTTTGTGCCGCCGGCCCAGCCCGCGGAGGGCCCCGCGAAGCACACGGCGAACAGATCGGGACTGCCGCTCATCGTTTTGCCTGTCCAGCTCCTGCCGCCGTCGGATGTGCGCAAGAGTGTGCCGGCCGAACCCGCGACGAAGCCATCGCTGGAATTCGGGAAGGCGATGGCGTTCAGGGAAGCGGAACTGCCCGATGACTGCCGTACCCAGCTGGCGCCGCCATCGCTGCTGTATAGGATGATCCCGTTGTCCCCGCAGGCCCAGCCGTTCATCGCGTCGGAAAATGCGACACCGTTGAGACCTTCGAGGGTTCCCGTCGCCATCTCGATCCACTCCGCCCCGTGGTTTGTGGTGCGAATGCAGGTGCCGTTGTCACCGACGGCGACGGCGGTCTGCGCGTCGAGCACGGCGATCCCGAGAAGGTTGTCGGTCAACGCGTACATCTCGCCGCGCCAGGAAATGCCGCCGTCGAGCGAATGGAGCACCGTTCCGTTGTTGCCGACCGCCCATACGTCGTCCGGCGCGGCCCATGCCACCGCGCTGAGCTGGTTCCCCTGCGGCTGCGGGTTGGACCAGTTCCAGCTCGTTTGCGCATGCATCGACAATGAGAGAACGACCATCAACGCCAGAATCCGCATGGTACTCCTTGGGCGGGTGTTTCTTGAGGACACGCTGCAAAATACCATAGTTGCGGGCACGAAACGGCATCTGGCAGGAATACTTCCCACCAGATGCGCGATGCGCATCAGGAGACAGCCGCGAACGGCTCAGGCGGAAAAGATCAGACCGTCTTGACCACGACGAGCGTCACGTCGTCGTGCTGGTCCACATCGCCCTTGAAGCCCTGAATGGAGTCGATGACCGCGCGCTCGATTGTCGCCGCGGAGTCGCCGCGCACGCCGCGGACGAGGTCGAGCAGGCGCTGCTCGCCGAATTCTTCCCGCGCGGGATTCATCATCTCGGTCACGCCGTCGCTGTAGAACACGAACACCTGTCCCGGCTCGAGCGGGACGACGCGTTCCTCGAGTTCGCGCTCGAACATCATGCCCTTCTCGAGCCCGATGCCGATGCCACTCATGGGGAGGTAGTCCGCCACCGAATCGCGCGCGAGCAAAGGGAGGGTGTGGCCCGCGCGGCAAAGCACCACCTCGCCGCGCCGCGTGTCGAACAGCGCGAGCACCATGGTGATGAACGCGCTCTTCTCGAGGCTGGACAGCATGCGCCGGTTGACCTGCGAGAGGATTTCCTTCGGCGAGTCGTACATCTGCGCGGCGAGTTGAATCATTCCCTGCACTTTCGACATGTACAGCGCGGCCGGCATGCCTTTTCCCGAGACGTCGGCAACGGCGATCAGCAGGCGCTCGTCGCTCAGGGGGATAAAGTCGAAGTAATCGCCGCCGACGGATTGCGCAGGGATGGAGACGCCCGAAATGTCGAGACCCCGCATCGACGGCTTCTCCTTCGGCAGCAGGCCCTCCTGGATGCGCCGCGCAAGGAGGAGCTGGTGATCCATTTTCTGCTTCTCGATTTCGGAGAGATGCAGCCGCGCGTTCTCGATGGCGATGGCCGCCTGACTCGCGACGATCATCAGCAGGTCGACGTCCTCCTGCGTGTACAGCTTGTCGGACATCTTCGGACCCACGTGCAGCACGCCGATGAGCGTGTCCTGCACAAACATCGGCACGCTGAGCACGATGCCCGCGGCCACCAGTTTCCGCTTCTCCTCCCCGGGAATGGGCAGCGCGTCCAGCTCGTCGGCGCGCAGCGCGAACGACTGCGCGGCGCGCGTGCGCGTGAAAAGACCGGCGAGTCCCTCGTCACATTTCTCCATCATGCATGCGTCTTCCGGGACGTTGTTGCGGATCACGCCGCAGCCGGTTTTCTCGTCGCAGATCACGACGGCGATTTTTTCGATATGCATGATGGCCGTGATGCGCTCGACGATCAGTGTCATGATCTGGTCAAGGTCGATCATCCGCGGCAGCTCCCGGCTGAATTCCAGCAGCGCATGCTGCGCGCTGTACCGCTCGCGGTAGAAGACGCGGTCGATCCAGTCCTGCACACGACGCTTCAGCGGATCGAACAGCAGCGCGATGACGATGAAGGCCACCACGGTGAGGACATGGTTGTCGGCGGGTCCCGCGAAAGCGCCGATCACCGTCCCGACGCCGTACACGATGAGCAGGTACATGGCGGCGATGGCTGCCGTGATGACGCCGTACAGCAGACTGCGCCGCAGCACGATGCCGACGTCCATCAGGCGGTAGCGGACGATGGCGTATCCGAAGGCCGGCGGAATGCCGACGATGAGTAGCACGGGGAGGAACAGCTCGGGATGAATGTACACCGCGATCGGCCGCCAGGCCGTCAGGATGACGAGGTAGAGAAACGCCGCGCCGCCGACAATCACCGCGTACAGAATATGGCGGAGGCCGGCCCGCTCGGCGACGGGGACACGGCGGAAATAGCTGTGCGCGAAGATCGCCAGTCCGGCAATGAAAAATGCGTATGTCGAAATGCCGATCGTGGTGCGGACCGGCGGCGAAAGAAACCCTTCCCCGAAGAATCGCAGCAGGAACACGGGCGTGGCCAACAGCGTGCTGAGCGCGTACAGGAGGACCACGAACCAGATCCTGTCCGCCATGCGCCGTCGCACCGGAAAGTGCAGGAAGAACGTGATGAACACCGGAAGCGCGACAACGCGCGCGAGAACCATGCTGTTGAAGAGCAGCTCGAATTTCCACCGGGGATCGTGCGCATCGATCTGGAGGTTCGACAGCCCGAACAGCAGCATGGTCAGAATGCCGTACCGTCCGAACTTCCGCTGTATCGATCCCTCCGGTTTGACGATCACCACGAGGAAGCCGACAAGCAGGAAGCCGAGGCCGAGCAGAAACTGCGAGAGATACCGGAGGTCGAAGAGCTTGATGATCTCGACGCGCACATCCATCCGCACTCTGTCGCGCTCGATCGTGTACACCGCGTATTCGCCCGCGCGGTGCACATTGATCAGGCTGTTCACGTCCTTGACGTCCATGACGCCGACGCCGTCGATCTTGAGCAGCCAGTCGCCATCCCGAAGTCCCGCCCGCTCCGCGACGCCGCCGGAGACGATGTTCGTGACGTACAGCCTGTCGGTATGCTCCTTGACGAACTGCCATTCGCACTGATCGTTGGTGCGAACCTTGGTGACCATGATATCCGAAAAATTGAGCAGGCACACCGCGAGCACCGCCAGTGCGAAGATCGCATAGACCGCCCTGATCGCGCGGGGAGACATGCTGTCGAACGGATTCTTCATGCGGTGGTCGATGTTCTTGCGGGCGGTGAGAACGGATTCGAGGCGGGCGGCGGACCCGTCTGGAACAAATCAATGGTGTATTCGTATAGATGCGGAAAAAACCCGAAAAAGTTGCATTGACTCT
The DNA here is from genome assembly GCA_016720835.1 of Ignavibacteria bacterium. Lineage (GTDB taxonomy): Bacteria > Bacteroidota > Ignavibacteria > SZUA-365 > SZUA-365 > JADKJW01. The sequence goes on from JADKJW010000001.1 coordinate 232,964, forward strand.
CACGTCCGTGCAAATTACGTTTCATTCCGCTGTTTCGCACCTGAAATCGCAGGTTCCACCCAGGATTCGCATGCCGCCAAGACGCTTCGCCGCAATTGCCCTGCCCGTCCTCGCGCTCTCACTCTTCCTGACGGGTTGGCTCTACCGCGATGCCCATCCCTTCGGCGGCATCGCGCTCCCCGTGCCGCCGGGCGACCTCATTGCCCGCGCGCAGAGCATCGGCACCGAGCGTTTCGGCCCCGGTTGGGGAACGGCCCGGATGAAGGCCAGGCTCCACCGTGACAACGCGCTCCTGCGTCAACTGCAGGTGGAACACGGGATGGAAAGGGCGAATGCGCTGCAACGGGCGTTGGGCATCGGGTATGCCTGGGATGTGACGCTGACCAGCGATACGCGCAACAACATCCGCGTCACCGGGCCGGGCGATCAGGAACGGGAAGCGTTCCAGCGGGCGGCGCGCGTCGTGCAAGGCGATGCGCGGCTCCGCTTCGACGTCAACGGCCGGCTGCTCTCCTTCACCGTGCCTTCCACCGATTCCGCGGCGCGCCCGGCATCGTTCGCCGCATCCCGGGAGGCGGCCGTCGCGTTCCTTGCCGCCTACGCGCCGACAGACCTTCTCCCCCGAGGCGACGGCGACATGCGGTCGAAATGGGGCGGACTGCTCGCGCCAACGGCCGCACTGACGGATACCGCGCATCCGGGCACCGCCATGCGCTTTTCCGCCTCGCTGTTTCTCCCCGAAATCGCCGACAGCGTCGCCGTGAGCATCACCGTGCATGCGGGCAGCGTCAGTGCCTATGCCTATGACATCATCGTTCCGGCGCCGTATCGCGATTCCGACATGAATATCCCCGCCTACGCACTCGTGCTCATGACGATCTGCGCGCTGGTGGTGTCGATGATTCTGATCTTCATCAAGCGCCTCCGCTCGTATGAAATCGGATGGCGGACGGGCCTGTATCTCGCGGCGATTGCCGTGGTGGCGTTCTCCACCGAGCTCGTGGAAACCCCCGAACTGGGACTCTCCTGGGATCTGCTCCTCGTCGTGCTGATCGCGCCGATTTTCATCGGACTCGCGGTGGCCGTCGTATGGCCGATCGGCGAATCCATCGCGCGCGAGGAGATGCGCCCGCAACTCTACGCGTTCGACCTGCTGTTCAAGGGAAGAATCATGCATGCGGAAGTCGGGAAGGGCATGTTGGGAGGCATCGCGGCAGGCACCGCGCTCGCCGCGGTGTGGTTGCTGCTTCTCCGGCTCGCGGGATTCGCCTTCCCGTTGTGGATGACGGGGAACGACCAGGAGAGCCTCGCGTCCATCGGGACGTTCAGTCCGGTGCTCCTCCAGCTCGGCAGGCAGATCGTGAATGCGATATTCATCACGTCCGCGCTTTTCCTCTTTATCGTTTCCGTGCTCAAGCGGCGCATCGCGTCACCCGCCCTGCTCATCGTCGTCGGCGCGCTGCCCTACGCGATATTGAGCGGACAGGATCTGCACCCCTTCCCGCTCGGGAGCCTCATCGCGCTCGCCATCGGCGCCGGCCTCGTATGGACATTGCTGCGGATCAACGCGCTCGCGCTCCTCGTGGCGGTCTGTACCTCGGGACTCATCCTCACCAACGCCCTGATGTTCTCGTCCGGAAATCCCTGGCTCCACTCCGCCGCCATCGGACACGCGGGTCTCGCGGCGGTCCTGATCGCCTGGGCGCTTGCCGCGCTGTGGACGAAGGATCCGGTCGCCGATCCCGACGCGATCGCGCCGGCCTTCGTGCTGCGCATATCGGAAAGGGTGCGCCTGCAGCGCGAACTCGAAGTCGCGCGCAACGTGCAGATGAGCTTCCTGCCGAAAAGCACCCCCGCCGTCGACGGACTCGACATCGCGGCGCAGTGCATCCCCGCGATGGAAGTCGGTGGCGATTACTACGATTTCCTCGACCTGGGACCGCGAAAGGTGGGCGTCGCCATCGGCGACGTGTCGGGCAAGGGAACGCAGGCGGCATTTTACATGACCCTGACGAAAGGCTTCCTGCGCGCGCTGTCGCCGCGATCGGACTCCCCCGCGGCCGTGCTGCGCGCGATGAACGGGCTGTTCTACGAAAACGTGGAGCGAGGCCACTTTGTCAGCATGATTTACGCCGTCTTCGACCTCGAAGCCATGACGGTGCGCATCGGCCGCGCGGGACACAATCCTCCGATCCGCCTGCGGCCCGACGGAACCATGGAAGAACTGCGCAGCAGCGGCGTCGCGCTCGGGTGCGACATCGGCGAAAAATTCGACGCCGCCATGGAGGAGCGGGAAATCGCGCTGTCACCGGGCGACGTGTTTGTCTTCTACACGGACGGCATCACGGAAGCGATGACGCGCGGCCGCGAGGAGTTCGGGGAGGATCGGCTCCATGCCGTGCTGAGATCCCATGCGGGCGCATCCGCGGCGGTCATCACCGAAGCCCTGCTCGCCGACGTCGGCCGATTCGCGGGCAAGACCGAGCAGCACGACGACATGACCGTCGTCCTCGTGCGCATTGTGTAGTCCTCGCGGTCGGCAGCGGTGCTTGCATTATTCTCGCTGATTTTTCAGTTTGTCCACCACTCACGCCTCGCACCATCATCATCGTATCCGGAGAAGCGTTCATGAAAACGGTCATTGCAATCGCCGCACTTTTTCTCGCGCTCAATATCACAGCCTCCGCGCAGGGCTACAAGAAGGAGACCGCGAAAGCGAAACAGAAGGTTGAGGCCGCGAAGGAAGCCGCTCCGAAGAAGGATGCGGTGAAGGCGGAACTCCTCGACCTGAACACCGCGACGGTTGCACAGCTCGAAGCACTGCCGGGCATCGGAAAAGCCTATGCATCCAAGATCGTTGCGGGCCGTCCCTACAAAATGAAAAGCGAACTCGTCAGCAAGAACATCGTGCCGAAGGGCACGTATGAAAAATGCGCCGCGTTGATCATCGCCAAACAAGGGACGGCTCCAGCACCCCCGGTGAAGGCGCCGGTCGTGAAGAAGACCCCCGCAACAACGAAGTAATCCACCACCGTTCGTCGTGCAAGGCGGCTCATGAGGGCCGCCTTTTGCATCAGGAGTCTCCATGAGCGAACACCGCGAAGGTATCGAGGGCCGCGAATTCAAGCGCGAGCTGGGACTGCTCGCCTCCACGATGCTGGTGGTGGGCTCGATGGTCGGATCGGGTATCTTCATCGTCAGTGCCGACATCGCGCGCACCGTGGGCTCGCCCGGCTGGCTGCTGCTTGTCTGGGTGATCACGGGCGCCGTCACCGTCAGCGCCGCGCTCAGCTACGGAGAACTCGCGGGCATGATGCCGCAGGCGGGCGGACAGTACGTGTATCTGCGCGAGGCCTACAATCCGCTCATCGGGTTCCTCTACGGATGGACGATGTTCCTCGTCATTCAGAGCGGCACCATCGCCGCCGTCGCCGTGGCCTTCGCGAAGTACTCCGCGGTCTTCTTCCCGTCGCTCGGGGAGAAGCAGATCCTGTTCACTCTCATCGGGCGGCCCGTCTCGGCCGCGCAGCTCGTGGCCATCGCAAGCGTGCTGCTGCTGACATGGATCAACGTGCGTGGTGTGCATTAGGGGAAAATCGTGCAGGTGGTGTTCACCATCGCCAAGATCGCCGCCGTGCTCGTGCTCATCTTCCTCGGCATCGCGGTCGCGTCCAATGCCGACGCGGTGTCCGCCAACCTCGCGCGTTTCTGGGACGCGGGATGGACGCAGATGACGGACGGCGCGGTCACGGGCGTCGTGCCGCTCTCGGGCATGGCGTTGCTCGCCGCCGTGGGCGTGGCCATGGTGGGTTCGCTGTTCTCGTCCGACGCATGGAACAACATCACCTTCACGGCCGGCGAGGTGGTGAACCCGAAGCGCACCATTCCGCTGAGTCTCGCGCTCGGCACCGGCATCGTCACGCTGCTGTACCTGCTCTCGAATGTCGCCTTCCTGGCGCTGCTGCCGCTCTGGGGATCGCCCGACGCCGCGGACGTCGCGGGCCGCGGCATACAGTTCGCGACGTCGGACCGCATCGGCACGGCGGCCGCGCACGTGATCTTCGGCGCCCCGGCCGAGTTCATCATGGCGGCGCTGATCATGGTCTCGACCTTCGGCTGCAACAACGGCCTCATCCTCGCGGGCGCGCGGGTATCCTGGGCGATGGCGCGCGACCGGCTCTTCTTCACGAAAGCGGGCACGCTCAACAGCCGCTCCGTTCCCGCCACCGCGCTCGTGCTGCAGGCGGTCTGGACCTCGCTGCTCTGTCTCTCCGGTTCCTACGGCGATCTGCTCGACTACGTGGTCTTCGCCGTGCTGCTCTTCTACATCCTGACCATCGCGGGCATCTTCATCCTGCGCAGGAAGCAACCCGACGCCCCGCGCCCCTACCGCGCCTTCGGCTACCCCGTCGTGCCCGGCCTCTACATCCTCGTCGCCACCGCCATTTGCATCGATCTCCTGATCTACAAACCCTCCTTCACCTGGCCTGGTCTCCTGATCGTGCTCCTCGGCGTGCCGGTGTATTTCGTGTGGCGGTGGTTCGGGCGGCGGGCCAAGTGACGGCGCTTTGGGACTCGGGACGCGGAGATGCGGTGACGCGGAGACGCGGAGATGCGGTGACGCGGAGACGCGGAGATGCGGTGACGCGGAGACGCGGTGATGCGGTGACGCGGAGACGCGGGGACGCGGAGATGCGGTGACGCGGAGATGCGGTGACGCGGAGATGCGGAGACACGGTGACGCGGGGACGCGGAGATGCGGTGACGCGGAGATGCGGTGACGCGGAGATTTTGGTGTAGCACCGTATGACCGTGTGGCCCGTCATCCTGAACGAAGTGAAGGATGACGGCTCCATTTTCATCTGGCTTCACCTTTTCCCTTTCACCTTTCACCTTTCATCTTTCATCTTTCACCTTTCACCTTCACCCTTCCCCCTTTCCCATATGTTGTACCGCGCACTCGGCCATACCGATCTGAAACCCTCCGTCATCTCCTTCGGCACCTGGGGCATTGGCGGCCCGCCGTTCTGGACGCCGGTGAAGGATGACGATGCCATACGTGCCATTCATGCGGCACTCGACCTCGGCGTGAACTGCATCGACACCGCGCCGGTGTACGGCCTTGGCCATGCGGAGAGCATCGTCGGCAAGGCGCTGGAAGGGCGGCGCGACGGGGTGATCGTCGCCACCAAGGTGGGACAGAACTGGCGCGGCATACGGACGAAGGACATCTACAACGATCTCTCCCCCGCCAGCATGCGCCGCGAACTGGAGGCCAGTCTGATGCGCCTCGACACCGACGTCATCGATCTGTACCAGGTGCATTGGCCCGATCCGAAGACGCCCATCGCCGAGACCTTCAGCACGCTCGCGGAGTTTCAGAAGGAGGGGAAGATCCGCCACATCGGTGTCAGCAATTATACAACGGCGATGATAGATGAAGCGGCACGCTATACAACAATTGTTTCGCTGCAACCGCGGTACAATCTGCTCGACCGTTTCATCGAAAAGGAATTGCAGCCGTATTGCGTCGAGCGCGGGCTTGGCATCCTTCCCTACAGCCCGCTCGCGAGCGGCCTGCTCACCGGAAAGTATACAATGAATTCCCGCTTCAGCGACTGGCGCGGCGCCTTCGGCGACCAGTACCGGGCGGAAACGTTCGAGAAGAATCTCGCCGTCGTCGACCGGCTCCGCCCCATCGCCGCCGATCTCGACATTTCACTCGGGGCGCTGTCCATCGCCTGGGTGCTCGCCCGGCCCGGCGTCACTTCCGCCCTCGTCGGCGCGAATTCAGAGGAGCAGGTGCGGGAGAATGTGAAGGCGGCGGAGGTGCGTCTGGATGAAGAGACGATTCGGAGGATTGAGGAGGCGCTTCCGTCAGAGCGAGTGATCATCTGACCGTTATCGTCACTCCGCCGCTGCTCCAAGAAATATCCGACTCACCTTGCCATTCTCGAAGCTGAACAGTAATCCTCCGTAGATGGAACCTGCCACGAAGGACCCCGGGGTGCTCTCCTCTTTGTTCCAGAAGGGCTTGTATGCTTTCATGACCTCCTGCTCGGTACTCCCGATCCGGATTCCCCGTTTGGTCCTCAGCATGCTGGGACTGCTCACGGTAATGGACTCGATCGACTTGGGAGCGCCTTTTTTTCTTGAGACCATGCCGAGTGTGATACCGCAAGCGGCATACTTCCATTCCTGGTGATACGCCCCATCAGCACCCCACAACTCCTCCGGACCGCGTTTCAGTGTGCAGTGCATTGCCTTCCTGGTTTCTCGTTCAGAGGAGCCGATACGAAGAACACCGATTCGTTCTTCGCGCAGGAGAGCGAATTCATCTCCCTGGAGGGAGAAGCCACCCACCAGGCCCGGAAGCAGAATGGAGGCGAAAACGATGAAGGATATGCCGCCGATGCCGGTGACGCGTTTCATATGACCTCGTTTCTTTCATTCCCGCGATCACGCTGAAAGCGGTCCGTGAACTCGTTGATCGCCTCCATCGTGTTGATGCTGGACTTCAATGCATCAGGCCGACAATTCTCAAGCGTGTATCCGAATGTATTCCTTCCTCCCAGGAATGTCAATGTTCCGGGGTGCATTATGTCGCGTGCGGCGCGCGTTGTCCGGTGGTCTGCGACCACCGGCTACTCTCTGGCACCCGCTCCGCGATGCATACCCGCGGCGGGTTGTCGGTGGCTGCGACCACCGGCACTCCGGCACCCGCTCGCGGCAATGTCGGCGGCGCGCTTGTGCCGTGGTCTGCGACCACAGGGGTGCGATTAGCGCACAAACCCATATCCACCCGCTGTTGTCATGCGGCCGCGGGCCTGCGGCCGGGGTTGAGAGACGGTTTCCTGCGCGACGGTCTCGAAGGGCGTTTTCTACGATTTCGGCATTTCGAAATGTCGGAGCAGCGAAGTCGAGGCATGGCACTCCGCTCCGGGTTGCTTCGTACCGCGTGATTCGTCTCTCGCCTGCCTCATCGTCCTCCGGGTAGCTCGTTCCTCGCAACCCGGGGTTGAATGACGAAATCCCTTCAGGATAGAAGAGCACGTCTTCCGGATACAATCGACGCATACTCGTTCGCCTGGTCTTGCGCCCTTTGAATAATTGCCTGAAAAGCCGGGATGCGAGCGGGCGGATTCGTCGTGGGGAGATGCGGATGATGCGCGTCGATTGCACAGAGCAGCGGGGATCCGTTACGAATCCGCCGACGTGCGAAGCGATTCCTGGCTTTCTCCAGAAGGTGTCCCGGCCAACAGCCCTTCCACGCTGATGTCCTCGTCGAGATCTTTCCAATGCATGCCGATACCTCTGCCGATTATTTCATCGGTAGGCGGCAGATCGATGTCGCACCGCATTGATATCGATGATTCGCTTCTCGTCATCGACCGAGTAGATGATGCGGTAGTCTCCTACTCGGATCCTCCACAGGTCCTCAGCGCCTTCGAGCTTGCGGCACCTGGAGGGTCGTGGATCGGATGCAAGTAATTCAATTCGACGGAAAACACGTATCCGTAGAGGAAAGTCAAGCAGCTCCAGTTCTTTGCGCGCACTACGGGCGAATGTAATAGTGTACACTGCCATTACTGGCGTTTGTCAAGAAGTCCCAGCCTGTGCTTGACGCTTTCCAGCGACTCTCGTGGTTCTTTCGCCCTGGATTTGGCTACGGCGATATCGTAGAAATCCTCCCAGAGCCGAGCATTTTTTTTGAGATCGATCAGAACGGCCGACCGTACTCCATTGTCGTCAACCAGATACTGGATGCCGCGCATTCCTGATTCCTTACTCATGGTATACTCGATTCGCGTTGTAAAATTTTCGCTTCTCTACGTGTTGGCTTCGTCTGTGAATCTTGATATTTCTCAGCTTCGTCTCATGCTGGCCTGGAAAGGTCGGACACTCAACTATCACCGGCTGGAACGTACTCACTCCTCGGCATTTGAACAAATACCCGTGTTCCGCAGGCATGAGCAGGTAAATTGGATCAGGATCGGCAGGCTCCCACGGGTTGAGCGACCCGGATGGTCTGAAGGCCCACGAACTCCGACCAGAGACTCAGAACACTGAGCCGTATGCCCGGGAATTTTCCCGGCCCGTTCTGCGTTTTCAATCTTGACTGTAAAGTACAGATTGACTAGATTGCAAAGCAGAACGCTGTTTTTCAAGCGGAAACGGAAGAAGGAACGCGAATGAGCACGGACACTGAAACCCTCGAAGAACTCACCGGATCGGAATACAAGTACGGTTTCGTCACCGATGTGTCGTCGGATACCATCCCGATCGGACTCAGCGAGGACGTGGTCCGTCTGATCTCCAGCAAGAAGGCGGAACCGGAGTGGCTGCTCGAATGGCGCCTGAAGGCCTACCGCCGCTGGCTGCAGATGGAGGAGCCGACGTGGCCGAACGTGCACTACCCGGCCATCGACTATCAGTCCATCAGCTATTACTCCGCCCCGAGCGAAAAGGCCAGGCCCAAGAGCCTCGACGAGGTGGATTCGGAAATCCTCAAGACCTACGAGAAGCTCGGCATCCCGCTGCAGGAACAGGCCATTCTCGCGGGTGTGGCGGTGGACGCGGTGTTCGACAGCGTGTCCGTCGGCACCACCTTCAAGGCCAAGCTCGGCGAGCTGGGCATCATCTTCTGCTCCTTCTCCGAAGCCGTGCACGAACACCCCGAGCTGGTGCGACAGTACCTCGGATCGGTGGTGCCGGCGTCGGACAACTACTTCGCGGCGCTCAACTCCGCGGTGTTCAGCGACGGCTCCTTCGTGTACATCCCGAAGGGCGTGCGCTGCCCGATGGAACTCTCCACGTACTTCCGCATCAACTCGGCAAACACGGGACAGTTCGAGCGCACGCTCATCGTCGCCGACGAGGGCGCCACGGTCAGCTACCTCGAGGGCTGCACGGCGCCGATACGCGACGAGAACCAGTTGCACGCCGCCGTGGTGGAACTCGTGGCGCTCGACAACGCGTCCATCAAGTACTCCACCGTGCAGAACTGGTACCCCGGCGACAAGGACGGCAAGGGCGGCATCTACAACTTCGTCACCAAGCGCGGCAAATGCGCCGGCGTCAATTCGAAAATCTCGTGGACGCAGGTGGAGACGGGCTCGGCCATCACCTGGAAATATCCGAGCTGCATCCTGCTGGGCGACAACTCCGTGGGCGAGTTCTACTCCGTGGCCGTCACCAACAACCGGCAGCAGGCCGACACCGGCACGAAGATGATCCACATCGGCAAGAACACGCGCAGCACCATCGTGTCGAAGGGCATCTCCGCCGGACGCTCGCAGAACACCTACCGCGGCCAGGTGAAAATCATGAAAAGCGCCGAGGGCGCGCGCAACTACTCGCAGTGCGACTCCATGCTCATGGGCGACAAGTGCGGCGCCCACACCTTCCCCTACATCGAGGTGAACAACAACACCGCGCAGATGGAGCACGAGGCCACCACTTCCAAGATCGGCGAGGACCAGATCTTCTACTGCAACCAGCGCGGCATCTCCACCGAGGACGCCGTCAACATGATCGTCAATGGCTTCTGCAAGGACGTCTTCCGCGAACTCCCCATGGAATTCGCCGTCGAAGCCCAGAAGCTCCTCGGCATCAGCCTCGAAGGCAGCGTCGGCTGACCCGAGAATTCACAACTCAGGACCAGAATTCAGAATAAAACGAAGAAACGCGTAGACTTCTCCCTCTTCATCATTCATACTTCATACTTCATACTTCTCCCCACATGCTGCTAGAAATCAAAAACCTCCACGCCCGCGTTGAGGGCAAGGACATCCTCAAAGGCATCGACCTGAACGTCGATTACGGCGAAGTACACGCCATCATGGGACCGAACGGTTCGGGCAAGAGCACGCTCGCGAATGTGCTCGCGGGCCGCGAGGCCTACGAGGTCACCGAGGGCGAAATCCTGTACAAGGGTCAAAACCTCCTCGAGCTGAAACCCGAAGAGCGGGCGCGCGCGGGCGTGTTCCTCGCCTTCCAGTACCCGCTCGAAATCCCCGGCGTCAGCAACATGTACTTCCTCAAGGCCGCGCTGAACGCGATACGCAAGTCGCGCGGCGAAGAGGAACTCGATGCCGTGGACTTCCTCGCGCTCATGAAGAAGAAGGCGACGGTGGTGGAGATGGACACCGCACTGCTGAACCGCTCGGTGAACGAGGGTTTCTCGGGCGGCGAGAAGAAGCGCAACGAGATTCTGCAGATGGCCGTGCTCGATCCCACGCTCAGCGTGCTGGACGAAACGGACTCGGGCCTCGACATCGACGCCCTGCGCATCGTCTCGGAAGGCGTGAACAAGCTGCGATCGAAAGAGAACGCCTGCGTCGTGGTCACCCACTACCAGCGCCTGCTCGACTACATCGTGCCCGACTTCGTGCGTGCTCTACGACGGACGCATCGTGAAGACCGGCGACAAGTCGCTCGCCTTCCACCTCGAGGACGAGGGCTACGACTGGGTGAAAGAGCCCGCCACGGCGGGGGCCTGAGCCGAGCCATGGCGATCTACACCCCTGAATCCGTCGACCGTTTCACCGCGCAGTTCCGCGCGCTCGAGTCGTCCCTGAACGGCGGCGCCGCCTCCCCCGCGCACGCGCAACGCCGCGCGGCCTTCGAGCGCTTCACCGCCACGGGCTTCCCGACGCAGCGGCACGAGGACTGGCGCTACACGAACCTCACCCGCATCCTCGGCACGGCCTTCGACACGCCGCCCGCCGCGTCCGCGGACATCGACCTCTTCGCGCTGCTCCCGTACATCGGAGTATCGGATGCGCGACTCGTCTTCATCGACGGACGCTTCGCGCCGGAACTCTCCGCGACCGCGGGTCTGCCCGGCGGCGTCAGCGCGGAATCCCTCGCGCGTCCTGGCCGAGGGCCGCGCCCGTGCTCGCGCTGCTCGACGGCGTGGCACCGGCCTTTCGCACGCCGTTCACCGAACTCAACAGCGCCTTCACGCTCGACGGCGCCTTCATCCATGTGCCGAAGGACGTCGTCGTCGCTCAACCCATTCACGTCGTGTTTCTCGCCGGCGCATCGCCGCAACCCACCGTGTCGTATCCGCGCGTGCTCGTCGCGGCCGAACGCGGCGCGGCGGTGACCGTGGTGGAGAGCTACGCCTCGCTGAGCGAAGGCGCGCACTTCACGAACGCGCAGACCGAGATGTCCGCCGCCGATGGCGCGCGCATCGACGTCACCCGCGTGCAGCTCGAGAACGCGGCGGCCTGCCACGTGAGCGGGACCTTCGCGCGCCAGGGCCGCGACGGCCATTGCGCGACGCGCTGCATCACGCTCGGCGGCGCCCTCGTGCGCAACGACGTCGCGGTGGTGCTCGACGGCGAGAACGGCGAGTCCGTGCTCGACGGCCTGTACGTCGCGGACGGCACGCAGCATGTGGACACGCACACGATGATCGACCACGCGCAGCCGCACTGCGCGAGCCACGAAGCCTACAAGGGCGTGATCGGCGGCAGCGCCCGCGGCGTGTTCGCCGGCCGCATCATCGTGCGCCCCGACGCGCAGAAAACCGACGCGAAGCAGTCGAACAACAACCTCCTCCTCACCGACACCGCCTCGGCGGATTCGAAGCCGCAGCTCGAGATCTTCGCCGACGACGTCAAGTGCACGCACGGCGCCACCGTCGGCCGCCTCGACGACGACGCGATCTTCTACCTGCGCGCCCGCGGCATCGGGCACGACGACGCCCGCGCCATCCTCACCTACGCCTTCGCGAGCGAGATCGTCGGCCGCATTCCCGTGGCCGCAGTCCGCGAATACCTCGACGCCCTCATTCTCCAACGGCTTCAGCCGGCAACCTGAGCGCACACATGCGACAGCACGATCTCGAACTGGTCCACCCCGTCCCGACGATGGTCGGCGTCCCGGCCTTCGATCCGGAACGCGCGCGCAACGACTTCCCCATCCTGCGCGAGACCGTGCACGGTCGGCCGCTCGTGTATCTCGACAACGCCGCCACCACGCAGAAGCCGTCCACCGTCATCGAGGCGCTGCACAGCTACTACGCCGAGAAGAACTCCAACGTGCACCGCGGCGTGCATCACCTGAGCCAGGTGGCCACGGCGATGTTCGAGGCCTCGCGCGACACCGTCGCGGGCTTCATCAACGCCGCGCACCGCGAAAGTGATCTTCACCCGCGGCACCACCGAGGCCATCAACCTCGTGGCATACAGCTTCGGACAGCGCTTCCGCGAAGGCGACGAGATCGTCATCTCCACCATCGAGCATCACTCCAACATCGTGCCCTGGCAGATGCTCTGCGAGCGGACCGGAGCGGTGTTGCGCGTGATCCCCGTCAATGACGACGGCGACCTGGACCTCGACGCCTACGCCGCACTGCTCTCGCCGCGCACGAAGCTCGTCTCCATCGTGCACGTGTCCAATGCGCTCGGCACGGTCAATCCCGTGCGTGAGATGATCCGCATGGCGCACGACGTGGGCGCGCGCGTGCTCGTCGACGCCGCGCAGTCCGTGCAGCATCTGCCCATCGACGTGCGCGAGATGGACTGCGATTTCCTCGCCTTCAGCGGACACAAACTCTACGGCCCCACGGGCATCGGCGTGCTGTACGGCAAGCGCGAACTGCTCGAATCCATGCCTCCCTGGCAGGGCGGCGGCGACATGATCCTCTCGGTCACCTTCGAAAAGACGACCTGGAACGCGCTGCCGTACAAGTTCGAGGCGGGCACGCCCAACATCGCGGGCGCCATCGGCCTCGGCGCAGCCATCGGGTACTACCAGTCGCTGGACCTCGCCGCCGTGATTATGCGCGAGGTGACCGGGCTCAGCATCGTCGGCAACGCGAAGGTGAAGGCCAGCGTGGCCTCGTTCACGCTCTGCGCCATTCATCCGCACGACATCGGCACCATCCTCGACCGGCACGGCATCGCGATACGCGCCGGACACCACTGCGCGCAGCCGACCATGAAGCGCTTCAACGTCCCGGCGACGGCCCGCGCGTCGTTCGCCCTCTACAACACTGTCGCCGACGTGGATGCCCTGCTCGACGGCATCGACCGCGTCCTGGAGGTCTTTGCATGATGGACGATCTTCGCGACCTGTATCAGCAGGTCATTCTCGATCACAACAAGAACCCGCGCAACTTTCGCGTCATGGACGCGGCGGACGTCACGCAGGAGGGCTACAATCCGCTCTGCGGCGATCACTACACCTTTTACGTGAAACTCGACGGCGACGTGATCTCCGACGTGAGTTTCGAAGGCTCCGGCTGCGCGATCTCCAAGGCGTCGAGTTCTGTCATGAGCGCGCTGCTGAAGGGCAAGACGAAGGCCGAGGCGGAGAAGCTGTTCACGCTGTTCCACGACGTCGTCACCGGCGCCGTCAGTCCCGAAGAGCATCTCGAAGAACTCGGCAAGCTCGCCGCCTTCGCGGGTGTGTGCGAATTCCCCGCGCGCGTCAAGTGCGCCACGCTCGCCTGGCACACCATGCACGAAGCCCTCGAGGGCAGCGGCGCCCCCGTCTCCACCGAATAACGCGCACGAAAGGACACAGGCATGGCAGAGACAGAACCGACCGCCGACGAACTCGACGACCGCGTCGTCAGCGTCATCAAGACCTGTTACGACCCCGAGATCCCGGTGAACATCTACGAACTCGGACTCATCTACCAGATCCGCGTGCAGGCGCACGGCGTCGTCGCGATCAAGATGACCCTCACCTCGCCGAACTGCCCCGCCGCGCAATCGCTCCCGGAGGAGGTGCGCAACAAGGTGAAGGGCATCCCCGGCGTGAGCGACGTGAAGGTGGACATCGTGTGGGATCCGCCCTGGACCACCGAGCGCATGACCGAGGCCGCGCGCCTCGAACTCGGATTTTTCTGATCGACCGTCGTTTCTCCGGCGCACTCCGCGCCCGTTTCCATACCGCTTCATCTTTTTTCTTTCGAAAGGAGCATTCCTGATGTACGAGAATAAATCGAAAACCGCCCGCGGTCCGCTGTACGATTCCGTGTCCGTGCAGCCCATGCGCGACGAGCTGGTGTACGTGGGCTTCGAAGAACTGCTGACGCCGGAGCAGGTGGATGCCACCATGGACGGCATGCAGGGCACGACGCTCGTGATGCTGAACTCCGTCTGCGGCTGCGCGGCGGGCAGCGCGCGTCCCGGCGTCACCGCGGCGCTGCAGCACAGCGTCATTCCCGACCGTTTGGTCACCGTGTTCGCGGGCATGGAGCGCGACGCCGTCGATGCCATGCGGCTGCGTTTCACCGGCGTGCCGCCGTCCTCCCCCAACATCGCCCTGTTGAAGGACGGAGAGCTCGTCACGATGTTCCAGCGGTACGACATCGAAGGCCGCACCGCCGAGGAAATCGCGGCGTTGCTCACGAAGGCCTTCGACTCGCATTGCACGCGCACGGGGCCTTCCATCCCGCGCGAGAAGTACGACGAACTCGAGCACGCGCGCATCTGCGGGTCCACGATTCCCCGCATGAACTAGCAGTGGAGCGGGCGTCCGTCCGGGCGCCCGCCCTCCTTTCGACACAGAACAGCTTTCCGGATTTCCGCGCCCATGAAGTTCAGCTCCCAGGAAGAATACGGTTTGCGCTGCCTGCTGCAGCTCGCCCGCACGGGCGGGACGCAGGCGAACCTCACCATCACCGGGATCAGCCGCGAGGAGGGTCTCTCTGTGGCCTACGTCGGCAAACTCATGCGCATTCTCCGCATTGGCGGCTTCGTCGAGAGCGTACGCGGCCAGGAGGGCGGCCTACTCGCTGGCCCGTCCCGCCGAGCGCATCCTCGTCAGCGACGTGCTCGCCGTGCTGGGCGGCAAGATCTACGAGCAGGATTTCTGCAGCAATTTCGCCGGCAACGAGGACGAGTGCCTGCACTCCTTCTCCTGTTCCATCCGTCCGCTCTGGCACCGCGTGCAGGACGCCATCGACGGCGCCCTCCGCAATCTCACCATCGCCGATCTCCTGCCGCGGCAGGAGCTTGTGCAGATCGGGCGGCTGGTAACAAGCGGCGGGTGAACGGTGACTGGGGCTTGACGATACGCTGTTGATTTTCAAATACGATCACGAAACACACGAACGAGTCGAACAAGTCCGAAACAAGACGATTTCGTGATATTCGTTCTTTTCGTTTGTTTCGTGATCCTCTTCAGTTTTCCCCTCACAGCTGGAGCCCGACCATGAAGTCCCTCATGAACGCAGTGAAAGCCAACGATGCCGAGGCCGTGCGCGTCTTCATTGAAGACGGAGTCAACGTCAGCGCCATGGATTCCGGTGGCGACTCTCCCCTCATCATCGCCGCGTACAAGGGCCACACGGAAATCGTGCGCCTGCTGCTCGATGCCGGCGCGGACGTGCACGCCCTGGATCCCGGCATGAAGGCCACCGCGCTGCACGCCGCCTCATACGCCGGACATGCCGACGCCGCGAAGCTCCTGATCGAGGGAGGTGTGGAGCTGGACAGGCAGGGTCCGTACAACGGCTACACCGCCCTGCACGACGCCGTGTGGCAGAACAACGTCGATGTCGCCCGCGTCCTCATCGACGCCGGCGCCGACACCAGTATCCGCTCGAAGGAAGGACAGACGCCGCTCGATTTCGCCCGTTCGAAAAAGTACACGAAAATCGTTGCCCTGCTCGAAGCCGCGAAGGCGTGAACGGGGGACCGGGGCGGCACTGACCCTGTTGTGTTGGAGTGATGGAGTAGAGGAGTAATGGAGTAATGGAGTGAAGAAATCCGGGTGGGGCAAGCGTCCCTGCTTGCCGATTCCGGAAGTGATGGAGTAATGGAGAAATCCGGGTGGGGCAAGCGTCCCCGCTTGCCGATTCCGGGAGTGATGGAGTGATGGAGTAATGCAATCTCCGCGTCCCCGCGTCCCCGCGTCGTAGTGCAAGAGAATAGATCACCGAGGAGTACACCACATGCCCGAACCCAAAACCCGCCCGACAGATGAAGATCCTCTCGACTTCCTGGCGCGCCTTCCCGATGAAAACCGCCGCAAGGATTGTCTCCGCATCCTCGAGATGATGCGCAAGGCTTCGGGCTCCAAGGGCCGTGATGTGGGGACCCAGCATCGTCGGCTTCGGACGCTACGAGATGACGTATGCGGACGGCCACACCGGCCGACTGGCCCATCATCGGCTTCTCGCCCCGCAAGAACGATCTCACCCTCTACATCATGCGCGGCTTCGACGGCTGCGACGATGTCCTCTCCCGTCTCGGAAAGCACAAGACCAGCAAGGCCTGCCTCTACATCAAACGACTCAGCGATGTGGACGAGTCCGTACTGAAGGAGCTCATCACCGAGGGCGTGCGGGCGATGGCCGAGGCGCGGGTGGATAAGAAAGATGAAGGATGAAGGATGAATTATGAAGGATGAAAAGGATCAGGAGAGGTGACAGGTTCGGGTGACAGGGTGGAGGTGGAATGGGAATGGAAAGGATGAAGGATGAATTATGAAGGATAAAAAGCTCGGGGTGATGACGACGGGTTCCAGGTGACAGGGTGGAGGTGGAATGAGCACTGTCGATCATCAATCCAAGGACTGATATCCCGAAGGGATTACGTCACTCAACCCCGGGTTGCGAGGAACGAGCTACCCGGGGTCCGACGTGACCGGCGACGCGCGAGTCCTCGGGGTGTGGCTGAAGAGAAATCAAAGTGAAGGGAGAGGGTGAAGGAGAAGGGAGAATTCAACTCCAGGTTACGAAGCACCCCGCAACGGGGTGCAAGAGAGTAGCCGGTGTGTCGAAGACCACCGGAAAGCGCGCACGACCACGGCTCTCCCCGCACCCCGGAACGGTGCCAGAAAGATCCGACGTCGAAGACCACCGGATAACGAGCGCCACCCGATATCAAGCACCCGCGGAGCCGGCGCCATGCCTCGACTGTGCTCGGCAAAAGGAACAAAGCGGTCGACAGCCGCCGAGAGCCGCGACCTCATGGTGAAAAGCCGTCCCTCCTTGACTCTGGCGATGAATCGGAGTAATTAGCGCTTTGTACGCTATTACAACCGCCTGTCCCTCACTCCGCTGTCCGCAACATGGTACTGGCAAGGATACGCACACCGATGGCAGAAATCGCAACGATGCATACCGCATTGTTGCTGCGGTGGATGCCGTGGGCCTTGTCCCTTTGGTGCCTCGCAACGCTGCACGGCTGCGGCGACGACATCGCCGAGGCGGGCGTCACGGTGAGGGAGGTCAGGTACGATACGCTCGGCCTCCCCGGGGGCCTGACACTGATCCATTGCCTGTACGGAGAAGCTGCCGACAACATGTATGCCGCCGGCAGAGGGTACAACGGCAATGGAGCAATCTGGCATTTCAACGGAACGAGGTGGACGGAAGAAATGTTCCTCGCACGACAGGGCGGCGTTGTGGACTTGTGGTGGATCTGTATCGAGGACCTGTGCGTGAAGAACGGAGTACTCTATGTCGCCGGATCCGACGGCCATGACGGAGTCGTGCTTCAAAAACGAGACGGCGTATGGACACGGCTGGACAATGGAGGTCTGCCGAACCTCCGCAGCGTCATCGTCGACGGCAGCGATGCCGTATGCGGCGATTACAACGGCAGGCTGTACCGGTTTGCGAATGGCGCGATGACCGTCGAGGAATCGCCGTTCATCACCAGCAGAACCGCTGATGAGTATTCCAGTCTCACGAGTATCAAACCCGCACAGGAAGGGATGCTCCACTTCCGCATGTGGTACAACGTGAATCAACGCAGCACGAACTACGTCCTATCCTATGCGAACGGGAAGTGGGACATGCTGGATTCCACGACCGAGGCGACGTGGCAACTCTCTCTTCAAGACGCAGTCACGTACCGCGGGGAAGTTCTGGGCGCGCACGAAGAAGGGGTTTCATTCATCCGGAAATCAGGCCGCGTTCCGTTTTTCAACACCGACGGCCGGGCGTCGAAGGTCGCGACGAACGGCGACCAGGTCGCGGTGGTGGTGGACAAGGAGATACTGCTGTGCGATCAGGGGTATCTCTATCTCCTGGAACGCGTCCCGTCGCATATGATCGTCACAAGATTGTTCCTCGTCGGCGACAGGGTGTTCGCAACATGCGTCGACAGAAGCAGCGGGAACCCGGCGCCGATGCTCCTGCAGGTGCAATTCGCCCGGTAACTCCCATCCCATCACTCCCGGAATCGGCCGGCAGGGACGCCGGCCCCACCCGGATTTCTTCACTCCATCACTCCTACTCCACTCCATCACTCCCGGAATCGGCAAGCGGGACGCTGCCCCACCCGGATTTCCTCTCCTATTCCTTCCGAATCAAGCGCGCAGCGAAGGCGCCGTCCATGCGGTGGCGCTGCGGGAAGGTTTCCATGAAGCCTTCGGGAGAGACGAGCTGCGGAGAGAGGTATTTCCGGGCGTCGTCCACTTCGAACTCGGGATGCGATTCGAGGAAGGAGGTGATCTGCCAGGCGTTTTCCTCGGGCTCGATGGTGCAGGTGCTGTAGAGCAGCACGCCGCCCGGACGCACGAGGCGCGCGGCGTTCTCGAGGATGTTGCGCTGGATGTCGACGAGCTTCTGGATGTCGTCGGGCTCGCGCTTCCACTTGATGTCGGGCTTCTTGCTGAGCACGCCGAGGCCGGAACATGGCGCGTCCACGAGCACCTTGTCGGCCGGCGGGAGATCGATCTCGGTGGCGTCGCCCTCGACGCATTCGAGAATGCTCACGCCGAGGCGCTCCGCGCTCTGCTGCACGAGGTTGAGCCGCGTGCCGTATTTGTCGACGGCCACGACGCGGCCCTCGTTCTTCATCAGCTCGGCCGCGTGCAGCGCCTTGCCGCCCGGCGCGGAACAGAGGTCGTACACCGTGTCGCCGCGCTTGGGATCCAGGAGCCGCCCGACGAGGCCCGCGCTCTCGTCCTGCACGGTGAAATGCCCGTCGAGGAAGATGCGCGTCTGCCGGATGTTCGGGAGATTGCGCACCGTGATGTAATTCTCCATGTGGAAGCAGCGGCGGTAGTCGATGCCGAGTTCCGCCAGCGAGTTGATGAAGGTGGTGAAGTCGATGCGCATCGCGTTGTGCCGCAGCGTCAGGAAGGGACGGATGTTGTTGGACTTCAGCAGCGACTCGGTCGCCTCGAAGCCGTAGCGCGAATGCCAGCGCCGCACCATCCACACGGGATGCGAGTGCACCACGGAGAGGTACTGCAGCTCGTCGTTCGCGGAAAGCGGGTAGCGGATGTTCTCGATGTTGCGCGCGATGTTGCGCAGCAACCCGTTGATCGTGTCGGCCAACTTCTGGCCGCGGTACTTCTTCACGAACTCCACCGCCTCGTTCACGGCCGCGTGATGCGGGATGCGCGTGAGGAAGAGGATCTGGTAGAGTCCCACGCGGAGCGCGTTGCGCACGTTCGGCACCACCTTCGAGTACTGGCCGTGGTAGAAGCCGGTCAGCACCCAGTCGAGCTTGAGGAGGTTCCGGAGCACGCCGTGGACCAGCTCGTTCAACAGGCGCTTGTCGAGCGGATTGAAATCGTTCGATCCCATCTCCGCGTCGAGCAGCTTGTCGAGATAGGCGTCGGTCCGCTCCACGCGCGTGAGGATTTTCACCGCGGTGCCGCGCACGCCCTTGTACAGGTCCTGGATTTCTTCGAAGTCAGCGTCCATGGATCTCGTGGGATAAATGATGAAGGGGAAGCCGGAGGCCGGTCAACGCTGGCCCCGTGTAGACTCAAACACAAAACGGAGCAATGCGCGTTCCGCAACCGTGAGAGAAAGTCCGCGGCGGCGCATCACGGTGTCGGCGACGGCGGCACAGCGGTCGAAGTCGTACTCGACGAGGCCGTCCGCCCCGCCCCAGGAAAAGCTCGGCAGGAACTTCGGCGGAAATCCCCCGCCGTAGATGTTGCTCGCCACGCCCGCGCAGGTGCCGGTGTTGAGCATGGTGTTGATGCCGGTCTTCGCGTGGTCGGCCATGATGGTGCCGAGGAACATCAGTCCGGTGCGGTGCTCCGCGCCCTCGAGGGTCATGCGGATGCCGGAGTAGTTGTTCTTGAGGTCGCTCGTGTTCGTGTCCGCGCCCAGGTTGGTCCACGGCGCGAAGTACGAGTGCCCCACGAATCCGTCGTGCTGCTTGTTCGCGTAGGAATGGAAGATGCTCTCCTCCACTTCGCCGCCAAGCTTGCACTGCGGGCCGGCGGACACGCCATGATAGATCTTCGCGCCGACCTTCACCGTGGAGTCCGCGCCGATGGCGACGGGGCCGAGCAGCACTGCCTGATGCATGACGCGCGACCGCGCGCCGATGAAGACGGGACCGTCGCTCGCGTCGATCACCACGCCCGCGCCGATGCGCGCTCCCGCGGCGATGCAGATCTGTTCGGGCACGATGAGTTCCGCCGAGGCGGCGACGTCCGCGTCCGGAGATACCGTGCCCAGTGGAAAGCCGCCGGCATCCTCGCGCAGCATGGCGTCGTTGCGCGCGATGAGATCCCAAGGGCGGAGGATGAAGTCGCAGTCCGCCTCGATGTGCACGGCGGCGAGTGCCTGCGCGTCCGCGCGGTCTTCGAACATCGCCGCGCGGAACGGGTCGCCGACGGCGATGGCCGCGAAGAGGGCGCCGCCGCAGGTCACCGCCGTGTCGCGCGGAGGGAGGGACAGCAGCATCGCGGCGAGATCCCGCGTGAGCAGCGCCGCGCCGTTGAGGAAAAGCACGGGACCGTCTGGCAGCGCATTCACCGGCAGGCCTGTCCGCTCGGCGAGGACGTCCCTGAGCTGCGCGCGGCACCCCAGCGCGAGCTGCACGCCGGGAAAGAGGACCTGGGTCCGCTCCAGCGCCGTATACGCCCCGCAGCGGAGGTCGTATGCGGGACGCAGGTGCGTCAAGGGAAGCAGGGCTTCCGGGCTATGCTCGAATAGATAGATCGTCATACGCGGGGACGTGCGTCGCTGTGGTGCTGCAATAATCCTGATCGGAAGGAAACAGTGGATGAAAATACGCGAGAACGCTGCAGAATTGCAATTCCCGGCAACGCCGCATGAATCGGATATATCCATCCTGAATGCAGAACGCGGCCCGCGGGCCGCGTTCTCGTGTGCAGGACGGATGCGTTGTTCAGCGCAGCAGGTAGTCTTCCTCGCCGTAAAGGCGCAGGGTGACGAGCAGGTTGCGCATCATGTCGCGGTACTCCTCCACGTCGGGCGCGAGACGGATGGTTTCGCGGTATTCGCGGAAGGCGTCCTCGTAGAGCGAGCGGCGCTCGTAGTAGATGGCGCGGATGAGGTGATGCGTCACGTCGTCGGCGTTCATCGCCTTGAGTTCGCGGTCGAGACTCTCGACTTCCCTTCGGATCAGTTCCGCGGTGTCGGCGGCGAGGATGGTGAAGGACTGCACGTTGGCGATCTCGCCGTCGCTCACGCGCGTGAGCTGCCAGTGGTAGGTCTTGCCCGGCGCGAGCGCGGGCTGATCCTTCTCGAGGCGGAAGCCGTTCACCTGGCGCTTGTCGATCACCGCGAAGGCCTCGTCGAGCACCAGCAGTTCGTACGCCGCGGCGGAATCGGAATCGATCCACCAGAACGCGGGCGCGGCGTTGAGAATGGCCTGCGTCGGGAACACCGCGCTGAACACCGTCACGTCGCCCCGCACCGCGCCGAAGTCGTGCCCGCTTTTCTTCTGCTTGTTCTTCGACATCTGCTGCGCGGCGTACTGGAGGATCTTGCCGGCCGCGCCCCCGCCGTCCTTCGAGCCCTTCGCCGCGACGAACTCCGCCAGCGCCTTCGTGGTGTTCTCGTCGATGCTCAGCAGCCGTTGCGCGTTATGCATCAGCTTCGCGTAACTCGCGAAGGCCGTGCGCACCACGTCGTCCTTCTTCAGGTTCTGCCCCACGTCCAGCTTCTTCCACTTGCCGGACTTGCCCGACGTGTATTCCACCTTGCCCTTCACGCTCATCACCATGAAGGCATCCTGCGCGCGCGCGGTCGAGAGCGCCAGCGCGAGTCCAAGCAGCAGGATCAACGGATGTGCGGTGCGTTTCATGATGTCTCTCCTTTGTCTCGTTCAATCGGTGCGGAAACCGGCGCGTCGCCGGCGTCCGGAATGGCGCGGAGCGCGTCCAGCGTCCAAGAGGGTAACACCGGCTCGCACGCGGGAGTTTCCCCGTAGTACACGGGCATGGCCTCCAGGCCGAACTGCCGGGGGACGAGGGCCGCGAACACGAACACCTCTTTCACGCGATGCAGCTTGCATTCGCAGTGTTCGATGAACGGCGACACCCGCGTCCAGGAATTCCGTGTGTGATCGCTGTCAAAATAGGTCCCTTCCGCCAGACCGTCAACTCCCGTCGCCTTCTGCGGCGATCCTTCGGGCAGCAGCAGCACGGCGCCCTCCGGTCCGACGTCCAGCAGGCGGCAGAGCGTGTAGCCGTGCAACGCGTGCTCGAACAGGTGCAGCACGTGCGGCGAGAGGATTTCCCATTCGTCGAAGTAGAAGAACTCGTTAAAATGCCCGAGCTGCGTGGAGAAGAGCAGGTCCTTCATCGCGCTCTCGCGCAGGAACTGGTCCTTGCGCCCCGCGAGGAACTTGTAGAAGTACTGGCGCTCCGCCGAACGCGCGTCCTTCGCGTTGAATGGCACGTTGATTTCGGGCACCGCGTCAGCGAGCGCGGCCACACCGGGGATGCGCCAGCCCGCCGGGAGGGGACGCCCGTCGCGCACGCGCTCGGCGAGGCGCACGGCCAGGCTCGCGTGTACGAGGGACTGCGCGGCGTGCAGCAGACGCAGGTGCAGCGGCAGCGCGTCGTCGTCGCCGTAGGCGTTCCACAGACGCTCGGGAATGGGATTCGACGCCGCGTGGGCCAGCCGCTTCGCGCGCCATCCGAGCAGCATGACGCGGCCCTTGGTCGCGAACGCCGCGGCGGGAATGAAGATGATGACGGCGGAAGCCATCAGGTCGTAGCTGATCTTCAGGCCGAAGAAGAAGAAGGAGAGGATCGGGAAGAAGAAGACCATGATGGTCTCGACGATGAGCATCACGGTGATGAGCGCGGCGATGCCGCGCTGGCTGACGGCCTTGACGCGCAGCACGCGGTACAGCGCGATGCTGAGGTACGCGAGCAGGAAGGCCAGACCCCAGTCCAGCCACGCGGGCGCGGGCATGATGAACTCGTGCCGCAGCAGCATGTTGATGATGTTCGCGTGGATCAGGATGCCGGGCATGTCGGGACCCTCGATGCCCACGCGCCTCCCCATCGGCGTCTTGTGCGTGTCGCCCAGGTACACGAAGCCGCCCTCGTTCACGTAGCCCACCAGGACGATGGCGTCCTTGCACAGGCTCGCGTACACGTCGGACGAAATCACGTCGTCGATCGGCACGGTCTGGAACTGCTCGTAGGATCCCGTGTAGTAGATGATCTGCTGCTCCTCGGGCAGTTCCAGCAGCGGCGCGATGAGCGAGGGATCGTACTGCCGGAGCAGCTCGAGCGGGAAGGAGAGCCAGCGCTGCCCGGCAACGTTGCGGTAGGGCCAGAAGCGCCGCACGACTTCGTCGTTGTCCTTCTCGAGGTTCGCGAAGCCGTAGTTGCGCACCGACGCGGCCACCGCGCTGTCGATCTCCACCGCGGGCTCGAGACTCTCCTTGTCGAAGCCGCTGACGATGACGACATCGGGATTGTCGGAGAAGGCCTGCTTGATCAGATCGATTTCGCCGCGACGCTCCTCGGAGAAGCGCTCGAAATGCTGCTCGTCGTACAGCACGTCGATGCCCACCGTCTTCGCGCCGTAGCGCTTCAGCTTGTAGAGCAGCATGGCGATCTTGCCGTCGGGCGCAGGCGCCACCGTGCCGATGTTCACCACGACGATGCGGGTGTCGGCGAAGCTCATGTCCTTGATCGCGAAAATCGCGTCGAGACTGACATCGGCGATGTTCAGGAAATCGAAGCGCCCCAGCACCGGATTGAGAAAGGACGTCTCGTCGGCCGGAGGCAGCACCTTGTCGAGCAGATGCATGCCCATGATCATCGCGCACGCGATCAGCGACGCGGCGAAGTACTCGAGGCTGAGGAAATACCGGAGGAATCGTTTTTTCATGGAACGGGAATTCAGAATAAGGAATTCAGAATCCAGAATTCAGAATTCAGAATAATGCAGGGAGAAATCAGCTTGTTGAGTGCAGGATACGGATTTGAATGGAACTGATGCAACAGTATTCCCGAATGATACCCGGGTTCCTCGTCATTCCCCTGCGGGGAGTACCTTCGCAACCATCACAACGGTTTCAGAATGCGTCCACATTTCTCGATTCTTTTCTTCATTCTGAATTCTGGATTCTGAATTCTGAATTCCGCATTTCTTCTTCATTTGTCCGACAGATCGAATCCGAACAACACGCCCACATACCAGCGCCACTCGCGCCCGTACTGCACCTGCCGCAGATTGAAGGTGCGCGTAAAGTCGCTGAGGCCGTAGGCGCCGGAGAAGAAAATGCGGGTGGGGTACATCGAGAAGGAATAGGTTTCGAGACGAATCTCGAAGCCCACGTCCTGCTTCACGCCCTTCGCGGTGAACTGCGTCTGTTCCGCAACCGCGTCGCCGGCGTCGTAGAAGATGCCGCCGTAGAGCTTGTCGAAGAGCAGGTGCCCGACGCGCAGGTCCATGCTCGCGATGATCGGGAAGCGGTACGTGATGTTGGCGTGGTACAGTTCGTTGCCGCCGAGCGCGTAGAACGAGTATCCCTGCATGCCCGTGATGCCGCCCGCGTAGAAGTTGAAGAAATCGTCCACAGGCTGCCCGAAGATGGTGCCGCCGCGCAGTTTCACGGACAGCGTGTGCAGCCAGCCGGGCAGGCGCGAGGCGACGAACATGGTCGCCTCGAGGCGATGGAAATTGAAATCCGTGTAGCGCGGCAGCAGCATGCCGGTCGACGCATCGAAGTCGTAGTCACCGTTCGGATTGAAGCGGTTGAACGCGTATTCGTAGTACGCGCCGAGCCGCAGGCCCACGGGATTGATCTCGCCGTCGCGCGTCGGCACCATCTCGTGATGCCGCAGCGAGAGATTCAGCGTGTTGCCGATGAGGTAGAGGTTGTCGCGCGCGGGGTAAAGTTGCTGCGTCTCGGGATTGGTGAAGCTGCCTACGGTGCTCGTGTAGCGGCTGTGCCGGTAGCCGAGTTCGAGCTGCGTGTGGCTGTTGAACAGGTTGTGCCGCACGAGCGCGGCGAACTCGAGAAGGTTGAAGGAGACGTCCACGCCCACGGTGTCGAGCGGCAGGGCGATCTCCGAGCGCGTGGCGCGCGTCACGTTGAACACTTCCAGCGTCACGGCGGGATACACGCCGAACGCGGAGAGCAGCGGCAGCTTGTCCTTGTACGTGAAGCTGAGGTACAGATCGCGCTCGCCCTTCACGTTGATCGCGCCGCTCGCCAGCATCTCCAGGCGTCCGAGCACGTCGCTCGAATAGAGCATGAGTCCCGGCTTGAAAAGCGCGAGACCGGTGTTCTCCGGATTGTACGTGTCGATGCGCAGCGTCGGGAAGTACATCATGCTCGAGAAGATCGTCTTGTACGGCTTGGGCATCGCGACGGGAAGGATGCTGTCGTCGAAGTTCGCGAGGGCCTTCCAGTCCTCGTCCTTCTCCGCGCCCGTCGTCTTCGGCACGAATGTCATCGCGGGGATGTAGTCGTTGCCGTCCAGCGCGAGCGGCGTGGCGCGCGGCAGCAGCGCGATCTTGTAGCCGCTCGTGGTGTAGGCCGCGTAGACAAGGGCGCCCGCGCTGTCCACCGACGGCATGAAGGCGCCGCCGACCGCGTTCGTGAGCTGCTCCACGGCCTGCGTGGCGACGGTGTAGCGGTAGATGTTGAAGATGCCGGTCCGGTCGCTCGCGTAGTACAGCGACGCCCCGTCGCGCGAATATTCGGGATCGCGGAAGTCCCACGCGATGCCGCTGATCAGCGTGGTCAGCGCGCTGCCGTCCGCGTTGATCGTGGCGATGGCGCGCTGCGCCTTCTCCGAATAGCCGAAGACGAGGCGCGAACCGTCGGGCGACCATTTCGGCGTGAAGGCCTGCTCGCCGTTCTTGAACGTGGTGATCTGGCGCGCGTTCGTGCCGTCCGCGTTCACGAGACCGATGTTGACGCTGCCGTCCAGCTCCGTGACGTAGGCGATGGACCGGCCGTCGGGCGAGTAGCGCGGATTGTGCGCGCGGAGACCGAAGGTGAGCTGCTTCTCCTCCTTCGTCGCGAGGTCGAAGGTGTACAGGTCGTAGTACAGATGCCCGTACACGGTGGTGGGATTGTACTTCGCGTAGACGAAGCCGCGTCCGTCGGGACTCCATGACACGCAGGAGCGCACGCCGGGAGCGACGAGTTCTTCCTTCTTTGTCGCGCGGTCGTACAGATACACGGAGGTCTGGCCGAAATAGTCGGACTGCTTGTTCGAGATGTAGGCGATCTTCTTCTGATCGGGCGAAAACACGGGGAAGAAGTTCGCGAAGCCCACCTCGGCGATGCGTTCGCCCTCCACGCGCTGCTTCAGCACGGGCGCGATGCGCGCGCGGTACTCTTCCTTCAGCTTCGCGGACCACTCCGCGTACAGCGCGCTGCCGCTCAGGCCGAGCGCGTTCTGGATGGCGGCATCGACGGTGAAGACGAAGGGCTTCGACATCTCCCGCGTGATGGCGGCGAGCTTGTCCTCGCCGTAGGTCTTCGCGATGTAACGCGTGAGATTGTAGCCTGCGTTGTACACGCTCTCGTTGCCGAGGCTGGTCTTGCCGAAGGCGCCCATCTCGGCCCAGGTCAGCATGGAATCCGACAGCACGTAACTGCGGAGGATCATGTCGCGATGCGCGTCCCAGTGCTCGTAGCCGAACTGCGCGCGGTTGTACTGCGCGGTGCCCTCGGCCATCCATGGCGGCACGACGATGCCCGGGACGGGATACGACACGAGCACGTTCGGGAAGCCGTACAGCACGTCGGTGCGCCGCTCCTTCTCGTAGCCGAAGTACTGGAAGGTCACGGCCGGGAGGCTCCTCCCCCACTTCATCGCCGCCTGCATCTGAATGATGTGCGTGTACTCGTGCGAGATCACGTTGCGCAGCCAGTTGTGCGTGCCGCGCAGCTCGAAGTCCAGCGGCGACGCCCAGATCTCGATCTTGTTGTTGAAGAAATACGCGGCGCCGTTCGAGTAGTCGCTGATGTCCTTGACGATGAAACTCACCTTCTCGTCCGGCACATGCCCGTACAGCGCGGTGATGGGACCGTGCACGTCCTCGGCGATCTTGGCGATGACGCGCGCGGTGCGCTCGGCGCCCTCGTGGTAGTTGACCTTGAAATGCCGGGTCTCGATGGTGAACCAGTTCTTCTCGGGCGCGGAGTAGTCGTCCGGCTGCGCCATGATGCGCAGCGCCGGCAACGAAATCGCAGCAAGGACTATCAGGAGAATTCGAACATGCATGGAATGGGATGCTGGGGTGACGTGGGTGAACGCGGTGAATCGCGAATGGGGTGAATGCCGGGGTTGAATTCTCTCATCTCTCATCTCTCATCTCTCATCTCTCATCGCTCATCTCTCATCGCTCATCTCTCATCTCTCATCTCTCATCGCTCATCTCTCATCGCTCATCGCTCATCGCTCATCGCTCATCTTTCATTTCTCATCATTCATCTCTCCGAAGAGGCGGACAGGAATGTCCGCCCTCCATGTCCGCCCTCCATGTCCGCCCTCCATGTCCGCCCTCCATGTCCGCCCTCCATGTCCGCCCTCCATGTCCGCCCTCCATGTCCGCCCTCCTCTATATTATTTCACGACGGCGATTTTGATGATTTTTTCCCCGCTCATGCTACCGCCCTCGGCGGAGACGTGCGCGAGGTAGACGCCGGTCTGGATGTTCGAGAGATTCCAGTCCACCTCGTTGTCGAGGCCGCCGATGGCCGTCGCTTTCAGCTCGTCCACCTTGCCGCCCGCGAGATCGTAGATCTTGATCGTGACGGAAGCGTCCTTCGAGACGAAATAGCGGATCTTCGTCGTCTTGTCGTACGCGGGATTCGGCCAGTTGTAGCAGCGGTCGAGGGGGAAGAAGTCCGGCGCGGATGCAATGGCGCGCGCCGGCACGGCGGCGAAGTTGCCGTTGCGCTCGTCGCCGAACATCGATTTCCACACGAGATCTTCGCGCGCGACGCCGTTGGCGGTGTTGAAGAGGTAGAGATGCTGATCAGAACCTGCGGCGGCGACGCCGAGCGTGTGCTTCGTCGACCCGATCGGCACGAGGCAGACGCTCGCGTTCTGCGGCAGCGGCACGGGGAAACCGTCCGCCTGCCGCGCGCCGGTGAGGAGCTGCGAGAGCTGCGCGTCGCCGACGGCGAAGATCGCGTCGCCCTTCTGCCCGTCGATGCGGGCGGCAAGGATGCTGCGCGCGCCATAGGGCGCCGGATGATAATCGACGGAGGCCAGGGCGTTGTTGAAGGCCGCGACGCGCGAGCTGTCGGCGAGCAGCACGTCGTTGCGCCCGTCGCCGTCCACGTCGGCCGACGCAAGCAATGGGGCTGTCGAATATGCGGCGATATCACGGGATGCGAAGGTCGCGACGGAGCCGGGCTGCCCGAGCCAGAGCGACAGCGCGCCGTGGTACTGGGCAATGTCGGCCGCGGTATTGCGGTCGAAGTCCGACACGACGGTGTTCCGCGCGGAATGCGCCGGATATCCCTGCGTTGCTGCCGGAAACACGATCGATCCCGCGAGGATGTCCACAACGCCGATGCCTTCAACCCACACGAGCCCCGCACTGCGGAAGGACGCGAGCGAATACGCCGCCCCGCCGAGGGAACGCGCACATCAGCTGTGCCCAGCACGTGCAGCGTGTCGCCGGCGGCGCCCGTGGTCAGATAACACAACCGCCCGCTCTCGATCATCACGAACGATGCGCCGGGAGCGCGGAGCTTCGCGATCGGAAACTCGATGCGGTGCAGAATATCGAATTCGCCGTTGCTGTTCGCATCCCGCGCGGACAGTACGAGGATATGGACAACCGCCTCGTCGATGTCGGATCCTACCGCCACGATGCGCGGCTCGGAACCACCCTCGAGAGCGCCGACGAGAGGCGGTAGGAGAAGCTTGTAGAGGGGAAGCAGCGACGTAGTACGTGGGCTCCCGAGGACTGGGGTTCCATCCTGTTTGTATGCGAACAAGCGAGCGGGCAACCCCATATTGGCAATGCTGTCGGGTCCCGGGAATGCCTCGGGCTCAAATCCCAATCCCGCAGCGACGAGAATCTCGTCGGCACCGTCGCCGTTCAAATCCGCGGTTTGCACGCGCAGATCCCTCTGATTCGGCAACAACAGACTGTGCAAATCCACCGGAAACCCCGCCATCGGCGCAATGGTGTTGTCGCCGACGGCGATGTCGAGGTCCATGACCGGACCGGCTTCTCCGAAGTTGTCGATGGTGACGTGCGTGTACGCGCCGTTGTTGGCGCGCGTGTTGGGCGTCGTCAGCACACCGAAGCTGTTCTTGTACAGTGGCGAGATATTGCCGCGGAACCAGTAATCGAGCGGTGAGCCGGTGCCGATGGAGGAGCCGAGCAGCGAGGTGATCGTCTTGCCGATGTCCTGCGGTCCGCCCGCCTGCTCGAGGTCCACGCCGCGCCGGTCGGGATCGGCGTTCACGGTGTTGCCTTCGAGGCCCGCCGCGATGATGCGCTCGTCGACATGCCAGATCAGGATGCCGCCGCCGACGCGGATCTCGTCGGTGTTGCTGACCACGGTGCCGCCGGGGATGCTCCAATCCACATCCTCCACGTCCACCACCACGCCCTTCAGGCTGGTGATGTTGTCGGTCGTGAAGCCGGTCGTGTCCTTCGAAAAAGCGAGTTCCAGATCCTGTCCTCCGGAAACCATGGTCACGCGCTGCCCGTTGTTGCCGGGATCGCGCTGCCGGTTTTCGATCAGCCAGTACTCGCTGCCGGTGATGGGCACCGAAATGATGTCGGCGGTGGAAGGCTGATCCGTGCGGTAGGCGGTGAGGAAATAATTGCGCTTCCCCGCGGAGGCCTCGCGCGGCGAGGTCCAGCCGAGAAACTGCTTCTCCCACGCCGATGGCGCCGGCGGACACACGCCGCCGAACGCGAAAATCGATTCCGCGTCCATGAGACCGAAACGCCCGATGCCCGTGGTGCCGCGCGCCGTGTTGAAGAGATCGGGCAGTCCGGCATAGGTGCCGAAGCTCGCGGCGAGCAGTCCGTTGATGCTCAGTTCGAGCAGACCCGTCTGCCCGGTGATCATCGGGATTTCACGCGTGTCGGTGCAGGGCACGATGGAGGAATTCGTGATGGCGAACGCGCCCCCGTCCACCGGAATGCCCGCAAAGGCGCTGCCGTAGTGACGGCGGAAGGAATTCAAGGTGAAGGACAGCGAGGGAATGTCGAAGGGCGTCGGGTCCGATCCGGAGATGCTCGCAAGGTCCACGTCGCGCCCGCGCCCCGCGTGGAAGACGACGAACATGTCGTACTGCGAAAAATCGACGTCGGGGAATTTCTGGTCCGCGAGCGTCCACGCTTCCACCGCGAGATCAGCCACGGGTTTCTCGGCGCCGCCTTTCAGGAAGGTGTAGTCGCGAATCGGTTTCGACACGGTGACGACGCTGTCGAGCACGGTGCCCGCGGCGGTGGTCTTCCCGCCCGAGCATTTGCGGATGTAGTTCTCGAGGAAGCGCAGATGCGCCCGGAAATAGGCGCGATCGTGCGGGTAGGGATCGATGATTTCCGCGCCGAGATCGTAGGGATAGACGGTGCCGAACTTGCCCGTGCCGCTGCTGCGCGCGTCGCCGTCGGTCTGGAATTCCACCATCACCGCGAGAACCCGTACGGTGTCCGGCAGCACGGCCGCCCGCAACGGCGCGGCCGCAGCACCGGTCGCCGCGATGCCGTGATCCATCCGCGCCGCCTTGCGCAACGGCTGCGCAGTGCACAGCGCCGACCCGAAGATCAGCGTCGCAGCAATTCCCATTCTCCACGTGCGTGTCAGCATAATCCTTCAACCGCTAATGATAAAACCACAGACCATCCTTCATACTTCATCCTTCATCCTTCATACTTCAAAAAGAAGAGGCTGCCCCGGCGCCCGCAGCGTCCCGTATGGACAGCCTCTCGATTCACACGACGCCGGATGGGATCCGGCGCTCCGTCAGTTCTTGGAGTCGTCGGCCGGGATGCGCGTGCCGTCGTCGGGCGGCGTCTTCGCGCGGTCCCAGAGAATGGAAAGCGTGAAGCGCAGCGTGTCCGCCAGCGGACTCCGCTCGTTCGAAATGTCGGTGGAGATGTAGCTGAAGTCGAAGCCGTAGATCTCGTAGCGCACGCCGGCGCCGAAGGTCAGGAAGCGGCGGTTGCCCCACTGCGGATCCTCGTGGAAGAACCCGAAGCGCAGGGCGACGAAATCCGAGTACCAGTACTCGATGCCGGTGCCGAGCGTGTAGCTGTTCCAGTTGAAGTAGTTGTTCTTCGTCAACGCCGTGAAGAAGTTGTCGGCCTTCTTGTCCTCGCGGCGGATGATGAGCTTCGTCACGTCGGTGGACCAGGTCAGGCGGTTGTACTCTTCCTTGACGAGATCGACGGCGAGGCCGAGACGCAGCGTCGTGGGCAGGGGGTCGGACTGCTGCTCGTCGATGTAGGTGATCGACGGGCCCATGTTCGAAAACGCGAGGCCGATCGCGAAGTGATCGCCGATTTCCTCGTCCGTGAACGGCAGGAGAAACTTTGACGGACGGTACAGGATGCCGAGATCCGCCGCGACGGCGGTGGCGGTGCCCGAGCCGGTTTCCTGCGCCGTGCCGAGCTGCGACAGGCTGCTGTGGATCACGTGCAAGCCGACGCCGAGCGCGAGATCTTCGTCGATCTGCGTGCCGTAGGAACCGGTGAACGCGACTTCAAAGCTCTTGAATCTGCCGAGCAGGTTGTTGGCCTCGTCGCGGCGCTCGAATTCACCGAGATTGAGGAAGGTCAACGCTGCGCCGATGGTCCCGTTGATCTCGGGCATGGCCATCTTGAAGTTCGCGTATTCGAAAAACAGATCGCTCTGCTGGAATTGCGGGAGCCAGTTCGAGTGGCTCAGTCCCAGTTCCATGCCCTTCTGAAAGCCGAGTCCGGCCGGATTCCAGAATATCGCCGAGGCGTCGTCCGCGGTCGCCACGCCTGTCTCACCCATCGCGCTTGCCCGCGCGCCCGGAGAAATCAGGAGGAACGGCACGGCCGTGCTCGCGGCTCCCTGGGCGTGAAGCGCTTCGGCTCCCGTCGCGAGAAGGATCACCGCGATGGCGGCGAGAACTCTTGCTGTTGTTGTCATCTTCTTCCTCATCTGGTCTAAAAATGCTGCGAATAGTAAAGTTACGGTCTTTTTTTTCAATGCCAAAATGCAGAAACGCGTCCCCGGGCTTCCCGGCCCTAGCGCAGCACCGCGAGCTTGCCGAGAAGTTCGCTGCCGCGACCGCCGTCGGTCGTGGTGCACACGATCTTGTAGAAATATGTGCCGTTCGCGAGCTGCGTGCCGTCCTCGTCCCTGCCGTCCCACGGCACGTGCACATTGCGGTCGCTGTACTCGGGTGTCTGGATGCTGCGGATCAGCCGGCCGGCGACGGAGTAGATCTTGATCTCGACGCGCACGGGTCCGGACTGGTTGTGCGTGAAGGTGAACACGGTCCGGTCCTGCATCGGATTCGGATACGGATACGCGTCGGTGATCGCCACCGATGCGCTGCCTTCCACACGGAAATGGGTCTCTGCGATGCTCGGATTGTTGAAAATATCCCACGCGCGGAACCGCAGCGTGTGCGTCCCGCTCGCGAGACCCGCGTAACGGAATTGCACCGTGCCGCGCTGATACGAATCGCGTTCGCCCTTGTAGTAGGCGTTCAGCACCGTGCCGGTCCCGCTGCCGTCCAGCCATGCCTCGATGTTGTGGCCAATGCCGAGACCGGTGGTGTTGATGCCGTGCTCGTCGAAGAGGTCGGCGATCAGCAGCGGATTCTCGTTGACGACATCGCCGGGCAAAAAGGACCGGGTGTCCATGAAGAGCGCGATATCGGGTCCCTTGTTGTCGTCCGACGCGGAGGTGTCGGATCCGCCGATGCGGAAGCTCGTGGAAAAGCCGGAACCGTCCGTGCTGCTGTTGTCAAAGTAGACGGCGAGGCGGCCGCTGCTGTTTTCGTAGGAAATGTCCTTCGGGATCATGAAGGTCACGGTGAACATCCCGTTCGCGATGGTCGCCTGTCCGCGGTAGAGCAGCCCGCCCTGCATGCCGTAGTCGAAACCGCTCCAGCCGTCGAGCGGCACGGAGATGCGGCGCGATGCATCGTACAGCGCCACCTGCGCCACGCCGTTGAAGCCGGTCCAGACGCTGCTGTCGGGCTTGACGACGGAGGCCTTGATGGTGACGGTGGAGAGGGCCTTCAACTGCAGCGTGTCCCCGGCGGCGACGTTGCCGTTGACGAGGAACGAGTCGATCGAGCAGCGGTAGCGCGGCAGCGCCAGCCGCATCGCGGGATCGGCGAAGAGGTGGAATTTCTCGTAGTTGGCGTCGCTGTTGTACAGGAGTTTCGTCGTGTAGTTCCCGTCGCCGATGCGCTTCGCGCGCCCGTCCGGTTCGCGTCCCTTCGTGAAAATGTTGGTGAAGAAGGCCTGATTGTAGGACGAATTCTGGCCGGAGAACACGACGCGCACGGAGGAGAGCGCGCCGATGGCGCCACCGCCTTCATGGAGGATGATCGCCTCGGTGCCGCTGCGCAGCCCGGGCCGGTCGTACAGCCCGAAGGTGCAGGTGGCGGCGGTCACGAAGGTCTGGCGCCCGTCGTTCACGAGCTGGGGCACGGTGGACTCCGTCACGAAGATGTTTTCATGCGCCCAGACGGCGTCGCTGCCGTGACCGGTCCAGTTGATGAGCAGAGTCCCCTCGTTGATCTGATCGATGATGGCCTTGTTCGCCTCCGGCTTGCGGCGGCCCTGCGCGGTGTTCTCGGTCTTGTAGGACACGATGTAGATCTTGCGCTGCTCGAATTCGAGCGGCACGTTGTTCGAGAGGAGTTCCGATTGCGCGGTGTGGACGCTGCGGTCGTCGCCGCTGGTGGTGAGACCGTCGTCCGCGACGAGCGTGATGCGGTTCTTCCAGGGATCGAGGTCCGGATGCGTTTCGTACGCGATGATTTTCGACACGACGTGCTCGGCCTCGGCGAGCGTCTGCACGGGCAGGCGACCCGTGGCGAGATCGACGATGGCATCGTCGCCGACCAGCTGCGCGAAGTAATCGTCACTCACGTAGCAGGAGATGCGGTTGAGGGTGTTCTCGGTCTCCCACACGGGCACGAGGATCGCTTCCGCCCGGCCCTGGTCGCTGTGGCCCTTCGGATCGTAGTGGCCGTCGCCGAACAGCAGCACATAGCGCGGGGTGATTTCCCAGTTCGCCAGGGCGTGGGCGAGGAAGTTCCGGATTGCCGCGGGATCGGCGACGCTGTTGTTGAATTCGTTGTAGATCTCGGGGACGGTCACGACTTTCACGGACAGGGCGTCGTCGCCCGCGCGTTCGCGGTGCTGCTTCAGCGTGTTCGCGGCCGGGACGAGACCGGGAGCGGTGATGATGACGTATTCCGCGCCCTTGGAAGTCATCAGATCGGAATTCGGGAGCTTGACGGGCGCGCCGGGGGTCTTGAACGCGGGGCGCGCAAGCGCCAGATACTGCGGAGGCCGGCCCGCGCGCGCTGCGGCCTGGAAGCGCACCGTGCCGCCGCTGATGAAGGGATCGGCGATGCGGCGCACGCGCGCGAAGTCGCTCACGTCGTACACGCGCAGGTCGCTGGTGCTGAAGCCGTTGAGATCGTAGGCGCACACGGCGGCGGTGTCGGGCGCCGAAAACGCG
The DNA here is from genome assembly GCA_016720835.1 of Ignavibacteria bacterium. GTDB lineage: Bacteria > Bacteroidota > Ignavibacteria > SZUA-365 > SZUA-365 > JADKJW01. The sequence goes on from JADKJW010000001.1 coordinate 267,811, forward strand.
AGCGCGTCGCCCAGCGCGACGAAGCGCCTCGCGTAGTACCATTCGATCCAATCCACGTAACCGCCGCGGCTCTTCTCGGGATTCGTTGCGCTGTACTCCACGCGCAGCGAGCTGCGGTCGTCGGGCAGGTCGCCCGGGCGCGAGAATTCGCGCACGCCGGAAGTCGCGGCGATGTCGCCCGTGTCGTCGCTGAATCGAATCGTGCCCATGCCGACACTGCCGAGCGTCGTGCCGTCGGATATCGAGAAGGTGTTCGCCACCTCGGACTGCGAGAGCAGCAGCAGGCGCACCACCACCGGCTCCGTGCGGACGAGACCCTCGAGTTTCCGCACAAACATCTGCGAGTTCGCGAGGGTGGACGGATTGATCTTCTTTCCGAACCAGTTCTTGCCCGAAAAGAGAAAGTTCTCCGCCTCCTCCTCCGAAAATTCCTTCCCGGTAAACCACTGCGGGCTGAAGGGACTCGGTTCGTTGAGCGATTGCTGCTGTGCCACCCGTGCACCCGTCGCACCGCCGAAGGTCAGGAGGCAGGCGTTCGTGTTGTCGTAGCGATGGATGTAGTGCCGGTAGCGCTGCTTCGCGGAATCGTAGGTGAAGCCGGTCAGGCCCTGCGCGAAGAACAGGACCTCGTCGCCGTCGTCCAGGCGCCCGTCGTTCTCGCCGCTCACTTCGATGGCAATCTCCTGCATGTCCTCCGGACGCTCGTCGCGCAGGGAGGCGGGAAGTTCGCGTCCGCCGTGCGTGAAGATTTTGATGGTGCGAGGATCCAGGGAGGCGACGTCGATGCCCGCGTTCTGGAACCAGGAGCGCGTCAACCGGTACACCCCTTCCTCGGGAATCTCGATGCGATACCAGTTGCCCGTCGAAAAGCCCGTCGCCTGCGTCTTGCGCAGGGGACGCGGGAACACGAGCGCGCGCGCCGCCATGTCGGCGTTCAGCACCGACGCGGCGAAACCGTCCGCCTTCGAAACCGGGCGCAGCCGCGCGTCGGCCGGACCATAATCGACGCGCACCACGATGCGCGTGTACAGGCGCAGGCGCCGTGCCGGAGCGTCGTACTGAAATGGAAAGAGACGCAGCGATCCGATGATGCGGTCGCGCGCGATGCCGACATTCCCGAGCGACACGACGGACCCGGGCAGCAGTCCGGACTGCGCGTAGCCTGGCCCGGGCTCGTACAGGATCTCGCTTCCCTCGTCGCCGGGTTTGACGGACGGGATCGGCGCGAGAAGAATGTTCGCGCGGTCTTCATACTCGGTCTGCAGCACGGCGACAGTGTTGCCTGTGAGTCCGGGAAGCGCGAGCACTTCCGCGTGGTAGCGCAGACCGGGCGCGCCGATGTCGTTGGGTGTCAGCTCTATCGCCCCGTCAAAGTCGGGGAGGGAAAACGTACTACCGCCTTGCGCGATGCTGCTGAAGCGCAGCTGCGGGCGGTATTCGATCGTCACCCCGCTCGCGTCGGACATGAGCACGCGCGGCGTCTGCGCCGCAAGGGGAACGGCGAGCAGCGCCGCGAGCAGCGCGAGAGCCGCGGCGCGGAGAGTCATCGTCTGCATGCCGGTCGATATCAGCGTGGTCATACTCTCCAAAACAGCGGATGGCACGCAAATGGTTCTCGCGCCGATCGGGCGCATGGGGCGTTTCGGCGTCGCTTCGTGACTATGCATCGGCAGTGCCCTCGATGGCGGTGATGTGCTTCCGGTAGTAGTGGAGATTCATCGCAATGTTCAACGCGTAGGTCGAAATCAGCGCCACGGCCGCGCCCGTCATTGCGAAGAGGGGGATCAACGAGACGTTGAGGATGATGTTCAGCGTCGATGTGCTCACCGCCATCATGCGCATGCTCCTGCCCTGCCGCTGCGCGGCGAGGAAGGAATGGAAGGGGCCGTTCAACCCCAGAAGCGATACGCCTGCCGCGAGGAAGGGCAGCACCGCAAGCGACGCGGAGTATTTGCCGGTGAAAAACACCGGAATGAGAAACTCGCAGGCGATCACGAGCAGCAGGGTTCCGGCGGTGCACCAGGCAAGGTTGCCGAGCAGGATGGCGCGCGCGATCCTGCGTTCCGTCGCAAACCGCTTGTATGCGCTCACCGCCACCGCGCGGCTGAACATGCCGATCGGCGAGACCATGGTGAGAGCCACCGTGTAGAAACCGAGGGAGGCCATGCCGTGGAACATCGAAAGCAGCATTTTGTCGAGTCCCGACGTCAGTCCGTCAATCACTCTGCCCAGATACATGTCTCGCCCGAACTCGCGCATTTCCACGCGCAGGATGGAGAACTGTCCGCGAAGCCGCCGGAACCGGGGCCGGAGATACGCGATGCCGACGGCGATGGACACCGCCGTCGTGACGAGAGTCAGCAACACGGCCCCTTCGATCGCAACGCCGGTGCCGAGCGCCATCACCATGAGCGCGGGCAGGAGCAGGATCCTCGGGAGGACCATGTACACCGAGAGAAAACGGATGCGGTTGGAACCCTGCGCGATGGAGAGGAGCATCTCCTGCAGCGGGAACACGATGGCAAGCGGCGACACGAGCAGCAGGACGTGACCGGCGTTCCTGCCGAACAAGGGATCGACAGCGAGGCTGGCGAGCGCGGTGAACGCGGCGAGAAGCACGCCGAGTGCCGCCGCCGCCAGCAGCAGCGCCCCTGCGCGAGCGTGCCAGTACTCCGCCCCGTCCGCCACCGCCATGAGGCGCGTCGCGGAAGCGAAGATGCCGGCATCGAAAAAAACCGCGATGAAGGTCAGGACCGTCAGCACGAAGGAATAGAGACCGAACTGTTCGACGGTCATGGATCGGGTGAGAACACCCAGAACGGCAAGCCCCAGCAGGGCGTTCAGCGCCTGCGACGAGAAGTGCCACAGTGATTGCCTGCCCAGCGCGGAACGGAAGAGACGCATCATGCGCGTGCTTCCCTCGCGTGCAGCCGCAAATACCGCGAAATGTTCCTCACTCCGCCATGCCATGATCGGCGCGGGGCGGAGGGAAAAAGGGAACACTCGTCCCGATGTCGGGAAGGGAACGGTCGACGGCAATCGTTTCTCGCTTCAGTTGTCAAATCACACAAAACGATAACGAAGGGTCGATAGAACTCGGAGGGATAGTGGGGAATTGTACGAATTACATCAAATATACCTGCCCCCGCCTGGAATGTCAAGGGAATCCCGCGTCCGTGCGAAGCAGCACGGGGTCGGCCTTGCGCAGCGCGGCAAGCACGATGCGCGCGGCGTCTTCAAGGAACTCCTGTTCTTCCGGGCCGAAACGCGCAAGCGAGGGGCTGTCCACATCCAGAACGCCGAAAAGTCTCCCGCGGTCGAACAGCGGCACCACGACCTCGGATCGGGAGTCCACGTCGCAGGCGATGTGGCCGGGAAACGCATGCACGTCCGGAACGCGCTGCGTCGCCAGCGTTGCCGCGGCCGTGCCGCACACGCCCTTCCCCATCGGGATGGTGACGCATGCGGGCTTGCCATGGAAGGGGCCGAGCTGGAGCGCGTCCCCAGTGAGGAGATAGAAACCCACCCAGTTGACATCATCCAGGGACCAGTACAGCAGCGCCGCGGCATTGGCGAGGATGGCAACATCGCTGTTCTCCCCCTCACAGAGCGCGGCAAGCTGCTCACGGACCTCGGGGAGCGGTGTTCCTCGTATCGCGACGGCATCAGCCATGAGGTCTCCGGAGAAAGTGTACTGCGGGCATCGGATACTTTGGCCCGTTTCAAAAACTTACTATGTTGAAGCACGAATCACAACCGCAGAGGAATCCCCGATGAGAAGAACCGGTATCTCCATCTTCACGCTGATACTCATTGCCATCCTCGCCGGCAACGTGCAGGCGCAACGCATCGCCGACATGGCCCGGCCGGGAGCGGCACAGACCACTCCGCTCGCATCCGCTCCGGAAGATGAAGCCAATCCCTTTTTAAGCAACGATCTCTGGGCGGTCGGCATTCAGGCTGGCGTCCTCTCGGGGTACGGACTCGGCGTCCGCTTCCATCCGATCGGCCGTTTCGGCGGACAGCTCGTCGGCGGCGGCATCAAGGCGGGCGATGTCAAAACGTACTCGTTCGGCATCGAAGGCCAGTTTGATTTTGACGTCATGGGGCGCTCCCGCTTCTACGGGTATCTCGGCACCGGCTATTACAGCTACAAGGGGAAGGACAGCGTGGATCTCAACGGGCCCTGGCGTCTCGGCATCGGCGTGGCCTACGAATGGAGTGTTTCGAAAAAACTCATCTTCAATGCCAGCGGCGCGATCACGTATTTCAGCGACGGCACCGTTCTCCCACTCCCGCAGATCGGACTCTGGTACTACTTCAACTGATCCCGGCGAGGATTCCGGGCAGTTCGCGGAATTCCGTCATCGAGTAATCCGGAGCCCCGGCAAGCAAGGCCGCGGCGTCCATGAAACCGTAGAGAGCCGCGCAGGACCACGTCCCCGCGGCTCTCGCCGCTTCCAGGTCCACCAGCAGATCGCCGACCATCACCGTGTCCCGCGGAGCTGCGCCGAACACCTTCATCGCGTGCCGCAGCGGCAGTGCGGACGGCTTCATCTCCGCGAGCGCGTCACCTCCGAGAACCATGTCGAAGTGACCGCGAATGCCGAGTCCTTCGAGCACCGCTTCCGAGAGATCGTTCGGCTTGTTCGTGATCACGACTTTCGGAATCCCTCGCAGGTGCGGCAGGGTCTCCGCCACTCCCGGATACAGCGCGGTGTGAACGAGCAGATTCTCGCGGTACAGGCGCGTGAACACCGGCATCGCATCGGCCAGCCCCACATCCGCACACCCCGCGGCACGCAGACTCGCCCTCACAAGGTGGCTGGCGCCGAAACCGATGAACGGCAGTATCACGGCATCTTCCAGCGCGGGTGCACCGAAGGTTGCCAACGCGCGATTGACCGCCAGAGCGAGGTCGCGCCGCGAATCCGCGAGCGTACCGTCGAGGTCGAAAAGGAGAAGGGAGATCATGGGGGAAAGGGTGAAGGTGGCAGGTGAAAGATGTGAGCTGGGAGACGTGAGATGCAAGATGGAATTTCGCGAATATCAGAATAATGCGTACGGCTTCGCGTACACTGAGAGAGTGCTTCAAAGTGCGGAGTCCGCGACACAGGCGCAAGGCCAGCGGAAGTAATCCCGATCACCGATCTCTCCCGAATTCTGACTTCTGAATTCTGACTTCTGAATTCTGTGCCCAATTTGCAAAAACGATTCCGACGCAGTAGATTGGTATTCCGTTTTGTGGCGGATGGGGCTGTAGCTCAGAGGTAGAGCATCTGCCTTTTAAGCAGAGGGTCGATGGTTCGAGCCCATCCAGCCTCACAAAAACGACCCTGCGGAAGTGGTGAAATTGGCAGACACACCATCTTGAGGGGGTGGCGCTCGAAAGGGCATGCGGGTTCAAGTCCCGCCTTCCGCACCAGACATGCCGATGTTCGCATCGGCATGTCGCATTATGAGGAGACCATGCGCGCAACCGTCGGAATACTGCTCGTTTTTGCGTTTGCATTCGTGCCGCTCGCGGCGCAGCAGAATGTCGACGCGAAAAAACTGTTCAACGAGGGCAACCGTTCGCTGAATGCCGGCAATTTCGAGCAGGCCATCGGCAGATACAACGAGGCGCTGAAGCTGGAGCGCCACGAGTTCTTCCTCTACCAGAAGGGCATCGCGCTCCGCCGCGCCAGGCGCGAGAGCGACGCGGTGCTGGCCTTTCAGGAGGCGGTGAAGATCAATCCTTCCTTCGCGCCCGCGTACAACGCTCTCGGGACCGGATACAGCGCGCTCAAGGACTACGACAAATCGATCGTGGCCTACGACAAGGCGCTGGAATTGAATCCAAAGCTGGAGCCCGCCCGCAAGGGACTCGCGGCGGCGCAAACCCGCAAGGCGCATGCGCTGATCGACAGCGGCGCGTACGCCATCGCGCTCCTGCTCGCGGAGAAGGCCGTTGGCAACGACTCCGGAATGTATCAACCCTGGCTCATCATCGCGCGCGCGAGCACGAAGCTCGGACGCACCGACAACGCCCTCCGCGCGGCGGCCCGCGCGATGCGGCTCGGCAAACACGCCGCCAGAGCCGCCGCGCAGTACGAGATCGGTCTCGCGCAACGCGATGCCGGCAACGCCGCGCAGGCGCGCGAAGCCTTCGAAGCGGCGCTCGCCGATCCCGCGCTCGCGAAAAGCGCCGCCCGTGAACTGCAACGGCTCGACTCGCTCAACACCACGCCGCCGGCCACGCCGAAATAACGCCTCCTCGCGACCGCACATCGTCCCCGTCAGGGAGATCGCGGCCGCCGTTCAGAACTCCGCTTCCAGGCTCAGCGTAAAGTTCCGAATCGGAGCGACGTTCCCGACGATTTCGGAATACGAATAGTTGAAGACGTTGTTTGCCAGCACGGTCGCGCGCAGCGGCAAACCCTGCCTCGCGAAGTCCCAGCCGAAACGCAGGTCGGTGACGTACGCATCCACCCGCTGCTCCGCGTTCCGGATGATGAGACCGAGCTCGGTATCGATTTCCTCGATGCGGCTGACGAATCGGAAGTCCGCTCCAAGCACACCGTCGAAAATCCGCACCTGGCCTGAAGCGTAGAACAGATGCCGCGGCCGGTAGCGGAGGATCGCGTTCTCCGTGACGTCGCGGGGATACATGTACGTGTAACTCACCGCGCCCTCGAGGAGCTTGTCGAGAAACGACGCCTGCATGCCGATTTCGAATCCGAGAATCCGCGCGCGCGTGATGTTCTCGAAGGTGATCTTGCCGTCGGCAGGGTCGAGAAGCGGCTCCACAAGATTCTCATATTCGTTCAGGAACACCGCCGCATCGATGACCGCCGGAATCGGCAACTCCTGCTTCACCCCCGCTTCGTAGGAGGTGCTTCGCTCGGAGAGCAGTCCGGGACTCGGTTTCGTGATCAGCCCTCCCCCGCTGGCCGACGCGAAACGCTCGGCGATGGACGGCGCGCGGAACCCCCACCCGTACGATGCGCGGAAGATGGTTCCGTGCACGGGCGTGTACGCGGCGCCGATGCGCGGATTGATCTGCCCGTCCGCCTTCGCCGTATCCACCTTGGTATAGTCGAGCCGCGCGCCGAGCGACAGCGTGAGCTGGTCCGTGACGGCCATTTCGTCCTGAAGGTATGCGGCTCCACCGTACCCGGTGCGATTGTCGTAGGTGGTCGACGCGACCGTGGTGTAGGATCCATCCAGACCGCCGATGAGCATGTTGCGGTCGTTCAACGAGAACGTGCCCTGCCACTCGAGACCGTACACGTTGGCCGTCGACTGGGTCTTGTCGTTCGGTCGCAGCGAAAAATCGGACGTGTCGCTGCTGGTGTTGAAGGCGGTGCGATAGAGAAACCCGCGCGCGGACCAGGCGAAACGCGTGCTCGCGGTCTCGCGGTATTGCAGGGAGAACTGCCGCTTGGTCGACACGATGCGCTCGGTCAGGTCCGCGGAGGCCGGGGGCACGAGGGCATGCTCGAGATCGCGCCAGTAGATCCAGTTGCCGTGATCGTCGCTCGCGATGTTGAGGGCGGCGCTCAACGCGCGCTCGGGATCGATGCGGTACGAGGCCTTCGCGTTGGCGTTCCATCGGAGAAAATCGTCGTTCTGCCGGTACCCGCGGTTGTTGCGGACGCCCGCGGAGACCATGTACGAGAAGGGTCCGGCGACATCGCCGTGCTGCGCGTCCACCCCGTTGAAGACGCGCGGACCGCCGCTCCACCACTTCCATTCCTGCCACCGCGGCTCATCGTAGAAACCGCTGTAGATGCGCGCCCGGGTGGATGCGCGCACGGGCGTTTTCGTGATGATGTTGATCACGCCGCCGAGGGCGCTCGAACCGTACAGCGCGGAGCCCGAGCCCTTGACCACTTCTATGCGCTCGATCATGTACATCGGCACCGCGTCGTACTTGATCTCGTTCGCGTCGCCCGCGAGAATGGGCACGCCGTCGAGCAGCATCAGCACGCGCGTGCCGAGCGCGCGGCTGTACCCGCTCGATCCGCGGATGTTCACCTGCGATTCGGTCATGTTCACGCCGGGCACGTAGCGCAGCGCCTGGTCGAGCGAGATCAGTCCGCGCTTTTCGACGTCGCGCCCTTCGAGCAACGAGATGCTGACCGGAATTTCCTCGAAGCTCTGCGCGCGGCGGCCGGCGGTGACGACGACCTCGTCCGTCTCGATCGGCGATTCCCGGAGCGCGATGCGCAGGGTGGCGACACCCTCCGCCGCGACGTCCACCGTGCGGTCGTCCTTCAGGAATCCGAGCATGGTCACCTGCACATGCGCGACTCCCGGCCGCACCTTCCGGATGAGGAAGCCGCCGTCAATGCCGCTTTTCGCGCCGAGCACGGTACCCTTCACCAGCACGTTCGCGCCGACGAGCGGCTCTCCCGCGGCATCCGTCACGGTGCCGCGAATGGCGCCCGTCTGCGCGAAGGCGGACAGGGCGGCACAGAGGAGCAACGCGGCGAACGGCACGCTGCGCGAGAGTCGACGGACTGGGAAAACGGCTGGCACGGCTTACGCGGAGTTGGCGACAGCGTCGCGGATGCGCCGGAGGAGCTCCTCCTGCTGCGCGATGTCGTGCACGAAATCCGTCGCGTCGGTGTCAATGACGAGCAGCGGTCCGAGCGTGTAACCGTCGATCCACTCCTCGTAGAGCGCGTTGAGCTGCTCGAGGTAGCTGCGTTCGATGGACTGCTCGTACGGGCGTCCGCGCGCGCGAATCTGCGTCACGAGCGTGTCGACGCCGGCCCGGAGGTAGACCATGAGATCCGGGGTGCGCAGATAGCTGGTCATCGCCGCGAAGAGCGCGCGGTAGTTCGTAAAATCGCGGTCGTCCATGCGGCCGATGGCATGCAGGTTCTTCGCGAAGATTTCGGCGTCCTCGTAGATCGAGCGGTCCTGCACCACGTCGTTTCCGCTCGCCGTGATGTCCCGGTGCGTGATGAAGCGCTGCGAGAGGAAGTAGACCTGGAGATGGAACGACCAGCGCCGCATGTCGCCGTAGAAATCCTCGAGGTAGGGATTGTCGTCCACGGACTCGAAGAAGGGCTGCCACCCGAAACGCTCGTGCAGGATGGACGTCAGCGACGACTTGCCCGACCCGATATTGCCGGCGATGGTGATGAACATACCGCGGTCTGCCTGCGCTCAGGGTTGCCAGCGCACTTCGGCCGCGCCCGCGACGTGGTTTGCGAAACGGGAAAGGACGAACAGGAAATCCGACAGCCGGTTCAGGTACTGGATGTCGATGCGGTTGATGGTGTCGGCGGCGTCGAGAGCGACGGTTTCGCGCTCCGCGCGACGGCAGACCGTGCGGCAAAGATGGAGACGCGCGGCCGTGTCGGAACCGCCCGGAAGGATGAAGAAGCGGATCGGTTCGAGCCGCGCTTCGAGCGAATCGATGCCCTGCTCCAGCCAGTCGACATGCCGCGCTTCCATGCGCGGCACCGAGGCGTTCGCCTCGCTGAGCGGCGTCGCGAGATCCGAGCCGAGAACGAAGAGCACGTTCTGAATCTCGGTCAGCATGCCGCGGATTTCCGCGTCAGCGCAGGTGACCATGGCGAAACCGACGGCGGCGTTCAGTTCGTCCACCGTGCCGTACGCGGCGATGCGCAGCGCGTCCTTGCGCACGCGTTCGCCGCCGAAGAGCGATGTCAGCCCGGCGTCGCCGGTCTTCGTGTAGATTTTCATGCGGATGTCCTCGCGCGCGGCTCAGGGATGGTCACGGGCTCGTACTCCGGGCGTTGACCGCGCGCATCGCCTGTTGTGCTTCGGCCGGCGTCGGGATGCGCGACCAGACCTCGCGGACTTCCCCGTCGCGCAGGATGAATGCGCGCGGCAGCGTGCGGTAGAGATACCGTGCGAATTTCGGCTCGAGCGCACCGACGGGAAATGCTGTTCCATACTGAAACATGACTTCCGTCACCTTCGCGGTCCCCTCGGTGAGAAGACCGATGGTCGAGGGAATGTCCTCCGACTGCGCGACGGCATTCATCATGGCGACGTCGGTTTCGATTGTCTTTGAGGTGGACGTGAACAGGAACACGAAATGCGTCCCGCTCTGGAGATCCCGCGTCAAGCCTTCCACCGGCCAGGAGGAAAACTGCTTTCCAACGCGCAGGTCGGTGACGTAGGAGTCCAGTGGAAGATGCGGCGCGGCGATCGCGAGTCCCGCCGCCGCGGCGCCGGACAAGAGGATGAGGACCGGCTTCCACGCGGCGGTTTTCATGCGTTGCTTCGAATGAACGAGCAGCACGAACAGCATTGCGCACATCATGAGCACATCCTCGACGATGACCTGTTGCGGTGTCCGGTGCACGAGATTGCCGAAGCAGCCGCAACTGCCCTGCAGCCCGATCGACAGCGCGTAGGCGGTGACCGCGACGAACACGGCGAGCAAGACCAGCATCGCCAGCGCCGTCATGCGCGGGTACGCGTTCACCAGCAGCGCCATCGCGAGCATCACCTCCACGATGACGAAGAACCACGCGCCGAAGAGCGACAGCTCCGGAAAAATGCCGTATCCGCGAATCTCCGCCGCGAAGGCGGAAATATCCAACGCCTTGACCGCGGCCAGCAGGAACGCCCCCGCGACCAGGCACTGCAGGATGCGCGCCGTCACGCGCAACGCGCGATTCGATGCCAGGTTCGATGTCATTTTTTCAGGAGATTGACCAGGTATTCCTCGATGGTGACCGTCGGTTCTCCCACGAGACGGCCGACTTCCTTGCCGTTCTTGAACACGATGAACGCGGGGTAGTCGTGGCCAAACTCATTGAGTTCCTTCTGCGGTTCGCTTCCCCCCATCGCAATGCCGATGTAGCGCGCGGAGATGTTGGGATTCGCGGCGTCCTGCAGAATGCGGAGCAGCCGCGGGACCACCCGTTTGCAGGTCGGACACCAGGTCGCGAACATGACCACGATCTTCACCGGCTTCGCGTATGCCTTGATGAATGCCAGCGGCGCCTTCTTGACCTTGTACGCGTTGCGAAGCATGGTGTAGTCCGGACTGTGCGCGAGAAGAACACCGAGCGGGACCTCGCCCACCAGCGCGTCCTTCATGCGCAGCGACACGGATTTTCCACGGTACTGAAATACCGTTGCTCCGGCCTTCAACGTATAGTTTCCAACCGGTTTTCCTGCGGGGATGCCCGTGCTCGTCACCGTGTATTCACGGCCGGCTACGACGGCAGTTGCCGAGAGCTCCGTCACCTTTTTCGTGCTCAATTCGAGGAGAAGCGGCGTTTTCACGTTGTCGATAAACAGCAGCATGTACGGTTTCGATGCGGTCGGCTGATATGCCCTGGCGCTGAAATCCGCCTTTCCGTTCAACGCTATTTCGAACTGCGGCGCCTCTTCCCATTCGATCGTCTGTGAAAGGAGCGCCGGCGCGAGCAAGGAAACCAGTGCGGTGAAAAGAAACACTCTCATGTATCACCCTTACAATTTCGTTAGCTAAATCCTGTCGAGAACTTACAAAATGTGCAGTATGGGAGCAATTCATTGAAAGTATTTCAAGGCGGAATATCCGAAATGCCGCTGGGGAAACGCACGATGCACGCTGTTTGACCGCATTCTCCATGGGCATTTCAATTTGGTACGATCCTTGAAAACATTTTCAAACCGACAAAGGGGTCCGCTGTCTCTTTTCATGAAGCGGCACAAGGACCGCACAGCGGACAACATATTCATCGTGACGCGCGCACAGCGAAATCGGGAAGCACGAAGAAATCAGATACAACACATTCGATTCTAACACTGGACCCCGACCATGAAATTGAAAACCGCATTCCTCGCATTCCTTCTCCCCGTTGCAGTCTTCGGGCAGACGGCCAATGATTACCGAAGCGCGCAATCCGGCAACTGGAACAGTCTGGCGACATGGGCGCGCTTCGACGGCGCTACCTGGGTGACGCCCGCGCCTTTCATGCCCGCGTCGCCGAGCGGCGTCGTCACGATTCGGGCTGGACATACGGTCACGTTCAACTTCGACTTGAATGTCGATCAGCTCGTCGTGGAAGCAGCGGGGACGTTGACGATACCCGCCGGCAGAACGATGACGCTCCTGAATGGCCTCGGGACGGATCTCGTCAGCAACGGATCGGTGGACGTGTACGGCACGCTCCGTTCAGGCAACGGCGCGGTGGACGGTCCCACCTATACCACCACGCCTTCGACGATCACCTTCATGAACGGGGGTGTCTATAAACTCAGCAGCGATGCGGGACAGGTCCCCATGGCGATGTGGAATTCGGGTTCCACCGCGGATTTTGTTGGTCCGTCAAACACGGCGGCGGCGCCCAGCGGGCTCAATCAGCCATTTCACCACGTGACCTGGGAATTTACCGGCCGCGGGAGCAAGGTGCTGAACGGCGCGCTCTCCACCATCAACGGTGATTTCACCATCAAAACCATCAGCGAAACCAGCCTCACCCTCTTCTCCTCTGCCGGTGGCTCGCATCTCACGATCGGCGGCAACCTGGTCCTCGCATCCACGCTCGCAGCTGGAAACATTGTGACGATGGGCGCAGGAACGGGGGGATTCGCGCATATCGAGGTTGCAGGCAGCCTGCAGCATGCCAGCGGCATTTTCGATCTGACGAACGCGACCGGAGCGTCAGGCACCGTCTCACGCCTGTCCGTCGGAGGGACGTATCAGATGACGGGCGGGACGTTGACCGTGACCGGCACCGGACCGGCAAAAATCATCCTGAACGGCTCCTCGCCGCAGACACTTTCCGCCGTCGGCACGGTGACAAATCTCCAGAAGATCGGCCTGCAGGTGGACAATGCGATGGGCGTCTCGCTGAACACCAATTTCGCCGTTGCGGACACGCTGGAGCTGACGAACGGCGCCGTCAATACCGGCACCAACACACTCACCCTCGGAAGCGGCGGCACCATGCTCGGGAAGCTGGTTCCGGGAAATGGCATGGTGATTGGGAAATTCAAACGATGGCTCTCATCTTCACTCACGTCCTGGGTCTTTCCCGTGGGATCCGAGGGACGGGCCAAAACCATGACGATCACATTCACTGCGGCGCCGAATCCCAGCGGCACGCTCACAGCCACGTTCAACTCCACCGATCCGGGATCGGCGGGACTCCCGATCTCCGATCCTCCGGCGACCATCCTGAACGCTTCCAACGACGGCTATTGGAGCCTCACTGAAGGCGACGGTTTCGGACGCTCGTCCTTGGGAACCTATTCGCTGGATCTGCAGGCCGGCGGTGCCACGGGCATACTCGACTACACGACGCTGCATCTCATCAAGCGCGCTGCTGCGGGAAACTGGACCGTGAACGGCACCCATCAGACCACCACCGGATCGAACACTGAGCCCGCGCTGCATCGGACGGGGATGTCCGGTTTCGGGGAGTTCGGCATCGGCGCTGGAGCGGACAATCCCCTCCCCGTGGAACTCGTCTCCTTCACCGGCGCATGCGCGGATGATCTCGTGCAGCTCCAGTGGCGGACGGCCACCGAGAGCAACAACTACGGTTTCGACATCGAGCGCATGCAGGACGGGTCCTGGACCTGGACCGGCTTTGTCCGAGGCAGCGGCACGACGAATGCCCCGCGCTGCTACACCTTCTCGGAACCGTTCCCGGCCGGCGTGATATCGGATCCCACGGTCCGTTATCGTCTCGTGCAGATCGACCGGAACGGCGCGACGCATCCGTCCTCGGCCATTGCCGTGCAGCGCTTCGGCGGGGTCGCACCCCTCTCGCTGGACCAGAACTACCCGAATCCGTTTGGTACGTCCACGGCATCGGGAAGCCTCGCAACGGCAATTTCGTTCCGGCTCCGCGAAGGACGGCGTGTCACGCTCAGTGTCTACAATGTGCTCGGACGCGAGGTTGCGCGTCTGTGCGACAGCTCCGTGCTGGAGGCAGGCACGCATACCTATCGATTCGACGCAAGCGCCCTGCCCGGCGGGACGTACTTCTACGAGCTCGCGGCGGACGCCGATCGCTCGATGCGGATGATGCATCTGCTCAAGTAGCAACGCATTCCGGAAATGACGAGGAGGACGGACGCTTTCGGGCGTCCGTCCTTTTTCAGGCGGAAAACATCTCGCGGCTTCCGAAACGCCGACTGCCCCGGCGCGATCATCTCCGGTTTGCGCGCAGCGGCCCGATTCCGTACTATTCCGCACCATCCCATCACATACGGAGCGAGGGAACCATCATGGACATCATGACGCACATTTCCAGCATTCTCGCGATCGACCCTCGCGAGGCAACGGACACGGATCGCGCATTGCTGCTTCCGGTCTGGGAGCAATTGCGCAACGGTGATATCCGCTCCGCGGAGAAGCACGGCGACACGTGGATCGTCAACATGCCGGTCAAGCAAGTCATCCTGTGGGCATTCCGCGCAGGCGTACTCACCGACATGACCCCCGACGGCGCGCAGGTGTTTTCCTTCACCGACAAGAACACGCTGCCGGTGCAGAATTTTGACGCCTCCGAAGGGAGGCGCATCGTGCCCGGCGGAACCACGGTGCGCGACGCGAGCTACCTTGCGGCCGGAGTCATCGTCATGCCCCCCGCCTATATCAACATCGGCGCGTACATTGATGAGGGAACACTGGTCGACAGTCACGCGCTGGTCGGCTCCTGCGCGCAGATCGGACGCAACGTCCACCTCAGTGCCGCGGTGCAGATCGGCGGCGTGCTCGAACCCATCGGCGCGATGCCTGTCATCATCGAGGATGACGTCATGGTGGGCGGAAACTGCGGCATCTATGAGGGGACGATCGTGCGTCGGCGCGCGGTCATCGGGACGGGCGTGATTTTAAACGGATCGACTCCGGTCTTCGATCTCGTGCGCGAAGTGCTGTACCGCAAAACCTCCGAACATCCCCTGGAAATTCCCGAGAATGCCGTGGTCGTGCAGGGCAGCCGTCCCGCGCACGGGCGATTCGCGGAGGCGCGCGGCGTGCATTTATACACACCGGTCATCGTGAAATATCGCGATGAAAAGACCGACGCGGGAACCGCGTTGGAAGACGCCTTGCGTTGAACAGCATCGCGACTGCGAACACTCCTCGCGTTGGCAGCGCCGCGGGCCGGGGACGGAACATGAAAGGATACGCCGCATGTGCTGCACGCGTGTCCGGAGTTGCCATTCATCGCGCTGTTCAGTACATTTGCTGTACTATACCCCGCGATCATTTCGTTCCTCACGCGTATTGCGTTTTCCGAGGGAAGGATGTGCATCCGCGGGAATGCACTATCAACCAAGTGGAACGGCGCGTTGCGCCCGAACCTTGTCACTAAACCGGAACCAACCATGACGACTGAGCCGACAACCCCCGATAACCGTGAGCACGACGTGCCCACACCGAACCCTGTGGAAGAACCCGCCGCAGCCGAGAATCACGCCGAGCAGCCGACTCCTCTTGTCGAAAACGTCCCTTCGGTGACAGCCGACGTGGATACCGCTGCCCCGCTCGTCGAGCCTGCCGCACTGGAGGGGTCCGGTGAAATTGCCGTTGTCGAGCCCATCGTTGCCGAGCCCGTCGTTGCCGAGCCCGTCGTTGCCGAGCCCGTCGTTGCCGAGCCCGTCGTTGCCGAGCCCGTCGTTGCCGAGCCCGTCGTTGCCGAGCCCGTCGTTGCCGAGCCCGTCGTTGCCGAGCCCGTCGTTGCCGAGCCCGTCGTTGCCGAGCCCGTGACTGCCGCTGCCGTGACTGCCGCTGCCGTGACTGCCGCTACCGTGGCTGCCGGAGATACCGCCGTTGTCGAGGGCGATGCTGCTCCGCATGGAGAAGGCGAGGCCGAGGGCGAGGGTGGCGAGAAAAAGAAGGGCCGCCGACGCCCGAAGCTGACGGATGAGGAGGCGAAGCCGGTGTGGGACGAACTGACCGCTGCCCACGAAGCTGTCGGCGTCCTGCAGGCACAGTGTGTCAGAGCCATCCCCGGCGGCATGATCATTTCCTTCAAGGGAATCGAAGGGTTCATCCCGCGCTCGCAGTTCCAGCTTGAAGGGCGCGCTGAGCAGTTGGACATGTCGCCGTATCTCGGACAGGAAATCGGCGTCGTCATCATCGAGATCAGCGAATTCGAAAAGAGAAAATTCGTGTGCAGCCGCAAGAAGGCGCTCAAAATGGAGAGGATCGCCACCGTCAAGAAGGGCGACATCCTCGAAGGCGTCGTCACGTCGATCACCAATTACGGGGTCTTTGTCGATCTCGGCGGCGTCGACGGTCTTGTCCATGTCTCGCGCCTCAGCAAGGTTCGCGTCGCAAATCCGGCCGATGTCGTGAAGGTGCGCGAGACCGTGAAAGTGCGTGTCGTGGACGTTGATCCGAAGAACGAGCGCATCGCGCTCAGTATGAAAGAGTTCACGGAATCGCCATGGACCAACGTCATGGAGAAATATCCCGGCGGCTCGACCCAGAAAGGCAAGGTGCGGAACATCACCGACTTCGGCGTCTATGTGCAGCTTGAACCGGGTATCGTGGGCATGGTGCATGTCTCGGATCTGTCGTGGACCAAGCGTCTGCAGCATCCTTCCGAAATGGTCAAGATCGGCCAGGAAATCGAAGTGAAGGTTCTCGAGACGAAACCGGGCGACAAGCGGATTGCCTTGAGCGTCAAGGACACTACACCCGATCCGTGGCCGCGCCTCGCAAACATCTATCACGTCGGCGCGGAAGCCTCCGGCACCGTCAAGCGCGTCATGGATGCCGGCGCCATTGTCGCGCTCGAGTATGACATCGATTGCTTCGTCCCACGCGGCAAGATGGGCGGCGCCCGTCGCGGCCCCCGCACCCCGCGCCCCGAAGCATCGACGGTGCAGCTCGGCGACATCGTCCAGGTGAAGGTCATCGAAATGGATGTGGAGAAGAAGTCGTTCATCTGCGCCATCGTCCGCGAAGAAGTGCAGGAAACCCGGGAGCACGGCGGCGGAGGCGGCGGACGCGAATCGTTCAATCTGAAGCAGTCATCCTCCGACAGAGGATTTACGCTCGGAGATATTCCCGGCTTGCAGAATCTCCTCTCAAATCAGACCGGCACTGAGCCGGTTCCGGATGCAGCTCCGGTTGCGGAAGCAGCGCCGGTTGTGGAAGCGGCCCCGGTCGCGGAAGCGGCTCCGGTTGCGGAAGCAGCCCCGGTTCCGGAAGCGGCTCCGGTTGCGGAAGCGGCTCCGGTTCCGGAAGCGGCTCCGGTTGCGGAAGCGGCCCCGGTTGCGGAAGCGGCCCCGGTCGCGGAAGCGGCTCCGGTTGCGGAAGCGGCCCCGGTCGCGGAAGCGGTTGCGGAAGCGGCTGCGGAAGCGGCCCCGGTTGCGGAAGCGGCCCCGGTTGCGGAAGCGGCTCCGGTTGTTGAAGCGCCGGCAACAGAAGAAATCACGGAGACACCGGCAAGCGAAGATCCGAAGCCGGAGGATCCCGCAACAACGGCCTGACGCCACGCGTGTGCATTGCGAAAAAGTCCCGGACAGACGTCCGGGACTTTTTCATTTCCATTCCAAATCGAGGATGACCTTTTCAGCGCGTCGTTTTCAGAAGTCTGCGCGCCTGCTTGGCGTATTGGCTGTGCGGATAGGCGTCGAGGAGTCTGCGGAAATCGTTTTTTGCATCCGCCTTTCTTCCCATGCGGATGTAGGTCTGTCCGCGCATGATCAGCGCCGCATCGGCCTTGTCCGATCCGCCCATGGACAGCACGGTGCCGAAGGCATCCGCCGCTCGAGGATACTCGCCGAGCGCGTAGCGGGATTCGCCGATCCAGTACGCGCAATTGTCCGTCATTTCGTTTTGCTCCGGGAGTCGCAGCAGGGCTGAAAACTGTTCGATGGCCTGCGTGTACTTCCGGCGGTTGAAATCGGAGAGCGCTGTCTGATATCTCGAGAGATACGACTCCCTCGACGCAGGCGCGGGCGGCGCTTCCTGCCTCGCTTCGTCCACGGTCGGGGGCGCTTCGTTACGCGCGTCCGGAACGCGCGGTTCCGCGGCGGGACGCTGTTGCTGCGCGGCGGGACGCTGTTGCTGTGCCGCGGGAGGAGTGCGGGAGGCCGGGGATTCGGGCCATGCCATCGGACCGGTGGGTGTTCCCTGCGGCCGCGAAATGTGCGCGTTCTCGCGGAGGGGCACGGGCTGCGTCTGCGGAGGCGCTATCTCCGGCGTCTGCTTCACAGGAGGTTCCGGATCGCGAACGGCACGCTCCGGAGCAGGCGGGGTGCTTTGCGTCTGCGCATTCGGCGTTGGAATGCTCGGTGTTTCGGGCTCGGCTGTTTCCTCTGCAATCTGCTGCGCGTTACCAGGGTGCGTGTCCTGTGTCTTGCCGGATTTCGATTTCACCACGGGAGTGGGCGAGACGGGTTTGGTGACGACCTTCTTTCCACCGCGGCCGGCCTTGCTGGTTGCAGGCACGGCAGTCAGTGCAGGAGCGGACGGCTGTGCGGAAGGCGCGACAATGACTGGCGGTAGCGCGGCCGCCGTGGCGAGACGGTCTGACAGCTGCCGGTTCGCGTCCGCGAGAATGGACCGCTCCTGTTCCAGCGTGGTGATGCGGTGGGAAAGCGCGGCCATACGCGAGTCGCAGCTCTCGCGAAGCACCTCGAGTGTGTCGATGCGGGAGAGCAGCTGCTGATTCTCGTCTTCAAGCTCGGAAAGCGGCGTGCATCCGTTGGCCGATACCAGGAGGATGCCGAGAGAGAGGGCAAGCATACCGCGTTTCATGGGCGCTCCAGTGTTATTCGAAAATGATGCCTGACCCGCGCTACACCGCGATGCCGGCCGTGCTCCGCGCATTGTGCACGGCGGCGGCAAAGTCGCGGAGTTGCGCAATGTTCTCTGCGGTCTCGAAGTGCGTCCCGACGACCACCGCTGTCGCCCCGGCCCGCACTGCTTCCGCGGCCGCATCTGGCGAACGCAATCCGCCCCCGACGAGCAGCGGCAGATCGACGCTCTGCGCAATCCGGGCGATCGTTCCGGGCGGGACCGGGAGAGGTGCCCCGCTCCCCGCTTCCAGGTACAGCATTCGGAATCCGAGTATCTCCGCGGCGAGCGCGTGCGCGACGGCAATATCCGCCTTGGCGCGGGGAAGCGGACGCGTCCCGCTCATGAATTCGGCGGACGACACGGCGCCGGATTCGATGAGCATGTATGCGGTTGCCACGGCTTCGAGTCCGAGACGCCGAACGATGGGCGCCGCCAGCACATGCTGGTGGATGAGCGAATCCGGATTGCGGCCGCTGATGATGGAGAGGAAGAGAATCGCGTCGGCTTCACCGGAGATCTGGTGAATCCCGCCCGGGAAGAGGACGACGGGACTGTCCGTCACCTCCTTGACGCCGCGGATGAAGCGATCGAGATGTGCGTGCGCGGTGAGGCTGCCGCCGACGAGCAGACCGTCCACGCCGGCTTCGCGCGCGTCCCGCGCGAGGATTTGCGCGTCCTCCAGCGATGCGTGATCGGGATCGAGCAGCAGGAGCAGCAGCGGGCGATGCGCGCGGTGCGCGTCGAGAAAAAACGTATGGATGCGGCCGGGCATCAGGATGCGGGGGCGGTGATGATGTCACGTGCCTGCGCGAGGACCTCGTCGAGCATCGCGATGTCCTTCCCCCCCGCGGTGGCGATCTGCGGCCGACCGCCGCCCTTGCCGCCGAGGCGCCGCGCAAGCTCGCTGACGACGGCCCCGGCCTTCACGCCGCGGTCGCGGATCACGTCGTCGGTCGCGACGCAGACGAGGGCGACCTTGTCGTCAATCACCGCTGCGAGGACTCCGACGCCGCTGCCGAGCTTGCCGCGCAGAAGTTCTCCCAACGCGCGGAGCTGTTCCGCATCGCCCGCCGTCACCCTCGTCACGATGATCTTCGCGCCTTCCCAATCCGGCGCGGCCGTGATCAGCGCGTCGAGCGCGCCGGCGGCCTGCTGCAACGCGAATCGCGAGAGTTCCTTCTCGAGCTGCCTGATCCTGTCGTGCAAGCCTTCGGCGTCGGCATCCTTCCGTCGCAGCGCGTCATGCAGTCCGTCAATCTCGCGCAGGACGCCCTGTCCGGTGACCGCCTCGATGCGCCGCGTGCCGCTGGCGATGCTGCCCTCGGAGACGATTTTGAACAGGCCGATCTCCGCGGTGTTGCGCACGTGGGTGCCGCCGCAGAATTCCATGGAGAAGCCGGGGACCTCGAGGACGTTCACGCGGTCGCCGTACTTGTCGCCGAAGAACATCAGCGCGCCCATCTTTTTCGCGTCGTCGAAGGCGATGTCGCGGTGCTGCGCGACGGGCTGCGCCGCGAGGATGTGCTCGTTGACGATCGCTTCGATCTCGCGCACTTCCTCCGGCTGCACCTTCGAGAAATGCGAGAAGTCGAAACGCAGGCGCTCCGGATCGACCAGCGATCCCGCCTGCTGCACGTGCGTGCCGAGCACGGCTCGCAACGCGGCGTGCATCAGATGCGTGGCCGTATGGTTGCGCATGATCGCCCGCCGGCGCGGGCCGTCGACGCGCGCGCGGACGCGGTCCGACGTGTCGAGACGGAATCCGTCGTCTGCCTGCACGACGTGAATGATGCCGCGATCGCTTTTCGTGAGGCCGATCACGGCGCAGTCGGCGTCGCCGATACGCAGCACGCCGGTGTCGCTCACCTGTCCGCCGGACTCCACGTAGAACGGCGATTGATCCAGCACAATGTACGCGGAACCGTCCTGCAGTTTCACGCCCAGCACTTCGGCGTCCGTCTCCAGCGTCTCATACCCGACGAAACGGGCGCGCGATGCGTCTGCGGGGGCAAGCTCCAGATCGATTCCCGCGCCGTCGCGTCCGGTCGGAAATACGACCGTGCTTTTCGTTACCGCGCGCGAACGTTCCTTCTGCTCCCGCAGCAGGGCATCGAAACGCGGAATGTCGACGGTGAGTCCCCGTTCTTCCGAGAGCAGCATCGTGAGATCGATCGGAAAACCGAAGGTGTCGTACAGCTTGAAAGCGTCGTCCCCCGCGAGCGCCGTTCCGCCGGAAGCGGTCAGTTTTCGGACAATCTCGTCGAAAATCTCGAGCCCGCGATCGAGCGTCGCATTGAACGATTCCTCTTCGGAACGGATCACCTTCTCCACGATGTCACGGCGTTCGACGAGTTCCGGGAACACGGTTCCCATGGTGTCGCACAGGGTGCCGACCACGCGCCAGAGGAAGGGCTCCCGCATCTCGAGCGATCGCGCGAAACGGCTGGCGCGGCGCAGGATGCGGCGCAGCACGTAGCCGCGCCCCTCGTTTCCGGGCATCGCGCCGTCCGCGATCGCGAAGGACAGCATGCGGACATGGTCCGCGATGACGCGCATGGCGACCGCGGCGTCGCCGTCGTACGCGCGTCCGGTGAGCGCGGCAATGCGGGCGATGACGGGCATGAAGATGTCGGTGTCGTAATTCGAACGCGCACCCTGCAGCACGGCGCAGATGCGCTCGAAGCCCATGCCCGTGTCGACGTGCTTTGCCGGCAGTTCGTGCAGCACGCCCTGTTCATCGCGATTGTACTGGATGAAGACGAGATTCCAGATCTCCATGACCAGCGGCGAACCGGCATTCACCAGCGCGGCGCCGCTCAGGTCGTCCGTCAGATCCACATGGATTTCCGAGCACGGGCCGCAGGGACCCGTCTCGCCCATTTCCCAGAAATTGTCCTTCTCTCCGAAGCGGTGCACATGCGCCGGATCGATGTCGGTCACCTCCGCCCACAGCGCGAAGGCCTCGTCGTCGTCGCGGTACACGGTGGCGTGCAGGCGCTCCTTCGGCAGCTTCCACACGTCCGTGAGCAGCTCCCACGCCCAGGAAATGGCCTCGCGCTTGTAGTAGTCGCCGAAGCTCCAATTTCCGAGCATTTCAAAGAAGGTATGGTGGTACGTGTCGCGGCCGACTTCCTCGAGATCGTTGTGTTTTCCCGAGACGCGGATGCACTTCTGCGTGTCGGCGGCGCGCGTGTACTCGCGGGTTCCCGTGCCGAGGAACACGTCCTTGAACTGGTTCATCCCCGCGTTGGTGAACAACAGGGTGGGATCGTCGTGCGGCACCACGGGCGCGCTCGGCACGATGCGGTGCGCTTTCGATGCAAAGAAATCGAGAAAGGACTGGCGTATGTCGGATGAAGTCATGCGATTTGCTTGGAAGTGAAAAATCGGTACTCTCGTCGCGGCCAGCTGCCTGCGCCCGGCAACGCCGCTCCCGTCAGAAGTCACATTTCGATCTGCGTATGGAGCGCGATCTCCTCGAGCACTCCGCTGACGCGCAGGCAATCGGGCATGTCGCCGGTGAACACGCGCGCCTTCCCGCGGGTGTGCACTTCGTTCGCGAAGTCGTAGCCCCGTTGCAGCGAGCAACCGATCGCCTTCACGAGCTGGGTTGCGACGTCGTCGAACGTGTGCACCTCGTCGTTGAAGAGGATCACCTTGGCGGGATGGGTGGTGTCGACCCCGTCGGTGACCTCGAGCTGAACGTCGGGTGTGGGAAGAGGCATGCTATGCAGCGCGTGTCTGTGAACCGGCACGACATGGAAAAATAGCCACGACGAGGGGGTCTTGCAAGATCGGCCGGAAATGGGAGGACATGGATCGCGATTACAGCGTCATGATCACGCCGTCGAGAGCGCTGAGAAACGCTTTTCGCTCCAGGGCGATTTCGGCGGTTTCCACATGCACCCGCACCGTGTAGGAGACGTAGGTATTCCGGGAGGACGGCCGTTCGGTGACTTCGAACCGGGCACCTTCCTGGGCATACTCCAGCGCGGCGTGGAGTCGCGCGGTGAAGGCGAGATCGCTCCGCGCGATGAGGACGATGGGGAACATCCCGGGAAACGCGTGCTGCTCCTGCAAGGCTCGTATCAGGTCTTCTCGTCGTGCGCTGATATCCATGTATTGTCCTTTCTCCTCGAAAGAACGCGAAATCCGCGCATCCATACAAGCCGCGAGATACACCGCGAGCGCTTCCGCTCCAGACGCGGGATTCAGCCCTCCTGCGTCTTTTGCGGCTGGAACCAGTCGATTCTGCGCGTCAGGTGCATCACGATCGCGAGGATGAACAGGAGCCCGATGCTTCCCAGCAGCAGCGCGAGATCTTCCAGCTGGAGGAGGATGAAGAGGAATCCGTAGAGTCCGGCAAGCACTCCCGCCACGATGGCGGCAAGATCCCAGCGGCCGGTCACCCCCTTCGTGTACAGCGAAATCAGCAGCACGACCGCAACGCTCCCCGCCGCGTACGCGGCGTTGAACGGGATCTGCTCGGAGAGCGATAGCAGCAGCACGAAGAAGAGGATGAGGGCGAAGCCGACGAGGAGGTAGTGCACGGGGTGGAACGGCGAGCGCATCAGCGCATCGATCATGAAAAACCCGAGGAAGGTCAGGGCGATGAACAGAATGGCGTACTTCACCGCCCGCTCGTTCTTCTGATATTCGTCCACGGTGAGCACCAGCCGCACACCCAGCGACGAGGCCTCGAGCGACTTCTGTTTTCCCGTCCATGTCTGCGGCAGATTGCGATTGAAATCGAGCACGCTCCAGGTCGCGCGGAAGCTGTCGCGCCGGATGTCGCGCGTGACGGGCAGGAACTCGCCCACGAAACCCGGATCGCCCCATGGCGCCGCCATGGTGACGACGGTGTGCTTGCCGACAGGCACGACCCGCAGTTCCTCGCTCCCGCGGAAGTCCACTTCCAGATCGAGCTGCAGACGCGTGCCGCTGAAGCCGGCCGGCATGGGGATGGTGAAGCCGGTATTGACGTGGTCCCGCGTGCGGATGCCGGGCTCCGCCTTCACCTCCACCCCGTTGACGGTGATGCGGCGGATTGCCGCGATGCCCTTCACATCCGAGATTCCCAGGCTCAAGGTGGCATCGTTCCATTGCGGCGCACCGTATCGCCCGTACCCGTTCATGATGGGCGCGACATCGAAGGTCGCACGGATGACCGTCTTCGCGCCGTAGAGCACGACGTTGTAGATGCCCTTGCTGCGAATCTCGGGACTCACCGTCGCGGCGATGGTGACGGTATCCGGAAGCATGTGAACTTCTTCCGTCCTTTCGCGCGTTTCGCCCCGCTTGTCCGTCACGGTGCGCAGGAACGGCGTCGTCAATATCGGCCCGGCGAGGATCTGCCGAGCGCCCCATTGGCGCGTGACTTCCATGACCGCCGCGTTGCGGGTGGACTCGCGCTCGGAGATCAGCACTGCGACGAGTGCAACCGGAATGAGGAGCAGCAATGCCAGCCCCGCGACAAGCAGGAGGCGCAGGAGTATCGATTGTTTCAGCGCGCTTTCTTTCATGGAATGTTCAAGCCTTTGAATGGGGAGATTCCGTGGTTTCTGGATTGATCGGCGTGGAGCAGCGCGGAAATGCGTTGTGTCACGGGACGTCGGTTTTACTTTGTACGAGCACGAGATCGAGATAATAGCGGCAGGCGCGACGAAAGAGCGGTGCGGCGAGCATGCCGTGCATGAACACCACCAGCAGGGCGAACAGCGCGGCCTTCGCAATGGCGACAAGGCGGCCGATCACCGGACGTGCTCCTGTCCCGCGCCGGGACGCAGCAGCGCCTCGAGGGCGTCGAGATGCGCGGCGAAAGCGCGCCGGCCGGCTTCGGTCACGGCGTAGGTGGTCAGCGGTTTCTTACCGGCGAATTTCTTGCTGACGCGCAGGTACCGTTCCCGCTCGAGCACCGCGAGGTGACTTGCGAGGTTGCCGTCGGTGACCCCGAGTTCGTCGCGCAGCGCGATGAAATCGGCCTGCCCCCGGACGACGAGCAGCGCCATCGCCGCCAGCCGCACCCGGTTGTCGAATACCGCATTCCAGTTGTGGAGCAACGGCTTCACCGGCCGTACCTCTTCACCATCAGCGCGCCGTAGACGATGTGCAGGACTCCGAAACCCGCCGCCCAGAGCAGCAGCCCCCCTCCCGTCCAGAACGCCGCGACGACGCCGAGCGCTGCCTGCAGCCCGCCGAGCCAGCGGATCTCCGGCACCGCATACACGCCCGCATGCATGAGCGCGAGACCGTAGAAGACCAGCATCGACGCGGGAATGAGCTGCGGCGCGCCATGCCACGCGACCGCAACGCACCAGATGCCTCCCAACGCAAGCGGCACAGCCAGCGCGCCGATGAGACGCTTCGTCGCGGGCGTCCAGAGATCCGCCCCGAGCATCCGCGCTCGACGAACAGAAAACGTCATCGCGCAGGACAGCGACATGCTGATCGTGATGATGAAAAAAAAGGACAGCCACCAGGGACCCGCCTCCTCGCTCGTCGCCGCAGCGGTGTATGATGCCCCTGTGAGCGCCCCATTCCACGATTCCGGGCCGAGCAGCCATCCGCCCAACGCGGCGCCAAGCAGGCCCACGACTCCCACGCTCACGCCCGACAACCCGCTCAACGATGGAAACGTGCTCGACCGCTCCATGATGGAACGGATGTCGGACAGGTCCCGCAAGTGGCGTTCAAGATCTTCCATGGTCAATGCTTCCCGGCTGGATGGTATATCCTCAAAGTACTTTGCGCTACAAAGTTAATACACGCCATCGTCCATGTCAAGGGGAAATTTTCATCTCCCTTCTCCCTCCTCACCACTCCCTCCTCATGACTTCCTCCTTCCCCCCTTCCCATTCCCGCGGCGTCTTCGTACTTTGCTGTTCTATCGATCGCCCCAACACACAGGCAGCAAGCATGATCGTGATGAAGTTCGGCGGAACGTCGGTCGAAGACGCCGCCGCGATGAAAACCATGTGCGACATTGTCCGGATGCGCGCGAAGAAAAAACCGGTCGTCGTTCTCTCGGCAGTTTCCGGATCCACCAACACGCTGATCCGTTGCGCGGAGCTTGCTGCCGGCGGGCAGGAGCCCGAAGCGCAGGCGCTGCTCAAGACGCGCATCATCGACCGCCATTTCGAGATCATTCAGGGCTTGATCAACGGCCTCCGCGAACAGGACGGGCTGATCAGGGAAGTGAACGGCTTCTTCGACGAACTGCGCCATCTGCTCTACGGCATCAGCATCACCGGCGACCTCTCGCCGCGCGTGCTCGATTTCGTGATGTCGTACGGCGAGCGCATGTTCGGCACGGTGCTGAACGCCGACGACATCGAAATCTGGACGGATGTGGACGGGATCCTGACCGCCGATCCCAAGCTGGTGCCGCACGCGCTGCGCGTCAAGGAAATGTCCTTTCAGGAAGCGTCGGAACTCGCCTACTTCGGCGCGAAGGTCCTGCACCCGAGCACGCTGCTCCCGGCCATCGACAAGAACATCCCCGTGCACATCTACAATTCGAAGCGCCCGCAGGCCGGCGGCACGCTCATCAAGGCGCGCATCGTCCCTTCGCATGTGGCGGTGAAGTCCATCTCCTACAAGCGCGGCATCACGGTGATGAACATCTCCTCGGCGCGCATGCTCGGCAGCTACGGGTTCATGAAGAAGATCTTCGACATTTTCAGCGAGCACCACACGTCCGTCGACCTCGTCACCACGTCGGAGGTCAGCGTCTCGCTCAGCGTCGACTATACGCCCTCGCTCGACGCGCTGGTGCAGGATCTCGAGGAGTACGGCCGCGTGCAGATCCAGCGCAACAAGGCCATCGTCTGCATCGTCGGCGAGAAGCTCAAATCCGAGAAGGGCATCGCCGCCCGGGTGTTCGGCCGCCTGCGCGACATCCCCATCGACATGATCTCCCAGGGCGCGTCGGAGATCAACATCACCTTCGTCGTCGACGAGAGCAGCATTCCGACGGCGGTGCGCGAACTGCACGACGAGTTCTTCAGCACCGTGCCCGGGAAGGGCGTGTTCGAGTAGATGGAGCGGTTCCCCTTCGCCGACGGCTTTCACGACGCGGACGACGCGCTGCACTGCGGCGGCATCCCGGTCGCGGACATCGCCGCCGACTGCGGCACGCCGCTCTATCTCTACAATCTCGACGCCATCGCGGCACGGTACCGTTCCTACGAGGACGCGTTCACCGAGGTCGAGCATCTCACGTGCTATGCCGTCAAGGCGAACGCATCGCTCGCGGTACTGCGCGCGCTCGCGCGGGCGGGATCCGGCTTCGACGTCAACTCGCGCGGGGAGCTCTACCGCGCACTGCGCGCCGGCGCCGACCCGTCCCGGGTTACCATGACCGGGGTCGGCAAGACACGGCAGGACATCGACGACGGCCTCGCCGCAGGCATCCTGCTGTTCAATGCGGAGTCCGTCGAAGAGTGCGTCCGCATCGACGAGGTTGCGCGCAACCGAGGTGTCGTCGCCACTGTCGTGCTGCGCATCAATCCGGATGTCGACGCGCACACGCATCCCTACATCGCGACGGGCCTCGCCGAGCACAAGTTCGGACTGAGCGCCGCCGATGCGGAAGCGGCGATCGCGCGCATCGCGTCACTCGAACACGTCCGGCTTGCCGGTTTCGGCATGCATCTCGGCTCCATGCTGTTCGACGCCGGGCCGTGGGTCGAGGGTGTGCGCACACTCCTCGCGTTCATCGAGCGCGTGCGTCCCTCGCTCCGGCATCCCGTGACGCATCTCAATATCGGCGGCGGCATCGGCGTGCCGTACGGGGACGCTCCCGTCGACTTCGGCCCCGGGGCGCTCGTCGCGGCGATCGCGCCGCTCCTTCCGCGCGGAGTCCGGCTGCTCTCCGAACCCGGACGATTTCTCGTCGCCAATGCGGGCGTCCTGCTCGCGCGCGCGGAGTACATCAAGCGCAACAATCAGCGTTCCTTCCTCATCCTCGACGCGGGGATGAACGATCTCATCCGCCCCGCATTGTACGAGGCCTATCACGAGATCCGCCCGGTGCAGCTGCATCCCGGCAGGGCGATCGTGCCATACGACGTGGTCGGTCCCGTGTGCGAATCCGGAGACACCTTCGCCGTGCAGCGGCGGATGCAGGAGGTGCGCGAGGGAGAACTCGTCGCGATCTTCTCCGCGGGCGCGTACGGATCGTCGATGAGTTCCACCTACAACTCCCGGCCCCTCGCCGCGGAAGCCGTGCTGGAGAACGGCGCCTGGCGCCTCGCGCGCGCGCGCCAGACGCTCGAGCAACTGACCGAGAACGAACACCCCGCGCAGGAGTGACGCGCGCGGCCCGCGCGTGAAGAAGGAGAGATCGTCCCGGTCAGAAGAGCACGATGACCGGCAGGTGCAGCAACGCCCAGAGCGCGTAGCGCCACGCGGTGGCGCCTCGCACGCCTTTCGCCATCGATCCGAAGTACACGCCCTTCACCATGGTGTTGCTCATGAGCGCGAGCAGGATTGCGGTGAGCATGACGCTGCTGGCCGGAAGGGTCCCCTGCACGATGGACAGCACGAAGGGATCCACATCCACCACGCCGATCACCGACGAGAGAACGAGAAGGCCCGAATCCCCGAAGCTGTTCCGGATGAGCGCCGTCACCACGGTGAGCACCACGAAGACCACGGCGAACAGCAGCGCCGGACGGATCTCGAAGGGATTCTGCAGCGACCGGAGCGTGTCGCTCCCGGTGTTTGCGCGCGTCGACCGGATGAAAAGCGACAGCGCGATGCCGGCGACAAACAGGAACAGGAGTTTCCACCAGAGCAGGACGAGCAACGCGGGATTCAGTATCCAGATCAGCACCAGAATGCGCAGGTACATGACGGAACTCGCGAGCAGCGCGGCGCGCAACGCGTTGCCCTCCTGCTCCGCGTTCGTCTGCGCGATGCGTCCCATCGCAATGCTCACCGCCGTGCTGGACACGATCCCTCCCACCAGTCCTGAAATCGGCAGGCCGAAGCGGCTCCCGAATTTCTTCGTAATGAAGTACCCGATGAACCCGACCGACGACACCATCACGACGATCTGCCATATGCGCGTCGGGTTCAAGGCGAATTGGGTGTACTCCTGATTCGGCACCGCGGGGAGGATGATGGCGGTGATCAGGATGAATTTCACCACCGCGAGGAATTCGGCCTTGTCGAGCTTCTCCACATGATGCTCGATTTCCGATTTTTCCGACAGCAGCATGGTGTTCATGACTGCGAGGGCCATCGGAACCCAGACTTCCACCAGAAGCGACAATGCTCCGACAACGAACGTCAAGGCGGCGGAAACCTCGCTCGTCCAGCCGATGTGCCCTTCTTTGAGCTTCGCGAGATATCCGACGACGAGCATCGCCGCGACCGTGGCCATCCCCAGCGGGATCGCCGCCCATGCGCCCGATTTCAGAAGAAATGCGCATGCGTAGCCATACATGCTGATGATCGTGTAGGTCCTCACACCCGCGAGTATGCGCTGCTTCTTGGCGATGCTCATGGTTTCGCGCTCGAGGCCGACGAGAAAGCCCAGCGCGAGGGCGATCACGAAGCGGATTTCGGGAGTCCATTCGACGTGGAACATGTCCGTCCTTGCTCGGAAGGTGTGCCGCTCAGCCGGTCATTTGTTCAGCAGTTTCTTCACGCGTTCGCTTTCTTTTTCCGCCTGCCCCTTGTAGCGAGCATCGATGCCGGGCGTGCTGATGATTTTCTGGTAGAGATCGAGCGCGAGCTCGGGTTTGCCGATTTTTTCGTACGCCTGTCCGGCCATGTAGTACGATGAGGCGGTCCAGTCAATCTCCGTTTTCTGCACGACGAGATACGGCACCTTCAGGAATTCGAGCGCCGCCTGCGTGAAGTCTCCCTTGTAGTAGTAGCACTCGCCGATGTAGTAGCGTATTTCCGCCTGATCCTCGGCGGTCGCCTGCGAGAGCAGGCTCTCGAGGTGCGTGATCGCGGGTTCGAAATATTGCAGTTGCTGATAGTACACGCCAAGGTTCACCCGCTTGCGGAACGCTTTGGGATCATTCGGGAACGCTGCGAGGAAGCGCTTCGTCATCTCGACGGCGGCATCGTACATCTTGAGTTCTTCATAGCAGGTGATCAGGCCGTCGAGCGCTTCGCGCAGCATCGCCGTGGAGGGCTTCGGCGCTTCCGCCACGTTCTTGAACTGCGGTCCCGCGACATCGTACCGCTCGGCTCGCATGGCGATGCGCGCCAGCGAGAGCGAGGCCTCCGTCGCCGCCGAGGTCCTCGGATATTTCTTCAGGAGTTCCGTGAACTCCTCCGTGGCTTCCTGATCGAGGTTCATCGCCTCGTGGGTGCGCGCGACCCAGAGCAACCCGAGTGCAGCCGCTTCCGCATCCTTGGCGTCTGCAACGTCTTCGAAGACCGACAGCGCCTCCTTGTACTTTTTCTGCCGGAACAGCTGCCTGCCCCGCTCGACCTCAAACTCGCCGAACACGGGCTCCGCGTCCGGATACGCCGCCCGGAATTCCGCCGCGCGCGCCTGGGCGTCTGCGACGCGATCGGCCCGGAACAGCGCGACCACGATGCGCGATTGCGCGTAGCTGCGCTCGATCTTCGTCTGCACCTTCTGGGCGATGCGCTCGTATTCCCGGATCGCATCGTCGTACTTGCCGTCATCGAGCAGCAGATCGGCCACCTGCAGGCTGGCCTGTCCGCCGATGTTCAACGCGGCTGCCTTCTGGAGAGTGGCCGTCGCAAGACTCGTCCGGCCTTCATCCTTGAAGATCTGCCCAAGCGCAAAGTACACATCGCCGATGCGCGCGCCGTCGGGGAATTCCGTCGCGTAGCGCTGCAGCGCGCCCTTCGCCGCCGCGACGTTCTTCGCGCGCGCGAGCAGCACCGCGTACTGGTACAGGTATTCGCGCAGGCGTCCATCGCGGGACCGGAAGGGATTCTCCTCGATCGTTCGCAAAAATCCCTGGGCGCGCGCAATCGCCGCCGGCAACCGGCCGCCATCCGCGAGCGCGACGAGGAGTCCGAGCGACGCGGAATCCGCCAATGGCGAATACCGGAAGCGATCGGCGAGACTCTCGAACACTCTCGCGGCCTCTCCGTACTGGCCGGTGCGCAACAGCGTGCTGCCAAGCGCGAAGAGCGCCTGCGCATTGTCCCGCCCGTTCGGAGCGACCCGGTCGCACTCGCGAAAATCATCCATCGCGGCGTTGTAGTTCTTCAGCGACACGCGCGCGATTCCGCGGCGGAAGTGCGCGGCCCCGGCTTCCGGCGTGCCCCGCGCGGCGTCGATCACGCCGCTGCATTCCTGCTCGGCCTCCTTGTCCCTCCCCGCCTCCAGCAACGCCTGCGCGAAGGCGATGCGGACTTCCGCGACGCGCGTCCCCGGTTTCGCGGCAAGATACTTCGACGCGGCATCGAGCACCGCGACCGCGGATTGATCCCGCGTGCGCAGGAGGTACAGTTCATAGGAGGCCTCGTCCGTCCGCTCTCCCGCGGGATACTGCAGCACGAAGGCTCCAAGAAGCTGCTCGGCTTCCGCCGTGCCGCCACCGTTCTTCTGCGCGAGACGCGCGGCCGCCAGTGCCCTGCCGAACGCCGCGCGCTGTGCGTCCTCGCCCGAGACACCTTTCGCGATCGCCGAGGCAAAGGCCGTTGCCGCCTTCACGTAGTCTTTCACCTGCAACAGATAGAGTTCACCGAGGAGAATCTCCACCTGGCCGCTTCCCGCCTTGTCCTGCAGGGCGGACAGTGCCGCCGCCAGGGACGCAAACGCTTCCGGTGTCACCACGGCTTTGAAACGCCGGAGTTCGGCCAGTTTCAGAAGCGCATCGTTCACGCGCGACGATGCCGGATACTGCACGAGCACCTGTTCGTACGCCTCTGTGGCATCGGCGATCTTCCCCTGCGCTTCGAGGACCCGGGCACGCGCAAACTGGGCTTGGTCCGCGACGGCGCTCGCGCTGTACCTGTTGAGTATCTCGCCGTATAATTCCGCCGCGCGGGTGAGGTTGCCATAGTCCTTCTCCTGAATGTCCGCGATGGCCAGCAGCGCAAACGGTGCGCCTTCATCGGACGGATAGCGGTCGAGATAGCGTCGCAGGTACTGAATTGCCTGTGCCGGCTTCCTTCCTGCGCGCGCATTCTCCGCCATCTCCACGAGAAGAGTCCGGCGATCCACAATGATCAGCGTGTCGGCGGAGAGCTGTTCAAGATACAGCGCGGACGCGGTATAATCGCCCGATTTCCGTGATGCCGCCGAGGCCTTGCGATACACGGCGGCTTCGAAGGCCTGGTCCGGGTACGAGGAGAAGAGTCCGGCATAGAGCCGCGCGGCGTCCGAGGCGCGTCCCGCCTGCAGCGCATTCTCCGCGGCGCCGACCGTCGCCTCCACGCGCAATGCGACGGGAGCGGCGGCATTCTTTCGAACCGTCTCGTAACTCGCTGAGGCGTCGGCATCCTTCTTCTGCGCGCGCTGCAAATCGCCGAGCCGCACCCATGCTTCGTGCACGGCGTCGGTTTTGGCGTACAGGGTCAGCACCTCGCGGTATTTTCTCTCGGCCTCCTCGGCATTTCCCAGAAGCGCATGGATCCCGCCGATCGCGACGGTCGCGCGCGCTTTCAAGCCCGGTGGAACTCCGGCATTCTGCACCTTCGTAAACTCCCGCATCGCTCGCTCATAGTCGCCCGCTGCGACGAACAGCGTGCCGAGCGCGAAGGTTGCTTCCTTCACCGCGTCGGACTGCGGATATTCCAGCAGGACGGTGTTCAACACCAGCATCGCGTTTTCCGTGTCTCCCGATTTGAGGAAGTACCTGCTCGCTTCAAGCAAGGCCTCCGGCGCGCGTTTGTTCTTCGGATTGAAGGTCTTGAGGCGGGCGAAGGCCGACGCGGCCTCCGGGTAGTTCCGCTCCGCGGCGAACGCTTCGCCGAGATGCCACCAGGCGTCGGGGGCCTTGTTGTTGTCGGGAAACCGGAGCGCGAAATCCTGAAACGACGCCCGCGCATCGCGCCATTTCTTCAGTTTCATCTGTACGAGTCCGAGCGTGAAGCGCGCCTCCACACCGAGTGCGGTGCCGGGAAATTTTTCGATGAACACCTTGAACTGGTCCTCCGCCTGCGCGTACAGACCGTCGTTGTACAGGCCCTGCGCCAGCTTGAACTCCCCGTTTTCCCTCGTGTCCTGCGCGACGGCGGACAGCGAGAGCACGAGCAGGATCGGGAATGCCTTGCGAAATGCGCGAAGAGAAATCATGCAATGAATCATGTGTTGCCGATGATGAATAGTACCGGTGCAACTTACCGCTTGATGCGAGGGGAGGCAAGACACGCGCGCTTCCCCGCTGCCGTCGACACCGTGTTTGCCTCTGCCTTGATGATGCGCTATGTTTCGGCATTGCTGACCAATCCCATCAATCACCGAAAGGAAATGCCCGTGTCCACTCCGATCACAGAATTGAAACCCGCCCTCATCTGGAAACATTTCCACGGCCTCACGCAGCAGCCTCGTCCTTCGAAGAAGGAAGAGAAAGTGATCGCGTACTTGAAGGCGCTTGTCACCGAACTCGGCTATTCCTACTCCATGGATGCGTGCGGCAACATGCTCGTGCGCAAGCCCGCAACACCAGGCTTCGAGAACGCCCCGACGGTCCTCATTCAGGGACATGTGGACATGGTCTGCGAGAAAAACAAGGGGACTGAACACGACTTTGACAACGACCCGATCCAGACCATCATCGACGGCGACTGGGTGCGTGCTCGGGGCACGACGCTCGGCGCCGACAATGGCATCGGTGTCGCTGCTGCGCTCGCCGTCCTTGAGGCCAAAGATCTCGCGCACCCGCCGATGGAATTCCTCTTCACCATCGACGAGGAGACGGGATTGACCGGAGCGAAGGGCCTGAAGGCGGGATTTGTGAACGCGGACATCATGCTGAACCTCGATTCCGAAGAGGATGGCGCCCTGTATGTCGGCTGCTCCGGCGGCATGGACAGCGCGGGCGTGCTTGCGCTCACGTTCGAGAACGCGCCTGCCGGATATTCCGCGTTGGAGATCACCGTTTCCGGACTGAAAGGCGGGCACTCGGGGCTCGACATTCACACCGGTCGCGGAAATGCGATCCGTTTTCTCGTCCGCGCCCTCTCCGCTTTCGCGAAGGACACCGATGTGCGGCTCGCGTCGATATCGGGCGGCAGCAAGCGCAATGCCATCCCGCGTGAAGCGGAATGCGTCGTCTATGTGCCCGCCGCTGCGGCCCCGGCGATCATCGAAAAATCCACGACACTGACCGCGTTGTTCCTGAACGAAATCGGCTCGGTGGAACCCACCCTGCTCCTCGCGGCACGCGCAACAGAGGGAAGCGGGAAGGTGATCGCCGCAGAGCAGGTGCGGACGTTGATCGATGTCCTCCACGCGCTTCCTCACGGTGTCCTGAAAATGAGCGCGGACATCCCCGGTCTCGTCGAGACCTCGACGAATCTGGCGACCGTCACGATGGACGGCAACACGCTGACCATCGGTACCAGCCAGAGAAGCTCCGTGGAAAGCGAGAAATTTGATGCGGTGGATCACGTCACCGCCGTGCTGCGCCTGGCCGGATTGAACGTCGTGCTTGGCGACGGGTATCCGGGCTGGAAGCCCAACATGCAGTCGCTGGCCCTGAAAGTGACCCGTGATTCTTACAAGCAGCTCTACGGTGTGGATCCGGAGATCAAGGCCATCCATGCCGGCCTCGAATGCGGCTTGATCGGCGAAGTCTATCCGAAAATGGACATGATTTCCTTCGGTCCCACCATCATGGGCGCCCATTCACCGGACGAGTGTCTCCAGATCAGCACGGTGGACAAATTTTGGAATCTCGTGGTGAGAGTCCTCGAGAATACCGCGAAGAACGCCGCCGCCTGAGACATCGCCCGTCGCCTGCAACAAAAAGAGCGAAGTCATGCGACTTCGCTCTTTTCATGTTCGCTCGATGCGTTGACCGCGAGGGGCCTGCGCCCTATCTGCTGATTGTCAGTCTCGACGTGGATGCTCCCGCCGTCGTTTTCAACATCGCGTAGTAGGTGCCGGGAAGCAATGCGGACACGTCGATCGCAATCGAATGCGAGCCCGCTCCGAGCGGCTGGTTCGACATCACGATGGTCCGTTCGCGTCCCATCATGTCGTAGATGGAGATGGACACCGGTGCGTCATCCGCGAGCTGGAATGACACCGACGTCGAAGCGCTGGCAGGATTCGGTGAGAAGCCCGCGATGGTTGCCGACGGGATCTCGCCGCGTGAGTGGACGGTGATGATCGGCGAGAACGCGGCCGTGCCGTCGCGGTCGATCTGCTTGAGTCGGTACTGCAGTCCGTTGCCGTGCAGGAGCGCGTCGAGGTCCTCGAATGTGTAATTCACCGGTGTGTTCACCGTGCCATGCCCGTCCACGAATCCCGCGCTTGTCCAGTCCTTTGCCTCGATTCTGCGCTGTACCTCGAAACCGAAATTGTTCTTCTCCGTGGTCGTTCTCCACCGGAGTTGCACGGAATTGGCGACCACCTGTGCCGAGAAGCTCGAAAGTTCAACGGGAAGAGGGGTGCAACCCAGGCGCTGAGACGGCGTCAGGAAAGCATTGAGCAATATTCGCGAGAGGTTCGTCTTGCCGTCATACTCATGGCCACCGCCAAGAACCAGCAGGCCCTTCCCGGGATCATTGTCCTTGCGGATAGCCATCACCTTGTGGTAGCTCGCGTCGGTACTCTTCTGGACGATGGGGATGTACCCTGACTGATACGCGCCTCCGGATGGCAGTTTCCATGCCTTGACCGAACCACCCTGGCTCTCGCAAGTGCCGTAAAATTGGCCGATGGTCATCCGGGCGCCGGCATTCGGATAGGTGTACGTAGCGTCATCCTGCTTGGAAATCCCCGTTGTCGTCAACACCATCGCATCATGCACATTTTCGAAATCCTCGATGGCATGGCATTGAAGGTAGACGTTCCCTCCGTCATCGAGAAACGCCTTGAGATTTGTGGCGTCCGTTGCGGTCATGTTGTCTTCGTGCGGGATCATGAAGATGGTGTAGCATCCGGAACCGGTTCCGGAAAGCGAAGAAATGTTCGGCACTCCGGCGGAACTTGTCGTATACGCGCTTGAAGGAATCCCAGCATTTCCTAAGACAGTGGTAATTCGCGAAATTTCACCCGCATCTCGATCTTCGATGTACGCTCTTGGAATCTGGTTGAGGGTGTGCTGCACAGGGACGCCGGCAAACGCGGACAGGACCTGATGGACAGTCACGCTGTTACCGAAGGATCGGATTTGCGGACCGGCCAACGCGGTGTCCCCAACCATGATGATGAACTGGCTTGCTCGATAATTGAATGCCGAGGCGACGGTGACGTTTCCAATGCGTCTGCTCACCTGATTGCCGGCTGCGGCAAAGTCAGTCCCGTCCTTCGATTTCGACGTGGAATATGACCATCCGACCGGAACCCCTGCGGAGAGCAGCTTGTAGACCAAGCCGTACGCCTTGATCACCTGGGCCTGACCGCCGAGGGTGATATTTATCGAATTATCCATGGGGATGATGAGGGATCCTTCCGGTACTGCGATTTGGGCACGCAGTGCCGGTTGCGCGGGGAAGAAATATAGTGCGCTCATGAGGAGAAGAAGGGGAACCTGCGTAGTCGGAAATCGCCGCATTGTATTGATCCTTGTTTATGCTGTCTGTACAATGATGAATATTCGCAAGGATCATGCCAGAGAATACACGCGATATTCCTTATTTTCAAGCACTTCGATGATGAGGAACTGTCTCGTCCTTGAACATCGGATATATGTTGTCCAATTTACACACAATAAAAAAACCCCATCATTTCTGATGGGGTTCTAAAATAAAGTTCTGGCGACTTCCTACTCTCCCGGCCAGTTACCCGGCAAGTACCATCGGCGTAGAGGGGCTTAACTGCTCTGTTCGGAATGGGAAGAGGTGTGACACCCTCGCTATAGTCGCCAAGAACACTTATGCGACGTAATTGGAAGATTACTTCATTGTTACCATGTCTTTAAAAAATTCACCGGAGCCATCCTGTGTCACAAAAAATAATTACGGGAAGGCGCACGACTTATTAGTACACCTCGGCTGAACACATTGCTGTGCGTACACCTGGTGCCTATCACCTGGTCATCTTCCAGGAGTCTTTAGGTCAAAAGACGGGATGACTCATCTTGGAGTGGGCTTCGTGCTTAGATGCTTTCAGCGCTTATCCCTTCCGAACGTAGCTACCCAGCGGTGCCGCTGGCGCGACAACTGGTACACTAGAGGTTCGTTCACTCCGGTCCTCTCGTACTAAGAGCGAATCTCCTCAATCATCCTCCGCCCGCATAGGATAGGGACCGAACTGTCTCACGACGTTCTGAACCCAGCTCACGTACCGCTTTAATTGGCGAACAGCCAAACCCTTGGGACCTTCTTCAGCCCCAGGATGCGATGAGCCGACATCGAGGTGCCAAACCTCCCCGTCGATGTGAACTCTTGGGGGAGATCAGCCTGTTATCCCCGGCGTACCTTTTATCCTTTGAGCGACGGCAGTTCCACGCCCAACCGTCGGATCACTTACTCCTGCTTTCGCACCTGCTCGACCTGTCAGTCTCGCAGTTAAGCACCCTTATGCGTATGCACTCGACGCATGATTACCAACCATGCTGAGGGTACCATTGAGAGCCTCCGTTACATTTTAGGAGGCGACCGCCCCAGTCAAACTACCCGCCTAACACTGTCCCCCCACCGGATTCACGGCAGTGGGTTAGAATTCAAATAAAGTAAGGGTGGTATTTCAACGGCGACTCCACCGAGGCTAGCGCCCCAGCTTCACAGTCTCCCACCTATCCTACACATACCGTACCCAAACCCAATGTTAGGGTGCAGTAAAGGTGCACGGGGTCTTTCCGTCCATATGCGGGTAGCCGGTGTCTTCACCGGCACCTCAAGTTCACCGAGCCCGTGGTTGAGACAGTGCCCAGATCGTTACACCATTCGTGCAGGTCGGAACTTACCCGACAAGGAATTTCGCTACCTTAGGACCGTTATAGTTACGGCCGCCGTTTACCGGGGCTTCGGTTCAATGCTTTGCTTGCGCTGACATCTCTCCTTAACCTTCCGGCACCGGGCAGGTGTCAGACTATATACTTCCTCTCAATTGAGTTTGCATAGTCATGTGTTTTTGTTAAACAGTCGCCTGGGCCGATTCTCTGCGACCCCATTCAGCTTCACTTGTAATGTCACCTACTAGGGGCACTCCTTTTCCCGAAGTTACGGAGTCAATTTGCCGAGTTCCTTAACCACGGCTCACTCGAGCACCTTAGGATACTCTCCTCACCCACCTGTGTCGGTTTACGGTACGGACTGAGTACGTTCTCCCATACGAGGGTTTTCTCGGCAGCCTGATTAGGGTCAGTTGTGGCCCATACGGGCACCCTATTCGCGTCTCGACCATAGAAGAGCGGATTTGCCTACTCTTCCGATCTACCTGCTTAAACCACCATCCAACAGGTGGCTGACCTTTCACTTCTGCGTCACCCCTTACGGTCAAACGAACGTACACAGGTACAGGAATATTCAACCTGTTTTCCATCACCTACGCCTTTCGGCCTCGGCTTAGGTTCCGACTAACCCTGAGTCGATTAACGTTGCTCAGGAACCCTTGGGTTTACGGTGACACTGTTTTTCACAGTGTTTATCGTTACTTATGCCAACATTTTCTTTTCTGTACGCTCCAACACGCCTCACGACGCGTCTTCGATCCGAAGATCGCCACTTCGTGGCTCGCCTACAGAATGCTCTCCTACCGCTCCGCACAAGTGCGAAGCCCATAGCTTCGGTAATACGTTTAGTCCCGAGAATTATCGACGCCTGATCGCTTGACTAGTGAGCTATTACGCACTCTTTAAATGAATGGCTGCTTCTAAGCCAACATCCTAGTTGTCTGAGCAATCTGACATCCTTTGTCTGTTAACGTATACTTGGGGACCTTAGCTGATGGTCTGGGTTATTCCCCTCTCGGCGACGGAGCTTATCCCTCGCCGCCTCACTCCCGTGGAACATGTCTCCGGAATTCGGAGTTTGTCTGGGTTTGGTACCGTTGTGACAGCCCTAGCCCAATCAGTGCTCTACCTCCGGGACACTACTCACGAGGCTGTTCCTAAAAACATTTCGGAGAGTACGAGCTATTTCCGAGTTTGATTGGCCTTTCACTCCTACCGACAGCTCATCCAAGCGGTTTTCAACCCACATTAGTTCGGACCTCCATGAGATTTTACTCCCACTTCATCCTGGCCATCGGTAGATCACACGGGTTCGCGTCTACCGCACGTTACTTAAATCGCCCATTTCAGACTTGCTTTCGCTACGGCTGCACCGCTGAGCGGTTTAACCTTGCAACGTACGAGTAACTCGTTGGCTCATTAAGCAAAAGGCACGCAGTCAGTCATTATGGTGCAAGCACCATAACTTCCTCCTACCGTTTGTAAGCACACGGTTTCAGATTCTTTTCACTCCCTTCTAAAGGGTTCTTTTCACCTTTCCCTCACGGTACTTGTGCACTATCGGTCAACAGAGAGTATTTAGCCTTACCAGATGGTTCTGGCAGATTCACACAGAATTCCACTTACTCCGCGGTACTTGGGATACAGAACAGGAGACGTGACGTTTTCGCCTACAGGGCTTTCACCTTCTTTGGCACGCCTTTCCAAGCGCTTCGACTAACGACACGTTTTGTAACTCCTCGATCTCAAAGCAATTTGATCAGTCTGTCCCACGACACCGGCAATACAACGGTTGCTTCCTTCCATATTGCTCGGTTTAGGCTGTTCCCGTTTCGCTCGCCACTACTCAGGGAATTACGATTGTTCTCTATTCCTGGGGGTACTTAGATGTTTCAGTTCTCCCCGTTAGCCTTGCATACCTATTTATTCAGCATGCAATATCTCGACATGACTCGAGATGGGTTTTCCCATTCGGAAATCCCCGGGTCTAAGACTGCTTCCGTCTCGCCGAGGCTTATCGCAGGTAACCGCGTCCTTCTTCGCCTTCTGTTGCCAAGGCATCCACCGTGTGCTCTTAGTAACTTCACCGTATTCTTTTTTATCACACAGGACAGTGATCCGTTAAACGGATCGGTGCTCCGGTGAACTTTTTAAAAACATAGGAACATGAAGTTTTCGTGTTATCGCCGGACAATCCCACTCTCTCTCGAGAGTGACATTTCCAGCAATCTTCCAATACGTCAAAGAACGACTTCTGCTGTTTCGCAGACGCGGTTTGGCGGGACTCGAACCTCACCGGAACACCGCCCGCACCATGCGGACTGTTCCAAACCAAGCTGTGGACCTGACCGGTTTCGAACCGACGACCTCCTGAATGCAAATCAGGCGCTCTACCAACTGAGCTACAGGCCCCAGGCATCCGCATTGATATGGTGGGCCTGGGTAGAGTTGAACTACCGACCTCACGCTTATCAGGCGTGCGCTCTAACCACCTGAGCTACAGACCCGGCCAGATAAATAACAATGAAAAGAGTTGTGCATAGGAGCGATTTTGAGGCAAGAAACTCGTCTCTTCGGCACGGGGAGCCGAAAGACTCTTTAGAAAGGAGGTGATCCAGCCGCACCTTCCGGTACGGCTACCTTGTTACGACTTAGCCCCAGTCACCGGTTTCGCCTTAGGCAGCTGCCTCCTTGCGGTTGGCACACTGACTTCGGGCGCCCCCAGCTTCCATGGCTTGACGGGCGGTGTGTACAAGGCCCGGGAACGTATTCACCGCAGCATGCTGATCTGCGATTACTAGCAATTCCAGCTTCACGAAGTCGAGTTGCAGACTTCGATCCGGACTGAGACCGCTTTTTTGGGATTTGCTCCACCTTGCGGTATTGCGACCCTCTGTAGCGGCCATTGTAGCACGTGTGTAGCCCTAGGCGTAAGGGCCATGAGGACTTGACGTCATCCCCACCTTCCTCACTACTTGCGTAGGCAGTCTCCCTAGAGTTCCCAGCATTATCTGATGGCAACTAGGGAAAGGGGTTGCGCTCGTTGCGGGACTTAACCCAACACCTCACGGCACGAGCTGACGACAGCCATGCAGCACCTGTCTGGATTGTCTTGCGACGCCTCCGACTTTCACCAGAGGATAATCCAGTCTTTCGAGCCTAGGTAAGGTTCTTCGCGTTGCATCGAATTAAACCACATGCTCCACTGCTTGTGCGGGCCCCCGTCAATTCCTTTGAGTTTCAACCTTGCGATCGTACTTCCCAGGTGGGATACTTACTGCGTTAGCTTAGGCACCGACCCTTGCGGGCCAACACCGAGTATCCATCGTTTACAGCGTGGACTACCAGGGTATCTAATCCTGTTTGATCCCCACGCTTTCGTCCATGAGCGTCAATAACGGGCCAGGCAACAGCCTTCGCAACCGGTGTTCTTCCAGATATCTAAGCATTTCACCGCTACACCTGGAATTCCGTCACCCTCTCCCGTATTCAAGATATTCAGTATCGGAGGCAGCTCTTCAGTTAAGCTGAAGGATTTCACCACCGACTTAAATACCCGCCTGCGGACCCTTTACACCCAGTAAATCCGGACAACGCTCGCCTCCTACGTATTACCGCGGCTGCTGGCACGTAGTTAGCCGAGGCTTACTTTCAGGGTACCATCAATCCCGTCTAACGGGATATTTTTTCCCTGCTACAGCGGTTTACGACCTGAAAGGCCTTCATCCCGCACGCGGCGTTGCTGCGTCAGACTTTCGTCCATTGCGCAATATTCCTCACTGCTGCCTCCCGTAGGAGTCTGGGCCGTGTCTCAGTCCCAGTGTGGCTGATCATCCTCTCAGACCAGCTACTGATCAAAGCCTTGGTGGGCCGTTACCCCGCCAACAAGCTAATCAGACGCATGCTTATCCCTTGCCACCGAAGCTTTAACAACTGTCACCATGCGGTGCCGCTGCATCATCGGGTATTAGCACCTCGTTGGAAATGTTATTCCCGAGCAAAGGGCAAATTGCATACGCGTTACTCACCCGTGCGCCACTCCGTTTGCATATTGCTACGCAAACGTCGTTGACTTGCATGTGTTAAGCACGCCGCCAGCGTTCGTCCTGAGCCAGGATCAAACTCTCCGTTGTAGATATACTTACAACTTTGAGTTCAAGTTGGTCCTCAAAATCACTGACTATGCACAAACTCTTTTCAAAGAACAAGTCGCTTTTTCAGGCGACGCCCTCTCTTGAAGGGACTACAAATATACTCGGTTCGATTCCCGAAGTCAAGCGCCTTTCAACTTTTTTTTCTGACGCGTTCCAATCGGGCCTCTAATATAACACTTGAATCGCTGAAAGCAAATCCCGCGTCCACTTTTTTTTCATCGCACGCGCGCGGCATACGCGGCGACGCCCTTAAAAAGGAGGAACTCGTCTTGAATGCAACGCGGCCCTGCGACCCCTGCAAACAGGCCCGCTCCGCCTCCGGTCAGGACCACGCGCACCGGCTGTCCGGCGCGCCGCTCGGCCTCTTCCGCCATGCCGCGCACGGCGTGCCACGCGCTCCAGAACACGCCGCCCGCGATGGACTCCTCCGTCCCGCGCGCCAACAAGGGCGGAAGCCGATGCGGATCCGGCACCTTCACGAGCGGCAATCGCGCCGTCGCGGCATGCAGCGAGGCCAGCGCGGTCGCGATTCCCGGCGCAATGTTTCCTCCCGCGAAATTTCCCTCGGCGTCAATCATGTTGAAGGTGGTCGCCGTCCCGAAATCCACCGCGACCGCGGGACCGCCATACTGCTCGCGCAATCCCAGCACGCAACAGACACGATCCGCTCCGATCGCCGCCCGCGGCGCGTAGTCCATCCGCATCCAGTCGATTTTCTCCGCGTCAACAGGCAGCGCGGGCTCCGCCTTCAACAGCCGCAGGGCGTCGTCAGCCATCGCCGAAACCCGCGGCACGACGGAACACAGCACGGCTCGTGCAGCCGGCAACACGCCGAAACTCCCAAGGACCTCCCGCAACGCCTCCGCCGTCACGCGCGCCGTCTCCAGCACGACCGGAAAACGCTCCATCGCCCCTCCGCGCATGACCGCGACCTTCGTGCGCGAATTTCCCGCGGCGATGACGACGACGGGATCATCCATGACCGGCCACGATCACAAAGTCGATCTGCTTCTCGACGTTATCCACACGCGAGACCTGCACGCGAACCGTGCTTCCGAGCCGGTACATGCGACGTGTCCGCTTCCCGACGAGCGCCTTGCGCCGCGCGTCGAAGTCGTAGTAATCGTCGTCCATGGTCCGCACATGCACCAATCCCTCGACGAGGATGGGAACAAGCTCGACGTACAATCCGTACGAGGTCACTCCGCTGATCACGGCGTCGAATTCATCGCCCAGATGGCGCTGCATGTATTCCACTTCCTTGATCTTTCTGGAAGCCCGCTCCGCCTCCACGGCGAGGCGCTCGCGCTCCGACGAATGCTTGGCGATATCCACGATGCGCTTGCCGTAGGTTCGCAGCACCGCGTCCGTATGCCCCTCCTGGTACTCGTGCAGCATCCTGTGCACGATGAGGTCGGGATAGCGGCGTATCGGCGACGTGAAATGCGTGTAGAGCGCGAACCCCAGTCCAAAATGCCCGATGTTCTTCTCGCTGTACACGGCCTTCGCCATGGAGCGGATCGTCACCCCCTGCACGACCGCCGATTCGGGTTTGTCGCGCAAGGCCTCGATCATCCGCTGAAAGGATTGCGATGACGCGGCGTCGAGGCGAATATCCAGGCCGAGGTGACGCACGAACTCCACCAGCTCGCGCACCTTCTCGGGATCGGGCAGATCATGCACACGGTACAGGAACGGCAGCTCCACATCACGCACCCGCATCGCCCGCACGGCCGCGGCAACGGTCTTGTTGGCCAGCAGCATGAATTCCTCGATGAG
Organism: Ignavibacteria bacterium; assembly: GCA_016720835.1. Taxonomy (GTDB): domain Bacteria; phylum Bacteroidota; class Ignavibacteria; order SZUA-365; family SZUA-365; genus JADKJW01. The sequence continues at coordinate 311,499 of JADKJW010000001.1, forward strand.
GCGCATGCTGTGCAGTCGCTCCTTCGCGATGATTTCCGTCGGGAACCCGGCGGCGTTCAGCACGAACTTCACCTCCGGCACCGAGAAATCGATGGACCCTTCCCGGAAACGCTTTTTCATCAGCACCGTCGCGAGCTTGCTCATCATCAGGAGCTGTTCGACGCAGTCACCCCGCCCGTCGTGAATGACCTGCTGCGCTTCGTCATACGTGAAACGGCGCCGGGAACGGATCACGGTCTTCCGGAACGCAAAGTCCTTCACCGCGCCCCTGGGCGAGACGGTCATGATGGCGGAATAGGTCAGCCGGTCCTGCCCCTCGCGCAGACTGCACAGATGATTCGACAGCCGCTCGGGCAGCATCGGGATGACGCCATCCACCAGATAGACGCTTGTGCCCCGCGTGTAGGCTTCGCGATCCAGCTCGGAGTCTTTCACCACGTAATGGCTGACATCGGCGATATGCACCCCCAGCAGAAAATTGCCTTCACCGTCGACTTCGATCGACACCGCGTCGTCGAAATCCTTCGCGTCGTCGGGATCGATCGTGAAACAGACGTGATCGCGCAAATCCAGCCGCTTCGCGATTTCCGCTTCCGGAATCGCCGAGGGAATGGCAAGCGCCTCGGCGTCGACTTCCCTCGGAAATTCGAGCGACAAGCCGTATCGCCGCGCGATCGCGGCGAGTTCGACGCGCGGATTGCCGACGCGGCCGAGCACCTCTGACACGGTCCCGGACGCCATGTCGGACCGCTCTCCCTGCCCGCGCACCTCGACGACCACCTTGTCGCCTTCGCGCGCGCCGGCGAGATCGCGCGCATGCACGGCCACGTCGCGCTGGGCGCCCTTTCCGTCGACCTCCACGTAGGCCTTCCCGCGCACGGTCTTGACCGTTCCGACCACGGTGCGGGGCGCCTCGCCGAGGAACTCGACGATGTCGCCCTCGTCATGCTCTCCGGCCTTGTGCGCGAGCACACGGACGCGCACGCGGTCGCCGTCCTGCGCGTCGTAGAGCCGCCGCTTCGGGATGAAGATCTCGCGCTCCGGATTGCCGGGAACGCTGCACATGCCTCCACCCTGTTTCAGGATGCGCATGATTCCTTCGAGCAGTTCCGTCCTTCTCATGACGCGCCATTTCTGGCCCTCCGCGCGCTCGATTTTTTCCTGCTCCTGCAGCAGATGCAAGGCCTGTTTGAGGGCCTGGTACTCGTCGCCCTGCTTCGGGAGGTGCAGTGCGCGGGCGAGTTCCTTGGTCTTGAATGCGCGGGAGGGATTGTGCTCCAGATATTCGAGAACGGCGCGGCGAAGATCGTTTTTCATGGATGAGGGTCCTTGTGCCCGTGGGAGGGCTGCGTTGGGTGTGCGCGCGTTTCGCGCTTCCGGGAGGAGCGCCGCGGCGTCAGAACGAGAAACGATACAGGAGTTTGAGCTCCAATATTGACGATTCCTGCGTGGTCGCTCCGGTTTCCAGCGTGCTGTTCGAGGTTCGTCTCGAGGCCTGAATGACCATGTTTCCGAATCCGATGTTCGGGAAAAACATGCTTAACGGAATTTCGAAAGAAATATCCGAACTCGAGAGGTTGTTGATTTTTCCGTCGTAGGTGAAGAGGAAGAGTCCGAGCTCGCTGGTGACCTTGACCCGGGCATCCTGCGTGCCGAGGCCGCCGAATTCGACGCGGCGGAGAATGGATTGCATGCCGGCCTTGGCGATGAATTCCGTGGCGGCCCCCGAGACGATGGAGGACGCGACAGCCTTCCCGATCGCGTCCGTCTGTCCGATGATGCGTCCGCGATCGGACGAAGAAAGTTCATCCGTGAACAGCCCGAGGAGGACGAAGGAGAAGGCATTGGATTTCACATCGCCCGAACGCGGTCTCTGCTGCCCCTCCGGTGAATCGTACCGCATGTCCCAGCTCAGTTCCGGATGCAGAGGCGTTCCGAGAATGGTGATGATCACGTATACCCGCCGGCGCTCGTTGGTGACCTTGTCGACGTGGTAATCCGAGTAGACGGCCTTGAGCTTCAGATCGGGATTCTGCGCATCGTGGATGAAGACGAGCGATCCGCTTGCGATGAAGCGTTTGCCGAACGTATCGTAATAGGATTCGGGACCGAGCGTCACCACGCCGGAAAAGGTCCCCGAGCCGATGGCGTTCGCGATTTTCAAGTCATCGATATTCAACCGCGCGTTGAGCTCCTCCTGTGCCAGGGAACTGAAGGGCATCGTGATCCGGAGCGCTCCGTCGGTGGAGACGGAGATCTCATAGCGCAGCGCGTCGAAGATGGAACGCTCCGGCGTCGCGATGCTGTCGCGCCCGTCGTCCGCGAGGATGCGATTCCTGAGAGCGCCAATTCTCGAGCGCGTCGCCTTCGAAAGCGACGTCTGGGCGACCTTGAGCGTGTCGTTGACGTCGAGATACCGGATGTTCGCGTACTCGTTGGGGCCGCGGCCTTGATTCTCGCTGGCATAGGTGAGATTGCCTTCCTCCACCACGATGCTCCCGGTCAGCCGGCTCCCCTTTTCGTCGGCACGGTATTGCACCGGTTTCGACGTCGTCGCGATGCGAAGGTCGCCGAACAGGGCCTTGACCGCGTAGCGCGATTCCGGCCGCAAGACCTTGAGTTTGCCCTCGACATCGAGGATAAACTCCTTGATGCGGAAGCCGTCCATGGTCAGTCCGCCCCGCGCCGTCAACAGTCCCTCGCGCCAATCCGCCTGGTCGTTCCTGACGGTGAGTTCGCGGATGGCGATCGTATTGGCTTTCGGCTCGACCTTCAGTCCGAGGGTGTAGTACATGTTGTTGAGAATGAAGCGGCCGCGCGCGTTTTCCACGGTGAGGAAGCCCGCGTAGCGCGGATTGGCGGTGGTGCCCAGCACGGTGATGTCCGCGTCCGCATACCCCGTGAGCGGCGAGAACACGCGGACGAACTTCTCGAGCAGTCCGATGGGGAAGGCGACCATGCGAAGGCGGAGATTGGCTTCGCCCAGCAGCTGCACGGCGCTGTCGCCGGCGAGCGCCAGATGCACGGGCACCGATCCGGAGGCGAAGAACACGGTCTTCCGCTTTCCGTCCACCGGAGTCGGGCGCAATTCGGAGTAGACCTCGAGTTTGTCCGGCTCGTAGCGGGCTTCCACGCGGAACTCCTCGAAGGTCATCTGTCTGTAGCCGAGGTCGCGGATGTACAATTCCGCCGCGGCGCGCGGCGCCTTGTCCGTGCCGGACACGGTGGCCTCGAGGGCTGCGACACCCGAGAAGCTGTTGTCCTCGAGGGCGAGGTCGTATTCCGAGAGAATCGAATCGATCTGCGGGAGCGGCAATCCCTCGAGCGCGAGCCGGAAATTGTTCTCCCCGGCGAAGGAGCGCGTGCCGGCAAGCGACAACGTCGTGCCGTTCCTCGCGAGCGTCAGGTCGGCAATGGTCGCGGCGTTCTCGTCCACGCGCAGGCGAACCGTGTCGCGGTTCTCCCAGAGTTTGCCGAGATGTTCGATGTGGAAGACGGGAAACGCGATGGAGTAGGAGTCTTCCTCCTTCCGCGCGAATCCGTCGATGACGATCGAGAGCAAGGAATCGACCGAGCCCTGCAGACGCATGCGCGGCACACCGTCCGCGTATGACACGCGCAGTCCGAGATTGCCGGCATGCAAACCGCCGACTTCGAACTCCTGGGCGGCGAAACGCAGATCCAGCGCCAGATCGCGGAACGGATCGGTCGGACGCAACCGGAGCGCGGAATAATCGAACCGCACGCCCGCCGCGATGACGGCGCGGGACGAGTCGACGTAGTAGACGTCGGTCAGCCGGAGATTCCCGGCGATATCCATGCCGTTCCTTCCGCCGCGCACGGTGCCGTTGAGCGAACCGAGCACGAGCAGTATCCGCAAACCGAGGTAACGCGCGAGCGATTCGGTCTGCTTGATCTGCACGGCGTACGTCGCGTTCATGTACGAGGCGGTGTCGGCCGCCGCCGCTGCGCGAGAGGCGCCGCGGCCCGTGCGCGAGACGGCAGTCCGCGCCGCGACGCGGGAGCGCGGTTGCGGCCCCCCCGCGGATGCCCCGGTATTCATCCCGACCTTGAACCTGCGGACGCCGCTGGCCAGGGAATCGACCTGCACGGAGACGTCCCGCAGAAAGCGCGGGATGTCGAACTCTCCGCGAACGCGCGCGTCGGCGTACTGCGACGAAACGGACAATTCCCTCTTCTTTCTGTCGCGCTGGTCGAGCGCGATGCCCACCGTGTCGGCGTCGAAGCTGTATCCGCCGAAACGGGACGGTGCGAAGACGATCCGCGCGTCGGCGGACGCATCGGAGAGCGAGAAGCCGGTCCCCGACGCGGTGAGGCTGAAGGTCAAGTCGCTCGCGAGATCGTCGCGACCGAGCGCCTTGGAGAGATCGAGGCCGCGCGCGGCCGCCTCGAGCGTGAACCCGGTGACGCTGTCCGCGCGGAAACTCATGCCGCCTTCGGCCGAAAGGCGGCTGTTCCCGAGCGCCGCGCGCATGTCGATACGCAGGCTGTCCGGAACAATCGAAAAGGTCGCCTTCAGCGAATCCGCCTCGTACCGCTGGAAGCGCGAGGAATCGATCGTCACCGTGCCCTCCGCGACGGCGGTGCCGAGGCTGAAGTTTTTTCCGCGCAGCGCGAGCCGCATATTCAACGACGAATGCAGCATCGGCTGGTTGAGAACCTTCGCGAGATTCAGGCCGATGGACGACAGGTTGTACTCGTACACGATGTCACGGCCGGTCATGTCCATCGTCGCGATACCCTTCACCGATCCGGCGTCCGACTCCATGTCGATTTCGGAGACGAAGTCGAGCGGGGTCCCGCGATAGCGCAGCAGCGTGAACCGCGCGGTGCCGATTGCCGCGTAGTCGGGCAGTTCGAGGCCGGGAACAATCTTCGGGATATCGCCGCCGACGATGACGGTGTTCTCGGAGACAACATCGATGAACATGTCCGCGCCCTTGTCGATATCGCGGAGCGCGCCGCGGAAGGTGATCTCGCTGCCCTCCACCTGCAGGCCGAGACTTCCGATCTCGAGCTCCCGCATGGTGCCCGAGACGCGGAGACTGAAGGACGGCTCCCCGCCGAGGAATGCCAGGGACGGGAGGAAGTACTGCAGCTCCCGCGTGTCCACGGCGAGCGCGGTCACCTCCGTGGTGAAATGGCGCGACGCAAGATTGGCAAAAGCCGTGTCGGAGAGCGCGTCCGCGCCATCGACGGAGGCGGAGAGCAGGATGCCGGAATTCTGCGTCCGCACGGAGAGCAATTCGATGGCCGTGCGCTGCCGCGTCGAGGTCAGGTCCGCGGAAAGCGACCGGAGAGAGACGGGGCCGGCATTGTTCCGGAACCGGAAATCGTTGATGGCGATATGGCGCTCGCCGGGCCGGATGTCCGCGCTCATTGCGAGCAGCATGTTGTCGAGATCCAGGTGCCGCGTGTCGAAGTGATCGCGCGTCGCGGTGCTCTGCGTCGTGGAATCCCACACGACAATGCGCGCATCCACGAGACGCACGTTCCGCAGGATGATGCGCCAGTCGAACTCCGGACCGCCTTTCGGACTGGAGGTGGTGTCGCGAACGAGGTTGTCGATGTTCCAGGCGCCCGATGTGCCGCGAGTGACGGTGATCCTCGCGTCATTGATCGTCAGTTCATCAATCTCGATGCGTTTCCAGGGGAGAGACCAGAGCTTGTAGCGCAGCACCACGCTGCGGAATCGCGCGATCGGACCGGCGTCAGCAACGAGAGCGATATCGCGGAATTCCCAGCCCGAAAAGATGTTCCCCTCGATGCTGCCGATGGTCAGGCGGGCCGTGAGGCTGGAATCCGCGGCCGAGATGATCTGGTCCCGCGCCCAGGAACGGAACATTCCGGTCTCGGTGAAGAGCACAAGCGTGATCGCCAGCAGCACGAAGACCAGACCGCTCAGCGCAAGGACACGGACGATGCGTCGAGGAACGGAACGCGTGCGCGCTCCGGCCGGTGGTGTGGCCCTATGGACAGAATCGGTCAACGATCGTCTGCAGGATATTGGTCGATGAGCGTTCGGGCGTCAACGGAATGGTGAGCACGCGTCCGCCCGCGGCCTCCACTTCCTCGCGGCCGACGATCGTCTCCAGCGTGTAATCGCCCCCCTTGACGAGCACATCCGGTAGCAACGCGGCGATGAGACGCTGCGGCGTGTCCTCATCGAACAGGCACACGGCATCCACGCAGGCGAGCTGGGAAAGGACGAAGGCGCGGTCGCCTTCCGGCACGATGGGTTTCTTCTCCCCCTTGAGCCGGCGCACGGAGGCGTCGGTATTCATGCCGACGACGAGGGTGCCGCCGAGCGCGCGGGCCGCGGCGAGATATTCGCAGTGCCCCCTGTGCAGGATGTCGAACACGCCATTGGTGAACACGAGCGCCCTCCCCGCCTCGCGAACTTCCCGGCGCAGCGCGAGAAGGGAATCCAGCGTCAACACGCGTCCCATCAGTCAAGCACTCCGAGTCGTCCGAGGCCGGCGTCGACCAGGGCGTCGCGATTGACGGGAACGATTCCCACCGATTCGCACACGAGTCCGCCCGCGAGATTCGCGAGATGGGCGGCTTCGATCACCGTCGCTCCGCACGACATCGTCGCGGCGAGTGTCGCGATGACGGTGTCGCCCGCGCCCGAGACGTCGGCCACCTTGCGCGCCCGTGTCGGAACCCGGGTGATGCCTCCCTCTTTTTCGAGGAGCAGCATCCCGAGTTCGCCGAGTGTCAGGAGCACATGGTCGCATCCCAACCTGTCGCGCAGTGTTCGCGCCGCGTCGGAAAAAGAATCGTCGCCGTCGAGTTTGAGGCCGAGCGCGTCCTCGGTCTCCTTCCTGTTGGGCTTGAAGACCGTCACGCCCTGGTAGGAGAAAAAGTTGTGGTACTTCGGGTCCACGAACACGGGAAGGCCGCGCGCGCCGGCACACGCCACGATCTCGCGAATCAAGCTGTCGCCGATCACCCCCTTGTTGTAATCCTGGAGAATCACCGCCGAGAGGGTGCCGATGTGCTCCTCGAACGTGTCGACCATGCGCCGCATGGTGACGTCGGACACCGGGGCGCGGTTCTCCCTGTCGATGCGGACGATGTGCTGACTGCCCGCAATGACCCGGGTTTTCACGGTCGTGGGGCGCGCGCGGTCGACGGCGAGGAAGTCCGTGCTGATCCGCTCCTGCCGGAGAATGCGCACGAGCTCGTGCCCGTCGGCGTCATCGCCCATCGCGCCGATGAGCACGGGGACCGCGCCAAGACTGGCGATGTTCTGCGCGACGTTGGCCGCGCCGCCGAGGTGGCTGTCTTCGCTCCGGACATCGACGACGGGGACCGGGGCCTCCGGCGAGATGCGCGACACGTGGCCCCAGACGTAACGATCAAGCATCACGTCGCCGACGACAGCGACCACGGTGTGGCGCATCGGCGCGAGAATCTGCTGCAAACGGTCTTCGGTGAATTTCATCAATGATGCGTTTCAGGGCCGGCGACTGGCGCGCGGAACGCGCCGCCGAGGCGGAATGGAAGAGGGAAGGCGCCCGCGCGGCGGGATCGTGCCGTGATCACAGGGTCCCGCGCAGAAACTGGATGGCATCGATCCAGGCGGTGTTCATGCTCTCCTTCCGGTAGCTCGCGTGCTTCTGGTTGAAGAAAAACGGTCCGGAATCCTTGATCACCCGCACCCTGATTTTATTCTTCCGCTCCGGCGCGAGTTCCTTCAGATCCGTGACAGCCTCGAGAAGTTCGGACGATGCGCCATCGCCGACGGTCACCGTCAGCGGAACCGCAATGAACGGGAGGACGTCGGTGAGGATATCGGGATCGGACGGGTAGAACAGCACGCAGGAGGTGAACAGGGGCATGCGGCGCGCTGCGATCGCGCCGACCACGGCACCCGCATCGAACGCGACCAGGCCCGCCTTGCCGTTGCAGCCGGGGGCGTTGCGGATTTCGACAGTGATCTGCGCGACGCGGTCCACGTCGCTGCTGTCGATGCGTGTGCCGGGATGGCCGGCGACGTCCTGTTTCGGGGCGGAGCGCAGCGGAATCGCATACGCGCGAAATCCCTGCATGGCAAACACCGCGACGATATTGGACACCGGGGGCTGCAGGCCGAAACGGTCCGGGAGCACGATGACGGCGGGCCGGGCTTCGGCGGTCTCCGGAAGCGCGTATTCCACCAGGACCGAGTCACCGCGGATGTGGTACCATCGCTGCTGGACGGCCGGCAGTTTCTGCGCGTGCACGGGAGCTCCGCCGAGCGCGAGTCCGATTGCCCATGCCGCGAGGGCGCAGGCGAACGGAATGCGCGACATTCCGCGGGACCACGCAGGACGGTGTACGACGCAATGCGTGCGGATGTCGAAAACCCTGTTCATGCGGATAAATTAACGAATTTTCCGCAAGTATTTCCAGCGTTGTGGGGCGCGGACTCCGAAATCCACATCTCGCTGAAGTGACGGCCCGCGCGCCGGAACACCGCCGCAACCGGACGGCTGCTCCAAGGCACGCCGTCCACTCAGCGCGGGCGATCAGACGGAGCCGTGATCCGCGTGAAACGCTTTCAGGCGCGCTTCCAGATCGGTCATCTGAGAGGGGGACACGAGCGACACGCAGGCGCGGATGCCTTCCAACCGCGTGCTGCCGGTGTTCGACAGCGAAATCGCGCTGATGCCGTAGCGGAGGAATTCCTCGATCAGCTGCTCGCCGCTCAGGTCCCTGTAGGCCACGGTGAAGTAGAAGCCGTCCGCGATCGGCTCGTTGACATCGGTGTCGTACACGATGCGGAATCCGTTCTCCAGGAACATGGCCTTCATCACCTTCGCGCGTTCGCCATAGACGCGCACGTCATCGATGAAGCGGTAGCTCCCGTCGTTGACCGCCTTCAGGATTGCCGTGAGGCCGTACTGGCTCGAGTGCGTGACCCCCGCCGACACCGCGTAGGCCGCCCCGAAGATCAGCGAGTGGCCGAAATTCGCGCGGGTATAGTATCGGAGCAGACCGTCCGATTCCTCGCCGAACAGCGCGTCGGACACCGCGATCATCCCGATGCGCTGGCCCGCGTAGCTGAACGCCTTGGAACTGGAGATCAGCAGCACGTAGCGATCGGTGTACTTCGCGACCGTCGGCTGATAGGGCGGCTGGCCGGGGATGGAGTAGTCCTTGCGGAAATCCATCGTGAAATACGCGAGGTCTTCCATGACGACGACCCGGTATTTCGTGGCCAGTTCGCCGATGATGCGCAGCTCCTCGTCCGTGAAGCAGATCCATGTCGGATTGTTCGGATTGGAATAGAGAATGGTGGAGATGTTCCCCGCGGAGAGGATGTTCTCGAGGGCATCCCGGAGCTTCGCGCCCCGGTGTTCGTACACGTCAAGACTTCGCTGCTTGAGACCGAGAACGGCGAGCTGCTGTTTGTGCACCGGAAACCCGGGATCGAGGAACAGCGTCGTGTCCTTCTCCGGATGCATGCGGCCCGCGACGAGATAGGTCACGAAGCTTCCCGACGTGGATCCCGTGCACGGGATGCAGCCGCTCGGGTTCACCTCGACGTCCAGAAACAGTTTGACGAAACGCGAGATCTCGGACTTCAATTCCGGCAGGCCTTCGATGCTCGGGTAGAACGACGCGCATCCCTCGTCAAGCGCCTTCTTCTCGGCCGCGATGCCGATGGCCGACGCGGGCAGGCCCGGAATGCCCATCTCCATGCGGACGAACTTGACGCCGCTCTCCTTCTCGATGCCGTTGATCAGCGCGCGAATCTCTCGGATCGAGGCGCGTCCGACATTTTTCAGACCTGATTCTCCGATTTTCTGCTGGACAAGGGTGCGGTCGATGGGGATGGTGCTCATGCTCGGTCCTGGCGCTGTGTCGTGTGGGAGGAGGGCGTGGGAAAGGGAAAACCGAATGGTGCGGTGAAACTACGATTTTCCCCGACGGCGCACAAAACGAACAGCGCCGTCCTCTCCGATGAGAACGGCGCTGAAATCGCGATAGGTGAACGGTCAGTCGACGGAGGTCTTCTCGGTCTCCGCTTCTTCGATCGACGACGCTTCCGTCGACGGAACGTGGCGCACGCTGCCTGGCGGCAGGCCGGGACGCGACGGCGCCTCGAGGCGTTTCGCGTCGCCCGCGCGCCGGAAACGCGCGATGCCGAAACCGACGACCATCAGAATGATTCCGAGCCAGACGATGCTGATGAAGGGCTTGACCGAGGCCTCGACCACGAGCGTCTCGCGCAGCGTGGAAGGATCCGGCTTCACCTGCGGATTGCGAAAGCGGATGTCGAGCACCGACATGGCGAGGTCCTCGCGATTCGGCGTCATGCCCTCGATCGCGAGTTCGAGATCGCCGTCCGTCACCGTGGCGGGCACGTTCGTCACCTCGTCGGGACCCTGGGTGCGCTTGACCGTGACCTGCTGCGGCGCACCGCCGTTCTTCGAAATCTCGAACACGCCGCCGATGGTGAACGCCTGCGCGCCCCGGCTGTTGTTCATCTCGAAATCGAGGAAGAGAATGCGGTACGGCCCCGCCTCGATGCTGGCGCCCTTCGTGAGCTGCCGGTACTGCCACCCTTCCGGGTCGGGAGCCATGATCGCCTGCGGCTCGATGTAGACATCGCGCAACAGGAACTTTGCGATGCCGGGATTGCGCATCCGCTGCTCCTGTCCGCCGTAATTCGAGTTGAACATGATCGTCTGCACGACGTCAAGTTCCTTGTTGTCCGAATCCGAAAGCTTCACGTTGAAATGAAAGCGTTCACCGTTCCAGAACGGCTCGTACCCGATGTAGGTGAAGTTGTACCCGAGCGCGGATTTGGTGACGCCCTGCGGCAACTCGATGGACGTTTTCGTGCTCATGTACCCGGAACCGATGATGCCGAGCAGCATGCTCGCGATGCCGATATGCGCGACGTACGCGCCCGTGAATTTCGGATTGCCGCGGAGGATCTTGTAGCCGACCTGCCCGTTCACGATGAGACTGAAAAACGAGGACCAGGCAAGCGCGAGCATCCATGGATGGGTCACGCCGCCGATCAGCCAGACGCCCGCCGTTGCGGCGATGGCGATTCCCGCGGGAAGCAGCGCGCGCTTGAGCACGTCGCGCCCGTCGTTCTGCACCCACTTGAGCAGCAGGGCGAATGCGGCGAGGCCCGCGAGGAGAACGCCCAGGGGAAGGCCCATGCTGTCGTAGAACGCGGGCTCCACCGTGTTCCCCAGCTTCGCATCGGACCCGGCGGATACCAGCATGTCGTTGATGCCGCCGGTGATGCTCTGCGGAATGATCGGAAGCGATGTGCCGAGAAGGACAATGATGGTGAGCACGCCGAGCGTGGCGGAACCGAAGCCGAGGAAGGTCTCGCGCGACATGAGTTTGAAACTCGTGAAGCTCTTCTCGCTGTGCAGCCTTCCGGTGATCGTGTACCCGATCAGCGCGAGTTTGAACAGCAGCGCCGGAATCCACAGCACTGCCAGGATGTTGAGAAGGTGCGCGATGCCCAGCAGCGGGTACATCACCACGGCCAGCACGCCCGATCCCGATTCGATGGTCTCCGTGAACACCGGGACGAGATCGCCCGCGACCGTCGCGAAAATCGGGATCGACGGGAAAATCGCGATCAGATACACCATCGCGAGCAGCGTCCCGCCCTTCACGCGCTCCGCGAGCGACACGCCGACCCGCGTGAAACGGATGAAGAGCAGCGCGATGCCGAGGTCGATGAACACGAACATGAACAGCACGAGCAGCGTGAACGCGAAACGGCCGGGATCGACAAAGGAATGCACGGACGCGTCACCGAGCACGCCGGAACGGGTCAGAAAGGTGGAGTACAGCACGAGGACGAAGCTGAGACTGGCAAGAAGGAAATTGGTCATCACCAATCCCTTCGTGCGCTTCTGCGTCAGCATGGTGTGCACGAGCGCGACGGAAACGATCCACGGAATCAGCGACGAATTTTCGACGGGATCCCATCCCCACCATCCGCCCCATCCGAGCGTTTCGTAGGCCCAGAATCCGCCGAGCGCGATGCCGAGTCCGAGCACCATTGCGCCTCCGACGACCCATGGCAGGGATCCGGTGACCCAGTCCTGATACTTCTTCTGCATCAGCGCCGCCATGCCGAGGGCGAACGGGGGCGTCATGGCCGCGAAACCGAGGAAGAGGATCGGCGGATGGATCTGCATCCAGAAGTTCTGCAGGAGCGGATTGAGACCCTTGCCATCCAGCGGGATGGTCGGACTGTCTATCGGGGCAAACGGGTTTTTCACCACGAGCAGCAGCATGAGAAACCCGAGGATGGTCGCGTACATCCCCATCACTTCGCGTTCGTTGTTGTGCTTCTGCGAATAGGCCATCAGCACGATGCCGATCACGGCCACCATGAAGGTCCAGAGCAGGAAGCTCCCCTCCTGGCCGGCGTAGAACGTGGACATCAACAGCCCGAAGGGGAGATCGCGCGCACTGTATGCCCAGACGTAGTGGAACTGGAACTGATGGGTGATGATCAGCGTGAGCAGCGCGGCGGATGCGACGAAGATGCTCGTCGTCGTGAGGTGAAACCCCACCCGCGCGAGTGGAAGCAACCCTTCCCGGCGCAAACTCAGGAAAAACGCGAAGGCGGCCGCGCTCGTCGCCACGAAACCGGCGATGATCGCGAACCGCCCGATGAATCCGACGGCATCAAGCATTGTGAGAAATCCTTTCTTCCCGGAGGAAAAAGAAACGAGGTACTACAGGGATGTTTTTTGTTGTCCGCCCGTGTGCTTCTCGGCGGGTTCTCCCTCGTATTTGGAGGGACATTTCGTGAGCACGTCGCTCGCATGAAAGCAGCCGTCCTTGTACCGGCCCTTCGCGACGACGCTCGTGGCGATCTCGAAATTATTCGGCTTGGCGCCGGTCAGGACCACCTTGGCCACGCGGTTTTCCTCGTCGCGAATGAAGAACGTGAAGGTGTTCGCCTTCATGTCGTACTGGCTGTCCATTTCACGCACCACCTTGCCGGTGACCTGGACCTTCCTGCCCGAGTTCTCCGCCTTCGATATCGTGGCGTACTCGATGGAACTGTTCAGGAAGGAGTAGCCGCCGATCGCAAGGAACGTCACCACGATCACTCCGCCGATCAGATACCTTTTTTTCATGGCCGCACCTTTTCCATTATTATTTTTTGCTCTCCAGCTTTCGCACCTGACCGTCGATGCGGAGCAGGTACAAAAAGACGCCCGACCAGACCATCAGGACGATGGTCATCACGACATAGATGGAGTTCTGTTCAAGGAATTCGTACATATCGTATCCGAGTATAGTGAAAAATTCCGTTCAAGAAAAGGCGAACTTCATGCTCCATCCGCCTTGCGCATCGCGAGGCGGGTGACCGACACACGAAGCCGCATGAGCCAGGCGTAAAGCACGATGTGGCCGAGGAGCATGGAATAGAGCACAATGCGCATCGTTGCGTTCATTCCCCCCGAACTGACGACGGGACCGGAATTGGTGTCGTCCGCCGATCCGGGATGAAGACCCGGGAGGATGCGGGGCATGATGAAGATGAAAAACGGGACGGTGACGAAGGCGAGAATGCCGTACACCGCCGACAGGCTCGCTCTCTTCTCCTCGATGTCGAGCGCCGAACGCAGCGCGAAATAAGCGCCGTAGACGAGCAGAAGGACAAAAATCGATGTTTCGCGAGGATCCCAGTTCCAGAACGATCCCCAGTTGAATTTTGCCCAGACGGAGCCCGTTGTAGTCGCGAGGATGCAGAAGAGGAGGCCGAGACCGGCTGAAATGGCGGATTTGGCATCGTCCTCGAGGTCTTTCTTGCGCAGGTACCTGATACCGTACCACATCGAGACCAGAAACGCGATCACGGTCATCCACGACACCGGAACGTGAAAGAGAATGATTTTTGCGCGCTCCTCGAGCCCGGGGATGAACGGGAACGTCATGCCCGGATTCGTTGAAAGCACTTTCGACACGATGACGCGATGCGCCGCCGCATCGTAACGGCCCTGCACGATGTAGCCCGTCGCAGCGTCGAAATCGGAAGGGTTGGATGCAAACGCGAAATCGGCCGAACGGCCCTGCGCGTCGATGCCCCGCATCACGAACGCCGCACCATCGGCTCCGACGGCGGCAGTCGACTTGTCGGCGATCTCGAACTTGACAGGTATTTCCTTTGCGGAACCCATCTGTCCCATCATCGCGACATCGCCAAGCGTTCCCGCGATCGGGGTGAGTATTCCGATGGCGCTGAACGCGGCTATCCAGAAAAAGAGGAGCAGTTTCCACCACATGATCGGCGTATCCTTCGTGTTAATCTTTCCACACATGTTCAAACAGCAGTATCGACGCGGTGACCACCACCACGATGTACGAACCGAGAAGCTGCAGGTCGGCCCACGCGCTTGTCCATGCCTGCTCCTCCATCGCGATCTTCGTGGCGGAAATGCCCGACATCAGGAGAGGCAATAATATGGGAAACGACAATACCGGAAATAACGTGCCCTTCGTGTTCGCGCGGGCGATGATCGCCGCGATGATGGTCGTGGCGGAGGAGACCGCGACGCCGCCGAGCAGGACCACCGTCCAGAACAATCCGGGTTGCGCGGGCGTAAAATCGGGGATGAAGAGGAGGAACAGCAGGACAATGAACGAGTTCAGCAGCAGCGTGAGCGCGGTGTTGAACAGCAACTTCCCGATATAGACCGAGACGGGCGTTGCGAGCAATTGCAGGGTCAGTGTCGTGCCGCGCTCCTCCTCGGCAACGAAGGACCTCGCGAGGCCGCTCATGGCCGCAAAAAACATCACCACCCACAGCAGCCCGGCATGCACGGAGCGGGCGACCGTTTCTCCCGCGAGGGAGAACAGGATGACCGAGAGGGTCACCACCACGAACATCAGCAGCGCATTCACGGCATAGCGCGTGCGCAGTTCGCTTCTGACGTCCTTGCCCAATATGGCGATGATGCTGCGCATCACGTCGGTGGTATTCACGGCACACGCGCGGTTGTGAAACGGGAACCTGCGATCCGCGCGAGAGCGCGGAGCACAGTTTGCAAATATACGGAAAAGGCGATCAGCGCCCGATATATTTTTCGATCAAACGAAGCAGCTGGTCCCGCTGGAAGGGCTTGGAAATATAATCGGTGCAGCCGGCGTCGATACTTTTCTGGCGGTCGGCCGGAAATGCGTGCGCGGTCAACGCGATGATCGGAAGCTCGGCGTGGGCGTCCGAATCCCGGATGATGCGCGTGAGCTGCAGCCCGTCGATGTCGCCATGCAACGAGATGTCCATCAGCACGAGATTGATTGCGACCGATTTCAGTTTTTCCCACGCGTCCTTCGCGCTTGAACTGACTTCGACGCCATAGTTCTTCGAGAGCAGGATCTTCATGTACTGCTGACTCTGAATATCGTCTTCGACCACGAGCACCGTCTTGCGGCGCTCCTCGTGTTTCGGCGTCGGGATGGTCGAGGCAGGCCCTTCGGGCAGGGACATGCCGTCGCCGGCGTCGGGCGGGGAGAACGTGTTCATCATGCTTGAAAGACTGGTGTTGATGGGACTGGACATGTTGCCGTCAGGCGCCGGAGGAGACCGCCTGCACGCGATCGCACTGCGCGATATCGGACTGGTCGTTGGTCGCGATGATCACGCAGCCACGCTCTCGCTGCTCCCGGATGATCGCATGGACGGTTGCGACCCCGTCGCTGTCGAGGTTCGAGATCGGCTCATCGAACAGCAGCACGGGCGGACGATGCAGGATCGCGAACGCGAGCTTCAATCGCTGCTTCATACCCGAGGAGAACGCCCGGACGGGATCCTCCCGGTCGGTCGGCAATCCGACGCGTTCCAGCAGCGCGGAGGCCGCGCTGTCCGGACACGGAATCCCGCGCACGCCGGCGAACAGGCGGATGTTTTCCGCCGCGGAGAACTCGTCGAACAGCATCAGGTACGGCGCGACGAAGCCGATGGAGCGGAACAGAAGTTCCGGCGGGACGGCGACCCCGTCGAGTTCGTAGGCGACCGATCCGCGCGAGGGGGTCAGCACGCCCGCGATGATCTTCAGCAGGGTCGACTTCCCCGACCCGTTTCTTCCCACGATGCCGAATACTTCGCCGGCGCGCACTTCGAAGGACACATCCGCGAACACCGGCCTGCGGTTGAAATGTTTGGCGACGGACGCCACTTTCACGGTCAGCATGCGTCAGGGCCGGATCACGGCGAATTTCCCGACGAAAGTCGCGTCATCACCGTCGAGCGTGTAGAAATACACGCCGCTCGGGATCAGCTCGCCGTCGTCGCCGATGCCATTCCACGAGACGAAGCGGCCGAAGCTCGCGTCGCTGTCGATCAGCATGTCGCCGAGACGGATCACGCGCGACATGCTCGCGGTGAAGACGGTGAGCGTCACGCGCGGCGACGTGAAATTCCCCTTGACGCCGAATCGGATGACGCCGTCCTTTTCCGGGCGGAAGGGATTCGGCGAAACACCGGCGCCCTCGCTCAGCACGCCGAGGACGGAGACGCAGAACACCGGTGCGGACGGCGTGAACTTGTACGACCACCCGTTCCCGATCGGAATGGCGCCTGCGCCGGAGACGGCAGGACCCGCCTCGAGCGTGAAGGCGACCCCCGCCATGCTCTTCTGCACGGCTCCGGAAACATCACCGTTCGTCACCGAGAACGCGACGGCGTCGCCGCCGGAGGAGGCGCGCGCGTACATGCTGGAGAGCGGCGGGAGCGCGCCCGTGAAGGTGACCTTGTCGTTCACCGGAAGGTCGGACGCGAGCTTCGCGAGCGGGAAGTCGGCGGCGTTCTGGAAACGCTCTCCGCCGACGGCCTGGTTCGTGCGCGTCCCGGTGAAATAGCACCATCGCCACAACCTGCAGTACTCGGTGCCGAGATCGCTGGGCGCCGGCAATCCGCGCAATGCCTCGTCGAGCGAGGTGACCGGGTCGGATTGTTTCATCAGTTCCCAGGTCCGCAACATGACGCCCCGGCCATGCTTCGCGTCGAGCATCACCGGAAAGAGGACGAGATTATACCCGTCATTTGCGGGATACGTGGAAAATGCGCGTTCGGGCCTGGCAAAAAAATCCTTCAGGTACTGGTAGTAATCGTGGACGAACGGAAACACCAGTTGCTCGCAATAGGTCGACGTCATTTCATGGAAATACTGATCGTTGCTCCACGTCCCGTACGTGCCCATCTGTATCATGTGATGGAATTCGTGCGCGGCGGTGACACGCGCTCCATCCAGGCCTTTCGTGACGTAGTTGCCCGCGAAATCATTGTCGAAATCGATGCTCGATGTCCACAGCGGCTGCCTCGTCGTGGACGGGATGGACGATTCGGGATTGGTCACGCCGTAATACCCGCCCATTTCCTTGATGTAGACGTTGTACGCTGTCGCGCCCGCTTCCATCGGTGGAGCCGCATACCCGGTCTCCGTCACTTCCACCAGGTACGTCGAATCGAAGAACCGGCCCACCGCTTCCGCGTATTGCAGCGCGGTACCCTGCAGGCGCGCGCCTTCGGCGTCGATCAGCGAAGCGGCATTGCTCCCCGAGGTGTCGAAGTGCATGCGGAACCTGCCGGACGCGCTCAGGATGCTGCGTTGCATCAGGACGGGAGCACGCAATGACTGCAAGGCCTGCAGCCGCGCGCCGCTCATGCTCCGGAGCCTGCGGGTGGTTTCCACCGTGAGGTCGAAACCGCAGTGGCGAAGCGCCGGCGCACCCTCGATGCGAAGCTTATCCGTGCGTCCCGCACGCATATCGGCAAGGAAGGAGAGAAAGGCATCGTCACTCAGACGCGAGAGGCCGCTCTCCTGTCCGCGCAGGAACACGGGCAGGGCAAGCGCGCAGATCAGCGTTGCGAGCAGGGTCCGGCGTATCACAGCGTTCCCTTGCGGCTTTGCAGACGATGGTTGCGGCGTTTGAGCGCGTGCTCGAATCGCCGCTGCTCGTCTTCCGTTTCGGGGATCACCTGGACGCTGGGCGTGGGGCGGCCCTCGGCGTTCAGTCCGACGAAGGTCATGTACGCGGAGTTCGTGTGGCGCACCTCGCCCGAACGGGGGTTTTCGCCGTAGACCTTGACGCCAACTTCCATCGACGTGTGGAAGACGCGATTGACGGAGGAACGCAGCACGACCACTTCGCCGAGCCGCACCGGATGCAGGAAATCGATCTGGTCGACCGATGCGGTGACGCACACGAGGCCCGAGTGCCGCGCGGCGGCGATGGCGGCCGCGATGTCCATGAGGTGCATCAGCTTCCCGCCCAGCAGGTTCCCGAGCTGGTTGGTGTCGTTCGGCAGAACGAGCTCCGTCATCTCGACCTGGGACGCCTTGACGGCATGCGCGCGGTCGCCGTTCATGGGGTCGGCAACTGCTTCGCGTACCCCTGCACCTCATCGAAGTACGAACTTGCGGGGTACTTCTTGACGAAGCCCGCGACGGCGCCGGCGACCTGCGCGTACTGTTTGCGGCGCATGAGGATGCGGATTTTCATCGCCGCGGCATCGTCGGCAAATTCAGTGCTGTAGTACTTGTCGATGACGGTATCGAAATACAGTTCGGCGGACTTGTAGTTCTCGAGCTTCATGTAGAGCACGCCGGTGTTGTACTCCTTCTGCGCGAGTTTGGCGACGAGTTCGAGGAGCGTCCTCTCCGCATCCTGGGCCTTCGCGTGCCGCGGATGCGTTTCGATGAAGCTCTGCAGCGCGTCGATCGCGCGCACCGTGTAGTTCTGATCGAGCGGTGATTTCGGCGACATCGCCACGTAGCACATCGCGTGCATGTACTGGGCGTCGGCCTGCAGCGTGCTGTTGGGATTGTACTGGATGAGCTGATTGAATTCGTAACTGCCGAGGAGGTACTCTTCGCGATTGTAGCGGCTCATGCCGAGAAAATAGCGGGCGCTGTCGGCGACCGGACTCCCCGGAAACTGCAGGCGGATCACCTCGAAATGCTGTATCGCGTCCACGTAATCGCCATCGGCGTACTCCGTCATGCCCAGACGGAACCGCTCCTCGGCGGTGGGAAGATCCTGCGGATCGGTGGCGCTGCACGCACCGAGAAGGGCGGTGACAGCAATCAGCACAAGCATGGGGACGATTCGTTGCATCAGGATCCTCGAACGGTGAAGAGCAGCACGATGATGATTCCGGCAGCCGCGGTGACGAGCACGGGAGTCAGGATGGACTCCAGCCATCCGGGCTCGCCGTCGTTGCGGAAGTCGCGATCGCGGTCCGGCATCCGCCCGAGGAGCGTGTCGCTTTTCTCGAGCCGGTACTCCCGCGACCACAGCACTGCGGCGCTGCCCCGGTTGACGGCCAATACGCCGAAACTCGCGGACAGACTTCGAAGATAGGAAGATTTCCCGAGGGAAACAGCAGACCCGCGCATGCCCCGGACGTCGACGGTCAGGTCCGTCGCGGCGTCGGCGGCATCGGCAAACACCTGTGATCCGGCCGCGGCGGCTTCCTCGGAGAAGATCTGCACGATCAAGGGATGCGCATCGCGGGGCCGCACGCGCAGCGACACCGATGGCGCGGCCAGCTTCGAGACGCACTCGCGGGCGGCTCCGCGGATCATGAGCGCGAGCGTTTCCTCGTCGGTCAGGGTCTGCGCGCAGAGCCCTGAAACCGCGGCGCAGCACAGCAGGATCGCGCGCATCGATCCCGCCGCCATCCGTCTGCGGATCACTGCAGCACCTCGTCCGCAGCTGCCTGTTGCTGTTCGGCGAGGGAATCCTGCACCAGTCCGTCGAGGTCCTCGTACTGCTCCGCCGACAGGCGCAGGGAGAGGAACTGTTTTTCGACGCCCCAGACTCTGCGCACTTCGTAGAGGTCGCCTTTCGCGATCAACCACAGCAGCAATTCCGTGAACGCTTTGTAGGTTTCGAAGGAAAAATCCGCCGCAGACTTGCCCTTCGCCGTCTTTGCGCGCTGGTAGGCGGCACGGCAGCGCCCGATTTCGGCGTCGAAGTGCGCGGAGAACCGGAGATTGTTTTCCACGAACTCGTTGCCGTCGAAGGAGTGCACGGAGGCCGTATAGGCGATGGCCTCGTCGTGCGACATGACGCCCCAGTATTCCTCGGTCACAAGAATTTCCGGGACGCGGTCGCCGTTGAGATCCCGGATCTCGGGTGCTCCGCTGTTTGCGTAGAAAATGATGGTAAAGCGTCCGTCCGCCTTGCTGCCGAACACGCTCATCCCCTGCGAGGCAATCGGATCGTTTCCGCCGGCATTCGTGGTGACCACAATTTCGGCGAGGCCGCGCCGCGTCACATCAGTAAAAGTGACCGCGGACCCGCTTTCGACCGGATCGATGAAAAACGTGGTGAACACCTTCCGGGCGGTGTCGAAGCGGAACACTTCGAGGCGGTCGAAGGTCTTCGGGAGCAGCGGATCCGGAGCGATTGCCTTGTCGCGGGAGGTGACGACAAGTTCGGAAATACCGTCCCTGTCCAGATCGATCCGAACGGTATCGACGATCACCCGGGCGGTATCGTACGGGTTGAACGTCCCCTCCGACAGCATGCGCGGACGTTGCGCGCGTGCCGGCTCTTCCGCTTTCCGGCATCCCGCGGCGAACATCACTACCGCGAAGCCGGCCACGAAAATGGCGGTTCGAGTGAACGGAGCGTATGCCATGGTGGATGCTGTGCCGTGTCCGTCGATGGGTATTCTGGAATCGCCTTTCACCAACTGCCGCTCGAGCCGCCCCCGCCGAAACTGCCGCCTCCGCCCGAGAACCCGCTGAAGCCGCCTCCCCCGCCGAAACTCCCTCCCGAGCCTCCGCCCCATCCCGATCCTCCGAGAAACCAGACCCCGCCGCTTCGACGCCGCCTGCGCGCAAGGATGAACACCAGGATGATGAAGAAGATGACGCCGATGGGTGTCGGCGCGCGGCGGTTGCGTTTTCGCTCCTCGCGGGGAACCGGCGCATATTCGCCCTTCGCGGCGCTCATCGCCGCATTCATGCCCTCCGCGATTCCCTGGCCGTACCTGCCGTCCTTGAAGGACGGCGCGATCACGTCACGGATGATCGCCGACGTCAGCGCGTCGGTCAACGCCCCTTCAAGCCCGTACCCGACCTCGAAGCGCATCTTCCTGTCCTCCACCGCGACGAGGAAGAGCAGACCGTTGTCGCGGCCCTTCCGCCCGATGCCGTTGCGTTCGGCGACGCGAAGCGTGAAATCCTCGAGTGCTTCCCCGTCGAGCGTGCGGACGATCAGCACGACGAACTGATTCGAGGTTGCCGTCTCGTACTCCTGCAAGCGGCGCTCGAGATCGACGCGCTCGCTTTCCGAGAGCACGCCCGCCAGATCGGTGACGTACGTCTTCAGCGCCGGCGCCTCCCCCGCCCGCACGTGCGCGGTCAGCGCGCACAGCAGGAGGAGCAGCGGAATGCCATGACGGAGCGGGAGCCGCACTAGAAGGAGACCTTCGGCGCCTGTTCCGAACCCTGCGCGGCCTTGAAGTACGCTTTCTCCTTGAAACCGCCGATGGAGGCGACCATGCTGCTCGGGATGCGGCGGATCTTCGCGTTGTATTCCTGCGCCGCTTCGATGAAGCGCTTGCGCTCAACGCTGATGCGATTCTCGGTGCCCTCGAGCTGCGACTGCAGCGCGAGGAAGTTCTGATTCGATTTCAGGTCGGGGTAGTTCTCGCTCACCACGAGCAGACGCGAGAGCGCGCCGCTCAGCTGCGATTGCGCGGCCTCGAATCGCGAAAACGCCTCCGGATCGTTGAGCAGATCCTTCGACACCTGCATCTTGCCCACGCTCGCGCGAAGCTCGGTCACTTCCGTCAGGACCTTCTCCTCCTGCCGCGCGAACCCCTTCACGGTCTCCACCAGGTTCGGGATGAGATCCAGGCGGCGCTGGTACACGTTCTCAACCTGGCTCCACTTCCCGTTCACATTTTCCTCCGCTGTCACCAGTCCGTTGTATGAACTGATGTACATGACGACGAGCAGAAAAACGATGCCGAGCCCGATCAGAAGCGTGGCGTATTTCCTCATGATGCCTCCATGATGTGATGCGTCGAAGGGTTGCCCTCTCATTCGAGAGATGATGAATGCCGAAAAAATACGCAATTGCGCCCTGTGAAGGAATTCTTTCCGCCGCGCAAAAAAAAGTGCCCGGCAAGCCGGGCATCTTCTGGAAATGAAGCTTCTCTGCGGGACTGCACACGAGAAGCGCGTACGGAAACGGACATCCCGATAGTGCCGCGACCCGGATCGCGCCTCCGGATCGGTCAGATCAGGCCGGCGGCGTGCTTGGCCGCGAGTCTCTCGAGCATGTCCTTCGTCATCTCGTCCAGCGTGTACGCCGGCTTCCATCCCCACTCGTTCCGCGCCGCGGTATCGTCGACGCCGTTCGGCCAGGAGTCCGCGATGGCCTGCCGGGAATCCGGCGCGTATTCGATGGTGAAGGACGGGATGACCTTGCGAATGGAATCCGCGAGTTCCTTCACCGTGAAACTCATCGATCCGACGTTGAAGTCCGCATGATGCTTGAGCGACGAGAGGTCGGCCTGCGCGAGATCCATGGTCGCCTTGATGCAGTCCGGCATGTACATCATCGGGAGCGCGGTGTCCTCGCGGACGAAGCAGGTGTAGCGGCCCTGCTTCACCGCGTCGTAGTAAATCGCGACGGCGTAATCCGTGGTGCCGCCGCCCGGGAACGTCTCGGCCGAGATGATGCCTGGATAGCGCAGGCCGCGCACGTCGAGACCGTATTTGAGGAAGAAGTAGTCGGCGAGCACTTCGCCCGCCACCTTGGTGACGCCGTACATGGTGGTCGGCTTGAGGGCGGTTTCCTGCGGCGCGCATGGCGGCGTGCCCGGTCCCCACACGGCGATGGAGCTGGGAATGATGACCCGGGCCATGTCGTATTTGACGCCGAGCTGCAGGATGTTGATCGTGCCGTTCATGTTCACGTTCCAGCACAGCATCGGGTTTTTCTCGCCCGTTGCGGAGAGGATGGCGGCAAGATGGAACACGGTGTCGATCTCGTGCGCGCGCACGATGCCTTCCACCTCGTCCGCGTTGGTGACATCGAGTTGCGTGAACGGGCCGGCATCCAGAACGGGCTGCGGCGCCGGTTTGAGATCCGTTGCGAGAACATTGTCCGCGCCGTACGAGGTGCGGAGCGCGGCCGTCAGCTCGGAGCCGATCTGCCCGAGCGCCCCGGTCACGAGGATGCGTGTGATGTCTTTCTTCATGGTGGGTATCTGGTGATGGGAGGAGGTGCGGGATCAGGAAATGACGCCGTGCGCGCGGCCGACCTTCGCGAACGCGGCAAGGCAGGCTTCGATATGATCCGGAGTGTGTGCGGCGGACACCTGCACGCGAATGCGCGCCTGACCCTTCGGAACGACGGGGAAGGAAAATCCGACCGCGTAGATGCCTTCGTCGAACAGCGCCTTGGACATGGAGACGGCGAGCTGCGCGTCGTTGTCGTATTTCCCGAACAGCACGGGGACGATCGGGTGCACGCTGTCGATGATGTTGAAGCCGAGCTCCTTCATGCCGGTGCGGAAGCGCTGCGTGTTGCGCATGAGCCGCTCGCGGAGATCGTCGCCCTTGTCCACGAGGTCGAAGGCCGCGATGGCGGCCGCCACGATGCTCGGCGACAGCGAATTCGAGAAGAGGTAGGGACGCGAGCGCTGCCGGAGGATCTCGACGATTTCCTTCCGCGCCGCGGTGAAGCCGCCCAGCGCGCCGCCCATGGCCTTGCCCAGGGTCGACGTGATGATGTCGATCTGCCCGAGGACGCCGCAGTGCTCGATCGCGCCCCGCCCGCTGCGCCCGAGGAAGCCGGTGGCGTGCGATTCGTCCACCATGACGAGCGCGTCGTAGCGGTTCGCCAGATCGACGATCTCGTCGAGCTTCGCGATGTCGCCGTCCATGGAGAAGACGCCGTCGGTGGCGATCAGGATGTTGCGCGCGGGCACGGGTTCCTTGCCGAGACCGGTGTGATCCCACACGTCGGTGCCTTCCCGTGCCTGCAGCAGCTTCTGCTCGAGCGCGCGCATGTCGGAATGCTCGTAGATGAAGCGCTTCGCCTTGCTGAGGCGGATGCCGTCGATGATGCTCGCGTGATTGAGCGCGTCGGTGATGATCACGTCGTCGGCCGAGAGGATGCTCTCGAACAGGCCGCCGTTCGCGTCGAAACAGGACGAGTAGAGGATGGCGTCGTCCATGTCGTAGAACGCCGCGATCTTCTGCTCGAGGGTTTTGTGCAGATCCTGCGTCCCGCAGATGAAGCGGACCGATGAAAGCCCGAAGCCGTGCGAGTCGAGCGCATCGTGCGCTGCCTGAATGACTGCGGGGTGATTGGCGAGACCGAGGTAGTTGTTCGAACAGAAGTTCAGCACCTCCCGCGCGGGCGAGCCGGCGGGATAACTGACGGTGATGCTGGCCTTCTGGTCCGACAGAATGATGCGCTCATCCTTGTACAGCCCGGAGGCCTTGATGGTGTTGAGTTCCTGCTTGAGGTCGTATCGCGTTCGCTGGTACACGGATCATCTCCAGAATATTCACACAAAAATATCATTATTCCGATGAAGTCCGAATGGCGGGACGGGCGGGCAACAGGTGGAAGGGAGCAGGTGACAGGTGGAAAGTGGCCGGTGACAGGGGAAGGAGAGAGAAACGGTGGAGGTGAAGCAGGATTGCGATGTGACGAAATGCGTTCCATTCTGGATTCTTATCCCCAATTTTTCTATTCTTTCGGTTCCATTTTCTCCGAATTGAACACCCCGCGCCCATGCAGATTGCCACACCGACTCCGGGACTCCACATCGACGAAGTGATGAACAACGCCGCGGCGGCATTCGGCGTCTTTCACCAGTACACGCAGGAACAGGTGGACGCCGTCGTCAAGGCGGTCTATCATGCCGGCTTCAATGCCCGCGTTTCGCTCGCCGAATTGGCGCATCAGGAGACGCGGCTCGGCGTGGTGAAAGACAAGGTGGTAAAAAACATCATCGCGACGCGCTATGTGTACGGCGACATCGCGAAACTTAAAACCGTCGGCATCGTGTCGGAGGACGAGGAAAGCGGCATCGTGGAAATCGCGCAGCCGATCGGACCGATCTTCTGCGTCACCCCGATCACGAATCCGACATCCACGGTGCTGTTCAAGATTCTCATCGCGCTGAAGACGCGGAATCCGATCATCATCCGTCCGCATGGCGCGGCGCGCAAATGCTCGATCGAAGCCGCGCGCATCTGCTACGAAGCCGCCATCGCCGCCGGCGCGCCCGAGCATTGCATCCAGTGGATCAAGCGCTCGTCGGAAGAAGAAACCATCGCCTTCATGGCGCACAAGAAGACCGCGCTCATCCTCGCGACGGGGTCGGTGTCTCTCGTGCGCGCCGCGTACCGCTCCGGCAATCCCGCCATCGGCATCGGTCCGGGCAACGTGCCCGTGTACATCGGGCGCACCGCGGATCACGAATTCGCGGTGGAGCAGATCATGCTGTCGAAGACCTTCGACAACGGCACCATCTGCGCGAGTGAGCAGGCCGTCGTGGTGTCCGCGCCGGATGCCGACCGCGTGCGGCGCCTGTTCCGATCCCACGGCGCGTATTTCCTCAGCGAAGCGGAAATCGAGGCGGTGTCCGCGATCGCATTCAACATGACCACCCGCGTCATGAATCCCGCGGTGATCGGGCAGCCCGCCGCGCGTATCGCCCAGATGGCCGGGATCGCGATCCCGGAAGGAACGCGCGTCCTCATCGCGGAACTCGACGAGGTCGGCCTGCAGGCCCCGCTGTCGCTCGAAATCCTCGCGCCCATCCTCGCGTTTTACGTCGGACCGGATTTCGACCGGTCCATCGAAATCTGCAAGCGCATCAACCGCTACGGCGGACTCGGCCACACCGCGAGCATCTTTTCGACGAGCGAGGAGCGCATCGAGTACTTCGCGAACGAGATGAACGCGGGGCGCATCCTCGTCAATACGCCCGCGTCATTCGGCGCGCTCGGCGGCTCCTTCAATTCCCTGCAGCCGTCCATGACGCTCGCCTGCGGCAGCGGCGGGAAGAACATCACCACCGACAACATTTCCGCAAAACACCTGCTCAACATCCAGCGCATCGCCCGGCGCCGCGTGCACTCCTGCTACCACTGCATGGACGACTGGGCGTCCGACGCCGCGCTGGACGCGGCCACCATCGACGGACGCTGCAAGCATCTCAACGGACTCGAAGGAAGCTGCGAGGGCATGGGGCCCACGGCGTAGGGAGTTCCGCGTCCCCGATCTCGCATCGCCGCGAACGGGACGCGCGTCACGCATCCGACCGCGTGCGGCCTCGCGCGAGGGAGGCGAAGACTGCCAGCACCGAGAGCCCGGTGAAGATCAGAAACGCGACACGCATGCCGCTGAGGAACTGCGGATACATGGCGGGAGTGATTCGCACCTTGCCGATGTGCGATGCGAACACCAGGATCACCACGCCCATGCTCAGCATCTGTCCGGTCAGCCGCATGGTGCCCAGCGTGGCCGCTGCGACGCTGTAGTGCTTTCGCTCGACGGATCCCATGACCGCGTTGGTGTTCGGCGACGAGAACAGCGCGAAGCCGACGCCGAGCAGCGCGAGGATCAGCACCACCATGACCACCGGTGTCCCGACGCCGATACCCGCGCAGAGGGCGAGTCCCGCGACCCCGATGCCCATCCCGATCGAGGCAACGATCCGCGGCGCCACCCGGTCGGAGAGACGCCCCGCGAGCGGAGACAGAACGGCCATCATCAGCGGCTGCGCCACGAGCACGAGCCCGGCGTTCCGCGGATCGAGCCCGCTGATGTACTGCAGATACAGGCTCAGGAGAAACGTGACGGCAAAGTTCGCGGCGTAGTTGATGAGGGCGGCGAGATTCGCGAAGGCGAACACCGGATTGCCCCGGAACAGGGAAGTATTCAGGATGGGATGCGCCGTGAGTGACTCCCGCCAGAAAAAGAGGGCGAGTCCGGAGAGTCCGGCGCCCGCAAGCACGACACCGGACCATCCCGGCAGCGACGAGAATCCCAGCATCAGCGCCGTGAGTGAGAGGCTGTAGAGGACGGTCCCAAGCAACGCAAAACGTTCGCCCCGCGATTCCGCCCATTCGGCGTGGAGGTACCGCCAAACCAGCAGCAGACAGCAGGCCCCGAGCACCGCCACGACAAGAAAAATACTCCGCCATCCCAGATATTGTGTGAGGAGGCCGCCGGCGAAGGGTCCCAGGGAGAGTCCGAGGTACACCGCGGCGACGTTGATGCCCAGCACCCGCCCCCGCTCCGACGGCGGGTACACCGACACCAGCATCGCGACTCCGGTGCCGAAGATCATCGCGCCGCCGATCCCCTGCACCGCGCGCGCGGCGATCAGGAACACTCCGCTCGGCGATATGGCGACGAGCACGGACGCCGCGCTGTGGACGAGAAGCCCGAGCGTGAAGATTCTCTTGCGACCGTGAATGTCCGCAAGTCTTCCGAATGGCAGCAGAAATGCCGCCGCGGCGAGAAGGTAGGATGTGGCCACCCAGCTCAGCGCGACGGCGTCCATGGCGAATTCACCGCCGATCACCGGCAATGCAATCGTCACCGACGAACTCATGAACGGCGTCATGAAGGACGCGGCGGATGAGACGATGAGCGCGGCGCGACGGTCGGTCATGGTCCCGCGCGAAACCATGACGTGCGTTCAAGGGCGGCGCGGCCCGCGGCAAGGGCTTCGTCGAAAGCGGCGTCGAGCGCCGGGTTGACGCCGCGGCATCCCGCAACGACGCGCTCGGCCCAGTCGAAGTACTCGCGCCTGCGACGCAGCGACCAACCGACGGGCGGATGGTAGGTGACGTCGCGCAGGTTGCAGACCTTGTCCGCGATCTTCAACTGCTTGGCCCGCGGCGAGGCCGCGCGCGCATGCTGCACCTGCAGTTCCTTGCGCTCGTCCTTCGGCAAGGATTTGTCGTCGGTCACTTCCGCCACGAGCGAGGCGACATCCTCGCCGAACATCGCGGCGAGGTCGTCCAGTGTCGTCTCCGTATCCTCGACCGTGTCGTGAAGCACGGCCGCGAGCAGCAACACGTCCTCGGTAATGCCCCCTGTCTCGGCGAGCAGCGTCGCGACGGCGATGGGATGGTTGATGTACGGTGAACCGCTCGCGTCCTTTCGTTTTTGGAAACGGTGCTGATCGGCGGCGAAGCGCAGGGCGCGCAATAACGGAAGGGGTGTCGTCACGTCATGGTCCTTTCAGAGGAATGGGATGGGATGCGGCGGTGCGGAACGGCCGGCACGTCCGCGGCGAAGGTCATCGCCTCCCGCCCGCGCATTCCACGCGCCGCATGGGAATATCGACGCCCTGGATCTCGCCCTCCACCTCGCCCTCGATGCTCGCTTCCATCGTGCCGTCGGCCTTCAAGCGGTAGATGATGCGCTGCGGAAAGTCGTGCTCCGGATTTTCGAAGGCGATGACGGAATCCATCACATCCACGACGAGAAAGGAGGTCTCCGCCTGCCCCGACGGCCACGCGGTGTACACCAGGCCTTCCTCTTCCTCGCTGATCATGAGGAGTTCGAAGCCGATGGTACTGTCGCCTTCGGTGGTCCGGCTCATGCCGAGCATGGTCCCTCCTTCGGGCTTCATCCAGTGCTCCGTGGTGCGGCCGCCGGCGCGGGTGTTCTCCCAACAGCCCGCGAGCCAGGCCACGCGCGTGATGCGCTCGCGCTGTTGCGCCGATGCGGACGGCAGAATGCCGAGTACCGCGAGCACGACGCACAGCGCCGCCAGGCGGGATCTGCCGAAGGTGTTCCGCTGTGCGCTCCGTGCGCCCCGCCCTGCACCCGCGCTCATCCGCGCCTCTCCCGGTACCAGGCGACCGTGCTCCGGATGGCGTCGCGGAGCGGTGTCGCCCGCGCGCCGAACGCGCGCTCGAACGCGCTGCTGTCGACGATGAACGGCTTCTCGAATTCGTACATCATTTCCACCATTTCGCGCGCTCCGGCGGAGAACACGCCAAAGAGACGCAGCAGCGTCCTGCCGGCGGCGGTCATGCGCGGAGGAGCGCCGATTTCTTCATACACCATGGTCACAAATTCGCGCGTGGTGACGGTCGCGGCATTCGGAACATGCCAGACCCTTCCGAGCGCTTCCTCGCGATCGCCGAGCGTCACGAGCGCCTTCCCGAAGTCGTCGATGAACGTGTAGGTGTGCGGCAGATCAATATCACCAAGCAACGACGCGGCCTGTCCGCCCAGCGCGCGTGGAAAGACCCGCTCGCCCATGGCCGACCGGAGGACGCCGGGACCGAAAAAATCGGAACCCCGTCCAATCGCGACGCGGACTTCACCCTCCCGATGGGCATCGAGCGCCGCTTCCGCCATCATCACCCTCGTCCGTCCCTTGCGCGTGGTCGCGGTCATGGGCATGTCCTCCGTGAGTGGACGCCCGTTCGTGTCGCCGTACATGTACATGTTTTCCGCGATCACCAGCGTCGCTCCCGCGCGCGCGGCCGCCTCGAGGATCACCCCTTGCAGCGGGGGAAACAGCTCGTCCCATCGATGGTATGGCGGACTCGCGCACTGGTACACGACGGACGCCCCCGCGCACGCCCTGTCCATGGCCTCGCTGTCCAGCGTGTCGACGCCGAGAAACTCCACGCCGGCGGGCGCGGGGCCTTTGCCGGACCTGTTGATCATGCGCACGGCACGACAGTCGGCGGTGAGCGCGCGCTGCACCGCCATTCCGAGCGGTCCCGTTCCGAAGATGACGTGGACGCGCGAGTCGGGAATGGAGGCGGTGTCAGGTTCCATCGTGATTCGGGAATTGGAGGTGTCCATCATTTCCCCATACGGAACGGTTGCCGGATCACGGTTTTGAGTTTTTCCGGCGCCGTCCGGCGCGGATCGCCAAGGTAGATTTCATGGTGCTTTCCCGTACGTGCTGCACCGAGGTGTGCGATGTGCGCGTGCAGTCTCTCAATGGTCGGTCCCTCGGTGGAATAGGGACCGATGTGCAGGATCTGCGCTGCCGTTCCCTCCGTGAATGTTTCGAAACGCAGGATGGGCATGGCGAGGGAGCCTTTCTTTTCCATGACTTCCGCCTGCGCATGCTCGACCAGTACCGGCGTGATGAAGTCCGGCTGCGCGATCATCGCGGTCCACTTCCATGCTCCCTTTTCCGCGATGGAAAACCGGCGCATGTCATCCACCCACCAGAGTCCTTCCAACGGACCGACCGTGTAGTCCGCGTCACCGCTTTTTTTCACCGCGAACTTGAGCGTGTACGAGACGGCGTACAGGGTTTCGATCGCGAGCGCGTATTCGGGGCTGGTGTTCGGATCGCCCTGACCATCGATCATCAGAAAGGCCATGCTCGGAACATCCACGACCGACACGTCCTTCGCCGATGGATTGTACAGGTGCTTGAACTGTTTTTTCAGATCGAGTTTTTCCATCTCACTCTTCTCCTCTCATCGCGGCGGGCCGGGCCCAGGCCCGCGGCGGCGCGCGGGGGGGGGCGGGGGGTGCCGGGCGCCCCGCCATCGCCGGCCCGCCGCCCCACGGCACCCGGGGGGGAGGGGGGAGGGGGCGCGGCGCGGAGGGGGGGGCGGGGGGGCGGGGGGGGGGGGGCGGGACGGGCAGGGGGACGGGGCCGCGGGGGGGGGGGGGGGCGCGGGGGGGGGGGGGGGCGGCCGCCCTCCTCCCCTCCCCCGGGGGGGGGGGGGGGGGGGGGGCGGGGGGGGGGGGGGGGGGGGGGGCCCGGGGGGGGCGGCCCGCCCCCCCCCGGGGGGGGCCGCCCCGGGCGGGGGGGGGGGGGGGGGGGGGGGGGGGGGGGGCCCGCGCGGCCGGCGGGGGGGGGGGGCCCCCCGGCGCCCCCCCGGGCGGCGGCGGCGGGGGGGGGCGGGGCGGGGCGCGCGCCCGGCCCGCCCGGGGCGCGCCCCGCGGGGGGCGCGCCGGGTGTACTCGTCAAACGCCGGCGTCTGGCCAGGTTCGATCCACCCTTCCGGGCTGCGCATCCGCGCGATACTGAGCTGCGCAGTGCCGCTGTTGACGCGGCCGACGAATTCCTCGATGCGCTTGGGCGTGCTGCCGACGGCTTCGATGATGGACGGAGAAGGAATCAGTGACGGCATCGATGTTCAGGTTACTCGGTTGGTGATTTCGGCAATTGGGCACCGTGCCATACGGCCACAATCCACACAGTCTTCCCGTGCATGCGGTAAAAGAAACGGTACGGGGTAACAATGACTTCACGGAAAGGGAGTTCGGGAAATTCGGGGAGAGAGCGGCCGGATTCCGGATGGCGGGTCAACTTCTGCAACGACGATTCCGCCTTCTTCCGAAACGCGATTGCGGCACTCGGTCGTTCCCTTTGCACAAATCGAAGCGCATCAAGAAACTGCGCGCGCCCGGATGGCGTGAACAGAACCCGGATCATGCATCGGCTCCGAGAAGAGCATCAGCCTCGGCAAGCACCGAGGCGAGGCGATGCCCCTGCCCGGCTTCAATTTCTCTTTGGCCTCGGGCGAGGAGACGAAGGAGGGTGTTTTCCGTCTCTGTTTTCTCAAACGCTTCGATGCTGACAAGAACCGCCGTTGCCCGTCCCCTCTGTGTTATGACGTACGGTTCGCCCGTGGATGCAACCTCTCTCACGACGGCGGATGCATCCTGCCTGAGGTCACTGATCGGAATGATCGACGGAATCTTTGACATGTTTATGTGCCTGTTTGTTGTACGACCAAACGTACGTTCTACACAGGTCATACGCAACCCTCGCCTCGACTTCGCTCGGCGGGACAACGGCAAAAAGGTTTCTTGTATTCAATTCGACGCCTCGACTTCGCTCGGCGGGACAACAGCAGAAGCGTTCCTGGTATTCAATCCGACGCCTCCGCCTCGACTTCGCTCGGCGTGACAACAGCAGAAGCGTTCCTGGTATTCAATCCGACGCCTCGACGTCGCTCGGCGGGACAATCGAAAACCGAAGTGGTCTAGTCCGGCACGCTCTCCGTGGCGCCTTCTCGCTTGCTTTGCCAGACCGCCCAGGTGATGGCGATGGCGCAGATGAGCGCGGCGAGACCGCCGATGACGCGCAGCGCCCACAGGGAGTCGGGCGTGCCGCCCTGCGGCGCGATGGTGTTGAAGTTCAGCACGAGGCCGAGGGCGAGCAGGCTCACCATGTTCATCACCTTGATGAGCGGATTGATGGCCGGACCCGCGGTATCCTTCAGCGGATCGCCCACGGTGTCGCCGGTCACGGCGGCCTTGTGCGCTTCCGAGCCCTTGCCGCCGTAGACGCCGTCCTCGATCATCTTCTTCGCGTTGTCCCAGGCGCCGCCGGCGTTGGACATGAACACGGCAAGGAGCTGCCCGACGAGAATCATGCCGGCGAGAAAACCGCCGAGCGCGTACGGGCCGAGGAGGAAGCCCACCATGAGCGGAGCGGCGATGGCGAGGAATCCGGGGCCGATGAGTTCCTTCTGCGCGGTGTTCGTGCAGATGTCCACCACGCGCCCGTAATCCGGCTTCTTCGTGCCCGCCCAGATCTCGGTGTCGCGGAATTGCTCGCGGCATTCCTTCACGATCCACGAGGCCGCGCGACCCACCGCGCGGATCAGCATGCTGCTGAACAGAAACGGCACGGCGCCGCCGATCAGGAAGCCCACGAACACGAGCGGATCGGCCACCGTGAGTTTGCCCGCCACGGCGAGATACTGATCCACCGTCATCAGGCGGATGTTGTCCTCGCTGCCGACGGCGATCACGGCGATGAAGCTCGCGAACAGCGACAACGCGGCGATCACCGCCGAGCCGATCGCGATGCCCTTGGTCTCGGCCTTCGTGGTGTTGCCCACCGCGTCGAGGTCGGCCAGGATCTGCCGCGCGCGGTTGTAGCTGCCGGGATTCTCGCGCTCCATCTCCATGGGTTCATACCCCATCTCACCGATGCCGTTTGCATTGTCGGCCACGGGGCCGAACACGTCCATCGAAATCGTGTTGCCCGTCAGCGTCAGCATGCCGATGCCCGTCATCGCGATGCCGTAGGCGATGAAGAGCGGCGGCGTTCCCGCGTAGACGAGCGTGGACACGAGGATGGACGCCGCGATGAGCACGATGGTCGCCACGGTGCTCTCGTAGCCGACGGCGAAGCCCTGGATGATGTTGGTGGCATGTCCCGTGGTGCACGCTTTCGCGAGGCTCTTCACGGGGGCGTGACTGGTGTGCGTGAAATAGCTCGTCACCTTGTTGAGTCCCACCGCGAGAAACACGCCCACGAGGCATGTGAACGCGGGACGCAGATCCAGCCCCGCCATTCCGAAATTCGCCCACGACGGCAGCGCCGCGGGGATACCGCCGGGAAATCCCGCGGCGGCCATCGGGTTCGCGAGGAAATACGCCGGGTCGAAACGGAGGTAGAACCACCCGAGCAGGAAGAAGCCCGCCACGCTCAAAAAGGAGCCGATCCAGAAGCCGCGGTGCACGGACTTCAGCGCGCTGTCGGAGCTGTCCTTCGATCCGGCGCGCACGGTGTAGGTGCTGATGATGGAACCGAGCACGCCGATGCCGCGCACGAGCAGCGGGAAGATCACGCCCTTGTGCCCGAAGGTGGCCATGCCGAGAATCATCGCCGCGACGATCGTCACTTCGTAGCTCTCGAAAATGTCCGCGGCCATGCCGGCGCAGTCGCCCACGTTGTCGCCCACGTTGTCGGCGATCGTCGCCGCGTTGCGGGGATCGTCCTCGGGGATGTCCTGTTCGATCTTGCCGACCAGATCGGCGCCGACGTCGGCCGCCTTCGTGTAGATGCCTCCGCCCACGCGCATGAACAGCGCCAGCAGCGTGCCGCCGAAACCGAAGCCGAGCAGCGCCTCGTAGGCCTGTTCGCCGAACATCAGGAAAATGATGGTGCCGCCCAGCAGGCCGAGTCCGTCGGTGAGCATGCCGGTCACGGTGCCGGTGCGGTAGCCGAGCTGCATCGCCTCGCCGTAGCTGCGCGTGGCGGCCGCCGCGACGCGGAGGTTGCCGGTTGTGGCCAGGCGCATGCCGACGAAACCGACGGTCCAGCTGAACAG
This sequence comes from Ignavibacteria bacterium, assembly GCA_016720835.1. Taxonomy (GTDB): domain Bacteria; phylum Bacteroidota; class Ignavibacteria; order SZUA-365; family SZUA-365; genus JADKJW01. Next base: position 345,578 of record JADKJW010000001.1, read on the forward strand.
CGCCCCCACGAGAAAGGACCCCGCCCTGCCCCATCGGAAGGCCTCGATGCTTCCGGTGTACGTGACGAAGAGCAGCACGGCGATGATACCGATCAATGGACCGATGCGCCGGAATTGCGCTCCGAGATACGCGTCGGAACCTTCGCGGATGGCCGCGGCGACGTCCTGCATCTTGGTCGTGCCCCGGTCGGCGCGCTTCACCTGCCCGACAAGCAGCAGCGCGTAGAGGAGTCCCGCCACGGCGATGCCCAGTACCGCGAGCAACGCGTACACCTCCATCGCTTCGTACTTCGGATCGGAGAACAGGGAAAATGGAACGAAGGATCCCGATTCATGAGCGACTGCCGGCACACTCGACAGCGTCTGTCCGACGCCCGGTTGCCACAGGTACGCCGCCCCGAACAGCAGCATCATGAACACGAGATACGAGCGCCGCGCGCGACGCGAACGAAGAAAGGTGCGGAGTGTTTTCATGGAGTATCAGGTACTGACAGTGTTCTCGATGCGTTGCGTCGGCTTGTGGTTCTGGCGACTCTGGGTACAGGATGCGAGATGGGCGATGAGAGATTCTGAATTCTGAATTCTGAATTCTGAATTCTGGATTCCTGTCCTCAGGAGATCAGGCTTTCCGACGCCGATCTCCACCATTGCGCGTGCTGCACTTCCAATTCCCGTCTTTCCGGGAAGGGGAAAAAGAGCATTCCGTCGCTCCCGCCGAGGAAGAAGCCGCGGCGGATGGTTCTGAAGAATCCCCGGTGCCGCGGCGAGCGCGCGACGGTCTTCGAGGTCTTCTCTCCTCCGCGCTCGAGGTCGTTGAGGCAATCGACGATGTGCAGCGGATCGGGATACGGCAGGTAGCCCGCGAGCATGCCCGCTTCGTCGCGGTCCAGCAGCATGTCCACGAACAGGAGTTTGGGGACGTTGATGGCGTTCTCCGGATCCGTCATGAAACGCAGGAAGGCCTTCGGCGGCAGTGCCGACACGACGAGCGGCGACACGGGACAGAGCTCGCCGTACAGGTTCGGGCCGAAGCCCTCCTCTTTCTCGTTGTACGCCGCGGGTTCGAGCGCCATGACGCGTCCGTCCGCCGTGCAGAGGTACAGGTGCTTGAAGAGGGACAGGTCGAGATGCTCGAGCACGCGGTAGATCGAGATGTACTTCGAGCGCTTCGGGGAGCCGTCCACATGCGGCACGCAGCGATGCGCGATGTCGTGCATGCGGAAGTGCGGGCTGCCGAGGGGCGGATCGATTTCGAAGAAGAGCACGTTGCCGCGCGTGTTCTTCTTCGTCCCGACGGCCATGTAACGCCCGAAGGCCTCCGGCTCGAGATGCGACGCGACGAGAGCCTCGAAGCGGTAGCAGAGTACGTAGTAGTGGATTTTCATGGTGCCTCCTGTGCGCATTGCGCTGGTGGCTGGTGGGAGGTGCGTGGCGCGGCAGGAAAGCGGACTCTATTTATCCGACTTCCCCATCCGCAATGACCCAAACTCGCGAATCGAGAAACAATTCGCAAATCGCGGCGGGACGGGGGCGGGGGATTGGGGGATTGGGGGATTGGGGAATTGCAGCGAGCCGACGCGGGGATGCGGAGACGCGGGGATGCGGAGATGCGGGGATGCGGAGATGCGGGGATGCGGAGATGCGGGGATGCGGAGACGCGGGGATGCGGAGATGCGGAGATGCGGAGATGCCATGGCCGTACGGGCGCACGGCGTGCGCCCGGTGGAAAAATCCGATTCAGGCAATGAAGCTGCGGATCTTGCCTTCTGCACCATCAGCCCTTCGAAATCTATTCCGCCTTCTCCCCAGGATCTCCTCCGCCCGCTCGCTCGTACTGCACCTTCACCAGCGGGCTGAGCACCCCCTCCCCGGGATGCGCCGGATGCGCGATCGCGTCCGGGAGATGCTTCCTGACGTTGCGGATATGGATGCGCCGAAGGAGCAGCCGGTCCAACACCACGATGAGGATCACACCTCCGAACAGGTAGATCCAGAACGTCATCGATCTGGACGCGAAGCTGATTTCCGACGGTTTCTCCATCGCAGCGAGCAGGACAGGAAAGGTCCACAGACCACGTCGCATCCTTGATTTGCTCGCCTTCTCCGCCTGTGCCCAGAGCCGCTCGCGTTCGTCCTGCGGCCGGTCTTCGAGTTCGGGGATGTCGTCCGGTACTTTCATGCAAGCCGTCCATATTGGACAAGTTTCAACACACGGAATCACACGGGCAAATCAGGTTCTTCAACCCACACGACGACACCTGCTCCTCTTACTCCCTACTCCCCACTCCCCACTCAGCATTCTAACCCGGATCTCAAAACAGGTTTCACTTCTTCTTCCGATACTTCACCCCCGCCATGCCCTCGAAATGCGCGTCCTGCGTCCACAGCATGGCGCCGCGGGCGCGCGCGATGGCGACGATCATGCTGTCGGCCATGGGGAGACGCTCGGCGGCGCTGATGCGGGCGGCGCTCTCGGCGATTACGGCATCCACGTCGACCACCGTGCCCTGTTGCATGAGCGAGACGGCCTGCACGGCGTCGTCCTCGCCGCGCTGTTGGAGCACGCGCTTGAACACTTCGTAGATGCAGATGGCCGGTACCAGGAGTTCCTCGACATTCTCGATCGCGGGGGCGAAGAAGGAGGCGGCGGGACCATCGGCGAAGTACTCGAGCCAGGCGCTCGAATCCACCGCGTTCACGGGCGGTCCGCCTCTCGCGGCACGTCGGTGCGGATGCCCTTCAGGAACCCGCGCATCTTCTTCATGTCGCGCACGGGAACCAGCTCGATCCGGTCCTCGCGCACGAACACCTGGAAGCGCTGCCCCGGCTCGAGCACCATCTGCTCGCGCACGGATTTGGGGATGACCATCTGATATTTCGAGGAAAGCGTCACTGAGTCCACGGAAGGCCTCCTTGCAATATTCTTACCTGCAAGATATCGTTCTCATGTTTGTAAGTCAAGAGATGATCGATGGCCTTCAGGAAGAGATTGTCCACGAAACACACGAAGCACACGAAACAGGGGTGTTTTAAAAACGGGGACCGATCGCTTCCTTTCATCCTTCATCATTCATCATTCATCATTCATCCTTCCTTAGAATCGCAGAATCACCGCAAACAGCACGCGGAGATTGGCTACCGGTGTGGTCTCCGTGATCACGCCGTTCGCGTCGCGAAGCAGTTTCCCGCCGGCATCCTTTGCGGCATATGCGGCGGACGTGTACTCCGTCTCGAGGGCCAGACTCGTTTTGCCTGAGGTGTAGACGACCCTCGGGGAGACACGCCACATGGATTGGATGTCGGGTCCACGCACGGTCGCGTCCGTGCCGTTCACCTTGTTCGAATAGAAGGCGATCGGATCGTCGGCACCGAGATTCTTCGTGTATCCGCCCCAGAGGGCGAATTGCACGGACGCGCCGGTGAGGATGAATTCCGACCAGAGCGACAGCGTCTTGAGAGGTGCGTACGCGACGGCGTTCGTGGCCGAATCGGTAATGGACGATACCGCGTAGCCGCCCAGCATGGTCAGATCGAACACGTTCTGTCCGTACAGCCCCTGCACTTTGAATGCGTAGTCCGCCGTGCGCCACAACGCGAAGGCCGTGGCGGTCATGCCACCCACGGTCTCGTCCGCCACGAATTTTGATGTCCCCTTCTCCGTCTGCAGGAGGGGCCGCAGGGCGGAGTAGCCGCCGCCGGCGCCGGCCAGGAACTCGCGTTTCGTCTCGGCGTTCCTGTCCTCCACCTGAAGCAGCGCGTGCACGGACGGCAGGGCGGCATTGCGCAGCGACGCCGAACCGCCCGGACTCGCGAAATCACGCTGCGAAGCGGCGACCGCCGTGAACGACACCGCATCCGCCTTGTACGTGAACCGGATCTGCGGATTGCGGGAGAACGGCTGGAACGGCGCGCCGGTGTTGAAGGATATCACATCCGAGAAGCAGCGCGGAATGAACAGCGCGTGCCAGTACTGCCCGAGCAGCAGCTCCGTGTTGGCCCATTTCATTCTCGCGTACGCGTGACGGAGCCGGAAGCCGTTCGCGTCGACGAAGGCGGCATTCTCGTTTCCGAAGAAATCGGCCTCGATCACGCCGCTCACCGCCGCGCCGAACGCGTCCGGCGCGGTAATCGAGCCGGTGAGACGCGTCTGTATCGAAAGGAAATTGAAGCTGGATGCGGCGTTGATGTCCTTGCCGTTCGCGTCGGGATTTTCCGCCGCGGGATAGAGCAGGAAATGCCCCTCGCGGATGTTGACGGTCTGCCTCGTGTCGAAGAAGAAATCGCTCTTCACAAAACCCGAGAACGCGATGCCGAAGTTTTTGTTCTGATCCTGGGCGATGAGATGCGCGTTCGTGGAAAGGAGAATGAGAACAACGGCTGCTGCATGTACGGTTTTCATGGTGGACACTCCTACTCCGCGCCAATGCCAAGGTAGGTGCGAAGTTTTTCATCCTCGAATTTGTCGCGCGCCTCCGGTTCATCCGTGAAGTATGACACAAGGATGCCGGCGAGGAAGGAGGCAAACATGGAAAAGAGCGCCGGATTTTTCAGCGGAAATATCGCTTTCTCGTTATGGAAGATATCCACCCACACCGTTGGACTGAGAATGATGAGTATGACAGCAAGAGACGCCCCCGTGACGATGCTTGCGACAGCCCCCTTTGTGGTGAACTTCTTCCAAAGAATGGAAAGCAGCAGGGAAGGAAAATTTGCGCTCGCGGCAATCGCAAACGCAAGCCCCACCGTGAACGCGACATTCTGTCCTTTGAAAGACAGCCCGAGAAGAATGGCCAGAATTCCGATGCAGAGCGTGGCGATTTTTGCGACACGCACTTCACCGGCTTCATCGGCCTTGCCGTTCTTGAACACATTGACATACAAATCGTGCGATAATGTCGATGCGCCCGAAAGCGTCAGGCCTGCGACCACGGCCAGGATCGTGGCAAACGCAACAGCGGCGATGAAGCCCAGGAAGAACTGGCCTCCCACTGCTTCCGAGAGGAGAAGAGCCGCCATGTTTCCGCCCTTGTCAATGCTGCTGATCGCGTCTTGACCGACGAGCACCATGGCGCCGAATCCGATGACAAACGTGAGAATGTAGAAATACCCGATGAATCCCGTCGCCACGAAGACCGACTTCCTTGCCTGCTTCGCGTCCGGAACGGTAAAGAAGCGCATCAGAATATGCGGCAAACCCGCCGTACCAAGGATCAGCGCAATTCCAAGGGAAATCGCATCCCAGGGATTGGTGACGAATCCGCCGGGCGAGAGAACGGCGTCCGTGTACTTCTCCGCGGCCTGGCTGAACAGCTCTATGGGGTTGAAGTGGAAATGCGAGAGCGTGATGATGACAAGGAATGAAGCCCCGCCCAACAACAGCACCGCTTTGATGATCTGTACCCACGTTGTCGCAAGCATCCCGCCGAACAAGACGTAGGCAATCATCACGACGCCGACGATGATCACCGCCAGCTCGTACGGCAGTCCAAAAAGAGTTTTAATGAGCGAGCCCGCGCCAACCATCTGGGCGATGAGGTAGAACACGATTGTCATGAGCGATCCGACCGATGACGCGATTCTGACCGGCTTTTGTCTCAGACGGAAGGCGACCACATCGGCAAAGGTAAACTTCCCGAGATTGCGCAGCGGTTCCGCGATGAGGAACATGACGAGGGGCCAGCCCACAAGAAAACCGATGGAGTAGATCAGTCCATCGTACCCTTTGAGTGCCACCATGCCGGCGATGCCAAGGAAGGACGCGGCGCTCATGTAATCGCCGGCAAGAGCCAAGCCGTTTTGAAAACCCGAAATGCTCCTGTCGGCAGCGTAAAATTCCGAAGTGGTTTTTGTCCGTTTCGCGGCCCAATATGTTATCCCTAACGTAATGACCACAAAAACGAAGAAAATGAGAATGGAGGCGAGGTTCGCCTGTCCAAGAGATGTTTGAAAGGTTTCCACGTGAATAATCCTTATCTGGCGTGGGGAGGGTGCTGTTACTTGTTCAGAAGCCGGTTTCTCAACGCGCGGACACTCGTATCGTAGCTGCTGTTCGCCCAGCGCGTGTACAGGCCGGTCAGCAGCCACGCAAAAATGATGATCCCGATTCCGATGGGAAGGCCCAGCGTCAGATGCTCGCCGATTTTCGTCGACAACGCCTCTTTGTTGAATGCGATCGTGAGGATGAATCCGAAATACACGAACAGCATGATGGCCGTGAGTACCAATGAAACCGATACCCGTTTCCGGACGAGCGATTTAAACTCCTTCGATTCCAGGATTGCGCGGACATCTTCGTGGGTGATACTCATGGTGCTACCTTCTCTGCAGTGGTGAATGGACAGGCATGTTCAACCATTCCGTACCCTGCGAGGGTCGTGAATGCTATTATCGGACACTATGATCCTTTTATTGCCGACCTCGCGGCCCGGCGCACCGCTCCAAGCCTCCGCGACGGGAGGATGCATCGATGTCATGATTTCCTGGTGGCCAGGGAGGTGCGGCAATCGCGGGTCCTGTGTAATGGACGGTGGTGCGAGCGGTGCGTGCGTTCGACAATCAATCGACGGAAGCGTTGTAAAGGGGGGCAATCTGCGATGCGGCTGGCGGCCTTGTACGCGCGGTGGCGCGGCCGGATGCATCAGCGGAATACTGTCAACTTAACCGTTTCGGCGCACTGTCGCAAGATGAACCATGTCCGCGGCGCCGGAGCACTCCCACGCTGCGACGCACAAATGACAGGCATTGTCCGGTTTTCCCGGTTTCCCGGTTGGAACCTCGGGCTGCTTCACGGACGCAACACGGCACGCGCATCGGGTGGGCGAGATTCCTGTGAAGGGCAGGAAACGTGTATTCATCGAGAATAAGAGGTATTTTGCTCATAATCGCAGCGGATGCAAACGCGCGCGGTGAGACCGGGCGCTCTGAATCTTCACAGAAGACGGGATCGTGCGAGATGATCATTGGGTGTATCGCGGACATTCACGAGGACATTGCAAGCCTGCAGGCCGCATTCGGGGCGCTGGAAACATTGCGCTGCGACGCCGTGTTCTGCCTGGGCGACATCGTCGGATTCTCACTGCCCTTCCAACGACACTGCGCGCGGCGCGACGCAAACGCGTGCATCGAGATGGTCAGGGAGCGCTGCTCCGCGGTTGTTGCGGGAAACCATGACATGGTCGCCGTCAAAAGAATCCCGCAACACCGTGCCGGCATTCGATACCGCGACAACTGGTTTGAACTCGAGCATGCGAAGCGCGCGAGGCTGTCGCGTCACAGGACGTGGCGCTATGACGACTGCGAGCCACCACATCCGCTCACGGATGCGTCACGCGACTACCTGCACTCGCTGGAGGAGTATTCGGTGCTCGCCGTGGACGGTTTTCATTGCGTCATTTCACATTTCGCGTACCCCGACCTCTCCGGGTCGAGAGTGGATTCACTGAGAACGGCGCGCGATCCGAATGCCCATTTTCGATTCATGCGCATCCACGACTGCCTCCTGAGCATCACGGGACATGGTCATCCGGAAGGATTCGCCACCACGCATCGCGGGGAGGTCCTGTTCCTCCCGTTCGGTTCGTACCGGCTGGAGCGCACGCAGCGATGGATTGTGTGTCCCAGTGTCGCCCGGAGCAATCGCGCCAGCGGAATCCTGACTTTCGACACCGCAACGTTTGAGTTCAATGTCGTCCCTTTACCTGTATAATTCCACCTGGTAAGGATTTCCATGAACACGCGCCTTTTCTGGCTTCACAATAGAATTTTCGTGGTGAAAATTCTGCTTCCCGCGTTTCTCACGCTCATCCTGTTCATCGTCTCCCTCTATTACATCATCATCCCGCAATTCGAGAATATCATCATGGAGCGGAAACGGGAGATGATCCGCGAACTGACGAACACCGCGTGGCATGTTGCCGATCGATATCACCAGGAAGTCGTCCAGGGGCGCATGACGCGCGAGGATGCGCAAGGAGCGACCATCGCCCAGATACGCCATCTCCGGTACGGCGTCGAAGGGAAGGATTACTTCTGGATCACCGACTTCCAGCCGGTGATGATCATGCATCCTTTCCGTGGGGATTTGAATGGAAAACCACTCACGGACTTCACGGACTCGCACGGGAAGCGGCTGTTCGTCGAAATCGCGAAGCTGGTGCGGGAACGCGGAGACGGTTTCGTGGATTATACATGGCAGTGGAAGGACGATTCGACACGCATCGTTCCAAAGTTGTCGTTCGTCAAACCCTTCGCGCCATGGGGATGGATCATCGGCACTGGCATGTATATCGATGACGTGAAAATGGAAATTGCAAATCTGGAACGGGACGTGATCACGATTTCCGTCTGGATTACGATAACCATTTCGTTTCTTCTTGTCTTCATATTGATCCAGAATGTCAGAAGCGAGGTGAAACGCCTCAACGCGGAAAACGAACTCCGGGAATCGAAGGAAAAATACGAGGCACTGGTCGAAGCGACGACGGAAGGGTTGCTCATGGTGCTGGACGGTAAACAAACGTACTTCAATAAAACCCTCCTGGCCATGTCCGGGTATACGGAGGAGGAGGCGGGCTTGCTCGATCACCAGTCGCTCTTCCCCGCCCTGCAACCGGATGCGATCCGTGCAATGGACGCTCCGCATGCTGTGCGCGACGGGCACAACCCGCATGTCGAGACGAAATTGCAACGGAAAGACGGAGTGTCTCTGGACGTCCTGCTCACGGTTTCGCCGATATCGTTCTTCGGGAGGACCGGCGTGGTGGTTATTGTGAAGGACATCGGCCATCACAAGCAGATGGCGACGGCGCTCGATGAAAGCAGGGAGAAATTCCTCGCATTGACGAACCGTCTCTCGCTCGCGGTGTTTCGGACGGACGCAGGGAAGGAAATGCGCGTGGTGGAAGCCAACGCCGCAACGGCGATGATCCTGGGCTATTCACATCCGGAGGAACTTCGCGGAACACCCTTCAGCGATCATTTTGAAGACCCGCAGACGGTCGGAATGATGATGAAGGAACTGTTCGACACAGGATTTCTTGCGAACAGAATCACACGGTGTAAAAAACGGGATACGACGTCGATCGATATTTCGATGTCGATCGCTCTCGTCAGGGATGTTCATGGGAACGCGCAATACTGCGATATCCTCGCGGAGGACATTTCCAGGCACAAGCGGATTCAGGAGGATACCGGAACATTGCTCTCCGAACTCCAGGCGCCGCTGCAGTTCCTGCTTCAGCCAATCCTTCCTCTCGTGAAGGAACTGGTGGCATGCGACGGGCATGACAGCCTGCAGAAGGTCACGCGGATGATGTCCCGGATTCCAACGGACGTGGCAATGGTTCGAGACGAGGACGGCGCATTCATCGGCATGGTCACATCAGACGATGTACGGGAAGCCACTCTGGTGGACGGGTTCGCCGTCGATCGCAGCGTGACCGGCATCATGCGGTCTCCGCTCCATGCGGTATACAATTCAGCGTCGGTGTATGACGTGCTGGCGTTGCATCGCGAAAAACACCATCGGTGCTATCCGGTCAAGAACGAGAGCGGCGTCATTTGCGGTACTGTCCATATGGACGATATTCAGCGCTCCGAACTCCACACGTATCTGTTCTTTGTACACCGGCTTCAGAATGCGGAATCCATCGCGGAAGTCTGTCATTGTCACGCGAGGCTCCTGCTGTACATCCGCCTGCTTATCGAAAGCGGCGCCGACGTGAACACCATCGCGCGCGCCGTCACGATCATTTCCGATTCGACCGCGCGAAGGCTTCTCGAGCTTGCGATAGAGGAGCTCGGACCACCGCCCGTGAAATTTGCATTCATCGCATTGGGAAGCGAAGGACGGTCCGAACAGACGCTGGTGACCGATCAGGACAACGCGATTCTCTATCAGGATGTCGAGAGCGGCAAGGAAGAGCTCGCGCGTGACTATTTCCAGCGGCTGGGCGAGCGGGTGTGCAACGCGCTGGACCGGGCTGGCTATGCGTTCTGCAAAGGCAATGTGATGGCGAAGAATCCCGCCTGGTCGCAGCCGTATTCCGTGTGGAAGCGCAATTTTTCAGATTGGGTGAATACCGCCAACCCCCAGGATTTGCTGGAAGTGAGCATCTTCTTCGATTTCCGCTGCATTTACGGCGACGAATCGCTCACGGAGAAACTTCGAGACCATCTGGGCAATATCACGTCCGGCAACAACGCATTCTTCGTCTATCTTTCGGAAAACGCCCTGCGAAGAAAGCTTCCGGCCTGGCAGTTCAAAACGGCCGATCGGGTTGACCTCAAATCCGCATTGCTTCCTCTTGTGGAGATCGTGCGGATCTATTCCCTGAAGAACAAGATCCGGAGCACCAATACGCTGGAAAGGCTTCAGCGACTGCGCGAGAAGGACATCTTCACCCCGGCAGGCCACAGGGATATTGCGCAAGCATATTCCTTTCTCGCGAAGCTGCGATACCAGAGTCAGGCAAAGTCCCTCGCCGGGAACGCTTCGGCAGGCAATACCGCGCAGACACAGGATCTCGCCGACATCGAAAAACTCGTGCTGCGGCGCATCCAATCCCAGATTGAAGATTTTCAAACAAAGCTGAGTCTCGACTTCAAAGGAACGCTCTGAACCGTCGCCGCCTCGCGCGATACCGTGAAACTCTCTCAGCTGCGCTTCAAATCCTCCCGCAGCCGCTTGCGCACCAGATTCCGATGAAGCCTGTGGAACAGGCGGTGCAGTGCGAACAGCATCGCTCCGAAGGCCAAGGCGGACAATATCTCTGATACCGTCATCGAGAACCACCCGGCGGGAAAAGGGAGAGCGAAATCCATGCGCCCCAGGAGATAGGCGGACAGCGCGAAGACCGCAATGAGAATTTCCATTCGGAACCTCGTCCAGCCCGCGCGTTCCGCGAGTTTCCACAAGCGCTCCCGCTCTTCCGGCGTGCGGTCCCAGAGTTCGGGCAGATCTTTCGGAATCTTCATGGCAAGGGTCATCCAGTTTCTGAAAGGAACACACGGCCGCCGAAACGGGGATCCGGCGGCCGTGTGCTATTTCGGAAGGGGCTCAGCAGGCTTGGGACAATCGTCTTACTCCCCACTCCTCACCTGCGTCCCGACATACGGGACTTCGGTGAGCAGGCCTACTCCCCACTCTTCTACTCTCCGTACTTCGCGATGATCTCCGCTTTCGTCAGGCCGAGGATGCCGTACTTCTCGCCGACCTTTGTGAAGGCGTCGAGCGCCTTCTCGAGGTGGTGCATCTCGTGCGCGGCGGAGATCTGCGTGCGGATGCGCGCCTGCGCCTTCGGCACGACAGGGAAGAAGAAGCCGACGGCGTAGATGCCGAGGTCGTAGAGGTCGCGCGCGAAATCCTGCGACAGCTTCGCGTTGAAGAGCATCACCGGAACGATGGGGGTCTCGCCCGCCTTGATGATGAGTCCGGCCTTGGTGAGGCCCTCGCGCCACCACTGCGTGCTCTTCTCGAGCTTGTCGCGGCGCTCGGTGGTGCTGGAGATGAGGTCGATGACGCGGATGGCGCCGGCGGCCACGACGGGCGGCACGGTGTTGGAGAAGAGATACGGACGCGCTTTCTGGCGGCACATCTCCACGAGTTCGCGGCGTCCGGACACGCAGCCGCCGCTGGCGCCGCCGAGCGCCTTGCCCAGCGTCGTCGTGATGATGTCGATGCGGCCCAGCACGCCGCAGTGCTCGTGCGTGCCGCGGCCGGTCTTGCCGATGAAGCCCGACGCGTGCGAATCGTCGAGGAACACCATCGCGTTGTACTTCTCGGCGAGCTCCACGATCTGGTCGAGCTTCGCGAGATCGCCGTCCATCGAGAAGGAACCGTCGGTGATGATGAGGCGCGCGCGCTTGTCCTGATGCAACTGGAGCTTCTGCTCGAGGTGCGCCATGTCGCTGTGCTTGTAGGTGTCCTGCTGCGCCTTCGCGAGGCGCATGCCGTCCACGATGGAGGCGTGCACGAGGCGGTCGGCGATCATGACGTCCTGCTCGCCGAGCACGGCCTCGAAGACGCCGCCGTTCGCGTCCATGCAGGACGGGAAGAGGATGGTGTCTTCGGTGCCGAGGAATTCGGTGAGCTTCTTCTCGAGTTCCTTGTGAATGTCCTGCGTGCCGCAGATGAAGCGGACGGAGGACATGCCGTAGCCGTGGGAATCGAGTCCGGCGTGCGCCGCGGCGATCACCTCGGGATGCGAGGAGAGGCCGAGGTAGTTGTTCGCGCACATGTTGATGACGTGCTTCATTTCGGAGCCGATCGGGAACACGGCTTCGATGTCGGCATCCTGCGGGGAGCAGATGACGCGCTCCTGCTTGAAGATGCCCTGCGACTGCATGTCGCCGAGTTGCTGCTGGTATGAGGTGCGGATTTCGGGACTGAACATGGTGGTGCTCCGTTATTCGTTGATGCCGAATTCCTTGAGCAGCACGGCGATGTTGTTGACGCTGTCGAACGCCTCGGGCGTCGCCTTCGCGTCGGGGATCGAGATGCTGTAGGTGGTCTCGAGGAACACCTTGAGGGACACCATGGAGAAGGAATCGACAATGCCGCTGGAGATCAGCGGGGTGTCGTAGGTCACCTCGCGGTCGTCGTCGGCTTCGAGGTACTCGTTCTTGACGTAGGTGAGGACGGCTTCTTTCAGTGCGGACATGAATGGCTCCTTGTGGGTTATCGGGTGATGTACTGCGTCAATCGTTTTCGAGAGTGGAAATATCGCCGATGTCCTCGCCCCATTCCTTCGCGCGCAGGACGCGGCGCATGATCTTTCCGCTGCGCGTGCGCGGCAGCGACGCGACAAATTCGATGTCCTGCGGCATGGCGAGCGCGGAGAGTTTCTTGCGGACGAAGTTCATGATGTCGAGCTCGAGCATCTTGTTCGCTTCGATACCCGGCTTGAGCGCGATGAAGACCTTCACCACTTCCATGTTCACGGGATCGGGCTTGCCGACGGCGGCCGACTCGGCCACGGCCGGATGCTCGAGCAGGGCGGACTCGATCTCGAAGGGTCCGACGAGATGTCCGGCGGTATTGATCACATCGTCGTCGCGGCCCACGAACCAGTAGTAGCCGTCCTCGTCGATGCTCGCGCGGTCGCCGCAGAGGTACCAGCCGTTCTTGAACTTGTTCTGGTACGTGGCCTCGTTCTTCCAATAGGTGCGGAACATCGACGGCCAGCCCGGACGGATCGCGATGAGGCCGACGAGGCCCGGCGTCGTGATTTCCTCGAAGGTCGAGAGATCCACGACGCCCGCGGTGATGCCCGGGAAGGGCTTGCCCATGGAGCCCGGCTTGATCGGCATGCCCGGGAAGTTGGTGATCATCATGCTGCCGGTTTCCGTCTGCCAGAACGTGTCGTGGAACATCCTCCCGAAGGCTTCCTGCGACCAGAGCACGGCCTCGGCGTTGAGCGGCTCGCCGACGCTGCAGAGATGGCGCAGCGCGGAGAGGTCGAACTTCTTCACGACGTCGATGCCTTCCTTCATCAGGCTGCGGATGGCCGTCGGGGCGGAGTACCACACGGTGATCTTCATGGTCTCGAGGAAGCGGTACCAGCTCTCGGCCTTGAAGCCCGTGTCCGTCACGCACTGCGTCACGCCGTTCGCCCAGGGACCGATGATGCCGTAGGAGGTGCCGGTGACCCAGCCCGGATCGGCGGTGCACCAGTAGATGTCGTCGTCATGCAGATCCAGCACGTATTTCGCGGTGATATATTGCGAGATCAGCGAATAGTGCACATGCTGCGCGCCCTTGGGCTTGCCCGTCGTGCCCGACGTATAGTGGAGCACGGAAGGGGTTTCCGCGAGCGAGGGGAAGATGTCGAAGCTGTCGACGCGTTCGGCCTCGTCCATGTGGAAGGCGACTTCCTTCTCGCGCAGCGGTTTCACGCCGTCGTCGTCCACGACGACGATCAGCTTGAGCGTCGGGAGCTGCGGCACGATGGTGCGGACTTTCGCGAGGTGCTTCTTCTGGGTGATGACGACGGACGTGCCGGCATCCTCGAGGCGCGTGAGCAGCGAGTCGGCGCCGAACGCCGAGAACAGGGGCTGCGCAATGGCGCCGAGCTTGAGCACGCCGAGGAAGCCGAAGTAGAGTTCGGGCACCTTGTCCATGAACAGGCACACGCGCTCGCCGTCGCCGATGCCGTTGCTTTTGAGGAAGGCGGCGATGGTATTGGTGAGCTGGCGCATGTCGTTGAAGGTGTACTTCTTGACATGGCCGTCGTGCCCTTCCCAGATCAGCGCGAGCTTGTCCGCCTTGCCCATGCGGCAGATGCGATCCGTGCAGTACTCGCCGATGTTGATCACTGCTCCCGGCACATAGCCGAGTTCTTTTTCCGAAATTTCCCAGGTGAAATTTTTTCGGGCGTCGTCATAATTGCCGATGTGGCTCATCGATGATTGTCCTCCGGAACGGTGGGGTGGATCGGTGGTGTATCGCGTGCTGCGGTGGATCGGGGAAGAGGTGATGTGCGTCGTATTCGGAGATCAGACGGGGCCTGCGGTGTCCGGCAGGTCTGCAAATGTACGGAGGGGGAAGCTCGGAAGAAACAGGGGAGCGGGACCCGTCACGGCCGCGCAAAAAAAAGGCCGCCCCCGGACACCGGGAGCGGCAACATCGCGCGTGTATGAACGGTCAGAAATTGACGGGCATGGCCACGCCGACCATGATGCCCATGTAGCTCGCGCCTTCTTCAAGCTGCTCGGTATTGACAAAGTTGTAGGAGAGGGTCGCGTCAAGAAGGAGCGACGGGGTGATCGGGTAGAAGAAGCCGGCGAGGAGGCCGCCGCCGAAGGCCGCTTCGGTCTCGTCCTTGCGGATGGTCGTGATGACGTCCTTCACAATCTCGAGCTTGCGGGACACGAAGTTATATCCGAGCGACACGCCGATGTACGGACGGAAGTTCCCCTTGCCAAGCTGGTACCGGAGGCTGCCGAGGAGCGGGACGGTCGCCCAGTTGCCGGAGATATCTTCGCGTGTGGAGCTATGGCTGAACGTGATGTACCCGATCTGTCCGTTGACCCAGATCCCTTCCTCGATGAGGTTGTACATGAAACTGGCGTGCCCGCCGAACCCGGTCTGGTAGACCTGGTTGAACGTTCCTGTGGGAACGGCGATGCCCACCTGCCCGCCGAGATAGGTCTGCTGCGCCTGGAGACGTGGAAGAAGCGCGAGGGTGCCAAGGAAGAGGACAATGGTCAACGTTCTTTTCATGCGGGCCTCCGGAAAAGGGTGCGGGTGTTCATCTGTCAGAAGTGGGATGGATGAGGCGACTCGGGTGTTCGACCCGGAGAGACTCTAATGCGCAAAAGTAATACTCTTCAACGAACAAACAAATCTGGATGAATCGTGAATGGTGAATGGTGAATCGTGAGGAGCCTGCCACCCTCCACAGGACCTCTACCACGCGTAGCCAACATACAGCCCGACGGAACCGTAGATCACCGACAGCGGGCTGTCGGAGGGCGTCACCGGCACGACACCGAACACGACGGAGGGCTCGAGGAGCACGTGATCCCAGATCCATTTGTATCCGAGCGTGGCCGCGACGATGAGCGAGACGCGATCGTCCTTTTCCCGGTTCGCCTGTTCGTTCCAACTCCAGGAGATCATCGCGAGCATGGGACCGACGGAGAGTCCCGCGATCGCCGGCGTGCCGTCTTCCGGAATGATGTACTGCCGGTAGCCCACCGACCCGCCGTAGCCCTTCCAGTGCTGCAGCATGGGCAGCGCGAGCACGGCGGCATGCACGCTCTGGGTGCTGTCGAGGCGCACCTCGCAGCGCGCGTCGATCCACGGGATCACGACCCCCAGCAGATTGACGGACACCGCGCCCGCGCGCGGCGTCTCCTGTGCCCACGACCGCGCGGCGCACATGCACGCGCACAGCGCGACGATCGCAAGCATCCGGGCATCTCGAGCCCGCGCGCGACTCGCCGTGTCACTCGCCCGTCGTCTCACATCTTCCAATTCGTGGCTGCTGTCTCGCATCTGTCTTCACACATTTCGCTCAATCTATCACATAAAAAGGGCGGCCGCCGTGGGGGCCGCCCGCAAAGGACAGGAACAGAAACGCGGTATTACCAGGCGAAGCCGAGGTTGCAGCCGAGGCCGTAGCCGCGGTAGGTAATGCCGTCGCCCTTGGTGATCGGGAGCGCCAGGCGGAGATACGGTTCGACCACGAATCCGCCAAACACCCATTTGTACGCGCCTTCGCCGCCGATGGCAACGGCCAGGCTGTTGTCATAATTGATATAGGACGCGCCGCCCCACGACCAGAAGCTGAATGCGATGAACGGACCGGCGGACAAGCCCTGAATGGGACGCTTCCCGTCGTTGATATCGAAATACCAGCGATACGAACCTCCGAAACCGAAGGCCGTCCAATCCGCGAGGTAGGTGGCCGTGTAGTAGCTTCCGAACAACGTGAAGGAATTCTGCGCGCCAACCCGGCTTTCGAACGTGGCATTGAATATGCCAAAGGCAAGACCGAGAGGATCGGCGGAGAGGGAGTTCGAATACGACTGCGCCTTCGCATCCTGCGGAACCGCCAGCGCGACACAAAGAACAATAAACGTCGTGGCAATGAGTTTTCTCATGGAAGCATCTCCTGATGGTATGTGTGGTAGACCCGTCAAGAATCTAATCTTTCAGAAGTTCCCGCGCAATAACGATGTGCTGCACCTCGGAGGTCCCTTCATAGATCTCCGTGATCTTCGCGTCGCGCAGATAACGCTCCACGAGATACTCGCGCACATAGCCGTAGCCGCCGTGAATCTGAATGGCCTCGAGGGCATTGTGCACCGCGACCTTCGAGGCGAACAGCTTCGCCATCGCGGCTTCCTTCACGAACTTCTGATGATCGTCCTTCAGCATGGCTGCGCGGTAGGTGAGCAGGCGCGCCGCCTCGAGATTCATGGCCATGTCGGCGATCTTGAACTGGATCGCCTGGAAGTCCTTGATCGGATGGCCGAAGGCCTTGCGCTGCTTGCTGTAGTTGATGGCCGCGTCGAGGCTGGCCGACGCGATGCCGAGCGCCTGCGCGGCGATGCCGATGCGTCCGCCGTTGAGCGTGTCCATCGCGAAGTTGAAGCCCTTGCCCGCCTCCCACACGATGTTCTCGGCCGGCACCGGCGTCTTGTTGAAGTGCAGACTGCAGGTGTCGGAACTGCGGATGCCGAGCTTGTCCTCCTTGACGCCGTGCTCGAAGCCGGGCGCGCCCTTCTCGATCACGAAGGTGGTGATGCCGCGGTAGCCCTTCTCGCGATCGGTCTGCGCCACGACGAGGAACACGTCGGCGGAGGTGCCGTTGGTGATCCAGTTCTTCGTGCCGGTGATTTCCCAGCCGCCGCCACCAGCACGCCCTCGGTGGTCTGCGAGGTCGCGTCGCTGCCCGCCTCGGGCTCGCTGAGACAGAAGGCGCCGAGCTGCTGGCCCTGCGCCAGCGGAATCAGGTACTTCTGCTTGATATGCTCGGACCCGTACTTCTGCAGGCCGTAGGTGACGAGCGAGTTGTTGACGGACATGATCACGCCGACGGACGCGTCCACCTTGGAGATTTCCTCCATCGCGAGCACGTAGCTGAGGGTGTCCATGCCGGCGCCGCCGTACTCGGGATCGATCATCATGCCGAGGAAGCCGAGTTCGCCGAGTTTCTGGACGATCTCGGTCGGGAAAATGCCGTTCTTGTCGCGGTCCACGGCGGTGGGGGCGATTTCCTCGCGGGCGAATTCGCGCGCCGTCTGCTGGATCAGTTTCTGGTCTTCAGTGAAATCGAAGTGCATATGCTCCTCCAGCGTCAGGCTTTCGCGTAATCGTAGAATCCCTTGCCGCTCTTGCGTCCGAGCTGGCCGGCGGCCACCATCTTGCGCAGCAGCGGGCAGGGGCGGTATTTCGGATCTCCTAGTCCTTTGTGCAGGACGGTCATGATGTCGAGGCAGACGTCGAGGCCGATGAAGTCCGCGAGCTGCAACGGTCCCATGGGATGGGCCATGCCGAGTTTCATGACGGTGTCGATGGCGTCGGCCGTGGCCACGCCTTCCATGAGGCAGTAGACCGCCTCGTTGATCATGGGCATGAGCACGCGGTTGGAGACGAAGCCAGGATAGTCGTTGACTTCGACGGGCGTCTTGCCGAGTGTCACGGCGAGGTCGCGCACGGCGGCGTAGGTCTCGTCCGATGTCGCGAGGCCGCGGATGATCTCGACAAGCTTCATGACCGGGACGGGATTGAAGAAGTGCATGCCGATCACCTTGTCCGGCCGCTTCGTGACGGCGGCGATTTCGGTGAGGGAGATCGATGACGTGTTGGACGCCAGGATGCACTCGGGCTTCGTGGCGGCGTCGAAGGTGGCGAAGAGCTGTTTCTTGATGTCGCCGTTTTCGCTCGCGGCTTCGATGACGAGATCCACGTCGGCGATGTACTCTTCGAGATCCACGGTGGGCAGGATGCGGCCGAGGATTTCGGCTTTCTGCATTTCGGTGATGAGTTCCTTCTTGACCTGGCGGTCGAGATTCGCGGCGATGGTGGCGAGACCGCGGTCGAGGAGTTGCGGTTTCACGTCGATCATCACCACCTTGAAGCCGTTTTGCGCGCAGACGTGGGCGATGCCGTTGCCCATGGTTCCCGCGCCGATGACAGCGATCTTCTTCATGTGCGATTCCTTGTGTCTATGGAGTATCGAATCAGATGCGTTCGATGATGAGGGCGCTCGCCTCGCCGCCGCCGATGCAGAGGGTGGCGAGTCCGTAGCGCTTGTTCTCGCGGCGGAGCGCGTGCAGCAGCGTGACGAGGACGCGGGTGCCGGACGCGCCGATCGGATGGCCCATGGCCACGGCGCCGCCGGTGATGTTGACCTTGGCGGGATCGAGACCGGCCAACTGGTTCACGACGAGGGACACGACCGAGAAGGCCTCGTTGATTTCGAAGAGATCGATGTCGTCCTTCGTCATGCCGGCCTTGGCGAGCACCTTGGCGATGGCGTCGGCGGGCGCGGTGGTGAACCACTCGGGCGCTTTCGCGGCGGAGGCCTGCGCGACGATCCGGGCCATCGGCGTGATGCCGAGAGCCTTCGCCTTGCTTTCGGACATGAGCACCACGGCCGCGGCGCCGTCGTTGAGCGAGGAGGCGTTGGCGGCGGTGACGGTGCCGTCCTTCTGGAACGCCGGCTTCAGCGAGGACACCTTGTCGAAATTCACTTTCCGGATGTCTTCATCCTCTTTGAAAAGGATCGGATCGCCTTTTTTTTGCGGAATCGATACCGGGACGATCTCCTCGTCGAAGAGGCCGGCGTCGCAGGCGGCGATGGCGCGCCTGTAGCTCTCGATGGCGAAGGCGTCCTGCGCCTCGCGCGGGATGTTGCACTCTTTCGCGCAGAGCTCGGCCGCGTTGCCCATGTGATAGTCGTTGTACACGTCCCACAGTCCGTCCTTGATCATCGCGTCCGTCAGCTGCCCGTGGCCGAAGCCGTAGCCGCTGCGTGCCTTTTCGAGGATGTACGGCGTGTTGGTCATGCTCTCCTGCCCCCCCGCCACCACGATGTCGGCATCGCCGGCCATGATGGCCTGGGCGCCGAGCATGACGGACTTGAGGCCGGAGCCGCAGACCTTGTTGATGGTCATGCACGGAACGGAATCGGGAAGCCCGGCGAAGAGCGCGGCCTGACGCGCGGGGGCCTGGCCGACGCCCGATGTGAGGACGTTGCCCATGATGACTTCGGACACGTCCGCCGGATCGACGGCGGCGCGCTTGAGGGCTTCGGCGATGACGATGGCGCCGAGCCGGGGTGCGGTGAATGCTTTGAGTGAACCGTTGAACGCCCCGATTGCCGTGCGGGCGCCGCTCACGATGACGACGGTTTCCATTGGCGAATCCTTATCAATGATGGATGAATTATCGACAGGTCACAGTCTGAACCCTCCCCGCCGATGAGACGAGGAGGGGAGCCGGAGCTCCCCTGCAGGGTCAGCTGTTCATGTACTTGAGAAATTCCTTGTTGCTCTTCGTGCCGCGGATTTTCTCCATGAGAAACTCCATGGCTTCGACGGTCGTGTACTCGGCGAGAACCTTCCGCAGGACCCAGACGCGGCTGAGCTCTTCCGGCGTGAGGAGCAGGTCCTCCTTGCGCGTGCCGGAGCGGTTGACGTCCATGGCCGGGAACACGCGGCGGTCGGAGAGCTTGCGGTCGAGCACGATTTCCATGTTGCCCGTGCCCTTGAACTCTTCGAAGATGACCTCGTCCATGCGGCTGCCGGTCTCGACGAGCGCGGTGGCGATGATGGTGAGGCTGCCGCCCTCCTCGATGTTGCGCGCGGCGCCGAAGAAGCGCTTCGGGCGGTGCAGCGCGTTGGCGTCCACGCCGCCGGAGAGGATCTTGCCCGAATGCGGCACGACGGTGTTGTGCGCGCGCGCGAGGCGCGTGATCGAATCGAGCAGGATCACGACGTCCTTCTTGCACTCGACGAGGCGCTTGGCCTTCTCGAGCACCATGTCCGACACCTGCACGTGCCGTTCGGGCGGTTCGTCGAAGGTGGAACTGATCACCTCGGCCTTCACCGAACGCTCCATGTCGGTCACTTCCTCGGGGCGCTCGTCGATGAGCAGCACGATGAGGATGACGTCGGGATGGTTGGCGCTGATGCTGTTGGCGATCTTCTGCAGGAGAATGGTCTTGCCGCTTTTCGGCGGCGAGACGATGAGGCCGCGGTTCCCCTTGCCGATCGGCGTGAGCAGATCCATGATGCGCATGGAGAGCTCGTTCGGCAGCACTTCCAGGTGAAAGCGCTCGTTCGGATACAGCGGGGTCAGGTTGTCGAAAAGCTGGCGGTCGCGGATGTTGTCCGGCGTCTCGTAGTTGACCGCCTCCACCTTGAGCAGGGCGAAGAATCGCTCCCCTTCCTTCGGCGGACGCACCTGGCCGCTGATCGTGTCGCCGGTGCGCAGGCCGAACTTCTTGATCTGGCTCGGGGACACATAGATGTCGTCGGGCGACGGGAGGTAGTTGTAGTCCGCGGCGCGGAGGAACCCGTAGCCGTCGGGGAGCACTTCGAGCACGCCCTTGCTGAACGTCATGCCGTCCTTCTGCGTCTGCGCTTCAAGGATCTTGAAGATCAGATCCTGTTTTTTCAGATCGCCGTAGCCGGTGATGTTGAGATCCTTGGCAATCTGCGAAAGCTCTGCAATGCGCTTGGACTTGAGCTCGGCAATGTCCATTGTCATGGCGATACCTGTCTGTAACTAAAACGAATGCTGGAACTCGTGGCCGCGTCGGCGCCGGATGATCGATGGAAACGAGTGGTGATGAGACGCGAGAGAGAAGAGGACCGTTTCGTCCCGCATGGGATCAGGCTCCTCCGGTGTCCGCGTTCCCGAATGTGGGGAGATGCATCACAGCGGGGAGGAACGGAATAGCGATGCGGGTCGTCGTGGCGGAGAACCCTGGGACGGGTGAAAAACAGCCGAACTGTGGATATGGTTGTGGAAGCGAAAGACGAGTTCGTGGATGCGTCGAGAGAGGAAGGCGAATCGTGTGTGCATAATATAGGGCAAAACTGCTACAAGTCAAGGTTGATCGCCGTCCTTTTTTTTCTCTCCGCCAGGTATTCGCCCACCACGTAATGGGAACCGAACAGGAGGATGGATTGGCCGGGCGCACAACCCGATTGCAGGCGGTCCACGGCTCCGTGGACAGTCTCCGAAGTGCGGATGCGCATCCCCGCACGTTCGGCGACGACGCGCAGTTCCGCGGCGCTTCGGCCTTCGGGCGGCGGCGCGCTCACGGCGGTCACGGACGCCCATGCGCGGGACTTCACTTCGTCGATGACGGCCGCGGCGTCCTTGCTTTTGAGCAGGCCGAACACCAGGTGCGTGCTTCCAGGCCGCCGCACGGCCGTCCAGGACGCGAGGAGGGCGCGCACGCCGTCGGGATTGTGAGCGACGTCGACGACGAGTTCCGGCACGACCTGCAGGCGCTCCATGCGCGCGCTGAGGCCGGTGTTCTTCCGCACCTTCGCGAGGCCGGCGATCACGCTCTGCAGTGTGATCCGGTCGACGGCGTGTTCGGAGAGCAATTCCGCGGCACGGACGGCGAGCGCGGCGTTTTCCGCCTGAAACGCTCCCGCGAGAGGCGCAACGAGCATGATCGACATGCCGCGCCAGACCGCCGGGAATTCCGTCGCGTCGATGTCGTGCGACACGGTCTGCCGCGCGTCGATGAACACCTCGTGCAGATGCGCGTTTCGTTCGCTCGCGGCGCGCGCGATCACGACGCGCGCCTCCCGCTGCGTCACGCCGCTCACGACGGGAATGCCGTCCTTGATGATGCCCGCCTTTTCGCCCGCGATCTCCGCCAGCGTGCACCCGAGCAGGTCGGTGTGTTCCATGCCGACGCTCGTGATGACGGTCACCCGGGGTTCTATGACGTTCGTGGAATCGAGCCGCCCGCCGAGGCCGGTCTCGATGACCGCGACATCGACGTGCTCGTCCGCGAACTGGCGCAAGGCCATGCACGTGGTCGCCTCGAAGAACGTCGCCTTCCGCGCATCCGCCTCGTCGCGGAGTTCTTCAGAATATCGGACAATAGCATCCTGTGATATCGGCACGCCGTCGACGCGGATGCGTTCGTGAAAATCCGTCAGGTGGGGAGATGTGTACAAGCCCGTGCGGCAGCCGGACTCGGTGAGAATGGACGCGATGAACGCTGCCGTGGACCCCTTGCCGTTCGTCCCCGCGACATGCACCGTCGGATACGCCCGCTGCGGATTTCCGCACGACTCGAGCAGCCCGCGGATATTCTCGAGACCGAGTTTGATCCCGAATTTCTGCAGGCCGTAAAGCCAGGCGAGTGTTTCTGGGTAGGCGGACATTGGAACGGACGTGCGGATGTGCAATGCAATGCTGGGGAACTGGGGAACTGGGGAACTGGGGAACTGGGGAACTGGGAAAATACGAACTTTTCTCATCCGATATCCGCATCTCCATGACCGCGACTTCGCTCGGGCTGACAAGAAAGCCTGGTGAAATGTGTCGTCACGACGCTCGGCATCTTCGTATCACCCAATCACAATTCACGATTCACGACTCACGATTCACGACTTCACGATTCACCCCTCGACTTCGCTCGGGGCAGGCTCTTCACCCCTCGACTTCGCTCGGGGCAGGCTCTTCACCCCTCGGCTTCGCTCGGGGCAGGCTCCTTACGATTCATGGATTGATGGTCCATGCGAAGGTGTCGTTCTGGCGCACTTCCACGATCTCGGTGGCGGTATTGCCGAAGGCGTCGGTGACGCGCACCTGCGTGGTGCCGTTTCCGGTGGAGTAGGTGTTGTCCTCGCCGCTGTAGAGAAAACCTGCATATTTTCCGTCGATGTAGATATCGAGCAGCCGGCCGCTGGCATTCTGTACTTTGACGTAGCCGATGAAGGTGCCCTCCCCGCGTGTCGCCGTGGTGAACTCCGCGAGTGTTGCCCTCAACTTCGAGACCACCTGCTCGCCGCCGGGAATTTTTGCCGCCGCGGCGACGACCACTTTCTCCAGCGCTTCATTGCGCTTCTGCATGATGATCTGGGCCGCCTCGTCGAGGATGCGCAATGCCGTGACCGTCTGCGCCGTCTTCCCCGCCGTCTCCTCGATGAAGGAGAGCATCACCGCTTCGGAGGCGAGAGCGTCCGCGTTCGCGAGGCGGCGGGCGTTGTCCACACGCGCCCCGAAACCCGCGAGCACGTCGGACTGCAGCCCGAGTTCGGCGCTGAGGTCCACATACGCCAACCGGGGAAACGACGCCTTCGCCATCGACGTGGCCTTCTGCGCCGACGCCGACGCGGAGGCCAGGAGTAATGCAACAAGAATTGATAAGAGTGCGCGTGTCATGATTGTATCCTAAAATGGTGGAGTTGCGGACTTCTGGATTCCTGTTCTCACATTTCCCCGAGGAAGATGAACGCCGCCCAGTAATAGGGAAAGATCCAGTCCGGATCGCCCGGATTGCGGAGCATTTCGAGGGCGGCTGCGCGGGCGGCCTCGGCCCGGCCCATATGGTCGGAGAGCCATGCGCGATAGAGGTTGTCCATCCACGCGAGGGTTGCGGCATCGTCGACGTACCACAGCGAGGCAATGACTGACGGCGTGCCGGCGTACAGGAAGGACCGCGTAAGGCCCACCATTTCGTCGCCCATGCTGATGCGGCCTTCGTCCGTCGACACCTGCGCGGTCTGACAGGCGCTCAGCGTGACGAGCGCGGCGTTCATGTCGAGGTTGAAGACCTCGGCGACGGTCAGGTTGCCGTCGTTCACCGAGTCGGGACGCGCGGCCGCGAGGAGGATGCGCGACTGCATCGGATCCTTCTTGTTCAGCTCGCCATGCGTGGCGAAGTGCACCACGCCCGCGCCGGTCACGCGCCGCTTCACTTCGGCCTCCTCCGCGTCCGCGCGCTTGAGCACGAGCGGATGCTCGATGAAGCCCGACACCGAATCGGCCTCGATGAGCGCGCCCTCGAGCGGACGTTTCCTGTACTGCGCGTCGGCGTAGAGCGGATCGCCGATCACGAGTCCCGTCGCGCTCGATGCGGGCTGTCGCCGTGCCGCGAAGGGGAGCACGCTCGCCGAGGGCAGGTAGGCGACGGCCATGTCCTCGATGAGATAGCGCGGGCGCGCAACGTGGACATTCGGACGCCGGTCGGTCTGTCCGATGCGGATCAGCGCCTGGAACGGGAGATGGTGCAGGGCGCCGTGCGGCACGATGTAGAGGCGCGTCACGCCGCGGAGGAAGCTGTCGACGGGCGCGATCCACTGCGTGTGCATTTCCATGAGGCCATACTGCCAGCTGCCGTCGGTCGGCGTGGCAAGCCAGGCCTCGCGCGCCTGCGCGATGGTGAGCTGCTTCTGCAGTCGCGAGGATCGCAGGGAAGCGTTCTTCGCGTTCGGGAACTCGGCGAAGAGTTTGCGCCGCAGCGCCTCGACGCGGCCGTTGAGCGCGGGTTCGGCGCGGCCGGTCTCGTCGCGGTTGCGCAGGCGACGCGCGATGATGGTGTCCCTGCGCACGACGAACGCGTAGGTGACGCGGTCGCCCTCCTCGATCGTGTCGCCGATGTAGTACTCCACGATGGCCGTGCTGTCGTCGAGCATCTTCTGCAGCTCGCGGACGGGCACGGGATCGATGCTTTTCACGGACGCATACTCGGGATCGGTGTCGCGCAGCCGGTCCAGCACCGCGCGATGGCGCGCGAGCAGGGCGACGAGCGCCGCGCTGCTGTCGGGCGCGTCGATGAGACGCGCGATGCGGTCGTGCATGGCGCGCTCGTCGGCGACCAGCGCCTCCGCCTCCCGCGTGCGCTGCTTGCCCGTGCCGATGGCCTTGTTGCCGATCATGTCGAGGAAGGACCGCGCCTTCGCCCGCTCGACGTACTCGAAGGCTTCCTCCACGCGGCCGCGCGCAAGCAGCAGCGTCACGAGCTTCTCGTACAGGTAGTATTTGTTGGACACGAAACTCGACCGTACATCGATGGACGTGAGGCCGCCGCGCAGTTCCTCGATGATGCCGATGCCGGTTTTGAGCGCGGTTTCCGCCTCGTCCAATTTGCCGTCGAGCATCAGCAGGATGCCGATATTGCCCTGGCAGAGCGCCTCGTGCACACGGTAGCCCTCGGCCTGATAGATCGCGTTGGCGCGGCGGAAGGCCGCCACGGCGCTGTCGCGCCGAAGCGCGAACGCGTGCACCGTGCCGAGATCGAGCCACGCGTCCGCGGTCGGGAAGACGCGCAGGGATTGCTCGAAACAGCGCTGCGCGGAATCGAGATACGCGCGGAACAGGTCGTCCCGGCGATTCAGCCGCGCATGATCGGCGCGGAGGAGCGCGATGGCGCCGAGGTTGGTGAGCGACACGGCGACGGGCAGCGGCACCCCGCGTTCTTCGTCGTAGCGCAGCACCCGGCGCTGCAGTTCCTGCGCCTCGTTCAGGCGGCCCTTGTTCTTGTACACGACGGCGGTGTTGCTCAGCACGTTCTGCCGTTCGTCGAGTGCGAGGCGCGGCGGCGCCGTACCCGCGCTGTCCGAGGCGCGGAGCAGACGCTCGAGCAATCCGGCGCTTGCGATGTAGCGCGCCAGCGCGTCGTCATCCTTCCGATAGGCAAGCTGCAGATTCCCCAGCCATTTCTGGCATTGCGCCTGCAACAGCAGATCGCCGTCCCGTTCGGCCTCGCGGAGGAGATCGCGGAACAGCGTCTCGGCGGACTCGTACTGCCCGCGATCGTACAGCGCCCTGCCCTGCGCGATGCGCGCATCCTCGCGCGCGGCGTCGACGGCGGAGTGCGAACACCCCGCGAGCGACACGCACAGGACGGCAATGCCGCATGCGGCGGTGGCGGCGGCGGCGAAGGCACGCATCACTTCGCCGGACGATCCCGGAGCTGTGCGGCGTAGCGGGCGGCGACCACCGAGACCTGATTGCCGAAGCGCGGCAGGATGCGCGCCATCTGCTCGAGCGCGAAACCGCGTCCGCTCGGCGTCGCGGCGAGCCACTCGAGATGCGGAATGGCGTCCGCGAACAGGCGCTCGCGATCGTCGGTATAATACAGGGCAAGGAGCGTATGGAAGGACTGCTCGTCCATTTTTTTCGCGGCGAGCAGCGACTGCATCTGCTCCCGTTTCTCTCCCGCCGCGCGGAAGCCGAGCGAGTCGACGTACACGAACATCGCGTCGAATTTCGGCAGGGGGTTCGGGACCTTGCCGTCCTCGAACACCGCCCACGTGAAGCGTTTTTCAGGCGAGGCCTTCAGGGATGCCGCGAGATTGTCGAAGCTCGCCTGGTTCATTTCGTACACCGCGCCCTCGGCGTTTTTCTGGAACACGATGCGGTCGTTCTGATCGCGCACCATGATCGTGTACGCGCGCTTCGCGCCCGCGGCCGCCGAATCGGTATCGAACCAGTAGAACACGGGAGCGGTTTCGGACAGCGCGAGACGCGGGGAGACGGGCACGGCCATCTTGTCGCCGCGTATGCCGGACACCACCGCGAGCTGCGAGAGGTAATCGCGGCCCTGCTGCGGCGGGATGCCGTTCTCCGACACCTTGACGGCATCCTCCTTCGTCACGCCGCGCGTGGCGCCGTTGTCGTTGAGGGCGCTGGAGGCGAGGTCCTTGCCGAGGGTCAGCTGCTCGCCCATTTTCAGTTCGATGAAATCGCCCTGCAGGAACACGACCGACGCGCTTCCCGCCTGCACCTTGACCACGGAACCCTGGCGCAGTTCCGCGCCGACGACGATGGCCTCCTCCTTCGCGGCCGTCATCGCGACGGCCTTGCCGGTCACGCTGGTCACCATGGCCACCGGCGGATCTTCGGTCCACGGGGCCGCCGAGGCGGTCGCCAGGGCGAGAAAAAGGACAGCGGTGTATGCAAATCCGTATCGTCCGGTCTTCATCATTTCACTCGCGCAAAGTTGAAGTTCGAAAATTCTTCGAGACGGGGGATCATCGGATTCTGACCGCCACGGGTCAATTCCTTGACCTGCGTCGACACAAAAAGCCGCAGTTCGCTCCAATCGATGATATTATCCTTCGTGAAATCGGCCCCTCCGCTCAAACCGTCGAGCAGCCCCTTTGAAAACGCGCCGTGGCCCCAGGCCCGGTCCTCGAAGGAGTACTCGTTCCCGGAACTCGATGCAAGCACGATGCCAACCTTGTTGGAGAGCGCCGAGGCGACCTTTTCATTCGAGGCTCCGGTCGACACCGCTCCCGAATGGCAGGCGTCGAGCAGCATGATCACGCGGCCGGCCCTGGCCTGACCGAGCGGTTTCGCGAAATCGTCCCAGGACAGACCCTGCTTCGCGACGGTCTTGGGCGTCGAACCCGGCGTCACGAAGAAATACTCCGTCGTGCCGGCCGCGTTGCGCGCGCGCACGCCGTGGCCTCCGAAGAAGAGCACGAGCACGTCGCTCGGCTTCATCGGCGGGAAACCGGCGAAGGCGGCGAGGATGCTCTGCTTCGTCGCCTCCTTGTTCAGCAGCACTTTGCTGTATACTCGCGTGTATTCCTTCCCCTCCTGCGCCGCGAATTTTTCGGCGAGCTTGGACGCGTCCACCGACGCGAAGATCAGGTCGGGATATCCGGGCGCGTACTGGTCCACCCCCACGCTGAGCACGAAGAGATTCGGCTGCGTCTGTTCCTGCGTCTCGACCTTGACGACCGCGGTGGCGACCTTGCTTCGCACGCGCGCGGCGTTGAAGGCCATGGCCTCGATCACGTTCACGCCGGGCAGCACGGCGATGCGCAGGCGCCTGCGCAGCGCGGTTTCGCTGCGCGAGACGGTCACGGCCTCCACGAGGTTTTCGGCGCTGATGTCGCGGCCGTTGAGGCGCAGCGCGACGGACTCGATCTTCTTCTTGTCCGACGCCGCCACTTCCACCACGATCTCGAGTTTCTCGCTGCCGAAGGCGAAGAGCTGACCCCGGCGCGGCGAGAGGATCTCGACCGCGGGCGGATCGACGATGTTCGCGACACGCGCGCCCGGCGCATACGTGCCCGCGAGCGCGTCTTCCACCGTGGACGGTTTCTTGTAGAGCGATTCGTAGCGCTCCAACGGATACAGTTCGGCGCCCTTGCGCCACTGCACGTAGCGGTCGCCGTACAACGAGCAATCGTAGTAGCCGTCCGGCGTGAAGGCGAGCCACTGTCCGTCGCTGAAGCCCGCCAGGCTCGCGAGCAGGGTGCCGTCCTTCGCGTTCCAGATCTTCACCGCGCCGTCGGTGTGCGCGCTGAACAGCCGCTCCCCCTTCTTCGCGTCGAACACGGCAGCCATGGCGCCGTAACTGTCGGAGAGCTTCTTGATGCGCGAGGATTTCTGCCAGTCCCAGAATTCGACGAGGCCGTTCATCATGCTGACCGCGAGCGTCTTGCCGCTCTTGTCGAGCGCGAGGTGATGCGGGAAGCCGATGGCGACCTGGAACTCCTGCAGCTTGGCCTGCCGCTTCAGATCCCAGACTTTCACCAGACCGTCACGTCCGCCCGAAAGCACGAGCGCGTCGTCGGCCGTGAAGCACACCGCGCGCGCGAAGCGGCTGTGCGTGCCGAGCACGCCGATGAGCGCGCCGCTCTGCAGATTCCACAGCTTGACGGCGCCGTTCTGTCCGGCCGACGCGAGCCGGCCGCCGTCGCGCGAGATCGCGATGTCGTTGACCCACAGCGACTGCGCCGCGATGCGCCGCAACGCGCCGCCGCTCGACGCGTCCCACACGACGATGCTGTCGTTGCGGCCCGCGGTCACGACATGGCGTCCATCGGGAGTGAAGGACACGTTCGTGATGTACGAGCCGTGCGCGGCGACGTCGCGGCGGAGCGTGCCGTTCCGTGTATCCCAGAACGTGAGGTGCCCGTTCATGTCGCCGACGGCAAGCGTGGTGTTGTCGGGACTCAGCGCGAGGGAGGTGTTGAGCGTCGCCGCCGGAGCGCGGACCGTCCACAGACACTCGCCATTCGCCATGTTCCAGGCCTTGACGGTGGAATCGCGGCCGCAGGAGAAGACCTTCATGCCGTCCTGGGAAAGGACGAGGTCCCACACCGCGCCGCTCTTCCCCTCCTCGAGCGCGAAGGTGATGCGGTCGTCCTGCGCCTGCGCGCCCGCGGCGAGAAGCAGGAAAAGAATAGGTATGCTGATTCGAGTCTTCATGTGCGCGTGCTCGGTTGGTCGCCGGTATGATGCGGGATTGCACCCGAAAATGCGCGACACGGGCATGAATAACAAGCGCGCGGGGCTGGCGGACGAATCCGAATGGCTATGGATCGGGAATCTCCAGGCCTTCAGAAAGAACGCGATTTGCCTCGAGCATCAGCTGTACAGCTTCATCAAGATTCGCGCGCGCCTCCTCAAGTGTCCTTCCCTGGGTGTTTGCACCAGGAAGTTCTTCGACGTATCCGATGTATCCTTCGTCTACCTTTTCAAACACTGCGGTGCGCTGTAATTGCATGATGTACCTATCGTGATGGATCGTTCGGATAAATCTCACCAATCAGGGTAACAGAAGCAACCCATCGCGTTTTCATCTCTTCACAAGCGATCTCGTCCAGCCGGATCCGCGTTCGGAGACTCGCACATGGTACAGCCCGGACGGCAACGCTCGCAGATCCAATTGCCTGCCGTCAGGAAACGCGTTCACCCGCGCATCCCGCATGCGGCGACCCATGATGTCAAATATTGGTACCGCCTCTGTCCCTGCATCAGCATCCGCCGCCCGGAGATACGCGATGCCATTGCAGGGATTCGGGTACAGCGACCAGTCCGCCGCGGATGCCGGCGCGGCGGGAGCATCCATGATCACGCTTCCGAGATACCCCTCGGCGTTGAGCACGTCGTTTCCGGTGAGGCTTGTGTGCTGATATTTCGACACGAAGACGGCCACGCCGAGCTTGTCGATATTCGTCGATGCGGGAACGTCATACATGAACGTCTCGAAGTACGGCCGCCCGGGCACGGTGCCGCGCGGAATCGCGCCGGCGCTGCCTGCCGCACCGCCGAGCAGCGAGCGGGCCACGTATTCGTGCGCCCAGATGCGCAGCGGATTGCCCGCGCCGAACAGCGAGGGATAGCTCAGCGAATCGTTGTCGTAGGCGTTGAGCTGCGTGCCGTTGCGCTGCACGGCGTTTTCGGTCACCACGCAGTGAATGCGGAAATCTCCCTGCATGGCGGCGACGAATTCCACGCGCGTATTCACGGTGAGCAGGCGGCTCGTCCTGTCCAGGGAAACCGCCGCGCTGATATCCGCCTCCGCCGGACGCGCCGCGCTCTTCTCGAACGTGGACAGAAAGTCGAAACGGTCCACCGACATCTTGTGCTTGGGGTTGTTCTCCGACCAGGGCAGGCGGTCGAAGGTCCCGCCAGGATACAGCGGATCGAAGGGAATGCTGTCCAGCATCGCATTGAGCTGCGCCGGCTCCAGTGCATCGTTGTCGTGATACGAAATCGGCACGACCCGCCCCGGATGAGTGCGCAGGACCTTCTCCATCTCCAGCGAGCCGCCCGGACACAGCGAGCACCATTCGCCCGTGAACTCCTCGAACAGCACCTTCCGCAGCGGCTGTGCCTCCGCGTCCCCCATGCATCCGACGCAAAGCAGCACCGCCACGGCAACCCGCAGCAGCCAACGACTATATAATCTTTCCATGATGCAGTTCATCTCTTTCTTTTTCAACCTGCCATCTGCCATTTTTCATCCTTCATAATTCATCCTTCATCCTTCCCCCCTCACTTCCCCACCTTCATCACCCTGCCGGTCGTCGTCTGAAATTCCCCCGTCTCCTCGAAGCCTTCGAAACGGTAGAGATAGACGCCTGCCGGAGCTTCGGGATCGCTCCAGGTGATGCTGTGCCTGCCGATGTCGCCCGCGATATGCTCTCGGACGAGCAGTTCCC
The DNA here is from genome assembly GCA_016720835.1 of Ignavibacteria bacterium. GTDB lineage: Bacteria > Bacteroidota > Ignavibacteria > SZUA-365 > SZUA-365 > JADKJW01. Next base: position 376,976 of record JADKJW010000001.1, read on the forward strand.
TGCCCTCGAGATTGTACAGCACGAACTTCATGTCGCGGATGCGCCTCGGGAGCGTGTAGGAGATGCTGCCTTCGTTCTGCAGGGGATTCGGGAAGCTCGTCACGTCGAGTATCCAGTGCAGGCCCTTGAAGCCCACGATCGTCGACGCGTCGTTGTTCGCCTCGCAGAATTCTCCGAAGCGCCCGCGCGGATCGGCCTTCGCGAAAAAGACCAGCGTCGTCGCGCATTCGGGCACCGTGTAACGCGCCGAAAGGACGGTGGAGGAGTGCTTGTCCACGACGGGCAGCACCTGTTCCTCGATCAGCGCGGTGTCGCCATTGACGACGGCGTAGAAACCGACGCCCGCGTTCAGCGCGGCAACGGCACCGTTGACGAGCTTCGCGTACACGCCGACGTTCTGTCCGCGCGATACCGCCAGCTGCGAGCAGGTCACGCGCTCCACCTGGAAATCGTAGGCGGGAAGGTCGAGCGGCTTCGCGTCCGGCACGGTGAACACGTCCTGCACGGTGCTTCCGGACAACGAGTACGCGCCATGATAGACGGCATCGCCGCGCGACACCACCATGCTCGAATCATAGACGGTGCGGCAGCCCGCCAGCTCGCCGTCGAAGTGCAGGTCCATCTGCCGCGTCTCGCCGGGCAACAGCGAACCGAAGCTCAGCTCCACGCCGGACTCCAGCATGCGCGCATTGACCGGCAGCGCACCCTCGATCGGCGCGAAGAAGAGGCCGGGCGCGACGGTGAGCAGCACGTTCTCGGCGATGGAGGCGCCCTGATTGGAAGCCTGGAAGCGCACGCGCACGTCCTTCGCTTCGCCGGGCGCGAACTGATGCACGACGCCGGCGGGCAACGCGCGCCCGTTGACGTCCACCACGGATTTGTACAGAATCACCTTGGGACCGATCGTACTCAGCGACAACGCGGCCTGCGTCGCGCTGCGAGCGCCGACGGGTGCGACGGTGTAGAGCAAGCTCTCCTTCTTCGTGATGTCGATTTTTTCCGTGGACGTGTAACTCGACACCTGCGCGGGTTCGAGGACGTACAGCCGCGTCGCCGACGCGGGGGGCCAGTCCGTGAACTGCGAGAGGTCGACGGTCTCCACGCCGGTGGACGGACTGTACGTGACTGGCAGCGTCGCGCGCAGCGTATCGTAATCCGTGGGTCCGATGTCGCGCGCGGACCAGCGCGCCTGGCCGAGGCCGCGCAGCGCGGGCGCGACCATGTCGGTGCGTATCGCTGTCAGATCGCCCTGTCCGAGCACGAGTTTCCGGTATTCGGCCACGTTGCCCTTCGCGTCGCGGGTGGAAATGCTGAACATCGCGGAGGGCACCTCGTAATTCACCTGCTGCTTGAGCGTGCCGTCGTACTTCCGCATCTGTCCTTCGATGGTGAAATTGATTGTATAGACTCCCTTCGGCAGCATTTCGTCCACCGAGAAAAGGAAGCTGAAATAGGCGCGCCGCGAGGGCATCATCATGTTGAGCGTGTTGCCCATTTTCACGAGCACTTCGCCTTCGGGCTGATTGAAGCGCCAGCCCGCGCGGAAGGCGCCGATGTCGTCGCCCTTGCGGATCACCGCGCCCGTGACGGGATCGGCCTGCGCCGGGACCAGCGGCCGCGGATACGCCACGTAGTTCATCACGAGCTGCGTCGCGCCGAGTTCGGGCGGCAGCACGGGCGTCACCTTCGTGTCTACCCAGTTCCAGTCCGTGCCGTTCGACACTTCGATGCGCACCTCGAGGAAGCTGCCGCTCACCGTCTTCGGGTAGCACTTCAAGTCGGGATTCGACGTGTCGGCCTGCGGGATGAGCGTGAGATCGACATGATTGCGCTTCGGGTCGATGATGGCGGAGAAGGAGGCGGCGGGACTCACGAGATTGCAGGGATCCTTGCCGCCGGCGTACGTGGTGATGGTGCTGTTCCCGTACCCGTACGACACGTGGTAGGGATCGAAACGCACGTCGAACGCGTGCGGCTCGCCCACGTCCTCGATGGTGTGCTTGAGGTACACGGTGTCCAGGCCGTAGCGCGCCATGATGGGCACGACCTTCGACGTCAGCGAGTAGTTCACGCCCTGCGCGAGGGCGGACATTGCATGAGAGGTGATCACCCAGGGCGAACCGCCGAAGATCTCCTCCACCACGAGCCAGCCGCCCTTGCTGATGTCGACGGGACCTTCGCGCCCGAGTCCTTCGTACTGCGCATTGATCGTGAAGTGCGTCTTGCCGACATTCTCGAAGAAGTCGTCGCCGTACGCGCCGTCGGCGCCGCCGTACCAGCCCTTGGTCACCCACCCGTAAATGTCGTCCTTGAACGGCGTCTTCGGGTATTCGAGATACGCCTCGCCGTTGCCGGTCATGAAGCCGTCATGCAGGAAGCCGCTGCCCGAGCAGAAGCGGTCGCCCCGGTCGTCGATCCAGTCGTCGATGCCGTCGCCATTGTCGTCGTCCAGCGCGGGCGGGATCAGCAGTTGCGGAATGTGCACGCGGTACGTGAAGGGATCTTCGAGAATTTGAATCGAGTCCCGCGTGTTGGGATTCCTCAGCCAGGGCGCGTACGCATGGCCGTCCACCTTCACGATCTTGTCGATGTCGTAGCTGCCGTCCGGTCTTTTCGGCAGGGTTATTTTGCAGCCGCCCATGCCTTTCGGGATGTCGTACATGAGGTAGCCGAAGACGCCGTCGCCGAGTTTCTCGTCGCCTTCCTTCGCGAGGGAGGGATCGTTGAATTCCACGTCGTGTCCCGCGTTGCGTATCCAGTAGTACGTGTACTCGGTGGAGGCGTCCATCTCGAATTTGAGATTCGCCTTGCCGTATGCGGGCAGCGTCTGCAGCGGCTTCGCGGTGGCGGGATCCGTGATCGTGAAATTGTTGGTCAGGTATTCGAACTGCAGCGGATTGGGCAGCGGCGCGTAGTACGTGTAGGTGGTGCGGATGGGTGTGTTGCGCCGCTCCTTGAAAATGGTTGTATAGTCCAGGTTGGAGTAGAGCGATTTCTCCGGCGTGGGATTGTTCATGTCGATCTCCTCCCCGCCGAGGGAGAGCACGGCGATGAATTCCCGGTGTGGCTGCGGCACGGTGCCGGCGCAGACGTCGGTGGGCTTCAGCGCGTAATGCGACTTCGCGGTGTCGATGAAGGTGAAACCCTCGTAGTTGTTCACCTTCTGCCAGATGAGCTGCTTCCAGAGCACGGAGCCGTCCGCGCCGCGTTCCATCCAGTGCATCCACGAGGTGTCGGCGAGGTTCGGCGCGTGCACGTCGGGCGCGTAAGGATAGAACATGCCCGCGACGTCGCCCGTGAGCTTCCCGAAGGCGCTGCCGATGCCGGCGGCCATGGGCACGAGGTCGGGCGGATCCACCCACACTTCATAGGAACAGTACGGATCGTAGAACTGGTAGCCCGGCACGCTGCCGATGTTCCAGGTGATTTTCCAGACGCGGATCTTGTCGCCCGGCTCCTCCACGTCCACGACGCCGTCGCCGTCCGTGTCCTGCGCGCGCAGGCCGTCGTGGTCGATGTCCTCGTACAGCCGCGCGTTGCCGCTGCGCAGGTGCTCCCAGGGATTCACCCAGTAGACGGAGGTCTCCTCGAGCGTGTAATTCTTCGGGAAGATCGAGGCGGTGTCGAGCCAGGCGTCGGGATGCCCGTCGCTGTCCATGTCGAACTCGGGATTCCTGTCGTCGCTGCTGCCCCGCAGCACATCCACGTACTTGCCGCCAGGCGTTTTCAGAATCGGGATGTTCAACGTGTTGTCCGTCCAGTAGAAGGGCACGTCCTTCGGCACGTACTGCACGTAGCGCGTCTCCGTGGCGGTGGTGCGCTCCTTGTTCTCCATGATCATGAAGACCTTGAAGGGCTGATAATACAGGCCGAGGAAGTTCTTCCAGTTGAGGTCGGCATCCGCCACGATACGCGCGGAGAAAAGCAGGTCCACGTAGTTGCGGTATTTCCTGTACGATGCGGCGCCTTCCGCATCCGTGTACGTGACGGTGCAGTACGACGCGTAGATGTACGATCCCCACGAGAGATAGCTGTTCACCTTCTCGTGCACGGCATCGGCGGGATCGGGCGTGGCGATTCTGTATACAATGATTTTCTCGCCGTGCGCGGGCACGGAGATGCCGGACAGTGTGAGCGTGGACGACGCGAAGGAAGACGTCACACCCGGCGTCAGCACGTCCACGAAGCGGAAGAAGTCACGTATCCCTTCCGTGATCCGTATGCCGCTGACATCCTGCGCGGAGAGATTGCGCACTTTCACGCGGACCTCGAGCGTGTCGCGCCGATCGAAGGAGGCCGCGTTCTTGCCCGCGGTGAGCGAATCGGGAATCTCGTTGCATATCGACCGCGTCACATCCACGTTCGTCGCGAATGCGTACATGACGGCGTTCAGCGCCCACTGCAGCTGGCGCCCGTTCTCCGTCTTCTTCCCCGCGAGCAGCCCGTTGCTGCCGCCGACGGTGGGCAGCGCGGTGTTGCACAGCAGCCGGCCGTTGCCCGCGGCAGTGCCGGTGAGCGCGAACACCACGGGGACTTCCGTCCCGGACACGCGCGCGATCACTTGCGCCGCGCCCGCGTCGACGCGCGGGATGCTGCCCGCGTACATCGCCGTGCCCGCCGCGCCGCGCGCGAAGGAGAGCGGCATGTCCGAATCGACCAGATCCACCGCGATGAGATTCGACAGCGGGTCGGGACGCAGCGCCTGATCGTACTGCACGGCGCCAGCGGACAGCAGGCCGAGCTTCTCGGCCGCGTACACGGCGTTGCCTTCCGTGTAGATGGTCCCGCCGCGCGCGAGGAAGGCGAGCAGGTTGTCCTTCAATTTCGGCGCCGCGGAAAACACGCTGTCGATATAGCAGCGCCAGTCGCTCCCGTTCACCGCGAAGGAAGGCATGATGAGGAGCTGCGTGGTCCAGAGCAGACCGACGGAATCGATCTCCTTCTCGCCGATGTAATACGAGATGCCGCCGAGCAGCGACGACTCGACGAGATTCTTGAAGTACACCGCTTCCCAGGAGGCGCTCACGCCGTTGCTTTTCACGTCGGACTTGAAGATCGCCACCGTCTTCGCGTAGGCCTTGAAGGCGATCGCGTAGTGCTCGTCCGCCCGCCAGTCGTAGCCCGTGTACTTCGACGCGCTGATTGCCGAGGCGCTGCCCGGCAGCGCGTCCGGATACACGAAGCTGCCGCGGCGCGGTCCGGACTTCACCCAGTACACCGAATGCTCGCCCCACTTCGGAAACAGCGCGGTGTCGAGCGTCGCGCTCGTGAAGCGGTAGTCCACGTTGGACTGGTTCAATACGAACGCGTAGGCCTTCAGGAAATCTGCCTGCGTGGTATCCGTTGGAATCACCACGCCCTGCGCCCGCGCGCAGAAGCTTCCGACCAGCACACACCCTGCCGCAAACAGTATCCGGACAGCGGGGTTCTTTTTCATGACGGCTCCGTGGGACTCAGTGACCACGTCGGAGCGAGACGGAACAGCACCGATCATGCGCGTCCGCGCACGGCCCGCTCCCGGGGAATTCAAATCGGCCAAAACGAACAGGGAAAGTTCGCCAGAGGGCGCGCAAAGATCAAGAAAGCGAACGGGAACTTTTTCATTCTTCGTCTTTTATTTCCCAATTCGTGCAATTATCCCGTCGGATTTCCGGCTCACCGCACGACGATCATGCTCCTCGCGTACACGGCGTTTCCGATACCGACCCGGCAGGTGTAGACTCCCGGCAGCAGAGCCGCGCCGCCCTGCGCTGCGCGTGCATCGAAACGGAGCTGCCTCTCCCCTGCGTCCATGACTTCATCGGCGAGCGTTGCAACGTGCCGCCCGAGCGCGTCGTGCACGGTCACGCGGACCGGCGCGCGCTCAGCGACATGGAAGGAGATGGTCGTGGACGAGGAAAAGGGATTCGGATAATTCTGCTGAAGGACAAAGTCCGACTGTGCCGCTGCCGGCGGATCATCGAGCCCGAGAGTGCCGAACACCGCGCCGCAAATATTCGCTGCGCGAAGAGTGTCGCGATACGACCACCCGCCACTCAGACGCCCATGAGAGTGTGTTGTCATGCCGATTGCTTCCACCCAGGTGAGATGATCGTACACGCTATCCAAAAGTTGTCGTACTGCGATTCGCTTCCGAATACTCCCGTTGATTGTCGTATCGCCGATAGCGGTGACCATGCCGCGTCCGACCTGCGTGCCGAGAGCGAGCGTGTACGGAAGCAGCAGACTGTCTTTCCCATCGATGCGAGAGTACAATCCCCATGGTTCTTCTCTGTACAACTGCGACCAGCCTTGCGGAGCAGCGAAACCCGACAGGAAAGCATAGGGTATTCCGGTGACGGAGGAGTCGCGCCCTAGAACCGTGTACATTGAGTCGAGCTTGGGATACAAATTCCGCGAGTACTGATACTTGTTGGAAGCGCACATCGGCGCGAATCGCTTCGTGATGAAGTTCCGTTTGAAATCGACGCCATCTATCGACGCGGCATTGAGCGTATAGCGGTTGTGACCGAAATCGTACCAGACATCGAGAGCCGCAACTCCGAATGTATCCGCAATCAAATATGTATGCGTATTGAGGAATTGCAATATAAGCGTGTACCCACGCACCCGCCGTCCGAAAATCGTCGTGTCGAATTGCGCGCTGATATGCCCCGAGTATGAAGAGACTTCGGGAATGCCGTCCCTGAGGAAGCACTTTTGGAGATCCAGATACGTCGCTTTGTCATAGGGTTGAAGGGGAAACAATTCCCACCAGCTTCCGTCGTCGTTGAGTCGCGTGACAAAGTTCCGCTCATTGATAAGGAGGGAATAGCTCTCCCCGTAGCTGAATCCCCGGAACGCGTCGTCATATGCAAAAGCGCAATGACGCACGGTATCGTCAACATTGTCAGTATTCCCTTCCCACGCCGTTGCCTTGAAGATGCGCTGGACTTTTGTTCCGCGACTACCCGGTTGGAAGATATCGTCCGGATCATCGATGAACGAGTACACATGCACATCCCCCGGCTTCATCGGGAAGACGAAGGGCGCGCCGGTCTGCTGCGCCGGCAAGGCGGGCGCGAGAAGCAGCGCGAGCGCTGCGAAGAGCGTTCCCAATTCCAGGTCTCTCAATCCGCGGCGTTTGCGCGTTGCGCTCATGGCGGTCTCCGGTGCGGTATTTCCATAGCTAAATGTATTGTAGTTTTCGGTCTGAAAATAGTCCAAAGCATTTGTCCACGCGACGCCCCTAGAACCCTCCATGCTCCGCGCCCTCTTCGTCCTCGCCACACTGCTGCTCCCCGTTCTCGCCGGCGCGCAGTCGGTCCTGACCGGACTGCATCCGCAGCCGCGGGCGGCGTATGCGCGGGCCGCCGCCGAGCCCTTCGTCCTCGCGCAGGCGCGGAGCATCCTGCTCGATCCGGCGAGTCCGGCCTGGTCCGCGGCGCTGCAGCTGAACGACGGCCTGCGCGCGCGCGGCCGCGACACGCTGGCGATCGGAACCTGGTCGCCCGTCGATACGTCGCGCGGCGCCGTCCTCCTCGGCATCTGCGCAGCCTTCATCAATGAACGCCTCGCACGCATGCAGGATCAGCGAGTGGAGGTCATGCCGCTGTATCCCGGACCAGAAGGCTACGTGCTCGATGTCGCGGCGGGACGCGTGCTGCTCTCTGGCAGCGACGGGCGCGGACTGCGCTACGGCATCGAAACCTTCCTGCAACTGCTCGACCTGCGCGGCGCGCGCAACGACGTCGAGGCCTGCCGCATCGTGGACGCGCCGGAATTCCCCGTGCGCTGGTTCTATTTCAACTCCTATTTCGAAGCCGCGGACGATTTCCGCAACGCGCGCGGCGTCTGGGACCGCGCCCTGCGCTCGCGCCTGAACGGCGTAGCGTTCGCGGACGGACTGCACTTCTCGCACCTCTCCCTCATGCCGCGCTCCTACCTCGATTCCATCGCCGGCATGGGCGCCTTCGCCGCCGCGCGGGATCTCGAGATCATTCCCTGCGTGTTCCCCTTCGGCTGGTCGAATTACTTCCTCGCCCTCGACCCCGATCTGGCCTCGGGCCTGCCCGTCAGAGGACAGCGCTTCGTGCTCGAGGGAGATACCGCGCGGCTGCTGCCGCGCATCCCGGTATCATTCCCGAACGGCGGCTTCGAAGAACGCAACGGGAATGCGTTCCCCGGATTCGATTGGATCGATCAGCCCGGGAAGGTGAGTTTTGCGGACACGCTGATCCGTCATTCGGGCGCCACGAGCATCCGCTTCGAAAATATCGGAGTCCACTCTCCGGAATGGGGGCACGGCCGCATGCTGCGCGTGCTGCCGGTGACGCCGTTCACGCTCTTCCACGTGCGCGCCTGGGTGAAGACGGACGCCTTCGTTTCATCGGACCTGCTCCGCATCGTCATCCTCGACATGAAGAGCAAGGACCTCATACACAACGAGCTCCGCATCCCGCCCACAACGGAGTGGCGGCAGCTGGATTTCACGTTCAACTCCCTCGCGGCGGACAGCATCATGATCTGGTCGGGTTCGTGGCAGGGAACATCGGGGCGCGTGTGGTGGGACGATTTCAACATCGAAGAAGTGCCCTTCGTCAATATCCTCCGGCGTCCGGGCGCTCCGGTCACCATCGCGTTTCCGACCGGAACACGCGTCTGCAGAGAGGGCATCGATGTCGATTCGCTCTTCGATCCGCTTCGCGACACCATGTACGGACCCGGCGTGTACTCCTCATGGCACACGCCGCCGACGATGCGTATCCGTCCGGGCGGCACCGTGCGCAACGGCGACACCCTGCTCGTCTCCTACTGCCACGCGCTCAACACGTACGGCGACTACGGACAGGTGACGGCGACGATGTCCGAAGATCGAACGTACGAGCTGATGGCGCGGCAGGCGGCGATCCGACAGTCTCCTCCATCCGAAGACCTACTTCATGCAGCATGACGAAATCCGTATGATGAACTGGGACGACGGCGATCGCGCGCGCGGTCTTGCCCCCTCTGCAATACTCGCCGACAACGTGCGCCGCTGCATGGACAGCATCCGCCGCCTCAATCCCGGCGCGGACATCTGGGACTGGTCGGACATGTTCGACGACTACCACAACGCGGTGGACGGCTACTACCTGGTCAACGGCTCGCTGGCCGGCGTCGCGGACCTGCTTCCGCGCAGTCTCGGCATCGTGAACTGGAACAGCCAGCCGCACGCGGTGCGCAACAGCCTGTCGTTCTTTGCGAACAGGGGCTTCCGGCAGATCTCCGCGCCGTACTACGATCAGGATCAAAACGCGATACGCGAATGGAAGGAATGGACGCGCGGCGTGCCGAACTTCAAAGGCATGATGTACACCACGTGGAAATCGCAGTACACGCATCTCGAGCCCTTCGGCGAGTACGCGTGGAATCACGCACCCTACATCCTGCACGAGCCGCCCGCCGCGATAGGCGGCGACGGGAGCGTCCGCTTTCGCGTCAGTGTGGACGGCGACCGCGCGGACAGCGGCTGGCAGCTCGTCGCCACAACGCTCTGCTATCGCATTTCGCCCGGCGCACCTTCACGGCCGTCGCGCTGCCCGCGGTGCCGGGGCGCATGGATTCGACGGACCTGCAGCTGCCGAAGGGCGACACCGGCTGCAATGGTTCGTGCTCGCGTACGACAATCGCGGCTGGATGACGAAGGTGCCGTTCGGCGATTCCGTGTACTACGAACTCGGCGCGCTGACGACGGGAAGCGCGGCGAATCCTCCGCCCGCGCGGCTCGCGCTCCACGGGTTGTATCCCGATCCTGTTCCCGCCGGCGGCGTTGCAACGCTGGACTGGATGGCAGAGCCGGGCGCCTCGACGGACATCGCTGTTACGGACGTACTGGGGCGGACACGGCTCCGTCTGCTGCGCGTAGCCGGTCCCTCCGCTGTGCAGAGCGCGCGGCTCGACCTGTCGCGGCTCGGTCCGGGGGTGTACGTGCTGACCATTTCCTCGCGGGCAGCGGCGGTGTCGAAAACGTTCGTGAAGCTGTAATCGGCTCGTGGGGAATCAGCGTTCCGGGGTGCGATTGTGCAAGCCCATATCCCTCGTCTGTTGTCAGGCCGGGGGCCGCGGGCCGGGCCTTCAGCCGAGCGAAGTCGAGGCATCGGTTCTCGCAACTGGATGCGTTTTGTCCGGAGTGCTTCGGGGGGTCCTGCGCGGAGTCGGGTCGACTGTCGCCAGTCACGACGGACCCCGGGTAGCTCGTTTCTCGCAACCCGGGGTTGAATGACGGAATCCCTCCGGGATACCGTACGTCGCCGCATCGTTCAACCGGCAACCGAATACTGTCAGGGATTACGTCTCACCATTGTGGTGTTGGATTGCACCTTCACCCTTCAACATTCAACCTTCATCCTTTCCTTTCACCATTCCGGTTTCCACGCCACCTTCACCCCCGTTCCCTCGGGGGAGGCGAACAATCCCACGTCCAGTCCCCTGTCCCGCAGGCGGTGCAGTTCGGGCACGAGGATGCCGCAGAGCGCGCCGATGCCCACGCCGACAAAGACGTCGGAGGCGAAATGCTTGAGGCCCTTGATGCGGAAATATCCCAGCAGCAGCGGGGGCAGCGTCGCTGCGGTGTAGAGGAGGTACTTCGTGAATCCGAGGCCGGGATGATAATCGCTGTACACCTTGACCATGAAGAAGGTGGACGCCGCCACCGTGGCGACATGTCCGCTGTAGAAGGAATTCCTGTTTGCGCCGGAGTTGCGCTCCTCCCAGGTCAGTTGCTCGTAGTACGCAACGGGACGCAGGCGGTTCTGGAAGGCGGGCCCCATGAAACTCCATTCGTAGATGTTGGGCGAGAGCGACATCGTCTCGAGGTACATCACCAGCACCGGCAGCCAGTCTCGCCGTATCTGCCCGTCGAAAAGGAGGATGAAGGGAAGCACGACGCCCGTGGCGAGCGTGGCGTCGGCGTACGTGCCGTTGATCTCGATCAATGCGGGATCCTGCTTCAGCGCCCAGCGGTCGAAGCTGTGGATGACGTTCTTGTCCAGCGCCGCGATTTCCTCGCGCGAGATCTGCGCCTTGTGCATCATCTGCGACAGGCCGAGCAGGTTCGCCCCGATGCCGGCCGTGAGCAGCGCCCCGCTGACCCAGCCGTTGACGTGGTACGGATGAAATGCGGAATCGCGCGCCGCTGACTGCGCGAGCGCCTGCGACGGCCATGCGAAGCAGAACAGGACGAGGATGATGCTTCGAAGATGCTGCGTGTTCATCGTGGAGACCTCGTGCTGATGTATGTATGAAATGTGCCGGGCGCCGCCGTCGATCCGGCCGCCGCCGTAGACCCGCAGTGCATCGTCATCTCACCAGATAGGTGAATTCCTTCGTGATCGTCACGCCATTGTCGAAGACGCTGAGCGTCATGTGGTAGTGACCTCTTTCATTGAGGGAAATGCCGGCGCCGAGGCGGCCGGGCAGTGGCGCGAGGTCCACCGTGGAGCTCTTTTCCGATGGTGATATCACGACGACGGTGGCTCCCGCGTTCGGGAGTTCCTGTGCTCCCGGCATGTCCTTGACGACCACCATGATATGGTGCGTGCCCGCCATCATCGAATCGACGAGGGACTTGCTGCCTTCATCGCTCGCGGATGCGGCCGGCGTCCTGTCCAAAACCATCGTGATGCTTCCCGCGGCCGCGTTCTCGGGCTCCACGCCGTAGCTGCTTTCGCCGAGCGACAGATGGCTGGTATTTCCGCCGAGCAGTTTGCGGTGCTGCGGTTGCGTCAGTATCCACACTTGCATGTGCAGACCGTCGGCCGTGGTGTCCATGAACGGCCGCCCCGCCTGCCGCATCATGCTGGAGGCCGTCACCGGCGCGGGAATGGCGGTCTTTTTCGCGGGTTTTTTCGCGATGGATTTTTTTGTGACAGTTTTTTTCGAGGCGATTTTTTTTGGCGCGGTTTTCTTCGTGACGGTCGTTTTTTTCTCAACCGGGTTACGTTGCGCCGGCGCCTGATAGGTCAATGTCCCGAAGAGGACCAGGGAAAGGAATAGTGCGAGGGATTTCATGGGACCAGCTTTCCGGAAGTGAACGTGAGACACAGGAACGGCCGCGGGGGTGCGGGTTTTCCTTCCTCCGCAAGATGCCTCTCCTTCAGCCGGAAGCTGTTACACAACTCCGGAAATAGGTTACAGCATTCACACACGGGCGTGAATCGTGAAGTCGTGAATCGTGAAGTCGTGAATCGTGAAGTCGTGAATCGTGAGTCGTGAAGTCGTGAATCGTGAAGTCGTGAATCGTGAAGTCGTGAATCGTGAAGCCGTGAATCGTGAAGAGCGTACCCCAAGCGAAGTCGAGGGGGGAGGGAGCAGACCGCTCCTCGATACGCGACAGAAAGGCAACGGTCATCCTGAGTCACTCATTGGACGGCATCCAATTATCGTCGGCGATGACAATGCCCGAACTTGGAGAGAGCCCGCGAAGCGGGCGGCACAGTCCAGCCCAGGGCGTGAGCCCTGGGCGAAGTCGCGGAACGAATCTCGACGAGCCCGCGAAGCGGGCGGCACAGTCCAGCCCAGGGCGTGAGCCCTGGGCGAAGTCGCGGAACAAATCTCGACGAGCCCGCGAAGCGGGCGGCACAGAATTGAACTGGAGTGATGTCATCGGCAGCGCAGTAGCCTGCCCTGAGCGAAGCCGAAGGGAAGGATCTATCCGCTCATACCGCAGGCTGCGTCGGGGATGATGCGATGGAAGTCCGACTCAAAAACAGCTCACCACCGCCCCATGGTCCAGTGCATGGAGGCGCCGAGCATGACATACACCCGTTTGACGCCCTCGAATTCCACGGCGGGCATGACAGGCACGCGCAGGAACACATCGATTTCCGTGCTCCGTCCCGTCGCGTACGTTATTCCACCCGTCAGTGAGATGCACTTCAGAAATGCATCGGAAACGAGCCGTGCTCCCGCGAAGCTGTTCGAAACACCACCAAATATGATTTCATCCGAGGCGGGTTTCATGTATGTGAGACCGACGAACCATGCATTGCTGCCGGCCTCGATCGGGCGCCAGAGGAGCAGGCATTGGAGCGTCAGGCTGAGTCCGTCTCCATCGCCACGCGATGTGGGGATGTACCCGAGTCCGCCGCTGCAGCGGAGTGATTGCTCCGTCCCGATGGAGACCAATCCCATCGCCGTCATGCTCAGAAACACATTCTTCGCGGGTTCCACGAAGCTCGCGACGATGAATGGCGCGACGGTACACGACATGCCGGCGCGGACCCTGGTTGCGTTGTCCCGCGAATTGCCGTCAGGCAGCTCCAAGCTGGTCCAGTCGCGAGAAACCATGGCATCATGCGATCTCTGGAACGATATCCTTTGAGCGCGAACAGGCGCAACGATACATCCTAGAGCAACGAGGAACACGAATGCTGACATGCCGGCGGGTTTCATACGGACGCTACAGGCTCCAGCCATCGGTGCGACAATACGGCATGGACGCATTGGGATTTCCCTTGCTTCAGATTTCGATTTTGTAACTCGCCCGGAACACGTATGACATGATGGGTTTGCCGGGACCACCATATGAAATAAGCGAGAAATTGGAATCAAACGCCCTTCCCCTGGAACCCCCGGCCTCGATTTGCCGGTGCAGTTCCACATCCAGGAACACATACGTGAGATCCACTCCCAACGATGCAAGGATGTACCCCTGCGGGCCGCCGGGAGTCTCTTCGCAAGGCTGCGTGGAACTTTGGAAAGGGTCGCTGAATTCCTGGAGACTGCATCCCAGAGAGGCATAGAATCCACCGAAGTAATTGTACCGGACCGCCACTGAGAATCCATAACACCCGATCCCTGCAAAGGCGGCGGCTCTCCCGTGCAGTCCCGAATGCGACGCGGCTGGCCTGAGGCCGAAGTCGTACATGGCGGTGAAGCCCATGGATCCGTACGATTACAATTTCCAGAGGCGATTCCGGCAAACAAGCCAATGCCGATACATCGCTCGACATCCGACGCTGTCGTATCCTGCGCGACGCAGACCCCTCCGACAGGGAGCAAGAGAAACAGCAGTGCTGCTGCCATAATCCTGATCGATACAACGGAGTGAAACCTCTCTCTGCACCGCATGCTTGCCCCCCTGCGTGATAACGGCGTCCATCCCGCGTCCGGCCTCCGGGGGGGGGGGGGGGGGGGGGGGGTGGACGGCCGACCAGAGGGTCGCGCAGCTCCGTGTTCTTTCCCTGCAAGCTACGCAGCGCGTCCGGCTCGTTCAAGGGGCGGAAAGGACGATGACGGGCGGCGGACTACTCTGGAGATCAGCGTTTCTTTCTGAAGACGACCCAGCCGAGCGCGAAACCGATCGCGAGCATCAGGATGGTCGGAATCCACATCCAGCCGCGATCGCTCATCCAGCCGTGATCCTGCATTGCGCCATCCGCCATGCGTCCCGTCAGCGCGCCTCCGCCGAAGACCAGGAAGAGCGAAAGGACGATGACGAGGGCGATGACCGGAATGGATCTGCTTGCATTCATGACGCGTGCTTTTGCCTGTGGTGACGAAAGGAGACGAACTCGCCGCCGCCTTCCATGTCGAGCAGGTCTCACCGTGTTGGGCAATGCGGCTGACGGCGCGGGTTCGTCTTCACAATGTCGCGTACAGGCTCCCGGATATCGTTACACAAATCCGGGAATAGCTTACAGCATTCACACACCGCACGGACACGACCATGCCGGGCATTTGTTCAATTTCGGGACATGCTGAACACATCCCGGCGTCCGGAAGCGCAAACTGAACGCAGCTGCTCGCACGCAATGATCGCGCGCGCGGGCAGGATGTTCAGGGTTGCGGAGGGCGAGGGATTCGAACTCTCATGACCTTGCGGTCGGCGGTTTTCAAGACCGCTGCAATACCATTATGCGAGCCCTCCGGGGGGTGCGGAACGAAGATACGAAAATCGCGGAAAAGTCAACAGCAGCACGGTTCGGAACGCGATCTCCGTATTCTCCTTCCCACGCTCCCGCGTGGGAAGGCAGTCCTTCTCGATTCGCGTCGGTGTTCAAGCAGAGAAGACCGAATACTCAGTCCGATACTCACCTTGAGAAGGCGGGCCCTTCTCCTTCCCACGCTCCCGCCGTTCTTGAATCGGAACGATTTCAGACCGCACTGTCAGCGAGAGAGTGTAACGCTGTTCACATACGTCCTGCTACCGACAGTGGACAGGATGTAATACACACCCCCAGGATAATCGTGGACATCAAACGAACATGTTCGAGATCCTTCACCCTGAAAGAACGCATTCCTCGAATCCAGTTTCTTACCGAGGAGATCGTACAGATCCGTTGCGATGGAGATCGGCCTGTTCAGCGTATATGCAACATCGATGACGTTCCCTCGTTGCGAGACGGCGATCGATATGACCGGATCGTCCGGCAGGGAACTCGTTTCCTCATGAACGCTCAGCAGAGACGGGATGTACTTCCAGATGCGGCCGTTGCCGCCACAGGCCCAGCAATGCAATGCATCGGTGCAGGAAATACTGTTGACCGACGCTGCCTGCTCGATCTCGTCTCTGCTCCACACCTTTCCACCGTCAACACTTCGGTATATGTTGGGTGCTCCCCCGCTTCCAACCAGCACCAACGATGTATCCATGCTCGTCAGCGTATAAAAAAAGTCATTATACACCCCTATTCCGGCTTGAAGGCCCGTAAAATACCAATTATTTCCTCCATCGGTAGTCTTAATCACATGCATGATATCTGATAAGCCAGTAGGACCGGCCGCCCAACCCAACAACGAATCATGAAACGACACTCCGCGAAGTCCGCCAATATGGCCCGTTGGCTGAACTTCCCATGATGCTCCCGAGTTGACCGTATGCAGTACTATACTGGGACTCTGATTGTCAAAACCCTTCAAACCAACTATCCAACCTTCACTGTTACTGATAAAGCGCAGTGCGGCAAAGCTGCCATCAAACATTGAATCCCAAAGCAACTGCCAAGAATTTCCACCATCATACGTTCTGAGAATTATACCCGCCAGTGCTGATCCACCAACGGCCCATCCTGTATCGTGGCTGGAGAAATATACATCTCGCAGTGTTTTTGGAGTCGGTAATTGAATTTTCGTCCAATGTGCACCCCCATCGGTTGTATGGAGCATCTCCTTCATTCGTCCGACTATATGACCTGTAAGGCTGTCAATAAAAAACACGGATTGCAAATATATGTTTGAATCTGGAAATTGTTGCCGCATCCACTGTACTCCTCCATCAGTAGTATGTACAATCGTGCTATTCTCTCCAACAGCCCATCCATGAATCGAATCAACAAAGCATATTTTGTTTAGATTTGCCGACGTGCCACTGTTCTGCACCCGCCATTCCTGCGCGGAAACCCTGCATGGCAGACAAAGATACACAAGCACGGCGACGATCATGTACTTTTTCATTGTTGCCTCGATTCTTCGTCAATAAACGACTTCACAGGACTGCGGATTTTGTGCGCTTCAGAAACCGGAGGGATTTCCATCGCCTTCGCACTCAATTCCACCGCTCGTTTCCATCGTTTCGCCATGATCCACCGCATCCGTTATCAACCGCCATCCACTCCTTTATAAACGTACTTTTCCCGAGCGCGAGAGTCAAGTCCCTGGCGGACATGCACGGAGGTTCATCGGAATGCATTGTCCGGCTGCAAGCGAATGCGTCGGCGCCATCGCGAGGTGGAAATGCAAACGCGCAATCATGCCCGTTGCCGCGGATTGGCTGCACGTAGCCGCAGAAAATATCAGTCGGCGAATTCCGAGTAACTCCCCCGCAACGCTATCGGAGCTTTCGCGTAAAAGCCGGCGTGCCACCAGCCTTCGCTCTCCGGCATGATTGTCCGCCCGACATGCGCGAAAAGCAACGCTCCGAAAAACCCTTCGACGGATACGCCGGTCTGCGACCGTCCGTCACGCGTGCTGACGAAGGTCGGACCCACCTCGATCCCCGTTGCATACCACATGCCCTCGACGCCGACATGCACGATGGTCTTGTCCTTGAAGCGATACGTGCTCAATACCAACCCGGCTCCCGCTCCCGCATCGCTGTTGAGATGATCGGTATTCAACGCGGAGATGGAAATCTCCACGCCGAAGAACGGACCTTCTCCTGAGCCGAGCACCCAGCCCATTTTTACTCCGGGGTTGACGGAAACGAACCATTGCGCCTGCGCAGGAACGGCACACATCAGGAATACTGCAACGCCCATCGCGGCGCTCCAGGAGCGGAGCGGCGCTCTCTGGTGCGATTGCTCGAGTGCTTTCGCTCTGATACTATCCATTGTTCAGAAAGCCTGAAATGACGGGGTGGGATGGAAAACCATTTACAAGCAGATGATATATGAGACGCCAAGCCCCACTTCAATGAAGGGACCCGAACTATATGCATTGCTGATGGTATTTTTCAGTGATTTTCTTAAAAATGCGCCAATGTGAATTGATGGGAAATCATACGTCACTCCCGGCTCGATGCAGAGGGCGTCCATGACATGGGATGTCTCGAGCACACCTCCTGTTTGATGGGTGTACCAGGAGTTCAGAAACAGGCTGCTCTCAATCGGCTTCACAATGGTAGCCGCCAGATATGCGCCCAGGCCCCGCTTCGAGGCTGTCGAGATGCCGGCGCGGAGAAGGACAAAAACATCGGTGCTGTGCGTTGACCCGACAAACATCTCACCGAAGCCGGTCATGAGTTCGACACGAAACGGAAGGGATGGCGGATACCACACGCCGGTCACCGTGAGATTCAGCATCCCCACAGCCTCGATGAAACTGCCCGCTTCCGCGCCGGGACGGAGCTGATACCGGACGCTGTCCTGCTGTGAAAACAGCAATTCTGGAAGCAACAGCCAGAGCAGAACCGCGATGAGGATGAGGCGATGTGTCATTGTGCGGAATACTCCTTTCGTTCTTGCGAATCGCCTGCGTTGAACAATTGTGCGGGACCACTACGACAAACGGAACGTCCCTGTCAGAACACCTCGCCCCTGTGCAGTTCCTCGAGGAAGGCGGTGACGGGCAGGACCTCCACTTCTCCGAAGCGGTAGCGGCGGGGTCCGGTGTACACGACGATGCGGCGGTCGCAGCGCACGCCGTCCATGGCATCGAGCGCGCGCAGCGGTTTTTCCCAGGCGCGGTCCCAGCGGTCGCCGCGCTTCACTTCCACCGCGACGATATGGGCGGGATTGCGCGCGGTCCGTTTTCGCGTTTCTACTACGAAGTCGATTTCCACGCCGGCGGCAAGGGCGTAGGAGCGCGGCGGCGGGCTCCGGCGGCTTCGTGGCGGAGTTCGTGGGAGACGTCGAGCGCGTCCTTCCAATGCTTGGTCCACCGATCGAGCAGCCCGCCATCGCGGCGCCACGCCAGGATCGAACAGGTAGCATTTCGGATGCGTGGCTTCCCGCACGGGGGGTCCGGGATCTCATGTACGATTCCGGTGTGCCCCACACCCGCATCGCGCGTCGGAAGCACGTGCATGTCCCTGCGCCAGAAAGGCAGGAAGGGGACGTTCCGCACGACGCCCTCCGGGCCCCGCGGGGGGTCTGCACGTACCGTCGAAAAATCCGCGAAGATGCACGAACGGGAACACCATTTTCGGGCGCGTTCGAAGTTCGTCAGTTTCGCGATCGCCTTTGCTTCTCACGGAACGCTGTCATCGACGACGCTAATGGGGTGCCGTCCAATGAGTGACTCAGGATGTCCCCGGCATCTGCATCAGCCTGCGAATACAGCAGCGGTGCGGGCGCCGTTCAGCAGGTCGACAGATCCTTCGCTGCGCTCAGGATGACCCGGGTGTTACGGATCGCGTCAAAACGCCATCGTCCCCGCGTCACCGCATCTCCGCGTCACCGTGTCACCGCGTCGCCATCTCACGCGTTTCTCGTATATTAACGGTCCGTATGTACGATATTCATCACCCCAGCACCTCGATATCATGCCCCTTCTCTCCCACGTCTCCATCGCCGCGATCCTGCTCTGCACCGCTCTCCTCGCCGGCACGGGCAACGCGCAGCACCGCGTCGGCGGCACGGTGAAGGACAAGGCGACGGGCCGTGGACTGGAGTTCGTGAACGTGTCGGTGCTGCAGGGACCGGACAGCGCGGTGGTGACGGGCGCGGTGACGGGCAGGGGCGGCGCGTTCGACATCGCGGGACTGTCCGCGGGCGCGTACGTGTGCCGGTTCAGCCTGCTGGGCTATCGCACGGCGCACTCCGCGAGCTTCCGCGTCGATGCGCAGCATCCCGCCGTGGCGCTGGGCGTCGTCGCGCTCGAGGAGGCGCCGGTGACACTGGACGAAGTGGTGGTCACGACGGAGAAATTGTTGTATAACACCGCCATCGACCGGAAAGTATACAACGTGGGGCAGGACATCGCGGCGAAGACGGGCTCGGCGAGCGACGTGCTGCAGAACGTCCCGTCGGTGGAGGTGGACGTGGAGGGCAACGTGAGCCTGCGCGGCTCGTCCAACGTGCTCATCCTCATCAACGGCAAGAACTCGCCGCTCATGGGGCAGAACCGCGCCGAGGTGCTGCAGCAGTTGCCCGCCAGCGCGCTGGAGCGCATCGAAGTCATCACCAATCCATCGGCGAAGTACAAGCCGGACGGCAGCTCCGGCATCATCAACCTCGTGCTCAAGAAGAACACCGACCTCGGCTTCAACGGCTCGCTCGGCGCCAACGCCGGGAATCAGGACCGGTACAACGCCACGCTGCGCATGAACTACAAGCCCGACGGCATCAACCTCTTCGGCAGCTACGCGGTGCGGCAGGACTCCCGCAACCGCATCAGCAGCGACGTCCGGGAAGAGCCCGCCACGGGGACCGTACCCGGCTCGTACCGGTGGGACTCCGAATCGAGCGCGCGTCCCCTCGCGCATATCGCCATGCTCGGCGCGGAGGCGGAACTGGGCGCGGGCACCAGCGCGGGCGTGACCGGCGATCTGTTCCGCAATGCGTTCGTGCGAAGCGACCGCAGTATCAAAACCTATCGCAACATGAGCGGCTTGCTCACGGCGCAGAGCAGACGCGACCTCCGCGACAGCGAGTGGAGCAACGAGGCCGGCTTCACCGCCTTCGCGGAGCACGCCTTCGACGGCGAGGAGCACACCCTGCGCGCGGAGTTCTCGGCGTCGCGCGAGAGCGAGGAGGAGGACAATCGCGCGAGCACGTCCTACGACACCCCGTTTGGGCCGCCCGCCTACGACAATGCGCTGCTGTACCAGGTGGACGCGCAGCAGCGCGCATCCCTCGACTACGGCGTTCCCCTTTCCGAAACATCGAAGCTCGAGGCGGGATACTCGGGCGATTTCACATCCAACGAATCAGAGTACACCGTCGAGGACTTCGATCCGGATCAGCAGACCTTCGTCCGCGACGCGACGAAGTCGTACGTCTTCCATTTCCGCGACGCGCAGCACGCCGTGTACGCCACATTCGAGCAGTCGCTGGGCCTGTTCGGTTTCATGGCGGGATTGCGCGCCGAGCAGACACTGGCGGAATCGAAGCTCGTCTCGCGCGACAGCAGCATCGAGAACTCGTATTTCAGCCTGTATCCGACCGTGCATCTCGCGTACACGCTCGGCGAGGAAACGGAGCTGCAGCTCAACTACAGCCGGCGCACCAACCGTCCCGACGGCGGCGATCTGAATCCCTTCCCCGAGTATCGCGATCCGAAGAACGTGTCCGCCGGCAACGCGAAATTGTTGCCGGAATACATCAACTCGGTGGAAGTGGGCGCGAAGGCGCAGTGGGGCATGTTCTCCATCGTCCCGTCGCTGTATTACCGGCACACGTACAACCGCTTCACCTGGGTGACGACGGTGCTGCCGGATTCCACCTTTTTCTCGACGATGCAGAATCTCGAGAAGGATCAGTCCGCCGGCCTCGAAGTCATCTTCTCCGCGAGCGCGAACGACGTGTTCAAGGCGCATGCGAGCGGGAATCTGTTCTATAATCAGATCGACGCGTCGAATCTCGGGTACGGTGCGGACAAGTCCATCGTGAGCTGGCGCGGCGCAGCAACCTGCAGCGTGCGTCCGTTCGAGGGAACCATGCTGCAGCTCAACGCGAATTTCCATTCCGCGCGTTTGACGCCGCAGGGCGAGACCTCGCCGAGTTACACCGTGAACCTCGGCGCGCGGCAGGAACTGTTCGACGGCAGACTCACCCTGGTGCTGACCGCGGGCGACATCTTCAAGAGCATGAAGCGGGAGACGCGTATCGACACGCCGGAGTTGCAGCAGACCGTCATCAACCGGCGCGACTCGCGGGTGCTGTTTTTCGGCATGACGTGGACGTTCGGTTCGCAGCCGAAGAAGAAGGACGACACGCTGAAGTACGACGAGGCGCTGTAATCGGTGCGGTGGTCCGTGACCACCGGCACCTGTCATGCCGAGCGAAGACGAGGCATGGCACCCCGTTCCGGGGTGCTGATATCGCTCGGCGTACGCGCTGTCCGGTGGTCTTCGACGCACCGGCTACTTTCTGGCACCCCGTTCCGGGGTGAAGAACTTTGGACCGGAAAGCGACTTTATCCCTAGTCTTCAATCTGAAAGCTTCTGACTTCTGACTTCTGACTTCTGACTCCTGACTTCTGACTCCTGAATTCTGGATTCCTGAATTCTGGATTCCTTTTTCCCGCCATCGCATGATCATGCGACTGCGCTGAAAATCCGCATATCCGTGCGATTGATACGGAGCGCGGGCATCCGATACATTGCGGCCATGTTTCCCACTCCATGGCCCGCACATGACACCTCCACGCCTTTGCATCGTGCTCGTCCTTGCGGCGGCCGCATTGCACCCGACCGCTGACGCCGTCGCGCAGTACGCGCTCGTGAATCAGTACGCCGTGTTCGACGGCTCGTCCTATCTCAGCGTTGCGTACACTCCGGCTTTCAACAGCGGCCTCTCGCAGGGCGCCGAGTTTGCCATCGACGCGTGGGTGTACCCGACGTCGTTCAGCGGGTATCCGACGGTGGTCGGGAACGACTACAGCAGCGGATTCTGGCTGGGGTTCAATCTCTCGGGTTATCTCCGTTTCTACCCCAGCGGGGCTGGATACTACGAAAGCAGCACCGCGGTGCCACTCAACCAGTGGACGCACATCGCCGTGTCGTACACGGTGGGAAAGGCCACGGTACGCTTCTTCATCAACGGCGCGCTCGACGCGACCATCACCGGCGTCGGCGTGACCATCGGCATGGCGAACGGCGACCTGCGCATCGGCGCGGACAGGAACGGCAATACGCCGGCCTACTTCTTCAACGGGCGCATGGACGAGGTCCGCATCTGGAGCAGCATCGTCGACTTCGCGGCCGCGCCCGGCGAGCTGTACAGAACGCCGCACGAATTCGCCGGCGGACTTCACGGCAAGGCGCTGCTCGCCGCGTGGCGCCTCAACGGCGACGGCGTCGATTCGGCCTACGCGCAGAACGCCTCTCCCGTCGGCACCATGGCATACGGGAATGCGAGTCCGCCTCCGCATTACACGCGGATGTGCGCGGTGTTCGAAAACGACGGGAACACGGGGCACGATTTCTTCTCGGTGCCGAGTTCGGCTTCGCTTTCGATGACCGCGAATTACACGCTCGAGTGCTGGGCGTTCCTCGCGGGCAACGGCGCGTCCACCAGCTACCAGACCTTCCTCTCGAAGGGCATGTCGTGGAGTTCGTCGCTTCAGTACTGGCTCGGAGTGAACAAACAGAACGGCAGGCTGCGCTTTGCGCCGACCGGGGTCTTCGGCACGGCGATCGAGAGCGCCGATCCGCTGCCCGTCAATCAATGGGTGCATGTCGCCGCCACGTTCAGCGCGTCCGGGAGCAACGGCACGGCGCGCCTGTACGTCAACGGACAGCCGAAGGGTTCCGCCTCCATCCCGAACAGCGGCACCGCCAACGCCTTCCCGCTCTTCATCGCGACCGCGGACCAGCAGGCCCTTCCCGCGACCGCGTACGCGCTGGCCGGGCGGCTCGACGAGGCTCGCATCTGGAGCGTTGCGCGCAGCGACGCGGAGATCGCGAACACGTGGCGCATGGAACTGAGCGGTCCGGTGAGCGGACTCTCCGCATCGTACCACTTCGACGGCGATGTCCTCGATCATTCCGCGGGCGGGAATCACGGAACCAATGCCAACAGTTCCTCGCTGGGTCTGTACTTCCGCGACGCATCGGATCTGCCCTCGCTCCCATCGCTGACCCTGACGGCCCCGAACGGCGGAGAGAACTGGCCCATCGGCTCGTCGCGCGCCGTGACATGGAACAGCGACGGGCTCGGAAGCGTGCGGCTCGAACTCTCGCGCGACGGCGGGGCCTCCTACACCGAAACCATCGCACCGTCCCTTTCCGCGCCGGCGGGATCGCATTCCTGGACCGTGACGGGTCCCGAAGGCGCCCTCTGCAGCTTCCGCGTGTCGAGCGCGACAGTGCCGTCGCTGTCGGATCAAAGCAACGCGGACTTCGCCATCACGCAGCCACCTCCCGTGCTTGCCGTCGCGCCGAACGCCCTCGCGTTCACTGCTGTGCAGAACGGCGCACTTCCATCCACGAAGACGCTGCACATCGCCAACACGGGCGGGGGGGCGCTGTCGTGGACGGCATCGGCATCGTCTCTCTGGCTCAGCCTCACCCCGGGTTTCGGCGCTTTGAATTCTGATTCGACGATCGTCGGAATCGCCACGACCATGCTGCCCGCGGGCACCTTGCATGACACGATCGTCTTTTCGGGAAATGCGAACAATGTCCCTCTGCGCATTCCTGTCAGCCTGGACATTCTGGCAACGCCGCATATCGACACCGATCCCGCATCCGTGCAGTTCAACGCGCAGCCGGGCGTCAATCCCCCGTCCAAAACCGTGCATGTGCTGAACAGCGGCACGGGCACGCTCGCATGGACGGCGGCAAGCACGGTGCCGTGGCTGTCGGTCGCGCCGAACGCGGGCGGGCAGGGCGATTCGATCACGCTGTCCGTGTCCGTGGCCGCGCTTGCGCCGGGAACGCACACCGGAGGAGTGACCATTGCAGGCAATGCGGACAACTCCCCGAAAGTGCTGCTCGTGCAGCTCGTGATATCCACGCAGGCGTACTACCCCGTGGCGGGGATGGCACGGTCCGGAAGCACGCCCCTTGCCGGCGTGCGCATCGACGTCGCGGGCGATTCCGTCCTTTCGCTGCTCACCGGAGCGGACGGCAGCTTCTCGATCGGAGGTCTTCGGGCCGGGGCGTACAGCGTGTCGGCGTCGAGTCCGTTCTACGCGTTCACGCCCGCATCCTATGCGCTGTCGCCGCTGAACGCGCCGCGGCTCGACCTCGTCTTCGACGCGGGTCCGAAGCAGGGCGCGGCCGTGGTGCAGTACAGGAAAGGATGGAACCTGCTGTCGCTGCCCGTCGATCCGGACACGCGCGACATCACGGCGCTGTTCCCCGACGCATCGACGCCCGCGCTTGCGTACCGCTACTCGCAGGACAGCGGATACATCGCCGAGACGCAACTGCATTTCGGAACGGGCTACTGGATCAAGTTCTCGAAGACAGACAGTGTGAGCATCGTCGGCTCGATGCGGGGTGATTTCCGCGTTCCGCTCACCGGCGGCATGGGCGGATGGAATCTGATCGGGGGGGCATCGGGAGCCGTGCCGATTGCCGCGATCGTGCAGAGTCCGCCCGGCTCGCTCGTCACCATCTATCAGTTCAACCCGGGCGAGGGGTACCGCCTGCCCGCGGGCGACATTCTTCGTCACGGCCTCGGCTACTTCGTGAAAGTGCGGAACGACGCGCTGTTCACGCTCATCTCATCCTTCACCGGGTCGCGCGAGCAGCTCGAAGATCTGCGCGCGCCGTCCTCATTGCCCGACGTGCTGGGGGGACCTCCCGCGGGGCCGGAGAGGGAAGTAGGGCATGGGAATTAGGGAGAATGGAGTAGGGAGTGGGGAGTAGGGAGAAACAATCACCTGCTGTGAGCGATACACCAATGCCCTGCTCAATTCCCTGATGCCGGAGGATACGCTCAGACCAGAACCTTCGCGAAGGCGAGCACGTGCCCGTCCGGATCGAGGCTGTAGGCGACGGCGTGGCCCCAGTCGCGCGATTGCAGGGGGCTGAGTTCCCGGGCCCCCGCCGCAAGGGCTCGTGCGTGCAGGGTTTTGGGATCGTCTGTCAGAAGGTATACTTCTGCCCGCGGTACGCCGTGCGCCCCCATGCGGCAACATCCGTGCGCCGTGAATTCCCGATTCAATGCATTGACGGATATATTGTTGATGCCGGATTTCGATATGGAATCGGGAACAGTTTCGGGGATCGAGGTGTATAACGAGTGGAAGGATACCCATGAAAGCCCTCATACAACGCGTCAGCCAGGCCAGTGTCACCGTCGATGGCTCCATTACCGGAGCCGTCGGTCCGGGCCTGCTCGTACTGCTCGGTGTGCGGGAGGGCGACGCGGACGAGGACGCGCGCTACCTCGCCTCGCGCGTTGCGGCGCTGCGCGTCTTCAACGATGCGGAAGGCAGAATGAATCTTTCCGTGGTCGATACGGGCGGATCGGTGCTCGTGGTCTCGCAGTTCACCCTGCATGCGGACACGCGCAAGGGCAACAGGCCCAGTTACATTCTCGCCGCGGAGCCCGCGCTGGCAGAGCGGCTCTACGAGCTGTTCATCAGCGAACTCCGCGCGCTGCTGGGCGGGGATCGCGTGGCGAGCGGTGTGTTCCGGGCGATGATGCAGGTGGCGCTGGTCAACGACGGCCCCGTCACCGTCACGGTGCAGTCCAAATCCGAATACAAGGACGAACGCGCGTGACGCCCTCCCGCGCGCAGGGCAGGCGCAGGGCGCTGCTCATCTTTCTCGACGGGCTCGGCATCGGCCGCGCGAAGCGGGATGTCAACCCGCTGTTCGACGCGCGGTTGCCCTTCCTGCGCGATGCGCTCGGCGGCGCGCTGCCGTCGCTCTCGCGGCGGCGCATCGACACTCCATACGCGCAGTGCCTGCCCGCCAACGCCACGCTCGGCGTCGCCGGGTTGCCGCAGAGCGGCACGGGGCAATCGACGCTGTACACGGGCATCAACACCGCGCGCATCATCCGCCAGCATTTCGGGCCGTACCTCTATTCGACGCTCAAGCCCGTGGTGACCGAGCACAGCCTCTTCGCGCAGGCGCTGCGCGCGGGCATCAGGCGGCGCGACATCGCGCTGGCCAACGCGTTTCCGCAGCGCTTCTTCGACTACCTCGCGGGGCCGCAGAAGCGCATGGTGGCGGGCATGTACGCGGCCATGCAGTCGCGCATCCTTTTCCGCGATGTCCGTCACCTGCAGGCCGGGACCGCCGTGTCAGCCGACATCACCGCCGCACGCTGGAAAGACATCGGCCATCCGGAAGCCCCGGTCGTCGCACCGTACGAGGCGGGACGCACACTCGCCGCCGTGACCGCACGGCACCGTCTCACCCTGTTCGAATACTTCGCCACCGACAAGGCCGGGCACGAGCGAAGCATGCCGATGGCGCGCCGCGTGCTGGAGGACATCGACGCCTTTCTCCGCGGCGTCATCGAACACAGCGACCCCGCCTCGACCCTCGTGCTCGTGACCAGCGATCACGGCAACCTGGAGGACCTGTCCACCAAATCCCACACGCGCAATCCCGTGCCGGTGTTCCTTTTCGGTGCGGGCCGGCGCGAAGTCCATTACCGCATCCATTCGCTCGCGGACATCACCCCCGCCATTCTGTCCTACCTCGCGGGATAAGTCGCGCTCTCGGGGAGGGAGCATGAACCAGTCACTCGCACTCGTGCCGCGCCTGCCCGCGGTGAAAATCTTCTTCTTCCTCGCGCTCGGCATCATGTTGTCGGAGTACACGCGCGTCCCCGTATCCACCGCCCTGATCACTGCGGCGGCGGCGGCCCTGGCAGCCATACCGCTCGTGTATATCCGCACGGAGCATCCCGGCCCCAAACTGCTGCGCCTCGCGGCGTGCGCGCCGCTTCTGCTCTGCTCCGGCGTCCTGCTCGGCACCGCATCGCGCGAAGCTGCGGATACCTCGCTCCTGCCGCTCTCCGACACGAACGAGGCGCTGACCATGGAGGCCGTCGTCACATCGCGTCCGGTCGACAAACCCGGTCGCCGCTCCTTCGCGCTACGCGTGGAGAGCGTCGGCAGCGGCGATCAGAGGCGCATCGTGAACGCGCGCGCGCAGTGCGCCTGCTACGACAGGAGAAGAGACGGCGGCGAGCCGCGCCTGGTGCTGCGCGAAGGCGACCGCGTGCAGCTTGCGGGAAAGATCGCCTCCGCGCGTCCAGTGCGGAATCCCGGCGGCTACGACGCGCGCGCCGGATTGCGACGTCAGGGGATGACGGTGACCATATCCACCTCGGAGGAGAAACTCCGCGTGCTCGCGCGTGACAGCGCCTTCCACCTGCTTTCGACGCCGGTCGCCGCCGTGTGGCGCTTCGTGCGCGAGGCGGATCGGGCGTTGTTCGGGGCCTCGAGGGCGGCCATCATCGACGGACTGCTGCTCGGCGATCGCGGCATGATCGACGACGAGGTCAATACCGCCATGCGCGACGCGGGCGTGATACATGTCCTCTCCGTCTCCGGCCTGCACGTTGTCATCATCCTGAGCATGATCTGGATCCCTCTCGGTCGCGTGCCATTCCGGTATCGCGCGCCGATCGCACTGACATTGCTCTGGTTTTACGCGCTGCTCACCGGCATGGAGGCGCCCGTTGCGCGGGCCGCCATCGCCGCGACGGTGGTCATTCTCGGCCAGGCGCTGCAGCGTTCGCCGCACACGCTCAATTCCATCGCGGCTGCCGGCGTGCTCATCCTCCTGTTCTCGCCGCAGGCGCTGTTCCAGCCGGGCTTCCAGCTGTCCTTCGCCGCGGCGGCCTCCGTGGTGCTCTTCAATCCGCGCGTGGAGCACGGCCTGCTGTGGCTTCTGCCCATCGCACGCCGCGTGCCGGTGTTGACGCACGCGTTGTCGCTCGTCGCGATGACCATCTCCGCGCAAGCAGGCACGCTGCCGCTGCTGGCGGTGTATTTCGGACAAGTCAGTGTGGTATCGCTCGCCGCGAACCTGATCGTCGTGCCGCTCGTCTTCGTGGTGGTGGCCTGCGCCGTGGTCGGGGTGCTCCTCTCGCCGCTCAGCGTGGGCGCGGCGCTGCTGTACGCGGCGGTCTCCGACGCCGCATTGACGGTGATTGTCCGCAGTTCCGCCTTTCTCGCCTCGCTGCCCGGAGCCGTCGTGAACGTGCCGGGACTGTCCGCCTGGGAGATCGCGATCTACCTCACGGCGCTGTGCCTGCTGCTCGGCTGGCGCAGGCGCCTGCCGCAGCGTCTCGCGGTCACCGGCATGTTCTGCGCTGCATCCGCGCTGCTGCTGCCTCCTCTCCTCGATGCGGCGCCGACGAAGCCCGTCCTGCGCGTCACCGCCCTGGACGTCGGGCAGGGGGACGCGATCCTGATCGAGACGCCGGCGGGCAAGCGCGTGCTGATCGACACCGGTCCCTCCTCCGGCGGTTTCGATGCGGGCGAGAAAATCATCGTGCCGTACCTGCGCATGCGCGGCATATCCACGCTGGATGCGCTCGTCTTCACGCATCCGGACGACGACCACATCGGCGGCGCGGCCTCGGTGCTCGGCGCGGTGGACGCGCAGCGCGTGGTGTACGCGAACACCTGGAAACCCGGTCCCGTTGTGGCGGCGACCGACAGCGCCATGCGCGCGGAAGGAGCGCAATTATCGGACGCGCATGTCGGCGATACGATCTCGATCGATCCCGCCGTGCGGCTCTACGTCCTCTCGGCCGGTGCGGTGCTTGGCGCGTCGACGGATGCGAACAACAGTTCCGTCATGCTGCTGTTGCGGTATGGCCACACGGCCCTGCTCCTGCCCGGAGACGCGGAGGCGGAAGTGGAGGAAGCCGTCGCCGCGCGCTTCGGCGACTTCCTGCGCTGTGATGTGCTCAAGGCGGGACATCACGGCAGCCGCACGAGCAGCGCGCCCGCATTCCTCGACGCCGCGCGCCCCGGCAGGTGCTCATCTCCTGCGGACGGAACAATCGCTTCGGCCATCCCAGACGCGAGATTCTCGCGCGCTACGCGGAGCGCGCGATCCTCGTGCACCGCACCGATATCGACGGCGCCATAGCTCTCGAGAGCGACGGGAACGCCATACGGCGGGTCGGGTGGCCGCGATGAGTATCCAGTGTTCGTCACAATCGGCTATATTTGCGGGATGAATATGCAACGATTCCACCCGATACCGCGTCTCGCCGATGCATGCGACCGATGAGGGCTGACGCGCTCTCACCCCGCGCGCGCATCCTGACTGCAGCGGTCCTGCTTGCCGCGTCGATCGTCTTCTGGGACTCGATCGTGCTTGCGCCCGTGAAGCTCTTCGTCGTGCTCATGCACGAACTCTCGCACGGTCTCGCCGCGGTGCTGACGGGCGGCAGCATCGTGCGCATCGAGATCGATCCGCGCATCGGCGGCGCCTGCCTGACGCAGGGCGGCTGGTCCTTCGTCGTCGTCTCGAGCGGCTACATTGGCAGTCTGCTGCTCGGCGGCGCCATCCTCCTCGCCGCGCAGCGGGCGCGCTCCGCGGCGCTGCTCGCGGGCGCCATCGGCGTGGCGGTGCTCGTCGTGACGCTGCTCTTCGTGCGCAACGGTTTCGGACTGGCGTTCGGCGTCGCTTTCGGCGCGGCAATGATCGCGATGGCGCGTTTCCTGCCGCCCGCGCTCGTCGAGACCGCCCTGCTCTACCTTGGCGGCATGTCGGCGCTGTACGCGGTGGTGGACGTGAAGGAGGATCTCCTCACGCTGCAGCCGCGCCTCACCGACGCCGCCATCATGGCGTCCATGACCGGCGTTCCAGCCATCGTGTGGGGGCTGCTGTGGAGCGCGTTGTCCCTCCTCCTGTTTCTCGTCATCATGCGCCAGGTCTGGCGGCGCAATCAGGCCGCTGAGAGCGGCCGCTCCACCACACACCCCGGGCAATCCGCATGAGTTCTCCCATCGTCGTCCGTTTTGCGCCCAGTCCCACGGGCTACCTCCACGTCGGCGGCGCGCGCACCGCCATCTTCAACTGGCTCTATGCGCGCAACCAGAACGGCCGCTTCCTGCTGCGCATCGAGGACACCGACCGCGCGCGCTCAAGCGACGCGATGACGCGCGAAATCCTCAACGGCCTCCGCTGGCTGGGGGTGGACTGGGACGACACGCCGTGGATACAGTCCGAACACCTCGAGCGCCATCGCGCCGAATGCCTGCGCCTGCACGACGAGGACAAGGCCTACTGGTGCTACTGCTCGGCGGACGACCTTGCCGCCAGGCGCGCCGGCGCGGAAAACCACGACACGAAGTACGACCGTCGCTGCCTGAACCTCGGCGACGCCGAACGCGCGGCGAAGGAGGCGGCGGGACTCCCGCGCGTGCTGCGCTTCCGCGTCCCGGAAGGCGTCACCGAATTCTACGACATCGTGCACGAGGAGACGGCCTTCCGCAACGAGGAGATCGACGACTTCGTGATCCTCCGCTCGGACGGGTCGCCGGTGTACATGATCGCCGTCGTCGTGGACGATCACGACATGGGCGTCACCCAGGTCCTGCGCGGCGACGATCACCTCTCCAACACGCCGAAACAGATATTGTTGTATAACGCGCTCGGGTACTCGGTGCCGATGTTCGGGCACATGCCGCTCATCCTCGGCGAGGACAAGAAGCGCCTGTCGAAGCGCCATGGCGCCACTGCCGTCGGGGAATACCAGACGCGCGGCATCCTGCCCGAAACCCTGTTCAACTTCCTCGCCCTGCTGGGCTGGTCGCCCGGCGAGGACCGCGAGATCATGTCGCGCGACGAGATGGTGGACCTCTTCGACGCCCGCCGCCTGCTGAAGAAGAGCTCGGTGTTCGACGAAAAGAAACTCGCGTGGATGAACGGACAGCACATCCGCCTGCTCGGCGACGCGGAGCTGCTCGACCGGCTGCGTCCCTGGCGCCCCGCCGCGCGTGCCTCCGTCCCCGACGACTACCTTCTCCTGGTCCTCGCGCTGATGAAGGAGCGCATCGAACTGCTCGCGGACTTTTTCGAAAAGGCTGTATACTTTTTCGACGATCCGGCGCAGTACGACGCTGCCGGCGTCGCGAAACACTGGAAGCCCGAAACGTCCGCGCTGCTCCGCGCGCTCGCCGCACAATTCGCGTCCTGTCCCTTCGAAGCTCCCGCCCTGGAAGACCTCGTGCGCCGCAAGGCGGAGGAGGAATCCGTCTCCGCGGGCAAGCTCATTCACCCGCTGCGTCTCGCCCTCACCGGCGGCACGCAGTCGCCGAGCCTCTTCGACATGATGGTCGTGCTGGGCCGGGAGACCTGTGTAAGGCGGATAGAGACCGCCTTGAGAAGCAGGGAGTTGGGAGTTGGGAGTAATGAGTAAGACAATCTACTCCCAACTCCCTACTCCCTACTGCTTTTCAGTCTTCTGCCACGTATCCTTCAGCCCCACGGTTTTGTTGAACACCAGCGCGCCGGGGGCGCTGTCGGGGTCGACGCAGAAGTAGCCGAGGCGCTCGAACTGGTAACGCTCGCCCGCCTTCGCTGAAGCCAGCGAGGGTTCGAGCCTGCAGTCGGTCAGCGCCTCGAGCGAATGCGGGTTGAGATGCGTGGTGTAATCGAGCCCTTCCGGCGCGACGTCGGGATTCTCCACGGTGAAGAGGCGGTCGTAGAGTCGCACTTCGGCGTTCACCCCGTGCGTGGCGCTCACCCAGTGGATGGTGCCCTTCACGCGGCGGTCGGCCTGCGCGCCGCCGATGCCGGTCTCGGGATCGTAGCTGCAGCGCAGCTCGACCACCGCGCCGTCCGCATCCTTCACGACCTCGTCGCAGCGGATGATGTACGCGTAGCGGAGCCGCACTTCAGCGCCGGGCGCGAGACGGTGGAATTTCTTGACGGGCTCGAGCATGAAGTCGTCGCGCTCCACCAGCAGCTCGCGCGTGAAGGCGATTTTCCGCGTGCCCATCGACGCGTCCTCGGGATTGTTGACGGCGTCGATCTCCTCGACGCGATCGGCGGGAAAATTCTCGATGACGATGCGCAGCGGGCGCAGCACGGCCATGCGGCGCGCGGCGCGGCGGTTGAGGTCCTCGCGCACGCTGTGCTCGAGCACGCCCACGTCGATCACGTTGTCGCGCTTCGCGACGCCGATGCGGTCGGCGAAGGCGCGGATGGATTCGGGCGTGAAACCGCGGCGTCGCAACCCGCAGATGGTGGGCATGCGCGGATCGTCCCAGCCGTTCACGCGGCCGGTCCGGACCAGCTCGAGCAGCTTGCGCTTGCTCATCACGGTGTAGCTGAGGTTGAGGCGCGCGAACTCGATCTGCTGCGGATGGAAGACGCCGAGCTGCTCGATGAACCAGTCGTACAGCGGACGGTGCACCTCGAATTCCAGCGTGCAGATGGAGTGCGTGATGCCCTCGAGCGAGTCCGACAGCCCGTGCGCGAAATCGTACATCGGATAAATGCACCACGCGTCGCCCGTGCGGTGATGGTGCGCGTGCATGATGCGGTAGATGATGGGATCGCGCAGGTGCATGTTGGGCGAGGCCATGTCGATCTTCGCGCGCAGCGTGCGCGTGCCGTCGGGGAATTCCCCGGCGCGCATCCGCGCGAAGAGATCGAGATTCTCGTCGACGGGCCTGTTGCGGTACGGGCTCTCGGTGCCCGGCCGCGTGGGCGTGCCGCGATGCGCGGCGATGTCGTCGGCGCTCAGGTCGCACACGAAGGCGCTGCCCTTCCGGATCAGCTCAACGGCGTAGGCGTAGATCTGTTCGAAGTAGTCCGACGCGAAGAACATGCGCTCGTCCCAGGAGAAGCCGAGCCAGCGCACGTCCTCCTGAATGGAGTCGACGTACTCGACGTCCTCCTTCGTGGGATTCGTGTCGTCGAAGCGCAGGTTGCAGAGTCCGCCGTACTTCGCGGCCGTACCGAAGTTCAGGCAGATGGACTTCGCATGCCCGATGTGCAGATACCCGTTGGGTTCCGGCGGGAAGCGCGTGTGCACGCGGCCGCCGAAGCGGTCCGTGCGCTTGTGCTCGGCGATGATGTCGTCGATGAAGTTCGTTGCCGCGGGCGCGGTGGGTGTTGTCGCGTCGTTCATGGGAATCCCGATGTGATACCTCGTTGCTCGCCAATACAAGAACGCCGCCAGCATCGGACGGCGTAGACTCTCAATCTAACGAAATCCCGCCGTTGGGCAATGAGCATGGAGTATCACGAAGATGCAATGACAACACCCAGTCCCCTCTTGCCTCCCGCCCCCGCAACCGCTAGCTTGCAGGCATGGAAAAACGCCACCTCATCCGCCTGCACAACGCCGTCTTCTACGCCTATCACGGAAACCACCACGAGGAGCGCCGCCTCGGAGGAAAATTCTATGTGGATGTGGACATGGAGACGGACTTCACCGAAGCGGCGGAGAACGACACCCTCGCGAAGACGGTGAACTACGCCGACGTCTACGATTTCATCCAGGACATCGTGACCAGCTCGAAGGTCAACCTCATCGAAACGATCGCGAAGCGCATCGCCGACAAGATCCTTCTCGACTTCCCGATCGTCACCGGCGTGAGCGTCCGCGTGCGCAAACCCGGCGCGCCGATCAAGGGCGTGATCGACTACGTGGAAGTGCAGGTCGATGAGCGGCGCTGAGCCCGCCGTCGCCTACCTCGGTCTCGGAAGCAACGTGGGCGACCGCGCCGGAGCCCTGCGCCTTGCCCTGGAGCACCTCTCGCGCCTCCCCTCCACCGACGCGCTCCGTCTTTCCCCGATCTACGAGACCGAACCGTGGGGCTACCGCGAGCAGGGGCCCTTCCTGAACGCCGTTGCGGAGCTTCGGACCGGATTGTCGGTTGTCGAGCTGTTCCATGCGTGCAAGCGCATCGAGGCGGCGATGGGCCGCGCGCCCTCCGAGCGCTACCATCCGCGCGTGATCGACATCGACGTCCTCCTGTACGGCGCCGTCATCCATGCGGATCCCGTCCTGCATGTCCCGCATCCGGAGCTGGCCGCACGGCGTTTTGTGCTGCAGCCCCTCTGCGACCTCGCGCCGGCACTCATCCATCCCGTCCTGCACCTCCCCCTCTCGGAACTCCTGATCCTCTGCCCCGATACCGGCGCGGTCGCCCGATTTTTCCGTATCTTCCGTTCATGAAACGGGACATCCGCTATATCGCCATCGAGGGCGTGATCGGCGCCGGCAAGACCAGCCTCGCGAAACTGCTGCATGACCGGCTCGAGGGACGCCTGGTGCTCGAGAAATTCGAGGAGAACCCCTTCCTCGCGCGCTTCTATCAGCATCCGGAGCGCTACGCGTTCCAGACGCAGATCTTTTTCCTGCTGAACCGCTACAAGCAACTGCAGCACCTCGCGCAGCAGGAACTGTTCGAGGAGTTCCTGGTGACGGACTACATCTTCGAGAAGGACAAGATCTTCGCGCACCTGAACCTGCAGGACGACGAGCTGCAGCTCTACGACACGCTGGTCGGCAGCATCGAGCGCAATCTCGCCAAGCCCGACCTGGTCGTGTACCTGCAGTCGAGCATCGAGCGCCTGATGGGCAACATCCGGCAGCGCGGGCGCGACTTCGAGCGCGGCATGTCGAAGAAGTACATCTCCGACCTGAACGACGCGTACAACTACTTCTTCTTCCGCTACAAGTCCACGCCGCTGCTCATCGTGAACTCCACGGAAATCGACTTCGTGAAGGACGAGGAGCAGTTCGAGGACCTCGTGCGGCAGATTCTCAAACCCGATCACGTCGCCATCGAATACTACACGCCCCTGTCACGCGGGCGGAAGGAGACCTGATCGCGATGTTCCGCATCATCCTGATGGCCGTCGTCTCGTTTTTCGTGTTCCGCCTCCTGCAGCGAATGACTTCGCCGCGCTCCATGCACGGCGAGGGATGGTTCGCGCGCAAACCGCGTTCGCGCGAGCGCGCGGAGAAGTACCCCGACGCGGTCGACGCGGACTTCGAAGAACTGGACGAAAAAAAGTAGTCCGGCCTGAAAGGACCGCACCCGGGGATCATGCGAAAGCTCGAAAAGGCGTTCACGTCCATGCTGTTCGGCGTCCTGCGCGTGTTCATCCGCGTGCGGAAGGTGGGCGCCGTGCCTCGCGCATCCGTGCGGCGCATTCTGGTGATCCGCCAGCACAACCAGCTCGGGGACATGCTCTGCGCGGTGCCGCTGCTGCGCGCGCTCCGCGCCACCTATCCCGGCGCGCATCTCGCGCTGCTCGCGCGGCCGCTCAACTGCGAGGTCCTGCGCGGCGCGGATTTCCTCGACGAGGTGATCGTGTACGACAAGCGCGAGTTCCTGCGCTCGCCCTTCGCGGTGTGGCGTTTCTCGCGCGCGTTGAAGAAGCGGAACTTCGATCTCGTGCTGTCCCCTTCCACCGTCTCCATGTCCGTCACCACGGATGTGCTCGCCTTCCTCTCGCGCGCGAAACGGCGCGTCGGCCCCGGCTCGCTGCACGGCAGGAAAAATGTGACCGATTTCCTGTACAACGTGAGGGTGGACCTGGACTGGTCCCGCGATCCCACCGCGCACCAGACACAGCGTAACATCGACCTGGCTTCCATTCTCGTGCTCGAGGACGTCTCCCGGGAACTGACGCTGGGGCTCAGCGACGAGGACATTGCTCGCGGCCGCGAGCATCTCGATGCACGGCGCGGCACGCATCCGCTCGTGATCGGCTTCCATCCGGGCGCGGCCAAACCCGCGAACCGCTGGGACGCCCTCCGCTTCGCGGAAATCGCCAACCGCTGCGCGGAGATCTACGGCGCCTACATCGTCATTTCCTCGGGACCCGACGACGATGAAGCAGTGCGCGAGATGACCCTCAACATGCCGAACGAGTACATGCTCCTGACCACGCAGATCCGCCACGTCGCGAGTGTCATCCGGCATTGCGACGCGTTTGTCACCAACGACACCGGCATCATGCATCTTGCGGCGGCCGCGGGCGCGCCGACCCTGTCGCTGTTCGGCCCCACCGATCCCCTCCAGTGGGCGCCGATCGGCCGGCAGCACCGTTTCATCCTGGGTCAGGGCGGCACCGTCGACAGCATTCCGGTCGAGAAGGTCTGGAACGTGCTCACCGCCATGCTCCACGACCGCGCGGCGAAGCTTTGAACACGGATCCATTCACTCCGCTCCATCACGTCACCATCCCATGCCTTTCAAAGACGCACCCCGTCTCGCCGCCATCGACATCGGCACGAATTCCTTCCACATGATCGTGGCCGCGGTCCGCGCGAACGGGACCTTCACGGTGCTCGGCCGCGAGAAGGAGGTCGTGCGCCTCGGCGAGGGCTCCACCGACATGAAGCACCTGAGCGACGCGGCCATCACGCGCGGCATCGCGGTGCTGAAGCGGTTCAAACTCATCGCCGAAAACCACGGGGCGGAGATCCGCGCCGTCGCGACGAGCGCCGTGCGCGAGGCCCTCAATCGCGAGGCCTTCGTCGAGCGCGTGCGCCGGGACATCGGCGTCGCGGTGGACGTGGTCAGCGGTTTCGAGGAGGCGCGCCTCATCTACCTCGGCGTGCTGCAGGCGCTCCCCGTCTTCCACAAGCGCGCGTTGCTCGTCGACATCGGCGGCGGAAGCACCGAGTTTCTGCTCGGCAAGGCGGGCGCCGTCCATTTCGCCAACAGCCTCAAGCTCGGCGCCGTGCGTCTGACCAACCGCTTTTTCTCCGGAAAAACGCTCCGGCAGAAGGACGTCGACGAATGCCGCACCTGGATCGCCGGCGCGCTGGATCCGGTGCAGCGCGACCTGCGCGGGCGCGAGATCGACATCGTCGTCGGCTCGTCGGGAACCATCCTGACGATGGCGTCGATGATCCACGCGACGCAGGGGCGGGACGTGGACGCCGACGAGGGGGGCCTCGTCATCGCGAAAAAGGATCTGCGCAGAGTCGTCGCGGAATTGCTCGCCGCCGACACCACCGCGAAGCGCCGCCTCATTCCCGGACTCGATCCCGCGCGCGCGGACATCGTCGTCGCGGGCGCGCTGCTGCTCGAGCGCGTGTTCGACTCGCTCGGCATCAAGGAGATGGTCACGTCCAAATACGCGCTGCGCGAGGGGCTGCTGCTCGACACGATCCAGAAGAAGTCCGGCGACGAGCGCGCCGTCGCGCGTCTGCGCGACATCCGCAAGGCGAGCGTGCGCGAGCTCACCGAAACCTGCCGCGCCGAGCCGCGCCACGCCGCCGCGGTGACGCGCTACGCGCTCGAGATCTTCGACCAGACGCACGACCTGCACGGCCTCGGGAACACGGAGCGCGAGCACCTCGAGGCGGCGGCCATGCTGCACGATATCGGGTACCACATCTCGCATTCGCTGCACCACCGGCATTCCTACTACATCATCCGCCACGCGGAAATGCTCGGCTTCACCGAGGGGGAGAAGGAACGCATCGCCAACGTGGCGCGCTACCATCGGAAAAGCCATCCGCGGATCAAGCACGAGAACTTCGCGCCGCTGTCCGAGCGCGACAAGGACGTCGTGCGGAAGCTGTCCGCCATCCTCCGCGTCGCGGACGGACTCGACCGGCGGCACCGCGGCCTCTTCAACACCATCCTCTGCCTGCAACGCGGGCGGACCATGGTGTTCCAGGTCGCCACCGCGCGGCACACCGACACCTCGCTCGAGCTCTGGGGCGCCGAGCGGCGCAAGGAGCTGTTCGAGGAAGTGTTCGGCCTCCACGCGGTGTTCGAACTCGCGCCGGCGTGACGAATGCAACAAAGTGCGCCTTGTTTCGTTCAATGCGAGAAACCGGCGCGATCACCGTTCACACGCGTTTCCGAAACCATCCGACCACATAGATACAGGAGAGAGAGAGATGAGACGTCAGGGACCACACCACGCACTTCACGCCGCGCTGCTCGCCATCGTGCTCGCGGCCGCGCTTCTTCCTTCGGCACTCCGCGCGCAGGAACGACCGAACGGGCCGACCGGCGGCTTCGCCGGAGTGCATCTCATGCTCGCGTTTCCGCAGGGCGATTTCAAGAGCAAGGTCAGCGACATCGGTTTCGGAGGCAATTTCGAGCTCGGCTACGCGCCGCCCGGGATGCCGATCGCGGCGGGACTGCAGCTCGGCTACGTCGTGTACGGCAGCAAGACCTACACCACCCAGTTCAGTGAATTCGTGCCGGTGTCCGTGGACGTGGATGTCACGAACAGCATCGGACTCCTGCATCTGTTCGTGCGCATGATGCCACCCAAGGGCGACGTGCGGCCCTACGTGGAGGGACTCCTCGGAGGCAGCCTGTTCAGCACCTCGAGCACCGTGACGAACAGAAACACCAGCGAGGAAATCGCGGGCGACAACAAGAATTCCGACGTCGCCTTCAGCTACGGCGGCAGCGCCGGCCTCCTCATCCGCGTCTGGTCCGACAACACGAACGAGAACCAGCCCGTCAACATCTACCTCGACGCCCGCGTTCGCTACTTCTACGGCGGAAACGCGGAGTACTACACGAACGCCGCGGTATCCCAGCAATCCGATGGCAGGGTGATTTTCGACAAGAAAAATCTGACCTCGTCCAAAACCGATTTCGTCACCGGACAGCTCGGCGTCACCTTCGCGTTCTGACCGCGCC
This sequence comes from Ignavibacteria bacterium, assembly GCA_016720835.1. Taxonomy (GTDB): domain Bacteria; phylum Bacteroidota; class Ignavibacteria; order SZUA-365; family SZUA-365; genus JADKJW01. Next base: position 415,628 of record JADKJW010000001.1, read on the forward strand.
GCGGTTCCGGACGGGCCTCTCCCGCGTCTCCCCTGCCATCTCGAGGCGGGGGAGACGCCGTCGTTTCAGCGGGATGCGGAGTAGTCCTCGCGCAGTTCGCGCCCGATCGCGTCGCCGACGCGTCCCGCCGCATCGAGCACCGCGTCCTGAATCTCCTTTTCCGACATCCGAAAGAACTCGACCGCGTTCAACACGCTCACCGCAGTCCCGACGCCCGGGACGGGAACCACTCCGCCCGGCGTGCTGCGCAACGCGACGGAATGCCTTTCCGAGTAGTCCCACACGGTCTTCCCCGACCGGCGGTCCACGATGGTGCTGGAGGCCTTCACGTGCAGGTGCAGTCCCGTTGCGGACGACGTGATGTCGCATTCGTGGAGCAGCGTCTCGACAATGAACGCGGGGTCGTCGCCGACGGACGACACGGTGCGACCGCGCAGGTAGGTGGTGACGGTTTTTTCTATGCTCGCGGCAACGGCGGTTGCGACACCAACCGGGCGCACAGCACGATTCAGTTTTTCCTGCGCCTCGCCGGAGAGCACCTCCGATCCGACCGTTGCAATGGCTTCCACCACCGGATTCCGTCCAGGCGCAGGATCGGAAATTCTGAGACGCACCACGGAGGAGCCGGACTCCACCAGCGGCTGGTAGAGAAACGTCGCTCCCGTCACATCCACCTTCGCCAGTTCATTCGTGTGGCCGCAACCCATGGCCGCCGTGGCAAGGATGGCCAGCAGACAGAGTTTTGCCGCAGTCTTCATCGCATTCTCCGAGTTTGTGAAGAAACCTCATTCCGCGAGCGCGGTGGAACAGACCCGTTTCCACTGAAACCTCGCGGAAAGGCCGGAATTCTCCAAATTCGAACGACGATCACTTCGGCTTCATGCGCACATGAGCGCGGTTTCCATTTCCTTCGAATCTGTCCACCGTGGCGGCCGGCTTTCAAACGCGCGGCGTCGACGTCGCGGCCTCACCTGATCAACAGGATAGTGCCCGTTTCCGTCCTGCCGTCGGCGATGAAGCGGTACACACAGACACCTGTGGGGACTGAGGGCAGCGGCGTAAATTCCACTGCATGCGCGCCGGCTTCGTATTCACCCTCGGCAAGTGTGGCGATTTCTCTTCCGAGCAGAGAATACACGCGGAGAGACGCCCGCATTCTCGATGGGAGTGTGAACGTGAACGTGCTGCTGTGGCTGAATGGATTCGGGTAGTTCTGCGCCAGTGTGGGCGTCTCCGAGAGGACAGGCTGGGCGTCGATAAGTTCGGAGAGCGGACGGCGCCACAGCGAGGTGTAGGTACCTGCGAAAATATACTGAGGCGTAATGGCAATCGCGCGAATCGTGTTCGTTGGGATGTTGTCTGTAATGTTTTTCCAATTCCTTCCCAAGTCTGTGGAGAGGAAGAGACCACTGTGATAGGTACCGGCAAAGAGGTTGGAACCTGCCACGGCCAGGCAACCGATGAGATTGTCTGTGATGCCGTTGGAAGCGGCTTCCCAAGAGGTGTCGGTTTCGGACAACATGTACACCGCGTCACCAGTGCTGGCAAAAACACGGCCGGCGCACGATGCGAGTGCCGTCATGACTTGTGCAGATCCTTCCAGCCCGGAAGGAATGGACTTCCAACTCCTGCCGGAATCGAGCGAACGGTATACGCCTTCACCTTGGGTACCCAGGTATATTTCGATACTCGTACTGAGAATAGAATAGTAATCCATGTATACGGCTGAGCGCAATATCCCTGAGTCGGCACGTACCCACGTGATACCGAAATCGGGTGACCGCCAGACGCCCTTGCGATGTGTGCCCGCCACCATCCCCCAGGAATCCACCAACAGGCAACTTGTTTGTTCTTCGAATTGCTTCGTGTCCGCTCCACCCATGTCTTGCCAAAATCACTGGTGCGGTACAGCCCATCACCCATCGCGGCATAGAGTGTATCGTGATACAGCGCCATGGTACTGACACCTTTCTTCATTGTTGAATCAGGTGGCAGCCAGGATTGTCCCTCATCGGGAGATTGAATGATACCTTTGGCCTCCTGGTAGCCGTACACTCGGGCGCCATGAGCGATTACATACGTTGTCTTGTTGCTGTCGCATAGCAGCCATTGGGCTTGCATGAGTTGTATACATGCGCAAAGAAGTAGTGTCGAAATGAAAGACGTTTTCATCGCAGAGTCGAGCTTCACTTGTGTATGATGAAAATACCCGAAGCGGCTTCAGTGCCAACGCGCAGATTATACCCGTAGACGCCTGATATGAGGCCGCCTGGCAGACGGAAAGGAATGGTATACGTGCCGGCCGATTGGTGGCCATCGACGAGTACGACGACCTCCTCGCCTAGCATGGTATAGAGTTTCAGTGTGACGAACTCGTCGCCCTTGAGCGTAAATCGAAATGACACACTCGTAGAAGCAGGATTTGGAAATATTGCCACCTGAATCGATGGGTCGAGGGGATGGTGTTGCGACTTCTGCTGTGCTGTGTCGAGCCACAGTTTCGGAAATATCGAGACCGATGGCCGCATCCTGTAATAGGCGGCTCGGAGTGCAAGTGCCGTGTGCATTTTCACAACGCCGTATCCGGATGCTCGCATGTCGATGATCGCCTGCTCCATTCCAGCAGTGTCGAACTCAGCCATGCAGATGAGTTGCTGCAGCGCGATGATGCGTTTTGCGCATTCCGTGCCGGAATGCAATGAGCGTATATCCGCCACTATCAAGCGGGCAGCGTGGATGTCGCCCGCCTCGACAAATACGTTTGCCAAGGCTTCTCGAAACACTGCTTTTCGCGGCAGGTTAGTAGACACGCGTATCGCCTCTGATAAATAACTGCCAAGCCGCGTGAGATTGCTTCGCAGTGAATCGGGCTGCTTCACCCCATACGTCAGTTCTTCACGAAGGAGGTGATTTGTCAACACCGCAGTGCTCGTTTCGTCAGTGAAGGCAGAAAGCGCCTGCCCGACTACTTTATAGGATGACAGGGGATCCTGAACGCGCCGAAAGGAGGTTGCCAACTTCAAAACGCTGTCCAGAGCTTGTCGAGTACCTGCCTGCAGTTTTAACAATCCGAAAGGGACCTGATTATTATGACGCAGCGCAACAGGCATTATGCTTCGAGCAAAGACAATCGATGTTCCGCACACCGGGTTACAGGCGGCATCCAGGGATTGATTACAGAGCGCACTGTCGCACAGGATGGTATTGAGAAAGTTCAGCCCTCCGAAGAAACGCGTTTTCTGATCAAGATTTAACACGCCATAGGTTACTCCATTACATTCCTCCTGCGGAGTTTCACCCCAGTAATTTCCCTTCAACCAGGCGAAGGAACTATCCCCGCTGATTACTCTCGCGACATCGGGATTCGAATGACTGAACTCGTTCCAGTTCATTTCCTTGCTGTCCACAGGTGTATTGATCGTGGAGCAATCAGTAAGCACCGCCTGCGCGGAATATTCCGAGTATCCCCAGGTGCACGGCCCGTTGTTCCGGAATACGTTGTGCCCCAGCGTGTCCCCGGAATCGGGCCGCAGAATATACTGCGAGTGGTCAAAGCCGTTGATCCCGCGAAGCTCGTTCTCCGAAATGCAGTTCCGGTACAGATTCATGCCTCCGGTGTATCCCGTGCTCACACCCTGAAAGTTGTGAAATATGTTGTTCCCTGTGAGTATGCCGTCGCTCCCATTATTGGCAATCCCTGTGAACCAGCCACCGTACACGCAAGAACTGTCGATGCGGAGCCTTGAACGAATTGGCGGGCTTGATTGCAGAAAAACTCCGTCACCGGCCTTGTCGACGGTGGAATCCCGGAAAATGACGCAATGCGAGATGCGGTTCTCGATATTCGCGCAACCGTACACCTGCAATGCGCTCCCGTGCAGTGAGGAGTCGTTCGTGTAGATGTCCGCGATTGCGCAATGATCCAGGGCGATAGAGGCATCTGTCCCACCGATAAATATCCCTGACCATTGTTCCCTCCCACCGCCTTGCAGGAAGGATCCGCGGAAATTCGTGTATGTCGCAGACAATGAGCCGAACACGTCCATCGGCCCGCGAGTTGAATCGATCGAGCGGAACAGCATCGTTGCGGGGGTCACTTCCTCCCCCGTTACCATAACCGTTCCAGGGGCATATACGAGAAGATTCGGAATTCCGTCGATTGTACTTGCCTTCCGCACCTTCAATGAAGGCGAAGTGCCGGTTGAAACGACGATTGCCCGTAGCGAATCCGCGAAAACGAACTGTCCTGAGTCGAAAACGAGCGAGCCGTTGATATTGATCGCCCTGCCGGAATCGAATGAGAGAATCCCACCTCTCAAGAAGGTGAGCTCTTCGCCATCTGCAATCTGCAAATCCGTGTTCCAGTGAATCCGCGCTTGTTCGATGCTTCCGCTCCCGCGAAATACCCCGGCTCCCGTAACGTTCAGGAACGCGCCGCTCTCGAAGCGGATCACCGACCTGGAAGTGTCGTTGGAGAACAAACGGAACACATTCGTCGTATCGACCGAGAGAGTGTCGGTCAAGCGGAGAGTGGATCCGTGCTCTATTTCCATTTCCACGTATCGTGAGTATGTATTCCAGTTCTCGAGCGCATGCTCTCCGCTTTCCGCTTCGAGCACGACACATTGGCCGGGGACCGCCTGGCGCAGCGCCGAATCGACGGTGGGATACACGGAGGGGACGTAGAGATTCCGCAGGGCGCGAAAGGCATTCACTCTTCCCCAGCCGTATTCCCGATGCGGCAGTGTGTCCCCCATGGCGGGCAGCCGGTCAGCGCTGAGATGAAGTGTTGAACGGATTTGATGGAGCGTAAGCTCTTTATTCAATGAAAGTAATAATGCTACAACCCCGGTTACATGGGGTGCAGCTCCTGACGTACCGTCAAAATAGCCGTCATAAGCGCCGCTCATGATTGTGGTTATTACCCTTGTAGGAGCCACGACATCAAGGCCATTCCCGTAGCTGCTCCCGTTCATAAATGAAACCCAACGCGATTGAAACTGTGTCCAATCAGAAACGGCGCCTACAGAAATCACAAGCGAATCTGAAGCTGGATACTCGAGTGAGTCTTTATCACCATTTCCAGATGAAGCAACAAGAAGTATTTTATAAACACGAGAGGCCGAGTCGAGAGCTTCAGCAAGGTACGGAATACCGATGGAATCGCTATAGCTAAAACTCATATTACAAATTTTAGCGCCATTGAGCGCTGCATACCGAATGCATTGGGCGGCTGATGCTGCTGAAACACCGAGCGAATCATTTGTGACGTACTTTAATGCCATCACCTTCACTCCGGATTTATCACCCCACCCACCCGCAATTCCGGCAATACCCTTATTATTGTTAGACCGCGCAGCAAAGATACCTGCCACGCGTGTACCATGTCCTGCCGGTAAGGAGCCCGTTCCATCCTCCGGAATATTATCATTAGCGGCATAATCCCATCCGATCAGATCGTCTATTTTCCCATTTCCATGGTTGTCAATTCCATCCAAATCTCCGCCCATCGAAACAGAATCGTAATCAGGCCTTCCATTTCCATTCCGATCCTCAAATGGATTTATCCACATGCTGTTTACAAAATCCTCATGATCGTGTCTAACGCCAATGTCAATTACCGCCACCACAATCGAACTGTCGCCGGTAGAAAAATACCACGACTGCGGCACAGCGATTGTATCCAGATTGAATTGACCATTCCAATTCAACCCGCTGCCGACATAGAGAGGATCATCCGGTGTGCCGGTGATCTGTCCCGCAATGTCGAAGCCAACAAACACATATCGTTCGGACGCGTACAAATGGCTCAGAAGCGCGAACGCGTCAACGCCCTTTCGCAACGTAATGCAATGATAACCGCCGAACATTTCGCTTGAAACATCGTGTATTGATTTTCGGAATTCCTCCGGCCATTCAGCAATGTTTATTGAAAGCGGATTCTTCGGTTTGAGCACAACCCTATTCTCGAATATCGGGCTGTCACAGTTACCCGTACGTTGATACCATTTGCCGTTTTTATTGACATATTCGATGCCAGCAATATATCTGGTGGTATCCTGTCCGATTGCAGGCAACGTAGACAGAATGCATGCTGCAAGCAATCCGACGAATGTACTTTTCCAAAAGGAACACATCTTATCCTCCTCGCTTGTTCATTCTGTAGACACCTATGGATGACCCAAGATACAGCATACCGTCGAGTGGCATAGAAAGCATGTGATTAATTATAGAACCAGTTGCAAGTGGTGTATCAATAATTCGCCAATGCAAGCCGTCATCTTCAGAAAAGAGAAAAGCGCTGCCGCCCGCCCATACATGATCGATTGAATCGGATCCATATGCAAAACACCTTACCCATTGCTTATGGACATTTATGGTATCAGACCAGATTTTGCCGAATTCCGCACCTCTGAGAAATCCGTCACTTGTCGCGAGAAGCACTTCTCCCCGTGAATTTGGACTCAAACCGATTGCAAGCATTGCTGCAGCGCTGTTGACCGGAGGATGAGGAAGAGGGAGCGTTTTCCAGCTATGCCCCGTATCTTGAGAAAATACTATTATATCCATTTGTACTTGAGTATTTGCCGAAAATACGAAAACCGATGAATCCTGCTCACTCTGCTCAAGATTAACCCTCTGGTCTCCAACATAACCGACGTCTTGATTTATTATCCAAGTGACTTCTGGAAAACGAGTACTTGCAATACGATTCCCCGCCGCCAGCATACGGTAACCACATCTGGCAATGCGATAGATACCCTGCTTAAGAAGATTCCCGGTAGATCCATAGCTCAGTCCGCTGTCGGCCGGCAGCCAGGGTCCATCGGGCGACGAGGAGCGATAAATCGGAGTCAGATGCGTGTACTGCTCGCCCGTCACTGCGAGGAAAGTGCGGGCGGTGTCATCGAGAACCAGCAGATCGTGTATGTCACCGCCGTTCGGACCGGGCAACATGCTGTGCCGCCAGGCGGCGGTGTCACTGTACACGTTTTTCCAGGCGAGGCCGTAGTCGGCCGTGCAGGCGTAGAGGATGGAGTCGTGCAGCACCAACCGCCGCACGTTCACGCCGCCGAGGCCGAGGAAGCGCCACGCGCTGCTGTCGTATACGCGGATCGTCACATCGCTGTCCCCCGCGAGCGCGTAGAACATGTGCCGCATGGTGAAGAATCGCGGACTGGCGTCCAATGTATCCACCACGGAAAGACTCACGCGCAGTGTATCGACGCCGAACGGCAAGGGCGACGCGGCAGCAAGCGGCGGCGCAATCCCCGGCGTCGCTGTGGTCTGGGTTGCGGCCGGTGCATGGACAAGTTTGACTATCCCCGTCCGCTGCTCCGTTTGCAGAACGGCGAAGTACAGTCCCGGCGGCACGCGGGCGCCGGTTGCGTCTCGTCCGTCCCAGGGCACGATGCGCGTCCCCGCCGGCGAGAAGCCCTCCGTCAGGACGCGCAGCGCGCGCCCGAGGAGATCGCAGATCGCCAGGCGCACTGCGCCGGGTTGCGGCAGTGAGAAGCGCAGCGAAGTCCCGTCGGTAAATGGATTGGGGAAACCCTGCGCACGTTCGAAGTTACCGTTCGTGTGTTCCACCGCTTCCACGCCGGTGAGAAGATCGAAAAAGAAGCGCCCCGCGGCATCCGTTTTTGTCGCGAGAGTGCGCGCTGGCGCGCCTTCGACGCGGAGTTGCATGATCGCGTTGGCCACGGGAACGCTGTCCATCGCCAGTACCGTCCCGCTGAAACGGTATTGCGCCCCGGCGCGTGGAACGGCGCAAAGCAGCGCCAGCGCAAGGCATGCCGAGAGGACCGTTCCCTTTTTCGCTCGCATTTCATACTCCTGTCATTGTTGTGTACGGGGAAGCTACGTTGGGTCGGACCGATTGTCAACGATTCAGACAATAAGGTTCTTTGCTTCGTCTACGCACCCCACCTGCGTCCGCCATCCGACTGCGCCTCGCTGCGGTGTGAGTGAGCAGAATGCGTAGATGAACGGTTTCGCGCGGTCGTGGAGGATGCACTGGATGCGCATCCACGTCTTTGGCGTGACGGCGTTCCAGATGCGCCCCGCGTCTGCGGACCGCTGCAGATCGTACCAGTCGGCGCCGAGCTCGCCGCGAAGGAGCATCCGGGAGTGCGCGCCATACGCGGCGCGCAGTACGGGGATATAGACTCCGGGCGGGACGGTCCGCCCGATCTCATCACGCCCGTCCCAGACGGTCCGCACCTCGATGCGGTGCTGCGAGTACAGCATGCCCGGAAAAAGCAACACGAGCGTCCATACACGACCCAGCATCGCGAACATTCCATTCATCTCTCATCCCACCCACTGTGATGAGCCGTGAGATTACGCATTTCCTCGGGCAAGATCAATTCCGCCTTACCGATGGCGTTTCCTTCCGCATTGTTTCCCGTACGCCGGGTCGGTAATATTGCAGGATTGACCGCACTGCGTCCTCCTTGAACCGTGCTCAAACGGACGCGCCACTCTTCGTTCCGGAGATTCTCCCATGCCCAGTTTCGCGACACGCACCTCCCTCCTCCTCATCGTCCTCTCGCTCCTCGCGGCCGACGCCATAGCGCAGGATGCGCAACGAGACCATTTCCGCAAGCAGGAAATGCAACGCGCCGGCAGTCTCGCCAAGCGCCAGGCGCGCACGCTCGCGGGCGCCGCAGATTACGACGTGATCTCCTACCGTCTCACGCTCGCGATGCCCATGCTCGAGAACGGCACCTTCGGCGGGAACGTGGTCATGCGGATGAAGAGCACGGTGGACGGCCTCTCGAACGTGGTCGTGAACGCCGGCGCGAATCTGCGCGTCGACAGCGTGACGTCGGAAGGCGCGAAGCTGCTCTTCACCCATGTCGGCGACACGCTGAAGGCCACGCTCGCGTCGCCCGCTTCGAAGGGCGCCGCGCGGGAAATCACCATGTATTACAGCGCCCCGTACACCGGCAGCGCCATCGCCGCCAAGCCCGTGACGAACGTCCCGCTCAACGTCCCCACACTCATGATCGCCTCGCAGTCGGAGCCTTACGACGCGCGCAACTGGTGGCCCTGCAAGGACGATCCGGCGGACAAGGCCGACACGGTCGATCTCATCTGCACCACGGACTCCTCGCTCTTCTGCGTCAGCAACGGCAGCCTCGTCTCCGACGTGAAACATGCCGACGGCACGCGCACCATTCACTGGCGGTCGACGTATCCGATCGCGACCTACCTCGTCTCCGTCGCGCTCGCGCAGTTCTCGTCGACGGAAACCACCTTCACGCACGGTGGAAAAACCATGCCGGTAAACAACTGGTGGTACTCGATGCAGGCGGCGCAGATGCAGCCCAGCGCCACGGCAATGATGGAGGGATTGCAGTTTTTCTCGGATCGCTTCATCACGTACCCGTTCATCAACGAGAAATACAGCATGGCCGAATACGGGGCCTTCGGCGGCGCGATGGAACACCAGACCTGCACGTCGATGGGCTTCTACGGCGTCGGCGTCACCATCCACGAACTGGCCCACCAGTGGTTCGGCGACAAGGTCACCTGCGCAAACTTCGAGCACATCTGGCTGAACGAGGGCTGGGCCACCTACTGCGAGGCCCTGTTCGAGGAATCGAAAGGCGGCCTCGAAGCGCTGAAAAACAACATGGCCGGCAACGCGTACTTCGGCCCCGGCACGATTTACGTGTACGACGCGCTCGACAAGAACATGGGACAGATCTTCAGCGGCGACCTCAGTTACAACAAGGCGTCGTGGGTGGTGCACATGCTGCGTCACGTGGTGGGCGACAGGAATTTCTTCCCCGCGGTGAACACGTATCTCGGCTCGGACGCGCGCGAGAATTGCCGCAGCGTCACGACCCAGGAATTCCAGGGCTTCCTCGAGCGCGAGAGCGGCATGAACCTGACCCAGTTCTTCAAACAGTGGATATACGGCGACTACTTCCCGACGTATCGTCTCGCCTGGACATCTTCGCCTTCGGGCGGCGTCACGAATGTGACCGTGACCATCGATCAGCTGAATACTCCGACGCGTCAGGTCTTTCACATGCCGATCGACCTCACCTTCTCGCTGCCCGGCGGCGACACCACCGTCGTCGTGCATGACTCGCTCGCGACGCAGGTCTTCACCTTCGCATTCTCGGAGAAGCCGACCACCGTGCGCCTCGACAAGGACAACTGGATCCTGAAGCGGGTGGTGCAGCCCATCAGCAACCCGACCTTCGACAAGGGCATCCTCCTCGTCAACGGCGTCGACTGGGACACGTACGCGACGGATCCGCTGAAGCAGTGCTACGAGGACTCCGTGTTCACCGGCGACAAACCCTACACGTTCTGGGATCTCTTCCCGAATCCCGGAAGCGGCTATCCGCGCAACATCACCGCTCCCGCGGGCATCGGCGCCGTGCCGCCCGAGGAACTCGGCAAGTACTGCACCGTCGTGTGGGTGGGCAACGCGTATGGCGGCGACGAGGCCGTCTGGCAGAACTCGAACATCTGGGAATACCTGAAGGCGGGCGGCAACGTCATCCTGCTGACGCGCCAGGGCAGATTGTTCATCACCGCCGAACTCGTGAACTTCACGGGTCTCACCTGGTCCACCGGACAGCAGCCGCCGCTCGAGGAATGCAAGGCCGAGCAGACCTGGCTGATGGACCTGGCCTTCACCGGAGAACAGAGCCTCGTGCACGCCTTCCAGCCCGCGCTCTCAAGATCGGAGAATGAGATCCTCTTCTCCGACAGCAAGGCCTTTGCGTCGAAGCAGGCGCTCGGCCTCTGGGCGAAACCGATGAGCGTCGGCGGCAAGCAGACGGGGCAGATGGTCTATATCGGCGTGCGGCCGTACCGCGTCTCCATGTCGCTGCTCAAGCCGGACATGCAGACGATACTCGACCGCATGCCCTGTGTGCCGCTCGTCAACGGCACGGATGCTGCCGGTCTGCCCCAGGGTCTCGCGCTCGCGCAGAACTATCCGAATCCGGTCACTCCCGCGAACAGCACGACAGCGATCGACTTCACGGTTCCCGGATCGTCACAGATGCAGGTCACGCTCGCCGTGTTCGACGCCCTCGGCCGCCGCGTCGCGCTGCTCGTCGATGCCGCGCTCGTGCCAGGTTCGCACCACGCATCTCTCGATACGCGCCCGCTCAGTGCCGGCGTCTACACCATCAGGCTCAGCGCGGGCGGAAGCGATGCGGTGCGAACGATGACGGTGGTGAAATAAGGAGATCGTCGAGCGCGGACAGTGCGGGAGTTCGCAAGGCACGTCCGTTGCGAGGTGGGCACTCCGGCGAGATCCATTGTTCGATCTCACATGAAAAAACAGCGCCCCTCCGGTTGGAGGGGCGCTGTGCGTCACGGATGTGGCGACGGTTATCGGGAGATGCCCGTAATCCTGTAGTCGAGCGAGCCGGCGGGCACGACGACGTGCACCTCGTCGCCGAGCTTCTTCTTGAGCAGGGCCTTGCCGATCGGCGAGGTGACGGAAATCTTGTCGTCCTCGAAGTTCGCCTCCTCGGGGGAGACGAGTTTGTACGTCACCGTCTCGCCGTTATTCAAATCTTCCAGCGTCACGTTGGAGAGGATGTACACGGCGTCGTTGGGGAGGTCCTTGGCTTCGATCAGCCGCGCGCGGGAGAGCACGCCTTCCAGCTTGCTGATGCGCAGTTCGAACAATCCCTGCTCTTCCTTTGCGGCGTCGTACTCGGCGTTCTCGCTGAGGTCGCCGTGCGAGCGGGCTTCGGAAATCTTGTCCGCGATCTCGGTGCGGCCCTTCGATTTCATCTCGTGCAGATCGCGCTCGAGTTCGCGCATCCGCTCGCGTGTCAGATAAACGGGTCCTGTCGTTTCCACGTGTCACTCCTGTGTGAGCTATCGAATACAAAAAAAGCGAAGCCAGCGTTCCGCTGTGGAATACTGGCTATGCCGCATACAACCTAGCACTTTCGAGACTGTTTGTCAACAGCCTCCCGGGCACCTTGTCGCTTTTGCCCTATTTTTTCAATTTTTCCTTCGCGAGGATGTGATGCCCCATCTTGTCGCGCTTGGTCTCGAGATAGAACGCGTTCACCTCGTTGGGAGGGCTCTCGATGGGGATGCGCTCGACGACGTCGAGACCGTAGCTCTGCAGACCGACGATTTTCTTCGGATTGTTGGTGAGCAGGCGCATCTTGTGCACGCCGAGATCGGCCAGGATCTGCGCGCCGATGCCGTAATCGCGCAGGTCGTCGCGGAAGCCCAGTTCGATGTTGGCCTCCACGGTGTCGCGCCCGTCGTCCTGGAGGTTGTACGCGCGGAGCTTGTTCGCGAGGCCGATGCCGCGGCCCTCCTGACGCATGTAGAGAATGACGCCCCGCCCCTCGCGTTCCACCATCATCATGGCGGCGTTGAGCTGGTCCTTGCAGTCGCAGCGCAGCGAGCCGAAGGTGTCGCCGGTGATGCACTCGGAGTGCACGCGCACCAGCACCGGTTCATCGCCCGCGATGTCGCCGCGCACGAGGGCGAGGTGCTCCTTGCCATCCAGGACGCTCTCGTAGAGGTGGATGCGGAAGTCGCCATAGCGGGTCGGCAGCCGCGCGTCGGTCAGACGCTTGACCAGCCGCTCCTTCGCGACGCGCTCGGCGATGAGCGCCTGCACGGAGATGATGGTGAGTCCGTGCTTCTTCGCGATCTTGAGCAGCTGCGGCGTGCGCGCCATCGTGCCGTCTTCGTTCAGGATTTCGCAGAGGACCGCTACCGGCTGCAGGCCCGCCATGCGCGCGAGGTCCACCGCCGCTTCCGTGTGTCCGGCGCGGCGAAGCACGCCTCCGGGCACCGCGCGCAGCGGGAAAATGTGGCCGGGCCGCGCGAGATCGGAGGGCCTCGTCGCCGGATCCGCGAGAGCCCGGATCGTCGCCGTGCGGTCCGAGGCGGAGATGCCGGTGGTGGTGTTGTGCACGTAATCCACCGTGATGGTGAAATTGGTGCCGTGGATCGCGGTGTTCGTGTCCACCATCATGTCGAGCCCGAGTTCGCGCATGCGTTCGTCGGTGATCGGAACGCAGACGAGACCGCGTCCCTCGGAAATCATGATGTTGACGATCTCGGGGGTGATGGTTTCGGCGGCGCAGACGAAGTCGCCCTCGTTCTCGCGGTCCTCGTCGTCGACAATGATGATGAGTTTGCCCTCGCGGAGATCCCGGATGGCGTCGGCAACGCTGTGGAAGTGGGGGGACATGCGTTACTTGACCGCTTCCTCTGACGCCTCTCGGATGATGACGTTGATCGCGGAACGATCGAATTTCAACTTGACGTTGTCGGAGGCTTCAATCAGGATGGTCTTTTCGTCCACGTTGATCACTTTGCCGTGCATGCCGCCGGAGGTGATGATTTTGTCGCCCTTCTTGATGCTCTCGAGCATCTTCGTGCGTTCTTTCGCGCGTTTCTGCTGGGGACGAAGAATCATGAAATAGAAAATGACGAAGATCATTCCGAACATGATCAGGGTCGAGACCATGCTGCTGCCGCCGTTGCCGCCGGCGGCCGGCGGGGCGAGGAGAAGGAAAGGATTCACGAAAGGGCTCCTGAGATAAGATGAAGTCGTTAACGGTCGCTGCCTGCGCCTGCCGCGCGCGTCCCGCCGGTGTATCGGTCGATGAACGCATTCTTCCACGCGAAGAAGGCATCGTTTAAAATAGCACTTCGCATGTCACGCGTCAATTGAAGGTAAAATGCCAGGTTGTGTATCGACGCGAGCTGCAGGGCGAGAATCTCGCGCGCGCGGAACAGGTGACAGACGTAGGCCCGGCTGTGCGTGCGGCAGGTGTGGCAGGCGCAGGTCTCGTCAATCGGCCGGTTGTCGCGCAGATACCGCTCTTTCTTGATCGTCAACGGCCCTTCGCGGGTGAAGACCATCGCGTTGCGGCCGTTGCGCGTGGGCATGACGCAATCGAACATGTCGATACCGCGCGCGACGGATTCGACGATGTTCAACGGCGTCCCGACTCCCATGAGGTACCGCGGTTTTCGGGCAGGCAGGAGGTCGGTGGTGAAATCGGTCACGCGGTACATCACCTCCGCCGCTTCGCCGACGGCCAGACCGCCGATCGCGTACCCGTCGAAATCGAGGTCGATGAGCCCGAGCGCGCTCTGCCGCCGGAGATCGTCGAACACGTTTCCCTGCACGATGCCGAAGGCCCGCTGCGCATGCCCGTGAAGCGGTCCGGTCGCCGCGATGTGCTCCCGCGCCTGCGCCGCCCAGCGCAGCGTGAGGTCGCCGCTGCGTCGGGCATATTCGTACCCGCAGTCGGCCGGCGGACACTCGTCGAGAATCATCATGATGTCGGAGCCGATCGCCCGCTGCACGTCGATGACGCTGGCGGGAGTGAAGCGATGCGCCGACCCGTCGATGTGCGAACGGAACGTCACGCCGTCGCGCTCGATCTTGCGCAGCGCGGTGAGACTGAACACCTGGTATCCGCCGCTGTCGGTGAGGATGGGCAGATCGCAGTGCATGAAGCGGTGCAGACCGCCCGCGTCGCGAAGCAGCTCCGCCCCGGGCCGCAACGCGAGATGGTAGGTGTTGGCGAGAATGATCTGCGCGCCGAGCGCGCGCACCTCGTGCCCGTGCACGGCCTTCACCGCGCCCTGTGTCCCGACGGGCATGAAAATCGGGGTTTCCACGAGGCCGTGACCTGTGCGGAGAACCCCGACGCGGGCCTTGGACGCCCTGTCCTGATGCTGGAGCGTGAACATCGCTGTCGCCGCGAGGGCGCGAACCCTGGGGCGAGGAATTACTTTTTCGCCGCCGACTTCTTCTTGCTGTACACGTACGGGGCGTTCACGTTCGTGACGCGCGCAACCACATCCTCGAGCGTGACGCTCTTGAGGTAGTCGGCGAAACGATTGTTTGCCTCAACAAAGGCGTCGAGAATAACGCACATGGGCTTGAGCTGGCACTCCATCACGCCAAGACAGCAGTGGCGCTTGATGACCGGACCGTCCACCGCCTCGACCACGTCGAGAAGCGTGATGGTGTCCGGCTGCTTCGAGAGCAGATACCCGCCCGTGATTCCGCGCTGGCCGACAATGATGCGCGCAGTCGACAGCTGCTGAAAAATTTTCGCGAGATACGTGCGCGACACGTTCTGATACTCGGCGATCTCCGAGATCTGAACAGGGTCGCCTGATTTCTTGGTGACCAGATAGACGAGTCCATGGACTGCGTAACCGGCGGATTTCGAGATGTGCATAGTGTGCTACGGTTGAGTTGGAAGAATGAAGCACTATTTCAGAGATAACTTATCACAATAATTGTTTCCAAAAAAGAGAAAACAAGAGTAGAGTCTGCGAAATATAGAAATCATCCGATTTAGGATGTCGGGCGGAACCCTGCGCCCTGGTGCGGCCAATCCGGATCACGAAGCTACTTGGCAAGCCATCCGCGCCAGCGGCATTTGTGACAACGGTACGGGCGTTTGCCGGTAAACTTCTTGCGAAGCATCTCGGAGAAATTGCGATGACGCGAGCGGAAGAGGGTGAATTCGCCGCAACTCGGACACGGCTTGCCCTTGTGCCGCGACTGCGAGTGAAATTGCTCTCCCTCATGCTGGGAGTACGGTTTGAGATCTTCGTCGAACGGCTGGAGTTCTTCCTCTCCAGGAAACCGTTTCCGTTCGCGCGGGGATGGCTCTTCGTCGGCATCGACCGCATCGCCCTGGATGCGCGGGAGTGAACGGGACGGAACCGGAATGTCCGGCGAAGAACGATGGTTCTCTTCAGGCGCATGCCGCGGGAGGAACAGATCCTCCGGATGCTCGTCCAAACGCGGCTGCGCGACGGCGGGGAGGTCGGCCGGCCGTAGCCTGGGCGCCGAACGGGGCGCTGCCGCGTTCAGGTCCAGCGCGATGTCGGGGATGGTGTCGAGCCCCTCTTCGAGGAGGAAGCTCGCCTCATCGTCGGAGGTATTCGAATACCGGAGCTTCGACTCGTCGAGCCAGCCGCGCCAGCTGCAGGCGTGGCAACGGAAAACGCGCATGCCGGAATGCTCGCGCTTGAAACGCTCGAATTTCGTGCGCGTATGGCTCCGGCGAAGGGCGAGGACCTTGCACTTCGGACACAGAGCCGTGACGTCCAGGCTCCGAAGCCATGGATGATCTGACATGGGCGGATTCTCGTGTAGAATAATCAACAACACTCGCCTGCCCCTGTGGCGGCAGGTCCGAAATATACTGAGAAATCGTCACAATGCCGTCCGGAATCCGGAAGCAGCGCTCGATGACACGCCGGGCAGGACCCGGGCACCCAGGATGAATACGATACGAAACAGGGAGGACAGGAGAGGATGTGCGGGGCCTCGCCGACGGCTCTTCGAGGTCCGTCCATGTTGTGATTTCTCGCGGTGTCGGCGTATATTTTTGGAACGTGTATTCCGGAAACAATCGGAGCGGTATGTCCGTCCTGATTCCAGACATTCAGGAAGAAGAACTGTTCGGTGTGGAAGCCGGCATGGTCGAGGATGCGTATCGACTGAAGGAGCGCCACATCGAATTCGAGCGGGAAGCCCTCCCGCACATGGACGCATTGTACAATTTCGCCCTTCGCATGACGGGTGATCCGGATGACGCGGACGACCTGCTGCAGGAGACCTTTCTCAAGGCCTACCGCTTCTTCGACAAGTTCGAGAAAGGAACGAACTGCAAGGCATGGCTGTTCAGGATCATGAAGAATTCGTTCATCAACATCTATCGGAAGGTCACCAAGGAACCCGACAAGGTGGACTATGATGATGTCGAGGAATTCTATCACTCGATACGAGCGGAATCCGCGGATTCCAACGATTTACAGGAGAAATTATTCTCCAACCTCCTCGATGACGATGTCTCGCGCGCCCTGGAAGGCCTCCCGGGAGAGTTCAGGACGGTGGTGATCTTGTGCGATATCGAAGGTTTTACCTACGAGGAAATTGCCGAATTCGTCGAATGTCCGATAGGCACGGTCCGCTCCCGGCTGCACCGGGGACGAAAGATGCTTCGGGTGAAACTCCTCGCGTACGCGAAGGATCGCGGGTACGACACGGACGAGGATACACATGATTGAATTTGTACTCCAACACCAGGCTGGCACGCGATGCAACGCGAAGACGTTCCTGAGTATATCAGCGCCTTGGTCGACAAGGAAGTCACGGATCTGAGCGATGACGAGGTGGAGCTCCTGCAGCGAATGGTGCACGAGCGGCCCGAGTATTTCGGGGAATACCAGATCACCATCGCGACGAAGCTCTGCCTGCACAACCATTTGAAATCGGTCCGCTGCCCTGCCGGACTTGCGGACACCATCAAGTCCACGCTCCACCACATGTTCAAGTCAAAGCAAGCCTCCCTGTGACGACACGCCAAAACCCGCCTGCGGGCACATCGGATCCCGGTGCGCGGAATCCGAGGGTGGAGCCGGATCACGGGAGCCACTTCTCATACATTTCCGTATCATCACATATGCGCCCTCCCGTGTATTCCATTCCAGTCCCCCGGATTGTCCGGTGCGGTATTTTCCTGGTCGTCCTCGCCATCTTCCCTGCTCTTGCGTCGAGGGCGCAGGGTCCGGGTGCACTGCTCTTTCCCGGCGAAGGGCATCTGCGGAACGTGCGGCAGCTCACCACTGAAGGCGAGAACGCCGAGGCCTATCTCTCTTTCGACGAGAAAGCGCTGACCTTCCAGTCCCGCCCCGCTGGCGCGGAATGCGACCGCATCTTCACCATGTCGCTCGACGGCGGAAACGTGTCGATGGTCAGCTCCGGAAAGGGCCGCACCACCTGTTCGTACTGGCTTCCCGATGGCGAGCATCTGATTTTCGCGTCGACGGAAGCCCACGATCCCGGCTGCCTTCCTCCCCCCGATCGCAGTCACGGGTATGTGTGGAAGCTGTATCCGGAGTTTGACATTTACTCGATACGGAAAGACGGCACGGGATTGAAAACGCTGTTCGCGTCCGAAGGGTATGACGCCGAAGCCACCGTCTCCCCGCTGGGCGACCGGGTGGTCTTCACATCGACGAAGACCGGCGACCCCGAAATCTACACGATGAATATCGACGGGAGCGATGTGAAGCGGCTGACCTTCGAGAAGGGCTACGACGGCGGACCCTTCTACACGCCGGACGGAAAGAGCATCGTCTTCCGCGCGAGCAGGCCGAAAACTCCCGAAGACATGAAGGGGTATGAAGAACTCGTCAAGGACCATCTGGTCCGTCCCACCGCGCTCGAAATCTGCATCATGAACGCCGACGGGAGCAACCTGCGGCAGATCACGCGCAACGGCGCCGCGAACTTCGCGCCCTTCATGCATCCGGACGGCGCGCGCATCATCTTCTGTTCCAACATGGACGCCTCCAACCGGCGCAACTTCGACCTCTACATGATCCGCGTCGACGGCACCGGCCTCGAACGAATCACGACCTACGGCGAATTTGACGGCTTCCCGATGTTCACGAGGGACGGGAAGCATCTGGTATTTTGTTCGAATCGAAACAACAGCAAGCCCGGCGACACGAACGTATTCATCGCCGAATGGGTCGACTAACCTGGAATCAAGGACCGACATGAGATCGACACGCATCTGCACCTTCCTGCTCATCGCGGGAGCACTCCTCTCCACAGCACGCGCGCAATCCGTCGCTCCTCCGCCTCCGGGCTCCACCACGGCGGTCACGAAGGAGGATATCGGCTACCACGTGCGCTGGCTTTCCTCGGAGGCGCTTGAGGGACGGGGCACAGGCACCCGCGGGAATGCCGTCGCGGCCGAGTATCTCGCGCGCGAATTCAAGCGGTACGGACTGAAACCCGCAGGCGACAACGGCTCGTATCTCCAGACGTTTGAGGTCGTGACGGGCGTCGATCTCGGGAGAAACAACCGTTTCTCGCTTACCGCGGCAGGGAGCGCGAAAACACTGGCGGTGCAGAAGGACTACGTCCCCTTCAGCTTCTCCCATTCGGGCGAAGCCACAGGCGGCATCGTCTTCGCGGGATATGGCATCACCTCCGCGAAACTCAAATACAACGACTACGAAAATGTCGACGTCAAGGACAAGCTCGCGCTTGTCGTTTCGGGTCATCCGGACGGAGACAGCCCGCATTCCGATTTCGACAACGTGGCCTCCATCCGCAGCAAGGCGCTGTTCGCCCGCGAAGCCGGCGCCTCCGCGCTGCTGGTCGTGAATCTGGAGAAGGACGAGCTGTACAAGCTGAAGTACGACAATTCTCCGAGCAACGCCGGCATCATCGTCGTCAACGTCGGCAAGGAGATCGTCGAAACCCTCTTCAAGGCCAACAGCCAGGACCTCAAGAACATCCTCGAGAAGATTCAAAAGGACAAGCGCCCGATGTCGTTCGCGATGACGGACGTGCACGCCGCCCTGACGGTCTCGGTGTCGTACGTGAAAAAACCGTCCATGAATGTGATCGGGAAACTCGACGGCACCGACCCCGCCCTGACGGAGCAGTGCTTCGTCGTCGGCGCGCACTTCGACCACCTCGGATGGGGCCAGGACGGTTCGCTGTACCGCGGCGAGAAGCCGATGATCCATCCCGGCGCGGACGACAACGCCTCCGGCACCGCGGGCATGCTGGAACTCGCCCAGTACTTCGCCGCGCAACCGCTGCGCCGTCCCATGCTGTTCATGGGCTTCACCGGCGAGGAAATGGGTCTCCTCGGATCATCGCACTGGGTGAACAATCCGAGCACGCCGCTCGCCTCCATCGCGGCCATGTTCAACCTCGACATGGTCGGCCGCCTGCCCGACAGCACGAACAAGCTCAACGTGCAGGGCACGGGCACGTCCCCGATCTGGGAATCGATCGTCAAGGGCGCGAACGAACCGTACAACTTCACCCTCGCGATGCTGCCCGACGGACAGGGCGCGAGCGATCAGGCCGCCTTTTACATGAAGAACATTCCGGTGCTCTTCTTCTTCACCGGCCTGCACACCGATTACCATCGGCCGTCGGATCAGTTCGACAAGCTCAACCTGCCGGGGGAGGAAAATGTCATTCGTTTCACGGCCGACATCATCCGGAAAACAGATGAACAGGCCGACCGGCCCGCGTTCGTGAAAGTCGTCGTCAAGGAAGATCAGAAAGTGCGCGGCTTCAACGTGTATGTGGGGACCATCCCCGATTACGGCTCGACCGAGGAAGGCTTCAAGATCACGGGAACCAGCCCCGGCAGCCCCGCGGAGAAAGCGGGACTGAAACCGGGCGATCTCATCGTGCAGTTCGGCTCCACGAAGCTCAAGAATATTTACGATTACATGAACGCCATGGGCAAGTACAAGCCCGAGGAGGACGTCCCCCTCGTCGTCAAGCGCGGAACGGAGACGCTCACCCTGACGGTGCATCTGGTCCGGAAATAGTCCGCTGCCGCGCGCGCGCGGCATGAACCATCATTCGCGCAGGGCGTCCGATGCCGGGCGCCCTGCGTCGTTTCAGTTGGAGGAACCGGTGCTGGATCTCACGGATGCATCGCCAGGTAATCCTGCAGCAGCAGAATGGCTGCGATCTCGTCGACGCGTCCCTTCTCCCGCCGCTTTTTCTTCCCGAGGCCGAGGTCCTTCATGGTCTGCGTCGCAATCGAGGACGTGAACCGTTCGTCCAGCGTCTCGACAGGCACGTCCACGGCGGCGCGGAGCGTTTCGGCAAACGCGAGCACCAAGGTCGCGGTGTCGCCGACCTCGCCCTTGAGCGTGAGCGGCAATCCGATGACGATGCGCCCCACGCCGCGCTCGCGGACGAGGGCGCAAATGCGCGCGAGGAGATCCGGGCCGTTGTCAATGGTGTCGAGACCGATGGCGATGCAGCCCATGGGGTCGCTGACCGCAATCCCGACGCGGCGCGCCCCGTAGTCGATGGCGAGTGTGGTGGTGTTCATCGGGCATGGGCCGCGTCGCGCGGAGAACCATCGCGCGCGGCGCGGATCAGCGCGCGAGAATATCCTCGGGAGCGTGCGACATCGCGAAGACATTCGGTTCGCGACTTTCGCTGGAGAGCAGCGCCGCGTCTTCCGGACTCAGGGGCTGTGTCAGAAATGATTTGAGGAGTTTGCTCGGCTTGAAGTGTGTTTTTCTGCGGGGAGGAACGAACACCTTGTCTCCCGTTTTGGGATTGCGCGCGCGCGGTTTGGCCTTGGTCAGCTTCACCTCGAACACGCCGAAGTCGCGCACTTCGAGCCGGACTTCCGGATCGGCGGTCATCAGGAGTTCTCGAATGGACGTCAGCACGCAGTCGACCCATTTGTCCGCGTCCTGAATTTTCAATGCGTGGGTTTCGGACACGCGCCGCGCAATATCCTTGCGGGTGAGCGTTGGGACCTTGTCTTTCATTCGTCGTGTTCTCCGTGATGGGTTAAGCGACTTCGACGTAGCGTTCCGCGATTTCGACGCCCCGCACCTTGCGCACGCGCTCGATGAGGCGCTGCAGGTGTTCGAGATCGCGGACCGACACGAGGACGGAGCCGTGGAACATGGATGTCCCCTGCTCCGCCTCGATGTTGACGCTGCGGATGTTGGTGTTGTTGTAGCTGGAAATGGCGAGGGTAATCTCGTTCAGGACGCCGGGACGATCGGAACCCTCCATGCGTATGCCGCCGAGATACTCGCCGTTGGTACTCTGCGGCCAGCTGATGTCGATGATGCGGTCGAGCATCCCGTGCCCCTCGGCGTCGACGGCACTCATCAGCCGCTGGATGTTGCGGCAGCTCTTGCGATGGATTTTGACGCCTCGCCCCTGCGTGACAAACCCGATGACGTCGTCGCCGGGCAGCGGGCTGCAGCAGCGGGCGAAGTCGTACTGCATGGCATTCGGCAGTCCCTGGATGAGAATTCCGCGTTCGTTGCGCGCGGCCGCCGCGAATTCCTCGAAGAGTTCGGACGGGTCGCGCTGCGGGAGGATGATGTCCTCCGGCTTTGGCTCCGTGTCCGCGACGACCTTGAGAATGTCGTCCACGGTGAGTTCGTCGTTGCCGAGCGCGGCGAACAGCTTCGAGGGGCTCGAGAAGCTCAAGTGCGTCGCCGCGCGCTGGATCTGCTCGTCGCGGATCTGCAGCTTCTGGCGTTTGATCTTGCGGTCCCACTTCTCCCGGCCCTTGTGCGTCGCGAGTTTGGTCTGCTCGCCGACGTACTTGCGGATCGCATTTTTCGCCTTGTGCGTGATGACGAACTGCTCCCAGTCCGGGCTCAGGTACTGGTTCCGCGAGGTGATGACTTCCACCTGATCGCCGCTGCGGAGCGTGCGGTTCAGCGGCACGATCCGCCCGTTGACTTTTGCGCCGATCGTGTGCAGTCCGACTTCGGAATGGATCATGAACGCGAAATCGACAGGAGTCGCGCGGTTCGGCAGCACGATCAGATCGCCCTTGGGCGTGAAGACGACGATCTCCTCCTGGTACAGCGTGCTCTTGAAATTGTCGATCAGCAGCTTCGCGTCCTCGTCCGTCGCGCTGGTGAGCGGCACTTCGATGATCTCGCGCACCCAGCGTATCCAGTTGTCGAAGGCGCTCTGCTTGTTCTTGACGCTCTCCTTGTACGCCCAGTGCGCGGCGATGCCTTTTTCCGAAATCTCGTGCATCAGCCGGGTGCGTATCTGCACTTCCACCATGCGGCCGTCCGGTCCCAGCACGGTCGTGTGGATGGACTTGTACCCGTTCTGCTTCGGGAGGGCGATGAAATTCTTGTAGCGCTCGGGAATCGGCGTGTAGAGTTCGCACACGATCGCGTACGCGATGTAGCACGATTTTTCCTCATCCGAATCGAGAATGATGCGCACGGCGAAGAGGTCGTAGATCTCGTCGATCGTCTTGTTCTGCTTGCGCATCTTGTTGTAGATGCTCCACAGGTGTTTCGGGCGTCCGCTCACTTCGGAGATGAGGCCGTTCCGTTCCAGTTCCGCCTTGATGGGTTTGCTGAACCGTGCGATATACTCCTCCCGATCGCGCCGTTTGAGCGACACCTGTTCGCGGAGTTTCCGGTAGTCTTCCTCGAAGTAGTATTTGAACGCGAGGTCCTCGAGCTCCCACTTGAGCTTCCCGAGACCGAAGCGGTGCGCGAGCGGCGCGTAGATGTCGAGCGTCTCCTTGGCGATCCGCGCCTGTTTCTCGTCCGGCACGTACTCGAGCGTACGCATGTTATGCAGCCGGTCGGCGAACTTGACGAGGATGACGCGCACGTCGTTGAGCATGGACACGAGAAGCTTGCGGTAATTTTCCGCCTTCGTCACTTCTCTGCTCCCCAGGATGTTGGAAATCTTGGTGGCACCGTCGACGATGTCCGCGACTTCGCTTCCGAAGTTTGCCAGCATGTCGTCGTACGTGCAATCGTCGCAATCCTCCAGCACGTCGTGCAGAAGCGCCGCCGCGACGGTGACATCGTCCACCGGGATTTCCTGCGCCACGATCATCGCGACCGCATAGGGATGCGAGAAGTACTTCTCCCCCGATTTTCGGAACTGCCCCTCATGCGATTGTTCGGAAGTCGTGAACGCTCTCGTAATAAGATCCGTGTTCACCGATTTCAGGTTGTTCCGGCAAACGGTCAGCAGCGCCGCAAGCTGGTCCCTGCTCGCAGCGGCACCCACAGCCTGCTGCGCCATGGGCGAAGCCGCAAGCCGTTTTCGCTTCCCATCTCCAAACAACGCCATGTTGATGCCTCCACCTTTGAATATAAAGGATTTATCGTAAATGTCAACAAAACGGACCGGCCGACCGGAAGAAAATGACCGGAAGTCATCGAAAAATATTCGTCGCGGTAACTCCAGCGAAATTTTCGGGATGACGACGAGTCATTCAATGGATCGCGTTCACAACGCGGTCGCATTTTGTCAATCGATACCTGCGCGACGCATGTATTAATGCGCGCAATGGTTGTATTCTGCGATCTCCCCAACGATGCAAGCGGCGGCAGTGTGTTCCGGATGACTGTTACGGTCCCGCCTGCCTCGACTCCCTCTTCGCAAAAACGACGCTGCCGTCACGATCGAGAAACTGCACCAGCATTTCGGATGCACTCATCTGAAACCACAGCAGCCCGAGATTCGTGGAGGCAAACACCGTGTTCTCGCCCCAGCGCGTGTCGGCCGGCCGGCTGCCGCCACCGCTGACGATGTAGCGCACCCCCTTCACGGACGCGATCAGCTGCATGTCGTGATCGCGTCCGGAAAGAAAGAGGTCCACCCGGTGCTTTTCCAGCAACGGTTTCACGCGACGAAGCATGCCGAGCGTATTTCCGTGCATGCCGTTGGAAAAGACCGGATGGTATCCGAGCACGACGGTCCAATCTTCCGTTCGCGCGGCAAGAACGGAGTCGAGCCACGCGGCCTGTCGTCCCGCCCGCGCGGTGTCGCCGGAGACGAAGTCGCGGGTGTCGAGGCCGACCACGCGGACGGAAAACACGTCGCCATCCGCCGCGAAGCGCGTGGTCCAGTACCGCGCCGGCATGCGCCATCGTGTCCGCGCGCTGCCGGAAGAGGCGCGCGCCGCATATGCCACCTGCGCGTCGGGTGACGACTTGTAATCATCGTCACCGAGCGTGGCCCAGAACGGAATCGGAAACGCGTCCGGTGGGAAAATGCTCTCGAAACGCGCCGCCCACTTCAAGTCATCGGCGCCGGTGACGCCGGACTCGGGGAAATTGTCGCCGGTCGTGAGCACCGCGACGGCGCCATCGGCGTTCCATTTTTTCACCATCGTTTCGGCGAGCGCGCGCTGGTCCTTGCCGCCAAGGCCCCAATTCCCGATCGCGAAGAACGCCACGGCGGGGGGCGCGAGGCGTTCGTCCGCATCGAAGGAAGGCGCCGGTCGCGCGTCCTCGACCTTCGCATGCTGCGCCGCGGCGCCCGCCGACCAGAGGACGAGCACGGAGAGGAGTCGAAGAAAGGCGAACGGAATGCGTGCGCCACCATCGATCGCGATGGCGGGATTCGTGGAGAACGGCATCCACAAGTGTACGGACAATCCATGTCTGGCGCAGTCCGAAAAGCGATGCCAACCGCGCGCGCGGGCCGGGTCGTTGTGGTTCATGACCATTCAGCTCTCCTCGTCCTCATCGTCGCGCATGCCCGCGCGAAGTTCCGAGATGATGCCTTTCATCATCGCGAAATCCTCCGGATCATAGTTCACCGCGGTGAGCACCAGACCATGCGGAGGCGCGAGCATCGGCGTGAAGGCGCGGTCCTTCGCCTCGAGGATGTCTCCGAATTGCCCGACCGTCATCCTGCCCCTGCCGACGAGCACCAGCCCGCCGACGAGCGCGCGAACCATGCCCTTCAGGAAGCGGTTTGCGCGCAGCGTGAAGACGCAGGATTCCTCGCGCACCATCCATGCCGTCTCGTACATGTGGCAGGTGCAGTGATCGACGGTGGGAGAGAACTTCGAGAAACTCGTGAAGTCGCGCGTACCGGGCAGCAGCGCCGCGGCCTCCTGAATGCGCCGGTGCTCGAGACGGGCGTAGACGATCCACCGGTCCCGACGGTGCAGCGAAGTCCGTTGCTGCGTCAGCGAGTACGCGTACTCACGCGAGGATGCGGAGAAGCGGGCATGGAAATCCGCGGACGTCACGGCGAGGTCCCGCACGGAAACATCCGCCGGCAACACCGCGTTCAAGGCGCGTCCGATGGTGTGGGGATCCAGGCGCGTCGCGGCATCGAAGTGCGCGACCTGCCCGCGCGCATGCACGCCCGTGTCGGTGCGTCCCGCGCCGTGCACGCGAGTCGCGGAGCCGAACAGGCGTTCCGCGGCCTCCTCCAGCGTCCCTTGCACGGACCGCCCGGACGGCTGCAATTGCCATCCCACAAAATCGGTGCCGTCGTATTCGACGGTCATGCGGAAACGGCGCGGATCATGCATGCGCGCAATCCCACGGGCGGTGATCCAGGACAGGACGGTTGCGGGAGAACATCGAAAAAGGTAGCGGAAAAATCGTGCCGCCGCAAGGGTTGAAACGTGTACGAATATTACATGAAAACGAATCGCGCTCTTGACAATTGCCCCATGACATCGTAGTTTCCATCCGATCACACCCAAATTCCGCACATCCTGTCTGTGACGATACAACCGGCACGCATCGTGCCTTTCAACACATTTCTTCAGGATTCATTTTTTTCAGGGAAAAAAATGCGAGATAAACGGACTCATACTATCCGGGTTTCCTCCTTTCACTCACCCTCATGAGGTGGCTATGAACAAGCGATTCTCATTCGCGCTGCTCGCGCTGCTGTTCTGTTCGACCGCGGCGCTCGCGCAGGACGCACTCCCGACACCCCGCTTCGTGCCTCCCGAAATTCGCGGGAACGACGCGCAGGCCTTCTACAAGGACATGGCGATCATCGAAACGAACTGTTCCGACTGGACGGAAGTTCGCGCGTTGTGGAAACAGCTCACGGAAAAGGGCGCGCTCATCTCGGTGATCGCCTCGCCGAAGCGCTGGATCGGCTGGGTCCCGACCGAATCGAAGGATGCCGTCGGCAGCGCCCGCTTGAACAGCGCGACGGGCTCCCTCGGCGTGACCTCGATCTCGTATACTGCCGCTGAATTTCGGACCAAACACTCCGGCATGCAGCTGCAATCGACCAGCGAAGAGGAATCGGCCCTCGTGGAGTATCTGGAACACGCGAAGCACACGCGGACGCCGGAGGAACTGCAGCGCATCGAGGAGCGCACGCGCGAACTCGATCTCATTGCGCCGACCGTTCAGCAACCGCCGTGCGTCTTCACCAATCCCGAGCCGATCCCCCTGCCCGAAACGGCCTCATCGCCGAAGGGACCCTCCACGCAGGGCGGCGCCAATCCGTCGATCACTCGCAGATCGACACCGCAGGGACTGATCGTCCACACGAGCGTGTTCCCGGAGAGCCAGAGCGGGACAGGATCCTGGAACTGGGACATGACCGTGTACAACCGCTACCGCAATCTCCATCTCGACGCGATGCACTACTGGACGGCGCAGGCTTCCAAATACGGCAAGAGCGCGACCCTGATCTGGCGCCTCTACGGCCCCACCCACTGGTGTTCGCAGGTATCCGGCGAACCGACGGTCATCGGGGAACACACGTTTATTCCGGTCATCCTCAACAACATCTATCCACCCGACGTCTGGGACATCCTCTTTGGACGCATCCCGAACTGGAACGGAAGCAACGGCCTGGACCGCGGCGACGCGTGGGGCTGGTACTACAACAATAAAATCCGGGACTATTTCGGGGCGGACCAGGCAATTTGCGCCTTCATCGCGTGGAAAGGCACCCCGAACGAGGGGATCTGGCCGCACGCCCGCTCCGTGACATGGGGGAACGGCGACCACGAAGGCATCTACTACGCGATGGATGTGCGGTACTGGCAGGCCGGGCTCGACCCCTATGCCATGCCCAGCCGCAATGTCTGCGCGCATGAAATCGGCCACCTCTGGGGCTCGCCCGACGAGTACCGCACGGACAATTGCACGTGGTCATACCGTGGAGCCGAAAACATCAACTGCCAAACAACCCGGCCGACGGCCCCGGGTCGCCCGGGCTACAAGATCGTCGGTTTCGACGCGATGATGGTCGGGAATTATCTCTCGGGTTCGAGTTCCGTCATGCCCGTGCACATGGGCCTGCTCACTGCGGGACAGCGGACGCCGTTGCGCTGCTTCACATCGCAGCCGGCCAACATTCCCATCACGCTCCACATTTGCGACAACAGTTCGCATGCGCTGTCCACACGCACGCTGACGGGTCCGACCTGTGTGCCGATGGAATGGGACTTCTGCTATAAAACCGAAGTCCCGCTCACACGCAGCATTTCCGGGTCGACGTGGTACTTCGACCATTTCGAAGTGAAGCGCGAGAACGGCGCGACCTCGAACATCGACGACTACGCGAACAACATGCCGTCCTACGCGTTCACCTCGACGCAGGCGAATCCCGTCACCGACGTCAAGGCGGTGTACACGAATACCCCGCCCGATTTCAATACTGCCAACACCTCGATCACCGCATGGCTCGCACCGGCGGGCAATTCCGCGACGCCAAATCCCGCGGTCGCACTGCGTTGGCGAAACAAGTACGACATGCAGAAGGTCGTGACGAAAATCGAATGGGAGCGCACTGCAGGGACATGGGTGGAAGTGCAGCCCGTGCTCGGACCGTTCCCGGTCTCGATCGGGCAGTACACCGGAGTGATCATCACCGCGCTCCCGCTTGCGGGAGGAGGTACCACGGCCGTGGCGGCAAACACGCAGTACCGCTTCCGCATTGTGGGCATCTTCAACACGATCCGCGGCACCAACAGCGTGGTCGCCGAAATCCGCACGCGCCCGTCCTCACCGACGGATACGGTCTATTGCAGGGACGCGCAGGAGCCGAATTCCGCGGCTTCGCCGAAGGTCCTCACCTCGTCCGGCCCCGGCATGGCGCCGTATCTCTTCAAGGCGGCCTGTCCGATCTCGATGATCACCGGCGAGTTCACCTGGTTCAGACCCAAATACGACTACTATCGCGTGACGGCCATCAACCTCAGCAACGTGACGGGCGGCGAGCGTCTCACCCTGGTGCTGCACGTGAGCGACGGCTCGAAATTCAAACCGGTGTTCCGCGCGAAAATGGCGGGCAGTTCCACGTACATCAATTCGTCGAGCGGCGGCCCGGGGTATTACATCCTGTCGCTGTCGGTGGACGGGACGTACGACATCAGCGTCGAACCGGAGATCAGCTCCTTCATCAGTTATCGCCTCATCGAACCGTCGACCGGCGACTTCGGGTTCGGCGAATATACCATCAGCGTCGATCGGACCTACAACAAGCCGCCGCTCGTCGCATTCTGTCCGACATGCGTCAAGGTCAGCATCCTCCAGCCTATCAGCGGCCTGTTGATCTCGAAAGCGCCGGGCGATCTGTTCGACAAGGGCGTCGATAAAAACACGCCGGGACTCTTCGATGTGCTGTTCCACCCCCCGGCGGGCTTCATCTTCGACGGCTGGGATCTCCCCAAGCCCGAGATCCTGGAAGATCCGAAAGCGAACCCGACCAAATTCAAGTACGGCCCGAATACGCCGCCGGGAGAATACGAACTCGGCGCGAAATTGAGACCGGTGGCGCAGGGTCAGAACGAACTCGTGGTCATCTTCCCGCAGGGACCCGACGGTCCCTTCGAGGCCCGCACGCTGCATTCGACTGGCGCGGTCGTGAACGTGACGGCGCCCGCGAATCCGAACTACCTCTTCCTCGGGTGGAGTCACGACACCGCCGCGACGACGAATCCTCTTCCCGTCACGATGTGGCGCAGCAAGAAACTCATCGCCACGTGGAGAGAGAAGCCGTGCCAGCCGGAACCGATGGTGAAGTGGGTGCATCGCGCAACGCTGACCAACGCGAAGAACGGCAGCGTCACCATCGACTACGGCATGGATCCGAGCGCGGGTGACGGGCTCGAAGCGGGGCAGGTGGACCTTCCTCCCATTCCGCCTCCGGGACCGTTCGATATCCGTTTCATCAACATCACCGGTTCGCAGGGAAGCATCAGCGATCTGCGCGCGATACAGCAGTCATTCATCTATCTGCTGCGCGTCCAGACCGGAACCACCGGCACCGCGCCCGTGCAGATGACCTGGGGCGCGCCGCCGGTTTCACCGAACGCGACGTTCTTCCTGTACGTGCAGGGCGAACCCGCGCCGTTCAACATGCGCACGACATCGAGTTACACCTTTGCCGCGGAAGGCACGTACAATTGCCGCATCGAAGTGAAGATGCCGGAGTGCCCGCCGAAATCGAAGGAACCCGAAGTGGTCATCGTTCCGACGCGCAACGATCCGACGCGCTTCCCCTGCGTGGAACTGGCGATGCAGTTCCGCGACCGCAAGACCGACATGCTCTATCCGCTGTACAACCCGTATCAATTCCATCTCTTCGAGAAGAACGACGATGGCGGGTGGGGCCCGATCCGCATCACCGAAATCGTGCAGCTCCCGACCATGACGCTCTTCCGCATTTGTACGGACGAAGGGAGCCCGAAACCGAATCGCGAGATCGTCATCGTCAACGACGATCAGGATCCGGACACGAAGAAGGACACGATCACGGTCAATATCCCCGTGCCGAATCCCACCGGGACAGGCACTCCTGTCCGCTTCGTGCAGCAGCATAGCGGAGACTGGGAGCTTGTCTCGATTCCGCTCGAGGTCAAGTACCCTGAATCGAACGTGATCTTCTCCGATCCCGCGACGCTTCTCTTCCGGTTCGATACGAACACCGGATATTACTTCTCCGTGCCGAAGATGACGTTCGGTGAAGGCTACTGGTTGAAGACGAACGATAAAGCCACGGTCTACTACGGGATGGAGAAGCTCATCTTCAACTGGGACACGCTCATCGGTATCGGGCAGCCCTACGGCTACGGCTGGAATCTCATCGGCGCGGTGTCGAAACCGCTCGCCGTGGCCGCGATCCAGCAGACACCCGCGGGCGGTCTCAAGGCCATCTTCGGCTACAATCCCGCGTCGGGCTACGTCGTTCCGACCATCGTCAATCCCGGACAGGGCTTCTGGGTCCGTGTCGACCCGAACACGAAACTCAAGATGCAGGCGCCCGGCGTCGCCGGACCGCCGACCGTCACAGCATACGCGAAGACCGCGGCCAGTCTGAACGTCATTGCCAACCTGGTGTTCACCACTGCCAGGAATGAGCGCCAGGAACTGCCGGTGACGACCAGCCGCATCTCCGCGGCCGATGTCGACAACCTGCTCCTTCCGCCGCTTCCCTACGGGTCGGGACTCGATGTCCGCACCGAGGCGGGAACGCGGTACATTCCGTTCGGCATGACCGGCATCGATATTCGCAGCCAGATCGATGTGAAGGTGACGTTCGAACCTGTCGTCGCGACGCAGGACCGCTATCAGTTGCTCGACGAGAATGACGCCGTTCTGGCGGAATTCAGCGGCGCGCAGCCGGTGACGGTCACCGTCCCCGCATCGAACGCGCACCGGATCTTTCTGAAGACCATGACGTCCGGAATATCCGGCAACTTCGCCCTCGACCAGAACTGGCCGAATCCGTTCTCGCCGGCGCAGCACGAAGCCACCACCATCGCCGTCACGTTCGGGACGCCGTCGCATGCGCGCCTCGCCGTGTACGACGTGATGGGAAGGCAGGTGCGGCTCCTGCTCGATCAGGACCTCCCGGCGGGCATGAAACATCTGCGCTGGGATGGTCGCGACGGGCGCGGGGACCTGCTTCCTGCGGGCACCTACCTGCTGCGCCTGCAGGCTGCCGAGGGCACGATCACGAAATCGATGACCATCACTCACGCCAAGTGACAGGAGGAAACACCATGAAACGCACACATTTCTTTCTCGTCGCTTTCGCCGTTTCCTTCTTCTTCGCGATTCCGCACGGTATCGCCCAGGAATTGCGCGGCGTGATGCTCGGCCTCACGGTCTCAAACTTCAACAACCGCAGCCAGAATCTTTCGATCGGCATTATCGAAGGCGCGTCAAAGGGCATCGATCAGCAGCTCGGAGAACTGGAGCTTCCCCCGTTTCCTCCGCAGGAGATCTTTGACGCGCGCATCGCGAGCACGCCCGGAATGTCCTCGCTCGGCACGGGTTCGCTCTCGGACTATCGCCCGGCGAGCCCGTCGACCACCTCATACACCGAGACCTACACCGTCGCGTACCAGGGAGGCCTGGGCGCGACGAAGGTCAAGCTCGAATGGCAGTTTCCGCTCCCCGGACGCGTGACGAAACTCACCGTCGACGGCACGGATGTGACGGCCCTGGCGTCCATCGATATTCCGTTTCCGGGGGGACAGGCGACGGTCGTCGTGACGTACAATTACGCCCCGCTCTCGTTCACAGCGCTTCCGACGTCGCTCTCCTTCGATGCGAACAACCGCGATGCGCTTCCCTCGAAGCCGCTCGAGATCATCCCCCAGGGCGACAGTCAGGCACAGTGGATGATCAGCTCCGATGCCGACTGGCTCAGCCTCGATGCGGGATCGGGCGAAGGCAGACAGACGATCACCGTGGAGGTCAGAACCGGGATCATCCCGACAGGAGTGTACACGGGCATCATCACCGTGCGCTCGCTCTTCGATCCGGCCTTCCTCGACATTCCGGTCACGCTGAACTACACGCTCGGCGCGAACGGGGCGCCGCTTCCGGAGGGCATGGCGTTGACGCAGAATTTCCCGAATCCCGCTTCGGGGAGCACCGCGATCAGCGTCTCGCTCGGCGTGCAGGCCGCCGTCTCGTCCCCTCCAATCCTGAAGGTGACCGACATGGCCGGCCGCGTCGTCCTCGACCTCTCCTCCCGGCTGCGCCGTGATCCGGGGCCGCAGACGCTGGCGGTGGACATCGCGTTCCTGCCCGCGGGTTCATATACGTACACGCTCAGCGGCGCGGGGTATGAAGTCTCGCGCAGCATGATCGTGGTGAAATAATCCTGTCATCACACGGGGATGGCGCGGTTGTCCCTTTCCGGACGGCCGCGCCCGCCTCGTTCTCAATCAGAAGGTTCTCCATGAAACGCATTGTCGGCGTTCTCCTGCTCTTCATCGGATGTTTCGCGCCGCGTGACGCGAGCGCGCAATATTCAGCGGTCAACGAGGCGCTGTCGCTCACCGGTGCGGGGTATGTCTCCATCCCGTGGGCAAACGCATTCAACGGGCAGCTGAACCAGATCGGGATGTTCAGCATCGATGCCTGGGTCTATCCGAGTTCGCTCTCCGGATACATGACCGTTGTCGGCAACGACTACGGTGTCGGGTACTGGCTCGGCGTCACTCCGACCGGCAAGATCCGTTTCTACCCGCGAGGCGGCCTGTACTACGACAGCCCGGGGTCGATCCCCAGCGGACAATGGTCGCACATTGCCGACTCGTTCAACGCGCGGAAGCAGACTCTCTCCTTCTACATCAACGGGGCGCTCAACGGTTCCGTCGGTGTTCCGCAGGGCGGTGTCGGAAGCGTCACCGGCGGGGATCTCCGTATCGGCGCGGATCGATCGGGCGGATCACCGGCGTACTACTGGAGCGGCATGATCGATGAAGTGCGACTCTGGACTGAGGAGATCAATTTCTCGTCGGCAGTCGGGCTGCTGTATCGCGTACCGCATGCGGTCTACAACGGACGCTACGGCAAGTACCTCGTTGCCGGCTGGCGCCTGAACGGAAGTGAGACGGGAATCGACAATCAATTCAACGGGACTCTCACCGGCACGAGCAGCTACGCGAGCGCCCCCATGCCGCCGCATTACGCCCGCATCTGCGCGTCCTTCTCGAACCTGCAACCGCTCGCCGCCGCGGGAACCGACGATTACTTCGCGATCCCCAGTTCCTCGGGAAACGCGCTCGTCCAGAACTACACTCTCGAGTGCTGGGTGAAGCCCACGTCGACCGGCGGAAGTCCGACCTATCAGACCTTCATCTCGAAGGGATCGCAGTATGCGGGTTCGTGGTCGTACTGGGTCGGGCTCAACAAGGCGAACAGCAAGGTGCGCTTCGTCCCCAACGGCGATTTCACCGACGGTCTCGAATCGTCCACCACCATGCCGCTGAACCAATGGACGCATGTCACCGCCCGGTATCTGGTTTCGGGCAACACGCGCACCGCGACGCTCTTCTTCAATGATGTCGTCGTCGGAACGAAATCCTATTCCAGAGACGCGACCCCGAATCAGAACGCGGTGCTGATCGGCCGCGCGGACTATGCAGGCACGCCCGTGAACGGCTACGGATTGTCGGGCTTCCTCGACGAAGTGCGCATCTGGAACACGGCGCGCAGCAACACGGAAATCATCAACGCCTACCGCATGGAATTGACCGGTCCGGTGACGAATCTCACCTCCTCGTACCACTTCGACGGCGATGTCCTCGACGCGTCCGGAAACGGAAACAACGGCGCGCATACGCTGGCCGCATCCGCGGACGTGACCTTCAACGACGCAAGCGATCTCCCCGCCATCCCGACCGTCCAAGTGCTGCTGCCGAACGGCGGCGAAACCTGGTTCACCGGCAGCACACGCTCGGTGCAGTGGGCTTCCAGCGGCCTGCAAAACGTGCGCATCGAGTTGTCGCGCGACGGCGGGCAGACCTATGGCGAAGTGCTCACCCCCTCCACGCCCGCGGCGACAGGCGCATTCAATTGGCTGGTGAGCGGTCCCGTGACCGCCACCGCACGCGTCCGTGTCACCACGACGACGCCGACCTCCCTCTCGGATGAAAGCGACAAGAACTTCAGTATCGAGGACCCGCCGCCGACGCTCAGCGCGACGCCGTCGTCGCTGACTTTCGCCGCGGCGCAAGGCGGAGTGCTCCCGCCATCGCAGCGCATCCGCCTCAAGAATACGGGAGGCGGGACCCTGAGCTGGAGCGCCAGTCCCGGCGCAACGGCCTGGCTCAGCCTCAACCCGACGGCGGGAACCGCGAACACGGACTCCTTCGATGTGTCCATTCTTGACTCGAACCTTCCGGAAAATTCGTATAGCGCCGTCATGACCATCACCGGAAATTTCTCGAACTCGCCGGTCACGATACCCGTCGTGTACCGCGTGACGAAGAAACTCATCTTCTCGATCTCCGGACGCGTCACGATCGGATCGACG
Source organism: Ignavibacteria bacterium (assembly GCA_016720835.1). Taxonomy (GTDB): domain Bacteria; phylum Bacteroidota; class Ignavibacteria; order SZUA-365; family SZUA-365; genus JADKJW01. The sequence goes on from JADKJW010000001.1 coordinate 450,210, forward strand.
CCGCTCGCGAATATCGTGATCCCGATATTCGGCGACGTGAACACCTCCGCAACAACGGACATCAACGGGTACTATTCCGCCACGGGACTGCCGCAAGGCGACTATGCGCTCGCGCCTTCCAATCCCTTCTACGATTTCACTCCCGCCTCGCGCAATTACGCGCCGCTGAACAGCAATGTCACGGACGCGGACTTCAACGGACGGTCGAAGCGAGGCAGGGCGATGCTGCGGTATCGCGAAGGGTGGAACCTCATGTCGCTTCCGCTCAATCCCGACATCACCGATCTGGGGTTGCTCCTTCCGGCCGCGAAGCTGCCGGCGTATTTGTTCGATCCCGCAAAGGGGTACGTCGAAACGACGACGGTCGGTTCCAACAAGATGGTGTTCTGGGTCAACTGCTCGCGGACCGACAGCACGGAGATCAGCGGTGAACTGCTCCCCGCCGTGCAGCATTCCGTCTCCTCCTCCTACGGTGGATGGAATCTGATCGGGGCGCCGAGCGGTCCCGCCTCCGTCGCGGCGATGGAACAGTTTCCCTCCGGTCTTGCGGTCGCGATCTATGAATACGATCCGCTGTTCGGATATCTTCCACCCATCGACGGCCAATTCCGTCCGGGCCGCGGGTACTTCCTGAAGGCGGCCGGAGACGGAAGCGTCCGTATCACGGCGGAGAGCGCCTTCGCACCGATCGTCTTCAGGCCGTCGCTGCGTTTCCCCGGTGCTGCAGTGCTGTGGGATCCGCCGCCGCCCCCGCCCCCGTCGCGATGATGCGCGTGCCGTCATGCGGCGTATCAACGAAAAAACCCGCCCAGGCAGATGCCGGGGCGGGTTTTTCATGATCCGGAAAGAATCTATTTGCTGATCTGATAGACGATCTTGCGGACGGTATCGAACTGCAGATACGGATGCATCTCGCGGATACGGTCGATGGCATCGCCTGCGCTCATGGACTGACGCATGTCTTTGAACATTCGGCGAATCTGGTAATCCCGGATTGCCTTTTCGCTGAACAGTTTGTGACGCTCGAGCTCCAGAAAAGTCTGGTCGTCAATCAAATCGCGCAGCGGGTTGTCGGATGAAATCAGGTCGTTAAGCATGGTGCCTCCGATGGAATGAACCGTTCAACAAACAGGACTAGAGGTGAAGCTTGAACAACACTGCCGATAGGTCCTCTCCATGTTTGGTGCGTTCTGATAATGAGACAATCGAAAAAAGAAAAGGTTACAAAATCGTGCATGCACTTCTCTGTCTCTCCTTAAACGCACCGCTCCCTCGAAATGTTTCAGGCGTCAGGAAAAATCAGCGAAAAGCAAAGAACGATAGCGTGATCTCTCGTGATAGGGTGAAGTACTGAAACGAAGATAGCAGGCAATATTCGTGAAAGCAATGAAAATCACCGGGAACTCACGTGGCGATGGTTTTTTGCACTGCTTCCGGCGAGTCATATCCCAATGAGGTCACCCATTCGAACACGGTGTCTGAAATGGTGCCGCTGAAATGGTCATCACTGCCCGCAAACGAACAGAGCTCGTCGAAAAGCGCATCCCATCCGGGATAGTCGAGCCGGTCGGAGACGATGTTGTGAATCAGCGCCGTGAAGACGCCATTTCGCTCTGTGACTATCCGTTCCAGTTCCAGTATGCGCTCGCGCGCCGCGTCCACGCTGCATCCTCGATAGTGCTGCAATGTGCCATCCATGACGAGCAGAGGTACTTCCCATATCGGGAGTACACGGCTCCCGTCGTGATCGAAGGCGAGGAATGGATGGCAGCTTCCGTTTCGAAAGCCTTCTCGCTCCGCGAAGGCGAGGCTTGCATCGACGCGGAAACCGGCGTCAATCTGCGCATTCCACGTGTCCGGCGCGCGAAAACGGAGGAAATGCTGCCGCACCGCGCTCGGCACGATTCCGGTCGCGCGCGACAAGGCTGCCCTTTCGCGCGCGATCATCGCGGGATCCAGGTAGCTCTGAAAGCTCGGATGCAGCCCGATCTCATGCCCGTCCGCCCGGAGGCTCTCGTACACCCCTCGCAGGTACGCCGAATCAACCGCGTACCCGGCGTCCCGTTTATCGCGGCCTCCGCTTTTGAAAAACCATGTCGCGCGCACTCCGAACTCGCGCTCCGCCGCGAGCAGCTTCTCGATGGACGCCTTCGGCGGACCCTGCTTCGAACAGACCGCCCGCAGGTACCCGAAGAAGCGCCTGACGCGCCTGCCGAGCGGCATCCGCGCCTGATTGAGAAGCAGGAGACGCACCATCTCGCGATACAGGAACGCCGGTCGCATGTACGTGAGGTGGTCGATGTCGTGGGTGATGCAGACCGCGCTGGAAGCCCCGGCGAAGCGACCGGCATCACGCAGACGGAAACCCGCGAGTCGAAGGGCGTCGCCGAGACACGCGGCGATGTCGGCGACAACCGGGGAATCGAGGAATCCGAGCGCGCCCAGCAGTGTCCCGTCCGCACGCGTCCTGTCGAATTGATCCCGGGGTCCGCCGCTCCACTCTCCGTGCAGAGAGAGGAAATAGAACGCGTCGGCAATACAGTCCGTCGAGGGAAGCCCCGGTGATCGCGGAAGTGCCGGGTCGACCGGGAAAAGAGACAGGATCGAGCGCCCTGCCGCCGGGAGAAGCCGCGCATCAGCAGGCGCGTACGCGTTTTTCTCAAGGAGGAAGGATTGCGCGGAGCGTGATGCAGGCACGTGAACCGCGATGTCGCCGGCGGCATCCGTCGGAGATGCGCTCGCGGAATAGAGGACATGCGGGCCTCCGGGGGCTCCGGCGTAAAAGCGGGGACGAAATCCTGCGATCAGTCCGAGCATGCAGAATGTGTAGCGCGCCCGAAGCGCGAATGCGGGCGCGCAATCGAGCACGACGGGGACGTCAGCGTCCGTCGTCTCCGTCATGTGCATTGTCCGGTGTGGGAGTGGACGTCGGGGATCGCGGATCGCGGCCTTCCGGCCAATCGATCACTTCCAACCGGACGCCGGTAATGCCCGCGCGAAGCATCCCGATCTGTGATGCCGCCGCGTAGCTCAAATCGACGACACGGCTTCCACGGTTCGGCCCACGATCGTTGACGCGGACAACGACGTCCCGCCCCGTGGCGAGCGAGGTGACGCGCAACCATGTGCCGAAGGGGTACCGGGGATGCGCGGCGGTCAACCGTCTGCGATCATACCGCTCGCCATTGGCGGTTTTCCGGCCCTGGAATTTGTTGCTGTAATAGGAGGCGAGTCCTTCGCTGGTTTCATAGACGCGTACCGACGAATCAGTCAGCACGGGATTCCGCTCCGTCGACTTCGTCGACGCGCATCCGTGCAATGCGACAGCCAGCGGGAGTCCGAGGGCTGCGGCCACGCCGTATGCGAGAATTGCGCGCATCAGAGGTACTTTTTCAAGTTTCGCTTGCGGAGTTCGTCCACGATCTCCTTCACTTCCTGGGAACGGTCTCGCGCGCAGATGAGCACGGCATCGTCGGTGTCGATGATGGTCAGGTTCTTCACGCCGATCGCCGCGAGGACGCGTTTGCCGGAGGTGCTCACGTGACAGTCCGTCACGTCGCGGAGGAACACGTTTCCCTGCGCGGCGTTGCCGTGTTCGTCCTTGTCCGCGACCCGGAACGCTTCGTCCCAGCTTCCGAGATCGTTCCATCCGAATTCGGAAGGAAGAATGAAGCGCTTGTCCGCCTTCTCCATGATGCCGTAATCGATGGAAATGGATCGCATCTCGCGGTAGGCGATTTCGAGCGCCTTCGCGAACTCGGGCGTGTCGATGGTCGGGCGCAGGCGGTGGAACTCATCCGCAACGTCGGGAAGATACTCCGCGAATCTGTTCAGGATTGCCGAGACCTTGAACACGAACATCCCGCTGTTCCAGAGGAAGTCGCCGCTTTCGAGAAAGCTTCGCGCGGTTTGCTCGTTCGGTTTCTCCGCGAACGTCTTGACCGCATACGCCCCAAGCGAGGCAATCTTCGGATCCACGTTCCGGTCGTCGTACTGAATGTATCCGTAGCCCGTTTCCGGGCGCGTGGGGCGGATACCGATGGTGACGAGTCCCCGCGTCTTCACCGCCGTGTGGATGGCGCGGCGCAGCGTGTCCTGAAACGCCGCCACGTCGTGGACCAGATGGTCGGCGGGAAGCACCACCATGACCACATCGCCGGCCCGGCGCTTGAGCACTTCGGCGCCGAGCGCGATCGCGGGTGCGGTGTTCCTGCCGGCCGGCTCCACGAGGATGTTCTCTCGCGGGATCTGCGGAAGCTGCCGCGCGATTTCATCCGCCTGCAGCGCGTTGGTGACAATCAGGATGTTGGACGCGGGAACGACAGGATCGAGACGGAACACCGTATTCTGAATCATGGTCCCGTGACCCACGATCTCGAGAAGCTGTTTCGGTGAGCGTTCGCGGCTTCGAGGCCAGAAACGGGCCCCGACGCCACCCGCAATGATCAATGCATACACTTTCATCCGTTCTCAGTCCTGTTTCAGAAACGAAAAACCCACTCCCGGGTGACGGACAGTGGGCTGTTTCGCGGTGTTCGGATTATGACGCGCTGCCGAGTTTCAAGCGGTTGACCGCACGCATCAGCGCGATGCGCGCTCGGTCGATGTCGATCCCGTGCTCGCGCGCCGCGAGCCGTTGTTCGGCACGGCTCCTGGCCGCGGTCGCGCGCGCCATGTCGATTTCGTCGGAACGCTCGGCGGTGTCCGCAAGCACCAGCACGGCGTTGTGAAACACCTGCGCAGTGCCGCCGCCGATCGCGTACATGACATGGACGCCGTCCTCGAGGGTCACATCCATCGATCCGACTTCGAGCGAAGAAAGGAACGGAGCGTGATTGTACAGAACCTGGAAACGGCCTTCCGTTCCGGGGCAGGTCAACGACTGGACCTTGCCCTCGAACACGACGCGGTCCGGAGTGATGATTTTCAGATCGTAGGCCTTGCTCATGGCTGCGAGGCGCCTGTCATGCCTTCTGTTTTTCGAATCGTTCGAACACTTCCTCGATCGCGCCGGCATACAGGAACGTGTTCTCCGGAATATGGTCGCACTCGCCGTTGAGGATCATCTCGAATCCCTTGATCGTGTCCTCGATCGGCACGTACTTGCCCTTGAAGCCGGTGAATTGCTCGGCCACGAAGAACGGCTGCGAGAGGAAGCGCTGGATACGGCGCGCCCGGTGCACGACAAGCTTGTCCTCGTCGGACAACTCGTCGATGCCGAGAATGTTGATCAGATCCTGCAGATCCTTGTAGCTCTGGAGAGTGCGCTTGACGTGCTGCGCCACATTGTAATGCCGGTCGCCCACGATCAGGGGATCGAGGATGCGGGACGTCGAATCCAGAGGATCGACCGCCGGATAGATGCCGAGTTCCGAGATCTGACGGCTGAGCACCGTCGTGGCGTCAAGATGCGAGAAGGTGGTGGCCGGCGCCGGATCGGTCAGATCGTCCGCAGGCACGTAAATGGCCTGGACGGACGTGATGGATCCGCGATCCGTCGACGTAATCCGTTCCTGCAATTCGCCCATCTCGGTGGCCAGTGTCGGCTGATAGCCCACCGCCGACGGCATGCGGCCGAGAAGCGCGGACACCTCGGAACCCGCCTGCGTGAAGCGGAAAATGTTGTCGATGAAAAGCAGCACGTCCTTGCCCTCCACGTCGCGGAAATATTCCGCCATCGTGAGCGCGGTCAATCCGACTCGCTGGCGCGCGCCGGGCGGCTCGTTCATCTGGCCGAACACGAGCGTCGTCTTCGCGAGCACGCCGCTCTCCTTCATCTCGAGCCAGAGATCGTTGCCCTCGCGCGTGCGTTCGCCCACACCGCCGAACACCGAATACCCGCCGTGATGCGTGGCGATGTTGTGAATCAGTTCCTGGATCACCACGGTCTTGCCGACGCCCGCGCCGCCGAAGAGGCCCGTCTTGCCGCCCTTCGTGTACGGTTCCAGAAGGTCGATGACCTTGATACCGGTTTCGAACATCTCGCGCTTCGTGCTCAGGTTCTCGAACTTGGGCGCGTGACGGTGGATCGGGAAATGATCCGCCGCTTCCACCGCGCCGAGACCGTCAATGGGTTCGCCAATGACGTTGATCAGACGGCCGAGCGTTCCGGGACCGACGGGAACACTGATCTGTGCGCCCGTATCGATTGCGTCCATGCCGCGCACCAGTCCGTCCGTCGAGTTCATGGCGACCGTGCGCACGCGATCCTCGCCAAGATGCTGCTGGACTTCGAGGACGAGGACGTCATCCTTGCCCGCGTCATCCTTGCGGGCGACCGTCAGCGCGCTGTAAATGTTGGGCATCTGTCCGCCCGAAAAATCGACGTCCACGACGGGACCGATCACCTGTACGATTTTGCCTGTGTTCATGCTTATTGTCGTCGCAAGAAAGTTGGAAATCAATGCAATAGACCTTAAATGTAAGGGGATCGCCAATAATTTCCAAAAACTTCCGCACCGTCTCCCGCATCGACCACCGGGATTTTCGCGCTCCGGGGGCGTCGCGTACTACATCCTCGGAATCAGGACGGTACCTGTCCGCGCCGGCACGGTGACCGTCAGGCCGTCCCGGTCGGCATAGAACGTCATGCGCTGCAACGGCGCGTCGATCTTGGTCCCTTCAAGGACGTCCGTGAAAAGGAGGCGGCATTCCTGAGGCTCGTCGCTGTAATTGATCAAGACGAAGACGCGATTGGCTCCCGACTGGCGGGCGTACCCGAGAATCTGCCGACGATTGTCGAGCAGCACCACCCGGTGCGAGCCGGACCGGAGCGCGATGTTTTTCTCGCGAAGCTCGATGAGGGCGCGGTAATACTGATAGAGGCTGCTGTCGAACGCGACACTGTACCGTTCCTTGTCTCCGTTCACGAACTCGGCGCACTCAGCCTCGAACGCGTATTCCGGCCAGAGCATCGGCTTCCGGCATTCGGGATCATCGCCGCCCCACATGCCAGCCTCGTCTCCATAGTAGAGCATCGGCGCGCCGGGGTAGGTGAATTGCAGCAGGACGAGCAAACGTTGGAGCGCGCGTTCCTCGCGGAGGGGTTTGCGCACGGCATACATCGGATTTTTCGCGAGCGTGTTGCCGGCATCGAACGGATTGTCACGGTTCACGCACATCGACGCGATGCGATCCGTCTCGTGATTGCCGATCCAGTTCATCTGGGCCGCAAGATCCGCGTAGTCCAGCGTACCGCGTTCAGCCGTGAGTTCCTGTTCGAACATTGTCGGTGTCGCCCGCCGGTTGAGGATCATGCGTACGGCCATGCGCGCGAAGCGGGACGATTCTTCAAGATCGAAGCGCCGTTTCGAGGGCGGGGGTTCGGTGATCCTGTTCCCGATGAGCACCGCCGCGGGATTGATGGCCTTGACCAGACCGGTCCACTGGTCCCAGAACAATGGCGCAAGTTCATCCGCCAGCTCGATACGCCAGCCGTCGATCCCGTCCGAAGGATCGCCGTCGCCGTTGGGATCCATCCATCGCCTCGTGCTGGTGAAGACGTATTCCTTCAGGGCGGGGGCAAGGCCGAGACTGTCCTTGTGCAGCTCCGGAAATGCGGGGATGCCCCACATCGACTTGTAGCGAAATTCGGACGCATAGGGTGTCTCGGGCCGGTCCCAGTCCTCGACGGTAAACCATCCCGCGAACGCCGATCGCTCCTGCTTTTGCAGAAGGTCGCGGAAGGCCCAGAAATCCGCGCTGACGTGAGCGAACTGCACGTCCACCACCACTTTCATTCCGGAATCATGCGCCGCCTTGATCAGTTCGATGAACTTCCTGTCCGCGGCCGTCCAATACCATGATTTCGGATTCTCGGGGACCTCCCTCGCAAGAATGGCCGTGTCGACAAGGATCCGCGGTCCGAAATGCGGATCGATGTGGTGATACGAGTTGACGTCGAATTTGTGGGAGGAATTGGATTCGAACACCGGGCTGAGGAGCAACGCTCCCACGCCGAGCGCTTTCAGGTAACCGAGCTTTTTCAGCAGCCCGTCGAGATCCCCCCCGTACTGCCGCAGGAAGGCGTTGGTATGGAAATCGCGGTTGAACAGGGACTCCTTGACCGAGCGCGTGTACCAGTTGCCGGTCCACGAGGAAACTTCCCATTGTGTGGTCTTGTCCGAAAAGACATCACTGGCCTTTGGATCGTTTCCCGTATCCCCGTTGCAGAAACGGTCCACGATCAGCCGGTACCAGAGGACGCCGCGTGTCCAGTCGGGCGCGGGGCCTCGCTGGGCGGACAGATCAGGGGCGCACAGAAGCAGTGCCAGCGCCGCGGTCTTGACGACAGGGAGCGCGGCACGGGAACATTTCAAGGAAATTCGGCGTGTGGCTGGCACGGGTGGCATCCAAGGAATATGGCCAAAACACGGACGAATCGGAAACCGCGGTCGCCGCGCGGTGCAGAAGCGGACAGGACCGCTATCCGCATTTAACTCTTTGCCTCCGCTGCCGTATCATTGACAGGAACCCGCATCAATGAACACTCCCAACGGCAAAGCACTAGACAGCCTCATCGCGCGCGGCGCTCGGGGGGACATGCAGGCATTCGCCGCGCTTGTCCGCGAAACGGAATCCTGCGCGTTCGCGCTCGCCGTGCGCATGCTCGATGACGCCGACGATGCCGAGGATGCGGTGCAAGAGTGTTTCCTGCGTGTGTGGAGGCACCTCGGCAGGTATGATGGCCGGGCAAAATTCACCACCTGGCTGTACACGATTGTCTCGCGCATCTGTCTCGACCGTCTGCGTGAACGCGCGCGCACGGGTGCCGTCACCACGCGCCTTCCTGAAGGCTGCGAGGCCGTGGGGACGGTGGAGAGTGCGGCAGCGCGTATCGAAACGCGGGATCTCGCGGAGGCGGTGCGCGCGATGGCGCGGGAGCTCCCTCCCGTGCAACGCCTGGTGTTCACGCTGCGCGATCTCGAGGATCTGCCGGTACGCGAAGTATGCGACATCACCGGGCTGAGCGAAGGCAGCGTGAAAACGAATCTGTGCTACGCGCGTCGCGCGCTCCGCGTGCGTCTGGAAAAACACGAGAGTATCCGGAGGTGATGCCATGACCTGCGACGACGTTTTGTCACTCCTTCCGTTGTACCGGGACGGCGAATGCAGCGACGCACGACGCCTCGATATTGATGCGCATCTCGACTCCTGCGAACGTTGCGCCTCCGAGGCCGACCGTTTTCGAGCGGTGCGTGACGCGATCGCGTCGGCGCGCGCGCGCGTTCCCCGCATCGCCGATTCCCGTGCGCTCGTCGCCGCGGTGATGACGCGCATCGAGGCCGAAACCGCGACGCGGCAGGACTCCGGAACACCCTCCCGGTCTCTCCTCGCGACGCTCTTCGCCCTGTGTGAAACGCGAGCGGTACGGTGGGCATACTCCTCCGTCTGTGTCGCGTTGACGGCTCTTGCGCTGTATCAGCAGATGGACACCGCGCGCTGCGTGGCTGACATCGAACGGCGCATGTCGCTGCACCGCGTCGGCGCGGTGCACCCCTCCGGCGTCGTCCGCGTTCCTGCCGCCGCCGCCGAGAAAGCCGCCGGAACCGCGCTTCTCGCAACCATCACGACGATGGCAGGCGCTTCGCGGAGCGGTGGGCACATCGATATTCCCCGGAGTTCCATTTCGCGCATCGCTTCCGCGCTGCGAACCGATCCCCAGCTGGCGCGCATCGCCGGGAGGGACGCGGCGGGAGAACTTCGCGACCTCGTACACCGTTTCGTCTCAGAACAGCACTACAGCATTGGAGGATGACCCATGGCACCCACCGCACGCACCCCATTTTTCCCGCTCGTCCTCGCGTTCGTATTGCCCCTGCTCGCCGGCTGTCTCGATGTGAATACCAGCACCGTCGTACATGAAGACGGATCGCTCCTGCGCACGGTGGAGGTTCAGGGCGATTCCGGCATGCTGGCAAACGGCCGCTACGGGATCCGCCTCGACTCCACCTGGACGAAATCGGTCCACGGTTCCGGCGGGTCCAAACCGATCCTGAAGGCCGTGAAGCGGTACCGTAACGCGGAGGAGATGACCCGGGATCTGGACCGGAAGGATGGGACGACCATCGCCATTCATGCCGAGCTGGTCACGCATTTCCGCTGGTTTACCAGCACGATGGAGTATCGCGAAACCTGGAGAAAGCTGCATACCTTCAACGATGCGCCCGCTCTGGACTCGCTGCGTCGCGAGGCCGTCGTTGCGGCGCTGTTGCGCGGCAGGGAGGAAGGCGCGAAAGGGTATGACGCGGACAGCGCCTTCCGTGCCGCGTCGGGCGCCGGAAGCATGGATTCGCTGCTCGAACGAAACACGCGCGAGGCATTCTACCGCATCTTCTCCGACGGCATGCTCGCGGCGGGCGTCGATGCGGACACGCTCCGGGTTCGCAAGGAGGAGGTTCTCTCTCATCTGGACGCGGGCAGCAGCGGAAAAGATTCCCTCACCGTCGACGATCTGCGAACGCGAATGCACGACCTCTTCCCGGCACCGTTCGTCGATCGCGCCTTCGTCGAGCGCCGCGAGGATTTCGAGCGCTTCGTGCGCATGTGGACACTCCGCGCCATCACGGGCTTCTGCGATTACACCGTGCGCGTGACCATGCCCGGAATCGTCACCGCGACGAATGCGCCCGCCATCATCGGCAATACCGCGACCTGGCGGGAAATGACCGACCTCGCAGACGTGCAGGATGTCGAGATGCGCGTCTCGTCCCGCGTGGTGAACTGGTGGGCCGTCATCGTCACTGCCGTGGTCGTGTTCGGAGGCCTTGCGATGATTCTTCTCGCCGCGCTGTACCGGAAAAAGCGGCTTCCCGGGTCGCCCCTGTCCGCCTCCTGATCCGTTCGCTATTTGCGCATCGTGTGCATGAAGCCGCGATAGATCGTGGACGAATGCATCGATATCAGGGCGTTGCCGTCGATGGCATCGACGATGTTTTTCAATTCGCGCGTGCGGCTGCGACGGATCAACGATGTGACGATGGGCATACCGCCGCTGCCGCCCTCCGCGGGAATGATCGTCACGCCGAACTTATTGATCCGCAGCGCATTCGCGATGTCGTCGGCGTTGTGCCTGGAGATCACGTACACGTGCGTGAATCCGATGGCGAGCTTGTGCTCGATCGCGATGCCGAGATACGTGCCCACCGCGAAGCCCGCGCCATACCCGAGGATGTTCCAGAGATTGTCCAGCTGCGCGAACACCTGCCTGATGGCCATCGCCCAGATGATCACCTCGAAGAATCCGATGACGGATGCGGAGAACTTTCGGCCCTGCACGGTGAACATCGTGCGCACCGTGCCCATGGAGACGTCGCAGATCCGCAAACCGAAAATCAGGAGAGCTCCGATCAGCACTTCCATGGTCACACTTCTCCTGATACCATGATCCGTGACAGCATTCCCGCCGGGCGGTCATCCCCGGGCGGGACTTCACAACGTGCGCATTGGCGGCGCGGTGACGGGGTGTTCATGCGTGCAACATACTCCGCGCGGACGGGAATTCCATCCCGGACCGCGGTGGATCAGAAATCCCGGCGCGTGAAGAGCCGCTGCGCGATGAGAAATGGAACGCCGGCCCAGAGGAGCAGCGCGGCGAACGCGGCGGCGAGCCCGAGGCCGGTGCCGAAGAGCTGCTCGAACACCGCGCCGGTGTACCCCATCAAGGCGGACACGTCGAACTGCATCGTCAGCGCGATGCGCGCAAGATCCACCGGATTGAGAAAGGTGAACGCCAGCGCGAAGGGTTCCGCGGGGTAATCGCTGAGCGCGTAGAAGAGATACAGCACGATGCCGTCGTAGAGCAGGGAGAAGTAGAACCACAGCATCAGTGCCGCGCCGATGGCGCGCGCGCGGTCGTGGATGCCGATGGCCACGGCGAAGGCCACGGCGGTGAACACCAGCGTGAGCAGCGCGCCCGCGGCGACGAGCATCGCCGCCGAAGCGACATCCGCGCACGTCTCCGCATGCACCGCGAGGGGAATCCCGGCGCCGAGGATGTAGCAGCCCGCGAGCGCGCCGCCGACGACGATGTAGGAGCTCACGAAGATGTCGCGCCGCCGCACGGGCTGCGCCGCGAGCACCTCGTAGAATTCGCGCGCGCCATGCACGTAGATGGCGCCATACACGATGGCGATGAGCGGGAGGACGATCAGCACGATGTTCATCATCGCGACCTGCATGCCCGCGGCGGACCCGCCGGCCTGGTACAACGTTTCGCCCAGCACCGCGAAGAACCCCGCGTGCACGTACACCCAGCGGCTGCGCAGGACGTTGCGGAGCTGCGAACGGAACAGCATGCCGATCATGTTGCGCGCGCCTCCAGCAACGCGGCGATCGCGCGCTCCACTCCCGCGCCGCCCGCGAGGGCCTCGATGGGACCGTCGAAGACCGCGCGCCCTTCGAGGAGAAACACCACATGATCCGCCAGTTCCTCGATATCGCTCATGATGTGCGATGTGAACACCACCGTTTTTCCCGCCTCCTTCTCCGCGCGAACGGCATCCTTCAGTCGACGCGACATCATCGGATCGAGGCCGGATGTCGGTTCGTCGAGGATGTACACCGGGACGTCGAACATCAGCGCCATCACGGCGCAGACGCGCTGGCGTGTTCCGCCCGACAGGTCCTTCAGGCGCTTGGAGGACTGCGATGACAGTTCGAAACGCTCGAGCATCGCGTCGAGTCGCGCGGCCGGCGCGGCGCGGAGACCCTCGATCATCGTCAGAAATTCCGCGACCGTGAGATTCTCCGGGAAGCGGCCGATCTGCGGCATGTAGCCGATGCCGTTGCGGAAGGCATGCGCGCCATTGACGCGATGTCCGTCCCAGCAGACGGTTCCCGTGTCCGGCCGCGCGAGCCCGAGCATGATCTTGAGCGCCGTGGTCTTGCCCGCCCCGTTCGGACCGAGGAGGGCGGTGGTTCCGCCCTGCGGAAACGCGATCGACACGCCGTCCAACGCGCGGAATTTTCCGTAGGATTTCGTGATGGCGTCGAGCGTGATCACGGACGTCTCCCGCGGGGCGGCTGCATGAGCGGTCTGGCGTCCGACAGCGCGATGGGTGTGATGGTCGGCAGCACGCGCTCGGTGACATCGAGCAGGCCGACGATGAAGCTGTTCAGCAACACGATGGCAGGCGGATTCTTCGCGACGATGTAGGAGAAGACCCTGACCGGCCGGTACGGGACGTCCCCGATGCCGTCGCGATCGAGATCATACCCGCGATACGCCTCCCAGTGATTCTCCCGGAAGGCGCTCGAACTGCTCGTGCTGTTGGTCGACACGTCGAAGGTGTTCCGAAGGAAGGCGTTGCGCGTGAACGTGTTGTCGGTACAATTCGCCATCAGACGCACGGCCCAGCCGTTGCCGCGGAACACATTGTCGCGCACGAGGATGCGCGCCCCGCCTTCGGCGTAGAGGCCGGTGGTGTTGCCCTCGAAGAGGTTGTCCTCGATCTCCGAGTCGGTGATTTCCTTCAGCAGCAACCCGTACGCGGCGCCGCCCCAGTTGCGCGAGAACACGTTCCCCCGCATGTGGACCCGGTGCGTGTACATCACCGCAACCCCGGATCCGTTCCGCGTGAACACGTTTCGCTCGTAGGTGTTGTCATCCGAGAACATGAAGTGCAGCCCGTATCGCACGTTGCCGATGCTGGTGTTCCCGATGACGAACGTGTGCTTCGTGAATTCGAGATAGATGCCGTCGCGATGCCCCTCGATGCGGTTGTTCTCGATCAGCAATGAATCGCCGCTCCACGAGTGAATGCCGTTGCCCGACGAGGATTCGTTCGTCGCGCGCCGCGTGATCACGCAATCGCGAATCGTGCAGCGCGCGCTCTTTGAGAGATACAGTCCGAAGAACGCGTCGCGCACCGTCACCCGCTCGATGATGCAGTCGCGGACGCCGACGAGCTTGATCGCCGCGCGATCCTCGATGTCGCTGCGCCCGGTTTCGCCGACGGCGAGATCGCGGATCGAAACGCCGTTCGCGCGCACGATGAATACCCCGCCGCGCCCCCGAGCCGTCACCATGGGATTTCCCTCGCCGCGGATGGTCACCCGGCACAGCACATCCAGACCTCCCTCCTCGTATCTGCCTGCGGCGATGACGATGTCGTCACCGGGCGCCGCAAGGCGCAGCGCGGCAGCGACGGACGGCACCGCGCCACCCCTGTCGACGCGGATGGTCCGCGCGGCGCATGTCGCCTGCGCAGCGAAACACAGGATCGCACTCGCCAGCATCCAGCGCGCGAAGAAACCGGGCAGCGGAAATGCCTTCACGTCAATGCACCCATTCCTTCGCCACGAGGAGGCGCAGTCCGATCCATCGGTAGGATTTCCCGCCGAGGCGCGCGCGATGCTGCTCGCAGACAGCCTGCTTCTCGAACGCCGCGAGATGCATTCCCATTGGACTCGGGATCGAATCGCTCTGGAGAAACCAGGCCTTTTCGCCATCGATCATCGTCCCGGGCCGTGAGAAATCCATGGTCCACACGCTCGCGACGTCTTCGGCATCGAAGTCATCTCCGTCGATGAAGGCCGCGGCGCATTCGATCGCATCGAACGTGAACATCTTGCCCTTCTTCGAGACGAGCTCGCTCGCGAAGCGGCGGTCGCTGATCGTCATCGCGCAGTGCGCGCAGGTTTCCTTGTCGAAGGCGATTTCGCGGGGACCGGACCGGCAACCCGCGATCAGCGCGAGACCCGCGAGCAGCACGATCACGACGGGGACGTCCGGTACACGCGCATGCGCACGAGACCCGGCTTCACCTCTGCTTCTGCGCGACTTTCGAGACAGCACCCACGCCGCGGCGCCCAGCAGGGCCGACACGGCCGCGACGATGCCGCCCGGTCCGGGATAGGAGGACGCCGTGAAATTCAGGATCTGCTCGGTGCCGAACAGTGGCGGCTGATACGACATGCCCGGGATTTTGATGATGGCCCGCGGATCGAGATCGTGTCCGTAGTGGTACTCCCACATGTAAAAATCGTAGAGCCCCGCGACGCCGAGGAGCGCGAAGGCGATCAGCCAGAGCAGCATCAGCATCCGGTTGCCCGTGAAGCCGGCGAGCAGGCCGAACGCGATCAGTCCCGCGACGATGAACGGCATCGCCCGGAGTTCCGGGATGGAATCAGGTTCGATGCGTTTCATGCCGATGTAGTGATTCAGGCCGTTGATGCTCTCGAGATCGTGCTGCTTCGCGCCGACGACTTTCCCGATGTGTATGTCCATGCCGATCCCCTCCGGATACTGCGGCGCTTCGAGCGAGATCTGCCAGAGAGGAAGGACGTACAATCCCGCGAGCAGAACTGCCGCGGCAATCATCAGGATCCGGGGTATTGTGACCATGGGGTGCTCCGTTGTCGCGCTCCGTGCGGTGCCGCGGGACGGCGGCGCGGCGCGATCGCCGCCGTCCCGCCGCGCGCTAGTTCTGTTGTTTCAAACCATTGGACGTCAACTTCACCGAAGAGCCCGCGGGCGAAACGCGGACGTATCCCTGCATCTCCTGATGCAGCGCCGAGCAGAAATCGGAGCAGTACATCGGAAATACTCCGGCCTGCAGGGGCGTCCACCGCGCCGTGCACGTTTCACCGGGCATGATCAGCAGTTCGGAGGTCGCCGCGCCCTTGATCGCGAAGCCGTGCGGGACGTCCCAGTCCTGCTCGAGGTTCGTGACGTGGAAGAAGACGACGTCTCCGACTTTCACTCCCTCGATCATGTCGGGCTTGAAGTGCGAGCGGATGGTGGTCATCCACACGTGCACCTCGTTGCCCTTCCGTTCCACGCGCGTGTCCTGCTCGCCCATCGAGACGTACGGATGCCTGTTTTCGGTGATCGGAAAAAACCGCACGGACTTGTCGCGGATGATGCTCGCCGGAATGGCCTGGGCGTAATGCGGTTCTCCGATGGTCGGGAAATCGCTGAGGAGTTTCATGCGGTCGCCTGTGATGTCATAGAGCTGCGCGGACTGCGTGAGTTCCGGTCCGGTCGGTAGATAGCGATCCTTGGTGATCTTGTTCAGGGCGACGACGTACTTGCCCCAGGGTTTCTTCGAATCCCCGCCGGGAATCATCAGGTGACCGATCGAGTAGTAGGTCGGGACGCGGTCGAGCACGGTGAAGTCCTTCAGGCTCCACTTCACGATTTCGGAGGACACGAACATCGACGTGTACGCGTTGCCTTCGCCGTCGAACTCCGTATGCAGGGGCCCGAGTCCCGGCTTCTGCACTTCGCCCGCGATCACGGCGTCGTACTTCATCACGGGCAGTCCGTCGATCTCGCCGTCGAAGGCTTTCTCCTCGATCGCCTTCCGCAGCTTGCTGAACGAAAACACGGGAATCACCGCTGCCAGCTTGCCGCCGGCGACGATGAATTCGCCCGTCGGATCCACGTCGCACCCGTGCGGAGATTTGGGCGCCGGGATGAGGTACACCATGCCGGGGCAGTCCGCGGGATTGAGGACCTTCACCTTGTCGAGCATGACGCTCGTCGCGCTGTGCGTCTTGTCGCTGTAGGTATTGTGTGCGTAGCGTGCCGGCATCTCCTTCGCCTTGCCCTGCGCGAGGTATTCCTCCGCCTTCTTCCAGTTGATCGCGGCGATGTAATCCTTGTCGTTCTGGCTGGCCTCGACCTCGAGCATCGAGTTGGCCTTCTCGCTGTTGTAGCAGGAGAAGAACATCCATCCGTGCGAGTTGTCCTTGCCCGCATGCGCGAGATCATAGTCGAAGCCCGGCATGAGAATCTGGAAGGCGATGGACATGCCCCCCGACGCCGGATCGATCTTCACGAAGCTGAGCGTCCCCTTGAAGTTCTCCTTGTAGCTCGCGATCGGAACGTCCTGCTTGTCGAACATCGGGATGCTGAAGCGCGTCCCGGCGACCACGTACTCCGTATTCATGGTGGTGAACGGCGACGCATGGTTGCCCGCGCTGTTCGGCAGTTCGAGGATCTCCGCGGTGCGGAACGTCGTCAGGTCGATGCGCGCGAGCCGCGGCGTGTTGTTTCCGTTGATGAAAATCCAGCGGCCGTCCGGGATGCCGTCGGTCTGCGAGAGTTCCGGGTGATGGGCATCGTCCCATGGAATGAATCCGTGCGACGTGTTGAGCATGGGGACGGTTTCCTCGGTGTATCCCCAGCCTTTTTCAGGGTCCTGCGAGAACACCGGGATGACGCGGAACAAGCGGCCGCTCGGCAGGCCGTACACGGACATCTGCCCGCTGAAACCGCCGGACATGAAGGCGTAGAATTCGTCGTATTCGCCGGGCGCCACGTACACGGCCTCGGCGGCGCCGCTCGCGACGGATGCATTCTTTTTCGATGTGCAACCGCCGGCGAGTGCGAGAACAACGGCGAGAAGGAGAACAGTTGAATACGGTGCGCGAGTCGTCATGTTCACATCTCCGGACAGTGGGCGTGGTTGGTATGATGGTGTTGCGGTTTCAGATCGGAAGTGGAGGTCAGCGGGATTGCCCGATATCGCGGAGGTGTTCGAGCACATTCCTGGCATCGGTTTCATTCACGTTCGTATTGGGCATTTTTGTCAGATAGACCTGGAGCAGACATCGCGCGGTGTCGTCCTTCTGTATCATGGTTTCGGTGTCGAGAATCATGTTCATGATGTACACCGGTGTTCGCCGCTTCGTGACGGCTCCGAGAGCCGGTCCGACATAGCGTTCGTCGTATTTATGACAGGCCTTGCAGATCACCCCGAAGATTTTTTCACCCTTCTTCGCCATTTCGGGGTTCACGGTGGGGTCGATCTGGACTTCTTTGATCTTGCCGTACACTGCCGGCGTGGCAGCTTCCTCTCCCTCCTCCTTCTCTTCGGAATTTCCGCAGGCACTTATTCCGGTTAATGCGGAAATGCAGAGCGCGATCAGGAACAAGCCGTGTTTCATGTATTCCTCCTTCAGTTTGAGAATTGCGTGATTGGCAGAAGAATGAGCAAAAACTCGCACGTAGATAATCGAGTCTTTTATCTACAATCAAACTACAGCATCCCTTCGAAAAAGTCAAGCCCGATTTCGAGATTGCTTCTTCTCCCGCCCGGTGTAACCTCCTTCAGACTCACGCTGTCATTCCGCTTGGCCCTTCCTTTGGTTTTTCTGCAGCTTGTATCCGAATTTTCCGCCAAATACCCCCGAACAGGAGTTATTCATGAAACTGGCTTCCGTCGTTGTTTCCATGCTGATCGCCGCAGCGGTCATGCAGGCCTCTCCCGGCGAGCGCTCTGCTCCCGCGCGCACCCTCCTTCCACCGACCTTCTCCGTCGCTCCTGCAAGTCTCAACTTCGGTGATGTGAACACGGGTTCGAACAAGATGGACAGTCTTGTCGTGACCAACACCGGCACATCGACGATGACGATCATCAGCACCAGCAGCACGAACACGCAGTTCACGCTGACCCCGCAAACCGGATCCATCGCTGCCGCCGCCTCGAAAACGTTCTACGTCACCTTTACGCCGACCAGCGCGGGCACAAAGACCGCCGGCATCGTATTCCGCACCAATGCGACACCGAACCGCGATACCGTCGCGGTGACCGGCAACGGCGTGGGCGCGACGCTCGAACCGCTTTTTTCCGTCGCGCCTGGCAGCCTTGCGCTCGGTGACGTGCCCACCGGATCGACAAAGACGGACAGCGTCTTCGTGACGAACACCGGCACCCTGTCGCTGGTGCTCAGCCAGGTCTACGTCAGCAGCGGCTTTACCGTCTCTCCCGCCTCGGCGACACTTGCGCCGTCCGCATCACGGAAATTCACCCTGAGCTTCGCTCCCATCGCCCCGGGTGCCAGAAGCGGTTTCATGTACTTCAACCACAACGCCACGAACAAAAAGGATTCCATCCCGATATCGGCGAACGCCGTGGGTGACACCGCGAGACCCGCTTTTTCGGTCGCGCCGTCCAGCCTCGCGTTCGGCGACGTCGCGACAGGCAGCAGCAAGACCGACAGCCTTTTCGTCACCAACACCGGAAAGTTGAATCTCACGATCAGCTCGATCCAGTCGAACAGTGCGCGATTCACCATCACTCCCGGCAACGCCACCATCGCCCCCGCAGCGACGCGAAAGTAGCAGACAGGACAGCATCATTGTCACCAACGCCGGAACGGCGACGCTTTCGATCAGCTCGGCGACGGTGAACAATCCGCGTTTCACCATCAGCGGCGGCGGCCCCGGAGGCATCGCGCCTGGCGGCTCGCGCAAGTACACCGTGACCTTCTCGCCCACCGCAATCGGGTATCAAATCGGGACAGTGTTTTTCAACCACAACGCCACGCCGAACAAGGATTCCGTCCGCGTCACCGGAACCGGGACCGGCGCCGCGCTCGCGCCCGTATTCGCCGCTGCCGCGCCGTCGATCGATTTCGGCGATGTGACCAACGGCCAGACGAAGAAGGACAGCGTCAACGTGACGAATACCGGCACCGCCGCGCTCTCCATCACCTCGGTGGTTTCCAGCCTCGGACTGTACACGGTCGCGCCTACCACCGCGACGTTGCAGCCAAACGCTTCCCGCATGTTCGTCGTGACCTTCGCGCCTCTGACGAGCGGTCCCAAACCGGCCCTGCTGATCTTCTCGCACAACGCCGCGACAAAGAAGGACACGCTCACGCTCAATGGAAACGGCACCGGCACCGACATCGCGCCGCACTTCACGAATGCTCCAGCCATGCTCGATTTCGGGACGGTCAACACCGGCGCAAGCCTACTGGACAGCATCATCGTCACCAACACCGGCACGGCGAGCCTGTCCATCACGAACACGTCATCGACGAATGCGCGCTTCACCGTGACGCCGCGCAATGCCACGATCGCCGCAAGCACGAAGCGCACGTTCATGATCACGTTCGCGCCGACCACTCCCGGCGAGCAGCGCGGCTTCATCCGCTTTCCGCATAACGGGACGCCCGTGATGGATTCCGTCGAAGTCGTCGGAATCGGATCGGGTGCTGCCATCGAACCGGTCTTTGCCGCCACTCCCGCCTCACTCACCTTCGGTCTGGTCGATACCGGCTCGTTCAAGACCGACAGCATCAAGGTGACCAATACCGGGACACAGTCGCTCACCCTCGCAAATATTTCGTCGGACAACCCTCGTTTCACCGTGTCGCCGCGCAATGCGACCATTCTTCCGGGCGCCTTCCGCATGTTCGGCGTCACCTTCACCCCCACGACACCGGGAACACAGGAGGCGAACATCATTTTCCCCGGCAACGCCGCCTCGTCTCCCGATACCGTGCGCGCGACGGGCACCGGCAGTGCCGCCACGCAAACGCCGAACTTCACGGCCACCCCGTCGAATCTCCGCTACGGATACGTTGAAACGCCGAAGACGAAGGTCGATTCCGTGGTGGTCACGAATACGGGCCGCGCACAGCTCGTCATCTCGGATGTGTCTTCCGACAACGATCAGTTCACCGTGACGCCGAAGACCGCAACCATCGAGACATCCTCGTCGGTGACGTTCCGCATCGTCTTCGCCCCGGTGGGACCGAACCGCGCGCAGGGCATGATCGTCTTTTCGCACAACGCCCCGAATGCGACGGACACGGTGACGGTGCTGGGCAACGATGTGCTGCCTTCGATGATTTCCGCCGCCCGCTCGCAACCCGCGGGCACCGAAGTCATCGTCGAAGGCGTCGTGACGCGCGCGAAGGGATCGAACCTCCGCATGCAGGACGGCAGCGGCGGCCTCACGGTGCGGCAGACCAGCGGCGCCTTCCATGACGCCATTGCATCAGGATTCGTGAAAATGGGCGACATGCTGCGCGTCTGGGGAAGGCTCTCGGAAGTGACCGGCCTCAAGCAGATCGCGCAGGCCGACATCATCAGCTTCGACCGCCTGTCGCGGGATCACATCCTCCCCGATCCCGTGCAGCTCACCCTGCCCGAGGTCGCCTCCACCGGAGAACAGTATGAAAGCATGCTGATCCGCGTCGTCGATCTCACCATCACTCCCGGGACGGACACGGCCTTCATCGCCGCGAAGACCTATCAGATCAAGGACGCGGTTGATTCCACGCGTGCCGTTGTACTCCGCATCCCGGCGGCGACCGACACGGAGAATGCGGGCAGGAAGATCCCGTCGACGAAAGCTGTCTTTACCGGCGTGCTCGGACAAGTCGCGACGACGGACCCGGCGAAGGGGTATCAACTCCTCCCCGTGCTGCTCGGCGATCTCACGGCTCCGGACCCGACGGGCGTGGAGGCTGCCTCCGCTCTTCCAGTTTCAACAACCCTGCTCGGCAGCTTCCCGAATCCGTTCTCGCCCGCCACGACGATCTCGTACGCGCTCGCCGCGCAGAGCCGCGTGACTCTGCGAGTGTACTCCGCGCTCGGCCGTGAAATCGCGACGCTGGTGGACGGCGTGACCGAGACGGGGACACACAGCGCAACGTGGAATGGCACCGATGCCGCGGGTCTCCGTGTACCCGCGGGAATCTACCTCTGCCGCTTCACCGCCGAGCCGCTTTCGGCAGGCACGCGAATCGTCTCTCATACGCGGACGCTCGTGCTCATGAAGTAGGCCGCGACAAACGGGCAGAAAAAAAGCCGCCCTCTGCGATGCAGGGGGCGGCTTCATTATTTCAGAGCGGGCGGTCGTTTAGAACAGCCGCACAGTCTTGCGTGGATCAGCGGCCGTCGAAGGGCTTCCTGGTCTTGGCGCGGTAGGGACGCTTGGGAGCGGAGTTGAAGGACGAGAACACCGGTTCGCCGTTTCCGCGGGAGCCGCCATTCTTCGGCGCGTCGGATTTGGGGAAGGCGGATTTCCAGTCGGCGACCTTCGGGGCGCTCTTCCAGTCGTCGTTCCTCACCGCGTCGCGCTTCGGCGCGTCGCTTTTCCAATCGTTGTGGCGGACGTCCTCGCGCCTGGGCGCGGAGTTCGTCCGGTCGTTGGTCCTGACGTCGTCGCGCTTGGGCGCGCTTTTCCAGGAGTCGTTGCGCGGGTTGTTGCCCTTGTACCCGTCGCGCTTCGGAGCGCCGTTGCTGCCTGTTCCTCCGGAGAGGGGCTGCTGGCGATGCGAGGACGCGTAGGGCGCCGGGCTGCGTCGGTCGTCGTCGCGGCGCGGGCGATCGTCGTCGCGGCGCGGACGGCCGGTGTTCGTGCTACGGATCTGCTCCGGCTGATTCGGCTCGCGCGGGGGCGCGGGCTGGCGATAGTCGAAGTCCGCCAGCGTCTTGCGCGGCAGGGGCTTGCCCATGATGCGCTCGAGCGTGCGGATGATGGATTCATCCTCGCGCGTGATCATCGTGTAGGCGTCGCCGGTGCGCTCGGCGCGGCCGGTGCGGCCGATGCGGTGGATGTAGGCATCCGCCGTGTCGGGCATGTCGTAGTTGATGACGTGCGAGATGTTCTCGACGTCGATGCCGCGCGCGGCGATGTCGGTCGCGACCATGATCTGGAAGCGGCCGCTCTTGAAGCCGTTGAGGGCGGACTGGCGCTGCGCCTGCGAGCGGTTGCTGTGCATGCTCGTCACGGTGCGTCCTGCGCGCGCGATCTGCTGCGCGAGACGTTCGGCGCGGTGCTTGGTGCGCGTGAAGACGAGCACGGAATTGGCTTCCGTGCGCTCGAGAAGCTCGAGGAGCAGCGGGGTTTTCAGATGGCCGGCCACGGGATAGAGCGCGTGGGCGACGGTGTGGACCGGGCGGCTCAGGCCGAGCGTGACGCGTTTCGGGGTGCGAAGCGTCTTGGCGGCGAGCTGCTCGATTTCCTGCGGGAAGGTCGCGGAGAAGAGCATGGTCTGCCGCTTCTCGGGGATCATCGACAGGATTTTGCGGACGGAGGGCATGAAGCCCATGTCGAGCATGCGGTCGGCCTCGTCGAGGACGAGCATCTCGATGTCGTCGAGGCGGGCGAAGCCCTGTTCGACGTGATCAAGCAGGCGGCCCGGACACGCGACGAGGATCTCGACGCCGTCGCGCAGCGCGCGGATCTGCGGGCCCATGCCGACACCGCCGTAAATCGTCGCGCAGCGGAGCTTGGTGCCCGCCGCCAACTGGCGTACCGTGTCGTTGATCTGCTCGGCCAGTTCGCGCGTCGGGGTCACGATGAGTGCCCGCGAGCGGTTGCGAGGACCGGCAAGCAGCGCCTGCAGAATGGGGAGAACAAATGCGGCCGTCTTTCCCGTGCCTGTCTGTGCCGTACCGATCAGGTCGTTTCCGGCGAGGACTTCGGGAATTGCCGCAAGCTGGATGGGCGTCGGGGTCACATAGCCCGCACGGGCAATGTTGTGCTGGAGACGCGCATCCAGTGCGAATTGGGTGAAACTCAAGGAGACTCCTTGTTTTCAGAAGTCAAAAGAATATGGAGATGATGCGGGGCTCGAGCGATTGGCGGGTGCAGCGACTTCTGAAAACCGCGACTGCGAATACGAAGAGCGAAAATAGTTCCGCGGGGTGCGGCTATCATGAAGGCGTAATGCTTACTGTAGCAGCAGACAACGAATATAGCTATAAGTTGTTTTCATTCCAAATGTATAACACGGGGAGTTCAAGGGATCGTTCCCGGGTGGAAATAGAAACCAACGCCCTTCGCCGTCACTACCTCACCCGCCGCAGCATGGTGATGACGCCCTCCTCGCCGCCTATGCCGGTACCCACAGCCACGAACAGGTCTCCAACATACGAGCAACTGTTGTAGAGACCAATACTCGGCTCGTGCCACACCCGCCAACTGCGTCCGTTGTAATGCGCGATGTACCCGGAATGCATCACGACGAATACGTCATTCTCCGCCTGACCACGGACTTTTTCCTTATATATCAACGGGAGGTCCTGCTCTATCCAATTCCCGTGCAGATCTCCGATGAACAACCCGCTTCCCGCAGCGAAAATCCTGCCGGGCCGCTGGAACCACAACGATTCCACGTTCCGGTTCGGGCCCCAGGGGATGCTGTCCGCCGTTCCATCCGGTTTCAGTCGTAGTATCCGCCGTTCCGCGATCCTCCAGGACTCCGACACAGCGCCCAGCACCAGCTCCTCGCTCGTCTCCGGATCTATTGCACCCCAGACGTCGTTGAAGCGCACCTTCGTGCCCGTCTCTATGCGCGTCCACTTCTTTCCATCGTAATGCACTGCGGTGCCGCGGTTCCCCGCGAAGTAGAGGTCGTTTTTCCGACCCCAGATCTCGGTCACAGATCCATCGTCCTTAGTAAGTACTCCCATATCCCAGAGATGGTACAAATGCCAGTTTCGACCGTCGCCATGAACAGGTCCTCCATTTGAAATCCATATATCATCAGGGGAAAGTGCAAAGACACCGTCTATGGTGCTATATCTCGGTTTCCCCTGATATTCCGGCATCGCCCGGCCGGGTGTCCAGGTGCGGCCATCCCATTTCAGGATGTTGAAGGGCGTCACCGCCGGGTCGGGACCGTAGATTTCGCCGACGGCGTAGGCCAGCGTGTCGTTGATGATGGAGACGTCGTTCAGCACGCTTCCCAGATCGCCGAGCTTGTACGAGGTCATGATGAAGTCATAGTCCGTCGTATCCGCGCCGGCGGCAGGGGGGGCCACGGAGTCGTTATTGCAGGACACAAGAAGCAGGGCCAGCGCGACGGTGAATGCAGTCGGCAGCAGGACGGCAAGTTGAGGCGGGACAGACCGTGGAAGTCTTATATCTTGCATTGCATTGATCTCCGGCGATGAGGGGTTGAAACTGCCATCGGTGTGCATCATCGCAGGAGCTGAAGAACTATTGTTCGGACGGCGTCGTCCGCGGTCACGCGGCAGAGATAGATTCCAGAGGGCAGGGCGCCGGCGTCGAACGGTATGCTTCGCCTGCCCGCGGGCAGAAGACCATCGAAGAGCACGGCCATTTCCTTCCCGAGGAGATTCGTCACCGCAACGCGCACCTGCGCCGGGGCCGCAATGAAGAAGGCGATGTCCGTGCTCCGCGCGAAGGGATTCGGATAATTCTGTTCCAAAGTAAACGCGGGCGGCGGCGCCATACTCACGGCGCTGTCGCTACCCTCCTTCGGCAGCCGCATCGCGGGGTCGTAATAGTAGTCGACGGCGCGGAGTGCGACATTGCCCGTGTACCCGCCGAGTTCCAGTTCGACGTACACATTCCGGTTCGCGAATGGATGGAGAGGGAGCGCGAGCCGGTTGTCGCGCCCGCCTTGCGCGAGTCCGTTCGGCGCGAACTGCGCGAAGACGGCCAATGGTTGTCTCGTGGCCTGATCCATGAGACGCAGACGGGCTTGCAGGCCTGCCGGGAACGCATGCGTCCCCCGTCGTATCGCGCCCAGCCGGTAAACAAGCGCGCCGCCGGCCGGAGCGACAAACGGCTCGGATCGCAGGTACTCGTCGACCGTCTTAGTCCGCCCCACGACGAGCGTGTCGAAGCCGGTCGCCCAGTCGATCCGTTCATCCATCCCGCCACTGCGCACGAACAACTCTCCGAGCCGGAGCGCAACGCGCGTGGTGTCGATCGCGAGGGTCAGTTCCCTGAGCGAGGCGAGCGGTGTATGCGCCGACGTCTTGGGCAGCGATCCCGAGCTACTGGCGACATGGCGGAGCGGGCCGGTGTGGACCGGCGGTTCGATAACGCTCGTGGCCGCATCCCTGAGCAGGCCCGCCGGCGCGTCATCGACGCCGCTGGGGTGCAGGGATTTCGGAGAAAAGAACTGAGGCGAAGGATCCTCCCACCACAGCCCCTGCAGCCGTTGCACGAGGATGTTCGACGCGCCGTCGTTGTGCGCTATCCTGAGGCAGGAGTCGTAAGAAACGTCGTTCGCGGACATGAGGGTCGGCGCCCACCAATCCCTGTCTGGCAGACCGATGATGGTCGCCTGCGTGCCCCAGCCATTCCAGTATTTCTGCCGGAAATTAATGACCCGCTGATCGGGATTGTTGTAGAATGAGGTCCATGCGACGGCGGGGTAGCCAAGCGGATCGAAGGCGACGGACGGCGCGCCCTCCGGCGTCCAGCCCGGGTCGGAGATCAATTCCTTTGGCCAGAAGACGATAGGAGGAGGATATGGAAACAGCGAAATGGCGGAATAGTACACAGCCCGATCCTGTTCTTCAACCCATGCCAATCCGAACTGGCTCGTACCTGTTTTTGAGAGCGACGGCCGCATGGCGGGCCACACATCTCCCGCGACAGGCACCTCGCCCATTTCCATGAGGACGTCGTCCCAGAAGTAGTCGTACTTCAGCTTGCCGTTGCTCTTCTCGAAAACGACGAGCAATGCCGCATTGTTGAAGGACACGACTGGCGCCGCCTCGACGGAAGCATAGTCGCCTGGAATGGACAGGTCGGCGACCATGCCGCTGTCCGCGTATTTGAAGACATGCACCGTGCCCGCGTCGTTGAGGACGACATAGGCGCCGTTCGTGTCGGCGGCGATGGACGGATACATTCCATCGGCGATGAAGCGTTCGGGCTTCCACGTGCGGCCCGAGTCGGTGGACGAGGTGTACCACACCTTGCCTCCGGAGCTGTATACGAGTTGGTACAGCCCTCCCGGGCTGTAGGATTGCCCGTACTGCGAGAGCGTCCAGGCGAGTTTGCGCTGCGAATTCGGGCAGGTGGCGCAGATCGACACTGCGTCGCTGAACGCGTCCCCCGATGCGAGATGCGCCTTGTACACCGCGTCGAAAACGGTGCCCGCGGAGTCGAAGACGATCCCCGTACGGAGACTGTCGGGATATT
Organism: Ignavibacteria bacterium; assembly: GCA_016720835.1. Taxonomy (GTDB): domain Bacteria; phylum Bacteroidota; class Ignavibacteria; order SZUA-365; family SZUA-365; genus JADKJW01. The sequence continues at coordinate 476,870 of JADKJW010000001.1, forward strand.
GCAGGGTGAAGGAAGATGCGCCCGTCTCCCATCCGAGGAAATTCAGGTAGAATTCACCGCCTCCGACATGTCGATTCTCAAAAAAAGGCAGCGCGCCGACGGAATAATTCGGGTGATCGGGCCACCAGTTGGGATTTTGATCGAGAATTACTCCTCCCGGAATTACGTACGGTGTCGTTACTTCGACCCATATCGCGCTGTCCATGCCGCGGTTCCTCTCAAGGCTGAAGTATTTCGGGTCGAAGTAATCGACGCGCCAAGGGTCGCGGAACTCTGCTGCTCCATCGAAACGCGCGTTGAGATCGACGGTTTTCGTCGCGACGACAGTATCGCGGAAGGAAGGGGCAAGAAAGGCGACAAGGGTTTGAAGTTGAGGTTCGATGATGAACTCCCTGTGGTTCGCAATATCGGATAGGCCGGGATTATTCCAATACCGGTACCTGTATCCGCGGATAGGATTGCCCCGCATTGTTAACTGCGCCGCTTTGAGAACCTGCGTCGAACCGAGCGGGAAATCGAACTGCTGTGGGACGTTGTATTCGGTGAACCCCGTGCTCTTTTCCAAATGTCCGATTCCGGTGAAACCTGTCGAGGTCAAATCGTCCTCCCACTGTTGATCCACCGTCACGCCCTGCGCCTGCACGATATCGCGAATCTCGAAAACCACCGGCGAGAGGGCGAAGAACACGCTCTGGGAAGTGTCCGCCGCCACCTTGATTCTCGCCTGCGTCGTCGTCACTGCCGGGATGGTGACGAAGGCCTCCCCGTCATTCGCCGTCGCCGAGTCGAGAACGTACGGCCAGGTGTAGCCGCTGTCCGTCGAGAGCGAAATCTGAACAAGGGAGCAGGAGATCGGCGCAGCGGTGGTATTGGCGACAGTCCACGATACGCGCTGCTGCGCATTACCCTCCCAGATGACGGGCAAGCATGGCTCCGTCACAACGAAGGGTCCGTCATTGGTGACGGTGAGACGCGTCGTGTCGAAGGACGAACCGGTGAAGTTGTCCCGCACGGTCAGGCAGAACTTGAGCGCTCTCGTGTACGCGGGCAGGCTTTCGCCGAGCGTGGCCGTTTTCCTGACGACGTCGCGGATCTGCGGGAACACTCGCGCAGGCGAGGTCGTCGGTTTGAAGCTTCTGAAGATCGGAGCGTCTCCCGTCGGCTGTTGACCAGGGAATTGCACGGGACCCAGATCATGCTCCTCCCAGCAATAGGTCAGCGAGTCGTCGCCTGGATCGACATCGGAGGCTGCTCCCGTAAGGATGAACGGAGTGCCTTTCGGAATCGCGCAGGGCGTGGTCAGCCAGTCCACACGCGGCGGGTGATTGCCGGTTGCGGTCTTGATCGCACAGGATCCGCCTGCGCCCGGATCTCTGATGAAGGAAAATATTTCATCGAGATTTGCACGATTGAAATAATCGTCAGCGGTATCCTGGACCATGAACGCGCCCTCCCCTCCGCTGTACCCCATGATCGTCGTGCCGCGGAACGGTTCATAGGCCATGGTATCGACTCGACCGCCGAAGCCGTTGAAGATGTGACTTCCTCCGAACTGGTGTCCAAGTTCGTGTGCGACGTAGGAAAGTTCGAACACTGTCCCCTTCGGTACGAGTTGGCCTGAACTACCGCTTCCTTTCCTGTTGAGCACGCAGACGCCGCGATCCCATGCACCGCCTGACCGCATGAGCCCGCACTCTCCTGGCAAACCGCCACCGAGGAATACATGCCCGACATGGTAATTTGCGTCGCCAATTGCGCTGTCCAGTAGATGCTGGTTCTGCACTGTGGGCGGAAGGCTGTCGATATCGTGGAATGGATCGCTCTGAAAATCCGTGAAAATGAGGATGCTGTCGTTTTCAATAAGCTCGAATGATACCGCGAGTTCCCTTCTGAAGATTCCGGTGATGCGATTCAGCGTCGTCACGACCGCCGCGAGTCCCTTGGCGCGATCTGCTGAATCAGGGTAACTGTGATACCGTGTGTATTCGCCGCAGGCGGCAATGGCGATGCGGTAGGTGCGCAACGTATCGCCGATCGTTCCTGATGCGGGTGTGAGCGGCGAGCGAGCGGACACGCCACCGTCCCCTTGTTTTGCGAAGCGCTCCTGGCGCTGCGAGACTTCGCTGTTTTCGTCTGTGATACCGGATCGGGCATCCGGTTTGAAGTAGCTGATGTAGAGGTCCTTCCTGCCCCTGATGCAGGGATCGATGTAGATCGTGCGGTCCAGCCGCAATATCATGCCATGAAAACCTTGCGGAGTCAGATCGAGGCGGCAGGTCGCGAAGGGGCCGGCGATGCTGTGGCCTGCGTACGTGCGTATCCCCGGGTACCCGGCGGCAAGGCCCGGCGCCATGACAGGGGATTCTTCGATCAGGAAGAGTTGATACGATCCATCGGGCATGGGAAGCGCAAGCGCAGGTCGGGTCACGGTTGCCAAAGCAGTTTCGTGCGGCGCCGTTTGTAGTATCGCGTTCAACCGGTCGAGATCAGCTCTTGTCGCGCTCCAGCTCCTTGGTCCGACTTCTTCCAGTGAAATCGCGGCCAGCGTAGATTTTTCTACCGGCGACCAAATCCCCCTCCCGTTCCTTCCCCCGTTAAAGGTTGAGCGGACAAGATCGAAGGTACAATGACAAGTGCGGCGATCGAGATGAAGCGGTAATGCGGCATGACTACCTCCTTCAGGTGCAATGTGCTTGAAATCCGCGTACTCCCGCTGCGGATGTTCCATGGAGAAATAACTCCGTCCGAAACGTCTGCATCGTAGCTCATTCTCACTCCAAAGTCAACTAACTTCTCCGATTTCGCCGAGAATATCGTTCCGCGTCGCTGGAGTCATCGATCACACACGCTGCGACAATTCACCGTGCAACTTTCCTCTCCGGACTTCGTTAACTTCAGATTCCATCACCTGCCGGAGCCGCTCCTGATGCCCCGCCCGAACTTCTCCCTCCTTCTCGTTCTCGCGCTTTCTCTCTCGGCGGTGTCCCTCGCGCAGCAGAAATCCCTGCGTCTGCGCGCGGCCCCATCGCGACCTGTGATCGACGGCGTGGTGGACGACGTGTGGGCGACGGCTGATTCCGCCGCCGATTTTGAGCAACTTTCCCCGTATTATCATAAGGCTCCCGCGCATCGCACGGAGGCGCGTGTCCTGACCACCCCCGACGCGCTGTACTGCCTCATGCGCTGCGAAGCCGATCCGCGGACCGTGCAGCATCCGACGGGCAAGCTCGACGATTTCGGCGGCGACATCGTCTCCATCATGCTTGATACCTTCGGCGACAAGCAGACCGCGTACAAGTTCGCCGTCAGCGCGGGGGGCGTGCGCATTGACTGCCGTCTCCTCGACGACGCGCGCAACCGCGACTACAACTGGGACGGCGTCTGGTTCGCGGCCGCAAAGATGTACGATTGGGGCTTCATCGTGGAAATGGAAATCCCCTACCGCTGCATCCAATACGACGAATCGCTGCTGCAGTGGGGTTTGGACTTCGATCGCTGGGTCCCCGAGGGGGGCGAAGATCTCTACTGGGCATCGTATGAAGAAAACGAGGGCCAGCGCATCTCCAAATTCGGCAGCCTGCTCTTCGACGGCCAGCGGCCCACGGCGCATGGCCTCAACCTCGAGATTTACCCCGTCGGCCTCCAGAAGACCACGGCCATCCGCGAAGGCGCGTACCGCGTGGAGCATGACGCCGGACTCGACATCTTCTACAATCCATCGAAATCGCTCACCTTCCAGGCGACTGCGAATCCGGACTTCGCGCAGATCGAGGCCGATCCCTTCCAATTCAGCATCTCGCGCTACGAAACGTACTTCAACGAGCGCCGGCCGTTCTTCACGCAGGGCAATGAAGTGTTCATGGCCGCAGGGCGCGAACAGAACAGCGGGTTCTACAGACCATTGGAGTTGTTCTATTCGCGGCGCATCGGCAAAAAACTGCCCGATGGTAGCGAAGCTCCGTTGCTGTTCGGGTCCAAGGCGTTCGGTCGCGCTGACGACTGGGAGTACGGTGGCTTCGCGGCCATCGCCGGCGAAACGGAGTATGAAACACCATCGGGGCCTGTTGTCGAACAACGCGCCACCTTCGTCTCGGCACGCGTGAAAAAACAGATCTGGGAAAACTCGTCCGTTGGTGTGCTCTTCGTCGGCAAGCACGACAAGGACAACGACGAGGGCGTGATTGATATCGACGGCGCGCTGCGTGGCTCGGACTGGCAGCTCGCGTACCAGCTCGCCCGCTCGTATCGGAACAACACGGGCGACTACGCCGCGTCGGCGGGGTACAAACTCGAGCAGGACAAGCTGTTCCTCGCGGCAAAAGGACGGGCGATCGGCAACGATTTCGACATCAGCCAGGTGGGTTACGTGCCGTGGAAAGGACTCGCGGATTTCGTCGCGCTCGGAGGCCCGCGCTGGTACTTCCCTGAAGGCGAGCTGCGCGCGCTGCTGCTCTACGCGGGCGGTGCGGTCACGTACGAACATGCTGACCTGTACACCGATCACTCGGCCCTCCTCGGCATGAACATGAGCTTCCGGTCCAATTTCGGCTTCGAGATCAACGCGAGCCACGGCCGCTCCAGGGACGGCGACACCACGTATCCCTCCACGGAAGTCACATTTTCGTCCTGGTTCAACATTTCCCCGAAGTGGAGCGCGAACATGTACGGTGGCTGGCAGCGGAGCTTCAATTTCCGGCGCGGGTATCAATCGTACTACGCCTGGTACGGCGTCGGGGCTTCGTGGACAGTCTTCGACGAATTACAGATCGGAACCTCCTTTGATTCGTTCATCGAGGGGCGTCCCGTCGCGAATCCGGACAAGGAGAGCAGCATCGAGGAAGTCACCATCAACACGCGTCCGTTTTTCTCGCTGACACCCGTGAACGATCTGAACATCTATGCCTACATCGATCTCGTCGCGAAGCGATCGACGGACCGTGTCGAGCAGCTGCTCGGCGGGCTGCTCATCTCCTACCAGTTCCTGCCGAAGAGCTGGGTGTACCTCTCGATCAACGAAATCCGCGACTGGCGTGTAGACTCCCCCGCGGGCAGCCAGACGCCCGTTGAACGCTTCCAGATGCGCGAGCGCGCCGCGGTGTTGAAGGTGAAATATCTGTACTATCTGTGAGAAACAGATGTGAGATGAAGATGTGAGATGTGAGCTGTGAGATGAAAATGTGAGATAAAGATTGGAGAACGGATGAATGCGACAAGGCCGCCCTGATATCGGACGGCCTTGTCGTTTTTTTATCTTCTGTCGTGCGGAATCCGCGCTGCGCGGGCTCGACTTCCGCTCGCTCGGCGGACCGGCAGACGGCTCGGGGCAGGCTTTTCACCCCTCAGCTTCGCCCACCTGCGTCCGCCTCCGGCGGACTTCGGCGGACAGGCTCGGGGCAGGCTTTTCACCCCTCAGCTGCGCCCACCTGCGTCCGCCTCCGGCGGACTTCGGCGGACAGGCTCGGGGCAGGCTCCTTACGGTATGACGATGTCACCGAGGTCCTTGGTCTCGCCGAGATTGGGGCTCGTGACGGTGAGGACTTTCTGCTTCTGCAGGTAATACAGGCTCAGCTGGAATGTGATGTTCGGTTTCACCGAAATCGTGAAGCGTCCGGTCGCGTCGGTGGGCGCCTCGCGGTTCTGGCCGCCCGAGCCGCTGCTGCCGTAGGCGTACACCATCACGTTGGCGAGCGGCGTCCCGGTGGAGTCGACCGCGCGACCGATGACGAGCGAACCGCCGAGATCGACCTTGATGTCGCCGACGTCAACCGTGCCGGGATTCACCGGGGTGGTCACGCTGACGGTCTTGGAATTCTTGACCGAATCGCCGTACCAGGACACTTCCAGCGTGTAGTTCGTTCCCGCCTCGCCGAAGAAGCGGAATTTGCCGTCCTTGTTCGTGCTGAGATAGTCGATCTGCTTTCCGGTGCCGTCCTTCAGCACGACGGACATGTACGAGACGGGCAGGTTGGCGTTGTCGATGACGCGTCCGATGATGGAGCAGAACTGCGCGGTATCGACCGGGACCACGATGGTGCCGATGTCCTGGACGAGTCCCGTTGCAGGAGTGGTGATGTTCTGCGGGGTGCTGGAGACGATGTAGAAGCTCGCCCAGACCTTCGCGGTGGCGGAGGACTTGACGGCGATCTTGAAATGCCCGAGGTCGTCCGTCTGCGCGCGGGAGGAGCCCGTGTAATCCACGCCCGTGGTCTGCACGTTCGCGAAGGAGAGGGGGACGCCGTTCTTGTCGACCACCTTGCCTTCGAGGAAGGAGGTCTGATTCGGCATGTCGCAATTCCAGTTGCTGAAATGTCCGACGCTGCCGACGTAGTTGTTCCCGACCTTGGTCGCCGAACCTTCCTCGATCCACTTGCCCTGTGTTTCGTCATAGTACCAGAGGGGGATGGTCTGCGGCGCCTTCGCGCGGAGCGATGCGGGGATGGGCATGGTGATCTGCGACTGCTTGCCCGACGCGAGCTGGAGCTTCTGGGCATTGGCGCTGATCTCGACATTGATGAAGCCGAAGGACTCGATGCCCGTCTCGGAGGCGTCCGTGCGCACGCCGGCGAATTCGCCGGGGAAGCAGCCGTAGAACTGCGCGCCGGTGGGATCGAAATACGTGGCTTTCACCAGGGCCGTGCCGACGAACGCATTGCCCTTGCTGTCGACGAGCGCGTTCGCGGGGAAGACGACGGACGCGCCGGCGACGGACACCGTGCCGCCGGCCGCGGCGTTCAGGTTCTGCTGCGTCCCGTACGGGAGCATGGATGCTTCCACGTACGTGGCGCGGCCCGAGCCGACGACGACAATCTTCTGCGTCATCGCATGGCTGCTGCTGCGGAAGGTCACGAGAACGCGTTTGCCGGCGGGCGCCTGCGCCATGTAGAATTCACCCTTCGAGTTCGTGTACGCCACGCTCGTACCGATACGGACTTCCACCCCGGCCACGCCGAAGTTCCCGGTGCTGACGACTTTTCCAGACACGACGCCTGAGGATGCCGCGCCGCCGAGTCCGCCGCCCGGATTTCCGTTCGGATCCGTGGAACTCTGGCACGATGACAGGAGGAGTGCGGCCGCAATCGCGAGAAGGACGGGAATGTTGCGCGCATTGGCGATACGTTTCATGACGACCTCAATGGTTGATGGGACTCGGTGATCTATAGAACGCGAAGGAATGGACGGCGCGATACGGGAGGACAATGTCGAGAATAATCTCCTGGGATGCTTTCCGACATCGGCCGCATGAATGGAAAGACACCTCAGCGCGCGGTTTGTTTCTCCCGGGGACGAAAGACCCGCCGTCGACGGACCACGGGCGGAGCGCCGAGCCCGGCGCCCCGCCGGGGTCATGAAACCTATTTCTTCCGCGTATACGTCATCACGGCCACAGGGGCTTTCTCCCCGTAGGTCGTGACGTCGTAGATTTCGAACGTGTGTTTGTCGGCATTCACCGCGGTCATGACATACTTGACCTTCTTGTTCTTTTCGCCGGTGGTGGGTTCGTCCATGGTCCCCCACATGGTGAGGACCTTCCCGCTGGCATCAACTGTCCCCTCCATTGCGGAAATGGCCGTGCCCATGTTGTCGATCCAGGTGCCGACGAATTTCTTCTTGAAATTGTCGTACCCGTTGATGCCGACACCCTCGAACGGCATCCCCATCATTGTTCCGGTCGCTTCCTGCTTCAGATACCGGCCACCGAGGATCATGGAGTACACCGCTGTTCCGGTGGACACCGACGGTTCCGATCCGGGACCGGCCATGAACCATTTCGACTCCATGTTCCAGGTTCCCGCCATCGAGGCCATCCACTTATGCGGATCTCCGGGCGTGGCGAAAGCTTCCCAACGCTTCATGATCTCCTCCTGACTGGGCATGGCAACCTTGCTCTTCTTCTTCTCCTGCGCGAAGGACTGGCTCGCGCCAGCAACGAGGAGAGAGAGGAGCACAACACACACTGTATATCGTAACCGACGCATACGGACCTCCATAGGGAATGAGAACGGAAAACGCCGAACAGCACGCAACACTGGACAACGCGCGCCCTTTCATCACGAACAATGAAACGGCTCACACTTCTTGTGCAGGTGCGCGCATACCGACGATGGATGCCGGAAAATACCATGCATTTTCCGAAAGCTCAACTGATTTCGGCAGATGCGCGCTTCCCTCGTTCTCGCGAGGAAGCGCCCCAGCGGCTCCCTCGGCGCCGCCGCAGGTTTTTTATCGGATCACGAGATCCGTTTTCTTCAGGAGATGATCCAGGTAGCGGTTCGAGAGCTTCTCGACGATGATGTTCTGCCGCAGACGATCGTTGAGGTTTTTCCAGTCGACCTCATCGAGCTCCTGATCCTGGAAATAGCAGGAAAAGACGAAGCTCTCCTTGCCGTTGACGGGATCGACGTGACGCTGCAGGCATTGCGCGCAAATTTCCTTCATCATGCACTGCATCGGGGAATTGATGGAGCCGATGCCGATATGACGACGCAGGTAGGGGGCGAGGACGGTATGTCGCGCATCCTTGACGGCCGCCATCATGCGGTCCGAACCGATGGCGATGATGCGCGTGACCTTGTGCAGGGGCACGAGAATGTCGCCGAACGAACCTTCGGCGTAGGACTTGATGGCCTGCACGATGTTGCCGCGGAAGTGACCATCCTGCGGCCGCTGCGGCACGATCTCGTCGCCGGAATCGGTGCTCCAGATCACCTGCGTCGTGGCGTCTTCGATGTCCTCGCGGCGGTAGAGGTCTTCGCCGCGCTTGTAGCCTGCGAAGTAGAGCACCTTGCAGCCGTTGTTCGAGAGCGCCTTCGCGATGGAGAAGAGCACGGCATTGCCGAGTCCCCCGCCCGCGAGCAGGATGTGTTCGTCCGCGGGGATTTCCGTCGGCGCGCCGGTCGGGCCCATGACCACGAGCTGCTGGCCGGGTTCGAGGGACGCGCACAGACGCGATGACGTGCCCATCTCGAGCACGATGGTGCTGAGCAGCCCGTTTTCCTTGTCGACCCAGGCGCCGGTGAGGGCAAGGCCCTCCATGGTGAGCCGCGTGCCATCCACGACGGGCGCGCTGCGCTCGTAGTTCTGCACGCGATAGAATTGCCCCGGCTGGAATTTCTCGGCGGCGGAGCGGGCCTTGACCGTCACTTCGATGATGGAGGGCGTGTAGCGCGTCAGGCCGACCACCGTGGCGAGGAGGCGGTCATCCAGATCAGTGCGCAGGGCCGACCAGCGCGCGTCTCTCGCAGTCTGGCCCGCCTTGTCCCGCGAAGCGACGTCCGCGGCGAACAGGTCCACGATGGCATGGTAGCCGTGCTTGGCCGATGCCATGGCTTTCACCACGTTGCCGGCGTACACCGGATGATTGTCTCCGTAATACGTGATGTACTTCCCGTCGTGATGATAGGACGTGAAGAAGCCCGGCGCTTCCGCCGAGGCGGGGACGAGGGTGTCGTCATCGAACGCATGCGGCGTGAAATAGCGCGTGCGCGCATCGACGTCGAAGAAGCCGGGATATTCTCGGGCGATGATGGTGTTGGGACTGGTGCCCGCGGCCACCATGACGGAGCGCGCGGGGAGGGTGACGCGCTCGCCGGTGGCGAACCAGCGCCCTTCGCCGTCCTTCGCCTGCCGCTCGAAGACGACGGCCGCGATGCTGTCGTCGGGACCGAGTTTCGCTTCGACGGGAGAGAGGCACTCCACGAAGGAGATGCCTTCCTCGAGCGCCTTCGCGATTTCCTCGTGGTTGAGTCGGTATGCGGGAGCGTCGGTCATGGCCTTGCGATAGGCGATTCTGACGCCGCCCCAGGAGCGGAGCAGGGGCACGAAATCCGGCAGCTCGCCGGCGGATGCCGCGCGCGCACGCTCCGCGGCGATGGCTTCGGCGTGATGGAGAAATTCGTCGAGCACCGGCAATTCGTCCGGCGCGTACATGGCGCGGACCGCATCCACGCCGTCTGCCGCGGCAAGCGCAAGATAGCGCGCGCGGATTTTTTCGACCTGCACGGGGTAGTAGGCCATCAATTCCGTGGCCGTATCCACCGCAGTCAGGCCGCCGCCGATCACGATCGCGGGGAGCTGCACCTGCAGGTTGGCGAGGGTGTCGGACTTCGCCGCGCCGGTGAGCTGCAGGGCCATGAGGAAATCCGACGCCATGCGCATGCCGCGCGACATGTTGTTCTTCATGTCCACGATGGTCGGACGCCCGGCGCCCGTCGCGATGGCGATGTGATCGAAGCCCAGCGCCCACGCGTCGTCGATGGTGAGCGTGCCGCCGAAGCGCACGCCGCCGTAGACGTGGAAGCGGTCGCGCCGCGCGAGCGTCAGTTGCAGCAGCGTGAGGAAATTCTTGTCCCAGCGCACGGTGATGCCGTACTCCGACACGCCGCCGAAACCGCTCATGCTCCGCGCCGCGAGATCGACGGCGATGGTCGCATACTCGCGCAAGGGTTGCGGGAAGGGGCGTCCGGCGCCGCTCAGCGCGTCGTCCGGCGGTTCGATTTTCAGGCCGTCGATGCCGACGACGCCGAAACCTTCGTTGAGCAGATAATGCGAGAGCGTGTAGCCCGCGGGGCCCATGCCGGCGACGAGGATGTTCCGACCGTTGTACGGCAATGCGTACGGACGGCGCACATTGAGCGGGTTCCAGCGCGTCAGAAGGAAGTAGACTTCGGGACCGTACGGCAGCGCCAGCACATCCGTGAGCGCGCCGGTCTCGATCTGCGGGATGTTGACCGGTTCCTGCTTCTGGTAGATGCACGCCTTCATGCAGTCGTTGCAGATGCGATGGCCGGTGCCGGGACACATCGGATTGTCGAGCATGATGATGGCGAGCGCGCCGACGGAGAGTCCCTCGTTGCGCAGCACGTGCATTTCCGAGATTTTTTCGTCGAGCGGACATCCCGCGAGCGGGATCCCGAGCGCGTTGCGTTTGAGGGCGCCGTCCTTTTCGTGCAGGCCCTTGGAGCAGGAATCGCGGTCGCGGCCATGACAAAAGACACAGTAGTCCGATTCGGCGAGGACCTCACGCGTCGAAAATCGCGTGTCGGTGAGCGAGAAACCGTCGCGTCTGCGCAGCCGGTCCGCGGGGCCGGTCATTTCCTCGGGCAGCGCGTCGTTCGGATGCAGGACGTGGACGAGACGCATCGGATCGAGGTCCTCGGGGAAGCGGTACGACACCCAGTCCTTCACGTCGGGACGGCCGAGCGGGTGCTGCGCGCGCAGGAAGCACCACTGTTCGACGGTGTCCATGATCGCGGCAATGAACCTGGCGGCATCTTCCCTGTCGGCTGGCGCGGGAGCGTCGACGTGCATGGCTTCCAGCGCGGTCCTCCGCGCGAGCGCCGCGTGCAGCGCCGTCACGGTTGCGAGTTCGATCGCGTTGTCGGCGCCGTCCGGCTGGTCGCCCGTCCGGCGTTTGAACACCCATTCCAAAGCCAGCAACTGCTCGATTGCGACGGCCGTCTGCAGTTCGGGATCCGGCGCTGGAGCGGTTTCACGGTGACGGACATTCTCGGCGGCGTACACCTCATCGAGTGCGGCGAGGAGCAGGGTCGCGGAGGAATCACGCAGCGGAAAGGCGTCAAGCGCGGGCGGCGAGGACGCGAACTTTTTCCAGACGCGGCGCTGAAGAAAGTCGCGCTTGAAGCGGAGGATGGGCCGGTCGCGCTCCGCGGCATCGCGCAGTGCCTGCTGCGCCGCGGGCACGTTGAAGAGCAGGCCGAGGAAGCCGTCGATCTGCCGTCCTGCATCGACGAGAATGGCCGACAGGTCCTGCGGCGTCCACCCTTCCCCTTTCTCCGACAGGTAGCGTTCGTACGTTGACGCCACACCGGGGTCGTTGCGCGCGAGCAAGTCGCGGAAAGTCTCGAAGAGATCGGCGAGCCGCGCGGTGTTGTACAGATCCGAAAAGCGAAACCCGTCGATGCCCAGATCGAAATCGGCATCGCCGTTCGATGCGACGGGTGTCGTTGTGGATGTATATGCGACAGGTGATTCCATGGTCAGCCTTGCAGGTTGATCGATGCGATGGTATCCCGCCCGCTGCGGTCGATGCGCGCCGGAGGACGAGAGGTGCGTCGGTGAGGAATGGAACGCGGGAGTATAGACAAGGGCGCGGAGAAGCGCAAGCGGCGGGGATCCGGCATCACGACGAACAATTTCGTATCGTTGTGAAACAGGACAGTCGCGGAGGTCGCCATGGGTTCGCATCGCGTTTACACCGTGCTCATTTTCGCGGGCATCGCGGCCGCGGTGTCGCTCACCGGGCCGGCACACATCCCGCGGAAAAACACCGAAGGACCTCGGAGCGGGGCCCTGGAAGCGCTGCAATACTTCGCGCGCTCGCGCACGTATCCGTTGCGGGATGCGCCGGCCGGGGCGTTCGGCGCGGCGTATTTCAGACACAACGCTCCGATGTCGCGGTTCTCCGCGCAGAGCGCGCCTTCGCGCTGGACATCGCTCGGGCCGAACAACGTCGGCGGCCGCACGCTCGCGATCGCCGTGAATCCGCTGAATCCGAACACGATCTGGGCGGGATCGGCCAGCGGCGGACTGTGGCGCTCGGAGTCGCGCGGGATCGGCGCCTCCGCGTGGGAACGCATCGAGACAGGGCATCCCGTGCTGGGCGTGAGTTCCATCGCGATCGCGCCACACGACACCGCCATCATGTACATCGGCACCGGCGAAGTGTACGGGTATCAGCGCGCCCTGGGCGGACTCGTCGACCGCCTCACGCGCGGGAGCTTCGGCATCGGCATTCTCAAGAGCACGGACGGCGGCCGCACGTGGACGCCGTCGCTCGACTGGTCCTACGACAGCCGCGGCGGTGTATGGGAAGTACGCATCAATCCGATCGACCCGTCCATCGTCTGGGCCGCAACCACGGAAGGCACGTACCGCAGCTCCGATGCCGGCGGCACCTGGACGCGCGTGCATGATGTGCCGATGGCGATGTCGCTCGTGCTGCATCCCTCCGATCCGTCCCGTGTCTATGTCGGTTGCGGGAATTTCGGCAGCGCGGGCGGCGGCGTGTATCGCAGCACGGACGCAGGCGGGCACTGGACGTTGCTCGCGAACGGCTTCCCCACGGTATTCTCGGGAAAGATCTCGCTCGAACTCCCGCGGAACGCGCCGGCGACGGTCTACGCCTGCGTGGGCACCGTGACTGCGCCCGTCACAGGAACGGCCTTCTGCATCAGCCGCGACGGCGGCGACACCTGGACGATCCGTGGCGCGTCCGACATCGCGTCCTACCAGGGATGGTACTCGCATGCGGTCCTCCCGCATCCCACGGACACGACGCGCATTCTGTGCGTCGGCATCGATGCGTGGCGATCGAAAAACGCGGGTGCGAGCTTCACGAAAATTTCCGATTGGCGGGCCTCCTTCGACGGCATCGTCGAACCTGGAGAAGCGGAGGGAGATCCGAATTTCGTGCACGCGGACATCCACGCTCTGACAACCGATCCCCTGCATCCGGACGCCCTCTACCTCGCGACAGACGGCGGCATCTTTCACACCGACACGTTCGGCGACAGCTTCGAAGCCCGGAACGGCGGGTATCAAAGCAGCCAGTTCTACAACGGCGCTCCCTCGCACATGCGCGACAGCGTGCTGATCATCGGCGGACTGCAGGACAACGGCACCGTGATCCACCGCGGAAGCCGCGCGTGGGAACGCGTGCTCGGCGGCGACGGGGCGATGAGCCTGCTTCATCCCGCGAGCACCGCGAGGCTCTACGCCTCGACGCAGTACGGCGCGCGCTACCGCAGCACCGACAACGGCGCGAGCTGGTCCCACATCCGCGATGCGGATATCACCGCGGCGTTTGTCGCGCCGTTCGCGCTCGCAGTATCGCATCCTGATATCCTGTATTCGGGAGAGCGCCTCGTCTACAAATCGACCGACGCGGGCGACACCTGGAAAGCCGTGAACGGCGGCGCGGCGCTCGACGGCGATCCGCTCCTCGCGATAGCCGTGTCGCGCTTCTCTCCCGACACGGTGTATGCAACCACCGCGCCCGGCACGAAGCGGGCGCGCGCATTCGTGTCGTTCAACGGCGGCACAAGCTGGCGCGACATCACCGGCACGCTGCCCGACCGCTTCCTCGTGGACATCGCGATGCATCCGACCGACGCGCGCACGGCATACATCACGGCATCGGGCTTCGGCAGCGGACATGTCTGGAAAACCTCGGACGCCGGCGCGAGCTGGAGCGATGCCGGGGCCGGATTGCCCGACCTTCCGACATCGGCGGTGGCGATCGATCCGGATGTTCCGAACACCGTGTACGCCGGAAACGATTACGGCGTGTATGTCTCGCGGGACGGCGGCGCCCAGTGGATGGCATGGAGCGACGGCCTGCCCTCGGCCGTGATCGCCATGGATCTTTCGGTCTCTCCCGCCAACCGGGCGCTTCGCGTGGCCACGCACGGGAACGGCGTGTACGAACGCGCCCTGCTCGAACCGGCCATCTCCGGTGCGGATTTTCCGGCGCCGCCGCTCGCGTTCGCCTTGGAAGCACCGTACCCGCATCCTGCCGCGCGCGAAGTGCATGCGAGGCTGCGATCCGCTGCGGGGGAAACTGTGCGGTTGATCGTGTGCACGGCATCGGGGCAGCGCCACGTGGAGAAGACGATGAGCGCGACCTCACCGGAGACCGTGCTGTCCCTGCCTGTGACGGACATGCCGCCGGGCGCGTATTTCCTCATTGCGGAAATGCGCGGCCGCCGGGTGGCGAGACCATTCATCATCGCGCGGTGAGGTGCGAGCCGCTGTGCGGCGCGAGAAGACTCCGTGCATCCGCCCCTCCGTGTTCACGCGTACCGTGAGAGACGGCCGCGCGAGGGAAATACATTTTCCGTTCAGGGCGCGAAGATGAACCGGGACACGCTTGACGCGTCGTCGCCGCTCACGCGCAGGAAATACACACCGGCGGCGAGCGGAGAGAGATCGAGCGGAAACCGATGCGTCCCCGCAGTGAAAAAGTCATCGGCGAGTACCGAGATGCGCGCGCCGAGCACGTCATGCAGGACGAGACGCGCCCGGCCGGAACGCCGCATCCGCATGGTCACGAACGCGTGTCCACGCGCGGGATTCGGCGAGACGTGAAGTTCCATGGGCGCCGCTTCCGGCGTGCCGGAAACCGCGAGGAGGGGCAAGGAATCGTACATGCCGACATACATGCCGTTCCCGAAGGTCATCACCCAAAGCTGTCGATCGTCATACGGATTGAAGAAGGCGCGCATGGGATTGCGGAACGGAAAGGCGCTGTCGCTGACGGCCACCGGCGTCGCACCGCGCGCATTGCGCAGATACATCAGGCCGGCGCCATCGGTGCAGAGCACCATGTCATCGGGACGGCGCGGATTGAAGGTGCCCGACCACGCTCCCTGGGCGACAATGCGCGTCCAGCTCGCGCCGCGATCATTGCTGCGATGCACGCCGGGTTGTCCGGTGGCACCCGCGAGACCGACGAAGGCGTACCACGTGTTGTCGGTGGTATCGGCGGGATCGACCAACAGCGAGTTGACGCGATCGCGCATCCCCACCGCGCTGCGATCGATCCATGACGCGCCGCCATCGCTGCTGAGGAACACCCCCGACGACGGAGTGAACTGCCAGCCGCCCTTGTCGCGCGCGCCGTACACCGCGACGAGCGTGCCGTCGCGCAGCACCTGCAGCTCCTTCGCGCGGCCTTCGGTGCGCGGCGGGGCGGCCAGCCTGATCCACTGCGACGCCGCGCCACGCGAAATATCGTTGCACGCATAGATGCCTCCCGCGCCGCCGGGCACATCAAGCACGCACGCGTACATCCGGGAAGGATGGGCGGGATCGAACGCGATGGATTGGACGGTATGCCCGAAATCGTGCATCACCTGCCAGGTGATGCCGTTGTCTGCGGACAGACACACGCGTCCGATGGAAGCGGCGCGCGCATCGGTATGGATGCCGTTTGCGCCGACGATTTCGCCGGTGGCGGCGTACAGCATGTTCGTGGAGGGATGCTTCAGAATGACGCCGGCATCATTGTTTGTTTTGACGAGCAGTCCCGTGTAATGGAAGGACCAGGTGCGCCCCCCGTCCGTGCTGCGCTGGGCCACGATGTCCGCGAACGATGCGAGCATGGTGAGGGAATCGATCCACGTCATCCAGTAGCTGCAGGTGGGTTCGAGTCCGGCGCTCGCGTACGACAGATATTTCGGAGTATCGGATCCGGATGCATGATACACCGTGCTGTCGGAGTACGCCTGCGCCCAGCTCGCGCCGCCGTCGGTGGTGACGTGGATCCAGCCCATGTCGCAGAAGGCCGCGACGTCCGGGTCCTTCGGGTCGAGGTCGAAGCCGTTCGGGCAGCCCCACCAGCCCCAGCCGTTGTCGCCGTTCTGTCCGCCCCAGGCCGTGAGGATGTTGCCGTTGTTCGCCGTCGTGAGGGCGCTGCCGAACGACAGGCCTCCATCCGAGCTCTTCCACGCGCTGAACACCCTGCGGCCGAACGCGTCGGCCCCCTCGCCGCAGAGCCAGACGTCGTCGACGTCGTTCTCGCACATGTCGACGAACGCGGGGAGAGAACCGGCCGGAATGGATGCCGTGCGATTCGTCCATTGCCCCTGCCCCCCATCGAGCGTGTAGACGTTCCGGAAATTCGTGTGGGTGCGCTGCGGCAGCACGCCGGGCTTGACGCTCGCCGAATCGAAGGTCAGACAGCAAAACCGAAGCGTCGATCCCTCGCGCGATGCCGCGAAGGCCCAGATACGCTCCGTGGCCGGAATGCCGGTCGCGGCAACCGGGGCGAACACCGGTGTTGGGACGGTCAGGTCCGTGCAGAGGAAGAGGCCGATGGATGTTGCGAGAAAGCAGCTGTCGCCGGAAAAGAACGCGCCCGCCATTCTGCACCCCGACGGGTGCGAGCCCGCGGAGACGGCGGCGGTGAAGGACGTGCCGCCATCGTTTGACAGGTACACCGTGCTCGTGCCGGCCAGCAGCACGCGTTGCACGGCGTGTGGATCCGCAAGGAGGGCATACGAAACACCTCCTGTCGGATCGGACGGGAGAACGGTCCAGTGCGAACCCCCATCCGTGCTGCGGGCGGGACGGCGACGACCATTCACGCCGTTATGCAGAGCATAAAGGACGTTCTTATCCGATGTATACGCCACCGGCGAGAACAGGACCGAACCGAGCTGGCGAAAGTCCACCGTGCTCCAGCGCTTCCCGAAATTCGTGCTGTGGAACACCTCGCTCATGTCGCACTGCAGGTACAGCTCGCCACGGCGGTGCGGACTGAAGCTCGGCGCATACAGCGCGCCGCCGCCGCCGGAACCGCGAATCTCCCACGCGACGGGTTGTGCAACGGTGTTCGCGGCAAGCATGGCGAGCAGCATCGCACAGTGCGCGATGTGACGCGGGGACACGGGGACGCGGAGACGCGGGGGAACCGGGACGCGGAGACGCGGGGACGCGGAGACGCGGAGAGTGGTATTCACAGTCCGCCGTCGTATCACATTGGATGGATGGTCGAACGCGTTCTACAGTCCCGACTTTCCCTTCTCATTCTTCGAGTCGCGCTTGGCGGCCTTCTTCTCTTTCATGGATTTCGTCGGCGCTTTCTTGGTGGTCTTTTTTGCGTTCTGTGTTTTGCTCATGAAGGTATCTCCTTTTCGTTATGGCTGTCACAGCATTTGCAGGACAACTTAGTCGCTCCAATCCGGATATGCCAGTGCTGCAATTCCACGTTCACAGACTGGATCATTCGTTCCAATCTTTCCCCTGTCATCTGTCATCTGTCACCTGTCGCCTGTCACTTGTCACCTGTCACTTGTCACCTGTCACTTGTCACTTGTCACCTGTCACCCTCTCCCTGGCCCGATCTCCAGCGGCTATTTCAACACGATCGATTTCAACACCGCCTGGATGGTCGGATCGGTTTCGTGCTTCGCGCCCATGAGGCCGATGGAGAGTTTCACCCCGCCTTTCAGGAGCGCCGCGTAGGTCGTCTGATGTGTGGAGGACGCATCGTATGTGGTTTTCAGGAAGGTGAGGCCGAGCATGTCGACTTTCTCGAGAGGCGTTCCCTTGTACTGTGTCACCAACATGGCCTGGGTTGCTTCGAGATCCTTGTCCGTCATGTTGAAGCCGGCCTTGCGCACTTCCACCATCGACGTCCCGCTCTTGTTGTAGGTCTGAATGACGGCATTGCCGAAATCGGTGAACTCCCATCCATCGGGAACGAGGATCTTGAAATCCTTTGTCTCCTTCACCTTTCCGGGCACCGAGGATGTATCCGCGCCCTTCCCTGCCTGCTGCCCGCAGGACATCAATCCCGCGACGAGAAAAACCACCATCACCATTGTCAGTCGATACACGCCCATGTTCGTTCTCCTGCTGCTGTGATTGTATCGGATGCGCCGCGCAGAAACCGCGCGCGGATGTTGAAAGAACGAGACTGAATGCGGAATTGCAGGATCAGCGCGCCGTCGTTTCGCGGAAGGTACGGGACAGTGCCAGCATCACATCCTCCGCCTCCTTTTCGGAAACGCCCTGAAATCGCGATACCGCGATCGCGATTTTCGACCCGTCGGAGAGCGGAACGAGATAGATCTCGACGGTCTGCGCGCTTGGGATGCTTTTCGAGAAGGTGCGCCCGACGATGGCCTTGTCGAGAAACGCGCGCATGCCGGCGTCCTTCGCGGCCGCGGTGCTCCCGAAAAAGACCGCGAGCGCGTAGGAATAACAGTCGGCATCGCTGCCGCCGAGACTCTCCTGCATCTCCTTCGAGAACGCGATGAGGGTGAGTTCCATCCGGCCTTTCCCAAGCGTTTGATCAGGAGGATTCACGAGCGCCACGGCATCGAGGCCGGCATCAATCGGAGCGGAAAAGGCAACTGGCGTCTCGAACGCGACGCCGCGCCAGGCAGAGGAATACGCGGCCCTGTCCTGTCCATGCGCGGCTGCAGACATCAGGAGCAACAGGAACACGATGTGTCGGAGACAGTACTGGCTCAGAAGACGAGGCATGGGGAATCTCCCGATGGGTCGATGCTGGATATCCGCAATCTATATCCGGTATTCCTGAATCACAACCGGGGTGAGATGCGGAAGGGGAGACGGGAGATCGACGCACATCTCACATTTCTCATCTCACATCACTCCCGCAGCATGCGCCGGACGAGCACGCCCTCCGCATGCTCCAGCGTGCAGAAATACACGCCTCCCGGGAGCTCTGAGCCGTCCACGCGCACGCGGTGCGTCCCGGCGGTCTTCACAGCATCCACCAGTTCCGCAACGATGCGCCCGAGCAGGTCGCGCACGCGCAGCACGACGCGGCCGGATTGCGGCAGGGTATAGACGATCTCCGTTCGATTCGCCCCGGCCGCGCCGAAGGGATTCGGAAAATTCTGCGCGAGGAAATACCCTGCTTCGCGCGTGGTGTTCGGATCACGCGAGGACAGCGGTTGCGCATCGCGAAGGAAGAGCCCGTGCCCGCTGCCGCCCGCGAGTACAGGGCCCTCCAATCCCGCGGGGAGCGGAGCACCCGCCAGTGCGTACACGGGACACGCCGACGGGACATCCGGCCACCTCGCCCATGCGCCGGTATCGCTTTTCGACCAGATCTGACCCGTCTGTGTCCCGATGAGGATCGAAATTCCTGCGGGCGCGGGACGCGCGAGCGCGCTCCACGCAAAGCCGCCTCCTGACGGCGCGGAGACAACGGACCAGGGCGTCTGATTCCGCTTGACGGCCAGGGCGGCGTCCCGGCCGAAGCTTGTCGGATCGCCTCCGCATGCGACGCAGACGGTGTCGGCGCCCGACACGGCACAGCTGATGTCGTGCGGCAGGAAGGGCAACTGCGTCGCCTCCTCGCGCCAGGTGACGCCTCCGTCTTCGCTGGCGATGATGCGTCCACCCGTCAGCGGTCCATACGCGCTGACGCGCGCTGTGGCCGATCGAGGCAGGACGGCGATGCGCCAATAAAACTGCGTCGCGTCCGCAAGCATGGTGCTCCATGTGCCGCCGGCGTCGCTGCTGTAGAGGACGAAACCGTCGGGCAGCCCGAACTGTCCGTGCGCAATGGCGCTGGCTCCGCCGACAGCGATCCACCGCGCCGAATCGACGCAGGCGACGGCGTACAAGGCGCGCTGAGCGAAGCCTGGCAGAGGTATTGCGGACCACGATGCGCCACCGTCGTCCGTGCGGAGCAGCGTCCCGCGGTCGCCGCAGGCAACGCCGCGGAAGGGGGACGAGAATGCGATGCCGTAGAGATCCGCCGATGTGCCCATCGGCATGGATGACCATGTCGCGCCTCCGTCGCTGCTGCGATGCGCCGCGCCGTCCTCGCCGACGGCGAAGAAATGCGCGGCGTCCACCATGTGCACGTCGTAGAAACTGCTGTCCGCCGAGCATGCCTTGAGAGGCAGGATGCTGCGCCAGGGTGTCTGTGCGGAAAGGACGGACCAGGCGGCGGCGAGAATGACGAAACAGACAGCGGTGATGTTCATGACCGAAAAGTACAACGCTTCACGCGCGGAGTCCAGCGCTTCATCGAAACGTCAAGCGCCGGACACGGGTCCGGCGCTTCAGAGTACCAATGATGGAGCCTCGAACGTCAGGGCATGGACGCCAGTGCTGCTTTCGCCTGTTCGAGAGTCATGGCCGTGTTGTAGAGCGGCGAACCTACCGCCTGTCGCAGACCGCCGACGCGGAGCGTTCCCGTGTCGAGGGCCGCGAAACCCATGTCGCCGATCAGCTGCGCGACGGTCGCCTTGGCGTCCGCGTCGTCGCCGGCGACGAAAATCGTGATGCGCTTGTCTTCTTCCGGAGTGCCGAGCGTGCGAAGATTCTCGCTCCAGATGGTGTTGAACGCCTTCACGACGCGCGCTCCGGGGAGCCGCGACGCGGTTTTTTCGGTCGCGGTGATGTCGCGCAATTCGTACACCGAGCCGTCGGGCGCGTAGGGGTTCATGGCGTCGATCACGATCTTTCCCGAGATCACGGAGGGAGACGGGAGCGCCTCCAGGGTGCGCCATGGCGCGGCGAGGAGCACGATTTCGCCAAACGCCGCCGCCCCATTGACGGTGGACGCCTGCACGTTCGGTCCCAGTTCCTTCAGCAGTTCCGCGAGCGACTCGGGGCCGCGCGAATTGGAAATGCAGACCTGATGTCCCGCGTTCGCGCACAGTTTTGCGACTGTTCCGCCGATATGTCCCGCCCCGATGATTCCGATCTTCATAACCGTTGTCCTCTGTCGCCGCCGATGGGCTGTTCTGTCTGCAGTGTGATGAAATGTGAGATGTGAGATGCCAGGTACGAGATGACGCGTGTCCGAGAGTTGCGGGTCTCCGTCGCGACGAGCGATCGCGCGGCGCCGCGGCGACGGCTGCTTACGGCGCGTCGGTGGGGTCCCAGCCGGTCACGAGATTTTCGTTCAGTTTTTCGAGTCTCGCCATGTCCGCGTCGGAGAGTTCGAAGCCGTACACGTCCGCGTTTTCCGCGATGCGTTCGGGCGTGGTCGACTTCGGAAGCACGACAAAACCCATCTGCAGGCCCCAGCGGATCAGGATCTGTGCCGTGGACTTCCCGTACTCGGCGGCGATTTCCAACAGGCGCTTCTCGCGCAGTTTCATGCCCTTGGTGAGCGGGCTGTAGGCCTCGACGACGATATTCCGCGAGGCGCACCAATCCACGGTCGGTTTCCTGAAGAGATAGTTATACGGACTGAGTTCGATCTGGTTCACGGTCGGCAGGACGGAGGCATACGATTCGAGTTCTTCGAGATGCTGCTGCATGTAATTGCTGACGCCGATGGCACGCGTCTTGCCGGCTGCGAGCAGCGCCTCCATCGCGCGCCAGGTCTCCTGTCGCGAACCCTCCACCGGCCAGTGGATCAGATAGAGATCGAGCTGATCGAGACCGAGCGCCTCGAGGCTCTTGTCGCAGGCGCGCATGGCGCGCTCGTACCCCTGATCGGTGTTCCAGAGCTTCGTGGTCACGAAGACCGCTTCGCGCGGCAGCGCGCTCGCGCGCAATGCCGCGCCGACGGAGGCTTCGTTGCCGTAGATCATCGCGGTGTCCACATGCCGGTAGCCGGCCGCGAGCGCGTCACGGACCGCGTCCTCGGTTTCGGCGCCGTCGCTCGCTTTGAAGACGCCCAGTCCAAGAAGCGGGATCGTGATTCCGGTATGAAGTGTTGTGCTGCTTTCCAAGGTCAAATGCATCGGGGGGCCCTCGCGTTCGTCTCGATTGATCCAATCATGCGCGCGACACTGTCCGCATCGTTCGGATGCGGACAGTGTTTCATGTACGCATATCAGATCAATGTACGCACGAACGGCGAGAGTTCCACATCCCGCGGTCCTACTCGCGCTCGATGACCACCCGCGTCACCGACGTTTCAGTACCGGACATGGCGCGGACAAGGTAGAATCCGCACGGGATGGAACGAACATCGGCATTGAGAATGTGCTCTCCAGCGCGCAGCGACCCATCGTGCAACAGCGCGACGCTCCGCCCGAGAACGTCGACAAGATCCACGCGCACATGCGCTTCGCGCGCCAGGCGCACCGGAGTCTGGATCGCGGACGACGCGGGCTGAGGATACGCGGTTCCAAGCGAGAACGACGGATCGGCGGCTGCGTGTTCCGTTCCCGATGTTGACGCTCCGAGGTACAGGGAAATTCCGCCGTCCTGATGCATGACCAGGAGATCCGCCGTGCCGTCCGCATTCACATCGGCAGCCACGGGTTGGGCGTAGCTGAACGACGTGATGCCGGGAACTTCGCGTACCCAGGAAAAGGTGCGGGGCTGCGCCGAATCCTGCAGCCACTGCTCCACTTTCCACCCGCGACCGATGTACATGAACAAGCGCTGCGAAAGCGGATCGCGCGTGAAGGAGACGGACGGATAGTATCCCCCTCCGCTCCCGCTGAACGAGGTACCGACAACGGTGAAGGTGGTATCCCCGGCGGCATCCTGCTCGTAGTGATGAATCGCGCCATTCGAGGTGCCGATGACCATGTCGAGCCGCCCGTTGCCGTCAAGGTCCGCGAAGGCGGGATAGCTGGCGTTCCCCGGCAGATCCATCCCCCGATTGAACAGCGGATTAACAATCGCAAACGCGGTGCCGCGGGCCGCGGTCTGCTCATAGCGTTTGAACAGGCCTTGCGCGTTGCCGAGCAGAAGATCCAAGCGTCCGTTTCCGTCGATGTCGTGAAGGCCCAACCCCGGCCATCCTCCGCAGATGATGCCGCTGAAGGGATCCGCCACAAGGTCGAAGCGCAGACTGCCGGGAGCGGCCTGCTCAAGACGCAGAACGCGTCCTTCAGGATCGTCGTATTGCGTGATGGCGCCGATGAGCAGGTCGAGACGTCCATTGCCATCGATATCCGCCGCGACCATGCTCGCATCGGACCCGAAATCGCGGATGCGCAGAAACGCGGTATCGATGGGGGCTCCAAAATCGAACGATGTTGCGGATTTTTGTCGGTACAGGAGGAGCTGTCCCGTCAGGCGGCCGACGATCATTTCGCGGAGTCCGTCGCCGTCGAGATCGCGCACGAAGAGCATGGCGTGATGGCCGACGGAAATGGAATTGAGCGTGGAGGCAACGACGGAAAAGGAATCTTTCTTCGCGGCGTCCTGCACGAGATGCGTGATCGTGTTGCTCTTGTTCGTCTGCAGCGCGTCGAGGAGTCCGTCGCCGTTGATGTCGCTCACGAATATGGATGTGTACGAATCGGTCCCCGCGAACAGTTCCGGCGCGCCGGGCACGAAGTCGAGGACGCCGCCGCCGGTTGGATGAAATGCGCACAGATCCCGGAGGAGTTGACGACAATGAGATCAAGCAACCCGTCGCCGTTGAAATCCGTCAAGCACGGCACGGCGTGTGCCCCGACGTCGAAGCCGGAAAAACTGTCGTTGATCTTGATGAAATCCGCGCCGCGAACGTCCACCTGTTCGTAGTGCAGCAGCGTGCCCGAGTTCTGGCCGATGAGCAGGTCGATGCGTCCGTCGCCATCGAGATCGCCCGCGGTGACATGCGGCTGCGCGTAGCCGGTGAGCCCGGCGAAGCGGCGCGTGACCAGCGTGAATTGCAGGGAGCCGGGCACTGTCTGTTCGTAGTGCCAAATCGCCTGGTCCTTCATTCCAAGCAGGATGTCGAGCAGGCCGTCGCCGTCGATGTCGAGGACGCAGGGCGAGGGTTGGTCGATGCCGGGACCCCACCCGTCCGTGGTCACTTCGGTGAAAGTCTGCGCGCGGAGGGGGGCGAGCGTGGCGAGACAAAGGGCGGCGCACAGGGCGACGCGTTTTCCGAGGGAATGGAATGCAGACAGTGTGCCGTTCACAGGTGCTCCCGCGTAGAGGTTAAACAGGTCTGAATTTCGGTTTGAATGTACGATATCCGGCGGAGCGGGTCAAGCGGCGGACGGTGGGATGCCGCGCCGCGTTTGTTCCTCAGAGCGAAAAATTTTATCATTTGTCAACCAAACCCTGATCGATCGCCGCAGAGCGTCCGAACGTCCCGCCCGGGGATGCCGGTCACCGCTGTGGAGACGAGACCCGTCTCTCCGCACGGCGCTCATGCACGCTCAGTGACACAAGGAACGAGTCATGCACCCTCTCCGCACCGCAGCGCATCTCACCACGGCCCCCTGGCGGGTCGCGATCGTCCTTCTCCTTGCCGTGCTCTTCATCGCGGCCGTCCCGCGGAGCGCCCGCTCGCAGAGCGTCGGAAACGTCATGGCCTTCGGATTCAATGCCGGAGGATCGAAGTACTGGGGCGATTTCTCCGACAACCAGTTCTGGTACGGGGGCGACATTTTCCTGCGCTACAACATCTTCCCCGCCCTGTCGATCAACGCCTCCTTCGGCCTCACGCAGCTCCGGTACAAGAACACCGACGCCGATTTCCTCGATCATCCCGAGTATTTCGGACCGAACGCCCGCATCGGCGGCACCTACCCGAACTCCCCGATCGTGATCGAGGAAAAGAATGCCATCCGCGTCAACACGTACGAAGCGTATCTGTCCCTGAATTTCACGCCCGGCCAGAGACTCGTCCCGTACATTTTCGGCGGCATCGGACTGATGAACTTCAATCCTGCCACGCTGATCGCAAACGTGCCGCTTCCGAACAATTATTTCGGGAGGTATGAGAAGACCAAGGTGATCTTTCCTGTCGGCGTGGGCTTCGAGGTGTACCTCAACGAGTTCCTCGTCGTCAACGGCAAGGGCACATTCCGTTTCACCGGGACGGACATCCTCGACGATTTCGAAGTGTCCGGTTCCACGCGCGACGCCTTCGCCACCTTCGGGCTCGGCATGTCGTACTATATCTTCGGGAACAGCGACTGGGACGACGACGGCCTGAAGAATTCGGAGGAGGAAAAGCTCGGCACGGACCCGCACAACCCCGACACCGACGGCGACAGTCTCGCGGACGGCGCCGAAGTGCGCACGCATCTCACCGATCCGTTGAAGAAGGACACCGATGCCGACGGTCTGACCGACGCCGACGAAGTGCTGCGGTACAAGACGGATCCGCTGCGAAGCGACGGGGACAACGACGGCGTCACGGACGGCGACGAGGTGACGACCTACCGTACGGACCCGCTGAAAAAGGACAGCGACGGCGACGGACTGGCCGACGGCGAGGAGATCACGAAGAACCACACCGATCCGCTGAAGGCCGACACGGACGGCGACACCCTCTCCGATGCGGAGGAAGTGAACATCCATCATACCTCCCCGCTGAAGAAGGACAGCGACGGCGACGGCCTCTCCGACGGCGACGAAATCGCGAAGTCCCGCACCGATCCGATGAAGGCCGATACCGACGGCGACGGCCTTTCCGACGGCGACGAGGTGAACTCCTCACGCACCGACCCGCTCAAGAAGGACAGCGACGTCGACGGACTGTCCGACGGCGACGAAGTGCAGAAGCATCGCACGAATCCGCTCAAGGCCGATACCGACGGCGACACGCTGAGCGACGGCGACGAGCTGCAGAAGCACCGCACCGATCCGCTCAAGGCCGACACCGACGGGGATACGCTCTCGGACAGCGACGAGATCAACAGGACGCGCACCGATCCGCTGAAGCCGGACACCGATGACGATACGATCATGGACGCCGAGGACGCCTGCCCGCTGATCAAGGGCGTCAGGAGCGCGACGAAGGAGCGGAACGGCTGTCCCGAAGTGGTGAAGATCGGCACGAAGTACGATTTCCCGGACATCCTCTTCATCGTCAACACCGACGAATTCAACTTCGCCGAGCCCGCGACGGGTCCCAGTCTCGCAAAGCTGCTCGCCTACGTGAACCAGTGCCCGAATCTGCAGATCGTCATCGAGGGACACGCCTCGCAGGAAGGCAAGGAGAAGCGGAACAGGGAACTGTCCGAACTCCGCGCCAAGCGCGTGAAGGAATGGCTCCTCCAGCAGGGCGTGAACGCGGGCAAGCTGCTGGGCACCATCGGCTTCGGCTCTTCGAAGCCGAAAGTCGCGGAACCCTCCGCGAGGGATGCGCGCAAGATGCCCGCCGCCGACCTCGAGGCGCTGCGCAAGCAGAACCGGCGCATCACCGTCGTGGTGCAGCGCGGCTGCGAATAGTCCCGTCCGATTGAAACAGGAACGGCGTCGCGCGTCTCACCCGGACGCGCGGCGCCGTTTCCGTTTTCACGCATCCCGTTCCTGGTCACCCGTGTCCGGCACGCGGGACTATACAATAATTTCCGGCTCCGGTGTCGAGGCCTGCAGCGATCAGCGCGGGCATTTCAGCATCGCGCGTTTCAGGAGCCCGACCGTGGTCGCCTTCGCGCCCTTGTAGCGCACGAGGACGAACGCTCCGGCATCGCCGTGCTGCGTCGGCACCGTCTCCACCGCATTGCCTGCGACGAGGTATCCTTTCCGTTCGCGGGGCGGAGAGGGCATGACCTGGTACAGGCGCGCCTTCGCCGCGTCCACCGTGCAGCGCGTCGCGGCCTTGAAGCCCTTCCGCGTGAACAGCTCCCCGTTCCAGCCCGCGCCGCAGAACGAGGGAACACCCGCCACCGCGCTCATGCGTACTTCCCTTTCGCTGATCGTGAAGGAAATTGTTCCCTGCTCGTCGATTTGATGGTACACTCCCTGGGATTCGAGCCCCGCCACGCCCGCACCGTCGCAGATGTGCGCGGTCGCACCGAAGACGGATTGGTACGAGAAGGACAGCGCATCACCGGTGAGCATGAGCGAGAGCGAACCCGTCTCGTTCGTCCACACGCCGCTCGGATCGATCGTGCGATATTCCTGCGCGCGCAGCATCGGAGCAGCGACGAGCAATAGCAGCGAGGCTGCAAGAGCAATGCGCGCAACGGGCGTGTTCGATCGATGTCTCTTCACCATGAGGTCCTTCTCCTGAAGCGTTACGGTGTTATCGGACAAGAATAGCGAATATCATTGACTTTCGGGAGCTTGTCAGGTTTCACCCTGTTCGATTGTCTTCACAGTATTGAGAAACTCTTGCGCAATGAAACGGGTGCAGCCATGAACGCACATTCTCTCCTCCGGAGCCTGATCCCGGGATTTCTCGCTGCATGCGCGGCGCTCTGCAGCGTACAGGCGCAGCCGGTGCTGGACTTCAAGCGCATGGTGAATAACTGGCCGACCATAGAACTGTACTACACCGTGTCCTGCGGGGGAGTGCGTCAGGACGTGCATGACCCGTCGCGGTTTACCGTCACGGAGGCCGGTCTCCCCGTGCAGGGATTCATGCAGTACTGCCCGGACACGACAGTCCGCTGCCCCTTGTCGGTTGCGCTCGTCTTCGATGCCAGCGCGAGCATGGCAGGCGCGCCGAATGCGGGCGCGAAGGCCGCGGGAAACGCCTTCGTCGATTCGCTCGACGGCGTCACCGATCAGGCCGCCGTGCTCTGGTTCGGTCAGGATCTGACGACGCAGCAGCAGATGACGACGGACAGGGGTCTGCTGCACGACGCCATCGCGCTCCTTCCCGCTTCCGGAAACGCCACCACGGTTTGGGATGGCATCTATCTGGGCATCCAGGAAATCATCGCAAGGGGTGGCAACTCCTGCAAGGCGGTGATCGCGTTCACCGACGGTGGAGATAATTCGCACGCAGGCATTTCGCAGAATATTTGGCTCGCGAACCGGAACCACATCCGCATCTTCACCATCGGGCTCGGAACCGGTATACAATCCGAGATTCTCCGCAATACAGCCGACCTCACCGGCGGCCGCTATTATGAGACGGCGGATCCCGCCGACCTCGTCGCCATCTATGCGGATATCGCGCATCGCTGCCTGCAGGGATTTCAGGAATGCATGATCTCGTACAACGCGGGATGCATGGACGGGGCGTTACGCCCGGTGCAGCTCACGGTCGGCAATCTCTGTGGCGGTTCCGACACGAAAAGCAGGATGTACAAGGCCCCGAAAGACACGTCGACATTTCGCACGTTGAGGATGCGGCTCGGCAGCGCCGTCGTGCACGCGACGAATGAGATCACCATCCCGGTGGAGTTGCTCGACACGCTCTCGAACGAATACGTCGGGAATCTCCAATGGACGCTGCTCTTTCCGGAGAACGTTGCAACGTTCGTTCGTGTCACCACGCCACCCGGCAGCGTGCTGCAGGGCATTCCTATCAGCGTCGACGAAATGAGGGGCGGGATGCAGTGGCTGCAATTCCGGACAGCGTCGGGATTCAGAGGCGTGACGACGCAGCTCCCGGCGCTCATGGCGGAAATCACCCTGCGCGGTGGGGACATCGACGGCAGGGACACCGTGTGCTCGCCGCTCGGGTTCAGCGAGGGCGTGATCGAAGCAGGATGCTTCCGCTTTGGCCAGGAAGACGGCACGCTGTGCGTTACTCCGCGCCTCGCGGGGCTGCATTGCGCACCGGAGCCGCTCCCCACAGTCGCATGGAGCGCGGCTGCCGATGCGTATGTACTCACGCCTGCGCGAATCACGACCGGCATCATCAATTCGGGCGATCGGGAGGCCGCGGCGTACAGAAGCAGCATCGAGATCGACTCTCTCGATTTCGTGCTGGCTGGCATGTTCACGAAAACGCAGACGGGCGCTCCCGACAAAGTCGCGCCTTCGGGCTCATCTGTCGTCTGGTGGGAGGGAATGTTCCGCCCTCGCGCGAAGGGAGATTCCGTCGCGGTGTGCTTCCTCCAGCAGTTCGACAACCACGATTCACTGCATTGCTGCGCATCGCTCTGGGTACCTCCTGCGGAACCCGTCGTTCGCGCGGCAGGAGTGGCGCAATTCTGCGAAGGCGACAGCATCCAGCTCTCGGCGACGCCCGGCTTCGCATCGTACCTGTGGTCCAACGGCATGAGCGGACGGTCCAACACTGTTGCGACCGGCGGTTTGTACAGGTGCAGAGTCACGGATGCGCATGGCGACACGCTGTTCACGCCACGCTTCGCCGTGGTGGTGAATCCGCTGCCCGCTGCGGTGATTTCCCCACCCGGGCCGGTACGGCTGTGCGGAACGTCCTCCGTGCGCCTGAGCGCGGGACAGCAGCATGCGCACTATCGCTGGTCCACGGGAGAGACGACGGAGTCCATCGTCGTGTCGACGCCGGGTTCATACACAGTGACGGTGACGAACAGCAGCGGTTGTGTGAACACCTCCGCGCCCGTCGTGGTGTCGACGTCGGCGGGACCGAACGCGAAGATCAGCGGCGATGCGCAAGCCTGCGCGAACAGCACTGTCACGTTCCGCGCAAACGTCATCGCGGGCGCCGCGTACCGCTGGACCGCGGAAGGCGGCGACATCCTGCTGGGCCAGGATACCGACGCGCTCACGGTGCGCCTGCTCGCGGGACCGACAGCAACGGTACGCGTGGAGCTGACCGATTCCGCGGCGCAGTGCACGGCCTTCGACTCATTGACGGTCACCCTCCTCCCTGTACCGAAGCCGCGCATCGCGGCGCACGGGAGCACATCGTTTTGTCTCGGCGATTCCGTGTCGCTCGACGCAGGCGCAGGCTACGCGTCCTATTCCTGGTCGAACGGCCAGAAGGTCAGGAGCATAACGGCCCGCGCACAGGGCGTATACTTCGTGACAGTGACCGACGCCCGTGGCTGCGTTGGTGCATCGGACACGATAGCGGTGCAGGTGTCCATGCCCCCGAACCCGCGTATCGCCGGTCCGGCTTCTCCGTGCAGGGATACGGAAGCAACGTATTCGATTCACGCGAGTGCGGGCAGCGCCATTTCGTGGGGCGTGACCGGCGGCACGATTGTCCGGGGCGGGAACGACAGCACGGTGCTCGTCCGATGGGACGGGACGGGAGCGACGATGCTTGCGGTCGCCGTCACATCGGGGACATGCTCACGCGGCGATTCGCTGCTCGTCACGCCCGGCAGTCTGCCCTCGCCCTCTCTCACCGCTTCGGGCGACACGGTATTTTGCGAGGGCGGGCAGGTGACGCTTGATGCCGGCGATGGGTACGTGACATATCTCTGGTCGAACGGCAAGACCACGCGCACGATCGACATCACCACATCCGGGCTCTACACCGCGCTGGTTGAGAACGGCCAGGGTTGCAGGGCGCAGTCGGATACGATATCCGTGCGCGTCAATCCCCGGCCGCCGCTGCCCGTCATCACACGCGCGGGCAACCGTCTCGACGTTGTCCGGGGAACGGCTATCGCCCAATGGCGCCGCGACGGGACTGACCTTGCAGGGGAGAACGGAGACACGCTTGCCGTCACAGTATCCGGCGCGTACACGGTTGTCCTGACCGATTCGAACGGGTGCAGCAGCGAGTCGCTTCCCTTTGTGGTCCTGATCACCGCGGTGGAAGTCCTGTTCCCCGGCACGCTTGATATGGAGATTTTTCCGGAGCCGAACAGCGGCTCGCTGCAGCTGCGCGCACGCGGCATCCAGGGAGACCGTGTCGCCTATGGTATCTTCGACTGTCTCGGCCGGGCCCTGCGCAGCGGCAGTCTGCGCGCGGCGGAGGGGCATGCGAACACGACGCTCGATCTCTCGGCACTGCCGGACGGCATCTACCTGCTGCGCATGGAGGACAGCGCAGGCATACGCACCACACGGGTCACCAAGGTCGGCCGACTGCATCGTTGACTGGAACATTCTCTTCGATTCCGCGTATCTTGTCCGTTCCCCCCATCAACAATACGACGGAGATACGCAATGGATATAGCACACAACGTCATTGGCTGGATCGAGATTCCGGTCACGGACATGGAACGCGCCATGAAATTCTACGAGGCGGTGTTCGGTTTTGCCTTCACGCGGCAGCAGATGGGCGATCTCGACATGGCCTTTTTCCCGTGGGTGAAGGACAGTGAGGGTGCGGGCGGCGCGCTGGTCTGCAGCGCGGAGCACTACACGCCGATGGCCAACGGCACGCTCGCGTATTTCACGGCGTTCTCGGGCGACCTCGCCATCGAACTCGCGCGCGCCGAAGCCGCGGGCGGGACCATCCTCATGCCGAAAACGCTCATCGCCGAAGGTGTCGGACACATGGGTCTTTTTCTCGATTCCGAAGGCAACCGCATCGCGCTGCATACGGCGTAAACGCTGTCACCCCGCGGCGTCGTAGGCGCGTTTGATCCAGGCGAGCAGTTCCCTGTCCACATCCTTGACATCTGAAAGATTGACCTTGAACTGACACATGCCTCCCGGCGGCAGCGCGAGGAGCCGTTCCGTCCCTTCAATGTCCTTCATGTTCAGCCCCACTTCCACGCGCGTCTTCGTGGCGGGACCGACCATGGCGAACTGCTTCTTCCTGCGCAGGCTGAGGTAGGTTTTCTTGGGCGCGATCTCGAAGTCACCGAAGGCCGCGACGGCCGCCATCACCTTGTCGTGAATGGGGCGGAGCGAGGCTTTGGGGCCGGCGTACAGTGCGTCGACGACCGCGTCGTCCGATGATGACGCATCTCCGCCGGCCGGCGCTTCCTTCGATCTCGCGTAGGCCTTGACGATCGCGTTCGCGTCGCCGTGTCCCATGCCGAGCTCCTCCTTCAGCAGGGCGAGCAGTTCGCCGTGCTTTGTGAGACCGCTTTTTCGGAGCACCGCGAAGAGCGCGTCCAATGATTTCCCCGTGCGCGTCTGAATGTTTTTCAGCTGCGTTTCGATGGCTTTATCGACGACGTTCATCTCTCCGTTCCTGAAATATGATGGGTGCGTGAAAGATATGCGCGGATGCCCTTTCGGTGCAAGGCCAAGTTCCATCGCACTGATCATTTCGGTCCCATAATGCTGATGCGTTGAAGGTGCGGAGAGATCCCTCCACGAACTCACCCCGGCCCGTTGCTGCGAAGCCTGGGCCTTTTCTCTTCCGCCCCCTTCTCTTCCCAAGAGAAGGGGGCTGGGGGGATGAGTTCGTGGCAAAGCCCAATGCTGGTGTCACTCTCGACGAAAATGGGATACCGTCCAATGAGTATCTCAGGATGACCGATGCAGCGTGTCGCTACGGCAGCACGACCATCGAGGCACGGAATACACGTCCCGCGATCAGGAAGGATACGATGTAGCGCCCGGGGACAAGCTCCGACACAGGAAGCTGCACAAATCGGGCGGTCGCGCCTTGTGGGATATGCCGTGTCACGACGGTGCGTCCGAGGAGGTCCGCGACCGTCACCGTCGCATCCGCGGCGAGCGGTTCTCCCGGCATCAGCGTGACCGTCCCCGCGCCCGCGGAGACCGGATTCGGCCAGATCTGCAGAACACCCGCGACGGGTACGGGCGGAGCATCGATGTCGAGGAGGCTGCCGAAATCCACGATGTAGGCGTCCACGCTGCTGTCCGACGCCACGCGCGTGCGCCAGTTGCTCCCGAAGAGCACGCGCGTGCCGGCCGCGTTGGACGTGGCGTGCGGCTCGGCATAGTAGACGCTGTTGTCCGAATCAGGAGTCGACGGCGTGAAACGCTTGCTGCGGTGATGCGCCACGCGCTGCACGGCGCCGCTGCCGTCGAGGCGCACCGCGAAGATTTCGTCCTCGAACGGCAGCCACGACGCGCTGTCGTCCGTCAGCCGGCCCTCCCCGTCGTATGTGCTCACGAAGCACCAGCCCGGTCGAAGCTCGTTGCGGCAGGAGATGTGCGTATAGATCGACCAGTCGTGCTCCACGAGCGTTTTTTCCCGCCCGTCCGCAAGCGCCCACGCGCGGACGGAGCTGATGTTCGTGGCGTCGTCATAGTACCCCATCACGAGCTGCTCCGCGCCGTCCTCATCCACGGCCAGGTCGCTGTGGCCGTAGCCGAGCGGTTTCTGCCAGAGCAGCCGGAAATCGCGGTCGTACACCTCCACGCCGTTGAAGCGTCCGCTGTTCGTGTTCGCGTAATCCACGACGATGCGCCCGCCGAGCGGGGAGATCGAGACCCAGTCGAAATCCTGCAGCGTGTCCGGCAGCGCCATGCGGGCGGTGACGGTGCGGGACGCGAGATCGCAGACGACGATCTCCTTGAAATGCACATCGCCGTCGTAGGTCTGGCCCACGAAGGCATACCAGCGGCCGTCGCGCGAGAGGTTGCCCTCGCCGCGCGTATTTACGAAGGTGAACTCCGGGAAGGTCATGACCACCGTCAGCAGATCCGTCGCCACGTCGTAGGAAAAAATCGTCGCATCCTCGGTCGAGATGATGATGTTCGATCGCGTGGGATGCCAGAACACGTCCTCGCCGCCGACGGGCAGTTCGCGCAGGAAGGCATACGTGCGCGCGTCGTACAGCATCGTGCGACCGTCGCCCGCGATGAGCAGCAGCAGCGAGTCGTTCGCGTTCCACGCCTGCCGCTTCGCGTACTGCGGCATGACGCCCGGCTGACGCGCCGCGCGCGCGTTGGATATCCGCCGGATCGATGTGCCGAAATGCGGATCGGTCACCGTCTGCCCCTGAGCGGGCTGCTGCAACGCACCCTGGAACAGCGCATCGTGCGACGTGACCCACTGCGCCCGAGCTGTCGGAAGCGCGAGCGAGGCGAGCGCCATCGCGCAGGTCAGTCGGCATGCCGTCTTCCCGGACTTCCGCGTGTTCATGGGATTGCTCCGCTCGTGGTGAATGAGAAAAACTAGCATTCCCGCACGATGGATGCAATCGCGCACCGCGCGCGGGTTCAGGCCGCGCTTTGACGCGAATGACGCGAGCGCGAAGTTGTGGTCGGCAGTACACGGAAACGTCCTCGTATCGCTTCCCGCCCCATCGCGCAATAAACCTCGAGAGACCACATGCCCGACGCCCTTTCCCCACTTCGCATCGCCGCCGCGCTCCCGGAGCTCTGGTCCCCGCGCGTCATCGCCGAAGTGGACGACGCCTACATCAAGGTTGCCAGAGTTCATGGCACGCTGGCGTGGCACACGCATGAAAACGAGGACGAACTGTTCTTCGTGCTGAAGGGTCATCTTCGCATCGAGATGGACACGGGCGCGGTGGAACTCGGCGAGGGACAGCTCTTCGTCGTGCCGAAGGGCGCGCGCCACAATCCCGTCGCCGAGGAGGAGTGCCTGCTGCTGCTCGTCGAACGCAGATCGACGCAGCACACCGGAGATGTGGTCACCGAGAAGAGCCGTTCGATCGAGGAGCAGCTGCGACCGCTGTAGGCGTACTCTGCGCTACCGCTACCGCTACCGCACGACGGTCATGCTGCGCGAGAGGACGGTCCCGCCCGCGGTGAGCCGGTAGCGGTACGTGCCGCTCGGGAGGTTCTTCGCGTCGAAACGCGCGACGTGCATCCCGGAGGCCTGCTCCTCTTCCACGAGCGTTTCGACCTCCTTCCCCAGCACGTCGTGGATGCGCAGCGTCACGCCGCCGCGCTCCGTCGTGCCGTAGCGTATCACTGTCATGGCGTTGAACGGATTCGGGTAATTCTGCTCGAGCGTGACCGTGACGGGCGGATGGGCGGCGTCCGAGAGATCGGAGAGGGCGCAGCGCCACACGCCGAAGCTCGCCGTGCCGGCGAAGAGGAACCCGTCGTGCACGATGAGACGCCGGATGGTCGCCTGCGGAAGACCGCGGCTCACGGGCGCCCACGTCGAGCCCGTGTCCTCGGAGATAAAGACGCCTCGGTCCTCTGTCGCAGCGAAGAGGACGGCGCCGTCCGAAGCGAAGGCGTTCACCGTCACTCCGCTCAACGCGCCGCCAATCTCCTGCCAGGTGTCGCCCCTGTCGGACGAGCGCAGCGGGCTCTTTTTCCATCGACCCGCGCAGAGCATGCCGCGAAACGCCGTCATGGTCGTGAAATCGTTCGATGGCGATGACCGGTCGATTGACGTCCAGGTCAAGCCACCGTCCGTTGAGCGCGTGAAATATTCACCCGCCGCGCAGAGCGTGGAGTCGAGAAACACCATCGCGTTGAAATACGGCGGCGGGGAGCCCCACGCTCCGGAACAGGACGACCAGGAGCGGCCGTCATTGCCGCTCTTCCAGATGCCGTTGCCCGCGGCATAGACGTCGTGCCCGCGCACCGCGAACGCCTCCGCCTGAATCCTCGACAGGGAGCCGAGGGTGTCCGACACGCGTGTCCAGCTCGCCCCGTTGTTGTCTGTGAGATCGATGCCGCCCGACGTGCATGTGCCGCCCGCGAGGAGGTTGCGGCCGGCGAAGGCCATGCAGAGGACGTGGTAGTTGCTCATGTCCGTGCCGAAGGGCGTCCACTGCTCTCCGTTGTCGAGGGAGAGAGAAACTTCCTTCATCATCGTGGTGACGGCGATCGCATTTCCGGAAACGGCGAAACCTTCCACCAGGGTACCGATCGGCGCACATTCGGAGGTCGTCCATGTGGCGCCGCCGTCGTCGCTCCTTCGCACGCCAAGGCGCTCCGGGAAGAAGAGCGAGGCGCCGGTCGTCCAGAAAGGCCCGGGAATTTCGGGAGCGGCAAGCCAGGTCGCGGCGCTGTCCGCGGAGCGGTGCACCGCAGCGCCGTCGGAAGCGTAGAGTGCG
The DNA here is from genome assembly GCA_016720835.1 of Ignavibacteria bacterium. Taxonomy (GTDB): domain Bacteria; phylum Bacteroidota; class Ignavibacteria; order SZUA-365; family SZUA-365; genus JADKJW01. The sequence continues at coordinate 512,779 of JADKJW010000001.1, forward strand.
CTTCCGCTGCTCCACAGCGCGGACATGTTCTTCAGCACCGGCATCGAAGCCGTCCAATGCGCTGCCCCGTCCACACTCCGGTACACATTGTTCCTGTTCGCGACCACGAGTACGGGTCCGAGCGCGATGAGGGCATCGACGGATCGGCCGGGCAGTGTCGAATCCGCGCGCAACCACTTCGCGCCCGCGTCCGTGTTGCGGTACAGCCTGGAGTCGCAGGCAAGGAACAGATTCTGTCCGACTGCTGCAAGGGAGACCTCGTTCATCCATTCCGGCAAACCGTTTTTCACCGCCCTCCACGTCCGGCCGTCGTCGGAGGACGCGAAAACCCCCTGCCAGGCGGCAACGAACACCCGGCCGTCGATGACGGCCATGGTTTCGGGACGAATGCTGTCGGGCATGCTCCGTATCCAGGATGTTCCGAAGTCGCGCGAGAGAAACAGGCCTCCCATGCGATTGGTGCAGGCGAACAAGGTCCCCTTCTCGAAGCGCAGGAGCCCGATGCCCGATGCGGGCAGGCCGTCGCATGACGCCGCCCAGTGGCGGCCGTTGTCCTCCGAGCGGAACACGGCGCCTTCCCAGGTGCCGGCGAAGAGCACGCCCTGCCGTTCCGCCATCGCCGTGAGCGTCCAGCCGCGGGGACCGCCGGTCTGCACCCACTGCGCGCTGCAGACAGAGGACAGCAGCAGCAGTGCCGCGGCACTCAAACCCGCCTTGAACGATGTCATATCGCAACTCCCGTCGCCGCCCGGAGCGACGACTTGCAGCAGTCGTGAAACGTGTCAGGTTCGAAGGGAATCTACTCAAGACGCGGAGAAAGGTCAATTCCCGGCCGTCGTGCGGTCCTCCGCCCCACAGGACACCGTTGCATGATGCCATCGATGGAGGGTGCGCGCGCTCCGCGTTCTTCAGCGGCCTCCGGGCATTATTCGCGCGTCATCCAGTACAGCTCGGTGATCTGATATTTCGAGCTGCTGCCCGATCCGATGTCGATCATGCGCGGAGAAATCCAATCGCTGTGCGGCTGATGCTCCAGCCGGGAGCGCTCGAGTCCCTGCAGCGCGCCGCCCTTCACGCGGAACGCGTGCGAGCGAAACTGCTTCCCGGCTGACTTCAGGACAACGCGGTACTCGCCATCCCTGCTCGTGAGCGCGGGGAGCGTCAGGTATTCCTTGCGCGCGGCGCCCGTGGTGACGAATTCCATTCGGTAGTGCTGCCAGTCCGTTTCGGTGCAGATGACCGCGACGTTGCCCTGCGCGATCTCCTGTCCGCCTTTCAGGATGTGCACCGTGGTTTCCTGGCGCTTCGCGCCGCCGGGCTGATCGCGCGTGTTCATCCACCAGTGGAAATTGACATGCGCCTCGGGACTTTCGCTCAGCGCGGAGAAGAACGCGAGCGATTTCCATGGACCTTCGCGCGCATAATCGGTTTTCGGGTTGAAAGGATCCTTGCTCACTTCGGCCGTGATCGAGAACGGAAAGGAGGTCGCCGCCTCCGCGCCCACGTAGACGCCGGCGGTGAATTTTCCCGCCCTGCCGACACTCACCATGCCCGAATTTCCGTCGGGCATCAGGCGTCCGAACGCGGGAAACGGATGCATGGATTCGATGCGCAGCGGCAGGCTCGCCACGACCTCGCCGCCTTCGGTGCGGATCTCGAAACGGACATCAGCGGCATCCTTCGGCGGGAACACCATCTCCAGTCCGTCGACGAAAAATCCGCCGCTCTGCTCGTAGAAACGGAGGTTCAGCAGCGACTGAAACTCGACCGCGGGCTTGTGCTCCTGGGCGCGCGCACCGGCGGGACACAGGAGCAGCAGTGCAAATGCAACGCTCGCGGTTGCGAGCAGGAATATCTGGCGATCCTGTGACGGTGACATGGTCGAAGCTCCTGCATCTGAAAAAAACGAGATGGATCTTCGACGTACAAACAACCGCACGGGCGAAAAGTTCCGGAGTTGGGCAGTGTGGAAGTCACCGCGACTAGCTCAATCCTTCCACGGCCACCACGACGGAAGGTGCGCGAATACCCGCCTTTTCAGGAAGGTGCGCGCGGTCCTGACGCCGTTGACGGTGAGGACGAGCCGGTATACCCCTCCCGGCGCGTCGAGCTTGAAATACGCGATGTTCTCGCCGCGATGGTAATACCGCTCGGAGAGCGTGGCGATGCGGCGGCCGGTGATATCCTCGATGTGAAGTGTCGCCCAGCCGGGTTCCGCGAAAGTCAACGGCACCGCGCAGTCGTACAGGACGGGATGCGGATACGGTTGTCCGATTTCAAAATCCAGCGCGGGCAGCGCCTCGAGAAACGGCTTTCTGCTGCGGAACATTCCCCATCTGGTGCCGAGCAGCAGATGCCCGCGCGGAGTCAGAACGGCGGATTGAATTTGCTGTTCGTACGGCCATGGCGAGGAGAAGATGCGGCGAAGCGTGACCCAGGTCTGGCCGCAGTCCAGCGTATACAGGCAGTCACCGTTTGCTTTTGAGATGAGCAGCCCGCCCCGATCCGGGATGGGGATGTACGAGGCGCCGTAGTGAGCAAAGCTGCTGGGTTGGTTCTGCTGATAGGTGTTCCAGGTCAATCCCAGATCGAGACTCGTGTGGATTCCGTCCATCAGTATCGTGACGAGCATCGAGCACCCGAGACCGCCCATCGAGCGGAACGATTTCTTCCGGGTACTCGTCCAAGTCGCCCCGTGATCGAGAGAGATGTGCAGACTGTCGGTATTCACCCACGCGACAATCGCTCCGTTCGGCAATGCGACGAGCGCGTTCGCTCTCGAGAGAATGCCGACGCTGTCCCAGGTCTGTCCGCCATCGCTGCTTCTGTTCTGCGTGCGCGCACGCGCGAAGATCCAGTTCCCGGCATCGGAAACGATGTCGTACGCCACCCCCCCGTCGCCATCGGCATCGTTCCTAGAATGCCAATCGCGCCCTCGCGAAAACGTGTATCGCATCGGCAGTGTTGTTCGAGAGGCAATTTGGTCCGAAGGCCCGATGGACATCCCCCCGTGGTTGTCCTTGACGACAGTCGGATACGGGGCTCCGGAAACGACGAACATGCGTTCATCGCTTACGGACTCGATGACCCTGACGGTCTCCCCCTGCAGGCCGATGGATTCCCATGATATGCCGTCGTCGGAAGAAACAGAGATGCCGCCACACGCGGCGCCGCAGTACAATTCACCGTTCACCGACCCCTCAAGGGCGATGACCGCTCTCAATGCCGGTCCGGCGGCGCATTCCTCGAACGGCATTCCATGCGCCCTTTGCCGGAAAACCCCGCAATTCGTCGCCACGAACACTGCACCCCCGGGGTGCATGCAGACGTCGTTCAACACGCATGGCGACAGAGAAGTTGTGTCCCAGGTCCGCCCTGAATCCAATGAATTCCACACACCCGTGGGGGATGAAGAGGATTCACCCAACCAGATCGCGCCGCTCGGAAGGGTAACGATTCTTGCATCCGCGCTCCGCATCATCGGGAGCTGAAGCCGCACCCAGGTGGCCCCCGCATCATCACTTCGAAAACATGCGGCCTCGAAGCGATAACCGCGGGTGGTATCGTACGCGTGCAGGAATGCCGTCGACGCCGGTCCGCGCGACAAGCCGAGCAGACCGAATCCAGGGAGAGGACAGTCGATCCAGGTGTTCCCGCAATCTGTCGTGCGGAGCAATCCGCCACGATTCAGTATGATTGCCGCAGAATCCTCAACGAGTTCGACGTTGTCTGAATAGAACTGTCCTGTGGCCGGAAGACGTATCTTCAGCGCCCACGAATGACCGTCATCCGCGGACGAGACGACACTGTCCCCCGTGACGCAATACAGCACTCCGTCAGCAACCTGTATTGGCGACCACCGGAAAATCCGTGCCGTGAATCCGCTCACGGCCTTCCAGCTCAAGCCGTGATCGATGGAAACCGCAGGCTCGGCGGAGGTGCCTGTCGAATACCGCGCGATGACCGTTCCCGATGGCGCGACGACAAGCTGGGCAACGTATCCGGAATCGAGGCTCGTCTGCTCCCAGTGCTCGCCCGCATCCGTGGAGCGCATCACGCCGTGCCCTCCGATTCCGGCATAGAGCACTCCCGCGCTGTCGCACGCGAGGGAGAATGCGGCTTCCCCGCGCGGTCCGTCCACGGGATCGAAGTCGATCTGGGCGTGGAGCAGCGCAGCGGGAATCGCGGCAAAATACAGGCAGAGGAAAAGGACGCGCATGCGATCGGGACTGTTTCGTCTTTGAAAATCGCGATCGCCGCGCACAGAATCAAGACAACTGTATCCGCTGGAGATATTTTCGGCTGGCGCGCCACGCGGAAGGGCGCGCCTCCCTGCTGTCCCTGTTCAGCGCAGCACGACGAGCCTGCGCACAACGGAGGCGCCGCGCGTCGTCACCTGCACGAAGTACACGCCGCTGCGGAGGCGCGAGATGTCCAGAATCTCCGTCGGCGCATGCACCGTTGCTCTGTGCATCTGTCGGCCGTAGCGGTCGCAGACCACGACCTCCGCGGCTTCTCCGGGAAATGCGTTCGTGCGCAGCACCATGCGCCCGTTGGCGGGATTGGGATACAGCGTGCACTCGAACTTGTGAGGCTGCTCCTCGTCGATGCCGGTGGCCGCATCGCAGCGGTAGATGCTCGCAAGCGCGATGGAATCGATATCGGCTCCCAGGTCGCGACCGTCCGTGCCGCGATTCTTGAACGTGCTCGTTGCCGAAAGGCGGTAATCGCCAGCGGCGTAATCCATGAATCCCACGGCGGCGATGGTTGCCGGGAAGAAATTTCCCGCGGGGTAATTCGTCGGCGAACCGCCGATATCCGCATTCGCGGTGATGCTCCAGTTCGGGTTGAAGTACTTCGCGAGCGTCGTGCTCGCCCAGGCGGTGCCGCTGCCGATGAATCCGTAGGTGCCGTGCGTGACGATGTTGTTCCGGAACACGAAATTGTCCGTCTTCGGCGTGCCGTCGGCGACGATGTACGCGTTCGTACAGAAGCCGGTGTTGTGATCGAAGACGACGTCCGTGGGTCCGCCGAGAATCTGGAACAGGCGCCCGTCGCCTCCCGAGCCGAGCTTCGTGACCTGCAGCACGTTGTGCCGGATCAGGATGCGCGCGGTGCGCTGGCTCACATTCGGCGCGTCGCGGCCCAGGATGTTGATGCCCTGCGCGATGTTCACGAAGGTGTTGAAGCGGATGGTGACGTCCTGCACCGCCGACCAGGGGGCGGTGTTGTTCTGATTGCGCGGCGTGAGCAGCAGCGCGAAGCCGTTCTGCGCGTGGGGCCAGTTGTTCTCGAAGCGGTTCCCCTCCACCAGCACGCGCCGGGCGTTCTTGAGTTCGAACAGATTCTTGATATCCCATGACTGGCCCATCCATGAGAGCGGCTTGAAGAAGTGGTTGCAGCGAATTTCGATGTCGGACGGCACCGCATCGGGGATGGAAGGATCCGCGCCGCCGAACATGACGTTCTCGCCCGCGCCTTCGAGATAATTGTTCACGATCTTGACCGGTCCCGTACCGCTGTAGGCCGCGAGCGCCTGGCTGTCCGCGCCGTCCTCCTTGCAGTCCGACACGTGGGAATCGATCACCGCAATGGACGCGCCGTTCATGAGCACGCCTCTGCGGCTCCCCGCGGCGGGATCCCCATGCACGTAGCAGCGGTCGATCACGATGTTGTTCGGCTGCGTGGCCGCGGACGTTTCGCCGTTCCCGATCTGGACGATGTTATACACGAAATTCCCGTCCACCGGCGCGAACTCGATGCCCACGAAGCGGTAGTGATGCGCGCCCGCGGCCGTCGCGACGGCGCCTCCGCTCCCGGCCCTCACCACGATCTTCGGCATGTGCGGCGCGTCGGCGGGCGTGACCCTGCTGCACGGTGCGGGCAGGCTGGCGTAGGCGGACGACACGATGTATATCCATCCGCTTCCCGCGGCTTTATTCGGCAGGGTGAAGGGGCCGGTGAAGGTGACTCCGGCGGCAAGCTCGATGATGTCGCCGGGCTGCGCCGCCGTCAGGGCCGCGCGGAACGTGGCGCTGCTGTTCGCCGCGATCCGCTGCCCACCCGCCGGCGGATTGTACGCCGTCTGCATGTACACACGCGGCAGTTCCGGATATTCCTCCGCGCGCCCGCTCGCGTCGAGCGCGACAATCAGGAATGACGTGAGGAAGAGCATACGCGAGAGGTGATTTCGAACGGTGATCATGTTGCCGGTCTCTCGGAGCTGGGTGAGGTGATGACGCAGCTGGGATGGCATTGCTGGTGTCCGCCTCTTCTCCATGCCGGAGATGCATTCACGCGGATACGTGAAGGTACGATAGCAGGATTTTGGCGGCAACGCGCAAACTTCGTAGTATTGGCGCATTGTGTTCCCGCACCCGTACACAGGCCCTGTCATGACCACACGCCGTCTGCTCCTCCTCGTCGTCGTTCTGCTCTCATCCGCCGCGGCGCAACAGCGTGACGGCGTGGTGCCGCGCGAGTACGCACAGCGACCCCTGACGCGTTGGTGGTGGTTCGCGTCGGTCATCGACACGAACGATGTGGCGGCGCAGCTCGACTGGGTGGAGCGCAGCGGCTTCGGCGGCGTGGAAATCGCCTGGGTGTATCCGCTGAAGGGCGACAGCGCGGCGCGGCGCGACCCGTGGCTCTCGCCGGCCTGGTCGCGCTCCGCGGCCTTCGCGAAGCGGCATGCGACGCGCCTCGGCCTGCAGTGCGACTTCACCTTCGGCACCCTCTGGCCCTTCGGCGACAGCCGCGTGCCGCCGGAGGACGCCACGGTGTTCTACGGCGACAGCACGGCGCGCGCGGCCATGCGCCTCACCTGGGAACATCCGGTGCGCGGGCGCGTGCTTAATCACCTGGACCACCGCGCCTTCGAGCGCTACGCCGCGCGCGTGGGCGACGCGCTCGCGCCCGCCATTGCGGGACCGCCCTCCGCGCTGTTCTGCGATTCCTGGGAAGTGGAAACGCGGAAGCTGTGGACGCGGGGCTTCGACTCCGCTTTCAGCGCGCGCTTCGGCTACGACGTGCGCCCCTTCATGGACAGCCTCCTCGCGCCTGGGAACGCGGGCGTGTTCTTCGATTACATGACTCTCTTGTCCGATTATACGATCGGCGAATTCTACCGGCCGTTCACCGCGCAGGCGCACGCGCGCGGCGCCTTCTCGCGCGCGCAATGCGGGGGCGCGCCGGCCGACCTTCTCGACGCGTTCGCCGCCGTCGATGTGCCGGAATCCGAAGCGGTGCTCTTCGACGCACCCTTCTCGCGCATCGCCGCCTCCGCCGCCGCGCTTCACGGCAAGCCCGTCGTCACCGCCGAGAGCTTCACCTGCGCGTACGGCTGGAAGGGCTGGCCCGGTCCCGGTCCGCATCAGGGCGAGGAAAAACTCGCGGATCTCAAACGCATCGCGGACGCGCTCTTCGCCAACGGTGTGAACGGCATCATCTGGCACGGCATGCCCTACAATCCGCCGGGACGCGACGAAAATTCTACGCCTCGGTGCATGTCTCGCCGCAGGCGCCTTTCGCCGCCGAACTTCCGCGCTTCAATGCGTACCTCGAAAAAATTTCGACGGCCATGCGGCGCGGGAGGACGTACACCGACGCGGCCGTGTATCTCCCGACGGAGGATGCCTGGATGGCGGGCGAATATCCCGACTCGCTCAAACTGCCCTGGGCATGGGGGCAGTACGAAATGCGGGGCGCGCGGGTGCCGGATGAATTGCGAGGAAGAAATCCGCTCTGGATCAACGCCACCGCCCTCTCCGCCGCGCGCGTGGAGAACGGCAGCATCATCCATGGAGACGCGGTGTTCAACGTGCTGGTCGTCGATGCGCAGTACCTCGCGCCGGCGGCACTGCGCGCGATGATCGGTCTCGCCTCCCGCGGCGCGCGCATCGTGCTGCGGCGTGATACGCGCTGTCCGGGGCGCTTCGCGGAGACCGCCTACGCGTCGCTGCTCCGCAAGCTGCGCTCCTTCCCCACCGTGGCGAACACGATGTCCGCGCTCACGCTCCCGATGCCGCTTCTCACGGGGGAGGATATTCCGGAATACTGGGCCCGCGCATCGCAGACCGGTATCAGCATCTTCTTCGCCAATCCCGCTTCGCGCACCGTGAAGTATCCGATGCCGTACGACGGGGCAGGCGCGCTCCCGGCGGTGGAACGCGTGGTGCGCGTGCATGCAGCGGGACGCTCGCAGAAGGTCACCCTGCGCTTCGAAAACAATCAGTCGCTGCTGCTGGAAGTCGGAACGGATGGGACACTCCGGTTCGTCGATATCGCGTACGCGCCTGAAGAGCGCTGACCGGGAGAATACCGGCCGCGTGGCGTCGCCGGATCAGTGCGATGCGCGCGCCCGCGCATCCCGCTTCTTTTGCGGCGCGGCCTCTCCCGCGCCGAAGACATGCTCCACACGCCTCGAATGACATGCCTCTTCGATGCGGCGAAGCGCCTCCCCGCGCAGCGCGATGCACTCCAGCGCCCGCGCGGAGCCGAGGTCGCGGGCCGCGTCCTCCGCATCGCGATACAGGGCTCTGATCGCGTCGAACAGGGGACCCGCTCCGCGCGTCACCAGCAGCGCGGCGATCGTCAATGTCACGTCCGAGCCGGTGCGCTCCGCGGCTTCGGCGTCTCGGAGGAGGAGCGCGGCGGCGGCGTTGATGCGGCCTCGCGACGCGTCCTGCACGATGTCCTCGAAATCGTCGAGCAATTGCTCCGCGGCGGCGAGGGCGTCGGCGCAGCGCGACCAGGACGGGAGCAGGTCGTTGCGCCGCCGCGCGCTACATGCCGCCGCAAGGCCGATGCGAAAGACCGCGTTGATCGATGCGTAGTCCCGCGCAAACGACCCGATCGTTCCGGCCCCCTGCAGGCGCTGTGCAGCATCGGTCGCAAGTATGGCCCGCCAGGTCGTGCCGACTTCCGCGTGGAAGGCCGACCAGAACGCGGGACAGCGCGGAAACAGCGCCTGGTACTCCCGCACGGCGTGCAGCAGCAGGGCATCGCCGGCATAAATCGCCGACGGATCTCCACGCTGCCCGTCAAAGAGATCGTCGTGCAGTCTCGTGGCGAGAAACAGGCACACCTGGGCCCGGAGGACTGCGTCGAGCGTTGCGCGGGACCTCGCGTCCAGGGCGCTCCGCCTCCGTTCCGTGAGGATGATTGCCGGGAACGCCACCCAGTATGGAAGCCGCAGAAAGGACGGCCCGTCAAGCCCGTCGATCGCAAGCGGATCGACGAACGGCGCGAGCACCGCGCGGGCCGACGCAGCCACGGCGTCGGGCAGCGACGCGAGGACGCGATCGATGGTGGACGAAAACGTCAATGCGTAGGGCATGTCATGCTGTTCGGAGATGGCCCGGCAGAGCGACACTGCAGGACTCTCCCCAATTGCGCGTTCCGCGTTCGGGGACGCGATGCGAGGGATGCCGGAACGGGGATCGTCAGAGCTTCGCGGGCGGATCGGTTTTTCCCCAGGCGGGGACGACCTCTCCGTCATTCTTCAACTGCGTGTATTTGAACATGAACGCCATGACGCTTCGCAGATTCGGCTGGATGCCCGGCGCGGGCGATGCAACGCTGCCTTGCGTATAGGCCGTCAACACAACCATGTCCGTCGCGCTGACCTTGACTGCTTCCGCCAGCAATGCGGCCTCGACGTTCATGCACAGGGCGGTGTACAATGACGGTTTCGCGAAACACATCACGAGAATTTCGTTGAGCGTCTTGAATGTTACGGTTTCCGGGGGCATGGAATGTTCTCCAAATGGTGATGGTGGAATGAGGGCGAAAGACTCGTGAAGCGACGATCAGCACCTGTCGCATCGACACAGATCACGGCGCCTGAAGCCAGGCGGACACCACTGCCGACGGCTCCCTGAGCGCGCGAGCGGTCTCATCGAGAAAACGCCGCAGCGCCCGGGGCGATGCCGTCACGCGATCGAGGCGGCGCATGAGCGCGGCGTGGTCCCGCGCCGGCATCCGGAGTCCCGCATCCGCAAACGCATGATCGGGATCGTGAAGCAGCGCGTTGAAAAATATCGGATCGGCGAGGCAGCGCTCGCGCACATCCGCCAGGGATGCGGCTCCCGCGGTATCCACGCGCTTCACGACGCCTCCCTCAGCGTCGGAAAGCGCTGCAGGAGTTTGATCGCGTTGAATGTCGCGGATTCTTTCGCGACGTACGCGCGAAACGCGTCAGCCGCGCCCCGCATGTTTCCCTGGAGTTCGAGGACCCGGCCAAGCAGATACAGGGCGGCGGGATTGCCCGGCTCGCGAGCCAGCACCCGGTCCACCGCGCGCTTCGCGTCGGCATCGCGGCGGAGCGCAACGAGCGCCCGCGCCAGCAGCAGCCTGGCTCTCGTGCTTTCCGTATCGATGTCCACGGCTTTTTGCGCGCAGTCCGCCGCGCGCAAGAAGTCGCCCGTGGCGAGAAAGCCGTTCGCGAGGCCCCGGTACGCGGCCGCGCGGCTCTGTGAAATCTTGAGATACTCTTGAATGTAGCGCGCTTCGTCCGCCTCCGCCCGCGCCGTGTCGCCCCGTTTCCAACCGATGGCCGCCCGGACCTGATAACTGGCGGCGCAGACGTGTTCCCGCGTGAACGACGCATCGATCAACGCGGCGGCCTCGTCGATGCGCCCGAGCCGCAGCAGGCAGGACGCGGCCGCGGGATACACCGGCGCGTACTCCCACTCCGCCGCGAGCGCCGGCTGCAGCGTCCGGTAGGCGTCCTCGTAATCCCCGTTTTCGAACAGCAACTCCTCCAGATTCACGAGGAGGATGAAATTGTTCGGCGAGAGACGCAGCGCTTCCTTCAGGTGCGCGACCTGCATCCGTTCGTCGGCGCGGAGCACCGCGCCGATGTAGTCGATCAGCACGAGATCGAACGGCGAGGCGTCGATGCGCTGCCGGTGCAGGATGCGATAGTGCCTCCAGGCCTCCGTCGTGTCATTCCAGCGCAGCCCGGAAATCAGCCAGACACGCGCGGCGACGAAGGTGGAGTCGAGGGCGACGGTCGCCCGCAGATCCTCCATCGCCGATTCGCCCTTGTAGATGGCGTGCCTCGCGCGAAGGAACAGGAGTCGCGCGTCCAGATTCTGGGTGCCCCGCCCCATCCACGGCCGGAGGCTGGAATCGCGCAGCACCTGATCCGTGATGCGGAGGTAGTTCCCGACCTGCCGGAACAGCGATCCGACGGCGGCACCCAGTTCGCCCTGCGCCGCGAAGGAGGACAGCGATGAAAACGCCACGTCGCCCTTTGGATTCAGCAGACGCGACGCGATGACGAAGCCCCCGGGCGATTTCGCGAAGGAGCCCGCAAGCACGTAGTCGACGCGACTCCTCGTCAACAGCGCCGTGAAGCGCCGGTCCTGCGGATCGACGGGAGCCCCGTCGAAAGCGTTCGTCATGTTGGTGTGAAAACTCATCGGATCCAGCGGCGCGATTTCTCCCCTGCCCGTCATTTCGTTCACGAGCAGCTCGGGGATGAGTTCCGAGTAGCCGTCCAGATCCTTCATCCCGGTGAGATTCGCGAACGGGAGGATCCCGATGCGCAATCTGTCGTCCGCGTCGTCGGCGGCAGACGAGGGGCGAAACAGCAGCCACGCGACGGCGCAGAGGGCCAGCACGCCGAGCGCCGACACCGGGAACAGCCAGCGTGAGCGCGGCGGACGTGACGAGCGGTCCCTGGCGCCCAAGCCTGCTTCCGCACCGCCGTCGGCTTTCAGCATGGCGACGAGCCTCGCCGCGTCGGGCCTCGTCCCGCGTTCGCGGTCGAGGCAGGCGGCAATGAGCGCGCGGACGTGCGCAGGGACATCGCCGCGGACGCTGCCGATGTCTTCGGGATCCTCGTTGAGCACCGAGTATATCACGGTCGCGGGGATATACCCCTTGAACGGGAGATGCCCCGCGAGCATCTCGAAGAGCAGGACGCCCAGCGCCCACACATCCACGCGGCCGTCGATCTCCTCCGACCGCAGCTGCTCCGGAGACATGTACGCCAGCGTGCCCGCGCTCGTCTGCTCGGCGGTCATGGTGCCCGCGCCGATGCGGGCGAGGCCGAAATCGAGGATCTTCACCGTGCCGTCGGCGGCGAGACTGATATTCTCCGGCTTGATGTCGCGATGGATGATGCCCACGGCATGCGCGGCGGCGAGCGCGGCGGCCGCCTGGGAGAACACGTGCAGGGCGTCGTCCACGGACAGGGGACCCCGCGCGATTCGCGCGCGGAGCGTCTCTCCCTCGTACAGCGTCATCGTGATGAAGAGGTCGCCGTCGTCCGTTTCACCGACGCTGTGAATGGTGCAGATATTGGGATGATCCAGCGCGGAGGCCGCGCGGGCTTCCGTCATGAATCGTTCCTTCGACGCCGCGTCGACGGAGAGATGCCCCTGGAGGAATTTCAACGCGACGTTCCTGTTCAGGGCGGTGTCGCGGGCCTTGTAGACGACGCCCATCCCGCCCTCGCCAATTTTCTCGAGGATGCGGAAGCCCTGTATGGTGTGACCGATGCGAGTGTCCGTCATTGCGCGATTGAATGCTCGATGGCGTTCGCCAGCTATCCGCGACTGTGGAAATCAGGATGGAATGATCGCTTATCATAGCAAAGATTGGACAGAGAATCAAGAGGCCGCGCGGCTTCGCGCAGGGCGCATGCTCCCACGAGCAGCAACCCTAGCCACTGCGGGGCGAGTCTACCGCGTCACCTTCACGTTGATCATCGGCGTCTGCGTCACACCTGCACGTGAACGCGCGCCAACAGTGTGGCGACGCGCATCGGTTATCTGCTACTGCTTTCTCGATCGAAATCGCTCCTCGTCCTCCCGTGCTTTGAACTGCACCATCTTCCGAATCAGCGCAAGCGGCAGAGGCCTGTCCAGCGGAAACTGCACCGCCCCCTTCGAATGCCTGTACGCGGAGAGTTCCGCCTTGAAGGCCGCGATGCCCGTGCCCGTCGGATAGAAGCCGATGTGACGAGCGTAGCCCGCGAAGTACACCAGCACGCCGTGCAGCCTGAAGGCCGGCATGCCGTAGCTGATCGTCTCCTCCGCGCGTGGCGCGGCCTTGCGGATGGTCGCGCGCAGCTGCTCGAGGAGCTTCCGCGTCTCCGCGGGAAACGAGGAAATATATTCGTCGATGTCGGCGGCCTTATCGTTCAGCATAGGCGTTCCTTTCCGCGCTCGGCATGGTGTTTCCGGGATGTGGTCGCTGCAAAGGTACGGAAGGCGTGCTGAAAATCTCCCCCCGCTGGAACTCGCCATCCTTCGCCTTGCGCACGCGGTAGCCGAGATTCAGCGGCAGCACGCCGCCCAGCGCCACGGCGGGACTGAGATAGCGGAGGCTCTTCCAGATGCGCCGCGACACGTTGCGACGGCTGTAAAACTGCTTTCCCACCCAGCCCACACCGTTGTCCAGCGTTTCGGCACTCATGTGCTTCGGCTGGAAGACGACGTGGTTGAAATCGTAATGCCCCCAGTATTTGTCGAAGATGCGCCCCTGCGCGTCCAGCTCCTCGAAGAGCGGCGTGCCCGGGAAGGGCGTCATCCTCGTCGTCTGCAGCGCCTCGATGTTCGCCTCCAGCAGGAAATCGAGCGTGCGCTCGAATACGTCGGGCGTGTCGTCGTCGCCCCCGAACACGAAGCCGGCGCAGATCGAAATGCCCGCATCGTGCAGTTTGGCCACCGACGCGAGGTAGTCCGCCGTCATGTTGCTGTCCTTCTTCCAGCGCGTGAGGCCCTGCTGCGACAGCGTTTCGAAACCGACGAAGAGTCCGCGGCAGCCGCTGCGCGCGGCGAGGCCGAGCAGCTCCTCGTCACGCGCCAGACTGATGTCGCACTGGCTGTACCAGTTCTTCCGGAGCGGGATGAGCGCGGTGAAGAGTTCCTTCGCGTACTCGCGGTCGCCGATGATGTTGTCGTCGATGAAGAGGAGGCGCTTCCGCAGCCCGCGCATTTCGTCGACGACCTCGTGCACGGGACGCGTGCGAAAGCGCGACTGGTGAAAGGCCGCCACGGAGCAGAATCCGCAGCGCTGATGGCAGCCGCGTGTGGCCTGCAGCGCGTCGGCGGGCACGTAGTCCTTCCTGCGAATGAGCGAGCGGTCGGGCACGGGGAGACCCGCGAGACAGGTCAGCTCGCTGCGGTAGAATTGCTGCAGCCGTCCCTCCGCGAAGTCGCGCATCATGCGCGGCACCACGTCCTCCGCGTCGCCGATGCAGACGGCATCCGCGTGCCGGGCGGCTTCTTCCGGCATGAAGGTCGGATGGTAGCCGCCGACGATGACGGGCACGCCTTTTTTCCGCCGGAACGTGTCGGCGATTTCGTATGCCCGCGGCGCGTTGTGCGTCATGAAGGTGATGCCGACGAGATCGGCATCGATATCGAAATCCACCGGCCGCACGTCCTCGTCGATGATGGTCGATTCCACGTACGGCGGCATCGACGCCGCCACGCAGAGGCTCGGCAGCAGCGAGAAACGGAAGAACCGGGACTGCCTCGGCCGCTCCCCTTCCTGCACGCGCCAGAACGGAGAGGTGGGATTGATCATGACAAACTTGACCGGCTTCATGGCGCGCTCCTTCGTTGCTGTGTGCTTCTGACGTTCGCAGCAGCAAGGTGGAGAACAGCGGCGTCACGGGTGTCACGGAAATGTCACATGCGGATCTTCCTGTCGAAATTCCGTTGCATCCTCAACCGCGCCGGGGGCTGCTCTTCGGCGCGTACGCCATGGCACTGCACGGATATCCGAAGAGCGACCGTGCTCAGCCGCCTGGTCCAGGAGCTTGCCAACTATCGGAATGGGAAGTTTCCGGGCCCTGCCTGCCACCATCCCTCCGTCGAACAAGAACGTTCTTTCGGCATGCGCGAAAATGCCGACGCCGTAAAAGCCTGCGACGCTCACGCCGGTGCTGGTGCCGCCGTCGGCGTTCTTCAGAAACGACGGCCCGACTTGCATTCCAAGCCCCATGTACATGGCCTCCGCGCCGATGTGCGTAATTCCGGAGCCGCGTATCCGATAACTGTTGAAGACCAGCCCGAATCCATACCCGCCGTTTCTCCCTCCGTCCGTCGATCTGCGCAGCGCGCTCACGGACACTTCCACGCCAAAGAACGGTCCTTCTCCCGAACCCAGCACCCAGCCCATTTTCACGCCGGGGTTGATGGCGACGATCCATTGCGCCCGCATCTCGACCGCGGACAGCAGAAGGACCGAAAAGGATCAGGGCGAGAGGGGGGGGGCGGCCGGGGGGGGGGGGGGGGGGGGGGGGGGGGGGGGGGCCGGAGGGGCGACATTTCAGATCACAGCTACATAGTTGGTTGCCAGACGTACGCGCCCGCGGTGTTGATCCAACCGTGCTTGAAGTCGCTTCCGACCTTCACGATGACGTAGGAGAGACCGTTGGTAAACGGGTACGCGCGGAAGAACTGCGGCTGTATCTTCATCGTGCCGGTCTTGTCGATGAAGCCCCACACGTCGCCCTTTTTCACCGCCGCGAGTCCCTCGCTGAAATAGTACGCGTCGTCGTACTGCGCGGCGATCGCGACGCTGCCTCCCGTGTTCACGAAACCCACCTTCCCGCCGCTCTTGATCCCGAACAGCCCGTCGCTGTAATACGAGTATGTGGACGCCGGCGCTTCGTACTGCAGCGGCACCGCCACGCTTCCGGTCGTGCTGATGTACCCCGCCTTGCCCTGCGCCACGACTGCCGCGTACCCGCTGCTGAACGGTCCGATAAACTCGTAGGTAGCAGGAATAATCATCGCGCCCGTCTTGTCGATGCAGCCCCATTTTCCGCCCGTCTTCACGCCGGCCAGACCGCCGATGAAGGACGTGACGGCATCGAAGGAGAAAATCGTCTTCGTCGTGCCGCTCTTGTCGATGAAGCCCCATTTCGAACCGTTGATGCTCGCTCCGGCGAGACCGTCCGTGAAGTCCAGGGCATCCTTGTACTGCAGCGCGATGACCACGGCGCCACTCTTGTCGATGTAGCCGTGCAAGGTGCCGTCTCCGACCAGGGCCAGGCCGTCATGGAACAGGCTGCCCTCCTGGTACAGCGGCTGCACGACCAGCGCGCCGGTATTGTCGATGTAGCCGACCTTCCCATTCGTGCGGACCGATGCCCTCGTCGCATCGTTCGGCACTTTCAACAGGACGGACAGCGCTTCGACGAAGACGCTGCCGAAGTCGTACGTCGCGGGCACGACCAGCTTCCCCGTCTTGTCCATGTACCCGTACTTGCCGTTCTGGTGTACCGGATACAGCACCGCAGTTTCCGGCCCCGGATTGGTCGACGAATCGTCCTTGTCGCAGCCGAGGAGCAGCGCGATGGACAGGCACAGAAACGCACGGGACAGGTGACGCGTGATCATCGGAGTACTCCTTTCGCGGCTGTGTGCGCCGGCGATTACCGCTCCGCTCCGCGCACGGATGAAATGTTCAGTATCGGATGCAAGGTACGCACATTCATTCAGACTTTGTAGTCTTGAACCTTCGGACGGAGGAGCCATCGGAACCGGATCCGGTCAGCGTCTCCCTTTAGTGAGGCAACTTCAGTCGTGTTGAAACTGCGGCTGCCAAATCAGCAGACAGGTATATCGGAATATATGTGTGCCTGCGAACCATGACCGTCTGCATTCGTAGCGGCCCGTCGATCGATGCAGTCTAGTGCTTTGACGTCGTCTTCAGGTGGCTCAGGAACAGCCCGCCTGCAAGCAGAAGAACGCCGCCGGCGAGGGAAAGCAGCTCCAGCGGAGTCTCGTAGGTGAGCTGAAGCGCCTCCTGAAAGAACTTCACGACGAGCATCAGGAGCACGACATTGGCAAGCCGGTTTTTCAGGTCGTCGATGCTGCGGATGAGGAGCAGCCGGTCCGCGAACTCCGAACCTTCCGCTTCATTGATCTTGCTGACGAACAGTTCGTAGAGACCGAGACCGAAAATGAGCATCACCACGCCAAGCAGATAGATGTCGATGATCTTCACCACCGACCCGATGAGTTTCATGCGCATGACATCGCGTTGCTCGTACGGCAGCCATGCGAACTGGAACGCGCCCGAGATGAAGGACACGACATCCACCGTCGCGATGAAGAAAACCATGACTGCCACGGCGATGCTTGCAATCACCGCACATACGACGAGGTAGCGGCTCTGCCAGATCAGTCGTTCGAAGATACGCTCGATGGAGTTCATGATCTCTGAATGGATATGTTTTCCCGTTTCATCGGTGCTTCCCGCTCTGTGGTAGCGCTATCGGCAAACGTACCAACGGGCAGGCCGGAATACAAGGATGTCCCGGAACAGCGATTGCCCTCGCAGCCATATCGACCAATGGCAACAAGGGCAATCAGGGCGGAGAGGGAGGGATTTCCGCCTGCGCCCTCCTGCGCTCCTGCGGAGCTTCGAGGGCTTCGGCGGACAGGCGAACCCTCGGATCAGCATTTGTCGTAATTGCTGTTTAAAATGCGTTTGTAGAGAACGGCTTTTCCTGAACCAGTCTTGAAATATTTCTCCAACGCTCGCGCTCGCTCTTCGGAGCGAACAGCGACGTACGATTCCAGTTCGAATGGCCTGTAGGCCTTCGTGCTCTGACTTTCGCCATCATTATGCTCCTTCAAGCGGCGATCAACATTATTCGTCGAGCCAACATAGCGGAAACCGGAACTGATGCCACGCAACACGTACACGAACCACATTGACGAGCCCCCCGTGTTTCTCTTACGAAATGCCGCTTCACTTGTACAGAAGCAGACACTCGTTATACTCCACGAGGCTCGTCCGTGTTCCCGGATCGAAGCATGAGGGCACCAAGGTTCCTGTATGCCTGCCCTCCTACGCTTCGCTGCGCTCAGCTTCTGAGGGCATGCCAAACGAAGCTCGCCTGGACTCCGAAGGAGCACAGGCGAGCGCAGTTTGGCGGAGAGGGAGGGATTTCCGCCTGCGCCCTCCTGCGCTCCTGCGGAGCTTCGAGGGCTTCGGCGGACAGGCGAACCCTCGGATCAGCATTTGTCGTAATTGCTGTTTAAAATGCGTTTGTAGAGAACGGCTTTTCCTGAACCAGTCTTGAAATATTTCTCCAACGCTCGCGCTCGCTCTTCGGAGCGAACAGCGACGTACGATTCCAGTTCGAATGGCCTGTAGGCCTTCGTGCTCTGACTTTCGCCATCATTATGCTCCTTCAAGCGGCGCTCAACATTATTCGTCGAGCCAACATAGCGGAAACCGGAACTGATGCCACGCAACACGTACACGAACCACATTGACGAGCCCCCCGTGTTTCTCTTCCGAAATGCCGCTTCACTTGTACAGAAGCAGACACTCGTTATACTCCACGAGGCTCGTCCGTGTTCCCGGATCGAAGCATGAGGGCACCAAGGTTCCTGTATGCCTGCCCTCCTACGCTTCGCTGCGCTCAGCTTCTGAGGGCATGCCAAACGAAGCTCGCCTGGACTCCGAAGGAGCACAGGCGAGCGCAGTTTGGCGGAGAGGGAGGGATTCGAACCCTCGGTAGAGTTGCAGACTACGACGGTTTAGCAAACCGTTGGTTTCAGCCACTCACCCACCTCTCCAGGCCGATTCGGGGCTGATACGAGGTGTAAATATACTGCCGGAAACGGGAAAAGGCAAAGCGCCTGCAGTGGACGCGTGAAGCCGTCTCGTTGTGACTTTTGGCCGAATTCTCTACCTTGTGCCGCCGCCTTGAGGGGCGCCGGTCCCTCACCTGTCCATCCATTTTCGACCTCATATTTTTTCACTCCGGAGCGCGCATGGAACCAACCTCACGCAGCCTTCCAAAAAACGCGTACACGCCGCTGAAGGCGGGCGAGCGCTACATCCCGCTCGTGCCGGCCGAATCGACACCCCGTGAGATCACCCCATACTCGGTGCTCTTCGGCATGTTCTTCGCCGTGCTCTTCTCGGCGGCGGCGGCGTACCTCGGCCTGAAGATCGGCCAGGTGTTCGAGGCCGCCATCCCCATCGCCATCATCGCGGTGGGCATCAGTACCGCCACGAAGCGCGTCAACGCGCTGTCGGAAAACGTGATCATCCAGTCCATCGGCGCCTCGTCCGGCGTGGTGGTGGCGGGCGCGATCTTCACCATCCCGGCGCTGTACATCCTCGGGCTGCCCGCGAATTTCCTGCACATCTTCCTCGCCTCGATGTTCGGCGGCTTCCTCGGCATCCTGTACCTCATCCCCTTCCGCCGCTACTTCGTGCGCGAGATGCACGGCGAGCTTCCCTTCCCCGAGGCCACCGCGACCACGGAAGTGCTCGTGGCCGGCGAGAGCGGCGGCAACCAGGCCAAGGTGCTGCTCATGGCCTCGCTGTTCGGAGGCCTCTACGATTTCTGCGTGGCGACCTTCGGTTTCTGGAAGGAAACCTTCACGACGAAGGTGATCCCGGGTTTCGATTCCATCGCGAGCAACTTCCGCATCGAGTTCCGCATCAACACGCTCGCCTCGGTGATGGGCCTCGGCTACATCATCGGCCTGCGCTACGCGGCCATCATCTGCGCGGGGTCCTTCCTGTCCTGGTTCCTGCTCATCCCGCTGGTCGGCTACATCGGGCAGGGACTGACCGCGCCGCTGGGATCCAACGTGACCGCCCTCATCAAGGACATGAACGCCGAGCAGATCTTCCGCGCCTACGTGCGGCACATCGGCATCGGCGGCATCGCCATGGCCGGCATCATCGGCATCATCAAATCGAGCAAGATCATCCTCGGCGCCTTCAAGCTCGCGGGCACGGAGCTGTTCGGCAAGAAGCTCGCCACGACGGGAGCAGCCGAACGCACGGACATCGACCTGCCGATGAGCACCGTCGTCAGTCTCATCATCCTCGTCCTCGCCGGCGTGTTCTTCTTCTTCTGGCAGTCTGTGACGGGCGACCTGCTGCAGGCGGTCACCGGCCTGCTCATCGTCGCGATCATCGCCTTCCTGTTCACGACCGTGGCCGCGCGCGCCATCGCGATCGTGGGCACGAATCCCGTGTCGGGGATGACGCTCATGACGCTCATCATCTCGTCCTTCATTCTCGTCCAGGTCGGCATGAGCGGACCGACGGGCATGGTGTCCGCGCTGATCATCGGCGGCGTGGTGTGCACGGCGCTCTCGATGGCAGGCGGCTTCATCACGGATCTGAAGATCGGCTACTGGCTCGGCAACACGCCGAAATACCAGGAGACGTGGAAATTCCTCGGCACCATCCTCTCCGCGGCCACTGTCGGCTTCGTCATCCTGCTGCTCAACGAGACCTACGGCTTCGTCGGCGAGAACGCGCTCGTCGCGCCGCAGGCCAACGCCATGGCGGCCGTCATCCAGCCGCTCATGTCGAATCAGCCCGCGCCCTGGGTGCTGTACCTCGCCGGAGCGCTCATCGCGCTGACGCTCGAAATGATCCACATTCCGCCGCTGGCCTTCGCGCTCGGCATGTACATTCCGCTCGAGCTGAACACCCCGATCCTCATGGGCGGCGTGTTCTCGCACATCGTGTCGACGCGTTCGAAGGACGAGACACTCAACGTCGCCCGCCGCGAGCGCGGCACGCTCATCGCCTCGGGCTTCATCGCCGGCGGTTCCATCATGGGCGTGATGAGCGCGGGACTGAAGTACTTCAAGTGGAATTACGAGGACTGGGGCTGGACCTGGCTCAGCGATCCCCTCGCAAACGTCGTCACCATTGTCATGTTCGGCGTCGCCGCGGCCTACCTCATGATGGACGCCATGCGCGCAAAGACAACGTGATTCGTGATTCGTGAATCGTGATTCGTGAGTCGTGAGTCGTGAGTCGTGAGTCGTGAGTCGTGAATGGTAAGTCGTGAGTCGTCAATGGTAAGTCGTGAATCGTTAAAACCCCTCGTGTGAGAGGGGCTTTTCATTTCGGTGATGTACCGGGATCGAATACGAATACTACACAAACCGATTCACTATTCACCATTCACCATTCACGAGTCACGAGTCACGATTCACCGCCTGGTCACCACCGCATCAATCTTCGTCGTCGTCAACACCTGCACGATCTTGCCATCGCTTGAGGCATCGTCCGGGATGTAGAGTTTGGCGAGTTCCGTGAGGTTGCGCTGCACAAACCACTTCGACGCCGCGTCGTACGAGGCGGAGCCGGTACGCGTGGTGACGGTGCCGCGCTCCCCCGCATCGTGCGGGCGCTCGCCGGACTGGTCGACGATATCGTAGGTGATGTCCGTCACGGTCGCGGAACTGTTCGCGGACGAGAGGATGGTCACCGCGGATGACGACGTCGCACCCAACGTGTACGCGGTCTGGAACAGCAGCTGATGAAGCTGCGCGCCGAGCATGTTCGCGACAACTTCCTTCGGCACGGCTCCGTCGCTGGACTGCGCGTCGAGTCCGGTCATCTCTCCCGCGGGCGACACGGTGAACGTGAACTTCCAGTCGATCACCGTCGCCGCGCCGGCGCTCTTCGCGGCGTCGACGGAATGCGGCCGGTTGACCGTCATCGTCACCGGAATTCCGCTCGCGCCCCGCGCGCCGGTCTCGATCAGGATGCTCTGCACGCTGAGCTGCGGTATCACTTCCTTGAAACCGTCGTTGCCGCCGTGGCTTTTCTTGACCATGATCTGGTACGTCGTGGACGGCGTGAACTCGGCGAGGTACTTCTGCTGCGCCTGCGCGGAAACGGCCAGCGCGAGCAGTGTGAAAAGGATACGGACAATGGTTCTCGACGGCATGGGGGCGCTCCTGGTGATGTCAATGGACGAAAGGTACGCGATTCCCCGTCACGTCGAAAGTCAAAAGCGACATCGGTGTTCGAGAGATCCTTCAGCTTCACTCCAACACTCCCGTACTCCATCACTCCCGTACTCCATCATTCCGCCTCAGGCGTTCCGTGCAGTTACAGCGGCTTGAACTTCTCGAAGGACTGCCGGCACCCGTTGCAATACATGATGGCGCGGCAGAGCGTCGGGCCGAAGCTGTTCTCGACGGCGGTGTTCTCGCTCCCGCAATACGGACACGGAACCGGTGCGAGCATTTCCCACTCGACGTTGCCGCCATGGGGACGCGCGGAGGCGAGGCCGATGGCGCGCATCTTCTCGCGCGCGCTCTCGCTGAGGCGGTCGGTGGACCAGGCCTTGCGCGACACGATGACCTCCGCCTCGAAGCCCGCGCCCCGCACCGCTTCCGCGATGTCGTCGCGAATCACGTGCAGGGCGGGACAGCCCGAAAAGGTCGGAATCATGGTAACGGAAGCGCGGGGGCCGTCGATCAGCACGCTCTCGATGATGCCCATCTCCACGACGGATACCGTCGGGATCTCCGGATCCTTCACCTCTTCGAGGGCGGTCCAAAGGATCTGCTCGCGTTCGTCCATGGCGATGCTCACCAGTTCACCGCGTCCGGGTCTGCCGAGCGGAGCACGTGCATCGCGTCGAGGATGCCCAGGAGATGTTCCGTGTGCCTGCCCTGCCGTCCGCCGAGCACGGGCGCCGCGTCAACGCGCCAATTGTCGCCATCCCTGTGCGCGGGCACCTTGAGACCGTACTCTTCGAGCAGCGGGCACATGCGGTCGAGCCAGCGGCGGCGCAGGTGGTCTTCCGCCGGAGCGATGCCCGCCGCGACGAGGAGTTCCTCCCCGTCGTACGGTTCGAAGAGGCCGAGAGCAAAAGGAAACGCTTCGGTCAGCGCGGACTGCATGCGGAGCCGCGACTCCTCGGTCCCGAGCGCGAGTCGCCGCACGAAGGTGGCGTTGTGCATCCAGTGATAGCGCTCCTCCTGCAGCATGCGGACGGCGAGGTCGCGCAGCGGCTCGAAGGCGGACGTCGCGAGCGCGCCGAGGCGTTCGGTTTCCGCGCCGTCATAGAGGAACTGGCGCATCATGCTCCAGGCGTAGTCGCCCCGCGGCTGCTCGGTGAAGATGCTGTTGCGGTAGGCGGAGGCGTCGCGCGTGAAGACGAGCGTGTCGGGATCGTCCGCGCCCAGTTCGTGGAGGAGCGTGTAGAAGCCGAGCGCGTGGCCGAGTTCGTCCTGCGCCATCGAGGAGAAGGCGATATCCTCCTCGATGATGGGGCCCTGGCCGGTCCATTCCGACATGCGATGGCCGATGATGTACTCGTCGTCCGCGAGGCAGAGGAGCATGGTGCTGAGGGCGGTTGTCTGCTGGTCGGTCATGCGTCACTCCGCGGTCGGTTTGTCGAGCTTGAAGCCCGTGGTGTTGCGATACGTGCGGTCGAAGGTGTACTGGAACAGCGCGTCGTCCTCGGAGGCGGTGGCATGGATGTCCTCCGTGTTGACGATCCAGAGGTTGACGCAGGGTTCGCGGCGGATGAAGTTCTCCTTGGCGAGGAGCAGGGCCATTTCGGGATCGGGGGCGTGGACCGCGCCGACGTTGACGTGCGGACCGCCGCGTTTCGCCTGCACGAACACTTCCCATTCGGGCCATTGCGTATCGTGTTCGGGCAACGGGGTACCGAGGATCGCGAGACCCTCGTCGATCTGCTGATGGTAGGGGGTGAAATTCCAGCGCTTCATGCCCGCCTCCTATGCCGCCCGCCCTTCGCGGACGAAGGCGTCGAGCGCTTCGCGCACCCAGCGGCCGCTCTCATGGGCGAGTCGCCGGACGCCGAGGCGTTCCTTGTTCATGGGGCCGCCGCCGCGGATGACGCGCTTGAACTCGTCCCAGTCCGGCTCGGTGAAGGTCCATTCCTTCGTCTCCTCGTGGAAGCGGAGTTCCGGATCGGGAATGACGAGACCGAAGGCGAGGATTTTCGGGACGAACTTGGTGAGGAATTCCTGGCGCAGTTCGTCGTTGGTCTTGATCTTGACCTTCCAGCGCAGCAGTTCGGCGCTGTGCACGGAGTCCTTGTCGCGCGGGCCCTGGAACATCATGATCGGCCACCACCAGCGGTTGAGGGCGTCCTGCACCATGGCGCGCTGCGACGGCGTCCCGGCCATGAGCACGCAGATCGCATCGTAGCCCTGCTTGAGGTGGAAGCCCTCCTCGAAGCAGATGCGTTCCATGGCCCGGGCGTAGGGGCCGTAGGAGCCGAGCAGCAGCTTGGTCTGGTTGACGATGGCCGCGCCGTCGATGAGCCAGCCGATGAGGGCGACGTCGGCCCAGGTCTCGGCCGGGTAATTGAAGACGTTCGAGTACGTGGCCTTGCCGGTGAGGAGCTGATCGATCATTTCCTCGCGCGTGATGCCGAGCGTCTCGGCGGCGCGGTACAGCATCTGGCCGTGGCCGACCTCGTCCTGCACCTTCGCGATGAGCGTCATCTTGCGCTTGAGCGTCGGCGCGTAGGGGATCCACGCCCCCTCCGGGAGCGCGCCGATGATTTCGCTGTGCGCGTGCTGGGAGATCATGCGGATGAGACCGCTACGGTAGCGTTCCGGCATCCAGTCGCCGGGTTCTATTTTTTCGCCCCTGTCGATACGCGCTTCGAAGCGGGCAAGGAGTTCGTCGTCAGTCATGGGTGGGCTTGAATGATGAAGGATGAAGGATGAAGGATGAATTATGAAGGATGAATTATGAAGGATGAAGGGTCAAAGGTGAAGGTGACAGGTGCTGCGAAGCTGTAAGAGGTTCTGTATTCAATTCGAAATTGGAAATCCGAAATTCGAAATCACGCGGGATGAGAATTTACCGAAGGATGCCCTTGAGGAGGAGGTCGGCGTAGAGGGCGCCGAGAGATTCCGGGGAAAGGGGTCCGCTTGGCCGGAACCAGGTGGAAACGCCGTTGAGCGATGACAGGAGGACGATGGAGACATGGCGCGGGTCCCGTTTGGCGAAGACGCGCTTCTTCATGCCCTCGGCGATCACTGCGCGAAAGAGCTGTTCGTAGGTGTCGCGACGGTCGCGCACGGCGCGCTTCCGGGCCGGACTCAGGTGTTGCCACTCGTGGAAATAGATGGTGGAGGTCTCGATGTTGCGCGCGATGACGGTCACGTGCTCGGCCATGGCGAGCCGCAGCTTCTCGTCCGGCGCGAGCGGCGACGCCATGATCGGCCGCACCGCGTCGCGAAAGGCGTCCGCCGCCTCGATCACGAGGTCCCAGAGGATGCGCTCCTTGCCGTCCACATGCGCGTACACGCTGGCCCCCCTGATGCCGACTTCTTTCGCGATGTCGCGCACGGTGGTGGCCGCATAGCCCCGGGTGCTGAACAGCGCACGCGCGGCTGCGTAGATCTGTTCCTTTTTCCCGGGAGTCGACATGGTTTCCTAACTAACGGTTGTTAGGCAAAGATAGGGTGGTTGGCGGAGGGATGCAAGCGAGGAGGGAGGGGGGAGTGGGGAGTAATGAGGAAGGAATGGAGTCTTCATTCTAAATTCTGGATTCTGGATTCTGAATTCTGGATTCTGAATTCTGGATTCTGGATTCTGAATTCCTCGTTCTATTTTGCCGCAACGGAACACAGCGAGGCCCCCCATGTCCGACGAAGTGATTGTCTCCAACATCAACGCGATCATGCTGATCACGCTCAACCGGCCGGAGAAGCGCAACGCGCTCAACGCCTCGGTCGTGGCGGATCTGCACGAGGCCGTGCGGGACGCGGCGAAGGACGACGCGATACGCGTCGTGGTGCTGCAGGGCGAGGGAGAGGCGTTCTGCGCAGGCGCCGATCTCGAATACCTCCTGGAAATCAGCGCGAATTCGCCGGAGGAGAACGCTGCGGACTCGCGCACGCTGTACGCCATGCTGTCCGCCCTGCGCGCCCTGCCGAAACCGACCATCGCGAAGGTGCACGGTCCGGCGCTCGCGGGGGGCTGCGGACTCGCGATCGCCTGCGACATCGTCGTCGCCGACGACGACGCGAAATTCGGTTTCACGGAAGTGCGCATCGGTTTCGTGCCGGCCATCGTCACGCCCCTGCTCGTCGAGCGCGTCGGCATGGGGAACGCCCGCGAGTTGCTGCTCCGCGGCAACATCATCGACGCGGATACCGCGCAGCAGATCGGCCTCGTGAACTACGTCGTCGGTCCGGAAGAACTGGACGTCGCCGCCGAGAAACTCGCCTTCGAAATCGCCGAACGGACCTCCCCGCAGGCGGTGCGTCTCACGAAACAGCTCCTCGCCGACACCGCGGGCATGGGAACCGTGGAGGCGATGGAATATGCCGCCGTGTACAACGCGCTGGCACGAACGTCGGCGGATTTCCGGAAGGGACTGACGGCCTTCCTGAACAAGGAACGACCGATCTGGTGAACTCGGTCTCCATGTCTTCGTGTCACTTTCTGTTGCCACAAAGGCACAAAGGGCACAAAGAATCAGATCATGCCGGACTGCTTGCGGAGGTACCACTCGAAGGCGAAGAGGAGGACGGCGAAGGCGAGCAGCCAGACGAGATTCCAGAGCTGAATGTCGTTTTTGATGGCGCGATCCTGCGGGGCGAAGCCGGGGGCGGCGGCCACGGCGTCGGCGAGTCCGGCAGGATTTGAGACGAGGAAGAAACGGCCGCCGCTGCGGGCGGCGATCTGCCGGAGCAGAATGTTGTTCATGCGCGTGTCCTGAAACTCGATGTTCAGTTCGCCGACGCTGAAGCGCCCGTCGTCCCTGCCGAGTTCCGCGCCATCGCGCGCGGCCTTTGCGGTGAAGGTGTAATCCCCTTCGCCGGGGGAATCCAGCGAGCCCGCATAGCGTCCCGCGCCCTGCGCCGCCAGGACGAGATCCATTTCCCCGTTCGGGCCCTTGATCGTGACGGACACGGCGGCGTTGTCCACGGGCTCGTAACTCTCGTTGTACACCTGTCCTTCGAACTCCACTGGCTCGCCGCTGTCGAAGAATTCCTTGACGGGCCGGATGCGGACGCGCTTGTCGTCCTCCCGCGTCGTGAGCCAACGCACGCTGTTCGAGAACAGCATGTCCGGCAGGCGGCCGTCGAGCACGTCGGTGGCCAGCTGCCAGCGCCACAGTCCGTAGGCGGTGAAGGCGACCACCTTGCTCCGGTTGAGCGAGCGGGCCAGCAGCACGGGTTCGTTGAACGCGATGTTGTTGATCTTCATCGTGCCGAGAGTCTGGGCCCCGACGCGGGCCTTGTAGCTCGATTCGGTGCGGAAGAGCGGCGGGAGCTTGCCCCAGGCATCCGCCGGAATCCCGGTGGCGACCATCGGGTTCAGCCGGGCATCGGCGGGCAGCTCATAAAAGACCTGCGTCTCCTCTTTCCGGGACTGCACCACCTCGAACGGCAGCCAGGGATCGAGCACGCTTTTCAGTTTCGGAAGATCGATTTCGCGGCTGAAGACGACGAGCAGCGGTTTCGCGTCCTTCTCGAGCGTCGTCCGCACCATGCGCAGGACGTCCGTCCCCGACTGCGGTATCGGATAGCCCACCAGCACGATGCAGTCCGCATCGGACAGGGCCTTCTGCGTCGGCACGGCCGCATACCACGAGGCGCCCTGCTTCTGGACGAAGGAGGTCACGGTCACATTCTTGTCCTGGGTGAACACCTGCTCGACGAAGGAGAGATCGGGACTCGGCGCGCCGGCGATGACGGCGATGTTCATCTTGCTCTTCAGCACCTTGATGAAAAACGTGCGGCGGTTGTTCTTCGTCGTCAGCTCGCCGGACAACGGGGAGACGTCCACCGACATCTTCTTGACGCCCTCCGTGGCGGGCACGAAGCGGAATTGCACCGGGTACTCCGTGGCGCCGGCCTGCAGCTGCACGGCCTTGCGCTCGACGAGATTCTTCCCTTCGAACAGCGACACCTGCACGGTACCGTCGCGGAAGCCGACGCTCCGGATCGACGCGTCCACCGGCACGCTGCTCTCGACGTAGGCCAGGCTGTTGGCGAGGACGCGGCTGACAAGGATGTCCCTCTTTTCCGCGGAGTCGCCGACCGCCACGACGAAGACCGGCACGCCGGCCGTCTCCGCGGCGTAGAGCGGATTCTTCCCCGATGTGAAGACGCCATCGGTGACGAGCACAACCGCGCGGAGATTGCGCTCGCGAAGGTCCTCCTGCGCGCGCACCAGGGCGTCGGAGATGTTGGTCTCCCCGCCCGCGAACGTGAGCGAATCGGCGGTCAGCGCCTTGAGCGGGAAGGTCTTGCCCGTGAAGAGGTACGGCGCGAGCTCGCCGCGCGAGGCCAGCGCCGCGAAATCGCCCGACGCGACAAAGCGCCGCACGGTCGCGCCGCGTTCCGCCTCGCCGTCCCGTATCGTGAGGCTGCGGGAATCGTCGACGAGCATGGCCACATGCGGCGCGATACTTTCCGTGCGCTGCAGATTCAGCACCGGCTCGAAGAGGATGAAGAGCAGCAGCGACAGGGCCGCCGCGCGCAGCGTCACGAGGACGATGCGACGGCGCGGCGTGATTTCCGGCACGGTGTGCCGGTACACGAACATGCTGATCCCCACCGCAATCGCGACGAGCGCGAGCAGGAGGAGGACGCTGGACGAGAAGGACAGCGCGAAGGAGGACCAGCCGAGAAGAAGCAACACCGGGGGGCGCCTCGCCTACCTGACGGCCTGCATGCGGCGCACGAGGAAGGCGTCGCCCGACCGCAGGGAATATGAGGTACATTCCGGACGCGAGGCCGCGCGCGAGGTTCATCGGCAGAAGATATCTGCCCGCCGCGTGGAAGCCGTCCGCCAGCGTCGCGATCCGACGGCCGTAGATGTCGTACAGTTCCAGCGTCACCGCGGCGCCGGGAACCGGCACCTCGTACGGGATGGTCGTCGTGTTCTGCCCGAAGGGATTCGGATAGTTCTGGCCGAGCGCGAAGGACGACGGCAGCACATTGCCCGCGCCCAGGTCGCGCCGCTCGCCGACGCGGAACTCATGCCGGGCCGCGGGCGCGCCATACGGACTGCTCCGCGTCTCTTTCACGTCGGAGGCATTGACATGGAATCGGACAACGGCATCTTTTGGAAGCTCGGGCAGACGCAGGAGATACAGACCGGAACCACTTCCCTGCCCCGTCATGGGCGTGATGAGCGTCATGCCGAGCGGATCGCGCTCCGCGCCGTCCACGCTGTAGCGCACGCTGACGCTCATCCGCATGACGTCGTGCGGGGACACGACATACGCCGCGATGGCGTTGCGCTGTCCATCCCAGAGAATTTTCGGATTGGTGCTGATGACCATGCCGTTGGCGAGCAGCGCCTTCCACGCGTCGAGCTTTCCCCAGCCGTATTTGTTGTCCGGCGTCGCGGCGCGGTCGGCCGTGTTGCGCAGCGCGTCGCGCACCTGCACGGGAGTGAGTTCGGGACGGGCGGAGCGGACGAGCGCCGCGACCCCGGAAGTGAGCGGCGTGGAGAGGGACGTCCCGCTCGCGGTGGTGTAGGTTGCGGCGCCATCCTTCGTTGCGCAGAAGACGGACACGCCTGGCGCGACGACGTCGGGCTTGGTGCGCCTGTCGTTCGTGGGTCCGTTGGAACTGAAGGATGCGATATTGTTCTCGAACGTGATGGCGCCGACGGAGATGATCGTGTCGGCATCGGACGGCGCGATGAGCGTGCCCGTGGTATTCCCCTCGTTCCCCATCGCGGTGCAGACGACCACGCCGAGCCGTGCGGCGCGCGCGGCGGCGCGGGACGTCACGGCGGTCCTGCCGTTGAAGTCTCCGTTCTCGTAGCGGTACCCCGTGCTGTCGTCGAAGGTGCTGTAGCCGAGCGAGGAACTCACCACCGCGGCGCCCTTCGCTTCAAGCCACTCGAGGCCCTGCGCCCAGTAGTCCTCCTCGACGGGCATTTCACTGTTGTGCACTTCCGTCTTGGCGAGGTAGAACGACGCGTTGAACGCCGGACCGATGAGGACGCCCTCCTTGAATCCGGCGAGCGTGGAGAAGGTGAGCGTGCCGTGGCTGTCCTGCGCGTACGGATCGTCGCCCTCGTTTTCCGTCAGGGTGTCCTTGTTGATGAAATCGTATTCGTCGAGCACGAGGATATTCTTCATCGCCTCGTGCGGCCGCCAGCGGTACCCGTCGTCCACCATGCCGCAGATGATGCCCGTTCCGTCGATCCAGATATCGTGCACCTTCGGAACGTTGATCACGTCGAGCTGCGCGAGAGCGCTCCCGTACTCGAGACCATGAAGATGATCGGCCGCTGCCGATGAGAGCGAAGACGGTTTCGCGGCGGGCATCCCCTCGCGGCGCGCCCATCTGCGCACCGGCTCCATCCGCAGCACGAACGGCAGCGCCGAGATGGCGCGGCTCTGCGCGTCGGTACACAGAACGGAGACGGCGTTGAGCCATTTCGACACCGCGCGCACATGCGCGCCCGTCGCGGTGACGGCGGAGAGATACCGCGGTGCGACAGGCAGGTCCCATTCCCCGATCGCGGCGCTTGTGCCGGCGGGCGCCTTGCCCATCGATGCGGACCGGAGACGCGAGAGGATCGCGTCCGCCGTCCGCGCGTTCCCGGTTTCGATGCCTGCGGTGAGGGCGCGCCGTTCGAGCGCCTGTCGCGAGAGGCCGAGCTGGGCGGCATCGGCTTCACCGAGCAGCCGTCCGGCATCGGGGCCTTTATCAGCGAAATACACCCATTGCGCGCGTTGCTGCGCGCGCGCGTGCCCGCCGAGCGCGAGCGCGCCAAGGAGAAACAGCAGTACGGACGATCGATGCATCATCTCTCCCCCCGTGTCAGGATTCCGCAAGAAGTTTGTTGACGATTTCGACCGTGCTGATGCCTTCGGCCTCGGCGCTGAAATTGGTCACCAGGCGGTGGCGCAGCACGGGACGTGCAACGGCGCGGACGTCGTCGATATCGGGCGTATGGCGGCCCGACAGGATGCAGCGCGCCTTTGCGCCGAGGATGAGGTACTGCGACGCGCGCGGTCCGGCGCCCCAGCGGATCCAGTCCTTGATGAACTGCGGGGCGGCGGGCGTTCCAGGGCGGGTCTTCATCGCGAGGTCCACGGCATAGGAGATGACATTGTCGGCCACCGGCACGCGCCGCACGAGATCCTGGTACAGGCAGACGTCCTCCGCGTTCAGCACCGGCTTCACGACGAGCGAGGACGGGCTCGTCGTGGTCTTCACGATCAGGACTTCTTCCTCCTTCGACGGATAGTCGAGCCAGAGGTTGAACATGAAGCGGTCGAGCTGCGCTTCGGGCAGCGGGTAGGTGCCTTCCTGCTCGATCGGATTCTGCGTGGCGAGGACGAAGAACGGCTCCTGCAGCACGTAGCGGTTGCCCGCGGCGGTGACGTTGTGCTCCTGCATCGCCTCGAGCAGCGCCGCCTGCGTCTTGGGCGGCGTACGGTTGATTTCGTCCGCGAGCACGATGTTCGCGAACACCGGACCCTTCACGAAGCGGAAGGCCTTGTGCCCCGTGCTCGTGTCCTCCTCGATGATCTCCGTGCCGGTGATGTCGCTCGGCATGAGATCCGGGGTGAACTGGATGCGGTTGAAGGAGAGATCCACCGCGTCGGAGAGTGTGCGGATGAGCAGGGTCTTGGCGAGGCCCGGGACGCCCACGAGGAGTCCGTGACCGCGCGAGATCAGGGCGATGAAGAGCTGCTCGATGATTTCGTGCTGGCCGATGATGACCTTGCCGATCTCGCTTTTCAGCGCGGCGAAACTCTCGTGCAGGGCGGCGACGGCCTGGACGTCGTCCATCGATTTCAGGCGTGATGTCATGGGGTGTCCGGTGTTGTTTCGACAGTGGGAATCAGATCGCCGTCCGGGGAGTACACCTCCACCGCGCCGAAGCGGACGAGCGTGTCGCGCAGCAGCGCGCCGCGCCCCGCGGCGACGATTTTCAGGCGGTCCGTGTGCAGGTGCGACTGCGCCGCGGCCTGGATGTCGGCCGCGGTGACGGCCATGACGCGGCTGTTGTAGGTGTTGTAGTAGGTTTTCTCGAGGCCGAACAGTTCGAGCGAAATGATGCGCTGCGCGACCTGCAGCGGCGTCTCGATCTGAATCGGGAAATTGCCGGTGACGTAACTCTTCACGTTCGCGAGTTCCTCGTCGCCGACGGGCGTGGACCGGATGCGCTCGATCTCGAGGATGATTTCCTCGATGGCGGCGTCGGTCACCTCGTTGCGCACGTCCGCGCCGGCGGAAAAGGGCCCTGCATGGATGCGGGCGTCGAAGCGCGAGTGCGCCCCGTACGTGTAGCCCCGGGCTTCGCGCAGGTTGAGATTCAGGCGCGACCCGAAGTAGCCGCCGAACAGCGTGTTCATGAGCGTGGCGGTGATGTAGTCGGGACTCTTCCGCTCGATGCCGATGTGCCCGACGATGATGGCGGACTGCACAGCATTCGGACGATCGACCACGTGCACCATCCGCCGCGCGTCGTCATGCGGAGCGGCGATGGCCGGCCATGCGGACGCGACCGGTTGCCAGTCGCCGAACAGCCGCTCGGCCATGTCCATCATCGCGCGCGGCGCGATGTCGCCGACGGCGAGGAGGAAGGTGTTGTTCGGACTGAACAGCCGGCGGTGGTGTTCGGCGAACAGATCGCCGGTGAGGGCGCGTATCGACTCCTCGGTGCCTTCGAGCGGATGCGCGTAGGGATGGGAGCCGTACACCGCCCGCGAAAACTGGATGGAGGCGAGCGCGTTGGGGCTGGCTTTGCGCTGGAGGATGTGCGCGAGCCGCTGCTCGCGGGCGCGTTCCAGTTCTTCAGCCGGGAAGGAGGGCATGCGCGCCACCTCGGCGAGCACGTCCATGGCCTTTTCGAGATTGCGGCTGAGGATGGTGACGCCCGCGTTCATGCTGTCCCACCCGGCATTGGCGCCGATCGATCCGCCGAGCGACTCGATGTCCTCGACAATCTGCACGGCAGTGCGCGTCGGCGTGCCCTTTGTGAGCAATTCGGTCATCATCGACGCAAGGCCGTACGACGCGCCGTCGTGGAAGGCACCGCCGCGGGCCACGAGGCTCACGGTCACCATCGGGAGATCGTTGCGCTCGTACACGATCACCTTCATGCCGTTCGAGAGCACGTCCTCGAAATAATCGGGGAAGGAAACATCCTTCGGAACGCCGGGTGCGGGCGGTGTGGTCCGGTCGGGAAATGCGGGCGCGGGTGTGGTCATGGTCGTGTGGGAAGAGTGCCGATGAATCCAATCTGAGTAAGGGACGGCGGGCCTGATGCAAGAACACCGCCGCCGGCGCGGGCGTTCATTCCTCCGCCTCGTCGTCGCCGACGGGCGCATTGCCGTCAGGAAGATAATGGAGCACCACGCGATGCCCGGGACGCAGCCAGGCCTCCGCGGTGTCGCGGAGTTCCGCCACGCCGACGTCGAGGTACTGCGAGAGCAGCGTGTTGACGAGGTCGGGATCGTTGTCGAAAAGCGTGTGATGCGCGAGCCGGTCCGCGCGGGAGCTGAGCGAGAGCAGGTTCTGGAAATAGAAGCCCTCGACGCGGTTGCGGGTTTTCTCGAGCTCCGCCGCGGGCAGGGGCGTCTCGAGGAGTTTCGCGATTTCCGTGTCGATGGAATGCTCGAGTTCTTCCGCGCTCCTGCCCTGGTTCGCGAGCGCATACACGACCAGGATCCCGGGATGCTGGCGCGGATCGACATAGACCGAGGCCTGGCTCGCGATCTGCTGATCGTAGACGAGTGCGCGATGCAGGCGCGAGGATTCGCCGTTGCCGAGAATGTCCGACAGCAGGTCCATCGCGATGAAGGCGCGTTCGCGTTCGGGCGGCACGCGGTAGCCGATGAAGACGCCCGGCAGCGGCACGACGTCGCGCACCACTTCGCGCACTTCCCCGAGTGGAGCGAGTGCCGGCGCAACAGGACGCGACGGGGGTCCGCCCGCGGGGATCTGGCCGAACCAGCGCTCGACGAGCGCCGCGGTCGCGTCAACATCGATGTCGCCCGCGATGACGAGCGCGGCGTTGTCGGGCCGGTAGAACGCGGAGTGGAAGGCCGTGACGTCCTCCATGCTCGCCGACGCGATGTCGTCCATCGACCCGATCACGGGATGCCCGTACGGATGCCCCGGGAAGAGCAGCTCGGAGAGCTTCGTGTCGTAGGTGCCGTAGGGCTGATTGTCGACGCGCTGCCGCTTCTCCTCCATCACCACGCTGCGCTGCGTTTCGAGCCCTTCGGGCGTCAGCAGGAGTTGCAGAAGGCGGTCGGACTCGAGCCACAGGCCCAGTTCGAGCTGGTTGGACGGCAGCACGATGTAGTAGTTGGTCTTGTCTTCGTTCGTGTACGCGTTGTTGTAGCCGCCGGCGAGTTCGCAATGCCTGTCGAACACGCCCCGCGGGATGTTCGCGGAACCGTCGAACATCAGATGCTCGAAGAGATGGGCGAAGCCGGTCTTCCCCTGCGCCTCGTCCTTCGAGCCTACGTTGTAGGCGATGTTGATGCAGACCACCGGCGCCGCGGTGTTGCGGTGCAGCGCCACGCGCAGTCCGTTGCGGAGCACGAGCGAAGTGTACCCGATCGTCCTCACGGCGCGGCCTCGGGCGGGTACGGAAGGAAGTAGAGCACGGTCGCGTTCCGTTC
The DNA here is from genome assembly GCA_016720835.1 of Ignavibacteria bacterium. GTDB lineage: Bacteria > Bacteroidota > Ignavibacteria > SZUA-365 > SZUA-365 > JADKJW01. The sequence continues at coordinate 547,157 of JADKJW010000001.1, forward strand.
CGTCAGATACTCGCGCGCGACCCGATGCACGTCGTCGAGCTGCACGGCGCGGATGCGGGGGATTTCCCGGTTGACGAGGGCGGTGTCCTTCGAGAGCACGCTGTAGGCGTTCAGCATGTCGGCGCGCGACTGCACCGATGCCGCCTCGTGGAGGAAGGAGGCTTCGAGGCGGTTCTTCGCCTTCTCGAGTTCCTCGGCGCTGATCCCGTCGCGCAGCAGGCGCGTGACCTCGTCGAAGAACAGTTCTTCCAGTTCCGCCGCGCTGCGGCCCGGCTGCGCGGTGGCGCGGAAGATCAGCAGGCCGGGCAGTTCGAGTCCGAGCGCGAAGGTCATGACCGACTGCGCGGCGCGCTCCTCGTACACCATGCGCCGGTGCAGACGCGAACTGTCACCGGAAGAGAGAATGTTCGAGAGAATCTCGATCGCCGTGAAGTCGTCCGCGTCCAGCGCGGGAATATGCATGCTGCTGATGAGCGCCGGCAGCGGGATGGTGTCGTACACGAAATCGCGCACCTGGAACTGCTGCCGCGGTTCGTGCATGAAGGGACGGTACATCTCGCCGTCCGGATTGACGATGTCGCCGAAATGCGCTTCGACGAGCCGGGCGGCTTCCGCGGCCTCGAAATCACCGGCGATGCAGAGGCTCGCGTTCTGCGGCCGGTAGTACATCGCGTGAAAGGCGCGCACGTCGTCGAGCGACGCGTTGGTGATGTCCGCGATGCTGCCGATGGTCGGCCAGCGGTACGGCGCCATCTTGTAGGCGCGCGAGAACAGCTCCTCGTAGATCGTGCCGTACGGCTGATTGTCGTAGCGGCTGCGGCGTTCCTCGGTGACCACGTTGCGCTGCGTGTCGAGCGTCTGCTGGTCGAGCCGCATGGCGCGCATGCGGTCGGCCTCGAGCCAGAGGCCGAGTTCGAGCCGGTGCGCGGGCAGCGTTTCGTAGTAGTTCGTGCGGTCGAAGGAGGTCGAGCCGTTCAGCGTGCCGCCGGCCTGCTGCACGTGCTGGAAGTGCCCGTTGGGCGGGACGTTCGCGGAGCCCTGGAACATCATGTGCTCGAACAGATGCGCGAAGCCGGTCTTGCCCACGCGCTCGTTTTTCGAACCGACGTGATACCAGAGATTGACCGCGACGATCGGAAGCTGCGCGTCCCGGTGCAGGATGACGTGCAACCCGTTTGCGAGGTCGAACTCCTCGAAGCGGATGCTGAAGTCGTGGGTGTCGTTGTGCATGTCGGATGGGCCTGTGCGGCCGATGGCGCGCGGAGCCGGCGCTGCGCCCGGTCTCAGAGCATCTTCCAGTACACGCTGTTTTTGATGCTCCCGATCCAGTCGAGATACAGCTTGTTCTGCTTGTAGATGCGCGCGAAATTCATGATGCGCTGATAGTCGTCCTTGAGCGTGGGTGCGTGCGGCGAAATGCGGCGCGTCAGTTGCACGAGAGCGAAGCCGTAATCGCGCTCGAAGGTGATCTTTGAGGGCTCGCTGATCTCGCCGTCCTTGAGTTTCTGCTGAATCAGCTTCATGTCGTCGCCGAGTTGCTGCACCTCGAGGAGCCCGAGGTCGCCGCCGAGATTGCGCGTCGCCTCGTCCTGCGACTCGGCCCGCGCGAGCACGACGAAATCCTCGCCCGCGAGGATGCGCGCGCGCAGCGCGAGGAGTTTCTGCTTCGCGGCATCGTCGCTTTCCCCGGTCTTCTGGACACGGATCAGGATGTGCTGCGCGCGCACCGCCTCGCCCTTGCGCTCCATGAGCTTGACGATGTGGAAGCCGAATGGCGTTTCGACCACCGGCGAGATCTCGCCGGGCTTGAGGGCGAACACGGCCTCCTCGAATTCCTTCACGAACACGCCGCGCCGCGCCTCGCCGAGGTCGCCGCCGTTGCGCGCCGATCCGGCGTCGTCGGAGGTGCGCTTCGCGAGATCGGCGAAGTCCGCGCCCGCGCGCAGACTGTCGGCGAGCGCTTCCGCCTTCCTGCGCGCGGCGTCCTTGAACGTGTCCAGCACGCGCGGGAACACGGTGATCTGCCGGAGATGCACTTGTTCGGGCACCTGCGGGAGGCTGTCGCGGTAGGCGCGGAAGAACTCCTCCACCTCGCGGTTCGACACCGCGATGGCCCCGAATTTCTCGCGTTGCAGGGTTTCCACCATCAGGTTCTTCCTGATGTCCTCGCGGAACTCGCGCTTCATCTGCGCGATGGTCATGCCCGCGGCCTGCTCGAGGCGCTGCGTCGATCCGTACTGCTGCTCGAACATGCGGATCTGCTCGTTCAACTGCGCCGTCACCTGCTCGTCCGACACGGTCACGCTGTCCAGCACGGCCTGCGCAAGGATCAGCTTGCGGCTGATCATTTCTTCCAGAACTTTCGCCCGGAGCGCGGGATCGTTGATGTCGACCTTGTTCCGCATGGACATGCGAATAATCTGGAGGTCGAGCTCCGATTTGGTGATGATCTCGTTTCCGACCACCGCGACGATCTTGTCGATGGGCTTGTCCTGCGCGGAAGCGGCGGGGCCGCCGAACAGCGCGACGGCAAGGAGGACGGGCAGCAGTGCGGTCTGGACAGCGAATACTCGGCGATGGGTCATGGGATGCTCGCTATCGTGTGGTGATCATTTTCCGGCCGCCGTGGGCGGAAAGGCATGCTGCAGGTGTTCCGGAAACGTCTCCGCCCCGTACTTCGCGCGCAGCTCCCCGAGCCAGACGCGGGAATTCGCCGCGATCGCTTCCTCTTTCACCTTCGCCGCAACCTCGTTGCGCGCTTCCTCGAAGGTTTTCCGCCGCGCGGGATCCTTCGCATCGAGACGCACGATCGACCAGCCCGGAGGCATGCGCACCGGTTCGGAGACTTCGCCGGGCGACAGTTTGTTGGCGGCCTCGGAGAGCTCGTTGCGATGCACCGGCTGGAAACCCCACGATCCGCCCTTGTCGAACATGCCCGTGCGTTTCGTGTGACGGCTCGCCAGCGCGGCGAAATTCGCGCCGGCCTTCAGGCTGTCGATCAGCGCCCTGCACATGCTCTCGGTGTACACGTGGATCTCGGAGAAGTTCACCCTGTCCGGAAACGTGTACTCGGCCTTGTGCGCCTCCCAGGAGGAGCGCAGCATGTCCTCCGTGACCGTCGCCCTCGCCCAGAGCGCGTCCTGTTCGAGGCGCGAGACGATCGCGCTTTCCGAGAACTCCTTGAGAATGACGTTGAAGCCGGGTTGCTTCTTTTCGAGGTCTTTGGTTTCCTCGATGAGGATGTACCGGTCGGCGAGCGCAAGGGCGATGGAGTCGAGGCCTTCCACCGTAAAGCGCCGCATCTGCAGAAACGGATCCCTGGCCACGTCGGCGATGACTTCCCGGATCGAGATGTTGCGGCCGGTGATCGTGAAGAGGAACGCTTCCTTTTCCTTCACGCTCAAACGCGCGTCCCAGTTCGGCGTCGAGGTGGTCCACGCGGGATCCGTGTGGGCGATGATCAGATTGATGATACCGATGTTGCTCTTGAACGCGTATTTCTTCCGCAGATTCTCGAGCAGGACGCGGGCGTCGTCCTCGAAGCGCTCGCGCTTGTAGATCTCGCGCAGGCTGCTCTCCTGCTGCTCGAATGCCGGCGCCGGCGCCTCATCCGTCACACGGATGATGTGCATGCCGAAGGCCGAGCGGACCACGCCCGAGGTCTGGCCCACCGGAAGATTGAAGAGCGCCTCCTCGAAATGCTGCTCCAGACCGACGCCGCGATCCACCCATCCGAGGTCGCCGCCGTTCGCGCCCGACACGGGGTCCTGGGAATTCCTGCGTGCCAGCGCTTCGAACGTGGCCTTTCCGCTCTGGAGGGAATCGAGGATCAGGGACAGGCGCGCGAAGGAGGCGGACGTGTCGCTCGGGTTGTTGATGTCGAGGCGATCGAGAATCTGCGATGCGCGCAGGCGCAGACGCGCCTTTTTGCGCCCCGTCAGCTTGACGACATGGTACCCGAAGGTGGTCTTCATGAGATGCGGGTACACCTCGCCGACCTTCATCGAGTACACGATGTCGTCCACCTGCGGCAGCGAAGAACCGGCGATGAGCCAGCCGATGCTGCCGCGCGACTTTGCCGCCAGGGGATCCTCGCTGTAGCGCGCGATGAGGCTGTCGAAGGGTTCCGTGCCCGCGCGTGCGCGCTCGAGCATCTTCACGGCCGCCTGCCAGGTTTCGAGCGTGTCGATGAGGTTCGACCGGTCGCGTTTCCAGCGGGTGATGATGTGGGAAAAGCGCACTTCCTCCTGGCGCCGCGCGTACAGCAGGCGCACGGCGGGATCGACGAGCGTGACGTCGAGGTAATACGACGTCGCGAGCTGGTCGCGGTATTCCGCGATCTCGGCGGCGAGGGCCTTGTCCTTCTCGATTCCCAGGGCCCGCGCTTCGGCGAGCTTGACGCGATTATCCACCAGCAGGCGGAGGAAGTCCTCGCGCTGCGCCATCGTTTCGGGACGGCTGTTCCGGAGGCGCGTGTAGCGGTCCTCGAACTCCGCGACGGAAATCGTGTCGTTTCCGCCGATGACGGCGAGGGTGGTCGGCGGAACGGAACTGCATCCGTTGCCCGCCGCAAGCATGATCCCGGCGGCGGCGATGGAAAACAGGAGAGAGAGATGTTTCGGCATAGTCGGGACTTGGGAATCGTTCGGGTGCGTCCCGGCCGCATTGTCGGCCGGGGCATCGCGCATATTAGGACTTTTTCTTCACATCCTGGAAGGCATTTTTCAGTGCCTCTTCGTGGATGGTCACGCCGTACTTCCGCGAGAGGCCTTCGATCCACTCGCGCTCGAGCCGTTTGGATTCGAATTCCTGGAAGCGGCTGGACACTTCGGACTGGGCTTCCTCGAAGGTTTTCTCGCGGGCCTCTTCCTTGCTTTCGGCCTTGATGATGGAGAAACCGTACTGGTATTTGAACGGGCCCTCGATCCAGTTCGGCGCCATGCTCAAGGCCTTCTTCGCCAGCTCATTGGTCGCGGGCTGCAGGCCCCAGTCGCCCTTCTTCTCCTTGTACCCCGCGCGCTGCGTGTGGCGGGCGGCGAGCTCGCCAAAATCCACGCCGCGATTCAGCGAGTCGCGCAGCACCGCGCCGAGGCTGTCGCTCGACACGAAGATTTCCCGGAACGAGGCGCGATCCGGCCAGCGGTACTCGTCCTTGTGATCCGCCCAGTAGATTCGGAGCGCGCTGTCCTTTACCGCCACCCGGTTCCACACGGCCTCCTGTTCCGCGCGGAACAGCAGCACGCCCTCGCGGTATTCCTGCATCAGGTCGCTGAACTCCGGATAGCGCGCCTCGAGGTCCGCGGTCTCCCGCTGCAGCGCTTCGCGCTGTCCGAGCTGTCCCGCGAGTTCGCGGAGCGAATTCCGGTTGAGCGGACGGGACTGGTAATCGCGATTGCGCTCGATGATCTTGATCGCGTCATCCACGCTGACGGCCGCGCCGTGCAACTGCGCGAACGGCGCCTTGCGGACTTCCGGACTCAGCGCGTTGTACCAGCCGGGCACGGACGTCGTGGAAGCGGTATCGACCCCGGCTGCGACCTGCTGGACGGTGGCTTCATTCACCGTGACGTTGTATTTCCGCTCCACCGCGGCGATGAAGGCCTTGTTGTCGTCTTCGTAGCCGTAGCGCTTGTAGATGTCCTTCAATTCCTGGCGCGATTCGTCGAACGGCTTCGCGGTGCGCTCGCCCGTCACCTTGATGAGATGGTAGCCGAAGGGCGTGCGGACGATGCCGCTCGTTCCGCCGACGGAGAGATCGAACGCGACCATTTCGAACTCGGGCACGAAGCGCCTGCGGCCGACCCAGCCGAGGTCGCCGCCGCGTTCGCCGGAGGAGGGATCATCGGAGTTCCTCCGCGCCAGTTCCTTGAAATCGCCGCCCTTGCGCAGCGTATCGAGCACACTCGAGATTTTCGTGAACGCGGCGAGCGTGTCGGTCTGATTTTCCTGCGGGAAACGAACAAGGATGTGACTGACCTCGATTTCGCCCCGGGTCGGCTTGCGATCGAGCAGCTTGATGACGTGGTAGCCGAACAGCGTCCGCACCGGACGCGCGTACACCTCGCCCGGCTTCATGCTGTAGACGGCGTCGTCAAACGCGGGGACGGTCATGCCCGCGGAAAAATACAGGAGATCGCCTCCCGTCTTTGCGGTTCCTGGATCCTGCGAATACCGCACGGCGAGGGAATCGAAGCGCTCGCCCTGTCTCGCAAGGGCGAGAACGCGCAAGGCCTCGGCATACGCCGCCGTCGTGTCGGTGTTCCCAGTCGAATCAGGCTGTACGCGGATGAGGATGTGCGCGGCGCGCATCTCCTCGAGCCGTCGATCATAGAGGATTTTGATATTCGGATCCACGATCGCGCGTTCCGTCACATACGGCACGGCGAGGGAATTGCGGTATTCCGCGAGTTCCTTCACGATCTCGGGATCCTTGTCGTATCCCTTCTCGCGGGCCTCGAGAACCTTCAGCCGGTATTTCACGAGGAGCTGGAGGAAGTCGCGACGCCCGGTCAGCGTCGACGTGTCGGCCGCGGCGATTCCGCCGTTGTTTTTCAGGTACTGGCGCTCGTAATCCTTGAGAGAAAGCGAGTAATCGCCGATCTTTGCGACGGCGCTGTCTCCACTGGAGCCGCAGCCATTCAGGAGCGAAGACGAGACGAAGAGGACCGAAGCGATCCCGACAGAGGCGGCTTTCAACAATGTCGCACGCAGGTTCATGGCGGTAACAGTATGTTTGACAATGGGTTATTGAATCGTGTCTGAAAAACAATATTACGGAAGCGCCCCCCCAAATGCAAGGAAGCGGGGAATACCCCTCTCGATCCGTGCACGAATCCTCCCGCGTTTCGGACATGGTCGCGTCGGTCGGCCGCACATCCCTTCCCGCGGAGTCGCGCCGCGTCTCATACTCGTTTCGGCTTTGATTTCGCTTTTTCTGGCGGGATGTTCCGTGCGAATGACCCTGCCGCAACAATCTTCCTCGCTCGCGGACTTCCTGAACGCCGAACTCCGAAAACGCCCTCTTTCGGATGTGCAGGACATCTATAAACTTTTATACCAGGGCAGCTTCGGCGTCGGACACCTCATCGCTTCCCGCGAGAATGCCCGCAATTATCTCGACGAAGAACTGCGAGGCTTGGAGCCGGCACCGGATGAAACGCTCCTCGAGCCGTGCAATCGCGAACAGTCCATTCTGCGCGTGAATCTCCGGCCCTTTCTCGCCAAGGATATGGATCCGTCGCAACTGGTGGACGTGATGATGGAGTCGGTCGCGATGCTGCAGCCCGACACCGCGGCCTTCGTTCGCCTCTGGGGTGAGGTCGGGACGTTGATTGAACGCGGCATCGTGCCTCTCGATCATGCGGCCTGCGCAAGCTTTACCGCGGAAGTCGCACGTGCGGGATACCCCGCGGTGCATCACAGTGCGGCCTATGCCAGGGCCTACAACCCCGCGTATCGCGTGGTGCTCACCGTGCCGTACTTGAAGGCCTTCACGAAGGAATGAGGCGGCGTCGCGTCAGCGGAACGATGCGCAGGGCCCCGACGGTTGCGCGATGCTCATGTCCAGCGGTTCCATGTGCAGTTTGCGCGCCTGCAGACTGAGCGGGACGCGGCCGTTGAGGAGGGCGAAGACCGAGGCCGCGCCGTCGCCGACGACGAGACCGAGAGGACGCGCCAGCCAGAAATCCGCCTTGTCGTTGATCCGCAGCGGATTGAGAATGTTCGTCGGATCGGCGGGATTCGGAAACAGCGCGTCCACGGTGATGCGGACTTTCGCGCAATCCCGGAACACCCCCATGTCCGTGGTGACATTTTCCCTCCCCATGTACTGCGCGGTGACCCAGAAACGGATGTTCAAGATGAGGATCGTGTAGTCGAAGCGGATGATATCCCAGTTCGTCACGTATTCCGGATGCAGCGGCAGGATCATGAACTCCTTCGGGAAGGTGCCGAGATTGAGACCGGCGCCGAGCTGGCCGAGCAGGGAGAAGTTTCGGAGCGACGGACTGGACATGAACACGCCGCGATCGTCCTTGCGCACGTACAGCGTGTCGAAGGATGTGCCGTTGGAGCGGATCTCCTCGTTGACCTGCACGGTATATGTTGTGTCGTTCGCGGTGAAGGTGGTCCCTGTGATGCGTGAATTGATCCGATAGGCATCACGCACGAGACGTTTGTCTGCGCCGGTCGAGTCGACCCGATACCGCCACACCGTTTCCGGCAGCGTCGGGTAATACTGTTGATCGGCATACACGCGCTGGCCGCTGGTCGAAACCGCGTCATCGTCGCCGGAACAGGACGCGGCGGCGACCGCGAGCACGAGCGCCAGGGAAAGGAGGAGGAGACGGTTCATGGAAGGCTCCGGCCTGATGTGGCGATGAATTCTCTGAATTTCTGCACCGCCAGGCCGCGATGGCTGATGCGGTTTTTCTCGTCGAGCGTCAGCTCGGCATAGGTGCGCGCGTATCCTTCCGGGATGAACAGCGGATCGTAACCGAAGCCGTTGCCGCCGCGTTCGGCGAGACCGATCTTCCCCTCGATCGTTCCGTCGAAGAGCAGTTCCCGGCCCTTCTCGACGAAGGCGACGACGGTGCGGAAGCGCGCCTGCCGCCTGCGCGGGGGCACGCCGACGAGCGCGCGGAGCAGCTTGCGGCAGTTGTCCGCGTAGGTGGCATTCTCGCCGGCGTAGCGCGCGGAGAACACGCCCGGCACACCGAGAAGATAGTATACTTCGAGTCCGGTGTCGTCCGCAATGACGGGCAATCCCGAACAGGCGTGGGCGGCGCGCGCCTTCAAGAGGGCGTTTTCTTCGAGAGTGACGCCGGTCTCCTCGACATCGGTGCAGCCGGGAAACTCCGACAGATCCCGCACCGTCACGCCCAGGGGCGCGAGGATGGCGCGGATTTCTTCGACCTTGTGTCTGTTGCGCGTCGCGATGACGAGAGTGTCGATCATGCGGAGTGGTATCGGTATTCGTCGGTGATGAGGGCGGTTCGTGACTGGTGCAAGATACTCCTCGCAGCGGTCACAATTCAATCATCCGATTTCTGTCACGCGCGAGATGATCAGTTCCGGCGCGATGCGCGGATTCGCCATGATCTCCCGCGAGAGCGCCTTGCCGGACGGCGAGGCCATCGCGGCATTCATCGCGTCCTCGTCCTGGAAATACTGGTCCAGGATGGCGTGTGCCGGCGTGTTGCCGAGGGTTGGACCGATCACGAAGGCCATTTCGTACCGGAGCATGTCCGGCAATCCCGCAACGAGCGGCAGGTATGTCTTGTGGATGTAGTCCTCGACATCGCCGCCGTCCTTCGAGACGAGAAACAAATGCGTCACTCGGATCATCGCGCACGCCTCCTTTTTCGGATATGATTCGGTGCAAATATATCCCGCGGAAGTCCGGTCGGCAAGCCGCCGCGCGGGTGGCGATGGATTTCCGCAGCCGTCCGACCGGGCATTTCCGCGTCTTCTTCCGGCTCCCCGTTCATCCGCTTTGTCCGTAATTGCTTTTCACCGTACATTTGGAGATTGAATTGGACCGAGGGCAGTTAGCTCAGCCGGTTCAGAGCGCTTGGTTTACACCCAGGAGGTCGGGGGTTCGAACCCCTCACTGCCCACTCCGCATCGCGGTGCGACGGGAAATGCTGCGCGTGCACGGCGTTCCCGCTCCCATGCGCCTCGTCATACCGCGATCCCGTACCATGCTCACACGTTCACAGAACTCTCACTTTTCCCTGAGGATTGGAATGAAAAACTCCGCCATCGCAGTGTTCGCCGCGCTCGCACTCATCGCCGGGCTCGCCGGATGCAGCAAGAACAGCGGTCTGAAAGACACCCCGCCAGAAGTCAAGCTCTACGGAGTCGAATCGGCCAGGATCGAATACGAGTACACCGGCGACGTCACCGGCAAGAAGACCGTGACCATCGCGAACTTCGGCATGTACGAAGCGCAGACCGACGAATTCACCATGAAGACCGGCGGCGCGCCGCAGGATGTGAAGTCGCAGACCATCCGCGTCGACACGCTGAATTACACGATCGACCTGAAGACCAAGAAGGGCCAGAAAGCGCCCTTCTCCTTCGCGCAGCTGAAGGAAATGACGAAGACCTTCACCGCCGAACAGAAGGAGAACCTGAACGCCGAACTCATCCAGTCCATGATGGGCGGGAAGAAGGCCGGGACGGAAGACATCCTCGGAAAGACCTGCGACATCTTCGATCTGCAGGGCGGCGGCAAGATCTGGATGTGGAAGGGCCTCGTCATGAAGCAGGAAATGCCCATGGGCCAGATGAAGCTCGCGCTCATCGCGAAGAAGATCGAAACGGATATCAGCCTCTCGATCGCCGATTTCACTCCGGGCACGGACATCAAGATCGAAGAGCCCTCCCCGATGGGCATGCCGCAGGGACATCCGCCGGTCGACCCGCAGGGTGGCGGCCAGGACGCCCCGCCGCCTCCGCCGGCGCCCGAAGGCAGCGGAAAGTAAGCTCCGGCCCCGCGCACAGCGAGACCATGAAGGCGGCCCCGACGGGCCGCCTTTTTTTTCTCCGGCGTCGGACATCGGCGGGATGGAGGGGAGACGCAGGCGGGATATTCGCACGCGCGTGCTATGTTCAGCAAAACACAGGCGCACCCATGAAACGCATTCCCGATCTCCTCCTCCTCGGCGTTCTCGTTCTGACCACGCACATCCACGCGCAGACGCGCGAGGACTGGCGGACGGACTACGAGAAATCCGGTTTCGTCTCGAGTCCCCGGCACGATGCGACGATGGCGTATCTCGAGCGTCTGCGCAAGGCCTCGCCGTGGATATCCGTTCAACGCTTCGGGGTGACGCCGCAGGGACGCGATCTCCCGCTCGTCGTGCTGTCGAAGGACCGCGCCTTCACGCCCGCCGCGGCGCGGAGAAGCGGCAGGCCCGTCGTGCTGATTCAGGCCGGCATCCACGCGGGAGAGATCGACGGCAAGGACGCCGGGCTGATGCTGCTGCGCGACATCGCGGTCACGAAAACGCTCGCGCGGCTTGCCGACCATGCCATCGTCCTGTTCATGCCGATCTTCAATCTCGACGGCCACGAGCGGCAGAGCCGCACCAATCGCATCAATCAGGATGGTCCGGTCGAACAGGGCTGGCGCGTCACCGCGCAGAATCTGAATCTGAACCGCGATTACCTGAAGGCGGACGCGCCCGAGATGCGTGCCTGGCTCGGCGTCTATAACGCCTGGCTGCCCGAGCTGCTGCTCGATTGCCACGTGACCGACGGCATCGACTTCCAGTACAACCTGACCTACTCGATGGAGATGTTCGAAAACGCGCCCCCCCCGGTCGTGCGCTGGCAGAGAGGTCTCCGCGACAGCTTCATCGCGGGCATGGAGCGGCAGGGCGATCCGGTCTGTCCCTACGTCTTTCCGCGCGAGGATCGCGATCTCTCGAAGGGACTGCTCACCTTCCCCGCGCCGCCGCGCTTCTCGACAGGCTATGCCGCGATTCGCAACAGGGCCGCGGTGCTCATCGAAACGCACATGCTCAAACCCTACAAGGCGCGCGTCACCGCGACGTACCGCCTGCTCGTCGAGATCCTCTCGCACGTCAATGCCGATCCGCGCGGGTTGACCGGCGCCGTGCGCGAAGCCGACGACGAGACGACGCGCCGTTTCTCCGCGGTCGCGGACTCCGCCACCTTTCCCGTCGCCTTCACCAGCGGCGGCGGATCCACTCCCCTGCGCTTCCTCGGGTACGAGTCGTCCCTTGTGCCGAGCAGGATTTCAGGCGGGACGTATCAGGTGTGGGATCATCGCAAGCCCGTCACGGTGACCATCCCGCTCTTCGACGACGCGCGGCCGTCGAAGCGCGTGCGCACGCCCCTGGCGTATCTCGTGCCGCAGGAATGGACGAAGGCCGTGGACGTGCTGCGCGCGCACGGTCTCGTCCTCGAACGTCTCGCGGAGCCGGCGACCGTTCCCGTGGAGACCAGCATCTTTTCGTCGCCGAAATGGCGCGAGGCGCCGTACGAAGGACGGCACACGCTGCAGCAGAAGCAGACGCCGCGGAGAGAGACGGCGTCCTTCCCCGCCGGAACGTACGTGCTCCGCCTCGCGCAGCCCGCGGCACAGGCCGCCGTGCATCTCCTCGAACCCGATGCGCCGGACTCGTTCGTGAGCTGGGGATTCTTCGACGGCGTCTTCGAGCAGAAGGAGTACTTCGAGGACTACATGATGGAGGATGTCGCCGTGCAGATGCTCGCCTCCGACACCGCGCTGAAGACGGCGTTCGAAACGCGGCTGGCGACGGACACCGCGTTCGCAAAAAACGGACGGGCGCGTCTGAATTATTTCTACGAGCGGTCGCCGTACGCGGACGCCAGACTGAACGTCTATCCCGTCGCCCGGTATTTCGGAGAGGGCGCGCTGCGCGCGGTGCCCGAGAGCGCCTACCGGCGCGGCGGCGTGAAGCGGTAGTCCTCGAAACCGGGCGGGCGCGCCACGGCGCGTCGCGCCGTCGCTATTTCGCCGCCTGTTCCAGCCGCGCGATTTCGTCGCGGAGTTGGGCGGCGCGTTCGAATTCGAGATCCTTCGCGGCCTGGCGCATTTCCGTCCGGAGCTGCTCCACCAGTTCCTTCTTCTGCCCGGCGGTCATGTACTTGAGGATGGGTTCGGCGACGAGGCGCGGTTTCTCCCGGGCGGCGCGCCGCTCGTCCTGTTTTGTTTTCACGTCGGCGATCGCCGTGGCGCTCAGGATTTCCTCCATCGTCTTGTGGATGGTCTCCGGGCTGATGCCGTGCTCCTCGTTGTAGTCCGATTGCACGATGCGCCGGCGCGCCGTCTCGTTGATCACGCGCTGCATGGAATCGGTGACGCGGTCGGCGTACAGGATGACGAGGCCGTCCACATTGCGCGCGGTGCGTCCCGCGATCTGCATGATGGAGGATTCGCTGCGCAGGAAGCCCTCCTTGTCCGCGTCGAGAATCGCGACGAGCGACACCTCGGGCATGTCGAGACCCTCGCGCAGCAGGTTGACGCCGACGAGCACGTCGAAATTCCCGAGGCGGAGGTCGCGCAGGATTTCCACGCGCTCGAGCGACTCGATGTCGGAGTGCATGTACCGCACGCGGATGCCGATGTTGTCGAGGTACTCGGTGAGATCCTCCGACATGCGCTTCGTGAGCGTGGTCACGAGCACGCGCTCGCCGCGCGCGGCGCGTTCGCGGATTTCGGCGATGAGATCGTCGATCTGGTTGCGCACGGGACGCACGGAGATGGGGGGATCGAGCAGGCCCGTCGGCCGGATGATCTGCTCGACGATCACGCCGCCGCTGCGCTCCAGTTCGTGTTTGGCCGGCGTCGCGCTGACGAAGATGCACTGGTGGATCTTCGATTCGAACTCCTCGAACTTCAGCGGGCGGTTGTCCATCGCGGAAGGGAGACGGAAGCCGTGCTCCACGAGCGTTTCCTTGCGCATGCGATCGCCGTTGTACATCGCGCGGATCTGCGGGAGCGTCTGATGCGATTCATCGATGACGAGCAGGAAGTCGTCGGGAAAATAGTTGAGCAGGCATTCGGGCATCTCGCCCGGACCGCGTCCCGCGAGATGCCGCGAGTAGTTCTCGATCCCGGAACAGTATCCGATTTCCTTCATCATTTCGATGTCATACCGCGTCCGCTGCTCGAGGCGCTGGGCTTCGAGGAAGCGCCCGCAGGACCGGTAGTAGTTCAGGCGGCCCTCGAGTTCCTCCTCGATGAGGACGATAGCCTTGGCGAGCTGTTCCTGCGACGTGAGAAAATGCTTCGCGGGGTAGATCACCGTGTCGGAAATGCGTTCGCGCACCTTGCCGGTCATGCGGTCGACCAGGGAAATGGATTCCACGTCGTCACCGAAGAACTCGATGCGCACGGTCTCCTCGTCCTCGTAGGCCGGAAGAATTTCCACGACATCGCCGCGCACGCGGAACGTTCCGCGGGCGAAGTCGAAATCGTTGCGCACGTAATGGATGTCGGTCAGCCGCCGCAGGAAATCGTTGCGCGGAATCGTGTCCCCGGTGTGCACGAAGGCCACCTGGTCGGCGTACTGCTCCTTGGATCCGATGCCGTAAATGCAGGAGACCGAGGCGACGACGATGACGTCGCTCCGCCCGCCGACGAGCGCGCTGGTGGCCTTGAGGCGCAGGCGGTCGATCTCGTCGTTGATGGACATGTCCTTTTCGATGTAGGTGTCCGTCGTCGGCAGGTACGCTTCCGGCTGGTAGTAATCGTAATAGGAGATGAAAAACTCGACGGCATTCTTCGGAAAAAAACTTTTGAATTCGCCGTAGAGCTGGGCGGCCAGCGTTTTATTGTGCGATATGACGAGGGTCGGCCGGTTGATCTCCTGAATCACGTTGGAGATCGTGAACGTCTTGCCGCTGCCGGTGACGCCGAGCAGCGTCTGGTACCGGTCGCCGCGCCGGAGTCCTTCGACGAGCTGCCGGATCGCGTCCGGCTGGTCGCCGGTCGGGTGGTATTCCGATTCGAGAACGAAGGTCTTCATGTGGTCCGCCGCCGTGACACCGGCCCGTCGCGCCGGAGCGCGTCAGGCGGATTTCTTCCGGTCGCTGTACGAATACACCGGATCCGCGCCCTCGAGCACCGTTTCCGGCGTGATGAAGCAGCGGGCGACGTCGGGCGTGGCGGGGAGATGATACATGATATTCAGCATGACCCGCTCGGTGATGGAGCGCAGCGCGCGCGCGCCGGTGCCGCGCTTGAGCGCGAGGTCGACGATGGCTTCCAGCGCCGCGTGATCGAAATCCAGCGTCACATTCTCGAGGTCGAACATTTTCTTGAATTGCTTGACGAGCGCGTTGCGCGGCTGCGTGAGAATGTTCATCAAGCCCTCGCGCGTGATCGGATGCAGCACCGACAGCACCGGGAGGCGGCCGATCAATTCGGGGATGAGGCCGAATTTGAGGAGATCATCCGGTTCCGTGTACGTGAGCATGTACTCGCGGTCCTCGAGCAGATTCTGTATTTCCGCGCCGAAGCCCATCGGGTTCTTGCCGATGCGCCGCGCGACGATGGTCTCGAGGCCCTCGAAGGCGCCGCCGCAGATGAACAGGATATCGCGCGTGTTCACGTTGATCAACGGCTGCTCGGGATGCTTGCGCCCGCCCTTGGGCGGCACGCCGACGATGGATCCCTCGAGGATTTTCAACAGCGCCTGCTGCACGCCCTCGCCCGACACGTCGCGGGTAATGGACACATTGTCGCTCTTCCGCGCGATCTTGTCGATCTCGTCGATGTAGACGATACCGCGCTCCGCGCGTTGAATATTATACTCGGCGTTCTGCAGCAGGTGGACGAGGATGGTTTCCACATCGTCGCCGACGTAGCCCGCTTCCGTGAGGGTCGTGGCGTCCGCGATGGCGAACGGCACATCGAGGATGCGCGCGAGGGTGCGCGCGAGCAGCGTCTTGCCGGTGCCGGTGGGCCCGATGAGCAGGACGTTGCTCTTCTCGATTTCCACGTCGTCCGCATCGGCGAGCTGCTTGGAATCGACGCGCTTGTAATGATTATATACCGCGACGGCGAGCGTTTTCTTCGCTTCCTCCTGACCGACCACGAATTCGTCAAGTTCCTTCTTGATGGCCGGCGGCGTGAGAAATTTCCTGGGCTTTCCCTTCTTCGCCGGGAAGGCCGCGGCATTGTTTTCCAGAATGTCAACGGAACTGAGCACGCACGCATTGCAGATGTAAGCGTCGGGACCGGCAATGATGCTTTCCACTTCGCGCGATGTCTTTCCGCAAAATGAACAGCGTATATCATTCTTCTGCACAGGAGGACCTCGCAAAGGGTGTTGATACGATATGCAGCGGGACGCGCGTCCCGCTGCATATCACAAGGGCGTATTCTCGTTCCCGCGTCATTTCTTGCGGATGGCGGACAGGTAGGCGGCTTCGGCCTTCTCGAGCGTCTTCAGATAGGACAGCCGGGCCTCCACCATCGCGATTTCATCGCGCAGCTTGGCGCCGAGAACCATCTGCGAATACTCGGCGGTCTGCGGTGCGACCGCAGCCTGCGGCTTGCGCCCGGGCTTGCGGCCCGGCTTGCGACCGCGCTTCGCCGCACCCTTCGGCGTCGCGGGAACTGCGGCGCGGACAACATTCTTCGAGCCGGGTTTGCGTCCGCGCTTCGCGGGGACCGCCGCCGGCGCGGGCGCAGCCACGGGAGCCGTGATGTTCAACCCCGTCGCGCCGGCGCGTTTCGCCGCACCCTTCGGCGTCTTCTTTGCCGCCGCTTTCGGCGCGGCCTTTTTCTCCGCCGGTGCGGTTGCGGGCTTCGCCTTCTTCGCGGGCGCCGCGGCGCTCTTCACCCCCGGCTTGCGTCCGCGCTTTTTCAACACGGGAACTGCGGTCTTCGGGTCAAATCCGGCGACGAATTTTTTCAACTGCGCGGCGACCTTGTCCGTGACGCGCTCCGTCTTTCCCGATTCAATATTGCGCAGCGTGATGTAATTCATTCCGCTTTGAAGAGCAATCTGCCGCAGCGACAAGTGCTTTTTCAGCTTCACGACGCCGGCTTGCAGTTCCTTGATGTTGTCCATGAAAATACCTCTGCGGTAAATGGGATGGGAAGACATTTGATAACACAAGAATATCGAAATACCGCATCGTATGCAATACAGCATATTTTCCATCGCGCAATTTCCATGGAAATTCGCGCGCTGGAATATCGAACGCCGCGCCGATGTTCAGTACCCGATGGCGGCGCCGTGTCCGCGCCTGTCGGAGCAGCCGAACCAGGTGGCGCTTGCGGCATGATAATACACCGCGTCCACGCGCCCGATCGCCGGCCGTTCCTTCAGCACATGTCCCATCGCGGCGAGCGTCGCGGCGGCCGCGCGGTCCATCGCCCGCGGTTCGTGATACAACGAATCAGGCATCCATTGGTGATGCATGCGCGGCGCGGATACCGCGCGATCCAATGGCATCGCAAATTCCAGGATGTTCAACAGCACCTGCAGGACGGTCGTGGTGATGGTGGAACCGCCGGGACTTCCGAGGATCAATTCCACGGCGCCGCCGCGCAGCACGATGGTCGGCGTCATGGAACTGAGCATGCGTTTCCCCGCTTCAATCCGGTTTGCGTCGCTGCCCACGAGTCCGAATTGATTCGCTTCTCCGGGCTTGATCGTGAAATCGTCCATTTCATTATTCAATAAGAATCCGGCGCCATCCACGACGCACTTGCCGCCGCAAATGCTGTTCAATGTGGTGGTGACGGACACGGCGTTCCCCCAGCGGTCCGCGACGGAATAATGCGTCGTCTGTCCGCCCCCTTCCCGCGCGGGGCCCCCCGGCCGGACGGCGGCGCTGGGCGTGGCGCGCGCGGCGTCGATGGACGTATCGAGATTTCCGGCATAGTCTTTCGACACGAGCCGCTCCTGCGGAATATCGACATAGGCAGGATCTCCGAGATACTTCCACCGGTCCGCATACGCGCGGCGCATGGCTTCCGCAAGGAGATGCAGCGTCGCGGGGGTTCCCGCGCCCATGCCCGCGATGTCGTGCCGTTCCAGAATATTCAACATTTGCACGAGCCCGATGCCGCCCGCGCTGGACGGCGGCATGGTGAGCAGCTCGCGATCGCGATACGATCCATGCAACGGCTTCCGGACGATGCAGGAATAGCCCGCGAGATCGGCATGCGTGATCAATCCTCCGCCCTCGCGCATTTGACGCACAATGTATTCCGCCGTCTCGCCGAGATAGAATCCGTCGCGTCCCTCGCGCGCAATGCGCCGGAGCGCGGCCGCAAGGTCCGGCTGGCGGAAGCGCGATCCTTCCCGATGGGGGCTCGCCCCGTACACGCGCAGCGTCGAAGGAAATTCCGCGAAGGCGGGGCGCTGCGATTCGAGGAACATCGCCTCGTGTTTCTTCAAGCGGTAGCCGGCGTCGGCGAGCTCCAGCGCGGGCGCCAGCACGCGCGCGCGGTCGAGGCTTCCGAAGCGCGCAAGGGCGGTGAGCAGGCCGTCCACCGAGCCGGGCACTCCGGCCGCGCGCGGTCCGCGCAGCGACGCGTTGCGCAGCACCGCGCCGGTCGCGTCGAGATACATCGTCGCGGTCGCCGCCGCGGGCGCCGTTTCACGCGCGTCGATGGCGGCCTCGCGGCCATCCGCCATGCGAATGATGATATAGGCGCCCCCTCCGAGATTGCCGGCCGACGGGTAGGTGACCGCGAGCGCGAAGCCCATGGCGACCGCGGCATCCACCGCATTGCCGCCCTCCCGCATGATGCGCGCGCCGACGGCGGACGCGCGTTCGCAGGCGGAGACGGCCATCCCCCGCCGGGCGGACACCAGCGCGCCGGGCTTCTGCGCGGATGCCGCCGAGGCGGCGAGGAAGAGCAATACCACGGTGCGCGCGAGCACCGCGCACCTTCTTCTTCCCGAGGCGCGCCGTGCGGGCGCGCGCGTGTTCAACGCTTCTTCGAACGGGGGGGTACCCACGACTGCTCCTTTTCCATTGCGGCTGTGCCGGAAATTCACGAGGTTGAGAAATGCTATCCCAATGTAGAAACGGTAAGGACGATACTGCCATGCTGCCGACAATTCCCGGAAGGACGACGCGGTGGACCGCGATGCTGTTCGTGCTGCTCGGCATGAGCTGCGGCGCGCAACTGCGCTTCGTGATCGACACGCTGGATGCGAGCAAATTTCCGACAATTCGCGCGAAAGTGAAAACCACGCTCGGCAACGCCGCCATCAGCGGTCTGACCATCGCGAATTTCACCGTCTTCGAGGACGGCCGCATTCAGGCGCCCGTCACCGGCTACTGCGAAGACACCATCTCGTCGGAACCCGTGTCCGTCCTCCTCATCATCGACAAGAGCAACAGCATGGGTCCGCTCTTCGGCAGCAACGCCATTGTCAGCGCGAAGCGCGCCGCGAGTGATTTCGTCAACCGCCTGTCCCCGGCCGATGAAGCCGCCCTGATCAGTTTCAGCAACAGCCCGTCGTTCGATCAGGACTGGACGAACAACTACACGCTCCTCAAGTCGCGCATCAACGCGATCAGCACCAGCGGCGGCACCGGCATCTGGGATGCGCTCGTCACCGCGTCGAACATCATCAGAACCCGGACGAAAAAACGGGTCATGATCCTGCTGACCGACGGCAACGACACGCAGTCGAGCAGCACGTTCACGACGGCACTCACCGCGGTGAAGAACAGCAATTCCATCCTCTATACCATCGGACTTGGCGACGACCTCGATGAAGCCTCTCTCAGAACGCTTGCCGTGCAAACCGGCGGCCAGTACTTCGCCGCTCCGAGCGCGAGTCAGCTCGACGCCATCTACGAGGCCATCAGCCGCGAGATCGCCTCTTCCGGCATCTGCGAATTGCGCTATCAATCGAAACTCGACTGCCTCGACGGCAGCCTGCACACCGTGGACATCACCGTGAATTATGGCGGCGACAATGAAACGGCCCGCGCCACCTTCCGGCTGCCCACCGACTCGAGCACGTTTTCCTACGTCTCCCTTTTCATGGGCAGCAGCTCTGTGGTGGATGCCGGTGCTTCCATCAGCATTCCGGTCGAGCTCACCCGTGTCAGCAGCAACCGCCCGCCGCGTGTGGTGGACTTCACCGTCCGGTACAACGCAGCGCTCGTCGTGCTTGATTCCGCAACCGTCACGCCGTTGACGCAGGGGTGGACGGTCGCGGTCACGCCGATCGCGGGCGGAGCGAAGGTCGCACTGCGCGGAGGAGCGGCGCTCGTCACGCCCGGCCCGCTGGCCATGCTCTCCTTCTCCGCGCGTCCGGTCGAATTCAGCGCGAAGGATTCCATCATCATTTCACCGCCGGATGTCCAGCAGCTCTGCACGGTCGCAAGCGCGATTGACGGCCTGATCTCCGTGAGCGGCATCTGCGAACGCGCGCTCATTCGATCCGGCACCCCTGTCGCAAAGCGCAGCGCCCTCCTGACCGCCTCACCGAACCCCTTCAATCCGGGCACCTGGGTGCAATTCAACGTCGGGCGCGAGGGCCGCGTCGTGCTCTCGGTGCACGACGCCGCGGGAAGGCGACTTCGCGCGCTCACCGACGATCTCCTGAAGCCCGGGAACTATCGCAGCTATTTCGACGGGAGCGCGCTGTCGACCGGCGTCTATTTCCTGCGGCTCGAAGCGGCGGATGCGACGGACTCAAAGAGGATCGTGCTGGTGAAGTGATGCCGCCGGATACAAATAAGAAGGCCAAGCTCCCCTTCGTCACATGAATCAATTCTGGCCGTTGCTTCCTTCCGGACCTGGCGGGGTTGAGAGCTGTTCCATTGCGAAGGACTTGGCCTTCAATAGCCTTTAAAAATAGCTCCTTTCACCTTGCTGAGCAAATACGTAGATTGATTTCTCTCTTTCTACGACATCCCGGAGATTCCCCATGACGCGCTACGCGAGATTCGCCGTCGTCGCTCTGCCTGTGTTGCTTTTCGCGGCGAGCTGTGCCGACAACGGGAGCAACAACCCCATCAATCCCGCGGTCAGCGAATCCGAATTGCTCGCCCAGGCTCTCGAGGGCAGCAGCGGCGGATACATCAACACCGACGCACCGGCTGTGGTCACCGCGCAGCAGGTCTTCGACGATGTCTACGGCGCCAGACGATTTCATCTCATCGACCTGCGTTCCTCATCCGACCATGCAAACGGACATGTGCTCGGCGCGGTCAACGTGAAGGTTTCCAACCTGCTCGCGTACATCAAGGCGCTCAAGAAGGCCGCCGCATACGACAAGGTCGTGCTGATCGACGAGACGGGGCAATCCGCCGCGTGGTCCTGCGCGCTGCTGCGCAGCAGCGGGTACGGCACGGTGTTCTCGCTCGCCTACGGGATGTCCTCATGGCATACGGATTTCAACGTGCTCACCCAGGAGTGCGGCAGTCAGTTCGTCAACGACTTCACGGTCGCGGTCACGTCCAAACCCTCCGCCGGTACCCTGCCGACGATCGCAACCGGCAAGACGACCGCCGCGGAAATTCTCGCCGCGCGCGTCGACAGCGTCTTCGCTCGTGGATACTCCGCGGCAAACATCGATGGCGCCGTCGTGATGCGGGATCCGAAGAAGTACTTCGTGGTCACATACCTGAATCCCATCGACTATGCCGCGCTGGGCCATATTCCGGGGTCCGTTCAATACACGCCCAAGGTTGATCTGAAAAGCAGCGCCTTCCTGAAAACGCTGCCGAAGAACCAGACCATCGTGCTCTTTGATTACGACGGGCAGAGCACCGCCAATCTCGCGGCCGTCCTCGGCATCATGGGATATGACGTGCGCAGCATCCATAACGGCGGGCAGACCATGATCTACCAGACCCTGCAGGGCCTGCGGAGACCGGCGTTCGATGCGAACGTCGACACGAAAAATTTCCCCTACGTCCGCTAGCCTCCTTCACGCATCGTGCATGGACCATCCCGCGACCGGGATGGCTCGCGGGATCAGCGTTCGATGGCGCAACCGAGGGCGGTTTTCTCCTTCTCGAACAGCGGCCGTCCCGAGAGCAGCGTGTCGAGCGCGCGCTGCAACGACGGGTCGCGCACGAGGACGCCGCTCTTGTCGTCATCGATGCGTCCGTGATAGGCGAGGCGCCAGTCCGCCGTGAACACGAACGCTTCCGGCGTGACGCGCGCGCGCATGGCATCCGCCGCGACGGCATCCTGATCGCGGAACACGGGCAGCGGATAGGATCGCGACGCGGCATAGGATTTCAGATCCTCGAAGCTCTCGCCGGCGTTCGAATTCACGGCGACGAAGCTGACACCCTTCCGTTCGTAGGTTTCACGCAGCGCCCGGAGCCTCCCGGCGTACCCGTCGGAACACGGGCAGCGCGACGAGCAGAACACCACCGCCGTGAGCGATGCGCCCGCCAGAGCGTGGAGGGTGGTCGGCGTCCTGTCGAGGGCGGTCAACACGACGTCGGGCATGCGCGCGCGGAACAGCGGCGACCATTTCGAGGTGTCGTCCGTCGCGCACACGAGCGGCGATTGCCGCGGGCGCGACAGTTCCGCATCGCGCCGGAGCATCCGGTAGGTCACCGCGGCAAGCACGGTCAGCGCCGCCAGGAAGACGGCGACTCTCGGCAGCGCGCGTGTGCCGAAAGAACTTTTCATGGAGCGTCCTGCATCGCAACCCCGGGCCGCCCCAGCCTCATTTCCGTTGCCAGGATATGCGGTCTCCCTCGGAGATTCCGTGTCGATCGCAGAAGCCCGCGTTCACTTCCACGACGGTGCGCGCGGCAGCGCCGGATTCGAGGGACTCCTCCGAGAACGGACGCGTATTGCGATGGATCCTGACGATGCGGAACTCCGCGTCGACGAAAAGGATGTCGAGGGGGAGCGGCGTGTTCGCCATCCAGAACGAGCGGGGTTCGTTGTCGTCGAAGAGAAACAGCATTCCGCGGTTTTCGTGCAGGATGGTCCGGCCCATCAAGCCCTGCGTGCGCGTGCGGTCGTTGTCGGCGATTTCGACATCGATCGTCGTCACACGCGAGCCGTCCCGCGACGCGATGGTCACCGTCCCGTCGTTTCGAAACGGATCGGCGGTCTGCGCGTGTTCAGTGCCTGGCGACATGGAGTGCGGTTCGGGTTTCGAAATGAAGAAATCTTTCAGAACGAAGGCGAGCAGCGCGATCGCGATCGCCCCCAGGGAGATCCAGACGATGAAGGTGATCGGTCTTCGTCCGCGTTTTGGCAAATTGGCCTTGGTCATGCGTCATCCAATGAGTATTTTGACAAATTAGCGATTCAATACAGGTGAAAACAAGCGATTCCCTGTCCGCGTCCCTTTCCGCCTCCATTTTTCAGGAGTGATGAGGAAAACGAGGACTTTCACACGGGCATTTTTTGCGGACGCCAATGGGGTTCATGCTCCCAAATCCTGTGTTTTATGGATCTTGACACCTGGTCATTGTAACTTTTGTCCTTCAGGGGTTGTCATTTTTCTGAGCTTTCAATGTGAAAGCGGAACAGCTATCATGAAACAACGCGAGAAACGCGGAAAACTGGTCCCCGCCATATGACGGAAGCCGAGCGCAGGAGGCTTTTCAATGAGCTGTACGCCGAGTACGACCGGCGAATCTTCGCGTATTGCCTGTACGTCATCGGGGACCGCGACAAGGCGAACGATGTGTTTCAGGAAGTGTTCATCAAGGTCTACAAATCGCTGCACACCATCCGCGAGGAGGGGAAGAGTTCGAACTGGCTCTTCCGCATCGCGCGCAACGAGTGCCTGAACGCGCTCAAGGCGACGCAGCGCAACGACAAGCGCAACACCAGCTACGATGAAAGCGACACGTCCTATATCCCCGCGCTTGACGGGACGGGCTACAACGACGAGATCACGCATCTGCACTGGGGCCTTCAGCAGCTCTCGAACGAGCAGCGCGAGGCTCTCGTGCTGGCCGAATTCGAGGGCTACTCGCTCAAGGAAATCGCGGAAGTGACCGGCGCGTCGCTGTCGAACGTGAAGGTGCGGATCTTCCGCGCAAAACAGAAACTGTACAATCTCCTTCAACCAATACTGAACGACTATGAATGAGCGCATCGAGGAACTGATCATCGCCTACCTGCACCGGGGCAGCACGCCCGAGCAGGAACGAGAACTGTTCGAGGCCTGCAAGACCAACGCCGCGACGGCGAACATGCTCCGGCAGCATCTGATCATGTCGCTGAAACTCCGTCAGCTCCGCAACGAGACGGAAGTGCCGCTCGACGTGCAGAACGCGCTGCTGCGACGCATCAACGAAACGGTCATCGAAGCTGCGCCCGCGCGCGTCCCGTCGGCGATCCCCGCACGGCGCGGTTTCGGCTGGGCGCACCTCTTCGGCGCGTCGCTCGCCACCGCTGCCGCGGCCGTGCTCGTGCTCTTTCTCGTGCTGCCCGGAACGCCGTCTCCTCCCGGACCGCAGACTGCCGGCGTCACCGTGCGCGACACGGTGCTGCTGACCAGGACGGACACCCTCGTGCAGGTGAAGAGCACGCGCATTCCGGTGTACATCGTGCGCAACGAGAAGCCCGCCGCCCCCGCGCCGGCCGGTACGGCGCCTGATGCGGCGGATGCGCCCGGCGTTGCGGAGCGCGACACGCAGGCGCCCGTCGTGCCGCACGTGGATCCGTCCGACCTTGCATCCCTGCAGCCGCCGGCGCTGGCCGAAGCGCGCCTGAGCGAGCAGCCGTCCTTCCTCGAGCAATACAATGCCATGCTGATTTCCGTCGAGAAGGTCCGGCTGACCTCCAGCGATCGCGTCAGGTTCTGACATGCGCCGCACACGTCACGATACCGGGATGTTGCGCCGCGCAGGGCTGTTGTGCCTCCTGGCAGTCGCCACCGCGTTCCCCGCCGCGCGCGCGCAGGACATTTCCGAATACCGCATCGCGACGGACAAGGACATTTTCCTGCGCGAGACCGCGTCCGGCCTGGCCGCGACACCCACCGGCATCCTCCCCATTCTCGACTGTTCCGTCGAATACATTCGCCGGTATGAAGGACGCGACATCACCTACCGGCGCGGTCCGATCCCGCTCAGGCAGACGACGGCCGACCAGAGTCTCCCCGAGAATCCCGAGGCGGCGGAGCCCTCGTCCGACGGCGGGGCGTCGCAGCGCTACTTCACCGGAGGCATGCTGCTCGACCTGCCACGCGCCGGCGAAACCGTGAACTACCTCTCGTCCTCCGACGAATCCAAACGGTACCTGATCCGCGTTTCCATCATCCCGCTCGGCTACCGCAACAGCGCGCTCGAGGCGCGCATCCTTCTCGAACGCGCCGTGGTGGACGTGGACGGGCACGCGCTGCGGCCGCGGCAGAGCGAAGTCTTCAGCCGCACTGTGACGCTGCATGGCAACGATCCGCTCAACTTCGCGCTGCCGACGTGGGAACCGCTGCGCGACGCGACGCCGGACGTCATCCCGTCATCGCTCGAAGAGGCGATGCTCATCACGCTCGAGACGCCGCGCAATTCCGGTTTCTCGCGCAACCTGCCCGAACCGTTTTCGGGGAGCACACGCCTGACGTACGCCCTCAACACCGGCTGCACCGTGACCGTGACCATCCGCACCCAGGGCAGCAACCGCGTCATCGATCAGGGACGGCGCGAAGCCGGCGTGTACCAGGTGCTCTGGGAACCGGGGAGTCTTCCGGACGGGAAATACCTCGCCACGATGGAGGCGAAGGACAGCGCCGGGGCCGTGATGCACTCCGCCGCGATCGAGATGACGAAAGACAGGAACGCGGCGTCCTACACCGCGCCCAGACTCGCCCTCGCCGCGCCCGACGACGTGTCGCGTTTCACCGCGTCCACGGAAAGCGGCTTCGCGTACCAGTTCCCGATCGACCAGAAGAAATCCCTGCGCAACATGTTCACGCATGTCGCCGTGCGTATCGGATACCGCGTCAGCAGGCGCCTCGAAATCGGCATCGTCGGCGGGCAGGATTCCTTCCACGAGTATCCGGGACCGCTGGTGGACATCGACAGGATCACCGATTACGGCGGCGTCGTGCCGTACACCACGGGGTACGTCGGCGCCTATACCCGCGTGCTCATGGGCTCCGGCGATGTGCAGCCCGTGGCCCAGTTCGCCGTGGCGTACTCGAACGTTTCGACCATCACGGAAATCGGATTCGGCGCGCGCATGACCCTCTTCCGCCGCGTCCAGTTGTTCGTGATTCCGTCCGCCGTCTCGCATTTGAAATCCACGGTCAGCACGAAGATCGGCATACACTACGGCATCGGAGTGGCCTTCTGACATGGCCGCGCGCAACGCCCTTCTCGTCGCCCTCGTGTGCGCCCTCGCCGCGGGCGGCTGCGATTTTCCCGCGGATCCCCCGCTGAAGGCGCCCGTCACACCGCCCGCGGTGGAAGCGCGGCCGCATATCGACAGCGCCGCGGCCCTGCTCCCGCTGCGCAAGGGCGTCGGCTGGGTCTACATGGCGCAGCCGAAGTTCATGGCGCCGCAGAGCGGCATCGCGTGGGTCACCGAGACCGTCATGGGGGGCACGCTGTACCATCGCGCCCCGTTCACGTACGACCTGAATCCGGTGAAGCTCGTCCTGGTCCTGCCCCACTGCATGCGGCAGGTCGATCGCGGTATCGCGTTCTACGACGCGCCGTTCGACACGCTGCGCGAAGCCCCGCGCTCGCCGCGCCTGATGTTCGTGCTGCCCTACCCCGCGGCGCGCGGCGCGGAATGGCCTTCGGGCAACGCCCCGAACGGACCCTTCGGCATGACCGTCACCGTGCAGGCGAAGGACACCGTGATCGCGGATCCCGCGGGCGCCACGTGGCACACGTACCGCTATGACGTGCGGGACGCGAAGGGCGAGCGAACATCGCTCTTCATCGTCCCCGGCAAGGCCATCGTCCGCATGCAGCGCGACGATGTGACGATCCACACGATGTCGTGGATCGGGTTGTGAGCGATCTTTCCTTTCACGATGCGCATGCGTACTTTTGCAGCCGGACACACTCCATGAAAACGACCATCGTCACCGTCAGTCGGCGATATCGCAACGCCACCGCGCTGTTCTGCGCGGCGGCGGCGTGTCTCGCGTTCGCGCGCTGCGATTTCCCCGACGATCCCCCGCTCCTGAAGCCGGATGAACTGACCTTCAAGAGCCGCATCGATTCCGCGCGGACGCTGCTTCCGCTGAGTACGGGAAACATCTGGAAGTACGAAGTCCTGTCGCGAATCGACGGGAGGCAATCCACGCAGTTCGCGATCACGATCGAGGCGACCTATTCAGGCAGCCCGTACTACCACGTGAACTACCTGTACTTCCCGATCGGCGCATCGGCTCCAATGCAGGCATTTCCTCCCATCCTCCAGGCGAGCAATCGCGGCCTGAGCTTCTTCGAGTGGGGAAGCACGACGGACAGCACCGGCACGCGGCTTCCACGATTGAATTTCACACTCCCGTACCCCGCCGTCGTCGGCTCCGAATGGCGCGATGTTCGCAGCGATTTCACCGTGACCGTCGCCGCGAAGGATACCGCGATCCTCAGCTACGACAGCTTGAACACCTACCGCTGTTACCGCTACGATGTGGAGAAACCGCACGCCCCCGGACAGAGACGCCGCATGTCGTTCTACATCCTGCCCGGGAGCGCGCTGCTGAAGATCGTCGACGGCGACCTCACGTTTTTCACGACCGAGTGGAGCGTGCGATAACCGCGTGCGACGGTTTTGTTGAGAGCCGGAAAACCTCCACCTTGAGGACATGACCGGCAGCGCGTTGACGATCGCAATACTCAACTCTTCCACCGCACACGGCGGCGCGGAGCTCGCCGCGGCGAATCTCGCGCACTGGCTGGCGGAACGCGGACATCGCTGCCTTGCCCTGGGCGTGGAAGGCTCGCCGTTTCTGCGGCTCTCGGAAGCACGGGGACTCGCGTGCCGCCCCGTCGACGCGCGCATGCTCCCGCGGTTCGCCGCGATCCCGGCCGCCGTGCGCCGCGCGGTTCGGCGGGAAGGCGCAGCTGCGGTGCTGACCAACGGCTCCCGCGACCTGCATGCCGCCGCCGCGGCGTCCTGCGTCTCGTCCCCCTTCGTGCTCGCGCATGTGCAGCACATGCAGATCGGCAGGTCGAAACGGGACCTGCTGCACCGCCTTGAACAGCGCGCGATCGACGCATGGATCGCGCCCCTGCCCTGGCTCGCGAAGCAGGCGGAAGCGCTCACCGCCATCCCCGCCGACCGGATACGGGTCATTCCGCACGGTGTGGATCTTTCCCGGTTTACCCGCGCGCTTCCTTCGCGGGAGGAGGCGCGCGCCGCGCTTGCGCTCCCATCGGACGCGATGATCGCGGGGACCTTCGGGCGTTTCGATCGCGGCAAGGGACAGGAATACCTTCTGCGCGCCATTGCCGCGCTCAAGAACGACGGGATCGAGATGCATGCGCTACTGATCGGGGAGGATACGCACAACGAGCGGCAGGGCTATCGCGATGTGCTCCTGGCAGTTGCCGACGAACACGGGATCGCCGACCGCGTCCACTTCCGTCCTTTCATGGCGGATATCGAAACCGCGTACCGGGCGCTTGACCTGTTCGTCCTGACCAGCATTTCAGAGACGTACGGATTGGTGACCATCGAAGCGATGGCGTCCTCTCTGCCGGTCATCGGCACCGGCAGCGCCGGCACTCCCGAGATCATCGACGACGGAACGTCCGGCATCCTCGTTCCGCCCGCCGATGTGCCGGCGCTCGCCGCAGCGCTCCGCGCGCTGGCACGCGACCCGGATCTGCGGGGGACGCTCGGCGTTGCCGCGCGAGCGGCGTCGGAACGCTTCTCGCATCACCGGCAGGTCGCCGACGTCGAAGCGCTCCTGCGCGCGCTCCTGGCGAAACGGGGACGCTGAACCGCGGCCATGCCGCCCGGGCGGAACGCGGCGGGACGAATCCGTGTTTTCCCATCATGACACCGTACCCGTCGTCCGCCACCCCGAATCATCCAACAAGGAAACACGCAATGCGCATCGTCGCAACACTCGCCCTCGCGGCCGCACTGATCGCCGGATGTGCAACGAAGCAGGGTCCCGCATCGGAACAGCCGCAGGCGGCGCCCTCCGCTTCCACCCCTCCACCCGCGAAGCAGGACGTCTCCATCGAAGCCCTCGCGAAAATCGATCCCGCCGTCAGCACCTGGCACGACGCCGTGCAGAAGGCGAAAACGAAGCACGAGGCGGCGCAGAACGCGGCGTCGAAAAAGGCGCTGATCGAGGCGTACACCGCCTTCGGGAAGTACATGACCTACGACAGTCCGGTCAGCCCGCGCCAGGGCAAATACCGCAAGGCGCTCATCGAATTCCGCCACGCGCTGGCGCTCGATCCTTCCAACACGGACGTCAAAACCGAGATCGAGCAGATCGAGAATATCTACCGGGAGATGGGGCGGCCCGTTCCGTCCACCGACGAGGGATAGCGCCTCCGCGGAACCTTCTTCCCCGTTCGCAGCGCGGAGCATGCCGCTCCGCGTTGCGCGTTTCAGTCCCTGTTCGACATCGCGGCGCGGTACACGTCCAGCGTCAACGCCGTCATCTGTTCCACCGTGTGACGCTCCGCGACGGTCCGCCGCGCCCGGGCCGCCATCGCCGTCATCGCGCGCGCATCCGTGAGCGCGTCACGCAGCAGGGCCGCGAGCGCTGAGGAGTCCCCGTTTCGGAATAACAGACCCGTTGCTCCGTTTTCCAGAGTGCCGGAGAAGGGCGCCAGGTCGCTCGCGATGACGGGACATCCCGCCGCCATCGCCTCCAGCATCGCCATGGGAAGGCCCTCGAGGGCGGTGGACGGCAGCACCAGCGCGCGCGCATGGGCGAGGTAGGGATGCGGATGGTGGCGATGTCCCGCGAAGCGCACCGCGTCGGACACGCCGCGCGCCGCCGCGCGCGCGCGCCATTCGTCGAGGCAGGGTCCGTCGCCCACGAAGAGCGCGCTCCAGGAGTCGCTGCCGCGCGCGCGGAGTTCCGCGAGCGCGTCGATGAACACGTCCCCGCCCTTGCCCGGCGCCAGTCTGCCCAGGAAGAGCAGACAGGGATCGGCGGGCATGTCGGCCGGACGTTCCACCGCGTCATCACCCGGGAGCCTCACGCCATGCGGGACGATGTGGAGCCGGTGACGGTCGGCGCCCCGGACGCTGTCGAGGAAGGCATCCCGGACGGCGTGTCCGGGACAGATGATGTCGCGCGGATACCATGGCAGCGCGCCCAGGTCGCGGAAGGCGCTGTGCGCGGTGTACACGCGCGCGACGGCGGTCCCGGCGATGGCAAACGCGCCAAGGGCGGTGACGTAGCGGCTGTGCAGGTGCAGCACCGCGATGCGTTCGCGCAGCAGAAAGCGGCGCAGCAGACCGATGGAGGCGAGAAAGCCCGTCGGGGATTTCCGCCCTCCGGCCTGCGAGTACAGGGGAAGCCGGAAGACCTCGTCCCGATCGTCCTCCTGCGGCGCAATCCATGCCGCAACCCGCGCATCGCACCCGCATTCGCGAAGCGCCGAATTCAATGTTCGAACATGCTCCCGCACCCCGCCGCGTTCCCAGCGGTTGACGAGGTGGAGCACGCGGAGCGGCGCGCTCATTCGTCGAGTCCGAGCGCGTGGAGGACGCGGAAGATGCCTGAGGGACTGTACCCTTTCCGCTGCAGGAAGCCGAACACGCGCCGCTTGCGGGCGTCTTCTTCCAGCGAGGCATGCTGCCGCAGGAATTTTTCGGCGAGCGCGAGCGCCGTCGACCACTCGGTCTCGTCGCCGAGCAGTTCCGCGAGCACCGCGCGCACGACGGATTTCTCGACGCCCTTCGCGAGCAGTTCGCGTTCGATGACGGCGCGCGAGCGCGGTCGGAAACGGAGCCGGTCGCGCACGAACGCTTCCGCGAACGCGCGATCGTCGAGGAGGTTGACGCGCGTCAGATCCTCCACGACCGCGGCAACCGCGGCTTCCGGAAATTCCTTCCCGCGCAGGTAGGCCGCCATCTCTTTTGCCGTGCGCATGCGGCGCGCGAGGGAGCGCTCCGCGGCGCGTCGCGCCTCGAGCACCGCATTGTCCGCTTCGATGCGCACGCGCAGCTCGGGCGGCATCTCCATCCCCTTCGCGAGACCAAAGCGGTACACGACATCGTCCACCACGCCGAACGCGAACTCCTCGTCCAGAAAGACGGAGACGCGGCGCGCATCGCGCTGCTGCCGCTCCAGTGCCGTGATGAGGGGATGTCCCACGGGGACCTCGCCGCCGGAGGGCGACCTACTTGTTGAGGATGATCGAGACGTAGGATGCGCGCAGGGAATCCGGGACGATGGCCCCGAAGATACCCACGCCGCCGTTGATGTTGGTGATATCCGGCCGATCCTGTCGCACCGACACCTTGTCGTCAAAACCGCGCACGGTCTGGAAATAACTGTAGATGAAATTGTCGAGCGAATAGCCGATCCCCAGGATCTGTATGCTCGTGACGCCGTCGCGATCCTCCATCCGCGCCTTCATGCCGCTGATGATGTCGAAGGAAAACGAGACGGACGACTCGCGACCCGGTTTGGTGTAGACGCTGTCGCCGGTCAGCGGGTCGATATACCGGGGCACTTCATGGCGTACTTCCACCCAGCGGCCGCCGGTCCAGATCTGGCCGACAAGGAAGAATCGGAAATAGAAGCCCTTCGGCGGGGCCACCATGCTGATCGCGCCGGCGGCCAGTTCCACCCCGGTTTTTCCCGTCGAAAAGCTCGGCGGCACAAGCGTCACATACGGCTTGCTCGGAACCTGCAGGCTTGCCGTCACCCGCGGTATGCCCGGAACATCCACCGACAATGCGTACGTGCGGCCCTCGCCGGGCTGCAGGTCGCGCGAGATCCATATTTTTTCGAAACCGCCCTCGCCGTTGTCCACGAGCGTGTCGGTGAACAGGACGGACTTGCGATCGGTATTGATTCGGACGGTGGCCTCCAGAATCTCCTTCTTCCCGATCGGATCCTTCGGATTCGTGCCGGCGGCATCGTACGTCGATTCCAGCCGGACGGTCTGATACGGCAGCGACGGGTCGAGGACGCAGAACACGACAATGCGTTCCGTGTAGTCCTGCTTCGGTGTAAAGGAGTTGTCGCAACCGGCAAGAGCGGCGGCAAGCAGCAGCGCCGCGAAAAAAGGGCGCGCGCGGCGCCACATCGGGATGGGATCAATCTCTACCATGCCCTCAAAATGCGTATTCGCGCGTCAAAAAGAAAACGGATGGCGCAGCGCGCATCCTGCGACGGCGGCGGGCGGCGTCAGTGCTTCCGCGGGCGCCTCACTTCACGTAGGTCGCGAAGTTGAAACGCATCGAATCGGTATTCACCATGCCGAACAGACCGAGTCCATCGGGAATGAAGGAGAGATCGGGCCTGTCGATCCGCAGGGTCAGCGGATCGTCGAAGCCCAGCACCATTTTGTCGTAACGGTAGAAGTGATCGTCCATGGCGTAGGCCTTGACGAGCAGCTGTTTGTTCACGAGGACGGTGTCGGTCCCGCGCAGCCGGTTGAAGGCAAACCAGACATTCGGCACGGGGATGGAGACTTCGCTGTTTCGCATCGGGACCGCGTACACGGCCTCTCCGGTTTCGGCGTCGAAGGAGGCGGGAACCTCCATGCGCGTTTCGTCCGGCGGACCGCCGTCATTGCGCGTAAAGACCACGAACATGCGGTAGAAATATCCGTACGGGGGGTTCTGCGCGTTCGCGTAGCCCGGCATCATGCGGATGCGGCCGTAGCCCGTATCCGGTTTCTCGTACTTGAGCCAGGGATAGAGCTTGCCGGGCATGAGCGCCGACACGGATACCGGATCGTAGCCCGGAACGCGCACGGTCAGCGTGTACGCCACGTCCGACTGCGGCGCCAGCGTTCTCGATATCCACACGCGCTGCTGTCCGCCGCCCGGGATCGCGATGAGCGTATCCGTGAATGCATATCCGCGTTTCTTGTCGTTGACCAGCACCACCGCGCTGTCGACCTCGACGGGGGTGAGGGGGACCGGATTCGACGATACCTCGCTGTCGTACGACACTGCCAGGCGGACGACCTGCATGTCCGCGCCGGGATCCAGGATGCAGAAGACGACGAGCTGCGGCCGGAACGTGCCTTTCGGAGTGAACGTGTTGTCGCAGCCCGCCATGAGCAATGCGGCCAAACAGACGGGAAGAAGAAGTCGTGTCGCAGACTGACGCATGGAGATCGCTCCCGATGGAAAGGAGATCATACGGACGCGGACGCCGGATGTTCCGCGGCGTCCGCGTTCGCATGCGCGAACCGTTACTTGCCTTTCTTTGCCTTGCCGGATTCCGTGTCGGCCGGATTGGCGTCGTCGGCGCTCTCTTCGGCCCTGTTCGCCGCGATGCCGATCGCTTTCTTCACGGCGGTTTCGATGCGCGCGAGCAGATCGGCATTCTCGAGGAGGAGCTTGCGCACGCCTTCGCGTCCCTGGCCGAGGCGCTCGTTCTCGTAGGAGAACCAGGAGCCGCTCTTCTGGATCACGTTCGCTTCGACGCCGACATCGAGCAGGTCGCCGATGCGCGAGATGCCTTCGTTGTAGAAGATGTCGAACTCCACTTCCCGGAACGGCGGCGCAAGCTTGTTCTTGACGACCTTCACCTTCACATGGTTGCCGATGATGGTGCCGGTGCCGTCCTTGATCACGTCCTTGCGCCGGATATCGAGGCGGATGGACGCGTAGAATTTCAGCGCGTTGCCGCCGGTGGTCGTTTCGGGATTGCCGAAGACGATGCCGATCTTGGAGCGGAGCTGATTGGTGAACATCACCGTCGTCTTGCTCTTGCTGATGGCGGACGTGAGTTTGCGCAGCGCCTGCGACATCAACCGGGCCTGGGTGCCCATGGTCGGATCGCCCATCTCGCCGTCGATTTCCGCCTTCGGCACGAGGGCCGCGACCGAGTCGATGATGACGACGTCGAGCGCGTTGCTCCGCACGAGCGTCTCCACGATCTCGAGGGCCTGTTCGCCGTTCTCCGGCTGGGAGACGAGAAGATTCGAGACATCGACGCCGATCTTGCGCGCGTAGCCGATGTCGAGCGCGTGCTCGGCATCCACGAAGGCCGCCATCCCGCCCGTCTTCTGCGCTTCCGCCACGATGTGGAGGCACAGGGTCGTTTTGCCGGACGACTCCGGTCCGAAAATTTCGACGATGCGGCCGCGCGGAATGCCGCCGATGCCGAGCGCCGCGTCCAGGGAAATCGATCCCGTCGGAATCGTCTCCACCTTGGTGATGACGCCGTCGCCCAGGCGCATGATCGAGCCTTTCCCGAACGCCTTTTCGATCTGTTCGACGGCAAGGCTGAGCGCCTTCTGTTTGCCGTTGTTGTCTTCTGCCATGCTGATCGTTCCTTGCTGATGAACTGAATGAATGCGGAGCCGTTATGCGTGAGGAAGGTCGAGGCGGCCAAGCTCGGTATGGATGGCGCCCGCGGGGGTCAACGTGCTCTCCATGACGCGCATCGACGTGAAGGTGACGGGGACGGGCTCGAACGGATTCGCCTCGATATCGCTGTACAGGTGCCTGATGCGCGAGTATTCCTTGACGCGCCCGATGGTGAAATGCGGCGAGAAGGGCGTGCGGTCGCGCGAGACGCCTTCCAGGTAGGCCATGTCGTCAATGGCCCGCTGCATCGCCACGAGCTCCGGCACAGGTTCCCGGAAGCCGAGCCAGATCACGCGGGGGTGGCGCATGTTCGGAAACGCGCCGACGACGCTGACCACGGCGTCGATCGCCTTCGCGCCGGAGAGGCGCGCCTTGATATGCGCGGCAACGCGCTGCGCCGCGCTCCGCTCGATGTCGCCGATGAATTTCAGCGTAATGTGGATGTGAGGCTCCTTCTCCCAGCGCACGGTGGGATTGAGTTTCCGGAGCTTCGTCACGTATTCGCCGAAGGCGCCGCGCGCGGCGTCGTCCGGATACAATGCCAGGAAGCAGCGTATCAGCGCGGACGGGGAGGACATATAGGAGACGAAGTGTTGGATGATGGTGCCGCGGAAAGTGACAGGTGGAAGGGGTCAGGTGGAAAGTAACAGGTGAACAGGGGACAGGTGGAAGGGGACTTGGGAGAAAGATGCCGGATGATGGTGTCAGATGAAAGTCGGTATCAGGTGCCGGGGTGTGCCTTGATGACGGTGTGGGCGGCCTTGCGGAGGCGGTTCATGACCGCAAGGGCGAGGCCCTCCTCGGGAAGACCCGGACAGACGATCGCGTCGAAGCCGCGCGTATCGAGGGCGCGCAGGCCGCGATACATTAAACGCGCGTACTCGACATCTGTTCCCGTATCGAGGGAAAAAAATTCGTCCGCGCCAAGGTCGCCGTATTTTGCGGCCGCAAGCAGACCG
The DNA here is from genome assembly GCA_016720835.1 of Ignavibacteria bacterium. Classification (GTDB taxonomy): domain Bacteria; phylum Bacteroidota; class Ignavibacteria; order SZUA-365; family SZUA-365; genus JADKJW01. The sequence goes on from JADKJW010000001.1 coordinate 582,029, forward strand.
ACGGTGCGGCCCTGTTCGCGCAGACCGCGGATTGTCGCGGCAAGCTGCTTCCGCGTGCCGGCTGCACGGGCGGACGGCAGCACGAGCAGCAGCGGCGTCGCTGGGGCGTAGTGCGCGTATTTCATGCCGGGTGATGCAGGATGCAGGGTGTTGGACCGTGCCACGCCGACGCGCGTGCCGAGCACCGATTCCAGTTGCTCGCGCGTCACCACCCCGGGCCGGAGAATCGACGGCGCGCGGCGACTGAGGTCCAGCACCGTGGATTCGATGCCGACCGCGCAGGGACCGCCATCGAGCACTGCGAAGATGCGGCCGCCCAGCTCCGCGAGCACGTCCTCCGCGCAGGTCGGGCTCGGACGTCCGGAGCGGTTTGCCGACGGCGCCGCAAGCGGCACTCCCGCTTCCGCGATGAGCGCGCGCGCGATCTTGTGGCCGGGCATGCGCACCGCCACGGTGTCGAGTCCGGCCGTCACGGCGTCGAACACCGACGCGTTGCGCGGGACGACGAGCGTCAGCGGCCCGGGCCAGAACGTGTCGGCGAGGATCGGGAAGTGCCGCGGCACGCGTTGAGCAAGATTGACGGCCTGATCGACATCGGCGACATGCACGATCATGGGATTGTCCGGAGGTCGACCCTTCGCCGTAAAAATTGCACGAACGGCATCCTCGTCGTAGATGTTGGCGCCGAGGCCGTACACGGTCTCGGTCGGAAAGGCGACGAGCTTCCCGGCCCGCAGGGCGGCAGCGGCGACGGCAAGCTGTCCGTCGCGCGTGCGCGTGCTGGTGACGCGGAGATGCAAGGTGTCCACCGGTGCCATCGCGATGAATCAGTCGGGAAACAGCGACTGTTGGCGGTGCTGCGCGGACCGGGAGGGCTTCTCCGTGTGCGGCAGGCCGAGGTCCTCCGCAAACACGTCGCGCGCCGTGCGGAGCAGGCCCTTGATTTCACTCTCGGTGTGCGGAATGCCCTGCTTCGCGTCCTGCGCGAGAGAGGCGCCGACCATCGCGAAGGCCTTCGCGGCAAGCAGCGCGCGGGCGACGCAGGCGGGCGTCCATTCGCGAATCACCACCGAGTACTCGAGCGAATTGCCCCCGAAGAAACGCAGGCTGACGTCAAGATCGCGTCCGGCGCGCTCGAGCACATCCCAGCCGACGTAGGACCGGAGCAGCATGCCCGTCAACAGGTACCGGTCGTCGTGGACGCGGAACGTGAGCACCTCGCGAAACCCCTCTTTCAGTGCCTTCGAGGGCAAAGGGCCGCACGCTTCCAGCAGTCGCAGAAGAGACGGATCCTCGCCCGCTTCCAGCGTCACCCGCTGCACGATGCGGCCATGCACGCGGTACCACGACCCCGCGTCGCCGCCGAACGGATGCCATGCTCCATCCTGCTCGAGCAGAGCGCCGGAACTCGACAATCGGGAGATCGGGACCTGTTGATACTTCATGGGACGGTGGTGCTGTTCACGTCCCTGAATGTACCAATTTCCCGGTTCAATTCCCCGTCAGAATTCTGCGCTTATCCCAATGGTGGGGAGCAATCCGATCGCTCCGCCGTCCTCGATGGTGCGCGCGTTCCGATAGTCGAAACGATACGACTGGACATTCTTGCGATTGTAGACGTTCTGCAGGTCGATGTAGGTGATCAGGTTCCACGAGGCGAAATTCCAGCGACGATCGACGCGCACATCGAGGGTGTGGAACAGCGGCGTCCGCTCGCTGTTGTAGCGGGCGACATCCTGAACGCCGCTCGCCAGAAAAGGCGTCCACGGTGTGCCCGTGCCGAGACGGAACTTGGTGCTGATTTCCCACTTGTCGTTGAACCGGTAGCCGCCGCTCAGATTGAAGATCAGGCGCTGGTCGAAGGAACCCGGACGCGAGACGCCGTCAAGCGCGGTGAAATCCGTGCGACCGTACGACAGGCTCAGAATTCCGTAGCACGGGATCTCGGAGAGGCGCTTCTGGACGAGAAGTTCGACGCCGCGCGCGTTGCCGGTCCCTTCGCTCGCGAGAGGATCGAACCCGAAGGCGGCGTAGCCATCCACCGAGCCGCCGAAACCGGCGCCGGTATTGGCCATGACGAGCCAGGGGCGCAGCGTGTTCGCCGGGTAGTTCGTGTAGCGCTTCAGATACCCCTCCACGCGCACCTTGGTGTCCGCGCGGAAGAGATGTTCGATGCCCGCCACCACCTGCGTCACACGCAGATGCGACAGCGCGGCATTGGCGGGATTCGACACGAGCCAGATCGCCGCGGGCGCCTGATGATAGATGCCCCCGCTGACGCTCACGGAGGTCAACGGCGAGAGGAGATACGAGAGTGAGGCGCGGGGACCCGCGGCCAGCGGCTTGTCGATCATGCCGAAATAGTCCAGCCGACCGCCGATCGTTGCCTGCAGCCGGTCGAAAAAGGTGTGCGCAAGCTGCGCGTAGGCCGAGACCTTGGCGCCGGTCGTATCCCAGTCGCGATCCGGCAGCGACGGGAGCGGGAAATACGGATTCGGCGCGACGAACAGCGTGCCGCCGGTGCGCAGCAGCTTGGCCTGCGCGCCGAAACTGAGCTCGTAGGAACGATCGAGAAGGATGACGGCGTCCGCGCGCAGACTCGTCTCGCGCTCTTTCGATGCGCTCGTGAACAGGGGGCGCAGCAGCGAGTCGGATTGCAGATAGTCGTACGTGACGAACGATCTGCCCAGCGACACCGTGAAGAAGCCGTCCCTGATCAGATGCCTCCAGGAGACACTGGAGACGTACTGATCCTGCGAACTTCCGAGGATGCGGGAGTTGTCGTAGCGCTTGTCCTCGGTGTCGTTGAAGAAGCGGATGTCGTCGAGCGCGCCGATCGCGAGGAAGGACAGTTCGTTGTTCCGATCGAGGGCGACCGTCGCCTTGCCGAGGAAGTCCCAGTATTCCGGTACAAAGCCGAAGCCCGCGGCCTTGAAGATGAAGTCGAGATAGCTGCGGCGCGCGGAGAAGAGGAAGGAGCCGCTCTCCCCGATCGGACCCTCGGTGTTGAGACCGAACTGTGACGCGGAAATCGTGGCCTTGCCGCCGATGCGGTCCTCGCGTCCGTCCTTGAGCTGGATGTTGAGCACCGACGACAGCTTGTCGCCGTAGCGCGCGCCGAAGCCCCCGGTGGAAAAGGTGATATCGCGGACGAAGTCGAGGTTGACAAAACTGAGCGGTCCGCCGGTCGCGCCCTGCGTGCCGAAGTGGTTGATGTTCGGCACCTCGAGATTGTCGATGACGTAGAGGTTCTCCGATGGCGCTCCGCCGCGGACGATGAGGTCATTCCTTCCGCCGGAGGCCTGCACGACGCCCGGCAGCACCGCGATCGCGCGGACGACGTCCTCGAGTCCGCCCGGAGAGCGGCGGATTTCCTCGTAGGACAGCGCCTGCGAGCTCACGGGCGCGTCCATGTTGCGCCGGAAGTACTCGGCTTCCACCGTGACCGCGTCGAGATCGATTGTCGAGGCCGTCAGCGCAAAATCCGCGGTCGTCCGCCTGCCCGACGCGACGACGACATCGGTCTCGATCATCGATGTGTATCCGATGACGGACGCCTGCACGCGGTAGGTGCCGGCGGGGATGTTCTCGATCGTGTACGACCCGTCGATGCCCGCGGCGCGTCCGAACGCCGTGCCGACGACAATGACGTTGGCGCCGATGAGCGGCTCCCGCGTCGTCGCGTCGATCACCGTGCCGTGTATGGAGCCGGTGGGTTGCTGGGCCCGCGCGGAGATGACGAGGAGAAGAAGGAGAAAGGCCGTGGAGACAAGCGGGGTGCGGCGATGCATGAGGCAAATCCTTTGGAAGTGGTGCTGCGATACTGAAGCCGTGCTCCGGATACGCTACAACGCACGGTGCGCCCTCACGGTTCCATTTCTATCAGCAATGACGGATGACTTCGTCCAGTAGTGAAACAGCTTTCTCGGCGACGCGCTGGTCTACCTCATATCTCACGTATCTCGCATTATGGGACGATTTGTACAGCCAAAGATACGCATCGTACAAAGCACTGATTTCGCGGCAAACGAGTCGAACGCGAACGTTATGCTTCGTATCTCCATGCCCGGGACCTTTGGAGCAATACTCGCTCATGCTTCGATAGTCCACGCCATCCTCGCGCAGTGGGAACATCTTTCCTTCAACAAGATGGAGAGCCGAATAGAATGCAGTCGTGATCACCCAGTCCGGCCAGCGACCATCAGTGGAAAGAAAACGGCAAAGTGCCTCATTGTGTCGGGCGTGATCGGAACTCACCTTTCCAAGGCCCGGTATCGGCGGTCGAATCCATCAGCCTCGATGAGGTCCATGTCGAGAGGGCCCATCCCAGCAAAACGAAAATGTTATCGAATAGCTTGGTTCTCTCCATTCATTTTCGCGGGCGCCGACATATCCATAGACGCCATGGAACTGGGACCCGACAAACTCTGCCACCGGAATGATGAACATGACTTCCGGGGCATTGAACCGTTCGTCTTTCAGCCTGGCCGCAACAGGGTGAATATCGCGGGCATTGAGCCACTCAAGAAGGATGTGGGTGTGTTGCGCGGCTTTTGCAACGTTTTCGACCAGCGTGCGATTCATCCAGCCCTGCATGTCGGCGACGGCGTTCTCCATTCCGAAAACCCTGCCGGCATTGAAGGCGCCCACCATCTGATTTGTCCCGTAGCGATCGTCGCCAGGCTCCGGATCCGTCCAGTCGGCTGGATCTACCAACGGTCTGATATATTGCTCTACAGCGTCCATATGTCTGTTGTCTTTCCTGTTACCAGCATAGTCTTCACCGAAAACTACCGAAATTGCATGACAAGAGTCAACACAAATCCCGGTGTTGAATGTGCCGAAGGAATGTTGCTTGAAAAACCTGCGCGAACGATCTTGTTTTCTTTCACCTTCGCAATACTGCGGCATGAACAAGGAAAATGCGAAATGATCCTCGGAGGACGTGTCGGTACGATTCTGAAGCAGCGCATCCTGCAGTCCATGGCAGGAAAAGATGGAAGCCTGGTACGCATAAAGGCCGGTCGCTTGCGCGGACTACGCGTGTTCATCGATCCTTCCTCGCCCGGACTTGCCGTCCTCTTCGGACGCTGGGAACCGTATCATCAAGCCCTCTATGAAGGAATCGTGCGGCAGGGCGACGTGGTGTACGATATCGGCGCGAATACAGGCATTCACTCGCTGCTGTTCTCCACACTCGTCGGACAACACGGCAAGGTTTTCAGTTTTGAACCGCTGTCTCAAAACATCCATCATCTGGAAATGATCCAGAGCGGCAACGACATATCGAATATCGTCATCATGCCCATGGCGCTTGCGGACCGAACCGGGACGGCCAGATTCAAACTCGGCGTGCACAACACGCAAGGGTCTCTCGTGGGCATCGGCGCGGATTCAGGAGCGGAGATTGAAGTGCCGCTCAGCACCCTCGACGCCGAACGCGCGAAGGGCATGCCGGCAGCCGCGGTGATGAAAATGGACATTGAAGGCGCTGAAGGCGTTGCGCTGGCAGGCGGAGCTGCGATGATCGATGCCGACTTGCCCATCGTCGTGGTGGAGCTGCACACGCCGGAGCAGGATCGGGCCATCGCGGATTTTTTCCATCCCCGCCCGTACCGTCTTTATCGACTCGGCGACGACGGCGCCCGCACATACAGCGATCAGCGGGAGCTGCTTCGTCCCATTCAGAACACGCGAAGCACCTGGCCTGATCCCCTGGGTGTGTGGGGGACTGTGGTTGCGGTGCCGCACAGTCGACACGAACGTATCGACGGAATTCCCCACACATAGCGCGCTTCGACGCGCGGAAACGTCATCCCGCGCAAACGAACCCGGGCGAAAAAAAAAGAGCGGGACCTGCCCGCTCTTTGCATCACTCTCGGGACGGAACTACTTCTTTGCGCGCACCGCCGCGCGGCCGATGGAGAAATAGTCGAATCCCAGCGCGCGCATGTGCTCGGGGTCGTAGATGTTGCGGCCGTCGAAGACCACGGCTTCGGCGAGGCGCGATGTGACCGCGCCCCAGTCCGGCTGGCGGAATTCGTTCCACTCGGTGACGAGCAGCAGCGCGCTGGCGCCGTCGAGCGCGTCGTACATGTTCTCCGCGTAGCGGATGCGGTCACCGTACCGCTCCCGGGTGTTTTCCACGGCTTCGGGATCGAAGGCCGCGACCTTCGCGCCGGCGTCGAGCAGCAGGTTGATGACGATGTAAGCCGGCGCCTCGCGCACGTCGTCGGTGTTGGGCTTGAAGGCGAGGCCCCACATGGCGAAGGTCCTGCCCGCGAGGTCCCCGTTGAAATACGCGCGGATCTTCTCGAAGTAGAGCTTCGGCTGATCGGCATTCACGTCTTCCACCGCCTGCACGATGCGAAGGGGATGGCCGGCGGTGCCGGAGGATTTCAGCAGCGCTTTCACGTCCTTCGGGAAGCAGGATCCGCCGTAGCCGACGCCGGAGAAGAGGAACTTCTTGCCGATGCGCGTGTCGGTGCCGATGCCCTTGCGGATGTTGTCCACGTTGGCGTCGAGGATTTCGCAGAGATTGGCGAGATCGTTCATGAAGGAGATGCGCATCGCGAGGAAGCTGTTGGCCGCGTACTTGGTGATTTCCGCGCTGCGTTCGTCCATCACGATGATGGGATTGCCGGACATGACGAACGGCTCGTACAGCTCCGTGAGAACCTTCTTCGCGACCTCGTGCGACGTGCCGATGACGACGCGGTCGGGCCGGAGACTGTCCTCCACGGCAAAGCCCTCGCGCAGGAATTCGGGATTCGACGCCACGGTGAATTCGCCGTCGTACTGCTTGCGGATGGTCTCGGTGACGCGTTCGGATGTGCCGATGGGGACGGTGCTCTTGTCGACGATGATTTTGAACGGCTGCGGAGCGTGCTTCTGCAGAATGGCGCCGATGTCGTCGGCCACCTTCAGCACGTACTGGAGGTCCGCGGAGCCGTCCTCGTTGGGCGGCGTGGGAAGACAGAGGAAGATGACCTCGGAGGCGAGCACGGCCTCCTCGAGGTTGTCCGTGAACGACAGACGCTTCTCCTTGTAATTGCGCTCGTAGAGCGGGTGGAGACCGGGTTCATAAATGGGAATTTTTCCGTTGCGGAGTTTCTCGAGCTTGCGCGGATCGTTGTCGACGCAATACACGCGATTGCCGTTTTCCGCGAAACAGGTGCCTGATACGAGGCCGACGTAGCCGGTGCCGATGACTGCGATGGTTGAGGGCATGCTGGTGCTGTGAGTTGAAGGATGGGAGATCGGAGGTGCGGGATGCGGGATGGAAGATCGAAGATGCGAAATGGAAGATTCGGAGATGCGAAATGGAAGATTCGGAGATGCGGGGCTGAAGCGCTAGTCCTCTTTTTTCGTCGTCGTTTCTTTTTTCGCCGCGCCGTTGCCGTTGACGTGATGCAGATGCACGCCGTTCGTCTTCTGCAGCGATTTGGCGAGAATGACGGACCCGGCTTCCTGAAAAAGCAGTTCCGTGTATCCGAGGAGATGGAACAGTCCGGCCTGTGCGATCACCAGGCCGCCGATGAAAATCCACCCGGTGACTTCCGGCGCCAGCGCGACCACGATGCCCGCGCCCGCGTAGATCATCGACAGCAGGTACAGCGTGCCGACCGTGCGGCGCACCGTCATGTGGTAGCGGGATTTCAACATGTGATGAATGTGGAAACGATCCGCGCTGAAGGGATTCTGCCGCTTGATCAGGCGGCGGAAAAACGCGAGCAGGGTATCCGATATCGGCAGGCCGAGCACGATGATCGGAACGAAATACATCGTGCTGCGCCGCGGGGCGCTGTCGACGAGCAGCCATCCGCACACGCCCAGGATGAAGCCGAGGAACATGCTGCCGGTGTCGCCCATGAACACGCGCGCGGGATTGAAATTGAACAGCAGGAACCCGAGCAGCGCGGCCGCGATGATGAAGAACACCACGGCGAGGATGCCGTTTCCCCACAACAGGCAGAGAGACCCCATTGCGACGGCGCTGACGATCGAGGTGCCGGCGGCAAGCCCGTCCATCCCGTCGATCATGTTGATGGCATTCGTGGTTCCCACGATCCAGAAGACCGATATCAGCGTGCCAATGGAGTTGATCAGCACGCCCGACGAGTCGGCATCGAACACCTGCGGAAACACGTCCGATCTGATGGCGCCGAGGATGATGAAAAACGCGGCGATGAACTGGAAGAGGAACTTGCGCTGAAACGTCAGGTCGCGGATATCGTCGATGAAACCGAGCACGAAAATGATGAGCGAGGCCTCGACGATGTACAGGAACATCGGCACCAGGGAGGCATGTCCGGTGCTTTGAAACTCCCAGCGGGAGAAAACGAACATGCACGTCGCGGAAATGCCGATGGCGATGATGAACGCCAGGCCGCCCGTGTACGGAATCTTCACTTTGTGAATTTTCCGTTCCTCGTCCGGCAGGTCAAACATGCCGAAGCGATGTCCGGCGCGTATGCACAACGGCATCACGAGAATCGCGATGGCGAAGGCCAGGAAAGGGTAGAAAAAAATAGGATTCACAATTGTGGGCTTGGTGAGCGCAAAGCCACTGCATCGTTTAAAAATAGCACCTTCGCCGTCGAATCACAATGCGAATCGGTTGCCCCGATGGCGACGGCGAATGTCCGGCGAGACGCGGAGGTACCGTGCGGTACTGCTCGCTTGGATTGTCAGTCCGAGCAAAGTCGAGGACGGGGACGCGGGGATACCGTGGGGTACTGCTCGCTTGGATTGTCAGTCGCTCGGCCCCCGGGGGCGGGGGTGGGCGGAAGGGCCTGGCCAGCGTGCTGGGCCGAACGCAGTTCGTGGCCGCCAAGGGGCGGCGGGGGCGGGGAGCGGCCGCGCGGGCCGGGGGGGGGTCGCGGGGCGCAGGCATGACAACCCAGGCCCCCACATGTCATGGAGCGAAGCGAAGAATCTGGAGCCCAGGCCGGTGTCGGAACCCGCGCACCCGCCGCTGGTGTCACAACCGACGATACCGGGATACCGTCCAATGGATGACTCAGGATGACCGCGATTTGGGATTTCTCTTCAGCAATTGGCAGATCCCCCTTCCCCTTCACCCTTCCCCTTCACCCTTCAACCTTCAACCTTCACCCTTCAACCTTCACCCTTCAACCTTCACCCTGCCCTTCACCATTTCCTCAATCACCGAAACGTACCGACCCGTCCCGATATCGCGGCGATACTTCGCGAGGAACTCCGAGTAGCCGGCACGGCCTTTCTGCGCCCATTCCTCGCGATGCTCCGCCGCGTCAAGAATGATGCGCACAAGCGCCTGGGGGTCGTCCGCGTCGATGCGGACGCCGCAGCCGCTTTCCTCGATGACGTGCGCGATTTCATTGTTCCCGGAGCCGAGGAAGAGCACGGGACGCGCCACCGCGAGAGCGCCGTAGAACTTGCTCGGAATGATGAGGCCGTCGAGTCGCGCGTCGAGGCTGACCAGATGCAGATCGCCCGCGGAGAGGGTCTGCGCAAGCAGGTCATACGGCTGATACGGAAGCAGGGTGATGTTGGTCAGCGCGTTCGCATGAATGTACTCTTCGATGAACGGGCGCCGTTGTCCGCCACCGATGAAGACGAAGTGGATGCCATCGTTTTCGCGCAGGTCGCGGATGGCATCCATGATGTTCTCGAACGGATGTCCCCAGCCCATGTTCCCGGAATACAGCACCACAAAGCGGTCGCCGACGCCGAGGCCCTGCCGGAAGCTGTTGTCGTTGTGCGCGACGGGCGCGAGGTCCCGGGAGTCGCCCCAGTTGGGATGCAGCACCACGCGGTCGGCGGGGATGCGCACGCCGTTGGTCAGGTACCGGGCCATGCAGCGTCCGATGGCCGCGACGCGATCGGCGCGCCGCATGCTGCCGTGCGCAAGGAGGCGGAAGAGGCGCCCGGAATACGAGCGCTGGCGGAACAGTCCAAGGGCGAAGGCGATGTCGGGCCACACGTCCTGGCACCACACGAGGAGCCGGGAGCGCCGCAGAAACGCGAGCACGGCCGCGGTGGTGACGATGAAGAGCAGCGCGGTCTGCGTGATGATGACGTCGGGTCGCGACAGTCGCAAGGCGCGCAGAAACGCCATCGTGTTGAAGGACGCCGCGTCGCCGAGGCGCTGCCACGGCGTGCGCTTGCCGAAATTCGTCACCGGCACGCGGTGGATGACGACCCCGTTGTGCGTCTCCTCGCGCGGGAGCGGCGTGCGCGATTCGCCCAGATAATCGCCCACGCTGGCGATGGTATGCACCTCCATCCCCGCGCGCGCGAGGTCCTCCGCGAGCTGCGTCCCGTACTGGGCGTTGCCGCTGACGTCAGGCCAGTAGTAATGGTTCAGGAGGAGAATGCGCACGGGGTCTTCAGGCAAATGGCACGTTGACGGGAAGAACCGTTTCCAAGAAAGTACGACGATTCACGCGGAATCGGAACGCGGCGGGGGTGGCCTTCAGAAATGCGCGTACCAGTTCCATGGCCGCTCATCAACGCTCACCTTCTGAATTGCAACGATACTCGTGTACTTTACCCGTTGATATGCATCGAACATCGCCTTTGGAAGCACATTTGACCAGAGACTGTCCGGCAGCATGTTCCGGAGCAGCCGAGCAGCCTTCCGTTTCAACGTCGGGTCGATGACAACCGCCTGTGAATGGAACCGATGACAAGGATACTGGCTCATGTACGAAATTGCTTTTGAAATGGCGACGAAATCACAATCATCCACCACAATGTACCCGCCCACACGCAGAAGTTTGCTCGCGTAGAACATATCAAGGAGTGTGTGGTCGAATGTATGCCATCCGTCCACAAACACCAGATCGAACGTTCCCTCCGCCTCCTGCACAAGGCGCGGCAGCGCAAACTCTGAACGCTCCTCGATGAGTTCATAGAAAGTGTATCCGGCCCGTTTGAGGTTCGCAATACCTATGCCGTGCCAATCCTTGTATTCAAAGGGGTCGATAATGATGTGCTTTGCACCCGTTCGACCGGCCAACGACGAACAGATATGCAGGGACGATATCCCATGCGCGCATCCCACTTCGAGCGTTTTCACGATTGATGCATCGTGCTTCACAAGATTCGCGAGGAAGTGGCCTCTCGTTCTATCCACACCACCCTGGAGTTCGTAGTCTTTCCCACGTTCATCCTGGACACGACAGGTAGAAAAAATCGTTTCAATCAGTTCAGTCATTCAATTGCTCGGGATTATGAGTTGGATGAAAGAAATCGGAGAGCCTCCAGTACCGGCAGGAATGCCGTTTCGAAGTTCAATTTCGTTTCGAATGCATTGCGCGCAGCCCTGCAACTTCGTTCATACATTTCAATGTCAGTGAGAAATGTTTTCGCTGCCTGCGCAATGGAATCTGGCCTTTCAGGATCCGCAAAGGCACACCATGATTCCTGACCGAGGTACGCGCGATACGGCTCCGTGTCAGGGACAATGACGGGCAACCCGCATGCAGCATATTCAAACAATTTATTTGTCGCAGGCCGGGTAGTTCTCCAGCCCTGCGAGGATATAGAGCGAGGGCCGATGGTGGCTGCCCTTAATAATTCTTTTCCGGGTGAAACACCCACGAAAGGCCGCACTCCCTGGTGGAAGGGAAGCGCCAATCGTCGGAAAATCCATGCATCCCTGCATCGAAGTGCAAGCGAGTTCGATTCAGATCTTCCACGCTCGAATGCCGTTGGTACGACCACCGAGCCGCGGTATACCAACCTTGCTGGCCAACGTTTGAACGGTCCCGTCGAGACAAAGGCTTGGACGGTGGCATAGAGGAAAATTTGAGCGACTCGCAGCGAGCCTTTGATTTGAAGAGGCGGACTTCACGGACCCCGAAATCCAGGAATTCGGCCTCATCATCGTCTCAGGAACGCTCTTCGCGCAGTTTTGCAGCTAAGGGAAGATCCTGAAGGACCAAGACGGTGGAATACAGAGCAAGCATTTCGCGGGCCAGCAGCGGCGGTCAGGCGTGCGGGCCTACGTTTCGACAAAGTCGGGACATGTTCGTCGATGTAAGCGCGATAGCAGTTCGACGAAAGCCAGTATCCATTCGTCGAGATACCATGATCGGGATTTATCGCCGTTGATGACGACGCACAGAACCGGGCGGCTCCCATCAATCATCTGATTTCTCACAACCAAAGAGAATTCACTGCAATTACTTCCCATGCTCGGTTTTGCGATCCGATATGCGTAAAGTAAAGGACGGATGCGATCAAACAGGTCGCCGGGGAACGCATAGAGCAGAGGGCCAGAGCCGGAAGAGTGAACGGCAAGCAAGGCGGCAAGACAACCGGCCCGGCATGCATCGTACAACGACGCGCGCGATCGTCGTGAGATCGATGGCTTCACAGACGTATCGAACGCGCAACCCCAGACTGATACCCGCCGCATATTTCCACGACTGCATGCACCGATACTCCACCACCCACTGCGGAAAGGTGTATATACAATTGCCGAAGAATACGCGCATTGAGTTTCCTGCGCGCCGGAACTTCCAGCGCGGGCGCGATGCCGTCGGTCACGACTCGCGCGATCTGGGTCACGGGAGAGCCGGGAATGATCGGGCATGGGTTCACTACTGCGACGCGCGCGATGGAATCCACCATTTCGCCGTCCACCTGTATGTCCTTTCGGACCATCGACTCCTCGATCTCGAGCAAGGTCCCTCCGAGCGCGATGATGCGCGCCATGAGGTACATCTGGTACATCTCCGAGCCGTCCCAGCGCTCCGTCGAGTGCGCATGCACGGCCTCCCTGTCCAGCGTGACGCCGGTGACGAAGGCGACGTTGCGGAAATGCGCCGCGGCGGTCTCCGGCACGCCGGGCAGCAGCGCGGTGGCCGCGACGCGACGCGTCACCTCGCCCGTCGACCAGTCCTCGAAATTCGTGAGCGCGACGGCGGGCCGGCCGTGCGCCTCGAGCAGGTCATGCAGGCGCCGCAGGGTGCCCGCGTCCTTCAGACAGTCGTCGTTGCCGTGCAGCAGGCAGTAGCGACCGCGAGCCAGCTCCATCGAGGCGCGGAGATTGCCGTCGTAGCGGAGGTTGCGCACATTCTTCCGGTATGCGAACGACAGCCCCGATGCGCGGAGGAAATCCACGATCTCCCCTTCCCTGCCGTCCGTCGACTGGTCGTCAGCGATGCATACTTCAAAATCGCGGAACTCCTGCGCCTCCAGCGCGCGCAGCGCTTCGAGCAGGAAGGACGTCCGGTTGTGCTGCGGGATGCAGATAGAAAAATATGGCGCGTCGATGTGCTGTTCGCGAATATCCACTATGCGACACCCTCCGCGGGCAGCAACGCGAGAATGGTCTCGAGGCGGTGACGGTATGTGTGTCCGCCTTCGCGGACAATCTCCTTCGCGCGCGCCGCGAGACGCGCGCATTCCTCCGGACGATCCAGGAGCCAGCGAGCCTTTTCGATCATTTCAGGAATGCTCCTGAAGTACCGCACTGCCTCGCCCTCCGCGCCAAACAGATTTTCATGATCGGGCGTCCATTCCGTCAACATGCATGCGCCGATTGACGGAACTTCATAAGTGCGCATGCTGTTGCCGTCGCGATTGGCGCGGCGCACGAGGCACAACGCGATGCGTGCGCAGGCGGTGGCGAGACGGATATCCTCGATGCCGATCTGCCCGCGGCCATGCCCGCGTGTTTCCGCGAAACGATCCCAATAGCTCCCGTACAGACCGACAGTCATGCCCTCGCGGAGCAGCGCGCCGATATATGGCGCCCGATCGCCATCCGCGCCTCCCACGAATACCACATCGCATGCGAAGGCCCGGCGCCGCGCGTCATCGATATGCTCCGGCGTGAAAAAGAGCGTCTCGTCGTAAGCGAACGGCACGTACGCAACACGGGCGGCGGTGACGGATGCATAATCCGCAATCGCCGCGCGGCGCGGAGAGCAGATCAGGTCGTAACCCGGGAGCGCGTCGAAAAACCAGGACGCGCGATGATGCGGACTGAACGGGTCATCGGTGGAGTAATTGATGCACCGCGCGCCAATCCGACGTGCGCTCTCCAGTGTGGCCCGGTCCACCGGCGCGACGCCCGTCGTGAGCACAACATCAGGGTGATAGGCTGCGAGAACGTCCTGGACCTCGTGGCAGAACGCTGTCAATCGCGCAGGCAAATGGCCGCGCACATGCCAGGCGACCTTCCGGATGAACCAAGGGCCACGATACGCAGCGCCGTGGTCGACAAAACGAACGTCATGTCCGAGCGTCCTCGCCGCCCGTTCGAAGGACTGGCCGACGCTGGTGTCGGACACGCCGCCGATGATCAGAATCCTCATGTGTACGCTATTACCGAAATACATTCTTGCGCCACGGAGTGGCGCGTGTCAATAGCCATGGGCGCGAGCCCATGGACAACGTAAAACCCGCAACACGCCATCCCCCGGTCGGGACGATTGCCCCCGGCGTTGAGAGCCACGGAGTGGCGCGTGTCAATAGCCATGGGCGCGAGCCCATGGACAACGTAAAACCCGCAACACGCCATCCCCCGGTCGGGACGATTGCCCCCGGCGTTGAGAGCCACGGAGTGGCGCGTGTCAATAGCCATGGCGTGAAATGAACAATGTGCCGTGAGGAGGATCCTCCGTGATACGTATAATCGAACGAGTTTCCGTTCCTCATTCCCAGAGATATTTTTCATCGTATTCGATGTCATACCTGGACAGAAATTCAACAAACTCTTCCTGATATGTCCGTTTACGATGATGACGTTTTTGATTTGCGATATATCGGTTCACAACGTCCAGATTGGAGTACCCGACTGAAAATGCCCCATACCCTGCCTGCCAGGCGAAATCCGCATGGTTCCCGAACGTCGTGTGTACCCATGCCGACGAATTCGTTTTCACATCGCGCATCATATCCGATGCTGATTTGTCCTTTGGAGCCGATACAAGAAGATGGACATGATCTGGCATCCCGCCAGCGGCAACGAGCTTCCCGCGTTCGCTCCGGACGATGCCGCCGATATATTCGAATAGACGCGCGTGCATTTCCTCGGCAATCATCGGTCGACGATGCTTGGTACTGAAAACGAAATGGGTGTAGAGCGAAACGTACGATTGAGGCATGATCTGCTACCTTGAATTTCTGTCGCCCCTCCGGGGCGCGTTTCGTATCGGGATCGGTGCGGGGTGGCCGGGAAACGGTGCTCGCAACACCCGCGGGCTGGCGCCCACGTGCCCGTGGGCTGGCGCCCACGGCTATTGACTGTCGCCCCTCCGGGGCTCGACTCGCGCGAGCATGGCATTGCCCATGACCAGCAGGTCCATTTTAGTCCGCAGGAACGTCTCGATCGCTTCGTCGGGTGAACACACGATGGGTTCATTTTCGTTGAACGAGGTATTGAGGACAACTGGAACACCCGTTATCGAACGGAATGCCTCGATCAACTGCCAATACCGTGGATTGGTTGTTTTGCTGACGGTCTGCAGGCGGCCGCTGCCATCCACATGCGTGACGGCGGGAATGACGGTGCGCTTGTCCTCGCGCACGGGATACACCTTGATCATGAACGGATCGGGGTATGCGCACTCGAAATATTCTCCTGTATACTCTTCCAGGATGGACGGCGCGAAGGGGCGGAAGGCCTCGCGCCGCTTGATGCGCGCGTTGAGGATGTCCTTCATGTCCGTGCGCCGCGGGTCTACGACGATGCTCCTGTTGCCGAGCGCGCGCGGTCCCCATTCCGCCCTGCCCTGGAACCAGCCGACGATGGCACCGTCGGCGATGCGCTGCGCGGTGGCCGCGCAGACGTCCTCGAAGCGCGCGCAGGTCTCGACGGTAATCTGCTGCTCCTCAAGTTCTGCGGTACGGCGCGCAACGGCGGAGGCGATCTCGTCGTCGGAATATTCAGGCCCCCAGTAGGAGCCGTCCATCACGAAGCCGCGTGGCTGCCCGAGTTCCTGATTCCACACGTGATAGGCCGCGCCCAGCGCGCCGCCCGAATCGCCCGCGGCGGATTGGATGTACACGTCCGTGAATTTCGATCGCGCGAACAGCTTTCCGTTGGCGACGGAGTTCATCGCCGTGCCGCCCGCGAGACAGAGCGTATCGGACCCCGTCAACTCCTGAACGTGATTGACCATGTGGAAGAACGCTTCCTCGTACATCGCCTGCATGGAGGCGGCGAGGTTGATATGCTTCTGCTCGATCGGGTCTTCCTTTTTGCGCGCGGGCCCGAGAAATTCCTCCAGCGCCGGCGTGAAGGCCTTGCCGATGTCGGGCCGGCCGTTCTCCCAGGTCATCGAGATGCCGCTCGTGGCGTGGTTGAAGAAGTCCAGCGTCAGTTCGAATTTCCCCCCATCGACTACCGACACGATCTTGCGCATGTCGCCAATGCGATCGGGCGTGCCGTAGGACGCGAGTCCCATCACCTTGTACTCGTCGCCGTAATACGGGAAACCGAGATACTGCGTCAGCGTGAGGTAGAACAGGCCGAGCGAATGCGGGAAGTACACGCGGTCGTGCACCGTCATCGTGTGCTCTTCACCGCTCGCCCACATGGCGCCGACGAAGTCGCCGAAGCCGTCGGTGGACAGCACGGCGGCCCTGCGGAACGGCGACACGAAGAAGGCGCTCGCGAGATGCGCGAGGTGATGCTCCACGTGATGAATCGGCGCGTGCACGGCGTCCTCCGCGATGCCGAAGTGCGACGCGATGTCCGCGCGGATATTGCCGATCTTCGACGCGTTGCGCAGGCGGTCGAGGATCACGTCCACCGAAGGCATGCGTCGCATGGTGTACTTGATCTTTTCGAACACATTCGCGCGCGGATCGCGGTTCACCGCGATGTGGTCCACATCGGCAAGTGTCGCGCCGGCGGTGGCCAGACAGTAGTCGATGGCGAGCCGGGGGTATCCCGCCCAGTGCTTGATGCGCGTGAAGCGTTCCTCTTCCACCGCGGCGAGAAGAACACCGTCCTTGATGATGCAGGCGGACGAATCGCCGTGATACGCGTTAAGGCCGAGAATGATCATGTGTTTCCGTGATGTCGTGAATAGCCTGCCCCGAGCGAAGCCGAGGGGTGAAGTCGTGAAGTTCTCCGCGTCCCCGCGTCTCCGTGTCACTCCGATGGAAAAAACTGACGGATGTCCTCGACAATATTCTTCACCGTTTCGCGAATGCCGTATTCGAAGGCAACTCGATCGCACCACCACTTTTCGGTACGCCAATATGGCAGCGAAACTGGATCGAGATGCCAGACAAGGGGTGTTGAGGAAAGCTGACGGGTATAGATCCGGCGAAGCCGACGCATGTGCGGGGGATCGCTGATGATGATGACGCTCCGCCACCCGTTGGAGGAAGACAGATCCCGGACTCGTCCGGCTTCCTCTTCCGTGTTGCGAGTGGTGCCGTCCAATAACACATCTGAAACACGAACACCGGCGGACCGAATGGACGCGCTATCCCACGCGGTGTACGGAGGAATGGACGCATACAGCCCGGGTGTCTTGCTTAAAAACACGATGCGCGGCACGCGGCCGGCGCGATACAGGGCGAAGGCGCGCTCAGCCCTCGGCCCGCTGTCTCCACCAGCAACACATGCCGCGTCGGCCATTCCTTCATACGAAAGGGTGTCAGAAAGCAGCATACTCCCGAGTGCGCCGAACGCGGTGGTCGCCGCAGCGCAGCAACACAGCACGGCGAGTCGAAGACCGTTTCCGAGCGCAGGCCTCACCGAGCCACTCTCACACGCGGGGCGTCAGCAGCGACTCGTACACGTCATGCATCGCCGATGCAGCAGCTTCCAGCGAATAGGAAGAACGCATCCACGCTCTTCCCTTTTCGCCCATTGTCACAAGATCCATTCCCTGCATGCGACGAAGGGCGGCGGCGAGCGACGCGGGATCGTTTGGCACGCACAGACCGCAACCGCGCGCATCCAGATCCTGCCATGGTGTGCCGGTGCCGGCGAGCACGGGAATCCCGCGCGCGAGGGACTCCGCGGCCGCCATGCCGAAGTTTTCGCTGTGCGACGGAAGCACCAGCAGGTCAGCCGCCTGCAGCATGCGATCCTTCTCCGGTCCGTCGATGTGGCCGCACAGATGGACGCGATCCCTGAGGCCGTCGCGAACGATCTGTGCATCAAGCTGCGCTTGATAGGTGTCATCGCCATCGCCGCAGACGTCGAGGGTGATGTCGCCGCCGACGAAGGTCATCGCGGAAAGAAGATTTTCGACTGCTTTTATCGGACGCAGGCGCCCGAGATAGAGCACACGCAAAGCGTTACCGGACCGGGGACGCGCGGTAGGGCGGGAGGGATATCGACGCCGTTCTGCACGACAACATGGCGCACGCCCGGCATCGCGGCGATGCTGTCCGCTGCCTCGGCGTCGCTGGTGAAATGCAGCACGACGTTCCCGCGCCGGCTGAGGCGCAGGGCGTACCCGTCCCACAGCCGCTTCAGGCGTTTCTTGCGCCGTTCGCTCCATCCCTGCAGCGCGCCGCGAGGAGTCCAGACCGCCGGCACTCCCGCGCGAACGCATGCGCGCAATGCCACGAGCGATGACCACGAATACGCGTAGGAGATGTGGACGACATCCGCATTCGCCACCATGCCCGGGATCGCGGCGAGCATGGGAATCGAAAACTCGGCCCCGCAGGTCTTGCGCCGGTATGTCACCGGATACGCGAGTTCGTCCTGGGCGGATGCCATTTCCTCCAGGGATAGACGTTTGCTGGACCGGAATCCCGATGAATCGCTGGTCAACACCGTGATCTCGGTATCCCCTCGAACAGCCAGCGCATCGCAGAGACCTCGGAGAGACACGATAGGTCCTCCGAAGCGCGCGGCGGGATGGAACGTCGGAGTAACGTGCAGTACCGTCACGCGATGCGGCTCAATTCCGATGCGCGAGGAGAATGCGCAAGGCTACGTAGAAGGCGATGAAGGTCGTGATGGCTCCGCTCCACATCAGGGCGAGATTGGACTCGGCGTTATACAAGGGAAAGAGCACGGTGAGTCCGAACACGTATTCCAGCGGGGTGATCTCCGGATGTGAGAATAGCCCCACGAGCATGCGGAAAAGGACTCCGATGAGGGCCATACCGATAATCACGCCGATCGATCCGTAATTTGCGTAGAACTCGATAAGCCATGGAAGGTTCCATGACGTCTCGTTGTCGTCTGCACTCAGAAAACTATAGCGATGTCCGAATTCATTCCCGATGGTCGATTCGGGCTTGTCAGGCCAGAGAAAACGGGGGATGTAGGAGTACAGGAAATAGACATAGGAGCCGCCTTCCCAGAACTGCACCTGATATGGTGTCATGTTCACCACCTGGCTGAATACATAAATGTGCGACAATCGCGTGGAGAGCTGCTGCTGCGATTCCTCCACAGCTGCACTTGTACTCGTAGACTGATACTTCTTTGCAAGCAGATCGAACATGATTTCGATCTTGTCGACATACGTGAAATCCTTCTTCCGGAGAACCATGTGAGCGCTCGGAATTCGTTTTTTATAGGGTAGATCGCAATGACGGCGACGATCCCCAGGATGATGTATCCTGCAGGAATTTTCCCCGAGACACTCCAACGGATGATCGTGATGAATACCACCAGCGATACGAGAGGATAAAACTGCGCGGTGGAGAGTCGCAGCAGCACCTACAGGGATGATCACTCCGAAAAAGAGCACCTTCTCCGACCAGTGCAATTGGCCGTTCATCAGGAGATAATAGATGAGGCCGATGCCGATCCACACGCTGGCCAGGGCGAACTGATTCAACGTCGGCAGGTTCTGCACTGCCGGAATGAAGGCATAGGCCAGATGCACGCCGTAAAAGGTGTAGGCGATCAAGCGGAGATGCCGCATCTCGACGCGCTTCGGCAGATGAAGGTAGGGCTGCCAGAAGCGCGCAGCCCAATGCGTCGCATAATATCCGCCGATGAGCGCGACGAGACCGACAACGGTGTATTCCAGGGCCTTGTACATTGATACCGACGAGATGTACTGCCACTCTACTTCTCTGGAAAGTACCGGTAGACCAAACGCCACGACATAGAAAAGGCCATTCAGCGCCAACAGCGGGATATGGCGGACTTCGGCGCGATAGAGGTAGAGAAAGAGCGGCAACCCTCCGAGCAGAATCACGATGGACGCGAAGGCGGCATTGACCGCGGTGATCGAAGGCTCCCTCGCGGCAAACAAATAGATAACGCTTCCAAAGGCGACGGCGGTGTACGCATAGCTGATATTCCGCATCGAGGCCCGGAGGGCGCGCGCCTTCTCGACGCGTCCTGCCGACGATATTGCAGGGCGATCGTTTTTCAGAGTTTCAGGATCTTCCACGGGCACTCCGGAGAAAGGGCAGCAGGTGGCTGACGCGTTCGAGCAGAACGTCACGCTCACCCGGCAGGATGACGAAACGGATGCAGGCTGCGGCGAGGGCGGCCGAGACCGCAGCCGAAATGGATATGAGTATCCAGCTTCTGTCAATCGTGAGAATCGCCGCGAAGGACATGAGGCCTCCCGCGAGCGTCAGGCCGACAAGCAGCCTCAATCCCCGCCGCTCCTTCGCGGAAATGTTACGGAAATATGCCTGGAGAACGATCACGGCGCCCACCACCTGTCCCGCAGCCTGCGCGAAGAGATAGCCGTTGAAGGTGAAAAGGGGAATCAGCCACAGCGCAAGCAGGACCCATGCGGTCACTCCCGCCGTGCTGGCGGCGCCGATCAGAAACGTCTTGCCGGCGACGAGCAGCTGCTGTATCAACGCCGTCGTCACACCACCGAGCAGGCCGAGCCAGAGCATGATGCTCGAAGGAAGCACCGCGTACCGGTAGGATTCGCCGAAGAGGGGAACGATGAGCACCGGCATGAGCATGCTGAAAGCGGTCGTGGCGAGGAGAAGGAACACCCACACCATGCGCATATGCCCGAAGCGCATCGCGTGGTACTGCGCCTCCTCCAGCACGGACGACGCCATCAGATGCGTGATCACCGCGGGCCCGATGGTCGCCGGAATGAAGCCGATGATGCCGCTCATGCTCTGCGCCACGCGGAGATACCCCAGATCGTGCAGGGACCCGCTCTTCACGAGAAGGCCCATGATGGGAATGCCGACGAGGCTGCCCAGCAGCGTGTTTCCGAAATAATACGGGAAGCCGAAGCGCAGCATGGAACGCAGTTCCGACCAGTAGTTGTCGAAACGCAGACGGATGCCGTGACGCCGGAGCAGCGGAGAGACGAAAAGGTAATTCAGAAACACTTGCAATACAGCAGTGCCGACCGCGGCCTGTATTGCGCCATCGAGCCCGCGCATGGCTGCCAGGCCGATCGTCAACGCATTGCCAAGCAAAAGCAGAAGGATCGTCCGCATGGCATAACCGCGGAATTCCTGCAGACTCGCCATGAGCAGCAAGGGCGTGATGCCGAGGGGCTGTATCGCGATGATCAGCCCCGCCACCGCCAGCCAGCCTCCACTGCCGGAGTCTCCCAACAGCAGCACGGACAAGGGCTCGCGCAACAGGTAGAGCAGGAGGCCTGTCAACGCGCCCACTGCGGCGGTGAAGGAAATCCCCACGCCGAAGAGCCTGCCGACGGCTTCCGGGCCCAGCTCCGCCACCCGGGCGCCATTGCGGTGCATGGCGACATCGGTGCCGAGCGTCATGAACGACATTCCGGATTGCGCCGTCGACGTCACAAAATTATACGCGCCCAGTCTTTCCGGACCGAGTATGCGGGCAAGAATCGGAATGGCCACGGCGCTGATCAGCTTGGCGACAATGTTGCCTGCCGTCAGCCAGCTGGTGCTTTTCAGAAACTTCCGCTTCTGGCTCATGCGCTCACCGGGATCGCGTCGCGGAAGGCCGCGACGACTTCATCGGGGGTGATGGAAAGGATGCACATCTTCCCGTGTTCCGTGCAGACTTCCAGGCGGCAATCGAGGCAGGGGACCTTGTGGTACAGGACGCGATGCCCGTCTCCGTACGGATACCACTCGCCGGGTTTGTTGCGGGCACTGAAGACCGCGACGCAGGGCACGCCGGCGGCGGCGGCGAGGTGCATCGGTCCGGTATCGTGACCGAGGTAGGCGATGCAGCGGGCAATGACGGCAGCTGCTTCCCGTGGCGTCGTGCGACCGCAGAGGTTGACGGACGGACCCGTCCATGCCGTCCGGAGACGCTCGCAGCGTTCACGCTCATCAGCCGACCCGATGAACGCGATGGCATGATTCGAATACAACGTTGCCAGATCGCTCAACACGCGAGTCCAATGCTCCTCGCCCCAGTCCTTCACTTCGATCTTTGTCCCTGGACAGCAGGCGATGACGGGAGCCGCGGCAGGAATCGCCTCGAGCAGCAGGCTGGCACGGTCCCGCTCTGCTGTCGTGAGTTTCAGATCCCAGCTCGCTGGATCACTCAGACGCGCATCGCCAAGCGGCGCGAGGCACCGCGCGAGACGTTCGGCCTGATTCTCAAATCGTTGGCGCGCCGGAAGCCAGCGATGTTCGAAGAGGTCGCGGCGCCACGGTGCGCCGATGATGCGTGAGATCCCGCACGCTCGGAAAAACGCCATGTCGCGGAGGACGACACGCCGCGTGTGACGCTGCTCCAGAATGTAGACAAGAACATCAGGCGCAAAGCTGCGAATGTGGTTTCGCAAGTCGCGTACTGCATCGAATGAATGCAGACCAGTTGGTGGATATCCAATCGATCCGTGCACAAATCCAGATCCAGCAAGCACCGACTCGATCGTCGACGCTTTGCTGTTGTCATGCATATTCGTCAGGAGCATCCGGACTGCATCGTGATATACCCGGGAGATGAGATGGAAGAACGGCAGCACCGCGGCGGTATCGCCGAGTGAACCGAGTCGGAAAACCAGCACACGACGAGCGGATTCCGGATCACGCATGGATGATCAAAGGGGTCTTGCCTGCGATGGACCGCTGCAACTCACAAACCACGTCGATGCCCATGATCGCGCCCAATTCCTCGTCAATCTTCGATGCGCGGTCAATGAGCAGATTCCGCAGCTCCGCTGAAACCGCGTCCCTCATCACGAGGTGCAAGCGAAGCGCGTCCTGCCCACACACGAACTGATAGCCCGCCACGCCGGGAATGTCGCGCACAAGATGCGACACGGCTTCCGAGTGCAACGTGCGTCCGGAAGGCAAACGGATCGGAAGGTTGCTCCGCCCGGCGACTGCGCGGAACTCAACGAGGGAGATACCGTCCAGACGCTTCGCCCCGGTCACGTCGATGACATCACCGATGCGATAACGGAACAGCGGCGTGCAGCGCGCGGTCAGCGTCGTGACGAAAAGTTCTGTCCCGTCTTCCGACGCGCCCGTTTCAAGCAGATGGCTGCGCCACAGCGCGCGCATGCCCGCGCCCGGCGCGGAATGCGCCAGGACGCCGGTCTCCACGGCGCCGTATTCGAGAGCGACCGGACAGCCGAAAACGCGTTCGATCGTTTCGATGCTGTCCGCAAACGGAAGCGATTCGCCCGTCGCGATGACGGTTTTCAGACGGAGCGCCTGCAGCGCATCTGTCCTGTCCGCATTGATTCGGGCGAGACGATCCAGGGCGTACGAATAGCCGATCATGTAGGCCGGACGCGCGATCAGCAGCGCATCCGCCGCCTTGCGCACCGCATCGTCGGACAGGTCGTATGCGGAGTAGCGCACGTATCCCAGCACCGTGTCCTTCACGAAGCGCAGCAGTCCGTTGAGCTGGCCGCGCCATCCGCTGCCCAACAGATGGCTGTGTCCCCAGTACAGAAAGAGCCGGTCGCGAGGCTGCACCCCGTACCAGTTTCGTCCGAGCCAGGGATCCGCGCGCGTTTCCCGAAACTCCACGTTCCACGCCGGGATCCGCACCGGCGCCCCTGTGGAGCCTCCGGTGGCGCGATAACGGTCCGGCGGCTTCGTCTGGAAAGAACACTGCGCTCCGGCAACCTGCAGGTCGGCTTTTTCGAGCGGCGGCACCGCGCGAACAAATTCATCGAGACTGCCGAATTCCTCCGGCAAGCCTCCCGCCTCCTTGATGGCGATGTAGTGCGGAATGCGGCGCGCTGCCTGGAACCACAGCGCATTGACGCGCGCAAGCTGCCATGCGGCGATCCCTGCCTCATCCGCGGCTGCATAGGCATCGCGCAATCGCCGCACTTCCTTCTCCGGCACGAATGCCACTACCAGCCCCTCGGCATGCGGACGCGCCGCCCGTAGTCGCGCGCAAACGCAGAAGGAGTGCATTCCCTGCCATCCACCGTGATACTGACATTGGACGGGTCGGAACACGCTGTCAGAGGATATCGCGCGATATCGAAGGCCCGCGACACGATGCGAAGCGTATCGAGAGGGATCTGCATTGCCGCGGCATTCGCGACATCGGCCGCTGCGGCATCCTCGGACCAGGCCAGCATGCCGAACGGCACGGGATCGACGTCCAGCGGTCCCTGCCCTTCTCCGCCGATGATGCCGTCGGTGAGCACGAAATGCGGACGCTGCGGCACCTCGCTCATCGACCCGTCGCTCCGGCCGTACCGCAGAATACGAGCCAGATCCAGAGCCATGCGCCATGCCGTGTCGTTGCCCTTCCAGGATCCGTGAGAGACGGCGCCACCCAGCACACGCGCTTTGCGAAACACGCGATCCGCAACGCGCAGAAGCCTTGATCCCGGCCTGTTCGCCTCGCGAGCGTACACCCATTCATGAAATGCGGTCACGCGTTCCTGTATTGCGCTGCGGCCGTCCGGATATTCATCGCCCCCCGCCTCCGAGGCTCCGCGGCGATGGTGCGCCAGGCAATCCTTGTGCGCCACCGCGCCCACGCAACCCTTCAGAGCGGCCGTCATGCCCACTTTCTCGTGCGTCTTCAGCTTCGGCACACTGATGATCAGGTCGGCCTCGAGGATGCGCGCATTGAGAAGATAGACATGCTTTCCGGGGCCATGGCACGCTCCTGTTCGCGCAACGGGATAATCCAGCACACGATAGGACGAGACCTCCTGATCCTGCTCCTCGAGAAGGCTGTCAGCCCCGAGGTCGAAAGGAACGATTTCCGCTCCGCCGTTCTCGCGCACCTCGCTGTGCACAGTCCAGCCCAGCGCGTTTCGTTCCTGAACGTTGGCGCGCAGGTCGCAAGCCTCCATCACACCATAGCCTTGTTTCGCGGACAGGCGCACAAGCAATGCGGCCAGACCGGTCTCCTCGAGTATCGCCGCCCAACTCGCGCCCTGCAACGGCGCGTTTCCGATGCGGACGCGCGCGCGCGGTCCGTACGCGCGGAAAATCTCGTCGAGCAGGGGCTCGAGCACCGCAGCCTGCGTCACCTTTGCCCGGAATTGGTCGAGCGATTCCGCGCTGCGTCGATGATAGACAAAGTTGCAGAGCAGGAAGATCGATGGCGCCACTGTTTCAAAACGGACACCAGCGAGGGAATGAGCAATCTGCGCACGGAGAGCCTCTGCATTGTCGCGTACATGCTCATACGTCCTCTCCGTTTGCATCGAAACGAAAACGGAGGAGGCATTCATGCCGCCACCACCATGAAGGGCATCATCCATGATGCAACGCCACGCGAGAATGACAGATCAATGCAGATCCGGCCGCGTTGCTTTGTCATAGAACAACAACGCCGGGTATCCGTCCATGACATCCCGAGAGAAGAGAACATCCGTGGATGCGTGCTTCATGTCGCTTGTGAGACAGCCATCATAGAGAGCCAGAATATCACGCAAAGATTGCAGCCTCGCGCGCCGTTCTTCCACGGAAAAGAACGGCGCGTGCGTTGACAGATACAGGACAGGTTTATTCCGGACCAGATACTCCTTCATGGCAGGGGAGCAGCATGAACTCTCGGCGCCCTCGATGTCAATCTTCATGAACGTGATGGGTTCTGGAGCGAAGCATTCAAGGAAACTTCCCCAGGAGAGGCATGGCACCGTCAACACCTGCTTCCCTTCCTGAGAGGCAAGCAAGCTCGTCATCGTGTCCCCGAGACTGCCGGTACTCGCCATCCGTATCAGGCCATCACGATCACTGAGCGCAAGATGAAACGGAACAACATTATTCAATGCATTCAGCCGGATATTCATCAGGAGCGATTCATACGCGTAACGATCCGGCTCGATGCAGTACACCGTTTTACATCGGGGTGCGGCACAGCACCGTTGGTCCGATCCATGCACCCGCATCCAGATACACATCGTGCGGCCGAAGCACACGCGTGAGTAAGGCGATTGTTTCCGGCTCCCAGAATCCTCGGCGCGCCATTCTCCAAAACTCCATCCTCGCCGGATCAAGCCGCATGCGCCTTCCAAAGAGAGGTGTGGAGTAATATCCGCGCGCAGCGTACGCAGCCTTGACGAATGTGTAGATTTTCCGCTTTATCAACGAAAGTATCACAGGGTGGGTTTCCTCACAGTGTCACCTCATGCATGGCCAAGGTATCTCTGCATCACGGTATACGCCCAGCGCCTGTTCCACGGACTGCCGGGCGCGGCGAGCGAGGGCAGCGCGCGCCACGCCCCGAGGTCGGGATTCAGTTCGAGCCAGCGATGCACGGGGACCTGGAAGCCCGTCTTCGGTCGTTGCAGGGTGTGATCGGGGGGCCGTTGCGAGGACTGAGCGCGAGCACACGTTTTCGATGGGTCAGGGCCGTGTCCACAAGCAGAGGCGCAAGGGTCGTCAGGAGCTGAGAATCGACGAGCGGGACGCGCAACTCCAGCGAATGCGCCATGCCCGCCCAGTCGCTGTCGCGCAATAGTTGATTGCGCATGTAGAGTGAGGCTTCCAGCGCCGCGACCCTGCCGTAGGCGCTCGCGGGATCCGGCACCATCGCGTCTCCGATCACGTCGAGGAGTTGCAGCCTCTCCAGCCCTTCCAGCATGGTGTCCTTCGGCAGCAGGCCTTCGAGTTCCCATGGCAGGAATACTCCGCGCCGGAGGTACCAGGCGCCAGGCCAGGTACCGCCAAAAGTAAGCGCGCCGGCGGGTTTCGGCGAACGCGATGCACGGCCCGCAAGCATGTTGCGGTACATCGTCCGGAACACGCGGCCGAGCAGCGGGACGCGCGATGGCAGGGCGAAGCGGCGCACCCAGGCGGGTACGTCCGTGAAGGTGTTGTATCCCGCGAACAATTCATCGCCACCGAGACCGGAGAGCGCCACCTTCCACCCCTGCTCGGCCGCCGCCTTGCTGACGAAGTAGGTGTTGATGCCGTCGATGCTGGGCTGATCCATCGCATCGAAAATCCGGGGAAGATCGCCGTTGAATTCGTCAATACCCAGATGGCGGGTGCGGTGCGATGTGCCGTAGCTCCTCGCGACCTCCTCGGCAAGCGGAGCTTCGTCATCCGGGAGGCCGCGGAATTCGTCAAACGCCAGCGTGATGGTCTGCAGGTCCCGCACACCGGCATCCCGCGTCAGACCCACCAAGGCTCCGCTGTCGATGCCGGCCGATAAAAAAGCGCCGACGGGAACGTCCGCGATCATGTGGTGCGACACGCTGTCGCGCAGTGCCTCGCGAACGCGCTCGTACAACACGTGCTCTTCCACCGCCTCGCGATGTGCGGCAGCGTCCGCCAATACCGCCGACACGGAGAAATAGCGCTGCGGTTCGGAACACCCGCGCGCATCGACCGTCATGGTGCAGCCTGCGGGAAGCGCGGTCACGGCGCGCCGAATCGTGAACGGTTCGGGGACACTTCCGAGGAGGAGGAAGCCCGCAACGCCGGCGGGATCGGGCTCTGGGGAGACGCGGCCGCCCGCAAATAACGCCTTGACCTGCGAGGCAATCCGCACGCTCCCGCCGTCATCCGCGTAGTACAGCGGTTTGATGCCGTACGGATCGCGGGCCAGCAGCAACGCCGCTTTCCTGGCATCCCAGAGCGCAAAGGCGAACATTCCGCGCAGCATTCGTACCATGTCGCGCCCGTGCGCCGCGTAGAGCAGCAGCAGCACCTCCGTGTCGGAATCGGAACGAAAGCGGGCGCCGTGCGCGGCGAGATCCGCCTTCAACTCGCGGTAATTGTAGATCTCGCCGTTGAAGGTGATGGCAAGCGATCCGTCAGCCGACAACATCGGCTGCGCGCCGCGCTCGGAGAGGTCGATGATCGAGAGGCGCCGGTGGGCCAGGCCGACACGGTCATTCGTCCCAAACCACTCCCCGAAGGCGTCCGGTCCGCGCAATGCCATGTTGTCACGGATTCGACGAAGTTCTTCACGGTCGACCGCCGGAGCGGAAGGAGCATATGAGTATTGAGCTGCGATGCCGCACATGCGCGTGTACTTGCCTGACTAGGTGAATTGGGTAACTGTCCCGGTCACTGAATATCGCGGGTGTATTCCCTTGGAGAAATGTAAAAGCTTGGGCACTGACAAAGCTCCGCCAACTCACTCCCATTTTTGGAATCAGGCAATAACGGCCGGCCGCGACATGCGGCGACCCGGCAAGAACTGGTCGATGAAAGGAAACAGGCTTACGAGATTCCAGAATCTCATAAGTCTGTAAAAGTAATAAAATTTAGGGATAAACGGTCAGGGGAGGTAGACGATGCGCAAGAGAACCGCGGTGGCCTCCGAAGCGATGCCGACAAAATACGTCCCGCCCGGCAGCGCGGTTGGTGGCTGGATACGAAGCGAATGCGGACCCGCGGGGAGTTCCGCGTCAAACAGCGTCGACAGCGGTTGGCCCAGGATCGAGTAGAGGCGGACAGTCAGCGTCGCCGCGTCCGTCATCCGTATCTGGATCGTTGTCGTCCCGGTCCCTGACGGGCTCGAGGAGCCGAAGGGATTCGGGTGCGGTTGCCGGGCCTCGAATGCACGCGGGGAAGCGCTCGTCCCGATGATGTCCACGCCGAAATGTCCTGAAACCGAGGCGCTCTCCGAGCCATCGCCGGGATGGATGATCGTGTCCCTGGGCACGTCCACGCGCACGGGTTCCGTACCCCGCGGAGCGAATCCCGCTTCCTGCCAGAAGGAGAAGGGCATCATGCGCTGCGCACAGGCCGGCGCGCTGTCGAGAAGGAATACCAATGCGCACGCGCAGAAAACGACGGCTGCAGCCGGACTCGGAAGGGAGGATTTCAGCATTCGCTTCATGGCGCTAGAAATTCTGCACGACGGTGCCGTACACGATCGCGTTGACCTTGATGAAGGTCCAGATATCGGTGCGGTTTGCGCCGCTCTGCACGGGAGTTCTGCTGTACGGCCACTTCACCGCTGCTGGCCACGTCACGGTGTAGCTGCTCGGATTCGTGATCGCGACGACGATGGTCTTGCCGTCGATCATGTTCGTGAACGTGTAATTGGTCGCGCTGTTCAGGGTGTCCGCGAATACTTCCGCGCTGCTCCAGTCGATATCCGCCGAGACCAGTCCCTGCGTCGAACGTATCGCGAGGCGGGAGTTGGCATCGAGCGAATCCGTCAAGACGTCAAGAGAGACGCGCTGCCTGGCATTGGCGTCCAGGGTGTCGGCCAGTTCCGAGCGCGAGACGTACGATCTCGCGTTCGCATCAAGAGAATCCGCAAGTTGCGCCGGGGTCACTCCCGCATGGCGAGGCATGGCATCCAGCGAATCGGTGAGCGTGGAGCTTCTCAGGTACTGCCGCGCGTTTGCATCGAGAGAGTCGCTGAGTTGCATGCGACTGACACCCGGCTGTCGTGGCATCGTGTTCAGCGAATCGCTCAGGCCCGAGAGCCGCACATACTGGCGCGCATTCACATCGAGCGAATCGCGAAGCTGCGATGCGCTGACACCCGCCTGGCGCGGCATCGCATTGAGAGAATCCGACAGTCCCGATGTCCGCACGTACTGGCGCGCGTTCGCATCGAGCGAATCGCGAAGCTGCGTTGCGCTGATGCCCGCCTGGCGCGGAATTGCATTAAGAGAATCCGTGAGGCCCGATGTCCGTATGTACTGCCGCGCATTCACATCGAGTGAATCGCGCAACTGCGCTGCACTGATACCCGCCTGGCGCGGCATCGCATTGAGCGAGTCCGTCAGACCCGACGTCCGAACGTACTGCCGCGCGTTTGCGTCGAGCGAATCACGCAACTGCACCGCGCTGATACCCGCCTGGCGCGGCATTGCATCGAGCGAATCAGTCAGACCGGTCATCCGTACATACTGGCGCGCGTTCACGTCGAGCGTGTCACGAAGCTCAGATGTGCTGAGTCCCTTTTGACGTGGGATGGCGTTGAGGGAATCCGTGAGCCCTGAAGTCCGCATGTAGTCCCGGGCATTCGCATCGAGAGAATCGCTGATGGCTTCGTATGCGTCTGCTATTGTCGCGCTCACGCGACCTTCAACATACCAGTTCGTCGCAGCGGTCAGGCTGTCCTTGCCGAAGCTGCTGGCCATGCGAAGGCCGCCGCTGAGATGGGCCCCGCCTGCCACTTGAAGCGTGGAATCAATGCCCGAAAATGGAATGCCAAAGTGAAATTTATTTGCGAAGAAACCGATTTTGCTCTGAAACGCGTCCGCTTCAATATAGACCTGGCGCGCCGCCAGTGTCGCCTTCCTGGGAGCATTCGTCCACTCTGTAATAGGAGATTTCCATCCGTAAATCGCATTATTTTGAGCGTCGAGCCGCATCATCTGAATCTGCGCCAACGAATCAGGAGCGGACCATTGCCGCAAAAACACAGTATTGTTCGTACTATGAGTCAGGATTGATTTGTAAAGATTCACCTCGCCGAATTGGAAGTTGGCTCCAATGCTTCTCGGAGGTTTGATTACCATGGCGACACTGTCAATCGAATTAGGGCTCACACCGCTGCCATTCGAAAATCCTATATAGTCATATCCCACTTCATGATGCGTACCCCTTGCGTCAGCGGTGGCGTTATATGCTGTCCAGCTTCTCCGTTGTTCTTTGTTCTCCCCGAGATATTCGAAATGGGTTTCCATGATCGGACCGCGAGGTGGCGCAGAATAGCCATGGTTGAAGTAGTTTTCCATTTTCAACCACATGCCCCATTTCCCTGTTCCGTTTCCGTACGTTCCGCTGTTGTTATACCCGAGCATCATGCTTTCGCTATGGAAACCGTCATCGTTCAAGCCCGGCACGCTATGCAGAACATTTAGGCCCCAGATATTCGAAGAGTCGGTCACCTTCCACGTCATGACCTCGTACGTCTGTGAGTTCTGCGGAATGGGTGTCGGGAGCCGTCGAATTGGCTTCGTGAATGCGTTTTCCTCAAGGAAGCTGTTTGGCCGATCCCGCCAACCCACGGTTGCAGTATCAATTTGTGCTTGAGTAAGCGAGGACAGGATGTGGACGAGGAGGGCGGCGAGGAGGAGGCAGGTGTGTTTCATCGTAACAATGTGCTTTCATGGAAAACGGAACCGGAAAACGGTCTCACATCAGGAAGCAATTCCAGTACCACTCGTAAAATAGTCAAAAGTATTTGTTTTTCAAGGATCTCCACGTTGGCGTTTGAAAATATTACAATATTGTAAGAAAGCATTTCAAGCGCGAAGTATCGATGATTGACAACAGAAAATGAAAACCGGCTCGAGACCGATCACATTGTACGACAGCTCGGAAGGGCAATTCCTGCCGTGAACGGCTTGCTCCAAACGGGTAAAACATGCCCACGCACGTCAATGTAGCGCGCAGGTCCAGGAAAACTGCAGCGGCCAGAGAGATGACTGCTGCAGGTTGAGGGGGTAGGCAGGCGGAGCGATGCCGGACGATTCCGAGGAATTCTCCACGCTCAAGGAAGGTGGGCTCTCACGATCAAGGCTGACCCGCTCTTATCGGGCATGGGGATGGGAATTTCAGGCTTGTCCGCGAGGAAATCGTCGACGGCTTTCCGCGCGCCGATCCAGGCGTTGTAGTCATGAACAACGATCATTCCACCCGCGCTCATACGCGGATAAAAATATTCCAACCCCTCGACGGTCGGTTCATAGAGATCGGCGTCGAGGTGCACGAACGCGAAGCGGCGTCCCTTGAAATCCTCGGGGATCGTGTCTGGAAAAAATCCTGGGTGAAAGTACACGTTGCCGTTCTGCGCGCAAATCGCCTGTTGTACGGCCCGCAAGGACGTATCGGCAAAATGGTCGGCAGATACTCGCACGCTGGTATTTCCATGCTCGCTTGCAACGCTGCGATCCGTGAACCCTTCGAAGGTGTCGAAGAGATGCAGTTCACGGTCAGGCACGTAGTGATGAAGGAGTTTCGCCGTTGTGCCCTGTGGTACACTCCCCAACTCCACCATGTCGCCGGGGATGTTACGATCGAGGATACTCTTCAGGAGCATCACCAGCATGTCCCGGCGCGTGGTATCCCACGGTTCCAGATCGTGAATGCGCCTTTCCGGGCCGGGGGTTTTCGGATACATTCCTCCTGAATACTCGACGAATTCCGGATTGTACCAGCGCGATGACGCGTGAATGTCCATCTGCCCCTGGAGGTAGAATGACGAGCGGCGAAAAAAACCGGCAAATGGCTGCGGGGCCATCTTCATTGCCATACGAGCGTATTTCACCGGATGTGTGGCGTATTTCCAGAGTTTTCGAATCATTCCGCTTGGTGAAAATGGCTGAGACTGAGCGCGAGAACAGCTCGCCGTCAGACGGGATCGCTCTGACTGAAAGGCTCCCGCAAGATTGGAAGGAAGACCGGCAACAGAAGTATCGCGACAATCGTCGGGATTTCATTGTAGTTGTAAAACACGGAGAGGCACGCGAGGAAGCTCAGGGCAAAGATCGCGACGGCGGCGGAGCGCCACGCATCGGCATGCATCGCTCCCAGCAAGGCACCCGAGGCACGCAGGGCGGGCCAGAGAATCGCGAGCAGGAGCAGCAGACCGAGGAGGCCATTCTCGAAAACCGTCGCGATCAGTCCCGACATCATGAGTCCCTGGCTGGCGCCGATCCACTCGGCAGGATGACGCGACGCGGCGGAGAAATCCGTCGAGAAATCGGAGACGGCGAAGGCGGTGTCCGAAAGTGGCAGACCGTACACGGCGGCGAGCTGTTGCCGGATGAGATAGGGGTCGCCCGCGAGCCGCCCGTTGGCGACGCGGCTGCCGTAGGCGCCCGCGCCGTAGCCGAAACACAGGCGCGCGGGCCGCTCGGTCAGCTGTTGGTACGCGAGGCCGTAGTACCGCCCCTTCTGCGTCTTCGCGAAGCGGCCGTCGCCGAGATACGTGACCTCGAGAAAACCCCACAGCCCTGTCGCGATCAGCACGGTGAGCAGCGCCGCACGCGCGTGCCGCTTCCCCGCCCCCCGCCACGCGCCGCGCGTGACGCGGAACAGGAGCGCGCCGACGGCGGTGACGGCGCAGGCCGCGGCGGCGGCGCCCATGGCCATGGCGTTCTCCCCCATGAAGGCGGCGAACACGAGCAGCACGAACGCGAGCGCGTCGCGCAGCGTCCGCCGCCTCACGAAACGCGCGAAGACGTGCGCGGCGCCGAGCGTCATCACCACGGCCGAGTAATTGACGATGGTGATGGAGCCCTGGTTCCAGTCCGGATCGTACCACGGGAAGGTGTGCGACACCCCCAGCACGGTGTACACGGGCTTGAGCACGCCGTTGACCACCGCGCCCAGCAGCGCGGGCTTCCCGATCAGAAGCGGCAGCAGCACGATCACCAGCGCCTCCGCCACGATGATGGACGCGGCGAGATCCATCCACCGCGACGCGGGTCCCTCCTTCGCCGCCGCCCGCGCGAGGAGCAGCACCGCCACGGGGGTCGCGACGATGAAGAGTAGCGACGAGCCGATGGAGAGCGGCGTGTGCAACGTGCCATACCCCGCGACCCATTGCGCGCAGAGGAACAGCAGATACAGCGCAAGGAAGAACAACGTGCCCGGCGGCCGGAGACTCCCGCGGAGCACACGGCCATGGCGGAGCAGCAGCACCGCCCCGACGAGCAGCGAGGCGGCGATCACCCCGCTCTGAAAGGGCGTGAACAACGACATGATGTATCCCGCAAAGAGCCAGTCCGTCCTCCCCTTCACGATCCCCGGCAGCAGCGGAAGCAGGGCCAGCAGCAGTCCCCCTGCCACGGAATGTCGATGCCATGCGACCAGTACGGACTCTTCCGCAGCAGCGCGATGAAGAGGAAGTACGCGAAGGCCGCAACGGCGGGGCGGTGGGAGCTGAGGGCTTTCGTTATGCGGGCGAGAATGGACAAGGGAAAGGGGGCAGGGGGAAGGGTCAGAACGGTTTGGTGATTGTGTCTGAATCGAAAATACCACTTTGGACATCATGAAAACGACCGGGTGGGGCCGGCGTCCCCGCCGGCCGATTCCGATGAGAATACACCTGAACGAGTGTGACAGCAACGACGCATGTCGGACAAGCGGGGACGCTTGTCCCACCCGCCGTTCGGGAGCAGTCGCCCCTACGACAGCGCGGCTTTCAACGTCGCGAGTTCCGCCTCCAGCGCGGTCACGCGCTGTTCGAGCGCGGCGATGGTCGCGCGCAGGTCGTCGAAGTCGGCGCGGATGGACGCGGTCTGCGGAGCGGCGGGGGCGGAGGCGACGATGAAGGCCTCGGCCTCTTCCATGGCGGGCCAGTGGAAAAAGAGGTGGCGGTAGCGCACTTCCTTCTGGCCGCTGCGGCGCGGAGCCTCCTCGAGGACGCGCTTGCCTTCGGCCATCATGCTCGCGATGGTTTCCTGGACGAATTCGAGAGAGGGGTAGGTGAATTGCCGCCCCGCGCGCGTCTTGACTTCGCCGACGGTCTGCGGTCCGCGCAGCAGGATGATGCTGAGCGCGCAGGCCTGCGCGGGCGTCATGCCGAGACCGTTGTTGCCCACGCGGTGCATGTGTTTCACCACGCGGCCCGTGCCGCTCACCACGGCGGCGAGACCCTTGTCGCGCAGCTTCTCGAGCGCGTAGTCCACCGTGTCCTCGTCGAACTCCACCACGGGTTCGCGGCTGCTCTTCTGGTTGCAGGCATTCACGATGGCATTGATCGTCATCGGATAGTATTCCGGCGTGGCCTGGCTTTTCTCGATCAGGCAACCGAACACGCGGGCTTCTTCGAAGGTGAGGGTGGGGAGAGGATCCATGGGGAAAGTATGAAGTATGAATTATGAATGATGAAAAATACAAAAAGGGAAGGTCGGGAGACGAGGGATTATTTCGTTTTCTTCCTTCATAATTCATCCTTCATAATTCATCCTTCTCCTCCTACTTCCGCAGCAACCGCGCGGCCTCTTTCGCGAAGTATGTGAGAATCATGTCCGCGCCGGCGCGCTTGATGCCGATGAGGGATTCCATCATGACGCGGTCGTGATCGATCCAGCCGTTTTTGGCGGCGGCCTTGATCATGCTGAATTCGCCGCTCACCTGATAGGCGGCGGTGGGCATGCCGAATTCGTCCTTCACGCGGCGGATGATGTCGAGGTATGGACCGGCGGGCTTCACCATGACGATGTCGGCGCCCTCGTCGATGTCGAGTTCCACTTCGCGGATGGCCTCGTTGCTGTTGGCGGGATCCATCTGATGCGAGCGGCGGTCGCCGAACTTGGGCGTCGACTCGGCGGCGTCGCGGAACGGCCCGTAGTAGCCGGAGGAGTACTTCGCGGCGTAGGACATGATCGGGAGGTTCACGTAGCCGTGGTCGTCGAGGATCTCGCGGATCACCGCGATGCGGCCGTCCATCATGTCCGACGGCGCGACCATGTCGGCCCCGGCATCGGCGTGCGAGAGCGCCTCGCGCGCGAGCAGCTCGAGCGTCTCGTCGTTCACGATTTCGTCGCCGCTGACGATGCCGCAGTGTCCGTGCGAGGTGTACTCGCACATGCACACGTCGGTGATGACGACGAGGTCCTTCACCGCCTTCTTGATGGCGCGCACGGCCTGCTGCACCATGCCGTTGGGGTCCCATGCCTCGCTGCCGACCTCGTCCTTGTGCGCGGGGATGCCGAAGAGAATGATCGCGGGAATGCCGAGCTTCGCGACTTCGCGGGCTTCCTTCACGGCTTCATCGACGGAGTTCTGATGAATGCCGGGCATCGATTTGATCTCCTTGTGCACGCCCTTGCCGGGGACGACGAACATCGGGTAGATGAAGTCGCTCGGCGTGAGCACCGTTTCGCGCACCATCGCGCGCAGCGGTTCGGTCATGCGCGTGCGGCGCGTGCGGCCGAAGGAGACGTAGGGGCTGTAGGTCATCTCGCCTTTTTCCATGGGGGTCCTTTGCGACTGTGGTTCAACAGGAGTACAATACGGAAATGTAACGGAAAGCGGGAGCTCCGCGCAACGCCCTACCGCGCCGCCAGGAAGTCCGACACGGCGGCGGCGCTGCGGTCGGCGGACTTCACGCAATCCCCCACCGATATGCCGCCGCGGTAGTTCGCGCAGAAGAAGAGTCCGGGCAGCGCCTTCTCGGCCGCCTCGACGCGCGCCATGCAGGCGGGATGCCCGAGCGTGTACTGCGGAATGGCCTTCTTCCAGCGCGTGACGGCGCTGAAGACGGGCACGGGCGGCGTGCCGAGCAGGGCCGTCTGCTCGCGCAGCACGAGCGCCGCGACGTCGTCATCGGACAGTTCGGCGTTGGCGGGCTGCCGCGCGCCGCCGACGAAGGAGGTCAGCAGCGCCGTGCCTGCTTCGGTGCGGTCGCGAAACAGCGTGCTCGTGAATATCGTGCCCAGGATCTCGCGCTTCTCGACGGCCGGAATCAGGAAGCCGAAACCGTCGAGCGGGTGCATGCCCGGCTGCGGCCGGAACACCGTGATCGCCACGGCCACCGGCGGGTACGGGATGGCGCGCAGGGGCTCGGAGAGATCCGGCGCGAGTTCGCGGACCAGTTCCGCGGCATCGTGCGCGGGCGTCGCGAGGACGAGCGCGTCGCAGGTGTAGAGGCGCGGACCGTCGGCCGTGGCCGCCTCGAGCGCGAAGCCGCCGTCCTCGCGCGTCGTGATGCGCGCGACGCGGATGCCGGTCTCGACGCGATGCAGCGCGTCCCGCAACGCGATGGTGAGGGTTTCCATGCCGTCCGTGAACGAGAACATCCGCGCGCTGGTCTTGGACTCCTCGCCCCGGCGCTTGCGCTCCTTCGCGCCGCGGATCTGCCCCATGATGAGCCCGCCGTATTTCTGTTCGATCTCGAAGAGTTTCGGGAAGGCCGCCCGCACGCTCAGCGTTTCGGGATCGCCCGCGTACACGCCCGCGACGAAGGGATTGATGGCATAGTCGAGGAATTCCCTGCCAAGGCGTCGGCGCACGAATTCCGCCACCGTCTCGTTCGATTTCGGATCGCTTGCTCCGATAAAGGGCTCGCGGAACAGGCGGAGCTTCGCGCGCGCGGAAAACAGCGGCGTGCGGAGGAAGGCCCCCGGCGACATCGGCAGCGGCATGAGCGTGCCGCCGCGCAGGATGAAGCGTTTCGCGGACGAGTCGTCCGCGTACATCTTGCGGTCCTCGATGCCGAGATCGCGGATCAATTGCGTGAGCAGCGGCGTGGTTTCGAGCGTGCTGTTCGGCCCGGCCTCGATGAGGCGGCCGTCCTGCCTCCAGCTGCGTATCGACCCTCCGGCACGGTCCGCCTTCTCGAGCACGAGCACATCGATACCCTGTTTCTGAAGCGCGTACGCCGCGGTGAGGCCGGAAATTCCGGCGCCGAGGATGATGGTGTCAGCGTGGGTCATCGGTCAGGGGAAAGGATGAAGGATGAAGGATGAATTATGAATTTCAGAGAGGGGCGAAGCACGATGAAAAAGGGCATCGTCATCCTGAGCGAAGCGAAGGATCTGCCATGAATGGCGCGCACGCTGCTGTGAAGGGCAAAGCACGATGAAAAAGGGCATCGTCATCCTGAGCGAAGCGAAGGATCTGGCCGGTCGGGGCGTGCATTCAGAAATGCCGTGCGAGACGTGACTCTTGAAACAACGTGCGCTCCTTTCATCACAGATCCTTCGCTGCGCATCCGGATGACGAGGGTTCATGGTTTCGTTGATGCTGCACGAACGTTCTGTTCCAGTTCGAGCCGCCGTTCCACCCGCGCGATGATCTGCGCGGCCATCGACGAGATGTACAGCGGCGAATCGTTCAGTCCGGCGGTGACGCGGAAGCTCCCGATGCCGGCTTCTGCGGCCTCGCGGCGCAACTCGATGCTCAGCTCGTGCAGCGTTTCGATATGGTCGGCGGTGAAGGCCACGGGCACGACGAGGAGATCCGTGACGCCCTGCGCGGCAAGCGTCTTCACCATGTCGACGGTGTTCGGTTCGAGCCATTTGGCCGGTCCCACCTTGCTCTGAAAGCTGAGATGATACGGGCGGTCGTTGCCGCGCGCGCGCATCACCGCTTCGACGGTGTCGCGGATCTGCAGGGAATAGGGATCGCCCTGCTGCACGAGCTTGACGGGGGTTCCATGCGCGCTGAAGAGCAGCGTGACCCCGCCGCGCCGCTCCGCGGGAAAGGCGGCGAGTCCCTCGTCGATGCGCGCGCCGAGGGCGGCGACGTACCGCGCGTCGACGGGATAGGCCTTCACGCTCTGCACGCGGAAGCGGCGGCCGCCCTTCGCGCGATGCAGGTCGCGCCAGGTCTTCATGCAGGACCCGGTCGTCGTTTTCGAGTAGTGCGGATACAAAGGCATCAGAAAGACGCGAGAGACGCCCTCACGGTCCAGTTCCTCCATCGCCTCGGCGATGAAGGGATGCCAGTAGCTGAAGCCGACCACCACGCGCACGGCGAAGCGCCCGTCGAAATGCGCGGCGAGCGCGGACTCGAGCGCGCGGGCCTGCTGCGCGGAAATCTCCGCGAGGGGCGACTTCCCGCCGATCATGGCGTAGTTCTTCTTCACGATTTCCGCGCGGCGCTTCGCGATGAAACGCGCGAGCGGACCGCGCGCGAATTCCATCGGCCCGAAGGAGATGATTTCCCTGTCAAGAAAGAGGTTCTGCAGAAACGGACGCACCGCATCGAGGGAGGTGGGACCGCCCATGTTCAGGAGCACGACGCCGAGGGTTTCCATGGCCGCGCTCCCTAAATGGTTTTCGAGAAGACCGGCTTCTCCAGCTGCGCGGGCAGGTAGGCGTCGAAGGCCATCGCCACGTTGCGTATCACGAGCATGCCCATGCCGGGCACGTCGATGCGGTCGGCGGACAGGCGCACGAGTCCGTCGTCGACGAGTTCCTGCAGGCGCGGGAAGGCGGCCGCGAAGTACGTGTCGAAGTCGATGCCGTACCGCGCCTCGATGGCGCGCTTGTCGAGCGCGAAATCGCACATCAGGCGCATGATCACGTCGCGGCGCAGCAGGTCGTCGTCCGTGAGCAGCGTCCCGACATGCGTGGCGGCCTCGCCGCGGTCGAGCCGGGCCGCGTATTCGCCGATGGTCTTCACGCTCTGCGCGTACATGCGGTCGAACTGGCTGATGCTCGTGATGCCGAAGCCGTAGAGGTCGGCGCCCGCGTGCGTGGTGTAGCCCTGGAAGTTGCGGTACAGCGTTCCGTTGCGCTGCGCGACGGCCAGCTCGTTGCCGGGCTTCGCGAAGTGGTCCAT
The DNA here is from genome assembly GCA_016720835.1 of Ignavibacteria bacterium. GTDB lineage: Bacteria > Bacteroidota > Ignavibacteria > SZUA-365 > SZUA-365 > JADKJW01. Next base: position 621,488 of record JADKJW010000001.1, read on the forward strand.
GCCCACGTACACGTAGCCGGCGTCGTTGAGTTTTTCGATGGTGCGCACGAGGATGCGCAGCTTCTCCTCCGTGGACGGCAGGTCTTCGGGATGGATCAGCGACATGTGCTTTTTCATCCACGGCACATGCGCGTAATTGAACACGGCGATGCGGTCGGGATCGATGTCGATCACCGTGTCGAGCGTCTGCTCGAAGGTGGCGAGCGTCTGATGCGGCAGGCCGTAGATCAGATCGAGATTGATGCTGGTGAGGCCGGCGTCGCGCGCCCAGTCGAGCACGCGGCGGGTCATGTCCTCGGGCTGGATGCGGTTCACGGCTTCCTGCACGGCGGGGTTGAAGTCCTGCACGCCCATCGAGATGCGGTTGAACCCCGCGTCCTTGAGCGCCGCGACGTGATCGCGCGTCATGTCGCGCGGATCGATCTCGACGCCCGCTTCGACGCCGGGATCGATATCGAACAGCTCGCGCGTCGCGCCGGCGAGTTCGCGGATCTCGTCCGGCGTGAGATACGTGGGCGTGCCGCCGCCCCAGGCGATCTGCGCGACCTGCCGTCCCTCGGCGATATGCGGCCGGAGCATGGCGAGTTCGCGCCGGAGCAGTCCGACGTAGTCGCGGATCTTCGCGCGGTCGCGCGTCACCATCATGTTGCAGCCGCAGAAGTAGCAGAGCGTGTCGCAGAACGGGATGTGGAAGTACAGCGACAGCGGCGGCGCGTCCGGATTCGCGTTCGTGCGCTGCACTTCGCGCAGGAAGTCGCCGCTCCCGAAGGACGGCGAGAACACCGGCGCGGTCGGGTAACTCGTGTAGCGCGGTCCGGGCCGCGAGTACTTTTTCAGAAGCTCGGTATCGATCGCGTCAAACTGTCTCATCGCTGTCCTTTCGTGCTGCGCATGCGGTGCATCGGGTTGGGGCGGCAGTTCCGCCCGGGGTTATTTTTTCCGGAGTTCGGTGCTGATCTCTTTCACCGCGTCCACCATGGCCTTCGCGTGTTCCACGGGCACGTCGGGCAGGATGCCGTGCCCGAGGTTGAAGATGTGCCCGGGATGCGAGCCGAACTTCGTGAGGATGCTGCGGACCTGGGCGCGGATCGATTCGGGCGACGAGTAGAGCGCGACGGGATCGAGATTGCCCTGCAGGGATGCGCGGTGCCCCACGTTTTCGCGCGCCTCGCCGAGGTCCACGGTCCAGTCCAGCCCGACCACATCGCAGCCGCAGGCGGCCACTTCCTTGAGCGCGCCGGTGGCGCCCCGGGCGAACACGATGACGGGCACGTCCGAATTGGCTTTCACTTCGCGGATGATGCGCGTGATGTAGGGCAGCGAGAAGGTGAGGAAGGCGTCCTTGCTCATGATGCCGGCCCAGGTGTCGAAGATCTGCACGATGTCGGCGCCGTTGCGCGTCTGCTCGACGAGGTACTTGGACACCACGCCGGCGAGCTTGTCGAGCAGCGTATGGAGCAGGGCCGGTTCGTTGTACATCATCGTCTTCACGGCGGCGAAGTCCTTCGCGCCGCGGCCTTCGACGGCGTAGGCGGCGAGCGTCCAGGGCGCGCCCGCGAAGCCGATCAGCGGCACGCGACCGTCGAGCACGCGGGAGGTGAGTTTGAGCGCGTCGTACACGTAGCGCAGGCGTTCCACGGCGCCGTCCGTGACGAGGGCGTCGATATCGGCCTTGCTGCGCAGGGGTTTCGGGAAGCGCGGTCCGCCCTTCCCTTCCTCGACGACGAGTTCCATGCCCATGGCTTCGGGCACCACGAGGATATCGGAGAAGATGATGGCCGCGTCGACGCCGACGATGTCGACCGGTTGGATGGTGACTTCCGATGCGAGTTCGGGGGTTTTGCAGAGGGTGAGGAAGTCCGTCTTCTCGCGGACGGCGCGATACTCGGGGAGGTAGCGCCCCGCCTGGCGCATCATCCACACCGGGGTGCGGTCCACCTGTTGCCGTTTGGCTGCGCGGATGAGGAGGTCGTTTTGAAGCATGGGGGTCCTTGGTTCTGAGGCCCGCTGCGGCGTGGAGGTGTCAACCGCGGCGGATGCCGCGTGGCCGTCTCTCCGGAGCCGGGCAGATGATGTGCGGGGTCGTTAGCCGATATCCATGTGCATGTCGGGGTCCATTTCGATGCGCTGCGCGGAGCCGAAGCGCGCGACGATGGCGGCGGCCATGGATTCCGCCGTCTGTTCGTCGGCGATCGCGTCCACGCGGAGGCCGCTCGAAAACACCGCCGACGCGGTGGTCTGTCCGATGACGGCGATGAGGATGGTCGCCTGTTTGAAATCCGGAATCATGGCGGTGAAATTGCGCACCGCGGAGGGCGAGAAAAAGGCGATGCATTCGATGCCCCCTTCGATGAGCATCTGGTCGAGCGCCGCGAGGTCGCGCTTCGGAGGAGCGATGGCGCGATACACGGTGACGCGGTTCACCTTGCCGCCGCGCGCCTCCACCTGTGCCGCGAAGTCCTCGCGCATCAGGTCCGAACCGGGCTGCAGGAAAAAATGGTTGGAGACGTCGCCGAGCGCCGCGGCCAGATGTCCCGCGCTTGCGGAGACGGGCACGGTGGCGACGTCGAGGCCGAAGGCGCGCGCGGCTTCGGCGGTCCGCTCGCCGACGGCGTGGACGGCGGGCACGTCATCGAGGCCGCCGAGGCGTTCGCGGCAACGCTCGAGGAAGAAGCGCGCGGCGTTGGCGCTGGTCAGCACGACGCCGGAATAGACGCCGATGGCGTCGATCGCGTCGTCGGCGGCATCCCAGGACAGGGGCGGCACGATCTCGATCATCGGCATGTGCAGCACGCCGATGTCCGCCGCGTCGAGGATGCGCTCGAAGGCGTCGGACGCGCCCGGGGGACGCGTGAGCAGCACCGTGTGCGCGTGCGCGCTCATGCCCGCTTCGGCGCCGCGGCGCGGATGTCGTCGAGGATGGCCTTCGCGCCGTTGTCGTAGAGTTTTTTCGCGATGCGCCGTCCGAGCTGCGCGGCCTTCGCCGGCTCCGCGACCGACCCGCCCGCGTCGAGGCGGATGGTCCCGTCGATGCTGCCCACCGTCGCGTCGAGGAGCAGCCGTCCGTCCTTCACGCGGGCCCAGGCGCCGATCGGAATCTGGCATCCGCCCTCGAGCGTCCGCAGCAGCGCCCGCTCGGCCGTGGTGGCGGCGAAGGTGGCGTCGTGATGGAGGACGCGCACGGCGCGCAACGCGGCCTCGTCGCCCTCGCGGATCTCGATGCCCAGCGCCCCCTGGCCGACGGCGGGAAGGATGAGTTCCGGAGGAATGATCTGCGCGATGCGGTCGGCCCACCCGAGGCGCTTGACGCCGGCGCAGGCGAGGAGCATGCCGTCCCATTTCGACGCGTCGAATTTCGCGAAGCGCGTGTTGAGGTTGCCGCGGATGTCGACGACACGCACGTCCGGCCGCAGGTGGAGCAGCTGGCTCGTGCGCCGCAGGCTGCCGGTGGCGATGAGCGCGCCCTCGGGCAGGTCGGCGATGGAGCGCCACTGCCGGGAGATCAGCACGTCGCGCACGTCCTCGCGCTTCGTCACCGCGCCGATGCGCAGGCCTTCGGGCGTTTCGGTCGGCAGGTCCTTGAGGCTGTGCACGGCGATGTCGACGCGGCCGTCGAGCAGGGCTTCCTCGATTTCCCTGGTGAAGAGGCCCTTGTCGCCGATGGCCGAGAGGGCCTGGTTGAGGATCCTGTCGCCGGTGGTCTTGATGACCAGCACCTCCACGCGGAGGGCGGGAAAGCGCTTTTCGAGGCGGTCCTTGACGTGATGCGCCTGCCAGAGGGCGAGGGCGCTGCCGCGCGTGCCGATGGTGAGGGTGCTGCTCATGATGCCTGCCGATGGGTGTGGCCGCCGTCATCCGAGGAGTCGAGGTCGAAGAGCTCGCGCAGCACCTGCAGGCGCGTGGAAAGCACGGCGCTGTCGGTGACGGGTTCCTTGAGACTGACCATGGTCGGATGCAGGAGTTTGTTGATGATGCGTTTGGTGAGGAGCTCCACGCGCTCAAAATCGGACTCGCCGATCTTGTTTTTGAACTTCTCGAGCTCGAGCGCGCGGATCTGCTCGAACTTTTCACGGAGCTGCTGGATGGTGGGCGTCGCTTCGAGCGCGTTGAACCAGAGGAAGAAGTTGACGACTTCCTCCGTGATGATGATCTCCGCGCGCGGGATTTCGGAGCGGCGCTTCTCGACGTTCTGGTCCACGATGCTCTGCAGCGAATCCACGTCCTTGAGAAAGACGCCCGGCAGACGGTCGATGGCCGGATCGATGTCGCGCGGGACGGCGATGTCGATGAGGAGCATGGTGCGGTTCTGGCGGTGCCGCATGGCCTGCTGCACCATGTCGTATTTCACCACCGTGTCGGGCGCGGCGGTGGCCGAGATCACGATATCCACCTCGTGCAGCATGGCCGGGAAGCTCTCGAAAGGGACGACGCGCGCGTGCAGCGCGCCCGCGAGCGCGACGGCCTTCTCGTGCGTGCGGTTGGTCAGCGTGATGTCCTCGACGCCCTTGCTGATGAGGTGCCGCGCGGCGAGTTCGCCGGTTTCGCCCGCGCCGATGAGCAGCACCTTCTTGCGGTGGAGATCGGAGAAGATGCGCCGCGCGAGTTCGACGGCCGCGAAACTGATGGACACCGCGCCGATGCCGATGGACGTCTCGGTGCGCACGCGTTTGCCCGTGCGGAAGGCGCCCATGTACAGGTGGTTGAGCACGTTGCCCGCGGCGCCGCGGTCCACCGCCACCTCGTAGGCGTCCTTCACCTGGCCGAGGATCTGCATGTCGCCGAGCACCTGCGAATCGATGGCCGAGGCGACGCGGTAGAGGTGCCGCACGGCCCCGCAGGTGAAGAGGCGGAAGAAGTGCCTGTCCTCGAGCTTCGCGGACGGCCGCAACCGTTTGAGCGCGTCGATGAGCTGCTGGCCGCCGATGTCCTCGTTGTCCGGAATCGCGAACAGTTCGGTGCGGTTGCAGGTGGAGACGATGCTCGCTTCGCGCAACCCGTCACGCCGCAGCACGTCGAGCGCCGCGGCGATTTCATCCGCGCTGAGATGGAGCTGCTCGCGCAGCTCGACCGGTGCGGTTCTATGGTTGACGCCCACTGCGTACAGGATCATCGACACGAGGTGCCCTTTCGACGGGGATGCGGTGCTATCGTCGCCCGCGACTGCGGCGCATCAATAGAACTTGTGGAAATGACTGAAAAACGCGTTCACAACGGTCAGGGAAAAGATCGCCAGCACGAATCCGCCGATGGACAGGCGGATGACGCGGCGGCCGTCGAGTTTCAGCACGTACTTCGCGAACAGGACGGCCGCATAGACGCACCAGACCAGCGCGGTGGCGAGCAGCTTCGGATCGAGATAGGAAAAATTCGCGAAGGTCCGCGGCAACCAGAATACGCCGATCCCTATCGCGACGGTCAGAAAGGCGAATCCGATGATGCTGGCCGCCGTGTTCAAACGCTCGAGGGACTCGAGACTCGGCAGATGCTTGAAGAATTTCCCGAAATCGCTCCGTTTCAATTCGCCGAACAGGAGAAGGTACAGGAGACCGTACACGGCGGAGATCGCGATGCCGCCGAATCCGAAGATTGCCGCCGTCACATGAAGACCGATGCCCAGGTTCGACAGCACGGGATTCATCTCGCCGCCTGTCGTCACTTTCAGCATCACCGAGGAGACCAGCTCGAAGGCCCCCGCAAGCGTGACGAGAAAGAAGCCGGTGCCCTTCACAGAGGTTTTGAACTCAATAACCGTGTAGGTGGCGATCAGCGTGAACGCCACGAGCGACATCATCTCGAAGGGCGTCGTCACCATGCAGTGCCCTTCGCTCGCCGTATGCAGGCCGATGTAGGCGAAATGCGTCGCCGTGGTCGCCAGCAGCAGGCGCGATTTCCACTGCCGGGCCATCGCATCGTCGCGGAAAAATGCCATGCCGTACCCGATGGCGGTCACGACATAGAGGATCGGCAGAAACACTTCCGCGATGCTTTTCGCCAATTGTAGCAGGTTTGCGTCCATTCGGTGCGTTGTGTCAATCAACGATCTGTGTAGTCCCGAATATCGGAATTTTCCCGCAGACTAAACAGTCACCCGATTCCCCCTGTCCCCCATTTCCCCTTTTCCCTCATCCTTCGATTCGCTATTTTTGCGGATCGGGATTTCGTCAAATTCACCGGAGAACATCATGACAGAAGAGAAGACGCTGGATACACAGATCGAAGAAGTCATCAACAGCGAGATCCGGCCGTACATCGAGATGGACGGCGGGAAGATCCGTTTCGTGGAAATGAAGGACGGCATCGTGTACGTGGAACTGTCCGGCGCCTGCGGGAGTTGCCCGTCGTCCACCATGACGCTGAAGGGCGGCGTGGAGCGCATCCTGAAACGCCGTTTCGAAGGCATCGAAAGCGTGGAAATGGCTGGTCTGAACGCGGTTTCCCCGCGCTGAAGCCGCGCGTCAAAGCGATTCCGGGACCCGGCGCGTCCGGGTCTCGTTGCATGAGAACCATATGAAGACACTCCGCATCCTCGTCCTGGTCGCGGCCGTCTCCGCCTGCGCCGTCGCGCAGCACGCCCCTCCGCATGCCCTGTCGTTCGGCGTGCGGCCGGCGGACTTCGACGACGCGCAGGAGCCGGTGAACCGGCCGGCGAAACTCCTTGAGGATCTCGACGTGCAGTATCCGGACAGTGCGATCCGAAAACACCTCGAGGGCGTCTCCATCGTCGCGGCGTCGATCGATGAACACGGCGTCGTGATCTACGGCGAGATCCGGAAAAGCAGCGGCTGGCCCGCGCTCGACAGCGCCGCGCTCCGGGCCGTCGCAGGCGGAAATTTCAAGCCCGCCCTGCGCAAGGATCTCCCGGTGCGCTCCAAACTGACCATCCCCGTGGAATTCCGTCTGGCCGCCGGTGCCGTCGGCTGGGAAACGGAAAAGTCCGCGGAGGAACTGCGCGACGACGTGGACGCGCTCGAGAAGCACAAGGCCGTCCTCGAACGCGAGCGGAAAAAGAACGAGGACGAACTGCAACGGCTCCGCGCGATACGCGACGGAACGGAAACAAAGAAAAAAGGATCGTAATCTCTTCCTGAAGGTCCGCCCGTGCGCTGCGAAGGGTTCCCCGTATGACGGAGAACCCTTCGCGGTTTTCGGATCGGTCTGCCCCGGCGGGGCGCGGGTCAATTGATGCGCAGGAGCCTCGCGGAGGTTGCGGCGCCACCGAGCAGGCGGAGGAGATACTGTCCACGCGCGAGTCCCGCGGTGGGAATGCGCACGGTCTGCGCGCCGGGCGACAGCACGGCGCTGCTCCACACGACGCGGCCGAGCATGTCGCTGAGCTGCAGTGAGGCGCGCGCGTCATGCGCCGCGTCGATGCTGGCGGCCAATGCGTCCGTCGCGGATGCGGGGTTCGGAAACACGTCCAGAATGCGCGGCGAAACGGCGGTGACGGGAGGCGTATCGCCGATGCCGACGGTGATGATGTGGAACCAGTCGAAGGTGGCCGGGATGCGGTGCTTGGTCGCCAGCGTGCCGTCGCCGTTCGCGGCCTGCAGCCCGACCTTGCCGACTTCGGCGGGAAAGCCGGTGATGCGCGTGGAGGCGATGGTCGTCCAGGTGATCCCGTCGGTGCTGTAGGATCCTTCGTAGAGCGTCCCGGTTTTCGCAAGACGGAGATAGATCGGATTGGCCCGGATACCGTCAAGGAACTGGAAGTCGGCGAGAGCGTTGAGTTCCCATTCGAGCCACACGCCGTTGACGGCAAACGAGTCCTGCACCCACAGGCCGCGTGAGACGCGGACGTAGTTGTCGTCGTCGACCCAGTACATCAGTCCCGCGTTATGGAACGCCGAGTCGGGCAGGAAGTCGAGTTTCGTTTCCATGCGGAAGCCCGGCGGCGAGGGCTGCAGGAGCATGTTCCTGACGTTGTTGAACGTCGGACCATTGAGCGCGCCGGGCTGCGTCGTGATCTGGTACTCCGCGCCCGTGAAACGCCAGTGCGCCCGGTCTTCGCGCGTGAGCGTCCAGCCGGGTTGCATCACCAGGCTGTTGAACTCGTCGTCGAAGCCCTGCGCCAGCGACGCGGCGAACGGGAGCAGGAACAGGATGACTGCGGTGAGGAATCGTGGTCGGTTCATGGGTTCTGCCTTATCATGATGGCGTGTGTCGGGCGATGCGATGCGAGATGGAAGATGTCGATGCGCGATACGAGATGCGAGATGGAAGATGCGAGGGTTCTGCGTGCCGGATGTCTGGATGCGACTGTGAAATGGATGCTTCGAAGCTATTTGATTTTTCGTCATCGATCAAGACATGAACCAGCCCACGGCACCTGCCGCGCGGTGAGGACGGCGAAATTCCAGGTCGCGTCGTTTCATATTGATATTGCCGCGCGATTGCGGCAAATTCAGTGAATGCGATTCACGCGCCTTCACCCTTCATCGATGAATCATATGACGGATACCATACAGCGACGCCTGCGCGGCATTCCTGCGCGGCTGGCGGCAGTGATGTGCGCGGCGCTGCTGCTCGCGCCGCTGACGCGGACATCGGGCCAGGGCCTCAGTGTACGCATGTCGGAAGCGAATTTCAGCGGGCTGCCGCGCGTCACGCTCAAACTGTGCACGCAGGCGGGAGGATCGCTGATGCGCGGGCTGGACTCGAGCAACTTCCGCCTGTTCGAGAACGGCATTCCGCGCCCGCTCACCGTGCGCTGCCCCGATCCGCTCGGCGTCAATTCCGTCATGCTCGTGCTCGACAACAGCGGCTCGATGCTGCCGGTCATGCCGAAGCTCATCGAGGCCGCGAGCCTGCTGGTCGATAGTCTCGGCGCGACCGACGAGTGCGCGATCGTGTCCTTCGGCAACCAGGTGGTGCTGCGGCAGGACTTCACGACCGACAAGGCGCTGCTCAAGACCACGCTCGCCGGCCTGCTGGCGAACGGCGGCACGAGGCTCTTCGACGCGGCGCTCGAGGGCGTGCAGCGGCTCGCCGGGCAGACCGGCAACCGGTCGGCGGTGATCATCACGGACGGCGAGGACAACCTGAGCACGAGCAGCGACGACGACGTCATCGCCGCGGCGCGGAACGCGAACGCGAAACTGTACACCATCGCCTTCAACATCAGCGACGCGAACCAGAACATCATGCGGCGCATGGCGACGTCGACGGGCGGGTCGTTCTTCATCGTGGTGCGGCCGAGCGAGCTGAACGCCGTGTACCGCCAGATCGCGGCGGAAATCACCGAGAAGTGCTGTCTCGCCGAGTACCTCTCCGACCGCTGCGACGACTCGGTGCGCACGCTGCTGGTGACGGCGCGGGCCTTCGGCGACAGCGCGACGGACGTACAAACCTTCGCGACACCCTCACGTCCGACCACCGCGCGCCTCGTCGTCAACGCGCCCGCGACATTGAAACCCTTCGAAAGCGGCATGGCGGCCGTGGACCTCGATCCCGCGCCCTCGCAGGCCCTCGAACTGACCCTCTCCTTCACGCTGGTCTACGACGACAACCTCGTGGAAGTCATTCCGCGCCTCCCCCTCACGCTCGGCACCGTCGCGCAGAACCAGGTGGTGGACATGACGAAGATCGGCCCCGGACGGCTGCGCCTGACCTTCGCGCGCATCAAGCCGGCGCTGGCCGTCACGCGCCTCGTGGCGTTTCCCGTGCAGGGCCTGCTCTCGGACAGCAGCCGGAAGGTGGAGATGTCGATCGCGGATATCGCGCTCGAGGGCTGTCCGATGGCCATCACGGCCGTGCCCGACACGATAGAGCTGTGCCAGTGCGAACGGCCGCTTGCGGCGCTGCTCGACTCGCTTTCCATCTTCGCGGTGGGCGACGTGGTCGCCATCCCGGTCCGCATTGCAGGCGGACTCGATCCGGCGGTGCGTCTGATCGCGGAGATCGATCTCCGCATTCCTCCGTCGCTCGACGTCCTCGGCGTGGACGAGGGAACTCTCCTCCCCGCTTCGGCCTTCCGCTGGAGGCGCATCGCGCCCGACATGCTGCGCATCGACATGCCCGAACCCGCCTTCCCTCTCGCCGCCGGCGGACTGCTCGCGACGGTGCGGCTCGGCACCGGCGACCGGAGAGAAACGGACCGCCTGCAGATCTCATTCATGCGCGCGGCGATGTGGCAGCGCTGCTGTCCGGACGACACGTCGCGGCCGGAATCCATCGTCATGATCGACGGGTACTGCGAGAAGTTGCTGCAACGGCGCGCGGACACTCCCACGCTCTCCGCCGCGCCGAATCCCGTCTCGCCCGGACGGACGCAGCGTGTTCCGCTGCGCGTTTCCGTGCCGGTCGGTCTCGCGAGCGCCCCCGCAACCATCGACCTCGTCTCACCCGGCGGCATGGCCGTCCGACGTCTCTTCGACGGGCCTCTCCCGTCCGGCGCCTTCACCGTGTTCTGCGATATCGCCGGCCTGCCCTCCGGGGCGTATCTCGTCTCGCTGCACGCTCCCGGAGCGGAGGCGGTGTTCCGGTTGATGGTGGTGGAATAGCGGGGAAAGGGGAAGGGTGCAGGGGGAAGGGTGCAGGGTCGGGACGATTGGTGCTGTCCCGGAATCGACCGGCGGGGACGCCGGTTTCTGAGTAGGGAGTGGGGAGTAGGGAGTAGGGAGAAAGAAACCTGTTGAGTGCAGTTCCTCGTTGTATTTTCCCCACTCACTCCTGCCTGTTTTCCGAAATCGACCGGCGGGACGCCGGTCCCACCCCGACATGAGAATTCACAGTACTCCCCACTCATTACTCCCTACTCCCCACTCACTCCTTCCTACGCCGGTCGCCGCGAGCCCGCGATGAAGAAGCGCCGCACGATGAAGGCCGGATCGACGAGGCTGGCGTTGCCCGCGGGATTGCCGCCGGTGACGTGGAAATCGCTGAACGTGGCGGCCTGATTCACCCAGATCGGTCCGGTGAGATTGAAGGAGACCGGAGCGCCGACGGGGAGCAGCGCGTCCTCGATGTCATCCATCATCGCGCTGTCCGTCGTGTACGCAGCGAAGGTGATCGCACCGACGGTGGCAGCGGATCGCGCGGCGAGGCGGATGCTCTCGGCGCTGTCCGCGGTGCGTATCAGAAACACGATCGGACCGAACATCTCCTTCAGATACGTGTCGGGCCTGTCCGCGGGCACTTCGATGAGCGCCGGCGCGTGGCTGCGCGCCCCGGCGAAGCCCGCCTGCGCCACGGGGATCGATGCGAGCGCGACGGGGAAGCCGAGCCGCTGCGCCGCGTCGAGCCGCTCGAGGGTGGCCGGATTCTGCAGGGCGCCGAGCGTCCCCGGACCGGCCTTCTCGTTCGACACCAGCGCGGACACCTTTTCGCCGAAGCGCCGCACGACGTCCGCATATGGGACGAGCGCATCCTTTTCTCTGACACCTGCCGCGGGAATGTAGAAGTTCTGCGGGGTGGTGCACATCTGTCCGCTGTAGAGGCAGACGCTGAAGGCGAGGTTTTCGAGCACCGGGTCCAGCTCGTCCACGCTGTCGAGCAGCACGGAGTTGACGCCCGCCTTTTCCGTGAACACGATCTTGCCGGGAAGGCGCTCGAGTTCTTCGCCGAAGGCGGATCCGCCGGTGTAGTCGACGAGCCGCACGCCGGGATGGGCGGCGAGCGTCAACGCGAGCGGCGCCTCGCCGTCGACGGCGAGCTGGACGACGTCGGGATCCGCGCCGCAGTCCGCCAGCGCGGCGCGCAGGTCCGCCACGACGATGGCGACGGGCAGCACGGACTTCGGGTGCGGTTTGACGATGACCGTATTGCCGGTGACGAGGTTCGCGAAGATGGCGGGAACGCTGTTCCAGACAGGGAAGGTGGAGCAGCCGACGACGACTCCCGTGCCGCGACCGCACGCGCGAAAGTTCTTGCGCAGTTTCACGGACACGCGTCCCATCGGTTTCTCCCAGTCGGCGGATTCCGGGAAGCGCGTCTGCTCCTGCAGTCCGAGGGCCACCGCCTCGAGCGCGCGATCGTACGCATGCGGGCCCGAGGCCTGGAAGGACATGATGAAGCCCTGGCCCGTCGTGTGCATCGTCGCGAATGCGATCGCGAAGAAGTTTTTCGCGGAGCGTTCGAGCGCCTCGACCAGCAGGCCCGCGCGCTCGCGGGGATGCAGGTTCCGCCAGGGCGGGAAGGCGGCGTTCGCGCGCGCGACAAGCGTGTCCGCATCGAACAGCGGATACGTGACGTTCAACGGAAACCCGTACGGCGATTCCTCCGCGCCTCCCCATCGGGCCGCGCCCTCCTGCTTCAACGCATCGAAGCGCGCGCCGAGGAGCGCCTTGAACGCGGCCTCGCCGTCGGCCTGCGCCGTCTCGCCGTAGATTTTGCCGCTGGGCGGCTCGGGCCAGTGGGCGAGGAATGCGCGGCTCTGGATGGCATCGAGGGCGGCGTCCAGCGTCGCGCGATGACGGTCATGCAATTCGTGGAAAGGGGACATCGGGTTTCCTGGTGAGGCGGCGCCGCGACGCGGGGCGGTGGATGGAAGAATCACTCCTGTCAAGAATACGGAAAACATCGGAAGCATGCCGGAGGTTCCGGTCTGGGATTTGGAAGCGAAAGCTCTATATTTCCCGTTCTGTTTTCCAATGGAGCCCCCCATGCCCGCCACGCCGACGCCCTCCTCGAAAGAAACGTTTCCCTCCACGTTCTGGACCGCGAACGTCACCGAGCTGTTCGAGCGCGGCGCATACTATGCCATGGCGAGCTTCGTCGTGCTGTACCTCGGCCAGCTCGGGCTCGGGAAGTACTGGCCCAGCAACCTCAACGGCATCCTCTGGACGCTCGTCTATTTCCTGCCGATCCTGAGCGGGACGATCGCGGACCTCGTCGGCTTCAAACGTTCCCTGCTCGTGGCATTCGTGCTTCTGGCTGTCGGATATTTCCTGATGGGATATCCGGTCTGGTTCGGCGGACAGATCCTGAGCGAAACGGTGGGCGAGGACGTCACGGCGGGCACGGCGGTGGTGCTGCCGGTGATGCTCGCGATCATCCTGATCGGCATGGGCGGATCGGTGATCAAACCGTGCATTTCCGGCACCGTGCAGAAAACCGCGGGCACGCGCGCCACGCTCGCCTTCGCCATTTTCTACATGGTCATCAACGTGGGATCGCTGTTCGGGCGCGGGGTGAGCTACTACGTCCGCACGCACTGGGACCTGAGCTACATCTTCGCGGTCTCCATGGGCTGCGCCGTCGTGGCGTTCTTCTCCGTGCTCTTCCTGTACCGCGACCCCGACACGCTGCCGGGCGTCGCGCCGTCCACGAAACCGCGGAGAAGCATCGGCCGCATCCTGCTCGACATGGTGCTCGTGATGAAGAACGTGCGCTTCGCGCTGTTCCTGATCGTGTCGAGCGGCTTCTTCTTCATCTACTCGCAGGTGTACAACGTGCTGCCGCTGTACCTGAAAAAGGTGGTCGAGACGAATCCCGCGGTGGACATCTACACCATGGCGAATCCGTTCGTGATTGTGTTCTTCCAGCTCCTCGTCACGAAGCTGTTCGGCAAGATGAAGCCGATACGCTCCATCATCGTCGGCATCGTGATCATCGGCATCTCCATGCTGATCAATCTGTATCCGATCTTCAGCTCGGGCGGCGTGCGCCTGACCATGTTCGATCTCCTGCCGCTCGGCTCGCTGTTCATCGTGCTGACCGTGGCGCTCATCGCCTTCGGCGAACTGTTCACGTCCGCCCGCACCTACGAGTACATCGGCGCCCTCGCCCCGAAGGGCCAGGAAGGCCTGTTCCTCGGCTACGCGAACCTGCCGATGGCCATCGGCTCGCTCATCGGCGGACCCGCGGGCGCCTTCATCTTCAACGAGATCATGTGCCACAACGCGGTGAAGCTCGAAAGCGGCCTGCTGGATCTCGATCCGACGTGGAACGCCGCCGGCTGGCTGATTCTCATGGCCATCGGACTGATTTCGGCGCTCAGCATGTGGTTGTACAATCGCTGGCTGCGCTCGCTCGACGCGAAGGTGTAGACGCGATTCGACGGATTCGAGCACCCGCTCCGGCGATACAGGGCGGGTGCTCCCGTTTCACGCGGGTGTGAGCGGCACGCGGAGCACGCCGGTCAGGCGTCCGCGCCGAGCGCTTTGAACAGGGCGACCGCCCGTTCCTTCTGCGCCGCATGCACGACGACCGGGTGCGGGTAGTCCTCGCCGATCCGGCATCCCGCCGCGGCCTGCTCGGACGGGGAGGCCTCGTGCGGCCAGTGGATGCGGGCGTCGGAAAAACCGCGCAGTTCCGGACAGTGCGTCCGGATGGTCGCGCCGAGGGGATCGAATTTGCGCGACTGAAGAATCGGATTGAACACTCTGAAATATGGCTGCGCATCGCAGCCGGTGGAGGCGCACCACTGCCAGCCGCCGTTGTTCGCGGCGAGATCGAAGTCGAGCAGCCCCCGCGCGAAGTGCGCCTCGCCGAGGCGCCAGTCGAGCAGCAGGTCCTTCACGAGAAACATCGCCGCGACCATGCGCAGCCGGTTGTGCATCCATCCCGTGGCGGCGAAGTGCCGCATCGCCGCGTCGACGAGCGGGTAACCCGTCCGGCCTTCGCGCCAGGCGTCGAAGTGACGGAGGTCGCCCGGCCACACGATGCGGTCGCATGCGGGCTTGAACGCGCCCGTGGCAACATGCGGGAATTGATCGAGGATCATCTGGTAGAACTCGCGCCAGATCAGCTCCGACATCCAGACGGTCGCTCCGGCGCTTGCCTTCCCTTCGGAAGCCATGTCCGCGTGACGTTTCGCCGCTTCCCGCACGAGCGCGCGTATCGAGATCGTCCCGAAGCGCAGGTGGGCCGACAGGCCGGACGTGCCCTCGACGGAAGGCGTATCGCGGTCCTCGTCGTACAGGTCCACGCGTTTCAGGAATTCCTTCAGGCGATACGTCGCTGCCGCCTCGCCGGGATGAAGCCAGAGCGGCGATGCGCGGAAGCCGATGGCGTCCAGCGTCCACGGCGTCGCGAACCGCCGACTGACGGAGGCGGGGGCAAGCGCGCGGAGATCGGGCGTGCGCGCGGCGGCAGGATCGTTCGCGGTGAGACGCTCCTGCATGAACCGCGCGAGCCATGCGCGCTTGTAGGGGGTGAACACCCGGTACGGCGTCTCCGCCGCGGTGAGGATATCCCGCCCTTCAAAGATCACCTGATCCTTGTCGAAGAACGCGCGGATGCCCGTCGCCTCGAGACTGCGCCGCACCGCGTCGTCGCGGCGTTTTGCGGCGGGCTCGTAGTCGCGATTCGCGAACACCGCCTCCGCGCCGACGTCCCGCGCGAAACGCGGAATCTCGACCGCCGGATCGCCGTGCAGGACCACGAGCTGCGATCCGCGCGCGCGGCACGCGTCGTCAAGCTCCGCGAGCGAGCGTGCGATGAACGTGACGCGGCGGTCGTCGCGATCCTCCAGCGCGTCGAGGATGGTCCGGTCGAACACAAACACGGGGACGACCTGCGAGGATGACGCGCAGGCGCGCGCAAGCGCGGCATGGTCGGACAGGCGCAGGTCGCGGCGGAACCAGGCGATGGAGCGCCCGAACAGCGCGGGCGTCATACGGCTCCCGCGGCGCTTCCTGTCATTTCTTCCCCGGGGGTGCGGGATGCTTCTTCGGCGCGGTCTCCGGAATATCGTCCGGAAAGAGATCCCGCAGGAGATCCGACGGCAGCTCCTCGCGCGACATGAGACGGCAGGTGCTTGTCGGCACGCCCTTGCACCGGCATCCGACGATGCGACCGTCCTTCGCGGTACGCAGCGCGCACGAGGGGCAGTCCTCCGAAATGCACTGGAAGTTCCGGGCCATCGGGGCGAGCGTGAGACCCTCGTCGTCACGCTCCAGTTCAATGGCCAGCGCGCACTGGCGTCCGCCGCTCCGACCCGTGCCGTGCAGGTAGTACCAGTTGCCCGACTTCAGGATGGTGACGGCGCCGAGGACGGTGCCGCCGCTCACGGCCTTCTCGACGGCGCTCTTCAGCTTCGCGGCGGAGTACAGGAGCTTCGGCGCGCCCTGTTCCCAGCGCGCAATCTGCATGCGCTGCGGCTGCGCATGCAGCGCCGAGGCGATGACGAACACGAGCGCGCACACGGACGCTGTTCTCTGGCGCATGACGATCCTCCGGTGATGCATCGGACAACGATGGAAGGAGACGGGAACGGCGCGCATGCCGCCGCGACGGCGAAGCGACTTCGGGTGCGGCGGCGCACGCAATGTGGAAAATACAACGCCGGACGCGAACTCGCGAAACCCGTCGGCATCGCGGCACACGGCGCTTGCCTTTATGCCGGTCGCGGGCGCACATTGCAGGTCACCCATTCACGATTGGCACAAAGGTTCCGGCCATGGCAAAACACGTCAATCCCTTTCTCGAGGACGACATGCCTCCCTTCGCGGGATTTCCCGAGGACGCGCTGAAATTTTTCCGCGCGCTGAAGAAGAACAACACGCGCGAGTGGTTCGCCGGGAACAAACCGCGTTTCGACGCCAACGTCCGCGAACCGATGGAGTCACTGCTCGCCGCCCTCGCGGCGCGGCTGCGTTCGAGCGTCCCCGATCTGGCCATCGAACCGAAAAAGGCGATCTACCGCATCTATCGCGACACGCGTTTCAGCAAGGACAAGACGCCGTACAAGACCTGGTGCGCGGCCTCCTTCTCGCTGGCCGGTCGCGACCGGAAAACGGCGCCGGGCTACTATTTCCACTTCAACGACACGGAACTCGGCATCGGGGGCGGACTCTACGCGCCGCTTCCCGAGCAGCTGAAGGCGCTGCGCGCCGCGATCGACCGGGATCCGAAACCGCTGCTCGCCACCGTCGCGGAGAAAAAGTTCAAGAAGCTCTTCGGCGGTCTCGAGGGCGACGTGCTCGCGCGCGTCCCGCAAGGCTACGACAAGGATCACCCCAGCGCCGAACTGCTCAGGATGAAACAGTACCTGTGCTGGGTCACCATGGATCCGAAGCGCATCCTCGGGGAAGACCTTCTCGACGTCCTCGCCGAGCACGTGATCGCGATGACGCCGCTGGTCCGCTGGCTGACGGAACACTGCTGACCCGGCGCCGCGGGCCGGTGCTCAGACGAGCGTGGACTCCGGGTCCAGGCGCAACTGCGCGATGAGGGGCAGGAGTTCCGCCTGCACATGCAGTTTGTTGATGAACCCTTTCGCCCCGGCCGCCTGCGCCGCGGAGCGGTACTCGGGCGAATCGTACATGGTCATGATCACGCATGCCACACCGGGATGCTGCTTCCGTATTTCCATGGTGGCCGTCACCCCGTCCATGAGAGGAAGGGCGATGTCCATGAGCACGAGATCGGGGAGGCGCGTGTTCATCGCCGCGAGAGCCTCCTCGGCGGAGCCGCTTTCGCGGATGGTCCAGGACGGGAATTCCAGCAGGAGCCAGTCCCGCAACGCCCGGCGCAACGGAGCATGATCCTCGACGATCAGGAGGGATTTTTGCGTGTCGGCGTTCATGACGTTGCTTCGCATCGTGCCGTCACCGGCAGTCTGTCTGAGAAGTGCATCCATGGATCATGCGCCCGCGGGAACGGCGACCCCGACCTGGAGATGACGGCTGATCATGGCCTTCAGCTCGGAGACCCGGAGCGGCTTCGGGAGATAGTCGGTGCACCCCGCGTTGATGCATTTCATGCGATCCGTCGGAAACGCATGGGCGGTCACCGCAATGATGGGGATGTGGCGGTATTCCTCGCGATCGAGGATTTTTCGCGCCAGGACGAGACCGTTCTCGTTGTTGCGCAGCGAGAGATCCATCAGGACGAGGTCGACAGCGCGATCCTCGAGGGCGCTCCAAGCCTCCGTGCTGTTGGTGGCGCAACGCACGGCGTATTCTTTCTTGAGGATGGAGAGCATCATGCTCTGGGTTTCCAGGTCATCTTCCACGAGCAGGAGAGTGTTCATTGTACCGGTATTCCTTCTGGTATCGCTTTGGCGGGTCGAAGCGTATTGGGACGGGAGGGTTCATCCACCACCTCGCTGAAACGCACGGTGACGCTGGTGCCGACGCCTTTCCGACTGGTGACGTCAATGGTTGCTCCATTGATGTCGATGTACTTTTTTGTCAACGCCATGCCCAGGCCGAGGCTGTTGAAGCGGCGCGTGGTGCCGATGTCTTCCTGGGAAAACGTGGCGAACAGGCGCGGCAGGTACTCTTCCGAGATGCCGATGCCCGTGTCCGTGATCGTGATGCATGCCGCGCCGTAGGTCCGGTACACCCGCACGGTCACTCCGCCTTCGCTGGTGAACTTGATCGCGTTGTCGAGGAGATTCGCAAGCGCGTCGTTGAACGTCACCGGATCGACATGAATCATCGCGCTGCCGCATTCGTTGATGAAATCGATCTCCAGGCGCTTTTCGATGGCGAGGAGCCGCATCTCCATGAACAGGTGGTACGCTTCCGCGACGAGGTCGAGGTCGCGCTTCTCGAACGAGTACTCGCCCACCTCCATCGAGGAGATCGTGAGGATGTTCTCGACCGTGCGCATCAGCCGCTTCGCGGCGCGCGTGATGCTCTGGAAGTACAGTCCTTCCCCCTGCGAAATGCGGGCGCCCAGTTCCATCTCGATGAGGTCGGTGTACCCGAGAATGACATTCAGCGGCGTGCGGATCTCGTGCGACATGTTCGAAATGAACGCGTCCTTCAAGCGGTCCGAGCGCTCGGCGCGTTCCTTCGCCGCGATGAGTTCCATCTCGGCTCTCTTGCGCTCCGTGATGTCCTGCTTGATGGCGACAAAGTGGAGGATTTCACCCGACTCCGCGCGAATCGGAGAAATGGTGGCCGACTCCCAGAAGAACTCCCCGTCCTTCCGGCGGTTGTGGAATTCGCCTCTCCAGTTCTCCCCGGAAGAGATCATCTCCCACAACTGTTTGTACTGCTCGGGCGATGTATACCCCGATTTCAGGAAACGCGGAGTCCGGCCGCGGACTTCATCGAAGGTGTAGCCGCTCGACTTCTCAAATCCCGGATTGACATACTCGATGCGGCCCGCGGGGTCCGTGACCACGATCGAGATGGGACTCTGGTCCACCGCGATGGAGAACAGCCACAGCTGTTCCTTGAGCAGCGATTGCGACCGCTGGGCCGGATCGGCCAGACCGAACGGAGGTTGTGATTTCACCGGGCCGGAAGCCCGCGCGGGGATCGTACCGGGAAGTATCATGCGAGGGAGTGTCCTGAAGCAATGCGATGGAATACACACGCACGCCCCTGACACGGGCAACCCGGCAACATCGCGACCTTCAATCTGGCAATCTGTTTCATGGTGATCCTGTTCATTCGTCGCTCTTCAACCGACTCGCATCAGCTCTTTGCCGGGTTCCGTGTCAGCAAGCGTGCATACAACAATACGAAACCCGTCCGGGCTCCGCTGTCAGGGAGTCTGGATTGTTTTTGTGGGGGATACTCGACTCCGCGACGCGGCATTCCCCTGCGGGGACCGGGCGGGCGGCATTCCCCGGGCGTGCCCGTGCCTATTCGAGGCTGGTCAATCCGTGCTGAATGGCGAATTTGATGAGCGATGAGAGATCCTTGACCCCGAGTTTCTGCATCAGCCGACTACGGTACGTGTCGACCGATTTGGGAGAAAGGAACAGCGTCCCGGCGATTTCGGAGCTCGAGCGACCCTCCACGACGAGCTGCAGCACTTCGCGCTCGCGCAGGCTCAGGCGCGCGAGCGGGCTGGGCGAGAGAGAATCGTCCTTCCGCAGCACGTAATCATCGATGATCAAGTCCGATATTTTCTCGCTGATATACCGCTTGCCGCCATGCACGGCGATGACAGCCTTGACGACTTCTTTTCCGGCGGATTCCTTGATCACGTACCCGCGAGCCCCCGCCTGCAGGGCGCGGTAGATATGCTCCGACGTCGAATGCATGGAAAGGATGATGACGCGGACGTTCGGCAGCGCCTCCCGCAGTTCGCAGGTGGCGTCGATCCCGTTGAGTTCGGGCATCGAAATGTCCATCACGACGATATCCGGCAGCAGCTCGCGCGCGAGGGCCACCGCGGTCCGTCCATCGCTTGCGGTGCCGACGACGGAGATGTCGCCCTGCGATTCGAGCAATACCCGCAAGCCGTCGAGGACGACGGCATGATCGTCAGCCAGAATGACGCGGATTGGCATGGGGATGCGGATTGGGGGAACAATGAGGAAATGCAGTTGAAGAATGTAACGAATCCCGCCCACACGGGGAACCATCGCAATGCGAACTGTCCGGAGAGTGCATCAGCGGGTGAACTCGATGGTGACTTTCGTGCCGCCGGGCTGGCGGGACTCGATGGTAAAGGTCCCTCCGATGGCTTCCGCGCGTTCCTTCATCATCATGAGGCCCCAGCCGAGTCTCTCCGAGCGTTTCTCCATCGACAACGCATCGAAGCCCTTCCCGTCGTCGGTGATGGTGAGCGCGCAGCGCCCCGGATCCGACTCGAAATCGACATGCACGCGCCGCGCGTCGGCATGTTTGACGACGTTGTGCAGAGCCTCCTGCGTAATGCGGAACAGCACCGTCTCGACGGTTTGCGAGAATCGCGGGACGGCCTCGGTTCCGCTGACGATGATTTCGACGCCGAAACGTTTCTGCAAGGTGCCCGCGAACCAGCGCACGGCGGTGAGCACGCCGTAGTCGTCGAGCATCGCGGGGCGGAGCGCGGCCATGATGGTGCGGGTGCGTTCGACGGTGGATTCCACCAGCGCGAGCGAATCTTCGAGGCGCAGACCCACGAGCGCGCGCTCGTCCGGTTTGAGCTGCGAGAGGACGAGATTGAGGTTGATGATGATGGCGGTCAGGTTCTGGCCGACATCGTCATGCAGTTCTTCGGCGATGCGTTTGCGCTCGATCTCCTCGACCTCCGACAACCGCTTGGCCATGAGGCGGAGCTGGTCCGACGTCAGCCGCGCGGCTTCTTCGGCGTTCTTGCGTTCCGTGATATCGAGCGCGATGCCGCCGAGCAGCGATGCGCCGTCGCTCTGCGGGATCGGGAATTTGTAGACCAGGAACGTGCGCTGCTGCCGCGTTTCGGTGCGCAGTTCCTCGACGATCGCAGGCTCGCCGCTGTGCAACACGACATGGTCATGGGCGGAGAGCGTGTCGGAAAGCTCCGACGGGAGGAGCGCGGCGTGCGCGCGCGCACCGGACTCGCCGTCCGCCGCCGGGGAATCGAGCGCGAGCATGCTGTTCGCGAACACCTTCCTTCCGCCCGCGTCCTTGATGAAGGCATAGGCGGGGAGATTGGCCATGAACAGGGAAAACCGCCGTTCGCTTTCGATGAGCGCGTGTTCCGAGCGGACGCGCTCGGTCACGTCGGCCGCCATCGCCATCAACCCGATGAACGCGCCGGCGGCATTGCGCAGCGGCGTGAAATGCCACTCGCAGAGAATCGTCGCGCCGCTCTTCGTCGCGCTTTCGATGACTCGGTGCGTGGTGTCCTCGTTGAGGACCAGCTCCCTGATGAACTCCTCCATGGCTGCGCGCGATTCTTCGGAGATGAGCCGGTGGAACAGCGAGTGCCCGACGACCTCTTCCTTCTGATACCCGAAGATCTGTTCCGCGCGGGGGTTGGCATCGAGGATGCGCGTCTCCCGGTCCAGCAGCATGAACGCGAGCGGAAGGCGGTCGAACTGGAGCTGCAGGCGCCGGATGAGCGCGTCCCGTTCCGCCTGCATCGCCCGCAGACCCTCCTCGGTCCGTTCCCGTTCGGTGATGTCCTCGTACAGCGACACGACCCCGTCGATTTCGCCCGACGCGTCATGGACCGGCGCGGAGGTGACGGAGATCAGCGCGCGCGCGCCGCTCGCCGTCGCGACAAGAAAACGCGCATCGCGCACCATGGCCTCGCCTCGAAGGATGCGATGCATCGGCAGCTGCGCATCATCCACCGGGCGACCATCGGAATGAAGCAGCCGTTCCGTGCTGCCGTCGTTGTCCCCTGCCCCGTGTTGCCCGCGGGGAAGATTCAGGATGGACTCCGCCCGCGCGTTGACGTACCGGTAGCGGCCGGCCGTGTCGCGCATGGTAATGCCGAAGGGGCTCGTCTCCATGACGCGAATCAGCAGGTCATGCTCCCGGCGCAGTTTCTCGGCGGCTTCCGCGCGCTGCCGCTCCGCGTCGTGGAACGCGATCGCGTGCGAGACGTTCACCGCGAGCTGGGTCAGCAGGGTGATCTCGTCCTCGTTGAAGAAGTCCTGCTGCGTGGAATAGTACGTCATCGAGCCGATCGCGCGCCCGCCGCGGAACAGGGGGAAGGCCGCGGCGGAGCGTGCTCCGAGCGCCTGGATGTTCGCGCGCCACGGCGCCATGCGCGGATCGTTGAAGGTGTCGTTGCACACATCGACGCGCTGCTCGCGGACGGCCGTCCCGGTCGGTCCCCGGCCTTCCGCATCGTCGAGCGCGGAGACGGCAAGCCCCTCCTTGGAAACAGGCAGGACGCCGCTGACGGCTGCGGATCGGATGCGCGCGCCGCTGTCGTCGACAAAGCCGATCCAGACGGAGGCGAAGGCCCCGTCCTCGACGCCGATGCGGCACGCTTCGCTGTAGAGCTCGTCGAGATCGCGGCTGCGCACGATGAGCTGGTTGATGTTGCTGAGCATCGAGAGCGTGCGGTTCAGCGCGGCGATATGCTCCTCGGCCTGCCGTCGCTCGCTGTTGTCGCGGATATAGTGCGCGATCTGCTGTTGCGCGACGAACGCACGCACCACCGCGGCGATCCCGATGCTGATCGCGAGGACCAGCAGGAACAGATACTCCGCATCGCGGCGCAAGCGCGCGAACAGTTCGGACTGGTCGGTTTTTGCGACCAGGTACCAGGGCGTGCCGGGCACCGCATGCAGCGATGCGTACACGGAAATGCCCCGGTAGTCGATCCCGGTGACCACGCCCGTCATCCCGCGCACCGCTTTCGATGCAGGCAGATCCTCGTCGTCTGCCGGGAAGCGCAGGCGCAGCGCCGCGTCAGGCCTGAAGCGCAGGCGATTCAGGAACAGCACGCTGTCCGCCTCCCGTCGGACGAGCAGGCACTCCGCGGATTGCGTGGGTATGGGCCACGACTCCAGAATGCCGAACAGTTCATGCGCCGGGTCGATGGTCAGGACATAGGTGCCGACCAGCGCCGAATCTCCTCCGCGCCGGAACACCGGAATGACGATGTCCATGCGGAGTTTCCCCGAAGGACGACGGGCGAGATCGGCAACGACGAGGCATCGGCAGTGCGCCGCGCTGTCGATGTGCCGCGAGGACACCGTCGCCATACCGCGGACGGAATCGGGAACCGCAACGATGGTGCGGCCGCCGGGATCGAGCAGCCGCATGGAAACGTAGTGGTTGTTGCGGAACATCGACTGCATCCACGCAAGCGGCCGCTGCCGTCCGGGCTGCGTCCGAGCTATTCGGATCTGCTCATCTGTTTCCTCCGCGATGTGGGTGCTGTTGAACACGAAGCGCGCATCGCTGAGCCGCTCGGCGTACCAGGCCGACACCTGCTGCACTTTGAGCTTCCCGATGGAGCCGATCTGGTTGCTGCTCTGCCGCACCGTCTCCTGTTCCTCCACCCAATAGTACAGGAAACCGACGGCGCTCAGCACGATGACGGCGAGCGCGATCGATGCCAGGTGAAGGCGGGTGAGACGGATGCCTGATTGCGTCTTCCTCATCGGAGGCTCTTGTTGCGGTTGGATGACTGCCGGAACGAAGTTCGAAAATATTTCCGCCGAATGCGAACCGTCGGCAAGAATTGCACAGTCCACGGGAAATCCGGTTGCCGCGCGCGTGAGGCCGTGCTACATTCGATCATGCATGACGAGATCCACCATACCATCTACTGGCACGCGCTCGACGACGGCCGCGTGCAGTGCGATCTCTGCCCGCGTCTCTGCAAACTCCGCGAAGGGCAGCACGGCCCGTGCTTCGTCCGCATGAATGAGGGGAACAGCATCGTGCTCACCACGTACGGCCGTTCCAGCGGATTCTGCGTGGATCCCATCGAGAAGAAGCCGCTGAACCACTTCCTGCCCGGCACCCCCGTGCTCTCCTTCGGCACGGCCGGCTGCAATCTCTCCTGCCGCTTCTGCCAGAACTGGGACATCAGCCACTCGCGCGAGAACGACCGGTTGACGGAATCCGCGTCGCCCGAGGCCATCGCCCTCGCTGCGCGGCGGATGGAATGCGCGAGCGTGGCCTTCACGTACAACGAACCGGTCATCTTCATGGAATACGCGGTGGACGTGGCGCTCGCCTGCCATGCCTCGGGCATCCGCACGGTGGCCGTCACCGCCGGCGCCATCAATCCGAAACCGCGCGCGGAGTTCTTCCGGCACATCGATGCGGCCAATGTTGATCTCAAGGCCTTTTCCGAGGGCTTCTACCGCAGCGTCTGCGGCGCGCAGCTCGGCGCGGTGAAGGACACGCTGCGGTATCTGAAACACGAAACCTCCGTCTGGTTCGAAATCACAACGCTGCTGATTCCGGGCATGAATGATTCCGAGCAGGAAATCGAAGACATGACGCAGTGGATCGCGAGCGCGCTCGGACCGGACGTGCCGCTGCATTTCACCGCCTTCCATCCGGATGGGCACATGCGCGACATCGCGCGCACTCCGGCCGCGGTGCTGCGCCGCGCGCGCGACACCGCGCTGCGCAACGGACTGCGCTACGTCTACACCGGCAACATCCGCGATCTCGATGGAGCGACCACGCGCTGTCACGCCTGCGGCACAACGCTCATCGTGCGCGACGGCTACGACATCACATCATACGCTATCACCGCGCAGGGAGCCTGCAGGAAATGTGCGATGCCTGTCGCCGGGGTGTTTGCTTCAGCGCCAGGCACGTGGGGATCGCGCCGGCAGACGGTTCGGATTGCAGGGGAAGAAAGGTGAAGGGAGAAGGAGAAGGTGAAGGTGCTCGCCCGCCGAAGCTCGCCATAGGCGAGCGCAGGTGGGAAGGGTGAATCGTGAGTGGTGAATCGTGATTAGCAAGATTATGACCGGGTGGGGACAAGCGTCTCGCTTGTCCGATTCACAGGAGTGGCGCCTGCCATCATTCGTGGAAGATCTACCCGTTATTTCGGCCCGTCATGCTGAGCGAAGCGAAGCATCTGTCCATCCAGAGTCCAAGAATTCCCGAGGATGAACGACTTCTGAGTTCTGCATTCTGAGTTCTGGATTCTGAGTTCTGGATTCTGAGTTCTGGATTCTGAGTTCTGGATTCTGAGTTCTGGATTCTGGATTCTGAATTCCTGTTCTCCTCAATCCGCGAACTGCCTCAGTGTTTTTCGAAAGCGCTCGAAGACGGGTTTGAACTTGCGATACTCGTTGTTGTCGCGGCATTTCATCCCGGTGATGGTCTTCGTGCCGTGCTCTTCGTTCTCGACGTAGACGCGCATGTAGGAACGGTCTTTCGCGAGAATGGTCACGAGGCGGCCGACCGCGCCGTCGAGACTTTTCTGTTCCTTCACCGTGACGGTTTCGCGCGCGGTATCGGGACGGATGTCGCGCGCTTCGCCGCTCCACTGCGGAGAAAAGACGTAGAATTCCACGTTCCCGTCGCGCGAGCGGAAAAACGCACTCTCCGCGCCCTTGCCCGTCTTGCTCGCCTGCGAGGCGCGAGCCTTGAATTCGGGCGGGTAGTCGATGGCGAACCACGCGCCGGTGAAGGTCTTCCAGGCCTTCTGCCCGGAAGCGGGGATGACGAGGAGGAGGGCGGCAATGATCAGCAAGCGGCGCATGGAGGGCACTCCGATTGTTTCACGAATGTAACGAGGCGGCCTTGTCCGCCGCAATGCGGCCGCGGAGCGCCTTCGCCGATATTTTTGTCTTTACCCCCGCGAATGGTAAGTTTGTTGGACCGGATGAAAGGAGTGCAGGTCTTCTCCATGCGCCGGTGAAGCAACGTGGGCATCTTCCTTCACCCTTCACCCTTCCCACCTGCGCTCGTCGGTGGCGAGCTTCGGCGGGCAAGCACCTTCACCCTTCACTCTTCTCCCTTCCCTTCCAACTCTCAGCGAATCAGACTCTTTTCCCAGATACCATCGGAGGTTTTTTCCATGTCACTCAGTTGGCTCATCCTTCTCATCGCCGTCGTGGCGATCGCGGCGCTCGTCTTCTGGATGATGAAACAGTACCGCAAAGTGGGGTCGAATGAAGTGCTCGTCGTGTCGGGTCGCAAAAGCGTGATCATGACGCCGGACGGCAGCAAGCAGGAGATCGGGTACCGCTTCCGCATCGGCGGCAGCTCCTTCGTCAATCCCTTCACGGAGCAGGCCAGCGCCATGCCCATCGAAGTGGTGAGCCTCACCATCCGCACCCCGGAGGTGCTGTCGAAGGACGGCATCCCCATCGTCGCGGAATCGTCGGCGCAGGTGAAGATCGACGCGAACGAATACTCGATCTTCCTCGCGACGCAGAACTTCCTCACGGGAGGATCCGACGCCGTGCGCGAAGTGGCGCAGACCGTGCTCGAAGGCAAGGTGCGCGAGACCGTCGGCAGCATGACGGTGACCGAACTCTACCAGAACCGCGCCGAGTTCGGCGAGCGCGTGTACAACGCCGTGGTGCGCGACCTCGCGAGCATGGGCCTCGTGATGCTCTCCTTCGCGCTCAAGGACATCAGCGACACGCAGGGCTACCTCGACGCCCTCTCGAAGCCGATGGTGGCCGCCGCCAAGCGCGATGCCATCATCAAGCAGGCCGAGTACGATCGCGACGCCGCCATCTACGCCTCGCAGGCCAAGAAGGAAGCCGACATCGCGAAACTCACCGCCGACGCCGAAGTGGCGGGCCGCAACTGGCGGAACGAGGAACTGAAGGCCAATTCGCAGATCAACGTCAGCAAGGTGCGCGCGCAGGCCGACGTGCAGTACGAACTCGAGCGCTTCCGCCTCGCCCAGGAAGTGAAGCAGGAAGAGTACAAGGTCAAGATCATCGAGACGCAGGAACAGGCCAAGGTGCAGGTCGAAGAGATCAAGCGCAAGGAAAAGGAACTCGAAGCCACCATCATCAAGCCGGCCGAGGCGCGCAGGCTGCAGATCCAGTCCGAAGCCGAAGCCGACAGCTTCCGCGTCGTCAAGGAAGCCGAGGCGCGCTCCACCGCCCGCGCGAAGGAAAACGCCAGCGACTCCGACCGCATCCGCCTGCTCGGCGCCTCCGAAGCCGACGCCATGAAGGAAAAGGCCAAGGCCTACGAGCAGTACAACCAGGCCGCGATGTACCAGATGATCGTCGACATCCTCCCCGAACTCACGAAGAACATCGCCGAACCGCTCTCGCGCATCGACAAGATCACCCTCATCGGCGGCTCGGACGGCAAGCTCGGCACCAGCCAGATCACCGGCCAGATCGCCGACGTGCTCGCCCAGGTGCCCGAAGTCGTGAAGTCCCTCACCGGCGTCGACATCGCGAAATACCTGCGCGACAAGATGGGCAGCGAGTGAGGGGATCGTGAATCGTGAATGGTGAATCGTGATCTACAACCGACATCATCACCACTCACGACGACACATCACCTCGTTCGATTCGCAATCACCCTGACCGTTCGCGTTTTTCGACTCACGACTCACGACTCACGATTCACCATTCCCGGACCGCCTTTCGCGGCGACAACAGGAGACCATCGAACGTGACAGCAGATAGAATCAACCTCATCGGCACCTCCCCGACGCTGAAGGTGGACGCGAAGGCCAAGGCGATGCGCGAGGACGGCATCGACGTGGTCAACCTCAGCGTCGGCGAACCGGACTTCCCGACGCCGAAGCACATCAGCGATGCCGGACGCAAGGCCATCGACGACAACTTCACGAAGTACACCGCCTCCGAAGGCATCCTCCCGCTGCGCCAGGCCATCGCCCGGCAGCTCGTGGAGGAGCATCAGCTCACGTACGACGCGTCCGAGATCATCGTCTCCAACGGCGCCAAGCACTCGCTCTACAACGTGATGATGGCGCTCGTGAACAGCGGCGACGAAGTGATCGTCCCTGCGCCGTACTGGGTCTCGTACCCCGAGATGGTGAAGCTCGCCGACGGCCGCCCGATCTTCGTGCAGACGAAGGAGGAGAACGGCTTCCGCCTTACGCCCGAACAGCTCCGCGAAGTGATCGGCGCGCGCACGCGGGCCGTGATCCTCAACAATCCGTCGAATCCCACCGGCGGCGGCTACACGCGCGAGGAACTCGAAGCCCTCGCCGAAGTGATCGTCGAGGAGGACATCTACTGCATCGCCGACGAGATCTACGGCAAGCTGATGTACGACTCGCGCAAGTTCACGCGCTTCGCCGCACTCGGCGCCGAGGTGAAGAAACGCACCATCACCATCGACGGCGTGTCGAAGGCCTACGCCATGACCGGCTGGCGCATCGGCTGGGCGGCCGGACCGAAGGACGTCATCGCCGCGATGTCGAAGGTGCAGAGCCACGCGACGTCCAACCCCAGCTCCATCTCGCAGCGCGCCGCGCTCGAGGCGTACAAGGGGCCGCAGTACGAAGTCGCGAAGATGGCCTCGGAGTTCGAGAAGCGCCGCAACTTCGTCGTGTACAAACTGCAGGCCATGCCGGGCGTGTCCTGCCCCATGCCGCGCGGCGCCTTCTACGCCTTCCCGAACGTGTCGTCCTACTACGAGAAGGAATTCGACGGCGTGCCGATACGCAACAGCTACGGCATGGCCTACTACCTGCTGAAGCACGCGCACGTGGCCATCATCGCGGGCGAGGCCTTCGGGTCCGACGACTTCATCCGCATCAGCTACGCCACCGGCATGCAGA
The DNA here is from genome assembly GCA_016720835.1 of Ignavibacteria bacterium. Lineage (GTDB taxonomy): Bacteria > Bacteroidota > Ignavibacteria > SZUA-365 > SZUA-365 > JADKJW01. The sequence goes on from JADKJW010000001.1 coordinate 650,246, forward strand.
ATCTCGAGAAGGGCATGCAGCGCATCGCGGACGCCCTCGCCAAGCTGAAACCCGCGCCAAAACGCAAGCTCATCCGCCTCGCCAATACCGAAACCGTGGTCAAACACGCCGCGCCCGTCGACGCCGAGGTCACGCCCGAACGGCGCGACGCCCTGGTGGCCGAGGCCGAGGCGCATCTGCACTACAGCGCCTACCACGAGTGGAACGCCAACATCAACGGCATGATCGTGCAGCTCCGCACGAACATCGGACACCTGTACGACTTCTGGATGGAGAACTGGTACCCCGCGCAGCTCGAGTCCGATATCGAACCGCACGGCATCATCTACGCGGTGGACGGCGTCACCGGACGCGAGCCGCACGCGTTCTACAACAGCGACACCAAGACGGGCGTGCTCTTCAACAGCGACCATTACGGCTCGCTGCGCTCCCTCGCCCTCGGCCTCACCACCGACGTGGCCGACCGCCTCTTCGACGTGCACGGCGTGCGCTGCATGTCGCTCGACATCAACGGGTCGGGCGCGCTCTTCATCGGCCCCTCGGGCACGAAGAAGACCGACCTGTTCTGGCGCCTCCTCGAGGAGGAACCCGCCGCGTCGCTGCACTCCACCGACTACGTGTTCCTCCGCCACGGCGGCGGCATCGCGGCGGCCGACAATCCCGAGCGCAAGCTCTACATCCCCACCAACGCCGTCAGCGTGCACGAACCGCTCGCGCGCCTCTTCGACAAGTGCAAGTGCGAGAACGTGACGATGAAGGTGGAGGAGTGCCGCAACGAGACGCACAAGATCACGGACTCCTGTCCCCTCAACAGCGGCGCGCCGTACAGCTACGACTGCGCGAAGAAGAGCCACGCGATGCTCGATCCCTACTGGATCGGCGGCATGGCGCGGCACGTGAAGCGCATCGACGTGCGCCACGTCTTCATCATGCGCAACGACCCCGTCACCACCGCCGCGCAGCGCCTCGACGCCGAGGACGCCATGCACGTGATCGAGAACGGCTATCCCGCCGGACTGCAGGGCGGCAAGCAGGAGGCCTTCTACAACGGGCACCTGCTCCTGAAATCTTCCGAACGCACAGAGCGCCAGAAACGCTCCTTCGCCAAACTCTTCGCGGCCGCCGAAGTCTGGCAGCTCAATGCCGGCACGGCGACGGTGACGGACATGGTGAAGAAGGTGCTGGAAGTGGTTCGGTGATTCGTGAATCGTGAATGGTGAATCGTGAATCGTGGAAGGTGAATCGTGAATCGTGGAAGGTGGAAGGTGACAGGTGGAAGGTGAAATACGGATGCCGCAGGCGCCGTCATGAAGGAAACCATCAGTAAAACAGACTCTTCAATCCGAAATTCGAAATTCATTGATGCTCGCCGAAATGCGCCCTCAGTTTGGGGGGGATTTGTAGGCTGGGCGAGATCGCAAGGTGCGATACGCATGAAAATGATCGCCCTTCGGAATCTCGCCATCCACGAGTACTTTGGGGTCGACCCGGAAATTCTCTGGACAATCATTACTCGCGATCTTCCTCAGACGAAGGAGAAAATCAAGCAGCTGATCGACACTGACCTGTCGCCGTTGGACAGCTGAGTCATACACAGCGTCGCGAGGTGAGAATCCGCGACCAAATTCAGCACCTCTTGCTTCTTTCAATCCGAAATCGACAATCCGAAATTCGAAATCAATAATCCGTAACTCCCCATGGCTAAAGACAACTTCGACGTCCCCTACTACGACACATTCACCGCCGAGCTGCAGGACGCGCTCAAGGGTCCGAACATCAAGGAAGTGGACCTGAAGTGGCTGCGGCCGCGCGCGGAGAGTTTCGCGCAGCAGACGAAGCACGGCTCGCACGTGTGGCATTCCATCCAGAGCTCGCGCCTGGCCGCGAAGACGGTGTACCTCGGCACGGAGAAGATCCGCCTGCCCATCACCTCGCCCGATCAGGACAAGCTGATCAAGGGCGCGCCGGACGAGCTCAAGAAGGTGCTGAACTGGATGAAGACGCTGCCCTTCGTGAAGCTCACGCGGCAGATGGGCGACAACGCCGAGTTCAACCCCACCTGCACCATCTACACCTGCGTGAAGGACCCGAAGAACGTGCGCCTGCCTTACATGTGGGGCAACCTGCTCTTCGATCCGGCGAAGCGTCCGGGACCGAACATCACGATGATCCACATCCCCGAGGAGCACACCACCCGGCAGCAGATCCTCACCATGCCGGAGTACAACCTCAACATCTGCCTCGGCTCCGACTACCTCGGCGAGGAGAAGAAGGGCTTCCTGCGCCAGGCCATGTGGCTTGCGGACGAAAAGGGCATGCTCGGACTGCACGCGGGCACCAAGGTGGTGATCGCGCGCGACGCCCGCACCAACGAACTCAAGAAGTACGGCGTCATCCTCTTCGGCATGACCGCCACGGGCAAGTCCACCTGGAGCTGCCACCAGCTCATGATGGACAACAAGCGCGGCGAGATGACCTACGTGTCGCAGGACGACATCTGCTTCCTGAAGGACGACGGCTCGGCCTACGGCAGCGAGGCGAACTACTACGTGAAGACCGACGTGGTGAAGGACCAGCAGGAGGCCATGTGGCACGCGCTGGTGGACAAGAGCGCGCTGCTCGAGAACGTGATGGTGACGGCCGACGGCACCATCGAGTGGCTGGACGAGAGCATGTGCGGCAACGGCCGCGCCGTGGTGCGCAAGGACAAGCTCGCCGTGGAGCGCGACGGCAAGCTGCTGCCGATCATGGCCAAGACCATCAACCTGCCCTCGCTCGACGAGATGGACGGGCTGATCTTCGCCTTCATCACGCGCCGCAACACCATCATGCCCTTCTCGCAGCAGCTCACGCCCGAGCAGGGCGCGCTCGCGTACCTGTTCGGCGAGTCCACGCTCAGCTTCGCCGCCAATCCGCTCAAGGCGGGCGAGTCCGTGCGCATCGTCGGCACCGACGACTTCATCGTGGGCAGCCGCGCGCGCAAGGTGAACCGCTTCTACGACATCGCGATGAAGCTCAACGCGAAGTACCCGGGCAAGGTGCGCTTCATGATCTACAACACGGGCGGCATGGGCGAGATCATCGAGACGCACGAAGAGAACGGCAAGACCGTGAAGAAGATGGTGCGCAAGACCGACCGCGTGCCGCTGGACCTGATGGCCGCAATCCAGCGCGGCGACCTGCGCGGCACCAACAAGTACGAGAAGGGCGTGCTCGGCACCATGTCCATCCAGGAGGCCGACGGCCGCACCATGCCCGAGTGGGACGTGCATCACCTCTACTCGCAGGAGCAGATCGACGCCTACGTGAAGGAAATCATCGCCGGCCGCCGCGCCTTCCTCGAGGAAGTGTCGCGCGAGGGCCTGCGCCCCGAGATCATCGCCGCCGCAGAGCGCGGCTTCCGTTCCATGGGCGAGCGCCGCTTCACCCCCGCCACCGTGCCCGTGGGCATGTCCTTCGCGCCCTCCGCTCCCGATCCGCGCATCATCGTGAAAAACGACGAGCCGGTGGCACGGCCGAAGAAGCCGGGGGTGTGGCGCTGGCGCTGAACGTGGATTCGTTGGTATACTGAAGGCGCGAGAATCACCCTTCGCGCCTTCTCTATTTCCACCATCGAGTACTGATGCCATGACCACCTGCATCGCTCTCCTCCGCGGCATCAATGTCGGAGGAAAACATTCCCTGCCGATGAAGACGCTCGCCGCCATACTCGAAGACCTCGGCGCGAAGAGCGTCAGGACATACATTCAGAGCGGCAACGCGGTGTTTCACTTCGCGGAGAAGAACACGTCGAAGCTTGCCAAGCTCCTGGCGGAAGAAATCCACAAGCGGCAGGGCTTCGAGCCCGCGGTGCTCATCCTGACGCGCGAGGCGCTCGTGAAGGCGATGGCCGCGAATCCCTTCCCCGAAGCGGAGGCCGATGCGACCGGCCTGCACCTGGGTTTTCTCGCCTCCGTGCCGAAGTCCCCGAACCTGGAGAAGCTCGAGAGTCTGCGCGGCGCGAGCGAGCGCTTTCAACTTCTCGGCAGCGTGTTCTATCTCCACGCACCCGACGGCGTGGGCAGATCCAAGCTCGCCGCGGCGTCCGAGAAGCTCCTCGGCGTGCCGATGACGGACCGGAACTGGAGAACGGTGTACGCGCTGCGGGATATGGCAGTGGAATGATGGCGCATCCTGATCGATTCCGCAGCCCGCGACGATGCATCGATGGGCAGGGTCGTCGCGTCTCAGGTGTTCCACGTTCCGATCGGAAAATCCATGAATGGAGATCAGTGATGTTCTTCCTTGCATTCCGCTCGTGGCGGTGATAGTTTCGATGCAGAGCGCTGACCAGAAGACCACCATTGTAGAACCCGGGAACTGCGCATGCCCACCATCTCCATGTTTTTTGGCATCATTATCCGGATGTACTATTCGCCAGGCGAACATCCCCCTGCGCATTTCCATGCCTACTACGGTGAATTCAAGGCGACCGTTGATATCGCCACGTGTGAGATCCTGCAGGGAGACCTTCCGGGCAGGCAAACCAAGCTCGTGCTGGCTTGGGCGGAGTTGCACAAGGAAGAATTGATGGCAGACTGGTCGCTGATGGGTCGAGGCGAGGAACCGTTTAAAATCCAGCCGTTGCAGTAGGAGACAGTGAGATGCCCCCTGCAGTGACGAGTGTCGTGGCAAGAGACGATTTCACACTTCATGTGGTTTTCGAAAACGGCGAGAGTGGTGTCCTCGACATGAAGCCGTATCTGGATTTCGGCGTGTTCCGCAGCATCGGTACCCTTGCGGCATTCAAATCCGTGCGTGTGGCCTTCGATACCGTCGAATGGGGTAATGGTATCGATCTGGATCCGGAATTTGTGCACACCGCCTGTGTACTGCATCCCAAACACTGAAGCCGCCGGACGGCGTGGGCAGGTCCAGGCTCGCCGCGGCATCGGAGAAGCTGCCCGGCGTGCCTATGACGGACCGGAACTGGAGAACGGTGTGCGCGCTCAGGGACATGACCGACAGCCGATGACAATCTTTCCCCATCTGCGTCATCTGCGTCATCTGCGGATACATCTGCGGAATGAAGACCAACGCCATCCGCATCCTTGAATCGCTGCGCATCGCGCACGAAGCCATCGAGTACGAAGTCTCGGAAGACGAGATCGACGCGATGTCCGTCGCGCGCAAGATCGGCGCGGATCCCGACTGCGTGTTCAAGACCCTCGTGGCGCGCGGGGACAGGACGGGCGTTTGCGTGTTCGTGATTCCGGGTCCCGCCGAGCTGCACCTGAAGAAGGCCGCGGCGGCGAGCGGCAACAAGGCCGTGGAGATGATACACCTGAAGGAGCTGCTCCCGCTCACCGGCTACATCCGCGGCGGCTGCTCTCCTGTCGGCATGAAGAAGCAGTACCCCACCTTCATCGACGAGACCGCGCAGCTCTTCGACGCGATACACGTCTCGGCCGGCGTGCGCGGCATGCAGGTGCGGCTGTCGCCGGGGGAACTTCTCGGGGCGGTCGGTGGGGTATATGCGGAATTGATTTGAAAGCGGAGACTGGGGACTCGGGACTGGGGACTGGGGAGAAAAAGGAGTGATGGAGTGGTGGAGTGGATTCTTCACCCGCTCATGGAATTTTCCACGGCGCTCGCAGGCTGAACGGCCAGATCCATCCCTTCGGCTTCGCTCAGGGCAAGCTTCTGCGCATCAGGATGACCGGCCCTTTTCCATTGTGCTCTGCCTTTCACCTCTCACCCTTCACCCTGCACCATTCACCCTTCTTCCTTCATAATTCATCCTTCAACATTCACCCTTCCACAGAGAGCAGCTCGATCTCGAAGGTCAGCGCCTTGCCGGCGAGGGGGTGATTCGCGTCGAGGGTGACGTGTGTCGGGGAGAGTTCGGTGACGCGGACGGGGACGCTGCTGCCGTCGTCCTGGTGTATGGTGAGTTCCATGCCGATCTCGGGCACGATCTCGGGCGGAATGTCGCTGCGTTTCGCGCGGAGCACGTACTGCTCGCTGTACTCGCCGTAGGCCTGTGCTGCGGGGATGGTGACGGTGACCGTCCCGCCGACCTCGAGGCCCATGACGGCCGCATCAAAGCCTGGGATGACCTCGCCCTTGCCGAGCGTGAACGCGAACGGCGCGCCGCCGCGCGAGGAATCGAAGACGGAGCCGTCATCGAGCGAGCCGGTGTAATGCACGCTGACGCGATGTCCTTTGGATGCTGCTGCCACGAATCACCACATGTTGCTGAAAAAGAACGCAACCTACGGCGGGAAGTAAAAAAATACAAGAGGAAGAGTGTCCACGAAATACTCGAAACACACGAAACAGGGGTTTTATTTATTGCGGGGACGGGACGGGTCGATGACGAAGCGTTCGTATTCGAGGCCGGGGTAATGTCCAAAGTTGAGCAGGAGCCCCAGGCGACACCGCGACGCATGGAGAGCATTGAGTACCTGCGCGCGGTGATCCGACGCCAGTTTGGACAGCGCTTTCAACTCCACCAGGATCGTGTCGTAGCACAGGAAATCCGTGCGATACCCGACTTCGAGCACGTGATCGTGATACCTGATTTCGAGCCGCACTTCCCGTTCGAAGGGTATGCCCCGTTCGGTGAATTCGATCGCGAGGCATTGCTGATACACCGCCTCGTAGAACCCGCAGCCCATCTCGGCATACACCGCGAACGCCGCGCCCATGATCGCGTAGCTCTCTTCCTTGAAAACAATCTCGCCCATCTACGCCCTCCACTCTCCTTCTTCCTAATAAAAATCCATGTTTCGTGTGTTTCGAGTCTTTCGTGGACATCTTTTTTAACTCCGGAGCCGGGAAAATGTTCCCGCGTTTGTCGCAAGCAGGGGCGCGGTGTATTTTCGGGCTCGCAGGTTTCATCACATTTCACGGACATGCATCTCCTTCCCGGCAGAGAACGCATTCTCTCTCGACTGGCGGCTTCGCGGAAGCGCGCCGCTTTCTGGATAGACGTCGTCAGCATCGTGCGGCCCAACGGCCTGCTGCTGCTCGCCGCCGTGGGCGCGTCGCTGTGGCTGCTCGGCAGGGACACGCGCGCGGTGACCTCGTTCTTCGACCGCTCCACCTTTTTCTCGCTCATCGCCATGCTGCTCGGCGCCATCGCGCTGTTCTACGTGGCAGCGGTCGTGGTGCCGTACCTGTGGTTTCTGCTGACCTACTACATCCTGCGCCGTAACCGCAACCAGATCCTGTTCAAGTTCCCGCGCGAGACCTGCGTGCTCGGCGAGACCTTCGACGTCGACGCGATCCTCCAGCGCAAGATGCGCCTGCTCTTCGGCGCCATCACCTTCCGCCTCGTGTTCTGGAACTACGACACCACGGACTGGTACTTCCTGCTCCGCAGCCAGACGCGCAAGGGGCAGCTCTTCAATTCGACGGACCGCGGCGCCATCGCCAGCTTCTCCATGCAGTTCAGACACCTGGGGAGATTTCGGACTCGCTACTCCGTTGTAAAGTTCGAAGATCCGCTGGGACTGTTCTCGCTGCCCATCGTGGAGAAGGAGTATCACCCCACGGACAAGGACAAGAACTTCACGATCTACAGTCTCCCTGTCGCGCCGCGCGACGGCGTCTCGCCCTGGTACCGCAAGCGCATGACGGTGCCGGGCGCTTCGGACCAGAAATTCCGCGTCGCGGAGGATTACTTCGACCACAAGCGCTACGAGCCGACGGACGATTCGCGGCGCATCCTCTGGCAGGTGTACGCGCGCACCGGCGAGTTGCTCGTGCGCATCCCCGAGCGCGATCCGGTGATCGATGCGGACCTCGACCTGTACGCGATCTTTTACAACTCCTGGCTCACGGGCGATTCCGAGCGCTTCCGCCGGTCCTATGACGCCTATGTGACCGCCATCGGCCGCTTCATCGAAACCCTGCGACGGCAGCGCGCGCTCAACATCCGCCTGATCACCGACTGCGCGCCCGATCCGCCGTACGAGGACGATCCCATGCTGGCGCACGACGAGAACCTGCGCCGCGCGCTCGTGAGCACCCTGTGGCACCGCGAGAAGACGCCCGCGCAGTTTCTCGGCGACGCCGCCGCGCAGCGCGCGCACGACCGCGAGCGCATCCTCGTCGTGCACCCGCAGCTGCGCGTCGAGGACATCCCCGCCGAGCATCTTGGCATGTTCTCCGGCGCCTGGCTGCTCGGCACCGATGCCGTGGCGGAGACCCCGCCGCCGATGCGCGCGGCCGATCTGCTCTACACGCCCGAGCGCGGCATCGTGCGGGCGTGGACCGGCGCGATGCTCTCGCGCCCCTTCGACAGACAATTGCGCGTCAACCGCATGCGTCTGGCGCGCATGTTCCGGGAAACAGAGGACTAGGCGGGGACGCCGTCGAGCATGGCCATCGTCGAACGCAATATCGACCAGCCGCGCGACACCGCGACGCGCTTCCGCGCTTACATCCCCGGGCGCGTGCTGCCGCACGCGGCAATGATGAGCTACCTGATGTATTTCCTCAGCGCCTCGATCTCGACCGTGCGCAGCGCCCTGTGGCTCTTCATCGTCGCGTACCTGCTCTTCCTGCTCGCGCACACGCTCGCGGCCGCGCGGCGCATCCGTTTTCCCGTCGTCGCGGGCGCCACGCTGCTGTTCGCGCTGCTGCTTGGCGTGCTCGCGCCACTCGCCGCGCCGCACAGCGAGGCGGGGTCCTACACCGCATCCGTGCTCGCGTTCTTCCTCGTCGCGCTGCTCTGTTTTTCCTGCGTGAACAACTACTGGTTCGTGGCGTGGCGCGGCTGGTACGTGGTGGAGCTGCTGCTCGTCAACGGCATGTGGACCGCGCTGGCCGCGACGTCGTTCGACGTGTCCACCGCGGCGATGATCGGCCTGACGCTGCCGGTGCTGGTGTATTCGCTGTACGTGCTGCTCTACGATTACACGTTCGGGCGGCGCTTGCCGTCCGACGGCAAGCGCAAGCTCACGCTGCGCTGGGTGGCCGCGCTGCTGGTGCTGCTGCTCGTCGCGCTGCTCGGCTCCATCGTCGGCACGGGCGGCGCGGCGCCCGAGAGTTCGGCGTCGTACAGCCTGCTCTCGAAGAAGAACGACCGCTTCGAGGTGCAGGACCGCGCGAAGCTCGAGGACGAATTCCGCATTCCGCTCGATTCGAAGGAACTCGTCTTCGTCGCAAACATCAGTCCGACCCGCATCAACGGCGCGAACATCGGAGCGTCGTATCTGAAATTTCACTCGCTGTACTCGTACGATCCCGCCGGCATGGAATTCAACGGCGTGAGCGACGAGTTCGAGGCGCCCGGCTTCCGTGTACGGGTCGTGCCGCTGGAAGGGACGGCGCAGGAGCCCGTGCACGTGACCGTGGACGCCGACGGCCGCGCCATGCTGCCGCCGTATGCGCTGCGTTTCGACGGACGCTCGTCGATCTACAACGTCAAGCTGTCCACCGCGCAGAGCTTCGGGCACAACCTCACCTACCGCTTCATCTCCTATCCCGCCACGGACAGCATTTCCGTCGCGGGCCAGACGCATCCGTTGCTCGGCGTGCACCGTCTCTTCACGAAGGTCTCGTATCTCAGCGTCATCCCCATCGGCACCGCGGGGCAGTTCTTCCAGTTCGATCTGAACAAGGCCGTGATGGACCGCGTGTCCGAGTTCCCGGATGTCGAGTCCGCACCGCGGCAGTTCACGCAGCGGTATCTGAACACGACCGGTCTCGATCAGGACATCGTCGACACCATGCGCGCGCTGCTGCGCGGCCGCAGTTCCGCGCGCGACCGCATCATGGCGGTCATCGCCTTCTTCACGCAGAAGGGCGAGGATGGGCGCAACGTCTTCAGCTATTCGCTGAAGCCCGGGAAATCGCCCGATCCGCGGGAATCGCTGCTGCACTACTTCCTGCTGAAGAACCGCCGCGGCTACTGCACGTACTACGCGACGGCCGCGACGCTGTTCTTCCGCGTCGCGGGCATTCCTTCGCGTGTGGCGGTCGGTTTCACGCCCGGCGAGGAGTCCGAGCAGAATCCCGGCTGGTTCTCCGTGTACTCGAATCAGGCGCATGCGTGGACCGAAATCTACCTGGGGCCGACGCTGGGCTGGATCGACGTGGACCTGACGCCCGCTGGCGACGGTCCCCCTTCGCCGCCGCCACCGCCGCCCACGCCGCCGACGCCGCCCGTGCCGATGGACGCGCAGTTCTCACTGTCCGGCACGGTGGTCGCGATCGGGGACTCCCTCTCGCTGCGCCGCGCGCGACTGCAACTGACGAGCGAGGAGCAGGATTCCGTGCTGCGCGTGCTTCCCGAGGACGCGACCGTGCGGTTGCGTTTCGATGCATCGATCGAGAAGGACGGCATGCCATCGAAGGAGCGCAAGGCGGCGTCGGAACTCATCACCGCGCTGAAGTCCGGCGACAGCGTCGTGGCCACCGGGCGGCGCAGCGTCAATCCCGGCGCGGAGACCGGCGCGCTCGAGTCATTCACATTCCACAAGATCGCGCGCGTGAACCGCGCGCAGGCCGACAGCGCGCGCAAGACCCCGGCCGCGTCCGGACGCCGCGCGTGGTGGAGCACACCGCTCCCGTGGGCCGCGGCGGGCATCGCGCTGTTGCTCCTCGTGTTCGCCTTTCCGTCCCTGCATCTGCGCGTGCTTGCGGCGCGCGCGCGCGGTGCGACGAATGGCGGCACGCGCCTCACCGCCGCGCGCGAGTGGCTGCTGCTCGCGCTCCACATGCGGCGGCTCTCGCCCGAGCGCGAGACCGACCTCGAGTTCGCGCGGCGCGCGGGGTCCGTTCTCGGGACGCCGGTTGCGCCGCTCGTCGAGCAGTATCTGCAGTTCCGTTACTCCGGAGTCGCGCCCGGTGATTGCCGCGACCTCTGCATCGATACCGTGAGAAACGTGCGCGCCTCAATCCGACGCTCCGGAAGCGCCCGCGCCTTCGCCCTCCGTCTGAATCTGTGGGAGTATATCCGCTTCATCAACCGGAGGAAGACCGCATGAGCCGGCCCGGTCGTTCTTCCGCCGTTCCCATCGGTCTCGCGACGCTGCTCGCGGCCGCCCTGTGCGCCCTCGCGCCGACAGTCCTGCGCGCGCAGGAGGAGTCCGACCAGCTCGCCATGCGCCGCTGTCAGCGCATGCTGAAGGAGAAGCCCTTCGCGCAGATCGAGGATTCGCTCGTGCGCATCGCCGTGAACGAGATCATCCCGCGCAACCGCTGGCGCGCGCAGGATCTGTACCTCCTCGGCGTGACGATCGGCGAGAAGGCCCCCGACTGCTTCCTCGGCCCCTTCCTGCGCGGCCTGTACTTTTCCGCCGTCTCCTCGGACCGGCGCGGACACGAGCGCGCGCGCCTCGAACTGGCCGAGGCGTGGACCGCCTGGCCCCGCGCACGCTATGCCGCCGAGCGCGGCAGTCTCGACGCGATGATCGCCCGCATGGTGCGCGACGGCGTTCCCTTCGCGGAGCAATTGTACCGCTACAACCTCACGCATTCCTACCTGCAGCTCAACTACCAGCTCTCGCAGGAGCATCTCGAACTCAACGAGGCGCGCGAGGCGTACGGCACGATACGCGCGCTGATGGAGGAGGATTTCGCGTTCGATTTCTACAGCCTGAACAAGCTGTCGTGGATGTACTACAAGTACCGCTACTTCGCGCCCGGGCCCGACACCCCGTTTCTGAAGCCGACCTTCACCGGCAACATCGACGCCGCGCTCTCGAGCGCCTTCGCAGCGCAGCGCAAGATCGCGGCCTACCTCGCCGCCAAGCCGTCGCACACGCGCTACTGGCAGGACGAGAGCAGCATCGGCTGGTACGCGGACGCGACCACGAACCTCATTTCCATCGCGTACGGCGTGCGCTGGCAGACCGATTCCGCCATCGTGTACTACGAGAAAATGCCCGAGTACATGAAGCTCCGGAACAACGGACAGATCATCTATCTCTCGGGCTTGAACTACCGCGCCGCGGAGTACCAGTTCGAGATGGTCGGCATGGCGGAGGGCAGCCGCTGAGCGTCCTTTCCGAGCCCGGCGCCATCGAGCCGTACAAGACCCTCCTCATCTGCAAGGGCGTGCCCGAGCAGGCCTACGCGTTCCTCGACAACTTCACGAAGAAGTACCGCGAGCAGCGCGGCATCGGACTCATCAGCACCGGCACCGCGAGCTACTGGAACGGACATCTCGACGAAGCCGCGCACGCCCTTGCGCTCGCCGCGGATTATCCGGAAGTGTTCGGCTACACGTCCTTCACGCGCACGCACTACGATGCCATGCTGCGCTCGCAGCAGGGCGCGGTGTACGAGGCGATGGCGCATCGCATGGACTTCGAACCGGCGCTCGCCGACGGCTTCTTCGAGCGACTCTGGGAGCGGATCGTGCGCTTCGTCCGCAAGCTCGTCTACACGTTCATGAGTTTCCTCTCGCGGCACTGGGCCACGGACAAGTACCTGCAGTTCGAGGACCGCCGCGAATTCCTCAAACCGTGGTACACGGAGAATCCGCTGGACTACTACCAGTTCTGGACCATCCTCCGCCGCCTCGATCCGGAGTGGCACCTCGCGCGGCTTCGCGAGGCGCGCGCGAGCGACGTGCGTCCGCGCGCCGGCCGCTACTACGCGCTCTACGAGGCTGGCTTTCTGCATGCGCAAGGCAACGATGCGGCCGCGCACCGCATTCTCGCCGGCACCGGCCGTCCCCTCTGGGAGACCGTCGACACCGCGTACGAGAAGCTTCTCGGCGCCATGGCCATCGATCTCGACATCGCCGTCACCGATGATCTCGGCATGGAGGAACAGCGCCGCCTCACGGTGGAACTGTACCGGCGCTACCCGCAGACCGTGTTGCTCTGGGGCCACCGGCTCCCGCTCGCATTCCGGAGCGGAGACGTCAATCTCGGCCTCGTCCCGCCCGACAAACGCAAGGACATCGAGGACATGCTCGACACCTTCCGTGACTTCGATTTCGATTTCAGCGAAACCGATCAAAGTATTCCCGCACTTCGCCTCGGCATTGAAGCGCGTGGCGACACGCTGCTCTACTCGTATCAGGTCACGCTCAACGGCGCGCCGATCGCGAGCGGACAGATCTCTTCGATGCGCAAGCACGACGGCGCCATCATGCGTCTCACCCCCGGCGACATTGCGAAGGAACTCGCCTACGGCGTCTTCCGCATCACCCCGCGCAACACCGCCTTGTGAGTGCATTCCAACCCGTCTTCATCCTTCATACTTCATACTTCATCCTTCATGGCAACAATACCCGCAGACCAACTCGAACAGCGCATCGCCGATGCGGCGCCGCGCATCCGGCATTTGCTGGAAAACATTTCCATCATCATTCGCGGACAGAAGCCGAACATCGAGCTGATCCTCACCGCGCTGTTTGCCGGCGGGCATGTGCTGATCGAGGACTATCCCGGCAGCGGGAAAACCACGCTCGCGAAGACGCTGAGCGCCTCCATCGGCGGGGGCGACAGCGGCGCGATGTTCAAGCGCATTCAGTTCACGCCGGATCTGCTGCCGATGGACATCGTCGGCTTCAACTTCTTCGACTCCGGCGCGAACCGCTTCGTGTTCAAGCGCGGACCCGTGTTTTGCAACTTCCTGCTCGCGGACGAAATCAACCGCGCGTCTCCCAAGGTGCAGTCCGCCCTGCTCGAGTGCATGGCCGAGAAGCAGGTGACCGTGGACGACAAGACCCACCCGCTCGAGAATCTCTTTTTCATCATCGCCACGCAGAATCCCATCGATTCCGAGGGCACGTACCCGCTGCCCTGGGCGCAGCTCGACCGCTTCTACTTCAAGATCCCGCTCGGCTACGTGGACTATGAAACGGACCTCGACATCCTCAGCAACATCGACACCATTCTCGATGTGCAGGGACAGGTGAAGCCCGTCATCACGGCGTCGGAGGTGGTCGCGTTGCAGGAACTCGCCTTCCAGATTCACTGCGATCCGACGATCATCCGCGCGGTGACCAACCTCATTCACCGCACGCGCGAGACGCGAAAAGAAATCACCGTCGGCGCCTCCACGCGCGCGGGCATCTACCTGTTGAAGCTCATGAAGGCGCATGCGCTGCTCTCGGGACGCGGCTACGTCACCGAGGACGATTTCAAGATCGTCGCCTACTGGGGTCTGCACCACCGTCTCGTGTATGCCAACCGCAAGGCCGGCGAGGAGGTGTTGCAAACCCTCATCGACGCCGAGGTGGAGAAATTGCGCAACCGGGCCGCGTAGCTGGCAGGGAATCCTGGACGCAATGGCCAGAACGCGGGATCGAAATGCTGGAGCAATGGAGTGTTGGAGTAGGAAAATGCAAGACCGGGTGGGACAGGCGTCCCGCCTGTCATTCTGTTTCCCGGCATTCCATACTGTCCTGAGACTGAAGATTCAACCCGACGGTCATTCCGGGAACATTTTCGCGCCCCGCGAGTACAATGAAGCGGATACTCGCACGAAACCCTGATACCGCACGGAGGAGACACATGGGCATCACCATCAACATGCAAGGCCGCCTGCGCGACCCGCGCCACGTGGACGAGCTCGCCGAAGAGGTCGCCGAATATGCGGAGGCCCTCGGCTGGAAACATGCCGTCGTTGCCGCCGCGCCGCTGAAGGGAATCACCATCACCCCGCACGAGGACTGCGAGTCCCTGATGCTGCTGTTCGACGGCGAAGGGGTCCTGCGCAATCCCGTCCTGCTCGGCACCGAGTACGACGCGCACGTCTTCGTCAAGACGCAGTTCGCTCCGTCGGAAGCGCACATCGCGCTCTGCGCCCTCCTGCGCTATCTGAAAGACAAGTATTTCCAGATCCTGGAGGTGAACGATGAAGGCGGCTACTGGGAATCCAGCGACCGGGAGCTGCTTGAGTCCCGGATTCAGTTTCTCGCGGACAAGATGAAGCAGGTCACCGCCGCATTGTTACGGGAACCTGCGCCGACCGGCACCGCGAGTCCCGAAGATATCGCGGACAGCGTCGCGCGGGTCGCCGCACAGGTGTTCGATGATGGCGAAGTGCACACCACGGAGATGCTCGACCGCATCACCGGTCCGATGCCTCCCTTCGATCCCGACGAGCGCGCATCGTGGGACCTGCAGCGCTGGATCGACTTCTGGCAGGCCTGGGACGAGCACCGGAATCCCTCCCTGGCGGTGATGCGGACCCTGCCCGAGAGCGTGGTGTCCATCGAAAAAGCCCTCGCGGAGGAACGGCGCGTGCACGAGCAGTGGGAGGGCGACGGTTTCGCCCTGATGGCCTGCGCCGACGCGCAAATGGCGGCCATGCAGGAGGACGAAGGGCGGGAGGAAACGGATGCAGCCGACACCGGCGACTGGGATGGCGATGACGAGGGAGATGTCTGGCAGATGGAGGATTCGGAGGATGATCAGGCGCAACTGGACTTCGAACTGGCGCTCGACGAGCAGGATCCCGAGGCCTGGACGCTGTTGCTCGAATGGTATCAACGCTTCAGGAAAGCTGCCGATGCGCAGCCGGAGCATCCGGTGTCGACGTACGTGCGCTCCATCGTACCGGTGGCCTTGGTCGGCATCCGGATGGCATATGGCTGGCGGGACCGGGACGACATGTTCCTCGCCGTCCCGTCACGGCTGAGCGTCTGCGAACAGCGCTTCAGGCATATCGCGCGCGTGCTGCGCCTGTTGCGGGGAAATCCCTTCGAAGCGTTCGCCGCGGAGGCGGAAGGCCTGGCCGAGCGCTTTGGTGGCTGACACGCACAGGAGAATTTCGGATTGCGAATTTTCAATTTCGGATTGAATCATCTGCTATTTGCACGGTGAATCAATCCTGTCTGTTGCGACAATGCCGCCTCACCATCGCTCGGTGTGACAAGAGTCGAAGGGGTGCTTGTCTTCAATCCGAAATTGGAAATCCAAAATCCGAAAGTGTCGAAGGCTTACCACACGGCGACTTTCCGCACGATGCTCTCTTTGCCCGTGTACGCAGTGGAGAAGTACAGTCCGCGAGGAAGATCTCTGAGGCTCACGGATGCGCCCGGCGCTTCCACGACGAGCGAACGGACTCTCCGGCCCATCGCATCATGCACCATGACCGTCGCCGAGGCGACGCCGTTGCCGAGCTGAATGCGCAGTACATCCGCGTATGCGTGCAGCGCAATGCTGCCGGGTGATGGCGTTCGATCGATCCCCGTCGTGGTGGAGCCTGCCCTGATGGGTTCGTTCGGCATGGTATTGATGGCGTAGTCGCGCAGGGTGAAGGCGTTCGCCTGCGGTGAGACGTCGAGGCCGATCCACCCGTACACCCAGTTGTTCCTCACGCGCTTGCGCACGCCGAGGTAGAAGCCGGTCAGTTTGGTGATCCAATGCCCCTGGCCCGAGAGGCCGTAGCCGGCAAGCGTGCTCGGCAGTCCGTGACCGAACGTGGTATCCCAGAAATTCGTCCAGAGGATGCCGGAGCCTTCGCCGATCAGATCACCGGTCCTGAATGCGAGCGGGAAGAAGTTCGACGCCTTGTCCACACTGCCGTCACCCGCGATCTGGTCGGAGCCTTCGGTTCCGGCGATGTTCACCTTGTCGTAGGTTTCGCCGAAATTGTCCGCGCCCATCGTGAAGTCCGTCGTGCCGTCCCGGTTCAGATCCAACCGGATGCTGTATCCGGAATTCACCGGCGGCATGATGGTGGTGTCGGGGACGATATCGGTATATATGATTTGCGCGAAAGCTTCATTGCCGGTAGCAAGCGCGCAGAGTAGCAGCAGAAATACGGGAACACTTTTCATGTGCACTCCGAGCGTGATGTGAAAGTGACGTGTCTCCTTGAAGACACGCGATTCACCCAACGGTTACGCCGCATGTCATCCCATCCCCGCGTCACCCCATCCCCGCGTCTCCGCGTCGTCCCTTTCCCCTTCACCCTTCACCCTTTCCCCCACCATCACGGCCCGGTAACCAGTTCCTGCATGATCCGCATCGGCAAGGTCATGCGCCGCTTCTTCAGCGTCTCGCCGTACTGGCGCATCGCCTCCTCGCCGTCCGCGGGAGTGGAATAGGAGCCCGTGCGGATGCTGTAGGCCTTGCCCGTGCCGTCGGCGTCGAGCGTCTCCTGTATCCAGAGCGGACAACCCAGCACGGTGGAGAGCGTGTCGACGAGCACCTGCGCGTTCTTCAGATACCCGTACGTGCCGAAGCTGATGCTCACGAATCTGCAGGTGGGCGCCGACCTGGGCGCATAGGCATCGAGCATCGACGCCGCGGCTTTCGCGGTGTTGCGCAGCAGCTTCTCCGTCTCCTGCGCCGCGCCCGCATCGGCCATGCAGCCACTGCGCAACGCGTACACGGTCTTGCCCTTCTCATCCGATTCGACGTAGAGAGTAAGGCTGTCCGCGCGCTGCTGCTCCTCGGGCAGGAAGCGCCGCAGGATGTCGAGCACGAACGCGGCCTGCGCGCTGTCGCGGAACACATGTTCGGCGCGGAAGCAGTCGCAGGCCTTCGGCTTTGCGTCGGGCTGCACGACTTCCTTCTGCAGGAAGTCCGTCTCGAAGGGCCGCCCCGCCGTGGCGGGATCGCCGATGACGGGGGTGACGAAGATCTCGATGCGCCGACCCTCGGGATTGTTGCACGGGAGGTTGCGCTGCGTGACGCGTTTCCTGCAATCGCTCTCGTTCGTCGCCATCGTCGTCTTCATTGTTCCGCGCCAGGCCGTCGGATCGTGAATGCCGAGCCCGTCGTAATCGAACACGATGCGCCCGCGCTCCTTGAAGTCGCGGTAGGCCTCGGAGCGCGCGCTCATGTCGCGGTCGATGGTCTTCATCGTGAAGTAGGAGCGCAGCATCGAGAGGATCACGTTGCCGTTCTGCCCGCGATCCTTCAGTGGCACGGCCTTGCCGCCATCCGCGGAGGGGAGCTGTGAGACCTGCATGCTCGTGCCGGACGCGATGCGCACGTTCTTCAACGCCACGGCTTCATCGGTGTAACTGCCGTCCTTCAGGCCGCAAGGATCGGTGTAGCCGACGAGCGTGATGAGCAGCGTGATGTCCTTCTCGGCGCACTTGTCCACCTTGCGCACCACGTTGTCGATTTTCTGGTAGATACTCTTTTCGAAGAAATCGTCGATGGTCTTCGACGCGCAGGCGTAGTCGTAGTCGCCCGGATCGATGAACTTCGCGCGGGCGAGCGCGCCGGCGGACCAGCTCTTGTTGAAGGCCGCATAGTTCGCGCTGGTGTTCGGCCACCAGTAACCGGTCACGAAGTACGGAATCCCGCTCGCATCGCTGATCAGGATGGTCTCCACCGCGCGGGGATTGCAGTCGCAGTTGACGGGCACGATCTGCAGCGTGTCGCCGAGCTTCGCGATGGTGTCCACGGGACGGCAGTCGATGGTCACGCACTCCTCTCCCCTGTTGAGACGCGTGAAGCTGACGCGGTCGCCCACGTCCACCTGGATTTTCTGCCCCGACGCCATCGGTCTGCCGATGCCGTTCACCGTGACGAGCAGGTCCTGCGGATCCATCGCGCGGCCTTCCACGGCGATGTTCTTCACGGCCACGTTGCCCTTCTCGAAGCAGTACACTTTCGGCTGCATCCAGATTTTCGGCACAGGGAGTTTGCAGGCGTACACGTCGAAGCCGCCGTAGCCGCCGCCGCGGTTCGACGACCAGAACAGCACGTTGCCCAGTTCGGTGCGAGCGATACACGGGAACAGTTCCTCGCTCGCGGTGTTCACGTCGTAGCCCGCTTGCCGCGTCAGTGCGTTGAGATTCACGGGCGAAGGCGACGCGCCGCGCAGCAGGTCAGGGAGCGAGCCCGCGAGGTAGAGGTCGAAGCCGTTCTTCGATGGCGCGTTCTTCTCGAAGTCCCAGCGCGAGGCGAAGTACACCGCGCCCGACGCGTCGATGGCGGGCGACATGTCGTCGGACTTCGAGGCCAGCGACTTCACGATGGAGGGCGGCTGCCACTGCCCGCCCGCGCGCACGGAGTACCAGATGTTGACGCTCGTGTCGGCGGCATCGTAGGGATTCGGCCTGTCGGACACGAACAGCAGCGTGTCGCCGCCCGGCGAGAGCGCGGGCTGCGAGGTCCACGCGTCGGGCGCGTTGACGTTCTCCACGATGGCGGGCGACGCGAAGCGGCCGGCGAGATCCTTCTTCAATTTCCAGAGAAACAGATTGTAGCCCGATGCGCCCGCCATCAGCGCGCCCGAGGGATCGCGCGGCTGCTCGGCGGCGATGATCATCTCGTCCCCGCGAATGGCTACGGCACCCTTGGTCCACGCGTCGAAGCCGGGATTGACCGACGCGATGCGCTCGGCGGCGCCCCAACCCCGGTGCGGGCGCGTGGCGTCGAGCTTCGCCTGATGCCGCGCGATGAAGATCTCGTTCGGCAGCGAGGTCAGCTTCTTCCCTTCGATGCTCCGCGAGGATGTCAGCCACAGCGCCGTCTCGTCGGGCGCGAACTCGACGAAGGCCGCGAACTCGTCGGCCGCCGAATTGACGCGCCCGTCCAGCAGCCCGCCGCCTGGACAGCACTTGCAGTCGATCACCTCGTCCGTCAGGTCTTTCGTGCCGCCGCAACCCGCGAAAAACAGCAGCGTCAGCGCGGCGGGCAGCATCGTGAACAGGAGCTTCGGGCTTCTCATCGTCGTCCTCCGGAAGGAATCGTGTCGGGTGCCGTCGGGATGGAATGCGTCGCAGATCGATCAGTACAGGACGACCGGATAGATCAGCTCGTACTCGATGCCGGTCTGATCATTGAAGCTGTTGGGCTCGTTGCCGAGGAAGATCTTCCGCACATAGAGCAGCGCCACGCCGCAGGGAATCACGTGACTCGTGGATCCGCTTGTCCACTGCCCCTGCGTGGAAATGATGTACACGTCGCCGGGCCGCGGGAGCACGGGCGTGGGGCCGGGAGGGAAGGTCCACGGCAGCGAGGCCTGCAGGAAGTATGCGCCGTTGGCGTTCAGCGTGTTCTGCACGTCGCCGACAATGCGTTTGACGTTCGCGAAATCCTTCTCGAGGTAGTTCCGCGTGAAGAGCAGCAGCTGCGTGAAGCTCGTGCCCGGCGTGCGGAACAGCATCGGATCCTGCGGCGGCGTGCGCGCGTACGAGGTGTCCGCCACCTCCACGAAGAAGTCGTGCAGATTCGGCGGATACGGGAAGGCCTTGGTCTGCGGATCGATCATGTTGAAGAGGCGGCCGATGTCGAGCGTGCCGTCGAACTGCGAACAGCAATCGATGTGACAGACCTTGCGCACGGGAGGGTCGGGCAGCTTGGGCGTGTTCTGTCCGTACGCGTACAGCGTGATGACGTTGCTGATGCGGATGAAGGTGCCGACGACGGCGCGCACGGTGATGAGCTGCTGGCAGTCGCCGCAACTGCTGTTCGAAAGGCGGATGCTCACGGAGAAGATGCTGTCGCTGATCGACCCCGTCCGCGCGCGCAGGCCGCTCGCGAAGATCTGCTCGAACTCGCTCACGGTCGGCGCGGTGAAGCGCAGGGTCACGGTGGTGCGCGTGTTCCGGCCGAGCGTCACGTTCGCGCCGGGCGTCACGTCGAAGAAGCGGCTGTTGACGCGCTGCGGATCGCTGTCGATGAGCGTGATCTGCACGTTGGCCGGAGCGGGACAGCAGGCTGTGTCGGGCAGCAGCAGGGTGATCTCCTGATACACCGTGGTCTTCGTGCCGCCGCAGCCCTCGTTGGGCGAGAAGGGCACGGGGGAGTTGCCCGAGGAGAAATCGACGGCGATGGGTTTCGTCGCGGTGAACTGCTGCACGACGGGCTTCACCACCAGCGGACACATGGTGCGGCACGCGAAGCCCTGCAACCGCACGGTGATGCGGCAGGGCGTGTCGTCCGCGAGGCGGATGAAGACGAGGAAGGTGTCCACCGCATTGCCCGCGCGCCAGGGCCGGAAACGCGCGGTGATGGAGAGGTCGCGGCCCGCGTCCACGACGGTGCCGGGGGCGGGAGCGATCACGTCCCAGAAGCGGTCGCGGTCGCGTGAGACTATGCTGTCCACGCGTATCGCGCGGCAGTCCGCGGGATTCTGGTACACGAGGATGTTCGCGTAGTCGCGCACCGTGCCCACCTCCACGGTGTTGGCGTCGGGCTCTATCGACAGCACGGAATCCCGCGGGCAGTTGCACTGGAATTCGATCACTGTCGCGAGCAGGCGCACGGTGTAGCGCACGGGCGTGCCGTCGGAACAGGTGAGCTGGAAATCGAGCGGCAGCTCGAAGTCGCCCGGATTCGCAGTCGAAACAGTGAAGACCACGGTGAGCGCTTCACCCTTCTTCAATACGACGGGCGAGCCCGTCACCACCCGGTCGTTCACGCGCACCTGCGCGATGCCGAAGGGCGCCCGCGGCGCGGGGATGGCGATGCTGAGGGTCTGATTCGGATCGGCGCAGTCCAGCACGAACAGCGTGCGCGTCAGCGTATATTCCGATATGCCTGTCGGTTTATTGCGCAGAAGGTCTGTACTGCCGCTTTCGTCGAGGAAGCGGTAGGTAACGAAAATATCGCGCGGACAGCACACCAACAACGTGCCGACGAAGGACAGCGTGAACTTCGCGTCCGCGCAGAACAGGAACACGGGCGGATCGGAGTACTGCCGCTCGCTGCGGTACACGCCGGCGATGCGGATGTTCACGCCCGCCGCGGGAAACACTGCGCGGTACTCGACGACGCCCTGGTCGTTCGTGCGCAATTGCGCGAGCACTTCCTCGCCGTTGGCGTTCACCTGCGTGATCGTGATTTCGGCATCCACGGCCGGACCGGTGCTGACGCCGGTAATGGGATCGATGACGCGCGCGACGACGGTGAGCACGCGCTCCTTCGCGCCCTTCGCGGGCACCACTTCGTCCTTGCAGCCCGCCGCCAGCAAGGCGACAAGTACGACGAGGGCGAGCGTCGCGGAGAATCGGATGCGGGGGTATGGTATATTCCTGCGGTCGGTGTTCATGGCGGTCTCCTTCGGACGTCGGTGCGGGATGCGGGTCAGAACGTCACGCCCAGCCGCAGGCCGAGCACGTTGGAAATGCGGACGGGATTGCGATCCCCCTCCGGCACGTCGGGGCAGCAGGTGATTTCGGGGAGCGGCAGCCAGGTGCGGCGCACGAAGAAATCCACGCCGAGGTCGGTCTCATTCGACAATGGAATTTCGTAGCCGATGCCCAGGCCGATAAAGACGCGCTTGTCTTTTTCGATGGGCGCGTTCGTCGTGCCATCGAACGTGATGCCGACGTCGCCGAACACGTACCACGCGTTGCAGCCGCAGCCGTAGGGGTCGGGGTGGTTGTTGAACGTCAGCCGCGGATGGAAGGACAGCGGGATGAACACCGAGCCGTCCACCGGCCACACGCCCGTGAGCAGGCCGAGGTGCAGGTTGTCCGTCTTCACGCGGCGCGGACCCGTCTCGCCGAAGGAGAGCACCGGCCACAGCGCGGCGAGCTCCGCGCCCGCGGTGATTTTCGTGCCGCCGCGTCCAGTGGAGAAGGTCTCAGGTTCGTAGAGCACGCCGCCTTGCGCGTCGGGGTAGAACACCGGACTCTGTTCGCCGCGCCAGGCGCCCATGGCGCGCAGTTCCAGCTTGCCGATGCCGAGCGCGCCGTCGCGCGCGGACGCGCAGCTCACGCAGGTGCATTCGGGGCGGACGGGTTCGGGAGGAGTCTTGGTGTCCGACACCCGCGTGATGCGCTGCACCTGGTCCTCGGGAATGATGTAGGTGCGCGCGCCCTTGCAGTCGCCGCCCGGCGCGCAGGGGACGTCCACGCGCAGGATGGGTACGCCTTCGCCGCAGGCCAGCGACGGCGCGTAGCTCGTCACCAGCGACGACACCTCTCCTCCGCCGCACTGGTCCGCCACCGGCGTCTTCAATTCCACGCTGTACAGGTAGGCATCCGTGGGCGGGCAGTCGCCCTGCTCGCAATACGCGCAGCGCGACGACGAGCAGGCGCCCAGCATCGCCGCCATCGCCAGCAACGCCAGCGCGAGCGGCAGCGCCCGCGGCACGCAAGCGGGGACACGGAAGCACGGAGTCATCGGTACGTTCATGGGGCACCTGTGGTCAGTGCGGATGGAAAGAGTGTTTCGTGTGGGTGCAAAGTACGGACAGAGCGGGGGAAAGGAAAACGAGGAGGGAGTGGGGAGTAGGGAGTAATGAGAAATTCTGATCGCTTGCATCGGGTGGGACTCCACCTGCGCTTTGCTTCGCGAAGCTTCGGTGGGCAGGCAAGCGTCCCGCTTGTCGATTCCGAACCTGGCTTCCTGCACCAGTCTAATGAAATGTTGGAGTGTTGGAGTGTTGGAGTGAATGCCGATGATGCAGGAAAAAGCCCCGAAGGGGCGGCATTCCCCAACCCAGGGCCCGCGGCCGGGGGGGGGGGACGGCCCAAACCGGGGGGCCGGGGCGGGGGGGGGGGAAGAAAAAAGGGGGGAGGGAGGGGGGGGGGGGGGGGGGGGAGGGGGGGGGGAGGGGGGGGGGGGGGGGGGGGGGGGGGGAGGGGGGGGGGGGGGGGGGGGGGGGGCGTGGGGCCCCAGGGCTCACGCCCTGGGTTGGGGAATGCCGTCCGCCTCCGGCGGACTCACCCACGTTGCGCGTTGTGCCGCCGCCCCAGGGCTCACGCCCTGGGTTGGGGAACAGTGGAGAGTCAAGGCTGGCAAGGTCCTATCTTTTAATCGAAAAGAGTCTCGTCTCCGTCATTCCGTTCGCGCTGAAGGAGACGACGTACGACCCGTTCCGGAGC
The DNA here is from genome assembly GCA_016720835.1 of Ignavibacteria bacterium. GTDB lineage: Bacteria > Bacteroidota > Ignavibacteria > SZUA-365 > SZUA-365 > JADKJW01. The sequence goes on from JADKJW010000001.1 coordinate 673,947, forward strand.
TGCGCGATCATGACAGGTATCACGTGCGTGCCACGCGGGAACAGCGCGCCGTCGCACGGACGCGCGAGTTCCTCTCCGAGAAGCGAGTAGAGCGCGAGCTGCACAGGCGCTTCTTCAGGGATTGAGAACTCGACGAACACCGTGCCTGATGCCGGATTCGGATACGCGGCACGCAACGCCGGAGACTCGGGTGTATCGATCAACCACACTTCCACGACAGGCGAGTAGTCGGAAGCACCGTCATTGTCCACCTGGCGCAGTCGATAGCGGAGTATCTCGCCGCGCGACAATTCCCCGATGGACCGATCGACGAACGCGTAGTAATTTTCCCTCATGCCCGGGGCGTTTGCTGGAACGAAACCGCGTACCTGCCAGGCGCCGTCGGGCAGCGCGAACTGAATTTCATAGCCGGCGCAATTGCGCTCGCCTGCCGATCTCCATTGAAGCGTGACGGCGCCGCCCTCGCATGTCGCACTCAAGGAGAGCAGCTCCACGGGAATGACCACCGCCCGGCAGATGTTGTTGATGTTCGGGTAGGTGAGCGTTCCGTAGCCGGGATTGTTGGCGAAGATGGTGTCGGCGCAGAACGTCGCGCCCACGGGAATATCGATCTGCGCTCCGATGGGGATGGAGACGGTGCCGAGCTGACCGAACAGCGGGACCGTGATCAACAGCATCAGGAGAAATGAACGATGGAGGTGTTTCATGGCCGCGCTCCGCCGCTACTTCGACCGCAGCAGCGCGGCGTGCGTCTCGTCGCCCTGCGGCATATTTCGCAGAAGGAGCGTCCTGAGCGCCGCGAGTTCGGCCTTGAGTCCGCGCAGTTCCGACAGATGCGCCGCGAGCGCATGGTTCGCTTCCTGCAGGGCGTCGATGCGCGTGTTCTGCGCGGTTAGCAGCTCGCGCTGCTCCGCGGCCTGCCGCCGGAGGACGACGATTTCATCGGTCTTCGCCGCGAGCGCGCCCGTCCGCAGTTCCAGCGCCTTGACGGCGGCCATGTTCACGCCGTCGATGCTGATGCTGTTGATGCCGAGGCTGTCCATGCCGCCGAGATGGAAGGCCTGCCAGAAGTCCTGCGCCATCGGACCGATATAGCGGACGCCGGCATCGGATTCCCTGTAGCTCCACTCCGTCACCGGCAGGGCGCGGATGCACGACAGCAGCCATTCCCCGTCGACATCCGTGACATGCTCCTTCCTGTTTCGATCCGACACACTCGTCCACCCGCTGGCACCGCCGCTCATGTACACTCCCTGCGTGAGCCCGCCGTTTGTGTACAGGCGGTATCCGCTACTGAAGCGCATGGACATCTGATTGTTCGAGCTCGCCGTCATCACCGTGCTCGTGCTCTGGTCGCCGATCACGCAGGCGCCCGCGGCGCCGTTCGTTGACACATACGAACCGATCGCGATCCCGTACTGACTGTTGGCGGTTGCGTGCGCCCCAATCGCGACTGAAGGGGTCCCGCTGGCCACCGAGTGCAGCCCCAGAGCCAGGGAGTAGCCCCCTGTGGCACTTGCATCGTACCCGAGGGCCGTGGAAGCATAGCCGCTGGCGGTGGTGTTGCGGCCGGTGGCCGTGGAGAAATCACCAATGTTCGCATCGTCCCATTCAGACGCGGTGACATTTCCCGCCCGGAAGGCGCCTTTTCTCGGGTAAAAGAACATTCGCGTTCCGGCTCCGGAAGTTGTGAGGGATGCTCCGGAATTAAAGGAGCCTCTGGCCATGAAGCCCCCGTCATTTTCGAGGGTCAGTTTGAATTCGCCTGGGGTTGCCGTCCCGACAGCGACCCTGCCGTCACCGCGGACCGTCAGCAGGGCGCTGCCCGCATTGTTTTTCACGGTGAATCCTTGGGAAACCGTGTTGCCGGACATTTTCGATTCGACGTCCTGCGCGGAGGCGACTCCGGCAGCGAGGAGCAATGCAATACTCAATGTGCGGATCATGAGGAATCCCTCCTGGATGGTTCGTGAGCAGTGAGTGAACAACTCGGGAACAGGAGTGACCGGCGCGACTGATGCAGAACCGGCCTGTCGATCTCTCTATGCGCTTCCGGCTGGATGAGACGAGGATTCGAAGACCGCGCGGGAGTCGGGCTTTCGCCGAACGATACCATGGATGTATTGTGCCATTCTACCATTCTGGAGAGCGATTCGCAACAGAATAATGCGACGGCATCATCGCGGAGTCGCGACAAATACAATCTCCATCGAGGCAATAGATATTTCGATCATGCCAATAAAAAATCCGATAGAGGCATTTCGTACCTCGAACAAACAGCCGGCATGCCGATCTCGACACAGAAAAATTCGATCGTGGCGTTTTGAAAACCGAGCGGGACATTGAAAAAACCAATCACATCTCTACGGTACTGGAGTTTGTCTCTGAATCTTCCGGATGAAACGTGTATCTTATTGGTATGAGCAGCGAGCATGATCGGCACGGTGAACATATGTGTGAAGCCCGCGAAGTTGGAACCCAGAAAAGCAAGAACACGATTTGATTTCCCTCTCCCTCTGGGAGAGGGTGGCCGAAGGCCGGGAGAGGGGTGTGATGCGTATGCGGACGACCGCTCGAGTGGATCTTGCAGGACAACGAGGCTGTGAGGATCATGGATTCGCCCCAATGCCGCTCGTAAACCGAAGGTCCAGATCCTTCACTTCGTTCAGGATGACAGGGCTCTGAAGATCACGATTCGCCCGATGCCGCTCGTACACTGAATGGCCAGATCCTTCACTTCGTTCAGGATGACAGGGCAGTAAAGATCACACTCAAATATTCAGCAGAGAACAACAATGACCGAGAAACAATACACCATCAGCGGAATGTCCTGCAACCACTGCGTCATGAGCCTGAAGAAGGAACTCGCGAAGGTGGCCGGGCTCGAAATCAGGGACGTGCAGGTCGGTTCGGCGCTCGTGGCGTACGACCCTGCCGCCGTGCAGGAAGGCGCCATTCTCGCGGCCGTCGAGGAGGCAGGCTACGCGGTCGTGAACAGCGACGCGGTCGCCGCCGGCTGAGCCGGACCGTGCGCTCGCACCGTCTCCCGTAACGCCATGTCCGAATCAGCCGCATCGCCTCCGAGGGGCGCCGCGCAGGTGCTCAGTCTCCCCGTGGAGGGGATGACCTGCGCCAGCTGCGTGCTCCGCGTTGAAAAGACGCTGAAGAAAACCGACGGCGTGCTGCAGGCCAGCGTCAATCTCGCGACCAACCGCGCCCTCATCGAAATCGATCCCACCGTCGCCTCACTCGAGCAGCTGCGCGAGGCGGTGGCCGACGCCGGCTACGCGCTCGTGCTGCCCGCGCGCGCGGACGAAAGCGCCGACGACGTGAGCGCCGCGCAGGAAGCCCGCGAACAGGCGGCCTCCGCGACGCTGCGGCGCGAGTTCATCTTCGCCGCGGCCGTCACCGCGCCGGTCATGGCGCTCAGCATGCTGATGATGCTCGACGCCTTCCGCGCGGCCTGGCCGATGGCGATGGACGAAACCAACCGCCTGCTGCTCGTGCTCACCGCACCGGTGCTCTTCATCTCCGGCAAACGATTCTTCGTCGGTTTCTGGAAGGGCCTCGCGCATCTGACGGCGGACATGAACACGCTGGTCGCGGTCGGCACCGGCGCCGCCTTCATCTACAGCACCGTCGCCACGCTCTTCCCCTCCGCGCTCGGACTGCATGCGGCGCACGCGGACGTGTACTTCGACACTTCGGCCACCATCATCACGCTCATCCTCATGGGCCGACTGCTCGAGTCGCGCGCCAAAAGCCGCGCCTCGGGCGCGATACGCGCGCTCGCACAGCTGCAACCGCCCACCGCGCGCGTGCTCCGCTTCGGAAATGAAATGGACATCCCCGCGCGCGAGGTGGTGACGGGCGACCTCGTCATCATCCGTCCCGGCGAGCGCATCCCGGTGGACGGCCTCGTGACGAAAGGCGAAACCTCCGTCGATGAATCGCTGGTGACGGGCGAGAGCCTGCCGGTCGAAAAGCGCGAGGGCGACCGCGTCATCGGCGGCACGATCAACGCGCACGGCAGCCTGGAACTGCGCGCCACGGCGGTGGGCAAGGACACCGTGCTGGCGCAGATCGTCCGCCTCGTCGAGCAGGCGCAGGGCTCCAAGGCCCCGGTGCAGAAGCTCGCCGACAGGATCGCCTCCGTCTTCGTGCCCGTCGTGATCGGCATCGCGCTGCTGACCTTTGCGGTCTGTTTCTTCTTTACGGACATCGGCGCCACGGCGTCGATGATCCGCATGATCGCCGTGCTCATCATCGCCTGCCCCTGCGCGCTGGGCCTCGCAACGCCCGCCGCCATCATGGTGGGCGTCGGCGTCGGCGCGGAAAAGGGCATCCTCATCCGCAATGCCGAAGCCCTCGAGCGCGCGCACCGCATCACGGTGGTGGTGCTCGACAAGACCGGCACGCTGACCGAGGGCACGCCTTCGGTGACCGACGTCATTGCGATGGACGGCACGGACCCCGACCGTCTCGTCGCACTCGCGGCCGCGGCGGAACGCGGTTCCGAACATCCCCTTGCACGCGCCGTGCTCGCCGAGGCAAAACGACGAGGCGTCGACGTGCCCGCGGCGGACTCCTTCCGCGCCCTGCCCGGACTCGGCGTCATCGCGACGGCGGGAGACGACAGCATCGTCGCCGGAAACACGACCATCCTGTCCGAATTTGCCATTCATGCCGCTCTCCCTTCCGAAGCGGACGCGCTCTCGGCCGACGGCAAGACGCTCATCCACATCGCGCTCAACGGCGCGTACGCGGGCAGCATCGCCATTGCGGACCGCCTCCGTCCCAGCTCCGCCGCGGCCGTGGAAGCCCTGCGCGCGCTCGGCTGCGAGGTGGTGATGCTGAGCGGCGACAACGAGGCCACGGCCAACGCCATTGCGCGCAGCGCCGGTATCACGCGCGTCTACGCGCAGGTGCTGCCGGAGCAGAAAGCCGAGCGGGTCAGGGAGCTGCAGGCCGACGGCAGCGTCGTGGCCATGGTGGGCGACGGTGTGAACGACGCGCCCGCGCTGGCGCAGGCCGACGTGGGCATCGCGATGGCGAGCGGCACCGACGTCGCGATGGAGAGCGCCGACATCACGCTGATGCGCAGCGATCCGGCGGGCATCGCGCAGGCGCTGCGTCTCTCGGCGCGCACCATCGCCAAGATCCGCCAGAACCTGTTCTGGGCCTTCTTCTACAACGTGATCGGGATCCCCCTCGCCGCCCTCGGTCTCCTCAATCCCATGATCGCCGCGGCAGCCATGGCCTTCAGCTCGGTGAGCGTGGTGACGAATGCGCTGTTGTTGAAGCGGTTCAAGTAGCCTCGGGGTTTGTTCACATCGGAATCGACAAGCGGGACGCTTGCCTGCCCACCGAAGCTTCGCGAAGCAAAGCGCAGGCGGAGTCCCACCCTGGCGGGGTTTGTTCACATCGGAATCGGACAAGCACGGAGGCTTGTCCCTACCCCGGATTTTTACTCCCAACTCCCTACTCCCCACCCTCTTCTGCCTTGCGAGTGGCCATCGCAGTCGCGAACTTGCGCAATCGCACACGCACATCCGGGGTGGCCATGGGACGGATTGGATACACACTCGCGCTGCTGCTGCTGCTTGCCGGAGCAACAACCGCACAGACTTCATGGATGGCTCATACTCCTGATGCGCTGAAACAGCAGCCACTGACCGGCGTGGCATGTCCGGATTCCATGTCCATCGTCGTCGCCACGTCCTACGGAGTCATCCTTCGCAGCGCGGACCGCGGTGCCACCTGGGCGAACGCTCCGATCGCCGGTTTGACAGGCAAGGCCTTCCTCGCAATCTCCTTCGCCGATGCGCGCCACGGCATGGCGGCGGGAGCACTCGGCAACACCGCGCGGAGCAGCGACGGCGGGGCGACGTGGACCGCTACACCCATGAGCAGAACCGGGGCCACGATGTGGTTCCGCGCCGTTGCGAATCCCGTGCCGTCCATCGCGGTCGTTGCGGGCGATTCGGGCATCATCATGACGACGCGCGACGCCGGTGACACCTGGACGCGCGCTTCGAGTCCGGTCACGGCGCGGCTGTACGGCATCTCCTTTCCGGACACCACTGTCGGATATTGTTGCGGCGCGGGCGGGACCATCCTGAAGTCGACGGACCTCGGCCGGAGCTGGGTGGCGCAGGCGTCGAGCACCGCGCGCGACCTGCGCGCGATCCACTTCACGGACCGCGCGCACGGCTATGCCGTCGCGGACTGGCTCGTCGTGAAAACCACCGACGGCGGCACGACGTGGACGCCTGAAACCGGGTCCGGACAGGCCATCTTTTTCCGTGATTCCGCGACCGGATTCGCCGGCTCCGCCAACACGATCATCCGTACGGAGAACTCCGCGCGCAGTTGGAGCACTGTCTCGTCCGAGGCGGCCGCGGTGGATGCGGGCAGCGGCGTGGTGCAGGCGATCGCGTTCGGATCGAACACCTTCGGTGCTGCCGTCGGCGACCGGGGGCTCGTTCTGCTCAGCACGGATGGCGGACGTGTCTGGCGGCTTCGTTCGGGACCGCTGCAGGGCTTCCGGCCCAAAGGCATGCAGTTCCCTGCCGTCGACCGCGGGTATTTCGTATCGTACGACTCGCGCGTCTGGCGTACGGACGACAGCGGTACGTCCTGGCGTCGCTGTCCGACGGTCATATCGTCGGAGCTGGTCGGCGCGAGCTTCCAGTCGAGGGACAGCGGCTGGGCCATCGGGATGGACGGTTCGGCGATACACACGGCCGACGGCGGAGAAAACTGGAGCGTCGTGCGCCTGCCCACCTTCAGCACTGCGGCGATGACGGGCATCGCATTCCGCGACAGGAGCAACGGCTTCGTGGTGGGCACGACAGGAGAGATTCTCCGCACGCGTGATGGCGGCGCGACGTGGTCGCAGCAATGGAGCGGTTGCATGACGGCTCTGCGCGCGGTCGCATGGGCGGATCACTCGTGCATCGTCGTCGCGGGCGATAGTGGCGTGCTCCTGCGCAGCACGGACGAAGGTGAACGCTGGCAGCGGGTGCCGATCCCCATGACCAGGGATATCAGGAGCCTTTCCTTCATCGACGCCTTCACGGCCTACGCCGCGGGGGCGCAGGGCCTGTGCCTGCGCAGCACTGACGCCGGAGCCTCGTGGCATCGGCTCGCGCTGCCCGGCGATACGACGAAATACACCGGCTACGCCGTCGCGTTCGCCGACAAGGAATGGGGACTTTTCGGAGGATACGGCACCGCCACGGCGCTGGAGACGAGCGACGGGGCCGCGAGCTGGCATGAACCCGGACTCTGGCCTTTCGGAATGCAGCCGCGGCTCATGCGGAGCGCCTGCTTCCCCGATCCGTTGCACGCGGTGTTTGCACTCGATGACATGCAGCTCTTCCGCGCCGCCCGTCCGCGCGCTGCCGGCGCGCGCATTTCCGCGAGCAGCGCCGCTGTCGGCTTCGGCCGCGCGACGGCGGGTGCGGTGCAGCAGCGCGCGCTCTGGATCGCGAACACGGGCGACACCGTCATGGCCGCGCCTGCGCTTTCGATAATCGGACCTGATGCTCCGGAGTTTCGCATCGTCTCCTTCGACCGCGTCCCGCTCCCGGCCACGGCGTCAAAGCATGCGCTCCTGATCGAATGGCGCGCCGGACCTGCCGCGGCGAAGAGCGCCGTGTTGCGCATCGAGGCGCCTGAAGCCTCCCCGTCTTCCGTCGAGATCCCGCTCGCCGCGCAATCCGTGCAGCCGCTCTGGACGGCCAACGCGACGCGCATGCAGTACGGCGACGTCGGCGTCGGCGAAAGCGTGGAGCGAACCCTCGTCTTGACCTCGCAGAGCAGCGGTCCCCTGCCGGCACCTCGCCCCGATCTGACCGGCGCGGATGCGTCGCAATTCGCCATCGTCGGCGTGACGCCCGACACCATCGCTCCGGGCGGCGCCGCAGTCGTGACCGTACGATGCACACCGACGCGCGAGGGGCGCACCGTCATGGCGTGGCTGCGCTTCCCGGAAAGCGACATCGTCGCCCCACTCTCAACGGTTTCTCTCGAGGCGACGGGCGCGGTACCGAAGATCTCCACAAACAAGGCCACAGTCGAGTTCGGCATGCTCGTTCCCGGCGTGTACAAGCTCGATTCCCTGGTCTTCACCAACACGGGGACCGTCCCGCTGCGTCTTTTCGAGCAGTCGATCACGGGGACGGACAGCGACGTGTTCCGCATCCTCGAAGCGGCTTCCGCGACCATCGCTCCGGGGCGCTCGTCGCGCGTCCTTCTCGGATGTTCGACCGCCATCTTCGAGCGGCCGGTTGCGCAGGTCGATTCCACGATCGCCGGCGGCAACGACACCCCGTCGCGAATCCGGACCTATCTCCACGCCTTCCTGCACGTGCGCTGCAACACGGCCGGCACAAAGGTGTTCGACTATCAGCTCAACGGAGGAGTGATTGAACGAGGTGTCCGCATCTCGCCCGTCGCGGTGAGCTATGACAGCACCGCGCTGCTGTCGATGCGATCCACGTCCATGAATGTTGAAAATCTCTCGGGCGTCCCGCAGAATTTCATCTCGCTGCGAGTGGAGGGCCCCGATTCGGCCGATTTCACTTCCACTCCACCAGGCAATTTCTGGCTCCGGCCGCATTCGACCGAATTGGCCGTGATAGATTTCCGGCCCCGGTCGGAAGGCCGGAAGCAGGCCTCGGTTCGTTACACCTTCGCGGACGTGCGCCAGTACGATATTGTCGTCCCCCTGACCGGGGTTGCGGGCGCCTTCCCGCTCGAGTTCCGCCCGTCCACGGTGCTGTTCGACACCACGCGCGGCTCCGAAAGGTCGCAGGCGGAATTCTGGATACACAACATCTCGACGACGCCGCAGCGCATCGGAAAGTTCAACGGAGCCTCAGGACGCTATAATAGTTTTTCGTTCTCCGCGCCGTCGCAAAGCCTGCTGGCGCCCGGCGACTCCGCGCGGGTGACGGCGACGTTCCGCCCCGGCTGGCCGGGCTGGAATACGGCAACATACTGGATCTATCTCGGGAACGGAGGCGCGTTTCACGCCGATCTCAATCTCCGCGGCTTTGTCATCGACTATCCCTGGGCCGCCGATCATCCCGCCATGCCGCTCGGCATCCTCGGCAGTCCCTATCCGCAGCCCGCAGCCGACGCGGCCGTCATTCCGTTCTCCCTCGCGGCGTCATCGCACGTCACCCTCGCCGTGCATGACGCGCTCGGAAGGCGCGTGGCACTGCTCGCGGACTCCGACCTCCCGCCGGGCGAGCACACGCGCAGCCTCGACACGCGCGCCCTCACGCCCGGCGTGTACCTCGCGGTGCTTGAACTTGGGAACAGCATGCGACTGACGAAGACACTGGTTGTGCTTCGATAATCACGGAAGATGAAGAAAGGTGAAGGGAGAAGGTGAAGGAGAATTGAGAAGTGAAATGCGTGTAGCCCGGATCATTCACCTTCTCCTTCACCTTCTCCCTTCTCCCTTGCATTCTCTTCGTCTTCCCGCGAATGTTTTGTGGCTTGCGAGTGGCTCTTGCACTCGCGAACTTGCGCAATCGCACACGCACTTCCGGGGTGGTCATGGGACGCATTCGTTTCCAACTCACGGTATTCCTCTTGCTCACGGCTTCTGCACCCGGACAAATCGAGTGGCAGCGTGTCAGCGGCGCCTTCAGCGAATGGTCGCTGACGGCAGTCGCGTGCCCGGATTCCGAGAGCATCGTGGTTGCAACGAGCAGCAGGATCGTCCTGCGCAGCACTGATCGCGGAGCATCCTGGCGCATGGCGAGCTGCTACGCCGGAGAAAAGAATGAATCCATGTACGCGCTGTCCTTCGCGGACGCGAAGCACGGCGTGGTGACAGGGGACGCCGCCAAGGTGGCGATCACCACCGATGGCGGGGCGAGTTGGTCTCCGAAACAGATACAGGGAATTTCGTCCACCTTTCGCGCGGTCGCGCACCCCGTTCCAAGCATCGCGATTATCGCGGGAGATAACGGCAGCATCCAATGCACGAGTGATGGCGGCCTCACGTGGACGAAAGGGGCGAGCCCGGTCAGCTCGCGATTGACGTGCATCAGCATGCCCGATACGACGGTGGCATTCTGTGCGGGCATTGGCGGAATCATGATGAAGAGCACCGATCTCGGACTCACGTGGACGAGGATCATTTCCAATACCCCTCTCGATATCACCTCGATACATTTCACCGACCGCATGCACGGCTATGCCTCGGCGGAGTGGGTCGTGATGAAGACCGTCGACGGTGGCGAAACATGGACTCCCGAATTCGGATCCGGGCGGACAGTGTGCTTTCTCGATTCTGCAACCGGCTTCACGGCCGCCAAAGGAAAGGTGTTTCGTACGACCAATGCCTCGCGGAGCTGGGAATGTGTCTTGAGCGAGGCGCCCTCCGTGAACCTGCTTTCGATCGCTTTCGCGTCGAAGCTCCTTGGCGTTGCGGTCGGGGAACAAGGCATGATGCTCGTGACGCGCGACGGCGGCGACACATGGTGGCAGCGCGGCGGAATGCTCCAGATGGCCATTCCGTACGGCATGCATTTCCCTTCCGCGGCGCGCGGATACGTCTGCACCTACGACGGAAGCATTTTCCGGACCGACGACGGGGCCGTTTCATGGCGGCGCGTTTTTTCGTCGGCCGGCTCGAATTTCACATCGATCCATTTTTCGTCCGTTGACACCGGGTGGGCGGTGGCGCTCAACGGCACGGCCTTTCACACAACGGATGCCGGAGCCACTTGGACGCAATCGCAGCCATCGGCATCGGATTTCTACATCGCAGTCCGGTTCAGGGACGCGATGAATGGCTTCATCGTCGGGAACACCGGCTTGATCCTCCGCACCCGCGATGGAGGCAATCGGTGGACGCGGCAGTGGAGCGGTACGAGTGAAAACCTGCGCACGATCGCGTGGACCGACACCGCCGCCGCGGTCGCGGCGGGGATGAACGGGAGCGTCGTACGCACAACCGATGGAGGCGATCGCTGGCAACGAGGCACCACAAGCGAACTCCCGCACATCTGGGCGCTTTCCTTCACGGACGC
>JADKJW010000002.1 GCA_016720835.1 Ignavibacteria bacterium
TCGAAGACGGTACGATGACCGAGTATCGCGCCGATGATGGCGCCGGACAGAAGGCCTCCAAGACCGCCGACAATGAATCCCCCGATCGCCGCTAGTGGCGCATTGTCGCCTGTCCCCCAGGTCATTCCGGGTCGACTCGCTCTTTTCGACTCGTACGCATACGCCGCTGCGCCTCCGGCAACGCCTGCCACGATGGCACCGATACCCGCGCCTTCCAATGCGCCCTTCCAACGGTCTGTGTATACGATTTTTCGTACAAGAGGAGCAGGCACGGACGTTGTTTTCCCCATGGTCGAATCGGAGAACCAGACACTGTCTTTCGATACCCATACGTCGGAAGCATCTCTCTCCGTACCATCGGCAAAAGCGATCGATGCCGGGCCAGTGCGCAGGTATTCGCGGGATTCGGTGATGTTCCAGTCAGCCGCGGGATCACTGGATGAGATCGTGATCGTCGTGGAGCATCCATTCCCGAGAATCGTGATACAGCACAATCCCCCCACGATACGCGCAAATCCGGTGAGAACCGGCGCAACGCTCATCCAGATCAATACGCGACGAGAATGCACTCTCCTCCCCGAAATCACTCCCTGTTCATCGGACTCATTCACTCCTCTCCTCAATCTTCCTCTCCAGCGCCTCCGAGAATTTCTCGTCGTAACGCTGCGTATCGGAGATGGTGCAGCGCTCCTCGACGCTGCCGGGGACGACGACGGACCAGACGAGGTACACCGAATCCCGCACGACCTTGTGCAGCGGGAAGTCGACGCGCTGGCGGGGCACATTGTCGTTATCCGCAAATCCAAAAAAGGCGGGGAAACACCCCGTGGCCTTCATCTCCTGCTGGAAGAAGCCGATGCTGTCGAGCACGGCCACGCGCGCGCCGTCGCTGCTCCTGCGCGCTTCGAGCACCCATGCCACGTTGCGGGGAAGCGCAGGCACCGTGGGGTGCGCGTCTTTTCTCATTCCGAGCATGCGCCAGAAACTGACATTGCAACCGTCGGTGACGAGGAAGTCGGCGCTGCGCGCGCGCTTTGCGACTTCGCTGGATGCGAGTCCGGCAGTACTCTCCACCCACGGCGAGAAGCGGATGAGGGCGCTGTCGCCCGACGCGCGGTTCACCGCGGCCAACTCGCCGTACACTCCTGTGAGCGTGAAGTCGGGATACCGCACGTTGATCTCACGGTACTCGTAATGCGCGTCGAAACGGTGCAGCCTGTAGGGTTTCAGGGCCCGTGCCTCGCCGCGGCCAAACGATGCGAGGCGCACGCCTCCGAAGGTGGGATACACCAGTTCCGTGCGCGCCGTGCGTGTACTTTTTTCCTTCTGTGCCTGGAGTGCGCAAGGAAGTAGCAGCAGTACAGTACAAACCAAGCCGAGCAACCCGAGTGCCTTTCTCATCGCGTCCTCCGGTGGAAAGTTCGATGCATGAAATCTACCGGAGGAGGATGCCAATATCAAGGAAAAAGTCCGGGGTATCGGATATCGTCCGCTGCTGTAATTCTCTGCTCGACGACCGCATCCCCGCGTCCCCGTGTCGCGTCCGCATCCCCGCGTCACCGCATCCCCGCGTCACCGCATCCCCGCGTCCCCGCCCTCGACTTCGCTCGGGCTGACAAGACAGATTCTTTGCTATTTCGGTGTCTCCGCATTGCCGTATCCCCATCCCCCATCTCCCCATCCCCCCATCCCCAACAAGGAAAGACCCGCCTCACGACGGGTCTTTCGCTGACAAAGAGGACCTTGCGGCTACGCCTTGATCTTCGCGAACTCGTCGAGGAAGCAGGCGGCGGTCTTCATGCCGTTCGAGAACTGGATGATATCGAACTTCTCGTTCGGGGCGTGGAGGTTGTCGTCGGGAAGGCCGAAGCCCAGCAGCACGGCCTCCGAGCCGAGGAGCTGCTGGAAGTCCGCCACCACGGGGATGGAGCCGCCTTCGCGCGTGAAGAAGGGATCCTTTTTGTACACCGCCTTGATCGCCGCCGCCGCGGCGCGCATGCCCGCCGAGTCGATGGGCGTGAGGGCGGGATGCCCGTTGTTGTCGTACAGCTTCACCTCGCACTTCACGGTGTCGGGGGTGACCTTCTTCACGTAGTCCATGAACAGCTTCGCGATCTTCATGGGATTCTGATTCGCGACGAGGCGCATGGAGACCTTCGCGCTGGCCTTGGCGGGCAGCACGGTCTTGACGCCGGCGCCCGTATGGCCGCCCCAGATGCCGTTGATCTCGAAGGTCGGCCGCGTGCCCGTGCGCTCCACCGTGGTGAAGCCCTTCTCGCCGTGCACCTTGGTGGCGCCGATGTCCTTCGCCCACTTCGCGTCGCTGTGCGGCAGCTTCGCGAGTTCGGCGCGCTCCTTCTTCGTCATCACGACCACGTCGTCGTAGAAGCCCGGGATCTTGATCTTGCCGGTCTTCGGGTCCTTGCAGGCGGTGAGGATTTCCGCCAGCACCTGGATGGGATTCGCCACGCCGCCGCCGAAGGTGCCGCTGTGCATGTCGCCCTTTGCCGCGGTGACGGTCATCTCGAGGTACGTGAGGCCGCGCAGGCCGTACGTGATGCTCGGCTGCTTGACGCCCATCATGTGCGTGTCGGAGATGAGGATCACGTCGCACGCGAGCATCTTCTTGTTCTTCTTCACGAAGTCGGCGAGGTTCGTGCTGCCGATTTCCTCTTCGCCTTCCACAATGAACTTCACGTTCACCGGCAGCGCGCCGCGCGTCTTCATGAAGGCCTCCACGACCTTCATGTGGATGAAGGCCTGGCCCTTGTCGTCGGCCGAGCCGCGCGCGAAGATCTTGCCGTCGCGGATGGTCGGCTCGAAGGGCGGGGTCTTCCAGAGGTCCAGCGGATCGGGCGGCTGCACGTCGTAGTGCCCGTAAATGAGCACGGTCGGCGCGCCCTTCGCGCCCAGCCACTCACCATACACCACGGGATGGCCCTTGGTGGGATGGATCGCGACGCTGTTCATGCCGGCGCCCTTGAGCTGCGCGGCGACGAATGACGCGGCCTTCGCGATGTCGGCCTTCGCCTCCTCGCTGGTGCTGATGCTCGGAATGCGGAGGAAATCCTTCAGCTGCTCGAGGTACTCGTCCTGATGCGCTGCGCAGTAGTTCAGCACGTCTTTCATTGTGCGCTCCAAATGGTGAAAAGAGAGTATGCGGATATCATGCCGCAAAACTACGTCGCGGACCGCGGATTTCCGATTAGTTGAAATACACCCGCGCGGTGATGGCGGTGCCGATATTGAAGAAGCTCTCCTTGTCGGTCCAGGTCGGCGGCGCGGTGGAACCGGATTCGCTTGCCTCGCCGATGCTGATGTAGTTGAACTGCGCCTCGGCGCCCAGGCTGAAGCTTTTGGCGAGGAAGCACTCGCCTCCCACGGCGAGGCCGAGGATGAGGTTGGTCTGCGAGGTGGTGATTTCGGGCGACGACGGCGTGCTCGCCTTGCTCTTGTACGTTGTCGGCAGGAACTCCACGCGCGGACCGAGCCATGCCATGACGTTCTCCGCCCCGCCGAGATTCCGGAACAGGTACTGCAGACCCGCCCCGATCCGCAACTGGCTGGAGGAATTCGTGCGCGACGTATTGTCGGTGTACGTGCGTTCGAAGGAATGGGTCAGCGCGCTGAAGGACGGCTCGATGCGGAAATTTTTCGTGAGCATGATCGGAACCGAAAACGCGGTGTACCCCAGTGGGTAGAAGCTCTCGTCCGATGAACTGACGAAGATCAGATTCTGCGCGATCGACACCCCGAGACCGATGCGCACATCCGACTCCTGCGCGCGCGTTGCAATGGAAAGGCTCATGAGGACAAGGACGATGAGAACAAGAGGCTGTTTCATGCTGTCACCCCTGCAGATATGAAGGAAGAGATGGTCCGATTGCGCAAATGTACGGAGACAGGGATATTTCAGCAATTGAAAATGACAAGATTCTCCGTTTCCGTCTATTCATGCAGTCTTCGGAGCAATGAATTGACCGATTCGGATCGGAATCGGCATGTGTGGAACCGTCCGGCGCGCGGCACTGTTCATTCGAATAGTCCCTCAACATATTTTACGCGCCGTTTCGACGGACGCGATCTCGCGACAGCCGTTCGATCATCAGGAAAGGAACCGTCATGCGATTTTTCTCCGGATTCATCACTGCACTGCTCATCGCCGCTGCGGTGCACGGTGCGGGAGCCTCGGGCTTGCCAGTCAGAAACGACCATCCGCGTCTCCTGTTCACGCCCGACATCCTCGCGCAGCTGCGCGCGAAAATGACCGCCAGTCACCCGCACTGGATGCAGTTGAAAGCACAGGCGGACGTTCTCTCGACGTACACGATCTACCCGTACAAGTTTCTCCTGCGCGGGGAAGCGCCGGAAGGCACCATCTACTACTCCTACCAGGCCGAGGGCTGGTACGACGCCGCCTTCCCGCTGGGCTTTGCCTACATCGCGAGTGGCGACATGGCCTACTGCAACAAGCTGCTCGCCCTCGCCGACGAGATGATCCGCGCGCAGACCGATCCCGAGAACCTGCCGCCGGACGGGATGTCCCCCCTCGGCCCCGGCAACTACTACCCCACGCGGAACATCGGCCCGGTGATCGCGATGATCTACGACTGGTGCTACGACAAGCTCGGCGCGACGCGCAAGGCCGCGATGATCGCCCTGATGGAGGCGTATTTCGACGACATGCGCATGAACGCGTATCAACGCAACGACCATGCCGACGGCAACTACTACGTCGGACACATGATCGCGGCGGCCTGGATGGGCTACGCGCTGCATGGCGACAGTCCGCGTGCACAGACGATGATCGACTACGCGCGCATGCGCTTCGACAATTCGCCGAGCGCCCTCATCGACCCCGACTCCACGCCGGAAGATTACTTCGCGCAGCTCTTCGAAGGCGGTACGCGCCCGCAGCTCGGACGCGATTACAACGGGCCTCTCCTCTCCGGCGCGCCCTTCCTCGGCGGCTTCGATCTTCAGGGATGGGCGTACGGCGGCGAAACCTTCAACCGCATCATCGATTATCTGCAGATCATCAAGACGGCGACATCGGAAGACCTCTTTCCCGCGCGGCGCTCCTGGTTCTCGCAGATTCTCCGCATGGAAAAGCACACACTCATGCCGAACCGCTTCGAGCTGTGGCCGTGCGGTGACTGGGGAGGCGACTACGGCGCCGCGATCAATCACAGTCTGCCTCTGCGCCTCGCCGCCGTGCTCGCGGGCACGCCGGACGGTCCCGGCGCGCAGCACTTCGTCAGTTCCTGGATCGCGAAGAACTCCCCCTATCCGGAATTTCGGGAAGACATCTACCAGGACGTGTTCCACCCTAGAGAATGGGAGGATTTCTACTACGCGGACTCTACTCGTCCCTCGGCCGATCTCGTCCTGCCGCCGTACTACTCCGGTTTCGGACCGGTGTATCCGCAGGCGGGACCGACCAACGGGTCCATCCCGAACTTCTTCATGCGCAGCGACTGGGGAACATCGGCCACGTGGGCATCCATTCACATGGGCGCGGCGTGGTACGACGATCACCAGCATTTCGATGCCGGACATTTCTGGATCAAGCGCGGCAATGAATATCTCCTGATCGACGCGACGAACTGGAAAGGCGACGCGGGATCGATCGGCATCGTCGGCAGCTCGCGCGACGAGGAGTACGGCGCCGCCGCGGCAGCGAATACGCTGCACTTCAACGACTATGGTGACTCGATGCTCCCGGAGATGAGCACACACGGCGGACAGGGCGTGTACGGGAGGGATGACGTCATCGCCGCCGAGCAGAACATGGCCTACAGCTACATCCGGAGCGATCTGTCCACCGCCTACAACCGTGCCGCCGATACCACCGACACGAATCAGCGCAGACTCGATTTCTTCTATCGCGCCTTCGTGTATCTCCGGCAGGCGAATCTCTTTGTGCTGTATGATCAGGTGAAGGCCTTGCCGTCCTCGAATCCCATCGGGCCATACCGCAAGCATCTGCGCTGGCACTTCCCCGTCCGCCCGACGGTGACGGGCAACACCACACTTGTGGAATTCGGCGAGTCGCGCCTGCACATGGCGATGCTGTCGCCGGATAACCCTTTGATCAAGGCTGTCGACGAGGCGACGAATCCCGATCCCTGCGACGGTTCGGTGACGCCCTGCACGCCGTACGAAATGACCAGCGGCACCTGGAGAATCGAAGTCGGCGATGCGGCCAATCCGCTCTACATTCCCTTCCTCACCGTACTGCAGCCGGGGACGCGCACGCTCGCGGCGCCCGTGACGACAAGGCTCATGACCAGCGATGCCAACATGATCGGCGCGCGCGTCGTGGCGGCGGACGGACTTGCGAGCATCGTGCTGTTCAACGCCGCGCAGACGCAGTTGCAGACGCCCATCAGCGCCGCATCCTACAGCACGCCGTCGGCGTCGGCCGCTTCGCACATGCTCTGCGGAATGAAGCCGGGCACGAAGTACGCGGCGAACATTGCCGGCGACAATGTGACGGTGACGGAATCCCCGTCGGGCGCCTTTGTTTCGTCAGAGGCGGGAGTGCTGCGTTTCGGTGTGCTCCCGAGCGACGTGGAGCGCATGGATCCGTCCGTGCCTGCCGCCCTCGCTCTGGGCCAGAACTATCCCAATCCCATGCAGGGCTCCGGCGCCTTCACCTACACGGTGCCCCGCGCCTCGCAGGTCGTGATCGAACTGTTCGACATGCTCGGCAAGAAGGTGGCAACGCTGGTCGATGAAGCCCAGGATGCCGGGTCCTATCGCTACGCATTCCGCGACAGCGCGCTCCCAAACGGCGTGTACCTGTGCCGTCTCCACACGAACGACCAGGCCGTGACGCGGATGCTGACCGTGGCGCGGTAAGGATTTCGAATTTCGAATTTCCAATTTCGGATTTGAAGATTTCGAATTCTTGGGGGGGGGGTTTTTTTTTTGGGGGGCCCTTTTTTTTTTTTTGGGGGGTTCTCGGGGGGGGTTGGGGGGGGGGGGGGGGTTTGGGGTTTCCCCCCCGGTTTTTTTTTGTTGGTTTTTTGGTCGGATTTTTTGGTTTGTTTTGGGTTTTTTTTTTTTGTTTGGGGGGGTGGGGGGGGGGGGGGGTTTTTTTTTTTTTTAAATTTTTTGGGTTTTTTTGTCGTTTTTTTTTTGGGGGGGTTTGGTTGGGGTTTGGGTTGGGGGTTTTTTTTTTTTTGGGGTGGGGGGTTTTTTTTTGTTTTTGTTGGGGGGGGGGGGGTTTTTCCCCTTTTTTTTTTTTTTTTTTTTGGGGGGGGGTTTTTTTGGGGGGGGGGGTTTTTTGGCGGGGGTTTTTTGGTTTTTGTGGGGGGAGGTTTCTTTTTTGGGCCTTTTTTTTCCTTGAGAATTTTTTTGGGTTTTTTTTTTAATTTTTTTATTTTTGGGTTGTTTTTCCGGGGGGGGTTTTTTTTCGGGGGGGGGGGGCCGTTTTTTTTTTTTTTTTTTTTTTTTTTTTTTTTTTTTTGAAGTTTGGTTATTTTTTTTTTTTGGTTTTTGTGGTTTGGGTTTTTTTTTTTTGGGGGGGGGGAAGGGGTTTTTTTTGAAAGGGAGGGGGGTTTTTTTTTTTTTTTTTGGGGGTTGGGGGGTTTTTTTTTGGGGGGTTTTTTTTGGGGGGGGTTTTTGGGGGGCTTTTTTTTTTTTTTTTCAAAATTTTCTCCTTCCGGGTTTTTTTTTTTTTGTTTTTGGTTTAATTTTTTTTTTTTTTTTTTTTTTGTTTTTTTTTTTTTTATTTTCGGATTTCCAATTTCGGATGTGCACCCCGGGACGGGGTGCCAGAAAGTAGCCGGTGCGTCGAAGACCACCGGAAAGCGGCGGACGAGCGCTTCCCACATGCACCCGCGGAGCGGGTGCCAGAGGTGTATCGAAAAGATGAGTTTCAAATCGGAATCGGACAAGCGGGACGCTTGGCCTGACCGCCGAAGTCCCGCGAAGCGGGACGCAGGCGGGTCCCCACCCGGATCTGTTCTCTTTCCTCCCTACTCCCCTCCTCCCCTCCCTACTCCTCACCTGCGTCCCGGAATACGGGACTTCGGTGAGCAGGCCCACTTCTTCACATCGGGCTACCCAAGTACAGTGCCGACCACCCCCCCTCCAACCACGTCGTCGCCATCGTACCAGACGGTGGACTGGCCGGGCGTGATGGCGCGGCGGGGCTGGTCGAAGACGACGCGAATCGTGCCGTCATCATTGGGGATGAGCGTGGCGGGCGCGCCCTCGTCCTTGTAACGGAGCTTCGCGACGACGCGCAGGGGCTCCGTGGGAAAGGGGAATTTCTGCATGGTAACGGTATGCGCGAGGAAGGCGCTGTGCAGCAGCTCCTCGCCGCGGCCGACGGTGACGCGGTTGTTCGCGGGATCGATGCCGGTGACGTACACCGGCTCGCCGACGGCGATGTTGAGTCCGCGCCGCTGGCCGATCGTGTAGAAGGGATAGCCGTCGTGCCGTCCGACCACCGCGCCATCGAAGACGACCTCTCCGCCGCGCACGGCGTCGTCCAGGCCGGTGACGCGCTCCTTCAGGAAACGTGCATAATCGTCGTCCGGAATGAAGCAGATCTCGTAGCTCTCGCCTTTTGATGCGGTGTGCAGACCGGCCCGCTGGGCCACCGCGCGCGCCTCGTCCTTCGTGATATCGGACAGCGGAAAAATGGTGCGCGCGAGGCTTTCCTGCGTCAGCGCCCAGAGCGCGTAGGACTGATCCTTCGCGGCGTCGCGTCCGCGCGAAATCCAGCGTCGTCCGCTGAGCGGGTCGTGTCCGACGCGGGCGTAGTGGCCCATCGCCACGAAGTCCGCGCCGAGCGCCAGGCCTTTCCGGATGAGTTGCTCCCATTTGATGGTGCGGTTGCAGAGCACGCAGGGATTCGGCGTGCGACCGGCGAGGTACTCGGCGACGAAGGGCTCGATCACGTTCTCGCTGAAGGCCTCGGAAAAATCGACCACGTAATGCGGGACACCGAGCTGCTGGCAGACGCGTCGCGCATCGTTAATGCCGTCGAGCGAGCAGCAGCTCGAATCGTTCGCGCGGTTGCCCCCGACGTCATCGTAGGCGTAGGTCTTGATCGTCACGCCGATGACCTCGTAGCCGCGCTCGACGAGCAGGGCCGCCGCCACGCAGGAGTCCACACCGCCGGACATGCCCACCACCACGCGGGTTTTCGGGGTTCCGCTGTTCATTATCGCGTCGTTTTCGCTCATATTCCTGAAACATTCACCCGGGTTGAAGCGTTCACACCGCACAGGAGATCATCCATGACACGGACATTCGCATGTGCGGCAACGCTGCTCATATTCTGCGCCTGCATCGCGTCGGCGCAGTTCAACTGGACCTGGCAGAACCGGCTTCCGCAGGGCAATATACTGCAGAGCGTGCGGTTCACGACAGCGACGGACGGCATCGCCGCGGGCAACGGCGGCATGATGCTGCGCACGACGGATGCGGGACTCCACTGGTTCACGACATCGAGCGGCGCTTTCCGCAACCTCTGGGGCATGCACTTCCTCAACGCGTCGCTCGGCATGGCGGTGGGTGAACGGGGCACCATCCTCAAGACCACCGACGGCGGCGCGCACTGGAACACCCTGAGCAGCGGCACGAGCGATCCGCTCTACTGCGTGCATCTCTTCACGGCCGACAGCGCCATCGCGGGCGGCGCCTTCGGCACCTTCCTCCGCACAAGCGACGGCGGCGTGACGTGGGCGCAGGACAACACCGTGCCGTACGGCGACTGGGTGGCCTTCGATTTTCCGACCACCACCTTCGGCTACGCGCTGGGCGACGCCAGCATCGCCATGCGCACGACCAACCGAGGGCGCACCTGGGACGCCTTCACGCTGCCGTACCGCTATTCGGGGCTCTCCTTCGCGACAGGCTTCATCGGCATGATGGCCGGTTCGATCGGCGACATCTACAAGACCACGGATGCGGGCGCGAACTGGACCTCGATCCCCACGGGCGCTTCGGCGCCGCTCTACGCCGTGCGCATGGTCACGCCGACCCTCGCGTACGCCTGCGGAGGCGGCGGCGGTATCTTCAAGAGCACGGACGGCGGCGGCACCTGGACGCCGCTCCCCTCCGGTGTTTCCGAAGATCTCACCACGCTCGCGCTGGTGAACGACAGCACGCTCGTCGCGATGGGCGACTTCGGCACGATCCTGCGCAGCACGAATGCGGGCGCCGCGTGGTCGCAGCTCGACAGCGGTGTGCCCGCGCGCCTGCACGGCGTCAGCTTCTCTTCCTCCGATACCGGCACGGCGGCAGGCGTGAACGGCACGATACTTCGCACAGTGAACGGCGGCGCCACCTGGACCGCGCAAAGCAGCGGCACGACGCAGAATCTCTACGCGATACACCTCGCCGACGGTCTGCGCGGCTGGGCCAGCAGCAGCGCCGGTCTCGTGCTTCGCACCACGGATGGAGGCGCCGCGTGGACGGCGCAGCAGGCCACGAATCGCGCCCTCCTCGACATCGCCTTCTCGACGCCCCTGAACGGCGTCGCGGTGGGCGATGCGGGCGCCATCGTGCGCACGACGGACGGCGGCGCGACCTGGGCTCAGGCAGTGTCGGGCACCGCGCAGCAGTTCGCGGGCGTGGATTTCGTGAACGCCCTCAACGGCCTTGCCGTCGGCTATGGCGGCGCCATCGTGCGGACGCTTGACGGCGGCGCGACCTGGCAGCCCATGGCGAGCGGCGTCAGCGACGAATTGTACGCGGTGTGCTTCAACACCCTGACCGAGGCCTGGGCCGTGGGCACACACGGCGTCATCTGTCATTCCAGTGACGGCGGCACGACATGGTCGCACCGCCCCGCACCGGAGGACGAGGAGCTGTACACCGTGACCTTCGTCTCGCCGGACACGGGCTTCGCGGGAGGCAGCAACGGCGCGCTCTTCGCAACGACGAACCGCGGCCTGACCTGGCAGCGTTACGCGAGCGGCTCGGGACACGACATCTACGACATGCAGTTTCTCTCGCGCAGCAGCGGCGTCATCGTCGGTGACTACGGCGCCGTCCTCCGCACCATCAACGGCGGTCTGCCGGTGACGCTCGTCGCCTTCACGGCGCGGCAGACCGGACCGCGAGCGGTGGAAGTGCTCTGGGAGACGACCAGCGAGCGGAACAATGCGGGATTCAGTATCGAGAGAAAAGTACCAGGAACACGTGCCTGGACGACGATTGGATATGTTCCCGGCAAGGGCGATACGGACGCGCGGCAGTCCTACTCATGGACGGATGCCTCCGCATTGCAGGGCCTCAACAGCTACCGCCTCGCGCAGCACGATGCGGACGGAGGCGTGGAGTATTCGCCGGTGGTGGAAGTTTTGATCGCGATGCCGTCCATATTGACGATAGACGAACTCGCACCGCTTCCAGCCGACAGGCACGCGCTGCTGCGCTATTCGCTGCCCGATGCGGACCGCATCAGCATCACGCTGCGCAATCTTCTGGGCGCGGTCGTGCGCACCGTTGCTGCGAATGTCGAGGCGACAGAAGGCGAGCATTCGATCAGCATCCGCACGGACGATCTCCCCACCGGCGCGTACATCCTGGAACTTCGCGGCACACGGACGGCGTCCGCAGCGAAACTGATCGTCCGTCACTGATCGGCGAGAATCCGGGAGCGGCTGCGTCAGGTGCGGCGCAGGAAGTCGTGTGCTGCTGAAGCCGCGCGTTCGCCGCTGCGCACCGCGCTTTCGATGGTGGCGGGCAGGCCGGTGTCGGTCCAGTCCCCCGCAAGGAAGAAACCCGGCAGTCCGCCATCCGATGCGGGCCGGTGGGCCTCCATGCCCGGCGACGGGATGAAGGTGGCCGCGCGTTCGCGCACGAGCTTGATGCGCGCGAGGGCTGATGCGTGCATTCCAGGATAGAGGATACTCAGCTCCGTTTTTATCAGTTCCTCCATCTGCTCCGTCGAGAGACCATCGATCTCCCGCGCGTCGGAAATCGTGCAGGAGTACCGAAACAATCCGTCCGCGCTTCTCCCTTTCGAAAAGAGCCATTGCAGACGCGTTCCCAGGAGTCCGGTGACGGGATACTCGCCGATCTCGACGCGGGACCAGAAGTGCGCCGAGAGAATCGGCGAGGGCGTGAATCGATCGAGCTGTCCATCGACGAGGCCGAATTGCGCCGCATGCCCGTCGAGCGCGCGCAGCGACCACGGCGGCAGCGCCGAAACGACGGCGCGCGCGACGCAGGGCTCCCCGCCATCACGATGCACGGCGATGCCGCCTGTCGTGACACTGCAGCGCCGCACGGGCGCGTGTGTGCGGATCATCGCGCCGTGTGCTTCGAGGAAGACGGCCGCGGGACGGGAGAAGATGTCGGAGAGACCGCGAGCGGGCAGCAGCAATGCGGACGCATCCGCGCTGCCGAGAAAGATTTCGCGCAGCACCACCGCGAGCAGCTTCGCGGAGGCATCGCGGACATCGGTGTTCATGGTCGCGAGCACGATGGGTCGCCAGAGCACCTCCACGGCATTCGCCGACTGGCCCGACGTCGCGAGCCACGCCTCGGCGCTCATCGCATCGAGCGCATCGAAACCCTCTCCGGAAAGACCCCGCAACGATACCGCAACGCGCAGAACCGACATGCGCTCGGCCATCGACAGGAACTCGTACCCCAGAAAGGCCTGCATCAGGCCGAGGGGATGCGGCATCGCGCCCGCCTTCAACGCGGCCTCCGCACCGCCCGCCTTGCGGAACGGAATCGCCATGCGCGGCATGCGTTCGAGCAGCTGTTCCGTGCCCAGCGCGCGCAGGAAACGCAGTGTGGCGCTGTAACACCCCATGAGCAGGTGCTGACCGTTGTCGATGTCGTCGCCGGACGCGTCGGGAAAGGACCACGCGCGGCCTCCGAGTTGCGGGCGGGCCTCGAAGATCGCGACGCTCCTCCCCTTCTGCGCGAGATCGACCGCGGCAGCCAGTCCGGCCAACCCGCCGCCGATGACGGCGACGTCAATCATACCGCGGGAGCACGTCGCAGGACGGGGAGCTGAAATATTCGCGCAGCGCGATGAAAAACTTGGATGCGGAGGAGATCGAGATCTTGTCCTCGAACACCGCATACTGCTTGCGTTCGATCTTGTCGAGAATGCGCGAGTAGATGCGGTCCATGATGCGCGCCGCCGCGAAGGCGCGGTGATCCTCGACGGCGAGCGAGGCGCGGGCGCGATCGTAGTACTCGCGCGCGCGCTGCACTTCGTAGCGCATGAGACGCACGAAGCTGTCGTTGTACACGGAGGCGAGCAGCTCGTCCTCGGTGTAGCCGAAGCGGACGAAATCCTCGTGCGGAATGTAGATGCGCCCGATGAGCGCGTCGCTGCGCACGTCGCGCACGATGTTGGTGAGTTGCAGCGCGATGCCGAGATCGATGGCGTACTGCAGCGTCTGCGTGTTGCGGTAGCCGAAGATCTCGCTGCACATCAGTCCGACGGTGGACGCGACACGGTAGCAGTACTCCGAGAGTTCGTCGAAGGTCTCGTAGCGCGCCTTGTCGAGGTCCATGCGCATGCCGCGGATGAGTTCGAAGAAGTGCGCGGCGGGGATGTTGAAGCGCGTGGCGATGACGTGCAGCTTGTTGAGCAGCGGGTAGGACGACTCGCTGCGGAAGCCGCGCTCGAGTTCCGCGGTCCAGCGCGCGAGCATGGCGGACTTCGACGCGTGGTCGCCGCCTTCGTCCACGATGTCGTCCGTGCAGCGGCAGAACGCGTACACCGTGTGTATCGCCTCCCGCTTGGGTTCCGGCAGCATCGAAAACGAAATCATGAAATTCGTTTTGCTCTGCTTCGTGATGATGTCAGCGACGTCGTTCTTTGACATGTGCCGGCTCAGATGTGGGGATCCCGCAGCAGCCCCGCGAGGACGACCAGCGCGTCGATTCGCGAAAGTGTTGGACGATGCGAACGTGTATTATACTCGACTCGTCCGATTTTATCAAGGATGCGCATGCCGCCGCGCCACACGGCGCGCAATTCGAGCCGGAGCCGTAGCGGGACCACGGGAAACAGCGGCAGCGCGTCGATGAAGAAGGACCGCGCGCGCTCGACTTCGAAACGCATCAACACGCGGAATTCCGGGCCCGCGAGGCCCTTCTCGAAGTCGCCGCGATCCACCCCGAAGCGCGCGAAATCCTCGGCGGGAATGTACACGCGCGGCTTCGCGATGTCCACCGAGACATCCTGCCAGAAGTTCGCGAGCTGCAGCGCCGTGCACAGCGCGTCGGAGGGCGCGGCGCTGTGCTCGTCGAGGCGACCGAACAGCGCGAGCAGAATGCGACCGACAGGATTCGCCGAGCGGCGGCAGTAGTCCAGCACCTCGTCGAACGTGTCGTACGTTTCCTTCACGATATCCTGACGGAAGGCGTCGAGCAGGTCCTCGAAAAGCTGCGTCGGAACATCGAAGGCCGCGATGGTGTCGCCCAGCGCGAGGAAGATGGCGCGGGCGGGATCCGCGATGTCCGTTCGTGTTTCAAAGCCCGGCGACGTACAGTCGCGGAGGAGCGCGCGCCACGCGTCGAGGCGCTCGATGCGGACGGCCTGCCCGTCGTCGCCTTCATCGGCGATATCGTCCGCATGCCGCGCGAAGGCGTACACCGCCGCGACGTGCGGACGCAGCCGCGCGGGGAGCAGGATGGACGCGACGGGAAAGTTCTCGTAGTGCGCGCGCGCGATGCTCCGGCAGAGGCCGTAAGCCTCCGCGTACGCGGGCTCGACGATGCGCGACGGCCTGCTCATGGCGCGGTGCGGATGCTGCGTCGCCGTGTCACGGGATCAGCCGGCGCACCGTGGTATCCGCGCCGATCTGCACATCGTGTTCCCGCGGATGTTCATGGTCCATATGGACCACGTCGTAGCGCTGCATGACGTCCACATCGCGATTGGCATCGCCGGCGTCGCGCGTGTTCCGCATGCAGGAGAAGCGTCCCGTCTCGCCGCAGAGATACGCGCGCGTCCTGCCCTTCTCGTGCAGCGCGTCGCTCACCACGCGCCGGGGCTGCGAGGCGCCGAGCGCGTCGCCGAGCGTGGCGCCATGACGGTTCAGCACGAGGAAGCTGTACTTGAGCGAGTGCTTGACGTTGCCGAGCGCCTCGTCGAGCACGGCGTACCAGGCGGGGCGCGTCCAGAGAACGTCGTCGTGGCACCAGTCGTTCTCGCGCTCGAGCGCGGGGCAGTCGCTCTGACGGAAGCAGGGCGCGTACACCGTCCAGCCCGCGTCGACGGCCGCCGCGCGGAGTTCCAGCAGCGCGCGTCCGGCGAGGCGCAGCGCGGGTTCGATGATGACGACGGCGCCGCGCTCCGCGAGCTGCGAGGCCAGCCAGTCGAGCATGCGCGCGGGCGTCGCGAGTTCGTTGGCGACGTTCATCAGCAGCATGAGGTCGTGCTCGCCGGCCGCGACCACCTGGCGGTTGAGGTCGAGGTGTTTTGTCGCAAGGGTGCCCGCGCCGAGGATGCCGCGGCCCGTGAGAAACGCGTGCACGTTCGCCGTCCATGCGAGCGCGGCATTCGCCTTGTCGGCCGCGGTGATGTGCAGTCCGGAGATCGCCGGAAGGGTATCACGATGCCGTTCGAGCCAGGCGGCGAGGCCGATGAGGGCGGTGCCGGTGCCGCAGCCGAGATCGAGCACGCGCAACTCGGTCCGCGTTTCGAAGAATCCGGAGAGGCGCAGTTCGTCGAGCGGGCGTGTGAGTTTGAGACAGTTGGCGGTCGCGTAGTACGCGAAATAGGCCGCGGCGGAGGCGCTGCCCGAGAGGTACGAGGGGATGGGGTCCACGGAACCCGCCGCCGTGAGGAAGAGCGCGTTGAGCCTCGCGACCTCCGAGGCGAGGGCGGGCGCTGCCACCGCGCGGGCCGGCGGCGTGCCGAGCATGGCGGTGAAGAGGTCGTCGTACCAATCCGGCAGCGCGAGGGAGGCGGGGCGATGTTTCATGAGCGGAAATATACGCGATCGGCGGGCATATGCGGAACGGATCAACGCCGCACCGGGCGGCGTTCCATTTGCAGAACTCCGCAAACTTTGCATTTTGCGGCATGCCAGCCTCGGGACGCCCCTCCGGAATCACGCCATGACCAACGCAACCATCATGTGGACGCTGTTCGGCGCCGTCGTGCTCATCATGCTGCTGCTGGACCTGAAGCTCTTCCACCGGAAGGCGCACGAGATCCGCCTCGGCGAGGCCGTGCTCTGGAGCCTCATCTGGGTGGCGCTGTCGCTCGCGTTCGCCCTCGGCGTGTCGCTGGAGCTGGGGCAGGACCAGGCGATGAAGTTCCTGACCGGCTACCTGATCGAGAAGGCGCTGAGCATGGACAACCTGTTCGTGTTCCTGATCATCTTTTCGTACTTCGGGGTGCCGCTCGAATACCAGCACAAGGTGCTCTTCTGGGGCATTCTCGGGGCGCTGCTCTTCCGCGCCGTCTTCATCGCCGCGGGCGTGGCGCTGATCGGCATGTTCGCCTGGACGATCTACGTGCTCGGCGCCTTCCTCGTCTTCACGGGGTTCAAACTCGCCTTCGCGTCGGACCGCGAATTCCACCCCGAGCGCAACCTCGGCATCAGGCTCTTCCGCAAGATCTACCCCGTCACGACGGAGTACGCGGGCGACCATTTCTTCACGATACACAACGGGGTGCGCGTCGCGACTCCGCTGTTCATCGCGCTGATCGTGATCGAGACCACCGACATCGTGTTCGCGACGGATTCGATCCCGGCCATTCTCGGCATCACGACGGATCCCTTCCTCGTCTACAGCTCCAACATCTTCGCGATCCTGGGCCTGCGCGCGCTGTACTTCGTGCTCGCGGGCATCATGCGCATGTTCCGCTTCCTGCACTACGGCCTGTCGCTGATCCTCGTCTTCGTCGGCGTCAAGATGCTGGCCGGCGAGTGGCTGCACCTGTCGGTGACGGTGGAACTCTCCATCGTGTTCGGCATCCTGCTCGGCTCCGTGCTCGCCTCGCTGGTATTCAAGGACAATAAGACCGTATCCTCCGAAGAAGACGGAACGCCGCCGCCTCAGTCCAGCCGGTAGTCGCTCTGAAAGGTCATCGGGAGGTCGAACAGCACGAAGTCCGCGTCGCTGTCCGCCGCGATGCGCACCGCGCGTTCGTCCGTGATCATGGCCGCGTCGCCCGCGGTGATTGCTGCGCCATTGACGTCCAGCGTTCCGGAAATCAGGAAGAGGTACGCTCCCCTGCCTTCCGCGAGGTCGTGACGAAGCGCCCGTGATGCGCCAAGCGTCGCGATGTACATGGTGAGATCCTGGTGGATCTCGAGCGCGCCGGCGTCGCCTCTGCCGCTCGCGACCGCGAGCAGCGCGTCCTTCCGGTCCGCCGCGTCGAACGCCTGCTGCTCGTAGGACGGCGTGTAGCCGTTTCTGTCCGGCAGAAACCAGACCTGGAGCAGGTGCAGCCGCTCGCTGTCCGATGGATTGTGCTCGGAGTGGAGGACGCCGGTGCCGGCCGTCATGCGCTGCACTTCGCCCGCGCGGATGATCGCGTCCGCCCCGGTGCTGTCGCGATGCGCCACGGCGCCCTCGAGCACATAGGTGACGATTTCCATGTTCTGGTGCGGATGCGTGTCGAAACCGCTCGCGGGCGCGACGATATCGTCGTTGAGCACGAGCAGCGGCCCGAAATGCACATGCGCGGGGTCATGATAGCGGTTGAACGAAAAGCTGTGCCAGCTCTGCAGCCATCCCATCCGCGTGGATCCCCGTTCCCCGCTCCGTCGAATGCGTACCATGTTCGCCTCTCCGTGTCTGTGCCCGTGAATACTTCAAACTTGAAATATAAACAGCGGGTCAGGCGTCAAGGTTCCTGAAGTCCGTGTCCGAGTTTCTTCAGGAGCGCGGAGAGCTGTTCCTGCTCCTTCTCGGTGAGCACGGACGCGAGTGCGGCGATACGGTCGGCGTGCTGGACAAACACGTCCTCGAAGAGGCGCGTCCCCTTGCGGGTCAGGCGCACGATGACGGAGCGGCGGTCGTCGCCGCTCTGCACGCGTTCCACGTACCCGTCCTTCG
This sequence comes from Ignavibacteria bacterium, assembly GCA_016720835.1. Taxonomy (GTDB): domain Bacteria; phylum Bacteroidota; class Ignavibacteria; order SZUA-365; family SZUA-365; genus JADKJW01. Next base: position 18,019 of record JADKJW010000002.1, read on the forward strand.
CGAGATTGTCGACCACGCAGGTCATGTTGCCGCCGCTGACGAGCATCTTCTTCGAGAGATCGCCGATGGGCATGGGCCCGAGATGCCCGAGGCATTCGAGCACGCCGAACTGCGGCTGCGTGAGCCCGAAGCTCCGGATCTGCTGCACCGCATGCCGGTTGAAGGTCGCGGACGCCCGCGCGAGCTTCACCCACATCCCCAGCGCGAGGTCCGCCTTCTTCCCGTATCGCCTGGTGGTTTTCATATCCTTTGAGTTCAAAACGAAAACGCGCAAGGTAACGTTCCATTCTTCATGGTTCAAATGGCAATGGGAGGGCGGACATTGACATTGGAGGGCGGACATTGGAGGGCGGACATTCGTATCCGTCATTTTTTTTGCTCACATCGGAATCGGACAAGCGGGGATTTCGAATTTTGGATTTCCGATTTCGGATCAGTACTGTCCGGCTGAACGATTTTCAATACCGCATAACATGTTGACTCCAGCAGAGATACGATCGTTTTTCATTGTTTTCGATTTCAATTGTTTCGGTCGAATTCGCCATGGGTGCGATGTTCCTCCAATACGCTGTTGGAAGGAATCCGCTCATGCACGATGGCCGTCTCGTCTTTTCGCAGTTGCTCGATTTTTTCCCCAGGCGCGAGTTCAACAAATGCGTCCGTCGATACAGGGGCAATCTTCGCGTGCGCGGGTTCCCGTGTTACTCGCAGTTCCTCGTGATGGCCTTCGCGCAACTGACTGGCAGCGAGAGTCTGCGCGATATCGAGAGGTGTTTGCGAGCGATGGGGCCCAAGCTCTATCATGCGGGACTGCGGCGTACGATCTCGCGTTCGACGCTGGCCGATGCAAACATGCAACGCGACTGGCGTATCTACGCCGACTTCGCGCAGCACCTCATTGCCACCGCACGCGACCTCTACTCCGACGAACCGTTCAGACTCGAACTCGAGAAAACAGTCCATGCACTCGACTCGACGACGATCGATCTGTGCTTGTCGTTGTTTCCGTGGGCCTTCTTTCGAAGGCACAAAGGTGCTATCAAGCTGCATACGATCAGCGACATGTAGCCGGACAGTACTGATTTCGGATTGAAGATCCGGAGACGTTCATCCATTATCCGGCCGGGCGAAGTCGAGGCATGGCCTCCGCCTCCGCGCGTGCTCCGCGCCTCATGATGCGATTCACACACGCAACCGTGTTCGTCAGGATTCTTGCGCCCTATGAATAATTGCCTGAAATGCGATGGCGAGCAACGTGATTTCCTTTGCCGAGATGAGGATGGTGAGCGGCACATGGGGAGAATGCGTGAGCGTCACGGCATGGCATCCTGAGAGCTTCCCGCCGAGGGCGTGAAGTTTGAGCGCGGGATGAAACGGATCGCGCCGGAGCGTATCGAGCAGCGCAGTGAAACGCGGACGCAATTCGGGATGCCGGTCGAGAAACTTCCGCGCCTGGCGCAGGAAGCCCGGTGGAGCGATGAGCGTGAACATCACTCCGCGGGGAGTTCGTCGATGGCGCGCAGCACCTCCGCGGCATTCTTGAAGCGCCGTCCCTTGCCGCGTTTCACTTCTTCAAGCGAGGCACGCACCCGCTCCAACGCTGCATGCTCTTCAGCCAGCAGCAACTCCTGGTAGCGCTCCTCCGACACCACGACGTATTGCGCGCGATTATTCCTGATGACATGGACGTCGCCATTCTCCAGCAACGCATCGACGGCGGTGATTCCGCGTCGCTTGATTTCCTGTGCGGGGATAGCATTCACTTTTCGTGCTCCTTTCAGTACTGTTTTCAGTGCCAAATTACGACGCACGCATCAGGAAAACAAGAGGGATCCGAAGGAGTGGTTCTGCGTCGCTCCTCGCAGTGCTGTGTGCGGGCGACCGCACGGAATCGCCGCGGATGCTGCTGGAAAAATGATCCGCGGACCCTGATCCTTGAATGATAGCAATCAATACATCCTTACGATGCGAAACCCCCAAGTCCTATACCGGTTGCTGGGGAAGCCGAGGCCTCCGTCGCGGTAGGCCGAACTGCATTGGTACATTGGGTGGCCCCAAGACCCGCCCCGGACAACACGGCAGGAACCCGTTGCCGGGCCACGCGGATCCGTGACTGGGTTGGCCGTGTAATACGTACCTGAGTACCAATCCCAGCACCACTCAGCCACGTTTCCGTGCATGTCAAACAACCCGAACGCGTTCGGCTCTTTCAAACCCACATTATGGGTTTTACCCCCAGAGTTCATCTCGAACCACCCGGCACGATCGAGCAGAGAATCGAGGTCTGTTACGCTTCGTGTCATATTTCCCGTATGGTAATCGGTCTCTGTCCCTGCCCGGCAGGCGTACTCCCACTCCGCTTCTGTGGGAAGGCGATAGCCGTTTGCCGCGAAGTCGCAGGCAATGGCCGTTCCGCTTCCCGTATAACACGTGTCGAGTCCTTCCTGCTTCGACACGCTGTTGCAAAACGCCACAGCGTCGTACCAGCTCACCTGCTCGACGGGCAGACTGTCGCCTCTGAAAGCACTCGGCGTACTGCCCATCACCATAGTCCACTGCTGCTGCGTCACTTCCGTACGACTCATCAGGAAGGAACGTGTAATGGTCACATCGTGAACCGGACGTTCATCGGAGTAGACTCCATTTCCAGTGATATCTCCCATCCTGAAAGTCCCGGCCGGGATCACCGCCATGCCTCCGGCGAAGCTCGGCCGCGTCTGTGCGGAGGCACGCAGCAGGCAGCTGTCGCTCGGCGTCGCGGGCACGCGCCACAGATAGCGCAAGCCTGTGGCCGTGTCTGTGATGGACCGCCATGGTGTCAACACGCTCGTCCTGTACTCCAGCTTCACCTTCTCCTCCGGCATCACGCCTTCCCAGGTCAGGAGTTCGTCGCTCCCCGCCACGAACATCTCGCCGCCGTTCGGGCGCATCACCGTGATCTTCGCGTGCGATGCGATTTTCCCCAGGTAGCCGCCTTCGGCATACAGGGTGTTGCCTGCGCATGCGTCACCGACAAGCGTGAACACGCAAAATGCGTATGCGGAATCCGGCGGCGCGAATTCCACCGTCAGCGTCCGGCTCTGGCCCGCGCCAATTGTAAACGGTGGAGCGGTGCCGCCGTAGTCCGTGATCCGAAATCTTGCATCGCTGCTCTTCACGCTGTCCACGCGCGCGGAGTTCCCCTGTGCGGTGAGTTGGAGCGTCAGGGTCGGTCTTGAGGGAAAAGCGACGTTTCCAAAATGAAGCGAGCGCGAAGGTGTGCACACAATCTGCGGCAAGGCGCCCGTTGGGACCGTGTAGGTGCGCGTCTCGCTCGCGCCGATGGAGGGCAAGGAGACAACGAGAGCGGGCGAGTGGCCGCAGCCGTCGCTCGTCCATTCCAACTCGCAGGGTGAGCCGCCCTGCGCCGTGTGCAGAATGCGCAGGTAGACAGCCACGGCGTCGGCTTCCGTCTTCACATTCTCGAAGCATTGTCCTCCCGACCGCGAGCAAATCTCCTTCAGCTCCCGCGGCGCCCTCATGCCGAATATCACGGCGTACACCGCGACGCCCTGCCGCAGCGCCTCCGCAACGATCGCGTCCTGCACCGGAACGGTATTGGGTTGGCCGTCGGAGAGGAACACGATGATTTTCCTTATCGGTAACGCGCGCTTCGAGACCTCGAGGCTGCCCGCCGGAGGATGGAGCAGCGCATTGTCGTAATCCGTCCCGCCATCCGCGCGCAGCGCCGCGACGGCATCGAGAAGCTCCTGCCGCCTCGCCGGGCTGCCGATGAAATCCTTGTTCAGGTACGCACGCTGATTGAATGTGGTGATGGCGCATTCGGATGCGCCCAGTTGCAGCGCGTTGATCCATGCCTTCGCCGCGGCTTTGGCCACAAGGATGCCGTCTCCCGACATCGAGCCGGAGGCGTCGATCGTCAGCACCGAGGATATCGGACGCGGCGGCGCTGTCGGCGGACAGGACACACGCGTCACGGTCCGCGCAAGGCCGTCTTCCATCACCAGGACATCGCCAGGCGCATTCACCGCGATCCGATTTCCCGCAGCATCGAACGCGTAGAATTGCGCCTTGACTTTCGGGAACGCCGACGCATCCACATTGAATACGGAGAGCGACTGCGCCGGGAGGATGTGCATCGTGAACAGCGACATCGTGAACAGCGCCATGGAAGCCGTGACGCTCCGGGATATGATGCTCTTTCCCGCCCGACGTCTGGACGTCAGGTTTCGTACCATGCAGCTACCAGGATGTCTTCCCGAGGATGTGATTGAATTTTTCATTTCACCACTTCCATCAATCTGAACAGCCTCTCCGTCGGCATCTGCAGGACCATGACGTACGTTCCCGACGCAAGATCGGAGGCATCGAAGGCAACGGCATATCGTCCCGGCGGGACCATGCCATCCACGAGGGTCGACACGGTTCGCCCCAGCAGGTCCATCACAACGAGCCGCAGTGGAGCGTTCTCGATCACTTCATACTCGATGACCGTGGACGCATTGAATGGATTGGGCCGGTTCTGAGACAGACCCGATGTTCCGGTCGCCTGAAACAGGCGCGACCCGCCTTCGCGGCAGACGTCGCTGAGGAGGAAGTACCCGGGGGCTTCCGTCAACGCCACCTTCCCGCCGAACGCATAGGAATGTTCGAGCTGCAGCGGCGTGCCGTCCGCATCGCCCAGCATCGCGATGAACTGCAGTGTCGCGACGATCCCTTTCGCATCGGGAAGGGTCGGAATATTCTCCAGCACGATCGTGCGCTCGTTGTTTGCGATGCTCCCCTTCGGCGTGTTTCCGAAAGGCGACAGCAGGGATGCGTTGAAGCGCAGCTCGGTCTGAATCCCGATTGCGCCACTCAGCGTCACATCCTGCGTGTTGCGAAGGTACAGCGGAACTTCCACCAATTCTCCGGCGCTGGCCCGGATGGTATCCAGCATCAGCGTGGCGGCGCCTTCTATGCCAAGGCCTTCCCCGAACAACTCCACCACCGCGGGCGAACCCGGGCCGCCATGATGGAAAGCGAGGCGTCCGCTCGTTCGTCCAGGGAGCGTGGGAGAGAAGCGCAATCGCATGCTGCGGGACTCTCCCGGCGCGAGCGAAAAAGCACCGCCGCCCGTCTGTACGGAAAACTGCGCAAGGTCGGGCCCGAGTTGCTGGGTTCCCGAAACAGTCAGCGTCCCGCCGCCCGCGTTCCGTATGACGGCGGTTATGGTCGTGTCCTTCGACGCGTTGACTTTCACTTTCCCGAAATCGACCATCGGAATCCCGATCTCGATCTGCGGCAGGACACCTTCGCCTCGAATGCCGCGCGTGAGCGTGTCCGCCTGCGTGAAAATCTTCACCGAGGCAATCTTCACTCCGGCAGTCCGGGCGTTGAATCGAAACTCCACCGCCTGCGTGGCGCCCCGTGGTATCGCGAAAGGCGGGAGGCCGGAAGCGAGCGCGAACGAGCCTGCGTCCGATCCGGTGAAAAAGATGGAATCGATACGGATCGCGACCGATCCGGTGTTTGTCAGATACGCCGTGATCACCGAATCCTTCGCGGTGCCCACCAGGACCCGGCCCATGTCGACATCCACCGCCGCCGCTGTCGGCATGACGATGCGCCACGTGGAATCGGACACATCCTGTACCTGCGCGAGACCGCGCTGCGATCCGGAGAGAAAAACGACGAACGCAAGGAAGACGGAACGTGCGAAAGCACTCTTTCTCATATGTGCTCCTTGGTCAGGATCGAGCCGGTCTTTGCGCGTCTTCAGAAATCGAACGGAAGAAGGCGTACCCTCGTCGAGCCTCAACCGGTTTCATGCGACAATGTATGCAGGCGTCAGGCGAGCGTCAAGTGCGGCCTGATGCGATACGGCATATCGATCGCCGCGGGGATACATCTCTCCTCCTCCCTACTCCCTCCTCCCCACTCATTTCTTTCGGAATTCCACGTCCGCCTTGAACTCCACCGCATCCCCGTTGACCGTCACGCTGCTGCGCTGCGTCGAGAGCAGGTAGGGCACGAACTGCAGCTTGCTGTCGCCGAACGTGGAGGCGGGAACGGGAAACGGGATCTCGCTGCGCAGCGCGACGGGCACGGCGAGCGGCTTGATCAGATCTGTGAGCTGCAGCGGGATATCCTCCCGCCAGGGGATGCTCCACTCGAGGAGCTTCACGGAGAACTTCGCCTTGAGTGCCAGTTGCTTGGGCACGGGACGGAGAATCACGGTGCCGGTATCGGTCAAGCGCACGTCGAAGGTGATGCGCTCGCTCAGCGTCAGCTCGATGTCGGGCGAGGCGCCCGCGGGCACGCCGGTGTAGCGGCCGGACGCGCGGATCTTCCCTCCGCCGTCGATCTCGAGCAGCGCGTCGAGCCGGTTGTTGGCGAAGCGCTCGAATCGGAAGGTGCGGAGGTTCAGCACGACGTTGCCCGTGTCGATGTCGAGCAGATTCGTGTAGCGGATGCCGAGCACGCTTTTCTCCTCCTTCAGCAACGGACGCGTCGGCGGAAACGCGATGCGGAGATCGTCCGCGCGCGCATCGGCGAAGGCCTTCAGCATGCGGTTGACCATGGCGCTGCGCACGCGCGTCACCACGTCGTATCCCTCGGGAAGGGAGCGCGCGACGGGCGCAATGACGGTCGCGAGCGAATCGAAACGCGCGCGCGAACGCGCGATCACCTCCCGCGATTCGTCCTTCGTCGGCAGCTCGACAGAAGAACATGCCGCCATTGTCAACGCGGCGACGAGCGGCGGCAGGCAACGCGCAATCAGCGCACGCACGGCCGTGGTCATCTCACTTCACCTCCGCCTGCGCGAGGTTCAGCGCGAGCACGGCTTTCTTATCGAAGATCAGGACCTCCTTCATGCGGAGGCGGACACTCATCAGACGCGCCGGGCTGTCGAGCGTCAGGTTCACCGGACCGCGTATCGGAATGCGCGCCGCGGCGATCGGCAGCGTGTTGGTCACGTCCACCGGATACGTCATGGGCGGCAGATCCTGGCCGAGGCGCGACACCTTGACCTTGATCACATCGCGGATGATGTCCCCCATCCCGGTGAGCATTCCGCCCGCGCGCACATCCGGCGCGATGTTGAACGGCTCGAGCCGCGAGACGAGCGCGTCCTTCTCCATCGAGAACGTGAGCACGCAGTCCATCATGAGTTTCACGTCCACGGACCATGCGGTGCTGCGGGCGATGAGTCCCAGCGACGCGATGGCGGCGCCGTTCGTGAGCGACACGTCGACCGACGTGATCGTGTAGTCGGTGGACGCGTCGATCCAGCCCTGGCAGCCGATCACCTGCTTCGCGGCCTTGTTCACCAGGGCGTCGCTGAGCGTGACGAAGATGTCGGCGTCGTCCACTGGTCCCGACGCGAGGCGTGTGGCGAGCGTTGCCGCGGCATCGCCGCGCACGCGCCACATGGCCGCCTCCCGGGCCTTCTCGAAGCGCTCCGCGTCGATGTTGGCGCCGGCGAAGGTGCGCACGACGCTGCAACCGCCGGCGGACACGACGAACACGCAGACGGCGATGAGCGCCAGCGCGCGCGCCGCCGCGCTACGACGCATGAAAGCGGACCTCGACGATTTTCTTGTCCTCGCGCACGAAGTAGTCCTCCGCTTTGAGCGCGAGCGAATGAATGACGATGGAGTCGACGCCCGCGCTGCGCCGCGCGGCATGGACTTCCTCGTCCAGTTCGCCGCCCTTCCAGGCCAGCAGGCGCCGTCCGCCGTCCGCGCGCAGCAGGGGGTGCGCCCAGGCGACAAGTGCCGAGAGCTCCGTGACCGCGCGCGCGCAGACCACATCCGCCGTCTCCCGCAGCACCGCGAGGGCGCCGGCGTCCTCCACGCGTCCGACCAGACAGTGGACATTCTTCAGCTTGAGCGCCGACGCCATGAATTCGACCGCGCGCATCTTCTTCGCGATGGAATCGACGAGCGTGAAGCGCGCGTCCGGAAACAGGATCGCGAGCGGGATGCCCGGAAGGCCGCCGCCCGTGCCGATGTCCACATACACGCCGTCGGCGGGCAGCGGAAGCACCGCGCAGGCCGCGAGCGAGTGCAGGATGTGGTTGCGCCAGACCTGGTCTTCATCCTTGCGCGATATCAGGTTGACGAGGTGATTCCATTCGAGGAGAAGCCGCACGTAGGCGGACAGCTGCTCCGACTGCTGGTCGGAGAGGGCGATGCCGTTCGCTTCCAGCGTCGCGCGCACCTGCGTACCGTTGATGGACTGCATGTCCGGGGCTCTCCTCTCGTGTTCGGGGATGGGTTCGGAATCGGGGCCGGCGGGCGGATCGTGCAGCGCCGTCTCGTCGTCGGGATCGTCCTCCTCCATTCCGGTCAGGAACTGGTCGAGGTTCTCAATGTTCTTCATGTGCTTACTCATTGCGGATGATGGCGATCTCGACGCGTCGATTGCGCTGCCGGCCTTCGTCGGTGCTGTTCGTCGCGACGGGTTGCGACTCGCCGTAGGTGCGGATTTCGATTTTGTGCCGAAGTTTTTTCACGCGCTCGAGCAAATACTTCTCCACGTAGCCGCTCACTTCGGAGGCGCGGCTGTATCCCAGCCGCATGTTGTACATGTCGGTGCCCACGGAATCCGTATGGCCCGACACCACGACGGTGGAGTTGGGATACGTGGACAGCAGGGACACGGCGCTGTCGAGATTCTTCTTCTCCTCCGGGCGGATGTTGGAGTAGTTGAAATCGAACTCCACGACGAACGCGTAGATTTTCCGCTCCGCCTCGAATACCGGCATGAGCAGAATGCTGCGCTCCTTCGTGCCGACGGTTTTCAGCGGATACAGGAACGTGTCGACCCCGCTGATGAAACCCGGAGACGACGCCTTCACTGCGTACTCGCGCCCGTCCAGCACTTCCGTCCGCGCCTTGCCGCTCTGGTCCGCCCGCAGCGCGATGTCCTTCTCTCCGTGTGTCGCGAGCGTGATGGAGGCCGGCACGGGATCCAGGGTGAAGGCGTTCTTCGCGGTATACCGCACGACCAGCGGCTCGCGCACCGGAGGCGGGGGCGGAGGCGGGGGCGGCGCGAGCTTGACGATCTCGTAGATGTCGAAGCTGCCGAAGCCGCCGTCGCGCGTCGACGCGAGGTAGGAGGAATCCCCGCTCGCCGTGGTCACGAAAAAGATATCGTCGTCCGATGTATTGAACGGCGCGCCCATGTTCACGGGCACGGTCCACGCGTTGCCCTTCCGCGTGCTGCGGAAGATGTCGAGCCCCCCGTAGCCCGCGGGCGAGGACGACGAAAACCAGAGCGTCTGCCCGTCGCCGGAAATGAAGGGCGTGATCTCCTCGCCGGCAGTGTTGATCGGTTCCCCGAGATTGACGGGGACGCTCCAGCCGCCGTCGGCATTCCGCGTCGCGGCGTACAGGTCGCTGCCGCCCTTGCCGCCATGGCGTTCGGAGGCGAAGTACAACGTCCGCCCGTCGGCGGTGAGGGTCGGATGGCTGTCCCATTCCTTGTTGTTCAGCGGCTCGCCGGGATTGCGCACCGCGCCGTCGCCGGCGAGACTCACCGTGCAGAGATCGCAGTCGCCCACGCCGCCGGGCTGGAAGCAGCGGACAAGCATCGCCTGCCCGTGCGCGGGATCGAAACACAGCGCGCCGGCCTTGCCGCTCGCGAGACCCTCCGCGAAGGCCGGAACTCCGCTTTGCCACTCCTGTTCTCCCCGGGCGGAACGATAGATGCGATCGAGCCCGTCGGGATTCTCCCGCGTCTCGCGATTCGACGTGCTGTACAGCGAGGATCCGTCGGGCGCAAGCTGCGGCGCCACGTCGTCCGCGCTCGAGTTGATTTCCTTTCCGGGATGCGTCACGCGGTACTCCGACGGCTTCTTCGTGATCGTCGGGAAACTCGACGTGCACCCGGAGAGCAGCGCGAGGACGAGCAGCGCGGCCGTGTGAAGGTGATGCGATCTGTCGGGGCGCGTCATGTCAGAACCGGTAATAGAGGATGAGTGCGGCCTGCTCGGACAGGATCTTCCAGTCGGGATCCTCGCTCGACACGGGATTGAACGGCAGCGTGACCGCGACGCGCGGGGTGAGGATGAAGCGGTCCGAGAGACGGATGTCGATGCCCGCGCCGAGCATGGCGCCGATGTGCAGGCGGTCCGCGCCGGGGATGTCCGACTCCGTGAGATAGGCCGTCTCCGGTCCGCCGCCGGGATACTCGTACCAGCCGCCGCTCTCGATGCGCTCGATGTTGTCGTAGCGCGCCGCGAGCGTGTAGCCGACATCGAGACCGGCGAGCAGGAACACCCCCGACTTCCCCGGATACCATTCGATGCCGGGCGATATCCGCAGCAGGCGGATCCGGACATGCGAGTACTTGCGATAGTCGATCAGCGTGTCGGGGACGGTGCCCGCGATGCGCGTCATGCGCGTCTCGCCGTAGGAGAAGTCCGCGCCGAAATCATGGAACTGCACGCCGAGATGCAGCGCGAAGCCGAGTTTCGGATAGTGGAGTCCGTAATCGAGGCCGATGAGTCCGCGCAGCCCCGTTTCCTCGCCGTAGGCGCAGGAGCAGTTGGGCGAGAAGGTTCCCTGGTGCTGGAAGGCGTAGCCGCCGAGCAGCAGGCCGAGGAGATGCCGCACGGGACGCGCCGCGATGATGTCGCTCTCGTAGGGCGAAGTTGCGGACGCGGAGAGCCCGGACTGCTCGCTCCGCGCTTCCGTCCGGTATTGCGCCGATGCGGGTATCGCGAGCGAGATGGCGATGCACGCGGCCGCTGCGAGGCGGCGGAGCACGGAGGGTCTCCCGGAGGATGTGCGAATGTTCAGCATGTCTGCAACATACGGGATTCGACGGCGAGGGAAAAAACTCCCCGCAGGTTATCGGACGATAGTGAGGTGCAACGCGCGCTGCCGTCCACCCGCGCGCAGGAGGACGATGTAGGCGCCGGAAGCGAGGCCATCGGCGCGCAGCAGCAGGCGGTGCGGACCGGCGGCGGTGCGGCCGCCGCCAAGCGTCGCCACGCGCGCTCCCGACACGTCGAAGAGCGCGAGATCGATGTCGGCTTCCGCGGTGAGGGAGTACGCGATCACCGTCTCCGAGACGACGGGATTGGGCGCCGCGGCCAACGTGATGCCGGCAGGCACGATGCTCTCCCGGACACCGGTCACGCCGTGCGGCGCGCCGGTCAGATACGCCGAGTTCATCGAGTACGCGTCGTGCGAGTCGAAGCCGTACACGGTCACACCGACGCCGAGCGGATCCGCCGTTTCGATGCGATGGACGCCGGACCCGAGCTCGAGCTGCGCGGCGAGAAAGCGCGATGTGCCGATGCGATGGAAGGCCGTGTCAGGAAGCGCCACGCCGTCGGCCGTCACCGCGCCCTGCGCGCCGTCCTGCACGACGAGATTCGCGAAATCGCGCGCCCCGGCGGACACCGCCGCGCAATCCAGCGCATCGGGCAGTTCGACCGCGGAGACGAGCGCGGGGTTTCCGCGGACGACGGTCGTGTGCGGCGATGCGGAGGAATCGGTCATGCCGCCGCAGAACGACCAGTACCCGGCAAGTCCGGTGCGGTCAGCCGGCGTGAGCCGCGCATCCTTCGCCGCGCGGATGTCGATGCCGCTGCGTTCCACGGTCCAGTAACGGCATTCGTCCACGCCGCCATTGCCCGTCGACCCGTTGGCGTTGTTGAAATACCCGCCCCACGCGAGGCCGGAGGACACCGCGAAGGTCCGCGGGGTGAACACGGTATCGAGCGCGAGCAGGCCGTTCAGATAGATGCGCAGCGTGCCGGCCGGACCGTTCACCGCGCAGGCCACATGGTTGTACTGTCCGTAGCGGAGCGAAGACGGCAGCGTGTAGTACGACTCGTCGGGCTTGTTGTCGACCGATGTCAGGAACTCGATGCGCTGCAGCGAGTAATCGAAGATCAGGGACCAGTCGTTCGTCTGGCCCGCACCGCGACGGCGCGAGGCAAGGACGAAGCGCGACATGGCACGGAACCAGCACTCGGCGGTGAACATGGGCGACGCGAGCTGCGGGGTATCCGGAACCTGTATCCATTCGCCCGGATCGAAGAAGAGCGCCTGGTTCGTGATTCCCGCCTGCACGGGCAGGATGCCGGTCTGGAACTGATGACACGCGGCGGTGCGCGACGCGGGCGGAAGCAGCACCATCGAGGCGTCGCCGTACTCGTTCGTTTCGTGATCCCACATCGACGAATTCGCGAACTGCGCCAGCAGCACCGGCTTCGTGGCGGTGACGATCGCGGGAGCGTCCAGCACGAATTCCCGGTGATCGCCCCGCTGCGCGAGACGGACGGGAGCGGACGCGCCCACGGTCACATCGATGCTGTCCTCGCTCGCAACCACCTTGTACGTGTCGCCGCCCAGCCGCGAGCGGAAGGGCACGACCGCGTATTCGACGCCGAGCAGTTCCGACGGCGGCACCTGGTCGTAGTGCACGTTGAGAAAGCCGAAATCGTCGCGGGTGTTTTCCGGAATCCATCCCGTGCGCGATCCGGACAGCACCGCCACCGGCTTCGTGGCATCGACGGTGCTCCCCGTCAGGCCGCCGAAGACGCCCGTGATGCCGCTGCGCACGTAGTAGGTCTCGCCGCGCTCGAGGCGCACGATGAAGGGCTGTCGCGGCGGACGCTGCGTGGAGGTCAGCGAAAACGGCGCGATGGTGACATCGGTGCCGTCCTCGGTCGCGACGACGACGAAATGCTCGTCAGGGTCCTGAAAATTATACCCCGCGACCACATGCCTGCGTCCGAGCGCGTGCAGCGGCAGCACCATCGTCGCGTCGCTGTGCCGCACCATCAGCGATGCGGTGTACACGCTCACCGGCTTGTCGCTCGTGATGCGCACGGATTTCTTCTGCACCGTCTCCGGCGTCTGCTGCTCGACGGCCGCTTCCACGTCCACATGGTCGACGGTCCCCGCGGGGACGGTGATCTGATCCACGCGGCCGATGTCGGGGCGTTCGATGCGCACGACGCTCTCCTCGATGGCGGAGATGTACACGCGCAGCGTCTTCGAATCCGAACCGCCGTTGAACGGGAATGCCGTCCAGAATTCCGTCCCGCGCGTCGACACGCCGTTCTGCGCGCACGCCGACTCGACCTTCACCGCCGGCGCCGTGACCGTCCACGCGCAGGTGTCGGCCACCCGCTGGTCGCAGGCGACCGTCACTGGCAACGTAAAGATTTTCGGATCTGTTTGTCGTGTGACTTGCACGCGCCATGTGGCGGTTCCGGAACCCGCCGGAGCGAGCGTGGACGGCACGACGGGCACGGTCGCGGAACCCGAAACGAGCAGTATGCCGGCGGGGATCGTGATCGTCGCGCGGACGCCGGTCAGCGTCCCGGTGCCGGTATTCGTCACCGACGCGACAGCGTCGAAGGTATCCTGCGCGTACGCGCTGCCGTCGGGCGTGAGTTGCACGGCGATGCTGTCGGGACAGCGCAACGCGATGCCGAAGTCGGGCAGCGCGGGCACCGGCACATCGACGGAGCAGGACTGACGGATCAGCGCCGGGTCCGTGATCTCGGTGCCGAAAGCGAGCATCCGCGGGGACTGCGAGCCGCCGACGCGCACGCGCCAGCTCACCCGGACGGAATCGCCGGCGGCAAGCGGCGTGGACACGGTCTTGACGAGGGTCTCGGAAGCATCCAGCGTCACGCCGGCAGGGATGGTCAATGAGACGGTCAAGGACGGAATGGCGAGCACGCCCGTGTTCCGGACCGTCGCCGTGACGAGGAAGGGATCGGGAGCGTAGCCGTCCTGCGACGCGTTGAGGCGCAGTGTTTCCGCCGAACACGCGAGCTGCGCTTCGATGCGCGTGAGATACCCGTAGTCGCTGACGATGGTCACTTCCCCACCGGGCGCGATGTCGCGCTGATCCCATTGCATCAGCACCGCGTCGTCCCACATCGCGAGGCCGCTCGGACGGTAATTCCAGGCCGCGGCTCCGAGGTAGCCGTTGTAGGCCCAGCGTCCCACGCAGAGCTGCGACGGAACGTCCGTCCCGCTGCCGCTCAGGCGGGCGCGCACGCGCAGGGGGCTCAGCGGCGACTGCGCCTCCCACTGCGCGGGGATGCCGCCGCCCGTCCATGCGCTTTCGCGGGTCACGGCGTTTCCGCCGATCGTGACGAGGGGATTGTCATCCTTGCCGATCATCAGATCGTACATGAGCTGCAGGCCGATCGGCAGCGGCTCCTGGGACAGATTCTTGATGGTGGATTTGATACGCACGAACGCGTAATCGTTGTCGAGTCCGGGGAGGAACTCCTGCGTCAGCTGCACCTCGCGCAGCTTCACCCGCATGCGCGTCGTGAAGACCACGCGGTCCGTCTGCTCCGACGCGCTCCCGAAGGGCATGCGTTCGGTGAACAGGGGCGATTGGGCGGAGTGGAGGTCGTTGTTCGTGAACGTGGTCGTCGCAACGCGGACATTCGTGAAGGAGGTGATGCCGCCATTGCCGTTGAAGAGGATCGGAACGCGCTCCTTCGTTTCCACCCAGTACTGCCCGGTCGCGCGGTCCACCGCCACCGTGATCGCGGCGTTGGAGGCGCGCGCGTGGCGGGCGGGATCGAAGACGAGCGGTAAGCCGTCCTTGGGAGTGCCCTGTGCCTGCAAGGCGGAACCCTGCGACAGCGAGCACAGGATGACCAGCAGAACCATGGCCCTCGGCTGCCGCGCGTGATTCGCGCATCGTCCCGATTCCAATGCGGTTGCGGGACTCGAAGGCGACTGAACACGGCGATCGGTATTCGTTTTCATGAATGCCTGAGGAGGTGAATGTCGTGTATCCTGAAATATATCGTGACGAGGGCAGAAAAGATAGGCAGAAGCGGCGTGTAACTTCTTGCGCCGACGGGCGTCATACCATCGACAGGCGGTTCTGAGCCCGGAAATGTCCTTCGTTCTTCGCGCGTTGAGCACCCGGATTCGCCTTTCATTCCGGCAGACATGATCGCTATATTTGGAAGAATGAATTGGAACTCGACGTTATCCCCGACTCCGCACCTTTCGGAATGACCTTTTTCTAACGAACTGCAGAGCATAGAGTCTACCCTTTGCACAGAGGAGAAATCATGAAACACGGATTCAGACTTTCGATCTTCGCCATCGTCCTGCTCGCCTCGCTCGCGGTCGCATCCGCGCAGCAGCAGGGAACGCTGAGATTGGCGGCAAGCGCGAAGGGCGGTATCGAATTCGCGCGCGCCAACGCGATCCTCGACATCGACAAGCTGGCCGGCGAGGAAGTGTGCTTCACGCTGACCGCCAAGGACAAGAACGGGAACGTCATCCGCTCCTGGAACACCTCCGGCAATCCGACCATCCTCAAGCTGAACAATTCCACCGCCAACAGCGACACCAGCACGCGCACGTGGAACAGCGATCCGCTGGGCTACAGCTTCGCGACCATCACGCACAACGGCGTGCCGCTGACGCAAAGCGGCCCGCACGAATGGTCCGTTCCGGCGACGGAATTCGACTCGGTCGGCCAGTGCCGCATCTGCCTGACGGACACCAAGGCGGAGCGCGGTGTGCAGATCGAAGTCAATCCGACCGTCCCCTACCTGAACCAGCTCACCGAGCTGATGAACTTCGGCGCGGGTGGAACGACGAACTATCTCGTCGAGCTCACCTCGCATGTCGCGGGCAAGCCGGCCGTGTACCAGATGCGGCCGTACGAAATTGTGGTGACACCGCGCGACCGTTTCCTGAACGCGAACACCGAGGCCATGGAATCGCGCTTCTCCGCCCGCTGGCCCGGCGAGTTCGACAAGTCGATCCCCAACCTCTCCGACATCTTCAGCGGCAGCGTGTTCATCACCGGCCCGACCAACTACTTCGCGGCCTCGCGCATCATCCGTGAAATCCCGGCCGACGCGCCGCAGTACATCATCGTCTACAAGGTGTCGGATCAGACGATCAACGGCCGTTCGGACGATTTCGAGGTTCTCGGACACGCGCCGAATCCGTTCACGCTGCTCCAGCCGCCCGATCATTACTTCCTGAGCCTGGACAGCTCGTCCAAGCGGCTCGATTTCACGTGGGAAAAACCGATCCCCGCTGATCCGTACACGGACATCCAGCCCTCGCGCTTCGACGTGCGCAAGTATTCGGATGTGGTCACATACACGTGGAATCTCGTCGACAGCATCAGCCTGACCCGTGCCGAGCGCATCGCCTCCAACAACAGCGGCCTCGATCCCAAGCTCACCCTCACCTACGGCCAGATTCAGACGCTTGTGCGCCGCATCGCCGGGGGTGCGCCGCGAATCTACAGCCTCGCGTGGTTTGTGGAGGCCTCCGACGGACTCTCGACGACGCTCAGTTCGCCGCCGAACAAGGACCCGAGCCAGCGCCCCGGCTTCTATCTCACCATCGAGGACTTCCTCGTCGGCGTGCAGCCGGTCGGCGCGCCCGCCAGGCTGAGTCTCGGACAGAACTATCCGAATCCCTTCAATCCGTCCACCAGCATCCGCTTCTCCGTGCCGAATGACGGCCGCGTGACGCTGCGCGTGTTCGATCTCCTCGGCGCGCCGGTCAGGACGCTCGTCGACGAGCAGACCGAAGCCGGCGAGTACAACGTCAGCTTCAACGCCGCCGCCCTGCCGTCCGGCACCTACATCTACAAGCTGCAGTTCGATGGGAAGACGATCACCCGTCGGATGACGCTGATGAAATAAGTGACAGGTGGAAGGTGAAGAAAGATGCGAGATGAGAGATATGAGATGAGAGTGCCGGAAGAATATCTCGAGAAGCCGGACCTCATGTAGCAGCACATGGGAAAGGCGGGTCGAATGATCCGCCTTTCTGTTTGGAGGGATCATGGTTTTTCGCCGTTGCGCTTCGCTGCTCCTGCTCCTCTCCGTCTCGGAGATGAGCAGCGCGCCGGCGCAAACGGTCGAGTCCGCGATACCCGATTCCCTGCAACCTCGCAGTCCATCGCACAGCGGGCTGTCTGTCGCCTTCTCCATCGTGAAAGTCGCCGGCGACGAGGTGTGCTTCACGCTGACGGCGAGGGACCGCGACGGCAACGTGATCGCCGACTGGAACACCCGCAGCGAAGCGACGACGCTGACTCTCCTCAATTCGACGGCGAACACCGACAGCAGCGCCCGTTCGTGGAACGCGGACCGGAAGGGATACACCTGGGCCGCGATGAGTTCGAACGGACAACCGCTCGCGCAGGCCGCGCCCCATGAGTGGCTGCTGCCCGCGGCGGCCTTCGATTCGCTCGGCAAGGCGCGCATCTGCCTCACCGACAGCAAGGCCGAGTCCGGCGTCGAGATCCTCGTCGGTCCCGCCGTGGTGTACCTCAATCAACGCACGGACAAGATTTCCTTCATCGCGGGTCCCGCGGCGGACTACCTCGTCGAGGTCACGGCGCAGGTGCCCGACAGAAGCGCGGTGTACCACGAACGTCCCTACGAAATCGTGGTGACCCCGCGTGACCGCTACACGAACACGGCGAGCGAAGCCGTACCGACACGCCTCCTCGCGCGCTGGCCGGACGAAATGGACGAATCCCTCCCCGACCTCGACACCGTGTTCTCGCGCGATGTGACGGTCGCCGGACAGACGAGTTTCATCATCGCCTCGCGCTTCGTGCGCGAGCTGCCGAAGGACGCCCCGCAGTTCGTCATCGCGCACAGGAGCGGCGACTTTTCGATCAGCGGGCGCAGCAACGACTATGAGATACTGAGTCATCCGCCGTATCCGTTCAAATTGCTCTCTCCAATGAATCACAGGTACATCCGTTTTTATCCTGGAATACCATCTCAATTCGAAGTGTTCTCTTGGGAGAAACCATTACCCATCCAGACCCGTTCACGGACATCCGAATCTCTCGATTCGATAATACGAACGGGTATCGGACACCGTCAGATATACGTCGACCTTTGTTGACAGCCTCACCTTGACGAAGCATCGCGTTTCGTGTCCGATAAGCCCGGAATGTCGGGCAAGGCACACGCGTCGCACCTTGAACTCGGAAACTGATTGAATGATTTTCACAGCAACAGACCATTCTCTGGTTACTCGTGGTCTGGTACGTCGAAGCGAAGGACGGCTTTCCACGACGGCCAGCACTCCGTCCCAGACGACCCAACACTTCGTCCCGGTTTCCACGCCTGCCTTGGAAAATGGGGCTCCATTCCAACCGGTTTCGACCATTGCCGCCCGTCGGGACTGTTCTTATATCAGAATTTCCCCAACCCATTCAATCCGCTCACCACCCTTGGATTCTCCATCCCCGCAGCCGGTCAGGTGACACTCCGCGTCTTCGACATCCTCGGCGCGCTCGTCGCCACGCCCGTGAATGAACTGCTCGTGGGCGGCACGTACCATGCGACATTCGATGCTTCACAACTTCCATCAGGCACCTACGTGTACACGCTGCAGTTCGGCGAGCAGATGCTGACGAAGCGGATGACGGTGATGAAATAGGGGGCAGGTGGGAAGGTGGCAGGGTGAAGGTGAAGAAAGATGAGAGATGAAAGATGTGAGGTGGGCGACAAAAGGTCTCGTCACTGAACTGAAATTCGAAATTTGGTGGAGTAAACATGCGAACACGAGGAAGGATGCTGCTGTGCGGAGCAATGCTGCTTGCGCGCTTCTGCATGGCAACGGCGCAGGATGGAGCTGTCGATATTTCCGCGAGCGGCAACAACGCGTCGGGCTTGGGGATCGTGAACACTTCCGTGGCCGACATCGATAAGATTGCGGGCGAGGAAGTGTGCTTCACGCTGACCGCCAAGGACAAGAACGGGAACGTCATCCGCTCCTGGAACACCTCCGGCAATCCGACCATCCTCAAGCTGAACAATTCCACCGCCAACAGCGACACCAGCACGCGCACGTGGAACAGCGATCCGCTGGGCTACAGCTTCGCGACCATCACGCACAACGGCGTGCCGCTGACGCAAAGCGGCCCGCACGAATGGTCCGTTCCGGCGACGGAATTCGACTCGCTCGGCCAGTGCCGCGTTTGTCTGACGGACACCAAGGCGGAGCGCGGCGTGCAGATCGAGGTGAATCCCACCGTCCCCTACCTGAACCAGCTCACCGAGCTGATGAACTTCGGCGCGGGCGGCACGACCAACTATCTCGTCGAGATCACCTCGCATGTCGTGGGAAAATCCGCCGTGTACCAGATGCGGCCCTACGAACTCGTGGTGACGCCGCGCGACCGCTTCCTGAACGCGAATACCGAGGCCATGGAATCGCGCTTCTCCGCGCGCTGGCCCGGCGAGTTCGACAAGTCGATCCCCTCGCTGTCCGATATCTTCAGCGGCAGCGTGTTCATCACCGGTCCGACCAACTACTTCGCGGCCTCGCGCATCATCCGCGAACTGCCGGCCGACTCGCCCCAGTACATCATCGTATACAAGGTGTCCGACCAGACGATCAACGGTCGCTCGGACGATTTCGAAGTGCCCGGGCATGCACCGAGTCCCTTCGTGCTGCTGCAGCCGCGTGATCATTACGCCCTGGACAACACGTACCAGGGAACCATGCTCGACTTCACCTGGGAAAAGCCCATCCCGGCAGACCCGTACACGGATATTCAGACCTCGCGCTTCGACCCGCGCACATCCTCGGATGATGTCACCTACATGTGGAACATCGTCGACAGTATCAGTCTCACACGCGCGGAGCGCATCGCCTCGAACAACAGCGGTCGCGATCCCAGGATTACGCTCTCCCACGGTCAGATCCAGGCCATCATGCGCAATATCGCGGGGGCGATGGTCCGCAGGTCCAACCTCGTATGGTTCGTCAAGGCCTCTGACGGTCTGTCGACAACGCTGAGTTCCCCTCCGAACAAGGATCAGAATCAGCGGCCCGGCTTCCATATCCATATCTACGAGTGGGCTCCGGATGCAGTGCAGTCCGTCGGCGCGCCCGCCGATCTCAATCTCGGACAGAACTATCCGAATCCCTTCAATCCGTCCACGAACATCCGCTTCTCCGTACCAGCCACCGGCCGCGTCACCCTGCGTGTGTTCGATCTCCTCGGCGCGCTTGTCGCCACGCCCGTGAATGAACTGCTCGTGGGCGGCACGTACCATGCAACGTTCGATGCTTCGCAGCTCCCCTCGGGCACGTATGCCTACACGCTGCAGTTCGGCGATCAGATGCTGACGAAGCGGATGACGGTGATGAAGTAGGGGGCAGGTGGAAGGGTGCAGGTGGAAGGTGAAGAAAGATGGGAGATGGGAGATTCGAGGTTTCCATTTCACGAAACAGGCGGGCCGGACGGCTCGCCTGTTTCGCTATTCAAAGGAAAGGGGCTATCGAATTTGAGAGGCCCTTCGTGCCGATGCCATCGACGCGAAGATGGCAGAAGAATACAGGATCCCTTTTTCTTCCTCTTCCTCCCCCTTCCCTTTCCAAGGAAGGCCTGCCATGAGCGAAGCGAAGGGGGGCGGGGGGATGAGTTCGTGGTTCCCGACAACGTTCCGGGGAAGGCCGACAGACGGCGAACGTCGCTCGTAAACTGAACGTCCAGATCCTTCGCTTCGCTCAGGATGACGGGTCCAGTGAGTCCGTGACCATCCTCTCCGCGTCTCCGTGTCACCGCGTCTCCGTGTCACCGCGTCTCCGTGTCACCGCGTCTCCGTGTCACCGCGTCTCCGTGTCACCGCGTCGGATGCACCTTCCACCTGTCACCTGTCACCTGTCACCTGTCACCTGTCACCTTCCACCTGCCCCCTCACACCGCCCCCATCACCGCATTGAACACCGTCGTCACGACGATGTCGTTGACGGAGCAGCCGCGGGAGAGGTCGTAGGCGGGCTTCGCGAGGCCCTGGACGATGGGTCCGAGGGCTTCCGCGCCGCCGAGACGCTCGGCGATCTTGTAGCCGATGTTGCCGGACTGCAGGTCGGGGAAGATGAGGCAGTTGGCCTTGCCCGCGATCTCGCTGCCCGGCGCCTTCTTCTCGCCGATCTTCGGGACGATGGCGGCGTCGAACTGCATCTCGCCGTCGATCTTGATGTCGGGGCGGCGCTCCTTCACGAGACGCAGGGCCTCGCGCACCTTGTCCACGGTCTCGTGCTCGGCGCTGCCGCGCGTCGAGAAGGACAGCAGGGCCACGAGCGGCTCTTCCTGCAGGAGGGCGCGATGGTTGTCGGCCGTCGAGATGGCGATGTCGGCCAGCTGGCTGGCGTCGGGCATGGGGAGCACGGCGCAGTCGGCGAAGGTGAAGATGCGGTCGGGGAATTTCATCACGAAGAGACTCGACACGGTCTTGATCCCCGCCTTGAGTCCGATGGCGAGAATGCCTGCGCGGATCACGTCGCCGGTGGTGGAAAGCGAGCCCGCCACGCTGCCGTCGGCGAGACCGTCGCGCACCATCATCGCGCCGAAGAAAAGCGGAGACTGCATCTGCTCGCGCGCCTGCTCGAGGGTCAGGCCCTTGTGCTTGCGGGCCTCGTGGTACGTCGCGGCGAACGCGTCGAAATGGGAAGAGGCTGTGGGCTCGACGATGTCGATGCCCGCGAGGTCCGTCCCCGCGGCCGCGGCCTTCGCGCGGATGTCGGCGGGAACGCCGATGAGGGAGATGCTGGCGAGTTTCTCGTCGGTCACGATACGTGCCGACGCGATGGCGCGCTCGTCCGTCGCATCCGGATACACGATGTGCTTGCCGAGGGCGCGGGCGCGCTCCTTGAGTTCGTCGATGAAATGTGCGGGATTCATACGGTGCCTGAAATTGATTTGAGACAAGGTGCTGCGAATTGTTCGCAAGCCGAAAAATACGGAACGCGCGGGCACGGAGAAAACGCCGCCGGACCACGCGCTCAACTCTTCCACGGATTTCGTACATTTATCAGATCCATTCGACCACTTTCCCCTGAATCCTCATGCTCAAGCTGCATACAGACCACCGCTTCGCGCCGGCCGCAGGACCGCTGCTCCTCATCATCATGGACGGCTACGGCATCGGTCCCGAGTACGCCGGCAACGCCGTCGCCAACGCCCGGAAACCGAATCTCGACCGCCTCTTCGCGCAGGGCATGTACACGCAGCTCAAGGCGCACGGTCCCGCCGTCGGCCTGCCGAGCGAGGACGACATGGGCAACAGCGAAGTCGGGCATAACGCACTGGGCGCCGGGCGCATCTTCGCGCAGGGCGCGAAACTCGTCAACGCGGCCATATCAAGCGGATCCATCTTCCAGACCGCGCAGTGGAAATCCATCATGCAGCGGCAGCGCGGCGGCGGCACGCTGCACCTCATGGGACTGCTCTCCGACGGCAATGTGCACTCGCACATCACGCACGTCTACGCCATGATCGCGCGCGCGCTCGCGGACGGCGTCCGCACCCTGCGCATACACGCGCTTCTCGACGGCCGCGATGTGGGCGAGAAATCCGCGCTGCAGTACATCCTCCCGCTCGAGGAAAAACTCGCCGCGATATCGAAGGATCACGGTGTCGATTACCGCTTCGCGTCGGGCGGCGGTCGCATGAAGGTCACCATGGACCGCTACAACGCGGACTGGGAGATCGTGCAGCGCGGCTACGAGGCGCACGTGCTCGGGCAGGGGCGGCGATTCGCGTCCGCCTCCGAGGCCGTGCATACGTACTACGCGGAGGATCCGAAGATGACCGACCAGTACATGGGCGCCTTCGTCGTCGCCGATGCTGGCGTGCCCGTCGGACGGATCGTGGACGGCGACAGCGTGATCTTCTTCAAGTTCCGCGGCGACCGCGCCATCGAAATTTCGCGCGCGTTGACAGAGCAGGATTTCCACGAATTTCCGCGCCCCCCGCTGCCCGACATCCTCTACGCGGGCATGATGGAGTACGACGGCGATCTGCACATCCCGGAACACTACCTCGTCAATCCGCCCACCATCGACCGGACGATCAGCCAGTACCTCTGCGCCGCGGGCGTCACGGCCTTCGCGATATCGGAGACGCAGAAGTTCGGGCATGTGACCTACTTCTGGAACGGCAACGACAGCGGCTATGTGGACGAGAAACTGGAGCTGTTCCTCGAGGTACCCTCCGACCGCATCGAGTTCGACAAGGCGCCGCAGATGAAGGCGCGCGAAATCACCGCCGCCACCCTGCGCCTGCTCAACGAGGGCATGTACCGCTTCGGGCGCATCAACCTCGCGAACGGCGACATGGTGGGACACACCGGCAACTACGAGGCCGCCGTGGAAGCCATCGAAACCGTGGACGCCTGCGTCGGCGAGCTCGTCGACCGCGTGATCGCGTTGCGCGGCATCGCCGTCGTCACCGCCGATCACGGCAACTCCGACGAGATGTTCACCGAGAAAAACGGAGTGCGAACTCCGAAAACCAGTCACACGCTGAATCCGGTGCCGTTCTGCATCATCGACGCGCGGCCTGACCCGCCCTACCGCCTCGCGGACGTCGCCCACCCGGGCCTCGCAAACGTTGCCGCCACGCTGCTCAATCTCCTGGGCTACACTCCGCCTGACGACTATGAGCGCTCGCTGGTGGAGGCGGGGTGAATCGTGAATCGTGAATTGTGAGTCGTGAATCGTGAATTGTGAGTCGTGAATTGTGATCGTGAATTGTGAGTCGTGAATTGTGAGCAGGTGAATACGCAAAGCAAAGTGCATCCCGAATAATTATCCCATTCAAGTTCGACATTACTGCCTGTCATCCTGAACAAGGCCGCCAAATCCGCCGGAGGCGGAGCAGGCGGACGAAGTGAAGGATCTGGACATCCAGGCTTTAAGCGTCGTTCGGAAATGATTCACTGCCTTGTGACACTTGGAAACTGAACGTTCAGATCCTTCGCTTCGCTCAGGATGACGTACCCTGAAGTTCACCCTTCATCCTGCACCCTTCACCCTTCATCCTGCACCCTTCATCCTTCATCCTTCATCCTTCATCCTTCACCCTTCTGCAACCGCAATGTTCACCAACGAATTCGACCGCCGCTCGTTCATGAGCACCATGGGAAAGGGCATCGGTCTTGCGGCACTGACGACCGTGTCGCTCGCATCGATGCTCGACGATCTTCATGCCGCCGCCCGCAAGGTGGAGCACCTCACGCCCGAGCAGGCAGCGGCGGACGAGGACTTCTGGTTCGAAATCCAGCAGGCCTTCTCCGTCACGCGCAGCATCATCAACCTGAACAACGGCGGCGTGTGCCCCTCGCCGCGCATCGTGACCGAAGCGCTGGTGCGCTACCAGTGGCAACAGGAGGAACTGCCCGCCTACGTCATGTGGCAGATCCTCGAGCCGCGCGTCGAGAACGTGCGCGAGGGCCTCGCGCGCATGTTCGGCGCCGACAAGGAGGAGATCGCGATCACGCGCAACGCGTCGGAGTCGCTGGAGAACATCCTCTTCGGCATGGACTTCAAGAGCGGCGACGAGATCGTGACGACGGCGCAGGACTACCCGCGCATGATCACCACCCTGCATCAGCGCGAGGCGCGCGAGGGGCTGGTGCTCAAGACCGTGCCCATCCCGACCCCTCCCGACGATCCCGCGGAACTGGTGCGCGCCTTCGAGAAGGCGATCACGGGGAGGACGAAGCTTTTCCTCCTCTCGCACATCAACTTCACGAACGGCCAGATCATGCCGGTACGCGAGATCTGCGCGCTCGCGCGCGCCCACGGCATCGAGAGCATCGTGGATGGCGCGCACGCCTTCGCGCATCTCGCCTTCACCCAGGCGGATCTCGGTTGCGATTACTACGGCACAAGTCTCCACAAATGGACGTACGCGCCGAAGGGCACCGGACTCCTCTTCGTGCGGCGCGAGAAGATCGAGCGCATCTGGCCGCTCATGGCCGCGGAGAAGAAGAACGCGGCCGATATCCGCAAGTTCGAGGAGATCGGCACGCACTCCGCGGCGCCGCGCCTGGCCATCGGCGAAGCGCTGCTCTTCCACAACGGCATCGGCGCGCAGCGCAAGGAAGCCCGCCTGCGTTACCTCGCGCGGTACTGGATGCGCCGCGTGAAGGATCTGCCGAACGTCGTGTTCCACACATCCTTCGACGACCGCCAGTCCTGCGCCATCGCCACCGTCGAGATCACGGGCATCGAACCCGGAGCGCTCAGCGGGCATCTGATGGACAAGAAGAAGATCTTCACCACCACCATCTCGAACGATGCGTTCAAGGGCATCCGCATCACGCCGAACGTGTACACCACCCTCACCGAACTCGATCGATTCTGCGAGACCTTCGAAACCATCGCCCGCAAGGGCCTCCCTAAATGACATTGATTTCGGATTGCGTATTTCCAATTTCGGTTTGAATACGGCACGACCAGCGTAATACCAGATTCACGACTTCACTTCACGACTTCACGATTCACGACTTCACTGCATAACAACTGGCTCACATATCGCGCACTCGCCGCCGCCCTGGACGCCCGCCTCCGGGGCGCGCTGCTGTCGGGCGCCTACACGCAGGAGAAGAACGAGATCGTGTTCGCGCTGCGCTCCGGAGAAGAGGAGCTGATACTCCATTTTTCCGCGGACAGGGCGTTTCCCTGGCTGCTGCTGCAGGACGACGTTGCGCGCGCGCGCCGCAATTCCACCGACCTGTTCCCCGCGCTCGCGGGACGCGAGATCGCGTCGGTGCGCGTGGCGATGGGCGATCGCATGATCCGCATGGACTTCACGGACGGGTCCGCCCTGCTGTTCATCCTCTACGCGGGCAAGTCCAATGCGCTGCTGCTCGCAGCCGATGGATCGATCGAGGACAGCTTCAAGAAGAAGCCCGCCGCGATCGACGCCCTGCCCGGTTTCGACAACGCGGTGGATATTCCGTCGCTCGAGGAGATGGACGCGGCGCTTCCGGCAGCGTCGTCCATGACCTCAGACAAGGCCCTGCGTGGTCTCCGCCCCTGGCTGCAGGGCACGCTTGCGCGGGAGATCGCGTTCCGCGCCGGTGCCGATCTCGACGCGACGCTGGACACCCTCGACGCGGAGGCGCGCGCGCGACTGAAGCGGACCGTGCTGGAAACCATCGACGAAGCCTCGCGCGGCGTGGCGCACATCGCCCTCGAGGACGGGATCCCGGCACGTTTTTCACTCGTCGCATTGACGCAGCTCGGCGACGTCGCGACCCTGCCCGATGCCGGACTGCTCGACGCGCTCTCGACCTTCGCGCGGAAGCGGCTCGGACTCGCGAACATCGAAGACATCAAATCACGCGCGCTGAAGGCCGCCGCACGGGAGATCGAACGCATCGAGCGTTCCCTCGCAAAGCTGGCGACACCCGAGGCGCTCGAAGCGCAGGCCGCGGAGCACGAAAAATTCGGCAACCTGCTCATGATCCACGCGAACGACTATCCTGAACAACCCGGACAGATGACCGTACCGGATCTCTTCGTCGATCCGCGTCTCGTCGTCTGCATCCCTCTGCAGGAACGCCTGACCGTCATCGAGAACTCTCAGCGCTACTTCGACCGGGCACGGCGCGCGCGCGCCTCAGTTGCAACGGTACTGTCCCGCGGCGCATATTTGCAGACGCGACGTTCCGCCCTCACCGCCTTCCGGAGCAGGGTCGAAGCAGCCACGGCGCGGCGCGCGCTCCGGGATATCTTCAACGAGTCAAAGGACCTGATGGAATCACTCGGCCTCACATCGAAGGGCGAAAAGAACGACGCGCCCTTCCCGTTCCGCCGCTTCACCGTCTTCGGCGGCTTCGAAGTCTGGGCCGGCCGCAACAGCGCCAACAACGACGAACTGACCGTGCGGCACGCGAAGCCGAACGATCTCTGGTTCCACGCGCGCGGCGTGGGCGGCTCGCACGTGGTGCTCAAATGCGCTTCCGCCGCGCAGGTCCCGAAGGAAGCCGTGCGCGAAGCAGCCTCCATCGCCGCCTACTACAGCAAGCATCGCAACGCCAAGACCGTGCCCGTCGCGTACACCGAACGAAAGTACGTGCACAAGCCGAAAGGCGTCCCCGCCGGCACGGTGTATCTCGATCGCGAGAAAGTGATCATGGCCGAACCGAAACTCCCCGAGGGCGAGAAGGATGAAGCATGAGTAATCCGATCACCCCCGAAATCCTGCGCCAGGCCAAACGCCTGGGCTTCTCCGACATCCAGCTCGCCGCGACGCTCGGGACGACGGCCGCGCGCGTGCGCGCGCTGCGCAGGGAGTGGGGGATCGAACCGGTGTTCAAGACCGTCGATACCTGCGCCGCGGAGTTCGAAGCATTCACCCCGTACTACTATTCCACCTGCGAAACGGAGAATGAGTCGCGGCCTTCCGACCGGAAGAAGGTCATCATTCTCGGCGGCGGCCCGAACCGCATCGGGCAGGGCATCGAGTTCGATTACTGCTGCGTGCACGGCGTCTTCGCGGTGAAGGAGGAAGGCCGCGAAGCCATCATGGTCAACTGCAATCCCGAGACGGTGTCCACCGATTACGATATCGCGGACAAGCTGTACTTCGAGCCCCTCACCTTCGAGGACGTCATGCGCATCGTCGAGCTCGAGCAGCCCGAGGGCGTCATCGTGTCCTTCGGCGGACAGACACCGCTCAAGCTCGCCAAGGATCTCGCCGCGAGCGGCGTCCCGATTCTCGGCACGCCGTACGAGGGCATCGACCTCGCGGAGGATCGCGAACGCTTCAGCGCGCTGCTGACCGAACTCGGCATCCGCTACCCCGCCGCGGGCAACGCGCGCACCGCCGACGAGGCGGCGCGCATCGCCGGCGGGATCGGCTACCCCGTCCTGCTGCGCCCGTCCTACGTGCTCGGCGGCCGCGGCATGCAGATCGTCTACTCGGAGAAGACGCTGCGCGACTTCGTCGGCCAGGCGCTCGAGATCTCCGGAGAGCATCCCGTGCTCATCGACAAGTTCCTGGAAGACGCCATGGAGTTCGACGTGGACGCGGTGTGCGACGGCACGGAGGTCATGATCGGCGGCGTGCTGCAACACGTCGAGGAAGCGGGCATCCACTCGGGCGACAGCACCTGCGTGATGCCTCCCACGCTGCAGAAGGAATCGCTGATCGAGGAGCTCAAGGAAACCACACGGCGGCTCGCCCTCGCGCTCGGCACGGTGGGACTCATCAACGTGCAATACGCGCTGCAGAACGACATCATCTACGTGCTCGAGGCCAATCCGCGAGCCTCGCGCACCGTCCCCTTCATCAGCAAGGCCACCGGGGTCCCGCTCGCGAAAATCGCGACGAAAGTGATGCTCGGCCGCACGCTGCGCGAACTCGGCGTGTCCGAACCGCGGATCAGCGGGTACGTGGCCGTGAAGAAGGCCGTGTTCCCCTTCATCAAGCTTGTCGGTTCGCGACAGTTCCTGGGCCCGGAGATGAAATCCACCGGCGAGGTGATGGGCATCGCGGACACGTACGGCGAGGCGATGGCGAAGAGCCAGCTCGGTTCGGGAGCGAAGCTCCCCACGGCCGGGACGGTGTTCCTGTCGGTGAGTCAGCGCGACAAGCGGCAGAAGACGCTCGGCATGGCCCAGAGTCTCATCGACGCGGGATTCACGATCATCGCCACACGCGGCACCTCGACCTACCTCTACGAGAACGGCGTCGAGACACGCAGCGTGCTGAAGGTCAGCGAGGGCCGGCCGGATATCGTCGATGAAATTAAAAACGGACACGTTCAGCTTATTATCAACACCCCCGCCGGAGAGGTGTCGCGCGACGACGAGACACCCATCGGGATCGAGGCGCTCGCGCACAACATTCCCTATATCACGAACATCTCCGCGGGAATCGCTCTGCTCGAAGGCATCAAGCAGGCGCAGCATGACAGTGGCGGCGTGCGCAGCATACAGGAATACGTCGGCGGTCGCAAAGAAACCGTGTAGGCTTGTCTTGCATGGGAAAATTGCTGTTATTGCCAGTTCATTGTTGATCGAACAATGAAAACATAGTCTGTTCCGCACTGATCGATACGGATATTGATCATGTGGCGATCGTGGTGCATGTCGATCATGGGACCGCATCGGTCACGAATCGTATCGGAAAATACCATCAGGATTGCATCCTCTCCGGATGTGCACGATAGTCAACTTCGAGAGAATAGTAATAGAGTTTCGATCCAAGTCATTGTTTATTTTCTCTCGTCATCCCGCATGTGGAAAAACCCCAACGACGCTGAAGCGTTCCCGAACACCAGCATGAACCCAAATCCCATGGAACATGAACTCGTGATGCAGGCCCAGCGCATGGTGAACGAACTCCTGGAGTCCATGCCTCCCTACGTTCTCGCCACGGCATGCGGCATCAACTACCTGACGATCAGCCGCATTGCCAAGGGCGACAGCAAGCTGATCTCGAACAAGGCCTACGACGCCATCGCCTCCTACTATGCGCGCGTATCACCGGCGCCTCTGCCGGAACCGCCATCAGCCGATGTGCTCCGCGAAAAGCAGGAGGATGACGTATCGGCAGAAGCCGCGGACGCTCCCGCACCCGCGCTTGTGCCGCGCCGCGCCGGGCGACCGCGCAGCACCTCCGGAACGCGCGCGCCGGTCATCCGCACGCCAGCGCCGCCGGACACCGTGACGCCGGCTTCCGACATCATTTCCGTGAATGCCATGCGCGCCGAGATCGAACGCCTCGAGAAACGCATCGCCGTGTTTCGCAAGATGCTGGAACTCGCACGGCAACTCTGATCGGGCGTCACCGAAGGATGACTGAGACGCCTTCGCCTCGTTACTCTTTCAAGACGGTTCGGCTGAGCAACGCGTCTTCACCGGACAACCGCACGAAATAGAAACCGGATGGCACGCCGCGCATGTCGAATGACACAGTGATTTCCGTCTGATGGAAATAGTCGCGCGCATGCACTTCCCTGCCGATGAGGTCGGTGACGGTGAGGCGATGCCGCGCGTTGCGCAATGCAACGGCTCGCACGGAAAGCGTGTGTCCGAACGGTTGTGGATAGAGCTCCAGCATCGGCATTGAAGGGAGTGCGGATGGCTGTTCTCCGACACCCACGGTGTTCGTTGCTGCCGGCACCCACACCTTCAGGCAGGAGCGCACCGAATCATGATTGTCGAAGGCCGTGACGATGCAGATGCGAATCGAATCGCCGAGGAGGCGCGGTTTCGCCTGCACCGCCCATCGCGCTTCGCAGTTTCTCGCCGGCTCCACGTCTTGAGGGAGTCCGGACTGGATGCTGGTCAAAGGAGAGACAAGCCGCATGTCCCGCTCGTCGAACTCAATCCTGAATCGAGCGCTCCGAGCCGCTCTGTCCCCGAAATTCCACACTTGCGCCGTCACAGTGAACGTGTTCGGATCGTATTCCGTTCCCGTGGCCGCCCAGCGCAACCGCGGCGGCGCCAGTATGCTTCCGGCCATCAACGGCTGCCGCGGGATGATGCAGATCTCCCCATCCCGGAGCCGCGGTCCGAAACAGCCCTCCTTGAATACCCAGCTGGTGAATTTGATCGGACAGCACACCGTGTCATCCCCGTCCGGATCAGACGTGGTGAACGTCAACTCCGCCATCGATGCCGGGACGTTCTGTATATCGAGCAGTTTCTTCTCCGTCGTTGTGAACGTGATCATGTCGCCCGCGGATGTGATCGTAATCGGGACACCCTCGAACACGCTCCCCGGGGGCGTCTTGATGCCCTTGAACGCGATGCACGCGGGATCGAACTGGATCGAGAACGTCGCGCCGTAAAACAGCTCGCCGTGAAAATCGTCGAGCAGCTCGATCGGCACCGTCACATCCGTGTTCCCCGTGCCAGACATTTGCCGATCTGCATCTTCCAGCTGGATGTACGTCGACGTGTCCTTCGGAGCAGTGTACGTCTTCGTTTTCGTGTCCTGGCCGTTGCAGAAGTTGATCACCGACAGGTCCACATTCCGCTCAGTGCCGGTCATGCAGTGCGCCTTGTAGGTGATGATGCATTCCTGGTATGACGGCGGGAAATGGATGAGCGGTATTTCCCGAACGAGCGCGATGAGCTGCGCCGAACCCGGCGATTCGTAGTAGCGGGCGCCCGTCATGTCCGCAATGAACCGGAGCTGCACAGACTGCAGGTTGGGACCGACACCGACCGTGAAGACGCGGAGGGAGTGCGTGCGCGCGAGGATGATGATGTCCGCGGGAGTGCGCGACGAGCAATTGTCCGCGCCGTCGGTGACGAGAACAACCGCGCGGGATGGATTGCGCGCATCCGCGACAAGCGCTTCGATGCCTTCATAGCATGCATCCCATATTGCGGAGGAATCGCGGCCGGGGTCCTCTACCGGCAGCGCGTTCACCGCGTCGCGCAATGAGTCGAGCCACGGCGTCATCGCCTGTATCACCCTCGACTGTGCACGGAACACGATAACGGCAGCTTCGTCATTGATACCGTCCAAACAGTCGATAAGCGCGTTTGCCGTCGCCTTGACCTCTACCTTCCCTGATTCGAGCATGCTTCCGCTGGCGTCGAGTACCATGGACAATGACCCGGAAAAGCGGTAATCGACGTCGGGACAACACATCTCGAAGTCTCCCACGTCGCGTCCATTCTCCAGGACACGGAAGTAACGCTGGTCTGTGAGATGCACTGGCACCCCGTGACAGGTAACGTTGAAGTACAGCTCGATCGTCGGCCAGTTGTTGACGAGCCTCTTGAAGTTCAATTGCGGCTGCGCGGAAGCAACTTCAATGAACGGCAGGCAGCCGAGGAGCGCGATACCTGCGAGCGCGAGCGCGCGTCGACCGGATTGAGACTGATGTACGAAGATCATGGTATTGCTCCATTGCGCCCGCTGTTTCATTGAAGAGACAATCGAGCGGGGGAAAACCTGACAACCGGAGATTTCGGATTTTGAAATTCCAATTTCGGATTGAATCCTGAAATACGGGACAGGTGTACCGCGCTGCAGATACGGCAGGGTTCAGGCCGTCGGAGCGGGGTCCTTCTTCAATCCTTCGACGAGCTGAGCGATGAGCGCGAGCTGCTCCTGCTGCACCGCCATGAGTTCAGTCCACTGTTTCTCGCGCAGTGTGTCGATCTTCTCGTGCAGGGTCATGATCTCCAGCTCCGCCTTGAGGTTGACCTCGTAATCGTGCTCGGCGCTCTTTCGATCCTTGTCGGCGTGCCTGTTCTGCGACATCAGGATGATGGGCGCCTGAATGGCGGCGAGCATGGACAGCACGAGATTCAGCAGGATGTACGGAAAGGGATCGAACGATGCATCGAGCGAAAGCAGGATGATCGAGTTCAGGATGATCCAGGCGATCAGCACGCCTGCGAAGATCGAAATGAAGGTCCAGGAGCCCCCGAACGACGCCACCCGGTCGGCCAGGCGCTGGCCGAAGGTCATCGTTTCGGAAGAGTCGTCCGCGATGTTTCTCGAGATGTGCATGCGCCCGGAGAGGTGGCGCGCGACCTTCTTCTCGCGCTCGCCGAGCTGGTCGTATTTTTTGCGGAAGAGTTTTTCCGCGAGTTCGATTTCTTTCTGGTCCATGGCGATATCGTGTTCCGACTTATTCTTCCTCCGCCAGCGCGCAGCGGATCATGATCACCTGCTTGTCGATGAGTTCCACCCGGCCGGTGCACTGGCCCTTGATGCGGACGCGTTCACCCGGCATCAACTTCTTCGCGCGCTCGCGCTCATCGGGCATCATGGCGCAGGAGACGGTGCCGGTCTCCTTGCCGCCCGCGAGTACCACATCGACGTTCCCGTCCTTGTCCGAACCCACTTCTGCAACCGTGCCCGTCACGAGGATGGTTTTGTCGCCCTTGACGTAGGCCCAGGTTGCGTTGACTTCATCCGCATCGAAGGCCTTGGTGAACGCTTCGGCGGTGATGCGCACATCGGGCGTCGACGTCGCGAAGTCCTTGTGCGGTTTGTAGTACATCATCAAGCCCACGCCGGCGGCGAGGATCGCCAACGCCGCGAGCACGATCAGGACCATGCGCGTCTTCTTCATGACGGACTATTTTTTGTACGGCTCGTAGACCATGTCGACAGTCACGTCCATGGCCTTCGCGAACTTGTCGCGCACGGTTGCGGGGATCTCTATTCCGTAGTCCTGCGGCGCGATGGAGAATTTCGCCTTCGCGAGGAGTTTGCCGTCCTTCACTTCGATGGTGCCGTTCTGTGTGATGTGGTTCTTCTTGTTGTGAATCGTCAGATCGCCCTCGATGACTGCCTTGTACACGCCGGGTTTCGCAAAGTTGACATCCTTGAGGTTCACGATCCTGCCCTTGAAGTCCGACTTCGGGTACATGTCCGATTCCATGTAATTCTCATTGAAGTGTTCTTCCATGAGCGCGCGCTTGAACGTGAAGGATTTGATGAGCACCTGGTACATCACCTCGCCCGTAACGGTGTTGATCACGCTCGCGGCTTCGGTGTTGTGCGCCTCGATGTCCTCCATCGGCGTGTGCGAAAAGAACCGGATATGCCCGTGCTTGCAGAGGTATTTGTCCTGCGCCTGGACGGCCGTTGCGAGGAGGAAGAGGAGCGCGAAGAGGATGCGTGTATTCATGTGATATCGTGCCTGCCGGGTGATCGGGATCGTGACGGGGAATCAGTACAGCGTGAAGACGCGGGAGATGTTGAAGCCGAGATGGATGCCTCCGTCGCCCCAGGCGCCGGTACCCTCGGTGATGAAGCCGCGCTCGAACATCGGGAGCGCGTTGGTCAGAACGATCTGGAACACGTGCCCGCCTGTTTCAATGTCGACGCCGAAGGAGAGCACGTCGACGGCTTCCTGCTGCCCCTCGACGACCGGCTTGATCGTGAAGAAATATTCCGCGTTGAAGGAGATGCGATTCGTGAGTTTATACCGTCCGCCGAGGCCGACCGCGATGATATCGTTCACGTCCACGGCGGAGGGCACGAGATTCTTGTGCACCAGCGTCGGGGTCAGCTGCAGCGAAAACGCGTCGGTGAATTTCCTCGCGACGAGGACCTGCGCGACGTACGAGAGTCGTGAGCTGAAGAAATTCTGCGCGCCGGGATCCGGCCACGGGGTGCTGAACAGGTCCGCTCCCCCGAGCGCGGAGATCGATACCGGCATGGAATGCTCGCCAGTGGCCTGTCTCCAGAGCCGGAGCTTCGTGAAACCGCTGAAGGTCTTCTGGTAGGAACTGCGTCCGACGCCGAGCATCAGCCAGTCCGTCGCCCCGTATTCGAAGCTGAAGAACACGCTCGACTGATCGAGGCCCCAGAGCGCCGAGGGTCCGGAATTCACCTGCCCGAAGCGGTGATGGATGCGCACGTCGAGGTCGCCTTCCTTCATCTGTTCGATGGAGTGTCCGTTGACGATGCGCGTGGCCTTGAAGCTCGCCGAGACGTAGTCGGTCTTCGGCGTGGTGAGATCATCGAGGATCGAGGCGTCGTCCTGCGCCTGCGCGAGTCCTGCACAGACCAGTGTTGCGGCGACGACGACGAGGGCGGCGCGGAGGAAGGAGCGTGTGGTATTCATGGTCCTGCTCCGTCAGTTGTCCAGTGCGCCGGCATCGGCCCAGATCTGCAGCGTGCGGATCTGGCAGTCCGACATTTTCGCGCCATTCTTGGGCATCGCCGAGAAATTGCTTTTCCACTGCACCGAGCCGAGCACCTTCGAGAGTTGCGCCTTGACATCGGCGTGGGTCTGGAGTCGGATATTGTCGCCCGAGGAAGGCGCGTTGGCGTTGCTGTGGCAACCCGCGCATTGGATGGACAGCAAGGGCGCGATGGATCGCGAGAAGGTGACCGCCGTCGTGTCGCACGGGGCGGAGCGCTGCGGAGAGAGCACTTCCTCCTTGTCGTAGTAGCACCCCGCGACGGCAAGCATGACCGCAAGCAGCACGAGTGCGAGGAGGTTTCTGAACGATGTCATGTCAATCCCCCTCGCAGCTGATATCCGCGCCCTGGAGAATCCACAGCTCGACGATCTGCCGTGCTTCCCTGGCGACCGGCGCGTTCGGCGCGGGAGGCATGATGCCGCCCCACACGTTGAACATCGCCGTGTATCCCTCGCTCTCCAGCGGTTTGCCCGGCGTCACCGTCGCGCGTATGGCGGCGGGTGTGCTCAAATCAGGCGACGTCTTGACTCCATCGTGACATCCGCTTTTCGCGCAATTCGACTTGAATACCGGCAGCACTTCCGTGGCGAAGCAGATCGGTTCCTGATTCACCGGTGCGACGGGCTCGTGCTGGCACGCGGAGATGAGAGTGAGGAGCAGGGCGAAGGCGGGGAACGCAACAACGCGTGGAAGCGGGAGTCCGGAGAAAAGTATACGCATGGCGGGAAGGTGCCTTGTTCAGTCGCATGAGAGGTACGGGGTGATTGCTCAGTTCATCATGCTATCGAAAGCGTCCCCGACATGCAACCCATTTTCCCGTGCTGCGCGAGATGGGCACGGAGGGCGTGCTCCATTTCCGCCGCCGCGACGAAGCGGCTACTGCTTCACCTTCTCCTGCACCTGCGCTTCCCCGCTGACGCGATAGACGACGTAGTTCTTCAACCCCTGATCGGCCTCGAACCCGTAGCCCTGCAATCGCTCCTTGGGTGATGTGACCGTCACGAAGCGGTCGCTGCGCACCTTCTTCTTCGCGTTGTCCCAGAACAGGTAGTCTGTTTTCACGACGGTGCCGCTGTCCGAGGTGAACACGACGTTGTCGAACGCCTCGAGATCCCGCGTCTGATCGTTCACCTTGCCGCGATCGGAGGTGAGCCGCGAGCTGTGCTTTCCGTCGCGATCGTAGAAATTCACCACAAGACCCGAGTCGAGCAGCGTCTCGCGTCGCTCTTCGTACATGCGGATATGCGCCGCGTCCAGCACGGCGCGCACGCTCCCGGAATCCGAAAAGACCACTTGCGAGTTCCAGCTTTCCTGATCCGGCATCTGCTGCCCGGTGGTCATGCTCACCGGCGGACGCACGCGATCTTCGCACGAGGCGAAACACAGCAGCAGCAGCAGCAGCGCCCCTCCGGCCCTCACTCCAACTCCAGCGTCGGCTGCGCCTCGCTCCGCGGAGGGCGCCTGCCGAGGAGCACGTACGCGTGAGGCGTCAGTTCGCGGCCGCGCGGCGTGCGGTGAATGTAGCCTTCCTGGATGAGATAGGGTTCGTAGACTTCCTCGATGGTTCCGGGTTCTTCGCCGACGGCGATGGCGAGGGTGTTGAGGCCGACCGGGCCGCCGCGGTACTTGTCGAGCATGCAGACGAGGATGCGCTTGTCCATCTCGTCCAGACCGTGCTCGTCCACCTCCAGCGCGTTGAGCGCGTAGTCGGCG
Source organism: Ignavibacteria bacterium (assembly GCA_016720835.1). GTDB lineage: Bacteria > Bacteroidota > Ignavibacteria > SZUA-365 > SZUA-365 > JADKJW01. Next base: position 54,165 of record JADKJW010000002.1, read on the forward strand.
ATGGCCCGGGTGATGATGCCGTCGCCCTTCACCTGCGCGAAGTCGCGCGCGCGTTTCAGGAGGCGGTTCGCGATGCGGGGAGTGCCGCGCGAGCGTCGCGCGATTTCCACGGCGCCTTCCTTCTCCTCGATGGGGATGTTCAGAATACGGGCGGAGCGCGTGACGATGTGCCGCAGCTGTTCCACCGAGTAGTAGTCGAGACGGTTCGTGATGCCGAAGCGCGCGCGCAGCGGCGACGTCAGAAGTCCGGCGCGGGTGGTCGCCCCGATGAGGGTGAACGGCTTCAGCTCGATGCGCACGCTGCGGGCGTTGGGCCCGGAATCGATCATGATGTCGAGCATGAAATCCTCCATCGCGGAGTACAGGTACTCCTCCACGACGGGTGAGAGCCGGTGAATCTCGTCGATGAAGAGCGCGTCGCCGACTTCCAGATTGGTCAACAGCCCCGCGAGGTCGCCCGGTTTCTCGAGCACGGGACCCGAGGTCATCTTGAGCTGCGAGTGCATCTCGTTGGCGATGATGTGGGCCAGCGTGGTCTTGCCGAGTCCCGGCGGCCCCGTGAGGAGCACGTGATCGAGCGCCTCGCCGCGCTGTTTCGCGGCCTGGATGAAGACGCGGAGATTGTCCACGATTTTCTTCTGGCCTTCGAAGTCCTCGAAGCGCAGCGGCCGCAGCGTCAGGTCGAGGTCGCGATCCTCCGTGCGCGGGTCGCCCGCGGTCTGGTCTGATGAACGGTGTTTCGACATAGGCTGTTGGAAGGGATCGTGCACACGCGATGCGATGCCGGAGCCATGCGGCGCTCCGTGGGAATCGGCACGGTCCTATTGTTTCTCCGGTGTTTTGAAAAGGTAGGCGCCGTCGAGCAGACGGCTCGCCTGTTCGCCCGTATTGACGGCGAATGTGCCCGGACCGTAGATCGATGCGCTGCCGTACTGCCCCGCCTTGTTGACGGCGTAGTAGCGCACGTTGAAGGCCGGTCTGCCGTCGTCCGTGAGGAGGCGACGCATCTTCGTGTGATCCACGACGCGGGTTGCGGCAAGCAGGCAGGCTTCCTCCGGCGATTTGCCCAGACGCATCCACTCGACGATCATGACGCTGGCGCAGCTCAACAGATTCGCCTCGCCGCGCCCGGTGGACCCCGCGGCGCCGACCGCATTGTCCACATACAGGCCCGCGCCGAGAATCGGAGAATCGCCCACGCGCCCGGGAATCTTGAAGGCAAGTCCGCTCGTGGTGGTCACGGCGGAGATGTCGCCCTTCGCGTCGACCGCGGCGCAGTGGATCGTGCCGGTCAGACGCTCGCTCCGCGCGATAACGGCGCCGACATCCTTCGCGGCCGCATCGTGGGCCGGCAACCAGTCATCTTCCGTGCTCAACCGCTCCTTCCATTCGAGCCATTTCCGGCGGGACTGCTCGGTCAGGAGATCCTCCTCCTTGAAGCCGTGCGCCTTTGCGAAGCGCAGCGCGCCGTCGCCGACGATCAGCACGTGATCCGACCGCTCCATCACGAGCTTCGCGATCTTCGAGGGATTTTTGATGTTGCGCAGCGAGGCCACCGCGCCGCCGCGGCAGGTCGGACCGTGCATCACGCTCGCGTCCAGTTCGACGACGCCATCCTCGTTCGGAAGACCGCCGTACCCGACGGAGTCGTCGTTCGGATCGTCTTCCACGATGTTCACTCCGGCGATGACGGCGTCCAGCGTGTCGGCGCCCTGCCGCAGCAATTCCATCGCGCGCGCCGAGGCGCGGACGCCATTGGCGCTCGAAATCACCACGGGCCGGCTCAGCGGCACGCGCGCCGTCGCCCCGTGTGCACGCTCCGCGATGGCGGGCATCATGGCCGCGCCGACGCCCAGCATGGTGGCCGAAGTGATGAAACCGCGTCTGTCCATGTCCTTCATGCTGCCTCCAGTCTGCGATGGGGAGCGACCGCGCTGTTCCGCCCGATCAGGAATTGTAGCCGAGCCGGCGGACCCAGTCCTCATTGTCGCGCCAGCCTTCGCGCACCTTCACGTGCAGCTCGAGGTACACGTGCCGGCCGAGGAATTCTTCGATATCCGCGCGCGCCGCCGTGCCGATGGCCTTGATGGCCGCGCCTTTCGCGCCGATGAGGATGCGCTTCTGGCTGTCGCGCTCGACGAGGATGTCCGCCGCGATGAAATCGCGCGTGTCCTCTTCGCGGTACTCGGCGATCACCACCTCCGTGGCGTACGGCACTTCCTGACGGAACTGCTCGAAGATTTTTTCGCGGATGATCTCCGTCACGAAGAAGCGCTCGGGCTGGTCGCTGAGCATGTCCGCCGGGTAGAGGGGCGGCTGCAGCGGGAGCAGCGGCACAAGTTCGGAGATGGCCGCCTGCACGTTGTCGGCCACGAGCGCACACATCGGCACCACGGCCTTGTACCGCCCGGTATCAGAAAACGACTTCATCATCGGAAGCACCAGACTCTTGTCCGAAAGCTGGTCCATCTTGTTGATCGCCAGCACGGCGGGCGTCGTCGTGCCGTCGATCACCGCCGCCATGAAGTCGGGGAAGGGCGCGTGCTTCGACAGCGCCTTGCCCGCCTCCAGCAGCACCAGCAGCGCGTCGGCATCGCCCACGGCCCGGTGCGCGGACTCCACCATCGACCGCTGCAGCGCGTAGGCGGGGGCGATCAGGCCCGGGGTGTCGACGAAGATGATCTGATGGTTCTCCCCGTTCTGGAATCCGAGCACCTGCCTGCGCGTCGTCTGCGGCTTGTTCGTGACGATCGAGAGCTTGGTGCCGAGAACGGCATTGAGAAAGGTGGACTTGCCGACGTTGGGCTCGCCGATGATGGCGACGAAGCCGGCGCGGAAATCCGGCGGCGGCGCTGCGGGAACGTCGATGTTCGGGGGAAGTGTGGTGTCATCCATATGCGCCTAAATTACGATGATATCGATGAGGATACCAGAGAGCGGTGTATATTTGGGGACGTCATGACCACGCTCCGTCCAAAAAAATCCCTCGGCCAGCACTTCCTCACTGACCCCAACATCATCCGGAACATCGTCGGGCTTCTCGATCCGCAGCCCGGCGACACGGTGGTCGAGATCGGTCCGGGCGAAGGCGCTCTCACGGGGCTCCTGGCAGACAGCGGCGCCCGGGTCATCGCGGTGGACGTGGACCGCCGCGCCGTCTCGCATCTCGAGCGCACGTTGGACACGCGGGAGAACGTGTCCGTGCGGCATGGCGACATTCTCACGCTCGACCTGACCGCCCTGTCGCGCGAGGTCGCGGCGCCGCTGCGCGTCATCGGCAATCTCCCGTACAACATCACCAGCCAGATCCTGTTCCACGTGTTCGCGCATCGCCGCGCCGTGCACGACTGCGTGCTGATGATGCAGCGCGAGGTGGCTCTCCGGCTGGTCAGCGCGCCGAAGAGCAAGGACTACGGCATCCTCGCGGTGATGACGCAGCTCAACACGCGCGTCGAGCACGCCTTCCGCGTCTCCCCGAACGTGTTCACGCCCCGGCCCGCCGTCTGGTCCAGCGTCGTGCGCATGGTCATGCGCCACGACGACGACGGCCGTCCGCGGGACGAGGAGTTCTTCCGCGCCTTCGTGCGCGCGGCATTCGGGAAGCGGCGCAAGGTGATGTCGAACTCGATCAAGGATCTCGGCATCGATCCCCATGCGCTGCCCGCGGCGTTCGCGGAGGTCATGCGGCTTCGGCCAGAACAGCTCTCCATTCCGGAGCTCGTGGCCCTGAGCGACGCCCTGCAACCGTTCCGTCTTCCTTCCCCCGATTCGCAACCAGAACGTCACCCGTGAACACGATACAGCGCCGCTTTTCCGCCCTCGAAACCACGGACTTCGTCAACGTGAGCTTCTTCACGCTGCTGGCGCTCGCGATGATCGGCTGCGCGCGCGCCATTCCCCTGTGGTGGATGTACGTCCTCTTCGACATTGCCGTCATCATCGCGATCTTCGTGCTGGCGATCAAGGCCTCCACACGGGGCCATCGATGGCGGCTCGTGCACGGCTTCTACATGATGCTCTGCATCCCGATCGCGTTCAGCCAGGCGTACCATCTCGTCCCCGCGCTGAATCCGAACGATATCGACCAGGTGCTCATCGGCATCGACCGCGCGGTGTTCGGGGTCAATCCCACGCAATGGCTGTTCCGCTTCAGCCATCCCGTGCTCACGGAAATCCTCCAGCTGTGTTACGCCACCTTCTACTTCCTCCCCCTCGTGCTGGCGGTGGATCTGTACCGCAAGAAGCGCATGCACGCGTTCCGGACCGTCTTCCTCGTCACCACGCTCGGCTTTTACCTCTCCTACTTCGGCTACGCGGCGTTTCCCGCCATCGGACCCCGCTTCACGCTGCATGAATTCCAGAACACGGAGACGGAATTGCCCGGCGTGCTGTTGACCACTGCCCTGCGCATCTACACGAACACGGGGGAATCCATCCCGCCCGGAACCGTGCATCCCGAGCGCACGGTGCAACGCGACGCGTTCCCGAGCGGCCACACGCAGATGACGCTGCTGGTCATGTTCCTCGCTTTCCGCTACAGGGCACGCACCCGGTGGTGGCTCTGGATCGTGGGATCCCTGCTCCTTGTCGCCACGGTGTACCTGCGGTATCACTACGTGGTGGATCTCGCCGCGGGCACGGTCTTCGCGATCGCCACCTACCCGCTCGCGCTCGCGCTGGACCGGCGCTTCAAGAAATGGAAGGCGCAGGGGACGCAGGACGAGGCCGACGAGATCGACGCCGGCGCATGATCCCGTGACAATGCAAAAACCCCGCGCGCAGCGTGGGGTTTTTCGTGGAGCGGGAAACGGGACTCGAACCCGCGACTTCAACCTTGGCAAGGTTGCGCTCTACCAACTGAGCTATTCCCGCGTATCCCTGTCAAACAGGGAGATACAACATAGCGGTTTCGGAAAAAAAAAGCAAGTCGCGGGAGAGTCGAAAGGCGGTTTTTCGGAAGCGCCGATGCCGCGAGAAGGCGTTACATCCAGTATTCGTCCTTGTTCAGGCCGTGCTTGCGCATTTTCTTCACGAAGTTCGTCCTCTCGACGCCAAGCTGTTCCGCGGCGCGGGTCTGATTGCCGCCGCAGGCCCGCAAGGCCTCGATGATGAGGTTGCGCTCGAAGCGCTCCACCTGGTCCGACAGCGGGCCGGTGTCGCGCTGCTCCCGGTTGTCCGGCTTGTCGTGTCCGACGGCCTTCAACGCATGCGCCACCGTATGGACGTCGATCTCTTCCGATTCGGCGAAGATGGCGAGTTTGGTGACCACGCTGTCGAGTTCGCGCACGTTGCCGCGCCACTCCTGTTTCTGCAGGAGCTCGATGGCCGCCGGCGTGAACAGGTGTGTCTGAAGCGCGTGCTGCTGGCAGGCCCTGGTGAGCAGGTGCTTGGCGAGCACATCGATATCCTCCGGCCGCTCGCGCAGGGGCGGCATGTGGATATCGTACTTGTTGAGGCGGAAGAAGAGATCCTCGCGGAAGTCTCCGGAGGCGATCAATGCCGCGAGATGCTTGTTGGTCGCGCTGATCACGCGCACGTCCACGTCGCGCTCCCGCGTGTCGCCGACCCGGCGCACCTTGCCGTTGTTGAGGACGTGCAGGAGCTTCTTCTGGAAGTCCGTGGAGGTGTTCGCGATTTCGTCGAGAAAGATCGTGCCGCCGTCCGCTTCCTCGAAGAGGCCGCGCTTTTCGGCGTTCGCGCCGGTGAAGGCCCCCTTCACAAAGCCGAACAGCTCGGCCTCGAGCAGCGTCTCCGCCAGCGCGCCGCAATCAACGCCGACGAAGGGCTTCGAGCGCCGCGGACTGAGGGCGTGAATGGCCTTGGCCAGCACTTCCTTCCCGACCCCGCTTTCGCCCGTGATCAGCACCGGGACGATGGTCACGGCCACCTTCTCGGCCTTCGCGAGGATCTTGTGAATCTGCGGGCTCTGGCTGACCATCCCCACCTGCTTCATGACTTCTTCAAGCCGCATGGAGTCGATTTTCGGCTGTCCGGAGTCGAGCGCGCGACTCACCGCCTCCTTCAGCGACAACACATCGATCGGCTTCGGAAGAAAATTGTACGATCCTTTCTTCGCCGCCTCGAGCGCGACGGGCACGTCGTAGGATTGCCCGGTGATCATGATCACCGGAATTTCGGGCCAGTTCTGCACGATGCGGCTGAGCACATCCATGCCGTTCATTTCCACCATCACCACGTCGAGCAGCACCAGGTCGGCCGACTGCACCTGCAGGTGGTTGAGCGCTTCCACGGGATTCGTCTTGATCACCGGGCGATAGCCGAGGTGCGCGAGAATGTCGGCGACGGACTGGCAAAAATCCAGATCGTCGTCCACGATGAGAATCGTTCCTTTGCCGTTCATGGAGTTCACATCCGGGGAATGGGCAGCCGGATCTGGAAACTGGTTCCGTAGCCGGGCTCGCTGGTGAAAGTAATCTCGCCGTTATGTTCCTGAATGATCTTCTGGACGATGACCAGCCCGAGGCCGGTCCCGCCCTGACTGTGCGTGGAGAAGGGGCGGAAGATGCTCTTGCGCACATCGTCGCTCATGCCCACGCCGGTGTCGGTGATGGTGATCTCCACGTAGTCGCCGGGACGATCGATCCACTGTCCGGGAGCGGTGGCGATGATGATGCGCCCCTCGCGCGAGCCGATGGCGCGGATGGCGTTGTCGCACAGATTCTGTATCGCCTCGGGAAAATGGGCGATGTCGATGCCGATGCGGGGCAGTGAGCGCGAGAGGGACGTGCGGATCTCGATGTTCCCGCTGACCTTGGCACGATACTCGTCGGCAATGTTCTGGAGGATGACGTTGACGTCGTTCGGCAACAGGTTGAGCTGTTCCTTGTTCGCGAGGCGCGTGAGGTTGTGGACGATCTCGTTGAGCTTGCGCGACTCGTTGACGATGCGGTCGAGGTACTTGCTCACTTCGGGCGCGGGCTTGACCGCCTGCTCGCTCAGCACCATCTCCAGATGCTGCGCCGTGAGGGTGATGGTGGAGAGGGGGGTTTTGGCCTTGTGCGCGACGTGCTGCGCGACTCCCGACCAGTTGACACGGCGGTCCTTCTCGATGGCCTCGGTGATGTCCGCCACCACGAGCAGGTAGCCGTCGAGCCGCTTGCTGTCGGTGAATATCGGATACCCCTTCACGACGAGCGTGCGCATCGATTTCTGGAAATTGAAGATCAGTTCACGCTCGATGCCGTGCCGCTGGCCTTTCAGCTCCTCGAAGACGTCGAGGATCTCCGGTGTCGGGGCGTTCTTCAGGTAGTACGTGTAGTCTTCCTCCATCGTGACGAAATCGTCGAACCCGAGGAGCTGCTTGGCCGAACGGTTCATCATGCGGAGCTGGAACGTCTTGTCGAAGATCAGGATGGCGTTGGACTGGAACGTGTCGAAGAGCCGCTGCTCCTGCCGCGCGAGGTTGCGCGCATAATTGCGGATCCCGTAGATCGAGAGCAGCAGCAGGCCTCCGACGAGCGCCGTCTCCGTGCGGTAGCGTTCCCACAGGATGGAGAAGATCGAATTGTTCTGATAATGCTCGTCGATGATCTGCCGCTCGATGTCCGCGGGCACTTCCTGCCTCCTGAGCTTCTGCGACGGCTCCTGGGCGGCGGCCGTGATCGCGGCGAAGGTGAGCAGCGCCGCCATCGCGGCAATCCGTATGTCAGCGGGTCTGCGCAAGGTCCGCCTCCAGCTGCGCGTACACGTCCACGAGCGGGATGCCCCGCTCGCGCGCGATGCGCCTGCATTCTTCGTGTTCGGGCACGCGCGTGGTCCGGCCATCCCGCGTGATGACTTTCACGGCGACGCTGCCGTGGCGCGTCTCCGCCATCTGCACGTCGCGTGACAATTTCCTGCGCTGCACCTCGCGATAGCGGAGCCCCGACGTCGTCGTCTCCGCGAACAGCGCGGCGGTCACGCGATCCAATGCGGAGGCTGCGCATGTGACGGTCACGAGATGCCCCGGCCGGCCCTTCTTCATCAGCACCGGCGTGACGTACGCGTCGTGCGCGCCTTCCTCGAGCAGGCGCTCGATCAGGTATGGATAGATCTCGGGCGACATGTCATCGATGTTGGTATCCAGCACGATGAGCGGCTCCTCGTCATACTCGTCAGGCAAGGTGCCGATGACGATGCGGAGCAGATTCGGCATGCCTGGGATGTCCCGGCCTCCCGCGCCGTACCCGACGGCTTCCACGGACAGCTGCTGCGCGCCCGTCAGAACGCCTGCGCTCAGGGCGGCAATGACCGCGGCGCCGGTGGGCGTGGTCAGTTCGAAGGGAACATCGGTCAATTCGATCGGATACCCCTTGAGAATTTCGAGCGTTGCGGGTGTTGGAATCGGCATGGTCCCATGCTGCGTTTCGATAAAGCCGCCGGATCCGGTGCGTACCGGTCGCGAAAATACGCGATCGATCCCCCACTTGTCGAGGCAAATCGCGATGCCGACGATATCGACGATCGAATCGACGGCGCCGACTTCATGAAAATGGACATGCTCGAGCGCCGTGTCATGAATTTTCGCCTCGGCCTTCGCAATCGTCAGAAAGATCGCCTTCGCGGTGTCCTTCACGCGCGCATCGAGCGTGCTCGCGTCGATCAGGCGCACGATGCCGCGGTACGAGCGGTCGTCGCGAGAATGTACGCCATGTACGGCCGGGAGAGGCTGCGGACCTTCATGCGGATGCGGATGATCGTGCGGATGCGGATGATCGTGCGCATGCGGATGATCGTGCGCATGCGGGTGATCATGGGTATGCGGATGATTGTGGACATGCGTGTGATCATGCGAGGGTGCTGACGGAGGCATCGTTCGTTCCAGTGGAGCGGCATCGAGCAGCACATCGATTTTCGTTGCGGTGATCATGCTGCGCATGAGATGGCGTTCCGCAATGCGATATCCTCCGAGGGGGAGTTTCTTCAGTTCCTCGGCGATGACGTCGAGCGACAATCCGGCGTTGACGAAGGCGCCGATGGTCATGTCGCCGCTGATGCCGGCAAACGTGTCAAAGTAGGCGATACGCATGGAGGAATTGCAGGCTCACGCTGACGGAAGCGCCGCATTGATCTCGTCGCGCAGCGCGATGGCCGCCTCCCGGGCGCGAGCGGCGAAGTCACGCTCGCCCGAGGCATAGAGGATACCCCTGCTCGAGTTGAACACGCCCCGGAGACCGGCCGGCGTCACGCCCGCGCGCACGGACTGCTCCACATCCCCGCCCTGCGCCCCGAGACCCGGGATCAGGATCGGCATGTCGCCCGCAGTCGCGCGAATGGCGGCGAGCTCGGAAGGATGCGTCGCGCCCACGACCAGGCCGCAGTTGCCGGCCTCGTTCCACTCGAGAATCCGGTCGAGCACGTGCGCGTACAGGGGCCGGCCCTCCACCTCGAGATACTGGAAGTCGCGCGATCCCTTGTTGGATGTGAGCGTCAGGATGAACACGCCCTTGTCCTTGTGCGCCAGAAAGGGTTGCACGGAGTCGTAGCCCATGTAGGGCGCCACCGTGACGGCATCGAAACCGAACCCATCGAACAATGCGGCCGCATACATCGCGGAGGTGTTCCCGATATCGCCCCGCTTGCCGTCTCCGATCGTGACGATGTCGGTCGGAATGGCATCGAGAGTCAGTCTGATCGTCTCGTGCGCATCGGGTCCGAGCGCCTCGTAGAAGGCGAGGTTGAGTTTGTAGGATTGCACGACGTCGGCCGTCGCCTCGATGATGGCGCGATTGAAGGCCAGAACGGGATTCACTTCCGTGCGCAAATGCGCGGGAATCTTGGCGGGGTCGGTGTCGAGTCCCACACAGACGAGGCTTTTGTTTTTGGTCGTGACAGCGTCTAACTTGCTGAGGAACGGCATGATCCCTGTGTGTTTATTGGATGGGAAGAAAACGCCTTAAAGAGTTGCAAAATAGACGCGTTGACGGTCAAAGGCAACGCAGTCCGGCACGACGGAGTGATGACACCGAAAACGATACGACTGACGGAGACCGGACGGCTGACGATTACGTGGGACGACGGCTCCGTGTGCGAATACCCGCTCGCCGTGTTGCGCAGGAATTGTCCCTGCGCGGCCTGCCTTGCCGACGCACAAACGCGCAGCGCCTCCTTCATCCCCCTGTACACGCGCGATGCGCTGACACTCGACACCGTCGAGCCGGTCGGGCATTACGCCCTGCAATTCCGCTGGAAGGACGGGCACGCGACAGGCATCTATACCTACGCGGCGTTGCGTGACCTCTGTCCCGCATCCGGAGCGACGGCGGCGTGACCGCGTCGGCGGCCATCATTCTCGCCGGTACTCGACCGGACCTCACGTTGCCGATGGACTTTTCCTGACTTCCCCGTGACCGCCCCCCCCCGCCCGATTCCCTTCCTCGACCGGCTTCAAAGCGCGCCGTCGGTGGCGGCGTTCCTCGGAACCGTCCCTCCCGCGGGGACGCCCGTGATCCTCCGCGGCGTGGCCGGCTCCCTCAACGGCGTGCTGGCGGCCATGCATTTCGCGAAGCACCGCGCGCAGACCGTCGTGGTGTGCGGAGATGCCGACACGGCATCGGACGTGTGGAACGACGCGTCGCTGCTCCTCGCCGACGAGGATCTCCTGTTCCTCGGCCAGACGGCCGCGGCCGCGCGCATGACGGCGTCGCTCGACAACATTTTCGCCGAACAGGCCGACGTGCTCCGCTCGCTCACCGAGCGGCCCGGGCGCCTGCTCGTCACCGACGCGGCGAGCGCGCTCATCGAGTACCCCTCCGCGCGCGCCATCCGCGAGCATTCGATACGCCTGGAATTCTTCATGGCCCTGAAGCAGGAGGACTTCGTCAAGCGTCTCGCCTTCGGGGGCTTCGAGCGCACGGACTTCGTGGGCGCGAGCGGCGAGTACGCCGTGCGCGGCGGGATCGTGGACGTGTTTCCGATCGGCTTCGACAATCCGCTGCGGGTGGAATTCCTCGGCGATATCATCGAGTCGATACGCGAATTCGACGCGCTCAACCAGCGCTCCATCCGGCAGCTCGAATCCGTGGGCTTCGTCACCTCGCTCTTCCTCGAGGAGGACAGCGAGCGCAGCACGGGGACGCTCTTCGACTTCCTCTCCAACGATGCCGTTCTCTTCCTCCAGGACGAGGAGCGCATCCGCGCCGAGGCGGAGCGCCACGGCCGCGCGGAGGATTTCGACATGGCCTTGGCGCTGTTCTCCTGTTTCTCCATCCCCGTTCTCCCGCCGGGACGCTCGATGACGATCGACATCGGCGGCGAACAGCAGCCCGCCTTCAACGGGTCCGTCACGATGCTGCAGCGATACCTTGCGGAACTCGACGCGGCGCGAACGGACACGTATCTCGTCGCGGACTCCGAGCAGCAGGCCAGGAGGCTGGACGAACTGTTGCAGACGCCCGAGGAGAACGAGGAATCCCTGCTTCCCGCGGCGCGCCGCTCGGTGTGGCATTGTCCGCTGTCGCGCGGCTTTGCCCTGCCGGCGGTCCATCTCGCCGTGGTGACCGAGCATCAGATCTTCAATCGCCGCCGCATACAGAAGACCGCGAAGAAGGGCGCGAAGGGCCTGTCGATGCGGGAAATCCATCAGCTCAAACCCGGCGACTACGTCGTGCATGTCGACAAGGGCATCGGGAAATTCACCGGCCTCACGACGATCACCGTGAACGGCGGCCTGCAGGAAACCGCCAAGGTGCTCTACGCGGGCGACGACGTCCTCTACGTCAACCTGAACTACATCAACCGCCTGCAGAAGTACTCGTCCGAGGAGGGACACGCGCCCTCGCTTTCCAAACTCGGCAGCGGAGAATGGGACCGCCTCCGCGAGCGCACCAAGCGGCGGCTCAAGGACATCGCGCGCGACCTCATCGCGCTCTACGCGAAACTCAAGGCCGCGAAGGGATTCTCCTTCACTCCCGACCACCAGTGGCAGAAAGAGATGGAGGCGTCCTTTATCTACGAGGACACGCCGGATCAGTACCAGGCCACGCTCGATGTCAAGCGCGACATGGAGTCCCCCACGCCGATGGACCGCCTCGTGTGCGGCGACGTGGGCTACGGCAAGACGGAAGTCGCCCTCCGCGCCGCCTTCAAGGCGGTGCTGGACGCGAAGCAGGTGGCCGTGCTCGTGCCCACCACCATTCTCGCGCAGCAGCATTTCAACACGTTCCAGGACCGCCTCCGGCGCTACTCCGTGACCGTGGAGGCGCTGTCCCGCTTCAAGACGGCGGCCGAGCAGAAGGAAGTGATCGCGCGCCTCGCGACCGGGAAAATCGACATCATCATCGGCACGCACCGGCTGCTGAGCAAGGACGTGCACTTCCGCGATCTCGGCCTGCTGATCATCGACGAGGAGCACCGCTTCGGCGTCACGGCGAAGGAGAAACTGCGGCATCTGCGCGAGGCGGTCGACACCATCGCGCTGACGGCGACGCCCATCCCGCGCACGCTCAACTTCTCCCTCCTCGGCGCGCGTGACCTCTCGGTGATCGAGACACCGCCGAAGAACCGCCTGCCGGTGATCACCGGCATCCTCCGCATGGAACGCGACGTGATCGCCGAGGGCATCGCGCGCGAACTCGAGCGGGACGGGCAGGTCTACTTCGTCAATGATCGCATCAGCGACCTCGATCTGCTCGCAGACAAGATCCGCACGTACGCGCCAGGAGTCCGGATCGGCATCGCGCACGGGCAGATGAAGGCGGGCGAACTCGAGCACGTCATGATGCGCTTCATGGAGCGCAAGATCGACGTGCTGGTGACCACCAAAATCATCGAGTCGGGCCTCGACATCCCCAACGCGAACACCATCTTCATCAACCGCGCCGAGCGCTTCGGTCTGGCCGAGTTGTACCAGCTGCGCGGCCGGGTCGGACGCTCGAACACGCAGGCCTACGCGTATTTCCTCGTGCCGCCCGCGCAGAAGATCTCGCGCGAGGCGCTCAAGCGCCTGCAGGCCATCGAGGAATTTTCGGACCTCGGCTCCGGCTTCCAGCTCGCGATGCGCGATCTCGAGATCCGCGGCGCGGGCAACATGCTCGGCGCCGAGCAGAGCGGCTTCATCGCCGAGATCGGCTTCGAACTCTACCTCGCCACCATCGAGGAGGCGGTCGGCGAACTCAAGACCGAGGAGTTCGGCGACCTGTTCGCGGACGCGGTTTCCGCCCCGAAAAAACCGCGCGCCGACGTCGTCATGGAACTCGGCCTCGACGCCTACCTGCCGAACAACTACGTCTTCAATTCCACCGAACGCTTCGATCTGTACAAACGATTGTACAACGCCGATGCCGCCGAGGACATCGACGCCATCGCCGTCGAGATCGTGGACCGCTTCGGCGCGATGCCCGTGGAATCGCAGAACATGCTCGCGGTCGTGCGCTTGCGCCTTCTCGCCTCGCGCATCCGTTTCGCGCGCGTGTCGTTCGAGAAACCCCGGCTCGTACTCGCCTTTCCGCCCGAGAGCGACGCGGAGTTCTACGACCGCCACCTGCATCCCATCGCCGAGTGGATGCATACGCGACCCGGAACGTCGCTGGAGCAGGACGCGCGGCAGGTGCGCCTCATCGTTCCGGGTATTCAGACGCTCGACGACATCGGCAGCGTGCTGCGCGATGTGCTGGCCGTCTGTCAGCCCTCACCGCCGGAGGTCGCCGGCACCACGGATGCGGCATGAGCGAGATCTCACCGGGTCTGACACGGAACGCCGCGCGCGCCCTGCTTGTGCTGCTCTTCGGCTTCTCGATCTGGCAGATTTCCCGGGAGTGGTTTTCGACCGGATCCGCGGCGCGCGCCCCGGCAGCCGAGCCGCGCCGCTCCGTATCGTTCCAGCGCGCGGCGATCGTCCTGCTTCCTGAACGCGCGGGCGCGCGGTGGCCGCACGACTCGACGATCGAGTCACTTCTCTCCGCGCAGTGCACCCGCGTGCTGTTGCGGGTCCCGCTGCTGCTCCCCGCCCCCGGCCGTCCCCGCATCGAGGTGAACGCGTGGGACATCGACAACCTCGCCGTGTCGATCGCCTCCTTCACGACGCGCGGGCTCCGCGTCACGGTTGCGCCGGTGTTCGCCGATGCGCACGGCCTCGCGGTCGAACCCGCCATTGCCGCGAGTGACCGCGACGCGTTCCGCGTGGTGCTGACCGACATCATGCGGCAAATCGCGACCGCAGCCGAGCAAGGAAGGGCGGACGCCATCTGCCTTCCCGATGCGATGCTCCGGGGGTATGATGTTCCCGACCAGCAAGCGATGCTTGGCGCGGTGCGATCCGTGTTCGCGGGAATGGTCACACTCGCGTCCCCGTCTCCCGGCGCGGTTGCGGACGAGATCTGGAATGAAATGGAGTACGCCTCCGCCACCATGGTGCCGCCGATGTCCGATACCGCGGTCTGGAGTGCGTGGCGCAACCTCGCGTTGCGCGTGCACAAGCGTGTCGTGGTCGAACTGCCGACGGCGCGTCCGGGTCAGGGACTGTGGTGGGATACCACCGTTGATGGAATCCTCGGATGGGACGCAGCGTACCGGAACACTCGAACTGTACCTCCGCCAGTCGAGATGCTCCACTGGCTCGCCGCTCAACCCTGGGTGCAGGGACTCGCCGTCGATGTCACCGGCGCCGATGCGGCCGGGATCCGCGCGCTCTATGACACGATCAGGATACGGGAATTCAGGAGAGCGGTGTCACGATCGGAAACGATTCTGCGAGGGACGCAGTAACGGTCGCATCCCGGATCAGCTCTCCTCGCTCGCTCTCAGACGTTTTCCCAGAGCGCGCGCAGCGGCACCGCATGCATGCGGTCGCCGAAAGGAACGCTGACCTCGCCGTCATACAGCACCACGCCGCCGCGGAAGCGCGCGCCCGCCGCATCGCGAAGCTTCCGCAAGCCGCGAAAATCCGAAGCCGTCACGGTGCCGGAGGCCTTGACCTCCACGCCCGCGATCTCGCGCGCACCGCGCTCGAGGACGATGTCCACCTCGACGCCGTCCTTGTCGCGGAAGTGATGGAAGGCGACGGGACGCCCCTGCCACTCCGCCATGCGCCGCAGCTCCTGAAACACGAACGTCTCGAGCAATTGCCCGAGTGTGGCGCGATCTGCGACGAGCGCGGCTGCATCCATGCCCAACAGCGAACAGGCCACCCCGGTGTCGCAGAGATGCAATTTGGGCGTCTTGATGAGTCGGCTGAGGCGGTTGCTGTGCCACGGGGGCAGGATATCAAGAAGAAAGACCCGCTCGAGCAGGGTCAGGTATTCGCGGACCGTTGGACGGCTGAGTTGAAACGGTGCGGACAGGTCGCTCACATTGAACAGGCGCGCGGTCTCCGCCGCCGCAAATGACAGCAGACGCGGGATCACCTGCAACGAGCTGATGCGGGCGAGATCGCTCACGTCGCGCTGCACGAGGGTCTCGATGTAATCCCGATACCACACCGCGCGGCGGGGTGCGCGGGAACGCGCAAGGGCGGCCGGAAAACCGCCGGCGGCGATGCGTCGGGCAAGCTCCGGGCCAAGCCTCTCGTAGCCATGCGATATGAAACCGTCCGAAAAGAGCTTGTCCAGAAAGCGCGGCCGCACTCCTGCAATCTCGCTTTGCGCGAGCGGATGAAGACGAAGCAGTTCAAGCCGTCCCGCGAGGGAATCGGAAAGTCTCGGCGCCAGAAGCACGTTCGCGGAGCCGGTGAGAATGAATCGGCCGGGCTTCCGGTTCTTGTCCACGGCGGTCTTGATCGGAAGGAACAATCCTGGCACACGCTGGACTTCATCAAGGATGACGCGCGCAGGCAGATCCGCCACGAATCCGGCGGGATCGCTCTCCGCGGCGAGCAACAGGGCAGCGTCGTCAAAGCTGAAATACGTGTAGCCCAGCGCGTCCCCCGCCATGCGTGTCAACGTGCTTTTCCCGCATTGCCGCGGGCCGTGTACGAGAACCACAGGGGTATCCCGCAACGCAGCCTTCAGTCGCGCCAACGAATATCGCGGATAGAGTATCGGGACCTTCATGATTCGAACCTACAACCGATTCCGTCCAATTGCAAGGTTCATGTGCGGCTGATTGTAAGGTTATGCAGCGGCTGTTTGCAACGTTCGAGTGCGGCTGATTGCAAGGCTCTGTAGCGGCTGATTGCAAGGTTCCAGTGCGGCTGATTGCAAGGTTCCAGTGCGGCCGATTGCAAGGTTCCAGTGCGGCTGATTGCAAGGTTTCAGTGCGGCTGATTGCAAGGCTTCCATGGCCTCCTCCGCCAC
The DNA here is from genome assembly GCA_016720835.1 of Ignavibacteria bacterium. Classification (GTDB taxonomy): domain Bacteria; phylum Bacteroidota; class Ignavibacteria; order SZUA-365; family SZUA-365; genus JADKJW01. Next base: position 70,394 of record JADKJW010000002.1, read on the forward strand.
TCCCTCCTCCCTCCTCCCTACCCCCCTCGTTTCCCTCACTTCACTTTGACGGTCCTGCTCGGGTACGACATGCCGTTGAGGTTCCCGCGGCCGAACACGGAGAAGACGTACGACTTGTCGGAGCCGGAATCGACCAGCCGCATCGCGACCGTGGAGTCGTTCTCCCATCGGTAGTAGGCCATGTCGTACCAGGGTTTCACGGGGTGCTTCGCGGATTTCTTCGCGCGGGTCACGCCGATGCTCACCTTCTGATGACAGAGCGCGCCGTCCTGGTCCTTCACGTAAAAGGAAATGAAATAGCCGAAGCCCCCCATCAGGTACACCACCACATCGCCCGCCTCGTGACGCGCGGGGGTGAGCAGCGAATCGGGGGCGAGGCCCGGATAGTAATTCAGGATCTTCACGGATTTCTCGGTCATGTCCTGCGCGCGCACGGGCAGGATGACCGTCAGGAAGACGAGGCAGAAAAGAACGGTGCGTGGCATCAGGGCGCTCCCGGGAATGATGAATGCGTGCCGGTGATCGAGTCCCCGGTCGCGGTGCGGTCCGGCATCGTCCAGTCGGGTCGGCAGGATGCCGTTCACTCGGTCAGCGCGAGTTTGCGCAGCAGCGGCGCGGGCCGGTACCGGTCGTCACCCAGCTGCTCATGCAGCGCCTTGACGATCGCGTACACATGTTTCCAGCCGACGGCCTTCCCCCAGGCCAGCGGACCCTGCGGATAGTTGACGGCGAGCGTCATCGATTTTTCGATCGCGTCTTCGTTCGCGACGCCCTGCTGCAGGACGAGCACGGCTTCGTTCACGATCATGCACATGAGACGCGGGTAGACGAGGCCGACCTCGTCGTTGACCACTTCCATGCGCCGGCCGATTGAAGAGAGGAATTCCGCGACGGCCTCGTGATGCCGGCGCGCGCTCCCGTGCGGATACGCGATCTCGACGGCCTCTGCCGCGAGGAGGGTCGGCAGCGCCGCGATGCCGATGATGCGCTCGGGCTTGGCGGTCCACGACGCGATCTCCGTGGCGCTGACGGCGACGCTGTTGCAGAGCAGGGGCACGGAATTTTTCGTCGACGCGATCAGCTCCGCGAGCAGCGCCTGCCGCTTCTCGGTGGCGGCGACGTGAAAATTGAACAGGAGATCCGCGCCATCGACTTCGTCGAGATGCGTGACGTGCAGCGCGTTTTTCGAGAGGTGCCGTTTCGCATCCCGGCTGTACACGTAGCAGCGGTGCTCGTCGCAGAGGCTGACCCAGTCATTGACGATCGCGGCGGGACCGGTAAAGAGGAGATTCATATCGATATCCGGATTATCTGATCTGCATGTCTGAGAATGAACGGCACGGGAGCGCGGTCATTCATAGGAGTAGAAGCCGCGCCCGGTCTTGCGGCCCAGGAGGCCGGCCTCGACCAGCGAGCGCTGAATCTGTGAGGGGCGATAGCGTGGTTCGCCGTTGAAGGCGTCGTAGAGCGAGCGCGTCACTTCGTAATTCACGTCGTGTCCGATGAAATCCATCAGCTCGAAGGGGCCCATGCGGAATCCGTGGGCGCGCACGATGCGGTCGATGGTTGCGTGATCGGCCACGTTCTCCTCGAGCATGCGCAGCGCCTCGTTGTAGAACGGCCGCGCGATGCGGTTGACGATGAAGCCGGGCGTGTCCTTCGCTTCCACCGCGGTTTTCCCCATTTCTTCGGCCATCTGCAGCACCGCCTCCAGCGTCTCCAGCGAGGTGAAACGGCCCGGAATCACCTCCACGAGCTTCATGAGATGCGCCGGATTGAAGAAGTGCATGCCCGCGACCCGCTCGGGATTCGGGATGGCGGCGGACAGCGCGGTGATGGAGAGAGAGGACGTGTTCGACGCGAAGATGGTGTCCGCTGGACAGATACCCGCGAGATCCGTGAAGAGCTGTCGTTTGAGATCCATCAATTCGGGCACGGCTTCGATCACGAAACTCGACCCTGCCAGTTCATGGAATTCACCGGTCAGACGAAATGCGCCCAGCACTCGGTCGCGCTGTTCGGCGGAGAGTTTGCCTTTGTCGACCATGCCGCCGAGGATTTTTTCGACCGCCGCCCACGCGCGGTCGCGGCTGTTGCGGAAGGCGTCGTAGACGAGCACGGATCTGCCGGTCAGCAGGGCCGCGATGGCAATGCCGCGGCCCATTGCGCCGCCGCCGAGAATGGTCACTGTCTGGTGAGTCATGGTGAATGGATCATCGAGTGTGGAAGATTACATGTTCCGGCGGTACTGCCCGCCGACGTCGTACAGCGCGGAGGAGATCTGCCCGAGCGACGCGTGTTTCACGGCTTCGAGCAAAGCATCGAAAATGTTGCCGTGGGCGTGCGCGGTTTCCTGCACACCCTTGATCGCACTGGCGCCGTGCGCGGCGTTGCGCTTTTGAAACGCGCGTAAGTTTTCGATTTGCTGGATCTTCTCGTCCTCGGTGGAACGGATCAGCTCCGTGGGTTGCGCTTCCACCGCCGTGCTGTTCGCCGGCCTCAGAAAGGTGTTCACGCCGACGATCGGGAGTCGCCCATCGTGTTTCAGCTCTTCGTAGAGCATCGACTCCTCCTGAATCTTCCCGCGCTGGTACATCGTCTCCATCGCGCCGAGCACGCCTCCGCGGTCGGAGATGCGGCGGAACTCGCGCAGCACGGCCTCCTCGACGAGGTCGGTCAGCTCCTCGACGATGAAGGCGCCCTGCAGAGGATTCTCGTTCTTCGCCATGCCGAGTTCGCGATTGATGATGAGCTGGATGGCGAGGGCGCGGCGCACGCTCTCTTCGGTGGGCGTGGTGATCGCCTCGTCGTAAGCGTTCGTGTGCAGCGAATTGCAGTTGTCGTAGATCGCGTACAGCGCCTGCAACGTGGTGCGGATGTCGTTGAAGTCGATCTCCATCGCATGCAGCGAACGGCCGCTCGTCTGGATATGGTACTTGAGTTTCTGCGAACGGTCGTTGCCGCCGTAGAGCTTCTTCATCGCGATCGCCCAGATGCGCCGCGCCACGCGGCCGATCACCGCGTACTCCGGATCGAGACCGTTGGAGAAGAAGTACGACAGGTTCGGCGCGAAATCGTCGATGTGCATGCCCCGCGACAGGTAGTACTCCACGAAGGTGAACCCGTTCGCGAGCGTGAAGGCGAGCTGGCTGATCGGATTCGCGCCGGCTTCGGCGATATGGTAGCCGGAAATCGACACCGAGTAGTAGTTGCGCACCTTGTTCCGCACGAAGTTCTGCTGGATGTCGCCCATCATCTTGAGCGCGAATTCCGTCGAGAAGATGCAGGTGTTCTGCGCCTGGTCCTCCTTGAGAATATCCGCCTGCACCGTGCCGCGCACGTTCGCGAGCGTGGCGGCGCGGATCGCCTGCAGGTCCTCCGCGGGCAGCAGGCCCTTGCCGATGAAGAAATCCGCGGACACGCCGAGCGTGCCGAGCCCGAAAAAGCGGTGCACACGCGCGCCGTTCTCGAACTGCGCCGGGCTCCCCAGCTCGCGCAGCACGCCCGCGAAATCGTCCACGCCTGCGTAGACCGGACGCGCCATGCCGAGCGATGCGAAATGCGCGTCGATGGCCTTCTGCGCGGCGTCGTAGCGGCCGTTCAGCACCAGCCACTTCTCGGCCTGCTGGTCGATCGCCGTGTTCATGAACATCGCGAGAATCATCGGCGCCGGACCGTTGATCGTCATCGACACGGAGGTGTTCGGCGCGCAGAGATCGAACCCGCAGTACAGCTTCTTCATGTCGTCGAGCGTGCAGATCGACACGCCCGAGTTCCCGATTTTTCCGTAGATGTCGGGCCGCTCGTGCGGATCCTCGCCGTACAGCGTCACGGAATCGAAGGCCGTGGAGAGCCGCGCGGCGGGCAGTCCTTCAGAGACGTAATGGAAGCGCCGGTTTGTGCGCTCGGGCGAGCCCTCGCCCGCGAACATGCGCGTGGGATCCTCGTTCTCGCGCTTGAAGGGGAACACGCCGCCCGCGTAGGGAAAGCTGCCGGGCACGTTTTCCAGGAGCACCCAGCGGAGAATGTCGCCGCGGTCCTTGAATGCCGGCAGCGCCACCTTGGGCACGCGCGTGCCCGAGAGCGACGCGGTGAAGAGCTCGGTGACGATCTCGCGGTCCCGCACTCGGGTGACGAGCTTCTCCTGACGGTAGGCTTCGCGCGCCGCGTCCCAGTTCGCCAGCAGCGCGCGGTTCTCGGGCGTGATGAGCGATTCGAAGAGCGCGATCTGCCTGTCGAGCGCGTCGATCACCTCCTGCTGCAGTTCCTGCCTGCCGATTTCGACGACCCCTCCGGGCCCGGAAATCCGCAGCTCGCGGCGTGTGGAGGCCTCGATGAGGGTTTCCTTCGCGCCGAGCAGCTGATGCCATTTCCGTGCGTACACGGATTGTTCTTCCGCCCATTTCTTGTAGTTCTGCACCGCGTCGGAAATGTCCGCGAGGTAGCGGGTGCGTTCAGGGGGAATGATGGCGGCCTTGTCCGGCAATTCGGCCTTCGTGCCGAGGGTGGTCTGCCAGTCCGTCCCGGTCTTGCGGTTGATGGCGTCGACGAGCGCATGGAACAGATGGTTCGTGCCGCGATCGTTGAACTGGCTCGCGATGGTGGCGTAGACGGGCAGTTCCTCGTCCTTGGCGTCCCAGCGGCCGAGGTTGCGGCGCACCTGCTTGCGAATGTCGCGCAAGGCGTCTTCCGCCCCGCGCTTTTCGAACTTGTTGAGGACGACGAGGTCGGCAAGATCGAGCATGTCGATCTTTTCGAGCTGCGTCTGGGCGCCGTATTCAGGCGTCATGACGTACATCGAGACGTCGACGAGATCGGTGATCGCCGAGTCGGACTGCCCGATGCCCGCCGTCTCCACGATCACGAGATCGAACCCCGCGATCTTGCAGATGTCGATGGCGCGCAGCAGCGCCGCGGACGTGGCGGTGTTCGCCGCGCGCGTCGCGAAGGACCGCATGAACACGCGCTGACTGCCCTGCGGATCCGAGGTCGCGATGGCGTTCATGCGGATGCGGTCGCCCAGCAGCGCGCCACCCGTGCGGCGCTTGGACGGATCGACCGAGAGCACCGCCATGGTGAGCGCGGGAAACGCCTGCAGGAAACGGCGGACGATCTCGTCCGTCAGCGACGACTTCCCCGCCCCGCCCGTGCCCGTGATGCCCAGCACCGGGACCTTCGGAATAGCGGATTCATCGATCCGGATATCGGTATTCTCCTCCACCACCGACAGCGCGCGGGCGAGCATTTTCGCATCGGTTCCAAGCTGTGCGCCGACGGATTCGACAGGCGAATTCTGAAACAGCAGCGTATGGTCACTCACCGCGAAGTCGTCGGACACCGCGGTGGAATAATCGCAGGCCTCGAGCATGAGGTCGATCATGCCCTGCAGGCCCAGCTCGCGGCCGTCCTGCGGGGAGAACACGCGGTCGATGCCGTGCGCGTGCAGCGCGTCGATTTCCTCCTGCACGATGACGCCGCCGCCGCCCGCGAAGATCTTGATGTGCCCGGCGCCGCGTTCCACCAGCAGATCCTTCATGAAGCGGAGATATTCCATGTGCCCGCCTTGATAGGACGAGATCGCGATGCCCTGCACATCCTCCTGCACGGCCGCATTGACGATCTCCGCCACGGACCGGTTATGCCCGAGGTGGATGACTTCCGCCCCGCTGGACTGCAAAATGCGGCGCATGATATTGATGCTGACATCATGGCCGTCAAAGAGCGAGGCGGCCGTCACGAAGCGGATTTTGTGTGTCGGGGTGTACGGCATTGCTGTTCCTGTAATCAAGACAGGAAATATGTAAAATTTCGGTGAAAAATACGCATCGGGAACATCTGCCGTTTGTCATGCGTACTCCTCATGGGAGACGTTCAGCCTTCTTCGGGTCTGATGGATACAGGAACGTAACGCAGCATCTCGGGTTGGGAAAATTCGAGCGGAATACTCGGTGTCGCAATACATGACGAGCGGAACAATGTCAGAGAATCATCGCCACAACCGTCGATCTGTCCGGATGAAGGGATTCGATTACTCGCGTCCGGGAAGATATTTCGTGACGATGGTGACGTACGATCGACGACACCTGTTCGGATCGATCACAAATGGGAGCCTGTCCGAAAGCGCATTCGGAGCCATTGCTCGGGAATGCTGGCTGGAACTTCAGGACCATTTCCCTCAGGTTTCGTTGGATGCATTCGTGGTAATGCCTGATCACTTTCACGGCATTGTCCGCATTCACCCGAAAAAGGGCACTGCCGCGGAGCACTTCCATCCGCGTTCCACCCGGACCTCGATGCTCCCCGCTCAACCCGGCGCCTGCGGTCCCGCACCATCCTCTTCGTCAGCCCGGGCGACGTCGGCTCCCGCACCATCCTCTTCGTCAGCCCGGGCGACGTCGGCTCCCGCACCATCCTCTTCGTCAGCCCGGGCGACGTCGGCTCCCGCACCATCCTCTTCGTCAGCCCGGGCGACGTCGGCTCCCGCACCATCCTCTTCGTCAGCCCGGGCGATGTCGGCTCCTGAACCCTTCTCCCCGTCAGCCCGGGCGACGCATGCGTCGCCCAAAGCCGGTTGCACCGCACCACAAGGCCCCACCGGAACTGAGGGCGACAAACCCGATCGTTCCGCGTCGCCCAAAGCGGATTCTACTGCTCCTCGAGGCCCAGCCAGAACCGAAGAGAACAAACCCGCTCCTTCCTCCCCGTCAGCCCGGGCAACGTCGGCTCCCGAACCCTTCTCCCCGTCAGCCCGGGCGACGCATGCGTCGCCCAAAGCGGATTCTACTGCTCCTCGAGGCCCAGCCAGAACCGAAGAGAACAAACCCGCTCCTTCCTCCCCGTCAGCCCGGGCGATGTCGGCTCCCGAACCCTTCTCCCCGTCAGCCCGGGCGACGTCGGCTCCCGAACCCTTCTCCCGTCAGCCCGGGCGACGCATGCGTCGCCCAAAGCGGATTCTGCTCCTCGAGGCCCAGCCAGAACCGAAGAGAACAAACCCGCTCCTTCCTCCCCGTCAGCCCGGGCAACGTCGGCTCCCGAACCCTTCTCCCCGTCAGCCCGGGCGACGTCGGCTCCCGCACCATCCTCTTCGTCAGCCCGGGCGACGTCGGCTCCTGAACCCTTCTCCCCGTCAGCCCGGGCGACGTCGGCTCCCGCACCATCCTCTTCGTCAGCCCGGGCGACGCATGCGTCGCCCAAAGCCGGTTGCACCGCACCACAAGGCCCCACCGGAACTGAGGGCGACAAACCCGATCGTTCAGCGTCGCCCAAAGCGGATTCTACTGCTCCTCGAGGCCCCACCGGAACTGACGAGAACTTAACCGATCGTCCTATTCGGACCAAGCAATCCTCTTCTCGACCCTGCGGCCCGCCTCCCGGTTCGCTTGGTGCGATTGTGGGTTCCTTCAAGTCGGCGGTATCCAAACGGATCCACAGGGAAATCCGCAGCTATCGCGGTCCCGTATGGCGGAGAAATTACCACGATCGCATCATCCGCAATGGAAGGGCATTGCTGCGCGTCCGCCGATACATCTTCAGAAATCCATCGCAATGGGGACGGCCGAAAAAACGCAGAAAACGAACTCCACCACAACCGTAACACGCACACTCACCAGATCGTACTTGTTTATCCGGTGTAACTTTTTTTTTTGTTGAAGTTCGTTACCTTTGACGTACGCATCACCACTCCGGAGCACTTCCATGATGACGAAAGCCGCGGGACTTCTTCTTCTGTGCTGCTGTTTCAATGCTCTGCAAGGCCAGACCGCGTTCATCCGCGGCACCGTCACCGGCACCGCCGGCAAGCCCCTGCCCATGGCCCACGTCTGGCTGAGCGAGACAGGCGAGCACGGCGACAAATGGATGCTCAAGGTGCGCAACGACGGCAGTTTTTTCTTCCCGGCGGAGAAGCCCGGCGCGTATATTTTTTCCGCCACCGGCGTGAATCATTCCGCTGCCACGAGCACGGTGTTTCTCAAACCCGGAGACACCATTCGCGCCGATGTCACGCTCGGCGGACTTCGCTTCAAGGACAGCGACGGCGCCCCGCTGGTGGTCGGCGCCTTCAGCAAATACTGGTGCGAAAAGGGTCTCCCAATGCAGCGCGGCGCGGACGGCATCTGGCGCGCGAGTGTCCCCGGCACCGACAGTGTCCTGCGCTGCGCGGTCAAACAATCGAACACCCGGCTGGCGTTTGCGTGCAGCAATACCATGCGCTACGATCTCTCGAAAGACCGTTCCGCTGTGTCTCCGGGCGGTGCGAAACTCACGTACGACGCGCTCATTCCTGTCAACGACGGAATGGCGCAGGTGAGCTTCGATCCATCCACAGTGTCGCAATCGCGGGAAGCATCCGAAATCCGCTTCGCGGACCGCCTGCACCAGACGCTGTACGCGACGCACGAGGAGTTTTCGAACTTTGGCGGCTTCGGCATGTTCGGCTCCACGTATTTCAAGCGCCTGCACCGGACATCGATCGACAAATCCCGCGTCGAGGACGCGATCACCGTCATGGATGACGCGCTGGCGAGCGCCGACGATCCGATACTGAAAGCCTGCCTGGCCATCCATCGTCTGCGCCTCCAGGACCTCGTCGACGATGTGACGGAAGCGCAGGCAAGCGCCTGCTTCGCGGTGGCGCACGCGGACGCTCCGTTGTGGGCCGCGTTCCCTGAGACCTTCGCCGTCGCGCTGGCGCCCATGCGGGATGATGAAGCGCTCCTCTCCACGCTCGACGGCTTCCTCAGAGCGCATCAGGGAGAGAATGCCGGCGCCTGCGCGTTGTTCTCGCTGATGGAGGATGCCACCGCGCAACGGCGCCGCGAGCGCTTCGTCGCGCTGCACGAGCGCTTCACGGAACGGTATCCGCACAGCGAGTATCACAGTTTCCTTGCGTCGGATTATCTGTCTTCAGCTTCCAGCCCCGGCGCGCCCTGCCCGGCCTTCGTCGCGCGGATGCGAGACGACAGCAGCCGCGTCATCAGCAACGAGAGCGTGCGCGGCAAGGTCACGCTGCTGTGGTTTACCATGCCAGGTCAATGGGAACAGGAGAAGCGGCTCGAGCGGCTCCGGGCCTTGCACAACAAATACCGCGACGCCGGTTTCGCGCTGGTCAATGTCCGTTGCATGCCCGAACGAAAGGGGGAAAGCGGCAGGACCTATCCAGAGCCCGACATGCCCTGGCAGCGCGCGGCGTTGCCCGATTATTCCAATGTTCCCCTCGTGAAAACGCTCCGCATCTGGATCTTCCCGTACATCGTCCTTCTCGACAAAACAGGCGCCATCCTCGCGACCAGCGCAGGCCTTCGTGACGACAAGGCGCTCGATGCCCTCATCGCCGAGGCGACGAAGAAATAGGTGTCGAAAAAAATCGAAACCGCCTCGTCATTTGATTCTCTCGCCACGGACGAGAATACCCCGGGTTGCATCGTAGCCAACGGCAAATACAGAATTCGGTAATACGGAGAGACCTTTCAGAGGGGAAGGATAATTTGTCCCCAGCTCTCGGAATACTTTCCACGTGCTGCCGTTGAAATGTGCCATTAGCATGCGGTCTCCAACGACAAACACGTTATTCCTGCGCGATCCTCTCATTCTGAACGGAGTGAGTGAGTAAAGATTCGAGTGACTTGTCCGAGCCAGTGACCCGTCGCCCTCCCGTTTTTCGAAAACTGTCTCGGTTGTCCATGAGGATACGGCGAGAAAATAGTTTCCGACCGAATACGGATACAGTGTGTAGACGGTACCATTGTACGGTTGTTCCGAACCTTGCCCGAATTCATTCGACCATACAGTCTCCCATTTTCCTGTGGATTCCCTGTACACCAGAATTGCAGATCGGAGTTGGTCCGGTACACGAGCAATCGCCCAGAGTTCTTTCTCGCCAGCATCCTCCACCCCCCACATATCCATGATCTCGTATGGGTACTTGAAACCGCTCTGCGTTCTCGTAAAACTATTTCCGTCCCAGTGCAGGATGATATCCCCTGAACCTGCGAAATAGATATCCCTGGGGGAAAATCCGAAGATACGACGAAGACCGCCACTTGCTTCCTTGATGAATGCCGATCGCCATTCCTTGCCGTCCCAGTGCGCGTATGAGTTCGCATAACTGGTCATCCAGACATCGTTTGGCGCGAAGGCAAACACACCTTCTATCCACATCTTGATGACCTGACCGGAACTGTTCACGGTTGGGATTGTGACCAGGCTCCACTTTGTCCCATCCCAATGCGCGGCACCACAGCGGTTGGCATCGTCCGGCTGCCCCGTAGAATCGAAAGGTATGAGTTTTCCAACCGCCCAGACGTCACTGTCGTTTATGGCGAACACATCACGCAGATCGCTGTTTTCGAGATATGTCACCTCCCAGCGGAAGTCGTGGCTTGTCGTGTCCACCGGCTGCACAGGTTCCACGACAGGCGGCGTCACGGGCGCATCCTTGGAGCAGGAAGCGACAAGCGTCATCAACAACAGGAAGGGACAGATCGTGAAGCAGAAATGAGCACGGAGCTTGTTCACCCTCTTGCCCGGCCATCGCGCTGCTGCTATCGCTTGAAATCGAAACATGGGCTGATGAGTCATCATAATGTTTGGAAATATGGCGATAAAGGACAACATATCCGAAATGTTTGGCTCTCGATGCCCTCATCGCCGAGGCGACGAAGAAACAGCTCCCTTCAGAAAGTCACCGAGACAGCCCTGCCGTCGCAGTTTCTCTTCATCTGCGACATCTGCGACATCTGCGGATCTATCTTCCCTCGAACTTTGCGGGTCTTTTCTCCAGAAACGCGTTCTTCCCTTCCGCGTAATCGGCACCGTACCCGGCTTCCTCCTGCATCTTCTCTTCGAAGAGCAGCGACGTTTCCAGGTCCGACGACAGCGCGCGATTGAGCATTTCCTTGATGCGGCCGATGGAGGCCGTCGGACCCTGCGCGAGGCGGGTGGCGACCGTCATGGTGTAGTCCATCAGCAGTTCGGGCGAGATGACGCGGTTCACGAGACCGATCTCCACGGCCTCCTGCGCGTTGATGTCGCGGCCGGTGGCGCACAACTCGAACGCCCGCGCGTACCCCACCAGATGCGGCATGAACCACGACGAACCCGAATCGGGCACGAGACCGATGCGGATGAACACCTGGATGAGCTTCGCGCGTTCGGAGGCGAAACGCATGTCGCAGGCCAGCGCGAGCGAGAGCCCCGCGCCCGCGCAGGCGCCGTTGATCGCGGCGATGATGGGCTTCGGGAGCGCGCGCATCGCGCGGATCAGCGGATTGTAGCGGCGCTGCAGGCTGTCGGCGAGCGACCGCTCGGGATCGTCAGAGATGTCCTTGAGATCCTGCCCTGAACAGAAGGCCCGGCCGGCGCCCGTGAGCACGACCGCCCGCACGCTCGCGTCGTCGCGCGCGTAGTCGAAGACGGCCAGGAGGTCCGCGGAGAGCTGTTCGTTGAAGGCGTTCAGCACATCGGGACGGTTGAGCGTGACGGTGAGCACGCCCTCGTGCAGGGTGGCGAGGATGCTGTCGTATGTCGGTGTCATCGTGCGGACTTTCGCTGTGTGGTCGATGTTTTGGATGTTCGGATCTTTTTCTTCGATGGCGGCGCGGCGCTCTCCGCGGGGGAAGCTGCTTCCGCGTCCGTTTCCATTACCGCAGACTCTTTCGCATCGATTTCGCGCACGGCCGCGAGCAGCGCGCCCATGAACGGGTCGGCCTCGACGCGGCGCATGGCGATGCGCAGTTTCTCGTCGTCCGTCAATGCGGACCACCGCCTGCCGAATTCCGTTTCCGCGTCCGACGCGGTGCGCGTACAGTCGCAATCATGCGCTTCCGGATTCTGTTTATTCTTGGCGGGCATGGGGGTTCTCCTCAACTGGTGCGCCCGAAGCGGCGGTCGAGTTCGCCGAGGGCGAGTTTGACGAGGACGGGTCTGCCGTGCGGACACACGAAGGGATTCGAAGTCGCGAAGAGCTGGTCGATAAGGATCTGCATTTCAGGCGGACTGAGCTTCTCGCCGGTCTTGATCGCCGCCCGGCACCCGTACGACGCCGCGACGTTGTGCCGGATATCCGTCAGTCCGGAGGCCTCGTATTCGCGGTACTGTTCGATCATCTCCTCGAGGATGGATTCCTCCATGCCGATGCGCACATCCTGCGGCACCGCCTCGACGGTCACGAAGTTCGGCGCGGTGAGCCGGATCACGAAGCCGAGCTGGGCGAGTTCGCCGGTGATGGTGTCGAGCAGCGCCATGTCGCCCTGCGACACGCGCATCGTGTGCGGAAAAAGGAGCTGCTGCGAAAACGGCGCGGCGTGCGCGAGCGCGGCAAGTGCCTTTTCGTACAGGATGCGCTCGTGCGCCACGTGCTGATCGATGATCATCAGCCCCGATTTAATCGGCGTGAAGATGTACTTGTTGTGCAGCTGCCAGAGGAACTGCGTGTCGGACACCGGCTTCTCGCTCGGCAGCAGCACGAGGTCGTCTTCGGCTCCATCGCCGCCCTGCCCCGCATCGACGCCCATCGAACGGAACAACGTATCGACGGTATCCGCGTCAAGCCGCCGGCCTGCCACGGGACGATCCACATTCATGTCCCGCCCCAGCGAGGAGTAAGAATCATAGCGCGGCTGCGGCCGCTGCGGGTCTTCTTCGGGACTGCCGAGCCGCGTGCGCGTGAGCGACGAATCGTCCTGCGTCAGGTCCCGGAAATGCATCGACGGCGTCAGGTCCGTGCGGTACAGGCTGCGCCGAACGACGGCGTTGAGCATGGTGTACACGTTGCGCTCGTTCGAGAACTTCACCTCGAGCTTCTGCGGATGCACGTTCACATCGATGCCGCGGGGATCCAGATTCAGGAAGAGCATGTACATCGGGTACTCGCCCTGCGACACCATGTTCTCGTACGAACTCACAATGGCGTGGTTGAGCAGGCGGCTCACGACAAAGCGTCCGTTGACGAAGAGGAACTGTTCGCCGCGCGTGCGCTTCGCGAAGTTGGGACGTCCCACGAAGCCGCCCACGGTCATCATGTCGTTCTCCTCGCGCACCTCGATGAGCGACTCCGCGATCTTGTCGCCGAAGAGGTACGCCACGCGCCCGCGCAGCGTGGCGGGATGCGCGTCCCAGATCGTCTCGCCGTCGGAGATGAAGGTGACGCGGAGATCGGGGTAGGAGAGGATGCAGCGCTGCACGGTGTCGGCGATGTGCCGGTACTCGGTGGAGTCGGCCTTGAGGAACTGTCGCCGCGCCGGCGTGTTGTAGAACAGCGTCTTCACCGCGATGGACGTGCCGATATCGCCCTGCGTGCGCGTGGTTTCCTCGATGGTCCCGCCTTCGATGCGCACGAGCATCGCGGTATCCTCGCCCGGCGTGCGCGTCTTCAATTCCACCTTGGCGACGGACGCGATGGACGGCAGCGCCTCGCCGCGGAAGCCGAGCGTGATGATGCGCTCGAGGTCGGCCGCGCTGCTGATCTTGCTCGTCGCGTGCCGCTCGAAGGCGAGCAGCGCGTCGGTTTCCGTCATGCCCGACCCGTCGTCCACCACCTGCACGAGACTCTTCCCCGCCGCGCCGATGATGACGGTCACATGCTGCGCGCCGGCGTCAATGCTGTTCTCGACCAGTTCCTTGACGATCGATTCCGGACGCTGCACCACCTCGCCCGCGGCGATCTGATTCGCGAGGAAGTCGGGGAGCCGGTGAATGACGGACATCATGGATTTCGGATTGCGGATTGACGATTGCGGATTGAAGATTTCGGATTCGAAGATTTCGGATTGCGGATTGACGATTTTGAATTTCTTGTCACCCCGGGCGGAGGCGCCGCAGGCGACGGAGTCGAGGAGTCGGATTGAATGCGGGAGAGCGCAGTCGGCGCTACGTGATGCACACCATGAGAAGAACACAAGCGCCGGAGGAAAGATTCATGCGGCGGATTCCTGACTATTCAGCTACGTCTTCTTCAGCCGAAAACGCCTCGAAGAGGGCATCCACGAAGGCCTCGCTGTCGAACACCTGCAGGTCGTCGATCTTCTCGCCGACACCGATGTACTTGACGGGCACGCCGAGTTCGCCGCTCACGCCGATCACGACGCCGCCCTTGGCGGTTCCATCGAGCTTGGTGATCACGAGGCCGGTCACCTCCACGGCCAGACTGAACTGCTGCGCCTGCTGGATGGCGTTCTGTCCCGTCGCCGCATCGAGCACGAGGAGTACTTCGTGCGGCGCGTCGGGCATGAGCTTGCCCATCACGCGCTTGATCTTCTTCAACTCCTCCATGAGGTTTGTTTTCGTGTGCAGACGGCCGGCGGTGTCGATGATGACGACGTCGGCGTTTTTCGCGATCGCCGATTGGAGCGTGTCGTAGGCCACCGCCGCGGGATCGGAGCCGTGCTGCTGCTGGATGATGTCCACGTCCGCCCGCGTCGCCCACACCTCGAGCTGCTCGTTGGCCGCCGCGCGGAAGGTGTCGGCCGCGCCGATGACGACCTTCTTGCCCGAGCTGCGGTAATTGTACGCGAGCTTGCCGATGGTCGTGGTTTTCCCGACGCCGTTCACGCCGACCACCATGATGACGAAAGGCCGCGCGCCGTCCGGCACTTCGATGGCGATGCCGTTCGTGCGCACATCGCTCTTCTCGAAGAGCGCGGCAACCTCCTCCTTCATCAGGCGCAGCAGTTCCATCGCGTCCTCGTAGCGTTCTTTGCGCACGCGCTCGCGCACGCGGTCGATGATGCGCGTGGTGGTCGCGACGCCCACGTCCCCGAGAATGAGGATCTCCTCGATCTCGTCGAGCAGCGCGTCGTCGATCTTCCGTTTCGCCCGGATGACGCGGCTGACCTTGCGCATGACGTCGTCGCGCGTTTTCAGCAATCCTTCCTTGAGGCGCGTCAGTTTCAGCTTGTCGAGAAATCCCATGGTATCAGTCGTTCCGTGATGTCGTGATCAATGAATGAAACCGCTTCCCGTACCCGACGAGCGAGGCCGCCTGCATGGCGACGCTCAACGCGAGCATGCCGGCGAACACCGCGTCCGAGACGTCCGCCCGGTACAACGCCATGAGCAGCGTGAAGCCGATGGTCACCACGGCGGCCTTGCCGGTGTAGTTGCTTTGGACGAGGACGCCCGTGCGTTTCCGCAGATAGATGCCAGCAAGGAATATTGTCACATCGCGGACAAGAACCAACACCACGAACCAGACCGGGATCATCCCCTGCACGAGCATCGCCAGCACCATGCCCGCGATGTACACCTTGTCCGCAAGCGGATCGATGACCCGTCCGATGTTGCTCTCCTGTCCGAACCTGCGCGCGATCCAGCCGTCGAGCAGGTCGGTGGCATAGGCGGCCCAGCACAACACAAAGACGGTGCCGCGCGGGACCGGCGTCTGAAAGAGCAGATACGCGACCGGCACGGCCATCAGCATGCGCAGCATGCTGAACCCGTTGGAGACGGTCCACAGCCGTCCGGAAACTTCGGCGGGGTGCGTGGTGGTCATGACACGAGGTCCTTTCGCATCCGCGCGTTCCTACCGGGCAACAGCGAACTTTCCGGTCTTCGGTGTCACTTCGCGTCCCTGACTGTCGAAACCCGTCGCGTGGAAGATGTACACTCCCGCGGGGATGCTCGATCCGTTTTCATCGAGCAGATTCCACTCCAGTCCGCCGTTCCCGTCGCTCTCTTCGATCTCCCGGATGAAGAGACCCGACACGGTGTAGATGCGAATCTTCGCGCGGGCGGTGAGGTTCGCGAAAGTGATGAACTCCTGCGCGTCGCGCGCGCGCAGCGGATTCGGAAACACGAACACGTCGTCGAGGGTCTGCCGGTTCAGCACGACGCCCGCCGAACTTCCCGCGCCCGTCGTGAGCGGAATGCCGCCCGTGCAGACGACGCCATGAACGGCAAGGACATACTCCTTCCCGATGGCGCCGATGGGGCTGCTCGAGGCGGCCTGCACATGCACCAGGCGGGCATTCTGCGCGTCGACGCTCGCGCTCGCGGCTGCACCGAGCGGCTGGAACACATAGTTTGTCGCGACCTCCGCCGTCGCCTTCTCCACGGGGAGACTGAACAGCACGTCGAAGCCGCGGGGAGGGACGTAATCGACGCGCTCGATGAAGCATTCCGCGCGCCGTGTGTTCAGCACCTCGAACGGAGCGAAGACCTGCTCGTCGAAGGGCAGTCCCTCGGCATCGCGCAGATTCCTGACGCGCAGCGCATCGCTGCCGTCGACGAGAGCACCGAAGGACAGGAGCAGCGAATGGCGGTCGAGCAGCGCCACGCTCTCCGGTGAACGCCCATCGTTGAGGATGAAGGAGCTCGCCGCGGGAATCACGGTGCCCATGTCCTGCGTCACGACGGCCTTCACCTGCCCGTTCTGCAGGAAGATCGCGGTGTCCAATTCCGGCAGGGCGTGAGGCGCGAAGATGCGCGAAAACATGCGCGGGCTCTCCGCAGGAGTGAGCGTAGAATCGAAGGCCGCGACGGCGTACACGTACGTCTGCCCGTGCACAATGTCGAAATCCGACACGGCAGTACTCTCCAGCGTGCCGAACAGTGACAGCGTCGACGCGGTCGCGCCCTTGTACAGGCGATAGCGCGCGGCGGGCGGATCGGAGGACCAGACAAGCCGGATGTGCGCGTCGTTGACGTAGGATGCGTCGAAGGACCGCATGAGCGGCGGCCCGGCGTACGGCAGATCGCGCTCGAACAACGACACGCTGTCCTTTCCGGCGATCGCGAATTCCGCGACGCCGTTGCCGTCGAAGTCGGCGATCGTCGCGGCGTTCGTGTTGACGAGCGGCAGCGTGAAGGCGGGTCGGAACTGCTGCGACGCGCGGTCGTAATCGATCACGTACAGTTCCGGAAACACGGAGATCAGAAGCTCCGGGTCGGCGTCGGCATCGAGATTGCCGGTCGAGAGGCTGTTCTGGATGCGCGAGAAGGAGCCGTACTGGCTGCCTTCCTCGATGCCGAAGAAATGCTGCGACCACAGCGGCACGGCCTTGTTCTGCCCGTCCAGCCGGTAGATGCCGAAGTACCAGAACGGGATGACATCCTCGGGAAGTGTCCTGAACCCGATCGCGAACTCGTCGCTCCCGTCGCCGTCGAAGTCGCCCGCGGCGACGAAATCGCCGCCGTCCGCGTAGTCGTTCACCGTCGCCCACAGCGTGTGGAAGTTCCCGCCCCCGCTGCTCTCAACGATGAAGAAGTCCGCGTTCGAATCGCCGAAGAGCAGGTCGGTCCGGCCGTTGCGGTTGAAGTCGCCGATGGCGACGCGCGGACTGTTGAACACGCTTCGTCCCAAGCCGGGAACGCGTCGGATTGACGATGCTGCCGATGCGCGTGAGCTGCTTCGCAGGCGAGAGCGTGAACACCCCGACGGTGCTGTCGTTCACGACGGCAAGGACCTCCTCGGTCCCGTCGTTGTTGACGTCGGCGATGGTGATGGGCCAGAACTGATTCACGCTGTCCGCCCAGATCAGCGTCGAGGGAATGCTCCCGGCCGAGGGAGCCTCGTACAGAAATCCCTGCCGGACGAAGGAGGTGAGGAGATGCCGGCTCCCCGATCCCCCGAGGGCGCCGAAGCCGCGCGGGAACTGGTCGCGCTGCGCGGATCCGCCGATCGACGCGAAGGACGTCCCGTTGAACTCCATCACGGAGAAGCGGCTGTCGTCGCTGTAGCTGTTGAACAGGAGTTCCGGCTTCCCGTTCGCGTTGAAATCCGGCGTGCCGGGGAACAGCCGCCCGAGCGGAAGCGCGTACGGTTTTTTTCGGAGTCCCGACTCCGGAATTGGCGGCGCCACGGTCAACTCGAAATAGTTGATGCCGTCCTTCGCGATGCTCTCGACGCCGGCCGCGTTGGTCGCGGAGAGATAGAACTCGTAGGTCAGTCCCGGCTGCAGCGCGCCGCCTCCGATGAAGCGGTAATGCGTGGTGCCGACGAACAGGTTGTTTTCCGTGGTCCCTTCGAGCGAGACGGCCGTCCAATCCGCTCCGCCTTTCGCGCGATAGTACGCCTTGCCGAGCGTGGGTTCGTCGGTGATGAAGCCGACGGCCACGCCGAAGAATCTGCTGTCGACCGAGGGGATGAAACCCACGCCGAGAAATTTCGGCGGCGTGCGCTTCACCGCGATCACCGTCCGGTCCTCGAGCGACACGCCCTTGTCGCTCTTCGCGCTCAGGCGCAACGTGTAGGTGGTGTCGCGCCAGGACGCGATGTCGACGACGGCCAGCGTCTCGGCGATGGCCTGCCCTTTGCGGAAGGGCTGCAGAATGGTCCAGCGGGAAGGGTTGACGCCGGTGCCCACCTCCAGCGTGAAGCCCGTCATGAGCGGCGAAGCGGCGGTGCCGGTGACGGTGATCGTGCCGCCGGTGAACATCTGATCGGTTTTCGGCTCGATGATCTTCACGACGGTCGGCTGCTCCATGAGCACGGCGCGCGAGGCGTCCAGCAGTCCGGCGCCGAAGCGGTCATCCCACCCCTGCGCGCCGAGATCCGCCGCCGAGGCGATCAGCACGCCGCGGATCTCTTCCGGACCGAAAGCGGGATGCAGCGATTTCACCAGCGCGGCGACGCCCGTCACGAAGGGCGCGGATGCGGAGGTGCCGTTGAAGGATCCGTAGCGCCCGTCGCGCTCGGTGGTGACGACGTCCTGCCCGGGCGCGGCGATGTCGACGGTCGCGCCGTAATTCGAGAAGCCCGCGAGGTTGTCATTGGCAGCGCTCGCCGACACCGAGATGGTCTCGTCGTAGGCGCTCGGGTAGTGCAGGACGGCATTCCCCGAATTGCCTGCCGACGCGACCATGGTCACTCCGCGGCCGAACGCGTAGCGCACCATGTCGCGCAGCACCCGTGAATATTGCGTGTCGCCGAAGCTCATGTTGATGATGACGGCCCCGTTGTCGATGGCGTAGGCGATGCAGCGGGCCACGTCCCCCTCGGCGCCGACGCCGCGCGCGTCGAACGCGCGGAGCGTCATCATGCGGCAGCCGTGCGCGATGCCCGCGACGCCGCGCGTGTTGTCCGTGGCGGCGCCGATGATGCCGCTGACGCTGCTGCCGTGCCCCATCTCGTCGAGCGGATCGGCGTCGGGATCGCGGTAATCGCCGCCCGCCGCGTTGCCCTCGCCCGGCTGGTCGACGAAATCGTAGCCGATGACGTCGTCCACAAATCCGTTCCCGTCATTGTCGATGCCGTCGAAGTCGCCCGCGACGCCGTTGCGCAGCTCCGAGGAAGCCCATGGCTCGAAGCCGCCGTTTCGATTCCCGTCCTCCGCGGCATTGATCCATGTCTGCGTCCTGAGGTCGGGATGGAAATAGTCGATGCCCGTGTCGATGACGCCGAGCAACACGTCCGCGCTGCCGCGCGTCCTGTCCCATGCCTTCTCCATGCCGATGCGCTTCATGCCCCACTGCGACGTATACGCGCTGTCGTTGGGGACGACGTCGACGCGCAGGACGTGTTCCGGCTCCACGTATTCGACCGCCGGATCGGACGCAAAGTCCGCCATCGCGGCGTCGCGTGTCGCGGGGTCGGAGAGCGTGACCAGGACGAAGCGCGCGAGTTCGTCCGTCCCCTTGCTGAAACCGGAGCGCGGTGCGCCGATGCGGTCGAGCTTCACGACGGCCCAGCGGCTCGCCTTCGCGTCGAGCGCGTCGGCAAAGCGGATGCCGGTCGCGGAAACGGTGGCTTGCGCGGCGGAGCGGAGCTTGACGAAAAAGCGCCCCGTGAGGCGCTCCTGAGCGGACGCGACGCCCGTCGCCGCGCACGCGAAGGCCGCAAGCGCCGCGATGGACAGCGCGGCGCGCCGGATCAGACGAACACTGTTACTGCTCATGCGCATCCTTTTGTTCATGCGCGTCCTTCGAGAGATGTTCGTCGGGCGCGATGGGGTAGTCGCCGCTGAAGCATGCCGTGCAGTATCCGCGGCGGCCTTCGTGGCTCACGGTGCTCAACAGCGCGTCCATCGACAGGTAGGAAAGCGAATCGGCGCCGATCTCCTCGCGGATCCGGTCCAGATCGCCGTCGCATTGCACGGCGACGAGCTCGTCCGTGCTCGGAAAATCCATGCCGTAGGGACACGGATTCATGATCATCGGCGAGGTGATGCGCACGTGAATTTCCTTGGGATTGGCTTCGCGGATGAGCGCGATCAGCAGCTTGCTCGTGGTGCCGCGGACGATGGAATCGTCGATCACCACCACCTTCTTGCCCTCGATCACGCCCTTCACCGTGTTGAATTTCATGCGCACCTTGGTCTCGCGCTTTTCCTGACCGGGCTGGATGAAGGTCCGTCCGATGTAGTGGTTCCGGATGAGGCCGATCTCGTAGCGCGCGTCGATGCCCTGCTGCGTGCTCGCGCGGACGAAACCGATGACGGCGGTGTTGCTCGAATCGGGCACGGACATGATCACCACCGGCTCCTCCTCGGTGTCGCCGCGCACGGGACTCTCGGCCGCGAGCACCTTGCCGAGCTTGCGCCGCACCTTGTCGACGCGCTCCTCGAAGATGTTGGAATCGGGCCGCGAGAAGTAGATGAATTCGAAGATGCAGTGCCGGTGCCGCTCGGGCCGCGCGTCGAGACGGCGCCGTCGCGGCTCCGCGCCCATGCGGCTGTCGAAGAACAGCACTTCGCCCGGCTCCACGTCGCGCACGTACTCCGCCTGCATGATGTCGAGCGCGCAGGTTTCGGACGCCACCACCCAGGCCGCGCCCTTGCGGCCGAGGCAGAGCGGTCGGAATCCATGCGGATCGCGCGCCGCGATGAGCGTGTCGCCGTGCAGCATGACGAGGGAGAACGCGCCTTCGATGGTGTTGAGCGCGTCCATGATGCGGTCCTCGGGCGTGGCCGCCTTGCTGCGCGCCGTGAGGTGCAGCACGACCTCGGTATCGGTGGAAGTCTGGAAAATGGTGCCTTCGTCCTGGAGCCGCGCACGCAGCACGCGCGTGTTCGTGAAGTTGCCGTTGTGCGCGACGGCAAGCTGCCCGTCGCGATACGCGACCATGAACGGCTGAATGTTCTCGAGATTATCGGACCCGGTTGTCGAATACCGGTTATGCCCGATCGCGATGTCGCCGACGAGGTGCCGGGTGAGAATATCCTGGTTCGAGAACACTTCCGTCACGAGTCCGGGTCCGCGGTGGATGCGCAGCAACGCGTGATCGTTGCTCGTGGTCTCGCGCAGGTACGACACGATGCCGGAGGCCTCCTGGCCGCGATGCTGCAGCGCGTGCAATCCGTAATACGCGAGCGTGGAGGCGTGCGGTGCGCCGTAAATTCCCACGATGCCGCAATTGGATTGCGGCTTGTCGATCTCGTCCTTCTCGTGCGCGGTATTCATGGGATGGTCGTTGCCTTGTGATGTCATGTCAGATTCGATGCGGCGTCAGCATGCGCCGCCGGCGTCGCCGATGCGGATATGGTTGGAGTAGATCCAGCCCTTGCCGTCGAGCCACGCTTCGACGCGGTACGCGCCGGGCGTGAGGACTTTGTAGCTGAGCTCCCTGCTGGCGGTCTCCAGCACGACGTTGCCGTTCCAGATCAGGCGCAGATCGGCCCGGAACGGGGTCTTCGCGGTGAGCTTCACAGCTTCCTTTCCGGGAAACTCGATCAGGGAACCGGGAAGGTGCTTCCTGCGGCCGGATGTCGCGAAAAACTCAAAGCCCTTCGGATCCGCGTGATAGCAGTTCGCCACGAAGGACCGTCCATCCCGAAGCGCATGGTACAGCCGCCACTTGTCCGCCTCGAAATGCTCCGCCTCGCCCCGGTGCAGCGGTTCCTCGAGAAGCACGTGCGTATGAATGGAGCGGAACATCACTTTGTAGGGAAATACCTCCACCTCGAAGAAGCCGAGGACGTCCGATTTGTGGGCGTGCGCGTCCACGCCGCCGATGGCCGTGACGCGGCGCGTCCGGTTGAGCGCGTCCCAGCGCTGCAGGGTCTCCACGGGCGGCGCGGTGATGGATTTGAGGGGATGCAGGAAGCGCTGGATCTTGTTCTCCTCGGTGAGTCCCTCCATCCATTCGCTCATGTGATTCCAGATCTCGATGCCGTCGAAGTCTTCCGAATCCCAGGCAAGCCACGGGTACGGCGGATGCTCGGGCATGCTGCTGCGCTTCTCGTCGGGATGCGCCAGGAAACCCACGCCGCCCCTCTCCTTGACCCGGCGGACGTATTCCTGCGCGGTTATGCGCACTCCCACGGTGGTGTCGAGACCGAAGGCCAGGTAATGGTTGCGGTCCGCACGGTCGTTGATTTCGTAGCCGATGAGCACCATCACGTCATCGCGCCACCCTTCCCAGCCGTCCTTCTTGGCCTTGAGGCTGTTGTGGTCGCTCAGCATGATGAAGTCGAGCCCCACTTCCGACGCCGCGCGGGCGATGTCCGGGATTTCGCCCGTCCCGTCGGAATACGTGGAATGAATATGTATGGCGCCGACGTATTCGTACATTGTCGTTTCTTGAAAAGAGATGAAAAATACGGCTTCAGCGCTGTCTTTCCAAGGTGGATTCCCGTCCACCGAAATTCCAGGTTGCGTATATTCCGGTGCAATGACTCCGCCCCCCCTCACCCCCTGCCCGCTTTGCGGCAACGCGGACGACCTCCTTCCTGTGGATGTGAGGGAGATGATGTTTGGATCGGGACGGGTCTACCGCTACGCGCATTGCGCCGCGTGCGCGAGTCTGCGGTACATCGGACCGCCGATTTCCGGAGAAGAGCAATATCCAAGCGGATACTACGTCCATGCCCCGCGCCCGCAAGGCACGCGGCCGCTGGCAGCCTGGCTGCAGGGTCGAAGGGCGCGGCACGCGGCGGGCTCGCGCGAACTGCTCGGCGGTATCGTCCATCACCTCTTCACCGATCGCGCGTTCGACAGCCTGCGCCGCTTGAAACTGCAGGCGAGCTCCGCCATTCTCGACGTCGGCTGCGGAAACGGACGCCTTGTCGCCGCCCTGCATCGCGCAGGTTTCCGGAACGTCACGGGCGCGGATCCCTTCCTCGCCCGCGTTGCATCGGAGAACGCGCAGCCGCGTTTCCTGCGTTCGGACATCGCGGAGATCCATGGTCAGTTCGACGTCGTCATGTTCCATCACTCCTTCGAACACCTGCCCGATCCGCGGGCGACGCTGTCCCATGTCGAACGCCTCCTGCGCCCGGGCGGCCAGTGCCTCATCGCGACGCCCAACCTCGATTCGCAGGCGTGGCGGGACTACGGCGCCGAGTGGGTGCAGATCGACGCGCCTCGGCATTACTTCATCTTCAGCGCGCGCGCGCTCGGGGCGCTTGTCGCGGACACCGGCTTCGTCATCGAGCATATCCGGCACGACTCCACCGCATTCCAGTTCTGGGGCAGCGAACTCTACCGTCGCGGCATCCCGCTCACGGCGCCGGCATCTCCCGCGCGCAGCCGCATGCCGGAACGCCTCCGGCCGCAGATGCTTCCCCTATCGTTCAAGGCCGCACTCCTCAATCGCAGGAACGACGGCGATCAACTCGTCATGTACCTTCGGAAGATCTAGAAGACGCCCCCCTGTGCAGCCTCACGATCATGCCGACATGTCCCGCGCATCTCCCTTCCACCTGCCCCCTGGCACCTGTCCCCTTCACCGAAGAACCACCCGCATCGTCGCGTTGCCTCCCGCGGAAAGCAGCGAACAGAAGTACACCCCGTCGGGCAGTCCGCTCCCGTCGAAACGCACGCTGTAGTTTCCCGCTTCGCGAAATCCGTTCTCCAGGCTCCGCACTTCGCGTCCCAACGCGTCGAACAGTCTCAGGCTGATGCTCCCCGCATGCGGGAGCGCGTAGCTGATGGACATCGATGCGGCTGCCGGATTCGGGGAGACGGAGAGGGTCACGGAAGTGGGCGTCACATCCCCGGGCACCTTCTTCGGCGTGACCGCCTGCACGGCGGCGAGCGCATCCACCTTGCCGTAGCCGAAGCGCGTGTTCGGGGTCGCGCCGGTGAGCGCATCCTTGCGGGCCGTGCTCGTGAGCGCACCCAGCACGTCCGGATAATCGAGCGAGGAATTGCGCTCGAGCATCAGCGCCACGACGCCAGCAACGTGCGGCGAGGCCATGCTCGTGCCCTGCATTTTCTGATACCCCCCGCCGAACAGGATGCTCGCGGCATCCGCACCGCAATCGGCTGACAGGGCGGACAGGATCGCCTCGCCGGGCGCGCTGATCTCGGGTTTCTGCCGCCGGTCGCGCGAGGGGCCGGTGCTGCTGAATGAGGAGAGCGTCCCGGGCGCGGGATTGCCGTCCTGCGTTTGGGTGACGCCGTTTTCGTCCACCCACTGGTTCTTGGTGACGTAGGATCCGACGCTGATCAGTTTCTTCGCCGTCGCGGGCATGCCGACGCTGCTCTCGTAGTCCCCCGGGAAAATGTGATTCTCCGCGTTCTGCGTCGGGCCGAATTCGCCGTTGAGCAGCCAGCCGTCCAGGGTGCCGGACCCCGTCGTGTAGACCGCGAAAAGCAGATTCGAGAGCGCGGTCCCGAACCCGGTCTGCATCAGCGCAAGCGTGGCGTGGCCAAGCCCGTTCGACGGGTCGCTTCCCACGTTGACGATGCCGGCGACATTGCCGAAGACGTTGATTCCGTCGAGCATCGAGCCGCCACCGACGAGCGGCGAGTTCCCGAGATTCCACGGGTAGTCGTTGTACCACGCGAGGCCCACGTTCACCGGACCTCCGCTGTACCAGATGTCGATCACCGCGCTGGGCGCCCCCTGCGGGACGCGGAAAAACGTGACCCGCGGCTCCGTTGCGTCACCGCCTGTCGTGTACCGCACATGCATGCGCTGTCCGCCGCTGTTGCCCGCGGACGCGACGATGATGCGGCCCGGACCGACGAGATTGCTGAGCGCCTGCTCGTAGAGGCTGCTGCCGTCGTGCGCGCCGAGCTGTCCGCCGAGACTGAGATTGATGACGGCGGGCTTCTGCATGGCCGCCGCGCGTTTGAAGATGAAATCGCAGCCGTTGATGACGTCCGTGTCCTTGAAACCGGGACCGGAACGAAAGCCCTTGACGAACACGATATCCGATTCGGGCGCGATGCCGGTGTATTCGCGGTTCATGCCGCCGTTGCCCGCTGCGGTACCCGTCACATGCGTGCCGTGCCCGTGCCCGTCCTGCAGGTCGCGCTCGAGACATGCCCCGGCGTCGATGGCCGCTTTCGCGTACTGCCGACCGTACCCGTATTCGGGCGGCGGCGCCGCTGCCGTGCTCGTCGAATCCGACATGTCCCAGATGTACTGAATGCGCGAACCGGACGAGGAACGGAAATCGGGATGCGCCCAGTCGATGCCGGAATCCACGACGCCGAGCACCACCCCCTTGCCCGTGTACGCGCGGGACAGATTGACGCCTGTGTGCACGGCGTCGGCGCGGATTTCCGGCTCACGTTCATCAGCGCGGAAAGATAGGTCCCGTGCTGCATCACACGGACCGATGGATCCGCCGCGATCGTGTCGAGCGCATCCAGGGGCGCCGTGCAGGCGAGGATGTCCCCCGCGATGGATTCCACATCGCCGCCCAGCGCGCGGATGTGTGTCGCCGTTGCGGAGACATCGTCGGATTTGAGAAAGAGCGACAGCATCGTGCGCCCGTCGCGGATGTGCGACGGCAACAGCGAGGCAAACCCTTCCGCCTGCCGCGAAACGTCCACTCCCTGTTTCGCGAACTGCGCGCGAAGCCCGCGCATCAGGTGCAGCATCGGGTCGAGCGCGCGCAACCGGTCGGGAAGCAGGCGCGGCACAGCTCCCTCGAACCGGGATGTGTCGGGACGAAACGGTTGTGTGTCCGCCGCGTCCGGAAACTCCTGCGCGAACACCGGCAGCGCCATCACGGCGAGAATCCACATGGTCACGATGCGTTTCATATGCAACCCTCCTGCTTCATTCGTGTCATGACCGCGAGCCGGGATCCCGCGGCGCCGTGTGCGCACGGTTCTCCGCTCCGAAAATCAGGGGAGAGGACCACGAGGCTGCGCGGCGTTATCGGACGTTGTTTTGCGCGAGCTGGAAGAAGGACACCGCATCCAGCGCGGCCAGCGCGTACAGTTCACGGACGGAGACTTCGGCGGTGAAGATATCGCCGATGGCGCTTCCGATGTTCGCGCCCGTGGCTTCGAGTTCCTTGCGGAAATCGGCCGAGATCGGTTTCGCGCACTTGCCGATGACGGAGATCCGTTCCTTCGACTCCGCGCGCCGCAACTGGGAGATTTTCAGTTTCAACGAAGGATCGAATTTGTGCTCCGGGTCGAGATCGATCTTCTCGATCCATTCGAAGGATGCAAACGCCCGGACTTGCGCAGGCGTGCCTGTTGCACGGAGCAGGTGCTCGTTGACGAGGGACATCTCGAGTCCGGCGGCGCGCACCTCGGATTCCATCTGCGCGTCCAGGGGGCGCGTGGCGATGCCGACGACGTGCAGGCGCGACGCGGTGTCGCGCTTCGACGAGAGCGCGGTGCTCAGTGATCCCGTAAATTTCTGGTCCCTCTCCTTCTGCGGCGTTGCGCAGCAGCAAAGCAGGACGACCGCAAAGACAACCCCGCAGGATAGCGGATTCATGGCGTGCACCGGAATGTGAAGAGCATGAAATATACGGCCCCGAAGAGCCGGGCGCAACAGCGGCAAGGACGGATCGCTCCGGCAACTCCTTGGCGCTGTGATGTTCTCCTCTCGTCGTCTTCACCTGATTCCTGCCCCGACAATGTCGTCACGCCTCCTTCCGTGGAGGAGCTCATCGTCCATTTCCAATGCGATACCGTCAGAAAGCGAACATACGTTCCCAACAGTGCCGCAGAAAGTTCTCACGCCGCTCTCTCATTATTTTTTCGAACCGTATTCGCGGTCCGCGCCGGTATTCGCACTTGGAGATCGATGGGAATTGCGTATGGTAATAATCAAACCACGGCCGCAACGTGTCGTTCACCGTGTCCTCGAGCACCTCGCGGAGTGCCGCGGAGTATCCGTGCGCCTCGGAGTATTGCGCATCGTCCGGCAGGAGGCGCGATGCCTTCCATTCTCCCCGGAAGCCCTTCATCTCGATATCGAGCAGGGTCTCTATCTCGAACGGGTACACGCGTTCATCTTCACCAGTGTCGATGCCGAGTGTCGGCTCCACGGCGTAGTACCGTACCAAATACCCGCACAATTCCCGTACGGTCCATCCGGGCCGGTGCGAATCGCTCCCTTCAGCGCAATCGAACGCAGCGACCACAAGCATGCGAATGCAGTCGCCACCCACTCCACGACGGGCAATGAAGCGCAGTACCTCGTCCTCCGGGACGGGCGGTCGAAGCATGCTCGTCCCATCCGTCCCTGCTCGTTGGTACACCGTGCCGTGTATCGTCTTGCGGCAGGCGAAGCCATTACCGGTCAGGCAGGCCATCACCGCGCGTCGTATGCGCGCGTACGCCGGATCCACTTCAGCTTGTAAATCCGCCATCGCGTGCCACAGTTTCATGCACACGAGCGCGCGAACCTCTTCCACCAGGCGATCGTCGGACGCCTTACCTGACGACCGCGGAAGCCGGAAATACGATGCGATCTCTGAAAGGTGTGACCCGCGTCTGGGTAGTAAAAGTTCCTCAACCGCGCGGAGGACGATCTCATCATCCCGGATCGTCCACCCGTGGTGGTTGTAGCGTCCGCGACGGGAAAACCTCGCAAGGGAGCGGGATCCGACTTTCAGCAGGCACGCGAACGCTCGGGCAGTAGCACTCTCATCGTCCGGATCTTCGAGGTACGCTTCGATGGCAGCTCGGAGGCCAGTCGCAACGATGACGGTGTCCATCCCTTCCGTCACTGAAAACGCCACATCCTCTCTTGCATCACGGTGCGCACATCCTTCTTCCATCACGTCCTCATCTTACAACAAGAACGAAATAGCCACCCTCAACGATGGAAAGTACATTGCAACCTCGTCTCAAGCAAGCGAAAAACGAAGATATGGAGCCCGCGCTGGATCGTCGGTTGGTTCAATAATCGTCCACGAGACCTCATTCGTCCATCTCAGCCTTGGCTATCTTTCAGTTGCACATACCTGACTGTTTCATTCTCGGAAGACAGGCAGGAAATCGTCGGATACGCCGCGGCAAACCAGCAACTCAATACACGATGAATCCTTGCCGTTTGTGGTAATTATTTATCGCATTCGTCTTTATTTTAACACGGAGTTTTTCCGCTTTGCGAATTCTCACAAGTATATCCAGCTATCCCAACCGGCTCATTTGTCTCTGCGTTCCGAATCCAGTGCGTCCTGCAACGGCAGATGTATGGGACACTCGTTGATCCGTTGTTTTGTCCTGAACCACCGGCATTAATACAATCGTTAGCGGTCGCATATGCCATCGCTTTACGGAGTCCTGTACGTGTCATCTTTCTTGCGGAGTCGACGGCTGTTTGTACGTCGCCAACCGCCATGTGTAAGTTGTCTGCCGGCGGGTTGATGGCCATTCCATTCAGCAACCCACGCGCCCCTATCAGCGTATGAGCATGCAATCGATACGCGCATGCGCCCCTGAACATGACTCTGATGAAGGACGCTTCCGATACCATCGAACCAATGAGAATCAAACCACAAATCTCAATGAACCAAATAATTGTCGAGATTCTCATGTCTGGCACCTCATGTGTAAGAAGCTTCATGTCGTTGAATATTTCGAAGTCAATGATGCGTCTTGCGTCATCGCTGGATTCGAATGGATTTCGACGCCAGTGTGCCCCCCGCTTCATCCCTGCACACCAGCAGATATGCGCCTGATGGCAGGCCGCTCGCATCCACCGGAAAGATGTTCGTCCCGGTCGGTTTTTCGCCGGTGAAAATACGCCGGACACGTTCCCCGTTGGTGGCGAAGAGTGAGAGGTCGAAACGAAGCGGCGTGTCGTGGATCAACGAACAGCGCGCCCGCCCGGAAATGGGATTCGGACAGACGGTCATCGCCATCGCGGGGGACTGTCGTCCGGCACGCGGCCGCTTGCTCATGTGTGCGGCGAAGGTGGCGTCCGATTCCTTCTGGTCCAGCAACGTGAAGTCAAGGATGTTCCCCATCGCCGGCGCGCCACCCAGGTTGGGCATCGCGAAGGACAGGAAGACGGAATCGACGCCTTCGGGAACGAAGGCATGGACATCGAACACGAGCATCTCGAAAGACAGACTGTCCTCGTTCATCAGGCCGAAACACCCGGGAAACTGATCGGCGTACGCCCCTCGGCCGGCATCGAATCCCGCGCTGTCGAGCGTCGCGAGCCACGAGCCGGTTGCCGCATCGTGCACGCGCAGCGTCCACGCACAAGCGTTCGGAATGATGTAGGGGACGGCTGAATCAGGGCGTTGGACGATCAGGCAGCGCCAGACGGACATTTGTGTCGGACCGCCCACGGCGAAAGGCATGGTCCTGGCGGCGGCGTTGATGTCGGGGATGGTGTCGTTCGTGCCGTGGTATTCCTCGAAGTACTCCGTGAAGCGAATCGCGAGACTGTCCTGGTCCGGAAGACAGATCTCGCCGAACTGACACGTCACAACGCAGGAATCGAAAGCCATGGACAGCGTCCGGTAATCGTACGCGCGGAGGTACTCGAGCGTGTCCGTTGCGGCCATCCTCGCTGACTTCCGCTCGATGCCTCCATCGAACGATCCGTGTACGCCCATGAACAACCCGACCGCAACGATGGAAAGGATCCCGGCGCCTACCGTACGGAATTTCTCTGGGGTCATTGTGGTGCTCCATAGTGACGGGTGATACAGAGCCTCCCCTCCATCTGTAAATCCCCTCACGTACGTGAATTTGGCAACCGCTCTATACCAACATTCCTGCAGTGCCACAGGAAGCATCTCCGCCATTCCTTCATTGTGCTTTCAAATCGTTTGCATTATTGATGCGCATTGAGTACATATTGTTCCTCTCCATCGTCCCGCGCCCGGTATTCGCCGCGCACCGTTTTCATCAGAAGAGGACCACCTCCATGCATGCCCTGCGCATTGTGCTGCTCTCGCTGCTGCTCCCTGTGACCGTCACTGCGGGCGGCGGTCCCGACTCCACGGGACGCCGCGGCGCACCCTCGGGTGATGTGCTGCGCCCGCTGCAACTGCGAGGGTCGTCGCTGTACCTCGGATTCGATGCCGGCGCGCAATATGCGAAATACTTCGGCACGCATGCCTACACGGCGCAAAGCCCGTTCAGTCCCGCCCTGCTCTGGTCGAAATTTGACGGGGGTGACGGATTCGGTTTCGTCATTCGCGGCGTGGCGGACATTCCCGTGACTCCCTCTCTCGGCGTGATTGCGAAGCTGGGATACAGCCGTCGCGAGGACACGTATTCCGGGGCCTTCGAGAACCCGATTTTCTATCTCGATCCCGCAGGCGGCTTCCCCGCTCCGGCGATGCTTGACGGAGAGATCACCCTCACGATGGAGTTCCTCACCCTCGATCTGCTGCTGCGCTATCAGCTCATGCCAACATCGTGGTACGTGCTCGGCGGCTTCACCGTGTCGTCGTTGCTCGGCAGCAGCGGCTCGTTCGCGCAGAAGATCGTGAACCCCGCGTCCGTCTCGTACACCGATACGCAGCTGATCCCAACGGGCGTGCGCAGCGTGACCCTTTCCGGTTTCGAAGCGAAGAGCTTCGACACTCCCCGTTTCGGCTTGTCGCTCGGGGTCGGGACCTGGATCCCGCTTTCGCATTCGATGTTCCTCACTCCGGAGTTGAGCGCGGACTACGCCTTGAACGTGTTCCGCGATGCGGCCGGCCAGCCGCTGAACTTCATTCCGAAATCGGACGTCCGTTTTCTCACGATCACCCTCACTGCCGGGTTGCGTTTCGCGCTGTGAGCGGTTGCGCGCGGGGACGCGGCACGACTCCGCCGACGAGACGCGGCGGTCACACGATGCACGGTATCCATGTGCCCATCGTCCTGCTTGTTTTTCTGGGCCGAAATCGCTAGATAGGCACATTATCACGACAGTCTGCTCTTTTTCTCATGACGAAAGTCATCGACGAATTCTGTTCACCTCACATTTTTCGAGGAGCACTTCCATGAATGTCTTGCGACGCTTCATGTGTCTCGCACTTGTCCCGCTTTCCGTGGCCCTGGCGGACGGGCCGGACAACGCCACGGCTTCACCCGGCAATCCGTTGGGCGATGTGCTGCATCCGGGCCGCGCATCGGCCGGACTTGTCTGGCATCTCGGCTTCGATGTCGGGCTCAATTACGCGGCGTACTCCGGAACGCAGGTCATTACCTTCGTCAATCCCATCGCGCAGGCGGACGGCTGGTCCGCGTTTGATGGCGGGAACGGCCTCGGGTTCATTGTCGACGGTGTCGTGGATCTGTCTCTCAGTGATCACGTCGGACTTGTTGCCAAATTGGGCTATATCCAGCGCGTGGACAAATTCAGCGGGGCCTTCGTGGATCCCGTCTTTCTTCGGCTCCCCAGCGGCGCACTGGCGCCGGCAACACTCGATGGAAAACTGGATCTGACAACGAGTTTCTTCAATTTCGACTTTCTGCTCCGATACCAACTTGCGCCGAAGTCGTGGTACTTCCTCGGAGGTGTTTCCGTGTCGTCACTGCTTTCGAGCGACAAGGGAAATCTTGAACAGCGCATCGTGAGTCCGGACAACACCTTCTATCTGGACCAGTTCGGGCAGCTCACGAATTTTACATCGTTTGCCCTGTCTGATCTCACCGTCAGCGGCTACAAGAAAACCCGTGTGGCACTCAAAGCGGGAATCGGCACATGGATACCTCTCGGCACGAGCGTGTTCCTCACACCGGAACTCACCGCAGACTATGCGCTGAATCCGTTTTTGAAAGCAGACGGCATCGTCTTTAACGGCGTGACGATCGTCCCCAATTCCGATGCCCGTTTTCTGACCATCTCGCTGACTGCGGGACTGAGATTCGCACTCTAATTCCTTCGGAGATACCACCATGAAATCCCCGTTTCGCATCTCATCCGTCCTGCTCCTCACGGCAATGATCTCCACAACCGCATTCGCCCAGACCGAATCGATAAAGGACCGGCAGTTCATCACGCCGAAGAACTACCCGATCAGCATCACCAACATGGGCGAGGGCATCAACACCTCGTACGACGATTTCTCTCCCCTGGTGCTCGGCAACGGGCGCGTCATGTACTTTACCTCCAACCGGGAGGGCGACCAGAACATCTACACTGCCGTGTCCAGCGGCTACACGTGGACGCAGGTCATGAACGTCGGTCCGAGCCTCAACACGGGCGACAACGACGGCAGCGCGACGATGACGCCCGACGGGCATTGGAACGTCTTCGCCGCATGCGACCGCGACGGCGGTCTCGGCGACTGCGACCTTGCCATGGCGGAATACGCGGGCGGCGCATGGCGCTCCGTGCGCAACATCACGACCGTCAACTCCCCTTCGTGGGAATCGCAGCCATCGATCAGCGCGGACGGCCTGATGCTCTTTTTTGCGTCCGACAGACCGGGCGGCTTCGGCGGTTCCGATGTGTGGATGTCGAAGCGCGGCAACGGCGGCGAATGGTCAGTGCCCGTCAACCTCGGCCCGAACGTCAATACCCCCGGCGACGAAATGAGCCCCAGCATCGCGGCCGACAACCGCACGCTGTACTTCTCCTCGAACGGGCATCCCGGCGTCGGCGGCTTCGACGTCTACGTCTCCAAGTCCGCGGGCGATTCCTGGGCGACGCCCGAGAATGCCGGAACGCCGATCAACACCGCGAGCGACGAGATGTTCTTCACCACGCAGCTCGGCACCGACAACGTGTACTTCGCGTCGACCCGCTCGGGCGGCAGCGGCGCGCTCGACATCTACCTCGGCGTGCCGAATCCCATCCCGCCCAATGCCGTAACCGCCGTCATCGGCACGGTGTCCGACGTCAAGACGAAGAGCGCCATCGGCGCGACGCTCACCGTGCGCGACATCAAGACGAACGAGGTGGTCTCGACGTTCCACAGCAACGACCAGGACGGCAACTACATCGTGGTGCTGCAGCCCGGAAAGAGCTACGCCATCACCTCGGAAGCACCCGGCTACCTGTTCTATTCCGACCGCTTCGACGTGCCGCGCGACGCCGCGAACACGACCGTGCGCAAGAACATCGAAATGACGCGCGACATGGTGCGCCTGCTGGTGTACTTCGATTTCAACATGGCCGTGTTGCAGGAAGGGTCGTATGTGGATCTCGACCGCGCCGTGCAGTTCCTCAAGGACAACCCGAAGATGCGGGTCGAACTCGCCGGACATACCGACAACGTCGGCACACGCGAATACAACGTGAAACTGTCGTCCGATCGCGCGAAGGCCGTCGCGGATTATCTCGCGTCAAAGGGCGTTTCTGCTTCCCGCCTCAGCGCGAAAGGCTACGCCTTCGACGAACCGGTCACGACGAACGATACGGAGGAAGGCCGCGCGCAGAATCGCCGCGTGGAGTTCCGCGTGAAATAATCGTGAATCGTGATTCGTGAATCGTGATTCGTGATTGGTGATTCGTGATTCGTGATTGGTGATTCGTAGCAGGTGACAAGTGAAAGGTGGAAGGTGAATGAACACTCAATGTTCTCGCCTTTCACCTTTCATCCTTCATCCTTCATCCTTCATCCTTCATCCTTCATCCTTCATCCTTCACTTTCGCCCTTCCCCGACTTCCGTGGGGCGGCGGCCTCGGCGAGTTCCTGCAGCCGCTGCTGCACGCGACCGTAGACGGTGCCGACAGGGTAGTTGCCCTGGGTATCGGGCGCACCTGCGGCGATGCCGGTGAGTATTTCGATCCCCTGCGCGACCGTGCTGACGGCGTAGACGTGGAAGCGGCCGGAGCGCACCGCATCGACGACGTCATTGCGGAGCATGAGGTCCGGAATGTTCTGGATCGGAATGACGACGCCCTGCGCGCCCGTCAGACCGCGCTTGCGGCAGACGTCGAAGAAACCCTCGATTTTCACGTTCACGCCGCCGATCGGCTGAATGTCGCCCTTCTGATTCACGGAACCCGTCACCGCGTAACGTTGCCGTATCGGAATGCCGGAAAGCGCCGACAGCAGGGCGTAGATTTCGGTGGACGAGGCGCTGTCGCCGTCGATGCCGGTATAGGACTGCTCGAAGGACACGCTGGCGCTGAGCGTCAGCGGGTGCTTCTGCGCGAAGACGCCGCGGAGGTAGCCCGCGAGGATCTGCATGCCCTTGTCGTGCGTGCTGCCCGACATGCGGGCCTCGCGCTCGATGTTGATGAAGCCCGCCTTCCCCGCGCTCACCGACGCCGTGATGCGCGTCGGTTTGCCGAAGTCGAAGCGGTCGCCGCCGTACACCGCGAGTCCGTTGATCTGTCCGACGCGTTCGCCGTCGGAGTCGATGAGGATCACCTCGTTGTCGATCAGTTCCTGCAGCTTGTCCTCGCCGAGCGAGTGGCGGTCGCGCGTCTCCTCGATCGCCTTGCGCACGTGCATGTCGGTCACGTACTTGTTGCTGTTCTGCGCGCACCAGTAATTGGCTTCCCGCACGATGTCGGCGATTTCGCTGAACTGCGTGGTCAGCTTCTTCTTGCTTTCGGAAAGGCGCGCGCCGTACTCGACGACGACGGCCAGGGCCTTGTTGTCGAAGTGCCGCAGCCCTTCGTCGCTGATGAGCTTGCGGATGAGCGCGGCGTACTGGCGCACCGCGAGTTCCGTGTTCGGCATCTCGTTGTCGAAGTCCGCCTTGATCTTGAAGATCTTCTTGAAATCGCGCTCGTAGGAATTCAGCGCCCAGTAGATCTCGTTGTTGCCGATGAGGATCACTTTCAAATTCAGGTCGATCGCCTCGGGCTTCAGCGTCGACGTGCCCGGCAGCGCGGTGTCGAGACTCTGGATTTCGAGCTTGCGGTAGAGCAACACGCGCTGCAGCATGCGCCAGACGCCCGGCTCCGAGAGGGTGTCCGCCGCGTTCAACACGAGGAAGCCGCCGTCGGCGCGCAGCAGCGACCCCGCCTTGATGCGCGTGAAATCCGCGAACCAGAATCCCTGGGCGTCCTGCACGCGCTCGATTCCGCCAAACAAATTCGAGAAGGTCGGCGCCGTTTCGATGACGACGGGACAGCTCGTGACGCCGGTGTTGTCGAGAAGGAGATTGACCGTATACTCGGCAAAGTCGTCCTCGGGCGCATCCGGCGAGGCGGATTTCTCCTTGAAGCGGTCGAGCGAGCCGAGGATGTCGGAGATGACCTGCATGATGTAATCGGCGCTCTTTTCGTCGGGGAAGGCCTCGATCACGTCCGTAAAGACCGCTTGCAGCGTGACCGAGACCGCGGCCTGTTCGTGTTCGACGACGAGTTTCTGATACTCGCGCGTCATCAGAAGGCCGGCGCGGAACACGCCCTGCATCGTGGCGTTATGCTCCTGGTACTTCTCGAGCAGCTCGGATGCGGCCTCCTCGGTGAGCTCCGCGCTCTCGATCAGCGGCGCGAGATCGGAGATGAGTACCGTCTTGTCGCCGATCTTCGCGAGGATCTCGGGATGGACGGCCTGCCCTTCCTGCACGCGGCCAAGCACAAACCCGTCGGGGATGATGGTCTGCTCGAACTGCCGAAACAGCTCCGCTTCCTTCCTGTTGTACTCCTCGATGATTGCCTGCCGCCTCCCGAGGAACTCGTCGCCTTCGAACACCAGCGGAATGCGCGCCTTGACGAGCGTGAGGGCCTCGGCCATTTCATCGCGGAAACTCGCGCCCAGACCCGCCGGGAACCGCAGCAGGATCGGCCTGTCCGGGTCCCGGAAATTGTGCACGTAGCAGAGATCGAACGGCGGCGATGCCGGCAGCTGGATTTTCTCCAGAATCGTCTTGATCGTCGTGGCCTTGCCCGTGCCGGACAAGCCGCACACGAAGATGTTGTACCCGGGACTGAACAGCTCCACGCCCATCTTGAGCGCCTTCAGCGCGCGGTCCTGACCGATGATGCTTTCAACGGGCTCGACGCCCTCCGTCGTTTCCGCGGGGATGAGATCAAGCGGACAGGACCAGCGCAGAGCCTCCAGAGGAAGCTCCATCGGCAGATCGGCATTGGCAAGTCGGGCGGAGTCGAGAACGTCGTTCATGGTGGGATGCGCGGCTGTTGGAGGGGAAATGTCAGGCAAAATGGATAGGGACAAACATATCTATTTCGATGAAGAAAACGTAAAGCGCGCAGCTGCCCAAGGCAGGTGGTCGAACCAGGAGTGCTCGCCGAGTCGCGAAACCCGTGGCCGGCTGTTCCTCCATCTGCGCAGAATCTGTCTGTTGCTCACGGGTTTTCGCAGTTTTTTCATACGGGAACGTACTGCATCCAATCGCCGTATTCTCTTTCCCGACAACTGCTTGCACGATTCGTCTCACCCACCGGCCGTAGCGTTCCGAATTCGGGCCGATTCCGAGGTGGAATCGCCTCCTTCGCTGTCGGGATTGTTGGCTTGGAAATTGCTTTTTCTGGGACATGATTCTCGCTGCCATATGACATATCGCCTTCTGTTCCCCGCCGTTGCGATCCTGCTCGCAGTCGCTCCGCTGTTGCCCGCTCAGGTGAAGCCGCTTGCCGCGCGAAGTCCGCTGCATGTGCGCGCGGGCGGCGGCGACGCCCTGCGCGCGCGCATCGCGACTGATCCGTTCGCCCGGCACCTGTACGCGCATCTTCTCGGGACTGCCGCCGGCGAGGCCGGTGCAACGCAGCGGCAGACATCGCGCGTCGCGCTCGCGGCGTCGTTCGCGGCGTATGTCGGACTCGGCGAGAATGGGACGCCGCTATCCGACAGCATGCGGCAGAAGTTTTTCCGGAAGGCGGAACTGCTGCTCCGCGGACTGTCACCGATGGTGCAGAGCAACACGGACGAATGGCAATGGCGCGCGGTGGAGCTCACCCAGTTCGCCGGGGCATACGACTTTCTCCTCGCTGCGGGCGCTCCCGAGGACCCCGCGATCGACGCCCTTCTGACGAGCTTCGCCATTCAGGCGGAGAAACGTCT
Organism: Ignavibacteria bacterium; assembly: GCA_016720835.1. Classification (GTDB taxonomy): domain Bacteria; phylum Bacteroidota; class Ignavibacteria; order SZUA-365; family SZUA-365; genus JADKJW01. The sequence goes on from JADKJW010000002.1 coordinate 107,356, forward strand.
CTCGTCCGTCTTCGCGCCCGGCAACAACCTGACGCTCAAGCTGGCCGGCAGCCTCGGCACCGCTGCGCTCGCGCTGCGCCACCTCGAGGGATGCGGCGACAGCGCAAGACCCGCCGCATGGGTCGCCCGCGCGTCGAAGATCATCGACATCATCGTGTGGAATACGCAGAGCAACGCCAGCGGCGCCGCCGGCTACAGCGAGGGCCCGTACTATTTCCGCTACGCCATGCTGCAGCTGCTGCCCTTCTTCCACGCGCTCGACACCTTCGCCGAACAGAAGCTCGGACTCTTCGATCAACCCGCACCGGCATCGCCGTTGCGCGACGCGCGATGGATCGCGCTCTGGGACTGGATCTCCGACCTCCGCATGCCCGACGGCCGCCTGCCTGCCTTCGAGGACACCTACATGGAGTCCCGCTTCCCCGAACTCGCCGTGCTCGGTTCCATCGGACCAAAACATCAGGACTACGCCTGGCCGATGCGCGATGCGGCGGGCGCCGCGCTCGACGAGGATCTGCTCTTCGCCGCGATGGACGAGACCTTCGACTTCCGCGCGGAATACCTGTGCGCCGGGGCGAGACCGGCCGACACCGCGCCGATCGGCGCTTCACGCGTGCGGCCGGACGCGGGATACGCGGTGCTGCGCGGAAGCGACACCGACGGCGGCGCCGTCTTCTTCGGCCTGATCGGCAAGCACGGCATCGCGCGCACGCACGGCTCCGCCATCGGCAGCGGCCACAAACAGGCGAACGAAACGGCCTTCATTTTCTACGCGCGCAACAGCGTCCTCGCGCAGGAACCGGCATATCCGTCCTACGACATGCGCGATGCCGTCATGTACTCCGCCAATCACAACGTCCTTCTTGTCGACGGAGAGGGACCCGATGCCACCGGCTACCCCGGCTTCCTGCTCGGCGTCGATGCATGGATGGAAGACACCCTCAGCGGCAAGGATTTCTCGACGCTGTCCATACGCACGCGATACCGCGCGGCAAATATCACGCGCGACGCATTCCTGCTCGGCGACCTCGGCATCCTGATCGACCGCGCTTCCTCCGGCGGCGAGCACACCTTCACGCATCAACTCCATGGGAATGGACTCGGCGCCGACCGGACCTTCGTGTTCGACTCCTGCAACGGCGCGGGGACCTGGATGCACGGCAACGCGCAGCTGACAGGCGCGGTGGCGGCCTCGGGCGCGACCTCGCAGCAGACCGCCGTTGTGCGCAGTCACGCACCCGCGTACAAGACCATCGCGAAGCACCACGCGCTGTATACTTCCACGCGCGGCGGCGACGCCGCGTTCGTGACCCTGCTCGTGCCCTCCGCCGCTCGCGCCGCTCCTCCTCGCGTCACCCGGTCGGGAGACGGCCGCGCGTGGATCGCCTCCTCGATCACGCGTCCTGGCGAGCATCTGTGCGTCGCCGCGAATCTGACAGACGGCGCGCTGACCATGATCGCAGCGGAGCGGACACTGACATCGGACGCGAAGAACATCGTGCGCGCGGTCCGAGGCGCAGATACCCTTCTCTACGCGGCGGGCGCACGTTCCCTGTCCCTCGATGCCGAAACCGTGTTGCTCTCCGACGCGCCCGTGGATGTGTATCTGCGTCACGCGGGTGATACGCTTGCCTTCCTCGTCGACGCAGATGCCGCCACCGACCTGCGTCTCCCGCTGCGCTTCGAGCCTGAGCATGTGGCCCTGTCGCGCGGCGCATGGGCGATGGAACACGGCGTCCTTCGCCTTGCCGTGCCTGCCGGGCGCTCCGAAGGCGTCGTCCTTCTGTCCCGCGTGCTCACGCACCAGGTACCGACAGCGGACATGCCGTCAGTGAGTTTCCTGTCCCCGCCATGGCCGCAACCGCTCGAACCCGGGTCCCGGCATCTGTCCGTGCATGTCGCCTTGACACGCGGGAGTGTGTTGCGTGCGACGCTCGTGAATACGATGGGGCGGACCGTCGCGGAACGCGATTTCGGCCTGTGCCCCGCCGGAGTCCGGCAACTGGCGTTGGAATTGCCTGGCCTCGTGCCGGGCATGTACCTGCTGCGTGTCGAGTCGAAGGACCTGATTCTGACCCGGCCCGTGCTCGTCGTGCGCTAGCGCGGCGCGGGTGTCAACGCAGAGCGCCCGCGGCGATCAGGCCAGCCCCCGCGACGAAGGAGGCCACGGCGCCGATGAGGAGCCAGAGCACCGCGCTTTCCTTGCCGCGTGTGAGTTCTTCTTCGGATTTGATGGAGACGATGTACGGCTTTCCTTTCTCCTGCGGAAGACGGACGGACAGCGTGCCTCCGGCATCGGCCGCATCGCCGAGGATGTAGAGTTGCTGTCCGGTCGGAATGATCGATTCCCGATATTCGTATCCGAGAATCCGTCTTCCGCCGCCGCCGATGCCGCCGAGCTGAAAGGAGAAGGAGCCGAACTGCAGCGCCGTCATTCCCTGCTGGTGCGGATCGTACCGGTTCACCACGCTGCGGGCGTCGATCGATGCGCCGTCAGGTTCGACGAGGATGCTTCCGGTGGCGTCTGTGAGCGTGAAGGGCACCGACTGGGTGTTGGAGGTAACGACCGTGGTCCCTGTCCGCGTTTTCTGCTGCGTGTTTCCGGACGAATCGGTTTCCGTGTACCGCTCCTCGTAGCGCTCGGAGACGGTCATGCTGTAGTACACGCATTCCTGTCCGCTCAGTTCCGCCCGCAGCGGCGCATCCGTCGAACACTGCCCCTTGAGTTCCACCTGCTGGCGAAAACCGCCGGGTCCGATCTCGGAGGCCACGGACTGCTGCATGTCCGCGACGTCGCGGATGGCGGAGGTTTTGACAAACTTGATGTCGAGCAGCTGCGCCTGCGATTTTCCGCGGAGGAAGAGCAGCAGCGCGCCGATGGCGAGCAGGATGATGCCGGCGATGATCATGGAGTGCTCCTGAATGGGTGACGGGAAGGGACGTACAACGCGGATCGGGTGCTCGCGGCACCCGATCCTGGATTGGTCTCAACTGCCGGCCACGCGGAGATTGCGTCCGGCCCGACCACCCTTGCGGGTGCGTGAGCGTGTACTGTCGCCGGCGCGCGAGGCGCACGCCGGCTCGGAAGGATTATTTTTCCTTGCCGTTGTCGTGTTCGTGATCGTGTTCCTCGTCCTCTTCTTCGAAATAGCCGAGTTCGTCGTAGGCATCGAGGATGATGGCGGCCAGGTCCAGGACGGCGTCGATCTTGTCTTCCTGCACGAAGGTCTGGAACAGCGCCATGCCGGCGCCGAGGCGGTTCTCGGTGTCTTCGATATCGAACAGCGTGTCGAGAATTTCCTTGGCCTGGTTCTCTTCGAGGTTCAGGAAACCCTTTTCGACTGATTCTTCGATGGTCATGCGGTGGTACTCCTTGGGTTCTGAATGGATTCGGAAACATACGCAATTTTTTCCGAATCGCCTCAGGCGCGCAGCGGATACGTTTTCAGCTCCGCGCACTTTGACTATATTCCGGCTGCTTCTCGTTGACCTTCCATCCGGCCCATTCGTGTTCACTCCATGCACCACATCGCCCTCACCTGTTTCGCGCTCTGCCTTCTGCTGCCGTGCACGGCGCCCGTCGCCGCGGCGCAGTCCGGCGCGCGGCAGGCGGACGCCGCCCATGAGTATTACATCTACGCCGGCGTCGGCGCCTCCAACGGCGCGCGAATCGGACTGATGCATCACTTCATGCCGCATTTTGCCGGCGAAGTGTCGTTCGGCTACGTGCGGCTGCTCAATTACTTCACGGTGCCGGGACATGCGTCGGAATCGACAGGGCTCACCCCCAGCATCGGCATCACCTACATGACCAGTTCCGACCGGGCCAGTTACGGGACCGCCTCGCTGCTGCTGTCCTATCAAGTCGGCACGGAGAAAGTCGTGTTCCAGCACGAGCGCCGCCTCGTGATCACCGCGGCGATCGGTTCGGAGTTCGCCATCATCGGACGCCTCAGCGGTCAGGTGCGCCTCGGGCCGACGGCGCACGTCATGCTCGCGCCCGTGCGCGGCCCCGTGCAGCTGCTCATGCACTACGACGGCAGCATCGGATGGCGGTTGTGAACGCATCCGCGCAGGCGCCGCACGCGCCTTCATTTCCGGATATCCGCATCCGGAAAGCCACCATGGAGGACGCGGACCGGTTTCTCGCGCTCGTCGACGCGCTCGCGGCGTACGAGAAGCTGGCGCCGCCCGACGCGGATGCGCGGGCGCGTCTCGTGGCGGACGCCTTCGGCCCCGCGCCGCGCATCGAGGCGTTCCTGGCCGAGCATCGGGGCACACCCGCGGCCTACGCCATCGTCTTTCCGACGTACTCGAGTTTCCTCGCGCTGCCGACGCTGTACCTCGAGGACATTTTCGTGCTGCCCGCATTTCGCGGGAAAAAGGTCGGCCTCGCGCTGTTCCTCGCGCTCGCGACGCTCGCGAAGCAGCGCGGCTGCGGACGCATGGAGTGGACCGTGCTGGACTGGAACCGCCTCGCGATCGACTTCTACGCGCGCCTCGGCGCCTCGCACATGCGCGAGTGGCAATTGCACCGGATGACGCGGGAGGACCTCGACGCGCTTCCGGATCTGCCCCTCCTGTGAGCCCGCGGATCGCCCCTCCCTTTCGAAACGACACAGACGACAGACTGACAGAAGGAGCATGAGACCGATGTCGGACAGGACCAGCTGGGACCAGTATTTCATGCGCATCGCGCAGATCGTCGCGGAGCGCGCCACGTGCACCCGCGCGAAAATCGGCTCGGTGATCGTGAAGGACAAAAACATCATCGCGACCGGCTACAACGGCTCGCCCGCGGGACATCCGCATTGCACCGAGGTCGGCTGCCTCATCTACGTGTCGCGCGATCCCGACGGCGAGGAGGAGGAGAACTGCTTCCGCACCATCCACGCCGAGATCAACGCGATCGCGCAGGCCGCGAAACACGGCGTCAGCATCGAGGGCGCCGACATCTACGTCACCGCGAGTCCCTGCTATCATTGCCTGAAAACCATCATGAACACCGGCATCACCCGCGTCATTTACGCGAAGCCCTACAAGATCCATCGCATCGCGGAGCTGCTGGCGCATTCGCCGCTGCACATGACGCAGGTGGAAGGGTAGGAGCGGAGCGCGGGGAGCCGCGCCTCCGCCGTGCGTGGGCGCTGGAATGATATCCATCGCCCCATGTCGCAATTCAGGTTGCAAATGTTCGGTGATTTCCGAACATTGACGCGATTTTCGGATTGACTTCTCCTCAACTCATCATTCCTCATTCTCCACCTCAACTCAGGAGTCAGGGTATGCGTAACACGCGGACGCAGTGGTGCGTCATGGTGCTCGTGGCGCTGTGCTGTTCGGCCGTGCCAGCCGCATGGTCGCAAGGCGTCACAACAGCTGCGATGAACGGATCAGTGCACGACAAGGCGGGACAGGTTCTGCCGGGGGCCAACGTCATCGCCGTCCATCTTCCGACAGGCACCACCTACGGAACGAGCACGCGAAGCAATGGCCGGTACAATCTCGCGAACATGCGCGTGGGAGGCCCCTACACGCTCACCGTCAGCTACGTGGGGTACAAGACACGCCAACAAACTGACATCGTCCTGCAGCTCAGCCAGGACTACCGCGCGGATTTTTTCCTGGAGGAAACGAGCGTGACCGTCGGGGCCATGGACATCGTCGGCGAGCGCAATGCGGTCCTCAGCGCCTCGCGCACCGGCGCCGCGCAGAACGTGACCAAGGAGCAGATCGAGCGTCTCCCGACCGTGTCACGCAGCTTCACGGACTTCATCAAGCTGACGCCGCAATTCGTCGGCAACTCCGCCGCGGGACGCAACAACCGCTTCAACAACGTGCAGATCGATGGGACCCAGTACAACGACATTTTCGGCCTCGGCTCGAGCGGCACGCCCGGGGGGCAGGCGTTCACGACGCCGATCAGCCTCGACGCGCTGCAGGAGTTTCAGGTCGTGGTCGCGCCGTATGACGTCCGCCAGGGCGGATTCACCGGCGGCGGCATCAACGCCATCACGCGCAGCGGCACCAACACGACCACCGGTTCGGTGTTCGGCTACTTCCGCAACGACAAACTGCTGCGTCCCGAGCTGCAGGGTTCCCGCTACGCGAAATTTCAGGACTATCAGGTCGGGTTCCGAGCGGGCGGGCCGGTCATCGAGAACACGCTCTTCTTCTTCGTCAACGGCGAAATCACCGACCGCAAGGCGCCGACCGACGTGTACTTCACCGAGCCGGGCCGCTCCCCCTCGAGCAATGTGTCCGTGATTCCCAAGGACTCGGTCGCCAAATTTACGAACCTCCTGAAGGGGTACGGCTATGATCCGGGATCGGCGGACAACCTGGACCTCAAGCGGCAGAGCGCCAAATTCTTCGCACGCCTCGACTACAATCTCAGCGAAAACCACCGCCTGACGCTGCGGCACAACTTCGTGAGCGCCAACGACGACAACCTGCCGCGCACCACCGCGCGCTTCTTCTTCGAGAACAGCAACTACATCTTCAACAACAGCACCCATTCGACGGTGCTCCAGTTCAACAGCACCTTCTCGAACAGGACGGCGAACGAGCTGGTTGTCGGGTACACGCGCATCCGCGACTTCCGCGAGACGGTCGGCGGCGCCTTCCCGTTCATCCGCATCAAGTTCACCGGCGCCGATCTGTACGCGGGCACGGAGAATTTCTCGATCAAGAATCAGCTCGATCAGGACATCATCGAAGTCACGGACAACTTCACCGCCTTTCTCGGCGACCACACGATCACCGCGGGAACGCACAACGAGTTCTTCTCCTTCCGCAACCTCTTCATCCGCGACTTCTACGGCAATTACGAATTCAACAACCTGACGGATTTCGCGGCGGGACGGCCGTCACGCTACACGCACAGCTACTCGAAGACCGCCAATCCGGAAGAGGCCGCGAAGTTTTCCGCCATGCAGATCGGCGGCTACGTGCAGGATGAATGGAGCGGCATCGACCGCCTCAAGCTCACGTTCGGGGTGCGCATGGACGTGCCGATGTTCCCCGACAAACCCGCCTTCAATGCAAAGATCGATACCGTCTTCGGCGTCGGTGGTATCGGGACGGACAAGGTCCCGGACGCCTCCCTCCTGTTCTCGCCGCGTCTCGGGTTCAACTGGGATGTGACGGGCGACCGCACGACGCAGGTACGCGGCGGTGCAGGCGTCTTCTCGGGACGCGTGGCATACGTGTGGGTGTCGAACCAGTACGGCAACACGGGCGTGGAGTTCGGACGCGTCGACGTGTCCAACCGTCCGGCCGGCTTCTTCACGACCGACGTCGCCAATCAGCCTCGCCCCGGCGTCACGCCCGGCCTGAGCGCCGTGTCCACCAGCGAGGTGAATCTCACCGACAAGGATTTCAAGATGCCGCAGCTCGCGCGCTTGAATCTCGCGGTGGATCAGCAACTGCCGTTCGGCATCATCGGGACGCTGGAAGGGCTCTATTCGAAGGCGATGAACGACATGCTGTATCAGGACATCAATCTCGGCGCGCAGAAAAGCACGCTCGCGAGCGACGGACGGCCGGTGTACGGAACGTATGACGCCACACGCAAGACCTTTACCGCGGGCAAGGTTTCGTCGGCCTTCACGAATGTGATCCTGATGAAGAACACGGACCAGGGATATCAGTACAGCGTCACCGCGCAGTTGCAGCGGCAACTGCTCGACGGTATCATCGCGAGTTGCGCCTACACCTTCGGCGAATCGAAGGACGTCAATTCGGTCCTCTCAAGCCAGGCATTCTCCCAGTGGCGCTACAACCACGTGCCGGGCGATCCGAACAATCCGCCCCTCGGCTACTCGGCGTTCGACATCCGCCACCGGGTGTTCGCGACCATCTCCTGGAAAAAGGAATTCTTCGAGAACTGGGCGACGACCTTCTCCGTGTACTACAACGGCCAGTCGGGGCAGCCGTTCTCCTACGTGTACGACGGCGACGTCAACGGCGACGGCCAGGTGGAGAACGACCTGCTCTACGTGCCAAAGGACGCGGGCGACATCCTCCTGACGACGAACAATTACGACAAGCTCGACGCCTGGATCCAGAGCGACCAGAGCCTGCAGGACGCGCGCGGTACGATCGTGGACCGGATGGGTTCCCGCATGCCGTGGCAGGATGTGATCGACCTGCGCATCGCGCAGGAGGTGCCGATCCCCTCCCTCGGCGGGCATCGCTTCGAAGTCACGCTTGACGTGCTCAACGTGCTCAATCTCATGAATCCCGATTGGGGTCGCGTGAAATTCGTCGACCAGCAGCGCTTCCGCCTGCTGAAATTCCAGGGTCTCGACGCAACAACGCAGAAGCCGACGTTCAGCTTCGACGCGTCGCGCACCGATCCGTACGATCTCAGCTCGCTCGCGTCCCGCTGGCAGATGCAGATCGGACTCCGCTATACGTTCTGAAACCGCCACCCTCCGAACGCGGAGAACGCGAAAAAGGCCGCCCCGATATCCCGGGACGGCCTTTTTCATCGCGGTTCTTCGCCCGTTCAAGCGGTCGGCGCTTCCCTCTTTCCGAAGAGCCGACGGACCCGGGCGGTGACGCTCGCGGTCATGTCCTCGGCCCATGAATAGTACGTCGGCACGATGACGAGCGTGAGGAAGGTGGAGACCGTGAGGCCGAACATGATCGCAACGCCGAGCGAACGCCAGAAGTCGCCGCTCTCCGCGCCGATCACGAAGTGGAAGTTCAGCCAGTCGAAATCGATGCCCGTGGCGAGCGGAAACACGCCGAGTACCGTGGCCACCGCCGTCAGGATCACGGGGCGCAGACGCACGCGGCCCGCCTCGAGCAGCGCGTCGTCCAGCGCCATGCCCTCGTTCTCGCGCAGGTGCTTGGCGAAGTCGAGAAGGACAATGGCGTTCTTCACGACAATGCCCGCGAGGGCGATCACGCCGACGCCCGTCATGACCACGCCGAAGGGCGTGCGCGTCACCATGAGGCCGATGAGTACCCCGATGAGCGAGAGCAGCACGGACACCATGATGATCGTGGGAATCTTGATCGAGTTGAATTCGCTGACGATGATCAGGAAAATCAGGAGCAGCGTGATCAGCAGCGCCTTGCCGAGAAAGGCCGACGCCTTCGCCTGCTCCTCCTGCTCGCCCGCGAAGTTGATCGCGTACCCCGACGGCAGCGGCATGGCCGCGAGCGTCGCCTGCACGTCCTTGAGCACGTCGCCGGAGAGGCGTCCCTGGGCGTCGGCGGAGATCGTGATGACGCGCTTGAGATCCTTGCGCTTGATGTTGCTGATGCCCGTGCTCCGCACGATGTTCGCCACGGATACGAGCGGGACCGACAGCAACTGGCCCCGCCGGTTCATGAACGTGATGTTCAGACTCTCGAGGGCGTCCGCCGACTCGCGCTGGTCCTCGCGCAGCCGGACGGTGATCTTGTACTCGTCTTCGCCGACGCGGTACTTCGAGGCCTCGGTGCCGTTGATGGCGGTGCGCACCATCATTGCGATCTGTGCCGTGCTCATCTCGAGCAGCGCCGCCTTCTCGCGGTCGATCACCACCTGCAGTTCGGGCTTGCCCGCGTTGTAATCGTCCCGCAGATCCACCAGGCCCGGAATGTTCTTGATGCGTCCCTGGACCCGCTGCGAGAGGCTGCGCAGCTGCTGGAAATCATCGCCCGAAATCTCGATGGACACGGCCGCGCCGACGGGCGGACCCATCTGCTGCTTCTCGACCTTGACGTCCGCGCCGGGAATGCCTTTCACCGCCTCGCGGATTTCCTCGAGCGTCGTGAACGTGCTCTGCTTCCGAATCGATTTCTTGTGGAAGTTCACGGCCACCGAACCCTTGTTGGCCGTCTTGCCCGCCCCGAAGTCGAACACGTTGTTGGACGTGCCCACGGTGGTCACGCTGAATTCCACATCGGAGTATCCCGGCACCGCGGCGATGCGCTCCTCGACGGTGCGCGCCACGTCGTTCGTGACGTCGAGGGGCGTTCCGATGGGCATGGTGATGTTGGCGGTCACGAGGGCCGGCTGCGTGCTCGGGAAAAACTCGACGCCGCTGTTGAAGAAGGCGAAGAGGATGATGGTGCCGAAGAGCAGCGCGAAGGCGCCGCTGATGGTCGCCGTCTTGTGCTTGAGCGTCCACCCCAGCACGCGGATGTAATTGTGCTGCGCGGCCGGGAAAAACTTCTCGTCCACGAAGTGATAGATGATGGTGAACGGATTGTAGCGTCGCCACCACGACGGATGCTCGAGGGCTTCCTTCGCCTTCGCGATTTCCTTGCGGTAGTTGATGAACTTCGAACCCTGCACCGGACTGATCACATACGCCACAAACAGCGACGAAAGCATCGTGGCAATGAGCGTGATCGGCAGGTATTTCATGAAGTCGCCGACGATGCCCGGCCAGAACAGCAGCGGAATGAACGCCGCCACCGTGGTGAAGGTGGAGGTCGCCACCGGCAGCGCCACTTCCTGCGTGGCCTTCTTTGCCGCGACGATGAGGTCCTCGCCGAATTCCTGCTGATGCCGGTAGATGTTCTCGATCACCACAATCGCGTCGTCCACCACGATGCCGAGCACCAGCACGAGCGCGAAGAGCACCACCACATTCAGCGTGATGCCCATCAGGGACAGGATGGTGAAGCCCATGAGCATGGAGAGCGGAATCGAGGTGCTGATCAGCAGCGCGTTCTTCACGCCGAAAAACATGAACAGGACCATGACCACGAGGAACATGCCCGTGATGATGCTGTTCTCGAGTTCGGCGACCATGCGCTTCACGTTGACGGACTGATCGTTCGTGATGCTGAGGTCGACGCCGTGCGGCACGGTGGTCTGGAATTCCGCGACCAGCCGCTTCACCTCGTCCGCGATGCGGATCATGTTTTCGCCGGCGCGTTTCTTCACCGCGAGCGTCACCACCTGCTTGCCGTTGAGCCGGCTGTAGGTGGCGCGATCCTCGAAGGAGTAGTCCACCGACGCGACGTCGCGGATGTAGATCGCCTGACCGTTGCGCATCTTGACAACGATGTCCTCGAGCGGCTGTGTCGACTTGTACTCGCCCGGCACGCGCACCGTCAGGTCGCTGGTGCCGTCGTCGATGGACCCGCCCGGGATGGTGACGTTCTCGCCGCGGATGGCATTGGTCACGTCGTCGAAGGAAATGTCGTAGCCTTTCAGCCGGTTGACGTCGCAGTTGATCTGCACTTCGCGTTCGAGACCGCCGGAGAGGTCCGCGCCGATCACGCCCGGGATGGCCTCGAATTTCTCCTTCATGTCCTTGCCGATGTCCTTCAGACGCGCGAGGCCGATGTCGCCTCCGATCGCCACGTACATGATCGGAAATTCGCTGAAGTTGATCTCGCGCACGATCGGCTCGAGGATGTCGCTCGGCAGCTTGGATCGCGTGGAGTTGACCTTGTCGCGCGTGCGACGGAGCGCCTCGTCGATATCGACGCCCGAGTTGAATTCGACGCTGATCGTGGAGATGCCCTCGGCCGACTGCGATGTGATTTTCTTGACGTCCTTCAGCGACTTGAGCTCACGCTCGATCGGCTGCGTGACGAGCCCTTCCATGTCCGCCGGACCGACACCGATGTACGGCACGGCAACGATGACGATGGGAATCGTGATGTCGGGCGCCGCCTCTCGCGGCATGCCGAGATAGGCCTGCGCGCCGAACAGCACGATGATGAGCATGAGAATATAGACGGCGACCCTGTTGTCGACTGCCAGATTCCAGAGTTTCATAATGAAGTCCTTTTTCCTGGTCCGTGGGGCATCAGTTCGCGACGACCAGTTTCTGGCCGTTCGCGACGTTCTGGAAGCCCATGGTAATGAGCTTGTCGCCCACGCTGAGACCGCTCCTGATCTGGATCAGCGCGCCGTTCGAGCCGCCCACATCCACTTTGCGCTCCTCGGCGATGCCGTTGTTTTCCACGAAGAGCACGAAGCGGCCCTTTTCGACCTGCTGGAGATAGTCTTCCCGGACGGCAATGACATCGGTGCGCGTCGCGAGTTCGATGATCATGTTCGCGATCATGTCGGGCTTCAGCTTGCCGCCGCCGCCCGTGACCGTCACCTCCACCGGGATGGCGCGGTTGTCCTTGGAAACCGCCGCGCCGACGTAGGTCAGCCGGCCTGCAAAGGTCTGGCCCGGGAACGCGTCCACGGTGAATTTCACCTGGTCGCCCACGCGGAAGCTGCCGGCATAGCGCTCGGGCACGCCCGCGAGGATTTTGAGCCGCGAGATGTCCACCACGCGCGCGGCGGGCATGCCGGGGCCGACCATCTCTCCCGCGTCGATGAACTGGTAATCGAGCGTGCCGTTGACCGGACTCTTGATGGCGCATTTCTCGAGACGGGCCTTCGACAGGTCGGCGCCGGCCTTCGCGGCGTCGCGCTGATATTCGATACTCCGGATCTGGAACTCCGATATGCCCTGTTCCTTGTACACCTGCGCCTGCTTCATCGCGTTCATTTCCGCGATCTGGTACTGCGCGTTTGCGGCGTCGTAGCCTGCGCGGAGCAGCGCGTCGTCGATGCGGGCGATCACCTGCCCCTTCTTGACGTGGCCGCCGCGCGGGACGTCCCACTTCACGAGGCGCCCGCCCTCTTCCGCCGGGACGGTGATGTCGTCGAAGGCCGCGAGGGTGCCGGTCAGATGAATCGTCTCGGTGAATTTTTGCGCCGCAACCGTCTCGGTCTTGACGGTGACCGCCTGCGAGGAGTCTTTCGTTCCGGTCTGCTCCGCCCCTTCGGATTTGCCGCAGGAGGACAGTGCCGCGGCAGCGCCGGCGAGCGCAAGCGTGAGTGCGAGAATACTGATCTTCTTCATGGTTTCAGGTCCGTGACTGTATGGTGTGTCGTTGCGTTTGTGTGAATTACTGCGGCGTGACGAGCGAAAGCGTCTCTTCGAGATCCGCGCGCGCCACGTTGTAGTCGAACACCGCCTGGATGCGGTTCACGCGGGCGCGCAGGAGCGCGAGGTCCGCGTCGTTGACTTCGAGCTGGGTGCCGTTGCCCGCGGAGTAGCGCGTGGTGGCGATCTTGTAGCCGCGCTCGGCCATCTCCACGGTCTTGGACTGCGACTGGATGCGGCGGCTGGCTTCGGCGAGGCGGAAACGGATATTCTGCACGTTCGTGCGGAGTCCGTCGTGCGCCATCTTGTCCTGCTCGTCGAGCTTCTGATAGTCGATCTGCGCCTGGTTGAGCCGCGCGACGCTCTGCATGCCGTTGAAGAGGTTGATGCTCAGCGACAGGCCCACCTGCGAGGAGCGCACGAAGTCTTCGCCGCCAAAGCGGAAGGAGTTCTTCTGGGCCTGCCACTGGTAGTTGCCGAAGGCGGCGAGCGTCGGGTACCATTCCGAACGGGTGATCGAGACGATCGCGTCGCTCACCCGCTTCTGCAGATCGAGCGCGCGCAGGTTCGCGTTCTCCGCGATGGCGCTTTCCTCGGCGCGCTCCAGCAGGGCGGGATCGACGGGGTCGAATTCCAATTCACCGGTGACGGCGATGTCCTCTCCCGGACTCATGCCCATGACGAGCTTCAGATTGTTGGTCATCAGCGCCACGTTCCGCTCGGCCTCGACGACGGAGGGACGGATGTTGTCCACCTGCACCTGCGCCCGGATGAAATCGTAATCGGACACGAGGCCCTGCGTGTTCATCATCTGGACCGTCTTGAGATTGTCCTCGGCGTTCTTGAGTCCCGCCTGCGACATGAGGAACACGTTGCGCATGAACACGGCGGCATAGAATGCGCGCTTCGTGTTCGAGACGGTCTGATTGTAGCTGCCCCGGTACAGTTCGCGCGACGCCTGCTGGTAGATCTTCGCGGTTCCCACACCGGTGAATACCGCGGAGTTGAAGAGAATCTGCGTGGCGGTGAAGCCGAACTGAATCGAATTATCGGCCCCGATTTCGAGCGGGACGATGCGGCCGCTGCTCGGGTTCTGAGGATCAGGGATGAAGAAGACCGGTTTCTTGAGCGCGCGGGAGTACTGTCCGGCCGCGGAAATGTTCGGGAGCGCAGTGCCGTAGGCTTCGGTGACGCGGGCATCGGCCTTTTCCATTTCGAGACGGGATATTTCGAGCTGGCGATTGTTCTTCAACGCCAACTGGACGGCGTCGTCCAGCGTCAGCATCTTCGGCTGCGCCTGCGCGCGTTGCGCGGAAGGCACAAGCAACAGCAGCAGCAACACGGTTTTCAGGAGGGATTTCATACACATGCTATGGATGATGAGGTGAGGAGGGAACGTGGTGAGAGCATGATTCGACCCGCTTCGCCGACAGCGGCCGGAACAACCTACTGCAGGAACGTCCGAAAGTTTCACGCCAATCGGCGAGTGCCGCAAACGCGACGGTGAACGTCGCGGTACCGTCGACACTCGACGTGGAAGAGAACAAGCGCATGGAGGCAGGCACCGGAATCATGCGGAGGGCGTCTCTGCGGGGAGGATGCCCCGGAGAAAGGTCAGATCGATGACGCCGAGCAGCATCTGAATGCTCTCGTCACCGGACATGGATCGCGCGCCCGCCTCCCTGCCCGGCGATACCGCGCACCCCACGGCATTCTCCGGCATGGAGATCTGGTACAGGGCGAAGACCATGGTCAGGAACATGTAGGCGATCTGGCGCGAATCGACCGTGCTGCCGTCGGCCAGGCGGAAGCGCTCGGGCAGCGGCAGGCGCAGTGCTTCGATCAATTCCGGAAAACGGGCCTTGAGCACGGTCTGCCGCCCCGGCTTGTGCGCCTCACGCATGATGAGCGCGCTCAATGCGCTGTGCTCGAAGACGTAGGACAGGAATTCCCGGGCGAACTCCTTGTAACAGGTTTCAAAACCGCTGGCGGACGTCGAGCAGCTGCGGCGCGCGAGTTCGATGAGGCGGTTCATCCCTTCGTCGAGCACGGCATCGAACAGATCTTCCTTGCCTTGGAAGTAACTGTAGATGGTCCCCTTCCCGTATTCGGCCTTCTCGGCAATCTCCTCGAGCGTGGCATCGGCGAAGCCCCGGTATGCGAATACGGCCATCGCCGCATTGACGATATCGGCCCGGCGACCAAGGCGCTCTCGTTCCTTTCTCGAAAGAATACCTGCGGTATCTGTGTTTGACTCTGAATTCGGCATTCGTACTTGCGGGACGTTTGATGAATGGATGTTCGCTCTATGACCGGTGGTCACTTTACGAACAAAGAAACCGATAGTTTCGTTCGTTTGCAAGAAAATTCGATCTACTCGTGTTGATTTCAGCAAACGAGCGAAATTCGCCGGCAGAATGCGAGCGATTTTGTTAAAACCGGGGGGGCGCCCCGCGTATTGAATCACGAACCCGCTTGGGTGGGACAAGCGTCCCGCTTGTCGATTCCAGATTTTCGAGTGCAGCGCTTCCTGCTCAGCGCACGATGCACACCGACTGCCGCAATATTCCCCGTGCGGACATGAGCAGCACCGAGTACATTCCTGAAGGAAGATCACTGCGGATGCCGAGGAATTCCTGCTGGTGGTTCAGATGCGTTTCCTGATGCACAATGCGGCCCAGAGAGTTCACGATCGTGAGGGTGAGCGGACCGCGCTCGAGGGCATCCAAGCGGATCATGAAACGTCCGTCGAGGCTGGGATTCGGCCAAATGTGGAGCGACGGCGATGCGGGATGACCGGCAGGTGAGAGGGATGTCGTTCCGGGATTCCCTTCCACCGCTCCGATGGAACGCGTCGACGCGAAAGCGCGACCGAGGAAATCGGCAGCCGGCTCCACTGTCGTCATCCCCTTGCCAGTCGCGGGTGAGGAGAGCGGGATTGCGAAGTCGCCATTGGCCGGATCGGTGAGCAGCGGATTGCGGTTGAGGATGCCGGCGGTTTCGGAGACGGGGAGGTTTGGGCCGGACCAGGACGTGTTCTGCTCGTTGTACCAGAGATTGTTCGAGAAGAGGAAGGTCTGCGGCGCCGTGTTGGATCCGATGTTGATCGTGGGATTCGCCGCGGCATTCGTCACGACGACGATGTTATTCGAAAAGATGTTCTCTCCGCATGGGAGGTAGTTCGGGCCGACAGTCTCCTGCAGGATGCGTATCGCCCACTTCCCGGGCCGGTAGATGGTGTTGTTCATCACCGCGCAGCGCACCGCGCCGACGTAGGCGATCGGGGACATCGAGCCGGTGAAGACGTTCGAGAACACCGCGATGTCGGACGCCTCGAAATTCGCGTTCAGGGGCCGGAAGAAGGCCGCTCCGGTGGAGCCGCCGATGTTCAGCGCGCGTTCGCCCGCATTGACGAAACGGTTGCGCGCGATGCGGATGTACTGCGAGCCGCCTTTGGCCTGAATGGAATTCGATCCGCCGTTGGTGAACGCGCACTCCTCGAAGTTCGCGTAGTGACAGCCCACCATGTCGATGGCGCTGCCGCCGGCCGAACCGTTCGAAAAGCTGCAGCGGCTGACGCGGAGCGTGTCGACGCCGGAGAGCTTGAGCTGATCGTTGTTGCCCGTCGCGTTCATCGCGCGCCACTGGCAGTCCTCGATGATGATGGAATGCGCGGGCGTCCCGTAGCTGCCGCCGTCGTCCATGTTCACGCCGTTCCCCGTCTGTCCCTCGAAGACGAAGCCCGCGATGCGCAGGTACGCCGCATCCACGAAATGGAAGGCCTGCGAGCCGCCGCGGTAGATCACGGACTCGCCCGGCGCGACCAGCAGCGTGATCCAGGCCGATGGACTGCCCTGGAGATTTTCGATGTATTCGCCCCCGCCGTACACCCCTGCCCGCACGAGAATCGTGTCGCCCGGCGCCGCCTGCGCCGCAGCGGCCTGCACCGACGTGAACGGCCTCCCGGCACCGACTTCGAGAGTGCGGGCGGATAAAGAAGACGAAAGCAGAACAACACAAACAAGAAACAGTGTTTTCATGAGATGCTCCAATGCTCCGTGCAACGCGGGTGCTTCACCGTCCACCTCTACCCTTCAACCTGCCCCCTTCCACATTCCCTTCCACATTCCCTTCCACCTGTCCCCTTCCACCTGCCACGCGAGGCTACCGTGCCGCAGGCTCGTTCGTCCGCACGATCTTATCCCACAGCAACTGCCGGGCGATGTTCTGCGAAAAGGTGCGCAGCGAGAACTCGTCCGCATAGCCGGAGTATTCCCCGGTCCATGCGACAGTGTTGTTGCGGAGATCCGTGAGGGTGAGTCGGAAGGTGCGGTATTCGCGCTCGCGCGCGTAGCCGCCGTCCTTCGTCGTCTTGCGCACATCGCGATAGCCGACAATGCTGTCCTTTTCCACCATGCGGCCGTTGACTCTCACGCGGAACTTCTCGACGATCGGCACTTTTCGGACGTGGTGACGCGCTGCTCGGGAATGAAATTCGAGCTGAACTCCGAGGCGATGACGCGCGCGTCGAGACAGGCATCAAAGCCCTTGCCGAGCAGCGTCTCCCGGATCTGCGCGGGAGTCCACTCGCGCGTGGGAACGACGAACCAGGAAGCCTGCGTGGCGGTGACCTTCTCTTCGGAGAGCGCCGTGGCGACACTGCTCTCGAAGTCCTTCCGCCACGCGTATGCTCCGGTGTCGGCGAGCACGGCGACGGAGCGAAAAGCCGCGTCGCGATAGGCGGGATCAACGAAGGTGGGCATCCACGGGCCCTGCGGTCCGCTGCAGGATGCAGCCATCACCGCGAGGAACAGGGCGAGCGACGGTGCGCGATGCATCAAAAGGCTCCGGTAAAGGTGAAGACAATGCCGTCTGTTTTTCCGAGATGGGTCAGCAGGCGAGACCGCATCGAGGGCAGCGATCCCTGCTGCGGCGCGAGCGCCGCGTTGTGCTTTCGCACGAGGAAGGCCGCCTGCACGGCGCTCCAGATGCGGTTGGCCGCGAGTCCGAGCGCCACAAAACCCGCGGCATTGGCCATCTCATCGGCATCGATGCGCTGCGCCTTGTACGACTCCCGGTCTGCGACGGAATTCCACTTCCATCCATACCCCGCGGCGGGATCTTCCGGGTACAGCGCGCCGAGATTGCGCTCCACGAGCTTTTGCGCGTTGTAGTCGGCGAGACTGTTGTAGTTGCCGATGCTGCCGAAGTATTCATCGCTTTTTCCAGCAAGCTGTACTCCGGCACGCTGACCTGCGAAGAGGCGGGCGTCGTCCTGTATCCAGCCGCTGTACATGTTCAGGCCGGCGAAGCCGAGCCAGAGCACGCCTTCCGCGATCATCGGATACTGTCCCCGGTCGAGGCGCCCCGCATACCACTCTCCCATGCCGGGCAGAATGATGGAGGCGGCGACGGCGAGGAAACTCGATTTCTTTCCGCTCGCCGATATCGGGTCCGCGGAAAACGATTGCGCAAGATCGGCCGGGGGTGGCGCGACGTCCAGCGCGAGAAAATCCTGCCGGAAGGAAGGAACACCCGGCGCGGGAGCGTCCTGCGCCGCGAGCGGGACGGCGGTGAAAAGACAGAACAAAAGACCGGCACAGGCAAGGAGTCTGGTCATGCGTATTCGAATTGATGAAACAACAAACAAACTACGGCGGCCGGGGCTCTCGGCGCAAGGCCTTCGCCGCGCCCCGCTTCACGCAGGCTTGCGGGGGAGCACCTGCTTGATGGAGATGAAATCCATCCCCTTCTTGCGAAGACGTATCATTTCCTGATGGAGGAAGTCCATGGTGCCGCTTTCGAGCTTCAGCACGCCGATGGCCGTGCCGTAGCGGATCGCGCTGGAAGCGAGGTCGTTCATGCGGGAACTCATGCTGGAGGGCTCCGATGTGCGGTCGACATACGACAGCGACGATGCTTCGATGCGCGCAAAACCCTGCCTCGCCCCCTCCGCATCGGCGACGCGCACATTCTCGCCCGGCGCGTGTTCCGACGTGATGAAGTAATGTCCGGACGCCGCGAATCCCTTGCACACGTTCTTGACCTTTTTCACGATTTCCTGCGAGGCCATGGTTTCGGCCAGGGCGAGCTGGTTGTCGTCCGGCTTCTCCGCGAAGAAGTGAAGATGCAGGACGATGTCCTTCTTCTTCACGCGAATGCGCTCGTAGAGCGGAAAAATATCGCGCGCGGGAATCAGGATGGCGCCGACCGGATCCTTGCTGTCGATGAACGCGTCCACCTCCGCGTCCGGGGCGTCCGCCAGTCCGTCGACGAGAACGACCACGCGACCTTCCCTGCGCTTGATGCCGGCGGTAGGGGTAAAGACGAGCGAATAGCGCACGACCTCGCGGAAACGAATGTGCACGCTCACCTGTCCGGTTTTCGCATTCTCCACGGACGACGCCTTGCCGTCATACTGTTCCGCGAGACGGTTGAGATCGTTGGTGATCGAGGCGACGGGCACATCGGCGGGAACCATCACGTTCCATTCGTCGCGCACGGAGTCCACGCCGGGCAGGGACACGATGCGCAGTTTCACCCAGCCGTCCGCGATGCCGTAGCCGTCGAGGATTTTCCGCACCTCGTCCTCGAGCGCGCGGACGGAGCGCATGTCCTGTTCGACCAGGAGTTTGTTCAGTCCGGGCTCCACAAACACCGTGTATTTTTCTCCGAGGTAGACAAGGATCCCGACCGCCGCGAGGGCGACGATGATCCACACGCGCACGCGAGTCGCGCGATCCGTCGGCGCGTGTTTCGGATTGACGAAAGAGGGCGCGTCCTGTTCCTCGTCGTCACCGCCGTAAAAATCCTGCATCATTTTCCGGTGAACGCCGGCTGCCGCTTTTCGAGAAAGGCCGCGGTGCCCTCCTTGAAATCGCCGCTGCCGCAGGTGAGGCCGAAGAGCGCCGCCTCGATGTCGAGTCCTTCTTTGAGACCCGTCTCATGCACGGCGCGAAGGGCCTCGAGGCTGTTCTTCACGGCGACGGGTCCCTTGGATGCGATGACGGCGGCCATGGCCTTCGCGGCCGCGAGCGCTTCGCCGCGCGCGACCACGGCGTTGGCGAGTCCGATGCGCAGCGCTTCCTGCGCGTCGATGACCGCGCCGGTGAGGATCAGTTCGGCCGCGCGACCGGCGCCGACGATGCGCGCGAGGCGCTGCGTGCCGCCATAGCCGGGGATGATGCCGAGGTTCACCTCGGGCTGTCCGAACTTGGCGTTCTCCGCGGCGATGCGGATGTGACAGGCCATCGCGAGCTCGCAGCCGCCGCCGAGCGCGAAGCCGTTGACCGCGGCGATGACGGGTTTCGGGCAGCCCGCGATGACGTTGAAGACCCCCTGGCCGAAACGCGCGAAGGCCTGTCCCGACAGCGTGTCCTGCGCGTGCAGCTCGGCGATGTCCGCGCCCGCGACGAAGGACTTCTCCCCCGCCCCGGTGAGCACGGCCACGCCGACGTCGTCATCCGCCGCGATGGCCTCGAACGCGGTGCGAAGTTCGGCCAGCGTCTCGGCGTTGAGCGCATTGAGCTTGTCGGGCCTGTTGATGGTGACGGTGGCGACGCGGCCGTCGCGTTCGAACAGCAGAGTGGTGAAGGTCATGCGGGGGTCCTCATGCAAAGAGATGCGGAAAGAGTGACAGAGGGCAGGGTTACAACGTGTCGTCAGCGGACAGACGCAACGTGGCGGATACGGCATGGGTCAGGCCGAGGTCGGGATGCGCGCGCAATGCGTAGTCGATGCCGACGCCGCCGCTGGCAAGGCCCAGACCGCACGTGAAACTGCCCGGTTCCGAACTCGCTCCCGCGCGCAGGGCGAGACACGCGAGAGGCCGGTATTCCAGACCGACGCGGACGTCCACGGGATGCTCGAGATCGCCCGCCAGATCCGCGGCAAGGGTGATGCCCTCACGCGCCTCGTACGCGACGCCCAGCGACAAGGAGAGCGGCAGCCGTTCCTGCACGATATGGCCGATGCGCGGCTGGTTGAGATTCCACACCGCCGCCGCGACCGTCACGTCCGCGGCGATCTGCGCAGCCAGACCGGCATCCACCGCCAACACGCCGGCGTTTCCGTATCCGCGTATGTCGAGATGGCAGTAATTGACAGCGACGCCGGCATGGATGCGCTCTTCGATGCGTCTCGCGATACCGATGCTCACCGTGCTTTCGCGGTAGAGCGAAAAACCGCTGAAGGTCACGCCGGCCGTGACGTTCGCGAGGTCCGTCGCCAGCGCGAAGCTGGCCGCGCCTGCGGAGAGTTCGCCGAGCCCGTACGGCGCGGGGGAGTACCAGACGCCGCCTCCGCTGCCCGAGGCGCCGGCGAGGGAGGGATTGTGGAAGAGCGACCAGGAATCGCCCTTCAGCGCTGTTGCCGCCCCTCCGAGGGCCATCGCTCGGCATCCCTGCTGCTGTCTGTCGAAGCTCTCAGCCGCGTGAAACGTCATGCTCGGGGAGATGCAAAAAAAGAGGATGAGTGAGATTGCCTTGCCGGGGCGGGTTGCTTTTTCTATTTTGGCGTCTTGTTCTGCACACATGGCAGCATTCCTGAATATATGAAGAAAACACACATTCTTGTACTTCTGACGCTGGCGTTTTGTTCCCAGCCCGCGCGCGCGCAGGAAATCGAACTGATGATGGATGCGCGCAGCGAGCGGCTCACGCAGTCGCAGCGGGAATACATTTCGGAACTCGTCCCGAAAGTCATGACCTATGTCAATGAGCGGCGATGGACCGACGTGGACTTCCGGGGCGATAAAATCCAGGTGAACATGCAGCTCGACTTCCTCACCGGATCGGACGGGGGCGAATTCACCGCACAGGCGGTTGTGCTCAGTTCGCGGCGTATCTGGGAGGACGGACGGCCGTCGCAGACCAACTCCGTCATTTTCCGCGCGCTGGATCCGAAGTGGAGTTTCACCTACTTCAAGGGTCAGCCGATGTTCTACGACGAGTACCAGTTCGAGGATCTGCGCAGTTTCATCGATTTTTACATGTACCTCGTCATCGGGATCGACTTCGACAGTTACGAACTGATGGCGGGCACGCCGTACTATCAGAAAGCCGCGATGATCGGACAGCGTTCGCAGTCCTCGAACCGCTCGTCGGAGTGGCTCGGGAACACGAACCAGTACAGCCGCATGAACTTCCTCGGCGAGATTCAGAACGCGCAGTACGAGAGCTTCCGTACCGCGCTCTACTGGTATTTCTACGAGGGGCTCGACTTCATGGCGACGGAGAAGGACGAGGCGCAGAAGAGCATCGCCAAGGCGCTCGAGGACATCGCCGACGCCCTGACGCGCACCAACGCGCGCTCGCTCATCCTCACGATGTGGCTCGAATCGAAGAGCAACGATTTCTGCACGCTCCTCGACGGCTACGCGAACCGCAAGCAGATCATTTCGCTCATGATGCAAGCCGATCCCGCCCGCTCGGAAACCTACCGGCGCTGCGCCTTCTGAAGATTTCGAATATCGAATTTCCGATTTCGGATTGAAGAGGAAAACGTCACTCCGCTTGTCACGCCGAGCGAAGTCGAGGCGGCGATTTCGGATTGAAGAGGAAAACGTCACTCCGCTTGTCACGCCGAGCGTAGTCGAGGCGGCGATTCCGGATTGAAGACGGGATTGGCAATCCTCTCGTCACGCCAAGCCAGCCTGCCGAATCCGCGAGAGGCGGTGCATGATTGTGAAATCGAGGCGTCGGATGGGAGCATTTCGGCCGCGGATAATCACGGAAAATCCCATATCCATGGGATGCGCGGCGGGTGCCGGATGCATAGTTTGCTTCCATGAACGACCGGCGCGCTGTATCGAACCCTGCTGTTCCGAACTGCACGGACGCCACGCTGCCCGATACACCCGCTCTGCGCAGCGATCGGCTGTACCGGCTCAGAAAGTTTGGTTACCTGTGGAAGGTTGCAGCGCAGGCACTTCGGAACGGCGTGCCGCTCCGCGATTACGCCCGCATGGCTGCGCCCCTTTTCCTGCGCGGGACGTCGAGGCTCCCGCACGCGCTCTACCTTGAATTTTCGAACGTGTGCAATACCGTGTGCGAGTACTGTCCGTATCCCGCGTACGGGAAAGCACTGCCGTTCATGAGACGCGACGTCTTTGCGCGCATCCTCGGTGCTCTGTCCGAAGTCCCGGTAAACAAGATCCATGTCGGGGGCGGAGAACCCACGCTCCATCCGCATTTCAGCGCGTGGCTGCGGGAACTCCGCGGGCTCCGCGCGCTTTGTGAATGTGGTCAGCAATGGACAATGGTCCGACGACTCCATCGCGGAAGCCCTGATGTCGGGGGCCGCGGACATGGTGGAGATTTCGGTGGACGCCGGCGGCAAATCCGCGTATGAGTCGGCGAGATCCGGCGCGAGCCATGATCGGCTCATGCGCAATCTCTCCCGGTTGCGGGAGATGAAACGGTCTCGCGCATCGAAGACCATCATCGGCATACGACTCATGATCCGGCCTTCAACGCGAAGCAGGGAACGCGAGTATCTTCGCGCCTGGAGTCCGCTCTGTGATGTCATTTTCGCGCAATACGTTTCGAAGCCGTCCATTCTCACGGATGGCGAGGACATGTACACATCCTCTCATGAACTGCTCGGGACCACCCCTCACTGCTCCTACCCATCGAGGGCCATGCAGATCAAGGCTGACGGGAGCGTCCCGTTGTGCGGCATCAACGGGCATTCTCCCAAGGACTCCGCCATCATGCTCGGCAACATCCTCGACTCCGGTATCGAAGAACTGTGGAAACACCCGATCCTTTCGCGCTACAGAGAAGCGCATGGAGCGCGCGTCGAGGCGCTGATGCCCGTCTGCCGGGGCTGCCCCGGAGCCTGATTCATCTCGACCCGGCCCTTCGTCGCATGGTGGTTTCATCCATGCTTCTGGCGGCCCGGACGGGAGCGGGGCGATCGTGCAGATCGACAGCGGGCGCAATGCACCTGCGCTCCGCGCAGCCGCTGCGGAGCGCATTTCGGGACCGCGCCTCAGGCCAGCGGCACAAGAACCGGTACGCGGACCGACAATGGAAACAGGCTGGCCGGAGTGAACACGCGCAACTCCACGGATCCGGGAATACCGTTGCTCTCGACGATCACCATGGTGGAATCCGTCGCACTGCGCAGAGTGACGAGTTCCGCTCCTTCCAGCACCTCGCAGCGAAGGCGCGGAGCGGCGAAAGGCACGCGCCAGCCCAGCCGGTTGACGGCCTCAATCCGCAACTCCACGCTCGATCCGGCGACGGCAAGCAGCGCGTCGGGCTGCGTCACGGCATGCACCTGCACCGTCGTAAAGACGGACGTGTACAGGAACACCCCCAGCGAGAGGACGAGCACGATGGCGAGCAGCGGTTTGAGGGGGACCGTTCCGGGATGTGTCCGATCCGCGTCCGGCGACGCGTCGGGAGCCTCGACTGGCTGATTCTTCATGGACGCAATCTACCGGCTCCGCGGTCGGGAAACCAGAATCCGCGCATATGGAAAACAATACCGGGGCAGTAAAATGTGCCACCGTTAAACTTTCTCCGTGCGCTCCTGTCCAAGATGACGAATACGCAGAGACACAGCGACCATACAGGAGAACACACCATGAAACGCATCGCCCTATTCGCAAGTATCGCCATCCTGCTGCTGAGCGCCATGGCAGTCGCGCAGCCCTCGCGCGATGACCGCAGGCAGGCCCGTGAGCGGCTGAACCTGACCTCGGAACAGGAAAAATCCATCAAGGACATCAAATCCAAATCGGGCAAGGAACTCATCGATCTCCGCGCCGAGGTGCAGAAGAAACGCATCGACCTCGGGAATGCCTGGGGTGCCGACACGCCCAAACGTGCGCAGGTGGAGGGCCTGATGAAGGACATCGGCACGTTGCAGTTGAAGATGAAGATGATCCTCTTCGACGCCGATCAGGCGGTGAACAAACTGCTGAATCCCGAACAGCGGAAAGTGTACAAGGAACTCAAGCAGGAACGCCGCGAGCGCATGAAGCACGACGCCATGCAGCGTCGCGGTGCAGGAAAGGGCTTCGGACCGCATCGCGGTGGCGCCTCCGGGGATCGCGGCGACTGAACGCCGTTTTTTCCAGATAGCCCACTCCTTTTATATCCACACAACAGCGCCCTCTCCGGAGGGCGTTGTCGATCCACCGGATGACATCGCAGCCCACCCCCCACTCCCCACTCCCCACTGCTTCCTCGACGTTTATGCCAGCCCGCCACCGACCGGCTGGAGCGACAGATCTTCCACCATCACGCTCGCGGGCAGCATCACGGCCTGAAACACCAGAGCTGCGACATCGTCGGGAGTCATCATCTTGTCGGAGTGTTTCTCGCGGACCCGATCGGGCGTCCGCCCAAGATTAGCTCCCGGTGTTGGTGGCTAGCCGGGATACACGCTTGAAAAGACGCACACCCTGTTTTCCGCACCTCGAAACGCAGGCAATCGGTCATGGCTTTCAGGCCCGCCTTGGTCGCGGAGTAGACGGAACTGTCCGGGAACACGTGCGTCGCGGCCATGGAGTTCACCATCACGACAGTGCCACTCCTCCGCTCGAGCATGGAAGGCAGCACGGCCTGCGTGCAGACGAAGGGTCCGCGGAGGTTCGTCGCGACGAGACGATCGAAATCCGCGAGCGCGGATTTCACGAACGGCGTGAACACGGTGGTTCCGGCGTTGTTCACGAGCACGTCCACCGGACCGGAGGCGTCGACCATGCGCGCGTGCGCGGCTCGCACGGAGTCCGCGTCGGTGACGTCGCAGGGGACGGCGAGGACGTTCCAGCCTTTGTCCCGCGCTTCCGTGGCGAATGTATCGAGAATATCCGCATGCCTGCCGCTCGCGACCACCGTCGCGCCGCCGGCGGCGAAGTGAGACGCGATGGCCTTGCCGATGCCGCTGCCCGCGCCGGTGACCCAGACGATCATGCCCTGCTCCCGGAAATGTCAGTGGTCGAAACTCGTGGTAATCAGTCGCAGGAATTCCATGCGCGTCTCCGGCCGCCTGCAGAATTCGCCGAGCATGGTGCTGCTGGTGGTCACGGAATTCTGCTTCTGCACGCCGCGCATCATCATGCACATGTGCCGCGCCTCGCAGACGACGGCCACGCCGAGCGGATCCAGCGCGTGCTGCAGCGCGTTGGCGATCTGCTGCGTCATGCGCTCCTGCACCTGCAGGCGGCGCGCGAAAATGTCCACGATGCGCGGAATCTTGCTCAGGCCCACGATCTTGCCGTTGGGGATGTAGGCGATGTGACAGCGCCCGAAGAAGGGCAGCATGTGGTGCTCGCACATCGAGTAGAAGTCGATGTCGCGCACAATCACCATCTCGTTGTAGTCCTCCTTGAAGATGGCGTTGTTGAGGGTCACGTCGAGGTCCTTCGTGTAGCCCTCCGTGAGAAACCCGTAGGCCTTGGCCACGCGATGCGGAGTTTTCAGCAGTCCTTCGCGCTGCGGATCCTCGCCGATCTCGACAAGCAGTTCGCGGATGAGGCGCTCGATGTTCTCGCGTTTCGCGCTCGCGTGCGCGTCGTGCGACGTGTCCCCGGCAGGTGCGGTGTGCGTCATGATTCTCCTCGGTACTCCACTTTGTTATTCTCGGTTTCGTGCAGCACGATGCGTTCCAGCCGTCCGGCCGGCAGGGCGTCCGCAAGCTGCCGCCAGATGCCCGTGGCGATGTTCTCGGCCGTCGGGATGACGCCCGCGAGACAATCGACATCCACGTTCAGGTTCTTGTGATCGAGCTTGTCCATCACACGCTCGCGGATGATGTCCTTGAGCAGCTTCAAGTCCACGACGTAGCCGGTGTCCGGATCGACGTCCCCGACGACGGTGACTTCGAGCACGTAGTTGTGCCCGTGTCCCGCGAGGTTGTTGCATTTGCCGAACACTTCGGCGTTGCGCTCCTCGCTCCACGCCGGATTGTACAGCCGGTGCGATGCGGCGAACTGTTCGCGGCGGGTGACGGAAATCATGCGCGCAGGTCCGCGATGAGGCTGTCCCGCAGCTCGCCGTCGACCGGCACGACGTGCCGGTAGTTGGGATGCTCCACGCGCAGCGCGGCGGGCACGGACGCGTCCATGAACCGGCGGGCCTGCCCGGACGTGAAGGTGAACGTAAGGTACTGCACGGCGCTGACGCGCGTATCCGTGCTCTGTTCGAGATCAAACACCGCCGGGACGCGCTCGCCATCGACGTCGATCCAGACGCAATCCTGCGGCAGGCCGACGAAGGAGTCGAGCACTTCCTTGATTCTTGTGGCCTCGGACACGTCGATGAACATGGTGACACAGAGTTGGAGTTCGCCCGGGACGAGGTGGTTGTACGTGTCGATCTCATGCCGAATCGCGGCCTCGTGCACGATGCGCTCGACGCGCATCATTTCCTGGATCTGGAACAGCACGGTGTCCCGATTCTCGAAAAGGAGTGTCATGCGGTCGCCCACGGGCATTCGACGGCTCGCTTTGACGGCGATGATCCGCCTTCGGAATTCCGGCCGGATCTTTTCGTATGCCGCGATATCGCGGATATCTTCGTATGCAATCTTGTTCATTCCCGGTTCACATCCAATCCGTAGGCGGCGCAGAGTATTTCCACGGGATGCCGGGATGCTTTCCCGGTCCCTTCCTCGATATGCAGGTGCGCGAATGCGCAGTCCGACACGACCGTCGCGTCGTCGCGCTTCCTGATGCCGTCGAACAGCTTCTTCCCCGCCTGCAGCGACAGTTCGTAGTACTCCTTCTTCATGCTCCACTGCCCGTCGTGCCCCGAGCACTGCTGCACCATGGTCACGTCCGCGTCCGGCAGCAGCGCGAGGAGGTCGCGCGACTTGAAGCCGATGTTCTGCACCTTGAGGTGACAGGGAAGATGGTAGGTGACCGCGCCTCCGCCGCCCGTGAAATCGGTGCGGAGCTTCCCCTCGGCGTGCAGTTTCATGAGGTACTCGCCCGCGTCGTAGGAGCGCGCGGCGACGGCCTTCGCCCTGGCCTTGTCCATGCCGATCTGTTCGTAGTCCTGCCGGATGTTCAGGCTGCAGCTCGGGCTCGGGATCACGATGTCGTAGCCCTCCTCGACGAAGGCGTGCAGGGTCTCGATGTTCGCGTTGGTCTTGCGCATGGCCTCGCGCAGATCGCCCGTGCTGATGTTCGGCATGCCGCAGCAGATTTTCTGGCAGGCCACGACTTCCACGTTGTTGTGATCGAGGACCTTCACCAACGCCTTGCCGATGCGCGGGTTGTTGAAGTTGACGAGGCAGGTGGCGTAGACGGCCACCTTCGCCGCGGGAGCGGTGACGGTGCCGCGGCCGGCCTTCCACGTCGCGAACCATTGTTCGAATGTTTCGCCATGGTATTCCGGCAGCGTTTTCTCGTGATGGATGCCGACGGTCTTCTCCATCGCGCCGCGCACGAGGCTGTTGCGGTTCATCCAGTTCATCAGCGACGGAAACGCCGATCCGATGGCGCCCGCGCGGTCGGGGTCGCCGAGGACGCGGTCTCCAAAAGAGATGCCCGTCTCCTTTTTATGCTGCGCCTGTTCGCGCAGGAGGAGGCGGGGAAAGTCGAGTGCGTACGCGTGCGGCGGCGTGTAGGGACACTTCGGGTAGCAGAGCTTGCACTGGTAGCAGAGGTCGGACACCGTGCGGTAGTCCCCGTCGGCGAGATGCTCCACCGGCGAATCGGTGCATTTCCGCGCCGTCAGCTCGTCGTCGATGGCGTCGAGGCGGCGGAAGAGCACATCGAAGGACGGACACATCTTGTCGCAGAGTCTGCATCCCTGGCAGATCTCGAAAATGCGGTCCATTTCCGAGCGCAGGTCGGCTGCATCCCAGAAGACCGGATTCGCGGGGTCGAGCGTCATCATTGGAGTATCGCGTTCCTGCGGGACGGGACGGGGATGCCAGGTGCATCCCGGTCGTCACCGTTTAATGGAAAGGGGTCAGGCTTCGTCCAGCGTGTTGAGAGCTTTCTGGAAGCGTCCCGCGTGCGATTTCTCCGCGCGGGCGAGTGTCTCGAACCATTCGGCGATCTCCTCGAATCCTTCCTCGCGGGCGACGCGCGCGAAGCCCGGATACATCTCGGAATACTCGTAGGTTTCGCCGTGGATCGCGGACTTCAGGTTGAGATTGGTCGGTCCCATCGGCAAATCGGTGGCCGGGTCGCCGACATCCTCCATGAATTCGAAATGCCCGAAGGCATGGCCGGTCTCGCCCTCGGCGGTGTCGCGGAACACGCCGGCGACGTCCGCATAGCCTTCGATATCGGCCTTTCGCGCGAAGTACAGGTAGCGGCGGTTCGCCTGCGACTCGCCGGCGAAACCTTCCTTCAGATTATGATAGGTTTTGGAATCTTTCAGATTCATGGGATTCTCCGGTATCTGCGTGTGTGGGACGTGGTGTCAGGAAACGGTTTTGAGGGCCTCGAGCACTTCGTCGACGTGTCCCTTGACTTTGACCTTGGGAAACACTCTTGCGACGATGCCGTCGCTTCCAATGATGACGGTGCTGCGGACGATGCCCATGTATTCCTTTCCGAGGAATTTTTTCAACTGCCAGACGCCGTATGCCTCGAGCATCTCGCGCTTCTCGTCGCTGAGCAGTTCGAACGGCAGCCCGTATTTGTCACGGAATTTGGCGTGCGACGCGGGGCCGTCGGCGCTGACGCCCGCAACGGCGGCGCCGGTGGCCGTGATGCGCGCGAAGTTGTCGCGGAAATCGCAGGACTCCTGCGTGCACCCGGGCGTGTTGTCCTTGGGATAGAAGTAGAGGACCAGCGGTTTCCCCGCGAAATCCTTCAGCGTGCGTGTGGTGCCGTCGGCGTTCGGCAACGAAAAGGCGGGCGCCTTTTTCCCCTCAGCGATCATGGCTGTTCCTCCGTCAAGATCCGGCGTCCGGACCTCAGTATTTTCGTATGCTCTGATCGACGGTATCGGACCAGTGATTGATGCCGCCGTAGAGGTTGTACACATTCGTGAATCCCGCGCGCTCGAGCACGCTGCAGGCGAAGACGCTCCGCGCGCCGTGGTGGCAGTACACCAGCACCGGGGCGGCCCTGTTCAATTCATGATGCCGCACCGGCAGGACGCGCAGCGGAATATGCAGCGCGTTCTGCAGGCGGCAATGCTCGTACTCCCAGAGTTCCCTCACATCGAGGATGGTCACATCCTCCTGCTCGATCAGGTTCTTCGCGTCAACGGGCAGAATATTCGTCATCTGTGCATGCGTTTCATCAGTGTCGCGGGAATGCGGGATTCTTCGTGCGCGCGAATCAGGAAATGGCTTCGACGGCCTTGATGACGGCGTCGTAATCGGGCTCGATACCGGGATTTTCCGCGACCCATTTGAAGCGGACCACCCCGCCCTTGTCGACGACGAACACCGAGCGCTGCGCGGCAGTGTAGCCTTCGACGCCGGCGAAATTCGCGAGCGCGACGCCGTACGCGTTCACGACCGCGTGATTGAAATCGCTCAGCAATGGGAAGGCCAGATTGTTCTTGGCGGCGAATTCGGCGTTGGCGAACGGTCCGTCGACGCTGATGCCGAGCACGGCGGCATCGAGACCGTTCAATGCGGTCATGGAGTCCTGGAAGGTGCACATTTCCTTGGTGCAGACACCGGTGAAGGCCCCGGGGTAAAACACGAGGACCACCTTCTTGCCGGCGAAGTCGCCGAGCGATGTTGCGGTGCGCGCGGAATTCACGAGCGTGAATGCAGGTGCTGTTGATCCGATCTCAACCATACGATCTCCTTGGAATTGATGAGGTGTGCGAAGGTTACAGTTTGCAGCCGAATCGGACCGTGACCTGGTACTCGAGTTCGTTCGACTCGGTCACGCGGCCACGGGTCGAGAGCACCTCGAACCACGCGATTTTCCGCGTTGCGGCGACCGCGTCAACGGCCTGCCTGATAGCGTCTTCCATGCTGAGGATGGAAATACCAACACATTCGTGATACTCGAACACGGTTGCCATACACTGCTCCTGTCGGTTTGTGTAACAGAAAAAACGGGGGAGACGTTCCTGTCGGGAGAAAGGCCGTCACTTCCCTGCGAGATAATATCGGGTGACATACTCCGAAACCATGCGGTCGGTGTTGAACTGCGGGATCAGCGTCACCATCGAGTGCCGGATGCGGTCGATCCATTGACGCGGAATGCCGTATTCGTCGCGGTCGTAGAATTCGGGGATCACCTGCTCTTCGAGCACGCGGTACAACGACAGGGCGTCCTGCTCGTCCTGCTGCTCGGGATCGGCCGGACTGCTGTCGTCGCCGATCGCCCACCCGTTCCCGCCGTCGCAGCCTTCCACCCACCAGCCGTCGAGGATGCTGAGATTCATGCCGCCGTGGATCAGGATCTTCATGCCGCTCGTGCCGCTGGCCTCCATGGGACGCCGGGGCGTGTTGAGCCAGACGTCCACGCCGGAAATCATGTGCCGCGCGACGTTGATGTCGTAGTTCTCGAGGAACACCACCTTGCCGAGCAGCGCGGTGTTCTTCGTGTGCGCGATGATCTGCTGGATGTAGCGCTTCCCCTCCTCGTCGCGCGGATGCGCCTTGCCCGCGAACACGAGCTGTACCGGTCGGTCCGCGCTGTTGAGCAGCGCGGCGAGCCTGTTGAAATCACGGAATATCAGCGGCGCGCGCTTGTACGTGGCGAAACGCCGCGCAAAGCCGATGGTCAGCGCGTCGGTGCTGAGCATTGAATCCTGCACGGTGCTGAAATCGAGTCCCATGCGGAGGTAGGAACCCTTGGTGGAGCGGCGGACGTATTCGACGAGATCGCGGCGCAATCCGTAGCGCAGCGCCCACAAGTCTTCGTCCGCGAACAATTCGGGATCCTCCACCTGCTGCCAGATGGCCTTGTTCTTCAGGTAGTAGATCCACTTTTCGCCGAGATGCTTGTGCCAGAATTCCCGCGTCCGCTTGGCCATCCATCCGAGCATGTGCACGCCGTTGGTGCAGTGGCCGATCGGCACGTCCCCGGCCTTCTCGAGGCCGTAGATATGCTTCCACATCTCGCGGCTCACCTGCCCGTGCAGCTCGCTCACCGCGTTGGCCGCGCGCGACATGCGCAGCGCGAGCACCGTCATGACGAAGGGGTCCGCGGGATTCGCGGCGTTTTCCTGCCCGTACGGCAGCACGTCGCGCACCGTGAGGTTCGCGGTGTTGCAGCAGCCGTCGAGCATGAATTCGAGCAGGTCCGGCGTGAAGCGGTCGTGTCCGGCGGGCACGGGCGTGTGCGTGGTGAACACGCAGTGCTCGCGCACCCAGGCCTCGGCGGCGGCACGATCGGCGCCCGCGCTGAGCCGCTCGCGCAGCAATTCGAGCGTGAGGAAGGCGCTGTGGCCCTCGTTCATGTGGTAGACCGTGGGCGCGAGCCCGAGCGCCCGGAGATAGCGCACGCCGCCGATGCCGAGCACGATTTCCTGCATGATACGCGTCGTGCTGTCGCCGCCGTACACGCGCGCGGTGATCTCGCGGTGATGCAGTTCGTTCTCGGGCCGGTTCGTGTCGAGCAGGTACAGCGTGGCGCGGCCCGCATTGACGCGATAGGCGTGGAAGTGCACTTTGACGTGTCCGAGCTCGATGCTCGCAATGACGGGCTGTCCGTCCGCCCCGGTGACGAGCTCGATCGGCAGCTCCTTCGGATCGAGGGTCGGGTAGTTCTCGTGCTGCCAGCCGTCGGGGGAAATGGTCTGCTGAAAATACCCGTGCCGGTAGAAGAGACTGACGCCGACGAAGGGCAGGCCGAGGTCGCTCGCGGATTTGGTATGGTCGCCGGCCAGCACGCCGAGGCCGCCGGAGTAGACCGGCAGACATTCGTGCAGACCGAACTCGGCGCTGAAGTACGAAATCAGCTCGTCGCCGCGCCGGCTCTTCTGCGCGTTCCACCAGGTATCCTTCTTGCCGAGGTAGTCCTTGAACTGCGCGAGGATGTCCTCGACGTGCTCGAAGAACGTTTCCTCGTACAGCCGCGCCCGCAATTCCTGCCGCGAGACGGCATTCATCACGGCGACGGCGTTGTGGTTCGACGCGCGCCACTTCCGCTCCGACAGGGTGAAGAACAGGTCCTGCGCGGCCGGATTCCAGGTCCACCACAGGTTGTGCGCGAGCGCGTGCATGCCGTCGATGACTTCATCGACGCGGGAGAGGTGCGTGAGTCCCATGGTCGTAGTTCCTTCTGAACGGTTAGTCTTGAACGAGGAGAGTGCGGACAACCGTCTCCGCTCCCGTGGACATGCGGCAGAGATACGCGCCCGCGGACAGTCCGGAAACATCCACGGACAGGAGATGTGATCCGGCGCCGAACGAGGCGTCCGTCACATCGCGAACCTTGCGTCCGAGCGCGTCGAACAGATCCACCGTGACCTGCGCGGCAGCGGGCAGATCGGCGCGGAGCGTCGCGCGGCCGTCGCGCGTCACCGAGGCAGGTTGCGGATACATCTGTCCGAAGCTCGCGCGGCGCGGCAACACCGCGGCGTCGTCGACCGCCACGACCGGCGGATTCCGCAACAGCGCGATCGCCGCATCCGCGCGGGAACGCAGGGACAGGGCGTTGGTGCCGACGCAGTTTCCGAACACGAACGTCGCGCTCTGCCCCGCGGGAATGTCGGTGACGGGCGCGGTGATGACGTAGGCCATGTTCCCGTCGGGCGTGCTGCGATTGCCGGCGTAACTGGATAACGCGCGCCAGCGCTCGGCCGCGGTGAAGCCGTCCGTGGTCCCGAACGGATTGCCGGGCACGGTCGAAATGTTGTTGATCGCCCAGAACGTCGAACGGCGCGGATCGGAGAGGGGCAGCGTGTCGAGCACGAAGGTGCCCACAAGCGGAATGCCGCCACCCTTGGTGAGCGAGCCGAAATGCCGCGTCGAGTCGAACGCCACCGAGGCGATGTAGTACTGCGGGTAGCCGCCGAAGTCCATGAACAGGCCGAAGCGAACGCCGTTCAGCGCGGAGGCGCCGGTGTTGGTCACGGTGAATTTCGAGATGAGGACGTCCGGCACGCCGAGGTTCGTGTAGTCGTAGACGCGGTGCAGCACGTCCACGTTCAAACGCCGAGCGGAATCCGCGTAGGCATCCGTGAAACGCGAGGTGGCAAGCTTGGCGGGATTCCCCCCTCCCGCCGGACTCGTGATCGTGACGGCATCGACGATGCGGAAGTCGTTGCGCCGGGAGAGGAAATCGCCGGTGCTCCGGGCATTGTCCACAATGTGCGCCTCATCCGTCCCGATCATCGCCGATGCGTGGTAGAGCAGCGCATCGACCGCGCCGTATTTCATGCCGCCACCGAGACTGTTCGTCGGGTAATCGGTAAAGCCGAACATGCCGTTGGCCGTGACGGTCATCATGAGCTGGCCGCTCGTCATGTTGCGGAACGAGGGATTGATCGAGATCGACACGAAGTCGAAGTCCTCGTAATTCCCGGACACGATGTCGATGCGAAACAGCACCGTGGCATCGAAGGCGGCGCCGGGCAGGACTTTGAAGGTGAAGGGATCCGACGCGTTGCCGCCCGTTCCGCCCTCCGGTATCGCGGGAAGTGACGCGCTCGATTTGGTCACCTGCACGCTTGACGCGTTGCCGACGGGCACGAGCGTCAGCGTGACGCCGCCCGACGTCGAGGCGAGCGCGTTGCGCACGGTCACGGTGACGCCGATCTCCTCGCCGATATCGAGTCGCTTGTCGCTATTGGGATCGATGATGGTGGAGGACGCGACGCGCAGCGACGGTGTCGGAGGATCGTTGAGCGCGCGGAACGCGTTGATGCGGCCCTTCCCCGCGATCTTTTCGCGCGTCGGATTCTTCGCGTCGATGTTGTCGCAGGTGACGCGGATGCGCTCGCGGACCTGCTCGGGAGTGTATGCCGGAAATTTCGACACCACGAGACCCGCCACGCCGGACGCGAGAGGCGACGCGGCGGACGTCGCGCCGAAACCGGAGTACCCGTTGCCGACATTGGTCGTGAGCGCGCCATCGCCGGGAGTGATGACGTCGACCGCGGGACCGTATCCCGAGCCGGAATTGATCTTGTCGCTCGCGTCGCACACGCCCACGTCGATCACGCCGGGGAATGCGCCGGGATAGAACGGCGTCGTCGCTCCGTGGTTGCCGGCGCCGCCGCAGATCACCATGCCGCGCGCGACGGCGGCATTGATCACGTCCTGGAGCGCCTGGCTGTAGCCGAAACTGCCCCAGCTCGCGTTGAACACGCGCGCGCCCATCCGGGCCGCGAAATCGATGGCGTCGTACCCGAAGGCCAGGCTGCCGCCGGCGTCCGGTCCGATCTTGAGCGGGAGGATCTTGCAGCGGTTGCCGATGGAGGCGATGCCGATGCCGTTGTTGGTGGCGGCGGAAGCGAGACCCGCCACCGCGGTGCCATGCCCGCCGGAAGCCGAGCGCGTGTCGTTGTCCGGCGTGTTTCCGTCGGCGCCCGCGAAGTCCCAGCCGTGCCAGTCGTCCACCTTTGCGTTGCCGTCGTCATCCACGCCGTTCGTGCGTTTGTCCCTGTTCTGTCCGTCGAGACCGCTCTCACCGGGATTGACCCAGATGTTCGGCTGAAGATCGGGGTGATCCCATTTGACGTCGGTATCGGCGACGGCGATGACCACCGTGCTGTCGCCCTCGGAAATGTCCCAGGCCTGCTCCGCCTGCATGGATTTCAGGAACGCCTGCGAGACGAAGGCCGAATCATTGGGCGTCTTTTCACCTCCGAGCGGCGTGAACAGCAGATACGGTTCCGCGTATTCCACACTGGCCGAAATCGCGAAACGCGCGGCCGCGCTCGACGGCGATTCTCCGGAGCCGTACTCGATCAGGAAGATGCGCCGCAGCTCGCCGTCCCAGTGCGCAATCTTCATTGCGTCCCCTCCCGGACCCGCTTTCGGCAGGGGTGTGAGCGGCTGCTGCAACAGGGGTGTGATGGCGGTCGCGCCGACGGCATCGAAGGCTTCGCGGAACACGGCGTCCGACGCCATCGCGGCATCCTTGTCCACGCCGCGCACGAATTTGACAATCAGTGCGCCTTCTCGCACAGGGACATCCTGCGCGGCGAGCATGCAGGTTGTCAGCAGGACAAGGGTGAGACGGGCGCAAAGGTGAAGGCTGCGTTCCATATTCTGCTCAAAACGCTGTGATTGTGGGATTCGGCGGAGGAAATGTGGCCGTCTCCAAAGATAAACCGGGAGGCAGGAAGTTCCAAGGTGCTCGATTGCCACGGGAATCCGCCTGCACAGGCATGGACCGGCAGGCCGACGTCTCGCGCGAAGCGCCCCAATCACGGATTGAAGGCTGCTCGACGATTCAGATTGTGGTGTTGCGGGGCGTGGTCAGCGCTGCGTCTGGTAGCTCAGTTCCTGGCCGGCGCGGAGATTCTCGCCGACGTCGTTCCAGCGCTGCAGGTCGGAGATGGTGACGCCGAGTTTGCGGGAAATGCTGTACAACGTGTCGCCATCCTTCACGGTGTAGGATTGCTGCGCCGCGATCTTCGTCTGCTTCGCGGGCTTGACGCTGCTTGACAGCGATGGCGAGGTGAGCCGCAGTTCCTGTCCAGCCTTGATCACGTCGTCCTTCAGGTCGTTCCATTCGCGCAAGTGTTCGGTGCTCACACCCGTCTCGAGGGCGATCGCGTACAGGTTGTCGCCCTTCTTGACGACGTAGCTGCCCGTCGCGGCATCGCGCGAGCTCTGCGCGTTTTTTTCGGCGGGACGCGCCGTCTTTGCGTCCTTCGGCTCGGCAAGAAGCAGTTCCTGTCCGGCCATCACCTGCATGTCCTTGAGCGCGTTCCATAGCGAGAGTTGTTCCACGGGGATGTCGAAATTCCGCGCGATACTCCACAGATTATCGCCCTTCTTCACGGTGTACGTCTTCGGGCGCTCGCCCTTCGACGTTCCGGAGCGCCCGGCAAACGGCGCCGCGGGGACCTTGGACTCGGAAGCGGGTTTCGTCACCGCGACCATTGCGGGCTCCACGACAGGGCGTGCTTCCGGCGCGGGCGCCTCGGCGTTCTTCTTGTCTCCTTCCGTCCCCATGATGATCAGTTTGCGACCCGCCTGCACGGCATTGCCGCGCAGTTTGTTCCAGATTTTCACCTGATCGGTGGTCACCCCGTGCTCGGATGCGATGGCCCAGAGGGTCTCGCCTTTCTTGACGGTATGCGTGCGCTCTTCCGTCTGGGCCGTGCCCTCCGCGCCGGCGATCGGCGAGGCGTCGTCCGGGGCCTCATCGACGTTGGCGGCGTCCTGGACAGGGGCGGCAGCCGAGGCTTGCTGAGGAAGGGCGCGCGCGATGTTGTCCGCGTAGATGCGCAGCACCTTGCCCGGGCGGACCTTCGTGTTCCGCAACTGGTTCCAGGACTTGAGATTCTCGATCGAGACGTTGTACTTCGCGGCGATGCCGGCGAGGGTTTCGCCGTTCGCGACGCGGTGCAGTTCCGCCCTGCCCTGCTTGGCCGACACGGCGCGCACCGCGGGGCGCGTTTCGCGC
This sequence comes from Ignavibacteria bacterium, assembly GCA_016720835.1. GTDB lineage: Bacteria > Bacteroidota > Ignavibacteria > SZUA-365 > SZUA-365 > JADKJW01. The sequence continues at coordinate 144,679 of JADKJW010000002.1, forward strand.
GTCATGCTCACGGCCTTGGATTCGTTCTCAGCAATGATGCGCGCCTGCTCCTCTTCGGCAGCCAGCTGCTCGGCGCTCTTTTCCCTGGAGCCGGGCCGCACCCACACCGCGAATTCCGCGCCGGGCACGAGCGGGTCGCCGGAACGCATGCTGTTCCAGAGCATCAGATCGGCGACGGTGACGCTGTACCGGTTCGCGATACCGCCCAGAGTCATGCCGCGCTCAACCGCAAAGGTCCGCTTCTCGCGGCCTTGCGTGCGCCGCAACGGATCGGGCGTCTCTGTCCGCGAGGGTCCCGCGGCGAGGTTATCCATCGCGGTCGCGTACGAGAGGTTGTCGAGCGACGGCAGTTTCGGAATGCGGAGCATCTCGCCCGGAGCCAGACGCCGCGTGTGCGTCATGTTGTTCGCTTTCTTGATCTGATCGACCGAGACGCTGAAGCGCTTCGCAAGCTTGAAGATGGTTTCGCCGCGCTGCACCTTGTGGTATTCCACTTCGGCAAGCTTGACGGCGGACACGTTGACGATGTTGGATGCGAACGTCTGCGCCCGGCCCTTGGGAACGCGGATTTCCAGATTCGGCACATCGGACGGAGTGACCTGCTGAAGCAGGAAGGGATTGTAGTCGAAAAATTCGTCCGCCGTCAGGCCGACGCACTCCGCGAGGTCCTCGACCTTGTAGGCCTTGTCGATACGGACCACATCGTATTCGAGCGGCTTGTGATACTGCAGATCCGCGAAGTCGTATGACGAGGGATTGAGTCCGATGATCGTCGCGGCCACGTACCGCGGCACATACTGCTGCGTCTCGGTGGGGAGAAACTCCCTGGATGTCCCAGTAGTTGGGATTCTTGACCCGGGAGCGCTGCAGGGCCCTGTCGATGCGTCCGGCACCCGCGTTGTAGGCCGCGAGGGCGAGATGCCAGTCCCTGTAGCGATTGTACAGGTCGCGCAGATGGCGGGCCGCGGCGCGGGTGGACTTTTCGGGATTGCGCCGGTCGTCGGTGTACCAGTCGCCGCGCAGCCCGTAGGACTCCCCTGTCGCTTTCGAGAACTGCCAGAGACCGACGCACTTGGCCCAGGACCGGGCGATCGGATTGACGCCGCTTTCGATCATCGTCAAAAAGATGATCTCGTCCGGCATTCCCTCTTCCTTCAAAATCGGTTCCATCACCGGGAAAAACTTGCCTGACCGCTCGATCCACTTCGCGAACGTGCCCTTCATCCGCATCGAGAAGTACACGATGTTCCGCTGCACTTCCTCGTTCATCGGGAGCGGAATCGTGGTCGGCGGCGGTTCCTTGAAGGTGAACAGGGAGAGGTCCACGGCGGTATCGGCCACGGACGGATGATCCATGATCGCCTGCAATGCCGCCATGGGTACGGAGAGATCGTGCCCGGTGATGGCTGGCTGGCATCGCTGATACAGGGACATGACCCAGCGCGTCAATTCCGCGTAGCCGGTGTCCTGATCGATGTCGGGCAGGTAGCTCGCCCTGTCGAGTTTCTGGAAGGCAAGATTGCATTCGTCGACGGCGGAGACACTGTCTTCATTCTGCAGAGCCTTGGCCGCGAGGACCAGATGAAGGCGCGCCCGATCGAGAAGCGGATCGTACTCCGCGAGATTCACATCCGGCACCTGCGGCAGACTGTCGAGGTCCATCGCTGCTCCCGGAAATGAAGGCTCCGCGGACGGACGGGCCGTCTGTGTCGCCAGGGCCGTCGTATCCCGCTTCACTTCACTGCCGAACACGCCCTTTATTGAGGAGCAGCCGACCGTCAAGAGAAGCGGAAGGAGAAGCCCGAGCAACGGCAAGCCGACTGTCCCGATCCTTCGGATCGGGAGGCGGTCCTGCGCTGCCGATTTCATGGTTCTGTCGTTCACTATGCTTTTCCGTTCTGATTCTGGATTGATGCTCTGGTCATCACCCGACATTTCAATCCGGGTATGCGACCTCATCTGCTTTCAACGTACCCATTCGCAGCAAGAAAATCAACAAAGGAATGCTCAGCGACCTGCAGAAGTTACAATCGCAAACATACGAGATTTTCTCCGTCATTTCAACAGGTTACGAAAATCAAGTAAAGTGCATTGTCAGCAGTTGTTCCACAGATGCCCATGCCCTGCCGCACGATCGCCTGCATCGCCGGTGATACGCCCTCGTCGCGTTATCTGAATTCGTTCAGCGAACTTTTTCGAAGATGAGAGCGCCGAAGCGCTGGTCGGGCGAGATCAGCTGCTGCAGCAGTGTGTAATCGGGATTGTCCTTGAAGTATTCCATCGGCACATCGCCGCCGAACTGACTGTTGCCGTAATGGCTGTCCCAGATCACGATCGAGCCGGCAGGGGCTTTGGCGAGCGTGCTCTTCTGCATGGAGCGGTCGCGGTTCTTGTCGTTGATGTCGATGTCGGCGAAGTACTTCAGGAGTACGTGATTTGCGTAGAGCGGCCTGGCCTGAAGCTCCGGGGTCTGCGCCCTGTACCACGCCGCAACCTCCTTCATGGTCGAGCCCTCGCTGTCCAGGACTCTCGGTTTCTCGGCATACAACGTGTACCCGACCGTACCAATCAACAGCAAGGACACGAGCAGCGTTCCGCTGAGCGCCCGGGCATAGGCGAAGAGCACGAAAAGAACCCCGACGCCGGCAACCATGGCCAGTTTTCCGTATTCCGCCTTCTCTCCCAGCGTCAGACCGTTGCTTTCCTTCGACAGGAAGGCCAGCGTCAGCAGCGCAAACACCCCGAGCACCGCGAGCACGTACTTCCTCCGCGTCACGTCGAACATCGCGTTCAAGCCCATGCCGGCATAGATCGCGGTCAGCGGCGCGATGGTGAGGAGATACCTCCAGTGTCCGGGATTGGCGCCGAAATTCGGCAGGTCCCACGCGGAGATCACGGACCACGCCCACATCATCGTGAAGGTGAAAAACAGGAAGCCGTGCCTGCGGAGCTGCTCGCCGGCCTTCTTCCACGGCACGAGAAAGGCCCAGTACCCCGCCATGAACAGCGCCAGCGTCACCGGGCCGACCATGAAGATGTAGGTTTCGAAATAATGCCAGAACGGTTTATGAGGCACCTGCACGTTGAGACCGATGCGCCGCATGTCGTCGAACAACCACATCGCGTTCCCTGTCGAGGCCCAGCCGATGAGCGCCAGAGCGACCGGCGTCCACGCGAGCAGCAGGAAGGGCAGCCACTGCTTCTTCATCAGGAAAATGACGCCGAGTCCGATGCTGATCAGCGCGAATTCCTGCCTGATGGAAAAAATATACGACGATGTCAGCGCCGCCAGGATGTACCGTTCCTGATAGTAGAACAACACCATGAGAACCATGAACAGTCCCGCGGTGATTTCACTGTAGCTGCGGAACGAGAGCTGGAGGTACAGCGGCTGGGCGGCGAGCAGCAGCGCGGCGACCGAGGAGTTGCGGACCTTCAGTGCGCGGCCGAGCTTGTAGGTGGCAAAAACAGTCAGTGCGGCGACCAGGCAGTGGGCGAAGACCACGCCCGTGAAGCCGAGCAGGCCGGGCAACACCATCAGAATCTTCCACCCGGGCTTGGGCTGATTTCCCATGATGCTGAACGGATCGCCCCAGAACTGGCGGATGTTCCGGTAATGCCCTATCTCGTCATCCTGGTAAAACCCGGTCGATCCGGTGCTGAACCAGTAGTAGAGCAGCACGAGCACGGGAACGATCAGCCACGCGTATTTGTCGACGAGCACATCGAGATCGAAGGTCGACAGCGCGTCGCCCGTCGCGGGCTTTGCGCGGTGCTGGGTTTTCTTCAGTGTCTTTGCCATTGCGGTGGATGGGGACAGGTGGAAGGTTGCAGGTGGAAAGGGACAGGTGGAAGGTGACAGGTGGCGCTAATTCTTCAGGGAATGAAAGAGGGCTTCGATGCCGGCGGCCATGTGGTCCCATGAATATTTTTTCTTTTCCTCGATGACGTTGGCGCGGTAGGTGTCGAAGAGATTTCTGTCGAAGAAATCGCAGACCGCGTCGGCGAGGAGTTCCGGGTTTTCGGGCGGGACGATCGCGCCCGTCTCGCCGTGCACGACGACCTCGCCCAGACCGCCGACATCCGTGGCGATCACCGGCCGATGGAAGTTGTACGCGATCTGGATGATGCCGCTCTGCGTGGCGGACTTGTACGGAAGCGTGAGGATGTCCGCGGCGGAGAAAAAGTGCCCGACCTCCTCGTTCGGAACGTAGTCCGCATGGAATCGCACGGAGCCGCCGATGCCGAGTCGCAGCACCTGGTCGCGATACTGTTGCTCGTTGTTGTAGAACTCGCCCACCACGAGCAGTGTCACCTTCATGCGCGCGAGGATGGACGGCATGGCATCGAGCAGCACGTCGAGTCCCTTGTAATCGCGCACGTAGCCAAAGAACAGCAGCACCTTTTCGTCCGCTGCGAGGCGCAGGGCGGGATCGAGAGCGGCGAGGCGCGCGCGCGCCTCCTCCCGGCAGGTTTCGGCGCCGAAGATTTCATACACCGGATGCGGCAGGGACGCGAACACCGGATCGCGCTTCCAGAGTTTCAGGTCGCGCTCGACCGCCTTCGACTGGACGATGTACGCGTCGATGAAGCGGAACGCGAACCGGGTGAGCAGCTTGTCGCCCGGACGTTTCTCGTGCGGAATCACGTTGTCGCAGATGAACATCGTCTTCGTCCGCCCTCCCCTGCGCGCGATCGCCGCGATGACGCCATAGGCGGGGGCGAAGAAGGGCATCCAGAATTTGAAGATGATCAGATCGGCGCGCATGCGACGGATGCGCAGCCCGGTGCGTATCCAGGAGAATGGATTGATCGAATCGATCCACTGCACGCTCTCCAGAGGCACGCCGGCATCGCCGGTTTCGTCCTGCGTCTTTCCGGGAAAGAGCAGCTTCGGGTACTGGCGCGAGAACGTGACGACGCGGACGTCGTGCCGCATCGAGAGGTATTTCCAGAGCAGGCCGATGTAGTGGGCGATGCCGCCGCGCAGCGGGTACGCCGTGCCGACAAGAACGATGTTCAGGCGCGCGGCTCCGCTGTCCCCCATGACATCCGCTTCCACTGGGCGTCAGGCGGGCCGGGGAGCCCAGCGCTCGACGGCGGAGAACACCCGGTCGGGCTCGATGTGCTCCATGCAGCGGTACTCCGTGTTCACACAGCTCGGCCGGAAGAAGCAGGTGCAGGGCTTGGACGGAGAAAGGATTTCCCCTCGCCCGTAGAGTTCGAATTCGTTCGGATTGAAAATGTTGTTGAACAGCACCAGCGGCTTGCGCAGGCCGATGGCGATATGCATGGCCATCGTGACGGAAGAGACGACCACGTCGCATTCGTTCATCAGCGAGATGAAGGTCTTGAGCGGAAAAAAGCCGGGGTAGATGCCGCCGGTCTTCTCCGCGAGCATGCGGTTCTTGTCGTGCTCCTGCTCGCCTCCGAGGAAGAGCGGCGTGAATCCCCGCGCCGTCAGGCGATTCGCGAGATCGATCCATGAGGCGTCGGGCCACAGTCGGCTGGTCCAGCGTCCGCCGCAGCCGGTGTTCAGCCCGATGACGGGCTTCGCGTGATCGAGCCCGAAGCTGTGCGAGGCGTCGAATTCGAGCAGGTATTCCTCGCCTTCCCAGAGGAAGCCGCAGATCTCGAAGATTTCCTGCACGTAGTGCTTCGTGTTGAACTTGTTCAGGTCGTCGAAAATGCCGGTGAGAAATTTGTGCCGCGCGTACTCGTCCACGGGCGCGCAAACGCCGTTGCGCAGGATGAAGCCGCGTTTGACGCTCGCCTCGATGCGGTCGGCCAGCGCGCAGGCCTCGCGATCCTTGTCGAGATTGATGAGCAGATCGAAGTTCACCGCGAGCGCGCTGATCACGCTCGCCATGTCGAAACGCATCTTGACATCCACCAGCGAGGGCAGCATGTCGGGCGTATGCGTGATCCACCAGATGCGCGCGTGCGGGTACAGCGCTTTGAGTTTGCGCAGGAGCGGCGTCGTCCGCAGCACGTCGCCGATGGCCCCGAGCTTGATGAGCAGGATGTTGCGGTCGGTCTGCTCGTAATACGGGCAGCCGTCGCAGTGATACCCGTCATTTTTGTGCGGCGCGCAGGGCACGTCGCCTCGGAAAAAGCGGCAATCGGATTTGTAGATGATTTCCTGCATGGGTTCACCTGCGCGCGGGACGCTCAGGAGAGCGTGTCGCGGATGAGATAATCGGTGGTGGTGTGCTCGCGCTTGGTGATCATCTCCGCGAGGAGACCGGTGGAAATGAGCTGTATGCCGACGAGCATCAGGAGAATGCCGAGAAAGAGCAGCGGGCGGTTGCTCACCGGGCGCCCCATGATCCACTCGACGGTCAGCGCGACGTTGATGCCCATGCCCAGCAGCAGCATGACGGTGCCGATGGTGCCGAACACGTGCAGCGGGCGCTGCGTGTACCGCGACGTGAACATGACCGTGAGCAGGTCCAGGAAGCCCTTGAAGAAGCGGCTCAACCCGAACTTCGTGGTGCCGTACTTGCGCGGATGATGCTCCACGGCGAGTTCGGCGACAGTGAAGCCGCTCTGCTTCGCGAGCACCGGAATGTAGCGGTGCATTTCCCCGTACACGTGCACGCTCTTGATGACGACGCGGCGGTAGGCTTTGAGCCCGCAATTGAAATCGTGGAGGTCGATGCCCGACATCTTCCCGGTCACGAAGTTGAAGAACTTCGACGGGATGGTCTTCGAAATCGGATCGTATCGCTTTTTCTTCCAGCCGGACACCATGTCGTAGCCTTCGTCGATCTTTGCGATCAGGTGCGGGATCTCCTCGGGAGCGTCCTGCAGATCGGCGTCCATGGTGATCACGTACGCGCCTTGGGCGTGTTCGAACCCGACCGCGAGCGCGGCCGATTTCCCGTAATTCCTGCGGAAGCGGATCAACTTGACCCGCGCGTCCGCGCGATGCAGGGTCTCGATGGCCTCGGCCGAACCATCGTCGCTCCCGTCGTCGATGAACCATGCCTCCCAGTGTTCGGTGACGCCCGCGAGCACGTCCGTGATCCGCGCGGCGAGTTCGGGCAGCGATTCGCATTCGTTGTAGAGCGGGATCACGAGCGAAACGTCGAGCGCCCCGTCACGCGAAGCGCGATCGGAGAGGAGGTCGGTGGTCGGGTCGATGGGTCCGGGGCGGGAGAGATTCACTGCACGCTTTGCGTTGTACATCAATCCTGCAAGATAAAAGCGGGACGGGCGAGAAACAACGGCAGGGACACGATGAAGACCGCACCCTCGGGACCGTTCTCCGCATGCAGCGATCCGCCATGCCCCTTGACGATGATTTCGTAGCTCATCGAGAGGCCGAGACCGGTGCCGGTGCCCGACGGCTTGGTCGTGTAGAACGGTTCGAAAATTTTCTCGAGGATCCCGTATGGAATGCCGCCGCCGTTGTCCGCGATGCGGACCTCCGCCATGCCGTCATTCATGGCGGTACGCACGGACAGTCGCGGAGCGAAGCCGTCCTTCGACGCGGCATGTTTTTCCGCCAGCACATACAGCGCATTCTGAAGGATGTTCAGAATCGCGCGCGAGACGCCCTGCACGTCCACCTCGCAATCCAGCGGCGCTTCTTCGTAGGAAGCCGAGACCTCGACGGGGAGCGGGGTGGCTTCGCCCGCGATGCCGTGCAGCGCGAGCGACACGGCGGCGCTCACCAGCGCATTCAGCGCGACGCGCTCGCGGACGCCGGTCGTTTTCCGGGCATGGAGCTGCATGCCGCGGACGATCGCGGCGGCGCGCAGGCCGTGCTCGCGGATATGCCGGCTCTGTTCGAAGACATCGTCGAGCGCGCGGAGCAGCGTGTCCCGCGAGGGCGGGTCGCTCGCGTTCCGGAGGGATGCGCGCAATTCCTCGACGGCCTCCATGCTGAGTTCGGCAAAGGAGGTCACGAAATTGACCGGATTCAGAATCTCGTGGGAAATGCCCGCGGTCAACGCGCCGAGCGAGGCCATTTTTTCGGCGTGGATCAGCTGCGACTGGGTGGTTTTGAGCTGCTCGTACGCGGCCTGAATCTCGCGATTCTTGCGGTGTTCCATCTCGGACGCGCGACGGTGGACCTCGGATTCCCGTTTCGCATTTTCCACTTCGCGGGCAACGGTCAACGCCTCCTCGAGCTGCCTGTAGAGCAGCGCGTTTTGCAGGGATATCGCCATCTGCCGGACGAGGACGAGAAGCGATTCCACGCGCGACACCGGAAACGCGCCCGCCGTGGACAGATGCTCCAGATACAGCGCTCCGAGCAGCACGCCGCCCGAGAGCAGCGGGATGCAGAGGACGGATCGCGGCGCATGGTTCCGCAGAACCGGATCGTGACGGAACTCCTCGAGCTGCGCGGGATCATCCAGCCTGAGCGGTTCCCGGGAGCGCGCGGCGCGAAGGATGATCGAGGAGGGGACATCCCGGCAGCGGTTCAGCGGGATGGCGGCGAGGATCGAGGCGGGCTCCTTGCCGACGCGCGCCTCCGCGTCCATGTGCCACGCGCCATTCTGCTCGAGGAGCAGGACGCCGCGCTGGGCGCCCGCATTCTCGATGAGGATGCGCATCATCTTTCGCAACAGGTCGGGCAGCAGGATTTCCCGCGAAATCGCCTGCGATGTTTTCATCAACGAGGCCGCATCGAGGAAGGCGGACGCGGTGGTGGTGGTGTCGAATGCCATCATCTCCCCGCCCTCCCCGCGCTCCGCCGCCTCGGGAAACTCGCGAAGGAGGGCCCGCACTTTCGCGGAAGCGCCCCACGCGTCGTAGGCGTGCAGCGCTTCGATCAGCAGGCCGCGTCCGCGTTCCTGGTGTCCGCGCGCGAGATGGAAGCGCGCGGCGCATTCGCAGGCATGCGCCTCGGCGTGCGTGAATCGCGCGCGCCGCGCCGCGTCGATCGCGCGCTCGTACAGCTCGGCCGCGTCGCTCCTGTTGTCCTCCATCGCCGCGAGCTCGGCCGCAAGCAGCGCCCATTTGTCCTCGAAATTCTGCGGGCAATGCCGCATCCATCCCTTGAACATGTCGAGCCCCCGCCTCGCGCGCGGCAACAGCGCGGCGCGTTCCGCGGGCGCGGCCTCGCCCATGCGCCCGATGACCGCGAAGGCCTCCCATGCGCGGAACTCGGCGATGACCAGCATGCCCGAGGCGGCGGTGGCGATGCGCTCCGCGCGGTCGGCGATCCGCAGCGCCTCCTCGAATTGTCGATGGAGACAGAGCAGCCGGAGTTTGTTCACCAGAAAGACGAGCAGCGGCACGGCCGTCGGCGCCGCGACCATCTGCGCCTCGGCAGCGGCTTCGTCGTAGGTCGCGTCGGTCAGGGATGCGAGCCCCGAGGTCGCTCCCTGCAGGTTCCGGCACACCTGCCCCAGCATGCGCAGCGTGAGCAGGCCTCGGTCCTCTCCCGAGCGCTCGAGGAACCCGATGTGCATGGAAATGCGTGACGCCAGCGCGTCAAGCCTCGTCCCGATGAAGAACTGCGCGTAGGTTTCGAGAAGCAGGCTGTAGCCCGCGAAGATCAGCGCGCCGCTCTCGACGCCGAGCCGGTGACTCGACGCGAGGAGGGGAAGATCGTCCTCCGCGGGACGGCTCCAGTGACTGATGAAACCGCCGAGCATCATGGTGCTGCGGCACAGCGCCGCCGCATCGCCGAAGCGACGCGCCACCTCCACGCCAAGCTCGCCGTACGCGTACGCCGCCTGATGGTTCCCCAGGAACGCGCCGAGGAGCACGCCGAGGCCGCTGTATCCGTAGCTCGACGCGGCGGTGTTGCCGTGCTGCAGCGAAATCGAAACCATCTCCATGCAGAACACCGCGTAGAGCGCGGGTCGCGTCAGATACGCCGCCGCGCCCGCGTGCTCGAACAGGGACATCGCGTGCCGCATCGCGGGATCGCGCAGCTCCGGGAGCATCACGAGCGACGGGATATCCGGGCCTTCGAACGACGCGCGCCTCCCCGTGAGCATGCGCAGCGCTTCGTCGTCGCGCACCGACGCGTCGAGATGCACGCCGAAACGGTGCAGGGCGTCGATCGCGAGCGCGATGGCGTCCGCATACCGGCCGACATTCGTGCACAACGCCATCTTGGTGGTCACGACGCTCATGAATTCCTCGTCCGACTCCGCGCGTTCCAGCAAGGCGTCGAAGAGCGCTTCCGACGATCCGAAATTTCCGAGCAGGTAGTCGCATTCCGCGCGCCCCCGCTGCAGCGCGAACAGCAGATCGCGGTCGACGCGCCATGCCTCCGCGGGGAGCAGCGTCTCTCCCGTGGCGTACATGGCGCGCGCGGCGCCGGTGGCGCCCGACCGCCGCGCATGCTCCGCGGCGCGAAGATTGAGCGTTGCCAGACAGCGGCGTTCGGCCGCCGTCTCCAGCCAGGAAACACCGGCGTTCAACCGCGCGACGATGTCGAAGAGCGCGTCGTCATGCGGGTCTTCGCCCTCTTCGGCGAGCATGGCGCGACCGATCTCATACTGCGTCCGCGAGACGTCGCGCCCTCCCGATGCCGTCAGTGCCACCGCGTGCACGCGGCTGTGCGCGAAGCGGTACCGCATCGCGTACGCGCCGGAAAGGAAGTCGGATGTTCCGCCGCGCGCCTCGTCGCGAAGGATGCCGCGCACGGGACCCGTGGGGACGAGCAGACCCTCCTCGAGCGGACGCCCCAGCAGCGGGAGGACCTCCGTCACGCGCAGGGCAAGCACGCCCGCCAGGATGGGCACATCGAACTCCATGCCCGCGCACGCCGCCACGTAGAGCGCCTCTCGTGCGCGCTCGTCCAGCCGCGCGAGACTCCCGGCAAGCAACTCGGCGATGTTCCGCGTCACCGCCAGACCGTTGATGCGCTCCACATCCCAGCGCCACACTCCGGCCGCGCGGTCGAACACGAGCATGCCGTCCTCGAACAGCGAGGTGAGCAGATGCCGGAGATGAAATGGACTGCCTCCGGTCTTGAGCTGCAGCACGCGGGCGAGCGCCGCGGTCTCGTCGCGTTCGTCGCCGAGCGTCTCCGCAAGGAGAAGGCGGATGTCGTCCTCGACCAGGGGCTCGAGCGGGAGTTCCGCGACGCGGCAGCCGCTTTGGCGTACTCTCTCCGCAATGGCGAGCAGCGGATGGTCCATCGGCATGTCGCCATCCCTGTACGTGACGACCACGAGGAGCGAGGCGACCCGCGGATCGAGCAGCAACTCCTCAAGCAGGTCCAGCGAGCCGGCGTCCGCGTTCTGCGCATCGTCGAGACAGAGCGCGATGGGAAACACCGTCGCGGCGGCGCGGACGAAGGCCGCGACAGCGTGACTGACACGGAGGTGCCCCATCGCGTCAGCATCGGCCGTGTCGTGGTCCGGCGTTTCGGCGGACTGCCGCAGTTCCGGAAGGAGGCGGAGGAGGACGACGTCGTTCGTGCCGAGCGCGTCCCTGAGGGCCGCGTTCAACCGCTGGACGTCGCCGTCCGCGGACGCGCGGAGCCGCGACGCGACAGCGCGCAGCGACTGCAGCATCCCCGCATAGGGCCGGATCTGGCCCGCATCTTCGAAGTCGCCGCGTGCGAACACGCCTTCCTGTTCGGAGACGAACGGGCTGAAATGGCGAAGCAGCGCCGATTTTCCGATGCCCGACTGGCCTCGTATGAGGATGACCTCCTTGCCGCCTTTCGTACAGCGCAGGAACGCGCCGTGCAGGAGTTCCATCGACGCCTCGCGCCCGTAGAGTTTCTCCGGGATGCGGAACGTCCCGTCGCGGTCGCGCGCGGCAAGCGGAAACGGATCGATGCGCCCGAGTTGTTCCCATTGTGCGGCACAGATGCCGAGGTCGTGCCGCAGGCCCGCCGCGCTCTGGTAACGGTCGAGGGGGCTTTCGACAGAAGACGCGCGACGATATCGGCCAGCGGTCCCGGAACGGACGGATCGAGCTCGTCCACTCTCGGCGGGAGCCGGGCGATATGCTGATGGATGAAGGAGATCGCGTCGGCGGCCACGAAGGGGCGCTGCCCGCAGAGCATTTCGAACAGCGTGACACCGAACGAGTACAGGTCGGTGCGCTGGTCCACCGGCAGGGACGTGCGGCCGGTCTGCTCCGGAGACATGTAGGCCAGGGTTCCTTCGATGACCTCGGTGACGGCGGGCGCGACGGTGGCGGCGGCGGCGGCGATGTCGAAGTCCGCAAGCACGGTGTCGCCCGTCTCCGGATGCACGATGATATTGCCCGGATGCACGTCGCGGTGCACGATGCCGCGCTCGTGCAGCTCGGCGAGCGCGTCGGCCACGGCGCGGGCGATGCGGAAGAAGCGCGGCAGCGGCAGCGGGCCCGCGCGCAGAAGCTGCGCCAGCGACACGCCGCCGATATCGCGCAGGATGAGGCCGTGGACTCCTTCGTGCCGCACGTACCCGACCGCGTGCGCGATGACGGGCGAATCGAAACTGCGCAGCAATTCGTACTCCCGCATCCGACGCGCAAGGTCCGCCATCGACGCCGCATCCGTGCGCAGAAGCTTCACGATCACCGGCAGACCGTCATCGGACCGTCTGCCGCGGTAGACCGCGGTTCGCGCGCTCTGATACAGTTTCTCCGTGCCTTCAAAGCCCGGAAACATGATCATCGTCTGGATTTCCTGTGATGGTGCTTCACAATAAGATACCATGTGTCGCATTTGAAATCAACGCGTCCGGGCGTGTTTGGCAGTCACGCCGGACTCCCGCTATATTGCCGTATTGCATCACGGCACCTGCGAGCACCCGGCGGCGACATCGAACCAAACGCGGCGGCAGAATGTTATGCCCGGAGGACTGAACACGGCATGCGCGGGCCGTCCATCAATACTGCACCTCCCCACTCCCCCATCACCGGAAACACTCATGAAAAGCATCGGCATCATCTTCGGAATGGAGAACAGCTTTCCCGTCGCGCTCGTCGAGCGGATCAACGCCATGGGCGCCGGGAATGTCCATGCGGAATTCGCAAGGATCGGCGGCGTCATCGACCTGCAGCCGACGGGATACGACGTGCTCATCGACCGCATCTCGCATGACATTCCCTTCTACCGCTCCTACCTCAAGAACGCCGCGCTGCACGGCGCCTACGTCATCAACAATCCCTTCTGGTGGTCGGCCGACGACAAGTTCATCGACATCGCGATCGCGAAACGGGCCGGGCTCGCGGTTCCCAGATCAGTCATTGTGCCGACCAAGGACCATCCCGCGAACACCACGGCGAATTCGATGCGCAACCTGGCGTATCCGCTGGACTGGGACGAGCTGTTCGCCTACGTGGGTTTCCCCTTCTTCATGAAACCGCACGACGGCGGCGGCTGGCGCAACGTGTACAAGATTCATTCGGCGGAGGAGTTCTTCTACCACTACAACCAGAGCGGCACGATCTGCATGATGCTGCAGGAGAACATCCAGTACTCGTCGTACTACCGCTGCTACGGCGTCGGGCGGCGCGACGTGCGCCTCATGCCCTACGCGCCGCACCATCCGCCGCACCTGCGATACGTGGTCGAGTATCCCGACCAGTCACCCGAACTTCTCGAACGCATGCGGCGCGACGTGCTCGCGATCAACACCGCGCTCGGGTACGACCTCAATACCGTGGAGTTCGCGGTGCGCGACGGCATCCCCTACGCGATCGACTACATGAACCCCGCGCCGGACTGCGATTACAACACGGTCACCCCCGCGAATTTCGAATGGGTGGTGGACGCCGTCGCATGTTTCGCCATCGACTGCGCGCTCGAGGGACGCACCCTCGTCGATCCCGCGCGGCCCACGGATGCCGCGCGCCCGCGCCTCTGAGCCCGGCGCCCACCCACACGAACGCAGCAGGCCTCGCATGAATACGAATACCCGTCCGTCCTTCTCCCTCGGCATCGAGGAGGAGTTCATGATCGTCGATCCGAAGACGCGCGAACTGAAATCGCACATCCAGGGAATCATCGACGCCGGCAATCTCCTCATGAAGGAGACGATCAAGTACGAGATGCACCAGTCCGTCGTCGAAGTGGGCACGGGCATCTGTTCCGACATTGCGCAGGCCCGCGCGGAGATCTTCGAGCGCCGGCGCGAACTCGCGCAGCTCGCCATTTCGCGGGGACTCCGCATCGGCGCATCGGGCACGCATCCGATCTCCAAGTGGGAGGACCAGGAGATCACGCCGAACCTGCGCTACAAGCAGGTGGTGGAGGACATGCAGATGGTGGCGCGCGCGAACCTGATCTTCGGCCTGCACGTGCACGTCGGCATCGAGAGCCGCCAGACGACCATCGAAATCATGAACGAGGCGCGCTACTTCATCCCGCACCTGCTGGCGCTGTCGTCCAACTCGCCCTTCTGGCAGGGGAGGCGCACCGGACTGAAATCGTACCGCTCCAAGGTGTTCGACAAGTTCCCGCGCACCAACATTCCCGAGTACTTCGACAGCTACGGCGAGTTCGAACGCTTCATCGCGATGCTCGTCAAGACGAACTGCATCGACGACGGGAAGAAGATCTGGTGGGACATCCGCCTCCACCCGTTTTTCGACACGATCGAGTTCCGCGTCTGCGACATCCCGATGCGCGTCGACGAGACCATCGCGCTCGCGGCCATCATCCAGGCGCTCGTCGCCAAGCTCTGGAAGCTGCGCGAGAAGAACCTCGGGTTCCGCCTCTACCGCCGCGACCTCATCATGGAGAACAAGTGGCGCGCGTCGCGCTATGGCGTCGAAGGCAAACTCATCGACTTCGGCACCCAGGAAGAGGTCCCGTTTTCGCATCTCGTCGACGAGCTGCTCGATTTCGTCGACGACGTGGTGGACGATCTCGGCAGCCGCAAAGAGGTGGAGTACCTCCGCACCATCCTCGAGACGGGCAGCGGGGCCGACCGCCAGCTTGCGATCTACGAGCAATCGAACACCCTGCAGAAGGTGGTCGACTACATCATCAAGGAAACGCATCACGGTCTCGGCGTCGACCTCCCCGCGCCCGAACCCGCCTCGCACCTGCCGGCGGCCTGACCCCGCCGCGGCATCCACACTCCATCACCACGCTGCAGCATCGCATGGCATCGACTCCCCGCACGCTCGACGATATCGCCTCCATCCCGTTTCCGCCCGCGTACGCCTCAGGCGCGCGCAACGCCATCGGCACCTGCCTGCGCCTCGCGCCCGGCGAGCGCTTCACGCTCATCACCGACGAGGCGACGCTGCCCATCGCCGCCAGCATCGTGCAGGATGTGCGGGCCTGCGGAAACCCGATGAACGTGTTCGTGCTCGAGGACTACGGCATGCGCCCGATGACCGCGCTCCCCGCCCCGATTCTCGCGGCGCTCGAGCAGTGCGACGTGAGCATCTACGCCTGCCGCACGCAGACGGGAGAACTCAGCCACCGCATCGAAATGATGGGGGTGATCAACCGCGTGAAGCCGCGGCACGGGCACATGGTCAACATCAACCATCAGATCATGATGGAGGGCATGCAGGCGGATTTCAACGAGGTGGACCGCCTCAGCCGGCGCGTGTACGACCTGGCGAGCGTCGCGCGAAGGATCACCGCCAAGACGAAGCGCGGCACGGATCTGGAAGTCGCGCTCTCCCCCGATCTGCGCTGGCTGAAAACCAGCGGCATCATCACTCGCGATAAATGGGGCAACCTGCCCGGCGGCGAAATCTTCACGTCGCCCGCGCGCGTGGACGGCGTCTTCGTCGTGGACGGCGTGGTGGGCGACTACCTTTGCGAGAAGTACGGCGACCTCGAGGCCGCGCCACTCACCATCGACATCGAGAACAGCCGCATCCGGTCCTGCACATCCGACAACAAGGAGCTCGAGGAGGAGTTTGTCCGCTACTGCATGACCGACGAAAACTCGAACCGCGTGGGCGAGTTCGCGATCGGCACGAACATCGCGCTGACGCGCGTCATCGGGCACATCCTGCAGGACGAGAAGATCCCCGGCGTGCACATCGCCTTCGGGCATCCGTACAGCGAGCACACGGGCGCGGACTGGCGCTCGACGACGCATATCGACGTGGTCGGGCGCGATTTCGACATCTGGATCGAGGGAAGGCGGATCATGACCGACGGGCGCTTCACTTTGTAATCGGTCGCATTTTCGACACATTTGAGAAAGGCGGTTGCAGCGACTGCCTTTTTTCGTTTCCGCCTTCACACGACATCGAGTCCGGTCTCCCTCCATGTGGCAGCGTCTCTACAGCTTCCTCCTGCTCCCGTTCTTCCGGATCGGCATCACCCTGCTTGCGCTCGTGAACGGGAAAGTGCGCCGGGGACTGCGCGGACGCCGCGATCTCCTGCCGAATCTGCGCGCCTCGATGGCGCTCGCCGAGGGCGCGCGCTGCGCATGGGTGCACGTGTCCTCGATGGGCGAATTCGAGCAGGCCAAACCGATCATCGAGGCCTTGAAAGCGGCGGTGCCGGACCTCTGCGTCGTGGTCTCCTTTTTCTCGCCTTCCGGCTACGACAACAGCCGCCGCTACCCGCATGCGGACGTGGTCACCTATCTCCCCGTCGACACGCGGCGCAATGCGCGGGACTTCCTCGCCGCCGTGCGGCCCGACATCGCCGTCTTCATCCGCTACGACATCTGGCCCAACCACGTGTGGGCCTGTGAAGATGCGGGCATCCCTCTCGTCCTCGCCAACGCGACGATGCGCGACAACTCCGCGCGCCTCTCTCCGCTCGCGCGGGCTTTCCATCGCAGACTCTTCAACGCCTTCGACGCGATCCTGACCATCTCCGAGAGCGATGCGAACGCGTTCCGGCGTTTCGCGCTCACGAAGCCGCTCATCGAGCCCGCGGGCGACACGCGCTTCGACCGCGTCGCCGGCAGAGCCGACGCGGCCCGGGGCAAGAAGCTGATCCCCGACAAGCTTGTCGCCGGACGCAAGGTGCTCGTGGTCGGCAGCAGCTGGTCCGAGGACGAGGAGGTGCTGCTCCCGGCCCTCTTCACGATCATGAAGAACGACGCGCGCGTGCTCGCCGTCCTCGTCCCGCACGAACCGACCATCGAGCATCTCGAAACGCTCGAATACAAGCTCAAGGGCAAGGCCGCGTCCATCCGCTTTTCCTTCCTCGCCGAGTACGCGGACGAACCGGTGATCCTCATCGACAGTATCGGCATCCTGCTCTCGCTCTACGCGTCCGCCGATGTGGCTTTCGTGGGCGGCGGCTTCAAGAGCAACGTGCACAACACGCTCGAACCCGCGGCCTACGGCATCCCCGTCCTCTACGGCCCGAAAATCCAGAACAGCCGCGAAGCCGAGCAGCTGCGCGAAGCCGGCGGCGGCTTCATCGTGCAGAACAAGCGCGAAGCCTACCGCCTCCTGCGCACGCTGCTGTCGGACGAGGACCGCCGCCGCGACGCCGGCGAGCGGGCCGGGACCTTCGTGCGCACGCGCGCAGGCGCGACGCAGCGCATCGTCGCGGCCATACTGCCGTACTTCGCGGAGCGGTGAGGAGAGTAGGGAGGAGGGAGTAGGGAGGGCCGCTGCCTAACGCTCGTTAGGAACGGTGAATGCTTCGATGCAAGCGACCCCCGCGTCCCCGTGTCCCCGCCCCGCGTCCCCGTGTCACCGCCCGCGTCACCCGATCGCGTCTTCCATCCTTTCAATACGGCAGTCCCTTCGCTTCCTCCCAATACCGGTCCATTTCCTCGAGCGATGAGGAGTGAATGTCCTTGCCCGCGTCCTTCAGGCGCTTCTCGATGTGGCGGAAGCGGCGCGAGAATTTCTGAATGGTCTTGCGGAGCGCGTCCTCGGGATTGACGTCCACGAAGCGGGCGTAGTTGACGAGGGAGAAGAGCAGGTCGCCGAATTCCTCCTCGATCTCGTCCTTTGTCTGATGGCCGATGGCGTCGCGCAGTTCACCGACTTCCTCCTCGACCTTCTTCCACACGTCGTCGCGGTGCGGCCAGTCGAAGCCCACTTTCGAGGCTTTGTCCTGCATGCGATGCGCCTTCAGCAGCGCAGGGAGCACGTCCGGGATGCCGTCGATCACCGACTCGCGGCCCTCGTCCATCTTAATCTGCTCCCAGTTCCGTTTGACGTCGTTCGCGTTCTCGACCACCACATCGCCGAAGATATGCGGATGCCGGCGGATGAGCTTTTCGATGATGGCCTGGAGCACGTCGCCGATCGCGAAGCGGCCGTCGCCCTCGGCGATTTCGGCATGGAACACCACGTGCAGGAGCAGGTCGCCGAGTTCGTTTTTCAGCTCCTCGTAGTCCTTGTGATCGATGGCCTCGACGGCTTCGTAGGCCTCTTCGATCGTGTGCCCCTTGATCGAATCGTGCGTCTGCGCGCGGTCCCACGGGCACTCCACGCGCAGTTTCTTCATGATGTCCAGCAGCCGCTCGAACGTGTATTCTTCCATGGTGCTCCTTGTGTCGCGAAGTTCTCCAGCAAGATACAATTCTTCGCCGTACTGTCGCGGAGCGGGGAGGGCAAGTAGGGAGTGGGGAGTCAGGGTAAAAGACTTAATTGTCCTGTGAACTGGCAAGCGGGACGCTTGCCCCACCCGGGCTCGAGATTTTTCATTACTCCCTACTCCCCACTCCCCACTCCCCCTCCTTGACTAACTACAAGACACTGCATATATTTGTGAGGTCCTATATGAACACGAACATCTCCGGCCACCCCCATGTCCCTCCCCCACGTCATTCTCGGTTTCCTGCACTACGCGCCCGCGTCGGGCTACGAGTTGAAGAAGACCTTCGACGCGACGGTGCGGCACTTCTGGCCGGCGGACCAGAGCCAGATCTACCGGACGCTCGCGCAGCTGGTCGACGACGGCCACGCCGAGACCGAGGAGATCGTCCAGTCCGGCAAGCCGAACAAGAAAGTGTACAGCATCACTCCCGCCGGTGAGAAGGAACTGCGCGGCTGGCTGCGCGCGGCGCCGGACGCCGCCGCGTCGCGCAATCCCGCCCTCGTGCGTCTCTTCTTTCTCGGCAACCTCGGCAACGACGCGATCCTCCCCATGCTCGACGCGGCCGAGGAGCGCCTGCGCGCGGAACTTCAGACGTACGCGTCCGTCCCGGATCTCGTCCGGGAGCACGCGGCCTTTTCCGTGACGAAGCGCGAGCGGTTCTTCTGGATGCTGACGCTCGAATACGGGCTCGCCGTCACCCGCGCGGAACTCGACTGGATCGCGAGCATCAAGAAGCGCCTCAAGAAGAAATCCTACACGAACGTCTTTGCCACGCCGCGGCGGAGACGCGTCCTGAAATAATTCCATACGCACATGCACAGAGCCTCGCCCATGACACGCGCCTGTTCCCTCATCCGCAACATCATGTTCTCCCTGTTCTGCCTTGCGGCCTGCGTGACGCACGCCCCGGGACAGACGCCCCCATCCCCGCAGGGAGGCATCGCCGGCAGCGTCACCGACGCGGAGACGCGCGCGCCGCTCGTCGGCGCGAACGTGACCCTTCCAAGACTGCAGCGCGGCGCGACGACGGACGCGGACGGCCGCTTCCGCATCGACGGCGTGCCCGTCGGCTCCCACACGGCGCGCGTGACCTACATCGGGTATCAGCCCAACGTCACCACGGATATCATCGTCCGTTCCGCCCGCGTGACCACGATGGAGGCGGCGCTCGCGCCGGGCGCGCTGCGCGGCGCGGAGGTCGTGGTGCAGGCGGCAGCCTTCGAGCGGGAGAGCGATGTGTCCGTGTCCGCCATGTCGCTCTCCGCGGAGGACATACGCCGGGAGGCGGCGACCGGAGGCGACATCAGCCGCATCATCGCCGCCTTCCCTTCGGTCGCAAAGAGCAACGACACTCGCAACGACCTCGTGGTGCGCGGAGGCAGTCCGATCGAAAACGCCTTCTTCATCGACAACATCGAGATCCCCAACATCAACCACTACCCGCAGTACGGCGCCTCGGGCGGCGCGCTGGGCATCATCCACGTGGACGCGATTCGCGAGGTCGACTTTTCCGCGGGCGGCTTTTCCGCGCGCTACGGCGACCGCCTCTCGTCCGTCATGAACATCAGTCTGCGCGAGGGCAACAGGGAGGAGATTGACCTGCAGGCCGATCTGCACTTCATGGGCGCGGGCGTGCAGGCCGAGGGACCGCTGCCCGGCCGCGCGGGTTCCTGGTTCCTCTCCGCGCGGCGCAGCTGGCTCGACTTCCTCCTCACGACCTTCTCGAGCGAGGTGCCGAGTTCCATCCCCGCCTACGGCGACGTGCACGCGAAAGTGGTCTGGCATCCATCGGAGGATCACACGCTCTCCCTGCTCGATATTTTCGCCGCCGACGCCTCGTCGAATTCCCGCGACGATGCGCGCGAGACCGGGGAGAATTCGTACGGACAACTGAACAGCACGCAGAACACCGCGGGACTCGGCTGGACCTGGCTCCGGGGTACGCAGGGATACTCCAACACCACGCTCGCGCACACCGCGATGCGTTTCGACCAATGGTACGGCTCCGTCGCCGACGGCGCGCTCCTGATGCGCAATGCCTCCGGCGAGGATGCGCTGAAGCTGCGCAGCATGCACTTCTGGCGCGCGGGCGAGCGGCACAGCCTCGAGGCCGGCTTCGACGCGACACTCACGCGCGTCACGCTGGACGCGGAGTACGGCGCGGCGCCGGGCGCGGACGGCATTCCCGCGGCAGCCCTGCGCCGCCTCGGCACGCACAGCGACTGGCGCGCCGGAGCGTATCTCCAGTACGCCTGGAAACCGGCGCCGGAGCTGTCCATCACGGCGGGATTGCGGGCGGATTACGCCTCGCGCCAGGAGCGGTCCGCGATCTCGCCCCGCCTCTCGCTTCGCTGGGAGGTCTCGCCCGTCAGCACGGTCAGCGCGTCCGCCGGCGTGTACCTGCAGGCGCTGCCGTCCGTGCTGCTGTATCAGCAGGAGTCCAACCGCGAGCTCCCCTTCCCGAGAGCGCTGCACGCGATCCTCGGGTACGCGCTGCTGCTCGACGAGAACACCCGCGCCCTCGCCGAGCTATACGCGAAGGAATACACGCGGCTGCCCGTCGATCCGACGCAACCGCAATTCTTCGTGCTCGACGAGCTGGCGCTCACGACGGACTACTTCAACGGGCATGCGCCGCTTTCCGGCGACGGCCGCGCGCGATCGTACGGTCTCGAACTCAGCGTGCAGAAGAAGCTGGTGGAGGATCTGTACGGCACCGTGAGCGCGTCGTTCAGCCGTTCCACGTATCGCGGCGCGGACGGCGTCTGGCGGGCGCGCGCCTACGACACCCGCTGGAGCGCGGCGCTGATGGGCGGGTACCGGCTGTCGCGAGACTGGGAATGCAGCGTACGGTGGATATTCTCGGGCGGCGCCCCGTACACGCCGTTCGACGCCGCCGCCTCCGTCGCCGCGCATCGGGGCGTGCCCGATCTGCAGCGCGTGTACGCCGCGCGGCTGCCCGCATATCACTCGCTGAACCTCCGTGCCGACCGGCGTTTCTTCTTCGAGCGCTCGACGCTCACCGCCTACCTCGCCGTCTGGAACGTGTACGGGCGCGAGAACGTCCCGTTCTACCGCTGGAACGAGAACAGCAACCGACAGGAAGCTCCGAATCTCTGGAGCAACAGTCCCCTGCCGGTGTTCGGGCTGGAGTTTGAATTCTAGGGGTTTGTTCAGATCGGAATCGGACAAGCACGGAGGCTTGTCCCCACCCGGGCGGGGTTTGTTCAGATCGGAATCGGACAAGCACGGAGGCTTGTCCCCACCCTCTCTTCCTTGCCTTTCCGCCTTGAAAGGACTAGGTTCGAACTGGTATACTGCCCTATGAGCTTCACGTACACGTTCAAAGAGAGCCTTGCCGGCTTCAAGCGGAACAGGGCCGCGACGGTGATCACGATTTTCACCGTGAGCATCGCGCTGCTTCTTCTGGGCGTGTTCACGATCATTACGATCAATTTCGGCCAGGTGGTCGATCAGATCCGCGGGCGCATGGACGTCGAGGTCTTCCTCAAGGAGGGACTCACGCTCGACCAGCACCGCCAGACGGGCCTGCAACTCAAGGCCATCCGCGGGGTGGAGGACGCGACCTACATTTCCAAGGAGAAGGCGGCCGAGATATTTCACAAGGAGTTCGGAGAGAATTACGGGGACATGCTCGACGTGAATCCCCTGCCCGCATCCTTCCAATTGAAAATTCACGAGGGCTACATCAACGCCGACAGCATCGCCGCGATACAGAAGAAGGCGCTCCGCATCAAGACCGTCGACGACGTCGTGTACCGCAAGGCGCTGCTCGCGCTCATCGACCGGCGCGCGCAGGCCTTCAGCTACGCCACGCTCTTCATCGGCATCGTGCTCGGTCTCTCCGCGATCATCCTTGTGGCGAACACGATCCGCCTCACCATTTACGCGAAGCGCGAGATCATCCGCACGATGAAGCTCGTCGGCGCGACGTCCATGTTCATCCGCATGCCCTTCGTCATCGAGGGCCTGCTGCACGGTCTCGCGGGCGGCATCATCGCCTCCGCGCTGCTCGGCGTCTCCTACGCGTTCTTCATCGCGCCGATTTCGGAGGATCTGCTCCTGAACATCCCCGTGAATTTCTCCTTCTACCTGTTCCTGGTCGGCCTCGGCGCCCTGCTCGGCCTCATCGGCAGCGT
Source organism: Ignavibacteria bacterium (assembly GCA_016720835.1). Taxonomy (GTDB): domain Bacteria; phylum Bacteroidota; class Ignavibacteria; order SZUA-365; family SZUA-365; genus JADKJW01. The sequence goes on from JADKJW010000002.1 coordinate 167,248, forward strand.
GCTCTCCATCGGGCGCTTCCTGCGCGAGGCCCTCGTCACGCACGCCTACCGCATCTGAGCCTTTCGTCCACTTCCTTCACACCGCACTCCCCATGGCCAAAGTCACCTTCCCTGTCCAGCTCTCCCCCGGCGGCACGCGCCTGCTGCGCAAGCTCCATCACAACCTGCCGGACATGGAGAAGCACACGGCGGACTCCTCGTGCCTCTACGTCGGCAGCCGCTACGGCGAGAACGTGCTCGCCCTCGCGAAGCTGTTCCCCGGCACCATCCTCGGCGTGGACGAGGACTCCGAGGCGCTGCTGTACGCGCGCATGGCGCTGGGAAGCGCGGACTACGGCAAGCGCGTGGCCTTCAAGTTCATGACGCCCGTCACGCTCGGTTTCCCCGACGCGTCGCTCGACGTGGTGTTCGTCGACGGCCTTTTCACGAGCTATCCCAAGCAGAAGATGCTCTCCGAGTTGCGGCGCGTGCTGAAGCCGGGCGGCGCGCTCGCGCTCACCACGTCGATGTGGCTGGCGACGCCCGTGCCGACCTACGTGAAGGACGTGTGGGGCAGCATCGAATTCCAGGTGCCCTCGCGCGACGAGCTCCCGCCGATGATCATGGAGGCGGGCTTCAACATCCACGAACTGTTCGACGCCTCCAACGAACTCGTCTCCTTCTACAAGCAATTCTCCGGCGATGCGCACTCCATCGTCGCGGGAGGCTTCGAAGGCATGAAGCACATGAAGTCGCTCGTCAAGCACTACAAGCACGAAATCGACGTCTATCTCAAGCTCGGCGGCGACAAGTTCATGGGGTACGGGGCGGTGTTGGCGGTGAAGAAAGTGGAAGGTGGAAAGGGTCAGGTGGAAGGTGGAAAGGCGATGTGAGATTGTAGATGGGAGATAAAGCAAAAACCGGGTGGGGACCTGCCTGCGCTTCGCGTTGCTCAGCTTCGGCGGGCAGGCAGCCCGGCGCGAGTGTCACATGTCGGCGCGATGGAGCACCTGCGATGAGGTGCAGGATGTCTTCATCTTCATTCTGACTTCTGAATTCTGACTTCTGAATTCTGACTTCTGACTTCTGAATTCAGACTTCTGGATTCCGGATTTTCCTGCAGTACTCCGCCACCGCATCCGCCGCGGCTTCATTCATCGATTCGAACGGGACGATGATATCCGCGTGGCGCCTCGAAGGTTCGACGAAGGCGCGATGCATGGGGTCGACGCTGCCGCGCCATTGCTCGAGGATCGATTCCGGCGTGCGGCCGCGCTCGACCACGTCGCGCCGGGAGCGGCGCTCGAGGCGCACGGCGTCCGGCGCGTCGACGAAGACGCGCAGATCCATCTGCTCGCGCAGGGACTCCTCCGCGAGGATGAGGATGCCGTCCACCACGATGAAGGGCCGCGGCTCGAGGCGGCGGGTCTCCCCGGTGCGGAGATGCGTCGAGAAGTCGTACAGGGGCTGCTCCACGGTGCGACCCGCCTTCAGCGCGCGGATGTGTTCAGCGCAGAGCGCGGTGTCCAGCGCGTCGGGATGGTCGAAGTTGCTCGCCGCGCGCACCTCGAAGGGCTGATGCGAGATGTCCTTGTAGTACGCGTCGTGCTGCACCAGCAGGACGTTGTCCGCGCCCAGCCGCTCGATGACGAGGCGCGCGAAGGTGGTCTTGCCCGAGCCGCTTCCGCCGGCGATTCCGATGACGACTGAAAACATCGATGGGACTCTCTCTGATCGTGTGTATCTCAGGCGAATATAGTGTTTCTCGAAGCTGAACGGGCAGATCCATCGCTGCGCTGCATATGACATATTTTCCGAACGACACTCGAAGCTTGAACGTTGAGATCCTTCTGCGCCTGCGGCGCATCAGGATGACCGTTGCCTTTCACATTCATCCAACCATGTCACCCTGATCCGCCGGCCTGTCCGCCGAAGCTCCGAAGGAGCGTAGGAGGAAGGCGGAGAAGGGTCTGCTGTGACAGGCCAATGAGCTGCTCTAACAGGGATGTCATCGCCCTGTATCCACATGGCCGAAAGCCATGTACGAGGACTCGGCATGACATCGGTGAAAACGTGCGCCGTACCCGCGGAGCGGGTGCAAGACAGTAGCCGGTGGTCGCAGACCACCGGACAACGCACGCGGCAAGCGACATCCCGCACCCCGGAACGGGGTGCCAGACAGTAGCCGGTGGTCGCAGACCACCGGAACACGGCGGGCTACAACCAGTCTCGTGCTTCGCCAGGAATGTTCTTTCTTTTGCTGGTGCAAAAGAAAGAACCAAAGTAAAGCACCTGAAGAGCGCCTGATGAATAATTGCTCTGAAAAGCGTTGCACACTCGTCGCGCCGAAGACTACGCTCGCGGCGGATTCGTAACGGATCCCCACCGCTCTGTGGCATCGACGCGTATCGTCCACATTTCCACACGACGAATCCGCTCGCTCGCCATCGCTTTTCAGGCAATTATTCAAAGGGCGCAAGAAACCTGACGAGCACATGGAAAACGGATGGCAAACGTTCACATTCCACTGTCACGCACATATGTCGATAATTCTGTCTTTATTCGCGAAGTATCCTTGCGTACCTTCCACCTTCACTTCTTCGCGCGTCCCTTCCCGGCTGACGGAAGGAAACAGCGCAGACATGTTCATCGCACTGCTGGAGAAACAGATGAGACAGCTGTCCGTCATCGCACTCGCCGCATTGCTCTGCGCTTCCCTGCCGCACGGTCTGCGTGGGCAGACAAAGGGTCACTTGGCATCCAAAGGAAGCGGCGCTCCGGTCCTGTTGACGAACGACGCCTACGACACGCTGTCGGTCAACAACATCCTGCAGTGGTATTCGAACAACGGCAGCATGTCGCACAATCCCACGACGGACGGTCCGGGGCTGCTCTGGCCCCGAACGGGGTGGCCGGGCAGCGTTCGCCCGCGCCTCATGTTTACCGAGGGACTGGTGTTCTCCGGCGTCGTCGACGGACAGATACGCGCCGGCGGCGCGACGTACCGCTACGGCATGCAGGCGGGACCGATCCTCGCAAACGGTCAACCCGCCGATCCCGCCGACCCGGTGCATCGCATCTACAAGGCGCGGAGGCTGTCGAAGCCCGCCTTTGATGCGCTTCCGGTTGCGCTGCGCGACCAGCTTCGGCGCGACTTCACGGAATGGCCGTCAACACTAGGCGCGCCGTGGATGGACAGCAACCACAACGACGTATACGATCCCGATTTCGACCGCTGGCTCGTGGACTCCACAACATCGGACAAGCCGCTCTTCATCGGCGACGAGATGCTGTGGTTCGTGTCCAATGATATGGATTCTGTCCGGACGAAAAACCTGTACGGCAGCGCGCCTATGGGAGTCGAAGTACAGACGCTGGCATGGGCATTCGAACGGAGCGGGACGCTGGCGAACACCGTTTTCCAGAAACACACGGTCATCAACAAGAGCGCGAAGACGATCGACGGCATGGTGTTCGGACGCTGGGCCGATCCTGACCTCGGCTACGCAGGGGACGATTTCGTCGGCACGGATACCGCGCGCGACATGATATACGATTACAACTGCTTTGCCCGGGACGGTATTTACAGCAATCCTCCCGCCAGCGGAATCGTTCTCCTGCAAGGACCGGTTGCACCCGACAGCAACGCGATCGCGAAGTGGAACTTTGCAGATCGAGCAGGCTGGAAGAATCTCCGGCTGACCGCGAGCCATTTCTACTATGGCGCCGATGCTGTGTACGCCGACCCGGAACTCGGCAGTCCTCGAGGGGCACAACAACTCCGAAATAACCTGACCGGACTCGTGTACGGCGGTTATCCGATCATCGATCCGATCACCCAATTGAAGACGCCGTTCGTCTTTGCGGGAGACCCGGTAACGCACAAGGGATGGATCACAGCCACGAATTTTCCGGACGCTGACTACCGCTCTCTTATGGCCACCGGAGCAGTGACGATGGCGCCCGGCGACACGCAGGAAGTGGTGTTTGCGGAGATCGTGGCCGACGGCGGCAGCGTCCCCGAGGACATCATCGCGCTGCGACGGGCCGCCGACGAGGTGCGGCAGTGGTACGCCGTGCAGCCGTATCAGGTCGAAATCCCGACATCGACATTCGCATCCGATTTTCCGGAACCCGACAAGACCCGCGTCACGGTGCGCGCGGTGGTGCCCGGCGCGGTCTCCGCCACGGGCGCGATGTTCCTGAAGGATGGCACCTTTCTCGAGGCGATACCGCTCTTCGATGATGGACAGCACGACGACGGCGGCGCAGGTGACGGCAACTACGCGGGGATGATCACGCGAAACTCCCGTTCACCTTTCGGCGTTCGCTGCGTGCTTCGGGTGCGCTATCCGAACGGTGCCGAAGCCGACTGGCCTTCGAATCCCTGCCTGCCCTTGTCGGGGACCATGCGCGCATCGCTCAGGACCGTCGAATCCGATCATCGCAATTTCGACCACGTCGCGAATCCGGGAGAGAACATCCGCATGAGCGTGAACCTCACGAACGAGTCGCCCTTCCCTCTCGGCACCTTCACGATCAGGAACGACGGCTTCATGCCGCTCGCGCCGCCGGAAATCGTGTGCAACTGGTACGTCCCGCCCGGCGAGACGTCGTATCGCATCTACGGCATGTCCGATCCCACCTCCTACTTCACCTTCGACGTGCCGCCGTCCGCGGCGGATGGCGAGGTGTTCAGGCTGCCGGTGCGCATCGTTGACACGCTCAACGAGTGCTGGTGCGACACGCTCACGGTCGCCGCGCGCGCGTTTGCCGAAGAGCCCTTCGACTCGCTGACCGTGCACGTCGCGGGCCCGGGTACCGGCACGCTCGGCTGGCGTCTCGCTTCGCGCGCTGCCCTTCAGAATCATACCTATCGCATCACCATGCAGAGCGATACAATATACCATAGCGGCACGCTGACGATCGAGGACCTGTCGACGCGCGAGGTACGCGCGTTGAAGCTGCCCTTCCCCGATTACCTCGCGCATGCGTCGCCATTGATCGACGGATGGAAAATCACCATGGGAACGGCGCTGCAAGGATACATCTACACCGAAAGGGGTTCACTCATCCCCTCGACCGGGGCACGCATCGTGTCGGCGCCGCCGATCGCTTCCTATCTCAATGAAAACAGTGGTTTCGAGTACGGCGTGCTCTTCTTCGGCACGAAATTGCAATGGTACGAGTACGTGCCGGTGAGAATCGTGTTCAGCAGCTCGGCCACGCAGAAGGCCTATCTGTACCTGCGTGGCGGAACGCCGAACTACGGCTGCACGGGATACTTCGATGTGCCCATGCGCGCGTACGACATCAGCGATTCGGCCGCTCCGCGCCAGCTCAATCTCGCCTTCGTAGAGCAGAACGGCGGTCCGCGCAACAACAACACCTGGGATCCGGCCGATGTCACTGACAGGGAATCCCTCTTCGTACTCGGATCGACCTATTCTCCGACGCCCGATCCCGTGCTTATGACATACACGATCAACGCCCATGCCGTGAAGATGGATATCCAGTATGCAGGCTGGTACTCGCGCAAATCGGACACAACGCGGATTCCAGAAGGCGCAACAGTCACTATCTTTCCACAAATCCCGGTGACGAAGCGCGATACCTTTCTCCTCAATCCTCTCGGACTCGTGAGCAACTTCCGGCCCGTCGCGGATGCCGGCGCCTTCTTCATCGGACATAGCTATCCGAATCCGCTCGACATGCGCAACGGCGCGGCGGCCGCGACCAATCCGCTCAACGTGCGCAGCGCAGGCTCGTACACGATAACCGTCCACGACCTGCTCGGCAGGCAGGCAGCCACAATCTTCGAGGGTCTGCTCGATCCAGGCCGCCACGCATTCACCTTCACACTGCCGGCCCGTCTCCCCGCTGGCATATATCGCATCGTAGCGACCGGCGCGGCCGGGAGCGCGAGCGTACCGATGTTGGTGCTGCGATGATGCAACTGCTTTCGCATTTCTCTTCGAAGCCCTTTGAAAAATTCAACTGCGCTCGGGCAAAAAAAGAACGAAGATCGGAGACTCTTGACGATTGGTGAGTATCTGCGATACAGTGTTTTCACAGGCTTCTACAGTTCATGATCGCCGCTCCGCCAGGAATGTTCTTTCTTTTGCTGGTGCAAAAGAAAGAACCAAAGTAAAGCACCTGAAGAGCGCCTGATGAATAATTGCTCTGAAAAGCGTTGCACACTCGTCGCGCCGAAGATCCCGCTCGCGGCGGATTCGTAATGAATCCTCAGCGGTCTGTACCATCGACACGTATCGTCCACATTTCCCCACAACGAATCCGCCTGCTCGCCAGCGCTTTTCAGGCAATTATTCAAAGGGCGCAAGAAACCTGACGAGCACATGGAAAACGGATGGCAAACGTTCACATTCCACTTTCACCCACATATGTCGATAATTCTGTCTTTATTCGCGAAGTATCCTTGCGTACCTTCCACCTTCACTTCTTCGCGCGTCCCTTCCCGGCTGACGAAAGGAAACAGCGCAGACATGTACTTCGCACTGCTGGAGAAACAGATGAGAGCGCTGTCCGTCATCGCACTCGCCGCATTGCTCTGCGCTTCCCTGTCGCACGGTCTGCGTGGGCAGACCAAGGGTCATTTGGCATCCAAAGGAAGCGGCGCTCCGGTCCTGTTGACGAACGACGCGTACGAAACGTTGTCGGTCAACAACATCCTGCAATGGTTCTCGAACAACGGCAGCATGTCGCATAATCCCGCGACGGATGCCTCGGGATTCGAGTGGCCGCGCGGATCCTCGAAGCATCTGATGTTCTCGGAAGGATTGATATTCGCCGGTCGCGTCAACGGCGAAATCCGTGCGGGCGGCGCCACCTACCGCTATGGTCTGCAGGCCGGACCGATACTCGCGAACGGACAACCCGCCGATCCCGCCGATCCGGCCCATCGCGTCTACAAGGCACGGAAAATATCCAGGGCAGGTTTCGATGCACTCCCCTCGGCAGAACGCGATCGGTTGCGACGCGACTTCAACGAATGGCCGTCGACGTTGGGGGCACCGTGGATGGACAGCAATCACAACGGCATCTACGATCCGGACTTCGACGGATGGTTGTTCGATTCCACTGCATCGGACAAACCGCTGTGGATAGGCGACGTCATGCTTTGGTTCGTCTCGAACGATCTGGATTCCGTCCGCTCGACGCGCCTGTACGGCCCCGGACCGATGAGCCTCGAAATACGCACTCTGGCGTGGGGTTTCGAACAGAACGGAACGCTCGCGAACACCGTCTTTCAGAAACATACGATCATCAACCGGAACAGCAGCCCCGTCACGGATCTGTATTTCGGGAGATGGATCGATCCGGACATCGGCGAGGGCAAAGATGACCTCGTCGGGACCGACACGACGCGCGACATGATCTTTGCCTGCAATGGACGGACTCTCGACGCCGTGTACGGCAACCCTCCTGGAATCGCCACCGCGTTGCTTCAAGGCCCGATCGTGCCGGAGAGCGGGGCCGTCGCAGAATGGAATTTCGGGAAACGGGACGGCTGGAGAAATCTCCGCATAACGGCCAGTCATTTCTACATTGGAGCCGATCCGGTCTACGCAGATCCGCAACTCGGGACTGTGCGCGGCGCCGCGGAACTCCGGAATCAGATGGAGGGTCTCCTGTCCACCGGCCGGCAGATCCTGGATCCGATCACGAGAAACTCTACGACGTTTGTCTTCGCAGGCGATCCCGTCACTGGTCAAGGCTGGGTCGACGGCGCGGAGTATCAGGCTGGTGATTATCGCATGATCATGTCGACAGGCGCCGTGACCATGGCGCCGGGCGACACGCAGGAAGTGGTATTCGCCGATATCGTCGCCGACGGCGGCAGCATTCGGGAAGACATCGTCACGCTTCGCCGCGCGGCGGACGAAGTGCGGCAGTGGTACAACGTGCAGCCGTATCAGGTGGGAATTCCGACGTCGACATTCGCATCCGATTTTCCGACATCCAACACCACGCGCATCTCCGTGCAGGCACGCGCCTCCGGGGCGATCCGGGCCATGGGGTTGCTGTACCGGAAGGACGGATCCCTGCTCGATTCGATACCGCTCTTCGATGACGGCGCGCACGACGACGGCGCCGCGGGCGACCGGCTCTTTGCCGGACAACAGATCCGTCCGGCACGTTCACCGTTCGGCGCGCGCTGTGCGCTCAAAACCTGGTACCCGGACGCAGGCCTCGCGGAATGGCCCTCCAATCCGTGCCTGCCGCTCTCCGGCGCCGTGCGTGCATCGGTGAAGGCCGTCGAATCCGATCATCGCAACTTCGACCACGTGGCGAATCCGGGCGAGAACATCCGGGTGAGCATCACGCTTGCGAACGAATCGCCCTTCACGCTCGGACCGGTCGCGGTGAGAAACGCCGGCTTCATGCCGCTCTCGCCGCAGGACTTCATCTCCAGCTGGCTGCTTCCTCCGCTGCAGAGCTTATCAATCCCGTACGATGCGGTGGACTCCAACAGCTTCGTCAGCTTCGATATTCCGGACGCCGCGGCGGACGGCGAGGTGTTCCGGCTTCCGCTCGACATCCGCGACACGCTCGACCAGTGCTGGTGCGACACGCTGTCCGTCACGGCGCATGCGTACACCAAGGCGCCCTTCGATTCGCTCACTCTCCACATCGCCGGCAGAGGCGCCGGCACGCTCGGCTGGCGGCTCGCGTCGCGCGCGGCGCTGAAGGACCACACGTACCAGATCACCGTGCAGGGCAACGAGTTCGCAGCCCGCCGCGAGGTGTCCATCCTCGATCTGACCGCAGGGACGGTGCTTGCAACAAATATCCCGTACCCCGATGCCTTCGCACACAACGCTCCGCTCACCGACGGATGGAAGGTCACGCGGGGCACGTCCGCCATCGGCGTCGTGGATTCCATATCCGATCTCAGTGTACCCGAGACGCCGCCGCGTATTCTCGCGTCGCCTCGACTCGACTCGTACCTGGCGGGCACCACCGCCTTCGAATACGGCGTGTACTTCTTCGGTTCCGCGTTGAAATGGGACGAATACCGGCCCGTGAAAATCGTGTTCAGTACGACAGCCACGCAGAAGGCGTATCTGTACCTGCGCGGAGGGACGCTGCCCTACGCGTTTCAGGCATACGTAAATGTTCCGCTGCGCGCGTACGACATCAGCGACAGCAGCAGTCCACGGCAGCTCAACCTCGCCTTCGTCGAGCAGAGTGGCGGTCCGCGCAACAACAACACCTGGGATCCGGCCGCCGCTGCTGACCGGGAATATCTCTTCGTGCTCGGATCGACCTATTCCCCGACACCCGATCCCGCGCTGATGACGTACCAGCTCAACGCCGATGCCCAGCGCATGGATATCCAATACGTCGGCTGGTACTATCGTCACTCCGACACCACGAAGATTCCAGAAGGAGCCGTCGTGACGCTTCTTCCGCAGCTGCCGGTCACCTCGCGCGACACCTTCCTGATCAATCCTTTCCGCAGTGTGCCTCCGGCGGCGCCGCCTGTCGCTTTTCAACTCGGACAGATCTATCCGAATCCCGTCGGCCTGCGCACCGGCAACGCGACGGTGACCATCGCGCTCGGCGTGGAGACGCGCGGCACGTACACGCTCTCGTTGCACGACATGCTCGGCCGGCGTGTGGCGACACTGTTCGAGGGCGTGCTCGATCCGGGCCGGCACGCGGTGCTGTACACGCCGCCGCCGCGGCTTGGATCCGGCAGCTACCGCATCGTCGCGACCCATGCGGGCGGGAGCGCGAGCGCGCCGTTGATGATCATTCGGTAGCTTCCGCAAGACAACGTGCGCGCAATGAAACGGAAAATGGTCCGAGGGGTATCGGACCATTTCTTGTGCCTGGAACAGGAGTCGAACCTGCACGCCCTTGCGGACACTACACCCTGAATGTAGCGCGTCTGCCAATTCCGCCATCCAGGCAGCGGATTACAAGTATAGCGAGGGGGCGGGGGAAAAACAAACGTGCCGGGAAGAAGTAGGGAGGAGGGAGTGGGAGACTGGGTACCGCTCCAGAAAAAAATACCCACTTCAGATCGGAATCGCAAGGGGACGCTCCTGCCCCCAAGCTCGGTAAAGGGAATCCCGGAGCTTCAGATCGGATCGGAATGGACAAGCGGGAGCGCCGGTCCCCACCCTGGCGAGGTCTGTTCAAATCGGAATCGGACAAGCGAGACGCTCGCCTGCCCGCCGAAGCTGAGCAACGCGAAGCGCAGGCGGGTCCCCACCCTGGCGAGGTCTGTTCAAATCGGAATCGGCAAGCGGGGACGCTTGCCTGCCCGCCGAAGCTGAGCAACGCGAAGCGCAGGCAGGCCCCCACCCGAGCTTGAGATTTTTCTTACTCCCTACTCCCCACTCCCTCCTCCCTACTACACTTTGCTCTTTCCTTCCGCGGAAGTATATTCAGTGTCCGCGACCGCGGCATCCACTCCCCATCATCCTACTGTGTAGCGTGCACATGAAACGTCGCCTCATTGTCTCCCTCGGCACCATTCTCACGATTGCGGCAGTCGTTGCCGGCTGTTCCAAGGACGCGATCACGGATTCCCTCTCGATTTCCTACGGGGCCATCACCGTCGGCATGGAGAAGAAGGACGGCAAGCCCAACCTGAATGCCAACATCACCGTGCGCATGATCAACCGCACGGAGCAGGGCATGAACGTGGCCTTCATCGAAGGCACGATCATCGACGCGAAGACGAACCAGGCCATCGCGCGCTTCCGCCCGATCATTCCGCAGTCGTACGGCACCATTTCCAGCGCGCAGCTTCTGCCGAAGCAGAAGAAGGACATCCCCGTCATCACGCCGCCGGAACTCGAGCCCTTCACCAGCACGGTGGCGAACGTCATCGTCAAGATCTCCTTCCAGACCACGGACGGGTACAGGACGGAGGTGGCGAGTGGCCCGGTTCCTGTCGCGAGCAAATAGCGCCCTTCTCGTGCTGGCGCTCGGCTGCACGCTGGGCGCCTGTTCCCACTCATCCCCGCGGCTGACGGACGAGGTGCGCGCCTCCGTGCGCGACACGCAGGTATGGAACGACCTCATGCCGGGCTCCGCGCCCAACTGTCACGCCGTGATGCAGGTTGAACTGCGCAACACGACGGACCGTGAGATCGTGCTGCTCGGCGCCGAAGGTCTGGTCACGAACGTCGCGACCGGCGCCCGCCTGCGGCGCTTCGCCGCCGTCATGCTGTACCAGGAACTCGACACGAAAGAGATCCGCCTCGCGCCGGGCACGGACATCGCATTGACAGTCCGCACGCCGATGGGCGTGCCCGCCTTCGATCAGGCGCTGCATCCGCGCGTGCGCATGACGGTGGAGTTCCGCACGTCGGACGGAAGCGTCCTCACGCTGCAATCGCGACCCGTCACGCCCTTCGTCACGCAGTAGCGCACACGGAGACCGCATGCGCACGGCAGCCACCGCACTGCTCGTCTTCGCCATGGCCGCCTGCGCGCCGCGCATGGCCGCGCAGGACACGGCGATGCTGGTGGAGGATTACCGCTTCGGGGCGTTCATCAACGCGTCGTCCATCGAGCTCGATGTGTTCGGCAGCGTGCTCGTCGCGGACGCAGGGGCGCACCGGCTCAGCAAGTTCCGGCCGGACGGAACGCCCGAGCAGCACACCGGCGGACAGGGCTGGGGCGCGAACCAGTTCGACCAGCCGCGCGGCATCGACGCGCGCCTCGGCATCATCGTGTACGTCGCCGACAAGGGCAATCACCGCATCGTGCGGCTGGACCGCTCCCTCCACGCGCTCGGTTCTTTTTCGACGCAGGAGAATCCATCCCGGGACGCTTCGACGTCCTCGGACCTCTCCTTCGGCTCGCCGCTCGATGTGGTGATCACCAAGCTCGAAAATCTCGCCATCCTCGACGGCGACAACGCCCGCATCGTCATGAGCAGCGGTTTCGCCGCGGTGGACAAGACCTTCGGAGGCATCGAGTCCGGCGAGGGCCGCCTGCGCGAGCCCGTCGCGATGGCGCGTTCGGACGACGACCGGCTGTACGTGCTCGAGTCCGACCGTTTCGTCGTGTTCGACAGTTTCGGGAACTTCCTTTTCGCCGGCGCGTATAATATCTTCGAGGACGCGAAAGGGATTTGTTACCACAAGGGTCGCGTCGCCGTCGTCACTCCCGCGGGCCTGTATCTCTTCCGGGCCGACGGGACACCGGAAGCCCGATGGACTCGCGAGCGTTTCGCCCTGGCCGGCGGGACCGCAGCATTCGCGGACGTCGCGATGACCGACGAGCGCATCTTCCTGCTCACCGCAACGACGGTCCTGGTATTTTCGCAATCACCATAACACAGCAATCATGGAGGAAACATGGCGTACGGATTGAACAAAGTGACGCTGATCGGCCATCTCGGCGGCGATCCGGAACTGCGGTACACGACGAACGGGGTGCCCACCTGTTCGTTCAGCATCGCGACCAACGAGTCGTACAAGGGCGCCGACGGCAATCTCGTCGAGCGCACCGAGTGGCACAACATCGTGGCCTTCCGCAAGGTCGCGGAGGTGCTCGCGCAGTACCTGCACAAGGGCAGCAAGGTGTACGTGGAGGGAAAGCTGCAGACCCGCAACTGGGACGACAAGAACAACCCCGGCATCAAGCACTACAAGACCGAGATCGTGCTCGACGAGTTCGTGTTCCTGGACTCGAAGGGCGGCGGCGGCGGCGGCTCCTCGTCGCGCTCGGAAGAGCTTCCCGAAGCCCCTCCGGCGGCTCCCGACAAGGAAGAGGACCTGCCCTTCTGATCGTCAATTCCGAAAGGACTTCACGCGTCTCGCGACGCGCGATATTGACTCGAATGCATTACGCGATTACCTTTGTAATGCTGATGGACGTTTAGCTCAGTTGGTTAGAGCGCACGCTTCACACGCGTGAGGTCGCAGGTTCAACTCCTGCAACGTCCACACGACACGGGCCGGTCACTTGACCGGCCCGCGTGCATGTATCGAAACCGACCATCGACTCATCGGTGCGATACGTTCGAACGCGAGAGCATCACCCGTGGATTCCGCCATGCGGTAGCAATGCGCCACGCGGCCCGGCCGTTCGAAATGCGCAATCTCTTCATTCATGCGCAATTTTTTCAACGCATGTGCATGGCCAAAAGGGTGCACATATGTTCTTGTTTATTAAGTTTCGCTGCAAGATGGTTATCGTTGGCCTGATTTTTGAACTATCAGCGAAATTGTAGCACCTGAATAACCAGCATGAAGCATCACATGGTACACAAATCCGCACAATCGACTGATATCCGACCAGGGTTCAACACCCGCGGAACCCGGATCGGAGCATGGGACGCGATGAAGGCGATCGCGATTGCCGCCGTGTGGATCGCCGTGTTGAGTGCGATGAGTTCGCCCGTTGCCTGGTCCCAACTCCCCATTGTTGAGAGCTTCAAGAATGCCACGGCCCCCGGGTGGACGATAGGAGGAACTGCGGGCCTGACCAGCGGGGGATCGGACCCGACCGGCAACGGGTGGTTGCGACTGACAAGCAACGGAACGAACCAGGCCGGCTGCGCGTATTACAACACCGCGTTCTCATCCGGGAACGGCGTGTACATCTCCTTCGATTTCACGGCGTGGGGAGGGAGCGGAGCGGACGGCATCAGCTTCCTCCTGTTCAACGGATCGACTGCGAGTCCCCTCGTCGGGGCGCCAGGCGGGTCTCTTGGATATGCGCAGAAAAAAGGGCCGAGCATCCCAGGATTTACGAACGGATACGTCGGCATCGGCCTGGATGAATTCGGCAATTTCTCCAATCCCTCCGAGGGCCGGAATGGCGGACCCGGATCGCGACCGGATGCCGTTGCCATCAGAGGGGTCGGGAACGACACTTCAGGATACTGGTACCTCAGCGGGTCCGGAACCCTCGCTCAAGGAATCGATATCACCGGCAGAAGCTCGCGTCCGGGACAGACGGGCACTTCGTACCGCAACGTGATCATGTACATCCTCCCGACCGGAGAGACCTCCGTCCTCTTGAAATTCGGAGCGACGAGCGCCTATACCACGGTGGTCAATCAATTCAACATCACCACGATGCCGGGACAGGGTTCGCTCCCCGCCAGTTTCAAAATCGCGCTGGCCGCATCGACGGGAGCATCCACCAATTTCCATGAAGTGCGGAATCTCAGCGTTCGAGAGCCCACGGATCTCGTCTCATCGACGAGCGGTTTTCCCGGGGTGATCAATCCGGGCCAGAGTATCAGCTTCACGGTGACCTATTCGAACAACGGTCCGAACGCCGCGCACAACGCCGTGCTCTTCGATTCCCTGAACACGTCATTGAGCGGCATGAGTTGGAATTGTACCGCTTCCGGCGGGGCCGTCTGTCCGACATTCACCTTCGTCAACGGCGCGCTGACCGCGACCGCGGGCACCTTCCCGGCCGGCGGGAGCATCGCGGTGACGATTTCGGGAACGGTCGGCGCCAGCCCTCCGGCCCTTGTGCGCAACACCACCAACATCACTCCACCCGCGCTCGCGGGGGACATCAATCCGGCCAACAACAGCGCCATCAGCACCTCGACCTTCAGCCTTCCGGTGGAACTGACGTCCTTCTCCGCCGAGCGACTCGCGGATGCAGTATTCCTGCAATGGACGACGCGGACGGAGAGCAACAATTACGGCTTCGAGATCGAGCGTCGTATTGACGCTGCAACCGCGTTTTCGGCAGACTGGGAGAATATTGGATTCGTCGCCGGATACGGCAGCAGCGATGCACCCCATCACTACGGCTACAGGGATGCCTCCGCGCCAACGGGAGAGCTCTCCTACCGTCTTCGACAGATCGATCGCGACGGGCGAATCACCTTCCACGGTCCAGTGCTGATTGCACGCTCGCAGATGCCGGCAATCTCGATGCAACTGTCGCCTTCGCCCTGCGGGGGCATCTGCGGCCTTTCCTACACGCTTGCCGAAGCCGGGCGCGTCCGCGTCTGCCTCCATCGCGCGGATGGGAGGTTCGTGCGCGAACTGGTCAATGCGGAACAATCGGCCGGACTTCAGCAGCTGTCGATCGACGCGACCGGCTTGGACGCGGGCCTGTATTTCGCGAGATTGAGCACAGCGAGGTCCACCACGATTCACAAGGTTCTGATCGTCCAATGAGCCACTCCCGACGCAACGGCACACCAGTGAAGTCCCGCCTCGCAGCGGGACTTTTTTTCTTTCTCGCCCTGTCCGCCGCACATCCATCTCTTCGCGCGCAGGGCTCGCTGTGGGTCGTCACCACGCCGCTGGGCGACGAGCGGCTGGATCCGCGCGACATCGTCATACGCGCCGACCGCATCACGCTGAACGATCACAAGCCTCCCCTGGATGTTCCGCTGGAGGACGTGCTGGAGCTGAGCGTGTTCCGGCCGTCGACGTTCTGGGACGGCGCGAAGGACGGCGGCCTCATCGGCGCGGGCATCGGCGCGGTGGGCGGACTGGCCGCGGGAGTCGTCTGGTCGTCGAGCAGCAGAAGGCAATGCCGCGCAGACCATTCTGCTCAGCGCGGCCACGGGCGGCGTCGTTTTCGGCATCGTGGGCGGACTGATCGGCGGCTTCGTACACTCGCTCTCCTCGGACGAAACGCACGACCTTCGCGCGATGAGCGCTGACGAACGACGCGCGTTGATGGTGGAACTTCAGCAGGAAGCAAAACTGCGGGAATGACCCCCTTCAACCTGTCCCTTTCAACCTGTCCCCTTCCACCTGCCCCCTGTCCCGCCCGTATCGTTCCTGCAGATACGCCCGCACATCATCGAAATCCTCCGCGCTGGTAAGATCCGGCACATGCTCGCTGAGGGGTACGGCGCGAAGGGAGCGCGGATGACGCGCGATCATGAGGCCGATGGCGACGGGCAGTTCCTTCTCGTCGCGCAACGGATGCAGTGGACACTCCTCGAGCGCGGGGAGGACGAGATCGTACGGGAGGCGCCAGAGATTCATGCTGACGCGGACGGTCCCCGCCGCCGCGCGCTCGCGGGCCAGCTCCTCGAGTGACGGCTTCTCCATGATGCGCGTCAGGAAGCCCTCGTCGTCCTTGCCGGTGATGCCGAACTGCGCGATGCGCTCGTCGGAAAACCGGAGGCCGCGCACATCGTAATCGATCCATCCCCCGCTGTCGCCGAGCGCGAGGAGCAGACGCATGGCCCGCGTCGAATACAGGTTGTCGCTGTTGCAGACGAGGAAATGGCGCCCGTGCCAGTCCGGCCGCGCTCGCAGCGCCTGCAGCAGGGCGTCCGCCGTGCCGAGGGGCTTGCGTCGATCCGCGGGGATGCGCTGCACGGCGTACGAGACGCGCAGGTCGTGGAAGTCGTTGTCGCGATCTTGCGGCCCGTATGCGGCGCGGATGGAATCGTCGCGGTCGCTCACGACGATGACGACGTCACGGAGTCCCGCCTCCGCGGCATTGAGCAGCAGGTAGTCGAGGAAGGGCCGGCCCTCCTCGCCGAGACCGATCATGCCCTTGGCGATGTGCCGATCGACGGATCCCGGAGTTCCGGCCAGCGAGCGTGCCATGCGCGAGGAGATGCCTCCGGCGAGGATGACGAGGCCCTCGGTGACGGGCGCTGCGGGGGTGTCGGCCATGGGATGACGGCGCGCTGGCGGTGAGGATCCAGACAAAGGATCAGGATGTCCGTTTTGTGCGGCGTCGCGCGAGACGCGCGTACTCGTCGGCGTAGAGATCGAGGCGCAGCAGGCGTTCGAGGTCCTCGCGCGTGTGGTCCGGCTCGCGAAGGAGGACGACCTCGGAGGTCATGCGAACCTCGTCGAGATCCACGTCGGCCATGGCGAAGCCGTGGCGGCGCCCCGTCTGCGCGACGATGTCGCCGTGATGATCCACGATGCGCGCGTTGCCCGGGCGGAAGCGTCCGTTGTACGGCGCGTAGGGCGGCGCGGCGGCGAGGTTGGATTCCGCGATGACGAGCGAGTTGTCGATGGCGCGCGCGCGGAGCTGCACGAGGAGCGATTCCTGCGTCGGGCCGTGCGTGACGGTGGGCCAGAACAGGATGTCCGCGCCCTTGAGCGCGTAGATGCGCGCGATCTCCGGGAAGTGCATGTCCATGCAGAGCATCACGGCCACCGCGCCGACATCGAGCTGCATCACCGGGAAGGCGCCGCCCGGCCGTGTGTAGGCGAGCTCCGCGCCGTTGGGCTGCACCTTGCGGTAGGCGCCCGCCGTCGTGCCGTCGCGGTGGAACACCGTCGCCTGGTTGTACACGCGGCCCGCCGCGCGGACGAGGTAGGGCGCGACGAGATTGATGCGATGCTTCTTCGCGAGCGATGCGAAGAAGGGCTTCCATGCCGCGCCGGATTCCGCGACGACGGCGACGGGATCGCCCGGCACCGCGAGGGTGGTCACGGCCTCGGGGAGACAGACGACATCCGCGTCCCGCTCGGCGGCGCCGCGGACGTAGGCCGCCGCGCGCTCGAGGTTGCGGTCCACGGTATGCGGACCGTCGTCCATCAGAAAGGACACGGCCGCGATGCGCACGGTTCTCATGACGACCTCCGGAACTGGGTGATGTCGATATGCGGCGCGTCAGAGCCGCACGTGTTGCGGGACTCCGGTGCGCGCGGCGGTGAGGGCGAGTTCGAGCAGGGTGGCCGACCGCAGTCCGTCGCGGTACCCCGGCTGCGGCGCGACGCCCGTGCGGAGGGCCCGCAGGAAGGCGCGGCTCTCGAACAGGAGTCCCTGCTCCGTTTCTTCGCGGAGTTCCGACACCGCCGCGCCCTCGGCGAGGCGCAGCACGCAGAGGCGGTCGGACAGATGCGCGGCGCGTTCGCCGTCCATGGCCTGAAAGGAAAATTTCGATACCGTCGGCGATGCGCCCGAATCGGAGATGGCGAGACTTGCGACCGACCCGTCGGAAAAGGAGATGGTCACGGCCAGCGTGTCGACGATGGAGATGCCGGGATGCGTGGCGTTGCCGCCTTCGGCGTGGATACGCACGGGCTCGCCGGCGGAGAAATGGCAGACCAGGTCCATCGCGTGTCCGCCCTGCGAGAGCACGTTCCCGCCGCCCTTCACGGGATCGTTGCCCCAGAACGCGTCGGGCCAGCGGTCGTCGCAGATCTGCGCCACCTGCAGCGCGGGTTTCGGAATGAAGGCGCGCAGCCGATCGACCAGCGGAAAGAAGCGGAGTTTGAAGCCGGTCATGAACAGCACGCGGGTGCGATCGAGGGTCGCGCCGATGCGGCGGCAGTCCTCCACGGTCAGGGCCAGCGGCTTCTCCATGAACACGTGCTTCCCCGCTTCCGCCGCCGCGATGGCGAGCGGGACGTGGCTGTCGTGATGCGTGCAGATGTACACGGCATCCACCGCGGGATCCGCAAAGACGCGGGCCGGGTCGTCCGTCGCGCCGTCGCCGCCGAAATCCTCGAGGAATTCCTCCGCGCGGGCGCGGTCGCTGTCGGCAAAGAGCGAGAGCCGCGCGTCTTCGAGCGCGGCCAGGCAGGTCGCGTGTTCGCGGCCGATGGAACCGCACCCGATGATGCCGATGGAGAGAGGCGAGGCCATGCGGTCACGCCTCCCGCGTGCGAGGCAGCGCCTCGTGCATCGCGCGAAATTCGTCCTTCAACGCGCCGTACAGTGCGCGATAGCGCGGGTAGCATTCGTCGTACACCGCGGCGGCATCGCCCGGGGACGTCGATCCCGTGACGGTGACGACCGCATCGACCGCCTCCCGCACGCTCGCCCAGGCGCCCGCGCCCACCGCCGCGAGCAGTGCCGCGCCGAAGGCGGCTCCTTCGGTGATGTTGACCGTGAGCACGTCCGCGCGGAACACGTCGGCGAGCATCTGCCGCCAGACGTCACTGCGCGATCCGCCGCCGGAGAGCCGCACCTCGCGAACGGGAAGGCCGAGTCCGCGCACGAGTTCCAACGCGTCGCGCAGGCCGAAGGAGACGCCCTCCATCACGGCGCGCGCGAAGTGCTCGCGTCCGTGCCGCACCGTGATGCCGACGAAGGCGCCGCGGGCCCAGGGGTCGGGATGCGGCGTGCGCTCGCCTGTCAGATACGGCAGAAACAACAAGCCCTCGCAGCCCGCCGCCGCGCGCGAGGCATGCTCCGTGATCAGCTCGTAGGCGTCGATGCCGTGATCGCGCGCCAGTTCCTTCTCGGGCAGACCCAGCGTGTCGCGGTACCAGCGGAGGCTGCCGCCCGCGGAGAGCATCACGCCCATGATGTGCCAGAGCCCGGGCGCGGCGTGGCAATACGCGTGGACGCGGCCTCCGGGATCGCTCGCATACGTTGATGAACCGGCGAACACGACCCCGGACGTTCCGATGGTGACGGACACGGCGTCGCCCGCGAGGACGCCGCTGCCGACGGCTTCCGCGGCCTGGTCTCCCGCTCCTCCGACGATGGGCGTGCCCGCCGCGAGTCCCGTCTCCGAGGCCGCCGCGCTGCTGACGAAGGACGTGACCACGGGCGACTCCTCCACTTCGGGCATCCACGACGACGGGATATCGAGCGCGTCGAGCAATTCACGCGACCACGCCCGCGCGCCGACGTCGAGCAGCGAGGTGCCTGACGCGTCGGACACGTCGCTGAAAAAGGTTCCGGAGAGACGATACCGGATGTAATCCTTCGGCAGCAGCACATGCGCGATGCGCGCGAAGAGTTCCGGTTCCTGCGCGCGCATCCACTCGAGTTTCGGGAGGGTGAAACCCGGCAGCACGGGCTTGCCGGTGATGGCGAGGAAGCGTTCCGCGCCGATGTGCGCGGTGAGCGCGGCGCATTCCGCCGATGCGCGCTGATCGTTCCACAGGATGCAGGGACGAAGCACGCCGCCCCTCGCGTCGAGCACGACGAGACCGTGCATCTGTCCGGTCAATCCGATGCCCGCGATCTGCGCATTCCGGATGCCGGCATCCTGTATCACGTCGCGCACGGCCTGTTTCACCGCGTTCCACCAATCCTCCGGGTCCTGCTCGGACCAGAGCGGCCGCGGCGCGGACAGTGCGTGCTCCGCCACCGCGCGCGCATGCAACCGGCCTTCCGCATCGATCAGGACCGCTTTTGTTCCGCTCGTGCCGATGTCGATGCCGAGGAAGAAGCTGCGACCGGCGATGGCATTCATGACCGAAACCCTCCAAAGAGCTCGCCTTCGCGTTTTGCATCGACGGGGAGGTCCGGCGCCTGCGCGGCGGCGACGGCGAGACGGTCGCAGCGTTCGTTGTAGACATCGCCCGCATGACCCGGAGTCCAGCGGAACGCGACCTCGTGTTTCCAGCACAGGTACAGCACGCGCGTCCACAGGTCGGGATTCAGCGCCCGCTCTTTCTTGTTGCGCATCCAGCCGTTGTTCTTCCAGCGTTCCGCCCAGCCCTTGGTGACCGCATCCACGATGTAGCGCGAATCCGTATAGACCGTGACCTCGCATTCCTCCTTGAGCGATTCGAGGGCGACGATGACGGCCATCAACTCCATGCGGTTATTGGTGGTGGCGCGAAAGCCGCCGGAGAGTTCCTTTTCGGTGCCGTTGTAGAGCAGGATGGCGCCGTAGCCGCCCGGGCCGGGATTGCCCGAACAGGCGCCGTCGGTGTAGATGGTGACGTGTTTCACGTGGTGAGCGGGTGCGTTGATGTGGGAGAAGGAATTCAGAATTCAGAATCCAGAATAAAGAAAATTCGGACGTGACTCATGGATGCGAGCGTCGGAGAAATCGAATTCATGACACACTGTTAGAATGTCAGGGGTGGAAGCGCGGGCAGGCGTTCGGGGCGCGAGGCGCGGGCGCGGATGAGGTAGCTTTCGAGCCAGCCGCGCGCCTTGCCGGGGTGCGTCACCGCGTTGATGATGGAGTCGTGATCGAGCGCGTTGATGCGGTCGGAGGCCGCGCGGACGGCGTCGATGTTGATGCGGATGGCCGTCTCCACCGGCATGCGCTCGGGATTGATGTCGATGCCGAAGTACCCCGTGTACGCGTGCATCTTGAGCACATAGAGGAGCGCTTCGAGCTGCTCGGGACTGACCACGCCGACGTTCAGGTCCTGGTCGTAATTTCCGAGGGGCTGGCTGTTCACGTGGAGGTGCGCGAGGCGTCCTTCCGAGAGCGGCCAGCTGTACGCGTAGGGCAGATCCTCATAGCCCATGAGCACGTGGCCGATTTCCGGATTCATGCAGCAGAGCGCGTGTCCCTCGCGCAGCAGCGCGGTATTGACCGGATGCGCGAGACGCCGCTCGACCTCGTGACAGAGCAGCATGCCCTCTGCCGTGCTGCCGAACAGGATGCGGCCGCGGGGTTCATACGGTTTGGGCTCGAAGGCGACGCGGGTGCCCGGAACGGCGTCCATCGCCTCGGCGAGACCCGCGGCGAAGCGCGCGCGCATGGCGGCGAAATCGATGCCGAAGGGATTCTCGTACCCGTCGATGCCCGGCCAGACCACCGCGAAATCCGTCTCGAGTTCGCGATTCATGCGGAAGGCCGCGGCCGTGCGGTCGATCGCCGCGCGCCGGACCTCGGGATCCGGGTTGGAGAGCGAGCCCCACTCGAACTGCGGGTCGAAGAAGAGCAGCGGAACAACGGTGAGGATGCGCACGCCCGTGTCGCGCGAGAAGCTCTTCCACACGTCGACGTTCTCCTCGCTGATTTCATTCGGGTAATGCGCCTCGAGGGCCGACAGGCCGTACCCCGCGAGAGAGGCGGCGACATCCAGACGCTCCTCGATGGAGCGCGGACGGCCGTACGGGGCGTGAAAGCGGCTGCCCGCGGAACCGAAATACCAGATCCCGGCGGAAAATGCGGGCGCGAGTTCGAAGGCGGCGAGGTGCCGGGCCGTCTCTTCAGGCGTGCGGGGAATTGATTGCGGACGGAGATCGTGTCGCGGCATGGCATATCCGTGAAATGGTGAAATCCCGATTCGTCGCGGGCGGCATCGAGGCCTGCGAGCCGAACGGGAGGAATATAACCATTGGCCGCCTCAGGAAGGAAGCGCGCGGTGTGGGCCCGTGAAGCGCGTTCCGTTTCACTCCGACGTATTCCATCGGGTCCGGAATTTTCGTATCATGGTGGACTTCCGGAGAAAGAGACTTTCGCCTCTCGCATCCGGCAACAGAAGGCTCGACTGTTTCTCATCCCCTCTTGCGGCACAACGCTGACTTTGTGACACCGCCTTCATCGCTCCCGGCGACGCTCGCCGTCCGCCCCGCGCAGTTCCGCAGTTCGCTCCTCCTGCTGGCACTGCACACTGCGCTTGCCTGCACCGTCACTGCCCGGCCGGTGCCGCATCGCTGGGAACGCGATATGGAACGCTGTTCGATACAGTCGCAGGACGCGGGCGCACCGTCATTCCGGCGCGCCGATCCTCCCAATCCCCATGCGGCGAACGCGGTGCGGCTCACGAGCGAGAGCGTGACGCTGGACGGGCGTCTGGACGAAGCCGTATGGAAGAAGGCCGTCCCGGTCGAGAACTTCGTGCAGAAGGAGCCGATCGAGGGCGCGAAGCCGCGCGAGCGGACGGAGGTTCGTTTCTGCTACGACGGTTCCTCGCTCTACATCGGCGCGCGCATGCACACGCGCCCTTCCGGTTCGGTGCAATCCACCCTCAGCCGTCGCGACAATGCCGGCAATTCCGAGCGCGTGCTGATCTCCCTCGACACGTACTTCGACAAGCTCACCGCGTACACCTTCGGCGTCACCGCCAGCGGCGTGCGCATCGATTACTACCATCACGAGGACGAGGAATTCTCGCGCGATTATTCCTTCGATCCGGTCTGGGAAGCGGCCGTGACGCGCGACGACAGCAGTTGGATCGCGGAGATGCGGATCCCGTTTTCCCAGTTGCGCTTCAGCGGATCGATCGCGCAAATCTGGGGACTGAACATCAACCGGTACATTCCGACGGAGAACGAGGACCTGTACTGGGTCCTGGTGCCCAAGAAGCAGACCGGCTGGGCCTCGCGTTTCGGGACGCTGAACGGGATCCGCGGCATCCGCTCCTCGTACCGCATCGAGATTGTCCCCTACCTCGCGGGCAGTTCCACGCTGCGGGACGATCGCGACCATCGCAATCCTTTCGATGACGGGAGCAATCTGCGCGGCCGCGCGGGTCTCGATTATAAAATGGGGCTCGGTCCCAACCTGACGCTCGACGCCAGCATCAACCCCGATTTCGGGCAGGTGGAAGCCGATCCGGCCGAGGTCAACCTTTCCGCCTACGAGACGATCTTCAGCGAGCGGCGGCCCTTCTTCATCGAGGGAAGCCGACTCCTCCAGGGGCCGGGCATGTCGTACTTCTACTCCCGGCGCATCGGCGCCGCCCCGCATGGAGGGAGCGCGGCGCGGTACACCGACATGCCGACGAGCACCTCGATCCTTGGCGCGGCCAAGGTCACGGGTCGCCTGCGATCGGGCTTTTCCATCGGCGCGCTCAGCGCGGTCACCTCGCCCGAGGATGTGCGCGAATTCGACACGCTCAGCGGGCAGGTCACTTCGCGGCGCGTGGAGCCGCTCGCCGGCTTCGGCGTCCTCCGCGCGCAGCAGCAGTTCGGGGCCGACGCCTCCACCGCGGGATTGATGTTCACCGGCGTGCAGCGCGACCTGCGCGACAGCGACCCGCTCGCCCATCTCCTCAACCGTCAGGCCCTTGCGGGGGGCGCCGATTTCAACCTGCGTTTCGACGGCGGCGCTTACGTGCTCAACGGATACCTCGGCGCAAGCCACGTCAGCGGCGCGCCCGCCGCCCTGCTGCGCGTGCAGACCTCGAGCGCCCACTTCTTCCAGCGTCCGGACGCGCCCCATGTCCGGCTCGACACAAACAGGACATCACTGTCCGGTTTCTGCGGCATGCTCCAGTTCGCCAAGAACAGCGGCGAGCACTGGCTCTGGGGCGGGCAGATCTCCACCGAATCGCCCGGCTTCGAGATCAACGACGCCGGCCTCCTGCTCGCCTCGGACGACATCGCCGGATGGGGAAACATCCAATACCGCGAGACCGCACCGCGCACCCTGCTTCGATCGTACTCGATCGATCTCGCCGTCGGCGGCGGCTGGAACTACGGCGGCATCCGGCAGTACGCGGATGCGGAAGTCTCCGCGACGGCCATGCTCTGGAACTACTGGAACGCCGCGCTGCGTCTTGAACACGGCATCTCGGCGCTGAGCGACGACCTCACCCGCGGCGGACCGCTCATGGGCACGCCCGCCGTCACCAGCGGCAGTCTGTCGCTCTCCGGAAACTACGCGATGCCCGCGCAGTGGTCGCTCGCTCTCGGACTGATACGGGACGATCTCGGCGGCTGGAGCGTTTCCGCGAGCGGCAAGGCGTCCTATCGTCCCGAGGGGCAATGGGAGCTTTCGATCGAGCCGCGATGGAGCCATTCCGTCAATCCCCGGCAATACATCGCGGCGCTCCCCGGCGGCGCCGCGGCGACCTTCGGAACGCGGTATGTGTTCTCCTCCATCGAGCGCGGGAAACTGGCTCTCACCCTGCGGTGCAACTACGCGTTCACGCCCGATCTGACCCTCGAACTGTATGCGGAGCCCTACGCGGAGAGCGGGCGGTTTTTCGCCTACGGAGAACTCGCCGCCGCCGCGCGCAGCCGCGATCTGCGCAGCTACGGCACGGATGGAAGCACGATCACGCGAAGGGACGACGGTTCCTTTCTTGTCACGGACGGCCCCGCGGCATTCTCGCTGCGCAACCAGGATTTTCGATACCTCTCCTTCCGGAGCAACCTCGTGATGCGCTGGGAGTGGATGCGCGGAAGCACGCTGTTCCTTGTGTGGCAGCAGGATCGCGGACTCTTCGAGGCCTCCGACGCGCTGATCGGTCCGCGCGACACCTTCGATTCGATCGGGGCGAAGGGCGCGAACTTTTTCGCGCTCAAAGTGTCGTACTGGCTTCCGGTCGGATGATCATGGGACTCCCGCATGCATGACAACCCGGACGCCGCGGGGCGGACCGTGCGCGAAGTGGCCGAGGTGGCCGGCATCCTCTGGGATCGAGGCTGGGCCGAGAGCAACGCGGGGAACATCACCGCGGACGTCACCGGGGAGGGTATCGGGACTCCTGCCGCCTCGGCGAAGGAGCGCGTCCTTCCCTTTCCGCGCCCGTACGGCATGCTTGCGGGTCGCTCGTACCTCGTCACCGGCACGGGCAGGCGCATGCGCGACGTCGCGCGCGATCCCCTCGCGCATGCGACCTTTCTGCGCATCGACGACGACGGCGCCGGCTGCGTGCTTTTCCTCCCGGATGGCGCTGCGCCGACCCTCGCGCCCACCTCGGAACTGGCGTCGCATCTCGCGATCCACGAGGCGCTCCGCGCGCGGGGCACGAGCGAGCGCGTCGTGCTGCATGCGCACGCGACCGAGCTCGTCGCCCTGACCCACCATGCGGCGTTCCAGGACGAGGCCACGCTGAACGCGATGCTTTGGGGCATGCACCCGGAAGCGGTCATCTTCCTTCCGGCCGGTGTGGGGCTGGTCCCCTACGCGCTCACGGGATCGGAACGTCTCGCAACCGCGACCGTGGCGGCAATGCAGCTGCACGACGTGGTGCTCTGGGAGAAACATGGCGTCGTTGCCATCGGCGCCACGCCGCATGCGGCCCTTGACCGCATCGACATCGTCGCGAAATCGGCGCGCATCTGGTTTCTTTGTGCAGGCGCGGGCTTTGAGCCGGCGGGCCTGAGCCAGGCGCAGATCGCGGAGCTCCGCGCGGCGTTTCCCGGACGCGGGTGACGGACGGCCACCGCGTTACTTCTGCTCCGCCCCCATCTTGTCGATCTTCGCATTCAGGGCCTTCGCCTTCGCGGCATCCAGATCCTGCAGGATCGCGTACTGTCGTACCGCCGTTTCCCGGTCGCCGAGGGCGACCGCCGTCTCGCCGAGCGCGTAGACGACGCGGGCGTCTTTCGGCGCGAGGGCGACGGCCGAGCGCAACGCGGGAAGCGCCTCGTCGTACCGCTGGAGTTGCCTCAGATTGTCCCCGAGGAGGAACCATGGCTCCTGCATGGTGGAATCCAGGGCGAGCGCCGCGCGCAGCGGTTCGAGCGCGCCTTCGAGCGAGCCGAGCATCGTGCGCGCCAGTCCGAGGTTGGCGAGGGCGGTGGCATTGCGCGGTTCCAACGCGAGCGACCGCTCCAGCGCCGAGGCCGCGTCACCATACCGGCTCTGCCGCAAGCCGATGAAGCCGAGGTTCTTCCACGCCTTGGCGGAGGCGGCATCGAGTTCCGTCACCGTGCGGAACGCGGTTTCCGCGCGGTCGAGCTTGCCCGCGAAATCGCAGGCGACGCCGAGCGAGAATTGCAGCGAGGCGTTCGCCGGGGCTGCGCGCACCGCGGCGTCGAGGGTGCCGACCGCCTCCTCGTAGCGTTGCAGCCGCATGAGCAGGTCGCCGAGCGACTGCGACGCGCGCGCGTAGCCGGGCGTGACCGCGAGGCATGTGCGGTACGCCGTCACCGCGTCGGCGTCCTTGCCGCTGCGTTCGTACGAGAGACCGGCGTTGTACAGGGCGGGGAGATTGTCCGGTTTGGCGCGGGCGGCATCCATGAAGGCGGCAGCCGCTTCGGCGTACCGTTCGAGGAGAAACAGCGTTTCCCCCAGTTTGTACGACGCTTCCGGAAACGGCGACCGCGCCGCAAGCGCGGCCGCGAAGGACGTCGCGGCGTCGGCGTGGCGACCGAGTTCCTGCTGCGCGGAACCGAGCTGGAAGTGGCCTTCGGGGTACGCCGGCTTCAGGCGGACCGCGGCCGACAGCTCGCGCACCGCCTCCTCGAACTGCTTGAGCCCCGCATGCGAGCGTCCGGAAATCGCGAGAATGTCCGGATCTTCGGGCTTGAGCTTCATCGCCTTCGACGCTTCGGCAATGGCGTCGTCGAAACGTCCGGCGCGCTCGTGCAGCGACGCGAGGTTGACGCGGGCCTCGAGAAAGTCGTCGCGGATCGCGAGGGCGCGCGCGTAGGCCTCGGCCGCTTCTTTCGGACGCTTGAGGTTGTTGTACGCGATACCGAGCATGTACGGTGCTCGCGATTCGTCCGGCCGCAGCTTCGCGGTCTGCAGCAGGGGATCGATGGACTCCTCGAATTTTTTCTGCTGGACCAGCGCGATGCCCATGTTGAGCAGCGCTTCGGGGTACGCGGGCTTCGCCTGCAGCGCCGCGCGATAGGCCGCGACCTCGTCGTCCAGCTTCTTCAGG
Source organism: Ignavibacteria bacterium (assembly GCA_016720835.1). Classification (GTDB taxonomy): domain Bacteria; phylum Bacteroidota; class Ignavibacteria; order SZUA-365; family SZUA-365; genus JADKJW01. The sequence goes on from JADKJW010000002.1 coordinate 194,397, forward strand.
CGGTGATACGCCAGCCCGAGGGTGTAGTGGATTTCCGCGTTTTCCTTCGTGAGGGTGATCGCCTTCCTGAGCGGAGCCACCGCTTCCCCGAATCGATCCGCGCGGAAGTAGGCCTTTCCAAGATTGAAAAACCCTTTCCCCTCTCCCGGCCGGAGCACCGTGATCTCCTTGAAGGATTTCACCGCATCGTCGAAACGCCCTTCCTGCACCGCGGCGAGGCCCCGCTCATAGAGGGTGGTGATGTTCTGCTGTTCCTGCGGCGTTTGCGCGGCGGCCTCCGTTCCGCTCCATGCGAGAAGAACGAGGAGGACCGCCCGCCGAAACGTCGCGGGAACGCCGCGTCCGCGCGGTGCGCAAGCGCTACTGATCAGAGGCATCGAAGCGGAGGGATGGCGGGGTGGTGTTGGTGATGACGATGGTGTCATAGGCGTTGATTCTCACACGCGGAATATACGATTCGTCCCGCTCCGCTCCTTCCGGCTCTCCTGACCCGGTCCGAAAAAAAAACGATCCGGCCGATTCTCATCGACCGGATCGTTGTCTTGTTTGGGATCGCGGGGGGGGGGGGGGGGGGGGGGGGGGGGGGGGGGGGGGGGGGGGGGGGGGGGGGGGGGGGGGGGGGGGGGGGGGGGGGGGGGGGGGGGGGGGGGGGGGGGGGGGGGGGGGGGGGGGGGGGGGGGGGGGGGGGGGGGGGGGGGGGGGGGGGGGGGGGGGGGGGGGGGGCGGGGGGGGGGGGGGGGGGGGTGGGGGGGGGGGGGGGTTGGGGGGGGGGGGGGGGGGGGGGGGGGGGGGGGGGGGGGGGGGGGGGGGGGGGGGGGGGGGGGGGGGGGGGGGGGGGGGGGGGGGGGGGGGGGGGGGGGGGGGGGGGGGGGGGGGGGGGGGGGGGGGGGGGGGGGGGGGGGGGGGGGGGGGGGGGGGGGGGGGGGGGGGGGGGGGGGGGGGGGGGGGGGGGGGGGGGGCGGGGGGGGGGGGGGGGGGGGGGGGGGGGGGGGGGGGGGGGGGGGGGGGGGGGGGGGGGGGGGGGGGGGGGGGGGGGGGGGGGGGGGGGGGGGGGGGGGGGTTTGGGGGGGGGGGGGGGGGGGGGGGGGGGGGGGGGGGTTTGGGGGTTCGCCGGCCCGCCCCGGGGGGGGGCGGGCCCCCCGGGGGGGGGGGGCCGCCCCGGGGGGGGGGGGGGGGGGGGGGGGGGGGCGCCGGGGCCCGGGCCCCGGGCGCCGCGCGGGGGGGGGCCCGGCGCCCCGGGCCCCCGGCTCCCCGCCCCCCGGGGGGGGGGGGGGGGGGGGGCCGCCCCCCCGCCCCCGCCCCCGGCCGCCCCGGGGCCGGGGGGGGGGGGGGGGGGGGGGGGGGGGGGGGGGGGGCGGGGGGGGGGCCGCCGCCCCGGCGGGGCGCCGGGCCCGGGGGGGGGGGCCCCCCGCCCCCCCCCCCCGGCCGGCCGGGGGGGGCGGCGGGGGGGGGGGCCGGCGGGGCCCCCCCCCCCGGCGGGCCGCCGGCCCCCGCGCGCCCCCGCCCCCCGGCGCGCCCCCCCCCGGGGGGGGGGGGGGGGGGGCCGGGGGGCCCCCCCCCCCCGCCGCCCCCGGCGCCCCGGGGGGGGGGGGGCGCCCCCCCCCGGGGGGGGGGGGGGGGGGGGGGGGGGGGCCCCCCCCCCGGCGGGGGGGGGGGGGGGGGCGGGCCCCGGGGGGCCCCCCCCCCCCCCCCGGGGGGGGGGGGGGGGGGGGGCCCGGCCCCCGGGGGGGGGGGGCGCCCCCGGGGCGGGGGGGCGGGGGGGGGGGGGGGGGGGGGGGGGGGGGGGGCGGGGCGCCCCCGGCCGCCCCCCGGGCCCCCCGGCCGCCGGCCCGGGGCCGGGGGGGCCCGGGGCCCGGCGGGCCCGGGGGGGGGCGGGCGGGGGGGCGGGCCCGGGCGCGGGGGCCGGGCGGGGGGGGGGGGGGGGGGCGGGCGGGGGGGGGGGCCCGGGGGGGGGGGGCGGGGGGGGGCGGGGGGGGGGGGGGGGCGGGGGGGGGGGGGGGGGGGGGGGGGGGGGGGGGGCCCGGGCGGGGCGGGGGGCCCGGGGGGGGGGGGGGGGGGGGGGGGGGTGTTCCCGATGTTTGCATTTCCCCCGAAAACCATGTAATTTGAACAGTTTACAGACCTTATGAGAGAAGGAGTCGATGGGCATCACGTACAAATCCTCCGGAGTGGATATCGACGCGGGTGAAGAAACTGTACGCCGCATCGCAGCCGCAGTAAAGAGCACGCACTCGCCGCTTGTCCTGAACGAAATCGGCGGCTTCGGGGCGCTCTTCGATGCCGGATTCAAGGACTACGAGGCCCCCGTGCTCGTATCGAGCGTGGACGGCGTCGGGACTAAATTGAAAGTTGCCACGCTGTACGGCAAGCACGACACCGTCGGACAGGACCTCGTCAATCACTGCGTGAACGACATTCTCACCACGGGCGCGAAACCGCTGTTCTTTCTCGACTACTTCGCGACCGGGTCACTGAACCCCGACATCGCGGAGCAGGTCATCCTCGGTTTCGTGAAGGCATGCACGGAAAACGGCTGCGCACTCATCGGAGGCGAGACGGCGGAGATGCCCGGCATGTACGCGCCCGCCGAATATGACATCGCCGGGACCATTGTCGGGATCGTCGAAAAATCGCGCATCCTCAACAAGGAGAACGTGCGCGAGGGCGATGTGCTCATCGGGCTGCCTTCCACCGGATTGCACACGAACGGCTTCTCGCTCGCGCGCGCCGTCCTGCTTCCGCACTTCGATCTGCACGCCCGCATCGACGACCTCGAAGGGACGCTCGGCGAAGCCCTGCTCGCCGTTCATCGTTCGTACTTTCCGGCCGTCCACCCGCTGCTCGCCGGTGGAACGGTGCACGCGCTGTCGCACATCACCGGAGGCGGCATCATCGGGAACACCATGCGCGTGATCCCGAAGCACCTTGCGCTCGACATCGACTGGAGCGCATGGCAGCGCCCGAGACTTTTTTCGATGATTCAGGAACTCGGGGCCGTCCCTGAGGAGGACATGCGCCGCACCTTCAATCTCGGCGTCGGAATGATCGTCGTCGCGGACGCCGGCGCGGAGTCCTCCATCCTCGCCGGGCTCGCGACTGAAAAACCGTTCGTGATCGGCCGCATCACCGCCGCCTGACGCGCTGCTCGCGGCAGCGCCGCCGGCCGGCGAGGAACTCTCCCGCGTCCGCTGTGTTTATGTCCGGGAGGAGGAATCCTCTCCGCGCGACGCACCGAAGCACCGCTCAATCATCCCGCTCTCTCCACTTTCGGATTCACCGCAATGACGATGTCCCGCGCAATCCCTCTGCTCACCGCCTTCCTCATCACGGTCAGCGCGTCCGCGCTCATCGCCGGCCAGGGGCCGGGATCCGTCCGCGGGAGCGGGAAAACCGACCGTCTCTCGCAGCTTTCGGGACCGATCGAGACACAGGCGGGAGTCGTGATCGTCAAGTTCGCCGTTTCCGTGAAGTCCGCCATGTCGAAGCGCGCAGTGGACCTCCCCGCGCTCTCGCCCGCCTTCCTGCGCTACGGCGTGACCGCCACCGAGCAGATGTATCCGTCGCAGGGCAACGCCTTCACCGCGTCCGGGCAGGATATCGGGCTGGACCGCATGTACCGCGTGACCTTCGACGCGGCGGCGGATCCCCTCGACGTCGCCCGCGCCCTGGCCGCTGTTCCCGGCGTCGAATACGCCGAGCCCGAACGCATTCATCGCCTCTCGTTCGTGCCGAACGACGCCATGCTGTCGCAGCAGTACGCGATCGACCGCATGCAGCTCAAACAGGCGTGGGACATCACGAAGGGAAAGCCCGAAATCGTCATCGGCGTGGTGGACAGCGGCGTGCATTGGACGCATGAGGATCTTCGCGAGAACGTCTGGGTGAATCCCGGCGAGGACATCAACCGCGACGGCAAGTACACGACCGCCGATCTCAACGGCAAGGACGACGACGCGGACGGCTACATCGACAATATCATCGGCATCGACTTCGCCGGCGCGGACGGCACCGGCGGCGGCAAGTACTACGACGTGGATCCGCTTCCGACGGCGACGGGCAACGACCACGGGACGCACGTGGCCGGCATCATCGCGGCCGTCGGGAACAACAGCAAGGGCGTGGCCGGCGTCGCATTCCAGTGCAGGTATCTGCCGGTGAAATGCGGGACCGACAACAGCGGCAGCACCATCCTTCGCGGCTACGATGGCATCGTGTATGCCGCCGACAAGGGCGCGACCATCATCAACTGCAGCTGGGGCGGCACGGGCGGCTACCTCCAGAGCGAGATCGACCGCATCGACTACGCGCTCTCGAAAGGCGCCACCGTCGTCGCCGCCGCGGGGAACGACGCGGCCGACGGCATTTTCACCCCGGCCTGTTACCCGAACATTCTCTCGGTCGCGAGCACCGGTCCGTCGGACAGGGCGAGCGGATTCACCAACTACTCCACATGGGTGAGCGTCTCGGCGCCCGGCGACAACATCGTCAGCGCTGTCAGCCGCACGAACAGCTCGTACAGTTCCATGTCCGGCACTTCCATGGCGAGTCCCGAGGTCGCCGGCGTCCTCGCGCTGGTCGCGAGCCACCGGCCCGATCTGCGCGGCCGCGCGCTGGCGGAACAGGTGCGGGTCACGAGCGACAACATCGACTCGCTGCAGGCGGGACGCTATGCGCGCAAACTCGGGTACGGCCGCGTGAACGCCCTGCGGGCGCTCACGCTCTCGCTGCCGTCCGTGCGCATGGTCTCGTTCACGCTGAGCGACGCGAAGTACGGCAACGGCAACACCGTGCTGGAACGCGGAGAAAAACTCGAACTGCGCATGCGCTGGAAGAACTTCCTCGGGACGACGAAGAACGCGACGGTGAAGCTCAGCTCCCCGAGTCCGAACGTGACGATCCTCAATCCCGATTTCACGCTCGGCACGCTGGGCACGAATGAGGAGAAGAACAACGAGGCCGATCCCTTCGTGATACAGCTCGCGGACGTCGAGGCGCTCAACGAGCAGCTCGACATGTTCTTCACCATCACGGACGACGGGTACAGCGACTACGGCGGACTCTCCTTCATCCAGCAGCCCACCTACCGCGACCACAACGCCAACGAGATCGTCACGACCATTTCCAACGACGGCAACATCGGTTTCGACGACTTCACGGGCGTGCGGGGCAAGGGCTACATCTTCCGGAACAATGGCTTCAATGTGCTCTTCGAAGGCGCGCTGATGATCGGCGCCACGGTGAACGGCAGTCCGCAGGTGGTGGACGTGGCGCGCAACGAGAGCGGCAACGTGCAGTGCGCCGATTTCGTGGGCGCAACGCCGGTGGTGATGACCACGCCGGGGACGATCGCCGCGCAGGAGGGAATCACGGAATTCACCGACAACAGCGCCCCGGAATTCGACAAGATCGGCGTCACGGTGAAACTCCACACCTACGAATTCATCGAGGCCGGTCTCACGGGCCTCGTCTTCCTGAAATACACCATCATCAACACGTCCGCGCAGACCTTGACGGATCTGCACGCCGGTCTCTTCTTCGACTGGGACATTGGCGTGGGCGCGACCAGCGATCTCTCGGATTTCGACACGACCTCTCTCACCGCGTTCGCGTACGAGGCGGGCACGCGCGTGCCGACCGTCATCGGCGCGACCGTGCTGTCACGCGGAAAGCCGACGCACTTCGTCTCGATCAACAATCCGGACGCGGACAGCAAGACGGTGTTCGGCATCCACAACGGCTTCACGAAGGAAGAGAAATGGCGGGCGCTCAGTTCCGGCATCTGGCACATTCAGAGCATCGTCACGGACGTGGCCCAGGTGATCGCCAACGGCCCGTACGCGCTGTCTCCGGGCGACAGCTGCGTGGTCGGTTTCGCGTTGAGCGCGGGCCTGTCTCCCGCCGACGTCATCAAGCTCACACCGAAAGCCCTCGACGCGTGGACACGCCTGATTTCACCCGTCACGACGGCGGAACTCCCGGCGGCTCCCGGCGGATTCGGCATCGTGTCGGCGTATCCCCATCCCTTCCGCGCGGGCGCGGGGAACACGCTGACGGCAGTCTTCGATGTGCCGTCGGCATCCTCGGTGTCGCTCGAGCTCATTGACGCGCTCGGACGCAGGGCGGCGACGCTCGTGAGCGCGACGCTCACGCCCGGGCGGCACAACGCCAGCATCGCGCCGTCCTCGCTGCCTCCCGGCATGTACACATTGCGACTGGCCGCCGACGGAAAGTCCTCGCTTCGCCGGATCGTCCTCCAGCGCTAGCGCGTCCCGGCGAAGGTCCGGAAATATCCGCACTCCCGCAGCGCTTCACGGGTGAAGTCCGTCGAGGCGTACTCGGATATCAGCGCGCGGAAATACTTCCCCGCGCGAAAATCTCCGACATAGCCGGCGGGTTTGTAGAGGAAGAACGCATTCTGTTCGCATTTCGCGGCCATGAAGACGCACCGCGCGCGAAACTCGGGATCCGACGAGGCTCGCATCGCGACGAGGTACGCCTGTTCGGCGCGGCCGCACGCGAACACGGGATCGCCGCGCCAGCGCTCCGCCTCGCTGATGGACACATATTCGCGGCGCCCGATCTCCGTCTCGTACACGCGCCGGGCATTGCCGAAGAACGTCATGTTGTAGTACCCGTTCGCCAACGCGAAGGCGTTGACGCTCGCGTTCTTCGGATCGCGGGCAACGCGTTCCTTCAGGTCGCGCATCCGCTTCGCGAAATCCAGCTTCGTGTACCGGACTCGAGCGGGATCCGCGTGGTCGCAGTCGTGACAGTCGTTGATATGGATGACGAACGGATCGCCGGGCAGCCCGGCATCGCCTGATCCTGTGAAGGATTCGAACATCGCCACCGCTTCGGCGAGACGATCCTCGTACAGCAGCGCAACTGCCTGGTACTCGATGATATCGGATCGCGAGTACCGGTGGAAGTCCAGCAGAAGTCGGTCGAACGGGCTCTTTCGCGGATGATCCATGAAGGTCAGCATCGCGGCGCGGAGCCGCGGCGAGAGATAGAAATTCGGAAATCCCTCGTCGAAGAGACAGGCCGCCCTGACCGAGTCGCCCGCCGAGGCGTAGAGGAGGGACATGCGCTTGCGGGCATAGTCGAGGACCGTGCCGCCGCGCAGGACGGGATCGTGTCCGTTGTCGCGCAGCCAGCGCAATTCGACGGCGGCATACGCTTCAAACTCCGCGGTCGGCATGTCAAGCAGATCGATGCGGCGGAGAAGCTCGATGGAGCGCACCTGCTCGAGCACGAGGGCATCCGACGACGCGCCGTCGCGCGCCCGCGCGAGGTGCGACGCGGCGTCCGCATTCCTGCCGCCGAGCAGCAGCAGATACCCCGCGGCGAGATCCCAGAGATACGGTTTCGCGGAGCTCCGCAGGGCGGCGGCGCGCTGCACGAAGCGCTGCAATGCCGTGTCCACCGCCGCCCGCTTGAAGCGGTAGTCGGCGGGCACGGAGGGATCGCCCTGCCAGCGCTCGGGCATGACGCGTTCCTCCTCGATCGCGACGGCGCGGACGAGGAGCAGGGCCAGCAGATCCGACGCGGGATCGATGGCCGCGATTTCCTTCATGGATCGCAGCGGGTCGCCGTACAAGCCGTTGAGTTGCCAGAGCAATGCGCGTTCGCGGGGGCTTTCCGCGCGCGCGAGGGCGGCTCGGAGGAGCGGTTCATCGAGAGGGCGATAACTCAGATACGCGCTGATGCGCATGGTCGCGCACTGGTCAAAGATCCGCGCGTACAGGAGATCCGCCTCGGGCTGCCGGCCCAGACGAAGCAGGGAGCCCGCGGCATACCCCATCGCGCGCCAGCGCAGGCTGCCTCCCGCGTCGAAGTCCGCGAGATGCCGGGTGTAACTTCCGACGCAGGCCTCGTGCATGCGCCCGTGGAACTGCAGCCGCAGCACCTGGAATCGATACCGCGTGCGGACAAACGCCGAGCGCGCTCGGGCCTCCGCGCGCTGCCCCGCGGCGATCAACGCGGCGATGGCTTTCGTGTCGCGTCTCGGATCCGGGGCAGCCTTGCGCGATGTCCAGTCCCAGCCCGGCACGAAGGTCACAAACGGCGCGCAGCGCTTGGCGTACCCGAGGTAGAAGAGGAAGTCCGTCGCCGTCCGCGCCGCGGGAAGACGCAGGACGCTGTTCTCCCGGAGCGATGCCGCGCCGGCGACGGCGCTCCCCCGCGCGAGACGGATAAGCGTGTCCACCTGCGGGATGGTGGCGCGCGTGATCAGAAACGCGAGATCGCTGTCGGACACGACGCCGCCGAAGTGCGCCGACCATTCCTTCACGTTGATCGAATCGAAATCGGCGATGTTGTCGTCCTTCATGGCCACGCCGTAGAGCGTGTGGAAGGTCCGGAAAAACGGCCGGTCGCCGTCGGCGCGGCTGACCTCAGGCGCGAAGAAGCTGAAGGACATCGCGTCCTCGTCGATCCAACTGCAGGCGATGGCGATGCCCGCCGCGAGGAGGAGCACCGGGCTAGCGAAAAGCGCCGTAGATTTTATCGATGTCATCGGAGGTGTACCTCGAGAAGTAGACGGAATCGCAGGCAAAGAGCGCGACGCGTCGCGGCGCCGGGGGCAGCGCCCGCATCGCCCGCTCCGCCGCGGCAAGGCAGACGGACGCCGGAACGTCCTCGCATTTGAGCACGTCGCCCGCGGCGAGAAAACTGCCGCGGACCAGCAGCGGCCGCGCGGCGACGAAGCGCCGCGCGTCGAGCGGCGTCAACCCGTCGGTGTCCCGGATATCGGATACCGACGTCCGGTTCAGGATGCCCGCCATCGCTCCGCCGCGAAAATGCAGCGTCCAATGGAAGATCGGCAGCGCCACGTCCAGCGGCAGCGGGTAGCGCGCCAGGGAGGCGAGATAGGCCCGCGCGTCCTCGTCCCGGTAAATGGAATTGTCCCCGGCATTCGGGCGCATGCGGCCCGTGTTGTAGTCCATGAGCATGCCGCGATCGACCGGCGGCACCCCCGCGCGGTCCGGGTACTTCGCCTGGTGGAGGCGGATGGTGGCGGTGAGGCGGGCGCCCCGCGCATGGAGCGCGTCGCGGAGCGCGCGCGCGACGCCGAAGAAGGCCTCGCGCGTGGACGGGGTCCAGTCGCAGTCGAGCTGAAATTCGGAGAATCGAATCCCGTTCTCCGATGCAATGCGGTCCGCGGCGTCGAGGATGTCGCGGCCGAGCAGGGCGGCGCTGTCCGCGGAGAGCGTGCGCAGGGCGCGGACGGTGATGAAGACGACCGGCACGACGCGCAGGGCCGCGGCGGGCGGCTCGCGGAAGGCGATCGGCGCGACAGGCAGAGGCCGCGGACTCCCCTCCTCGCGGTCGACATCGAAGAAGCGGATGTACATGGCGCCGACGCGCGCGTCGCGCAGCATGGCGCGTTCCGGCGGCGAGAGGGCGTAGACGGTTCTCCAGTAGTACATCGCCCGCTCGACCGGCGGCGACGAGCAGGCGACGGCGCACAGGGGAAGGACGCACAGCGCGCGGGCGAGACCCCGCGCCAGCCGCCGCCGCTCCCCGTCCGCGGAGCAGGGGACGCGCATGCGCATCACGGGACCCGGCATCCGGAACCCCGTCAGCGGCCGCCGGCGAGCTTCGACCTCGCCGCGGCGAGGACGGGCAGGACGTCGGGAGGACTCGTCGCGAGCCAGGAATCGAGCACGGGACGCGCGATCTCGGAGAACGCGAAGGACCACCGGATGCGCGGGCGCCGGATGGTCTCGCCGAACACTCTGCGGATCTCCGGGTGCGTCTGGTCGCGCTGCGAACCGAGAAACACGCCGAATGCATGCTGGTCGCCGTACATGGCTGCTGCGCGGAGCGCGAAGGTGATGCCCGCGTAGACGTTCGCGTCCCCGGCGGCTTCGAACGTGGGAGGCAGGAGCGCGAGCGCCATGGCGGTGAAGGACGCGTCGAGGGTGACGATACGCGCCGCGGCGCCGAGCGGAAAGAGCTTGCGCCACACCTTCTTCTCATGTGCATCGGCGAGCAGCGCGGCATACTCCTGCTCGAAGTGCGCGCACGTGTAGTCGAGAAAGGTGTACTGGATGAGGTTGCGGGCATCGACCCAATCCACGCTCGAATCGAGCATCGGCACGAGGGAACGCAGCTTCTGGGGCTGCTGATCGATGTACAGGTCGAGCACCATCGCCGCGATTTTCCGCAGGTGGATGACGCCGAATTGAAAACCGCGCGCGGCGCCGAACTCGTTCGCATGCGGGATCTGCACCATGTGCAGCGGGGCCACATCCCAGAGCCAGGCGCAGAATTCGAAGCCGTTCGGCGGCAATCCGGCAAAGCCCGAACGCAGCGCGCGGGCGATGCGCTTGGTCAGGTCCGCAACCTGCACGTCCTTGCCGTTCGCGACGGGAGGCTGCTCGAGTTGCACGATGATGTCCTCGAGCGCGGACTCGAAATCTCCGGACACCACATGCTGGCTGTTGCGGATGTTGCGCTCGAACACCGCGGCCGCCACTCTCTCGTCGATATGCGCGATCGTCAGTCGGTCTGTCATGATGGGGGTGTTGAATTCTCGCAATCAGCAATGTCGAGAAAGTTTCACTCGCGAAAAACATCGGAGCGGAGGCGCGGCCCGTTCACTCCAGGTACTGCTTCGGATCGAGCGCCTTCACGGTCCACTTGGAGAGGAAGGCGAGCACTTTTTCGGGGCTGTGCGCCTTGCCCTCTTCCAGGAAGCCGCTGTCCTGCGTGTGGAGAAGCATCCCCTTCGCGTCGATGACGAGGAGCACGGGAAAACCGAAACGCTGCGGATTGCCGTAGCGCGCGAGCAGAGGGAGGTTCTTGTTCTCCGTGCTGTAATTGACGCGGACGAACACGTAGTTGTCCCGGATCATCGCTGCGATGGTGTCGTTGCCGCTGAACAGCTTCTCCAGCCTGATGCACCATGGACACCAGTTTCCGCCCACCTGCGCCAGGACCTGCTTGCCTTCCGCCGCGGCCCGGGCGATCGCCTGCTGCACCTCTTTCCCGGCGTCGGCGTCCGGATTGTAGATTTTCACCGCCTGCTTTTCCTGCGCGACCGCCATGGCGGAAAGCAGCAGGACTAGGAACACATATGGATTCATCGTCCGATCTCCGTGGTGTTGGACTGCAATCTATCCCGCGCCGCTCTGGAAAGAAAACCCGGCGCAGGGGCGCCGGATCAGAGCAGTTTCATCAGCAGCGGCACGGCGATCTCCGCGAGACCTTCCACCTTCCGGAGGGCATCCGCTTTCTCTTCGTTCGACAAGGCGGCGTCCGCGACGATTCCCATCAGCTCCGCGAACCGCTGTTTATCCGTCGCGGTCGGCGTGATGGCGAGGATCTCCTCGTCCGTCAAGCGCGTCAGGCCTGATACTTTCGCGGCGAAGGCATCGTCCGTCTGCTTTTTCGCCTTCTTCCTGATTTCATCCCATGTGCTGCTCACGGCCGCTCTCCTTTGCTGTCGATGGTGGATTTGATGGCGTCGTACAGGGAGGTGGCCTTGGCGGATGCCGCGCCCGCCTTTTTCAGGTAGGCGTCGAACGTCCTCTCGATCAGTTCCAGATCCACCGTGCCGCCGGAGACGGATTTCACGGCCGCGGTGACGGACGTCGTGGCTTCCTCCACGGAGACCGCGGACTGCAGCAGCCGCGTGATGCCCGTGTTGCCCTGCAGCAGCTGCGCGTAATGGTGATCGCTCCGCGTCAGCAGGAGAACCCTCGTGTTCTCCAGATCGGCATGCTTCTGGTCGCGCTCGACCATGACGTCGCGGAGCACGTCCTTCATCTGCAGCGGGGTGAGGGGTTTCGGACTGGCCGGCGGCTTTCAGCGCGGCCTGGATATTGGCAAGGTAGGCCGGGAGGTATTCATTTTCGATCCACTGGTCCACCTGCTGCTTCTTCGACGCGAAGTACGCGTTGAGGACGCCCGTATAGCTTCTCCGGCTCTCCGCGATGCCCTTGCCGACCTCCGCGCTCAGTTCGACGGATTCCTTCGGGATGCTCGCGCACGCGCCGGCGATCATCGTCAGCGCGACGAGGACGGCGCCGATGGAGGCTCGGGTTCCGGCGGCGCGTGGATGGTGCTTCATGAGGAACGCTCCTTTCAGACGGTGAGTGACCGCGCGACGTCCGGACTTCCCCGGCAAGCGTCGATGACGGGAGCGCCGCGCGCACGTTGTCCGATAGTAGCATGGGAAGCGGTGATTGTCAAGAGAAATCCGAACCTGCGCGACGGGATACAAAAAGAGGTCCGGCTTCGTCGAAGCCGGACCTCTGATTTCCGCAGGACGGTTACTTGCTGAGAATCATCTTCATCGAGGCGACGAAGTTCCCGGCCTGGAGTCGATAGGTGTAAATGCCGGAGGGGAGTTGGCGCGCGCCTTCGTTGCTGTTGAATTCCACAGCGTAGATGCCCGCTTCCTGCCTGCCGTTGACGAGTGTTGCGACCTCACTGCCAAGCAGCGAGTAGACCTTGAGTGAAACCAGGGAGGCTTCCGCAAGACTGTACTGAATGGTCGTGGACGGGTTGAAGGGGTTCGGATAGTTCTGCGACAGCACGAAACCCTCTCCGAGTTCGAGAGGCGTCTGCACGTCCGTCGTGCCCGCGGTGGTGAAGGTCCACGTGTAGTCCGCTTCCATCGCGTTGCCGGCCAGGTCCTTGACGCCGGACGTGACCGTCGCGGTGTAGAGGGTGGCCGCGTCCAGCGGATTCGTCGGAGTGAATGTCGCCGTCACGCCGAGATAGGAGACGGTGCCCGCCACCGGCGTCGCGCCGTGCTTCAGCATGAACGTGTACAGCGTGATCGTGGAGGGATCCATCGGCTCACAGAAGGTCGCGGAGACCGTGGTGTTGATCGAAACGCCTGTCGCAAGGTTCGTCGGGTCCGTGCAGCATACCTTCGGATGGGTCGTGTCCGCAACAGGACCGGTGAAGAAGCTCCACACGTAATCGAGGAGCATGTGGTTGCCGGCGAGGTCGCGCACTCCGGTGGTGATCCGTCCCGTATACAGGGTATTCGGGGTGAGCGGACTTGCCGGTGTGAAACTCGCCGTGGTGCCGGCGTAGGTGACGGTACCCGGAACGGGTGCGGTCCCCTGCGTCAGCGTGAACGTCGTGTTGTCGATGGACGCAGGGTTCATCGGCTCGCTGAAGGTTGCCGTGATGATCTTTCCGGGCGGAACACCGGTAGCTGCATGAGGCGGGTCCGTGGAAATGACGAACGGCGCCGTGTTGTCGAGAGCCTGGCCGGTGGTAAAGGTCCACACGTAGTTGCTCACCATGGGATTGCCGGCGAGATCTTCGACTCCCGTGGTGATCGTTGCGGTGTAGACGGTGTTGGGTTCGAGATTGTTGAACGGCACAAAGGTCGCCGTCGTTCCCGCGTACGTCACAACGCCGCCGACGGGAGTCGTCCCGCTTCTCAGGACGAAGGTGGCGGTGCTGATGGTCAACGGATCCATCGCCTCGCTGAACGTCGCCGTGATGATTTTATTGAGAACGACACCCGTGGCCGCGTTCGCGGGGTCGGTGGAGATCACGAACGGCGCGGTGACGTCCGGTGCAATACCGGTGGTGAAACTCCAGGTGTAGGAGGTCACCATGGCATTGCCGGCAAGATCCTCGACGCCGTTGGTGACGGTGGCGGTGTACGTGGTATTGGCCGCCAGATCATCGTACGGATCAAACGTCGCCGTGACGCCGGCATAGGTCACCGTGCCCGCGACCTGCGTTTGCCCCCGCATGAGGATGAAGGTGGTCGTGTTGATGGTGAACGGATCCATCCGTTCACTGAAGGTTGCCGCGATTTTCTTGTTGATCGCCACGCCGATGGCAGCACTCGCGGGGTCCGTTGAGATGATGTATGGCGCAGTGATGTCGGGGGCCGATCCGGTGGTAAAGCTCCATGTATAGGGGGCGAGCATCGCGTTCCCCGCAAGGTCCTTGACCCCTGTGGTGATGGTGGCGGTGTAGGTGGTATTGTTTGCGAGCGGGATGAGCGGGGCGAAGGTCGCCGTGATGCCCGCATAGGTGACGGTCCCCGCAATGGGGGTGTTGCCCTGCTTGAGCAGGAACGTCGCGGTGCTTATGGTGTGCGGATCCATGGCTTCGCTGAACGTGGCGGCGATCTTTTTGTTGATCTGCACGAACGTCGCTCCGTTCCATGGGTCCGTCGAACTGACGGTCGGATGAATGCTGTCCGGAGCCGCGCCTGTCCTGAACCGCCACGTGTACGGGAGCAGCATCGTGTTGCCGGCGAGATCTTCCACCAGGGTGGTGATCGTGGCCGTGTACAGCGTGTTGGGCGCGAGGAAGTTGATCGGCGTGAAGGTCGCGATCCTTCCGCCGTAGGTCACCGTGCCCGGCACCGGGGTGGCACCCTGCGCGAGCAGGAAGCTGAGCACGCTGATCGTGGTCGGATCCATCACTTCGCTGAATGTCGCGGTGATCTTGATGTTGACGCCCACGCCTGCCGCGCCGTTGAAGGGATAGGTGGAGGTCACGGTCGGATGCGTGGTGTCAGGCCCGTTCCCGGTGTTGAAGAACCAGACATAATTCTCGAGCATCGCCGTCCCCGAGAGATCCTTGACGCCGTTGGTGATGGTGGCGGTGTACACCGTACTGCCGACGAGCGGAGATGAGGGGGTAAAGGTTGCGGTGAGACCGGCATAGGTCACGGTGCCCGCGACGGGAAGCGACCCCACCTTCAGAGTAAATGTGGACGTCGTAATCGTGGTCGGATCCATCGTTTCACTGAACGTCGCCGCGATCTTCTTGTTGATTGCCACCCCGACAGCGGCATTCACCGGGTCGGTGGAACTGACGGTGGGCGGGATGGTGTCCGGTGCCGCGCCGGTGACGAAACGCCAGGTGTACGCCACGAGCATCGAGTTGCCGGCAAGATCCTTGACGCCGGTCGTGATGGTGCCCGTGAAAAGCGTGTTCGGGAGAAGAATGCCTGAAGGCGTGAACACGGCCTTCGCGCCGGAGAGCGTCACCGTGCCCGGAACGGGAGTCGTCCCATGCACGAGCAGGAACGTGCTGGTGTTGATTGTCGCGGGATCCATCAGCTCGCTGAAAATGGCGGCCACCCTGGTGTTGATCGGCACATCGGTCGATCCGTTGGCGGGATCCGTGGCGAGGACGATCGGTCGGATGGTGTCCGGAGCGGGAGCGGTCGTGAAGCTCCACGTGTACGTGTTGAGCAGCGCATTCCCCGCGAGATCCTTGACGCCGGTGGTAATCGTGCCGGTGTACACGGCGCTGTAGGCGAGGAAACTCTGGGGCTTGAAGGATGCCGTCGCGCCGCTTCTGGAAACGGTGCCCGGCACGAGCGTCGTGCCCTGCTTGAACGATATCGTCGTCGTATTGATGGTGGTGGAATCCATCGCCTCACTGAAGAGGATCGTGATGAGCTTGTTTTTCGCCACCCCGACGGCATTGTTCGGCGGATCGGTGGAAATCACCGTGGGCCTGATGCTGTCCGGCGCGGCACCGGTGGTGAAACTCCAGACGTAATTGTTCGCGATCGAAAGACCCGCGAGATCCTTGGCGCCGGTGGTGATCGTGCCGGTGTAAACGGTGTTGTAGGCGAGGAAGCTCGTCGGATCGAACGTCGCATTTGCGCCGTTGCGCGCCACGACACCGGTGATCGGTGTCGCCCCCTGCTTCAGGGTGAACGTGGTTGTGTTGATGGTCGTCGAATCCATCGCTTCGCTGAAGACAACGCCGATGACCTTGTTTTTCAAGACGCCGATGGCGTTGTTCGCGGGGTCGGTCGAGATCACCGTGGGACGGGTGGTGTCGGACGGAATCACGACGGTGACGGAGTTTCCATCCATCGTCACGGCGGTCTGTGCAAGCGCACGGCCGTCCAACGATGCGCCGGTGCTCATTAAAATGGCGGTCTGACACAGAATGATGCCTTTCATCTGGGAGGTCGTGCCGAGCGTCACCTGCCCGGCGACCTGCCAGAAGATATTGGACGATTGTGCGCCGCCCGTGAGGGTGACGATCGCGCTGTTGGCGATGGTGAGGTTCTGCGCGATCTGGAAAATCCACACGTCGCTCGGACCGCCCGAGAGCGTGACACCCGCGGCGGACACCAGAACGCCCGTCCCCCACTTGTACAAGCCGGGCGTCAGCGTCTTCCCGGTGATATCACCGGCATACAATTCCGTGTAGTTCGGCGTCGGCCTGCCGGCCGCGTCGGTGTAGGCGGTTTCCATGTCGCCGATCGCCGTCGTCATTTTCGTCGGCGTTGGAGCGGCATAGTTCGCTGCGTAGACTTTCCCTGCCACCAGGGAGGATGTCGAAAACGTTCCGGACGGATCCATGATCAGTCCGAAACCCGTGATGTACGTCGCGGCGGCCGGACTGATCCCGATATCACCGGTAATCATGGTTGTTCCCGTGGCGGAGATTCCGGTCTTTGCAAGAGCTACGAAATCCCCCGCGGTGCCGATGTTCACAATCGCGGGCGATTGCGACAGGGCGGTGAACGGCGCCATCAACACGAGCGCCAGCAATGCTCCGGCGAGCCGCGCCCACAGGCGCGGTCTCGAGGAGGGTTGTTTTGTATCGGTAATCATTACTCTCTCCAGAAATATTGAGTTCAGTACGGAACGATGGATTCGGGCGGAGGGATTCCGCCGGGTGCTTAGTTGTTGCCGAGGACGCGGCGCCCCTGGATGATGCGCACGAGGACGACGATCACGGCGATCACGAGTAGGATGTGGATAAAGCCGCTCATGGTGTAGGACGTCAGGAGTCCGAGGAGCCACAGCGCGATGAGAACGACGGCGATGATGTACAGCATGGTATGTGCCTTTCAGGATGAAATGGTGCAGAATTGTCGTGAAGCGCCGACGAAGGTCATTCGATGACTTCGACGAACACGTTCCTGTTGTACATTCTCCCTTCGGGGAGCGTATTCTGGAAGGTGTACTGCATGTTGGTCTGACCGATCCCGATGGCCTGGACGTCGATGTTTTTGCTATCCTTGCCCAGCTGGTCGTCGATGATGCGCTTCGCTTCGTTCGCGCGTTCCTGCGACAGTTTCTGGTTGGCTTCCTCGTTGCCGATGATGTCGGTGTGTCCATGAACGATCACGGTGTTGCCGACATTCATGCCCGGAGCGATTTCCTTCCGGATCTTCGTCTCATACGTCGCGACCGCGTCCGCCTTGTTGTAGTCGAAGACCATGAGGTAGCGGGAGGCGTTCTTGACCTCTTTTTCCTTCCGCAGGTTGAAATTCTCCTTTTCGGTAATCTTTCTGCCATCGGGCATCGACACGACCGTGGTGGCGGTAAAGCTGCCCTGGTCCAGGCCGCGCATGATAGGCGATGCGTTGATGCGCTGATTCGATGTGGTGTAGGGTCCGTATTTTCTCACCTGATTCTCGCCCGCGATGGAAACCGTCCAGCTGCTGAACGGGGTCGATGTCCGGACATTGAACACCAGGTCGTTGTCGATGGAGGATTCGTCGCGGATGGTGTACTGCACCGGTTTGTACATGTCCTGGTTGCTGAACACGAAGACCACTCTGCGATTCTCATCGTCGATCATGGATGTGAACTCGGGATTCGTCAGGGCGCTGCCGGACGGTTTCCGCGGAGGCTCCACAATGATGGTGATGCGGCTGGCCTTGATGCCGTAATTGTCCACGAGGTAGTTCTTCACCTTCAGCGCGCATGCTTCGCCGTCCTTTTCGACGGGATCGCAGCCGCGCAGGGTGAGCTGCTCCTTCGGATTCTTGCGCATCCGGTCGCCGTAGATGTTCAACACGTTGTAGTAATTCACCATCAGCTGGTCGACGTTCGTTTCCTGCACGGTCAGCTCGCCGGTTGTGTAGTTTGCGTTGTCCACTTCCTTGTACTTGCCGGCGTCGCCGTTCGACAGCTTGATGTACCGCGCGGGGATCTCCGCGTTGTCCTTCTCGTAGAACACGTACGGGAGAATGGAGAAGTACCCCTTGATGTTCTTCGTGACCACTGTGTTGTCGCGGGGCATCACGATGTACACGCTCTTCTCCGCGGGTTTTTCGACCACGGCGGCACGCGGGGCGGGCACGTAGGGTGCCTCTGTGATCTTTTCTTCCGGCTTTCTCGATTCCCAGGACAGCCTGATGCCGGCGCGGAACGTCTGCGTCGACCAGATATCCGTCGTGGAGTTCTGTGACCGCGTGATCACGGATTTCCGCTGCGCGGCGATGAAGGAGTAATCGAAGAACGGGCTGACGTAGAATGACGAATTCACGCTTCTCGACGCCTCGATGTCATACGCCACGCCGGCAGTCACGCCGAGGGAGGCAACCGGGCGATCCGGCACCTTCTGATCGGCGGCGGTCACGTCGCCGGCATGATCGCGTTTGAAATCGAATGTTCCATGCATGTTCACGGCGATCAACGGACCCACAGTGAGGCTGAGATTGCGAATGAGATGCTGGTCGAAGCGGATGGCCGGCTCGATGGAGATGTAGCTCATGCGGGTGATGAATTTGCTTTTCGGCACCGTATATTCATCGGTGATCTCCGCATCGCGCATGTCCCATGAAGCGCGGAACTGCACGCCCCACCAGCTGGAGGACAGGTATTCCACGAACGCGCCGCCGTAGCCCCCGAGGCCCTTGCCGTCAACGTTCTTGTCCGATTCCGGGTTCGGGTTGTTAAAATTGTGAATACCCGGGTCGAAGATATACAGATCCTGGTACCCGAGTGAAGCCGAATTTGCATTCACGCCGAGATGAATGCCGTAGCGCCACGCCTGTGCCCGGAAGGTGTTGTCCTGCGCCTGGGCGTTGCCGGAGATGAGAAGGAGGGCACAGCCGAGCAGCATGCCCGCGGTGATATGCTTCCAGTGATTCTTCATACGAGATCCTCTGCTGAATTGTGAAGGTGTGACGTTGGGAGTACAGTGAAGCCGGGTGTTGTCCATGGTTCCTGTTTCTTTCAGGAGGTCGCGACGGATGCGTCGCCGTTCGTTGCGGTTCTCCATCACCGCGTCAGTTCGTTGGACATGTGCAGTGTGAAGACGTTCGCGATGGATTTCTCCAGCGTGTCGATTTCGCGGATGGTCACGGTTCTGAATGATTCCCATGCGATATCGCTCCGCGCGGGATAGTCGTCCAGTTTCCGCTTCATTTCCTGATAGTGTTTTTCCACCGTCGCCAGTCTGGTGACCTGGCCGGCGTTGGAACGATCCTGTTCCTTCGCGATCCGTGCCCACGAGCCCGCGATGCGCGATTCCACGATGCGCATGCGCTCTTTCATCGTGCGCTTGAAGGCCCGGAGGGTATCTGTTTCCAGACCGTTTCGACTCGCGGTGGACCAGGTGCCGGGATCCAGAATCTCGAATGCCGCGTCGTCGGATGCCGCGGATGGTTGCGCCGTGGTGAGCAGGCCGGTCAGCTGAGCGGCGAGAATGCCGGCGGCGAGAAGGAGTATGATGACGAGGTTCTTCATATGACGCGAAATGGGCGGGTGGACCTGGTGCTGTGGTAGATTTTCGTTCCTGCGTGGATTGTCTCTGCGCATCGCGTGCACGGCGTGTCGGGGAACACAATCACTATACAAAGGTATGCTCGACACATGCGGTTTGCATTACACAACTCCATGAATACATTACAGCATTCACACATCATGGTACTGTTTTCCGGGAATGCGGGTCATCTGCCGGGTCACGCCTTCTCGCGTATTGTGCGCGCGGATCCTTGCGAGCTCCTTTTCCGTCGCCTATACAACTTTTTACGATCGCGCATCGTGCCTCCCTCCAGCGTCTTCTCCCCGCGAGGAGAGGTTGCGGAAACGCGTTGCCCGGCACAACGATGCACAGGAGATGCGCATTGCTGCGCGCATCTCCTGCGAATCACTCCGTCCGGCGAGGTGGTATTACGAATGCCTGGTCATCATCCGCGGTCTCATCTCCGTGCCTGTCTCGTGCTGTCTGACGTCGGTGCGGTCCGGCGAGGCGCTCACTCCGCGACGGCGTGTTCTCTATTCGTATCCGCTCTTGATGACGGTGAGAATCATTTTGAACCGTTCGTTCGCCTTGACGATATTCGAGGTATGCGCGGGGATGATGATCGACTGTCCCGTATCGAGCATGTGCGACAGCCCGTCGATGACGATTTCCGCCTTCCCGTCGATGATTTGCGCGAAAGCATCGTACGGGATGATATTCTCCGTGAGCGCTTCGCCGTCATCGAAGGACATGACGTTGACATGTCCGGTGGTTTTATTGATGATGGTCTTGCTCACCACCGAATGCGGTTCATATTCAATAATTTCAACCATGATGACCGCTCTTGATTTTTCTAATTCCGTGTTTTTCATCACTGTATCCGTCCTGTGGTATCCATGGGCCTGTGGGCGAGACACGAAGCACTCGTTTCTCCTCCCTATTGATTATCGGACGACACCATGTTTGAGAGAGCGGTGCCCAGGTCATCCATGTCGCGGCTGAATTCCGACTTGAAGGATCTCCATGCATCTTGTCCATCTTCCGAATATTCGTTCAGTTTCACCTTGAGCTCCTTGTTTTTCTGCTCCACCACGGCGAGGTTCCGCTCGTAACGCGCCCGGTTCTGCTTCTTCTCGCGCGAGATCTTCACTTTGTACTCCGCGATCGCCTTCTCATAGTCGGCGATCTTCGCCTCGGCGTCCGTACGGAACTGCCGGATGGAATCCTGAATGGCCAGATGCAGCTCCGCAGCCGCTTCACCCGCGGTCGCGTTCGCTTCCCGCACGTTGTCCCGGGCT
Source organism: Ignavibacteria bacterium (assembly GCA_016720835.1). Lineage (GTDB taxonomy): Bacteria > Bacteroidota > Ignavibacteria > SZUA-365 > SZUA-365 > JADKJW01. The sequence continues at coordinate 215,144 of JADKJW010000002.1, forward strand.
TCGTCGATTTTTTCACTGTCGCCCCGGCAACCGGCGGACAGCATGCCCATGACGCAGAGCGTACAGGCGAGGAGGATGAGAGAGGCTGTTTTCATGGTCGGTACGCCTGTGTTTCTGATGATACGGTGAGGAAGAGGCATATGATGATCTGTACGCCGTCGACAGTCCGTCATGATACACGATCACGATACAAACATATGTTTCGCCGATGCTGAAAGTGTTACACAACTCTGTATTTCCGTTACACCATTCTCACATTTTCGCGGAGTGCCGACGCTCAGCGTGCTGCGCACGCTCTTGTGTGTTCGGTGCCCCAGCACCGGTCATGGCGCTCCCCTGCATCTCGATGGCGCACCGGCTCCACGATCGTCCATCCACTGCAGGATGCGCGATGGCAGAGAACACCTCCCCTGCGTGACACAGGTGGGACGTGATCACATCATCATGTTGACTGGAAGGAACGACGGAAAGATGCGAAGACGACCGCGACGATCTGTTACACGATTCCCCGATTCTTTTGCATGATTCACACCTTCTCGAGCACCGTCCTACGCTTGTGCTTCAGATGCTTGAAAAACGTCGGCGTCAATCCGGTGATCTTCTTGAATTGATTCGAGAGATGCGCGACGCTGCTGTAATTCAGGAGGTAGGAGATCTGGGTCAGCGTCAGCTCATCGTAGAGAAGAAGCTCCTTCACCCGCTCGATCTTGTGCGCGATGATGAAATGTTCGATGGTCACCCCGGTCGCCTCGGAGAACAGGTTGGCGAGGTAGGTGTAATCGTGGTTCATTTTTTCGGAGATGTAGACGGAATTCTTCGTCCGCGGCAGCTCATCCGTGTAGTGGACCATTTCCACGATGACGTTCTTGATTTTCTCGATGAGCATGGCCTTGCGATCGTCCATCAATTCCAGTCCGGATTTCAGGAGCGCCAGCCTCAGTGCGTCCCGATTCCCTTCCGATATCTGTCCGCGGACATCCACCTCGCCCAGGTCGATGACGCCGTAGGTCAGTCCGAGCTTGTCCAGCTCGGCCTTGACCACCATTTTGCAACGGATACTGACCATGTATTTGATGTAGATTTTCATGGCTGTCTGTACGTCTGGTTCTTTATCGGGCGGTATGCAGATCGATGTCTGCGATCTCCGTCCCTCGGCGCGATCAACGCTCTGGCTGCTTCTGCGTCGCATCCCCGATGCGACAGGGTCGGCAGGAAACTGAACAGCGCCATTCCTCGGGCCGGCACGATTCCTTGGGGGGGGTCGTTGCGGGATGCGCTCATTGCAGCGCGGTGTTCCGTATCCCAATGGAACCTGTGCAGCATGCGGTGCATGATAGGGGTGAACATGAGCGCAGCGGTGACGATGAACACGAGCCCCGCGAACAGCGCGTATGTCCCGGCGAACAGCTTCCCCGTCGCAGTCACCGGCGCATTGACCGGCCCCATCCCGCCCGGGAGCATGGCGGAGGAGCGGCGGTTGGATTCGTGTCTCATACATGGGGAGGCGCCAATAGTATATAATCTTTCATATCACGCGCGAATCGGTGTCGCGAACACCACTTGGTGCACCCGGAGGACGCGGCACGGGAGAGTATCATGATATACCCGATAATGGTCTTGACTCTTCCCGCACCCCGATGTACTATATAGAATTCACTTCGCAAGGCCCGCCCGTGATACATGCATCGTTCCGTGTCCAGACGCCGTGGTTGCGCAAGCTGCTGCACGCGGCGAGTATCGCGTTGGGAACCGTGCTCCTGCTCGTGCTGGTCATTCTCGTATTTTTCTTCGATACGCTTCTGAACGGGTACGGCAAGGACCGGATGCTGCTCGCGTTCGCGGAGGCGTATCCTTCGGCATCGCTCCAACTGGGGGATATGTCGTATCATTTCTGGAGCAATCGTCTGGACATCGATTCCATCCGCCTCGTGACGGCCGATTCCGGAATGACCTGCAGCGTCTCGACGCTCTCCCTGCACGGCATCGCGTGGATGCGCATTCTGTGGCCGCGGGACACCGTCTCCCTGCCGTTCGAAAATGCCGTGCTGGATGCGCGCGGGATGGCGGTCCGCTTTCGTCCGTCCATGAATTCCCTTCGCATCGACGCGTTGCATCTCTCCGCGCCGGATTCGGTCATGACGCTGGATTCCGTGCACTTCCTTCCCGGGTACGATGACGAGGACCTCTTCGCGCTGAGCCGCTACCGGCAGACGCGCTTCCGGTTCTCCGTCCCCCTCCTGCGCATCTCCGCGCTGGACTGCGCGGCGCTTCTCCGCGGCGACGGATACCGCGCGCGGCATGTGGCGATCGAGAATCTGGCCGCCGATATTCTGGTCAACATGGACAAGCCGTACGACGCGAAATCCACCCCGCCGCAGATGCCGAACGAGGCCTTCGCCGCGATACGCGACAGCGTGCGCATCGACAGCGTGACCGTCAGCGGCGGCAGTCTGAACTACTGCGAACGCATCGCCGTTCGGGGTGCGCCAGGCGTCATCACCTTCGACCGCATCGCCGTAAAGACGGGGCGGATCTCCAATACCGCCGCCGTGCCCGATACCACGATCATCCATGCCGAGGGACGGTTCATGGGCTCCGCAAACATGACGATGGAAATGGCACTGCCGCTCAGCTCCACGACCTTCTCGCTTCGCTACTCCGGCTATCTCGGTCACATGCAGTTGACGGCGCTCAACGACTTTCTCGTCCCCTGCGAGCATCGGCGTGTGACGGAAGGGGTCATGCATGCGGCGCGGTATTCGGTGCATGTGGTTTCCGGAAAATCGCGCGGGACGTTGCGCGCGGAATACACCAGACTTCGGATTTCCGTCCTGGATGCGCACACGGGAAGTTCCAAGGGCATCTTTAATCGGATCGCGTCCTTCATCGGCAAGGTCTTCGTCATCAGAGGGAGCAACATGCCCGGCGAGCGCGGATCGCTGAAGCTCGGGACCATCCGCCGCACCCGCAAGGCCGACGATTACTTTCTGCAGAACCTGTGGTTCGCGCTCCGCGGCGGCGTGGCCGACGTTGTGGGATTCACCGAGAAGTAGCCTCAGAACGTCACCGTAATCGAGAGCGGATACAGGGATGTCACGCCGATCGGCGAGGGTTCCGCCTCGTGCTGATCGACGACCCAGGTGGCGATGACGTAGCCCATGGCCGCGCCGGCAAAATCATCGGAAACCCAATGCTTGTCCTGATAGACGCGGGACACAAACGTCAACGCCGCAGGTACATACGCGAGAATCTTCAACCACAGCGCGGACGCATTTCTCGAAAGGACCGTGGAAAACACGAAGGCGGCGACATTGTGCCCGCCGGGGAGTGATTGATAGTCTGATTTCGAGAGTGCGCCGAGCGGCGAGGTAAAGGAGTGGAACGCATGCGGACCCTCGTTGACATAGGGTCTCGACCGGCCGATGGACCATTTCAGCAGGTACGTGATAATGCCGGCGTAGATCGATGCCTGTCCGATTTCATACGCGATTTTCCTGCTGCCCATGTCGTCGGTGAGAAGAGAATGAATGGCGTAGCCGCCGAAGAGGACGAAGGGCATGTACAGATCGCCCCACATTCGTCCAATTTCCATGGGAACGCTCTTCGCATATCGCTGATCGCTCAACGCCCAGTCGCGCGCAGGCTGATCCGCGGTCTCCATGAGCGCATATGTTCCAGCGCCGATGGCACCCAGAGTGAGCCAGTCACGCGCCTTCCATGTGGTCGGCTGCTTGATGAAGAGCCAGGTCTCATCCCCGAATTGCGAGAAAGTATAGCGGAGCTTCGGATCACCGACTGGTGCAGGTCCATTTTGCGCGAGAAGCAGCTGTCCGCAGAGCACGGTCAGGAGAAGAAACAGGATGCCATTTTTCATGATAGTGCCCGATGTCGTGAGTGGTGGACGAAGGTTGCCCGTCGGGCTCGCCTCACCGTTTCTTGAATTTAAACTCTTCGAAGAACAACTGGAAAAAGAGTTTCTGTTCCGTGCGTACCGAATGCACAGGCGCGAAGTCGCGCGGATACCGTTCGCTGTAATAGATGATATGCTCGAAGCCGATGCTGAGAATGCTGAAGAGCGGGACCACGATGCGCGGTTTCACGAGCGCCACGTAACTGTTCCCCGGAAGTCCGACATAGGTGTGGAACCACCAGACGTATCCGACCATGGACAGCTTGAGGAAGCCAAAGTCGTAGGCGCTTTCCATTTTCGCTTCCGCGCCGCCTCCGAAGTTGTAATCGCGCATCTGCGTCGTATCGGGACCGTAGCGCCCGCTCAATCCGGCGAGTGGCACGATGCCGACGTGAAAATCCGCGTACAGGCTCGCGCGCTGGCTCGTCGGCAGCTTCCCGATCAGTCCCGGTCCGAACGCGATCGCGCCGAATTCGAAGGTGTTGTTGTCGAAGAAATTCATGCGCTGAAATATTCCGAGCAGCGCATCCGCATCTCCCACCCGGATGTTGCGTCCGTACAGCACGGCGTCGCCGGTGACTTTGGTGATGATTTTTCTTCCGTCTCCGAAGTTGAGCGCGGTCTGCACCTGGAAGTAATCGAAGGGCTTTCGCTCGCGTTTCTCCAGCGGATTCCCGTAGTCGAGATCCATGCCGAGGCTCACGGCCTGTGTGCCCTTCTCGATGCGGGTTCCCTCGTTGACCTGATGATAGCCCGCCGTCAGGGTGACGTTCAAGGGTTCCTTCTGGTACACTTCTTCCGTCGTCAGCCGCGTCAGGCTGCCGTTCATCAATCTGCTGAAGAAGCGTGTCGGCGTCATGATGGCGACGGCGGCCTCGCGTGCAAAGCGGTCCCATCCCGTAGTCTGATCGTCGAGGATATTCGATCCGAGCCGGTAGAAGATCTCGCCGAGGAAGCTGCCGTTGATCGGCGTGTTGATGAAATCATTGTAGGAAGGAAGCGTGTTTTCGAAGAAGTACTCCCATTCCAGGCTTCCCAGAAACGCGAAGGGCACGGATTCGAAATAGGTGTATCCGTTCGCGCGGGCGGCATTGAAGAACATCCCCCCCGAGAACGGGTGGAAGAAGTAATTCATGCCGAAGCGGTCCGTGTCCCACTCCCAGCCGGTCTGGATATTGTGTTTCCATGAATTGAATCCGATTCTGGCGAAGTCCGCGTTCAACACGTAGCGATCGATTGCCCATGTTGTCACATTCGCAAGTGTCAGGCGCCCCACCACCATCCAGGGAGAGGATTTCGTGACGTACAGCGGATTGTCGTTGAGCAGGTCGCCATACTTGTTGAATTTCAGGGAGTCGTCGGCCTGCGGCGCCTGTCCCTCGATCAAACGGGGATCCCATGGACTCTGATCGAAGATCAGGGCCGGTGTTTCCGTCGAGGTGAATTCACTGCTGTCGATGCTCCCGGGGTTGGATGCGGTCGTCGCGCCGGGCATCGCGGATCCTTCCGCCGTCGCGCTGCTGTCGAGCCCGGCCACCGTCTGTGCCTCCAGCGTGGTGGTGAGCAGGAACACCAGGATCACGAGACCGGGCACTCCGCAGACGGTCCCGCGGATGGAATGTGCGCGTGCCCGGTTCATATTCGTCGCCATCGTCTTCATGCGTGCCATCCTCTGTATTAGCGTGTATCCTCGGTGTTCCGGGCGGTCGCTTCCCAACGGACGCACTGGCTGAACTTGTGCATCGTGATGCCCGCCAGCACGGTTTCGCGCGTTCCCAATTCGTACCATGGCCGTGCCGTGCTGATCTGCACCTTCCGCATGCGCCTCGACACGCGCTCCTGTTCCATGCTCGTGTAGATGCAGAAAATGTCTTGTTCTTCGTTGATTTTCATCGGGACGGCCATTGAGGGAATACCGGAATTGCATAATAAATGTGCCTCCGCACGCCCCAAAAAGCATTACAGAACTCCGGGAATTCGTTACAGCATTCACACATTGAAACCATGGTGCAGGAATTTTTCCCGCGAAACGATATCGGTACAACCCAGCATGAAATGCTGTACATTACATGCACGGTTGCCGTTTGATATTCGCGGAAGGATCGTCATGCCGGGACCTCCCGTGTGGGGACGTTCCCTCGCCGCGCATCGTTCGCACCGCGCGCCATTTCCCTGCCATCTGCCGGAGGACTGTTGTGATGGATTCCACGCTGCCGGAACGCATCGCCTTCCTCGGCGGATACGTGCCACGACTCTGCGGTATCGCGACGTTCACACACGACGTGTGCGAGGCCGTCGCCACCGCGGCCCCCGGGGCTCTCTGCTTCGCCGGCGCCATGAACGACCGCCTCGACGCGTACGAGTATCCGCCGCGTGTCCGCTTCGAACTGGATCAGAAGGATCTCGATTCCTACAGGCGCGCCGCGGACTTTCTGAACTTCAGCAACGCGGACGTGCTCTGCGTGCAGCACGAGTTCGGCATTTACGGCGGTCCCGCCGGCAGCCATCTCCTCGCCCTGCTCAAGGAAGTGCGCATGCCCGTGGTGACGACGCTGCACACCATTCTGCGCACACCGGACCCGATCCAGCGCTCGGTGATGGATGAGGTCCTCCGGCGCAGCGACCGCGTGATCGTGATGGCGCGCAAGGGCGCCGACATCCTTCGCGAGACGTACGGCGTCGCGGACAGCAAGGTGGACATCATTCCGCACGGCATTCCGGACATGCCGTTCATCGAGTCGCGCTACTACAAGCAGCAGTTCGGCGTCGAGGGACGCATGGTCCTCCTCACCTTCGGGCTGCTCGGCCCGGGGAAAGGCATCGAGTACGTCATCGAAGCCCTCCCGGATATCGTACAACGGCATCCGAATATCGTCTACCTAGTCCTGGGCGCCACCCATCCGCATCTCGTCGCGCAGGAGGGCGAGACCTACCGTCTCGGGCTCGAGCGCCTGGCGGAGGACCGCGGCGTCAAGGATCACGTCATCTTCTACAACCGCTTCGTGTCGATCGACGACCTGAAGGAATTCATCGGCGCGACGGACATCTACCTCACCCCGTACCTGAATGAGGCCCAGATCACGTCGGGAACCCTCGCGTACGTGTTCGGCGCGGGCAAAGCCGTGGTGTCCACACCCTACTGGCACGCGCAGGAGCTGCTCGCCGGGGACCGGGGCATCCTGGTGCCGTTCCGGAACTCCGCCGCCATCGCGGAGGGGGTCTGCGCATACCTGGACGACCCCGCCCGCATGCAGGAAACGCGCGTGAAGGCGCACGATCTCGGTCGCGACATGATCTGGCCCGCCGTGGCGCAGCGCTTCCTCGAGTCCTTCCAGCGCGCGCGCACGGAGCGCAGGGCGCAGCCCCGCTCGGCGTTCGCCGGGTGGACGCTCGCGAGCCGTCCCACGGATCTGCCCCCGCTGCGGCTCGATCACATCATCCGCATGAGCGACGGCACCGGCATGCTGCAGCACGCCACGTTCAACGTCCCGAACTTCGATGAAGGGTACTGCACCGACGACAACGCGCGGGCGTTCATCCTGTGCATCATGCTCGAGGAACTCGGCGGCCGCCCGCCGACGGAAAATCTCGATCACCTCACCACCAGCTATCTCGCCTTCCTGTCCGCCGCCCTGAATCGCGAGACCGGCCGCTTCCGCAACTTCATGAGCCACGCGCGGCAGTGGCTGGAAGATTCGGGCAGCGAAGACAGCCATGCGCGCGCCCTCTGGGCAGCCGGGACCGGCGCGGGACGCTCGCACAACCAGGGGCACCGGCGCCTGTGCGCGCAACTTTTCGATCGCGGTCTGTCCGCCGTGGAATCGTTCTCTTCTCCGCGCGCATGGGCCTTCACGCTGCTGGGCGTCCATGAATATCTGCACAGTTTCCCGGGGCATCCGGTCGTCGAGGCCGCGCGCATCTCGCTCACCGACAGACTCCTGGAACTCTGGAACGGCTGCGCGACGGAGCACTGGCCGTGGTTCGAATCCAGCGCCACCTACGACAATGCCCGCATCTGCCAGGCCCTGATCCTCAGCGGTCAGCGAATGCCCAATGCCGACGCCGTCGAGATCGGTCTGAAATCCCTCGGGTGGCTGGTCTCCGTGCAGAAGACGCGCGAAGGGCATTTCAGGCCCATCGGGAGCAATGGGTTTTACGTGCGGGACGGCGCGCATGCGGACTTCGATCAGCAGCCAGTGGAAGCGCAGGCGATGGTGGCCGCGTGCCTCGAAGCCTTTCGCGCCACGCAGGACGACTTCTGGATGCGCGAAGCCAAGCGGGCGTTCGAGTGGTTCCTCGGACGCAACGATCTCGGCTGGCCGCTCTACGACAGCAGCAACGGCGGGTGCGGGGACGGCTTGCACCACGATCGCGTCAACGAAAATCAGGGCGCGGAATCGACCCTCGCCTTCCACCTCGCGCTGGCGGAAATGAACTTCGCGAAGCACATCTTCGCGCCGATCACGAGTGTGGTCCCATGAGCTCCATCGCCATGCGCCGCCATGAAATGACGCTTGTCCCCGAGAGCGCCCGCGTCATCATCCGTCCGTTCATCCCGTCCTCCGCGCACCGCGTCACGACGATCATCGGCCGGGCGCTGGCCCTGAGCGAGGACGACGCCGCGCGCGACCTGGAAGCCATGCTGAAGGAGTTCGAGTCCCGCCACTTCGATCTCGAGTCGCTGCTGCTCGCGAATTACGAACGCATGCTCCCGCAGATTTTCACCAACCGTCCCCTCTCCCGGCCACGAATGCTTCTCATCGGGGCGCTGTTCTCCGGCGAGTACGCGGTGGAATCGGCCGCGCTGTTCAATCCGTCCATCGTCCCGCATCCCGACCAGAGCGGCGTGCCCGAAGGCAGTCTGCGTTTCATCATGAGTTTGCGCGCCACGGGCGAAGGGCACATTTCTTCGGTGGAGTTCCGCGCCGGTCTCATCACTCCCGATGCGGGCATCCGTCTGGATCCCGTCTCCCGCTACGTCGCCCTGCCGATCATCGACCTGAATCCCGGGTACCAGAAGACGACATTCATCGTCAAGCTGCATGAGATGGGATTCGACAACCGCGTCTCCGCCGCCGTGATGGAACCTCTCGGGGACCACTTCAGCCTGACCGAATTGAACCGGAGCGCGCTCCGCGTGCGGCGCGGGACACGACCCGTCACGGAGGAACTCAAGAGCACGATCCGCTCCATCCGGCTGCTCGCCGATTCCAACTACGAGATGGAGTTCGCGCCGCAGCTCGCGATGAGCGAGCGCATCATCTTCCCCGTCTCCGCCAACGAGAGCAACGGCATCGAGGACGCGCGCTTCGTCCGTTTCTGCGAGGAAGACGGGTCGGCGATGTACTACGCCACGTACACGGCGTACAACGGACGCACCATCCTGCCGCAGCTCATCGAGACGCAGGATTTCCTCCACTTCCGCGTGCTCACGCTCAACGGCGCGGCGGTGCAGAACAAGGGCATGGCGCTGTTCCCGCGGCGCATCGACGGCAACTACGCGATGCTCTCGCGGCAGGACGACGAGAACCTGTCCATCATGTTTTCGGACAATCCCCACTTCTGGAATGACGCGACGGTGCTCATGCGGCCCGCGGAGATGTGGGAGTCCGTGAAGATCGGGAACTGCGGCTCGCCCATCGAAACCGACGCGGGCTGGCTGGTGATCACGCACGGCGTCGGTCCGATGCGAAAGTACTGCATCGGCGCCGCGCTGCTCGATCTGCAGGACCCGACGAAGGTCATCGGACGCTTGCGCGAACCGCTGCTGACGCCTGAGGGCAGCGGGCGGGAGGGCTACGTGCCCAACGTGGTGTACAGCTGCGGTTCAATCGTGCATGGGCCCAATCTCATCCTCCCCTTCGCGATGAGCGACCGCGCGACCGCTATCGCGACGGTGTCGCTGGACGCGTTGCTCGCCAAGTTGCTAGGGCGGACGTAGCGGAAGCGAGTGGGGAGAAGAGAGGAGGGAGGAGGGAGAAAATACGAAAGTCGGGTGGGGACCTGCCTTCGCCTCGCTAGGCTCGGCTTCGGCGGGCAGGCAAGCGTCACGCTTGTCAGATTCCGGAGTATCGGAGTCGATACTATGATATGAAGAAATCGACGATCCCGGTCTCGAGCGAATACTCGGCGCCGATCACGAGGAGGTCCTCGTGCAGGATCAGCTGCTCGAGCACTTCCGATCCGTGCCGCAGGTGGTTGACCGAGGCGCGGATGTTGGCGCGGACGGCGTGCGCGACCAGCGCGTCGTGATCGTGATCGAGCTCCGTGTCCAGGAGTTCCTCGACCGACGGGCGGATGCGGTCGACGATGGAACGCAGGTTCTTCGACTGTTTCTCCGTCGGCCGGTGCAGTTCCTCCAGCGTCGCGAGGATGGCCCCGCAGCGGGAATGGCCCAGCACCACGACGAGCGGCGTGCCGAAACGCTCGGCGGCGAACTCGACGCTCCCGACCTGGGAGGGCGCGACGATGTTTCCCGCGACGCGGATGACGAACAGGTCGCCCAATCCCTGATCGAAGATGATCTCCACCGGGACGCGCGAATCGGAACATCCGAGGATCACCGCGAAGGGTTCCTGCCCGTCGACGAGGTCGTCGGGCCGTGTCGGGTTTACGAGCGTGTCGCGGTTCCGCACGTCGGAGACGAAACGGTGATTGCCCGCTTTCAGGCGCTCGAGGGCTTCGAAGGCTGGGATCATTGGCGTCGTGCCCGTTCCGTACTCTGCCCGGGGGGATGCCCCACGTCCTTGACGCAGAGGATTGCGGCAGCATTTTCGGGATGCGCCCGGCACCACAGGTGTTGCGTGCAGAAGGATATCACGCCCCATGCCTTCCGGGGCCGGAAACGCAGCTGGTGGCCCTCCGAGCGAAGGCATTGAAGCCCGACAAGGCCGATGACGCGGTACCCCAGCGCACGCATCTCCTGCGGCGTCCATCCGGACAGATGCTCCTGGAAGTCGCCCTCCACGATTCCTGCCTGGGGAAGAAACCCGTTGGGAGTGAAGACCACCACCTTGCAGACTGCAAGAGTTTCCAGAGTCCGGAGGAACGCGAGTCCGTCGTCTTTGGAAAAATGTTCGAGCACGTCCAGCGCGACGCAGGCATCGAACTGTCGCTCTCGAAAGTACCGACCGAGTTCCCGCGCATCAAGCAGATGGAACTCGTCGTGCGTCCCTGCTTCTCTGGCCTGTACGATATCGGGGTGATACGCGTCGGCTCCGACCAGCCATTCGCAGGAGAGGAAGCGCAACGGCGACCGTGCCCCGCACCCCACGTCAAGCACGGAGGCGCAGTCGGCGAGCTCGCGCGCGAGTTCGATTGCACAGTCGCGGGAGGACGACAACGGCCGCGTTTCCTTCGCGATGTTGAATGTGGTTCTCATGCAGTCGTCTCACCAGCAGCCGGGAAATACATCGATAAGACACTATCGTTTGACAATACGGAGGCTTTCCCGAAAAACCAAAACACCCCGTCGGCGCCTTTCCGCTATTTGAGACTGAGCGGCGGCCCGAGCAATTCCATTCCGTGGGCGCGCCAGAGCGCGGGATCCTGAGGCGGCATGGCATCCGCTTTCGTCACTTCCCGGAAGAACGCTTCCATGCTGCCCGCGGGTGTGAAGGCCACGAGGATTCTTCCCCTCCCGTCGCCCGCGTGCGCCCAGACGTGCGGCACCATGCGCGGCCCGAGCACGGAATCGCCGGGCTTGAGGCGGAATCTCTCCTCACCGATTTCGAAGAGGAACTCCCCTTCGAGCACGTAGAACCACTCGTCCTGCGCGACGTGGAGATGCCTCGCCGGCCCGCCTTTCGCGTGGAAGATGTTCTCGAGCACGAAGAGCCCGTTGCTGCCCGCGCCCGTCACTTTGAAATCGATCTCGCTGATGCCGAGGCCGCGATGCTCGCCGAAGCGGTCGTGCCCCGCATCCACAACCACGGCTGTATTGAATGACTGCGATCTTGCCGAGTCTGTCATTTCCTGCTCCTCCAGTGCACACGCTGCGGATGGCCCGCTTTGCGCATTCTCCTGAAACAGCAGGACGGGGTCAGGTGCGTTCCTCTGTCCTGGGTAGCAGAGCGCATAGGACTGAGAATCGACGCAGTGCTGCGCTCCAAGTTCCAAATTCCGGATTCCGGATTCCGGATTCTGAATTCTGAATTCTGAATTCTGAATTCTGAATTCTTCCCCTACGGCCTTCCGAACACGACCACGTGAATACTGGCATCGTGGAGTGTTCCGGAGAGATCGTACGTCTTGATCTCGCACGCGTCGGCCTGGCTCGACGAGATGACGCATATGTACGGCGTGCCGGAACTGATCACGGTCGCCACCGGCAGCGCGTCATACGAGCTGGAAAACGTGTTCTTGTACACGACGCGGTAGCGGCCGGTGCTCACACGCGACAGCGTGCAGCCAAACGCACTGAGTTGTGTCCCGGCAGCATTGATGCTCCCCCAGGCGGCACAGGTGTTGTCCTTGTACATGCCGCCCTCGACGGGCGTCGCGCTGGCGCCGAGCGAGTTCGTCGCCTCGAAATGCCGCGCCTCGCTCGTGCCGTTCGCCCAGACGTCGCCGCCGCGATTGACGGAGTGCACCAGGGTGGGATTTCCCAGTTTCATGATGGGGGCCGTGGCGCTGCTGTTGGTGCTGACCGCGTTGATCGTCGGTACCACGCCGTCCGATACGGCATTGATCGCCGATCCGCCCGTCGCTTCCGCGTCGATGGCGTGAGCGCCTGTCGAGGTACTTTTCGCGAGTACGCGCACGGCGGGCTGCGTGGCGGAGGTGCTCTCCGAATGCAGGTAGGCGGCCCGACCGTTGCCATCCTGCCGCACTTCGATGCCGTCGCCTGCGGCGTTGTTGTCGATGTTGATGCCGTCGCCCGTGCCGCTGTGCGTCATGGCAATGCCGCCGCCCGTGCCGCCGGTGGTGTTGATCTCGAGAATGTCGCCGGTGCTGGAGGCCGTCTTCGTGAACCGCGCGACCGGGCCGTTGCCGCTGTTGTTCGCGGTGATGGCCGCGCTGACATCGCTGCTGTTCGACGCCTGCACGGCATTGCCGTTCCCCGCGAACGCGCTGAAGGCATCGGCGCTCGTGGACGTGCCGTTGTTCGACGCGGTAAGCGCCGCCTTGGTCGTCGCCGCGTTGTCGATGCCGAACACGCCCGCGCTACCCGTGCCGGTGTTCTCGATCTCGAAGGCGATGCCGGTCGACGCGGCGGTGCCCTTGTACGGCAACGTGAATCCGGGAGACGCCGCGGCCGCGATCGTGATCGTGTGCGCGGTGGCATCGGGCGTGATCGTGATGTTGCTGCCCGCGACGAGGCCGATATCACCCCCGTCGTTCTTGACGCCCCCGACGCTCGAGACGATGTTCGGGATGATTTTCGCGGCGCTGATCGTCGCGTCCTGAATTTTCGCGCCGGTGACCGCGCCGTCCGCGATGCGGGTCGCGCTGAACGGGCCGAGCACATCACCCTGCAGGAGCTGCGTGCCCGATGCCGAGATCTGCAGCGTGCCGCCCGTGTTCGTGACGGTGATCCCCGTGCCCGCCGTCACTTCCGTTTCCTTGAGCATCGCCGGATCGAGCACGCGCTCCGCGACGCGGGAGGCGAAGCTGTAGGCCGACGTCGTGAGTCTCACCCGCGGCGAGTATTCCGAACCTCCCGCGAGCGCGATGCCGAGATACAGCGGCTTGTCGAATGCCAGGGCGATCGGATTTCCCGAGCCAAGGACGACGGAAAACAATCCGCTGCGCACCTGCACGGAGGACTGGGTTTCCGTCCACAGCGACGGACCGCCGGAGGCGTTTTCGTACAGCGAGAATGTGAACGCAAACGTGCCGTCGGAAACGGGCGTCCCTGTAATATCCGTCAGGTAACCCTGGTAACTCATGAGCGACGGAACGGGCTGCGCAACAGCGGTTGCGGCGATCGCGCAGAGGATCGCAGCGAGATACACGTGCTTCATGGAACCCTCCTCTTGAAAGGTCGAAGGCAGCACGCAGTCCGGCTCCCGCAGAACAGTCGCATCAACAACCCGGACTGCAGCCCGATCCATGCGAGAACCCGCACGCGTGTCTGCCCGTCACGAAATAAAATTATGCGGACAAGATACTCAGGAAATATTTTTGGTGAAAACAACGCCGGGAGCCGACGCGCGACGGCGCGCCACGGCCTCGCTGATGTGTGTGGGACGTTCAGTTCCCTGATGAATCTGATCCACCATCATCATCAATCGAATCCTTCGCCGCATCCCGTGCCGTGAGGTACTTCGCGCCCGCCTCGCGAAACAACAACGCACGCTCGCGAAGCGCGTCGAGCATACGGAGTTTCTCTTCGATCGGCAAGGCGGCCAACTGTTGCCTGAACGCAGTCTTGCTCGCAGTCACGGCATCCCAATCTGTTGTCACTTCTTCTCCAACGGATGCTGCTCTTGAAACGATGTCCAGCGGTCACCCAACCCGTTTCGATCGACTATGGATTCGAAACGGCTCATCGACAATGCACCGGCTTGCAAAAATTGAAGCAACCGTGTCGTATCCTTGACACGTCCCGTTTCAAGAGCGATTGCAGCGAGGTGTTCCGGTGAAAACACCCAAACAGGAGTATCGTCGACGCGCATCACAACTGCGTCAGCGAGCGCTTCATCAGCCAACGCTCCCGTCGTCGCGAGAAACTGTACAGGCCAGCCTTCGATCATGACGTACTCGCCCGCCGGCGAGTATCCCAGATGCTGCAAGTATTCGAAAACCGCACCGAGGCTGAGCAACAGCGAACCCGGAACCTGTTCGATATGAATGAACACATCCACATCCAGAGTGCTGATAGGTTCAAGATAGAACGTCGCACCCACTGCACCGCCGATCGCGTAGGATTGAATCACGCCGTCCGCCTTCATGCGATTGATGACCTTCAGCGCTCCGACGATGTTCATACTATTCATGTTGCTCCTCGCACTGCATGCTAACAAATGTCCGCCTGATTGACAACAGCGTGCCTTCCGGGTGGCGACCCTCGGAAATAGGTGAGATGCGAGATTCTCACTGCGAACATCGCATATCCGATATCTGGATTCTGAATTCTGAATTCTGAATTCTGAATTCTGGATTCTGTATTCCCGTCCACAAAGCACGAAGCCCTCTCTCGAGGGCTCCGTAATCAACAAACATCCCGATCAGAGTCTACGCCTTGATCTGCTTGATCCGGTCAGTGACGCGCGCGTCGATTTCGAGGACGTTGGCGGTGGCGGCGTTGGTCGGAAGCACCTGGTCGGAGTAGACGATGAAGTTCGCCTTGCCGTCCGCCGTCTTGAACGCGCCGCGGAGCAGGCCGTTCATGCCGTGCAGCGCGATGATGCCTTCGAGTTCGCGGTGCGTGTCCTCCGCACTGCCGTAGCCGTCGCTGCCGCCCATGCGGTGCGCGAGATCGGCGATGAGGTCCAGCGTGTGCCTGCCGCTGAGCGGTTCGCCGATGGGCGTGCTCTCCTGCCGCATGCCGCACCAGTTGGTGAGGTGCCCCTTCGTCTCGAGGTAGCCCGAGAGCGGCAGGAACACGTCGGCCGCCTGGGCGGTCTCGGTGAGGAACATGTCGCCCACCACCACGAACTCGAGGTTCTGCACGAAGGCGTTATACTCGGACGAGACGATCGGATTCTCGCCGAAGATGAACGCCGCCCGCACCTTGTCCTCGCGCATCTTGCGCGCGAGATTGCTGCCCGAGGCCGCGGCGAGCGCGCGCACATCGGTGTTCCACAGCGCCTGGACGGCGTCCGCCACCGGACCCGCGTGCATCGGCGCTCCGCCCGGCAGCAGCTTGCTGTCGAACCCCGCGAGCGTCATGCCCGTGTGGTTGGCCTGCCCGGAGAGCAGCGCGAGCCCGCTGCCCGGCACGCCGATCCTGCCGAGAACCATGAGCAGCGTGGCGAGCGCGCGCAGGTCGCTGGATACGCGGTCGATGCGGCTGTCGATGTTGTACCACGCGACGATCTTCTTCTTCGGATCCGAGAGCATGTCGGCGATCTTCAGGATCACCGCTTCCGACACGCCGGTCACCGAACTCACGTCGCCGATGTCGTTCTTCAGCACATGCGCCTGGAACGCGTCGAAGTGCGCGGTGCGTCCGTCGATGAAGGCCTGATCCGCGGCGCCGCGGCGCAGCAGTTCGGCGATGACGCCGTTGAGCAGGACGGTGGCCGTGCCGCGGCGCGGATCGGCCCAGGCGCCCGCGAAGGGCACGAGATCGATCTTCGCGGAGTTGATCACGATGGCTTCCGCGCCGTGCTTGATGCGGCGCTTCACCTGCCAGCCGAGCACCGGATTCTCGCCCGTCGGATTGCCGCCGAGGAAGATGTAGAGGTCGGCGTCGCGCACCTCGTCCGCGTCCACCGTGGAGACGGTGGCGCCGAGCATGTCGTCGAGCGCGTGGTAGTCGGCCTCACTCGCGAGATGATGGAAGGAGGCGATGGTGTTGGTGCCGATGGCGACGCGCGCGAACTTGCCCGCGAGGTACAATTCCTCGTTGCTGAGCTTCGGCGATGCCGCGACGAGAATGTGGTCGGCGCTGTGGTCCTCGATCACCTTCTTCATGCCCTTCTCCGCGGCCTCGAGCGCTTCGTCCCAGCTCGCCTCCACGAGACGTCCGCCCTTCTTCACCATCGGGCGCGTGGCGCGCGAGCCGTCGAGGTAGTGCTGGTATCCGAAGCGGCCCTTCACGCACAGTTCGCCGTGATTCGGTTCCGCGTCCGGCGCGGCGCCGGTCACGTAGAACAGGTCGGACGTCTTCACCTGCAGCGAGAGGGTGCAGCCGACGGAGCAGTAATTGCAGACGTTCGGGACGGCTTCCATGTCCCACGGCCCCTGGCGGCGGAACGGCATCAGCTCGACGAGCGCGCCCGTGGGGCACACGTCGATGCAGTTGCCGCAGGACACGCAGTTCGTCTCGTGCAGCGCCTTCTCCATGGCCGGCTTCACGATGGTGCGGAAGCCGCGATTGACGAAGCCGAGCGCCGCGACGTTGAGGATTTCGGCGCAGGTGTTCACGCAGCGCCCGCAGCGGATGCACTTGTTGGAATCGATCTTGATGAAGGGATGGCGAGAGTCCACCTTGTACTTGTTGAACTCGCCCACGAAGCGCTCCTGCTGCACGCCGTACTCGGTGCAGTAATCCTGCAGGCGGCAGGCCAGGCCCGCGTCGCAGCCGCATTCGGCGCAGCGCAGCGCTTCCTCGATGGCGGACGTCGTGTCGTAGGCCATTTCCACTTCGTGGAAATCGTTCTTCCGTTCGCCGGCCGGACGTTCGTGCGCGTGATGCCTGCCGCTCTTTTCGATCGGAGGCAGATCCTTCTCGGTGAGCTTCTGGAAGTTGTCGCGCTTGCTCTCGAAGCGTTTCGTGAGCGGCGTGACGACGCCCGTTTCGAGGTAGAGCATGATCGCGTCGGCGGCCATCTTGCCGGCGGCGATCGCGTCGATCGCGTCGGCCGGACCCGTCACGACGTCGCCGCCGGAGAAGACGCCCGGTCGCTCGGTGTGGAAGGTGCCCTTCGCGGCTTCGATGGTCTTCCACTTCGTGATCTTGATGCCCGCGTCGTTGTGCACGCCCGTCAAATCGGCTTCCTGGCCGATCGCCGAGATCACCCAGTCGCACGGGAAGTCGTGCTCGGAGCCCTTCAGCTCCACGGGACGGCGTCGTCCGCTGGCGTCGGGTTCGCCGAGTTCCATGGTGATGCATTCGACGGAGACCACGCGGTCGTTCTCCACATTGACGCGCGTCGGCGCCTGCAGGAATTCCATGCGCACGCCTTCTTCTTCGGCGGCGACGATCTCCACCATGTTGGCGGGCATTTCCTTGCGCGTGCGGCGGTAGAGCAGCACCACTTCGTCCGCGCCGAGGCGCAGCGAGGTGCGCGCGGCGTCGATGGCGGTGTTGCCGCCGCCGACCACGACGACGCGGCCCTTGACCGGCGGCGCGCTGCCCATGGTCACCTGCTTGAGGAATTCGACGCCGCTGAGCACGCCGGGGACATTCTCATTCTCGACCTGCATCGGCTTGCCCACCTGCGCGCCAAGCGCGACGAAGACGGACTGATAGCCCTGCGTGAAGAGATCGTCCATCTGGAAATCGACGCCGAGACGCTGGTTCACGTGCACGTCAACGCCGAGCTTCGTGACCCAGCCGATTTCCTTGTCGAGCACGGCCTTCGGGAGGCGGTACTCGGGAATGCCGTAGCGGAGCATGCCGCCCATTTCGGGGAGCGCCTCGTAGATCGTCGGTTCGTAGCCCTCGCGCACGAGGTAGTACGCGCAGGTGACGCCGGCGGGACCGCCGCCGATGACCGCGACGCGCTTGCCGTTGCGCGGTTTCACGTCCGGCGTCCACATGTCGCCCGCCATGTCGAGATCCGACGCGTAGCGCTTGAGGAAGTCGATGCCCACCGGCTCGTCGATGAGGTTGCGGCGGCAGTTGAGCTCGCACTTGCGCGTGCAGACGCGGCCGCAGACGGACGGCAGCGGGTTCTTCTCCTTGATCAGCTCGATCGCCTCGGTGAACTTTCCGAAGCTGATGAGCGACATGTAGCCCTGGATGTCGATGTCCGCCGGACAGGCGAGGCGGCAGGGGCCGAAGCAGTCCGCGTAATGATCGGACAGCAGCAGCTCGAGGCAGGTCTTGCGGGCGCGGCTGACGCGTTCGGAGCGCGTCTGGATGACCATGCCCTCGGCCACCTTCGTCGAGCAGGCGGGGAAGAGGCGGTTCTGCCCCTCCACCTCCACCACGCAGAGAAAGCAGGAGCCGAAGGGCGGGAGTTTCTCGTCGTAGCAGAGGGTCGGGATGGTATCGATGCCCTGCTCGTGACAGACCGCGAGGATGGTCTTGTCAGGGGACGCGGTGACGGTGTTGCCGTTGATCGTGAGTGTGAGCATGGGGCACCTCAGTTCTTTTCAACCGCATCGAAGCGGCAGACGGTGAAGCATTTTCCGCATTTGATGCATTTGTCCTGTTCGACCACGTGCAGCACCTTCTTGCCGCCGAGGATGGCCTCGGTGGGACAGGCGCGCGCGCAGACCTGGCAGCCGGTGCAGGCCTCGTTGATGGTGTAGGTCAGCAGCGCCTGGCACTCGTGCGCCGGACATTTCTTGTCGACGATATGCGCGACATACTCGTCGCGGAAGTACTTCAGCGTCGTGATGACGGGATTCGGAGCTGTCTGTCCGAGACCGCAGAGCGAGGCCGCGCGGATCTGGTCGCTGAGTTCCGAGAGGTTGTCGAGGTCGTCCATCGTGCCTTCGCCGCTCGTGATGCGCACGAGGATTTCGAGCATGCGCTTGGTGCCGATGCGGCAGAAGGTGCACTTGCCGCAGGATTCGGCCTGCGTGAAGGTGAGGAAGAAGCGCGCGACGTCCACCATGCACGTCGTTTCGTCCATCACGATGAGGCCGCCCGAGCCCATGATGGCGCCGGTGCGGTTGATCTGCTGATAGTCGATCGGAAGCTCGCACATTTCGGCGGGGATGCAGCCGCCCGACGGGCCGCCCATCTGCACGGCCTTGAACTTCTTGTCGTCGTTGATGCCGCCGCAGATGTCGAAGAGGATCGAGTTGATGGTGATGCCCATGGGCACTTCCACGAGGCCGGTGCGCCGCACCTTGCCGGCCATCGCGAACACCTTGGTGCCCTTGCTGTCGGCGGTGCCGTAGGCCGCGAAGGCCGCGCCGCCGTTGGTGATGATCCACGGGATGTTCGCGAAGGTCTCGACGTTGTTGATGCTCGTCGGCTTGCCCCAGAGGCCCGAGATGGCCGGGAAGGGCGGCCGGAAGCGCGGCATCCCGCGGCGGCCCTCGATGGACGCGATGAGCGCCGTCTCCTCGCCGCACACGAAGGCGCCGGCGCCTTCCTTGATGCGCACGTCGAAGGCGAAGTCGGTCCCGAGGATCTTCTCGCCGAGCATGCCCCGCTTCTTCGCCTGCGCGATGGCCTGGCGCAGCAGCGCCACGGCTTTCGGATATTCGGCGCGGCAGTAGATCACGCCCTCGTCGGCGCCGATCGCGTAGCCGGCGATCATCATGCCCTCGAGCACGGCGTGGGGGTCGCCCTCGAGCACCGAACGGTCCATGAACGCGCCGGGATCGCCCTCGTCGGCGTTGCAGATGATGTACTTCTTGTCGCCCGCGGCGCCGCGCGTGAATTTCCACTTCGTGCCCGTCGGGAAGCCACCGCCGCCGCGCCCGCGGAGGCCGGAGGCGAGCACGTCCTCGATGACGGCTTCGGGCGTCATCGTGGTGACGGCCTTCTCGATGGCCGTGTAGCCGCCCGTGCCGATGTACTCGTCGATGGAACCCGGATCGATGCAGCCGCAGTTGCGGAGCACGATGCGGACCTGGTTTTCGAAGAAGCCCGGTTCGCGCCCTTCGCCGATCACGATCCAGTCGTCGATCGCCTCGTCTTTCACGAGATCCTCTTCCACGATGCGGCCGACGCGCTCGGGCGTCACTTCGCCGTAGGTGTAGGACGCGCCGCTGCCGTTGCTGATTTCCACGAGCGGCTCGCGATAGCACATGCCGATGCAGCCCGTCTCTTTCAGGATGAATGCGCCCGGACGCTCCTTGAGCTCGTCCATGAAGGCCTTGTACACTTTTTCCCCGCCGGCGGAAATGCCGCAGGTGCCGAGTCCGATGGTCACGGTTTTCATGGCATCACTCCTGCATCGCGGTGGCGGTGGCGCGGACGAGCCGCTTCTGTTCTTTCATCAGCTTGATGAGCTTCTGCGAGGTCAGGCGTCCGTGCGTCTCGCCGTTGATGGTGATGACGGGCGCCAGCGAGCAGCAGCCGATGCAGGCCACGGACAAGAGGCTGAACTGTCCGTCGTCGCTGGTTTCATCGTAGCTGATGCCGAGTTCGTCCTGGATGGTGTTGTACACCGAGCGCGCGCCGTTGACGTGGCAGGCCGTGCCGTTGCAGACCTTCAGCACGTTCTTGCCGAGCGGCTTGGTGCGGAACTGGGCGTAGAAGGTGACGACGCCGTAAATCTCCGCCGCGGGAATGCCCGTCACGTGGCTGATGTAGTCGATCGCCTTCTCGGAGACGTACCCGTACGTGTCCTGGGCGGACTGCAGCAGCGGAATCAGGGCGCCGGCGTGACCGTCGAACTTCCAGAGTTCGACGTTGAACGGCTTGAAGTCCAGAGTGTGGGTTTCTTCCATGTGCGAACCTGTGGTGCGGTCTAGAGGTGGGAGAGATTGATGACCCAGTCGTGTTTCATGCGGAGCACGCCGTCCATGCCGCGGAGGCGGTCGCCGATCGTCGCTTCGAGATCCTCGAAACTGCTGCCGCGGAGCAGGGCGACGATGTCGCATTCCCCGGTCGTCATCGAGCAGAACACGACGTGGGGATCCGCTTTCATGGCGTCGCGCACGGCATCGCGCGACTCCGGCTCCGTGTCCAGATACACGTAGCCGTGACAGGCGTCGTCGTCGGGCGTCGCGGCGCCTTCATCGTCGGTTTCGATGTCGAAGCGCTCGATGTGGCCGATGCCCGGCAGGGCGGCAATGCCGCAGGGCAGTTCGGGACCGTCGAGCAGCACCTTCATCACGAGATTGTGCTGGCCCTCCACCGCGTCCCAGCGAAGGACGCCCGGGCAGGTCCTGACGGCCTCCACGGCCGGCAGCATGGAATTCGTGTCAGGGAAACGCGCGACGACGTAGGCATGGGTGATCATACCTGGCTCCTTGAGGGTGCATGAATGGACGCCGCCCGGGCACAGCCGGACCGCGTCTCGGAATTTCCGCAACGGGAATGAGGCGCAATGAAGCGGGGAGAGGAGAACAACACTGGAGGGCGGAGGTGCAGCTGATGCATGAGGTGCGGAAACGCGCCATTGCAGCGCGGGTGAATTCGTGACGGTGTCACGAAGAGTGAATCACGTAGCGTACCAACAGGTCCGAAAGGGCAAAGCGGCAGGAATATCGAGCGCCAATTTGCGCAATCGGACAATACTGCACAAACGCTTCGCAAAATTGAGAATTCGGATAAATAATAGAGAGTATTTGTGCAATTGCGGGCCCCGGGGGTGTAACCCGCTGCATTCCCTGATTGTCAGTTCCCTGAGAATCGGCATATTGATCGAACGGAAGAATCCCGCACAGTCCCCCCTGGCGGGAGGCTTGACAGTGAGCCCCGGAAGTGCCGATCTTTCCTCCCTCGTTTCACACAGGAATTCTGATGACATGAAGCACCTCATGGTCCTTTTTTCGGTCCTGTGCGGCATTTCCGCGCAGGAGGGTCTCGCCCAGAAAGCCGGGGACGGTATTTTCGGCGGCATCCAGGTCCACACCATCAACCTGCGTTTCCCGCGGACGGATTATTGGGACTCCCTGCTCTTCTATTACAACCGCGGCGACGAGCAGTGCATCCTCGCGCATGCCGTGATCGACGGCATCGCCATCGACAGCATCGGTGTCCGTTTCAAGGGCAATTCCTCCTTCAACCATCCGAACAACAAGAAATCCTTCCGTCTGTCCTTCGATGAGTTCAGGGACGACGGACGCTGGGACGCCTTGAAGGGCGTGCACCTCAACAACATGTGGGGCGACCCGTCCTTCATGCGCGAGAAGCTGTACCTCGATTTCTGCAGCGCCGCGGGCATCGCCGCGCCGCGAGCCAACTACGCGCGCCTCTCGATCAACGACACCCTCTTCGCCTTCTACTCGCTCGTGGAGCACGTGGACAAGACCTTCCTCGACACGCGCTTTTCGAACAAGGCCGGCAACCTCTTCAAGGCGGTGGACGGCATCGGCGCGGGCGACTCGCTCATCTCCGATTTCGCATGGCTCGGCCCGGACACTGCGCGTTATCTCCCCCGCTACGAACTGAAAACGGACGGATCCCTCACCGCCTGGCCGCAACTCATCGGTTTCATCGACACACTCGCGAACTCCTCCGACAAGGCCGCAACCATGCAGCGCGACGTCGACCTCCCCGCGCTCGACAAGGCGATCGCAGCGGACATCCTCTTCGCGAACCTCGATTCCTACATCAACAGCGGACGGAACTTCTACGCGTATTTCCATTCGAAGACGGGCAAACTCTCCTGGATCATCTGGGATGCGGGCCTCAGCTTCGGCGCCTACGGCGGCGGCGTTTCGACGCCCGAAAATCTCAACGTCACCTACCTGATCAACGCCGCGAACCGTCCACTCGTCGGTACGATTTTCAGCGTGCCCGCTCTGGCGAACGAGTACCTCGTGACGCTGTGCGCGCTCCATTCCTCCTCCTTCACGGCGGCGCGCATGTTCCCGCACATCGACAGCGTCGCGGCCCTCATCCGGCCGCACATCTCCGCGGATCAGCGAAAGATGTACACCAACCAGCAGTTCGAGACGAACATTTCGAACGACGTGACGGTCGGCGGCTCGCGCAAGCCGGGATTGAAGTCGTTTCTGACGGCCCGCGCCGCGAGCGTGCAGGCGCAGCTCACCGCGCTCGGCATTTCCTGCGTCACAGATGCGGAGCGTGCTGACGCCCCGGTGGCGATGCAGGTCGCGCTCGCGCAGAACTATCCCAATCCCTGCGCGCGGCGAACGACGATCAGCTACACCCTGCCAGCGAGCGGACTCGCGACGCTCACGGTCTACGACGCGCTCGGCCGTGCCGCTGCAACACTCGTCGACCGCGCGGAGGACGCCGGAACGCACAACGCCGCCTTCGATGCGAGCGCGCTGCCCGGCGGCATGTACCACTACGAACTCGTGCAGGGTCGGTCGCGCGCCGCGCGCACCCTCCTGGTACACCACTGAGACCGAAGGGAGCTCACACCATGTCACACGCATTCGCACACAAGGATTTCCGAATGAACGCACGCATACTCCGCTTCGCGTTGCTCGTGCTCTTCACGCAGACCACCGCGGCGCAGGACTGGCACTGGCTCAATCCGCTGCCGCAGGGCAACACCCTCACGGCCGCGCAGTTCGCCTCCGACGGGACCCTCTACGCCGCCGGGGATGGCGGCAGCGTGCTCAAGAGCGCGGACGGCGGCGCCTCGTGGAGCATCCTCTCCACCGGCACGCGCGCACAGCTCACGGCGCTGGCGGTGATCAGTCCCGAGCTCGTCTTTGCTGCAGGCGGTGACGGGACGATCCTGAAGACCAGCGACGGCGGCGCCACCTGGACGAAGCTCCCGACCGGGACCTCGTCGTGGCTCTTCGGCATCGCCTTCGCCAACGCCAACACCGGCTTCGCCGTCGGCGATGCGGGCATCATCCTGAAAACCACCAACGGCGGCGCGTCGTGGGTGGAGCTGGTCAGCGGCAGTCCGAATCCGCTCTCCGCCGTCGCGGCCATCGATGCTTCCATCGTGTACGCCTCGGGCGTCTCGGGCACCATCCTGAAAACCATCGATGGCGGCAAGAACTGGATCCTACAGACGACGGGCACCTTCAACGGCCTGTACTCCCTCTCGTTCACGAGCGCGAACACGGGATACGCCGTTGGCAACGGCGGTATCATTCTGAAGACCACCGATGGCGGCGCCACATGGCTGCCGCAGACGAGCGGTACGGGAGACTGGCTGCTGTCCGTCACCTTCCCGACTCCGGACACCGGCTATGCCTGCGGCTATAACGGCACGGTTCTCGTGACCGGCAATGGCGGCGCAGTGTGGACGAAGCGCGCATCGGGCAAACCCGTCACCCTTGGCGCAATCGCGTTCTCATCCGCCAGCACGGGTTGCGCGGTCGGAGAGTTTGGCGCGATGCTCACCACCAGCGATGGCGGAGCCGCATGGCGGATCCGCTCGTCGGGCGGCAGCACGCAGTATTTCGGCGTGCACTTCCCGAGCGCGATGCTCGGTTTCGCTGTCGGCGATAACGGCATCATCAGCAGAACGACGGACGGTGGATCCTTCTGGGTGGATCGCAACAGCGGCACCGCCAACATGCTCCAATCAGTCTTCTTCCCCGACACGTCGACGGGATACGCCGTCGGCGATGTCGGCACGATTCTCAAATCCGTGGACAATGGCAGGACCTGGCTCCCGCTCAACAGCGGCGTGTCGGACTGGCTCATGTCCGTGCATTTTCCGAGCCCATCGATCGGCTATGCAAGCGGCTACAACAACACGATTCTCAAGACCACGAACGGCGGAGTCGACTGGGTGCGGCAGAAAGGCGGCGGTACCGATGTCATCACGTCCATCCATTTCGTGACCAGCGACATCGGCTACGCGGTGGGTGGCGATGGATACGGAACCAACGGCATGATCTTCAAGACCACCGACGGGGGCGCCGTCTGGACGCATCAATACGATCATCCCTCCTCCATGCTGATGTCCGTCTACGCATCCGGGCCGGATGTCTGCTATGCCGTGGGCTACAACGGGACCATCGTGAAGACGACGAATGGCGGTGCGGACTGGCAGTATCTGACCGACGAAAACAGCAGCATCCTCTACTCCGTCACCCTGTTGAGCGCGACGCACGCCTTCACGGCCGGCTACAACGGGACCATTCTCGAATCAACGGACGGCGGAGACACCTGGATCGAACACCGCAGCGGCACCAACAACATGCTGACCGGCATCGTCTTCCCGGACGCGGCTACCGGGTATGCGGTTGGAGCGGGTGGAACGATTCTGAAATCAGGCGCCTTCGTCAACGCGGTACACCAGCCCCTGGAAGTCGCTCGCACCGAAACATTCACGCTGTCCCAGAACTTCCCGAACCCCTTCGGCGCAGCAACGGGTTCTCCGGCAACGACGATCGCCTTCCGGCTTTCCATCGCATCCCCCGTGCAGATCCGGGTGTACTCGATGCTCGGAGTTCACGTGGCCACCCTCGTCGACGGGCGTCTCGATGCTGGCGACCATCTCGCGCGCTTCGACGCGTCGGCCCTCCAGGCAGGAGTGTATTTTTGCACCGTCAACGTCAACGGACTCACCCGCACGATGCGGATGCTCCTGTCCAAGTAAGCCGTCACATCTTTCATCATGGAGACCGCGTCGATGCCCGCCAGCAGAAATGCACACCTCATTCTCGCGATCGTTCTGACAGTGCTGGTCCCGGTGCTGCGCACCCACGCACAGGCCTTTCCGGGGTATACGCTCTACGGTCCGCTCGGGACGAAGAACACCTACCTCATCGACCTGAACAACACCGTCGTGCACACCTGGGCAAGCAGCAGGAATGGCGGCTACGCGGCATACCTGCTCGCGGACGGCAGCATCATGCGCACCGCACAGGCGACGAATCCGCAGATCAACGGCGGCGGCGGCCAGGGCGTCGTGCAGCGCCTCGCCTGGGACGGGACGCAGGTCTGGACCTACACGTACAGCAGTTCCACCTACCTCTCGCATCACGACGTCTGCGTCATGCCAAACGGCAACGTGCTCATGATCGCCTGGGAAGTGAAATCGTCATCGCAGTGCGTCGCAGCCGGTCTCGATCACACCGCATCCATCTGGCCCGACCACATCATCGAGGTGCAGCCGACAGGATCCAGCGGCGGCAACATCGTCTGGAAATGGCATGCGTGGGATCATCTCATCCAGGACCACGACGCGACGAAAGCAAATTACGGCGTCGTGGGTGATCATCCAGAACTCCTCGACATCAATGCCGGAAACGTGACCTCCGGGGATTGGATGCACCTGAACAGCGTCAACTACAATCCCGAACTGGACCAGATCGTCTTCTCCTCCCACAATCTCAACGAAGTGTATGTGATCGACCACAGCACGACCACTGCGGAGGCCGCAAGCCACAGCGGAGGAAACAGCGGCAAGGGCGGTGATTTCCTGTACCGTTGGGGGCAGTCCTGCAAATTACCGCGCGCCGGGCTCGGCGTATTTCAACGTCGTGCATTGCGGATCGTGGATTCCGGCCGGCCTGCCAGGCGCGGGCCATATCATGGCCTTCAACAATCGGCAGGGACAAGGCACCTCGATCATCGCGGAGATCATCCCGCCCGGAAAC
This sequence comes from Ignavibacteria bacterium, assembly GCA_016720835.1. Classification (GTDB taxonomy): domain Bacteria; phylum Bacteroidota; class Ignavibacteria; order SZUA-365; family SZUA-365; genus JADKJW01. Next base: position 242,007 of record JADKJW010000002.1, read on the forward strand.
GGCAGCGGACAGTATCCGTTGACGCCCGGCACTGCATGGGCGCCCACGGCGCCGACGTGGACGTACACCGCGGGTGGTTTCTACTCGAGCCACCTCGGAGGCGTGCAGCGCCTGCCCAACGGCAACACCCTGATCGCGCAGTCCACGAGCGGCAAGATGCTGGAAGTCACCTCGGGGGGTGCCGTGGTGTGGAGCTTCACTCCCGGCGGCGAGATTGTGCGGGCCTACCGATACGCGACGGATTATTCCGGAATCCTCCTCAGCGGCTTGAAGGTCTCGAAGGTGGAGGTCTCCGCACCCACGCTCACGTCCTGGCCGACCGTCTCCGTCCCCTTCCGCGTCACATGTCTGGACACGGTCCGCTACGGTCTCGACAAGAGCTGGTTCACGATTCTGGAGGACACCGCGCGCATCACCAATTTCACCATTTCGTGCCCGGGCTCCGGCACCGGGATGTGCACGCTCAGCTACACGTCGTCCTGCCCGGACGGCGCGCAGCGCGCGCTGTCCATCCGTTTCTCGGGATACTGCTCCCTCGACACCACGGTGGTGAAGAATATCACCGTGCCGCGCGATACGGCCGCGCTCGCGCCGGTGCATGTTGCGCTCGCGGATGTCGCCGTGAAGGATCTGACCCTGGCCACCGTGCCGCTGAACCTGCTCGACCCGCTGTCGAACCAGACCCTGGCGCCGTCCACGTTCGAGGTGCGCTACGACAGGGCGCTCTGCGAATTCGTCGGCATCTCCACGCCTCCTGGATCGCTCCTTGCCGGCGTCAGCATCTCGGAAACGCCGACGCCGGAAGGGATGAAGTTCTCGATTCCCTCCCCGCGCGTCGTCACAGGGAGCGGAAAGCTCGCGGACCTCGTGTTCCGCCGCGTTGCGACGGGCGCGTCCGTGCGCGCGGGGTTGCATCTCACGGGGTGGGCCTTCGCCTCCGGATGCCTCAAGGCCCTGCAGGGCGACGGCAGCGCGACGTACGAAAGCACGCAGCGCATGTCCGCCTCCCTCCCCGATTCGAGCAGCATCGACTTCGGCGAAGTGATTCTCGGGCAATCGGCAACGCGCTCCTTCATCCTGCGTAGCACCGGGGAGGGAGCGCTGACCGTCCACGCGCTCGCCGTTGCGGGCGCGAACGCGGCGGACTTCACGGCCGTCTCCCCCGCGGCGCCGCGCGTGCTCGCGGCGGGCAAATCAGATACTGTTGTCCTGAAATATTCCCCGGCGATTCCGGGGGCGGGCACGGGAACGTTGACGGTGCAGTGCGACGATCCGACGCGTCCATCGTTCACAGTATTTCTCACCGGTTCCTGCATCGCACAGGCGCGGCGTCCGGTCCTGTCGTGCTCGGTGGCCGATTCCGGCACGCTGGACTTCGGCACGGTGACGCAGCACGGCACCGTGACCAGGACCCTGGTGATGACGAATACCGGCAGCAGCCCGTTGCAGGTGTCCGGCGAAACCGTCACGGGCGCGAATGCCGCCGATTTCGCCCTCACGAAAGGCAATGGCCCGCATACGATCGCCCCCGGACTCTCAGACACCCTCGTCCTCACCTTCTCATGGAGGGCCACCGGCGCCCGCAGCGCGACCCTCACGCTCGCAAGCAATGATTCGACGAAGCAACCCTACACGGTGTTCCTGACCGGCATCGGCGCGCTGGTCGATTATTCACTCACGTCCACCGTCACCATCCTGGATTTCGGCTCCGTGGTGATCGGAAAGGATTCCGTCCGCGCGGTCCGGCTTGCCAACGGCGGACGCCTCGCGGTGCCCGTCCTTTCGCAGGTCCTCGCGGGAGCGGATTCGTCACAGTTCTCGCTCACGCGTCGCAGCGCGTCCACGATTCCCGCAACGGGCGCCGATTCCATTCTCGTGCAGTTTCGTCCGCAGGCCGCGGGCCAGAAGACCGCCGAGCTGCGCGTGACCTGGAGCGATCAGCAGGCGGGCCAGACGATCCCGGTCGTGTTGCGGGGTGCGGGCGTCGCGGTGATGCGCCCGATTCTGCGGACCCATGTCGACACGCTGCGCTTCGACACGACAGTCGTCGGCACGCCCGTCCACGGGACCCTGGTCGCGACCAATGCCGGCAACGCGGCGCTCGTCGTGCAGTCGCAGGGCCTTTCGGGAGCGGACGCCGCGCGTTTCTCGTCGCAGACATCCCTCCCGCGCACCTTGCAGCCGGGCGACACGGCGCGCCTCGCGTACACGTTCACGCCCGCCGCGGAAGGGCCCGCCACCGCGATGCTCGTGTTGACGAGCAATGATGCCGTGGCGCCGAACACGACCGTGCTCCTGCTCGCGCACGCCATGGCCGCGCCGTCGCCGCGCATCGCCGCGAGCCTGTCCGCCGTGGATTTCGGCGACGTGACCGTGGGATCGACAAAAGACACATCAGTCCTGATTTCAAACACCGGCACCGCCGATCTCCTGCTCTCCGGACAAGCGGTGACGGGTGCGGACGCCACGCAGTTCGCGGTGCCCGTCCCGGCGTCCGCGACCGTGTCCGCGGCGCAATCATCCCGTGTGACACTGCGATTCTCGCCCACGGACGCCGGTCCGAAATCCGCCATCTTCCGCGTCCTGTCGAACGACGGCCTGCAGCCGCAGCTCGACATCGCCCTCCGCGGCATCGGCAGCGCGCCCAGCGCGACGGACAACCCCGCGCGCGCGTCGCTCATCGATCTCGGACAGAACTATCCGAATCCCTTCGGCGCCGGCTCGCCGACCGGCGGCGATCGCACCACGATTCCCTACCACCTCCGCGCCGCCGGGCACGTCACGCTTTCGGTGCGCGACATGCTGGGACGCGAGGTCGCCCTCCTGACCGACCGCTTCGAGGAGGCGGGCCGGCACACCGCGGAGCTGCACGCCCGCGCGCTGCCCGCCGGCATCTATGTGTACCAGTTGACCACAGGCGCCCGCGTCGCGTCGCGGACGCTGCTGCTTCTGCGATGAGCGCGGCAGAATCCAACCACCACGTCCACTCTCACCACCCATTGCCGATGCACCCTGCTCCACGTCTCGCCGCCGCCCTCGCGCTGTTCTGCGCCATTCTCGCCGCACCCACCATGCCTGCGCGCGCGCAGGCCTTCGACGGATACACGCTCTACGCGCCGAACGGCTCGCGCACCACGTATCTCATCGACATGAAAAAGGCCACGGTGCACACCTGGACGCACACGAAGAGCATCGGCTATTCGTGCTATCTGCTCGGTGATGGAAGTCTGCTCCGCTCCACCATGGTCAGCAATCCCCAGCTGGGTTCGGGCGGCGCCACGGGCGTCGTGCAGCGCGTGTCGTGGGAAGGCGCCCTGCTCTGGAACTACACGTACAGCAGCGCCACGTACCTCGCGCACCACGACATCTGCGCGATGCCCAACGGCAACGTCCTCCTGATCGCCTGGGAAGTGAAGACCGCCGCGCAGGCGGTGGCGGCCGGACTCAAGCGCAGCACCGTCATCTGGCCCGATCACCTCATCGAAGTGCAGCCCACCGGTTCGAGCGGCGGCAACATCGTGTGGCAGTGGCATGCCTGGGACCATCTCGTGCAGGACTACGACGCCACCAAGGCGAATTACGGCGTGGTGGCCGACCATCCCGAACTTCTGAACATCAACATGGGCGCGAGCGGCATGGGCGTTCAAGGCGGGGATTGGATGCACATCAACGGCCTGAGCTACAATGCCGCCCTGGATCAAATCGTGATTTCCTCGCACACGCTCAATGAAGTGTACGTCATCGACCACAGCACGACGACCGCCGAAGCCGCCACGCATTCCGGCGGACGCTGGGGAAAGGGCGGCGACATCCTCTATCGCTGGGGCATGCCTTCCAACTACGGCGCCCCCGGAAGCAAGGTGTTCGACGTGGTGCATTGCGCGGTCTGGATCCCGGAGGGCGTCCCTGGCGCGGGCCACATCATGGCGTTCAACAACGGCGCCGCGCAGCGGCGTTCCGTGGTCGTCGAACTGGCGCCTCCCGTGGACGGCAACGGCGCGTACACGCGCCAGGCGGGACAGGCGTTCGGACCCGCGAGCCCGAGCTGGTCCTACACCGCAAGCGATTTCTTCTCGAACCATCTCGGAAGCAATCAGCGCCTCCCGAACGGGAACACCTTCATGGTGGAATCGACCACGGGAAACATGGTGGAATGCGATCCGGCCGGTGCGGTCGTGTGGAGCTACGCGAAAGGTGGAGAAATCGTCAGGGCCGTGCGCTACGCCCCGTCGTACCCGGGCGTGCAGAAGCTCACCGGCAACGGAGAGGTCCCGGCGCTTCCCTCGTCGCCGGAACTCGTCTCGATCTCGCCGAATCCCGTCTCCTCGATGGCCACGGTGTCGTATCGCCTGCCGGAACGGATGACTGTCGCCATCACCGTCGTCGACGCGCTCGGGCGGGAGGTCGCGACGCTCGCGGACGGACTGTCCGACGCGGGTTCGCACAGCGCGCGCTTCGACGCCTCCGCGCTGCCCTCCGGCGTGTACTACTGCCGGATGCTCACCGCCGCAGGTGTTTCGATGCTGCCGCTGCAGCGAGTGCGATAAACGACCTTCAATGATGACCGTTTTGCATCCCGCCCGTCACGATTCGATTGCCGTTGTGTACACATCTCTCCGGTGGCCGATTTGAAGGACGAGCACGGTCGAGTCCATGATCGCGAAGATGATCCGGAAATCCCCGACGCGCATTCTCCGAAGTCCCGCGAAGGATCCGGACAGCGCCGGATGCCTGTCCGGTTTCCTCGACAGATCTGCTTCGATCTGATCGAGGATACGTCGCGCGTCCGCTTTCGAGAGCCGTTTCAGATCGCGCGTGACGGAGTTTTTGTACGCGATCTCATAGGCCAAGGGATTTCCTCAGCGCCTTTCCTGACACGACGGGATCCGCGGTATCGTGCAGCCTGTCCAGTGCAATCTGCAGCTCCGCGCGATCATCGAGATACGCTTCGATCGCCTTCTGTATGATGAACGAACGTGAGCGCTCGGTATCCCGCGCAATGCTTTCCAGCTGTTCCGCGAGATGCTTCGGGAGTCGTATGGAAATCGCCGTCGTCATCTGACACCTGTTGTCTTTGTTGTAAGACAAGGTAATCAGATGAAATACAAGACGCAAAAAACGCGGCGATCGCTCGCCGCGTTTTCATACCTCCGACTCAGCGCTCGAACGCGAACATGGGATCCCAGGGCGGGAGCACTTCGGGCGTCTGCGTGAACATGTCGAGGATGTCCTTCGAGAGATGCTTCCTGTTGATGATGACGGCGTACATGTACTCGTCGAACCAGCTGTCGTACATCGTGAAGAGGCCGTTGTTGCCCGCCTTCGTCCCCCAGGAATTCTCGACCAGCCACTTCTCGGGCTTGCCGTTGATCACGTCCACCCCGACGAACACCATGGCGTGCGACGGCACGCTCTCCTGGTACAGCACGCGGTCCTTCTTGCTGAGCTTCATGCTGACGCCGTACAGCGACTCGTAATCGTACAGCCCGCGCTTCATGAGGCCGAGCTTCGAGTCCGACTCCTTGCCGACGTCGCAGCCGAACCACACCGGCTCGTCGCCGAGCACGGAGGCGAGCGTCAGTTTCTTCATCGTCTCGATCGGCACGTTCGCGAAGGTCATGTTCGGCGCGTCGACGAGGTTGCGGTCGTAGCGGATCTGGTAGAGTGTGTTGAACGCGTGCGTCGGAACGCTGTACAGGCACACGTAGTCCTCGAGACGGACGTTCACGAACTTCCTGTAGAATTCCTTCGGCGTGTACGTCGCCGGCTCCGTCACCTTCCCGTCCTTGTCTTCGTAGCGCCAGGTGAACGACTCGGGCGGCATGCCGAGGTGGATGACGAGCATGCGGTACACTTCCTTGAGCATCGAGGACTTCGCGGCGCGGATCTCGGCCTCGCTCATGCCCTGCGCGCCCATGCCGCGCAGCGCGATGGCGTGGCGGTGCAGCACCGTGCTGATCATGCCGTTCATCAGGCCCGTGTTGCCGCTGCTCTCGGTTTCGGGCATCACGTCCGACGGGACGACGCCGTACTTGTCGACGAGGGAGAGGACCATGTTCCACTGCCCGCCGTCGGGGAGCGAATTCTTGATCAGCCAGTCCACATCGCGGTCGTCCAGCGGCCTGGCGCGCGTCTGGATGATGGATTCGAGGAAGAGGTTCGCCTTCTCGATCTTGTCGTAGAAGGCGAGGTAGTTCTGCGAGAATTCGAATCCCTTCTTGTTCAGCGACGAGCCTGCGACCGGACGCAGGATGTTGAGACCGGCGAAGAGCCAGCAGCGGCCGCTGGATTTCTGGTCGGTGATGCCCTCGGTCTTGATCTTGTGCGAGAAGTGCTGATTCGCGTCGAGCACGGTCTCGCGGTCGAGCACGAGCGCCTTCGCACTGTTCGCGGAGACCGCGTTCATGATCGTCTTCGTCGCGGCGTCCTTCGTGACCGTGCCGCGGAGTTCCTGCAGCAGCTCGGGAGTGAGGGCGCCCTGCGCGCGTGACGCGGCGGGAGTCAACAGGACGGAAAAGAGGCAGCACAACAGCAGAAGTGATGCGATACGGCGCATGGGGCGGTCTCCGATGGTGGAATGTCGGGAATTCAGCATCAATGAATGTAGGAAGTATTGACGGAAAAGCCGAACGCCACGTTCACTCGCCGATGATTTCATTCAACCCGTCAACGCGGAGAATTTCGAAACCCTCCATGAGGTTGGGAGGTATGTCGCTTCCCTCTCAAACCGGCGGTCTTGACAACTTTCGAAGAAATACGGATATTCGTTATCCATTTATCAACCCATGGCACCTCTCATAGAGCCGACAGGATGAGAGACCGATGTTTCGATCTCCATCCGGCGAGGGGTGGGAGGGCCTGTCTATCCGAAAGAGGATCTCCATGAATAGAGCATTTCATCGTCTTCCCTTCCTCGCGTCTGCACTGGCGTTTCTCGCCCTCCTGAATCCGTGCGGCGTTTCCCAAACGCACGAGCTCAAGCAGGAACTCACGGGCGCAAGCACCTGGTTCGGGGGCGACAACCGCCCCAACAGCAGGCGCACCGTCGGCGTCGGACAGCTCGTGCTCATGGATACGAGCATGACCGTCAACAGCTTCTCCTTCCGCTTCGAGAGTCCCTTCGATTTCATCATGAATCCAACCGGGGGCGGACATGAGGTGACGCTCCGCATGCACGTGCGCAATCGCGCCGGAGTGATCATGAAAACGGCGGACGTCACGGTGCCGGCGTCGTTCACCTCCGGGTGGGTGACGTGGGATGGCCTGGGAATCCCCGTGACGCAGGGTGTCAAGCTCTTCTTCACGGCGTACCTCGTCGGCGGCTTCGATGTGAACATGTACTACACCGGGTTCACCGCATCCGCGTCCAACCCGTACTCCGAAGGCACCCTGATGCTCAAGGACGGCCAGAGCGACGCGGACCTGGATGCGTGGACGGACTGGGTTCCGAACTCCGCATGGGACGCCGCGTTCCGCCTGACCGGGACACTCCTCAGCACAGGGACGGACGACGTCCAGCTTCGGGAAACACCCGCGCTTCGCCTCGCGCAGAACCATCCGAATCCGGTCCGCTCTTCCACGGCGTTCGACGTCACCGTGTCGCAACGATCCGCGGTCGCGCTCGAAGTGTACGATGCGGCGGGCAGGAGCGTTCGCACCATCTTCGAGGGCCAGATCGATGCGGGCACGCACCGGATACAGTGGACGGACGCCTCGCTGCCAAACGGCGTGTACACGGTCCTGCTGCGATCCGGACGAAACTCGACCACGAGAATGCTCACCGTGCTGCGATAACCGTCAACGATACCGGACCGTGCCGCGGAACGTCGAAGACGCGGACGGCGCGCGGTGTCAGCCCGCAGCGGACGCGAGACGATCGAGGCGTTTCGAAATCGCGAGGAGCGACGCGCGATGTGTTTGCGTGATGCGGCGCAGACTGATGTCCCGTGCGAGCGCCGCGAACAGGCGCGCGGACCCGGCGAGGTGTTCTTCGCTGTGTCCGTGGTGAAAGCGCGCGTTCCGGGGAATGACGCTCTGTCGCGTGGATGGCGGGAGCAGCACCCTGCGCACGCGCTCGCGTTCGCGCGGAGTCAGGATGCAGTGCAGCGGAGACTCGCGGAGCACGCTCCCGAAGGCTTCGAAGAGGGCGCGGTCCAACAGCTCGGCATGGTCGAAAATTCCGGCTCTCCCGATCGCCCCGTCAAGCGGCCAGACTTCCATCTCGGCAATGTCGCCGGGTTCGAAGGCGCGCAGCCCCGCGAACATCGTCGCCGGCTCAGCCAGATGGCGTTCGATGCAGAGGCGGAACGGTTGCGTGTTCTGGCTGAGGAACAGCGGACGGCCGTCGGCCGCGTACACGGCGTAGACGCAGTGCTTCACCTGTCCGAGACTCCGGCCGTCAATGCCGGTGAGATCGAGGAAATGTGATACGCCGAGCCTCACCAACGCGAGCTCGTCGTGCCCCGGATGGTTCTTCACCACCGCCCTTGGAGCGGAGGTAAACACCCGTTTCATTTTTTCATCTCGTGCCATGTGCATTCTGAGGTATTCAACGGGCATGAAGGAACGCGGAAGGCGACGGAGCGGCCGCGCCTGCGACAGCACCAGTTCTTCCGCTCACGATTTCAAGCGCAGAAAATCAGGACAATATCCTGAAAATCCAAATGCGGCCCGCCCGCTCACCCTTCCCCGGGCCGCCGCCTGTCATCTGCCCCCTGTCACCATGACGGCTTTCGTCAACACTTCCCCGCCGCGGAGCGGCTGGATGCGAACGAAATACAGCCCGCCGGGCAAGTTGGAGCAGGCGATGTCCGCGAAACGGCCGGCATATTCCGCGGAGGACACGATCGTGCCGATGGACGATACCAGCTGCACCCGCGACGCGGAGGGCAGCTGCACGAGGATGGTGCTCCTGGCCGGATTGGGCGAGAGCGTGAATTGACGATCCTCCGACGCTTCCTGAGCGACAGCAGTCGTGTTCGTCAATCCGAAGAACTCGACGATCTCGCTCGACGTGGGATACATGCCGTTGCTCCAGGAGTGCCCCATGCCGGTGATGCGGATCAGCGACACCTCAACGGGAGGCGGACAGAACACGAGCTTGTCCGCGTCGTTCGGGCGGCGCTGTACGTCGGGCGGTCCGGCACAGGATACTCCTCGTAGTCCTTCGGGGTCCTTGTCGGGTACTCGCGTGCCGTCGGCCGTGCTGCGTGCATCACGGGAATTTCCTTAGTTGGTATCGATCCGTGGGGGTTGTTGTCGGCCTGTTCGCCGCCACGGGGCGATCGGGATCTCGTCCGCGGCCAGCATCACGGGCGTGACATGAAGCCGCCGTTCGGGGGGCGTGCGTGTGGCGTTGAGCCGAAGTTCGTGGGTACGCGTGATGTCGCGTGTGAACAATCGTCCGGGCGTCGTCGCGTGCCCGGGCTTGTCGTCGATGCACGTTCCACTGCAGTCCTATTTTCACGGCCTGCGGATACACGACGATGAAATTGTTCGCGTCCGCGAGGACGTTGAACCCGGTGACGGACTTCATCCCCTGCGCCGTGCCGCCCGTGCCGTGATAGCAGAGAAGCACCGGCAGCATTGCCGGAGGCGTTGCCGATGGAAGATGGACATCGAAGCTGCGCCGTTGCTGCTGTGGGATGGTCGGTCCTGCTGTGCCTGCGCCAATCCGCAGAGAGGAGGTGGAATCTGTGCGCGTATCCTTTCGGTGTGAGAAGCTGGGGTGAGGGTGCGTGGGGGCGCCGCGGAACTTCCGATTTCGCAAAACGGAATGGCGCCCGCAGAGGGCGCCATTCCGTCCAACAGTGTGGAAGTGCCTGTTACTTCGTGTGTTTCTTTCCTTCGCCCTTACCGCCGTCGACCAGATCCACCTTGTGCTCCTTGCAGGTGTCCTGCTCCACGTACCACCAGTCGCCGTTCTCGGCGATGCCGATGATGTACGTTTCGCACGCTTCGCCCTCGAAGGCCTGGACTTCAATCGTCTCACCCGGGGTCATCGGATCGTCGTGGATGAGATTGTGCTCCCAATCCGCCTCCCCGTTCTTCAGGTCGCTGAGCGACATGAACAGCCCGACCAGCGTGGCCTTGGTGTTGTTGTGGATGGCGACCTTGTCCTGCGCGCGGGCACAGGTGGCGCCGATGAACAAGGCGAGCGCGATGGCGGCGAGTGTATGGGAATGCTTCATGGAATCTCCTGTTGAATGATGGGTGGAAGTGAATGGCGCATGAGCGCGCCGATGGAGCGAGTGCTCGGCGACCTTCCGCAATGTTCTTGCGGAACGCATCGTCCGATGCGTGAAATACACGGGCCAAAAGATGATGATTTTGCTGGGAGGCAGAGCTGACAAGAGTAGAACCACGAAATCGCCGATCCGGTTCCGTCATCTCCCGTGGGGCATCTTCATGGATTGAATGTTGCTCTGCAAAGGAGTACCTTTTCATGCTCTTTCGCTTCCAGGGAATTACTCGAAGAGGTATCGGTCATGGCAAACACTCGCGTGTGGCACATGCAGTCATTCATCCTGTGCATCCTTGGCTGCATGTTCTGCGTGGTCGGGCGCTCGAACGCACAGCAGGCTGCGGGAAGTTTCGGGGCGTACAACGCGACGCTCGCTCGCGCTGCCGCGGGCGCGCAGGCAGGCGTACCCCTGGAACCGAACATCCCGCGCGGAGATGCATCATCTGCCGACCTCGCGTCCATTCCGGAAGACACGTGCTGGTACGACGGGTTCTCCGGTTTCGAATATTCGCTCCGCAGCATCGCGGTTTCCGGCTCGGTCCTGTACGCCGTCAGCGGGCTCGTCGCCGGGAAATGGGATGGAAGAAAGTGGACACGGCTCGGGACAGGGGGACCCATCTCGACCGTCGCCGTTTTTGGCGGGGATGTGTACATCGGCGGAAATTTCACCAACATCGCAGATGTCCCCGCCGCGCGCGTCGCGCGCTGGGACGGAAACGCGTGGAAGGCGGTGGGCGGCGGCTTCAACAACGAGGTTTGCGCGTTGCTCGTGCACGATGGCGCACTCTATGCCGGCGGGCGCTTCACCACCGCGGGTGGCTCTCCCGCGAGGCATCTTGCGCGATGGAATGGCTCGGCGTGGTCCGAGGTGGCAGGTGGCATCGACAGCACCGTGCTCGCGCTCTGCGAATACAGGAACGGTATCGTTGCCGGAGGGGACTTCCGCAAGGCAGGCGCCGTGAGCGCCCGGCGTATCGCGCGTCTTGAGGGCGGACAATGGTACGCCTTCGAGGAGGGAACGGACGGACCCGTGAATGCATTGACCGCGCGCGGCGACGATCTGTACGCAGGCGGAGAATTTCTTACCGCGGGAATAACCGCCGCCAACAACATTGCGAAATGGAACGGAAGCGCCTGGTCGGCGCTCGGCGCCGGCACGAACAAGGCCGTCCTCTCCCTCCTCGCGGTCGATACCATGATCTACGTCGGAGGAAAATTCGATTCACCCAACCGGCACCTCGCACGATGGGGCGGCAGTGCGTGGATCGGACAGGCCGCTTTCGGCGGTGTCAACGGCGACGTGACCGCGCTCGGCGTGCTCGGGACCGATCTGTTCGTCGGGGGCGGTTTCTACCAGTCGTACACATGGGATGGCGACCCCGCCCTGACGTGCGGAGGGTGCATTGTCTGGAATCTCGCGAGGCGGTATTGGTCGGCGCCGATGCTGGGGTATCGTAACCCGGTGTCCAGTCTCATCGCCGCCGACGACAGCCTGTACATCTGCAGCAACGAGTACGTCATGCGCTGGACGGCGGGCACGTATCGAAAGTTCGGTCTCGCTGTCTACCCTGTCTGGTTCTGGACGTCGGTGCGATACAAAAACGCCTTGATCGCCGCCGGGCAGTTTGTCTCACCGTGGAACTGGACGCTGCAGGTAAAAAACGTCATGCAATTGCAGGCAGATACCTGGACCGCGCTTGGAGCCGGTCTGTCCATGTCAGACGAGACAAAGTCCCGCGTCTGGGCACTCGACGTCATCGATACGGTCCTCTACGCCGGAGGCAACTTCGACAGGTCCGGTCAAGGCAACTACATCAAGATGGTTGCTGCGTGGAACGGCGTCACGTGGACGAAGCTGGGGAGCGGCATGGACGCCGAGGTGTACGCGCTCGCGAACGACGGAAAAAACCTGTACGCCGGCGGCGCTTTCCGCACCGCGGGAGGAATACAAGCCAACCGCGTGGCCCGCTGGGATGGTGTGGCGTGGTCCGCGCTCGGCAGCGGGATGAATGCGAACGTCGACGTGCTCGCATGGATGGACGGATACCTGTACGCGGGAGGCACGTTCACCCTCGCGGGCGGCGCGGATGTGTTCTACATCGCGAGATGGGATGGCACGCGCTGGGCGGCCTTCGGAGACCCCCTCGACGGGAACGTGACCACGATGGCTGTCGTGGACCGCGAACTCGTCGTCAGCGGCACCTTCATGCACGCCGGGAACCTCACGGTGAATCGAATCGCGGGCTGGAATGGGACTCGCTGGAGGACCTATGGATCGGGACTGGACGCTCCCGCCACGGCCATCGCCGCCGCGCGCAACGGAGCCATGTTCCTCGGCGGGGAATTCTCCCTCGCGGGAGGGAAAAGCTCCTGGCATCTCGCGCGATGGTCGCCCTCGGGCTCATTCACAGCAGTGCCCGTTTCTGCGCCGTTGCTGTTCAGACTCGAGCAGAGCTATCCCAATCCAGTCAGGCCGTCGTCCGAGCAGTCCTCCGCCATCATTTCGTACAGCGTCGATGCTCCCACGCACGTGTCGTTGCGCGTCTACGACCCACTCGGGCGGCAGATTTCCACGCTCGTCGACCAGAGAATGGAGCCGGGCGATCACCGTTGCGAGTTCCGCGCGGATGCGCTGCCATCCGGAGTGTATTACTACCGCTTGGAAGGGTTCGGGAAATCGATCGTGAAAAAGCTGCTCGTGCAGCGCTGACGGTCCCCTCGAAAGGCTGGCCAGGGACGCTGCGAAAGATGTGCTCCGGCCGGATCATGGATCGCGTTCGACCCCGCGGTATTACTTCGTTGATGTCGCTATGAACGCGAGCAATTCACGCGGATCGAGCGCGGGTATGGTCGCCTTGGTGAATCCCGTGCGATCACGCGTGGCAATGGCATCTGCGGAGATCGCGCGTGCAGCTTCATGAAGCACCGCGTCTTCATGATCCGAAAACTCGGCATCGAGCGCCGCAAGCAGAATGTGCTTGTTCACCGGCGCGATGTCGAAGATCCCGAGCAGATTCCGCACCTGTTCGCGGGCTTTCCGAACACCGACGGTCTTCGCCGCGATGGAGTAAATGGTTGTTGCCGTGGTGGAACAGATGGCTCCACGAATGTGGCCTGAATCCGCCAGTGAAAACAACCGGGCCGCAGGCAGGACGTGAGGTTCGCGTTCGAGAAGTACATCCAGAACCACATTCGTGTCGAACAGGACAGTCACCTGTTTCTCTCCTCGAGATGTCTTCTGTAGTCAGCCTCGTTCGCTGCGGCTCCCTTGAGCGAGCCGATCATGTCCTGTACGCGTGGTGTGATGTCGGTCCCTGCGTTCATTTCCGCCGACTCGATGAGCGTGAAATAGTCGGCGACGAGCTGCGAAACAGACTTGCCGAGGCGATCGGCACGACGCTTCGCACGTTTGAACATCAGCGCAGCTTTTCCTCGAACAGCGCCCTCTCGATAGCCTGGTAGAAGGTGTTGCGTACGCCCGCTTCGATGGAAGGGACGTCCCTCGCGTAGAATCCTCCTATCGTGCCGCCGTCCTCGTACGCGTAGTGCACGGTGAAATTATGCAGCTTCGTCACCTTGTTGAGGTAGTCGTACTTGATGCCGAAACTGAAGGTCGTGTTTTTTTTCCCGTCCTTCAGAACGCTCATCAGCCCGTCCTTTTCCCCGTTCTGCTCGGCGGGCATCTTGTCGACGACGGAGCTCCAGGCGAGCGTCGGATTCGTGGATTTTTCCACTTCGACGGTGGCGACGGCGAGCGGTTCGGTGTCGACGTATTCCAGGGGAATCATCCACCGCAGTTCGGACTTGTCGTAGTACTTCAGTTCCGGCGCCTCGCGCGTGTAGCCCGCGACGTGCAGGATGTAGATCTTCCACCCCGGCCGCGCCTTCTTCATCCACGAGATGAGCGAGGTCATGTCCGCCATTTCCTCCATCATCGAGAATCGGCTCGAGACCCAGTCGGCCGCGGGGGCGAAGCGGGTTTCGCTGGTGGCGATCTCCTTCCACTTCGGGAGGTCGCCCATGCCGGAAGGCCACGCGGTGAAGAGCTGACTGCCGGCCTCGTCGTGCGAGACGTAGAAGCGCGTGCGGAGGTATTCCGACTTCAACGTCGACACCTTTTTGCCCGTCGATTTCTTCAATGCGCCGAGGTGCTGGGCGTAGGTCTTCCCTCCCTTGACCAGATACCGGACATGCATATCCTGATTCTCGCCCGCGGTGATGAGGAATGTTCCACCCTGATAGCGGAAGAGGCCGGCTTCGAATTGCGCGAGCGCGGGCGCCTTCTCCTGCGCCACCGCGGCCGCCCCCCATCCGAAGGCCTTGATATACCCCTGGTCAAGGTCCTGTGAACACAACGGCGCTGCAATACAGAGCGCCATGACGGCTGCCATGAAAACGGTCGTTCGCGACATGTGCGGTCTCCCGTGACTGTGGGGGTGCAAGAGATAAAGGATTCGGAAATTACGCAAAGAAACAGGAGAGAATCAACACACCATACACCATCGAGCCATCGGGACAGATGCTTCCGGGTGATGCGGGCAGAATACGGCGCCGCTCGCGCAGGGTGACTCGGCGCGGGTGGGGCGGGGGCGGGGTCGCTCCCGGCGCGCCCCGCCGCGCCGGCGGCGCCGGGGAGGCGGGGGCGAGGCCGGGGCCCGGCGCGGGCGTTCAGGCGGTCGCCGCCCGGCGCGGGTCGGCGAGCGGGTGGCGGGCGCGTTCGTGGGCCGCGGCGGCGGCGGGTGTGGATCGTCTCGTCTTTCGGTTCGAGCCGCATTGCGCGCTCGCGGCGCTGCCGGGCTCTTTCGTGATGTTGATCCGCAGCGCGTCGCGCCGTGCGGGGCCGCAGCTCCGAGACCCTCGTAGATCTCGATGCTGAAAGGGATGTTCACATCATGGAAAGGAGGTATCATGCGAGCAAACGTAGGGAAATCCGCGGAGATCCCATAACGTGTCCGCCCGCAGGGATTCGGTCATGGCGAGCCGTGTTGCGCGCCGTACCCTTGAACATTTCCAAACAGCAGCAGCGCCTCTTTCCACGGGTATTTATTGGCGAACATGGTGACGGAGGAGCTCATGGTGCCCTGCATGTTCATCCCCAAAATGGATCTCCACTGATTCGAGGGCGAGTTGCGGTCGAAATCCGTGGACTCGGAATACCGCGCGCTCAGATATCCCTCCAGGTAATCCGTGTTGAGCTGCAGTGTTTTCGGTATTTCATTTTTGTTCCCGTTCACGCTGGCGATTTGAATGTCATCGAAGTCCTTCGCGTCAATACGAAGCCGGGTATTGCTGGCGGGGCTGAAATGAAAGTCCTTGTCCTTGTTGACAAAAAATATGTTGTGATCAACGGCGATCCATTCATTTTTATTGAATCGCGTGTGATCCACTCCCGCAAGGATGGAGGCTCCGATGATATTGTGATGGATAGTGTATCCCGCCTTGGTCATGACGCGCACGCCATACCCCATATCCTGAAAATCCTTGGTGCGGCTCCAGGTGAACAGAATGGTATTGTAGGCGATTTCAACCTCCCCGCATTTCGACATATTGCCCGGGCCGGGCGGATTGGCGCAGGTTCCGTAAATCTCGATGGCGGCCATTTTATTGGCAATGAAGACGTTGTTCTTGACGGTGAATTTTCCGCTTCTGTGGCCGGCTTGCAGCGCAAAATTGGAGCCGTTGACAAAAACGCAGTGTTGCACCACCACGTCACCGCCGGTGGTCGCACTCACGAATTGAAGCAAGGGCTCGCCGACGGTGGGGAATCCGACAGGCGGCCTTTCCGTGGGAGGAAGCAGTCGTCCCCCTTGGACACCTTTGACGATACCTTCCTTCACATGGTAGGCATTTCTTTCACCGTCATCAAATACCAGATTGTCCAACACCGTGCCATTCACATCCTGTGTAAACCTCATCAGCGCCTTTCCTGTTCGAGCGGGCGCTTTCGTTGGTAGGTTGGATCACCGTGGGGTGATCCTTGATGCTTTGTTTTGTGAAGCCTTCATCCCAGCTCCCGTAGATTTTGACCGCCTTGTCAGCTTCGATGAAGCCGGCATCGAGGGTTCCTGTTTCAATCCCGCCGGTCACATGAATCGTGCCTCCGGGCTTCGCCGCTTGTATTGCCCTGTCCAGATTCTTGAGTGGTGATGACTTGGAACCGTCGTTTCTGTTGCTGCCATTCTGTTTTGAAACGTAGATCACATCCCCTGAAAATTCGGGTGCTGTGTTGGCCGCGCCATCGGTGCTGCCCGCGCTTTCCGGTGTCCGGCTATTCTGTGACGGCTGGGTCACCTCCCTTTCGGCATCTCTGATGGCCTTATCCGCCGCCCTTTCCACGGTTCGTTCCACCGCTTGTTCTGTTTTTTTCTCCAGTTTCTTCCCGAGGTTTTTCAGGTCCACTCTCTGGGAATAGCCGGATACTGGAATCGATACTACCGCCAGGATGAGGAGGTGAAGTGTGAATGATTTCATGGTACCGCCGTGAGGTGTGAAATGGAATGTGCTTGACTGATGGAGATCGATCACGTGACGCGTAACCCTCTGCGTGGTGGTTGGGGCGAACATAGCGCCACGCCGCGCGAATGTCAAGGCGCTGTCGTCTGGTATGCCGCCTCATAGGCCTTCTCCATTGCCGCTCCGTCGAGCTTCACCATGGTCATCATTGCATCCATGACGGCCTGTACCTTTTTCGGATTCTCGACGACGATGAGTTCCATCCCGCGTACCGCTTCACGATGGACCATTCCGAAATGTCACTGGGACAACGCCATGAACGAACCGATGGTCATCCATCATGGACGCGTCTCTCGGTATCGATCGCAACTGCGTTATGAAATTTCCGGACACTCAGGTTATGAAACAAGCGAAATGCTGTACATGGTGCTTTTCCGTATGTGAAACGTTTCCCTGCTGCCGGGAAAGGAGACTGTGGATTCGATCTTGCGGACCGTGTTGATGAAGGTGCTCGGTCGCGGACCTCGCCACACAGCGGAGCATCTGAATTTGACGATTACATCGACAGGAGCGCTTGCCCCGGAGGGTGTTTCGCGGCCAGCGCTTTCATGATGTGCGCGCAACCTCCTTGGCGCACATGACTGCCATGATCGTCGACACTCTCGAACTTCCGCCCGCAAATCTTGGAGCATTCGAATTCGTAATCGGTACATTGCAGGAAGGTCTCGATTCGTTCAAGTCCGGCGGGCGATTTGAAATCGAGCTTCCCGCCTTCCTTCTTCAGGCTCTCCATGCCGCTGATCCACAATGCCGTCCCCAATGCCCCGCAGGCTCCACCACTGAGACCGATGCCTCCCGCGAGTCCCGCCGCCATGACTGCCTGCATATCGGATGCGCCCATCATGCGAGCCGTTTCCGCCGCGCAGCTGACGGGAGCAGGGGGCGCCGGGGCGTTCTGGTCGGAAAGCGCCGCGTCGATTTCGCGATACGCGACCGGCGCGTACCGCGCAGCCATCCGAAAGCAGCCGACAGTCCCACCCTTCAGGAGAAAGTATGTGAGCAGTTGCTTCGTTGTCGAAGATTTGTCGAGCGCGGTAATATCAGAGCAGTCTGTATGCCCGTTCTGTTTGCGGAAGGATTCCACGAGCCGTTTCGATGCGACGATTGCGCGGGCCTCCGCTTCAGGCCCGACGCCAAAGAGATGAAATGCCCGAGCCCCGGCGGCAAGCGCCGCGCCCCAGATCATTCCGCATTGGTATCCATGCTGCATGATTCCTCCCGCGAAGGGCATGACGGCACACTCTTCTTCCGGCATGGAGCTATCAAAGGCATTGTTCAGGACGTGGAAGAGCGTATCCGAACACGCCCTGCCATTGATGAATGCACCGACCGTTCTCATCGAGGAGATGCGGCCATTTGATGTGTTCATGAGATCCTTCTGTCGTTGTGTATTCCGAGACACCCGGCCACCGATATGGTCACGGCCCGACCGGATCATCGGCGCGAAGCGGATGGCACTGAGCCATGATACGCAGCATCGTGCGTATTGTTGCTTCGTCTCCTGCACGCGGGTCGCCCATTCTCCCGCTTGGTGGCGGGGGTGACGGTTTCCCACGTGCCGCCGGTCAGCGGAGGGAAATAGAGCGATTGCGCCGGGAACCGGACGGCGAGGAACAACAGAAGCAGCGTTGAAATTCTACCACGTTCATCTCCAGGTTTGCCGCGCGCCGAGCAGCATCATGTGTATTGATGTTGCGAAAGGTCCCGCCGTGAGAACACAGGAATACACATTCCCGGCAGGCGAATCCGGCGCTGTGAACGTTGATTGATGACGTCCCGCATTCTGCCATTCGTCCACCAGAGTTTGGTAACGCCTTCCGAGCATATCATAGATCTTCAACGAGACATTTCCGGCGGATGGCACTTCATAGGTGATGACGGTGCTGCTGGAAAAGGGATTCGGATAATTCTGCGTCATCGTGAGTTCCGGCGAAGCAACCCGCGTATTCCGATCCACCGATACGGCAATGGAGGACGAGTGAAAATATATTTCCCAATCGTTGGAGCGGTAATCGCTCCACACAGAAAACAGGGACTCACCGGTGAGCGCCACTCCGAGGAAGGAATTGCAGCAGCCCAGGGTAATCCAGGGCGACGATACGGAACTCAACCGCTGGTTGGGCTCGAAGCCGACGCCGCCATCCTGCGATACCCTGGCGTAGATGTCGAAGGGTGCGGACAGACCCGGCACGGCGAGCCGACGATCGCGCCAGACCACCGCGAGTTGTCCCGCCGGCGCATAACTCGCCCAGACCAGATCCTGCACGACGCCGTTCGCCTCGGGATCGTCGTTGATGCGCACCGCGGATCCCCGGTCAGACCGCCGTTCGTAGTACGCTTCAATAGCACATCGCTGTCGCCGTAGCGTTCATCGATCCATGCGACAACGGCATGGCCGGGACGCACGGGATCGGCTGCGATGCAATACCCCTGCGCATATCCGAAACTGGACGGCGTCAGGGCGACATTCGCGATCACCGCGCGCTGCCACGTTGCTCCGGCATCCGACGATACCGCGGCATACATTCTGAGAAAGGGACTCAATGATGTATCATACGACAAGTATGCGGTGTAGAGCTTTCCGTCGCCGCCAACCGAAATTGCGCCATAGGATTTCGTCACCAGGCCCGGGGAATATTCGTCATTGTCCAGTCGGTTCAGCGGGCTCCAGGTGGCGCCTGTGTCCGAGCTGCTCCGTGTATAGATACGGTGCTCGCCGGTATACCAGTATGCGGACATCACGCTCATGGTCACTGTTCCGTCCGTTGCGCCGCCGCTGTTGTCCACGACCACCCAGGGCCGGTCAAGCGGCAGGTCCGGCCGTCCGATCGTGCTTACGGCTTCGCGCGGCTCAGACCAGCGCAGTCCGCCGTCCGTGGAGTGTGCGAGATACACGCCGCCGACCGTATCGGGCACCATCCGATAATCGATATACAGCAGATACGCGAGACCCGAACGATGAAAAGCGATGGACACGTCCGCTGAACCATAATCGGGCTGCACGTGCGGGAGGAATTGCATGGGACTCCACGTAGCGCCACCATCGAAGGACGAACGCACCGCGATCCAGATCTTGCCGTCCAGACGGAGGCGCATCCACCCTGCGATGATATTGTCGGGGTTCTGTGGATTCACTGCGAGGGAAGGTTCGCCGTCGAAGCTCACGAGGTTCGAGAGGTTGACGTTGCCCGTCTGCGCGTATGAGCACAACGGAAAAGACAACAGGATGAACAATGAGACGGCAAGGAATAACGTGTGCATGAGCGTACCCGTCTGTTGGAATGCGCAGAAAGTCACGATGACACCGGCATCAAAGTCAGGACTCCTGCCGAACTCCGTTGGAATGCATGGCACAAGGTACGCACGGGTGATCGCATTACCATCTCGCCACACGATATGTCCGCTTCCCCGCGAAGAGCAGATACACGCCTGCACTCCATGACGCGGCATCGACCGTCCATGTTCCTTCGATCCTCCCCCGCCACAACTCGCGGCCAAGGATGTCGGTGATGCGCGCATCCGTAGGGACGGCGGCCCGGATGGTGAACAACGAGCGGGAGGGATTCGGATAGATATCGATTGAGCGCACCCCATTTCCGATTTCAGATATGTCCGTGATGGGAGAGTTGACCAGCGTCAGGAGGAGTTGCTGCGCAACGAGTGCGGCCGGAGCGGGAGTCGCGTTGATCAGGACACAGATCACGGTCTTGAGCGCGGTGTCGTACATCATCTGCGACGAATAGCCGCGTATGCTCCCGCCATGCAGCCACAGCAATCTGCCCGCCACCGTCTTTTCAGAGATACCGAATCCATAGTTCCCCGATCCGACAAACGTCGTCATCTGCCTGAACGATTCCTCCTGCAGCACGCGCCCGCTCATCAGTGCGGCATACCACTGCGCCATCTCGCTCGACGTGGAGTACATCGCGCCGGCGGACCATGCGGTCGTGAGCAGCGAGACTCTCGGTGTTCCGCTGATTTCAACGTCGTTCGCCCACGGGTGGGCAATCGAGCCCGACACGAGTTCTTCGATGGGCAGGAAGGTGCTGTCCAAACGCAACGGGGCCAGCACGCTGTCTCTGAGGAAGCGCGCCAGTCGTTTCCCTGACGCGTGTTCGACGATCATGCCGGCGAGAATATAATTCGTGTTGGAATAACTCCAGGACGTCCCGGCCCGAAAATGCGGCGGCCCCACCCATCCCAGCACCTCTTCGCGTGTAAAGACGCGGAGCGGATTGCTGAGTATGCTATCCGGGTATCCCTGAATGTCATTGACATCCGCTATACCGCTGGTGTGGTTGAGTATCTGCCGTATGGTGATTGTCGAATCGATATTCCGAAAGGAAGGCAACCATGCATGCAGCGAATCATCGAGGGACAGCAACCCGTTCTCCACAAGTTTCAGGAGCGTGACCGCCGTGAACAGCTTGCTGTTGCTGCCTATGCCGAATTCCATATCCGGCGTGATCCGCACCGTTGCGTGAGACACTCCGCTCGTTCCCTGCCAGAGTCCCTGACCGGGGAGCAACACACTCGCCGATATGCCTTTGACGTTTTGCGCGACCCGCATGCTGTCGAGAGTGCTCTGCAACCTGCTCGCCAATTGCGGATCGAAGGATTGGGACCGCGCCAGACAGGGAAGGCAGAGCGCCGTGACGAGGAGGAGGCGGAGCATCGATAACGCGTTCATGCTGTACACTTTCACCGCTTCACGATGCGGTGGATCTGTTTCGTTGAAAGGAGCAGATACACACCCGGCGTTGAAGTTCTGCGTGATGAATCCATGCGCGCGCAGACTGTCACGGAATTCCAGACGGCTGTGCACGCGGTCGCTCGTGTCCAGTTTCCTCATTGCTTCACAATCTTTTTACACAATCCGTGTGATTGAATTACATATGTCCCGTTCGGCCACATCGACGCATCGATGGTGCCCTGGCCTTCAATGCTGCCTTTCCACATGAGCTGTCCGCTGAGATCGTGAATGGTGACCTGTCCATGGACTGTACGAATGTGGAGTATGCCTCTCGAGGGATTGGGCCATGCATCGAGGACGAAGACGGCTTCCGGGACCTGAGCAACGGCCGACGGATCCCTTTTCGCAAGCAGTTCCAGATAGGCTATCCCATTTGGTGGAATAGAAAGCCGGTACGTCGAATCCTTCATCGACACGACGCTCGAGCGCAACGCCTGATTCGAAAGGAGGGCACTGACGGCAGCATTCCGCGAATACCCTTCCGCCAGCAGGGAATCGTAGCGGAAGATCGTATTGTTACTCGTCGAATCGATGCGGCACAGCAGTCCGTCGGCGCCGCGGGATACGCCCCGGTATGTCAGGACGAGGTCGAGCGTTCGGTATTCGTTGGTCATCGACCGACGGTAGGCTGTCCCTGCTGCCTGGAATGCGGCGACAATCCGGGCATCACCCTTCGGGGGCAGCAGTCCCTGGAAGGTGCTGTCAATTTCTTTCCAGCTGTCATACCCCGCCAGAAACAGGTCGTCAGTGTTGATGCGGGCGTCGCCGTACAGCAGGACTTCGTAGCCGGCAAGTTGCGGTGGGCTGACGTAGTTGGAAACCAGGGTCCTGAGCGTATCGCCTGCAATGCTTGCGAACACGGTAACGGGCGCATCCGTGAGTGCTTCGATGCGTGTCGTGCCGGTGCGATGTACCCTGGAAAGCAGGGATAGTGCGTTGTGCACAGGTTTGATCAGTCCGTTTCTGCTGATGCTCCCCCACTCTCCAAAGAATTCCCGCTGCGGATCGGAGGTAAAATCCTGGTAAGCCGCATACGCGTGATGGAAGCGGGGCCAGGATTTCACGAGATCGATCAGAGACAGGACGAACGGCGCATGCCACTTCCGCTCCCGGTATGAACCTGAGGCATTGTACTCGGTGACGATCTGGAGTGTCTGCGCAAAACCGCGCGATGCCAGCTTCCGTTCGAAGTACTCGTATCCGTCCCGGACCCAGCTCCGATAGGTAGAGAAGGCGTGCCAGGAGATAAAGTCCAGCGGCGCACCGGAGGCAGCGCAGGAATCAATGAGGTGTGCGAGTGCGGCGCTGCGTTCTGCAAGGGAGTCGGGATAGTATCCGATGATGTTGATCTTCTTCTTGTCCGCTCCACGGTTCCAGTTGTTCATGCCGAATCCGCCGACTTTCGCTGCCGGGTCGGCGGCCTTGATCGCGAGCGCAGTGTGACGGTACAACTCGAGGAGTTCCGCCTCGGTGCCGTTCCAGAAGTGAAGGTCGGGTTCGTTCCACAGTTCATAATACGGCGTGAAGTCCCAATCCCTGACCACGGATGCCATGTCGCGCATGAGGCTGTCCCAGCGCGCGTAATCGGCGGGCTTCACCGTTTCATAGAGGCGAATGTTGTCGTCCGGCGACACAAGGGCCGAGTCTCTCGAGCTACTCAGCCAGGCGGGCATGGCGTTGATCTGGATGATGAGCATGTCCGTTTTCTTCGCATCGTTCTCATGCCAGGTCCGCAACGACCGCAGCGCCGCAATGAACGCGCCGTGTCCCGGTGTCGTCCGGAGTTTCCATGTAATTTCAAACGTCCGCAGGCAGTTGAACCGATCGGGCTCGGTGCTGAAATGCTGGCTTCCCGTTGACGTCAGGTTGTTGTGGAAGTAGCCCGGAAGAAGCGGAGCAGGAGTCGAAAGCCGCCGCGAGGGATCGACGACCACGTGTTGCCCCGACACGTCAGTCGCAACGGCGACGACCATGAGCAGAACCACGGCGATACATTTTGGCGCGCATGACGCGGAAGTCCTTGGTTGAATCATATCGTGATCATAGATGGTGATCAGGTTGAATGCAGCCGACTGTTCGCCATCGAGAGAACGGTACGGGCGAATCGCGCCGCTCACATCTTCGCCACTTGCGCGACGCTGCCCGCTCGCGGTCAGTGTCGTTGCGGACCCCCACCCTCCGGGCAATCTGACTCGGCCCGGGACAGTGCGGGATTGGGGCAAGCTATGTTTCCGGAATTACGAGCGCATTGTGTTGGGTGAACCCGTCCGCCGCGCAGCCCGCGCTGTAATACCGCTGCGTCGCCGATATGGCTTTCCGGTTCTCCGAACGGATCGCCGGTCGCCGCACCCTTCACGGGGTGAGGTTCCCAGTCCCAGTATCCTCGAGCAGTCGCCAGATCAGACCCGGCTCCCACGAAGAGCGTGACCCGCCCGGTTCCCGGGGGCGCGCGACCAGCCGTCCGGGCCGGGTGATAAATATCAGCTTGGGCAGGCGACCAGTTTGCCTGTCCTGAGCGAGGGGCACCGGTTTGTCCGCCGCGGACGGGTTTGGGGCGGCCTGAAGAGGTGGGGCGGAGCTCAGGTCGCACAGCGCGCACGGCCCGCCACGGGATTCGCGACACGGCCCCCCTTGGTCCGCAGGCCCGGTGCTGCACCGCAGGCGCGCCGTACGACCGCCCGACACGGCTTCACCACGCGCCCAGGAAAGGGGGACAGCAGGGCGTTCCTGCGAAATTGGGGACTGTCTGGCCACGAGCGCTGCTTCCCGTCGAATGTGCCGATCATTGGACCATGAACCTGATTGTAGCGATGCGGTTGTCCGATGTCCTGACGGCAATATAATACGCCCCTTGTATCAGCGTACCGGCGGGAAATGCGCATTGCTGCGAGAACACCGCCTGCTGCCGGATCAGCGATCCGCGCAGGTCGAACACCTGTATGGAAGAGATCATCGACCCGGCTTCGACGACAACCATGCCGGTTGCCGGATTCGGGTACAGCGATATGCGGGCGGGAGCGGGCGGTTCCTGCATTGCGCTGACCGTTGAACACAACGTGTACCGCGAGAAGAACGCCCAGAGCAGTTCGCTCGCCTGGACGTCCTCATTGGTCTGGCCGGCGATCAACTCATAACTCGGGAGTTCCACTCCGGGCCAGGTGTGTCCACCACCGTTGATGCGCACATGCTGGACATTCGCGTTGCAGTCGCATTCCGTGTATTCGAATACGGTGACTGTCGAGCTGTCCGAAGTGTCGATGTCCGTGAGGTTGAGCGAGTCGATCTGCTTTCGGCACCTGTTGTTGTCGGTCCAGAAACGAAAGAGCTCGCTGCTCGAGATCACGTCCGGCACGCTGCCCTGCATGGCGCCGCCGCCGTACGGCACGAACGGATCCCTTGTTCCCGCGAGCAGCAGCATGGGGATCGGGCGCCCTGGCCTGCAACGCGGATACTGGATGATGTCGATCGTGCTGCCGAGACTCGCAATCGCAGCGAAGCGCGCGTTCGCTTCGCAGGCGATGCGCTGGACCAAGAACCCGCCATTCGAGAATCCGGCGAGATAGATGCGCATGGTGTCGAGAGCGTACTTCCGCGCGAGCGCTTCGATCATCGTGTTCACAAAGCCGACGTCATCGATACCCAGCTTGTCGGCGCCTGTCCCTCGTCCGTCCGCCCACACGAATCCGCCGTTGCCCGTGGGAGCAATCCCTTCGGGATACACGGCAAGGAATCCATTCCGGTTAGAAACGGGATTCAGCAGCGTGAAGTTCTGCGCGCTCAGGATGTTTCCGCTGCCGCCGTGCAGGAAGATGAGCGCCGGCGCCTTCCGCACCCCGTCGTAGGAGGGCGGTACGTGTACGAGGTACTTCCGCTGGTAACCCTGGTATGCCAGACTGTCCGGCACATTTGTTTGAGTGTGCAGGACACCGCACAGGCAACAGAACGTTGCAAGAAAAACAATTGATCGGTTCATACCCGCTCTTGGAAGGTACCCGTGGAATTCATCTGTCCGTTGATGTCCGGATCATGGCGCCACTCCGGACAACAGCACCCGTTCTCAGCTGGTAATAGTAGAGCTGCGCGGAACCCGATGCTTCGTTTGGAGAAAACATGCGCATGTGCCGCCCGGCAGCTTCGTACCCATCCGCAAGCACCTCCAGCGTTCGTCCCAGCATGTCGTAGACTGTCAACGAGACGTGTCCTCCCACCGGGAGATCATAGCTGATGCTGGTGGAGGTTGAAAACGGATTGGGATAATTCTGCAGCAGGAACGACGTGGATTCGGTGCTGCTCCTTCCTGGAGCTTCCGCGTCCGTCGTCCTGCGCAGCACATCATTCAGACGCTTCCACACCTGGTCGTTCAGCCGGTTCGGAACGAGCGAGGCATCATCCGGGTCTCTGCCCATGCGCACGATCACGATGCCCATGCTTGGCACGACGTTCAGGAGCTGGCCGTCCTTCCCCAGCCCCGCGATCATGTCCGCAGGGGCATTGGGACACAACCAGCCTGGAAATACCGTCTGCGTCTTCGGAAGCATGTGTGATTTCTGTCCGTTCAGCCACCAGAGGTAACCGTACGAATTGTTGATGTCCTGCGAGGGAGTCACCATCTGGCGGAAGTAGGCGGTGTCACGGAGGATCGGCGTCGTCGACCATGCGCCCTTGTTCAGGATCAGCAGGCCGTAACGCGCCATGCTGCGCGGCGTCGTGAAGAGCACGTTGTTGTAGGGTCCCGAACGGAAGTATGCCCCGTTCATGCCGGTTTTCGTTCGCATCCGGCTGAGATAGAACTGGTTCAAGGACATCTTCGTCGCGCTCTCCATCACCGAATCGAGCAGCGTGTATGGCGCGTTGTGATAGGCCCACCGCGCACCTGCATCCGCCTTGTAGACGAGGCAGGACGGGAGGGTGCAATCCTCGTCCCCGGCCCCGTCGTCGAGTCCGCTCGTCATGGTGAGCTGATGCCGCACCGTAATGAGATCTTCTTTTACCGCCGGCAGACTTGTCCATCCGCGCCCCATCCACCTGGACGAAGGGTCGTTGAACGAGAGGAAGCCCTCCTGTTGCGCAATGCCGACGAGCATCGCCGTCATGGTCTTCCCTGCCGATGCCCAATACCAGTTGCTGTCGGCGGTGAATGTGCCGAAATATTTTTCGATCGCGATGCGGCCGTCCTTCAGCACGATAAAGGCCTTGGTATTGCTGGATTCAAGATAGTCGTACAAAGGTGCAAGCTTGCTCTCGTCCCAGCCGAGGGAAGCAGGGGAGACGGTTTCCCAGGCGCCGCCGGTCAGCGGGGGGAAATAGAGCGATTGTGCCGGAAGCCGCACGGCGAGCAGGCACAGAAAAATGGTTACGGTTCGGATCACGTGGACCTCATTCTTTCGTGATTTTCAATATCGCTCCCTGCGCGTGCACGAAATATAGGCCGCGGGTCCAATTCGATGCATCGATATTCGTCGTCTGCGCGAGACTGCCCCGCCAGACCTCCCGGCCAAGTATGTCGGTGATGCGGGCGTTGACGGGCTGCGCGGACTGTATCGTAAAATCGGAGTGTGTTGGGTTCGGATACACGCTGATGGAGTACGCGGGATCAGTTGTCAACTCTACTCCGGAGACAGTCCCACCGATGCACCGCGAGAAAAACGCCATCACGGTGTCGGTCATCCCGTTCGTGTCGCGCGGGTCGCCGAGATAGCCATTGATCTCGCCGTGATCATAAGGATCGGCGTTGAAATTTTGCGCGATGAATCCATGAACGCGCAGGCTGTCGCGGAATTCCTGACTACTGTACACGCGGTCGCTCGTGTTCTGATGCACGATCAGCATGGGCGGTATCGCCCTGCCGCTTCGAAGCTGCCTGAGCGGCGAGGCATCGATCCATACTGCCGTGTCACTGCCGAAGGCGTTGAGCAGAGGTATGGCGCGGACGGGAAGATTGCGCGCCTGATAGAGTTCCCATGGCACATCGAGCACGCCGGCGTCGAGAGAGCAGGTCCCGCGAAAGAACGTGGAGCGACAAACCGGCTTCTTCGAGGAAGCGCGGATTTGTTGAAACGATATCAACAAGATGCGCGCCCGCCGAGTGGCCGATGAGCAGAAAGCGCGAGGTGTCTCCGTGAAACTGGCGCGCGTTGTCGTACAGTGTGCGGATGGCCTTCGCCACGTCGCGCGCGTGCGTCGGATGCCGCACGGCATCCACCGCGGCCGTATCGGGAGGATCAGGAGACAACCTGTAATTCACACTCACAAACACATACCCTTTGGAGGTGAACAAGGCCGGCTTCACACCGACGGCGCTTTTGTCCCCGACATTCCAGTATCCGCCGTGCACGTACATAACCGTCGGCAAAGAGTGAGTTGCACCCGTTGGCACGTAGACGTCGAGACGGAGCAGCTTCGGATCCACCCCCGGGATGGTGTCATACGCCTGATCGCGATAGGTGACATATCCCTGGGCGAAAAGGGGTGTGGAAAGGAATATGGAGAGCAAAAGAACATGCGATATTCTCACCAGCTTCCTCATTGCTTCACCAGCATCCGCACGGCGTTGTTTGATGTTATATAATATACACTGCTCGGAAGGGTGGAAATATCGATCGAAGCATGCCCTTCCACCTCCCCGTTCCAGAAGATCCGTCCGAGCATGTCGTGAATCGCGACCTGCCCGCGCACATTGCTCAGATTGAGTATGCCGCTCGCGGGATTGGGATAGATATCGGCACGGGTTGCCGCGTCCGGCGGAGGGACAGGGTGGACGTCCGTGGTGTAACGCGCGATCAGATTTTTGTACGCCAGGCCGGTTTCGGAAAGCGTGTTGCCGAGGATATTGCGTCCCGCCTCGGCGTCGCAGAGCGCGAAGAGCTGCGACGGCGGCAGGGCGTCTTTCGCGTCGTCGTACGGGATGTACGCGTAGAAATTCCTGATCCAGAAGAAACTGCAGAACTCCGCCCGTGCGAACTGCGCGAAACGCGCCATCGCATCCACAAAACGGATATCGAGCGGTATCCAGAAATCGAAGACGTCGCGGGCGTAATACTGCGCGGCGTTGATGGACGAAGCGCCGACCTCGCTGTCCCGCACCTTGAAGAGCCACGACTCGCTGATGACAAGCCGCTTGCCCGCGCTGCGCGCGATGCCGGCGAAGGTCGCGGCACGGTCGATGAACAGCGTGCTGTTGATCGGATACACGTGCAGATCGAGGAAGTCGAGCGACGTTGCGGCGAGCGCCTGCGCGTAGGCGGGATCGTCCCAGCTCCCCGCGCCGGCGCCGATGCGCGTTGAGCCGCGGTTCAGCCCGGCAAGCACCGACTGCACGAGTTGCGAGACGTCCGCAACCGTGAAGTCCAGCCCCGTGTTCATCTTCTGCGTCATCGGTTCGTTGGTGATCGAGAGCCAGTCGGGCTGCATCGCGGCGAGCACGGATTCCACGTGTTGCCGCAGATCGGTCCGGTACTGCGGCATCGTCAATCCGGAGTAATCCACGCCGAGCCGGCTCCAGTTGCTATCAGGGAACACCGTCGTGCACTGGACGTGCAGCTTCAGATTGCGTTTGCGCACTTCCCGCGCCACAGCGGTGTAGAATGCAAGGTATTCCGCGTTGCGTGGAAAGCCGGGCTTGAGCAGCGGATAGAGCACGGAGATCTTCACGCCGCGAACGCCCATCGATGCGAAGCGGTCCAGGAGCAGGCCCACGGAGATCAGGGCGTTCGGCTTCAAAAGGTCTTCACCTCGATTGCCGTTCGCCGTGATCAGTTCCCCGCCCCATGCGACGGAACGCGGCACGCCGTCCCAGTTCGCGCGCAGCCATACGTCGACGTCCGTGAGCTTGGTGTCGAGCTGGCGGTACAGGTCGTCGTACCGACCCGGCACCTGGGCAGAGGCGACCGACGAAGCAATCAGCAATACAAGTATCGTCTCTTTCACCGTAGCACCATTTTCCTTGTATGCGAAGCGGAGCCCGACTTCAGTTGATAGAAGTACACTCCCGACGTGAGGGATAATTCAGAGTCGCGCCCGGCTGCGCCGAGCGAGAAGGTGGCGTGATGGATGCCGGCCGGCTGGTATCCATCGAGCAGTGTGGCGACCTCGCGGCCGAGCACATCAAGCACTTTCAGCGAGACGTGGCCGGATACCTGAAGTCGATAGCTGATAACCGTACTCGAGCTGAATGGGTTGGGGAAGTTCTGTTGCAATGCGATGTCCGACGGCTGGGACTCACGATCGGAATCCACCGACGTTGTCCCCTGCTTCAGAGTCCCCTTGTACATCCACGCGGTGTTCTTCGATGTATCCTTCGCGCAATCATAGCCGCCGAAGTACCACGTCTGAGGTTCTTCGGGGAAGGGTGACCTGCAGATGGTACGGCATCCGCGCAGCCGCTCTCCCGCCAGCACTGGATTCTGGTCATCGAAGATATCGCCGTACTTATACGACCCGTCCTTGTAGCGCACCAGGAAATGCGAGCCGTTCATCGGATGCCTGTTATTGTCGGGATGCTCCACCCAGAGGCCCTGCCACCAGATGTCCTTTCCGTTCAGTGTGTCGGGCGTGAAATAGTTGTATGCTGACAACGCCGCTCCCCGGTAGAAGGGCACGCCCCATTGCGCGGCGCAGAAATCCTTGATCGACAGCTCGGTCTTCACTGCATGGTTCCTGCCTGGATCGATGGTCTGCACGATACCGGGATTCGCGCGCGTGCCGATGATGACGTTGCCGTTTGATCCGTCCGTCGCGGGGACGCAGGTGATGCCGCGCATGATGTTCGCCTCGTCGCCCGACTGCAACGGGGTATAGGGCCAGCGGTACACCAGTTCCCATTTCGGTATCTCCCCATCGATGCGCCGGTACAATCCGCCGACGGTGTCTTTTGCATTGAGGACATCCACTCCCGCCGCGGCGTATAGATCGCCGTTGCATTCACACATCGCCATGACGCGGCCCATATCCCGGAGTTCATGCGTGGTGTCGAAGCGCAGAAATCCCTGCGCCGCCGGATCATACGCGGCTTTGATGATGCTGCCTTCCACCATTCCGCAGAACAGCCATTGCCTGCCAGTGGATTTGTCCGTGTGTACAAGGAAGGAACGGATTCCCCCGCTGCCGTTGTCGACCGTGAAGGCGGTATTCTTCATCCATTGACCCTTCGCATCGTCGCGCACCCAGACGCCGAGCTCGCGAGGACGGTCGAATGAGATATCGCCCGCACCACAGACGAGCAGATTCACGGGTGCAGGCAATGCATTTCCCGTGTAGTCCATGGTGAAATCGATACTCAGGATCGCATCGGACCGCATGCTTCTGAAACCGAGCGAGGTATCCACCACCCATGGGGAAGAATGCGAATCCTTCCTGAGTATCTGCGTGCCTTCGGTTCCGAGCTGCCAGGGATAGTCCATCCAGTTGCCCATGCCCGCGAAGAGCTTGCCCTTGTGCTGTATGATGCTCATCGTTTCGGTGCTGCCAAGATAGCGACCATTGATGTCGTTCGTTCCGGGGAAATAATCCTTCGCAAATATCATGGGATCGAAGGGCGCCTTCTCGTATGCAGGCGCGGCATCCGCCAATCCCGTTGCGCACTTGTGGATGACCTTGCGTTTGTCGGCGCGCGTTTCGGTGTAATAGATCACCGGCTCCGTGGTCGTGTAAAACACCTCCGGATCGACGCGGTCGGCGGGCGATTCTTCGCTGACCATGCGGGAGAAGGGATTGCGCGGATCGAGTCCGAGTATCCAGACCTGATCATACAGCGACTTCGGCTGTCCCTGCCGCGGTCGGGCGACGAGGAAGAGGTACGATTTGTCCTTCCACCAGAACGGCTCGGGCGAGAAAATCTCGTTGCGGTCCGTCGGCGGCCGCAGCGAGTCCACCTTGCGCCATGTGTTGTTGATCTTCGCGTAGAAACCGAATTCGTCGTACGCCGCTTTTTTCTCGATGCACCAGAGCACGGGGATGTTGTTGTATTCGGGCATCGGTATGACCCAGACCTGGTCGATCTCCGTCTCGGTCTCGAGCACCTTTTCATATTTCATCGCGTCAATGTCGAAATATCCCGCCTCGTACACCTTGCCGTTCTTTCGATCGATACTCACCGCGCGATATCCCTTGATCCAGCGCCCGCCGTGATAGTCGATGGGCAGCGCGACCTCCGCCGTGTCATGTGTGAAGCGCAGCCGCCCGCCTTCGCTCTTCATCGTCAGTGGATTCACCGAGGCGCTGCTGATGCCGCCATGCAGCGACTTCTCATCATAACTGGCGAAGAACGGAATGCGGTTGGTGCTGTTCTCGAGAGGACGCTGCACCCAGTTCCCGTTCTCGAAACGTACGCGGCCGATACGGACATGGATGCCCTCCGTGGTCGAGTCCGGATAGATCGCCTCCGATCCGTCCCGGCTCATGGCCCATTCCGGACCGTTTGCAACGGCGCTCATTCCGGGGAAGGACGGCGTCGAATCGACAAGCACACCCTTCCCGTTTTTCGGTATGAAATCGCCGGTGACAGGGTCGATGTCCGCAATCCAGACGCCGCTGAAGTCCGCCCAGACGATGCGATTCCCGAGCCAGTCTATCTCCGGATCGGAGAGGTTGGAGGAGGTGTCGGAGATGACCACGTCGCGGATGGTGAACTGCGCGATTGCAGGGCTTGTCGTCAGAATCAACGCAAGGAATGCGAAGCAAAGTTTCATTTCCGGTTCCAGCTTGCTGAAAGAGACGCGTTTCAGCTTGGACACAATACCATTGCCTTTGTTTAACGGCCTCCGTGCCCTCGATGACAAAGATCAATGACGGCGTATCAACCCACATTCCCTCCCAGAGGCAAGCAGATGGGAAATGATTTCCGAGGCGATCTTGTGAGTGCAGTGATTCACACCCCACCAATCACCGGTTGCGCGGGTGCTTCCTGGCCAGCCGTTCATTCCCGCGCCTGTAGTTCCCGGTAACGCGCGCCATGAGTTGCTGGGCGTCGGGATCGGCGCCCGCATCCACATCGACGAGAAAGGCCGCTGCGGCGGCGTTGCGGAGCGTTGTGGCGAGACGGCCGTGGTGAAGTATTTCCACGTCGCCGTTCTTCAGGACGCGGAAGGTGAAGCCGCTGGGAGTCACAGCTAGTTGCTCACAACAATTTCTCGAACTCCCCTCTTTCCATTTCAACATCCTTGAGGAACTTGCTCAGCAGTCCAGGTCCGGTTGTTTCACCTGAATGAACAGGAACGATGGTCCCTCGTCCGTTTTGTCCAGTGAACGCGCCTGGGTATGGGATCCGGGCAATTCCGGAACGCTGGCGATGTAATAGCCATCTTCGTCGCGTTCGACAATGACGTTGAAATCCTGTTTTTTTCGCTTGCTCATCGCATAAAATGCGTATTCGATATCTGGTTCGCAAGACAGTGTCCGGAATCAACGCCTCTCCTCCTGCAGCTGTCCCGCCGCATCACGCAAAAGCGAATCCTGCGTACTCCTGACATACCGCGTCGGCCGTTTGAGCTTCTCCAGCGATCCGTCATCGAGGAGGCGCTGCAACCACACCTTGGTCTGTCCGGGAGTGAGATCCAGAGCGGCCGCAACTTCCGCTTCCTTCAGCGGGACTTTCAGGAGCTGCAGCATCACTTCACGCACTCGCGTGAAGAACGTGTCGGCAAGATCGGGGTCTCTCGGCGCCGAAACAGGCGCATTGGCTGATTCGGAAACGGACTCCCGTACCGTCATTGCCTTTGCACCTGCAGTCTCTCCTTCCGGCTGATCCTGCCTCAAAACACCGGCCGGTCGCGTCGTCTCGCTTGCGGCGGCAGGCTCATTCTGGGGGCGAGACTTCGGTGGGACCGCGTCCTGTGTGCCGATCGCTTCTTCGTCCGAAAACAACGAGAGCGCAGGCTGCAGCGCTTCATCCTTGTCGGACATGACCACGCTGAGGGCGGCTTCGAGCGCATCCGCATCCTGCGGGTTCGGCCAGGGAAGCGCGCCCTTGCCGCGAAGCGCGTCGAGGGCTTCCGAGTGCTCGCCCGTCGATCGCACGTACACGGGCGCGAAGGCATACTTGCGCAATTGTTCGACGGCGCCGCTCCAAGTGCCGCCCTTGTCGAGATCGGAACTGACGACGAGGGCGGCATCGGCAAGCGCATAGATCAGCTTGTTGCGCTGCATGGCGTTGCCGACGTTGAATCCCGCGTTGGGATCGTATGGCGAAAGCAGGACCATCTCGCCGTTGAGCAGCAGGTTGCGGTGCTCGCGGTTCATCGTCGTTCGTTCGAGACTGTCCGAAAGGACGCCGCTGACCTTGCCGCCCGCCTCCAGAGCGCCGCGCATTGCCGCCTGATCGATACCTTTCGCGCCTCCCGAGACGAGTGTCCTTCCGGCCCTTGCCGCGAGACGTCCTGCTTCCATTGCGTACTCGATCAGCGGATCGTCCACGTGCCTCGAGCCGACGACGGCAAGCCCGCCATTCTCGAGTACACCGATATCGCCGCAGCCGTACAGTATCGAAGGGGCATCTTCTCGCAGCCGTTCCTTCAGCAGCCGCGGATACTGGGCGTCAGCGCGGCTAACCACCCAGATCGCGCGTGCATGCCATCGTTCGATGACCTGGCTTAACAGGAACCCGCGATCGAGCAGGGCGCGCAGGCGCGACTCGTCGAACAACTGCCCGCAAGACTGGAGCAGCTCGACCACTTCCGCGGACAGCAGATCCGCAGGCTCCCTCTGCATTGAATGCAGATGCCGCGCGAGGCGTTTGTATTCACCGGGCGTCAATAAATCCGTCGGACCGGAGTTGCGTCCGGAGATCAAGGGCGCCGTGAGCAGGAGGATCGCCCGGGCATTGTCCGAAAGTGCTGTGCTCATTCGCCATGTCCTGATTGAGAAAGCGCCATTGGCCATACCTCACCGCTGCCGTTGCTGCGCAGCAGCCATGCGGCGACCGTCAACGTCCAACGCGAATCCACCATGTCGTCAACCAGAAGCACGGGTCCGGGTGGAAGCGGCAGTCCGGAAATCGCGAGCGACCCATCGATGTTCCGTGCCTGCTGCGTGGAGTTCGCCATTGTTTTCTGTTCCGGCCTGTGCTCTGATCTGGTGAGGACCGCGTGAAACGGGAGCGCCAGAGCGGCGGCGAGACGCCGCGCGACTGCAACCAGGAGGCGACTTCGCCCGCATCCCGCACCGTCAGCGTGTAAATGATGCCGTGTCCTTCGAGAGTCCCAAGTTGCCGCGCAAGCCAGGCCAGACGTTCCGCCTGCGACGGGAGGGTGATGGTCTGCAAGGTCAGCGACGGGCGGTTCAAGTCGCCCCGGGAAACCTCCAGCCCCGGTCCGAGAATAACCGAGAGATCGTCCATGACGCGTTTGATTCGTCCGGGATGCATGCACCCGCGTGGGCAATAATACGGAGGTCTCAGGTTTCCAGAAACACGCGGAGCAAGATCCGCTATCCGAAATGAAACGCGCCAGGTCACATGCAATCACGCAATCGCAGATGACGAACTGCGCATGGGCTGTACCGGGATCAGCAACATGGACATCAGGATCAATCGTTGCGGCATGCGCTCCCTTTTCGGATGTTGAATCTGCTCCTTTGACGATCCGGAGCGGCGAGGGTTTCACGGAGAACGGTGCGCGCCGACAATCGCGCGCCGGGGGCCGTATTCCAGGCATTCGTCGGAATCGTGATCAACAGCCGCGGGATTCGGGGCGGACGTTGACAACACCTGATCTTCTCGGTAGATTCAGTCCAACTTTTGATTCGGCAACATATTTTGATGATATCCAAGGAAATGATGAACACACAAGTCACGTTCAGGTCTGACAAGTTCCCGCCCTATGACGGCGAGCAGGAACAGATCAATCCAGGTCTGTGGGGCAAGCGTCTCGCCGAGTACCTTGTCGAGAATCTGAAAGGAAGCGGAATCGAGACAGAGGAGATTATCCCCGAAGACTGGGGCTGGTATATCCCTGTCAAGAATGAAGGATTTCGTTTGGCGATCTGTTGCGGGCACCAGAATGGCGATGACGACGAGTTTCTCTGTTTCACCGATCCGGACAAGCCGGTCATCAAGAAGTTGTTCAAGAGAATCGACGCAACCGAACACCTGGGTCGCCTTGTGGCGGTCATGGAAAAGATTCTTGCGGCAGACCCGGAAATCCGGAATGTGGAGTGGTCGGACGGGAGCACATGACACCGCACACGCAAGTTGATATCGTCCTGGGGCGAGTCGTCCTGCGATTCTGCGCCGTCGTTGCTTTTCTGGCTGCCGCCGGGGCCGCTGTTTTCGCCGCTGTTGTCTTGTTCCACGGACATCTCATTGGCGTTGTCATCCTGTCGGCGGGGGCACTCTTCCTCTGGCTCGGACGGATAGCCTGGCGGGACCGGGCAACCCTGGGTGATGTTCTCAACCGAGACTTCGAGCGGATGAAGAAGGGCAAACGAGCAATAATTGCCGGGGAGGGTTCTTTGAGCCCAACCAAGCGGGTGCAGGCGATTCGCAACAGCTCGCGCCTGACCCTGCCGTCAGCCCCTGGGAGAGACCCCGCATGAGCGACGTATGGATTGCCTTTGGATTGACGGTGTTCGCCGGTATGGCGACTTCGAGGTGATGGCCCTCAGCTTATTGCTGATGAAGTAGCATCCAATCCGGGCCAACCAGCGGCTGCTGCGTACGGGCGAACGCTGGCAGCAAAACTGTGACAGTGGACGACATGAGGGTACAATATCGGCTTGTTCTAACGCCGTCGAGGTTGTACGTTCGCGTGACAGAATTTCGAGAAATCAAGCGAAAATAATGAAAAAGGTACTTCTCTTCTCACTGTTGCTTCTGCTCGGCTTGATCGGGTCGCAGTGGCTGCCGGCTTCCATCGGTCC
Organism: Ignavibacteria bacterium; assembly: GCA_016720835.1. Taxonomy (GTDB): domain Bacteria; phylum Bacteroidota; class Ignavibacteria; order SZUA-365; family SZUA-365; genus JADKJW01. The sequence continues at coordinate 278,366 of JADKJW010000002.1, forward strand.
GGGCTACGCCACGGTGGGCGACCTCGTCCGGATCCTGACCATGGCGGGTCTTTCATTCATCATGATCCGAGTCGGCTATGAGTTCGACATCGATAAAACCAATCTCAGGCAATACGGTTGGGACTACTTCGTGGCTTTCACCGCGGCGAGTTTTCCATGGATCATGGTCACCCTCTATTTCGTGTTTGTCCTTCTTCCGCCGGAGGCGTGGGGAACTCTGGCTGCATGGAAAGAGACGTTGCTGGCAGGCCGCTTCGCAGCGCCCACGTCGGCGGGCGTGTTGTTCTCGATGCTCGCTGCGGCAGGGCTGGGTACGACATGGCTGTTCCGCAAGGCTCGCGTCCTGGCCATTTTCGACGATCTCGACACCGTGTTGCTCATGATTCCACTCAAGATGCTGATGGTTGGACTGGCCCTGCAACTCGGTCTGGTTGTGGTCGTCATGGCCGCCATGCTCGCAACCGCCTATGTCTTTTTGCATAAGGTCCGCATCCCGGTAACCTGGACCTGGGTCATGGCGTACGCCGGGGGGATCACCGTGTTCAGCGAGCTGGTCTATCAGGGATCCAAACTCATCGATGAATCTGTCCCCATTCACATCGAGGTGATTCTGCCTGCGTTTGTGCTCGGCTGCATCATGGCCTACCCGAAGGCATCCGCCGACGAACGTCTGCTGCCGCGCGATAGCCACGATGGTCATGAGGCGATTGACACCCCGGTGGAACGGCGCGTTACCACGAGTGTCGCAGCCGTTTTCATGGTCCTGGTCGGCCTGTCGATGCCGATGATCCCGAGCGGCGGTTCGGCGCTGCAGGCTGGAGCAGCCGGCGGACAGGTCGAATCCGCATCGTTGCACGGCGCTGGTATTCCTGCCGCGGAGGCTGCGGCGGCCGAAATCGGCGCGGTGCGGGAGATCGGTCGCATCACCACCGCCCAACCGCCCATGAGTTGGGCTCAGATCATCCTCCACGTTCTCGTCATCACGATCCTCTCCAACATCGGGAAGATGTTCCCTGCGTTCTGCTACAGGAAAGAGGCGCACGGGCGAGAACGGTTGGCGCTCGCCATCGGCATGTGGCCCCGCGGCGAGGTGGGTGCGGGCGTGCTGGTCATTTCGCTCAGCTATGGCATCGGCGGACCTGTCGTGACGATTGCCATGCTCAGCCTTGCACTCAACCTCCTGCTGACCGGCGTGTTCATCTACATCATCAAGCGACTGACGCGTTCGTTGCCGGCCTATGGATAACACACACCATCTGAAATCGCGGCCCAACAACGGCATGCAGCGGGCCGCCCGAGGCGCGAAGCAATGGACTCGGTAACACAAATCACTGTCGGTTGCGCGATCGGTGAAGTTTGCCTCGGGGGCGCGGGGGGGGGCGGGGGGGAGGGGGGGGGGGGGGGGGGGAGGGGGGGGGGGGGGGGGTGGGGGCCGGCAGCTTCTTGGCATGTTTGCGTCTCACCTCCATGAATGAGAGGATCGGGATCCCGCCACGCAGTCCTGCGAGGACACACTCCATGCACACGCGTTTCCATCGAATATATCTTTCCGCGCTTCTCCTGGCCGCCCTGCCCGCATTCCGGGCATCGGCGCAATTCTGCGAAACCGTCACCGACAGCGCCTTCATTGCTTCCTTCGATGCGCTGCGGAGCGCGGGCGCGGATGCGCGCGCGGCGGACGATTCCGCGTGGATATTTGTGCCGGTGATGTTTCACGCGCAGTCCGATGCCGGATCCCCCGCGGTCGACGAGACGCGGGTGCGCGCGGCGATGGCCGCGGTGAACGCCTGGTACGCGCCCGGACGCATACGCTTCGAACAGTGCGGACCGGTCCGCATCTATCCGAAGGGCTCGTCGAGTCCCTCGAAGCGGCGCGTGATCAACGTCTATGTTGCGCGCGCGGAATCGGGCTGCGGCGCATACAGCGGCACGATCTCGATCAACATCAACTGCAACCGCAGCTTTGAGAACATCCTCTCGCACGAACTGGGCCATGCGCTGGGACTTCCGCACACGCACGGACTCACCAACATGGGCACGACCGACGAACTCGCGGACGGTTCGAACTGCGCCGTCGCAGGCGACCGCTTCTGCGATACGCCCGCCGATCCGAACCTGCTCGGCAAGGTGGACGGCGCCTGCCGCTACGTGGGCACGGCCCGCGACGCGCACGGCATGGCGTACACCCCGAACACCGCGAACATCATGTCGTACTCGAACACGCCCTGCATGACGTTTTTCTCGCCGCAGCAGTTCGCCGCCGCGCGCGAGATCGGGCGACGGCTGAACTACGAATGCTGCCTCCTGCCCGCGCCGCTCGCGCGCGACACGGCGGTCTGCCCGGGCACGGCGGTCACCCTGGCGGCATCGGCGGAGGCGCGCGAGATCCTGTGGTACGACTCGCCGGGCGGCACCGTTCCCGTCGCGCGGGGCCGTGTGTTCACCACCCCTCCTCTGTACTCGACGGCGGCCTGGTTCATCGAAGCGGCGGACAGCTGCGTCAGCGAGCGCACGCGCCTGCTGGTGAACGTGCCGGCGGGGGCGCCATTGGCGACGGAATTCCCCGTGCTTGCGGCGGACCTCGCGACGGGATCCGCCTCGTCCCACCCGTCGAGCTTCATCGTTTCGGATACATCTCTCTTTTTTATTGCCCGGCCCGACACCACGGTCTCGATCTGGCGTCTCGACGCCGGCTCCCGGACGCCGCGCCGGATCTGGTCGCTGCCCGCGTCCGCACCGGGCAAGGAGGCGACGCAGTATCTTCACTCGCTCGCGCTGTGGAAGGGGCGCCTGTTCTGGGGCGTGAACGACCGCGCCGCGGGGCCCTCGCTGTGGACGGGTGGCGGCGAGCCGGGGGATGCGACGCGCATCCTCTTCGTGCCGCTTGCCCCGGGCGTGGAGGCCTTCAGCAATTTCTGGCTGACACCCGCGCGGGACTTCCTCATCTTCATGCTCAACGACGGACGCGACCGCGCCACGCTGTGGCGCAGCGACGGCACGCCCGGGGGTACCCGCATCATCACCGATCTGCCGGGCAGTTCGGCGTTTCTGGATTTCAATTTCACCCCGCTCGCGGGCGGCGTGTTCTTTACCGCGACGGATTCCCTGCACGGGAAGGAACTCTGGCATACCGACGGGGGCGCTCCGGGCACGGCCATGGTGGCCGACATTGCGCCCGGCATGCACGGCGCCGATCCCGACGAACTGACGGAGTTCCGCGGGCGCGTCGTTTTTGCCGCCGACGACAGCACGGGACGCGAGCTCTGGAGCAGCGACGGCACGGCCGCGGGCACGCAGCAGGTTGCGGACATCAACAGCGCGGGCTCGGCGGAGGTGACGGGGCTGCGCCTCATCGACGGCCTCCTGCATTTCTCCGCGAAGGACGGCTCGTCCGGCATCGCCCCGTACGTGAGCGACGGCACGTCCTTCGGCACGCGACGGGCGGCTGATCCCGTGCCCGGCGCGTACGCCGCGCGCTGGTTCGGCGCCGTGGACGGCGCGCGTCTCTTTGTCGTGTCCTCGCCGGGCTCCGGCGACGCGTTGTGGCGCATCGACACCGCCGCGGCGGGCGGCGCCGTGCTGATCGCGCGGCCGAATCCCGGAGGCTTCTCGTCATTATCGGACCCGGCGGTCCTGTATCGGAACCGTCTCGTGTTCTCCGCGCTCGACGGCGCGCACGGCATGGAGCTGTGGTCGACCGACGGCACCGAGCGGGGCACGGGCCTGCTCGCCGATATCGATACCGCGGGGGGATCGAATCCCTCGACGTTGACCCCCTTTGCGGGCACCGTGTTTTTCACCGCGGGCACGGCACCGCTCGGCACCGAGTTGTACTTCCTCGACGGGAACACGCTGAGCGCCTGCAACGGCGGCACGCTCGAGCTGCGCACGGGCGGCGCAAGCGCGGCGCAGTTCTGGTACGATGCGCCGTCGGGCGGCACGCCCCTCGGCTCGGGCTCCGTGTTCCGGACGCCTCCGCTGCGGCGATCGACGATCTTCTACACCGACTACCGGGCGGGCGCCTGCACGAGCGCGCGCGCGGAATTTCCCGTGCGGGTGCTGGCGCCCGATCCCGTCGTGCGCGACACCGCCGTCTCGCGCGGGAGTCGCGTGGATCTGCCCGCATCTGCGGAGAGCGGCACCATCGAGTGGCATCATGCGACGGATTCCAGCAGGGTGGTGGGCAGCGGACCCGTCCTGCGCGTCGGCCCGCTCGAGCGCGACACCGCGTTCCTCGTCCGCACGGTCGAGGACGGCTGCGCGAGTCCGATGCTGCCGCTGCGCGTCTCGATCCGCGGCGGCACACGCGCGGAGGCGCCGCAGCCCGGCGAGGAGTTCACGCTCTATCCGAATCCCGCGCGCGGCACCCTGCATGTGCGCGCCGGGCGCGACCTCCTGAAGCGCGTCCGTGTGTTCTCGCTGCTCGGACGCGTGGTCCGCGACGTCGACCTTTCCGATCCCGCGCGCTCGTGCGACGTGCCGCTCGGCGGGCTGCCGGCGGGGGTGTATATGCTCGAGGCGGACGGCACCGCGCGCCGCGTCTTTATCGTGCAGCCCTGAGCGTCTGCCGCGGAGGGCTCATCCCAGCGCCAGGCACAGCGCGAGCCCGGAATCGATGCTGCTCATGACATCGTCACTCAGCTGTCCAACCCGCCGCATGAGCCGTTGCTCCGAAATCGATCGAACCTGAAACGTGTCCGCCGACGATTTTTTCCTGAGGCCGTTCTCCTTTGTACGCTCGATGGGAATGTGCCATGGCGCGACGGCGAAACGGTCGTCCCACGCGGTGATCGGAACGACGATTCTCAACGGCAGGGGCGCGAACGCATCCCGGCTGACGATGACGCAGGGACGGCTCTTTCTGATTTCGGCGCCGATCGCGGGATCGAGATTCACCAGCCAGACTTCGCCGCGCTTCATGCGAATCCGTCTCCGTCAATGGCACGAAATGCGGTCAGCTCGGCATCAGATGTGTACAAGGCGGCGAGCGATTCCGCCGCGTGCGCGACGCTCTCGTCCAGGGAACGCCGCAACTCCATTTCCAATGCGCGGCGAACCAGTTCGGAAACGGACATCCCCCTGCTTCTGGCCGTCCTTTCCGCCCATTCGACAAGCGGTTCGCTGATCACGATGTTCATCCTTCGACTCTTTGGATCATCTTCGTATTTCATGGCCGATCCCTGAATGTACACGATACATGCGCATGGAATATACAGATGATAGATGTGCGGTACAACACACACCTGGCGCGCGGTCTGCTCGTCGTCATCGCAGGGTCACCTCGACACGAACCCGCTCCCACGCACGGACATCCTCCACTCCAGCTCGACGCTTTTCCGGATGCCGATACGGCGGGATAAAAGGATCTCGGAGTCCGGTATCTCCTCCGCGTCGACGATGCGCAGCGCGGGGGAGCGCAGCGACGCGCCGTCCTCCGCGCGGCCGACGGCGAAGGCCTGGCAGCATTTTCCGGGACCGCTGGCGATGTCGCGAAGCCGCTCCACGCCGCGATGGCGCCGCATGACGTCGATGCCGGCGAGGGGTTCGATGGCGCGGATCAGCACCGCCGCGCCCACGCCGGGACCCTCGGTGACGACGTTCATGCAGTAGTGCATGCCATAGGTGAAGTAGACGTAGAGGCATCCGCCCGGACGGTACATCACCGCATTTCGCGGAGTCCTGCCCCGGAAGCTGTGCGAGGCCTCGTCGCCGTCCTCGTGATACGCTTCCACCTCCGTGATGCGGCCGATGAGAACGTCATTGCCGACGCATCGCTCGAAGATCTTGCCGAGAAGCTCGCGCGCGACGGTGAGCGTCGGACGGCGGTAAAATGAGACGGGCAGCGGGCGTGGCATCAGGACTGGCCGGATGAATGACGATGGACGCGTGACACCCCCCGCTCGTCAATCGTCGTCGTCGTCGCTCCGGATCGAGGAGCGCGGCTCCCACAATTCGCCGTTGCAGGGGATCTCGTCTTCGGTGACATGCTCGTCGAGCTTCGAACACAGGACGCCGGTCTCCTCGAAATATTTGCAGGAGGAACAGAGCGTCCCGGTGAGCACGCGCGAGGTTTCCTCCTTGTACAGGCGGTACTGAATGGTGATGGGATGGACGACGAAGGCGTAGAACGAGATGGCGGTGATCATCCACCACATCGAGTAGTCGATCCAGCGCACGTATTCGTAGAGGAGCAGCGCGCCCGCGAGCACCAGCGCCGTGCGAAAGATCGCCCAGGTCACAATGCTGCCGACCGTGTTGCGATAGGGTGCGCGGGGACTCCGGGCATTGGGGTCGCCGTCGATCAACTCGGTCTTCGGATCGATGTCGGTCATGATGAGCGATGCATCCTTTCTGAGGCGTGTACGTGCGCCGGGCGCATTGCTTCGCGCCGTCGAATCTGATACCTTCCATATTCCATCGTGGAAAATCCATTCCTCCGTGCTGAGAAACAAGACGCAGATGCAATTGTTCGGAAAATCCCCGTTTCGCTGGCCTCCCGCATGGACGCACCGCGTCGACGGCGTGCTGTGGCAATTGAAGCTTTCCCCCGCGGGTCGTATCCTCGCCGAAGTGCGTCATCCGGAGCGGAAAACCGCACGGTACACCTGCCTCGACGAGCGCAGCGGCGCGGTGCTGTGGCAGGACCTCGCCTTCGACGAGCCGTGGTGGATCGGCGTCGAGGAGGTGCTCGCCGATCGCGCCTACTTCCACCGCTACCGCAAGCCCGACATGCCGCAACATGCCGGCATCATCGCGGTGGACCTCGCGACCGGCGCCACCCTCTGGGAGAACCGGGAATACACGTTCGTGCTCGCCCGCGACAACGAGGTCGTCGCCACGCGCCAGGGCTTCGACGCGCTCCGCAGCACCGTGCTCGACGCCGCGACCGGGGAAGTCGCGCGAGAACTTGGCACCGACGTCGCCGCGCTCCACGCCCTGCGCGCCGAACACGACGCGCGCGACGCCTTCGCGGGATATGCCTGGCCCGATCCTCTTGATCAGTCCCATCCTTCCTGGGAAGCGCTGTCACCGGCCCTCGCGCCCCACATCCCGCTGCAAGGCATCCGCGGCGCCGTCGACGCGCTTCCCCTTGAGGACCTGCTCCTCGCGAGCTGGCACGAGAGCGCCGGAGCGGACGGGCTGCTCGACCAGCATTTCCTCGCCATCGACGCGCCCGGCGGCACGGTCGTCTACCGCGACCGGCTCGCCTCGAACGTCGCATCGCCGTCCATCGACTCATTTTTCGTCAAGGACGACCTGGTCCTGTACGTCAAGGACACCCACACGCTGACCGTCCATATCCTCCCTTCTTCCGCGGCACTGCCATGACCATCATCAACGATACCGTGCGCGTCGATTCACGCGGCAACAGCGACATCATCGACATCACCGAACGCGTCGCCATGCTGCTCTCGCGACACAAGCTCAAGACCGGCCAGCTGCTGCTCTTCGTGCCCGGATCGACGGCGGGCCTGACCACGATCGAATACGAACCGGGGCTCAAGCAGGACTTCTCGGCCATGATGGAGCGCATCGGTCCTCGTGCCGCGCATTACCATCACGAGGAAACCTGGAACGACGGCAACGGGCACTCGCACGTGCGCGCCTCGCTGCTCGGCCCGTCCGTCACCATCCCCTTCAACGAGGGACGGCTGCTGCTCGGCACGTGGCAGCAGGTGGTGCTCGTCGATTTCGACACCCGTCCGCGCAGTCGCGCGATCGCCGTGCAGATCCTCGGGGAGTGATGGACGCCGGAGAGCCGCGCCGCGCGCTGGACGACGAGGAAGCCGCACTGCTGCGCTGGCTCCTCCCTTCCGAGGCTCCGGGCTACCGCGCGGTGCTGGAGCGCCTGCTGCGCTTCACCATCCTCGGGCACGGCCGCTGGGGAGACGGCGATTACATCCTCGGATCGCCGGGCGACACCGTCGATCTCGGCGATCCGATGGAACGCATCTTCGCGCACGGCGTCGTGGAACACGGCCCCGCGCGGAGGACCGTGACGGTGCACGAGGAGGCGGCAGGACAGATCGAGGTGCAGTTTGCCGTGCATGGAACGGAACACGCCGGGGCGCTTGATCCGGAAACGCGGCGCTACTCCTGGTCGGAATGGCGTTCCGGACAGCCCGCTCCGAAATCCCTCACCCCGGTGCGCGAAATCCCTCTCGACCGCGGAGCGGCGGGCGGCGGACCGGTGTTCGCGCTCGCCCCGGGGCGACGAGAAGCTCTGGCTGCACGATCCCGCCACGGGCGTCAATCATCTGATCCCGCATACGGGATTCTACAACGAGCTGATGCGCGCGGCGCGCATTCGCGACGCGCAGCGCGTCTTCGCGCCGAAGCTGCTCTTCACGGAGCACGCGCGCTACGGCGACGCGGAGATCCTCACGGCATTCGCGCGCTATTCCGCCGCGTACAATATTTTCCGAACTTACACGGTTTCCACCGCGTCGCCTCCCCGACGGCGTTCGTGGATGGACCGGCTCATCGCAAGGAAGTAGGACCCGATGGATTCGCAGCAGACGATAGAACACGGCCGCACGGTCATCCGCATCGAAGCCGCCGCACTGACGGCGCTCGTCGGCCGCATCGGGCAATCGTTCGCGGACGCCGTGAACATGATCCACGCGGCGAGCGGCCGCGTGGTGGTGACCGGCGTCGGCAAGAGCGGCCTGATCGCGCGGAAGATCGTCGCCACGATGAACTCGACCGGCACGCCGGCGATCTTTCTGCATCCCGCGGACGCCGTGCACGGCGACCTGGGCATGGTCACGCAGGGCGACGTCGTCCTCGTGCTCTCGAAGAGCGGCAACACGGAGGAGATCCGCAACATCTTCCCGATGTTCCGGCAGATCGGCGTGAAGACGATTTCGATCATCGGGTCGATGGATTCGTACCTTGCGAAACACTCCGACATCGCGTTGGACGGCAGCGTGGAGGAGGAAGCCTGTCCGCACGATCTCGCGCCCACCTCCTCGACCACCGTCGCGCTCGCGCTCGGCGACGCCATCGCCATCGCCCTGCTGCAGCAGCGCGGGTTCACCGTGGAGGACTTCGCGTTCTACCATCCCGGCGGCAGCCTGGGCAAGCGCCTGCTGCTCAGCATCGAACAGATCATGACCATGGGCGACGCGGTGCCGGTCGTGCGCACGACGGTCCCGTTGACGGACGCGATCCTCGAGATGACCGGCAAACGCCTCGGCGCCACCTGCGTGATCAACGGCGACGGCACGCTCGCGGGCATGATCACGGACGGCGATCTCCGCCGTCTTCTCGAGAAGCATCACGACATCAACAACCTCCTCGCGGAAGACGCCATGTCGCGGAATCCGAAAATGCTGTATCCGAACGCCCTCGCGAGCTTCGCGCTCGAAATGATGGAGCAGTACAAAATCACCCAGCTCGTCGTGGTCAATCAGCAGAAGCAGCCGGTCGGCATCGTGCACATGCACGATCTGATCCAGCTCGGCCTCCGCTGACCGGATCGCGCGCGCGGCCCCCCTTTCGTATCCTCCACCGATTTCCAGCGCATCCATGGCAAAGCAACGACCCTTCCTCGACGCCCTGTCCGACACCGTCCTCCTTTTCGACGGGGGGATGGGCACGGAGTTGTACAAGCGCGGCGTGTACATCAACAAATGTTTCGAGGAGCTGAACCTCGCGAACCCGGGCCTGGTCCGTCAGGTGCACGAAGACTACCGGCGCGCGGGCGCGGACGTGATCGAGACCAACACCTACGGCGCCAACCGTCACAAGCTCGAGGCGCACGGTCTGCACGATCAGCTCGACGCCATCAACCGCGCGGGCGCCGCGCTTGCGCGCGAAGTGGCCGGCGACGACCTCTACGTCGCGGGATCGATCGGACCGCTCGGCCTGCAGATCGAGCCTCTCGGTCCGACCTCCCGCGAGGAGGCGCGCGCGCTCTTCGCCGAACAGGCGCAGGCCCTGCTCGACGGCGGCGTGGACCTCTTCATCCTCGAGACGTTCATTTACCAGGCGGAACTTGAACAGGCCGTCCTCGCCGTGCGCGGACTCTGCGCCCTGCCGATCATCGCGCACATGACCATCAACGACGACGCGAACTCCCTGACCGGCGCGGAAGCGGAGCTGATGGTGCAGGAGATGGAAGCGACCGGCGCGGACGTCATCGGGGTCAATTGCACCGTCGGTCCGAACGTGATGCTCACCTGGCTCGAGCGCGCGCGCGCCCACACCGCGCGCCCCATCTGCATCATGCCGAACGCGGGCAAGCCGCGCAACGTGGACGGCCGCAACATCTACCTGACCTCGCCCGAGTATCTCGGCGAATTCGCGAAGCGCTACATCCAGAGCGGCGCCAACATCATCGGCGGCTGCTGCGGGACGGGACCGGAGCACATCAAGCGGATGCGCGACGCCGTCACCGTCTTCGCGCCGATGGCGCGCACGGCGCGCATCGAGATCGCGGCCTTCGACAAACCGCGCGACGTGGAGGTGGTGCCGATCGGCCGGAAATCGCGCCTCGCGCACCGGCTGCAGGACAATCACTTCGTGACGTTCGTGGAGCTGCTCGCGCCGCGCGGCGTCTCGGCCGAGCGCGAAATCGAAAGCGCGCGGACGATGTTCTTCCACGGCGTGGATGTGATAAACATTCCCGACGGTCCGCGGGCCAGCGCGCGCATGTCCGCCCTGTCGCTCGCCGTGCAGATACAGCGCGAAGTGGGCATCGAGACCGTGCTGCACTACGCGTGCCGCGACCGCAACGTCATCGGCATCCAGTCCGACATCCTCGGCGCGTACGCGCTCGGGTTGCGCAACATCCTCGCGGTGACGGGCGATCCGCCGAAGCTCGGCAACTACCCGGACGCGACGGCCGTGTTCGACGTCGACGCGATCGGCCTCGTCAACATCCTGCACCGGCTGAATCACGGGCTCGACATCGCGGGCAATCCCATCGGCGCGCCCACCGGCATGCACGTGGGCGTGGGCGTGAATCCCGGCGCGGTGAATCTCGATCAGGAACTGCGGCGTCTCGATTGGAAAGTGGAGGCCGGCGCGGAGTTCATCGTCACGCAGCCGGTATTCGATCTCGCCGTCTTCGAGCGTTTCCTGAAGCGCATCGCGCATATCAAGCTGCCGCTGATCGCGGGCCTCTGGCCGCTCGCATCGCTGCGCAACGCCGAGTTCATGAACAATGAAGTTCCCGGCTGCGATGTTCCCGAAGCGCTGATGGCGCGATTGCGCGCGCATGCGGATTCGAAGGACGCAGCCCGCGCCGAGGGCATCGCCATCGCGCGCGAAACGCTGGAACTGATGAAGGATTCCATCGCCGGCGTGCAGATCTCCGCGCCGTTCGGACGCGTGGAAGCGGTTACGGAGATTCTCGACGGAGTGAATCTGCGGTAAAGTTTACTTCATCCTTTTCTTCACACCGTCTTTACTATGGCCTTTCATTTCATTACTTTCGCGGTATGGCGTCCTACGGCTATCGCGAACATACCGAGCCTCACCGGTACATCCGGCTTCTGAAGAACAAGAAGGTGGCGATCATGCTTGCGGGCATGCTCCTCGCGGTGTTGCTCGTATCGTTCAGCAACAAGGGTTTGCTGCGCCGCATCATCCTCGAAAAGGAATTGCGCGACACGAACGAGAAGGTGGTGGAACTCGCCGCCGACATTGAAGAGTTGCGGAGACAGCGCGATCTGTTGCAGAATGATCGCGCGACCATCGAGCGCGTCGCGCGTGAAGCGCATGGCATGATCAAGCCCGGCGAAGTGGTGTACCGCATCCGGCCCGCGAAGGGAAACGCGGCGCAATGATCCTGATCGGCGTCGATCTGGGCGGCACCAACATCAAGTCCGTTCTGCTTGGAGACGATGGGCGCGTCCTGCAACAGGCATCGCTGCCCTCGCACGCGGAAGGCGGACCGCGCGCGGTGATCGAACAAGTGCATCGTTCCATCGAGACCCTGTTGGCCGACGGCGGCGTCGATCGCGCGCGCGTGGAAGGCATCGGCGTCGGCGTGCCGGGTTCCATCGATTTCACGCGCGGTCTCGTCCTGCATCCGCCGAATCTTCCCGGCTGGGAGGAAGTTCCGCTGGAGTCGCATCTGCGCGCGCGCTGGGGCGTCGCGGTGGCGGTGGACAACGACGCCAACTGCGCGGCGCTCGGCGAGGCGCATCACGGCGCGGGCCGCGGCATCGCGCACTTCATCGGTGTGACGCTCGGCACCGGTGTCGGATCGGGCATCATTCTCAACGGCCGCATCTGGCACGGACAGCACGGCTACGGCGGCGAGCTGGGGCACACCTCCATCGACCTGAACGGTCCCGAATGCGGCTGCGGCGGAAGCGGCTGCGTGGAGGCGTACATCGGCAACCGGTTCATGATCGCGCGCGCGCTGCCCGTCATCGCCCATCATCCCGACAGCGCGCTGTACCGTCAGGCGACGCGAGATCCCGCATCGCTGACCCCGCGCGACATCGCGGAGGCAGCCGCCGCCGGCGACGCCCTCGCGCACGAGATCCTCTTCGATGCGGGGTCCATGCTGGGCGCGGCCATCGCCAGCGCCGCGAACCTTCTCGACATCACGACCTTCATCATCGGCGGAGGCGTGGCGGCGGCCGGCAAGCCGCTCTTCGACGGCATCATCTCGTCCGCGAACCGCCGCGTCCTCAAAGTGCATCGCGGCACGCTCTCCATTCTTCCCGCCGCGCTCGGCAACGACGCGGGCATGCTGGGAGCGGCGTCGCTGCTGGGATGAGTCGTGAATCGTGAGGTCGTGAAGTCGTGAATCGTGAAGAGCCTGCCCCGAGCGAAGCCGAGGGGTGAATCGTGCGGGAAGGAGTCCTGAGCCGTGAAGCGAAGCCGAGAGGTGAATCGTGAGTCAAGTCAGGATCGCGATACAGGAATCGTGAGATGATCGAGTGGTGAGTCGAGCTATCGCCATGAAAAGAACTGAGGAGCTTTCGACATCAGAACAGGAATACCGGTGGTGGAATGAGGAAGACGAAGAAGGCAGGCTCTCCTGATGGAACACCCAGCGGGCAGTCAGATGCGCGTCTGCTTCCGCTGGATATCGTCGTGCTCATCTCGATCGCGCTTTTCAGCCTCGCCAGGCTCGGTGCCTCATGGTTGCCGGAGGCAAGACTGTGGGGACTGAATTTCAGCGCATATCAGCTCCATCGCTGGGATGTGCTGATCGCGCTCCTCCTTCCGCTGCTCATGCTGCTTCCCGCGTTTCGTCGCTGGATCGATGCGCGCATGCGATCGTTCTTCACGGGCGCGTTGTCCGGTGTCGCTCTCTCCCTTTCGCTGCTGGCCGTCGTCGCGGTCCCCGCGCTGTTCGCAGTGCTGTTGCCTGTCGCCTATGCATTTCTCGGCGACGGCGCGATCTATCTCTCGGAGATGTACCGCATCATCGAGCATCCCGATGCCGGAACCAGTCTGATCAAACCGACCTCGTTTTCTTACGGGACACGCATTGCACATTCTCGGAACGACGATCGCTCCCGAGGATTTGCGAGTCCCGTACCGTGTGCTCGGCGCGCTCGGCATCGGCGTCATGCTGTTCTTCGCACAGCGCAGCATCCGTCTCCACCGCGACGCGCGCACATTTTTCCTGTCGATGCTCATGGTGTCATCGTCAGGGTTGGTCGTCTGTCTCGGATACGTGGAATTGTACGCGATGTCGTACGCGTTGACCGCCGCCTTCTTCTTTACGATGTGGGATGCATTCAAGGGAAAGGGTCCGCTGTGGCTGCCGGCGGCGCTCCTCACTGCGGCGGCGGCGTTCGGCGCCTCTGCGCTCATTTTCCTTCCAGCCTGGTGCTTCGCGGCGCTCGCGTCCACGACGATGGGCAATTCCCCGCGGGGCAACACGCGTCTGCTCATCGCGCTCCTCGTCCTCACAGGGTCGGCGGCCGTGATCATTGCCACGTTCCCTTCGGGCGGATGGAGCGGTGCATACATCCTCCCATCAGCGTCCATCGAGGACGTTCAACGCGGGATGTCATTCGGCTGGCAGCGCTACACAATGTTTTCCGCAGCGCATTTCACGGACATCGCGAACGTGCTGCTGCTCACTGCCGGCGCTGCCGCGGTGGCGCTTCCGGTGCTGCTTTGGGCCGGACGGCGGTCAGGAGTGCTCGCGCAGCCCCTCTTCCAATTTTCGATCGTCGCTCTCGCGGGCGCGCTGGTACTGCTCTTCGAAGGCAACGCCGCACTCGGCCTCGCGCGGGACTGGGACATCGCGGCGCTGCCGTCACTCGCGGTGTTGTTCAGCCTTGTCGTTCTCGTTGATCATCTTGCGAGCACGCGCCTCATCACGTTCTCCACCGCGACGATTGCCTTCGTGTTGACGGCAGTCGTCTCTCTGTACTCATGGGCAGTGCTCAATCACGACGGCGATGCTTCGGCGTTGCGGCTCCGCACCCTTGTACACGCGGACAGTGAATACCTGCTCCCGCACAACACCTACCATGGCTTCGAGAATGTCCGCAAGTACGCGGTGAAGGTGCGCAACGGCGACCTGGCGCTCGGCAGCGTGAAGGATCAGATCGGAACGGGGTACGAAACAATGACGTCGTACCGGCGGGCGTTCGATCTGATTTCCGCGATGACCGATACGGAGCGTCGCAGGCAGGAGCTGCGCTGGCTCCTCGATGCGCTCTCGACCGGTCTCGCCGCCGGCGCGGAACCGCAATCCTTCCGTTTCCTGCCGCGTGAGGAGCTGCGCGGCTTCGCCACGAGGGTGCTCCTGTCGGCGTTGCAAGCAGGCGACGCGCAGCTTGCGCGCGAATACGCGACGCGAATCCGGGTCGTCGCGCCGGATTGGAAGGAGGAGGGATGGATCGCGGTGTTCAGCGACACGACGCTGTCGCTCGACGCAAAGACCGCGCTCGCGGAAGCATCGACGGACGCGCGCACCGCGGAACCGACGCTGCTCGATCTCCTCGGTCAGCTCTATGAGATGAACGCGCGCTTCCCCGATGCGGCGGCAACGTACGAACACGCGTTGCGACGCGACTCCTTGAATTTTCCCGAGACGTACATCAGCCTTGTGCGCGCGTACGACCAGATCCCGGGGTCGGAAGCGCGCGCGCGGGAAACGCTGTCACGCCTCGTACGGAACTGCCGCAACACGGCGCAGGCGCGGCAGGCGATGCGCGCCCTCGAGGCGCAAACTCAGCGTCGTTGACCTCATGCGGTGCAGCGCGGCAGCCGCAACGCGCCGCGGGAGATCCCGGAACAATACCCGTTGCGCGATTGTTATACGTGTACTCCCCTTTTCGAGCACAGAGTCTTTCACTCACCAGATGAGAGAGGTGTGTCATGAGTTCAGATCACGCACCATTCGACGCCATCCTCGCGCGTGTCACGACCCTCGAACGCCAGAACCGACGCATGAAGCGCATGGGCGGCGCGCTTGGCATCGCCCTCCTTGCCCTTGTGTCGATCAGTTGGATCGCACCGTACGAGCTGGCCACCTTCGAGGGAAAATTCTACCTGCGCGATCGCGACGGCAAATTCAAGGGCGCGCTGCTCGCCGATCCCGAGACGGGGCTCGGCAACCTCATCATCGGCACCGCCATCGAAACCGAGGACACCGCCAGCGGCAAGCGCTCGCTGCAGCCGCAGCCGCATATCAGTCTCGGCTATCGCAAGGACAACAAGGAGCCCTTCCTTACGCTCTTCGATCGCGCGGGCCGCGTGCGCATCAACCTCGGCGTGGGCAGCGACGGCGAGACGTTTCTCGAGACGTACGACAAGAACGGCGCGCTGATGTGGAAGGCGCGGAAATGATTTTGGTTCAGAGCGGAATCGACAAGCGGGACGCTTGCCTGCACGCCGAAGCTGAGCAGCGCGAAGCGAAGGCGTGTCCCACCCTGGCGGGGTTGGTTCAGATCGGAACGGTGCGCGCCCACTGACCGAACTGCTTGAGTTCCTCGAGGCGGCAGGACCAGACGAGTTCGCCGTTCCAGACGGTCATGTCGGGACAGCCGTCGCACATGTTCTGGTAGCCGTTGGGCAGGAAATCGACGGGCTGGATGATCATCACGCTCTGGTAATGCAGGCCGTCGAACAGCCGCGCCGGACTCGTCATCAGGGAACGCAGGTAGCTGCCGGCGGCGCTGCGGACGCCGCGGTCGAACGGCGAGAACAGGAGCATCGAGCGGCCCTTCGCGGCGAGGTGCGGTTTCGCGTACGCGAGGTACCGGCCGGTGAAAAGATGATGTCCCGCCTGCATCGTCTCCATGAATTTCGGACCGATGTATCCGTGAATCGCCTGCTTCGTGCCGATGCGGCCGGCGAGCAGCCACTTGAAGGAATCCGCCTGCTCCGTGCCGTTCAGGTAGGCGCAGGGCGAGAACTCGGGGAAGCGCTCGCGGATGGTCGCGACGAGATCGGGGGCTTTCATGTCCACCTGCCGCGAGCCCTCCTCGTGGTAGTGGAGATCGGCGTAGGCGATCTTTTCGCCGCCGACGTACCAGTCGTACGGAAGCTGCGGGACGGCCTGCCGGTACAGGATGAACACCATGACCTGCACGATGTCGATATGCGCCGCGGCCCAGGCCATCAGGTCGGGGACCTGTTCGCGCGTGTCCTCGTACACTGTGGAATTGAAGGAGCAGGAGATGCCGCCCGCTTCGGCGAGCATTTCCGCGTACTCGAGGCGCAGCGCGTTCAGCTCGATTTCGTTTTTCTGCTTCCATCCCGGACGCCCCTGGCGGCTGTCCACGTGGAAGGTGAACCCCATGACGCCCGCGCGCTTCAGCTCCCGGAGCAGATCCATCGACAGCGCGGCGCCGTTGGTGTTGAGGATGGGCTTGATGCCCGCGTCGGCGACGCTGCGCACGATCTCGACGATCTCCGGGTGCAGCAGCGGATCGCCGCCCGCGATCGAAATCCCGTCGCAATTCCGGAGCCGCTTGAACGTCTCGATCTCCGTCCGCACTTCATCGATCGTCTTGTGCCCGCCCGCCACGTTCTCCCGATAGCAGCCGTCGCAGGCGAGATTGCATGCCGACGTCGGCTCGAGCCAGGATATCGCGTTGTCCGGCAGATTCCACGGGAGGCGGTACATCGCGCGGTGGTCGAGGGCGGGAGCGGCGATACTCTCGGGGTGCGTTTTCATTGATCCATGTGAAATGATGGGGGTACGGGGGCAAGGTTGAAGGTTGAAGGATGAAGGTTGAAGGGGACAAGTGAAAGGTGACAGGTTGCAAGTGAAAGATGACAGGTGATAAGATTCCGGTTTACCCTTCACCCTGCACAATTCACCGTATCGGATTCATCCTTCATCCTTCATCCTTCATCCTTCATCCTTCATCCTTCATCCTTCATCCTTCATCCTTCATCCTTGTCGTCATCGTCGTCGCGTTCCTTGAGTGCGCGGTACGCGCTCTCGGTGCTTCGGATGAAATGGGTCATGATATCGACGGGCGCATTGCCGTCCTGCCGGGCGGGGCGCGTGTAGGAACCATCCGACTGCAGTTCGTAGGCGTCGATGCCGTCTTGAAGGAACACGGGAAGGATGTCGTTGAGGATGCGGTTCTTGACGGCGCGGTCTTCGACGAGTGCCATGATCTCGACGCGACGGTTGAGGTTGCGTGGCATCCAGTCCGCGCTGCTGATGTAGACCTCATCTTTGCCGCCGTTGCCGAAGACGAAGACGCGGCTGTGCTCGAGGAAGCGGCCGAGCACGCTGCGCACGCGGATGGTGTCGCTGATGCCGGGGAGACCCGGCCGCAGGCAGCAGATTCCGCGGACGATGAGTTCGATGCTCACGCCCGCCTGCGAGGCGCGGTACAGGGCGCGGATGATCTGCGCGTCCACGAGCGCGTTCATTTTCGCGACGATGCGGCCGGGGCGTTCGGGGGTGTGCTCGGTCGCCTCGCGCTGAATGAGCGCGAGCAACTTCTGGCGCATCGAGATCGGCGCGACGATGATCTGGTTCCACTCGGTTTGATGCGAATAGCCGGTCAGGTAGTTGAACAGCGCGGATGCTTCATAGCCGATCTCTTCCCGGCAGGTCAGCATTCCGAAATCGGTGTACAACTTCGCGGTCGTCTCGTTGTAATTCCCCGTGCCGATATGCGCATAGGTGCGCAGGCCCTTCTTCTCCCTGCGCACGACGATCGCGACCTTGCAGTGCGTCTTGAGTCCGATGATGCCGTACACCACGTGCACGCCGGCGCGCTCGAGCGCGCGCGCCCAGAGAATGTTGTTTTCCTCGTCGAAGCGGGCCTTCAGTTCGACGAAGGCGGTCACCTGCTTGCCGTTTTCCGCGGCGCGGGCGAGCGCCTTGACGATGGTCGATTCACCGCCGCCCGCGCGATACAGCGTCTGCTTGATGGCGAGGACCTTGGGATCGTCGGCCGCCGTCTCGATGAAATCGGCCACGGCGCCGAAAGAATCGTACGGATGGTGCAGGAAAATGTCGCCGCGCTTGATGGCGTTGAAAATGTCCGCGTCGCCGCGCAGCTGGGCGACGGGACGCGGCACGAAGGGCTTGTCGCGCAGGGTTTTCTTGTTGAGGCGCGAGAGCTCCATGAAGTCCGCGATATTCATCGGGCCTTCGATATTGTACAGGTCGCGGTCGGCGAGATGCATGGCCCGCATGAGCGCCTTGCGCTGTTTCTTCGGCATGCGGTGGTCGATCTCCAGGCGCACGACGGCGCCCCAGCGGCGACGGCGCACCTGCTCCTCGATGGTCTTGAGCAGGTCCGACGCCTCGTCGTCCGCGATCTCGAGATCGGCATTTCGTGTGACGCGGAAGCGGTACCAGTCGCGCACCTGCAGGCCCGGAAAGAGCGCGTCGGCATTCGCCGCGATGATCTCGCCGAGCAGGGCGTAATGCGTGCCGCGGCGGTAGGTCGGAATGGAGACGAGACGCGGCAGGATGGGCGGCACCTGCACCACGGCGATGCGGTCCTCGTTCGTCACCGAATCGGTGATCGTCATCAGCAGATTGAGGGAGCGGTTGAGCAGATGCGGAAACGGGTGTCCCGGATCGATGGCCAGGGGCGTCAGCACCGGGAACACGTCGTCGTAGAAATACTGCTCGCACCAGGCGCGCGCCGCGTCGTCCATGTCCTCGTAACTGCGGATGTGGACGGCCTCCTTCTCGAGCCCCGGAATGACATCGTTGACGTAGCAATCCGATATCGCCTTCATCATGCGCGCGACCTCGTCGTGGATTTCGTCGAGCGCTTCGTCGGGACTCAGTCCGTCCGGCGGAACGTCGGGCACGCCGAGCGCGAGTTGTTCCTGCAGTCCCGCGACGCGAATCATGAAAAACTCGTCGAGATTCGAGGACGTGATGGCGAGGAACTTCAGCCGCTCGAGCAACGGGACCGCCGGATCGAGCGCCTCGTGCAGCACGCGCCAGTTGAAGTCCAGCCAGCTCAGTTCGCGGTTGAAATAGAGTTTCGGGTCGTACAGATCGGTGATCACCTCGCGGGCGCTGCGGTCGCCCATCTTGACCGGCGAAATGGCCTCTTCCGGACGCACTTCGCCCGCCGCGGCGTCCTGCGCCTTCGCGTACAAATGGTGAATGTTGGTGGTCGTGTTATCCGGCATGGCCCGAACCTCTCTGCATGAGCGTGAATCGAGGAATCTACAAAGATTTCACGAGGAAAGGATGCGAGGCACGGGATGGCACGGGAATGCAAAAATAAATATGCTGATTTCGGATTTTCAAGGGGTATATTCCGTATTGCTGATCCGTCCCCGCCTTCCCTTCCCATCCTGCACCTGTCATCGAGGAGAGAACTCATGAAGACTGGCTTCCTGATGCTCGCCGCAATACTGGCGACCGTCACCCCTCCAGGGAACCTGCTTGCGCAGATCGGTCCCGCTCCTGCGCCGCATACGACGACGGCGTCGACCGTGACGAACGACAAGTACGATTTCATCAGCATCAACTCCGTGCTGATGCACTTCTCGAACAACGGGAGTCTCGGTCACAATCCCGCCACGGATGGCGCCGGTTTCGAATGGCCAAAGGGTTCGGGAAAGACCATGATCTTTCAAGATGGCCTCGTGCACGGCGGACTGGTGCAAGGCGAAGTCCGCGTCGGCGGCTCCACATACCGGTATGGATGGCAGGCGGGAGCCATCGATAGCATCGGCCTCGCGAGAGATCCCGCCGATCCGGGCAATCGCATCTACCGGATGCGGCGCGTCGGTCGGACCGCGTTCGACGCCCTCCCCGCGCCCGAGCAACAGCGGCTTCGCGCCGACTTCAACGAATGGCCTGTGCGCGACGGCATGCCCTTCCTCGACGCGAATGCGAACGGCAGATACGATCCCGATTTCGATGCCTGGCTGGACGACAGCGCGGCGGCGGACAAACCCTGGTTCATCGGCGACGAGTTCTTCTGCTTCTTCGCAAACGACTTGAATTTCGCGCGGACCTCGAACCTCTACGGTACCGATCCGATCGGGCTCGAGATCCGTACCATGATCTGGGCCTACGACAGGCCGGGGCCGTTGCAGAACACCGTCTTCGTGAAGCATGTGATCGTCAACAAGGGTAAAAAGGCCTACGACAACGTCTACTTCGCACGCTGGGCGGACCCCGATCTGGGAGACGCCAACGACGATTTCGTTGGAGTCGATACCGCACGCAACATGGCGCTCGTCTACAATGGCAGAGCGCGCGACAACATGTACGGACAGCCCCCCGCATTGGGCATCCGCATGCTGCAGGGGCCGGTGGAAAGCGATCCTGGCGGCACTGCGCTGTTCGGTTTCGACACACGAGCCGGGCTTTCGAACATGCCGATAAACAGTTTCTCCTTCTACATCAACAGCGACAATGTGTACGTGGATCCGGATCTCGGCGTTCCAAAGGGATCCACGCAAATGTACAATTACCTCCGATCGCTGCTGTACAGCGGCGCGCCCTTCACGGATCCGATCACGAAGACTCGCACGCCATTCTGCCTCGCCGGCGATCCCGTATCGCAGACGGGATGGAACGACGGACTCGTGCACAGCGCGGGCGACCGCCGTCTGATGATGGGCGCGGGACCGGTCACGATGCTCCAGGGCGACACGCAGGAGGTCGCCTACGCCTGGATCGCCACGCAGCAGACAACCGTTGCGAGGAGCATTTCCTCGGTGCGCGACATGTCGGACCTCGTGCATCTCTTCTACCGTCATCTCGATCTGGGCGATATCATGCCCGAGCTGGTCAGCACGGTGAGCTATCCGACGCCCGACTCGGCGAGAGTTTTCGTTCGCGCCACACTCCCGCTCGCGCTCTCCGCCACAGGTACCACGACGCGCAAGGACGGCAGCATTGCAGGCCAATTCGCCCTGTACGATGACGGCATGCACGATGACGGCGCTCCAGGCGACCAGATGTTCGCTGGAACGTGGATATCGCCACGCAGCGTGTCCGGGGTGAATTGTACTGTCACGGCGACCTACACCGGCTCTGTGACCTACACCTGGCCCGCCGGCCGCTGCCTCCCGCTCGCGGGCACCGCCACGGCATCGCTCCATGCCGTGGAATCCGACCATCTGAACTTCGACCATGTCGCGAATCCCGGGGAGAATGTTCTCGTGAGCGTCGAAGTGCGGAACACGACGCCGCTGCCGCTCGGACCTTGGCGCGTCTCCAACGACGGCTTCGACGACGGCATTCCCGTGTCCGTGGCAATCGATTCCGTGCTTGCGCCGTCCGCCACGGCGTGGCGCCCGTACGCGGTCGCAGACACGAAAAGTTACCTTTCGATGAACATCCCCGCGAGCGCCGGAGATGCGGAGGTGTTCCGCATGCCCGTCGTCATTGAAGAAACGAACAACAACTGCTGGTGCGACACGATGCTGGTGATGGCGCACAGCTTCGCGACTCCGGTCGCCGACTCTCTCACCATGCATACCGCCGGACCAGCCACAGGCACCTTCGGATGGCGCGTCGTTCAGTCCGACAGTCTGGTCGACCACGCCTACCGCATCACCGTGCAGGGGTCCGAGTACGATTCGCTGCACCATGTGCGAATTGCGGACCTGACGATTCCAAGAATCGTCGCGGCGGACCTTCCCCTGCCGACCGTCTACGCGCACGAAGGCGCGGTGACCGGCGGTTGGAAGCTCACGCGCGGAAACGTGGTGGAAAACTGGTTGGACAGCACCGACGATTCCTGGATGGGCGACACCCCAATGCTGCACGTGCAGTACCTCCCAGCGTCGCACCTGTGGTACAGGGAGACCATGCCATTCGATGCCGGTCTGCTCTTCTTCGGCAGCGCTCTCGGACGTCTCGATCTGCTTCCGGTCAAACTCGTTTTCGATACGCAGCACCCTCAGCGAGCCTACCAGTTCCTGCGAGGAGGCACTCCCAATTACGGTTGCACCGGGTATTTCGATATTCCTGTGCGGGCATTCGATATGTCGAATCCCGGAGCGCCGCGTCAGATCTCCCTCGCCTTCGTCGAACAGAAAGGAGGCGCGCAGCAGAATAACACATGGGATCCGAAGAGTACCACGGACCGCGAGTATCTGTTCGTGCTGAACTCTGACTACGCGGCGAATCCGGATCCTGCAATGCTCGCGTACAAGATCAATGCGGACGCTGTTTCGATGCCGATTCTCTACGCCGGATGGATCATCCCGGACACCCCGAATTCCGCCTTCATCGACGGCGATTCGCTGCTGTTCACCCCCGTCATTCCCGTCACGCAACGCGATACCTTCATCATTCATCCGTTCGCGCCGCGCGCTGCTCTTTCACTCCCCGGCGTGCCCGCACTCGTTGCTCCGCACGACACCGCAACGGGGATTCCTCTCACGGCATCCCTTCAGTGGTCGCCTGCTGCCGGGGCCGAATTCTACACGGTGCAAATCGCGAGCAACGCGGGCTTCACCGCCAAGGTGCGCACGCTTCACGGAATTGCGGGCACGGAAACTGCCGTTCCGAATCTCGCGCTGTACGCGAAATACTTCTGGCGCGTTTCCGCCTTCAATGCGGCGGGCGACGGCGCCTGGTCCGAGGTGCGAAGCTTCACGACGGGGACGCAATTCCACGCGCCGCCGCCCGTCACCCTCGAGCCGCAAAACGGGTCGTTCGGAACCGACACGCTGCCGACGTTCCGTTGGGGTTCCGTGCCGGAGGCCACGGCGTACCAGTTGCAGGTGAGCGACGCGCAGTTCCGCGAGCCGTACGATCTCGACGTGATCGTGTTCGATACGGTGTATCATTCGACGCGACGGCTCCGGAGCAATTCCACGGCATGGCGCGTGCGCGTGATGCACGAATCGAACCAGGGGACATGGTCGCCCTTGCGAACCTTCAGTTCCACCGCCGCCGTACCCGCGCTGCTGTTTCCGGCGGACGGAACAGGCCTTCACGGGCCGGACACTGTATTGCAGTGGGTTCCAGCGACAGGAGCTGCGGCATACCGGTTGCAGGTCGACACCAGCGCCTCTTTCGGGACATCGTTCGACACCGTCGGTGTGACGGGGACTTCCGCGTACGTCCGGAACCTCGAACATGACAAGCGCTACTTCTGGCGGGTGAGTTCTTTGAATTTCGCCGGCCAGAGCGATTGGTCGCCCGTGTGGACGTTCTTCTCGGAAATTTTTGTTGCTGTCGATAACTCCCAGAGCCCCGGAATCGGCTTCGAACTGGATGTTTCCCCGCAGCCGGCGCGCGATTTCGTGACCGTGGAGTTGCGGAGCCTGGATGGCAATTCCGTTTCAGTCACCTTGAACGACGCGCTGGGACGAAGCGTCGAGGAACGGACCCTCCACGCGGCAGAGACGCTGACACTCCGCTTCTCCGTCGCGTCGCTGCCGCCCGGGTTGTATGTCGTTCGCGCGGTGTGCGGCAAGGAGACGCGCACGCGGCGGGTGATTGTGTCGCGATAACGTCTCTGCAGCTGGAAGCGTCTGCTTGAGAAACACCGGGACGGTCCGTGTATGGATCGTCCCGGTGTCTTGTTCATCGTCACGCGGGGAATCGACCATGGCATGTGGCCGGATCAGCATCCGAAGCGAGGGGGCAGGGACACAGAGGCGGAGGCTCCCATCGGCGCTTCGTTGGTTTTCCCGCCCGTTCTCAATACATTGCTTCGATTTATTCGCCACGAACAGCCACACCATACATGCTTGTCAACCAATGCACGATCGAGAGTCCGGTCTCCTATTCGGGGACGGGGCTTCACACCGGCGCCACGACGACGCTGACCTTCAAACCCGCTCCCGAGAACTACGGGATCCGCTTCGTCCGTACGGACCTCGGCGGCAATCCCGAGATTCCGGCCCTCGTGGAGTACGTGGTGGACGTCTCGCGGGGCACCACGCTCGGGCACGGCGACATCAAGGTCTACACCGTGGAGCACGTGCTCGCAGCCGTGGCGGGACTGCAGATCGACAATCTCATGATCGAGGTCGACGGCATCGAACCGCCGCTCGGCGACGGCAGCGCGATGCCCTTCGTGGAAGCCCTCCGCAAGGCGGGCATCGTGCGGCAGGCCGCGCCGAAGGACTACCTCGTCATCGATCGCACCATCCAGTACTCGAACCACGAGAAGGAAGTCGACATCGTCGCGCTGCCGCTGGACGATTTCCGGATGACCGTCATGGTCGATTACAAGAATCCCGCGCTCGGCAGCCAGCACACGGGGCTCTTCGATCTCGAGCAGGAATTCGTCGACGAGTTCGCGCCGGCGCGCACCTTCTGTTTCCTCACGGAGATCGAGGCGCTGCACGACGCCGGGCTCATCAAGGGCGGATCGCTCGACAGCGCGGTCGTCATCGTGGACCGCGATCTCGACGCCGCCGAGCTGAAGAAACTGCAGAAAAAGCTTGAACTCGACGAGACCATCCACCTCAACGATCACGGGTTCCTGAACGACATCACGCTGCGCTACCGGAACGAACCGGCGCGGCACAAGGCTCTCGATCTCCTCGGCGATCTCACGCTCGTCGGCGTGCCGCTCAAGGCGCAGATTCTCGCGGCGCGTCCGGGCCACGCGAGCAACGTCGAGTTCGCGAAGATGATCCGGAAGCTCTATCTCGAAAAACGGCTCGTCAAGAAATACCAGGTCGAGAAGAAGGAAGGCGTGGTGCTCGACATCAACGCCATCATGGGGATCCTTCCGCACCGCTACCCGTTCCTGCTCGTCGACCGCATCATCAGCCTGGAACTCGACAAGAAAATCGTCGGGCTGAAAAACGTGACCATGAACGAGCCGTTTTTCCAGGGACATTTCCCCGGAAGGCCGGTCATGCCCGGCGTGCTCATCATCGAAGCCATGGCGCAGTGCGGCGGCATCCTGATGCTGAACGCGCTCGACAAGGGCGCGAACAACATCGCGTACTTCTCCTCCATCGACCACGCGAAGTTCCGCAGGCCCGTTCTGCCGGGCGATCAGCTCATTTTCGAAATCGAGCAGATCCACAAGCGTCGCACGCTGATCCACTTCCGCGGCAAGGCCTTCGTCGACGGGCAGCTCGTGGCCGAAGCCGAGATGATGGCCGCGCTGGCCAGCTCCCCCGCCCCGCCGACATCGTAATCACCGTTCGCGGCAACCCGCCCCGAAGGCGGCCGCCGCACCATCGATCCGAGACACATCATGGCAACGATCCATCCCACCGCAATTGTCGATCCCCGCGCGCACATCGCGAGCGACGTCGTCGTCGGTCCCTTCACGACCATCGAAGGCGACGTCACAATCGGCGCGGGCACCTCGATCGGACCGCACGTCCGCATCGACAACGGCGCGCGCATCGGCGCGAACGTCACGATCCACCAGGGCGCGGCGGTGTCCACTCCCCCGCAGGATCTCAAATACCGCAACGAGCCGACCGAGCTCTTCATCGGCGACGGCACCGAGCTGCGCGAGTACTGCATGCTCAACCGCGGCACCACGCACTCGATGAAGACCGTCGTCGGGAAGAACTGCTACATCATGGCCTACGCGCACGTCGCGCACGATTGCCGCGTCGGCGACAACGTGATCATCGCGAACGCCGCGCAGATGGGCGGACACACCGAGATCGGCGACTTCGCGATTCTCGGCGGTCTCGTCGGCATTCACCAGTTCACGCACATCGGCATGCACTGCATGGTGGCCGCGGGCATCCGCGTCGTGAAGGACATCCCCCCCTACGCGCTTGCCGGAGGTTTCCCTGCCAAGTTCGAGGGCATCAACTCCATCGGCCTGCGGCGCCGCGGCTTCGCGCGCGAGGCCATCGACGCCATCGAGGAGGCCTACAAGGCGATCTACCATTCCGGCCTGAACGTCTCCCAGGGCGTGGAACGGATCAAGTCCACGATGACGATCACCCCCGAAGTGCAGAACATCCTCGACTTCATCGCGCAGAGCAACCGCGGCATTCAAAAATCCGCCATTTGACAAAATGCCGCAATAGCCAAATACCGGGAAGTACCCTTTCCCCTTTTCTCCTGTCCCTTGTCACCTGTTACCTTCCCCCTGTCACCTTTTACCTGTCCCTTTCCCACCCACGCACCTGATCCACACCCCCCATGAATGATCTCCCCATCGGCGTCATCGGTCTCGGCCATCTCGGATCGCTGCATGCCAAGATGCTCTCGCAGACGCGGAATGCGCGCCTCGTGTCGGTGTTCGATACCGACGCGGAAAAATGCGCGGCCATCGCGCAGCAGTACGGCGCGGCTGCCGCCGCATCGCCCGCGGACCTGCTGCGGCAGGTGGACGCGGTGGCGATCGCGACGCCCACATCCACGCATTTCGACATCGCGGCGGAGGCCATCGGTCTCGGCAAGCACGTCTTCATCGAGAAGCCGATCACCAAGACCGTGGAGCAGGCGCGGGAGCTGAACCGTCTCGCGGCGGAGCGCGGCGTCTTCATCCAGGTGGGCCATATCGAGCGTTTCAATCCCGCCATTGTCGCGCTTGACGGGTACAACATCGATCCCATGTTCGTCGAATCGCACCGGCTCGCGCAGTTCAATCCGCGCGGCACGGACGTGGCGGTGGTGCTCGATCTCATGATCCACGACATCGACATCATTCTCTCGCTCGTGCGCAGCGACGTGGTGTCCATCGACGCGAGCGGCATCGCCGTCGTGTCGGCCTCGGCCGACATCGCCAACGCGCGTCTCACCTTCCGCAACGGCTGCGTGGCCAACATCACCGCCAGCCGCATTTCGCAGAACCGCATGCGCAAGATGCGCCTCTTCCAGAAAAACGCGTACATCTCCATCGACTTCGGGCAGGGCCAGGCGGAGGTGTTCCGTCTCGTGGACGAGGACGACGCGAGCGCCGCGCCGACGTACATGCTCGGCAAGATCGACCAGGGCGCGGTGAAGCGGAACATCGTCTTCGAGCAGCCTCCCGTGCCCGCGGATCACAACCCGCTCGCCTACGAGCTGCAGCTCTTCGTCGACGCCGTGCGCGCCGGCACCCCGCCGATCGTCGACGGCGTCGCGGGGCAGCACGCCCTCGAGGTCGCCGAGCGCATCGTGGCATTGATCGCCACGCCCCGGGGACTCTGACGGCCGCGTCCCATGACGCTTCTCGCCCACGCCAAGATCAACCTCGGCCTGCACATCCTGCGCAGGCGCGACGACGGCTACCACGACATCGAGACCGTGTTCCATCGCGTCGGCATCGCCGACGAGATCGCGTTCACTAAAAAAGAGCGTGGCGTCCGATTTACATGCGACGATCCCGCCATGCCGGTGGACGAGGGCAACCTCTGCGTGCGCGCGGCGATCGCGCTCTTTGAGGCGACGGGCTACGACGGCGGCATCGGCATCGATCTGCGCAAGCGCATTCCCGCCGGCGCGGGCCTCGGCGGCGGCAGCGCGGACGCGGCCGCAGTGCTGCGCGCGGCGATCGCCCTGCTTGACATCTCCATCGCGGAGGACGACCTCCACGGCATCGCCGCCGAGCTCGGGAGCGATGTGCCGTACTTCCTCCACCCCGGGAGCGCGCATGCGACGGGGCGCGGGGAGCTGCTTTCGTATTTCGTCCTGCGTCTGCCCTACTGGATCGTGGTCGTGTACCCGGGCGTGCACGTGTCGACGCCCTGGGCGTACGGGCAATTCCGTCCGGATGTCTCTCTGCCGATACGCAACCTCCGTGAACTCCTGCTCACGCATATCGACGATCCGGTCACGCTGGTGAACACGCTGCGCAACGATTTCGAGCCCATCGTGTTCCGCGCGCACGAGGACGTCATGCGCGCGAAGGAAATCCTGTACCGCACCGGCGCCGACTTCGCGCTGATGAGCGGCAGCGGGTCATCGGTCTTCGGGCTGTTCCGCGATGAAACGTACGCGCGGGAGAGCGCCGCGTTCTTCGCGAAGACCTGGCCGGCGTTCCTCACGCCGCCGTATTTCACGCCCGCCTGAAGTCGCGGACGGCGCACGGCGGATCGCCTTTCCCCTTTCGGCCCGAATCTGTATGTTGATTTCTTTCCGCCCCGAATTCCAGGGGACGGAATGTCAGGAATCAGGGCCGGGCGCTGTCATGGTGCTGAGTGCCTTCCTTTCACCGAACCCGACCGCATGAAGAACTTTCCATCGATCAAACCATACGCTCCCTTCCTCGGCATCCTGTGCCTGTTCGCCGCGGTGCTCGCGGGTTGCAGCGGTGACGCCGAGCGCGTCAGCGTGAAACATTTCCATTATCCGACGTGGACGTCCGACGGGAAATACGTCGTTTCGGGCTACCAGGAGTACACGAGCAACGGCGGAGATGAGAGTCCGAGGTCGGCAGGACCGAACATGATCGTCCGCGAGGTGGGCACCAGAATCTCGACGGCATTTCACGTCCCGGGCTTCGAGCCGACGAACCGCTTCTTTCTCGACCCCGCGGACAACATTGCCGCGGCGACTCCCGGCGGGTTGCTGTTCGTGTCGCGTGACGGCGTCACGCTCGGCGCGCTCGGCGGCCCGCAGTTCCCCGTCGTCCCTGCGCTGCTCAGTTTCGACCCCGCCGGTGGCGCCTATTTCTGGGCGGGCAGCGGCGCCGGAGGCCGCCTCGTCGTGGGAAGCGCGCAGTACGGCACTTCGCCCTGGCAGCCGGGCGCCGTGCAGGTGCTGAAGGATACGGTCGTCGCGTCGGCGCTGCTCGATATCGCGCGCACCTCCGGGAGCAGCTGCGCCATCCGCCTGTCGGACGGCGCCGTGCGGGAGTACTCCTCCGCCGGCGACCTCCTCTCCCAGTTCACCCTGCGCCCGATCACGCACGCGCCGACCTCGTTGTGGCAGACACGCATGCATCTGATTGAAAGCGGTTTCCAGCGGAAGCTGTACGTCATCGAGGACAGCGGCCTCGTGACGCTGAATCTCGACGACCGCACGCAGAAGCTCTTCGTCAAGGGGCGCGTCCCCAACTTCGCCGTCAGCCCCCTCGCGACCGCGCCGTTCATGGTGTTCGAGACGCAGACCGGCGACACCTGGCTCGCAACCCGGGACGGCAGCCCGCTCTCGCGCCTCGCCCCGCAGAGCATCATGCCGTCGCTCGCGCCGAACGGCAAATGGATATCGGTGGTCGCGCGCCTGAACCAGTTCACCGACTCGCTGAACATTTTCCAGTTCAGTAATTAGAGGACATTCAGCTCCTGTATCGCGTCACCTGAACCGGGCTGCCGCGTCGCGCGCGGCAATCCCTCGCGTGCCGGCGCTCTTCCACGCGCAGCGTTCGAGCGCGTCGCGCGCGGCGAGCCGTTCGCTTTCCATCGTCGCCGCGGCGAGCGCGCGTTCGTACTGCGCCTTGGCCGCGGAGATATCCCCGATGCGGAGGAGGATATCGCCCGCGAGCATGCTGCTCTCGAAAAAGAAGGGCCCGGGAACGGTCGCGCGCAACACGCGGGCGGCCTCGGCTTCCCGGAGCGTGTCGTGCCGCAGCCAGCGCGCGAGGAGCAGGCGCGAGAGATTGGCGCCGCTGTCGGCGCGAAACGCCTCGCGAAGCAGCGGAACAGCTGCCGCACGAACGGAATCGCGGTCCGCGCCCGGTCGCGACTGCAGGTCGTAGACGCGCCATGCCGCGTCACGCAGCGTCGGCAAGGCGATGAGCGCGCGTTTTTCGCGCGCCTCCGCTTCCACCCAACCGCCCGGTCGCTCGCGCTCGATGCGGCCGTAGCAGGAGTCGGCGCCCGCGGTGTTGCCGCGTTTCCATTCCGCGTCGCCGCGCCACAGCCAGAGCGGCAGCAGCGAGGGACCGCGGACGGGATCCGCGAGCATGCGCGCGCTCAGCGCGAGCGCGGAGTCGACGCGCCCCATGCGCAGGAACGCCGCGGCCATGCCGTACACGGCCCGAGGATTCGGCGCCATCGCATCCGCTTCGCGGAACAATCTTACCGCCCGGGCATCATCGCCCGCGGCGACGGCCGCCGCGGCCTCGCGATTTTTTTCCGTGACCGCGCGCGGACAGGCCTTCGTGAAGAGCGACTGCCTGCGGAACAGCCAGACCGTCGTCGCGCTGTCGGGCAATTCGCGTTGCACGGTCCCAAGAAACCCTCGCCACTCGCCGTCGAGCCGTTCAAGGGACAATCCCGTGGCGGCTTCGACATCGTCGCGGGCGTAGGCGTCCTTCATGACCGCGAGGCCTTTCGCATCGATCAGCCAGCGGCAGAACGAGCCGCTCGCGACATAGCCCGAGAACGAGGCGCCGGTCAGGAAGCCGCCGGTCGAGATGACGCGTCCGGCATCCGGCAGCATCCCCTGCGCGAGCATCGCCGCGGCGAGCTGATGCGGGGTGCGGTTGCCCGCGTCCCACTCCACCGCCATGGCCAGGCCCTCGGTGAGACCGAAGGCCCGGAACACGGGCGTCCGCACGAGATAGGGACCGAAGGCGGATGCGATCACATGAACGAGTTCATGCTTGAGCGCGTCCCTCCATCCTTCACGGGACAGATGGATCTCGCGCATCCATGGCCGCGCGATCTGCGACGTTTCCGTCCCGAGAAGCCGCCGTTTGACGCGGTTGTCGGGATAGACATACGTGGTGATTTTCCCCTCCCAACGCACGTCGAGGTCCCGGCACACCTGCGCGAGACGGAACTCATGTTCATCGGCCATCGCCTCGAGTTCGCGGCTCGAGAAGGAGCCCGCCGCGCAGCGGATGACGAAATGTTCCGTGTGTCTCGTCTCCGCGAGCGCTTTCTGCAGCGCCCGTGCGCTGGTGCTGAATCCGAGATCGTCACTATACAACACACCGAGGATCGCCATGGCGCTGGAGACGGCGAACAGCGACAGCACGGTTCTGCGGCCGTGACCGCCGCGAGCGTTTCGCGTCCCCGCGGCGACACGGCGAAGGCGGCGCCGAGCACTGCGCCGCTCCAGGCGAGGGTCAGCACTCGATAGATGGCCAGGGTGCCGAGCACGGGCTGCGTTTCGTCCCAGGAAAATCCGGTGAATGTTCCGAACAGATGATTGTACGCGTAGAGCTGCGGTTGCGTGAGAATCTGCAGGACCGGATGCAGCAGCAGCAACAGGAGCGCGCCCGCCAACGCGACGTATGCTCCCCATGACCGGAAGAGGGCGGCGCAGAGCATGCCCAGGGCGGTGATGAAGACCGCCGTGAGACAGGGAATGAGCAGAAAGAACATCAGGCCTTCGAGCGGCGCGCAATTCGGCACCAGCCATGCATTTGCCGTGAGAATGCAGAGCGGAAGGACGAGCAGCAGCACCTGGGCCGTCACCATGCCTCCAAAGCCGCGCACATGGTTCCTCCATGCGCTCCGGGGAGGGGGCGTCCCGTCAACGGAAAACAGGCGCGACCGTCGCCATTGGGCGATCGCGAAGAAGCCGCCCGCGAGGCCGATGAGCAGGCCGGTCGCGGCGCTGAATTCATAGCCGAGCGTGTTCACGAGCGGCAACTGCGTGCAGACAATCCCGAAGATCGCGAGCAGCGCTCCCAGAATCGCCGACGGCATCGTTGGCAGAAATCGAAACATCAGGAAAAGTACGAAACCGTTTGGAGAGTTGCGGGTGTTCTTGTTACCATGGAAAAAAGACGGACGGACCATGCGGCAGGATGAAACAGAGAGGATAGACGCGGAAATCGCCAGGGCGCGTCGCGCTCTCGAAGAGGGGAACCCGGGAATGGCGCGCGTCTGCTGCAGACGGGCGGCAGGGGAAGCCCTGCACGCCCTTGCGGAGGCGTTGCCTGGACAGGCTTCATACGGGAACAATGCGATGATTCGGCTCGAGGGACTGTCGAAGGAGCCTTCCGCACCGGAAACGGTACGCGCCGCGGCTCTTCGTCTCAGAAGCAAGCAACACGAGGAGGGTATGCGGCCCGTAAGTCAGGAACCGCTTGATGATCTCAATGTCATTCTCGCCTGGGTCCGTGAACGAATCCCTTGACAGCACCACCCTCCGTTTCCCGAAAAAAATGGCCGGAAGGGACTGTATGTGCATTTTCTGCATGACGGTATTTTGACACTTCCTGCGAAATGCGTTGACTTTTCCGACTCCAGCCGATATATTGGATTGATGTTGTAAAATCTGGATATAGAGCACGCAGCATGTATTTACTCAGCCTCATCATCGTCCTCAGTTACCTTGCCGGTTCGATACCGACAGGACTGCTTGTCGCGCGTTGGGCCAAGGGCCTTGACATCCGCACGATGGGAAGCGGAAACATCGGCAGCACGAACGCGATGCGTGTTTTGGGATGGAAATGGGGACTTGTTGTGCAATTCGGCGATCTCGCCAAGGGCCTGCTCGCGGTGCTCGTCATCGCGCGATTGCATTACGGCGATTTTCCGTTCAACAACCGGACGCCGTTCGAGGAATTTACCATTGTGCAGATCATCGCGGGTATCGCCGCCGTGCTCGGCCATATCTTCTCCGTGTTCCTGAACTTCCGCGGCGGCAAGGGGATCAACACCGCGGCGGGAATGCTCGTCGGTATCGCGCCCATCGACATCTCCATCGCGCTCATCGTATTCCTGATCGTGCTCTTCTCCACAGGGTATGTGTCTCTCGGATCAATCAGCGCCGCGACCGCCTTCCCCACCACGCTCTTCGTCCGCTTCAACTTCCTGCACGACAACATCCCGAGCTATCACACGCTGATCCTGTTCAGCATCGGCTTGTCGCTTCTGTTGATTTATGCGCACCGTGCCAACATCAAGCGCCTCCTTGCCGGACAGGAAAATCGCTTCAGCAAATTGAAGCTGATCGGAAAGCGAGTCGGCGGGTCGATGCGCACCATGATGTTCTGAACCGTTTCCCTTCCGCCCCGGGCGGCTCCTTCTTTCCACATCATCAACGACGGCCGAAGAGGTCGATGAACGAGTCATGAATATCGGCGTCATAGGAGCCGGCAGTTGGGGCACGACGCTCGCCGTCGTGCTGCGGGGAAACGGCCACGCGGTGACGTTGTGGAGTTACTCGGCCGAGGATGTCGAGGTCATGCTCGGCACCCGGGTGAATCGCGATTATCTCCCCGATCTCACCATCCCCGGGGACATCGGCATCACGGGCGACATCGCGGTCGCCGCGACGCGCAAGGACCTGCTGGTGCTGGCGACGCCGTCGCAATTCCTGCGCGGCGCCCTGCAATCGCTGCGCGAGACGGAGATCGGCCGGCCGACGGTCGTGAACGTCGCGAAAGGAATCGAGAAAGGAACGCTGCTGCGAATGTCCGAAGTTGTGCGCGACGTCTTTCCCGCGCTGGGTGAGAGCAGGTACGCGGTGCTGTCGGGCCCGAGCCATGCCGAGGAAGTGAGCGCCCGCAAGGCCACGTCCGTCGTCGCGGCATCCACCGATCCCGGCACCACGCGGCTCGTGCAGGAGGCGTTCATGACGCCGTATTTCCGCGTCTACAGCAGCAGCGATGTGACGGGCGTGGAGCTTGGCGGATCCGTGAAGAACGTGATCGCCATCGGCGCGGGCATCTGCGATGGCGCGGGTTTCGGGGACAACACCAAGGCGGCGCTGATCACGCGCGGCATCGCGGAGATGCGGCGGCTCGGCATCGCCATGGGCGCGGACCCGCACACCTTCGCCGGCCTCAGCGGCCTCGGCGACCTGATTGTCACCACCATGAGCCGGCACAGCCGAAACCGGTACGTCGGCGAAGAACTCGGGCGCGGCCGGGGCATCGAGGAGATTCTCGGATCGATGCGCATGGTGGCCGAAGGCGTCGAGACCACGCGCTCCACGCACGACCTCGCCAACCGCAACGCGGTGGAGATGCCCATCACGCATCAGATGCACGCGATGCTGTTCGAAGGAAAAAACCCGGAACTCGCCATGTCGGAATTGATGACGCGCGCCGCGCGTGACGAAGTATGGTGAGCACGCCCGAAATGCCGCACGATCCGCCTGTCATCCCCGGGTATCGCGTCGATCGCCACGCGGGCAGCGGCGGCATGGGCGACGTGTACGACGCGGTGGATCTCGCGGACGACAGGCGCGTCGCGATCAAAGTGCTCCGCCGCCACACGGCGGGCGACACCTCGCTGCAGCACGAATTTTCGGTGCTCCGCGGTTTGCGGCATCCGGGTCTCGTGAGCGTGTCCACGGTGGGAACGACCGACGACGGGCGCAGTTTCCTCGTCATGGACTGGATCGATGGCGAACCCATCGCCGCGCGTCATTTTCACTCCGGCGACGGCACACTGGACGCGCGCGCGTTCGCGGACGCCGTGGTGCAGATCGCCGACGCGCTGCACTTCATCCATGCGCGGCACATCGTGCACGGTGATGTGAAGCCCGGCAACATCCTGCTCACTCCCGGTCCGGACGGCACCCGCACCGTGACGCTCATGGATTTCGGCCTGAGCAGCGCGGCGGGCGATCCCGGCGACGGCCTGTCGGGCACGGTCGAGTACATGGCGCCGGAATTGATCCGCGGCAACGCTCCTTCCGCGTCGTCGGATCTCTATGCCCTCGGCTGCGTGCTGTACGAGACCCTGTCGGGCGCGCTCCCCTTCGACGGCGACACCGCGATGCACATCCTGCAGGCGCATCTGTCCGCCGCGCCCGCTCCCTTCGCCGCGTCGCTGCAGGTCCCCCCGGAACCCGCCCGATGGATTGACACGCTCCTGCAGAAGGAGCCGCCCTTCCGCTACCGGTCCGCGCTGCACCTGCGTCGCGATGCGGCCGCATTCCTCGGACTGGAGGGCGACACCGCGCTCGATGTGCAGAGTCTGCGCCTCCCCTTCGTCGCCCGCGACACGGAACGCTCGAAGGCGATGGAGGTGCTGCGCGCCGAGTCGTCCCGCGGAGGCATCCTCCTGATCGAGGGCCCCGCCGGCATCGGCAAAACCACGTTCCTGCAGGACATCTGCACCGAAATGACCCTCTCGGGAGCGGCCGTGCGCCTGCTCCGCAATCGCGCGAACGGCGCGCCGTTCGAGACCGTGCTGCAGTTCCTGCGCAGTCTGCCCGTCGAGGACGGCGAGGAACTCGCCGCCGCGCGCGCCGTCGTGGAGCGCTCGTTCCCGGGCACGTTCGCGGGCGTCGCACCCGCGCCGGACAGCGGATTGTCCGACGACGCGCTGCGGCTGCGGCTCTTCCATGCGGCGGCGCAATTGCTGGTCCGCGCCACGAGCGTGCTGCTGCTCGCCTTCGACGACGCGCACAGGACCGACGAGCTGACACGCGGTTTCCTCTCGTATTTTTCGTCCTACGTGGAAGTGCACAGCGATCGCCGTTTCCTCCTCGTCATCGGCACGGACCGCACGCAGACGCCCGAGCTTGCCGACGAGGTCGCGGGACTCGCGGCAGCCACCCGCATCGTGCTCCAGAGTTTCACCGTGGAGCAGTCGCGCGACGTCCTGCGCTCCCTGCTCGGGGAGCGCGTGTCGCCGTCATTCCTGAGCGTGCTCATCCGGCAGTCGGGCGGCGCCCCGGGACACATCGAGGAGCTGCTCCGCTTCTGCCTGCGCGAGGGAGTCCTCGAAGCGACGGCGGACGGATGGATCGCGCACGAACGGGACAACCTTGGCGCCTTCTTCCCGGCGTCGATAGAGGACTCGTTCGTCCGATTACTCTCGACCTGTTCCGAGGAGGACACGCGGATCCTGACCGCGCTCGCCCAGAGTCCGGTCCCCGTGCCGCTCGGCCTGCTGTCGCTGGTATGCGGCATGCCCGCGGAAGACACGTTCGTCCGTTGCGGCGAGCTGTCGGACGCGGGGCTCCTGCGTGAGGAACGCGGGCAGTACGGTCCGCTGCATGCAGTCCTCGCGAACCTGCTGCACCCCGACGACGCGGAGGTTCGCCGACTGAATGACCTCTATGCCTCCTGGTACCGGGAGCGCGGGGAGGACGTCCCCGCCTGGCCGCTGGCACTGCATCTGTTCCGGTCGTCCGCGTCCGCCGACGCCCTGCCGCATCTGTTGCGCGCGGCGCGGGAGCGGCGCTCCGCGTTCGACGCGGCCGGCGCGGAGGACGTGCTGACCAAGGCCTTGTCGCTGACGCGCGGGCCCGATCATGCGGACCAGAGATTCGACATCCTCGGCGTGCTCTGGGACACGGAGAACCTGCTCGGAAAGCGCGATGCCGAGGAAGAGTCCCTGGAAGAGATGCTCGTGCTCGCCGCCCAATCGGGGGTTCCCGGCAAGCTCGCGTCGGTGTACCGTTCGCAGACCGAGTACTACATCTCGACCGCGGAGTTCGACCGCGCCCGCAAAAGCGCCGAGAAGGCGCTCTCGTACTACGCCAGCGCGGGCGACCGGCTCGGCGAGGCGCTCTGCCATCAGAAAATCGGCTTTGCGGAATACCGCACGCGACCCGGCAGGAACGTGCTCGTGCATTACCGCGAGGCCCTCTCGATGTACGCCGAGGAGAACGCCTTCGCCGAGGAAGGCATGCTGCTCGTCGACATCGGCCTCGTGTACTACTCGATCCTCGACGATCCCGCCACGGCGCTCGAGCATTTCGACCGCGCCCGGGGCATCTTCGAACGCATCGGCAACGAACGCGGGCTCATCCGCGCCGACGGCAACGCCGGAGCCCAGCTCTACGCGCTCGGAAAATTCGCCGAGGCGCTCGAGCGGCACGGCCGCGCGAACATCCTGGCCCGGCGCATCGGCGACCGCCGCTTCATCGCCACGAGCCTCGGTTCGATGGGCCAGTGCGAACTCGCGCTCTGCAGCTATGCGGACGCGCTCGCGCATTTGCAGGAGGAATTGCGGATCAGCCGGGAAATACGCGACGCCTACCTCGAAGAGATGTGCCTCGAGAATCTCGGCGAACTCGCGCTCGCGCTGGGCGACACCGAGAAGTCCGTGACCCACTACACCGCCGCCCGCCAGCTCGCCGAGCGCTCCGGGAACGACGTGGGACGCATCGCCTGCGACATCGACATCGCCGGCGCGCTCATCGAACAGCGCGACGGCGACGGCGCGCTGCGTCTGCTGAAAGCCGCGAAAACCGCCCTCGAAACCGTCGAGGACGTGAACGTCTCCGCCGTGCTCCTGTACCGCTTCGGCATCCTGCACCTGGCCAAGGGCCCGTCGCAGGACTTCGACAAGGCGCTCGAGCATTTCCGCGAACTCGGCGATCTGGCGGACCGCCATGATTTCCGGTCCTACCGCGTCCTCGCGCGCTCCTACGCGGCATTCTGCCTGTTGAGCCGCGGCCGGCTCAGCGAGGCGCAGGATCTGTCGGAGGCGGCCATCGCCCTGCTCGACGAGGGCGGTCCGCTCTACGGCGGCGCGCACGACGTCCTGCTCAATCACGCGATCGTCCTTCGCGCGAACAAGCAGCCCATCCCTTCCATCGCCTTCATCGACCGCGCGTATGCGGACTTGATGGCCGCGGCGGCGACGATCAGCGACGTGCATCTGTACCGCAGCTACCTCGAGCAGGTGCGCGTCAACGTCGAGATCGTCCGCGAATACACGCTCGCCCATCGCAGCGATTCGAAGGACGCCATCGCCGTGGTGCGCGAGCAGAACCTGCGCACGCTGTACGACGTCGCGCGGAAGATCAACTCCGTCCTCGATCTGCCGCTGCTGCTCGACAACATCATGGACAGCGCGCTCGACGCGTTGAACGGCGAACGGGGGCTCATCTTCCTCACCGAAAACGACCAGCTCGTGCTGAAGGTGTCGCGCAACGTCGAGAAGGAAACCATTCAGGACGCGACCGAGATCAGTCTCAGCATCCTCCGCGACGTCGTGAGCGGCGGACACCCGATCATCGTGTCCGACACCTCGAAGGACGACGCCTTCCGCAACCGCGAATCCGTGCGCAACTTCCGCATCCACTCGCTGATCTGCGTGCCGATGAAGGCGAAGGACCGGTTGATCGGCACGGTGTACGTGGACAGCCGCGCCGACGCGCTCAAGGCCATGTCGTTCTCCGACATCGACGCGGAATTCCTGGAGGCCTTCGCGAACCTCGCCACCATCGCCATCGAGAACGCCCGCCTCCACGCGCGTCTGCAGGAGGAGAATCTGTACCTGCGCAAGGAAGTGGCGCGCGTGTTCAGCTTCGAGAACATCGTGGGCGAGAGCGCGCCCATGCTCAAGCTGTTCGCGGAAACGCAGGCCGCCATCGCGAGCGAGGGAGCCGCCCTCATCTCGGGCGAAAGCGGCACCGGCAAGGAGCTGGTCGCCAAGGCGATCCATCACAACGGCGCGCGGCGCAACAACCGCTTCGTGGCGGTGGATTGCGGCGCGCTGCCCGACACGCTGCTCGAAAGCGAACTGTTCGGCTACAAGCGCGGCGCGTTCACCGGGGCGTACGCCGACAAGCCCGGCCTCTTCGAGGAAGCGAACCACGGCACGCTGTTCCTCGATGAAATCTCCAACACGTCCCTCGCCTTCCAGGCCAAGCTGCTGCGCGTGCTGCAGGACGGAGAGTTCCGCCGCGTGGGCGATACCTCGACGCGCTCGGTCAACGTCCGCATCATCTGCGCCACCAACACCCTGCTGGCGGACGAAATCGCCTCGGGGCGTTTCAGGCAGGATCTGTTCTACCGGCTCAACGTGATCCCGATCACGGTGCCTCCGCTGCGTAACCGCACGGGCGATATCCCGCTCCTCGTCCAGCACTTCATCGCGAAGTACAAGGAGAAGAACCCTTCGAACGTCAAGGGCGCGACCACGGAACTGCACGACGCCCTCCGCCGCTTCCCGTGGAAGGGGAACGTCCGCGAACTCGAGAACCTCGTCAACCGCATGATCGCGCAGGCGGCGGAGGACGTCCTCTCCACCCGCGACCTTCCCGGCGACTACAATCCCGACGCCCAGGCCCCGCAGACCGGATCATCGGATATGCACGTCTCTTTTCACGCCGGACAGAGGCTCATGTCACTGTCCCAGGCGGAGCGCGAGCACATCCAGTTCGTTCTGCAGCATGCGAAGGGAAACAAGACGGAAGCCGCCAAGCTGCTTGGCCTGAAACGCACGACCCTGATCGAGAAAATGAAGAAACTCGGGATCATGTAGTGACGGCATTTTGACGACCGTCACGATTCGGGCGTCAAATTCACACCACCGTGATATTCCCCCGCTGTTTTTCAGGTATTTCTGGGTTTTTTCATCGGCACACTTTATGCATGGATATTATTGTTGCCGTGCGTATATCCTGACGAAAAATTAATGAGAATGGATTGCATGGCGGCTTCGCAGATAGTAGTTTTGAAGCATTATCTGGACAAATGAACAATTGAAACGCTTTGCGAAAATACTGCTGCTTCTGATCGCGGTGTCACCGCTGTCGGCAAAAGCACAGATCACCATTGACAGTCTGAGCTACGAAATCAGCAGTTATGGTGACGTGATCCTGCGCTGGTCCCCGCCGCAGGGCGCGATCATTTCGCATTACAACATCTACCGGGCAACCAATCCCACGAATTTCGTCCTGATCGCCGAGATCCATTCATCCACTGCCACACAGTATTTCGACCATCACTCGAACGTCGTTCCCGGGATGAGTTACTACTACTGGGTACAGGCGGTGGACGCCCTTCAGAGAACCGGCGACATCTGGGACCGCGTGACGATCACGCCACCGATCGGCGGGTTGAAATTCACGTCCGTGCCTCCCACAACGGCCATCGTCGGGAAGACTTACGAATACAATCCCGTCAGCGTCGACACGTCTTCCAGGCCGGAAGACATCGCGTACACGTTCGGTGGACCCCACCCCGATGGGATGGCGCTCTACTTCATTGCCGGCGGCATTTCCACATACATCCGCTGGCAGCCTCCGCAGCCAGGCGAGTTTCGCATCACCATCATCGCGAGGCACAAGAAGACCGGCGCGGTCGGAGTGCAGGAATTCACCATCAAGGTCGCGAGCGAACCTGGGACTGTTCGCGGATTCGTGCGGACGGTGACCGACCTGCCTCTTGCGAATGCCGCGGTGAAGGTATTCCAGATTCAGAACGACATGTCGTATGAGACGACCACGGATCGGGACGGCAACTTCCTCATCCCGAACGTGCAGGCGGGCGATCTCTACGCCTATGTGAAATCCCCGAGCAAGAGATACAGTTCGCAGTGGTATTCCCTGAAGAGTTCGCTGAAGGAAGCCACGCTGCGCAGGCTTCAGAAGAACGACACCTTGATGTATCCGTTCTACCTGATCACCAGCCCGAACAATCCGACGCTCGTCAGCGGACGCGTCAAGGATGCGAGCAGCGGAAATGCGATCGATGGGGCGTCCGTCTCCTTCATCAGGAAGAACAACTTCCTGCACATCGGCGACACCAGCATCGTCAGCAATCCGAGCTTCCTCGAGAATTACCGGGTCGACACCACCGTTCTCACCGATGCATCCGGCGCATACGCGGCGAGTCTGAACGTTGGACAGATCTACTACACGGTCGTGCAGAAACCGGATTACCAGATGAGCTTCGCGCCCGACCGCAGCGCGAATCTGGAAACGAACGCCCTGACGGCTCTCCCCTTCCGTGTCACCGACGGCATCACCGATCTCTCCTTCAAGCTGTGGCGTCCGAGTCTGATTGCCACTCCGAACCGCGTCGTCGGTACCGTGACGAATTTCGACAACGGCATCAACAAGGAAGCCATCGTCGTTCTGATCAATTCCGACATGAAGCGCGGCGCGGGCGGCGGACACACGTATCTCCGCTCCACGTTCACCGACAAGAACGGCTATTTTTCCTTCGACAATCTCGCGTATCCGAGCACGGCCACCTACAGCATCCTCGCGTTGCCGCTCGATCGCGAATTGCTGCCGCGGTATTACACCTCCCTCGGAGGCACCACGGTCGCCTCGAAGAGCGAGGACGTTTCCGCCAACGGCACGGTGCAGAACATCGACTTCCAGCTCCGCACGGCGGATATCGACGGCGTCGGCGCGGTATATGGCCGCGTGCAGCGCATCGATTCGCTCGGGAACATCCTCCCGCTGCCGGGCACGCTGCTCTTCGCCGAGGATCTGACGACGAAGAATATCGCGGGCTTTGCCATCAGCGACAGCGCGGGCATGTATGCGATCGTCGGGCTGCCAAGGGCGACTACGGAATCGTGTGCGACAACCTGAAGTACGGCATGAAGACCGGCCCCATCGCCGGTTTGCAGTACACGACATACAATCTGACCGATGCGACGGAGATCGTGGATTTCATCTACGACGTCCGGACGACGGGCGTTCGCGGTCCCGCGAATCCGACCTCGATCGTGCTGGAACAGAACTTCCCGAACCCGTTCAACCCGGCCACCACGCTCACCTTCTCCGTTCCGACCGCGCTGACCGTGTCCCTCCGCGTGTACAACCTGCTCGGGCAGGACATCGCGACGCTGGTGAACGGCAAGGTGGAAGCGGGCACGCACACGGTCGACTTCGACGCGTCGGCGCTTCCGAGCGGCACGTATTACTACCGCCTGCAGTCGGGAAGCACCGTCCTGACGCGCACGATGACCCTGATGAAATAGCCGCTTTCGGCAGTATAAAAAAACCGGCGCGAGCGCCGGTTTTTTTTATCCCGTTGTTCGACGGCGAATCACGCGCCTGGAACGACTTCCTTGGTTTTCTTCAGGAGCACCGTGTCGATGAGGCCGTATTCGCGCGCCTCGTCGGGGCTCATGTAGTTGTCACGGTCGGAATCCGTGTGCACCTGCTCCTTGCTTTTGCCGGAGTGATGCGCGAGGATGGAGTAGAGCACTTCGCGGATGCGCACCATCTCG
Source organism: Ignavibacteria bacterium (assembly GCA_016720835.1). Classification (GTDB taxonomy): domain Bacteria; phylum Bacteroidota; class Ignavibacteria; order SZUA-365; family SZUA-365; genus JADKJW01. Next base: position 320,420 of record JADKJW010000002.1, read on the forward strand.
CGCGTGTAAATTTCGATGTCGGTGGCCTGTCCCTGCGTGCCGCCCACCGGCTGATGGATCATGATGCGCGAGTTCGGCAGCGCGATGCGCTTGCCCGCGGCGCCGCCCGCGAGCAGCACGGCGGCCATGCTCGCCGCGATGCCGATGCATGTGGTCGAGACGTCCGCGCGGATATACTGCATCGTGTCGTAGATGGCGAGGCCGGCGGTCACGCTGCCGCCGGGACTGTTGATGTACAGGTAGATGTCCTTTTCCGGATCCTCGGATTCGAGGAAGAGGAGCTGCGCGACGACGAGGCTCGCGATATAATCATCGATGGCCGTACCGATAAAGACGATGCGCTCGCGCAGAAGGCGCGAGAAAATGTCCCAGCTGCGTTCGCCGCGGCCTGTCTGCTCGACGACGATCGGCACGAGCTGATTCGTGAGCGGCGAGGACAAAGGCGAGCTCAGCGGTGAAGCGGCCGCCGTCTTCGAAATGCTGGTGAAATCAGGGAGTATGATGGACATGAGAATCTATCCTTTGCTGTTGTCTGCTTTGGGTTCTTCAGAATCGGAATGATCGTGATCATGGTCATGGTCATGCCATGGTCGTGGTCATGGTCGTGATCATGGTCATGGTCGTGGTGATGATGCTCGTGCGTGTCGGCGAAAGGCGCCATCGCCGTGCCGCCGAGGTCGTTGTCGTCGGCCTTGCGGATTTCCGCGTTCTCGCGGAGGAAGGTCATGAGCTTCTCGTAGCGAATCGACTCGGCCCGTTCGGGGGATTTCTTGTAGAAGTCGAGGAGATGTTCCTTCGCGATGCCGAGGCGCGTCGCGTCCTGCTCGGCGCGGTGTTCGAGATCCTCGTCGGTGAGGGCGATATGCTCCTGCGCAATGATGCTGTCGCGGAGAAACATCCACTTGGCCACGAAGGTGGCTTCGGCGTTGCGCTGTTCGCGGTAGCCCTTTTCATCGAAATCCGCCGGCAGGGTCTTGTCCTTGGAGCGGTTCTTCACTTCCTCGACGAAGCCGTCGAGGATTTCCTTCACGACCACCTGCGGGACTTCGAAGGGATTGTGCTTGATGATCTGTTCAACGATCTCGTCCTGCAGCATGCGGTCGTAGCGCTCCGTCCAGGATTTCTCGAGGTAGGTGCGGATGTCGGCGCGCAACGCGTCCATGGTGTCGAGGCGCTCGTTGCTCGCCTTCTTCGCGAAGGTGTCGTCGAGTTCCGGAAGGACGATGCGCTCGATGCTGTGCACCGTGATATGCGCCTTCTCGCTCTCTTCGGCGCCCGCGCTCGTGGTGAAGGTGAGCTCGACGTCCTTCTCCTCGCCGGTCTTCATGTTGAGGAGTTCGGCTTTCAGGTCGCGGTTGACGCCCTCGTCGCCCATGTCGATCTTGATGGCATCGTACTTGCGGTCCGTGATCGGGTTGCCGTCGTTGTCCATCATCTGGATATCGCAGGTGACGAGATAGCCTTCCTCGTCGGCAACGTCGGCGGCTTCGAGGGTGCGATGCGCCTTGCGCAGCGCGGTGATCTCCTCCTCCACTTCATCGTCGGTGAGATCGTGCGTGTAGTGTTCGAGCTGGAGTCCCTTGTAGTCGCGGGCAACGATCTCCGGCGCGGTCTGGTAGTGCACCTTGATCGTGAGCGTGCCGCCGGGCGCATAGTCGAGCGTCTCGAGTTCCGGCGCGCCGATGGGCTGCAGGTTGCGTTCCTCCATGGACTGGCGGAACAGGTCGTTCGCCAGTTTCTCTATCACCTGATATTCGATGGCCTCGCCGAAGCGTTTCTTGATGATGGCGAGCGGCGTCTTGCCCGGACGGAACCCCGGGATGGAGAGTTTCCGCCCTTCTTCGCGGTAGGCCCGGTCGAAATGCGGCTGCAGTTCGGGATTGGGGACGACGATCTCGATCACATGTTCGACGTCGCTTTTCGAGTTGATGAGTACTTCCAAGAGATCTCCTTGTCATTCAGTGCGGTTGGGGTGCGAAAGGGGGGACTCGAACCCCCACGGGTTGCCCCACCAGATCCTAAGTCTGGCGCGTATGCCAATTTCGCCACATTCGCGGGGGCATCGGAAAAACGGCAACTTTAAAAATAACGCGAAAACGGTCGTCATCCAATCCACCGCCACCCGGTCGCGGCCGGTCGGAATCGCGTGTCTCCCGGTGTCAGCCTCCCGACACAGGTCCAACGTGTGAATGATATAACATAATCAGGGGATTCTGTAATGCCTTCCGGGCGCGACCTCCGTATCATGAGAACGACTGGAGACCGCTGCCGCCAAGGCGCGCCATCGGTGCGATGGTCGCGCTCAACGGCGCCGTACCGCGTGCCGCGCGGGGCACGGTTTCCACGCCACGCCGTCGTGTTCCTTCTTCGATATTCCGTTTCAACAGAGGTGCAGTATGCGTTACATCGTGATCATCATCGCCGTGTTCATTCTTGCGGGTCCGCCGGACAGCGCAAACGCGCAGGTCAGCGTGGGCATCAGCTTCAATCTGGGCATACAACCGGCATGGGGGCCCGTCGGCTACGACTATGTCGAAAACTACTACATGCCGGACATCGACGTCTACTACAATGTTCCACAGCGCCGGTATCATTTCCTGGAGGCCGGCATATGGGTAAGCAGGTCGTCCCTCCCCAGCCGCTATGGCAGGTTCGACCGGTACCGCGCGCACAAAGTGGTCATCAACGACCGCGATCCCTGGCGCAACCACGACAGCTACAAAAACAAATACCATTCGTACCGGACGCAACGCGATCAGACGCCCATCCGCGACAGCAGGGACTCGAAGTACTATGTGAGCAGGTACCATCCCAAGCACAACACCTGGGTCCGTGAGCAGAATCGCGAAAAACAGAATCGCAATCTCCGCGACAACGCGAAGCGTGACGACAACCGGTACAATGGGAACAGCAGGAACATGAAGAGCGACAACGGCAACAAGGGCAGACAGGGAAACGACGGCAGAGGGAACGGAAACGGGAATGGCGGCAAACAGAACGGCAAGGGCGGCGGGAAAGGCAAGCGCTGACCGATTCTTCTCTCTTCCATCAGACGAGCCACGCACGCAATGGAGTGATGCGTTGAACTGACGGCGGAAGCGCCCACCGGGGGCGCGCCGCGGCGGTGCCGCGGGGCGGGTCCGGGGGGGGGGGGGGGGGGGCGCCCTTTTCCCGCGCGGCCGCCACGTACCTTTGCACGCGCCTCGCCGCCATGCACCACCACCCTCTCACCATCCGATCCCTCATTCCGCAGTGGCTGCCGCTCGCGGCCACGTGGCTCATGATGGCGACGGAGGGGCCCTTTCTCGCCGCCGTGATCGCCCGTCTCGCGGAGCCGAAGTTCAATCTTGCCGCGTACGGCGTGGCCTTCTCCTTCGCGCTGATCGTGGAATCGCCCATCATCATGATGATGAGCGCGTCGACGGCACTGGTCAAGGACAGCGGGACGTATCGCCGCCTCCGGAATTTCACCCTCGCGCTCAACGCGGGCATCACCGCGGTGATGCTGATATTTCTGATCCCGCCGGTGTTCTTCTTCGTGGCCGAGGCGCTTATCGGGCTGCCGGCGCAGGTCGCGACGCTCGCGTACTGGACCACGGCGGCACTGCTTCCCTGGCCCGCCGCGATCGGATTCCGGCGCTTCTATCAGGGTGTGCTGATCAGCCGCCGACTGACACGGCGCGTCGCGTACGGCACGGTCATCCGCATCGCGTCCATGACCGCGACGGCAGTGGCGCTGGTGTCGCTGACGGAGCTTCCCGGCTCGGTGGTCGGCGGTCTCTCGCTCAGCGCCGCGGTGATCGTCGAGGCCGTCGTCAGCCGCTTCATGACCGCGGCATCCATCGCGGACCTGCTCGGAAAGGCGGACGCGCCCGACATCGCGCGCTTCACGTACGGGTACATCACGCGCTTCTACTATCCCCTCGCGCTGACCTCGCTCCTCGCGCTGGGCGTGCAGCCGCTGATCACGCTGTTCATCGGGCGCAGCAACCACGCGCTGGAGTCGCTTGCCGTCCTGCCGGTCATCAACTCGCTGGTGTTCGTGTTCCGCAGTTTCGGCCTCTCGCTGCAGGAGGTCACCATCGCGCATCTCGGCGACGGACGCGAGGGCTACGCGGTGTTGCGGCGCTTTGCGACGATCGTGGGCGCCGGCGCGTTCGCGGGACTCGCGCTGATCGGTTTCACCCCCTTGTCCGCGCTCTGGTTCCAGAACGTGTCCGGGCTCACCCCCGAACTGGCGGCGTTCGCGCTGGCGCCGATCATGATTCAAGCCGTCATTCCCGCGGCATCGGTGCTCCTGGCCTTCCAGCACGCGGTGCTCGTGCATGCGAAGGTCACCATGCCGATCACGCTGGGCACGGCGATCGAGGTCACGGGCATCGTCCTGGTGATGGCGTGCATGGTCTTCTTCACCGGCGTCACCGGCGCCGTTGCCGCCTCCATCGCGCTGGTGGCGGGCCGGGCTGCGGCGAATGCGTACCTGTCCGTGCCCTTCCTGCGCGTCGTGCGATCGGAGCTGTAGCGGCGGGCGCTGTTCCACTTCTCCCGCGCCGGACCTATATTTCAGGCATGACGACACATGAAGCTCCCGTGCAGCCGGCGCGATACGAACCCGTGATCGGGCTCGAGGTGCACGCCCAGCTGCAGACGGCGACGAAGGCCTTCTGCGGCTGCTCGACGGCGTACAGCGCCGCGCCGAACACCAACACCTGTCCCGTGTGCCTCGGACATCCGGGCACGCTGCCCGTGCTCAACCGCGAGATGGTGACGTTCGCGATCATGCTCGGCCTCGCAACGGACTGCACCATCCGCCTCGAGTCGGGCTTCGCGCGCAAGCATTACTTCTATCCCGATCTCCCGAAGGGATACCAGATCACGCAGTACGACGATCCGGTCTGCCACGGCGGGCATGTGGACATCGAGCTGGCTGACGGTGGTTCCGCGCGCATCGGTCTCACGCGCATCCACATGGAGGAAGACGCCGGGAAATCCCTGCACGGCATCGGGTCGGACACGCTCGTGGACTTCAACCGCTGCGGTGTGCCGCTTCTCGAGATCGTCAGCGAGCCGGACCTGCGCTCCGCCCGCGACGCGCACACGTATCTCACGCTACTGCGCCAGATCCTGACCTACCTCGGCATCTGTGACGGGAACATGGAGGAGGGATCGCTGCGCTGCGACGCGAACATCTCCCTGCGACGCATCGGCGAGACGGCGTTCGGCACGCGCACCGAGCTGAAGAATCTCAACTCCTTCCGCAACGTGGAGCGCGCCATCGAGTACGAAATCGCCCGTCACGCGGCGATCCTGGACGCGGGCGGGACCGTGCTGCAGGAGACCATGCAGTGGGATGCGGGCCGGGGCGTGACCGTCGCCATGCGCGGCAAGGAGGAATCGCACGATTACCGCTACTTCCCCGAACCGGATCTGGTGCCCGTGCTCGTGGACGACGCGTGGATCGCGCGCGCGCGCGCGGCCATCCCGGAGCTGCCCTCTGGCGCGTCGCGACCGATTCGTGCGGGAACTTGGACTTCCCCGCTACGATGCCGATGTGCTCACCGCCGAGAAGCCGCTTGCCGATTACTTCGAGTCCGTGGTCGACGCGCTTTCTCCGCGCAGCCCGGAGAAGGTCAAGGCCGCGAGCAACTGGGTGATGGGCGATGTACTCCGCGTGCTGAAGGAGACGCATCGCGAACTGCCGGATGCTCCGCTTCAGCCCGCAGCGCTGGCACAGTTGCTGGACCTGATCGCCGGCGGCAGCATCAGCGGCAAGATCGCGAAGGACATCTTCGAGGAACTCGTCACGACAGGCGCCATGCCCGCGGACATCGTCGCGCGCAGGGGCCTGGCGCAGATCTCCGACGCGTCCACGCTCGCGCCGCTCGTCGACGCCATCCTCGCCGCCAACATGGAATCGGTCAACAAATACCTCGCGGGCCGCGAGAACATTTTCGGCTTCTTCGTCGGGCAGGTCATGAAGCTCACCAGGGGACAGGCAAATCCCGACCTTGCGACCGATCTCGTGAAACGAGCACTGGAGATCATCCGCGCGTGGAGAATGATGACTGCCTGAAGTGGGGCGAGGCTGCAATTGGAGCACGAACTGCTGTTTGATGAAGTCATTCACCCATTCACCCACCACCTTCCTGCCATTCTGTCAGGTATCGAAAATCGTGCTCATGGGGAACCGTCCGCCACGGCTGTTGCGCCTCCGCCGCCACAGATTCCTGTTTTTACCGATATAATCGAGATGTGCCAAGATGGACGACTGCATGAAAAATCCGACCGGTGAGACGCGATGACCGGTGTATGGGTTTCGATGACCGTCCTGCTTGTTCTGACTCGACAGGGATACCTCTTACTGGCTGGATGACCGCTGACCCGACATCCTTTCGATGGAGGACGCTAAACCGGAGACGCGACTGTGGATCCCAGACCGTGTCGCTGACACGACACGGATGACCGCTGACGCGACAGGACGCCAGCGCGACTGGATGCGGGCAATCTTCGGAACGCGCCGAAAACGGAGCATCCGGAATAGCGACGCAATAGGAACAACCTTGCGGGCGCCCGGAGGGAAGGGCACTCTGCAATCAAGGGGCTGCCGGACAATATCAATGGGATCAGCCGGCACGATTCGATGCTCGAATGCAAACGTTTCCGTCTGCGATCCTTTTTTCTTCAGTGTTAACATCGTAAAAACGGGTGCTTCTGGTAAAAAGAGATAATCCGTCCGTCGTGTGTCATTGATCCGGTTATTGGAGGCATCGTGCGCGATCGAGTTCATGCTGAGGTGAGTGGCATGTGCCCGGTTCACCTACTCCTTGCCGGATGCTGTCACCGCGAGCAAAGCGCGTTCAACATGGGATTCAACGAGGCCTCGTGTTTGTTTTACTCGCCAGGATATTCTTACTGGCGATACGCAGATCACATCCTTTCAATGGGGGACGTAAACCGGGACAGTATTCCAGACCTATTCATCAACCGTTGTCGCGATTCTACGAGGCAGACCTGGATGCTCTTCGGAAGGCGTCCGGGCGTTGGTAACAAGGTGCGTGGATCACTCACGGGCGTAAATGGAGATGGTCTATCTGCTCGGAGGATCGAGCAAATTTCCTCGTGCTCGGCATCTCCTTACACAGTAGACACCTTCCAGCGGTAAAAGGCCATCCGTATGTCGAGCTCACCCGATTATGGCGAGAATCGCCTCGGAGATGTTAACAAGATGTGAAGACATCGCAATCGCCGCGCCAGATGGTGGACTTCGGATATTGGTCACGTTGACGGGGTAAGATCTTATCGTTGGAGGATCGAAATTGCGAACCGGATCAAACGGCTGTCCATCCAATGAATAGGACGTACTTCACAAAGACGGGCTCCAGATCGCAGTTGCGGTGATGGCGTAAAAGATATCGTTGGAACCGATGTTCCACGGCTCAGATAATTCTATGATGTTGGATTACGGACCGTCCCGATCAAAGAATCGGCCGAGAAGTTATCCCTTACAGTACGAATGAAGCCTCAATGTGGAAATTGAATATCACGGATATAAATAATGACGGTGTTGACGATCGGTATATTGGCGATCATTATGGATACATATATTACGGTCGCACGGGCGGTTTCAGATCATTCTAAGACAGGATGATCTCGAGTCCCGACTCGTCGGATTACGAAATTGGCGATCACGGGCAAAGGATTGGGGATGTGAACGCAGATGGATTTGACGATTACCTTCTCTCTGGTAGTTTTGGCGCCGGTGTTGGCATGGCATTCCTGTATCTTGGTTCTTCCCGAGGAATGGAATCGAAGCCAATAGCTACCGTTTGGAATCCGCAGAGTGGAATGAGATTTTCGTATGAGGCAATCAACGTCGGCGATATTGACGGAGATGGGATCAAGGATTTTGCTGCGAACTATGTATATGACATATATAGCGGTTTCGCGCTCTTTGCAGGAAAGTCATGGAAGCGTACGCCCGTGTATGATGTCCCATATCCTCATACTCCCTCTATAGCCGCGTTCCCGAATCCCTTCCATGACTATTCGACGATTGTAATCAATGGGGCTCTGCACGAAAACGCAGTGGCGGTCGTATACGACACGTACGGGAGAGTAGTAAGGAAATTCGTGCTCGATGATGCAAATTCAACAACGGGACACATACGGTGGGATGGCTGTAACGCTTTTGGAGTAAATGTTCCAAGCGGTATCTACTTCATTTCCGTTCAGTCGCACAATGAAATGTAAAGGGGAAAATAATCAAGCAGTAAATTCCTTGCACCTTTGCTTGCTATGGTACGTGGATCTGGACGTTTCAGTTCATCAGGTACGATCCACCCTTCTCAACCGGCACCCAGAATCGGAGATATTGATCTGAAACATGGCGCGAGGTCTTCGTATGAATGCAGCACAGCATCGGTACTGCATCCCACCGTATATTCCACTTTCCGAGTCTAAGCAGTTCCTGTCGCCCCCATTCCCCCATTCCCCCGTCCCCCATCTGCTGTGTTGTACTTCCTCCTCGACATCGTGTTCGTCCTCTGCGCCGTTGGAAGTTCCGCAGTGTTCGTTCTGCTGTCAATCGGCTTCGGCAGAGCACGGGCGCGGACGCGGTCGCACACGGGAGTGGGACAGCCCGACGTGACCGTCATCGTCGCCGCGCACAACGAGGAACGAAACATCCCCGTGTTGATGGCCGCTCTCGGCGCGCAGAGCTACCCGCCCGAAAAGTTGAGGGTGATCGTCGCTGCCGACCGCTGCACGGACGGCAGCATCGCGGCTGTCGAAAAGCATCGGACGAAGGGCGTCTCCTGTACAATCCTGCGCATCGACAGCGTTGAGCCCGGCGTCTCACCGAAAAAGCAGGCGCTGCACTTGGCGGTGCTGGCGGCGGAAACCGAGGTGCTGTTGTTCACGGACGCGGATTGCCGCCCCGCGCCGCGCTGGGTGGAAGCCATGGCAGCCCGTTTCGCGTACGGGGCGGATGTCGTCATCGGACTGTCCCCCTCGCAGGAAGCGCAAGGCGGCATCACCGCGACGTTTGCCGCGTATGACGCCGCCCGCACCGCGTTCCTGTCCATTGCCGCCGCGGGCTGGGACCGCCCCTACATGGCCGTCGGCAGAAACTGGGGATATCGGAAATCGCTATACCTGCGCAGCGGCGGGCTCACCCCGCTTTACCGGCAGCTCGGCGGCGACGACGATCTGCTGCTGCAACGCTTCCTCGCGGAGCGGCCCGCCGTCGCGACCAGTCTCGACGCCAATGCCGCATGCCCGACCTCGTCGCCCGCGACCTTCCGGGCACTGCTGCGGCGCAAACTCCGGCATTACCGCACGGGAGCGCAGTATCGTGTCCCGGGCCCCAATGGGCGATCTTCCGGCGGCGGGAGGCTGCTGCTCGCCGGCCTTGTCGCGTTTGGAGCGATGGAACTCGTCTCGCTCGTCGTCGCGCCGGTCGTACTGATCGCGTGGCAGGGCGTGTCGCCGCTGTACGTGCTCCCGGCGCTTGCGGCGAAGCTGCTCTACGACACGTCCTTTCTCGCGCCGGTGCTTCCGCTGATGACGTCCTGGAAGCCCGGTCCGGCGACGCGGGTGAAACTGGCTTTCCTCGAGTTGTTCCACGTGCTATTTTCTTCCATCACTTCCGTCGCATCGCTCCTCCGTCCACCAGCGTGGTGATCCGTGCCGCCGTTCGACGCTTTTCCATCCGCCTACGTCCTCGACCCCGCGCATCCCAATGCCGCGCGCTGGCAGCGTGCCGTCGATGCGGCGCAGTTGCGAGCGCGCTCGTGCCAGGCTGCTCGAAACGCGCATGATGCTGGGCGGCGCGGACGTCCTCGATCTCGGCGCCGGCGTCGGCGGCACCAGCGCGGCCCTCGTCCGCCGCGGCGCGCGCGTGACGGCGGTGGACAGCGATCCGAAGCGCGTCGACGCGCTCCGCGCGCTCAACGGATCATTCGCTGTCGCTTGCGGTGACGCTGGCGCGCTCGAATATCCCGACGCCCGCTTCGACGCCGTCGTCCTGCAGGACGTCATCGAACATTGCGACGCCCCTGCGACGGTGCTGCGCGAAGCGGCGCGCGTGTTGCGGCCCGGCGGCATGCTGTACCTCAGCACGCCGAGCCGCTTCTCGGTCGTGAACGTGCTTGCCGATCCGCACTGGGGACTGCCGCTGCTGAGCCTGCTGCGCCGTCCCGCGCTGCGACGCGCGGTGCGCGTGCTGCGGCCCCGCGACGCCGGCCGCGGCGACCTCGCCCAGCTCTTCTCTCTGCACGCGCTGCTGCGTCTCCTGCGCGATGCGGGCTTTGAACCCGCGCTCACGATGCGCGCCGTTGTGAACACTCTGTTCGAGACCCCCGAAGCCGTCGTCTGGAGCGCGCCGCACCTCGCGGCGGTGCGCGTGCTGAGGCGCACGGGCACGGATAGGATCGTCCGCGCCATGGCCAGTGACAGACCCGGGTTCATCAATGCGCTGCTCGCGCCCTCGTGGCATCTCGTGTGCGGGAAGGGCGGCGGATGACCGTCCGCACGGCGCGCAACCTCCTGCGCTGCGTCAGTCTCCGCCGCGCATGGAATCTGCTGCGCGTCTTCGCGTCCTTCCAGCTCTCGGCGCGCAGCGGACGGAGCATCGTGTGGGGACTGCCGTACACGCTGACCGTGGAACCCACCAACCGCTGCAACCTGTCCTGTCCCGAATGCCCCTCCGGCAACGGCGAGATGGTGCGCCCGCTCGGCTCCATGCCGCTGCCCTTCTTCGAACGCATCATCGACGAGCTGCGGGGCGAGACCTTCTACCTGCAGCTCTTTTTCCAGGGCGAACCCTTCATCAACAAGCAGCTCGTCGCCATGGTCGAGACCGCGCGGAAACGGCGCATGTACACCGCCATCAGCACGAACGCGCATTTCCTGACCCGGAGCGCGTCCGAGGCGCTGCTCGACGCCGGACTGGACCGGCTCATCGTCTCCATCGACGGCATGAGCGAGGAAACGTACCAGGAATACCGCGTGGGCGGCACGCTCGCCCGTGTGGTGGAGGCGCTCGGCACGTTGCGCGAAGCCCGAAACGGGCATCCGCACGGCGCGCGGATGGAAGTGGTGCTGCAGTTTCTCGTGACGCGGCAGAACGAGGGCGAGATTCCTGCACTGCGCGCGCTGGCCCGCGAGCACGGCGCAAGCGTCGCCCTCAAAACAATTCAGGTGTATTCTCTCGAGAGCGCCGAGCGCTTCCTGCCCGCGGACGAGAAGTACCGGCGCTACACGATAGAAAACGGACAGCTGCGTCCGAAAAGCGCCCTGGCCAACCGCTGCGTCCGCCTCTGGGAGCGCAGCGTGATCACCTGGGACGGCACCATCGTTCCCTGCTGTTTCGACAAGAACGCCGAGTACCCGCTCGGCAGCCTGGCCGACGGCAGTTTCACGGACGCGTGGAAGGCGCCCGCGTACGAGTCGTTCCGTGCGCGCATCCTCTCCGATCGGCGCGGCGTACCCATGTGCACGAACTGCACCGAGGGATTGAAGGTCTATCGTTGAGGTTTTCCTTTGAGTTCGCGGGCTGTTACCTTTCCGTTTTTCCGACCGAAACGGCTCCGAACGCATGACCGACTCCTCACGCCCCAGGCGGGACCTCACGCAGCCATCGCAGGCGCAGACGGGCATCTCCGACAGCGCCGCGCTGCTCGAGCTGAGCAGCATCCTGAACTCGTCGCAGGAACTGGAGTTCATCCTCGGCAACGTGCTGCTCACCGCCATGGGCAAGCTGCTCGTCTCCCGCGCGGTCGTGCTGGTGGAGCAGACGCAGTGGACGTACACCGTCCGCGCGACGAAGGGGATTCCCGTTTCGATGATCGACCGGAGCTTCACGCTCGCGGTGGACTGGAGCGGCACGCATCTCGTCAGTGACATCGACGGGGACGACGACGCGCAGGTGGCCTCCTTCGCGCAGTGCTGCCGCGACTGCGGCGTGTATGCGTTGATCCCGATGATCCTCAAGGACCGCATGGTGGGCATCGTGGGCGTCGGGCCGAAAATCACGGGACAACCGTATTCCCATGCCGACACCGTCTTCCTCGAATCGATCGCCGCGGTGGCGGCGTCGGCGGTGCACAACGCCCTCACCATCGGCGCGCTGCAGGGCATGAATCGCCGGCTCGACACGAAGGTGCAGGAGATGAACACGCTCTTCGAACTCAGTCGCGAGATGAACGAGACCTTCGACACGCAGAAGATTCTGCGCGTGCTCGGCTACGCGCTGATGGGGCAGATGCGCGCCATGCGCTACGCGGTGTTCTCGATCGACGGCTCACCTATCCGGCCGCGCCGGCTGAAGCTCCCTGATGCCGATGCGGGAGCGCGCGAAGTGGACAAGCTCTAGCAGCTCCGCACGGTCGTGCGCCTGTCCGCGGAGCACCAGCCCTCCGGCGATCTCGAGCAGTGGCTGTACGGACTCGGGTTGCGCCTCCTGATCCCGATGCTCGTGCAGAACGAGACGCGCGGCCTGCTCTGCCTGGGCGAGAGGCTCGGGGCTGACGGCTACGACGCCCCCGAAGTGGAGTACCTGTCCGCGCTCGCGAACATCACCATCGCGGCTCTCGAGAACGCGAAGCTCGTCATCGAGCTGGTCGGCAAGCGGGAAATGGAACGCGAGCTGACCCTTGCCCGCACGATCCAAAAAGGCCTGCTCCCGTCCGCGCTCGCACAACCCGCGGGCTACGATATCGCGGCGATCAACGAGTCCTCGCAGAAGGTGGGCGGCGACTACTACGATGTGATACCGCTGTCGGAGCACGAATTCGTCATCGCGATCGGCGACGTGTCAGGCAAGGGCATTCCCGCCTCGCTGCTCATGGCCAACGTGCAGGCGGCCCTGCGCACCATGGCCCCGCTGCGCCTGCCGCTGCCGGACGCCACCGCGCGCCTGAACGCGCTGGTGTTCAGCAACACGCAGGCCGACAAGTTCATCACCTTCTTCTGGGGCATCCTCGATACGCGCGCGCACACGCTGACCTACATCAACGCGGGACACAATCCGCCCTACCTCGTGCATGCCGACGGGAGTTTCGTCCCGCTCAGCACCGGCGGACTCATCCTCGGCATCCTCGAAGAGGTTCCGCCCTACGACGAGGAAACCGTCGCCATCCTTCCCGGTGACACCATCGTCACGTACACGGACGGGGTGAACGAGGCGTTGTCCAAGGACATGGAGGAGTTCGGAAACCCGCGTCTCGAAGCGCTGCTCGAGCGGCTCGTGCAGGGAACGCCGTCGGATCTGATTCAGGTGGTCCGGGAGAACATCCTCGAGTTCACCGTCGGCGCGAAGCAGTCCGACGACATCACGATGCTGGTGGTGAAGCGGGGATAGGAAGTCAGAAGTCAGAAGAACAGAATTCAGAATTCAGGAATCAGAATCCGGAAATCAAGATCCGGAAATCAGAATACGGAATGGAGCGGCCTGTCAGGCGAGCTCGAGTTTGTTGCCGGCCTTGGCGTCCTCGCGTTTCAGCATGATCGCGAAGAAGAAGCCGACGAAGCCGAGAACGGCGAACATGAGTATCGTGTACGTGTAATCGAACATCGCCGTGCCCGACGCGACCGTCGTTTCGGTGACGCCGGGATTGGTCGTGTCGAGGATGTAGCCCGCGAGAATCGGGAAGCCCCAGAGTCCGAGATTCTGCAGCGCGGCCATCATGCCGTAGGCCGTGCCGAGGCGCTTCTCCTCCACGATCAGCGCGACGGACGGCCACATGGAAGCGGGCACCAGCGAGAACGCGATGCCGAGGATGAACATCGCCACGTACGGCGTGACGTGCGTGAGCGACAGGATGAGATGCGTGGCAATGAGCAGGAAGGAACCGACCAGCATGAGGCTGGCGCGCTTCCCCTTCCGGTCCACGAAGGCGCCGAAGAGCGGCGTGAACAGGATGGTGCCCCAGATGATGAGGCTGCTGAGGATGCCGCTCCACTCGATGTCGAGACCGAACTTGTTGTGCAGGAGGTCGGGGCAGTAGGCCTGGAACGGGAACACCGCCGAATAGAAGGTGACGCAGAGGAGGATCACGTAGATGAACGACCGGTTCTTGAGCAGCTCGACGATGTCGCTCATGTGGAACTCCTCGTCGGCCGCGAGCGCGCCGTCGCGCGAGCCCTTCGGCGTGGTCGCGGAATCGTACATCATGTAGATGAGGAAGAAGACGAAGCCGACGCCCATGGCGATGGCGGCCACCCAGAGCGCCCAGGTCCAGCCGACGGGATCCTTGATGAGTTGCGGCGAGAAGATCAGCGCCAGCGCGGTGCCGAGGCGGGCGATGGCGACGTTCACCGCGAACGCGAAGGCGAGTTCCTTCCCCTTGAACCATTTCACGATGATCTTGTTGATCACCACGATGCTCGTCTCGGCGCCGAGGCCGAAAAGCAGACGGCCCAGCATCATCATCTTGAGCTGCGGCGAATACGACGGCAGGAAGGAATCGAAGATGCCGTACACCACGCCGCCGCGCGCGAAGGAATCGCTCGCGCCGTAGGCGGTGGTCAGCGCCCCGAGGAAGCAGACGAGCACGAAGAGGAAGCCCGTCTTGCGTATCCCCCACTTGTCCAGAATGATGCCGCCGAAAATCGACATCAGCAGGAAGGTGTTCGGGAAGGAGTAGAACGACACGATGAGCCCGTAGGCGGTGTTGTCGATGCCGAGCTGCGTCTGCATGACGGACTTGATCGACGACATCGCGTCGTACACGTAGTAGTTCGTGGCGATGACCACGCTCACGAGCACGAGCACGATCCAGCGGGTGGACGGGGAGATGGTTTTCATACGCGCCATGGTTTCCGGAATGACATGGAGGAGATCAGGTGGATCGATGCGCGGCGCGTCAGACGAAGCTGCCGTCCGCGTTCCGCAACCGCACGAAGCCGCGCTGCCTGAGGAGCCTGAAGAACACGCTCAGGCGGTCGTGCACCGGCTCCACGTCCTCGCCGAATTCCGCGACGAGGGCATCGGCGATCTCGTTCACGTTCGCCGTGCCGTCGCAGCGCAGCCAGACGCGGGAGCCGAAACGATCGAGCTTGACCTTGATGAACGGATCTTTCCGCTTCGGTACCAGGTACTTCTGCATCCATGCCACATGGAAGCGCGGCATGTCGACGACGATGGTGCCGTCCTCGTTTGTCGTCTCGCCGAACATCCGTTCGGGAATCAGTTCGAGCAGATTGATGTCGGGCGGGGGGTCTTTTTTCGTGAACATGAATGAATATACGGAGGAGATGGGAAATGTGAGATGTCAGGTGGGAGATCGGGATGCTCTCTCCGATAGAATGACAGAGGCCGCGGTTTCCCGCAGCCTCTGTCTGTCATGTTTCGGTCGAAGAAGACGGGGGGCAGTCCCCTCGTCAGGTCATGGCGCGGGGCGGCGCCGGTTCGTCCGGACTGCCCGCGTTGGCGGTCGGGATCTTCGTCAGCAGCCATCCGACGAGCACGAAGACGAGCAGGCTCGGGAGGAAGGAGAGCATGCTGCCGTCCTGATCGAAGAACGCCCAGTTCTTGTACGGGATGTCGACCACGTTGAAGAACGCGAAGAGCAGGCCGATGAGCGCCTCTCCCGCGATGAGTCCCGCCGCGATGAGCGTTCCGACATTCTCGACGCGGGCCTGCTGGCCGTCGTTGAACTTGCGGCGCGCGACGATCTTGTCCGCGAGGCCGCGGATGAGTCCGCCGATGAAGATCGCGAAGGACGTTTCGAGCGGCAGGTACATGCCGACGCAGACGAGCATGGGGCTCTTCACGCGCAGCAGGATGAAGCCGATCGCCATGAGGATGCCGACGATGATGAGCGGCCACGCCATTTCGCCGCCGACGATGCCTTTCGCGAGAATGGCCATGAGCGATGCCTGCGGCGCCGGGAAGGCCTTGCCGCCGAGACCGGTGCCGCCGGTGTTGAGATCGCCCTGATGGAGAATCCACAGCGGGAGGAACATGACGGCCGCCGAGACCACCACGCCCATGAAATCGCCGAGCTGCATCTTCCACGGCGTGCCGCCGAGGATGTGCCCGACTTTCAGATCCTGCAGCATCTCGCCCGCGACCGCGGCCGCGACGCAGATGACCGCCGCGACGCCGAGCACCGCCGCGATGCCGGCCATGCCCTTGACGCCGAGCGCGACCATGAGGATGGCCGCGATGATGAGCGTGGAAATCGTCAGTCCGCTGATCGGGTTGTTGCTCGATCCGATGAGGCCGACGAGATAGCCCGACACCGCCGCGAAGAAGAAGCCGGCGATGACCATGACGACGGTTGCCGTCAATGCCGCGACGACGTCGCCCTGGCTGAAGTACAGGTAGATGAAGAAGGTGGCGATGGACGCGAGGATGATGCCGATGAACACCCACTTGAAGGGCATGTCCTTTTCGGTGCGGTCCTCGGAAACGGCGCCGCCGGCCGCCGCCTGGCGCACGTCGCGGATGGCGCGGCCGAGACCGGCGCCGAGGCTCTTGCGCATGCGGAACAGCGTGAACGCGGCGCTCATGAGCATGCCGCCGATCGCGATGGGACGCACGATGTTGCGCCACACCTGGACGGCCATGCCGATCATCGAGTGGTCGTTGACGGGCTGCCCCGCCGCGAGCATGCCGGCCTCGATCTGCGGGCCGAGGAAGAAGAGCAGCAACGGCACGAAGAGACCCCATGCGAGCAGACCGCCCGTGAAGTTCAGCGCGGCGAGCTGCGGTCCGATGATGTAGCCGACACCCATGTAGGCGGGAGACACGCCGGGCGTCGACAGCATGGCGCCGCCGCCGGTCTGCACGTCCACGCCGCCGATCTTGAGGGTGCGTTTCGCGAAGGAGACGAAGGCCTCTCCGGCCGACGCGAAGAGCTGGAATTCCTTGAAGAACTGGATGGCGGCGCCGATGCCCATGGCCATGAAGAGATGCTTCGCGCCGCTCTTGCCGCTGCGCCCGGCTTTGTGGATTTCAGCCGCGGCGACGGATTCCGGAAACGGCAGGTCGGCGTCTTCCACCATCACGCGGCGGAGAATCGTGACGAAGAGGATGCCGATGAATCCGCCCACCAGCATGATGACCGTCGCCTGCAGGTAATGCGACAGGGTCAGGAAGTCGCCCGTCCACACGCCCGCGATCATGAACGCGGGGATGGTGAAGATGGCGCCCGCCGCGATCGACTCGCCGATGGAACCGACGGTGCGGGTGATGTTCTCCTCGAGGATCGTTCCCTTGAAGAGGCGAAGCATCGCCATGCCGATGACGGCCGCGGGATACGTGGCCGCGATGGTCATGCCCGCCTTCAAGCCGAGGTAGGCGTTCGCCGCGCCAAGGACCACGGACAGGACCAGTCCGATCAGGACGGCCTTGAACGTGAATTCCTTCATGTCCATGGTCGCGGGGACGTACGGGACGTGTTTCGTTGTTGTCATACACCTCTCCGGTTGCTGAATGATGAACGCTGTGTATCAGACACTGTGCTGCGTGTGCACGCGGGGGAAAGAATGGAAAATCGGGGGAGCGGGATGGAGGACGCGCGGACATCCATGGAGCGAATATCGCGCGGCTGCACAAGACGGGACAAAATAGGCATGCTCCCGCGCAATAACAAGACGGCGGACCGTGCGCGTGGCGCGATCCGCCGTCCAGCCAGCGGTCGATGACGATGTCCGTCGCGCGTCCGGCGGGAAGCCGGCGCGACGGTGCGCGCGAAGGTCGCGCGCGGCAGAATTACTTTTTGTCGGCGGGCGGCATGTCCGCGGGAGGGGGCACAGGAATGTTCGAGGGCGGATTCGGCGGCTTGACGCGGCCGGCTTCCGGACCGACGGTGCCGTCGGCGGGGACCATCACCTCGCGGCCATGCACATCCGGCTGCACGGGAGGCGGAACCGGCGGTGGCGGCGGCGGGGCTTTCGGATCGAGACCCTTCAGGATGCCGAGCATGTCGCGTTCCAGCGTGCCGATCGGCGCCTCCTCGATGCGGCCCAGTTCCTCGTCGTTCTTGAGGAAGATGAAGGTCGGCACTTTCGTGATGTTCCAGCGCGCGCTCTCGCCTCCGGGACTGACCTTGTTCTTGTCGGTGCCGATCATCACGAAGCGCGTCGGTTCGAAATCGCGGAACGACTGCAGGATGCGCAGCATGTGGGGCACTTCGCGCTTGCTGTCTTCGCACCAGGTGCCGAGCACGCAGATGATGGTCACGTCCTTGAGATACTTCGGCAGGAGATCAACGGTCGCCTGATCGGGCGTGTAGCCGAGGAAGTCCGATCCGAACCAGTTCGGCAGATCGAAGAGATTCTCGACGGTCAGCGGGCCCACGAGGACTTTCTCGGCCGCCGCCTCCTGTCCCTGCGCACGCGCGCCAAGCAGGCACACGGCAAGAACGGCAAGAGTGATGATGTGTTTCATTGTTTTGACTATGGTGATTTGACGGATGAAAGGTTGCGGTTGCGGTTGCTTGTGGCAGGTGGAAAGTGACAGGTGAAAGGTGAAAGGTGAAAAGAAAATGCTCTGTGCGTGATTGAGCTGGGAAAAATCTTCAGAAACAGAATCAAATTCAACCTAGAAAGTCCGGCCTCCCTACTCCTCACCTGCGTCCGCCTTCGGCGGACTTCGGTGAGCTGGCCCACTCCCTACTCCTTCTCCAGCTGTCCATTCGAAAATCGCCGGTCCTGCGCCCAGCTGAGCTTGGTGCGCAGCGTTTCAAAATAGTTCGGGCCGATGTCCTTCACCAGGTTCACCGGTTTCGAGCCGCGGCGGACCGTGAGAGATGCGGAGGTGTCGTTTTCACGGAAGTAGTGGCCATCCGCCATGACCATGACGGCGCCGTCTTCGGCGGTGGCCTGCAGTGCGATCTCCGAATCGGCCGGGAGAATGATGGGACGCGCGGTGAGGGCGTGAGCACTGATGGGGCTCAGGATCATGACGTTGCTCGAAGGGACCACGATGGGTCCGCCCGTGGCGAGCGAATATGCGGTGGATCCGGTGGGTGTCGCGATGATGACTCCGTCGGCGAGGAAGGTGGCGAGGAAATCGCCGTTGACGAAAGTCTCGATGCGCAGCACGCGGGCCGTGCCGCCCTTGCTGACGACGATGTCGTTCAGCGCGCGATAGCGCGCCTTGCGCTCCAGGTCGATGGCGGTGAGCGTCATGCGTTTTTCGACGCGGTAGGCGCCGTCCAGGATCCGCTCGACGGCGGGCAGCACGTCGTCGATGGCGATGTCCGCGAGGAAACCCAGCTTGCCGAGATTGACACCGAGGATGGGGGTGTCGTAGCGCTGCACGGCATGCGCGGCGGCGAGCATCGTGCCGTCGCCGCCGAAGGTGATCACGATGTCGGCGTCGCGGCCGATGTCGTCCCGTGATCGGGCGCAGGAGGCCTCGCCGGCTCCGATCACCGTCACGGGGAGCAGCGCCGCGAGATCGGTCTCCACGAGGAAGGGCACGCCGCGCTTTTTCAGCCGCCGCAGCAGGGCGAGGACATGCTCGACCACGCCGGCCTTGCCGATGTGCGCGAAGAATCCAAGAACGGGGGCCGTGCGAGGTGTCATCAGCAGCGAACCATGTTCACGCGGTGAACGGCGGGGATTTCATCCTTCATCAACGCCTGAATGCCCGCCTGCAGCGTCATGATGTTGAGCGAGCAGGTGGCGCAGGCGCCGAGGAAGCGGATGCTGACGATGTGATCGTCGGGAACCCAGGACACGAATTCCACGTCGCCGCCGTCCTGCTGGAGGTACGGGCGGACGACCTCGAGCACCTCGAGGATGCGCTGTTCCGTGTTCGCGGCATCGGTGGTCATGGGATCGGCTCAGATTCCGCCGAGCGAGATATCGATCTTCGGGGGCGGCGCGGAGGTCAGGATCTGCTCGCTGATGCGTCCGGCCAGCATGTAGGCGGTATCGACGAAGCTCGTCGCGAGCGGACTGTCGGGCTCGAGCTGCACGATGGGCATGCCGCCATCGCCGGCCTCGCGGACGCGTGTGACGATGGGAATTTCGCCGAGGAACGGCACGCCGAGTTCCGCCGCGGCCGTGCGTCCGCCTCCGTGGCTGAAGATGTCGTCGCGCTCGCCGCAGTGCGAGCACACGTAGTAGCTCATGTTTTCGATGATGCCGAGAATCGGCACGGACACGCGTTCGAACATGCGCACGCCCTTGCGCGCGTCGGCGAGAGAAATGTCCTGCGGCGTCGTGACGATGACGGAGCCCGTGAGCGGCAGCGTCTGCGAGAGCGTGAGCTGAATGTCGCCGGTGCCGGGAGGCATGTCGAAGATCAGGTAGTCCAGTTCGCCCCAGTCCACATCGCTCAGGAACTGTTTCAGCGCGCCGCTGGCCATGGGACCGCGCCAGATGACGGCGGAGTCCTCCTCGATCAGGAAGCCGATGGACATCACCGCCACGCCGTACTTCTCGATCGGCAGCAGGCGCGTCTTGCCCTCATGCGCGTAGGCCTGCGGCTGCTCCGTGATGCCGAACATGATCGGGATGCTCGGTCCGTAGATATCCGCGTCGATGAGTCCCACGCGCGCCCCGTTCCGCGCGAGCGCGACGGCGAGATTCACCGCGACGGTGGACTTCCCCACCCCGCCCTTGCCGCTGGCGACCGCGATGGTGTTGCGCACGCCGGGGATGATGGCGGCTTTCTGCGCGCTGTCCTGCCCCGGAATATCCGTGACGGTCTCGATCTCCACCGCGCCGAGCGCGGGGATATGCTTGGCCAGCGCGGTGCGCGCGTCGGCGACGAGCGATTCCCGGATGCGGCCGGGAGGCACGGTAAATGCGAGCGTCAGGGCGCAGTCCGCCCCTGAAATCCGCACATCGCGGATCATGCCCGCGGTCACCACGTCGAGAGTCATATAAGGCGCCTTCAGGAGGCGGAGCGCGTTCAGGACGTCATTTTCATTGTACAACGGGGAGTTCGGCATGCAGCATCCTTCAATCACACGGTGGAAGAGCGGTTCATTCAACCTTAAAACATATCCAAGCGGGGAATGATTTCCAAGGAGGGCGTGAATCGTGAATCGTGAATCGTGAATCGTGAGTCGTGAGCCGTGAGTCGTGAGCCGTGAATCGTGAGCCGTGAATCGTGAGCCGTGAGTGGTGAGCCGTGAATCGTGAGTCGTGATTAGTGAATGGTGACAGGTTACAGGTGGAAGGTGGAGGGTGAAGAATTTGTGGGCGGACGCGGTTGCGGAACCGCCGGTGTTCTCCTGCATATTCTCCCTTTTCAGTATATTCATTCTTTATCGCACGGCACCCGATTCTGGAGCACATTTCCTTGACACGACGCCCCCTGGACGGAAAACGCACATTGATCACAGGCGCATCGTCGGGCATCGGCCTCGCGACGGCGCGTCTCTTCGCGGAACAGGGGAGCGACCTCCTGCTGCTCTCGCGCGATGCGGTGCGTCTCGCAGAAGTCGCCGCGGAACTCCGCGCCGCCGGAGCCGCGTCGGTCGACATCCTCGCGAGCGATGTGTCCGACGCCCGCGGCCTGCAACGCGACATCGCGGCCGCGACCGCCGAACGCCCCGTCGACATCCTGATCGCGAACGCGGGCATCGGGCAGTACGGTCCGTATCACCTCTCGCCGTGGGACGACATCGAAGCGGTCCTGCGCACGAACATCGACGGCACGATGGCGTCGGCGCGCGCCGTGCTCCCCGCCATGGCGGCACGCCGCGCGGGATCGGTGGTGCTCGTATCGTCCGTGCTCGGGAAGCGCGCGATACAGTGGAATGCGGCCTACTGCGCGAGCAAGTTCGCCCTGCACGGCTTCGCCGACGCGCTGCGCCTGGAAGTGAAGCGCCTCGGCATCCACGTCGGCGTCGTCTGCCCGGCGCGCACCGACACCGCGTTTTTCTCGCGCATGATCTACTCGCGTCCGCAGCGCAGGCAGCGCGCGGTGCCGCACAGCGCACCCGAGCGCGTGGCGCGGGCCATCCTGCGCACCGTGCTGCGACGGCGCCGAGAGACCGTGGTCTCTCTCGGCGGCATGCTCTACGCGCACGCGGGCTACCACTTCCCCCGATTATCAGACCTCATTCTCTCATTTGCGGTGCCACAACATGACGACGTTTAACACGCGCAGTTATCTCCGGCTCGTCCTCTTCGACATCGACGGGACGCTCATCAGCACCAACGGCATCGCCAAGCGCACCTTCGCCGAAGCGCTGGCGCAGGTGCACGGCGCGGCGGACGCGGCGCTCGACCACGATTTCGCGGGCAAGACCGATCAGCAGATCTACCACGAAATCCTGCAGAAAACCGGCGTCGACGCCGGGACGGCGGCGGAGAAGATGCACGACACGCTGACGATATTCCTGGACATGCTGGAAGTACGCCTGACCGCGGAGAATGTGACGGCGCTGCCCGGCGTGCATACGCTGCTCTCCGCGCTTGCGGAGGAGAGCACCGTCACGCTCGGCCTGCTCACGGGCAACATGATACGCGGCGCGCGCATCAAGCTCGTGCCGCCGCGGCTGGACAAGTACTTCGCCTTCGGCGCCTTCGGCAGCGACGCGTTGCACCGGCACGAACTCCCCTCCATCGCGCTGGAACGCGCGTACAATCGCACGGGCTACGTGTTCAAGGACAAGGAGATCATCATCGTCGGCGACACCCCCAACGACATCGAGTGCGGCCGGCACCTCAACGTGCGCACCATCGCCGTCGCCAGCGGCGGCGCCAGGCGCGAGGTTCTCGCGAAACACGCGCCGGATTTCCTCTTCGATTCTCTCGAGGATACCGACACCGTCATCGACGCCATCGTGACATGAGAACGCCAAAAAAAAATATATGGGAGGGCGGACATTCCTGTCCGCCATCTTCCGAGAAAGCAAAGACATGAAAACGCTCAATAGCAAAGCATCACCAAGATTGGCGGGGCGCGTTCTTCACGTCGCAGTACTGTTGCTCTCCATGGCAGGCGCCGCGCAGGCCCAGCTTTCCCTGTCATGGCGCGAACTGCTCTGGAACGACGCCTTCGCGCGCTTCGACTCCGCGACGTACACGCTGTCGGGCAGCGCGATCTACGACGCGCTCGCGGGCAACATCCGCCTGACGCCCGCGGCGTCGGGACAGGCCGGCCGCATCTACCTGAAAGCGCCCCGCGCGGCGTCGGCCTTCGACGTGGAGTTCACCGCGCATTTCGGCGTGAGCACGCCGCAGAACAACGGCGGCGCCGACGGCATCGTGCTGGCCACCGCCACGGTCATCGACGCCGCGCCCAGTTACGGGGGACTCCTGGACTTCGAGGGCAGCAACGGCTACGGCTACGAATTCGACACGTACAGCAACAGCCAGCAGACGGATCCGAACGACCAGCACATCGGCGTCATCCAGAACAGCGCCGGGAATCACCTGCACTACGAGACCATGGCGCCGAACGAACTCGAGGACGGCGGCTGGCACCGCATCCGCGTGTCGAACACCGGCGGCTTCGTGAAAATGTACATCGACGGCACGGACCGCTTCACGTACACGATCCCGAATTATCAGTCCGTCCCTGTGCATTTCGGCTTCACCTCCGCCACGGGCTTCGCGTTCAACGAGCACCGCATCGACAATGTCAGCGTCTCCGTGCCCTCCCGCCTGCGCGCGGACCTCGGCTCCTTCTCCGCCTGCGACACGGTGCGCCTCGACCGCGTCGTGCGCGTGACGAACAACCACCCCTCGCGGCTGCCGCTGTCGGTGACCGGCATCGGGATCACGGAACTGGACCGGGTCGGGGAGTTCTCCATCGTCTCGAATCCCGCGCCGCTGTCCATACCCTTCGGCGACAGCATCGCGGTCACCGTCCGCTTCATCGGCACGGGCGCGGGCACGCATCGCGGACTGCTCTCGATGACCGCCTCCAACGGTGAAACAATAGAGGACACACTCGTCCTGATCTTCGCGATGCCGCAGGCCGATGTCGCACCGCCCACGATCACGTTTCCGAGAACGCATGTCGGCGCGAGCGGCGAGCTGCGCGCCATGCTGCGCAACACCGGCGTCGTGCCGATGACCATACGCGGAATCACTGCCACGCCGGCGGATTTCAGCGTCACGAAGCCAACCGCCTTCCCCGTCACCCTGCAGCCCGGTGACACGCTCGAAACGATCACGCGTTTCACGCCACGGACGGAGGGCTGGGTCACCGGACAGTTGCGTTTCGACGCGGGCTGCGGTCCCGCGTTCAGCGCCGCTCTCGCAGGCGAGGGATGGATCAGCACCTTCCGCGTCGAGTTCCTGCGTGAGGCGCTGATGCTGCTCCCCGGCAAGGAGGGACAGCATTTCGTCATGTTCGTCAACAGCCAGGGCGCGGGGATGGTCAAGGGCATCGACGCCCGCCTGTCCTACGACAGCTCGGTGGCGCGTCTCGTGAGCGTGTCGCTCATCGGGAGCCGCTGGCAGAGCAGCGCGCAGTTGTCGTCGGACATATCAACGCCGGGTCTCATCCGCGTCTCCATACGCGACAGCGTCGCGCTGCCTTCGGCCGGAGGACTCTTCACGCTCACGTTCAGAGCCGCGCGCGCG
The DNA here is from genome assembly GCA_016720835.1 of Ignavibacteria bacterium. Lineage (GTDB taxonomy): Bacteria > Bacteroidota > Ignavibacteria > SZUA-365 > SZUA-365 > JADKJW01. The sequence continues at coordinate 344,930 of JADKJW010000002.1, forward strand.
GATACCGGCTGCACCGCGCTGCGCTGGGATTCGCTGCTCGTCAATCCGCAGGGTCCCTTTCCCGACATCCCCCGCGGCAGGGCCGCGACAGGCGGCATCTGCATCAACCCCTCCTGCCGCGTGCCGGAAGGGATGATCGGGCTGGAACAGATCTTCATGAGCGCGCGGCCCAATCCCTTCAATCCCTCGACGACGCTCTCCTGGTTCCTTCCCGAGGCAGGACTCGCGCGCATCGATGTGTACGATGCATCGGGCAGAATTGTGGCGACGCCCTTCAGCGGTCCCGCTGCGAGCGGCACGCACAGCACCCGGCTCGATGCGCCGGATCTTCCATCGGGCGTGTATCACGCGGTACTGTCCGTGAACACGCAAGGCGAACAGCCTAGAACGCAGGGAGCCGCACGGCAGGCTGTGACGCGGCTTGTGCTGTTGAGGTGAGGGTTCCGCGAACAGTCCACTGCCCTTCGAAGCACGCAGTGGACTGGCGAACTGTTTTTGAACTCATCGATGACGATCATCCCGTCATGACGGCATACAACGTCACACCAACCGGCGAGGGAGCGAAGGGGTGGAGACGAGGTATACGAGGGTGTTGGAGTAAGACCACGATGGCGGACAGGATGCGAAGGAGGGAGAGAGCTCAAGAGGGGAGAATTCAAGAGAGAATTCAAGAGAATTCAAAAAAGAATTCAGAAGAGAATTTAAAAGAGAATTCAAGAGGGCGGACAGGAATGTCCGCCCCCCCCCCCAAATGATGCTATTTTTTAACTTCGGCCTGGGCGTCTTTGGTCATGTCGCGCTGGCCGAGCTGTATGCCGGCTTTGGTGAGGAATTCGTTGGGGGGGATGCCGCCGGCGAAGACCCAGACGTAATCGTTGGGCATCTCGCGGACGGCGCCGCCCACTTCGAGCATGACGGACTTGTCCCGGATTTCGACGGGCTGGGAGTTGAAAACGACTTCGAGGATTTTCCTGTCGACGCACTCCTGCACGCGGATCGTGTTGCGCTCCTTGATGCGGCTGAAGCCGTCCTTGCGGTAGGAGAGCGTCACCTTGTTGCCCTTCTGATGCGCGAGGCCCATCGCCGCCTCCACGGCGCTGTCGCCGCCGCCCACCACCAGGATGTGCGCGTTGGTGTAGGCGTCGGCCTCGATGAGGCTGTACATGACTTTCGGATGCTCTTCTCCGGTGACGTCGAGCTTGCGGGGCGTGCCGCGGCGGCCGAGCGCCAGCACCACGTGCCGGGCGCGGTAGGAGGCCTTGGTGGTCTTGACGATGAAGACGCCCTCGTCGTCCTTCGACACGGTCTCGACGCGCTCGTAGGTGTTGACCACGAGGCCGGACTTCTTGAACACGTCGTTCCAGAATTCGAGCAGCTCTTCCTTCGAGACTTCGAGCTTCTTGAATTTCCCGTACATCGGCAGCTCCACGGGACTCGTCATCACGAGTTTCTGGCGCGGGTACTTCGCGACCGTGCCGCCGACCTCGTCCTGTTCCACGGTGACGTAGCGCAGGCCCTTCTCGATGGAGCGCAGCGACGCGCTGATGCCGCCGGGTCCGGCGCCGATGATGCAGACGTCGGACAGCGCGGGGTCCTTTGACGGTCCGCCGGTATCGGCAATGCGTTTCGCGATGACGTCGATGCAGTCGCGTCCCTGGTTGACGGCGTTCTTGATCAGGGCGAGTCCGCCGAGTTCTCCGACGATGAAGAGGTTCTCGACATTCGATTCGAATTCGTGGCTGAGCTGGGGCATGTCGGCGGAGATGCTCGGTTTGGCCATGACGATTTCGATGGCGCCCACGGGACAGGCGTCCGCGCAGAGTCCGTGCCCGATGCACTTGTGGCCGTTGACGATGGCGGCCTTGCCCGCGATGACGGCGAGCACGTCTCCTTCGGGGCAGGCGTCCACGCAGGTGCCGCAGCCGATGCACTGTCCGATATCGATGTGCGGGTGCTGGGCCTTGGGTCCCTCCGAATGCAGCGCGCCGCGTTCCATGGCCTCGCGCGATTTCGCCTCGCGTTTCTTCACGCGTTTCATGTAGGGAATCACCGTCGCGAAAACGAGCACGACGAAGACGGCGAAAATGATGAAGCTTTCCATGGCGGTAATCCTGACGGTGTGAATGCATCCCGAAACGACGGGAAGGCGCGGCGTGAGATTCGAAACTAGCCGATTCGCGCGAGCATGCAAAACAGGGCATGAAAAAGCGCCCCCGGTCATCGGGACCGGAGGCGCTATACACGGACGAAGGGCTCTGTTATTCGGCGGGCTTGTAGGGGATGCCCCAGACCACGCTGGAGAAATTCGTCGTCGCGTTGTCGTAGAGCGATTCGCGTGTGGTGGCGCTGACCATGAAGTGCGCGAACTTCCGCGCCTTGCCGCTGATGGTCCAGGACTTTTCATAGACGCGGGCATAGCCCGTGCCGTTCGGCGTCGACGAGACGAGGAGGAACGGCTCGTGATGCAGGCCGAAGGTGCCCGGCTGCTTGTGCAGCGTCACGATGTCCGAATCCGGCTGGGCGCTCTGCACGGTGACGCGCACGGTCACGGCGACGTTGTTCAGCACCGGCATGTGGCGCAGCCACCAGCGGTCGATCTGCATCCAGTAGGCGTCGGGATCGGTGACGAGGAAGGTCTGTGACGGCGTCACGACTTCCACGGACGTGATCGAGAGTACCGGATTGGCGGTGCCGCCATTGAGGATGGAGACCCCGTCGAGACGCCAGTTGAGACGCGGACGGTTCGTATTGGCGATGCGCTCGAAGCGCACGCTGCGGTGAATCGTCTCGGTGTACGGCTTCTGCACGATCACCGTATCGACGCCCGAAAGGGCCTGGATGAGGAATTTCCCGGTGAACACGACCTGCACCTCGGCGATCGCGATCGAGTCGCCCTGCTTCGTTATCGGACGGATGATGCTGCGCGAGACGCTTTCGATTCTCCGGCCGTAGCGGATCGGGGTGATGGGGGTGAGTCCCTGTTTCTTCAGTCCGGGAATGAGCGCCTTCAGCTGTGCCGACTCGTCCAGCGCGTCCTGATCCGTTGAAAACAGATCCTGAGAATTGGCATCCTGCCCAGTGGCGATGTAATTGAAGAACTCCTCGTCTGTCAGGTTTGCCTCGGTTGGATTGTCCTTGGAGCAGCCGGCGAACAGCAGAACGGTGGCCGCGAATGCGCTGAGAAGGATGGTGGCGTGTTTCCGATACATGGTTGTACTCCTTGCTGATTCACTGTCGAATTGATGCCGCTTTGAGTGCGAAAAGACGGAAATGGTTTAATCCGGCGAAAACGCTAATTCGGACACGACGATGTAATAATTGCAAGGCCGCTGCTTTCCGCGTTGCATTTCTCTGATATTCTGCTAAATTTCGCCATTATCATCTGAATTTCCCAACAGAGCCACGAGTGCAGATCGAGAGCGAATGACCAGTTCCGTACACCGTATCTACATCTTCACGCTGTTCTTCATCGGACTTGGAAGCGCTGCCATCATCGGTTTTCAGGGCTTTCCCTACTTCACCGCGAATCAGGAGAAGACCGACAACAGGAAGGCCGACCTCGATGCCGTGTCGCAGACATCGATGTGCAGCTCGAAATGATGCGGCAGGGACTCGGCGACGGCAGCAAGACCGAGGCGCAGCTGCTGCAGGAAAAGGGCGTTCTGCATGAAAAGGCCATGCGACTGGGTGATTGGGAACCGAAGGGATTGTACGGACACGGCCTGGGCATCGTCGGCTCCGCGATGATGATCACCGGCGTGACGATCTACTCCACCAGGAAGCGCTATCGCCAAGCTCCGTTTCGCGGGGAAGATCAAACACTGGCTCGAGTTTCACATCTTCCTCTGCCTGCTCGGTCCGACGCTCGTTCTCTATCATACCACATTCAAATTCGGCGGCATCGTGGCCGTCAGCGCCTGGAGCATGATCTTCGTCGCGCTGAGCGGCATTCTCGGCCGATACGTGTACACGCAGATCCCACGCACGCTCGAAGGGAAAGAGCTGTCGATGGGCGACCTGGAAGCGCAGAACAACGCCATGCGCGACGAGCTTCAGAAGGCGCACAATCTCGATGCGGATTCGATGAAGCGCATCGATACCATCAGCCACACGCAGGATGCGGGCGAGAAGGCCTCGATCCTGAAGTCGCTCGTGGCGCTGATGCGCGACGATCTGACGCGCCGCTCGCGCATTCACCGGGTACGCACGCACCTGCGGTCGAAGGGCATTCCGGCGGCCGAACTGGACGACATCATGGGCATCGCCCGGAAGAAATCGCTGCTGCTGCGGCGCATCGCCTTCCTCGACACCGCGCAGTCCGTGTTCCACTACTGGCACGTCGTCCATCTGCCCTTTTCCATCATCATGTTCATCATCCTGGCGATACACGTGGGGATCACGGTTTCGCTGGGATACGTCTGGATTTTCTAACAACGCCGAAAGGACGTTTGCGGCGCCGATTTCTGTACCCACATTAACGGATACATAATGTCCGTAAAACGCACATTGCTGATGCTCCTGTTCGTCCCGTTCGCGTGGGCGCAGGGGCAGCTCGTCTCTCCGGGCAAACTGTCGAACGCGCACGAATCGCTCGAGGGCATGGGCAGCTGCACGAAGTGTCACAACTTCGGGGACAAGACGTTCCGCCAGAACTGCCTCTCCTGTCACGGCGAAATCAAATCGCGCATCGACAGGAACCTCGGGTATCACTCCTTCACGCGGAAGCTCGAATGTTCCTCCTGTCACAAGGAGCATCACGGCCGCGACTTCAAGCTCATCCGCTGGGACCCGGCGAAGTTCGATCACAAGCAGGCGGGGTTCGTTCTCGAAGGCAAGCACGCCGGAAAAGAGTGCCGGCAATGCCATCAACCGAAGAACATCATTCAGAAGGAAATCCTGAAGAAGAGCGACGCCGCGAAAAAGCGCACCTTCCTCGGCCTCGAACCCGAATGCGGAACCTGCCACGAGGACGAGCATCGCGGACAGCTCGGCAAGGATTGCGCGCGCTGTCACAACGCCGAGGACTGGAAGAAGAACACCTTCTCGCACGCGAAGGCGCGCTTCCCGCTCGCGGGCAAGCACGCCGACGTCGGTTGCAGAAAGTGCCATTCCGAGGAAAAGGACGGCAAGGTGATCAACGGCGACGGCGCCTTCCTGAAATTCCGCGTCGCGGCCTTCGGGCAGTGTTCCGACTGCCATGAGGACAAGCACAAGGGCGCGTTCGGCAAGGACTGCGCGGACTGCCACACGCCGGCGGACTGGAAGGCCGTGAAGATCTCGCGCGCGAATTTCGACCACAGCAAGACGAAGTACCCGCTGACGGGCAAGCACGGCGCCCTGCAGTGCAGCGCCTGTCACGGCACAGGCGATTTCAAGAAATTCGCGGGCAAGGATCTCGCTTCCTGCCTCACCTGTCACAAGGATTTTCACCAGGGGCAGTTCGCGAAACACAGCGACCGCGGCGATTGCAGGCGCTGCCACACCGTGGACGGTTTCAAACCCTCGCACTACGAAGCATCCGAGCATGTCGATGCGCGCTTCCAGCTGAGCGGCGCGCACGGCGCCACCGCCTGCGACCGCTGCCACATCGAGACGACCATCAACGGAAAAAAGACCCAGTGTTTCTCGTGGGAGAGTTTCGCGTGCACCACCTGTCACGCGGACTTCCACGCCGGGCAGTTCGACGCGAAGATGAAGGAGCGCGGCTGTCTCACCTGCCACACCGACAAGAGCTGGCACTCCATGGAGTTCGATCATGCCGGCACCAGCTTCCCCCTGCGCGGCAAGCACCTGACCACGGCCTGCGACCGCTGTCACACGCAGGGGACGGTCAACGGGAAACAGACCACCATCTACAAGATCGCCGATACGCGCTGCGCGGCCTGCCATGCGGACGAGCATCAGGGGCAGTTCAAGGACGCGGCCGGAGTCACCGCGTGCGAGCGGTGTCACACGTCCGGGGCGTGGAAACCCGCGATCTTCGATCACGTGACGATGTCGCGTTTCCCGCTCACGGGGAAGCACGCAACGGTCGCGTGCGCGTCCTGTCACAAGCGAGAGACGATCGACGCCGGGAAACCGGCCACCATGCGGTACAAGCCCCTTGCTCCCGCCTGCGCGGGATGTCACGCGGGCAAATAACACGACACCATCCGAACATCCGGAGGCGAATACATGATGACGTCAGACAGACACACCCCCGTTCCGTTGCGGCGCATCCGGCGCGCGACGATCCCGGTCGCGCTCGTCGCCTTCGTCATGCTGCTGTCTTCCGCGGCTGCGCTCCGCGCGCAGAACAGTCCCGGAAAAGCCGCCGGTTCGGCGCATCGTACCTTCGACATCGAGTGCGCGACCTGCCACACGACGGACGGATGGAAAAGCCTGAAAAAGGCGATCGTCTTCGACCACAAGCTCACCGGCTATCTGCTGACGGGCGAGCATGCGAACGTGAAGTGCGAGAGCTGTCACGCGACGATTCCCATCAAGGACCTGAAGCCCGCCTGCGCCGTGTGTCACGCCGACCAGCACAAGGGGCAGTTCGGCGACCAGTGCCAGAGCTGCCACACGCCCGCAGGATGGCGCGCCCCGAACGCGGAGATCGCCAAGCACATGCTGACGCGCTTCCCGCTGCTCGGCGCGCACCGCCACGTGGAGTGCAGGCAATGCCACTCGAATCAGTCGGAGAAGGAATACGTCAACACCCCGATCGACTGCTACGCCTGCCATCGCGAAGCGTACGAGGCCACGGGAGAACCGGACCACGCGCTCGGAAATTTCGACCACAACTGCACCCGCTGTCACGACATCAGCGCCGAGCAATGGACGGGGAGCTTCGTGCACCCCTTCTTCCCCGCGAAGGACGCGCCCGCGCACATCGGTCTCGAGTGCCGCCAGTGCCACAAGACGGGATACGCCGGCACACCGACGGACTGTTACGGCTGCCACAAGGACGCCTTCGCCGCCACGACCGCGCCGAACCACCTCGCGGGAAACTTCGACCACGACTGTACCGTGTGCCATGAACCCGTGCACTGGAAGCCGGCGAAATTCGATCACGCCCGCACGCAGTTCCCGCTCACGGGCGCGCACGCCACCACCGCCTGCAACGCCTGTCACACCAAGGGATACACCGCCCTGCCGAAGGAGTGCTGGGCCTGCCACCAGAGCGACTACCAGGGAACGACATTCCCCAACCACGCGCAGGGACAGCTCGATCACGCCTGCGAGACCTGCCACAACACCACGGCGTGGAAGCCGGCGAAATTCAACCACGAGAACACGAATTTCCGCCTCACCGGCGCGCATCAGCGCACCGAGTGCCAGAAGTGCCATGTCGGCGGAAAGTTCAAGGGGCTCCCGATCGACTGCCAGGGCTGCCACACGCAGACGTATCAACAGACCGCCCGGCCGAACCATCAGCTCGTCGGCTTCTCGCTGCTCTGCCAGGACTGCCACAACACCAACGCCTGGCAACCGGCGGACCGCATGCCCGCGACCATCAACCACGACCTGACGCGCTTCCCGCTGCAGGGCAAGCATCAGACCACGCCGTGCGAACGCTGCCATGTCAATCTCGTCTTCCGCGGCACGCCGCAGGAATGCTACGCCTGCCACGAGAAGGATTTCACGGCGACGAAAAATCCGGATCACCTCGCCGGGATGTTCAATCACGACTGCAAGACCTGCCACACACTCAACGGCTGGAAACCCGCGACCTTCGACCACAACGCGACCGCCTTCCCGCTTCAGGGCAAACACACCACGGTGCTCTGCGAGAAGTGCCACGTCAACGGCAACTACACGCTGAAGTACGTGGACTGCTGGCAGTGCCACCAAAACGACTTCACCCTGTCGAAGCAGCCCGACCACGTCCTCGGGCAGCTGCCTCACGAATGCATCACCTGCCATACGGTGAACGGTTGGAAGCCCTCCACCTTCGACCACAACACGACGCGCTTTCGCATCGAGGGCGCGCACCGCGCGGTGGACTGCGCGAAGTGCCACGTCAACGGGCAGTACAAGAATCTCGCCATGGACTGCTGGAGCTGCCATCAGAAGGACTACACGGCCGTGACGCAACCGAGCCACGTCACCGGGCAGTTCAATCACGACTGCACGACCTGCCATTCGCTCACCGCATGGAAGCCGGCCACTTTCGATCACAACGCGACGCGCTTCCGGCTCGAAGGCGGACACCGCACCGTGGAATGCGCGAAGTGCCACGTGAACGGGCAGTACACGAATCTCTCCATGGACTGCTGGAGCTGCCATCAGAAGGACTTCAACGCCGTCGCGCAGCCGAGCCATGTCAACGGGCAGTTCAATCACGACTGCACGACGTGCCACACGGTGAACGCGTGGAAGCCGTCCACCTTCGATCACGCGGCCACGCGCTTCCCGCTGCAGGGCGCGCACAAGCGCAGCGACTGCCAGAGCTGCCACATCGGCGGCAAGTACACGAACATGCCGGTCGACTGCTGGAGCTGCCATCAGACGAAATATGAAGGCGTGGTGACGCCGAACCACGTCAACGGGCAGTTCAACCGCGACTGCACGATCTGTCACGGCCTCGAGGCGTGGAAGCCGACGATGCTCGATCACAGCAAGACGAACTTCCCGCTGACCGGAAAGCATCTGACCGCGCCCTGCGAGCAGTGCCACAAGAACGGCCAGTACGGCGTCTCCCTGCCGACGGACTGCTGGAGCTGCCATCAGACCAACTATCAACAGAGCACGCAGCCGGCGCACGTCACCGCGCAGTTCCCGCACGATTGCGCGCAGTGCCACACGACGAACGCCTGGAAACCCTCGACGTTCGATCACGCGACGACGAAATTCCCGCTCGACGGCGCGCACCGCGCGGCGCCCTGCCAGGACTGCCACATCGCGGGCAACTACTCCCTGCAGTACACCGATTGCTGGCAGTGCCATCAGAAGGACTTCAACGGCACGCAGCAGCCGAACCACGCGGCCGGTCAGTTCTCGCACGACTGCACCACCTGCCACTCGGTGATCAGCTGGAAGCCCGCGGTGTTCAATCACGCGACCACGAAGTTCCCGCTCGAAGGCAAGCACCAGACCGTGCCCTGCGAGCGCTGCCACACGGGCGGCAACTACAACCTCCAGTACACGGATTGCTGGCAGTGCCATCAGACGGACTTCAACGCCGTGCAGACGCCGAACCACGCGACGTCGCAGTTCCCTCGGGACTGCACACAATGCCACTCCATGAACGGATGGAAGCCGTCCACCTTCGATCACAACGCCACGAAGTTCGCGCTCGCCGGCGCGCATGCCGCGCAGCCCTGCCAGAGCTGCCATGTCAACGGAAACTACGCGCTGCAGTACGTCGATTGCTGGCAGTGCCATCAGACGGATTTCACGACCGCGAAGAATCCGGATCATGCCGCGGGCAGCCTGCCGCATGACTGCGCGACGTGCCATGGCTCCGTCGCGTGGAAGCCGTCCACCTTCAATCACACCTCCACGAAATTCCCGCTCGAAGGGCGGCACGTGACCACGCCCTGCGAAAAGTGCCACACGAACGGCAACTACACGACGCTCGCGTACACGGACTGCTACCAGTGCCATCAGACGCAGTACAACGGCGTCACCAATCCGAACCACCTGAGCGGAAAATTCGCGCACGATTGCTCGGTGTGCCACAGTTCCACCGCGTGGAAGCCCTCCCGCGTCGATCACAGCAAGACCGATTTCCCGCTGACCGGAAAGCACATCACCACGCCCTGCGAGCAGTGCCACACCAACGGCAACTACGCCATCACGTACACCGACTGCTACGCCTGCCACGCGGCGAACTTCAACGGCGTGACGTCGCCGAACCACCTGAGCGGGAAATTCTCGCACAACTGCGACGTCTGCCACTCCACCTCGGCGTGGAAACCGTCCTCGGTCGATCACAACAAAACGGCGTTCCCGCTGACAGGGAAGCACATCACCACGCCGTGCGAGCGGTGCCACGTCAACGGCAACTACGCCATCACCTACACCGATTGCAAGCAGTGCCACGCGCAGGATTTTTCGAACGCGAAGAATCCCGATCACACCGCCGGAAAATTCAGCAACGACTGCGCGCAGTGCCACAGCGCGACAACCTGGAAGCCATCCACCTTCAACCACGCGAGCACGAAGCTGCCGCTGCAGGGCGCGCACATTCCGGTCCCCTGCCAGAACTGCCATGTCAACGGCAATTACGCCCTGGTGTACACGGACTGCTACCAGTGCCATCAGACGCAGTTCAACAACGCGCAGTCGCCCAGCCACTCCGCGGGAAAATTCGGACATGACTGTCTGCAATGCCACACCATGACCGGGTGGAAGCCGTCCACGTTCAATCACGCCACGACGAAGTTTCCGTTGACGGGCGCGCACATCGCGACGCCCTGCCAGAACTGCCACATCAACGGCAACTATACGCTGACGTACACCGACTGCTGGCAGTGTCATCAGACGAATTTCAACCAGGCGCAGAATCCGAGCCACGTCAACGGGAAGTTCCCGCACGACTGCACCGCGTGCCACAACACCACGACGTTCAAACCGTCGACCTTCAGCCATGCGGGCACGGCATTCCCGCTGCAGGGCGCGCATACCGCCGTCCCCTGCCAGAACTGCCACGTCAACGGCAACTACACGCTGACCTACACTGATTGCTGGCAGTGCCATCAGAGCACGTTCACCAACACGACGAATCCCAACCACGCGACCGGGAACTTCCCGCACGCCTGCCTCTCCTGCCACACGCAGGCGCAGTGGCGTCCGGCGACCTTCGACCATGCGACCACGAACTTCCCGCTGCAGGGCGCGCACGTGTCACGGGCCTGTCAGGATTGCCACGTCAACGGGAACTACCAGCTCACGTACACCGACTGCTTCATGTGCCATCAGACGACATACAACGGCGCGACGAATCCGAACCACAGCACGAATCAGTTCCCGCACGCCTGCCTGAGCTGCCACACGCAGAGCGCCTGGCAGCCGTCCACGTTCAATCACAGCAGCACGAATTTTGCGCTGACCGGGGCGCATCTCGCGCAGCCCTGCAACGCGTGCCACACGAACGGCAACTACACGCTGACGTACACCGACTGCTGGCAGTGCCACCAGAGCGACTTCAACGGCGCGACCAGTCCCAACCACAGCAGCAACCAGTTCTCGCACAACTGCACCACCTGCCACACGACCAGCGCGTGGACGCCGTCGACCTTCAACCACAACAACACCGCCTTCCCGCTCGTCGGCGCGCATGTGAACAAGGCCTGCAACCTGTGCCACACGAACGGCAACTACCAGCTGACGTTCACGAGCTGCTACACCTGTCACACGTCCGATTTCACGGGGGCCACGTCGCCCGCGAACCACGTGTCCATGAACCTGAGCCACACCTGCACCACGTGTCACACGCAGACCGCATGGAGTCCCGCGACGCCGTTCCGGACCAGCCACAACGTGAACGCCCCGAACGGATTCCCGATTTACCCGAGTTCGAAGCACAACTACGGTTCGCGCTGGAACACCTGCAACCAGTGTCACACCTCGAACAACACCGCGACGTTCTGCTGCACGAATTCCGGCTGCCACAGCAATCAATCCTCGCTCGCGAACGATCATAACGGCGTCTCCGGGTATTCGTTCTCCTGCACATCCTGCGCGAATACCGGCTGCCATCCCGACGGCCGCGAACCATGACATGAACGGCCATCGCATCCCTCCCACACCATGAAGCACCATCCCTTTCCTTCCGCACCTCCGCGCGCGCTGCCGCGAGCGCTGGCCTTCGGCGCCCTGCTGCTGTGCGCCGTCGCACTCCACGCGCAGACCACGCCTCCAAACGCCCATCGCGCGTTCGGCATCTCCTGCGAGACCTGCCACACGACGGGCGGGTGGACGAAGATTCCCACGAATATCGTGTTCGATCACGACCTCACGAGCTACGCTCTGCTCGGCCAGCACAAAAACGTGGCCTGCGCGGGCTGCCATCGCGGGCAGGGCATCGCGGACATGCGCCGCGACTGCGCAGGCTGTCACACCGATCCCCACCGCGCGGAACACGGCACGGCCTGCGCGCGCTGCCACGATCCGGAGGCATGGCGCGCGCCCGCGAAGTCCGTCATCCTCCATGAAGGGACGCGTTTCCCGCTCGTCGGCGCGCACCGTCTCGCGGAGTGCCGCGCCTGCCACGGCACCCAGCAACGGGACGAGTACGTGCGCATTCCATCGGACTGTTATGCCTGCCATGCGAAGGAGTACGCGGGCGCCGTCTCCGTGAATCACGTGACGCTCGGCCTCCCGCGCACCTGCGAAACCTGCCACGACATGGAGCGGTTCTCATGGACGCCGGCGCGTTTCGACCACAGCCGCTTCCCTTTGCAGGGCGCGCACGCGGCGCTGCCGTGCAAGGCCTGCCACGCGACGGGCTTTCACAGCGGCTCCATCGCCTGCATCGATTGTCACCGCGACGTGTACAACAGCGCGAAGAATCCCGATCACGCGGCCGGCGCGTACCCGCTGAACTGCGCCGTCTGTCACGGTCTCGATTCCTGGCGTCCCGCGAAATTCAACCACGAGACGACCATGTTCCCGCTGCGGGGGAGGCACGTCGGCGTCGCCTGCGAGCGCTGCCACGTGAACAACCGCTACACCGGCACGCCCACCGCCTGCGAGGCCTGCCACTTGAAGGATTACAACGCCGCGACGAAGCCGAATCACGCGCTGTCGCAGTTCCCGACGACCTGTGCGACCTGCCACACCGTGAACGGCTGGAGTCCCGCGACCTTCGATCACGGCAAGCGATTCCGGGGGGGGGGGCGGGGCTGTCAGCGCGGGGGGGTTGTCACGCAGTGCTGCCTGTCACCAGGACGACTTCAACAAGACCACCAATCCGAACCACGGCACGGCGCAATTCCCGACGGACTGCACGAGCTGCCACAGCACCTCCGCATGGAAACCATCCACCTTCGATCACGACGCCCGGTCCTTCCCGATTTACTCGGGCAAGCATCGCGGCGAATGGCAGAGCTGCGCCACCTGCCACACGGCGCCTGGGAATTTCAAGATCCACACCTGCATCGACTGCCACGAGCACGACAAGGCGAGCACGGACAACGAGCACCGCGGGGTGAAGAATTACGTGTACGCCAGCGCCGAATGCTACCGCTGCCATCCGCGGGGAACGGAATGATGGGCCGTCTCGCGAGCCTTCTCTCCGCATGCATCGGGATCATGCTCCTCCTGGCGATTCCGCGCGCGCAGACAGTGGCGCAGGAAGCGACGAAGGGAAAGATCACCTACGTCACCACCACCAGCGCGTACGTGGATCTCGGCACCAATCACGGCTTCGAGGTGGGCGACACGCTGCACATCGTCAAGCAGGGCCAGCCCACCGCGACGCTCGTCGTGACCAACATCGCGTCGAAGTCCATGGCGACGAAGATCGTGGCGCAGACGGGGCAATTGCGCGACGGCGACGCGGTGAGCGGCATCGCGAAACACGCGCCGGTGGCGCAGAAGCCGTCGATCATGCCGGATTCCAGCGCCAGTTCCATCGTCGTCACGCCGAAACTCGTCACCGATCCGAAGCCGGCGCCGGTCGCGGTGGTGCAGAACGGCACGCGTTTTCGCGGTCGCATCGCGGCGCAGTACTACGCGCTCTGGAGCAACGCCACCGAGGGACTGGACTTCAGCCAGCCCGCGATCGCCCTGAGCTTCAGCGCAGAGGATCTCGCCGGCCTGCCGCTCGCGCTCACGTTGTATTCGAACCACCGCTATGATGCGCGCAGCGTGTCGCGGTATGCGGGCGTCGACGCCTCGCGCTGGTCCAACCGCGTGTACCAGTTCCAGCTCGACTACGGAAAGCCCGACGCGGCTTTCGGCGCCACTGTCGGACGCTTCATCGCTCCCGTGATCGGCGGCATCGGTACTTTCGACGGCGCCATGGTGGTGACGCGTTCACGCGGCTGGGAAGCAGGCCTCATCGGCGGCGCGCAGCCGGGGTACCGCGAATCGGAGGTCAACACCGACGACCCGAAGTTCGCGGCGTACGTCAGCTACGCCGCGGGCGACTGGCAGACCTCGCGTTACCAGGGCAGCGCGGCTTTCGCGCAGACCTATAAGGCCTCTGCGCTCGACCGCAGTTTCATCTACATCCAGAACACCTTCAACCTCGGCGGCCTGTTCTCGTTGTACCAGAACGCGGATTTCGATGTGTACGACCTCGAGAGCGGCGGCGTCTCGACGAAGCCGCACCTGAGCGACCTTTTCCTCTCCGGCACGTACCGGCCGCTGCGCTGGCTCTCCTTCAACGGCAGCTACGCGATACGCCGCAACGTCTACTTCCTGCGCAGTTTCGGCGACCTTCCGGACAGTCTGTTCGACCGCAAGAACACGCAGAACTTCCAGCTCAGCGCGGGCGTCAATCTGCCGATGGCGATGTTCGTCTCCGTCTCCGGATCCCTGCGCGTGCAGGAGGGCACGTCCCAGCAGGCGCGCTCGGTGCAGCTCCGCTACACCTGGGCCAACCTCCTCGAGAGCCAGACGAACCTGTACCTCTCCGGCTCCCTGTCGGACAACATCTACAACACCTCGTCGAACGCCAGCATCGAGTTGAACCGCGACGTGATCCAGGACCTCTACCTCGCCGTGCGCGTGATGAAGTACCGCTACAGCTTCGCCGGAGGCTCGCGCACGCTGGACCGCGACGCGGCCGGCACTGACCTGTACTACCGCATCACCAAAACGCTCTACGCGTCACTGAGCTACGAGCGCTTCTGGGAGGGCGTCGTGACCTCCGATCGGCTGTATACGGAGCTCACTGTCCGATTCTAGCGCGGGCGCACGCGGCGGAGACGGGGCGGTCGCGCGCGCGCAATCCCACCACTCGACACAGCGCAGGAGCACCCATGAGGACGACGCATTCCCTCACCTTCGCAGCGGTGCTCCTTTGCGCGATGCTCGCGTCTGCGACAATGCGCGGACAGTGTTTCGACTGCGCGAAGGCGCCGGCAGGGACGATTTTCTGCGACGACTTCGAAGACGGCCTCCCGCTCGATCAGAAATACTTCGAGGTGAACACGAACAACGGCGATTGCATCGTGGCGCCGTCCGTGGGCCGCGACGGCACGCGCGGACTCCGCATCCGCTGGCAGAAGGGCGAGGTGGGCGCCGGCGGGCTGAGCAAATCCTTCGGACGCACGCCATCGTCGTACATCGGCAGGCATGCCGCCTCGCCGACGACCACCTTCACGGACATCTACTGGCGCATGGACGTGCGCATGCAGCCGGGGTGGACCGGCGCGGGTCCGGCCAAACTCAGCCGCGCGCTCGTACTCGCCAACGGTAACTGGGCCGAGGGCATGATGGCGCATCTGTGGTCTGGAGGCGCCGGCGACCGCTACCTCGGCATGGATCCCGCGAGCGGCATCAATGCCAGCGGAGTGCTGGTGTCAACCAAGTACAACGACTTCGACAATCTGCGCTGGCTCGGCTGGAAGGCCGGCCGCACCGACATGTTCAACGACGCCAACGCCGGACGCTGGTACTGCGTGGAGGGGCATGTGAGGCTGAACACGCCGTCCGTGAATGACGGCGTCTTCGAATTCTGGATCGACGACACGTTGCAGGCGGGCAGTTACAACCTCAACTGGCACGGCAACTGGAACGCCGATCCGGCGAACATGGCCATCAACGCCGTCTTCTTCGAGAACTACTGGAACGCCGGTTCGCCGGTCGAACAGGAGCGGTATTTCGACAACCTCGTGATCTCCACCGCGCGCATCGGCTGCGCCTGCCAGACCACGTCCGTTGGAGGCGTTTCCGAAGCGCCGCGGCTGCGTGTGTTTCCGAATCCGATGGAGGGGATGGTGTGGGTGGAGGTTCCGGGTGACGGATCCGGAGGCTCGATGGAGGTGAGGGTCCATGATGTGCTCGGAAGAGTCGTGCTGACACAGAGCGCATGTCCAGGGTCGATAACGCCGTTCGATCTCACGCATGAGCCGCGAGGACTCTACGTCCTGTCGACAGTGAATGCGACCGGGATCGTGCGTGAACGCGCGGTGGTGGTGAAGAAATAGGAACAGTCAATCGCACCGCTTGAAGACTGACATCGCATTTCGGGTTGCGATGACTTCACGATTTCAGTAACATTCATGCGGACAGACCAGCAGAACATGCCCGATACTTGGAAAGGCACCTCTCATGACATGGAAATTCAGCGCGGTAATTGAGGAAGATGAAAACGGGTACTTCGCGTATTGCCCTGAACTTCAAGGCTGCCACACCCAGGGAGACAACATCGATGAAGCGCTCCTGCATTTGCGTGAAGCGGTCTCCCTCTATCTTGAAACGCTGACAGACGAAGAAAAGAGTGAACGCGGATCCCGCCAGATTCTTACAACTTCGATGGAATTTATTGCAGGTGGGTAAGGCGCCAAAGCTCACGGCCTCTGAAGCAGAGAAACGGCTCCTGATCGCCGGTTTTGTTCTGCTCCGATCAAAAGGAAGCTATAGAATCTATCAACGCGGTGAACTGCGTTTTGTGCTCCCGTTCCATACAGGAAAAATTCTGCACCCGAAGATTGTCGCGCAGCTGTTGGAAGTTGAGGATCTGTAGATCCCTTTCTGCCTCTTCGCCGGTCGGATAGCGCAATTTTTTCCGAGTCCCCGTGGAAGCGCAGCATTTATGGCCTGTTCTTCTGTTCGATTCTGTGTACACTGTACGGACATGAAGAACTGTTCCGCGCCGACATCGCGCAGACAGCTGCTGCGACGAACGAGGCGAAAAACGAAAACGAGATGAATTCACAAACATGTTCCAGATTATGGGTGCTTGGCCTGCTCGCGCTGATGAGTGCAACGGTCGTGACAGCGACACCGTCGGACCCCGTGCGCAACTCCGCCACATTCCAATCGCTCATGCGGAAGAGCGATTCCCTCTTCGCCGCGCGCCGCTATACCGACGCGCTCGCCATCCTTGAGAACGCGAACAAAACGTATCCTTCCGAAGCGGACGTGCTGTGGCGTCTCGCCAACGTCATGATCAATGCGGGTGACGTGGCTGAGGACGAGGCCATGGATCGCTACTACAACCGGTCGGTGGACTACGCGACGCGCGCCGTCGCCGCCGATCCGCGCTGTGCAAACGCCCACGCCTATCTCGCCGCGGCGCTCGGGGCGCACGCGGTGTTCGCCGGAGGCAAGGAAAAGGTGAAGCTCTCCACGCGCATCCGCGACGAACTCGACCGCGCCCTGGCGCTGGATCCCGACAATCAACTCGCGCACTCCATCTACGGATCCTGGCACCGCGCGGTGAGCGAGGTGAGCTGGATCGAACGGCAGCTCGCCAACGCCTTCCTGGGCGGACTTCCCGACGGCAGCCTCGCGGAATCCGTACGGCATCTGCGCGAAGCGATGCGACTCTCCCCGCAACTGCTCCGCAATCACTACGAACTCGGCCTCACCTATATCGCGATGGACAAACCCTCGCTCGCCGCCGCGTCCTTCCGCACCGCCCTCAAGTGCCCGACCATGTGGTCCACCGACGCGAGGCGGAAAAAGGAAATGCGGGAGTATATCGAGGAACAAGGGTAAGGACGGAGGAGAAGAGGGCACCGCAGAGGCGCGGAGACGCAGAGAAGAAATCAGGCGTCCGGGAGGTTGTGGACGAGGCGCTTGACGCCTTCGCGAAGGAGAGCGACGTTGAAATTGATCAGGAGACCGAGATGGCGCTCGGTCAGACGGAGGTATGTGAGCAGCTGTGCGCTGTGGACCGGCAGAATGGCGCTGACGGTTTTGAGCTCCACGATGATTGCGTCGGCGACGATGAGATCGATGCGATAGCCGCAATCGATCTCGATGCCCTTGTATCGCAGCGGCAGATAGAGCTGTCGTTGCACGGCAAGTCCTTCGCACTGCAGTTCGTAGACGAGACACGCCTCGTACGCCGATTCAAGCAGACCGGGACCGAGCTCAGTGTGCACACGCATGGCGCATCCGATGATGCGATGGGAAAGGGCGTTCAGTTCGTTGGTGGTCATGGCACATACGATTGATGTTGAACAAAACGGGAGTTTCGCGATGCACCCAGTTATACTCGCGAGCCCGCCAATTTGTTCCCATTCTCTGCGCCTCTGCGCCTCTGCGCCTCTGCGGTTTCCTCTCTTCTCTTCTCTTCTCTTCTCTTCTCTTCTCTTCTCTCCCGACCTCTCACTCGACCTTTACCACCCTCCTCGTCGCAACCGCCCTCCCCGCCTCCAGCCGCACGAAGTACACGCCGGCAGGAAGGCCCGCGAGCACGGTAGCACGGTGCTGCCCCGCGCCGAGCTCCGGCCATGCGCGCACGGACCGCACCCGGCCCAACGCGTCAGAAACCGTCACGCTGACAGCCGAGGCGACCGGCAGCGTGTACCGGAATGTTGCAGCATCGCGGCACGGATTCGGCGAGGCTTCGGAAAGAGCGAATCCTTCCAACGATCCGTCCCCGTCGACATCACTGATTGCGCGCTGGTAACCCGTGATGGAGATGGAATCCACCAGCCAGCCGTCGAACACCGCGCCCTCGTCGCTCTCGAAGTTGAAGCGCAGGCGGATGTTGTCGAGGCCGCACCACGGCGTCAGGTCCATGCTCTCCGCCGCCCAGGTGCTGCGCTTGCCGTCGTAGCCGGGGATGTCCACCGGCACCTGCTTCTGTTTGCCGAATGCGCGCGAGGTGTACCGGCCTTCAAGCGGAATCCAGACGTCGCCATCGTCGCCGCTCACCTCCACCGTGCCGTAGTCGCTGTTGGATTCGATGTGCCAGCGCGTCTCGAAACGCAGCTCGGCGGCGGTGTACGCGCGGAGATCGAGCGGCTGCCGCAGCGTCATGCTGGAGGATTCGTCGTTCCTGTACGACCCGGCGGGACTCTCGCTGTAGCAATATCCGCCGCGCGCCTTTTCGCAGGGCACTCTGCCCCAC
The DNA here is from genome assembly GCA_016720835.1 of Ignavibacteria bacterium. Lineage (GTDB taxonomy): Bacteria > Bacteroidota > Ignavibacteria > SZUA-365 > SZUA-365 > JADKJW01. The sequence goes on from JADKJW010000002.1 coordinate 363,897, forward strand.
TGTCCCTCGAAAATCCAGGCGGGAATCACGGCTTCGGCCCCGTCGGCAAAGAGGGTCAACGGCGCGCTCGGCCGGAAGAGCACCGAGTCGCGCATGACGCTTTCGGGCGTCACCGTCATCACATCCAGCCGCACGCGCTCGCCGGGGACGAGCCACTGCGCGTTCTTCTCGAGACGCACCTGCAGCGGCGTTGACGGCCGCATCGGCACGCGCGTGAATGTCCACACGGGGAGCGTGATTCCGGGCGACGCGCAGGCGACGCGCACGGTGTCGATCAGCGACAGCGTGTCGGCGCCGGTGAACGCGATCGAGACATCCACCCCGCTCGCGTCTTCCGAAATCGTCGACCACAGAATCCGCGCGTGCGGCACCACCATGTGCGCGAGCTGGAGATTCTGTTCGAGGTTCTCCTCCGCGAGCGGCACGATGCGCGAGGGCAGCGCCCAGAACCCGTCCACGCCGTTCCCGATCTCGGGAGTCATCGAGAAAATGCGCGCGTGCGCGGCGGTGTCGCCGTACATCCAGTCGTCCGACGAGCCGTTGGACACGTAGTTCACCGTCTGCCGGCCCGTGCCCCAGGTGTAGCGGTTGACGACGGTCAGGCGCTCCGCCAGGGCGCGGAAGGCGAGGCTGTCCTCCGTGTCCTTGTCGGAATAGCCCCACGGAAAAATCATCAGGCTGGAGAAGGTGTGATAATTGAGCGCGTAGCGGAAGCGATGCGCGTCGCAGTAGCGCGCGACGGCCTGTGTCTCGAGCTCGGAGAACGGTCCGTGGCCGCGGAAGGTCTCGCGCGTCGAATCAGGACTCGACCCCGTGTTGTCGAAACCCCACTTGTAGCCGTAGTTGCGGTTGAGATCCACGCCCGCGGCCGTCCCGAAGCGCGTGCGGTTCTTGCGCCACATGCCGCCGCCTCCGGGCTTGGTCGCCTCGTTGTAGGCGTAGCCGTCGGGATTGACGACGGGAATGAAGTGCAGCGCGGCGCGGTCCAGCAGCTTCGTGATTTCCGGATTGCGCCCCCGCTGCTCGAGCAGGTACCACATGAAATAGACGAGCTGCATCATGCTCTCCGGTTCGCGGGCGTGATGCAGGCCGGTGTACAGCACGGCGGGGAGCCCCGTGTCCGCCGTCGCGCAGATGCGCACGGCGACGATGGGACGCCCCTCCTGCGTCACGCCGACGGTGTCGTTCGCCGATATCAGCCCCGGCGCGAAGGCGCGCATGGCGTCGAGTTCCTCGAACAGCTCGTCGAGCGTCAGATGCCCGCCCATGCTGCCGAGGTGGAAATGCTCCACGCGGTTGGCGACGGACGCCTTCTGCATCGGCGGCGTATCCCTGCGCAACCTCTCCGTGTAATGCGCGTCCCAATCCTCGATGATCGCGGTGTATGCAATCCGCTGTTCCCGCAGCACGCGGAGATCGGCGCCGCTCGCGAACAGCTCGATCCACGCGCCGGGCTTGACGGCCGCCTCCTCGAGTGGAAATCCCAGTTGGGCGATGCGCTCGATGGAAACGTCCGGCGTCAGCGGAATCCGGATCTGACTGTACCGCTCCTGCCCCGTCGCAACAGCGGCAAGGATGAAAAGAATCGCGATGATGTGCTTCATGAAATCTCTGCCGGTGAATCGATCAACGCAGTACCACCATGCGAATGACGCCTCGCCATGACGCGGACGTCGCGTCCAGCGCTCTGGCCGTCGCGACGCAGAAATAGACACCTGGCGGCACGGTGGCCGTCCACTGCGCCCGATACAAGCCCGCATCGAAAACGCCGTCCGCGAGGCGCGCAACTTCGCGACCGAGCAGGTCGTGCACGGCCAGCGTCATCGCGGTGCGCGCGGGGACGGTGAAGCGCAGCGTCGTCGCGCCGCGGAAGGGATTCGGCGCGTTCTGCGCGATGGAGAAGCCGGTCACAGTCGCCGGAGCTTCCCGTTCGATGACAAGCGGAACCGGCGTGACGCCGACGCTGCCGAGGATTTCCTTCGCGAGACGCCTCGCGTCGTCGCGGTCCGCGAAGTAGAGCGGGTAGCCGAGCGTGAAGATGTCGGACGTGGGCGTGTGCGCGCGCACCCCGACGGGAAGACCGCGCCATGCGGGCGTGGGGCTGTTGATTTTGTTGCCGTAGATCGAAATGATATCCGTCGAATCGGTGCGGCCCAGCACGAGACTGACCTGCGACAGCGCCCCGCGATACGGCTGCAGCGGGATCTTCGCACTGTCGATGTCCACCGCGCTGAAACCGGATTGACCCGCCCCCTGCGTGAAGTCCCCGCGATCCGCGTCGGTCTCCCCGAGACTGTCGATGTGCAGATACTCGTACGCGAAGCTGCCGGGGGCGAAGGACAGCGGCAGGGTCCTCCCATGCGCGAACGAAGGCAGCAGGCGCCATCCCGTCAACAGCAGTCGCCCGCCGGCGTCGACGTATTCCTGCAGCAGTTCGATCATGTCCTGCCGTGAAACCGGATGGGGTGCATTCACCGCAGGATTGTCGGCGTGCACCACGATGAACTGGTGCATCCCGAGCAGCGTGCGCGACGGCAGGCCCTGCTTCGCGAAATCCCACGTGGCGGAGGGCTGGAACAGGTCCTCGTAGAAAGAGTCGACCGTGCTGTCCGCCACGCCCAGGGCCTTGAAGGGCTCCTCGGCCTCGTCGGTGAAGTCGAGCACGAGCACGGAACGGCTGAACGCGGGCATGCCGCGGTCCACCGCCTCGTCCCAGGTGGTCGCGACGCGGATGCCGTCCACGCGCAGGTCGAACGCCGGGCTGTCGGTTTGTTTCAGACTCACCGATCCGATATCCGCGAGCGGGACGCCCGTTCCTCCGTGCACGACATGCGCGAGCGGTTCGAAGCAGCTGACCGGCGGATTCACCCAGAGCGACAGCGAATCGTCGTCCGTCCCGAACGACGTGAACCTGTAATGCAGCGCGATCAGGTGCGTCTTGCCGAGCTGCGCGGTGGAATCGGACCAGCGCACCGCGGGCGAGGGGTGCGTGGTGGAGACGCCGAAGGCGAGGCGGCCGTTGGCGGCCCTGCGCACGTACACATGCGCGCCGGCGGGACCGCTGCTTCCCGAGGGTGTGAGGCTGAGGAACTGCGCGGGTTCCGCGGAGGCCGCTTCCACGTGCAGCAGCAGCGCCGCGTACGCGCCTTCACTGCTCACGGACGGGAACGGGTGCCGCACGTTCTGCCTGTTGTCCATTCCTCCGCGGAGCCGGGCCGAGCGCCCGATGTTCGAGTTGATGTAGTTCATGTAGAACAGCCCTTCGTCCGCCATCGTCACGGGCGACGCCGCGTAGCCGTTGTCCAGGCTCCAGCCGTGATCCGTCACCTTCGCGGCGGCGGGATAGGCGAAGTTTTCGTCGAAGAGCAGCGTCTGCGCCGAATCCGGAAGCTCGTAACCGAAGAGCCGGTTCGGCGTGCCGAGCAGCGTGCCGATGAGCGTGTAGCGTCCGGTGACGATGTTGGGGCTGACGAACAGGCCGCCCGCAAGCCCGTCGATGCTCGTGGAGCCGATGTCTTGAAGCACGTCGTGGAAGAGATCGGTCTGCTCGCCCGTGCGCAGCGAGAGGCGGATGAGGTACTGCGGATTGCCCGCGCCGCCGTTGCGGCAGAAAGCCCAGAGGTACGGCCCGCCCGCGGTGTGGCCGTCGTAGGCGAGACCCATGATCTCGCTGAGCTGGTGCGTCGCGGCGGGGATGCGCGCGAGCTCCTTGCCGGCCATGCTCGCGAGCACAATGTCGCTGTTGGCCTCGCCGATCCACAGACCTCCCTTGCCGCCGTCCGCCCCGGGATCGAAGGTGCAGTACTCGGCCTTGGCGGGCATCTGCAGCAGTGCGACGCGATTGCGCGTCAGGGGATCGATTTTCGGGATGCGGTTCGAACCCGTGGCCGCGTAGACGAAGGACCCGTCGAAGGTCAGCGCCTTGATCGCGGCAGCGCCCGAGATGGTGAATTCGCCGACGAGCTGCCCGTCGAGCGTCCAGCGGTACAGGTAGTCGCTGCCCGCGCGCGAGGTCCAGAACTGATCGCCGATGAAGACGACGCCGAGGTTGTCCTTGCTGCGCGTCGTGTCGGTGACGTCGTTGTTGAACTGGATCTTGTAGAAGGGCTTGCAGATGGCGAAGCTCGTGCTGTCGCGCACGGTGGAATTCATCACGTCGACGATGCGCATCTTGCAATGCAGCGAGGCGCGGTCCGGGACCTTCCAGTAGAACGGCTTGGTGACCGGCGACGCGATGACGTCCCAGCTCCCGCCGTTGTTCACGGAGTACTCCACCTGGAATTTCCGCGCGACCGCGTTCGACAACCAGTTGATCTTGCGCACGGAGCCCGCGACCCACTGGCTGTTGCGGATGGGCGCGGTCAACTGCACGGCCTGCGTGTCGAGCACGACGCCGAAGGAGATGGTGGCGCCCGCGGCGGTGACGGCCGCGATGTTGAGCCCGCCCTTCTTTCCGTTGCTGAGGAAGGACGAGGGATTGGTGTTGTCGTTGATGGCCGTGCGCAGCGCCGTGGCGCTGTACGCGGCGAGGTCGGGCTGCCCGTTCGCGGTGAGGGTGCCGTTGGGCCGGTAGATGTAGAGTTCGTCCGGCGGTCCGCCCGCGTTGCCGCGGCAGGCGGAATTGATGCGGTACACGATAAGGCCGTCGCCCGGCAGGGAGGTTTCGAAGACGCCTCCGCGCTTGCGGTACTCCACGACGAAGAATTCGCTTGTGGAATAGGGAGACGCGATCTTGAAGATGTTGTCGGTCGCCGATGTCGTCGGCTTCAGCGTGTACGTGCCCGGGGTGCGGATCTCCGGCACGGCGTCGATCCACTTGCCATACCGGTACTTCATCCATGCCGTCATGTGCTGCGGCGGATTCGCGTTGCTCTCCATCACGTCCCAGCGCCCTGCGGGACTCAGCCCGTTCGACGAATAGTGGTACAGATCCGGCGCGCCGAGCGAGTGGAACATCTCGTGGCAGAGCACGCCGTTGCCGAGCGCACCCTGCAACTGGAAGTTGTACGTGCGCACACGGATGCCGCGCATGGTGACGGTGCGGCTGTCGAGCGACCACATGTGCGGCCAGAGCAGCGAGCTCCACGCCGTCGGTTGTCCGGATACGATGAAGCAGATGTTGTCGATCGCCCCGTCCTTGTCCGCGTCGATGTCGAGCGTGTCGGGGAGCTGCGACGCGACGGCCTGCACCGCGCGCTGCAGCAGCGCGTGTTCGCGCTCGGTGCGGTCGGCCTGGTAGCCGTCGGGACAGGTGGTGGCGTCATACGGTTTGAAGTACGAGCGCGGCATGCTGTCCTTGTACGACACGATGAGGCCGGCGGCGGGTGCGGGATAGAAGGTCGTCGATATCGTGAGCTTCTTGTAGGAGACCTCCTCGAAATAGGCGCGCATCGAGTTCACGCCCGGCGTGTTGCACATCGCCTCGTAGACCTTCAGCGAATCCTTGCGCTCCTCCTCGTCGCTGAAGCGGATGAAGATCACCAGGTTGTTGATTCTGCCGATCGTGGGTGTCGTAATACCCGGCGGGTTGCGGTCGGCCGACGCCTTGAAGAACGGCGCGGCATTGACGAGGTGCCGCGCGTCCGTCTTCAGCCAGCGATCGATGCCGATGCTCACGGGATTGCTGCGTCCCGCCACGTGCGCCGTCGGCAGCAGGCGGCCGTCCGACTTCGTCGCGTAGACGTAATAGCCGTTCGCATGGTCCTGCACGATCGTGTAGCCGTCCTTGTCGTGCAGCCAGTTGTAGTACTCGTCGCCGCTCGCGAAGCATTCGAGGATGCTGCCGTCCGGCTGCCTGAGCGTCTGCGGAACGAAGGTCAGCGGCGCGGCAATCGCCGTCGCAACAGCAATGAGCAACCCGACAACCATGATCGGGAGACCGGAGACTGAGCGTTTCATGGGGACCTCGGGGGAAGTGCGGTGAGCGACCGGGGGGACGTGAAACCGGATTTCTGAATGTATCCACTTCCGCGGACTTTCTCAACGCCCGATGCCTTGGGCGGAACGCCGAAGTCCCGTACATTTCATGTTCTATCGTTTCCGACAGCACGCATCAGCCATCAATTCCGTATCGGACACTCACATGCATCTTCGAATACTGACCGCCGCACTCGCCGTCATCGTCCTCATCCAATTCTGCGCGGCCCAGACCCGCACCGTCGGCATGCTGCGCAACGAGGCGGGGACCTTCGACGGGCTCACGCTCTTCGCCCCGATGGGCGCTACCACGACGCATCTCATCGATTCCGAGGGCAGGCAGGTGCGCTCCTGGACGGCGGCGCAGCGTCCGGGACAGGCGGCCTACCTGTTGCCGAACGGGCATCTGCTCCGCGCGGGGATGGAACCGTTCCTGCCCGGCTTCAACGGAGGCGGCGTCGGTGCGCGCGTGCAGAAATTCGACTGGGACGGCACCCTGCTCTGGAATTTTCTGTACGCCACGCCGCTGCACCGGCTGCATCATGACATCTGCCCGATGCCCAACGGCAACGTGCTGATGATCGCGTGGGAACTCAAGACGCGCGCCGAATGGACCGCGGCGGGCAAGAATCCGGCGACGTCGGGCGCGGGTCCGCTGTGGCCCGATCACATCATCGAGGTGCAACAGACCGGCGACACCACCGGCGCGATCGTGTGGGAATGGCACGCATGGGATCACCTCGTGCAGGACTTCGACTCGACCAAGGCCAACTACGGCAATCCGGCGGAGAACCCGCAGTTGATCGACCTGAACTTCGGCGGCAGGGCGCTGGACTGGATGCATTCGAACGCCGTCGCCTACAACGCGGAGCTCGATCAGGTGATCCTCTGCGTCCATAATTTCAACGAATTCTGGGTGATCGATCACAGCACCACCACCGCCGAAGCCGCGTCGCATACGGGCGGCACGCTCAACCGCGGCGGCGACCTGCTCTACCGCTGGGGCAATCCCCGCACCTATCGCGCGGGCACGGCGGCCGAGCAGAAGCTCTACGGCATGCACGATGCGCACTGGATCGAGACGGGGCTGCGCGGCGAGGGAAACATTCTGGTGTTCAACAACGGACTGAACCGTCCCGCCGGCAAGTATTCATCGGTGGAAGAAATCACCCCGCCCCTTCGCGGCGACCGTCTCTACGACTACGCGCCCGGCCTGCCCTTCGCCCCGGCGGACGCATCGTGGATATTCACGGCCACGCCGAAGGAGACCTTCATATCCGAAAACATCTCCAGCGCGCAGCGCCTCCCGAACGGCAACACCTTCATCTGCGAGGGCGCGCGCGGCCGCTTCTTCGAGATCGCAGCCGACGGCAGCATCGTCTGGGAGTACGTCAATCCCGTCACCGGCAAGGGCATCCTCGCGCAGGGCGACACGGTGCCGACCGACCTCGGCTCGGCAAACAACGTTTTCAAGGCCCGCAAATACGCGCGGAATTTCCCGGGTTTCACGGGCCGTGATCTGACGCCGGGATCCGTGATCGAGCGCAACGCCACCGCCGTCGACGGGATGATGCCGACGGGCGTTTCCATCGCCATCGACGTCCCGCAGCCGCATCCGGTGCGCTCCTCCGCGACCGTCCGCATCCAGCTCGCCGCCGAAGGTCCGGTGCTGCTCACCCTGCACGATGTGCTCGGACGCAGCGTCGCGACCCTTGCCGACAATGCGCGGATGGACGCCGGCTCGCACGTCGTGTCCTTCGCGCTCCCGCAGCTTCCGCGCGGCATGTACCTGCTTCGCCTCGCGGCGGGCGGCGCGACTGCGACGCGAGAAATTCTGCTCGCGCGCTGAGAAGAACCTTTTCCCGCGCTCCGCTGTTTTGAGAGGAGCACCTTTTTTTCGATTCTTCATCATCCCGGACCTGACATCATGAGCAAAGAAGCCATCATCGACGAAATGATCATCGCCTACGCGGCGGAACTCGAAACCATCCAAAACTACATCGCCGCCTCGGTCAATCTCGACGGCGTGCGCTGCGACGTGATCAAGAAAGCCCTCGGCGCGGACATCCCCACCGAGTTGCTGCACGCGCAGACCCTGGCCGCGCGCATCAAGACCGTCGGCGGAAAGGTCCCCGGCTCCCTCGCCCTGCCACGCGGACAGGCGTCGCTCCAGCCGCTCGCGGACACCACCGACGTGGTCTCCGTCATCAAGGGCGTCATCGACGCCGAGAAGGGCGCCATCGCGCAGTACAACAAGATCATCAAAATGTGCGACGGCGTCGACTACGTGACGCAGGACATGGCCATCACCCTGCTGAGTGACGAAGAGAACCACCTGAGCGAATTCACCGGCTACCTGAAAGAATACGAGAAGTAACGCCATTGACTGAAAGCGATGCCATGCCCGGCGAAACCCGGATTCAAGACGACAGTGCCCCCACATCATCACGCTTCATGCGGATGATGAAACGGCTCGGCTGGCTGGGCGTGCTCTTCTTCACGATCAAGGGCCTGATCTGGCTCGCCATCTTCTGGGGAGCCGGCGCCTGGCTCGCGCGGTGAGGACAGATGTGAGATCAGAGATGTGAGGAGAAATCGAGGTTCTCACCCCCCCCCTCCATCCTCACATCTCACTCCTGGTCACCGAGGCGTTCAAAGGTGTGAAATTACCGGCATTCTTCGTATCGGAAGCAGGAGAGCAGGTGATCGTTGACCATGCCCGTCGCCTGCATGAACGCGTAGCAGATGGTGGAGCCCACGAAGGTGAAGCCGCGCTTGTGGAGATCTTTCGCCATCGCGTCGCTTTCCGGGGTGGTGGTCGGAATATCCTTCACCGTCGCGCGGCGGTTGACGATCGGCGCGCCGCCGACAAACTGCCAGAGGTACGCGTCGAAGCTCCCGAATTCCTTGCGCAGCTCGAGGACGGCCTTCGCGTTCTTCACGGCGCCTTCCACCTTCAAGCGGTTGCGGACGATCCCGTGATCCTGGAGCAGCGCCTCGATTTTCGCGGCGTCGTACCGCGCGATTTTTTCCGCGTCGAAATTGTCGAACGCCGCGCGGTATGTTTCGCGCCGTTTCAGAATCAGCAACCAGGTCAGTCCCGCCTGCGCGCCTTCGAGGAGCAGCATTTCAAAGAGCGCGCGATCGTCATGCACCGGGACTCCCCATTCCACATCATGATATCGCGCGTACAATTCCTGTGATTCTCCCCATGGGCAGCGGGTTTTCGTTTTCATTGCGGTCCTGATATGGTGTGACGCGTTCGCGATCGGCGAGAAGTTCATGTCCAGACCATAAGGTACGGGATAAAACCTTGCCTTGTGCAGGAGAATGCCGTCCAATCGGCAAAAATATTGTGCCCGGGGGGCATTCGCGTCCCTGAACATGCGTGTTGTCCTGTACATTCTTTTGAAACAGTTGCTTATTGACGATGAAGCAGTTTCTTCCTACATTAAAATGGTCCGGAAATTTGTCCCGTCGATTGTTCCATATTGCTCCCGCCTCTCATGGTCCGCGCCCGTTGTCGCCGGTTATTCCTGAACGTCGTTCCCATACTTTCCATCCCACCCAGCCAGGATGAATCATGAAACGTTGCAACTGGTACCTCCCGCTTCTCCTCCTCAGCGTCATGGCGCTCCCGCTCGGCGCGCAAACAACGCGAAACGTCCTCCTCGAGCAGTTCACGGGCACCTGGTGCCAGTGGTGCCCTGACGGCGCGGATACGATCAAGGCCATCCTGGCGCGGATCCCGACCGCGCGCGCGCTCGCCTATCATAACCAAGATGCCATGGCCACCATCGCGGGAGACGAGGTCACCGACAGCTCCGCCGTGCCGGGCTTCCCTGCCGCCTCCATCGATCGCATCGTGTGGGGGATCAATGGAAATTATTACTACGCGGTATCGACCCGCGCATGGTGGGGGGGGTTGGCATCGACGCGTGCACCTGCCACTTCGCCCCTGTCGATCGGCATGTCGGGCTTTTACGATACCACCACGGCGATCCTCTCCGTCACGATCAGCATCGACGTGCTCGCGGCGATGACCGGTTCCTATGCCCTGCATTTCGTTGTCAGCGAGGACAGCGTGAATTATCCCCAGAAGCGGATCGTGGGCAGCACGGTCGTCACCCTGAATCCGTACTGGCACATGAACGCCGTGCGCGACGTCACGCTCGGTCAGCCTGGCGAGATGCTCACGACCAACGGCTTCACACAGGGACAGAAGCTGACCCGCTCCGTCGCGGTCCAGTTCCTGCAGGATTGGGATTATCGCCATTGCAAGATGACGGCCTTCGTCGATCGCGTGTGGCCGATTTCCTACGGACACCGCGAAGTGCAGCAGATGCGGCAGGAACGCATCTGGAACAATGCGAGCATGATCACCTTCGTGCCCGTGCAGCTCGAAGCCTTCACCGCGAGCAGGACGGCCGGCGCGGTGCGCCTCGCCTGGCGTGCAGCGGAAGAGAATAACAACCGCGGCTGGAGCATCGAGCGCGCCGCGGACGACGGCGGCTGGGCAACCCTCGCCTTCGTCGACGGACGCGGCACCGCGCACAGCGCGTCGTCGTACGGGTATCTTGACGAGTCCGTCGTCTCCGGCAGAACGTACACGTACCGCCTGCGGCAGATCGACTTTGACGGCACGGAATCCGTCTCGTCGACGGCCACGGTGTTCTATTTCGACATGCCGGTCGCCACGCGCCTGCATCAGAACTATCCCAATCCCTTCAACCCGTCCACCGAGATCACCGCGGAACTGGCGGAATCGGGCCGCGTGCTGGTCGTCGTCTATGACGCGATGGGCCGCAAGGTCGCGACGGTCGCGAACGGCGATTTCGCCGCGGGCGTCCATCGTTTCACCTGGAACGGCGCCGACGACCAGAAGCGCCTCCTGCCCGCGGGCCTGTACCTGTGCACCATGACGACGGGCACGCACACCGAAACCCGGCAGATGATCCTCGCCAAGTAAACGCCCGGCTCCCTTCCGAAAAAGCCTCGCACCATCCAGTTGGTGCGAGGCTTTTCATTTCACAGGAGTCCGTCGCGAGGACGGCCGCCGCGGGCGCGTCTACTTCCGTGTGACCTCGCCGATCCATGAGGACAGCGCTTCAAGCGCCACCGGGGACACGGTTTCCTCCAGCGTTCCATATTCGCTGATCGTACCCGTCTTCGATGTCTGGAACAAATGGTTGAGCCGCGGCAGCACCATTGTTTTGAATCGCGTGTTGCCCGCGGCCTTGAGCGCCGCTTCGATCGCGGGGATATTCTGCAGCGGGGACACCTGAAGATCCCGTTCGCCGTTCAATGCGAGCACGGGAATGGTGGTCTTGCGAAGCGCGACTGCCGGATCATGGAACAGGAAGAAACGGAACCACGGGGAGTTGAGTTGCACGGCCTGCGCGCGGATCCTGGCCTCCGCGTTTTTCAGTGCCGCGGTATCGCCCGCGGATTCCTCTCGCTGCGCCTCCGTCATGATCGCGATGAGGCGATGCATGGCCTTCGCGCTGTCCGCCTCCTCGCGGACGGCGTCGAACAGCCGGCGCTGCATGGCGGTATTCTTCTTGATCTCGCTCTCCGCCATGCCGTTCGCCCGGGTGATCAGGGCTCCCTGTTCGTAGAGGATTTCCTCGCCCGTGACGCCCGTGCCCGCCAGCAGCACGAGGAAGGCGATGCCCTTGTCGGTCTGCGCGGCCATCGGCGCGATCAGGCCGCCCTCGCTGTGTCCGACGAGCCCGATGCGCGCGGGATCGATTTCGGTTCGCGTGCGCAGGTACGTGACTGCCGCGAGCGCGTCGCCGGCGAAGTCTTCAGACGTTGCTGTCGCCGCATCGCCGCGTGAATCGCCCGTGCCGCGATCGTCGAAGCGCAACACGGCGATGCCGTGCCGGGTGAGATGATCCGCGATGATCCAGAACGGTTTGTGCTGGAACAGCGTCTCGTCGCGATCCTGCGGTCCGGATCCCGTGATCATGACAACAGCGGCGGAGGGACGTCCCTCGCGCGGCAGCGTGAGCGTGCCCGCGAGGGAGATCCCGGCGGAGACGTTCTCGAAACGCACCTCCTCCACGTCGTACGGGTAGGGCTTTTTCGGATTCTGGGGTCGCTTGATTTCCAGGGGAGCGGATCGGCGCACGAGGGGGAGCGGGTAATCGCTTCCCGCCTGTTTCCACGCCCCGTCAATACTCGAATCGTTGACGATGCGGCCATCGTACCCTCCCTGTATCGCGGGGAGACGCAGGATGACGCTGTCGCCCGTGATGCGGACGGAGGGCACCGGCATGCCGAACGCGCCCTGGTCGGGACTGTCCATCGTCGCGGTGTAGCCGCCGTCTTTCGCCGCCGCGAGATGAATGACGATGCCGAGCTTCATGCCCTGCACTTCAAGAGTTCCGTACCAGGCCCCCGAGGGGTCCGCCTGCCGCTGTTGCGCCGCGGCCGACAGGCTGATGCAGCAGACTGCCGCGAAGAGAAGAATCGCCCGCAATGGAAAAAGTGTCCGGACTTTCATAAACTGCTCCAAAGATTCGTGATTCAGCACCATTCCAGCATGTATCGATACTTCAGCCGGATTTCACACGGAGGCGTCCACGCGTTCCGCGACGCTCTGCGCACGCAGACACGAATATACGCGTTTGTTCTCCTCTATGTTGCGTCTGCCTGCGCGGCGCCGGACGAGAACCGTTCCCGCGCGGCGACCGGGACCTCCTTTCTGTCCGTGCTTCCGGGCGGCGACACACTGCGTGTTTCCCTCCGTCCCTGCAACGGCGGCGGCACCGTCATTGTCGCCCGTCGCAGCGGGCCGGGAGGCGTCCTTTCGGCGAGGCGGTATCTCTCCTTCCCCGTCACGCGCGCCGAATGCGCGGATATCACGGGAGACGGCATTCCGGAATTGCTGCTCGGGGTAATCAAGGAGACGCGCTTCGACCGGCGTGCGCGTCTGCGGCTCTTCGTGTATGCCGTGCACGGCGGCGCGGTGCGTCCACTCTGGCTCGGATCGCGGCTCGGGATGCCCTTGCGGGATTTCACCGTGCTGCACCGGAACGGATGGACCGTCATCGCGACCATCGAACGCGAACGCAGCGGGCGTTGCGCGGTCGGCCTGTGGAGATGGCACGTCTTCGGCCCGCGCTTTGTCGCCTATGCATCCCGCTCCCTCACCGTCGCGGCGGCGCGGCGGCGGCTCCACACCATGAACGCACAGGAGTTTCCATGAACGTGTTGACCATCGCCTTCACCCTGCTCGTGCTCGTCGCGGGCGCGGCCGCCCAACCATCCTCGGTGTACGAATCGAATCAGTTCCGCAACCGCTACGGCGAGCGCGTGCTTCCGCCGCCGATCGATCTCGCGCAGGACATTGACGCGAAATCGCTCGAGGACCTGCGCTTCCTGCGCAACACCGTGTACGCGCGGAAGGGGCACCTGTTCAAGGACGCCGCGCTGCGCGCCGTCTTCCAAGCCTTCGACTGGTATCAGCCGATCTGGTGGGAAAAGGACTTCGCCGTCACGCTCGACGCGCAGGAGCAGGCATTCGTCGCGCGCCTGAAAACGCGGGAGGACGCGCTCCTCGCGCGCAATTTCACCGGCGACGGGATCGCGCGCAAGGCCGACGTGCGAAACCTCGTCAACACCCGGCAGTTCGCGGGCATCTCCGACACGCTGCGCACGAAACTCGGCGAGCACGGTTTCGCCATCGTTCCGGAGCGGCAGCTGCAGCTCTTCGACATCTATGAGGAGAACGATTACAACCTCGTGCCGAGCTTCGTCACGACGGACCTGTATCTGCAGCTCATGCACATGTACTTCGATTTCACGCTGCGCACGCTCGAGGAGAAGCGGCTCGCATCGTCGCTTGCGGAGCTGCTGGCCGCGCTGCATGCGCGCGCGACGGCCCTGGCTGCGTCCGCACCAGGCCCCGAAGCGAAACGCGCGGCGGAATTCGTGGCCGCCTACTGCGCGGTGCCCCTCGCGTTGCTGTCCGGCAAGAGCGCGCCTCCCCCGCCGAAACCGTACGCGCAGGCGGTCGCGCTCGAGCTGCGCAAGATCGCCGCTGCGGCGGATCGCGGTTCCGCGATGCTCGCGTCGCCGCTCTTCGATTACTCGCAGTTCAGACCGCGGGGCCATTATACGCGCAACAAGGCGCTCGCAAAATATTTTCGCGCGATGATGTGGCTGCAGCTGGCGCCGTTGGCGCTCGGCGACGCGGACGGCGCCGCGCGCGCGGCGGTGCTCTCCTCCATCACCGCCACGGCGCAGGCGAAGGGCGGAAGATCCGTCCTCGACCTGTACACGGCGATGAGCGAGCCGCTGCGCTTCCTCGTCGGGGAACCCGACAATCTGTCCGTGCTCGACGGCATCGCCGAATGGAAAGTCGCGGCGAGCAGCGCCCCTCCGGGACAGGAATTCAGCGCGGGCGTCCTCGCCTCGTTTCGCGACGCGCTCGTGAAGCGCAATCCCGAGCGCATCCCGCCGCGGGGAGACGACGCGCTCACGCAGCAGGAGCTCTCGAAGCCGAAGCTGTTCTTCTTCCCGCAGCGCTATACGCCCGATGCCGAAATCCTCCAGCGTCTGGTGCACGTGCTGCGCGATCCCAGTCCCCGGCGCCCCATTCCGAAGGGACTCGACGTGTTCGCCGCCTTCGGGAACGCGGCCGCGGAATCGGTGCTGCTCGACGAATACCGCGAAGCCGCCGCCTGGCCCGCGTACCCGGATTCCCTGCGCGCCGTCCGCCGCGACTTCCTCGGTCCGTCGGATACGACCACCGTCTACGGAAAATGGCTCGGAAGCCTGCGCGCGATCGAGCGCGTCCCGGGCGGAAGCCAGCCGTTCATGCGCACGGACGCCTGGCAGCGCAAGTGCCTCAACACCGCGCTCGCGTCGTGGACCGAACTCAAGCACGACGTCGTCCTCTACGCCAAGCAGCCCATGGCGGCCGAATGCGGCGGTGACGAGCCGCCGCCGCCCCCGGTCACCGTGGGATACGTGGAGCCTGCGGTCGATTTCTGGAAAGATGCCGTCGCCATGCTCCGGGCCACCAGGCGCTTTCTCGTCGACGCGCGCCTCATGGTACCCGAGATCAACGCGAAAACGAACAGCCTGATCGAGATGGGCGAATTCCTCCTGCGCGTCAGCGAGAAGGAACTCCGCGGCGAACGTCTCGCGGACAAGGAGTACGAGACCATTCGTTTGATCGGATCGTCGGCGGGCGCGATCACCCTGTCGATCATCGACGCGCCGGACTGGTACAGCGTCACCGGCCCCGACCGCTCCATCGCCATCGCGACCGACGTGTACACGTACAACGACCGCTGCCTGCAGAACGCCGTCGGCTTCGCCCACAGCATCTACGTCGTCGTGGAAATCGACGGCCTGCTCACGCTCACGCGCGGCGCCGTGTTCAGCTATCACGAGTTCACCCATCCCGCCGCGGAGCGGTTGACGGACGAGGCCTGGCAGAAAATGCTCGAGGACGGAACCGCTCCGGGGCCGCCGATCTGGATGCGCGGCATCCTCGCCCCGATCACGCCGCTCGAAATGGCGCCGGGCAGTTCCTACAGCTCCGGATGCTGAACGCCGTCGCGCCGGCCCTGGCGCTCGTCGCCGCCGTCCTTCTGTTCGCGACGGATACCCGGGGCGCGAAGGCGCAGCGCCGACCGACGGAGCCGCCCCTCACCGTGCTTGTCGCGGGCGATCTGCTCCTCGACCGCGGCGTGCGGACACAGATCCGGATTTTCGGAGCTGATGCTCTTTTGAAGGACGTCACGCCCCTGTTCGCGGACGCGGACGCGGTCATCGCGAATCTCGAGTGCCCCGCCACCGATCTGCGCGCGCCGCTGGAGAAGCGCTACATTTTTCGCGCGGAGCCGGCGTGGCTGCGCGCCCTCCGCGCGTCGGGCCTCACGCACGTCGTGCTCGCCAACAACCACACGATCGACCAGGGCCGCGACGGCCTGATCTCGACGGCGGAACACGCGCGCGCGCGAGGCCTCGCCCCGATCGGGTACGGCGGCACGCAGGACGGCGCGTGCGCGCCGGTGCTGATCGCGCGCGGCGCGCAACGGCTCGCGGTGTTCGCGTCGGTGCCGCTGCCTCTGGAGAACTGGATGTACGCCGACACGCTCCCGGGTCCCTGCCAGGCGACGGCGGAGCAGCTGGCCGCGCGCATCCGGGCATGGAAGCGCGCGCATGCGGAGGACGGCATTCTCGCGCTGCTGCACTGGGGCCGAGAATTCCACGAGACGCCCGAGCCTGAGCAGGTTGCGGAAGCGCACGCGCTGATCGACGCGGGCGCGGATGCGGTGGTCGGTCACCACCCGCATGTCGTGCAGCGCGTGGAACTGTACCGGGGCAGGCCGATTCTCTACAGCGTCGGAAATTTCGTGTTCGACCAGCGCGCACCGCTCGCCAGCCGCGCGCTGCTGGCTCGCCTCGATTTTCGACGCGGCGAAGGCCCCGAGGTGTCGCTCCTGCCGCTCGCGATTTCCCGCTGCGTCCCGTCACCATTGAGCGGACGGCGGGAGGAGCGCTTCCGGCGGGATCTGGAATCCCTGTCGCCCGGCGTCCGTCTTGCGCGGCGCGACCGGCACTGGCGCATGCGCGGGGCGGAACATGCCGCGCCCGTCACACCGCGCCCCGAAAGACCATGATCGCGCGCAACATCGACGCCTTCGCGCCCATGCGCATCGCCGACGCGGGCGGCTGGACGGACACCTGGTTCGCCAAACACGGCGCGGTCCTCAATATCGCCGTGTCTCCCGGCGTGCACGTCGCGCTCCGCGCGCGCGCGCGCCACGCCAATGACCCGCCGGTTGTTCTTCATCCCGGCGCGCGGGAGGACGCGTACCGCTACGAGCCGCGCGGGGGGCTGAGCGGCGGACATCCCCTGCTGGAAGCGGCCATTGATTTCATGGGCATTCCCGAAGGCGTCCGCGCGGACATCCGTATCGAGGCGGAAATCCCGCCGGGCGCATCCACCGGCACCTCGGCGTCGGTCACGGTCGCCCTGCTCGCCGCGCTCGCCCGTCTGCACGGCAGGGCGTTCACGCCCGACGGCCTCGCCCGTTCCGCGCATCACGTCGAGATGGATCTGCTCGGCTGGCAATGCGGCGTGCAGGATCAGATCGCCGCGGCGCACGGCGGCATCAGCTTCATCACCATCTCCGCATTCCCGGATGCGCGGGTCGAACGCCTCGCCGTGCGCGCCGAGGTGCTCCACGACCTCGAGCAGCGGCTCCTGCTCGTGTATCTCGGCACGTCGCACCGGTCCTCGGAGGTGCATCGCATGGTCATCGCCGATCTCGAGGGAGAAGGTCCGGACTCGCCACGCCTCGATGCGCTGCGCCGCTGTGCCCGCGACGCTCGAGACGCCCTGTTCGAGGGCGATCTCTCGCGCTTCGGCCGCGCTCTGACGGAAAATACCGACGCGCAGGAGCGCCTGCATCCCGGCCTGGTCGGACAGGCCGCGCGACGCCTCATCGGGATCGCATCCACGTGTGGCGCCGCCGGATGGAAGGTCAATGGCGCCGGCGGCGAAGGAGGCTCGGTCACGCTGCTGTGCGGTGATGGCCCCGGCCACGCGCAGCGCGTGATCGAGGCCATCGAGGCGGAGGAGGGCCCGCACCGTGTGATACCCGTCCGGCTCAGCCCGGAGGGCGTTCGCGTATCGGAAACGACCGCGGAATCATGAGGGCGCCCGCGTCACCGGACGTTCCGCGGGCGGGACGGAGCGCCCGCGCGCCGCGCACCCGGGTTGCGCTCACGAGACCATCGCGGCGTCTTCCACGATCATCGATTGCACCAGCTCCGTGAGCTTGGCGATCTGGAAGGGTTTGGTGAGAAACGCGTCGCATCCCGCATTGACCGCGTTCTTTCTGTCGAGTTCGAACGCGTGTCCGGTGAGCGCGATGATGGGGAGATTCCTGCACTGCTCGGACGAACGGAGATGACGGGTGAGCTGCAGACCGTCCATCTCGCCCGGAATCGACAAATCCATCAGGACCAGTTCGATCGGCTTCGAGTTCAGGATGATCAACGCCTCGTCCGCGCTCTCCGCGAAGTACACGGTGTAGTAGCGCGAGAGCAGCACGTTCATCAGCGACTGGGTCGGACCGTCGTCCTCGACGACAAGGATGCTGATATCCTTGCGGACATTGGGAACGAACGCCTCCCCCGCCGGGGCGGACGCGGCGGATGCGACGTCCTCCGGAACGCATTCGCGCAGCGGGAAGTGCATCGTCACCGTGGTGCCGCCGCCCTTCATGCTCTCGACGTCGATGGTGCCGCCGTTCTGCTGCACGTATTGACGGGTGAGCGAAAGGCCGAGGCCGATGCCGTCGAAGGGGCGCGTGTAGGCCGCGTCTTCCTGGGAGAAGACCGAGAAGATCTCGGGAAGGTACTCGCGCGATATTCCGACCCCGGTATCCGTTATCGAGACGCACGCCGACGCGTCGTCGCGATACACCTGGATGGAGACGCCTCCCTCCGAGGTGAATTTGATCGCGTTGTCGATCACGTTCGCGAGGGCCTGGTCAAGGCTGTACGCGTCCGCGAAGATGGGCGCGCTCTCCGTCTCGGAGCTTTCCGCGAGCAGCAGGTTGCGGTCCCTGGCGAGCGGCTGGTAATCGTTCACGATTTTCCGGACATGCTCCACCAGGTCGATGGGCTGGCAGGACAGGCGGAACGTGCCCGCCTGCAGGCTCGAAATGTTCAGAATCAGCTCGACGGTCCGCATCAGCCGTTCGCTCGCCCGTTTGATGCTGTCAAAGTAGCGCTCCTTGTCCGTGTCCTGTTCCCGCTCGAGTTCCATCTCCAGCAGTTCGGCGAAGCCGATGATGATGTTCAGCGGCGTGCGGATCTCGTGCGAGACGTTGCGCAGGAACGCGTCCTTGAGGCGGTCCGACTCCTCGGCCTTCTCCTTGGCGCCGATGAGTTCCATTTCCTCCCACTTCCGCTGCGTCACATCGCGCGTGATGGTGATGATCTTGCTGGGCGCGCCGGAGGCGGTGCGCAGGAGCGAAAACGACACTTCCGCGGGGAACGCCGCGCCGTCGCGCAGCATGAGACAGTACTCGCCCCGCCGGTTCTGGCCGTCGGCGCACAGCGCGGCGATGTCGCTCTGCAGCCGCTCGGCGTCATCGGGATGGACCAGGCAGCAGGCCTCGCGCACCTGGCCGAGCAGGTCCTCCGGAGAATCGTACCCGTGCTGCATGGCGGTCTGCCGGTTCACGATCTCGATGACTCCGGCGGTGTCCGTCAACATGATGCCGTCCGGCGACGCCTCGATGAGCCGGCGGAAGCGCTCTTCGCTCTGGCGCAGGGCTTCGTCCGCGGCCTTGCGACCCGAGATGTCGCGCTGAATCGCGAGGAAGCCGACCACATTCCCACGGTCGTCAAGGACGGAATCGACCGATGATTCCACGGAGAGCAGCCGCCCGTCGCGCGTCCGGTTGACCATCTCGCCGTGGAACGTTTTTTCCTGGATGATGTTCTCCCAGAAATTCGTGTCGTGCTCGGGCTCGAGACCGTTGCCCTTCAGGATGCGCGGCGTGGCCTTGTCGAGAACTTCTTCCGCGGTGTAGCCGTAGAGCCGTGTGAATTCGGGATTGATGAAGGTGAAGATGCCATCGCGGTCCGTCATGAACACGACCTCTCCGGATGCGTCGACGGACGAGCGCAACTGGCGGATGGTTTCGTCCGCCTTTCGCCATTCGGTGACATCCATGCAGGAGCCGATGAAGCCCGCGAACCCGCCGTCGATCTCCTCGTAGGGCCTGCCGATCTCCGCGATCCAACGATACGTGCCGTCGGGACAACGCAGGCGGAATTCCGTGTCGTAGACGCTCTGCTGCTCCAACGCCTTCGCGCGCACGTCGCGGTACCGCGCCCTGTCCTCGGCGAGGATGTCGTCGTGCCAGGTGGCGTCCAGTTCCTCTTCGAGCGTCGTGCCCCGGAAGCGGAGCCAGGTCTGGTTGAAATACGTGTGACCGCCCGCGGCGTCGGTCTGCCAGATCATCGTGGGGAAGTCCTCGAGCAGCGTGCGGTAGTGGTTCCGTGATTTGAGCACGGCCTGCTGCGCGTGCCGACGCTCGGTGACGTCGCGGAACACGATGACGACGCCCTGCACGCGTCCCTTCTCGTCGCGGATCGGCGACGCGCATTTGTCGATCGGGATGTCCTCCCCCGAGCGCGTGCGCAGCACCGTATGGTTGGTCATCTCGAGCGGCTGTTTCGTGAGGAGAATCTCGCGCACCACGTCGCCGGCTCCCGAAAGGGTGCTCTGATCCGTCGCCACGAAAACGGTGCCCACATCCCGCCCGCGCGATTCGTCCATGCTCCATCCCGTGAGACGCTCCGCGATCTTGTTCATGAAGGTGACGCGTCCCCGGTCGTCGGTGGTGATGACGGCGTCGCCGATGCTGCGGAGGGTCGTGGAGAACCAGCGCTCGCTGTCGCGCACGCGCCGCTCCATGCGGTGCTTGTAGAGCGCGATTTCGATGGTGGTGTGCAGCTCCCGGCGCTCGAAGGGTTTCAGGATGTACCCGTACGGCTCCGTGATCTTGGCCCGCTCGAGGGTGCGGTCGTCCGCGTACGCGGTGACGTAGATGATCGGGATGTCGCGCAGCTGCAGCATGTGCTCCGCCGTCGTGATGCCGTCCATGTCCCCCTGCAACATGATGTCCATCAGGACAAGGTCGGGCAGGTGCAGCGCGGCGGATGCAAGGGCGCGCTCGCCGGTCGCGACGGAATCGACGACGAAGTACCCGAGGGATGTCAGACGCCGTCGCAGGTCTTCCGCGACGATGCCTTCGTCCTCAACGACGAGAATGCGTACCGGATCCATGGAGACTCCCTTAGTGGTTGGCAAATTCAATGCGGAAGGTCGTGCCGTTGCTGCCGTCCAACTGTACGGTCCCGCCGAGTTGGCGGATGAGAATGCTGATCAGACGAAGTCCGAGCGTCTTGGAATTCTCCATGCTGATATCCGAAGCCATGCCGATGCCGTCGTCGGAGACCGTGAGACGGAGTTGTCCTTCATCGCCTCGCGCGAACACCACGCTCAGCTTCCCTTCGCGGCCGTCCGGGAACGCGTATTTCAGCGCGTTGGAGACCAGCTCGTTGATGATGAGCCCGCAGGGGATGGCGGCGTCGATTCCGAGCGAGACATCCTGCGCGACGACCGTGCAGGTCACGCGCTCGGTCATGTGGTACGAACGGAACAGCCACGAGGTGATGTTCAGCAGGTAGTCGCCGAAATCGATGAGTGCCAGATCCTTCGACTGGTACAGTTTCTCGTGTATTACGGCCATCGACCGTACGCGGTTCTCGCTCTCCTTGAAGAGTTCCTGGTCGACGGGATCTTCGATCGTATCGGACTGCAGGCTCAGCAGGCTCGAAATGACCTGCAGGTTGTTCTTGACGCGGTGATGAATTTCCTTCAGCATCACTTCCTTTTCGCGAAGCGAGTCGCGCAGCCGCTGTTCGTCGCGCTTCTTTTCGGTGATGTCGCGCACGACCCCCAGCGACGCGCTGCGCATGTAGTACTGGGTGGAGGTGATGGTGATTTCGACATCGAGGACCTCCCCGCTCTTCGTGCGCAGTTTCGCCTCGAAGCAGGGCGTCACCTGTTCGCCGCGCATGCGCGCTTCGATGTATTGCCTGAACGGGACCCGGCTCTCTTCGGCGATGACGTCGAGATACGGGATCCTGCGGATGTCCTCGGTGCTGGCGTACCCCGCCAGCTCGCTGAGGGAGCGGTTCGCGAAGACGATCGTGTCATCCTGCAGAATCAGGATGCCGTCGCGCGCCTGCATGACCATCGCGGAATACTCCCGCTCGAGTTCGCGCAGTTCCTCCTCCGTGCTTTTCCAGGATTCCTGCGCCTGCTGAAATTTTTCGTTCTCGATCGCGCGAGCCTGCTCGAGGCCCCTGACGCGCACACGTTCCACCTTGTACATGCCCGCAAGCACGCCGGATGTCGGCAGCAGGGCAAAGACCGGGATGATGTGGAGAATGTCGGACGGCACGGCGTTGGCTCCCACGATGAGCAGGAGACAGTGCAGGAAAGTTCCCGCCACACCGGCCACGAAGCCGCCCTTGATTCCGAACCACCAGCCCGCAAGGGCCGCCGGCACGATCAGAAATACTCCCGACACGACCCCGAAGGTGACCGTGCTCGGAATGAAGAGCAGCGTGTGAATGGAAAGCGCCCCGATGACGATCACCCACCGCGACCACACGGAGCTGTCCACTCGAGCCAGTCTGGCCTGGTTGTCCAGTACGCCGATCATTTGATTCATTATCTATCCCCTTCATTTCGACCGGCATTCCGCCGGTCGGCTTGCGGCGACCGCCTCTCTCATTCCCGAGGCGGGGCGCCGTGTTGTGTGGCAGATGGACATTCGCCATCCTCGAGGTACGGGCAGCATCGTCGGCATGCGCCGGCTGCGTAACCCTGTCGAAGCCGTGTGCGTCGTCCTGTACGCCGATCGACCCGGTATCCTTGCTGATGCACGGAATCCTTCGCGATCGTCTTTTCGATTTTAGACAAGTTGCGTGCCATGGAAACCGGGTATACCGGAAATAAGACATTGATTCGTTTTTTCGTCTTTTATTTGGAACACGCCCGAATCATCGTCAATAGAAACAAAGGGGTGCACGACTCTAACAGCCTTGTAAGGAATGGAATGGGAACTTTTCGTATTTCCGCTCACAAGGCAAAAACTGCAAGAGTGAAGGATTTGCATTGATGCTGGAGGCAACCATCCCGGAGAGTCTCCACCCGATGTCGCACTCCCGGATCTTCTTTTCATCAGGGAACATTTCCCCGCATCCCGCCGTCGCGGAGGTACCGGACACCTCCATCGGGTGATTTCTTTTGGCGTGTCACCGCGTTATGTTGGATACCGGGCATGTTCAATTTCGGCAGGGCGCAATGCAGACACTCCCCCTCCTCCCCACCACGGTCATCGGCAGCTATTCCTTCCCTCCCTGGCTGGAGCGTATTCGCGCGCTCGCGGCGCAGGGCGAGATCGACGCCGCACACGCGCGGGAGGCGCACGACTGCGCGGTGAAATCCGCGATCCTCGATCAGGAACTCGCCGGGGTGGACATCATTACCGACGGGGAACTGCGCCGGGAAACGATGGTGAACTTCTTCTCCGCGCGCATCGGCGGCTTCGACATGTCGGGAAGGATGAAGCCGATCGGCAATCTCGACGAGTCCATCCAGATGCGCGACCCGGTCGTGCGGGAGAAGGTGTTCCCACGTGGCAGCCTCGGCATGGAGACGCATTTCGCCTTCTTGCAGGAACATGCGCGCCATCGCGTGAAGGTGTGCGTCACCGGACCCCACATGCTCGCCAAACGCGCGACGAACGAATGCTACGCGAACGACCGGGACCTGGTGTTCGATCTCGCGGACATCCTCAACATCGAGCTGAAGCGCCTCGTGGTCGCCGGCTGCCGACACATCCAGATCGACGAGCCGATCTGGGTGGGCTACCCGCAGGACATGCCCTGGCTGCTCG
This sequence comes from Ignavibacteria bacterium, assembly GCA_016720835.1. Lineage (GTDB taxonomy): Bacteria > Bacteroidota > Ignavibacteria > SZUA-365 > SZUA-365 > JADKJW01. Next base: position 387,335 of record JADKJW010000002.1, read on the forward strand.
AATCCTTCGCGCGGCTCGTCGACGGCGTCGACGCGACCATCGCCCTGCACACCTGCTACGGCAATTATCAGCTGCAGCGCCTCTTCACCGGACAGTACGCGGACCTCTTCCCCGCCCTGCTCGATGCGCCCGCGCAGCAGCTCAGCCTGGAATTCGCGGTGTCGGACGGCGAAGGGCTCGAACTGTTCGCGCAGTACCCCACCGACAAAAACATCGTGGTCGGCGTCATCGACGTGAAAAATTCCGAAATCGAAACCCCGGATCTCGTCGCGCGGCGCATCCGGCAGGCCCTCGAATTCATTGCTCCGGAAAAGCTGATCATCAGTCCCGACTGCGGTATGAAATTCATGCCGCGCGACCGCGCCTTCGCAAAGCTGCGGGCGATGGTTGATGGCGCCCGCATCGTGCGCCGCGAACTCGGAGCCGCCTGATGGATGCCGACCGCGAGACCTCCATCCGCTGCGGCGACGCGCAGCTCGACGCGCTGTACCCCCGCATCCGCGGCTTCCTGGAACGAAGCGTCACCGAGTACGACCTCATGGGCGCGCGCATACGCGGCTACCGCACGCCCGACGCGCCGAGCATCTGGATACGCGATTACTCCGACATGATGCGCGGCTTCAAGTACTTCGAGAAGGATCTGACCAGCGTCGCCACGCATTTCGCGGAGACGCAGAACGCCCGCGGCTGGCTCTTCGACTACGTCACGATGACGCCGGAGAAAGTCCCCTGCGAACGGGAAAACTGGGCGAAGTACGTCCGCGTCCCCGTCGAAGCCGACGTCGAGTACCGCTTCGTGAAAGCCGTGCACATGGCCTGGCAGGCCACGGGCGACGACGCCTGGCTGCGCGCGATGCTCCCGCACATGGAACGCGCCCTCGCGTACATCATGACCGATCCCTGGCGCTGGGACGCGCGCACCGGCCTCGTGAAACGCGCCTTCACCGTCGACACCTGGGACTTCGACTATACCGCGGGACGCCATCCGTGGCTGAATTTCCAGATCGACGAGCACACGTTCTGGGGCGTCATGCACGGCGACAACTCGGGCTACTACGAGGCCTTCACGCAGATGGCGCAGTTTTACACACATCTCCGCCGCAGTGAGGCCGCGGGACGCTGGGCCCGCCGCGCGGAGGGTCTGCGCCGCCGCACCAACGCGCTCTGCTTCAACGGACGCTTCTACGCGCACCGCGTCCCGCTCGTGCCCTGCAGCATCGAGGGCGTGGACGAAGCCGCGCAGCTCAGCCTGAGCAACCCGATGGACATCAACCGCGGCATGGCCACGCCGGCGATGGCGCGGAGCATCATCGACGAGTACATGCGGCGCGGCGAGTCGACGAGCGCCTTCGCCCCCTGGTTCAGCATCGATCCGGCCTTCCCCGCGGGCATGTTCGGCGAGGAGAAGATCGTGCCCGGCTCCTACTGCAACGGGGGCATCATGCCGCTGGTCGGCGGCGAACTCGCGCGCGCGGCCTTCGAGCACGGCCGCGAGGAATGGGCAGTCGCCCAGCTCCGGCGCTACGAGGAACTCACGCGCGACGGCAGCTCCTTCCTCTGGTACTTCCCCGACGGGCGGCATGCGACCATCGAGACGAGCACGAGTCCCGACGCCTCGCCCACCGATTCCTGGGGCTCCTCCGCGATGCTCTACGCGCTGATGGAGGGACTCGCGGGCATCACCGACGAATCGCTCCTCTATCGCCGGACGCGCATCGCGCCGCGCTGGCCGGCCGCGGGGCGGGATGAAGCACGCGTCGATGCGACATACGGCCCATCCGGCGCATCGGTGGGCTACGACTACCTGCATGACGCGGAGGCCCGCACCATCACCCTGCTGTTGCGCGGCAGCACCGAGGCGTCGCTGCACGTGCTCCTGCCCCCGGGCGCGAAACGGGCGCGCGCCTTCGCCGGGACAAAGGAGTTGCCGGTACGAATCTCCGCTTCCGGCGCGAGCCGCTACGCCGATTGCGCCCTGCGTGTGCGTGGCACGCGTTCCGTGACCGTCACCTACCGATAACCGCCACGAATGTCCGCCCGCGGCGGACCGGAGTCTGCGCGTGAAATCCGTCAACAGCTTCGACATCGCCATCGTGATCGTGTACTTCCTGATCATCATGGGCATCGGCCTGTACTTCATGCGTGTCAACAAGGGCGGCAAGGAGTACTTCACCGGCGGCAGCATGATCCCCTGGTGGATGTCGGGCATGTCGCTGTACATGGGCAATTTCAGCGCGTGGATCTTCACCGGCGCCGCGGGTTTCGCCTACAGCACCGGACTGTTCACCATCCTCTACTTCTGCATCTCGCCCGTCGCCTACCTGATCGGCTCCAGCATGACGGCCACGAAGTGGCGGCGCACGCGCTCCATTTCGCCCGTGGAGTACACGCTGACGCGCTACACGATGAGCACGCAGCAGTTGATGGGATGGGTGCTCGGGATGAACTTCATCCTGTCGGGCGGCGTGCAGCTCGCGTCCACCTGCAAGCTCTTCGCGCCGCTGCTCGGCTTCGATCTCCGCATCATCGTGCTGCTGATCGGAGCCATCATCCTGCTGCACAATCTGCTGGGCGGGCTCTGGGGCGACATGGCCATGGACGTCGTGCAGGGCGTGGTGCTGCTCGGCATCACCTTCATCGTGATGCCGTTGAGCCTGCGGCTCGTGGGCGGTCCCATGGCGCTGTGGGACGCCCTGCCGCCGCTGAGCTTCGACCACACCTACAACGGCGTGCACTACACCGGACACTGGCTCGCCGCCATTCTGATGATCACGACGATAGGCATCGCCTCGGGAGCGGCGCCGAAGTTCTACTCGGTGAAGAACGAGCGCGACGCGCGGCGCGTCGGCAAGACCGCGGCGCTGTTCGCGCTCAGCATCCCCTTCGTCTTCGGCATCCCGCCTCTCGTCGCGAAGGTGTACTGGCCCGATCTTTCGGCGGTGCCCTTCTTCGCGCCGTTCACCGGCATCAATCCGCAGGACCTCGTCTTCGTCGGTCTCGTGATGAAGCTGCTGCCGCACGGCCTCATCGGCGTGTTCATCGCCGCCATGCTCGCCGCCACCATGACCACGCTCAGCACCGTGTACAACATGGTGTCGTCGATATTCTCGCGCGACATCTACCAGGGCATGTCGCGGCGCACGCTGACGGACCGGCAGCTCCTCACCGCCGGACGCATCGCGGCCGTGTGCATCGGGATCACCGTGATGGGCCTCGCCACGTGGTTCGTGACCAGCAAGACCGGCATCTTCAACCTGATGCAGACTTTCTTCACGCTCTTCAACATTCCCCTGACCGTGCCCATCGCCTTCGGATTGATTTTCCGTCGCGTGCCCAAGTGGTCCGCCTTCGGCGCCGTCGTGTGGGGGCTGATCACCGGCGCGACGGTGCGCCTGCTGCTCAACTGGGACATCGGGCCGCAGGTGTACCTCGCCTTCGCGATGACCTTCGCGATCTTCAGCACGTCGCGCTGGACCGGCACGCTGTACACGAAAAACAAACTCCTTCTGGCCGCGATAAGCGTCGCGATAGCGGCGGGCATGGCCGCGCTCTTCCTCGCCACGCCCGTCGGCGACGTGGCCGAGTGGAAGCGCCTGCTCGCGATCGCGTCGGGCCTGGCGCTGGGCGGCAGCCTGTATTTCTTCGCGCGGGTCTTCGCGCTGGAGACGGAAGAGGAGCGCGCGCAGGTGGCCGCGTTTTTCAAGAAAGTCGACACACCAGTCGATGTCGAACGTGAAGTCTACGCAGCGGGGCGCAGGCAGGTGTCCACGCTCCCCATCGTCGGCCGCACCATGATGCTGCTCGGAGGCATGATCTGTCTCGCCTTCCTGCAGCACATGTCCCTCACCGAGCGTGTCGCCGTCGCCGCCATGTCCTGCATCCTCCTCGGCTTCGGCGGTTTCATGTGGTATTACGGCCGGAACATGGAACGGAGGGGGGAGACGATGAGGCATTGAGGCGGCTGGGATGGTGGAGTACTGGAGCGATGGAGTACTGGAGTGCTGGAGTGCTGGAGTACTGGAGTACTGGAGTATCGAACAACATCCTCGATAATCCGGGTGGGGACAGGCGTCCCGCCTGTCCGATTCTCATGAATCAATAGTGAAATATTCCTGATGAGTACTCTCGCAATCCGGGAGGGGACGGGCGTCCCGCCTGTCCTTTTCTCATGCATCAACAGTGAAGTACATCGGAACCAGTGGATTTCACTTGACTCACACGAAAAGTTCCGTAATTTGCAACTGATAAGCGTTTTCGGGTTTGGGTGAGTGCCCAGGATTTTCATCGACGTTTGAAAGAAGTGCAGATGGATGACAGGCGATGCCATTGGCTGACAATGCGTGACCTGCACGGGGGGACCGCTCGCAGGATGTTCGCTGTGGTCGCGCTGCTCCTTGTGTCGTGCACTGCCGGATTTTCGCAGGGCGCGTTCAACATGGGATTCGACAGAGCATCATGCCTGTTCTACTCCCCGGGGTACTCGTACTGGCGGTACGCGGATCACATCCTTTCGATGGGGGACGTGAACCGGGACGGTATCCCGGACCTCTTCATCAACGCGTGCAGGGATTCCATGCAGACATGGATGATCTTCGGAACGCGCCCGGGTATCATCGACAGGAACAACTTCGTGCGGCTGGAGGGTTATGGCACCCTCGCGAAAGGCGATGTGAACGGAGACGGGCTGCCCGACCTTCTTGTGCAGTCGTACATCGATGAGGTCATCATGTATCCCGGCTGCGATAGCTGTCCGTACACGATCGACACCGTCCCGGCCTGGAGGATACATTCAGAAGAAGCCAATATTCAAGGACCTCCGGATTTTGGTGGCTACATTGCGATCGGAGATCTGAACGGAGATGGCCGGGAGGACATCGCCATTGCCGCCCGGGAGATGCGAGTGACCGGCGGCGGCTGGTTCGGCAAGGTGTATATCTATTATGGAGGTTCCTCACGATTTCCGCGTCCTGATACTTCCGGAATATACCGGGCTGGCAATTTTGAGTTCGCATACAATGGAGTCATTATTGAAGATGTCAACGGAGATCGGGTCAAAGATCTCATCGTAGGCTCGAATGTGCCTGAAATTATTGGAATATCGCCTCCGTATCAATTTTACGATATATATTACGGAGGGGATGGATTCAAGTTCGATCCTCTTCATTCGGATCAACGCATTGGGAGGGAGGTGATTCCATATAGCACGAATCCATCTTCCATGGAGTCGTTGAATGTTTTCGATACGAACGGGGATGCAATATGCGATCTGTATATCGGCGATCATTTCGGATATGTGTATTACGGGAGAGCCGGAGGATTTCGTACTTTCCCTGACAGGGTACTATCGATACGAGATTCCGCGGTGTTCAAATTCGCAAGGGTAGCACATATGATCGGTGATATCAACGGCGACGGGTATGACGATTTTCTATTGTCCGGTGGTTATCGTGTGGGAGTTGGCATGGCGTTCATCTATTTGGGGAGTTCGCTGGGAATGGAATCCTACCCTGCGGCGACTGCGTTTAATCCAATGAGTGGGAATGCTTTTGCGATCGAGGTGGCACATATTGGCGATATTAACGGAGATGGTCTGGCGGAATTCGCCGCGACGTTCGTAGACAATGGAGAAACCGGCTTTGCTGTATTTGGTGGTGAATCCTGGAGGAGAACTTCCATGGATGATATACCAGTATCGCAAACGCCTACCTTAAGGGCGTTCCCAAATCCATTTACCGATCGTACGACGATAATAGTCAGCGCCGAGGTGAGCAATACTTCAACACTGAAGATATACGATATATATGGGCGGGTAGTGCGCGCGCTCACTGTTGCACGAGGCTCTGACGGTGAAGCGCGGGTTGATTGGGATGGACGCGACGCTCAACGCATGAAGGTCTCACCAGGAATGTACTTCAGTGTTCTCGAATCGACAAATGGGTTGTTGAAAGGAAAGATCGTGAAGCGATAAGCGCCCCATGTTAATTTCGTAAACAGCACCTTGAGCAATCATGAAGAAGCTTGTTCTGTGTTACATCATCATTTCGGGAATAGCGCTTCCGATCGCCGCCAGCTCTCAAACTTCTCCAACGAGATTCCTAATATTCGGTGAATTTCTTAATCATCGGGAAATCTGGGAATCTACCCAGTGGCGCTATTGTCACTGGGACGATATTGCGGACTACTTGCGAATAAACCAGGGACCGTTCAAGATCCATGTGGGCAATACCATAAACACGGAAAACGACGTGCGGGACAGTCTCCTCCAGGCGAATGACCATAACGGCTTGCGCTTTGCCATTTGGGATGCAGCCTATATGGACACGAGCCTGTTTCTTCTCCCACTGCGAGGAGGGCGACGCTGGCTCTACCATCCTGAATGTCCGTGGCATTACAGCCGAGACGCAAGCTGCGTTGGCGTCGAAGAGTTCGATGCCGATGGTAAAACAGAATCCGATGCATCGACAGACCCGCAAGCCGACAATGTTATCCGTGTGAAGCGCGGGGAGCACCAGGCTGGCTTCATCGCCAAGGGACTGCGTGATCCATACGCATCACAACAGGCACAGGCAGCGAGATATTTCAGGGTGCGCATGAAGGCCGATCAAGTATTTAATGAAGGTCATTTAAAGGATAGTGTTTTGTGCAGTCTCTGGGTCCTCGACAGCGCAAGGAACCCGATGCTCGTCGATTCGATCAACATCATGGTTCGCGAGGTAGACTCGTTGAATTACGTCCAATCCAGAGCGGTCACGTTCACGCCGGATGTGTCTGGGAGAAAGCTGGATTACTGCGTGCACTGGCCCAATCATGTCGGTGTGCGAGTCGACTACATCGCAATAGACAACGACTCGGCGAATCTTCTTGGCGAACCGAGATACATCATGTCATTCACGGACTACATGGATCGTTACTTGAGTCAGAATAGTAGTCCGTATTTGTTTGCGTTCCGGCTTGAAGATGAAGTGGAAACGGATCGGGTGGATTCTCTTCGTTACCCTGTAATAGGGCTCTTTACAGAATTGGTAAAGAACCATGTGAAAAACTATTCCGCGATTCCTTCGGATTTCTGCACAACAAGCATAACCTCAAGCACCTATCCGATATATCAAACCCGCCGATTCCTCCATGAGACGGGTCATTCGTTTCTGCTCACTGACTGCTACAGATTGTATGACACTACCGTGGGTGAGTACGCGGTCCAGCAGTCACTGAGAGATATTATATTGAACTATCGAAACATCGCCACTGCGGCTCGCGATAAGGAAAAGCCGTGGATGTCACTTGGACAGGTATCAAGATACGGAAGTGTTCACCTCAGAGAACCGAATATCAGAGAAATAGCCGTACAAGCCAACATCATGGCTGCCCTGGGTGCAAAGGGCGTAGGGTATTACTGTTTTTTCAGTCATGCGATCAGCCCGGTCGATTCGGTCTCTGGTTTGGTTGACGGAAACGGAAGAGTAATCCATATGGACAGTTATGAAGAGGATAAGGCAGCCGCCGTGCGCGCGGTAAATATGAAACTGGAGAAAATCGGTCCGACGCTCATGCAGCTCACGTGGAAGAATGATGCTCGTAACGTCACGGAGCTGGACGCGCTTAAGCTGAACGACAGCATCAGGGTCACCAATGTCGTCACAAGGGACGACACCACCGAAGTGCTCGATCCGGAGAACGGACGGTACTTCCACATCGGCTGGCTGCAGAATGAAGACGAGACCGAAGACTACCTCTACATCATCAACACAAGGACGCAGCGGGACAGCGGCAGGACCATCGCCCTTTCCTTCGCCGGTTCCACAACGCATAACATTCTGATCGAGAGTATGGACCATTCGAAGGGCTGGGTGATCTCAACCGACACGACATTCGCGGAATCCTTCGAACCGGGCGAGGGCCGTCTGTACCGAGTCAGAGACGCCACGCTGTTCGACGGTACGCTCCTCGATACGTTGACAACCGTGACATCCGGGGCCATCTTCGATGTGTACGAGAACATGATCCTGCAGGGACATCAAACGCTTGCGATTCAGTCCACGGGTAATCTCTACTGTCATGACAGCGTGTACATCGAATTGAACGGAGCATCGATTCAGAACCGTGGCACCATGCTGTTCGGAAGCGCTCACGCCCTGCGGGGCACCGGCATGATTGAAGGCAACGGCGAGCTGGCATGGAGCAGATCGATACGGACGGACTGGAACGACAGCCTGACCTTCCGGAACGGTATGACTTTCAGCACACAGTGCCTGCCGGATTCCACGAACACATGGGAGAATTACGGTGTCATCTCTTTCGAGGGCACTACTCCATACCGCTTTGAACGCTGCATCGATTCGATACTCAATGGCGGCGGGAGGTGGGAGTTGCGCGACGGTGCGGCGATGGAAAATACTCCTCATTTCGTGAACTGGTCCGGGGCGTTGCTCACATCAATAGGAACTATCAGCGACACCTGCATCCTCAGCTTTGCCCCGTACCGCAACCTCGATAACTACGGTCACCTCTACGCCCGGCTTACGACGTTTGAAGGCGCATCCCGGGACACCGCTGTCGCTTGGAATGGCATTCTCTCGGCATATGATGAGGCGGTGTTAGTCCTTGACAGTTGCATTGTCCGCGATATCAGGACAATCAACGATGGCGGAGGTTCCGCGATTCATCTTTACGAATCGCCTTCGCCGCAGAACATCGTGCGCAGAACCGCCATCGAGCGTTCGATTTCACTCAACCCAGAGGGAGATGGGATCTTCCTTCAGGGGCTGGGGGACCACTCAAGTCTGGAAGTCAAATGTTCGGATGTACGGAGCCGATGGTGGACCGGAATCACGAACGTGAACAGCTGGCTGCATCTCACGACGAGCCGGATTTTCGGAAACAGGATAGGCGTCGCTCTCGTCTCGAGTACCTTCTCCGCGCCGATCACGCGAAACTGCATCGAGGAGCATCTCGACGCGGGACTGTACATGAACAACGCCGTCGGCAGACTGGGAAATCCATACACCGGCGAGTACGGCGAGAACAGGATCACCAACAACGATACGACGCAGATCGATCTTCGCAATCAATCCTATCTGTTCGGGGGGCTGGCTGCCCCTCCCGGTTACGGATACAACAACATCAGTCACGACGACCAGAGCAGAAAGCGCGTCCTCATAGACAGTTCCTCCACTGCCGAACTGGCTGAGAACTGGTGGGGCGAAGCGGACAACAATGGGGGCACCTGCACACTGACGGCGAACATGCAGCAGCGATTCATTTCTTCGCCCGTCGCGGGTAACGTTTTCTTCGATCCGGTTCAGTGCAACGCCATCTTCACGATCTGCGATCCGGGTTGTGCGGATACAACAATAGTCTTTCCGAAAGCAAGCGCGCTTCCGCCGTTCGCATCAAACTTGTCGGATTTGCCGAGGTATTCACACGCAAACAATTTTGCAGAGGTGTACCGCTTCCTGGGCTATCTGCTCTCGCACAACCCCACTCCGGCAGAGGCATCGCGTGCCGCGTCCTTCCTGCTCTTTCTCGAGGCGGATCACGCCCTCCGCTATCCGGACAGCACACAGCTCTGTCTCGCGAGAAGCGCCGCGTTCTATAACAGCATGCTCGGCATCGTCACGCATCCGAATGTGCGCGCGGACATGCTCTCCTCCTGGGCTCGGGCCTTGCTCGTGTTCGGGCACCCCGAGCTTGCGGGAGTAAAGGCGCAGCAGTTGCGCTCGTCGTATCCGGGGAGCAATGCTGCGCGCGAGATTCTGCCGGTGCTCCAGATGGTTGCAATGGCCGCGCGCGATTCCAGCGCGATTGTATCGATCATCAACGACATGCGGGCTGCGGGATATTCCGATCTTGCACTGCATCAGGCGTACGGCATGAAGCGCGGGTACGACCGGGTGCTGCCGCGCTGGCGCTTTCCGAAGCGGATATCCGAATCGGCGCAGGGAAATCGGCCTTTCAATCCCGCTGATGGTCTGACACTGTCGAATCATCCGAATCCGTTCAATCCGTCGACGATGGTGGACTTCAGTCTTCCCCGCGAGTCGCATGTATCTATCCGCGTGCTCAATCTGCTCGGGCAAACGGTATCCACGCTTTTGGATGCGAACATGTCCGCAGGCGCGCATCGCATAGAATACACAGTCCCATCCGGGCTGCCATCGGGAATGTACATCGTGATGCTTACCACGGAGTACGGAGTGAAGACCAGCGTGATGATGTTTGCGAAGTGATGAGTCCTACACCATGAGGCCCTGATGCTTTCCTTCGCCTTCATCTCCGATGAAATCTGTGCGGATTTTTCCGACGCGATACAGCACGGCCTGTCCTGGGGCGTGACGCGCTACGAACTGCGCATGCTGCCCACGGGACGTGTGCCGCACGTGGCCGCCACAGACTTCAAGGCAGTACGGCGCGCCATGAAAGAGCATGGCATCCGCATCACCGCCCTCTCGCCGGGCAGCTTCAAGCTCGCGCCGGAGGACCGCGATGGCATCGCCGCGCAGCTCCGCGAAACCCTGCCGCGCACGCTCGATATGGCGTTGGAGCTTGGCGCGCCGCTCGTCATCGTCTTCGGCTTCATGCGAAGCGGGAAAGCCGGACGAGCATGCGCGCGCCGTCGACGCGATGCGGCGGGCAGCGGACCTCGCCTCCGCCGCAGGCGTCGTTCTCGCGGTGGAGAACGAGCCGGGCTACATCTGCGACTCGGGATCGAACACCGCCGCCTTCATCGACGCGGTCGCCTCCCCCTTCCTCAAGGCCAACTGGGATCCCGCGAATGCCGTGGGCACGGGCGAGCGCCCCTGGCCCGAGGGCTACGAGGCGCTGAAGCGGCATATCGTCAACATCCACGCCAAGGACACGGCGGAAGGATCGCTCGTGCGCTGCGTGCCCATCGGCGAAGGGGTGGTGGACTGGCGCGGACAGCTCCGCGCGGCCAATGACGACGGCATCGTCGAGCACATCAGCATCGAAACGCACTGCCTGCCTCTTCTGGAAAATTCGAAGAAAAACCTGGAAGTTCTGAGAGGCTACCTGAGAGGAGTAATGGAGTTGGGAGTTGGGAGTGGGGAGTAGGGAGTCAATAAATTCGGAAATCGGAAGGCGGAGGCGATGAGGCGGATTTCTGCGTATTTTGTGAAGATGAATCATATACGCGCAGATGCTGAGGTGTGGACTGGATGAAACGACGCCGCTTCCTCACCGTATCGGCCCTCGCAGGTTTCGCGGGCGCCGTGCCTGCATCCATCGCCGCTGCAGCGCGGGTGGACAGAGAGCCCGGGCCCGGCACGACTGATGCGACGAATGAGCGGGCGTCCGTAGCCACAGCGAAGGACGGCGCCGGACAGCGATTTCATCGAGACTACATTTCGTACCGCGAAGGACTCGAGTACTACGTGCTCGGCAACGGACGCATCCAATGCGTGCTGCAGACCGCCGCCACCGCGGAGGTGGGCACGCACTGCGGGCTCTTCGTCATGTCGCCCGAGCACTTCAGCCGCAAGGCGAGCAGCTACCTGTACCATCCCGAGCGCGGCGCGGAAAACACGCGCTTCTTCGTCACGGTGAACGGCAGGGGCTACGTGCCCGAGTTCGCGACGAGCCGTGTGACGTGGGACTTTCCCGACGGCGTGCCCACGCTGCGCATCGAATGGCCCGCGGGCGATGTGATCGTCGTCGAGCAGCTCACCGCCCCGATGGGCATGCCCGCCCTCGTCCGCAACGTGTTCCTGCGAAATACCGGCGCCACTCCTGTGACCGTCACCGCGCGCGCGCTGCTGTACCCGAATCTCATGCTCTTCGACGAATACGCCGTCGACCGCGAGAAGCGCTGCCTCACGACGCGGGGCTTCCGCGTGCTCCATCTCGCGTCCGCGGAAGCCACCAGCGCAGCCGACCGGCAACTGACCTTCGACTTCGGCAGCCTCCCGCCGGGAGGCGACCGCAGCTGCACGCTCGTGCTGTCCAGCGACGACTTCTGGACCGGCACCGCGCCCGGCTCGGTGTCCGCACTGCGCGCGAAGTCCGGCGAGTACTGGCGCGGCACGGCGCGCATCGAGACGGGCGACGCGGGACTCGAGAAGCTGTTCAACGTGTCGAAAGCGGGCATGCGCGCGGCGGTGGCGTGGAACGGGAAAATGGACGGCGGCATCTGGCAGTACAACCTCGAATGGGTGCGCGACCAGAGCATGGTCGCGGTGGCCGCGGCCATGTGCGGCATGTCCGACCCCGCGGCCGACGACGCGGCGCCGCGCCTGCTCGAACGCATGCTGGAGCGCTCCGTCGACACGCAGGGCGGCACGGTGGACAGCAGCCGCACGCGCACGCCCGACATGATGGAACTCGATCAGAACGGCGCGTTGCTCCACGCCCTGTGGACGCACTGGGTGTGGACGGGCGACGACCGCCTGATTAAAAAGAATCTCTCCAAAATCACCCGCGTCGGCGAGTACCTGCAGAAGGCAGAATTTGTCGACGCTGACTCCGGACTCCTCAAGAACACCCGTGAATACTGGGAGCGCGACGCGCGCTACGGCGTGCGGGAGGGCTTCGAGAGCAGCTACCAGTTGTGGAGCATCGTCGGCTTCGAAGCCCTCGCCGACATGACCGCCGACATCGGAGGCAGCGCGAGTGCGGCGCAGCGCTGGCGCGAGGCCGCACGGAAATTGCACGGCGCCTTCCTCACGCATCCGCGCCACGCGCTCGTGGAACAGGGCGTGCTCATCAAACGCCGTCTGCCCGACGGAAGCGTGCAGCGCCTCTTCGAGCCGCCCAACCGCGCGTCGCTGCCGCAGGGCATGCCGCTTGCGATGGAGCGCGAATCCTTCTGCGACCCCGACACGAGTTGCGTGCTGCCCATCATTCACGGCATCGTGGATGCGCGCGGCGCCATCGCGAAGGCCACGCTCGACGCGATGGAAACGCTCTGGAATCAGCGCTGGGACGGCGGCGGCTACGGGCGCTACCATGTCACGTCCGAGCCGGACTCGCCCGGGCCCTGGCCCTTCCCGTCGATGTTCGTGGCGCGCGCGAATCTCGAGGCCGGCAATCACGACCGCGTGTGGCGCACGCTGCGCTGGCTGATGGAGACGCAGGGTGGCGCGGGCGGCGCCTGGTGGGAATTCTACGGCGAGCGGCCGACGCCTCCCCTGCCGCCGGTCGGACTCGTCGTGTGGACCTGGGCGGAAATCGTCATGTTCTTCGTACATCACCTCGTCGGCGTGCGCCCGCAACCGCGCGAACTGATTCTCGCTCCGCATCTCCTCGAAGGCCTCGACACCGTGCGCGCCGAACTCTCCCTGCGCGGATCGCGCCGCGAGATCATCCTCCGTCGCACGGGCGGCGAGGAGCGCGCCGTCACGGGCGGCAGGCAGTTCACGGCGGAAAACGGTATCTTCCATCTGCCGTATAACGCAATCTCCTCCACCATCGAATGCCATGTCCGCTGAGACCGACAGCACCCCTCCCCGCGTAAGAATCGGACTTGCAGGTCTGAATAACCACGGCGCCACCATTCTGCGTGGCATCCTGGATTCCGAAACGCTGGAGCTGGCGTCGGTGTACGACATCGACGCCCGCGCGCTGGCACAGACAAGCGCCGCGCGGGGTGTCCGGGCGGCGGAGAGCTTCGAGGATCTCGCCGCCGATCCCGCGCTCGACGCGCTCGCGCTCGTCACCCCGAACCATCTGCATCGCGAGCAGACCCTCCTCGCCGCCGCGCACGGCAAGCACGTGTTCGTGGAGAAACCGCTCGCGAATTCCGTCGCGGAGGCGCGGGACATGATCGCCGCGATGCGGGACGCGGGCCGCGTGCTGATGGTCGGGCACAACACCCGCCGCAAGCGCGTGTTCCGCGCGGCCGCCGCGATGATCGGCGACGGGCGCATCGGCCGCGTCATCGCCGCGGAGGGCAACCTCTCGCGGCACGTCGGCCTGGAGCCGGGCCTCCCCGCGTGGAAGGCCGATCCGGCGAAGTGCGTGCTCCTGCCGATGTCGCAGCTCGGCATCCACTTCATCGATCTGACGCGCGCGCTGTTCGGCGACATCGAGCGCGTGTCCTGCATCGCCACCGCGCGCGCGATGCACAGCGGCGCCGTGGACGCGGTGTCATCGCTGCTGCTCACCGCCTCGGGCATTCCGGTCACGCTGAATGCGTTCTACGCCACGCCCGACGCCTACCACTTCCGCATCTACGGCACCCTCGGCATCCTCACCTGCACGCCGACCGCGCTCCGCGCCGAGCTGCTCGAACCGGAGGAGACGATCGAGCGGGACTACTCCGGCGAGGGTTACGAAAGCTTCATTCTGCAGATGCGTGAATTCGGCGCGTGCATACAGAACAGCGGACAGCCAGAGACCGGCGGCGAGGAGGGACTGCAGGCCTTCGCCGTCATCGAGGCCATGCAGCGCGCGGCCGTCGAACAGCGTTCCGTCGCCATCCGCGACATTCTCGGCTGACGGGATCTCCAATGCGGCACTGCGTTCCCGCCCTCGTTCTCTGCGCCTTCCTGGCCTGCACCGTTTCGGCGCAGCAGCGGTCGACGGTGTACACATCCGTCATCTCCACCGGCGCCTTCATCGTCGGCGCCGCGAATTCGGAGACGGGACTCTTTTATCAGGCAGGCAACGGCGACACGGCGTGGACGCACACCGGACCCATGCGCATCCGCGCGAACGGCTTCGCCGTGGACGAGCGCTCGCGCGGCCGCATCCTGTACATCGCCGCGGGCAACGGCGTGCACCGTTCCTCGGATGCCGGCGCCACCTGGCGCGTGCTCACCGACTGGCGCGTCACCGAAGTGCTGTCCATTGCGCTCGATCCGCGACGGCCCGGACGCCTCGTCATCGGCACGGCCTACGGCGTGTTTGTGTCGAAGGACACGGGCGCCACATGGAAGCCGGGGAACGCGGGCCGGAAGAAACCGTTGTTCACGTCCATGGTCGCGGCTGACCCGCACGCACGCGACCGCTACTACTGCACTGCCGAGGACGGCCTGTACCGCAGCGACGACGGAGCGCGGACCTGGAAACGGACGTCGTTGCGCGCGACCGCGGTGCGTAGCGTCGCCGTGCACCCGGGGCGGGCAGGCATGCTCGCGGCCGGAACCGAGAACGAAGGCCTGCACCTGTCGACAGACGCCGGCCGTAGCTGGACGCGCTGCACCGCGGGCATCGCGCACGAAACCTTCTGGGCGATCGCCTTCGATCCCTCGAATCCGACCCGCATCTATGCGGGCGGACATGAAAGCGGCGTGTATATCTCGCGCGATTTCGGGGCATCGTGGGTCCGGTCCGTCAAGGGGCTGAAGGTCACGACCGTGCACAGTCTCGCCGTCGATCCCCTCGACGCCCGCGTGCTGTATGCCTCCACAAGCTGGGGCGGCATTTTCCGTTCGCGCGATGCCGGGGATTCCTGGGAGTACGCGGGACTGACCGATTCGCAGGTCGTGTGCGTGAGGATGTATGCGTTCTGAGCGGCGTTCAATGCCGGAGCTACCCGAGACGCACTGCGCCCGAGGGTGTCGCGAAGGACCGAATTCATTGGCCGCGATGCGTCAGTGCGACGTTTTCCTCTGCATTGATCCTGCTCTCCGTCTTCGCTGCAATTGGCCATGCGCAGTCCGCTCCGGATTTCGATCCGCGGGCGCGGCGCATCACCGCGTATTTCGACACCGCCGCCGCTCCCGGCATACTCGGCGCCGCGGTGCGCTATCACGCAAGGAAGGATCTCCAGAGGGCGGACAGTCTCTTTCTGCATTCCCGTGAATTGACGCAACCGCGCGGCGACATGTTCTGGATGTACGTCGTGATCGGCACGTACCTGCACGGGAAGGGTGTCATGTCCCCTGACGCGGAACGCGCCGCGCGCACAATCTGGAAGACCTACTTCCCCTACCGCGGTGACACGGAGAACCACTGGTGCCTCTATTACACGTCTCTGTACCTCGCCGCCGAATCCTGGCCCGGACTCCCGGGCTCGGAATGGTACAACGGGCGCTCCTCCGACGAGAATCTGCGCGAAGCGCGGGAGTACCTCATCCACTGGGTGACGCTCACGACGAGCATCGGGCAGGGCGAATTCGATTCGCCCACGTATCTCCCGGAGTACGTCATCCCCTTGACGCTGCTCGCGCAGTTCGCGAAGGATGCGGAGATGAAACAGCGCGGGCGCATGATGCTCGAATATCTGTACGCGGATTTCGCCTCGGACCATCTCGACGGCATGTACCTCGGCGGCAATGCCCGCGACGGCGCGACGACGGTGTTCAATCCGCGCTCGGCCGCCGCCGCGGAGTTCGCGCATCTGTACTTCGGCGCGCCCGCCACCGCCGTGTCGGGCTGGACGGTCTTCTCCGCCCTCTCCGATTTCCGCCTCCCGGCGATCATCGTCGATATCGCCAACGACACCGCGCACACCATGCTGGCCCGCGAGAGGAAACGCGTGCGCAACGTGATACGCTTCGGCGAGGAGCGCAACCCCCCGGTGTACAAGACGACGTACAGGACCGGCGACTACGGCCTCAGCTCACTGCAGGGCGGCATTCTGCAGCCGATACAGCAGCACACATGGAGCGTGCGTTTCAAAGGCGCGAAACCGTATTCGACGATTTTCGGCCTGCATCCGTACTGGTCGGGCCGCGAACTCGCGATGTTCTTCCCCGAGCAGGAGAAGATCCTGATCGACGACGTCATCAAGTCCAAGGGCACGTACGCCAAGGACACGAAGTGGACCGGCAGCTCGCCCTTCGAGCGCGTCTTCCAGCATCGCAACACCCTCATCGCGCTGTACGACATTCCCGCGGGCACGACATCGGAGCACATCGACCTCTTCTTCCCGAAAACGCTCGACGAGCGCATCGTCGACCGTCGGGCTGGATACTCTGCCGAGCGGGCGACACGTACATCGGCGTGTACCCGCTGCAGCGCGGCGAGTGGATGCGCCTGCCGGAGGACGAGGACAACCACCGCTTCCGCAGCGCGCATCCGCAGAACGGGTACATCGTCGAGGTGCGATCGAAGGCGGAGATCGGCGGCTTTGACACGTTCAAGGAGCGCTGCCTCTCGCGCACGCCGTTCTTCCAGCTCCGCGCGGGCCGCGTCTCCGCGACGTACACCAGCATCGACGGCGACCTGCTCAACTTCGCCTTCCCCGACAAGCGCCACGAAAACGGAAAACTGGTCGACCTGAGCGCGATGAAACTGTTTGAAGGCCCCTTCCTCAACGCGGATGTCGGCAGCCGGCGTCTTGTCATCACGCACGGCAGCCACCGCTGCGTGCTGGATTTCGAGCATCTGACCATCCGCTAAATCAGTAATACGTCCACGAAACACACGAAGCACACGAAAAAAGACGAAATAGTTGTGTTGTATAAAGGCGCACCTGCATCGATTTGCGGTATGCCCTTCTTCATTCATCATTCATACTTCATACTTCATACTTTATACTTCACCATTCCATGGCAACCTACCATTTCATCTCGCACACGCACTGGGATCGCGAATGGTACCTGCCCTTCGAGACTTTCCGGGCCATGCTCGTGCGGATGATGGATGATACGATGGATTTGTTGGACGTGCGGTCGGAGTTCCGGGCCTTCACGCTGGACGGACAGTCGGTGCTACTCGAAGACTATACAACAATTCGGCCGGAGAGGGCGAAGAAGCTGCGGGCACTCGGGAAGGCCGGACGGCTGTTCGCCGGCCCGTGGTATGTGCTGCCCGACGAGTTTCTCGTCAGCGGCGAGAGCCTCGTCCGCAATCTGATGATCGGATCTTCCATCGCGCGGGATTTCGACATGGCGATGGAGGTCGGGTACATTCCGGATTCCTTCGGCCACGCGGCGGCGATGCCCGCCATCCTGCGCGGCTTCGGCATCGACAACGCCATCCTGTACCGAGGCTTCGGGGGAGAGGCGGAGCATCGCACCTCCGAGTATCGCTGGAAGTCGCCTGACGGCAGCGAGGTGCTGCTCGTGCATCTGCACAGGCACGGGTACAGCGGCGCGTACTTTGCTGATCAGACCAGGAAGGAAATCCTCGCGCGCTTCCGCTCCCTGAAGCGCGACGTCGACGCGCGAGCAACCACACCGCACCGGCTGCTGCTCAACGGCGGAGATCACCACTGGCCCGATGCCTCGCTGCCCGCCGCGCTCGATCTGCTGCGACTGGAATTCGACGACGAGATGGTGCACGGGACGCTGCCGGAATTCATCGACGCGGTCCGCGACAGCGCGCCGCCCGCGCTCCCGCTCGTCGAGGGCGAATTGCGCTCGGGCTACAAGTACGCCTTCGTGATGCACGGCGGCGTCTATTCGAGCCGCATGTATCTGAAGCAGGAGAACAGGTCCTGCGAGCGTCTGCTCGAACGCTACGCCGAACCGCTGCATGCCTTCGCGGTGACGCGCGGCATGCGACCCCTCTCCCACCTGCTTCGCCACGCGTGGAAGGAACTCCTCAAGAACCACCCGCACGACAGCATCTGCGGCTGCAGCGTGGACCAGGTGCACCGCGACATGATGACGCGCTTCGCCGCCGCGCGCGCAGTGGCGCAGTCCGTGGTGGACGCGTCTCTGGAGCATCTGCTGCCGCGCGACACGGGCGCGACGAAAGACGACACACAGCTCTTTTTCTTCAACCCGTCGCCGCGGCCCCGCAGCGAGATCGTGCAATGCGAGATCCGCCTGTACCGACAGGACGTCGTCGTGGGACTGAATCCTGACGTACGTGTCGCGGACGCGCTACCGCCCGCAGGAGGCGTCGCCCTGCTCGATGCCGACGGGAACGACGTTCCGCTGCAGATCCTCGATCGACGCGAGGACTTCGACATCACCTACTCCGAGCACGGGTATCCCGCACAGACACGCGCCGATGTTTTCACCTGTCTCGTCGAAGCGCGCGACATCCCCGCTTTCGGGTACGGCGGTTTGCGCATCAAGAAGCGCGACGGATTGCCGACCTTCCCGTCTGAAATCAAGGTTCGCGGAACGACCCTCGAGAACGGACACGCGCACGTAAAAGTGAATGCGAACGGCAGTCTCGACGTCACGGATCTGTCCTCCGGCCGGACGATCACCGGATTGCACCTGTTCGAGGACGGCGGCGATGCGGGCGACGAGTACACGTATTCCTCGCCGCCGCGCGACCGAATCGTCGGCTCGAAGACGGCGCGGCGACCGTCACCGTCGTCGAGCGCGGCCGCTGCGCGGCTCCCTGCGCATCTCCCTGCGTTGCAGGTCCCGGCAGCGCATCCGCCGACCCGCTCGCGATCGCACGCGCGTCCCGCTCGACATCGAATCCATCATCTCTCTCGAAGCCGGATCGCCGCTCGTGTTCGTCACGACAACGGTTGTGAATCGCGCCGAGGACCACCGTCTGCGCGTGCTCTTCCCCACCGGAATACGCACACGGACTGCGACGGCGGACTCCGCCTTCTGTCTCGTCGAGCGCGAGTCGCGCGACTTCGATCCCGCCGAATACAGCATCGAGCATCCGCCCCGCGTCGCGCCCATGCTGCGTTTCGTCGGTCTCGGGGACGAAGGGAACGGCTTCACGCTCTTCGCGGACGGTCTGCCCGAGTACGAGTTGTCCTCCGACGGCAGGGGCACGCTCGCGCTCACGCTGCTGCGCTGCGTCGGTCTCCTCGGCGCCGACGGACTGATCACCAGGCCCGGCGGCAAGGGCGGCTGGCACAACGAGACGCCCGAGGCGCAGTGTCCCGGTACGCACCGTTTCCGCTACGCGCTGCTGCTGCGGTCACCACACGAGTACGAGGAGGTCAACGCCGCAGCCGAGCGTTTCCATGCGCCGCTGCTGCCTTTCACCAGGAAGAACACCACCCCGCTGCCTCGCTCCGGCTCCCTGCTCTCGTGGTCCAACGGCACGGTGGTGCCGAGCGCCGTCAAACTTTCAGAAGATGGTCACGCGGTGATCGCACGCTTCTGGAATCCTTCCACGCAGCCGCAAGCCTGCGCCTTGGAAACGAGCTTCGAACATGGAGGAGCACGGAACGCGCGACTGGACGAAACGCTCACATCGAAGAAAAAGGTCGACGTCTCCGATATTAAGACTCCGGCGCGAGGAATCACCACGTTGCGAATGGAGCTTCCGCGAAGCATGTGAACCGATGTGTCCGCATGGTCACGTCTGTTTCATCCGCCGCCGATATGAGATCATCGAGGGAATCCCGATGTTTGTGGATTGCCCGGCAATGACCCCGTCGACCACTCCTCAACGGCACAGCACATGTCCACACTGCACGAACGCCTGAGCGCCCTCACGTCCATCGTCCTTCAGGCCGACAATCCTCCGGTCGCGCGCACGGTCGCGCAGGAACTGCAGCGCACCCTTGCGCCGCGGTCGCGGGTGTTCGAGATGACGCAGGCCCCTCCCCCCGGCGGCGGCGACGTGCTGCGCCTTGTCGTGGAAGATCCCGGGCCTGCCAACGCGCCCTCGGCGACCCTGACCGTGCTCGACGACGGCTCCCTCGAATTGCGAGCTTCGCAGCCGAATCTCCTGTACTTCGCCTTCACGGAACTGCTCGCGACGGCGCAGGCGATGGAGGGTGGAGGACCGGGCGCGGTGAAGAGCTGGCGCCCCGCGTTTCCCGTCCTGCGCCCCGTTTTCGATCTCCTGCTCACGCAGTGGGCGCGCGGCGCGGAGGG
Organism: Ignavibacteria bacterium; assembly: GCA_016720835.1. Classification (GTDB taxonomy): domain Bacteria; phylum Bacteroidota; class Ignavibacteria; order SZUA-365; family SZUA-365; genus JADKJW01. The sequence goes on from JADKJW010000002.1 coordinate 407,989, forward strand.
CTTCGACCGCGAGGAGTACGTGCGCGAACTCGCGCGGCTCGGCTTCACGCACCTCGAAGTCAACGGCCTCGCCTTTCCCGTGCCCTTCGAGCCGGGAACGTCGGACGAGGTGTACCCGCGCTTCTACACCTACTGTCCGGCGCTGGACCAGTTCGTGTCCAGCCGCCTCAACCGCGGCGCCTATCCGGAGGACTACCTCGCCGCCAACCGCAACGCGCTGCGCTCGAATGCCGCGCTCGGCGAGAAGTACGGACTCGCGCCCGGGCTCGTGTGTTTGAACCGCGCTCGGTGCCCGACGGTCTCCTCGCGAAGTACCCGCTGCTGCGCGGCGCGCGCGTCGATCACCCGATGCGCAGTTTCCGCCCGCGCTACAACCTCTCGATCGGGCATCCCGCCGTGCGCGAACACTACGCGGAGCTGGTGGAGAACCTGCTGCGCGAAGTGCCGCAGCTCGAGTACCTCTCAGTCTGGTCCAACGACAGCGGCGCGGGCTTCGAGTACACGAGTTCGCTGTACGTGGGCCGCAACGGCGGCGGCTATGTGATCCGCGAATGGAAGGGCGACACCGAGGTGGCCGAGGCCGCCGCGAACAACATCGCGCGCTTCATGCGGCTGCTGCGCGACGCGGGGCGGCGCGTCAATCCGCGCTTCCGCACGCTGCTGCGCCTCGAGCCGTTCTGGGCGGAGATGGACCACCTCTGGCCGCAGCTCGAGGAGGGCATCGGCGTGGAGGCCTCCTCGCTGCTCACGCGCGGCTGGCGCCTGAACTACGCGCACCCGCGCATTCCCGAGGCGCGCGAAATCCACCTCACCGCCCTGCACAATCATTTTCTGCCGGAAGAGTCGAAACCGCTTGCCGATCTTCGTAGCAGAGCTTCGGATGCGGAAATCTACTTTTCGGCGGGCACGTCCAACAACCACGAGCCGCTGCTCGGCATCCCCTTCCCCTGGCTGGCGGCGGAGAAGCTCGCCGACCTCGCCGCGCGCGATGTGCGCGCCGCGGGCTGCATGGGCGGCATCGCGCCGCCGTCCTTCACGCCGTGGAACATCAACCAGGAAATCCTCCGCGGCATGCAGGCCGGAGCCTGCTCCGATGTCGATGCGTTCATCCTCGGCACGGCGGCGCGCTGGATCGGCACGGACCTCGCCGCGGACCTCGCCGCGGTCTGGCGCTGCTCCGACGACGCCTACCGCGCCTTCCCCGTGCCGATCTGGATCTACGCATCGTGGGGCGTGTGGTACCGCCTGCTCACGCGGCCCATCGTGCCCGACATCGAGGCGATCCCCGAAGAGGACCGCCGCTACTACGAGATGCACCTCCTCGCCACCACGCACAACCGCTGCCGGGTGGACTTCCGCTACGACGTCGGTTTCGACCTCGTCGGTCCGGCGCACGCGCGCTTCTGCGTCGGTCTCATGGACCGCGACCTCTTCCCCATCCTCGATCACGCGACCGCCCTTCTCGCATCCCTGCGCGAACGCGCCTCCGGGGACGATGCGCGGGCCTGCATCGCGGACCTCGCGGACCGCATGACAGCACTGCGCTGCTGGTACCGCAACCAGCGCAACGTGGCCGCCTGGGTGGCCGGAGTGCACGGCTTTCTCGAGAGCGTCGATCCCGCGGTGCAGTCCGATTGCCGCGCGCTGCTCCGGGAGATGGTTCTCGACGAGATTGAAAACACACGCGAATTGCATAAGTTATGGGTTGGTTCCTCCACGCGCTGGATGATCCTGTCCGATGTCGGCGAGACGACCTTCGTCTACGACCGCTCCTTCGGCGAGCAACTCCTTAGAAAGATCGCGCTGATGACCGGGCGCGAAAACGACACGCCGCGCGTCGATCCCGATTTTCAGTGGCGCGTTCCCGGTTTGACCTCCTGAACATCCGTCCGTATTCACTCACGAGAGTTATCGATGAAAACGCATAGATCTCCTTTCTCCCGTCTCGCAACGCTCGCGGTGCTGGTCGCCGTCGCGCTGCTGCCCGTGCTCTTCGTCAGCTGTTCCGACGACGACAATCCCGTCACGCCGCCGTACGAATTCGCGGACCTCGAGCAGCAGACGCACGCGAAGATCAACGCCTATCGCGTGTCGAAAGGTCTCGCCGCGCTGGCGTGGAGCGACATCATCGTGGTGCAGGCGCGCCTGCACAGCTCGAACATGGCCGCCGGCACGACGCTGTTCGGGCACGACGGATTCAGCGACCGCGCGGCCGCCATCGCGAAGCAGATCGCGTGGAGCAGCGCGGGCGAAAACGTCGCGATGCTGTCGAACCGGAGCGATGCCGCGACGGCCGCGGTCAACGCCTGGCTGGCGAGTCCCGGCCACAAGAAGAACATCGAGGGCGATTTCAACACCACGGCCATCGGCATCGCGAAGTCTTCGGACGGCACGCTCTACTTCACGCAGATCTTCATCAAGACAAAATGAGTTCCATGACACGCAGCAGAATCAAGGAGATCCTCGCGCTCGAGGCCGCCGGCATCGAGGTGCTGATACGCGGCTGGGTGCGCACCAAGCGCGACTCGAAAGAGATCGTCTTCCTGAACGTCAACGACGGCAGCACGCTCGCCGGCATCCAGGCGGTGGTGGACGGCACGCTCGCGAACATCGAGGAGGTGCGCAAGCTCACCACCGGCGCCTCGGTGGAAGTGCGCGGCGCGCTTGTGGAATCCCCCGGCGGCAAGCAGCGATACGAGATTCAAGCCACGGCGATCCACGTATACGGCACGGCGGATCCCGAGACCTATCCGATTCAGAAAAAGAAGATGACGCTCGAGTACCTGCGCGACATCGCGCATCTGCGTCCGCGCACCAACACCTACGGCGCCATCTTCCGCATCCGCCACAGCGCGGCCTTCGCCATCCACTCCTTCTTCGACGAGCGCGGCTTCTCGTACATCCACACGCCCATCATCACCGCCGCCGACGCCGAGGGCGCGGGCGAGATGTTCCGCGTCACGACCCTGCCGATGGGCGCGCCGCCGATTGCCGCGGACGGGCACATCAACTACGCCGAGGATTTCTTCGGCCGCGAGACCTTCCTCACCGTGTCGGGCCAGCTCGCCGTCGAGAACTACTGCAGCGCGCTGGGCGACGTGTACACGTTCGGGCCGACCTTCCGCGCCGAGAATTCGAACACCACGCGGCATCTCGCCGAGTTCTGGATGATCGAGCCCGAGATGGCCTTCGCCGACATCACCGACGACATGGACATCGCCGAGGCATTTCTGAAATACGTGATCGGCTTCGTGCTGGAGAGGCATCGCGAGGATCTCGAATTCCTCGCCGGCATGTACGACAAGGAGCTCATTGCCCGCCTCGAGAGCGTCGTCGCCTCCACCTTCGCGCGCATCACGTACACGCAGGCCATCGACATTCTCCTCGCGTCGGGCCGCGCGTTCCACTTCCCCGTGTCCTGGGGCATGGACCTGCAGACCGAGCACGAGCGCTACCTCTGCGAGGAGCATTACACCGTGCCCGTCATCGTGACCGATTACCCGAAGGAGATCAAGGCCTTCTACATGAAGCAGAACGCCGACGGCAAGACCGTGCGCGCCATGGACATCCTCTTCCCCGGCGTCGGCGAAATGGTGGGCGGCTCGCAGCGCGAGGACGACCTCGACGCCCTGCTCGGCCGCATCCGCGACATGGGTCTCGACGAGAAGACCTACGACTGGTACCTCGATCTGCGCCGCTACGGCACGCATCCCCACTGCGGCTTCGGCCTCGGCTTCGAGCGCCTCGTGCAGTTCGTCACCGGCATGTCCAACATCCGCGATGAACTACTGAGGAAGGAATCCAGAACTCAGAACTCAGAACTCAGAATTCAGAATTCAGAATTCAGAATGAAGAGAATACGAAACGCGAGAACATCCAGTTCCCTACTCCGTACTCCCCACTCCCCACTCCCTACTCCCCACTTCTCCATGAACCTCGCAAACCTCCCCATCGGAACCGACGCTCCCGACATCGTGCCGGCGGTGATAGAAATCCCACGGCGCAGCCGCAACAAGTACACCTACGATCTCGAGCTGGAGGTGTTCCGCCTCAAGCGCGTCATTCATTCGGCGGTGACCTATCCCACGGCGTACGGCTTCATCCCCTCCACCGCCTGGGACGACGACGAGCCGCTGGACGTGATGGTGCTGGGCGAGGAGGACTACGAGCCGGGCGTGGTGGTGATGGTGCGGCCCATCGGCCTCCTGGTGATCAAGGATCGGGAAGTGACGGACAACAAGATCCTCGGGGTGCCCGTCTCCGATCCGCGCTACGACGGCATCTCCAACATCACGGATGTCTCCGCGCACATGCTCAAGGAGATCGAGCACTTCTTCGAATCCTACAAGCATCTCGAAGGCCACGACGTGCGCAGCTTCGGCTGGAGTCCCTGCCTCTTCGCGCGCAACGCCATCCTGCGCGGGGCGAAAGAATACGAGAAGCGCGGGGCGTGGGGGACGGCCCTCGAGGCCTGAGAGGTCCCTGCGCTTCCGCGACATTGTCACATTCCATGCTCTTTCCTCCATAGATTTCCCGCCGCGTTCCCGACTTCCATTCCTGTCCGCCGCTCCTGCTGTTTCTTCCCGGATTTCCTCGCACCGGTCATAGATCCGTTTGTTCGCGAACATCGATAAGGGGCATCATGAAAACGCAGTTCCGTCTTCTCTGCGGCATTCTGTCGGCGGGAATATGTTGTACAGTTCCGGCTTCGGGGCAATCCTGCCATTTCGAAGGCGTTGCTGTTCACGCGATATCCGGTGCACCGGTCTCCTTCGTGCATGTCGGCGTGGTCGGGACGCGTGTCGTCACCACCTGCGATCAGGAAGGGCGCTTCGCCTTTTCGCTGCCCAGGCAGGAGCAGTTTGCGCTATGGTTCAGCCACGTCGGCTTCCGCAACGACACCATCCGCATCGAATCCTGCCCTTCTTCTGAGATCCGCATCGCGCTCGGTCCGGCATCGATACTCAGGAAGACGGTCGACGCGCGTCCGGTGGAGGATCCCGCCTATGACATCCTTCGCAGGGCCATCGCCGTCAGAGACGCCGACGCCGCGCGTGTCGCGCGGTACTCCGTGCGCCGGCATCACAAATGGAGCTCGCTGATTGCGCCGAAGGATGCGTCGGAAGATTTCGACAGCACGGCTGCCGCAGGGCGCCGCAGCACGCAGGAGGCCGTCTCGTGGTACTCCTGGTACGGCAGAGGCGAGGACAGAACCCTTGTGGAAGCGCATCGATGGAGCGACACGAGTGACGGCATGCGAGGCATCGGCATGGTCGATGCCGCCTGGCCGGACATTTCCTCCGGCGCATCGACTCGGGTTTCGGCATGCGCATACCCGTTGTCACAGGAGGGACTGGAGGAATACGCGTGCTCACTGGATTCCACCTTCGTCTCCGACGAAACGAGCGTGCACGTCATTACCATGCGTCCGCAATCCACCGGTTCGCGTGTGAAGAAGATGATCGTGTACGTGGAGCAGCGAAGCTCGCGTGTGCGGGAAACCGTCCTGGAATTCGAGGAGCGGGAGGACGGGATATACGGCTCGTCTGCAATAACCATCGTGACGAAATACACCCTGTTCGAGAACGCCCATTGGATGCCGTCCGCCGTCTATCAAAAAGAAACGCGGACGATGGATGTGATCTGGCCTCATTCCCTGGTGACCGAGACATTCCTCGTGGCGAGCAGGTACCGCTTCAATGAAGACGTCGCGGAAGATATCCTGGCCTCCCACGATCTCGTGATCGCCGACAGCGCGAACACGGTATCAGACAGCGTCTGGCGGCATGAAGGTCTCATCCGGCAGACCGATGACGAGAAAGCGCAGTACGCGCAGAAGGCGAGGGCTGCAGAAGAAGAACGGCAGAAGATGAAGGAGTACACGTGGTGGGACAGACTGGTAGGAGGGCGGTATCGGGATGACGAAAGAGGAGTAGAAGGTTCGGGGCTGGTCCCCGGGTACCATTTCAATCGCGTCGAGGGACACGCCCTCAGCCTCGAGATGCGGCGCGGTTTACGAAAAAGCAGAAGTCGAGAGACAGCACCTCTTTGGCACTGGTTCCGATGTTCGATTTCAGGGCCTTCTCCGTATCACTGCAATACAGCTTCGCAGACCAGAGGTGGAAGTTCGGTTTCAGGTACGAACTTTGGTTGCAACGAGAGCATGATGCCTACGTCTCTGTTGAACACCACGACCGACTCGTCGGCTTGGATGATGACTCGTATCTATTTGGAAGCGCCATGACCTCCGTGACGAGCATTCTTGCCCGGCACGATCTCAAGGATTATTACTACACTGTATGGATATACGATAGGTTCCGGGGGCTGGCTGTCGCACGAAGTGCGCTTGAACGCGGCGTACACGCATAACGACGACAGAGCCGCACAAAACAACACCACGTGGAGCTGGTCTCCATTCGCAGCTCGATACAGGACAAACACTACTGTCGACCATGTCCTCCGGAATGCAGTGACGCTTTCTCTCGTCTTCGATCCTGGTGAAACAACGCTGCGCAACAGGTGTTTGATCAAGTCGACGGCGCCTTCAGCATTCCGTGCCACCATGACCGTCTCGCACCGATGGGTGTATGAAGGAGAGACTTTCAGGGGCGACCCGGAGGCGTACAGCTATGAATATGCCGCAGCTGCAATCGAGGGACTGTCACTCTCCTGGTTCGCGGGAGAAAGCGGATACCAGTGTCGGCTCGAATACAATTCGGAGCCTGTGCCACTGCAGGCGCGCTCTTTCGTACGCGGCAGCGACATCTATTACACGGATCGTTTCCATTTCCGCACTGTGCGCTACGTCGAATTCGGCGGCGACATGCTCGGGAGCGCGTACCTGGAGCACATGCTGCCGCGAAGCGTGTCACGCATCCTCCCGCGCATCCCGATCCTTCGTCCGCAGTACTGGACCTTCCATCTCTTCGGCGGCTGGGCGCGCGCGCTGTTGTACAAGCGTTCGCGTTTTGTGCAGGATCCGCGCAGCGTCGCAACATCACCCTGCATCATCGAGGCGGGGGCAGGCGTCGGCAATATTTTCGGCTTTCTCCGCATCGATTTCACATGGCGCGTGCCATATCAGAATACGGAGAAGACGAGCGCGATACAGCTCTCGGTGGGGATGCCGTAAGGCCGTTGGTGGCGCAGCAAGGGAGGTGGTTCTCGCCGCTCGAACCCCGATCAGTGTTGCTTTTTCCAATTCTGACGGGTGCGGTACAGGCGCTCCGTAAAGCCTCCTTCCCTCTCAAATGCCGCCGCCTGAGCGGCGAGCTGCCGGGCCAATAAAAAGCTGCACAGATTCAACAAGGACAGTGTAACGTTTGCAACGATTCCCGATGTGGGCATGAAGCCGCATGGACGAGCATAGAACGGCATGGATGGTTTCTGATCCGATCCGACTTTCGTACCGGATTCAATCGTCGCCATGCGTCCTTGTGCGTCCATGTCCGTCAATGACGGTCCATGCTTGTCCTTGTCCTTGCCGTTACCTCGAGTCCTTCCCCGCTCCTCCTGAACAAAACGCCGCACATCCTCAAGGCAGTAGTATCGTTGGGATTTGAAGCGCATCAGCACGGCATGATACGGAGGCCACTCTTCCAATCCGCGCTGCCGGAGGTAGTCCCTGTAATCGCGGCGGAGTTCTTCGAGGCTGGCGCGGGCCACTCCGGTGAGTTTCATTTCCATTTTTTTCGAAGTGCAGCTTACCTTGCTTCCTTCGACGATATTCTGCACCCCCGATCGTGCGGCCTGCACCATCTGGTCGTGTGTGCGGCTCCTTCGCGAGATGTACCTGTTGCAGAAATGCACGGTGACGTCGAACACAAGCTCGGCGATCTGAAAGCTGAGCAGGTTCTCGTATCCGCCGTGTTTCGCGATGATTCCGTCCTCGCCATCCATGCGTCCTCTCCCTGCCTGCGTGATGGATCCGAAGAGGAGCATTCAACTGAACCTTTTCGTTCTGCTCCCCACCAACCATTGTACGCAGCCGGGGGGAAGGATGTTCCCGATACCGGAGATGGAGAAGGGGCTACCTGTGCTGCGCAGAACGCCGAAAAGGCACTACACCATTTGTGCAGTGCCCGGCTCAAAGGAGCTTCGGCTCAACAATCGTGAAGATGTAAATCGCAATACACGATTCACATCTTCACGACTTCACCCCTCGGCTTCGCTCGGGGCAGGCTACTCACCCCTCATTTCTGAAACATCTGCTCCACGGGCACGATGCGCACATTCTCCGCTTTGACGGACAACGGGAAGACCTCGATGTCCTTGTCCTCCGCGAGGACCTCGGCGGGTTTCGGGGAAGTGTACACGATCGGGCTCGGCGTGTTCGCGACAAGGTCGGCCTTGAACTGCTCCGCACCTTTGGTGACCATGGCGATTTTGAGATCCGTGCACTGGAGATGCTTCTTGATCGACGCATTGACCTGCTCGAGCGTGAGAGCGCCGATTTCCTTGCGGTACCGCTCGATGTAATCGCCGGAGATGCCGTAGAATCTGCTGTCGATGGCGACGCCCAGGCGCTCGCTCGTCGTGCTTGCGAAATGCAGGGCGTACTTGGTGAGGAATTGTTTTGTCAGATCGAAGTCCTCCTTCGACATGCCCTTCTCCACCGCGAGCTTCAGTTCCCGCAGCGCGGCGCGGAGGGCGAAGTGGCGCTGCGCGTGCTGCACGGGACGCACCCACACTTCGAAGATCTGCCGCCTGCGCGGCGTGTTCGGCTGCGGCATCTGCAGGCGGCCGCCGTTCGGGAACATCTCGATGTACGAGTAGTCGCCGTAGTTCATGCCCCGCTTCTCGCGGATCACCTGGTAGAGATGGCTCGAGGAATTGCGATGCTCGCCGAACCACGAGTTGAACAACGCCAGCGCGAAAAAGTCGGCGTCGCCGCGCAGCACGTCGATCGGGAAGCCGAAACTGATGGCCGTGGCGTCGCAGTCCTTCTCCACCATGGTGACATGCAGGCCGTCGATCTTCTCCGGCGCGGGCGCGGCGGGGATCGCGGGCGTGCCGGCCGGCAATGCCGCCAGATCCTTCTCGAGACGGTCCACGAGCGCCTTGTCGTAGCCGCCTCCGAGGCCGATCACCACAGCGTCCTTCGTGTAATGGGTTTTGTAAAAGGCCTTCACGTCGTCGAGCGTGATGGACTTCAGCCCCTCGACAGTGCCTTCGTCAAGGTGTCCGTATGGCGTGCCCGCAAAGATGAAATCGTACAGCGCCGCCTTGCCGAGTTCCTCGTCGCTGGAGTAGCGGAGCTGCTTCTCGATGCCGTTCAGGAGATCGCTTTTCACGCGCGTGAAGTCGTCCTCGCGGAAGCCCGGACGCAGGATCGCGTCAGTGAACAGCGTGTAGTACGCCTCGAGGTTGTCCTTGTGCGTGCGGCCCGAAATGATCGTCATTTCCTTGTCGGTGGACGCCGTGTAGCCCGCCGCGAGCGGATTGAGCTTCTCGAGGATCTGCTCGTAGGTGTTGACCGCCGTGCCGCCCTCGCTCAGCATGGCCGAGGTGAGCAGCGCGAGGCCCTCCTTCCCGGGAGGATCCATCTGCGATCCGATCTTGAACCAGATGCGGAACGACACGGTGGGGTCGTCGGCGACCGGATAGAGGACGGTTTTATCCGAAGATGAAGTGCCGCAACCGTGCATGATGAGCGCCCCCAGGACGAGTGCAAACAAACGGGATGTGTTTTTCCGGCGTGTCATTGTCAATTCCTCCCCGACAGGCTGATGACCGTCCGCGTGTTGCGGACGAAGAAACGTTTCGCGGCATCCATGATGTCCTGCGGCGTCACCTGGTCGTACATCGCGTACAGCTGGTCCACCGCCTCGATGCCGCCGGTGAGCGCGACGAAGCGCGCGAGTCCGCCTGCCACCCTCTCGGGAGTGTCGAGGCGCATCAGGAAGCCGTACTTCATGCGGCTCTTCAGGTCCGACAGTTTCTTCGCGTCGACGGGGGTGGTCTGGAACATCGCGATGGTCTTGTCGATCTCCGTCTGGATGGCGGCCATGTCAGCGGGATTTTTCACCATCGCGTACACGCCCCAGAGATTGGGATCGCGATTCAAGCCGAAATCGGGCTCGAGCATCTGCAGGCGCTGCTGTTTCAGCACCAGGGACTTGTACAGATCGCTGTTCCCTCCAAAGGCCAGCTCGCCGAACAGCGTGGCCGCGACCATCATCTTGTTCGAGGGATCGAATCGCTCGCCCTTCCACGAGATCGCGAGAATCGGCAGCGTCTTGCCCGTGTAGCTCACCGTTGCGCTGCGCTCGCCTTTCTGCGGGGGTTCGACGGGGATGACCGGAGTCACGTATCCTCTGGTCCACGGACCGTAGTACTTGCGGATCATGGTCATGAGCGCCGCCGGGTCGAAATCGCCCGCGACGAGCAGCACGACGTTCTCGGGCCGGTAGTAGCGCGTGAAAAAGCTCTTGCTGTATTCGTACATGGTGGGCATGGCCTTGATGTCGGCCTCGAAGCCCATGGTCGTATGCTTGTACGTGTGGGCGGTGAAGGCCGTGGCCTGCATTTTTTCGTTGAGCATCATCCATGGACTGGAGATATTCTTGCGGTATTCGCCGTACACCGCGCCGGCTTCCGTCTGGAACGCCGCTTCCTCGTAGGAGAGGTTCTGGAAACGGTCGCTTTCGATTTCCACCACCTTCTCGAGGTCGTCCTTCGTGAACGACATGTGATAGGCGGTGTAGTCGTCCGTGGTGTAGGCATTGGCGTCCGCGCCCATTTCCGTGACCATGCGGTCGTACATGCTGGCCGGGTACTTCTTCGTGCCGCGGAACATCATGTGCTCGAAGAAATGCGCGAAACCGGAGTGCCCTGGTTCGACCTCGTCGCGGCTGCCGGTGCGCACGACGCTGTAGTAGGAGACGAGTCCGCCGCTCGCCATCGGGACCATGATCACCTTGAGACCGTTGTCGAGCGTCTCGACGGTCGTCTTGTACGGAAACACGCCCTTGCCCGGCGATTCAGCCATGGCGGCCGCACTCGAAAGCATGATGATGCACATCATGAAAAGCGCTCTCTTCATGAACCTGCTCCTGTATGGTGTGGGAAAAACGAGAACACGCGGCGGGTGGGAAATCGAACGAAAGCATGCAGCAAATGTAGTGCAAAAGATGTCCACGAAATACTCGAAACACACGAAACATTGATTTGTGACGAGGGAAACATTCAGTGATGGATGATCCTTTTCATCCTTCATCCTTCATCCTTCATCCTTCATCCTTCATCCTTCATCCTTCATCCTTCATCCTTCATCCTTTCCCCATCAATTCCACCAGGACATGCGCCAGCCCGGCGGCACGAAGCGGGGATCGTTGTACTGTTCGTAGTAGGCGATTTCGTCGGCGGAAGCGCTGTTGGCGGCTTCGGCGGCTTCCTCGGCGGCGCGCAGGACCTTCTCCTTCTGGAGCAGGGAGAGCATGAGCGCCGTGCCCTGCGCAATGATGTCGAGCAGCACATCCTCGCCTCCGAGTTGCTCGATGGTGAGGGCGGAGTTGCAGATGCCGAGGATATCCTCCCACGCGCTGCCGAGCATGAGATCGAACTGCCATCCCTCTCTGCCGATCTCGAAACGTCCTTCGTTGACGAAGGACATGAACACCAGCTCCACAGGATCGATGTTCTTGTACACGGCGACGGCCACGCGCACATCCTCCCAGCGCTCGTCCGCGAGATGCACCGCCCATTGCGCTTCATCCATGTCGTAATAGCGCGCGAACGCAAACTCTCCGGCCGTCAAATCGACAGCGCAATACACGTCGTACACGGTGAGAAATTCGCGGTACCGCTTGAGGAAGGTCTCGAGCCTGCTCTTCGCGAGCGGGGTGACGGTGTACCGGCCATCCGCGATCGCGACAAGATCCTGCGCGAAAAGCTCCCGGAACGCCGGCTCGAGCAGCGCATCGTCGCCGTCCAGCAGGACCGGAAATTTCTGATCCATGTTGACCATCGCCTCGATGAGAAGCATGGAACAGAATGTTGTTTTACGGTTGTCGTCGAGGCTGTACGTGGTGGCGCTCATTGCGGTGGATGGTGGAAGGTTGCAGGTGGCAGGTGGCAGGTGGCAGGTTTCAGGGAGCAGGGATCAGGTGACGATCGGTCATGTGCCTTTCATGACAGATGCTTCGCTTCACTCAGCATGACAACGCCGGTGCTGCTCCATTCACGATTCATCCTTCTTCATAATTCATACTTCATAATTCATCCTTCATCCTTGTTACCTGCGCCTGCCGAAACCGCGGGAGCGGAAGGGCGATCGGCGCGACGGGCTGGAGGGCGTCGAGTATTTCTTGCGGCCGAAACCGCCGGTGCCGACCTTCTTGCCGGCATTGCGCGACTGATAGGCCTTCGCGCTGTTGCGCGCCTCGGTGATCTTGCGCTGGAAGGTGGATGACGTCTTGCCGGCATTCGGCGACATCGACGCGCGCCCCGCGGGCGCGGGTGCGGCGGCGAATTTGCTGTCCTTGGAATACGTCGCAACCCGGTTCGCGTAACTGTTGTGCGGGGAAACGCCGTACGGCTGATAGTTGCGCGGATACGCGCCGTAGCCGTAGGGGCTCGCCCAATACGTGTGCCTCGGACTGAAGAGGTAGCCGAGGATGAGCATGTCGGTCAGGCCGAAGGACGAGTGATAGTGCATCGAACCCGGATCACGGTAAATCGTGTTGTTCCCCGCGATCGCCATGTCGGCCTTCTGCTCGCTCTTCGAGATCTCGATGGTGGCGATTTCCTGCGTCTCGCCGGGAGCCACCTCGTCGGTGATGGAGAGGCCCCGGACATTGTCCTTCCCGTACTCGGTGACCTTGAGGTAGTCGACCTTGTCGTCCTCGTTCAGGTCCAGGTTGTTGATCGAGTTCGGCTTGTTGAGTTCCTCTTCCAGTGTTTTGGCATCGCTGCTCTTCTTGACGAGCTCCCCGAGCGCCACGAGGCTGAGTCCCTTCGCGTAGTCCTTCTCGCTGATGATGTTGACGGTGGTGTTCTCCTGCTTGCGCCCGCACCCCGTGGAGAGCAGCGCTGCGCAACTAAAAAATATCGCGAGGACGGTAAGCGGTCGATTCATTGAAACGCTCCTTGAGATGTCTTTGTGAATACGCAAGATAGCGCTGTTGGTTGCGAAACGCATATGAAACCGGGGGTTTCGTCGATTTCATATCCGAAATGATTCCTCTTGACTTTGAAGGAGAACCGTCTATGTTTGCATAATCGTACAACGTGGTCTTTAAATGGAGCTATCCGGCGTCATCCGGGCTCACCGCAGCGTTCTTTTCCGGGACGGAGGAATTGCGCGGGAGCCCCAAGCGCCACCCCCTATACACCCAGTCACTTTTTACCGACCACGGAGGATTGTATGAAACGCTTGTTGCTGCTCGGTCTGCTCTTTCTTGCAGGTACAGGTATCGTCCTTGCGCAGGGAATCCCGCAGAGCATGAGCTATCAGGGATACGTCACCGACCTGACCGGCACGCCGGTCGCGGACGGAAACTACAACTTCACCTTCACCCTCTGGACCTCCGATGTGGCAGGGGCCTCGGTTTGGACGGAAAATCACACCAACGTCCAGGTTTCGAAGGGCCTCTTCACCGTGCAGCTCGGCCGCGGGAATCCGGCCATGCCACTCACGATCGCCTTTGATCAGCAGCTCTATCTCGGCATCCGCATCGGTGCGGACCCCGAGTTGACGCCGCGCGTGCGGCTCGCAACATCCGCGTACACGTTCCGGGCAAAAATGGCGGAGAACGTCATTCCCCAGCTGATCATGGATTCTCACGTCAACCCGACCGCCAATATCGCCGCGTCGAAACTCCAGTCCACCGTCCTCACCGAATCTGAAATCGTGGCCGGCTCGGGCGTCACGGTGAACAATGCCGGCGGCACGCTGACCATCTCCGCGTCAGGCGGCGCAGTGACGCTGGGCGGCGATGTGACTGGTCCGGCCGGATCGAACACCATCGCGAACCTTGCGGTGACAACTGCCAAGCTCGCCGACAACGCCGTGACTACCGCGAAAATAGCGGACAATGCCGTCACCACCGCGAAGATTGCCGACAATGCCGTGACCGCCGCGAAGATTTCCCCGAACATCGTTTCCAGCCTCGACGGCGTCTCGAACGATGGCGGCGATATCGATCTCGTCGCCGGCGCGAACATCACGCTCACTCCCAACGATGCCGCGAACACCATCACCATCGCGGCCTCGGGCGGCGGCGGTGGACTGACGTTGCCGTTCACCGGCAATGCGAGTTCCGCTAGCTCAGCGTTTGATGTGGAACAGACCGGAACCGGAAAAGCCGGCTGGTTCCATGTGAATAACGCTGCTTCAACCGCAGATGCGTTGAACGCACACAACAACAGTACAAGCACCTCTTCGACCGCAGTGCGCGCTCAGGCGGCTGGAGGACGAGCCATTGAAGCCTATAACAGCAGCGGGTCAATGCCTGCATTGTATGTATACAATCTCGGTGTGGGCCCGGTTGCTCAGTTTGGAAACAGCTCGAGCAGCACCGGAAACATCGTCGAGATCACCAAAAACGGTGGTGCAGGCAAAGGGCTGAGCATCTCCTACACCGGGACGTCCAATGCCGTCTACATCGACAACAATTCCACTGGCACAGGATTGGAATTACGGCAAGACGGCGCGGGAAAGGCTGCGTATTTCCATATCGAGAATACCACGAGCGCTGAAAATGCGCTTTTCGCGGAAACGAAGAGTACGAACGTGTTGAGCGACGCGATTCAGGCGACGGCAAACGATGGACGCGCAATCAACGCCACATCCACTGCCACTGGTAAATACACGATCTACTCAGAGAACTCCGGCGGCTCCGGGGCAATTTGGGCTGCGGCCTCCACGACTGCGTACCCCACTCTCCGTGTGGATAACGACAACACCACTGCCAATGCGAAGGTAATGCAGGGCTTCAGCAGTCTGGGTTCGATTTTTGTCGTCGACAGAGAAGGCGACGTTGATGCCGAGGGCGGCATGACCGCGGACGTCTTCACGGCAAGAAACTCGTGGATTTCAGGCGAACCGACAACAGGCCGCGTGTACACCAACAACATCGTCTATGCATGGGGACGCGTCACCGCCGCCGGCAGCGCAACCGGAAACAGTTTTGGCATTGCGAGTGTCACGCGGAATACGGGAGACTCCTCGTATACCGTCGTTTTCAACAAATCATTCGTATCGCAAGACGATTACGCGGTCGCAGTGACCCCGGTTGTGGCTGGGAACTTTGAAGTAGCAGGCGTGAACAACGAATCAGCAAACTCTTGCAAAGTGCGCATTCAGCTGCTTTCAAAGACCGGTTCGAACCTCAATATGAGAAGGTATTTTGACGACTTTTACATCATCGTCACCGGCAAGCCATAACCCTGCCAGGAGCACGATCATGAAAACCAAGTTCCTCTCCTGGATGCTCCTCGCCGGCGCGTTCTTCATCGCCGCGCCGTGCATCGCGCAGAACGACATCACGTGGCAGGCCTTCGACGCCAGCGGGGCGGACCGCTCGTCGGGCGCCACCAACATGCTGTACACGTCCACCGGACAGCCCTCCGTGGGCGTGTCCACCGGAAGCGGACGCATCCTGCATTCCGGCTACCTCTTTGTCCGGCTCGTCCCCTTCGGCGCGCCGAAAATCCTGGCGCAGTCGTCCGTCGATTTCGGCAGCGTCATCGTCTCGCAGAATGAACTGCGCTCGCTCACCGTGCAGAACACCGGCGGCGCGGCGTTGAACATTGCGTCGACCGTCATCGCGCCCGCGGCGTACGCGATCGTCTCGGGCGGCGGCGCGCAGATCATTCCTCCGGGCGGCTCCGTGACCATGCAACTCCGCTTCACGCCGGGTGCGAGCGGCAGCATTCCCGGAACGCTCACCATCGCCAGCAACGCCTCGAACAGTCCGAGCCTCGTCGTATCGCTCATCGGTTCGGGCCTGTCGCAGGCGCCGGAAATCCAGCTCAGCTCGTCATCGCTCGACTTCGGGGCCGTGGCGGTGAGTTCCTCCAGCACCCGGTCGGTGACGATCAACAACACCGGCAACGCGCAGTTGACGCTCTCGAGCCAGGCGGTGGGCGGGACGGACGCCGCGCAGTTTGTGGTGACGCGTCTCGCCGCATCGCCGATCGCGGCGGCCGGCAGCGACTACGTCGAGATCCGTTTCACGCCGTCATCCGCCGGCGCGAAGAACGCGACGCTGACCATCGCGAGCAACGACCCGAACCGCCCCTCATCGACCGTGTCCCTCAGCGGCATCGGGACCAGCGGCGCGCAGCCGCGTCTCTCGGTGAGCGCCTCGCTGCTGGACTTCGGCACGGCGGCGGTCAGCGCGCTCGTGACGCGGGACGTGGTGCTCACGAATACCGGCACCGCGCCGCTCAACATCTCGTCGCAGAACGTGAGCGGCGCGATGTTCAGCTTGAGTACCCTCGCCGGCGGCGTCATACAGCCGGGGGCGCAGTCCACGGCGCGCGTGGCATTCCAGCCCACCGCGCAGGGCACGTACAACGGCAGCTTCGACATCGCGAGCAACGATCCCACCTCGCCCTCGCTGTCCATCACGCTCAGAGGCGTCTGCGGCGTGATCAGCGGCCCGCGCATCACGTTGAGCCGCACGGTGGTGGACTTCGGGAGCGTGAACATCCTCACGCTCAAGGAGGAGGACGTCGACATCTCCAACACCGGCAGTTCCGATCTGACCATCGGGCAGCAATCGATCGGCGGCGCGGACGCGATGCATTTCTCGATACGCCAGGCGGCCAGTTCCCCCATCGCGCCCGGCAACAAGTCCACGATCCGCATCGGACATCTGCCCGTTGCGCAGGGATCGAAGGTCGCGAAGGTCATCCTGCAGTCCAACGACGCCGGCCAGCCGACCGTGGAGATTCTGTTGATCTCCCTCGTCGTCCGCGTCGACAGGCTGGAAGAAGCGCCGACCTCCATCATGCTCCGGCAGAACTATCCGAATCCCTTCGCGCCCTCGACCACGATCGAGTACGAACTGATTGAGGCCGGCACGGTGTCGCTCGACGTGTATTCGGTGACCGGCGAGCGCGTCGCCACGCTCGACAAACAGACGCGCGAAGCGGGCACGTACCGCGTGCTCTACGACGCGACGGCCCTGCCCTCCGGCGTCTACACCGCCGTGCTCCGCGTGCAGACGCAGAGCGGCGCCACCTCGTCCTCGCGCATCCTGATGCTGCGCGCGAAGTAACGTCCCTGTCGCTCGCGCGCGAGCGCGGTGCACCCACAGCGTGAAGGCACGAAGTGTTCCCGGCAACGCTTCGTGCCTTCGCGCGAATGGATGGAATGATCCGTCCGCATCCCCCGCGCCTCATCACAATTCTGAACGGAGGTTCACATGACACGTCTCCTGTTCTTCGTGGCGCTGTTTTTCGCGGGCAGCAGCGTCGTGCACGCGCAAGGCGTCCCGCAGAGCATGACCTACCAGGGCTATGTCACCGACGCCGCGGGCACTCCGGTGGCGGACGGAAATTACAACTTCACCTTCACCCTCTGGACCTCTGATGTGGCGGGGGCCTCGGTCTGGACCGAAAGTCACACCAACGTGCTGGTTTCGAAAGGACTGTTCTCGGTGCAGCTCGGCCGTGGAAACCCGCCATGCCATTCACCATCACCTTCGATCAGCAGTACTTTCTCGGTATCAGAATCGGCGCGAATCCGGAACTGTCGCCGCGCGTTCGTCTGGCGACCTCCGCGTACAGCTTCCGCGCAAAGATGGCCGACAACATCCCGCCCTGGCTGATCATCGATGCCCACGTCGGCCCGACGGCGAATATCGCGGCCTCGAAGCTGCAGTCCACCGTCCTCACCGAGACCGAGGTCGTGGCGGGGACCGGCATCACCATCAACAACACGGGCGGGACGTTGACCATCTCCGCTTCCGGCGGCGCAGTCACGTTAGCGGGAGACGTGAACGGCGATGCCGGCTCGAACACCATCGCCGACAACGCCGTGACCGCCGCGAAGATCGCCCCGAACATCGTCTCCAGCATCAGCGGCGTGTCGAACGATGGCGGCGACATCGCTCTCGTCGCCGGCGCGAATGTCACGATCACCCCCAATGACGCTGCGAACACCGTCACGATTGAAGCGAGCGGAGGAGGAGGAGGAAGCTTGGCATTGCCCTATGCGGGAACTGCGAATTCGTCTGCTACTGCCTTCACTGTCGAACAGACCGGAACCGGAAAGGCCGGTCACTTTCAGATCGGGAACGTCGCGTCCACTGAGAATGCACTGGATGTGCACACGACGAGCACGAGCTCAAGCAGCGCTGCCGTGCATGCGACGGCAGTTGGCGGCAGCGCCTTCTCCGGGAAGTTCAAGTGGCGTATTCAACGATCACGAGCATCAACACCGGCTCAAGCGGAGCTTTTTACGGCTCGAGCAAAGACTGGTTGTTCGCGACGGTCACCGCATACAATCTGAGCACGACGACAAATGCAGCGGTGCTGCACCTCGGGAACAATCAGGGAATCATATTTATCGTCGACAAAGAGGGCGATGTGGCAGCGGAAGGGCACATGAGCGCGGACTACTTTAAGGCCACGACGTCGCTCGACGCCGGCACGCCGGTCGCCGGCACGACGTACAAGGACAATATCGTCTACGTGTGGGGGAGAATCGCGGCCGATGGCAGCTTCTCGGGCCAGAGTTACGGCGTCTCATCGGTGACCAAAACTCCGATACGACATACACCGTCACGTTCAAGACGACATTCGCCTCCGGTTCTGATTACGCCGTCACTGTTTCCCCAATGAACAATGGAAACTTCGAGATCGCCAGTCCCCTCCCGCTCTCCGCGAACAGCGTGAAAGTGAAACTCCATCAGCTGACGATCAGTTCGAACAATGTCCTGATGACGGACATATACGACGACTTCTTCATCATCGTCACCGGCCGGCCGTAATACGGCAGGAAGCACGGTACAGAAACCGACGTTGTTCTGATCAACCCTTCTCGCGGGTGCGTTCTTTGTCGGTCAGTACTGACGGTAGACGGTCGATAGCGGATGCATCAACGACCTGCTGACGCGGAGAGCCGCAGCACGGCCTTGTACTCGAGCGGCGACATCGGTCCGATGCCCTGCCTGCGCGCGGGACGTTCCGTGCCCATGCCTTCGCCCGGCAGCTCGCCGCCGGGCATTCCACCGCTGCCCGGACGCATGCCGCCTCCGGGCCGCATGCCGCCCCCGTGTTCGCCCATGCCGCGCTCGCCTCTGCCCGCGGCCATGGCGTTCGATTCGAAGGAGAAGCGGACCTGCGCGCCGGGCGCGGCTCCGATGGCGTAGGGACGTTCCTTCGAACGCGCCAGCGGAACTTTCATTTCGTACACGACAGATCCGTCACTGCGTCCGATCTTGACGAACACGCCGGGCGTCTGCAGCGTGGAAAAGACGGTGCGGTCGTCGCGCTCGCTCCCGAGAATCTCGAGTTCGCTCAGGGCCCGTTCGATGAGTTCGTCCCGGCTTTCAGGCGCCGCTCCCTCCTCGCGCATGAACGCCCCGCGATCCCTGTTCATGACGCCGACGGGATACTGCACGCCGAGGCGCGCGCCGTCGGTGGCTTCGAACCACACGGTGAACCCGGGGAAGAGCATGCGTCCGCGGAATTGCTCCTCCGATGTCGTCAGGCAGAGGTACAGGAAGTCCGCATCGTTGCGCACCCCGAGGGAGACCGGTGCATCCTTGAGCGGCGTGAGCGACCCGCTCCATTCCGCAGCGGATCCGTCGATCGACACGGGATTGGCGCTCCACGGGCTCGCGAGCTCCGCCGTGCCGCCGCAACCGGCGGCCGAAAGGACGAGCACGGAGGCGCAGAGCGCAAATGATCATGTCATGGCGGCGTGGCTTGCGACAGAAATGCGGGTATTTCATGAAGTCCTCCTGAGAGCGTTCGTGAAACGCATGATCGAACCATTCGATGAATCAGCATCGAAACATACGAATGAACGGGCAGAGGAGAAAGCGCGGGGCTTCGTCCTTCCCGCATTCTTCCGTATTTTGGCGCCAACCAATCCCACGGACCATGCCCATCATCTCTTCCGAATCCATCACCAAGATCTTCTCGCCGAAGTCGAAGACGAAGTCTGTCACCGCGCTCGCGGAGATGTCGCTCGCCGTCAATGAAGGCGAAATCTTCGGCCTCCTCGGCCCGAACGGCGCGGGGAAAACGACCTTCATCAAGGTGCTGCTCGAGATCGTCTTTCCGACCTCCGGCAGCGCGAGCATCCTCGGGCGCAGCGTCGGAGACACGGAGGCCAAAACCCGCGTCGGCTACCTGCCGGAGAATCACAAGTATCCCGCCTACCTGACCGGCGAACAGGTGCTGCGCTTCTTCGGACGGCTGAGCGGCATGGACAGCGCGGCGATCGACGCCTCCATCACCGAAAACTCGCGCTGGTGGGCATGGAGCAGTGGCGGAAGATGAAGATCAAGAAGTACTCCAAAGGCATGATGCAGCGCATCGGCCTGGCGCAGGCTCTGATCAACGATCCGCAGCTCCTCATCCTCGACGAGCCGACGGACGGCGTCGACCCGCTCGGGCGCAAGGACATCCGCGACATCCTCCTCCATCTGAAGCAGCAGGGCAAGACCATCTTCCTCAACTCGCATCTGCTCTCCGAAGTGGAACAGATCTGCGACCGCGTCGCGATCCTCAACAAGGGAAAGCTGGTGCGGCTCGGCACCGTGCGCGAGCTGACCGAGAACGAACACCAGTACACCATCGGCATCGCCTCGGTCGTCCCCGACGCGCTGCGCATGCAGTGGGAGGCCACCCGCGCACCGGTCACCCTGCAGGACGCCGTGATCCTGGCGAACGTGCCCGATGCCGCATCGCTCAACGCGCTCATCGATCAGCTCCGCGCCGCGGGCGTGCTCATCGAGTCCGTTTCGAAAAAACGCAGTTCGCTCGAGGACATGTTCCTCCAGGTGCTCAAGAAGGAGGCCGCATGAAACTCTTCGCCATCATCGAGGACACGCTGCGCAGCCGCCTCTCGACCATCATCGTCTTCCTCTCCATCTCCGCCTTTTTCCTCGTCATCGGCGTGATCGTCGCGGTGATGGTGGATCCCTCGAAGATGGTCACGTCCATCACCACCTCGCAGCAGAACGCGTCGCAACAGGGTCAGAACCAGGGTCCGGGGCGGCAGCAGGGCCAGACGGAGGAAGAGAAGGATCCGCAGGCACCGCAACAACCGCAGGCCCCGCAGCAGGCGCCTCCGCCGCAGATACAGATCGATCTGTCGACCGTGCCGAAACTGATCGAGTTCTTCCAGACGGGACTCGCGGGCTTCATCCATTTCGCGGCGCTGCTGCTGGGCGTGTTCGCCACGGCGGGCATCATCCCGAACACGCTGGAAAAAGGAACCATCGATCTGTTTCTGTCGAAGCCGGTCTCGCGCGCCGAAATCCTGACGGGGCGCTACCTCGGGGGAGGACTGATCGTCTTCCTGAACACCGCCTTCTTCGTGACCGGCGCCTGGCTGATCATTTCCATCAAGACCGGCTACTGGAACACGCCGTTCCTCGCGGTGATGGGCACCGTGACCGTCTCCTATCTCATCCTCGCGGCCGCGATGATGATCCTCGGCATTTCGACGCGCAGCTCGGCGGCGACCATCATCATCGTGTTCTTCTTCATCTACCTCGTCGCGCCCATCCTGCAGTCGCGCGAGGGCTTTCTCTTTCAGCTCATCGACAGCGAGGCGATCAAGAGCGCCATTTCGGCGATCTATTACATGCTCCCGAAGCCGGGCGAGTTCACCGACTTCGCGGGCAAGCTCATCATGCACCAGGAGCTCTCCTGGACGCCCATCTGGTCGAGCGCGCTGTTCGGCGGGGCCATGTACGGGCTTTCGGTGTTCGTGTTCCAGCGGAAGGATTTCTGATCCGCCATGTTCACCACACTGCCGAACCGGCTCTCGCTGCTGCGAATGATCCTTTCGCCGGTGTTCTTTTTTCTTTTCATTTCGTCGACCCCGTTTCTGCGGCATATCTCGCTCGCCGTGTTTCTCATCGCCGCCATCACGGACTGGTACGATGGCGTGATCGCGCGCCGATCGAACACCGTCACCAAGCTCGGCAAGTTTCTCGATCCGCTGGCGGACAAGTTCCTGACCTCCGCGGCGTTTTTTGCGTTCGCCGCCGTGCATCTCGTCGCGTGGTGGATGGTGTGGGCCATCGTCGTGCGCGACATCCTGATCACCGTGCTTCGCTCCGTCGCCGAGGCGCGCGACGCGGAAATCGTCACCACGAAGACCGCGCAGACCAAGACCTTCGTGCAGATGATCGTGCTCTACTACGTGCTGCTGCTCGTCGTCGGGCGCGACATCCGCTGGGTCATGGCCCTGTTCGGGAAGGCCAGGCTCGACGCGATGCTCGGTCCCGACCTGCTCTTCTGGCTGATGCTCGCGGTGACCGTCCTCACGCTGTTCACGGGAATGCAATACCTGTATGACAACCGGAAATTCGTCGTCAGCCTCTTCGCCGCCCGCGGCCGCGTCGCCGACTGACGCGCGGCCGGCCTTCGCCGTCCGTCTGCTCGGCAGCGCCTGCTTCACGGGGTATTTCCCGTTCGCGTCGGGCACGGTCGGGTCGGCCTTCGCCCTTGCGTTGTACTGGGTGATCCCCGGCATGGACGTCTGGTGGGTGCTGCTCTCCGCCTCGCTCGTCTTTCTCGCCGCCGGCATTCCTGTGGCATCCGCCATGGAGCGGTATTACGGCAAGGACCCGTCCGAAGTGGTGCTCGACGAGGTCGTGGGCATGTGGATCG
This sequence comes from Ignavibacteria bacterium, assembly GCA_016720835.1. GTDB lineage: Bacteria > Bacteroidota > Ignavibacteria > SZUA-365 > SZUA-365 > JADKJW01. The sequence continues at coordinate 430,798 of JADKJW010000002.1, forward strand.
CGCTGCTCCTGCTGCCGAAGGTGTGGTTCCTGGCGCTGGGAGCGTTTTTCGTGTTCCGCTTCTTCGACATCGTCAAGCCGTCGCCCGCCCGCAACTTCGATCGCATGCACGGCGGCTTCGGCATCATGATGGACGACGTCGCCGCCGGCGTCTACGCGAACCTCGTCATGCAGGCCGTGCGCCTGCTGTGGTGAACGGCCTTGATATCAGACAATCGAATCCATAACTCCGGAGTACCGCCATGCGCGTCATACATGCAATCGTGTTTCTCATGCTGGTCGCGGCGCTGCCCCTGCGCGCGCAGAGCGACAGCGACTGGGTGCAGGAGCCCGAGCCGATCCAGGGCGGAGGCGGAGGCATCATCGGCTTCGGCGGGGGTGTGTCGGGTTCCTGGGCCTTCATGAACTACGCGGAATTCAATACGGCGATATCCGCGCAGGGTTTTCCCGCCTTCTCGAGCGACGGCATGTTTCTTTTCGGCGGCCACGGCTACGCGTACATCATCATCGTGCCGAACCTGCGCATCGGCGGCATGGGCGCGGGCGGAACGCGGCAGTCGGTGAGCGGCGCGACGGCCGCGAACGGCAACATGTATTCCTCGACCAGGCTCACCACCTCCTTCGGCGGCGTGACGCTCGAGTACGTGATCCCGATGCGCCGCATCCACATCGCGATCGGCGGATTGATCGGCGGCGGTTCGCACACGCTCACGCTCACCCGCGCCTCGCTCGACGATCTGCGCTGGCCGCTCGCGGGCGTGCACCGCGACGAACTCACGCAATCCTACTTCGCGTATCAGCCCTGGCTGTCGCTCGAATGGGAGATGCATCCGCTGGCGACGCTCGCGCTCACGGGCGGCTGGTCCGGCGCAAGCCTCGGCGACTGGACGCTCGACGGCACGCACACGATCAGCGGGATGCCGGACTTCAAACTCGACCGCGCCTTCGTGCGGCTCGGACTGACCGTGGGGTTCTTCCTTCCGGAGTACTAGCGAAACGCGACCGACGTCGGGAGCAGATCAGAACATCACCGCACATCCAAGCCAGGGGACGACGTCCATGACGCGATCATGCCTGTCCAGGCTTGCCGGGAGATACGCTCCGATATCCACACGGACAATTCCGACACGATATCGGAGCGTCAGCGTATGCATCGAGTCCCCGTCATCGTTGTCCGACCTTTCAAGCGCGTGATCGGTGCACAGGGAAAATGACGTGCTGAACGGCAATTCCATGCCGATGCCCGCCAGTCCAATGCCCGGTCCGATGCCGCACCCGATCGTGAACACTGCAACAGCCGCATCGTATGTTGCGTATCCGGAGAGCACCCACGTGCCGTTAGTGCCTTTGAGCGACGACTGTGTCCCGTGGCCCTGATTGCGGAACACGATGAACGTGAGACCACCGGCGATCGCCCACCTTCGATTGCCATACAGTGTCGTCTTCACTGCAGCCGCGGCGAAGAAATCTTCTTCCGACGCGCGCGGATAGTACATGCCTGAAACGCTCACCTGTGTCGCGCCGCCTGTGCCGACTGCCAGGGACGGGTACAGGGGGCCGGTGAATTTCCACGGGGCCTCATACGTGTGCGTTTCATCGTTTGATGCTCTGAACACGAGCGGTGTGAGACTGAACCACCACTGATTCGGGCCAAGCACTCTGCCTGTCGGCAGCACGTTCACGCATATCCCTGTTTCGAGAAATGCGCCGCCCCGCGCGGCATCGAGCGCGATCTCCGCGAGCGTGCTGTCGTCCACCCGCGCCAACAACGATGCGGCGATGCGCTGCCCCCGCCCGTCCATGGTGCGCAATCGCAATCCCGTGCTGTCCCAGGAAAGCACCCGGCCTGACAACTCGCTGCCATCGGTCAGGACGATATTCACCACGCGTGTCGAATCGAGCGTGCGCTGCTGCGCGGAAGCGGACGCAACGACGACGGCGAGCGCAATTGACACCGCACACGTCCATTCAACCGCCGCACTCCCGCATGCACGCATCGGCCGACGCCTGCTTTTCCGGCGTGTCGGAGGCGAGTTCTTCCTCCACACAGCGGATGAAGTTGTCGATGCTCTTCGCGGTGCGGGCGCCGGGGAGGGCCTCTGCCACTTCGATGATGTCGGCGCTCACCACGGGCTTGCCAAGCGCGTAGTACTCGCGGAACTTCACGGGCGCGCTGTACTTCACCCAGTCGCTCTGTATCCATGGGATGGTGGCCACGTCGAAGTGCACGCCGCAGTCCGCGATGTCGTCGATGGGCACGTAGCCGAGGAAGTGCACGTTGGGATAGCGGTCCACGCGCGCGATGTCATACATCGGCCTGCCGATGAAGACGAGCGACCACTCGGGATGCGCCTCGGCCATGCGGCAGATCAGGTCCTGATCCTGCAGCACCTCGAGCGATCCCCAGTAGCCGATGATGGGATGCGGCACGCCTGACAATGCCGCGGGGACGGTATTCCGGATCGCGATATCCTTTTTCAGGAATCCGTCGGCCACGCCGTGCGGCACGTAGCGGACGCCGTCCCGCTCCACGTTCCGGTCGGCATGCATGCCGATGGACGCGCAGATCACGCGGTCGCAGCGCGCGAGCAGGTCCGCGTGATGCTCGTGCACGCGCGAGAAGGTCATGCGGTCGTAGTAGGCGAGGTAGTTGTCCTGAATGTAGTACACCGATCCCCTGTGCGGGATGCGGTCGAGCAGCAGCGAGGCGGTGGGGAGTCCGGCCCAGAACAGCGGACGCTGCATGCCGAGCAGTCGCAGCAGCAGTCGCACCTGCAGCGCGAGCAGGAAGACGTTGAGCTTCGCGACGGGGCCCACGGTCCACAAAGGAATCACGAAGGGCGTCAGCACCCACACGCCCTCGTCGCGGCGCAGCCAGCGCAGAAGGCTCTTGAATTTGACGGCGATGCGGGTAAACACGCGCGGGGTGGACAGGCTCGGCATGCCGATGCCGATGGAGTTCACGAAGAGCACCTTCCGCCCGCGGCCGATGCGGCGCATCCACTGCTTCTCGGTGTACGGGTTGTGCACCCACCAGTCGTTCCCCGCGAAGCAGAGCAGCGGCGCGTCGTCCGCCCCCGGCGGGAAGCGCAGATCAACCGGCATGCGCGCGCCTCCCCCGCGAGGGACGCAGCGAGCCCGCGAGGAAGCCCGCCAGCGCGCTCCATTCCTTCACCGCGACCAGGGCGAAGGCGGGCAGCCACACGGACGCCGGTTGCGCGCTCCAGCGGTACAGACGCCGCATGCGCAGCGTGTACCACGCGCTCGCGGCGAGCGCGACGACGAGGAGCGGCCAGAACCAGATGCCCGCGAGGCAGAAGGCCACGAGAAGTCCGTGCTTGAGAATGATCTTGAGATAGAACGGAGCCTTGTTGCGCGCCTCCCCGTCCCCGATGCCGTAAAGATACTGCTGCCGCATGTAGGCGGAAAGCCGGGGACGCGGGCGCCACCGCACGCGCGCCTCGAGATCGAGCGCCATGCGAAAGCCCGCCTGCTTCAGCGCGAGACAGAAGGCCGTGTCCTCGCCCGCGAATGTGAGGTCCTCGGGGTAGCCGCCCACCGCGCGCCACGCCGCGACGCGGAACGCGAAAGAACGCGACGACGGCAGGAAGGTCGCGGGATCGAGATCGCGCACATCCATCTCCGCGGCGGCGGCGATGCGCTCGAAACGCGTGTCGGTGATGTACCCGTATCCGCCTCCGACAACGTCCACGCCGGCGTCGCGCAGCAGAGGCGCGGTGATGCGCTCGAGCCAGTCGGGCGGCAGCAGCGACCCGGCGTCGCTCACGGCCACGATGTCCTGCCGGGCCGCGGCGATGGCCCCGTTGCGTCCCGCCGCGATGTTGCTGCCCGGCTTCTCGATCACGACGACGTCGACGCCCGGGACCTCCGTCGAGCGCGCGATGTCGGCCGTGCCGTCGGTCGATCCCCCGTCGCAGAGCACGACTTCGGCGGGCAGGACGGTCTGTTCGCCGACCGACCGCAGGAAGGCCTCCACGGTGTTCGCCTCGTTGCGCGTGGTCAGCACGAGAGAGACGGGAAGGATGACGCTGTCGCGGTCCTTGTCCGCGTCGCCGCTCCTGTGGTGCTCGGTGGACACTGCTGCTCGAAATTCAGAATTTGATCGACACGCGCGCGAACGTGATGAGGGCGACGCAGCGCAGGGACTCGCAGAAGACCGTGGTCGCTGCCGCGCCCTGCGCGCCGTAGCGCGGTATCAGAACGACATTCATCGCGATGCTCAGCGCGAGACACGCGATGCTGATCCAGACGATGCCCCAGACGCGATCCGCCGCGACGAGCAGGTCGCTGACCACCTGGTAGAACGAGAAGATCGGAATGTACCAGATCAGCACACGCAGCAGGGGCGCGACAGGCAGGTACTCGGGACCGAGCAGCACGCCGATGACCGGTTCGGCGAAAAACGTCACCGCGAGCGCGATCAGCAGTCCCGCCGCCCCCAGCCAGCGCATGCAGACGCGCACGAGGCGGAAGGCGAGCCCCGGATTCTCGCGCACGTGGCGGGAGAGGATCGGGAACACCGCCGTCGCGGTCATCATCGAGAGAATCGTCATCGGGTACATCAGCCGCGCCGCGACGGTATAGTAGCCGAGCGTGGCGGGGTCCGACATCTTCTCGAGCAGGAGCACGTCGATCTTGGTGAAGATGACGTACACGCCCACGTGCAGCGTGAACGGCAGTCCCCGCCGCAGCATCGAGGCGATGCGCGGGAAATCCGGCCGCAGGCGCACACCCGGCGCGATGGCGAGGGCGGGAACGCCGAAGAGCAGCAGTCTGCTGATGCCCGCAAGCGCGGCGACTCCCGCGAGCGCGACGAGGCCCTGCCCCGCGAGCATCACGGCCGCCATCCCGAGCGCGATGATGATGGTGAGCGCGATCTCGATGAGCGCGACGCGCTTCATGCGCTCGCGCCCGATCAGCACGGCGTAGAAGGACGAACTCATCCCGCCGAAGAGCATGCCGACGGCGGCGAGGCCCACCGCGAACACCACGCGCGTCTCGTACCCGAGCAGCACCGCGGCGGAAACGGCGGCGGCGACGAGGACGATGTTCGCCAGCGCGAGCAGCGAAAGGTAGGACCCGACCAGCTCCGCGGTGCGCTCGCGCTCCTGGTTCATGTCGCGGATGACAAGATTGGCGATGCCCAGGTCGGTGAACGCGCCGAACACCGCGACGAGGTTCAGCACCAGCCCGTACAGGCCCTGCTCGACGACGCCGAGATGGCGCATGAGCAGAATGGACATGCCGAGCGACACGACGCGGTAGAAGATCTGCGCGAAAGTCAGCGCGGAAATATTGTTGATGATGCGCCGCGTCAGAGCGCCCAGCTCGATGCCGTCGTCCGTCGCGATGCCCGCGGCCGCCGGGGCGCTCATCGTGCCTCCTCCGGACCGAGCCACGCGGGATCCATGCCACGGTCGTCGTCGGAATCCGCGCGCGCCATGAGCAGGCTGACGCAGCCGACGGCGACGCCGAGCAGCACCTTCAGCTTGATGAAGTACACGTAGTTCGGAATGATGATCAGGATCAGCACGAGCAGCGACACCGTCGCGATGCGAACGACGATGCTGCGCTCACGGGCAAACTGCCGCATGACGGTCCACGCCAGCCGCGCGTAGTTGAGATAGATGGCGAGCGTGCCGAGGATGCCGACCTTCAGAAGGAAATAGAGGGCGTCGATATGCGCGCTCGTGTGCACGCCGCGCACGGCCTCGGAGTACTCGAAGGACGCCACGTCGATGGGATGGTGCACCGCGATCTCCGACCAGGGCGCGCCCCAGCCGAGGCCCCACAGCCAGGCGCCGGCGCGCGTGAGCGTCTCGCTGATATTCATGACCTCCATGATGCGCTGTCCGATGGAGAGATCCTGGGCCACGGTGACGGCGTCCACCCAGTTGACGGAAGAGCCTATCATGCCGCCCACGAGTTCCCGGTTCACGTCCGTCAACACGAGGTAGTAATACGCGAGACCGCCGAACAGCGACGCGGCGACGGGGATGAGGAACTGCGTCCACCGCATGCGTTTCCACAGCAGAACAAACACCACGATCAGCGCCACCGTGGCGCTGATGTAGCTGGCCCTGCCGAGCGAGCCGACGAACCAGACGCTCCAGTAGGCCACGAGGCCCAGCGCCAACACCCGCACCCGGCGGCGCGCCCCGGGCGCGAGCACCACCAGGGCGATGAGCGTGATCAGCGGCACCGCCATCATCGGCACGTCGCTGCCCAGCGCGGGCCGGTAGAAATCGAAGCCGTAGAACAGGCCCTTCCCCGCGACCACGCGGTAGATGAAGAGCAGCGACTTCGCGCTGAAGGTGCCGAAGACGACCAGCAGCAGGCCCACCACATCGCGTTTGGTCTCGAGCGTGCGCGTCGCGATGAAGAACCAGGCCATGATGTAGAGGAGATCGCGGGCTTCCCACGAGAAGTAACTGAAGTTCAGCGCGTTGAAGACGCCCTGCACCGCGCCGAGCGCGTACACGACCATGAGCGGAATGAAGAACCCGTCCAGTGGCGAACGGCGCCAGACGCCGGCCTCGCGCCAGCGCAGCCACTCGCGGATGAGCACCGGCAGGAGGACGAGCAGGGTCAGCGCGTCCATGAAGCTCACCCCGAAGAATCGGATCGCCAGGACGGACTTCGAGAGGCCGCTTTCGTAGTACGCCTCGGTGCTGCTGAGCTCGAACTCCTCGATCAGCACGAGACCCGCCATGGCGACGGCCAGCGCGTATTTCGGATGGCGCCAGAGCAGGTACACGAGCGCGACGAGCCCGGCCACCGCAACGGCGGTGATCGGTTGCTCGGCGATCTGCCTGCCGAACAGAATCGACAGCATCGCGCAGAGCAGGGCCGCGGCCAGTTCGCCCGCGGAGAATCGGAATTCCGCATGCGGAAATCGGAACATGGGGGAACGCGGTGCGCGGATCGAATCCATCACGTCGTCACTCCGTGTCCCCGGGATGCCCGTCCGGGGCGCGCTCCATTACGGCGTCGCACCGGCGGCGCGGGAGCCGGCGGCGCGTCGATTCCGCAACCGCGTCGCGGAATCGCGCCCGATCACGTACAGGATCGCGCCGAGGAGCCCGAACACGAAGCCGGTCAGCATCCATTGCGCCCGCTTCGGCGCGGTTTTCTTGTAGGCCGGGACCGCCTCGTCGAGCACCTGCACCGTGGGGAGCTCGCGGGCTTCCTGCACGCGCTCCTTGTAGAACTGCTTGTTGAGGTACGCGTTCACCTCCTCGAGCGTCTTGACGCGCCGCACGAGCAGCGAGAGGTCGCGCGCGATTTTCGGCAGCTTGGCGAAGGCGAGCACGAAGTCGGTGTCCGATCCGTCACCCGCGGCGAGGAGACCGTACTGCTTCTGCAACTGCTGCACGCGCGCCTGCAGGTCCTGCACCGCGCGGCTGCCGGGCGTCAGATCCCGCTGCGCGAGTCCGAGCTCGGTGGTGGCCTGCGCGAGCTGCAGTTTGAGGGCGCCGGCGGCCGCCACCAGGGCGTCCATCTGCTTGTCCACCATCAGCGCGCGGTTGCTCTCCTGGTACAGCACGAGCGCGGTGTACGCCGAATCGAGATCTTCCTTGGTGCGGACGAGCTGCTCCTGAATGAACATGCGGGAATTCTTCGCGGTGGAGACGAGCTTCTCGCGATTGACGACGTCGAGGTAGCGGATGTAGCCGTTCGCCATGTCGGCCGCGAGCTGCTTGATGCTGTCCACTTCCGCCGCCGACGGCCAATACCCGGTCGAGAGGGACACGGTGACGGTGAGCATCCCGTCCTTCGTCGCCTCGATCGTCGTCGCGTCCTTCAACGCGGCATCGGCGAAACGCCAGGAGAGGGGCGGAGAGATGCCGAAGAAGTGCTGGAGCCGGTAGTTCAGGATCATCGAGTCCGAAACCGTGCGGCTGCCGAGGATCTTCACGAAGATGTCCGTCGGACGTCCGCCGAAGCCGAGCGTGGAACCGAGATCGAACATTTCCATGGCGCCGCTGCCGCCGCTGAGCATGTCGGCGAGGCCCATGCCGCGCTCCTCCTTCTTGGGAGGCAGGACGGAGACCGTGGACGAATACGTCTGCGGCATCACGAAGGCGTAGGCCGTCACGAGCACCGTGGTGGCGAGCGTGATGCGGAGGATGACGCCCCGTTGGGCCCGGAGCAGCGCGAAGAAGACCCCGAGGGACGGCGCGGCCGCTCGTGCGGACGTATCTGCCGGGATCCCGCTCAATTCGACACCCGCGAGACGGCAATGACGATGCCGAGGATGCCGGCGATCTGGCTGAGCACACCGAGCGTGGTGAGCGCCACTTCCCAGAACTTGGTCTTCGGCACCTCGGGCACCCAGATGGTGTCGCCGGGCTCGAGCGCGTACTGCCCGGTTTTCTCCGCGTCGACGAGTTCGCCCGTGCGGGCCTTCACGACGCGCACGTCGCCGTCGTCCGCGCGCCAGCCGAACCCCTTGCAGGCGTCGATGTACTGGAGGAAGTTCCACGTGCGGCGGAAGAGCACGTTGCCCGGATTGTTGACGCGGCCGATGACGCGGATGTAGTTCTTCTGGATGGGGACTTCGATGATGTCGTTGTCCTGCAGCACCACGTCCTCCTTCATGTCGTTCTCGAGGAAGAGGCGCTTGAAGTCCACCACCATCTGCCCGATGCGCTCGCGCGAACGGGCTTTGAAGTACTCGTACTCGTCCTCGCGCATGTCGGAGGGCTGGATCTTGCTGAGGCGGTCGAACTCCTTGTCGCGCTCGTTCTCGTCGATCTTGCGCGTCACGGTGGCCTCTTCCAGCGAGGCGTCCGGCGTGAACCCGCCGGCGAGACCGATGAGCTGATGGAGGGTGGTCTTGTCCCGTTCGATCGGGTAGCTGCCCGGGTACTGCACTTCGCCCTTGATGAGGACGAGCCGGTGGTAGCGGAATTTCGGGATGGCCTTCACCAGGATGAGATCGCTGGCGCGCATCTCGACGTTCGCGTCCGGATCGCCGGGATACCCGCGCAGGTTCACGTACTGTGATTCGGTGCTGGTGTTGTCGGTTTTGAAGCGCACGATCTGCACGCTGTCGAGGAAGACGGACGACCGGAATCCACCCGCGAGGCGGATGATGTCGTACAGGTGCTCCCCTGCCACGTAGTCGAGATGCCCTTCGAAATTCACCGCGCCGAACACGCTCACGCGCCGGTCGATGCGCGGGAAATTCACCACGTCGCCGCCCATCAGGAAGGGATTCGCCAGCGCGTCGCCGAGGCGGTTGAACGCCGTAAGATCGGCGATCTGCACCTGTCCGCCGCGCGTGACCGTGATGCCGCGCAATGCCGTGGTGTCGCGGATGATGCCGCCGGCAAGCTGCAGGGCCTCGGACACGCGCGCGGTGGCGGGAAGCATCACCACGCCGGGAGTCTTGACGGCGCCGGTGACCGACACCTTGATCTGCCGGGCGCGCACGAGGCTCACCGTCAGGTCGGCGCGCTTGAACGTGCGGTCGATCATGATGCGGAGCAGCGTGGACACCTGCGCGAGCGTCCGGTCCTTGATGCTGATCTCCCCCACCAGCGGGACGATGATGCGTCCGTTGGAACTGACGACCACGTCGTAGGAGTAGTAGCGGTCCGCGAAGATGGAGAGGTTCAGGATGTCGTTTGGTCCGACCACGTAGAGGGAATCGTTCACCGCCACTTCCACGACGTGCGCTTCCAGATCCATCTGGTTGTTATCGGACTGGTTCTTGTCCTTGCTCTTCTTCTCCATGCCCGGCACATCCTGCGCGGTCGCGCGCGATGGCGCGAAGGTCGCGAGGCATATCAGGGCGATGACCGTGGCGACGGTCCGTAGTGGGTGCATCAGGAATGGGGTGAGAGAGTGTGACGTGTCATATCCGGGATCGGGCTGCGCTGTGCCGTGGCGCGGTGATTCCGGGGGTGGTACCGAGGGCGGGACTTGAACCCGCACGGATGTTAAATCCAAAGGATTTTAAGTCCTTCGCGTCTGCCTATTCCGCCACCCCGGCATCCAGGAGAAATCAAACACCGGTTGAGGCGACGATCGGATTCGAACCGATGCATAACGCTTTTGCAGAGCGTCCCCTTAGCCACTTGGGTACGTCGCCAGATCGAATTCAAATATAGAAATTGCGGGGTGGAAATGCAACGTCCGGCGCGTTCACCTCAATACCGAAACACGGCTCCGATACGATCCGCCCCCATCGGGAGCCCGCTGTTATTGAGCGGATAATCGATCCGGCTCTCCGTTGCCGGACCGCCGCTTCGTGGAGTGCGCCGTCCTACCTCGGTTTGAGGCGTTGACTTCCTGTATCGCTCCGACAGCGAATCATTCTTACTTCACGATCCTGAACTCTTTCGATTTCGCGACCCGTTCGCCTGTGGCGACGCCGGTCGCGGCGAGCCGCACGATGTACGAGCCGGATTCCAATGCGCCCGACTCGATGAGACCATGATGCACGCCGGCGTCGAATCTTCCTGATGTGATGACCATCCGTCTTGTGCCCTTCATGTCGTACACGGCAAGAACGACATCGGCCGCGAACGGTAGTTCGTAACGCACCGTCGCGCCGCCGGACGCGGGATTCGGGTATGGATCGAAGAGCTCGAATCCGGCTGGAACCGCATCGGGATACGGGGTCTGCCTCATCTTGGGAGAACGGCAGACGGCACCGTAGAGAGACGAATCGATCGGCAAACCCAGAACGAGCTTCGCGTACATCAGGGACATCGTTCCGGGGAAGCGTGCTTCCAATGAGTCATGGGCACGCATCGCGGCATCGCGGTCGCCGAGGCACAGCGCGTGGAGGGCGACCGACCTGCCCATCGACCGGCGCGCAACCGATGGATCGGAATCTCCAATCGACGAGAGGTCGTCGTAGATCGCGATTGCCTGCGCGTACTGGCCGCGCCGCATGTATTCGCCGGCCAGAATTTCCTCGAGCGAATGCCGTTTCCAGGAATTCTGCGTTGAGGAGATGGCGTTGCCGATCGCGGCGAGGAATGCCGGCCGGCCCGTATTTGACGCCCATGCGCGTTCGGTCGAATCGCGTACGTTCTCGCAGATGACCAGCGCCTGTTTCCAGAGCCCAAGGCAATGCCGCCATTCGGCGCGGGAAGAGGCGTACGCGGTCGCGCCATTCAGGGCCGCCGCAGCGTTCGCATACTCCCGCTCGCGGATTTTCGTTACACCGAGGTTCATTGCCGCGACGAAGCGCGCATCCGATCCCGGCCATGACGGGGCGCTTCCCGCGCTTTTCATGAGCACCCGATCGCTGTCGATGGGAGCGAGCCAGAAGAACCATGTGCCGGGATCGCGCATCACGCTCATGAGCGCTTCCTGAGGGTAATTCGCGATTCCGAAGACCACGCTCGTGTCGAGAAGCTGGAAATCGAATCCGAACCCTCCCCCCTGATTCGAATGCACACTGTTGGCGCCCAGGAAAAACAGAACGGCTTCGTCGTAGAGCCTCGCGCCCGTCGTAGCGTTCCATCGTATACTGTTTCCGTTCGTGGTGGCGGGATTTCCGGATTGATCGTATTCGTTGAAGCGGGGATTTGCCATGTTGTCGGCGGCGAGGCCGATGCCGTTCGAATCGAGCCGGTTGTCCAGCCAGATGTTCTCTCCGCCATCGAGAATGACCCCGAAATACTGGTTTTTGTTGATGCGATTCGAAAGCACCCATTCACTCATGTCGGTCCCGACAATGCCGACCGCGTAATTCCGCTCAAAGCGGTTGCCTTCGAGCCTGGGCGACATCCCGCTCGTCACGATGCCCTCGTAGTTGCCGGACAGCTCGCTGTTCTGCAGCGTGAAGTAGCTCGACAAAGACGAAATTCCTGGACGGCGTTGTGCACGAACAGATTCGACACGGTGCAGTTCCCGTCGACGAGGCTGTCGATCGCGATGCCCAGCCAGGAGCCGAACGGAGACTGATTCACCCCGTCGATGCGAGCCCAGTCGGTGACGCCCGAGGTCGACATGCACATGCTTAAGGTGATGCGCCCCGAATCGGCCATGCGCAGCACGCAGCGGTTGCCGAGCGTGAGTCCGCCACCGTATTCAACATCGATGGTATGGATGCCATCGATCGTGGAGTTCGCCGCGATGTTTATCACCCCGCCTTTCTGGCAGCGCACATGCGCCTTCGTCGCGTATGTTGACGCTTCGATGTTCAACGTCCCATTTACGATGATGTGCGCGTTGTTTGCCATGTTGAGTGTCGTGCCCGCCTTTATCGTGGCCGTCCCGCCCGAGTCGATGACGATGGTCCGCATGCCGGTGATGGTCTTCCCCTCGTCGCCGAGTTCGAGCGACCCGCCTGCGCGAACGATAAGAAACGGATCCGCGCACGCAAAGGCCCCGGTCGTGTCGAAATCTACCGATTCGATATGGAGCGAACCGTAATCGGCGATGGACGCTCCACAGGATGACTTGAACGTCGTATGGTCGGTGAAAGTGACGCAGGACGTGTCGAGGATAGTGACCGTGCCGGATAATGAGAATGTCTGGCGCTTCGTCGAATCCACCGTGCCGATCTCCACGCAGGGCTGGAAGGAGTTGTGTGCGATTGTTCCTGTGATTGTGCTGTCGTAAAACTTCAGTATCCAAGTGCCGTTGTAAATGTCGCTGCCGAAAAGCACGTCGTCGGTTGTCAAATCGGGGATCAATCGATAGATGCCCTTTGCGTACATGTAGATGTCGGGACGAGCGTAAAAGTTCACGCTGTTCGTGTCGTTGCTGAGATAGTCTTCCATGCGGCAGTAGCCCCGCAGGCGGAGATTTGCGCCATTCACATCGAGGACGCGGGCGCCGCTGTTGTACCCGGCGAGGTAGAGCCGCCGCCCAGAGAGGATCGGTTCGTGCAAACCGCTCGGCACGAAGGACGTATCAGGGATGTTGTCCTTGCCGGAGTACCCGACCGGATTATTCGCTTCCTCCTGAATGTCGTACGCCCCGACGACCAGGCCCCGGTCGTTGGCGCCGGTGGTATCGTTGTGCCAGAGGGAATCGCGGTTCCAGATCCGGACGAAGGCACCCTGGAACTTGTTCGGATCCGTGGCGTGCCTGCCGGGATAATTGCGGTGGATGAAATTCAATCGATGCGATTCCGGTTCCCGCAGGGTACATTCAGAACAGATCCGGTACAACGACCCATTCACGAATACCGGCTGATGATCATACCATCCGGTATCGTTGCAAGAGGAGAACGTTGGCGCATCGACGCTGTCGGGCGAAAGGAAGAAGTCGAGACGCTCCCACCACGACGGCAACCACATCCTGGATTTATTCTGAATGCCGTCGAACCAGTTCAACTCGTCGACGGTCAAGACATAGCGTCCTCCGTTTTGATCGTAAGGGATGACGGAGTGGCACCCCCTGTGATCCCATTTATCGTTGATTGTTCTGCTTGAATCTGGGGCATATGAATTGTTGTACACCGTTTTGTTCGGATTGAGGACCGTCTTCGGGAACAAGGGTCGCGCGGCATCATACAACTGGAATTGGGTGGAGAGAATGCTCCAATACGTGTCGAACTCCACAATGGCCATGCCTCCTCTCGGAATGCCCAACCCAATCAACCGCCGACCGTTGGCGAGTGTCGTGCCTTTCACCTCGTGGATCTTCATGAAAGAAGTTTGATTGGTCGGAAGCGGAACTACCGGTTCGATTTTTAGCTTGTACACCACCATGGTATCCGGATCCGAGATATCAAAGTACTTGAGCGTGTCCGTGTTGCCAGCGATGAACAGACGGTCTTCGTGCCGGTACATCATCTCGAGATCGGTGATGGAGGAGAAGCCCGCCGGCCCCCCGCCAGGAAAAAAGCGAAAAAAAGGGGGCCGGAAGAAGTCCTGAGGCACCCCGATTGGGGGGGCCGAACAGGGGGCGCCCCCGGGGACAAAAACCGGGGCACAGGCGCAGGGGCCCCACACACTGGGGGGGGGGGGGGTTCCCCCGCCGGGGCCCAATTGGGGGAAGGGGGGGGCGGGGGGGGGGGGGGGGGAAGGGGGGGGAAAAAAAACAAGTTGTTATCCTGCATCGAGTCCAACTCATTCAGGTACTTCTCGTCGCGGATTCCCTGTAAATTGTTGTTGGTCATCTTTACACCGTACAAACGTGCAGCAGCGTTTTGAACTCCAACAGTAAGGAACAGCTTCGTCATTCCTCCAGGGTAGATGATTGCTTCTGCGTCTCGCACAAATTGCCCGGGTTGGAGCTTGATCAGTCCGTAGTACGTGAGGGTATTCATGGAATCCATGCCGTAGAATCGAAAGCCTTCAAAAGCATCCGTCGTCGTGACGAGCAGACGCATGCCGTTTACGCTGATCGACTTTATTCCCGCCGAGGCGCCGGGGATACGCGAGAGCACGGCGATGTTTTTCGCACTCTGGAAAACGGGCTCGAGACGAGGAGCCGCGCTGGGAAGGGGCCAAGCCGCGCTGAGAAAACGATCCTGCGCCGACGAAATGGAGATGCACACCATGAGAGAGAGCGACGCGAGAAGAACCATGAAGTGAAGGTGCGTGCGATACGAACAGGTGCGTTTCATCGGATCGACTCCTGCGCTTATTTGAGGTATAGTATCGGTGTGGAAATCGAATGTCCCGAATTGATAAACAGCCGGATGAAATACAGTCCGGAGGGATCTCGGTGCAGCGAGATTGTCTTGAAATCGACCGGGAGAGAGCCCTCTCCCGCGGTCACATCCCATTGGTATACGATGTTCCCGAGCGCATCCGATAATTGCAGATGTCCGGCAGAAGATGGAGGCAACCGGTACAGCAGCATGAAGAATCCTCTTGTGGGATTCGGATAACAGGACAGCAATGCGTCGTCCGGTTGTGACGGCAGCTCAGTGCGCGTGCTCAAATTGGCGACATGAATGCGGTACAAGCCATGCTTCGGGAACGCCGCGTAAATCATGTCACCGATGAAATCAAACTGGAAGGGCATATCGCGCGCGATGGACAGTCCCATGCGATCGACCAGACGTCGCCAGTAGCCGTTGCGATATAACAGCCATCCAGCGGGATCGCCAATGAGCAGCGCCCCCTTGCGCGCGAGCATCGATCCATCCCAGCCGAGATTGAACATCTGGCGCGCGTCTGAATCCGACATTCCCGCGGTATCGTAGTCCCAGACAGCACCATACGTCCGCGAGAATTGCTTCTTGTCATGCCGGTAAAGGCGGCCGCCGTCGCACATGGCGAAGAGGCGCGGCAGCAGATCGGATTCCTTATAAATCCACGACCATGTGTTCCCAGATTCGGTCACATGCCAGACGCCCATGCCCAAATAATCGTTCACGTTGATTGGACGGACGACTGCGGCATACTCGCCTGTGGTTGTCGAAGACGGGAGCACCCTGCATGCGCTCAGTTGCATGGGCGGGACGCCGTACTGCCGCCACTTCTTCCCTCCGTCGCTCGAGACGAGAAACGCGTACAAGCCCCCATAGTCGATGAGCGCGACGAGCTCGTACGGCCAAACCTCGCCGACGTGAAGTTCGCGTACGACACCGTCTACCACGCTGATCAAGGTATCCGGAGTTCCTCCGTCAGCAGTTCCGGATACGATGAAGCGCCGTGCGGCCACAGCGTAGTAACGGGTATCCGCCCGTGAGCGCACCGTCAACTGATCCAGCCAGGTCGAGGAAAACAATGGCTCCCAGGTGTCGCCGCCGTCGCTGCTGCGCAGCAGTTCGGCGCGTGACGCACTGTCATCCGGCACTCCTGTATTAGTCAGGTAATCGTGATCGCAGACGGTCGCGTAGACGACGCTATTCTGCGTGGCTGCGACTTCCATTTCTGCGCTTCCCGGGAAGGCGCGCGTGCCCGGCATGTCGCGCCAGGTGACGCCGGTGTCCGCCGAGAGTTTGATGCCGTCGAAGGTGGTGCTTGCCAGTATGCCCGAAGGCACGCGCACCATGCCCCAGACGCCCCGATTGGGAAGAGTCACCCAGGTGACTCCCGCATCCCGCGAAATGTACAGCGCATTCCACGCGCAGAAGAGATAGGTGTCGCCGAAGTACATTGCGGTGATGGCGTAGCTCCACGAACCTCCGTCGCCGGCGCGCAATCCCGTTGGATTTCTGCCTTGCCATGTGTGGCCCGAATCATCGCTGCGGAGCAGCGTGTATTTCCGCAGTTCACCCATCGTCGGTTCGTCCACCCATGCCAGGTACGCAAAGCCGCCGTCCGTGGGAATGCGATCCATCGTTCGAATTAGGTACCTTGCCCCTGGGAATCTGGTTGTAGACCAAGTAAGCCCAGCATCCGTTGTGCGCTGCATTTCGGTTTCGAATCCACCACTCCCGCTGTTTCCTCCGCCACCGATGAAGATACGCTTCGAATCCTCCGGATCGACTAAAACCGTTGACCAGGATGCTCCGCCTGAGAACAGCGGCGTTCGTATCGTATCAAACGATTTTCCTGAATCTGCCGAAACCTGAATGAAGTCAGACCCGCTTCTATTTATGAAGATCGAGCCGTCCTTGTGCGTGATAAAGTTGTGATGGTAATTCGATCCTCCGATCCGATTGTCTCGTTGCCAGGTCTTGCCATCGTCTCGCGAGAGATAGAACTTCCTGTCCGTCGAGACGAAAAAGTCCCCATTGGCGGCGACCTCGAAGGCCAGCTCTCCCGCGTACTGCGAGTGCCAGATGAGATCAAGATCGTTGACGACCGTCGTCCAGGTGTCGCCGTAGTCCGCGCTCTTGTAGATTCCGCCGTTCTGCACGATGGCGAAGATCTCGTTAGGTTTGTACTTGTTCTGCACAAGCCGATCGGCATGGCCTGCATACACCGGGAGCCGCGTCCACTGCGCGCCTGCGTGGGCGGTGAACAGAAAAAGCAGGAGCGGGAGGAACGAGAATACATCTTTCATATGACGATTAAGTGGGTTGCGACCAGTCGAAAAAATGGATATCGCATCCTGCGGCTGCTTGACGGATACGCGCGGGGCAGGAGCATGCCCCCAACGCATGGGCATGCCACCTTCAACCGAAAAAGAAGGGAAAGGCATGGAAAACAGCTGTGAAGCAACTCAAGATTATGGCCTCGGCGGTGCTGCGCGCTGATATGGATTGTAGTACAACAATTTGGAAAGAAACCGGTGCACAAGCAATTCCATTCGGCATCTCCATCCGACCGGCAATGTCAACCGACGAGTGTCTACGAGCTACTGTCTTCTGGCCTCTGTTTGCTGACTACTCTCCCCCGCATACGCCAAATCCGCTTTTCGTCTTCATCGGCTCTCCATTGCCGAATCACCGCTTCGTGGAGTGCGCAGGCATGCATCAGTTTTGAGGCGCTCACACGCGCCCGATCATCATGACGGTCCACTCGATCTGCACCACCACAAAGAGCAGCACGGCGATGCCGAAGACGCGTTTCCTCCCAGGCGGAAGCGTTGCCACGGCCTCCCTGAGTGCGCGGACACTGTACCCCGTCCTCTCCAGCGCGGCGACGGCAAACAGTGCGAGGAAAGGCAGCACGGGAAAGTGATAGGTCGGATGCGAGAAAGAGACGACGTACGGCAGGGCGTAGAGGAGCGGAATGGCCAGGGCGATGATGGTGAATGCGCCGGCATTCGTTCCCCTGCCCTTCATCGCGAAGAAGAGCAGCGCGAGGATCACGATGCCGGCATACAACGCGGCATCCAGGGCGATGGCAGCCAGACCGACCGCGCGAGGCAGCGGATACCACTTGTACAGGAACGAACCGGTGAAGGTGTCGTACGCGAAAAAGCAGCGCGCGCGGTTGACCGTGCGCAGCAGGAACAGATCCGGCCGGCCGAGGATGTGCTCCCATGCGAGTGCGGTGAACACGCTGTCGCGCTCGTGAATGGGCCTCGCGTCGATGGCGGTGATCAGCGCGGTGTATGCCGCGGGCACGTCTTCATCGCCCGCCACATGAGAGCCGAACCACCAGGTCCGGTACAGCGGCGTGTGCGGGTTGTTCCCGTAGAAGAAATTCCGCGCGTTGTTGTAGTTGATCACCGCGCCATGCCCGCCCATCTCCCCGGCCTTGAGCATCCACGCCCCCACGACGAAGGCCAGCACCGCGAGCGGCACGACGGCCGCGGCGACGCTGCGCTGCTTCCATGCGAGATACCCGGCGGCGGCGAGCGCGATGATGCCCGCGGAAGGCCGCACCAGCAGCGCGCCCGCGGCGCAGAGGCCGAGGGCGGCGAGCTTCCAGAGCGCCGGCGCGCGGAGCTGCGACAGCATGGCCGCCATCATGGCGAGCAGGCAGACCGTGACGGGGAGCTGCGTCAGCGGCTCGATGGAGTGGAAGACGAAGGCGGGCGAAAACGCGAACAGCAGCGCGGCAACGCTCGCCGCCCTGCTTCCAGCCAGCTTGCCCGCGAGCCCCGCGAGCAGCAGCGAAAACGGAATGTACAGCAGCAGCATCGCGATGCGCGAGACGACCTCGCCGGCGCCCAGCAGCGCGTGCACGGAGGAGAGGTAGTACGGGAGTCCGGGCGGCCAGTTCGGCGAGAACGATTCCCCGCCCAACAGCAGCAGCGCGACGTCGTGATAGTTCTTCTGATCGTTGCGCAGCGGGGAGTCCGCCGCAAGCGCGAGCAGCAGCAGCCGGAGCGCGATTCCGGCGGCGGTGATGAGTATCACCGCCCGGTCGCGGGACAGAAAACGGAGCACGGCATGAGAACGCGGTGTCATCGGCAGCTCCTCGGAGCGACGCGTCCCGGCGGGATCAGGGGCGCAGTTTCTGCATGAAGTAGCGCGCGGTGCGCTCGAGGCCTTCGCGCCGGTCGACGCGCGGCTCCCAGCCCAGCAGGGTGCGCGCGAGCGTGATGTCGGGCTGCCGCACCTTGGGATCGTCGACGGGCAGATCGCGGTAGACGATGGTCGCATTGCCGCCCAGCACGTCGATCACTTCCCGCGCGAGTTGCAGCATCGTGAGTTCGTCGGGATTGCCGATGTTCACCGGATCGGCGTAGTCCGACAGGAGCAGGCGGTAAATCCCCTCGACGAGATCGGACACGTAGCACACGCTGCGGGTCTGCGAGCCGTCGCCGAAGACGGTGACGTCCTCGCCGAGGATCGCCTGCGACATGAAGGCCGGGATGGCGCGCCCGTCGTTGATGCGCATGCGCTCGCCGTACGTGTTGAAGATGCGCACGATGCGCGTCTCCACGCCGTGATGATTCCTGTACGCCATCGTGATGGCCTCGGCGAAGCGCTTCGCCTCGTCGTACACGCCGCGCGGACCGATCGGGTTGACGTTGCCCCAGTAGCTCTCCACCTGCGGATGAATCTCCGGATCGCCGTACACCTCCGAGGTGGACGCCAGCAGCAGGCGCGCCTTCTTCGCCTTCGCGAGACCCAGCGCCTTGTGCGTGCCGAGCGACCCCACCTTGAGCGTCTGTATCGGCAACTTGAGGTAGTCGATCGGACTTGCGGGCGACGCGAAGTGGAGGATGTAGTCCACCCCGCCTTCGACGTAGATGTACTCGGTGATATCGTGCTTGATGAAGCGGAAGCCCTCCCGCCCGATCAGGTGCGCGATGTTGTCCATGTCGCCCGTGATGAGGTTGTCCATGCACACCACATCGTGGCCTTCCTGCAGCATCCGTTCGCACAAATGGCTGCCGAGAAATCCGGCGCCTCCGGTAATCAACGTTCGTGGCATGTGGCTCCTGCATAAATCCCCCCCTCTCCCTTTGGGAGAGGGGTTGGGGGGTGAGGGACTGTCGGAACCCGAGGGGACGGGGGGTTAGGGGAATCGGGGGATGGAAGGATGAGGGTCCGGCGGACTACCTGCTCGCCGTGTCCTTCGGCATCCGCGCGCGCGCCTCCCAGCTCTGGATCTGCACGTTGACGCTCGGATCCTCGGGATGGAGTTGCGCGTACTTCTTCATGATGTCGACGCCCTTGGAGTACTGCTGCGACACTTCGTACAGGTCGAGCAGGATGCTGAGCGACTGCCGGTTGTCGCTCTCGCCGCGGATGAACTTGTCGGCGTCGGGCATGAGCACGGCCTCGAGTTCGTTCGCGAGCGTCTTCGTCTTCTCCGCGTCGCGTAGCACGTAATACGAGAGCGCGAGCTGGATCTTCACGTCGTTGGTCATTTCGTGCAGCGCCTGCGGCATGGTCTTCTCCATGCGGTCCAGCACGTCGTCGGCGGTCTTCTTGTCGTTCTGTTCCTGGAAGATCGCCTTCGCCAGCTCCATGTAGAGGAGTCGGAAGCTGTACACCATTTTGCGGCTCGGCTCGTCGAGGTTGACGTCCGGATTGTTCAGCTCGCGGAACATGAAACCGTAGGCGCGGTTGCTGTCGGGCGTCTCGCGCGGCGTGGTGAGATGGCGCAGCGTCACCGGGATGTTCATCGCCGGGTAATAGCGGTAGGAGTGGTTCTGGAACTTGAACGGGGTCACGCGCGCGGCGAGACCTTCCACCATCATGTACGGATCGAGATTGAGGCGGTCGGACGGCGCCGTGCTCAGGGCGAAGTAGATCGGCCGCGCGTTGATGTTCTTGCGGACGATGTCGAGGATGTAGATGTCCTGATTCCGCAGGCCCTTCGTGCCTCGTCCGTCCTGCCATGGGGCGGTGATGCTCCAATGGAACGTGTCCGGAATGCCGACGGTCTTGATCTCCGGCACGTCCATCAGCGTGGAGCCGCCGAAATACGCTTTGTCGATCGGAATCGAGAGGGTCTGCGTTTCCCACTGCACGGGACGCATTTCCTGGATTTCCATGTCGCTGAAGGTCAGCTCCACCTTTTTCGCGCCGTAGGGAATCTCGTTCTTGAGCTGCTTGGCGTACCACTCCGTGTTCACGAGGCTCAGGTTCACGATGCGCACGTCGCGGCGCACGCCGCCCACGTACTGCATGTACCAGACGGGGAAGGTGTCGTTGTCGCCGCCCGTGAACAGGATGGCGTCCTGATCGCAGGACTGCAGAAGATTGTACGCGTAATCGAAGGCCACGTAATTGAGATGTCGGTCGTGCGTGTGGAAGGCGGTGTTGAGCATCACGCCGGGGCCGGCGATGAGCAGCACGCCGGCGAGCGCCACGCCGACGGTCTCGTTGCCGCCGAGTTTGCTCTTCAGCAGGTCCCAGAGCCCGTAGACGCCGATGCCGACCCAGATCGAGAAGGCGGCGAAGGAGCCCACCCAGAAGTAGTCGCGCTCGCGCACCTGCGGCTCATGCATGTTGAAGTACACGACGAGCGCCGCGCCCATGATGATGAAGAAGGCCATCATCGCCGCGCCGGTGCGCCAGTCCTTGCGGAAGTTGTAGAACATG
The DNA here is from genome assembly GCA_016720835.1 of Ignavibacteria bacterium. Lineage (GTDB taxonomy): Bacteria > Bacteroidota > Ignavibacteria > SZUA-365 > SZUA-365 > JADKJW01. The sequence goes on from JADKJW010000002.1 coordinate 452,089, forward strand.
CCGATGAGACCGAGGATGAGCGGAATGCCGTAGAACTTGTTCGGCCAGCCGGTGCCGTCGGACCAGTCGCCCTCGGGCGTCGAGAACAGCACCGCCGGCGCGTCCTGCATGTCGCCCGCGCGGCCGGAGAAGTTCCAGAGGAAATAGCGGATGTACAGGTGCGCCATCTGGTAGGAGACGAAGAAATCGAAGTCGCTCGAGTATTTCTTGTACGCCTCCATGGCCTCGGGATTCCAGCGCCGGGGGAAGAATTTCGACTGGTTCGGGTTGATGTTCTGGATCGCGTTGTCGAAGCTCGGGCCCTTGATCAGCGGGTAGTCGCCGTACTGCTCGCGATTGAGGTAGCTGTACAGGGTCTTCATGTCCGTCGGCGCGTTTTCGTTGAGCGCGGGCTGCTGATTGGCGCGGATCGGCACGATGGAGAACGTGGTATATCCGAGCACGACCAGCAGGATGCTGAGCATCACGAGACGGACAGTGGGCGAGAATTTTTTCATCGCGATCAGGGCGATCATCCCTGCCACGAGCAGGACCACGAAGTACGTGCCCTCGGTGCTCGTGAGCAGCTTCGGAATGTACTTCACCACGCCGGGGTAGATCACCGCGAAGCCTCCCGCCATGGCGAGCACGAAGAGCAGGATGCTGACGGGCGTGATCTCCCGCACCTCGCGTCCGCGCACGTAGATCAGGAAGAACACGAAGAAGACGATGAGGATCGACAGGAGGTGGATGCCGATGCTCAATCCGAGGATGTACGCGATCATGAGCAGCGTGCGCTCGGTGTTGAACATGCCGGCCTTCGCGTACCACTCGAGGCCCATCCACACCACCACGGTGATGAAGAACATGCCGATGGCGTACACTTCCGACTCCACGGCGCTGAACCAGAACGTGTCGCTGAACGCCATCACCAGGGCGCCGGTGGCGGCGGAGAGGATCATGACCAGGGCCTTCGCGACGGTGGTCGGATCGCCGTGCCAGAGGCGCAGCATGCGCATGATACACGCTGATCGATGCCGAGAACACGGCCTGCAGGTTCACCCGCCAGCCGATGTCGCCGAAGGGGATCAGCGAAAACGCGCGGCCGACGAGCTGGAAGAACGGCGCTCCGGGCGGATGCGGAACGGCCATGGTCACCGCGGCGGTGATGAATTCGCCGCAGTCCCAGAACGACAGCGTCGGCGCGACGGTCATCAGCAGGATGACGGTCGAGATCAGAAAGACGATGAACGCGGAGACGCGGTGCAGCAGTTTGAAGTTCATGTTGCTTCTGTTGGGTTATGGAGGAGTTTCGGATTCTTGTGTCTGATTCGCGGACCGCAGCGCGTCGCGCGCGCGATCGATATCCGCGGCGCGCGGGGCGCGGGCGCCCATGGCGTCGAGCACCGCGAGGGTCTTGCCCGCGTCGCCGGTCATGCGCGCGATGTCCAGGAGGTAGCGGAAGGGCGAGTCGAGTCCGCGGACACCGCCCTCGCCGCTGCGCGGCGGCGCGCCAGGCGGCGCGTTCGACGCCGGAAAAATACCGGCCCGACCGCTGCTCCTCTCCCGCGCGGTGGTAGAGCGCGCCGACATCGAACAGGACGCGGTGGTCCGCGACGTCGACGAGCAGCGCGTCTTCGCAGGCTCGCAGCGCCAGCAGCGCCGCGGTCGGATTGTCGCGGATGTCGAGCTGATACGCCGCGTAACGCAGATACGCGTTGCGGACGGCGTCACGGAAGGCGAGCGCCACGGGCTCGCGGAAGGTCAACGGATCGCGCGTCCCGGTCAGCAGAAAGCCCCTGCGGAGTCCGCGCGACGGCGCTCCCCTCCCGAGGAGGAGATGTGCGCCGAGCACGCCGGCGCGCACGGCGCCTTCGCCCGACGTGCGCACGGGCGTCAGCCGCATCGCCAGACCCTCGAGGCGCAGATTCGCGTCGAGACCCCGCAGCGATTCGCGCGGCGCGAACACGGAGAAGTACACGGGACGGCGCCATTCGGAAACGCGAATGATTTCGTCCATCATCAGATCGCGCAGCGAGCGCGAGAAACGGAACGTATCGGCCGCGGAATCGACGGTCGATGACGTGCGGCGCGCGCACCCGGTACGTCAGCGCCGCGACCGCGCGTCCGCGTGAGAGGGAATCTATCACCGCGCGCGGCAGCCCTTCCATGCTCTCGGCCAGAAAACGGCGCATCGTCCGCCGGTCCACAGGAACGCTGAGGTCCTGCCACTCGTCCGGCGATGACACGGCGAGGAGCGCGTCGCGGTCCAGCCGCGCGAAGGCGCCAATCTGCGCCGCGGTGTACGCGACCGGGAGCCGCGGACGACCGTCGGATCGCGGCGCGGTCTCGTGCAGGCAGTACCATTCCTCGGAGAGCAGGCCGAGATTCAGCACGCGCACGTCGGGACGCACGCCGAGCACGTCCTGTGCATACAAGAGCGGAAAGGTGTCGTTGTCCCCCTCCGTGAAGAGCACGGCGTTCGAGTCGCAACTCTGCAGCATGTTGCAGGCGGCATCGCGCGCGGAGAAGTCCGCGTGCCGGTCGTGCGAGGGATGCGCCGAGAGGAACTGGAACCCGAAGAACAGCGCGGGCAACACCAGCGCCATCGAGAGGGCGGCGCCGCGCTCGGCCCGGCTCGCCGACGCGCTGCGACGCGTCAATGCGGCCACGAACCACGCGATGCCGATGCCGATCCAGAGCGCCATCACGAGAATCGTGCCCGCGTAGCGCGCGTCCGCCTCCCGCGCAAGCGGCAACGCGCCGGGGTCGATGAAGGCGGAGAGGGGCCCGCAGGCGAGCAGCACCGCGAAGAGGAACAGCGCGGCCGCAGGATTGTGACGGTAGAGGCGGAACAGACCCGCGAGGCCCATGACGAGGGGGATGCCGAACAGCAGCATCGGAAATGCGAAGGGGTGCCGCGTCCACGAGCCGCTCCCGGCGAAATGGTCGGCGGACGCCGGAGCAAACCACACGGGCGGCGCGCCGATGCGGTCGCCCGCGCGACCGACGGTGTTCCAGAGAAAATAACGGACAAACTGATCCCGTACTCCGTACTGCATGCGCGCCGCAATCCCCGGTGCGGGAGCCGTCGCCTTGTCCTGCTCGAGCCAGTCCGCAAAACGGGACGCGGTCGCGGGATGCCCAAGGTCGAACGATGGATGCTGCGATGCCCGCAGCGGTATCACCAGCGCAGGAGAGGCGCCGGCGAGGAAGAGCACCGCGCACAACGCGGCGAAGTACGGGGCCGATCGGCCGGTCATGAAAGCCAGGATGGTGCCGGCCAGCAACAACGCGAGTGCGGCAAGAATCAGGGTGCCGCCGAGCGCAAGAGGTCCGGCTCCGGAACCGAAGAGCAGCACGGCAAGCCGCGCGATCGGCCCGAGGACGGAGGGATACGCGGCGAACACGACAAGCGCCGCGGAGGCGATGGCGATCAGCACTCCGCGCATGGACTGTTGCCAGATCCGCAAAACCACCAGCAGCAGGACGGGCGCCGCGACGAAGGCGAGTTCGCGTTGCACGGTGGTGGAGAGTCCGAGCAGAAAGGCCAGCAGGAGGAGCAGGCGCGAGGCGCCCGGCTCGGCCGACGTCCGCGCCCAGCGCAATGCGGCGATCAGGATCAGCGCGAGCAGGAACATCGCGGGAGCGGAGCCGCCGGCGGCGATGGCGGAATTCCAGAACGTGTCGCTCATCGCGAAATACGCGGCCGCGCCCGCGGCCCCTGCAAGCGCCGCCGCGCGGGTCGCGCCCCGCGAGAAGGCGCGCTCGTTCTCGCCGTGCAGCAGTTCCACGACGGCGGCGTACACCGCGACGACCGCCATGGCGGCCGTGACGGCGTTGAGGAGATTGATCGAGAATGCCCAGTCGAGGGACGGATGAAGCGGAGCGAGCAGGCGCGCGGCAAGGAGGAACAGCACGGACACGGACGCGTCGGGCACGCCGGGACCGGCCGACGCCGTCGCCAAGACGGCGTTGTCCCAGAAGGCCACGGAGGGGACCATCGTCGACGCGTACAGTGCGAACACCGTCGCGGCGATCGCGGCTCCCGTGAGGCGGTATGCGCGCCCGTGATTCATGCTGCGTTGCGCGCCCGGCTCAGAGGGATTTCTGCTGATCGGGACTCTTCTTGCGGTAGATGATGCCGAGCGGCACGAGCACGCAGTAGCCGAGGATCAGGATGATGGGCGCGACGGTCACGGAGAGCGGGCTGGTCGCGTCGCCGGCCGCCATCACGACGTAGCCGAGCAGAATGACCACGACGCCCGCGATGAGGATGACGTAGTTGCTCTTCTGCGGCAGGTCGACCTGACGGGTCGCGGCCGCTTTCGCTGCGCGCTTCTTCTGCGGAATGGGCTGGATTTTTGACATGGGTTCGCCTGAAAATGGTATCGTGAAACAGTAGAAGTCGTTGGGAAACGGCTGATGCCTGGTGTCAGCGCTCGCGCGCGAGGGCGCCGTCGTGCAAACGGTACAGCGCGTCCGCGCGCTTCGCCAGGCCCTCGTCGTGCGTGACGATGACGAAGGTCTGCCCGCGTTCCTTCGCGAGGCTCCAGAGCAACGCGTGCAGGGCGTCGGCGTTCTCTTCGTCGAGGTTGCCGGACGGCTCGTCGGCCAGCACCACCTGCGGTTCGTTCGCGAGCGCGCGCGCGACCGCCACGCGCTGCTGTTCGCCGCCCGAGAGTTCCGACGGACGCGCGTCTCCCCGATGCGCCACATGCACGAGTTCCAGAAGCGCGCGCGCGCGCGCCTCCGCCTCGGACCTGCTTTTCCCCGCGATGAGCGCGGGCAGCGCGATGTTTTCGGCCGCGCTGAATTCCGGCAGCAGATGGTGGAACTGGAAGACGAAACCCACGTTCGCGTTGCGGAAGGCCGCGCGTTCCGCGTCGGGCATCGTCAGCAGATCCCGCCCCCCGATCTCCACGCTGCCGGCGCTGGGGTGGTCGAGCGCCCCCATGATGTGGAGCAGCGTGCTCTTGCCCGCGCCCGACGCCCCGACAATCGCCGCGATTTCCCCCTTCCCGATGCTCAACGACACCCCGCGGAGAACTTCGTGCTGCGCGGCGCCGGAGGCGTAGGATTTGGTGACGTTATGGACGGCGACGACGTGTGGGAGCATGAAAATTCCATTGAAACTTCAAAGATAGCACCGGACCCTTCGATCTCGCAAGCCGAAGCGGGGCGACCGCACGAATCGGGAACTCACTCCCAGCGGATCGCATCGATGATCTCCACGCTTTTGGCCCGCAATGCGGGATACCACGCCGCGAACACGCAGAGAAGAAAGGTCGACGCCGCGATGATCGCGATGTCTGAAAATCGCACTTCCACCGGCAGCGCCGGAATGATGAAGGCCGCATCGAGCGTGAATATCCCGTACGTCTGCTGCACCCACGCGAGGACCAGCCCGACGGCCAGCCCGGCGGCCGTTCCCGCACCGCCGATGACGATGCCCTGGAGCAGAAACACCCGCTGCACGCGGCGCGCCGACATCCCCATCGTGCGCAGAATGCCGATGTCGCGCTTCTTCTCCAGCACGAGCATGGTCAGCGACGCGAGAATGTTGAACACCGCGACGGCGATGATGATCCCGAGCAGGATGAACGCGGTCCACCGCTCGATCTGCATCACCGAGTACAGGTCCTTGTGCAGGTCGTACCAGGTCAGCACGTTCCACCCGGGTCCGAGAGCCTCAGCCAGACCGGCCTTCGCGCGGTCGCTGCGCGCGATGTCGTCGAAACGCATCTCGAAGCCGGTGTTGCCGCCCTCCATGCGCAGGAAGGCGCGCGCGGTGGGCAACGCCATGAAGATGTAGGAATTGTCGTAGCCCTTGTTGCGCGACGCGAAAATGCCGGTCACGGGACACCGGTACATCGTCGGTGTCACGAGCTGCGTGAGAATGCTCTCCATGCCCGCCGGACTCACGAGCAGCAGCGTGTCACCCACCGAGACGCGCATCTTGTCCGCAAGCGTCATCCCGATGAGCACGCCGCGCGGCGTCGCGAGGTCGAAGCGTCCGAGCACGACCTTGGAGCGCAGACCGCTGACGCGGTCCAGCATCGCGGTGTCGACGCCCTTCACCCACGCGAAATCGCTGTACCCTTTGGCGATGGCCATCGCCTTGCGCTCGACGAAGGGCGCGATGCCCGTGACGCCGGGCACGGCCCGCACGATCGCCTCCGCCTCCCGCGCGCTCCTGCCCTCCGTGCGCGGGATGCGCTCCACCTTCACGTGCGGATCGACGTCCTGCAGAATCGAAGTCACGAGCGTGTTGAAGCCGTTGAAGACGGACATCACGACGACGAGCGCCGCGACGCCGAAGGTGATGCCCAGCGTCGCCAGCAGCGAAATGATGTTGATGAAGGTGAACCGTTTCCGGCCCAGCAGGTAGCGGCGCGCGATGAAGTGTTCGACGCGCATCGCTCAGTGGAAACGGATGGAGGTGACGGGATTGAGCCGCGCGCCGAGCCACGCCGGCACGAAGGACGACACGAAGGTGAGCGCGATCGCGGCCAGGGACGGCACGAGAAACACCCACAGCGTCAGGTGTATCGGCACGGTGGTCATGTAGTACACGTCCTGCGGCAGGCGGAAGAACTGCCACTCCTGCTGCGCGAAACACAGGACGAAGGCCAGCGCCGAGCCGATCGCCGCGCCGAGGACGCCGACCGCGAGGCCCTGGTACATGAAGATCGCCCGGATGTTCCGCTTCGAAGCGCCCAGCGCGAGGAGAATGCCGATGTCGGAGGTCTTCTCGATCACGAAGAGCAGGAGCGTCGCGATGATGTTGAACGCGGCGATGATGATCAGCGAGCCGACCACGACCGGGATCAGCTCCTGCTGCAGGTCGATCCAGACGAAGAGCGGGTGGTAGATCGCGAAGACGGTGCGCGGATCGAAGGGGTAGCCGAGCGCCGCGCGGATGCGGTCCGCGGTTCCCTCCGCGTCGTCCAGCGAGCGGCAGAGCACGTCGTAGCCGTTGATGCCGCCCGGCGCGCCGAAGAGCCGCTGCGCGGTGGGCAGCGCGGTGAAGATGTACACGTCGTCGAAGTACTCCGCCATGCCGGTCTCGTACACGCCGCCGATGCGGCACTGCACCTTCGGGGCGTCCAGCGCGGTGCTGAGGTCGTTCATGCCGACGAGCACGAGCTTGTCGTGCAGCTTCAGGCCGAGTTTGTCCGCGAGGCGCTTGCCGATGACGACCGCCGGCAGGCCGTCCGCGTCGCCGAGCGCGTAGCTCCCGGCGACGATGCGGCCGCGGAGCTGCGACACGTCCTGCGCCGTCTCCACGCCCTTCACCAGCACGCCGTCGATCTCGTCGAGCGTGACCACGATGGCCTCGCGCTGCAGGAAGGGCGCGGCGGACGCCACGTTCCGGACGCCGCGCAGGGCGGTCATCCGCGCGGCGTCGTCGCGCATCACCACGTTGCGAAACGTCGTCACCTGGATGTGCGCCGCGACGGTGATGATGTTGGCGCGCAGCTCGCGCTCGAAGCCGCCGAGGATGGTGAAGGTGATGATGAGCGCGGCCGTGCCGATCGCCACGCTGCCCACGGCCACGAGGGTCATGAACGAGAGGAAACGGGACATGTTCCGCTTCCGCAGGTAGCGCAGGGCGACGAAGGTCTCGAAGGCCATCGGGAGATTCTCGCGCCGCCTACGTCGGCATCGAGGCGACGGCGTTTCCGAACTGGAGGAGGTACGCCTTCGCGAACGCGTCGAGCCCGCCCGCCATCACGCCCTGCACGTCGCTCGTCTCCGCTCCCGTGCGGTGGTCCTTCACCATCAGGTACGGCTGGAACACGTAGGAACGGATCTGGCTGCCCCACTCGATCTTCTTCTTGGTGTCCTCGATCGCGGAGAGGCGGCTGGCCTCCTTCTCGCGCTCCACCTGGTAGAGGCGCGACTGCAGCATCTTCATCGCCGTGGCGCGGTTCTGATGCTGCGAGCGTTCCTGCTGGCAGGCGACCACGATGCCGCTCGGCATGTGCGTGATGCGCACGGCGGTCTCCACCTTGTTCACGTTCTGCCCGCCCTTGCCGCCGCTGCGGAAGGTGTCGACGCGTAAATCGGACGTGTTGATCTCAATCACGATGTCGTCGTCGACTTCCGGATACACGTACACCGACGCGAAGGACGTGTGCCGTCGCTTCGCGGCGTCGAACGGCGAGATGCGCACGAGCCGGTGCACGCCGATCTCGGATTTCAGGTAGCCGTATGCGTAGGGACCGACGATCTCGAGCGTGGCGCTCTTGATGCCCGCGCCCTCCCCCTCGAGTTCATCCACCAGGGAAATGCTGAAGCCGAGTCGCTCGCAGTAGCGCATGTACATGCGGTACAGCATGTCGGTCCAGTCCTGCGACTCCGTCCCTCCCGCGCCCGAGTGGATCGTGATGATGGCGTTGCGGTGATCGTCCGGACCGGAGAGCATGTTCTTGAATTCGAGCCCTTCGAGCAAGGCGAGGAGTTTCTTGAGTTCCTCGTCGAGGTCGGCGCCCATCGCGGCGTCCTTCGATTCCTCCGCCATCTCGATGAGGGTTTCGAAATCCGCGGCGGCGGCGGCCACGCTCTCGTAGAGATCCACCCATTCCTTGCGCGCGGAGATGTGCTGCATCACCTTCTGGGCGGCGATGTTGTCGTCCCAGAAGCCCGGCTGATGGGTCTTGTCTTCGGCGTTCGCTATCTCGGCTTTTTTGCGTTCGATGTCAAAGAAACCCCCGGAGATCGAGAACTCTGCGGCTGATGTCTTTGGCTTTTGCGGAATAGTCTTCAAACATGGGATGCTCGCGTTATGGTGATTCGTGGTAGCGCTCGTAGGCGTCGATGATGTCCTTGACAAGGCGGTGCCGGACGACGTCCGATTTTTCGAAATAGACGAAGGAGACGCCTTCCACGCCCTTCAGAATATCCTGGATTTCCACCAGACCCGACACCGAACGCTGCGGCAGGTCGATCTGCGTGATGTCCCCGGTGATGATCGCGCGCGAGTTCGCGCCGAGCCTCGTGAGGAACATCTTCATCTGCAGACTTGTCGCGTTCTGCGCCTCGTCGAGAATGATGAAGGCGTTGTTGAGGGTCCGGCCGCGCATGTATGCGAGCGGGACGATCTCGATGGCGCGCTTCTCCAGCGCGGTCTTCAGCTTCTCGCCCGGCATCATGTCGTCGAGCGCGTCGTAGAGCGGGCGGAGGTAGGGATCCACCTTCTCGCGCAGATCGCCGGGCAGGAAGCCGAGGCTCTCGCCCGCCTCCACCGCCGGACGCGCGAGCATGATCTTCAGCACCTCGTGATTCCGCAACGCGGCGACCGCGGCCGCCACCGCGAGGTAGGTCTTACCCGTCCCCGCGGGACCGATCGCGAAGACGATGTCGTTCTGCCGCACGGCGCGCAGATACGCGATCTGCCCGGGAGTCTTCGCCTTGATATAGTCCTGCTTCGCGTACAGGACCACGGTATCGAGTTCCTCCGGAGGTATCTCGAAACCGCTGCCGCTCGTGAGAATGTCCAGCACGGTGTTGACGTCGCGTTCGGACAGCTGGTCCGTCCGGTTCACGACGAACACCAGTTCCTTGAGAATTTTTTCGGCATGGTCCACGGCGACGTCGTCGCCGCGCAGCAGGATGTTTCCGCCGCGTGCGACGATGGTGACGTCGAGCCGCTTCTCGATGATGCGCAGATGCGCGTCATTGACGCCGAAGAGGACAACGGGATTGGTGGCCGGGAGCTGTATGCGTCGTTCGATCGATTCCACTGCAACTGACTTTCATGACTCGTGGTCGGAGAGAAACGAAAAACCCTTACATCGTCTGAATGTAAGGGTTTTTCGGGACAATCGTTCAACGGAACGCGATGCCCGCGCGTCGGAGCGCGGTTATTTGTTCACGTTCTCGGGCGCCTTGGGCTGATCCGTGGTGCCGCCGGTTGCCGCCGCTTCGCGCTTCTGGCGATAGTACTTGCGCGCGGCGCTCTCTTCCTCGGGCGTCATGGGAGACGGCGCGGGAATCTTCAGGACCTGGCCCGGGAAAATGAGATCCGGGTTCTTGATCTGCTCGCGGTTCTTCTGCCAGATCTTCGGCCATTTGAAGGCGTCGCCGTAAATGTCCGGCTTCTTGGCGATGTTCCACAGACAGTCGCGATCCTTGGCCCACGTGCCGACCGTGTAGGTCTTCTCGGCCTTGCTCAGCGTGTCGCGAAGACCCTTGATGGCTTCGCCCAGACGCTGCACACGGTCGAAGAATGCGGGGAGCAGACTGATCTTGTTGCCCGCGAGATTCTTGTACTCCTCTTCCGCCTGATCCACTTCCGCCTTGCGGGCGAGCAGGTCCATCGGCGAAAGGGCGGACAGTTCGGACACCGAATTCTCGAGGCGGCGGAGACGCGCGTCGTACGCTTCGATGTCGGCGCGGGTCGCGCCCACAAGCGCGTACAACTCGTCGACGCATTTCTCGTAGTCGGACTGTTTCTGCCTGAGCAGATTGTTCTTCTCGGTGAGCTGCGCATCGAGAGTGGATTCCTGACGCTTCAACTCGGACGTGCGGCTCTCGAGCTGCTTGATTTTCTCGACGGCCTGTTCTTCCGTCATTTTCTCCTCTTCCTGCGCGATTGCGATGCCGCTGCCGGCGATCAAGAGCGCGCCAAGGACGAGAGCGAAAAGTGCTGAGGTATAGCGTTTCATGGTGTGTTCTCCTGGGCTTTGCTGTTCAATCGTGCTGGTTACATTCCCTTCCAGTTGGCCAAACGCTGCTTCACCAGTTCTTTGTCCTTCGCGCACTGGTCAAGCTTGGCCTCCTGGGCGGAAATCTGACGATCGACAGAGCCGATCTGGGACTGCTTGCTCTGAATCGAGGCTTCCAGCGAACTGATCTCCCGCTCGAGCTGCCGGATACGATCCAACTGCTCCTGCGTCGCGTAGGAAGTGCACCCCGACATGAACGCTCCGGCGCTGATGAGGACGAATGCCGACACCAGCACCACATGATTCCGGAGTCTCTTCATTGCTGCTCTCCTTGAGGGTGGTAGGTTAAAGTAGAAAATTAGACTCGTCGTGTAACTGTAATTGCGCCAATAATAAGCAGAAAGTGCGGGACAGTCAAGGGTTTTTTTCCGAAATCAGGAAATTCATCGCCTTCGAATATAAGTGTTCTCACTCTTGAAAGAGTTCCCGGGATCGAAAAAATCGATCAGGCTGCCTCGCTTTCACCGTAAAAGAGAAGGCTTTGCAGAAGATCCTCGACTTCGACGAGCGTCTCCGGCACCATCAGCGACATGCGGATGTCCTTCGCATTCCGCATGCCCTTGAAGCAGCCCATGTAATGCTTCCGCATCTCGAACACCGCCCTGCGTTCGCCCTTGTACTCTGCAGCGAGACGAAGTTGCGCGAGGGCGGACTGTATCCGCTCCGCCAGATCGAGAGGAGGCAACGCTTCCCCGGTGGCGATGAGGTGCTTCGCCTCGCGGAATATCCATGGCGTCGCGATGGCGCCGCGCGCGATCATCACCGCGTCGCAGCCGGTGCTGTCGAAGGCGCGCTTCGCGTCCGCGGCGCTGAACACATCGCCGTTCAACACCACGGGAATCGAGACGGCGCGTTTCACTTTTTCGATCCAGCTCCAGTCGGCGTCCCCCGCGTGGCCCTGCTCGCGGGTCCTGCAATGCAGCGTCAACGCGCGTATGCCCGCGTCCTCCAGCATTTGTGCGAGCTCGACGATGCGTATCGACTGCGCGTCCCAGCCCAGACGCGTCTTGAGCGTGACCGGAACGCGCACCTGATCGACGATGGTTTTCGCCATGGTGACCATCGCCGGAAGATCCCGCAGGAGTCCCGCGCCGGCGCCGCGCAACGCGACGTTCTTCACCCAGCAGCCGGCATTGATGTCCAGCACGTCCGGCATTTCCGCTTCCGCGATCGACGCCGCCTCGCGCATGGTGTCGAGATTCCCGCCGTAGATCTGTATCCCGATCGGCCGCTCCTCGGGATGGATGCGCATCTTCAAGCGCGTCTTTGTCGGCTTCGCGCTGCGGACGAGTCCGTCGGCATTGACGAACTCGGTGTAGACCATGTCCGCCCCGAACCCCTTGCAGATGAGGCGGAAGGAAATGTCGGTCACATCCTCCATCGGCGCGAGGAAGAGGCCGCGGTGCACTCCCAGTTCTTCGAAGATGTTCATCGTGCCGTTGTTCTTTCGCGGCGGACGCGCTCGTACACGTCCGCGGTGCGCTGCGCCGTGCGGTGCCAGGAGAAGCGCCCCGCCTGTTCGCCGCCGTTCCGAATCAGTGAGAGTCGCAATGTATCATTCTGCGCCACGGCAATCAACGCGTCGGCGAACGCGCGGACGTCCAGCGGATCGACGAGCAGCGCCGCGTCGCCCGTCACTTCGGGCAGCGACGCGCGGTTCGAACAGAGCACCGGAACGCCGTGCGCCATCGCGTCGAGCGGCGGCAGGCCGAAACCCTCGTAGAGGGACGGCATGACGAAGGCGCGCGCGTGCGCGTAGAGCGCGGACAGCTCGTCGCGCGCGATGTACCCCGTGAAGACGACCGCGCGCTCGAGACCGAGCCGCGCCACGGTGCCGCGGATGTCGTAGCGCGCGTCCTCCTTTCCGCCGATCGCGAGGAGCGGAAACGCGGGACCCGCCTCGAGCCGCGCCAGGGCGTAGGCGTCGAGCAGCAGCGTCAGTCCCTTGTACGGATCGTGCCGTCCGACGGAGAGGAAGTAGCCGCCCGCGGGCAGCAGCGCCGCGACGCGCGCGGGCAATGCGGCGCCCGTGGGACGAAGGGTCGACGCGAGCGGCACGATGTCGATGCCCCCGGGATCCGCGCCGAGCAGGCGTCCGAGTTCGTCCCTGCTGAACGCGGAGTCGGTGATCACGCGCGCCGCGCGCCGAAGGGTCATCGCGACGGCCGCGCGGAATGCCCAGGGGAACCGCGCCTTCTTCGAACGCCCCAGAAGCTCCGGATGCGCGAGCGGCACCACGTCGTGGATCGTCGCGACGACGGGCACGGAACGCAGCAGCCACGGCGCGAAGAAATCGGGCGCATGAAAAAGATCAGCCTGTCCGTTTTTCATCAGCCGGAGAATCTCGCCCTGGTGTCCCGGCGCGTACAGCGAACCCTCGGGGGTGCCCGCGGCGACGGCCTCGATGTCGGCCGCGCTCCGCACCCGCGCGATGCGGCCGCGATTGTACAGGGACAGCGCGATCCGGTCGCCGCAGGCCTCGAGCAGCGCCGCGCAGAGAAAGGCGGAGTACTCGCCGATCCCCGATCGCTGCGCGGTGATCGCGTGGGCGTCGAAGACGACGCGGAGGGGCGCGCGGTCAGGCATGCGCGAGCTGGCGCAGCAGGATCTCCGCGATGCGCTCGCTCGCGCGGCCGTCGCCGTACGGATTGGCCCCGCGCGCCATCGCGGCGTAGGCGTCGGCATCGTCGAGCAGTTCGTCCACGGCGGCGGTGATGCGCGCGCGATCGGTGCCGACGAGCCGCGCAACGCCCGCGGTCACGCCTTCCGGCCGCTCGGTCACCTCGCGCATCACGAGCACGGGCTTGCGCAGCGACGGCCCCTCCTCCTGAATGCCTCCCGAATCGGTGAGCAGCAGCGCGCTCCGGTCCATCAGGTACAGCAACTGTTCGTAGCGGACCGGCTCGATGAGGTGGATCCGCGGGTGTCCGGCGAGGATTCGCTCCACCACCTCGCGCACGTTCGGGTTCGGGTGCACGGGATAGACGATGTCGACGTCCGCGTGCCGCGCGACGATGTCGGTCATGGCGAGGCACATCTGTTCGAAGGGCGCGCCGAAACTCTCGCGCCGGTGCGCGGTGACGGTGATCAGCCGCGATGCGCCGTCGTCGAGCCGCGCGATGAATTCCGCCGGCAGGCCGGCCTCCGCGAGCATGCGCGCGCGGTCCGCGGGACTCCACGTTTCGAGAATCGCCTTGCCGAGCATGAGCGCGTCCACCACGGTGTTGCCGGTCACCTCCACGCGCGCGGCCGGGTGCCCCTCGCGAAGAAGGTTGTCCGCCGCGGTGACCGTGGGCGCGAAATGGAAGTCGGTCAGCGCCGCGCACAGCGTGCGGTTCATCTCCTCGGGGTACGGGCTGTACTTGTTGAAGGTCCGGAGCCCGGCCTCGACGTGGCCGACGGGAATGCGATGGTAGAAGGCCGCGAGCGCGGACGCGAACACGGTGGTGGTGTCGCCCTGCACGAGCAGCACGTCGGGCGCGTACGTTTCGAGCACGTCCTTCATGCGCGTGAGCACCGCGGCCGTGATGTGTTCGAGCGTCTGATTCGGCAGCATCACGTCGAGGTCCACATCCTCGGTGATGCCGAAGAATTCCGTCACCTGCCGCAGGATCGCCTTGTGCTGCGAGGTGAGGCAGATGGTGACGCGGAATTCCGCGGGCCGCGACTGCAGGTGCTTGATGACGGGAGCGAGCTTGATGGCTTCAGGACGGGTGCCGAAGACGAAGAGGACGTGGAGCATGGGAGGGGGAAGGTTGAAGGGGACAGGTGGAAGATGAAAGATCAAAGGTTGCAGGTGGAAGGTGGAAGGTGCAAGATGGAAGATGTGAGATGGAGAGTGCGGGTGACAGGTCGCGCGGCGGGTCTCAGTACAGCTGCGCGGCGTCGCTGCGGGATTCGGTCTGCAGAATCTCGTCGATGGAGGTCCGCAAGGTGTCGATTTCCGCGGCGTACAGGGCCTGCTCCGGACCGCTGGTATAGCGGTACTGCGACTTCCGGAAGGCGAGGCGCGTCGCGAGCTGGATGTATTTCTTCCGGTCGATGGACGGCGGGAGCCAGCCGAGCATCTTCCGCTTGCTGCTGTACGGGAGGTAGTTGAGATGCACCTGCGGCAGCAGTCCGGTGCGGACTTCCTCCAGCAGCTCGCGCAGCATGAGTTGATTTTCGGTGAACAGCGACAGCTGCATGACGAGCAGAATGACCGCGAGACTCATGGCGATCAACACGATGTCGAGAATGCCGGCGCCGGCGGACCACAGGTTCCATCCGTAATGCAACGCCATCGCCGCGGCGAGTCCCGCCGTGCCGAGGAGTAGACGCCAGCGGTGGAAGCGGTACTTCGACAGCCCCACCGTCACGCCGAAACATCCCGTCGCCATCGCGTGCATGAGGGCCGTGAAAATCGTCCGGATGATGACGCGCTGCACCCATTTCTCGGCGCTGTCCGCATGGAGGAAGTAGAGAAAATTCTCCGTCATGCCGAAACCCAGACCGATGGCCATGCCGTACACGACACCGTCGGTGATGTTGTCGAAATTCCGGTTGCGCGCGGTCCACAACAGGAACACGCCCTTGGCGCACTCCTCCACCACCGGCGCGAGCACGAGGCGCTGCTCCATCTCGTTGAGGTCCAGCAGCCCCGTCAACGCGAGGCTCGCCGCGAGGCTGATGGCCACGGCCCCGACCGCCCCCCACAGGAAGTTCAGCGCGAGCAGGCCGATGGGCTCCCGGTCATAGCGGTCCATCATCCAGACGACCCAGAGGTAGAGGAGCATCGGAACGACGGCGAAGACGAGGGAAACGACTGCTTGCACGCGGGTTGGTGACAGGTGAAAGGTGACAGGTGACAGGTGAAAATCGAGACACGCGAGCAATGATGCTCGCCGCCTTCGGTGTCCGCGCTAAGACGTCGCGAGCATGCGCGAGATTTCCTCCCGCAGCGAGGCGATTTCCGCCTCGTACACCGCGCGGTGACGATCGGCGAGCTGCGCGGCCTGCGCGCGACGGAACGCGAGCTTGGTGGCGATCTGCACGTAGCGGGTCTGATTCACGCCGGGCGGCAGCCAGCCGACCATCCTGCGGCGCGCGGTGGACACGAGAAAGGGAACGTGCGTCGCGGGCAGCACACCCTCTGCGGCTTCCGCCTCGAGTTCGCGGCGTATCAGCGCGCTCTCGTGCTTGAGCGATATCTGCATCACGAGCACGATGACGCCCACGCTCGCGAGGATGAACAGGAAGCCGATCCCGACCATGCCGGCGCTGTTCACGCTCACGGAGTAGTTCCAGACGAAGTGCATCGTCATCGCGATCGCCAGGCCGGCGCCGCGCAGGGGCCACCGCGAGGCGGCGGACCCGAATTTCGTGAAACCGATGAACGCGCCGACGGTGCCGGTCGCCATCGCGTGCATCACCGCGGAAAACAGCGTGCGGATGATCACCACGAGCAGCCACTCGCCCACCGTGCCGGCGCCGAGGAAATACATGAAGTTCTCCGTCATGCCGAAGCCGAGGCCGATGGCCATGCCGTAGACGAACCCGTCGGTGATGTTGTCGAAGCGCCGGTCGCGCACGGTCCACAACAGAAACACGGCCTTCACCGGTTCTTCCACCACCGGCGCGACGAACACCGCGTCGAGAAATTCCCTCGTGCCGAGCAGTGCCGAGGTGAGAATGCTGAAGACGACCGCGAAGAAAATCGCGCCGATCGCGCCCCAGAGAAAGTTCAACGCGAGAAGTCCGATGGGTTCCCGGTCGTAGCGGTCCATCAGCCAGACGATCCACAGGTACGTGATCATCGGAACGATGGCGAAGACAAGCGAGGCGAGAGCGAGCATGGCGGCGCGGGACGGTGGTGAAATGGTGGATGCGGAATGTACGGATCTCGGGCGAAAAACGCGCAATCCGCTGCCCGCGCTACTCCGCTGTCTCGCGCGCGGCGAAACGGGCGAGCTCGACGCGCCGCTCGTCCACTTTCACCACCTCGATCTCCATCGTGTGGTACACGCAGCGGTCGCCCGGCGACGGGATGCGCCCCATCAGCTTGGTGATGAAACCGCCGACGGTGTCGTACTCGTCGCTCTCCGGGATGCTGAACTCGAAGAGCGCGTTGAAGTCGGAGATGTTCATCGTGCCCTCCACCTGAATGACGCCTCCGGTGAGCAGCTCCCAGGGTTTGGCGTCCTCGTCGTACTCGTCCTTGATGTCGCCGACGATCTCCTCGAGAATGTCTTCCAGGGTGATGATGCCCTCCGTCCCGCCGAATTCGTCCACCACCACCGCGAGATGGATGCGCTTGCGCTGAAAATCGCGGAGGAGATCGGGCACGGACTTCGTCTCCGGCACAACGAACGGCGGACGGATGATGTCCTGCAGAATGATGAGATTCTTGTGCTCGATGAGACTGACCACATCCTTCGCGTAGATCACGCCGATGATGTTGTCGAGCGATCCCCGGTACACCGGCATGCGGGTGAAGCCCTCCTGCATCACCTTCTCGAGGATGGCTTCCGGCTGCAGATCGTAATCGACGCCCACGATCTGCGTGCGCGGAATCATGATCTCGCGGGCGGTCTTGTCCGTGAAACGGAAGATGCCCGCGATCAGCTCATGCTCGGTCCTGTCGAGCAGCCCCGTCTCCATCCCCTCTTCGAGGATGTCCATCAGGTTCTCTTCGGATATCACCGCGTCGCTGAACGTGGCCGTATGGCCGGACGGGCGGAGCAGAATGTTGGCGAGGAAGGTCAGGAGCCGCTGCGGCAGGTGAAGGACGCGCGTCAGGATGCGCATCATGCCCGCGCTCCGCACACTGTACTTGTCCGAGTAGTTGGTGCCGAGGGATTTTGCGAACAGCGACGACACGAGAAAGATGCTCGTGATGGCAAGCGCCGAAATGAGAACGGAGATGCCGTGCGCGGTCGTGATGATCCACCACGACTGCGCCGTCCACGAAGACGATTGCAGCCAGAGGAAGGTATGGTGCTCGGCGATCGCCGCCGCGATGATGATGCAGAAGACGGTCACGATCTGCACCGCGCCGCGCACATCCTCCTGGTCCTGCTTGAGCTTCAGGGCGACCGGCGCGCGCGGGTCGCCTTCTTCCTCGAGTTCCTCGAGGCGGCTGCGCGAGACGGCGTCCAGCGCAATTTCCGCGGCCGAAATGATCATCGAGATGATGACGCTGGCCGCGAAAAGCGCACTATCGAGCGGCGGATATCCGGTCATGACGACCGCTCCGAAACACGGGAAAAACGGGGAGATCCGGGTTCCATGCGCATCAGCGTGCGAAGCGCTCAGGCGCGCGGTCGCCGGGGAGCCGGACTAGCCGAGCGTCGTGACGTACTTCGCGAGCTTGGATTTCTTGTTGGCCGCCGTGTTGGTATGGATGATTCCCTTCGCGGCGATGCGGTCGAGCATCGACGACACCTTCTTGTACAGTTCGGCCGCCTGCTCTTTCTGCTTCGCGTCACGAAGTTCCTTGATCAGGTTTCTCATGCGGGTCTTGATCATCCGGTTGCGCGCGCGCTTGCGCGTGGCGGTGCGAACTCTTTTCTCGGCTGATTTGTGTTGCGGCATATCTCTCCTGTTCTGAAAAAGTCAAACACAAATATACGGGACCTTCAAAAACGAAGCAAGCCCGCCGCTGCCCCGTTTCCGCGGCGGGTCACTCCTTGACGAGGACCACCGCCGTCCCGTAGGCGAGCACTTCGGTCACGCCCTGCATGACTTCGTTCGCGTCGTAGCGCATGCCGATGATGGCGTTGGCGCCGATGGCCTCGGCGTGCTGCACCATGATTTCGAAGGCCTCCGAACGGGTTTTTTCGCAGAGTTCGGTGAACAGGGTGATGTTGCCGCCGAAGATCGTCTGCAGGCTGCCGCCGATGGTGCCGAAAATGTTGCGCGAGCGCACCGTGATGCCGCGCACGATGCCGAGGTTCTTCGCGATGCGCCATCCGTCGATGGTGAAGGCCGTGGTGACCAGGGTGTGGTCCATGTGTGCTCCTGTCGAAATGGTATGCGGATTGACCCGGGCGGTGCTGCCGCCCCGCGCAATTCTACGAAACTCGGTCTCCACTTGCCAACCGTGTGACGCGGTTTCGTATTGGTAGCGACCATGACGTCGTGTTGTCACCGGCCGGTTGCGGCAGCATTGAGCGCCGCAGTGAACCAGGCGCATTGCCCTGCCATCTTCACTTCGTTCGAAACATCGTGCTCGTCCTCACACCACCCGTTGTCATCACGACTGCGATGTGCATGCCGGTGGCGTTCTCCGCAGGGACGAATTCGACGCGATGTGACCCGGACCCTAGTTCCTGGTCCACGAGCGTGGTAAGCAAGCGCCCGAGCATGTTGAACACGCGGACTGACACATGCGTTGCTTCCGGTATCGAGAATTCGATCATGGTCGATCGCGTAAACGGATTCGGATAGTTCCGTATCGCCATGCCGTCGGCGAAGGGTCCGGTGTGGGTCGTAACCACATCGCTCCCGCTTCCGATGCTCCGGCTTGCCTTCGGGAAATACCAGCGAGGCAGAACGCGGTCGTACCCTCGTTTCATGCTCCGCGCAATGCGCATCTCGAACGGATCCGGATTCGTTGATGCCATGGTCTGAAGAACGCTGTTCACCTGCGCATCGTCGTGCTTGGCCATCGCAACGGAGAGCAGAAGCTTCAGGACGCGTTTTGCGTGCGCACTGGCGGGATACGTTGTCCGGAGCCGGGCGATGTTCGACTCGCATTCCTGCATATCGCCCAATGCGAGAGAGCCGTACGACATGAGCGCGAGCAGGCCCGCCCCGCAGCGAATCCGAATTCGATGCCGCGTACCACGTGTTGTAAAACGAGAGGAGTCTGTTTCTGCACATGGCGGTGCTGTCCCAATTTCGCGAGGCATGCCAGCGCTCGAGCGCCAGGGCAAGCGATGCGGCACGCAGGGCATGACCGGGGTTCTGCCGGCTGAACTGTGCGATGAAACGGTACACCTCCACGAAGTTCCCCTCGCGCGCATACCTGAAAAGATCGTCCAGGCGCGACGCGTGCGGCGGCAACGACGAAGTTTTATGGAACGGGCCGATCTGATCTTCAGAACAGTCGATGTTGCAGAACGGGATTATCTCGTCCTTGTGAACGGGGTTGTACTCGATGGACGAGATCGGGTCGCTCACGAACAGCGGCGCGGCCACCGCAGGGGGTATGTGCCATGTGTTGTCGGAGGTATCCAGTGTCGATTGCAGATTGCCCCAGTATTCATTTTTCATCACGACCGAGGCCCACCCCTCTGCGAACACCCGCATCTTCGTTGTGTCTGCTGACCCGATGTTGTCCATCCCCCGTTGGAACAGCGGTTGAACGTAGATGCCGCCGATGAGCGCGGACCCGTTCAGAATTTTGCACTGCACGGAATCGTTGTTGAAGATTCTGTTTTCCCCGTTGAGAGTATGGCTTTCATCGCTGAGATATACGAGGCATTCGTTATTCAGTCTGAGTCCAATGTTGGCGGCGTTCTCGAGGCAGCTCCGCCTCAGATATGCGTTCGACTGATCGTCAAGACACATGCCGTGCGCATTGCCCGTTAGATGCGTTGTGGAAACGTTCGTCGAGCTGCGAACGGACGCCACACCGGAATACCAGTCGTTCCCGATCGTGCTGCATTCGAGCACGAGCGCCGAACCCGCCACGAAACCGTCGAGCCACGGGCCAGGTTGGAGGAATATCCCTTCTCCGATTCGTTCGTGCAATGCCGGATCGTCGCGATAGATCGCCGATCGGCAAATGTGGTTGCCGGTATCGTTTGCGGCGTAGAAATGCACCGCGCAGCCGCCGGTGTCCGGCCGCATGCGAATCCCCGTGACGAGGCAACTGTCCATGTCGCAATACGCCTTGTCGTATGCGAAGAGGATGCCGTCCCACGCCGCTCCGGAGCCGGCGGGAACATACGCGTCGAAGGTGGTCCGCGTCGCCCGCAATGTGCCGTAGACGTCGAGCCGGCAGCTGTCCCGCGCCAGCCAGGCGCATCCGGTCTCGCCTGTGCCCGTGCTGACAATGAAGGTGTTCGCATATCCGATGACGGTCGGAATGTTGACGAAGGACCCGTTCGAGAGCAGTTCGAATCGTCCGCCGCCAATGAGAATGGTGTCGAGGCACCCTTGAAAGACGTACGACTGCGGTCCGAGAAAGACGAGCTTTCCGTAATTCTCCCACTTCTTCGGTCTCGCATGGACGCAACTGTCCGAGATGAACGTCATGCCGTTCGTAAACGTCAGGCTGTCGTTCCATTCCGTTCTGATGGAGTCTTTCCAGACGATTGTTCCGTTGCCCTCGATGATGCCGCTTCCGCGCAAGGGATGGGTGGCGCGCAGCACGAGTGTGCCGTGATTGACGAGCGTGCCGCCCACGAACTGAAAGTGGGAGTTCGCGTCGCACTCCACCGTCGCGCCAGGAAGAATTTCAAGGCGGCAACCGTCCCGCAGCGTGATCGCGGCTCCGGATGCCACGCGCAGGGTTGTGCCCGGGGTCACCGTGGTGATCGAATCCATCGGCGCGCCGTCCAGCCATTCCGCTTTTTTCACCCGGTACAGAGCGCCGTCGCCTGGATTGAACGTATCGGAGAACAGCGTGTCCGTGCGTATGACCCAGCCCCGCGAGCTGTCCGCTCTCTCGATCAGTACCGATCCAGCACGGGAGGCGAAATCGATTTCCAGACGCCGGCTGCTGTCGTGCGCCGTTCTCGTGTTCACCAGGTACAAGTAATCGTCACCGCCGCCTGTCCGCCTCAGCCAGCCGATGTGATAGTACATCGCCGTGTCGTCATCAGCGACACCCGTGAGTGCATTCCGTGTCACGACGCTCGAAACGCGGATGCTGTCATTCAGTTCGAGGAAGGACAATTCGTTTGCGCCATCTGCGGAATTCTGCCAGGTCAGGTTCATGAGTACTGGACCGATTTTCTCGAGCTTCAGATTCACCCGGCGCACGGCCGCTGCCTTGAGTTCTCCAAGCGAGTCCTCCTGCATCAGCGTCCCGTCCGCATTGACCAGGCCTCGCACCTGCCCGACGGCGGGGTCAGTGTAGCTGTTGAACCAGTAGTATCCCACGCCCTTCGCGCCCAAGGCCGCATGGAGGTGAGCCTGAACGGCAATTTCCCGGATACTCGGCTCTCGAAGATTCACATTATTCCCGAATCTCGAAACCTGCGCATAGCACATCCACGGACTCCGCTCCGTCCGCGCTGCCGCTGAAATAATCTCCAGTTCTTCCACCATGTTGAGGATGCGGTTCTGGACCTGCACTTCGGTGACATGCGCTTCGTACAAGGGGTAATGATCCGTGAGCAGAAACGCATGTCCCGTTTCGCGGAGATATCTCCTCGTCGTGTACGGCCTTCGATGGTTGGTCGCGGTAATGCTTGTGGTGGTCAGATCCGCGGGCAATGAGGCATATGCGGTATCCCTGCGATTCAAGATGTGCTCGTTGAACAGACCCAGAACCGGGTAGCGGAGCGAATCGATCGGATACACGTCGATCTCGTCCTCCAACCGTATCGCCCGCAATTGAGGCAGCGCAGGATTGCCAATGTCAAAGTACTGATTGATCAATGAGTCCAGGGAGATCTTGACGGCGGGCTGGAAGAGTCTGTTGAGCGAATCGTTGTCGATTGCGATGTAGTCGATGCTCACGCCCACCCTGCCCGGTCAGTACACCTGGTAGTCCAGCGTGTCCGCATCGGCGGCAGCGAAGCCGACGGCGGCCTGCGTGTGAATGTATCGTGATTGTTGCGCCTCTCTTGCAAAAATCGTTGCGCTCCCCAGAAGCGTGTCCGACACATTGGGATCGATCAGCGATCTTCTATTGACTACGCGAAGGACGCAGAGGGTGTCGTTCAGGGTTGCGGGCGTGATTGCAACATCGCGCTTCAATCTCGCCCTCATGTACATCGGCCCGCCTGTGGGAAAGCGCTGTGCGCCATATGCATGAGCCAGACCGTTGACGATGATCCGGGGCGTTGGGTTGTCAGCCGTTGAAGCGTGAACCACGCTGGTATCTCGTGACGCATCAGCTTCAGTCTTGCCAAGGTCATCTTCTGCATTGAGGGCGGGTTCCGGCTGCGAATAATGCCACGAACATTCGGGGTGATACAGTCTGCGCTGTCCGAATCTCAGTGGAACGCGGTACAGGCTGCGCCCTTCGCGGTCGGGATCCAGGAAGCTGAATCGGAGTTCGTTGTGCGCGCCAGCCTGGCCCAGGTGGTCGCGGATGTGCGCCGCATCGTTGCCCGCGTTCACATTCAAACGCAGGGTTCCCATGTTGAAGCGCAGGGAGTCTCCGATATTCTCCCAGCGGATGAGATTCCACTGGTCGTCACCCCAGACCGCGCTTGGATCGACGGGTTCGCCGAATATCAGAAATTTCGGAGGCGTGCTTTGCGCAACGATTCTCAGCGGCGCAGCGGCAATGAACAGGGCAAGAATGGACAGCGTAAAGTGCTTCATGATTCACCCCCAGGTACGGTTGTCGAACAGGTGCAAAATTTGTGTATTACCGCTTCATCACTCTCGCAGTCAACAATCCTGAATTTGTTTCAAGCAGGCAGTAGTACATTCCCGCTGCCGCGGGCGCCCCGCTTGCGTCCCGACCGTCCCAAATCACGCGGTGCTCTTCTCCCGTCTGACCCAGCAGCGGAAGCTTTCTGATACTGCGGCCGTGTACATCATACACTGTTACGAGGCCGCTCTCCTGCCTGTGACCGACAACCAGTATGGTTGTGAGATCGTTGAATGGATTCGGATAGGCCGTCAATCCGGCACTGTACGCGTGCGGAACTTCTTCCACCGGCACCCGCACACGCTCCCACGCTTTTCCTGCGTACAAGGCAAAGCCAGGTGATCCCCAGTCGAAATATGACGCCGCAAAATCGCGCAGACCGTCGCCGTCCATGTCCCCGAGACCGGTCGCCATGCGTGCAAGGACATCGCCGCCGTTGGGGGCCCATGCCGTGGCGGCAGGATAGGACTCCATGCCGGAAGGTGAACCCAGATAAATGAAAGCAAATGCGGGAGTAAACATGGTGTGTGCCGACAGAAGGAAATCATCGAAAGTATCCCCGTTTATGTCTCCGATGTCGAAGGCGTTGGGAAAAAAGTAGTAATTCAACGAATCGGGTACGGCCAGAACCCTGTCGGGTGTGGTGTGAATGCCGCCCGGTCCGCCGTGGTAGATATAGCCGTGGCGGCCAACAGCAACGTATAAGTCCTTGATGCCGTCGTGATTCATGTCCAGAAGATTCCGGGCATGCAAGGAAAATTCGCCCGACCAATACGGGATCACCTCTTTTCCGAAACGCTGGGAGGGTTTCGATGGATCGCAGGTGAAGCCAGGACCGCCGAAGTACACGTCGATGTACGAGTATCTCGGACCGCTGCGATCTTCCGTCCCGATAACCAGATCCTTGTATCCGTCGCCCGTCACATCGGCGACCGCGAGACCGTTTTCTCCATAGATGTGCCTGTATTCTTGAATCGTCGCGGTCATGTCCGCCGACGGGAACTTCGCCGAGCCACCGAAGTAGATGAAAATCTTTCCAGCGCCGGGCCGTGACCAGAGAAACCAATCAGGATCGGCGACGGCGATGTCATCGCGCCCGTCTCCGTTGAGATCGCCAACGGCTATGGAGCGCCCGAAGTCCGTATCGCCTATGCTCGAGTCCGGATGCAGTCTCCATGCGAACACGGTGTCTATCGTCAGCGGGCAGGTGGCGCAGCCGGGGTACATCGTGATCGTCGTGCCGTTGGACTGCGAGAGGAGGTCGGGCAGCCCGTCGCCGTTGACGTCGCCCTTCGCGAGCGTGCCGTAGCCCTCGAGGCGCATATAGCTCACGCGGTCGAGTATGCCGGGCCGCGTCCCGAATACCAGGTACGCCCACGGCAGCGTCATGTACGCATTGATGAAGATGTCCGGAATCCCATCCCGGTTCACATCCCCCAGCGACACCATGCTGTCTCCGTATCGCGCCCAGCCGTGGCCGATGGAGGAGAACAGGATGTTGGCTTCCGGAAACTCCATATCCGGAGAAGCGTTCTGCGCGGTTACCACTGGAGTGCACAGCAGCAGCGCGGACAGAATCCGCAGGCCGGCCGCGCGTCCGCACGCGTGCGCGCCGCCCGGATGCAGGTTGATCGCATGCATGAGCTGGCGCAATGGAGGGCGGAAAAGCGCGTCGACAGCACATGCAATGAATGCCGACGTTGAGACGTGTGTGTGCCGCACTGTGTGTCCTTGTGCGGAGAGCAGGAGAAACAGATACTCCAAGCTACGGATCTCCTTCTCTGCTTGCAACATTTTATCGAACGGCGGGAATCAGGGTAGAGGCCGTTATCTCGTGCTCGTATCGCCGGGAAGCGTTACATTGCATGCCATGAAACTTCCCAACCTGTTCGGCCTGACCCTCGCGGAACTCGAGGCGGAGTTCGTCGCCGGCGGACTCGAACGCTACCGCGCCGCGCAGGTCTACTACTGGCTCTATGCGCGCCACGCCGCGACCTTCGAGGCCATGACGAATCTCTCGAAACCTCTGCGCGCGAAGCTCGCAGAGCGCTACGTCATCCTGCATCCGGTCATCGCCGGGACGCAGGCGGGCGGTGACGGGACGCGGAAATACCTCGTCGCACTCGAGGACGGACGCAGCGTCGAGACGGTGCTCATTCCCGCGGAGAGCGACGAGGAGGGCCTGCCGAAGCGCCTCACGCTCTGCGTGTCCACCCAGGTGGGCTGTCCGCTCGGGTGCCGTTTCTGCGCCACCGCCACGATGACCCGTCGCCGCAATCTGACCGTCGGCGAAATCGTCGGGCAGTACCTCGCCGTGCAGGCCGTCACGCCCCATCGCATCACCAATCTCGTGTACATGGGCATGGGCGAGCCGATGCTCAACTACGAGGCGACCATGCGCTCCATCGACATCATCACGCACGAGATCACCGCCGGCGTCGGCGCGGCGCGCATCACGATCTCGACGGCGGGCGTCGTCGAGGGCATCAAGCGCCTGGCCGACGAGGGACGCAACGTGAAGCTCGCGGTGTCGCTGCATTCGCTGGTCGATGCCGTGCGCGGCGACCTCATGCCCATCAACAGGAAGCACCCCGTCGGCGAACTCGTGGAGGCGGTGGAGTACTACGCGCGCCGCACGCGCCGGCGCGTGACCTTCGAGTACATCCTCTTCGACGGGCTCAACGACAGTCCCGAGGACAACGCCCGTCTCGTGAAGCTCGCGGGGCGCGTCCACTGCAAGGTGAACCTGATTCCGTTTCATTCGATCGACGCGTCCCTGCCGGAAGGCGAGACGCGCGCGCTGCGCCCGTCGCCGAAGCGACGCATCGAGCAATTCGCGCAGGCGCTGCGCGAGGCGGGCGTCACGGTGATGCTCCGCAGCAGTTCGGGGAAGGACATCGCCGCGGCCTGCGGGCAGCTCGCGATTGCCGGGGATCGATGAGCTTTGAACTTTGGCGCAGGAAACGGATTTTCACGATGAACGACACGGATCACTTCGGAACACACACCACGCATGCACGCAATCGGACTTGACCGGCTGGGCCGGCGCGCGATCAGCTTTCTGGCCGAAGTCGGCGAAATCAGCCTGATGCAGCTCAAAATCATCACGAGCATGCGCCGGGTGTTTCGCGATCGCCACCTCGTGTTCGAACAGATGGAGCACATCGGCGTGGGATCGCTGCCGCTCGTGCTCATCATCGGCATGTTCACGGGCATGGTGTCGTCCTGGCAGGCCGCCTACCAGTTCCAGGGAATGATCTCCTTCTCGCTGCTCGGCGGCGCGGTGAGCCGCGCGATCTTCATCGAACTGGGTCCGGTCCTCACCGCCATCGTCATCGCGGGACGCGTCGGCGCCTCGATCGCCGCCGAGATCGGGACGATGAAAGTGACCGAGCAGATCGACGCCCTCGAGAGCATGGCCATCAATCCCGTCCGCTACCTCGCGATGCCGCGCTTCCTCGGCGCGATCATCATGATGCCGGTCCTCGTGGTCTTCGCCAACGCCATCGCGCTGCTCGGCGCCTACGCCGTTGCGAACTTCTTCCTCGACCTCAGTCCCGCGACCTTCTTCGGGAGCGTCAAACGGTTCTTCCAGGCCAAGGACATCGTCTCCGGCATCTTCAAATCCATCTGCTTCGGAGGCGTCACCGCGCTCCTCGGCTGCCATATCGGCTTCAAGACCAGCGGCGGCGCCGAGGGTGTCGGACTCGCGACCATCCGCGCCTTCGTGCTCTCCTCCTCGATGATTCTCATCCTCGATTACGCGCTCTGGACCATCATTTTCTGACCTGCGCCTGGCGTCGTTTTCCATTTTTTCACGAACTCCGATGTCCGATGTTGCAGAGGAGACCGCCGCGAGCACCAGGTCTGGACGCGCGCCGTGCCCCGTATTCGCCGTGTCCTCGGATCCGGTGAATTCCATGGAAAGCCGCGGGGTGCGCGCCGGAGCGGGCTGACGGCGGTTCCGGCGTCCTCGCCGCACGGAGCAGGAATTCTGCATCTGATGGCGGGAAAAATTTCCGTATCTTCAATGATGCACGCGCGAACGAATCTCGTTCAGCCCGTGTTTTGATCGCAGAACCATACAGGTGGAAACATGGAAGGCAACTTTTCGAACAGAGTCCAGGAAGTCATCAGGCTGAGCCGCGAGGAAGCTCTCCGGCTGGGTCACGACTATATAGGAACCGAGCATCTCCTTCTCGGGGTCATTCGCGAGGGCGAGGGCATCGCGGTGAAAATTCTGCGCAATCTCGGCTGCGATCTGTACAAGGTGAAGAAGACCATCGAGGACACCGTGCGCTCTTCCGGCGGCACACTGACCATCGGCAATATTCCGCTGACGAAGCAGGCCGAGAAGGTGCTGAAAATCACCTACCTCGAGGCCAAGCTCTACAAGTCGGAAGTGATCGGCACGGAGCACCTGCTGCTCTCGCTCCTCCGCGACGACGACAACATCGCCGCGCAGATCCTCGCGCAATTCACCGTGCAGTACGACACCGTCCGCAACGAACTCGACAACATTCTCAGCGGCAAGCCCTCGCAGCCGCCCCAGCGCGGCGGCGAATCCGCGGGCTCCGGCGGAGAAGGCGGACGCGGCAGCGGCGGCGGCGCTTCCTCCGGCTCCGGCGAACGGCGCGCGGAGCGGGCGAAGACCCCGGTGCTCGACAATTTCGGTCGCGATCTGACCAAGCTGGCCATCGACGACAAGCTCGATCCCATCGTCGGTCGCGAAAAGGAAATCGAGCGCGTCGCCCAGGTGCTCTCGCGCCGCAAGAAGAACAATCCCGTGCTCATCGGCGAACCCGGCGTCGGCAAGACCGCCATCGCCGAAGGCCTCGCCCTCCGCATCGTGCAGAAGAAGGTGTCGCGCGTCCTGCACAACAAGCGCGTCGTCACGCTCGACCTCGCGGCCCTGGTCGCCGGCACCAAGTACCGCGGCCAGTTCGAGGAGCGCATCAAGGCCGTGATGAACGAACTGGAGAAGGCGGCCGACATCATCCTCTTCATCGACGAGCTGCACACCATCGTCGGCGCGGGCGGCGCCTCCGGATCGCTCGACGCGTCCAACATGTTCAAGCCCGCCCTCGCGCGCGGCGAAATCCAGTGCATCGGCGCGACCACGCTCGACGAGTACCGCCAGTACATCGAGAAGGACGGCGCCCTCGACCGGCGCTTCCAGAAGATCATGGTCGATCCCACTTCGGTGGACGAGACGATACAGATCCTCAGCAACATCAAGCAGAAGTACGAGGAGCATCACAACGTCCGCTTCACCGAGCGCGCGATCATCGAATGCGTGCGCCTCAGCGACCGCTACATCACGGACCGCTACCTGCCCGACAAGGCCATCGACGTGATGGACGAGGCCGGCGCGCGCGTGCACCTGCAGAACATCGTGGTGCCGCAGGATATCGTCGCCCTCGAGGAGGAAATCGAGAAGATCAAGGTGCAGAAGAACCAGGTGGTGCGGAACCAGAACTTCGAGGAAGCCGCGCGCCTGCGCGACATCGAGAAGAAACTGCTCAACGACCTCGAGGAGGCCAAGCGCACCTGGGAGAGCACGGCGCAGTCCATCGTGCACGATGTGGACGAGGAAGTCATCGCCGATGTCGTATCGATGATGACCGGCATCCCGGTGAACCGCATCGCGCAGTCGGAATCGCAGAAACTGTTGCGGATGGCCGACGAGCTGAAGACGGAAATCGTCGGGCAGGACGAGGCCATCGAGAAACTCTCGCGCGCCATCCGTCGCACCCGCGCCGGCTTGAAGGACCCCTCGCGTCCGATCGGCTCCTTCGTCTTCCTCGGTCCCACGGGCGTCGGAAAGACCGAGCTCGCGAAGGTGCTCGCGCGCTACCTCTTCGACAGCGAGGACGCGCTGGTCCGCATCGACATGAGCGAGTACATGGAGAAATTCTCCGTCTCCCGCCTCGTCGGCGCGCCTCCGGGCTACGTCGGCTACGAGGAGGGCGGCCAGCTCACCGAGAAGATCCGCCGCAAACCGTACTCCGTGGTGCTGCTCGACGAGATCGAGAAGGCGCATCCCGACGTGTTCAACATCCTCCTGCAGGTGCTCGACGACGGTCTCATCACCGACGGCCTCGGCCGCCGCATCGACTTCAAGAACACGATCCTCATCATGACCTCCAACGTCGGCACGCGCGAGATCAAGAAGCACGGGGCCTTCGGGTTCGGCGAGGAGATGAAGGAGCGCGATTCGTACCAGGACATGAAGAAGGTGCTCGAAGACTCGATGAAGCGTCTCTTCAACCCCGAATTCCTGAACCGCATCGACGAGACGATCGTGTTCCACGCGCTCGCGAAGGAGCACATCTACCAGATCATCGACATCTCCACGCGCAAGCTCTTCAAGCGCCTCGGACACATGGGCCTCCAGATCGAGTTCACGAAGGAGGCGCGCGAGTTCATCGTCGAGAAGGGCTACGACCCCAACTTCGGCGCGCGACCGCTACGCCGCGCCCTGCAGAACCACGTCGAGGATCCGCTCGCCGAGGAAATCCTCCGGGGCAGCTTCCCCGAGGGCAGCAGGGTGCTCGTCTCCTTCGAGGCCGACAAGGCCGAGCTGACCTTCACGAACGGCGGGCGCATCGAAGTCGTCAGCCCCGAGGGCATCGTCGCCTCCCCGCCCGTCACGAGCGACGCCCCCGCCGACACCGCGCCACCGGAGGAGGAAGTCCTCACCGGCGAACCGGGCGATGGCGGTATAAAAGAGTAGACGATCTTGTTTTCTGAAGAAGAGGCGGTCCATCGGGCCGCCTCTTTTCGTTCAGTTCATCCGCGCCTGCAGGAAAAACTTCGGAATGACGGCGTCGAGCGTGCTGCCGTCCGCGAGCTGCATGCGGTAGCGCCCTTCCATGCTTCCCTGAAAGGACTTGAGGACGCAGAAGCTGTTGTACGTGTGCAGGCCGCCGGGCGCGATCAGCGGCTGCATGCCGACCACGCCCTCGCCTTCGACCTCGTAGTCCATGCCGCCCTCGTCGTGGATGTGCCAGTGCCTGCGCAGGAGCTTCACGCTCTCCCCACGGCGGTTTTCGATCGACACGTAATACACGAAGAAGAACTCCCCGGCAATCATGTTGGAGCGCTCTTCGAGAAAGACGGGCTGGACGGTGACGCGCACGCCCTCGGTGGTTTCAGTGTATGTCAACATGGGGGTTAGTATCTGTCGAGTTTGAAGTTGTCGCCGAGGTAGATTCGCCGGGCTTCCTCGTCGCCCGCGAGTTTCTGGGAATCGCCCTCCATCAGGATGGCGCCGTCGAAGAGGAGGTAGGCGCGGTCGACGATGGAGAGGGTTTCGTGCACGTTGTGATCCGTGATCAGCACGCCGATGTTGCGCTCCTTGAGTGTGATCACGATGCGCATGATGTCCTCCACCGCGATCGGGTCGACGCCCGCGAAGGGTTCGTCGAGAAGGATGAAGCTCGGATTCGTCGTGAGCGCGCGGGCGATCTCGGTGCGCCGGCGTTCCCCGCCGGAGAGCATGTAGCCCTTGCTGTGGCGGATATGCGCGATATTGAAATCCTCGAGCAGCGTCTCGGCGCGCTCCTTCCGCTCGCCTCGCCGCACGCCCGTCACTTCGAGGATGGCAAGCAGATTCTCCTCCACGGTCATCTGGCGGAAAATGGAGGCCTCCTGCGGCAGGTACCCGATGCCGAGGCGCGCGCGCTTGTACATCGGCATCGCCGTGATATTCCGATCGTCCACGAACACGTCGCCCGCGGCGGGTTTGATCATGCCCGTGATCATGTAGAACGTGGTGGTCTTCCCGGCGCCGTTCGGGCCCAGCAAGCCGACGATCTCGCCCTGTCGGACGGACACGCTGGCGCCTTTGACGACCGTGCGCTTGCGGTAGCGCTTCATCAGGCCTTCCGAACGGAGGATGCGGGCGGGGTCACTCATGCGGTCAATCTATCCTCCCGGACGCATTTCTCCAAGGCGGAACAGCGCCACCGCGTTCGCGGTGGTGCATGCCGCGACGTGCGCGAGGTCCTGCCCGCGGAGTTCCGCGAAGCGCTGCGCGATGAGCGGGATGCGCGCGGGTTCGTTGCGCGTTCCCCGAAAGGGCGCGGGCGCCATGAAGGGCGCGTCGGTTTCGACGAGGAGACGGCCGTCCGGAACGACGGCCACCGCGTCGCCCAGCGTGCTCTTCTTGTAGGTCACGTTCCCGGTGAACGAGAGGTGAAATCCCGCGTCGAGCACGCGTTCCGCGTAGTCGCGCGACGAGGAGAAGCAATGGAACTGGCCGCGCAGCCCGCCGTCCTGCTGTTCGCGGCAGATATCGAGGAGGTCTTCATCCGATTCCCTGTTGTGCAGCACGACGGGCAGCCCGAGCGATTTCGCGAGGGCGAGCTGCGCGCGCAGGGCCTCGTGCTGCTGTTCCTTCGGGCAGAAGTCGTAATGGTAATCCAGCCCGATTTCTCCGATCGCGACGCAGAGCGGATCGGCGGCAAGGGCTTCGATCCGCGCGAATATGCCGACAGGCAGGTCCTTCGCGTCGTGCGGATGCACGCCGGCCGTGAAGTACACGCCCTCGAAGCGATGCGCAATGCCCTGCGCGAGCATGGACGTCTCCACGTTCGTTCCCGGCACGATGATGCGCGTCACCCCCTCCGCCTTCGCGCGCGCGATCGCGTCGTCGAGATCATGATCGAAATCGTTCCAGAAGAGATGGCAGTGGGTGTCTATGAAGAGCATCGCGGTTCTGGGGATTGTTTCGGGGGCAAGGTTTCAGGGGGAAGGGTCAAGGTGGAAAACGGACTGTGTTGGAAAGATCAACCTTCCACCTGCAACCTGCAACCTGCAACCTTCATCTTTCATCCTTCATCCTTCATCCTTCATCCTTCATCCTGATTTCCGCCAAAACGCCATGCTGGCGAAGGTCACGCCGCTTTCGCGTTCTTCCTCGTGCCATTGATCGTAGGCCAGCAGCGTTCCAGACGAGGGATGGGCGAGATCGAAGAAGGTGGTGATGCAGGAGAGGCCGTCGATGCGTGTGGCATTCATGGACGGGCGCAGCAGCGCGTGGAAGCCCGCGAGGTCTGCCCGCTCGAGGGCGGCGAAGTGTTCGTGATCGGATGCGCGCACGGCCGGAAGCAGCGCGGAGGCCGGGCGCTCGTCGCCGAATTTTCGCCCGACGTGCGACCAGTCCACGCTGAGCACGAACATGATCCTGCGCCCGAGTTCCCGTTGCGTCTCCCCAAACGCATCGATGAACGCGCGGTAGCGGGCGTCTTCCATCGGCAGCGCGCCCTCCTCGAGAAAGTGCTCGAAGGACGTGCACAGGACGGGCACGATGCGCACGCGCTCGTTGCCGAACAGATGCTGCAGAAACAGCACCTGGAATTCGATGGAATGCTCCGCGCGATGCGCCACGTCGCGCGTCGTGAAGATGCCGCCGCTGTGCGTCCGGAGCGCGCGCACGAAGGCGCCGTCGGTGCGCATCGTGCCGAGCGGCGTCGCGAAGTCCTTCTCCGTCAGAATGAACAGATCCTCGGACGAATAGTGACTCGTGCCGAGAATGACCACCGTGTCGATGTCCGCATCGCGCAGATGCTCGTATGCCGGGACGTAGACCTCGGGACCGACCTGCAGATCGATGTGCGGCGCGATCACCCCGAGCGGGACCGGCGTGCGCGCAACGGCCGGACGTCCCGCGAACAGACCATCGAGAAACGACGTCAGTTCGGCGCGCGTTCCCGGGTACGATTGTCCGGCATGCGCGGGTTCGCGGACCGGCAGAGCGGAGTATTCCGCGTCCATCGCGACGCGAATGCCGAGGAATCGATCCGTTGCGAGGAACAGGTTGCGCTCGAGTTCGTCGGAGAAGCCGAGGATCTGCTCGGGCGTGATGTTGACGCGGGCGACGCGCTTGAGCTCCTCGTGCACGTCGCGCGGCGTGCGCACACCGTCGAAGAGCAGCATCAGTCCCCACGCGGCCGGGCTGATCTGCAGCATGCTCCGGGAATAGCCCTCCGGATCGCGGAGCACCAGGAAGTCGTCCCCGTTCTCCTGCAGCGGAAAGACATCCAGCTCGCGCCGGAACGGCGCGACGGGCAGATCGAGGCGTTCGGACATCGTGGGACCGGACTGTTCGTCCGCCGTTGTCGCACTCATGCGGCCCCCCGCGCCGGAGCGGCGGCGTGGGCGCGTTCCGATGCGTCCCTGCTCGTCTCGTAGAGCAGGCAGGCAACCTCGTGCCCTTCCCCCGCGGAGCCGGGCAGCGGACGCACGCGCGCGCATTCGGGTCCCGCTTCCGGACAGCGCGGATGAAACGCGCAGCCGGACGGCACCGCCGCGGGAATGGGAACATCCCCCGACAGCAGCGCCTGCGCCTTTCCGTGACGCGGGTCGGGGACGGGCGCCGATCCGATGAGGGCGCGGGTGTACGGGTGCAGGGGCTCGAGCCCGACTCGCCCGGCGGGACCGATCTCGACGATGCGCCCGAGGTACATGACCGCAATGCGGTCGGAGATATGCCGGACGACGTGCAGGTCGTGGGAAATGAACAGGTAGGTCAGATGGAACTCCTCGCGCAGATCCATCAGCAGGTTGAGGATCTGCGCCTGTATGGAGACGTCCAGCGCGGAGACGGGCTCGTCGCAGACGACGAATTCAGGCTGTACCGCCAAGGCGCGCGCAATGCCGACGCGCTGCCGCTGTCCGCTGCTGAATTCATGCGGATGACGACGCGCGTGCGACGCTTCGAGACCCACCGTCCCGAGGATGCGGGCGATTTCCGCGGGCATGCCGCTTGCGGTGGCAAGCCGATGCGCGGCGAGGATCTCGCGGAGCATCGCGCCGACAGAAAGCCGCGGATTCAGCGACGAGTGCGGGTCCTGGAAGATGATCTGCATGCGCTTGCGCAGTTCGCGCATCTCGCGGCGATCGAGCGAGGCGATGTCGCGTCCGTCAAAACACACGCTCCCCCCCGTCGGCTGGAGGAGATTCAGCAGCAGGCGGGCAAGGGTCGATTTTCCGCACCCGGACTCCCCGACAAGGCCGAGGATCTCCCCCGCGGCGATGCCGAACGTGACTCCATCGACGGCCTTCACGGCATCGTCCCGCACCGCGCGAAAACCGCGCCGCAGCGGGTACCATTTTTGAAGCTGACGGACGTCGACGAGGGGTTGGGGCATGGGAACGATGATGTGAGTGATGCACGCGAGGAGAAAATAGAAAAAAAAACCTGATGGAAACCACTGCGCCCGGGAAAGGCACGCTGCTCCGAGCGACGCGCCGATGGTCCGCATCCCGAATTCATGCTGCACGGAGCACTGCAACACTTCCCCATTCTGCGCGTACCATTGGGAATTCAGGCAACACGGGCGCGGCACTTTTCTTTTATCGCGGAAATTCCCTACTTGCGGCACATGAATGTGAATCGAAAACTCCTGCTTCTCCTTGCGGGCGCGATGTTCGGGGCGGACCTCGTCTACCTCGTCGCGAGGCATGCGATGACGTCCGCTCCGGCGGGAGGAGACCTTTTCCACACCCTCCTGCTCGTTCTGGGTTTCGCGGCCTTCGGCGCCTGGGTGATGCGCGTGCAGCACCACGCCGAACAGAATCCCGTGCAGCTCGTCGGCAAGTCCGTGATCGCGGCGACGGCACTCATCATCGGCATCGGGATGCTGCGCATGTCGTCCATCGCGCGTTTTGTGCCCGCAGGCGAGAGTTTTGCGCCCGAGGGCATCACCACGGTCATTCTCTGCGCCTTCCTCGGGATCATCGCCGGCGCGACGGCGATGCTGCTCTTCTCCATTCACACCGATCTCATCTTCGTAAAGCGCCGCCGCGCGACCAGGCGGAACTACCTGACCCTGCTGTTCCTGCATGCCGCCTACATCGCGTTGTACGCGATCTTCTGGATGGAGGGGCACCCGCACGCCGTGCCGCTCGCCATCGTGGCGTTTCTGCTGGTGCCGGCCATGGTCGTCAACGCGTTCCGGTTTTCCTGGATCCTCGTGCTGACGCGCAAGGAGAAGCTCGCCAACCTGGTGCTGTGCTTCTTCGGCGCGGTGTTCTTCATCATCCTCTCCGTCGACAGCGCGGTGTTTTCGGGCTGGCCAAGCGGCGACGACACGTTCAAGATGGTGCTGAACGCCTTCCATCCGGCGGTGGACGCGCTGTTCTCGACCGTCTGTCTCTTCGGGGCCATCTCCATGAGCGTGGGATTCACGAGCACGCTGCTGCATCTGCCGACCGCGAAGGAATTCGACAGGAAAAAGGCGGAGATCTCCTCCCTGCACAACATGAGCAGACTGGTGACCGAAGTCTTCGACATCGACGAGCTGCTTTCGACGACCACGCATCTCGCCATGGAGATCACCGAGGGCGATGGCGCGTGGATCGAGTTGCCTTCGCGCAGCGCGCAGAGGCCCGAGGAAGCGGGCGACGCCTTCGCCGTGCCGTTCCCGGAAAAACGTTCGCTGCGCGGCATCACGGAGGAGCGCCTCGGCCGCTACCGCCAGAGCGGCGGCGCGCCGCTCATCGGGCTCGTCGCGGAGACCGGCAAGGCCGTCACCATCCAGGATGTGCAGCGCGACCGGCGCCTCGCCGCGCGCGAGGACGCGCCGGAGAGCGGATCACTCGCGCTCCTGCCGCTGCGGAGCCATGGCGGCATGGTCGGGCTCCTCGGCGTGTACAAGAAGACCCCGTACGAATTCGACAAGGACGTGATGCACGTCCTCTCGGCCTTCGCCGACCTCGTGTCCATCGCGCTCGAGAACAGCCGTCTCATCGCGGAGTCCCTCACCCGCGAGCGGTTCAAGCAGGAATTGCTCGTCGCGCGGCAGATGCAGCGGAGCCTGCTTCCGTCGCTGTTGCCGCTCTCCGCCACCTACGACATCGCCGCGGAGTCCATCCCGGCCTATGAAGTGGGCGGCGACTACTTCGACGCGATGCGGGTGGACGGCCGCCATCTCGGCATCACGATCGGCGACGTGTCCGGGAAGGGCGTCTCCGCCGCGCTGTACATGGCGCAGG
Organism: Ignavibacteria bacterium; assembly: GCA_016720835.1. GTDB lineage: Bacteria > Bacteroidota > Ignavibacteria > SZUA-365 > SZUA-365 > JADKJW01. Next base: position 488,341 of record JADKJW010000002.1, read on the forward strand.
TCAAGGGCATCTTCCAGTCGGTCACCGGCGAGAGCACGTCCACGCGCGATCTGCTCGCGCGGATGAACGCGACGCTGTGCAAGACGATGGATCGGAAATCGTTCATCAGCCTGCTCTACGCGGTGCTGGACATCGAGACGGGAATCCTGCGCTTTTCGCGTGCAGGTCATTGTCCGCTATTGTATATTTCCGCCGGTTCTTCGCAGTATTTGCGTCCGGATGGCATGGGCCTCGGTCTCGATCCGACCGACCGATTCGCGGCCTCGATCGACGAGGAGGAGATCCGGATGCACAGCGGAGATCTCGTCATCCTGTTCACGGATGGCGTCACCGAAGCCCGGGATGCCGGCGGCGAGGAATACCAGTACGACCGGCTCGCGCGCGTCGCCGAGGCGCACGCGGATCAGTCTCCCGGCGCGGTGATCCGCGCCATCGCACGGAGCGTGCAGGAATTCACCCAGGGCGGAGAAGCGATCGACGACATGACCCTGCTGGCCCTCCGATGGAACGGGAGCGGGGAGACGAGCGGAGGCGACACGGAGACACTTTTGGACCAGGAGGAGCATCAGCATGAATGATTTCAAAGTCGGCATCCGTCACATGGACACGGTGACCGTCTTCGACTTGAAGGGCTATCTCGACGCGCACACGGCTCCCGATCTGGAACAGGCCTTCCTCAGCGCCATTGACGGCAGGAAGTACAACCTTGTCGTCAATTTCCGGGATCTCGCCTACATCAGCAGCGCGGGTCTCGGCGTGCTGATGCAGTTCATCGAGGACGTGCGCAAGAACGAGGGCGACATCAAGCTCAGCAACATGTCGCCGCGCGTCTTCAACGTGTTCGATCTGCTCGGTTTTCCCATGCTCTACGAGATCTATGCGGAGGAAAGAGATGCCCTGGAGAAATTCCGGAACAATGTGACGCATCCCCCGTACCAGAAACCAGACACGGGCGAATAACCGCTATACGCAGGCGCACGGTGACGCAGCACACGAAGCATACGGACCTCACACTCGACATCAGCAGCAAGACGGATCTGCTGGTGGAGGTGCGCACGTTCGTCACGGACGCCGCGCGGGCGTTCGGCTTCGCGGACGACGACGTCTCGAACATCGAGCTGGCCGTGGACGAAGCCTGCACCAACATCATCAAGCACGCCTACCAGTACAATCCCGCCGGCCGCATCCGCCTCGCCATCTCCTCCACGGCCGAGCAGGACCAGCCCCGCCGTTTCATCATCACGATTCACGACGACGGGCGCAGTTTCGACGCCTCGCATTACACGCTCCCCGACATGACGCAGTACTTCCAGCGCCCCCGCCGCGGCGGTCTCGGCGTCGTCCTGATGAAGAAACTCATGGACGAAGTGGAGTACAGCATCGCCCCCGGCGCCCCCAACGCCATCCGCCTCGTCAAGTATCTCCTTCCCCTGCATCCCCGCTCCGCCTGATTCGATTTGTCAGGAAGCTTCCGAAGACGTACTTTCCGCGCATAACCACGCGGTATTTCCGCATTCCTCGATCGAGCACGCACAGCCGAGGGTTTGTATGCGTTGTATTCTCTTCGGACCGCCCGGAGCCGGAAAGGGCACCCAGGCGGAATTCATCTCAAAGCATTTCTCCATCCCCCACATTTCCACCGGGGACATTTTCAGGGAGAACATCAGGAACCAGACGCCGCTCGGCATCGAAGCGAAGCGGTTTTCGGAAGCGGGCAACCTTGTGCCCGACTCGGTCACCATTGCCATGGTCCGCGACCGGCTCTCGAAGCAGGACTGCGTCAACGGCTTCCTCCTCGACGGCTTTCCGCGCACGACCGCCCAGGCCGACGAATTCGACGCCATTCTGCGGGACCTCGACACGTCGCTCGATGCCGTCATCAATCTGGTCGTGCCCGACGAGGAGCTCGTCGAGCGTCTCTCGAAGCGCGGCCGCGCCGACGATTCCGTCGACACCGTGCTGCACCGCCTCACCGTCTATCACGACAACACCAAATCGCTCATCGGCTACTACCGCAGCCGCGGCATCCTCTGCGACGTGGTGGGTGTCGGCCCCATCGAAGACATCACCGCCGGCATTCTTCAGGCCCTGGCGCGCTGACCCCCGAGTGCCGAGGAGACCGCAATGAGACGCACACTCACCCGTTTGCTCCTGAGCTGCAGTCTGTTCGCCGGCTTTTCAACGCCGCTCGCTGCGCAGGCCTTTCCCGATCTCATCAAGGCGCTCGGCATCCGGGAACTCGCGCGCGACTATCTCCGTCCCGGGGCGGACGCCATCGGCTACAGCATCAACAGCGGCCTCTACCACTCCGCGCGCATCGACTCCGGCCTCCAACTCTGGGTCGGTCTGCGCGGCGTGTGGTCGTACGCGCCCGAGAGCGACCGAACCTTCATCGCAAAACTGCCCTCGTCGTTGACGTCGCTCGGGTATCCGTCATCCATTGAGACGGCCACGCTGTTCGGCGGCAGAGGCGCGGTGCTTCAGTCGGCGCAGACCGATCCGAACGGCCAGCCCTACCCCGCCATTCCGCTTCCGGACGGCATCGGCATCAGCGGCACGTTCCTGCTCATCCCGCACGCGACCATCGGTTCGATCGCCGGGACGGAACTGATGGTCCGGGGCCTGCCGCCCGTGACCTACGATCCCGCGATCGGGAAGATCAGCTTCTTCGGCATCGGCCTGCGGCACAGTCCGACGAGCTACATCCGCCTCCCGATCGACATCGCCTTCATGGCAGCGGCGCAGGAGTTCTCCATCGGCGAGGTCATCCACGCCACGGCGTGGAACGTGAACGCCCACGCGAGCATTCCTCTCGCCATCCTCGAGGCCTACGGCGGCGTGGGGTACGAAAGCTACGCGATCACGGCCGCGTATTCCTACACGCCGACGGAACCGACGCTCCCCGCGGAGTTGCGGACGCCGCAGCGTATCGCGCTCGATTTCCAGCGCGTGAATTTCCGCTTCACCCTCGGCGTTAATCTCATCTTCATTCCTCTCATCGACGTCAATGCGGAGTACAGTTTCGGCGTGCAGGACAACTTCACCGTCGGCGCCGGCCTCCGCCTCTGATTCATCCACATCACGAAAGCCGCCAGATGACGATATCCGCCCGCTTCCTCCTCTCCCTGCTCGTGTTCGCCGCCGCAAGCGGCGCGGCCCGCGCACAGTTCGACCAGGCCACGTCGAAGGCCCTGCTGGAGGAATACTCCCTGCAGCTCTTCGGCAACAATGCCACCGGGTACATGGGACCGCTGGTGGTCGTTTCCAACGTGGGCGCGCATCACGGGTTCTTTCATTCGGCGAAGATGTCGAAGAAGAATGAACTCCGTTTCGAGATTTCGATACAGTCGGTGTACACGACGGTGCGCGAGGACGAGCGCACCTTCACCGGCACCCTCCCGATCGACACGCTCCCGGGTGACAGCGACGTGCTGCGGCTGTTCAAGCTGCTTGCGCTCGTTCCCGCGCGGGCCAACGGCGAGCTGTCGGATCGCATCACCACCGCGACGGTTTTCGGCGGCCAGGGGACATGGTTCCGCGTGCCCAAGAAGTACCTCTTCTTCGTGCCCGCCGAACAGCTCAAGAACATCCCCGACTCGCTGCAGCTCACGAACGGCACCAATCAGCAGACCGTCTTCGCCGCCGTGCCGCAGCTTCGCATCGGCACCTGGAAATCAACGGACATGTTGCTCCGTTATATCCCGCCGGTGACCTTCGACAAGAACGTCGGGAAATTTTCCTTCTTCGGCGTCGCCTTCCGTCACGGCTTCACCAACTGGTTCCGCCAGCCCATCGTGGATGCGGCCTTCGAGGCCAGTTACCAGCGTTCGACGATCAACAACATCGTGGGCACCACGAAGGCGGAGCTGGACGCGACCACGGACATGTGGTCGGTGAACGTGCAGGCCAGCCGCCGATTCGGATGGTTCGAACCCTACGTCGGGATTTCCTACGAGAACCTCTACTCCAACGGCACGTATAAATTCACGTTGCCGGCGAACATCAAGGAGCAGATCGGGTACGACATCGATCCCCAGACGGCGGCCATCAGTCTCGACGACCACGCCTTCAAGGGTACCATCGGCGTTGCCGCCATCATCGGGCCGGTGGACGTGTTCCTGAGCGCCGGCATCAGCAAGCACTTCATCATCGGCGGCGGAGTGAGCTACGCGTTCCACGTGCCGACGGGAAGATGAAGGAGACTGCGCCGTCTGACATCGTAAGAGAACGATACTCGCAGCCTGAACGCTCAGATCCTTCGCTGCGCTCAGGATGACGGGGCTTCACTCACCTTCACCTTCACCTTCACCCTTTTTTCTTCCCGCTCCCCAGTCACCACTCCCTAATACTTCCGCTCCCTCTCCCGCAGGCGCTTGGCCTTGACGCGCATGTCGACGTCCTGATCGTGTTCGTCGACGATTTCGCCGACGAGCTGTTCGAGGATGTCCTCAAGCGAAATGATGCCGGCGGTGCCGCCGAATTCGTCGATGACGATGGCCAGGTGCGCGCGATTTTTCTGGAAGGTGCGGAGCAGCGCGTCGGCGCGCGCGGTGTCGGGCACCAAGAGCGGCTCGTCCGCGAAATCGCTGAGCAGCCGCTCACCCTGGCCTTTCGAGAGGCCCGCGAGGAGGTCGCGGATATGGGCCACACCGACGACGGCGTCGAGGTCGTCCTCGAAGAGCGGGATGCGGCTGACCGAGGTCTTGTGCAGGCTTTCCGCGCTTTCGGCGAGCGTCTGTCCCGCCGGCAGGGCGTACACCACCGTGCGGGGCGTCATGATATCGCGCGCGAGGATATCGTTGAGTTCGAAGACGCGCCGTATGAGCTGGTTCTCGGAATCGAGGATGACCCCGTGCGTGTGCCCGAGGTGGGCGAGCAGCGTGATCTCCTCTTCGGAGGTCCGGTCGAAGGCCGCCTCCGTTCCGCCGAACGGTTTGATGATCACGCGCACCATCAGAATAAATGGTTTAAACGCGACACGCAACACGGAGACGAAACCGGCCGTACGACGCGCATAGGCATCCGCGTAGCGCTCGCCGAGGGTCTTTGGCACCACCTCGCCGAACAGGATGATGGTGATGGTGAGCACGGAGGTGAACATCCCGAGCCAGAAGTTGTCGAACAGTTCGCCCGCGATGTTGCCTGCCATCACCGAGCCGGCAATATTGGCCACGTTGTTGAGAATGACGAGCGCGATGATCGAATCCTGGATGTGTTCCTTGTTCTTCCGGAGGCGGAGGGCGCCGGGGAGTTTTTTCTCCACCATGCGCTCGATGCGGATATGCGTCACCGAAAACAGCGAGGCCTCCGTGCTCGAGGCCAGGAAGGACAGCACGAGAATCAACGCGCAGGGAAAGAACGAGCAGTGCCATAGATGCGTGAAAGGTACGTGTTCGCCCGGAGAAAACGCAACCGCCCCGGAGTGTTCCCCATTGACGACAGGGCGAATGCCCCCGCGGACCCGCCGCCGCAAGGGACGATCCCTGTTTCCTTTCCGCCCTGTCCGCTCCGGCAACTGCCTTGTTTCCCCGTCCCGTGTTTTGTAGTTTTTTTGATTGATTTCCATGGAGATCGAGACCAGGCACGTCCCCCCATCACTTTCGGGATACACGCACCCCATGACCGACACCAAGGGCAACATTCTCTGGGTAGACGACGAAGTGGATCTGTTCCGGCCGCATATTCTCTTCCTCGAACAAAAGGGATACACCGTCAATACCGTCACCAATGGCGAGGACGCGGTGAGCTTCACACAGGCCAATGTGGTGGACCTCGTCCTGCTCGACGAATCCATGCCCGGCATGGGCGGACTCGCGACCCTGCAGCAGCTGAAAGACTATCAGCCCATGCTCCCGGTGGTCATGGTCACGAAGAACGAGGAAGAAGCGCTGATGGAAGAAGCCATCGGCGAGAAGATTTCGGATTATCTCACAAAACCGGTGAATCCGAGCCAGGTGCTCATCGCCGTGAAGAAGCTGCTCGAAGGAAGAAAAATTCTCGGTTCGAAAACCTCGCAGGATTACATCCAGCAGTTCAACACCATTTCGCGGCAACTCCTGAGCCCGCTCGACCTTGACGAATGGAAAGCGCTGTACCGCAGCATGGTGGAGAACGAGATCGAACTCGACCAGCACCCCGAACTCGGTCTGCAGCAGACGGCCACGGACCAGCGCCGCGAGTGCAACCAGGAATTCTGCAAGTTCGTCGAGAAGAACTACCGCAGCTGGCTCGACGATCCGGAGGTGGTGCTCTCGCCGCACATCGTGGACAAGTACGTGTTCCCGCATCTGAACACGCCGGGACCCGTGTTCTTCTTCGTGATCGACTGCATGCGCTACGACCAGTGGCTCGTGATGGAGCAGCATCTGCAGGAGCTGTTCACGATCAAGAAGGACTTCTACATGGGGATCATCCCCTCGGCGACGCCCTACGCGCGCAACGCGATCTTCAGCGGGTACTACCCGAGCGACATCGAGCGGGTGCTGCCCGGGCTCTGGTCCACCGGCGAGGACGACGACTATTCGATGAACAAGCACGAGAAGGAACTGCTCGAGAAACTCCTCGAGCGCCGCAGGATCAAACTGCGCACCGATCTCAAGTACTTCAAGATCATCGATCCGGAATTCGGCAGGCAGATGGTCGGCAACATCGCCTCCTTCGCGAAGAGCCACCTTACCGCCATCGTGGTGAACTTCGTGGACATGCTGGCGCACAGCCGCTCCGACACGCCCATCCTCAAGGAGATCGCGCCCGACGAGGCGGCCTACCGCTCGCTGACGAACTCGTGGTTCACGCACTCGTCGCTGTTCAGCATGTTCAAGCAGATCGCGAAGTTCCCCGACGCGAAGATCATCGTCACCACCGACCACGGCAGCGTGCGCTGCCTGCGCGGCGCAAAGGTGCTCGGCGACCGCGCGACGTCCACGAACCTGCGCTACAAGTTCGGCCGCAACGTGAAGGCCGAGGGCAAGCCCTCGATGAACATCCCGAACCCGATCGACTACAAGCTCCCGCGGCGCGGTGTGACCGTCAACTACATCATCGCGAAGGAAGACTACTACTTCGTCTATCCCACCGACTACAACAAGTACCTGTCGTATTACCGCGACAGCTTCCAGCACGGCGGCATTTCCCTGGAAGAACTCATTCTGCCCATCGTGACCATGGAGCCCCGCGGGGGGTAGACCGCGATGCGAAGGGTCGTCACGCATAACGAAGCCGAGACGCGGGCTCTCGCGCGGAGCATCGCCGCGACGCTGCGTCCGGGGAGCATTGTCGCCCTGAGCGGCGAACTCGGCACGGGCAAGACCGCCCTCGTACGCGGAATCTGCGAACATTTCGGTTGCCTCGGCCAGGTGTCCAGCCCCACCTTCACCATCGTCAACGAGTACAGCGGCACGGCGGACATCGCGCACTGCGATCTGTACCGCATCGAGAAGCCCGGCGACCTGTGGGAGACCGGCCTCCTCGACATCATGTCCGGCGAGCGCATCGTGATCATTGAATGGGCCGAGCGCGCGGCAGCCGCGCTTCCCTTCCCGCGACTCGAAATCCTCTGCGACTACGGCGACGGGGAAACCGATCGCGTGTACGCGATTCACGAGGCCGATGCGGAGCACGCATCACTGCTCGCCGCGCAGGGCCGCATGGAGGCTTCCCGATGATCCTCGGCATCGAAACCGCAACCCCGCATCTGAGCATCGCGCTCGCGTCGGAGGGGACCATCGCGGCCTCGTTCACGGTGAACCGGAAGAACAGCCACGACGAACTGCTCGTCCCGCTCATGGAGACACTGCAGCATGCCGCGGGAAATCCGGTGTTGACCGCCGTCGCCGTCTCCGCCGGTCCGGGCTCGTTCACGGGACTGCGCATCGGCATGGCGGCGGCAAAGGGCATGGCGCTCGCGCTCGACGTCCCCATCGTGCTCGTGCCGACTTTCGAGGCGATGGCCTGGCGTATCGCGCGGCAGGGTCTGCTCCCCGACGGCGCGCGGGTCCTGACGCTCTTCGACGCACGGGCCGACGATATCTACGCCTCCGAATACGAGATCATCGCGTCCGGCTACCGCGAGCTGCGGCCGGCGCGCGCCTGTACCGCGGACGAACTCGCGGCGGTCGTGGAGCACGGAACCTGGCTCGCCGGGGACGGCGCTCCGAAATTACTCCGTACGGCGCCCATGCGTCTGCCGCCTCATGCCGTCGTTCGAGTCCGTCGCCCATGCCGATGCGGTCGCCCTGCTGGGTGCGGAAATGCTCGCGAGAGGAGAAATTGCCGATCCGGCCTCCTGCGAGCCGGTGTACCTGCGGGATTTCCGGACGACGGTCCCGAAGCCGCTCGCAGGGTGATTCTTTCGGAATTATGCTATATTTGGGATTCCATTCACCGACGAGATCGACACGATGGCCTGGTTCAAGCGCAGCAACAGTTCCATAACGCCCTCCGCCTCCAAGCGGGAGGTACCGGACGGCTCGTGGGTGAAGTGCGAAAGCTGCGGCGAGATGATGCATCTCAAGCAGCTGCAGGCCGCCTGCTACACCTGCATTCACTGCGACGCCTCCTTCCGCATCAACAGCCGAGAGTATTTCAGTTTCCTGCTCGATCAGGGATCATTTTCGGAACACGACCGGAAGATGCGGTCCACCGACCCCCTGAAATTCACCGACACCAAGCGCTACGCCGACCGCATCAAGGCGACGATCGACAAAACCGAGATGTACGACGCCGTGCGCACGGGCATGGGCAAGATCGACGGACGGCAGGTTTCCGTGGCCATGATGGACTTCGGCTTCATCGGCGGGAGCATGGGCTCGGTGGTCGGCGAGAAGATTTCGCGCGCCATCGACCGCGCGATCAAGAACCGCTGCGCCCTGATCATCATTTCGATGAGCGGCGGCGCGCGCATGATGGAAGGCGCGTTCTCGCTCATGCAGATGGCGAAGACCAGCGCGCGCCTCTCGCAGTTGCACGCGGCGGGACTGCCGTATATTTCGCTGATGCTGGATCCGACCACGGGAGGCGTCACCGCGAGCTTCGCGATGCTGGGCGATTTCAACATCGCCGAACCGAAGGCCCTCATCGGTTTTGCCGGTCCGCGCGTGATCAAGCAGACCATCGGCCGTGATCTGCCCGAGGGCTTCCAGCGCGCCGAATTCCTGCTGGAGAAGGGCTTCCTCGATCTCATTGTTCCGCGCAAGGAGATGCACAAGACCATCTCGAAAATTCTCCGGATGCTGGACGAGTAACGCGCATCCATCCGACCGCACCCCCCGCGCCCCTCGCGCCTCCCACAGTTTGCACAGAAGCGCCATTCACCGCATCCACAGAACGCCATCGGGCATCCTTCGATGAACACCGTCCACGATATCCGGGAAATGCAGCGTCTCGCCGACGCGCATCGCGCGGCCGGCCGGCGCATCGGCTTCGTCCCGACGATGGGCTTTCTTCACGATGGCCATCTGAGCCTGATCACCGCCGCAAAGGCGCAGTGTGACGTCGTCGTGGTTTCGATTTTCGTCAATCCCACGCAATTCGGCGCCGGGGAGGATCTCGACCGGTATCCGCGCGACCTTGCCCGCGACGCGGCGCTTGCGGAACGCGCGGGTTGCGATACGTTGTTTGTACCGGAGGAGGGCGCGATGTATCCCCCCGGGTACGGCACCGCGGTCGATTGCAACGGCGTCGCTTCGACCCTCGAAGGAGCCTCGAGGCCCGGGCATTTCCGGGGCGTGACCACGGTGGTCGCGAAACTCTTCAACATCGTCAAGCCGCATGTGGCGGTGTTCGGACAAAAGGACGCGCAGCAGGCACTGATCCTGAAAAAAATGAGCGAGGAACTGAATTTCGATGTGGATCTGCAGATCGCTCCGACGGTGCGCGAGAGCGACGGTCTCGCCATGAGTTCGAGGAACGCGTATCTCGACGCGAGCGATCGCGCCGCCGCGCTCTCGATCTCCCGGGGGTTGCGCGAGGCGGAGGCACAGTACCGGAACGGCGAACGGAGCGCCGACACGCTCCGCCGGACCGTGGAACACGAGATGCGTCTGGCGGGACTGACGATCGACTACGTCGCGCTTGTCGACGCGCGCACTCTGGAGGAAATGGAGATGCTCGAACGGCCCGCCCTGCTGGCCGTGGCCGCCCGCGCGGGATCGACCCGATTGATTGACAATGTTGTGTTACAGGAGCGATAGATGTCCATGAGACTGCGCATGTGCAAATCCAAGATCCACCGGGCCCGCGTCACCGAGGCCGAACTCTACTACGAGGGCAGCCTGACCATCGACGCGACGCTGATGAAGGAAGCCGGTATCCTGCCATACGAACAGTTGTCGGTGGTGAACGTGAACAACGGCAACCGTTTCGAAACCTACGCCATCGCGGGCGACGCGGACAGCGGCACGATCTGCCTGAACGGGGCGGCCGCGCGGCTCGGGCACGTGGGAGACGAGATCATCATCATCACCTACGCGGATTTCGAGGAAGCCGAGGCACGCGGGCATCATCCCACCATTGTCCTCGTCGACCACGACAACGTGATCAAGGAAATCATTTCGGCGCCGGAAACCCCGGTTCACGCCGATTTTCTCAACAGCTGAGATCGATCCGCGCGCCGGGCCCTCCGGCGTCTCACCGCGCAAACTGTTTCCCGCAATGTCGAACACCGCACTCGCTGCCGTCATCATGGCTGCCGGTCAGGGCAAGCGCATGAAGAATCCCGACATGGCCAAGGTCATGCACCCGCTTGCCGGCGTCCCCCTCATCGAACATGTCGTCCGTCTCGCCAGGCGCAGCGGCGCCGAGCCCGTCATCGCGATCGTCGGGCATCAGCGCGATGCCGTCATCGCGCATCTGCGTGCGGTGGATCCCGCCGTCCGCATCGCGGTGCAGGCCGAGCAGCTCGGCACGGGGCACGCGGTGCTGCAGGCCGAGGAGGCGCTGCGGGACTTCGACGGAGACGTCGTCATCCTCTCCGGCGACGCGCCGCTCACGCGCACCTCCACGCTCGAGCGCATGCTCGCGCTGCACCGCGACACGGACGCGGCCGTGACGGTGCTCACCGCCGTGCTGCCCGATCCCACGGGGTACGGCCGCGTGCTGCGCGACGCCGCGGGCCGCATTCTCCGCATCGTGGAGCACAAGGACGCGACCGAAGAAGAGCGCGCCGTACGGGAGATCAACAGCGGCATCTACGCGTTCCGGAAGAGTCCGCTGTTCGACGCGCTGCACCGCGTCGGCAACGACAACGCGCAGGGCGAATACTACCTGCCCGACGTGTTCGCCATCTTCGCGGCGGAGGGGCGGCGCATGGAGCCCTGCGTGGTGGATTCCTTCGACGAAATCCGCGGGGTCAACACCGTCGAGCAGTTGCAGGAGATGGAGGAAATCTACGCGGAGATGGCGCGATGAGCGAGCGATTCGTCCTTCACCCCGCCTCCCCGCAGATGCGCCTCATCGACGAGATCGTCGACCGCCTGCGTCATGGCGCCGTGATGCTGTACCCGACCGACACCGTCTACGCCATCGGCTGCGACATCAACCACAAGGCGGGGCACGAGCGCATCCGGCGCATCCGCAAGTTGTCCGAGGAGAAGCCGCTGACCTTCGTGACCTCGTCGCTGTCCGACATCTCCGAATACGCGCACATCTCCGACACGGCCTACCACATCATGCGGCATCTCGTGCCGGGACCGTACACCTTCCTGCTCCCGGCCTCGAAGCTCGTGCCCAAGCTCGTCATGAATCCGCGGCGCAAGACCACGGGCATCCGTGTTCCGTCCAACGCCATCTGCCAGATGATGATTCGCGAACTGGGCAATCCGCTCATCTCCATGTCCGCCCGTCTGCCCGACTACGAACAGGCCGAGACCCTTGACGACCTGATCGAGCAGTTCGACAACCTCGTCGACATCGTGATCGACGACGAGGAAGTGTACCGCTCCCCTTACACCGACATGATCTCCACCATGATCGACCTCACGGGCGAAGTGCCGGCGATCGTGCGCGAAGGCCTGGGAATGGAGCTGGCGGAGAAGTACTTGTAGGGAGTAGGCCCACTCCCCACTCCTTCAACTCCTTCAGCCACGGTTTGAAGCCAAACCGCCGTGCTTCACGGTAGGCGGAGTCGGGAGACATGCGCTCGACTTCGGTGCGGTATCGGGCGATGATGGCGCCGGTGCGGTCCGCGCCGTGCGCGCAGTGCACGTAGACGCCGCCCTTGTCCAATTCCTCTCTGATGCGTTTCCACTGGGCGTCGGACGGCGGTTTCGTGCCGAGATACACGGGGAGGTAGCCGATGCCGAGGTCCCTTGTCCACTCGATTTCGCTGCCGCCGCTTTTCGGGAGCGCGTCCTTCGCGAGATTGATAATCATGCGGATGCCGTAGCGCTGCCGGAGCGAATCGAGCTGCGCGCGCGAAGTGAGTTTCGCGCCGCGGTAGTTGCCCGCGACGGTGGTGTCGAAATTCGTCGGCAGCCACGGGAAGGGCGAGCGCACCTGCGCGGCCGCGCCGGCGGAACACGCGAAGGCGACGGCCGCGATGGCGAAGAAAAGGACGGGGCGCTCCGATAAAGCGCCCCGTCGTTTCAGTGGTGCAACAGCCGTCATTTGTCGATCGGCGTTTCCACGACCACGCTCACCGTTCGGCAATAGAAGCGGCCTTCGGGCAGATTGTTGTCGTACATGGTGGTTTCGCCCGCGCCGGTGACGGTGGCCGACGGCACATTGAGCGCCGCGGCGGTGGAGTTGGCGCGTTCTTCGGAGAGGCGGCGGTTGTATTCCGCTTCGCCGAGGCGGTCGGTGTAGCCGGTGATCGCCACCGTGGCGCGGCCGCCGATCTTGGGACGGATGAAGTCGCCGATGCGCTTGTTCTGCTCGTTGAGCGCGGGTGAATCGAACTCGAAGAGGATGAGGTTGTAGCGGTCCACCTCCTTGTCCGCGATGCGCTCGGCGCGCTTCTTCTGGATGGTGAGCTGTTCCACCGGAATGTTCTGCGGCGGAGTCGTGATGGTCTTGTTGGTCGCGTCCTGCGCCCACAGTTCATAGATGATGGGTTCGGTGGTGCGCGGGATGGTGGCCCGCTCGGCGTCCACGTTCCACTCGAGCGTCTTCGGCGCGTCGAACTTGCCCACGAATTCCTTGAGTGTGCGTCCGCCCTGCCGGGCGCTGACGCGCCACTCGGCGGTGCCCGCGCCCGCATCGATGGTGGGATGGAAGCGGACCGTGGGCGGCGTCACCGTGCGCAGTGTGTCGGCCGTGACCACCGGATCGAGGATGAGGGGATCCGAGGAGGCGATTTCGACGCGGCGGTTTTCCACGATGCCGTCGAGTTCGCGCTCGTTGGAGGCCTTCTCGGGCAGATTGCGTTCCTTCACGACGAGGCGGTTGTCGGCGATGTTCCACACCGTGCGGAAGTAGTCGCGCACCGCTTCGGCGCGTTTGCGCGAAAGCGAAGTGTTGCCCTTCTCCGCTCCCTCGTCACTGTTGCAGCCGGTGAGGGTGAGCTTCGCCGCGGGACGCTCCTGCATGCGCTTGCCGATGATGTTCAGCACCTGGTAGTACGTGGGCAGCGTCTCGAGTGTGCGCAGTTTCTGGACCTGGAACTCCTTCGTCTCCGACGGCATGATGGCGGCGTAGCGCGACGGGATCTGCGCGGTGTTCTCGTCGAAGAACACGTAGTTGAGCAGCGGGCGCATTTCGGTGGAGATGAATTCCTCGACGCGTATCGTCACAAGCGGACGTTCCATGCCGTCCTTCGCGACGCCCGCGGCGGTGATGGACGCGGCCAGCGCCGGCGGCGGGGGCGGCGGTGGAGGCGGCGGCGGGGGAGGAGGCGGGGGCGGAGGAGGCGGCGCGGCCTCTTCACCGGGCGGCACATAGGCGATGGAGACGCCGAGGCGCAGCGATGTCGCGTTCCATGTGAGATCCTTGACCACCGGCGTGAGGCCGTAGGAGAACAGCACTTCGGGAGCGGCGACGAGCGTGCCCTGTTTGTTCAGCGGCACTTCGTAGCTGAGGCCGCCGATCAGCGCGGCGTGGATGCCGGACGCGTCGGGGATGTCGCCCGAGAAATGGTTGCGCGTGCGCGTCTGCGTGTCGGTGAACACGCCGCGATCCGTCGGCTCGACGATCTCTTCCTTCTGATCGTACGATTTCGTGAGCACGACGCCGATGCGCGGACCCGCGAGCAGCGAGAGCTTTTTCCAGATGCGGTAATTCAACATGGGCTCGATGCCGACGGAGGCGAGCGAAGCTTCCACGGTGTGGCGGAACACGCCGTCCACCGGCGAACCGCCGACGGACACCACGATGGGTTCGTCCGAGGTCAGCGTGCCGCCGTAGCCATAGTATCCCGCGCGGATGTCGATGGCGAAGGTGCGCTCCAGCGGCAGGCGATAGAAGAGGCCGAAGGAGAAGCCCGTGCCGTCACCCGTCTCGTAGCGCGGACAGCAGCTCGGGACGCCGGGCAGGCCCCGGAAGTCCGCGTTGTGCCAGTTGAGATTGTAGTCCGCATACAGACCGTATGCCGTGCGCAGCGAATCGGGATCGCGCGGAATCTGCGCGTGCGCGAAATACGGCAGCGCGAACACCGCAAGGAGTAACAGCGGAATGTGCTTCCTCATCATGTCCTCAATTGTGCTGATGTCGCGAGAGTCCGGGGGGCGTGAACCATGCGTGGAATATACGATATCGCGGAGAGGCGGAAAAGGCGAATACGCGATCTTGACATTCGCCATACAGAGGAGTACCTTAACTTAATCTGTATGCACGCCGAACCGATGTCCGCTCCGCACCCGTCATCCGCGCCGGAGGCATCTCATGGAGAGACGCGTCGCGGCGCCGGTCACGGACCTCGACGGAACCCGGATTCCACTCCCACCGAAATTCACCACGCACATGGAGGAACAGCAATGACCACCCGCGAACACTGTTTCAGGCTGCTCGCAGTCACCGCAATCCTGGCGCTCGCGACGATGCAATTCTCATGGGCGCAGAAGAAGGCGGGGGACGAGGCACTCGGCTCGAGGAAGTACGCGGATTTCGAAACGCCGCTGACCTGCGGAAGTTCCTGCCATGTCGATTTCTACCAGCAATGGTCGCAGTCGATGATGTCGCAGGCCTACACGCATTCCTGGGACGAGATCGAGTACTTCAAACTCGCCGTTCCACATGCGGAGAAGGATCCGAAAGTGGCAGGCGTCAAGGCCGGGTGCAACGGCTGTCACGCGCCCACCGCATTCCTCGCGGGCGACGTGCCGCCTCCCAAACCGTCGGCGAACAGCCGCGCCAATGAATCCGTCTCCTGCGACGTCTGCCATACCGTGAGCGGCTTCAAGGGCGACACCCCCTTCAACTTCAATTTCATCTCGGAACCGGGACGCGTGAAGTACGGACCGCGGGCCGGCGCGGTGTCGCCCGCGCACGAGACGATGAAATCAGATTTCCACAAAAGCGCGGAGTTGTGCGGGACCTGCCACAACGAAAAGGACCCCTATGGCATCTGGGTGAAGTCGACGCATCTCGAATGGAAGGAAGGACCCTACGCGAAGGAAGGCGTGGTCTGTCAGGATTGCCACATGACCTTCGCGAAGGGGCGCAACGCGCGCATGGGTCCCGAGCTGCCCGACGCGGCGCAACATCTGTTCCACGGCGCCCATGATCCCGGAAAGTTGCGCGGCGTGATCGAGCTGCGGATTCATCCCGACACGCGGGAGCTGGAACCCGGCGAGCCCGTGAAATTCACCGTGGCGCTGTTCAATCAGAAGACCGGACACAAATTTCCGACAGGATCCTCCGAAGAACGCATGCTGTGGATGCACGTCGAGGCGACGGATTCGAAAGGAACGATCTATCATCTGCCGGTCGACAGGAAGGGATTCCCTGGTGAAGAATACACCATCGCGGCGAACACGCTCGCGTATCAGGACATGGGGATCCCGCTCGGCATTCCCGATTTCAAAGGCGTGCAGCGGGATGGCGTCCCGGTGGGCGACCGCATTTTCCGGCTTCCCTACCTCGATCCGCAGGGGCGCATGACGATCATGCAATGGAACACGGCCTCGCAGTCGACGGATTACCGCATCGGCCCGCGGGAGACGAAGATGGAAACCTGCACCTGGACGGTCCCTGCCACCGCCGCCCCCGGTCCCATGAAGGTGCGGGCGGTGTTGAACTACCAGAAACTCCCGACGCCGATCGCCGAATATCTCGGCGTGCCGATGGAGGAGGCGGAAATCATCGAAGTCAATTTCCATGAAACGAACATCACCATCCTGCAGTGAAGGAGCATCAGTCATGACCAGAAGCACCCTGCTCATCCTCGTCGCGCTGCTGCTGTGCGCGCAGCACGCGCGGGCGATTCCCGCCTTTGCCAGGAAGTACGACATGTCCTGCAACGTGTGCCACGCGCCCGTTCCCTCGCTGAAACCGTTCGGGAACGAATTCGCCGCCAACGGGTATCAATTGCAGGACCAGGAGCCGCCGCGCTTCACGCGGGTCACGGGCGACGATCATCTGTTGCTCATGCGGGAGCTGCCGCTCGCGATCCGCTTTGACGGCTACGCGCGCTATCAGCCGGGGAACATGCCGGAGACCGACATGCAGTGGGTGTACATCCTCAAGATCCTCTCGAGCGGACAGATCGCGCGGGACGTGTCCTACTTCCTGTATTTCCTCTTCAACGAGCGCGGCGAGGTCGCGGGCGTGGAGGATGCGTTCCTCGCCTTCAACAACATCGGCGGAATTCCCCTGGACGCCACGATCGGGCAGTACCAGGTTGCCGATCCCATCTTCAAGCGCGAGCTCCGGCCGACGTTCGATGACTACGCGATCTACACCATCCGCCCGGGAAAGACGAAGGCCGATCTGGCCTACGATCGCGGTCTGATGCTGAGTTATTCGCTGCCGACCGGCACCGATCTGCTGCTGTCGGTGCTCAACGGCGACGGCATCAGGGCGGCCGATGCGTCGCGCAATTTCGACAGCGATCCGTACAAGAATTTCTTCTTCCGCGTCGGACAGCAGATGGATTCCACCATCGCGTGCGGCGTCCTCGGCTACGTCGGGAAGGAACGGGACGCGGACCAGATCAACGACTTCACCATGTTGGGAGCCGACGCGAAGGTGGCGCTGGGGCCCTTCGACCTCGGCCTGCAGTACGTCTATCGGAACGACAAGAATCCCTCCTTCCTGCCGCCGGAGCGACCACGGTCATCTCGCGGGGCGGCTTCGCGCAGCTCGTCTTCTCGCCCGATCGCGACCGGAGCGACTGGTTCATCACGCTGCTCTACAACAACATCGGCTCCGATGCGAAGGAGCTGACCACGCATTCCATGACCGGCAATTTCGCGTATGTCCTCGCGCGCAATTTCAAACTGATGGGCGAGTACACGTATGACATGCACCGGGAACGCAGCCGCGTGGCCGTGGGCTTTGTGACGGCGTTCTAGCGAGAGTGTGCCGCGACGGGATGACGGTGAGACTGTCCCGTTGCGCGTTGCCTCGATTCAATCATCGGAAGAACAATGGATGATGGAAATCCCGCAGCGCAGGGATGATGCGTTCCATGTGATACCGCGCAGCACCGGCGTGATGCCGTAGGATGCGATGACTTCGGGAGCCGCGATGAGTGTCCCCCGCGCATTCAGCGGCACGTCGTACCGCACACCGGCGAGCACGGCGGCGTGCATGCGCGAGGCCTGCGGAAGGTCGCCGGCGCTGACGTTGCGCGTGTTCGTCCCCGTCTCGTAATACGCGCCCCGGCCGGTCGGCTCGACGATCATTTCCTTCTGTTCGTAGGTCTTCGTGACAACGACGGCGAGACGTGGACCGGCGAGCAGCGAGAGTCGGTCCCAGACGCGAACGCTGAGCAGCGGTTCGATGCCGATGGAGGCAAGCGAAGATTCGATCGTATAGCGCAGCACGCCGTTCACGGGTTGCCCGCCGACGGTCACCACGATGTGTTCGTCCGCAGTCAGCGTTCCGCCATACCCGTCATACCCCGCGCGGATGTCTATTGCGAGCGTCCGTTCGAGCGGCAGCCTGTAGAACACGCCGAAGGAGAAGCCCGTGCCATCCCCCGTTTCGTATCGCGGACAGCAGCTCGGCGCACCTGGAAGGCCACGGAAGTCCGCGCGGTGCCAGTTGAGATCATACGCTGCGAACAGACCATGACCCGGCGCATACACGTCCGACGCTTCCGTCGGCTGGGCCATTGTGCCGGCTGAAAACACTGCCAGCAATGGCAGCCACACGAGCAGACGTCTTGTTGCATTCATCATTGCTCCCGGAAGGGTTAGACGGTCGACCGCAAGTTTCGTTTATTTCGGATAATCTACGACTCTATCGGTGGTTTATGCAATGCAGAAACCGGTCGAGGCGGCGGATTTCGGATTTGAGGATTTCGAATTTCGGATTTCCAATTTCGGATTGAAGAATCTGATACTCTTCACTCCAATACTCCAATACTCCAATACTCCAACACTCCTCTGCTCCTCTGCTCCGGAATCGGACAAGCGGGACGCTTGACACAATCATTTTCACTCCGGGTGGGACCCTCCTGCGCCCCGCTTCGCGGGACTTCGGCGGGCAGGCATGCGTCTCGCTTGTCATTGTATTTCAGGTTCGGTGCGCCCGCCGCGGGGGGGGGCGGGGGGGGGGGGGCGGGCGGGGGCCCCCGGGGGGGGGGCCCCCGCCCGGGGGGGGGGGGGGGGGGGGGGGGGGGGGGGGGGCGCCGGGGGGGGGGGGGGGGGGGGGGGGGGGGGGGGGGGGGGGGGGGCCCGGTGTTCAGATCGGAATCGGACAAGCGGGACGCTTGTCCCCACCCTGGCGAGGTTTGTTCAGATCGGAATCGGACAAGCGGGACGCTTGTCCCCACCCGGGTTTTTAATGGTTCATTTGGCGAGGAGCAACACCATCGCCGCCGTCATGCCCGGCGTCGTGAGTAGCACATGATACACTCCGGAGGCGAGCTGGGAGGCGTCGAAGAGCACTCTTCCCGTTCCGGAGGATCGCACTTCGTCAATCAGGACCGCCACTCTTCTTCCAAGGGCGTCGAGCACGACGAGCTGCACGGGGCCTGACTCGACGAGAACGTAGTCGATGACGGTGCTCGCGTTGAAGGGGTTGGGATGCGCTGCGACACCGAAGCGAACGCCGCCATCGAAGAGGCGGTCGCCGCCCTCGCGGCAGATGTCGAGAAGGAAGCTGCCGTCGATGGCGACGACGCTCGCCTTCGCATCGGCCCAGACGAAGTTCACGAGGCGCAGCGCCGTGCGGTCGGAGTCGCCGAGCATGGCGGTGAAGGTCATTTCAGAGAGCGGGGTCTGATTATCGGAATAGTTGCCGCTGAAAGGAATGACGCGCTCGGAGCCCTGTATGCTGCCGAGCGGTGTGCTGCCGGTCGGATAGAGCAGATTTTTGTTGAAGCGCAGCTCGGCCGTGAAGTCGCGCGGGGACAGCGCAGCGATGTTGCTCTGCGCAGCGAGGCGGATGGGGATGCGAACAGTCTCGCCGGGAGCGGCATGCAGCGCAGGAACGCCGACAGTGGTCTGTATGCTCGTCGTCTTTGTGACATCGACGGGATCGGACAGCGCCGTACAGCCGTTGGCGTCGGTCGTGCGGACCCGGTACGAGCCGTTTGCCTGCGGAAGATGTACGCGCGCAGTGGCTCCGGGAAGCGGCGCGCCGTTCAGCAGCCACTGCCAGGATGCTGCATCGCTGCTCGTGAGCGAGTCGCCAAGTCTCGTGATCAGGGGAATGGGGGGATTGGGGAACAGGGTGACCGGGTGCGTTGCCGAGACGTTCGAGCAGCCATTCGCATCGGTCACTTCTACAGAAAATGCGCCTGCCGTGCTGATACGGAGGAAGCGCGCGTTGCCCAAGATTGTGTTTACCGCATCTTTCCAGATGTAGTTGGCGTAGCCGCTTCCGGCGTCAAGAGCGGCAGTATCGCCGGGACAGATCGCGTCAGGACCAAGAATGACGGGACTGGGGAGCGGATGGAAGGTTACGAGCATTGTATCGGATGAACCCGAACATCCTGACGCATCGCGGACGAACACGGTGTACGCGCCGCTCGTTGTGATACGGAGTTCCGGAGCATTGCCGATCGATGCTCCCCTGCCGTCACGCCATTCGTACAGCGTGTAGCCCGCATCAGCGCGGAGCGCGATCGTATCGCCCGCGCAACGTGAGAGCGGACCGTCGGCGGTGACGCGGGGACGGAGAGAGGTGCCGACGGCGACGGGCAGGGTCACGGTGACACTGCAACCGCTGGTATCGTCGCTCACGGTGAGGCGCACCTCGCCCGTGCCCTGGCTGCTCCAGCGCACTTGAATCGCCCGTGTGCCGGAACCGGACACGACGGCGCCGCCGCTCACCGTCCACGCGAAGCGAAGCAGCCCCGTTGCAGCGGTACTGTAGACGGAGACCGCGTCCACACACACGGAGGCGGGACCGGCAATGGATGCGGCCGGCGCGGCCTTGACGGTGACGGAGACGGTATCGGAATATCCGGCGCAATAATTCGAATCCACGACCTCGGCACTGAAGGCGCCGGAGCTGCGCACGACGATGCTCCGCACGGAGTCGCCGGTGTTCCATCGAATCGACCGGAAATTGCCGGGCAGGTACAGCCGCACGCTGTCACCCTCGCAGAATGCCGTGCTGCCGATGATCATCATTCTCGGCGCGGGTTGCGGGTTGATGCTGACGGTGTCGCTGCGCTCGGACGTGCAGCCGCTGGAATCGACGCTCTCGCGCAGGGTCACGATGCCTGCAGGCCCGTTGCCCCAGCGCACGCCGAAGTCGGGGTTGTTCGCTCCGCTGATGGCCGTCCCGCCCGCGACGCTCCACGCGAAGGAATGCCCGGGCACGGGCGCGGCAACGGCGTACACGACATCTCCGCCGGCACAGACGAGCAGCGGACCCGCGAACGCCGCGCGCGGCTTCGGACGCACGTCGATGGAGAGCGGCGCGGAGGTTCCCCGGCAGCCGATATCGTCGATGACGGACACGCTCACCGTCATTGCGTTGCGCGCAACGATGGTGGCTGTGGTGTCGCCCGTCGACCATCGGTAGGAAAGATACGGCACACTCGTGCGGAGCACGGTGGAATCGCCGTCGCACAGCGCGGGCGCGGGATCGGCGACGATGACGGGCACAAGCGGCGGTCGGACGGTGACGACGGCGGTATCGCGGCCCTCGCAGCCGCCCGCATCGCGCACGGAGAGCAGGTAGGCGCCGGAGCGTGTCGCCGTCACGATGCGCACGCTGTCGCGCGCGCCACCGGGCAACGTCCATGCATACGACGCGTATCCCGCGCCGGCGTCGAGCAGCGCCGTGCCGCCATCGCAAAGGGTGACGCGTCTTGCGGGCCCGATGACGGGCTTCAGCGCCGCGTTGATCGAAACATCCAGCAGCGCGCTCGTCGTGCATCCGCTCGTGTCGTTCGTCTGCACGAGTGTGACGCGTCCCGCCCCCGCAGCGCCCCAGCGCACGGTGACGCTGTCGGTCCTTTCGCCGGAGAGCACGCTGCCGCCGGCGATGGTCCAGCGCGAACTGATGCCTGGTTTCGACGGCACGTCGTACGCGACGATGGATCCGGGACAGGCGGAAGACGGCCCGCCGACTGCCGGCTGCGGCGCGTCCTTGAGCTGCACGACCACGGGCTGTGCAGCGCCCTTGCAACCGTTGGAATTCGTGACCATCACGCCGTAGACGCCCGCGGACTTCACCACGATGCTGCGCGTCGTCGCGCCGGTGGACCAGGCGTACGCGGCGTAGCCCGCGCCGGCGTCGAGCACGGTGCTGTCGCCCGGACAGAAGCGCACGGGTCGCAACGCGGTGATGACCGGCGCCGGCACATCGAAGACATCGACGGTGACCGAATCAGATGCCGTGCAGCCGAGCGAGTCGCGCACCGTCACGCGGAAGATGCCTCCCTGCCTGACGAGAATGCTGCGCGTCGTCGCGCCGGTGGACCACAGGTACGACGGATAGCCGTCCGACGCGCTGAGCAGCACAGTGTCGCCCCGGCACAGCGCGAGAGATCCGGCATGCGAGATGGAGAGCGTCAGGGGAGGCCGGACGAACACCGTCGTGCGTTCCGTCACCGCGCAACCGATGGCATCGGAAACGGTGATCGTGTACACGGTGTTGACGGTGGGCTGCGCGGAGGTGTTCGCGGAATTCGGAGCGCTCAGTCCGGTGCTCGGCGCCCAGCGGTACGTGTACGGCGGCGTGCCTCCCGAGGCGAGCACGGACAGCGTCGCCGCATCACGATAGCAGATCGTGGTGTTCGGCGACGATACGGCGGCAAGCGAGCTGACCGTCACCGTCACCGTGTCCTGCCGCACGCAGCCGATCCCATCGGTCACCGTGAGCACGTAGGATGTCGTGGCGAGGGGCGTGGCCGAAGGATCGGGCACGTTGGACTGGCTCAGTCCCGTCGCGGGCAGCCACTGGAACGTGAAGGGCGGATTGCCGCCGCTGATGTTCGCCGCGAGCTGCGCTCGGCCGCCGGGGCAGATGAAGAGGCCGGGTCCGGCTTCCAGGCGCAGGGGCCGGATGATCACCGTCATCGAGTCGACCGAAATGCATCCGACGGAATCGGTCACGGTCACATGGTACGTGGTTGTGGAATCGGGCGTGGCGACGGGTGACGGCGAGGCGGGATTGCTCAGCGTGCCCGCGGGCGACCATGCGTAGGTAAACGGGCTCTTCCCGCCTTCGACATGCACGCTCACGGGGACCGACGTGCCGGGACAAATCACGGTATCGGGACGCGAGGATGTGCGCATGACGGAGAGCTGCACGCGGATGATTTCGGAGGTGGATACGCAGCCGTCGGGTCCCGTCACGAGGACGTAGTACTTGCCGCTGTCGGTGACGGAAAGCGTCTGCTGATCCCCGCTTCCCGCCTTCGCCCAGTCCTTGTACCACTGGTACGACACGCCGGAACCGGCATTCGCCTGCAGGGTCACGGAGCCGCCGGGACAGAAGGTCGTGGGACCGAGCGCGACCGCCGATGCGGCCTGGGGACAATCCTCGAGCTTGAGCACGAAGGCATCCCACGCGCCTCCCGCGTGCGAGCCTTGAAACGGCGCGGCCGTGGGAAAGTTGTAGCTGTTGGTGGTACCGGTGAGATAGATGGTCCCGCCGGGTCCCGCCGCGACGCCCGATGCGCCTTCGTTGTTGATGCCGCCCAGATACGCCGCGAGCTGCAGCCCGCCCGTCGGCGAGAAACGCGCGATGAAGGCCTCGTCGCCGGTATGCTTCTCCATCGGCGCGTTGCGTATCGGCAGCGTGATGCTGCCCGTGCTTCCCGCGATGACGGTGTTGCCGGCGTTGTCCGCGGCCGCGGCTTCCGCCTTGTCGGCGCTGTAGCCGCCGTAGTAGGTGGACCAGAGCAGCGTGCCGGTGCCGGTGAAGCGCGCGACGAAGGCATCCTCCACCGAGACGCGCTTGTCCTGCCAGGCGTTGAGCACGGGGAAATTGTCGCTCGACGTGCCTCCCGTCACCGAGACATTGCCTGCGCCGTCGCGCGCAACCGCGAGGGCGTCGTCTTCTTCCACGCCGCCGAGGTAGCTGCCCCACAGCAGCGAGCCGGCGCCGTTGAGCCTGACGACGAAGCCGTCGCGTCCTCCGGCATTGGCGGGCTGGAAGGCGTTGGCGACAGGGAAATCGATGCTCGTGGTGCGTCCGGCGATGTGGATATTGCCGCCGCCGTCGGCATCGACGTCCCAGCCCTCGTCGCCGCCCGTGCCGCCGCGGTAGGTGGAGAAGAGCAGCGCGCCCGCCGGGGAATATTTTACGACGATCACATCCGATACTCCCCTGTTCACCGCCTGCGTTTCGTTGACGAGGGGAAAATCGGAACTGAAGGTCCAGCCGGTCAGGACGAGGTTGCCCGCGCCGTCGGCGGCGATGTCGCTCGCGCGGTCCTCGCCGCTGCCGCCGCAGAAGGTGGACCAGAGCAGCGCGCCGCTCGAATCGAAGCGTGCCGCGAACGCGTCGAGATCGCCTCCCGACGCCGGCTGCGCCGCGTTGAGGACGGGAAAGTTGGCGCTGCGCGTCCAACCGCAGAGGGCCACGGAAGCGCCGTCCGCCGCGACGCCGAAACCGTAGTCGAGATCGCTGCCGCCGAAGTACGTGGCCCAGATGCGCTGTCCGTTGGCGCCCATCTTCACCAGGAACGCGTCGTAGTTTCCCGCGATGGCCGTCTGCTGCGCGGCCTGCACGGGGAAACTCGCGCTGAGCGTGGCGCCGGTGAAGTAGGCGTTGCCCGAGGCGTCGACGGCGATCGCGTAGCCCCAGTCCTCCCCTCCTCCACCGTAATAGCTTGACCAGAGGAGCCCCGGATCGATGACGAGCGTGCGCGTCCGGTCGTACTCGCCGATGCGGAATCGGAGTTCGCCGTCCGCGATGTCGAAGGCCGCCGCGACCTCGCTGAAGCGTTCCTCTCCGACAAGCACGCGCGCGGGAAGTGTCTCGTCCGTTGAAGCCCCGGCGGGCAGGGTGAACACGACGGGCGGCTGCTCGCGCAATGCGCCGAAGGGCGTGACGAGCAGCACACTGCCGTCCGCGAGGCGTGCCGGCGTTCCCGCGCCTTCGTACGCGATGCGGATGTCGGCAGGATTGCCGCCGGGGCGGACGATGAAGTCGTACTTCAGTGTCCCCTCCGCGAAGCGGTACACGAGATCGATGTTGCGGTAGATCTCCCGATAGATCAGGCGGGAAAAGGAGTTCAGAGTCCGCTGTCTGCTCCCCTCCCGGTACGCGCGGATGAGATCGCCGGTTTCGTCCAGGGCTTCGAGCCGGACCGCGGGATTGCTGCCGGGAAAGGAGACGTCCGCGCGATACGCTTGGAGCCCGCCGAAATCTCCATCGATCGCGACTGCGGCCGTGCGGCGGGGGTCCGACGGACCGCCTCGATAGAACACGTAACTGACGCCACTCCAGCGGAAATACACGTCCATGCCACCGATGCGCGCGACAAACGCAATGTCGCGCTGCACGCTGCCGGCGGTGGTGATAATCGGATCGACGACTCTTGTGAACGCGGGAGCCGCGGCTGCGAGGCGCGTCTGCCCACGAGGATCGGACAGCACATCAGCGGCACGTGCCGGAACGGAGCCTGCACAAGCCAGGAAGCAGAAAAGCAACGCCGGAAGAATCGGAAGAATATGCTTTCGATAATGCGGATGCATGAAATGAATGACGATCAATAGATGACGAACGTCCGTACCAACGGCTTTGATCCGTACAAAACAAGATAATACAAACCCTTGGACAAATCAGAGATGTCGATGCGCGCGGATCGCGCAAAGGCGACACCCCGAAGCGCGATGCCGGAAGCCGAGTAGATGCACAGGCGGTCTTCATCGGAGAACTCGTCTTTCGATACTATGGAGAGAAATCCCGATGCGGGATTCGGAAACAGCTCCAGTCGCGCTTCCTGCCGCTCGATTTCCTTCACCTGTGTCGGACCGGCGCATGCCGTCCCGCGTGCGATCAACAACATATTGGCGCGTTGAATTGACGACGCCAGCTCAGTATCGGCGATGTCGGCGCCGTAGATTTCGAGATAGCGCATGCCGAGCGCGAGGGCCCTGTTGACGGCCGAGTCCAGAACCGCGGCCTTGCTGTTCGGAACGATGCCGCATTTGTTCATGCGGCTCGGCCCGTCCTGCACGCTCCACAGCATCTGCGCGCCGCTACGACACGGATTCTGCGCGACGAGATACCAGTGGCTGCCGCTACTGATGTTCGCCGGCGGATTGCAGCCCGCGACGTCCTCGCGCCAGACGCCGAACCTGTCGGGATACTTCGCGATTCCGTGCGCGGCGACGCGCGAGGCGAGAGAGTTGCGAGGCCGTCCGGAAGCCTGCGTTTCGAAGGTGACATAGTCCATCGAACACCAGAGATGCGTCGAGGGAAAGAGCGCCATGCAGGAATCGGTCATGGCGTTCATCAGGGCCGCCACGGTGTCCGCATCGTACGCGTAGACCTTCCAGAACGCCTCCTTCACCCGCGCCGTGGTGTCGGTGAGCACCGAGTCCGGCAGATTGCGCGAGAAGGCGCCGCCGACCGTGTTGATGTACGCGACGGTTGGATTGGACGCGTACCGCGCGGCGAGCTGCTTCAGCAGGATCAGGTACCGGCGCACATGGACCGTGTCCCAGGGCAGCATGTCCGACACGATCTGCCCGTAGGAGGAATGGAACGCGTTCTCGTCGATGGAGAAATACTGCCGCGCGCCAAGATCCGCCAGCCAGTCCGGAACACCCAGCGGTTGCAACGACACCTTTTTGTCGACCTGCATCGCCTTGGCGATTTCGCCGTCGATGAAAGACCAGTTGTACGATCCCGGCGCGGGTTCGGTGTCGCTCCAGCGGAAGCGCACCACGACGCCGCTGACTGAAGGATTGGCATACTGGGCCGCGCTGACGGGGACGTTCGCTGCTCCGAGGTAGTACACGCCGCTGTGTCCCGTGAACTGGGCGCGCGCGCCCGCGCTGAACGCGAGGATGAAGAACACTGCAAGAAGGGACGGTCTCATGCGCCCGCCGCCTGGATATGAAACGGACATTTCGATCCGGGTATCCGATTCTGACGGATCATTTCATCAGCACCATGGTCCGCTGCAGCGCGAGCGTCGGCGTGAGCAGCAGCGCGGTGTACACGCCGGACGGCAGCGCCGACGCGTCGAACACCGCGCGATGGACGCCCGGGTCGCGCATGCCCTCGTCGAGCACCGCCACTTCGCGGCCGAGCCTGTCGAGGACGGCGAGCCGCGTGTATCCGCGCTCGATCAGCGTGTAGGTGAGCGTTGTCGTGGCATTGAAGGGATTCGGATGATTCTGCGCGAGCGTCGCGCGGACGTCGCCGCTGAAGAGCCGCGCTCCGCCTTCCACGCACAGCGACACGCAGATGTCGCACGACACGTTCGCGAATTGCACCGGCACGCTGCCCTCCTGCCAGCGCACCGAATCGAGCACGATGCGCGCGCATCCGGTGTCGCCGAGCATCGCGAGCAGTTCCACGGGAATGTCCACGTCCGAGCCCGTGACGCCCGCGAGATCGCGCGTCACGCGCAGCTTCTGCATCGATCCCGTCTGCGTGACGAGCAATCCCGGCGCCGGCGCCGGTGCGAACACGTTGCCGCGCGCATGCAGGAACAGTTCGGCGCCGCTGATGCCGCTCGTCTGAAACGCGGCCGGCAGTTGCAGCCGCAGCCCGATGCTGAGGCGTTCGCCCGGCGCAACGGTTGAACGGGACGGACACTGCAGCGATGCGGTAACCGTGAGATCCACGCGCGTCATGTCGTATGGCGGCGACAGGGCCGGACAGCCGTCGGGCGAAGTCACTTCCACCTGGTATCGCCCGTCCACCGTCGCGATGAGCGCGCGCGCCGTATCGGCGGCGCCGAACACGCCGTCGCGCGACCACCGGTAGCGCATTCCGGGAGGCGATGCAGTCAGCGTGTCCGCCACTCGGGCAATGGACGCGACCGGACGCGGGAACACGGTCACCGCCACGGTGTCGGAGTAGCCGTCGCAGGGACCCGCCCCGCGCGCCTGCAGCGTATAGACGCCGCCGCGCTTCACGACGATCGCGCGGGTCGTGTCGCCGGTGTTCCAGCGGTAGCCGCGGAAATCCCCGCCGTCGAGCAACACGGAGTCGCCGTCGCAGAACGCCGTCGCGCCGAGCGCAGCAATGCGCACGACCGGTCGTACGGCCACCGAGACGCGGATGGTATCCGACACGCCGCTGCACCCGGATGAATCGGTCACCGCGACGAAGTACGCACCCGACGCCCGCACGGTGATGGCGCGCGTCGTGTCGCCCGTGGACCAGGCATGGCGGGGGTACGGCGGCGCATTCAGGACAAGGGAGTCTCCTTCGCAGATCGTCGTGCCGCCGGACAGCGCGATGGCGGGTTTCGGCGGGGCGGTGACGTCGACCGCGATCGAATCCTCCCCCGCGCAGCCGAGCGAATCGAGAGACTGCCGCACACGGACGACGCCCCTGCCCGGCACGTCCCAGCGCACGACGATGCTGTCGTTCCCCGGACCCGTGACAGGGCTGCCGTTGCGGACGGTCCACGCGCTGCTTGCCCCGCTCCGCGGCACGATCGTGTACGCCGCCGTCGCTCCCGCGCAGAGCCGCCTCGGACCCAGCACCGCGGGACGCGGCGCGGCTTCGAAGCGTACGGCAACCGTGTCGGAGAAGCCCGGGCATCCGATCGAATCGAAGGCCGTCACGAAGTATATGCCGGACGCGCGCGCGACGATGCCGGGCGTGGTCGCGCCGTTGGACCAGCGGATGCCGAGCAGCCCGGATGGCGCTTCAAGGAGCAACGAATCGCCCTCGCAGGCCGTGAGCCGCGCGGGCCGGCGGATCGGAAAGCTGAAGCGCGAGCCGACGAGCACGTTGATCGTGGCCGTCGCGACGCAGCCCGCGACGGAACGTGACACGCGCGCGGAGACGCTGCCGGTGCCGCTGCTGTCCCAACGCACGGTGATGTCACGCGTGCCGGCGCCGCTCTCGATGCTGCCGGATGTCACGGTCCATTCCATCGACGTCGCCGGAATCGGCCGTCACGGAATAGGAAACGGTCGATCCCGTGCACACGGCCTGTGCGCCCGCAATCACCGGTCGCGGCAGACTGATCACACGCACCTCCACCGGTGCAGAACTGCCCGTGCAGCCCACGGAATCGGTGGCCGTCACCCAATACGAACCCGTACTCCGCGCCGTGATGCCGCGCGTGCTGTCGCCAGTCGACCACATGTAGCGGAGCGAATCGGGTTCGGCGACCAGCAGCACACTGTCGCCATCGCAGATGACGGTCGGGCCCGAGCGCGCGCACCGAAGGCGACGGCGCGGTATGATACTGGACGCTGACGGAATCCTGCGCCCGGCAGCCATTCGAGTCGGTGACCGTCACACGGTACGTCCCGCCGGTGACGACCACCATCGAATCCGTGTTTCCTCCCGCACTCCACGCGTACGAGACGAAGCCCGCCGAGGCGCGAAGGACGAGCGGACGCCCGTCGCAGATCGTGACGGGACCGGCCGGCTCGATGCGCAGAGGCGGGACGTCGCGGACGGACACGAGCACGGAATCCCGGTACACGCATCCAAGGGCATCGCGCACTTCGAGCGTGTACAGGGTGGACCGCACGGGCGCGGCGACGGCATAGCGGGCGGTGGAATCGTCGAGCCCTTCCGCGGGCGTCCACGCGTAGCTGTAGGGCTCCGTTCCTCCCGATGCGGCGCCGCCGATGAGCGCGGATTCGCCGGGACAGATCACGCGCGTCTTCCCGAGACCGAAGTTCACGTTCGACGCGCGGACGAGCACCGAATCCGTCGTGACGCAGCCGATGGCGCTGGTCACCGTCACGGTGTACATGGTCGTGAGCGCGGGGCGCGCGACGGGTTGCGCGACACGTGCATTGCTCAGACCGACCGCGGGGCTCCACTGGTAGATGTACGGTTCGGGTCCGCCCTGCGCGGGATTGCCGATGGTCACGCCCTTCTGGTGACAGACGACGATATCGGGACCGGCATCGACTTCCGGAGGCGCGAGCACGGTCACGAGAATGCTGTCGCGCAGCACGCAGCCGGTCAGGAGATCGGTGACGGTGACGTCCACCCTGCGCGTCGACAATGGCTGATACGCGAGCACGGAATCGATGCCGGGACCCGGATTCCATTGCCAGGCGCGCGACCCGGATCCCCCCTCGGCGTATGCGCGCAGGGTGGCCGTGCCGCCGAGGCAGCAGGTGGTGTCGCCGGAAGTGAAGAGGCGCAGGGGCGGGGCCTCGCGGATCGTCATCACCGATGTCGTGGCCGCGCAGGCGCAGGTGTTGTCGAAGGCGACGCTGACGGTCTCGCCCGCGTCGGCGACGCTGTCCGTTCTGGCGCGGACGAACACGTCCACCGAATCGACGCCGACGGGGAACGTGAGCTGCGTGCTGAACCGTTCGAAGTCGACGCTGTCGGTGGCCGAACCCCCGATGCGGTACGTGATCGTGAGCGGCGCGACCGTCTCTCCGCTGCGGCGGAAGCGGAAGATGCCCGGCACGCATCCCCCCTCGTAGGCGTCGCGGATGGTTTCGATGCTCACGCGAGAGCCCGCGTTGAAGCTCCCGGCCTTGAGGAAGACGCCGGAATCGTAGATGTCGTCCGCGACGTCGGCGATGGCGATCTTCATGTGGTACGTGGAGCAGGGCGTGACGGCCAGCTTCGCGCGGAGCACGCGCGTGAAGCCGTCGTACTGGATGGTGGGCCCGTTGTTGTTGTTGATGTAGTGCTGCCAGTACACCCAGTCGTTCACGTTGTTGATGGAGACGGGGGTCGGAGTGCCGGGGATGAGCGCGATGTTCCGCGTGATGCCGGTGGAGGTGTCGGTGACGAAGAAGGCGAACACGTCGTTGTATTTCGATCCGACGAATTCGGGGTACTCCTCGCTCCCGAACACGTACTCGAAACTGATGGTGTCGATGAAGGACGTGAAATCGAAGTCCAGCACGGCGGCTTCGTAGGTCCGTCCCTTGACGAGCGAATCGAGCTGGAAGTCGCCGTAGATGTAGCCGTTCGCGCGTCCGGCGCTGTCGAGGTCGTTCGGTCCCACCGCGCTGCGAAGATCGCCCGTCGTCATGAGGATGCCGAGGTCCATGCCGATGTTCGTGTTCGATCCGTCGAACAGGCCCAGCGCGCCCTTCGCGCCGCGGTAGCGGACGTTCCGGATCTCGGCGCATCCTCCCTCGAAGAAGCGTTTGACCAGGGCGGTGGGAGTAAAGGATGAATCGATCCGCAATTGTGCCCGCGCTTCCGGTCCCGCGCCTGCCGCGAGCGCGCAGAGCAGCAGCGCGCAGCGGATGCCGGATCGGAAGCGTATCGCGAAAGCTGTCATGAAACAAGCATACGACTGCCGTTGAATGAAGTCAAGAACGGACGGAGAATCGCCTCCGCTTGGGGGACCGGGATGCGACGGAGCGGATGCGGGTTCCCGCGTTACTTCATCAGCACCATCGTCCGCTGCAGCGTCATCGTCGGCGTGATCAACAGCACCGTGTACACGCCCGAGGGCAGCGTCGAACCGTCGAACACCGCCCGGTATTCGCCCGGCTCGCGGAAGCCTTCGTCGAGCACGGCGACCTCCCTGCCGAGGCGGTCGAGCGCGGCGAGGCGCACCGGACCCTTTTCGATCAGTGTGTACGCAACGACCGTGGACGCATTGAAGGGATTCGGGTGATTCTGCGCGAGCGTCGCCCTTCCGTTGCCGTCCACGAGCCGCTGGCCGCCGTCGTCACAAACGTTCACGCATATCTCGCAGGCGCTGTTCGCGAATTGCACCTGCGCGGCGCCGCCACGCCAGGTCAACGAGTCGAGCACGATGCGTGTGCATGCGGTGTCGCCAAGCGCGGTGATGAAATCGAGAGGAACAAGCATGTCCGATCCGGCCGCGCTCGTCACATCGCGCGGGACCCGCATCGACTGCAGCGTTCCGGCGCGCGTGACGGCGATCGCCTGCGGATTCGCGGGAGAAAGGACAGCCGCGCGCGCGCGCATCCACAGTGTCACGCCGTTGATGCCGGTCGTTGCGAAACCTTGGGGCAACGCGATGCGCGCGAACACGCGCACCGTTTCACCCGGATCGACGAGCGTGCGCGGCGGGCATTCCAGCGATGCGGTCACGACGATGCGCGTGACGGTCACATCCATCGGCGGCGACATCGCCGGACAGCCCTCCGGCGTGCGCGTCTCGATCGCATACCGCCCGGACACGAGCGCCACATGCGATGCGGCCGTCATGCCGGGCATCTCGACGCCGTCGAGAAACCAGCGATACGCCAGACCCGGCGGTTGCGCGATCAACGTATCGCCGCGCTGCAGCAACGTGGGAAAGGTTCTCGGCACCACGAGGACGTCGAGACGCGAGGTGACGGTGTCCCCTCGCGCGTCGCGCACGAGCAGCGTGTACGTTTCGTTCGCGTCCGGACAGAGCACGGGCGCGAGCGCGGTAGAATCGCTCACGTGCGCCGCGGGCGACCATTGGTAGGTGTACGGCGCGAAACCGCCTCCGACGCGCGGCGCCACGCGCGCGCAGGAATCCGGACAGAGACGCAGCACGCCGCCCTGTATGAATGCGGTCAACGGCACGCGCTGCACATCGAACGCGGGCGACAGTTCGGGACACCCGTCAGCAGTTCGTACCTCGACAGTGAACGAGCCGATATCATTGAGCATGAGACGGTCCCCCGTCGCACCCGCAAGCGGCGCGCCTTCGCGGTACCATTGATACGACAGGTTCGCGGGCGTCGCGATCAGCGTGTCGCCGCTGCGCGAGATGGCGGGAAAGACTTTCGGATACACCGCGACAACCGTCGATGCCGTCGAGGTGACGGACGACGCATCGGTCACGGTCAGCGTGTATGTTGTTGACGATGCCGGACACGCGACCGGCGTCGAATCCGACGGCACGGTGAGCCCGGCCGGCGGAGACCACGCGTACGCGTATGGCGGGGTGCCGCCGCGTACTGTCGGGCGCAGCGTGACGCAGGAATCTGGACAGACTCGGGCGGTATCCGCCAGCGCGGTGACAAGCGCCACGACTGCGTCGACAGGAGGAGATATCGCCGGACAGCCCCCCGTGCCGCGCGCCTCCACCGTGTAGCGGCCCGAGATGCGCGCGAGCAGCATCTGGCTCGTCTCGCCGGGCATCGGTGCGCCGTTGCGGAACCACTGATACACCAGGCCCGACGGCGCGGCAAGCAGCGTATCGCCGAACTGGAAAATCGTCGGGAAAACGCGCGATGCCACCGTCACGGTGATGTCGCCTGACCGCGACATGCCGCCCCCGTCCGTGATCGTCAGCGTGAACGTCGTGGTGGATGTCGGACACGCGATCGTGACGGAATCGTCTGGCGACCGCAGGGGACCCGGAGGCGACCAGAAAAACGTGTATGGACGCGTCCCGCCCGCGAAGAACGGTTGAAGCAGCACGCAGGAATCGGGACAGACGCGCTGCGTGTCGGGCATCACGAGGAGCAGCGCGGTGATGGTCACGTCGGCGAAAGGGCTCGTCCCCCTGCAACCCTTCGCGCTCGTCACCTCCACGGCG
The DNA here is from genome assembly GCA_016720835.1 of Ignavibacteria bacterium. GTDB lineage: Bacteria > Bacteroidota > Ignavibacteria > SZUA-365 > SZUA-365 > JADKJW01. Next base: position 521,471 of record JADKJW010000002.1, read on the forward strand.
TACTTGCCCGGGGTGCGCGGGATCATCCACTTCTTCGTCTCGCCCGGCAGAAGCGTCGTGTCGCGGAACCAGCGGTACGAGGCGCCGGCAGTCTGTGAAACGAGCGTGTCCCCGACCTGCGCGAGCGCGGGCTCCACGCGCGGATGCACGAACACCGTCACTGCCGCGGATGTGCGGACGCTGTCCGCATCGGTGATGGTGAGGAGATAGGTCCGATCCACGTCGGGACATGCGGTGGGTGTGGAATCGGCGGCATTGCCGAGTCCCGCGGACGGCGTCCACAGAAACGTGTAGGGTGGACGGCCACCGGTGATGCGCGGCACGAGACGCGCGCAGGAGTCGGGACAGACGCTGAGCTCATTCGGAAGCACGGCGGCCAGGGCGATGCGCACATCCTCCGGCGGGGACAGCTCGGCACAGCCCTGGGGCGTGCGGACCTCGACGGTGTACAAGCCCGAGACCGTCGCGTCGTGCTGCCTGCCGGTCGCGCCTGGAATGAACGCGCCGTCGTGATGCCAGCGATAGGCGAGCCCGCCAGGCTGCGCCGTGAGCGTGTTGCCCGCGCGGTCGATCCCCGGCAGGATGCGTGGACGCACGCGCACAGTCACGTTCGCGACGGTGGTCACGCCGACGGAATCGGTGACCGTCAGCGTGTACACGGTCGTTGCAGCCGGACACGCCGTCGGAGAGGCGTCTGTGGACGAAGTCAGACCCGCGGACGGGAACCACTGGTACGAATACGGTTTCGCTCCACCCATCACGGCCGGAGCGAGGCGCGCGCAGGAATCGGGACAGAGCTGCGGCGGGTCCGCGAGCGCGATGACGAGCGGAGCGCGCTGCACGTCCAGATCCGCGCTGCGCACGGCGCAGCCTGTGGGGGGAGTCACGAGGAGCGCGTAGGTTCCGAACGTTTTGACCGTCAGGCGCCGGCCTGTTTCTCCGGCGACTTCCGTCCCCTCGAAATACCACGTGTAGCGCATGCCCGGCGGCAGGGCGATCAGCGTGTCCTCGTCGCGCGCGATGACGGGCGCGATGCGGGGGTGCACGACGACGGTCACCTGCGCGGTCGCTGCACAGCCGAGACTGTCGCGCGCGGTGAGCGTGTACGTGGTGGTCGCATCCGGACACGCGCGCGTCCGCGCGCTCGTCGGCGAGTCGAGATGCGTGGAAGGGGTCCACGCGACCCCGTACGGCGGGATGCCTCCGGCGATCGCGGCGTGGAGGTCGATGCAGGAGTCGGGACAGATGAAGAGGGTGTCCGGCAAGGCGACGGACAGCAGGGTCTCCGGTCCGCCGATCGGCGGGACGGCAAACCCCGCAACCACAAGCCCGTCGCCGCCGCGCCGCGCGCCGTACGTCGAGTCGAGACAGGGCGAGGGATTCAGGATATTCAGACCGGGTGATCCTCCAACTGCGATCGGGATGATTTGCGGGGACATCAGCGCGCCGCCGTGCCGGAGGACACCGCCGCTCCCGCCGCCTCCCGGACCGTGACAGAACACGCCGGACGCGCCGTTGTCGACATCGCCCCCCTTGCCTCCGCGAACGGACACGTACAGCGGATCGACGATCGTGTTCGCGGTGATGCACACCGTCCCGCCCGCGCCTCCGCCGCCCGCGCCATCGGCGCCCGCGACGGTCAGCACGTCGAGCCCGTCCGCGAAAATCTTGTGCGAGCGCGCGATCAGGACGCGCGCGACGAGGACCACGATTCCGCCGCCGCGCGAGCCCGGCGTGCCCGTGCCATTGCTCTGCTGGCCGCCCCCGCCGCCGCCGCCGAGAAAGAGGCGGGGATCGCTGTTTGGTCCGGGAGGAAGCGGACTTCCTCCGCGTCCCCCGACATCGAGGATGCCGGCGCCGTTGCGCTGCCATCCGCCCTGTCCGCCGTCGCCGCCATTGCCGCCGCCGCCGCCGCCGGCGCCGAGAGCGTTGCCGCCGCCGCCGCCGTTCGCGGCGCGTCCGCGCCCCGCGGCATCGGCGGGCGAAAGATACCCGACGCCGGAACCCTTGCTTCCCGCGGTGCATTCCAGGGGATTGACGGCCACCGCCGTCACGTCCACGGTGTCCCTGGTGCAGGACCGCTGTCCCCCCGCGAAGCCTGCGCCGCTCGCGTCGATGTCGGCATCCAGCTGCAAGGTATCGGCGACCACCGCGATCACGCCGCCGGTGGCCCCGTCGAAAGGCGGCGCCTGCAGATCACCGATCACGCGCGCGAAGCGGTACTGCGGCACCGACACGATGGCGACGGTGCCCGTGAAGTCGTAGGTCCTCCGCAAAGGAGGGGAGAAACTCAGCGTCGTGCTCGTGACGTCGCGCACCCTGGTGAATTCGAATTGTCCCGTCTGCCCCAGGCCGAGCATTTCCCCGAAGGTGGTGTCGGCCGTCCGGCTCAGCTGCGCGCCGACGAGCTGAATGACGAGCACGAGTTCATTGCACAGCAGCGCATCCCGGCCGGAAATCAATCCGGTGTTGCTCAGCGTGTCGTATTGATGCAGCCGCGCGTAGCGATTGACCACCCCGGAGATTTCCCCGAGGGTGCTCCGGGACGCCGGGATGTCGCTCTCCACTCCACCCGGGCTCTGCGCGCGCGCTGCGGACAGCATGCCGCCGGTGAAGAGCAGCAGGACAAACCACCGCGTGCTTCGCCGCGCCTGCCGCGCGCCTGCCGTCGTACGCACGGTGTGCAAGATATTCCGGAACATCGCCACGTCTGTGTGCATCATCCGTTCACGTTCTCTCGTCGAGGACGACTGATGCGAAACGGGACCGCCGGTGTCAGGCGCCGGCGATCTCCCATTCACGTTCAGTCGATTGGAAGAATGATTCGCGCGAACAACACATTCCGTCCGCGTCGTGTATGCGGATCGCACGGAACGGAGTGCGCAATTGGAATAGCAATGAATATACGGCGATTCTCGTTTGGAGAAAATCCCGGTGGACATTCCGCTGCGGCGACACGAGTGGCCAGTCGCGGGCGCTTACTCCGCGCGCCTGCCCACCACCTCGACCTCCACCGTCCTGTTGTAACAGCGGCCCTCGGGGAGGTCGTTGTCGAACATGCGCGTTTCTCCCGCGCCCTCGAACCGGACGCCTGGCTTCTTCAAGGCCTCGCTTGCCGATCTCGCGCGACCTTCCGAAAGCCGCCGGTTGTACTCGGCTTCGCCCATCCGGTCCGTATATCCGGTGATCCTGACTTCGGATAGCGGCGCCATGCGTTTTTTAATGATTTCGATGACCCGCCGGTGATACCCCGTCAATTCCGGAGAATCGAATTCAAACAGAATCAGGTTGAAAATCTGCACCTTGCGTCCGGAACGGAGTTCGTACTGTTCCACGGTGGACGTGGAAGACGCCACGGCAAACGAGCCGATCATCGCAGATCTGGAGGCGCCGGAAGCTGTTTCGGTCGCGAGGGAAATCCGGAAGGTCTGCCCCGAGACGGCATCCCCGGGCACGACGCCTCGCGACGGAATGGCGAGCGATGCGGGAGGCGCGCCGTTTCCGCGTTTGCGGTAGACCACGCCTGAGCTGTCGCGAATCGAAATCGTCCAGTTCCTGACCCCGGGATCACTTTCCGGAATGGCGCAGTGCACCGTGTCCGGCTCGAAGCGCTGCACGATCTCCTCTGTTTCGACTGGCGCGAGAATGTCCCAGTCCGTCGATTGAATTTCCACCCGGCGATTCTCGACGATGCCGTCGCTGTCGGTCGGATACGACGGATGCTCGGGGAGATTCCTCGACTCCAGCCTCATGCGCGCGGTATCGATGTGCCACACGGTTGCCAGGTACCTGCGCACGGCGAGAGCGCGCAGCAGGGAGAGCGGAAGATTGTCCCGCTCCTCTGCGGTGTTCGAATTGCACCCGACCAGCGTGATCGTCGCAGCGGGATGATCGGTCAATCGACGGCCGACGATGTTGAGCACGTGGTAGTAGATGCGCATCGTTCCGGCACGGTGCAGATCGTTCACGCGGAACTGCCGTGCCAGTTCGGGAGAGAGCGCAACATACCGGGTATCGAGGACCGCCGATTGATGGTCGAAGAAGACGTAGTTCAGCAGAGGCCGCAGCGCGTCGGCGACGATGCGCTCTCCCCGGACGTCATACCTCGTTGTGCTCACCGCGATGCCGCTGGTCTCGCCGCGGGTCTCAGGCTGCTCTGCTCGCGGGATATCCCCACTGCGAGGCGCGGTCGCCTTCCGCTGCGGCGGCGGCTGGACAGCCTCCGGTACGCGTCCTGCCGGATCCGGAGCATTGCCAGCATACATCACCGCGATACCCAGCCGTATGGTGTTGATGTGCCAGTCGAGATCGTTCACGATCGGCGTGAGACCCGCAGTGGCGAAAAACTCCAACGCGCCCCACCATCGCCGTTGCGCGTGGAACGGGAAATCGTAGCGCAGCCCTGCGACCAGGCTGAACTGGGCGGTGCGAACGTCAGGGATCTCGCCTTCCGAGACGTTGCGATCCCGCTGACCGTTTTCGAACGACCCTGTCGCGGGTTCGACAAGCGCCTCCCGCTGTGCATACCGTCGCGTAAACAGGTAGGCGCCGCTGGCGCCGGCGAGGAAGGACAATTTCGGAAACGGTTTGTACACGAGCAGCGGCATGAATTCGAGTTCCCAGAGCCGCGCGTCTATGGTATGACGGATCACGCCGGGAGTCGCGAATCCGTCCACGCTCACGACGGTGGTCTCATCCGCGTCGAGAGAACCGCCGACATTGACCACGCCAAGCCGTGCCTGAAACAGCAACTGTGATGCGAATGCATCCTCGTAGAGCAGGCCGGTCCAGATCCCGACACCGCCGCCGTCATCATACTGGGGACAACAGCTCGGCACGGTCGGCAGTCCGGTGAAGGAGGCGCGATAGTTGCTGAAGACGATGTGAAAGAACCCCCCGAATCGTTCGGTCGGTTGCTGTGCGCGGCACAAGACGGGCAGCAGCAGAAGACTGCTCAGCAGGATCAGCCCGCGCGGCGCCCGCGCTGCGGAGGAGAAGGGGGTGTTCCGTTTCATGATTGCAGGGTTACGCATTGCGTTCCGGGGAGGAAGCGGGATGCCATTCCGCCCGGAGCCGACGCGGAGCCGGCCCGTCATGCGCTTCGCGGGCGCGGAAGGATGATGGCGTGGTCACTTCAGAATGGTCATGAGCATGACGCGCACGTCCGATGCTGTTCGCAGCACCGCTGCGTACACACCGGACGGCAGGAATTGCGCATCGAAGAACACGCGATGCGCGCCCGCCGCATGGTATCCGTCTGCCGGCGTCGCGATCTGTCGGCCCTTCGTGTCGAACACATCCAATCGCGCATGGCCCTCACGCTGGAGTTGATACTCGATGACGGTCGAGGCATTGAAGGGATTCGGACGGTTTTGCAGGAGCAGCACGCCGGCGTCAGATCGGTAGAGGCGAACCCCGCCCTCGCGACAGACGCGCACGCAGATCCTGCACAGCGTGTCCCGCAATTCCACGCGCACATCCTTGTCCGTGTGCAGCACAAGCGAATCGAGCACGATCTCCGTGCACACCGTATCGCCGAGCATGACGATGAGCGGGAGCTCGAAGAGCATGCCCTGCGCAAGCGCGCGAGGAACCCGGGTGGTGATCTCCACCCTGCGGATGCGCTCGCCATCCACCATGACCATGGTGGAATCCAGGATGGGCTGGAGCACGTGCTTTTGAAAATGAAGGGAGACGGTGGCGCGCTGGAGCACCACCGGCGACGCGGCGCTGAACTCGCGAACGAAAATCGGAAGCGTCAACACCGTGCCCGGTTCATACTCCATGCTGTCGATGCAGGAAAGTCCCAGCGCAGCCTGATACAGCGGAGTGAGAATGCGCAGCGTGTCCGACGATGCCGGACAGCCGCTGCTGTCCACCGTCCTTACGGTGTATCGACCCGTACGGCCGATAAGCAGCAGCTGACGCGTTTCTCCCGGCAGCGCGACGCCGTCGCGATACCACTGGTAGGTCAACGCGGGCGACGAGACCAGCGTGTCTCCGTATTGCCTGATCACGGGAGCGGCGGGAGCGGGATATACCGTCACCGTGACGATCTCAGTTTTTATCGTGCCTGCGCTGTCCTGAATGCGGAGGGTGTAGACGGTGGTTGACGGAGGGCAGGCGCCGGTGATGGCGCTGTCGGGATGCGAGAGACCCGTTTGCGGGCTCCAACTGAACCTGTAGGGGGGCGAACCGCCGTTTCCGACGGCAACCAGTGTGACGCAGGAATCATGACAGACGGGCGGAGGCGGCGCGATGCGCAACGTCAGCGGCGCGTTCCCCGCGGTGATATCCGTGGAAGCCGAGCACCCGTTGGAATCGGTGGTCACCACGGTGTACCGACCGTCCCAGATGATGCGCAGCCACTGTCGCGTTTCTCCCGGAAGCGGTATCCCCTGATACTGCCATTGGTAGGTGAGCGCGTTCGAACAGTACAAGGTGTCGCGGGAACGTGTGATGACCGGAAGCGCGGGTTGGGTGACGACAACCGTGATCGTCTCCGCGCTCTGCGTTCCGCTGCTGTCCGTCACGAGGATCGTGTACGTCGTGCTCGTCTTCGGGCACGCCCGGGTAATCGAGTCGTTTGGATTGGAAAGATCGGTCGCGGGTATCCAGCGGAAGCGCAGGGGCGGAAGACCGCCAGTGGTCTGCGCCACGAGAGTGACGCAGGAGTCTCTGCAAATGGATCCCGGCTTGTTGGTCCGGATGGTGATCGGAGCGCCGATGAGATAGTCCCTCCACGCGACGCAACCGAGACTGTCGGTGATGCGCACGGAGTAGGTGCCGCTGGCGCCGATGCGGAGCTTCTGACGCGTCTCTCCGGGGATCGGCGCGCCGGCAAGGTACCACTGGTATTGCGAGGCGGGCGAGCAGATGAGTGTGTCACCTGACCGGGTAATCGTCGGCGCCGCGGCCTGCGACACGACCACGGTCACACTCTCGCTGGTCTGGCCTCCCGCGCTGTCGGTGACGAGGAGGGAATACACCGTCGTCACTTTCGGACAGGCTCTGGTGACGGAATCGTCGGGACTGGACAGGCCGGTCGCAGGCATCCAGCGGAAGCGCAGGGGCGGAATCCCGCCGCCTGTCTGCGCAATCAGCGTCACGCAGGAATCCAGGCAGATGACGCCGGGTCGGTTGATCAATACCCGTCGGCCGCCCAAATCCTTCCGCTCCCGGGCTGTCGGTGCGCGCCGTGTTCCGCCTGTCTGCGCAATCAGCGTCACGCAGGAATCCAGGCAGATGACGCCTGGCCGGTTGATCAATACCACGATCGGCACCCCGACCACAAGATCCTTCCATGCCACACATCCCAGGCTGTCGGTGACGCGCACCGTGTATTTGCCGCTGGCCCGATGCGGAGCTTCTGACGCGTCTCTCCGGGGATCGGCGCGCCGGCAAGGTACCACTGGTATTGCGAGGCGGGCGAGCAGATGAGTGTGTCACCTGACCGGGTAATCGTCGGCGCCGCGGCCTGCGAAACGGTGACTGTCACGGAACCGATCATCTGTGTCCCCAGGCTGTCGGTGACCAGGACGGAGTAGACCGTTGTCACTTTCGGACATGCCCGCGTGACGGAATCCGATGGATTCGACAGATCCGTATTGGGAATCCAACTGAAGCGCAAGGGAGGCGTGCCGCCGACGGTCCGGGCGACGAGGGTCGCGCAGGAATCCAGACAGATCGCGGCCGGCGCGTTGGTCAGGACCTTGAGCGGCGCTGTGACGATGTACTCGGCCACAGCCACGCAACCGAGTGCGTCCGTGATCCGGACCGAATACCTCCCCGGCAATCCGATCTTGATCCTCCACAGCGTTGCTCCGGGAATCGCCACGCCTTCGTAGTACCACTGGTACTGCGCTGCCAGCGAACAAATGAGCGTATCGCCCGAGCGCATGATCGACACGCCGGGCGCCGAGAGCACCGTGATGGTGACGGACGCCGCAGTCTGGCAGCCCCGCGCATCGGTGACGGTGACGGTGTACGTGGTGGTGGCTTGCGGACAGGCGCGCGTCACCGAATCCGTCGGATTCGAGAGTCCGGTCGGAGGCGACCATCGGTAGGTGAACGGTCCTGGTGAATTTATTGCATGCGCGCTCAGGGTAACACAAGAGTCTTTGCAGATGATTGCGGGCGGTCCCGCGGTGACGAGGGGGCCGGGAAGGATCGACACGGCGACGGTGGCCGATGCGGAGCACCCGTGCGCATCCGTGATGCTGACAAGATAGGTGGTCGCTCCCTGCGGACAGGCACGCGTGACAGAATCGTTCGGATTGGAGAGCCCGACGGGAGGCGACCATTGGTACGTGTACGGTCCGGTCCCTCCGGAGGCATGCGCGCTGAGAGTGGTGCAGGAATCCTTGCACAGCATCACCGCCGAGGAGGTCGTAACCCGGATGGCCGACGCGCCGATCGCGCTTTCCTTGATCGCGAGTCCGGCCAACGTGCCGCCCGCGACCCCGGGCTCCGCGCCCCAGGTGGTATTCCTGCACGGCGTATTCATGCTCACGATGAGGCCCGCCTCTCCGCGAGATGCGTTCACGCTCAGCGAAGGCGGTACTGCGGATGCGCTGACCCACACGATACCGCCGCCTCCTCCTCCGCCGGGACCGTGGCAATGATTCAGTGTGTTGGTGTTCGTGACGTCGCCGCCCTTTCCGCCTTTCACCTCGGCTGAGAGCGCGGTCATATCCTGCGCGGAGAGCAGAATCGTCCCGCCCGCCCCTCCGCCGCCCGCGCCGTCATTCCCCGCGGTGGCGGCATCGCTGCCGTTGGAACGTATCCGTCCCGACGGCGTGGCCACGATACTCTTCGCGCGGATCAGGATGATGCCTCCTCCGTTTACGCCGGGGGTGGATGTGCCGTCATTCTGATGCGGGCCGCCGCCGCCGCCGCCCAGAAATACTCGTTGCAAGGCGATGGAGTAGGGGACAGAATATCCGCCGATACCCATGACCTCGTCGGCGCCCGATCCGATATACTGCTTCCCTCCACGACCCCCGCGCGCGAGGTTCGCGCCGCCGCCGCCGCCGGTGTTGACGGCGTTCCCGCCGCCACCGCCGTTGGCGAGCGGACCGCGCCCGGCTTCATAATTCGTGCCCACGTTGGCGATGCCTTCGCCTTTGGCTCCGCCCTTGGCCGTCGACCAGGCAAAGGCGTATTCGTGCATGGTGTACGTCGGTTTGTTGACGGACGTGCGACCGCCCCGGAATCCGGCGCCGCTCGCATCGATGGTCCCTGACAGGAACAAGGTGTCGGCCACGTCCATGGCGATGACGCCTCCGGACGATCCATCCCATGGCTTTGCCGACACGAGTCCGGAAATGGACGCCGATGGATACGACGGCAGGGATACCAGCTGCACGTTCTTCTTCGGGTCGTAGCTGTTCAGCAGACTGTACTTCAATTGGATCGTGTTCCCCACCACCCCCTGTATCGTCACGATTTCGTACTGCCCGGCGGGATTCAGATCGATGATCGTCCCGAATGAAAACCCTTCAATCAGCGAAATGTTCGCGCCTTTCATCTGCATGATCACCGCCTTGAGTCCCGGGAAGAACCCGGCGGATGACATCACCTCCAACTGCTGATTGCACGAAGTGTCGATGGACGCGACAGGCGTGCTGACGTTTATCACCCCGCTTAAAACCACGGGCTGCGCAACGGCCACAACGGGCAGCAGCAACAGGAGCCCGAAAACGACCACGGAGACGCGCGGAATGCAGCCAATCGTGTTCATGATCACCTTCTCCTCTGGGCCGTGGGACGTTCTCATCGCGTCGTGATGTACAGACCTGACGTTCGAAGAAGCGGAAAGTTACGCAAAAAAAGACCAGCATACCCAAAGAAACGAGAGAAACTCCGAAGGCATGCGCTTCGGCCCGGAACGCGAGCGCGCGTTCGGAAGCCGGGCTATTTCGCCAGCACCATGGTGCGCCTGATCGTCGCGCCGGCCGTGACGAGCGTGGCGTGATACAGGCCCGTGGGCAGCGCGGCCGCGTCGAAGCGCGCGGTGTACGCCCCGGGCTCCGCGATGCCGTCGAACAACACCGCGACCTCGCGGCCGAGCAGGTCGGTGACGGTCAGACGCGCAGGCCCGCGCTCGAGGATCTCGTAGTCGATGACGGTGGACGCGTTGAACGGATTGGGCCTGTTCTGCGCCATGGCCAGCCGCGCGTCGCCGTCGAACAGACGATCGCCGCCATCGCGGCAGATCGCGAGACGGAACTCGCCGTCCACGCGCGTCGTGTACACGGCGCCCGCCGTCCACGCGAACTGCGCGATGCGCAAGGGCATGCTCGCGCTCTTCCCGAGCATCGCCATGCACTCGAACGTCGCGAGCGTGCCCGTCGTGTCGGGCCAGGATCCCTGCAGCGAGAGGACGCGCTCGCTGCCCTGCACGGACCAGTTCCCCGCGGAGACCGGCACGAGCAGATCCTTGTCGAAGCGGATCTCCGCCGTGAAATTCTTCGCGCCGGACAGGGACAGCCCATCGGAGGAGAGCAGCTGCAGGGGAATCGTCACCCGCTCGCCCGGGGCTGCCTCGATCACCGGCAGCGACACCGTCGCGCGCGCAATAGTTACGGACAGCGGCGCGGATGTCGCCTCGCAGCCGAAGACGTTTCGCACGGTCACCGTGTAGGTGCCGGAACGCGGAATGAGGAGAAATGGACCCGTTGCTCCGGAAATCGGGACGCCGCCGGCATTCCATTGCCAGGAAGTCTCCGGCGTCGAAAAGAGCGTGTCCAGGCGCTGCGTGACGACGGGACGCTGCGGCAGCGGATTCACGGTCACCAGCAACGACGGCGCGACGCCCGTACACCCGTTCACGTCCTCGACGGTGACGGTCGCGAGCATCGAGGTCTTGACGGTGATGCGCTGCGTCGTCTCGCCCGTCGACCACCGGTACCGCGCGAAACCGGGCGGCGCGCTCAGCACCACGCTGTCGCCGTCGCAGAAGACGACCGGTCCGCCCGGCGTGATGATCGGCGCGGGATTGGGGAACACCGTCACCGGGACGGAGACGGAAGCGGTCGCGCAGCCGGTCGCGAAGGCGACCGTCACCTGATGCGCGCCGGTCTGTTTCACGGTGATCGTCCGCGTCACCGCGCCGGTCGACCATCGATAGGAAGCGAAGCCCGCGCCCGCGTCAAGGATCACGCTGTCCCCGTCGCAGAACGCGGTCCTGCCCAGCGGCGTGATCACGGAGGTCGGTTTCGGATTCACGGTGACGCTGACGGGTCGACTGGCGTTCGCGCAGGAGTTCCCGTCCGTCACGGTGACGAAAAAGGTCCCGGTCGCTTTGACGATGATGGACTGCGAGGTGGCGCTGTTCGACCAGCGGTAGGACGCAAACCCTGCCCCCGCGTCCAGGCGCACGCTGTCGCCCTCGCAGAATACCGTATCTCCCGTGATGACGATGACCGGCCTGGGCAGCGGGAACACCGTCACCGTGACGGGAGTCGAAGTCGCGCCGCAGTCGAAGTCGTTCGTGACCGCGACGGAATAGGAGCCCGCGGCATTCACCGTGATCCGCCGCGTCACCGCTCCCGTCGACCATCGGTATGTCTTGAATCCGGCGCCGGCGTCGAGATCCACGGTGCCGCCCTCGCAGAAGGAGACGGGCCCGCTCGCCGTGATCGCGACGACGGGCAGCGGATTGACCACGACGGGAATCGCCGGCGACTGCCCCGCGCAGCCGTTGCTGTCGCGCACCGACACCGTGAATGTGCCGCTCGCTTTGACCGTGATGAGACGCGTCGTGTCTCCGTTCGACCACGCGTAGGACGCGAACGCGCCCGCGTCAAGGCGCACGGAATCGCCGGCACAGAAGGTCGTCGGACCCAGAGGAAGGACGAGCGGCGCGGGGAGCGGATGCACCGTGACAGCCACCGCGGGCGAGGTGCCGCCGCAGTCGTTCGTATCGATCACCGACACGGTGTAGCTCCCGCTCGCGCTGACGGTGATGCTGCGCGTCGAGTCGCCGGTGGACCAGGCATACAACGCGTATCCCGGACCGGCATCGAGCACGACGCTGCCGCCTTCGCAGAACTGCCGCGACCCGTTTGCGACAATCGCCGGAGGCGGCGCCACCGCGCAGCCGAACTTCACAATGAAGCCCTCCCAGGTGCCGTCCATCGGCGCGGTCGTCTGGAATGCGCCGGGCGTGGTCGGGAAATCGGCACTCGACGTCCATCCCGTCATGGAGGCGACGCCTGTCCAGTGCGTCGCGATTCCCGCGAGACCGCGCTTGTCGTTCTCGAGTTCGATCCGGGACCCTCCGAGGAAGGTCGACCATGCGGGCGTTCCGTCTTTGCGGAACTTCAACGCGAAGGCGTCAAGCACTCCGCCGCCGTACGCGGCCTGGGCCGCGTCAGGAGTCACGGGAAAATCGGGCGAGCCCGTGCTGCCGGCGATCATCATGTTTCCGCTGGGAAACGCCGATATCGCATAGCCGACATCCTCTCCCGATCCGCCGTACAGCGTCAGCCATTGCCGTGTGCCGTCCGGCGCGAACTTGCCGATGAATGCGTCCTTGCTTCCGGATACGGCGACTTTGTACGCGCCGGGACTGACGGGGAAACCGCCCCCGTTGGTGGCGCCGGAGACAAGCAGATTGCCGGCCCTGTCCGCGGTGATGCCGTACGCGTCCGAGAAATTGTCGCCGCCGAGATACGTCGCGAAGACACGCGCGCCCGAGGACGAAAAGCGGAGCATGAATCCCATGCGGTTCGCGAATCCTCCCGCGATGTACCCGCCCTGGAACGCGCCGGGAGTGACCGGAAAATCGCCGCTTTCCGTGTGCCCGCTCACGACGATGTTGTCCATCGGATCCGTGGCGATCGCGTGTCCCCACTCCTCGACGCTGCCGCCGTAGTACGTGCTCCAGATGCGCGTCCCGTCCGCCCGGAATTTCGCGATGAACGCGTCGAAACCTCCGCGATTCGTGAATTGGAACGCCCCGAATGTGGAGGGGAAGGTGCTGCTCAGCGTGCGGCCGGTCAACACCATGTTCCCCTGCGAATCAAAGGCGACCGCGCTGGCTTCGTCCTCGTACTGGCCCCCGAGGAAGGTTGCCCAGCGCATCGTGCCGTCGGGGGCGAGCTGCAGGAGGAAGCCGTCGCTCAGGCCGTTCTTCACCGGCTGGAAGGCCGTGACGGATGCGGGAAAGTCCGCGCTGTACGTGTAACCGGACACCGCAATGTCGCCGTTCGGTCTCGCCGCGATGCCGAGGGCGATGTCGTCCTCCGCCCCGCCGCAAAAGGTGATCCACAGGGGAGCGCCGTCGGGGGCGAATTTTGCGACGAAGCCGTCCGCCTTTCCCGCCTTCAGGGTCTGCCATGCGCCCGCCGTGGCGGGGAAATTGTCGCTCTCGGTCCAGCCGCTGACAAGCACGTTGCCGGCGCCGTCGATCGCGGTCGACGTCGCGAACTCGGTGCTCCTCCCGCCGCAATACGTGGCCCACTCGACGAAGGGATCGATGGTCAACGGACGGGCGCCGTCGTGGGCGCCCACCGCGAAACGCAGGATGTCGCCGTCCAGCACGTAGGCCGCGGGGATGTCCCGCCGCGAGGCCGACGCCTGCGCGCCGGTGGCATGCTCCTGGAACACGACGGGCGCGTGCTCGCGCACCGCGCCGAGCGGGGTCGCGGCCGAGAGGGCGCCGTCCTCGCCGATCGTGAGCGCGGTCGATCCGGAGTATCGCATCCTGATGTCCGATACGCGCCCCCCGGGGCGCACGATGAAGTCGTACTTCAACCCCAGGGCCGTGATGCGGAAGACGAGATCGATGTGCGCGTAGATGTTTTCGTAGACGACCGACGCGGTGAGCGCGAGCCTCCGCGTGACGGAAGATCCGTTCGCCTCGCGCGCGATCGTTCCGGTGTAGGACAGCGGGACACCGTCCTGCCGGACGGTCGCGCGCGGATTCATCCCGTCGAAGGCGACATCCATGCGCCATGCCCGGGAGGATGCGCGGTGCGGCACGACGGCGCAGGAGTGCGCGTCCCGCCCGTCGTGTCGCGCGCCGTCCGTCTGCTCCGCGAACACGTAGCTCACGCCGTCGCGGCGGAGATAGATGCGCATTCCCTGCAGGTTCGCGCTGTAGAGCACGTCGTCGCGCAGGCGGCCGTCGGTGTCGAGGAGGCGCCCGTCGTTGGGGATGAACAGGCGCGGCGCCGCGGCGGGCGCGGCATGCCCGGACGCCCGGGCCATCGGGGCGGCCGCCGGGATCGACAGGAGGAACAGGAGGAGGGACGCGAAATATCTGGAGGGGAACAGGACGGTCATGGCTGATGCTCGCTGTTGCTGATACCGGAGGAAGCTAGGATTTTTCCGCCGCACATGCCAGACGAATATCCGTCCCCTGCGGGCGCTATCGGACGCGGACGATCCGCACGGCGCCGTTCTTCGTTTTCGCGGCGGCGAGACCGTTCAGCCAGCGGAACGCCTCGAGCACGACGGGCGTGCGGACAGCCTTCGGGGCGACCGCCTGCACGCGGATGGTGGCCAGTTCGCGCGCACCCGGAGTGCGCGATCCCCGCACGGTGATGCGCATCGCGTCCCCGTCATCCGTGGCAGTCAGGGATGTATCGAGGAGAAGCAGATCTTTTTTTTTGATGCGGACGACGGCTTCGTAGTCCGTCGCGCCGCTCTGGGCGAGTCCGCGTTCCGAAAGGAGGGTCAGCGGAATTCCCACGGTATCGCGCGTCTGCGCGGAGATGCTTCCGAGCGCCACGACGCTGCTTCCGATGTCCACCTGCACGGCGTCCGAGGTCGCGACGCAGCCTCCGTCGCCGCGCGCGAGCACCGCGTACGCGCCCGGACGCGTGACGACGAGTGCGCGCTGCACCGCGCCCCGCAGCGGCTTGCGGTTCAACAGCCACTGGTGGGACGGCGCGTCCGCCGCGATGAGCGTGTCCGCGCGCCGCTCGATCCGCGCCACGGGGCGCGGGGAGACGACCACGGTGACCGTGTCGGTCGTGGTCGAGCAGCCGGCGCCGTTGGAGACGGTCGCGGCATAGGCCCCGGACTGCGTCACCGTGATCATGCGCGTCGCGGCGCCGGTGGACCATTGATACCGCGCGAATCCGGCTCCGGCGTCGAGCGCCACATCGTCGCCCTCGCAGAAGCGCACGGGCCCGCGCGCGATGATGCGCGGACGCGGGGACGGGAGCACCGTGACGGGGATCGCGGGCGCCACGCCCTTGCATCCGTGCTCGTCGAACACGGTCACGGAATACGAACCGCTCTTCGTCACGTCGATGGTCCGTGCCGTGCCGCCGTTGCTCCATTGGTAGGAGGCATACCCTTCGCCCGCGTCGAGACGCATGGGCGCGCCCTCGCAGAACGTGGTCGGTCCTCCCGCGGTGATGACGGGCTGCGGCGAGGCGTTGACGGTGATCGTGACGCTGTCCACGCTCTGGCACCCTTCGGCGTTCGTCACGGTAAGCCGGTACGTGGTGGTCACTCCCGGTCTCGCGCGGGGCGTGGCGATGTTCTTCCGGTCCAGCCCTTCCGAAGGACTCCAGTCGTACGCAAAGGGTCCCCTCCCTCCCGAGGACGGCGCGCCGATCGGCACGATCGTTCCGCTGCACACGGTGGCGGAGGCTCCCGCGCTCGCGACCGGGACCGGATGCACCGTGACGCGGACTTCATCCTTGGCCGAGCATCCCTTCGCATCGGTCACGAGCAGGCGGTACGTGGTGGTGGTGGCGGGCTGCGCGACGGGACGCGCCACGTCCGCCGCGCTCAATCCATCGGCGGGTTCCCACCGATACGAATACGGAGGCAGCCCCCCGCTCGCCTCCGTTCCAATCGTCGTCGATCCGCCCTCGCACAATGTGACGGGCGGACCCGCGCCGGCCATGGGCGACGGATGCACCACCACCGTCACCGTGTCGGTCGTTTCGCACCCGTACATGTTGGTCACGAGCAGCGCGTACGTGGTGGTGGACGTCGGCGACGCGCCCGTGCGCAGGAGTTTCGGATTGGTGAGTCCGGTGGCGGGAGTCCAGGTGTAGGTCGGCTCTTCGGCGGGATCCGCGGCTTCGCCGCCCAGTGTGAGTTCCGCGCCCGTGCACATGTCGAGATCCGGCCCCGCGTCGGCCTTGCTGCAGGGACGCACGGTGATCACGATCGTGTCGGAGACACGGCAGCCGTTGGCGTCCACGGCGGTGACGATGTACCGCGTGGTCGCGTCGGGATTGGCGAACGGATTGGCGATGTTCGGGGCGCTCAGGCCCTGCCGCGGTTCCCATTCGTAGCGGACGGGAGCGCGGCCGCCGCGCACCGTCGCAGTGAGTCTGCGCCGCGAGCCCTTGCACAGCGAGAAGTCGTTGTCTGCCTTGATGCGCGGCATGGGATTCACGACCACCGTGATGGTATCGAGTCCCGCGCAGCCGGCGGCGTCAGATACGGTGACGATGTAGCGCGTGGTGGCGGAAGGATTCGCGACAGGGGAAGCGACCACTGTGGAACTCAGGCCTTTGGCGGGAGTCCAGAGGTAGGTGTACGGCGGCGTGCCGCCCGTGGCAGTCTCGCCGATGGGAGTGGCGGACCCCTCGCACATGTTGACATCGGGTCCGGCATGCGCGATCACCGTGGGATTGACACGCACGAGCACCGTGTCGACGCCCGTGCAGCCGGTCGCGTCGACGGCGGTGAGGATGTACGCCGTGGTCTGCCTCGGCGATGCGAGGGGTTGCGGGAGCGCCGCGGAACTCAATCCCTCCGCGGGCGACCATGAATAGGCGTACGGGGCTCTGCCGTTGGATGCAATGCCGCCGATGCGCACCGTCTGCCCGCTGCAGATCACGGGGTCCGTGCCCGCGTCGAGCGCGAGCAGCGGAAGCACGCGCACGACCACGCTGTCGCTCTCTCTGCACCCTTTCGCGTCGGTCACCGTCAGCGTGTACGTCGTCGTCGCCTCCGGGCGCGCGATCGGCTGCGCCGCGGAAACGGAACTCAAGCCCTCGCGCGGACTCCATGCGTAGGTGTACGGAGGATTGCCGCCGCTGGTCTTTCGGCCCAGCTGCACTTCGGCCTTCGCGCACATCGTCTGATCATCGCCGGCGTCCACGAGGATGCGCGGGTGCACGGTCACGGTCACGGAGTCGGTGTTCTCGCACCCGGCCTTGTCGCGCACCGTGACGACGTAGGTGGTCGTCGCCGAGGGACTCGCCGTCGGGGTGGGAACATCCGTGGCGCTCAGACCCTGCGCCGGAGTCCAGGAATACCAGTACGGGCTCAGGCCTCCGCTCGCCATGCCGCCGATCTCGACGCCGGAACCCGGGCAGACCGACACGTTGCGTCCGGCGGA
Source organism: Ignavibacteria bacterium (assembly GCA_016720835.1). Taxonomy (GTDB): domain Bacteria; phylum Bacteroidota; class Ignavibacteria; order SZUA-365; family SZUA-365; genus JADKJW01. The sequence continues at coordinate 538,794 of JADKJW010000002.1, forward strand.
GGCGCGCGGAAGCGGGCGGATCGCGACCGTGACCGAATCGGTGCACGTCGCGCCGTCGGCGTCGGTGACGGTCAGTTCATAGATGGTGGTTTTTCGAGGGGCGGCAACCGGGTGCAGCACATCTGTTGCGCTCAGGGCCGTGGCCGGCCGCCATGCGTACGAATACGGAGGTTTGCCGTTCGCGGGCGGCAGGCCGAGCGTCGCGCTGGCGCCGAAACAGACGGCCGTGTCGCGCCCGGCGTTGGCGGTCGGCTCGTCGAAGATCATGCGCACGAGAAATCCGTCCGTGAATCCCGCGCGTTTGCGCTGCAGGGCGTTTTTCGAGATCGGGAAATCCGTGCTGCTCGTGATGCCGGTCATGATGACATTGCCGCGGGTCTCGACCGCGAGGCCGTAGCCGATGTCCTGGTCCTTTCCTCCCCGGTACGTCGCGAACATGCGGCTCCCCGCGCTGTTGAGACGCACGAGGAACGCGTCGTACGCGCCGCCGCTCCGCTTCTGGAAGGCGTTGGCCGTCACCGGAAAATTCCCGCTCTCGGTGTGTCCGGTCACAAGGATGTTGCCGGCTCCGTCCACCACGTTGTCGTTGATGATGTCGAGCGCCTTGCCGCCGAGGAAGGATGCCCAGACAACGGCGCCCTTGCCGTTCAGTTCCAGGATCGCGCCGTCGAGCCCGCCGCCGAGCTTCTTCTGGAAGGCGTTGAGCGTCGCGGGAAAATTCTGGCTCTCGGTGTAGCCCGACACGATGACGCGCCCCGAAGGGTCGCTCGTGACGCTCAGCGCGCGATCCTCCTTGCTGCCGCCGAAATACGTCCCCCACACGGGGACGCCGCCCGGATTCAGCTTCAGAACGAACATGTCGAATTGCCCGCCTCCGTACACGGGCTGCGCCCCGTCCTTGGTCACGGGGAAGTTCGCGCTCTCGGTGTAGCCCGCGATGATGATCTGTCCCTCGGCGTTCACCGACACGCTGTTCGCGTAATCGAGACCGAAACCTCCGAAATACGACGACCAGACCCGCGTGCCGGCGGGGGTGAACTTCGCCGCGAACACGTCGAAGTCGCCCTTGTTCGTCGTCTGCGACGCGCTCTTCGACACAGGGAAATTCGTGCTGTAGGTGCCGCCCGCGATCACGACGCCGCCTTCGCGGTCCACCACGACGCCGCCGCATTCGTCCGACAACCCGCCGCCCGCATACGTGGCCCAGAGGCGGGAGCCGTTCACGTCCAGTTTCAGGAGAAACACGTCGTATTTTCCGTTATTGACGGTCTGGAACGCGCCGGGCGTCACGGGGAAATCGGTGCTGGACGTGTACCCTGCGAGGATGACGCCGCCTGTCTTGTCCAGCGCCATGTGCGGGGCTTCCTCCTCGTCGGATCCGCCGTAGTATGTCCCCCACACGCGCTTCCGTTCCGCGTCGAGCTTGACGACGAAAATGTCGAGATTGCCGCCGTTTTCCGGCTGGAACGCGCCCTGGGAAACCGGAAAATCGACGCTCATCGTGTACCCGGCCACGTACGTGTTGCCCTCGGCGTCGCAGCGCACGTCGCGCGCGTAATCCGACGACGAGCCGCCGTAATAGGTGGACCAGTTCAAGAACGGGTCGATGAGCAGGGTCGCCGCGCGGTCGTAGGGTTCCACGTCGAAGCCCACGGTGTCGCCGTTCACGGCGAAGCGGGTCGGGACGGAAACGCCCTCCGATGGTGAGGGATTCACCCCCGCGAAGGAGAGCGGGGCATCGTCGGTCAGCAGCCCCGCCGGCGTCGACACGAGCACCCGCCCGTCGGCGTCGCGGCCGACCGCGGCTGGACCGGAATACCGGATCTTGATATCTGATGGGGACGCGCCGGGGCGCACGCGAAACGCATACTTCAGTCCGCCGTCCTGCATGCGGAACTCGGCGTCGATGCCGGGCCACAGGTTGCGCCAGGTCAGGTCGCGGAAGCTGCGCACGCCAGCGATCCCATGCGGTGCCCGCGCGGAGGTGAAGGTCGAAAGCCCGTCGACCCGGCCCGAAGCCTCGGGAACCGCGGCGGGATCGGCGCCCGCGAATTCGAGATCGATCCGCGTCAGCCGCTTCAGCGCGAGCGCCGGGCGCGGCGGCGACGCCAGCGGCCGGCCGATGCGCAGTCCGGTCGCCTCGCTCGTGCGCGCGTCATCGCGAAGCAACTCCACAAGAACGACGCTGATGCCTCGCGCCGTGATAAACAGTCGCGCGTCGCCCGCCGACGCGGTGAACAGGACATCGGCACGCGGATGTCCGTCGCTTCCGCGCACCTGGCCGAGGTTCTCGACGAAGACGTCCCGCCGCAACCAGTCCATATCGCGGACACGCGAATCGTCCGCCGCGGAGAGCGAAGGCGCTTCCGCTTCGATGCGACCGTCGGAAACATCCGCCGTGCGTGACTCCAATTCCTGGCGCGAATACGGGTCGGCTCCCGCATTGAATAGCGACGAGATGAATGCACATCCGGTGAAGAGTATTGCGATCTTGCGGAATGTCATCTGACGCGTGCCTTTTGCCTGCTGTGGATGCGACGAAAGTACACCTTTTGTCAATGAATTACCACAACTGTCTCAAGAAAAACAAGAAGTCCCTACTCCCCACTCCCTACTCCCCACTCCTCACCTGCGTCCACCTTCGGCGGACTTCGGTGAGCTGGCCTACTCCCCCTTCTTTTCCGTATAAATCCTGTCGCGGCGAATCGCCGACGTCGCCGCCTGAATATAGCAGAGCAACTTGGTCCGGAGATCTTCGGCAAGCGCCGGCTCGCGGTGTTGCAGATCGCGGGTGAACTGCGGATCGCGATGGGGATTGTAGAGTCCGACGGTGTTCTCCAGATCGTGCACGAGCACAAGGGAGTCGCTGAAAATGCCAAACTGCGGACCGTATCGAACCACCGCGTAGCGCGGCGTGCCGGGGCGGAGCAGCGATGCGCCCATCGACGCGTGCGACGTGCGCAACCGCAAGAGGTCGAGGACCGTGGGCAGGATGTCGCAATGCGATCCCATGCGCGCATCCCTGCCGGGCGCGACGATGCCGGGCGCGTAGAGCAGCATGGGAACGTGGAAGGAGGAATGGAAACTGTTGCGCGCGCCGAAGAGCGTATGATCCCCGGTAATGATGAAGACGGTGTTCGCGAACCAGGGGGCGCGGCGCGCGGCGCGGAAAAACTGGCTCACGGCGAAATCCGAGTAACGCAGCGACTGCTCGAATTCGCTGTCTTCCGCAAACCCCTCGAAGAGCGGGCGGCGGTGGCGGGGAAGCTCGAAGGGATCGTGCGACGAGAGCGAGAACAGCACGGAACAGAACGGCTGCCCCAGCGCGCCGATCTTCTCCGCCGCGTCGAGAAAGAACGGTTCATCGTTCAGGCCCCACACGCCGTCCATCAGGGAATCGGCCGCGTCGGGATAGTCCTCCTTGCCGAAGTACCGCTGAAAACCGGCGAGGCGCGAGAACGCGTCGAAGCCCATCGACCCCGTCGCCGCCCCGTGGTGGAACGACGTCGCGTAGCCCTGCTCGCGCAGAATGTCGCCCAGGCCGCGGAAACGGTCCAGCTCGGCCTGCGATCCGATGAGGGACGCCGGCCAGAGGGCGGGCACCGACGCGAGAATGGCCGGCACCGCCTCGATGGAACGCTGCCCGCTGGCGATGAAGTTCGTGAACAGCAGCCCGTCGGCGGCAAGGGAATCAAAAAACGGAGTTGCCGATCTTTTTCCCGTGATGCAGCCGCTGTACACCGAGGTCCAGCTCTCCATGATCAGCACGACGACGTTGAGACGGCGCGCGGAATCGACGGGGGCGGCGGCGCGCAGGAAGTCGTAGTCCGGACGGAGAAAGCGCTCGTCCTCGCGGCGCAGCATCTCGTCCAGTTCGCGGCGGACGGTTTCGGGCGGACGGAAGGAATACTCCGGCAGCATCGGCTGAAAGAGGCTGCGCGTCACGGTGTAGGTGCTGTTCAGCACCAGGTATCCGACGGACGCCCGCGCCGTGAAAAAGGCATTCGCCTGCCGTATGGGCTTGAGCTGCACACCGCCGCGGATGCCGAGCACCAGCAGCAGCACGGCGAGGACGAAGAAGCCGGATTCGCGCAGCCACCCGCGTTTCGCGGCGCCGCGCGACCACACGGCGCGCGCGGTCCGGGCGAGGAGCAGGACGACGAGGCCCGAGACGACCGCGAACAGCAGCACCGGGAGCGTGTGCTTCACGAGCAGCGACGGCGCCATCCGCGCGAGGTCGGGCATCATCGTGTACGGTTCGTACAGGAGCCGGCGCTGTATCGTCGCGTAGTATTCGAAGTCCGCGATGTTGAGCGCGATTCCGAGAATGTTGACTGCGCAGAACAACGCGAAGAGCGCGCGACGGAACCAGCGCCAGCGGGAGGGATCGCCCGGCAGCAGGAAGAGCACGAGCAGCGGCGCGTTGATCAGGAGCAGGGCCGACGCGTCGAAACGCAGCCCGTGCACAAATGCGGCGGCGATATCGGAGGCGGGCACGCCGTCGAAGAAGGCGAGGTTCGAAAGGTAAAAACCGAGGCGCAGGAGCGTGTACACTCCCATGAGGAGGACGAAGAACACGAGACTTGCGCGGAAAGGTCTGGTCATGACACGTCCGGATGGAGAGAGATGACGGGGTGCGCGATGCCGCGGCAATATACGCAGGAGGCCTTTCAGGAGGATCAGGCGGCGCGGTGTCGCGAACCGACGGTTGTTTTTTCTCCTTCGTTTGAAGTATTTTTAGAAAATATCCTGTTTTTCACTCCCCCGGCGTTGCTTCATGACCGACACCTCCTCAGGCACAGCGTGCACCACGATCGACTTCCGCCTGAGAGACAGCGTGCCACCGTTCATCAGCACTGGAGACCGCAATGAAGAATAAAGAAATCCGCACCGGCCTGACCTTCGACGATGTGCTCCTCATCCCCAACAAGTCGGCGGTGCTCCCGCGCGAGGTGCATGTGGGCACGCGCCTGACGAATTCGATCGTGCTGAACATCCCCCTGCTGAGCGCGGCCATGGACACGGTCACCGAATCCGAGATGGCCGTGGCGCTCGCGCGCGAAGGCGGCATCGGCATTCTCCACAAGAACATGTCCGTCGCCAAGCAGGTGGACGAAGTGGACAAGGTGAAGCGCTCGGAGAGCGGGATGATCGTCAACCCGATCACGCTCACCGCGGACAAGACCATCGGCGACGCGCTCGACCTCATGACGAAGTACAGCATCTCCGGCATTCCGATCGTGGATCACGAGGACAAATTCATCGGCATCCTCACCAACCGCGACCTGCGTTTCGAGCCCGACCGCAACATCCTCGTCTCCGACATCATGACGAAGGAGAACCTCGTCACCGCGCCGGTCGGCACCACCCTGAAGAAGGCCGAGACCATTCTGCAGCAGCACCGCATCGAGAAGCTGCCGGTGGTGGACAAGCGCGGCAAGCTGCGCGGGCTGATCACCTTCAAGGACATCATGAAGAAGAAGCACCACCCGAACGCGTGCAAGGACGAGCTCGGCCGTCTGCGCGTCGGCGCCGCCGTCGGCATCACGGGCGACACGCTCGACCGGGCGGCGGGGCTCGTGGCCGCGGGGGTGGACGTGCTCATCATCGACACTGCGCACGGCCATTCGCGCGGCGTGGTGGACATGGTGCGCCGCATGAAGAAGCGCTACCCGAACACCGAAATCATCGCCGGCAACGTGGCCACCGCGGAAGCGACCGAGGACCTCATCCGCGCCGGCGCAGACGGCGTGAAAGTCGGCATCGGGCCGGGATCGATCTGCACCACGCGCGTCGTGACCGGTGTCGGCGTCCCGCAGATCACCGCGATCATGGACTGCGCCGCCGCGGCCGCCAAGTACAACATCCCGATCATCGCGGACGGCGGCATCAAGCTGACCGGCGACATCGCCAAAGCCATCGCGGCCGGTGCGGCATCGGTAATGATCGGCAGTCTCTTCGCGGGCCTGGAAGAAAGTCCGGGCGAGAAAGTCCTCTACGAAGGCCGGACCTACAAGATCTACCGCGGAATGGGCTCGTTGGGCGCCATGAAAGAGGGCAGCAAGGACCGGTATTTCCAGGATGTCGAGGACGATATCAAGAAACTGGTGCCGGAAGGAATCGAGGGCATGGTCGCCTACCGCGGGAATCTCGAAGACACCGTGTACCAGATGATCGGGGGACTCCGGGCCGCCATGGGTTATTGCGGCGTGGGCACCATCACGGAAATGCAGGAGCGAACGCAGTTCATGCGCATCACCGCCGCCGGACTGAAAGAGAGTCACCCGCACGACGTCTTTATCACGAAGGAATCGCCGAATTATCAGGTCGGAACCCGCCGCTAGTGTGATTTATCCACATGCGGAACAAACATCGGAGCAGTTCGGAGTGCCGGATCTCACGTGTTTCAAACTTGAAATGACCGATTTTCAGGCTCATTTTGCAGTTTTTGGCGCTCATCATTCCCTGATGATTTCTTATCCACATTTCGCCACACATTATCCACATTGTCGGGAAGAGATGTCCACCGGATATCCACAGCGTTGTGCACAAGCGGGCCTCGCGTGAAGAACAGTCGGCACATGGCCGCGGCAGTTGACGCTCCGGAGGAGCGCGAGGCGGCGAGGCGAGTGGCGCTTGTCCGGCGGCAGATGCAGCGGCGTCGCGCGGATGCGCTGTTCGTGACGCATGCGCCGAACATCCGGTACCTGTGCGGCTTTTCCGGTTCGAACGGCCTTCTCGTCGTCAAGGCGCGCAGCGTGCTGTTTTTCACCGATCCCCGATACGCGGAACAGGCCTCCTCCGAAGTGCGCGGCGCGCGCGTCGGGATCGTCGCCGCGGGCACTCTTGCGCAAGGCGCGCACAAGGCGCGCGTGCTGGCGGGCGCAACGGCGGTCGGTTTCGATGGCGACCGTGTACCCGTGGCGCATCTCAACACGTGGAAAGCACTGTTCCGCGGCGTCCGCTTTCGCGATGCCTCGGGGATGATCGACGCCCTCCGGGCCGTGAAAGCACCGGAGGAACTCGCCGGTATCCGCCGCGCCGTCGACGCGACGGATCGCGTCTTCTCCGCCGTGCTGGGATTGATCCGCGCCGGCGTCCGCGAACGGGACCTGGCCGCGGAAATCACGTACCGGCATCGTCTCGAAGGGGCGGACCGCGACGCCTTCGACCCCATCGTCGTGAGCGGTCCCCGCTCCGCGCTCATTCACGGGCGGCCGTCCGATCGCCGCCTCCGAAACGGTGACGCCCTGCTTCTCGATTTCGGGTGCGTGGTCGACGGGTGGTGTTCGGACCTGACCCGGACGGTCTTCATCGGGCGCGCGCCGCGCGCGCTGCGCGAAGCGCACGCCGCGGTGCTCCGCGCGCAGCGGAAGGCCATCGCCGAAGCCCGTCCGGGCATGACCGGACGCGAACTCGACGGCATCGCGCGGGAGAGTCTGACGCGCGACGGCTACGGCGACCAGTTCCCCCACGCCCTCGGACACGGTCTCGGTCTCGAAGTGCACGAACAGCCCCGGATTTCCTGGGCATCCTCGGATGTGCTCGCGGAAGGCATGGTCGCGACCGTGGAGCCCGGCGTGTACATCCCGGGGACGGGCGGCGTGCGCATCGAGGACGACGTCGTGTTCCGGGCCTCGGGAGTCGAAGTGCTGAACCGCGCGCCACGCGAACTCCTGGTGCTCTGAGTCCACCATGCCCGGGACACCCGCTAGACGGCGCGCGCTGGTCATCGCCTACTACTTCCCCCCGCTCGGCTTGAGCGGCGTGCAGCGCACGCTGAAATTCGTCAAGTACCTCCCGCAGTACGGCTGGGACGTGACGGTGTTGACAGTGGAAGCGCGCGGATACTTCGCGCACGACGAGAGTCTCCTCGCCGAACTCGACGGACTCGGCATCGACATCATCCGCACCCGTTCGCTGGACCCGCTCTTCTTTTTCCGGAAGAGAAAAAAGGTGGCGATGCCCTCCGGCAGGACCTACCGCATGCTGGGCTGGATCGGGCAGGCCCTGTTCGTGCCGGACAACAAGATCGGGTGGAAACAGCACGCCCTGCGCGCGGCACGGCAGGCGTTGAAGGAGCGCGCGCACGACGTGATCTTCGCCACCGCCCCGCCGTTCACGGACTTTCTCATCGCCCGAGACCTGAAAAAGGAGTTCGGCATTCCGCTCCTGCTCGACTACCGCGACCCCTGGCTCGAGAATCCGCTGCACCGCTACCCGACACCGCTGCACCGCTTCCTGCACCATCGGCTCGAACTCGGCGTGCTGCGCTACGCCGACCACATCGTGACCATCAACCGCAGGATGAAGGAACTCACGCTGCGGACCGCGCCATCCCTCTCCCATCACGATGTGACCATCCTTTCCCAGGGTTTCGACCCCGGTGATTTCGACGGGCCGCCCCCTCCCCGAGCGGACGCGCGCATGCGCATCACGCACACCGGCACGTTTTATTTCGACCGCACGCCGAAGTATTTTCTGCAGGCCTTGCGGCGATTCTTCGACGCGCATCCCGCGGCGCGCGGCGCCGTGCGGGCGACCTTCGTCGGCACCACCCGCGAGGAGGACCGGAGGACCGTCGAGGAACTCGGTCTCGGCGACTGCGTGGAGATCACCGGCTACCTCCCTCACGCCGAATGCGTCGCGATCACCCGCGCGTCCGACGCGCTGTGGATGATGATCGGCAACGCGGACGGCATGGACGTCGCATCCACCGGGAAACTCTACGAGTACATCGCGGCGCGCAAGCCGATTCTCGCGTGCGTGCCCGAGGGCGCGGCACGGCAGACGCTGGACGCGTCCGGCGCCGCATTCCTCTGTCCGCCGCAGGACGTGGATGCCATCGCCGCGCACATCGCGACGCTGTACTCGCGCTTCCGCGCGGGCACCCTGCCCGCTCCCCCGGACGACTTCATCGCGCAGTTCGACAGGAAGAGGCTTACCGGCGACCTCGTCACGCTCTTCGAGACCATCCTGCATTGCGACGGTTTCGAACACGCGCCCGGCAACGCCTGAACCATCCCCTTCAACTTTCAACCTTCATACTTCATCCTTCATACTTTCCCCATGCATATCCTCGTCATCGGCGGCGGCGGCCGCGAACATGCCATTTGCTGGAAGCTGAGCAAGAGCCCGGCGGTCGAAAGACTTTCCTGCGCTCCGGGAAACGCCGGGACCTCCGCCGTCGCGAACAACGTCGCGCTCGCGGCCACGGACATCGAGGGCCTGCTGCAGTGGGCGCGCAACAACGCGGTGGACCTGACCGTGGTCGGACCCGAGGCGCCGCTGGCCGCCGGGATCGTGGACCGTTTCCTCGCCGAGGGGCTGCCCATCTTCGGCCCGACGCGGGCGGCCGCGCAGCTCGAGACGAGCAAGGCCTTCGCGAAGGATTTCATGAAGCGCCATCGCATCCCGACAGCGGAGTTCCGCACATTCCGCGCGGGTGAAGAGGATGCCGCGCGCGAGTATCTGCGCAACGCGGCATATCCCCTCGTGGTCAAGGCCGACGGTCTCGCGGCCGGCAAGGGCGTCGTGATCGCGCGCGGCTACGACGAGGCGGCGCTCGCGGCCGGGGACATGCTGAGCGGGGCGGCCTTCGGCGACGCGGGCACCACGCTCGTGATCGAGGAGTTCCTCGAAGGCGTCGAAGCGTCGGTCTTCGCGCTCACGGACGGAAAGCGCTTCGTCACGCTCGCTCCCGCGCAGGATCACAAGCGCATCCTCGACAACGACGAGGGGAAGAACACGGGAGGCATGGGCGCATACGCGCCGACGCCGCACGTGCCCACCGAGGTGCTCGCAGACGTCAAGATCCGCGTCATCAAACCGGTCATCGACGGCATGCGCGCCGATGGCATTCCCTTCAGCGGCGTCCTTTTCGTCGGGCTCATGTTCACCGTCGACGGCCCGAAAGTGCTCGAATTCAACTGCCGCTTCGGCGATCCGGAGACGCAGGTCGTGCTCCCGCTGCTTGACGAGGACCTCGCCGCGCTCCTGCGCGACATCGCGGCGGGCAACCTGCAGAAAAGCCGCGTGGCGATGCACGATGCGAACGCCGTCTGCGTCATCATGGCCTCGGCCGGATATCCCGACGCCTACGACACCGGGAAGCCGATCGCCGGGCTCGACGCCATCGATCAGGAGAACGAAGGCGTGCTGGTGTTCCACAGCGGCACCGCGCGCCGCGGCGACGCCATTGTCACCGCGGGCGGCCGGGTGCTGGGCGTCACCGCGCTGGGCGAAGGACGCGACGTGCGCCCGACCATCAGCCTCGCGTACGGCGCCGTGCAGCGCATCGCATTCGACGGGGCGTACTACCGCACCGACATCGGGAGGAAGGCGCTTTCGCGCGGCGGCTGAATCACCGCATCGTCGAGCGGCTCGCGAGATCGAAGAAGCTCCCGAGCATCGTGATGCTGCCGATCACCAGCACCGAAATGATCCAGCTCCGCGCGGCGGTGTTGAATTCGTAGCTGCCCCAGCAGCGCGCATCGCGCCACGGCGAATCGAACCCGAGCCAGATCAGCAGCCAGAACAACAGGACGATCGCGAGCGCGTGCCCGCCCAGGAAGATGACGCGGCGGCGCACGGACATCTGCGACGAGGTCTGAAACTTGTACAGGAAAATGAAGAACACGAGCACGCCGAGGATGCCGCACGACACGGCGATGAGGCCGTGGACGTCCGGATCGCCCCCGATGAAGTGCGCGTGAGACAGCAGGTACAGATTCAGCGCGGTGGCCGGCAACGAGAACGCGATCATGACGAGAAAGATGCGCCGGAACATCCGGACGCGCCGCACCCGGCGTTCCTCCTGCAGCGCGGGGGCGTCCATCAGGCGATCCACACGGATTTCACGTTGACGAATTCCCGGATGCCCGCGCGCGACAGCTCGCGTCCGTACCCGCTCTTCTTCACGCCTCCAAAGGGGAGCCGCGGGTCCGATTTCACCATGCCGTTCACGAACACGCTGCCCGCCTCGATGCGCCGCGCGATATCCTCCGCCCGCCGCGCGTCGCGCGTCCAGACGCTCGCGCCGAGACCGTACGGGGTGTCGTTCGCCACGGCGACCGCGTCGTCGGCGTCGCGCACCGTGATGACCGCGGCCACGGGACCGAAGAGTTCCTCGTCGTACGCCGGCATCCCCTTGCGCACGTCCGTGAGCACGGTGGCCGCGAAAAAGAAGCCGGGCCGCTCGAGTCGCGAGCCCCCGAGCAGGAGCCGCGCGCCCGCGGCGACGGAGGCGCGGACCTGGGTCTCGAGTTCGTCGCGCAGGTCGGCGCGCGCCAGGGGACCAAGATCGGTGCTGTGCTCCATCGGGTCGGCAAGACGTTTGCCGCGCATCGCGTCGACGAGGAGCGCCGTGAACTCCGCGGCGACGGGCTCCTCGACAATGAAGCGCTTCGCGGCGATGCAGCTCTGGCCCGTGTTGATGCAGCGCGCCGTGGCGGCGGTCTGCGCTGCCACGAGCACGTCCGCGTCCGCCAGCACGATGAACGGGTCGCTGCCGCCGAGTTCGAGGACGGTCTTTTTCAATGCGCGACCCGCGCAGGCGGCCACGCTCGCGCCGGCCGCCTCGCTGCCCGTGAGGGTGACCGCCGCAACGCGCGGATGCGCGATGACCGCGGGCACCGCCGCGGCGTCGATGACCAGCGCGCGGAACAGGTCCTCCGGGAAGCCCGCCTCGCGGAAGACGGATTCGATCTGCAGGGCGCAGCGCGTCACGTTGGACGCGTGCTTGAGCACCGCCGCATTGCCCGCCATGAGCGCGGGCGCGGCGAAGCGGAAGACTTGCCAGTACGGGAAGTTCCACGGCATCACCGCAAGCACGACGCCGATGGGATCGAAGCGGACGTACGCGCGGCTGCCGTCCGAGGAGGCCTCCTCGGGCGCGAGCATCGCGGCGGCATGCTCCGCGTAATACTCGCAGACCAGGGCGCACTTGTCCACCTCGGCTTCGGCCTGCGCGATGGGCTTCCCCATCTCCCGCGTCATCGTCTCCGCGTGCATGCGACGCCGGGCGCGCAGCACGGCTGCCGCGGCGCGCAGCAGGCGCGCGCGTTCGTCGAAGCCCGTGTCGCGCCACTGCGCGAACGCGGCATGCGACGCGTCTATCGTTGCCGCGACGCGCGCGTCACTGTACGGTTCAAAGCGCTCGATGACGCTTCCGTCCGAAGGATTGATCGAATGGACAGGCATGGGATCCGGGACCGGGTGAAACAATCTTTCCCAAAAATCCGCAATCGAATGCTCACAGGCAATTGCACTTGCCACGATTGCTCTGTATTTTCGACAGAATTCGGCATCGGCCACCACTTGCCCCCAATCCCATGAAAACACGCCTCCTCCTCTCCGCCGTTCTCCCCTTCGTCGTTCTTGCCGCAATCGCGCCACGCGCCGCTGCCCAGGAAAAATTCGCCTTCGGCATGGAAAACTTTGTCAGCGCCGACGACGCGTTCGCGAAAGTGTCCGTGCCCGCCGCGGCGTGGGCCACCCTCGTCAAGGCCGGTAAGGAAGGCATCACCGACAAGGACGCCTGTCTGCCCCCGCAAGCCGGGTCGACCATGAACGGGTATCAGGCGGATTACGACGGCGACGGGAAAGAGGAAATGCTCGTGCTGTTCAGCAACACCGCAGCAGTGCCGGCCTGCAACGTGCTCGCCGTGCTCAGCCCCGCGAGCGGCGGGACGTTCCTGCTGCACGACATCATGACCCTGCCCGCGGGCACCGCGCTGCTGCGCCCCGTGGTGACGCTCGAAACGGGCGTGCAGTTCTACGTGCAATGCACCTACCCGCTCCCCGAAGGCGGAAACGAGACGAAGGGCTTCCTCATGAGCACGCGCGAGAACATCATGCTCGTCCTCGCGGCGTGGACGCAGAAGAATTTCATGCTGGACGGCAAGAAGATGACGCAGAACGTCCGCGCGGCGCTGTGCGACGTGAATTACGACAATCGCAAGGAACTCTTCCTCGACTGCGCGACGCATGCCTCCGCCGGCGGCAAACTCACCGAGAAGAACATGACCGACCGCTACATCATCACGCTCGACTTCCTCCCCAACCAGTTGCGCTACGGCGTGTATGATTCCAGCGGCATCGACAAGGTGAAGCTTGCCGACGCGCAGGCAGCGGCGGGACAGCGCATGATCGGTCGCGACGAGACGCGCGACGACGGCATCCTGAAGATCCGCGAAGCGCTCCGCGTCAACCCCTTCATGTCCAAGACGCGCGTGCGCCTCGGCCAGTATTTCCTCAATGCCGGGAAATACAGCGACGCGGAGAAGACCCTGTCCGTCGCGAAAGATTTCGAACCCTCGTACGCGAAGGCCTGGAAGCTGCTCGGCGACACGTACGTGCGGCTCAACGACCTGCAGAAAGCGCTCGAAGTCTACACCCGCTACCTCACGCTCATCCCGAAGGACTCGCAGACGATGGACGCGCGGCAGGTCCGCCACAATGTGAAACAGATCACGGTCTGGCGGCGCAAATAACCGCCGCCAGCGGGATTCCACACAGACAAGGACGCCGAGGTGCCGGACTTCAATTTTGCCGAGGAACCTGGGGAAGGAACAGATTCGGGGAAGAAGAAAAACGCTTCCCCGTTTTTTTTCGATCACCAGGAAACTCCATCTCCCGGGACGCACACACCCGCCTCTCCGCCGGTGCAGTCGGCAGGGAAGCCCCTCCGCCTCCCCTGCGCGCGAAGCGACAAAGGCTCCACAGCCAGCACAACAGCATGCAGCAGTGGACGCGCCTCGCGCGCCTGTCGCGAAGCCGCCAGACCTGAATCCAATGGCGGAAACAGAGGAGCAGGTACCGCCGTCGCAGGCTGCAACAGCGCCTCCGCGGGATGCTGACACGCAAGAGATCGAAGACGGCACGCACCAGGCGGGACGCCCGCCGTCGCGGCGCGGACCCGTCATCACGTTCGCGGTCATCGCGGCACTCCTGCTTGCCCTCTCCTTCCTTTGGTTCTTCGAACCGTTCCCCGTGTTGAAACAGAAGCTCGAGCGCCTTGTCGGGACACGGCCCGCGCCGGTACAGCCGCGCGTCGCGGTGTCGTCCCGAACGGCTCCCGTGAACACTACAGCGGCAGCCGGACAACGCGCCGGTGCATCGCCCGCCGGAGCGACCGTGGATTCCACGATTCCGCAGGGCGACTGGGATTATTTCGTCCAGGTCGCGTCGTCACCGCGGAATCCAGACGCCCAGGTCATTGCAAACACCCTCAAGCGCCGAGGCATCGCCGCGAGAACGGAGCCCGAATTCGTGCAGCGACAGCGCCGCACCTTCTATCGCGTCAAGGCGGGTCCATACCTGACGTCCGCGCAGGCCGAAACGATGCGCGATTCGCTGCGCCGCACCTGGCGGGACGCCTTCGTCGACAGCGCGCGCTACGAAGCCTACCTCCACGAGAATCCTTCGCCGCTTGTCCTGCAACCGGAACAGGGAGGCGCGCTGCACACGCGAAAAAGTCCCGGGGCGGCAAAAGCAGTCCCTCTGACCGCCAGAGGCTTCGGCATCCGCGTCTCCGCGTTCCAGCAGAAGCAGACGGCACAGTCCGAAATGCGCGCGCTCCTCGCCAGGGGCTATCCCGCCTTTCTGACGTCGAAGGCGACGCCGTCAGGCGTCTGGTATCGCGTGTACGTCGGACCTTTCCCGACACGACCGGAGGCGGACACGTATGCGGGGTCGATCAGGTCCAAGATCAACTCCAGCGCGTATGTGGTGGATTTTTCCAGTGAGCAGTCAAAATAGACGGACGCATCCCGCGCTGCTGCAACTTCTTCCGGTTCCGCCCGAATACCCACTGCCGACTGTGCGCTGTTGCGCCCGATTCTTCCATGGAAAAGAAGCGGATGTTTTCGTCCGGTATTCGGACACGACTCCTTCACTCCAGCATTTATCTTTTTCAGAAGATTTTCGTAAGTTTCGTGCTGGACAGGCCATGTTCCTGTTCGCAGCCCGGGACCGGTTCTTCCGCAGGAGCACTACCACGGATTGCCCTTGAATAGCAGACAGACTTTCCTTTTTTTCCGTTACGATATTGAACGTCAGGCGCCACTCTATTTATCACTTTTGGAGGTTTGTATGAAGAGAGTTTTGCTACTTGCCTTGCTCGCCGCTTTCGCGTCTCCGAGTCAGGCGCAGAACACTGCCCAGCTGCCGGCGCATCTGAACAGATTGACCGATGCTGTGCGGACCGCGGAACCAGTGCTCAAACGCGGCGCCGTGGCAGCCGAACCGACCGCGCGGACGATGCGCAAGGCGGGAGTCACGCCGCGGAGAAACACTGCGGTCGCGGTGACGGAAATCGGCAAGATGGCGAACACCTTCGCGACGATCGGACAGAACCGCATACAGATCGCCTGTGATCCGTGGACCGGCACCGTCGCGGCAGTGCATCGCGGCAACGATCGGCCAGGCGCCTCTGTCGGCAACACGCTCCTGGTCCGATACTCATCGAACAATGGCGCGACCTGGTCGGCTCTTCAGACACCCGCGCAGGGCAACGTCTCCAACAGCACGTCCCCGCGCTATCCGGTGGTGTTCCTGTACAACGGCAACAACACGACGACTCCGGGCGACGTCAAGGCGACGGTGCTCTGGCCGCAGGTAGTTCCGTACGCGGGCATCGCCGACACGTGGGGTGAAATCAACAGCGTGAACATGGGCATCGGCAACACCGGCAAGGTGTACAAGCGCTTCCCGCAACCGCCGAACTGGTCGATCCCGACCGAGATCATGGTGTCCTACGGCAAGAAGCAGCTGTACACCATCGCCGAAGCAGTGGAACCGTCCAACGGCACCGGCACGGGCGGATATCATTTCATCATTTCGAAGGACGGCGGCGCAAACTGGGAGCCGCTCAATTCGAACCTCGATCCGTTCTGGTCGGATTCGCAGATTCCGGCCACCGCCTCGGGTCCCTACTCCCCTTGCTCTGATGTGTCCATGGACGGCACGCATCTGATCTGGGCCTATATCTCCGCAAATGTCGAGAACGGCAGCGTCCCCTACATCGGCGAGAACCATCAGATCGCGTACGTCGAATCCACCGACGGCGGCCTCACCTGGCCGACCGACCCGACCTACATCGCGCTGCAGGACATCCCCAACCTTCCGGCACCCCTGAACGTCAATGCCGGTCTCGGCATCGCGCCGCAGCTGCTCATCGGCGACCTCGATGTGGTGTACGACAAGAACAACAACCCGCATTTCCTGGTCACCGCCACGACGGATCAGAATCCCTACGATCCGCTCGCATCCGGTGAAGGCCCGGACATTCTGCAGCGGACGTTCAGCCTGCGCTACATCGACAGCACCTTCATGTGCGAAGTCGGCCGCTCCGGCTCCAGCTACTACCTGAACCGGATCGCGCAGCTCGGCACCATCCGCACCTTCCGCGGTTCGAACATGACGCAGGGTTCGGACGGCGCGTATCGCGCCGAGACGAAGTACCACGAACCGCATTGGGCGGTCAGCGGCGACGGTAACAAGATCTACGCGAAGTGGATCGAGTCCGATTCGACCCTGAAGTTCCCGTATGCGCGCCTCGCGCTCGGCACCAACGGCGACACCAGCGGCGTCGCATACCTCGACAGCGTGCACAACTGCTACGTGGCCGGCCGCCACATCGCGTCGACCGGCGAGGACATGGGCTGGAGCCCCGTCAAGAAGGTCACCAGCAGCACCGATGTCGATGTCAAGTACACCAAACTCGCCCACTTCGCGGGCGACGCCGGCCAGCTGCACATCGTGTACACCGAGTGGGGCATCGGCGAGAACGTGGACGACGATCCGAACAACTCGGACTGCACCATGTGGTACATCGACGGCGCCCAGGTGGACGCCATCCTGGACGTCGAGAAGGTTTCCGATGCGCCGGGTGATTTCCACCTCGGCCAGAATTACCCGAACCCGTTCAATCCCAGCACGGTCATCGGCTTCACGCTCCCGAAGGGCGGCCGCACCTCGCTGAAGATCTACAACGTGCTCGGCAAGGAAGTCGCCACCGTGTTCGACAAGACCCTCGATGCCGGAACGCATCAGGTGACCTTCGACGGCGCCTCCCTCCCCAGCGGCGTGTACCTCTACCGTCTCCAGAGCGGCAGCTCGGTCGCGACGCGCTCGATGACGCTGTCGAAGTAAGCGTCCCGCATTTTGTGTGAAGAAAGCCCCGCGAACAGCGGGGCTTTCTTTACGGGGGGGGACAGCGGGGGGGGGATTGTCTTCGCGTGATTTTTTCGCGATAATTCATTCTGCTTCCGAACGCACCATCCGCACTGCTGGAGAGACGCGCTCATGCTCCGTTCAGCGACAAGACAGAATCGGACGATTCGCTCCATTGTGCTCGCGTCGATCGCCTGCCTGCTTGCGCTTATCGCCTCCGCGGACGCATCCACGTATTTCATCGCCGCCAACGGAAGCGACGGCAACAGCGGGCGCTCCCCTGCCGCCCCGTTTCTGACCATCGCGAAAATCAACGGCCTGTCGCTGCGTCCGGGCGACTCGGTGCTGTTCCGCCGGGGCGATGTGTTCTTCGGCGAGATCGCGGCTCGTGCTGGCGCGCCCGGCGCCCCCGTCGTCTACGGCGCATACGGCGAAGGACACGATCCCGTCATCTGCGGCGCGACGCGGCTGCCGTCCGCCGGATGGCAGCGCAACGCCGACGCGTCCTGGAGCCGCGACGGCATCGCCCTGACCGCGATGACCGCGGCCGATCCGCCCTCCCTGTTCTTCAACGGCGCCCTGCTCACGCCCGCGCGCTCACCGAACAGCGGATTCTTCACGGCGCAGCTGGTGGAGGGAGCGAATCCCGGCAGCCACTGCTGCGAGTACTCGCTGGCCTTTCGCGACAGCACCCTTCCGGCGGCGTTCCCGAACGCGTCCGACCTCGTCGGCGGCAATGTCACCGCCTACGACCAGTACGGCATTTCCACGCGCCTCGTCACCGGCTACGATCCGTCCACGGGCCGCGTGACGATGGACACGCTGCGTGGCGCCGCCTTTCTCGGGTACAAGCTGTACTTCCTCTCATGCCGGCGCGGCTTCCTCGACGCGCCGGGCGAGTGGCACTACGACGAACAGGCGACGCGGCTGACCGTGCGCTTCCCGGGCGACACCGCGCCGGGGCCCGGCGACACCCTGTGCGCGAGCGCGATCGATTTCGGCGTCAACGCCTGGCAGACCGGATACATCAGAATTCAGGACCTTGATTTCCGCTATCAGAAGATCGCCGGCGTCTGGATCATCCGTGCCGACAGCGTGACCGTCGACCGCTGCGCCTTCACCGGGATGCGGCACGGCGTCGACATCTGGGGGTCGGGAGGCCCGCCGGAAGTGCGCGTGCGGCACGCGCGCGTCCTCGACTGCGCGTTCCGCGGCGTACTCCGCACCGGCATCGACGCGCGGAACCTGGAGGAGTGCACCCTCGCGGGGAATACCTTCGTCGACATCGGTCCCGCCAACGGGAGCGGGCAGTCCGGCCATGCCGACCGCTGGAAGGGCTACGGATACTACGAATACGGCATCGGCATCCAGGCGAGCGGCGTCAATTCGATCATCGAAGGCAACACGGTGCTGCGCAGCGGGCGGCAGGGCATCACCGCCGGCGGCCAGGGGGTGCTCGTCCGCTTCAATAC
The DNA here is from genome assembly GCA_016720835.1 of Ignavibacteria bacterium. GTDB lineage: Bacteria > Bacteroidota > Ignavibacteria > SZUA-365 > SZUA-365 > JADKJW01. The sequence goes on from JADKJW010000002.1 coordinate 557,441, forward strand.
CGTGGACCACGCCTGCCTGTCCTACAATGATTGCGGGGCGTTCATGCCGCTCGGCGACAGCCGCACCGAGTTCAACATCGTCCGGCACAGCATCGGGCCATACGATCAATTCGCGGGCTCCGGCGCGCGCGGCATCTATCCGGATTTCCGGGAGCGCGACACCATCCGCTTCAACACCATCGTGGATGCGCGCGTCGGCATCGGACTCACGAATGCGAAGCGCGAGGTGGTGCGCGGCAACATCGTGTACGGCAGCACCGCGATGGCCTTCAGCATGAACAAGAAGAACGCCGGACCGCTCGACAACACGGTCGTCGGCAACACCTTTTTCGGGCTCGACGCGCGGCAGTATTCCCTGCGCTGGGAGAACCAGGTCACCGAACCCGACCGCAGCGTCATCGACAGCAACCGCTACTGGAATCCGTACACCGACTTTCCCGTGGTGAAGCACAAACGCGACTCGGCCAGCGCGGAGGCGTGGTGGGATTTCGCGGGATGGACAGGCACGGGCAACGACCGGCACGCGACGCGCAACTTCCTGACGGCGCCCCCGCCGTGGAGGATCCTCGACACGACGGGCGCATCGCTGGTGCTGAACGGTTCCTTCGAAAGCGGGACAGCCGGCTGGTCCTTCTCCGACTCGCTCACCGCGGTCCCGGGCGTGCTCGACGGACGCTGCGCGCGGCTCAAGAAGAATTCCACCGGCAGCAAGACGTTCTGGACACGGCTCACGATGCCGCTCGACACGGGATTCGCCTACGTCGTGCGCTTCACCGTGGCCGATCCGTCCAACATCGGCCGCACCACGCTCCGGGTGCGCGAAGACGCGGCGGCGTGGAACGTGTGGCTCGAGCGCGTGTATCTGACGAAGGCCGCGCGACGCGAGTACTGGACGGTCTTCTCGCCTCCCGCGAGTGGACGCGCCCTGTTGGAATTCAGTTCCTCCAACTCGCAGTACTGGCTGGACAACATCTCCGTGCTGCCCGTGCATGCGCTGCCGACGGACCCCGGCGAGCGCTTCCCGATTTTCGTGAACGACACCCGGCACCCGAAGACCTTCGACCTCGGGGAGCGCTGTTACCTCGATCTCGACAGCGTGCCGGTGCGCGGCAGCCTGACGCTTGCGCCCTTCACGTCCAGCATCCTCGTGCTGCGCGACACCTGCGCCCTGACGTCGGTTCCGCGGAATTCCGCGCCTGCGGCACCGGAGGTCGACGTGTACCCGAATCCCATGCGCAGCGGCGGCGGCGTGCTGACCGTCCGCGCAGACGCGGGCGCCGCCGTCCGCGTCACGATCCTGGACGCGCTTGGCAGACCGTCTTTCGCGGCCGACCTCGGAGACGGCGCGCGGCAACGCACGCTCATCCTGCCGCCCGATCTCCCCGCGGGCGCGTATCGCGCGGTCGTGACCGCCGGCGCCTCTTCCACCAGCGCGCCGTTCATCGTCCTCGGCACGCGGTGACAGGCGCGGCCCTCCCGCACCCGGAATACACACACGATGCCTTCACGAAACACCGTCACAGCATGCACTCTTCCACCATCGTTCGCCACATTGCCCTCTTCATCGTGCTGCTCGGCGCATCCTCGTCGGCGCAGTCCTTCTTCGCCCTCCACCCGTCGCCGAAGGCATCGTACGCGTTGCCGGGGACGTTCCGGCTGAGCAGGCAGACCGCGCTCGTGACGCCGCTGCGTCCTTCGGCCGGCACCGCCCGCGCCATCGGCTTCCTGCAGGCCATCGTCCGGTCGAAGATCGGCGACACGCTGCAGGTGCTTCCGGAGGCGGAATTGAGCGGGCGCAACGCCATCCTGATCGGCGAGAGGGATTCATACGACGTGATGAAGGAATCGATGCGGGATCGCGCGCCGCGGGGTGAGAGCGTGCCGCCGCAGCAGGGATACATTCTCCACGCGGATGCCGGGCGCATTCTGCTCGCGGGCACGGACGGCGACGGCACCTTCAACGCCGTGTCCACGCTCGCGCAGCTTCTGACGCTTCAAGGCGGCGAGGCGCTCGTGCCGGGGTGCCGGATCTGGGATGCTCCGGATTATCCGATCCGATGGTCCTTTGTCTCGTCCAACCTGCGCGGCGCGAACGCGATCGGCCTGTTGCGCACGATCGCGGACACCATGGCGATGCGCAAGTTCAACGGCATGCAGCACAGCGATTTCAAATACGGCATTCTGCAGCAGCAACCGCCGAACTATTTCGACAGTCTCCGGGCGTTCCGCCGCCTGGCGGACGAGCGGAACCTCGAGATCGTCCCCGGTGTCATGCCGATCGGCTACTCCAGCGCCATCACGTACACCGATCCGCACCTCGCGGAGGGCGTGCCCACCACGGCGGAGTACGTCATCGAGGCCGACACCGGCCGGCTGCTCGCGGACTCGCGCGTCGCGCTGCCGAACGGCGGCTTCGAGAGCGTGAGCAACGGGCAGTTCACCGGTTGGAATTTCTACGACGGTCCGAACGTCAGCATCGTCGCGGACGACGCGGTGTTTCACGGAGGGAGCCGCAGCGCGCGTTGCGAAAATTTCCGCGCGGGCAACAGCGCGGGCAACGCCCGCTTCAACCGGCTCGTCTCCTGCCGGCCGTTCCGGCACTATGTGATGACGGCATGGATCAAAACGAGCGGGCTCTCCGCGGACGACGTCAAGCTCCTCGCGATGGGGCAGGATTCGGCGGGCGCGTATCGGGTACTGACCTTCACGGCCTGGAGCGTCCCGGCCACCACCGCGGGGTGGATGCGCGTCGAGGTCTCCTTCAACACGCTGACCTATTCCAAGGTCCTGCTGTATGCGGGCGTGTGGGGAGGAAACGCGGGCACGATCTGGTGGGACGACATCGCGGTGCACGAGGGCGGACTTGCGAACGTGCTGCGGCGCGCGGGAACGCCGTTGCGCGTCACTGACGCGAGGAGCGGCCGCGCGTACGCGGAGGGCGTCGATTTCTCGCCGGTCTCCGATCCGGTCATGGAATCCCGGCGAGGCAATTACGGCCCCTATCACGGGGCGCCGACATTCCGGCGCATCGCGACCGGTTCGATACGGAACGGCGACACGGTGCGCGTCTCGTCCTATCACCCTCTGACCACGGTTGCGGGAACGGACGGCAACGGCAGCGTCATGGTCTGCGTGTCCGAAGACACCCTGTACAGGATTCTCGAGGACCAGATCGCGCGCATCGACACCGCGTACGCGCCATCGCGCTTCTTCATGGAGCACGATGAAATCCGCTCCATGAACTGGGACGACGCCTGTCAGCGGCGTGGACTCTCGCCGGCATCGCTGCTCGCGGACAACGTGCGGCGTTGCGCGGGCATCATCGACGCCGCCCATCCGGGCGCGGAGATCTTCGTGTGGAGCGACATGTTCGATTCCACGCACAACGCGCACGACGAGTACTACCTTGTCAACGGCGATCTGAGCGGCGTCTGGCACGATGTTCCGCGCTCGCTGGTCATCGCGAACTGGAACGGCGGCAAGGCGCGGCAGAGTCTCGAATTCTTCTCCCGCCTCGGCTTCCGCCAGATCGCGTCGCCGTACTACGATGTCGGGAACACGAGCAGCATCCGGGCCTGGCGCCGCGCCATGAACGGCGTGCCCGGCGTCCTCGGCGCGATGTACACCACCTGGCAGAACGACTATCGCTTCCAGACCGCCTTCGCGGACTACTTCTGGACCGGCGGCCCTGCGATCGACCACACGCCTCTCGACAGTGCGGCGGGAAACGCCGATCCCGTCCGCTTCGACGCGCGTTTCTCCACGGATCGTTACAACGCCTCCGATGCCGTCGCCTCGGCGTTTGTCGATGTGCTTGACGACGCCGGCACCGTGCTCGCGTCCTCGGCGATGCTGCCGGCCGGAGACGCCTTCTCCGTATCGCTGTCTCCAGCACAGATCACGGGCAACCGCTACCGCATCCGCGGGATCAACAGTTACGGCATCGAAACCGCGGGTCCGTCATACGACATCCGCACGGGTATCACCGGCGTGGACACGCGCGCCGCGGCGCCCGGACTGATTTTAGGACAGAACTATCCGAATCCAGCCTCCGGCGGCACCGCGATTCCGTATCATCTGCCGGCGCATGGCTCGGAGGCCGATTCCAAGGGGGGCGGGGATACTCGAATCGTGCTGCAGGTATTCGACCTGTTCGGCCGCCTTGTCGCAACGCCGCGCGTCGGCGAACCCATGGAGGGCTGGAACTCCGTCGTCCTCGATACTTCCACCCTCCCCGCCGGCGTCTACGTGTATCGGCTGCGCGCCTCGGGAAGGACGCTCTCGCGCATCATGCGCATCGTGCGCTGACCGCGTCTGGTCCGCGCCCCCACCTCGCCTGTCGCGGCAAGGAGTGACGTATTGTGCAATATTTTCAATCGCGTGAATCCGGGAGTGTCAGGAATCGATTTCATCTTGTTTTCGCATCTTGTAGATTGGAATGTTTCAGTTCCCTGTTGGAATGTTTAAGTTCCCTGGAAGCTGGTCCCTGCTCACTGCTATCCAAAAGGTGATGAGACTCCAGCTGTCCCTCATACCAGAAAAGGCTCACGCTTCAGCGACACTGTCCCGTACTCCATGAAGTTCGCGTTCATTCTCCCAACCGTTTTCGCCATTCCCGTCGCGCTTGCAGCGCAAGCAGTCACTACATCCTGTCACGGAGTACAATGAAACGCGCATTCGCATTCCTGATTCTGTTCGCGCTTCCACTGGCGCTGTGCGCGCAAGCACCCGTGGACTACCGCGACGTCGGGTTGATCGTCAATGACAATGATACGGTTTCGCTCGCCATCGGACAGTACTTCGCGCTGAAGCGAAATCTTCCGGCCAAGAATGTCATACACATCAGGGTGCCGGCGAAAGAGACCATCGTCGATTCGGAATTCGTGAGCCTGCGCTCCCAGGTGGAGGGGTACCTGACCGCGAGCGGACTCGCGGACAGCCTGAACTACCTCGTCCTCACGAAAGGGATTCCTCACCGCGTGGATCGCGGGGGCACGGGCGGCGATCTGAATTCGAAATCCGCATGCGTCGACGCCGAGCTGATGCTGATCCTCGGTCAGTGGCAGAGCCACATCGGCATGGCCACGCTGGTCGTGCCTCCGGGATCGGTGCGTGTCCATCCCTATTACGGCCGCGCGGAACACTACCGCAGGAAGAATCTCATCCCCGGCTCGGGGACGCCCTACGACATGTATCTGGTCACCCGGCTCACCGGTCTCACCAAAGCCGAGGTGCTCGCCCTGATCGACCGCAGTGGACCGCATACCATGATCGACAAGGACAGCGCGCTCTTCGTGCTGGACCAGGATCCGACTCCGATCGACGCCACGTACAACAACAACATGGTGACGGCCGCGAATACCCTCGCGCAGCGCGGCTGGCGCGTGCTCCTGAACCGCGATTCCGTCTACGTGACCGCGCAGCGCAACGTGCTCGGGTATGCGAGCTGGGGATCGAACGACAACTACAGCGGCCGGTACGCGCAATTTGCCCGGCCCGGGAATCACTGGTCGCCGGCGTCCATCGCGGAGACCTATGTGTCCACGGGCGCGCGGAATTTCATCCCCGGCCAGACAGGCGGACAATCGCGCATCGCCGATTTGTTCACCGAAGGATGCACCGGCGCGAGCGGCTACGTGTTCGAGCCGTTCAGTGTCGCGTTGACGTGGGTCAACATCCTCTTCGACCGCTACACCGCGGGGTACAACCTCGCCGAGAGTTTTTACATGGCGAATCCCACCATGTCGTGGATGGCCATCGTGGTCGGCGATCCGAAGACCTCCATCGTGACGGCCATCGCGCGGGCTCCGCGTCCCACCGTTCTCGCGCTGGGCGCCCAGTGCCAGCACGGCGCGGCGACGCTCGAGGCGCACAATGTGGTGGACGGCTCGATGCACTGGTTCATCGGCGATTCCGTCGCCGTGAAGGCGGCCGGGAAACCGTACACGCCGGAGCATCCCCTCTGGATCGGCAGCGATTCGCTGCTCACGCGCCTGCTGCCGGACGCCGGCCCGTGCGTCTTCACCTTCGTGAACGAGAACATCGCGGCGGCCGGATTCGCCGAGGTGCGCTTCGACGTCCGTCCCGCGCTCGCCGCGGGCTTCCGCGCGGAGCGCGACACGGTGTACCTTGACGCCGATCCGACCGCGCGATTCACGGACACCACCGCGCGCGCGACAACCTGGTCCTGGGATTTCGGCGACGGCAGCGGCACGAGCACCGTGCGCTCTCCGGAATACACGTACACGAAGGCAGGAACATTCACCGTGCGGCTCAACGTCTCGGACGGTGTCTGCAATGCGATGATCACGCGCGCGATCCGCGTGGAAGCGACGACGGTGGGTGTGCGGCTGGCGGACGGGACCGTCGCAACCCCGCATCTCGAACCCGCTTCGCCGATGCCGTTCAGGGACGCGACGACAATCCGCTACTCTCTGCCGCGCAGTCAAACCGCCACGGTCACCGTGCGGGATATGCTCGGTCAGGAAGTCGCCGTCCTGGCAAATGGATGGCATGAAGCGGGTGGACACACGATCATGTGGAATCCCGGACATCTCCTTTCGGGAACGTATTTCTGCATCCTTCAAAGCACCGATGGATCGCGGGTTATCGTACTGAAGCGGTTCTGAATTTCCACAATTTTCGGGCTCCGTGTAGTAATTGCACGTAGCCTGATAATATGCACTCCGTATGATGCACTGTCATACGGGAGCTGCTGTGTTGTGCTTATCGATCGTCAAAATATTGACGCCGTCGAAATCGTTTGCAATATTCACACGAAATATTTGCAGTATTTGCGATATTCTGCAGTGTGAATTACGTAAAATGCCGATGTATTTACCAAAAATAACAATTTATTTAGTTTTCTTGCGGGCGGCACTGTATTTGTTGCAGTTTCTTCATCGACAACCACGATCAATGGACGGGTAAGCCAATGAATACAGGTCAAATGTTCCTCACTCTCGGTGCAATCATGCTCTTCGGTGTTCAATTGCTGCGGGTCAACACTTCGGAGCTTTCCGCGAGCGATGAAGTCAGCAATGCCAAGTTCAGCGTCATGGGAGTGGCGCTGGCGCGTTCGCGCATCGATCGCGCATTTGCGCTGAAGTTTGATGCCAACACCGTCTCCGGCAATGCGGTGCCCGACGGATCCGGCAATCCGAGCTCAGGAAGTTTCACAGCAGCATCCGGGCTTGGTCCCTCCGATCTCGAAAAAACGAACAGCAAGCCGGACGAGGCCAAGTTCAACGATTTTGACGATTACCACAACTTCAGCGCCGCAGTTGACACGTTGCCGTCCGCGCGCTATGTCGTGACCTCGCAAGTGTGGTACGTGAATCCAAAAGCCGGATTCGCGAAATCGACAGTCCCGACCTGGGACAAGCAGATCACGGTGACGGTCACGAGCCCGAATCTTCAGGCGCCGATCATCCTGACTGCGATCAGCAGTTACTGGCGATACAACTAGGAGCGCGTCATGGGATCATCAACCATACTCGATGTGCTCGGCTCGATCATGATCGGCGGACTGCTGATGCTGAATCTTGCGCGGCTGTACAACAGCGCCTCCATGCATTCCGGCCAGTACACGATGGAAGCGATCGTCGAACAGAACCTCGTCGACGTGTTCACGCTGATGGAGGGCGACATGCTGCGGATCGGCTATCTGAAAGGGCAGGAAAACCTCACCTACGCCAATCAGGCCATCACCATCGCCGATACGAACCGGCTGGTGTTTCTCGCCGATGTCGACGACAACGGCAGTTTCGATACCATCGAATTCGCGGTCGGTCGACCGGACAGCCTCACAAGCACGCCGAATCCTTTCGACAGGCCGTTCTGGAGAAGGGCGAATGGCGCCGGACCCAGGATTGGAAGTTACGGCATCACGCAGTTCAATCTCGAATACTTCGATTTCATGGGAGCCAAGCTGGCGACGCCCGTGGCGAACAAGGGTTCGATCGCAACGATCTCCATCACGGTTGCGGTCGAGAGTCCGTATCTCTCGGATCGCGATTTCCCGAATTACAACGCGAAGGCGTACTGGAAACAGGTGCGTCTGGCCATCCCGAACTTGCGCTATAAATAGGAGGACGGTACCATGGGCGGAAAAGCAGCGCTGATCGTCATTGCTGGATTCAGTTCCATCGTGATGCTCCTGGGCGCGAACAACAGCAACATCTCACAGACGGTCAACCGGACCTTCGTCAACCATTACACGGAAGAAATCGCGCACCAGATCGCCGTGAGCGGCGCGAACATCGCCTGCAACCGCTTCTTCGTGACGCCCGCATGGTCTCCAAGCAATGTCGGTGTGAGCAATGCTTCCTACAACGGCGGGACGCTGGACGTCACCACCCAGGTGGTCGACGCATCCAAGGGACGGATTCGCGTTGTCTCCACCGGCCGGTACATGGGCATGGCGAGGAGGATCACGATCGTGATGCAGGCGTCCACGTTCGGGAAGTTCGCGCTGTTCGTCAATTCCATGGGCACCGGCGGCGCCTACTACCCTTCGGGCACCTATATCGACGGACCGGTGCACATCAATGTGCCGTTCAAGAGTGGCGTGCCCGATCCGGCGCAGACCTTCCGTGTCGATGGCGGTACGTACAACGGCAAGGTGACTTCCGATCTGATGTGGACGGCCGCCGGAGGCAAGGCCAAGCCGAATTTCAACGAGGGCTTCGAGGCGAACGTGCACGTGACGCTGCCTGACGAGTTCGACGCGAAATTGAAGGACGCCGTGACGACGGGGAGCTACGACCAGTACGGCACCCATTCGCTGGGATTCAAATTCACGGACAACAAGAATGTGGCCTGCGTCTTCGGTTCCAACTCGAGCGGCGAAGGCACCATCACCTACAAGGAATACGCGCTCAACGATTCCGCCTTTCACAACACCAAGGACCGCATCCCCACGAGTCTGTTCACCGCCAACGGGACCTGCACGGATCCGACTGCCGCGGCCGCCGCGGGCTGGGTCACCAAGAGATTCCCTGAACTGGTCGCCAGCGGGAAAAACTTCAACGGAGCACTGTATCTGAAAAACGGCAACATCGCCATGCGCGGTGAAGTCAACGGGAAGATCACCGTCGGCGCCGTGCACGTCAACACCAGCACCGGTGTCCCCGTCGCGGCGCCGGCCGTTGCGTCGGGAACGAAAGCATATTGGAACGTCAACCGCTGGGAATACCATTCCGTCAGCCCGCATACCAGCTATGGAAACGTGTGGCTCGATGGCGACATCACCTACAAGACGGACCCCTTCGTGGACGCCTCGTCGGATGACATGCTGGGCGTCGTCGCGACAAACTACATTTTCGCCTCAGACAATCCGCGCAACAACACCACCAAGCTGATCACCAGCGGATCCTATTTCAGCAAGTTCAAAGGCGCGACGACGGAGAATCTGTACAATCTCCCGAACATGAAAATCGACGCCGGCACGCTGCTCAACTGGGAATACAAGGGGGGATGGACGGAAGGCGCCGCGCAGCTGACCACCACCACCTCGGGCAGAGGGTACGACCAGATCTACAAGTACGATAAACGTCTGCTGAAAGACTCGCCGCCATTCTACCCCGCCACCGGCGCGCTGTCGATTCTCTCCTGGCTCGAAGAATAGCCGTAGCCCCTTCTCGCAACCGTGAAACCCCCGCCCCCGTGCGGGGGTTTTCCGTTTTAGCATGGACTGTAAACGCCGGGGACCAGCGCTTGTCCAATCCCCGACGTCCGCCGGGTCGCCATCCGCTCAACATCGCGCATTCGGGCGCATCGTCACCACCTCCATCGTCGCAATCAGGTAGCGCACGGTGGAGGAGGCGCCGGGAAGGATTCCGATCATCGTCATCTCCGGAACGTGAATCGCAGCTCGCTGTGGTCGTTCGTGGAGAACATGACGGGGCGGTTCCACGACGAAAGGCGGTCGGAGGGGAACCCTTGCGTGCTCACCGTTTTCACGAGCGACTGCACCGCCTTGCCGCGGACGACAAATTCCCTGGTGCTGTCGGTGTGCGCGCCGGCTTCGACCGCTCCGAAGGTCATCTGAATGAGCACGGTAGAATCTCGCCCGGAACGTGAGAGCGCGAAGCTCGCGGAGTCGAGGCTGGTCAGCTTCGAGGCGCTGGCCTCGAGATACCACGAAGAGCGCTCGTACGACGTTCGCTCCTCTTCGACTGCGGAGAAATGCATCCGCTCCGTCGTGATGGACATCCCGCCCGTGAACAAACGCCGATACGCGTCGACGCTGTCGATACCGTTGATCACAATCTCGCAACGCGAGTACGGCGTCCACCACGGGGCCGCCGGAGCCGTCGGAGTGGGATCGTTCTTCGCGCATCCGAAGATGAAGCACATCATGACAACCATGATCAAGAACCGCGCGTTCATTGCCGCCTCCCGCAATACCAGGTTCGTCAATGGTGATCCATGGACAAATGTTGGAGATACCGCCGAGAAATGCAAGGTACATCATATCTCCATGTCCCCCGCGTCCCCGCGTCTCCGCATCCCCGCGTCTCCGCATCCCCGCGTCTCCGCATCCCCGCGTCTCCGCATCCCCGCGTCTCCGCATCCCCGCGTCTCCGCATCCCCGCGTCTCCGCATCCCCGCGTCTCCGCATCCCCGCGTCTCCGCATCCCCGCGTCTCCGCATCCCGCGTCTCCGCCGTCGCCCCGTCCATCCCCGCATCTCCGCATCCCCGTGTCCTCCCATAAAAAAGCCGGCCACAGGTTTTCACCCATGGCCGGCGGTATTCGACAGCGAGTCTTAGTAGCGGCTGCTGCGCTGCGGAGCGTCGCCCTTGGGGCGTGCTTCGTTGACGGTGATGGTGCGGCCCATGAGGTCCGTGCCATTGAGCGACTTCATCGCTGCTTCCGCTTCCGACGCGTTCGGCATTTCGACGAAGCCGAAGCCCTTGGAGCGGCCGGTGAGCTTGTCGCTGATCAGGTTGACCGAAGAGACTTCGCCAAAATCCTGGAATGCTTTGCGGAGGTCGTTGTCTGTGACGCTGTAGGAGAGATTACCGACGTAGATGTTCATTGCGATCCTTTGTGGAAAAAAAAAGAGATGGTAGAATTGACGTGATCAGAGGAACGGGAACGCACACGGTCTTCCAGAAGGAAGCCGATGTCCGGCCTTCCGGTTACAGGCTTTCTCCTTCTTTCGGAGTGGAATCCGGAGAGTCTCCGGACGAAGTGTTGGCGTTATTCAGCTTTCGCAGTCTCTTCTCCTCTTTCTTTTTTTTCTTCGCGAGCTCTTTCTGCCGCTTTTCAAATTGGTAATTGGGTTTCGCCACCGCAGGGGTCCTCTTGGGAAATGTTGGGTTGAGGAAGAGCTCGGACAGAATCGGAATCGTTTAGCCTGCGGTCTTCCCGTTCACATTCACAAATATCGTAAAACTTTTGATAAATACGTGCATAAAAAAAAATCTTCTCACGATTTTCTCACAGGGGGCCGGGAGGCTCCGATCCCCGCCGCGCGTCCCGTCACCCAGGCCCAGAGGAAATTATGGCCGCCGATCGGACCGAACGCGTCCAGCGCCTCACCGCACACGTGCAGGCCCGGGAGGCGGCGCGACTCCATCGTCAGCGGGTGGATTTCCGCGAGATCCACTCCCCCGCCCGTCACCTCGGCGCTGCGGTATCCTTCGTGTCCCGTCCATGGCAGTTCGCAGCGCACGAGCGCGTCGAGCAGGCGCGCGCGTTCCTCGCGCCGCAGCTGTGCGAGCGTGCGTGAAAGGTCCACCGCGGCATGCGCGAGCAACGCGGTGGCGAGACGCTCGGGCAATGCCCGGCGCACGACGCTGTGCACGGTGGCTCCACCGCCCGCACGCAGCGCATCATCCCAGGTGTGTTCCTCGATCTCACCCCAATGCGCGAGGATCCTCGCCGGGGCCGCGCGTTCCTCCAGTGCCCGCACCGCGACGTGCGACACATCCAGCACGGCGGGACCGCTGTACCCGCGATGCGTGAAAAGAAAACCGCCGCGGGCCTCGGCGCGCCGGGATTCGCTCTCGGCGGAAATGCGGACGTGGAGGGAAATGCCCGCGAGCGCCGCGAAGGGCGATGGGCCGGCCGTCAAGGGAGTGAGCGCCGCGTAGGTCGGCTGAATACGCATCCCGAGGGCGCGCAGCATCGCGAGTCCCGCGCCGTCGCTGCCGGTTGCGGGGACGGAGAGTCCGCCGGTCGCGACCACGACCGCGTCGGTTTCGATCGAAGGCGCCGCATCGAGATCGACGCGCCATCCGTCTCCGGCGCGGGAGAGACCGGTGACGTTCGCTTCGGCGAGGAGCCGGGCGCCGCGGCCGATGGCACAGTCGAGCAGCGCATCGCGCACATCGCGGGCGCGGTTGGAGACGGGGAAGAGTTTGCCCGACGCCTGTTCTTCGACGAGTGGAACGGAAAGTTCGCGCTCGAAAAAATCGATCTGCTCCTCGAGCGGCCAGGAGCGCACGATGTTGCGGAGCGTGTTGGGCGAAGAGTCCGTCACGAAGCGGGCGGGGTCGACGCGCGCGGGGAGGATGTTGCAGCGCCCTCCCCCGCTGATGAGGATCTTGCTGCCGCCGTCGCGCGTGCGCTCGATCAGCACCGTCTCCGCGCCGGCATCCGCGGCGAAGCATGCGGCCATGGTCCCCGCCGCGCCCGCGCCGATGATGGCGACGCGGCGCCTGCCGTCTTCAGACATGCGTCCGGTTCCGCACCATGCGCGCGGTGGAGCGCGCGCGCTGCCGCGCGGGGAAACGCGTCGCGCGGGCGGTCACAGGCGATGGAGCAGGACGGCGGTGATGTCGTCGCATTCGGACTCGTCGCCGATGTGCGTCGAGACGGAGCGGATGAGCGCATCAATGCCCACGGCGGCAGGAGCTTCCCATGATCTCCTGACGGCGTTCACAATGCGGGCGTCGCCGTACTCTTCCTTCGCGCTGTTCATGGCTTCGGGGATGCCGTCGGAAAAGGCGAGCAGTTTGTCCCCGTGTCCGAGGCGTACTTCGGCCTGCTCGTACGCGACGTCCTCCGTGATGCCGAGCGCGATGCCGCGCAAAACAAGCGGCGCTGGGGCGCGACCCTGCGAGAACAGAATGGGCAGGTTCTGTCCCGCATTCGCGAAGATGAAGCGGTGGGTGCGCAGATCGAGGACTCCGAAGAACAGGGAGACGAATGTCCGCGCATCGGTGCTCCGATAGAGCAATGTATTTGCATGGCCGAGGCAGGCGGCGGGACTGTCGTTGTGCAGGGTGAGGCTGCGGATCGTGGCCTGGACGTTGGCCATGACGAGCGCCGCGCCAAGCCCCTTGCCGCTGACGTCGCCGAGGCCGACGGCGAGCCGGTGTTCGTCGAGCGGAATGAAGTCGAAGTAATCGCCACCGACATTCCAGGCGGGGATGCTCCTGCCCGCGATGTCGTAGCCGGGCAGATCCGGATTCGTCTTGGGAAGAAAGTTGACCTGGATGTTCCGGGCCATGCGCGCCTCTTCCCGGGCGCGGATGCGCGCCTCCTCGGCGATCTTCCGGTCGGTGATGTCGCGATAGATCGCGTAATCCCCGATCTGCCTGCCGTTGTGCACGATCGGGGATCCGAGAATGGAAACGTCGACAAGCGTGCCGTCCTTGCGCTTGCGCCTGGTCTCGAGTTCGATGCGCTCGCCCCGCATGACGCGCTCGGACACGTCGCGCGCTTCGTCCTCGAAATCTTCCGACGCGAGGAGCTCGTTGATGGGGCGGCCGATGGCCTCCTCACGCGTGTAGCCGAACAGCCGCGTGAATTCGACGTTGATGTTGGCGATGCGGTCGTTGTTGTCGTGCAGCGCGATGGCCTCGGGCGCGCTGTTGAACAGAATCTCGAGGTAGGTTTTCTGCAGCAGCAGCTCGTTCTCGGCGTCCGATCCGGAAGGGACGAGCGCGCCTCCGCTGTCCGCGTGCATCAGCGCCTCGGCTTGATCGGAAGTCACATTGACTCCGTCCGGCGGCGGTGTGGTTTCAGGGAATTGCTGCGGAGTATCGGTCATGTGCAGGCTGCGGTCGCGTATGCGTGAGATGGCGGAGCAGAGAGAAGGGAAAGTTAGTCCGCGGTGCGCGGAAAATCAACGCGGCCGAACCCGCTTCGGCGCGCATCACGCTTCGGTGCGCATCACGCTTCGGCGCCCATCATGCCGCGATGCGGAGAACCCGGCAGCGCCGCCGGTCGCGAGGACGGGCGACGACTTCCGCGTAGCTCGCAAAGAGCCGGTCGAGCACGGCATCCCATGCATACGCGCGCGAGCGCTCGATGGCCTTGGCGGCAATGGTGCGACGCAGTTCCGGACCTTCGATCAGCCTTCGGACCTCCGCGGCCAGCGCGACCGGATCGCGTGGCGGCACCAGCATGCCCGAAACGCCGTGCGCGATCAGTTCCGACGCTCCCCCCGCGTCGGCGGCGACGGGTGCAAGCCCCGATGCCATCGCCTCCAGCGTCACGAGTCCGAATGTTTCCGTGGTCGATGGAAACACGAAAATATCGGAAGACGCGTACGCCTCGGAGAGGGCGCGTTGAAATAGGCGATCTTCATCGTCGATGCTCCTCTGGTGGCGGGTTGAGGGCAGTGTTGTCCTGAATTAGACGTGTCCCCCGGCAGGATGTTTCCCTCGGACATGGTATTTCCCTGTGCCCTGCCTGCCAACAGCCATGCACCGCGTCGAGGATGCGCGAAAACGCGAAGAGTCACTCCACGACGAGCAGCCGCGCCCGCACGACGGTTCCGGCGGTCACACTGCACCAGTACGGACCTTTTGGAAGCCCCGCAACGGAGCACGCGAGGGTGTGACGTCCGGCGGCCAGGACGCCGTCGCTCACGGTCAGGACCTCCTGCCCCAGCACCGTGAGGAACGCAATCGACACGCGCGCTTCACGGGAAAGAGTGAAGCCGACGGTCACGGAGCCGGCAGACGGATTCGGATGGATCGGATCGAGGCGCGGATCGTCCGGCAGAGCGGCGGGAACGGCCGTCGCGCTCGTTGTCGGCTGGTACTCGAAGGCACCGGCATCGAGGGCGCCGGACGAACGCCGCGGGACCGCCCCCGTCGGATACCGATATTCGTACGAGGGCGTCAGCATCTGAGTCGGAGGTCCCACTCCGTAATTGACGGCGGGTGATGCGGCAGTGAGCCGGTAGTCGTACGCCGCCGCATCGGAGAAGCCGGCGGATGCGATGGATTTCAGGAGCAGGTTTCCTCCGCTGTCGACGAAAGCGGAGGACCCGCCGAGGATGGTCGCCGCGCCGACAAACACATTGTTGTAGAGGCGGAGCGAGTCCGTCCCGCTGGATGGCAGGATCAGGAAGGTCCCGGCAGTGCGCTGCGTCACCAGCGTGTTGCTGGCGAAGATCACGCGATGCAGCGGATTGGTGAGACCTTCGAGGCCGTAGCCGCAGAGGTTCGAGTTCTGCGTCTGCGGTCCGTGCTGAATCACATTGCCGAGGACGACGAGGATCCCGCCGTTCGGGACATCGATGTCCCTGCTGGCCGTGCCCGTGGCCTCATTGGAAATTCTGTTGTAGAGGATGTGCGTCTCGTTGGCGCGGCTCTTGACGTTGTGTCCGACCTTTGCGCGATGCGTCAGGCTGTGGCGGAGGAAGAACGCGCCGACATGCCCGATGTACATGTTGTGCGAGTAGCCGTCGCCGTAGCCGTTGTCGGCGAACTCGGAGCTGTCCACGATGATGGTGCTGGCGGGATCGGCGCCGGACAGGATCCCGTTCTCATTGTCGTGGAAGAAGCATCGCCGCACGAGGAGGTTCGTTCCCTCCTGCCGTATGCCCGCGCCGTTTTTATCGACGACGGTGGCGCCGGAGAATTCGATGTTCTCGATCACCGTGTTCCGGCCCTGCACGATCCAGATCGCCTTGCCGCCGCAGGACTTGTCGCGCACATGCGCGAAGCCGCCGACGCCGCGGAGGAGGAGGTTGTGGCGCGTCCACGTCGCGCAATCCACGTACTCGGCGGCATCGATGGACACGGTGTCGCCGTCCCGCACCTGCGCCGCGGCCTGGCTCGGCAGCGTCAGCGCCCGGCCCGGACCGACGCGCCATTCGGTGGACTGCGCGCGCGACAGCGGGAGAAGCAGCGCCGCGAGAATCGCCAGAGGAATCGCGGTGCTCCTGAATATCGGACCGGAGCGTCTTGTGATGTGCATCGCAGCGTCCTTCTTTCGAGTGGGAGGAAATGGATCGGACCTGGCGCGGAGGATCGTCCGCGACGCGCGCACGGAGAGGGTGCCGCCGCGTCATTCCGCGACGGTGACCGTTGCGCGCGCGCGGATGTCGGCGGACGATGCGCCCAGAAGCAGCTCGAGCTCGCCGGGCTCGTTGACCGGCTTCATGTCCGCGTCGAGAAACGAGAGTTGCGCGGCCGGAAGAGTGAACGTGACGGTCTTCACTTCGCCCGGCTGGAGCGTGATGCGTCGGAATCCCTGCAGTTCCTGCATGGGCCGGGCGACGCTTGCGACCGCGCGATGCAGATAGAGCTGCACGACCTCGTCCGCGGACCGGGCGCCCGTGTTGCGCACGTCCACCGAGACCGTCACGTCATCGGCGGGCTTCACTTTCGGGGATTCCACGCGCGCATTCTCGTACGCGAACGACGCGTAGCTGAGTCCGTGCCCGAACGGAAACAGCGGCTTGCCGCTCAGGTTCACATAGTCGTAGCCGCGGCCCGAGGGTTTCGCATTGGCGTAGAGCGGCGTCTGGGCGGAAGAGCGCGGAAACGTGACCGGGAGTTTTCCGCCGGGCGAGATGTCGCCGAACAGGGCTTCCGCGACCGCGGTGCCGCCCTCCTCGCCGGGGTACCACGCGTCGAGCACTGCGGGGACATCGTCGATCCATTCGGACATCGTCACCGGCGCTCCCGCGACCAGAACGACGACCGTGGGGACACCCGTCGCGGCCACACGCCGGATGAGTTCCGCCTGTTTGCCCGGCAGGCCGAGGTCCGCGCGGTCGCGTCCCTCCCCTTCCGAGATGCCGACCGCGATCACGGCCGCATCGGCGGACGCCGCGATCGCCACGGCGCTGTCCATCGCCGGATCGCCATGCACGTCTCCGTCCCATCCGAGGATGGCGGAGGCCCCGCCGCCGTTTTCGAAATACTCGACGCGCACCTCCACGGTCCTGCCCGCGACGAGCTTCACAGTGAACGCGTCGGTGGAGGGACCGCGGTTGACCCAGCTGTCCACCACCGGCTTTCCGTCAATCCACACGCGGATGCCGTCGTCCGACACGGCGGTGAATGCATGGGCACGCGTATCGGCGGGCGTGAGCGTCGCCGTCCAGCGCACCGAGAAGCGATCGGCGGGCAGCGCGAGGGCGGGGGCTTCGCCGCCCCAATCAAAATTGATCGTGGAATCAATCCGCAGAAGCGTCGGCGTGCCGGTTGGTTCCGGTCCCGCGAAATACTCCGCCCTCCATCCGTGCACTCCATCCTTCTCGCCTGCCGGTGTGACGTCTTTCGGCGCCACGGGCGGAAGTCCCGCCGTGCCGAGGTCGCACCCTTTCGCCGCGCGTATCTCGATGGCCGAGCCGGCGCGCGCGCGGAGTCCTTCGAGCAGCGTGACGACGCGCGCCCCGAAGCCGCTGTAGCCGCCGGTCGCCACCGCATCCGCCATCGGCCCGAGGAGCGCGATCGCGCGCACTTCCTTCCTCAACGGCAGGGCGCCGCCTTCATTCTTGAGCAGCACGAGCGAGGCGCGCGCGGCCTCGAGGGCGAGTGCGCGATGGGCCGGATCAGCGCTCGCCGCCACCGCGCGCGTCGCATCGGAGGCCTGCTCCTCGAAAAGTCCGAGCCGGAATTTGACGCGCAGCACGCGCGACACGGCAGTGTCGAGGTCGCGGACGGACAGCAGCCTTTCGTCGAGCGCGCGCGAGAGCGCGCCGAAAATATAGACGCCGGGGTATTCCACCTCGAGTCCCGCCTCGATGGCCGCCTTCGCGGTATGCGCCGCGTCGACCGCGGTGTGGTGCAGGTCGAGCACGCCGCCCACGGAGCCGTAATCCGACACGACGAACCCGTCGAAGCCCCAGCGGCGCCGGAGCACGTCCGTCAGGAGATGGCGATTCACCGAGCACGGGATGCCGTCGAGCGAATTGTACGCGGCCATGACGGAGGATGCGCCGGCCTCCCGCACGCAGGCTTCGAAGGCCGGAAAGTACACTTCGCGCAGCAGGCGCTCGGAGTAGTGCACGGGATGGCTGTCGCGTCCGCCATCCCCGGCATTCCCCGCGAAATGCTTCGGCGTGGAGAGAACGCCCCGCGATTCCAGCGCGCGGCAGAATGCCACTCCCAACCTCGCCGACAGCCACGGATCTTCGCCGTAGGTTTCCTCCACCCGTCCCCAGCGCGCATCGCGCGCGATGTTGATCACCGGCGCCAGCAACTGGCGGATGCCGCGGCTGCGGGCCTCGCGCGCGATCGCCGACGCCACGCGGCCGAGCAGATCCGGATCCCACGTCGCCGCGAGACCGATCGCCTGCGGAAACACGGTGGCGCCCGGGCCGACGAGGCCGTGCACGCCCTCGTCGTGTATCAGCGGCGGGATGGCGAGGCGCGTCGAGGAGCGTGACAGCGCGTGCAGACGGTTCGTCTCCGCCGCAGCCTCCGCCGGGCCGAGCCGCCGGAGCGGTGTGGCGAGATGGCCGACGCCGGAGCGGAGGGCCGAGTCGAGCGCGCGGCCCTCGCCCGCCGCGCACTGCAGCTGCGCGATCTTTTCCTCCGTTGTCATGCGCGAGAGGAGATCCGCCGCGCGGCGCGCGGGATCGAGACGCGCGTCGGTATATGGCGCGGTATCCTGCGCCGCGACGGGCGGCGCCTCCACGCACAGGAACAGGAGCAGGCACGCGGAACACACGCGAAAGAACGAAACGGGGAACATGGGACACCTCCGGTGAAGCATCGTCATATATACGACTTTCCGCTCCGAAGCTCAAGACGCCGGCGCGACCGTGCTTCGCGGCGTGGAGGGGTACGGCGCCGCCAGCCGGATTCACACGGCCCGGATTCTCCGTTTGTCGGAGGACCTGCCCGTCGTGATCGAACTGGTCGACAGCACGGAAAAGATCGAAGCGTTTCTGCCTGTCATCAACGCCCTGTTCGACGAGAGCGGTTGCGGGGGCATGATCACCGAAGAAAAGGTGCGGGTCATCCGCTACGTCGCGGGCGCCCCGCAGCCGGGGTAACACCCGCCGCTGTCGCGCGTCCCGCTAGGAAGTCAGACGGCGCAGCACCACCACGGTCACGTCGTCGCTCTGCTGCCGCGTGCCCGCGAAGGAGGCCACGGCGTCGAAGATGCGATTGCCGATATCGGCGGCCCCGCATCCGCGGCATTCCTCGAGGAGTGCGAGAAAGCGCTCCTCGCCGTACATCTCCTCGTCCGCATCGGTGGCCTCGGTCACCCCGTCCGTGTACATCACCAGCGTGTCTCCCGGCGCCAGATGCATCGTGAAGGAGTCGAAGGTGATGCCAGGCATCACGCCCACGAGCATGCCGGGGCTGCGGTCCAGCAGTCGCACCTCGCCGTCGGCCGGGATCAGGACGGGCAGGTTGTGACCGCCGCTGCAGTAGGTGAGGCGGCCGCTGGCGGCATGGAGCACGCTGTAGAAGAGGGTGATGAAGACGGACGAGGTGGAGTCTTCGCAGGCGATCCGGTTGAGTTCCGTGATGCAGTCATGCGGTTCGGGATGCCCCCCTGCCAGGGCGCGGAGCAGCCCGCGGCAGACGGCCATGTACAGCGCCGCCGGCATGCCCTTCCCGGAGACGTCGCCGATGGCGAGTCCCCAGCGCATGCTGCCAAGATCGAGATAGTCAAAGTAGTCGCCACCCACCTGTTCCGCGGGAAGACTCCTGCCGACGATCTCGTACCCGGGAATGTGCGGCGCCTGGCGCGGCCACATGTCGCGCTGGATATCGGCGGCGATGTCCATTTCGCTGCGGAGGCGCAGCAGGGTCTTTTCCTCCTCGTACAAGCGGGCGTTCTCGACCACCTGCGCCGACTGTGCGGCGATGATGGACAGCAGCCGCTGGTCGTCGGCCGTGAAACCCTCCGGCGCATTCTTGTTGTACACCGTGAGCACGGCGATCGCTTCGGCCTTGATCATGAGCGGCGCGGAAAGCAGGGAACGCACGGAGACGTCCCATTCGACTCCCTGGAAACGGGTGTCCGACGCGGGATCGTTGATCAGCAGGGGTTGCTTGTGCAGGAGCATCCACCCGAGCAGACTCTGGTGAAAATGGAAGAGGTTCGCGCTCAAGCCGCTGCCCATCTGGCGCACGAGGGTTTTCATCGGATCCTCGCCGGTCCGGTCGACAAGCGTGATGACGCCCTGCTCGGCGCCCACGGCGCGCAGGGCGCGGCGCACGATCGTCTCGATGATTTCCGCCGAACTGTGCAGCGCGCCGATCTGCTGGGCCAGCGCGTTGAGAAAGGACAGTTCCCCGACGGCCGCGCGAAGCCGCGCGAGTTCCTCCTCCATCATGCGCACATGGCGCGCCTCTTCATCCGTCAGCATGAGCACCGTCCTTTCATTGAATCATCGGAAGCATTGGAAACGGTCATCGCGCGCATGCACCCGCGTCATGGGACGACACGCACGCCGACGCGCAGCACGCGCCGTGCGGAGCGCGCGGCGGAGTCGAGCGCCGCCGCGTAGCCGTGCAGCAGCAGCACGAGATCCGGCATGCCGAGGGGGATGGCGGCAAGGGCGGCGTTCACGTACGCGCCGCGAATGCGTTCGATCGCGCGCCCGGCGAGTGCACGCGGCAGGGTCGCGGGGACGCCCGCGGAAAGCGCCCGGCGGAAGTCCGCATCGCTCCGCAGCGCGAGCGCGACCATCGCATTCCTCCGGCCCGCGCGGAGATCGGCGGCGAGATCCTCCAGATCGTCCTGCATCTGCGATGCCTCCGCGAGATGATCGCAGCAGACCGACAAGGCAGGGAAATCCTCCGGACGCTGATGCACATGCGAAAGCAGGAACGGCGCGGTCTTGAACAGCGCGTCGCCCCTGCGGTACACGTCCAGCAACGCGTCGAGCCCGGGGCGCGGCGAGCGCTGCAGGCGGACGGCCTCAGGAATCGCGCGCAGCGTGGAGCGCAGGAATCCCCTGATCTGCAGCAGCGCGTCCGCATCGGCGATTTCCGACGCGTTGTTCTCCGCCTCGAGGATGGCATCGCCGGCAACGAGCGCCAGCATCGCGCCACTCGCCTCGTCATCCGCAAGATCGTCGAGCAGGCGCACCGAGAGGAAGAGACTGAACTGCGCCCACAGGACACAATGAAACGCCGTGATCGCGATCGGCGCGCGGGACTCGCGGAGGTGGTGCGCGTGATACAGCGACGGCAGCGCCAGCCAGAACGGGAGCGCCGCCGCGGGGTCCGGCGCCGCGCTCCACTGCGCGAGCAGACGCCGGTAGCGGCGCGAGTAGCGCGCGAAGGCGGCGCGCGAGCCGCGCGGCAGCGAGGCGTGCAGGGCGTCCAGCTTCCGCGCGATGTGTTTCAGCGCACCGCGCAGCAGGCGGACGGTCGCGGGGGCGGAAGGCGGACGCGGGAATTGGAAGAGCATGTCAGGAGTGCGCATCCGGCGGGCACGCGGCACGGCGCACCCGCGGAAGCGTAGTAACGGACCTAAATGTCCGGATTGATGAGCGAAAGCGCCGCATTCGCTCAGGGCCAGAGCGGCGGCTTCTTGGGGTTGTACTTGTTTCTGCTTTGCGCCAGATTATCGAACACCCATTGGATGAGCTCCAGCTCGTGCGGCGTCAAGTCGGCGATTCTGGCGTTCAGCAAGGCCAGATCCGCAGGTGCGAGATAGCAGCCCACGGCGGCGAGCGCGGACGCCGCATTTTTGCAGATCTTCGCGAACAGCTTCGGATTTTTGAAGCAGAGTGTCACGAGTTGTTTGAGAGTGATCAACTTCAGCGGTTTTTGCATTGTGCTTTCTCAGTCAATGATGAGTTGGGTGTGGGAACTTGATCCGCGGGCGCAGATCCCGTTGATTTGAGAGATCCTATCCGGATGCAATGCGGGTGAATCACGGCCATGTGATCGGCCATGGCGGCAAGATTAGAACAGAAATTCGGAGTCTTCTCAGGTGTTCCTGAACATCCACGTATAGAGGCGTCGCGATTCCACGCATTTAATCGTGAGGAGCTTTTGGTAAATGTTGTGAACGTCTTGCGGATTCATATTAGGAAGAGTTGCCTGTAGGTCCGATTCTTCCAATGCGGAACAGATTTCTGGGAAAAGTGTTTGATTGGAGTAGCACTCGGTGACAAGCGCATCGAAAGTAGTGGCTGTCGCTGGCATTTTCGTTCTCCCGAATCGTTACGAAAAAAATTGCCTGGTACTGATACAACGGCCCGCCGACCGGCTGGAGGTCAGCGTCCGTGCGAGCGGGGTTTGCTTCCATTCCGGGTCTGCGGTCCGAGCGCCCGGATTTCCATGATGCGCGCGAGGGCGATGTCGGCCTCCTCGGTCTTGGAGTCGAACTTTCTGAAATTTTCGTACTGCCGGCGCGCGGCCGACATGTTGCCCTGGTGGAAATAGATTTCGCCGAGACCGAAATGCGCCTCGTATTTTTTGGGGTCGGCGAGCAGCGCGGCCGAGAAATTCCTGCTCGCGTCAAGGACCCGGCCCCGCCGCCATGCGATGTTTCCGAGGAACAGGAGGGCGGCAGCGTTGGCCTCGTTCACCGCCAGCGCACTCTGCGCCGTCGTCTCCGCGTAGGAGGTATCGTTGAATTTCAGCAGCAACGCCGCGATTTTCATAAGCCGCTCATCCTCCGGGAAGCCTCTCTTCTCAAAGATGAATTTTGCCTGATCCACCATCTCTTCGGCCGTGCCGACCGCGCCATCCTGTTTTTTCAGCACCGCGTACACTATCAGCGATACCACGTCTTTTCCAGCGGGCGGATTATCGCGGACCAGCACGTACACGCTGTCCTTTTCCCCCAGCCTGATGAAGCACTCGGCGGCGATGCCATACGCGAGCGGGTTCCGCCAACGCGCGGCAATGGCGGGGCGGATCATGTCGAGGGTCTTCCGGTACTCGGCTCCGGTGACGTCCCTTTTCCCGAGGTACTTCATGGCCGCGAGAGTGGTCAGCAGCACGAAGTTCCCCTGGTTGTCCTTGAAAAGCTCCTCGAGACAGTTGATCATTTCCTCGCGGTTTTCCGCGATGAGCGCGCCGGCATAGCGGATGATCACTTTGTCCATTCCCTTCGCATGCGCTTCAAGGCGCCGCAGTGCTCTGTACTGCTCCACGGCATCCTCGTAGCGGTCCTTGTTCAGAAGCGCGGAGATCAGGAAGACATGCGCGGCGACGAAGGAGGTGTCGTGCTCGAGCGCTTCGCGCATCCGTTTCTCTCCCGACCCGCCGTCGACGATTTCGAGATAGCCGTGGAGAAAGGCATTCTGGGCGTCGATGTCGGCGGAGCCACGCTCGGCCCACAGCTTTATGCTCGGATCTTTCCGCAGCTCCGCCTGGATGAGGAAATAATCGTTCAGGTTCGCGGCGAGCGTCTTGACGGCGAAAGAGAGGTCCTTGTCGATGCCGACGGTGAGGTCCATGGAAAGCAGCTCTTTCCGCGCGTCGTCGATCAGGCTCATGTGCACATTCGACGAATCGCCGATCGGCTGCACGGACAGGAACACGGCGCACTGCAATGCGTTGTCCCGGAGGAAGTCCTGGATGTGTTCGTCGAACTGCATCGTTTGCTGATCCGGAAATTCCTTCCGGAGAGACTCGTTGAGTGTGGACTGGGACGCGACGTTGAGTTCGTCGTTCCCGTTCAATTCCGCGATGAAAATTCTCTGCATTTTTTCTGAAAAATGCAGACTGTCGCTGCCGCGATAGGGTCCGCCGATGGTGATCGGCATGACCGCGATGGGAATCTTTCCTTCCTTGAACGTCATGAAACCGGGGTGCTTCGGCCAGAAGAACCACAGCGCCGCGGCGAGCGCGCATGCCGCGACGACGATGAAGCCGACGAGCGCCTTCCGGGTTGGAGTCCGCTTCGGCGACGCCGCCTGCTGTTGCCGCTCGATGACGAGACGGCGCAGAACTTCCGCCGCGTCGCGCGGTCTCATCGCGCGGTCCTTCCGGACGCAGGCGTTGTAGAGCCCGTTCAAGGGTTCGGGCACGTCGGGCAGGATGCGGGCGAGGTCCTCGGGTTCCTCGTTCAGGATCGAGTACATCATCGCGGCGTGGATGTACCCCTGGAACGGCAACCGCTGGGTGAGCATTTCGAAGAGCAGGATACCGAGCGCCCAGATGTCGGTGCGTGCGTCGGCATCCTCTCCGCGCAACTGTTCGGGCGCCATGTACGCCACGGTGCCGGATGCGGAGAGCGTGTCGGAATCGTGCGGGAGCCGCTCGAGCTTTGCCAGGCCGAAATCAAGAATCTTGACGACACCGTCCGCCGTCAGGAAGACGTTGTCGGGCTTGATGTCGCGGTGGACGATGCCGCGCGCGTGCGCGGCGCCGAGGGCGCCCGCGAGCTGCAGGACAATGCTCCTCGCCTCCTCATGCGGCACCGGCGCGCGCCGGAGCCGCGCGCGCAGCGTCTCGCCTTCGTAATAGCGCATGGCGATGAACAGCTGGCCGTCTTCCTTCTCCCCGATATCGTAGATCGTGCAGATGTTCGGATGGTCGAGGGCGGAAGCCGCCCGCGCTTCGTTGATGAAGCGCTCCTTGGATGCGGCGTCCCCGACAAGCTGCTTCTGCAGGAACTTGAGCGCGACGGGACGCTTGAGGCGTGTGTCCTCCGCCTTGTACACGACGCCCATGCCGCCGGAGCCGATCAGCGAAAGGATGCGGTATTGCCTGACCTGTTCGCCGATCACCGGTATCGTCCCGTTATGGTGGCACAATCCATCGGGGAGTTCCCAAAAACATGACGAAAACGTACGGAGAGATATGAAAGGTACGGAGATCGCCCTGAAAAAATCAAGTCGACTGCGGACTCCGGCCTCCGATTCGTGCGGGGACGCGTCCCGCCCCGCATCACGGGTCGGGGCATGCGCGCGAGCCGTTACAGCGGCGCGGGAAGCACGACGGTAAAGGTCGCGCCCTCGCCTGGAGCGCTGTCCACGCTGATGCTCCCGCGGTGACCCTCCACGACGATGTCGTAGCTCATCGACAGTCCGAGTCCGGTGCCCGATCCCGCGGGCTTCGTGGTGAAGAACGGCTCGAACACTTTTTTCCGCACTTCTTCGCTCATGCCCCTGCCGTTGTCGGAAATCATGACGTACACGGTGTCGTTGACGCGGAGCGAGCGCGCCGTGACCGTGGGCTCGTACCCCGGGATCTGTTCGAGTGTGCGCTCGTACACCACGTACATCGCATTGTTGAGCAGGTTCAGGAAGACGCGCGATATTTCCTGAGGCACGACCTCCACGTCCCCGACCGCCTTGTCGTACTCGCGCACGATCGTCGTGTTGAAGTCCGATTTCGTCGCCCGCATGCCGTGGTAGGCGAGGTTCATGGCTTCGTCGAGCACGGCGTTGAGATCGGCCTTGGCGCGGGTGCCGCTGTCGCCGCGCGAGTGCAGCAGCATGCCGCGCACGATGCTGTCGGCACGCTGGCCGTGTTCGTAGATGCGCTCGGAGTTCTGTTCGAGTTCGTCAAGAATTTCCGTGACGTCGGGACCGAGATCCTTGACGGCCTGATCCTGATTCGCGTCGAGGATGCCCTTCAACTCGCCGATGGATCGCTTGGAAAGGCGCGCGAAATTGTTGACGAAGTTCAGCGGATTCTTGATCTCGTGCGCGATACCCGCGGTCAGGGCGCCGAGGGACGCCATTTTCTCGGAGTGGACGAGCTGGTCCTGCGCATCCTTCAGATTTTTGTGCGATTCGTCGAGCGCCGAATAGGCCTTCTCGAGCTCGCGCGCCTTCTCCAGCTCGATTTCATTTTTCCGGTTCTCGGCTTCCAGGGCCTTCGTCATGGCGTTCGCCGCTTCCGCCTGCGCTTCCTTCATGCGGGCATTCTGCTCGGCCGCTTCGGCGCGCAGCTCCACTTCACGGATGAGGGCTTCGCGACGCTCTTTCTTGATGACGCGGCTCCGTTGGAGTCGGTCGGCGCCCACGATGAAGCCCGCGAGGAGCAGCCCGTAGCTGATGTAGGCGTAGATGGTGCGCCACCACGGCGGCAGAATGATGATGACCAGCCGCGCGCCCTCCTCGTTCCAGACGCCTTCCGCGCTGCACCCGCGGACGCGGAACACGTACTCCCCGGGAGAGAGGTTGGTATAGGTGACGAAGCGCCTGCGCCCGTTCGTCGTGTGCCAGTGATCGTCGAACCCTTCGAGCATGTACGCGTACAGGTTGTTCTCCGGGTCGATGTTGCTCAGCGCCGCGAATTCGAGCGAGAAGATTTTCTGCGACTCGGGGAGAATGACGGTATCGGCCTCGCAGATCCTCTCGGTCAGGATGTTCGAGCCGTCTCCCACCTGCACGGATCCCGTGGAAACGAGGAAATCGGTGATCACCACGGGCGGGACGTAGGGAATGTCGCGGATGCTGTCCGGGTGGAACACATTGAAGCCCTCGGCGCCCCCGAAGTACAGCAGACCCTTCGCGTCGCGGTGCGCGGCACCGAGCGAGAATTCGTTGGCCTGCAGGCCATTGGCGCCAAAGTACTTCCGGACGCGGAGGGAGGGACCCGGCATTTTCAGATTGTGCCCCATCCCCGCGATGCGCCCCACCTTGTTGAGGCCGCTGGACGTGCTGACCCAGATCTTGCCGTGGCTGTCCGGCAGGATGCCGACGACCGCGTCGCTCGTGAGTCCGTCCTCCATGCCGTACCGGTGGAAGGTGCGGGTGAGCGGATCGAAGGCGTTGAGGCCGTCGAACGTCCCGATCCAGATGACGCCGCTCGCGTCCCGCGCGATGGAGGCCACGTGATTGTTGCTGATCGTATTGCGGTTGGCGTCCGAATGGCGGTAATGGTACACGTGCGAATCGTGCATGTCGAAGACGCTCACGCCCTGATCGTAGGTCCCGACCCAGAGGGTTCCTTCGATGCTCGTGAGGCACACGATCATGTCGCTGCTGAGGCTTGCGGAATCGCCCTGGATGTGTCGGTAGCTCTTGAACGACCCGGACTCCGGATAATGGCGCTGCAATCCGCCCCCCATCGTGCCGACCCAGAGCGTGCCTTCCTCGTCCTCGCTCAAGGCGGTGACGTAGTCGCTGGAAATGGAACCGGGCTGATCGGAATTGTGGCGGAACTGCTGGATGGCGTTCGTCCCCGGCGTGACGCGGATGAGCCCGCTCCCGTAGAAACCCACCCAGAGGTTCCTGCGCGAATCCACGAGCAGCGACGACACCGAGCCGCTGGAGAGTTCGGGCACCGACCGGAGGGAATCGCCGAAACGACGCAGGATGCCCCGTGCGCGATCGAAGGTGGCGAGGCCCTTCCCGATGGTGCCGACCCACGTCACCCCGCGATGATCCACGGCGAACGCCGAAATCTTCGCCTTCGTGTCGGCGGAACCGGCCGGGCGGCCGTCCTCCCGTCGCTTCAACGGGTAGGCGGTGAACAGACGCGGCTTCTCGACAAGGAGATTGAGGCCGTCCTCTCCGGTCCCCACCCACACGATTCCCTCGCGCGAGGCGTGAATGCTCGTGACGTGGTTGCCGCTGAGCGACAGCGGATTGGCCGGATCGTGCAAATACTGGACGAAGGTATCCGATTCCGGGTCGTACCGGTTCAGACCGCCGGAGAAACTGCCGACCCAGAGCGTGCCGCGGTCGTCTTCGTACATCGCGCCGATTTCGTTTTCCTCGAGGTCGCCGAGGGCGCGGGAACTCGCGATCGGATAGGTCCGCAGCGCGCCCGACCCTCCGCTGGTCGCGTGCACAACGCCGTTGCCCGTGCCGTACCACAAGGTCCCGTTCCGGTCGAAGCAGAGCGTGGTGATGTATTCCTCGGTCTGCATGGCCTTGGACAGGCCCCGGATGACCGGCGTCGAGAAGCTTCCCGTTCGCCTGTCGAAGCAGCTGAGCCCCGTGCGCGTGCCGATCCAGATGATGCCGTTGCCGTCCTCGTCGATGGAAGATATGCTCTCGTTCCGAAGCGAGGTGGAATCGGCCGGATTGGGGAGGTACTGACGAATCCGGCGCGTGGCCGGATCGAGGGCATTGAGGCCGTTGTAGGTGCCGATCCAGATGGTGCCCTTCGAATCCTCCATCATGCAGCGGATGCGGTCGTCGCTCAGCGCCTGACCGACCGGGGAAGTGGTGCGTATTCTGGAGAATCGTCCGGAGTTCCGATCGTAAAGATTCACTCCGCTGTCGGACGTCGCGACCCAG
Organism: Ignavibacteria bacterium; assembly: GCA_016720835.1. Taxonomy (GTDB): domain Bacteria; phylum Bacteroidota; class Ignavibacteria; order SZUA-365; family SZUA-365; genus JADKJW01. Next base: position 585,773 of record JADKJW010000002.1, read on the forward strand.
AGACGGCGCGCCTTGTCGATGACCATCGCGCTGATGGACGACGCCGATATGCTGCCGGCGTCGGAAGGACTGTGCAGGAAGCGCGTGAACGCGTACCCGTCGAAACGGTTGAGTCCGTTGCGCGTCCCGATCCACATAAATCCCTTCCGGTCCTCCATGATGCACGTGATGCTGTTGTTCGACAGCCCCGCCTTCTCGTCGAGATGCCGGAAGGTGGGACCGGACGACTGCGCGTCGACGCGCGGAGCCGGGAAGGTCAGCAGCGCGCAGGCGACGACCGCGATGCGCGACAGGACGCGAAGCTGTGGGATGCGGGGAAACACGGATGTGATCGCGTGGACGGGGTCGATGCGTGACGGCAAGGAGCGGCGGACCGGCGCCCTCAGGGCAGACGCCTGATGGCGAGGATGGTGATGTCGTCGTACTGCTTCGCGGTTCCGATGTGGCTGTCGAGCGCGGCCATCATGCGGTCGCACAATTCCTGCGCGGAGGACACCGGCGCCTCGAGAAGCGATTCGAGGTGTTCCTCGGAGAAAAACCCGCCATCGACATTCTTGGCTTCGGGCACGCCGTCGGTGAACATGAAGACGAATTCCCCCGGCTCGATGCTGATCTCGGTGGGATTGAACACCACGTTCGGAAACATGCCGACGGCGGGAGCGGAGGGTTTCAGCGGATGCTTGACGCCGTTGCGATCGAAATGAATCGGCGGATTGTGGCCGCCGTTCATGTACACGATCGTGTTCTCCTTCGGATGCAGGGTTCCGAAGAACATGGTCGCGAACATGTTCGCCTTCCAATGGTTGCGCAGGAGATAGTCGTTGGTCCGCTGTATCGGACTCACGCTGATGCCGTTCGGACCGTCCTCGATTTCGCTGAACGCGCGGATGAGGCTGCGGATGAGCGCCATGAACAACGCGGCGCCCACGCCCTTGTCGCACACGTCGGCGATGACGAAGCCGACGCGGTCGCCGTCGAGCTCGAACGCGTCGTAGAAGTCGCCCGCCACTTCGCGCGCCGGACGGAAGGCCGCCGCGATCTCCCAGCCCTCGGGCTGCGGAAGCGTCTCGGGCAGAAAGCTCGTCTGGATCTGCTGCCCGATCGACAGCTCCTGCCGCACGGCCACGAGCTGGTCCCTCGCGCTGAGGGCCTCGCGCAGCGTCTCCACCTCCTTGAGCGTCTTCGAGAGCGTGATTTCGAGATCGTCGAAATCGATGGGCTTGGTGACGAAATCGAACGCGCCGCGGTTCATGGCGACCCGCACGTTCTTCGTGTCGCCGTAGGCGGACACGACGATGGATTTGAGCGGCCTGTCCATTTCGCCGATATGCCGCAGCAGGGTGAGCCCGTCCATGACCGGCATGTTGATGTCGGACATGACGAGGGCGACGTCCGCATGCTCCTCGAGCCGGTCGAGCGCCTCGCGCCCGTTGGTCGCGAAGACGAACTCGTACACCTGGCTGCGAATCTGGCTGCGGAAGTTCTGCTTCACGAGAAGCTGCAAATCCGGTTCGTCATCGACGACGAGAATCTTGTGCGTCATGGGGTCTCCTGTCACGACGCCGGCAGGTTCATCACAAACGTGTACCTGTTCCGGTCGCCGCGGCGTTCGTACGCAAACGTGTCAACGTTGCGGATGGTCAGAAAAATGCCGAGGCCGCCGATGGGGCGTTCCTCCAGCGGAAGATCGAGGCTGTCGGGCTGCGCCCGCGTGGTCGGATCGTACGGATCGGCCGTGTCCTCGAGGATGATGGTGAGCGCGGCGGAGTCGCTGCTCGCGGTGAGGTACACGCTGCCTTCCTTCCCCGCTTCCTCGTAGCCGTGCGTAATCACGTTGGTCGCGATTTCATCGACGGCCAGGCGCAGCCGGTAGGCGGGCCTGGTGTCGAGACCGGCGTTTCTGGCCGCGTCCATGATGTACGCGCCGATGATGGAAAGGGAATCCAGGTGCCCGGGGACCGTCAGGGTTTCCATCCGGAACCCCGAAGATTAAAACGTCTCGACGACGGCGGCATCGTACTCGGGGAGCACGCGGAGACTGTAGTGCATGCCCGTCATCTCGATGGTCTCGTTGACCTGCGGCGTGGGAGAGATCGCGAAAATCTCGACACCGCCGCCCATTTTCTGCCGGGCGAACACGAGAACGCGGATGCCGGCGCTGGCGATATAGTCCAGCCCGCCGAGCATGAGGACGAGACGCTTGCAATTCTTCGACGCGGCTTCTTCCACGGTCGTGCGGAAATCCGCGGCGTTGCTGCCGTCGAGCTCGCCGACGAGCGTGACCTTCGCAATGCCGCCCTCCGTCATTTCCAATGATGCTTCGAATGCCATGAGTATGCTCCTGTGAGAGGTAAGTGAAAAAACTATCGCCCGACGAGAACAACCACCGAACGCGCGCCGACGAGGAACGAACTCTGGTTCGCCGCGAGGGGTTCCGCGCCGGGATCGAAACAGTCCTCCGGAGACGGCATCGCCGTGTTGGCCGAGACGCGCCACTGCCTGCTGTCCGGCAAGCCGGGCAGTTCGAATTCGTGGTCTTCCCAGTGGGTGTTCATCGCAACATAGATATAATCGTCCGATCCCCCGCGCCGCACGGCGTGCTTGCCGCAGAGCAGGAAGGCCAGCGTCCGGCTGAACGGCGACCAGTCCGCGTTCCACGCCCTCGTGCCGTGCCAGGAAATGTCGGCATACCCGCTGCCCACGATGTCGCGGTTGGTCGGGTGCTCCCGGCGACGCAGCGCGGGGTGCTCGTGGCGGAAGGCGATACGGTTGCTGAAGAATCGGACGAGGTCCTCGTTTGTTTCCGCCTGCGCCCAGTCGAGCCAGGACAGCGGCGTGTCGTGGCAGTAGGCGTTGTTGTTGCCGCTCTGCGAATGTCCGAACTCGTCGCCCATCAGGATCATCGGCACACCCTGGCTGGCCATCATGATGGTCACGGCGTTCTTGATCTGCCGTCGCCGGAGCGCTCTGATCTCAGGGTTGTCCGTCGGGCCTTCCGCGCCGCCGTTCCAGCTGTCGTTGTCGTTGCCGCCGTCGTTGTTGTTCTCGCCGTTGGCCTCGTTGTGCTTCCCGTCGTACGAGACGAGGTCCATCAGCGTGAAGCCGTCGTGGCAGGTGATGAAATTGATCGACGCCGTGGTGCCGCGCGCGAGGTACAGGTCGGGCGATCCCTGCACGCGCTGGGCGATGTCGCCGACGGTGCCGGGTTCCCCCTTGAGGAATTTGCGCATGCCGTCGCGGTACTTGCCGTTCCACTCGGCCCAGCGGCCGTAGGCGGGAAAGGAACCGACCTGGTAGAGGCCCCCCGCATCCCACGCCTCGGCGATGAGTTTGCACTTCCCGAGGATCGGATCGTACGCGAGCGCCTCGAGCAGCGGCGGATTGGCCATGGGCGCGCCCCACTGGTCGCGGCCGAGAATGGCCGCGAGATCGAAGCGGAAGCCGTCGATGTGATATTCGGCGGCCCAGTAGCGGAGCGCGTCGAGCACCATGCTCCGCACGATGGGGTTGTTGCAGTTCAGCGTGTTGCCCGTGCCGCTGAAGTTGTAGTAGTATCCGTCCGGCGTCAGGATGTAATAGGTCGAGTTGTCGATCCCGCGGAAGGAGATGGTGGACCCGTGCTCGTTGCCCTCGGCGGTGTGGTTGAACACCACGTCGAGCATCACCTCGATGCCGTTGTCGTGCAGCTCTTTCACGAGGGACTTGAGTTCATCCGCCACCATGGTGCCGTCGCCGGACTTTCCCGTCGCCGCGAAACCCGCCTTCGGCGCGAAGAAGCCGATGGTGCTGTAGCCCCAGTAGTTCATCAGCAGCTCGCCCGTCTCCTCGTTCAGCCTGCTGTTTTCGAACTCGTCGAATTCGTAGATCGGCATCAGTTCGACGCAGTTCACGCCGAGCGATTTCAGGTAGGGGATCTTTTCGCGGATCGCCGAGAACGTGCCCGGATGGCGCACGCCAGAGGACGGGTCGCGCGTGAAGCCGCGCACGTGCATCTCGTAGATCACGAGGTCTTCCATCGGGATTTCCGGACGCGTGCTCGACTCCCAGTCGAAGTCGTCGTAGATGATGCGTCCGCGATGCTGGTACGGCTCGCTCCAGTCCGGCTGCTTCCCCCAGACGTCGCGCCCGCCGATCGCCTTCGCGTAGGGATCGAGCAGAAAGGTCGTCGGATCGAAGCGATGGTAGGCCGGCGCGCCGCGCTGCGCCTTGCCGCCCGGTCCGTCCATGCGGAAGGCGTACTCCACCGATTCGTAGTCGATATCGAACACGGTGATCGTCCACACGTTTCCGATGCGGAAGTCGCTCCACACGGGCTCGCGCGTGCCGACCTTCTCGAACATGCCGCGGAACGGGATTTCGACGAACGGCTTCTTCGCGCCCTTTTCGAACAGCACGAGCACGCAGTAGGTGGCGTTGCGCGAGAAGATCGAAAAATTGATCCCCCCCGGAACGACGGTCGCCCCGAACGGGGACGGCCTGCCGAAGCGGAGTTTGTACCCCTCGAAGGAATGGGTCGGATACGTGTCGATGCGTTCCATGATGTCCTTTTACGCGAGCGCGGCTTGCGCGGCCTCGACACTGTCGCAGATCGTGAAGTGGTGCAGAAAACCGGTGATGGACATGGTGTCGCGGATCTCTTCCGCCACACCGGTGAGCACGAGCTTCGCGTTCTGCATGCCCACCTGACGGAAGGTGGAGAGCAGCATGCGCAGACCCGCGCTGGACATGTACGCGACGCCGCCGAGGTCGAGCAGGAGCTTGGCCTGCGGCGTGATCAGCGGGAGAACCGCCTCGAGCACTTCCGGAGCGGACTTGCCGTCCACGTCGCCGGTGAGAAGCACGTGCTGGACGTCACTGAGACTGGTGATGGTGATTTCCATGCCTGTGCCTCAACGAGCCTTGGTCGGTGAAACGCGCACTTTCACGCGGAGATCGCTGTCCGATGCCGGCAGCTTCACGGTCAGATTGGCGGAGTCGAAATCCGTGTACTCCACGCCGTCGATCCACACCTGATCGATCTTGATCGAACCCGCGGGCAGGATGTCCGGCGACACGCGCAGGATGCGGCGCTTGAAGCCGTCGGGACGCGGTTTGAAGTGGAGGTCCAGCGGCTTGCCCGTGATGAGCAGGTTCGTGTAGGTCTGCGCGAGGTAACACAGCTCGAAGGAGTGGTAGCCGCTCATCGAGTGGCTGCCCTTGAAGCGTTCGGTGCCCATGAGGTACGGAATGCCGCTGGCGAGCACGTTGAAGAACACCGCGCCGTCGTCGTGATCGAGGAAGAACGCGTTGTAGAACGCACTCGACTCGCGCGAGAGCTTGCGGAACTCGTCGCCGCCGAGCACGCCGCAGAGGATGAGGTAGGCGAGAATGCCCTGTTCCTGCTGCCACCACGCCTTGCGGTCGTGGAAGGCGAAGCGGTTCCACTCCTGTCCCGGCTCGCGCATGCGCTCCATCACGTCGTACCAACCTCCGCGCTGTCCGTCGCCGCCGATGGCGGGCATGACCTCGGCGATCTTGCGCGCGAGATCCTCGTACTCCTGTTTCGGCGTCAGCCCGTACTGGCGCATGAGGTTCCACGCGATCTTCAGGTTGTGCCCGATGACCCCGCGGTTCTGCTGCCACATGTGGGTCTGGTCGTGCGACCAGTCCTCGTGGAATTTCTCCTGCACGAAGGGCGAGTGTTCGTAGTCGGGGAAATGCCCGGCAATCGTGTCGAACGTGTATTCCAGCATCTTCGCGTAGCGGTCCTCGCCGGTGGCGAGGTAGAGGTTGATCAGGTACGCGGGCGCGTGATCGCCCACGGAGTTCCAGTTCTTCTTCCCCTTGTTGGGTCCGAGAGCCTCGCTGCGCGCGTCCAGCGTGATGGGATCGAGATGCGAGAAGTACCCGCCCTTGTGCTTGTCGAGATAGAAGCGGTCGAAGAGATCCACCGTCATTTCGGCATCGCTGAGGATGCGGGGATCACCCGTGACGCGGTACGTCTGGATGGGACCGGCGAGCGCGTAGATCTGCTCGTAGGCGGGGATGGCGTCGAAGTCGTCGCCGAACTCCGAGGCGAAGACTTTGTCCTCGCGCGAGCCGTGCACGTCGATGCCGTGATACCAGTACACGATGTTCTCGTCGCGATCGTAGAAGCGGAAATGTTCGCGGAGATACTCGGTGCCCTTCTCGGCGCCTTCCAGGAAGGCGTCCTCGCCCGTCAGCAGGTACGCCGAGGCGAAGCCGTAGACGAGACGCGATATCGTGTCCGTCTCCTGCCGGTAGTTGTCGGCCGCCTTCTCCCCATTGAGAGTGATGGTCGTGCGGTAGTTCTTGTAGTCGATCGGACTGTTGCCGAACTGCGCCTTGAGGTAGAAGTGTCCGAGTGACTCCACCTGCTTGACCCACCAGTCCTGCTGTTCGAAACCGTATTCGTCCACCTTGCGCCCGAGGAAGAGCAGGAACTGCGCTTCGATCGTGAAGCTGCCGCCTTCCGGGTAGTACACGCCGTACGTGAACAGGTAGCGCCCGGGGGTGAGCATGTCGCGCAGCTGGGCGGTGCAATCCTGGTAGGGCTCCTCCAGATTGCGGACGAGCTGCGCGTAGGTGCCGCCCTTGAGCTTGATGCTGTAGTCGCGCCCGCCGGGCGTGGTGACCACGTACACGTCCGTCGTCCGGTCGTACGATTTCACGTAGCCGGCCACGGTATCGGAAAAGGTGAAGCCGATTTCGTTCACGAGAGATCCTCCTGGATGGAAAAATGTATGTCAGTCAATTGCATTGCGGTGTGGAACTCAGGCATCGAGCGCGGGCGGATGGTCCTCGTCCACGTAGCCCTGGCTGATCTCGACGATGTTGCCCTCGGGATCCGCGATCCAGACGGTCTTCCATCCGGGGATGAAGGCGCCGAAATCGAACGGTCCGTGCGTGACGCGGGCGTCGTCGCCCATGGCGGCGAGCTTCGCGTCGATGTCGTCCACCTTGAAGGCGATATGCCGCCATTCGGGATACCAGGGACCGTCCTGCACTTTCGGGGGCACGGGCGACTCCTCCTTCGCGGTGAACAGTTCCAGGTACGCGCCGCCGCAGGCGATGAAGACAATGGCGTCGTCGCCCAGCGGGATGTAGCGCGCGCGGCGGAAGCCGAAGTGTTTCGTGTACCAGCGCTCGAGCGCAAGCGGGTCCTTGCAGGCCACGGCCATGTGATGGAATGCGAGCTCTGCCATGGTCAATTCCCCCCGTCTTTCAACATGTCGATGATGCGGTGCGCGAACAGGTGGCAATGGCCGCCGCTGCGTCCCGTGACGAGGTCGCCGTCCACCACCACGTCCTCGTTGACGTACTCGGCTCCCATGTTGCGGGCGTCGCCGATGAGGTTGTTGTGCACCACCACGCGGCGTCCGCGCACGAGCTCGGGCGAGGGCGCCACGAGCCACATCCCGTGGCAGATGATGCCCTTGATGATGTGCTTCTCGGCAAAGGCGCGCGCGAGGAACTCGGTGGCCGGCGGAATGCGCGTCACATCCTCGGTGTAGCGGAGGCGGTCCGACACCATGCCCGCGGGCACGATGATGGCCGAGTACCCGCGCAGCGTGTCGTCGTCCATGCCTTCGAAGCTCTCGCGGCACTCGAACGGCGTGCGGAACTCATGCCCCGTGAAGGTGATCGACTGCTGTCCCCAGAGGCGCGTGAAGAAATGAACGTCGGCGCCCTCCTCCGCGAAGCGGAAGCGGTAGTACCAGATCTCGGGATCGTAGAAATCGCTCTCGATGAAGATGCCGATCTTTTTGCCTGTGAGTGTCATGGCGTCCTTTCGTGTGGCGGTGGGGCTCAGGCCAGCGACCCGTCGGGGTGCTGCACCATGCCCGCGAAGTGAATGGCAATCTTGCCGTCGCGCAGCACCCAGCTGTCGGCGAAACGCATGCGCGCCTCCCCGTCCTTGGTCTGCATCGTGATCTGCTCGGTGATCATGAGCGTCGGCGGATTCTCGGTCTCCGCCCAGAAAATGATCTCGGTCTCGAGGCCGTCGATGCCGAGGATGCCCTGCATGTGCTCGCGCAGCCCTTCGTGCCCGCGGTAGTAGATCGGCGTCTTCATGAAGCTGCTGATGAGGAGCGCATCGTCGGTGTACTGGTTGAGCAGCGCGTCGATGTTCTTGTCGAGAATGAGCTGGATGTGCTCGCGATACATGGCGCCGAGCGGCGTGTTCGGGACGTTCTTCATGGCGTGTTCCTGGAGTGGATGATCAATGCGTGTGGTCTTCGAGAATCATGTCCGCGGCCTTTTCGCCGATCATGAAACAGCCGGCCACGGTGTTGCCGCTGGTCACGGTCGGCATGACGGACGCGTCGGCGACGCGCAGTCCCTCGACGCCGTACACGCGGAGCCGCGGATCGACCACCGCCATCGCGTCGCGGCCGATCTTGCAGGTTCCCGCGGGATGCCAGAGCGTGGAACTCTGCGAGCGGATGTAGCTGTCGATGTCCATGTCGCCCGGCGCGAGCTCGCCGCCGTTGATGCCGGCGAAAGCCGTGGTCGCGGCCATCTCGCGGATGAGCGCGATGGCCTTGCGGAACACCTCCATGTCGGCGTCGCATTCGAGATAGCGCGGATTGATCACGGGCGCGTCCAGCGGATTCGCCGAGCGCAGCGTCACCTCGCCGATGCTGAACGGCTGCACCATGATCGGCAGGAAGATGGCGACGGGACCGCCGAGATCCGGCAGCATCGGCGCGAGCGGTTTCGGAATCGCGGGCGTGAAATTGAGCTGCAGATCGCTCGGCGCGGCGCTCATGCCCGTCCGCGTCTTGACGAACAGCACATTGCCCGTGAGCAGCGTGGTGCGCGGAGTGTCGACCTTCGAGCGGTAGATCACCGGGAGCTGCATGTGGTCCTGCAGATTCCGCCCGACGCCGGGAAGATCCACCGCGACGGCGATGCCGTGCTGCTGCAGGTGCGAGGCGGGACCGATGCCCGACAACAGCAGCAGCTTCGGCGAGAGGAACGCGCCGGCCGAGACGACGATTTCGCGCGCGGCCTGCGCGGTCTGCATCGCGCCGTCCTTGCGGTACTCGACACCGGTCGCCCTTCCGCCTTCAAGAACGATGCGCGTGGCTTCGGCGCCGGTGAGGATGGTCAGGTTCGGGCGGCTGCGGACGGGATCGAGGAAGGCGCTGGCGGAACTGGCGCGCGTGCCGTCCTGCGCGATGTGGAATTGCAGCAATCCCGCGCCGTGCTCCTGGCGCGCGCCGTTGGTGTCCCAGTACGGACCGTCGAATCCGACCTCCTTCGCGGCGAGCATGAAGGGCTCGGAGCGCATGTCGTCGTCGGGACAGTCGCGGATGCGCAGCGGTCCGCCCACGCCGTGGTACTCGGACGCGCCGCCTTCGTAGTCTTCGGATTTCAGGAAATACGGGAGCACGTCGCGATAGCTCCAGCCGTCCGCGCCCATCGCGTTCCACTGGTCGAAGTTCCCCGGATTGCCGCGCACGTACATCATCGCGTTGATGGAGGTGCTGCCGCCGAGCACGCGTCCCTGGTTGATCATGATGCTGCGGCCGCCCAGCGCCGGCTGCTCCGACGTGGCGAGCTTCCAGTCGACGTCCGAACCCCAGAGGCGGACGAAGCCGCCCGGATCGGAAATGTCGTTCCTGCCGTCGCCGTCGCCGGCCTCGAGCAGCAGCACCCGGTTGCCCGGCGCCGCGCTCAACCTGTTGGCGACAACCGCGCCGGAAGCGCCGCTGCCGATGACGATGTAATCAAACTCCTGTGCCATGTCGTCCTGCAAATGAAGAGTGAAAGGAGTGTGGAGACGGTGCCGGAGAACCGGTCACTTCTGCGTGAGCTGGTTGATCAGACCCGTGTCGTCCCAGTTCGCCCAGGCGTGGATCAGCTTGCCGTCCTTGATGTGATAGAGGACGAGGCCCTTCCAGACCACCTTTTTGCCCGTCGGCTTGATGCCGATGAAGTCGCCCGTGTGCGTGCCGGGCGCCTCGAAGCGCACGAGCACCTTGTCGTTGGACGCGATCATGTCCGCTATCTGGATTTCCAGATCCGGAAATGCCTTGTACAGCATGTCCATCTGCGCGTTCAATCCTGCCGCGCCCGCAATGGCTTCGGGCACCGCGCTGCGGTCGATCTTGAACGACGGGTCCGCGAACTTCGAGAACTGCGAAAAGTCGCGCTTGCCGAGAATGGCCGCGGCGTATTCGCGCACGAGCTGCTTGTTCTTCTCGACGACTTCGGGCGCCGACACGAATCCGAGCTGCCGCAGCATGCTGAACACGTCGTTCTGCACCCGGATTTCGGCGATCTTCCCGTCCTTGAACTTGTAGTAGCTCATCCCCTCGATGGCGACGGGTTTCTGCGACGCGGGGACGCCGCGCCACGGACCGATGTTCTTTGTGGTCGACATCTGCCAGTACGCCACCGCGCCGCCCTCGTCGGCGACGATGTCGGTCGGAACGTAGGTCAGATTCTCGAACGTGGTGCGGTTGCGTCGCACGAGCGCAAGGAAATCCTCGAGCCCGTTCACGGTGGTGAAGGCGAGAATGAACTTGAAGTCCGGCTGCAGAATTTTTTTGGCGATGTCCACGTTGCCCTTCGTCCAGACTTCGGACAGGAACTGGCCCGCCATCAGGCGGTGCGATTCCGCATTGGAGGTCTTTTTGTCCTTTTTTCCCTGTGCGAACGAGGGTGTGCTGAACGCGACACTGCACAGCAGTATGAAGATGATCGTTCTCATGATGTTCCTTTCGTAATTGGTGCCTGTGACGTTGTCGCGCCTGCGGTGGCGCTCTGCGGATGTCGCTCGGAGGATGGATGGAATCGTGGAGACGCGCGCCCGCGCCCGTTCGGGGCGGGGGCGCGCGTTCCTCTGTCTCTTACTTGCCTGCGGGCGGCGGACCCGGAGGAGGCGGCACGAGGCCCAGCTGACGCGCGAGCGCCATTTCGTCCACGTTCGACCAGCGCTCGGCGACCTTGCCGTTGGCGAGACGCACGATCGTGGTGCCGCTGAACTGCAGCACCTTGCCCGATGCCGGGACGCCGAAGAGCGGGGTGCCGGTGTGCGTGCCCTTCAGGGTCCAGCGGTGAACGACCTTGTCGCCTTCACCGAATTCGTCGTCGATGGTCAGATGGATGTCAGGGATCGCGGCGCGGAACATGCCGATGATCGATTTGAAACTCTCGGCGCCCTTCTCCGGCGACTTGCCGGGAATGGTGCTGTGATCGAGTGCATCAGCGGGAATCATCTCCTCGAGCAACGCAAAGTTGCCGTCGTTCCACCCGGCGTTGAACAGCTTCGTTGCGGCGGCCTTGTTGGCGGCCAGCTGGTCGGCCGCGGCCTTGCCGGAATCGGCCTGCTGCTGCTGGCCACAGCTCGCGAGCAGCACGAGGGCCGCGAGAGAAACACTGCGAAGAAGAACTTTCATCGGTCTCATCCTTGTATTGTGTGCACGAAAATGAATGGTGAAAAGTCAGGAACGTGGAGGTCAGCCCATCATGCCAAGCTGCTGCATGAGTCCGAAATCGTTTTCGTTCACATGCACCGAGACGATCTTTCCGTTTCGTATCGTGAAGATGTCGATGCCGAAATCCTTGATGCTGTGGCCGGTGGCGGGCATCCCGAGGAACTCGCCCTGATGCGTGCCGGCGATCGTCCAGCGGGACGCGACCTTGTCCCCTTCGCAGGTGTGACGCAGCGACGTGAACTGAATGTCCGGGAACGCGTTGCGCAGATACATCACGAAGCCTTTGAACGCCTCGTACCCGACGATCGGCGCGGGCTGCGTCGGAATGATGAACGCGAAACTCGGATCCAGGATTTCCTCCACCACCTCGAGCTTGCCCTGGCTCATGATCTCGCTGAAATAGCGGAGGGCGAGCGCGATGTTCTGCTCCGACGTCGTGACGGGCGGCGCGGCGGGAGGCGAGGGAATCACTCCAAGCTGGAAGAGCAGCCCGAGCGTGTCCTCGTGGCCGATCGATTCGACGATCTTCCCGTTCTTGATCGTGTGCCAGGTCATGCCGTCGATTTCAAACGACTGCCCGTTCGCGGGGATGTCGCCCTTGATGGTGACGAGCGGCGTGCCGGTGTGCGTGCCGCCGCCCCGCCAGCGGGTGATCACCCAGTCGTCGCCTGCCACCATGTCCGCAGGGAAGATGTAGAAGTCGGGGAAGGAGCCGTGCAGCATCTTCGCGAGACCGATGAAACCTTCCGGACCGTGAAACGGCTCGGGGTGCGTCGGAAGCGTGAAGATGAAATCGTCGGACAGCAGTTCGTAGGCCGATTTCTCGTTGACGGCGTTCAGCAGCTCGAGAAAATATCGGCGCGCGAGTGTCTTGTTCGCGTTGGGGGTGGCCATGGTCTGGTCTCCTGAAAGTTAGAGGCGCGCGAAGCCCGGCGCGTATTTGAAGGGTTCGACAGTTGCATTGTAGTTCACGATCTCCATGCCGAAGGCATTGCGGTCGCTCTTGCGGACAATCCAGCGCTGCGTGGCATCCATGGACACGCGCTTGCTCTTGGCCGCGGGCGCTTCCCACCAGCTCGCCTGCCAGCCGACCACGATGTCGAGCACGGCCTCGTCGCCCTTGATCTCGGCCGCGACGGACTGCACGTAATGATTCTCGTCGAAGAACAGGCCGGTCACGCGATCGTACCACACCTTGAAGGAGGCGAAGTCCTTGATGTCCCCGTCGGGGAACTGGACATTCAATCCGGTCTCGGCAAGCATGGGATACACCTGCTCGATGGGGATGTGGAAGTCGAGCGCCTGGTACCAGGCGGCGACGAAGCGGTTGATCGATTCGACGGTCAGCGGTGTATTTCCCATGAACGGAACTCCTGAGTATTTCGGATGTATCGGTCTGTGAATTTCACTGTATGGGCGGAACGCGCGGTCAGGCCTTCGATCCCGGCACGCGGTTCGAGACGACCACGTCGAGCAGGTACGGGCCGTCGGTGGCGAGCATCTCCTCGATGGCGGCGGCAACGTCGGCGGGACGGTCCACCGTCCGTGCGGGCACGCCCATGGACCGCGCGAGGCCGGCAAAGTCCACCACCGGACTGCCGATGTCGAAGCAGTCGGGGAAGCGGTGTTCCTCGATGCCGCGCTCCTTCCAGTACTCCATGATGTTGAGCTTGAGGAGCATGTAGGTGTGGTTGTTGCAGATCACGAACTTCGCGCCGATGTTGTGCCGCACCGCGGTCCACAGCGCCTGAATCGTGTACATGCTGCCGCCGTCGCCGGTGAAGCCGATCACGGTCTTGTCCGGATGCGCGAGCTTGAGGCCGAGTGCGCCGGGGATGCCGACGCCGAGCGAGCCGCCGCGCGTCTGGAAGTACTGCCCGGGAACATGCGGGTGCAGGTAGCGCTCGAGTGCGGGACCCGAGGTGAGCGCCTCGTCGAAAATGACGGCGTCGTCGGGCAGCACGTGCGCGAGCTGCTTCATGAACACCGAAATGTCCATCGGCATCTGCTCCGCCACCGCGTCGTCATGCGCGATGGCCGCGCCAAGCGCGTCGTGCTTGCGCTTCTCGAGCGCGATGATGCGGGCGCGGGCGTCGTCCTTCTGCGCGTCGGACTGCGCGGCCCTGACGGCCGGGACGAGCGCGCCGAGCGACAGCTTGGGATCCGCCACGAGGCCGAGGTCCACGCGATGGTTCTTCGCGATTTCATACGCGTTCAGATCGATGTGCACGATCTTCGCCCCGGGCGCCCAGACGCCGTTCATGGCGGGAAAGACTTCCGGGAACACGTAGGTGCCGCATATGAGCACGGCGTCGGCCTGCGACGTGATCGGCGCGCTGTGCGTGCCGAACATGTGCCCGAGCGCGCCCATGTACAACGGATGCGTGAAACTGATGTTGACCTCCGACGAATCGGCACCCCACACCTCCGCACCGAGGGCCTCGGCCACCACGCGCAGTTCGTCCTGCGCGCCGGAGTACGCGATGCCGTCGCCCATGATGATCATGGGACGCGACGCGCCGGCGAGCATGGCCGCCGCCTGCGCGACGAGGTCCGCGGGAGGAGCGGACCGCGTTTCCGGCACGGACGTTTTTTCGATCGGCTCCTCGATGATGGCGTCGAGCACATCCATCGGCAGGGACACGAAGACGGGACCCATCGGAGCCGTCGATGCGATCTTGATCGCGCGGCGCAGCACGCGCAGCAGCGACGAGGGATGCACGACGCGCGTCGCCCATTTCGTGACAGGCTTCGCCATCGCGACAAGGTCGGCCGCCATCTGCGCGTCCATCGCGTCGTACTGCACGCCGCTCTCCCCCGCGATCACCACGAGCGGCGCATGGCCGCGGTACGCCTGGTACATCATGCCGATGCCGTTGCCAAGACCGACGCCACTGTGCAACTGCACGAGCGCGGGCTTCTTGCGGGATCGCGCATAGGCGTCGGCCATCGCGACGGCGATGGTTTCCTGCAGCGTCACCACGTATTCGAAATGCGGATACGCCTCGAGAGCGTCCAGAAAGCCCTGCTCCACCGTTCCGGGATTGCCGAACATGTGCGTGATGCCGTCGGCGAGGAACTGTTCGATGATCGCGTAGCGACCGGTCTTACCGCTCATGAAGGTATGCCTTTCTTCGTGTGATCAATGGTGGGAAACAGGAGGCCGGTGGTGGACGGACCGAAACGGTATCCGCCCCGCCGCGAGCGACGGGGCGGATGACATTCCTACCAGCCGTAGCGGGTCATGCCGTTTTCAAGCACTTCCACGAGCAACGTGCCGGTCGCGACCGAGCTCTCGGTGGAACGGCCCGTGATGAACGGGTAGTCCACGAGCGCGGAGACGTTGCGTCCGACGCCGCTGTGATACGCGCCGCCGGGCTGCGTTGCGTCGCGGAGGATCAGTTCGAGCGGATAGGGCGGCGGTCCCATGTTGAAATCCACCCACGCCATTTTCTCGGCATTGTAGAATCCCGTGCCGTCATGGTAGTCGTACTCGAGCGGGTGACCCGTGACGTGCTTGCCTGCGAGGATGCTCGTGCGGTTGTACCAGTCGCGGGCGAACGCGAGCACGGCGACGCCGTAGCACTCGGCGGCGATGGGCTTGCCGGCCTTGTAGAATCCGAGGACGAGGTCGTGCAGACGCTGGTTGTTCACCATGTCCACGATGGGTCCGCTGCCGCCGACGAGCAACAGCGCGTCGTACTCGGCGAGGGACGCCTGCGCCTCGTCAACGAGATCGTTGTACGCTTCGAGCGCGCGCAGGTAGTTTGTCGCGCTGTAGTAGGGGCGTTCGGGAAACCAGGTGGACAGATTGAGCGGCGTGGCGAGACGATCGGAATCGTCGACCTCCTTCGTGCGGCGCGCCATGTACTCGCCGGTCACGGACTTGCCTAGCGGGGGATCCATGAAACCCGAATCCATGCTCACCGGCAACGCGCGGGGACGCTTCCCCGTCGGTGTCACAAACACGGCCTGATATCCCTGTTTGTCGATCGCCTCAAGCGGTCCGATGAGCTCTTCGCCCCAATAACCGTATTCAGACAGCACTACAAGTATTTTCTTCATGCGTGGAACTCCTGATGATGGACAGTGATCTCGGAAGGAACTGTGCTCAAGCGGTTTTTCTTCGAAACGCGCCGCATCGTTCTCGTGCCGCGCGCCGCCGAACAGCTCAGTTGCAAACACCTTTCCGGGAGGCCCTGCGGCGCAGAAATCCTGGAAAGCGTGAAGATTGCCATGAATATCCCGTGTGCGGATATCCGCAACGAGCGAGGAGACAATCCCCTGGTACGTGAAGAAAGTTCTATATCTAAAACCTGGCCGCGCAGCGCGTGATCAGGTCTTCAGTACGTGTAAGAGTTAAACCGTTCAAGATTGGAAACCATGTATTCGAGGATTGAGTTCCGGAATGAGGAAAAATATTTCCGGAAATCCGTTTAGCCGCGTGAAAACAGGCCTTCCGGAGCGCGAGTCGTGGCGAAGCCCTGTTGTTTCAGTGGAGCATGGTGTCCAATACTCCAGCACTCCAGCACTCCATCACTCCACTACTCCACTACTCCACTACTCCACTACTCCAGCACTCCCGTACTCCTTGGGCTCACGTTCGTACCAGGGGCAGCCGCACGATGAATTCCGTGAATTCGCCCGCCTCGGATTCCACGCGAAAGGTGCCTTCGTGTTGCTTGACCACTTCATAGCTGATGGAGAGACCGAGACCGGTGCCCTGTCCGGAGGGCTTGGTGGTGAAGAAGGGCTGGAAGATTTTTTCGCGGAGTTCCGCGGGGATGCCGGTGCCGTTGTCGCGCAGGCGGATCTCCACCGCGTCGTCGTCCAGCCTCGTCGTGATGCGAATCTCCGCGGCATAGGTGTCGCCGCGCTGTTCTTTCTTCTGCTTGATGGCGTAGAGACCGTTGTTCAGAATATTGAGAAAGACGCGGCCGAGGTCCTGCTCGGAGGTGAGAACGGGCGGAAGATCCGGCGCGAAATCCTCGTTGAGCACGAATTCGAAATCGGGCGACTGCGCGCGCATGCCGTGATAGGCGAGGTTTGCCGACTCCTTCACGAGCGCGTTGATGTCGGTCGGCTTGTGCGGTTCCGAGATCCCGCGCGAATGCAGCAGCATGCCTTTGACGATGCTGTCCGCGCGTTCGCCGTGTTCGGAGATGCGCGCCAGGTTCTCCGTGAGGTCGGAGGCGATGTCGGTCAGATTCGGCAGATCGGCGGTGGGGATGCCGTCGGGATGCTGTGCGAGTTCCTCCCGCAATTCCGCCGTGAGCTTGCGCGAGAGCTTCGCGAAATTGTTGACGAAGTTGAGCGGATTCTTGATCTCATGCGAAATCGCGGCGGTCAGCTCTCCGAGCGAGGCCAGTTTCTCCTGCACGATGAGCTGTTCCTGCGTCTCCTTGAGACGGTCCATCGCCTCGCTGAGCTGTCCGTTCTTCTCCGAGAGTTCGTGCGTGCGCTCCTCGACTTTGGATTCAAGCGTGCGGTTGGTCTCCTCGAGCGCGAGTTCGGCGCGCGTGCGCTCGGACACCTGTATCTCGAGCTCGCGGTTGATGTCCTTCTGGCGCTCGGCGAGCAGCTGCGTGTGCGCGAGCGATTTGCGGAGACCTCCGACGGCGACCCACAGGATGCCCAGACCGAACACCGTGATGATCATCATGATGGAGAAGGACTCGGTGAGTCCCGTCTTGATTTCGCCGATCTGCCGGTCGAGCGGCATGGTGATTTCCTGCACGCCGCGCACGTCGCCCACCTTCCAGTCCTTTTTCGGGGACGCGGGGTGCGTGTTGTGGCACGTCACGCAGGACCGTTCCATCAGCATCGGACTCGTGTACCGGAGCGACGTCCGCCCGTCGTACACCTCGAATCGCGCGTACGGCACCTTCGCGTTCCCGCGGAGCTGTTTCAGGGCCTCGCGCTCGAAATCGTCGCGCGGACCGCCCTCTTCCGCGCGCCAGGGAAACGGGAAATCGCTGTAGACGCGGATCAGGTACCCGCCCCCCCGCGCGCTGATGCGCTTGCTCAGGTCGATGCTCATCGTCGCGGGGATGGGAATGGCGTTGGACTTGAGCAGATACTCCGGCGTGATGTCGACGTTGTAGGTTTTCAGCCGGGGGATGATCTCATTCGCGTAAAAGAGCCGGAATTCCGATAATGTCGCCGCGTACTGTTCGGCGCTCTGCAGGGAGACGGATTCCTTGATCGATGTGGAGAAGCGGTTCAGATGCCACAGGATCATCGCCATGCCCGTGAAGAGGAGAAGCCCCAGGATGAGGATGGGATGGCGCTGCAGCATGCGCAAAAACCAGCCCCGCGCCCCTCGCAGTTCCTGGATGTCTTCGTCGGCCTGAAGTGTATCAGCGGTCTTCTTCATGAGCATGCTGTATTTGAGAGGGTTCTGCGCGGCGCCCTGGCGTCTTGCGATGCCGGAGGGAGCCGTGGGGGGTGGAAGCGAGTGATGTTTCGGACAGTCCTTGGTGGAACGCTGTTGAAGTGCGGATCCCAAAGGGGGGGGGGGGGGGGGGGGGGGGGGGGGGGGGGGGGATTGTCGAGGAAGAGGACGGGGACGGGGATGGGGCCTGCCTGAGTCGGATCGGTCCAGAAAGCGACGCCTGGGACTGCGCTGGATTGACCAGCCCGGACGGGGGACGCGGTGATGCCGTGCAGTCCTGCTCGCTTGGATTGTCAGTCCGAGCGAAGTCGAGGACGGGGACGCGGAGGGATACCATTGTCTGGAACAGAAGCCTCAGACCCGTACATTCGTAGCGGATAACGTTGCTCACACCTGACATACGTATCGGATCGTCCGTTTTTTCTTCATCACCTTCACCTTCTCCTTCTCCCTTGAATTCAAGGTGAAGGGAGAAGGTGAAGGAGAAGGGTGAAAGAAATCCGTACACCGAATCGTTCGGTCTTCTTCCCACTACTCCCTACTCCCCACTCCCAACTCCCTACTCCTCCCCATGCTCCCACCCGTCTTCCTCACCCGCGAAATTCCCGAAGAAGGAATGCGCATCCTGCGCGAGCGCACGTCGCTCACGATGTTCCCGCACGACCGGTTGATCGCCAAAACGGAACTCGTCGACGCTGTGCGCGAGGCCGAAGGCCTGCTCGCCATGCTCACCGATCCCGTCGACGCGGACGTGATCTCCGCGGCGCCGAAGCTGAAGGTGATCGCCAACTGCGCGGTGGGCTACAACAACATCGATCTCGATGCGGCCCGCGCGCGCGGCATCGTCGTGACGAACACACCCGGCGTGCTCACCGACGCCACCGCCGACATCGCCTTCGCGCTGCTGATCTCCTGCGCGCGGCGCATCGTGGAGAGCGACCGCTGGCTGCGCGCGCGCGACTTCGACGGCTGGGCGCCCATGCTCTTCCGCGGACTCGACCTCGCCGGACGCACGGTGGGCATCATCGGCGGCGGACGCATCGGCCAGGCCATGGCGCGCCGCTGCGCACTCGGCTTCGGCATGCGCGTGATCTACCGCTCCCGCAATCGCAACGAGGAAATGGAACACGCCTGCAACGCGCACGCCGCGGACCTCGACACCCTGCTCCGCGAATCGGACTTCGTCTCCCTGCACGTGCCCCTCACGCCCGAAACGCGGCACATGATCGGCGCGCGCGAACTCGCCCTGATGAATCCCTCCGCGGTGCTCGTCAACACTGCGCGCGGACCCGTCGTCGACGAACAGGCCCTGATCGCGGCCCTGCGCGAGCACCGCATCTTCGCCGCCGGTCTCGACGTCTACGAGTTCGAACCCGCCATCCCCGGCGAACTCAAGGCGCTCGACAACGTCGTCATCCTCCCCCACATCGGCAGCGCCTCCTTCGAAACCCGCGCCCGCATGGCCGTCATGGCCGCGGAGAATGTGGTGGCGGTGCTGGAAGGGCGGGAGGCGATGAATCGGGTGGGCTGATGTGGAAATCACCGATTATCATTAGCGCCATGAAAACCCTGCCGCCCGTGCACCCCGGAGAAATCCTGCTCGAGGATTTCATGAAACCCCTCGGCCTTTCGCAATACCGCGTGGCGCTGGACCTCGGCGTCCCAGCGCTGCGCATCAGCCAGATCGTGCGCGGCATGCGCGCGATCTCCGCCGATACGGCGCTGCGACTGGCGCGCTATTTCGGCACGTCGCCTTCCATCTGGCTTCGCCTGCAGGCACGCTACGACATGGAAGTGGCGCAACGCAAGTATGGCAAGCTGATCGAGAAACAGGTGCCGATGCTCGTCCGTGAACCGGATACGGAATTTCACGTCAAAGCCAGAAAAGGTCGGTAATGGCAACGGCGGGAATCGCTTCCCGCCGTTAGCTGCATTCTCTTCACGAAAGCGGGCGCAAGGTCGCGCTCCGTTTTCGGAAACCGGAATTACTTGTTCGCGGTGTAGAATTCTTCCATGAACTTCGCAAGGGCCTGCACCGACTCGATCGGGCAGGAGTTGTATGTCGACGCGCGGCAGCCGCCCACGGAGCGGTGGCCCTTGAGCCCGAGCATGCGCAGCTTCTTCGCTTCCGCGACGAACTTGTCCTCGAGTTCCGGCGTCGGGAGATTCCAGGTGATGTTCATCATCGAGCGGTCTTCCTTCGCCTTCACCGTCCCCTTGTAGAACTCGGGATACGCGTCGAACATGTCGTAGAGCAGCGCGGCCTTCTTCGCGTTCAGCGCTTCCACGGCCTCGAGTCCGCCCAGCGCCTTGATCCACTTCAGGGTGCGGCCCACCACGAACACCGGCAGCACCGGCGGCGTGTTGTACATCGAACCCTTCTCCACGTGGATCTTGTACTTCAGCATGGTGGGGATGTTCTGATTCGCTTTTTCGAGCCACGCCTTCTTGATGATCACCATGACCACGCCCGCGGGTCCGAGATTCTTCTGCGC
Organism: Ignavibacteria bacterium; assembly: GCA_016720835.1. Taxonomy (GTDB): domain Bacteria; phylum Bacteroidota; class Ignavibacteria; order SZUA-365; family SZUA-365; genus JADKJW01. The sequence goes on from JADKJW010000002.1 coordinate 606,112, forward strand.
GCCCGCGTAGATAAGCGAGTACTTCGAGAAGTCGAGCGTGCGGCTGAGCATGTTCGACGACATGTCGGCCACCAGCGGCACCGAACCCGTATCGGGCGTCGTCTTCCACTCCGTGCCGTAGATGGTGTTGTTGGTGGTGATGTGCGCGTAGTCGGCATCCGGCGACCACGCGAAGGTCTTCGGGAGGTAATTGAAATTCGTGTCTTCCGACGAGGCGACCTTCACGACTTCTCCGAACAGTTTCGCTTCCTTCGCGGCCTTGGTCGCCCACTCGCCCGTCACCACGTAGTCCGCCTTCGTGTGCATGAAATTCATCGGCACCATCGCGAACTGCATGCTCGCGCCGCCGCCCACAAATACGCAGTCATAGTCTTCGGAGGAGAGGCCCATGAGTTCCAGCGTGTCCTTCTGCGTCTCGAGCATCACGGCGTCGAATTCCTTCGAGCGATGACTCACTTCCATGATCGACACGCCGAGGTTCGCGAAATTCATCACGGCGTCTTTCGTTTCTTCGACGACCGATAATGGAAGCACTGCCGGGCCGGCAAAGAAATTGTGCGCGCGTTCCATGAAATGTACTCCTGTTGTTGTGGATGGTGGGGACTGAAGCCGCAACCGCGTGCCGATTCAGTCCTCAAACCTAACGAATGTTCCTATCATTTTCACACCGGATACACCGCCGTTCATCACCAGCATCTCCGCGTCTCCGTGTCTCCGCGTCTCCGTGTCTCCGTGTCTCCGTGTCTCCGTCTCCGTGTCTCCGCGTCTCCGTGTCTCCGCGTCTCCGTGTCTCCGCCTCCCCGCATCTCCGCGTCACCGCGTCCCCGTGTCACCGCGTCTCCGCGTCCTCTTTTGTTCTTCCCCTCCACTTCGGTATTTTTTCGTGAAATTCGGCACGAACACCGGCATCAGCACGTCTCACGCACACCGCCCCTTTGCCAACCGACATTTCTGCGGACCATAGACCCCATCCACCAGCTTGCGGAGTCGACCATGAAGATCCTCATCCCTGACGGCATTTCGAAGGAAGGCGCGAAGCTCCTCATCGAAGCCGGACACGAACTGAATCAGACGAAGCTCACGCCCGAAGAACTCATGACCGCCATCGTCGACGCCGAAGGCATCATCGTGCGCTCGGCCACGAAGGTGACGAAGGAAGTGATCGATGCCGGCACGAAGCTGAAGGTCATCGCCCGCGGCGGCGTCGGTCTCGACAACATCGATGTGGCCTACGCGAAGGGCAAGGGCCTGCCGGTGCTCAACACGCCGGGTGCCTCGGCCATCTCCGTCGCGGAACTCGCCATCGGCCACATGTTCGCCGTCAGCCGCTTCCTCAACCTGAGTTCGATGGAAATGCGCCAGGGCAAGTGGCCGAAGAAGGAATACTCGAAGGGCATCGAACTCTTCAACAAGACGCTCGGCCTGCTCGGCTTCGGCTCCATCGGCAAGGAAGTCGCCCACCGCGGCATCGGCCTCGGCATGCGCGTCATGGCCTTCGATCCCATGTACGCGCCCATGCAGTTCGACGTGGAACTGACGTCGAAGGAAAACGTCCTGCGCAACGCGGACTTCATCTCCATGCACATCCCGCTCGACAAGCAGGCCGGCGCGGCCATCGGCAAGGCCGAACTCGACATGATGAAGGACGGCGTCGTCATCATCAACTGCGCCCGCGGCGGCGTGGTGGACGAAGCCGCCCTGCTCGACGCCCTCAACAGCGGCAAGGTCTACGCGGCCGGCATCGACGTGTTCGTCAACGAGCCCGCCACCGACGCCCAGAAAGCCCTCATCGAGCACGCGCGCGTCAGCGTCACCCCGCATATCGGCGCGCAGACCGTCGAAGCCCAGGACCGCGTCTCCATCGAAATCGCGCAGAAGGTCATCGCGGCGCTCGTGTAACTCGTACAACGAAAGAAAGATCGTTTCGTGAAGTTGAAAACCAGATAATTCCTTTGCAGAGGGGGGTGGACGGTCGCTGCTTTTGCACCGCAACCGTTCCCCCCTCCACTGCAATACTCAGCGCAGGAAGTGACAGGTGCGTATAAGCATCGGCAGGAATGCATATCGGGCAAGCAGGTGCTTCAGGGTGCTGATTTCAATCGTACTCCTTGCCGGATTCTGCTCGAACGCTTTCTCGCAAAGCGCATTCAATGTGGGTTTCCCTCAGGCGTCTCTCCTGTTCTATTCGCCCGGCGCTCCGAGTTGGACGTATGCGACTCACATTCTTTCCATGGGAGACGTGAACAGGGACAGCATTCCGGACTTGTTCATCAATACAGGCATTGGAACAACAAGACAGACCTGGATGATCTTCGGTACAAAACCTGGAATCATCGATAGGAATAACTTTGTTCGCTTGGAAGGATGGGGCACCCTCGCGAAGGGAGACGTGAATGGCGATGGGCTACAGGATCTGCTGGTGCAGACATGGTTCGAGGGGGTTACAATGTACCCGGGCTGTTCAACCTGCCCGTTCACAATTGACACAGTCCCTGCTTGGCGGATAAGTACTGATCCAACAGAGCAAGTCAATATTCTCAATTTTGGAAATTACATTGCTATCGGCGATTTGAATGGCGATGGCTTGATGACATCGCCGTTGCTGCACCAGCATGGTGGAAGCATGTCCGGACATGGCTGTACCGGAAAGATATTCGTGTACTTTGGAGGATCGAGCAAAGTTTCCGCTCCCCGATCTGACGGCGGTCAACTCTCTCAGTAGTCGTTTCCTTTTCAGTGAGAACGGTCTGAAAATTGCAGATGTAAACGGAGATGGTTTTAAGGATCTTATTGTTGCGAGCGATTTCCCTCAACCTCCCAGTCCTGCACCGCCAAAGCAGTACTATGATATCTTCTATGGCACCAGTGGTTCAAGTTTGGATCCCGACCGGCCTGATCAAAGAATTGGCAGAGAAGTAATACCGTACAGTACTCCCCATATTCCATGCTATCGTTAAGTTTTGGACATCAATAACGATGGAATAGACGATCTATATATAGGTGATCACAACGGCTACATATATTATGGCCCTTAAGGATTCCATTCTTATCTCCTGATAGAGTGATATACAGTCCCTGATTCTTCTACTACACTATCGAACTCGGCTACTCGCATCGGTGATATCAACGGTGATGGATTTGACGATTATCTTACAGGCCAATACGGATTCGGAGTAGGTAATGCATTCATCTATCTCGGTAGTTCACAGGAATGGAATCGTATCCCGTAGCGACTGCATACAATCCTAAGAGTGGGGAGATAGTGGCTATGGAAGCCATCGGTATCCCAGACATCGATGGAGACGGCGTAAATGATTTCGCTGCGACATTTGTAACGATTGGGGAAACCGGTTTCAGTAGTATTCGGAGGAAGTGCATGGAGAGAACACTCGTGGATGATGTACCAGCTCCGACGACTCCAAGCCATGACGGTATTTCCCAACCCCTTCACCGAATTTGTGACAATCGTTGCAACTGGAAGCATACAGAATTCGTCATCGTTCGCTGTGCATGATGTTTACGGCAGGGAAATTCGCAGAATACCCGTCTCGGGAAATTTGGGTACGGAAACGCGTACCTTCTGGGACGGCCGCGATTATCGTGGCGCGCAGGTCCCGACCGGCATGTACTTCTGCATACTCGAAACCGCTGATGGATTTCTGAAAGGGAGAATAATCAAACAATGATGCTCTGCACCAATCAATGGCGGAACAAGCTCTGCACCTTCGGTGACGCCCGTTACTGCAACCGGACTCCGTTTCTAACGACTTCGCTATCTTCTCTGCCATCTTCGATCTTCTGACTTCTGACTCCGCCTCTACCCTGTCACACCTTCCTTCCACTGTCAACTTCCCCCTCAACTTCTCCCGATTCCATCTTCACAGGCACCCCATGTCCACCATCCGCCCCTTCAAGGCCTTCCGTCCGAAACCCGAACTCGCGGCCGAAGTCGCGTCCAAACCCTACGACGTCCTCAACTCCGACGAGGCCCGCGCCGAAGTCGCCGGCCATCCGCTGTCCTTCCTCCATGTCGGCAAGCCGGAAGTGGACCTCGATCCCTCCATCGACCTGCACGACCCGCGCGTGTACGCGAAGGCACGCGAAAATCTCATGGCGCTCATCAGCGGCGGCGCGCTCGTCGAAGATCCCGCGCCCTGCCTCTACGTGTATGCGCAGACCATGGACGGACACACGCAGTTCGGCCTCGTCGGCTGCGCGTCGGTGGAGGAGTACTGGAACGACACCATCAAGAAGCACCGAGCACACGCGCAAGGACAAGGAGGAGGACCGCTGCGAGCACGTGCGCGTCACCAACGCGCATTCCGGCCCCATCTTCCTGACCTATCGCGACGACGCGCAGGTGGACGCCATCGTCGCGCGCGTGGCCGCCGGCCCGCCCGAGAACGACCACGTCGCCCTCGACGGCGTGCGGCACCAGTCATGGCTCGTCCGCGACCCTGAGACCATCGGCGCGCTGATGAAGCTGTTCCAGCAGATTCCGAACCTCTACATCGCCGACGCCATCACCGCTCCGCGTCCGCCGGCATCGTGGGCCACGAACGCGCGCTGGCAAACCCGCACCATACCGGCGCGGAGGAGTACAACTCTTCCTCGCCGTGTACTTCCCCCGCCAGCCAGCTCCGCATCATGGACTACACCGCGTCGTGCGCGACCTCAACGGCATGACTACCGACGAATTCTTCACAAGCTCGCCGCGCATTTCACGGTCACGAGTCGGACGGCCCGCTGCGGCCGTCCAAAAGAGAATTCGGTCTGCATCTCGACAAGACCTGGTACGCGCTCAACGCGTCCAAGGCGCTGCTCGAGAATCCCGATCCCGTCGCGCGTCTCGACGTCTCCATCCTGCAGACGCTGGTGCTCGCGCCCATGCTCGGCATCGCGGATCCGCGCACGGACAAGCGCATCGACTTCATCGGCGGCATCCGCGGCCTCGGTGAGCTCGAACGGCGCGTGGACTCGGGCGAGATGCGCCTCGCCTTCTGCCTCCATCCGACCTCCATCCACGAACTCATGTCCATCGCCGACGCCGGCCAGATCATGCCCCCGAAATCCACGTGGTTTCGAACCCAAGCT
>JADKJW010000003.1 GCA_016720835.1 Ignavibacteria bacterium
GTCTCTGTCGGTGGAAGCGTCGAACGGCATATGACGCTGATCTCGAGCAGCGAAACAGCGACGAAGGCGCCGCTGGCAGTGGTGATTGGACCCGATTCATCGCAGTTCCGGGTCGTGTCCGTCTCTCCGGCGATTGTACAACCCGGCGGTGCGGTCACCGTCACCGTGCGATGCCAGCCGACGCGCGCAGCCCGTTTCGAGGCCCTGCTCCGTTTCTACGGCGGCGGCGTCATCGAACCGCTGGAGACTGTCGCGCTCGAGGCCTGCGGCGGGTCGCCGAAATTCAGCATGTCCAAATCGGACATCCAATTCGGTTCGGTCTCGCTCGACAAACCGAAGTTCGACACGCTGGTGATACGCAACGCGGGCACGGGCTCGCTGGAGATTCTCGAGCAATCAATCGTTGGGCGCGATGCCGGAGTATTCACGATAGTCCAGCACCTCTGCTCATCGTTGGATGCGGGGAAATCGGCTTCACTCGTCGTGCGTTTCTCGCCGTTACGGCCGGAGTATGCGATCGCCGAGCTCAGGCTGTCCTTCCTCGAATCCGGACCCGGGAACCGCACCTGGTACCTTTCAGGAACCGGACGGGCGCCCGGACTCACCGCGAAAAGCGCCCTCGATTTCGGCACGCTCGTCACGGATGCCTACGTCATCGACTCGATACGCATTTCCAATGTCGGGAAGTCGCCCCTGCGCTGCTTTGGACAAACGCTCTCGGGACCGGACAGCGCGGCGTTCCGTATCCTCGAGCCGGCTGCGCCGATCATCGATCCGGGCAGGGCGTCGCGCATTGTCATCGGCTGTTCCGCAAGGCGGGCGCCGAGCCGCCCGCTGTCCCCCGATACTCCAGACGGAGGGGGCGGCCCGGCTTCTCACAGCGGTGACGCCTTGCGTGCATCGTTGCGCCTGACGAGCGATGACGCATGGTTGCCCGACGTGCTGATCTCGCTCTCCGCGGCCGTCATCGACACCGCGGTGGAGGTGACCCCGCGCGCGTTCCAGTTCGACACCACCGTGCTACACCAGAGCACGTCGGTGTCGCTGAACATCCGCAACCGGACCGCGTCGTGGTGCGGTATCGACACGATTGCGCTGGAGGGGCGGGACGCGCAGCTGTTCGACCTGACATCGGCCGGACGGGGTATTCTCGGACCGACGCTCTCGCGCAACGTGCAACTCACTTTCCATCCCGTGACGGAGGGGGAAATACGCGCTCGCGTGCATATCGCCGCTTCCGATGTGCGGACCTACGATCTCTTCGTTCCGCTCTCCAGCTTTGTATGGCGATACCCTCTCGAAGCGCGCCCCGACGACCTGCTGATCGAGACCGTCGTCGGTGGATCCGCAACCGCCAAGACGTGGATCAGGAACGTCTCCTCGACGCCGCAGCGCATCGGCAGGATTTCGTGGGTGTCGGGCGACAAAACGAGCTACACGATATCGACGCCGTCGCCCGAGATGCTGGCGCCAGGGGATTCGACGCGCGTCGACGTCACCTTCCGCGCGAGCAAGAACGGTTGGAATCTCGCGACCTACGGCGTATACCGCGACGCCGCCAGTGCGCTGTACACCATCCTCACGCTTCGCGGCTTCGGGGCGCAGGCGCCGAACGGGCTCGATCGCGCGCCGCTGCCTTCGTCCCTCCTCGGTTCCCCCTACCCGCAGCCCGCGGCCGACGCGGCCATTGTTCCGTTTTCGCTCGCCGCCTCATCGCGGGTCACGCTCGCAGTCCACGATGCGCTCGGCAGACGCGTGGCTCTGCTCGCGGACTCCGACCTCCCGCCCGGCGATCACGCGCGCAGCCTCGACACGCGCGCCCTCACGCCCGGCGTGTACCTCGTGGCGCTCGAACTTGGGAACAGCATTCGACTGACGAAGACACTGGTTGTGCTTCGGTAATCATGGAAGAGAACGATGGTGAAGAAAGGTGGAAAGGAGAAGGTGAAGGAGAATTGAGAAATGAAATGCGCGCGGCTTGGATAATTCACCTTCTCCTTCAACTTCTCCCTTCTCCCTTGCATTCTCTTTGTCATCCCGCGAATGTTTTGTGGCTTGCGAGTGGCTCCTGCACTCGCGAACTTGCGCAATCGCACACGCACATCCGGGGTGGCCATGGGACGAATTGGATACACACTCGCGCTGTTGCTGCTCCTTGACACGGGAGCGGGCGCGCAGAACGTCTGGGAACGCATCTCGCGGCAGTACAACGGACAGATGTTCTCCTGCGTCGCCTGCCCCGATTCGCTCAGCGCGGTGGTGACACTGAATGACACGCTCATCTTGCGCAGCAGCGATCAGGGTCAGTCCTGGAAATTCGTCGGCTGCTCCGCGGGAAGGAGCACGCGCATGAATTGGGTTTCATTCTCGGACGCGAAAAACGGAATCGCCGTCGGCGACTCCGGCGGCATCGTGACCACGACGGACGGAGGGGAAAGCTGGTCCGCGCGGAGCATCCCAGGCCTGCGATCGACGCTCCGCGCGGTGGCAACTCCCGCGCCGAATGTCGCCGTGATCTTGAGCGATTCCAGCATCTTCTTCACGACGCGCGACGGATGCGGGACATGGACGCGATCGTCGAGCCTCTCCGCCGCGAACCTGACGTGCATGGCATTTCCGGACACCACCGTCGGATTTTGTGTCGGGCCCGGCGCGTGGACGTTTAGAACGAATGATCTTGGGGCTACATGGACACGGATCGATGCGAACACGAAGGAGAATTTTCGCGCCATGTATTTCTCCGATGGCATGCACGGCTACGCCTCCTCGGATTACGTGGTGATGCGAACCAGGGACGGCGGTGACTCCTGGGACTACCCTCACCCGAGCGGGAAGGGACAGGCGCTCTATTTTCTCGACTCGGCAACAGGAATTGCCGGCAGCCGGAACAAGCTCCTGCGCACAGGAAATTCCGGCGCGAGCTGGAACGGCGTATTCGACGCGGGAGACTATTCACCCTGCAGGGTGAGTTCCGTCTCGTTCGGTTCCAGGAAATTCGGCGTGGTCGTCGGGAGCTACGGACTCATCCTGGTGACGCGCGATGGCGGACTGTCGTGGGCGCAGCGCGGGGGTCCGATGAACTTCGACCGTCCATACGGGATGCACTTCCCGACTGCGGAGCGCGGGTACTTGTGCTCCAACGCCGGACGCTTTTTCCGCACCGACGACGCGGGGACGATGTGGCGCCAACGGGGGACCCCACTCGGCGATGATCTCACCGCCGTGCATTTTCCCTCCCGCGACAACGGTTGGGTCGTGGCGAAGAACGGCAGGGCAATGCACACCACGGACGCCGGCGATACGTGGAGCACGCCGAATACCGGCGTTACCAACACCCTTTCCGCGGTGCACTTCCGGGACACCGCGAACGGCCTCATCGCCGGGGAGCAGGGAGTGATCCTCCGCACGCGCGACGGCGGCAAGGGCTGGACGCAGCAGTGGAGCGGCACGCGCGAGGCATTGCGAAGCATCGCGTGGACGGATACCGCCACCGCCCTGGCTGTCGGGATGGGCGGCGTCATTCTCCGCACCACCGACGGCGGAGATCGCTGGCAGCGTATCGGCACGGCCGTCGCGGGAAACATCAATGCGCTCTGGATGACCGATGGCGCGACGGGGTACGCATCGGGAGATACCGGTCTCTGCCTGCGCACGACGGACGGCGGGGCTTCATGGGAGCGGATCGTCTTCACGCTGCCGTACACCCGGTTTTCAGGATTGGCGGTCGGCTTCGCCGATGCGGACTGGGGCATCATCGACGGCGGAGCGAAGTACACGATGTTCGAAAGCACCGATGGTGCGTCGTCGTGGCACGAAACGCCGATTGGCTGGTGGGGACTCACCGGGACCATGGTTCCGATCATGCGCAGCGTGTCCTTCCCCGATCCTCTGCACGGCTACTGCGGCATGGAAGTGACGAATCTCTTTCGCTGCGTGCGAGCTCCGGCTCCATCCCCGAAACTGTCGGTGAGCGGCGCGTCCGCAGGCTTCGGCCGCGCGACTCGGGGCACTGTGCTGACGCGAAGGCTGTGGATCGCGAATATCGGCGCCCGGACAATGGATACGCCGACGATATCCATTATCGGACCCGACGCTCCTGAATTCTCCGTGCTCCGGCATCCCGCAACGCCGCTGCGGGCCGACGCCGCGAAGCACGCGATCGACATCGTGTGGAACGCCGGATCGGAAGGCCAGAAGGATGCCGTGCTCCGCATCATCGCACCGAACGCCGTCCCGTCGGTCACCGTCATCCCATTGAGCGCCGTATCCGTGCAGCCGCGGTGGACAGCGAACGCCACGCGCCTGCAGTTCGGCGAAACGAACATCGGCATTCCGTCTGAACGCGCGATCACGCTGGTGTCGCAGTCGCCGTCGCCGATGGCCGCACCGCGCCCATCGCTCGAAGGCTTCGACGCCGACCAGTTCAGCATCGCCTCCGTAACCCCCAGCGTGGTGCAGCCAGGCGGGAAGGCCACGGTCACCGTACGCTGCCTCCCCCTGCGCGAGGGACGCACCGCCGAGGCATGGCTCCGCTTCGCTGGCGACGGCGTCATCGAGCCGCTGGAGACGGTTTCGCTGGAGGCCACCACGACGCGTCCGGTGCTGCTGTTGAATACATGGTCGGTGGCGTCAGGCACCCACAACGTGGGTTCGTTCAGCCTGGACACGATAACCATACGGAACACGGGCAACGGGAGTCTCGAGATCCGCGGTCAGAGTCTCCGCGGCCGCGACTCGGCGGCGTATCGCATTCACACCCCCGCCTCCTCGCCTCTCACCGCCGGGCAATCAACGAAGATCCTCCTGCGCTTCACTCCCCTGCGCGCGGGCGCAGTGGACGCGGCACTGTGTTTCGATTGCAATGATGGAAAAACCCCCCAGGTGGCGGTGCCTCTCAGCGGCTTCGGCGTCGGCGCCGTCCTCACCCCAGCGAAGAACGGCCTCGATTTCGGCTCGCTCATTTCCGGCTGCTTCAGCATCGATTCGATACGGATATCGAACACCGGAGCAGCGCCGCTGCACGTGGCCGAACTGTCGATCGGCGGACCGGACAGCGCGGCGTTCAGCATCATCGAGAGGACCGCGGCAAGCATCGATCCCGGCCGGGCTTCCCGCGTCGTGATCGGCTGTTCGACGACACGCGTCGCGATTCCGATCCATCCCTTCGATTCGACCGTTGCCGGAGAAGGCGATGCTCCTCCGCGACCGAGGGGCTCGTTGTCCGCCTCGCTGCGCCTTGTGAGCGACGACACCTGGTCGGCGGAGTACGCTCTTCCGATCTTCGCGCGTGTAGTGGACACCGCCATTCAGGTGACACCACGGCCGATATCGTACGATACGACGGTTCTGCATCAGGAAGCGACGGCGACACTGTCCATCAGCAACCCGACATCCGTCTTGACCGAAATTACATGGATCACGTTCGAAGGGCCTGATGCAGCGCTGTTCAGCCTGGCCTCGCCTTCGCTCGGCGCCCTCACGCCCCGGACGGCACGCGATGTGCAGGTCGCGATCCTCGCCGACACGGAAGGACCGAAGCACGCCTCCCTGCGCATCGGCACAACTGATGTGCGGTATTCCGAGACGGTTGTGCCGCTTTCCGCGTTCGTATGGCAATTCCCTCTCGAAGTGCGCCCGCGGGAACTGGTCATCGAAACCATGCTTGGCGGTCCGGGCGCAACCGCGCGTACGTGGATCAGGAATGTGTCCAATGCGGAACAGCTGATCACGGCCATTTCCAGGCTCTCGGGAGACACGGGTAGCTTCACCGTCTCCGCCCCGTCGGCTGCAACGCTCCTGCCCGGGGATTCTGCGAGCGTCATCATTACATTCCGGCCCCGCAAGCTCGGATGGGCAGTCTCGACGTACGGCGTGTCCCGCAATGCGGTGAGTACGGTCCGCGCCAATCTCATTCTCCGGGGATTCGGAGCACAACCTCCGGTAAAACTCGATCGCGCGCCTCTGCCCTCGTCCGTCCTCGGTTCCCACTACCCGCAGCCCGGGGCAGACGCGGCCATGGTTCCGTTTTCGCTCGCCGCCTCATCGCGGGTCACGCTCGCAGTCCACGACGCGCTCGGCCGCCGCGTGGCGGTGCTCGCGGACTCCGACCTCCGCCAAGGCGAGTCACGCACGCATCCTGGACACGGGCGCCCTCACGCCCGGCATGATCCTTCGTTGGCGCTCGAACTTGGGAACCCCGTCATCATTCGACCTTCAACATTCACACTTCTAATTATCCTTCATAATCACCCGTCACGCTTTCGCCCATCTCCCGCCGAGGAATTTCCGGAGTTCGAGCAGCACGATGATGGTCAGCGACACGCCCGTGCAGATCGCCCATTCCTTCAGGGTGAGCGGAATCACGCGCAGCAGGTCGTTGAGGCCCGGCAGGTGAATCGCGAGCACCTGCAGCGTGAGGGAGACGAACATCACGATGATCAGCGGCTTGTTGCTGAAGGGTCCGATCGAGAAAATGGACTTCCCGAGCGACCGCGAGTTGTGCACGTTGAAGATCTGGAACAGCGCCAGCGTCACGAAGGCCATCGTGCGCGCCTTGCGCAGCGCGAACTCCTGCAGGTCGGGCGTCACGATGAAGTACGAGTAGAAATGCAGCGCCCACTGGTACACGCCCAGCGTGCCGAGCATCATGATCATGCCCGCGAAGAGAATCGAGACCAGCATGTCCTTCGGCACCAGCCCGGCGTTGCTCTCGCGCGGCGGACGCCCCATGACGTTCCCGTGCTCCTTCTCGTAGGCGAGCGGGAAGGTGGAGATGCCGTCGGTCACGAGATTGATCCACAGCAATTGCGCGGGCAGCAGGGGCAGCGGCATGCGCGCGAGAATGGAGATCGTGAGCGTCAGCACGCCGCCGAAGCTCGTGCTCAGGATGAAGAGGATGATGTGCCGCAGGTTGTCGAAAATCACGCGCCCGTAGCGCACGGCCTGCGCGATGGACGCGAAGTTGTCGTCCGTCACCACCATGCTCGAGGCTTCCTTGGCGACGTCGGTGCCGGACCCCATCGCCACGCCGATGTCCGCGGCCTTCAGCGCGGGCGCGTCGTTCACGCCGTCGCCCGTCATCGCCACCACGTGGTTGCGGGCCTGCAGCGCCTTCACGATGCGGAGCTTGTGCAGCGGCGAGACGCGCGCGAACACCTCCGTGATGTCGGCGATGCCCTTCAGCGTGCGGTCGCTCATGCCGTCGAGTTCGGCGCCGGTCACCACGTCGATCGTGCTCTCCATGTTGAGCTGCTGCGCGATGGCGCGCGCCGTCTCCTTGTGGTCGCCGGTGATCATGATCACCTTGATGCCCGCGGTGCGGCAGTCCTCGATGGCGCGCTTCGCCTCCTCGCGCGGCGGATCGTACATGCCCTGCAGTCCGGCGTAGATGCAGTTGCGGTAGGTCGCATCGTCGTGCACATCCTCGTTCTCGCCGATCTCGCGGAACGCGAAGGCGATCACGCGCAGCGCCTGCGCGGAGAGGGTGGCCACATCGCGCTCCACGGCCTCGGTGTCGATGGGCTGCTCGCCGTCGTCGGTCCACTGCCGCCACGACATGCGCAGGATCCGTTCGGCCGAGCCCTTCACGAACAGGTACGTCTTGCCGTGCGCGCGCACGGTCACGGCCATGTACTGATTCTCGGATTCGAAGGGACGCAGTCCGACAACGGAATGCGACGCGGCCTCCGCCTCGCTGTCGAAGCCGGCCTTGCGCGCGGACACGATGAGCGCGCCCTCGGTCGGATCCCCCACGAGCAGGGTCTTCCCGTTCTCCTGCACGATCTTGGACTCGGTGCAGAGCAGTCCGATGCTCAGCACCGTGGCGAGGGGTGAATCGCGCTTCACGATGCTCGCGCGCTCGCCCGATTCGTCGAGCACCGCGCCTTCGGGTTCGTAGCCGAGCCCCGTCACCGTGTAGGTCCTGCCGCCCGCGATGATGCGCGTCACCGTCATGGCGTTCGCGGTGAGCGTGCCCGTCTTGTCCGTGCAGATGATGGTGGTGGAGCCGAGCGTCTCCACCGCGGCGAGCTTGCGGATGATGGCGTTGCGCTTGGCCATCGTGTACACGCCGATGGAGAGCGCGACGGTGACCGACACCGGCAGCCCCTCGGGAATGGCGGACACGGCCATGCCGACGGCGGTGAGGAACATCTGCAGCAGCGTGTTGTCCTGCAGGATGCCGCCGACGAAGATGATGAGGATGGCGACGCCGATCGCGATGCTGAGCTTCTTGCCGAATTTCTCGAGCCGGTGCTGCAGCGGCGACATGGTGTCGCCCGCTTCGATGATGTTCTTCGTGATGATGCCGAGTTCGGACTGCGCGCCGACCTCGGTGACGATGCCCCTGCCGCGGCCGCGCTGCACCACCGTGCCCGCGTACAGCATGTTGAGGCGGTCGCCCAGCGAGGCGTTTTCCTCGACGTCGGCCAGGGCCTTCTTGGTCACGGCGAGACTCTCGCCCGTGAGCATGGATTCATCCACCACCAGTTCCTGCGTTTCCACAAGACGGATGTCGGCCGGCACCTTGGTTCCGGATTCGACGAAGACGATGTCGCCGCAGACCAGTTCCGTCGCGGTGACGGTGGACTGCGCGCCGTTGCGCAGCACGCGCGCCGACGGGGATGTGAGATTCTTGAGGGCGTTCAGCGCCGCTTCGGCCTTTTTTTCCTGATAGAAGCCGATGAGCGTGTTCACGAACACCACCGCGAAAATGATGATGGAATCCGTCGGATCGGCGAGCAACGCCGTGAGCACGCCCGCCGCGAGCAAAATGTAGATGATCGGATTGTTGAACTGTTCGAGAAAGAGGAGGATGGGGGATTTCACCTTTTCCTTCGGAAGCTCGTTCTTTCCGTGCTTGCCGCGCGACTTCTCGATGCCGGCATCGGTCAGTCCGTTCGCGAGGTCCGTCTCGAAATGCGTCGCGATGTCGTCAAAGGGAGTGGTGTGCCAATTCATAAAAAACGAAGTTAGTGGTGGATTGAATCTTCAATGAATCCGAATGCACGGAAAATACCAAATGTCCGTGGGACTCTCCCCATGCCGCATGCGCTTCCCAATCCTCGCGCGCGGACAGTTCTGTCATCTCACGACTTCCCGACTCACGACTCACCCCTCGGCTTCGCTCGGGGCAGGCTCCTCACGATTCACCCCTCGGCTTCGCTCGGGGCAGGCTCCTCAGGTCTTGAACTCCACGAGTTGATGCGTCGCGTCGCAGAACGGCTTCGCGTTCGACTGCCCGCAGCGGCAGAACTCCGCCGAGCTGCCCGCGCAGAGCGACCGTCCCGCGCTGTCGCGGACTTCCATCAGGCCCTTGATTTCGAGCGGACCGTCTTTGACGGGTGTGATCGTCAGTACTTCCGTGCCTTCGGCCTTCAGGTCGCGCGCCATCCATCCTTCGCTGAGATCCTCTCCCGCGCGGAAACGCACCGCGTTATGGCGGTTGTCGCAGAACGGCTTGTTGTTCGACGCGCCGCAGCGGCACAGCGCCATGCGCGTGTCGCGGAGGATTTCGCTCCCGTCCTCCGCCACGAGACGCAGCGTGCCGCGCACGTACAGCGGACCATTCGGCTGCGGGCGGACCGTATTCTCCGCATTCGGCGCTTCACCTTCGGCGCCGGATTTCAGCGCGTAGTGCAGAGCGCCGGTGGGACAGCGCTGCACCGCGTCGATGACCTCGTTGACGCCCGCGTTTTCCGGTTGTATCCAGGGGATCGCCATCGAATCGAACACCTCGGGGGCGGAAGCGAGACACTCGGCGGCGTGCACGCAACGCTTCAAATTGTACGTGACGGTGATCTCCCGTCCTTCATAGGCGTGAAGTTTCTGTTGCATGACGATGTCGAAGAAAGTGAAACGGCTGTTCGACCACAACGAACGGCCGGATGCCATGGTTCCCGAAGCGGCGGACCGGGAACACCCTCCGCCTCACGCAACGGATCACTGTGCTGCGGTGATCCTGCGCGGCGTTCTCCATTGACAACGCAGGAACTGCGTGCTACCTTGATTGGAACCCAGGCGTGCAACACACCTCTTTTCCAGGATACGCGATGTCGTTCGGACTGTATTTCGCGGGATTTGCCATTGTCATCGGCGGCTTGATCTACGCCGCCGTCCTCCTGCACGTTCCCACGCAGTGGATCGTCGTGGGTTCCATCGTTCTTCTCGGCCTGGCCATATTGACAGGCGTGAAGGCCACGAGGCAAAAAGACCAGAGTTCATAACACGTCGGGGGGAGGCGTTTGCTCCAGAGAGTGCGCACATATTCCGAGGCATTGCACAGCAAAACGAAGGGTTCCGGTTCCGGTCCGCTCCGCGCACTGTGTGCGATGCGTGGCGCCGTATTTCAGGTGCTTCGATAGCGTTCGCTGCGGGTGCCCGGCATGTCGCCGGGCGTAGTCAGGTTTGCCAAGCGACGCTCGCCTTCAAGCGACAACGTCGATTGAAGGCGAGCGTCGTTTCGCGGAGAGGGTGGGATTCGAACCCACGGTACGGTTCCCCGTACACACACTTTCCAGGCGTGCCAGTTCAACCACTCCTGCACCTCTCCGGAGACGGGCCGCGTGATAACGCCGGACCCGAAACAGTCTGCAATAATACGGTTTTCGCGGAAAAAAGAAAACCATGCATGGACAGAATCGCCGGCAGGGGGGCACGGGCGACTCTACGCCACGTTCCGCTCATACAGGAACCTCTGAAATCCGATGAACGTATCCTTGATGCTCTTCACATCTCCCAACTGCGTGGTGGCGTCGGCGATGGCGTGATACTTCAGCTCCAGCAGACTCGGCTGCTTTTCCTGATCGAGTTCTTCGACGCCGGTTTCGATGTACTTGGACAGCACGAACTCCAGGAATTCCCTCTGGCGCGGACCGAGCGGTCAAGCCCTTTTCCTCGTTGAAATTCGAGAGGCTGGAATGGACATTGCCATTCTCGTAAAGTCCGCATCGCGTGCTCCGGATCGCTTGAAGCATGGACGGAAATTGCCATGGAGTTTGCGCACTGTCAATGCGACGGGATCAAAAAAAAGCCCTCTTCGTGGAGGGCTTTGCGTGCTGCGCCGGTTGACGCACTCTGAGGGCGAAATACAAGGCGGAGGGCACTAGACGATCTGCACTGTCCTCCTCGCGCGATTGGCGGCATTCGCCGCATCCGTGAGCAGCAGTCTGCGCCGGCCGATGGAAGCGGCGGCATTCGCCGTGATCGTGAGCTGGGAGCCGGACACCGAGAAGGTCAGCTCGGGATCGGTCCCCGCCAGCGGCGGCGACGTGCCATCTGGCAGAGTGACCGATATATTCGCGAGAGGCGTGACGGCAGCGCCTGCCAGATCGGCGCAGGAGGAGGACCAGCGTGCCTCCTTTCGGAATCGTGAAGGCGCCACCGGGTGCGGTGGTCACGAAATGCCCGCGTATCGGCACGAGCGCTTCCAGCGTCGTCTGGTTTCCGGGCTCGCCGATCAGAAGGCTGAAGCGAACCCGTGCCTTCTGTTCCGGGGGATCGTCGGCGGCCAGCGCCAGCCGGAACGGGCGGCCGTCCCAGAGGAAGCGCTTCAAATTCGCGCTCGCACCCGCGTTCGCATCGGTGAGCGCGATCACGGGATCGACAGTCCCCGCGGGCGCCGCCGCATCGTAGACGATCGTCGGATTGTTCGGCACAAGCACATTCGCCGCCACCAGCACGAAGACCGCGGATCCGGCGTTCAAATCGGCGCCCGTCTCGGTGTACACCCCGAAGTCCGGAGCGGCGGGCAACGCGGACACGACCGGCAATGTGCTCACGACAGCCACGTTCAACTGGCGCACGGCGACATCGATGTCGGTCGGGAGATGCACGCCCCGGCCGCGCAGCCCGCCCGTTTCGTACTGGCCGTTCGCGGTGTCGAAGTGGTAGAAGCGGCTGATCTCCACCGCCTCGGCGGCCGGTGTATTCGCTGTGCGAGCCTGGAGGAGCAGATCCTCCGGCCGTTGCAGCGAGGGATCGTCGGCCGGCCGCAAGACGGTTGCTCGGTAGCGCCTGTCGTTGTTCGGTGTCACGACAATCCGCGCGCGCTGTGTCTGAAGCAGCCGCGCCGTCGCGCCCTCCGCCAGCGTCACGCCGTTGATCCTGACGATGACGTCATCCACCTTGATGTTGTAGAACAGCGTCTGCCTGCCCTCGTCCTGCGCATGCCGGTCGTTGGCGGGCCGGGCAAATCCGTTTCGAATCGTCATGCGATGCCGCTGGTCCCCCGATGTCGGTTGAGAGAAGGCGAGATAGCTCGCGGCGGTTCGCTGTATTGCCGGTTCCATCGGCACCCAGCCCCGGACGTCCACGTCGAAAGCCCGCGGACCCGTAAGAGCGGTATCGCGCGGGTCGGCCGGATTCTTCAGGAAAAAGGCGTCGGCGAGCGCGGATCCCGGCTCCAAGGTTCCCGGTGTAAACGCCCCCGCTTCGGCATTGTTGTTCGGCTCTGCGCCGTTGTCCGGGGCATCGGCTCCGGACTCGGCGGTGATGAAGGGCATGGCGATGAGTTCGTTGGGAAGATTCACTCCGGGGGCGTCCCCCACGCCGGCGGCGAAGCGCGGGAGCACGATCCAGCGGTTGGCGGGCCAGAACCAGTACTCGCCGATATCGCCCACGGTCATCGTGGCTTCCGCGCCGTCATCGACGGCTGCCTGGCCCCGCAGTTTTCCGATCGACGAGTAGAGATCGCCGCTGTGCACCGACGCATCCTGTTCGATGATGGAGAGGTAATCCTTGCGGAACACGCGATCCCACATCAGCCACCCGAAGGCCGGCAGGGCGCTCCACGCCGAACTCCCGAGCAGGTAGCGTCCGACACGTGTGAAGTAATCCCAGAACGATCCCCGCGCATGCTGCTGCGTTGTGAGGTGGATCTGTGTGAAGGGATCGGTGAGGTAGCGCACCCAGCCGGCGTCGTACAGGTCGTCCACGAGGCGCTGATCGAGCCAGCCGGTCGGGTCATCGCGGCCGATTTTCGCGAGCCGCACGATCAGCTCTCCGGCCGGAAGCGCGGGAAGTGACGGCATCGCCTGCTCGAGGTCGATCTGGTTTCCGTTGACCGCCGTCACCGTGGTGGTGAAACCGAAGCTGTCGTTCTCGTCGTAGAGCACCCGGACACGGTCGCGCGGCGCGAGGGAGAGATGGTCGTCTCCGACAGGCTGCAGAGTCATCGACGCGAGCCTGGCGGGATCCACGATCGCGGGATAGTAGTTGTTCCAATGCCAGTACGTGCCCGGCGTCTGCGTTGCATAGGGCGAAACTTTCGCGCTTCCCGATGTGGCCGGGAGGACGGACCGGAACGTCACGGTTCCATCCTCGGCGATCGGGCCTTCGATGGAACGCACCACGGTCTTGTCGCCCACCTGCACGATGACGCGCTGTTCGTTGGCCAGGAGGCCTCTCTTCGTTGCATCGAGCAGTTTCGCGGACATGCCGCTGTTCTCGACCGTCGCATCGAGGAGCGTGCCGTTGTTCACCGCTCGCGAGATGAGGTAGCCGATCCTGCCGAAGAACTGGAAAGCCGTTCCCCAAGTGAGCGTCATCGCCAGATTCATCACGCTGCCGGGTGTGCCGAAGCGGAGGATTCCGAGCGCGACATCGGAGAACAATCCCTGTCCCGAAGCGCGGCGGCGCACAAACACGTCGCCGGCGGCGATGCGGACTTCGCCTTCCACCTGGAACAGCGCGCCGCTGCCGTTGCGGAGCGTCACTTCGGCATGCTCGCTTCCCTTGTAGATCTGTATGGTGTCCCCGTCCGCGAAGTGGATATCTCCCGGGCTCGGGATCGACACGGTTATCGTATTGGCGTCGGCGTTGCGGGCCAGCGTGGCGGCCACGAAGGCCGAGAAAGCGGGAAGTTCGATGTCGGTCGTCGCCGCCAGAACAGTGTCCAGTATCCACATGGGGAAGGCCGCGAACCAGATCGGCCCGAACCAGTTGTACTGCTGGGTATGGCGCAGTTCGTGCTCCACCAGCGCGCCCCGGCGGTCGAATTCCCAATGCTCGGGATCGTCCGGCGCCTTCACTTTGCCCGAAGTCAATTCTCCCGCGGCAAGGACGGCGGTCTCGACAAACGGAATCGCCACGACGAGGTTCGGGCTCGGCGACGCCAGACCACTGGCCCCCACGGCGAAGGTGACGGCATTCCCGCTCTCCCGCTCGAATGCCGGGACGAGAGCCGACGCAGCAACATTCAGGAGGAGCATCTCCACATTCGAGCCCGTGGCTGCCGGTGTGGATGCGAAGGTCACATCGAGCACGGGCAGCCGTCGGACGGTGATGGCGGTGACAGCTCCAACGATGGACGTCCCTCCTGATACCGGCGCAACGTCGATCACGGCGCCGCCGACGGCGGTCACCGTGAAGCGTCCCAAAGAAGCCGCCGGAGCGTTCCAGCGAATGAGAACCGTTTCGCCGACAAGAAACTGCGGCGGTGCTGCGGGGACCGCGGGATTCCCCGCCGAAGGCAGCACGGTGAGCTGCATCGCATTGCCCGCGGCGTTGGGCTGTGTCGCGTTGTACGCTGTCTGAGAGACGATGGCCGGGAGGGTCTTTCCGCCCGAGACGATTCCGAGGTTCGACAGACTTGCAATCGCGCGATTGTTCCAGAATCGAAAACGCACCGAACGCGTGCTGCCATCGGCGGCCTTGTTGACGGGCGTTCCTTCGATGCCGGCGAAGGGTCCTCCGGTGTCCGGGTCCACGGGCAGCATCCTCTGCGCCGTCAGGCCTGTCGCGCCCGCGGCGATATCGGCATCCCCTTCCAGTGTGAGACGGGTGCCCTCCACCGCGGCGATCCGGAAAAGACGGGTCGGCGTGCCGGCGCCACGCACTTCCACGATTTCGCCCGCAAAAAAGCGCGGCATCTGCACGCGGTTCCCGCCCACCGCCGGCAGCACAACGACCTCGCGCCCGGAAATCAGTCCGGAGTCGTAGGATGGACCGGCGCCCGCGAGCGTGACGAGGCGCAAGCCGCTCGCGTCAAGCGTCATGTCGCGGTCCAGTTCAAGGGTCATCTCGATGGTCTTGACGATACCGATCTCGTCGGCCGCGCCGTTCCGGATCACGACAGCATCCGACACATCGATCTGCTGTCCGGCGGGGCTCGCGAAGGCTTGACTTGCGACACGGCCGGCGATGGAGAAGCCCGTGTTGAGCGAAGCCCCGACAGCGGGACCGAGGGAGGCGCTTCCGAGCTGAAGCAGCCGAAGCGCGACGCCCGCCGGGAGATCCTCATTCAACGCCAGTACGAGCTGATCGCTCGCCGTGAGTCCGCTCTCGTCGGGCGCCTCGGGCACGTAGCGCTCGACGGTGTACTGCGCGGTGGCGCCCGGGAGCGGCGTGGCCAGCACCATGACGTCGTGCACGATGCCCGTGACGGCGCGGGCGGCGAGAGTGCCCCCGGCGGCTTCCGCGCCGATGAATCCCGCGCCTGGAGCGCTTCCGCGCACGATCGGCACGTAGGTCAATTCCGAAGCGGCCTCCGCGTTGCCGGCCCTCGTGCCGAGGTCGCCGCCGCGAATCTGCATCTGCCAGGAGACGGGACCGGCGGCGCCCAGACCGGAGAGCGAACGGTCCACACTGCGATCGCGATTCGGACCATTGGAAGTGACGACGACGGCGACTGTCGTGCCGCCCCTCGTGACGGTGATGAAATCGCCCGACGCGGGTACCGGATCGGCCGCGAACGTGAGGACTGTGGAAACGGCGGTCAGCTCCGCTCCGCGCACGGGGCCGCTGGGCGCCAGGGTGAAAACTCCGATGGGTCCGCGCATGGCGGCATCGAGAGGCGCATCAATGTTCAATCGCGACTCGAATCCGGTCACGAGCGCGGAACCGGCGACCGCCGCGCCGTCGAGCAGGCGCAAGGCATCGTTTCTCCGATACTGCGCGCTGGTGGCGGTCACGTTCAAATGCGAATTGTCGGCGCCGCGGATAAGGGACTCGCTCGACTGCATCGACCCGAGACCCCGCAGTCTCAACCCGGTGGTCCCCGCGGCGAGGGTCTTGGAGGAAAGGCGTATGGCCGTCTTCCCGTCCGCCTCCACCGCCGAGAGCACCGTGACGATATCCGCGTTGTTGGCGGCGTTTGTGACGAGCATCACGTCGTCTTCCGCGAGGGACAGTCCCGTCCGGTTCACGGTGAGCACGAGCCTGTTGTCGAGCGTCCCCGTCGCGGAGGCCTCGCCGGGCTCCAGTTCCGTGAGGACGGCAGCCTTCGGACCGAGGATGTTGAGCGTCGGAAAGCCCGTCTCGAAATCGGCGAGGATAGTGAAATGGAAACCGCCCTCGGGAAAGACAGGGCTCGGAAGTCCGGGCGCAAAGGCGACGGCTTTGCCGCCGCCGCGCGCCCATTCCAACTGTCCCGTATCGGCGAGTCCGGAGCGCGATCCGCGCAGCAGAAACACCACGCTTGAACTGTCCGGCACGACGCGCAGCGTGGTCCCGTAATACGTGGGGGAGACGGGGACCGCGGGCACGAAACCCGACACGACGGCATGATTCTCGAACTGCTCCCTCGGCGCCCAGACGATATGCTGCGTCGTGAACACCTGGCCGTCGACCCCGAAGAAGCCGTCAAGCTGGAAGGCGCCGATATCGAAACGCTCGCTGTGGATATGTGCGCCCGTGAAGTATCGGTCGATCTCTCCTCCGAACAGCGAGAACCAGAAGTTGATGGTGAGTTCGATGCCGACCCAGGTCAGCACATTGTTCGGGAACGCCCAGGTGAGCGTGGAGAGAAGGTAATACCATGCGATGGTTCCGGTGGGATCGACAAAGCCGACGGGATCGTAGCCGCACACGGCATACTGACCGGCCACCGGCCTCTCGACAAGCAGCGTGCCTGCATACCCGCGCCCGCGCCGCGGATCGTCCGCGCCGCCATGCCAGGGATCGGGAGCATCGAAGGATGCGATGGCCGGATCGAGGACGCGGGACCGATAGTGGAAGAGACCGTCATGCTGCGCCCCGCCGAACAACCCCGGCACGCCGCGATGCGCGCGCAGTCCTTCGCCGTACGCGTCGCGCGGCACGCGGACGACACCCTCGCGGGTAATGACACGCACGGGTGTTCCGGTGCCGTCGAGCGAGAAGACCGCGGACAGCGCTTCGCCGGGCCCGCCGTCCATGCGCGCCAGGCAATGAAATCCTTCCCAGAGAAACAGCGACTGAATGGAACCATCGGGCCGCGCGACAGTCCAGAGCCGCCCCTGTTCGTCGGTATGCCATCCCACCGGCAATGGCGAGACGTCGGTGCGGCTGTCGTCGAGATATTCGATGGCTTGATGGAGACTTTCGCGACCGGCGGCCACCGGTCGGCCCGAATCGTCGCGTACTATAGTCCGCGTGAATCCGGGTCCGGAAATCTCCGCGAGGTGCGCGCCGTCATAGCGGTACCGCCAGCGCGCATCGGGTCCATCGCACGAAACGATGCGCCCCTGCTCGTCGCGGGCGATACGGACGCCGTCCACCAGGACAGGCAATCCGTTTTCATCGCGGAGATAGGCTTCCACCCACGACAGATCGCGCGTGCGCACATGGCGCAACAGGCCGGACGGAGTTTCCACTTCGCTCGTCACCACGAAACCGCCATCGTACGTGCAGACACCGTCGTCCACGCGGAGATACTCGCGTCCGGCAATGCGCATGGCGCGCAGGCGTCCATCGCGATCCCGTTCGATCTCGAGTTCGCAATCCGCTCCCGGGATGGTCATCCATTCGCGCTGCTTCATACGCTTGCCTCCACGCTGCCGCTTGCGTTTGCGTTCGCGTAGCGGATCGACTCCAACAGGGCTTTCACTTCCGCGCGGATTCCTTCCACCGCAATCTCGACGGCCGCGACGATTTCACCCGGCACCCCCTCCACCGATTCCACGAGATGCTCGAGATCGAGCGCCTGAAGCCGCTCGCCGACGGCGTCGAGCGCGGTATCGAGTTCCTGGAGGATCTTCGCGGGCGATGCATCTTCGATCAGGGTTGTGATATCTCCGAACAGATCCAGATCGCCGAGAAGGGCGGCGGGATCCAGGGAACGAAGTTTGTCCGCGACCGACTGAACGATGTCGTACACTTCCTCGGCAAAAATATCGGGATCGTATGCGGTCACCGTCTCGCGAATCGCCATGTGGACCTCTCCGAGTTCCGAAGCGAGTCGGCGGGGATTGAGCAGATCCAGTTCGTCGCGAAGCACGTCGAGGACGGAAAGGAATTTCTCCGCCTGCGCCATGGGGTTGAAAATGCGAAGCAGATCGACCAGCCTCCGCATCGCGGCCTGGAAAGCTTCGCTCATGTCGTCGGTGAGCACCGGTACTCGGGCCAGAATGGTATTCACGAGGGCGTCCAGTTCGGCCGCGACAGGTTCCGGATCGAGTGCGGCGAGAAGCGCATCGAGATCGCGTCCGATCCGCGCGAGACTCGACCTCTCGAGCGCCTCCGCCGCGTGTTCGAGCGTCGCTCCCGCGCTGCCCCCGGTTTGCCGGATGACGCCGCGAGCATCCTCTCGCGTCTGTGCCAGTTCCGTCGCCAGCGCCGCGCGGATCGGGCCGGGACCGACGGATGCGACCGCCATCATGGAAGCGTCGAAATCGAGACTGGCGCCGCACACGCGGAAATGCGCGCCGATCGCGAGCTGCGCGCGGATCTGCGCATCGCCCAGCGGCAGCACCATGTCGTCGATCGCGTCGAGGAGGCGTTCCTCCGCGGCCCAGAGTTCGGCGCTCACGCGCCGCAGATCCCGCGCGAGTCCGCCCGACAACGCGTCGATACGCTGCAGGACGTCGCCCACGGGGCCTGCGTCGAGCGCGCGCAGGGCCTCGCGCAATTTCCCGGGAAAATAGCCGAGCATTCTGATCAGATCGCCCGCATGCACTTCTTCCAGACGAGGTGGAACGTTGGCGGATCCCGATCCGGATGCGTTCGCGCCGGATCCTCCGCTGCCGGGACTCCCGCCCGGAGCGCCGCTCGCTGCCGGAGCGCCGCTCGCTGCTCCGCCCGACGAAGCGTCGCCGCCGCTGAGTCCGCTGCTCCCTCCCGTCAGCTCCTCGAGCGGCCGGCTCAGTTGGGAGCCGAGCTGCTCGCCGGCCGAGTTCAGGAGGCTGCTGACCCCCTGCATCAGGGATTCGGGGCTCGGAATGGAGATGCCCGCGAGGAGGCTGTCGTACGCATCGATGACGGGTGCGAGGAGCCGGTCCGGGCGCACGGCGTCGATGGCTTCCAGCACGGTGTCGAACGGACCGCGCAATTCGCTCACCAGCGGCCGGGGATCGAGTCCCTCCACGAAGTCTGCGGCCTCGTCGATGTAGCCGCTCACACCCTCGAGGAGCGCGGAAGGATCGAGCTTTCTGATCTCGTCGACGACCTTCTGAATCTCGGCATCGATTGAGGAAATCAGCTCCGGTGTGATCAGGTCCTTCGCGAGCCGGCCGGTCTGGTCGAGGATTTCCTTCACGGTGGCGAGGATCTCATCCGGGATCTTGAACTGGTTCGCCGCTTCTTTTACCGGCTCGAGGATTTCCTCGAAGTCGAGGCCGTCGAGTGTGTCAATCAGCTGTTCCACCAGCGGGCGCATCGCGTCCGGAATCGGAGCGGAGGAGAGAAGTTCTTCGGCCTTCAGGCGCAGGTCATGGACGCGCGCGATGACTTCCGCTCCGGCCTGTTCGAACTGGATGCTCTCGATGAGCGTCGCGACTTCTTCGACGGTCTTCTGAAATTCCTCCAGATGCGTGGCGGCCTGTTCGATAATGCCGGTGGCGGTTCCGGCGACGGCATTCACCGCCTCGACAATCGTTTCCAGCGCCTCCTTCACATTCCCCAGCACGCCGTCGACGGCGTCCTTCACGGTTTGCAGCGCATCCTGAATTCCTGCGGCGAGGTCCGCGTCATCGATGAGGGCTTCCACCTGATCGAGGAAGGCTCGCGCTTCGCGGGCGTAGCGGTCGAGATCGGCATCCTTGATCGCCTGCGCGATCGCATGAATGAAATTCGTCAATTCGGTGCGGTACTGCCGCAGGGGGATATGCGCGAAGACGCCGCGCACCCACTCCTTCACTTCCTCCACGGTGCGGTTGATCGGCTCCTCGATAGCCTTGCGCAGCCCGGCCTCCAGCATGTCGCCGAGCGCGTCGATCAGCGCTTTGACATCTTCCGTGGTGGCGTTCTCGATCACGACGCGGAGATGCGCAATGAACTCTCTGATCCGCGACATGAATTCCAGCACGGACTCCTCGCCCGTGCGCAATGCCTGGGAGGCATCGCCGATGATGCCGAGGTGCCGGGCCAGATCGAGAGCTTCGAGCGCGCGCGCATAGCCGGACAGCGCGCGGCGGACCAGCTCGAGCGCGTTCTGCCGCGCGCGTTCCAGATCGCGCAGGGCCGCCTGCAGGCGCGCGGCGTCGCCCGACAACGCGGCTGCGGTCACCACATCGAGGGCGGCCACCAGCACCGCCGCGGGATCGGCGGAGATATGCACGGACGCGGCGCCGGTGAGGATGTGATCGACGCTGGCGCGCATCGTGCCGAGCTGTCCACGATCGAAGGGAACGAGCAGTTGCAGGGAGAGATCGACGAGCGCGGCGGGATCCGTGTGTATCCCTCCGTCGATCGTGTCGATCATTCCTTTGAGATCGCCGATGGCATCCAGATTCACCCCCGTGTATCGCCCGGCGAAGTCGCCCGCCATCCCGACCATGTCACCGACGGATTTCCCGTTCGGAAACGACACCTTCGAGAGGTCGCCATCGCCGATCGCTTCGAAGAGATTCACCACGATATCCACCGCCTGGCGGACCGCGTCGGCAAACTCGCCGAGCGGGAGAGCGTCCGTGAACATGCCGCCGCGCAGTTCGCCGACGGCATTCACTATCGGACCGAGCAGCACCGTGGGATCCTTGAGCGAGCGGACCCGGCCCAGCGCCTCGCCCAGCGCGCCGAGCACGGACTCCGCGGCGCCATTCTGCAGGAGATTCTGCAGATCGCCGCCATTCACCGACACGTTTATGGATCCACGCGCGGAGGCGATGCCGGAGGTGTCAAGCCCCTTCAACTGATCGAGCAAACTCATGGACGCGTGTATTTGAGGGTGAGTCCGGAAATATCCACGGCAAGGAAAAGCTCACTGGAGAGCATGGGGGGTGCGGAGTGAAATTGCGATGACGGAAATGCCTGCATCGGCACATCGATCGATGGGGCATCGACCGTGAGCAGCACCGAGGCTCCAAGCAGAAGCGGCCTGTGCGCGGGATCGGGATCGCGCACGACCACGCACACACGTCGCCGTCCCGACGAAAGCGCGGCCCAGAAAAATCTTCCGCGGAGCGCGCGGAGCGAGACGGCGAGGGGGTCCTCTGTTGCCTCCATTTCAGGGAGATCGATCCATACGGTCGAGATCACGTCCGACTTGCCGACGGGAAGGCGTCCTGGAGGTCCGAGAGGCAGACCGGGGGCATCGCCGCGCATGCGAACGAGCTGCGCCTCCAGTTCGCAGTCTTCGGGCGCGCGCCCGATGATGCCGATCTTCCCCAACGACAGGCCGCGGAGACCGGCCGGAGGGAAAGCCTGGTAGACGGGCGCATCGCGGACCACCGATCCCTCGACCGTCTCGCCGGGAGCCGGGAGGGAGGCCGAGAGTTCCGGCAGGAGCCGCAGCCCGAGATACCGTATGGACATACCGCCCGACACTTCCGTCGGCGCCTGAGCATCCAGCTCCGCGCCGAACGGAATCGGCACGGGATCGCCCGCGAGGTCGCAATGCAGCATCGCCTTGTTCTCGCGAAGGATCGCGCCGCGCGGTTGCGCAAAGGACAGGAACACCGCCTGCTGCGCGGCCTTCCCCTTCAGGCGGAATTCCGCGCGCAAAGGCCGCCCCTCGGCAAGCGCTGCGGGGATATCCGCCTTCAGCGCCAGTTCGATCGGCACGCGCAGCGAAGGCGCAGCCTGCGGCGCCCCGACGGGAAACTCGCCCGGGAAGGACCACAGCACATCGCCGGCGGGACCGGTCAATTCCAGATCGAGCGGGAGCGCCTCAACTGTCGCGCCGACACTCGAAATCTCCATCGGCTGCGCGACGAATTCTTCCGGCTTTTCCTTTTCAAACAGCGTCAGGCGAAGCTGACCGTTCAGCGCGTAGGGGAAGGAGAGCACTTCGTTGGAGAACGCGGCTCCTGTGAACATTGGGGGAATGGCGCCGCGCGCAGGAACGGAGGGAATCGCGAACACCGGCATCCACGCGTCGGAGGCCGAAGCCCGCGAAGAAACGACGAGACGGAGAGTCTTCCCGTCCGTGGTCGGGGCACTGAAATCGCCGGTCCTCGCGTAGACGGGGTTGCCCTCGCCGGTCATCTTCAAGCCCCTGATAGTCAGGCGCAGAATGCGTTTCTTCCCCGGATTTGCGTAGACCCTGTGATTGCCGTCCCGCGTCAGCACGAGATCCGTCATCGACTCGAGAATCGGACTCGGTGCGATGGAAACTACGCCGGCCGCGTCGTCGAGGGCGAGGCCCGTCGCGCCGCGCACGCTGTTCCACGCAACGAGGAGTGCATAGCCCTCGGCCGGGATCTGGACGGGTGTTTGCGGACGCGGACGCGAGACGGCATCGGCCCGGTCGCGCGCATCTCCCTTGCCGCTTCCCCACTGTTTCGAGGGAACTTCGGATACCTGTTTCCCGGCCTGTCCTGCCGCCGCTTTCATGGTGCTCACTTCACAACGAGACTGAAGCGCCCCAGTTCGAGACCGGGTCCATCCTGGCCGTCATCCAGCGAGACGAGCAATTCCAACCGCGCGGGGTTGGCGGGCGGAGCGTAGGTAAATGCGACCTGACCGGATGCCACATCCAGGAGCAGGAGACCACCCACCGCGCCGACAAGCGTCCCCTCGCCTGGTCCGCCTCCGGAGCCGATCAGGCGGAGCGCGACCTGCGTCGGTGTGCCGCCGGCCGCGCGCGCCGCTTCACGCAATTGCAGCGTGAAGTCGACGGGGGCGCCGCCCGCCTGGAGACGCCGCGGATCGGGAGACAACGCCAACGGTGTCAGCGCGCCGCGGATTCGCACTCCCTCGATTTCCGGACCGGCCGCTCCTGTTGTTCCCACCGGCCAGAACCAGCCGTCGACATCGAAAAAGAGAGCCGCGCGATCTTCGCGCACCCCTGACGGAAGCATCACCGGGGGCGTTTCGACGTTTTTCAGGACCATGCTCTGGATCAGAAATCCGGGATCGGGTGCGCCGCCGGCAAGTGCGCTGCCGTTGCGGAACTCGGGAGCATCGAGCGCATAGAGCACCGCATCGATGCCGAGCATCTGTTGCGCTCGCCCGGATCCCGCCGCCGGCACCACACGGATCTCGACAGTGCAGGAGAGCCGGACGATACGCCGTCCGATTGCCGAGCCCTGAACGACCTGCAAGGTCTCGCCGCCCATACCCGACTCCGGGCGCGTGGCGGCGTCAACACGCACAACCACGGAAGGGTCCGCGCCGACGGCAGGCGCCGGGGCAACGCTCACGCGTCCCGCGAACGGCGCCGGGACACGCCCGCCCAGGACGTTCGCAAGCCTCTGCTCGAAATCGGAGATCATGGGGCCTCGATGTTACGCTGTCGTTCGGAGGTTCTGCATCGTCAGCCGCGAGCGAGGACTTTTGCATGCTTGATGATCGCGATCGCATCGGACTCCGATTTTTTCAGCAGCACCGCCACGTCCGCCGGCGCCATCACCGAAAGATCCTTGAACGTGTTCACGCCCTTTTCCTTCAAGCGTCCCGCGAGATTCGCGCCAACACCCGGAATCCGCGTGAAGTCGTCTTCCGTCCCCGTGAGTATCGGCCGCGCGGGATCGATCACCGGCACGCCGCCGCGAGTATCGAAGGCGATTTTCACTTCCTCGCGCACCGAAGCGCGCAGGCTCTTTTCCATCTCTGCCATCCGGTCCTTCACCGACGCGTCCACCAGCTCGCGCAGCTGGCCGTCAAGCCCCTTCTTCACCCCCTCCTGGATACGGGCGTCGAGCGAGACGCTGAGATTTCTCGCGCTTTCTGCGATCGCCTGCGAGAGACGCGTTTCGAACGCTTTTTCGATTTCGGCGCGCTGCGTCTCGCCTTGTTTCGAGAGCCTCGCTTCGAGAGTGGCAAGGGACGTTTTCACCGAGGAGGTGAGGTCGCCGATATCGGCGGAGAGACTCTTGTCGGTTGCTGCACGGTCGTCGGAAACCTTCTGCACAGTTTTCTCGAGGGGCGCGACGCGCGCATCCATATCGGCCCGCAGCGCGGTGTCCTGCGCTTTCACGACGGCGCGGAGTTCGGCGCCGAGCGTTGCGGAGAGCGAATCCCGCACTGACGGGATGCTCCCGGCGACAGACTGCGCGACCAGCTTCTCGACGTCGGAAAACCGCGCGTTGATTTCGGAGCCGAGCTTTTCCTCGAACTGCTTCCGCACTCCGTCGATATCGCCGCTCAACTGCAGCCGCAGATCCGCGGTGATGCCCGCCAGGTCGTTCGGCGTCAGCTTGCCTCCCCTGTTTTTGAGGATCTCGTCCAGATCCGTGCGCGTGACGAAGCGGTTCTCCGTTTCAGCGAGGCGCTGTTCGATCGCGATGGCGTCGAGCAGCTGGCCGTTCGGCAGGCGCAATCGGTCTTTCAGTTCGGCGAGCGAACGAAGACCGTCCGACACCGCGTGTACGTCCACGAGAGCTCCATCGACCTCGAGCTGTCGCCGCAGGGCGACGGCGTCTTCCACGCTGCCGCCGATCGCGGCGAGTGTCTGCCGCAGTGCGGTCACGTCGTTGCGCGCATCGGCGATGCCCTCCACCTTCTGGGTGACGCGCACCATCGAATTCTGGCGCACGAGATCGCTCGTCACCGCCTTGTCGAGCCGCTCGCGCAGGCTCTTCATTTCCGTCCCGACGCTCTCGATGGAGCGGTTCAATTGCAGCGATCGCTGTTCCACCTGCAGCACGCGCGTGGCGGCGATGGGATCGTCGAGCGCGCCGCGTTCGAGCAGCTGGCGGAGTTTGGGATCGAGCCAGTCCAGCGACACATCGCCGGTGTGTTCGTGCTCGGGCACGGACTTGTCGGTTTCGATGGTCGTCACCGCCCGCGCGAGTTCCACGAGCGCCCCCACGACGAGGTTCCAGTTCTCCGCGCGTATCAGATCGCCCCGCTGTATCGCGGTCAACGGAACGAGTTGCGCGATGAGGGCGCGGAGTCGGTCGAGTTCAACAACTGTCGGCATATCGATACCCTTCGAAATCTGGGTGACGCGGGATTACTTCTTGATGAACTCGAAATTCTTTCCGCCGGATTTGCTCGTCGCCGCCCGGTAGCTGATCAGCTCCGACTCGCCCTTCACCTGGCGGCCCGCCGTGGTGTAATGCTCGGCCACGATCAGCAATTCCTTCACCTCGGGCTTGTCGAGCACGGCGGGATTCTTCTGCGCGGCCGCCTGCACGGTCTCCTGAATATTGCGTGCCACCTGTGTGAGCTTGCCGGTGAACACGGGCGAGGTTTCCTGCACGGCGGACTTGAGATCGTCGAGATGATCGCGCAGATTCTGCTTGATATCCGGATCGAGATCCACGCCGGAAAACACGTCTTCGGTTTTGTTCTGAAGCTTTTGCGCCTCCAATTCGCGGCGGATTTCGAGAAGACTCTGGCCGTAGGCCTCGGCGAAACGCCGGAGATTCTCCTGCACCTCGGCGATCTTCTCGGCGATCTCCGGATGATCGTGGCCGTGCGGCGAAACCACATTCGTCAGCTCCAGTACTGCGCCGGCCATGTCGCTCACCGAATCGACAAGGGTGTTCCAATCCGTGGCCTTGATCATCTCACCGGGGCTCTTCCCCATCACGGGTCCGAGCTGGTCGCGCGCGGTGGTGACCGCCTGCTGCACCGGCGCGAGGTTGGCGTCGGGAATGTCGCGGATCGGGTTGTCGACGAAAAGCTTTTCCGGGATGGGAATGCTGATCACTGTCGGCCTCGGCTGCGGGAAGAGCTTGATGCGCCGCCGGTCGATGGGTTGCGTCAGATTCGGATGTCGCACCTCCACCTCGTAATCACCGGGATCGAGATCGCGCACCAGCAGTGTCCCGTCGAGGAACGGCTTGCGCTCGATCGTTTTTCCCGTGCTCTGGTTGACCAGCTTGACTGTCGCTTCGCGCGCCGCAGAAGTGAAGCCGTTGAGGTTGATCTGAAATGCGGATTTTGTGGCCATGATTCTATTCTCCGAATTCGGTGTGTGTCTCACTGCGGGCATGCCGCGACCGCGGGCGTGAACGCCTGCCGGAATACCCCGGCGTGGATTACGACAGCCAGTTCAGGTCGCCATAGGGAAAGGTGACCTCCCAGAAAAGCGACAACTCGTGGTCGGCCCCTTTTTCCAGCGGCGCGAACGTCACCCGGTTGTAGAGGACGTCGCCTTCGGCGGTGCTTGCCATCAGTCCCGCCTCGCAGATGCGCCCCACGGCGGCGCTCTCCGGCAGCGTCGCGCGCACGCGCACGAGCACCAGGCGTCTCGTTTCGTCGATCGTGATGATCATGAGGTCCGGGGAGACCGGCACCGACGTGCCATTCTCGAGCCTGGGGGGATCGGCCGGATTGGCGAGCGCCAGGGTGTTGTAGGTATCGGATTCCGGTTCGTCGCTGGTCCCCACCGCCATATGCGTGATCGGGACCTGCTCTCCCTTGAACAGCCGGGCGATCAGCCTGGCCCCTTCCCGCATCACGGCGTTGTGAGCCTCGCGGGCGGCGATGATCCGACCGGTGCAATCGGCAAGCTCGAGTCGCAATTGTGCGCGCATCGTACATCCTCAGCGAAATAGTGATTGTTCGAATTCTGTGACATCGTACGCACCGCCGGCTTCGGTGAGCGTATCGGCCCCCATTGTTCCCTGCTCGTCCACATGCATCGGAAGCACCATCAGCAGCCTGTCGCGCGCGCGCTGCACATCGGAGAAGGGAAGCAACTCCACGGCGGAGTCTATCCCCGCGCCTTTGAGCCTGGACACTCCCTGATGGAGAGATGCCGCGAGCTGATCCCGGTTCTCGAGAGCGCGGGCCAGCGCCTGTCCGCTGTCGTTCGGAGGTTTTGCGGACAGCATCGCCCCCGAGGGCAACCCCACCATGAAGCAGGCCGGCTGCGTTTCCAGCCAGCTCATGCGCAGCAGGGCCGCCGGAGATTGATAGAACAGGGCGTGATTGAAACTCGTCTCGTCGTAGCGGCCCTGCTTCAACAGCAGGTCCGCGAGCGCCAGCAGATACCGGTCCAGTCCCGGGACGTCGTAATGCGCGATCGGAAGGAACCACATGGCATTGATGCCTCGGGCCAGGCGCATCGCCTTGGGAGAGGCATCGACCTGCTCCTTCGTCCACGGGATTCCGGGCACGATTCCCGACACCGAACGGAGCCTCGCGGTCGCGTCGATTCCCTCAAGCTCCGCCGTGGCATCCCCGCCACCGGTGCATCGCAGCCACAGCCGTTTCCCGGCCGGCAGTGTATCGAGGTAGATGAGCGCCTGCCCGGTCGTGACGTTGATGATCGCCGGCACGCATTCCGGATCGCCCGGAAGCCCCGTCATCAGGAACGACACCACCGACCCGTCGAGCCCGCGCTGGTCGATGGTGAATTGCTGAAGCGGCTCGATGCCGCCGGAAGCCGGGATGCGCTGATACCTGCGGACGGGTGGATTTTCCAGCAACAGCGGTTTCCCGTCCTCGATGGCCCGGCGTTCAGGAGAGCGCGTCTCGGGCAGAGACGGGCCGCCCGGCGGCGCCGGGACGCGTATCCACGCGTCGGCATCACGAAGGATGTCCGGAAACGCGTGCAGCTTTCCCGCGCGCTGGAAGCCGTTGCCGTACTCCGTCACGAAGTGCGTCATCGCATCCACCGTCACGCTGCCGTACAGGAGACGGGCGTTGCGGAGCGCATGCACCCAGGCGCGATACTCTCCGAGACTCTGCCATGGCTCGGCGGCGATATCCAGAATGGCCGCCAGCGCCTCCGCCTCGAAAATCTCGAGTGTCGTATCGAAGAAATGCGACCGCTGCACTTCGAGGATATCTTCGTCGAAGATCTCCAGCGCCAGCGCGGGACTGCCCAGCATGCCGCCGAGCAGCTCGCCGTCGCGGTACAGCGTCGGCAGCCGGTCGAGCATGTCCTTCAGGCGCGCCATCTCAGCCCCCTTCTTCCGCCGTCACGTCGAGCTTCCCCTTGTTCAGCGTCTCGCCGTCAGCGGGCACGTACGTTCCGACGCCATCGGACAACTGGACGAATCGATTGTCGCTCGTCTCCACCGTCACCGCCACGCCGGCGCGGACGATCGCATACCGCGTGTCGTCCCGCAGCTCGGCGATGAGGCCGTCGGCGCTGAGCGGGCGGTCGGGAGCGCGCTGGGAGAGATGGGAAGCGAAGGTGGTATCGATGGAAGAGGTCGCTTCGGCGAGCGTCACACCCGATGCCAGGTTCAGCGGCAGAACGAGTCCAACCGTGGAGACGATCTGTGCGGAGGAGGCGGCCTTCTCGGAAACCGGATCGGCGAAGTCGATGCTTTGGATCTCCACGATCTCTCCGATGTCGAGCTGCAGCTCCTCGACTGCGTCCCTCGCGTCGGGTTTCAACATCACGCTCGCGTCGGCGATACGCGCGTCGGAAATCAGCGCCGCGAGCATCTGCGAGCGTCGTATCATGCTGCCCGCCCCGAGCGCGGTGAAGTACGCCGCGAGCCGATCCCGGGCGCCGTTCTTCAGTGTTGCCAGCTCGGCGCCGCCGACACCCGCTCCCGCGAGAATCATCGCTACCTGCACGGTGAGTTTCCGTCTGGCCGCCTCGCCGACCGGAAGAACGCGCACACCGACGGGGCGAAGCTCCTCGATGCGCCGCTGCACAAGAGGCAGCACCGTCGCCGCGTCGGCGGTATACGCGACATCGATCTTTATTTCGCCCGCGATACCGTTGGGATGCTCGGTGATGGCCACATCCTTCACTCCCTCGATCGCCAGCAATCCGAAGCGCAGCGCATCGAGCGTCCCGCGCGCGTGTCCCTCCAGCGACGTTCGCGCCCGGCGGCGCAGATCGTCGTCGGTCTCCGGCGCGGTGAGGGCGTATGCCGCATTCGGATTGCTCACCTTCCCGATGCCGGCCACGAGGGTTTCCAGACGCGTCAACGTGCCGGCGTCCACAAGCGGTGTGACGGAAGATTCGCCACGCGCGAGCACTTTGCGGCTCGACTCATAGGGTTCCAGCGTCAACGCGGCGAGTGTCAGATAGCGCGTGCCGTCGTCGTCGGTGATGCCGGTGTTCGCGGGCAGGGTTATCTGCCCTCCCACACTCGGGCTCCGCTCCACAAGCAACTCGACCTGCGGTTCGCCGGGCTTGCGACGCGCGACACCGACCAGCGCGACCACCTTGTCGAGCGAACTCCCGTCGGCGGTATCGATGTAGGCGGACTTGTACACATGCTCCAGTTGCTGGTAGCCGAGCGCCAGTTCGCGCGCGAAGGTTTCGACGAGGGTCCGCACGACAGAGCCGATATTCAAATCGGTCAGAGGCGTCTGCGGTGTCTGCACCGGGTAGTAATTCACCGTCAAGAGGCTTCCCGGTTTGGGACGCTGTCCGTCCTCGCGGAAGCGGATCTGGCACTTGTTCTCCGGATCGTCGTCAGGCGCCACGAGTTCGAAGTCGGCAGAAGTGAAGCGGTAGACCGTTCCGTCGGCCGAGGGATCTCTGGGATTCGGCAGGACGCCCTCCAGATACGACACGCGCCGCACCGGCCGGTCGCGCAACTTCACGGGGAGCAGCAACTCGTTCGGATCCGCCGGTACGGTGAGCGATTCGCGCACCGTGCCGCCAGTGAGGGTCGTAAGAAGATCGCGCACGATTTCGGGATAGATGCGCGCCACGTAACTCATATCGCCACCTCCAACGAAAGTCCGATCGGTTCCTCGCCGTTGACCGGGCGCACGGCGAGCGTAAACACGAGCGATGATGGTCCCTCCTGCAGCGGGTCGAACGAGAACTCCACGGCTTTGTTCTCCACGCGGGGCTCTTGGGCGACCGCTTCCAGCACGAAAGCGCGGCAGAGGTCGCGCATGGTGTCGGTCTTCAGCTTGCCGATGAGTTCGTGGATGCGCGAGCCGTACTCCGCGTGTCCGAGCGCGGCGAGCGATCCGCGCGGCGTGAGAAGCCGGAGGATGAGCGCCTGCGCGAGATTCTCTCGATCCGTCATGATGTCCAGATCGTGGACCATGCCGTTGCCGTCCGCTTCGGCGCCGGGGATCTCCGGTCCCGTGACGCCTCGCAGCACGGGCGCCACGCGGCTTCGCCGCAGCAGATCGATCTGTGAGGCATCGTGCGCCACGAAATAGGGGATCACTTTCAGATCCGTACCTGACTGGCTGCTCATGACGCGCTCATCCTGCCATCACCGTGCCGGCGGCGATGACTTGTCCGACGGGGATGTCGGCGGGGTCGTTGCAGGTCTTCACCGGATCGCCGTTCCGGGCGGCTCCCTTGCCTCCGATTTTCACCGTCATGCTTCCCATCATCACCGCGCCGCTGTTGGCGGGCGGTTTCTGAAACGATGCTCCCGGAGGCGTCGGGATATGCGCGGGGGAGCTGTCCGCGGTCGAATCGACCACCGCGGCCGGCTGTCCGGAAATCTTCACGGTGCTGACGAGTCCGCCGCTCATCATCCCGTTGAACGGATGCGGCAAGGGTGTCGGCACCGGGCCGCCGGGGCTCGGAACCATCACGATGTGGGTGTCCACCGCCACGACGGTGCTGTTCGCGTTTGCTGCTGGAAGTCCCATGAATGGCTTGTGGCTTGCTGGTTTTTGATGCGTGATGTGCGCGATGCCCGGCGCGGTGACAGGCGATGCGCGGATGTTCCGTCAATTCAGATCGACCTCGGCGCCGGAAATCTTCACCTTCGACGATCCCGAAATCTCGATCTGCTTCGCTTCGAGTTTCATGTTCCCTCCGGCGCTGATCGTGATATCCCCGTCCTTCTTCAACGAGATCGTGGAACCGCCCGCGGCGATTTCGACCGCGCCCCCTCCGGTGGCGTGGAGATCCAACTTCATCTCGGCAACCTGGATCAGGATTTTCTCTTTGACGATCTCCACCGTCACATCGCCCGGAAGTTTGAGCGTGATCGAAGGCGTCGCCCCCGCAATGCGGAGGTCGATATCCGGCTCGCTCTCGCCCGGCGGGAGTTTCAACACGATCTCGCCGTCCTTGTGCTCGGGAGGCGCGATGGCGGGTTGGTAGAGGCTTCCGATCACCACGGGAGCATGATAGTCCCCTTCCGCAAAGAGCACCACCACCAGATCCTCGGCGGCCGGAATGGCGCCGAAGCCCAGGGCGCCGACAGCCAGTGGAACGCGCGGGAGCACGAGTCCCGTATCGCGCAATTCCACGGAAACTGCATAGTCCGGATTGGCGGCGGTGGGCGGAAACTGATCCACCACACGCCCGATGGCCGCCACGGGCCGGGCGCCGGATTCGTGTCGCGCGATCCGCGAGATGCTCTCATA
Organism: Ignavibacteria bacterium; assembly: GCA_016720835.1. GTDB lineage: Bacteria > Bacteroidota > Ignavibacteria > SZUA-365 > SZUA-365 > JADKJW01. The sequence goes on from JADKJW010000003.1 coordinate 31,513, forward strand.
CAGCGCCGTGTTCATCACAGACCTCCGAGAGCGGAGAGTCCCGCGCCGAGCAAGCCCCCCGGGAAACTTCCGCCATCGGCAGCCACGCCTTCGAAAGTCGTGGTCGCGCCGGTCGACGGATGAAGATGATGCCGCACACGCACAATCAGCCAGGGACCACCCGACGGCCCGTCCGGTAGATCCTGCACGTCCGCCACCATCCCCGGCCGCATGGCGGGAAGAAGGAAACAGGTCGCGTGAATCCGGCTGCTCGCCGCGGCGCCGCGCGCACTCGCCGCGGAGGATGCATCCGACGCGGTCGCGGCAGTTCGAAGCACAGGCGCCGGACGCCAGCGTGAGTCCGGTCCGGGCGCCGGAGCGCTCCCTGGCAACCGTTCGAAACTCGGGTGCAGCGCATTGGGCGCCTGAATAGATCCGGCGGGACCATTTCCGATCAGATACTCCGCGGAGCGAGGAGCGGGCAACGCGATCGAGCGGTACGAGATGATCTCGCGCCCGTAGCGCAGCGCGATGTCCGGCCGCGCCGGAAACGCCCGCACCGCCACCGTGCCGTCCGCATCCACCACCGCCATGCAGCCGCCCATCGACGCTATCGATGAAACATGCTCCGCCGAAGTGCGGGTCTGATGCGCCACGTAGCATGCCAGAGGGAGATTGATGGTGATGCGGCCCGCGGAGGCGCCGGCATCGGAGACGAGCGCGTTGATGATCTGGCTGGCCTCCTGCCTCTCGAAAGTGGTCGCCGATCGGACCGCGCCGAGCAGACTGCCGGCATCGGCTCCCGTGACGTCGATCGAAAGCAAGCCGCGACGCAAGAGCGCGATGGCGCCCGTGAGCACATCCACAGGGCCGTCTCCGCCGTCGAGCTTCAGCACGGCCTCGTCACCGGGGGCGGCGGAGAACTCGGTGCGCACCGGGAAAGACGCCCGGAACGAACCCGCGCCGGGCAGAAGACCGAGGGTTACCAGGACTTCCGAAGCATGCGTCTCGTAACGGCGAGAACCGAGGGTGATATCCGCTGCCGCGCGTGTCATTGTCAGGAAAATGCCTTGGTGAGTCCGGAGATGGCGTCTCCAAATTTGGAGGCGACTTGCGAAACCTTGTTGATCGGATCCTGCAGGGGATCGAACATGCCGCCGACATCCAGATCCGAAAGCCCGCTCAACGCGTCGAGTACCCCGAGCGCATCGTCGATCGCCCCGGCGATGTCGCCGGCCAGGTCGGCAATGTCGCCGAGGATATCCGTGTCGAAACCGAGATCACCCAGACCGAAATCGTCGAGACCTCCGAAGGCCTCCAGCTGTGCGGGCGGCGGCAAGGGCGGGCTCTCCACAATCGAGATATCGTAGCTGAATCTTCCGGGGACGCCCGCAACCTCGACAGCCCGGAAGGAGGTGATCACGACTTTCTGCAGATCGAGCGCGGTGGTGATGTCCGAAGCGAAGGTCAGCTCTTCGCCCGCGAGCCCGGCATTCTGAAGCGTCTCGAGCTGGGAGGCCGCTTCATCGCCGACAAGGTACCCGCAGATGCGGATGCGGTGCCCGCGACGGCTCAAACGCTGCTGCAGCTCGCCGTCGAGCCCCGCGATGCGAAGCGGCACGAAACCGCCGTCCACCGAGTGCTCGATGCGTTGCCCGTACTCGAGCGGGATATCGCCCAGCAACGGTATGGACCGCGTCTCGCTCATCGATCCAGGCCTCGCAGATCGGCCTCGTCGCTCAGCAGTTCGGCGAGCGCGTCGGCGATGTCCATGAGCGCTCCCTCAAGACCCTGCCCGGGTGTTGCCGCGAGTCCGCCTTCCGTGGCCGCCGGCGCCGCCGCCGTTGCGTTCGGGAACAACGGACTGTCTCCCAAATGCCGGAGCGATACGTTGCCGGACATCCCGGTCCAGGCGGCAGCCTCGTTCCTCCGATCCGAAGCTGCGGACCCTCTGAGCATCTCCTCCATGGGATCCCTTGCGGGGAACGGCATGTCGCGCGCTTCCGGTAATCTGCCGCGCCCGGGATTGGAACGCGAAGGGGTTGTGGTGTCCCCGATCCGTGCCGAACCGCTGACGGTATTCCACGCCGTCGTCACGCCCGAATCAGCGTCCAGCCTGGATCGAACAGGTGGCTGCGCCGGTACGCGACGTATCGGCGGAACCCGGGCATCGCCGGCCGACGGGCTGGCACTGAATTGCACGGGGAGTGGAGCAGCGGTTCCCGATTCTGAGGCGGCGTCCGGTAACGGGGAGACGGAGGATAATTGCTCCGTTCCCGTCGCGCGCTCGCGATGCGATCCGGGCGCGGGCGCCTGCGGCGAAGCCGTCGCCATCGATCCTCGAAGCAGCCGGACAGCGGGATGCTCCCTTGCGGTTTCCGGAAGTTGCTCGCGCAGGAACGGAGAAAAGGGATGCGGCGCGCTGCGCTGTCCCGGCGGCTGCCTCCGCGTCTGAACGGCGAGCACTTTCGCGGCGCCGGGCGCGCTTGCCGCAGTAAAAGGAGCTTCGGCTCCTATTCCTTCCGCCTCGGTGACATCGGCGCCTCGAACGTCGGGCATCCCGCCTCGGACTCGCGCCGGGGCGCCGGGACCGGCCATGCTTTCGATGGAAGGGCGGACCGACCCGGCTGGAATCGATGGAGATGAAAATGACCCGCCGAAGCCGGGCTGCGTGGTGGCGGATGCGAACGGAGAATCGTCGAGCCGCTCCAGCAGTCGCATGGCGAGCGCGCGCGCGATGGTCTCCACGTCGGTCGCCTCGCGGGGCGCGAACACCACGCGATTCCAGCCGTCGCCGGTCTCGCCCGCCGCGGGCTGAATGCGCCGCGCGAGCCGATCGACCCGCGCGGCTTCCACGTGTTCGATCTCGTCGTAGCTCCAGCCGCACGTGCCCGCGAGAAGCAGCATCGAATCGGCAAAGCACGGTGCATCGCTGTCGGCGCCGGCGAGATGCAGCGCGAGAGCTTCGCAGACCCGACGTTCGCCATCGCCGAGTTCTCGTCGGGATGCGACCACTGTGGCCCGTTCCACTATCGAGCGCAGCAGACTGCCGGCCGCATCGGGCGCGAAGGCGGCGCGCTCCACCACGCGATACCGCTCTCCAAACGAGAGGGGCCGCAGGACGGGTCCCGCCGGCGGAAACACCTGCACGTCGCCGGTCGAGCCTGAAAACCCGACCGGGACCACGATGTCCCCGATCGACATCTCTCCCCGAGAGGGATCTATGACGACACTGTTCTTCACGATCAGGCGGCTTCCTCGCGCACGCGTGTCGCGGTGAAGCGATACACGGCCTCACCGTGACCGTTGGCCGCCATGGCGAACTCCTTCTCGAGGAGGAAGCAATCGTCGAACGTCACCGTCATCTGCGTCTCGCCCTGCTTCAATGTTGCGGTGATCTGGAATGATGCATCGGTCGTGAGGGCGTTGAACGCGGCATTGGTGGAAACCACGCGCAGCCGCCCCTCGACGACCTGCGGACCGGAAGCAATCCCGATCCTCTCGGCGCTGCCGAGCGCGTAGATGTTCTGCCGGGTGTTCTGATGCCTGTATTCGATGGAGCGGACCCCCTCAACGGACGTGCCGTTGAGCATCACGCTGCTTTCATTTGCGGCGAAGAGTGTTGGCATGGCTCACTTCCTAGTTCTTGACTCTGATGGTGGCGTAGATGTAATCGATGGCCCGCACGGGTCGGACAGCGATATCGATCCTGACGATCCCCTGCGCGAAGTCCTGCTGTGTGGAATACACGTCCACGAGAAACGCGGGATCGGTCCCGTCGGTGGAGGGCACCAGCGCGTTGTCGCGCTCCATGCGGAGGAAGGTGGCGACGATCTGCTGCTTGAGCGCGATGCGGGCTTCGTCGGTGTTCAGACGGCCGATGAAGTTCTCCGCGATCGCCCGCGTCTCGCGGATGCACTGGTCGGCCACACGGGTCACCGATATCTGATCGCCCGTGGTATCGATGCCGCGGAGGACCACGACGCCGCGGCCGGCGCGATCCTGCACCACGAGCAGATTGATCGTCTCGCCGAGAAGCTGGTTCAGCTGGCTCTCGCGGTAGGTCGCGGGCGCCGTGCCGTGCAGATTCAGCGGCTGAAATGTGGGGGAGAATTGCGGCTTCATCCTGCCCACGGCCCCCGCCACCGCGCCTTCGGCTCCCGTTGGCGACACCAGCACCATCCGGCGGTTGCGTATCGTGGATGCGTGATCCTTCACCTTGCCGATCGTCGGCTGCTCGTCGCGCGTCACCGACCCGAAAGCGATGCGCGGCGCGCCGTTGTCGGTCATGGTCACACAGTGGCCCACCAGTGCCTGATGGATCTGACGCACATCGGCATTCGCGCGTCCCGGCTCTATCGAGGCGAGCACGAGATCGATGCGTGTATCGTCGGAGAGCAGATCGATGGCCGTGAGGTAATCCGCCACGGACGGCGATTCTCCGAGCGTGAAATCGGCGGGGCCGCCGGTGGCCCTCGGCAACGCATCCACCAGCGACGCATGCGGGCGCACACGGATGTACCGGCTCTGCACGAGCAGCACATACGGGAGGTAGTTGTCGTCGTCGGGGTTCATCACCAGTCCGGCGAACTCTTCCTGCACGCCACCCTTGAATACTTTCAGGCCGATTTTTCCGCTCTCGACTTTCAGTTCCACGGAGAGTCCCACCGGACTGATGCCGTCCGCGGGCAGCAGATCGAACAGCGTGTCCGCCGCCGCGTTCTTCTTCACCGCGAGCACTGTCGTGTCGGCGTCGAACGCGTAGGTCTTCGCCTCGGGCAGCGCCGATTCGAAACCCGGATCGACGGCAACAACGTATCGGGAAGAACGGTTGATCACGTCGAACAGATCGTCCGGCTGACCAGGGGCGATCTGCAGATCGGAGAAGGTCTCCACCGGTTTGCCGTTCCGCAGGAGGCGAAGCGTGGCGCGTATCGGGACACCGACGGAATCGGTCACCGTGCTTACATCGGCCTTCAGGGCGTTGCCCCACGTCCCGTTGGAGCGGCAGCGGAGAATCACGCAATTCACGTCGGCCTTGTTCTTCAACGTGATGGACGCGGCTTTGCCGCCGAGCACGGGCGAAATCACCGCCTCCCCCGCGCCGTTCGCCAGAGCATGCACCACTTCCGGCATGCTCACTTCCGTTCCCGGACCGCAAATCTGACGAAGTTCGCTTGCCTTCGAAACACCGACAAGGCCGCCGCCGGCCGGTGGCCTGTCCACGATGCCGACCGCTCCGAGAATACCCGACGGGGCTGGGAGCGGTGGCAGCACATCGAACCGAGCCTCAACCCGTACGCCCGGAACTACCAGAGTGGTCATACTACCTCCTGAAATTGAGAGTTGGTGACGATCGAAGAACCTGATTCTTGACGGATGCCATGGAGCGGCGGCGAGGCGAAACTCGCGCGAACAGCTCTGCCAATTCACTCCCAACGACGCGCTGGAAGAAACCTGGAATCAACGGCGGACTGCTGTTCCATTCGAAGCGGACAGTGCTTTCGCGCTTCCGCGATTCTGCTGAATTGATGAATTGTGACGGCGAAGATGAATAAGATTCTTCTGAAAGTCAAGACCCCATTCCGTCCTTCAGAAGATTATCAGGTCTGGAAGTATTATATAGGCGCCGCATGCGCGACGGAGACGGCAACGGCCTCCCGTTCCGCCCCGTCATCATGCGAAACACGCGGTGCATCTGCCGCCGGCCCGATCCCCGTTCCAGCCGGCGGGCGCGCGTTCTAGCGCAGCAGCATCTTCCGCGTTTCCGACGCGGCGCCCACCCGCAGCCGGGCGACGTAGAGTCCCCCCGGTAGATCGCCCGCCGTCCACCGCCGCTCGTGCGCGCCTGCCGGCAGCGCGTCGTCGGCGAGCGTGGCGACAACGCGCCCCAGCGCGTCGACAATGCTCAGCGACACGGTGGAGGCGGTGCGGAGACGGAAGGTGACGGTCGCGGAGGCCGTGACGGGATTCGGAAAACTCTCGAGCAACGCGAAGGTTTGCGCGGGTGTCGCCTGCTCGCCGTCGACTGCGGTGGTCGGTGCCACGATGCGGAAGATCCCGTCCTCGGTGCCGGCGTACAGCACGCCTGCCGGACTCACCACGAGAGCATTGACGGCCACGCCGGTCAGCCCCTGACCCACTTCCGTCCAACTGACGCCGTGGTCCGCGGAGCCGTACACGCCGGCGTCCGTGCCCGCATACAGCGCATTCTTCCTGCCGATGACGATGGAACGGATCTGCCGCGCGCCGAGGCCGGCATTCATCTGCTTCCAGGTGTCGCCGTTGTCGAGGGACTTGTACATGCCGGAATCGGTCCCGGCGAAGATGTTGCCCGCCGCATTGACCGCGAGCGTCCGGCAGCCTTTGTCGAGGAACGATTCGTCCCAATGGTTGCTGTTGTTGGTGGACCGCGAGATCACATCGCGCTTCGCGGTCGAGATCGCGAACACCTCCCACGCGACATTGGTCGTGACGGCCTGAATGACGCTCGGATGCTTGAACGGATACCAGCCGTTCCATGACATGCCGTGATCTTCCGAATTGAACATGGTCTGCGCGCCGGCGTACAGGATGCCTCTGGTGTCCATCGCGAGTGCGGTGACGGCGGCGGGAAAGCTGCCGACCTGCGTCCAGTTCGCTCCCGCGTCATGCGATTGCAGCAGCGCGGGCACACCCTCGACGCCGGCGAAGACCTCGTTCCTGTCGCTCACGATCAGACAGGCGACAGCGGCATTCTGGCCGTACGCGTGCCGCCAGGCGCCGCCCTGGTCGCCGGACACGGAGATGCCCGCGCCCTTCGTCCCCGCATATAGCGTCCCCGTTGAATCGATTGCGAGACAGGCGACCGGCGTGCCGGTGAGTCCGCGCGCTTCCCAGAGATGCTGGGCGCTGCTTGCGGAGATGAGGAGGAGAAGGAGCAGAGAGGCGCGAAGAATCATGAGGCTCACGGAATTTCGGATTTCGGATTGACGATTTCGGATTGAAGGAGGGACGGGGAGTCGCGACAGTGATGCCGGCGACACGTTCTCACAGACAATTTCGCGCTTGAATATCCGAAAATCAAGCGGCACCGCAGGGCCGGACGGCCGCGCGCGAGGCGAAGGGAAATGCGATGCGCATTGATTTTGATCTCGCTTCTGACGTAGTTCGTGAATCAAAAACGAGAGGGGATATTGCGCATGGACGACGGGAAGGGCGGAGAGGCCGGACAGAATGCCGCGGTCTCGCTGATGCGAATGACGGAGGAATTGCTCGAGTCCATGAGCGCCGATCTCGTCGCGAAAGGGACGGGCCTGAGTCTGCAGACCATTCGAAGCATCGCGCGCGGAGGCAGCAGACGCGTGTCGAAGCAGACGCAGGAGTCGATACGGAATCTCCACGAGAAATTCCGAGCCGAAGGCATGGAACTCGCGACGAAGTTGAAACTCATGCAGCCGAAACGGGAGCAGCCGCCTCTTCAGAAAGCTGCGCCATTGCCTGAGGCAGTGGAAAATCCGCTGCTCGACGCGTTCTCCACGGAGGTCCTTGCGGTCATGAAACAGGACCTCGCCGCCGCGGAAAAACGCCTCGCGCTGCTGAAGGAGATGATGGAGCTGGCGAAGGAACTCTGACCGGGGGACCTCGTCACGCCAGCGCGGTTCGTTCGCGATACAGGTGACGCGCTAGTGATGCGCCTTCTTGTCCTCATTCGCGGAAGAAGGCGTCGTCATCGGGATGAAGCCGAGCTGCTGCAGCAGACCGAGGCTGTCCTGGCTCACCCACATTTCCACGATCTTGCCGTCGACAAGACGGAAAATGTTGATGCCCTGATCGGTCACTTTGCGGCCGGACGGTTCCGGGCACTTCCAGAAAGAGGAAAACGCGCAGTGTGCGCTACAGTTCGTCCGCTGCTTTCGCGGAACCCGCTTCCCCCGCCTTGTACGCTGCGTAGTACGGTTTTTTGCTCCCCGCGTAGCTGTCGATCCGCACGAGCACGCCTTCCAGTTTGCCGTTGACGAGAGGAATTCTGCGGGACGTTTTCAGGCCGATGGACTTGCGGAGCGTGGGATCGCCCGTGTAGATGAAGGCCGTCGTGCCCGTGCATTTCTGCTTGATGAAATCTCCCAGCGCGGTGTAGACTTTCTGGGCGTCCTCGTATTCTCCGAGCCGTATGCCGTAGGGCGGATTGGCAACCAGCGTGCCGTGCTCGAAGGCCTTCACTTCCTGAAACGGCTGACAGGAGAGCTCCACGGCGTCCGCGTACGGGAGTCGCGAGAGGTTGCTCCTCGAGATGTCGATCATCTTTTGCGACAGGTCGCTGCCGCGGATCAGTCCCGCCGGCAGGGGGCGTACGCCCGCATCACAGGCGGCCTTGACGGAGGTCCATGCGGCGCGATTGAAATCAGGCATCGCGAAAAAGCCGAACTTCGCGCGCAAGGTCTGCGCGGGTAGCCGGCAGTAGTGCATCAGCGCCTCGCAGAGCAGCGTGCCGGAGCCGCACATGCAGTCCCAGAACGGCGTGCCGCCGTCCCAGCCGCTCACGCGTATGATCGCCGCCGCGAGGGTCTCCTGCATGGGCGCCTCGCCCGCCCGGAGCCTGTACCCGCGCTTGTGCAGCGATTCTCCGGACGTATCGAGACTGATCACCGCGGTATTGTTGTCGATGTGCAGATTCAGGCGCACGTCGGGATTCACGGTTTCCACCGAGGGACGGAGCCCGCCGCGTATGCTGCGGAAGTAATCGACGATCCCGTCCTTCAGGCACTGCGCGGCGTACAGGGAATTGTTGATGGCGCTTTTCGAGACGGACGCCGTGATCGCGAACGTCTGCTCGAGCGAGAAGAACTCCTCCCAGCGGATGCGCGCAGCCGCCTTCGCGAGCGCGGCGGCATCGGGACACGGAAAGGTCAGCAGCGGCGCGAGGACGCGCGAGAGCAGGCGCGACGTGTAATTGATGCGGTACAGCGCGGACGGATCCGCCTGAAAATACACGCCCCGGTAGGCGACCTTCGTGTTGACGGCGCCGAGCTCCTTCAATTCCTCCTCGCACATCGCCTCCATCATCCCCGGAACCTGTGCAAAGAAACTGTTCTTTCGCTGATACTCGTACATCGGAGCCTGTCCTTGTCTACCCATCGGAGGGAGCACGCGCGGGGAGCGCCGCCCTGTTGAAAAAGTGCAGTATCGAATGTAGACATCCGGAGCAAGAAGGTCAATGTCGCGGGACCGCACCCTGGCGCCGCGTCGGCGCTTTCGTTGTACTCCGCGCGGAAACGGCGTACTTTTGCCATTCACATGCTTCCCCATCTTCGTCAGGATCGCATTCATGAAACAGGACCCGGACAATCGCCCCATGCTTGCCCAGCGCATGCTCCAGGAAATGCTGCAGGGCATGACCACCGCGGCAATCGTGCGAGCAAGCGGCATCAATACCGTCACGATTGGAAACATCGCAAAGGGGAAGGCGCTGCGCGTGACGGACCGCGTGTACGCGTCCATCGGCGACGCCTACGAGCAGTTTAAAAGCGGCGGCACGCCGCCCGCTCCCGCCGCCGGAAGAACGCGCGGAGCAAAGCCGAAGACGGCGGCATCCGCGAAGTCCGCAGCCGGTCCCGCCGATGCGTCCGCGGGGTACTTCGACGCCGCCACCCTCCAGGCGGAGATCGACAGGCTCGAGAAACGCGTCACCGTTCTCAAACAGATGATCAGCCTGGCGTCACAATTGTGATCCGCATGCCCGCGGCGCGGCAATCGTTCCCGCGAGGCATCCTGCTTCCCCTGCTGTTCGCCGCGGCAACGCTGGTGTCCTACGGCCAGCAGCGCGCGACCGACATCACCGGCGTCGTGCAGGACGCCGTCACCGGCGAAACGCTGCCGCACGCGAATATCACAGTTCAGGATCTGAAACTCGGAAGCAGCACCAGCGCGCACGGCTACTTCGTCATCGCGGATGTGCCCGGCGACAGCTGCACGCTGCTCGTCAGTTTCATCGGCTACCGCGCCAAGCGCGTGTCGGTGGACCTGACCCAGCCGCTCCCGCGCCTCGAGATCCTGCTCGAACCGACCTCCATCCAGGTCGCGGGCGTGACCGTCCTCGGGACGCCGACGCTCGTCGACGTGCCCCGCGCGGCGAGCCAGATCGGCATGTCGCCGCGGACCATCGCGGCGCTGCCGGGGATCGGACAGCCCGACATTTTCCGCGCGCTGCAACTGCTTCCCGGCATCAACGCCGGCAGCAGCGGCAGTTCGGAACTCTACGTGCGCGGCGGCACGCCGGACCAGAACCTCGTCCTCTTCGACGGCATGACGATCTACCACGTCGACCATTTCTTCGGCTTCTTCAGCGCGTTCAATACCGACGCGGTGAAGGACATCCACGTCAGCACCGGCGGGTTCCCGGCCGAGTTCGGCGGGCGCGTGTCCAGCGTCATCAATCTCACCGGCAAGTCGGGCAACCGGAACGAGACGCAGCTCGCGGCGGGACTCAATCTGCTCAGCGCGAACGCGGCGCTCGAGGGGCCGATTCCCTGGCTCGGCAACGCGACGTACCTCATCGCGGCGCGGCGCTCGTACACGGATTTCATTCGCAGCGGTCTCTACGACGACATCTATCGCTTCGCCACGGGCGACCGCGAAGGGGGAAGCGCGGGGAGCGCGGTGCGCGGGGGCGGTCCCGGCAGCGGACGCAACGCGATGACCGGCAGCGTCGTGCCCCTGTTCTACTTCTACGACTTCAACGCGAAGCTGACCGCGGAACCCTCCGCGCGCGATGTCGTCAGTCTGAGTCTCTACTCCGGCAAGGACGATCTCGACAAGTCGCAGAATTTTTCAAGCGGCACCTTCGTCCTGCCGGGCGCGGACGGGCAGGCGAGCCTGAGCGTGCAGGACTTCTCGCGCTGGGGCAACCTCGGCGCAAGCGCGCGGTGGATGCGGCAATGGGACGAGCGCTTCAGCACGACGCTCCTCGCGGCATCGTCGGACTTCTACAGCAACTTCGACCGGTCGACCAATGCGAATCTCCTCTTCGCCCCGTCAGACAGCGCCGGATTGCGGCGCGGCCTCGCCGTCGCGTCGAAGGAGGACAACGCGGTGCGCGATCGCACGCTGCGGATCGACGCGCAGTGGCAATTCGCCCAGGCGCACACCGCGAGCTTCGGGCTGTGGTCCAGCAACTTCCACGCCGACTACCGCGCGAGCCTGAACGACAGCACCGAGCTGTTCCACCGCGGCAGCCGGACATGGCTGCACGCGGTATACGCGCAGGATCGATGGGTGTGGCGCGACCTCGAGCTGACCGCCGGCGTGCGCGCCTCGTATTCCGACGCCACGACGTCGCTCACCGGCGAACCGCGCCTCGCGGCGGTGTACGCGGTGACCGACGGCGTGTCGCTGACCGGCGCGTGGGGCACGTACCATCAGTTCGTGAACCGCATCGTCAACGAGAACGTGCTCGAGGGCAGCCGCGAATTCTGGCTGACGGCCGACGACGATCTGCCGCCGACCTTCGCCGAGCACCGCATCCTCGGCGTGAAGCTGGAAAGCGCCGACCTCCTCCTGCGCGTCGAGGCCTACGACAAACGCCTCGAACACCTCATCCAGTACTCGCGCCGTTTCCGCGAGGGCGCCGACTTCGCGAACTTTTTCTTCTTCGGAAACGGCACCGCGCGCGGGCTGGAATTTTTTCTGCAGAAGAAGGCCGGCGACCTGACGGGATGGATCGGCTATACCCTGGCCGGCGTGGAGTACACGTTCCCGAAGCTGAACGGCGGTCTCGCCTTCCCCGCCGACCAGGACCACCGGCACGACGTCAAGACCGCGGCGAAGTACACGCTGGGCGACTGGACGTTCTCCGCGACCTGGGTGTTCGCGACAGGCAACGCGTACACCGCGCCCGAGAGCCAGTACTTCATCAGGCTCCTCAACGGCCAGTCGCTCGGCTACATCCACATCAGCGGGAAGAATGCGAACCGGCTTCCGGATTTCCATCAGCTCGACCTGAGCGTCTCGAAACACTTCTCATGGTCCAGCGCGAGGGCGGACATCGGCCTCAGCATCTTCAACGCGTACAACCGCAGGAACGTGTCGTACCGCGAATACACCCTGACGACGACTCCGATCACCATCACCGACGTGACCCTGCTCGGCTTCACGCCGACCGTGTTCGTGCAGATGTACTTCTAGAGACCAGGTCACCATGCGCACCGCCATTCCTCCCGTCCCCCGGCACACCATCGCCGCCCTGATGTTTGCCATCGGCCTCCTCGCCTGCTGCGGGGGCTGCAGCGAGGGCACGCCGCTGGAACCCGACGCCGATCTGCTCGTCGTGCGCGCGTACCTCTTCGCGGGGCAGCCCGTCACCGACATCCAGCTGACGGGGACCCTGCCGCTCGGCAGCACCGACAGCAGTGCGCCTCCCGTCAACGACGCGGCGGTCACCCTCGTCAAGGACGGGCGCAGCTATCCGCTCGAGCGCAGCGCGGGCGACAGCGGATACTACCACTATCCCGGATCGGACCTTGCGGTGGTCGCGGGCGACCGTTTCGAACTGGTGGTGCTGTACCGCGGACGCACCGTCACCGCGCGGACAACCGTTCCGGCGGCGCCAGAAGCAGTCGCGCTTTCGCGAGACACGATGGTCATCCCCGAGAATCCCGACATCACGTTCCTGCGCAGTGATTCGAGCCGCGTCACCGTCTCGTGGACGAGCGCGCCAGGCGCGCTCTGGTACGTCGTCGTGGAGAACATGGACCCGGATCCCGCGCCGATCGTTCTTCCCAACGCGCCCTTCAACCGCGCCCGGCAGCGCTTCATCGCCCCGCCGGCCGAGGCGAGCGCATTCACGATCGGCGTCATGAATCTGACGCATTACGGCCGCCATCGGATCACCGTGTATCGCATCAACGAGGAATATGCGGCGCTGTACCGCACGCGTCAGCAGGACTCGCGCGACCTGAACGAGCCGCTCACCAACATCGTGAACGGTCTGGGGATTTTTTCCGCATTCAACGGCACGGCAACGACGCTCGTCATCGCGCCACGCTGAAGCTACGCGTCCTTCTTGACGAAACGGTCCAGCAGGCGGAACAGCTCCAGGGGACGGATGGGCTTCGCGAGGTACTCGTCGCAGCCCCCGCGAAGACAGATGTCGCGATCCGCCGGAAAGGCGTGCGCGGTCACGGCGATGACGGGCGTCGACGCGATGTCCGGCATGCCGCGTATGATCTGCGTGATGCCGAGTCCGTTGATGGGACCCTGGATGGAAATATCCATCAGCACGACAGCGATGGCATGCCGCGTCAGGATTGCGATGGCGTCGTCGCTGTTCGTGGCGAAGTGCAGGGCGTACGCGGAAGAGAGGATGGTCTCCATGTACTCGATGGTGTCCTGATCGTCCTCCACCACGAGGAGCACGGGTTTCCCGTTCGGCGCGACCGGCAGCACATCGCTCGCGGGGTCCACCGTGGGCGGTGCCGCGGGACCAGGGCGGTGTTCCCCGCCCGCTGCAACGGTGCGGAAGTTCAGCGTGAAGGTGCTTCCCCGGCCTTTCACGCTGTGTACGGTGACCGGGATGCCATGCAGATCGAGATACTTTTTCACGAGCGCGAGCCCGAGCCCGATGCCCTCATAGGATCGCGAGTACCCGATTTCCTCCTGGGTGTACGGCGTGAACAGCATGGGCAGATAGCTGTCGCTGATGCCGATGCCGGTGTCCGTGATGTCCATGCAGAGGTCGCCGGTCGTGTCGGCGTACAGCGTCACCGACACGCTTCCGTGAACCGTGAATTTCACCGCGTTATCAAGAAGGTTGGCAAGAGCCTGATTGACGCAGTACGTGTCGGCCCGCACATGCGTGTCGGACGCGCTGATGACGAGACGCAATTCGATGCCGTTCCTCTCGGCGGCAGGCCGGATGGCATCGAGCTGCTCCTGGGCAAGATCGGCAAGATCGATGTCGCCTGGTACGATGGTGAAGTCGCCGGAGTGCGCACGGGAGATGTTCAGAATGAGATCCACGGTCCGCGCGAGACGCGCGGAACCGCCGTGGATGCGGCTGAACATTTTTCGCTGCTGCGGCGTGAGGGCGGCGTCGAGCCCCGTCTCGAGAGCGTCCGCGAAACCGAGGATGACGTTGAGCGGGGTGCGGATCTCGTGCGATATCGTGGCGATGAAGTGATCCTTCAGCTTGTCGGAGCGCTCGGCGCGCTCCATCGCCGCGCGGAGGTCCCGTTCGGCGAGCTTCCGTTCCGTGATGTCCTGGATCGTGCCGATCATGCGGACCGGGCTGCCCTGCTCGTCCATGGTGAGCGTCCCGTGCCCGTGGACCCATCGTTCCGCGTGGTCGTTCCACCGGAAGATGCGGTACTCCTTGTCGAACGTGTTGCGTTCGGCGACGACATGATGCAGGAAGTACTGCAGCATCTCTTCTCGTTCGTCGGGGTGCACGAGGGAGTCCCAGAATTCCGCGGTCTTCTCGACGGTCCCGTCGATGCCGAAGATCTCGTCGAGGATCTCCGATGAAGACCACCGGTTCCCGGGGATATCCAAGTCATAGGAGCCGATGCGGCCGGCCCGCTGCGACTCGCGAAGCCAGAACACGTGGTCGCGAAGCGCCTCGTCGTTCTTCCTCCTCTCGGTGATATCCACCAGGGTCACCCGCCCGCCGGCGTACGCGCCCGCGGCGTCGGTCATCGCGGTGGCGCTGAGGAGGACGGGGAAGGAGGTGCCGTCCTTTCGCCGCAGGTCGAATTCCAGATTGAACAGCACTCCCGCTTCGCGGAGGCGGGGGTACGCGCTCTCGTAGGCCGGCCGCGACGCGGGCATGAGGAGGTCGCCAAAGCGTTTCACGCCGAGCAGGTCCGCGGCATCGTACCCGAGCCAGTCCAAGGCGGTCCTGTTCATGCGCACGATGACGCCGCGCTCGTCCAGAGAGTGGTAGCCGGTGGACGCGTTGTCATAAAGGTCGCGGAGTTCTTCGGCCATGCGGAGTCTTTCCTCTTCCTCGCGCATCCTGACCATCGTCGACACAAGGTCGCGCCGGTACTTCCACCAGACGATGGCCGCGGCGAAGCACGAGAGCACGAGGACCACACCGATGCCCCCGATCCACATCGATTCGGTCGGCGCCCGGAACGTGCGCGCGTACGCTTCGCCTTCGACGATCGAGAAATACCATGCGATCACGACCATGCACAGCGTCGGGAAGGCAATGAACGTCAGAAGCGTCCAGAATATGAATCGCAGCTGGGAACGATTTCGGGGCACGCCGGACCTCAGGAAATGAAGCTTGCCCAAAGTACGCTATTGCAAAGACATAGTCAAACAAGAGCATATTATCCTGAATATCGGAGGTCCGGCATTGCCCGCACTGCCGGATTATCGTACTTTCATTTCGGGAGTCGCCGCATTTCAGCCAGGAGTCCGCTTCATGCTCGTTCAACCACCCTTCCGCGCATCATTCCGCGCTGCGGCGCTGTTCACGCTCGCATGCGTCGCCTTCTCGCCGCAGCTTCGCAGCCAGCACTGGACCGTGGGCCCCTGGTACATCGCGCACGATCAACTCTGGAATGAAGAAGAGGTCTTCGACAGCCACAGCGACGGCGCGGGCGGTATCTACACGGTATACAAGAATTCTCAGATCTTCCCGGGCAACGTGTCGCAGATCCGCCTGTCACGGCCGCCTTCATCGGATGTGGACATCCTGAATATCCCGAATCTGACGGACCCGTGCTTCCGCGTCGTCGATCAGGGACCGCAGCGCGCGTGGATCGGACGCCTTGATATGAAGGCGGGCCGCGCGCGGGTTCTCCTGCATGCGTTCGATCTCCTCGGCAAGGAGTACTATCATCAGGGCGGATTGTTGCTTTCGGGCACGACGTCCGCGATATCGTTCGTGCTCCGCCGGGCGCCGGATGCCGGCGTGTATGCCTGCTGGTGGGACGACAGCACGCCGATTGTCCAGCTCGTCGACAAGGATGGAACGCCGCAGTGGGGCGCAGACGGACTCGCGATCCCCACGCACGGTCCTGCGGGCTCGGCGGTGAGCGCGATGGACATCGTATCGACGCCGGAGGGCGGCCTCATCGCCGCATGGGTCGAGCACGCCCCGGCGGGCGGCGACCGTCTCCTGTGCGCGCAGCGCATCAATCACGATGGATCGCTCTCGTGGGCGGGCAACGCCGTTCTCGTCGATCGCGCTCCCGGCGACATTGCCCTGCATGCCGTGATTGCGGATGCGGAAGGAGGTGCGTTCCTCCACTGGCAGCGCGACAGCGTGTTGTTACTGCAGCATCTGGATGCGGCTGGCTCGCCGCTCCTCGATCCCGGCAGCATCGCGATGGGGTCGCCCCGCGATTCCCTTCGCGTGAAAGGCGACGGCAAGGGTGGTATTCTGATCTCGAACCGGATCTCCGTCCGAAGGGTTGCGACCGATCACAGCGAGCCATGGACAGGACAAGCGGTGATATTTACCGCCGAGCCTGCGCCCGGCACACTCGCCGACGCCACGCCAGACGGCAAGGGCGGCGCTTTCGTCGTCTGGAATGCGAAATCGTGGATCACTCTCGTGCAGTGGATCGACTCCACGGGCATGCGCCGCTGGGAAGACGGTATCATTCTGCTTTCCCTGTCCAACAACACGCTGACCGTGTGCCCATCTCCTCCCCATGCATCGCCGACGTCGATGATCGTGTTGGATTCCAAGGGTTCTTTTGGCATTGGATACAGGCATCTCTTCAGCTTCGTCGATACCCTCTCGATGGCGACAACGACGGCAGAGCGCGCCCTGGCCGCGGAAACTGCGTCGCTTGCAGTTTCGCCATCCCCCGTTCGCGATATTGCGACGGTGCGGCTCGTGCTCGACGGTCCCTCTCCCGTGCGTCTCGATGTGGTCGATCTGCTCGGCCGGCGTGAACGGACGCTCGTCGAATCCGACCTGCCATCCGGGACGCATGCCGTCAACGCGAATTTTTCCGCGCTGCCCTGCGGCACGCATTTCCTCGTGTTGCGGACGGCGACGGGAACAGTCGCCCGGCGGTTTGAGGTCGTTCGGTAGCGGAAACTTCGCCATGACAGTTCTGCGCTTCAAGCCTTCTCTCGTCTTCGTCCGAAACGCGGCCGCACTCTGCCTGGGACTTCACCTCGCGAGTTGCGCACCGGCATCTCGCGAAATCGTAGTGACCGTCTCTCCCACAAAGACGGAATACACGTATCCCGCGCTGGTGCAGTACGACATCCGCATCGTGAATCGCTCGAAGCGCGCGATCACCGTCATGGAGCAGCAGCATCTCATCGGAGAAGCGCCTGTGGAGACCGCGCCGGACCGTCATCTCCGCTCGATTGGCGAGGGCGCGCGCACCGGGGCCGCTGTTCCGCGCACGATTCCACCGGGTGACAGTATTTCGCTGCAACGCGATGTCGACAAGGCGAGCGCGGAATCGGTGTGCACGGCCAGTCCCCTCCTTCCTCCGGGAGAATACTTCACCACCGTGCAGGTACCCGTGCATCTTCCGGAAGCGCGTCGTGACGTCACATACTCGGCGGAGTGCGCCTTCAGAGTGCTTGAGAACAACGATCTCCCGGATGCGTTCGCAGCATTCCTGCGGCAGGTCTGCATCTGCCGGGAGAAACGGCTCCGCAAAGAGAACCGCACGATCGAGTATGCGGCACTGGAACTGCTGGCCGAGGACGTGCTTGCCGTCACCACCAGTCCGGATGTCGTCCTGGTTCTGGCGGACAACCTCCTCGCCAATCGTCCGGAGTGGAAGGCGGGACGCGTGGACGCGAAGCTCTTCGAAGTATTCCTTGCGGCCGGTGGCACGATGCACCGGCGATACCTCTTCGCGCTGTTCGATCTTTTCCCGAGGGACACGCAGCTTGAATTATTCGAACACGCCGCGAGAGCGAACACGGATGCGACCGTGCTCGCTTCACTGAAACGACGGTTCAGCGGATTGCGCTGAACCGCAACGCCCCGCGTCTCAGCGCTTCACAAATTCTTTCACCGCGATGGTGTACTCCTTCGCGGTCGCGTCCCAGCTCACCGAGTATTTCGTCGGATAATACCCGCTCTTCGAGAAAGCAGCCGGCTGCTTGATATCGTCGACGGAGCCCGTCTTCGCTTCGATGAAGGCCTTGGTCACCATCGGTTCGAGGAAGGCCTGCCTGCCGTCCCAGAATCCGTAGATCATCGTGCGCGTGAACGGGGCGCCGTTCAGTTCCGGGGATGCGGCGTCGATCCAATGCACGCCCATCATCGGGACGATATCCACGCCGTTGAAATACCCGGGGGGAACGAGTGTCGCGGCGGGAATTTTCCTCCCCTTCACCGTGTCCGTCGGCGAAATGGTCATGCGCTCGTCATTCGAGATCATGTAGAAGTGCACATCGAAATGCGGCACGGTGTAGATGGGATCCGGCGGATGGCCCATCGGATTCCAGTGGAGAAGCACATGCGTGAACGGCGTGGCGGAACCCTGCGAAGGAAAGGCGAGCACGATCTCGTTCGACGGCGAGGCCGGGTCGCCCGGCAATCCGTTGAGTGCCGTTTCCGACATGCGGACGCCGACGGCGGTGGGGTTGCCGGCATCATCCAGTTTGACGTAGGCCTTGACAGTGCCGTTCCCGAGCACTGCGGAGGGTCCGTTGAAATCTCCCGCAGGCGACTGCACAACGGGATTGGTGTCGTCCTTGCTGCATCCGCCCACCGCGAGCACTGCGGTGAACAGCGCAACAGCCAGAATGCGGGCGAACTGTCCGTGGATATATGACATCGGGTGTCCTTTCGAAAGAATGTGGTGATTGCGTATTAATTTACGATCTTGCGTAACCTAAATCAAACGGGAATTCGCGCAGTATCGCCGATCACCACGTTCGGGTTGATCATACAGACAGGGATTGTATCATGATGAACGAACAGCACTCCATCCTCGATCGCATGCACGGCATGGTGGAGGCCTGGGACGACGCGCGCGACCGCCGCAGCATTTTTCTTCGCTGCTACGCGCTGATGACGGGCAACATGCTCTCCTCCATCGAACGGGGGGAATTCCACGACAACGACTGGGTGCGCAAGCTGCTGCACCACTTCGCGGAGTACTATTTCCGCGCGCTCGACGCCTATGACCGCGGCGACCCCGCGGTGCCCGCCGTCTGGCGCGTCGCGCATGAGGCGGCGGCGACGCATCACGCGATGACGCTCCAGCATCTCTTCCTCGGCGTGAACGCGCACATCAATTTCGACCTCGCCCTGACGCTCGTTGATCTCCTCGCCGACGAATGGGAGCAGATGCCCCAGCCGTACCGGCGTGAACGGCACGCCGACTACTGCATGGTCAACGACATCATCGCGAGCACGATCGACGCCGTGCAGGACGACGTCCTGGAGCGCTACACCCCCGCGCTGGGCGTGGTGGATGCGGTGTTCGGCCGCATCGACGAGTGGGCCATCAGCCGCGTGATCACGCGCTGGCGCGAACAGGTCTGGGAGAATGCCGTCGCCCTCATGGAACTCCCGCACGACACGCGCCGCGACGACGTGGTCACACTCATCGAAGCGATGGCGCTCGAGCGGTCGGACGCGATCCTGTTTCGCGAGGGGATGGCTTCGTTCAAACACCTCGTCTGAGCCGCATGCACTGCTCGTGAAGAATGTCCACAATACTGTGCATCGCAGCCACGGAATGCCGGCGTCGATTATCGCTATCACGCCCGTTTGGAGAGCTGAACGTCTGGCACGGTATCTGATTGCATACCTGCAGGACGCGTGCCGAATCGCCGGTGGTCGTACAACCGGTCAGTGTACAGTGCAGGAGGGCTCATGCAACCGTTCATTCTTCTTCTCCTTTCTCTGTTGGGACTACAGACTGCCTCCGCGCAGTCCGTGTGGAAAACGCGATTCACCGGCGCGGGCTTCAGTACGACTCCCCGGAAGATCTGTCTGGTGGTGTACAAGGAGGAGAAGCTCCTGGAGGTCTGGGGCGAACGTTCCGACGGCACGAGCGCGCGCGTGCACACCTTTCCGGTGCTGGCGCTGTGCGACACGCCCGGTCCGAAGCGCCGTCAGGGCGACGGCATGACGCCCGAAGGGCTGTATCGCATCTCGCTGTTCAATCCTCGATCCCTGTTCCATCTTTCGATGAAGATCGACTATCCAAATGCCTCCGACCGCGTGCTCGGCAGGCGCGGCGACCTCGGCGGCGATCTCTTCATCCACGGAGGCCGGGCCACCGCGGGCTGCGTCGCGATCGGCGATCCCGCCATCGAGGAACTCTACGCGCTCTGCCATTCCTACGGAACCGGCACACCCGTGCTGATCTTTCCGAGCAACGACAGCGCGCGCTGGAACACCCTCCTTGCGCTTTGGCAGCAGCACGAGCGATGGGACCTGCGCGACTTCCACGCGAATCTCCGAATCATCTGGGACCGGTGGACATCCACAAGGAGGGTCCCGGAACGGACGGTGCTGCGGAGCGGCGCGTATGCCTCCGCCACGCGGGATGGAGCGGGAGAAAACGTATTTTACGGTGCGGTACCGGCCGCGCTTCTCCCTCGTGACACACGCACAGGACTCCATGACCGCCCCGACTGACCTTTCCGACGTTCTTGCGACAGATCCGTTCTCCCGCGACGATATCGTCCGCCTCCTGCGCGCCGAAGGCGATGAACGCCTGCGCCTTTTCCGCCACGCGGCTGCAATAAAGGAGCAGCATGTCGGAAAAGTGACCTGGCTGCGCGGACTGATCGAGAGCTCCAACGTCTGCGAGAAGGACTGTCTCTACTGCGGCATCCGGGCCGGCAACAGGAACGTCACCCGTTACCGCATGCAGGACGACGAGATTCTCGAGGCGGTGCGCTTCGCATCGGAGCAGGGCTACGGCTCCGTGGTGCTGCAGTCGGGCGAGATCAGGCACGCCGCCTTCACCGCGCGAGTGTCGCGCCTGCTTGACGCGATCGCCGGCATCGGGGACGGGGCGATGCGCGTCACACTGTCGTTCGGCGAGCAGGACGAGAAAACCTTCCGGGAGTGGTACGAGCACGGCGCGCGCCGCTATCTGCTGCGCATCGAGACTTCGAACCGGGCGCTCTATGCGCGCCTGCATCCGAACGACGCGCTGCACGACTACGATGCGCGGCTGCGCTGCCTCGCCCTCCTGCGCGAAACGGGCTATCAGGTCGGCACGGGCGTGATGATCGGCTTCCCGTTCCAGACCGACGAAGATCTCGCGGACGACCTGCTCTTCATGCAGCGCATCGATGTGGACATGGTGGGCATGGGTCCGTACATCGAGCATCCCGATACGCCGCTCTACGCGCACCGCGAGGCGCTCGCGCCCGTCGCGCACCGCATCGACCGCACACTCAAGATGGTGGCGATTCTGCGCAGCATGATGAAGAATATCAATATCGCCGCGGTCACGGCGTTGCAGGCCCTCGATCCCGTCGGCCGCGAAAAGGCGCTCGCCGCGGGCGCGAACGTGATCATGCCCAACATCACGCCCGAGCGGTACCGCAACGCCTACACGCTCTACACGGGCAAGCCGTGCACCGACGAAAAGCCGGAGGAATGCGCCACCTGCATGGACCTCCGCATCGCGATGGCCGGCGACACCGTGGGCTACGGCGCCCACGGGGACTCCGTCCACTGGACGGCGCGCATGGCGAAGGAAGGCCGCTAGCGGCGGCGACGGACGCGCGGAACCTTACGGCACGCGGATGCTCACGCCCGTCGGCGCCGATGCCCGGAAATGCGCGAGCGCCTTCGCGATCGTGTCCGCGGCCGCGGGGGTCGTGCCGAGAAATTCGACCGTCGAATCCGCGCAGCCATGGTTGTCCGCGATGCGCATGGTGCCCGCCGTGTGCAGCGTTGCGGGGAGCTCCGTCCCGCCGTTCGCCCACGCGTCCGTGAACCAGGACCGGTACACCATGACGGTGGTGATCCGTCCGGCGCGAAGGAGGGAATCGAGCGTTGCCGGAGAGTACCGGCGTTCGCGCCGCAGGCCGGTCACCGCGTTCGACCCGAGTCCGAAGGCGTCGAGCACATGCGCGTCCGTGTAAAACGCGAGGCAGCCGATGTCGTTCGCGGCGATGCGAGGATGCGGACCGAGTTCATCCCGGACGAAGCGCGCCATCTGGTATTGCTGGCGGTAGATCGAGAGACTCGCGGGCACGCAGGTTTCGAGCGCGAACGTGGCGCGCACATGCACGGACCAGAAGATCGGAATGAGCGCCACGGCGGACAGCATCGCGGTGGCCAGCAAGACCGGGTTCCGCGCCGGGAGGGCCCATTGCCGCTTCAGAAACAACGCCGAGGCGCAGAACGCGAAGAGCGTCCCGGCGCCTAGGAGATACGCTTCGTACCGGTAGAAGAACCCGATCGCCGCGAACTGCAGCTGCAGATACACCCCGCCCGCGATGAGCAGCGCCAACGGCAGGAGGACCTTCCGCGATACGCGCGAAAGCAGCGCGGTGAAGGCCATGGCCGCCAAGAGCGACATCAGGTGCGCGTAGAGGTCGAGGTCCTGGACACCGCGCAGGAACAGGGTGCGCATCAGCCGCCGCGTGCCGCGGGCTTCCGGAAATTTCCCCTTCAGCATCAGCGAGTTCGGAAGAAACCAGCCGCCGTGCGCCAGCGACCACAGGCCGAAGATGCAGACCGGCACCAGCGCGGCGCCGAGGATGACGAACGCCAGTCTCGTCTTGCGCGTGACGACGAACACCACGGCGAGCAGGACCACGAGGAACAGGGACTCATACCGGAACGACACCGCGAGCGCGGCGGCGGCGGCGAGCGCGAGCCCGGACTGCGCGCGTTCCCCCTCGAGACTGTCGATTGCGATACGCAACAGCAACAGGACGGAGAAGAGATGCGCCATGTGTTCGAGGCCCGCAAACGCGACCGGAATCATCGGCGTGAGATACACCAGCGCGAGACAGGCGACCGAGGACGCGATCGCCCCGAGTCCAAGCCGCCGCGCGATGGACGAGGCCACGGCGATCGCGAGCACGCCGAAGAGCAGGTTCCATGCGAGCGGCAGCCATTCGCGCGCTCCCGCGACAGCAAAGCTTCCCGCGAGCAGGAAGGTCCAGAGCGGCGAGGAACTGGCGGCCGCGAAGGTGCCGGAACCCGGCGCGTACACGCCATTTTCCACCAGATTCTTCGCCATCGCCATGTGGATGTACGGATCGTCGAGCGGATGGACGAAATGCCCGTCGTTCGCCGCGATGGAAAGTGAAGCGATGCGCCACACGCCGAACAGGAACACCGCCGACGCGATGACGGATGGAACACCGCGCGAGAGGCGCGTCACCTCAATGCTCACATCTCACGTCCGCAGGCGTACATCTCATTGGAGTATCGCAAGCTTGCCGATATGTTCGAACGCCGCGCCCTGCATCTTGGAGATGATCTTGTAGAAGTACACCCCGTTCGCGAGCGCGTCGCCGTCCTCGTCCCTGCCATCCCACGGCACGGCATTGTAACCGATGCGGAGCTGGTCGGGAGCGACGCTCATCTTTCTGATCATGCGGCCCGCAACCGTGTAGACCTTGATGTCGAGCCCGTCTGGCGCCTGCGCGCCGGTGAGCACGAAGAGGAAGGACGTCCCGCCCTTCGCGGGATTCGGGTAGGTGTAGACTTCCTTCAAGGCGTTGTCCGCCGTCACGCGTACGAGCACCCGCATGTCCTCCTGCAGCGCCTTGTTGCCGCCGACATCCGCGGCGTTGAAGGTGAAGTAATGGTCACCCGGAGTGAGCGTCGGCGTGAAGACGAAGCGCGCGTCCCGTCCCTGCGCCGCGGGCGTAAACGCGACGATGGATGAATCGCAGGGAATGGGCTTGTCGTCGAGCGTGACGGTGAAGGCGTCCGAGCAGATCGTCACGAAGGCCGGACTGAGGTCCTTGAGCGCGAGTGCGACCTGCGGCGTGGCGCGGACGTAATCGCCGTTCATCGGCGGAGCGTTGTCGATCAGCACCTCGAGCAGCGGGCGCGTCGTGTCGAGATTCACGAAGACGCGCGTGTCGAAGAAGTTGTTGTCCTCGAACTGCTCGCGCACCGCGTTGTCGCGGTCCACCTCCACGAACAGGCGGCAGGCACGCGCGAGTGTTCCGGTCGGGATCCCCACGGTGGTGTCGTGCCAGGTGGCACGCGAAAGTCCCGCGACCGTGTACGACAGAACGGGACGGCGCACATTGTCCTCCCCGACGACGTCGACGTGCACCGGGAAGGACCGGGCATCGGCATCGCCGGTATTCAACACGCCGATACGGATGGTTGCGGGCGCCCCTCTGCTGACCGTGTCGGTGAGCATCAGCACGGACTGGTAGTTGACCGCGAGTTCGGCGCGCTGCTGATAGTCGACGGCCCAGGAGCGTATGGCGGGCTGCGTCTCGCTCAGCTTCGGCGCAATCACCGCGGCGAGCCGAATCATCGGATACAGCGACGCATCGATGGACGAGAGATCGATGGTGACGGGATTCGGTGAGGACAGCAGCGTTTTCTCCGCACCGAGCGTATCGACACCGATGACGGACACGGCGATCACCGACGAATCCACGGCGGTGCGTCGCAGCGTGGCGGCGCGCCATTTCTCGGCGGGACCGATGGGCGGCGATACGATGCGGGCGCTGTCGGGCCGGATGGTGAGCAAAGTATCGATGGAAATGCTGCCCTTCTTGCTGGTCATGTACGCTTCCGGAATAGTGCCGACGGCCGCTCCGCGCCATCCGATCATGCCCCAGGAACCGTACTGCCCCCCGTTGGCGAGGCTGTCGATCTTCTTGCTCCCGAATACCCGCAGCGCGTTAACGAGTCCGCTCGCGCGCCGAGAGGGTTCGTCGGAACATGTCACCGCGATAAGTTCGCCCGCCTTGACGGAATCCAGAAACGTCGTGAATTCCGTCACTGCCGCGGCGTAATTGTAGGTATCGAAATACTGCTGCCGCAGTAATTCGAGCGACACGCTGTCGAACACGGCGATCGCGTAGCCCGTGAAGTACGTCGTCTTGAGCACATTGAATCCGTCGACAAGAACGCTTCCGTAGGATCCGTCGAATTTACCCGCCGACATGACGCCCAGTGTCCGTTTCGGTGGAAGCACGGACATGCCCTTGTCCTCGTAGTAGAGAGCACGGCGCTTCTCGCAGCGCGAGAATTCGGCGGAATCGCGCTGGATGAACGGCGCGACGACCTCGCCGCGCCAGAATGCGTAGGGACCGGCGTAGCGCTTGTCGCCGAGTCCGAGCGAGGCGCGCCAGTACCATTTTCCCTGCGCGGGCAGCATGGAGAGCGGCGCGAGCGTGGAGACGGTTTTTCCATACGCGGTCTTCGCGCTGATCGCGGAAAGAAAATGCGTCTCGCGGTCGAACTCAAACACGACATCCGGTATGGCGCCGGGATCGGAGAGCGGATTGAGGACGCGGATCTCCGCGAGCGAGCCCGAACTCGCCGCGATCGGCTCATTCACGGCCTTGATGTGCGTGCTGTACACGAAGTACTCGAGCTCTGCGACGTTGTCGCCCTCGTCCGATTCCCCGAGGACGCCGTTGGCATCCAGGGTCACGCGGAGCGTCCGCGTTCCCACTATTCCCCGCGCCGCAACGCCGAACCGGAGCGTATCGTTGAGCGCGGGCACGACGACGGTGACCGAGACGGAGGAGAGAGTCTTCCCGCCCGAGATATCCTCCACGCGCACGGACACGCTGTCGCCGGCCGAAGTCCCGTAGTTCCAGTACGCGATCGCGAAACGCAGAGAGTCCATTGCGTCGGTGAACAGCTCGGTGGCAGGCAACATCCATTCGCGCTTCGCGACCAGATTGGCCTGCGTCGGAAACGGGATGCGAACGATCGGATCGCCGACGAGCGTGTTGCAGCGGATAGCCACGCTGTTGACGTCGGAAAGGCCGAACCGGGACAGCATCTCGGCCTTTGCGAAGCGATGGGCCTCGCCGATGGAGGAGATGCGGTCGCGAATCAACGCGCCGTAGAAGAGGTCGGGAAGCGCCTGCGTAATGCTCTCGAAGCCAAGCGATGAATTGCCCACGTAGGCGATGGCCTGCCCGTCCGTGTACGAGACGAACTTTTCCGAAAATGACACGACGTCGGGTTCGGCGAACTTGCCCGTCGAGCAGCCGAAATCCGTCACGAGGGACGACCGGTCACGCGTGTTGTTGAGCTGGGACGCTTCCTGAATGCCGTTGTCCCAGGTGTCGACTCCGCTGTGTCCGATGTAGGAGATCGCGATGCCGCCGTTGCCGATGGCGTTCCGGATATACTCCGTGCTGAACGGCCCGAAGCTCGTGGGCGGTTCGATCGTCTTGTAGAAATGATAGGCCTGCCCCCCCAGAGGAGGAGGCGTGATGAAGTTTCCGATGACGGACAGGTTCGCGTGGCGGAGCATCTCCATCGCGTCCTCGCCCTTTTTTGCGTCGCCGCCCGTGAAGTGGATCGTGGTCTTGTTCCAGATATCGGGCGTCATCGTCAGATATTTCCGGTGTTTCTCCAGATAGGCTCGGAACTGCTCCTCGCTCGACACGGGGAGCCTGCCGACCGACATCGCCGGGCGCAGCGCGAGCGAATCGAAGGACACAAACCAGGTGTCGCTGACCGGGTATCCGTAACTCGGCACGTAGTTCTTCACGTAGCGGCTTGCCTTGTCCTTGTAGTTCCAGTTGGCATCGCCCGCGAGGAGCAGGAACGCGGGCGGCAGCTGTGCCCATGTCGACCGGGCATCGAGGAGGAACACCTTGATGGCCTCGGGATTGAAGCAACCGAAGCTGTAGTTGTCGTAGATATCCTCCACCGTCACGACGCGCGCGACGACGGGGTATTTCGATTCGATGAACTGGCGATACTCCTCCGCGGCGGTCGCGAAGGCTTTGGCGGTGATGATCAGATATCCGGCCTGACGGGAGGTTTCCCGGAGCTTCTCGACGCGCAGCGTGCCGCCGGCGAACGGCTCCACCATCGCGGCGGTTGACGAAAGTTCGTAGCGCACCCCCGCCGCCGCGGTATCGGTGAAAACCGCGGTCGTGGGCTCCGTTGCCGGGAACTGGACGTTGCCAACGCGCGCGGTCCCGAACGGCGAAATTTTCAGAACCGCGATGTCCTGCGTTGTCACGCCCTGAATCTTGAAGGTCCGCAATCCCGTCCCGTGCGCGGAATCGACGGTGAAGGATAACCTGTCGCCTGAGGGCAGGAGGGTGCGTGGATATTCGACTTCGAACCAGTCGGTCGTGATCTGGCTGATCAGCGGCGGTCGCAACCAGACGTTGGTGACGTAGAGCGTGTCGTTCCCGTCGTGCAGATTTCCGGGAGGGATCGTGGCGGTCACGAGTCCCTGCTTGTCGATCTCGAATTCGGTGGAGTCCAGCGCGGTCGCGGCGTTCGTCCCTGCCGTGACACGGAATTGGGGCGTTTGCGGATCGAAGGAGACCCAGCATCCGACCTTCACCCAGAGACGTCCGGGAAACTCGGGCCGCAATGCGGTGACGGGGAACACGAATCTCCGCTGCTGGCCGTGCTTGCAATAGCCCTCGTGCCAGGTGTCTTCCGACGTCCAGTCCGAGTTCTGTATCCGGAGCGTGTTCGTTGTGAACGGGTGAAATTCGCTGTCCGGCTCCAGATGCCACAGATAATATGCCCAGTCGAGCGTGTCGGCGGCCGTGCCCTGCGCGGTGAACGATGCAATTCTGGACGGGGCCACCGTCTGCACGATCCAGTATGCCGTCGAATCCGTGTACAAGTTCATCGTGCTCGGATACGGGTCGTCGAGCTCGTCGGGAGCCGGGACCTTGCGGTAGCCGTTTTCATTGTAGTTCCGCTGTCCCGCGAACACGAAATAATCCGCGGCATCGAAGGTGCCGTCCTCCATGCCCACCGCGAGCATCGGAATCTCTTTCCCTTTCCTGAATAATGCGAGGGTTGCGGGATTCACGCCGGCGACGGCGAATCCGGAAGCCTGAAACCAGTCCCTGGTGAGCCTGTGGAGGCCGTCCGTCTTCACGTGAAAACGGAGAACCGGATCCGAATAGTTGAGCCAGGCGCCGCTGGTGTCGAGACTCACGCTTCGCTGGATGAAGCGGAAGCTGCTGTACGGCGGCGTGTCCTCCAACGGTGCCGGCGCTCCCGTCTGCGCCGCCGCGCCGAAGGTGGTCAGGAGGAAGAGTATCGCGGCGATCTCACCGGTACGGAATCTGCTGCATCGTCTCATGCATCCGCCTTTGTTCGTTTCACGGCTGTTTCATGCGTGTGTGTGATGGATGTGAAAATGTACGTCAATCCCGCGACTATCGCGAGTGCGGCACCCTTCAACGCTCCGGGTGTCCGACATTCCAGAAAAAGCCCCGCTTTCGCCGGTCCTCGCGGAACGCGTCGAGCGCCGACCTGTCGAGGACGAACGACGCCATGGGAGCCTCGCCGATAGGCGTAAAGAATGTGTTCGGATCGAGACCCGTCGGATCGGCGAAACCTCCGACGCCGCTGGCGAACAGCGACGGGAGCTGCGAAGGATGCCCCCAATCACTGATCCCCACGTAGACGCCGAACTCGTAGGCGCGCGTCACCGCGAGATGACGCCACAGGTCGCGCGAGTAGTCCGGAGCGGACTTCCTCGTGACGGACAACGCGGGAACCAGCACGAGATCGGGCAGGACGGTCGCTCGCGCGAAGAGGTCGCTGAACCAGAAATCCGCGCAGACGAGCGTCAGGATGCGCAGTCCCGCGAGTTCGAACTCGCCGAGGATGACTCCCGGACGCACGCGCGCGCGCTCGTCCGCATACGGACGCAGCTTGTCGTACCGCCCCGCCGTCGCGCCGTCGGGGGTCACCGCGATGCCCGTGTTGACCCGCCCCTCGCCGCGCGCTTCGTGATGCGATCCGCCCACGATGTTGCAGCCGAATTCGCGCGCCAGGCCGGACACGAACGACATGTACCCCGCCGCGTCGCCGTCGAAGGCGATGTGCTCGGGCAGAACCACGATGTCTTCGTCACCCAGCGCTCCGTGCAACGGGAGCAGGGCCGCATGAATCGCATCCGCGGAATGCCGCGTGTCGAAGGCCTTGAGCTGGGGCTGGGTGAGAATCAGTCGCATCGGGATCGCGCGGCTTACTTCATCAGCGTCATCACCCGTTGCAGCGTCATCGTCGGCGTGACGAGCACGCAGAGGTAGATTCCCGAGGCCAGACCCGTCGCATCGAAGCGCGCCGTGTAGCGCCCCGGAGCGCGCAGGCCGCTCTCCAGCACCGCGACGCGCCTCCCGAGCATGTCGAGGACCGCGAGCTGCATCTCGCCCGCTTCCGCGATGCCGTATTCGATGTCCGTGGACGGGTTGAACGGATTGGGCGTGTTCTGCGCGAGAAACGCCTTCACGCTCCCGTCGAACAGACGCGTCCCGCCTTCGCGGCACACGTTGGTCAGAAGAAAGACGCCTGGCACGGTCGTGATCGAGAGCGCGCCACCGACACCCGCGGCGCTGTCGAGCAGCAGCGGACTCGTCTCCGCCATCCCAAGCATCGCGCGGAAACGCAGCGTCACCAGCACGCCGCGCGCATCGGGAAGCAGCGGCAGCGAGAGCGGGATGCTCCGGTCGTTGCCCGACAGGATTCCGGACGGGATGGACACCGGCGAGAGCAGGTCCGCGCGCGCGCGGAATACCGCGCGTATCCCCGTCGCGCCGAACAACTTCGGATTCACGCTGCTGCGCAAATACACCGGGACGTCGACCAGCTCGCCGGGGGCGCCCCGCACGGTGTCGATTTCCAACGTGATGGAGGCCGTCCCGCGGGTGCCGCGGACCAGCGACGCTGCGGCCTCGCAGCCCGGGTCGTAATTCAGGATCAGGCTGTCCGAATACGTGCCGTCCGTCCCCGGATCGGTGAAGCGCACCCGCACCATCGCCGTGCCACCCGGAGGAACGATCGCGGGAATTCCGGAGACAATGCTGAACGGTGTCCCGATGCGGAACGCCGCGGAACGCACCGTGATGGCGATGCTGCCGGTGTTGCGGATTTCCACGTCCCGCGTCGCGGGCAGGCTGTCGGTCGAGAGCAGTCCGAAATCCGCGCCTGCCGCGGCGAGGCTCGCGGAATCTCTCCGCCCGTCCATCGCGAGCAACAACGGCACGCCGCAGGGCTGCGCGACGGTCGAGAGCACGCCCGCATCCGCGCCGGCTGCTCCCGGTGTATACCGGACCGTAACATCCTTTTTCTCGCCCGGCGCCAGGGTCAGGGGAAATGGCGGCGCGGGCACGGTGAAATGCGCGTCCCCGGAGACCGGAGCCGCGAGCGTGACCGGCGCAGTGCCGGTGTTCTCGATGGTCCAGATCGTGTCGGCAACGTCGCCGGCACACAGGAGAGGCCGGAAGGAAAGCGTCTGGGCCGCGCGCACCGCGACGCTGTCGGCGCGGGCCGAAAGCGGCACCGTGACCGTCCTGTCGCAGTACGCGCTGCCGGTACGGAAGGTCACGCTACCGGCGACGGTGTTCCCCGCGACGGACGGAGTGTACCGGATGCGCACGCGCAACGTCCGCGTCACCGGATCGAGATTGTACGGAAATGCGGAAGGCGGCGGGGAGAGGAGCGAGAACGAGGGATCCGAAAATTGCGGCGCCTGCACCTGCAGCAGCGAGGTCCCGGTGTTGACAATGGTGACCGTCGTGTCGGATTGCCTGGCGACACAGAGGAGGATGTCAGGAAAGGCGACCGAGGCTTCCGCCGCGGCGAGGCCCGCGCTGTCCTTCCTTGCCGACAGCGCGATGCGCCAGGGATTGTTCACCGCCGCCGTATCGGAGTTCGCGACCAGCAGCGTATCGGTGAACAGCCCTGTCGCCAGAGGCGGAGGCGTGCAACGCAGGACGAACGCGAGGGAATCGTGCGGCGCGATGGTGGCCGGAAATGCCCCCGGCTGCAGGAGACGGAACGCGCTTCCCGGTTTCAGGGTCGCGCCGCGGAGTTCCAGCGGACCTTCACCGTCGTTGCGCACGAACACGGTGTCCGTCCGCTCGTTGGCGCAGAGCATGCCGTCGAAGAGCAGCGCGCCCGACCCGGCGATGCGCGGATACGCTTTGTACACCAGCACATTCGCGGCAGCCTGGGAGAACACCCAGGACGGCTCCGCCGTGTACGGTCCCGACTGCGGATTCGGCACTTCCTGCGCGGCAGCCAGGTAGTACACGTCGTCCGTTCCCGGCAACGTCGCCGGGAACGACCATGCGTTGTTCGTGTAGGAGGAGACTTCCCCGAGCACCGTCCAGGGAATGGACGCGGACTTGACGAAGAGACGGATGCGGTTGCCGTCCCCTGTGCCGGTCAGGACGAAGGAACGCGGCACGTAGCGCGACGTGTCGGTGGAGGGACCGCGGAAGTTAGACGCCGTGGACGGCGCGATCACGATCGTGTTGCGGGGACCGTCGAGGCGCACGCGTCCGGCGCCGCCCGGAATGCTGGTCGCTCCGCCGCGCGCGCTCAGTTGCGCGGTCTCGAACAGGAGTTTCGTTTCTATGCTCACCGCCCCGCCCGACCCCGAACCGCCGGGACCATTCGGCCGCACCTGTCCGTCACCGCCATTTGCGCTCATGAGGATCGAGGTCACGCTGGTGGCGGACAGGCGCAGTGCGCCGCCGCCGCCGCCGCCTTCACCCGAGCACACCGAGAACCCCTGCGGATTGCCGCCCGCGCCGCCCGATCCGCCCGCGAGAGGAACGAGCGCGGCATTGCCGTGCGCGTTTCCGCCGTTGCCCGCGCTGACGGTTTGTCCGGCCGTCGCGTACCCGCCGCCGCCGCCGCCGCGCGTCTGCTGCTGGCCGCTGCCGCCGCCATGGCCGCCCGGCGGATTGCAGCCCCCGCCGTCGTTGCATCCCACGCCCGAAAGGCCGAAGGGATGGCCCGTGCCTCCGCCCGCGGCTTCATACGCGGGAGCGGTTGCTCCCGGGACGCCGTTGAGCGACGTGCCGGTGTTGTTCACCTTCGAACCGGTGGAGACTCCCGGCTCCTGAAAGATGTCGGAACTCAACGGAACGCCGGAGCCATTCCGGCCCCCGCGGCCGCCGCCGGTGAACCCGCCGCCGCCGTTCGCACCGGTACCGGTGACATCGCAGAAATTGCCTCCCCCGCCGCCGCCGCCCGGTCCCGCATCCTTGCCGACGGAACTGACGGTCATTGTCGCTCCGGGCAGACCCGTGATCCGGCCTCTCGAGATCAGCACGAAGGGAAAAAATCCTTGATTGCCCGGTGTGACGGGATCCGTGTCGGCGGTGGAGACCGTGTACGTCGAGAAATCGAGAGACACGGAATCGACGATCATCGCGCCGCGCGCGGATCGCCGTCCCAGCGCTCCCGCGCCGAAGGCCCCCCCGCCGGTCGCGACGATCGCGGGTTGCGGGCGGACCAGGTACACGCGATCCACGTTCGACGGCTGCCCGTTCACCACCACGCGGATATTGATCACGAATTCCGGCTGCAGCGCCTGCCAGGAATCCGAATTCGGCTGCACGTCCGGATGCACGAACACCTGCGTCGACACCATCCGGCCGTTCCAGCTCACGAGCAGCGGTCCGATGGTGATCTTGCTGGTGTCGAGCGGATTGAGGCATTCGACGCGGACTGCATCCGCGGGCGTGTTCAAGTACAACCCGTCCGCGCCGAAATTTCCCGGCGCATCATGCGGACCGATGATTTCGATGTACGAGTTCATTCCTGGCGCCGCGATATCCGGCAGCAGATACGAAATCACCTGCGCCGAGGCCCGCGGCGCGAACCCGCAAAGGAAGAGAGCAAGGGCGGTGATGTGAAACGGCAGCGCCGCGAGGAAACGGGAACGTGGTTGCATGGCGGGGGTTTGAATGTGATCGTTCAGGCAAACTACACGCAAAATGCGCTATGATTCAAGTCACGCGCTCGCCCTCCCCGCAGGTGCATCGCGCGGCCTTTTTTCGCAGATTGCGCGCATGTATCCGAACGGCGACGATATCGCACTGATCGATTGGGATCCCGCCTGGAGCGAGACCGTATGGGACGCGCGGCTCGACCGCCGGCTCGACGCCTTCTCCTTCGAGGTGATACACGCATGCGCCCGTCCTGCGCTCCTGAACCTCGCTCTCGATGCCGTGCTCCTGCAACGCGTCGCGGAGGGCCGCCGCCCTCCGACGCTGTGGATCTGGGATTGGTTCGAACGCGCGGTCATCATCGGTTCGTACCAGTCCGTCAGCGACACGGTCGATACTGCGGTCGCTTCAGAACATGGCTTCGCGATCGCGCGCAGGATCAGCGGCGGCGGCGCAATGGTCGTCGAGCCGGACAGGACGCTCACGTATTCTCTCCTCGTTCCCGAGTCGGCGGTCGACGGTTTGTCGTTCGTGCAATCCTTCGCCTTCCTCGATCGCTGGCTCGTGCGCGCGCTCCGCTCCCTGGGCGTACCCGCGACCTACCGGCCGATAAACGACATCGCCTCGCCGACGGCCAAGATCGGCGGTGCCGCGCAATGTCGGCGAAAACGTACCGTCCTGCACCACGCCACGCTCGCGTGGGACCTCGACGGCGCGCTCATGTCGGCGCTGCTGCGTCACGGTCAGCCCGCCGCGAATCCCAAGGGCGTTCCCAGCGCCGAGAAACGCGTCAGCCCGCTCTCGCTCTACACGGACCTCTCCCGCCAACGGGTTCTCGACTGGCTCCCCGAGGCATTTGCGCGCATGCATCAGACACACGAGTCCGATTTCACCCCCGGCGAAATCGACGACGCCCGGCGGCTCATCGACGAGAAATTCGGCACGCGTGACTGGCTCTATCGGGTCACCTGACGTTGCAGCGACGAATGACACTGCCTGCACAATGCTGAATCCTTCCAACGAGCCGCCACTCCCCTTTTACCTTTTACCTTCCACCTTCATCCTTCCCCGCTCCACCTTCACCCTTCACCCTTCATTTCACCACCTGCATCGTCCGCACTGCGCGCTGCGCGGCGGTCTGCAGGATCGCCACGTACATTCCGGTCGGGAGAGCTCCGGCATCGAAAACGGCGCGGTACGATCCGGGACCGGGCGACGCGGAGACGAGCGTCGCCACGCGGCGTCCGAGGAGATCGCACACGGTGAGTTCCACGGGTCCCGCCTCGATAAGCTCGTAGTCGATGACCGTGGAAGCGTTGAAGGGATTCGGACGGTTCTGCCGCAGCTGCAGGCGCGCATCGCCGGAGAAGAGGCGCACGCCGCCTTCCCGACATACCGAGAGACGGAAATCGCCGTCAACGAGGGTCGTGCGCACCTGCGCGGTGTTCCAGGCGAAGCGCTCGAGGTGCAACACGCTGCGGTCGTGCTCTCCGAGCATCGCGAGGTACACTCCTCCGGCAAGCGTGTCCCCCGTTCCCCGGTACAGTCCGGAAACCTCCACCACGCGATCGCTGTCGTTCTCCGTCCCGACGAACGGCGCCTCCGGCATCAGCGCATCCTTGCGAAAGCGGATCGACGCGGTGAACGACCGCGCACCCGCGGCCGCAAGATGCGACGCCGACCTGATGCGCAGCGGTATCGTCACACGCTCGCCGGGAGCAGCCTCGATGGAGGGAAGCTCCACGGTGCACATCCCGATATCGAGAGACGCGGACCTCGCGGAGCACCCGTTGGAGTCGGTCACTTCAACGGCGTACGCGCCGCCGGTGTCCGGCAGGAGGTCGCGCTGCGTCCGGCCCGGCAACGGGACCGCGTCGCGGAACCACTGATAGCGCAGGGCGGGAGTCGAGCGCAGCGTGTCATCGCTCCGCGTCACCAGAGGCACAGGGGGCTTCGGATGCACCGTGACGAGGACCGGACGCGATGCGACCGTGCAGCCCTTCGCGTCCGTCACGGTCAGGACGTACGCGGTCGTCGCAGTCGGCGTGGCGACGGGATCGGCGATCGCGGGATCGCTGAGAAACTGCGGCGGCGACCAGGAGTACCGGAACGGGGCGCTTCCGCCCGTGACGCTGCCGTTCATGAGTATCGAGCCTCCTTCGCAGATCGCGGTGTCGCCGGCGACGGCGACACGGACCTGGGGAAGCACCCGCACGGTCACTGTGTCGACAGCGGTGCAACCCCTCGTGTCAGTTACGGTCACGATATACATCCGTAGAACAGGAACTGTGGAAGGATTCGCGATGCGCAGCACCGGATCTGCGACGTCATGCGCGCTCAGCGTCGAGTCCTTCGGTTCCCAATCATACGTGTACGGCAGATTCCCGCAGGTTGCCACCGCGCCGATCCGCGCGCTGCTCTCGTGGCAGATTTCGAGGTCGGGACCGGCATCGGCCGTCGCCGTGCAGTTCCCGGTCACGATGAGGGAGACGCTCTGCGTCCGGGTGAGCGCGCGTTTATGCGTGATGCTGATGGTGTAGAATTCGCCCGCGACGGGCGCCGGGATGAAGACCTGTTCCACGTTGTCGAGCACATTGTCGCCCTGCACCGCGACGGCCGAGGGATCGGACAGTCCCTTCAGTATCCATGGCAGCGCGGTCCCTGCCGCCCCGTTGACGCGCAGATCGAGATCGTGCACGAGCCTGGGCGACGGATTGTTGCACACGCCGGTATCGATCGGAATCGGCACGGCGGGCGGATCGATCCAGCATATCGTCGCTTTCAGCGGCGTGCCGTCGCTCTGCACGCGGACGCGCAACGTGTCGTCCCCGGCCGCCAGCGCGCCGTTGTTGAACAGGTGTCCCCCGCACGCCGCTTCCTGCGCGATGAGATCCGCCGCCGCCTTCGTGTTCGCGATGCCCCAGCCGAATTGATAGTCCGGCCCTGGCGCGCCGCGGTCCTCGGACGTGTGGATGAGCAGCCCCTTGAGCGTCGACGACAGCAGCGCCGTGCCCGGCAGCAGGCGTTTCTGCAGCTGCAGCAGCAGTGCCGCGGACCCCGTGACGCTCGGAGCCGCCTGCGACGTGCCGGAGTTCGTCGAGTACCCGTTCGGTTTGTTCAGCGGAGCCACATGCGAACAGGAATAGACCGCCTCCCCGTGCGCGACGAGATCGGGCTTGATGCGGCCGTCGTCCGTCGGACCGAAGGCGCTGAAGGTGGTCATCTCGCTGCTCTTGCGCCCGTCCACCGCGCCGACGGTCAGCGCGTTTTTCGCAACGGAGTACGTCGGCAGGCAATCGTAACCCGACGCGCCTCCATTGTTCTCGGGCGCGCCCGAAGGGGGTGGTTGTATCGGACCTCCGTCGCCGCGAAAATTCCCCGCGGCCTTCACGATGAGGTACTGCGGCGCGAGCACGGCAAGGGAATCCCAGTCATGCGCGCGCGCATCGTAGTAGCCGTATTTGTAATCGATCTTCGGATGGATCGACGCGTCGCCGTACCACTTGCCCTTGTACCAGCCGGCGACGTTTCCGTACGAATGGTTCGAGAGCAGCAGCGCGTTGCTGCGCGCCTCCGCGCTCATGCGAAATGTGTCGCCCGCCTTCGCGTCGTAGGCACGGACGATGGAACGTGTCGCCATCCCCTTTGCCTCCGGGACGATGCCGGTGGCGACGAGGGTGCCCGCGACGTGCGTCGCATGATCGACTGCCGTGTCGAGCGGTGCGCCGTCCATCTGCGTCACGCGTCCCCCTGCCAGCTCGGGATGGCCGGTGTGCACGCCGCCGTTGTCCCACATCGCGATCGCAATGCCGTTGCCGTCGAGTCCGTACACCGCCCGCGTCTCGTCCGTGTGAATCGTCGCGGATGCGACGGCGTTGTCCATCGCGAGGTAATACGGTTCTCCGTTCTCGAAGCGCTCGAGGTAGAGCATGGTCCCGTCCGCGAGATGCTGAAGGATCGCGAGGCCGCGCGCTGCCGCGATGGAATCGCGTTCCCGCGCCTGCCGGAAATACTCCGCGGTCTTGTCCCGTTCGAACGACGCGAGGGCGCCGCGCTCCGTCAGTGACTGCGCCTGCGCGGAAATGGTGGTCCACACGACGCAGAGCGCGCATGCGGCAATGACGACGGGTGAACGCATGACAGGGGTCCTGAACGTGGGAGGTGCGGCGACGGCGATCTCAGCACGGGAACATCTTCATCAGGGCGCCGAATGTCAAGTCTCGAATCCGCCCCCGTCCGCGCTCCCGCCCGTGTATTTCCTCGGCACGCGGGTGTTGATCATGGTCAGGACTTCGTAGGGAATCGTCCCGATGCGCTCCGCGATCTCCTCGACGGAGATGTGCTCGCCGCCCTGCCGGCCGATGAGCACGGCTTCGTCGCCGTTGTAGGCCGCGTCGCCGCCGATGTCCACCATGCACTGGTCCATCGAGATCATGCCCGCGATCGGGTAGCGCCGGCCGTTGACCAGCACGTCGCCCCGGTTCGAGAGGGCGCGCGAGTACCCGTCGCCGTATCCGACGGGAAGCGTCACGATGCGGGTGTCCGCCGGCGCCGCCCACGTGTGGTCGTAGCCGATCGCGAAGCCCGCGCGCACGGCCTTGAAGTACACCACCCGCGTCTTGAAGGAGAGCACGGGGCGGAGGGGGACGGTTTTTCGGACTTCCGCGTCCGGATACACGCCGTACAGCATGATACCGGGACGCACCATGTCGAGCAGCGCGTCCGGGTGCTGCAGCACGGCCCCGGAATTGGCGATATGCCGCAGGGGCATGGGGAGGCCGTGCTGAGGGAAGAATTCCAGCGCGCCGAGGAAGCGCTCGAGCTGCAGCAGGGTGAAGGAGGGATCCGCGGCATGGGAGGACGCGAAGTGCGAAAAGACGCCGCACACATCGCTGTACGCGGAACCGGCCGCGGCATCGAACAGCCGCCACGCGTTGTCGTGCCGCACGCCGATGCGTCCCATGCCGGTATCGATCTTGATGTGCACCTTGGCGCGCCCGCCCATCGCCGCGGCCGTCGCGTCGATCTGTTGCAGCTTGTGCACCGACGAGGCGGTGATCTGCAGGTCGTACTCGAGAAAATGGGAGATTTGATTACCGATGATGCCGCCCAGCACGAGCACGGGGGCCGTCACGCCGGCCCTGCGCAGGGCGATCCCCTCCTCGAGGAAGGCCACGCCGAGCTCGTGCACGCCCGCCGCGAGCAGCTCCTTGGACGTGCGGATCAATCCGTGCCCGTAGGCGTTGGCCTTCACGGTCGCCATGATCCTCGCGCTTCCGGCCAGTGACCGCACGGCGGCAACATTGGCCCGCAGCGCGTCGAGGTCCACCTCGACCATGGTCGGGCGCACCGAGATGGTGTCGTCCTCGAAGACGCTCTGGATCATTGCGCGCGCTTTGCGCGCGGCTTCTTCACCGCGGGAGACGGTTTTGCAGACGCGGCATCGGGTTTTGCAGACGCGGCATCTACGGCGCCGGACAACGTGGGTTCCGCGGGTACCGCCGTGTACAGGAGGTGTTCCGTGTCGTCGCCGCTTTTCACGAGGTGGATGGACCAGCGCCAGTCCGCCTCCTCGCCTGTCGGCGCGCGGAAGGTGTCGCGACCGGACCACAGCGCGTCTTCGGACTCGCGCGCTTCCGCGAGCCGGTCGCCGATCGCGGTGTGCGCGTGCGCGTGCAGATAGTCGGTGAGGAACAGACCTCGCACTCCTTTTTCCCGGAACGGCTGGCCGAGAAGCGCGAGGTACGGCGCGCTGCAGAGGACCGTGCGGAAGGGCGCGCGCGCGGTGAACAGCGCGACGGCGGCCTGGGGATTCTCCAGCATCGCGTCGAGGACCACGCGCTCGACGGCGCGGTCGGTGCGCATGCGGCGGCGTTCGGCGCGGCTCGCGAGGACGGTGATCCCGAACGCGGCGATCTCCGCGATCTCCTGGAGCAGGGACAGTTCGCCTTCGCGGAACTGGTTCTTCCGGCGGCCGTAGACGGTGAGCGCGCCGCCGACTTCCCCGTCGACGGCGAGCGGAAACGCGGCGAGCGACAGCAGCCCGGCGCGCTCGGATTGCTGGCGCCACGGCGCAAAGCGCTCATCGTCCTGCGTGCTGTCCACCACCTGGGTCACGCCGGTCTTGATCGCCTCTCCGACCGGTCCGGACCCATGCTCGCTGTCGTCGTAGCGCACCTTGATCTTGAGGAGATACTCGGCGGCGGCGCCCGCCCAGGTGCTCGGATGCACGCGCCGGTCGCTGTCCTTCAGGCGCCCGAACCACACCAGCGGATACTCGCCGGTGCGCACGAGCAGGTCGGTCACCTTGCGCTCGATCTCGTCCACCGAATCCGCGTGGAGCACTTCCCAGGTGATCTCGCGATGCGCCGTGAGCAGGTCGGACGTCATGTCGGCAGGCGCGGCCGCGCCTGTCCGCGCGTGGCCGGTGTCGCCTCCCGCGAGACGGATGCTGGCAACCGCGCCGCACAGCGTGCGCGAGTCATCGAACATGGGCGTCGCGTTCACGAGCAAGCCGCGGGTCGATCCGTCGGGAAGCAGCATCGCGATGCGCGCGTCCGCAATCGCCTCCTCCCCGACGAGCACCGCCATCACGGGATGGTCCTGAAGCCGCAGCACGTCACCGTGAAGGTCCACGAGCCGCCACTTGGGATCCGCGCAGGAGCGGCCGATCGCGTTGCTCCTGTTCAGCCCGAGGATCCGGTCCGCCGGAGAATTCGTGTCGGTGATGACGCCCCGCGCGTTGACCACAATCACGGCTTCCGTCACCGTGGCGAGTACGGCGGAGTCGCGAATATCCGCGCGATCCTCCGCCGAAAGCGGCGTCTCGACGATCTCCTCACCGCCATCCCTCTCCGCCGCCGGAAGCGCGTCGTCCGGTGCGATCGCTTCGAGCACGTTGCAGACGCACAGGATGTAGTTTTTCCCCTGGAAATGCACCGGTGTGAACGCGGCATCCTTGCGCACGCGCGAGCCGTCGCGCAGCACATGCACCACCTCCCGCAGTTCGGTATTCTGCGTGCCCTTGATCGTCGAAACAAACTTCAGCCAGGCCGCGCGCGTG
Source organism: Ignavibacteria bacterium (assembly GCA_016720835.1). GTDB lineage: Bacteria > Bacteroidota > Ignavibacteria > SZUA-365 > SZUA-365 > JADKJW01. The sequence goes on from JADKJW010000003.1 coordinate 71,348, forward strand.
TTCGCGGGTTCGATCTGCGGCAGCGTCATCGCCAGCACATCCGTCAACGTGTAGCCGGAGCGCGAAAGGAAGGTCTCGTTCGCGTGAATAATCCTCCCCGTATCCGTCAAGAGGAGAAACTCGTCTCCGGGATACGCGGGCGCCAGACCCCGGAGAGCGCGCTCGTCGCCGTCGTCCATCGGCCGGACGCGGACGGGTTTCGTGGTGGGTGTTTTGCTGACCATGGTCTGGGTGTCGCTCCGTGACTCTGAGATGGTGAAGAATCCGGTGTGTCCGGGGGCGGAATCCGGCGTGTCCGGGGGCGGAATCCGGCGCGCAGCGTGCGGCGGGCAGCGGTCAGGACCTGCGTTCTACGTCGGAAACGCGCGAAAGATACGCCGGGCTGAAGCGCTCACCGCAATAACGTCAATACCGCCGTCCTCGCGCTCGACGAGGACGCCGCGCCGTTCGTCAGTCGAAACAGATAGCTGCCCGGGGACAATGCCGCGGTGTCGAACGGCACCATGTACGCGCCGGGCGCCTTCCACTCGCGGACGAGAGTCGCGACACGGTGGCCGGCGACGTCGAACACCGAAAGTTCGATGTCGCCCGGGCGATCCGTCACATACGCGATCGTCGTCTCCGGACATCCGGAGAGCGAGGCGGGATTGGGATATGGCTCGAGGAACAGCCCGGACGGCTCGGGAGGCGCATCTCCTCCGGTGGACGATCCCTCGATGAGCGCGGTGTGGATCGACAGGCTGTCGTTGTTCAGATGCACCCATATCGGACGTATGCGTCCGTTGTACGCGCTGATGCAGTTGTAATCCCCGAAAAACACTCCGGGCGACGGGAGAAAGATCTTCGTGCTGATCCGCGTGTTCGTGAATGTCGCCCCGCCGTCCGTCGACCGCGCGAGGTACACGTCGGTGGAATCGGAATTGAAACGCCGTCGATCGTAGTAGACCACGGACAGTTCGCCGGTCACCGGATCCACCGTCGCCCAGGTGAAGAACTGCTCCTTCCCGTTGCGCACCGCGTCATCGTTCACGCGGATGGGCGTCGACCAGGTCGCGCCCTTGTCCGTCGACGTGATCACGAACACGTCCGGATCCCCGTTGCGCTGGTCGATCCAGTTGATGTAGACCGTGCCCCGGGTGGACGCGCTCGAGATGTCGCACACGGTGACGGGCAGCCCGTTCGAGCGGCTGATGCCCCGGATGTCGAAATCCCAGCCGCCGGGAGTCGCCGTCAGGATCTTGTCCTTTCCCCAGGTGACTCCGCCGTCGAAGGATCGGTCGAAGTACAGTCCCGCAGGGCCCGACCATCCCAGATAGACCTCGCCGTCAGGGCCCACGGCGGGCACGGCGCCCTCCATCGTGTTGTCACTGTCGATCGCATCGCCCGCAACGTCGCTCACGCGCACAAACGGCTCGAACGTGTCGCCGCGGTCCGTCGAACGGGCAAACACGATCACCGAGCTGTCCTCAGGATGCGCGCTGCCGTATTTGGTGAAATCAGACCACGACGCATAGATCGTGCCGCGAAAGGGACTGCTACTCATGTCGGCGACAAGCCATTCCTTGTCCTGCAGACTCGAGCGGAACAAGCTGCCGGGACGCGCCGAATCGCTGCTCGGCCCCCGGAGCTTCACTCCGGCGGACCAGGTCTTCCCGCCGTCGTCGCTTGTCCGCACCGTGATGGCGTCCCAGCCGACGGTGAGGTGCGCGTAGTAGGCACGGCCGTCCGCGTCGAAGATGACGCAGGGGTCGCCGTACGTGTTCGAGGGCAGCTGCGCCTGTCCCCAGGTCTTTCCGCCGTCCATCGACCAGAAATGATACCGGAGATTCGCTCCGGCGATGAGGTTGTCGGGGTTTGTCGGATTGATCGCGATGCTGACTTCCTCGGGGTCGGAGTCCGGCGTGTTGATCCGGATGTTGGCCCCTTGCGAAAGCGCGTCGGCGCCGAGGCAGGCGAGAAGCAGAATGCCGAGTCGGAGGATGAGAAACATGGCGGCAACTCCGAATGTGCGAACGTGGGGATCGACTGCGCGTGACGCGCCGGAACAACGCCGTGATTCGCCCGTCAACTCCGCGATGACACCGCTGCAGCGCGCGTATCATGTCGCGCGCGAACTCGCCGTGTCAAGTTACGAGGGGTGATTCAATTGGGTGAACACGGAAATGGAAAAATACACACCGAATCCGATCACAACAATGGCGGCAATCGTCCCAGCCATACCGACGAATTTCGGCGACATGGTGTGCCGTCTGCTGCGGACGAACACCGCAAGCCCCGCGAACCAGCAAAAACTCCCGAAACCGGTAGCGAAGGAGAAGATCACCTTGTCCCAGACGGTGTCGTGCACCAGACCGTGCGCCGAAATGAAGCTGAGCACCGCGGTCCACGACAGGAACAGGGTCGGATTCGAGATCGCCATGACGGTCCCGAGCAACACGTTCAGGGTGTCCTTGGTATCCTTCACCTGCTCCACTTTCTTCTCGAGCTGACCCATCGAGTGCGGCTTCGCTTTCCTGTCGAAGAACAGCATCTTCACGCCATAGAGAATGAGGAACAGAGAGAGGCCGAGTTGCACCCAGATATTTCGTAAAAATGGTGAAACAAGCGACATCAGCCCGAGCGTGATCACCAGGCAGTACAGGATGTCGATGATCACCGAACCGAGCGACACGAACAGGCCCTTGCGCGTCTCATGGGCCAGGGTCTTCTGCGCGACATAGATCGACGTCGGTCCGAGCGGGATGGTCATCACGAGGCCAATCAAGATCCCGACGAGAAAGCTGATGAGGAAGTGCATGTATTCTAAGGGCGTGAATTCCTGCGAAGCAAAGATTCAGGAATCTAATGAAAAACCGACCCGGAAAAAACGGTCCCCGCACGGGCAACGGTGCAGAAACACCTGCCATGCGGGGACGATCACATCGTCTGAACGGACGTGGACACCGGCGACATGGTCATCGGCGACGGGCGGGACGGGGCCGCCGCGGTCGACTCCTCGCGCGCGTGCGCGAGACCATGTTATCTGCCGAGCAGTTCTTCCAGCTTCGCGATCAACTCGTCCGACAGCGGTTCGACCTTGGAACCATAGCGCGCTGCAACGGTGCCGTCGCGGCCGACAAGAAATTTATTGAAGTTCCATTTGATCTCGCCGTCGAAACCCGATTTCGTCGTGAGAAATGTGTACAACGGATGCATGTCGCCGCCTTTGACGCTGATTTTCGAGAACAGGTCGAAGGTCACGTCGTATGTGGTCGTGCAGAAAGTCTTGATTTCCTCGTCGCTTCCCGGCTCCTGGGCTCCGAAATCGTTCGACGGGAACGCGAGGATCTTCAAGCCGCGATCCTTGTACCTGCGATACAGTTTTTCGAGCGTCTCGTACTGCCTCGTGTATCCGCATTCCGAAGCGGTGTTGACCACGAGCAGCACGCTGCCCGTGTACTCTGAAAGGCTCTTGCTCTTTCCGTCGATGGTCTTGACCGTCTGTGCGTAGAACGACGGCATGTCGCCTCCCTTCTGAGGTTGTGAAATCCCCTCTGCGGTCAGCGCGCAAAACAGAAAGGCCGCCGCGGTGAAAACATGGTTCATGATCCGTCCATTGCGATGGTGATGGTGGTGGTAATGCATACCGGTACAACACCGCGGTGTGTCGGCAAGTTTCATCGTTCTGCGGCATGGCGCCTTGTCGCGCCGTGGATGCGTCACGTGCCGGAGTTGTCCCGATTCGCCGCGAGACTGGCGAAACGCTCCACCCTGCGGTGCAGTTCGGGAACGAAGGCTTCGTGCTCGGGCTTCATCAGTGTGCTGCGAAGGACGGTGGTCCATTCGCTGTCCGCGACGACCATGGGATAGCGCGCCTGCAGCATGCGCGTGCGCACGCGGAGCTTGCTCAGGTACACGGGCGCGGATTCAGCCTGCATGGCATCGCGGAACACCCGGTCGGAGAGCGCGCTGATGGCTGATGCGGAAAAGACGCCCTTCGCGGGAAAAAACGTGACGATGTCGAGCGCGGGTTCGAGCAGCAGGTACAGAATGGACGACGTGCGGATCAGGCCGGCCCAGCGGAGCGCCGCCTGCCGGCACGCTGCCAGAACGGGGCCGAGTCCGGTATCGGGCCGCAGCGGGAGGCAGCGCAAGGTGAGCCATAACGCCGAGGCCGAGGCGCCCGCGCGCGAACACTCGAGACTGATCTCGCCGAGGTGCAGGTCGTCGGACGTGAAGTAGGTGTACGGCGAGTCGTGCGCGTACAGCGTGCCGACGGACGGATCGCGGAACAGCACGCAGCCGCAGCCGTAGGGCTGAAGCCCGTGCTTGTGCGGATCCACGACAATGCTGTCGCAGTCGCCGGTCGCCGCGAACACCTCCCGATTCACCGCGGGGGGATCCGCATCCGCGAGCAGCCGGAAAAATCCGCCGTACGCGGCGTCCGCGTGCACACGGAAGCCGCGTGCACGTCCGAGGTCGACGATGGCCCGCAGCGGATCGAGCGCGCCGACACCCGTGGTGCCGAGCGTCGCCACCACGGTGCCGATGTTTTCGGACAGGACGATACTGTTCAGGGCGTCGATGTCCATGCCGCCGTCCGCGCCCGCGGGGACGACGATGGACCGCGCGCCGATCACCTCGCACATGCGGCCGTGCGTGTAGTGCGCATTCTCCGAATAGGCGATGCCCTTGCCGGGCTGCAGCTCCCGCGCGACCCAGAGCGCTTCGAGATTCGCGATCGTGCCGCTGCTGGTCAGATGCCCGAGATGCCGGTCGTACCCGAACATGGCGGCAATGTCCTGCACGACCTCCTTTTCCATCTGCGCGGTCGCGGGGCCGCCGTCGAGGGCATGGTTGTTCGGATTGATGAGCTGCGCGGCGAAATAGCCGAGCATCGCCGCAGGATGCGGCGGCTTCAGCATCTGTCCGGCGTAGGCGGGATGGTAGAACGGGTAATTGTCCCGCAGGCGCGCGAAGAGCTCGTCGAGCGAACGCTCCAGCGTCTCGCCGCTCACGTGCAGGGTGTCGTCGGGGTGCATGTCCTCCCACTGTGTCCGCCATGCGGCCTGCTCCGCGAGGATGCGGCGAAGGGCGTGTTCGAACTGGCTCCCGGTCATGACGCGAGCAGCAGTCGACCGATGCGGTCGGTGAGCATGCCCGGTGTCAGGCCGCCGTCCTCGGGAATGCCGCGCAGGCCGTTGGGGAACTGTTTGCCCCAGACGGGAACGAAGCGGCTCGCTCCGCGCTGTTCGGAGTCGCGCAGGATTTCCTTCACCTGCGTCTCCACGAAGCCGCGCTTCTCCTCCACGATGACGACCTGTTCCACGCCGCCCGCAAAACGGAGGATGATGTCCGGTTCCACGGGCCAGGAACAGCCGAGTTTGAGCAGCGGACGCTCGCCGTCCTCGCGCATGTCGTGCAGCGCGTGCCGCAGGTAATTGTACGCGTTTCCTCCCGCGATGAATCCGATGCGGCGATCCGCGCCGTCCTCGATGCGGTTGAGCCCGCTCGCCCGCAGCGCGTCCATGAACTTCGGCATGCGCCGGGCGATGATGTCCTTCTCGAGCCAGGCGGAATTCGGCGGGACGCTCACGCGCTCGCGGAGCGTGATGGATCGCGTGTCGAGCAGCACGCGGTCGTTCATGTTCACGGCAGGAGCGCGCGTCGGTCCGACGCGCACGGTGCCGCCGCCGTCGGCCTGGTTGGTGGTGATGATCACGCCCACGAGCAGCTGCGCGTCCCGCGCCAGCGCGAAGGCCTCGCGGATCCAGTCCTTGATTTCCTGATTGGTGGAGGGCTCGAGCACCGGAATTTTTGCCGAGGAAAAGGTGTAGCGCGAATCGGCGCCCACCTGCGTGCTCGAGAGGGCGGGATCGTCGCCCGCGACGCAGATCGCCGCGCTGCCCGCTTCGGGGATGGTGTAGTTGGTGATCGCGAGGCCGTCCAGCGCCACATAGGCGCCGACGCTCTTGAACACCGTCATGCCGAACACGCCCGGCACCGACATCGCGCCGTGCAGGATGGCCGCCGATTGGGCTTCGTTGTTGGCGATGACGCCCTTGATGCCGAGCGAACGGAACAGGTCCTGGTGCGTTTCGATGACGTCGAACACGTTCGCCACGGGGGACCCCGGATACCCGGTGATCAGCGCGACTCCCGCTTCCAGCGCGCCTTTGATCAGCAGTTCGTTGCCGTCGTACACCGCGATGCCTTCGGCCAGCGTGAAACGGTTTTCTTTCATGACCTCGAACATACGAAAATTCGTCCTCTGTTTGACCGGACGGCACATGGATGCGGTCGACGCGTGTCGGGCCGCACAGTCGTGCGGCCCTGCAAGAGGTTCGGGGCGGCATCGAAGCCGGGCATGTGTCTTTGATGCGCCGATTTCCTAATTTCCCCGCATTGCATCCCGATCATTCACGACATCGACAAGGAACACGCATCATGGATCTCCCCGCCATTCAACAGGCTTTGCGCGATGCCGGCTACGACGGCTGGCTTTTCTACGACTTCCACAACCGCGACGCCATCGCCGCGCGCATCCTGAAGATGGACACGACGCGCTTCGCGTCCCGCCGCTGGTACTACTACATCCCGGCCTCGGGCGAGCCGCAGAAGCTTGTGCACCGCATCGAACCCTGGCGCTGCGACCATCTCCCCGGCGCGAAACACGTCTACCTCCCGTGGCAGCAGCAGCAGTCGTTGCTCCGCGCCATGCTCGGCGACGCGAAGAAGGTCGCGATGCAGTACTCGCCGAACAACGCGATTCCCTACGTCTCCATCATCGATGCGGGCACGGTGGAGCTCATCCGCGGCTTCGGCGTGGAGGTCGTGTCCAGCGCCGATCTCGTCGGCCGTTTCGAGGCGCACCTGTCGATGGACGACTACAAGAGCCATCAGGACGCGGGCGCCGTCATGCAGATGGTGAAGGACGAAGCCTTCCGCGAAATCGCCCGCCGCATCCGCGCCGGCAGCAATCCGCGCGAAGTCGAAATCCAGACCTTCATGCGCGACCTGATGCGCGAACACGGCATGCAGTGGGAGGACGGTCCCATCGTCGCGGTCAACGAGCACGCCGCCGATCCGCACTTCGAGCCGACGGAGGAGAACAGCCATGTCATGAAGGAAGGCGATCTCGTCCTGCTCGACCTCTGGGCCAAGAAGAACACCCCGGGAAGCATCTACTACGACATCACCTGGATGGGATACATCGGGACGGAGATTCCCGCGCGCATCGACGAGGTCTTCCAGGTGGGACGCGCCGCGCGCGACACCGCCCTCGCCCTGGTCACCGAGCGCTTCGCCGCACAGCAACCCGTGCACGGCTGGGAAGTGGACGACGCGTGCCGGGCCGTCGTGGACAAGGCCGGCTACGGCGAGTACTTCACGCACCGCACGGGACACAACATCGGCGAGGAAGTGCACGGAAACGGCGTGCACATCGACAATCTCGAGACCCGCGACGAGCGCCTCATCATCCCGGGCACCTGCTTCTCCGTCGAACCGGGCATCTACATGGAGCACGAGAAGATCGGCTTCCGCACGGAAATCGACGTCTTCGTCACAGACGACGGCGTCATCGAAGTGGTCGGTGACATCCAGACCGCGGTGGTTCCGATCATGACCCTCGCGTAAACAGGAATCCAGAATTCAGAATTCAGAATCCAGAATGAAGAAATCGGAATCCGGAGTCCAGAATACAGTTTGCCACGGCCTGCCATGTCCGGCGCAGCGACTGATGCACATCCCTTTGCATAAAGAAACGCATCCCGTTTCCCGCTCAATTTTTTTCATTCTGAATTCTGAATTCCTGAATTCTGAATTCCTGATCCACCCCACGGAGCTTCAATGAACATTTACGTCATTTTCCTCCTCGCGTATCTCCTGATTCTGACCGCCTACAATTTCTGGCATTCCAGAAAAACGATGACGCGGGACGAGTACATGGTGGCCGGGCGCAATCTCTCGATGACGCAGATGGTATTCACGCTCATCTGCACGTGGATCGGCTCGGGCACGTTCATTGCGGGCGCCGAGTACGCGTCCTACGCGGGCTGGAGCGCCATGTGGCAGCCGGCCGGCGCCTTCGTGGGAATCGCGATCATCTACTTTGTCGCGGGGCGGATTCGCACCTTCGGTCAGTACACGATCGGCGACATCCTCGAAGTGCGCTACGGCAAGTGGGCGCGCCTGTTCGGTGCGGTCGCGCTCATCATCGCCTTTACCACCATCGTGGCGTACCAGTTCCGCGCGGGCGGCTACATCCTCAATGTGCTGACGGACGGCGACGTCAGTCTCGCGATGGGGCAGACCATCACCGCTCTCTTCGTCATTACGTTCGTCGCCATCGGCGGGATGATCGCCATCGCCCACACGGATCTGCCGAACGGCATCATCATCGTGCTGGCCTGCCTCGTGGCCGTGCCCTTCGTCATTGCGACCGCGGGGGGATGGGGCCATATTCAGGAAGTGCTGCCACCGGGAAACTTCGAGGTGTTCTCCCCGGATTTCGGCAAGTATCCCGCTGTGAAGGGCTTCGCGTATTTCCTGTCGACCCTGCTCCTGCTCATGGGCATCCAGTCCATGTACCAGAAATTCTATGCCGCGAAATCTCCCCGCGAAGCGACGCGCGCCGTCGCCATCTGGATCGTCGGCACCATCGTCGTCGAGACCGTCGTCATCTGCATCGCGGTGTATGCCTCGTCCTACAATGTGGAACACGGCATGAACTGGGACGGGCGCTCGCTCGTGCTCAACGCCGCGCGCCACATGGTGCCGGTATGGGCCGGCATACTGCTGCTCGGCGCGGCCTGCGCCGTCGTGCTTTCCACGGGCATGAACTACCTCCTCTCGTCCAGTTCCAACGTGATGCGCGACATTTACCAGCGCTTCCTCAGCCCGAACGCCGACGAGACGAAGATGGTGGCCCTGCAGAAAGTGTTCGTGGTGCTGATGGGCGTGGTCGCCTTCCTCATGATCTTCATCCCGACGGCGCTGCAGCTGCCGATTTCCATCCTCCAATACAGCTACTTCGCGTACACCATCTACGGCGTCGCCATCACGCCGGCGCTCTTCGCGGCGCTGACCTGGAAGCGCGCGACGAAGCAGGGTGGCCTCGCGTCCATCGTCGGCGGCTCGCTCGCGGTGGTGTTTTTCGAAATCGTCCTGCCGCGCATGGCGCCGGGCATCATGCTGGCCGCATCCACCGCGAAGGGCGGCGAGATTTTCGGCAGCGACCCGTGGGGCATTCCCAGCATCTATCCCGCCTTCCTCATCTCCGTCGGCGCGCTTGTCATCGTCAGTCTCATGACCAAGGCGCCGGAAAAAGCGGTGCTCGACAAGCTGTTTCCTGAAGCGGCCTGAAGCGCATGATGTCGCCTGCTTCCGATCAGGCGCCTGCGTTCTGAAATCACGCCCTCCCCTTTTTCCCGGGAGGGCGTGATCGTTTCGTCTTGACAATCACCGCTGGAATTCGTACAATCTAGACAGACTAGACAGGAGGATGATTTCATGAAAAAGACGTGGCAGTTGCAGGAAGCGAAAAACAAGCTGAGCCAAGTCATGGATGCGGCGGTGGATGGGTACCCGCAAGTCATCACCCGCAGGGGTGTGGAGACGGCCGTGCTGCTTTCGTATGAGGACTACCGGCGCCTTTCAGCTCCCAGTACGACACTCGCGGAATTCTTCCGGGCCTCGCCGCTGGTCGGGGTTGATCTCGAACTGCGCCGCGACACGAGTCCATCGCGCAGGCCGCCGGCGCTATGATGTACCTGCTCGACACCTGCGTGATCTCGGAATTCGTGAATGTGACGCCTTCGCGGCGCGTCCTCGACTGGGCGGACAGGCTGGACGAGCAGAGCCTCATTGTCAGCGTCATCACCATCGGCGAGCTGCGGAAGGGCATCGAGAAACTCCCACGATCAAAGAAGCGGGCCAGGCTTGAGGCGTGGCTTGAGAATGATCTGCTCCGGCGCTTTGAAGGGAGAATCGCCACGCTCGATATCGGGACCATGCTGGCGTGGGGACGGCTCTGCGGCGATCTCGAGAAGAAAGGGATGACGATGCCCGCCATCGATTCTCTCCTTGCGGCGAGTGCGTTGCATTGGGGATACACGCTTGTCACACGCAACACCGACGATTTCCGCAACACCGGCATCGCGCTGTTCAATCCCTGGAGTGATTGACGCCCATCACACGATTCGTTCCTTGCGGACAATGGCGGACAGGAATGTCCGCCCACTCTGCGATGTTGCGTAGCGGACAGGAATGTCCGCCCTCCCTGCTTGCCGCGTGGCGGACAGGAATGTCCGCCCTCCCATTTACGTTACTTCATCCAACAGCCCCGCCAGCCGCTTCGCGACTTCGCGCCGCTCGTACTTGAGCACCTCGGCCTTGTCCTGCTCGAGTCCGAGCGTTCCCGCGATCCACTGGTCGTAGTACAGGCGGAAGGTCTCCGCAATCGCGGCGACATCGTCCGATCGCGCGATGCGGCCGGAGCGGGTCTCGCGGATCACGGCGGCGACCGCGCCTTCCGGGGCGAGCGCGATGATGGGCTTTCCGGCGCCGATGTACTCGAAGACCTTGCCAGGCACGATCTCCTCATTGCCGCGAAAATCGTCCACGATCATGAGCAGGGCGTCGGATTGAAAGAGGTGGCGGACGCTGTCCGCATGAGGCATGTATTCCTTCACGACGATCGACTGCGCGAGCAGGGGGTGCGCGAACATCTCCCGGACTTCGGCGCCGAAGCGCCCGATGAACTGCAGCCGGATGGTACTGGGATCCACTGATCCGTTCTCCACCAACGATGCCACCGCCGCGAGAAACACCTCGGGATTGCGCTTCCCGTACATGGAGCCGGTATAGGTGACCGTGAAAAACCGCTTGTCGACCACTTCCACACTCGGGAAATCCGCGCTGTCGAAGCCATTCGGGAGATGGTGGACTTTTGCGGTAGGCAATGCGGGATACTTCGCATGAAAATCCTTGAGGATGCCTGTCCACGCGACTTCCATGCGGTCGCAGTCTCGGAACACGCCGCGCTCCAGTCTTCTGTCGAACAGGTCGGGAAGCCACCAGCGACGCGGCGCGGAGAGGAAGCCGCGCCACGGATCGCGGAAACCCGCGATCCAGGGCAGACCGCTCCTGCGTTTGAGTGCGCGCGCGATCACCGAACACGTGTACGGCGGCGACGAGGAATAGATCGCGGAGATGCCTTCCTCCTCGATGATCTTCATCCCCTCCCGGACGGCATGGCGGTACCAGCCGATGCGTGCGTCGGGAATGAAGAACGTCGCGCGGATGAATTCGGCGACCCGTTCCTTCATCGAACGCTTTTCTCCCGCCCTGGGAATCGTGTTGACGTCCACAGGCATGCCCGACTTTTTTCCGGTCAGCATCCGGTATGCATCGTACGGTTCGAAAATCCTTGTCCTGTACACGGCAACATCAGGCGGGATTTCCTTCAGGAGCGATTCATCCCTGGCCGGATAGTCCGCATCCTTCACTGTCAGAATCACCGGCTGCCATCCGAAGGAGCGCAGGTATGTTGCAAATTTCAACACACGCTGCACGCCTGGACCGCCGGATGGTGGGAAGTAATACGTTACTATCAGGACTTTTTTCATGATTCACAGGTGCATGGTGATTTTCAAACTTAGGTTCGCGGAAAGGGAAAACAAAACAGAAAGGCCATGCGCCGAAGCGATCGCGGGTTGCCTGAAGCGCGAAATAGCTCCGGCCCGGGATGCCAGTCACCCGGGCAAGCAGCAGCCGGCTGGCGGATATGGCGCCACTCCCGATTGAGCGTCCACTCCATGCCGACAGTCTTCCGATTCTCCCAGTTGCGAGAAAGCGACGGGGCATTCCGTCCTACCACTCGCTCCCCGTTTCCGGAAATAACGGATACGCGATATCCTTAATCCGATATGTGTGTCTTTTTTCCATGCACGGGCCGCTTTTTGGCAAGACTAGATCCTCCATTATCGCGCTTTTATCCGGGTTGACGAGAGCATCGCGCTGGTACACCTTTTGCTAGCCATGGATGTTGGCGCGACCGTATCCGCGCCGCGATGATTTTCCATTCACCGGAGGTTTTCATGAAACGTTTTTCACCACATGTCCTGCTCCTCGTCGGGTTATTCCTCGTCGGAGCGCTCATTGATGCACCTGCCCAGACGGTGAAGATCCACCGCGTCGCTATGTCCGGAGCCAGGATCAGCCCGTACCCCGCAGGGACTTTCCCTGTTTCCACAGGTTTCCGTGTCGTGCCCAAGGCGATGAAAGTGTACCTGCACGCCGACACCAACGGCGCCATCATTCCCGTCACCTCGTATAATTGGACCTTCGTGTCGGTGCCGGCCGGTTCCACCGCAGCCATCGACACGCCGACGTATGCGTCCGTGCGCTTCATCCCCGACATGGTCGGCCAGTATATCGTGAAGGTGGAAGTGAACGGCGGCGGTTTCGCGCAGGATACCATCATTGCGGCCACGTACATCGGTCTCCCGACGACGGGCTTGTCCTGCAACACCTGCCACCCGACCGTCGGTCCCGAGTTCGCAAAGACCAAGCACGCCACCATGTTCACCCGCGGCATCAGCGGCCAGCAGGAAGTGGAAGACTATGAGGGCAAGACGGTCGGCGTGTACTCGAAGAACTGCATCAAGTGCCACACCACCGGCTGGGATCAGTTCGCGAATAACGGCAATTTCGGGTACCTCGCGAAGCAGACGGGTTTTGACACGCTGTGGTACAAGCCCTTCACGCTGGTCGGCGGCGAGTATGTGATTCCGCACAACGACTCGACTTCCGTCAGGGACATGAACACCAACTTCCCGACCGTCGCCAACGTCGCGAACATCGGCTGCGAAAGCTGCCACGGTCCGGGCAGCGCACACGCCGCAGCACCGGGCAAGGCCACCATCGGCAAGAGTGCCGAGGCCGGCGCCTGCATGCAGTGCCACGACGCACCGAACAAGCACCGCATCGGCAGCTACTGGGCAGCCTCGAGCCATGCGACCATGCCTCTCAGCAAGGAAGAAGCCGGCCGCACCGCCTGCTGGCCCTGCCACAACGGCGCCGCCCTTGTTGACTACGCGAAGAATCCCGCAAAGCCGGATTACACCAAGACGGAAATCATCGAGTCCATCTCCTGCGTGGCCTGCCACGATCCGCACAGCGATGCGAATCCCAACCAGCTCCGCATCATGACGCTCGACAAGCTCGCCAACGGCTACGTGCCGCCCGCAGGCGTCGGTGGCAAGGGCCTGCTCTGCATGAATTGCCACAAGGCCCGCGTCGATGGCAAGCTCAAGGTCGAATCGCAGATGCGCGTCTTCGGCGACCGTTTCTACGCGCACTACAGCCCGCAGGCCGACATGTTCCTCGGCGTCAATGCCTACGAGTACGATCTCGGCATCACCGGCATCGGCACTCACCAGGGTCTCGACGACGGTTGCGTCACCTGCCACATGGCAACACGCGTCAACGGTTCCAGCGTCCACTCGAACCACGAAATGAAGATGACCGACGCCAACGGCAAGGACATCGTCACATCCTGCCAGACCTGCCACGGCAAGGCCGTCACGTCCTTCCATGACATCAAGGCAGCCACCGATTACGACGGCAACGGCAAGATCGAAGCGGTCATCACCGAAATCGACAACATGCTCGACAAGCTGAAATCCTACCTCCCGAAGGACGCGAGCGGCGAGCCTATCACCATGAAGGTCGACTATGCGAAGGATTCCGCTTCCTGGAAGGCGCATCCCGAATGGTACGCCGGCACGTGGAACTACTACTTCGTGAAGAACGACTGGAGCCACGGCATCCACAACACGAAGTACGCCGCGGCCCTCCTCCGCGCCTCCCTCGGAAAGATGACGGGCGTCGACATGCTCGACCAGAACATGCCGAACGGCTTCGACCTCCAGCAGAACTATCCGAATCCCTTCAACCCCAGCACGACCATCAAGTTCTCCGTGTCGCGCGCCGCTGACGTGAACATTTCGGTGTACAGCAGCGCGGGCGAACTCGTCGCCACACTCGCCAACGGCAATGTGGTCCCGGGCAACTACTCGGCGAAGTGGGATGCCACGAACGTCGCAAGCGGAATGTACTTCTACCGCATGACCGCGACGGTGAACGGCGTCCAGACCGTCAACCTGACCAAGAAGATGATGCTCGTGAAGTAATTCACTCAGCGTCTCTTTCCCCAAAGGCCGCCGTTCCCCAACGGCGGCCTTTTTTTGCCCTGTCGGCAAAGCTGTACAGCACACTCGGGCCTCGCGCAGGCGGAAACCAACGAATACTCTGAATTCCGTTCGTAGTTTCAGGATTCCTCAGCCCTGTGCAGAAAGTGCGACCAGCGCCCGAACCATGACTTGACAGTACCCGGAAAATGCCGTAATGTGGAGGCATACAACCTCGTAACCTCCAGTCCGGTCGCATTGTCTCTCCGCCGGGCCAACACGTTCATTCCGTTCATCTTATACAGGAGCAGCGCCATGAGAACAAGTCTACGATTCGGCGTGCTGATGATCCTCTTGACAACGAGCCTCCTCGTTGCACAGAACAATCGTGTCTACCTCGAGATCGAGCCGAACTCTCCCGACCCGAACCTCCCGTTCATTGTCGACTACGGAATGACCGTGCAGTTCACCGCGCGGGCATGGGAGATCATCGATCCAACGAATCCGCCCGTGCAAGTCCCTCTCACGAACGTGCACTGGATCGTGGATCCGATGAATTTCGGGACCATCACGCAGGACGGTCTCTTCGCCGCTCCGGGCATCGCACAACCTTCCAACATCACGAAAGGGATGGTGATCGTTTCCGGAGAGGCGAACGGCCAGCCGCTGAAGGGCTATGTGCTGATCCATCTCGGCACTCCGCCTCCTCCGTTGCAGTACGACTGGACCATCACCGGCACCGTGACAGGCGACGCCGGAATTCCGCTCGTCGGCGCCTCGGTCGTGGTCGATGACGTCTCGCGTCCGAACACCTCCGTACTGAGAGGTCTGACGGATGCGCAGGGAGTGTACGCGATCAAGGTCCCGCAGGGATCCTGGACGGTGAGCGCGAACATGCCGGGCTACGTCATCGAATACTATGATAATGCGACTTCCCCCAATCAGGCCACGAAACTCGTCACCGACAGCGCGAACAAGACCATCGCCGGTATCGATTTCTCGCTCGGACACGGCGGGAGCATCAGCGGGCGCGTCACGGAATCCGCGGGGGGCAAACCGCTCGTCCAGGCGAATGTGAATGTCACCGTGCATCAGGGCAATGGCCCCTCGATACTCCCGATATTCGGAGCGTTGACCGATCACAACGGCGAGTACACCATCGCCGGACTGCCGGCCGGCACCTACATCGCGCAGGCCACATCCAAGGGATACGAGCTGCAGTATTTCGACGGCAAGGCCAACCCCCTCGACGCCGACACGATCGCGGTGAGCAGCGGCGGCGCGGTGTCGAACATCGATTTCATTCTCGATCAGCATATCATCGTGCCCGTCAACCCGTACCGCATCACCGGCACGGTGCGCGACGCCGCTGGTGCGCCGATCGCGCACGCGCTCATCGTCGCCGAGAATCCGTTCACCATGCCGCCGAACACGCGCACCATGGTGACAAAATCAGCCCCGGATGGAAGCTACACGCTGCAGGTCCCGGGCGGGAAGTTCATCGTCCGCGCCGAAGCGCAGGGATTCCTCGACGAGTACTTCGACAACGTCCGGACAGCGACTCTCGCGACGATGCTGACGCTCGGACCGCAGGACACGCTGCAGACGCACATCGACTTCTCTCTCGGAACGGGAGGCAAGATCACCGGCGTCGTGCGCAGAGCCATCGACAATACACCCGTTGCAGACGCGTGGGTCACAGTCGTTTCACCCATCAATTCGAAACCACCGGCGAACGGTGTTCTGACGGACAGCACGGGCGCGTACAGCATCACCGGCCTGAGCAGCGGCACGTACATGGTCATGGCGAGCCGGGACGGCTTCGCGACGCAATACTTCGATCAGGCTTCCGACCCATCGTTGGCAACCGATGTCAGCGTCATTGAGGGGCAGGCGACCTCGGCGATCGACTTCGCGCTGATCGCCCCGCCGTCGATCTCCGGCACCGTGAAGGACGGCTCGGGCAATCCGCTGGCCTTCGCGGAAGTGCACGCCCAGTCGATTCCGCTGACACCGACGCAACCCATGTATCTTTTCGCGACCAAGACCGACGTGAACGGCGAGTACACAATCGTCGCTCCCCCTGGAACGTACATCCTGCAGGCCATGGCGCAGGGCTACATGCCCATGTGGTACGACCAGATCAGACAAGCCGATTCAGCCACACGCATCATGCTCGGAACCGCGAACGTGACGGGCATCGATTTCACGCTCAACACCGGCGGAATCATCTCCGGCACGGTGAGAATGACAGGAGGTGCGGCGGTCAGGGGCGCGCGCGTCAGCATCTTCTTCGACAAAACGACAAACCCGCCGTTCCCGCATAACACCGTCAACGGCGTCGTCACCGACGATAATGGCGCGTACGCAATTCAAGGGCCTGGTGACCGGCAAATACATCGTCGTCGCCCAGAAGGACGGCTTCGTGCTGCAGTTCTACTCCATGGCGAGCGATGTGACACAGGCGACGAAGGTGGACGTGACCGAAGGCCTGACAACCACGGGCATTGATTTTGAACTCGGCACACTTCCCGGCGTCTCCGGCACAGTCTCGGACCAGGCGAGCGGGCTGCCGATTCCAAAGGCGGAAGTGTGGATCAGTTCCAGCTCCCAGCGTTTCGTCACATACACGGACCAGAACGGCGAGTACCACATCGGCGTCGCTCCCGGAACGTACAAGATGAACGCGAATGCGCCAGGCTACTCCTCCGAATGGTACAACGAGCAGGCGGATGCCGCGAACGCAAACGACGTCCTTGTCGCGCCGGGCGGAACCGTCTCGAACATCAACTTCACGCTCGCGCGCTGGGGTGGCGGTATCAGCGGAACGGTGACGGACACCGTGAACGCGCCGATCGAAAAGGCCGTGGTCAAAGTCTGGGCCGCACCCGATTCGACCAAGCCGCCCGCGAATGTCCGGCCCTTCTTCGCAAGCACGAGCACCGGGGCCGACGGCAGCTACACCCTGCAGGGCATGCCTCCCGGCGAGTACATCGTCGCGGCGGGCGGCGGCGCATACCTGCTGGAATTCTACCAGAACGCACCCGACATCAGGACGGCAACGCGCGTGATTGTACAGAACGCGCAGACCAGCAGCGGCATCGACTTCGCGCTGGAACTCGGCGGCAGCATTCGTGGCACCGTGACCGATGCCGCGACGAATGCCCCGATCCCGTACGCCTTCGTGAGCACCCGCGGCACGACGACATCCTCGCTCGAACGCGGTGCGCGTGCCGATAAGCACGGGGCCTACACCATCGACGGACTCGCCAGCGGCGACTACACTCTTCGCGGTCGCCGGGAATCGTCGGCGAGTACTATGACGGCGTCACCGATCCCGCACTCGCGACGCCCGTCACGGTCACCGCCCCCGCGGCGACGACCGGGATCGACTTCGCGCTCGCCGCGGCGCCGCATCATCCGGTCAAGTACGCCGGTGTCGTCCGCGATGCCGTCAACGGGCAGCCTGTCCCCCTCACGCTGATCGAAGCCATCAATCCGCTGAACGGCGCCTCCTTCGTGACCACCACCGACATCTCCGGCGCGTACGATTTCTCGGCGGATGCGCAGTGCCTGGTGCGCGCCCGCGCGATCGGGTACATCGGACTCTGCGCGGGCGGCACGCAAAACTGGGAAGAGGGCGCAAAGAACGCCTCCAACGGCGTCGCGACATTCTCGTTGCCGCAGGAGAGCGAAAACGGCTTCGCCATGCTCTATGGACGCGTGCTGGACAAGCAGACCGGGAAAGCGGTTCCGAATGCCTGGGTCTACGGCACCGATACCTTCGGCAATCAGTTCTTCGAGGTCACTGATACACGGGGACAGTTTGCGATGGACGGTCTCGGCAATGGCACGGTGAATATCGTGATGTCCGGCGTGCAGTATGCCGAAACGCAGGGATCCGTGACGATCCCGGGCGCATCCGGCAACACCGAAATCAATGCGCGCAGGAACGACGCGACGCTCCCTGCCGACAAGCCGGCAGCTCCGTCGAAACTGGCCCTTGCGCAGAATTTCCCGAACCCGTTCGGCGCGGGCAGTCCGTCTGCCAGCGCCTCCACCAGCATCGCCTACTCGCTTCCCGCGGCGGGGGCGGTGACGATTCGGGTGTTCAATCTCATCGGACGGCAGGTTGCGACGCTCGTCGACGCCGTTCGCGAGGCCGGGAATCATAGCGTCGCATGGAACGCGTCCGCTGTCCCCGCAGGCGTGTACATCTACCGTATCGAGGCAAACGGCTCCGTGTTGACGCGCCGGATGGCGCTGCTGAAATAAGCACGCCGAACATTTTGTCGAAAAAGGCGGCCTCCGGGCCGCCTTTTCTTTTCACTGCGGAAACACAGCATGAGAGATTGCCTTGTTCCTCTTCTCGCGTCATTGTAGATTTCCGAATACCAGACATCATCAGAGGACATCATGAGCATACCGAAATTCGAAAGCGAATGGGACGGTTTCAAGGGACACGTCGCCGTCATGTGGGACAAAATCAACGACGAGGAACTCGTGCGCATCCAGGGCAACTTCACTGAACTGGTCGCGCTCATCGCCGCGAAGTACGGCGAGCAGAAGCAGGCGGTGGAACAGAAGCTCTCCGAACTGTACCGCAGCTACCTCGCCAAGAGCGACGACCTGCAGGCGCGCTCCAAGGCCATGGCGGACACGATCAAGCAGAAAGCCCAGGAATTCCAGGCGGGCGCGAAAGAGAAAATCCAGCGCATCCGCGAGGAGAGCATCGAACCCGTGGTGCAGAAATCCGAAGACTACATCAAGGTGCATCCGTTTTCCGCGGTGCTCGGCGCACTCGGTGTCGGACTCCTGATCGGCGGACTCGTCGGCTTCCTGTCGCGCAAGGACTGACGCGCAGACTTCCGGTGCGCGTGGAGACCGTCATTTTCGGATGACGGTCTCTTTTTTATTCGTGGGCGGTTACGGGAGGCGGACCGCGCGGACGCGCGCGATGCCTTCGCGGAGCGTCTCGTCCCCTTTCGCGAAGCAGAAGCGCAGCATGGACGCGCCCTCGCCGGACTCCGCGTAGAAGACGGACGGCGGGATGACGGCGAGTCCGTGGTCGATGACCAGGCGCGTGGCGCACTCGATGTCGTTCATTCCCAGGCCCGGGGGAATGTCGGCCATCATGAAGTAGCTGCCCTTCGGCAGATGCGGCGTGAAGATGCTCGGGGCCAGGCCCTCATACAGCAGGTTGCGCTTGCGACGGTACGTATCGCGCAGCTCGGGAAGGTACGCCGCGAGCCTTGTCAGCGCGTGGGCCATCGCGTGCTGCGCGGGTGTGTTGACGGCAAACGTCACGAACTGATGCACCATGCGCACCGCGTGAGTCAGGGCCGGCGAGGCGATCGCGTACCCGATCTTCCAGCCCGTCATGCCGAAGGTTTTCCCCGTGGAGGAGATGGTGATCGTGCGCTCGCGCATGCCCGGCAGCGTCGCAATCGGGATGTGCCGCGCGCCGTCGTAGGTGAGGAACTCGTACACCTCGTCGCTGATCACGAGCAGGTTGCGGCGGATGGCGACGTCTGCGATGCGCGAAAGTTCGTCGCGCGTGTACACCTTGCCCGTCGGATTGTCGGGATTGTTGAGCACGAGCATCCGCTGGCGGTGTGACGAGGCGTTCGATCGCGTCGGGGTCGATGTGAAAATCGGGCGCGTGCAGCGTTGCGTATTTCGGCACGCCGCCGGCGATGATGACGTTGGCCTGATGCGAATCGTAGAACGGTTCGAAGAGAACCACCTCGTCGCCCGGATTGATGAAGGCGAGCATGGCGGAAAACAGCGCTTCGGTGGCGCCGGCGGTGACGGTAATCTCAGTGTCCGGATTCCATTCAAGCCCGTAGAAATCGAGCTGGTACTGCGCGATGGCGCGCCGCAACGAGAAGATGCCCGGCATCGGGGCGTACTGATTGTGGCCGCCCTTCATTGCTTCGAGAGCTTCATCGATGATCCAGGACGGTCCGTCGAAATCCGGGAACCCCTGCCCGAGGTTCACGGCCTTGTGCTCGACGGCGAGACGGCTCATCGTGGCGAAGATGGATTCCGGGATGGTGGAGATTCGGGTGGAAGGAGTGATTGACATTTCTCGTACCGGTCTTGATTTTCGAATGGGTGTTCCTGAAAACCTGCTGCCACAAAGGCACAAAGGCACAAAAAGACTACATCACGGTCTGCGGGTCGACGTCCACATCGATGCGGACGGCCTTGGTTTTCGCGGCGGTCTGCGCGCGGGTGACGGCATCGCGGTAGGTCTGCGCGAAGCGATGGCCGTCGGGATCGTGCCCCTTGATCACCTTCACGAGGAGGTGGTATCGGAATCGGTTGTTGATCTTCTTCACCATCGCGGGCTGCGGCGGCAGGGCGCGGTACAGGGCGGGACGCTCGACCATGGCGCGGTGGAAGGCCTCGGCGACGGTGGCGACCTGCTCCTCCCGCGTGCCGGAAAAGGTAAGCAGCACAAGGCGCGTGAAGGGCGGATACAGAAGATGCTTGCGCATCGTGAGCTCGTTCGCGATGAAACCCTCGTAGTCGTGCGCGATTACCTGCTGCAGCACGGGGTGGTCGGGCCGCGCGGCCTGGATCAGCACTTCGCCGGGGAGGTTTCCGCGGCCGGCGCGGCCGGACACCTGCGTCAGCATCTGGAACGTTCGCTCGCCGGCGCGGAAATCGGGAAGCAGCAGCGACTGCTCGGCGGCCACGACGCCCACCAGCGTGACACGCTCGAAGTCGAGCCCCTTTGCCACCATCTGCGTCCCGAGCAGCACGTCGGCCTCGCCCTCGCCGAAGGAGGTCAGCATCAGATCGTGCGATCCTTTTTTCCGCGTCGTGTCGAGATCCATGCGCAACACGCGCGCGTGCGGAATCTGCTCGAGCAGGTCCTCCTCCACGCGCTGCGTGCCGGCGCCCATCATCTCGAGATCCTGTCCGCCGCAGCGCGGACAGACGACGGGCGGACGGTCGTCCCAGCCGCAGTAATGGCAGCGCAGCCGGTGGCGGTCCTTGTGGTACACGAGCGACACGCTGCAGCGGCCGCACTGCTCCACGTGCCCGCAGTCGCGGCACTCGAGATGCGGCGCGTAGCCGCGGCGGTTGTGCAGGAGGATGCTCGCCTCCCCTTTCGCCATGCGGTCGCGGATGCCCGCGAGCACGGGCTCGGCCAGCGATCCGCGCAGCTCGTCGTTCTTGCGCGCGTCCACGGTGTTCACGGTGACGATGGCGGGCAGCGCCGCGTCGTCCACGCGCGAGGGCATCCGCAGCATCGTGTACTTGCCCAGCTGCGCGTTGTGCCAGCTCTCGGCGGACGGCGTGGCGGAACCGAGCAGCACGGTGGCACCGTCGATGTGGGCGCGCATCACCGCGGCGTCGCGGGCGTGGTAGCGCGGCTGCGGATCGACCTGCTTGTAACTCGATTCGTGTTCCTCGTCCACAATCACCAATCCGACGTTCTCGAGCGGCGCGAAGACGGCGGAGCGGACGCCGATCACGATGCGGTAGTCTCCGTCCAGCGTCTTGCGCCACGCGTCATAGCGCTCGCCCACCGACATGCGGCTGTGCATGACGGCAACGTCCTTGCCGAAGGCGCTGCGGAAACGGAACACGAGCTGCGGCGTGAGCGCGATCTCGGGCACGAGCACCAGCGCGCGTCTGCCCAGCGCGAGCACGCGCCGAATCGCCTCGATGTACACCTGCGTCTTGCCGCTCGCGGTGACGCCGTACAGCAGGTAGGGTTTGAATCCCCCCGTCTCGAGTTGTGCGTTGATTTCGGAGAGAACGCTCTTCTGTTGTTCCGACAGCGCGAACATCTTGATGCGCTCCTCATAACGGAGCTGCACCTCGCGCGTCACTTCTTCCTGGAGAATTTCCACGATCCCCTTCTCGACGAGGGCGCTCACCTGGGCGTTGGTGGCCTTTGCCTCCGCGAGGAGCGCGGCCATCGGCAGTGTCGGCTTGCCGTGCGTGTGCGCGCTCCACAGCACCGCGAGGATATTGACCTGCTTCGGGGCGCGTCGCTCCATGATCTCCATCAGCTCGCGGATCTTCTCCCCACCGTTCCAGGGCGGGAGCAGGCGCACGACGCTGATCGTCTTGGCGCGCGCCTGCTGCCGCTCGAGGACGGACTCGACCGCGACAACACCCTCCATCATCAGGTCGCGCAGCTGCGAGGAGACGCTCTTGAGGCCGATGGCCTTTTTCACGGCTTCTTCGGAGAGCACCTCGCCGGTGAGGAGCAGGTCGATGATGTGCCGCTTCGTCTTCGACGTCCCGATCGCGCGCTGGATGGCGTCGCGATCATCGGTGACCAGCGACACGAAGCGCTCGCTGCCGAGATCCATGCCCTGCGGAATGGCGGCCTTCAACGCGTCGCCCATCGGACAGAAGTAGTATGCGCCCACCCATGCGCAGAGCTTCAGCAGCGACGCCGACAAAATGGGTTTCGGATCAAGCAGTTCCAGCACCATTTTCACCGCGAAGCCGGGTTTGTTCCGATGTACTGCGACCACAAAACCCATCACCGGCCGCTTGCCGAGCGTCACCACCACGCGCTGTCCGGGCGCGATGTCGGCAGCGAGCCCCTCGGGCACCTCGTATGACAGTGCGTCGCGCGGGACGTTCGGTATGGCGATGTCGGCGTAAAGAGGCATGGTGGTTACTCTGGCGTGGCGGCTGACTGCGGACCATTCGGTCGCCCGACGCGGAGACACGGGCCTGCCCTCCGAAGCTGAGCGCAGCGAAGCGCAGGTGGGGATGCGGGCCTGCCCTCCGAAGCTGAGCGCAGCGAAGCGCAGGTGGGGACGCGGAGACGTCGTCGATACCTCATCGCTCGATTCCCGTCAGCATGATGGGAGTGACGACGTTCCATCCGCCGCTGCTCATCCGTGCAAGGTACATGCCCCGCGGCAGCGCGGATGCATTCCAGCGCAGCGCGCCGGTGCCGGCGTCGCGCGGACCATCGAGAAGCGTGGAAACGAGACGGCCCAATCCGTCATAGATTCGGATCGTCACATCCGTTGACGTCGGGAGGTGGAACGTGAGGACGGCCGCTTCTCGCACCGGCATGGGGGCGATGGAGAGCGACGGCGCGCCGGGCGCCGGGCGCGTCTCTTCGACGGGAAGTACGCGATTGTCCCAGCGCGAAAAATGGAACGCGGATTTCCCCCCGGCCTGAAGAAAGCGCCCACCGGCACACACGTCGCCGCCGGATGCCGCGAGCGCGTTGACGGGACCGTCGGCGCCGCTGCCGAAGGAACGCCATATCCCCGACGTCCGCCGGGCGAGGGAGGCGGCGGGCCTGCCGCCGATGCTGGTGAAATCGCCGCCGATGAAGATGCTGCTCCCCTCCGCCGCGACGGCGCGCACGGGACCGTCCGTACCGCCCTCCAGCCAGTCGAAATTTCCGAGCACGGGATTCCACGACACGAGGTTCGAGATGTTCTGCGCGCTTCCGAACACGGAAAATTCCCCGCCGATCACGACGGAGGTCGGACTGACATGCGTGATCGCGCGGATCGATCCGTCGATATTGTCCGCGACGAGATACCACGCATTCGCCGCGTAGCGCGCGAAGACGGTCTTCATCGAGCCATGCAGCGGTTCAAAGGCTCCTCCGACATACAGGGTGGATCCGTCGAACTCCATGGCCTCGACCGTTATCGATGCGTACAGATTCTCGAGGCCTCCGGCCATGGGCGCCCAACTCTGCGCGACGTCGTCCCAGCGCGTCATGCCCATGACCGTGTCGCCGCCCGCGATCGTGAACGCGCCTCCGATGTGGAGATACTTCGGAGTCGCAGCGTCCCATGCCAGAGAATAGACGGCGCCGTCCGTCCCCTGCCGGTTTGGCGAAGACGGAACCCGGAGCGGCTCCCAACGGTTTTGCGCTGTGCTGAAACGGGCGATGTTGTCCGCGCGCACATCCCCGGCAACGCCGAAGAAACCGGCCGCGTACACATTTCCGCCGATGATCCGTATGGCATACACATCGCCGCGCACACCGTTCGCGGTATCCGGACCCAGCGGCGTCCAGGTGTTCGTCGCGCGATTCCAGCGCGCGATGTTGTTCATCGCCTTGCCCTGCACGGTGGCGAAGGTCCCGCCGACATACACGTCGTCTCCATCGACGGCAATCGCGTTGACTTCGGCGAAGCGCCCGGCGCCGAGCGGTTCGGCGAATTCCTCCCATGAACTCCCGTTCAGTTTCGCGAGGTACTGGAAGCCGGCTCCGTCGAGGGACGTGAAGCCGCCTCCCATGAGACCGTCGTTTCCGACGGGAACCATGTCCCCGACAGCGCCATTGGCGGCAACAGGCGTCGACCACGCGGCGCCGTCCCAACGGCGAAGCACCCAATGATCCTTGCCCGCAAGATCCGTGAACACCGCTCCGACGAGCACGGCGGAGGCGGTCTGCATGGCCGTCGAGGGTTCTTCAGTCAGTCCGGCGCCGTACGTGTTCCACTGTTGCGCCGCGATGTTCCAGCGCGCGATATGCGCTGCGCGTGTTGCGCCCGCGATGCTGAAGACGCCGCCCGCAACGACGTCGTTTCCGAAAATTTCGAGCATCGTGACCTGGCCGTTGACGCCGTTGTCGTCCGTCGTCCCGAGGGCGGACCAGAGGGAGAGCGAATCATCCCACGCGGCGACGTTGTTCGCGATGCCGCCCTGCGTCCCGGCGTGCGAGAAGAGTCCGCCGACGTAGAGCACGCGATCGCGCACGGCCAGGCGGTTCACACGCGTGCTGCCGAATCTGTTCTCGACACCGCCGTCGAGGCCGCTCCACGCTCCCGTCGTCCTGTTCCATCGAGCAATGTGCTGCAGCGTTCCGGCCGCAGTCTTGATCGTATACGCTCCGCCGACGAAGAGATTGTCGCCGATCATCGCGAGGGAGGAAATCGTGCCCTGAATATTGGCGGTGACACCGCCGTCGGTGAGCGCATGCCAGACCGTGCCGTCCCATCGCGCGACACCGCGAGCGGGTACCGTGCCGACGCGGAAAAAGGTCCCTGCGACATAGACGTCCGTCCCGCTCACCGCGATCGCCGTGACCACGCCTTCCACGCCCGTTCCGAGCGCGTGCCACGCCGTCCCGTCCCAACGTGCGATGCCATTGGCGCGCGTGCCGCCCGCGAAGGTGAAATCGCCGCCCGCATACACATCGTTTCCCTGAACGAAAAGCGCAAGCACACCAGCCTGATCGATGCCCGGGATGCCGAAGCGCGCGTCCCAGTACTGGTCGTCCTGATCGGCGGCGGCGGGTCGAACTTGACAAAGAAGGGTGGGAGCGATGAGCAGCATGCCGAGACCGAATGCGGCGAATCGAACGATCTGCGCGACGAAGCTGTTGTTCAAAGGGTGCGTGGTCATGGAATGCTCGCGAAATGGTGGAAAAAGATACGCAGCCCGTGCTGCTCCGGCAATCATGCAACCTTGACAGACGCGGGGGGCTTTTCCTGACATCGACAGAGGATATCTCCAAAGCGGGCGAGGCTCCGGATCGCGAGGCGCGCGGTCGACGCCTCGTCGTTCGCGCTCGATTGACGCGCAAGGGCCCTGCACGGACGCCCGTCTGCCTTGGAATTGCCTCCCCGCGTGGATACCTTTGTTCCTTGTCTACATCCGGAAGCGCGCGGATCGGACGCCAACTATGGTGCATCGAAACGTGTCCCGGACCCATCGGATCGCGGTGCCGGTCTCCTTTTTCTTTTGAATAGCTTTACCGCATGAAAAAAACGCCCCTGCTGATCATTTTTCTGATTGTTTTCATCGACCTGCTCGGCTTCGGCATCGTCATCCCGATCCTGCCCTCCTACGCGCAGAGAGGATTCGCCGCGTCGGATTTCACTGTCGGGCTGCTCGTCGCGTCGTTTTCCTTCATGCAGCTTTTGTTCACGCCGTTGTGGGGACGGCTGTCGGACCGCATCGGCCGCAAGCCCGTGCTGATGATCGGGCTCGTCAACACCGTCATCGGCTACGTCATGTTCGGTCTTGCGGGATCGCTGACCATGCTCTTCGCGGCGCGCATGCTGGCGGGCATCGGCGGCGCCAACATCTCCGCGGCCCAGGCGTACATCGCCGACGTCACGCCGGTCCATGAGCGCGCCAAGGGCATGGGTCTGATCGGCGCGGCGTTCGGTCTCGGCTTCGTGTTCGGCCCCGTCATCGGAGGCCTCCTCAGCACCTACGGCTACGCCGTGCCCGGCCTGGCAGCCGCAGGCCTCTCCTTCACCGCGTTGCTGCTGACCATCACCATCCTGCCGGAACCGAAGCGGGCCGAGGCGGACGGACCGCGCATCTCGACGGCTTTCTCCTGGAAAAATCTGGCGACCGTGCTTGGCAGACCGAAGATCATGGTGCTGCTGCTCCTCTTCCTTCTCGTCACCTTCGCGTACGCGAATATCTACGCGACCTTTCCGCTCCTCGCCACACGCGACTTCGGATATTCGGATCATCAGATCGGCTTTCTGTTCGGCTTCATCGGCATCATCGGGGCGCTGACGCAGGGCGGATTGATCCGCCTCTTCGCAGGGCGCATCAGCGAGCGCATCCTCTTCCTCACGGGCGCGGGCCTGACCATGATCGGGCTGACGCTGCTGCCGCTCGCGCATCACGCCGTGGTGCCGCTGGCGATGCAGACCGTCGTCCTGCACATGATCCTCACGATTCTCGCCTTCGGGTCCGGGCCTGGTCACGCCCGTCGCGCTGAGCATGCTCTCGCAGCGCGCGGATCC
Organism: Ignavibacteria bacterium; assembly: GCA_016720835.1. Classification (GTDB taxonomy): domain Bacteria; phylum Bacteroidota; class Ignavibacteria; order SZUA-365; family SZUA-365; genus JADKJW01. Next base: position 98,250 of record JADKJW010000003.1, read on the forward strand.
GCGGGAGCAGGGCGGCATCCTCGGCGTCAACCAGTCGCTCGGCGCGCTCGGGCGCACGCTCGGTCCGGTGTGGGGCAGCTTCATTTTCCAGGCAGCCGGACATCCGTATCCGTTCTTCACCGGCGGCGCGGTGATGCTGCTCGTCCTGCTCATCGCATGGCGTTCCCTGTAACACACCACCAGCATCCGAGACGGCCATGGCCATGACCCAGCGCACCCTGTACAAGACGATCGAAAAGATCGGCACGATGGAGCACCGCTCCGAGGAGGAGATGCTCACCGCGATCCTCGAGGAGATCGTCAAGAACGACCGCATCAATATCATCGGCGGGCGCATCTGGAAACTGCATCCCGACGAGAAGCGCTACGAGCTGATCTTCGAGGAGGGCAACATCGAGCCCGTCGGCATCGGCTTCCGCATCAGTCTCAAGGACTACGAAGTGTTCGACCAGGTGGCGCGGCACCGCACCGTGCTTGCGGACGAGACGAACCGTACCTTGCGGCGCAAGGGCATCACGAAGTACTCCGCCACGGGCATCGGCAACACGGTGAAGGTGGGGCGCACGGCGTACTACGAGTACCTCATGGCGTTCAACACGCACGAGAACGAGCACGACCCGGGCTTCATGCTCAGCATCGCGGGACAGGCGGTGACGCACCTGCTTGAGAAGCGCCGCACCGAGGCCGAAAAGCGCAGCCTGATCACGGAGATGGAACACGCGGCGGACCTGCAGCGGCAGATCCTCCCCGAGCACGAGTACAATTTCGGCCGCTACGAACTCTACGGCATCAGCATCCCCGACCGCACGGTCGGAGGCGATTTCTTCAACTACTACCAGATCCCCGGCGACCAGGGCCGCCTCGCCGTCGCGATCGGCGACGCCGCGAGCAAGGGCCTCCCGGCCGCGGTGCAGGCGCTCTTCGTGTCGGGCGCGCTCATGATGAGCGTGGAACACGAATCGAAAATCTCCGCCATGCTGCGGCATATCAACACCATCAACCGCAAGATCTTTCCGAGCGACAAGCTGCTCTCGCTCTTCTTCTGCGAACTCTTCAACGTGAAGGAAGGGCTGATGCTCTACGCGAACGCGGGACATCCCGTGCCCATCCACTACCACGCCGCGACAAAGCAGTGCAGCGTGCTCTCCGTCACCGGACCCATCATCGGACTGATCCCCGACGCGACCTTCACTGTCGGTAGCCTCAACATGCAGAAGGGCGACATCGTGCTCCTGTACACCGACGGCATCACCGAAGCGAACAACGGCATCGACGAATTCGGAGAGCAGAAAATCATCGACATCATCGCCGCCAACGCCGACAAGCCGGCCAAGGTGCTCTGCCAGCAGCTGCTGGGGGCCGTGCAGGTGTTCAGCGCCACCGGTTCCGTCTATTCCGACGACAAGACCGTCGTCGTCATCAAAAGACCCAAATAACGCCATGGCATCACAGCACTCGTTCGACATCGTCTCGAACATCGACATGCAGGAAGTCGACAACGCCTTCCATCAGACGCAGAAGGAAATGCAGACGCGCTACGATTTCAAGGGCGCGAAAAGCACCATCGAACTGAAGCCGAAAGAGCGGCAGATCGTCATCCATGCCGACGACGACTTCAAGCGCAAGGCCATCGTCGACATGCTGCAGACCAAACTCATCAAGCGCGGCGTCTCCATCAAGGCGCTGCAGTACGGCACGGTGGAGGACGCCTCCGGCGGCACGCAGCGGCAGACCATCACGCTGCAGTCCGGCATCGAAAAGGACAACGCCCGCATGATCGTCAAGATGATCAAGGACACCAAGCGCAAGGTGCAGGCGGCCATTCAGGACGATCAGGTGCGCGTCACCGGAGCCAAGATCGACGACCTCCAGGCCACCATGCAGACAATCCGCGAGGCGGACCTCTCCTTCGACGTGCAGTTCGTCAACTACCGCTGACGGATGCCCCGCAGCTCCCATTCCGCACAGCGAAGGACACTCATGACGCGCACGACCCCACGCCGCCTCCCGCTCGTGATCCTCTGCCTGTTGATCCCGATCGCGGTTTCCGCCTCGCAGCAGCGCAGCACTGTCACCCTCACCGTCGCGGGATCCACCTCCACGCTCCCGGCGTTCACGCAGCGGGACATCCTCTACGCGTCCATGAGCGCCTTCGCGAAACAGGCGTCGATGAAAACCTACGTGGACGCTTCTCGGGGAAAAATGGAAGTGGTCATCGCCGCGCATCGCGTGAAGCTCACGGCGGGCAATCCCTTCGTCGTCGTCATCGACCACGCGAGCAACGTCATCCAGCACGTGCGACAGCTGCCCGCCGAAGTCCTCCTGCGCGACAAGGAGTACTACATTCCGGCGCAGGCCTTCCTCCCGCTCTGCGCCGATCTCTGGAAAAAACGCATCGACGTGGACGAGGCCGCGGGCAGCATCGTCGTGTCCGACAGCGGCGCGGTACACCGCCCCGCCGTCACGGCGTCGCATGCCCCCGCAAAGCCGGAAACGCAGCGCACGAAGGTGGAAGCCCCGCGACAGGAATCGTCCGACCCCGACAGCCGTCTCGCGCCCCGCAGCATCAGCGGGGAGACCGCGCGAAACTTCGACATCAGCCGTGCCACCGTCGACGCGCGCAGGAACGGCACCGTCATCCGCCTGCACGCGCGCCGCTCCATGGGCACGCCCACGGTGCTGGAATCGGATGAAGGTACCCTGCTGCTCTCCGTGGCCAACGCGACGGTGGACGAGAACGAAATCGCGCAGACGCCCTTCGCCGGCAACGACGTGCGCTCCATCAGCGCGTCGCAGGACGGCAAGGACGCGCGCATCGAAATCCGCCTCGGCGAAGGCGTCTCCTCCAAGAACGTGCTCAGGGACGGACAGAGCAACGACATTCTCGTCACCCTGTACCGCTCTGCCGCGGTGGAGCAGATCATGTCCGACGAGGAGCAGGACAAGAAGAAAACCACCGACAGGAAGAAGACGAAGTGGAAGCTGGACTGCATCGTCATCGATGCTGGACACGGCGGGCACGATCCAGGCGCCATCGGCATCTCGGGAATGAAGGAGAAAAACATCACGCTCGGCATCGCGCTCAAGGTCGGCGCGCTGATCGAGGAGCGGATGAAATCGGTGAAGGTCGTCTACACGCGCGACGACGATACCTTCGTCGAACTCGATCGCCGCGGCAAGATCGCCAACGAGGAGGGCGGCAAGCTCTTCCTTTCCATCCACTGCAATTCCACCGAAAAGAAGCCGAGCACGGCGTCCGGAACCGAAGTGTACCTCCTGCGGCCCGGCCGCACGGAGGAGGCGATCCGCGTGGCCGAGTTCGAAAACTCCGTCATCCGTCTGGAGAAGGACTACGAGAAGCGCTACCAGAAGCTGACCAGCGAGAACTTCATCCTCCTGACCATGGCGCAGAGCGCCTACGTCAAGTACAGCGAACGCTTCGCCGAACTTTTCCACGAGCAGGTGAAACAGGGGAAGAAGCTCCGCAGTCTCGGCGTCAAGCAGGCCGGCTTCCTCGTCCTCGTCGGGGCGTCCATGCCGGCCGTGCTCATCGAAACCGGTTTCCTTTCGAATCCGAAGGACGAAGCCCTGCTCGCCTCGCAGGCGGGGCAGAAACACATGGCGGAAGTCATTTTCGAGTCCATCCAGACCTTCGCCGAGGAGTACGCGAAATCGCTGAAGGAATGACCTTGCGTCTGACGGGAAAATTCACTCATTTGCGAGTGTACCCCATGCACCTTCCCTGAACGGAGAGACGCCATGTCATCAGCATCTGGCGATTTCACATATGCGGAAAGTCCCGAGCAGCACGGCTGTTCTTCTCGATCGGTCTGCATCCTCACGGCGCGCGCCGGGTGCAGGCGCATTCCCTCGTGAAGCCTCCACAGGAAACCATCAGCTATTACCCGAGGAATCCCCATGTCAGAGAATTCCATCCCCCAGACGAAAAGTCCCTACGAATGCGGCGAATGCGGCGGCCGCATCCGCGAGGAGGACGAATTCTGTCCCGACTGCGGAGCGCTGTTCATCGATCCGGTCCTCTGCTCGCGGCATCCCGACGTTCCCGCCGAAGGCGTCTGCGTCGTGTGCTGCCTGCCCTTCTGCGGGGAAGAGGGCAAGAGGATCAACGGCGTCTTTCTCTGCGGCGATCACAACACGTACGAAATCTACGAAGGCATGGCCCGCGTGCACGGCGTCAGCGACGAAGCGACGGCGCTGCATTACGTCGACATCCTCAAGCAGGCGGGTCTGCACGCGATGGTCTATTCGAGGAAATCCAGTCCGGCGGCCTTCGGCGGCCCCGACTACACGCTGTTTGCAGCCTCTGGCGAGTTCCGAGGCAACCTCGTCAACGAGTACAAGATCATGGTGCCCTCGCAGCAGGTGTTCGACGCGGAAGCCGCGCTGAAGGAGCTTGATGAGGACATCACCGCCAACGCGCCTCCGGAACTCCCGGAGTGATCCCGGCAGCGTGCTTCGGAAAGCGCGCGCAAGACAACCATCGGCAACACGCACATTCGAAGGAAAATATCATGGAAACCGGGGTGTTTCGCTGCGCCTGGTGCTTCGAGGAAAACGAACTCGACATCGACATCTCCGCCGGAAAGGACCAGATCTACGTGGAGGATTGCCGGGTCTGCTGCAGGCCCAACACCATCCATGTGAAACTGAACGACGAAGCCGAGGTCATTGACGTGACGGCGGAGGCGGAGGGCTGATATCCGCATGCAGCAATTCGATGGACACGCAGCGGTCCATCACCACATCGAGCCCCGCATCGAGCGCCCTGCGTGCGGCTTCTTCATCGATCACGCCGAGTTGCATCCACACGACCTTCGCGCCGACCGCGATCGCCTGGTCCACCACCTCGCCCGCGGCTTCCGAGCGGCGGAAGATGTCCACCATGTCGATCGCGACGGGGATGGATTGCAGATCGGGCCAGGCCGCCTGCCCTTCCCATTCCTTCAGCAACGGATTCACGGGAATCACCGTGTAGCCGTGCTCCTGCATGTCTTTCGCGACGCGGAAACTCGCGCGGCGCGGATTGTCCGACAATCCCACGACGGCGACGGTCTTCATCGTCCGCAGGATCTCGCCGATGCCGCTGTTTACTGATTTCGCCATGGATGTGCCCCTGTTGTTCAGATGGAAACGTACCGATCCCCCGGCCGAAAGAAAAGGCCCTTCGCCGCGATATCCGACGCATCTATCCGAAAGAGAGCGCGGCGGATGCGCGCTCACTCGATCGTCAGCTCATCCACCCACATCACTTCGCAGGCGCCGTCGCCCGTGTCGGTGCGCCGCAGGGAACTGGACCAGCGGAAACCCTTCGGATCCGTGATCTTCACCAGGTATCCCTTCATCGTGATCACGCTGCCCTTGCACACCTCGTCGATATCGTCGCGCACGGCATCGGTAGCTGGAATGACATGCACGTTCGCTGCCGCGACTTCGATCTCGCGCCGCGGGATGGGGAAGCGCTCCGCCTTCCATGCGAAGTGGCGCGGGCCCTGCCAGATCTTGAGATTGTCGATGACGGACTGATTGGACATCGGTCCCCAGCCGAGGGCGAAGTCCACCGGCGACAGTTCCGCACCCCGATCGAAGTAATAGTTCTCGCGCGACAGCACGAGCGCCGTGATTTCATAGGTCGCGAGCGGCGTCACCATGTAATCGCCGTGCAGCCATGGCGCCATGCTCTCCGGCTCCTCCTGCAGCGGTTCGTCCGGGCAGAGGATACCCGGCTCGTGCCGTATCGTCGTTTCGGGCCACACGTACACCGTCGCCCCGACCATCACCACCGCCGCTATGGACCACAACGCAATTTTTCCGATCATCAGTCCGTCCCGTTGTTACTGCTGCAGGAAAACTACATCCCGCCCGCGGCGTGGACAACGAAACGTTTTGTCAGGATTGCAGCTTTTTCACACCGCGAACTGCCGCAGATGATGATCCAGATGCCGCCACCCCAGCTTCGCCCATTCGCTTCCCGTGAGAGGCCCGAATACGGGATGGATGCTATTGCATTCGCCCTTTGCGACTTCCTCGATCAGCGTCAGGCATGTCGCCATGTCCTCGTTCCAGTCGCCCGGCGACGAGGTCAACATTTCCGGCACCGTGTGCACCTTGCCCGGGGGTGCCTTCACGGGCGAATGTATCACAATCCATTTGAGCAGCGTGCGGCGCAGCAGGGTGTCCTGCCGGTTGGACCCGATGTCGCCCACCGCGATGCGCAGTTGATCCGTGATGTGGCAGAGCATGCGCGGCGCGTCGAAGGACCCCCAGCGCGCCGTCGTGTCCGGCGTCAACGCGCGCAATCGTTCAATGATGATGGTACGATCAGACGGCGACATCAATGTTGGCATGCGCCGGGAATCGGTCGAAGGGCGAAGGTGAAGGAGAAGGATAATGTGATGCCGAGTGCGGCGAGGAGCTCGTTCGCGACAGCAATGCCCGTTTCCGGCGCTTCACCGTCGGCGAGCACCACCTCGAGTTCAAGGAATTCCCCAAGGCCGTCGACGCGATCGAGATGCACGCGCGTGCGTCCGGCCAGGTACAGCGTGCGATGCTTGCGCACGCGTCCCGCGGTGCCGTAGGCCTGCGTCAGCGTCTCGCGCAGCGCCGCCGGTTCCGAGGTGTGCGTCAGGATGTAGCGCGACTGCTTCGGTCCCGCGCTGTCCGTCCGCTGATAGAAAATCAACTCGCCCGCATCTTCCGAAAACATGCGCAGTTTCAATCGGCCCGAAGGACAGGGGAAAAACGTGTCGTCCTGAAAAATCTCCTCCGGCCCGCTCGTGGCAATGCTCCGCACGCGCGGCAGCAATGCGTCGATGCTTTCAATGCGAGCTTTTATTTCGATGTTCGATGGCATGCGGACAGATGGAAGATGGGAGATGGGAGATGGTGACGACGAGCACGTGATGTTTCATGCATGGTCTTCAATCCGAAATCGGAAATTCGAAATTCGATATTCTATTTCGCACCGGTGGAAAGGTGCAGGCGTCGCTGCAACCATGCGATTCGATCCGCGCGCACCGCTGCCGCGTCCATCTCGTGCCCGCAGGCATACCATCGGATTTCCTTCGGATTGCGCGCCGCGGAATAAAACGCCAGCGCTTCCGCTTTCGAGATGTACGTGTCCGAATCCGAGAACTGGAAGAACAGCGCCGCCGGCGCGGCCTTCCCGATGTGGCCCGCGGGATCGAGCGGCTTCATTGCCGCGCGATACGCATCCTCACCGTCCTTGCCCGTCGCGGGCCAGTACTTGAGCGCCCACTCGCTGAAGGTCCCCATCCCCGCCACCAGCACGTACGCTTTCACGCGCTTCTCGACGCCCGCGGCAACGGCGCCGAACATCGCGCCGTAGTCGTGCCCCACAAAGCCGATGCGCTTTGCATCCACGTTGTCCAGCGAGAGGAGCAGGTCCAGCGCGCGGCGCACCTCGATCGTCTGTTCGATGATCTGCTGCCTGTCCGCCAGCGGCGAGGTCGGCTCCTCCAGCCACGGGAAGGCGCCCTGTATCAGCAGCGAGACCGTCCCCTTCTTCGCCAGCTCCACGGCGTCTTCGAGAAATTCGCCGCGGTCGCCGTTCGGCTTGCCGAGCCAGTGGAAGAACAGCACCCCCGCAAAGGGGCCCTTCCCTTCCGGCGTGACCACAAACGCGTCCACCCGCGCATGCCGCGCGTTGCCCGGCGCGTAGGAAATCACGCGGATGGTGACTCCGTCCCGCGCGTTCACCATGTCCTCGCGCACGTCCATCGGCGCCGTCTTGTCGTACGCGAAGAGCCGCGCCGCGCCGCCCTGCGCCAGCAGTGTCTGTGAACTCATGATGAGAATGGTGATGAAGAGGAGCAGAAGAAGTGGAGTGTTGCTTCCGTGGAGACTGTGGTGCTGCATGGGATTCGCCCGGGTTGTTTTTCGAAAGATCGGAAATCTGGGGGAGATCGGCCAGAGAGCCGCAGAGCACGGCAGCACCCGCACCGGTGTGGCAGCCCCTCTCTACCCAAGGAGCTACGATCTGGTGAATGCACGCTGTACCGCTTGTTGGCGCATCGACTCTGCATGCACACCGCGAATGCCCAGGAAACACTACGGACCAGACGCAGTGAACCCCGGGTCGCAGGGGGGGCCCCCTCCCGGGGACGATAGAACGGCTGCCATCTTGGGATGGGCTTCTGAACTGTTGGTTCGACGGCTACGGCATCATGGCAACGCGGATTTGCCGGTCACCCGAAGGCGGGGGGGGGGCGGCGGGGCCCCCAAAACCCCCCCCCCCCCCCCCCCCCCCCCCCCCCCCCCCCCCCCCCCCCCCCCCCCCCCCCCCCCACCCCCCCCCCCCTTCGGAACGGCACACTATCGCCCGGAACAGAAACACCGGTGAATTTCTGGGGACGTTTGATCATCCAGGAGAAGCATCCAATGAAATGGCTCGCGATCTGCATCCTCCTCACGACGGTCTGCTGTGCGCAACAGCAGCTCCGCGGCGCGTATGGCGTGGAATTCGGCGCATCGAAAACCGCGGTGCAGCGCATCGCGAAGGACGGCTGGTGGGCGCCGGAAATAACGGACAATCCCAAGCTCCTCGTCTACACGGTCGCGAAGGGAACAGGCGTCACGCGTCTGGAATTCAGGTTCGATGACGACAGGCTCGCGACGATCACATCCCTGATTCGCGAGAAGGAGTGTTGCCATGTCATGCGGGAGTATGCGCGCCTCGTGAACTCCCTCACCCTTCAGCACGGCAGGTCCTCGGCGCGGCGCGCCTTCGACGGCGCCGTCAGCTGGGGCGACGATCGCGACGTGGACGAAGTCAAAGCCGGCCGCGCCGAAATCTCGGACGAGTGGCAGATCGCTTCCGCAGATCCGAAGGTCTTCAGCGTCGTGCGCACGGCGATCACCGCGAACGGGGAAATCTCGGCCAAGTACCAGCAACGGGGATTGGTGATTGTCACTGGACCGCGAATGGAGTATCGCTGACGGGCGGCAATGATGGGACAATTGCACTGATTGCTACCGCTCCCCTTCGGGTGGCATTACAACGGTGCCGGAAACTCGGATTACTCTGAGGTAAAGCTGACGGCCACCTGATGAGAGCGGATGAATGCGAAGGTCTTTCCCAGACGATCGTCCCACGAGCCCATCAGCGAAGTCCATCGATCATGATGTACTGACGGCCTGGGGGATGTCCGGCGCATCTGTTCCCGCTGAGCGGAAATATCCATTTTCGGACACAGGATCCCGAAAGGAGGTCGGGTATACGATGTATCCTTTGTTCGGAAAGGAGTCCACGAAAAATCACGGACTGTCGGCCCGATTAGGTCCCGGCCTTCCACCACAAGCGAGAACTGCATGATCCTGCGATCCCGGGACCCAGGGATGCCGAGATCTCGAAAAAGTAACGGCATGCGACGTAATCCGGACTTTCGCTGCGGGTGCAGTCAGACTGTCGGAAATAGCGGGAAAATCTGAAGAGCCTGCAATCTGCCATTCGTATGTCTTTCCATCCATATCGAACGGGAGTTCGTTGAACGTGATGAAATAGTTGCTTGAGTCCGGCATATGATGAAAAAAACCGTTGAATCGAACGCTTCTGTATTCTTCTTCTTGCCATTTGCTGAACGCGCTTGAAAGACGGCATCGCTATTTCCGTAAGTCAGCAAGCGAGCCACCGGACTCGTGTCCTTCGCGTCCTGTTTCGTCAGGAAGAACCGATTGATGTCAGAATGAATGCGCAATTGGGCAGTGAGATGCTGACGATGAGGAATAGAAGAAGCTGCAGGCATCTTCCTGGATTGTTCATTTCAATCTCCGAGTGAGCGACACAACAATGATCCATCCCTGAATACGCGTTCGTCGCATTGCGCCCTCGTTCATGTGTTACGAAATCTGATTCTCACGACAAAGCAATAGAAGGTAAGCTGCTGCGAAATTCTTCTTATCAATCTCGACATATGCGGCTGGAGGATCAAGGGCATTTCACCATGAGGTGACGGACGCGTGCCCATCGGATTGAGCGGTCGGATTCTTACTCTCTCACCATCACGAACTTCCCGACCTCCACCGCGCCGCCCGCATCCAGCGTGTAGAAGTAGACGCCTGTCGCGGCAGGATTTCCGTCCTCGCCGACGCCGTTCCAGGCGACGAAGCGCCCGAAGACGGCGTCGCTCGCGACGGGCTCATCGCCGAAGCGAATGACGCGCGACATCCCAGCGGTGAAAATGGTCAACGTGACCTTCGATGCGGCGATGCTCTTCGGAACGCCGAAGCGGATCACCCCGTCGCGCCCGGGATGGTAGGGATTCGGCGACACGGGACTGCTCTCGCGCAGCACGCCGAGGACGGAGACGCAGAAGATCGGCGCGGACGCCGTGAAGCGATACGACCAGCCGTTGCCGACGGGCACTGCCCCACTCCCCGATACAGTCGGCCCCGCCTCGAGCGAAAAGGCCGTTCCCGACATGCTCTTGCGCGCCGCGCTGTTCACGTCGGTGTTCGTCACGGCGAAGGCCACGGCGTCGCCACCCGAGGACGCGCGGAAGTACATGAAGGAGAGAGGCGGGAGCACGCCGGCGAACGCGACCTTGTCGCCGACCGGCAGGTCGGAGGCGATCCGCGCGAGCGGGTAGTCGCGCGCGTGCTCGAATGTCTCTCCGGCCGCAGCCTGCGAGGCGCGCGCGCCGGTGAAGTAGCTCCGCCGCGCCAGCGCGCAGTACTCCGCGCCGAGGTCGCCGGGCGGATGCTGCGCGCGCAGCGCCGCGTCGAGCGACGTCACCGGTTCCGTCTGCCGGATGTTCTCCCAGGCCTGTCGCAATACCGACCTGTCGATCCGTTTCTCGATCAGGATCGGCAGCAGCACCAGAGGATAGCCGTCCCCGTCGTCGCGCACGAAACTCCGCTCCGGACGCCCGAGGAAATCGTCCACGTACTGGTAATAGTCGGGGATGCCGGGGAACACGGCCTGTTCGCACCAGGTGGACGTCATCTCGTGGAAGTACCGATCGTCGTCGCACAAGCCGTAACTGCCGAACTGCACCATGTGATGGAATTCGTGCGCGGCGGTGACGCGCGCGGCGTCGAGTCCGCGCGTCACGAAGCCCGAGGAGAAATCGTTGTCGATGATGATGTGCGATGTCCACAATCCCCTCCGCGTGGCGGCAGGGATCTCCGTCAGCCATTCGGTGACGCCGTAGTCCTTGGAGTTCCGGATGTACACGTCGTATGCCGACCTTCCCGCTTCGAACGGCGGCGGGGCATAGCCGAGTTCCGTCACTTCCACCGTGTACGCCGAATCGAAGAAGCGGCCCACTTCCCGCGCGTATAGCGCGGCCGTGCCGGGGATGCGCTGCACGTCGGCGTCGAGGAGTGCGGCGGCATCCGCTCCCAGAGTATCGTAGTGGATGAGGAATTTTCCCGACGGACTCGGGACGGCGTCCTGCGTCCTCGGAGGTTGCATGAGCGCGCGCAGCGCGGCTTGGCGATCGCTTGTCATCGTCCTCAGGCGCCGCGCCGCTTCGAAGGTCACATCCAGTCCGCAGCGCCGCGGGCGTTCGCTTTCGACCGCCATGCCGCCGCCTCCCTGCCTTCGAGCCGCGAGGAAGGCCAGGAACTCGTCGTCGCTCATTCGCGATATCGCGTCCCGCTGTGCAAAGGCGGGAAGCGCTGCGACGACGACGAGCAAGAATGCCGCAAGTCTTGTCAACGGTCGTGACCCGCGTCTCACTGCAATTCCGTGAGGATCTGATTCTTTCGCACCCTTCGTCCCATGCGGTGTGGATTCATTCTGAAAATGCGCACTTCCAATTCCCGTCAGCAAGCGGATTTGATGGTACTGAAATTTGACTCGCAAGGCAATGCACGGGCCGATGCGGCATCGCGTTTGATCGATCCTCTTTCGAGTCCGTCCTCTCCGCCAACACATCAGACCCAACGACTTCTCAGAGGAGAAATTCTTCTGCGCATTGCGGCAATGCCTCCGCGCATTGGAGCGATGCACCTGCGCATTGGAACGATGCACCTGCGCATTGGAACGATGCACCTGCGCATTGGAACGATGCACCTGCGCATTGGAGGGATGCACCCGCGCATTGGAGCGATGCACCTGCGCATTGGACGCACCTGCGCATTGGAGCGATGCACCTGCGCATTGGAGCGATGCACCTGCGCATTGGAACGATGCACCTGCGCATTGGAACGATGCACCCGCGCATTGGAACGATGCGACCGCGCATAGGAGGAAGTGGCGGCCCAAAAGTCTTGATAAACAACGACATGAGGAAACACCACGTACGTTTTTCGAAAAGGCCGGGAACATTCACCGGGACTCGCGAGTACAATTGACTGAGGCGTTTTCCGAGGGCCTGAGTGCGAAAAACGACGCGGATCACATACACAAGCGGACGAACGCAGTGTCACCTATCACTCGCTCATCAAAGGGAGAATTGCATGACCGGCCTCCAACTCAACCAGTTGTCGATGTATCGCTCCCTGGCGGAATTCCTCGCCGGGCATTCCGACATCATCGCGGGCATCGAAATCCTCCCGACCATCGTCGCGGAGTTCAACGCAAACCTCACGGCCATCGAGCGCGAGGCGCAAACGCAGGGCAGGGTCACGGCCGGCAAAACCGATGTGAAACTCGATGCCGAGGAGCGGCTGTCCGCCATGATGATCCTGATCGCCGAAGTGCTCTACGCCTACGCAACGCGCACCGGGAATCTCGAAACCCTGGCAAAGGCATCCATGAGTAGATGGCGCCTCAGGCGTCTGCGCGATTCCGAACTGAGCATGCAAGCGCGCATTTTCCTCGAAGAGGCCTCGGCCCATTCCACCGGTATGGCGCGCTTCGGCATTGGAGACGCCGTGCTGCTGAAGTACCGCGAGGCGATTGCCGCCTTCGAAGACGCGCTGGAAGCGCGCAACGGCAGCCTGGCCCATCGCAAGGTGACGCGCTCGGATCTCCGTGCGCTCTTCGACGCCACGGACAGAATGCTGGAAGACCAGCTCGACGGCCTGATGGGACACTTCCGCGATTCGCACCCCTCATTCCACGAAACCTACCGCGCGCTGCGCGTCGTCAGGTCCAACCCGGCGCGCCGCCGTTCCACGGAAACCGAACACGTCTCCGCAGCAGGCAGCGGATACGGCAAGAGCGTGACACACGCGCTTGTCGCGGAGCCCTCACACGACGTGGATGCAGCCCCCTCGCCCGCGGTGGAGGCAGAGCCCGGCGCAGTCATTCCGTAGGATCTCCGTCCGCGCCGGGTCTGGTCAGCCCGGCAGCGCGGGATCCGCGTGCGCATCCCGCCCCGCATTCCGAGGAGTGCGGGGCGGGTATGCGGAGACGTATCACACGTGATGAGAATGTGATCACAGGGCGATCACTGATTTTCACGTGAAGAACCCGTACGTTAAACCCATCGAATTCGACGGGTTTGGAGTCCATACTGAGCGACAACTGGCAGATTTCAGAGTAACGATTGGAGGCAGGAACCATGGGGAAAAAACTTTCGAGTAACGCCGGTGCGCACGTGTCACCCTTCGAACGAATAAAGCGGACGAATGACGATGGCAACGAATTCTGGGAGAGCCGCGAACTGGCGGACATCCTCGAGTACGCGCAGTATCGAAACTTTGAAGCCGTGATCGAAAAGGCGAAACTGGCGTGCATCAACAGTGGACATCGCATCGAGGATCATTTTGCTGACGTCAGCAAAATGATCGAAGTCGGGAAAGGTGGAAAGCGCGAGATCAATAACACCTTGCTTTCCCGCTATGCCTGTTACCTCGCGATACAAAACGCGGATCCCGGGAAGGCAATCGTCTCCCAGGGCCAAAGCTATTTTGCCGTTCAGACACGCCGTCAGGAATTGGCTGACGCGCGCACTGAAGACGAACGCCGCCTGCTGTTGCGCGAGGAGATCAGGCGCCACAATGCGCAACTGGCTGAAGCCGCCAGAGGCGCGGGCGTCATCAAGCCGCTCGACTACGCGATCTTCCAGAACCACGGATATATGGGCTTGTACGGCGGATTGAAACAGGAAGACATTCATCGCCGGAAGGGCCTGAAAAAGAGTCAGAAGATTCTCGATCACATGGGCAGCACCGAACTGGCGGCCAATCTCTTCCGCGCCACACAAACCGAGGAAAAGCTGCGCCGCGAGGAGGTGCGCGGCAAAGACGCTGCAAACCGGACACACCGTGAGGTCGGCGCCAAAGTACGCAAAACCATCAAGGAACTTGGCGGAACCATGCCAGAGAAACTGCCTGTGGCGGAGAGCATCAAAAAGCTTGAATCCGCGAAGGAGAAGAAGCCGGAGAAGGCGAGATTGCCGAAGAAGAAGAAGAAGTCTGAATAAATACACGTGCAGAATTTGTCGACGGTTGAGGGCAGCGATCTACGGTACGGTCCATGTGCACAAAGGAAACTGCAACTGCCTGTACATGATTTTCCACCTGCGGTGGGCTTGCCTTGTTTGCCTCATGGCGCTTTCCCAAGGGCTGACGCCCTGGGTTGGGGGACTGCAGCCAGCCTGCGGTGAACTTGCCGAAGTTCGTGCCGCGCCGCAATGCCCTTCGGGGCTCGGACCCTACCGATCCCCGCGTTGGCATCCCCGCGTCACGCCCCTTCGTCCCCACGGACCGCATCCCCGCGTCACCGCATCCCCGCGTCACCGCATCCCCGCGTCACCGCATCCCCGCGTCCACCCACCAGAAGCATCCGCACGAACTACACGCTGTCGAGATACCGATGAATCTGGTACAGACTCGCCGAGCCCTCGCCGACAGCTGCGGCGACGCGGCGGTTGGCGCCGCTTCTCACGTCGCCGATGGCGAAGACGCCGGGCACGCTGGTCTCGAACAGCATGGGATCGCGATCAAGATCCCAGCCCGCGGGCCGGCGTCCGCTGCGGAGCAGATCCTCGCCCGTCAGGATGAAGCCCTGCTCGTCGAGCTCCACGAAACCGCGCGCCATGGCGGAGTGCGGCGCAGCGCCGATGAAGATGAACATCGCGGCAGTCTCGAGCTCGCGCGTCGCTCCGCCGTCGCAGCCGCGGAGCAGCACCTTCTCGAGACGTTCTGAACCGCAGACACCGTCGATTTCCACATCGGTGAGCACGTCGATGTTCTCCGTCTCCTCGATGCGATCAGCGAGGTAGCGCGACATTGACTTCGCGACAGGCGATCGCGTGATGATGGTGACGCGCCGCGCGTAGCGGCTGAAGAACATCGCGCCCTGCCCGGCGGAATTCGCGCCGCCGACGACGCACACATCCTGTCCGCGGTAGGTGACGCCTTCGGTCATCGCCGCGCCGTAGTACACGCCGATGCCCTGGTAGCGCTCGATGCCCTCCGCCTCGAGCCGGCGCACCGACATTCCCGTCGCGAGCGAGACGGCGCGGCACGATACCTCGCTGCCGTCGGCGAAACGCACGATGCGATAGGGATCCTCGCGGCGCAATTCGACGACTTCGGTCGCCGACAGGATCTCCGCGCCGAAGCGCTTCGCCTGCGCCAGCGCCCGCTGCGCGAGATCCGCGCCGCTCACGCCCGCAGGAAAGCCGAGGTAGTTCTCGATGCGCGAGCTGGTCCCCGCCTGGCCGCCCGGCGCGTGCTGCTCGACGAGCAGGGCGCGGAGGCCTTCGGACGCCGCGTACACGGCGTTCGCAAGGCCGGCCGGACCGGAACCGACGATCACCAGATCGTAATAGGGACGCGAAGCCTTCGTCTGCAGTCCGACCTTCTCCGCGAGTTCCGTATCGCCGGGCGCGACAAGCTGCGTGCCGTCAGGGAAAAACACGACGGGCAGCCTGGATCCGCCGCCGGGCAGCGCTTCAACCAGCTGCCTCATGCCGCCGTCGCGATCGAGATCCACCCACCGGTACGGCACGAGGTTGCGCGCGAGGAAGTCCTTCACCGCGTAGCTCTGCGACGAGAGCTGCGTGCCCGCCACGCGGATGCCGTCGTACGGAATGCGCGCGCGGCCCGTCCACCCCGCCAGAAGATCGTCGAGCACCGGAAAGAGTTTCTGCTCGGGCGGATCCCAGGGTTTCATCAGGTAGTGATCGAGGCCGATGCGGTTGATGCTCACGATGGCGGCCTCGGTGTCGGCGTAGGCGGTGAGCAGCACCTTCAGCGCGTCCTCGTGAAGCGTGCGGAGACGGTCGAGGAGTTCGGTGCCTGTCATGCCGGGCATGCGCTGATCGACGAGGAAAAGCGCCACGGGCGTCCCGCGCGCCTTGAGTTGTTCGGCGGCGGCGAGGGCTTCGTCGCCCGACGCTGCCTTGAGCACGCGGTACGCGCTGCGGTAGTGGCCGCGCACATCGCGCTCGATGGCATTGAGCACTTCGGGATCGTCGTCGACGCAGAGAATGACGGGCTTGATCATGGATTCCTGGAGATGAATGTTACTGCGCTTCCGGAGCGTCGCAGAGGAAGGGGATGGACACGGTGAACACCGTCTTGCCGGGACGCGATTCCACGGCGAACCCACCCTTGTGCTTTTCGGTGACGATGCTATAACTGGTCGAAAGCCCGAGGCCCGTGCCCTTGCCCGGCTCCTTCGTCGTGAAGAAGGGATCGAAGATGCGCGGTAGTACCTCGGCGGGAATGCCCGGACCGTCGTCCTCGATTTCGACGGCGATGCCGCCGGGCCGGCGCCGCGTGCGTATCGTGATTTCGCCTTTGCGGTTCATGGCATCCGCGGCGTTGTCGAGCAGATTCGTCCAGACCTGGTTGAGTTCGCTCCCGAATGCCTGGATGAGCGGCACGTCGCTCCCGTAGTCGCGATACACGGTGACGCCCTCCTTCAGCTTGCTTCGCAGAATGACGAGGGTGTTGTCGAGACCTTCGTGCACGTCCACCCGCTGCACTGGTCCCTGCCCGAGGTAGGAGTACCCCTTGAGCGCCTTGACGATTTCCGAAATGCGAGCGGAACCCTGGTTGATTTCGTAGAGCAGCGCATGCACGGGGAACGCCGCGGCGGCCCAGGCAAGCACGGCGGGCAGCAGCTCCGTGCGCAGGACGCCCGCAACCTGATCGAGCGAGGGCGGAGCGTACTCCATCGCGACAAGCACCGGCGCGATGCGCCACGCATCCTCGATGCCGTGCAGATCGAGCCACTCCTCGACGGCCTCTTCGCGGTCGGAGCGCTCGAGCGTCGAAATGCCGGAGGGCCGGCCCGCCATCGCGCGAGCGCGGTCCTCGATGCGCATGAGCAGGTCGCGCTCCGCGTCGGCAAGTCCGATGCCGGCGATACGCACCTGCGCTGTTTCGAAGGCGGCGAACGCCTCGCGCAACTGCTCGGCTGCCCTGCCCGTCGCCGCGGCGGGATTGTTGAGTTCGTGCGCGACGCCCGCGGCCAGCGTGCCGAGCGTGGCCATCTTGTCGGCATGGCGCAATGCGCGCTCGGCGAGGTGCTGCCGCGTGACGTCCGTGCCGTAGACGAACACGAGGCTGCTCAGCCGGTCCAGACGATGCACGAACACGTATTCCTGCTCGCCGATCCATGCCTCGATCGGCGTGAGTTCGTCCGTGATGCGAAGCGCATCCCACTGCTCGGCGGTGAGTCCTGGACACACCTCGAGCCAGTTGCGGCCGATGAGATCGCCTCCGAACACCTCGCGCGACACGGCATTGGCCAGCACGATGCCGCCCTGCTGATCGATCTGAAAGACGGGGCCGGGATTCATCTCGGGGAAACGAACCATGTCCAGGAGCGCAGCGGATTTCTCCGCGAGTTCGAAGAGCGCGTCGCGCTGCTCGGTGATGTCGTGCCCGTAGGCGCATACGCGCAAGAGGTCGTCGGACACGACGAAGTGGAAGCGGAACATCCGCTCGCCGTGACTCGTCTCCACCGTGGAGGATCCGCAACGCGCAACGAGACGCTCCCATGATGACGCGCTGAAACCGGGCACCAGGTCCGACCATCTGCGATTCCCGCTCACCGCGTCAGCGAACAGTCCCTTCGCCGCTGCGTTCGCAAAGAGCACCGCTCCCGCCCGGTCGAACAAGCACACCGGCTCCGGATTCAACTCCAGGAGCTCGATGAAGCGGATCTCTTCTGCCGGAGATTTTCGCGTGCTGTCGTCACTGTGCATGGGCGCCCGAAGTCGATACAAGGGCATCCCGCAAAAAGGGGTCTGCCTCGAATAATGGTTTCCCTCCTAACACATTCCGGCAGCCATTGGTTCGAGCTTTGGCGGACTTGCCAGGTTTGTGACGCGCCGCAACCCCAGGGCTCACGCCCTGGGTTGGTGAATGCCAGCCACCTGCGAAGGACTTGCCAGGTTTGTGACGCGCCACAACCCCAGGGCTGACGCCCTGGGTTGGGAAATGTCGCCCCTTCGGGGCTCAAGGCGGGTTCCCCGTGTCACCGCGTCCCCGTGTCACCGCGTGTCACCGCGTCACCCTCCACCTGCAACCTTCCACCATTCACCTGCCCGAAACAAAAACGGGAGCCGAAGCTCCCGTCTATGTCTCGCAAACTCTGCGCCGTTTACATGTAGTCCTCGATCGGCGGGCAGGTGCAGACCACGTTGCGGTCGCCGAAGGAGTTGTTGACGCGCGCGACGGCGGGCCAGAACTTGTTGTGCCGCACGTAGGGCAGCGGGTACGCGGCCTTCTCGCGCGCGTAGGGATGCGTCCACGCGTCCGCCATCACGTGATGCGCCGTGTGCGGGGCGTTCTTGAGCAGGTTGTCATGCGCGTCGGCCTTGCCGTCGATGATGTCCTGAATTTCGGCGCGGATGGAAATGAGTGCGTCGGCGAAACGGTCCAGCTCGGCCTTTGATTCGCTCTCCGTGGGCTCGATCATCAGCGTGCCCGCGACGGGGAAGGACACGGTGGGCGCGTGGAAGTTGTAGTCCATCAGCCGCTTCGCCACGTCCTCGGCTTCCACATGCGCGTCCTTGAACTGTCGGAGATCGAGGATGAACTCGTGCGCCACGCGGCCGTTCTCGCCGACGTAGAGGATCGGGAAATGCGGCGCGAGGCGCTCCTTCATGTAATTCGCGTTCAGGATGGCGTACTTCGTGGAATCGGTCACGCCCTTCGCGCCCAGCATGCGGATGTACGCGTAGGAGATCAGCAGGATGCTGGCACTGCCCCAGGGCGCGGCGGACACCGCGGTGATGGCCTTGTCGCCGCCGGTCGCGACGACGGGATTCCCCGGCAGGTAGGGGGCGAGATGTGCGGCCACGCAGATCGGACCCATGCCCGGACCGCCGCCGCCGTGCGGAATGGCAAAGGTCTTGTGCAGGTTGATGTGGCACACGTCCGCGCCGATAAGCGCCGGACTCGTGAGCCCGACCTGCGCGTTGAGGTTCGCGCCGTCCATGTACACCTGCCCGCCATGCTCGTGCACGATGGCGCAGACGTCCTTCACGCTCGCCTCGAACACGCCGTGCGTGGACGGATACGTGAGCATGATGGCCATGAGTTCCTTCGAATGCAGCTCGGCCTTGGCGCGGAGATCGGCCACGTCGATGTTGCCCATCGCGTCGCAGGCCACCACCACCACCTTGCAACCCGCCATGACGGCGCTCGCGGGATTGGTGCCGTGCGCGGAGGCCGGGATCAGCGTCACGTCGCGGGCGGTCTCGCCGCGGTCGTGCTGGTACGCGCGTATCACCATGAGGCCCGCGTACTCGCCCTGCGCGCCGGAGTTCGGCTGCAGCGACGCGGCCGCGAAGCCGGTGATCTTGCAGAGCATGTCGCCCAGGTTGCGGAACACTTCCTGATAGCCTGCCGCCTGCTCGACGGGCACGAAGGGATGAAGCTGCGAGAAGGCCTTCCACGTGATCGGAATCAGCTCGGTAGTGGCGTTCAGCTTCATCGTGCAGGAGCCCAGCGCGATCATCGAATGCGCAAGCGAGAGATCTTTATTCTCGAGACGCTTGATGTAGCGCAGCATTTCGGTCTCGGAGCGGTTCCGGTTGAAGATCGGATGCGTGAGGAAGTCGCTCGTGCGCGCGAAGGCCGCGGGGTAGTCCGACGAGACGCCGGCGAAGAGATCCGCCGGGGCGGCGTAGCTCCTGCCCGTGCCCTGCGCAAGGACGGACACGATGTCGATCACGTCCTGCGGCGTGGCGGTCTCGTCAAGCGAGATGCCCACCGTGGTCGCGTCCGCGATGCGGAGGTTGATGCCGTGCGCCTCGGCGGCGGCGCGCACCTTCGCGCTGTCGGGGACGGTGATGGTGACGGTGTCGAAGAAGACGTCGTGCAGCGGCGCGAGACCGATCACCTTCAACTGCGCGGCGAGCGCGCAGGCGAGGCCGTGGATGTTGCCCGCGATGCGCACAAGGCCGCCCTTGCCGTGGTAGATCGCGTACATGCCCGCCATCACGGCGAGCAGCGCCTGCGCGGTGCAGATGTTGGAGGTGGCCTTCTCGCGCTTGATGTGCTGCTCGCGCGTCTGCAGCGTCATGCGGTAGGCCTGGTTGCCGTCGGCGTCCACCGACACGCCGATGATGCGCCCGGGCATCATGCGGATGTACTCCTGGCGTGTCGCGAAGTACGCGGCGTGCGGACCCCCGTAACCCATGGGGATGCCGAATCGCTGCGTGTTGCCGACCACCACGTCGGCGCCGAACTCGCCCGGCGGCGTGAGCTGCACGAGGCTGAGCAGATCGGCGGCCACCACCACGAGGATGCCCTTCGCGTGCGCGTCGTCGATGAAGGCGCGGTAGTCGCGCACCGCGCCGTCGAGCGCGGGGTACTGCACGATGGCGCCGAAGTAGGAATCGTCGAGCTGCGCGGTCGCATAGTCGCCGACCACGATCTCGAAGCCGAGCGGCAGCGCGCGCGTCTTCATCACGTCGATGGTCTGCGGCAGGCAGGCGTCGGACACGAAGAAGCGGTGCGCGGCGGCGCGAGCGGAGGAGCGGTGCACGATGCCGCCGAGCATGATCATGGCCTCCGCGGCGGCGGTGCCCTCGTCGAGCAGCGACGCGTTGGCCACGGGCATCTTGGTGAGGTCGATCACCATGGTCTGGAAGTTCAGCATGGCCTCGAGACGTCCCTGCGCGATCTCGGCCTGGTAGGGCGTGTACTGCGTGTACCAGCCCGGATTCTCGAGGATGTTGCGCAGGATCACCGCCGGCGTGAGCGTGCCGTGGTAGCCCATGCCGATCCAGGATTTATGGAGAACGTTCTTCTTCGCGACTTCTTCCAGCTCGGCGAGGAAGAGGTGCTCGGCGAGGCCCGCATCGAGCGGCAGCGCGCCCGGCATGCGAATGGCGGAAGGAACGGTTTGGTCCATCAGCGCGTCGACCGAAGGCAGGCCGAGCAGCGCGAGCATGTCGCGCTCTTCAGCTTCGCTCGGACCGATATGACGCGTGTCGAATGTCTCGTCGATACAGGAGGAGGGATTCATGGGTGCTTTCTCGTGGTGGAAGGAGTGGTCGGGACCATTCCGGGTCCCTCGGGGGCTGGCGGCGCCGACGATCAGATCTCGCCGACGGAGGACTGGCGGCTCGCGAAAAATTCTATGGCCCGCGCGGCCGCGGCCTGCTCGGCGGCTTTCTTGCTGCCGCCCGTGCCGCCGCCGACGGGAATGCCGTTCACCTGCACTTCGACGGTGAACACGGGGCTGTGATCGGGCCCGCTCTCGCCGATCGTGACGTAGCGCGGGATACCCATGCCGTTGGCCTGCGCGAATTCCAGCAGGCGGCTCTTGTAGTTCTCGTCGATGGAAAGGCGGGAGGCGGGGAACTGCTTGAGAATTTGATCTTCGACGAAGGTCTTCGCGGCCTTGTAACCGCCATCGAGGTAGATCGCCGCGACGAAGGCTTCCACCGCGTCGACGACGATGGACTCACTGCCGGAACGGATGGACTGATGCGCGCTCGGACTCATGAGCACGAAGTCCTCCACCCGCAGACGATGCGCGCATTCGGCGAGCGAGGTCCGGCTGACGATGCGCGCGCGGACCTTCGAGAGTTCGCCCTCCTCGGCTTCGGGGAAGGTGTTGTACAGATACTCGGCGACGATGAGGTTCAGGATCGAATCGCCGAGGAATTCCATGCGCTCGTTCGACTGCGTGATGCCGGGCGGGCACAGCTGCAGGAAGGAACGATGAATGATGGCCTGGATGAAGTACTTGTCGTGCCGGACATGGTAGCCGGTGCGCGCCGTGAATTCATCGCTGTCGAAACTGACGGTCGCGGTAAGCGCAACGCGCCCTTCTTCCTGGGAATGCTCCGGGGAAGAAACGACGGCCGTTTTCTTGGAGGTGCTGCGTGGGGTGAGAAAGATCTTCAGGAGCCGGAACATACTGGCTGGTAGTGCGCCCCTCAATCGCCGGTGTATTTCTTGAACAGCAGGGTGGTGTTGTGTCCGCCGAATCCGAACGTGTTGGTGATCGCCACGTTCACCGTGTGGTCGATGGCGGCGCCCGGCACGTAGTCCAGGTCGCACTCGGGATCGGACGTGAACTGGTTGATGGTCGGATGCACCTTGTCGTTGATCACCATCATGATGGTGGCGATCGACTCCACGGCGCCGGAAGCGCCGAGGAGATGCCCGATCATCGACTTGGTCGAATTGATCTTGACCTTCTGCGCGCGCTCCCCGAATACGGTGCGGATCGCGGCGCTCTCGTTCTTGTCGTTGTACGGCGTCGAGGTGCCGTGCGCGTTGATGAGGTCCACGTCGTCGGGCGTCATCCCGGCGTCGGCAATGGCGAGCCGCATGGAGCGGACGGCACCCTCGCCTCCGGGCGCCGGCTCGGTGATGTGGTAGGCGTCGGCCGTGAAGCCGATGCCGCCGACCTCGCAGTAGATCTTCGCGCCGCGCGCCTTCGCGTGTTCGAGTTCCTCGAGCACGAGAATACCGCCTCCCTCTCCCATGACGAAACCGTCGCGGTCCTTGTCGAAGGGACGGCTGGCCGTCAGCGGATCGTCGTTGCGCGTCGAGAGGGCGCGCATCGAACCGAAACCGCCCAGACCCATCGGAGTGATCGCGGCTTCCGCGCCGCCCGTCACCATCACATCAGCCATCCCGCGCTCGATCAGCATCACGGAATCGCCAATGGAGTGGGACGCGGTGGCGCAGGCGGACACGGTCGCGTAGTTCGGGCCTTTCAGCCCGAAGAGCATCGAAATATGCCCCGCCGCAATGTCGACGATCAGCATGGGAACGAAGAAGGGACTGATCTGGCGCGGGCCGTTGTTTTCGTAGTACAGCTTCTGCTGCTGAAAATTGGTCCACATTCCGCCGATGCCGGATCCGACCACGACGCCCGCGCGGTTCTTGTCGTACGGCGCGTTCTCGAGCCCGCTGTCCGCCACCGCCTCCATGGCGGCCGCGACGGCGAAGTGCGTGAACGGATCCATGCGCTGCGCGGCCTTGCGGTCGAGCACTTTCCCGGCATCGAAGTTCCTGACCTCGCAGGCGAACTTCGTCTTGAACTCAGTCGTGTCGAAATGAGTGATGGGGCCCGCGCCGCTCACGCCCGCCAACAAATTGGTCCAGAACTCCTGGACGTTGTTGCCGAGTGGATTGACGGTGCCCATACCGGTGACGACGACACGGCGCTTCCTCATGCAGATCCTCCGAACATGATGGCCCTCCGCTGAGGGCCGGGTGTTGATTGCGATACTGATCGAAAAAGGAAAGCCCGCCCGTCAGGCCGGCAGGTGTCCCGAGATATAGGTGACGGCGTCGCCGACGGTCGTGATCTTTTCGGCATCCTCGTCCGCGATCGTGAGGTTGAATGCTTTTTCGAATTCCATCACGAGTTCAACGGTGTCGAGCGAGTCTGCCCCGAGGTCGTTGGTGAACGACGCGGTATCGGTGATCTGGCTCTCTTCGACGCCGAGCTTGTTGACGATGATCTGCTTTACTTTCTGGACGACATCTTCCGACATGGGAAAACCTCCGAATGGAATGGGTGGTGTGGTGTATGAGACGACTGCGAGAAACGACTTACATGATCATGCCGCCATCAACGCATAAAACTTGACCAGTAATATAATCAGAATTCTTCGAAGCAAGGAATGCGGCCGCGCGGGCCACGTCGGCGGGCGTGCCGCCGCGCTTCAGGGGAATCACTCCCATGAACGCCGCGCGCTGCTCCTCGCTGAGCACGGCGGTCATTTCGGTCTCGATATATCCCGGCGCGATGGCGTTGACGGTGATGTTGCGCCCGGCGAGTTCCTTGGCGATGGATTTCGTGAATCCGATCAATCCCGCCTTGGATGCGGAATAATTCGACTGCCCTGCATTACCCATGACTCCTACGACGGAGCTGATGTTGATGATTTTTCCCGCCCGCTGGCGCATCATCGCCTTGGACACGGCCCGGGTCATCAGGAAGGAACCCTTCAGATTGACGGTCATCACCATGTCCCAATCCTCGTCGGCCATGCGCATCAGCAGCTTGTCGCGCGTGATGCCCGCGTTGTTGACGAGGATGTCGATGCGCCCGCATTCGGCAATGGTCTCCTCCACATTCTTCTCGACGTTGGCGGCGTCGGTGATGTCCACCTGCCGCGCGATCACGGTGCGGCCCAGCGCGCGCCATTCGGCGGCGGCCGCTTCGAAGTCTTCCGGAAACGCGCGGTCGAAGATGACGAGGTTCGCGCCCTCGCGCGCGAATTCGTCGGCAATGGCCCGGCCGATGCCGCGCGCGGCGCCGGTGATGAGGGCGACGGTGTTGTCGAGCAGACTCATGAGCGTTCCCTTTCTTCGTTCAGTGTGGGGTGATGGTGACGCGGACCGCCTCAGACGGACGCGAGCTCCTCGGCCTTGCCCGCGGTGCGGCACGGGGAATCGGGACTGATCCGCTTGAGCAGCCCCTGCAGCACGTTGCCGGGACCCGCCTCCACGAATTGCGTCACGCCGTCGCGCAGCATGTTGCGCATGGACGCCTCCCACAAAACGGGAGAGGTCATCTGACGGAACAGCATCTCGCGGATCACGGAAGCTTCGCGTACGGGCTCGCCCGTGACGTTGGCGTACACCGGGTATCGCGCGTCGCTGATGTCCGTCGCGTCGAGCACGGCGCCGATTTCGTCCTGCGCGTACTGCATGAGCGGCGAGTGGAAGGCCCCGCTGACGGGCAGCTTCTTCACGATGCGCACGCCCTTCGCCTTGAGCACTTCCATGGCCTTGTCGATGCCTTCGATGCTGCCGGATATCACGATCTGCCCCGGCGAGTTGAAATTCGCCGCCTGCACGATGCCCGCGCCGCGAGCTTCGGCGCAGGCCTCTTCCACGAGAGCGGGTTCGGCGCCGATCACGGCTGCCATGGTGCCGGGCGAGCGCGTGCCGCTCTCCTGCATCAGCTCGCCGCGCTTCTTCACGAGGCGCAGACCATCCTCGAAACGCAGCGCCCCCGCCGCCGTCAGCGCGGAGTATTCGCCGAGCGAATGGCCCGCCGCCGCCGAAGGCGTGTCGGTCAGCAGCCGCGCGACAATGATGCTGTGCACGAAAATCGCGGGCTGCGTGTACATGGTCTGACGCAGTTCGTCTTCCGGCCCTTCGAAACAGATGCGGCGCAGGTCGGCGCCCATGATGTCGTTGGCGATGTCGAACAGGTCGCGCGCCTCGGGAAAACGCTCGGCGAGGTCCTTGCCCATGCCGACGTACTGCGAGGCTTGTCCCGGAAACAGGAATGCGGTGCTCATGGCGGGCATCCCGTCAGATCGACCATTTGATGTAGGTGGCGCCCCAGGTGTATCCGGCGCCGAAGGCCGCGAGCACCACGTTGTCGCCGCGCTTCAACCTGCCGTCGGCGTAATATTCCGCCAGGCAGCTCGGAATGGTGGCCGCCGTCGTGTTGCCGTAACGGTCGATGTTGATCATGACCTTCGACATGTCCACGCCCATGCGGTCCGCCGTTGCCCGGATGATGCGCATGTTGGCCTGATGCGGCACGAGCCACGCGACGTCGGCACCGGTGAGGTTGTTGCGCTTCATGATTTCCTCGGAGACGTCGGCCATGCCGACCACCGCCACCTTGAACACGGCCTTGCCGTCCTGATGGATGTAGTGCCAGCGCTTGTCGACGGTCTCATGCGTCGCAGGATTGCGGCTCCCGCCCGCCTTCATGTGCAGGGCTTCCTCGCCGGAGCCGTCGAGATAATTCACCCAGTCAATGATGCCGTAGCCCTCTTCCTCGCTCGGCTCCAGCAGCACCGCCGCTCCGCCGTCGCCGAAGAGAATCGCGGTGTTGCGGTCTTCGAAGTCGACGATCGAGGTCATCTTGTCGGCACCGATGATCAGCACCTTCTTGTACGTGCCGCTCTGGATGAACTGCACACCGGTGGCGAGGGCGTAGAGGAAGCCCGAACAGGCGCCGCTGAGATCGAAGCCCCAGGCGTTCTTCGCGCCGAGCTTGTGCTGCACGAGGGCTGCGGTGGACGGGAAGAACATGTCGGGCGTGACCGTCGCGACGATGATCAGTTCCACTTCCTCGGCTCCGATGCCCCGCATGGCAAGGGCGCGGCGGGCGGCCCCGACGGCGAGGTCGGAGGTGCCGCCTTCCTCGAGGAAGCGGCGCTCGCGGATGCCCGTGCGCGAGACGATCCACTCATCCGTGGTCTGAAGATACGCGGTGTACGTGCTGTTTGGAACGACCTTGTCCGGGGCGTAATGCCCGACGGCGGTGATGGCTGCTGTTTTCATGTGTTGCTTTGAATGTGCGTAAATGTGCGGATTCAGCTTCCGGGTGCGGTGTGCGCGGCCATCGCCTGCGCGATGCGGCCGGTCACGCCCCGGTCTATCGTTTCCTTCGCTTTCAGGATCATGTTCTTGATGGCGCGCGGCGTTGAACGTCCGTGGCCGATGATGCTGACGCCGTTGACTCCGAGCAGGGGGACACCGCCGTAATCCTGATAGTCCCAATCCTTCATCGCCGTGCGGAGGGCGCCCGCGGCGAAGCCGATGCGCAGTTTGTCGAGAAGACTCTTCTCCGCGACGCGGCGGAAGGTCGCCTTCAGAAAACCGGGAACGGACTCCGCCACTTTCAAGATGACATTCCCGGTGAAACCATCGCACACGACCACATCCACCGTCCCCTTGAATATGTCGCCGCCTTCCACGTTGCCGTGGAAATTGATCGCGGCCTCCTTCAGCATGCGATGCGCCGCGACGGGAACCTCGCCGCCCTTGCTGTCTTCTTCACCCACATTCAGGAGTCCCACGGACGGTCGGTCGACGCCGCGCATGAGTTCCGTGTAGATCGAACCCATCATGGCAAACTGTACGAGATGGTGCGCCTTGCAATCGACATTCGCTCCGGCATCCACCAGCAGCGTCCACCCGCGCACGGTGGGCATGAAGGTGCCGATGGTCGGACGCGCAACGCCGGGGACTCTGCCGAGAATGAGCGTGGAGGCGGCCATCACCGCGCCGGTGTTGCCCGCGCTGATGAATCCCTGCGCATCGCCGGCCTTGTGGGCTTCGAGCGCGCGGCCCATCGACGAGTCCTTCTTCGTTTTCAACGCGCTCATCGCGCTGTCGTGCATGTCGATGATTTCCGTGGTGTGCACGACCGTGAGACGGCCGTCGTCCGCCCTGCCGGCGAGGTACGGCGCAATGCGTTCGGCGTCACCGTACAGCGCGATGGCGAAATCGCAGCGCGGATCAGCGAGACATTCAAGAGCGCCTTTGACTTCCGCTTCCGGAGCAAAGTCGCCCCCCATTGCATCGACGGCGATCGTCACCATGTGTGCGTGCACAGGAGGGTATCGGAGTGTGCGAAATACTATAGCGTGCTGTCGAGCGCGGACGCTTCAGGGCGGCATCACCCGGCGTGCGGCGTCACGGGAGACGCCGACGGGGACAGCGCTTACGCTTTCGGGGTGATGATGGAGCGGCCGTTGTAGTAGCCGCAGTTCGGACACACGCGATGCTGCAGTTTCACTTCGCCGCAATTCGAGCAGGTGCTCGTGGACGGCGCGGTGGCCTTGTAATGCGTGCGGCGTTTGCGGCCGCGCGTCTTGGTGTGGCGATGGGTTGGATTCGGCATGAGGGTTCTCCTGTCCTGTATGGTTACTCGTTCTCGTCCAATGCTTTCAATTTCGCGAGGGCGTCCCAGCGGGTGTCCGGAGGCCGCTCCTGCGCGATGGCGCGCCTGGCGGTTTCGGTGTCGACGCAGAGCGGCTCGCCGTTCTCGTCCTCCCCGCACACCCGGCGCATGGGGATCGCAAGCAGCGCGGTATCGCGCGTGTCGGGGCCGATGTCGATCAGCGGCTCGTTCGGGTCGATAACCCGCGTGTCCTCGTCGTCAACAAGCTTCGCTTCCGCGCTGTCCTTCGACAGCATCAGCGTGAAGGATTGCGTCACGGGGACATGCACGGGTTCGAGGCACCGATCGCAGGGAAACTCCGCCTGCGTCCGGATGTCTGCGGTGAGCACGACCTGACTGTGTGTTTTGTCCAGATGCACATGCACCGCGACATCCTCCCGGAATTCCGGGGGAAGTCCAATCGCGGCCGGGGTGGCCACGAGGTCGAACTCGTGCACGCCATCCGAGAGGCCCGAAATGCGGATCGGTATGAGTATTTCGCTGTGCTTCATGATCACAAACAGTTCAAGCGAACAAAATTAGGGAAATCAGGCGCGTGAAGCAAATGGACTTGCAGAACATGCGAAACTCCCGTACATTTGTTGTCCCATGGTGAGCGTAGCTCAGTTGGCAGAGCATCAGATTGTGGCTCTGAGGGTCGCGGGTTCAAGCCCCGTCGCTCACCCCATCGGAAGACGAAACGGCAGCCCCGAAGAGGCTGCCGTTTCCGCATTCCGGGTGGCCTGCATCATCTCCACGGTATTCCGGGGAATTATTTCCCCCTTTTTCGACCGTAGTTCTTCAGCGCGTTCCTTGATGTCACTCACGATCCCGGACCATCTCGCTCCATCCGTCTGAGAGAGGGAGTGGCAGGGGAAGGTGGAAGGGCGAAGATCCGCATTCACCTGCCGCCTGTCACCTGATCCGGTCAACTTTTTCTTCCTGCCAAACACCGTGCGCACTTCGCTCGCGGATACCTTTTTCGACCATGCGACGAAGCCTTTGGATTTTGCCATGTCGACGAGGGGTGCAGGCACGAAAGGCGTGACCAGTTCGTAGAGTTCGCCATCGCCGAGCGCCTGCAGTTCGCCGATCACGCGCTGCGCGGGATGCACTCCGGCCGCAAGATCCGCGCGCGCGTCGTAACGTACCGACATCGTTCCGCTGCGGACCCACGAGGGCGCGTCGTCTTGCGATGCTGCGGCATCCGGACCAGCGGGCTCCGCGTCCTGCCCCGCCCCAACTCGGAGGGTGTTGACGAGCTCGGCGACAGGAAGCCCGCCCATCTCCGCGACCTGCCGCAGGGTGGCAACCTTTGCGATCGTGTCGCGAAGCGCCGGGTTCTTCAATTTCGCCAGCGCCGGCGACATGGTGATGAGCATATCCTCGAGCTGCGGAAAGGCCTCGAGCAGCGCTGCGACGGTTGTTTCGGGAGAGATGATCATGGAGAATATCCGGATCTTGTGTACTGATTGCTTTGCTGATTGGATGATGGAAGGTCCCCGACCATGCGTCATAGGGCCGCGATCCTCCGATTTCACGACTCACGATTCACGACATCACAATTCACGACTCACGTCCCGTAGTCGAGTATCCGCTGTTCGCCGCTGAGGGCGCGTTTTTCCGTGAGATCCTGCGACACTTCGAGCGTGCCGAGATACGCGCCGCTCGGATCGTGAAGCGCGAAATACTCGATGTGGATGAAGCGGCCGTGGAGTTGTATCCAGAACGCCGCGCGCTTCTCGCGTCCGGAATGGAAATCGTCGAGGATGCGCTGCACGATGTGCACGCTCGACGGCGGATGACAGAACTGCACTTTGCGGCCGAGGATGGCGCGGTTGCGGTCGAAGATCCGCTCCTGTCCCTGCGAGAAGAATCGGACGGTATCGTCCTTGTCGACGAATGTGACGTCCACGGGCAGCATGTTCAGCGCCGCCGTCAGCTCCGGGAGCGAGAAACTCCCGCTCGGCAGGTTGATGCGGCCGCCGTCGGTGGAAACCGGTCCGGCTTCCGGGCTGAATTCCGGCGTCCATTCCTCTTTCGGATCGATCAGACAAAAACCGATTTCCGGGCTCTGCCGGTGGATTTCGCTCCAGTCGACGTCCGTCAGCCGGTCCAGACACATCGGAAAAAGGATCTGTTCCTCCTTGAATATCATTTCCTGCATGCCCTTCAGCGCGGGCTTGAGGACGAGTTCCGAAATTGTGAACACCTCCTCCACCGTGGTCTTCTCCGCCTGCGCGAGCACGTCCAGCACCGCCTTCATCTGTTCGCGCAGCTGGTCGTGCTTCGCCCACATCACCGTCGGCGGCCCCGTGATCCCGTATTTTTCGAGGTAGGGGAAGAGCAGGTTTTCCTTGCGGCGATAGTGCTTGTCAATATCCATCAGCCGGTGAAACTGCGGCAGCAGCGCGCCCATGATGCCGGCGAGCGATGCCTGTTCGGTGACGGAATCGAGTTCCGCGAGCAGCGGCCGAAGCTCCGCCACGACGCCTTCTATCGCGCGGTTTTCCTCGCGGAATGTGGCGACAGGATGTCCCGGCGGCACGGGTTTCATCCCGCTGAGGTCGATGTTCCCCTTCATGGCCTCACCGTGCATGTCGCAGAGATTGATGATCTCCTCGTGCGGGAGGCCCTCGTTCAACAACTCCTGCTCGGCCTCCACGACAAGCCCGTACGGCACCTCCCCGAGCGCCTCAGTGACTTTCGCGCGTATCTCCTCTGCTCCGTGCCCCTTGTGCAATTCGCGGATAAGGTCCTTCAGTTGCTGTTTCTTGTGTGATGCGTTATCGATCAGTTCGCTCATGGGGTATCCGTGAATCGTGAGGTCGTGAGGTCGTGAATCGTGAGGTCGTGAGGTCGTGAATCGTGAGGTCGTGAGGTCGTGAATCGTGAGGTCGTATCGGGGTGGGTCGGTGAGGTTGTGAGGTCGTGAACGAGGTGAGCGAAGTCGAGCTGTTTCACGATTCACTCTTCACGATTCACCATTCACTGCTTCATTGCCGCCTGGCGATCCGCGGCCTGCTTGTCCCACTCGGCGGGGACGGTTTTCTTGAACGCTTCCTTTTCCGCGATGAGCTTCGGCATGTCGAGGCCGATGTACGCCTGCGCCTTGGCCTTCGTGGTCAGGTCCGGCAGCGGGACGGCCTCCGTCACACCGTGTTTCGCGAGCACGCGGGAGAGCAGCAGACGCGCTTCCTGCGCCTGCTCGATGGATGTCGCAAGGACGCGGCCGGCTTCCACCGGCGAATGGAACCCGACGCTGTTCGCGGCGGCCACCCAATCCCAGCGCCACTGAGCATGGCGGATGAATTGCAGGACGGGCGCCATCTCCGCGTCGGTCGCGCCCGCCGCCCAGGCGGTTTTCGCCTCGATATGGGCGCGCACGAGAGCGTTCTCCGCGAAACCGCGCATCTGCTCGATCTTGTCCTGACGCTCGTAGACATTCTTGCGGAGGGTCTCCTCGCTTTCGCGGTGGCACACCTGGCAGGAACTCGCGACGTTGTTCAGCGGACTCTGAATTTTATGGTCCGTGAATTTCACGCCTCCTTCGGAACGGTACGGCATGTGGCAATCGGCACAGGACACTCCGCGCTGCGCGTGAATGCCGGTCATGAACATTTCGTAGTCCGGATGTTGCGCCTTGAGCACGGGCGTCCTGCTGAGCGAATGCACGAAATCGACATGGTCGATCTCGTCATAGTATTGCTCCATTTCATCCGCGCTGAACCCCTTGTCCCAGGGGAACGTGAGGTACTTCTCCTCCTTGCCCTTGAAATAGTACTCGACGTGACACTGCGCGCAGACGAGCGAGCGCATCTCCTGATGTGTGGATTTGGCAATATCTTTCCCCTGCCGCTGGAACGCTTCGATGAGTGCCGGCCGCGTGATGCGAAGATTCATCGACTTCGGGTCGTGGCAGTCCTGGCAACCGATGTTGTTGACGATTTCCGAACCGAGGTTGACCCATTTGTCCTTGTAGAAATTCGCGGGTCCCTTCTGATTCATGACACGCGGGACATCGGTGCTCTTGCACGACCAGCAGGTGGCCGGCTGCGGCACGGCGGTCCGCAGCGTGCTGCGAATGTCCTCCACGGCGTGGTAATGACCCCGGCCCTGATTGTACGAGCGCGAAAACGCGTACCCCGCCCAGAGCACGACGAGATTCGGATAGCGTTCGAGGTAGTCGATATTCGCCGCGCCGCCGTGCTTGCTCGCGAAGACCGTGTCGGCCGTGGAGCGGTACGTTTCGTATTCTCTCGGGAAATTCTCGCCCCAGACCTCGTTACGCGGTTCCCAGTCGTTGATGGGCTTCACGAGTTGATAGGCAAGCTGGGCTTCGCTTCGCCGCTCCATGATCGATGCCCCGAACAGGCCGATCAGGAACACGACGACGACGGTGGCCCCGAAAATGGCCCAGCCAACCCAGGGTTTTTGCTGGATGACGTCCATGATGCGCGTTTTCATAGGTGCTCTTTGGAATGTGACAAGTGGATGGTTTCAGGAGTCCGGCGTGATCCGCGAAGGAATGGGCACGCGCGCCGACGGCGTGGAGGCGAGGCTGTTCACCCGGCCATGCGGGACTTCGCGATGGCAATGCCAGCAGAGGACATCCTCGCCGTAGCGACTGCCCGGGCCGGTCATTTCCGTCAGCGAGGAGAAATGAATGAGATCCGCGTGACAGCGCTTGCAGTTCTCCTGCACCACGTCGATGCCCGCCTCCTTGATCTGGATGACCTGCGGCTCGAGGCGCAGCGTGAACATGGACGCATGGCGCATGCCGTCCTTCGCCTTGAACGCGTACGTGCTCACGAAATTGTCGTGCGGGACGTGGCAGTCGTTGCAGGTGGTGACGCGCCCGTGGCTCCCGCGCTGCCATGTGGCGAACTGCGGCGCCATGACGTGGCAGTTCATGCACGTTTCCGGAGTGTCCGAAAAGTACGATACCGCATTGGAGACGCGGACGACCAGCGCGCCGAGCCCGACCATCACTCCGACGAGGAGGATGACAGGGAGACGCCATTGGGGAGGAGGGACGAGCAGGCGGAGGATGTTCTTCATGACAGGTTCTGCGTTGAAGGTTCTTCAGGCGTGGTGTGAGGGGACGAACGCGTGCCGGCTCGGCGGAGGGGCAGGCGCGCGGCCCGCCCCTCGCCTGACGGTCAGAAATTGACGGTTGTCTGCAGATACGCCCAGTTCGTGGTCTTGCGCCCGCGGTACAGATAGCGATCCGTCTCGAAGTCGAACCACGACACGCCCCCCTGCATGTTGAGTGCATCCGCAAGCTTCCACGAGCACCAGACATCGAGTTCCTTGCCGATGTTCCGGGTCGTGCTCGTCCCCGCGGGTACGAGATCTTTTGGATCGATGACCGTGCTGAAGAGATGCAGTTCAACGAATGCGGCGAAGGTGGCGGACGGCTTGACGGACAGCTCGATGCAGATGTTCTGCAGCCCGAGTTCCTGTGTCATCAGCGGCACGTTGGAGAAATAATCCATGTGCCCGTATTTGCCGTGGTTGCTGCCGTAGAGCGTGTTGAAGGTTCCGTACTTCGTGCTGTCGTTCAGGTCGGTTCCGGACAGCATGTCGAAGCCCGCGCCGATGCGCAGATTCGACAGTTCCTTGAACGTGTACCCCGCCTTCACGCACACCATGGACGCGCCGATATCGAGCGTCGAGCGCGCGGTGATGTAGTCGCCGAACTGGTACACTCCGTCGACGGCGAAATCGAAGCCGCCGTAGACGCCGTTCGCGTACAATCCGGCCGTGTAGCGATTCTGACGCAATTTGCTGTCCTTCGGGTTGTCGAACAGGAGAAATCCCTGCACGGTGCTTTTCACCTCCGAAGGCTTCCAGGCGATCCATGTTCCCGTCAGGAAAACATCCCGGTTGTAGCCCGGCACCGGATTGACATTGCGCGCGATGGCGGCGCCGAACACATCGACGCTCACGTCGCCGAACGCGGCCTTGAGAATGCCGGCGTCGAAGGAATTTCCGTACAGATTCCAGTCGATGGCGCCCAGCAGACGCTGGTTGCCATAGGCCAGCTCGGTGCGGCCGAGACGGAAGCCGAGCGGTGTTTCGAGGATGTTCTGCACTTCAACGTATCCCAGGCGGAGATCGAAGGCGGGCGAACCCGTGTTGAGCGCGGTTCCCTTCTGGCCGTATCCGCGCGCGTCCTGGAATTCCACCCGAACGAAAACGTCGGGATTCATCGTGACATCCGCGCGGAGGCGGGTGCGAAGAATATGAAACACATCGGAACTCTGCCCCTGCGTGAGGAGCTTCGTGTCGAACTCGCTTCGCTCGCGAAGCTGCCCGGAGAACTTGAAATCCTGCGCGTTCGAGGCGGAGAGAAAAACCACGCACAGAAGTGCAATGCGAAACATCTGCTTCATGTCTGTCCTTTGAAATATTGTGGGCGATGGATTCGAAGAAAATGAAAAATCATTTCCTGAATCACAACTCTCCGAGTCCATGCGAAGGTTCCGCATCATGTCCATGCCGATCACCTCTCCTCACCGACCGGCGTCCGCAAGTGGGATTCCGCGGAGGAGCCCGCGTCTTCCGAGGGCGCGCTGCCCTGATTATGCTGATAGATGGGGTTTTCGATATCCCGGATGCGCCGCGCATACTCGCTGTCCGAGATATCGTTCTTCCACGCGCCCGTCAGCATCGCCGCCCCGGTGATGCCGGCGAACAGCGCGATGACGACCACCGCGAGCACGCGGGGCGACACCGCCAGGCGCGATTTCTTCGAGGCCTTGAGGTGGAGGGTGTCCTTCACCGGACACGCATCCACGCAGGCCATGCAGCTCGTGCATTCGTCCGACATGACACGGTTGAGACGATCGACGGCAATGGCCGCCGGACAGACGCGCGTGCATTTCGCGCAGTCGATGCAGCTCTCCGCGTTGCGCGTGATGCGGAACGGACTGAGCAGACCGGTGAGACCGAGAAGTGCGCCGTACGGACACAGGTACCGGCACCAGAAGTGCTTGATCGGTATCGACAGCGCAACAAGCACCGCGAGGACGATGATGGCTGTGCGCGACAGCTCCTTGAAAAACAGGAACATTTTCACGTCCGCCACGCGATTGTACGGACTATCCAGAAACGCGCGCAGTGAGGGCGCGTCCATGAGCACGAACACCGTGTACGCGAGAAAACCGAGGAGCAGATACTTGACCGTGCGCAGGGGCAGATCGATCCATTTCCACGGCACGAAATTCCGTCCGAAAAGTTTGCGTCCGAATTCGCCGATGCTTTCCGACACGGTGCCGATCGGACAGAACCAGCTGCAGAACGACTTTTTGAAAACGACGGAGATTGCGACGATGGCCACGAGGATGATCATGCCGGCGGGATGCATGCGATTGAACTCGCCCGTCTGCATCCAGTACCACACGCTCATCAACGCGCTGATCGGAAGAAACCCTTCGACGCCGGCGGGGCGTCCAACCGGCGGCACGGCTCCCGCATTGTGCGCCGCTTGCCAGAGCATGAATTCGATGCCGATCCACAGACACAAGGCGATGAAGCCCATTTGCACCCAGAAGCGGATTGTTTGCCCATCCACCCCGGCCGGCTTGCGTATGAATGTCTTTTTCATGACAGGTGCTTTCTCGCGGAACAGGTGCGGATGTAATAGATAATCGAGTCGAATATCTGTATTGAGGTGAAAAAAAACTCAGAAGGGCGTTTTCTGCAATGCGCGAACCACCGCGGCGATTTTCCGCTTGGAGGCGGGCATGATGTCCGCCAGGGTCTCGGATGTCAGCATTTCCCGGAACGTGGTGCGGAGGCGTCCCCAGGTCGGGTGCACGGGACAGGGATTGATGTCGCTGCAGTTGGGGAAGCCGAGCAGGCAGTGTTCGAACACTTCCTGGCCGTCTATCGCGGTGACCACGTCGATGAGGCGCACGTCTCCGGGATCGCCGTTCAGGGTAAAACCGCCGTTCGTGCCCTTGAAGGAAAGCAGAATGCCCTTTTCGCTCAACGACTGCAGGATCTTGGCAAGAAAATGCACCGGGATCTTCAATTCCCGGGCTATTTCCCTGATCCCCACGCGCCGGTCATGCCGTGTGGCAATGTACAGGGTCGCCTGTATACCGTATTCGCAGCCTTTGGAGAAAATGATTGACATGGGATTATCGAGTATTTTATCGACTTTCAAAATAGCACAATGGAAGTGCGCAAGTCAAGGGGATGAACCAAAAAATCTTCTGCGGTGTTAGGACATTCTGTAGCCGAATTTCCTGTTTCGCCATTGCCAACTGCCTGCAACTATCGTATGACAGCATTCAGCCATTACCCCATTGAGGGAGGAATTCTGCGCCGTATCCTCCTCGCCGCGTTCCTCCTGCTGCCGGCAGCCGTTCTCACTGCCGGCAACCGCGACGCTGCGCCCGTCAGTCCCCCGCCCGGCGCCAACATCAGCGGAACAATCACCATCACGAAAGCCGAGACCCCGGAAGAAGCCGTGCGCCGCTTCACGCAATTGAACCGCTACGCCGTGAGCAAGGCGGCAGCGCTCGATGCGCAGGGGGGCAGCCAGGGCGTCCGGCCCATGTCCGACAAAGCGGTGGTGTTCCTCGAGGGCGGCAAACTCAACAAGCAGAAGTACCCGACGCCGACTCGTCGACCGCTGCTCGATCAGAAGGACATGATGTTCCACCCGCGAGTGCTCGCGATCATGGAAGGTACCACGGTGGATTTTCCGAACAAGGACGTGGTGTTCCATAACGTGTTCTCGTACTCCGGACCCAGGGAATTCGATCTCGGCAGGTATCCGAAGGGCGATTCCCGCTCCGTCCGCTTCGACGCGCCCGGCATCATCCGCGTGTACTGCGACATTCACGCGCATATGAACGCGACCATCATCGTCCTCGAACACCCCTTTTTCGCCGTGCCCGACGAATCGGGAAAGTACTCGATCGAGAACGTCCCCGACGGAGAATATACCCTGACATTCTGGTACGACCGTGATGTGGTCTCGCGGAAACCGGTCACCATCCTGAACGGTGCGGCCGTGACGGTGGATCTCCAGTATTGACCGACCGACACCCCCTTCAATTCTCCCATCGATCACTCGCAAGCAGCAGACGCATGATCAGACGACACCTATCAGCCCTCATCGCGGTCCTGTCCTTCCTCACCGCTTCCGCGCAGGCCCAGCTCGCCGTGACGGGCGAAGCGTCGGTCAATCTCCTCGATGCCGCGGGGTCTTTCACCGCGCGGCTCCCGAATGGCGGCAATCCGTCCTTTGGCTGGCGTCTCGATCTCTTCGCTGACGCGATCGTGTCTGAAAACGTCTCCTTCATCAGCAATCTTCGCGTGTTCCAGAGCGAAGATCCCGCGTTCGACTTTCTCGCCGTGCGCGTCACCGACATCATCCCCGTGCATCTGAATCTGCAGGTCGGGAAATTCGACCTCCCCTTCGGCAACCTGGGCGAGCGCCGCTTCAACTCGCGCAATCCGCTCTACAGTCTCCCGTTGATGTACGAGTACGGCACCGCGCTCCCGGCGACGCCGGTCACCCTGCAGGAACTGCTCTCGCACCGCGGCGAAGGCGCGGGCATGCGCCTGCTGGACTTTGGCATGTACGACATCGGCGCGATGATCTACGGCTCCTGGGGAGCTGTCGGCTACGCCGTCGCGGTGTCGAACGGAACGGTCAGCGCCACCTCCAGCCGCCTGCAGAATACCAACGCGGATTTCGGCAAGGTCGTGCGGCTCACGTACACGCCGATGCAGGAAGTGGTGCTCGGTGCCTCCTATGCCTGGGGCGCGTATCCGACGGCGGGAACAACGCCGTCGACCTACCCCGACGATCCCGTCGTCAGCACCGCGGGGAACGAGCAACAACGCACCGCCGAAGCCGACATCGAGTTCAACACCGGGCATCTCTCAGTGTTCGCGCAAGGCGTGGTCGGCAGCTGGGATGTGCCGTTCGAGACGCGCGCGGGAGAACGCGAACTCTCCATGATCGGCTGGTACGGCGAGGTGAAATACACCTTCATGCCGCGGCTCTTCGGCGCGGTGCGAGGCAGCGGACTCCTGTTTTCGGATGTCGACTATAAAGGCGTCGCCTACCGCTGGGACCGCGAGATACAGGAATACGAGGCGGGAATCGGATACGCGATCGCGCGGAATGTCAACGCCAAACTCGTCTACCGCCACACCATCCAGAACGGCGGCGGCGGACCGCAGGCGAATCTCGTCGTCACGCAAGTCGTCGTGCGGTTCTAAACCGCTCGGCGCGGCGGCACGGCGCGTTCGGCGCCGCGCTGAGCGCCTCACGCCGCACCCCGAAGTCGCCGGGCCCCATGAAATTTCGGAACAAGATCCTCCTTTCCATCTACGGCGTGGTGATCAGCCTCCTCGTGGTGACATTCTTCATCGTCACCGCATGGCTGCGCAATCGCATCGAGGACACGTTCGCCGAGGAACTTCGCGGGAACCGGTCGACGGTGGCGGTGCTCAACACGCTGCAGTCGGCGCAACTGATTCGCAGCGCGCAGGTCATCGCCGAGTCGCCGCGCCTGCGCGCCGTGATCGAGCTGGGGGATTCCGCCACGGCAGCGCAACTCACCGCGGAATTGTCGCAAACCACCCTGAACGATCTGATCATGCTCACCGACGGCCGCGGGCTGCCGTTGGTGCAGATGCTGCACGGCGAGCAGGCACGGTGGGACATCTCCTCCTTCCCCGCCGTGCGCGACGCGCTCGCGATGCGGCCGTCGACCGATGTCTGCGTCATCCGTGATCGCGCATATCGGACGGTGAGCGTGCCTCTCGCTGTGGGCCGCACCGCGGTCGGCACACTGACCATCGGGTTCGCGCTGCAGGATGACGACCTTCGGACGCTGACGCAGGTCACGGGCAGCGCCGTGCTGCTCGCCCGTGACACTGCCGTGTTTCTCGGTACTCTCCCCGCGGCGGAGAGTGTCACGCTTGCGCGCGCGGCCCTGTCGCGGACGGATGTGGCGGACGACACGTCCGGAGCCATCCTGCGCTGCACGACGGCCGCGGAATCCTACGTCGCGATCACGGTGCCGCTGAACAGCCCGCGGCCCGATGTCCCGCCCGTGGTGTTCATCATCGCGAAGGCCGTGGGAGAGGAGCTCGAAAGCGGCATGCGCCCCGTGCTGGGCGCCTTCGGACTGCTGTCGCTGCTCTTTCTCGCGATCACCGCCGTGCTCGGCAACGCGATGGCGCGGGGCCTCGCGCGTCCGATCAACGAACTCGTGCGCGGCACCACCGAAATCAGCCGCGGCAATTACGACCATGTGATCGGCGTCACGGGACGCAGCGAGTTCGGCTTCCTCGCCGAAAAATTCGGCGAGATGAGCCGGACCCTCAAGGAGAAAATCCGCGAGCTGGCGCGTCTGAACGAAGATCTCGTCGGTCGCAACCGCGCGCTCGACGACGCGCTGGTCCGGCTCCGCGAAGCCCAGGAGGAGATTGTCCGAAATGAACGGCTCGCCGCCACCGGGAAACTCACCGCACAGCTCGCGCACGAGATCAACAACCCCATCCACAACATTCAGAGCGCGCTGCAGACGGCGCTCGCGCGTCTGCCCGATGGCATCAAGGGTCGCGAGCTCATCGAAGTCGCCTTCGAGGAAATCGAGCGCATGTCGCGTCTGACGAAGCAGATGCTCGACTTCTACCGCACCTCGCTGATGCACGACGAGCTGCGCCCCGTGGACGTCAACGCGCTGCTCCGCGACGTGCTCGCGCTCGCGCATCCGCAGCTCGCCGCCGCGGGTGTCACGGTCGCGCAGGATTTCGCCGGCGACCTTCCGCGCGTGCCGGGTGCGGAGGACAAGCTCACGCAGGTGTTCCTGAACATCGTGATCAACGCCCGTGATGCCATGCCCGACGGCGGCACGCTGCGCGTGGAGACGATCCGCATGCCCGGCGCCGTGCACATCGTCTTCCGGGACAGCGGCACCGGCATCTCGCGCGAGCATCTCGGCCGCGTGTTCGACGCGTTCTTCACGACGAAGAGCACGGTGAGCGGCGTGGGCCTCGGACTCTCGGTCAGCTACGGCATCGTGCAGCAGCACCACGGATCCATCGCGGTCGCGAGCGAGCCCGGCGAGGGAGCGACCTTCACCGTGTCGCTGCCCGCGGGCGATCACGACGCAGCCGGTCAACGCGTGGAAACACCCTCCGCCTGATACGGGATACGGAACCAGTACGGCGCGCCGATGGCGGAAAAATTCCGTTTGAGCATGCGCACGCGGACAACCAGCGCGCCCGCTTCGGGGATGCACTCGACGTAGTGAAAGAAACGCCGCTCGAGGGCGAAGGGAAACAGGTCCTTCCACCGCGCGTTGTTGCCCGTCAACAGGGGTTGCAGGAGGCCGCCGCCTCCGCCGAGCACGAGGAAGTTTTTTCCGTTCCGCACGAAATGTTCGGACGCGTGCGCATGGCCGGAGACGAACAGGCGGGCCTTGCGCGAGTGCAGATACGGGGGGACGAACGCGCGCTGCACGTCCTTCGACGGATCGACGACCGTGCTGTTGGTATAGGGCGGATGATGGCACCCCACGATGATCACCGCGACGGTGGAATCGCGATCGAGCTGCTCCAGGGTGTGCCGGTACCAGGTTTCCTGCACGTCCCACTGCTCCTGCGGCAGCTCCCCGCGGTTCGAATTCAGGATGACGAGGGCGACGCCCCCGATGCGCGTGGAATACCAGGTGGGGTCGAGCCAGGGAAAATGCGCGCGGACGAGCCGCGCCGCCCGAGCCGCGTTGAGCATGTACTCGTGATTTCCGATCGCCGGATACAGCGGGATGCGTCGCGTCTGAAGCGCCTCCGCGAAACGCTCGAACACCTTCCACGCACTCGCATCCGAGGCGCTCTCCGTGATGTCGCCGAGATGCACGACGGCGGAAACCGCGCTGTCGGAAGCCACGGCTGTGAGGATCATGTCGCGCGCCTTGTCGTTCTCGTGCTTCGGGAGGAGCAGCGTTTCTATCCACATGGGCGACTGGGTATCGCTGAGCAGCAGAATCTTGCGTGCCGCCGTGGCGGTCACGGTGACCTGTGCCGCAAGCGCGGGCCCGAGAAGAAGAACAAACAAAAGATGTATGACGAATCTGCGCATGAACCCGGCTTCATTGATCGTGAAGGTGGAAAGCTAGCGCCGGAAACGCATATTGGCAATGAGGGGCGCGTTTCGGTCCTGTTCCCGCCGCGTTCGGAACCTGCTCCCCTCCTCATGCTGTTTCAGAAGGACACGAGGGACGGCGAATGAACGAACGCATTCTGATTGTCGATGACGACAAGGCCTTCCGCATCGCCACCACGGCGCTGCTGGAAGATCATGGCTACGCGGTGGAAGCTGCGCCCTCGGGCGCCGCGGCCGTCGCCCTTCTCGAACAGCGCTCTTTCGATCTCGTCCTGAGCGATCTGGTCATGGAAGGCATGAACGGCATCGAGCTGCTGCAGTGGACCACCGCGCACGCCGCGGAGACCCCGCTGATCATGGTGACGGGCTTCGGCTCGATCAACACGGCGGTGGAAGCGATGCGCCTGGGCGCGTTCGACTATGTCACGAAGCCCAGCGACAACGACGAGATGCTCATCAAGATCCGGCGCGCGCTCGAGGCAAGGCGCAACGAACGGGAACTTCGGCGGCTCC
Organism: Ignavibacteria bacterium; assembly: GCA_016720835.1. Taxonomy (GTDB): domain Bacteria; phylum Bacteroidota; class Ignavibacteria; order SZUA-365; family SZUA-365; genus JADKJW01. The sequence continues at coordinate 139,919 of JADKJW010000003.1, forward strand.
GCGAGGAAGTCCTCCGCACCTACGGGATCGGCAGTCTCGTCAGCCAGAACGAGCGCATGCGCGAGGTGTTCGGGCTGATGCGGCAGGTGGCGGCGACGGACGTGACCGTCCTCCTGCTCGGCGAAACCGGCACGGGCAAGGAACTGGCCGCGCGCGCGGTGCACTACGCGAGTCCGCGGCGCGAGCGTCCGTTCATCGTCGTGAACTGTTCCGCGCTCCCGGAGACCCTTCTCGAGAGCGAGCTGTTCGGCCACGAGCGCAACGCGTTCACCGGCGCGCAGCAGCGGCGCGTCGGAAAGTTCGAGGAGGCGCAGGGCGGCACCGTGTTCCTCGACGAGATCGGCGAAGTGCCGATGCAGGTGCAGACCAAACTCCTGCGCGTGCTGCAGGAACGCGAAATCCAGCGGGTGGGCGGCAACGACACCATCGCGGTGGACGTGCGCGTGATCGCCGCGACCAACCGCGACCTCGAACGCATGATCGCCGACCACACCTTCCGCGCGGATCTCTTCTACCGTCTCAACGAATTCCCCGTCACCCTGCCGCCTCTCCGCGAGCGGCCGGACGACCTCCCGCTGCTCGTCGCGCATTTCCTCGACAAGCATGCGCGCCTGTCCGACGGACGCGTGCGTGGCGTCGCACCCCGCGTGCTCGAGCGCATGGCCCGCCATCCGTGGCACGGCAACGTGCGCGAACTTGAGAACCTCGTCAAGCGCGCCATCATCCTCACCCCCGGCGACACGATCACGGATATCGACATCCCGAACTCCGATTCATCGGCCGGCACCGCGGATGGCATCGCGACGCGGCTTCCGGCAGCGCCGGACCCTGACACGCCGTTCAAGGAGTACATGAAATCCCTCGTTGTGAACGCCGAGTCGGCCTACCTGCGGAGCATGCTTCGCGCCCACAACGGCAACGTCAGCGCCGTCGCGGAACTCATGGATGTGGACCGGAAGACCGTCTACCGCAAGATGGAGGAGTACGGGATCGCGGCGGAGGAATTCCGATAAAGAGTGGCAGGTGGAAGGGGACAGACGGGATGTGCATCATCAATTTCACCCTGCACCCTTTGCCCTGTACCCTTCACGATTCACGCCGTTTCTCGTTATTTTAGCCATCGCGCACGAGCGTCCCAAGCACCAATCACACATCGCGAAACCACCCATGAGAAAAATCGTCGAATGCGTCCCGAACTTTTCGGAAGGCCGCGACGCGCACATCATCGAAGCCATCGCGGAGAGCATCCGCAAGACGCCGGGCTGCGCGCTGCTCGATGTCGATCCGGGCAAATCCACCAACCGCACCGTGTACACCTTCGTCGGTTCGCCCGAAGCCGTCGTGGAAGGCGCCCTCAACAGCGCCCGCACGGCGAAGGGACTCATCGACATGCGCACGCAGAGCGGCGAGCATCCGCGCGTCGGCGCCATGGACGTCTGCCCCTTCGTGCCCGTCGCCAACGTGACGATGGAAGAGTGCGTCGAACTCGCGAAGGAATTCGGCCGCCGCGCGGCGGAGGAAATCGGCATCCCGATCTACCTGTACGAGGAGGCCGCCACGCAGGACTACCGCCGCTCGCTGCGGCAGATCCGCGCGGGCGAGTACGAGGCCGTCGCCGAACGCATCGTGCAGCCCGAGTGGAAACCCGACTTCGGCCCCGCGGAATTCCTCCCCTCCTGGGGCGTCACCTGCACCGGCGCGCGCGTCTTCCTCATCGCCTACAACGTCAACATCCTCGGCACGAAGGAACAGGCCCACCGCATCGCGCTCAACATCCGCGAGCAGGGCCGCGGACCGAAGGAACCCGGCCGCCTCAAGGCGGTGAAGGCCATCGGCTGGTTCGTGGACGAATACAACATGGCCCAGGTCTCCATCAACCTCGACAACTACAAGATCACCCCGCCGCACGTCGCCTACGAGGAATGCCGCAAGGACGCCGAGGCGCTGAACCTCGCGGCCGTGGGCTCCGAACTCGTGGGCCTCATCCCGCTCGAGGCGCTGCTCATGGCCGCCGAGTACTACATGACGAAGGAGAACCTCTTCATCATCGACGAGCAGCAGAAGATCCGCCTCGCGGTGGAACGGCTCGGCCTGAACTCAGTCTCGCGCTTCGATCCTCAGAAACGCATCATCGACTACATGGTGCAGGAAGGTCGCGATGAGCCGCTCGCCTCGCTCAGCGTGCGCGGCTTCATCGAACTGCTGGGCTCGCGCACACCGGCGCCCGGCGGCGGGTCGGCCTCGGCCCTCGTCGCCGCAATGGGCGCGGGCCTCGGCGCCATGGTGGGATGGATGACCTACGGCAAGCGCAAGTTCGAGGCGAAGGATCCCCTCATGCGCGAACTCATCCCGCCGCTCGACGTCGCGATGCGCGAACTCATCCCGATGATCGATGCCGATACCAACGCGTTCAACGATTACATGGACGCCCTCGGCATGCCGAAGGACAGCGAGGAGCAGAAGTCCGCGCGCGAACAGGCCATGCAGGACGGCCTCAAGAAGGCCATCGACATCCCCCTCTCCACGATGCGCATCGGCGGCCGCTGCTGGGAGGCGATGGAGGACATGGCCCGCCACGGCAACCTCGCCTCCAAATCCGATCTCGAAGTGGGCGCGCGATCCCTCGAAACCGGGATCTGGGGCGCGTACAAGAACGTCATGATCAACATCGGCGGCGTGAAGGACGCGGACTACAAACTCCGCATTCAGTCTGAAGCCGAGCAGATCGTCGCGCGCGCGAAGGAGAAGTGCATCTCCGTGCTCTCCATCCTCGATTCACGGAACGACTGACATCCCGAAGCCCACAAAGGCACAAGGGGCGCAAGTATTTTGTGCCCTTTGTGCCTTTGTGCCTTTGTGGTCGTTCCACTCTTGAAATCTACGTGGACCGGAGCGCGGTGATGATGTTCATGCGCGAGGCGCGCACCGCCGGGATGAAGCCTCCCACCACGCCCATGAACAGCGAAAACAGCATCGAATTCAACGCGATGGACGGCGACAGCGTGAAGCCGAACGCCACCTCGGAGAACGATCCGAAATTGATCGTGGATATCGTGATGAACTGCAGTCCGGAGGACAACAGGAGTCCGACGCCGCCGCCGATGCCGGAGAGAAACAGCGCTTCGAAGAGAAACGCCGACAGGATGCTGCGGCGCTTGAAGCCGAGTGCGCGCAGCGTCCCGATCTCCGCGGTGCGGTTCGCCACCGACGCGTACATCGTGATCATCGCGCCGATCACCGCTCCGAAGCTGAAGATGATCGTGATCACGAGGCCGAGGATGCGGATGAAGGCCGCCATGGTTTCGCTCTGTTCGGCGAAAAACAGCTTCTCGCGCTTGGTCTCGAGCTGCTGGAGACGAGGCTCCGAGGCCATACGGGCCTTGAACGCGTCGAAGTCCCCGACGCTGCGCAGGCGAAGCGCCATGGACGAAAAGACCGGGCGGTTGAAGGCCTGCATCAACTGATCGCTGTCGCCCCACACCTCGGAATCGTAGCCGCTCTTCTGCCCGTCGAACACGCCCGTGATCGTCCAGTCCCGTCCCCCGAAACGCAGCGTCTGTCCGATGCTGCAGCCTTGAAAACGCCCGTGGATCGATGCGCCGACAATAATTTCGGACGTTCCAGTCTGAAAAGAGCGGCCTTCGACGATGCGTACCTGCGGCCGGATCATGAGGCCCTCGGGTGCGACGCCGCGGACGGTGACGTTCCCCATGTCATTCGACCCGATCTTCAGCAGGTTGATGATCACGCTGACTTCGGAGGACGAGAGCGCCGTGCCCGAGGCCATGGTCTCCACCTCGGGGAAACTCGCGATCACGCTGGCCGATTCCCGGCTCACCGCGCTCATCATCTCGCTCTGAGCGGATTTCCGCACCACGACGACGTTGTCCTCGCGGCCGGTCGCCACAAGCGTTTCACGGAGGCCGTTCGCGAGCATCAGCACCGCCGCGAACACGAACACCACAAGGCCGATGCCGCCCATGGTCAGGACGGACGTGAGACGGCGCTGCCAGAGATTGCGGTAGCTGTAGCTGAGTGGAATTTTCATGCTCACCCCGCGTGCCGGAGGCCGTCGACGATGCTCGTGGTCATCGCGCGGTACAGTGGAACAATGGAGGCGATCAGGCCCACCATGATGGCGAAGGACATCGCGGTCGCCATCGTCGACGTTTCGACGAGGAAGACCGGAAAAATATTCGACAACTGTTCGCCGATGCCGGCCGTGATGGGGAAGGTGATGGCGAGTCCGATCGCGCCGCCGATCACCGCAATGAGCAGGGATTCGCCGGTGATGAGTCCGGCGATATGCAGCGTGCGGAAACCGAGGGTCTTGAGGACGGCGTACTCCATGATGCGCTCGCGGGCGGTCATGACCATGGTGTTCGCGAGCACGAGGAGAATGATGCCGACGATGATGTAGGAGATGAACTGTATCGCGAGGATGATGGTGCTCGACATGGAAATGAAGCCCTGCGTGAAGGCCTTCTCGGTCTCCGTCTTCGTCTCGCTGGGCGAGTTCCTGAAGATCTCGTCAATCCCCGCAGACACTGCCGCCGTCTGCGCTGGATCCGCGATGAGGACGACATACCACCCGACGTACCCGGCGCGGATCGGCATGTCGCGCTTGAGCTGCTCGTCGAGGTACGCCCAGTGAAAAAACATCTGGGTCTCGTCCGTGGCGCGGTCGCGCCCCGTGTACACGCCACGCACGATGAAGGTGTAGCGACCCGGGTAGATGTCCCCGTCCACCGTCATCGCATCGCCGATTTTCAGGTTGAATTTCTTCGCGGTTTTCGCGCCGACGATGCAGGCGTTGCGCTGCTTCTTGAAATCCTCCTTCTGCTCGGCGGGGAGGAGCAGCTCGGGATACAGATCGAAGAACGTTTCGACATCCACCGCCATGCGCGGGAAGAAATTCCGCTCGTCGATGTACACGCCCTGGAACCAGTTCGCATACGACACGTTCGACACCCCCGGGATGGAGGCGATGCGCGCGCGGTAGGCCACGGGGAGCGGAAAAATGAAGGACACGGAATTGCGCGTGATGAGCCGGTCGGGCGCCGTCGCCTCGATGCCCACGTACCATGCGCCGATCACCGTGCGAAGGAGCGCAAAGGCCATGACCGCGATGGAAATCCCCATGATGGTGAGGGCCGTCCGCAGTTTGTGGCGGAACATGTTCTTGAAAATGAGCTTGAAGACTTTCACGACATCGCCCTCAAACCGCTCTGCACATGCAGGAGGAACAGGCGCTCACAGCAGTTCGCCCTTCTCGAGGTGGCGCTGCACATGCGCGCGATCCGCCGCGCGCGGGTCGTGCGTCACCATGACGATGGTCTTTTCGAACGCGGAATTGAGCCGCTCGAGCAGCGCGAGAATCTCCTCGGCGGAGCGCTTGTCGAGATCGCCGGTCGGTTCGTCGGCGACGATGATGGTGGGATCGGTCACGATGGCGCGCGCGATGGCGACGCGCTGTTCCTGTCCCCCGGAGAGCTGCTTCGGCGTATGGTTCATCCGGTCGCCCAGCCCGACGACGCCGAGCGCGGCCTCCACGTGCTCCCTGCGCTGCTTCTTCGTGAGCGGCGTGAGCAGCAAGGGCAGTTCCACGTTCTCGAAGGCGGTGAGGACGGGCAGCAGGTTGTAGAACTGGAAAACGAAGCCCACGTTCTGGGCGCGCCATTCGGCCAGTTCCGACTCGTTCAGCGTCGGCACGTCGGTGCCGTTCACGAGAATGGAGCCCGCGTCGGGGCGGTCGATGCCGGCGATCAGGTTCAGCAGCGTCGTCTTGCCGGAACCCGACGGCCCCATGAGCGCGAGGAATTCGCCCCGCGCGATGTCCATGGAGATATTCTGCAGAACCGGGATCTCGAGCGACTCGCGGTAGTACGATTTCGAGAGATCCCGTATTGCAATGATCGGTTCCATGCCCGTCATTCCTTTGCGACGGCCACCTTCATTCCGTCCGAGAGATTGCCGTCAGGCTTGAGGACGACCTTCTCCCCCGCCTTCACTCCGGAGAGCACTTCGACGAGCATGCCGACGGCCGGACCCAGCGTCACCACGCGCTTCGACAGGACGCCGTCGACGAGCACGAACACGGCCTTGCCCTCCTTGCCGTCGAGCACTGCCGCGGGATTGAGCACGAGCTTCGGTTTTTCGTCGAGCATCGACCCGTCCGAATCCTTGGGCAGGAAGGACACCTTTGCGCTCATTTCCGGGAGCACGCGGCTGTCGAGATCGAGGAAGCGGACCTTGGTCATCACCGTGGCCTTGGCGCGGTCGGCAGTCGGCACGATCTTGCTCACCACGCCGCGATACCGCTTCTCCGGAAAGGCGTCAAGCGTGATTTCGCAGGGCTGATTGACGGAGATCTTCTCGATGTTGGATTCGGACACGTCGGCTTCCACCTCGAGGGACGACATGTCGGCCATGGTGACCACCGCGCCGCGGGAGTTGGATGCGGCGCCGAAGGGCGTGAGCATTTCGCCGATGTCCGCATTCTTCGTCAGCACGGTCCCGTCGAACGGCGCGCGGATAAACGTGTTTTCCATCTGCACCTGCGCCGCGCGCACGACGGCCTCGTTCGCCGTGATGCCGGCTTCGGCCGAGCGGACGCCAGCCAGGGCGCGTTTGTACCGCGCGTCGGCCATGTCGAATTCCGATTTGGAGGCGCTGCCGGATTCCGTGAGCGTCTTCGTGCGCGTGTACGCGGCGGTCGCGTCGGCGGCCTCCGCCTGGGCCTGCGCGAGTGCCGCGCGCGACAGCTCGAGGTTCGCGCGCATCTGCGCGAGCGACGCCTCCATGTCGCTGCTCTCGAGCCGCGCGATGACGTCGTTCTTCTTCACGACGTCGCCTTCCACCACGTTAAGCGCCACGATGCGACCCGTGCCCTTCGAGGCGATGGCGGCCTTCCGCTGCGCGACCACGTAGCCGCTTGCCACGAGGATGCGGTGGATCTGCGACGGATACATGAGGGAGACGCGTGCCGTTTCCACGGTCGCGGGCGGATTCAGCGCGCCGCTGATGATGAAGACCAGCAGCAGCAGCAGCAGGACGCCCCCGGCGATCATGAGGATGCGCTTGCGCTTCCCGCGCGTTTTCCGTGTCTGCTCGAATTGACCGCGCTGGATGCGCAGCGACGAGAGGTTGACCTGTTCGTTTTCAGCCATGTGTTCTCTGAAGTGGTGCCGGTGCAAGTTTCTGTATCACAGAAAGATAGGGAAAGTTCGCGAACCGGGGAAACCTCCCTCGACAATTCGGAATTGTGAGATTTATGTGAGATTATTGTGTTCGTTTCCCCCGGGAAATGCTTCTGCCTCCATCCTTCATCACACAGTCCGGGATTCTTCCATGTTTCGAGGAATTCTTCCCAAGCATTACGATTTTTTCGATTATTTCGAAAAACACATCGGCTTGACGATCAAGGTCTGCAATGAATTGCAGGCCTTCACGAACGAGGGCGCCAACGCAGCCGCGAGCGCGAAGGCGATCAAGGACCTCGAACACGAGCTGGATGACATTACCCACCAGTGCACCACGGCCCTGCACCGCACGTTCATCACACCTCTCGAGCGCGGCGACATCCATCTGCTGATCAAGCGGCTGGACGACATCGCCGACTACATCGACGGGGCCATGTCGCGTATCGTCCTGTACGAGCTCGCCGAGATCCGCCACGAAACGCAGGCGGTCGCGAAAATCCTCGTGCGCGCCACCACCAAGATCGAGGAGGCGCTGAAGGGTCTCCGTGATCTGAAAAACGGCGAACTGATCATCGAGAAGTGCAAGGCGATCCGCGAGCTCGAAGACGAGGGCGACGCGCTGCTGCGCTCGGCACTCATACGGCTGTTCAAGGAAAACCAGCCGATGCTGGTCATCATGTGGAAGGAGATCTTCGAACGTCTGGAAAAGGCGATCGATCGCTGCAAGGACGTCGCGAACATCATCGAGGGCATCGTCATCGATTCGGCATAGGCCCGGCGCGCCATTCCCGGAACCGACCTTCCCCATCATCTTCCCCAGGACCCCCCGGGGCGGGCGGCCCCCCGGGGGGGGGGGCTCTGATACCGTATGGACAGCCTTACGGGACCGCATCGTCGTCACCATCGCCATCGCGCTCCTATTCGACGTCATCAACGGATTCCACGACGCGGCGAATTCCATCGCGACGGTCGTATCGACGCGCGTCCTGTCGCCGCGCATGGCGGTGCTCTGGGCGGCCTTCTTCAACTTCATCGCGATGTTCGTCTTTGCGCCGAAGGTGGCCGACACCATCGCGAAAATCGTCAAGATCGACGCGGCGGACCCGGCCTTCGTCTATGTGGTTCTCTCCGGTCTCCTCGGTGCCATCGTCTGGGATCTCATCACCTGGTGGTGGGGGTTGCCGACGAGTTCGTCGCACGCCCTCATCGGCGGCTTCGCGGGCGCCGGCATCGCGCACATGGGACTCGATGTCATCCGGTGGCACAAGCTCGGCGAAACGATGATCTTCATCCCGCTCGCCCCCTTGCTGGGATTTGGGGCCGGCTTCGCGTTCATGATCGGTGTCTACTGGATGTTCCGGAACTGGCGACCTCACAGCGTGGACAAGATATTTCGCAAGGGGCAGCTCGTCTCGGCCGCGCTGTACTCGCTGGGACACGGAGGCAATGACGCGCAGAAAACCATGGGGATCATCGTCGCCCTGCTGATGGCGGCGGGTATCTTCGATCAAAACGTGCACCTCTCGATGCTCCACTGGAATACACTGTGGATCATCCTCGCCTGCCACCTCGCGATGGCGATCGGGACCGCGATGGGCGGCTGGCGCATCGTGAAACCATGGGAATGAAACTTACCCGCTTGCGGCCTGTCCATGGTTTTTGCGCCGAGACCGCCGGCGCGGCCACGCTCTTCATCGCAACCTTCCTCGGAATCCCGGTGTCCACAACGCACACGATCGCCGGCGCCATTGTCGGAGTCGGATCCACCACCAGTGCCGCGAGCATCCGCTGGGAAGTCATGTTCCGCATTTTCATGGCGTGGATCATTACCATCCCCTTCTCCGGACTCGTCGCAGCCGGCTGCTTCGAACTCGCGAAATTCCTGCATCCCGCTTTTTGACATTCACGGACAGACGGCACAAGGGCGGAACCATTCGGGTCCGCCCTTGTGCCGTCGTACCAGAAATCGCTCAAACAGATTCAGGCCCGCGGGATGCCTCTACCATGTTTTTGTGCCACACGCCATCACGGTTTTCCCACGAGCCTGAATATCTGGGTGCACAGGGATCCGGACCGTCCCGCGCCTCATCGTTCCCGCCTCGCGAAGATGCGGGAGCATGGATTCAGCGAGCGATGCGTCGATCCCCGCGCGGAAGTATTGTCATATACCTCACCTCCTTGTGTCGATTCCGCCACAGGGTGGCGGCAGTGTGTATGGTGCGCACGATGCCGTGCGTGTCAGTTGTCCTTTGCGCCCTGATTGACCCAGGTCGTCAGCAGTTCGACGTCCCTGTCCTTCACCGGCGTCCCGTTGAAGGGCATGCGCGCGCCGAAGGGCGGGGTTGCAGAAATCTTTGTCAGGAGGTTGCTCGAAGCGGCATTCCCTGGTATCACTGCCGGGCCGTGATCGCCGCCCTTCATGATTGCCTCCACGGTCGCCAGACTCAATCCACCGCGGTCTCCGTGGCAGTTCAGACATCCGTTTGCCTGCAGGATCGGCTTGATGTCTCCCGCGAACGACACTTTTTTATCCTCGGGCGCGGGAGTCACGGGATTGTCGCTCTTGCTGTCCGAGCACGAGGACGCGACCATGGCGGCAAGCACGAACACACACAGACGCGTCGATATTTTCAGCTTCATCACAGGATTTCCTCCTCGAAATAAACGTTCAATCGGTCCGGCATTTCTCTCCGCATCTCCACCCCGGCCGTATGGCCGGGGGTGTTTTTCAGTGCTTGAGATCGGCAGTGTTTGGAGAGGACATCGGGGGCACTGGAGATGCGGTGTGGCGACCGGACAATACATCGCCGCCACAACGCATGGTATACAAGCGTCGTGCCAGCGAAATAGGGATGACAACGAGGTGGGGAATATTCGAAATTCGACCGCAATCGACGGTCAGATCCGCATGCGCCCCTGAGCAGGCTCAGCGCTGTGACATGAAAGGGGCACTGTCGATGCGGGCTGTGGAATGCATGCGCCAATCCCCGCGGCGATCATCGCTTCCCGGCAGGCCCATTTCCCGTTTTGATGCGAAGCTCTGGAATCGCGGCTGGAGTCTTCGTCTCCGGAACCCTCTGTTCACGTTTGAGGATGTACAAGGGAATTTCGGCCGGACATCCAAGCCGATAGGGGAACCAATGGCCCGCGCCTGCGGATGTGTAGAGTCTGCATCCGTTCCGTTCATATGCACCCCACATGTAGCGCTCAGGCAGGAGCGTTTCGAACACGCTGCGGCCCAGGAATCCGATCTGTCCGCCATGGGTATGGCCCGAAATGGTCAACGGAATCGCCCTCTCGGAGGCGGCGTTGAATCCTTCCGGGCGATGACTGAGCAACACGGTGAAGGCATTCGCCGGAGCATCCCGCATCGCGTGATCGAGAGCGTTCACGAAGAAATCCTCGGGGATCTTTCCGAGAGAGCGCGGGTCGTCCAACCCCGCCACGTGGAGCGAGACGTCACCGATGCCGAGCGTCCGGCCGGCATTGAGAAGCAGCGGGACGGACCCGCGTTCGTACGCGGCGTGCACCGCGGTGATGTTTCGGAAGTATTCGTGATTTCCGAGGGACGCGAACACCCCGTAACGGCTGGGAATTGCGGCGGCCAGCCGGAGGGCGTCAGGGTACAGCAGCGGGTCGTCCACGATGTCGCCGGTGAGAAGCACGAGGTCGGGCCTGGCCGCGGCAACCAGTTCCGCCATGCGCTCGAAGTCCTTCAGGCCGAGAAACAACCCGAGGTGCACGTCGGAAATGTGCGCGATGCGAAAGCCGTCCAACGCGGGCGGAAGAGTCGCGAAGGACAGCGGTACTTCCGGGATCTCCGGGTCGCGCAGAGAAGCGGCCATGCCCGCGCTCCCGGCCGCGACGGCGGCGATCGGCAGGGCTGCGGCGGTCCCCATGAGGAACGCGCGCCTTTCGATCAGGCGCGGCACGGGTGTGGATGCGCCTTCCGGTCGCGTGTGGCCCCGCGCGGTGATGCGGTGCAGCAAACCCGAAAGCGGAAGCGAGAGCATGAGGGAGAGACCGATGATGAGCACGGCGGCGGTCGCGTACGATCCCGCCAGCGCGATGTCGCGCGCATTCGAGAAGATGCCCGCCGACCACGCGGTGAGCGCACAGAATCCCATGACCGGGATCGCGTACGACGAGATGCGGATCCAGCGCCGCGTCCACCACGACGCGTGCATGCGCTTGAGCAGAGTGATTTCGACGAGGCTGAAGACGGTGATGACCGCCATGCTGAAAAAAACCGGATAGAAAACGCGCATGTGCCTGAGGCCTTTCGATGGGAGGGAATGGCGAGGTGAGACCATCCGAAAGCTAGAAACCGCGCGCGTCGGGCGCAAGCCCACCCGTTTTCCCGGCGGCCCGCGCGCTGCCGCAACGCGCATGTTGCCGCTTGATTGCGAGCCCCCTGTTTGCTACCATTGCAACTGGACCATTCCATCACCCCTCCTCATCACTCTCATGCCACCCGCCATGAAATCGATTGCCACCTCCGCCCTCCTCGTGCTGGCGATTGCCGGTATCCTGCCCTTCGCCGCCCCGCAGAAGGCGAATGCCCAGAAGCAGATCATCTACGCGGTGCTCCATGACGAAGGCAACCTCGCCATCGTCGATCCCGCGTCAGGCAAGCTCGTTCAGCGGATCCAGGTCGGCCGCGCGCCGGACTGCATCATGCCGAACGCGGACAATTCGAAATTGTACATCAGCAACACCGGCGAGATCACGGTTTCCATCGTCTCCGTCGCCGACGCGAAAGTATCGCAGGTTCTCCGCCTTCCGGTCAACCGACGCAACATCTACGCGGGACCGATGACCCGCACGCCGGACGGCGCCACGATCTTCGTCGCCGAGCGCGCCGACGGTGACGAAGCGCTTCGGATCTACGCGATTGACACGAAGAAGGAACTCATCACGGGACAGTTCGACGCAGGCGCGTCCATCAGCGCGCTCTCCGTGTCCAGCGACGGGAAAAAACTGTTCGTCGTGAACAAGGGCAAGGGCGTCAAGATTTTCGATGCCGCGACGTACCAGGAACTCGGCGCGGTGGAGCCGCTCAAGGGCCTCGCCGACAACATCACCGGCATGGCGTGCAGCCCCGTCGCCCCGAAGGCCTACATCTCGTACGGACCGAAAAATCACGTCCAGGTCGTCAATACGGACACCTACAAGACGACCGGCGACGTGGCGATGCCGAAGTATAAAACCGGCGCGCAGGGCGATATCAGCTTCAGCGGCGACGGGCGATACGCCTTCATCATCAACCGGAAGGTGGATCTCAAGGAAATCGACGGCATCAACGTGATGGACGCGGCCAAGGACGAAATCATCAAGATTTTCAACTCGGGCATCGTGCAGCGCGGCATCATCGTCGCACCCGACAACAACACCTGCTACATCGCCGCCGACGAACTCAAGTGGTACAACCTCGCGAAGCTCGAGCATCAGCGCTCCATCAACCTCCGCACGACGGTGCACGGCATCGCGGTGATCGTGAAGTAATCGCATCGTGCGGCGAACGGCAACAAGGGCGAAGCGGGTGCTTCGCCCTTGTGCGTTTCAACGATCGTGCACGGATATCAGAAGCAGTAATTCTGGCCGAACATCTCTCTGCGGAAGCAGTCCTCGACCCGCAGGCTCGGCTCCTTGCATTTTGAATGCTGGTAGTTCACCACCCCGACAGAGGTCTTGGTGCAGCAGGTCGCTTTGTACTTCTCGACCACGTACACTTCCGGGACGCCGTTCTCGTCGTTGAAGACGTACTCCATCTCGAATGTATACGGCAGGCACCAGCAGAGCCACAGGCCCTCGGACGCGATCTGCGTCCCCATCCACTGGTAGGCAAGCGCGCCGAGCGGCACGACGCCGGGGTAGGGCAGCAGGCGCCCGATGGTCCATTCGGAAAGCGGCCGTGACGCGACCACGATGAGTTTTCCCAGCACGCCCGTGAAGATGTCCAGATACCCGTCGCGGCACTGTTCTGTCATGGGACTCAGGTAGCGGCCGTACCGCTCCAGCCATTCCTCGTAGGTGTAATCCGTCGCCTGTTCGGTTGCGGCGAAGACCGGCGTCGCGGGAAGCGTCCCGAGGGACAGGAGCAACAAAAGCAGTATTCGTTTCATAGATGACTCCTCAGAAAAATCGGATGAGATTGTGCGTCGTCTTCGTATTGACCCGCACGACGACCAGCGCGAGTGCGCTCTGCGTCGCGCGTTCGGGCAGGCGGAACAGCATGTCCTTCTCCCCCTGTGACCGCCGCTCCTCCTGGAACAGGACCCGTCCGGTGATGTCCAGCGCCTGGAATACCACCGCATCGCCGGCGTTCGGGTGCGCGTGCCACACGCGCAGCACGGGAGCGGAGCGGTACACCAGCGAAGGGTAGATCAGGAGATCGGCATTCTTCGGCGCGTTGTCATTCCCCTGCTTCGGCAGTCCGAGTTGCTCGACGACGTCCTCGAACTCCTCGCGCGCCGCGGCCATGTCGTGATCCCACGTTTCCGCCACCATCGCGGAGAGACGCGGATTGATCGCGAAGCGCATGTACATCGCGCGTTCCGTGTACGTGCCGGGGATGCGCGACAGATACTGCGGATTGATCCGCAGCCGCACCCGCGCCCCGTCGAGTGCCTGATCCGCGACCAGCGCCAGCAGAAACGGGTGACGGTCGTTCTGCATCATGCGCGGATGGACGCTGGCGGCGAGAACCGACAGAAATGCGGACCAGCCATTGCACGGGGGCATGACAAAACGATCCACGGTCCGGACCAGCGCGCCGCTCTGCGCGTCGATGAGGTCCATGGAAAAAATGATGCTGTCCGGAAGCACGAAGCCCGCGGTGTCTTCCTCGAGCGTGCGTTCCGTGCCGTCCTCATTGCTGACGGGAAAGCGAAAACCGAAATCGCGGAAGAGCGCAAGGGTGTCCCCCGCATGCAGCGTGAAGGCTTCCGTCACCGCGGGATTGGCGAAGGCGGCGGAATTGTACTGGTAGACGGGGACGAACTCCGATTTCCACGTATGTGTCAACGGATGATCCCATCCGATGCCGGCGGTGTGGCCGGCGGGATTGGCGATCCGGATTTCCCCGGCCACCAGACGCAGGGAAACCGCCGGAGAAAACTGCGCGACTTCGATGTACTGCGACCACGAGACGCCGTTGGTGTCGGTGATCGCGGTCACCGTGGCCGTGGTCCTGTCGTCGATGGAAATGGTGCCGCCGAATTGCGCCGCGGCCGACGGTCCGAGCAGCGCGAGCAGCAGCAGCCAGAACTGAAGGGTGTGATTGTTCATAGATGATCTCCCAGGTGAATTGGTGAAACAGTGATACTGATGCGTCCGGGCGCTCCGGCTCGCCTACGGAAATCCGCTTGCGTACCTCATGCATTCGCTCCTTGCTCTGCGCCTTGCGGCGATGTGTTGAACCCGACGGCCCTGGCCGGCGCGCGGCATCCGGGGCGTCTCTTCCGGCGCCGCGAGGCGCCGCGCCGTCGGGAAGCCGCGCATGATCCCGTCGACATCCCTTTCACGCGCGAGCGGCGGAGAATGTTCCCGAAACGGCGTCACGATTATTTCGCGCGGTCCGGCGGCGATGCCGCGGGATGCCGTTCCCCGCATGCGGCGATAATTATCAGACGTGGCAGTCTTTTGTTTGGGTCCATGGACTTTTCTAGCTTTCCGGACTTTTCCACCGTGATCGGCACAGGGAACAACGCATGACACAGCCTGACTCATACACTCCGCGCACCGTTCTCGTGACAGGCGGCGCGGGATTCATCGGCAGCAACTTCGTTCGCACGGCCATCGAGGAACAGCGCTTCACCGGCGGGATTGTCGTCCTCGACAACCTCACCTATGCGGGAAATCTTGAGAATCTCGCCGATCTGAAGGACGCCTTCGCCTTCGTGCACGGAGACATCTGCGACGCCGATCTCGTGCGGAAAACCCTCGAGGACCATGCCGTGGATACGGTGGTGCACTTCGCGGCGGAATCGCACGTGGACCGCAGCATCCTCGGCCCGCTCGTGTTCACCCGGACGAACGTCCTCGGAACGCATGTCCTGCTTGAAGCCTCGCGACAGCGGGACATCGGAAAATTCATCCATGTCTCCACGGATGAAGTGTACGGGTCCCTCGGTCCCGACGGGGCCTTTACCGAAAACACGCCCATCGCGCCGACCAGTCCGTACTCCGCGAGCAAGGCCGCATCGGACCTGATCGTGCAAGCGTACGCGAAAACGTTCGGCTTTCCGGCGGTCATCACGCGTTGCTCGAACAATTACGGACCGTTCCAATTCCCGGAGAAGCTCATCCCGCTCATGATTACCAACGCGGTGCGGGATCTGCCCCTCCCGGTGTACGGCGATGGTCTGAATGTTCGCGACTGGATTCACACCACCGACCACACGCGGGCCATTCTCGCCGTTCTCGCCAGAGGGGTTCCGGGCGAGGTCTACAACATCGGCGGCCTGAACGAATGGACGAATATCGACATTGTTCGCCTCGTGCTGCGCCTTCTCGGCAAACCCGAGTCATTGATCACCCATGTCAAGGACAGGCTCGCGCATGACCGCCGGTACGCGATCGATCCGTCGAAAATCCGGGCCGATCTCGGTTGGGAACCGCTGATCGCGTTCGAGGACGGGATGCGGCAGACCGTCGACTGGTATCTGGCCCGGCAAGAGTGGTGGACACGCGTCATGACGGGGGAATATCAGGATTATTATAAAAAGCAGTACTTTTCACGCTAAATCTTTCAGACTCCCAAGAGGCCGACTTGAAACTCGCGGAAAAAATCAGAACCAAACAGATCAGCGTCGGTGTTGTCGGGCTTGGCTATGTCGGTCTCCCGCTCGCCGTCGAGTATGCAAATGCCGGATTTCGCACGATCGGGATCGATCTTGATTCCAGAAAAGTCAACGCGATCAACAAGGGGAAGAACTATATCGACGATGTCGACAGCGGGGAGCTGCGCGACGCCGTCAAGAAGGGATTGTTGAAGGCGGAGCAGGACTACCGCAGCATCCGGGATCTCGATGTCGTGTTCATCTGCGTGCCGACGCCGTTCACGGACAACAAGGATCCGGACATCAGCTACATCGTGAGCGCCAGCGAGGGCATCGCCGCCGGTCTGCGGAAGGATCATATCATCATCCTGAAAAGCACGACCTTCCCGAACACCACGGAAGGATACGTGATGCCGATCCTCGCGAAATCCGGCCTGAAGGTCGGCAAGGACTACTTTCTCGCCTTCTCCCCCGAGCGGATCGACCCGGGCAATAAAATGTTCACGACCAAGAACACGCCAGTGGTGGTCGGCGGCGTGACGAAGGCATGCACGGAGTTGGCGGCCCTCGTCAACGCGCAGGTCATCGACATGGTCGTCACTGTGTCGAACCCGAAGGTCGCCGAGATGGAGAAACTCCTCGAGAACATCTTCCGAAGCGTCAACATCGCGCTCGTCAACGAGCTCGCGCTGTTGTGCGACCGGATGGGCGGCATTGACATGTGGGAGGTGATCGACGCCGCGAAGACGAAGCCCTTCGGCTTCATGCCGTTCTATCCCGGTCCGGGTATCGGCGGGCACTGCATTCTCATCGATCCGTACTACCTCTCCTGGCTCGCGCGGAAATACGATTTCCAGACGAATTTCATCGCGCTAGCCGCCGAGACCAACGAGAACATGCCCTTCTACGTCAAGAACATGATCTACCGGGAGTTCGGCATGATGCCGGTTTCGCTGAAAACCGCGAAAATCCTCATGCTCGGCGTGGCTTTCAAACGGGATGTGGACGACACCCGCCACTCCCCCGCCCTCCGCGTCATGGAACTGCTCGTCGGTGACGGGATCAAGTCCCTGTCCTACAATGATCCGCATGTCCCCTCCGTGGAGGTGAACGGCTTGAAGTTGAAATCGAAGAAACTGACGCCGGAACTCCTGCAGAGCGTCGACTGCGTCGTGATCACCACCGACCACAGCGCGTACGATTACGACATGATCGTGCGTCACAGCAAACATATCATCGATACGCGCAACGCCACGAAGAAGGTGCGCGGCGCGAAGAAGCACGTCGCGGTACTCGGCAACGGAAAATAGCCCCGTGACGACATTCCTCTCCGTCGTCGGCGCCCGGCCGAATTTCATGAAGGTGGCGCCGCTGCATCGCGCATTGCAGAAGTACTCCGGGCGCATTCGGCATCTGATCCTCCATACGGGCCAGCACTACGACGAAAAGATGTCGAAGGTGTTTTTCGACGATCTCGAACTGCCGGCTCCCGACATCTACCTCGGTATCGGCTCCGGATCCCACGCCGAACAGACGGCGAAAATCATGGTCGCCTTCGAGAACGTGCTGCGGGAGGTACGCCCGGACCTCGTGATCGTTGTCGGCGACGTCAACTCCACGCTGGCCTGCTCCGTGACCGCGAGCAAGCTGGGCGTGCCCGTCGCGCACGTGGAAGCGGGCCTGCGAAGCTTCGACCGCGGCATGCCCGAGGAAATCAACCGTCTCGTGACAGACGTGCTGTCGGACTTCCTCTTCGTCACCGAGGAGGCCGGTCTTACCAACCTCGCGCATGAAGGCGTGCCGGACGACAAGGTGTTCTTCGTCGGGCACGTCATGATCGACTCGCTCGCGCACTATCTCGAAAAAGCGCGCGCGACGGACGCGCTCGCGCGCTACAGCGTGCAGCCGCGGGGCTACACCCTGGTCACGCTCCACCGCCCGTCGAACGTCGATGTCGCGGAGAATCTGCAAAAAATCCTGCGCATCTTCGAGGCGCTGCAGGGCGAGACGCGCATCCTCTTCCCCGTGCATCCCCGCACGAGAAACCGGCTCGCGGAAACAGGGCTCGCCGGGGCCTTCAACGCGCTCGAAGGACTGACACTCTGCGATCCCATCGGCTATCTCGAGTTCCTCGCGCTCATGGATTCCGCCGCACTCGTCCTGACCGATTCGGGCGGCATCCAGGAGGAAACCACGTACCTCCAGGTGCCGTGCATCACGCTGCGTGAAAACACCGAACGCCCGGTCACCGTCACCGTCGGCACGAATCAGCTCCTCGGCCTCAATGTGGACGCGGTTGTTGCGGCTTCCCGCGCCGCGCTGCACGGCTCGCCGAAGCGCGGTGGCATCCCGGAACTCTGGGACGGACATGCCGCGGAACGCATCATCGGCATCCTCGCGGAGAAGTTTCGGCCTGGGGGGGGGGCCCCCGGGGGGCGGGGGGGCGCGGGGGCGGGGGGCCGCGCGGGCGGGGGCGGGGGGGGGGGGGGGGGGGGGGGGGGGGGGGGGGGGGGGCCGGGGGGGGCCCCGCCGCGGCCGCCCCGGGGGGGGGCGGGGGGGGGGGGGGGGGTGCGGGGGGTTCGGCGGGGGCCCCGGGGGGGTCGCCCCCCGGGCGGGCCCCCCCGGGGGGGCCGGGCGTCCGGGGGGGGGAATTCCGGGGGGGGGAATCCGGGGGGTGTCGGGGGGGGGGGCCGGGGGCCCCGCCGGCGCGGCGGGGGGCGGGCCGCCCGGGGCGCCCCGGGGCCCGGGGGGCGGGGGGGGGCCCCCCTCCTTTCCCCGCGGGGGGGGGAAACGGGGGACCCCCCATTTTGGCGGGGGTCCCCCCCGCCCCCCGGGGGGGGGATTCCCGGGCCGGGGGGGCGGGGGCCGGGGGGGGGGGGGGGGGCCGGCCGGGGGGGGGCCGGGGGGGGGGGGGGTGGGCGGGGGGGGGGGGGGGGGGGGGGGGGGGGGGTTTTTTTTTTTTTCCCCGTCCGCGGGGGGGCGGGGGGGGGGGGGGGGCCGGGCCGGGGGGGAGTTCGCCCGGGGGTTTTTGGGGGGGGGGGGGGGGGGGGGGGGGGGGGGGGGGGGGGGTTTGGGGTTCCCGGGGGGGGGTTTCCGTGTTTGGTCCGGGGGGGGGGGGGGGGGGGGGGTGGGGGGGGGGGGGGGGGGGGGGGGGGGGGGGGAGGGGGGGTGCCGGGGGGGGGGAGGGGGGGGGGGGGGGGGAAATCGCCCGGTTCCGGGGGGAGTGGGGGGGGGGGGGGGGCCTCCGGGGGTTTTATCCGGGGGGGTTGTTGCCGCGGGCCCGGGGGGGGGGGGCGGGGGGGGGGAAAAAGCTTGGGGGGGGGTTTCGGGGGGGGGGGGGGGGGGGGGGGGGGGGGGCCCCGGGGGTTTGGTTGTGGGGGGGGGGGGGGGGGGGGGGGGGGGGGGGGGGGGGGGGGGGGGGGGGGGGGGGGGGGGTTTTTTGGGGGGGGGGGGGGGGGGGGTTTTTTTTTTGTGGGGGGGGGTTTTTTGGGGGGTTGGGGGGGGGGGGGGGGCCGGGGGGGGGGGGGGGGGGGGGGGGGGGGGTGGTTTTGGGGGGGGTGTTTGGGGGGTGGGGGGGGGTGGGGGGGGGGGGGGGGGGGGGGGGGGGGTGGGGGGGGGGGGGGGGGGTTTCGGGGGGGGGTGGGGGGGGGGGGGGGGGGGGGGGGGGTTTTGTGGGGGGGTTTTTGTGGTTTGGGGGGGGGGTTGGGGGGGGGGGGGGGGGTTTTTGGGGTTTGGGGGGGGGGGGGGGGGGGGGGGGGGGGGGGGGGTGGGGGGGGGGGGGGGGGGGGGGGGGGGGGGGGGGGGGGGGGGGGGGGGGTTTTTGGTGGGGGGGGGGGGGGGGGGGGGGGGGGGGGGGGGTGTGTTTTCTTTGGGGGGGGGGGGGGGAAAAAGGGGGGGGGGAAGGAGAAGAAAAGGGAAATGGGGGGTAAAAAAAATGAAAAAAAAAATTTTTTAAAAAAAATTTTTTTTTTTTATTTTTTTTGGGGCCTCCGTGTCTCGGGCTCCATGACCTCCTTCACGATGGGAGGCTGATAACCCTCCGCGGGTATCAGTTCACCGCCCGGCAGTTCATTTCCATTTTATGGAGCAGCCCATGGACGGTACCGGAGCGATCGAGATGTCGCGGCCGGCGAGAAGATCCTCGAGGACGGTCTCGAGATCGCGGCGCGTGACGGCCTCCGGATGCTGCCAGTTGTCGTCGATGCGGCCGTTGTAGCGCAACGCGCGCGATTGATCGAACACGAAAATGTCCGGCGTGCACGCGGCGTCGTAGGCCCGGGCGATCGCCTGTGATGCATCGCGCACGTACGGGAAGGGGAAATCCTTGTCGCGCGCCCGTCCCACCATCGCATCAAAGGAATCGTCCGGGTACGCCGTCTCGTCGTTCGGATTGATGAGGACGAATCGCGCACGGGGCGCGAAACGCGTGTGCAATGCAATGAGCCGGTCCTCCGAGGCGATCGCGTACGGACAGTGATTGCAGGTGAAGACCACGACGAGCAGCTCTGCGTCCCGGAAGGATGCAAGAGACCACATGTTGCCGTCAGTGCCCGGGAGGGAGAAATCCGGGGCTTTGGTGTCGGGAGGCATGCCCTGGGAGTACGCGAGAGCCATATGATTCGAGGCTGTAAATGGGGAACATGGATTATGAACCGCAAAGTACATCCCGTGTTCCAGACTTCCCCTATCCACCGTTCTTGTCTCCTCCCCGCTTCGTTCGTATAATTGAGGTCAACCGAAACGAAAGGACCGCATTGACATCGAGATTCAACCACGAGCTTGAGAACCGCATACTCGTCTTCGACGGAGCAACGGGAACCACGCTGCAGACGCAGAACCTGACGGCGGACGACTTTGGCGGGCCGGAGTACGAAGGGTGCAACGAGTACCTTGTCGTCACCAATCCGAGGGCTGTCGAAGCGGTGCACCGGGGGTTCCTCGAAGCCGGCGCGGACATCATCGAGACGAACACGTTCGGCTCCACCGGCATTGTCCTCGCAGAGTACCACCTCGCCCACATGGCGCGCGAATTGAACGTCCGCGCCGCCCGCATCGCGCGGCGCCTGGCCGACGAGTTCTCCACGCCGGAGAAACCGCGTTTCGTCGCCGGCTCCATCGGTCCCACGACGAAGCTGCCGTCGCTCGGCCATATCGCGTTCGACGACATGCGCGACTCGTACCGCGAACAGATCGAAGGCCTCGTCGAGGGCGGCGCGGATCTGCTCTGCATCGAAACCTGCCAGGATCCCCTGCAGATCAAGGCGGCACTGGCCGCGGCACGGATGTTCTTCGATGCGCGCGGGGAGCGCCTGCCCGTCATCGTCTCCGTCACGATCGAAGCGATGGGCACCATGCTCATGGGCACCGACATCGGCGCGGCGATCGCGACCGTGGAACCGTACGACATCGTCACGGTGTTCGGCATGAATTGTGCCACGGGTCCGAAGGAGATGGAGGACAATCTCCGCACCATCTGCGCGACCTGGGAGAAGCCGGTCTTCGTAATGCCCAATGCCGGCATCCCCGAGAACGTCGGGGGCACATCCTGCTACCACCTCACGCCGGATGAACTGGAGCACTGGATGACCCCGTTCGTCGAAGAACTCGGCGTCGGCATCATCGGCGGTTGCTGCGGCACGACGCCGGAGCATATCGCGCGCCTCGCCGCACTCGCCGCGGGGCGTTCGCCGAAAGTCCGCGCCGTCCGGGCGCTCCCTTCCGTCGCCTCGATGTACGCGGCCACCCCGATGAAGGTCGACATTCCGCCCGTGCTCATCGGCGAGCGGTGCAACGCGAACGGATCGAAGCTGCCGCGACCTGCTGCTCGCGGAGGACTGGGACGGCATCGTCGGCATGGCCAGGGAGCAGGTTCGCGAAGGAGCGCATGTGCTCGATGTCTGCGTCGCCTACGTCGGCAGAGACGAAGCGCGCGACATGACGGAAGTCATCCGCCGATTCAACACGCAGATAACGATCCCGTTGATGATCGATTCCACCGAACTGGAGGTGATCGAGACGGCCCTCAAACTCTGCGCGGGCCGCGCCATCGTCAATTCGATCAACCTCGAAGACGGCGAGGAGCGGCCGAACCGCGTGCTGGAACTGTGCACCACCTACGGCGCCGCCGTGGTGGCGCTGACCATCGACGAGGAAGGCATGGCGAAAACCGCGCAGCGCAAGCTCGAGATCGCCACCCGCATCCGGAACCTCGCCGTCGACGGACACGGCATGCGCGAGCAGGACCTCATCTTTGACGCCCTCACGTTTACGCTCGGCAGCGGCGACGAGGAATTCCGCCGTTCGGGCATGGAAACGCTCGAGGCCATCCGTCTGATCAAGCAGGCGTTTCCCTCCTGCGCCACCAGCCTCGGCGTCTCGAACGTGTCCTTCGGCCTCAAACCGCACACACGCCATGTCCTGAACTCGGTCTTCCTGCATCACGCCATTGAAGCCGGTCTCGACATGGCCATCGTCCACGCGAGCAAGATCATGCCGTTGTACAGGATCGACGAACGCGGGCGGACGATTGCACGCGAACTGATCTTCGACCAGCGCCGTTTCGAACAGGTTTCCGGCTGATCGCTGCAGCCTTCACCCCCTCGCACCCCACTCCATGAAACTTGTCACGTACGAAAAAGACACCCGCGCGTTCATCGGCGTCCTTGCGGGCGATCAGGTGATGGATCTGCAGGCGGCGCACACCATGCAGCGGTATGACTGCAAGGAAGGCGACGATCTCCTGCCCAACGACATGCTCGCGTTTCTCCAGCGGGGAGACGATGCGATGCACGTGGCGCGCAAGGTGCACGCCTGGTTCCTCGCCGCGGGCGCACCCGCGACGTTTCGGCACACCGAGGTCGCCGTTCCTCTTTCTTCCGTGCGCCTGCTCGCGCCGGTTCCGCGACCACCCTCCATGCGCGACGGCTACGCGTTCCGGCAGCACGTCGAAGCGGCGCGGCGCAACCGGGGCGTGCCGATGATCGAGGAGTTCGATCTCTTTCCGATCTTCTACTTCACGAACCACAATGCGGTCAGCGGTCCCGGCGAGATCGGGGTGCGGCCGCTGCATCTCGATCGTCTCGACTTCGAACTGGAGGCTGCCGTCGTCATCGGCAGGGAAGCGCGCGATGTTCCCGCGTCGGAAGCCGATGCCTGCATCGCCGGATACATGGTGATGAACGACTGGAGCGCCCGCGCGCTGCAGATGGAGGAAATGAAAATGAGCCTCGGCCCGGCGAAGGGCAAGGATTTTGCCACGTCGATCGGCCCGTGGCTGGTGACGAAGGACGAACTCGAGAGCCGCCGCATCGCGGGTCCGGCGGGCGACCGCTACGATCTCGCCATGACCACCACCGTCAACGGCACCGAAGTCAGCCGCGGCAATCTCAAGGACATGTCGTGGACGTTCGCGCAGATCATCGAGCGCGCGTCCTATGGCGTCACGCTGCTTCCGGGCGATGTGATTGGTTCGGGGACGGTCGGCACGGGCTGCTTCCTCGAACTGAACGGCTCGAAGGTGTTCGATCCGGCGTGGTGGCTCAAGCCCGGCGACGAAGTGATCTGCGAGATCGAACAGCTCGGTCGGCTTGAAAACCGCATCCGGCTCGATCCCTGACGCCGGTCGCACCTGTCGCGGAGGGCAAGACGCAATGAGACACATCGATCCGAAGGAACATCCCGTCGCGCACGTGCACCAGATCCTTCTCGGCGGCGTCGCCCCGCGTCCCATCGCGCTGGTATCGACGCTCGACGGCGAGGGCAACAGCAATGTATCGCCCTTCAGCTTCTACAACGCCTTCGGGGCGAATCCTCCGATCGTGGTCGTGTCGCCCGCCTTCCGCGGATCCGACGGAACACCGAAGCACACGTTTCTGAACATTCTCGAGACAAGCGAATTTGCGGTCAGTGCCGTCACCTTCGACATGGTCGAGCAGATCAGCCTCGCCTCCTCGGACTACCCGCGCGGGACGGATGAGTTTGTCAAGGCCGGCTTCACCAAGCTCCCGTCAGTGCGCATCGCGCCTCCCGGCGTTGCCGAATCGCCGTTCGTCTTGGAGTGCCGCCTCATGCAGCATGTCGGCACCGGGGACCGGCCGGCGAGCGGGAATCTGCTCATCGGCGAAGTGGTGATGATACACGTGCGCGAATCGGCGTTCACCGACGACACGCTGGATCCCCGGCGCCTTGACCTCGTCGCGCGCATGGGCGGGACCTGGTATTGCCGCGCCAATGGCGAGGCGCTCTTCCAGCTCCCGAAACCCCGCCACAACGGCATCGGCTTCGACGCCCTGCCCGCCCACCTCCTGGAGAGCGCCGTGCTGAGCGGCAACGATCTCGGCACGCTCGCCGGTGTCGCGACCCTTCCGGACGTGTCGGCGATCCGCGAGAAATGGAAGACGGACCTCCAGCGCCTCGGCGGGGGTCCCGCTCTGCCCGACCTGTTCTCCGTCGAGCTGCGGGCGGACAATCCGCGCGGCGCGCTGCTCCTGCTCTTCGCGGATATCAAAGGCGGGATCTCCCCTCCCCGGCGCATCGCCGGACGGCTCCAGCGCTGCGCCCAGGCGTTCCTGCGCGCGGGCGACATCGACCGCGCATGGGAATGCGCCCTGATGTCCGATGAAAGGGAGATTGCCTCCCTGCGGGAAGGATGATGCGCGACATCGGAATACGACGCCGGTTGCAGCGTTGACGTCTCCGCCCGCCCGCGAACGTGGATCGTCCACTCCCGCGTACTGCATTATTCCGTGCCGTTGTTTATGTTTGCTGTAATTCCTGCCATTCTCCACCGTATCACGAACCTCGAACAAACCCCATGAGCACCCCGATCACGCTGCTGGACGAAATCCTTGAGGACTGGTACGCAATCCGCAAGGGTCTGATCAAGGAGTTGCAGGTCATCCCTCCCGCGCGCTTCAGCTTCCGCGCGACGCTCGAAACTCGAAGCGTCACCGAGCTGGTGCAGCATATCCTGGAATTGTCCATCATGTCGGTGGAGGAACTCCTGCGCGAGGACACGAATTTTCACCGCGCGCCCTATTCGCAAATGCTGCACTACTACGCGCCGAACATCTATCGCGCGGAGACGCAGGAACAGCTCATAGAATTACTGGTCGAACAGTACAAGGACGCCTCCGGACGTTTGAAAAACGCCGGAACGCTGTTCCTGCTGCAACTCGTCACGCGCGCGGACGGCAGCAAGGGGACGCGCATGTCGGTGCTGCACGACGCGATTGCGCACGAGAACTACCATCGCGGTCAATTGACCATCTGCACCCGCCTCCTCGGCCTGGTGCCTGCGGCAACCCGCGATGCGGAGCGCCCTTCGCTTCCCCAGATCAACTCCGGGACGTAGATCCCGCCGGCGGCCCTCGATACAGGAACGCCCTGCGCGCGATGCGAGCAGGGCGTTCCTGACGTTCTGTCGGGCAAACCGGCGCACGCGTCACCCGGATGGATCCGCGCGAACGCCCGGCGACTACTTGCCCGGCGCGGCGATGCGCAGATCTCGGAGGATGCGCGCGAAGGCGAGCTCGGCTTCGGCCGCGGTCGCGGCGGACTCGAAGCGCCCACCCGTGCCGTCGCTCACGCGTTTCAACTTCGCGACCGGAGCTTCCGCACCGAACGCGATCGCGGACATCACGACCTTGTTGCTCGCGGCCGTCGAAATGAAATCAAGCCCGTCGCCGCTGCTGCTCGCGTTGTCGTCGCCATCGGAAAAAAGGATGACGGCGCGCCGCGGGTTGACGCCGTTGTTCACCACCATTTGCACGCTCAGCAGTGCCGCGTCCCACAACGCGGTCTGGCCGTTCGCCGTCAATCCCGAAACCGCCGCGCGGAGGCGAGTGGTGTCGGTTGTCATCTGCTGATAGATCGTGACGCCCTGGTTGAAGATCACCACCATCGCTTCATCCTGCCTTCCGTCGAAATATTCGAGGATGCGCAGACCGCCGGCCCGCGCCGCGTCGATGCCGTACCCCTGCATGCTCCCGCTCGCATCGAACGCGAGGACGAGTGAGACGCGCTCCCCGTGCACGAGTGACGAGGAATCGGGCACATCCACGGGTTCCGTGCGCAGCCTCGGGGTGTTGATGTCCAAGGGCTGCGTGCAGGAGCCCATGAACACCATCAGGACGGCGACGAATATTCGGGCGGATCGCATGGCACTCTTCCGTCAGAATACGATGGAGAGTCCGGCGGTGCCGCCGAGTTTCCTGGTCGTGAGCCAGATCGACTCGTTCCTGTACCCCGCGATGGCGCCTTCCGCGGCCAGGAGCGCTTCCACGCGCGGAACCAGGGTCAACCGGACACCGAGACTGCCGCGCACCATGGGTCCAAGCTGCAAAACGGATCCTGCATCGAGACGCGCGAAGAGGAATAATGCCTGCGGCATGATTGCGGCAAGCGTGCGCTCGTAATACGCGGCCGCCCAATACTCGAGAGGGTTCTGTTCGTACGTCACGTATCGGCCCGCCTCCAGCCTTCCGAAGTGCTGCGAGAACGCTTCGCGTCCGATGGAAATTCCCAGATGCTGCCGCTCGGAGATCGCGTAATCCAATCCGATGGCAATGTTTCTCGCGTCGCTGTTTGTCTGAGATCCGATGGTCGCCTGCGGCGAGGACGTGCTGGCCATGCCTCGAACGGTGAAGCGCAATCCGAGGACCGGCAGCGGTTCTCTTTTTCGGAGCACCTGCTCAAGGGCAGGCGCAGTCGCATCCTGCGTGGGCATCTCCTGTGCGGGCGCGCTCTCCACCGAGTGCTCGCTCTCCGCGACGCCCTCGCGTGGGGCGGATTCCGCGACAATCCGGGATGCACCCGTGGCATCGGGAGCGCCGCTGACGCGAGCCGGTGCGGGCGTTTCGGGTTCCGTCAGACGGATGCTGTCGACCGCGGAGAACGCGCCGGTGGAAAACCGCGCCGGGACGCCCGCGCCTGCCCGAGCGCCGGCGTTTCTTGCCGTCGCGGGCGGTGATCCGGCAGCTCCGCGGCGGACGCCGACAACCGGAGACGGCGCAGGGGCGGTGCCGGCATCGGATGCGACGGAGAGAGCGCCGCTCATCGATCCTTGCGGCGATTTTTCGGAGTCGCTCCGCGCGGCTGTCGTCGGTCCTGCACCCGGCAACACGATGTACAGGATGATGGCGATCAGGCCAATCGTCAACAATGCGACGATCATCCAGGTACGGGAGGAACGGTGCGGGACCACGGTTGGGACCGCCGATGCTGTCGCGTCCACCGGGTGCACGGGCGTCGGCGCGACGGCGAATCCAAGGGCGCTGAACACCGCCAGGGTCGCATCGGGCGGAACGCGCAGGGAACGGGCATCCTCCCGCATTGCGGCGTCTATCTCCACAAGGTCATGATACTGACGCTGCAGTTCCGGATCGGCGGAGATGCGCGAGAGCATCCCTTCCTCCGCGGAACGGTCCAGCTCGCCATCGAGCAGTGCCTGGAGCTGCGCGTCGTGCGGTATGTCGTCGAAACTGTTCATGGTGTTCGCTGCGTGATCATGCTGTTACACTTCCTGAATGTAGGGCGCCAGAATTGCGCGGATGCGCTCCTTCGCCCTGTAGATGCGGATCTTGACTGTCGCCACCGGTATATCCATGATTTCGGCGATATCCGCGTACGTGAAGTCGTCGTACTCGCGGAGGATGAGCGGCTCGCGGTAGAGGAACGGCAGCGTGTCGATCGCGCGTCGCAGAAGCTCCATGCGCTCGGTCTGCTCATAGCTGCGGTCGTTGCTCGTCAGTTCTGCGTCCTCCGCCGGTACCGTGTGTTTCTTGTTCCTGTGCCAGCTGATGCAGAGGTTGTGCGCGATCGTGAACATCAGCGGCGCGACGCGCACGGGACCCGTCAACACGCTGGATTGGTGGTGCAATCGGACGAAGGTTTCCTGAAACATGTCCTTCGCGTCATCGCGATTCCCGATGATGCGCGCGCAATATGCGTACAGACGGGAGGCGTGCCGGTCGTACAGCGCGCGGAATGCGGCTTCGCCATCCTGTGTCCCGATGCGGGCAAACAGCTCCTCGTCCGTTTCAGTACTGAAGCGTGTATCCATGGAGAGTATGGCGTTCACTCGGCCTGTTGCGCGCGGTGCGGCACCGCGTATGGTGGAATAACATCCCAGAGCGTGAAAAGTTACGCGAAAATCTCGAATAATAAGTGCATTTTCGTCTGACACCCGAATTATCGGGCCTCTGGCTGACTCCATTCGCGATTTCTCACTCTGAGATCACCCTGCACCATGTATTCCGACTTCCTTCCATTCGCGCGGACGCTCGCGGATGCAGCCGCAGGCATCGTCCTTCCGCGCTACCGCTCGCACCTGCGCGTCACGCGGAAATCCGACAGCTCTCCCGTAACCGAGGCCGACCGCGAAGCGGAAACGGAAATGCGAACCTTGATCGCTGGTGCCTACCCCGAGCATGGCATCCTTGGCGAAGAATTCGGTGATGCCGGGCGCGATGCGGAATTCGTCTGGGTCCTCGATCCCATCGACGGTACCAAATCGTACATTGCGGGCTCGCCCCTCTTCGGCACCCTGATCGCCCTGCTCCACCGCGGGCGTCCCGTACTCGGCATCATCGATCACCCTGCACTCGGACTACGCGTCGCCGCGGCAGATGGACACGTTGATGTCAACGGTGCCCCCGCGCGGATGCGCGAGATCGCGTCGATCGCGGAGGCGACAATGCTGACGACGGATCATACCGGCATCGGGGCGTTTAAAAAACGGGACGGATTCGACAGGCTCGCGTCGCGCGTCGCGCTCTATCGTACCTGGGGCGACTGCTACGGATATACGCAACTTGCGACGGGTTTCGCGGACATCATGATTGACCCGATCATGAGTCCATGGGACACGATGGCGCTGGTCCCCATCATCGAAGGAGCGGGCGGCATCGTCACATCGTGGGAAGGGGGCGATCCGCTCGCGTCGAACAGCATCGTCGCCGCATCGCCCGCACTGCACGCGGAAGTGATTCGTGCACTCAATGAGTGACCGTCAGCGTGTCACATGCATCGCGCGCGTCAGGGCCCGGTTTCCTGCCGATAGACGGTAGTAATACACGCCTGGCAGGAGTGCGGATGCGTCGAGCGTCACGCGATAGCTACCCTCGTCGCGCATGCCGTCGAACAGCGTCGCCACCGTGCGCCCCAGTGCGTCGTACAGCACGAGCGATGCCGGCCCCGCGGATCCGGTGACCGTGACGCTGATGGTGGCGTGCGTCGAGCCGCCGAGCGACACTGGATTTGGAGCGCTCTGTCCGAGGATGAGCCCCTCGGCCCGCGCGTCGACGCGCTCGACGCCGAGCACGAGCACCGCCGTGCCTCCCGCATCCCTGTAGCGCTTGTACCATTCCTGAAGGTACAGCTTCGCAAGAGTTGCGCTATGAAAGCCGAGCGTGTTTTCGTTGTTCGCAAATTCCGCGCTGTTCGACCAGTTGTGCGATCCGGTCAACACCAGGGGATCGGCAGAACCCGCCGGGGCGTCGGCATCGACCAGGGCGTATTTGTGATGCATGATCCCGGACAGATTTTTCTTCAGCAGCACATCGACGCCCTTCGTTTTCAAGGCGGCAAACTGGTTGCTCTGATCGGTGTTGTTGTCCATGACGCCCCGTACCGCCTTGCCCGCCGTGACCAGATCGCCCATGGAACCCGCGAGATCGCTGCGCGTGTAGGTCATGACGCAGAAATACACCGATGTTGAAGCGGCGGCGATGGAACGGCGGAGGTACTCGGTGGTCTGATCGCTCGGACTGAACCACGCATCCACCCACATGCCGTTGATGACGACGCGATGCGGCGTGTTGTTGAGCTTGCGCGCGCCGAAGCGGGACTTCGTGCTGTTCGCCGCGTCTGTGTCACTGCCCCACATCTCTTCGAATTCCTTCGTGTATACCGCCGCGAGCGCCTGGTCCTGAATGAAGACGGCATTCTGCGCGTCGTCGAGCGTGCCGGGATCCGTGGCGTTCCAAGAGCCCATGGTCACCCAGTCATCCCTGTCGCTGCTGCGGTCGGCCGCGTCGATGACGAAAAACTTGTTGTGCATCAGGCCCGCGCCCGCGTTGATGGGGTCGAAGGTGTCGAGAATCACGGGAACCTCCTGTCGCAGCGCATTGATCGCGGCCGTGTTCGCGTTATCGGCCTCGAAGATCGCGCGAATCCTGACACCGCGGCGCTTGGCCGAAAGCAGGGCCGCCGCGACATCGTCGCCGGTGTTGCCGCTCAGACTGTAGAGCGCCATATCGATGCTGAACTTCGCCGAATCGATCCTGTCGAGGAGCTTGTCCTTCAACGGCACGTTGCCCAGCGCGGGAAGCGACGGGAACAGCGTGTTGTCGACGCTCTTGTTGAACCAGGCGTGAACCGCTCCCGTCGATGTGGCGGAGGCGGTCACGACAAACATCGGCTGCGCGAAGCTGGTATCGGCGCCCGCGACGGAGAAGGGCTGCACCCGGTAGATCGTTCCCGGCTCGAGGCCGAGTATCGGCACGCGGGGATCGGTGGTCATGGCCGCCGTCGGTGCAACGCCGAGTTCGTAGGCATCCGTCTTTCCGTACCGGACGTACCCCACGCTTGCCACGCCGGTTTTCCACGCGACCGTGACCGATGTCGGGGTGATGTCGGTCTCGACCGGCGTCTTCACGATGCGCGGTCCCGTCGCGCGGATGTCCGATGCGCGACGCGGCATGAGCTGATACCCGCCTGCGAAGGGTGCCGTCGAACGGAATTGGCTGATGACGCCGATGAGGTCGAAACTGCCTCCTGGCGCGGGCTGATTGGCGTAGTTCACGTCCTTGTCCACGCGCACATCGAGCTCGTTCACGCCGTCACTGATCTTGTAATTCGTCCCCGCTCCGCTCACGGTCCAGGAACTGGTATTCACGGTGATGTTGTGAATCTCGACGAGCGTGCCTTCATATTTTTCGAGTCCGTTCAGGCCGTCATTGAGCACATCGCGGATGCTCACGATGAATGGAGCGACGGAATTGCCGCTGCTCGGCCTCGCGTCGATCACGACCGGCGCGAGCTCGGTGAGCCCGTTGAACTGCGTCACCTTGCCCGTGATGGTGACTTCGTCTCCGATCAGCACCGAGTCGGCGAAGGCGAAGTCGTACACCGCGATTCCGCCTGTCGCATCCTGCAGGTACGCGGGAGAACCGAATTCCTTCGCCGCGGTGACCACACCGTTCACCGTGACATAGTGGTTGAGCAGCACCGGAATACCCTGCGCGTCATTCTCGCGCGCTTCCGATATGGGGATCGGCGCTCCTCCGACAACCACCGCCGGCTGCGTCTGCACCGGACGGAAGCTCCCGCCCGAACTCCGGGTCTGAACCGTGAATGTGTAGCTCCCGGTTGCGGCGGGCATCGTGATCCGCCCGAGCGTGATGATCGCGGAGTCCGCGGTGAAGAGGGCCCCGGAGAGGAGGACGGAATCGCCGAGCACGGATACGGAGGCCGTCATGGTCGCGGAAAGCGAGACATCGGCCGCCGTGTAGGACCACCCGATTTCGGGCGGCAGGATGATGCGGATGTCGCTGATCGGCTGCGTCTTGTCAGGCCGGAAAATCAGCGGCAGGTCATGCACCGTCCCGCCCCGTGCATACGCGAGCATCGAAGATACCGCGCCCGACCCGTCCACGGATTTCGGCTCGGCCGGCGAGTTCGCGTTCTGCGGATTCCGGCCGCTGGTCTGGAAGATGAAATCGGCGGCATTGTTCCCGCTGTTGTACCCGTTCCCCGCGAATTCTTCCGCGCCGCCCGTGCCGAGCAAGGTTGCCGTGCTCGCGGCGGAGCTCTTTCGCTCCACACTGTTGTTGTTTGCCTGATCCCCGTGATTCGGGGCGGGCGAGCCTTTGGGATCGTTGCCGCTTCCGAAGGCGACCCGGTCCACCTCGCTGTCCGATGCGGTCACGATGCGGATGGTGCCGTTGTCCGCCATGCCGGACCCCGCCCAGACGAGATCGGAAGCCGGGGTGGAGGTCCATGCCGACGGGGTGATGAGATAGTAGCCGTGCGACTTGATGACGACACCGGCAGCCAGTGTGACCATGGTGTTGTAACTCGAGCCGGCAGCCGAGCGATACTGCAGCTTCCATCCCGCGACGGCGATGTCTGCCGCGGTGGGATTGTAGAGTTCCACGAATTCGCAGGCCGTGTTGCACGACCCCGCCCCGCGCGTGGCGAATTCGCTGATGACGATGTTCGTCGCCTGCTGCGCGGAAACCCCGGCAACCATGAGGAAAAAGACCGACGTGACAAGGGAGGAACGGAACGAATTCATAGACACTCCTTCGTGCGGAAAACCTGAACATCCAAGATACTCATCCCTCGTGAAACATTGGAGAACGGAAAGTCCCCCGTTTGTCGATGATGGCGCCATGTGCGTAATTTCAGTCCCATGCATGTGTTTCCGGTCTATCCCCCGCCGAACAGCGGATCCGCTGTGGATCGCGACATTGTCGCGACCATTCTCTCGCTCCTCGACGCGAACAGGGGGCCCGTGCAGGTCGCGCTTCCTTCTCTCGCGCAGAAGCATGCGATTGTCGCCGCGGTGATTCGCGGCGTGCTCCGCAGGACGCTCATCGTGACGCCGAATCTCGCCGCGCAGGCTCAGTGGCACGACCGGTACGGCCGCAACTCGTCCCCACTCCGCGAGACGGCTGCGCTCCTCCCTGGCGGTCGGATCGCAAACACGATCAGCACGCTTCCGCTCTCCTGCGCGCCCATCGTGGTCATGACTCTCGGCGCCCTGCCGCCTCCGACGCCTGACGAAACCGGGGACGATGACGGCCTCGAACGACTCGTTCGACACTTTGCGAGACACTGGTACGGTCTTGTGATCTTCGACGGCTGCGACCCCGTGCCTGCGAGATGGTCTCGGCTCGTTGGCATGCTGGCGGCCAAGTCGTCGGCGGTTGTCCTGTCTGTCCTCCCCGCCGTCTACCGGGATGACGGCGGAAATAATGTGCTGACGCAGGCCGTCCCGTCGCTCGTGCGCCACGGCGCGCTTCCCCCGTTTCAACGGCTTGCATATTTCGTCGTTGACGGGAGCGGCGGAAATGCCCCATCGGAAGATGCGCCGTCGCGCGCCGGGGTCGCTGATCCTCCGGCTGGATCTCCGGCCGATGAGGCCATCGCGGGGATGTCGGATTGTCCGGAAAAGCTGGAGGGACTGCGCGCGATTCTTCTCCGGGAATCGGTCGTTCTGCAGGATCAGCTCCGCGCCCTTGTTTTGACGGAGACGCCGGATGAAGGGTGCAACCAGGACGCGGCTTCGAAACCATCCGTCCTTTCCGGGGAATCCGTCATTCGCGCGCTCATCGCCGATGCCGGAACGAGCCCCCTGCATCCCGTTCTTCTGACCGGTCCCACGCTCGTGTGTCACGATGATCTCGTCATCCCCGTGTTGTCGGACATGCAGCGCATCATCAATCTCGAGCGCTGGGATCTGCGTCTCCATCGCCGCACGCACGGCGGATTGTCGGAGATCGAGGGAGACGGACCCGACTGGAATTCTCGCACCTACGTCCTCTTCGTCGAGGAACTGCTGAAGCGCGGAATATCCCGCTGTATCGTCGCGGAACACCCGCTCGTCAGGGACGGGTGGGAGTCGATCCCGGTAAACACCATGATCGACCTCGCGGCCGGCGGCCCGCTCACGATCGTCGATCAGCAACGCAGGAATCCGGAGCGGAGCGATCCCGCTCGCCTCCCGATGAATATCTGGAGTGTCGTTGCGGTCGCCCTAGACGACGCCGAGGGCGGCGCCGGGATGAGACGCTGGCGACGCGAACAGAGGAACGCATGCGCCCCCGCCGACGACGGAATTCTCGAGCAAGGTATCGGACACGTACATCCTTTGTTGGAGCCCGGCGTCGGTCGCTCGATCGCCGCCGATCTCTCGTCCATGAACAGCGATCTCTTCGCGCGCGCCGCGTTGCGCGACACGATCGCCCGCGGCTGGAGCGCGGGGTCCGCGCATGCGGACGCGCCGGTGTTCTGCGCGGATGTGTGCATCCCGGACAAGACGCCGTTTGCGCCCGAGCGGCTGCAGCGCGAACGGCTCGATGCCGAGCGCACACGGTATATGGAGCGGAAGATGGCGCAGCACATATTGTACACGCTCTGGGGAATCCTCGCGGTCGGTGTCATCATGTCGGGATTTCTCTTTTTGCCTCTCGCGGTCGGACCTGCGGTCGCGGCAGTCGGCGCATGCGCGTATGGCGGATATGTGCTCGGGCATGCCATGCGCCTGCGCAGGACGCGACCCACCACTGTGACCGTGACCCCCTCAGAGGGCCTTGCGATACTGGCGCGGGCTCTGGTTCGCGCCCTCGCTGCAGCCGGCGAACTTCCCTCGGCGGCAATCGACACCGACGTGCGGGTCTCCGAGCGCGGTGGCAGCCGGTGCCGGCTGATTCTGCCGGGACTGGCGCCGGAGCAGTCCCGCGTGTTTGCGGAATCGTTCCTTGCCATGCTCCACCCGCGCGAAGGCGTCACGCCGTTGCTCCTGCTCTCCACCATCGATGTCTCGCGCGTGACGGTCGGAGAGGCCGCGCGCCTCGCCTCCTATGCGTCGCTGCGCGTCCCTGCAGGCTGCATCGCCGTTCCGCCGCTCCTGTCCTCCGATCCCCTGCGCAGTACGGCGTTCCGTGACGCCGTCGACGATCTGCTCGGAGGCGCGAGACTGATGGGGGCCGGCGAAACGCCGGACGCGCGCGCATCGCGAGCCGCCATCCGGGTGGAACAGCCCGCCATGCCGGTCATCTGGATCTGAATGGATTCGGTCGCCATTTTTCGCGAACTTCTTTCAGACATTCGAATTTCGCGCTGACGCGCACACGCTGCACACCCATTTCGGTGCTTCCATGCGACGGGCCCGCCCGATCATCCTGCTCCTCCTCTCCGCGGCCGCGGTGTATCTCGCGCCGCGCACGTTTCCAGTGTCGCGGACCGGGACGCCTCTCTGCCCGCGCACGGGCGTGACGGAGAACTGCGCGCACGCATGCCACAGGACAGGCGCCGGAGAACGCCTCAAGCCGGGACTGGAGTATTTCCTCCGCTCCCGTCTGTCGGGAAATCCGGATGCGGATATCGAACTGCTGCATCGCCGTGCGTGGGAATCCCTCCGCGGAGTCACGCTGGCGCGAACGGACGCGGACAGCCCTTCCCGACTGTGGGTGTCCGTCGGACCGTCGAATATTGCCGGACGTATCCGCGCGCTTGCGTTCCACCCCACAGACCCCGCTATCCTCTACGCGGGATCCGCAACCGGAGGGGTGTTCAAGTCCACGGACAGCGGCTCGAGCTGGCTGCCGATGATGGACGATCCTGCACAGACACCCGTGACCGGCATTGGCGCGCTCGCCATCGACCGCAACAATCCCGAATTGCTCTTCGCCGGCACGGGAGAACCCACGATCACGCTGTCGAAGGCCATTGCGGCACCGGTCGGCACCGGCATGGGAGTACTGCAGAGCACGGACGGCGGACAGCGGTGGTCCGCCCTGCCCTGGCCGCAGAGTGCAAGTGCCATCAGCAGAATCGCCCTGCATCCCGCATCCTCCGATACAATGCTTGTCGGCAGCAGGACAGGGCTCTGGAAAACCGTGAATCGGGGTGGATCATGGTCGAACACCCTCGCCGGTGTGGTTTCAGACGTGCGCTATCACGAGAGCAATCCCGCCATCGTGTTCGCGGCCAGCGGTTCGGATTACGGCGATTCGAGGAACGGCGTGTATCGCTCGATGAACGGCGGGAAGCCGTTCTCGTGGCAGAAGCTCTTCGTGAATTTTCCGGCGGGCGACTCTACGGGACGCATCCTGCTCGCGACGACGCCCGCGGATCCCCGGCTGCTCCTCGCCCTCGTCGCGCGGCCGATAACCTCCGACGACTTTCTCGCGCTCATGCGCAGCACCGATGCCGGCGACACCTGGGAACGCGTCCCGACAAACCTGCCCCCGGATTTCCCGCTCGGCCAGGCGTTTTACAACTTCTGCATCGCCGTCTCCCCCGTGAACAGAAATCTCGTCTTCGTCGGCGGCATCGAAGTCTACCGCTCCACGGATGCCGGTTCCACCTTCTACCGTACCACGTTCGCCAATCAGGTGGTGCATGTGGATCAACACGCTTTCGCGTTTCAACCGCAGACGGATGCGTTGTACGCGGGCAACGATGGCGGCGTCTTCCGCACGTCGACAAAAGGCGATACCTGGGAACGCCGCGATGCGACGCTCGTGACGACGCAGTTTTATTCCCTGGCCGTTGATCAGAGAAATCCGGGCCGCATTTTCGGCGGGACGCAGGATAACGGCACCGTCCGGTTGAGCATTCCTCCCGACCGATGGCAGATCATCCGGGGCGATGTGGACGGTGGCGCGCTTTGTCTCGATTCGAATTTTCTCTACACCATGGGCACGCTGTCCGTCTTTCCGTTCCGTTCCACAAATGGCGGACAGTCGTGGAGCAGCCTCCGCGAGGGCCTCGATCCTGCTTCGAATCGACCCAACTGGTTGCAGCCGCTGTTGCTGCACCCGGCGGACAAAGCCCGATTGTACACCGCGACCCAGTTCGTCTACGAGGCGCGCGATGTGAACCGGCCGCCGACAACAACGGCATGGAAGGCCATCAGTCCGGATCTCTCAACCGGCTCGGGCGCCTATGAATCCGTGGTGACAGCGCTCGCGATCGCCCCCTCCGATGGAAATGTCATGTATGCCGGGACGGGAGACGGACGCGTGCACAGAACGACGAGTCTGCTCGCCGCGATGCCGGGTTGGACCGATGTGTCGGGCTCACTGCCGAAGCGGTGGGTCACCAGTATCGCTGTCGATCCCGCCGATCATCGTACCGCATTCGTCACCCTGTCGGGATTCGGATCCGGGCATGTGTTCGTCACGACGGATGCGGGAGATCACTGGAAGGACGTCTCCGGCGCCGGCGCAACGGGACTCCCCGACGTCCCTGCGAATGCGCTCCTCCTCTCTCCGCAGCAACGATCCGTCGTGTTCCTTGCGACGGATCTCGGCGTTTTCTGGATGCGATATCCCGAAGATGAGGGTATCTGGCAGCGCATCGCGCGCCCTCTCGACAACACGATCGTGACCGCGCTTGCCATCGACATCACGAATCGCCTGTACGCGGCCACGCATGGGCGCGGAGTCTGGATGACCGACGGCACTGTCGGCGTGAGCCGGGCTCCCCTCGCTGCCACCATGACGTTCACACCCATGGGTGTCCGGCCGCTGGGAGGTCCCGCCGGTACGACCGCGCAGTTCTCCCTCTCCCTTCCGGAGCGCGCTCCGGTCCGCGTGCTGCTGTTCGATACCCGCGGAAAGGTTATTCGGATAGTGGTGTCCGAAGTATTTGAAGCCGGCCGTCACGTCCTGTTCGCGGATCTGGGAGACCTCCCTTCCGGTCTCTATTACTGCCGTCTCGAATCTCGAGCGCGGGTGATTTCCCACAAGGTTCTGCTCTTCCGCTGATGTGCCCGCAGACTCGCCGACGGACGGGTCCGCCCGCACCGGAACGGTGTAACTTCTCGCCGCGGGTGATTGTCTCTCCTTCGTTCCCCTCGAACGGTTTGTCTCTCCTGCCCGGGGAGCGAGATTAAACCTTCAGCACAGTCAGCGGTCTCACCGGACACACTCTCGAAAATTTCCATGTTCCATCAAGGTATAAGGAGTCACGAATGAAGCATTTTCTTCTCGCCGGATTTCTGGCTGCAGCGCTCGTTCTGAGCGCCTGCGAGCAGCAGTCAGGCATCAACGCACCCGTCACGTCATCGAAGACGGTTTCTCTCGCAAAAACGTTGGAAGCACTCAACCTCAGCAGCGAACAGGCTGCACAGATCACGGATGTGTTCTACATGGGCAACGATCTGAACGTGATCCTCGATCCGGCACAGGTCACGACATTCAACGGCATGGTCGGTGACGGGAACACGGTGCTCGACGACCGCAAGATCGGTCCCCGGTTCTACTTCGACATGGAAGCCGTCATGTGGTTCCGCCTCGTCCTCAAGGCAAATCCGGAAATGACCGAGGAGCAGAAACAGCAGGTCAAGGAAGCAATCGATGCATCCAATGCCCGCCGCAAGGAAATCATCGCAAACCCCGCGCTGACTCCCGAAGAAAAGAAGGCGCAGCTTCAGACGGAGCATGATGCCCTCATGCTGACGCTGAATGGCATTTTCACAGCGGAGCAGCTCGACAAGGCCAAGGCACTCAAGGAGCAACTGGAGCAGGAGCGCAAGGACCGCCAGGAAAAATGGGCCGAGACCCTGATCCTCCGCCAGGTCGCGATGTGGACCAAGGCCCTCGGGCTCACCGCGGAACAGCAGGAGCTGTTGAAGGAAATCCTCAAGGGACAGAACACCGAACTCGCAAGACTTCGTGAAGAATTCAAGGGCAATCCCGCAGGGTATCGGACGGCAATTCAGGAATTGCAGAAGGCAACGGATGCCGCGATTCGCCTCATCCTCACTGAAGAGCAGGCCGCGATCTGGGACAAGCTGCATCAGAAGAGAACCGGTGGTGGCGGGAAAGTGGATCCCATCAAGGCCCAGGTTGACATGCTGACTCGGCAGTTGACATTGACGACCGATCAGGCGGACAAGGTCACGAAAATTCTGATCGGCAAGGAAGAACAGAAGAAGATCTTCGCCGAAAAGTACAAAGGCGACCCCGCAGGTTTCCGCGCCGCCATGGAGAAACTTGAGAAGGACACGAATGCTTCGATCCGCGAAACGCTCACCCCTGAGCAGCAGACGATCTGGGACAAAATGCACCGGACAGGCGGCCGTACAGGAGGCTGACCAGGTCTTCAGGTTTCAAGCCGCGCCATCATTCTTCTACTGCCCGCACACTTCACCCCCCCCTTGCACATGAAGGGGGGGGTTTTCTTGTGCATTATTATGACAAGGTACATCCTCTGTTCCAGAAAGGGACAGCTCGAAGGAAAGGACAAAATTGCAAGTCTTTGATAATATGGATGATGTCGTAACAATGCTGCCGCGAGAATTCCGGGGAACAGTTTTTGTACTGATGATAGGGTGCTTGAATTGCGCAAATGAAACAAACTCCAAAACACACATACCTTGCTCAACGACAAGGAAGGGTGATAAACACCCCGGCTGAGGTCCCCGCTTCCGTCACTGCCCTTGCAGCAATGGGAATGGATCTGATTTCGAAACGCCCGGACAAAACGACACTTGGAAAGGCTCTCGAGGCTCTCGGAAGCGGTTTAGGTTGCAGTCGAGCCATTCTTGTGCACGCAGTCCGTCGAGATGACGAAACGGAAATGGAAGTTGTCGGGAGATGGATCGACGAAGATTGCGCACTCCCTTCGGTGCATGAAACACGCCTCTTTCAGCCGACGATGGAAGCATTCGGCCTGCAGCGTTGGAGGGACCTGCTATCGAACGGTATTCGCGTTCAATCCGTCGTCCTTGACGGGGATGATGCCGAGTCGAGGTACATGCAGACGCGATCGGTGCGCTCCTACATTCTGGAACCCCTCATCATCGAAGGTCTTTGGTGGGGCTTTCTCGAAATTGACCAATGTGACGAGCACCGGCAATGGGACGACGCCGATCTTGCAGCGCTGTCCGTCACGCGTTCCATGCTCTCGCTCTCCCTGCATAACGAGGCACTGCGCGACGAAATGGAGCACAATGCCGCGGAGCTCTATGAGGCGCGCGTTCATTCGGTTTCGACATCCGGAGAACTCGATGAAATCACGCGGTGGAAGAACACTGTCTTCTCCTCTTTCGCGCATGAATTCCGCACGCCGCTCTACACGCTGCTCGGATTTTCGGCGACGCTGATCGAAAACGAGGAGCTGAATAACGACGAAGAAATCCGTCGCATGTGTTTGCAGCACATCTTCGAGCAATCACGGCGATTGGAAAATCTGGTCAAAGAGGTGCTGTACGTCTCCGATTTGCAGCGACCCGCCGATGCGTCCAGGTGGGAGACCGTCGATACCCGCGAACTGGTGACTGCGACCGCCGAAGAATTCCGTGCGAAGGCGGAGGGCGACGGCGTGGCCTTTTACCTCGAGCTTCCCGACGACGAATCACACCTCACCTGTCAGCCGGAGCAGGTACAACGCATTCTCGAAAACCTTCTGGGGTACGCGCTCGGTTCCACGCACGCGGGAAACTGGATCAGCCTTCGTGTCACCGGAGACGACCGCGCAGTGTTCCTCTCTGTTTCAGACAATGGCGTCGGAATCTCGAGCGAGCATATCACGCGCATCTTCGAGCCGTTTTATGGCGCGGGCAAGGCGCAGTCGTCAGGATTGGGTTTGAGCATAGTGAAAGACATTGTAGATTTGCATCACGGATTCATCACCGTCGAAAGCAGGGAGAACGAAGGCACGGTCTTCAATGTGACGTTGCCTCGTGTTCCTGTGGTGCAATGATGTCACGCTCTCTCATATCTGGTCTCCATGGAATCCACTTCACTCCAAGATCACCCGGTCTTCCTCGTTGACGATGAACGCCAGAACCTCACACTCCTGCGCATGTGGGTGGAGAAACTTTGGAAGCTTCCCGTCGTCGAATTCGATAATCCCCAAGAGTGCCTCGATAACCTCCACCGCGAACCCAGCCTGATCATCCTCGACATCATGATGCCGAAGATCGACGGCATGGAGGTGCTTCGGCAGGTACGGGAACGCTATCCGCATATCCCTGTCGTGATGCTGTCCGCGCAGAACAACATCCAGGTTGCGCTTGATGCGATCCACATCGGCGCGTACGATTACCTCCAGAAGCCCGTCGATCGGGACCGGCTGGAGGTCGTGACGCGCAACGCGATCCGGTCATTCGAACTTGCAATGGAACTCCGCACCACGCGGCAGCGGCTCGAGGAGGGAAAACTCTTCTCGAGTATCGTCTCCATCGACCCGAAAATGAAGTCCGTCTTCGAACTCGTTCGCAAGTCCGCGAACTCTCACGTCTCCATTCTCATCCAGGGCGAAAGCGGGACCGGCAAAGACCTGATCGCCACCGCGCTGCATCAGCTCAGCCATCGCAGAGACAAACCGTTCATCATTGTCAACTGTGCGGCGATTCCATCCGAACTCCTCGAAAGCGAGCTCTTCGGCCATGAAAAAGGATCGTTCACTGGCGCGGATACGCAGAAGATGGGACGCTTCGAAGCCGCCGATGGGGGCACGCTCTTCCTTGACGAAATCGGGACCATGGAATTCAAACTCCAGGCGAAGGTCCTCCGCGCCATCCAACAGAAGGAATTTTCGCGCGTCGGAGGTCTGCGGCCAATCCATGTGGAGGTCCGCATCATCTCTGCAACCAACAGCGACCTGCAGCAAATGGTGAAGGACGGCACGTTTCGCGAAGACTTGTACTACCGCCTCGCCACGTTCCCGATCTCCATCCCTCCGCTGCGAGACCGAAAGGACGATATCGTCCTGCTCGCCGAACATTTTCTCGAGCGGTCCATCGACCGGGAGCAGAAGGACATCCGCGGCTTCACGAAGGAGGCGATCATCGCGATGACGCAGTACAATTGGCCGGGAAACGTGCGCGAGCTGCAAAGCGTCATCGAACGCGCGATCATCCTCGCGGACGACCATATCATAGGAGTGCAGAATCTCCCCGAAGCAATCAGCGCGCAGGCCAGAAAATTCGACGCGACGGATTCGCTGTTTCAACTGCAGTCCGCGAACGATCTCCTCCCGTTTGAACTCTTCAAGAAGAGCATCATCAAGAAAGCCTTCGAGTTGTGCGACCGGAACATCAGTGAAGTCGCGCAGCGCCTCAACATCAGCCGTACCACCGTCTATCGGCTTCTGGAAGGGGAAGACACCGAAGGGCTGTAAGCGCTGCACGGTGCCCGCACCTTCACATCGCCTCCGATCCGCACGACGGACGGGATTTCCCACGATTCACGGACAGAGTTCACGACCATGGCCACAAAGAACGCACACATCACGCAGATCGTTCGGAACGGTATCACCTTTAGCGGACGGACGGACTCCAATCATTGGCTGACGATGGACGGGCCCGTGGAGTACGGCGGCAGCAATGCGGGGATCCGGCCGAAGGAGCTGCTCCTCCTCGCAATCGCGGGTTGCACGGGCAGCGACGTCGCGTCAATCCTCGCCAAGAAGCGCGTCCCGCTCTCCGGTTTCGATATTCACGTCACCGCCGAGGAAACGCAGGAGCATCCGAAGACTTTCTCCAGCATGCATATCGAATACGTGTTCCACGGCGACGGCATCAACCCGAAAGACGTGGAGCGCGCAATCGACTTGAGCCTCACAAAATACTGCGGCGTCACCGCCATGTTTCAGAAAGCGATGGACATCACGCACTCCTTTCGCATCGAAGCGCAGAACACCGTGTGACGAGCACCAGCTC
Source organism: Ignavibacteria bacterium (assembly GCA_016720835.1). Lineage (GTDB taxonomy): Bacteria > Bacteroidota > Ignavibacteria > SZUA-365 > SZUA-365 > JADKJW01. The sequence continues at coordinate 182,308 of JADKJW010000003.1, forward strand.
GTCAAGCACTCCTGATCTCAACCCGGAGTCCCTGCGCCTGCCGGGCTGAAAAAAGGACCGCCGCAAGGGGGGTTACTTGCGGCGGCGTGAGGTTAATCCTCGAAATGGTGTGATTCAGTCGGTAACTATACCGCAGGGGATGCCGTATAGAAGGAGTTCGCGAGGCCATTGTCCGGCGGGGAGCCGAACATGCGAAGAACCAGATGACCCCCTGTGTCAACGTAGGGAGGTGTATGTCGTGAGATGGGAGGGCGTTGGGATAGCATGACTACTGAAGATAGAGCTGTCGCTTGTGAGATGCAAAGAACCCGCGCGCGATTCATTCGCGTCATGGGAACGCTGGTCATGCCGCAGCGACCCGTGCGAGTTCGTCGCGCACAAGACGCGCGAGCTCGGAAAGCTTGATCGGTTTGGCCGTCATGACCACGCTGTAGCGCGCGGCGGCATCGACGTGCAGCGCGTCGGGGACCTCATCTTCCATCGAACGAAGGAGGACAAAGCTCGTGCATCGCGTTCGCAACTGCGCGGCGTCAAGGAATGCATGCACCTCCCTCGGGCATCGCGACGCATCCAGCACGACAATATCATACCGGCCTTCGGGAAAGGCTTCAAAATTGGTATCGCTGTATTGATCCACGGAGAGTTGCTCGCGCATCAGATACTTTTGAATCAATTTTCCGGTGGTATGATCTGCTATGATGAGGACGTTTGGCATTGGATTCTGACGAGCCGTGCTCCAAGGAGCTTTCAAGAAACATGCCGAGATCAGGCCTCTTGAGAGGAGGCTCATTCTCGCTGGTATTTGTCCTTTTTTAGAGGTTCGTCTCATTCGGAAGCGTACCGACCGGCGCTCGGAGCGACAAAAAAACCCGCCTGCGAGCGGGTCTTTTCCAAAGGTGGGAAGGAACGAGGACGAAAAATCAGAACGTCATCCCAATATTGAAGGTGATGAAAAATCCGTTCGCGTTTGGAAGTTCGCCCTGTTGCACGGCCTGCGTCCCTTTCGGGGTCGGGATAATCATGTACCGCAGATTCAAACCGAACACGCTGGAGCGATCGAAGCCGAATTGTGCTCCCGCGCCCAGGAAACCGCCATACGTGTATTTCGAATGACCGAATCCGAGACTCTCGAAAAACTCTCTTTTCGCCTCCGTGATGTACAGCATCACGGGACCGATGCCGCCGTTGATGTACGGACGGAAATTGTCGACGATCTCCTCTCTGAACAACCGGTACTGTAAACCAAAAAAGAGCGGAATACGGAACACGCGATTCTCTTTATTCGGCGACCATTGCGTGCCGTAGTAGTAATCGACGAAATCGATCTGTCTGGCGTCCTTCGCTTCCGAAAAGCTGAGATCTGCGAATCCGGTGAGATCTTCGGAGAAAAGCAGGTGATAGAAGAATCCCAAACCGACACCATCATTGCCAACCATGACATCGACACCCCATGCGTTCATGCGCGGATGGAGGTCTTCCTCGCTCATCAGGTTGTCCGTCTGATTCTTTGGATCCTTGAACACGATGCGGCCTTCTTCCTGGGCGCACAGCGGCGCCGCGAAAAGAAGAAACACGAGGATGGCAAGACGGGAAGAGGACGTGACATTCATGATGCTATTCCGATGATGACGCGACGTTGGAATATAGATCGCGGCCGCAGAATCGGCAAGACCAGAACGCGTCCCCCTCCCCGAACAACGGCGTCAGAATTGCACGATATGCGCATCCCTCATGCGCGGGTCGTCGATCTGGACTCCGTACATGTGCCGATGGAGGAACGCGCGGATATCGCGCAGCTCGGCCGTGCTGATGCGGTGCCCTGTTGCGTACTCACGATACTCGACATCATAGCCGTGCTCGCGCATGACGGCCGCGGCATCTCGTCCGGCATCGACGGTCAGCGTGGTATCCCTCGTCCCGTGCGCAAGGAAGACGGGGACGCGGGCGTTTGCGACATGACGCTCTGATGCGAGCAGATCCGGATGCGCAAGGTATCCGGACAGGGCGACCACACCGCCCAGGCGGAGCGGATAGCGCAGCGCGGTATCGAGTGCCATGACAGCGCCCTGCGAAAACCCGGTGATGAAGATGTTTTCCGCCGCTATCCCGTTCCCGATCTGCGCATCGATCAGCTGCATGATCGCTGCGCGGCTTTCGGCAATCTCGTCACGATTGTCGGTTTCGCGATCGAACCACCACCGCACGTCTGGCGCGGCGGACACGGCGAAGGGTGCCGAGGGCAGGATCCAACGGGTGTGCAGAAAGCCCATCTGGCGCACGAAGGGGAAAAACGCGTGCTTGTTCGCATTGCGGCCATGCAGGCCGATCATCGCATAGTCTGCGCGATCGAGCGACGCGGGGTAGAGTTCAACATCCAGGGGTCGAAGCATGGGACGCAACTCGTTGAAAAATGTTCTCGGTTCCCGTGGTGCGCGCTGTCTGAAGACGGCGCGCCACCCACGCGATGCTGTCTGGAATATACGGTGCGCAATGGAGGTGTTCCAATGCATTGCGATGCGAACAGACTCTGCCGGAATCCAATTCACCGCCGGCGACATCTCATCAGGCGATAGCAGAACCAGTCATCCATACAGGAAGTCGCCATGAACATGAAAATCCGTTTTCCGGGAAACAAAAAAGTCGCAGCCGAGTACAATGGCTTCATCATCAATACCGACCAGCCTGCCGCTGCGGGCGGTGATGGCAGCGCCCCCGCGCCGTTCGATCTGTTCCTCGCTTCGCTCGGAACCTGCGCGGGCATCTACGTGCTGGGCTTCTGTCAGCAACGGGGATTGGACACCGCCGGCATCGAGCTGACGCAAACCATGCACTTCGACACTGCCAAGAGAATGATCGGAAAAATCGATATCGACATCTCGATTCCGGACACGTTTCCGGAGAAGTACCGCGATGCGCTCGTCAATACCGCGTCCTTGTGCGCGGTAAAAAAACACATCCAGGACCCTCCCGAATTCGCGATCACGACGAGCGTCCGTCAGGGCGGGATCGCGTAGCGGCTCTTCCCGTTTGTATTGTTTTCTCCGTATATTTTCGCCTGTATCGGTCGCAATCCTCGCACCTCTATCAGGCGCACAGCCAAGGAGAAACCATGGACCATATCGCCATCACCAAAGCGCCATCAACGCGCATCCATGAAGTCGATTGGAAGAATCTCGGGTTCGGAGTGTATTTCTCGGACCACATATTCGTTGCGGACTATCGTGATGGCGCATGGGAAGACCTCCGCATCATCCCGTACGGTCCGATGTCGGTTGAACCCTCGATGTGTACGATCCACTACGGCCAGTCCATCTTCGAGGGTCTCAAAGCCTTCCGAACGAAGAGCGGCGGCGTGAATATTTTCCGCCCGTACAAAAACGCGAAGCGTCTGAATTATTCCGCGGAGATGCTGTGCATCCCCGCGTTCGACGAAACGCTTCTTGTTGCAGCCATCCAGCAGCTCGTTGCGCTTGATCAGGAGTGGATTCCGCGCGAGCGGGGACATTCGCTCTACATTCGTCCCGTGGTGTTCGGAACGGACAATTTTCTCGGCGTTCGAGCATCGCAGGGATACCGCCTCATCGTCATGACCTCTCCGGTCGCCTCGTATTACGCGGAGGGAATCAATCCGGTTCGCATTCTCGTCGACACTACCCATGTTCGGGCGGTGCGTGGAGGTTTGGGATCGGCAAAGACCGCCGCCAACTACGCCGCCAGCATACACGCGGGAAAGACAGCCAAGGAAGCGGGATTCGCGCAGGTCCTTTTCCTTGACGGCGTCTCGAGAGAGATCGTCGAAGAAGTGGGGACAATGAACATCATGTTTCTCATTGACGGCGAGCTGATCACGCCGGCTCTTTCGCAGGGGTCCATTCTCGCGGGTGTCACACGCGATTCCGCGCTCGCGCTTGTCCGCTCCTGGGGCATCACCGTCACAGAGCGGCCGCTGTCAATCGATGAAGTCGTTGCAGCCCACACGGCTGGCACGCTTCAGGAAGTCTTTGGAACAGGAACCGCGGCAGTCATCTCCCCTGTGGGTGAACTCGTGTACAACGGCGAGAGCATGCCGATACATGGCGGAACAATCGGTCCCCTTGCACAACGTCTCTACGATACCATCACGGGAATTCAGTTCGGAGAACTTGAGGATCCGTACGAATGGAATGTCCATGTTCAACTGGAATCCGGCGTTGTCGCATAGCAGCATTCAGAGCGATCGTCTATGAGAAAGGCCGGGCACATGCCCGGCCTTTCTCATTCGCCGTCTCCGCAAGAGCCCGCAGGCATACTCCTCTCCAGGAGCAGAGCCGATTACCCGGATCGAGAATTTTCCGTGGCATTTTGTCCCGGCGACCCACCCTGCGTCTGCGTGACAGAGACAACAAGTGCCACCGTGCGGTTATTGGGCTATTTATGGTCCGTATTGGCCTGTTTTTTTGCATCGGCTGATCCGGAAGAGGTCCCGGGATAATACGATAATTGGTACGATGTTTGTCCGTGTTACCGTATGACAAACCTATTCCATTTTCACGCACATTTATCATTGTTTTCGGAGGTCGTATGAGAGTCTTGAAAGCGGTTGCCGCAGTGCTTCTCTGCAGCGCTGTTCTCGTTCTGAACGCGAACGCGGGAGTGACACCGCCAGTTGCGAAATGCCGAATCTTCGGCGTTTCGGGAAATGACGTTGCAAAGAAAATCGCCGGTATCGACAAGGTGTCGAACGGCCTCGCGAATGTCGCGAAGAACACCAAGGTGTATGTGTACTGCGGCGGCATTCCGTCGAAAGCCACATCCCCTGACGTTGCCGCCGCATGGTTTAAATCAGCGACGTTCGAGTTGTTCGAGAAGCCGGCGACATCCGCCAGCAGCCTCTCTGTGCTCGATTCAGTGCGCGTCACATTCGTGCCCGACATCGAAGGCACATACCGCATCCGTATGATCGGCACCGACAATAAGGATCGCACGGATGACGACACCCTCGTCGTGAACGTCGCCAAATATGTCGGCGTCGGAAACATCATGGGTTCAGCAATTCCTCCCGAATGCGCCACCTGCCATGCGGAGATTTACAACAAGTGGAAAACCACACCGCACGCGACATCCACCCAGCGGAATCTCGACGATCCGGCAGGCCATTTCCAGGGCTTCTGCCTCGCGTGCCACGCCACAGGTTCCGTTGACGTTGCCGGCGGTGGCGACGGCTTCATGGCACTGCTGCCGACTTCGGGCTGGACGTTCCCGACTGCTCTCAAGGCAGGGAACTTCGATTCGCTGAAACTCGTCGCTCCCGCGCTTGCCAAACTTGCCGGCGTGCAGTGCGAAAGCTGCCACGGACCGGGAAGCGCGCACAACGGTGCAAAGACCGACAGCAAAATCGTGAAGGCCGTTACGAGCGAAAACTGCCGTCAGTGCCATGATGCACCCCCGCATCATGTCCGCGTGGAAGAATGGGAAGTCTCCGGCCACGCCAAATCCATGACGGAAGGCATCATCCCCGAATACATGAATCGCGGCAGTACCACCGCGCGTTCAAGCGACTGCGCACGCTGCCACACATCGAACGGATACATCGACGTGTTTTACAAGAGCGCCGATCCGCTGACCGCGTTCACCAAGGCGCCGTACAAGGATGCGGGATACGTCGGATGCCCGACCTGTCACGACCCGCACAGCAATGCGATCCCCCATCAGCTCCGCAAGGAAGGCAACAAGATCTGTGCGGACTGTCACAGTCTTCGCGTCAGCGCGTCTTCCGGCGGTCTGCACTCCTCGCATCAGGGTCCGATGCTCCAGGGCGTCAGCGGCCGCGAGTTCCTCGGCTACGACTATCCCGATGCGGCCCACAGCAGTGTCGCGGAGCAGTGCGTGCAGTGCCATATGGCTGCCCCTGTCGATGCCAAGTACAACAACCTGCTCGGAGGCCATACATTCCGTGTGGTGTACGACAACGCCACGCCGACCGATGTGTCGGATGACGTTCTCAATACGACCGGTTGTGTCTCCTGCCATGCTTCCGGCATCACCATGACCGACATCGAAGAGGCACAGGCAGAGATCAAGACGCTGCTTGCCGAACTCAAGGCCCTGCTCCCGAAGGCCGCGAACGGAAATCCGAAGGGCCCCGGCGACACCACGATGACGAAGCTCCAGCGCGATTGCTCGTTCAACTATTCGTTCGTGAACAACGACGGCAGCTTCGGCGTGCACAACATCAAGTACGCGAAAGCGCTCCTGACATCGTCGATCGCGGAACTCAAACTGGTCTCCGGCGTCGAGCCGGTTGCGGGCATCGCGACCAGCTACGCGCTCGGCCAGAACTATCCGAACCCGTTCAACCCGAGCACGACGATCGCATTCGCCATCCCGCAGTCGGGCAGCGTGCGCCTCGCCGTGTACGACGCGAGCGGCCGGGAAGTGAGCCTCCTCGCGAACGGTCCCTACCAGGCAGGCAACTACCAGGTGAACTGGAACGCGGCGAATCTGCCCAGCGGCGTGTACTACTATCGCCTGACTTCGGGCAGCTTCTCCTCCGTGAAGAAGATGGTGCTCGCGAAGTAACAGACTTCCAGGTCTGATTGAAAAAGGCGGCCCGACGGGCCGCCTTTTTTTTCATCCGGCACACATGCCGCGATCACCCTGCGATGTCGCGCCCCGACTACTCCGCCGCGGGCCTCCCGTATGCGGCCCATTCCTCTCGCGAGGGACCGTAGATTCCGGGGACGGGGAGCCCGGCCTGCCGGATCAGGACGGTCATCTGACCGCGATGGTGCACTTGATGACGCAGCAGCACTTCGAGTGTGAAACCGTTTTTCCATTTCTCTCCGTACATGTCACGCTCGGCGAGGAGCGTGTCGTCCGTCCACGACGCGCGGAGCCCCTCCGTGACGGCCCGTGCCGCCTGATCGAAGGCCGCGGCAAGTTCGGACGACCGCGCCGGGACGGGCGCGGAGTCTGCGGGACCTTCGACCGGCACACCGATCGCCGTCATCATCTCTGGTATCGTGCAGACGATGTGCCATCCGATGCGCCCCAGCGAACGCCCGTCCGGCGTGACCTGCTGGGAGAGGGATGCATCGCTCATCGCCGAGAAAAGCTTCAACGTGAATTCGCGCTCACTCTCCCAGGTTTCAAGAAAATCATCGATGGACCGGTACACGATTCCCCCCTCGCTGGTGAAAAAATGGAACTGCCATGGTGCGGAGCTACTGCAGGAGATGCTTCTCGAAAAACAGTATGACGGCCCGCATGTAATAATCGCGGTTGTTTTTCTTCGCGAATCCATGCCCCTCGTCCTTCGCGAACATCGTCCAGACCGGAACGCCGCTCTTCTCGACGGCGGCGACGATCTGCCTGGCTTCGGCAGCCGGCACGCGCGGATCATTCTCGCCCTGCGCGACAAACAGCGGGCTTCGAATGTTGCCCGCCTTGTTCAGCGGCGAAATGCTCTCGAGGAACGACCGCATCGCGGGCTCCCGCTCGTCGCCGTATTCGACGCGGCGCAGATCGCGGCGATAGCTCTCCGTCTTCTCGAGAAACGTGACAAAATTGGAAATCCCGACCACGTCCACTCCACAGCGAATCCGCGAGGGATATGTTGCCAGTGACGCGAGGACCATGTACCCGCCGTAGGATCCGCCGATCACCGCAACGCGGTTCGCGTCAAGTTCCGGTCGGGATGCGATCCAGTCCAGCAATGCGCCGATGTCGCGCACGGAGTGCTCGCGATTCATTCCGTTGTCGAGCGCGAGGTACGTCTTCCCGTATCCGGTGGAACCGCGGACATTGGGGTCGATGACCGCGCAGCCAAGCTCGTTCGCCCAGAACTGGATCGGCGAGGAAAAGCCGGGGCGCGATTGTCCTTCCGGGCCGCCGTGTATGGAGATGATGACCGGAACCTTCCCCTTCGGCGCGCGCGGCATGGTAAGGAAAGCCGGAATCTTCCGCGGCTTCCCGTCGACCGTGTCGAAGGTGGGAAAATGGATCAGCGTCGGGGCGATGAACGTCCGCGTATCGAGCCCTCCCACTTCGCTGAAGGTCCAGCGCGCGAGTTTCAAGGATTTCAGGTCCAGGACGTGAACGTCGCCCGGCCCGATCGCGGCGTTGATCGTCAGCGCGAGGCGCTCGTCTTTCATGTCGAACGACAGACCGCCGATGATGCCGGGCGGAATACCGGACAACGCGATCGGTTTCATTGACGGAAGGTCGAAGAGATGCAGGGTGGACACGCCGTCCTCGTTCACGGTGGCTGCAAGGTACCGTCCCGTGCGGCTGACGGAAATCCGTTCGACATCCCACTGCAGCGATGGGGTGAGATCCCGCGTCACTCCTGATTTCACGTTCATGGCATGCAGATGCTTGAACTCACCGCCTTCATCGGACGTATAGTAGAGGGTCCCGCCGTCGCGGCTCCATTCGAAATCTCCATAGGCGATTGCGGTTGACGCGCTCGCACGAAGCGGTGTGAGCGTGCGGGTAGTCAGATCGGCGATGAACGGACGGATGTCGTTGGCGGAGACAAACTGCGACACCACGAGATACCGGTCGTCGAAGGACCAGCTTCCCGCGTACCATGCGCCCTCCCGCTCGGTGAGAGCCCATGCCGCCCCGGGCGTGTCGGGATCCATTATCCAGACATCCGTGTCTTTTTTATTCCGCTTGTTGCTGGAGCAGGCGAAGAACCGTCCGCTCCGCGACCAGCCGAGCCCTTCGTGCCGGTTGCTGCCATCCGACAGCATGGTCCAGCTCCCCGTGGTACGGTTGAAGTAAAACACCTGGTAGAATTCAGATCCGCCGACATCCTTCAGAAACAGAAAACCGTGCTTTCCCGGACGCGGATCCGCGGCGGCACTGCTGACAGGTTCGTCGAAAAACGTCAACTGCTGACGCGTCGCCGCCGCTGCCGCGACAGCATGCACCTGCGCAGTATTTCCGAAGCGGGTGGCGATGTACAGGCCGCCCCCCGCGGGATCCCAATCCAGAAAGCTCGCTGCACGAACATTCGAATACTGATTGGTCCGTTCCACAAGCTGCTGCGGGATGTCCGGAATGCCGGTGACGAGAAGGTTCTCTCCCGGCTTCATCTGGCCGCAGGCCTGGGCGACGAGAAACGAGAGCAGAAACAGGATGCGCGTGATCATCGAAGTGGCTCCTTTCGCTGGAGAAAAAGAAAGGGCTCAAAGCCGCGCATGCTCTGTGAAAAGAATGCCTCAGTCGCTTTGAGCCTGTCTGTCGGAGCGGCGGGATTTGAACCCGCGACCCCTACCACCCCAAGGTAGTGCGCTACCGGGCTGCGCTACGCTCCGTTTACACCGGCGTGTGAACCGCCGGAAAGATCAATATACAAAAAAAATTCGTTTCTCCCGCGCGATCAGCCGCGAACGCGCTCGCGCAGATCCTCGAGAAACTGTTTGATGCGCAGCAGGTCTTCACGGAGCCGCCCTTCGGGCTCGAAGAAGAGTGAAGTCTGCGCCGAATCCTTCGGGATTTTCTGCTCCACGTTCCCGCCCGATTCTTCCACATCCGGGACGTCATCCTCGGGAGCGTAGGTTTTCAGAACCTGTTTCGCGCCCTCGATCGTGTAGCGTTCCTCCCGAAGCAGTTTCTTGATGAACAGGATCAACTGGATGTCCTTGTTCGTATATATCCTGTTGCCTGCTCGATTTTTCGCGGGCTTCAGCTCATCAAACTCCGATTCCCAGTACCGCAGCACATACTGCTCCAGGTTCGTGATCTTGCTGACCTCGCTGATCGAATAGTACAGTTTTTTTATCGAGAAATCCTTCATGGCACGAACCGGTGGAAGACAGGATGCTCCGAAAGTAACCAACATGATTTGAAGTTGCAACATTCGATGACGTCGAGATGAAAGTGAAGCAGGCGCCGGATCATGCTTTGCACGGCGGTATTCCGCCCACCGATTCAAAGAACGCTCGAAGTCCCGGCAAGGTCGCGCAAATCGCCTTGCAACGCAGAGCCCCTCATGGTAATTTGAATGTTCAGCACGAGCGACTGTGCGGGGACGCCGGCATCGCTCCCGCGCTCCGCATCGCGGCACCACCACGTCTCCGATACTCTTTGGAGCGCCGAAAGCGAAGAAGAAGGCATGCATACTGGACACATTCTGAATAGATCGATCGTCGACATTCTCCCCTTTCCCCATTTCCCCGCTGTCTCGCCGTCACGCGTCTTCCTGTGCGCACTCGCGGTGACACTCGTGGTAACACTCGCATGGCCGGCGCATGCCGTCTCCCAAACCGTGCGGCAAACAAGCACGTTCGTCATCGCCAGGCTGAAATACGGCGGCGGCGGAGATTGGTACAATGATCCGTCATCGGAAATCAACCTGTTGAAGTTTCTGAAAGCGCACACCAACATCGACGCGGAAGTGAAAACCGAGGAATTCGTTGACGCCGGCAGTGAAAAATTGTTCTCGTATCCCTTCGTCTACATGACCGGCCACGGGAACGTCAGTTTTTCTGATGGAGAAGCGCGAAACCTCCGGAACTATCTGGAGAATGGCGGGTTTTTGTATGTGGACGACGATTACGGTCTCGATCCCGCCTTCAGGCGTGAAATCAAGAAGGTGTTCGCAGGGCGGGACCTCGTGGAGCTTCCATTCAGTCACGGCATCTATCACAGCCACTTTCAATTTCCCGACGGACCGCCGAAAATTCACGAACATGACGGCAAACCACCGCAGGGCTTCGGCATGTTCCACAACGGCAGGCTCGTTCTGTATTACACGTATGAATGCAATCTCGGCGACGGCTGGGCAGATCCCGATATCCACAAGGACCCCGAAACGGTACGACGCAAGGCGTTGGAAATGGGGACGAACATCGTTGTCTGGGCGCTGACGAATTAACCGCAGATCGAGGAAAGGACCGTTCATGAGCGACGTATCGTCATCGAGCAACTATCAACGCATTGTGGGTTTGCTCCACCATGTACGAACGGAGGAAGAGAACACCCGCCTCCGCCGCGGTGTGCTGCTGTCCGCTGCAGCCATTCTCGCGCTGTCGCTGCTGAGCCTCGCGTTGGAGGCCGTCGCGCAGTTCGACATCACCGGCCGCACCGCGCTTGTTGCCGCGGCTGCGTTGGGTATCGCACTCTCCGTTGCTGCGCTCGCCGGTCCCGCGCTGCTCACGAAGTTCGTCGCGTCACGCAAGACCGGAGACGATGCGATGGCGCTTGCCGTCGGACGGCACTTTCCCGGGATCAAGGACCGTCTCCTGAATGTCCTGCAATTGCATCGGGAAACGAACGCCCATGGCGCGCCGGCCTATTCGGCCGCGCTGGTCGATGCATCCTTCGGTGCTGTGGCGCGCGACGTCCTCCAGCTCGACCTCTCACCCGTCGTCGACCATTCGCCGGCGCAACGGGCGCAGCGTATCGCACTCGCCACGCTCGCTGTGACCGCTCTCGCGTGCGCTCTCCTTCCCTCCACGCTTTTCAACGCCGGAACGAGGCTTCTGCACTTTCGAACCGACTTCGCACCGTCGGCGCCATTCGAATTCCTCGTCACCCCGGGGACGGTCGAGGCGGTCAAGGGTGAGGACGTCGTGCTCTCGGCCCGGACGTCGCTGCGCACACAGCCGGACATCGTGTTTCACGTGCGCGAAGCGGAACAGAGCGATTTCGATCTTGTCGCAGCAACGCGTGACAGCGCAGGCGCGGCAACGCACACCATCGCGGCGATACGCAACAGCATGGTGTATTACGCCGAAGCGAAGGGCTACCGCAGCGCGCAATTCACCGTGACCGTCGTGGATCGACCGGCAATACGATCCATGAGGATCGCACTGGCGTTCCCGGCATATACGAAGCTTCCACCCCGCTATCTCGAAGACAATACGGGGGATATCACCGCGTTGGCCGGAACGACCGCACGCTTCGAACTGGTGTTGAACAAGGACATTGCCGACGCCAGAATCGTGTTCAGCGACAGTCAATCCGTTCCGCTTGCTCTGCACGGCGCGAGCGCCGATGCGTCTGTCCGTCTGATGCAGGACCGTGCGTACCACTTCGCGTTGACCGATGCCGCCGGGATCGCCAACGCACACCCCATCACGTACACCATGACGATCGTTCCCGATCTCCCTCCCACGGTACAGATCATCGATCCGGAACCGCAGGCGAATCTTGACGAGAGCATGCGACTGCCCGTGCTTTCGCGCATCGGCGACGATTTCGGTTTTTCGAAACTCATCCTGCACTACCGGCTCGCCGCCTCAAAGTTCGAGGAACCCTCGGAATCGTTCACCAGCATCGTGCTGCCGCTCCCCAGTGCGCAGAAAACCGAGCTGGATGTCCCGTATGTCTGGAACCTTTCCTCGCTGGGCCTCGCGCCGGAAGATGTCGTGAATTACTTCCTCGAAGTGTTCGACAACGACAACGTCCGCGGCCCAAAGTCGTCGCGCAGTCAGATCTATTCCGTGCGCCTTCCTTCCATCGAGGAAGTATTCGCCAAGGCGGACAAGACACAGGAGAAGGCCGTCGAGGACCTCCAGAAGGCCCTCTCCGGCGCCGACGACGTGCAGAAGCAGATCGAAAAGCTCCAGCGGGAGATGAAGCAGCAGAATACGGAAAAGCTCGACTGGCAGCAGAAGCGCACGCTGGAGGAAACGCTGAAGCGGCAGGAGAAGATCCTCGACGATGTGAAGCGCGTGAAGGAGCAGATGTCCAAGCTCGATCAGGACATGCAGAAGCAGAACATGCTCTCGGAAGAGACGATGAAGAAGTATCAGGAGTTGCAGGAGCTGATGGAGCAGATCGACGCTCCGCAACTGCGCGAGGCGATGAAGCGCCTGAACGAATCCATGAAACAGATGACGCCCGAGCAGATGAAGCAGGCGATGGAACAGTTCAAATTCAGCGAGGAGTCCTTCCAGCGAAGCATCGACAGAACGATCGAATTGTTGAAGCGGTTGCAAATCGAACAGAAAACCGACGAGCTCACTCGCCGCGCGGAGGATCTGGCGAAGAAGCAGGAGGACCTCGCGAACCGGACCGAGAACACGAGCCCGAGCGACAAGAACGCGCTCGACAAACTCGCGAAGGAACAGGATGCATTGAAGAAGCAGGCGGAGGCGATGCAGCGGGAGATGAAGGAGCTGCAGCAGAAAATGGAGGAATTCCCGCAGGACATGCCCCTTGACGAGATGAAGGACGCCCAGGCCGAACTGAATCTTGCGCAGATGCAGCAGGACATGAACGAGGCCTCCGGCGAATGCTCGGGTGGCAACTGCAAATCCGCGTCACAGAACCAGAAGAAGATCGGGGACAAGCTGAAGAAGTTCCAGAAGAAGATGGAAAAGGTGAAGAAGAAGCTCAACGAGAATCAGGAACGGATGATCCAGCAGGCCTTCAAGCGCGCGTTGGATAATGTGCTTGGCCTGTCGAAAAAACAGGAACAGCTGCGGAACGAAACCGCCTCGCTCCCGCCGAACTCCCAGGTCTTCAGGGAGCAGCTGCAGGAACAGGCGGAGCTCATGCAGGAATTGAATACCGCCGCCAACGAGCTGCTGGAACTCGGCAAAAAAAGTTTCTCCGTGACGCCGGAAATGGCCATGCGCATGGGATCGGCAATGCAGAAAATGCGGCAGTCGCTCGACAAGATGCAGAGCCGCGACAGCAAGTCGAGCGGCGAGCAACAGGGCGGCGCGATGTCCGAACTGAATGAAGCCGCGAAGGAAATCGCGAAGGGCATGCAAAGCAGCAAATCCGGAGGAAGCAGTCAGGGCGGCTCGCTCATGCAACAGTTGCAGAAACTGGCCCAGCAGCAGATGGGGATCAACCAGGGGACGCAATCTGCCGGACAGGGACAGATGACGCAGCAGCAGATGGCGCAGATGCAGCGGCTCGCACAGCAGCAGGCCGCGCTCCAGAAAGGGCTTCAGGACCTCAACGAGGAAGCGAAGAAGAGCGCCGAGGGCAAGCGTCTCCTCGGCGATCTCACCAGGATCGCGGAGGACATGCAGGAAGTCGTGCGGGACATGCAGCAGGGAGAGGTCAATCCGAATACCATGCAGAAGCAGGAGCGCATCCTGTCGCGTCTGCTCGATGCATCCCGCTCGATGCGGGAGCGCGACTGGGAGAAAAAGCGGCGCGGGGAAACAGGGCGTGATGTTGCACGAAGGAGCCCGTCCGCGCTGGATCCGAGCGCACTGGATCCCGCTTCGGGATTGAAGTTCGACATGCAGAAGGCGGTGGAAGAAGGCTACAGCCGGGACTACGAGCAGCTCATCCGGCAGTATTTCCAGGCCCTCGAAAAAATCATCGCCGTCGAAAAGTAGCCCTTCCTTCACCTGAATTCCGTCGAAAGGCCTGCTCGGGAAGTTATCGCGCTTGTTTCCATCCGCGCGAATTCGCACCTTGCGATGGAGACACTCATGCGCTACCTCATCATCCTCATCCTGATCGCCATAGGCATCGGCGCCTATATTTACCTCTCACCCAAGACGCTCAAAAAGGGCGACACCATCCCCCCCTTCGAGCTGGAAACCGCGCGCGGAAAGTTTCTCGATATCGAGAAGTACGAAGGAAAGGCGCTGCTTATCGTCTTCTTTTCCGTGGATGACGACGTCTCCCGGGACGTGTTCTCCGACTTTCACTTCATCAGCGACCAGTTCAAGGGCGATGCGGACGTCCGATTTATCGCCATCGCCGTCGATGGAACACCAGAGCGGCTGAAGCTGTTCCTGTCGCAGTACCGGTTTCCGGGCGACGTCCTGGTTGATGACGGGACATTTGTCGCGGAAGTATTCCAAGTGACATCATTTCCGATGTTCTACATCACGAACGGGGAGCGAAAAATCGTGTACACGATCGAAGGATTCGCCCGGAACGATATTCGTGAACTGACGCCCGCGCTTCGCAGGGCGAAAAAAGAAGACTAGGACATTCGATTCTACGTGGCCGTCTCTCGCGAGGATGCAAGGAGCGGTTGTTGGATTCACGATTATTCCGTATTATAATAAGGCTATATCCCAAACACTATCTGTCACCGTCTGCAGCTGTACGCTCGAAAGGAATCCGTTGATGTCGCACCAACCGCGCAGCAGGCATGGTTTGCCGAAATCACCGGCGGATGGAGAGACGCGTCTGCTGGAGCATCCATTCATCACGCGTGATGTATTTCAGTATCGGATCGAGGGTGTCGGCGCGGCAATGAATGACGGCAATCGCTACACTGGTGCAATAACGAAGGAGTCGAGACTCATGAAACAGCTTCTTACCGTCTGGGTGGCAGGGCTCCTGCTGCTTCTCAGCGGAAGCGCTTTCGCACAGCAGGACGAACAAATCGTCCTTCAGAAAGAATCCACCGAGACCAAGGAATACGCTCGGCCTCAAAACTTCGGAATCGGAATCGCTCTTGGCGTGAACTGGTTGAACTCCGACGTGCAGGACAACGGGACGTTCTTTCGGAATCCGACGAATCCCGTCGGATTCGGCGCGCTGCTCTCCGCGCAGTACACGTTCCTTCACCTGGGCCGTTTCGGTACGCTCGGGCTGATGGGCGAAGCAAGCCTCCATTCTCTCGAGGCTTCCGCGGAACAGATTGCGAGCCCCAACTGGGACCCTTACAAAGTCACCAATACCGTGATCGATTTTCATCTCGGTCTGAATTTGCAGCTCTTTCCGAAATCCCGCCTCCGGCCCGCCTTCTTCATCGGCCTGGGATTTTTGACCTTCGATCCGAAAATCGAAACCAGTGACAGAAACAGGGTGCAGTACGCGCAGTACCTCAACAACGACGAGAAATCGTCCCTCGCCGTCCCTGCAGGCGTCAGTCTTACGTACACGGCGAGCAGCCTGATCGATGTGTTTCTCCGCATCCAGAAGACGTTCACATTCTCGGACAATCTCGACGGGTTCACCTCCGAGATCAACGACAACTACCCCTTCATCGGGGCCGGTCTCATGTTCTACTTCGGCGGCAAGGAGAAGCAGGAGGAAGAAATCACGATTATTCCGCCACCGCCGCCGGTGATAGCCGACACGGATGGCGACGGTCTGAACGACACCGACGAAAAAGGCATCTACGGAACCGATCCGAACAACAAGGACACGGACGGCGACCGCCTGATCGACGGCGATGAGGTGAAGCAGTACAAAACGGATCCGCTCAACAAGGACACGGACGGCGACCGCCTGATCGACGGCGACGAAGTGCTCACCCACAAGACCGATCCGCTCAACAAGGACACCGACGGCGACGGTTGTATCGACGGCGATGAAGTGCTCGACATGAAGACGGAGCCGTTGAAAACCGATACCGATGGTGACGGGCTCTCCGACTGCGACGAGCGCAACATCTATCGCACGAATCCACTGGTGAAGGACACCGACGGCGACGGCGCCGATGACGGCACCGAAGTCAAGAACGGCACCGATCCGTTGAAGGCCGACGTTCTCCGGATGGATGAAGGCGGACGCATCGTCCTCGAAGGAATCAACTTCGAGACGAACAAGGCGGTCATCCTCCCCGAGTCCGAGGAAATTCTCCAGAAGGCATACAACACGCTGCGCACGAACCCGACACTCAAGGTCGAGATCGGCGGACACACGGATGACGTCGGCAACGATGCAGCGAATCAGAAACTCAGCGATCGGCGCGCAAAGGCCGTGGTCGACTACCTGTCGAAGAAGGGTATCGACGCGGGTCGCATGGCGCCGAAGGGCTACGGCGAAAAGCAGCCGCTCGTCCCGAACACGTCCGTGGAAACACGCGCGAAGAATCGACGCATCGAATTCAAGATCATCAGCAAGTAATTCCATCCGTCGCGGATGGAGAACGGGCGCCTCCCTGCGGAGGCGCCCGTTTGTATTTCAGTGTGCCCACCCTTCTCCACGGAACTCCCCGAGGGAGTCAACGTCAGACGCGGCCGCTTTCCTGATCCGTGAGGCTCAACCGCCTCTGCAGAATGGAACGAAGCATCGTATTCAACACCGGGCGGAGTTTCCCCTGATACTCGGTTGCATCCTGCACCGACCGGGCGAGACTTTCCACGTCCGTCCCAGGCCGCAGGAGAACGATGGCGAGGCGCGCAAACGCCTGATATGCGGGCTGCTCCGTTGCGAGAAGTGCCGGCTCCAATGCGATCTCGACGCTTCGTTCGTCCATGCCCTTCGACGAGAGGGCGAGGGCCTGGAGAATGGACAGAAGCGGGTGCGGCGTCACACCGCGTCTCCTCTGCTCCGCGAGATGTTCCTCGATCAATCCGAGAGCTTCCGTCGGCTGATCGTGACGGAGCCGCGTGAGAATGCGGGGCACGACCTCGCTGACGGCGCTCGCGCGCGCATGAAGATCGTCCGCGGCGAGAAGTTCGCCTGTTGCATCGTGGGCGCCGAGCGACGTCCTTGTGCGCAACGGTGCGAGCGAAAGCGCGCGCCTGTAGGATGTCGCAAGATCGTCCTCCGATTTCCCCAGTACCGGGGCAAGCGCCGCGAGCTGCGCGAGGAGCGTTTCCTGGTCTATCGGTTCGGAGGCGTTGCGCGCCTTGAGCAGAATGGATTCGTACTCGATTTCGGGTTGATGTCCGAGTCGGGCGTGCAGCATGAGCGCCGACGCGAGGGAACTGAGAACCTCCGGATCGTCGCCGCAATGCAGCCGGAGGTCGTTCAGGTACTGCGCGGTGGTTCGGTGCAGCGCCTCCCGCTCCTCCATGGTCAATTCGTTGTACAGGGCCGTATGGATGGCGTGCTGGGAGAACTTGTACACGGTTGATTCCCGCCCGTTGACGAACCGGTAGCCGATCGGTTCGCAAATCCCGTGCATGGTTCTGATCCGGCGGAGCGCGCGGATGACCCCGAGTACCGGTTGCCGGGCGAGATGCGATATTTCGTGCAG
Organism: Ignavibacteria bacterium; assembly: GCA_016720835.1. Lineage (GTDB taxonomy): Bacteria > Bacteroidota > Ignavibacteria > SZUA-365 > SZUA-365 > JADKJW01. The sequence goes on from JADKJW010000003.1 coordinate 200,159, forward strand.
TGAGAATTCGTACCCGAGCGTCGAGGCAGCGAGGAGAAGCGTCAAATCCTCCTCGGGCAACGATTTCATCAGCCATTGCGTGACCGTTCGTATCTCCGCGGGGAGACCGGTATAGGATTCAAGATTTCCGCGCACACTCCCGTCGGGATTGAGCAACTCCTCGGAGAGCAGGTGCTGGATGTAGCTCTGAAGGTAGTACGGATTCCCGCCGGTCTTGTGCTCCAGCCAGCGAAGCAGTGCGATTTCCGGCGGAGCCGCGGGAAAACGTGCCTGGACATAGTCGCGAATCTGCGTGTCGAGAAACGGCGGGACGATCACCTCGCTGGCGCGCGGCGATTGCGAAGTGCGGGTCTGGAACCCGAGGAGTTCGGGATTCCGCTGCAATTCGTCGCGTCGAGCCGCGAGGACAAAGACCACGCGGTCGGACGTGAAGCGCTCGGTGGTCGCAAAACGCTCGATCGCTTCCACGGTCTGTTTGTCGAGCCAGTGTGCGTCGTCGATCACGATCAGCAGCGGGCTTTCCTCGGCGAAGCGGTGGAGGGTTTCGAAGTACTCCTCGATGAATCGCTCGAAGTCGACTTTGCGTTCGCCACGCTTGTACTCATTCCAGTCTCTGCGGATCTCCTTGATTCCGTAGGCGACTTCTCCAACGAAGGGGATGCAGGCCAGCACGGTCAGCGAGATGTTCTTGACGAGCGCAAGCGACCGCTGCGAATCCGCGCGATTGGCGACCAGGTGCTCGAGAACATCTTTCAGCGGCTGATACGGATTGAGCACGGACACCGACTGCGCGCCGATGGGCGAGGCGCAATCCGCATAGGCGGCGATGGTGATGTCCTTCTTCCGTTCGAGATACTCCTTGAGAAAGCGCGTTTTCCCCTGGCCCGCGTCGCCGAACATCCACACGACGCATGCCGCTCCCGACGCGCTGACATCAAGGATCTTGTCGAGTTTCTGCTCGAGATCCGGTCTCGGAATGAATATCGCGTCAAGCTCCATGCACGGCCTTCTTCTGCTCTGCCTGCCGCACCAGGAGGGTCATGGCTTCTTCAATCATCTTGCGTTCTTCGTACTCGGCGATCGACTCGCCATCGGTGCGCTTCGCGCCTTCGGCAAGAACCTTGTCCAGCAGTTTGCGCAACATTTCCGTTTGCTCGTTGATGGCATCGCGTTGTTCGGCTTCGAGTTCCTTCACGACGCGATCGAGACGCTCCTCCTGCGCCGAGCCGGCGAATGTCAGCATGAGAACGAGGAGAAGAATGAACTCGAGCGAGAGGGACATCAGGATCAGGGACGGCTCTTCCTGCGAAATCAGCTTGACACCGCGCAAGCCGATGACGAAGATCAACACAGCCGCGCCTCCCGCCACGATCCCCTGGATGATGTTGCCGTACGCGGTCGCGAGACGATACCGGAAATAGAACTTCAACGGGGAGAAGGGATTGCCGCTCTTGCCTTGCATCCATCGCCTGGTCACGATGAAATCATCCACTTCGTTCGTGATCACCTCTGGAAGGGTCGATTTGCGGATAATATCGTCGCGCTCATCCCGGTCAAGCGCGGAGGTCTCATCGAAATCGAGCGCGTGGGACTCGAACTGCTTGCGGAGCGACGATTCCATTTGCCCGTGTACCCGGTCCAGATTATGTCTGATCCAGCTCAGGCTGCTGCCGGCCGGAAAGAACATCGAAAACAGAAAGGCCAATGCGACGGAGATGAACACGTACAGCGGCGCGAACGCGATATATGGATTCAGAAAATAGATGGTACGCTCGTGCTCTTTTTCGAAGTTGCGCAGTTCCATCTTCGTCTGCGCCTCGCGGAGCCGCGGATTGATTGTTGCGTTGGCATTCGAGCGCAATTGATCGAGAATGGCAGTCCTCCCGCCTTGTGCCGCGGAGGATTCATGCTCCAGAATGATCCATTCCGGTGCGATGATATCGGTATGCAGTTCGTATATCGGGCGCTGCCACTCGAGCAGCATCGTGAACAGGGTCTCCTGTGCGGCAAGCAATCCAGCGAACAACGATGCCGCGAGAACGAAAAACGCGATTAATCCTGAAGTGGAACTCTGCTTTCCTGCCATCCGGTCCTCTTGAAGAGCCACATGATCGATGTGTCCAATTCCCAGCAAAGATAGTACTCGGATACAGGGATGCAAATCCCGGGGGATTGGGAAGAGCCCGGGAACCACATGGAATCCCTGGCGTTATGCATATATTCCCCACTTCCACTCCAGGAGCAACGCCATGAATATCCAATCGATCCGCGAATACTGCCTGCGAAAATCTGGTGTTACCGAAGGATTTCCTTTCACCGAATCCACGCTGGTGTTCAGAGTCATGGACAAAATGTTCCTGCTCGCGGCACTCGATGCGGTTCCACTGCAATTCAATATCAAATGCGATCCGGCAACGGCCATCGAGCTGCGCGAACGGTACGATGCGGTCACACCCGGGTACCACATGGACAAACGACACTGGATCACTGTCAAACTCGACGGAAGCGTCCCGACCAGGGACGTGTTGTCCTGGATCGACGCCTCGTATGATCTGATCGTCGGAGGTCTTTCGAAGAAACTTCAGAGCGAACTCGCAGCAATGCACGCCGTGTCGGTCGTGGAAGGCACAGCCGCAGCAAAGGCGAGGGCGAATCCTGTCGCACAAAAAGCAACGGAGGAGTCGCGGCGCGGGAAGCCGCGGCGCGCGGTGTAGCGGCTTACTCGCGAGTCAATTTCTTGTATTTGATGCGGTGCGGTTGATCCGCGGCGATGCCGAGTTGCTTTTTCCGGTGCACTTCGTACTGCGAGTAGTTGCCGTCGAACCACACGACACGGCTCTCGCCCTCGAAGGCGAGGATATGCGTGGCCACGCGATCGAGAAACCACCGATCATGCGAAATCACCACGGCGCAGCCGCCGAAGTTCAGCAGTGCTTCCTCGAGCGCGCGCAGCGTATTGACGTCGAGGTCGTTGGTCGGTTCATCGAGCAGGAGCACATTCGCGCCTTCGCGCAGCACCTTGGCGAGATGCACGCGATTCCGTTCGCCGCCGGAGAGGATGCCAACGGCCTTCTGCTGATCCGTCCCGGAGAAGTTGAAGCGCGCGACATAGCTTCGTGAACTGACTTCCCTGTTGCCGAGAAACATGAGATCCTCGCCCCCGGAAATTTCCTCCCAGATGGTCTTCCCGGCGGCGAGCGGCCGGTTCTGATCGACATAGCCGAGGACCACGGTGCTGCCGATCTTGAAATCCCCCGCATCCGCCGCTTCCTGACCCGTAATCATCCGGAACAGCGTCGTCTTGCCCGCTCCATTGGGACCGATGACACCGATAATCCCGCCCGGGGGGAGCGCGAACGTGAGGTCCTCAAAGAGCAGCCGATCGCCATATCCCTTGGAGACGCCGTTCGCTTCGATCACCACATCGCCAAGGCGCGGTCCGGCCGGTATGAAAATCTCCATTTCCTCATTGCGCGATTCCTGATCCTCCGAAAGGAGTTTCTCATACGCCGCGATGCGCGCCTTGCTCTTGTCGTGACGCCCTTTCTGGTTCATCCGCACCCATTCAAGTTCGCGTGCCAGCACCTGCTGCCGCTTGCTGTCGCGGCGTTCCTCCAGACGCAGGCGCTCTTGTTTCTGCTCGAGCCAGGAGGAATAGTTGCCTTTGAACGGGATCCCTTCGCCGCGATCGAGTTCGAGAATCCAGCCCGCGACGTTGTCGAGGAAGTAGCGGTCGTGCGTTACGGCGATGACGGTACCCGGGTATTGTGACAGATGCTGCTCGAGCCACGCGACGGACTCCGCATCCAGGTGATTCGTGGGTTCATCGAGCAGAAGCACGTCGGGGTGTTGCAGCAACAGGCGACAGAGTGCGACCCGACGCCGCTCGCCGCCGGAGAGCACCGGGATCGCGGTGTCCATCGGAGGACAGCGGAGCGCGTCGGCCGCCATTTCCAGCCTGCTGTCGAGATCCCATGCGTCCAGATGTTCGATCTGTTCCTGCAGTTTCGCCTGCGTTTCGATGAGCGCATCGAAATCCGCATCCGGTTCGGAAAATTGCGCGCTGATGGCCTCGTATTCGCGCACGAGATCGACGGTCGCCTGCACGCCCTCCTCGATGATGTCGCGCACCGTTTTCGTGTGATCGAGCTCGGGCTCCTGCGGCAGATACCCGAACGTGATGCCCTTGTCGGCCGTGATCTCTCCGAGATAATCCGTGTCGACACCGGCGATGAGTTTCAGCAGCGTGCTTTTTCCCGAACCGTTCAGGCCGAGGACGCCGATCTTCGCGCCGTAGAAGAAGGAGAGGTAGATGTTTTTGAGAATGGATCGATTCGGCGGGACGACCTTGCCGACACCAATCATGGAGAAAATAATCTTGTTATCGCTCATGGAATCTGTTTTCAGGGAGGGGCTGGTGAATGAAAATGGGAACTGGGGAAATCTGTTCGACGCGGCAGATCAGGGGTCGAGCTCCAGGGGCTCCGTGATGCGAAGTCGTTGCGGACGCGATGCGACGCTGAGGCCGACCCGGAGAACCAGTGTCGCAACGCGCGCCATGCGATCGAATTCGATCTTTTCGAAATCGTCCGTGCTGCGGTGGTAGTCCTCATGCTCGCCGGTATGGAAGAAAATCACGGGAATCCCGCGCTTCGCGAAATTGTAATGATCGCTGCGCTCGTAGAGGCGTTCGGGATCGTCGGGCGCATCGTACGCGTAGTCGAGGACAAGGTTGTCCGTTTCTCGGTTGACGCGTTGCAGGACGTCGTCGAGTTCGGCGCTCCGCCGCTTCGAACCGATCACGTAGACGTAGTCCGACACGCCGGAGAGAACGTGCGCCGGATCCCTGCGTCCGATCATGTCGATGTTCACGTTGCAGACCGTGTTCGAAAGTGGAATGACCGGGTTCCTGGCGTAGTATTCCGAGCCGAGGAGTCCGTTCTCCTCGCCGGTATTGCAGAGCAGCACCACACTGCGCTTTGGCTTCACTGGGAGCGTCCCGAGGAGTTCCGCGAAGGCCAGCACGGCGCTTGTTCCGCTCGCATCGTCATCGGCGCCGTTGTAGACGGTTCCATCGGCGTGCATCCCGATATGGTCGTAGTGCGCGCTGAACACCACCGCTTCGCGCTTGAGGACCGAATCGCTCCCCGCGACGATGCCGACAACGTTTTCCGTCCGCACCGTGTCGATTGTCCTGGCGGTGACGATGCTGAGGCGCGCGCTCGGAATCTCGAAGGACGCCGGCGTCAAGGCGCTGTCGATGTGTTTCTTCAATGTCTGCACGGTGACCGGACCGCCTCCGAGAATGCGTGCCGCGACGCGAGCCGAGACGAACGCCACCGGCATGGCGCTGACGGTCCGGCGGGGAGGACTGAAACTGAGGAAGGAAAACGGAGACCGCCGCTTGACCTTTTTCGTGATGTTTCCCAAACCGGATTCCCCGATATCGGGCACGATGAGCAGGGCGCGTGCTCCGGCAGCGCGGGCGGCGGCAATTTTTGCGAGCGATGGCGTTGCCGCCGACATGTCCTGCCAGCGATTTCGCGCCGTGCTGAACGGAGCGGCAGGATCGTTCCTGCGAGGGACGCCGCCAATAATCAGCACGACCTTTCCCGCAACGTCGATACCCGCGTAATCCGAATACCGAAAGTTCAGCGAGTCGTCGATACCGTATCCCGCAAAGACAACGGGGGCATCGATGGTGTCGGAGCCGAAGACGGTGAAGACGAAATCGTCCGTGATGTCGAGCGGCGTTTCCGAATCGGCATCCCGCAGGGAGATGCGCTGCACGCCATTCGCCGCTTCCCGGTACAGGGAGAAACGCTGCAAATAGGAGCCGCTGTCACCGGCGGGCTGCACGCCGGCGCGTTCGAACATCGCGGCGAGATACTGCGCGGCGACCTTCTGACCGTGTTCGCCTGTTTCGCGACCCTGCAACTCGTCCGATGCCAGAAAGCGCAGGTGCGGCCGCAGGAGCTCCGGTGTGACACGCAGGGGTGACGGCTTCGCCGGGATGCGGGATTTCTTCTGCGCGATCACGACAGGAGCGATCAAGAGCAGACAGAGCACCAGGATCCGCACTCGGGCGGCCAGGCCGGCGCATGGCAGTTTCATGAGGCTGGAATTCATTCAATGAAGTTAAAGAACACCGCATCCCGTTCAAATCGCACCTTGTTTCATACCGGTGGGATGTGTGATATTTGAGCCACTCCAATCGAACGGAAAACCCTACCATGCCTGATTCGATGAGCAATAAATTTCCTGGTGCAGGTGGCACGTCCGGCGGCATCGGCACATTTTTCCTCGGTCTTGCGCTGCTGGTCACCGGCCTCTATCTCTTTCTCAGCCGCGTCATTGTTGTTTCAAATCTCGGAACACTCTTCGGCTTCGGCAGTTTCGGGGTGGCGCTGATTCCGCTGATCCTCGGCATCGCGCTGCTGTTCTTCAACGCGAAGTCCATCGCCGGCTGGGTACTGAGCATCGGCAGTTTCGCGGTGATCGTTGTCGGCATCATACTCAACCTGACCGCATTCTTCATGCCGACCAACCTCCCGGTGACGCTGCTCATGCTCGGACTGATCGGCGCGGGAGGCGGACTCATGCTCCGCGCTTTCAAACCGCGCTGACCTGTTGCGTCACGATTCCCCACGCAACGGGAAAGGCGCGAACGTCATTTGACCTTCGCGCCTTTTCCGTTGATGTACCCGACACGTGTCCCCGCGATGCCGATGGTCCTTCATGTGGAGGATGTCGCGTACCGCGAAGAATCAGTACCGCACGACATGGATGCTGGAAATTCCGGCTTCGATATTCAACGAGAGCTTCTTCTTTTTCGAACCGTATTCGTCCGTACGCCAGATCCCCGGTTCCGTCTTCGAGAATCCTTCAAAATCCTTGCTTGAGAGCGCCGCATCCGTGCGGATCTCGCAATCGACGGTGACCGGTATCCTGACCGTGATGGAGGACACGCCCGTCTCGATGTCCACCGAAGTTTCGTCATTGCGGTCTCCGAGCGTGAGGTCGACGCTGGACGCGCCACCTTCGAAGGTGACTTTGCGGACGATGTACATGCTGAGGTCGAAGTCGACGCTCGCGGCGCCGACTTTGAAGATCATGTCCCACGCGGGTGTCGGATTCAGCTTCACCTCCACCGAGTTGCGCATGTTCCCCCGCCAGTGCATGGAAGAATTCTCCATGCCGAGAGACAGATACTTCGCGCTCCCGCTGTCCTCCTTGCTCAGCTCGTACCTGCCCACACTGCTCTCGCATTCGGCGACGATCAGGCTTCCGGTGGTATCGCCGATGGAAAACGTTCCAGCTCCCGCCTCGAAAAGCAGCGTCGCGCTCGTCGTGGACGGCTCGTAGTCCTCGACGAATTTCTGGTGAATGAACGTTGTGTCGTCATTCCATTCGTTATCAATCACGTTGCAGCCATGATTGGCGATGGAGAAGCCGATCAGTCCGACGAGCAGTCCAGCCGCTCCGGAGAAGATCCAGCGGAATTTCTGATCGCGGAAAATCGTCGAAACGCCGATGAGGATCAGCACGAGCGGCCAGAATTTCCACAGACCATCCACTGCCCAGGTCATGATGGAGAGGTTCTGCAGGAGGCCGAGAGCGCCCACCGTGATGAAGAGTACAGCCCAGAACATTCTTCCGGATTTCATGATGGCCTCCAATGATTTAAGAATCGCGCTTGAGAGAATTCCAGAGCAGTCCTCCGCCGAGAAGGATCAGGACAAGAGGCCAGAGTTCCCCGAAATCGATATCCGGAATGAGGTTGTCGAGCAGGAACAGGGTTCCGAGTCCGATGAGGATGCTGCCGGCGATCATGCCGCTCCTGGCCGAGCCTGTCGCCGGAGGCAGGGGCGATGCCGTTTCCGTCTCAGGCATGATCGACTCGCCTTCATTCGTCACACCGGCCGCAGCCGGTGCGGCAAACGCAGGCAGGACTTTGGCTGCCGGCATCACGATCCAGAGAATGATGTACGCGAGTATCCCGCCCCCGTGCAGAAAGGTGAGGAGCACGAAGGCGACCCTCACAAGGACGGGATCGATTTCAAAATATTCCGCGAGTCCGCCTGCCACGCCTGCGACCATTTTTTCCTTGCGGGATTTGACCAATCTTTTTTCCATGGCGTCACCTGTCGATTGATGCTTCACACGCGCTGCCGGTCGGCTCTCGATGGCATGACGCATGTGATTTGCCTCTCCCTACGATGTGGAGAATGCAATTGTTTCATGCGACGACGTTCACAGGGAAATATACGGTCGGCAGCGGCATACCGGTATCGCCTTTGGATTTTCGCCGTGGGTTGTTAGATTGAGCGATCCGTTGTGTCCCTCACGTATTTCCAACGCGGATCCCGTCCCAACACCGATTTTCTCTACGGAGCAGGCGTGCAGGTTTCGTCATTCGGGTGGTTCAGTCACCGAGTACAGAAGCATATGGAATTCCTGCGTTTCGGTCATTCCGGGACGCCGGTGGTGATATTCCCGACCCCGCAGGGCAACCACACGGAATTCGCCGCTCAGGGCATGCTGGAAGCCATGGAATGGAAAATCGATCAGGGGCTGATACAGATCTACTGTGTCGACACGAACAATTGGGACGGCTGGTACAATCCCGCCACTCCTCCCCGGAGACGCATTGAACTTTCCGTGGCGTATGAGGAGTATTTCCTGCGGGAGTTCCTGCCGCATCTGCGGCATGAAACGGGATCGGACGGTCTGATTCTCGCGGGCATGAGTTTCGGCGCGTATTATGCCGTCAATTTCGGTTTGAAGCACCCCGAGCTGGTGCACCGCGTGGTGAGTTTCGGCGGATCCTTCACCATCGCCGGACTCCTGGACGGGTACTACGACGAGCTCTGCTATTTCAACGATCCCGCCGCGTTCGTGCCGAATCTGACCGATCCCTGGTTCCTCGACATGTACAACACGCACACCGAGTTTACGTTCGTGACCAGCGACCATGATCTGTGCCTTGGCCGCAATGTGGAAATGTCGAATCACCTTACCGCCAAAGGCGTCAGGCACAATCTGATCGTCTGGGAAGGCGGATACACGCACGACTGGCCGGCATGGAAGGCCATGATTCCGCATTACATCTGACCGGGGACCCTTGAGCCGATACCCATGAACGAAATCACCAGCTTCCTGTCGGACAATCCCCTGATCGCGCTCGCACTCGCGATTCTGCTGATCATCTTCGTGCTGTCCGTGCTGAAAAAACTGTTCAAGATCGCACTCGTCATCGGGATCATCCTCCTTTTCGCGGGAGGGACGGTGAACCATTTCGCCCGAAAGCAGTTCGATGCGCATGGCAAGGAGCTTCTGGACAAGGGCAAAGCGTTGTTGCGAGAGGGAAAGGAGAAAATCGAACGGACCATCACGGACGAGCTGGCGGCTCCGCCCGCGCAGGACAGCGCTTCACGCGTGGCGGACCGCGCAAGCGCGAAGAAGCCCCGTTCGAAAGCCGCGGCGAAGCGCGCCCGGGAAATGTGACCTGCGCCGGCAGCACGCACATCGACACATCATACGCTGGAGACATCACATGCGACGCTCATTTTTCGTTCCGGGCATTCTCCTGACTCTGCTGCTGTTCTCGGCGACGGAATGCCGCGCGCAAGTCCCGCCCGGCAAACGCTTCGGCATCGGCTTGTCCGTCGGGGAACCGACCGCCGTGACCATCAAGTGGCGCGCGACACGGACCACGGCCTTCGATTTCGCCATCGGGCATTCCGCGATGGGCTACCCGCGCATACACGGCGACTATCTGTGGCAGTTCTTCTTTCTCTTTCCGCAGACGAATTACAATTTGAATTTGTACGCGGGCGTGGGCGGAGCGATCGGGTTCGGCGACAAGGGCAAGTACCTGCTCTTCAACTCCACCGCGGACAGCAGCCGGTGGTTCTACACGAAAACCGTCACCATGGCAGCCCGTGGCGTCATCGGGCTGAATTACTTTCTGCCCCGACCCGGCCTGGAATTTTTCGTGGAACTCAATCCGCTCGTCGGCGTCCTCCCGAAGGCGGCAATCGATATCGAGGGAGCTCTCGGCGCGCGGTTCTACATTTTCTGACAGGGACGGAAACGCGGCGCCGTCACACGGTTACTCCTCTTTCGCCTCTTCCAGCTTCGCCGATTCCGTCGAAGATTCCACCGTGGGATCGGTCCATTTGCGATGGCGGACGATGGTGGCGTTGGCGAGGAAGAACACCTCCTCGGCGATGCCGGTGGAAAGATCAGCGATGCGCTCGACGTTGCGATTGACCAGCAGAAGATGACTGCACGGTTCGATACGTGCCGGCTCGCTGCTCATCAGCGCGGTCAGAACCCGAAAATTCTCGCTATCCATCTCGTCCACCGAGTCGTCCGTCAGGCACACGGCGCGGGCACGCTCCACATCGAGGTGCAGGAACGCCTGCATCGCGTCCACGACCATGCGTTCGGCGACCGCCCCCATCTCGAGGATGCGCGTGCGATGCACCACCTGCGCGTCATTGCCCAGCAGCGTCACGCGTTCGGCGATATTCACCGCGCAATCGCCGATGCGTTCGATCATGCGGTTGATGGACAGGCCGGCCATGATGAGCCGGAGATCCATCGCGACCGGTTGATGCGCCGCGACGATGGCCATCCCGAGCTTGTCGATCTTGATATCGAGTTTATCCAGCTTCGCGTCCCTCTCGATCACCTGCAGGGCCGATGCGCTGTTGGATTCCGCCAGTGCCAGGAGGGCGGTCCCGACCTGCTCTCGCGCCATGGCGCCCATTCTGTCGAGTCGACCGATCAGTTTATCGAGACGCTCATCGAACCGTTTGAGGATATGCTCGTTCATTGCACGGATGTCCGGAAGAGAAGATGGGTGGAAAAGATTGGCAGGGACGAGGGCTCGGCATTTCCCGGCGCGTCATGCGCCATGCGTCAGCCGAAGCGGCCGGTGACGTATTCTTCCGTCTGTTTCTTCGAGGGGTTGGTAAAGACGGTGCGCGTCTTGTCGTATTCGATCAATTCCCCGAGATAGAAAAATGCCGTGTAATCGCTGACGCGCGCGGCCTGCTGCATGTTATGCGTGACAATGACGATGGTGTAATTGTCCTTCAGCTCGAAGACCAGTTCTTCGATCTTGGCCGTGGAGATCGGATCGAGCGCGCTGGCGGGCTCATCCATGAGGAGGATGTCCGGATTGACCGCGAGACAGCGCGCGATGCAGACGCGCTGCTGCTGACCGCCGGACAGTCCGAGCGCCGAATCCTTGAGGCGGTCTTTCACCTCGTCCCAGATTGCCGCGGACTTGAGACTTTCCTCGACGATCTCGTCGAGTTTCGCCTTGTCGCGGATGCCGTTGACGCGCGGGCCGTACGCGATGTTCTCGTAGATGGATTTCGGGAAGGGATTCGACTTCTGGAACACCATGCCGATGCGCTTGCGGAGCTGCACGACATCGATGTTCTTGTCATAGATGTTCAACCCGTCGATCGTCACCTCGCCGGTGATCGTCGCGCTGTCGATGAGATCGTTCATCCGGTTGAGCGTGCGAAGGAACGTGGACTTTCCGCACCCCGAGGGTCCGATGAATGCGGTGACCTTGTTCGGGTAGATATCGAGCGAGATGTCCTTCAGCGCCTGTTTCTTCCCGTAGAACAGATCGAGGTTTCGGGTGATGATTTTCGGTGTCAGGTCTTTCATGGGGTGTCGGAGCTGGGTGTTACTGTCCGAGGCGATTCTGCCGCGCACGCACGCGCGAGCGGAGAAATATCGCCGAGAAATTCAGGGTGAAGGTGAGCATGAGCAGCACGAACGTCGTCGCGTAGAGGAGACCCTTCGTGGCTTCGACATCCGTGGATTGTGTCGTCAGCACGTAAATGTGGTATCCGAGTTCCATGAACTGGGAGGAGAGGGTCGTCGGCAGTTCGGGCAGGTAATATGCGGCGCCCGTGAACAGGATGGGCGCCACTTCACCGGCGCCCCGGCTGACCGCGAGGATTCCCCCGGTCAGGATTCCGGTGATAGCGCCCGGAATGACCACTTTGCGAATCGTCATCCACTTGGTTGCGCCGAGGGCGAGGCTCGCCTCGCGCAGATCCTTCGGCACCGCCTTGATGGACTCTTCCACAGAGACGATCACCACGGGGAGGGTGAGAAGGGCCATGGTGAGCGCGGCCCAGATGAGCGCCGGCTGTCCCCATTTCGGGCTGTTGCTCTGCGCGTAGTATTCCCGGACGCGCGCGCGCTCGATGGGGACGTCCGTGCCGTGTACCTCGTTGAGTATCCTCACCTGCGCGATCTGCTCCTTCCAGGACTCCGGATCGTTCTTTTCGAAGAGTGCGCGGATCTCGTCGCCTGTGGCGGCATTGTCACCCTTGAACGGCGAGCCGTCGGACTGGAAAAGTGTTTCCATCTTTTCCATGCGGCTGTTGAACGTATAGGCGTCGATCTGCCGGCCGACAGTGCCGATGAAGAACCCGAGTCCGAAGAGGCCGAAGACGATGGCCGGCACGCCGGCAAGCGTGTTCACGGCGAAGCGAATGAAGCGGGCGATCACGGATTTCTCACTCGCATATTCCGTCAGATAAATCGCGGTGATCGTCCCGATGGGAACGCCCGCGATCGACATGATGATCACGAGCAACGCCGTCCCGACGATGGCGGGGAAAATTCCGCCCTTCGTGAGTCCCTCCGCGGGAGCGCTCACGAGGAAATTCCACGATAATTCGGATTTCCCGAGGAGGAAAATGTGTATGAGGAAATACACGACGAAGATCACGATGACGACGGCGGCGCTTCCGGAGAGAATCACAAACACGTTCTCGCTGATCGAGCGCTTCGTGTCGAGGTCCAGCGCGCGGTAGGTCCATCCCACGGCAACAGTGAACACCACCAGAACGCCGATGGCGACATACCAGACGAGGAACAGCGCCATGACGGCGAGAAGCGACAGGGACAGCAGGATGAGTCCGACGGCGACGACGGCGGAGCGGACGGAGCGTGTGGTGCGCATGGCGTCAGTTCCCCTGGAATTTCTTGATGAGCCGCTTGCGCACATAGAACTCCGCAAGCGCGTTCAGCGTGAACGTCACCACGAAGAGCACGGCGCCGATGAGAAAGAGCACACCATAATGCACGCCGTGGAATTCCACCTCCGCCATTTCCGCGCCGATGGTGGCGGACATCGTGCGCACGGATTCGAAGAGATCGATCGAGGTCAACGCGGCATTGCCTGTGGCCATCAGCGCGATCATGGTCTCGCCGAACGCGCGTCCGAAGCCGAGAATGAGGGCGGCAAAGACGCCGGGCGTCGCGGCGGGAAGCACGACGCGCCACGCCGTCTGCCAGCGCGATGCGCCCAGAGCGATACTCGCCTCCTTCATGGATCGCGGCACGGCCGAGAGGGCATCCTCGGTGACAGTGAACACGATGGGGATCACCGCCAGCGCCATGCCAATGCCTCCGACAAAGGAATTCAGCCGGTATTCGGATCCGGTGATCGATTGGAGAAGTGTGGCAATGGTGATGAGGCAGAAAAGCCGATGACCACGGACGGAAAGCCCGCGAGGATTTCAATTGCCGGCTTCATGATTTCGCGTATCCATCGCGGTGCGAAGGAGGTGGTGAACAGCGCGGCGAGAATGGCGATCGGGCCGGCGATGAGGAGTCCGATGATCGTCACCTTGAGCGCGCCCATGAACAGCGGGACGAAGCTGTATTTCGGCACGGAGCCAATCGGCTGCCAGATGTGCCGGGGTTCGTTATCGATCAGATCGTTCGGCAGGATCAACTGCCCGATGGTCACCGCGTTTTCGCCGCCGCCACTCTCCGCGCTCTGTGACGCGTTGCGTCCCGCTTCGAGGGAATTGGCTGCGGAGGGTTTCGCCGCGGTGCCGTGGGCGCCGGGGGTCGTTTGCGTTTCCAATCCGTAGGTGTCGGGCTGCAATGGATCGCCGGCGCCTTGTCCGGGTGCGGCCGGAGTCTCCTCACCGCCATACGATTCCGCAACAAGAGGACCCTCTTTCGACGTAGACGGGGCGGACGGATCCGCAATCGATGTCGACGCATGCCGCGGATCGCGGAAGGCGTAGCTGGCTTCCTGAAAGACGTAGTAGAAAATCGCGAGAATCACGCCGATCGAGAGGATGGCGATCGTCTGAATGAGCCGCTCCGCGAGAAACTCGGAGAAGTAGAATTTCTTCCCGTACACGAGCGGCTTGTGCACGAGGAAGCGGTTCGGCGTGGCCCGCTCATGTGTCCGGCCATGTGCCGCGGCACGGGCGTGTTCGGTGCCGATGGATGTCCGCGCGTCCATGGGAGCGCGATCAGCGGGTTGTTCCGACTGCGGGGTTTCTGGGAGTTCGCTCATGATCTGTTGCTCATACGTGCTTTGGTGCGTGCTGCTCCGGAGACAGAAACGATGCGCCCCGGCACTCCGGCCGGGACGCACGCGCTTCTGCGATCATTCGGTTGTCGAAATCGAAATCACTTGACCGGGAAATACCCGACCTCGGAAACAACGGACTGTCCCTCCGGACTCAGGATCCAGTCGATGTACTGTTTGATGGCGCCCGTGGGCTTTGAACGCAGGTACATGTACAAATAGCGGGTGATCGGATAACTGCCGTCGGCGATGGTTGCCTTGGACGGCGCCACGCCGTTGACCTTCGCTTCGCGAATGCCCTTGCCGTACGCCGCACCGCCGTACCCGATACCGTTCACGTCCTTCGCGACCGCATTGACGACGGCCGCGGTACCGGGGAGATTCTGGCAGGAAGGCGCATAATCGTCGCCCTTCAGCACGTTGTCCTTGAAGTACACGTATGTGCCGGAATTATTTTCGCGCGAGTACAGGACGATCTTGGCATCCTTGCCGCCGACCGCCTTCCAGTTGGTGATCTTGCCGGTGTAGATGTCCTTGATCTGCTGCAGCGTGAGTGCCTGCACGGGATTGGCTTCGCTGACGTAGACGGAGAGGCCGTCCTTCGCGCAACGGATTTCGACGCCAAGCGTCCCGAAGCGTTCCTTCAATTTTTGGAGCTCTGATGGCTTCATCGGACGCGAGGAATTGCAGATGTCCGTGGTTCCGTTGATGAGCGCGGAGATGCCCGTTCCCGAACCGCCGCCGGTGACCTGGATGGAGACGTTTGCGTTCTTGTTCATGTAGCGCTCGGCCCAACGCTGAGCGAGAATGACCAGGGTGTCGGAACCCTTCACCGTGATCTTGTCCATCGTGCTGAAGCCTGTCGCGAAAACGAATACGGACGCCAGCAGCAGCCCTTTCATGGCGATGTTTTTCATGTATTTCCTCAATGTGTTGATGTTCATCGGTGCGGTCGTCTTAGAATTTGTACTGCGCGCGGAAGGTCAGCAGGTTGTCCTTCGGGTCCTCTTTGAGGATGCGGTCGTTGGTTTTCGTTGTCACGTTGTCGTACCACAGCGTGAGACGCACGTTCGGGAAGCTGTAGTTATGCAGGCCGAGTCCGATCGTGTTGATGGCGAGTTCGCTCGTGCTGTTGATCACGTCGGAGGAAATCTTCGAGTTCGGATTGTACGAGTCGTACTTCACGGCGAACTGGAATTCGTCGCCCAGGCTCTTGACGAGCATGGCATAGTAGCCGTTGAAATCGCGCTTGCGGATGGCGCCGGGAGTGGCGGAGAGGACGTTCACGTCCGATCCGGTGATGTATTCCGCGAGCAGCTTCATGCCGCCGAGGAAATCGTAGTAGATCTGGACTTCCGCGCCGAACCAGTTGCGGCTGACCGCATCGCCCACTTTGATGGAGGTCGTGTCGGCCGCGCCATTCGTGGCCA
Organism: Ignavibacteria bacterium; assembly: GCA_016720835.1. Classification (GTDB taxonomy): domain Bacteria; phylum Bacteroidota; class Ignavibacteria; order SZUA-365; family SZUA-365; genus JADKJW01. Next base: position 215,966 of record JADKJW010000003.1, read on the forward strand.
CGTCGCTTTCGAGAAGCCGCGCCGAGTTCGCGCGCACCGACCCGAAGCGGCCATGCACGCCGAAGTCGATGCCGACATCGCCGAGATTGAGCGCCTTTGTCGCGCGGGCCATGAAGTACAACGGCTCCGAGCTGAAGTTCGGATTGTTTTGCGAGAAGGTGCCCGCGAACGTATTGTTGAACGCAGCGAGCTGCAGCTTGAAGAGATCCTCGGGAGCCATCGTGACCATCACGCCGAGATCGCGTTCCCCGGGATAGAGCGCGCCGATGACGCGGGAGCGCTCGGGGGATTCGCGCTGACTGGAGGAATACTCCACTTCATAGTTCGGACGGTTGAACACTCCAAGCCGGAATGAGAACATTTTCAGCGACTGCTCGGCGAAATCGAGATACGCGTCTTTCAAGGTGAAGCCGGAATTCGAATAATCTCCCTGCACGACCATGCTCGTCGAGCCGGCGTCGTACATGATCTTGATGCGGCTGCGCCGCACCCGGAAGCGGGATTTGACGAAATCCTTCGCATCGTACGGATCCACCGAAAGCCCGTTCATCGACTCGCTTTTTTCAAAATTGATCTGCAGGTATCCGCTGACCTTGATCTTCTTCAGCGCGTCGCGGTCTGTCTGCAATTCCTTGATCGCCTCGTCAAGGCCTTCGAGCTGACTCTTCATTTCCTCAACTTTTTTCTTCAGCTCCTCATCAGTGGCATCGAGCGCGGGCGTCGACGCCTTCACGGGCAGTTTCACATCCGTGGTTTTCTGATCCTTCCCCGGATCGCTTTCGGTGTTGGGTCCCTGCTGGGCGCGCGCGCCGGCAGCAAGCAGGACGGACAGCGCCAGGACTGTGGCGATGTTTTTCATGCGTTCTCCGCTGTGTTGTGATGGTGTGTGTGCGCCTTGCGCATCGACGAGTTTCATACCTGCAAAGCTACACTCCCATCGTTACGCGCGTATGAGGGCCGCGTGAGGATTCGGTTAGGAGGCGGTCGTTTCGTGCTCCGCGGAAGAGGGTCCACATCGGTTTATGACACGCGCCGAACAAGATGCTCACAGGGGGATATCGTCATACGGATCATTCCTACGTGGCGAGAACAAGATCGGCATACACGGGGTAGTGGTCGGAGAAGGTGAAGTCGGTGACGACGTTGTAGTCGAGGGCGCTCCAGTGATGCGAAAAGAAGATGTAGTCCAATGTCCGGCCTGGCACGCCGGTGGGATAGGACCAGAATGCCGGATTGTCCTCATGCGCCACCGTGCGCAGTCCGGCGTCTTCGAGAATGGCGAGTGAGCGGTCATCGCGATAACTGTTATCGTCACGTTCCCCGGTTTCAAAGCCGCTGTGGCGGCATCCCGGGGGAACGGTATTCAGGTCGCCGAGAAAAATGATCGGCACATCACCCAGTTTTCGGATTTCTCCGGCGATGCTCGCGGCCTGCCGCTGACGTTCCTTCGGGTTGTAGGCGTGCAGGTGCGTGTTCCCGATCCATACGATGCGATCGTGCAGGAGGAACGGCGCAATAGTGTACCCGCAGGAGGCGAGAAAGAGCACTTTCCCCGGCAGATGGTTGCTCATGCCACCATTGGATAGCTGGGGCAGGTGGCTCAGCAGGAGATTCTGGTAGCGGAACGCCGCGAATCCGACTCCGTGCTCGACGAAGGAGCGGAAGCCGCTGACGATGCGGTAGTGGTCGCGCTGCCGGTACTTGCCAAGGATGCGATCCCCGACACCGAGTACTCCATTGAAGACTTCCTGCAACGCAACGACATCGTAGTCGTCTTTGTGCCGATTCAGCCATTCGGCGATGAAGTAGGTGTACGCGCGCGTCTCATGGAGAAGTTCGAAGCGCTCTCGTTCTTCGGGTGTTGCGTTTGAGAGCAGGTACGGCAACTTCGGGCCGCGGCCGCGGTGCGTGTTAATGGAGAGGCAACGCAGGCGATACTCCGTGCGCACGGGGAGGTCGACGTATTCCCGAAAGAATTCATCGCGGCGCGTCGCGGCTTCCTGCAAGAGGGATGCAATCATACCATTTTATCCGTGGTGAAGAGAATACATGGATCCGGTGACGCGCCGGGTCGCGCGACAGAGGCGACCAGCGGAGCACGGCAACTGCGCGGGAGAAGGTTCATGCCGGGAATGCCTCCGGCAGCGCGGTGGCGCGGGCAAGCGGATGCATCTGAAATCGCCAGAGCAGAAAAAGTCCGACCACGATCCACACGAGCTCGCGGAGACGGCGCAGAAGCACGAATGCCGCCGCGGCGATGCCGGGGTCGGGAATGCCGAGCGCCTGAAAGAGGAGCACCGTTCCAGCTTCCTGCGCCCCGAGGGCTCCCGGAAGAAAGAAAAACGCTGCGCGAAGAAGCGACACTGCTCCTTCGAAGAGAATGGCCTGGCCGAGTGTGAGATTGGTTCCGAGGAGCGTTGCGATCAGAAACGTCTCCGACGCAAGACACAACCAGCCGAGAGCGAACGCGCCGAAGGCCCTTCCAAAGCGCGCTCGATGCGAGCGGGTGAAAGCGAGAACATCGGTGTCGATCCGCTGCGCCAACGGTCCGAGGCGCTCGAGCAAGGACCGGAAGGAACGGGACCGGATGCGCGATGCCGCGCGGAACAGACTTGAAATGCTCTCCATGCGGAACGGAATCGTGACGACCCAAACCGCAAGGACGGCTGCACAGACGAGGAGCGTCAACTGCCAGAGTGGAAGGAATGCCGTCCCCCCGATGCTGAAAATGAACGCGAGCAATCCTCCGATCAGGAACAGGAGATGTGCGAGCGTCATGATGATCTTCGCGATCACCGACGCGGAAATGCTCTCATCGTATTCGACGCCGCACTCCCTGCGCACCAGTATCGGCCGCATGGTTTCCGCAATCGCCACACCGCCCGGCACCGCATTCAGCAGGGCGTCTGTACCCACGCGGATACGGTACAGCCGTCCGAGCCGCATGGAATGCGCGGAGCGCGCATGGCAGAGACGCCATCCGATGGAGTCCGCCATCGTCATCATCAGAACGGGAACAAACAGGAGTGCGAGCCAGGGACCGCCGCGCTGGATGAGGTTCAGGACGGTGTGTCCATCCACGTCCGCGAAACGGTCCCATACCAGAGCGCACGCTCCGATCAGAACCGCCCCCTTGGCGGCGGCAAGCAACAGCGGTCGCCGATGTATGCGAAGTGCCATGGATACAAAGCTATCGCGCCGGTATTTGTGTTTGCTGAGCGTTGTGTGAGTTTCCTGTTCTCATACACGCGAACGGGAAAGACCGCGCGCGGTTCCTGTCACATCATTTCCTCATAATCCCGGTGTATGTTGGACCGGCAATGAACATTTCCTCCTTCATATTCGAGCAGGCGCTGCGACGCCTCCAGATTCCGGAACGCTCCATCAGGCAATTCCTCCTCGCCGCCTCGCTCTCGGAAGTGGAGGGTGTCGGCTTCCCGAAAGAACTCCTGCACATCAGCGCGCCCGTCATCATGCGCGGAGTACTGAACTTCGCGGTGTTGCAAATGCACGACGACTGGATCTATCCCTTCTGGGTGCACAAGCAGCTTGATCCCGCTTCGGAGAGTTTTGTCGCGCGCTCGCAGAATCCGCTGCTCATCAACATCACGCATCGCAACTGGACCGCGGTCGGAACGCCCCACGGATCCCATGAAGCGGTCATTGATCCGCGCGGGCTTGCGACACCGCTGCCCAGGGAATGGTCCGTCGACCTCTGGCTGGCGGACGACCATGGCGCGTTTTTCCCGTCACTCGCCGCGGAGGCGCGGCAGGAGTTCGGCAGCGCGCTCCCGATGGTCACGACGACAGTCTCTCATCGCGAACTCGAGCTGCGTTCCGACTACTTCGCGGGCGGCATACGCGGAGGGCACGACGTCCTGTTCGGCTCCGCGCGGCTGCGCAACAACGGCCGAACCCGCGCACGCGGCCTGCTCTGCGTCGCCGTGCGACCGTTCAATCCGGAGGGTGTCGCTCCGCTGCACACGGTGATGTTCGAAACGCCTCGCGTCCTGCAGGTGAGCGGCGTGACCGGCGTGGTGTTCGCGCGTCCGCCGGACTGGATGTCCTGCGGATCACTCGAAAGCGGCGACATCGCACGGCGGCTTCTGCGTGAAGGCCCCGCGCTCGCGGAGACGCCGCAATCGCCCTCGGCCCGCTGCGACAAAGGCCGCGCGCACGCGCTGGCCGCGTACCGTTTCGACCTCGGGCATGGCGACACGACCACCGTGAACTACAGCGTTGCGCTTGCCGAGGACCGGGACCTCGTGGGCACGCCGTCGCGCCGCACCTGGCGCGTGTCTTTCGACAAGCGCCTCGCGGAACAATGCGCTCGCTGGGAGAAGGAACTCGCTCTCGGCGCCGTGTGGCAGTTTCCCGACGGAGAATTGCAACGGCTGTTCGACGCGTGCCGTCTCTCGCTGCTGCAATTTCATGACGGCGATTTCGTGTCGCCCGGACCGTGGCTCTACCACCACTTCTGGTTCCGCGATGCATGCACCATGCTTCGGGCTCTGGATGGACTGGGATTCCATCTCCGTGTGCGCCAGGCGCTCGACGCCTTCCCCGCGCGGCTCACGCGTGATGGATTCTTTCGTGGTCCCGACGGAGAATGGGACTCCAACGGCACGGTCCTCTGGACGCTGATGCACCATTATCAGCGCACATCGTCGCGCGCCTGGCTGGCGCAACAGTTTCCCGTCATGGCGCGTGCGGCGCGCTGGCTCGCGCGCAAGCGGCAAGCCGGCGCGAACGGCCTCCTGCCGCCCAGTCTCAGTGCGGAGCATTTCGGTCTCACGGATCAGTACTACTGGGACAATTTCTGGGCGCTTGCGGGCTTACGCGCAACAGTCGAAGCCGCGACGGAACTCGGTGACACCGCGAGCGCGCGCCGATTCCAGAGCGACGCCTCCGACTTCGAAGAAGCGCTTCAACAGGCGATCATGGGCGACGAGAATCGCCTCGGACATCCACTCATCCCCGCCGCGCCTGGACGCGCATTCGACGCAGGCGCAATCGGTTCGCTTGTGTGCATCTATCCGCTTCTGTGTCACACGGCATTTCGCGAGGCGGCTCCGGGCACCGTTCGTGCGCTCCGCGATCGCTTCGTGGATGTTCGCGGCTTCTATCATCCCATCATCCACTCCGGATACAATCCCTATCTCACGATGCATATCGCTCACGCGCAACTGGCGCTCGGCGACATCGCGGGCGCATGGGAGACCGCCGAGTGCGTGTTCCGGCAGGCGGTCCCACCCTACTCCTTTCCCGAAGCCATCCATCCGCGCAGTGGCGGCGGGGCGATGGGCGACGGGCACCACGGCTGGGCCGCAGCGGAGATTGCGCTCTTCCTGCGCGATTGTCTCATCGACGACAACGGAACATCCCTCGCGGTATTCCGGGGCGCCGGCGCGAGGCTGATGCAACCGGGACGAGCCATCTCCTTCCGGCGAGTTCCCACGCGCTTCGGGCCGGTATCCGCATCACTGACATACACCGATGCCCGACGTGCCATACTCGAGATCGTCTGCGTGTTCACGCACAACACGGTCCCGGTGTGCATCGACGTGCATCTGCCGTTCAACATCCAGCGCGCAGCACCGGTGTCGGACGCACAGGTCGTCGCCGTCCTGAATGAACAGGACGTCTCGCTTCTTCGCCTGAAACCAGAATCCGGAACATTTCTTCTGGATTTCTGAGGAAACCCGTTCCGGGACGCTGCGTTCAGTCTCGACCGACGCTGGAAGCGCGCACCATCCGCGGAAGGAGCTTTCCGCGTCGGGACGCGTGCGCGGCATGGGCGCGCGTGGCGGCGAATGTGTCAATCACATCAACATATGCGTCGAACATCCGCAGCAGCACGCGATCCCACGCATACGTTGCCGCATGCATCGCGGCCGTCGAGGAGATTGTCCTGCGCATCGCGGGATCATCGAGGAGGCGGCGCACTCCTTCCGCCAGCTCCCCCGGGTTGAGTGGCGCGGCGAAGAGTCCTGTCACGCCATCGGTGATCAATTCCACCGCACCGCCGACGGCGGCGGCAACGGGAGCAATACCCGAGGCCATCGCTTCGAGAGTGACCAGTCCGAATGTTTCCGTTGTGGACGGAAACACGAAAATGTCGGAGGATGCGTACGCCTCCGCGAGTGCAATCCCGGATTGATAGCCGAGGAAATGCGCTCCGGGCATCAGTTGTTGGAATTCCTCGCGGGCATGACCGTCACCGACAATGACCATGCGGAATGTGCTTCCCCCTTCCACAAGCAGACGGTACGCGTCTGAGAGGACGCGCAGATCCTTTTCCCACACGAGGCGGCTGACGAAGAGCACCATCGGCCGGTCGTCATCCCCGAACTGGCTGCGCCATGCTCTCGAACGCCGGGTGGGATTGAACAGTGCGTTGTCCACTCCATTCGGGATGTACTGCAGACGGTTGAGGCCATGTTCGCGAAGTTCCTCGAGGATCGGTCGCGCGGGAACAAACGTGCGATCGATGCCCTTGTAGTAGCGGCGCGTCAGCGTCCACGCCAGTTCCTCGAAACCGCCAAGCCCGTAATATCGCGGATACGTCGGAAAATGCGTGTGATAGGTCGCCACCACCGGAATGTGACTCTCCTTCGCGTAGCGCATGGCAGCGTACCCGAGAGTGCAGGGGCTGTTGACATGGATGATGTCGGGCCGGAGGACGTCGAGGTGGCGCGCGACGGTCTGCGTCCCGGGATACGCCATGCGGTACGCCTTGTGCATGGGAATCGCGAAGGACGGCACGGAAAACATCGGAACGGGCGGCTCGCCTTCCGGCACCGCCGATGTCAACGCGATGACATCGTGTCCGTGCGCGACCGCGGCATCAATCATCCGGTACACGCAGCGAGTGACTCCGTCCTGCCCGACAGTCATGGTTGCATTCACATACGCGATCTTCATGGGCGTTGTCCTGTCTGTATCACTCGCACAAGGTACTGGCGCCGTGTGTTGATCGTGTGCGCATTCTGTGTGATTTCGGTGAATGTCCTTTCTTTCGGGTGGATCGAGTTGAAATCGTCCAAGCGAGCATTTATCTTTCGATCCGCAGGTTACATCTCTTTCAGAGGATCCGACGCCGATCAGGGGCTCCCGACCGACAGCGCCAATTCTCTCATCATTTCCGAGTCACAGGAATCTCATGGAAATTACATTCGAGCAGACACACGACAACGTTCAGCTGATCCGCCTCAACGGACGAATGGACATTGAAGGAACCGATCACATCGAAGGGCGACTCACCGCGCACGCGCTCACGCTGGATTATGCCCGCATCATCATCGACCTTGCGAAGGTGACCTATCTCGCATCCATCGGTCTCGGCTGCCTCGTGCGCACAGCACAGGGAGTGGAGCGGCGCAAGGGCAAGGTGGTGTTTCTCAGTCCGCAGCCGCTCGTCGCGAAGGTGCTCGCCGAAAGCGGCGTCAGCCAGCGTGTCCGGATCTTCGACGCCCTCGAGGCCGCCGCCGAATTCCTCGAGCGGCTCCCGCAAGAGGAAGACTAGCGACGCGAGCATGGCGAAGCCCGCAAGGACGGATGGCGCGTCCGACGATTCTTCCCATCCCGCCCGCGGCACATCAAGGACGCATACCGCACAGGTGCGGCGCGGAGTTTACGGCTCACTTGCCGGTGCAACCGCGTGGTTCGTGACGTCTGCCGCCGCCCTGGAAGTTCCGCAATCAATCGCTGATGAACTCGATTTCTGCTTGAATGAACTGCTCGCCAATATCGTCGATCATGCCTTCGACGACGACGAGGTACATGATGTGCGCGTCGATCTCACGCGTGATGCGGAAAGCGTTTTCCTGACGCTTGAAGATGACGGCCGCGCCTTCGATCCCATCGCCGGAGACACCTACATCGAGCCCGCAACCCTCGACCTGGCCGGTCACCGTGGCTACGGAGTCCATCTCGTGCGGCGTTTCACGGACGAGTTGCTTTACCGCCGCGACGGGGGCCGAAACAGTGTCACGGTGGTAAAACGATTGGTGATCGACTGAATCCGCGCACCGGCAATGGGACAGGCCACACGGGCCGTCCCTTCCGGAGCTATCGTACGAAGCTCTCCGGCAGTTCCTCATCCATGAGGCGGTAGATGCCTTCCTTGAGCGTGACAGCGAAGACGCGCACGGGGTATCCCGGCGCGATGCGGACGCGCATGATCGGAACTGCCGGAAGGCCGTCCTTGATCGACGTCCAGCTGGTCCCGCCGTCTGTCGTGCGCAGGACGCCTTCCCGCACGGTGGAGATATACATGAGGTTCTCGTTTTTCGGATGAATGGCAATTTCGGAAATGTCGTTCGCATTGCTCAGCTTTTTCCAGTTGAGACCTCCGTCCACGCTTCTATACAGACCCTGGTCGCGTTCCGCAGTGAGGCCGATATACACGTGCGACGTGTCGAGCGGTGCTATCGCGATGGCGCGGACTCCCATCCCAATGAGGGAAGCGGTGAATCGCGACATCCATGTCGAGCCGGTGTCCATCGATTTCGGGAGCGGCCCGGGAGGAAAACTCATCGAGCTGCCCGCGAACAGCGTTCCGGGCGCGGCGGGATTCCCCCGATGACTTGAATGCCGAGATCGCCCAACGTTTTCGTCCAGTTCGCGCCGCCATCACTGCTGCGCCAGATGCCTGTGCCCCAACCCAGACCGCAGAACAATACCGGAGCTGCGCCGCCGGTTCTGTAAATGTTCAGCACGCCCCCGTTCTTCCAGGAAGCGGGAGTAGTCACCGCTTCCCAGGACGCGGCGGAATCGGCACTCCAGAAAAGGTTTTTTTCGCTCTGCCGACCGCCGAACCCGCAGTAGAGTTTCCTCCGGTCCTCGGGATCCAGATAGAGCGCCGTTACCTGTTCACCGTTGTAATTCGACGGAATGCCGTTGCGATGCATCACCCAGTTGTATCCGCCGTCGTACGATTTGTACAGGTTGCCGTACTCGGTGCCGCAGTACATGACCAACGAGTCGACGGGGTCGATGGCAATCGTGTACACGAGGCGGTGCAACAGGCCGCGGTTCATCGGTTCCCACGTCGAGAGTTGCGCGGGAAGCGACGACGGGGCACCGCTGACGAAGGCGAGCGCGATTGCGGCATGGCGCACAAGGCGAGTCAAGGCGCGGTGATTTCCGAACAGCGGGTTCATGGCGTTGTCCTCCCTTCCCGCACGAGAATCATGCGAATCAGCTGTACGGTCTTGCCCGATCGCAGCTCGCAGAAGTACGTCCCCGCGGCAAGCGCATCCCCATGGGCGTCGCGCCCGTCCCACGCCACGCGCCACAGGCCCGGCACCGCTTCGGCGTCTGTCAGCACGCGCAGCAGGCGGCCCGATGCGTCGTAGATGCGCAGCAGCACTCGCTGGCCTCGCGCGGAAGCCGGGACGAGGAATTCCACCATGGTGCTCCGCGTGAATGGATTCGGATAATTCTGACGCAGGACGAAGTTGCCGGCAAGCGCACCTTCGTTCTCGGCAACGGGAGTCCCGCCTCCGGGCTTGATGATCTCATTGATGACGAGGAACGCGGTGTACGGCGAAAGGATGTTGTAGCGCTCGCTGATCCGAACGATACTCTCCTTGAGTTCCTTGAACAGCAGCGTATCCGTGACGCCGCGCATCTGCGCCAGCAGTTCATTGATGCGGAATGTCGCCCAGTAGCGGGCCACCTGGACGGGATTGGATGTGTCGGCGAAGAAGGGCACGGTATGGCGGAATGTCGAGTCGCCTCGGGCAACCATGGTGCAGAGCAGCGAGACCTCGGCGCTTCCCGATCCGGAGAAGCGCCCCGCGCTCACGAGTTCCGACGGATTGGCAATGGGCGGGAGAGTTTTCGGATAGACGAGGAACGTGTTCGCAGGATACGTCACATGCGGGTTCATGACGGATGTCGCGCTGAAGTCGAAGGTCAGCCGTTGCACTGCGGCATCGATGCTGTCACCCTGCTCCACCGCGAGGAGCTTCCCGTAATTCCCGTCCGCGAGATAGGACAGCAGCGACAGGTTGTCCGTGTACAGCGCGATCGGGAAGAAGCGCGCGAATGTCGCACCCGACTGCTTCAGCAGAGAATCGAGACCCGTCTGGGTCCGGCGTCCTTCGTTCGGCAACCCGTCGGTCAGAAAAAGCATGCGGCGCTCTGCGTCGCCCCGGAAATTGCTCCGGAAGCCGTCGCGGATTCCGGCCTCGTAATTCGTCACGCCACGCGCGCGAAATTGCGCCTGCAGGAATGCGGTTCCGCCGTCTCTGTTCTCCGGCGTCGCAAACAGCATCGTGGTATCGGACGGAAACGCGATGGCGTCGTGCGAGAAGAGCACGATGCGGAATCGGTCGTACGGTTGCAGGAGCTTGAGGAGGTGCTGCATGGCGTCCTGCACAACAACCGCCCGCAATCCGGTCATGCTGGCGGAGTTGTCGACCACGAACACGAAATCGGCCTTCGGCACATCCGCCTCCGCGAAACGGACGGGCGTCCAGAGGAGGAAATACCCGTCGTCGACGGTGTCCTTGAACGCGTAATTGAGCACCGGGAAGCCGTCCGTCCATCCGCGCGGCGAGAACGTCACGGCGAAGTCCCGGTCCGGAGCGAGGTTCAGGGCTGCAAGGCGCACATGCACACGGTTCGTGTCGATGAAGTCCGTCCGGACGAGAGACGGCACGCTGTCATGACTCGTGGTGAGGCGCTGGATTGCAACATCGGAATTGATGTCCACGTGCAGTTCCGCCCAGGTCACCGGCGTGGCCTGGTAGTCGGCGATGTTCATCGGATAGACGTATCTGGTATTGCCAGCGCCATCCAGCGGGAGTGTCTGAAAGTACTCGAGCTCGATACGGCGGCCCGTCCCCGGTTTGATCGGGAATATTTTCAGCTGGAAGCGATTTGAGCCGAGGGATTGCAGGATCGCCGGATCGCCGACGTTATGCTCGACGAGCGAGTCGTAGAGCTTCGAGGCATCTTCCTTCCTCTTCACGGCGAAGGTGAGGCGGACGCCGTCCACCCACATCCACAATCCGTCGACGGTCGCGCCCTGGGGCAACTGGAACACGTAGAAGCCTTCCAATTCCAGGTTCTCGGGGTTGAAGAATTCCTCGTCCACATGCGTCACCGCGAGGAGATTGCGGATCGTCACGGTCGTGCGGATGGAATCGAGCCGCAGATTGTAGATCGGCGAGGGCGTGTTGGGACGGCGCGCATACAGGCGCCCTGCCGAGGCCGTCGCCGCACAGGCGCCGAGGATCAGCAGAAGGAGAAGCGAGCGGCGCAGCATGGCAACCGGCCTCCAATGTCATGGGAGAAAATCCGAGACGAGCAGTGCGCTGAACGTATGCGGTTTCGCGGCGAGAAGCAATGCATTTCGGATAACATTGCAGGATTTCGCGTATTGTGGTTCTCTCCGCTCCCCGGCCGCCTCCCTGCGAGGCAACATTCAATTGACGACTTCGGTCTTCACGCCGTTGATTTCATATTTTTCCGCATCAATGACGCGGACATCATCATCCGCGATCGAAACGGCGCGGAACACCGCGATCCCTTTCGCGTCGGAGATGGCGCGGAGGGACTGGTTCAGTTCCACGACCGCGTATGCGGCAGGTGTTTTTCCGCCTTTCTCGGTGACGGTCACTTCGACGCTCCTGGTCCCTTTGGATTTGTAGCCTTCGGACGCGGCGAGCGCGGCGTAGACGGCCCACGCGGTCGTCGAGGCGGCGTACTGCGCGCCCCTGTCGTCGTACGATTTGGATCCCGCCATGGGAATGTAGACGGCCACCTGCTTCATTTTGCCCTCCTCCTCCTTCAGCACCATGCGCTGCAGCATCGGCAGCATGGCAAGGGAGGCATAGCCGGGTGCGGTTTTCACGAGCGTCTCGCCGAGCGTCTTGCTTGCCGCCGCGCCGTTCACCTTCAGCATGATCTTCGCCGTGCCCGCCTGCATGCCCGCCTGTATGAGCGGCGCGGATTTATGCAGCGCAAGGAGTTCCTGCCGCTCCTTCTTCGACGCCGCGGCCTTGTGCAGAAGCACGACGTGTCCGCCCGATGCGGCGAGCAGATCGGCGAGCTGCGCGATCATTCGCGCGTCGGTGCGGGAGGGATTGGCGAGCGCCAGAGGCGAGAGCAGTTCGAGGAGGACCGTCTTCCCATGCAACGTTCCTTTCGCGACAGGAGCAAGAATCACGGGATCCTGCACGCGCCCTTCATTGAAGGCCTCGCGTCTCGCGAAGTACCCCGGGGCGCGGACCGTCACTTCCATGCCGCCGGTCTTGACGCCGGTGATGATATACTCCCCGTTGTCGTTGGTGCGCGCCTCCTTGCCGCCTGGCAGCAGGATGGCCGCATCGATCACGGGCTTCCCTTCCGCGCCCATGACGATGCCGCGCGTGTACAGCGCGTCTGCCGATGTCGTGACGGCACCCTCTGTTTTCACCGGACCATTCGATGCTTCAAAACTCACCGTGCTCCGCACGCCGGGTGCAATGGCGGCGCGTACGACTCCCTGCTTCGTGACCAGCGTCGTATCCATTCCCGCGGAGGTCGTGAAGCGCACGGGAAGTCCGTCGCCAAGCGGCACGCCCGTGCTGTCGACCGCCGTGATCGTCACGATGCTGTACGTGCCTGAGTCCGGGGGAAGGACGGGGGGATCGACGCTCGAGCGCAGCACCGCGGGCGGACGGCCAACGGCGAAGAACCGTTCGAAGGGAGCGGAGGAATTCTCGTTGCGGTTGCGGACCTGGGCGGCGAGCCGGTGATACCCTTGCGGAAGATCCTCCGAAGTGGTGACGGTGATCTTCCCGGTTTTTGCGTTGAAGATGAATCCCTCTTCTTTTCCGTTGACCCACGCGCGGATCGATTCGTCCTTGATTTCGGTGCGATCGATGACGCGGAGGTCGATTTTTGGACGCGATTCCGCGAAGGCGGTCGGCGCGTCGTACGCCAGGGCGGGCACGCCGGCCTGGAGGTATTTCGCGATACCGCGGAAGATCCCCCACGCCTGAATCTCGTTGAACTCTTCGATGCGCAGGCGCTGCTCCTCATACGCGCTCGAGAAGAACCCGCACTCCACGAGCACGGAGGTCATCCGCGCCTCGCGCAGCACCGCGAAACCGGCGCCGGGGTAGATCAGATCGTCGGACAACGTGCCGTCGAAGGACGCGAGCGAACCCGGATTGCCCATGACGAAGGCGAGATCGCGTTGAATGTAGCGCGCGAGGTCGTGGCTCGAGGGTTTGTAGCCGGGGGCGCCTGGTTTCGCGTGGTAAAACGTGGCCGTGTAGTTCGTGAAGGGGTTGTCGGCGGAGTTGTGATGCACCGAAACGAAGATGTCGGCATTCGCCGTGTTCGCTTGTTGCACGCGCGATTCGAGCGGCACGGTCTGGTCGCTCTCGCGCGTCAGCAGCACGTTCGCGCCCGCGCGCTTCAGGGAGATGCGCAGCGCGAGCGCGACGCGAAGGTTCACGTCCGCCTCGCACACTTCCTGCGCCGGTCCGACACCCTTCCGGTCGTCGCCTCCATGCCCGGGGTCGATGAAGATGGTCTTTCCCTGCAACACATCGGAAAATCCGCGGATGACCGAGTCACGGCGCGCTTCTTCCTTCCAATCAGGCGGCTGCACATAGTACACGGATGACCCGCACTGCGACAACAGAATGGCCGCGGCGAGCAGGGTCAGGGCGCGAGGAATACGGCGTGTGGTGAACATGTGTTAGGGAGGCTCAATGAACGGGAAATATAGCGAGGGAAGCACGGGGAGGCAAGGCCGTGCGCGGCCGTGTGCATTTCTTTCGGAAGTTCCGCTATCTTGCGTCGTGGCTTCTTCTTCATCATTTTCTGTTGTCATGATGCCGACCATGTCCCCCGAACAATTCTACGACGCGGTGTCCCAGCAGTACGATGCGATGACGGATTTCTCTGCGCGCGTTGCGCGCGAAGCCGCAGCCCTCACGCCCCTGCTCGAACAATTCCGCGTCCGCACCGCGGTGGACATGGGCTGTGGAACAGGCGCGCACGTGCTCGCCCTCGCCTCGCTCGGCGTGCGCGCCACGGGCGTGGATCTTTCGGACCGCATGCTCGCGCATGCCCGATCCCACGCCGCGGAACATCCGGATGCCGCCTTTCTGCGCGGTGATTTTCTCACCACCTTCCCGCCGTCCCTTCCATCCGCCGATGCCATCTTCTGCCTCGGCAATTCGTTGCCGCATATCGAGAGCACGGGCCGGCTTCAGGCAGTCTTCGCGCACTGGAAACGGCATCTTTCGCCGGGCGGCCGCATCATCGTCCAGCTTCTGAACTACGCGCGCATTCTCCGCGAGCGCGAGCGCATTGTCGCCATTCGCCGCGACGGCCCGCTGACAGTCGTGCGTTTCTACGATTTCACCGAACCGCGCATTACGTTCAACATTCTGACCGTGACCGATGCCGCGACAGGGCCCGGGCACACGCTCGTCTCCACACCGCTGACCCCGTTCACCGCGGGGGACATCGCCGATGCCGCGCGAGCGGCCGGCTGCGCAACGGTGGAGCTGCGTTCGTCGCTCCGCCTCGATCCCTGGAGCGAGGACGCGAAGGACGCCATCGTCATTGCGGGCTGACACCGAAACACCGTGCGAGCCAGCAGGTGAAAGGTGACATGGTGCACGTGACAGGGTGCGAGTGCCAGGTGGCAGGGTGCAAGTGACAGGTACAGGAGCGTCCGGAGTGTATTTTTTCAGATCATTTTCGGCCACCATGGCACATCCGCATTCGCTCTGTGGTGCATCAATAATTGACTGAATGTGCACCTTCCGCCTGCAACCTTTCACCTTTCCCTTTCCACCTTCCACTTTCCCCCTTTCACCCTTCACCTTCACAATCCACCATGAACATCATTGTCCTTGGCGCCGGGCTCGTCGGTTCGGCCATCGCAAAAGACCTCGCGCGCGAATCCGCGTTCACCGTTACCGCCGCGGATATCTCGCAGACTTCGTTGGACCGGCTTGCGCGTACCCCGTCCATCCGTTGTATCCGTGAGGATCTCGCCTCACCGGACGTGCTGCGAGCCCTGGTGGCACCCTTCGACCTGGTCATCGGCGCGGTGCCCGGCTTCATGGGCTATCAGACGGTGGCGACCGTCATCGATGCCGGAAAGCCCATCGTGGACATCTCCTTTTTCCCGGAGGACGCCTTCGAGCTGGACGCGCTCGCGAAACAGCGCGGTGTGACTGCTCTCGTGGATTGCGGCGTGGCTCCCGGCTGCGGCAACATCCTGTTTGCGCACGCGGATTCGCAGCTCGACAGATCAACGCGCTTCCTCTGTTACGTCGGAGGCCTCCCCGCGATTCGGCGCAAACCGTACGAATATGCGGCCGTGTTTTCACCGCTCGACGTGATCGAGGAATACACCCGGCCAGCACGCTACGTCGAACACGGGGAAACGGTCGTGAAACCCGCGTTGACCGACGTGGAACTTCTTGATTTCCCGGGAGTGGGAACGCTCGAGGCATTCAATTCCGATGGTCTGCGCTCCCTCGCGCTGACGATGAATGCGCCGGACATGAAGGAAAAAACGCTCCGGTATCCAGGGCATGCGGACCTGATGCGCGCGCTTCGCGACACGGGATTCTTCAGCAAGGAACCGATGCTCGTCAATGATACGTATGTCCGTCCATTAGACCTCACCGCGAAGCTGCTGTTCCCCTTCTGGAAGCTCCCGGAGGGCGAAGAGGACCTGACCGTGATGAAGGTGATCGTGGAAGGCGAAAAAGAAGGCGCCCTCGTGCGATACACATACGACATGCTCGACCGCTACGATCCCGCGACCGACACGACATCCATGGCCCGCACGACGGGGTATACGTGTTCCGTCGCTGCACGGCTGCTGGCGTCGGGAGTGTTTGCGCAATCGGGGATCTGTCCTCCCGAATTCCTCGGTCGGCATCCTGTAGCCTACTCTGCTCTCATGCAGGGTTTGCGGGAGAGGGGAGTCTTCTTCCGTGAAACCGTCGAGACGATTTCCTCAGAAGATCGACCATGATGATCGACGCGCTCAGAAGACGAGCAGCAGAACAACGTTGATCAACGCCAGCGCGGCAACCAGCATCCAATGGCTGTCAGCCAAATGCGTGGAGTGCGCAAACCGTGTGGACATGGTGTCTTCAAACAAGATGATGGATATTGAACTGCAAAGATACGCATTAATTTCCATGAAGTAAAGAGGGCATCCATGCCAAACCGCCTTTCCTTCTGATCCTGTCATCAAACGCACTCCGTTGAGCTGGGACAATCGGGTCCAGAACCCATTTTCCGTCACTCCGCATCTCCGGACCGTGCAGTCGCAGCGGGAATTGTCCGGTTATACGCCGCGCTCCCACCATTGAACAAATTCGCGCTGTTCGGCGGTCTGCGGCGACGGCATCCAGAAGATCTGCTGATGTTGCGCGCGGCGCAGCGCCTCGATGCGTTCGAGGGCGTCCTTGCCAACCGCGATACCGTGGCGGGCGAGCCAGCAGCCGACCACGGTGCCCGTGCGTCCAACCCCGCCCCAGCAGTGCACGTAGACCGTCTTGCCACGACTGGCAGCATCATCCATCGCGTCGAGGATGCGGATCATCATCTCCACGTCGGGAATGCCCATGTCGCGGATCGGGAAACGAACGCATTCCGCGTGCAGTCCCCGCTGCGCGGCCAGTTCCTGAAGCATGGGAGCGTACGAGCGGAAACGTTCGCCGTTGTTGTTCACCTCGTCCGGCTCCATGAGATTCACGAAGGTGGTTACTCCGCAATCGAGCAACGCACTGAGCTTCTCCTGCGCCGCCCTGTCGTCGTGATCTCCCGGGAAGAACCCCGCGAGTAGAGTGTTCGGCTCCACCCACCAGGAGCGGACGAAGGGGGCAGGGGGATACTTGGAGGCCATGGGGTCACCGGTATTGTTGCGAATGCGCGCGCTCACCACTTCTTCCGAACCCACTGTGTTCCGCAAAGCGTTGTATACCCGCAATGCACGCAGGCTGTGGAAAGATCGCGCGCCGCCGTGAACGGGACGGCGGGGTCTGCGATTTCGTTGAGGAGTCCGCGAATGACGTGGACGGACATCTCGTATCCGCGCTCGAGTGTTGCTTCGTCGGCGACGAAGGAATGCTCGCAATCGAGCCCGACGCGCTCGAGTCCCAGCCGCAGAAACACGGGACGGATATCGCGCGGCGGCATGTTCTTTGCCGCGGCATACAGCAGGGCATAGACGGGAAGCTGCAGCGATGCGATGGCCCCGGCCCAGGTGTCGCGGTCGTCGGGATCGAGGTTGTCGAGCGAGATGCCGTCGGCGCCGGTGTCGCCGCCGGTTTTATAATCCATGATGACGATACGCCCGTCGCGCTCGTCGATGCGGTCGATGATACCGCTGAAGGCAAAGCCGTGGAGTGCTCCTTCAATCCGCGTTTCGAGGTCGAGGATGCGCACGACGCTTCCGGCGAGCAGGGGCCGCAGATAGTCGCGGACATACGCTGCCATGCGCCGCCGTATCTGCACGCGGATGAGATGCCGCTCACCGTCGAGCTGCGCGCCGAAGGCGGCCGCGCATGCGCGATCCACGATGCTCGCCATGTCCCGTTCCCAGCGCGCGCTCTCCTTCAACGGCGCCTCTCCGCGGTGCGCGGCGTGAAAGTCGCGCAGGATCTCGTGCACCACTTTTCCGGTTTCCGCCGGGTCGATATCGCCCGTGAGTTCCGTCTTCTCGCGCAGACGGAGCACGGAAGAGTAGTAAAATCGCAACGGGCACTGCAGATACGCGTTGAGCGCCGTGGGACTGTACGTGTGCGTCCGCAGGGCGTCGGCGACCTCGGCGGATTTTTCCACAGACGCGGGACGCGGCGTATCGAGCAGAAGCCTGTATGGAAGGGCCCGGACCTGCGCCTGCCGTTTGAGGGCGTGCGCCGCATTGGCGCCGCTTCCGACGTCCCTCCTCTGAGCCTCCCAGAGCATCTTCTCGACGAAACGGCTTGGCGGCTGGTCCTCTCCTTCGATGAAGAAGACGTGCGCTTCCTTCGCCCCTGCCAGCAGGCAATGCAGCGCATAGCCGGTGTCGCGCGCGGCATCGCGCGAGGTCGGCATCCCGAAGCGCTCGCGCGCGGCGCGCGGCAGCAGGGCGGCGACATCCGATCCGCCGGGGAGGACGCCTTCGTTGGCGTCGAGAATGCAGACCCGATCGAAGCGCAGCGCGCGCGTTTCGGAGAGTCCGAGCACCTGCAGACCTTCGAGCGGCGTCCCCGGGAAATGGTGATCGATATGCGCGCTGTACTGGCGAAGAAACATCGCGGCCTCGTCGATGGAGCTGCACGTCCAGGCGCCGAGGGACGATTGTTCGAGGCGCGCCATCGCGTCCATGTACTTGAGCGCGAAAGGTTGAAAATACGGATGCCTCCGCGCGGTGCTGCCGTCGGCGATGAAGCTCAGCACGGCAATGACGGCGCGCGCAAAGTCGCCGAGCGTCGCGATGCCCTCGAAGGCGCGCAGCGTGCGGTCGTGAATGTCCCGCAAATGCGTCCGCATCTGTTCGGCGGTGACGGCGTCTTCATCGCGGTCGTTCATCACCGCGGCGCGCTCAAACACCCGTTCCGCGGCCTCGACATCGTGGAGGGCAAAGAACGTCGCCGACGATCCCGCGAAAAACAGCTCCTCGATGGCATGCACGAGAATGCGCGTGGCGCTCGCGCGACGGCCGAGCAGGATATTCTTGGTGTACGGGTGCAGCAGGAACGCGAGATACTCGGGCGCGCGGTAGCGGCCGTTATTTTTCGCGGCGATCGCGGTCAGCAGCGCGTCAAGGAAGGATGCGACCGGCGTGCGCGAGACGGGGTACTTCAGGGAAATGTTCGAAGCATCGTCGCCGAGCACGGGAAGCACGTGCTGCATGACCGGAAAAAGCGCGTCCGCTGCGGGAAGCACCACCACGGTGCGCTCGTCGAGGGGACCGCTCGAGCGCGCGCGCGCGATAACGCTCGCGAGCCCGAATACTTCGGCATGCGTATCGGGCGCTGCCAGGAGGGACAGCGCGGCGGGAAGGATGGCTTCGGCGGAGAGGGCCGCCGGGGGCATGCCGATGCCCAGTTGCAGGCAGAGGCGTTCGATGCCCGGTCCCGCTTCGAGCAGCAGGAGCACATGCTGACGCGAGAGCAGGTCGCGCAGCACGGCAACCTCATGCGCGTTCGCCGAAGAGAGGCCGGCGATGATGATATGCGTCCCCGGCTCGAACGACACGCGAGCAATCTTCTCCGCAACGCATTCTCCGCGCAGCGCGCGCGTGCTGCGGCCCCGATCCCGCACGGCATCGTGGAAGGGCGCGTAGAGGCGCGAGAGGAGCGCGATGGATTGCAGGCCGAATTCTTCCGCGGCATTCGCGAGCGCGGCGGGAGCGACGTCCCACCCGCGCAACTCTTCCAATTCGTCGAAGAGGCGCATTCCCAGCGGATAAAAAGATCCCGGAGTCCTGAATTGTTCCCCTCCGGGGAGGGCCGCGCCTTCTCCGGTCATCGCGAACAGGATGCCGATCGCGTCCAGCGCATCCAGATCGGGCTCGTCGCGGCCGAGCTGATCGCGGAAGAGCACATCCACGAATTCGCCGAGCGCGTACACCTTCGGAGGAATGAAGGCGGCGCCGCGCTGCCGCGCCAGGCGGCGATGCAGGAAATGCCCCGGCCGTTTGCCGGGGAAGATGACGATGTTCTTTTCGAAATTGTTGCCGTCGGATGTCAGGGCATCGAGGACGCCCTCGAGCATGTCGCTCCCCGCCGGGAGCATGCGCACATTCGTCACGACACCCTCCGTACTTCCGTGAGATCCACATAGGCGATGCGGCCCTCCACCGCGCGCCCGGGAAACACCTGCGCGGCGAGACGCATGTATCGGCGAACCTGCTCGATGTAGGCGGCCTCGTCGCTGTCGTGACCGGTCTTGAAATCAATCACGATCACACGCTCCGCTTCCACAAGAACGCGGTCGGCGCGATACAGACGTCCGTCGGCATCGACGAAATCCTGCTCGCAGCGCACTGTCGCGGTCGCCGTCGGCGGGAACAACTCTCGCGCGGCGGGCGAACGCAGGAAGGCGAGGACGCGTTCGCGAACCGATTCACGATCGAGGAGAGGCTCGTCGTCGCGCAGGCACTGCTCGAACGCCGTGTCCACCGCGCGCTCGAGATCGCCGTCGAGAGCGACAATGCGCTCGAGCACGGCATGGACAAGCTCGCCGCGACGCTGCTCGACGAACCCGAGCTTCGAGGGCGGCTGATACCGCAGCGGCACCCGTGCGGGTGTGTGCAGCAGCGCGAGTTCGGGAAGGCCATCGGGCGCGGGCGCGCGCCGGGCCGGCGGTCGAATGCCGAGAGGCGCATACCGTTCCGCAGGGAGGAAGGAAACCGGCGCGCCCATTTTTTCGGAGCGGCTTGTCCCGTACTTGCCGATAACGTAGAGTTCGCGTTCGGGCCGCGTGAAGGCCACATACAGCTTGTTGAGATCGTCCGTCACCGTGCGCGCGAGTTTTCCGCTGTAGAGTGCTTCGAGACGCGGCGAGCGGAGGGCTTCATCCTTGGGCGCGTTCAACAGGACGACCGCATCGCCGCTGCGCTCGATCAAATGTCCCACTCTCCGGCGCCACGGCGACAGCAGCAGAATGACGACGGGAAAGTCCAGCCCCTTCGACTTGTGAATCGTCATGAGCGTCACGGCATCCGGCTTGCGCGCCGAGCGCGCGGACCAGAGGGAGTCGTCGTCGTCGGCTTCGCTCTCTTTCACAAAAGCCTTGAGCGTGTTGTCCCCCCGTTTCTCGAGCTGCGCCGCCGCTTCGAGCAATCGCGCCAGCGAGGCTTCCTCGTCCGGATGCAGCGCAAACACGCGGAACACCTTCATCGCTTCCGAGAGAAGATCGTACAGCGGCGCATAGCCTGCGACGGTCAGAAGCGGTTGGAAACAGCGCGCCCACAACCCGGCGTAACGCTCCTTGAACTGCACGTACAGCGGACGGCGGGCCGCGTCGCGCCGCGCCGCCGCGAAGAAGGCACGCAGCTCTTCCAGTCCCGGCCCGGAATCGACGAGGAAGGCGCGGAACACCGAACCGAGTGCGAATGTCGCAAAGGCATGGTCATCGATCGGGGAATCGAGGAAGCGCAGCAAGGCGATGATCTCGCCGGAGACCTTTCGCAGGCGAGCGTCGAGACTGCTGTGCGACACAAAAGCATGCCCGCGCTCGTTCAGCCAGCCGCTCACGCTCACGATGAGATCGTTGCTGTGCGCGAGCACGGCGATGTCGCCCAGCGCGTAGCCGCGATCGAGACAGTCGTCCACGATTTCGAGCACACGGTGCTTCTCGGGCTGCGCCACGGCGTCGACACGCATGGTCGAGACCTCCACGACGCCCTTGCCACGATGCTCGTTCCTGGGAAGCTGCCGGCAAGCGTCGAGGCCGCTGGCATGCGCCGGACCGGCATATTCGGCATCCGCGGCGAAGCCTTGAAACACCTCGCTCGTGAAGTCGAGGATCCGCTCGTCGCTGCGATAATTGGTGTCGAGCGTCTGCCGGAAACAGATGTCACGCGCGAAAGGAAAATCCGGCCGCTCCGGCTGCATGAGCGCGCGCATGATTTCCCAGTCCGCCCCGCGGAATCCGTAGATCGACTGTTTGGTGTCACCAACGATGTACAGACTCCCCTCCTGCGACACGGCCTCCTCGAGCAGCGGGAGTATGGCCCGCCACTGCACGGGCGACGTGTCCTGAAATTCGTCGAGCAGATAGTGGCGCAGCGTTTCACCGAGCTTCAGATAAATATCCGGTATGGTATGCGCGTCGATGGTCTCGATGAGTTGGCGCGGAATGTCGTCGATGAAGAGGGCGTTGCGCCGGCGCTTCACGTCGTCGAGGATGCCCTCCGTGCGCTGGTGCGCGAGAAGGCGAGGGAGCATGCGCTGCCGGGCGCGAAGGTACAATGCGTCACCGACGACAGCGTCGATCGCCTCGCGATGCCGCTCGATGCGCTCCACGGCTTCGGCGTAGCGCTCGGCCGCGCCCTTCCCCGCGGGTTTCTTGATGATGGTCGACGGAAGCGGCTTGTCCAACGCGTGTCTCAATCCCGATCGATCGGCCTCCTCGATGTACCGTTGAAATGCCGCCGCGAGTTCCATGCCGGAATTGGCGCAGGTCGCCTTGAGCGCCGTCCATTCCTCCGAGAAGCGCTGTTCGCAGGATTCGAAGTCCGCGGAGCGGTCTTCGACCAGCGGCGTTTCGGTGAGCGAAGAAAGCGTGCGGTGAAGGTCCACGACGTCCTTCCTCACCTTGCGGTACGGATTCCACGGGAAGGATTCGCGATCCATGTCGATGAGCGCCTCGAACTGCCGCGCATCCTCGCTGCCCTCGGTGATGGACGAGGCCAGCACATCGAAGGCCTCGGCGATGGCGTCGTTTTTCGAAAGCAGGACCTCGAAGGACGGATCGCGCCCGAATTCCAGCGCCGATGCGCGGTACAGGCGCGCCATGAAACTGTCGATGGTGGTGATCTGGAACTCGTCGTAGCGCTCGAGGATGCGCACTATGAGGCCTTCCGCCTTCTCAGCAACATCGGCAGGGAGCGCGCCGAGTCGCTTCTCCGCTTCCGCAAGCGCCTCGGGTTGCCGCAGTGCGAGCTGCTTCAGAAAGAGCAGCACACGCTGCTTCATCTCCGTGGCGGCATTGTTGGTGAAGGTGACCGCGAGCACCTGCTCGAACGGCACGCCCGTCAACAGCAGATGCACGATGCGCCAGGCAAGCTGATATGTTTTTCCCGAGCCCGCGGAGGCGGACACTAGAATGAAATGCGGGAATGGCGGCAATGTTGCGCTGGGAGAGGGGGATGCAGTGGTCATTATCGCAAAAGAGAGATCGCGTCTGCGGACAAATACAGCGTGGTTCCCTGAGTGGGAAAGGTATCACATTCCAGAGAATATTCCCCCTCCGCAGTTGCGGAGGGGGTGCCTCAGGGAACATCCAGTACGCTGTTGCGTTTAACGGATCAGGGAGGCGCGATGCGTATTTACACCGTAACAGGATTGAAGAAACGGCGACGGCAGTTGCGAAAGACGCAGACGCCGGCTGAAGTGGTTCTGTGGGAGTATCTGCGCAACAAACAGCTAGACGGTTTCAAGTTCAGGAGACAGCATAGCATCGGTCGATACGTCGTGGACTTCTATTGCCCCGCCAGGAGACTTGCCATTGAAATTGATGGCTCCATACACCGGCTGAAAAAAATCAAGCGGAATGATGCTGAAAAGGCAGCGTTCCTTCATTCGCTTCGCATAGGCATCATACGCTTCTCGAACTGGGCCGTGCTCCATCATCTCGATGCGGTGCTGAATGCGCTGAGACAACAATTGAAGTCTGAGCAATAACACGATACGCGACGTCTCCTCACCCCCTCCACGACTGTGGAGATACTCCGTTAAAATTCAAGTGATCTTGACCCTTACACATCGGTTATATAGGTTTCAGTACGCCCTTTCCATTCCTGAGCGACGGAAGGCGGCACCAAGACCACGTACTCGTCTGTCAAGACTCCCTGTAGCACGGCTGTCGCCTTTCGTTTCTTTACTCTCGCGAGGTAATCGGGGCGCTGAGCGTTTTTGCAAGGTTTTCCGGAGAGTACCGCGGCGCCGTTTTTCCTCCGACGCTCTGCGCGTTCCTCCATGGCCTTCCGCACGCTCGACGTCGCGCTGCCAATGCGCAAGATCGAAGCGCCGATCGGACACCCAGCATACATACACCAAGCCAAGCAACCGCGCATCCCTGCAACCAGACGCACGCGCGGCGCTTTGCCGTTTTCCTTCAAGCGCTGTGCCATCGCTGCGATGACCGGGTTGTACCGTTCCGCCGCCATGGCGCAGAGATAGAGAATGGCGCGAACACGAGCGTTTCCGCGTTTGCTGATCCCCGCGGCGCTTGACGCCATCTCCGCTTTGCTCGACGACGGGATCGAGGCCGACATACGAGACCAGTGCGGCAAACGAATGGAACCGTTCGATGTAGCCGAGCTCCAGACGCAGACAGATCGCACTCCAGTTCCCGATCCCCGGGATGCTGGCATAATGCCAATCACCGGATCGTCTTGCATCATCGCGATGATCTGCCGACGATGCTTCTCAATGCGTTCTCTGGCTTGGCGCAGATCGGACGCCATCGCTTCGATGCACAGCTGCGTGTAGGGATCGGTCAGCGAGGCCACGCTCGTCTTTGCCGCTGCGATAATGGTCTCTGCCGTCTTCGTGGTGACACCGGGAATGCGTACGAGTGTCTCCGGTCGGGCACGCCCCAGCAGCGTCGATGTGGGATAGCGTTCGATGAGTTGAAGCACCCAGGGTGGGATCCCGTCGCGGCAGTAGCGAATCAGTTCCGGATGCGTGCGCTGCAGAAGCGATTCGAGTTCTGTCATCAACGACGCCGCCCGACGTATCATGCTCCGAATGGCGCGATAGTATTGCGTGGCGCCCTCCATCGCGGCCGTCGACGGGGTATCGGCTGCACGCATCCCGTAGGCGAGATACTGGGCGATCCCCAGCGCACTGGAGGAGTCCGTGACAGCGCGATGCAGCTCTCGATCAAGATACCGCTTGACCGCCAACGGGTTGAGCACATACACACGCACCGACGTATACGCGGCGAGAAGATGCTGCTCCTCTCTGGCCCACCGTTCCCAGTTTCCCTGATATCCACCAGTCGCCTCCATGCCGATATACACGGCAGACGGCGGAGAGGCGGATATGATCACGGTGTGCAGGAGCGTGCTGAGATCGGTGTGCCCGTCCCGCGTGTCGTCGAACTTGCGCGAGAAGAGCACGGTATCGCTCCTGCGCTTGTCCTTGGACGCGTCATCGCAGAGCGCTGTCACATCCACATGGCCTTTGCTGATGTCCATTCCAATCCAGAGGGTGTTCATTGTCTCCTCCACGGTGAAGAAATACATTCGCGGTGCATTGCCGAAGCAAGCAACTGCGGGGGCTTCCCTCCCGATCGGCGATCGTTCAGCCTGGTCAATACGTGGTCATTGCCACAAGATACTCCTCGAACGCGACGAGGGGACGGAAGCAACAATCTCCCAAACGAGATCATAGTCTCAGGGGGCCGGTCGTTGTATTCCGCAGTGCGGATATCGTACGTATCCGGCACCAGAAATGAAAGAGAAATGCAAGACACCTTTGGGTTGGGGGAGAAGCATAAAACAAACATACCAGGGGGCCGGGGGGAGGTGGCAAGCGGGACGTACGACTGTGGAGATACTCCGTTAAAATTCAAGTGATCTTGACCCTTACACATCGGTTATATAGGTTTCAGTACGCTCTTTCCATTCCGAGCGACGGAAGGCGGCACCAAGACCACGTACTCGTCTGTCAAGACTCCCTGTGGCACGGCTGTCGCCTTTCGTTTCTTTACTTCTCGCGAGGTAATCGGGGCGCTGAGCGTCTTTGCAAGGTTTTCCGGAGAGAGTACCGCGGCGCCGTTTTTCCTCCGACGCTCTGCGCGTTCCTCCATGGCCTTCGCACGCTCGACGTCGCGCTGCCAATGCGCAAGATCGAAGCGCCGATCGGACACCCAGCATACATACACCAAGCCAAGCAACTTGCGCATCCCTGCAACCAGACGCACGCGCGGCGCTTTGCCGTTTTCCTTCAAGCGCTGTGCCATCGCTGCGATGACCGGGTTGTACCGTTCCGCCGCCATGGCGCAGAGATAGAGAATGGCGCGAACACGAGCGTTTCCGCGTTTGCTGATCCCGCGGCGCTTGACGCCATCTCCGCTTTGCTCGACGACGGGATCGAGGCCGACATACGAGACCAGTGCGGCAAACGAATGGAACCGTTCGATGTAGCCGAGCTCCAGACGCAGACAGATCGCACTCCAGTTCCCGATCCCCGGGATGCTGGCAATAATGCCAATCACCGGATCGTCTTGCATCATCGCGATGATCTGCCGACGATGCTTCTCAATGCGTTCTCTGGCTTGGCGCAGATCGGACGCCATCGCTTCGATGCACAGCTGCGTGTAGGGATCGGTCAGCGAGGCCACGCTCGTCTTTGCCGCTGCGATAATGGTCTCTGCCGTCTTCGTGGTGACACCGGGAATGCGTACGAGTGTCTCCGGTCGGGCACGCCCCAGCAGCGTCGATGTGGGATAGCGTTCGATGAGTTGAAGCACCCAGGGTGGGATCCCGTCGCGGCAGTAGCGAATCAGTTCCGGATGCGTGCGCTGCAGAAGCGATTCGAGTTCTGTCATCAACGACGCCGCCCGACGTATCATGCTCCGAATGGCGCGATAGTATTGCGTGGCGCCCTCCATCGCGGCCGTCGACGGGGTATCGGCTGCACGCATCCCGTAGGCGAGATACTGGGCGATCCCCAGCGCACTGGAGGAGTCCGTGACAGCGCGATGCAGCTCTCGATCAAGATACCGCTTGACCGCCAACGGGTTGAGCACATACACACGCACCGACGTATACGCGGCGAGAAGATGCTGCTCCTCTCTGGCCCACCGTTCCCAGTTTCCCTGATATCCACCAGTCGCCTCCATGCCGATATACACGGCAGACGGCGGAGAGGCGGAAATGATCAATGTGTGCAAGATCGAGCTGAGATCCGTGTGCCCGTCCCGCGTGTCGTCGAACTTGCGCGAGAAGAGCACGGTATCGCTCCTGCGCTTGTCCTGACGCGTCATCGCAGAGCGCTGTCACATCCACATGGCCTTTGCTGATGTCCATTCCAATCCAGAGGGTGTTCATTGTCTCCTCCACGGTGAAGAAATACATTCGCGGTGCATTGCCGAAGCAAGCAACTGCGGGGGCTTCCCTCCCGATCGGCGATCGTTCAGCCTGGTCAATACGTGGTCATTGCCACAAGATACTCCTCGAACGCGACGAGGGGACGGAAGCAACAATCTCCCAAACGAGATCATAGTCTCAGGGGGCCGGTCGTTGTATTCCGCAGTGCGGATATCGTACGTATCCGGCACCAGAAATGAAAGAGAAATGCAAGACACCTTTGGGTTGGGGGAGAAGCATAAAACAAACATACCAGGGGGCCGGGGGGAGGTGGCAAGCGGGACGTACGACTGTGGATGGGGCCGATGGGAGGCGGCAACGGGCGCACAAGCGATGTTCTGCTCGTGCTTCCTCCCTCAGTCACTATTCCGTCAGGGATAGAATCGAATCCCCACTGCCGTCTGAAAATCGAAACCGAAACCGGGAACGATGCCGAGCACGGGATCGACTTCCAGGAAGATGTCGATCGCCGTGTTTTTCGGAATGATGTTCAGGCCGAAGACCCCGCGCGCCGCGAACAGCATCCTGTTCTCGTCGTCATCGTACCACCAGTAGTCGCCCTTGTTGCCCTTCCATTTCCCCCACACCCAGCGCCCCTTTTCACCCAGGCCAACGAGCGCGCCGACGCCGGCGTAGAGACTCACGACACGGGAATTGAACACGTCGGTAAAATGCCAGAGGTAGTCGGCATGAATCTGCGGATTGCCGAGATGCGACGTGCCGATGGCCGCGTCCCAGGAATTCAGACGGCTCTCCCAGAAGCGGAACGTCACCGCGGTCGGTTCGCCGAGCTCGAAGCCGAAACCGAAGGACCTCCCCTTCGGACCCTGCGCCGAGGCGGACAGCGTACACAACACCATGGCGACGAGACTTGCCGCAAACACGGCGCTCCGGATGCCGCGAAAACCCTTCCTCGTGCCCATGCTGACCTCCTCTTAAAATCGTAGTGTGAATGACCTGTGTCGAGAAACAGCAGCAGCTGTCCTTACAAGCATGCACTTCGATAGTGCAGAAATGATGCCGAAAAAGCCAGTCCAAACAGCCTGCATTCTCCCTGTTCCTTCGAGCGGTGTCTCCCCGTGAGGACTCGGATGTCCTTCAGAGGAGGTGCCGGTCGCACTTCGCAAGCCCGGAAAACGAAGGACCCCGCCATTTCGGGCGGGGTCCTGAAATCGATTGCGAGACTCGGACTCAGTTGCCCGTGATCTCCCAGGTGTTGCCTTCCCTGAAGAGCGAGTTGAGATCTCCGCGCCCGCTCTTTTCAATGGCCTTGTCGATCTGCTTCTTCATGTCGTCCTCCAGCACGGGCCGCTCGATGTCGAGGAATACGCCCAGGGGCATCGGATAGCCCGGCATGTCGGTCATGTGCGCGAGGATGAAGGCGAGTTCCTTCGACTTCTCGTCGTGCACAAGCAGATCGTTGACGCTGTAGTCCTCGAGGGAAACGACCTTCGGACGGAAGCCGTCGAGTTTGATGCCCTTGTTGTTGTCCTTGCCGAACACCAGCGGCTTGCCATGCTCGATGAACACCGTATTGTCGGGCTTGGTCTCCTTCTCCGTGTAGAGGAAGAAGGCGCCGTCGTTGAAGATGTTGCAGTTCTGCAGAATATCGATAAAGGAGAAGCCGTGGTGCTCCGCCGCGCGGACAACCGTGGATGCGAGATGCTTCATGTCGCGGTCCATGCTGCGGGCGACGAAGGATGCCTCCGCTCCCAGCGCGACGAGCAGCGGGTTGAAGGGATGGTCGATGGAACCGAGCGGTGTCGACTTCGTCTTCTGTCCGTACAGCGACGTCGGCGAGTACTGGCCCTTGGTGAGTCCGTAGATCTGGTTGTCGAACATCATCACGTTGAGATCGAAGTTCTTGCGCGCCGCATGGATGAAGTGGTTGCCGCCGATCGACAGGCAGTCGCCGTCGCCGGTGGCCACCCACACGGAGAGGTTGGGATGCGCGGCCTTGAGACCGGAGGCGATGGCGAGGGCGCGCCCGTGGATGCCGTGGAATCCGTAGGTGTTCATGTAGTACGGGAAGCGGCTGGAGCAGCCGATGCCGGACACGAACGCGAGGTCCTCTTTCTTGTATCCCAGCGACGGGAGGGAGCGCTGCACCTGCGCGAGAATGGAATAGTCGCCGCACCCCGGACACCAGCGGACGTCCTGATCGGAAGCGAGATCTTTCGCGGTGAGCTGCGGGGCGCCGGTCTCTTTCGTCATCGTCTTATCTTCTGTCGACATTGCGAAACTCCTTTCACATCGATTCGAGAGATTTGAGGGCGGCGACTTCGATCTCGCTCGGCACGAAAGGCAGGCCCTGCACCTTCGCGAGCGTCTCCGAGTCGATCATGTAATTCGCGCGCAGCAGAAAGGCGAGCTGGCCGAGGTTGTTCTCGGGAATCAGCAGCTTCTTGTAGCGGCGCAGCACCTGCTCGAGATTTTTCGGGAATGGATTCAGATACTTGATGTGCACGTGGGCGACCTTCTTGCCCGCCGCCAGCAGGCGCTCGGTGGCCGCGCGGATGGCGCCGTAGGTGCCGCCCCAGCCGACGAGAGCGAACTCCGCGTCCTCGGAGCCGAAGATATCCTGCTCCGGGATGGAATCCTGCACTTTCTTGACCTTCGCGGCGCGCATATCCGTCATGAACTGATGATTGCCGGGTTCATAGTTCACGGTTCCGTCAATGTGCTTCTTCTCGAGTCCGCCGATGCGGTGTTCGAGACCCGGGGTGCCGGGAACCGCCCAGGGGCGGGCCAGGTGTTCATTGCGGGAGTAGGGCTTGTACGTTTCAGGATCGGTGGCGAACGGAATCGAGATGTCGGGAAGATTCTCGGCTTTCGGCAGCAGCCACGGTTCGGAACCGTTGCCGAGGTAGCCGTCGGTGAGCAGCACGACGGGCGTCATGTGCTTCAGGGCGATGCGCGCGGCCTCGATCGCCATCCAGAAACAATTCGCGGGCGACGATGCGGCAATGACCGGAAGCGGAGATTCGCCGTTGCGGCCGAGGATCGCCTGGAACAGATCCGACTGCTCGGGCTTGGTCGGGAGACCCGTGCTGGGACCGCCGCGCTGCACGTTCACGATCACGAGAGGAAGTTCGATCATGATCGCGAGACCGATGGCCTCCTGCTTCAGCGCCATGCCGGGACCGCTGGTGTTCGTGAACGCGAGCGAACCGCCGAAGGCGGCGCCAATGGCCGAGCAGATGCCCGCAATTTCGTCCTCGGCCTGGAAGGTCCGGAAGTTGAAATTCTTGTGACTGGAGAGCTCGTGCAGAATTTCGCTGGCCGGAGTGATCGGGTAGCTGCCGAGGAATCCCGGCAGTTTGGCGAGTTCGCAGGCGGCGAGAATGCCGATCGCGGTCGCCTCGTTGCCCGTCACGTTGCGGTAGGTGCCCGCGGGCAGCTTTGCCGGCTTCACCTCGAAGCGGGACGTGAAGATCTCGGTGGTGTCGCCGTAGTTGTAGCCGGCGCGCAGCGCGCGCTCGTTGCCCTCGGCGATCATCGGATTCTTGCCGAACTTTTCCTTGATCCAGGCGAGCGTCGGTTCCATCGGGCGATTGTACATCCAGTAGCAGAGACCGAGCGCGAAGAAGTTCTTCGAACGCGTGATCTCCTTCATCGAGAGACCGATGCCTTCCAGCGCCGTCGTGACCATCTTCGTGATCGGCACTTCGAACAGCTTGTACCCGCGGAGGGAGCCGTCCTCGAGAGGACTGACGGCATACTTGGCGAGCTTCAGATTCTTCGCGTCGAACGCGTCGGTGTTCACGATGATCGCGCCGCCTTCGCGCACGTCCTTGATGTTCACCTTCAGCGCTGCCGGGTTCATCGCGACCAGCATGTCGGGCTTGTCTCCCGGCGTGTGGATGTCCTTGTTGCTGAAGTGCAGCTGGAACCCGGACACGCCGTACAGCGTGCCGGCTGGAGCCCGGATTTCCGCCGGATAGTCCGGAAGCGTGCTGAGGTCGTTGCCCATCAGCGCGGTCGTGGAAGTGAACTGCGAACCGGTGAGCTGCATGCCGTCGCCGGAATCGCCTGCGAAGCGAACAGTGACCTCGTCGAGCTCGATGAGATCGACGAGTTTTTTACCTTTGCCGTCCGCGGTTTCGATGGTCGTGTGCATGTGCAAGCCTGATATGGATAGGATGCTTGATGGACCTGTGTCGTTCCTGCGCGGACGCGGGGATTCGCGCGCGCATGCGTGAAATGGCGCCGGGCGCCGACCCGCCATGGTGGCGGCGTACGGGGAAACTCCCGATTATTGCTGGCGCACGACCCACACCTTGACTTTTCCGCTCACGTCGGTGTGCAGGCGGATCGTCACGGTGTAGATGCCGAGCACCTTGATCGGTTCCTCGATTTCGATTTTGCGCTTGTCGATGGCGAAACCGCGCTCGGCGAGTTTTTCGCTGATCATCTCCTTCGTCACGGTTCCGAACAGTTTGTCTTCCTCTCCGACCGGCATCTGGATGGTGATCGCGTTCTCGTGCTTCTCGAGTTCCTGCGCGATTTTCTCGGCGTCCTTCAGTTCCTTGTTCATGCGAACCTGCAGGCGCTTCTTCTCTTCGCCGAGGACGTTCATGTTGCTCTTCGTGGCGACGTAGGCGAGTCCGCGCGGCAGCAGATAGTTGCGCGCATAGCCGTCCTTTACCGCCACGACCTCGCCGATGGAACCGAGCGTGGAAATCGATTGTCTCAGGATGATTTTCATGGAATGCTCCGTCTCTTCGCTTCGTGTGTATCTATTATTCGAAAATTTTCTGTCAATGGGAAGGATGGCTCGCCGTGTCAGAGGCGGAGTCGTCCGAGAGGTAGGCCGGAACTTCGATGTCTTCGAAAAACTCAAAGAGGTCGTCCTCCTCGTGCACGCCCGGATCCTCGAATTCATCGGAGTGCGTGGCGACGCCGTTCGTGCGCGCGAATTTGTTGAGGAACTGGATGCGGCGGGCCTTCACTTCGAGGATGCTGCGATGACTGCCGTCCTCTCCCTTCCAGACGCGCGTCTGCAGCTCGCCTTCGACGAGGACGGCGCTGCCCTTCTTCAGGCGCTCGTGGCAACTGTCGGCGAGCTTGTTCCATGCGACGATGCCCACATAGCACACGTCCTCCTGCCAGTTGCTCAACCGGTCGCGGTACCGCCTGTTGGAGGCGATCGAGAAGTTCACCACCGGCGTATTGGTCGAGGTCGTGCGATACATCGGATCCTTGGTCAGGTTTCCGACGATCATCACATAGTTCAACTCCGGCATTTTCAGATCTGCCATGCGAACTCCTCGGTGGGGGTCAGACGGTGCATGCGTTTCATGACATCGGCGATGCGATCCAGCGGCCTCGGGGCGATGCCGTTATTCGGCCGCGGGAGCCGTGACTGCAGGCCGTACGTCGCGCCCTTCCTCCGCTGCTGCGGCCAATTCCGCGGCCAGCGCGTTCGCGGCGGCGCGATTGCGCTTCGCGTCGAGCATGCGCTTGTCGAGCTTCAAAGTCAGGTACCGCATCACGTTTTCGTCGAGCGTCAGATACCGCTCCACCTTCTCGATGGAACGCGCTTCGGCTTCGAACTCGATGCACGTGTAAAAACCGTTGTGCTTCTTGGTGATCGGGTACGCGAGCCGGCGGCGGCCGATGCGGTCAGTGGCGACGATGGTGCCGCCGTTCTTCGTGATGGTCTCTTCCGTGGCCTTGATCGTGTTTTCGATCTGCGCATCGTCAAGGCCGGAATTGACGATGAACGTGCACTCGTAGTACGTCTTCATTGGGGGGGTTGCCCTTTGGTCTGGTGGAACATGCGGCCCGGCATCGAATGTGCCGAGCAGGACAATGAGTGTCGGTTTTTCCGGAAGCAATTCATCCGGTCGATAAAGATACGGGTTGTCGCTGAGAAGTCAAAATGGCGAATTCCCGCCGAAGGACGCGACTCGCAGGCGGAACGGACGATCCTTTACGGATCCACGATGATTTTTTGCAGCACGCTTTCGTTCGCCGTCTCGAGTCGCGCGATAAACACTCCGCCGGTGCGAAGGTTTCGAATGGCGCATTTCAGTGTCCTTTTCCCCGAAACAGCGCGTTTCCGCAGCTGCCGGTCAACCACGATCCTGCCACGCGCATCCTCTATCCGCAACCGCGCCTTTGTTCCTGCCGGGAGTTGGAAGGTCACGGAAATGAAGCCGTGATACGGGAAAGGAAGCACCTGCAGGCGCAGCGGGCCGACACTCTGCGCGTTCAGCGCATGAGGTGCGGAAAGCGGATGGTTATACAGCAGCACGCGGAACACGCGGCCGCTCGCAATGCTCTCCTCCCCCGTGTTGATCCAAAAGACGTTCGCCGCACTGCTGGCGATGCCGCCGACGACGTAACCGGCAAGCACGGTATCCGTGGCCATGCTGTCCAGATCGAGCACGCCGTTGGGATATCGGGACACTCCCGGCGCCGGAATGAATTCGGCTCCGGCGCCCAGCAGATCAGGCATTTCTGCCGGCAATTTATATTCGGCCATCGTACCCCCGCGATCCCTCGTGACGCGGGCGATGGTTTTGACAAACGGGACATTGTAGTCCTGTGTCAGAACGCCCGCGCTGTCAAAGTACTCCGCGATACCGCCGAAGAAGACGGAGTGCATTTCCTTCGCGGACGCGGAATACGCCGTCATCGTCGCGCAATGGTAATGGTTATAGTACTGCGAGAACGCCGTATCGACCCGATATCCGCTGCTGTCGATGGTGACGCAGTGGAGAAAGGGAATATCCGCGTCCGGCTGGAACACGCCGGAGAACATCGTCAGTCCCTCCCGCCCGTCCGGGAGGATTTGTGGCGCCAGGTTGTAATCTCTTCGGTGAAGATTGATCGCATCCTCGAGGACGGCGATGTCCTTGACCGCGAGCGTCACGCCGTCATCGACGAGGCGAAAGGACCGGATCTGATCGGTGTAGCGCTGGACGAATGAGGACATTCCCATCGGATTGTACCTCCCGTCGAAGCGGTGTCCGCCCGCCAGATGGAAGCGGTCATGGATTTTTTCCATCCGTCCTCCGGTCACCGCGAACAGGGTATCGGACAGCTGCCGGAACGATGCGGGATGGAGCGCGCCACGCACGACGTCGCGAATGACCGCGGGCACGTCCACCGCCGTCAGGGTTGCGAAAGTCAGATGGTCGTCTGCCGTCGGACTGAACCCGTACCCTCCGACCAGGTACAGCATGTCTCCATCCTGCCGGAACTGCATGTTCGTTGACGACAGCGGCTCGCTCAATGCCGGTGGAAGCGACGACAGCGGCGCCGTCCATACCCGTGCAGCCCGTGGATCGAGGACGATCGCATCGGTGTTCTGTCCCGCGGCGGCGAAGGAGGCAAACGGTTGGCGCCGGTGCAGACCGTCGATGCGTCCTCCGAGGATCAGCCATTTCCCGTCGTGCTGGCCGAAGGCGAACGATTGAACACCCGTGAAGCCGGGGACGTCGACCTGTTCCAGCCGCACATCGAACGGCGCGTCCTGCGCCTGCAGAGCGACAGTACAGAAAAGGAGCAGCGCGGCGATACGGCGGCAGGTCATGGCGCGGAATTATATCGGTTCATGGCCCTGTCAAATCCGTCCTCGATGACGGAAAGCACGGCATCCGACGCACTCTCGATCATGGTCAGAACGGACGCGCGCTCTTCCGCTGGAAACGGGCTCAACACGTAATCGGCCGTCGAGATGCCTCCCGGCACGCTGCCGATGCCGCAGCGCAGTCGCGGGATGTCGTCGGTCGCCAGCGCCTCGATGATGGATGTCAATCCGTTTTGTCCGCCGCTGCTGCCTCTGCGGCGCAGACGGAGGGTCCCCAGCGGTAGCGCGATGTCGTCACAGACAATCAGAAAACGGTCCGCGGCGAGCGCGTACTCTCCCGCGATGGAGGCAATCGCTTCGCCGCTCGCGTTCATGTACGTCTGAGGCTGCACGAAGAGGACCCGCCTCCCGGCCACGATGCGTTCGTCCAGCAGGTACAGGGTGCGTCCCGCCTCCGTGCGAACGGCGATGCCGTCCTCCTCGCATGCGATGCGGGAGAGAATCCGTTCAACAACACGAAACCCGATGTTATGTCGGGTTTCGTGATACCGCGGGCCGGGATTCCCGAGTCCGGCCACGCACAGGGCGGGGACGGACTCGGACGGTTCGATGTGGGAATCGGAAGGCAACCGGGATTATTTCTCGTCGTCGGTCTTGCCCTTGCTGATGATCTCGGGCTCCGCGACGGCGGCAGGCGCTTCTGCGCCGGGCGCGACTGCTTCGGCGCCGCGCGCATGCGTGATCGACACGACGGGCTGCTCGGGATCGGCATGAATGGTGGCGGTGCCGATGTTCAGGTCGGCGATGGTGACGGTCATGCCGATGAGCATTTCCGAGACATCGATTTCGATGTGTTCCGGAAGCTCGGACGCGACGCACTCGATCTCCACCTTGTGGATGATGTGGTTCATGACGCCGCCGTCGCGGACGCCCTGCGGCTGACCGTGCAGCGTGACGGGGACTTCCACGCGGATCGTATCCGTCAACAGGAGACCCATCAGATCGATGTGCGCGACCTTGTCGGTGAGGGGATCGAACTGCACTTCGCGGATCACGCATTTCTGCGAGGTGCCGTCGCTGAGCTGCAGGTTGACGATGTGCGTGTCGGCGGTGTACACGAGGGGGCGGAGATCCAGCAGCTTCACGTCGATCGGAATGTTCTGTTCGTTGTGAAGGTAATAGACGCCCGGCACACGGCCGTTCCGGCGAAGCGTGTTCGCCGCGGAGCGGCCCAGGTCCGTCCGGATATTCGCATTGAGGGTGATTTCGGCCACGACAGTTCTCCTGAAAACGGGTTACATGATTTTATCTTTGTCAACGTCAAATAGCGAGCTGATGGACTGGTTGAGGTGCGTCCGCATGATCGCTTCCGCGAACAGTTCGGCGACGCTCAGGACCTCGACGAGCCCGGTCTTCTGCACGTTCTCGCGCAGCGGAATGGTGTCTGTCACGGACAGCAGGCTGATGCGGGATTCGACGAGTCGATCCGCGGCCTTTCCCGAGAGCACGGGGTGCGTGCACGCGCCGAACACCTGCAGGGCGCCGGCATTGCGCAGGGCGGTGATCGCGTTGCTGAATGTGCCGCCGGTGTCGATGATATCGTCGACCACGAGGACATTCTTGCCCTCGACGCTCCCGATGATGTTCAGGACTTCGGAGCGGTTGTGCTGGTCACGGCGCTTGTCGAGCACGATCAGGTCGGCGTCGAGTCGCTTGGCATAGGCGCGGGCCATCTTGATGCCGCCCACATCGGGCGACACGACGGCGAGATTCGGGATTGCGCGCGCCTTGAAATGCGGGATGAACACGGCCGAGGAGTAGAGGTGATCCAGCGGGATGTCGAAGAAGCCCTGAATCTGCGGCGCGTGCAGGTCCATGGAGATGATGCGGTCGGCCCCGGCGCTGCGGATGAGGTTGGCCACGAGCTTCGCGGTAATGGCGACGCGGGGCTGGTCCTTGCGATCCTGGCGGGCATAGCCGAAGTACGGGATCACCGCCGTGATGCGTCGGGCCGAGGAGCGGCGGGCGGCGTCGAGGAGGATGAGCAGCTCCATCAGATTCTCGGCGGGCGTGAACGTGCTCTGGATGATGAATACGTCCTTGCCGCGGATGTTCTCCCCGTACTTCATCCACAGCTCGCCGTCGCTGAACGTCTTTATTTCGCAACGTCCGAGCGGCTGGCCGATATGATCGGCGATCCGCTGCGCAAGGTCCATGCTCGATCGGCCGCTGAAGACTACCATTTCCGTATATTCGATGTCGTTCATATCCTGTTGGTTTCCGCGCGTAGCTGGGGCGGGAGGATTCGAACCTCCGCGTGTCGGCGCCAAAGGCCGATGCCGTACCGCTTGGCTACGCCCCACCGAACGTGCATTCTGCTCTGTACAAAATGCACTAACCTAGCGAATATAGGGCATCGCGGCGGAAGAGGCAAACACACAATCGAAGCTCCCGGTGCGAAAAATGCGATCCGTTCAAAAATTCATGGCGGAACTGATCCCGAAGAAGAAATTCCTCCCGTCGCGGAAATAATTCATGCGCCAGGCGAAATCGAAGCGCAGGAACAGCAGGACGCGGTCGAAACCGAAACCGGCTTCGTAAAACGGGCGGGGCGTGGTCAGAACGGGTACCGTCTGCAAGGTCCGGGTGTCGTCTCTCATGGAAGTCCACCCGCCGTTTCCGAATATGACGACCGCGATACCGCTGTTCTGCAGCAGCGGCACATGAAAGCGGCGGAACAGCTCGCCGAAATCGTGCTGCGCGAAGAGCGTCGCGATGCGGTCACCCCCGAATTCACGGATATGCAGGGTGCGGAAGCGCCAGGGATTCGTGATGCCATCG
Organism: Ignavibacteria bacterium; assembly: GCA_016720835.1. GTDB lineage: Bacteria > Bacteroidota > Ignavibacteria > SZUA-365 > SZUA-365 > JADKJW01. The sequence continues at coordinate 253,147 of JADKJW010000003.1, forward strand.
ACGCTGCCCGGCAGCAGGAACACGCGCTGTGTCGGCAGCATTCCGTATGCCGTCGACCAGGAGGAACGGTACGTCGTTCTCCCGTAGAGACCGAAATCGACGTGCCCGGAGATGGAGACGGAAAGCATATCCGTCGTGAAGCGCGCTCCGTCCAGATCGCAGAACATCCGGCCGAGGGTCACATCCGGAACGTGATTTCTCTCCCCGATGCGCTGAATCGTGCCGGCATTATCAATGAAATCGCGCCCGTCGAAGGTCGTCCGGAGCGAGACATCGTCGATGTGTCCGTCGTTGACGGCGGGATTGTCCCGGTAGAGATCTTCGCGTCGAAAGAGGCTCCAGTCCGTATTTTTCTTCACGCTGAAGTATGATGTGCTGCCAACCGACAGGGTGGTCGGGAAAAACCGGAACAGGTCCGCGAAGATGGAAGCCGTCGCGCCTTTCGCGCGGAAATAATCCTTTTCGTCGAACTTGTAGAGGAGATTCGACAGCGTGGTGGCGCCGGCGTCGAAGAGGTCGCGGCCATCGGTGATGTGCTGCTGCATGTCGAACAGCGACGCGGAAACGGAGAAATCGCTCGCGCCGAACGGTTCGACGGTCGTTTCGACGCGGTATTTCCATCGTCGGTCGCTGAAACCGTACCCGGCCGCGGCGCCGATATCCGCAAGCCACGGCGCGGCGCGCGCCGCGTGGAATGGCAGGTACAGCGCGCTTCCCTCCACGCGGTTGAAGCGATACACGCCGAAGATTCCCGGCACGGTGTAGCGCGCATCGCCCGCCTCGAATGTCTTGCCGATGAACACGTCACTGATGCTGTAGCGATTTTTCACACTGTCCATCGAGATTTTCAAACTGTCCGCGAGGCGATAGTCCGCCACCTCCTCTGCGGTGTTCGGAATTTTCTGATGCTGCTCCCAATAGAGGGAATCCCGCCGGTCGGCCTCCTTCAGCACCTTGATGGCGGTGCGGTCGAAGACGGTTTCGTTCGTATCGCGATTGACGGCATAGTCCTGAAGAACGGTCATGCCTTCAATGGCGATCTTCAGATCCACGAGGAAGGAGATTTCGATGCCGGCATCGAGGATGACGTCGGACGGCAGCCAGAACTCGCGGTCCACGAGCTGGAAATGCTGGCGGAAGCGCATGTTGCGCAGAAAGGGCGGCAGCGCCGCGTCGTTGAGCGACACGTCCACCATCGCGAGCGCGAAAGTGCCCTCCGCGATGTACAGCGTGCCCGCGAGCAGCGGATCGATGTCGGAACGCGGCGCGATGTCGATCACGTGCACAGGCTCGCCGTCCACCGCGCTGCTGCCGCGGAGCGTGTAGTCGTACGCGCGCAGTCCCGCGAGGGAGATCGGCCCGGTGATGGGCGACCGGTCTCCCATGTCGAGCCTGTCCTCGGAGAAATCGCCGATGAAGAAGGAACTGACGAGGACGTTCACTTCCTTGGGGAGTAGCGCACTCTGCTTGCGGGCCTTCACGATCTCCTTTCTCCGGTCGGGTTTGGCCCAGTAGGCGTCGGTCTGCGTCTCCATGATGACGCTGAACGCGGAATCGATGCGCGAGCGCTGACGGACCGTCGTGGTCTTCGCGCCCGATGCATTCGTCACCGTCGTCGTGTCCGCGTGCTTCGCGGAAGCATCCGGATTGAAGATCGTGACCACCAGTTTCGTATGCGCGGTGAGGCTGTAGTTGTCGAGCCGTTCCCTGCGCTTTTCGCGGCCGGCGATGGCCTGCCGTATGATTTCGAAGGCGGGATTGTCGGCGGGAGTGACGGTGATGCCGGGCAGTTCCACGCGGCCCTGATCGAGCGCCAGGGTGAGAGACAGCGGCGTGTCGCCCACGTCGACGGGCTGTTTCAGACTCGCGTATCCGATATAGCTCGCCTGCACCGTGCAGCGGCCGCGGGGCAATCGGAGCATGAAGGATCCGTTGCGATCCGTGGTGGTGCCGGCGCCGCGTTCGAGTATGCGCACTGTCGCGAATTGCAGCGGCTGCCGCGTGCGGGCATCGCACACGACGCCGGTCACGGTCTGCGTCTGCGCGTGGGCGGCCGCGGCGAGAACGAGAAAGAAGGCGATCCACAAAAGGGACGCTTTCACCTGCCCTCGTAGAGCCGGTCGGCGAGCCTTTTCGGGAGTTTTGCGCCGATGATCTTGCCCGCAGCGCGCGCGATGTCGTACTCGATGCGCCTGTTCTCGTAGCTGCCCGCCACGGTATCGAGAAGCCCGTAGCTGGCGCGGGGATTGCCGTCGCGCGGCTGGCCGACGCTGCCGGGATTGATGATGAAGCGGTCGAAACCATTGTAGTGCTTCACCGCCGGGCGCAGGCTGTAGACCGCCGCATGGTGCGTGTGCCCGATGAAGCAGAGGCGTTCGGTGAAACTTTCGGCATGCATCCGGGCCTCCATGAGTCCGAACACGTAATCCCACCGCTCGGGTTCGGACGGCGCCGCGTGCACGAAGAGGACGCCGTCGAGCAGCAGCCGGAACGGGAGCGCGCGGAGCCAGGAGACGGCTTCCGCGTCGAGCTGCCGTGCCGTCCATTCCGCCGCCGCGCGGGCATTGGTCGAAAAGAGCAGCCGCAGTTCCGGTTCGAACACCGCGCTGTCGTGGTTTCCGAGCACGCAGTGCGGCGCGCGCGCGCGCACGAGCGCCAGGCACTCCGCGGGATTGGCGCCGTAGCCGACCACATCGCCCAGACACACGATACGATCCACGCCTTCCGCGTCGATATCCGCGAGGACGGCGGTCAACGCTTCAAGGTTTGCGTGTATGTCGGAAATGATTGCGACGCGCATGGGGCGTGAGACGTGATGGCATGAATCGCACGGGGACTCAAACGTATCGACGGAGCGGGCGAAAAGCAATCGAATTTCGAGGGATGTTTCGTATGTTTCAAGGACGTATGCGGAACACCCTCTTCATCGCGCTGCTCTTCTCCCTGCTCTTGTGGACACCGGACCTTGCTCCGTCCGCGCTCGGACAGGAGAAACCGCCATCCCTGGTGCACATCGAGCATGCGGACAGCATGGTCGGCCGCATGGCGGGCGACGTGCAATTCCGCGATCTCGACGGAAACGTGCGCATCCGGCAGGACAACGTGCGCATCTCCTGCGACCGCGCCACGCAGAATCTGAGCGCCAACGAGGTGGAGCTGTTCGGGAATGTGGTGATCACGCAGGATACGCTGCTGTTGAAAACGAAGCGCGGCATGTACAGCGGCGACCGGAAGGTCGCGTGGTCCACGTACGGCGTGTTCCTGAACGACGGGCACACCACGCTCACGGCCGACGCGGGGCGCTACGAGACGGAGCCGAAGATCGCGCGCTTCAACACGCGCGTCACCGTCACCGAACCGCAGGCGGTCATTCATGCCGACACGCTCGTCTATGAGCGCACCGGCGCGCGCGCGCTCGTCAGCGGCAACGTGTTCGCCTCGTTCCCGAAGGACAACGCCGTCGTGACCGGCGACACCGCGGAGCATTTCATCGACCGGAAGATCACCCTCTTCCCCTCCCGGCCGCGGCTCTGGCAGATCGACACCGCGCGCGTGGAGCGCGACTCCGCATCGACGGAGGCCGACTCCGTGCGCCTGGACACCCTGAGCATCGTCTCGCGCCGCATGGAGGCTCATCGCGATTCGACGAATCGCTTCCTGGCTGAAGGCGACGTCGAGATCGTGCGCGGCTCCTTCGCGGCGCGCTGCGGCCGGGCCGCGTACTTCCGGCGGGACAGCCTGGTGATCCTGCAGACCTCGCCCGTGCTCTGGTACGAGCGCAATCAGGTGACCGGCGACTCGATCGCCGTCCGGCTCGCCGATAGGGCCCTGCGCCGCCTGAGCGTCTTCGGCGCGGCGTTCAGCGCGTCGCAGAGCAAGCCCACGGAACAGGACAGCGTCGGACCTCCCGGCCGGTACGACCAGACCAGGGGCAAGAACATCCACCTGCTGTTTCGCGACGGCAAGGCCGAGCTGATCCGGGTGGAGATGTCCGCCCAGAGCGTGTACTACGCGTACGACGACCGCGCGCTCAACGGCGTTCGCCGCGAGAGCGGCGACCTGATCCTGATCGCCTTCGTCGACGGCGAGGCGAAGGAAATCCGCACCATCGGCGGCATCGAGGGCACGTACTTTCCGGAGAAATTCGTCACGGGAAAGGAAGCGACCTACAATCTCGACGGCTTCCTCTGGCGCAGCGACCGGCCGGCGCAGCTGCCATACCCTGTCTGGAAATGACGCCAGGCGGGAATGGGCGCACGAACCGCATCCGGCAGCGCAACACCGTTTCCGATCATTTCATCACCGGATTCCCGACATGACGCCACACCAGCTCCGCGACTGCTTTCCGTATCTGAAAACAGGACTCGTCTATCTGAATCACGCCGCCACGTCGCCATGGTCGACCTCCGTGGAAAAGGGCATCCTCGATTTTCAGCGGGAATGGACGCACGGAGAAATTGAAGTGTTCGAACGCGCCATGGGCACGATCCAGGAGACGCGGGACATGGCGGCGGAGATGATCGGGTGCCACGCGTCGCGTCTCGCCTTCGTGCAGAACACGTCCGACGGATTGAACGTCCTCGCGAGCGGCCTCGACTGGAAAAGCGGCGATCGCATCATCCTCGCGGAGATGGAGTTCCCGTCGAACGTCTACCCGTTTCTGAACCTCGCGCGACTCGGCGTGGAGATCGATTTCGCGCCGCAGCGGAACGGCGTGATCCTGCTCGACGACATCGAACGGCTCATCACGCCGCGCACGCGGCTGGTGGCCGTGAGCTGGGTGCAGTTCCTGTCCGGTTTCACGATCGACCTCGCGGCGCTGGGCGCGCTGTGCCGCTCGAAGGGAGTGCTGCTGTCGGTGGACGCGATCCAGGGCATCGGCGCGCGCCGTCTCAATCTGGCGGAGACGCCGGTGGACTTCCTTTCGGCCGGAGCGCAGAAATGGCAGATGGCGCCGCAGGGCACGGGCATCATCTATGTGAGCGAGGACATGCAGGAGCGCATCGCGCAGGCGTCGCTCGGCTGGCTGAGCGTGCGCAACGCCTGGGATTTTTTCACCTACGAACTCGATCTTCGCGACGACGCCCGGCGCTACGAGAACGGCACCTGGAACACGCTCGGCCTGCACGGGTATCACGGCGCGTTGTCGCTTTTCAAGGAGGTGGGGTTCGATGACGTCGCGCGCATGGTCCGCGCGAATGCGGAATACGCCTATGAACGCGTCGCGGAGGGCGGATTCGATCTGCTTACCCCGCGCGATGCCGCGCAGCGCGCGGGCATCGTCACCTTCCGGCACGAGCGCTCCGAGGACATCGTCAGGGCATTGCAGAAGCGACGCATCACCGTGTCGGCGCGCAGCGGCTGCATCCGTCTCTCGCCGCATTTCTACAACGTGCGCGAGGAGATCGACGCGGCGCTGGCGGCGATCGTCGAATTGGATCGGGGAGCGTAGAGAAGGCTGACGCGGGGAGGCGGGGACGCGGAGAAACGGGAGCCGCGCTCCCGAGGGAACATTATCGTATCGGCTCGCGCGATCGGAGGACGAGATCGATGACCTCTTTCACGGCGCCGTGGCCTCCGGGCAGCGAGGCGATATAGTGCGACGCATGCTTCACGCTGGCGTGCGCGTTGGATGGCGTGGCGGCGAAGCCGACTTTCTTCAGCACGGAGATGTCGAGGACACCGTCGGCCATGAACGCGATCTCCTCGTCGCGCAGCGCGTACAGCGCCTTGAATTCCTCGTAGGGCGGAACCTTGTCGAGAGAGCCCTGGTAGACGTCGGTAATGGAGAGTTCCTTCGCGCGGATTTCGACAATTTTCGAGACGTGCCCCGTGATGATGCCCACGCGAACGCCGTGCTGCTGCAGCAGACGGATGGCGCTCACGTCGGCGACATGAAAGGATTTCGATTCGAAGCCCTGCGAGGTGAACGTCAGCGCGCCGTCTGTCAGCACGCCATCCACGTCGAAGAGGAACGCCTTCAGGGCGCGCAGCCGCGCCAGCATCTGCGCCGAGAGTTTCGCGGTCCTCATCGGCATGGCGCGAGCCCGGAGCGGTTGCACAAGGCTGGTGCGGCGGTCATGGCGCGTCCGCCTGCGCGCGGTGTTCGCGGAGCGCGCGATCGATCGCGAGGACCTCGCCGAGCAACCGGCCGATCATCGCCAGAGGAAGCTGGCTCGCCGCGTCGCTCAGGGCGTTGGGGGGATCGGGGTGCGTTTCGACAAACAGCGCGTCGATGCCCGCGGCAACGGCCGCGCGGGCAAGAGGAAAGATGAATTCCGGGCGGCCGCCGGAGCTGCTCCCCTGGCTGGGGATCTGCACGGCGTGCGTGGCGTCCATGACCACCGGGTACCCGAGCTCGCGCATGACGACGAGTCCGCGCATGTCGACCACCAGGTTGTGATACCCGAAGCTCGTGCCGCGCTCGCAGAGCAGGATGTTCGCGTTGCCCGTGGAGGCGACCTTCGCCGCGGCATGCGCCATGTCCTCCGGCGCGAGGAACTGTCCTTTCTTGATGTTGACGGCCCTGCCCGTGCTCCCGGCGGCGAGCAGCAGGTCGGTTTGCCGCGAGAGGAAGGCGGGGATCTGGAGCATGTCGACCGCCTGCGCGGCGGGGGCGACATCTTCCTCCCGATGCACGTCCGTCACCAGCGGCACATCGAAGGCGCGGCCGGCGTCGGCGAGGATGGCGAGGGCTTCGTCCATGCCGAGCCCGACGAAACCGGACAAGCTTGTCCGATTGGCTTTTTTGAACGACGCCTTGAAGATCAGCGGAATCCCCGCGCGCGCGGCGGCCTCTTTCAGGCGTTCGGCGGTGCGGAAGACGAGATCGCGGCTCTCGACCACACAGGGTCCGGCGATGAGCACGAGCGGGGCGCCGGCGCCGACCGGGATATCGCGCACACGGACGGGTTTCATGCGCCGCTCCTTCCTTCGATGCCTTCCTGCAGCTTGGCGGTGCGGTCGGCAACCTTGAGTTTGTCGATGAGATCCTCCAGCGTGCCGTTCACGATATCGGAGAGGTTGTAGAGCGTGAGTCCGATGCGATGATCGGTGAGGCGGTTCTGGGGAAAGTTGTACGTGCGGATTTTATCGGAGCGATCGCCGCTGCCGACCATGGATTTCCTGGCAGCGGAAATTTCCGCGTTCTGTTCGCCCATGCGCTGCTCGTAGAGGCGCGCCCGCAGCACCTTCATGGCCTTCTGCCGGTTTTTGAGTTGCGAGCGCTCTTCCTGACAGGTCACGACGATGCCCGTGGGGATGTGCGTCATGCGCACGGCTGTTTCCACCTTGTTGACGTTCTGCCCGCCTTTGCCGCCCGCCCGGTAGATATCGATCCGAAGATCGTTTTCGGCGATGGACACATCCACGTCCTCCACTTCGGGAAGCACGGCGACCGTTGCCGCGGAGGTATGGATGCGGCCGCTGGCCTCCGTGGCCGGGACGCGCTGCACGCGATGCACGCCGCTTTCGTACTTCATCGTGCCGTAGACGTCGTCACCGGACAGCGTGAACACGACCTCCTTCATGCCGCCGACACCGGATTCGCTGAGGGAGATCAGTTCCTGTTTCCAGCCCTTGGTTTCGGCATAGCGGCTGTACATGCGGTAGAGGTCGGCGGCGAACAGCGCGGCCTCCTCGCCCCCGGTGCCGCCGCGGATTTCGACGATCACGTCGCGGCTGTCGTTCGGGTCTTTGGGAACCAGCAGCAGTTTGAGCGCGGTTTCGAGCGCGTCGGCATCGCGCTTCAACTGCTCGAGTTCCTCGCGCGCCATGGTCACCAGCTCCGCGTCGTTCTCGTGGTCGAGAATATCCTGATGGCCTTCGATGTCCCTGCGGACGCGTTTGTATTTCGTGTACGCCTCCACGAGCGGCTCCAATTGACTACGCTCCCGTGCGAGCTTCATGAACCGCTCCTGATCGGACGCGACGTCGGGCTGGCCCATGGTGTCACCGAGTTCCTCGAAACGCTCGAGGACGGCGTCGAGGCGGTTAAACATGGAGGGGCGGAGTGTTCATGGCTGATCGATCGTCAAGATACGGAAAAGCGGCCGATGGATGAATCCCTTTTCCGCTCCATGCACGCGGCGGTTCTCATTCGCGTTTCTCGCCCGCTTCCCACATGAACAGGTACTGCTGGAGATTGTACGCCGCATGAATGAGGGCCGCGGCGAGGCCGTGCGTCCCGTCCTTCCAGCCCTTGCGCACAATCCACGCCTGCAGGAAGGCGCCGATCGGGTGCAGGAGAAGATCGCGCGGACGCACGCGTTTGCGGCGTTCGAGGGCTTCGAGGCGCGTGTACTCCACGTTCTTGATCAGGTGGTGATACATCGTCGGATCCGTGTGGTGATCCATCGGGTGCACGAGACTCGCGGTGAGGCCGTCGACCACGTAGCCTTCGTGCACGAGGCGCTGCGTGACGCGCGTCATGGATTTCCGGAACAGGCGGAGTTGCATGTCCGGATACCAGCCCCCGTGTCGCATCCACCTGCCGAGGAAGTAGTTCCTGCGCGGCACGAAGAAGCCCGCCACGGGGCCGGCCTCCGGCAGGCGCGCCTCGATTTCCGCGCGCAATTCCGGGAGCATCCGCTCGTCGGCATCGAGGGCGAACACCCAGTCGTGGGTCGCGAGCGCGAGGGCATGCTCGCGCTGCGCGCTGAACGTATCGAAGGCGCGGAACACCACGCGATCCGTGAATTCCCGCGCAATCCCGGCGGTGGCATCGGTGTTCATCGAATGGAGCACAACGATCTCATCCGCCCAGCGGACGGATTCAAGGCAATCGCGGATGTTGCGTTCTTCGGCACCGGCGATGATGACGACGGAAATCGGTGGATGCATCGTTACCCGTTCTTTCCGGAAAATTCAAAGCGCCAAGCTACAAAAACCCGCCTCGCGTTGAAAACCGTCGAGGCGCCCGGATGCGACGACGCGCTCAATCTCATTGTTTTCAGCAGTTTTCCCTATTCTCAATCAATGCGGCCGGGCAGAAGAGTTGCTTCTTCACATGATGCACATTTTCCGCTTGCACTTGTTTGAAAGATTGCGGTTATTTGTGACGAGTAAAACCATAGGTTTAAAATACAATGACAAAATCTACCTTTTATATCTCTTTTCTTGTCCTTGCGATCGCAGGGGCCACATTGCAGACGTCCGTAGCCCAGACCTTCACGATGAAGGCAAAGAAGCTTGAGATGTTCTGCGCTCCCGGTGAGTATGTCGACACCGATTGCGAGGTGAAGAATCTGAGCGGCAGTGACATTTCCGTGCGTGTGCAACGCACAAGAACCGCGCTCCCCGCTGGCTGGTTCGTATCGTTTTGCCTCGTGAACTGCTACGCTCCGGAGGCATTGGACGTCACGGAGATCGTCCCGGCCAACTCCACCTTTGATTTCAAGCTGACGTGGGAAACACCGGCGCTTGCGGGCGAAGGCGAGGTCGAGTACGTTCTGACGAACCTGGCAAATACGGCCGAGAAGTACACCTTTACGTTCAAGGTGTCGACGCTGAAGACAAGCGTTGACCGCACTCCCGCCCCGAAGGCGCTGACGCTGGCGCAGAATTACCCCAATCCATTTTCCGCCGGCGCATTCGCAGTGACGACCGTCGGCTATACCGTGCCGAGACAGGGTGAGGTCTCCGTGAAGGTGTTCAACCTGGTCGGTCGCGAAGTCCGCACGCTGGTGAACGAAGCGCATGTCGCGGGCAGCTTCAGCATCGCCTGGGATGGCCGTGACGCCGATGGCGCGCTCGTTCCGCCGGGAATTTACATCTACAAGATCACGACCGCGAGTTCCAGCCTGTCGAGGGCGCATGGTCGTCAGCCGCTGATCCGCAGCAGCGGAGTTTGAAAGAAGGCAGTCGCAAATGACTGCCTTCTTTCGTTATAAACGGTTATGTTTGCAGAACCATTTACACCCGCATTCAGTCGACCCGATTCCTTCTTGACACCGATGCACTCTGTCCTCTCGTCCCGCCCGATTTTTCTCCGTCGGACACTGTCGCTGCCCGCTGTCCTGACGGCATGTTTGCTCTTCATTCCGGGATGCCTGCCGTTGCCCTCCCTCCAGCAGGGTCCGGGACAACAGCCATCCTCCGGAATCCGCGTCATGACGCACAACCGGTCGACATTCCAATTCAACGAGGGAGATTGGTCGCTGACGTCGAGCGGCATCAGGGGACGCGCGGACATCTTCACCGAAGACGGGATCACTCCGGCGCGCGACACCACCCTCTCGTTTGCCGATGTCGCATCGGCGAGCACGGGAGGCGGCCGAGGGAACACGACCGAACAGTTTCTGAAAACCATTCTCGGCGTCATCCTCGTCATCGGCCTTGCAGCGCTGATCTTGTACGCGGCCTTCCCCGCGACCGATCGCTGAAGACGCGCGTTCCCGTCCTCCCGCCTCGTTCCAGCATTCACCCTCTTGAAGCCGGTCCGGTTTTCGAGTAGATTTCCTCGTCCGTTTTTTCGCAGCAGTTCCAACAGGCGACAGTGCGCATACCCACGATAGCCCGTTTCTCATCAACCCTGGATCAGCGGCCGCACATCGTGCGCGTCGTGTACCTCGCCCTGTTCATCCTGCTCGGCGCGTACTGCGTCTACCACGTGGCGCGCTTTGCATCCATCACCACCGATGAGAACACCTACATCGACAGTCCGAGGGGCGTGCTCATCACCGCGGTCGTCGAAGGAGGAGCGTCGGACCGCGCGGGACTGAAAACGGGAGACGTGATCACCGCAGTGAACGGCAAGCCCGTGAAGAACACGGGCGAGGCGATGGAGTACATCCTCACCGGCTCCGAGGGCAGGAAACTCGCATACACCATCGCGCGCGACGGGAGGGAGATGGTGCTCACCGTCGTTCTGGCCGCATTCGGGATCAGACTCGTCACCCTCTCCCTGATCCTTACCGGAGCGGCCTTCCTCTTCATGAGCGCGTTCGTGATGCTGCGGCGTCCCGGAAATGCCGACGCGCGTCTGTTCGGATGTGCGACGCTGCTGGTCGGCGTGTTCCTGATGGTGAACTTCAATTATTCGCGATTCTACTACGTCTCATTCATAGACACGCTGAATCCGTTCATCATGATGGTATCGTTCATGCTCGGATTCGGCTCGATGTACCACCTGTTTTTCCGTTTTCCCGCGAGACGATTCCTTGCGCCGGTGCCATCGTGGATCTTTTCGATCGTGTACGGTCTGCCGGTGCTGCTGATCACACTCGTTGCGGTGAACCTCCTGCCGCAAAAGCCGTTCATGATGACCGTGACCACCGTCCTCGTCATCGCCGTCGTCGAAACCCTTCTGCATTTCCGGCTCCGTCTGCCGAAGAATCCCGAGTATGGCGGCAAGGCGTGGCTGGTGGAAATCGCGGGCGTTCTTTCGGTCCTGTTCCTCTCCTTTTCGTTCTACCTGCAGACCGCGCCCGATTTCGTCTGGCAGGCGCTCTTCCTCGGCCAGGTGGCGGTGCCCGGACTCATTTTTGCGGCGATCGTACGGCACCGGCTGTTCGATCTCTACGTCGTCGTGCGGCGCACGTCCGTGTACCGTGGCGCGGTCGCGGCCTTGAACATTTCGACCGTCGTGCTGTTCGCGTGGGCGGCCATCGCGCTCTCGGGCACGCACTGGAACATCCCCGTTCCGACGCTGACCGGCACGTCCTTCCAGTTCCAGGATCTGTCCACCTTCCCCGCCGCGGAACGCGCTTCCATCGAGCGACGCCTGATGATCCTCGGTTCCCTGGGCATCGCACTCGCGCTGTGGAAACTCCGGTCGCGCGTGCGCGGAGTGATCGACGTGAAGTTCTACCGCGGAGAATACGATTACCGGCGCGCGCTCACCGCGTTCTCAAAGCTGTCGCTCCGCTTTTCGGAGCCGCGCGACCTCGCGCAGGCCGTCGTGAAGGACCTGACGGAGATCATGCACTTGAGCGGAGCGGCCTTCGCCCGCCGCGTGAACGGACGTCTGACCGTGGATGCCGCAAGCAATCTCCGCCTCCCTCCCGAGGACGCGCCGATGCTCGCGGCAGGAAGCGCGTGGTGCGCGGCGCTGGAACAGAAGGGCGGCGCGCAGGCCGTGGACAACCTCGACGCCCGGGCGCAGTTCGCGGAGACCGGCGTGGAGTTCATCGCTCCCGTGTTCGTCGACGCGCGCATGGCGGCCGTTCTCCTCCTCGGCGAAAAGCTCTCGGGCACGAATTTCTCGAAGGACGACGTGGAACTGCTCGGCAACCTGTCGATCAACGTCGCCGACGCCATCATGACCATGAATTTCTACGAGGGCGCGAAGGAACAGGAACGCATGCGCCGCGAACTCGAGATCGCGAGGCGCATCCAGCTCAGCGCGTTGCCCGATGAATTGCCGGATTTTCCGGGACTGGACGTCTCGGCCTCCTCCGTTCCCGCGTACGAAGTGGGAGGTGATTTCTACGATTTCCTCGGGCATCACAATGCCATCACCTTTCTCGTGGGCGACGTGTCGGGGAAAGGAACGTCCGCCGCGCTCTATCTCTCGCGCGCGCAGGGCATCGTCCGCGCCATCGACAGCTACGGACCCTCCCTGTGGGAGCTGCTCGTGCGCCTGAACACGCAGATCTTCGATCATCTCGACCGTCAGGCCTTCCTCACGCTCTCCGCGCTGCGGGTGAATCTGCTCGACAACGCCATCACGTATCTCCGCGCGGGGCACCTCCCGCTCCTGCACTACCGCGCCGCCGACGGCGAGGTGCTGAAACACCAGCCCAAGGGCATCGGCATCGGTCTCGACGCGGCCGCCTTCGCGACGCATCTCGAGGAGGTCGCCCTGCGGCGCGAATCGGGAGACGTGTTCCTTCTCATCTCCGACGGCATCACCGAGGCTGCCGACGGCGCCGGGCAGCAGTTTGGCATGGAGCGGCTCTCAGGTGTGCTGCTCGAGCACGCGGAGCACTCCGCGCGCGAGATCAGGGAAGCCGTCATGGATGCGGCTGACGCCTTCAGCGCCGGGCTCGAGCAACTCGACGACATGACGGTGCTGGTAGTGAAGATCCTGTAGCGGGTCATCGCCGCGCGGGCAAGGAATGGCGTGGACGGATGCCGCGTCTTGCGACGGTTACTTCCCGATCTTCCACACGTAGGTGAGACGCGCGTCGGGAGCGCCCTTCGACTTGACTTCGGAGTAGACCGAGATCACCGGATGATCCCATGATGCGGTGGACTTCCGGAGAAACTCCTCGAGATGTTCCTTGCGCTGACGGGCTTCGGCGGTATTCTGTCCGTACACCGCGATATCCACGCTGAAGAGCATCTCCTTCGGCGCGCTGCGCAACAGGTGCTGAATGAGGACGAAGGAACGCGAACGTTCGTCGACAGCCTCGTCGCGGATGAAGAGATCGAAAAAGGTCCAGCTGACGGACTTGGCGGGATTGAGCGGGGTGCGATCGAGGGGGGTCGGGTCGAAGCCGTCCGCGATCCCGTCGGCATCGCTGTCGGGATTGCGCGGATCGCTCATCACGCCGAACTGCTCCGCGTAATCGCCGGCACCGTCGTTGTCGGTGTCGGCCTTTTTCGGATCCGTGCCGATACGGTGTTCGAGTCCGTCGAAGAGGCCGTCCTTGTCGAAGTCCGGATCGCTCGGGTTGAGGGCGAGCGCCAATTCGTCCGCATCGCTCAGCCCGTCGCCGTCGCTGTCGCGGATGAGGGGACTGGAGATGTTCTCAAGACCGTCGGGCAGGCCGTCGCCATCGGTGTCGCGATTGCGCGGATCCGTGCCGCGCGACACTTCCTCGCGATCGTTGAGACCGTCGCCGTCGCTGTCGGCGAGAACAAGAGACGTTCCTATCCGGGATTCCTCCATGTCGGAGAGGCCGTCGCCATCGCTGTCCTTCGCGAGGGGATTCGACCCCAGCTGGTGCGCTTCCATGCCGTCGGTCACGCCGTCGCCGTCGCTGTCCGGATTGAGCGGATCCGTCCCGCGCATCACTTCCTCCTTGTCTCCAAAGCCGTCGCCGTCGCTGTCGCGGTCGTACGGATTCGTGCGGGAGATCTCGCGTTCCTTCCTGTCCGTGAGGCCGTCGTAATCGGAATCGATGTCGGGCGCGGGAAAGGCGTAGCTGACGCCGAAGCCCATGGTCAGATATGCGTCAGCGCCCGAGCCCGCGGAGAAACCGTCGAGGTAATCCGTGAACGGCGCGTGCAGGGTCGCGTGCATGTTGAACGCCAGGTTTTCGGTCATGAGATATTCGAAATCGACCGAGACCGGAATGCCGACCGTCCATTTCCCGTAGGATTCCTGCGGCTGGGCGAGGCCTGCGCCATTCGGATCCTGCGGCGAGAAGTAGGCAAGCTCGAGACCGACACCGAGGAAGAGTTCCGCCATCGGGCCCACGAAGCGGCGGTAGAGGGCCTGGACGCCGACCGGCGCGACGAAGCAGCGGTTCTTGTCGCCCGCGCGCACCTGCGACGTATCGAAGGCCGGATGCATTGCGCTCGTCGCGAGCCATTGCAGATCGTATGCCCCGAGGAACGCCCGTGCGTAGAGCGCGCCGTCCTTGCCGAGAAGTCGGAGAGAGCGGCTCAGCGACAGCGCGCCTCCGCTCGAGAATCGGTTGTCGGTGAAGTCGCCGTAATACTTCGTGGCATCGGCGTGCAGACTGAGGATCCACTCGCGCGGCGGCGCCGCCTGCTGTGCGTGCAGGAACATCGGCAGGAGACAGAAGGCGAAGAGCAGGCGGCGTGTCATGCGGAGGGTTCTCCTTCGACGAGTGTCGATGCGTGATGCGCCGCGAGAGCCGCGGCGAGGTCGGGAGGGAGCGGTGCGTGCCGGTGAATGCCGGCGGCGATCATGTCCGCCGGCAGCGGCGCGAGCCGTCCCGCGATGCGCGCGAGGAGCTCCGGCGTCGTGCCGCAGCAGCCGCCGATGATGCGCGCACCCATTGACGCCCATCGCGCGGCGGCATTCTCGTGCTCGCCGGGGGCGACGTCGTGCCGCATGTGCGTACCCTCCGCGAGGGGAGGACCGACGTTGGCGTAACACCCCGCAGGCACATCGACCGCTTCGAGGAGGAGCGCCAGCGGCACATGCATGTCGCGGGCGGACACGCAATTGACCAGCAACGCGACGGGACCGTGCGCGCGCACGGCGTCCACGGCATCATGGAGCGACTCACCCGAAAGGAGCGCGCCCTCCGCAGTGCAGACGAAGCTCACCGCGAATTCCCGTCCCGTGGCCGCGCAGGCGCGCGCCGCCGCCGCCGCCTCGCGCGCGCTGTTCATCGTCTCGGCGAGCAGCAGTTCCGCGCCCATGAGCGCGAGCAGCTCGGCCTGCCGCCCATGTTCATCTTCCAGCGCCGTATCGGAAGGAGCGCGTTGCGGGCGGTAGCAGTCTTCCACAGGCGCGATGGACGCGGCGACGGTGACCGGTCGCGCCGCGCGGTAGCGCTCCCGGGCTTCGAAGGCGAATTCGACGGCCTTCAGATTCAGTTCCTCCCAGCGCGCGCCCAGGCCCGCCGCGTCGAGCGCGCGGATGTTCGTGCGGAACGTGTTGGCCGTGATGATGTCCGCGCCGGCATGCAGGTACCAGAAGTGGATATTGCGGACGAGATGCGGCGCACGGATGAGGGCGTTGGCGGACCAGAGCGGCAGGGAAACGTCCGCGCCGTGACGGTGGAGTTCCGTGCCCATCGCGCCGTCGAGCATGACGAGCGGCTTGCGGGCGAGTTGTGCGGAGAGGAGCATGTGCAGACGCGCGTGTCAGGGTCCGTCGTGTTCCGCGTGCCGTCAGTCGTCGGCCGGCGCGCGATATCCGGAGACGCCGCCGGAAACGAAGTGCCGTGTGCCGACGCGCGCGAAGCCGAGCGGCAGCAGATGCTCTTCGCACGCGGTGAGATCAAGCGCCGCGAAGACGGGATCGGACGCCTCCACCATGGCCAGGTTTCCTTCCAGGTGACGCACGCGAAAATCGGCGGAACGCGGCACCGCGAAGTGGAGGCGCAAGCGGCGCTCCGCCTCCTCGATGCGCGCGAGGTTCGCGGGTGTCGCGGGAACGCCCAGTTGGAGACGCGAGCGCAGGCAGGGCGAGGCCGCCGTGTCCCAGTTCGGCAGTCCTGCGTGCCGCGCGAGGTCGCGCACATCCGCTTTGGTGAGCTCCGAGAGAGGACTGGCAACGCGGAATTCGCTCGCAGCCTTGAGGCCGACACGCGTGGGGTCCTGCAGGTCGTCCGCGTTGCTTCCATTGAAGAGCACGGTGGGACCGACCTCCGCGGCGAGAGCGTCGACCAGAGCCGACATCGACCCGTAGAGGGATGTTTTGCAGAAGTAGCAGCTCATTCCCTGATTCGCGACATACTCCGGATGCGCGCCCTCGTTCGTCGGCACGAAACGCAGCGGAATGCCGATCTGCGACGCGAGTTCCGCCGCCGCCTGCCGTTGATCCGCGGGGAGGGAGTCCGACACGCCGATGCAGGCGATCGCGGATGCGGGATACACTTCGCGCACGACATGTGCGACAAGCGCGCTGTCGACACCGCCAGAAAACGCGACAAGATTCCGGCCCGCGCGCGTTCCCAGCCGGCCGGTCGTTTCGAGCAGTTGCTGGTACCGATGTTCCACGCTGGTCATCCAGTCCCCCTTGACGGCGAGCCGGTTGATGCGATGCGCGGCGACGGCAGCGCCGACCCCGTTATCGATGTTCACCGCGAGCACGCCCGGCACGCACCCTCCGAGAACGGAGAGCAGCGCATTGTAGCCGCCGCGGTTGATCCCGTACCCGACGCTGGTCGGGACGGCGATCACCGGCACCGGAACGAGTCCGGCGAGGACGGATGGAAGGGCGGCTTCCATGCCGGCGGCGCAGATGATGACATTCATGCGCGAGAGCTCCGGGACGGCATCGAGCACGCGGGAAAGGCACGCGATGCCGATATCCGCGATGCTCGTGGTCCTGCTGCCGAGCGCGCGGCAGACCAGTTCGGCCTCCTCAGCGACGGGCAGATCGGAGGTGCCGGCTGTCACGATACCGATTTCGCCGGTCAGATCGGTGCGTTCACGCGGATTCACCACCACGATACCCGACAGCGCATGCACGGACACTTCCGCAAACGCGTCGCGCAGCGCCTCCGCGACGGTGTCGCCGGCTTTCGTCACGAGAATGTTCGGTCCGCCCGCCTCCGCCATGCGGCGCGCGATGGCGACCACCTGTTCCGGCGTTTTTCCGGGAGCGTAGATGAACTCGGGCACGCCCGTACGCTGTTCACGCGCCAGATCAATGCGCGCGAAATCGCCGACAGGCACATACTCGGCCGCGCCGCGCATGGACGCGAGGGTTTCGTCGAGAGAGGCATCGCCTGCGGCAAAGCGCTCGAGGAGGGTCCGGAGAATTTCGGGCGTGTGCATGTGAAGTCCGGCTTGACAGGGAAAACAGTGACAGCGACGAGACGCCGGGCACGGCGAACGCACCAATATACACCGCGCGCGACGGAGCATTCAAGGCAGGGCACGGGAACCGTGTGGAGAATCGGCCCGCACTTCTCTATCTTGGCAGCAATCATCGCATGCGACGCACAATCATGATAGCGCTCTTCCTGTGTGCGGCGGCCTGCCAGGGGCAAGGACGCGCACCGGATATCCTTCCGCGCTTCACAGGCATCCCGGGCACCAGGGCAACGGACGTGACGGCCGTTCTCAGGGCGCGGGGCTGCCTCGCGTGGCGGCCGGGAGTGGAGACGCGCATCGCCACAGCCGTGCTCGGCGCGCTGCGCGCCCGCGGCTACCTGCTCGCCGGCATGCCGACCGTGCTGATGCTGTTCGCGCCGGATTCGAGCATGTGCGAAGCGGACATCCGGGTGGAGGCCGGTCCGGCGGTTGTTTTCGGCGGAGTGGCATTCACCGGTGCAGTGTCCATTCCGGAGGAGACGCTTGCGCGCGACATGGCGATCGCTCCGGGCCTCCCTTTCTCCGAAGCGCTGCTGCAGTCGGGAGTGGATCGGCTGCTCGCCGCGTATGACGCGGCGGCGCATCCTCTCGCGTCCGCGACAATAGAGGACATCGATGTCCGTTTGCATGGAGACGATGCCGAGGCGTTCGTTTCGTTGCGCATCGATGAGGGACCGCGCTTCATCATCTCGGAAATGACCGTCGAGGGCAACAGCGCCACGAGCGCCGATGTGATCCTGCGTGAAACCCCGCATCGGCAAGGACGAGCCTTTCGATCCTGTCAAAGTGGCCGACATCCGCCCACGGCTCGAGCGCCTCAACCTCTTTTTCGTCGGTGTCCGATCCCGCGCTGTATGTTCGCAACGACAAGGGCGGCCTGCTGTCCGCATCGCCGAGGGAAACACCAACGTCTTTGACGGCGTGGTCGGGTATCAGCCGCCGCGCGCGGGGAGGACGCGGGATATGTGACGGGGCTCGTGAACATGTCCTTTCGCAACCTCTTCGGCAGCGGCCGCCGTTTCGACGCCCGTTGGGAGCGCGCGTCCCGCTCGACCACCGAACTGGAGCTGCGCGCCCTCGAGCCCTGGGTATTCGGGATACCGCTGAACCTGCAGGGGGGATTTTTCCAGAGGCAACAGGATTCGACCTACGTGCGCCGCAGTTTCGACGGCAAGGCCACCGTCCTGTTGAGCTCCACCCCTCGCGTTTCCGCCGGCGTGCAGGGCATCCGCGTGATTCCCGCCCTCAACACCGTGCTCCGACGCTGCCGTCGAGCAGCACGCTCAGCGGGTCGGTTGAACTGCTGATCGACACGCGTGACAATCCCTTCAATCCGCGCTCCGGCGTGCAGCTGCGCAACAGTTACGCGGGAGGGAGCAAGAGCTTCACGCGTCCCGGCGCGATCGACCGGGAGCACGACGCAGTGCAGCGCATCGAGGCCGACGTCTCCTGGTTCCGCGAGCTGTTCACCCGCGGCATTGTCGCGGTCGCGGTGCATGGCCGCGAACTGCGGGGCGGCTCGCTGGACGCCAGCGACCTGTACCGGCTCGGCGGCGCGTCCACGCTGCGCGGGTACCGCGAGGAGCAGTTCAGCGGCACGCGGCTCGCGTGGTCGAATCTCGAGTTCCGGTACAGTCTCGGCGGGCGCTCGTTCGCTTTCGTGTTCTTCGATTTTGGGTATATTTATTCCGCCCCGGGCGAGGCTCCCGTGCGCGAGGAACTGACGGTCACGCGCAACGGGTACGGCATCGGCGGGCGTCTCGGAAACCGGTCCCGGCGTGCTCGGCGTCAGTTACGCTGGGCCGGGGCGACAGTTTCAGCAGCGGAAAAATTCACTTCGGATTGATCAACGAGTTCTGATGCCGGCGCAACACCTTCCCGCGCTGTCCCGTACGCGAGCGGCAGCATTCCTGGGATTGCTCTCGCTGATGCGGCCGCTCAACGGCGTCATCGCCGTCGCGGGCGTGTTCGCCACGGGTGTCATCGCCGGCGCCGATTCCGGCATGTATCCCCGCTTGCTGCTTGCGGGCATTGCGGCGTTCCTGCTCGGATCGGCGGGGGAACATCGTGAACGACGTGCACGACGTGGCGATCGACGTGATCAACAAGCCGCGCCGCGCGCTCGCTGCAGGCCGCGTGACGCGCAGGGCCGCCATCGCCTGGGCTCTGGTGTGCGCCGGAACGGGCATCCTGTGCAGCGTGCCGCTTGGTCAGGAGCGTTCGGAATCGCGGTCGCGAGCATGGCGCTGATGGTGCTCTACAGCGTCTCGTTCAAGCACACATCCCGCTCCCCGGGCAACGCGACCGTGGGAATCGTGACCGGCCTGGCGTTCATCTTCGCGGGCTATGCCGCGGCAATCCCGCCGCGGGGATCGTGCCGGGCGCCTTCGCCTGCGCGTTCAATGTCGCGCGGGAACTCCTGAAGGACATCGAGGACATGGAAGGCGACAGGGCCTGCGGCGTGCGGACCTTTCCCCTCGTGCACGGTACCGCCGCCACGCTCGCGCTCACGTCCGCCATTTTCGCGATCATCATCGCGGGGTCCTTCGTCCCCTGGCTGCTCGACCTGTACTCCGCGCGCTACTCGTGATCGTGGTCGCCGGCGTGGACCTTGTCCTCGCCGCCTCGGCGGCGATCATGTGGATTTCGCCGCGACGATCGACCATCGCCCGATTGTGCACGGTGCTGAAATTCGACATGCTCGTGGGTGACCGCCCTCATGCTGGGAACAAAATAGGCTTCCGTGCATATACTGCTTGTGGCCGGGTCAGTGCAGGAACGTCAACGCAACGATCGGATGAGACCATGAACACGT
This sequence comes from Ignavibacteria bacterium, assembly GCA_016720835.1. Lineage (GTDB taxonomy): Bacteria > Bacteroidota > Ignavibacteria > SZUA-365 > SZUA-365 > JADKJW01. Next base: position 273,371 of record JADKJW010000003.1, read on the forward strand.
TTTCCGACATAGAAGATGATCTCTCTCGAGGGGCATGCGCGTACTCGCCGGAGTGGACGAGGCGGGACGCGGTCCACTGGCCGGTCCCGTTGTCGCCGCCGCGGTGATCTTCGCACCCGGCACGCGGCTGGACGGGATCGCCGGATTCAAGGTGCTGGCGCACGGTCGCAGGGCCATGCTCCGAGACGCGATTCTCGCACAGGCCGTCGGCACCGGCATCGGCATCGCCGACCATGGCGAAATCGACGAGCTGAATATCCTTCAGGCGAGCATCCTCGCCATGCACCGGGCGATTGAAGCGCTTCCGATCAGCCCGGAATTTCTGCTTGTCGACGGCAATCGCTTCCATCATCCCTCGCTGCCGTACCGCACCGTTGTCGGGGAGATGCCGGTGTTTTCGATCGCGGCCGCTTCCATTCTCGCGAAGGAACATCGCGACGCGCTGATGCTTCTGCTGGACGCGCAATATCCGTCCTATGGTTTCGCGAAAACAAGGGGTATCCGACGCCTGAACACATCGCCGCGCTTCGAGCGCTCGGACCGTCATCCGTGCACCGGCTTTCATTCCGGGTCCGCGAACTCGAGGCGCAACAGGCAAGGATGCCGCATGGTCGCTGAGCATCTCGACACCGGCAGGGACGGCGAGGATGCCGCGGAGGCCTTTCTCGCGTCGAAGGGCTTCGTGATCATCGAGCGGAACTACCGCTACGGGCACGGGGAGATCGACATCATCGCGCGGGACGGCGACTACACCGTGTTCGTCGAGGTGAAAAGCCGCAGCAACAATCGTTTCGGCGCGCCCGAATACTCGATCACGCCCGGCAGCAGCGTCAATTGCGCAGGTCGCCGCAGGTACATGTACGAGCACGGTTTCAGCGAACTGGCCTGCCGTTTCGACGTCGTCGCCGTGGAATTCCGCAACGGCAGCGCAGCCTGCCGCCATCTTGTCAACGCCTTCACACAGATGTGACACCTATGACCTGAAGCCCTCGCCCTCTGGCATCCCTTCATCGTGCATTTCGCCGTTGCGCTCACCATGACCTCCGCGCTCCTCGACATCGCGGGTTTTTTCCTTCGCAGCGACCGCTTCGACAACGCGAGCTTCGTGCTCGCGGTGCTTGCCATCCCCGCCCTGCTCGCCGCGGTCTTCAGCGGCAATCTCGCGTCGACGTTCATCCGGGAATCGCGGCAGCTCGGCATTCTCGAGCAGCACGAAACCTACGCAAACATCGCCGTGTGGGTGTTCTGCGGCACGGGATTCTGGCGTGTGTTTCTCCAGATCAAGAAACGGTACAACGGCATTCGGAAGATTGCCTATGTGTTCATTGTGACACTCGCCGCGGTGAGTGTGTTTCTCGCCGCGCGGAAGGGCGGATCCATCAGGCACACCGGGTACCCCGCGCAGCCGCCCGCCGTTTCGACAATGCATCAAGACACGGTTCTCCCCGGATCGCCAGGCGTGGTATGGACCGCGTTTTTCCATGTTATTTCTTCCACAGCATGACGATATTCCCTTCTGCGTCACTCTTCACATGCGCGGCACCCTCATGAGGCATTCTCGATACTGGATGATTCTGTTCGCCATGCTCGCAAGCGCGCGGGCATCGGGCCAGGGCTGGGAATGGCAGAACCCGACACCGCAGGGCCATGCCGTCAACGATATCGTCATGATCGACGAAGGATGGGTGATCGCCGCATGCGAGAACGGCACCGTCATGCGATCCGGAGACGGCGGTCGCACTGGCGCAGCGCGAGCATCGGATACGAGAACCTCGAGCGCCTCACCCTCCTCGGACACGGACGATACTCATGACCGCGGAAAATTCCGCATGTACCGGTCCACCAATCTCGGCATGAATTGGACGCTGGTGTACGACGATGCACAGAGCACGAGTTATTCCGACATTGCAACGGTGGACGACACGACGGCGATCGTGAAATTCAACAACGCGTCGATTGTCATGACGCGGGATGGCGGACTCACCGGGCCCCTGATCTGCGCGGTCCCTGTCCAGATCGGTTTCTGGATGCGCGCCATTGCCGTGCAGTCGCCGGCGCGCTGGTACATCATCGGCGACCGTCTCGTCTACCGCACCATGGATGCGGGCGAGAGCTGGGAAGCGGACAGCAGCTACACGGCGCGCGGGCTGATCCGCCTCGTGGATCGACTCCTGTACGGCTATCAGCTCCGCGAGGGACAGGTGCTGCAAACGCGCGACGGCGGCATGACCCGCAGGGAGATGAACCTCTACGGCTTTGATTCGAACGTCTCGATCGTCGCCGGCCCGCGTCTCGGCTCCAGCGTCTACTGCCTGAGCGACGGCAATATCGTCGTCAACAAAAGCAGCGACGGCGGCCGGACGTGGATATCAGTCTTACCGGGGCGGCGTTCAAGGAGAGGCGTATCCCCAGGCGATTTCCTTCGCATCGGAATCCGTCGGTCTCGTGGCCGGCGACGGCGGCCGCATCCTGCGCACCAGCGACGGCGGCGCGTCGTGGACCATCGTGCACGGCGCGGGATATCTCGGTAACTCTCCTGACGTCCATTTTTCAAATCCGCGGGACGGCTTCGCCCTGACCTATTCCACCACCCTGCTCACCACCTCGAATGGAGGAAATCGCTGGGACGAGACCGTTCCGAGCGGCGTGTTTTCGTTGCGCAAGGCCTCGATGTACAGTCCCGACGGCGGGTACGCCTATGTCCTGGATTCCCGGTACAACACGGCGTTGTTTTCAACGACCGACGCGGGCCGCACATGGCGGCATACCGGCGCCGTGCCGATCACCTTCGACTACGTCCACAACCGCATGGCCGAGGGCATCTGCGCCGTGTCCAGGACACGCTGTTCATCGGCGTCTCCTACGGCAATCTGCTCCCGCTCGACGGACGCCGGCCTCAGCTGGGATTCGCTGTTCGTCGCGCAGGAATTTACGAATCAGTACATGGCCGGTTCCCGGGTTTTCGCATTTCCACCGCACACTGTGCAGTATGCCGGCAGCAACGGGTGGCGCGTTCAGACGATCTCGGCAACACGTGGAAGTACCGGCCACTCCGGTATCCACATGGCTTTCAGGAGCTCCAGTTTTTCAGTCCATCTCCGGCGTTGCGCTGCTTTCGACGGGAAACGGCAACACGATCGGCAAGAGCACGGATGGCGGACAGACGTGGACGACAGGCAGCACCGGCGGCAACGAAGTCCAGATGCACTTTTTCGACGAGCAGAGTGGGCGTGACGCTCGCCTCGCGGCTCGATGAGACGAACGTCGTGCGCAAAACGACGGATGGCGGAGCGAGCTGGACGACATGCCGATGAAGGAGAGGGTACTGGAACGGCTGGTTCTGGCTGAATCCGGGAACGAAGCCTGGCCTACGGCGCCGCGGGAACCATCCGGCACACCGGCAACGGGGGTTCACCTCCGCGCAGGCGTCGACCGGTCGGGCATCGTTCACCATCGACGCGCTGTTCCCCAACCCCTTCTCGCCCGCGCGGCATCGCGCCGCGACCGTCCGCTTCACGCTCGACGGCGCCGTGCCGAAGCATGCGGAGCTCGCGGTGTTCGACGCGATCGGCAGGCGCGTGGCGACGCTGGTCGACGGCATGATGGATGGCGGACAGCATGCTGCGGTGCTCGATCCCGGGCGATTTCGGACTTCGTTCGCACCCGGTGTATATTCGCTTCGGCTGCGCTGGAACGGGCAGCTGCAGTCGCGCACATTCATCGTGGAATAGAAGCGCGGGGACGGGCGGAAGAGCGACGCGGGGGCGCCTCCGACGCTGCCGCGCATCGTCCGGGCGCCTCCGCTTCCGTCCACCATTTCCACCCTGCTCATGGATACCTACATTCTCTGGGTCAAAGCCAATCCACTCCTTTCGGCGGCAATCCACTTCGGTCTGCTCGGAACGCTCGGAGAGCTGATTTCGCACCTCATGCGCACGAAAGGGATAACCGGATTCGGATCTCCTTTTGTCGTGCTCGGAAAATCGCCGCCCGGCTCTGCTCGGCGTGGTGATCAAGTACGGCTTCACGGGCATGCGCGGCTTCGTGGAGAGCCTTGTCGCGCACGGCATGCTGCCCGCGGTCTGCGCCGAGGAGTGCCGCGCGCCCTTCGCCGTGTCGCTGTTCACGAATGTGCTCTTCCGGTCCGCAGATGATGTTCTTCCACCGCGTGGAGGGACAATCCTCCCATCCTGCGCCGCTCCCGGTTTTGCGGGCATGCGCACGCCGTTGCCTCACGCTGGTGTGGTTCTGGATTCCGGCGCACACCGTCACCTTTTCGCCCTCCGGGAGTTACAGATCGGCCTCGCTGCGATCTGGTCCGTCGCGCTCGGCATCATTCTCGGGATGGCGGCGGGGAAGAACAACACAGGGAAATAGGGAGGGGGGAGTCCTGAGACTGAACGTCACAGCGGCCGGCGTTCCGCGTCGCATTCCATCCGACATCGTCAGTTCGAAATCCGAAATACAGAAGGGTGGCCTGATGAATGACACGTGGAATTCCATCCTGTGGGGCCAGTTCGGCGCGGCCATCGACATGCTGGAGCGGGCGATTCGCGCATGTCCGGAAGTGCTGTGGGGCGACCGGTCCCGGAATCCGGAATTCTGGTACACGGCCACCATGCGCTGTTCTTTCTGGATCAATACCTCTCGAATCCGTCGAGGGATTCATGCCGCCCGCGCCGTTCACGCTCGACGAACTGCGCGAAGACGGCATCCTCCCCGATCGCGCGTACACGAAAGCCGAACTGCTCGCGTACCCCGAGCACGGCCGCGGGAAGGCCGCACCGTGCTGGCGGCGCTGACGGAAGCCGCGCTGCAGCAGCGCTGCGCCTTCGACTTCTGCTGGACCTCAGCGTCGCCGAGATGAGCCTCCTACAACCTGCGCCCGTGCAGCATCACGCCGCGCAGCTGAACACGCTGCTCCGGATCCACGGCACCGCCGCGCGGGTCGGGGGTGCGGGAAGGCGAGATGACACTTCCATCTCCTGCGCAGCAGCCTCACCGCTCCCGGCTTGCGGTCGAAGAGGCCGTCTCGGGTGCGCGGCGGCGGACGCGAACCCGTGTTGAGCGCATCACGGCCCGGGCAGCTCCGCTTCAGCATCTGTTTCCGCGACGCCGACATTCCACGATCGCGCGGGGAACACATCATCGAGTACCGGCCTCGCGCCGCTTTCGATGCGCTCCACAGCTGCGGGCGGTGCGCGCGACCACGCCTCAATCTCGGCCTCGGGCCGACGCCGGGTGTTCGTCGACGGAGCAGCGCCGGGGTCCGTTCGCGCTGTGGCGCCACCGCCATCTCGTTGGAAGAGACCGCGAGCGGCACGACGATCCTTCGCGACACCGTCGAGTACGCCTGCCCCTGCATCCGTTCGGCGAGGTCGCTTCTCTCCTCTCGGTCGAGGGCGCGCAATTACGGAGCATTTTCACGTTGCCGGCAGCGGCGGTGGTCGAACTCCTCGGTTCGCTTTCAGCCGACACACGCCGCGGGCAGTGCGCCCGAAGTGACGGATGCGGACGAAGCGCGTGTCCCCCGTTTGCCCTTGTCGTTAACTTTTCCGAACTTTGTCCCGAATAGGTGATTTGCGAACGAATTCTCGATCTCCATTTATGCATGCGAAACGGGCACAGAGCGGCAGACTGCACGGCGATCCTTCCGGGAGTGCTTGCGGCGCTCCGTTGCCCTTCCAGCCGCTGCATGACGCGCTCGCGCAAGATCGTTCAATTCCAGCATTACTGCACCGACGCCCCTATCTGACGCCCGCCTCCCCGCTTCCCCGTCGACTGCCGTCCGCCGGACGGGAGTCCGCACTGCTACACGCCATTTATTCGCATTCTATCACCCCACTGGCACACCGTGCCACACAGGAGCATAGCACCATGAAGAGCACCGATTTCCTGAGCATCCGGGACGTGTCTCGCGACGAGATCCTCGAACTGTTCCGCATCGCCCTCGACATGAAGGCCGACCGGTCCAAATACGCCGACGCATTGAAGGGCAAGTCCCTCGCCATGATTTTCGAAAAGCCGTCCCTCCGCACACGCACCACCTTCGACATCGGCATTCAGCAGCTGGGCGGATACTCGCTGTACCTGTCGCCCGCGGAGATCAGCCTCGGCAAGCGCGAGTCCGTGCACGACGTGGCAAAAAACCTCGAGCGCATGGTGCAGGGCATCATGATCCGCACCTTCTCGCATCAGATCGTGGTGGACATGGCCAAGCACGCGTCGATCCCGATCATCAACGGCCTCACCGACTATTCCCATCCCTGCCAGGCGATGGCCGAGTTCCTCACGCTGCACGAAGCGAAGGGCGAACTCAAGGGGCTCAAGCTGACCTATGTCGGTGACGGCAACAACGTCGCGCATTCGCTGATGTTCGCGGGCGCGCGCCTCGGGGTGGACGTCACGGTGGCCTGCCCGAAGGGCTTCGAGCCCAACGTCAAGGCGTATGAAGACGCCATGGCCGACGCGAAGGAAACCGGCGCGAAGATCGAAGTCGTCTACGATCCGTTCGAAGGCGTCAAGGGCGCCGACGCGGTGTACACGGACGTGTGGGCCTCGATGGGCCAGGAAGCGGAAGCCGCCGAGCGCAAGAAAGTGTTCCGTCCCTTCCAGGTGAACGAAGAGCTCATGGCCGCCGCGAACAAGGACGCCATCTTCATGCATTGCCTGCCCGCGCACCGCGGCGACGAGGTCACCGACGGCGTCATCGACGCCCCGACTTCGGTCGTCTTCCAGGAGGCGGAGAACCGCCTGCACGCGCAGAAGGCGATCATGTACGAGCTGATGAAATAATGTCATCCGCACCCGGCACCGCGCTGATCGCCATCGGCGGCAATTCGCTCATCAGAGCGGGCGAGCGCGGCACGATCGACGAACAGCTCGCCAACGCCCATGCCACCGCGCGCAGCATCGCGCGCATGGTGAAGGACGGCTGGCGCGTGGTGATCACGCACGGCAACGGCCCGCAGGTTGGCGCCGCGTTGCTGCGCTCCGAACGCGCGGCCGGCGAGGTCTACACGCATCCGCTGGACGTCTGCGTCGCGACCACGCAAAGCGAGATCGGCTACCTGCTGCAGCGCGCGATGGAAGAGGAGCTGCGCCGCATCGGTCTGACGACTCCGGTGATGACCGTACTCACGCAGGTGCGCGTCGATCCCGCCGATCCGGCGTTCCAGAATCCGACCAAGCCCATCGGTCCATTCTATTCGAAAAAGATCGCGGACGAAAAGCGGCGCGCTCCGGGTGGTCCGTCGTCGAGGATTCGGCGCGCGGCTGGCGCCGCGTGGTGCCTCCCCCGGAGCCGGTGGAAGTGTTCGAGGAGCAGATCATCCGCACCATCGTGGATCTCGGCATGATCGTCATCGCTCTCGGCGGCGGCGGCATCCCGGTGATTGCGCGCGATGCGTTCACGGTGGACGGCTGCGAAGCGGTGATCGACAAGGATCGCGCATCGGCGCTGCTGGCCTCCGGACTCGGCGTGGATCTCTTCATCATCAGCACGGACGCGGAGCAGGTGTACGTCGATTTCAAGAAACCATCGCAACGCGGCATCCGCCATGCGACCGCCGATGAGATGCAGGCGCACCTCGACGCGGGCCAGTTTCCTCCGGGCAGCATGGGTCCCAAGGTGCAATCCGCCCTCCGCTTCCTCCGCGCGGGCGGGACAAAAGTGATCATCACCTCCTACGAGCACCTGACGGACGCGCTGGACGACAAGGCCGGCACGCACATCACTCCATCCGCACTGTGCCCCGCAAACACTGCGGGAAGCACGGCGCCGACCAGCACACAGCAGAAATTTTCACACGTCATCGAATCCCAGCAGTTCACCGTGCCGCCCTGATGGAGCTGTTCGAGCGCACGCGGCTCATGGAGCGGGTGCTGCGCGCGGCGGCACGCGCGATTACGAGGACCGCATCATGGCGACGCTGTTCTACAAGTCCTCGACGCGGACGCGCTTCTCCTTCGAGTCCGCGATGCCCCGCCTCGGCGACGCGTCCTCTCGACGGAGCAGGCCGGCGAATTCTCTTCGGAGATCGAGGGCGAGCAGCTCGAGGACACCATCCGCATCATCGCGAATTACAGCGACGCGATCGTGCTCCGTCATCACGAGGAAGGCGGCGGCAAGCGCGCCGCCGCGGTTTCGGCGGTGCCCGTCATCAACGCGGGCGACGGAACGGGCGGGCAGCATCCCACGCAGGCGCTGCTCGATCTCTACACGATCTGGAACGAATGCCATACGCTGGACGGGCTTTCGGTGGCGCTGATCGGCGCGCTCGACCACGGACGCACCGCGCGATCGCTCGCCTATCTCCTCGGAAAATTCGAGCGGATCAAACTCTATTTCATCGCCCCGCAGGAAATGCAGATCCGTCCGGACATCCTCGCCTATCTCGACGAGCACGATGTGTCGTACGAGCTGCTGACGGACGCGACGAAGGCCCTGCCACGGTCGACGTGGTGTACCAGACGCGCATCGACCGGGACCGGCTGCAAGCGCACGGACGTGAATCTCGCCCGCTACAACATCGACGCGCAGGTGCTCGGCACGCTGAAGCCCGACGCCATCATCATGCACCCGCTTCCCCGCTCGGTGGAAATCGACCAGGCGGTGGACACCGATCCGCGCGCGGCGTACTTCCGCCAGGCGCGCAACGGGCTCACCGTTCGCATGGCGCTGCTGGCCATGCTCTTTGATCAGGACCCTTCTCATTCATAACCATACGGATCCCATGAAGACTCAGGATTTCATCGCGCTCGAGGAAGAATTCGGCGCGCACAATTATCATCCGCTCGACGTCGTTGTCCATGCCGCGCAGGGCGCGTGGGTCACCGACGTCGAAGGCAACCGCTACCTCGACTGCCTCGCGGCCTACTCCGCCGTGAATCAGGGCCACTGCCATCCGGCCATCATGAAGGCCTTCATCGAGCAGGCGAAGAACGTCACGCTCACCAGCCGCGCCTTCCGCAACGATCAGCTCCCGTTGCTCTACAAGGATCTGCACGACCTGACCGGATACGAGATGTCGCTGCCGATGAACTCGGGCGCCGAGGCCGTCGAGACCGCCGTCAAAGCCGCGCGCAAGTGGGGACACACGGTGAAGGGCATTCCGCAGGACAAGGCCGAAATCATCTGCGCGACCGACAATTTCCACGGCCGCACGGTGACGATCGTCTCCTTCTCCACCGAGCCGCAGTACCGCGACGGCTTCGGGCCGCTCACCCCGGGCTTCCCGATCGCGAAGTACGGCGACATCGAGGACCTGAAAGCGAAGATCACGCCGAACACCGCGGCCTTCCTCGTCGAGCCGATACAGGGCGAGGCGGGCATCATCGTGCCGCCCGAGGGGTATCTCCGCGAAGCCGCCCGGATCTGCAAGGAGAACAACGTGCTGCTGATCTGCGACGAGATCCAGTCCGGTCTCGGCCGCACCGGCAAGCTGTTCGCGCACGAGTACGAAGGGATCCGCCCCGACATGGTCATCATCGGCAAGGCGCTCTCGGGCGGTTTCTATCCGGTGTCGGCCGTGCTGTCGAGCAGGGAAATCCTCGGCGTCTTCAAGCCGGGCGACCATGGGTCGACGTTCGGCGGGAATCCGCTGGCGGCGGCGGTGGCACGCGCCGCGCTGAAGGTGCTCGTCGACGAGAAACTCGTCGAGCGTTCCTTCGAGCTCGGCAACTACTTCATGGAACGGCTCCGCTCCATTCCCTCCGCGCACGTCGTGGAAGTGCGCGGCCGCGGACTCTGGATCGGCTTCGTGCTCGACACGAAGGCCCGTCCCTACTGCGAAGCCCTCATGCAGGAAGGCCTCCTCTGCAAGGAAACGCACGACAACGTGATCCGCTTTGCGCCGCCGCTTGTCATCACGAAAGAAGAGATCGACTGGGCCTTCGACCGCATCAGCAAGGTCGTTCTCGCACTGGATTAACAGACTGACCCCCGAATCGTTCATACACCACGGAGCACGCAGCATGGCTGAGAATCGCATCAACACCATTATCGTCGGCGCCGCGGGGCGCGACTTCCACAACTTCAACACCGTCTATCGCGACGATCCCCGCTACAACGTGGTGGCCTTCACCGCGGCGCAGATCCCCGACATCGCCGGCCGCAAGTACCCGGCGGCGCTCGCGGGGAAACTGTACCCGAAGGGCATCCCCATCTTTGAAGAAGCCGATCTCGAGAAGCTGATCAAGAAGCATCAGGTCGAGGAAGTGGTCTTCGCATACAGCGACGTGCCGTACGAGCGCGTCATGAGCATCGGTTCCCGCGCCACGGCGGCGGGAGCCCATTTCAAGCTGCTCGGCGCCGAGCCGACCATGCTGAAGTGCAAGAAGCCGGTCATTTCCATCTGCGCCGTGCGCACGGGCAGCGGCAAGAGCCAGACCACCCGCAAGGTGTCCAGACTCCTGCAGGAAATGGGCCTGAAGGTCGTGGCGATCCGCCACCCGATGCCCTACGGCGACCTCGAGAAGCAGAAAGTGCAGCGTTTCGCGTCGGTGGCCGACCTGAAGAAGCACAACTGCACCATCGAGGAGATGGAAGAGTACGAACCGCATATCGTGTCGGGCACCATCATCTACTCGGGCGTCGACTACAAGGCCATCATCGAGCAGGCCGAGAAGGAAGCCGACGTGGTCCTGTGGGACGGCGGCAACAACGATCTGCCCTTCTACAAGCCCGACATGCACATCGTCGTGGCCGATCCGCTGCGCGTGGGCGACGAGCTCTCGTACTTCCCGAGCGAGGCGAACCTGCGCCTGGCCGACGTGGTCGTGATCAACAAGATCGACACGGCGAGCGCCGAGGCGGTGTTCGAATTGCGCGACAACATCCGCAGCGTCAACTCCAAGGCCCTCATCGTCGACGCGGCCTCCCCGCTCATCGTCGAGCGCGCGGAACTCATCATGGGCAAGCGCGCCCTCGTCGTCGAGGACGGCCCGACGCTCACGCACGGCGAAATGAAGTTCGGCGCGGGCATGATCGCGGCGCAGAAGCACGGCGCCGCCGAAGTGATCGATCCGCGCCCCTACGCGGTCGGCACGATCAAGAAGACCTTCGAGATCTATCCGGAAATCGGCATGCTGCTCCCGGCCATGGGCTATGGCGCGAAGCAGGTGAAGGATCTCGAGACCACCATCAACAAGGTGCCCTGCGACGTCGTGATCATCGGCACGCCCATCGATCTGAAGCGCATCGTGAAGATCACCAAGCCGGCCCTCCGCGTCTCCTACGAGCTGCAGGAGATCGGCGAACCCAATCTGAAGGGCATCCTCCGCGATTTCGTCGCGAAGATGTAACCCGTCCTCATCCGCGCGTCCGCAAGCCCGCCCCTCCGGCGGGCTTTTTTTTATCTGCGTGCATCTGCGTCATCTGCGGATCGTCAGTGCTTGCACATTCCGCGTGCCTCCATGTTCCAGCAGGAGCCAGTACCATCCCGCCGGCAGACGCGCCACGCTCACTGCGGTGTGTTGCGAGGTGAGGCGTGTCGTCATCACGCCCGAACCCATCGCGTCGAACAGCGTGCACGTCGCCTCGCTCACGGGGGCATTCATCGACACCGTCACGGTGCCGGCGGTGGGATTCGGAAACACGCGGAACATCTCCTCCGCGTCAGGTATATCGGATACAAACGTCGGTATCACGGCGATGCCCATCGCGTCGCGGAAACACGGGATCAGGCTGTCGGCGCGCACCGCGCCGCCGCGGAAGATGCCGAAGGCGTCGTCCGCATGCTTGACGTCCCAGTACAGCCATGGAAAGCGCAGGCTGTCGCAGGCGTCCATCAGACAGCGGATATAGGCGCAGCGGCTCGCAGCATCGGCGAACCAGCTCACCCCGAACTCGCCGAGAAACACCGGTTTGTCGTGGGTGTCGGACCATGCGCGGACGGAACTGAACAACGCGAAAATGCTCTCCGCCTCGGGCGACGGATACGCGAAGGTGGCGCCGAGCGGAATGCCGCTCCAGCTGAATCCCTGATGCGTGAAGGTGAATGGATCGTAGTTGTGGAAGGTGTAGATGATGTTGTCGCGCGCGTCGCGGTACGGCAGCGACTGCGCGAGGCTGGCGCCCCCGTTCCACCAGTTCGCGCCGACGACCAGCGTGCGGTCGGCGTCGTGCGCGCGGATGGTGTCGATGATGGCCTGTTGCACGACGTGCAGATTCTCGTTCGAGATCTCGAGCGTCGGTTCGTTGCGCAGCTCGAAAAAGAACCGGTCGTGCGGCAGGGCGCGGTACTTCTCCGTGAGAAAGGCCCACATGCCGCAGAGGCGAGGGATGTCGCCGAGATGCGATGCATCGGTCAGCTCGCGCCCGTGATGGTTGTCGAGGATCACGATGAGGCCGTATTTCTCCGCGACCGGGATGATCACCGAATCGATGATCGCGAAGGGCGCGTTGTCGGTGATCGCGGTGTAGGGCGGTTTGTCGTCGGTCACCCATTCGAAGACGACGGGCACCCGGATGGTGCGGAAGCCCATCTGCACGAGCGTCTCGAGTTCGCCGCGCAGATATTCGGTGGGATTCGGATACCCGGTGCCGAGCCAGCGCGCCTCGAGCCAGTTGGAGAGATTGATGCCCTTGTCCATGGCGCTCATGCGCGTCCACGCGGTGCTCTGCGCGGAGAGCTGAGTTGACAAGCAGAGAAGCATGCCCAGCGCCGCGAAGCTACGGATACGTTTCATGACGATCCTGATTCAGATGATTTGAACTGTCTGTTGAAAATAGACATCACGACACGAAAGTCCACTCGGCGAGTTGCAGCCCGGTGTGCCCGATATTTCTCGATTTGACTGTGGCCGCATCCAGGCGCTATAACGTCTTGACGTTCCGTTGGATAATCCGTAGATTCCTTCCCACGGAGGAACCATGAGCGAAACCACGAAACGCGCGACCATCTATTTCGATCCTGCATTGCATCAGGCACTGAGGATCAGGGCAGCGCATGCCCAGCGCAGCATGTCGGACCTGGTGAACGACGCGATCCGCGAACTGCTGCGCGAGGATGCGGACGACCTTGCCGCATTCGAAACGCGCGCCGCCGAGCCGACGATGACCTATGAAGCCCTGTTGAAGAACCTGCGAAAGCATGGGAAGATATAGACTCGTCTTTCGGAAGTCCGTCGCGCGGGATTTGCGCGGACTCCCGGAAAAGGATGTCGCCCGCATTCTCCGCCACATCGAGGGCCTGGCAGCATCGCCGCGTCCAGTCGGGAGCGAGAAGCTCGCGGGTCTCGAACGCTATCGATTGCGCGTGGGCACGTACCGCGTCCTGTACGAAATAGAGGACGGCATCATCACCGTCATCATTGTGAAGATCGCGCATCGGAAGGACGCATACCGCGGGTGACTGAACCGCGCGGAACTCAGGACGTCCGCTTCTCGAAGAGCCCGTACATCACCGGGATGACCAGGAGCGTGAGAATCGTCGAAGTGATGAGGCCGCCGACCACGACCATCGCCAGGGGCCGCTGGACTTCAGAGCCGGGACCAGACGCATACAGCACCGGAATCAGGCTGAATATTCCGATGAGTGCGGTCATCAGCACCGGACGAAGCCGGTCGCGGCTTCCACGAAGGATGGCATCCTCCATCGGCGCGCCTTCCTGGCGAAGCTGGGTGATGTGCGACACGAGCACCACGCCATTGAGCACGGCCACACCGAACAGGACGATGAAGCCGACGGATGCGGGGACCGACAGGTACAGACCGGATATGAACAGGGCGAAGACGCCGCCGATCATCGCGAACGGGAGATTGGTGATCACAAGAAGCGCGAGGCGGATGGACCGGAACGTCGCGAACAGGAGCAGGAGAATCAGTCCGATGACCAACGGACCGATGAGCATCAGCTTGTTCATCGCGCGCTGCTGATTTTCGAACTGACCGCCCCAGGTCGTGTAATAGCCCGCCGGCAGCGACACCTGCCGCTGTATCGCCTCCTTCGCCTCCGCGACGAAGCTGCCGATATCGCGGTCCTGAATGTTGATCTCGATGCCGATTCTGCGCAGCCCGTCTTCGCGGCTCACCTGCACCGGACCCTCCACGACGGCGATGTCCGCGAGTTGATTCAGCGGCACATTGTATCCCGCCGGTGCGGCGACGAGCGCCGCGCTGATCGTTTCGACGGAGTTCCGCTGCTCGAGCGGGTAGCGCACCGTGACGTCGAAGGACCGGTTCTCCTCGTAGAGCTGTGTTGCGACCTTTCCGCCGATCGCAATTTCGATGACGTTCTGCACATCGCCGACGTTCAGGCCGTGCCGGGCGATCTTGTTCCGGTCGATGGTGATGGAGAGGTACGGCTGGCCGGCGATGCGCTCGACGACGAGATCGGCTGTTCCCCGGATGCCGCCGACGATCCGTCCGATCGCGTCGGCCTTTTCCCGCAGCACATCCATGTTCTCGCCGAAGAGCTTGATGATGAGCTGCGCGCGCGTGCCCGCCACCAGCTCGTCGATGCGGCACTGGATCGGCTGACTGAAGCTGAACGCCATGCCGGGGATGGTTGCAACCTCGCTCCGCATTCTGTCGATCAGCTCTTCACGGTCGTGCGTGGTTGTCCACTCCGACCGGGGTTTGAGAACGCCGGTGAAGCCCGTCTTGTCGACTCCTCTGGCCTCCAGCGCGACGCCCGTCTGCCCCGTGCGCGACACGACGGTGGTCAGTTCCGGAAATTTTTTCAGCTTTTTCTCGACGAGCTTGGTGATCTCCAGAGATTTGTCCAGCGAAACCCCCGGCAGGAGCTGCACATCCATGTCGAAGGCGCCCTCGTCCATCACCGGGATGAACTCGGTGCCGAGGAACGGAACCACCGCGAGCGCCGCAATGAGCAGCGCCGTCGACGACGACAGCACGAGCGCCCGTTTCCGCATCGCCCACGCGAGCATGGGCATGTACGCCTGTTTCGACCAGCGCATGATGGCGCTCTCCTTTTCCCTGCCGGGCTTGAGCACCAGGGCGCAGAACACGGGAATGACCACGATCGAGAGCAGGAGGGAGCAGATGAGGGTGATGGCCACCGTCAATGCAAGCGGCGTGAACATTTTGCCTTCCAGCCCCTCGAGCGCCAGGACGGGAATGAACGTCATGGCAATGATGATCTCGCCGAAGATGCTCGGTTGCCGGACCTCGAGTACCGCACGAAGGACGGTGGCGAGGGTGTCGTCGGCGCCGCCGGTTTCGCCCAGATGGCGCTGCACGTTTTCCACCTGGATGATCGTCGCATCGATCTTCATGCCGATGGAAATCGCCAGCCCTCCGAGGGTCATCAGGTTCGCATTCAATCCGAAATTCTTCATGACGATGAAGGTCAGGAGCAACGACAACGGCAGCGCGATGAGGACGACCACCGCGCCCCGGAAACTCCCGAGCAGGAGATAGAGGATCAACACGACGAACACGGATCCCTCGATCAGCGCCCGTGTCAGCGTCCAGACGCTGCTGAGGACGATGTCGGAACGGTCGTAGTACGGGACGATGCGAATCCCCGCGGGAAGGATGTTGTTCTCATTGATCTCCCTGACCTTTTCCTTCACCCGGTCGACGACCTGCCGGCTGTTCTCTCCCCGCAGCATCATCACGATGCCGCCCACCACCTCGCGATCGCCGTCGATCAGCGCCGCGCCCTGCCGCACCGCCTGCCCGATACGAACGTCCGCCACATCCCCGAGATACACCGGCGTCCCGCCCGTCGCCCGCAGCACGATGTTGCGGAGATCATCTTCTGATTTTACCAGCCCCACTCCCCGCACGATGAACTGTTCGGAATGCCGGTCGAGAATGTTCCCCCCGACATTCTGGTTGTTCTCTTCGACCGCGCGATAGACGTCGTTGAGCGTGAGATTGTACGAGAGCAGCCTGTTCGGCTGCACGACGATCTGATACTGCTTGAAATACCCGCCGAAGGAATTGATCTCGTTCACGCCCCGCACGCTTTTCAACAACGGCGTGATGACCCATTCCTGCAGTGTGCGCAGGTCCGTCAGAACGCGCGCCTGCTCCCGTGGATCGGACGGCATGTCGCCCTCCAGCGTGTACTGATAGATCTCCCCCATGGCCGTCGCTATCGGTCCCAGGGCGACCTCGACGCCCGACAGCACTTTCGACCGCGCCTCCTCCAGGCGTTCGAAGACGAGTTGCCGCGCAAAATAGATGTCGACGTCGTCTTCGAAGACGATCGTGACGACGGAGAGGCCGAACTTCATGATCGAGCGCATGTGCACGACGTCGGGCAGTCCGCGCATCGACATCTCGATCGGGAACGTGACGAAGCGCTCGATTTCCAGCGCGGAGAGACCGGGGCCCTCACTCAGAATCTCCACCTGCGTGTTGGTGACATCGGGAAACGCGTCAATCGGAATGGTCACGGTCGAGTACACGCCGAAAAGCGCGATAATCTGTTCCAGCATGGCTAGTGGTCCTCCTCAAGGGAGTGCTTCAACAGCTCCGACTTCAGCTGGAAGGCTCCCTTCGTCACGACCTTGTCGCCGGGCGCGATGCCCTCGCGCGCCTCCACCATGGGGGCGAACGACGCCCCGAGCGAGACGTTTCGTCGCGCGAACGTCGTGTCGTTCACAGCCACGAACACGAACGTCGTCTCGCCGTCCTTCTGCACGGATTCGGCCGGGATGAGGATCCCCCGCGCGCCGCCGCCGGTGGGCACGCGCAGTTCGCCGAACATCTGCGGTTTCAGGCGTCCGCGCGGATTCGGAATCGCCGCGCGTATTGTGATCGTCCTGCTCCGCTCGTCCACCACCGGCGCGATGTAGATGACCGTGCCGTGAAATTCCTCGCCGGGAAAAGCGGTGGCGGTGAAGGTGACATCCGGTTTCCCGTTGAGCAGAGGAAGCGCCATTTCATGCACCTGCCCTTCCGCCCAGAGCTGTGCCGAATTCACAATTCTGAATGCGAGCGTCGAGGCATCCACGAGCTGACCGATGACGACGTTTCGTTCGACGATGGTGCCTGAAATGGGCGCCCGAATCGGAAGCACGTCCCTGATATGCCCCTCCTTTTCAAACGCGCCAGGCGCCACGAATTTCAACAGGTCGGCGTCGGTGAGGCCGATCGAGTGGATGCGCTTGTCCTCCGCGCTGAATTCCGCGCGCGCCTTGTCGTATTCCGCCTGACTCTCGAGGAAGGCCTTCTGCGATCCCACCTTCTGCTCGAGGAGCGTTTTCAGGCGCAGGTAATTGGCTTCCGCATAATCCATCTGCGCTTTCGCCTTGATGAAGTTCGATTTGATCTGTCCGACCTCGAGCCCTTCGACGTGAAGCAGTTCCTGCCCTTCCCTGACGGCGTTCCCGACGTTCGCGAACACCTTCCGGACCCTCCCCTGAACGAAGGAACCGACGTGCGCTTCGAGGTCCTGATTCGGGAGCAGCTTCGACGGGACCACCATGGTGCCGACAAGAGGTTTCATTTCAGCGATCGTCACGGTGAGGCCGCTCTCCCGCACTGATATCCTCGACAGTGTCACGATCTCTTCCTGTTTGTCGTGTCCCTCGGCTTCGTGCGACTCCTCCTTCTTTTCGTCCGCGCACCCGGCCATGATCGCGCAGAGGGCGATGATGAAGACGGGAGAATTGTATGCATGATGTTTCATCTGCTTCGGCCTTCTGTTCTGTGTGGTCATGTCATTCATTGATCGGCTTTCCGACGGCGTATTCAAGACGAGCGACCGCGCTCTGGTAATTGAGCAGCGCGTCGATGGTGGTCCCGCGCACGGATATCAGCGTCTGTCGCGCCTGGAGGAATTCCAGGTACGTGCTTTCGCCCGCCTGATAGCTGCTCGCGGCGACGCGGTGCACCTCCTCCGCCTGCGGAAGCAATTCCTCCTGGCAGAGCTTCACCTGTCGCTCGGCATTGCGAACATCGAGGTAGGCGTTCCGCACCTCGGCATTCACGAAATTTCGCCTGGAAGCTTGTTCCGCCTCGACGATCGAGTACGTTGCCGCAGCCTCCTGGATCTGTCCGCGCTGATCGAACAGGAACCAGATCGGCACCGAAATGCCGAGGGCTACGCCGTAGGACGCGGCCCCGGTTTCATGCCTGTACTGCGCGTATGACGCGTTGAAATCCGGCAGCAGCGCCGACCATGCAATGCCGCGATTGGCCGAGGCGGCATCGCGCCTGAATGCCGCAGCTTGAAGCTGCGCATTCGAGAGATACGCCCGCTGAACGAGCGAATCGAGGTCATAGGTTTGCGGGCGGTAGGCAAGAGTGTCGATCAGCTTGTACTCCCGAACCGACGGTTCGATTCCGCGACCAAGAGCGAAATGCAACGCATTGACCGCCTTGCCATGTTCGTTTTTTGCGCTCTCGACATCGCTCTGGGCCTGTGTCTGTTGTACCCTGGCCGTCAATTGTTCCAGGCTCGTGCCTTCGCCAACCGTATGGCGTATGGCCGCCTTCTGAGCAAAATCGGAGGCAATCCGAAGATTTTCTTCGGCAAGCCGGAGCTTCTGTTCCCGTGCGAGCACCGCGTAATAGGCTTCCGTCACCTGCCTCCTGACCGCGTATGAAACGGAACGCGCATCAGCCTCGGTTGCGCGGACTTCCGACGACAGCGCCGAGCCTCGCAGCGCGATCGTCGTCGGGAAATCAAAGGATTGACTGATCCCGAAAACCCGTTCGCCGAAGCTTGCGATGCCGCTCCCGGCCGGGATGTAGTCGTACGTCACGGAGAACTCCATCGGCGGCGGTGATACGCCCCGCAGGTATCGACCCTGCGCGGCGTCGATGCCGCGTCTGGCGCCGATGTTCTCCGGATTATTCTGACCTGCAATCTCGATTGCATCGCGCAGGGAAATCCTGTCTCCCGGCTGCGAGAATGCCGCGACATGGCAAACAAGGGACAACAGCCCCGCAAGTGAAATACGTCTCACCACGCTGAACCTCGCTCGAATGATGTACACCATACCGATGGATGATCCCGTCGCATTCGTACGGAACCGGGAAGCGGGAGGAAGCGCTTATGCCTTCGGAGGGTGGTAGATCGAGCGGGAGGGGGAGGACGCAGCGGATTCGATGAACTCGAATCTGCTGCGTTGCGCGGGCAGGGTGCCCGAAGAGTCAAATGTGAATCCGAGCATCGACGGCATATGGCAGACGCACATGCAGCTCGAGGAATCGTCGCCGTGCTGGTGCGGGACGCCGTTGTCCTGGCCGGAATGGGAGGAGCACATCGTCGCGGTGCATGGTTCGTCGCCTGCGCCGTCGGTACATCCCGCATCCCCGCACCAGAACAGCGAGATGGTGAGGATGAGCACGAGAAGCGTTCCCGCAGGTCGGACGGCGTATGTGGCGACTGCTGCAAACATCGATGAAACTTACAGTTCGGTGTGCTGGTTTGCAAGCGTGCCCCGCAGGTACGCCATGGAGAGGAGTCGCGTCAGCGGGAGTGTGATTTCGCAGACGCACACGAAATGGCGAGTCCCGGTCCAGATGGTTTCGGATGTACTATCTCGCGACAATCATTGTCCGCGACACGCTCTCCGCGGAGCCGGTAAGACGGCAGATGTACACCCCGCTCGGAAGACCCGTCGCGTCGAACGCGACCGAGTAAGTTCCCGCTCGATACTCGCCCGAGGCCGGCACGGCAACAATGCGTCCGGTGATATCTTGGATCCGCAGTGCGACAGACTGATTGCCTGGCACCGTGAAGGTGATATTCGTTCCCGTGGAAAACGGGTTGGGTATATTCCGTTCGATGCGCAGGCTTGTCGCCGCGCTCACGGGAATCGTTTCGACCGCCACAATATCGGCCAACGCACGCCGCCAGATTCCTTGTTCTTCCGTGCCGACGAAGAGATATGTTCCGCTCAAGGCGATGCAGGTTGCGCGAGGCATGTCAGTGGAAGATCCGGGACCGATATGCCTCCAATTCGACCCGCCGTCGGTGGTGACATACAAGCTCGACCACATCGACCGGAAAAGCATTCCAGAGCCAGCCCCGATCGCATCAGCTTTGGATGAATAGATGCTCGTCCAGGTTGTCGCCCTGTCCGTGGATCGAAACACCCCGTTGTCGGTCGCCGCGTAGAAATCCCCGTCAAGCGCCAGCAGCCCCGTGACACCGGGAACGGCAAGCGAACTCATCCATTTCCAGGTCAGCCCCCTGTCACAGGAACGGAACGTCGCGTTCGCGGGCGTTCCGGCGAGTATGGTATCTCCGATGGCGGCGAGGGAGGTGATATCCTTCGGGCGTACCGTGCCAGACGGCGACGTCCACGTGGCTCCTCCGTCGGTCGTGAACTGCATCACGGCTCCACCCGCGAAAAGGGTGTTTCCATGCATCAGCAGCGACCGGACATCTCCACCGTTCATGCCCGCGCTGACGTCGGTCCACGTCGCGCCGTGATCCGCAGAGCGGAACACGCCCTGAAAGGTCCCGGCGTACATCGCGGCGCCGTTGCCCGCAAGAGCGCGGATCGGCGGCAGCGCGGCAATGTTTCCGATGGTCCAGCGAAGTCCCTCCGCGTCGCAGGTCGCCAGCCCCCTGCTCGCCGTGCCGGCATACAGCGTCTCGGGTCCGATGAACAGCGCATTGACGCGCGATTCGTTCAATCCGGCATTCGACGATGTCCACGTCTCGCCACGATCGTGCGAGGACAGCACCCCGCCGTTGCGTGTCCCGGCGAGGAGCACGCCTTCCTGCTCGTACAGGCAGAGAATGGAAGTGTCCAGCATTCCCGTCCCGCATCGGTTCCACGTGCTTCCGGTGTCGAGCGAGCGGTAGAAGCCCGCATCCGCGGCAACGTACAATGCGCTGTCCGTGGTGAGCACGGCTCTGATCGAGCCAATGGTCAAAATGTTGGCGAAAGAGGTCCAGTGCGCTCCGCTGTCCTTGGAGATGATCAAGGTGCGGCTGAAGGATCCAAGGACGGTCGCACCAAGGGAGGAGGAGATGGTAAATATCACCACGGTCGAGCGGATTGTTCGGGACGGCCAGGAATCCCAACGCGTCCCGAAATTCGTGCGGCGGTACAGCTTGACGGGCGCCCGCCTCGAAGTTGCCTGCCGCATACAGGACGTCCCCGGTCATCGAGAGCGCGGAGAAATCATGGTTCGACAACGTCTCCGATGCGGATTGCCAGGTGTCGCCTCTGTCTCTCGAGACCCACACGCCTTTTCGTTCCGAAGCAATCGCAATTGCGGCGCTGCTGGAGGCGATGATGCGTGGTTCCGCGTATCGGAGGTATCGCAGCAGGGCTGCCAGGAAACGCCCGCGTCCGTTGAGCGGTACACGCCTTGATCGTAGCTTGCCGCGAACAGGGTATTCCCGTGCACTCCCACGGCTTCGCATAGATCGGGGAAACCTGTCGACACCAATCGCGTTCCCCCACCGATCCTCACGAACACTCCAGACCACAGGTTTGCCGCGAGGAGAGCGCCCTCACCCGCCAATTGTTTGACAGTCCCGCCTTCGGGACCATCCATGCGCTCCCACTGCGCATGTCCACTGGCAAAGGGGAGAACAAGCAGCGATATGCCGAGTATGATGCGCATGACGGAGATCATCACTGTGCTCCTTTTTGAAGGGATCGACGATGCACATGAACGAGGGTGCGAGAATGGCAACCGCCGGGGATTCGTCCTGCCCCTGTGCGGAGGCGTCGCCCTGTCAGGACAATCGATTCCGCCGCTTCCTGACAACAGTATCCAAAATACTTCCTTTTCTTTTCACCCGACAGGCGCTCCGATCCGGAGCAGCGCCGCACTCAGTGCAGCGAAGAAGCGATCCCTCCGCGTCGCGCGCCGTACACCTGCAGCGTCCTCTCCGTCATCTCTTCCACGGTGAACTCCGCCAGCACGCGCTCCCGAAGTTTCGAGGCGAGACGCACGCGCAAGGCCTGGTCCTGCAGCATGCGCGAGAGTGCGGTGGCAAGCGCATCGACATCGCCAGGAGGCACGAGCATGCCGTGCACGCCGTCGTCGATGATCTCGGGGATGCCATCCGTGCGCGAGGCGATGACCGCGGCGCCGGCAAGACCGGCTTCCACGAGAAGCATCGGCAGTCCTTCCATCCGCAGCGAGGGCACGACGAGCACATCCGCCGCTTCGAGCAGCGGCCGCACATTGGGCACGCTCCCGAAGAAGACGCGCGATTCCCATATCACGCAGCGCCTTGCGCATGGCAGGGTCATCAGGCCCGCTCCCCGCTATCGCGAGGATGATGCGCGGCATGCTGCCGTGCTCCTGACACGCTTCTGACTCGACGCCCAACTCTCCGTGTCTCCGCGTCTCCGCGTCCCCGAGTCTCCGCGTCTCTGCGTCCCCGTGTCCCCGTGTCTCCGCATCACCGCGTCCCCGCATCACCGCGTCCCCGTGTTCGATGCTCTGCCCGATGGCATCGATCAACACCCGCCACCCCTTCGCCTCCACGATGCGTCCGATGAAGGCGATCACCATCGCGTCCCGTTTCGCCGCGCGCAGCTCGGAAAACGCGGGCATCGACCGGAGCAGCTCCGGGTCGCCGACGAACTCCGACCCGTTCCGGATGACCGTGATGCGCGGGTCCAGCTCGGGATCGCGCGCGATCAGTCCCGCGCGCACGGCGTCGCTGACCGCGATGAGACGCAAGCCGACACAGTGCGGAAGCAGGCCGACGGGCGGGATGACGGCATGCACCGTCTGCACGAGGCGGGGACGGAAGTCGCGCGACGCGAACCACGCGACATTCGCGGCGTAAAAATGGTGGGCGTGCACGACGTCCGCGCGGAATGCGCGCAGCGCCCGGCGCGCCCGAAGGAAGCCTGCAAGCGACCTTCCTCCATGCCCGAGATCGGGCACGATGCGGATGTCCATGCCTTCGACGCGAGCCTGTTCCAGGGCGTCGCCGCCGGAAGTGACAATCTCCACGCGATGCCCCCGGCGCTGTTGTTCACGCGCGAGCAGGAAGACGTGACGCGCGCAACCGTCCGCGACATCGAATCGATCGACGAGATGGAGGATGGTCATTGTCCGCGCTCCTTCCGCGATGCGATCATGCGAACAAGCAGCGTGCGGTAGTGCGCGGCGATTGTCGGCCATGCGAGTCCCGCCACCGCCGCCCTTCCCTGCAGGGACAGCGCCTGCAGGAAATCCCGGTCGGCGGCAAGGCGCTCGATATGTCCCTGCAGGGCGGGCGCGTCTCCGGCATCGAAGAGCAGCGCGCTGATGCCGTCTTCGACGAATCGTGACATCCCCGTCTCTCGTGTCACGATCCCCGCGAGACCGGCGGCCAGCGCCTCGACCGCGACGAGCGAAAAGGTTTCGTAGCCTGCTCGCGAGGACGATGCAGTCGAACGACGGCATGAAGCGCGCGAATGCCTCGTCCGGCATCGGCGCGACGCGCCGTACCGTCACCGCGGGATTGGCGATCTCCTCGCGACCCGATACGCGGTTGGTGACCATTGTCAGCGCAACCGGTGCCCGGCACGCGGCGAGTGCTTCCCGCACGGTCGCCCACCCTTTCTCCGGCCGCGCCTCGTCGCCTGCGAAGAGGACGCGGAGCGGTTCGCCTTCGCCGTGGGAGCGCGGCGGCGCCTGCGCGAAAAACGCGTCGTCCACGCCGTTGGCGACCAGTGCGACGCGCCCGTCCTCGATCGGGCCGAAGGTTCCGGCAATGTCCCGTTCCGCGTCCGAGAGAAAGGCGAGCCTGTCCGAAAAGCGGAAGAGCAGCCCCTCGCAGACACGATCAGCGCGCGCGAGCGCGCGGGGAATCTCCCGTCGAAAATGAGCGTTCTCGTACCGCACCACACCGTGCACGATGGTCAGGACAGGAATGCCGGTGAACACCGCCAGCAGAAGCGGCACGACGGCGAAGCGCTCGTACGTCGCGATCACGATCGCATCGGGCCGGAAGCGCAGGATGAAGTGCGGCATCCGCGCGAGACCGAGTCTGCGCACATTGCCGGGCACGGTACTCCGATGTTCCGATCCGAACATCTTTTTCCATGCGCCGTGACCCGGACCACCGAAGAAGTACTCGACGAACGCGACCTCGTCCCGCGCGTCGCGCGCGAACAGGTCGTACACCCGTTTCGCGACCTTCTCCGGTCCCGGGATCGACTCCGACGTGTTGTAGCGACCGACGAACAGGACCCTCATCCGGATTCCGCCTCCCGCCGCCCGTGCACATCGATGCGCAGCGCGGCCTTGACCGTTTGACGCAGACGCTGCGACGCGGGGACCTTCGCCTCGCGATGCAGCGCGAAGGAACGGAAGCGCGCGAGCGCGGACGGACCGCCATCCGCATACAGATTGCAGAGGAAGAAGAAGCGCTTCGCGAGTTGCGCGCGCAATACGCGCGGGTCAGGTGCACGCGCGCGGTCGTTCGCCGCGCAGATGGCCTCGAACCACCGGGGTGCCGCGTCGAGGACGGCGATGTCGCGCGGCATCTCCCAGCGGGGGGTGGCGGTATGCAGCGGCATCGCGGCATCGTCGGTCGGCAATCCGAGCGCGTCAAGCATGCGCGCATGGATGCGCCGCGTCATCGCGGACTGTTCGGCGGTCTGCGTGGCGCTCACCTGCGTCCCGTGCATGCGGTACCGGTAGAGCACTTCCGGAACTGCCGCGAAACGCGTCATCGGCAACAGCGTCATCCACAACGCGTAATCCTCGGCGATGCGGATCTCCCTCGGGATACGGCGGATCGAGCGCGCAGAAGATCCGCGCGCACCATGGACGCGCCGTGCGCGAGATGCGAATCGAACAGCATCTCGCAGGCGATGACCTCGTGCCCCGTCTCGAAGCGGAACAGGTACTCGGGCGATGCGCCGAGTGTGCGCATCCACGCGCCGCAGACCCCCACGCCAGGCTCGCGATCGAGGAGCGCAACCTGACGCGCGAGGCGCCGCGGGAGCGAGATGTCATCGGCGTCCATCATCGCGATCAGCGCGCCCCGCGCCAGCGCGACGGCGGCATTCCGCGCCGCGGGGAGGCTGTGCTCCCCCGGCAGGACGGTCACGCGCAGACGCGGATCCGCGATCGAGGCGAGCACGTCCGGCGTGGCGTCGGTCGAACCGTTGTCGACGACGATGAGTTCGAAGTCCGCGAACGTCTGCGCGAGCACGCTCCGCACCGCATCCGCGACGTACGGACCCGCATTGCGCACCGGCATCAGCACGCTCACGCGGGGCGCCGTCATGCGCCGTCTCCGTCCGGCGACCGGCGCCCGGGCACGTCCCTTCCGGCGAGACAGCGGACGAACTGCGCCAGACGCGCGCGCGGGGACACCGGCGCGAGGCGGTGCAGCGCGAGACGGCGGAATTCTCTCCACGCGGCCACTCCCAGCGGCGCATAGTAATCGCACACGAAGAAGAAGCGCCTGGCGAGCATGGCGGCGCACGCATCCGGATCATAGACGCCGCGGCGACGATTCGCTTCATCAAGCCGCAGCAACCAGGCGTGGATGTCGCGCAGCGCCGTCCATTCCCGGGGGATGAACCAGCGCGTGAGCGCGATGCAGCGCGAATTCGTCGGGGCGGACGTCCGGCAACAGCTCCTCGACAAGCGCCCGCTGCAGGCGCATCGTGCTCTCGTGCTGTTCACGCGCGCACGGCCCGGATCTGCGCCGGATGGATGCGGTACTCGTACAGCGGCTCCGGGACGTTCGCGAAGCGCGTCACGCGGAGAGCCGCAGCAGCCAGTCGTAATCTTCCGCCCGCGGATAGTCCCGTCGCCAGTGCAGATCGGTCTCGTCCCGCAGGGATGCACGGAACATCGCGGTGCCGTTGATCGGGGACGGATGAAACAGCAGGTCGCAGACGATCTCCTCGTGGCGTTCCGGGGGTGTAAGAACGGCTCCGCCCGGCCCGAACGACGTCATCCATGTGCCGCACACGCCGATCTCGCGATGGGCGCGCAGGGTCCGGATCTGCTTCTCCAAGCGTCGCGGATGCATGCGGTCGTCGGCATCCATGTTCGCGAGGAACTCCCCGCGCGCCGCGTCGATGCAGGTGTTGACGGCGCCGACGACGCCCGGCGTTTCCGGGCCGCGCAGCATGCGGATGCGCGGGTCCCGGAATGCTTCCACGACCTCCATGCTGCCGTCCTCCGACGCGTCGTCGCACACCAGCAGTTCGAAATCCTGCTCCGTCTGTCCGAGCACCGCCCGCACCGCTTCCGCGAGGTAGGGACGCGCGTTCCGCACCGGCATGAGCACGCTGACGAGGGGAGCGCTCATCTGCGCTTCCTCCGCGCCGCATTGACGAGGAAGCGGGCGCGCTTCGCCGGCGGGAGCGCAACGCGCCCAATGGCGAGGCGCGCCAGACGCGCCATGCCGCGAGCCCGAGCGCGGTGGCATGGGCGCAGACGGAAAACCACAGCGCGCCGACCGTGTCGTCCAGCGCCCGCGCATCGAAGATCCGGGCGCCCGCGTTCGCGTCGCGCACGCGGCGCAACCACGCGTCGACGCGGGCGAGATACTCCCGCGTGGCCTCCCATCGGTACCATCCCAGCGATTGATGCAGCGAGCGCTCTTCCGGGGAAGGTTCGATGCCGAGTTTTCGGAGCAACGCCTCCTGAATTTCCTGCGTGCGCTGCCGCTGTTCCGCGGCATGCATGCGGCCCACCTGCGCGGGATGCGCGCGATACTGCAGCAGCGCCTCCGGAAGAATCGCGAAGCGCGCATGGAAGAGGACGCGGACCAGAATTCGTAGTCCTCCGCCTGGTTGTAGTCCGGATTGAAGCCGCCCTGCTCGCGGAACAGCGCGGTCCGCATCATGACCGACGGATTCGCGACCTGTGTGCGGAACAGCATGCCCGCCGCCACGCCCTCGTGGGTCCGCGGATACCGCACGAGCATCTGCGGTCCGTCTCCGACCAGCCGCACCCAGCTTCCGCAAACCCCCGTCGCGGGTTGCGCGTCGAGCAACGCCGCCTGCTTCATGAAGCGCTGCGGATCGGCGATGTCGTCCGCGTCCATCCGCGCGAGATACTCCCCCCGCGCCTGGCCGGCGCCGATGTTGAACGACACGGTTTGCCCGCGCGGGCGATCGTTGCGAAGGATCCGCAACCGCGGGTCGCGGAACGAGGCGAGCACCGCCGCGCTCTCGTCGGTGGAGGCATCCTCGACGATGATGAACTCGAAGTCGCTCATCGTCTGCGCGAGGATGCTCGCAACCGACTCCGCGAGGAACGGCGCGGCATTTCGCGCGGGCATGACGACCGAAACACGCGGATCCGGCGCGGGAGGCGCTCCCGCCGAAGGCAGGAAGCGCAGCGGCAGTTCCTGATGGCACGCATTCGGGATCATGCCGCCGTACGCCGCGGCATCGATCCGATGCGCCGCTTCGAACGCCTCCGCGAGCGCGTCGCTCGCATACTCCGATGCGCGTCCGACCCGATTCGTCCCGGCCGCCAGCACCGTATTGACGGGATTGGAGAACGCCACGGAGTGTTCGAGGCACAGCAGCTCGGGAGTCCGCCGCGCCGCGCGCGACGCGGCCCTCTCGAGCGCGCCCTCCAGAGAGGTCGGATCGCGATAGCCGGCGGTTTCAACGATGGCGCGTATCGTGTCCGATCGATACATGCTGCTCGACACTTCGAGGGGGTACCCGAAATCGTGCCGCGCGCCGTCCCACCGGAAGAGGAGACATCCCGGGCCGGCGGACCTGAAACGCGGGAGCGGCTGCATCTCACCGGACATGTAACAGTACCGCGTGTTGCGGCCGAGACGCAGCGAGAAGCCGAGCGCCTGCGCATGCGATGCGAGCGCCCGGGCGGTCCCTTCCAGCGAAAATGGACGGACGAACAGCGTGTCGTCCACCACGAAGAGGATGAACGGCCGCTCCGCCAGCAGCGCGCGCACATCGGCGCGGAAGTCCTTCTCGCGGCGGAAGCGCAGCCACGACTCGTGCCTCCACTCGTTGGCGAGGATCTCGTACATGCGCTCGTGACGCGCGCCGGAACAGGCGTACAGGACGGTGACCGCGGCGGCGGACGCGTCTGCGCAGTGCAGGCGGAACGAGCGGAGCACGGCATCGCATTGCAGCGCGCGGTCCTTGCTGAACACGAGGACGAGGACGGCCGATGCGGACGGGGCGGACATCACCCCACGCGGAGACGCGACATGATCCATGCCGGAAACGAGCGCCGAACGATGTCGCTGCGGACGTACACCAGATTCCCGAACCAGTCGTCGCGGTACATGGTGGCGCGCTGCACGAATCCGGCCTCGCGGAGAAACGCGTCGACGTCCGGAAACAGCGGCTGCCCCGTGTACATCGTCTTGAACTCCACCTCCGTGTGGATGATCCGCACCGAGCTGAGCAACACGCCCATCCCGCGCAGCACCAGCAATTCCGCCCCCTGCACGTCCATCCACAGCACGTCCACTCCGGGGATGCCGGCACCGGCGGCCCAGGTATCGATCCGCAGCGACGGAACGCGGATCGTGGATTGCGCGTACTGTTCATGCGGATAGCCGGGCGCCGCCAGAAAAAGGGAAGATGCTCCGATATTTCCGTTCGGGTGCGGGGTCCGCGTCCGCGCGGGATCGATGGGATGAAATTCGACCTCGCCGTCGCTGTCGCAGACAGCCGCTTCCACAAGCTGCGCGCGGTCGAGACCGCCGAGGGTGCGTCGGCAGGTCTCGAGTGCGGCGGGGTTGCATTCGAAGGCGCAGATGCGGCTCCGCGGAAACAGGGAGCGGAAGTGCCGCGACACCTCACCATCCAACGATCCCACATCAAGTGCGACCGCGACATCGCGCGGATCGATCCACTTCGCGGCCTCGCGGGCGAAGGCGAGCACTTCCTGACGTATCGTCACGAACCGCCTCTCCGCAGTGCAGCCGGCAGCAGCGACCGCACGCGCCGGTATAGCAGTTGATGCGGCAGCGGCGCGATGTCGATGTATTCGTTCATCGGAGAATGGCGGAACATCGCGAGTGTCGTCGCACCGGCGAAGTACACCTCGGCGGCTCGTCCGAGGGCGGGCGCCAGTGTCGCGCCGCCCGACATCACACAAGAGAAGCGGCCGCAGGATGCAATGAGATCGCAGTAGTCGAACACCGATCCCGGTTCGATCGTTTTTGCGACGCCCTCGAGCGGCCAGCTCGGATGCCGCGGACGGCATTGCGCATCCGGCATCCCGCCTCGCCTGAATGCGGCGCGCAGACGACGGGGCGAGAGATCGCCGACATGCGACACGTAGTTCGGATCGTACACGTGCCTTCCCGCGATCGCCTCCACGTTCCTCGGAATGTAAAATACTTCCGCTTCGTGAAAGCGCCTGCCGTCGTCGAGGCCGCGTGCGAGCATGATCGCATCGAGCAGATTCATGCCGCCCGGAACAGCAGTCATCACGGGCACCGGTCCTTCTTCGTCGGTGAACCCGTCAACAAAGGGATTCATTTCCCATACGAGTGTCCGGTAATCCTCCCGGCGAAAGGCGGAGCGCCGTGACACGAACACGCGCTCGTATCCGCCGTGCTCTTTCGCGATGCGGGGGAGGTGGCTGTGAAACAGGTGGTCGCCGAGCCCTCCCCAGGGAACCGTGATGACGAAGTGCGCGCCCATGGTCAATCCGAAAATTCCCAGGCCGCCGAGCCGTTCGTCTGGCAGCCATACTTTCCGAGATACGGCCGGCCGGTCGCCGTCACATCAAGGACATCCAGCGTCGCAGCATCAGGAACGAGAAAGAGAATGTCGCGGCTCACCGCGCTGTGCGCGCCTATCGCGAGGACGTACCTGCCCGCCTGGAGGGTGTTTTCGATGATGATGTTCAGGTGATGCGTCCCGCGTGCGATCGTCACCGGCTGCGCGCCATCATCCGTGTGATGGGCGCCGAACAGCGGCACGCCCGTCGTGCTGTCCACGCGCAGGCCGAAGACCACGTTGGTCATGTCCTGCTCCACCTGGTAGCGGAGCGTCAGACGGATCGGTTCCTTCCACGGCACGGCGAAGGATCCGCCGAAGGGATTTTCGAGCTCCACCCGCTCGAGGCGGACGATGCCGGCCCCGTGATGCGCGTCGAGATGCTGTGCGCGCGCGATGTCGATGGACGGCGGCGCGCTCCTGTTGGCGTTCAGATACGCGTGCACGACATCCACCGCGGCGCCCTGCATCACCACGCCGCCATGTTCGAGAAGCAGGGCGGTCGGACAGAGTCCGGTAATCGCTCCCATCGTATGGCTCACGAACAGCACGGTCCTGCCGGCGTGGACCACTTCATCCATTTTGCCGAGGCATTTTTTCTGGAACTCCGCGTCCCCGACGGCGAGCACCTCGTCGACGAGCAGGATATCCGCCTCCAGATGCGCCGCCACCGCGAACGCGAGACGCAGGAACATCCCCGTGGAATACCGCTTGACGGGCGTATCGATGAAGCGTTCCACTTCGGCGAAGGCCACGATCTCATCGAACTTCCGCGCGATCTCGGCGCGGCGCATGCCGAGCACGGCGCCGTTCAGGTAGACGTTCTCGCGGCCGGTCAGTTCCATGTGAAAGCCCGTGCCCACTTCGAGCAGCGACGCAATGCGGCCGCGAATGCGCATGCGGCCCTCGGTCGGACGCGTGATGCGGGAGAGCAGTTTCAACAGCGTGCTCTTGCCGGCGCCGTTGCGGCCGATGACGCCGAGGATTTCGCCCGCGCCCACCGTGAACGACACATCGCGCAACGCCCAGAGTTCGCGGGCTTCTCCCGCCCGCCTCGGCGCGCGAATCGCGGCGCCGATGGCGTCGCGCAGGGTGCGCGCACCGATCCCCCCGGGCGTGCCGCCAAGCGTGTACCGCTTGCCGAGGCGGTCGGCAGTGATGACCGGGACGCTCATATCACATCCGCGAAATCGGCTTCGACGGTCTGGAAGAACCAGAGACCGCTGAGAAGGATGCCCAGTCCGCACGCGGCGGAGAGGACGTAGAGTTCGAGCGGCAGATGCGCGGAACCAAGCAGCGCAAAGCGGAACAGTTGGATCACGCCCGTCAGGGGATTGCACCAGTACAGCATCGCGACAGCCGCCGGCACGCTTTCCGCGCCGTATCCCACCGGCGACACCCAGAAGAGGGTCTGCAGCACGAACGGCAGCGCGTGCGCCACGTCGCGGTAGCGCACCGACAGTGCGGAGAACCAGAGACTGAGGCCGAACGCCACTGCGAGAGCATGGAGCACCGCGAGAGGAAGGACAGCAAGCGCCCAGCCCGGCGCGGCGCCGTAGACCGCGAGCGCGACCGCGAACACGCACAGTGCGGGGACGACGTCCGCCAGCCCCCTCGCCAACGCGGACAACGGTATCACGATGCGCGGGAAGTACACCTTCGTCACGAGATTCGTGTTGCCGAGAAGGCTGGCGCTGCCCGCGCCGACGCCTTCGGCGACGAGATTCCAGCCGACGATGCCCGCCAGGGCGAACAGCGGATACGCAATGCCGCCGGAAGCGATGCCCGCCATCCGGTGAAAGACGAAGGTGAATATCGCCATCGACACGACGGGCCGCAGCATCGCCCAGCCGACACCCAGCAGCGTCTGCTTGTAGCGCACTTTCACGTCGCGCCACGCGAGGAAAAACGCGAGCTCGCGGTATGCCCACAGCTCGCGCACGAAGCCCTTGAACGGCCGCGTCGCGTCGTAGATCCGTTCCTGCGCTTCGAGAATCGGTGGCTGCATCCTGAGTCCTTGTTCGAGTCGAAAGAAAACTACACTGTCGACCGACGCGGTGCAACGTGCGGCGTCAGGTTTACTTCGCGCGTTCGCGGGGAAGACGCTCCGGAATATCCGCGACAACGTAGGCCAGGACGGCGAGGGCCGCCGTGCAGCGTTTGAAATCGCGCGGGTCGATTTTGTCGATCGTGTCGGCGGGAGAATGATGATACCAGAAGTATTTCGTTCCCTTCACGTTCAGCCCCGCGCCGGGCACGCCGGCCTTCATGATGAAACTGATGTCCACGCCCCCGCCGCCGTTCCCGACCGCATCGGCGCCGATCGGGGCAAGGAGCGCGCAGACTCCGCGCATGATGCCTCGCGCTTCATCGCCGCCGGAAAATCCGAAACCCTCGGGCGCGAAGATGCCGGCGTCCGCTTCGATCGCGAGGACGTGCTTCGCAAGCTCGTCCGCGTGCGCTTTCGCATAGCCCTGTCCTCCGCGTGTTCCGTTCTCCTCGTTGGTCCACATCACCACGCGGACGGTTCGGCGCGGCGTCAGGCCGAGCTGCTTGAGCAGGCGAAGCGCTTCCCAGGCCGCGACGCAACCTCCCGCGTCGTCATGCGCTCCCTGCCCCGCATCCCACGAATCGATGTGTCCGCCGAGCACCACCACTTCGTCCGGCGCCTCGCGACCGCGGATTTCCCCGAGGATGTTCTGCGAAGGAGCATCCGGAAGGGTCCGTGCTTCCATCGACAAGCGGAGCCGCGCCGGCGCGCCGAGTTCCTGCATGCGGTGCAGCGCTTCCGCATCCTCCGGCGTGATGGCGGCATGCGGAATTTTCCTCAACGAATCCGCGTACCCCATCGATCCCGTATGCGGCGTGTTGAGCGAAATCGGTGTCACCGAGCGGACCAGGCTCGCGACCGCGCCGGCCCTCGCCGCATCCATCGCACCGCGCCACCGATACGTCACCGTTTCACCGTAGGTCGTAAACGGCACATCGTAGACCACGATCTTCCCCGCCGCCTCGTCCGCACGGCGCGACAGTTCCTCGAAACTCCCCACCACGAACGCCTCGGCTTCGATTCCTCCAACCGGAGTCGCAACGCTCCCGCCGAGACCGAGCATTGCGAGGTCCTTGCCGTACGGCGCGAGCATCGCAAGGGATTCCCGCCCCCGAACCCAGTGCGGCACCAGCACACTCTCACCATGCACGTCCGCAAAGCCATCCTCGCGCATCCGCCGCAGTATCCATTCCGTCGCCGCATCGAGATTCGCGCTCCCGCTGAGACGCGGTCCGAAGCGGACGCAGAGCTCGGCCAGACGTTGAAATCCCGTTGAATCCGTCTCCGCCGCTTGGAGAATTCTCCTCGAGATTTCAGCATACTCTCGAGCGATTTTCAGAGAATCATCCGAACTGGAAGAAAATATTTCCCTTGTCGTCGCTTCCGCCCCCGCCGTGCTGTGCAACGGGTGCATCAGCAAAATGCACGCGAGAACCGCAAACACGCTACAATTAGCAGCTAAAAGACGTGGTTCGCCTGAATATATTAATCTCATTTTGTGATATTCCTGAAAAAGTTCCGTTTCGTTTGTTCGCGGAGAAATCGCAACGGAGGCTCCTGCGGCGATATCTTTTTGCAAAAAGAACAAAAAAATATTGTCTTTTGCTTGCGCTCAATATAATTTTGTCTATCAGCCCCGAGGTGCCCCTCGGACGTTCCGACGCCAGCGACTCATTTCGAATGCCGCAGACCGGAATTCCGAAGCTCGGAGTTCGACAAACACCAAACCAACATCGTTTCTTTCTCCACGCTGGAAGCTGGAAGCCACCTTTCCTGAATGGGCGCATCCGCGCCGATATTTCGGATCAAGGGGTCTTTATTATCCAGTCCAGGCGACACGGAGGTGCCTTGAGCAAGGACATGCGTCGACATGACACCACGCCCCCCTGTATGAAGGCACATACCACTGATATTCCAACACCTCCCTTTTTTTCACAATCCCTTCAGGAGTTCGCCATGGAAACCACCATTCTCAACACCCAGATCATCGAGTCCTACGTTGATGCACCCGTCGCCCCGGCGATGCCCGAGATCAAGGAACGCCGCCGCCCGATGTTCACCGGCAACGAGGATCACGACATCTCCCTCGCCGAGGCTTCGCGCCTGACGCGCAACTACCGCGACCGCGCCGGCAAGAACGCCATCAAGGGCGGGTTCTTCGGACAGGCCGCCATGCAGCAGCTCATGGACCAGGACGGCGTCGTCGGCATCCGCTATTACTACGCGCAGGAGAATGACGGCCGCCCGGTGATGATCCTCGTCGGCGTCGACGCCAACGGCAACGACCTTGCGGACGGCTTCCTCCTCGAGCGCTCGGTTCCGTGCCCGCCCTTCTGCGGCTACTTCAACGAACTCAACAGCTGAGATTTCCCGTCCGTTTTTCGCTTCGACCCTTCACCACCAACACGAAAGAAATCAATAGCCATTCAGGAGTTCATCATGGAAGCCACCATTCTCAATCCCCAGGTTCTCGAGTCCTACGTTGACGCACCCGTCGCTCCGGCAATCAAGGAACGCCGCCGCCCGATGTTCACCGGCAACGAAGATCACGACATCTCCCTCGCCGAGGCTTCCCGCCTCACCCGCAACTACCGCGAGCGCGCCGGCAAGAACGCCATCAAGGGCGGATTCTTCGGACAGGCCGCCATGCAGCAGCTCATGGACCAGGACGGCGTCGTCGGCATCCGCTACTACTACGCGCAGGAGAATGACGGCCGTCCGGTGATGATCCTCGTCGGCGTCGACGCCAACGGCAACGACCTTGCGGACGGCTTCCTCCTCGAGCGCTCGGTTCCGTGCCCGCCCTTCTGCGGATACTTCAACGAACTCAACAGCTGAGATTTCCCGTCCGTTTTTCGCTTCGACCCTTCACACACCAACACGAAAGAAATACCAATAGCCCTTCAGGAGTTCATCATGGAAGCCACCATTCTCAACACCCAGATCATCGAGTCCTACGTTGATGCACCCGTCGCCCCGGCGATGCCCGAGATCAGGAACGCCGCCGCCCGATGTTCACCGGCAACGAAGATCACGACATCTCGATGACCGAAGCATCCCGCCTGACGCGCAACTACCGCGATCGCGCCGGCAAGAACGCCATCAAGGGCGGGTTCTTCGGACAGGCCGCCATGCAGCAGCTCATGGACCAGGACGGCGTCGTCGGCATCCGCTATTACTACGCGCAGGAGAATGACGGCCGCCCGGTGATGATCCTCGTCGGCGTCGACGCCAACGGCAACGACCTTGCGGACGGCTTCCTCCTCGAGCGCTCGGTTCCGTGCCCGCCCTTCTGCGGCTACTTCAACGAACTCAACAGCTGAGATGTGAGACGCGGCCCGGGCTTCCGCGCCCGGGCCATTGCTGCGTGTCTCCTTTTCGGATATATTCGAACACCATTGTACGACCGCGCCGGATGCACACTGTTGCGGTGGCTGCACTGGTGCTGCGTGCAGCGTGACGCTTCGTTTTTTCCATCGTGTGAAAGGATACATTGAGGCACCGTGTCGACCGATAACGGAAGAACGACATCGGGGGTTATTCCTGACTGGCTTCGGCACTTCTGGGAATCGGCGGGGCCGACCATCTTGAAGGTCCTGGCGATCGCGGCAGTAATCATTCCATTGTATTACGGTCTCATCGAGCGTCCGCCTTCGACTTCAAAGGTCCCGCTCGCTTTGCGTCTGTCGTCCTTCTCGAGCATCATTCCCACCGCGCTCGGCATCTGGTTTCTCAGACGCCTGCCCTTGGAACTGCGGATCCTTCTGCTGTTCATCTGCTCCGCGTGGCTGGTGGAGATGCTGACGGTGATGTACTCCGCGCAGTTCGATCCGAATTACGTCATCCTGCACATCTACACGTTCATCGAATTCGGCCTGCTGATGCTGGTGTTCACGCTGTGGCAGACGCGGGACAAGTTCCGGCGTATTCTCGCCTACACCGTTCCGGTGATCGTGGTGGCACTGATTTACCTCAAGTTCTGGCGCGCCCAGACGCAATCGCAGCCGATGTTCGACGACATCGCGATGACCATCGACAGCGTCGTCCTCATCGCGGCAGCGCTGTTGACGCTTGTGGAATTGACCAGCGAGAACATCACGTTCGTGTTCAGCAACCCGCGCTTCTATGTTATTTCCGCGGTCTTGCTCTATTTCGCCGGAAACATTGTTATCTTCGCATTAAGCCATCGCGTGCTTGGTGATGCGAACAGTGTCCGGGTCATCGTCTGGACAGTGCAGTCCGCATTGAACGTCATCGCGAATCTCTTCTACGCGTACGCCTTTCTATGCCAGCTTCGTCTTACAGGTTCCTCGCATTCGCCGGAAACACCCCGGACACGTCCGACATAGTCCTCGCGGTTGTTGCCGCGATCGCGGTGATTCTGATGCTGACGACGGGAATCATCGTGATCATCGTCATCCAGCAGCGCAGGCTCTTCAACATCCAGCAGAAGAACCTTGAGGCGCTGGCGGAAAGCGAGCAACGCTATCGCCGCCTGGTGAATTTTTCCCCGTTTCCGATGGCGGTCCTGATCGAGGGCTGCTTCAAATACGTGAACGATGCGGGAGCCAAACTCTTCGGCGTCCTCAGTCCGGAGGAGCTGATCGACAAGCCGATCGCCGATTTCGGCAAGACGGCCTTCTACGAGCACGCCAAGGACCGGATTCAGCAGTTCCTCAACGATCCGCGCGACATGGCGTTCATCGAGGAGAAGTTCGTTCGCAACGACGGTCAGATCATCGATATTGAAGTGACGGCCATTCCCATCACCTACGACGGCATGGACGCCGTGCAGGTTGTCATACGCGACATCACCGAACGGAAGCGCTCGGAATCCGAACTCATCGCCGCCAAGGAACGCGCCGAGCAGTCGGACAGGTTGAAGGACGCCTTCATCGCAAACATCTCGCACGAGATCCGCACCCCGTTGAACGTGATCCTCGGCTACAGCTCGCTCATCATGGCGGAGATGGCGGATCGGGTCACCGCGGACGAGCAGACGTTCTTCGAGAGCATCGAGCGCGGCGGGCAACGACTCATGCGCACGGTGGAACACATCCTGAACATCTCGAGCATCCAGGCCGGCACCTTCGAGCTGCATCCGGAGCGTCTCGATGTGAACGTGCGCGTCGAAAAGCTGGTCCAGGATCTGCGCTCGATCGCGACGGAAAAAGGGCTGCACCTGGAGACGATCGACGAGTATCAGGGCGCGATCATCATTGCCGACCGGTACTGCCTCGATCAGGCGCTGACGAACCTCATCGACAACGCCCTCAAGTTCACGAATCGCGGCGGGGTCACCATCCGCGTGTACAAGCAGGATCGCAGGGTCTGCATCGAAGTGAAGGATACGGGCATCGGCATCTCCGCCGAGTATCTCCCGAAGGTGTTCAACGTGTTCTCGCAGGAAATCATCGGGTACACGCGGCCGTTCGAAGGCCTCGGACTCGGTCTCGCCCTCACGAAACGGTACGTCGAGTTCAACCAGGGCAGCATCACCGTCAAGAGCCGCAAAGGCCAGGGCACCACGTTCACGCTGCGCTTTCTCTCCGCGACAGTCCCGGAAACCATTCAGACCGAACTCCCGCTGATCCACGAGGAGCTGGCCGACCGCCCCGCTTCCGAGGAAGGGGAACGTTCATCCGCGCGAACCATCCTTGTGGTGGAAGACGACGAACAGACGCAGGAGTACATGCGCGTCCTGCTCAAGAAGGAGTTCACGATCAAGGTCGCAACCTCCGGGTCGGAGGCGTGGGACATCCTGAGCCAGAACGGCATCGATCTGATCCTGATGGATTTGTCGCTGCGCGGGGACGAAGACGGGCTTCACCTCACGAGGCGCATCCGGGAGAACCTCAGCTTCCACACCGTGCCGATCATCGCGATCACGGCCCACGCCTTTCCCGACGACAAGCAGAAGAGCCTCGCGGCGGGATGCAACCGCTACCTTTCGAAGCCGTTCCAGATCGAGGAATTGCGCGCGCTGCTGCAGGAACTGCTGCATATTCCGATCAAGGAGTGATCGCCGACGTTCGCGCTCACAGCCGCGACGCGACAACGACCACCCCTTTCACGGCCCCCGTGTCGACAAGGCGGGCATCGCACGCTTCCAGGAGCATGACGTACATCCCGAGACGCACGCGGCGTCCGGCATCGTCGCGTCCATCCCAGAGGACCTGACCGGTGCTCCCGGAGGGCGCGTTGTTCGCGACGGTGCGCACGAGACGTCCCCGCGTGTCGAACACGCGCAGCCGTATCTGGGCGACGTTCCAGGGCAGCGTGTAGCAGACGACACAGGCATCGTCGACGCCGTCCCCGTCGGGTGAGAAGGGATTCGGCGCGAACGACAGGGACGCCTCGCCGCCGGCCTCGAGCGGAGGACGACGCGTGTAGACCGAATTGCGCGCTCCGGGCGTGCCGCCGCGAGGATCGGCGCAGGTGGTCCAGTTCGCCGGCAGCGTCGCGGGAAAGCCGTCGTTCAGACGTTCCAGCGATCGCCCTTTCGTGGACGCGACATTCGGATGATGCCACGAGGACGAGTACCGGAGACTGTCGACGACGGCGCCGTTCGCGTCCGCGATGACGATCTCGTCCTCCGTGCCTGCGAGAGACAGCCCTCCGTCGGACAGCACCGCGTGCACCCGGGACGGCGACGCGGATGCGAGTTCGGGAAAACGCGCGAAGAGGCTGCTGTCCGACGCGATCACCAGATACCCGCCGGCCGGCACGGGACCCGAGGCCCGGGAAAGCGATCTGTATGTCCTTTTTCCGTCCGCTCCGGGCGCGTCCGCGATGCGGAAGGCGCGAACGTCGAGCGGCGACGTCGTGGTGTTGACGATCTCGACCCACTCGGCATCGCCTTCCAGAGGATCAAAGAGGATTTCGTTGACGGCAAGCGATCCGCGGGCGAGCGCGTTGTGCACGTCGAGGATGCGCCGATTGTTCTCGTCCCGTTCGTCGGGCGCGTACGCGACGATCGCGATGACGCGCGCGTCTCCCGGGCCCGACGCCTCGCCCGGGAAGACCACGCGCAGCGAGTCGTCCGGTGGAAGCGGCGGGACCGCGACGCGGCCGCGCAGTTCGTCCGTCGCGCCCGCGCTGTCGAGGTCGCGATCGCGGTACAGCAACAGCTCCGCGTCCCGCGCCTCCTTGAGCCCGCGGTTGGCGACCGAGACGACAATGTCCGCACCGTCCGCGGTCAGCCGGGCGACCGCCAGATCGTGCTCCCTGGCCGCGACACTGTTTCGCGCGCCGGGTGTCGCCAGCGACGGCGAGTCGCTGCTCGCCCAGTTGCCGGCGTCGCTTCCCGCGCCCAGCGGATTGATCCGCTCGAGCGATCGTCCGTCCGCGCCTCCCCACGACGATTTGTAGAGGACGGCATCCGCGAGCGTGGAATCCGGCCGGAGCAGGGCCAGATCGTCCCCGGTATTATTGAGCGACGGCATCCGTGCCATCACGCAGAACGCGAGTTCCCCCGCACCGTAATCGTCCGCGACGGCGGAGTCCTTTCCCACGACGAGGTACCCGCCGACGGGAATGATGAGGGACTGTTCGGAGATGACGGGCAGCGGCGCGGTCGCATCGCGGAGCATCCACCCGCGCACATCCAGCGGGGCGTTCCCGGCATTGACCAGTTCCACCCATTCCGGGCGTCCCGGCAGCGGGGCATACAGGATTTCGTTGATCACCAGGCGGCCCTGCCCCCGCAACGTCATGAACGGCACTGCGACGAGCAGCAACAGCAATCCCGCGAATGGCGCGCGTCCGGCGTGGATGGGACGGGAACGCGGAGTGGCGCATGTCAAATGGGACGGTACCATGAATCCTCCTTTCTGGGACAAATCCTGCCCCGTTCTCTGTCTACTCCGCGGCGCGAAAAATGTTCCCGGGAGGCCCGCGCAAATGCTCTTGACATTCGGATGGAGGAAGTCTATGTTTACAGACGGATATCTGTACAAGCACTGCCATGAAACATCTTCCGACCATCGCGTTCCTCGCTCTCCTGTTCACCGTGCCATTGATCAGCGGCGCCTTCCTCGACTTTTTTCAGGGGAGGAGCGACGGGAACAACATTCAACTCGAATGGAAGACGCGCGCCGAAAACAGCGTGCAGGTGTTCGAGCTTCAGCGCAGGGCGGGATGGCAGGGTGAATATCTGACCATTGCCACCATGGAGCCGAAGGGGTCGAACTCCTTCTACGAGTACGTCGACCGGTCCGCATACAAGCAGCAGGACAACGTCTACACCTACCGTCTCCGCATCGTCGACGCGGGCGGACCCGCCGCGTATTCGAACGAGGTCTCGGTGTCCCATAGCGTCAGCAGTGTGAAGCGCACATGGGGCAGCATCAAGGCGATGTTCCGCTAGTCTCCGTTTCCTCGATTGTTTTCGAAGGGCGCGCCGCAAGGTCGTGCCCTTTTTGCCATCCGCCTCACACCAACCATTCCGGCGCCATGTTCACCCGTCTCCTCCTTCGCGTCTTGTCCGTGACGGCCTTCGTGCTGTTCGTTTCTTCCTGCGGCACCGCGCCACATCTCGCGGAGAGCGTCATCCGCGGACCCGTCGTGCGGGTGTGCATCGCCGATCCGACCGACGGGATCGACATCGCCCTGGAGGCGGGCGCCATCATTGAAACCGCGGGAACCCGGTACACGGTGAAGGATTCCACACTTCTCCGGTGCCTGCGCCTCGACGACGGGCGCCTCGATGTCCGCGCCGGAGCGAATCCGATCGGAGATGCGGACAGCCGCATCCGCTGTTGGTACAAGGACGACACCGGGTCCTTCTCCCTTGCGGGCCGGCGCTACGCGGACACCTTGACGATCATGACCGACGGAACGCGCGTCTATGTCGTCAATGCGCTGCCTCTCGAACGGTATCTGCGCGGCGTGGTCGCGAACGAGATCGGCGCGGGACGGACGGAAGACGAGTTCGAGGCAGTCAAGGCGCAGGCCATCCTCGCGCGCACCTATGCGCTCGCGAAGCTCGCGCTTCCGCTCGCGCGGCTCTTCGATGTCCGCGGCGACACGCGGGACCAGGTGTTCACCGGCCTCGACGGCCAGACGGCGCTCGCCTCTCGCGCGATTCAGCGGACAATGGGACAGGCCTTGAGCTTCGAGGGCACATGGGCGGAGGTCTACTACCACGGCACCTGCGGCGGATCCACCGAAGCCGTCTCGCTGGTATGGAAGCGGCCGCAGTCGAAACCGTATCTCGCGGGCATCCGTGATGCCGGGAGGCATGGCGCCTTCTGCGCAATATCGCCGAACTATCGATGGACCGAGACGTACCGCCGCGAGGAATTGGAGAGCATCCTCCTCGCTTCCCATCCGTCGGCGCGCGAGACGATCCTCCTCAGCGGGATTCCGGTTTCGGAGTGGCACCTCCTTGATCTCAAAATCCTGACCCGAATGCCGTCCGGACGGGTGGAGCGATTGGCATTTGACTTTGGAAACCGAAGACAACACCTGACGTTCGTCGAGGACGCCGACAGGATCCGTTGGACGATCCGGCGACCAGACGGCAACAGCATCCTGCGGAGCGATCTGTTCGATCTCTTCATCGATCGCGACGCGCAACGGTGGATTACCTCCGTGACCATACGCGGAGGGGGCAGCGGACACGGCATCGGTCTCTGTCAATGGGGCGCAATCGGACGGGCGAGGAAGGGATTTCTCGCCGAGGAAATCCTCCAGGCCTACTTTCCCGGAACAAGCGTGGTGAGCGCGTACTGACGTCCGCCATCGAGCGTCCCAATGCAAATTGTGAATTTTACTCACTTTTCCGTAGATTTGTGGATTGTAAGAATCATGCGAAGCGTGTGAAACCGCCAATCCGGAGTGCGTATGTCGAAGCCTTTGAGCATTCTCTTCGTTTCGAGTGAAGTCGTGCCGTTCGCGAAGACCGGAGGCCTCGCCGACGTTTCCGGCGCGTTGCCGCAGATGATCCGCGAAATGGGACACGACATCCGCATCATCATGCCGAAGTTCGCGGCGGTGAGCGACAGGCGTTTCAAAATTCACGACATCAAGCGCCTGACCGACATGCCCATCAAGGTCGGCGAGAAGTCCATCCTCGGCAGCGTGAAGTCGTCCTTTCTGACAAACATCAAGACCAAGGTGCAGGTATACTTTCTCGCGAATGACGAATTGTATAATCGCGCGGATTTGTACGTCGATCCCAAGACGAAGGACGGCTGGCCCGACAACGACGAACGGTTCATCTTTTTCTGCCGCGGAGTGATTGAAACCATTCTCCGCCTCGGTTGGAAGCCCGACATCCTGCACTTGAACGACTGGCAAACCGGGCTCATCGCCGCGCTGCTGAAGACCGAATACGCGAAGGAGCCGTTGTTCAAAAACACCAAGATCATCTTCACGGTGCACAACGCCGCATATCAGGGCGTGTTCCCGAAGGAATCCTTCGACAAGACGGGACTCCCGCCTTCCGCGTTCAAGATGGACGGTCTCGAGTTCCACGGGCAGGCGAATTTCCTGAAGGCCGGGCTGATGTATTCGGATGTGATCACCACCGTGAGCGAGACCTACGCGAAGGAAGTGCGCACGAGCGAGGAATTCGGCTTCGGACTCGAAGGCGTGTTCAAAAAGCGCGCGAAGCATACCGTCGGGCTGTTGAACGGCATGGATACGTCGATCTGGCATCCGGCGACGGACACGATGATCCCGAAGCAGTACTCGCACGAGGATCTTTCAGGAAAGGTGGAGAACAAGAAGGCGCTCTGCGAGCATTTCAAGCTGCCGTTCAACGAGACCATCCCGGTGATCGGCATCGTGTCGCGCCTTGTCGACCAGAAGGGTTTCGATCTCATTCAGGAGCAGATCGCGGGCATTCTGGGCGAAAACCTGCAATTGGTCATTCTCGGCACCGGAGAACAGCGCTACGAGGAGTTTTTCGTCAAGACCGCGAAGAAGCACCCGAAGAAACTCGGCGTCCACATCGGTTTTGACGAGAATCTCGCCCATCTCATCGAAGCGGGAAGCGACATGTTCCTGATGCCGTCGAAGTACGAGCCCTGCGGGCTGAACCAGATGTACAGTCTGCAGTACGGCACGCTCCCCATCGTCCGCGCGACGGGCGGCCTCGCCGACACGGTGGTGGATCTCGACGAGAAACCGAAGTCGGGCAACGGATTCGTGTTCACGCAGTACTCGGCGGCGGAACTGCTGAAGACCATCAAGCGCTCGCTCGCGGCGTTCAAGAACAAAACGACATGGACAGCGGCGATGCAGCGCGCGATGAAATCAGATTTCTCGTGGAGTTCCTCCGCCAACAGATACATCGAGCTGTATAAATCGCTGTTCAAGAAAAAGTAAGTGCCGCGGCACGGAGCGTGCATTCTCCCTTGCCGCGTATAGGCGCAGTGATCTAGGTTGTCCCATTCCCCACGGAACGGCCGTGTGAGCGCCGGTCCGCGCTCCTCTCCATCGAACCAAGAAACGACACCACATTGAAGCTTCGCCTTTCCAGCATCCTCCTGCTCGCGGTCATCGCCGCCGGGTGCCACAACGAGCCGTCGCCCACCGGCATCGGGCTCCTTCCCGGGACCGATCTCGTGGGCCTGGAGACCTTTGACACGCAGGCGGCGCAGAGTCCCGTGCGCTCCTCCACCACGTTCGCGCCGACGCCCGCCGCGTCATCGCCGTACCTTTCTCTCGGAAAGACCGCGGAGTACGAGAGCAGCATTCTCCTCCGCTGGCTGAGTTTCCCCGCGGACATCGCGGAGGGCGGCGCCATCGTTTCCGCCACCGTGACGCTGTACCGCGCGCCGTACGGTTTCGGCGATGTGAGCGCGCCCCTGCACTTCGAGGCAAGGGACGTGCAGCAGTCCTGGAGTTCCCACACCTTTACTTCGGACAGTCTCCAGAATCTGCGGACAGGCGCGGCGCCCGTCGGCGCGTTCTCCGGCGCCGCCGGTGACAGCGTCACCTTCACCATCGACTCCACGTTGGTGCGATCCTGGCTGAAGCTGATGAGTTCGCAGCGATACACGGAAATCTACGGACTGCTGCTGAAGGCTGCAGGCGGCACCAACGCGGTCCTGGCGTTCGAGTCGTTCGAGAGGCTGAACAAGGCCCCCTCGCTCGTCCTCAAGATGGTC
The DNA here is from genome assembly GCA_016720835.1 of Ignavibacteria bacterium. Classification (GTDB taxonomy): domain Bacteria; phylum Bacteroidota; class Ignavibacteria; order SZUA-365; family SZUA-365; genus JADKJW01. The sequence continues at coordinate 317,129 of JADKJW010000003.1, forward strand.
TACGGAGGCAAGGACACGGTCTTCAACGCCGCCACGCTCGAGGACACCTTCATCGCGAAGGGTCCGCAGCTGCCCTCGACCGGTCTCGCCGTGCATGGCGGGCTCTCGTACCGGGGCAAGGTGCGCTTCGACGTCTCCGCCGTTCCGCGCGGGTGCATCGTGAATCAGGCGACGCTGACCCTCACGATCGATCCCGCGGCGACCAGGAAGCAGTTCCGCACCGCGGATTCGCTGGTCGTCTACGAGTTGAAAGACAGTGCGGCCTTCGCGCTGGGGGACGTTTCCATGGTCACACAGAAAGCCGACACCGCGAATCGGCTGAGCGCGAAGAGTTTCGCGCTCACGCAGATCGTCCAGCGATGGGTGAATCATCCGGAGATGAACCACGGACTCGCGTTGCTCAAGCTCAACGAGGCGAGCGATCTCGATCTCATCGGGCTCTTCGGCGCGGAGGCGACGCCCGAGCGCCGCCCCAGGCTCACCATCCTGTACACCAAGAAGCCATGAGGCCGTCCAACATGCAGCGCACACTCGTCTTGTTCTTCCTTGTGCTCTCCACGGCAGCCGCGCAGAACGGCGAATCCATCATCTCCCGTTTCGGTATCGGCGATCTCGATCAGCAGCTGACCTCGCGGCAGCGCGGCATGGGCGGCGTCGCGGCGTCCCTGACGTCAACGTACGACGTCAGTTCCACGAATCCGGCCTCGTGGACCGGCGTCGGAGGTCTGCGTCTGCAGGGCGGGCTCCTGTACGAGTTCGAATCGTACTCGAAAAATTCACGGTTGTCCACCGGCTCCATGAGCATCAAGGCGCTGCATTTTTCCCTCCCGCTGGAGGAATCGATGCATGCGCGCCTCGTCGCGGGATTCGTGCCGGTGAGCAGAGTGGGCTATCAGGTCCGGGGGACAGGCAGCGTGAACGGCGAGTCGTACCGCGTCGATTATCTCGGACGCGGCGGCGTGTCGTCCTTCACGGTCGGCGCGGCGATACAGCCTCTGCCGGCGCTCAGCCTGGGCGCGATGTACCGTTTCCTGTTCGGAACCATCGACCGCGAGCAGCAACTCGTTTTCGACAACGGCACCACGTTCGGCACGAAGCAATGGTCCACGACCAGTCATAACGGATCGGCGTTCACGGTCGGCGCCATCGTCACCGGGCCGGGCGACGCGACGCTGGGTTTCACCGTCGCACCTGCGGCCTCGCTTGCGGCGACACGCGACTACACGTACCGGTATTCCACCAACGACTCGACCGTGTCGGGAGAAAGCGGCACACAGGATATTCCGTTGCGTTACTCCGTCGGCGTGTCCTCTCCCCTGGGCAAGCGCTTCCTCGTCGCCGCGGAGTACACGGCGCAGGATTGGAGCGGCGCGACGGTGTTCAATACCATGCCGGGCGAGTTGACCGCGTCGTACCGGATCGGCGCGGGAGTGGAATGGCGCCCTTCCGACGACAATGCGTCGGTCGCCGCGGCAGCGAAGGCCATGATGTTCCGTCTCGGCTTCTATCAGCAGAAGGGCTACGTGGCGCTGAACGGCGAGGAGCAGAAGGAAACCTTCATCACGATAGGCGCCGGGCTGCCGATCCTCGGCATGAACCGCGCGGACGCCTCGTTCGAGCTCGGTTGGCGCGGGGCCTCGGAGCAGATTCTCGGTTCGCGCCTGCTCGTCCGTTTCGCCGTCACCGTGAGCGTCGGCGAGTCCTGGTTCGTGCGCAAAGACGCCGATTGACGCACCCGGCCGAACCATGATTATCGCCCTCGCCGCCGATCACGCGGGTTTCGCGTACAAGGAACGGATCAAGGATCTGCTTGACGGATTGGGGCACACGTTCATCGATTACGGGACGGAATCAGCCGAGCGCGCGGACTACCCGGACTACGCGCACCGCGCGTCGGAGGGCATCCTGCGCGGCGAATGCGAGCGCGGCATCTTCGTCTGCGGGACCGGCATCGGCATTAGCATCGCGGCGAACCGCCATCGCGGCATCCGCGCGGCGTCCTGCCAGATCCTCGAGGCGGCGCGCATGTCGCGCCTGCACAACGATGCGAACGTGCTTGCGATCGGCGAGCGCCTCGTGGCGTGGCCGCTGGCCGAGGAGATGATCCTCGTCTGGCTGGAGACCCCGTTTGAAGGCGGCCGGCACAGCGCCCGCATCGAGAAGATCGACCTCCGCGACTCCTGAAAGCAGGGCTGCTTGGCGAGGGCGCGCGGAACCGCGTCCGGATCGCCCGAGAGAAAAAGAGGCCGCACTCTGATACCGAGGCGGCCTCTCTGTCGACGAGACGGTGAGCGGGTCAGCCCATGCCGGGAATCTTGATGAACGCGGACGCGAGAATCCAGAGGACCCAGAGGCCGAAGACGAGGCCGAAGGCTTTCTCCTTCGACAGCACACCGACTTTGTGCAGTCCGATGGAGAAGACGTAGTTGGACCAGATGGTCAGCGGGTTCAGATTCGAAAGGAGACGAAAAGACGTTGCCTTGATCGCTTCCGCGTCATGTGCCATGAACAGCGTCGGGCTGAGGGTTGCGAACATGTTGTTCGTCGCATAGCCGAGAATGACCGCGAGGAGCTGATCGATCACCCCTATCCACGCGGTGAGACCATAGACGGCGAGGACCAGCGCGTAGGTCAGATCGCCCTTCAGCGCATATTTCGCGAGCAGCCAGTACAGCACGGCCATGAGGAAAAACACCATCGGAACGCCGATGGCAACGCCGCCGACACTGAGAATTTTCATCAGGCCGGAGTATTGTTCCATACTATCGAGGGCCGTGTCCGCCTGCTCCTGCGTCATTGCGCCGCTCCGCACCTGTTCCTTCATCGCGGCGACCTGGGTATCGTGCATCTGCGCCAAGAATTCGGGATTGGAGAACTTGATGTAGGTTCCGACCATGATGATGACGACGAGCGCGAGCATCGGGACGAGGTAATCCGTCACACGGGATCCGGCGAGGCGGACATTCTCGAAGGTTGCCGCCGGTTCCGTGAGGATGCCGACGAACTTGTCGGTGACGGAGAGAGCCGCCACCGGTTCCGGCGGGACATCGGCGGCCGCGTTCTGCTGCGATTCGTACGCGTCGGTCATTGCTGGGTCCTCGAATTGTGAGAGTGCGATGGTGGAGGGATATTCGTGCGCAATCTAGCAGATTTTTTCCATATTTTTCTGCGTTGCACATCCATCGAGGTTTTCATGAAACAGCTCCGGCTTTCCCTGCTTCTCCTGCTCGCATACACCGTGCCTGTCTCGGCGCAATGGCAGTGGTTGAATCCCCTGCCGGAAGGAAACGAGTTTTTCGACGCGACCTTCGCCTCCCCCACCGCGGGTTGGGTGGTCGGCGGGAACGGCGCGATCATCCAGACGAAGGACGGCGGCGTGACGTGGACCTCGCAGAACACGCCGTTGCGCACGACGCCGTTCATCTGCCTGAGCGTCGTCTTCGTCGACGCGCAGACCGGCCTGGTGTCCTCCAACGTGGGCACGCTGTTGCGCACCAGCGACGGCGGCGCCACCTGGCAGCGGGTGCCCGCACCGGGCGCGTCGATTCAGAAGCTGCGGCGCGCGCCCGACGGCAGCGTCTGGGGTTTCGGGAGCATCGGCGCGCTCGCGCGCACGACGGACGCCGGACTCACCTGGAAGATCTTCGCGACCGGCATCACGTCCGTCGTGTTTGACGTGTCGTTTCCGGAGCCGCTGCACATCGTGGCGGCCTGCGGCAGCGGCACCATGCTCCGTTCCACCGACGGCGGCGGCACCTGGCTTCCCGTCCCGCTCGCGGTGCAGACCGACGTCGTGTCCCTCGATTTCGTCTCCGCGACCCACGGCTTCGCCGTGCAGCGTTCGGCGTACCTGCTGCGCACGACGGATGGCGGCGCCACCTGGCGCGATTCGACCATCGGCGTGAATTCCGTGCGCGCGATCCGCTTCGCCGACGCGAACACCGGCTGGCTGCTGAGCAACAGCGCGGGCACCGTCTTCAAGACCTCGGACGGCGGCATCACCTGGCGCACCGTGACCGTGGATCCCGATGCGCGCTACACGTTCGAGAACGTGCATGTTCGCAGTCCGCTCCTCGCGCTCATGGTCGGCGACGGCGGCGGCATGTTCCAGACCACCGACGGCGGCGCGAGCTGGACGCAGCTCGGAACGGCGATCACGCGCGCGCACATGCGCGCCGTCTCGTCGGTGTCCGACACCAGCGCCTGGGCGTTCGGCGATGGCGCGGTCTTTTTCACGAGCGATCGCGGCGCGTCATGGTCGGCGAACGCCGCGGGCGGGCAACCCATCCACACGGGCGCCGCGCTCTCCGCGACCCGCATCGTGGCGGGAGGCATGCAGGGGCAGGTGTATCTCTCGGTGAACGCCGGCCAGTCGTGGACATCGAGCACGCTGGCGAGCGCGGGGCAGGTGGAGCAGATCGCGTTCGCGGACGCGAACAACGGCTGGCTTGCGGGCAATCACGGCACCGTCGCGCGCAGCGGCGACGGCGGCGCGACGTGGACCTTCACCGATCCGGGCGTCACGGACGATTTCCACGCGGTGTTCGCCGTCTCCGCGACCGAAGCATGGATCGCGGGCAATGGCGGCAGGGTGATGCACACGACGGACGGCGGCGCCAACTGGACGCCGCGCAATCCGTCGACCGCGTCGAATCTCCTGGCCATCCACTTCACGTCGGCCACGGATGGATGGGTGGGCGGTCAGCTCGTGCTGTACAAGACGACGAATGGCGGACAGACCTGGTCGCCGAAAACGATGCCCGGCCTCGACGTGATCTACAAGATCAATTTCTCCGATCCGCAGAACGGTTTTCTGCTGCTCAGCCGGGGTGTCGCGCGCACGAAGGACGGCGGACAGTCGTTCTACCGCACCGATTATCCTTCCACCGGACTGCGCGATCTCGACGCGCGCGCCGGAGGCGTGTTGTGGCTCGCGGGGGATTTCGGGACCCTGCAGCGGTACACTCCCGCGCCGTCCGTCTTCATCAATCCGGGCATGCTGAATTTCGGAAACGTCGCGACGAACAAGTTCAAGGATCTCGACATGACGATCGAGAACTCCGGCGAGCGGCCGATGACCATTGCCAACGTCACCGCCCTTGGCGCGGGATTCACCGTGCAATCGCTGTCGAAAAACGTCCTCGCGCCGGGCGAGCAGGCGAAGGCAACGATACGCTTCGCGCCCGCGGATACCGGGATCGTGCATGGCATTGCCGCGGTCGCGTCGAACGCCGCCACCGGCGTCCCTTCCATCGAACTGTTTGCGCGCGGCGTCCCGCCCGGCACGCCGGCGATTCTGCATAGTTTGGCAAACCCCGATTTCGGGAAGATCAAACTCGGCACCATCAAGGCGATGAACATCCGCATCACCAACCGCGGCGGCGCGCTGCTGTCCATCCGAGAGGAGAAGATCGTCGGCGCGGACTCGCTGATGTTCCAGCTCGGCCGGATGAGCGGCTTTCTGTTGCCCGCGTCGCAGAGCGATTCCATCGAGGTGGTTTTCGCGCCGCTGCGGCCGGGTCGCTTCTGCGCGCAGCTGATCATCGACTCCGACGATCCGGTGGAGCCCCGGTACATCATCGACATCTGCGGCGAGGCGATCAACCCGAAAATCGTCGCCGTGCCTTCACCGCTCGATTTCGGGTGGGTGAAGATGGACAGCGCCGCGAAGACGCTGTTCCTGGAGGTGCGCAACGAGGGCACCGATTCGCTGTTGACATCGAAGTACCAGCTCTCCGGCGCCAATGCCGCGGCGTTCTCGGTGATTCCGCCGCCGGTGCGACCGATCGCGCCGGGCAGTTCCATCTTCGTCCCGGTCAGCCTGAAGGCCACGGGGTACGGGCCGTACACCGCATCGCTGCTGATCGAATCGTCCGATATCACGAATCCCGGGCTCGTCGTGCCATTGCAGGGCAACGGGACGCACACCGACGTGGAGCGCGTGGAGGGCGTCCCTTCCGCTATGCGGCTGCATGAAGGATATCCGCAGCCCGCCGACGCGCGCGTCGTGACCGGCGTCTCCTATGCGATCGAACTGAACGAGACCGCGGACATCGTCCTGACGTTGTACGACCCGCTCGGACGCGCGGTTCGCACGCTCTCGGAGGGGACGCGGTCGGCGGGCATGTACCGTGCCGCGATCCCGATTGACGGTCTCCCCGGCGGATTGTACATTGCTGAACTTCGCACTCTCTCACAACACGGAGCAGCTGCGACTGCCCGGGTGAAAACGCTCATCATCCGCTGAACGCGTTCCACCGGGGCACCGCACACCGCAGCATGTCCTTTCGCGCCCGGCTCTCTTTTCTGATCGTTTTTCTGTCCTGCCTCGCGACGGGGGACGCGCGCGCGCAGCTCCCGTCCGGCGCAGACAGTCTGACCGCCGCGCTGCGCGACGCGCGCGGCGAGAAGCGCATGGAGCTCTGTCTCGCGCTCGCGAGGCTCTTCACCGACAACGCGCCCGAGACCTCGCGCCGTTTCGCGACCGACGCGCTGCGCCTCGCGGACAGTCTGCGCGACATGCGCGGCCGCGGACAGGCGATGAACCTCCTGGGGCTGTACCATTTCAACCGCGGACGATACGAGACCGCGCTGGAACATTTCCTGCAGGTGCTCGGCACGGCAGAGCGGCTGCAGGACTCGACGAATCTGAGCAACGCGTACACGAATCTCGGGCACGTGTACATCGACCTGAAGCTGTTCGACCGCGCGATGGAGTATTACGAGCGGGATCTCGCGCTTTCCCGCGCCCTGCGGGACAGTTCCTCGATCGCGGCGGCGTACAACAACATCGCGACGGTGCATGACGAGCGGGGCGACACCGCGAGCGCCTTGCGGGCGTACCTGCGCGCCAAGAGCATCGCGGAGCGTGCGGGTGACCGTTCGACCATCGCGCTCATCGTGAACAACCTCGGCGATTTCTACTACTCCCGGCGGGAGTACGCGACGGCGCTTTCGCACTTCGAGGACGCGCGGACGCACTACGAGGCGCTTGCGGACAAGTACAACCTTGCCATCGCCCTGCACAACATCGGCCTGGTTCACCGGGAGACGCGCAAGTACCAGGACGCGCTCCGGTACCTCATGCAATCGTACGCGCTCAACACCGCTCTCGGCGCCAATTCGGCGCTGCTCTCCGACTCGCGGGAACTTGCGGAGACCTACGCGCGCATGAACGATTTCCGCCGCGCCTACGCCTGGCAGATGGTGCACGACAATCTCACCGATTCGGTGTTCAGCATGCAGCAGTCGCGTCGGATCGCGGAGCTCGAGCAGGTGCATCTCGACCAGGCGCACAACCTCGAATTCGAGACGCTGAAGCGGGATCGCGCGCTGCAGGACGAACGTCTCCGCTACGGGGCCACGTTGCGCAATGTGCTGCTCGCGGGGTTTGTCCTGGTCCTGGTGCTGATCGGGCTGGTGGCGCACCGGTACCGCTACAAGCGGCGCTCCGAAGCGGCCTATCGCGCCAGGTCGGAGGATCTCGAGATTGTCGACCGCCTCGTCAAGGTCATCAACCGCGAGGTATCGCTCGATCAGCTGTACCGTTGTCTGCTCGACCAGGTGCGCGTGATTTTTCCACAGGCCGACAGCGCGGCAATTCTCATGCTCGACGACGGGACCGGGGATTTCCGGGTCCAGTCGTCGTACGGGCTGAGCGACGACCTGGCAGACACGCTCGTGCTGGTCACCCCGCTGCTCTCCAATTCCTGGATCGAGCACGCCGAACGCGTCGAGAAGCCCCAGGACGGCATCACCATCGTGCATTTCCCCGAAGCCGCCGCCGGCGCGCTTCCCCGCGAGCGCATGATCATCGACATCGCGATCGACGGCGCGCAGACAGGCATCATGCTCTTCGACAGCCGCACGCGCACGAATGTTTTTCGCGTGCCGGATCTCCAGCGCTGGTCGCGATTCCGGGAACACGCCCTCTCCGCGATCATCAAGGCGAAGCTGCTCGAGGACGCGCAGCGGGCGCGGAGGGGAGCGGAGGAGGCAAGTTCCATCAAGACGCGCCTCCTCAGCATCGCGTCTCACGATCTGAAGAACCCGCTCGGCGTCGTCATCGGCATCGCGGAAATCATCGAGTCCGAACCTGCGACCGACGACAAGACGCGCGAGCTTGCGGGCATGATCCGCGACTCCGGCAACCGCATGCTGGCTCTCCTCCACGACCTGATGGACACGACCGATCTCGAGATGGGCCGCATCATGCTGAATATGAAAGCGACCAATATCGGCGCGCTCGTCGAATCGGTCGTGCACGAGAACCAGCCGCTCGCGGAGCGGAAGCAGCAGCAGATCTTCTACGCGTTCGAGTCGCCGGAGCAACTGCTCATCATGGCGGATGGAAAGCGTCTGCGCGAGGCGATCGCGAATTTCGTCGACAACGCGATCAAGTTCTCGCCGAAGGGAAAGCGCATCTGGGTGCGCGTGTCCAGGACCGACAAAATTCGCATCGAAGTGCGCGACGAGGGGCCGGGACTCACGGAGCAGGACATGGTGGCGGCCTTCGGCCAGTTCCAGAGGCTTTCCGCGCGTCCCACCGGCGGGGAATCCTCCTCGGGCATCGGGCTCTCCATCGTGAAGCAGGTCGTGGAGATGCACGGCGGCAGGACCTGGGTGGAGCGCGCGCCGGAGGGCGGAGCGGCATTCTGCATCGAGTTGTGATGCGCGCAGGGCATCGGGTCGCGCCTCCGGCACCGCGCGGATGATCGCCGCGGCGCCGTCACCGGAGCGCGAGCCGCTGTGGACGCGGGATTTCCTGCTCCATTTCGCCGCCTCGTTTCTGCTCGCCGTCGCGTTGAACTTCGTCATGGTGGTCATTCCGGTCTTCGCGGCCCGCGAGTTGCACGGAAACAACCGCGACATCGGGTTCATGACCGCGGCCTTCACGCTCGCGGCCGTCCTGGTGCGCCCCGGCATGGGGATGCTGCTGGACCGGTACGGTCGCCGGCGCACGCTGCTGATCGCGCTCGCCTGTTTCGCGGCGGTGAACGGGGCGCACGTTTTCGCGCACACGCTGCCCCTGCTTTTCCTGCTCCGTATCGCGCTCGGATTTCCGTGGGGCGCGTCGCAGACCGCGACCATGACGGTGGCCGTGGACCTGATCCCGGAGCTGCGCCGCGGTGAGGGGTTGGCCTTTTTCGGACTCACCTTCACGCTGGCGGGGACGGTCGCGCCGCTCCTGAGCCTGTGGCTCATGGACAGCGCGGGATTCGACGCGGTATTCGCAAGCGCCGCGGTGATCAGCGCGGCGGCCTTCGCGCTCGCCGTCTTCACGCGGCAGCGCGTCATCGCCGATTCTTCCGGGGCCTTCACGCTGCGTTCGATGATCGACCTCCGCGTGGGGTGGATCGCCCTCGCGACGCTGCTGACCACGACGCTGTGGGGCGCGGTCATATCCTTCATCCCGCTCTACGCGCACGCGCAGCATCTGCCCGGCGCGGGGTTGTTCTTTTCGCTCGACGCGATCGGCACGCTCAGCTCGCGCGTGTTCACCGGGCGGTTGCTGGACCGCTATGGGGCGCTGCCTCTGCTGGCGGGCGGGTATGCCGCGCTGATCATCGCGTTGCTCATGCTCGGTCTCGCCACGGAGCCCCTGCTGTACGGCAGTTCCGCCGTGCTGCTCGGCATGGGATTCGGCGTGCTGATTCCGACGTTTCAGACCATGGCGATGAATCTCGTCGAGGCGCAGCGGCGCGGCGCGGCGAACGCCACCCTGTACTCGGCCTTCGACATCGGCATCGGCGGAGGCGCGATCGCGCTGGGCGCGTTCGCCGAGGTCGCGGGCTACCGCGCGATGTTCATGGCGCAGGGGCTGTTTCTCATCGTGCCCGCCGCGATGTTCCTTTTCTTCATTCACCCCGCGTACCGCCGCGCGATGCGCGCTCACGCCGCGGGGTAGGACGCTGTCGAACAGTCCCCCGCCGCATCGCTATGAGATGCGGTGCGCACGTGTGATATTTGCAATGCGAAGTCCGCGCGGCCGCGACCGGGGGGACAAATCTCCCCTGTCGGCAACGCGCCCGCCGCCGGGGATGCTCCGGGTCGGTCCTGTTCCGCCTTCGTTCCGATGATTGCGGGAGAGTCCTGCATGCGCGGCATTTCCCCGCGCTCATGCCCGGCTGTTTCTTCACGACTGTTTCCGAAAATGACGGAGATCATTCCATGCAGAGAAAAACGATTCTTGCCATGCTTGCGCTGTGCCTCGCTGCGGGCGCGAGCAGGTCGGCGGCGCAGCGCGCTCCCGACGATACGTCCTCCATCCTTCCCGCATACCGCGTGCATGAAGTCGTCATCACCGCCACGAGGCACTACGAGCCGGTCATCGAAGTGCCGATGGCCGTGTCGCTGATTCGCGCGCAGGATTTCGAAGGCTCCCGGCAGCTCGGCCTGGACGAAGCGTTGCGCTTCGTACCGGGCGTGTTCGCCCAGAGCCGCAGCGGTTCCGTCGACGCGCGCATCACCATTCGCGGCTTCGGCGCGCGCGGGAACGGCGACCGCTCCAACGCCGGCAATCTGCGCGGCATCCGCATTCTCCGCGACGGCATTCCGCTCACGGAACCCGACGGCCGCACCTCGCTGGATCTGGTCGATCTGGCTTCCACCGGGACCATCGAAATCGTGCGCAGCAACGCGTCGGCGTTGTACGGCGGCGCCTCCGGCGGCGTCATCCAGTTGCGGTCGACATCCTTCCGATCGCCATACGTCGACGCGTCGGCGTCCTTCGGAAGTTTCGGCCTGATGTCGAACACCCTCTCGGCGGGACTGCGGAGCGGCGACACGAAGTTCGCGCTGTCGATGAGCAACGCGCAGTTCGACGGTTGGCGCGCGCACAGCGCGAACAGCCGCACATCGGGGAGCGCGGTGATCAGCGCCGTCCTTGCCCCGTCGAGCATGCTCACGGTGAGCGCGCTGGCGGTCACCAATGTCATGAAGTTCGCGGGCGCGCTGACGCGCGCGGAGATGGAGGCGGATCCGTCGCAGGCCGACCCCGTCTACGTGTCGCGCGACGAGCGACGCTTCAACCGCGTCGGCAGGCTGGGCGTCGCCCTCGACCAGAATATCGGCGAGCAGCATCGCATCTCGGCGATGGTCTTCGTCGAACCGAAGTACCTGCAGCGCTCGGAGCGCAATACCTTCCGCGATTTCAACAGGTATCACGTCGGAGGCAGCGGCAGCTATGCATGGATGACCACGTTCGGATCGAATCTTTCATCGGCGCTGCAACTGGGCTTCGACGAGGCGTATCAGGACGGGTCCATCCAGTTCTACTCGCTCTCCGCAACCAGGGGCCGCGGCGCGACGCTGCTGCAGAACAAGGCCGAGGGCGCCAACAGTGTCGGCCTCTTTGCGCAGGAGGAACTGCGCATCGGCGACACGTGGAGCTTCGTGGCGGGCGTCCGCATGGACCAGCTGAACTATCGTTCCGAGGACAACACCACTCCCCGGCTCAACGCGGAAAAGGAATTCCGGGCGGTCACGCCGAAGCTCGGAGTGAGCCTGCGTCTGACGGAAGAGCACACCGTGTACGCGTCGCTGGGCGGCGGGGTGGAGGCACCCGCGTTCAACGAGATCGATCCGTCACCGGCGGACAGCCTGACGTCGCTCAATCCCCTCCTCGATCCGATGCTCTCCACCACGGTGGAGGCGGGCGTCAAGGGCGCCATGCTCTGGAACGGGGCGCCGGTGGTGGACGCCCTGCAGTACGATGTCGCCTTCTACTATCTCACCGTGCGCAACGACCTCGTGCCGTTCAACAGCGGTCGCTGGTACTTCACGGCCGGCAAGTCGCACCGTACCGGCGTGGAGGCGAGCATCGCGCTCGCGTCCCCGCTCGGGCTCTCGCTGACCGCCACGGCCACCTTCAGCAGCAACGTGTACGACGAGTACGCAAACGACGTGTTCGGCGACCTGAGCGGCAACGCGGTCGCGGGGCTGCCCGCGTTCTTCGGCGGCGCCCGTTTGCGCTACACCTCGCCGTGGAAGGTGTACATCGAGTTCGGTGCGCGTCACAACGGCGACTACCACGCCGAGGACACGAACAGCGACGATTCGAAGGTGGACGGTGTCACCGTCGTCGAAGCGGGCATCGGCGGCAAGGCGACCATCGGCCCTCTCGGCGTCGAGGGATTCCTCGGCGTCGACAACCTGACCGACGCGAGATACGTCGGGTCGGTGTTCATCAACGGTGCAAACGACCGTTTCTTCGAACCCGGTTTGCCGCGCAACACGCACGGACGGCTGCGCCTCTCCTGGGCGTTCTAGGCGGACGGACGATCGACGCCGGTGATCGACGCGAACACGTTGTGCCGCGCGGGGGCCGCTAGGTTTCCGCGCGGTACAGCGATTCGCCGCCGACCCATACCTCGCGCACGTCGCCGGGCTGCGAGCGGTACACCAGCGCGGACGCGATCTCGAGCGGCTTGAGATGCGCGAGGTCGCGGCCGCGATGGAAGTGGCGGTCCACCCGCACAGCCACCATGTCGGCCTGTTTCCCCTGCTCCAGACTGCCGATGTCGCCGTCCATCGACAGCGCCTCGGCGCCTCCGCGCGTCGCGAAATACAGCGGGAGAAACGGGTGCAGACTGCGCGCCTGCACCCAGCACATCGAGCGCATCACGCCGAACATGCTGAGCGTGGTTCCTGCGCCGACGTCGCTGCCGAGTCCCGCGCGGATGCCGCGGTCGAGCGTGCGCTGGAGCGGGAAGCGGCCGCTGCCGAGGAAGAGGTTCGAGTCCGGACAGTGCGCCACGGCGCATCGGTGTTGCGCGCACAGATCGAGTTCCTCGTCGCTCGCGTGGATATTGTGCGCAAGCACGGTGCGTTCACCGAGCAGTCCCGCGTCCCGGTACACCGCGGTGTACGACCCCGCGTCGGGAAAGAGCGCGCGCACCATGCGGATCTCGGCCTCGGACTCATTGAGATGCGTCTGCACGTACGTGCCGTGGCGATGCGCGAGCGCCGCGGAGCGGCGCATGAGATCCATGCTGCAGGTCGGCGCGAAGCGCGGCGTGACGGCGACCCAGAGGCGCTCCGTCTTCCGGTGCCAGGCGTCGATGAGGATCTCCGTATCGCGGATGGACGCATCCGCTGTTTCGAGCAGCGCGGCCGGAACATCGCGATCCATCTGCACCTTGCCGAGGATGACGCGGAGCTTTGAACGCTCGGCTTCCTCGAAGGCGATGTGCGTCGCGCTGCGGTGCACCGAGGAAAACACCATGGCGGTGGTGGTGCCGGCTTCCAGCATTCCGCGAAAGAACCGCGTCGACACATCGCGCGCCACGGCGTCGTCCGCGAAGCGCGCCTCTTCCGGAAAGATGAAATGCTCCAGCCATTCCAGCAGCGTCATGCCGAACTTGCCCCTGGCGTCGTACTGCGGGAGATGCGTGTGCAGATCGACGAAACCGGGGAGCACCACATCGCTCGTCTCGCGCGCGGGCAGCGCCAGCAGCTGTTCCGGCAGGGCGGCGGCATCGCCTGCGTAGAGCATGCGTCCGTCGGCGCCGACGGCCACGGCGCCGGAAGGATGCCAGCGCAGCTCCGTCGGAGAGACCGGTGAGAGCAGGGGTGCGTGCAGACGCCAGGGATCCATGTCGTCACCTGTCGCGTGAAGTGATCGAAACCGGAATGTCAGGCCGTTCCGCTGTGGCCGAAGCCGCCGTCGCCGCGCGCGGTTTCGTTCAACGTCTCCGCCTCCAGCCAGCGCGCATGCACGACGGGCGCGACGACGAGCTGCGCGATGCGATCGCCGCGGGTGACCACGAACGGTTCGCGGCCGATGTTCGCCATGATCACCTTGATCTCGCCGCGGTAATCCGCGTCGATGGTGCCGGGCGTGTTCGGGAGCGTGATGCCGTGCTTCAGGGCGAGTCCGCTGCGCGGTCGCACCTGCGCCTCCAGATGCTCCGGCAGCTCGATGGCGATGTTCGTCGGAATGGCTTTGATCTCGCCGGGCTGCAGCGTGACGGGATCGTCGATTGCGGCGCGCAGATCCGCGCCCGCCGCGTGCTCTGTGGCGTACGCGGGCAGCGGGACGTCGCCGTATCCGGGACGCACGCGCATGACGCGGATTTCTCGCTCCGTCTTCTGATCGGACATCACGGTCTGTTGCTCCTGTGAACGGCGCGCCGCGCCCGTTTCCCGGCGGCGGCCTCCCGCGGCGGGGTCAGCGGACCACCATGATCTTGCGCACCGAGGAGGTTGCGCCCGCCTGCATGCGGATGAAATACGCGCCCGTCTGCAGGGGGACGCTCGATTGCGACGGGTACCACGTCGTCTCGTACTGTCCGGCGGGCTGGACGCGGTCGATGGGCACCGCGACGTCGCGGCCGAGCGCGTCGACCACGCTGAGGCGCACCGCCTCTTCGGAAGCGAGCCGGTACCGGATCACGGCCGGCGCGGCGGACGATGCGGACAGGGGATTCGGGAATACCTCCGAAAGCGCGGAAATCAGCGCGGGCGTTTCGCCGAGCGCCACGCGCACCGCGTGCGATTCGTTCCTCGTCCCGTCGTAATCGATCTGCACGAGCCGGTACCACACCGCGTCCTGATTCTGCAGCGGTTCCATCCCCGCGGGGACGGCGTCCGAGTACGAGTACCAGCGCGCCATGGAGGAGTTGCCGTTGCCGGGCACCATGCCGCGCGTTTCCCAGGGCCCCGTGCCCGAGAATGCGCGCTGCACTTCGAAGCCGAAGTTGTTGGTTTCCGATTCCGTTTTCCATGCGAGCGACACCTTGCCGTCCTGCTCGCTTCCGGTCAACAGCGAGAGTTCGACCGGCGGCGGGTACTGGCAGCAGAGCCGCACGACGGCGTTCCAATCCACGGACTGTCCCACCACATTTGAGGCATCGGTGACACTCGTCGATGAAAGAAAGGCGACGGATCGGATCGGATTGGAGTAGATGGACGGTCCCTTGAAGCGCCAGGCGACCGAATGCGACGAGTAGCCGCGCACGTAGTAACCGACGTAGAGCGAGCGCTTGGTGGAGATGATCGCTCGGATGTTGTACGGCGGCACGACGGGCGGATCGATTTCGAACTCACCGAAGTTGTCGCCTCCGCGGGCGAGGTAATACGTCGTGAAAATCTGGGTGTACGGCGCGGACACCTCGCGCACGAAAAACTGGATCGTGTCCTTCTCCGTGATGCCGGCGTTCAGCAGTTCGAAATCGACATGCACGGTCCACACGGTGCACGGAGCCGCCGCGGGCAATGAGGGCGGCGTCACCCTTATCGCGAACTTGGATGTCGGCACGGATTCGGTGAACGTGATGTTGTTTCCCGCCGGATCGTAGTAGCCCAGCGACGGGCATATCCAGGGCACTGCCGCCTGCTTCTTCGCGGGAGCGAAGGCGTCGATGAGATGCGCGAAGGGCGAGTAGACCGACATCACCGGCGCGTCCTCCGCCGGCATGTCTGAAGACTTCTGGGCTTGCACGGACGATCCCGCAACGACGAGAAGTGCGGCGAGAATCGGGAGCGCGGCGAGTGTGCGGGAGTACATGATCGGTCCTGGGTTACCGTGTGATGAGGAACGGCCGGGTGGTGAAGGCGCTTCCCGCCTGCAAACGCAGCAGATACACGCCCGGAGTGGCGCGCCCGTCGAGACCCGCGGGAAGAAACGTTGCAAGGTGTGTTCCGCGCGTGAAGACCCCGTCGTGCACACGCGCGACTTCGCGGCCGAGCGCGTCGATGACGGAGAGACGCGCGTATCCGTCCTCCGGGACTGAAAAGCGCGCGGTCAGCACTCCGGAGGACTGCGCCGCGTGCGGCTGCGGAAAGACGGAGAGCACGGCGAGCCCAGCGGAGACCGGCGTCCTCTGCACGGCCGTCGCGGGCGACAGCGTCGCCGAACCGTCCGTGTCGATCTGGCGCAGCCGGTAGTACAGAACGGGGAACGATGCCGCATCGGAAACGTCGTCGCGGAACGCGTACTCGGCGGCCCGCGCCGTTGTGCCGCTTCCGCGCACAAATCCCCTGAGCGACCACTGGCCGTCTGTTCTTTCCGCGCGCAGCACTTCGAAACCGGCATTGTTCGTTTCTGCTTCCGTGCGCCAGCGCAGTTGCACGGCCGACTCCTCCGCGATGCCGGCGAAGGATGACAGCTCCACTGGAATGCGCAACGGCAGGCAGAGATTCACGGTAGTCCGCCAATCCACGCTCGACCCGACGGCGGTGCTCGCATCGATAAAGGAGGTCGGTGTCGTGAATTTTACCGCACGGACCGGCGGGTTCGTGTACATCGACGGGGTCATGAATTTCCAGTCGACGCTGTGCCCCCCCGTGCCGCGCAGCCGCAGGCAGACGAAGAAGTCGCGCGGCGGATTGATGATCGGATGATTGTAGGGCGGCAGCGGATTGGGATCGATCTCCATCTGACCTTCATTGAGGCCGAAACGGGTGGTGTACCGCGTCGTGTAGATGATCGTGTACGGGGAGGTGACTTCGCGCACCGTGATGTCGAGCGTGTCATGTTTCAGCGGCGAGGGGCCGCCGATCTCGAAGCGGACATTGACGGTCCACACCGTGCATTGCGCATTCGGCGGCGTGACGCGCAAGCCCCAGACGGCCGTCGGAATGGATTCCGTATGGGTCAATTCCGCACCGTTCGGATCGTAGTATTGAAACAGCGGACAGTAGCTTCCCGGCCCGAAGAGCGGAGTGGGCGCAGGCGCAGCCAGATGTCCGAGCGGAGACAACGTGCTGAAAACGGGGTGATCCGGAGCCGACTGCGCGAGTGCGCCGCCCCTTCCCGGTCCGAAGTCCGGCAGGAGAAGCAACACGAGGGCGGCAGCACGAATTACTGGTGTCATATCGGAGTCTTGATGGAAAAGCCGGTGTATTCGAGAGAAAATAGGGAAACACCATCTTGGAGTCAATGCAGAAGGCCGCGGTGCTTGCGCGATCCCGGAGAAGTGCGTTCAATTTCTCCACGGAATCAGTAGATTTGCGCACCATGCGTCCCCACACCATCCACCGCCTCCGTCTGCGACGGGGTGTCCTGCTGTCCATCTGTCTCCTGTCGCTCGGTGTTTCCTCCGTGGCGCAGGATCTCCCGCCCTTCACCGTTTCGTATTCGCCGCTGGCCGTGGCATCGGACGGCACGCTCGTCGGCTATCTGTCCGAGCCGCACCGCGTGGAAGTGCAGTCCACGGGGATGATATCGCGCAACGTCATCGACGCGCTCATCGGCACCGAGGACCGCGACTTCTACTCGCACAACGGGGTGTCACTGAAGGGACTCGGCCGCGCGCTCTGGAACACGCTCACGGGCAAGACGCAGGGCGGCAGCACGCTCACCATGCAGCTCGCGCGCACGCTTTTCCTCACGCGGGAGAAAACGGTCTCGAGGAAGCTCCGGGAGATGGAACTCGCGAAGGACATCGAGAAGAAGTACAACAAGGACCAGATCCTGCTGCTGTACCTCAACACGGTGTATTTCGGGCGCGGAGCATACGGCATCTGGGCGGCGGCGATGGAGTATTACGGCAAGACGCCGGACAAACTCTCGCGCACGGAAGCGGCGATGATCGTCGGTCTGCTCAAGGCGCCATCGGCCTACGAGCCGTCGAAGCGGCCCGACAAAGCCCTTTCGCGCCGCAACGAAGTGCTGCACAATCTCGTCGAAACGGGAAAGATCAGCGAGCTGGAATGCACGCGTCTGAAGGCGCAGCCTCTGGGGCTGCATCTGCGTGAAGACCTCGGCAGGCAGGCCACCGATTTCATACGGCGCGAAGCCGCCGCCATCCTCGCGCGCCTGGGCCGTTCGCTGCAGGAGGGAGACCTGCGCGTCACCACGACCCTCGATCCCGCCGTGCAACGGGCGGCGCAGCATGCGGTGGCCGAACAGTGGAAGCGTTTCCCCGCCGCGATGCAGACCGCGCAGGTCGGTCTTGCCAGCGTCGAGGCGCGCAGCGGCGCCATCCGCGCCATGCTCGGCGGCAATCCGGTCTCCGAATCGCGCGGACTCAACCGCGCCGCTTCGATACGGCGCCAGCCGGGTTCGTCGTTCAAACCGTTCCTCTACGCGACGTTGCTCGAGAAGGGACTCACGCTCGCGACGCCGATACTCGACGCGCCCATCGTCGTCGACTCGGGTCTCGCCACGGCATGGCGTCCGATGAACGACGACGACTCCTCCAGCGGCGGGCGTGTGACAATGCGCTTCGGCATACGCCGCTCGCTGAACCTTGTGGCCGCGCATGCCATGGTGGAGTTCACGACACCGAAGGAAGTGGCGGATTTCGCGCACCGTTGCGGCATCACCGCGTCGCTGCCCGAAGTGCCCTCGCTCGCGCTGGGAACGGGCGAGGTTTCGCCGCTCGAGATGGCGTCGGCCCTGGGCGTCTTCGCGTCGGAGGGACTGCGCGCGAAGCCGTTTTCCGTGCTGAAGATCGAGGACCGGAAGGGCGTGCTGCTCTACGCGGCGCAGCCCGACACGGCGACCGTCGTCGATTCCGCGACGGCGTACCTCGTCACCGACGCCCTGCGCGCGGTGGTGGACAGCGGCACGGCCTCCTCAATCCGGACTGTCTACTCCGGACCCGCGGCGGGCAAGACCGGCACGACGCAGCAATCCACCGACGCCTGGTTCGCGGGCTACACGCCCGAACTCAGCACGGCGATCTGGATGGGCTTCGACAACGCTGCCAGGAAGCTGGGCGGCGCGTTCCGCTACGGCGGCAGCACCTGCGCGCCCATCTGGGGCCGCATGATGGCCGAACTCGCATCGACGAAACCCGTCTGGGCCTCGGGCGAATATCGGATGCCGACCTCCATTACTCTCATCGAGCTCTGCGAGGAGAGCGGACTTCTCGCCCTGCCCACCTGCCCGAAGCGGGCGGTGTATCCGATCAATGCGCTCAAGGCGCCCGGGGTGTGCGCGATGCATGGAGAAGAGTAGGGTGAAGGGTGAAGGGTGAAGGGTGAAGGGTGAAAATACGAAAATCGGGTGGGGACAAGCCTCTGTGCTTGTCCGATTCCGATGTGAGCAAACCCCGCCAGGGTGGGACAAGCGTCCCGCTTGTCCGATTCCGATGTGAGCAAACCTCGCCAGGGTGGGGACCCGCCTGCGTCCCGCTTCGCGGGACTTCGGCGGTCAGGACAAGCGTCCCGCTTGTCGATTCCGGAGTGCGGGAGGAGATTGTGATTCCTATTGTTCCATCGCGGGCTTCGCCGACAGCGAGAGAATCCACTCGGCGATTGATGAGACGACTCCTGGTGCGAACTCCTTCGCGAGCGAGGGATACTCCGCGGGACTGCCGCTGCGCGCGATCTGGAACAGGTGATTCACTCCCGGAACGATGCGCACGGACGACGCCGTATGGCCGGCCTGTTCGAGCGCTGCGCGCATGCCTTCCGCATTGATGAAGGCGGGCGCCTGCAGATCGCGCTCGCCGTACAAGGCAAGGATGGGACAGGCGAGCGACGGAACGACGGCGGCGGGATCGTACGCGGCGAGAGAGCGAAACCAGCGTGTGTCCATCATTTTCATCTGCTGGCGGAAGAGCACGTCGGCATGGCGCGGGATGTCCGTCAATGCGCGGCGCATTTCCGGAGACATGGCGGCCACATCCTCGCGCGCTTTCGCGAGGAAGAGTGGTCGCAGCGTTTCCACCGATGCGGAGGATCGCAGGACGCCGAGGATCGCGGCGAGGAGTTCCACGTCGCGGCGGATCTGCGCATCGGGATGCGCGTTCGCCCTGCCGATGAGTTCGGTCTGGGCAAGGATGTTGGCTTCCACCGCAACGCCCGGTCCGGCGAGCGTCACGATGAACTCGACGCTGCCGGACATCGCCGCGGCGAGCTGCGCCACCGCCCCGCCTTCGCTGTGTCCGAGGAGTCCCGAAGGCAAACCTGTGCCGAGCTGCACGCGCAATGTGCCAAGTCCTGCCAGGGCATCCTTTGCGAAGTCTTCGAGCGTGGAGGCGGGCATGCTGCCGCCGGAGCTGCCGACGCCGCGGTCGTCCGCGCGCAGCGAGGCGATGCCATGTTCCGCGAGACCGCGGGCCAGGGTACGGAACAGCGCGAAGCCGGACATGGTGTACTCCCTGTCCTGCGCGCCGCTGCCCGTGAGCAGCAGCACAGCCGCGCGTGGGGCGCTGTCGGCCGGGACGGTCAGCGTCCCGCCCAGCGTCACGCCCGATCCCTGGTACGAGATATTCCGCTCCTGATATCCGATCTGCATCGGCGCCTCCTGCTGTGCGACCGCGGGAAGGGAGAAAAGAACGAGCAATGCGGCGAAGGATGCGAGAACCATCCTCCTCAGGCATACCCGGGGCTCACGCCCCGGGTTCGGGAATGCCGCCCCTGCGGGGCTCACGACGTTTCCGTCGCGCCGCGATTCCCGGGGCTCACGCCCCGGGCTGGAGAATGCCGCCCCTGCGGGGCTCACGACGTTTCCGTCGCGCCGCGATTCCCGGGGCTCACGCCCCGGGTTGAGGGATGCCGCCCCTGCGGGGCTCACAACGTTCATGTCTATCCGTAGAATAACGTCTGCGAACATTCTCCTGTCACTTGTCACCTGCAACTTGAAACCTGTCACCTGCCACTTGCAACCTTCAACCTGTTACCGAACAACAACCATCGCCCCGGGAATGATGCCGACGGCGTACTCGGCGGTTTTCATGCCGGCCCGCGAATAGACGAGCAGCTTCCCGGGTTGAACATAGTCCAGCGCGTCGGTCACATACAACTGACGGCGGGCCGCGTCGAAGGCCACGGAGTAGAAGGCGCCGGAGATGAACGCGTCGGTCACGGCCTTCGATGCGAGATCGACTTTCTGTATGCCGCCCGGCTGCACGGTGTACAGTGTCGTGGTCCCGTCGAGCGCGATGCGTTGCGGGTGTCCGCCGAGCGGCAGCGAATCCGTCACCCGCGCGCTTTTCGTGCTGATGAAGAAGAGCTTGCCGGGCGTGTCGTCGAGCGGGTCGTTGAAATCGTTGTATGCGCCGGTGCAGAGGACGACTGCAGCCGAGTCTCCCGTCGCGGCGATGGCGGCGGGATTGTCGCCGACGGCGAGCGTGCCCGACACGGTCTTCGTGGCAAGATCGATTACCGAGACGCTGCGTCCGTTGCCGAAGCCGCTGTTGGTCACGAAGAGCCGGCCGTTCGCGACGAGCAGCTGTTCCGGATTCTGACCGACAGGAATTTCCGCGGTGATGGTGTTCGATGCGTCGTCGTACACGGACACGGAGTTCGTGTAGAGATTCGAGATGTACCCCGTCCCCGCCGCGTCGAACACGATATGCCGCGGACTCGCGCCCGCGGGACACGTGATGGTCTTCACGAGCTTCGCCGTCTTCACATCCACGACTTCGATCCTGTTCGAGCCGTTGACGACGATGTATAATCTGCCGTCGTGCTCGGTCAGACTGTTGCCGGTGTCGCCGAGGCCGCGCCCATTCGAGGCGGAGAACACCTCGGTGTACACCCTCGCCGAGTCCGGCAGCAGCAAGCTCAAGGTCGCGTTTCCGCGCTGGAAATTTCCCTCGTTCAGCACGTACACGGCGCCGATACCCGAAGAGGGAGGAGGCGCAACGGGATTGTCCTTCGAACAATTAATGGCGAAAATGGAGATGAGTAGGATCGGGAGAACGGAGCGTGATGTCATGGAGCGGTGTCTTTCGATGGGAGAAGCATGGTGAGGGAAAGTCGGAATGCCCGAGGAGGCATGGGGTAGAAGGCGATGACTTCGTAGGACGCGTCGAGGACGTTGAGGAGTTCCGCCTTGAGCGTCCACGCGGCGGACATCGCGTCGACGCTCACGCTCGCGGCCGCGTCCACGGTCACGAAGCCGTCGAGGCGCGAGGCGGCATCGTTGGTCTCGGACGAATAACGCTCGCCGGTGTAGCGGGCGAGCACGCTGCAGGAGAGCCGCGAGACCGGCAGCACCTCCACGCTCGCCGTCCCGCTGAACAGCGGCGTGTACACGAGCTGCTTGCCCGCGGTGGCATCACCAGGGAAGCTGCTGTTCCGCTTCACGGCCGAGGTCCACTGCGCGCCCGCGGCGTAGCGAAGCATGCCGCCGAGAGTCTCGCCGCTTGCCCGCGCTTCGACGCCCTGCGACAGCACGTGCTGGATGTTCTTCGGCGTCCAGAAATAGCCCGCCCCCGGCATCCACACGATCTTGTCGGTGAGATCGTGACGGAACAACGTGACGTCGAGATCAGGCAGGCCCGCGCGCGAGGCGATGCGCAGGCCGGTTTCGACGGACGTCGAGTATTCGGGCCGCAGCAACGGATTGCCGCCCTGCCGCCAGAAGAGCTGATTGAAGGTGGGCGAGCGGAAACCGCGGCTGATGCGGGCGCGCACGCTGAGGACATTCGACGCATCCCACACCGCGCCGATCGACGGACTCAGCACGTCGAGAGTGCGATGCACCGGCGCATCGTCAAGGTGATCGTAGCGCAACGCGGGGAAGAACGTGAGTGCAGGGAGCCCGTTCCAGCGCAGTTCGGCGCTCGTAAACAGCGCGCCGGACAGGCGCCGCGGCACCCCCGCGATATCCGCCGATGCGAGAGATGCGAAGCCCGCCTCGATGCCGCCAAGCACTCGCGCGCAGTCGCCGAAGGAGCGGAGCAGCGATGCGATCACGCCTGCCGACGCATTGTCGTAGCGGCTGTCGATCGGCAGTCCCGCGAGCACCGTTGCTGGATCGCGATACTCCTCGCGCGCGAAACGCGCGGAGGGGACAACTTCGAGCAGTGTCGCAGGATCGAGCTGATGGCGCAACTGCAGCGCGAGCGAGGCGTCGGCATCTCGCTGCTCCGCGCCCGGTCGACCCGCCTGCGTAAAGGCGCCGGGCACGCCCGTCACGCTGTTGCCGACCGTCGCATGCACCGAGAGCGCCGACGCGCCGGACAGCGCGTTTCCTTCAGCAGTGACGCGGCGCGCGATGGAGCCCGAGCCCGTGCGCCGGAACTCTCCGTAGGGCGCGCGCGGCACGGTGAAGCGGAAGTCGTTGCGCGCATCCTCATACAGTGCCGAGAGGCGCAGGCGCGCTGATGCGCTGCCGAAGGCGACGCTGCCGTCCATGCTCTTCCAGCCGAAGGAACCGCCGCCCGCGCGCAGTGTCAGCGGCGAGGAGAGCGGACCGCTGCGGATGTCCACGATGCCGCCGAGCGCGTCGCCGCCGTACAGCGCGCCATAGCCGCCGCGCGCGATCTCGATGCGGCCCACGTTCAGCAGCGCGATGCGGCCGACGTCTACCACGCCGCTCTGCGCGTCGTTCATGCGCACGCCGTTGAAGTAGATCACCGTGTACTCGGGGCCGAGTCCGCGGAAGGAGGCGAGACGCAGGCTCCCCTCGGCGCCGTACACGCGCACCGCGACCCCCGTCGTCATGCCCAGCACGTCCGCCACGCTGCGCGCGGGCATGCGACCGATCTCTTCCGTGTGAAACACCTCCGTCGCCGCGGGCACGCGTTCGAAGGGCGTCGGCATGCGCGTGGCGGTGACCACCACCTCGCGGTCGAGGAGGTACAGCAGCGAATCGTCGGGCATCGAGGCCTGCGCGCCGCTCCGCGACGTCATGACGACGACGGTGGAGACAAGGAGAAAAACGTTGCGCGCGGAGGGAGACACGGGACACCGGAGCTGCGCGCCCACGGCGGATGACAGGGAACAAAAAACCCGGCGCATGCATAGCGTCGGGGGTGGGACGCCGGAACACTCCGGCAACCGCACCAGTCCTCACCCGCGAAGGCACTGTGTGAAACGCCATGGCAGGTCTCCTGGCTTGCAGCGGTTCTCGTGAGGGCGCGCCTTCCCGGCTTTCGAGGCCAGTGGCATGTGCGCCGTCTCCATGCTGCTTACAGTTGCGGGGCAGCTGCCGATTTGCACGGCATTCCCATTTTCATTCCCCTCGCGGGGAAACCATTGCGTGTGATGCAAAGAACAATCGAAGCGGAAACTACACTCGCAGGCAGTGAAACGCAAGGCACGGTGCCGCGGCCTGAAGTGCGTGGGCTATCCGCGCCCTGGACAGTGTTACCGCGTGACGATAACGGTCTTCTGCACTGCCTGCCCACCGGCGAGCAGGCGGAGAAGATACAGGCCCGGTGCAAGACCACCACTCTCAACCGAAGCGATGTGTTCGCCCGCATCCGTAAAACCGCTTGCAAGCACACGCGCTTCCCTGCCCAGCGCGTCGTGCAGAGACAGCCGCAGATTCGAAGCCTGCGCAAGTGTGTAGCGCACGGTTCCGCTGCCTTGTGCGGCAAGCGGGTGCGGGTAAGGCGTGTCAAGGGAAATCGAAACTGGCGCAGGAGAGCCCACCGACGTAATGCCTTCGCAGAAGCCGAGACTGTCGGTTTTCATGAGGTAGAGATTCCTGGAGGCGAAATTATTCCAAATCGATTCGCCCACGAGAATGTATCCGCCGTCGGAGGCGCTCTTCACCTTCCAGAATCTGTCTGTCGATTCGAAGCGGTACGAACGCCACCATTGCTGCATGCCGTTGCTGTCCACTTTCACGAGGTAGGCCGAGAGCGTGCTGTCGTCCGTTGCGGGACCGGAACGGAGCTGCCCCGCGAGGATGAAGCCGCCGTCGCGAGTTCTGTCCATGGAGTAGAATTCGTCAGGTTCGTGCGAAGTGATGCCGTCGCCTTTTCCATCGAAACCGAAGTTGCGTTGCCAGATCACGTCGCCATCGGGAGCGATCTTCCACAGGCAGCCGTCCTCGCCGGTATTCCAGCCCGGATCGGGGTAGGAATGACCGTTGCCCTGGCCGCAGGCCATCAGCGAACCGTCCTCCAGAGCGATAAAGTCCCGGATGGTCTGATTGCTGTGGAAGTTGCCGATGTAGATCTTCCTCCAGAGCTGTTGTCCGTTCGAATCGGTCTTGATGATGAAGGCGAGGCGGCCGTCGTAGCCGGGGTGGAGGTTGGTGGTATCACCCGACCCGCCAAGATAGTATTCATTTGAACGCGATCGTGCGAGCGCCGGCAACTCCGATGCAATGCGGAATACCTGCGGTATTTCTCTGGACCATATCTTCTCGCCATTGCGCCCCAGGCGTATCAGCATGATCATTGATTCTCCGCTCTGGCTATTATACCATCCTCCAACAAAACCACCATCCGGGATCTGGACGATCGACGTGAAGCCGGAACCTCTCGCGTACGGTTGCGACGGCGATATCCATTCAAGTGTATTCTCTGCCGAGTATTTGTACACCAGGCGCCCGGCCAACCGTGACTTTGCCATTACCGCGTAACCATTGTCCACGGTATTGATCACACAGTTGAACGTTTGAGCAGAATCGGGCAGAAAAGAAGAATCGATCTCGCTGCCTGAACGATTGAAATGTGAGTTATATACACGATAAGTGCTCAGCTGTGAATATCGGCAATCGCCAAAAACTCTGAAGGTTGAATCCTGCATCTCTATTACCGATGGTCGCCAACTGCGTGTGCTTCCAGGTTTCAGGATCGTAAAGAACGTCGTCCCAGAGGCCCAAGCTGTTGAAGGAGATGAGGATGGTATCGGTACATTGTTGTTTCGATTTTGCGCAACGCAATCGCTCAAGCTCCCGCAGAGGACAAGGAGAAAGAGAGACGACAATTCAACCGTCCAGCGTTTCATATATGGCCTCATTTCGCTCATGGAAGATACAAGGGCAGATAGTACGTCTCGAACGTTTCAGCCGCAGGATCAGTCGAGGTCTTGACCTTCACCGGCAGCCATGCACCAACGGTGGACGGAGGCGAGGAGGCAATTCCTGAAACCTACTCAATGCCACCGCCTTGCGCAATGCTGAAACAGCTCCTCCCGTTCACCCACGCCATCGAAACATATCGCCCCGTTCCGTGTCCCTTCCTTCACGAGCCCCCGCACAGCCGTTTCCTTCGTCCTTGTCCCGGGCCGTGTCACGTTCTATATTCGTATACGCCGTATCCCATTACCGTGGTGCATCATGAACGCAAGTATTGAAACCGTTTCCGACACACGCACGCCCGCTGGCAGCTCCCGCCGCCGCGCCCTCGAGCCCATGCTCTTCGGCGCCGCGCGGCGCACGCAGTCGGGCCTCGAGCCGTACGTGCCCTCGCTCGCGGAGCCGTGGGACACCCTCCGGGCCTCACACCTGCTCCGTCGCGCCACCTTCCTGCCCACATGGGCGGAAGTGAAAACGGCGATGGCCTCGCAGCCCGGAGCGGTGGTGGACGGCCTGCTCGACGTCGCGCCCGAACCCGCCGCGCCCGGTTCCTGGGTGAACGAGATCTTCGACAAACCCACCACGCAGCCCGAACAGAACGCGTACCTTTCGCGGAACGCGTCGCTCATGGATTCGCTGCGCGCCTGGTGGGCGGACCTGATGGTGTCGGGCGGCATGAACATCGCCGAGAAGATGACGCTGTTCTGGCACGGGCACATCACGAGCGAAGGCGGTGTGGTGTTCGTTCCGCAGTACCTCTACAATCAGAACGCCCTGTTCCGCGGCTCCGTGCTCGGGAATTTCCGCGAGCTGATGAAGGCCGTCAATCACGACGCCTGCATGCTGCGCTACCTCAACGGCGACATCAACGTGGGCGGCAACCCGAACGAGAACTACGGCCGCGAGCTGATGGAACTCTACACCATGGGCGAGGGGCACTACACCGAGCAGGACATCAAGGAGGCCGCGCGCTGCCTCACCGGCTGGCAGCTCGACGAGTTCACCGGCTACGACGCCACCTTCAATCCCCTGTATCACGACAGCGGCAACAAGACCTTCATGGGCCGCACCATCCCCGGCCGCTCGTCGCTGGACGGACGCTTCGAAGGCAACGATGTGGTGGACGTGATCTTCGAGGATCCCTCCGTCGCCCTCTTCATCTGCCGCAAGCTCTACCGCGCCTTCGTGTACGACAATCCCTCGGCCGTCGACGGCGCCGTCGTCACGGCGCTCGCGCAGGTGTTCCGCGACGCGAACTACGACATCAAGCCCGTGATCGCGACGCTGCTCAAGAGCGCGCACTTCTTCGACAGCGTCAACATCGGCGCCATGATCAAGAGTCCGGCGGTGTTCGCGGCGGGACTCGCCCGGCAGCTCGGCGCGCATCCCGGCGGCGCGCGCCTCGCGAAGGACATGCAGACGCTGGAGCAGAACCTCCTCGATCCGCCGAACGTGGCGGGCTGGGAGGGCTACCGCACCTGGATCAGCACCACGACGTATCCGTACCGCAAGTCCTTCGCCGAGCGCTTCGTCACGGGCCTCATGCCGGGCGGCAGCGGACAGACGCCGATGAACGTGGTGGCCTGGGGCAAGCAGTTCGACGAATATACCGACGCGGAGAAGCTGATCGATCAGATCCTGACGCTGCTGCTCCCGAAGAAGGTGTCCGACACGCGCCGCGCCTCGTACCTGCAGGCCATGCTCGGCGGGGCGCCGGTGTACGAATGGAACATCGACGCGCCCAACGCCGACACGAACCTGCGCAACATGCTCGTGCGCCTCGTCTCGGCGCCCGACTTTCAATTGCACTAGACGCGGAGCAGCCATGAAACGTCGCGACTTCCTTCAGCAATCCCTCTACGCAACGGCGGGCGTGGCCTCGGTGCCGCTGCTCTTCGGCGGCATCCCCGTGCACGCCGGCACGCAGCGCTTCATCCGCCCCGACATGATGGCGCAGAACGACAACGTGCTGGTGGTGATACAGATGTTCGGCGGCAACGACGGACTGAACACCTTCGTCCCCTACACGAATCCGAAATACTACCAGAGCCGCCCGACCGTCGGCATTCCTCCGACGCAGGTGCTGAAGATCGCCAACCCCACGATGGGCTTCCACCCGCAGATGACGGGCATGCGCAACCTCTTCAACGCCGGCAAGCTCGTCGCGGTGCAGGGCGTGGGCTACGAGAATTCGAACCGCTCGCATTTCCGCTCCGAGAACATCTGGCTCACCGGTTCCGGAGCGGAATCGATCCTGCACACCGGCTGGCTCGGCCGCTATCTCGAATTCAGCTACCCCTCCTTCCCGTTGCAACTGCCCGCCGACCCCTTCGCCGTGCAGATCGGCGGCACGCTCTCGCTCATGCTGCAGAGCGCAAAGGGGAACATGGGCATCACGCTCGCGGATCCCGACACCTTTTTCAAGCTCGGCCGGAATCAGCTGGACGAGCCCGTGCCGGGCGGCACGCCGTATGGCGAGGAGTACCTGTTCATCCGCGCCATCAAGGAGCAGAGCGACAAGTACTCGCAGCGAGTCAACGACGCCTTCAACGCGGGGAAGAACGTCGGCACCTACGGCAGCGCGGGACTCGCGCAGCAGCTGCGCCTCGTTGCGAAGCTCATCTCGGGCGGATTGAAATCGAAGATCTTCATGGTGTACATCGGCGGCTTCGACACGCACAGCAACCAGTCCGGCGCGCACGCGAGCCTGCTCAAGACGATGTCCGACGCCGCCGAGCAGTTCACCGCCGACCTGCAGAACCAGGGCCTCTCGAAGAACGTGGTGGGCCTGACCATGTCGGAATTCGGCCGACGCACGCAGGAGAACGGCAGTTCCGGGACGGACCACGGCACCGCCGCGGTGCAGTTCCTCTTCGGCGAACCGGTGAACAGCGGCGTGCTGGGCGCGGATCCGAGCTTCGACGTCACCGATTCCAGCGGCGATCTTCTCTACACCTTCGACTATCGCCAGATCTACTCCGAGCTGCTCGAGCACTGGTTCGAGCTGCCGAAGGACGACGTCACGCAGCTCCTCGGCGGCCGCTACATTCCGCTGCCGCTGATCCGCAACTCCACCGGCGCGGCCGTGCCCGCCGCCGTCAGCGAGTTCGAGCTGCTGCAGAATTTTCCGAATCCCGCGTCCGCATCCGGACGCACGACCATCCCCTTCTCGCTCAACGCGCCCTCGAAGATCGACCTGCTGCTCTACGACGCGCAGGGCCGCGTGGTCGCCACGCTCGCGTCGGGTGTGTACCAGGCGGGACGGCACACGGTGGACTTCTCCGCGAGCGGCGCCGCGCCGGGCGCGTACTTCTATCAGCTCCGCGTGGGCGAACAGCGCGTGACGCGCACCATGCTGCTGCGGAGATAATCCGATGACGATATCTTTTTCCGGAACGTGACGGTGCCTCTCAGAACCTTGCTTCTCTTTTCGCTCTGCGCCCTGCTCCTCGCGCCGCCGACGGCGTCGGGGCAGTCCACCTGCGATGCCGACAAATCCTGCACCGGCAACGCGCTGCTCTTCCCGGGCGGCGACCTGGATTACGTGGACGTGTTCAACACACCGGTGCTCAACAGCATCGACACGTCGGACGCGATGAGCATCGTGCTCTGGGCCAACGTCGCGCGGCGGCCGGGCGTGGCGCAGTACATCGGGGGCGTATGGGGACCTCGGATGGACCGCGACGACAAGTGGCTGCTGTACGTGGGCGACGACGATTCGCTGACCTTCGAACTCAGCAACGACGCCACGAACCTCGGCCAGTTCGACAACACCGTCGTCAAGACCGCGATGCCGTACGGGCGGTGGCTGCACATCGCCGCGATGTGGGACGGTGCGACGCAGGAGGCGCGGCTGTACATCGACGGCACGCTCGTCGCCCGGGGCCGCAACGCCGACTACCCCGTCGCGAAGCTGCGTCCCACAATCAGTTACCTGCAGTTCGGCAGCTTCAACGGCATGACCAACGATCCGTCGCGCACGAAGACGCTCACCGGCACGCTCGACGAAATCCGCCTCTACAATCGCGTGATCCCCGAGGCGCAGTTGCGCTGCGAGCGCTACGCGTCGCTCCGCGGCAACGAGACCGGATTGATTCTCTACCTGCGGCTCAACGAAACGGGCGGCGACATCCTCTGCGACGCCTCGCGCTGGAACGGACGCGGCAACAGGCGCGGGAGCCTGCAATTCGCCGCGCCGACGCGCGCGGTGCCGCAGTCCGTCTTCATCACTCCCGCGGCCTTCACCTTCGCGCTCGGCTGCATTTCCGACACCACGCTCACCGTCGCCATCACCGACACCTCCGCCTGCGGGCAGCAGGTGACGCTTTCGCTGTCGGGCAAGGACGCCGCGGCGTTTTCGCTCGGCGTCACGAGCGCCACGCTGCAGCAGAACCAGACGCTCGTCGTTCCGATCCGGACGAACATCCGCATCACCGGATCGATCAATGCCACGCTCACCGTGCAGCCGCTGAACAGCTGCAATCCGACCTCCGTCATTCCCATCAGCATCACGCGCAACACGCAGCTGGGCACGTCGATGGGGCGCCTCGTCTTCGACACGCTGTTCGGCTGCGTGAGCAGGACGGTGTCGGACACAACGCTCCGAATCTGCAACAACAGCGGCGGACCGCTCACCGTCTCGTCCCTTTCCACCGTCGTGGGCGCATTCACCGCCACGCCCGTCGGCTGGACGCTGCCGCTCACGCTGCAACCGGGCGATTGCCGCGACGTGCTGCTGCGCTTCGCGCCGCCCGACACCGGATCGTACGCCGACACGCTGCGCATCGCGTCGACGGACATCTGTCCGGGCAGCGGCCTCATCCCGCTTTCCGGTCGCAGCGTGGATATTGCGCGCACCACGATTTCCTCCGTCGACTTCGACCGCCCGCAGATCCCCTGCCGCCGCTCGCTGAACCTCGCCGAGGAATTCTTCCTGCGCAACATGACGGGCGAGAACTTCACCGTGGAGGCGATCGAATTCAACGACCCCGCCTTCAGCACGCCCACCGTGCTGCCCCTCACCGCGCGGCCCGGCATCTCGTACCGCATGTACATCCGCTTCCGCTCCAGCGTGGAGGGCTTCTATCGCGACACGGCGCGCATCCGCATGAACTTCCGCGGTTGCACGGTGTACCGCAGCATTCCGCTGACCGGACGCATCGTGGATGTGAAGCTCGCTCCCGCCGACACGCTCGTCGACTTCGGCAACGTCATCGTCGGACAGAGCGCCACGCTTCCCGTCTCGCTGTCGAACAACGGCATCGACTCCCGCGACGTGTTCATGTACCTGAGTTCGGGACGCGTGTTCTCGATCGCGGGGGCGAACCGCTTCACGCTTGCGCCCGCGGGTTCGCGCTCCGTGAACGTGACCTTCCGTCCGCTCAGCGCCGCGCCGTACCGCGACACGCTCAACTTCCAGGACGTCGGCTGCCAGATCATCAAGCAGGTGATCCTCACGGGCAACGGCATGTTCGGCTCGCTCGTCTTCCAGCCGCCGTACCTGCAGGCGTCGGGCGTCATCAACTGCCTGTGCAGGGTGGATACCGTCACCGTGACCAACAACACCGGCGCGCCGTTGACGCTGCGCAGCGTCTCGATCAGCGGATCGACGAAGTTCACCTTCCTCGCGCCCGCGCCCGTGCCGAACGAGGTGCTGCAGCCCGGACAGCGGCGCAGCTTCCACGTGCAGTACTGTCCGGCGGGCGCGCAGGACTTCGTGACGGAAACTGCCGATCTCGTGTTCGATACCGACGGTCCCGAAGGCACGCTGCGCATGCTGATGACGGGCACGAACATCGAGCCGAAGCTGACCATCGAGGCCGCGACGAATTTCGGCGACGTGGAAGTCGGCACCGCGCAGACGCGCGTGCTGCACCTGACGAATCCGAGTCCGACCCCCGTGCGCGTCGACGCCATCCCGCCGCTGCCGGCGGGCTTCAGCGTCGTGTCCGCCGCGCCGCCCGTCGGTTCCACGCTGCAGTACCGCGACACCATGCTCGTCACCGTGCAGTTCGCGCCGCCGACGAACACCACGTACAGCGGGACGATCAGCGCGAGTTCGACGAATCCCTGTCCCGTGGGCACGAGCGGCGCGCTGACGGGACGCGGCATCATCGTGCCGCTCTTCGTGCCGTGGTCCACCATCGTCTTCAGCGAGGTGACGCGGTGCGACAGCGTGCTGCGCGTCATCGGCCTCGTGAACGACGGCAGCGTGCCGATACGCGTCGATTCGATCTGGATCACCGGGCGCGACTCGCTCGCCTTCGACTGGCGCGGACGCACGTTCAGCGGCGCGCCGCCGCGCGACACGCCGCCGCGCTTTGCGGACAGCCTCGACATCATCTACCATCCTGACCGCTCGCCCAACGTGCAGTCGCAGGCGCAGATCAAGATCACCGCCACCACGCGACTCGGCCGGCAGACGTTCACGATCAATCTCGTGGGCGGGAGAATTCAGCAGTACATCCCGAGCCGCAACGCCGTGCTCTTCCCCGCGACGCCCGTGCGCAATCCCGCCACGCCGATCAGCGTGAGCTTCCAGAATCCGAGCTACCTCGAGACGCTGTATATCGATTCGCTCAGCTTCGTGCAGAACCAGGGCGTGTTCTCGTTTGCCGCGACATTGCCGCTTGCCATCGCGCCGCGGCAGACGCGCGCGATCGCCTTCGGCTTCACGCCGCGCGCGGCCATCACCTACACCGCGAAGATCCGTCTGAGCACGCGCGTCAGCTGCGCCGAGACCGACACGACCATCGTCATCAGCGGCGACGGCTACACGCCGCCCTGGCTCACCACCGTGTGTCTCGATTCCAACGTCACGGCGAACATCGGCGATGTGCTGCGTCTGCCGGTGTTCCTGAACCGTCCCATTCCGCAGAATCCGCTGGACGTCGATCTCTTCATCGGCTTCCACCGGCGCGCGCTGCAGTACCTCGGCTTCGAGCCCGTGTTCACACAGACCCCGGCCTTCGACACGCTGCGCACGGACGGGGTGAAGGTGACGCTGCGCGGCAATCAGAACGTCGTCTCCGGCCCCATCGGCTACATCAGCTTCCGCGTGGCGGCATCGGATTCCATGCAATTCTTCCTGCGCACCGACAGCGTCGGCTTCGCGTCCGATTCCACGCTGTTCATCGCGCTGTTCGGCGACGGCTGCATCAAGACCATGACCATCAATCCGCGCTGCGGCGTGCAGCGCCTGAGCTTCAGCACGAATCATTACGAACTCAAGCAGAACTATCCGAACCCGTTCACCGCGACCACCACCATCGAGTTCGAGACGCTCGAGGACGTGCCGGTGCGCATCGAGGTGCGCGACACGCGCGGCCGCACCGTGGCCGTGCTCGCCGACGGGTTCACGCCGCACGGACGCTACCTGCTCGTGTTCGACGGGTCCGCCCTGCCGACCGGCACCTACAGTCTCCTGATGATCACCCCGAATTTCACCGCCTCCCGCACCATGATGGTGGTGAAATAACTCCGCGCTTCCGTTCATTTGTCCAATCGATCCTGGGAATTCCTTCACGCACTTGAGTACAGCAGCTTGCGCATGATCCTTCGCTTCCGTTTCCTCCTTCTTTTCTCCTGACGGGCGGCACGCTGCTCGCGCAACCGTATCTGCGCATCGGCGCGCATGCCGGCTACGAGCGCGCGTGGCACACGACCGCGCAACCCGTGCTCCCGGCGGACGAGGGCTGCGGCGAATTCACGTACGGCGCGGGGCACGGACTTGCGGCGGGACTGCTCGGCGAGATGGAACTGTACACCTGGCTGCGCGGCACCGTGCGCTTCTCCTACGCGCAGCTCGGCGGCACCATGCGCGCCACCTGCGACAACGGCATCATCGTCCCCGTCGGCAGCAACGACTTCGCGCCGCTCGTGCGCGAGTACACCAAAGTGGTGCGTCTCGATTACGCGCTTGCGGATTTCGGCCTGAAGCTGATGCCGCTCGACATCCCCGTGTTTCTCAGCGCCGGACTGAGCATCGGCGCGCCGCTGTTCAGGGCCGCGTACTCGCAGGACGAGCGCATCGTCTCGCCCGAGGGCGCGCTGTTTCCGGGCTTCGTGGCCAGCCGTTCCAACGGCGGCGGCGACATCCGCGACACGAAGCTGCGCAGCGCCGTCCGCGCGGGCGTCGGCTACGCCTTCACGCTGCACAATCACGCGGAGCTGTCGCCCGAACTGTCCTACACGCATCCTCTCACCAACGTCGCGCTGGGCGACACGTGGAAGATCGCGACACTGAGCGCGGGTCTCAGCCTCGCCTGGCGCATCGATCTGCACGAAGAGGAACCCCCGCTCCCCGTCGAACCGCCTCCGCCGCCTCCTCCCCCGCCACCACCAGCGCCGCCCGTGGCTTCCATCAGCACCACGACGGACGCGGAGATCAACATCACGGAGACCTTCGTCACCGAGACGTTCCCGCTGCTGCCGTATATCTTTTTCGAGAAGGACTCCAGCCGTCTGCCCGACAAGTACCGTCACATGGAGGCACGCGACACCGCGGCCTTCACCGAGAACGGGTTGCCGCGCAAGACGATGGGCATCTACTACCACATCCTCGACATCGCCGGCAAGCGACTGCAGGCGAATCCGCAGGTCACCGTCACGCTCTCCGGTTCCACCGACGACAAGGACGCCGAGAAGGACAACACGGCCCTCGCCCTCGCTCGCGCCAACGCGGTAAAGACGTATTTCACGGACGTGTGGGGGATCGACGCGAAGCGGATCAAGGTGACGCAGCAGAAGCTGCCGCCCATTCCCTCGACGCAGACGCTCGCCGAGGGCGACGAGGAGAACCGCCGCGTCGACATGACGTCGTCGTCCGACGAGCTGTTCCGTCCCGTCGTGCACGAGCGTCTCAGCGAATTCGCCATCACCCCGCCGACGCTCGAGCTGGCGTTGCGCGGCGACGGCGCGTCGGCTCTCGCCTCCTGGTCGATGGCCGTGCGGCACGACGGCGAGGACGTCGCCTCCTTCGCGGGCGCGGGTCCGCCTCCCGCCACAGTGCGCTGGACGCTGGGCGACAGCGTCGCCGCGCGCGTGCGCGAGCACGATTCGCTGCGCGCGCTGCTCACCGTGACGGACGAACGCGGCAACATCGGCAGATCGGAAATCGCCATCCCCGTGAATAAGCGGCAGAACTCCTTCGAGATCGGCCGCCTCAGCCTCATCGTGTTCGACTTCGACCGCTCCGACATCTTCCTCTTCAATCAGCGCATGATCAAGCGCTTCGTGGCCGAGGCCATCACACCGTCGTCGTCGGTCGTGATCACCGGATCGACGGACCGCCTCGGCGAGGAGAAGCACAACATCGAACTTTCCGCCGCGCGCGCCGAGAGCGTCAAGGCCATCCTGCTCTCGCAGAGTCCCACCTACGAAAAGCTCGAGGCCCGCGGCATCGGCGAGGCGCCGGATCTGTACGACAACATGCTCCCCGAGGGACGCTTCTACTGCCGCACCGTGGCGGTGGAAGTCACCACGCCCGTGAAATAACTGCACGGAAAATCGTTGGGCAGCGCGGCGATTATCTCATCGCGCCGTATCTTGCGCGCGATGCAATTCCCGATGCTCTGATCTGGCGGGGCACTGTTCCTCAACCGGAGATTCCCATGCTCGAAGCACTGATCGTCCTGCTGCTGCTGGCGCCCGTGGTCATTCTCATCGTCCTGCTTGTCAAGGTCGTGACGCTCTCCGGTCAGGTGAGCACGCACGCGCGCCGCCTGCGCGAACTCGAGACGTACATCTCGCAGACGCTGCAGCAGGAGTCGCCCGCGGCATACGCCGAACGCGCCGCGCAGCCGACATCCTCCACGACGGCCGTCACAACCCCTGCGGCGACAGCACCGGTGATCCCACCCGCCGCCGTTCCTGATGCTGCGCCCGCGCACGCCGCTTCCGCGATGACGCAGGATGCGACGACGGCCGTTGCACCCGCAGTGGAGCAGCACGCAGCCGAGCCGCCCGCGGTGACCATGCCCTTGCAGGCTGCCCAGCCCGCGGCGCATGCGGCACCGGCCGCGGCATCCGCTCCCGTTGCCGCGCCTCCCGGCGCACCGCCGGGCATGCGTCCCGCGCCGGGCCCGCAGCGCGCGCCGAAGCCGCCGACGCGCACGAACGCCGAGTGGGAGCAGCTCATCGGCGGGAAGCTCCTGAATAGAATCGGAGCCGTCGCTCTTATTCTCGGCGTGGGCTTCTTCCTGAAGTACGCCTTCGACAAGGAGTGGATTCCGGAAGCCGTGCGCGTGCTCTTCGGCGGCGCCATCGGCGTCGCGCTGGTGGCGGGCGGCTGGCGCTTCGAGAAGAAGGGCCTGCAGATCTTCGCGCAGGGCCTGCTGGGCGCGGGCATCGCCATCCTGTACACGAGCGTGTTCGCGAGCTTCAACTTCTACCATCTCGTACCGCAGGGCGTGGCCTTCGCGCTGATGTCGGTGGTGACGGCCTTCACCTTCCTGCTGGCGCTGCGCTACGATTCGCTCGCGATATCGCTGCTCGGCTGGGCGGGAGGTTTCCTGACGCCCTTCATGCTCAGCACCGGCGTGTCGAACGAAGTGGGGCTGTTCACCTACGTGGCGCTGCTGGACCTCGGCCTGCTCGCCGTCATCCTGAAGAAGGACTCCTGGGTCGTACTCGAGCCGTTGACCATGGCGGGCACGTACCTGCTGTTCTACGCGTGGCGCGATCAGTACTACGCGGAGCCGATGTTCGTCGTCACGGTGGGTTTCCTCGTGCTGTTCTGGCTGCTCTTCTTCCTGCTGGATCTCGCGCACGTCGCGCGGCCGGCAACGAAGTACACCGTCTTCCATCAGCTGCTCGGCGCGTTGAACCTGCTGTTCTTCTATCCCGCGCTGATGAATCTTCTCGACACGCCATTTCACGACAACGCCATCGCCGCGGTAAGCGCGTCGCTGGCCGCGGTGTATTTCCTGAGCTGGGTGCTGATCCGGACGAGACAGCCGGAGCAGCGCGTCGCGCACGGCCGCCTCACCGTGTCGGCCATCCTGCTCGCGACCCTCGCCATCCCGCAGCATTTCGACGGCTTCGCCATCATCCCGGTCATGGCGCTCTTCGCCGCGCTGCTGCTGTGGGCGGGAAAGCAGCGCAACGAATGGCACATCGTCATCTCCGCGGTGGCGCTGCTGGCCATCGCCTTCCTCGGGTTGCTGGGCACGGACGGCTCCTTCGCCTACGCGGATGTGAAGATCTACCGGCCCTTCCTGAACATGCGCCTTGCGGGGTACCTCTCGCTCGCCGTCGCGATGCTGTTCGGCGGCACGCTGTTCTCGAACGCGACGGAGCAGGCCGGGAAGGCGCTGCATGCCGTCCTCGGCGCGCTCGGCGCCTTCGTCGTGTTCCTCCTCTGCACCGTGGAGACGACCGACCTCTTCCGCACATGGATGGACGGCGGGTCGGGAGACATGCGCGACCTGCTGCTTTTCGACATGTTCATGGTGCTCTCCGCCGTGTGGGCGATGTACGCGGTGGCGCTGTCCTACATCGGACTGCGTCTGCGGGCCTTCCATTTTCTGTACCTCGGCTTCGGCGCGCTGTTCCTCGCGCTGGCCATGGGCGGCATACGCGGGATCGCCTTCGAACCCATCGCGTGGTTCACGCCCGTGCTCAACATCCGTTTCGTGGTGCTCGTGCTTCTGATGATCGCCCTCTTCATCCACTGGAACCTGGCGCGCGCGCGAGAGGCCGCGATGCCGTGGCTGCGGCAGTTCCGCTCCGTCGTCAGCATCGCCGTGGTGGTGATGCTCCTGATGCTGCTCACGGGCGAGACGCGCGACTTCTTCGAGAAAACCCTGGTCTCCCTGTACCTCGAGGAGCAGTCGCCCGAGATCGCCGCGCGCATCCTCAGCACCGTGAACCTGCAGCAGCTCGCGCTCTCCAGCATGTGGCTGATCTTCTCCATCGTCCTGATGGTCTACGGCCTGCTGCGCCGCGTGCGCCTGCAGCGCATCGCCGCCTTCGTGCTCTTCGGCATCTCCATCCTGAAGATCTTCATCTACGACCTCTCCTCGCTCGAGACCCTGTACCGCATCTTCTCCTTCATCGGCCTGGGCGTGATCCTGCTCGCGGTGTCGTACCTCTT
This sequence comes from Ignavibacteria bacterium, assembly GCA_016720835.1. Classification (GTDB taxonomy): domain Bacteria; phylum Bacteroidota; class Ignavibacteria; order SZUA-365; family SZUA-365; genus JADKJW01. The sequence continues at coordinate 354,883 of JADKJW010000003.1, forward strand.
CACGCGGTACAAGGAGGTGATTTTCGGGGGGGAGGAAGAGAAAGGATGAAGGATGAATTATGAAGGATGAAAGGGGAAAACACTCTGAGTGTTGATGGAGAGAAAGCCCGAGTCTTCAGTCATCCTGAGCGCAGAAGCCTGCCCTGAGCGAAGCCGAAGGGAAGGATCTGGCCGTCCGAAATACAAGCGGCATTCGGAGCGCTGCCGGGGCCGGCGTCCCTGCCGGCCGATTCCGGATCAGTTCTTCTGAAAAAAGATCGTATCCATCGACAACCCCCTCCACCCCGGAGCCCCCATGCCGGCAAACATCGCACACGTCCTGATCGCGCAGGCAGCGTACGAAGCGCTGCGGAAGGAACACGCGGCCATCGCCGACCTCGTGCTGTCCAAGAACAACTTCTTCTATCTCGGCTCCCTCGGGCCGGACCTGCCGAGCTACGCCACGCCGCAACTGGTGAAGGCGGCGCTGCACGATCTGCTGATCCGGCCCTTCACGGATCAGACGAATCCGCGCGAGGAGGACGCGTCGTTCTTCCTGCATTCCACGAGGCCCAACATGTTCCCGTGGTATCTGATGGAGACGAACATGGCCTTCGCTCCCCTGCGCGACGGCAAGCTTGTGGTGGAGGAATTCAACGAGGCGGTGTTCGCGTTCACGATGGGCTACGTGAGCCACATCGCCGCGGATCAGATCGTGCACAGGCTTGTCCGCGAGAAGGCGGGACCCTACTACCGCAACCTCGAGACGGCACAAAAGCATGCCGACTGCGAAGTGCATCAGGACATCTTCCTCTTCCACGAACTGTATCCGAAGCGCGCGCTGGAGAAGACCTTCGTGGCCGAGATGGTGAACGTCGACAAGCTCGGCATCGCGTACACGAGTTTCTGCAACTTCCTGAGCCTCTCCATCAGCAAGGCCGGCTACGAGCGAATCGACCGGGAGGATATCGATCTCTGGATAGACGGGATCCGACTGACCTTCGAACTGATGGACAGCGTCGGTCCCTACGTCGGCGCCCTGAAGAATTATCAGAAAAACAGAACGAAGCTCAATGCCTTCCCGAAGTACCGTGAGTATTTCCGCGATCCCGCGACGGGCTTCGACTACATGGATCACTACCACCGCGCGGTGTCCCTCTCCGTGCAGTACATGCGCGAAGTGGCGTCGTTGTGGGAGGCGCCTGTCTTTTCCTACGATCGATCCGTCGCCTTTCAGCGGATCGTGCATCCCGAGGATCTGACCTCGCCGTACCGGGAAGATCTGCTTATGAACCCGGTCGCGTGAGCGTGAGTAGTGAGCATATGCTCAGGCATGTTTGATGAAATAAAGGAACATAGCACATCATCCATTTGCGGTAGAATATTGTCGGGGGTCACCACAAGTGCCGGGCGGACTTTCGCGCCGGTAAGATCCGTAAATGGGTAGCGAACCAACACGACACTACCGCGTGAGATCATCGACCGGGCCATTGAACGGCCTCGCCATCTGTGACTGTGTAGATGTCCTCGCCTTCCGCACTCAACCAGTCAAAACTGCCCGCGGCGGCGACAAGCTGCGTCAGTTCCCGCACTGAAATATCATCGATAAGCGACCGGCGTTCCTGCTCCTGCCTGCGCAAGAGAAGAAACGCGGCGAAGTCTTCCACTTCCGTCTGTTCCTGCGGAGTCATGATCTTGAGGATCTGATTGAGCTTGGGTGACATGCTGACTCCTCTTGAGTTTCTGCCTTCATCCTGGACTGATACTTTCGACAACTTTCATTGCATCCGGGTGAATAATACGGCGAGGTAAACGGTCAAGTCAAGCCATCGTTCAAATCCCAAAATCGGCCGACCGGACTCCGCTCCCCCATCTCCCATCTTCATTCTCCCTTCTCCTTCCCGCCTGCGCTTCGCTGCGCGAAGCTTCGGCGGGCAGGCCCTTCTCTCTTCACCTTTCTTCCACCTGTCCCCTTCACCCTTCCACCTGTCCCCTACTTCATCACCACCATCATCCGCGTCACCTTCTTCCCCGAAACGGTGAGATGATAATAGTAGACTCCATCCGCGAGGGTTGAAACCGCGAAGGGGAGCGCATGGGTGCCGGCATCCTCGAAGCGCTCGGCGAGTGAGGCCACATGCCTGCCCAGCGCGTCTGTGACGTCGAGGCGGATGAAGCCCGCGCGGGGAAGGGTGTAGCGGATGGTGGTTTCGGCGCCGACGGGATTGGGATAGTTCTGATCGAGCGCGAAACCGTCCGCCGCGAAGGAGGAGACCGCCTCCACCGGAGTGCTGACGGCCAGCTCGTAGATGCCGCGGCCGTGCGTGGCCGCGAAGAGGCGGCCCGAGGGCGCGTGATGCACGAGCTCCTGCACGCTCACAACGGGCATGCCCTCGCCGAGCACCTCCCAGGTGCGCCCCATGTTGCTGGTGACGAACACGCTCAGGTCGGTGCCGATCCAGAGGACGGAGTCGTTTGAGGGATGCAGCGCGATGGTGTTGACGGGCGTGGCGGGCAGATTGCCGTTGAGGATGTCCCACGTGGCGCCCCCGTCGGTGCTCATGCGGATGTTCTTTCCGGAATAGCCTGAAAAGGTGACGTAGAGCCGCTTCGGATCCGTGGCGTGGTACTCGATGTCGGTGATGACGGAGGTGAAGATCTTCGGGCCGGCGGTCCAGGTGACGCCGCCGTCGGTGGACAGGGCGATGCCGCCATCGCCGCTGAAGCCCTCGGCCATGCGCGAGGGATCGGCGGGCGAGATGGCGAGTTCCTGAATCCAGCGGCCCGGCACGACACTTGCGGCGAGCGGGAACCACTCGTTCCCGCGGTTGGTGGTCTTGTAGAGCTGCGCAGTGGTGGCCGTGAACAGGGTGGCGGTGTCGCGCGGATGCAGGACGACCGGCGTGATCCAGGCGCCGGTGCCGGTGATGCCGGTCATGATGCTCTTCCACGTCCTGCCGCTGTCGAGCGAGCGCCAGTGGTTCTGCCCGAGCTGCATTTCGGTGTAGAGGATGCCGGGATTCTCGCGGTCGATGTTGCAGACGGCGCCGTCCGCACCGGTGACCTTTTTCCAATCCGCGCTGAGCGCCGAGCCGAGATGCGAGCCGTTGTCCTGCGTGCCGCCGAGAATGATGTCGGGATTTGTGTGCGCCACGTCGATGTCGTAGTACTGGGTGATCGGCATGATGTGCACCAGACCGTCGTAGGTGGAGCCGCCGTCGATGCTTCGATTGAAGCCGCCGTCGTGCCCCGTGTAGAAGATCTTCGGATCGGAAGGGGCGAATTCCAGCGCGTGCTGGTCCGCGTGCGACGGACTGCGATACGTCCACGTGGCGCCGCCGTCGAGGGTCTGGTAGATGAGGATGCCTCCCACCAGTGCGCGGGCGGGGTTCACAGGATCGACTGCGAGATCGCAGTTATAGAAGCCCTGCGAATTGTAGACGTTGAACGGCGGATCGGAAATCCGGGTCCAGTTCGCGCCGCCGTCCACGGACTTCAGCATGGCGTACAGATTATTCCCGGTCGCCTTCACGACGGTGGCGTACATCACATCGGGTTGCGCCTTGCAGCAGTCGAAGGCCATCCGGCCGATATCGGCGAGCGCGAGACCGAGCGAATCGACCCAGTCCTGCGTGATATACTCCCAGGTGTCGCCCGTGTCGGTGCTCCGCGCGATGCCCTTCTGCTTCACGCCCGCGTACAGGATGGCAGGATTGTCCGGGCGGAGCAGCAGTTCGTAGACTTCGCCCGGCAGCACGGTCGTCCATGCCCCGCCGCCATCCCTGGTTCGCAGCAGCCCCTTGAGCGTGGCGGCGAAAACGGTGTTGCCGTCGTCCGGATGCACGCGCAGCGCGGCCACGCGCGAGCTGCCGAACCACGCTGTCGACTTCCACGTGGCGCCGGCGTCGGTGGATTTGAAGACGCCAAGCCCGGGATACGAGTAGGTCCAGACGTTCGCTTCCCCGCTGCCCGCCCAGACGATGTCGGGATTGGAGGGATCGATGGCGATGGCGCCCATGGCGAGCGTGGGCAGGTCGTCGGCAATCGGCACGACCGTCGTGCCGGCGTCGACGGACTTCCAGATACCGCCGTTCGCGGCGGTCAGATAGATGAGATCGGGATTGGTCGGATGAATGGCGATGCCCGTGACGCGACCGCCGCGGTTGCGCGGTCCGAGATTGATCCACGACGTCGAGGCGCGCTTTCCAGATTTGTGCAGCACGTCCGGCAGGCGCACGTTCATCGCGCGCCGCTGTTCCCAGGAGGTGATGCGCGTCTGCCAGGGGACTTCCTCTCCGCTGTTCACACGCTGGCTCGTGTACCAGACCTCCCGCGCGATGATGTCGGACGGACCTTCACGAAGGTTCGTCGCGGAAGAGTCCGCGCGTTGTTGCGCGCGTGATGGCGTCAGGCAGACGGCGGTCAGGAGCAGGGCGAAGGCGAGGCGGGAGGTTTTCATGGCAGGTCCGGCCGTTGAGGATGCTATGCGCAAGATAGGAAATAAATGAAATCGACTGCCGGAATACTTTGCGCGTTCAGCCATCCGGTGGTCTTCGACCACCGTCTACAGTCCGGCATCCGACACGGATGTTTCCTTCGGGATAGAAGAGCGCGTGCTCCGGATTCAACCCACGCCTACACAGTCGTCAGGTCTTGCGCCCTTTGAATAATTGCCTGAAAAGCCAGGATGCGAGCGGGCGGATTCGTTGTGTGGGGATGTGGAAGATGCGCGTCGATTGCACGGATCGTTAGAGAGCCAGTACGAATCCGCCGCGAGCGTTCCTTTCAGCGCGACGGATGTGCAGCGCTTTTCAGCGCAATTATTCATCAGGCGCTCTTCGGGCTCTTTTCTTTGGTTCTTTCTTTTGAGCCCGCAAAAGAAAGAACATTCCCGGTGGAGCTACGATCGTGATCATCGACCGCCGGTGCTTGTCGACCCCTTTCTGGCACCCCGTTCCGGGGTGCGACCGTGCTCGCGTGCTGCACGCTTTCCGGTGGTCTTCGACACACCGGCTACTATCTTGCACCCCGTTCCGGGGTGCGAATGAAGGATCCTGCCGCCTTCACGAATTCAATCCGAAATCGGAAATTCGGAATCCGACCATCCTCCGCTGTCCGTTTGTCTTCGACCATCGGCTACTGTCTTGCATCCGACACGGATGTTTCCTTCGGGATAGAAGAGCGCGTGCTCCGGATTCAACCCACGCCTACACAGTCGTCAGGTCTTGCGCCCTTTGAATAATTGCCTGAAAAGCCAGGATGCGAGCGGGCGGATTCGTGGTGTGGAGACGCGGATGCTGTTCGTCGATTGCACGGATCGTTAGAGAGCCATTACGAATCCGCCGCGAGCGTTCCGTTCGGCGCGACGGATGTATAGTGCTTTTCAGAGCAATTATTCATCAGGCGCTCTTCAGGCTCTTTTCTTTGGTTCTTTCTTTTGAGCCCGCAAAAGAAAGAACATTCCCGGCGGAGCTACGATCGTGATCATCGACCGCCGGTGCTTGTCGACCCCTTTCTGGCACCCCGTTCCGGGGTGCAATATCGATGCGCGGGCGTCGCGCTGTCCGGTGGTCTTCGACGCACCGGCTACTCTCTGGCACCCCGTTCCGGGGTGCATTAACGATGCGCGGGTGTTGCGCGTTCCGGTGGTCTTCGACGCACCGGCTACTCTCTGGCACCCCGTTCCGGGGTGCGATAACGATGCGCGGGCGTTGCGCGTTCCGGTGGTCTTCGACGCACCGGCTACTGTCTGGCACCCCGTTCCGGGGTGAGACCAGCGCGCGACTTTCGTCCTGTCTTCAATCCGAAATCGGAAATTCGCAAATCCGAAATTCGTTGTGTCACCGCGTCACATGCAACACACGCGCCACGCGCATCGCTCCTGCGCTGACAACCGCCATGTACGTGCCCGCCCGCAGGCCCGTGAGCGACAGCGGCAGCAGCGTGGACCCGGCTTCCATGCGCGCGTCGTACGCGGTGAAGACGCTTCGGCCGAGCAGATCGAAGAGCTGCACGCGCAGCGGCGTCGCCGTCGGGAGGGCGATGGGCAGGAAGGCGGCATCTGAAGCAGGATTCGGATAGAACGCTCCTGTTTCAAATGCGACCGGTGGAGCGCCATCCACCCCGCTCGTGGCGACGAGGGGCGCGTCGCAGGCGTTGAGGACGATGCGCTCGGGAAGCGCCTCGGCGTAGTACGAGGCGAAGGCCACGAGCTTCACGTCGGCGGACTTCATGCCCGGGAGCAGCGTCCAGGAATACGATTTCGTCTCCGCGACGCCGGGTCCGGCGTTCGAGAGCGCCACGCCCCAACTGCCGGTAAGCGACGCGCGCAGCACATGGCGGTGCACGAAGCCGAGGATGGGGTTGGTCTCGGAGTAGTACGGATGCGTCGGATAGCTCGTGTTGCCGCTGTAATAGTTGTTCTGATCGTAGCCGCGGCCCGAGCCGATGACGCGGTCTTCAACGACGAACACGCTCAGCCGCAGGTCGCCGGGATAGAAGTAATCCACGTGCGAGGTCTTCACATCCGCGCTGAAACTGCGCGTTGCGTCGTCGTAGGCCACGTTTTCGAAGGCGAGCTGCAACGGGGCCTCGGCTGTGAGTTGCTGAAGGGCGCGATTCTGCCAGGCGCCGCCCGTGCGGTTCATCGGCACGGCGGCCTGTCCCGGAAACTGCGTGCGGTCCACCATCGCCTGCGGATATCCCGGTCTGTAGGCCGTGGCAATGTCGTCGCCTTCAGGCATCGTCATGGAATCGAGTCCGCCGGCATGAATCGACACAAGCACGGCTTCAGGCACTGCCTTCTCGAGCGCCTGCATCTGCAGGCCGCCGTCGGGACACCAGCCGCACCAGGCGCCGGTGAATTCCTCCACCAGCGGACGATGCGCCACGGTGGCGCCGAGATTCACGAACACGCGTCCGGGGAGCGTGTCGTTCTTCGGATTCGCGTCCTCATTGGCATTGACATTGGAGATCCAGACGCGGAAATCTGAAAAAGCGCCCGCGCCGCCGGGCGTGCCTGCGGCGCCGTTCGGCGTCCACGCGTCGGGATGCGTGAAGGCGTAGGTCTGGTTGGACACGATGTTCAGACCCTCGAAGCGTCGCGTCATCGCGGGGCCGCCGTTCGCCTGCCAGGTGAGATCGAAGGCGGTGACCGGTTGCGCGCCGCTGTTCTTCACCGATCCCTTCACGTCCAGCGCCGAGCCGAGCTTCGCCGTCTTCGGCAGGAAGAGCTGCGCGAGGGCGAGATCCGTGGCGGAGGACGACCAGGTAAACGCATGGCAGATGTCGTCGCCGGGATCGGCGGTGAGCAGCGGGCACGAAATGTCGGGGCTGCCGTCCAGCATCACGCCGAGGCTGCCGTCATCGTTCGAAGCGCCGATGGTGCCGCTGGTGCGGACGGTGGAACGGCCGGCGACGAAGACGACTTCGAAGTCGCCGCCCTCGTAGAGCGCGAGCGCGAAGCTCAGCGCGTTGCTCGTGGACCACTCCACGCCCTTCGGCACGAAGGAGATCCAGTAGATCACATGCACGCGGTTGGGCGCCGTGCCCCAGGTGCAGGTGCGCACTTCGTTGGACCACTGCGTGGAGGACGGCGAGGTGTGCAAATCGTCCCAGAACGCGAAAATGGCGTTCTTTGGCGCGCCCGCCGACGGCAGGATCGTGTTGACCGGCACGCTCGCAGCCGCCGCGCTGTCGAAGGTGATGTAGCCGTTGTCGCTGATGCGGTAGTGCGTGACCGGCTTCCCGTAGAAGTTCCAGGCGAAGGGCAGCGCCTGTACCTCGGACATCACCTCGTCCTTCGGCGGCGGATACACCGTCACGCTGCCGCTCTGCCGGAACTCGAAGATGTACTGCTTCGAACCCGTGGAAGTGCTGGTGGAATAGGTCTGCGCCTGCAATTGCAGGCACGCGAGAAGCAGGAGGAGAACGGGGGCGGCGCGTAGCGACATGGCGGGACTCCAGAGATTGGATGCCTGAATTTCGGCATTCCCCCTCTGGATTCCGAGTTGATAATTCCATGGATGAAGAATTTCTGATGCCAACGCAACGTACTTTTCCGGTCCGGAAGCAGTTTGAACTGGGATATGCAGCCGATCAACTGCCCAAAACAGCCTGTATTGACCAGTTGCATTTTTTACAAACAGAAAACCTTGACTCGTAAGGCCTGAGTGCCTACCTTATCCATCTCTGGACCTGAACAGGTCCGCCGCGACACACTGAATCTCTCACTTTGGAGGAGCTCTATGACAAGGAAAACCCTCAGGGCCCTGATACTGGCGGTCGTACTGCTGGTAACTGGCATCCTGGTCCAGACGCTTCACGCTTCAGGTCCGCCCGCAGGAAACAAGAAAACCACCATCACCGCCCGCAAGGCATCGGCCAAGAGCAACAGACACAAGAAACGCGCGTACAAGAACAAGAGACGTCACGCGCACAAAGTTTCCAGAGTCAAACGCGTCAGCAGAGAAAAGGCACTCACTGTGCTCCGCGAATACCTGCCCGAGTACGCAGATCTTCACGAAGCAAAGACCGCAAGCTCCGCGACCCCGTTTCTCCCCGTTCCCGACAACTTCGACACGCGGAGTCCCTTCGCGAGCCCGGCGTTGCGTTACGACCTCGTCAAGAACATCAATACATGGCTTGGCACGCGCTACCGTTACGGCGGAAGCTCCAAGCGCGGCATCGACTGTTCGGGCTTCACCTCGGCGGTCGTAAGTTCCACGCTCAAGCAGGCCTTCTACGGTTCCTCCCGCGTGCAGGCCTCGCGCTTCATCCCCATCTTCGATACCGACAGCCTGCAATTCGGCGACATGGTGTTCTTCACCGGGCGCAACAAGCGGGCCGACCGCATCGGTCACGTCGCCATCTTCCTCGGCAAGGGCGTCTTCGCCCACTCCTCCACCGGCCGGGGCGTCCTCTACTCGCACATCACCGAAGGCTACTACACCGAGCGCTTCCGCTGGGGCGGCCGCTTCATGAGCAGCCATTACGTCTCCGCGCAAGCCGAGGTCGGCAGCGCGAACTGAGCGACCAATCGTTCTTTTGATTGACAACGCCTCCCGGTTCGGGGGGCGTTTTTGTTAGGAGGGAGGGGGGAGTAGGGAGGAGGGAGTAGTGAGAAACGATCCGGGGTAGAGGCAAGCCTCCGTGCTTGCCGATTCCGATCTGAACAGACCGGCCGGGTGGGGACCGTCCTGCGCCCCGCTTCGCGGGACTTCGGCGGGCAGGCAGGCGTCCCGCTTGTCCGATTCCGATGTGGAGGAGTGCTGGAGTATTGGAGTGAAGAGGATCGGATTCTTCAATCCGAAATCGGAAATTCGAAATTCGAAATCCCCGAATTCGAAATCGGTCGCGCTTGAAAAACACAACAGATCTGTGTACTTTCGTTGCGATGAATGCCAGGGAATTCAAACGATGGTTGATGAAACAGGGCGCCACCTTCCAGCCTGGAAAGGGGTCGCATCTGAAAGTGTTCCTCAACGGCAAACAATCGGTGCTGCCGATGCATTCGGCGGAACTGAAATCCGGCCTGGTCGAAGGCATCAAGAAGCAACTCGGATTGAAAGGAGAATAACCCATGTTCGATTTTCCAGTGAAACTGACGAAGCAGCCGGAGGGCGGGTTCGTGGTGACGTTTCCCGATGTGCCCGAAGCCATCACCCAGGGTGAGAGCATCGACGACGCCCTGCTCCACGCGGTGGATGCCCTCGAAACGGGACTCTCCTTTTACATCGACGCGCGCAAGCCGCTGCCCGTCGCATCTCCCCCACGCGGGCGCAGAACCGTCCGGCCTTCAGCCCTCGAATGCGCGAAGCTCGGTTTGTACAGGGAAATGATGGCGCAGGGCATACGGAAATCGGAGCTGGCACGGCGCCTGGGGTGGCATGCTCCGCAGGTGGACCGGCTCTTCGATCTCAAACACGCTTCCCGCTTCGATCAGATCGAAGCCGCGGTCCATGCGATCGGGAAGGTGATGGACGTGCGGGTGTCGTAGTCCGCCCCTCCGCCTCTCCCCTCTCCCGGCCTTCCACCTGCGCTCCTGCGGAGCTTCGGCGGACAGGTCGGCCACCCTCTCCCACAGAGAGAGGGAGTGGCGATTGGCCCCTTTTCGACTTTTCCCGTACCTTTTGGCGTTCCGTGAAATACCACCCGAGGCACCCCATGACCGCTTGCTCACGCTCTTCCCTGCTCATCGCACTCTTCGCGTTCCTCGCCTGCGCGGCGACGCTCACCGCGCAGGACTTTTCGAAGTACTCGCCCGGCAACGCGTCGGTGGAAGAGGCCATCAAGTCCGGCACGCTTGCCAAACCGCTCGCGCGCATGAAGTACTTTTACGAGCGCGTGACGTATCCCGGCGGCGTCATTCCCGACGGCGCGCGGGCGAAGGCGTTCCAGCAGGCGCAGACGACGATGCGCCTGTACAATCCGGCGGGCAGGAACGGCGTGCAGGCCGCCTTCGAATGGAAGAACGTCGGACCCTTCAACATCGGCGGACGCACGAACGCGATCGGCGTGAATCCGAAAAACCCGAACGTCATCTACATCGGCGCGGCCGACGGCGGCATGTGGCGCAGCTATGACGAAGGGAAAACCTGGCGCTCCGTATCGGACAGCTGGCCGATACAGACCATGGGAAGCATCGTGGTCGATCCCGTGGACACGAACATCGTCTACGCGGGCACCGGCGAGGCGAACTACTCGGGCGACTGCTACGACGGCGGCGGCTTCTTCAAAAGCACCGACGGCGGCGACACCTGGAACGAGATCGGCGCCGGCACGCTCCCCGCCTACGCGCGCTGCAGCGACATGGTCATCGATCCGCTGCACACGAACGTGCTCTACGCCGCCATCCCCGCGGGCGTGCGCAGCCAGGACCAGGAAGGCATCTGGAAGACGACGGACGGCGGCGCAACCTGGACGCTCATCCTCACCGGCCGCATGAACGACATCGTCATCGATCCGCGGAATCCCGACATCCTCTACACCGCGTCCAGCAAGATCTACGAGGGCGCCATCCTCCCGCGCCACGGCATGCTCAAGACCACGGATGCCGGCGCGACGTGGACTCCGCTCAACATCGGCGTCGCAGACTCGCTCATGGGACGCACCGCCATCGCCATCAGCGCGAGCAATCCGAACGTGCTCTACATCGGCGTGTCGGAAGTGGTCGAGACGGGACGCACCTGGCTGCTGGGCGTGTTCAAGACGACGGACGCGGGCCAGAACTGGAAGAAGCTCACCGTGCCCTTCGACTACATGGTGTCGCAGGGCTCCTACGACAACATCATCGGCGTGAACCCGGCGAATCCCGACATCGTGATCGCCGGCGGCGTCAAGCTCATCCGCAGCGGCGACGGCGGCGCGACGTGGGAGCGCATCCCGGACCAGGGCTCCGGCGGCCTGCTGCACGTGGACGAGCACGCCATCGAATTCAATCCCGCCAACCCCGACCGCGTCTTCATCGGCAACGACGGCGGCTTCTACATCGTTTCGAACGCCGGCAGGGACGTGGTGAAAAGCGACCTCGGCCTCTCGATCACACAGTTCATGGGCGGCGCCATGCATCCCTCCAGCGACGCCTTCCTCCTCGGCGGCACGCAGGACAACGGCTCGATGATCACCAACAGCGCGCCGATGTGGGCCACCACGCTCTACGGCGACGGCGGACGGAACGCCATCAACCAGAGCCGGCCCAACGTCATGTACACGACCATGGAGTTCCTCAAGTTCTGGCGCTCCGACGATTTCGGGCAGACCTGGATACAGGCCATGGGCGGCATGCCCCTCGACCAGTCGATGTTCTACATCGACTACGCGATGGACCCGACCAATTCGTCCACGCTGTACCTCGGCACCTACAAGATGTACAAGACGACGAACGACGGGAAGCTGTGGACGCTGCAGAAGGACTGCTTCTTCCCGACCAGTACGTCCTGCTACTACATCAGCGCCGTGAGCGTGGCGTCCTACGACGGACAGGTGGCCTTCGCGGGCGCGACCGGCGGCAGCGTCGGCATCACCTCGAACGGCGGCAGCTCGTGGACCATCGTGAAGGACTCGCTGCCCACCGCCTACGTCAGCGCGGTCAAGAGCTTCGAGCCGGGCACGGTGTACGCGACGTACAGCCGCTACGGCGTGCCGAAGGTGTGGAAGTCCACCCCCTTCGGAAACACCTGGACGTCCATCAACGGCAACCTGCCGGACATCCCCGCCTTCGACATCATCAAGCTCGACGGCAAGCTCATCCTCGGCACCGAGGGCGGCGTGTTCATCTCGGACGATGAAGGCGCAACCTGGCAGCGCTTCGACACGGGACTTCCGGCGCTCGTCATCGAACGCCTGATCTACAACGCCAACACCGGCACGCTGCGCGCCGTGACGCACGGGCGCGGCATGTACGACCTGCAGTGGAAGACGATCCCCTCGGCGGCGCCGGTCTTTCTCTCGAGGCCCGACACGACGATGCTCGAGGCGGGACAGCCCTTCCTCTACGCGCCGGTGATCACGGCATCGCCCGCCGCAGCGTTCACGCTCGTCGACGCCCCGGCAGGCGCCACGATCGATCCCGCGCTCGGCATCGTGCGCTGGAAGGGCGGCGACAAGGTGGGGCGCTTCACCATCGAGGCGTCGAACAGCGCCGGCAAGGCGCAGCAGATGTTCACGCTCACCACGACGGACGTAGTGCTCGCCGACTGGACCATCGTGCGCAGCGCGCCGATGTCGTCGGGCGTCAACATCATGCGCTACGCGGGCGAGAGCACGCTGTGGGTCGGGCGCGACTCGGCCATCGTCTCGCGCTCCGTGGACGGCGGCGTGACCTGGGAGGACTTCCAGATCCCCGGCACCAAGGACCTCGTCTACGGCATGCACGCCTTCGACCGCGACCGCATCATCGTGGGCACGCGCGGCGGACGCCTTTTCAAGACCACCGACGGCGGCGCCACCTGGCGCCTCGTGCTGTACCGCATGGGCGGCTTCTTCGGCAACATCCATTTCACGGACAACGCGAACGGCATCCTCGTCGGCGTCATCGAGCGCGACACCAGCGCGGTGTTCCTGACGACCGATGGAGGCGAGACGTGGACGGAAAACGGCACGCGCCTCAACATCTTCAACCAGGGGCTGATGTTCGCCTCGACGATGCACTTCTTCGACCGCATGAACGGCTGGATCGTGTCGATGAATCAGGAGACCTCGCCGCCCGCCGACGCGCGCATCTTCCGCACCACGGACGGCGGCGTCGTGTGGAACTCGTACAACACGTCCACCCGCGCGGTATCGAGCATCTCCTTCCTCACGAACCTGCGCGGCTTCTTCGTCGATCCGGTGTACGGGCGCGTGAAGCGCACCGTCAACGGCGGATCGAGCTGGAACAACACCTTCTACCCGATGAACAGCATGCGCAACATCAACGTGTACTGCGACACGCTGCACCAGCAGGTGTGGATCATCGGCGACTCCATCTCCTGGGTATCGACCGACCAGGGCAATTCGTGGAAGCGCGCGTATCTGGTGCCGGCGGGCGTTGTGCAGTCTTCGGCGTTCGACGGCAACGGCCGCGCCTGGGCCATCAGCCGCCGCGGCATCGTGCAGACGCTGACCCGCAATCCCGTCACCGGCGTCGATGCCGTGGAGCGTCCGCTGCCCGGTCTTCATATCGGACAGAGTTATCCGAATCCCGTCGTCTCCGGACGCGACGCCGTGACGCTCCCCTTCACGCTCGGCGGGGCGGCGCATGTGATTCTGAAGATTCACAACAGCGCGGGCAAGGAAGTCGCGACGCTCATCGACGGCGCTCTCGGCGCCGGGAGCTACGCGGCCGCGTGGGATCCCGCCGGCGCCGTGAGCGGCGTGTATTTCTGCACGCTGGTCGCGGGCACTGAGAAGTCGGTCAGCCGCATCGTCGTGACGAAGTAGGCATGCGTCGGCATGCCGTGTCATCCGCAAGGGAAGGCTCCGGCGCCTTCCCTTCGCCGTTGCGCCGTTCCTGCGCTGTGGCGCTTCTCGGTTTCCTTGCGCTGATCGCGCTTGCGCCCGCGCTGCGCGCGCAGTCCTGGCTGTATCCCGAAACGCTCGCCGATCTCTCGCCGCTGCTGTCCGCGGATCGTCCGGAAGGCCTGCGCTTCCTGCCGTCGACGCGCTTCTGGGGCGAGACCGGGCACTACATCGCCGGACGCGACGAGAATCACCGCTGGCACGAGGCCATCGGCGGGGCCATCGAGCTCGTCGGCGCGAGGGACTGGAGCGTGTGGTTCGAGAGTTCCGTGCTTCTCGCCATCGATCCGAACAACAACATCGCCTTCAATCCGCGCGCCTTCTTCTGGGAGGAGGGACTGATGCTCGGGCTGCGATCCGGCGCGGACGTCTGGTCCTTCGGCTTCCGGCAGCGCTGCAAGCACGACATCGACAACATCGAACTGCTGCGCGCCACCGGCGTGGAGCAGCAGCGCTCCATCATATACGGCGGACTCGTCGCGCGCTGGGAGCGCGATCCCATGCGCGTGGCCCCCGTGACACTGCGTCCCCTCGCGGAGGCGAATCTCGTTCTTCTGACTGAAGACCAGCGCTTTCCCGTGGCGACGCGCGTCGTGGGTCCGTCGGTGAATGCCTTCCTCGGCGCGCTGCGCCTGCGCGTGACCGGGGATCTGCCGCTCGCGGCCGACGTCCGTTGTGGCCTCACCGCGGACGCGCGTTTCACGTTGCTCGGACCCTGGCCCGGCACGCGCTTCAGCGGCGTGCATGCGCTGCGGAGCGAGCCCGCGCTGGAGGGATTCGTCGCCATCGACGGCAGCGCCGCCACCTTCGCCGTCTTCGCGCGCGCCGCCGTGCTGGACGACGATTTCATCTCCACCCCGCCGCGTTCGGCCAAACTCCTCGCGCTGGGAATACGCATCCTCCCGAGATAATATTCCACCATCGAGTACTCGTCGATAGCCGATACCCCGACCAAGGAAAAAAATATGGGATAGCACGGTATTGTATTTCTTCTTCGCGCCATTTGAAAAATTGCCAGAAAACCAGCGGAACTCGCGCAGCGGATTCGTCTTTTCGAGGCCGTCTGCGTACCGAGCTCCGGGTCGGACGCTGAATTCCGCTCAGGCGGCCGAGTTTCGAATCCGCAGCGAGTGACGCGTCGGTTTTCTGAGCAATTTTTCATCCGGCGCTGGTGCTTTTCTTTGGTCCTTTCTTTTGCACCAGCAAAAGAAAGGACATACACCGGCATGCGTATGACAAAGAATGTACGCGGTTTCGACATGAGGCAGCAAGCGGGAACATGAGCAGACGAACACCGCCAGGACACACTATCCGCGCAGACTGATAAATTCTGTTTATCTTCGCGATCATCACCACGCCACACGCACTTCCGTCCGCAGGACCCATCATGTTCGACACCGTGTATTACAGCAACACCATCGCCCAGTGGCTGATCGGCGTCGGCGTCGCGTTCGGCATCATCATCGTGCTGAAAGCCGCGCAGCGCCTCCTGATCTGGCGCCTGAAGAAAATGGCGCAGCGCACGGTCACGGACCTCGACGATCTCGTCGTGGACATGCTCGGCCACACGCGCTTCTTCTTCATCCTCACTCTGGCGCTGGACGCGGGCGGCCATCTGCTGACGCTTCCGCATCTGGCGACGCGCATTCTCGACCAGGTGGCCGTGATCGGCGTGCTGCTGCAGGTGGCCTTGTGGGGCAATCAGCTGGTCGCCTACTCGCTGGGCAAGTACGCAAAGGCCGCGGAGGGCGAATCCGCCAGCGGCGCCACCGCGCTGCTCGGCATCGTGATACGCATCGCGCTGTGGTCCGTCATCGTGCTGCTGGTGCTCGACAACTTCGGCGTCAACATCACCACGCTGGTGGCGGGACTCGGCATCGGCGGCATCGCCATCGCGCTCGCCGTGCAGAACGTGCTCTCCGACCTCTTCGCTTCGCTCGCCATCATCCTCGACAAGCCCTTCGTCAACGGCGACACGATCATGGTGGACAGTTTCACCGGCACGGTGGAGAAGATCGGCCTCAAGACCTCGCGCCTGCGCAGCGTGACCGGTGAGCAGCTCGTGTTCTCGAACACCGATCTGCTCAAGAGCCGCATCCGCAACTTCCACCGCATGCAGGAACGGCGCGTGATCTTCCAGCTCGGCATGGCGCACGACACGCCCGTGGACAAGCTCGAAGGCATTCCCGCCGCGGTGCAGGCGCTCGTCGAGCGAGAGGAAAACGCCCGTTTCGTGCGCGCGCATTTCAAGGACATCGGCCTTGCCGCGCTCGGTTTCGAAATCGTGTACGACGTGCTCGATCCCGACTACATCGTCTACATGGACATTCAGCAGCGCCTCAACCTCGGCATCTGCCGCGTGCTCGAGGAGCAGGGCCTCTCCTTCGCGCGCAACGTGCCGCTCGCGCCGTCGCCCGCCGCGAAGTAACGGATCGCGCCGCGGGCGCGCGCCGCGCTGCAACACGCTCGAAGCGGCAACACCCTTTCAACCACAGGCAATCGACATGCGGACATACACATTCACCAAGGCCGAGGGCGCGCAGAACGACTTCGTGATCGTCGAGGATCTGGACCGCGCCATTCCCGTCGCGGAGCGCCAGGCCTTCGCGCGCGCCGCCTGCCATCGCCGCAGGGGCGTGGGCGCGGACGGCGCCATCTTTCTCGAGCGCAGCGACGCGCTCGATTTCACGATGGCCTTCTACAATCCCGACGGCTCGCATGGATCGATGTGCGGCAACGGCGGACGCTGCGCCGCGCTGTACGCGCTGCGCAAGGGACTCGCGCCCGCCACGATGCGCTTCGACGTGCTGGACCGCGAGTACCGCGCCGTGGTGACGGATGACGCGATACGGTTGTACTTCCCGCCGCCGCTGGAAATCCGCGAGGTCCGTATCACGACCGCCATACCGCTGCGTCCCCCGCTGTACTTCGTGCACACCGGCGCACCGCATCTCGTCGTGTTTCTCGAGAGCATCGGCGAGCCGCATGCCGCCGCGCTGGACGACCTCGACGTCGACGCGCTCGGCAGGGCGCTGCGCGAGGCGCCGGAGTTCGCGCCCGTCGGCACGAACGTCAACTTCCTGCACATCGATCACGAGGGGCTCGTGCACATCCGCACCTTCGAGAAGGGCGTGGAGGCCGAGACCGAGGCCTGCGGCACCGGCACCCTTGCCGCGGGCATCATCACCCTCGCGGTGCGCGGACTCGCGCCCCCCGTGCACTTGCGCACGCGCGGCGGCGACATCCTCACCGTCGGCTTCCTTGTTCCCGAGAGCGGGCCGGGCATGCCTGATGCGTTTTCCCCCGCATACTACGCGAACGATCTGTTTCTGGAGGGGCCGGCGAGGTTGGTGTTTGAAGGATCCCTCGCCATGAATAACGATTCCATCCATGAGATTGGGGCGCATGGTGTCATGAAGTAATTCCGTCCCTGTAGGACCATGGGGCCGTCAGCTCCCGCCACATTGAAAAGCCCCTCCCCAAAGCGGGGAAGGGCTTTTCTTCCGTGAAGGAATCTATGTCAATGGAGACGGGTTTTCAGAGCGCGGAGTTCGAGAGGATGTTCTTGGAGATGGCGCTGATGACGACGAGCCGCTTCGCGCCGCTGCTGTCCTTCAGGGCCAGCGTGTACGCCCACTCGTTGGCCGCGGCGCTGCGGGCGAAGGACCAGCCGGTGACCGTGCCGGGCGCTTCGCGCTGCACGAGGCTGGCGGCGAGGGCAACGGAGATGAAGTACGGGCCCGGGTCCACGTCGTATGCGTTGGTAAGCGCGCCGCCCGAGATGCCCTCGAGCACGCCGCTGTTCGCGTCGAAGCTGACGACGACCGCGGCGCCCTTGCGCGGCTGCACGGTGACGCGGACCAGCGAGGCGCCGTCGGACGCGTCGGTGGCCGTCACCGTCTGCACCGCGGTGCCGGGCACGATGCCGAGCGCGCGGCCGACGTAGTCCTGCATCACGGCGCCCGAGGCGGTCGTGCCGCTCTGCGCGGACTCGGGCTGCGTGATGCCGTTGGATGCGGTTTTGTCCGAGCAGCCCGCGAGGAGCAGGAAGCCGGCGATGGCGAGTGCGGGGAGCGATCTATGCGCGTTCATGGTGTACCTCGTTCTTTCTGTGTGGCGAATGCCTGTGGACGGCTTTTTCGGGTGCGGGAGGAAGGAGAGGTCCGGACCTGCGCTTCCTTTTTCCACCGCTTTGAGAGAATGATACGCGAGGGGGTGCAAAAGTTACTCCACGCGCGCGCCGCGGCCGGGTATAAAAAAATGCCCGGGGGGGCACTGTAACTTCGCGGGCGCTCATGTGTCGCGGGGCGCGCGCATGCGGAAACGGCGATGCACACGCACCGCCGTCCGTTCTGTTCAGCGATGGAAAAGCGCTACGGCCGCTTGCGCACACCTATCCAGTAGCCGAAGCCGGGGATCTGCAACGAGAGGCCGGTGGCGTCGGGCGTGTAGGAGCAGTAGCCGTAGAGGTCCATGAAGCCCGCCAGCGTGGGATCGTCGATCTTCACGTCGTACGGATCCTTCGAGAGGTTCACGGCCACGAGCATCTGCTTGCCTTCGTCCTCGCGCACGAAGAGGAAGAGGTTCCGGTACGCGCTCGCGGGAATGACGCGCATGGCGCCGCGGCGCAGCGTGCCGTGCTCGCGGCGCAGGCGGTTGAGCGTCTCGTACAGCGTGCCGAAGCCGTTCGGATCGCCGTTGCGCCAGTCGATGGTGTCCTTCTCGTGATGGTTGAGGCGGCGGTCGCTGCCCGTCTCCTGCCCGTTGTAGATGAGCGGGGCGCCCGGCAGCGTGTGCATGAGCACGGCCGCGGCCTTCGCGCCCTCCACGCCGTAGCGCGTGAGGGGAGGCGCGTCGTAGAAGATCTTGTCGTGGTTCGTCGTGAAGCGCATGCGCAGCGCGCCCTCGGGATACAGGTAGCGCTCGCGGCGCAGCGCCTCGGCGAGCGCGGCGGCGCCCTGCGCGCCCGAGAGGAGCGACGGGAGGATGTCGTAGGTGTTCCAGGCGTAGGTCATGTCGAAGGCGTCCTCGTGCAGATCGGGCGTCGCGCCCTCCGCGAGCAGGAACACCGGCTTGGCGCGACGCAGTTCGGCGAAGGCGTCGCGCCAGAAATCGACCGGCACCATCTCGGAGACATCGCAGCGCAGGCCGTCCACGCCGATCTTGTTCACCCAGTACGCGAGCATGTCCTTCATCCACGCGCGCAGCTCGGGCTTGTCGTAGTTGAGGTCGGCCACGTCGGTCCAGTCGGGATTGGGCGAGATGATGACGCTGTCGGCGTTGCGCGTGTACCAGTCGGGATGCTCGGTGATGAGCGGATTGTCCCACGCCGTGTGGTTGAGCACCACGTCGATGATGAGGTGCAGGCCCTGCGCGTGCGCGGCCTCGATGAGCGAGGTGAAATCCTCGAGCGTGCCGTAGTCGGGATTCACCCGGTAGTAGTCCTTCACCGAGTAGGGACTGCCGATCTTCCCCTTCCGGTTCTTCACGCCGATGGGATGGATGGGCATGAGCCAGAGCACGGTGACGCCGAGGCGGCGCAGTTCGGGCAGGCGCTTTTCGATCGCCGCGAACGTGCCCTCCTCGGAGAACATGCGCGGATCGATTTCGTAGAGCACGGCGTCGCGCACCCAGTCGGGACTCGCGACGGGAGACGCGTACCACGAATCGCTCTTGAGCAGATCGTCATCGTTCTGGTAGCGGAGCAGCTTCACGGAACCGATCATGCCGCCGGGACCGGCGAGGTCCTCCACGCGGACGACGATCATGTTGTTCTTCTCCTTCAGGAGCGCGGTGACGTCGAAGAAGAAGCGCTGCCCGTAGCCCGTCTGCGACCCGACGCGCGTGCCGTTGAACCACACGTCGGCGTTGTCGTCCACCGCCTCGAACACGACGGCGTACTTCGCGCCCTTCGGGCCCTTGCCGAGCGGCACGTCCACGGACTTCGCGTACCAGCCCATGCCGTCGTAGGCGGCGAGCTTGTGCGAGTCCCAGTGCATCGGCACGGAGATCGTGTCCCACGACGCGCGGTTGGTTTCGGGTTTGTGCCAGAGTTCCTGCTCGCCGACCTTCGTCGAATCGACCTTGAACATCCAGATGCCGTTGAGAGAGATCATGGTGGACGTGGTGTCTGCGTGGATGTCGTCTTGCCGTCCGCAACCGGCGAGGAGGATGGCGGCTGCGGCCAGCGCGACGATGAAGAATGTTTGCATGGGGTCTCCGCGTCAATCGCCAAAAGAAATGCCGAGGTCGCGCGCCGCGAGGACGGTGTCGCAGTCGAGCGGCACGACCTTCATGCGTTTGGTCGCCTTGGCGAGGGGAACGTAGCGCACCGTGGGGGGATCGAGGGCGACCATCATGCCGGTCTGTCCTGCGTCGAGCGCGCGGACGGCGGCCGCGCCGAAGCGCAGCGAGAGCAGGCGGTCGTTGTTCGTCGGCGACCCGCCGCGCTGCAGATGTCCGAGCACGACGTGCCGCGCCTCCTGGCCGGTCATCTGCTCGAGCTGCTTCGCGATGCGTTCCGCCGCGCCGCCGAGGCGCTCGGCCTGGCCGATGTTCTTGCCGATGATGGAGCGCGCGCCGTCGATGGGCATGGCGCCCTCGGCGACGACGATGATCGAAAACTTGCGACCGGTCTTCACGCGCGCGATGGTCTTGGCCGCGACCTTCTCGATGTCGTACGGAATCTCGGGCATGAGGATGACGTCGGCGGTGCCGGCGACGCCCGCGCTCAGCGCGATCCATCCGGCGTAGCGGCCCATGACTTCCACGACCATGATGCGGCCGTGCGCCTGCGCGGTGGAGTGCAGGCGGTCGAGACATTCGGTGGCGAAGGACACGGCGGAGTCGAAGCCGAAGGTGACGACGGTGCCGTCGAGATCGTTGTCGATGGTCTTCGGCACGCCGATCACGCGCAGTCCCTTCTTCGCGAATTCATTGGCGATGGAGAGCGAGCCGTCGCCGCCGATGGCGACGAGCGCGTCGATGCGGTGGCGCGCGAAGGCGCGGAGGATTTCGTCGGAGCGGTCCACCTCGATCCACGTGCCGTCCTTTTTCTGCACGGGGTAATGCAGCGGGTTGCCCTTGTTGGTGGTGCCGAGGATGGTGCCGCCGAGATGCGTGATGCCGCGCACCGTGTCGCGCGTCATGCGGCGCAGGCCGCCGCTCTCGTACGCGTCCTTCTCGAGCAGGCCGTTGTAGCCGTCGCGGATGCCGACGACATCCCAGCCGCGATTGAGCGCGCAGAGCACGACGGAGCGGATCACGGCGTTGAGGCCCGGCGCGTCGCCGCCGCCGGTGTTGATCGCGATGCGCCGTATGCCGCCGTGCGGCGCGGCGCCGCGGGTGCGCGACGATGCGGGTCGTGTGGTCGCTGCCATGGTGTGTGTGCGTGTGCGTGGGTGAGAGGATCGAACGATGCCGGGGGGAAATCTACAGAGGGAACGGCGTTAAAAAAAGCGGAGGCGATGCTTGCTCCATCGCCTTCCGCTTTGCCTCCTTGATGTGTCCATCAAGTTCTATGTGTCTCGTGTGTGATCACGATGTACATCACTCTACAAAAATAATATGCTCGCGCACGAAATGTGCAACACTTCGAAAATATTTCGAAGGAAAAATTTGTCGCCATCTTCGCGGCGTTGCGACCGTCGCGCGACCCGATGCGCGGCATCGCGCGATGTTCGCGTGTCGTCGCGCGGCCGCGATCGCGGAGCATCGTCGCATCATGCGGAGCTGCATCGCGCGCGCGAGGTGTGACGCGGCGTGCGCGGGTCGCATCGCGGAGCGCCGCGTCGCGGTGTTTGTCGCGGTGTTTATTGTTGTCCTCCAATGTGCTACTTTTGCGGGAGTCCACCTCGATTCCCGTATCACCAACGTCAGCGAGCAGCCAATGGCAGAGTATCAGAAACACCTGTACATGATCGTCTTCCCGATAAACGCGCTGGTGTCCTCCCAGTTGCCGCCGGAGGAATTCGCGCGCCACTACACGATCGGCAGCCCGCGTCACTTCGAGGGCAAGGTCATCTTCGCCGAGCTCGACATCGCCTTCCGCGATCCGTACTTCCACATCGACGAGTACCTCGAGAAGACCGTGCCGCATCCGGACGGCGCGCCGAAGCGCACGAAGTTCATCTCGTCGTACCGCGTGCTCGAGCACGTGCCCTTCTCCGCGATCAAGCACCTGTACCTCGTCACGACCAACGGCCATGCGCTCGAGCTGCATGCGGCGCCGTACACGGCGGAGAACGTGCCGGGCCTGATCCGCATCTACCAGGAGATCGCGCCGCTCGGCAACCTCGTCGCCTCGCGCCTCGACCAGCGCGCCTTCGGCCGCTACGTCACCATCGAGTCGCGCGCGAAGGGCGCGCCGCGCGTGTGCTTCACGCAGATCACGCTCAACATCGAGGAGTTCCTCGCGACCACGCGCAACCGCGACATCATCAGCTCGCCGCTGCCCGACAACAATCCGTACCACCTCGTCGACTGCCTGATGGAATTGCAGAACGATCCGGACAAGAAGGTGAAGACCATCAGCCTCTCGAGCGTGCTGCGCGAGATTTACTTCCGCCTCCTGCGTCACGGCTTCTGGTTCTTCGACGAAGGCGGCAACAGCCTGTTCTACCCCTTCCCGAGCCTCGATGATCTCGAAGGCAAGTACTTCGACTGGTGGAAGCAGGTGCGATAGTCACGCGATGAAAAACCCGGGCGCGCCCGGGTTTTTTTTTCGCGTCGCGCGTCACGCCTTCGCAAACACGACGGCGATCTCCGCTTCATTCGTGCCGGGGAACATGTCGTAGGGAATCGCGCGCGCGGGCCGGTAGCCGTGGCGCTTCCAGCGCGCGATCTCCTTCGGCATCAGATCGATCTCGCAGAAGAGATGCGCCACGCGCGCGAGATCGTGCATCGCGACGGCCTCGATGACGCCCTCGCCCGTGCCGTTGCGCGGCGGATCGACGATCGCGACGTCGGCGGGCGTCGCGCGCGCCATCGCCTTGTGCACCGCCTCCGGCGTGAGGTCGCTGCGCTGGAAGCGCGCGTTCGTCATGCCCATGCGCGCGGCGTTGGCCGTGGCGGATTCGACGGACAGCGGCGACATCTCGACGCCGAGCACGCCCTTCACGCGCGCGGCGAGGCAGAGACCGAACAGCCCGTAGCCGCAGTAGAGATCGTAGAGGAATTGCGTCTTCGCGAGTTCCAGCGCGTCGCCGATGCCCGTCACGAAACGGTCGATGACGAACGGGTTCACCTGCGAGAAGGACAGCGGATGGAAGAAGAACTGCAGGCCGCAGGCGCGCTCGCGCACCTCGCCCTTGCCGAACACGCGGCGGAACACGGGACGCTTGCGCGCGTCGCGCGCGCCGAAGTAGTGCGACCCCGACGCGTCGTCCACATACAGAAACACCGACACCACCGTGGGCAGCTCGTGCGTCAGCGACTTGCTCAGCGTGTTCATCGCGTGCGTGAGCGGCTGCGAGAGTTCGTCGACGGTGAAGATCACCGTCTGCTCCTCCATGCCGCCCTTCACCACCACGTGGCGCAGCGACGCGGCGAGCGGCTTCGCGTACGGCTTGTCGAGCTTCGCCTGCACGACGCGGTACACCTCCGCGTGCGAGCGCGGCTCGATGGCGCAACGCTGCACGGGCAGCGGACGGCTGCGGCCGTCGGGTCCGGTTTCGATGAGTCCGATGCGCGCGCCGTGCAGTTCGGCGAAGACCTTGCGCTTCGTCACGGACCGGTACCCGCGTCCGGGCGCGGAGGACACCAGCGGCTCCAGCGGGATGCCCGCCCCGGCCTGCGGCCAGAAGGCCTGCAGCGCCGCGTTGCGGATGCGCGTCTCTGCGTCGTACGGAAGATCGCGCGCATGGCACAGCGGACAGAGCCGCCCGTCGGCGGTGGCGCACTCGCCCGCTTCGCGTGCGCGCTGCGGAAGCGATGCGCGGCGGATTTCGTGTTCGAGGTATTCGGAGAATGGTGTCATGGGTTCGGATGCTGTCCGTGTGTGCCGATGGACGAATGATGTGACGGTGCTGTTCTGCAATGTGCGTGTTGCGCGCGCCCGGTCGAAGCGTCGCGCCGTGATCTCAGGTCAGCGGTTGCACGCTCCATCCGGCTGCGCGCGCGTGGTCCCAGAACACCGGATACGATTTCGCGACGCACCAGGGATCGGTGAGATCCACGGCGCCCGCGAGCATGGAGATGAGCAGTCCCGCCATCACGAGACGGTGATCGCCGCGCGTGTCGAACATCGCGTGCGTCATCTGCTGTGTGGCGCGCGGCGGAATGAGGAAGCCGTCCGGCGTCGTCTGCACGCGGATGTTCATCGCGGCGAGCGACGCGGCGAGGCCCTCGATGCGGTTCGACTCCTTCGCGCGCAGCGCGGCCGCGCCGGTGATGCGCACGGGCTTCGACGAGCGGAAGGCGGCGATGACGAGCACGGGCACGAGGTCCGGCGCCTGTGCGCAGTCGAGCACGATCTCGTCACGCTTCTGTCCCGCGTAGATCGCGTCGAGCATCGCGTCGATGGCGTCGTCGGGATGGCCGGTTCCGCCCTCGGGAAGCAGCAGCGTGTGATCGAAGTACTGCGCCACCTTCCAGACGGCGATGGCGCTCGCGTCCGGCGCGACGCGCAGTTCGAGCGGGTCGCCCGCGCGGGCGGACGGGTTGAACACCGTGAGATCGCTCGCGTTGCGCATGGTCTCGACGCCGGCCTCCTCGAGCATGCGCAGCGTGAGATCGTAGTACGACGCGCTCGCCGCGTCGCCGAGCAGACGCAGCGTGAACGGCGCCTCCGCGCCCGCGGCGAGCAGCGCGATGGCCGACGCGTACTGCGATGATTGCGACGCGTCCACGGAGAATGACACGGGCATCTCGTTCCACCCGCGCACGAGGAAGCCGCCGCCCTCGGCGTCGGTGAACGCCTCGATGCGCGCGCCGCCCTTTCGCAGCGCGTGCAACAGCGCGTCGTGCGGCCGGGCGAGCAGCGCGGGCGCCGCGTACAGCCGTGTCTCCTTCGCATTCGTGGCCGCAAGCGCGAGCAGGAAACGCAGCGTGGTGCCGCCTTCGCCGCAATGCGCGACGCGCGGAGCGGCTTCCGCGAGATCCGTCCGCGCGCGATAGTTCACCACGTACCCGTCGGCAGTATCCTCGACGGGCACGCCGAATGCGCGCAGGCCGTCAACGAGCAGGCGGACGTCGTCCGCGTCGCTGCGCCCGGTGATCGTGGTCGTGCCAAGCCGCTGCGCCGCGATGAGCAGGGCGCGGTTGAGTTCGGACTTGCCGGCCTCGACGCGTATCGTCTCGCGCCGCGGATCGCGCAACCATGCGCGCACGGGCGTGGCGCGGACGCGGGCGTGCACGCGCGCGAAGGTCTCCGCCCATTCCGCGGCGGACACGCTCTCCGTCACGACGGGACGCGCGATGCCCTGCAGCAGCACCGAACGCAGCGCACCTCCCTGATGTTTCTTGTCGCGCGCGAGCGCTGCGAGCAGCACTTCGCGCGACGGGACGGCGCGCAACGGACGCAGCAGCGGGAACAGCAGCGACGAGAGATGCGCGCGATCGTCGTCGGAGAGCCCGGTGTCCTTCGACAGTTCCAGCGTCGCGGCAAGGCCCCACGCGACCGCATCGCCGTGCGGCAGGCCGGCCGTCAATTCCAGCGCGTGTCCGAGAGAATGCCCGAGATTGAGCACGGTCCGAATCCCCTTCGTGTCGAGAGGATCCTGCTCCACGATGCCGAGCTTGATGCCGATCGCGGTATCGATCAATGCGGACAGCCGCGGCTGCGCGACGGCGAACGGGCGCCAGATCAGATCCTCGACGTCCTCGATGCCGAGCGCTCGCACGGCCGCCTCGTCGGCGAGCATCAGGGCCTTGAGAATTTCGGCGAAGCCCTCCCGCCGCTGCGCCGTCGGCAGCGTGGTGAGGAATTCGTCGACGACGACGGTCCTGTCCGCGCTGCGGATGGTGCCGAGCTGGTTCTTCGCGCTGGCGATGTTGACGGCGTTCTTGCCGCCGTGCGCGGAGTCCACCATCGCGAGCAGCGTGGTCGGGACCTGCCACAGGCCGACGCCGCGCCACAGCACGCTCGCGAGAAAACCGACGGCGTCGCCCACCGAGCCGCCGCCGACCGCGACCAGCGTAAGCGGCTTCGACGCGCGGCGCGCGAGGACGCGCTCGGCGAGGGTTTCGATGGACGACAGACGCTTCAGCCCCTCGCCCGCGTCCACGAGCAGCGGATCGGGCAGACGGTCGAGGAGGCCGCGGGGCAGGCGGGCGTCGGCAATGACGACGGCATCTTCCCCGTACTGGAGTTCGGCGAGCGTTGTGATATGGTCGGGTCGATTCATGGGGCTTCTGAAATATGAGAGTCATTGCCTAACGCTCGTTAGGCACGGATGCGCAAGGGCGCGTCAGCGCTCCGCGCGGTCGGTCCGCGCGAGGAGGAAGAGATCCGCCAGCGCGAGCGCGGCCATCGCCTCGAGCACGGGCACCGCGCGCGGGAGGATGCAGGGGTCGTGGCGGCCGAGGCGGGCCATGTCGCCGATCGTGCTCACGGGCTTGATATAGGCGCGGAGGATGATGCGCTCGCCGTTCGTGATGCCGCCCTGGATGCCGGCGGCGTGCTCCGCGATGCCGGTCGCCGCTTCGAGGGCGTGGTAGTCGATGCCGTCCATCGCCGCGTCCGTCACGGCATCGCCGAGCGTCACGCCCGCGACCGCGCCCACGCTCATCAGCGCGGCGGCGAGCACGGACTTCGCCTTGCGGAACACGGGTTCGCCAAGGCCGGCGGGCAGGCCGGTGACGCGCAGTTCAATGACGCCTCCCCGCGTGTCGCCGCTCTCCTTGCAGCGCAGGAGCTCTTCCGTCATGCGATCCGCCGCGTCGGGATCGGGGCAGCGAGTCTCGTGCTGGTCGACACGCTCGCGCGTGAGCGTGTCGGGAACGCTGCCGGCGATGATGCCGCCGATCTGTTTCGTGAATGCGACGATGCGCGTTTCGGCGGGGAGAATGCGCTCGGCGACGACCCCGCCGACGACGCGTCCGATGGTTTCGCGTCCGGATGCGCGCCCGCCGCCGCGATAATCGCGCGCGCCGTACTTCATCTCCCACACCTTGTCCGCGTGCCCGGTGCGGTACACTCCGGGATCGTACTCGCCGCTTCGCGCGTCGGTGTTGCGCACGAGCACGGCAACGGGCGTGCCGAGCGTCCTGCCCTCGAAGACGCCGCTGAGCAGCTCCGGGACGTCCTCCTCGGCGCGTGCGGACGTGATGGCCGATTGCCCGGGGCGGCGGCGGCGCAGTGCGCGGATGAAATCCTCGAGTTCGAGAGGGATCCCGGCGGGGCAGCCGTCGATGACGGCGCCGAGTGCGGGACCGTGCGATTCGCCGAAGGTGGTGAGGACGAGGATGCTGCCGAAACTGTTGCCGCGCATGGAGTGCTCCTGTTCGTGTCGCGTCAGAGTGGCGCGACGGTCGGGAAACCCCAGTGCGCGCGTTGTTCCAGCGCCTGGGCGGTGTAGAAGGTCCATCCGTTCAGATAGACGGGCGCGTGCTCGGGCAGCGCGGCGATGTCGCGATAGTGCAGATCGAGCCACGCATCCGCGAACGGCGGGCCCTCGTGGGCCGTCGAGACCGGTCCCGCGGCATTGACGACAAGAGTGACGCGCCCATGAGCGAGCGGGCCCCAGCCTTCGCGCGCGCTCACGGCGTGCACCGGACCCCAGCCGCGTTCGGCGAGCACGGCGGTGACGGCGTCGAGCACGCCGCCTTGTCCGAACACCGCGACGCCGCCCGGACGCACGCCGCGGGCCTCGATGGCGGTGAGCGACGCGCGCATGCCGTCGCGGTCCGTGTCGGTGAGTATCCATCCGCCGTCCACGAGCGTCAGCGTGTTTCCGCTCTCGAGTCCCGACGGGCTCGTGACGAAATTCGACTGAATCACCGCGCGCTTGTGCGGCGCGGTGACGCTGAGTCCGTGCACCTCGAGTTTCAGCAGGAAGTAGAGCGCCGTCTCGAGTTCGTCCGGGGGAACGAAGATCTTCGCGTAGCCGATGCGTCCGCCGTCGAGCGCGAGGCTCAGGTGCCGGTGCCAGACGTCGCCGACGCTCTGCGCGACGGGATCGCCGATGACGCCGCAGAATGTTTCGGGCGCGGGTCCGGCCGCGTGCGGAAAGAAGAAGGACAGCGCGGGCGGCAGCGCGCCCTGCTGTTCGGCGCCGGGCGACGCGTAGTTGAGGTCGTTGAGCGCGCGCAGCCGGAAGGCGCGCATCCATTCCCAGCGACGGCCCTGCGGCAGGTAGCTCGCGCGTCCGCCCTTGCGCATGTGCACGCGGCACAGCTCGTGTCCGAAGCGCAGTTCGACCCAGGACTTGACGACGGGCGCGTATTTGTAGCGCAGGAACGGCTTCCATTCCGGGTGGCGCGACAGCAGATGCTCGCCCGCCGCGAGCATGGCGTCGAAATACTCCTGATCGACGTCCTTCGGATGCGCCGACACGATGAAGGGGCGGGGCGCGAGTCCGTCGAGCCGGGCCAGCGCGATGAGCGACGCGTCGCAATCGAAGGGCGCGGCCCCGGCGCAGCGCTGGAAGAATCCCTCCTCCTCCGTGCGCAGTGAGGCGAGCCAGGGTCCCGCTTCCGCTGACGGCGCGTGCGCGTGGAGATCGCTGCGGATCTCCACGCCCGCGAGCCCGAACAGCGCGGCGTCGGCGAAGCAGCGCTCCAGCTGGCTCGCGCCGGCCGCGACGATCCACGTCTTCGCGAGGGCGGGACTGCCGATCGCCTCGAGCAGGAGCCCGACGTGCGCGACGAGCCGCTCCGCGGCCTCGTCCGCATTGCCGCCGCGCTCGAGATGCACGCGGAGATGCGCCGTGTCGCGGTAGCGCGGTTCGCGCGTCTCCCGCATCCACGCGACTTCCTCCGCGAAGGACATTTCCGGCCGCAGGCGCGCGCGGCTGTCGCGCGCGATTTCCTCCCAGCCTTCGCGGTCGATCCAGACGACGACGACGCCGGGCGGGACGTCCTGCATCCCTCCGCCCACCGCGATCACGCGCGATTCGCCCGCGTCGAGCAGGTCGCGCAGCGTCTCCCGCTCCATCGCGCGGAACGCGGCTTCGTCCGCGGCCACGAGCTGCGCGGCGCTGCTGCCGCTCCGCGCCTCGATGACCTCGTCGAGATCGAAGAAGGGCAGGGAGTGCCGGGCGGCGAGGCGCGCGCCGAGCGTGCTCTTGCCCGCGCCGCGGTGTCCGATGAGAATGATGCTGTGCTTCATGGCGTTGACGCAGTGGTGATGGGGGTGCCGCGCGCATGCGCGACACAAAAGTATCAAATCCGCGGAGAAATGTCGCCGCATCCCTGCCGCATCTGCTGAAACATTCGTAGTTTTGCATGCAATGACTCCGCCGATTCACCGCAGCGCAGCAATGGCCGACGACATCCTGAACACCCACGGCTCGGAGCCGCTGATCGTCGAGACTCTCGACGGACTGCCGCGCGTCTCCCCGCTCACGATCTACACGCGCCTTCTCGACGAGGGCGCGCACCACGCGACGCTCTGGCGTTCGCCCGAAGGCGAGATCTTCGTTGCCGCCGGCGCAGCCGCCGAGCGGCATGGCGCTGGCGACGGCGCCTCCTGGCGCGAGGTCTTCGGGCGGGAGGCCGCATCGCTGCGCGCGTCAATGGCGACGCGCATGCAGGGCGCCGCGCCGCCGGTCTTCTTCACGCTGTTCTTCAATCCGGGCCGCGCGGAACACCCCGGATGGGAGGGCTTCTCCCCCCTGTCGCTCGTCGTGCCCGCGCTGCTCTTTTCGATCCGTCCCGACGGCATGTCCCGCACGGTGACCTGCCGCGCCGAAGAACGCGCGGGGTGGATCGCCCTGGCCGAGCGCCTCGCCGCGGAGGACATCGCGGTCGACGAGCCGGCCATGGATCCGCTGGCCGCGCGGATGAACTGGAATGAAGCGCCGTTCATCGGCGCGGTGGAACATGCGATCCGCCTCCTCCACCGGGGCGCCCCGGAGAAACTCGTGCTCGCGCGCGCGCTCGAAATCACCGCCGAACGCGACATCCGCATCCCGCTGCTGCTGCGCGCGCTGGATCACGCCTACCCCGAGTGCTTCCTCTTCGTGCAGGCCCCTGCGCCCGGCGCCCTCTTCCTGAGCGCGACCCCGGAGCGTCTCGCGCGCGTCCGCGATCGCGACATCAGCACCGCGGCGGTAGCCGGCAGCGTGCCGACGGGCCGCACACTCGGCGACGAGCAGAAGAACCGCGCCGACCTGCAGAGCAACGCCAAGTACGCGAAGGAGCACTCCGTCGTCGCGCGCATGATCCACGACGTGCTCGAGGAATTGTGCGACGAGGTCGTCACCGGCCACACAGAAGTGCTGATCCTGCGCAACGTGCAGCACCTCGTGACCCCCTTCACCGGAACGCTCTCGGAAGGCCGCGGCATCGTCGATGCCGTCGCGCGTCTGCATCCGACGCCCGCCGTCTGCGGTTCCCCGCGCGAGCAGGCGCTGGACATCATCGAACGCTACGAGCAATTCGATCGCGGACAGTACGCCGGGGTCGCCGGCTGGATGGATGCCGACGGCAACGGCGACGCGGCGGTCACCATCCGTTCCGCGGTCTTTCACGGCCGCGACGCGCTGCTCTTCGGCGGCGCCGGTCTCGTGGCCGAGAGCGTCGCCCGCGACGAGGTGGAGGAGACGCGCGTCAAGCTCCAGGCCATCCTTTCCGCGCTCGCGCAGGCGTGACGGTGGACGGCGGCTTCCCGAACCTCAACACGCTCTGGGCGCGCGTCTTCGTCAACGAACTCGCGCGCTGCGGGCTCCGGCATGCCGTGATCTCGCCGGGATCGCGCTCCACGCCCCTCGTCCTCGCCTTCGCGGCACATCCGGACATCACCGATCATTCCGTCCTCGACGAGCGCGCCGCGGGCTTCTTCGCCCTCGGACTCGCGAAGGGCTCCGGTGCGCCCGTCGCCGTGCTCTGCACGTCGGGCACCGCCGCGGCGAACCTGCTGCCGGCCGTCTGCGAGGCCTCGCTCGCGCGCGTCCCGCTGCTCGTCCTCACCGCCGACCGTCCCGCGCGGCTGCGCGATGCGGGCGCGCCGCAGACCATGGACCAGGCGCGGCTCTTCGGGACGCACACGCGCTGCTTCCGCGACATGCCGCAGCCCTCCGCGGATGAACACGCGCTGCGCGCGCTCCGTTCGACGGCCTGCGACGCCCTCGCCCACGCCGCGGGAGATGAATCCGGACCCGTGCATCTGAATTTCCCCTTCGACAAGCCTCTCGAACCGACCGCGGCTCCCGCCGGTCCCGGCGCCGTGCCCCCCGATCTCGAGACGCGCCCGGGCGTCGGTCTCCGCGGACGCGCGGACGGTCGCCCCTTCGCGGAGCACCTCCGCACGCCCTCGCGCGCCGACGACGCGACCGTGGACCGTCTCGAGCACCTCCTGCGCGCGCACGCGCGCATCCTCCTCGTCGCGGGACCCGACGCGGACGGCCGCGACCACCGCGAGGCGGTGCGGCGTCTTTCCCTCGCGGCGGACATCCCCGTCCTGGCGGAGGCAGCCTCGCAACTCCGCTTCGATCCGGCGCGCGGCGCGCTGACGATCACCGCGGGCGACCTCCTCTTCCGAAGCGCGCGACTCCACGACATCGGAAAACCGGATCTCATTATCCGGCTAGGCGCCGCACCGACGACCAGGGCGCTGCAAGACTTCATCGCGGAATGCGCGGCGCTGCCGCAGGTGTTCGTCGCCGCATCGCACGCCAGGCTCGACCCCGACCATGTGCCGGGGCTGCGCGTGCAGGCGTCGCCGGCGGATCTCTTCGACCGGCTGGCCGCGCGCTTCGTCCCGCGCGTCCGCTCGCGAATCGACGAGGCATGGATACGGGCGCTCCTCCGCGCCGACGCGGCCGCGCGAGCCGCTCTCCGCGACGCGCTGTCGACGGATGACGCGCCATTTCCGGGCCACCTCCATCATCGGTTCGTCGACGCGTTGCCCGCGGGCACGGCGCTGTTCGTATCGAGCAGCATGCCGATACGCGATCTCGAGACCTTCGCCCACGCGGAGAACGCCGATATCGACGTGTTCTGCAACCGCGGCGTCAACGGCATCGACGGCGTGCTCTCCACCGCGCTCGGCGTGGCGCGCGCGCGCGGAGGACGCACCGTCGCGCTTGTCGGTGACATCGCCCTGCTGCACGATCTCGACGGTCTGCTGGCCGCGAGGAACGCCGGTGCGGACCTCACCATCGTCCTGATCAACAACGACGGCGGGGAAATCTTCGATCTGCTGCCCGTTCGGGATTTCGAGCCCGCGCACACGAAGCATTTCCTCACGCCGCACGGCATGGACTTCGAGGCGCTGGCCGCGGCATTCAGCCTCGGCTACCGTCGCGCGTCCTCGCCGCGGCACTTCGAAGCGGAGTTGCGCGCTTCTCTTGAGACGACCGGCGTCAACATCCTCGAAGTGCGCACGGAGATCCGCGGCGGCAAGGAATGGCGCGCCGGCATTCTCGGACGGGTCAGCGCCGAGGCGGAGCGCGCGTACACGGAGAGCGCCGCCTCGCCCGTGCCGGCTGCATCAGCAGGTGTTCTGGCGTTGACGACATTCGCCGGAGGCGATGCGTCCGCGCTTCCCGCGGTGTTCCTTCACGGCTTCACGCGCAGCAGCGCGTCCTGGCGCCATGTCGCATTGCTGCGGCCGTCCACGCGTCCGCTGCTCGGCATCGATCTGATGGGGCACGGCTCGTCCCCGGTGACGGACGCCGTTTCCGACTACACGCTCGACGCCTCCTCGCGCCTTCTCGCGGAAGCGCTCGACCGGCAGGGAATCGAACGCGCGCATCTCGTCGGCTATTCCATGGGCGGCCGCGCCGCGCTGCACTTCGCGCTTGCGCATCCGGCGCGTCTCGCATCCCTCACCCTTGTCAGCGCTTCGCCCGGCATCGAGGACGACGCGCTGCGCGAGGCGCGCAGGACGGCCGATGCCGCGCGGGCCGCGGACCTCGAGCGCGACGGACTCGAAGCCTTCATCCACGCGTGGATGGCGCAGCCGCTCTTCGCACGGCAGGACGGCGGCGACGAGCGGCGACGGCGCGAGGCGCGGCGGGACAGGCTCGCGAACAGTGCGCGCGGTCTCGCCAACTCTCTTCGCGGCATGGGTCAGGGGTCGATGGACTCGCTCTGGGACGCGCTCCCGGACCTGGCCATGCCCGTCCTTCTCGTCGCCGGAGAAAGCGACACCGCCTACGCCGCCATCGCGACGCGCATGGCAGGCGGCATCTCCGGCGCCGTGCTGCGCGTGCTTCCAGGCATCGGTCATGACGTCCCCGGCGAAACCCCGGCGGAACTTCGCGCCCTGCTCGACACGTTTTGGGATTCTCTCACTCACGCCTGACAAGGATCGGTCACCGCAATGCAGCCTGTCACCTGGACCACCGTCAAGACCTACCACGACATCACCTGCCGCAGTTCCGGCGACGGCATCGTGCGCATCGCCATCAACCGGCCGGAAGTGCGCAACGCCTTCCGTCCCGAGACGCTCGACGAACTGCTCGACGCCTTCCGCATCGCCGCCAACGACAGCGCCGTGGGCGTGGTGCTGCTCACCGGCGAGGGACCGTCGAAGGACGGCAAGTACGCGTTCTGCAGCGGCGGGGACCAGCGCATCCGCGGCGACGCGGGCTACGTGCCCGCGGCCGGCGGCGTTCCCCGCCTGCACGTGCTCGAACTGCAGCGGCTCATCCGCAGCATGACCAAGCCCGTCATCGCCCTCGTCGCGGGCTACGCGATCGGCGGCGGCCACGTGCTGCACGTGGTCTGCGACCTGACCATCGCCGCGGACAACGCGATATTCGGACAGACGGGTCCGAAAGTCGGAAGTTTCGACGGCGGCTTCGGCGCCTCCTACCTCGCGCGGCTCGTTGGCCAGAAGCGCGCCCGGGAAATCTGGTACCTCTGCCGCCAGTACAGCGCGCAGGAAGCCTTCGACATGGGTCTCGTCAATACCATCGTTCCTGTCGATCGTCTGGAGGATGAAGGCGTCGCCTGGGCGCGCGAGATCCTCGAGAAGTCGCCGCTGTCCATCCGTCTCCTCAAATCCGCGTTCAACGCGGAGCTCGACGGGCAGGCCGGCATCCAGGAACTCGCCGGCAACGCCACGCTGCTCTACTACATGTCGGAGGAAGCGCAGGAGGGCCGGAAGGCGTATGTCGAAAAGCGCGCCCCGCGCTTCAGACGATTTCCGTGGCTGCCGTGGTAGCGGAGAATGGGGAACTCAGGGGATTGGGAATTGGGGGCGCCGGCGTTCCGGGGCGACGGAGTATTGGAGTGATGGAGTGAAGCGAATCGGATACATCCATCGTCACATGCCTCACGCATGACCCGCGCCCGAGCATGGATTCTCGCCTCGCGGCCGAAGACGCTCCCGGCCTCGGCGGTGCCGGTCATCGTCGGCTCGGCGGTTGCCGCGGCGGAGGGGGCGTTCGTCCTGCTGCCGGCGCTGGTGGCGCTGCTTTGCGCATTGCTCATCCAGATCAGCACCAACCTCGCGAACGATTACTTCGACTTCTTGAAGGGCGCCGACACGGACAGGCGCCTCGGACCCGTGCGCGTCACACAGAGCGGTCTCATCCCTCCTGCCACGGTGCGGAACGCGATGCTCGGCGTCATTGCGCTCACCTTCGTGCTCGGCTTGTACCTTGTCTCCGTCGCGGGCTGGCCCATCCTTGTCGTCGGCGTGGTGTCGCTCATCTGCGCGGTGGCGTACACCGCCGGCCCCTGGCCTCTCGCGTATGTCGGACTCGGCGACGTGTTCGTGTTCGTCTTTTTCGGCATCGTCGCGGTGACGGGCACGCATTACGTGCAGGCGCTGCGCTTCTCCCCCGCGGCACTGATGGCATCGCTGTCGCCCGGCGCGATTTCCACCGCCATCCTCGTCGTGAACAACTACCGTGACATCGACACCGACAGGGACGTCGGCAAGAAAACGCTCGCCGTGCGCATCGGCAAGGCCGCCACGCGGGTGGAATTCAAGCTGCTGCTCGCCTTCGCCTACCTTGTGCCCGTCGCGCAGGTTGCCGCGCTGCATGCGAGTCCGTGGCTGCTGCTCCCGCTCGCCACGCTGCCGCTCGCGTTCCCGATCGTGCGTCTCGTCGACACCGCCGAAGGCGCCCCGCTCAACCGCTGCCTCGCCATGACGGGACGGCTGCTCTTCGCGTTCGGCGCGCTCTCCTCCGCGGGATGGATGCTCGGACGCTGAAGTCCGCGCGGCCTTGCGCAGCTCGGCCGATGCCGCATCGAGCTGAGCCGATGAGGCGCATTGCAGAGTTCAGACCACTCTTCGAATGCTCACGGCCCGACATGAATCGTGCACGGCTGCAGCACGTAGATCCAATACCCTCTGCCCGGTTCGATCTCCGCGGGATGCGCATAGCCGCTGCCGTCGAACCCGTAGAGGGAATTCGCGAGCAGCGCCGTCCCCGGTTCGGAGCGTACACTGGAGGCCGGCACGGTGTGACTCACGGACCCGATCATGACCCATCGCGGTGCGTCGGCGATGACCATCACCACGGAGTCAAGCACGGCACCGGTGAACGCGAGCGAGTCCGCCGCCATGAAGTATGTCCAGTAGCCCTCGCCGGCCCGCAATTCCGATGGGTGCTCGTAGCCGTTCACCGTAAGCCGCCATGCGTCCTGCGTCGTCAAACCGGCAACCGCGGCATCCTGAAAACTTTGCGGGCCGCGCGGCAGGCTGAACATGTTCCAGCCGGGATGGTACACGGTGGTGACCGGCCGTGACCAGCGGCCGATTCCTGCCGCAGCGCGTCCGGAGGATGCGTCGAAATCGCCGGCGACGAAAAGACCGGAATCCGTCTGCACGGCACAGTACGCTGTTCCGCTCGGACCACCGCCGAGCGCAAGCCAGCCCGATCCCGTCCACTCGGAAACGCGCGATGCCGGCTGGCCGTCCGCGAGCGAATACTCTCCACAGGCGACGATGCGTCCCGCGGCATGCATCAGGTGCTGCACGGGACCGTCCATTCCCTGTCCGAGCGGGTTCCATCCCGTGCCGTTCCATCGCGCAACGCGCCCCGCCGCATTGCCGTCCGCAACCGTGAAATACCCCGCGGCACTGACACCGCTGTCATCGGCGAGCAACGAGACGACCGTGCTGTTCATCCCCCCGTTCATGGCCGACCAGGACGCGCCGTTCCATTGGGCCACCCGATTGCAGGCGGCGCCTCCCGCGCTTGTGAACTCCCCGCCGGCATGCAGGACGCCCGCGCGCGAAGCGAGGGCGAGAACACGTCCGTTCATGCCGCTGCCGAAGGCCGACCACGCGGAGCCGTTCCATCGCGCGACGCGGTTGGCGGAGCTTCCGCCGGCTATCGAGAATGCGCCTGAAGCGACGAGCATGCCGCCCAGCGTATCGATATCGTCAACCGCATTGTCCATGCCGCCGCCAAGCGCCGTCCAGGTGGATCCGTCCCACAGGGCGATGCGGTTCGCGGCGACTCCACCCGCCTGCGTGAATACGCCCCCGGCGTACAGCGCGGCCCCTCGCGCGAACAGCGCATACACGGGGGCATTCGTGCCGGATCCCAGGGCCCGCCACCGCAACCCGTCCCAGCAGGCGATATTGGCAGCGGGGACACCGCCGGCGTGCGAGAAAAATCCACCGACGTACAGCAGCGAATCCAGGCGGAGCATCGCATATATCGGACCATCTACTCCGTATCCTGTCGCATGCCAGCCATCCGCATCCGAGAAGCCGAGCGATCGGACGGCGAGACCGCCGGCATGCGCGAAGCGGCCGCCGACGAGGAGTTTGGACGGCGTGCGATGGATCGCATGCACGGAACTGTCCGTGCCGCTTCCGAGAGCGGACCATGCGGCGCCGTTCCAACGCGCGACATGCCGCATCGACGCCCCTGCCGCGGTGGTGAAATCTCCCCCCGCGATCATGTCCGATCCGTCCGCGTGCAGCGCGCGGACCGTCGCATTGCATCCGCCCTGCAGCGCGACACAGCGGCCGCTGTCGTAGCGCGCCACACGCGCCGCGGCGATGCCTCCCGCCGTGGTAAAGTCGCCGCCGATGAAGAGTCCCGTCGTGGTGGAGAGCAATGCGTGCACGATGCCGTTGGTGGAGGAGGCATGCGCCAGCCATTGCGTTCCGGTCCACCGCGCGACGCGACCGGTGAATTCGCCGCCGATCAGCAGCGAGTCGCCATGAAACGCGACGGCATTGACGGCGCCGTTGGTGCCGCTGCCGCAGGCGCTCCAGGCGGCGGCGCGAAACCGCGCGATGTTGTTGACCGCGAGACCCCCGGCGATGGCGAAGTGTCCGCCCACCACGAGGCTGTCTCCGCGGAAGCACAGCGCGCGCACCTCGCCCGCGACCCCGCTTCCGAGCGGCTGCCATGCGCTGCCGTTCCACCGCGCGATGTGCGGCATCGCCGCGGCGCCGGCGTGCGTGAACAATCCGCCGGCGTACACGTCGCCTCCGTCGACGGCGAGGGCCAGCACGGTGCTGTCGACGCCGCTTCCGAGAGCGCGCCAGCCGTAGCCGTCCCAGCGCGCGATGTTTCGTGCCGCGATTCCTCCGGCCTCGGTGAAGGCGCCGCCGATGACCACATTATTGCCGCTGCCGGCAATGGCGTGCACCACCCCGTTGGTCCCGGGGAGCGAGTACTTGTCCATCCAGCCGATATCCGCGGGTGACGAGAGCGGGAGCGCCGGCGTCGCATGTGGAAGCACATCGGACGCGCCCTGCGCCGCGGCAGTGACATGCGGCACGGCGCCAAGCGTTGCGAACAACGCGAGGATGCGCAGCGGCACAGTGCATCGGTGCTGGAAACACGGCACGAGCGTGTTTTCCAGATTAGCGGAGGAGGGCGACAGGACGCGTCAGCCTGCCGGATGTTCCCGACACCGAAAACCAGTACATGCCGGTTGGCAGCGCCTCGCCGGCATCGCCGCGTCCGTCCCATGCGACACGATGGCTGCCCGCGTCGAACTCCTCCGCCGCGAGCCTGCGCACGACGGCGCCCGATCCGGAATGCACGGTGATCGAGACCGCCGATCGCCGCAGCATCGCGAATTCGAGCGTGGTGGAGGTGACCGCCGGATTCGGATAGACCGATCGCAATTCCGCGACCGTCGGGAGCGGGACATCACCGATGCCGCTGGGCACTCCGTACACGATCGAGGCTTCAAGGTTCGTGATCCGGGAGTTCTGCATGTCGGCGACAACGAGCTTCTTCAAGTTGATCTGGAACGGATTCGCGACGGGGAAGGTCATGATCGTGACGAAACGCGCGCCGGGTTCGATCGGCGCAGCCGCGTCATTGTTCATCAACAGCACGAGCACGTTCGACGCGGTGCGGTTCCATGTCGGTCCCGGATCGAAAATGGTGCGGAGCCGCATCGTGTCGGGCACCGCGGCGACATTGTTCAGTTCGAGCTGAATGCCCTTGACGCGGACGAGGTTCGTCATGTGTACGGCCATGCCGCCGGCATGCACATAGACGACGATTTTCACGTCGGGCACCGCGCCGGGCGTGGATGCCCGGAACGACGCGCCGCGCCGCTCCTCATCCGGCGCCGCGGAGAGCGGCGTCCCGTCGGGATATGCGCCGTCGAGAATGACCCGCTGCGTCAGCACGAGATCGCGTACGTTGATTGCGTTGTCGCCGTCGGGCCACGGCGCGATGTCGGCGCGCGCTGCCGAGGCCCCCTGCAGGACCTCCTTGCCGAGAATCACGTGGATCACTCCGAGCAGATCGTTGATGTCGACATGGTCATTCCCGTCGACGTCGCCCTTTTGCACGGTGTTCATGATCGTCACCTCCTGCGGAGGCCCGGCGCCGAGAAACGCATCCGCGCCGCCAGGGAGAGAACCCGCCACGTCCTCGATGCTCAGGGTGGTCGACGCGGTCGCGGCGGCGATGTCGGACACGGCGTACGTGAAGCGCACGAGATCCTGATACGAACCGGCCGGGAGTGCCGCGCCGTTCAACGCGAACAGCACGATCGTGAGCGTATCGGTGGCGCCGAGATCGGGCTGCAGCGCGCCGCGCCGGATGGCGTAGCTGAAGTGCCAGGTGCCGCTGGCCGCGAGCGAATCGCCAGGCGATGCGCCCTCGAAGCGCAGGTGCCCCGCGCGGTTCACGACGCGAAACTGGAGTGCCAGAAGAGAGTCGCCCTCGAACTGCGTCAGCGCGATGCTCCCCGTCTGGCCCGAACGATGGTCGAGCACGGTCACGTGCGGCGTCGCGAAGCCCAGCGTCCCCCCCGGCGGCGGCGAGCCGGGAAGACTGCCGCCGACGGGGATCGCGGGAAGCAGCCGCGACGAGACGAGGAAGAGGAACGCGCCGCAACGGAGGACGCTCGCAATGGAGCGCCGGCGCACGCGGGAGAATCGGACTGCGCTGTCAGCATGCATGGAGAACTCCGGTCATCGCACGATGTGCATGCGGCGCGTGGCCGTGAATCCCGGCGTCTCGAGACGGTACACGTACACGCCGGCGGGAAGATTCGCCGCATGGAACTCCACGCGGTGCAAACCCGCGGAAAGCGTCTGCGACACGAGCGTTGCAACGCGGGCGCCCAGCAGATTATAGACGTCCACCTGCGCGAAGCGCGCCGTGGGCAGCGTGAACGAGAGTGCGGTGGAGGCGGAAAATGGATTCGGATGATTCTGTCCGAGAACAACGGAAGAAGGCGACGGAGTGCTCCCCGCATCCGACACCAGCGCGCCGGACTTGATGATGATGATGTTCTTCTGCGTTCCCATCGGAATGACGACGGACGTCGAGGTCAGCATGTCCGTCGCGGGCCAGTCGCTCCCGGCCTGCGGCTTGATCGTCCACGACGTGGCGTAGTTCTTCAGATACGCGGGCCACGTGACGGTCACGTCGCCGCTCTCCGTCAGATCGCCGTCGATTTTCACCTTGAAGGAATCCACCTGCGCGGCGCTCACGTAGCCTCTGACGTCCTTGAAGGACCCGGTGCCGAGACCGACAGGATACGTCGCAAGGCGCCCCGGGAGCGACACGAATCGCGCATCGAACGCGAAAGGCGGGGGAGGAGTCGGCGGGGCCATGGATTCGCGGAAGCCGCCAAAGGATGCGGCATCATCGATACCCACGGTGTTGCCGGGGTTCACGCCCAGGAACAGCGTGTCCACCTCCGCGCGGGCGGAGATGTACAACGGCACGACGAAGGACGACTGCGCGTGCAGCGCGGATGATGCGGCGAGAACGATCACGAGCGAGAGCAGTGCAAAACGGGTCATCGGAATCTCCTTTCGATAAATGGATGAGGCGGAAGCAGGGTCTTCGTTGTAACGCGCGTGCCTGTCCGACGCCGAAACGCCGGACAGGCCCCGCGCGGGCTCCCCGCCGGAATCTTACTTGTTCAACGTCATCGTACGGGTCGCGGTGAAATCACCCGCCTGCATCCGATACATGTACATGCCCGACGACACGGCCGCGCCGTTGTTGTCGAGACCGTCCCACGCGACGCTGTGCGTGCCGGCGTTCATGGAGGCGGAGACGAGCGAGCGCACTTCGCGGCCGAGCATGTCGAGCACGGTGACGCGAATGTCGGACGCGGTCGGCACGGCGAAGCTGATCGTCGTGCCGGGGTTGAACGGGTTCGGGTAAT
Organism: Ignavibacteria bacterium; assembly: GCA_016720835.1. GTDB lineage: Bacteria > Bacteroidota > Ignavibacteria > SZUA-365 > SZUA-365 > JADKJW01. The sequence continues at coordinate 395,539 of JADKJW010000003.1, forward strand.
TCGCAAGGAGCGCGAAGGCCTCGGGAGCATCGACGCCGCTCTTGCGCAGAACGATGTTCACGTTGATCTTCTGGTTCCGCGCATTCGCGACCACCACATTGCGGACATCGAGTTCGGACACCTGGCGAATCGGCAGCGTGGCCACCGCATGGGCGCCAACCGCGAATTCATCGCCGCTGTTCTGATACATCACCGAACGGAAGGAAGCGCCGTTCTGCGATCCGAACACATTGCTCATTTCGGAGATGGCGCCGCCCGTCGATACCGCGCCGGCGATGTCGAACTGCAGGCCCTTCACGATCTCGTTGCTCTCGATCGACACGGCAACGCTCTCTTTGCTCACATCGAACACCAGGCGCGCGGCGCCAGTCTTCGACATCGTCCGGCGACCGCCGCCCGTGAACGGAATCGGCGCGCCGTCGGGGTACTCGCCGGACAGAATGATCTGCTGGATCAGCGCCACGTCGCGCGCATCAAGCACGTTGTCGCCTGTCGGCCACGGCGCCACGTCGGAACGAGCGAACTCGCGGGACTGCAGCGTGATGCGACCGAGGATGTGATCGATGACCTGAAGAAGATCGAGAAGATCGACGAAGCCGTCGCCGTTCGTGTCGCCGTTGAGGCCCACGCCGCGGTCGAGAATGACCACCGTCTGCGCCGGACCCGCGACGATCTGCGAGGACTCGCCCTTCCAGGTGGAACTCACGACGTTCGCGAGCGTCATCGACGAGTACGCGGTGTCCGTGCTGACGTCGACCACGGAGTAGGTGAACTTCACGAGCGACTGCGTCGCGCTGCCCGCCGTCAACGAGTCGTTGGTGCCGAGGATCACGAGGCGGATCGTGTCGATGCTGCTCAGATCCGACGCGATGGGACCGTGGCCGATTTCATACTGGAAGATCCACTTGGACGGATCCGCGAGACGCGCGCCGCGCGACACGCCGGTCAGACGCGTCAGCGAAGACGGACTGTGGCTGTTGATGATGCGAAGCTGCAGCGACTTGGTCGCCGTGCCGACGTGGCTGGCGAGCAGCAGCGAATCGACGTATCCTGTCGTCAGATCGTTGCGCGTCACCGTGCTCGACGCGAACACCAGATCGCCGCCCTGCGACTGGCCGGTGCCGGTGATGGTGATGGCCGTCGGCGAACCGGAAGCGTTGTGCGCGAACTCGATCTGCTCGTTGTACCCGGCGCCCGCGGTCGGCGTGAACCGGATTGTATAGTTCACCGCGCTGTTGGCGGCCACGGTGAAGCCCGCGGGATTCGGCGCGGTCCCGACCCAGAAGAAGGCCTGTCCGCCGAGCGTCGTGTCGACGGCCGACACCACGAGCGGATTCACGGTGCCGGTGTTCGACACGGTCAGCACGAGATCCGTCGACGAGTTGACGTTGCGCGAACCGAACGCGACCGGATTCGGCGAGCCCATGAACGTCGGACCGGGACTCGGGGCGAAACCGCCCACCTTGATGATGTAGATGTTGTTGACGCCGGCAAAGGCGGGAATGACGAGCGACGTGTTCGCGATCATGTCGACCGGGGCGAACGCGGTGCCCGTCGCCGGCTTGATGATCCACGACGTGCCGTAGCTGCCCAGGTTGGCCGGCCAGGTGATCGTGGCGCCGTTGTCCCACGCGTCGCCGGTAGCGTTGATCTTGAAGGTGTCGACCTGCGCGACGCCGCTGAAGGGAACGATCTGCTTGTAGACGCCGCCGCCGAGACCGGCCGGAAACGTGGTCGTGCGACCCGGATTCGTGGTGAGACGCGCGTCGAAGTCGTACGGCGCGGGCGGCGCGGGCGGCGCGAGGCTCTCTTGGAAGATGCCAAGCAGCGGGTTCGTATCGACGCCGTAGGTGTTGTCGTCGGCGGGACCGGCGCCATCGCCGTTGATGCCGATTTCGAGATTCTGTGAATAGGTGCCCGCGGCGACTGCGATCGTCACTTTGTATGACACCTGGCTCTGGGCCGCGACGGTGAGGCCGGCCAGAAGGAGCGTGCATGCGATGATATATCGTTTCATTGGTGTATCCGATTGAATGCGAGTGGTGTAACGATTACGGAATGGTGATCGTGCAGGCGCCGTCGACAAACACCCAGTAGCCGCGTCCCGGCTCGAGCGTTGCGACGGTGGCATACCCTGCACCCTGGTAGCCGAACGGACCGGCCTGGATCGTGCCCGCACCGGACACGGTGACGGAAGAGAACGACACCGGCTTCGATTTGCAGCCGATCATCACCCAGCGTGCGCCGGTGGTCGTGTAGGTCAACGGACCGGAAATCGCGGCGCCGCTGATCGTGACCGCCTTCGGCGAACTGAAGTAGGTCCAGTACCCGGGACCGTTCGAGAGCGTGGTGAGCACCGCGTAGGCGGAGCCGGTGAAGTTGTACACATCGCTCAGCGTACGTGTCGGGTACAGATCGTTGACGGCAAAGGAAGTCGGCACGCGTTGCACGGAGACGAGGTTCCAGCCGGTGTTCAGGTAATGCGTGTTCTGCGGATCGAAATTCGTCCACCCTGCCGTCCACTGCGCGTTCAACGGCTGCGCGGGATTCAATGCGCCGCGATAACTCGTGGAATCGAAGAATGTGTTGCCGCTCCAGCGGCGCGGGACGGAAAATTCCGTGCCGGCGGTGGCGAGTTCCGACGAGGCACTCGGACGCGGATCGGGATTGTTGAGATTGTTCATATCGACGAGGTCGAGCGCGCTGGGGGTGCGCGTCGCGGCGCCGCCGAGATTGTTATAGGCCGGCGTGGTGAACCAGCTCTGCACGTTTGACGCGGTGACGCCCGTGCCCGAGGCGTGCATCACGGGGAACGTCGTGCCGTCCCACGCGGCCAGGCTCGTCGTGCGGATCTGCAGCGAATCGTTCAGGAGCGCGCGGTAGGTGATGGAGTCGCGCAGCGAGAGACCTCCCGGATAGCCGAGAATGGCGGAGTTATAGAACGAAAACTGTGTGCCGCGACGGAGAACGGCGCTGTACTGGAATTTATTTCCGGGATACCATGCGAGCGAGAGGGAATCCACGCGGCGCGGTCCGAGCAGCGTCACATTCGAGAAGCGCGCGGACGTGCGGGGCGATTTGAAGCTCTGCGAGCCCTCGTTGTCGCTTTCGAATCCGTTGGTCTCTCCCGTAGGATCCCAGTTTGACACGTCCTTCATGCCAAGGAGGAACTGGCCGAAGCCGCTGTAGCCGAAATCGGTGTCGAACTCGTCGTCCGTGCCGCCGAATGCCACGAGGTACTTCGCATTCACGGTGCCGCCGAACCATTCGAAGGAATCGTCGTTCGAGTAGCTGACCTGCACGTACTCGATCGTCGTGCCGCTGCCGACACCGCCCATGGTGAGGCCGTTCACTTCATTGTTCAGCTGAAAGCGGAAGCCGGGATACTCGATGCGCACGTAGCGGAACGTGCCCGAGTTGTCCGCCGGATTCGAGCCGCCGTAGGTGCCGGGGATGATGCCGCCTTCGATCAGCGGATTCACCTGGTTCGACGGCGCGTTGCCGAGAATGATGACGCCGCCCCAGTCGCCGGGATTGCGCTGCCCGATCGGCTTGAGGCTGGTGAAGACGATGGGGTTCGACGACGTGCCGTTCGCGTTGATCGTCGCACCCCGCATGATGATCAGCGTCGCCGCGGTATCGCCGCGGATGATGGTGCCCGCGGGAATGGTCAGGCTGAAGGTCGAATCGACGAAATATAAACCTGTCAGGATGTAGACGCTGTCGCTCGAAAGCGTGCGGCTCCCCGACTGATGGAACACGGTGCGGCCGCTGTTGAGGCCGGGTCCGAGTATCACCGTCGGCTGAGAGGATGCGGTGCTGCCGGCAAGCAGGACGATGGCCGCTGCCATGGCAAGAAAATTTCTCATACGGATCTCCACGTTAATGTTACTGGGTTCACCAAGGTTTCTGTTTGCTGCGGTTGGCTTCGAGCGCGTCAACGCTCGCACATTCACGGTTTCGGAATCGAGAGACGCCGGACGGTCTCTTCGGAGCTCTATGGGATGGGAAAGGGATAATCGAACCGCTGTCGACAACGGGATGCTGCAAATCTAGGCCCCGCGTGTGAGGCCTTGATGCGGCGGACGTGTGATTTCGATGCGCGCCTGTTCAGAATGTGTAGGAGAACTGCAGCGCATATGTCGGATCGGTCAGAATGCGCTTGTATTCGTTGCCTTCGCGGGTCACGAAGCGGCGCTCGTGCCTGCCGTCGGAAGCGGAGCCCTCCAGACGGCCGGGATTCGTCACGAGGATCTCGCGCGCGGTGAACTTCAGGTCGAGGCGCGGGAGGATGTTCTGTGTGATGGAGAGATCCACCGCGCCGCGCGCTTCCTCGTACACGTCCAGTCCGCGCTCGTCGCCCACGGCGTCGAGACGCTTGCCGAATTCGTTGTACAGGATGTTGATCGACGTGCCGAACACGGGCTCGCGGAACAGCAGCGACAGGTTGAGCATGTACGGCGACTGCCCCTGCATCTCGCGCGTCTCGGTGCGGTACTCGTCCAGGTAGACGCCGCCTCCCTTGTCGATTTTATATCCCTGCGTGTACTCGATGTCCGACGCAATCCGCGTGTAATTGCCGGTGATGCTGACATTGGCGCCGTAGGACCCCAGGAAGGCGAGGGTCGTGCGCATCTCGACTTCCCAGCCCCGGTTGACGCCGTGCGGGGAATTGAACCAGGTGCGCTCGGGATTCGACGACGGCAGGATGCGCTGCTCGATGGCGTTGGAGATGTTCTTGTGGAAGTAACTGACGGCCAGCACTTCACCCGCGCCGGGAAAATATTCGAGACGCGCGTCGTAATTGTGCGAATAGGCTCTCTGCAGCAAGGGATTGCCGAACGTGCCTTCATAGACGCTGTAATCGTAGAAGTAGAAACTCGACAGCTCGCGGAATTCTGGACGGTTGACCGACTGGCTCGCGGCAAGGCGGATGTTGACGACCGGATTCACGACGAAGGTCAGGTTCGCCGACGGCAACACGTCGATGTTCTTCACCTTCGCGACATACAATTCATCGGTGCTGAAGGGACTCACCGTGTTGACCAGTTGTTCCGAATTTTCCAGGCGCGCGCCGCCGGTGAAACGGATGTCGCTGAGGAACGGCTGCAGTCCCGCGAAGGAGAGGAACCCGGACAACGGCAGGTCCAGCATGGCGTACGACGCGAGAAGTGTCGACGCCCCGGTGTACGTATCCCGCTTGTCGGAAAGCCGGCTCAGCACCAGCTTTCCGGAACCGAAATTCTCCGGATCGAACACGGAGGTGATCGGCAGGCTCAGCAGATTCCATGCCGAGCTTCCGCGCTCCAGTTCCGCGAGGTAGAACTGGATGTCGAAGTAGCGCTCCTTCTTTTCGAAGAGTCCTCCGAGTTTCACCTTTGCGGCCAGGACGGGAAATTGCGCGTCCAGTGATGCGCCGCGCGAATACTCGTCAAGATTCGCCCAGGAGCGGTCGCCGCGCTCGAGGAAGAATTCGCTCTCGGGCGCGCGCACGTTCTTCGAGTAGATGTAGGTCTTCCGATCGGGGCGCTTCGACAGCGACGAGGTGTACGATCCGCGCCAGGTCACATCCAGCCCCGACAACAGCTCCGCGAAATGATGCGTCCCGGTGAGCTGCGAAACGAACATCGACCGCTGATCCCATTCCGTGACATGCACCGTCCGGTCGTTTTCGTTTTCGTCGACGATGCGATAGGCCGAGGCCTTGTCGTCTGCCGACTGGTTGAAATTATTCTTGAAGCTGAATTTGTGGTTGCCGCCGACTTTGTAGCTCAAGTTCAGCAGACCGCCCCAGAGCACGGACGCCACATCCTTCGGACCGCCGCCGCTGTAAATGGGCGATCCGAGCCGAGTGTACGCGTACTGCAGCGTGCTGCGCGAGACGCCGTTCCGATACGAGAACGCGGCGATATAGCCGAGCTGGTCGGCGTCGTCGTTGAGGATCATGCGGTCGCCCGCCGAGAGATTCATGGCCATGTTCAGGGGCGCGCGCCGCGACTGCTGCGCCCAGTTGTTCGGGAGCACCTTGCCCAGCGTGTGCGAATTGTACTCGCCCGCGGGATAGCGACGCGTTCCGTCGTCGAGACCGATCCAATCGCTCCCGCCGCCCTGCGCCCTGTTGACGGTCTTCAGGTTCGAGAGCGCATTGTATGACGACGACAGACTGAGCTTGATGGTCGGAGTATCCGGGAAATCCAGCGTGTTGATCTGCACGAGTCCGCCGGTGAAATCCGCCGGAAGATCCGGTGTCGAGGTTTTCGTGACCATCGTGTTTTCCACCAGATTCGACGGCACCATGTCGAAGGAAAAACTTTTCCGGTCCGTATCCGTGTCCGTGCTCGTGACGGATACGCCGTTCAGCATCGCCGAATTGTAGCGGTCGGTCACCCCGCGCACGAAAATGAATTTGCTGTCGACAAGCGAAATGCCGGTCACGCGCCGCAACGCATCCCCCGTCGTCGCGTCCGGCGTGAGCTTCACCTGCTCGGCACTGAATCCGTCGCCGATGGTGGACGCCCGTCTCCGCTGCGCGAGTATCGAGGCCTCGGTGTTCGTCTGCCTCTCCGCGGTGATCACGACTTCCTTGCTCTGCACCGTCGCCGCATCCAGCGAGACGTCCAGTTTCGTCGCCTGATCGGGACGGACGGTCACCCCGCTGACGCTTTTCGCCGTGTATCCGATGTAGGTGACACGCACCGTGTACGTCCCGGGGGCGATGCCGCGCACATGGAACTTTCCGTCGACGTCGCTCGACCCGCCCCGGGCCGCCTCGACGACGGAGATGTTCGCGCCGATCAGCGTCTCGCCGCTGTGACTGTCTCGGACCACTCCACTGATGGCGCCCGTTTGACCTGCGGCGACGGAGATGAAAAGGACGAAAAACAGCGCGGAAAACCTTGCAATCGAAGTAACCATGACGCTCGTGTCTTGTGTGGGGAAAGTGCCGGAGCGCGGACCACAAGGTCAGCTCTCGCGTGTCGGCACAAACCTACCGCGCGTGTGTTACGATCCCGCCAGCGCCGTGTATGAAAGGAATGAGGAATTCGTGAGGATGGGAATTCTTGACTCTGACCCCGGAAATGGGCATGTTCGCGGAGCAAGCGCTGGATCT
>JADKJW010000004.1:0-247500 GCA_016720835.1 Ignavibacteria bacterium
AGTTCGCCGTGTGGACGACCCTGGACGGAGGTGGCACTTGGAATCCTGTTCCGGGTTCCGCCATTCCCGATCCGAGTTCGGGGGAATTCTCGAACGGGAACGGATTGTGCGTCAACGGGAACAGCGCCTGGTTCGGCACCGGCGAGCGCAACACCGGATTGGTCCGCGTGCTGCGCTCAGGCGACAGGGGACTGACCTGGTCGACCGGAGGCATCCTCCCCGGCCTTGGAAATACACTGGTCTCCACCTGCTTCGCCACCCCAGCTCTCGGATGGACGCTCGGCGTCAACGGCAGCGTTTCCTCCTCCACCAACGGCGGACAGACCTGGTCGCCGGCGCTTCCCACAGGAGCATTGAAAGGTACCTCCATCGCATACATCGGCGGTCCGGTCACTGGGGTGACAGGCGCTTCCGGCGCGTTTGCGATGACTCCAGACAATGGTGTCACATGGAATGTGGAGCTGAAAGCGCCCACGCCAAAGTCGCTGAACGGTCTCTCTTTTCCGACGCCCTCGATCGGATGGCTTGTGGGCGACGGCGGCATCATCGTGCGATGGATCGGGACGCCGTTCTACGTGCCGCCTCCGGATATTCCGGCGTTGACGACCCCGCAGAATGCAGCCGTCAACGTCGCCGTCACACCCACGCTCGCATGGTTGCCGACGCCGCGCGCGCAAACCTACATTGTGGAGGTCGCCATCGACGCCGCCTTCCAGAATCTGTTCCTCAGAAAGACGAATGTGCGCGGGACGAGTGTCACTCTCCCCGTGTTGAGCACGAAAAGAACCTACTACTGGCGCGTCCGATCTCAGAACAGCGGAGGTGAGAGCGGTTGGTCCGCCGCCTGGTCTTTCACCACGGTCGCATCCCTGCCCGCGGTTCCGCGGCTGAGCTGGCCTCCGACCCCTGTCCGTCTCCATGCCCGTGCAGACGACGCTGCGCTGGAAGCCGGCTCTCGAAGCGGTCAGCTATCGCCTGCACGTCTACTCCATGACGCAGGGAGTCCCCGGCACCATCGTGGATCAGATAGGGATCACCGATACCATGTATCAGGTGAGTGGTCTCGAGTACAGCACGAAATATTTCTGGGAAGTCAGGGGCGCAAACGCGGGCGGAGAAAGTCTCTGGTCGGAAACCTGGAATTTCACCACCGTACCGGAATCTCCCGCCGTGCCCTCGCTGGTCTCGCCCGCACAGATGGCGGGCAATATCAGCATTTCGCCTTCGCTGGCGTGGTCCGGCGGCGACCGGGCGGAATTTTTCCAGATTCAGGTCGCGACCGATGTATCATTCAGCGCGATCGTTTTCGACAAGGACAGTGTCCCGGCTTCACCGCTGACTGTCGTCCCCGCTCTGCAGCATGCCACCAAGTATTTCTGGCGCGTGCGGGCGCGCAACACCGGCGGCGTGTCATCCTGGTCGGGCATCTGGTACTTCATCACAGCGGACGCGCCGCCTCCCGCCCCGCTGCTTGTATTCCCGGCCGACAGCGCCATGGACCAGGGCATTGCCCTGCGCTTCCGATGGGATGCCGTCGCGGGCGCAACGAGCTATCATCTGCAGCTTGCCACCGATGCGGCATTCTCGGCGCTCGTCCGCGATTCCGCAGCGGTGAAGCTCACAGAATGTCAGATCGGGGCACTCGGTTACTCGCGGACCTATCATTGGAGAGTTCGTGCATCCAATGCGGCGGGCCCTGGCGCGTGGTCCGCGGTCCGGATGTTCTCCACGGCCATCGCTCCTCCGCCCGTGCCGGCGCTTTCCGCCCCCGCGGACAATGCCGCGAACATCGACACCGCAGTGACGCTTTCGTGGCAGCCGGTGGCAGGCGCGTCCTCGTACAGGGTTCAGCTGTCGGTGGGAATCAATTTCTCAACGACGGTCGTCGACAGCGCGGGGCTCGCTGCGCCGGCATGCGCGGTCCATTCTCTGCGCGCGGAAACACTGTATTTCTGGAGAGTCGAAGCGGTGAATTCCTCGGGCGGCAGCGGATGGTCGGCCGTGTCGAGATTCACGACCAGGCAGTCCACGACGGCTGTCGACGACAATCCTTCCGCTCGTTCTCGAAACTTCACCCTGTCGCAGAACTATCCGAATCCTGTCGTTCGCCGTGCAGTAATTTCCTTTCAGCTTCCGACGGACTGTCGCGTTGCGCTCCGAATCTGCGACACATTCGGTCGGCTCGTCGAAACGCTTGTACATGCGGATCTGCGCGCCGGAATGCACACCGCGACGTTCGACGCGGAATCCTTGGCGCCGGGAGTCTACCTGTACATGCTCGAAACGGGACAGACAACGCTATCCAGGACGATGATCATCATGAGATAGTTTCCCGCCTCCGTCCATTGGGGCGATTGAGCGGCCCGTTCAACGCTTCCGTCCAGGTGTGGTTTCAGGACCACTCAGGAAGCTCCGGTCATGAGCGCACGACGCATTGATGGAGCCGGAGAATGGCGGCGGAATAACCGCGACTGCGGCACCACCTCTCCCTCTCGCATGCAACAACGGCGCCCCCCGCGAGAGGGGCGCCGTTGCGATAAATCGGACGATGCGGTCTTATTCGACGTAGCTCGTCAGCTCCTGGATTTCGCCGGGGAGGGGGATGGTGGTGCCGACGACGGGCACGACGAACTTGGCGCTGTTCTGGAGGATCTTCACCTGCCCGTCGGGATTGTCGGAGAACCATGCCGACATCGTGATCACGATCGGCGAACCGAGCGGGAGCGTGGCGGTGATGGTGACGGTGGTCTTCCACGCCTTGATGGTGGTGGAGCCCATGGTGAGGGTTTCGGTCTTCGAATCGAGCCGGCCCTTGATCATCACCGTGATGGTGATGGGGAAGCCGCCGATGTTGAAGCTCATCTGCTCGCCGCTCGGGTTGCCGATGATCCACTCCTTGCCGACGTCATAGGCGTTGCCCGACTCGTCCTGGTACATCGCGAGGATATCCCAGGTCGGACCCGGGATGTTCGGCGGCGTGCCTCCGAACTGCGATGTAACGAGATCGGAAAAACTCTTCAGCACTTCATTCGAGAAGCCGTACACCTGCACGCTCCGGGTGAACGACGCGCCGCTCGCGGAACCCGTCTCGGTGCGCACGAGGAGCGTGTCCTTCTCGAGCGTGCCGGCGTCGGTGCCGATGCGGTAGAACCAGTCGTTGTACGCGCCCTGGATGAGGCCGCCGTTGCCCTTGAGGACCACGGTGTAGTTCCGCGTCGTGCTGGCGATGGGCACGCTGTTCGAGTCCAGATCCTGGCGCTTGAACACGTACTGCGCGTTCGCCTTGAGCTGCACGTAGATTTTCGAGGTCGTGTTGTTATTGTTGTTGTTGTTGTTCGTGTCGTCGTCGGAGCAGCTTGGAAGGGCGGTGAACATGACTGCTGCCGCGACGACGAGCGTCGCGAAGGTGGCGAGTTTTTTCATGGAACTCTGACTCCTGTGTCTGGGGAATATGGCCGAAGGTCTGGTGAGTCGTTTCCCGCCCGCGACGGCGCGGAGGGTGTGTGTCGTGTTTCAGAACGGGAAATATAAGAAAAGGGATGTCAAAGCGACATCCCTTTCTCGATGCTGGAATGAAACTCCCTGCGTTATTCCGCGGGCTCCGCGACTGCGGCGGTCTCGACGACCGGAGCCGGGGTGATGCTGATGCGCTTGCGATCGCGGCCGACGCGCTCGAAGAGCACGGTGCCGTGCACCAGCGCGAAGAGCGTGTCGTCGCTGCCCTTGCCCACGTTGAGGCCGGGATGAAACTTCGTGCCGCGCTGGCGGACGAGGATGGAACCGGCACTGACGAATTCTCCGCCGAAGCGCTTCACGCCAAGATACTGCGGGTTGCTGTCGCGGCCGTTTCTGGAGCTGCCTAAACCTTTTTTATGCGCCATGACTGTCCTCTGTCGAGCTTACTTCGTGATGCGTTCGATTTCGATCTGCGTCAGGCGCTGGCGGTGCCCGTTGAGCTTGCGGAAGCCTTTGCGACGCTTTTTCTTGAAGACGATGACTTTCTCGTCCTTGATGTGCGCCAGCACTTTCGCGGTCACGGAGGCGTTCGCCACCGACGGGGTGCCTATCTGCAGGGCGTTTCCGTCGGAGAACATGAGGACCTCGGAGAATTCCACGGTCGATCCGATCTCTTCGGCGAGGAGGGGAACGTAGAGTTTCTGGGTCTCGGTGACTTTGAACTGCTGGCCGGCAATATTTACGACTGCATACATGGTATTCAATACAACCTGATAATGATGCATCCTATTCAGAACTTCAAACATAGGGATTCCGGGCATGCAAGTCAACCTTGCCGCGGTTTTTTTTCAAAACAGGCCCGATTTCCTTCGATCTTTTTCCGCCGCCGCCGGACCTCAGCAGTTCACGCAGGGGTTATCGCCGCCGTTATACTCCTGCGTCTCGATCTGTATCGTCGCGTGCGCGATTCCGAATTCCTCGCGCAGCGCGGCGGCGAGCGCGGCGAGCGCGGCATCGCCGGCAGGCGCGTCGCCGTTGCGCACGATCACGTGGCAGCTCAACGCCGGCAGGTTCGACGCGATGGTCCACAGGTGCAGGTCGTGCACATCGGCCACCCAGGGAAACGCGAGCAGGCTCGCGCGGATGGCGCCCGCATCGGCGCCCTCGGGCGCGGCCTCGAGCAGGATGCCCGTCGCCTCGCGCGTCAGGCGGTACGCGCTCACGAGCACCACCACCGCGATCGCGATGGAGAGCGCCGGATCGAGCCAGGGCAGGTCCCACAGCAGCATCGCCAGTCCGGCCACCACGATGCCGGCGCTCGAGAAGAGATCGCCGAGCACGTGCAGGAACGCGCTGCGCGCGTTGAGCGTGCGCGCCCCGCGGAGCAGCAGGGCGCTCGCGATGTTCGCGGCGATGCCGACGGACGCCACCGCGAGCATGAGCGGCGTGTCGATGCGCACGGGATGCATGAGCCGCTGCACGCCCTCGTACGCGATGACGCCGCACACGACGAGCAGCGTCACGCCGTTGATGAAGGCGGCGAGGATTTCCACGCGGCGCAGGCCGTACGTGAAGCGGTCCGTGGCGGGACGCGCGGCAAGCCGCATGGCGACGTAGCTGAGCAGCAGCGCGAGACTGTCGACCAGCATGTGCCCCGCGTCGGAGATCAGCGCGAGGCTGCCGCTCACGAGTCCGCCGATGACCTCCACGACGAGAATCACGGACGTGAACAGCAACGCCCAGACGAGACGCCGCCGTTCGTCGATCCGCCCTGTTGTCGTGTGCTCGTGCCGGTGTGTGTGTGCCATGATGGTTCGGAAAATACGCATCGGCGGGATCAAACGCGCCGGGGCCGCGCTTTTCTCCCTTGCCCGGCGCGGAGCGCCCCGCTATATTTGACCCGCGATGCGGCATCAGGCCCCGGCAGCCCGTCGTCATGGAGGCACGTCCACTGCAGGCGTGCTTTTGCGTATCCTCCGCGCATTTCCCCCGGCATGCAATTCACGTCGAAATCTCCCGGATCATGATACACGGTTTCTCCCGATTCTCCGCCCTCACGCTCTCCGTTTCTCTCGCCGTCGTCCTGCTCGCGTGTTCCGGCACGAAGGGCATCGACGCCTCGGGTCCTCTCGATCCGGCCGCGGTCATTGCGGCGGTGGAAGCGCGCAATGCCGTAGTGCGCGCGCTCACCGGCGAGGGTACCATTTCGGTGGATACTCCCGAGCTCGCGAACACGGGCAACATCGAGGTGCGCATCCTCAAACCCGACTCGATGCTGCTGATCATCACGGGTCCCTTCGGCATGAGCGTCGCGAAGGGCCTCGTCACCAGCAGCGACTTCACGTTCTACAACGGACTCGAAAACTCCGTGGCCACCGGCGCGACGACGGCGAAGAATCTGAAGAACATCATCCGCATCCCGATCGAGTTCCGCGACATCGTCGATATCGCGAGCGGGACGATGGGCTTCGAGCGACGTCCGAAGAACGTCATCCCCACAGGAGCGGCGATGGAGGGCGGATACCGCCTCACCTATGCGGGCGCCAGCGAAAGCACCACGTACGACATCGATCTCGAACACTCCGCGGTGAAACGCTATCTCCGCAAATCAGCGGGAGGCGACATCATCGAGGATGTGACGTTCAAGGATTTTCGAAAGAAGGCCGATCTCTATCTGCCCACCATCATCACCATTCTCCGTCCAGGTTTCAGCGAGAGCATCTCGCTCGTGTACGAGCGAATGTCCCTGAACAACCCCCCGCTCGATTTCAGCATACGTATTCCCAAATCGGCGACGAAGATCAGGTTCTGATCCGTTCGCGGCCATTTTCTCATGTGTTGCGCGAAGCGATTCGCGTAATTCGTTGCTATTGCATTTCTTTTGGCTTCGATATACCGTATTTTCCGGGAAGTCATTCGAGAGTGCCAGAGTGCGACTTCCGCAGAAGTTCCTGATTGTTTTCATTCTGCTCTTCGGCCTCTTCCCGGCGACCTCGGAAATGGCGAGGACGGAAAAGCGATCCAAGGAGAGTGCCGCCGCGAAAGCGCGAGCCGGTAAAGGCAAGGCATCGTCTACGGTATCGAAGAAACCGCAGAAGAAGGGAGCTCCCGTCAAGGCGACGGTTTCATCATCGAAGAAGAATCCCGCATCGAAAAAGGGATCGGCAAAGCCGGTCACCTTGAAATCAGGCGGGCGGCGCGCCGCATCGAAAAGCAAGGCCACGGCCGTGAACAGCCGCGTCTCGAAGCCGGGATCGCAGGGTCGCAATGCGAAGAAGGCGGTGACGACCCCGTCGAAGCCGTCGTCAAGCAAGTCCGCGCGGACCGAGGTTGCGGTTAAAAATCTTCCGCAGAGCAAGACGCTCCGGCTCAAGCAGAGTGAACTCGACAAGATCCGCGAGGACATCAGGCAGTACGAGTCGCGGCTGGCCGAGAGTCGAAAGACGGAGCGGAACACGCTCGAGCGGCTGGATCTCTTCGACCGTCAGACCTCGCTGATACGCAAGGTCGTCTCGCACCTCAGCGCGGAAATCGAGGACAACAAGCGCGAGATCGACGTCGCGCAGAGTCGCCTGCGGACGGAAGAGCAGCGTCTCGCCCGCTTGAAAGCCTCGTATGCGCGCTACCTTGTCAGCGCCTACAAGCGCGGCAAGGCGCATGACACCGAGCTGCTGCTCACGTCCACCTCGCTCAATCACATGTTCATCCGCTCGAAGTATCTCAAGGCATTCACGGGCCGTCAGAAGTCCGAGGCCGAGGAGATCCGCGAGCGTCAGGAAGCGGTCCAGGCGCAGAAAATGCTGCTCGAGAGCAAGGTCGTGAAGCAGAAGAGCACGGTGAACGCGAAGCAGGGCGAGGAACTCACGCTCAAGCGCAAGGCGGAGGAGCACAAGGAACTGCTCGATCAGGTGCGCGAGGACAAGGCCGCATATCAGGCCGAGCTGAGACGCAAGCAGGCGGCCGCCGCGAAAATCGAGCGCCTGATCGCCGACCTGATCGAGCGCGAGCGTGCGAAGCGCGCGGAGAGCAGCGCGCGCAAGGGTGAAACGACGCCCGGCATCGGCCGGGGCACGGCCCGCGGGGACAATGCGATCGCCTCCCTCCCGAGCCGCGCGATATCCGAAACCGCCTTCGGCAGATTGAAGGGGCAGCTTCCGTGGCCGCTTGCGGAGGGCCGGCTTGTCACCGGATTCGGCGATCAGACGAACCCGAAACTCGGCACCGTCATTCCCAGCAACGGCATCGACATCGCGGCCTCTCCCGGCGCCGCCGTGCGGGTGGTCGCCGACGGCACGATTTCCATGCTGTACTTCATTGCCGGTTACGGCAATCTCCTGATCGTGAATCACGACGACGGCTTCCGCACCGTCTACGCGCATCTGTCCGGCATTTCCGTGCGCGAGGGCCAGCGCGTGAGGGCCGGACAGACCATCGCGCGCAGCGCCGAGGGCATCACCGGCGCGCAGGTGCACTTCGAACTCTGGCGGGAGAAGAACAAACTGAATCCGCTGTCGTGGCTGGCGAAACGGTGAGTTTTGAGGAGACACACGCACATCTGTTGAATCAGGAATCTTTCACGGCTGTTCTTCGGGAGCTCCGCTCCAAGGCTGTTCTTCGGGAGCTCAACATCCACGTCTGTTCTTCGGGAGCTCCGCTCCCGAAGCAGCGGCATCGGCGCTTCCGACGCACGTTCCTGATCGGGAGCAGAGCTCCCGATCAACATATCCTATATTCGTGGTCAACCGGTCGGCCTCGTCTGAACCTCGAACACCGCATGCACCGTTCAAGAGTCCATCGTGCTTGTCCTTCGGGAGCTCCGCTCCCGAAGTCGTTGCTCGCAAACAGAGATAGTCTATTTTTGTCGCTCAGTCCATGCTTCCATACCGATCATTCCAATCATGGCTCCCTGGAAAACCGCCCCGGACACCACTTGCTGCTTCGCAACAAAATCAGTGGTTGCCTGGCTCCCAATCCTGGAATCGTCAGAAGCTGCAGAGATTGTAGTTGATTCATTGAAGTATGCAGTGACGCATAAAATGGTCCGACTCCATGCGTATGTGATCATGCCAACTCATGCACATTTTATTTTTTCGGCTGCAAATGGGAAAGTCATCTCAAACATGATGCGTGATTTTGGCACGCATTCGTCCCGTGCCCTTACCGAGCATTTGCTGCATGCAGGTAAAACCGACTTCCTTCGGTGTTTTGAAGATGCCGCATTGGAAGCCCGACGTGGAAATTCCTTCAAGGTTTGGCAGGATGGCTTCCATCCGATTACACTGTTCAACAGAACGTTTTACGAACAAAAACGTGATTACATCCACAGCAATCCGGTTCGGAAAGGCCTTGTCGAAAAACCGGAATACTGGAAGTACTCGAGCGCCAGAAATTACATTCTTGGAGATCAGTCCATCATTACTGTGGACTGCATCTGAACATACGATGTGAGGCCGAGAAGGGCTGTTCTTCGGGAGCCCAACATCAAAGCCTGTTCTTCGGGAGCTCCGCTCCCGAAGCAGTGGCATCGGCGCTTCCAGCGCACGTTCCTTATGGGGAGCTCAACATCCACGTCTGTTCTTCGGGAGCTCCGCTCCCGAAGCAGTGGCACCGGCGCTCTCCACGCAGGTTCCTGATCGGGAGCGGAGCTCCCGATCAACAAGCATGTCAGAGCACGTTCGATTTTCACCGGGCCGTTCCGTACATTTCCGCGTTCCCCACACCTCGCTTTTTCTCATATCGGACGAGTATACACGCACGGCGACTCACCCATCCGGAGGAACAGCACCATGAACGCACCTCGGCGCCCGATGCATGCGGCGCTTCTCGCCATTGCCCTCGCGGCACTGCTTTCGGCGCCCCGAGCGCAGGGACAGACAACTCTCCTCGTCGACTTCGGCGGCACGCCCGGAGGCACCTCCTTCGGCCTCGCCGGATGGAACAGCGCCCTCCTCAGCGCCAACCTCTCGTACTCCGCGGAAGGACCCGGCGGCGTGGTCGCGAGCACGGACCTTGGCGACCGCACGGATTTCCGCGGCGTGCGCGGCACGGCGCGCGCCTTCGCGCGAGGCGAGCGCATCGCGGTCACCTGGTACAACACTTCGGATGATCCCATCTCATTTACCGCGCGCATCAGCTTCACCGACGCCGATGTGCCCGACGGGGGGAGTTCCTCCGGCTCCTGGTTCACGATGCGGCAGGTCGACGACTACCGTCGCACCTTCTGCACCGTGGCGCCGCACGCCTCCTGCCGCACGGCGTTCAATATCGAGAACGCGGGCGTGCACAAGAGCGACGGAACGTACAGCCTCGTGAACATCAACCTGTACATCGAATGGGAAGTGAACGAGCAGAAGGCCGCGCTGGTCTGCGACCGCATCGAACTGATGCGCGACGCGGATATCACCCTGCCGACGGCGCCCGTCAATGTGTCCGCGAGCGCGGTGTCGCACGCCGCCGTCGCGCTGCGCTGGGATCCGGCGAGCGACAACACCGGCGTCGCCGGCTATCTCGTGTCCATGAACGGGAAGGAGGAACGCTACGCTTCCTCCAATGTCGACACGATCCTGCTGCTCGACGCGGGAACCTCGTACTCGTTCACCGTCCGGGCGATGGACCGCTGCGGCAACCTGAGCGCGTCCTCCGCGCCGGTGGCCGTGTCGACGAAGAGCTGGTCCTCCGCGCGCAGCGATCTGCTCCAGCCGACAGCCTTCTCCTATCTCGGCGCCGTGCGCTTTCCCGAGGCGGCGAACTGGGGAGGCGAGGGCCTCGCCTACAACCCGGACGGCGACGGCGGGGCCTCGGGCGCAGGAGCGGCGGACGGCTTCCCGGGTTCGGTGTTCACCACCAACATCAACACGCCCGAGAACGGCTTCGTCGCCGAATTCGGAATACCGGCTCCGAAAATACGCGCCAACCCGGACGATCTCGACGAGGCCGCGCCGCTTCAGAATTTCACGGATATCCGTCCAGCCAACGTCAGTTCCTGGCCCTTCGTCGACGTCTGGAACACGGGACTCGCCTGCCTGCCCGGCACCGGCGGCATGGCCCTGTACAGCACGTGGGGATTTTACTACCAGGTGACCTCGGAGAAGACCGCATCGCTGTCCGTCTGCCGCACCGCGCCGCTCGCGGGCGCACCGCGGCATGGCGCGTGGTTCGTGAATACCTCCGCGGCCCCACTGGACGCGGCGCTGAACGACTACCTGTTCGCGCTGCCCGCCGACTGGGCCGCGGCGAACACGAACGGACAACGCCTCGTCACCGGCAGAAATCGCGAGGGCGGCCTGAGCGGACTCGGACCCACGCTCTACGCGGTCTCGGCGCCGGAACTTTCTTCTCCTCCCGCCGCGGGCGCGGAACTCCCCTCCACTCCGCTGCTGCAGTACGGTCCCGTTGAAGCCAGCAGCGAGTACCAATTCCCGAATGCCTTCGCCGCCTACCATCACGCGGACTGGTTCAAGGGCGCCGCATGGATCAGCGCCGGACAACGGAGCGCAGCGATCCTGATCGGACAGAAGGCGCTCGGCGAAGCGTGGTATGGGTACACGGGCGAGAACATGCGCCACGACTGGGTGATCGCGGATATTCCGTACCCGGACTACGGCGTCACCGATCCGGACGGCAAGGGCTGGCGAGGCCACAGCCGCATCCCCATGATCGTCCTCTACGATCCGGCCGATCTCGCGCGGGTCGCGCACGGGACGCTGCAACCCCATCAGCCGCAACCCTACGGCGCCGTGCGCTTGAATCCCGCGCTGTTTTCGCGTCCCGCTCCCATGCTGCGCGATGCCTCGTACGATGCGGCGCGCAGAATCCTCTACGCCGTCGAAATGAATCCCGATCGCGATGGCGTCGTGCTGATGCACGCGTGGCGCGTGGATCCCGGACCCGTCGCCGTGGAGCCGCTCCCGATTCCGGACAACGGAATCCGTATCTATCCGCAGCCGGCGACCGGCGTGTTCCGCATCGAAACGGCCGCCAACATGCAGATTGAACGCGTCGTCCTCGCCGACGCCCTCGGGCGCCTCGTGTGGAGCGCTGACGGTCCCGTGCAATCGATCGATGCCGCGGCATTCGCGCCCGGGTTGTATTTCCTCAGCGTCGGCACCAGCACCGGCATGCTGCGCGAGCGGGTGCTCATCGCACGATAAACGAAATCATCATGAAGGACAATCACACGATCGGGCATCGTCCGGCGAACGTCACCGAATGGTGTGCCATCGCGAGAGAGGAAGCGGAGCGCTTTTGCGTATCTGCGATATGAGTATCTGCACGACTGTGAAGGAGGCCGCATGAGATCGGTTCTGATAACCCCGCTGCGCGCAATCGGTCACATCCCGGTGTTCCTTGTCATGGCATTCGAGATCCTTGGGAGTCCTTTCACATTCGGGCAGGCGTTCCCGCCCGACATCCGTGACGATACAGCCTCCTTGTGGATCAACCGGATACAGTTGATGCTCGATGGCCGCGGGGAGATGCGGTTGGGTCAATGGGGCTCAGGCGGCAGGTGGATGGAGCATCCCGGGAAAAGCCCGACCAGTATCATCTTTGATCAGGGGCTGTCGGTGATAGGCAAGATCGGCGGACGCCTGCACGGAACCTTCATCCTCTGGGGCACGGAGTACGGACCGGGACCGATACGAAACGGTCGTCCCGCGATGCAGGAAAGCCCTCAGGACTCGTCGAGGTACCATCCCTACATTGTGTATCGAGACGATACCACGCGCGGACACTACAGCCAATGGCCGCGGGATCTCGGCGCTCCGATCGACGACCGCGGAAGTCCGGCGATACTTGGTGACGCGATGGTGTGGAGCGTCGCGAACGGACTCGATACCGTCAACACTCGTTCGGGAATCCGGGCGCCTCATCCGCGTCTGCCTGTGGAAGTGCGTCAGGCGGCGTACGCTCGCGCCGGCACTGCGTGCGATTCCGTCGCAGTGCTTGCGAACACGGTGTTCTTTGAATGGACCATCATCGCGAAGGGCGATTCGACTATCGAAGATGCCTCTCTTGCCTTTTGGACGGACATCGACATCGGCGATGCCTGGTGGGACGCTCCAGCCTTCGACAGCACGGGACAATTCGGGTACTGCCTCGAAATGCAGCCTGATGCGGGGGCTGCGGTGGGGTATGCGATTCTGGCGGGACCGGTGCTGCGTCGCAAAGGCGATACCGCGCTTTTTCTGGGGAAAATGCGGGCAGGATACGGGTTACTCCAGCTTCGGGGGTTTCGCGGCATCGGCGACGACGCAATGGTCGCGAGCGACGTGTTCGGGCCTCCCGCGACGATCGACGAAGCGTGGAATCTTGTGCACGGTCTCGACAACAAGGGAGCGGTCATTGTGAATCCGGTCACAGGGGGCGTGACGAGTTTTACCTGTACCGGCGATCCCGCTTCAGGCCGGGGCTGGATCATGGACAGGCGCTTCATAGGCGGCGGTTCGGGATTCCTCATGCACGCCGGTCCGTTCACGCTCGCGCCGGCCGACACACAGTGGGTGATGATTGCGCTGGTGGCGGCGAGAGGACACAGCAAAACGGAAAGCGTGGCGATACTTCGCGATCGATTCGCGGAACTGCGCAGCATGCCGTACGACAGTCTTCTGTACGCGCCCTACCCGCATATCCCTTGCAGCACCTCCAGCGCGGTTGAAACACCGGTTCCGGCATTAGCGGTGCTCCTGCCGCCATCGCCCAATCCAATGAGGAATGCCAGCACCATTCGTTTCATGCTCCCGGAAACCGGACATGTGCGGATGGATCTCGTCGACCTCCTCGGACGCCGCATCACCGCTCTTCTGGATGAGGATTGTTCTCCCGGGATGCACTCCGTTCGGCTCGAGCGGAACGCGCTCGCGCCGGGACTCTATCTGTGCCGCATGCAGACGAGCCGCGCTGTCATGGTGACGAAGGTACTCGTCATGAAGTAGTGCAGGCGTTCCGTAAGCTCCCCTCCTGTTCCCTACGTCAGCCCCAGGCAGATCTCCTCGCACACCAGCATCCCTTTCCTGGTGAGCCGGACGAAATCGTCTGAAATCTCGAGCAGTCCCGACGCCTCGCACTGCCGGAGCAGCGCCGGGTTGTCGTCGACGATATCGGACCCGAACATCTTCTGAAAGACGGAACGCCGTATCCCTTCGCTACGCAGGCGCAGGGAGATATGCTCCGCGCGGAGCATGGCGTCGGTGAGATCTTCGCCGCCGGAGAAGGCGTCGCCGCCGGCAGCGATCTGTTCCGCCCAGGCGCGGATGCTCGAGACGTTCCAGGAGCGACGGCGCTTCCAGGTGCTGTGCGCCGAGGGACCGAAGCCGAGGTAGTCCTCGTGCCGCCAGTACGTGAGATTGTGCCGGCAGGCGTATCCCTCGAGCGCGTAGTTCGACACTTCGTATTGCGCGAAGCCCCACGAGGCGAGCGTGTCCATGGTCAGTTCGTAGAGTTGGGCGTCGCTGTCTTCCGAGGCGGTGCGCACCTCGCCGCGCTCGACCATCACCGCGAGCGGCGTGCCCTTCTCGACGGTCAGCGAGTAGCACGAGAGATGCGTGGTCCCGAGGGCGCGGGCGCGTTCGAGGTTGTGCAGCCAGCGCGCGGGCGTCTGTCCGGGCAACGAGAACATGAGATCGAGATTCACGTTTTCGAAGCCCGCCTCGCGCGCCAGCGCGATGCCGTCCTCCGCTTCGCGCGCGGTGTGGATGCGGCTGAGGAAGCGCAGGTCGTCGTCGTGAAACGATTGCACGCCGAAGCTGAGGCGGTTGACGCCCAGCGCGCGGTAGTCCTCGAGCTTGCCGCGCGTCACCGTGCCGGGATTGCACTCGACGGTGGTCTCGGCATCCTCCGCAACGGTGAAATTGCGCCGCAGCGCCGAGAGGAGCGCCCCCAACTGCTCCGCGCGCAGCAGCGACGGCGTGCCCCCGCCGAAGAACACGGACGTGAAGGTCTCCTTCGCCTGCAGCGCGTCGCCGCGGCGGTCGATCTCTTCCACGCAGCGGGTGAGGAAGGCCGCTTCGCGATCCATGCCCTCGACGGAGTAGAAGTCGCAGTACACGCACTTCGTCTCGCAGAAGGGGACGTGCACGTAGAGGCCGGGCATGGCGCTCAGTGGATGATCGAGAAGATGCGGCCCCAGCGGATGGAGCCGAGCAGCTCGAAGGGCCGCGAGAACGGGATGGTGGTGTCCCAGGACCAGTAGGTGAACATGGTCTTGCCGATGATGTTCTCTTCGGGCACGAAGCCCCAGTAGCGGCTGTCCTCGCTGTTGTCGCGGTTGTCGCCCAGGACGAAGTAGTAATTGCGCCCGACGCGGAACTGCGACTCCACCTTGCCGTCGATTTCGATGTGCCCGTCGGTGGTGAAGCGCAGGGTGTGCCCCTCGCGCTCCACGAACAGGCGCCACTGATCGATGTTCTGCAGGGTGAGATCGATTTCCATGCCCGCATACGGCACGATGAAGGGGCCCCACCAGTCCTTGTTGTACGGCATGCCCTTCGGGAAAATTCCCTCCTCTATTTCTCCCTTCACGAGTGTGTACGCCTCGAAGGTGGCGGTCCCGGGCGCCTGCTGCCGCTCGCCATTGACAAAGACGCGCTTGCCCGCGATCTGCAGGGTGTCTCCGGGAAGGCCGACGCAACGCTTCACGTAATTGACCACGCTCGGCTGCTCAACGGCCGTATTGCCGCCGTGATACTCGAACACGATCACGTCGCCGCGCTGCACCGCCGCGTAGCCGGGCAGGAGGCGCGTGTGCGGAATGCGGATGCCCGTCAACGGCACGGCACGCGGCGACCAGAGGCCGTAGACGAACTTGTTCACGAACAGGTAGTCGCCGACCATCAGCGTGTTTTCCATCGATGGCGTCGGGATGCCGAAGGCCTCGACGAGGAACACCTTGACGACGAGCGCGAGGAAGAACGCATAGAACAGTATGCGCAGTACCTCGCGCGGTCGAAGGGGCGGTTTCCTGCGAACCTCGGACTGCGGCGTCGCTCCTTCTCCCTGCTCCGAGTGCGCCTGCGAGTCGGGCGGCTGCTCGTCGGCGGACGGCGTCGCAGCGCGGCCGTCAGCGTCTTCGTGTTCGGCGGAGACAGGCGTCCCGGACATGCGTCAGCGGATGATGCTTCCGATGCGGCCGAAGCGGATGGAGCCGAGCTTGCGGAAGAGGTTCCAGATGGGCGTGCCGGGCTCCCACGACATGTACACGATCATCGGCGTGCCGATGACGCTCTCCTTCGGAATGAAGCCCCAGAAGCGGCTGTCGAGCGAGTCGTCGCGATTGTCGCCCATGCCGAACACATAATCGCGCTCGACGGTGTAGGACGTGGCGGGCTTGCCGTCGATGAGGATGGTGTTGCCCTGCAGATCCACCCGATGCCCCTCGCGACGGATGAAGGTGAACCACTGGTCGAGGTTCTGCATCGTGAGCGGCAGCACGTCGCCCTTGCCCGGAACGACGAGCGGCCCGTAGTTGTCGCGATTCCACGGCATGCCCGCGGGGAAGATGGACGGATCGACCATGTCGGGCGCGTACAGGCCCGGCTGGTAGTGCACGCCGACGGGATTCTCGAACGGCTTGCCGTTGATGAACAGCACCTTGTTGACGATGCGGATGGTGTCGTGTGAGAGGGCGACGCAGCGCTTCAGGTAGTACTGGAATTCCCGGGCCTTCACGTCGTCGCGGTATCCCGGCCAGATGAAGACGATCACGTCGCTGCGCTCCGGATCGCGGAAGCCGGGCACGCGGAACCACGGGATCTCCACTTCCTTGCCCGTGATCAGCCCCAGCAGCGGGACGGCCTGCGGCGAGGAACCGCCGTAGATGAACTTGTTCACGAAGAGCAGCTCGCCCGCCATCACCGTGTTCTCCATCGATCCCGTCGGCACCTGGAAGGACTGGATGACGAAACTGTTCAGGATGATGACGGCGACGAGCGCGACGCCGATGCTCTTGAAGAATTCGTAGACGCGCTTGCCGAACGGGAGGTTCTTCACCTCCTCTTTCTTCGTTGCCGGCTTCGGACCTTTCTTGAGACTGATCATGCGGAGGGGGGTTTGATGGGAGAATCCGTGACGGGTTCTTGGACGAGCGAACCCGCGCCCGGGTTCCGTGATACCGGCGTTTTGCCTATTGCTCCATCGACAGCACGGCGAGGAAGGCTTCCTGCGGAATCTCCACGTTGCCCACCTGCTTCATGCGCTTCTTGCCTTCCTTCTGCTTCTCGAGCAGCTTGCGCTTGCGCGAGATGTCGCCGCCGTAGCACTTCGCGATGACGTTCTTGCGCATCGCCTTCACCACGTCGCGCGCGATCACCTTGTTGCCGATCGCCGCCTGGATGACGACCTCGAACATCTGCCGCGGAATGAGCGTCTTCAGCTTCGAGCAGAGA
Source organism: Ignavibacteria bacterium (assembly GCA_016720835.1). GTDB lineage: Bacteria > Bacteroidota > Ignavibacteria > SZUA-365 > SZUA-365 > JADKJW01. Next base: position 16,836 of record JADKJW010000004.1, read on the forward strand.
CGGCGGCCCCAGTCGTAGGACTTCCCGCGATGCACGATGCTCGAGAGGGCGTCCACGGGCTCGCCGTTCAGCAGAATGTCGAGCTTGACGAGGTCGGACTCGCGGTATTCCTTGAAATCGTAATCGAGCGACGCGTAGCCGCGGGAGATGGACTTCAGCTTGTCGTAGAAATCGAAGATGATCTCGCTCAGCGGCATCTCGTAATGCACGTCCGCGCGCGTCGGATCAATGTAGGTCGTGTTCATGTACACGCCGCGCCGGTCCATGCACAGCTTCATGATGCTGCCGAGATACTCGGCGGGCGTGATGATCTGCGCAGTAATGAAGGGCTCCTCGATGTGGTCGATCTTTCCGAGTTCCGGCATGAGCGACGGGTTGTCGATCACGAGGCGATTGAGCGATTCCTTCGCGACCACCACGTACTCCACGTTGGGAACGGTGTTGATGATGGTCTGGTTGAACTCGCGCTCGAGCCGCTCCTGCACGATTTCCATGTGCAGCAGGCCGAGGAAGCCGCAGCGGAAGCCGAAGCCCAGCGCGACGGAGGTTTCCGGCTCGTACAGGATCGAAGAATCGTTGAGCTTGAGCTTCGCGAGCGCGTCGCGCAATTCCTCGTACTGTTCGCTGGCGGTCGGGTACAGTCCGCTGAATACCATCGGCTTGACGACCTTGTAGCCGGGCAGCGGCTCCGCGGCGGGCCTGTCCGCATGGGTGATCGTGTCGCCCACGTTCGTGTCGGCGACGTCCTTCACGCCCGCGATCATGTAGCCGACGTCGCCCGCGGTGAGCGCGCCCGTGCGGCGCTTCTTCATCAGCAGCACCCCGGCCTCCTCCGCTTCGAACACCTTGCCATTGTTCATGAACATGATGCGGTCGCCCTCTTTCAGGGTGCCCGCCACCACGCGCAGATACACGATGGCGCCGCGGTACGGATCAAAGACCGAATCGAAGATCAACGCCTGCAGCGGGGCGGTGGAATCGCCCTGCGGCGGCGGGACGCGCTCCACCACGGCGGCGAGGATTTCCTGAATGCCGATGCCGCTCTTGGCGCTCGCGGGGATGATATCCGAGAGCTCGCAGCCCAGCAGGTCGACGATGCCCTGGCTCACGGTGTCCACCATCGCGCTGGCGAGGTCCACCTTGTTCACGACCGGGATAATCTCGAGCCCCGCCTCGACGGCAAGGTACAGGTTGCTGATCGTCTGTGCCTCCACTCCCTGCGTGGCGTCGACAACAAGAATGGCGCCCTCGCAGGCGTTGAGGGAGCGTGAGACTTCGTAGGTGAAGTCCACGTGCCCCGGCGTATCGATCAAATTCAGCGTATATTCATGCCCGTCCGTATGCTGGTACTTCATCTGGATGGCATGCAGCTTGATCGTGATGCCGCGCTCCTGCTCCAGGGCCATGTCGTCCAGCACCTGATTGACGATGAGGTCACGGCTCGTGATGGTGCCTGTCGTCTCAAGCAAGCGGTCGGCCAGGGTGGATTTCCCGTGGTCGATATGGGCGATGATGCAGAAGTTTCGGATGTATTGCATGAAAATGGCTGTTTCGGAATTGTCGGACATCAAATATACCCATAAATGGCGCAGTGAAACAAGGTAAGGTGACGTCGTGATCCGTCCCGCTCTCTCGTCGGTCAACATCGTGATCCGCTGCATGGATATCGGGCGTTCGAGGCTTTTCTACGAAATGCTGCTCGGCCTGGAACCGGTCAGGGAATGGACCGAATCGCAGGGAAATGGCTGCATTTTCCCCGTCGGTGAAGGAAACGTGACAGGGTATATCGAAGTCTGCGAGATGAACGACTCGGACGAGCGCTACAAGGACGAGTTCGCCCGCCCGCTCGAAACGGACAAGGTGGACGTGCAATTCAACGTCCCCTCGCTCGACGCGTGGGTGCAGCGGCTCAAGGGTAAATGGGATTTCGACGGACCGGAGCCAGCGCCCTGGGGGCAGACATGGATTCGCCTGCGCGATCCGGACAACCTGCTCATCGCCCTCGTCGAAGATTCCGCGTAGCTTCGCAAAGCCGGGTGGAGACAGGCCTCCGTGCCTGTCATTTTTAGTCTTTCAATCCGCTGCCTCGGCTTCGCTCGGCATGAGATGAACTTATGGGAGGGTTGTCTTCAATCCGAAATCCGAAATCACTCCAGGTCCATCAGTTTCAGCAGAATATCGAATGACGATTCGGCGCCTTTGAAGAGCTCCAGGGTTCCGTCCTTGTTGAGTCGCACGGCGCGGCTCTGCCCGGGGATCCTGGTCCATTGCGTGGAAGGCTTCAAGCCTGCGGGACAGTTGCAGCGCTTCATGAATTCGGCGCGCGCCTCGGGCTTCGTGAAGGCGACGTGCAGGAAGGTGTGCGTTTCAGGGCCGAGTTCGATCGGCGCCAGATAGACCGAAGTGAAGGCGAGTCCCTCGAAGAGTTCGGCCCACTCGGGCGCCCCGTTCTGCAGACCCAGCGGACCCCGAATGAGACGCACGCTGCGCTGCACCGGACGCAGCAACGGGCTCGTGGAAAACACGGCCGGAAGCCGCGCATCGCGCTCGCGCACGGACCTGCCCAGCGCGGTGCCGGCGGCAGCGAGCCATCGCAGGTCGTCCTTGTTCTTCATGCGCCCGGTGATCGAGATATAGTACCGTCCGCGGGCCATCAGGAGTTGGCCGTTCGCGAAATGCGTCCAGCCTGTGGAAGTATCGGTGATATCGATCGGTGCATGCGAGAGGGACCAGATGCCGAACGCGGCATCGGGAGTGACCATGCGATAGACGGCGGCCTGAATCTCGTCCGCATCGCGCGTGAAGCGCTGCACGGTCACGCGTTCGAAGCCGTACTCGTTGTACAGTTCCGCGCCGCCGTTGATGTAACCGTAGAGTTCCTTGCCTTTGTAGGACTCCGTGCCCGCGAGCTTCCATCCGGGAAGATCGGCCAGGGTGAAGGCCGGCATTCCGTCCTGCGCTTGCATCGTGAGCGTAAGAGCGAGCAGTGCGAAACCGAGTCGGAAGATCATGCTTTTCTGAGATCGATTTTCGTTTTATCCGCAACGCCGAGTTTATACCCTTCGGCGAACGTCATCTGGTTGAGACCCTTCGGAGACTCTTCCTTCTGCACCTTCATGTCGAGGCGCTTCTTCAGGATGATCTCGTAGCCGATGCGGTCCACCGCGACGGGATCCGACCCGACGAGCACCGTGTCGAAGGGGGTGATGAACTGCGGGTTGGCGCCGGGACCGCCGTTGTAGCAGCCGATGATGCCGTCCACGATGTTCAGCACCACCTTGTCGCGCAGCGGCGGGAAGCAGTTCACTTCCGCGCAGGTCTCGGCCCAGAGTTTCTTGTGCAGGCGTCCGGTATTGGTGATGGCGCCGTAGGCCAGGTTTTTCAGGCAGAGCGTCACGGTGGGACCGGCGTTCTTCAGGATCGGCATGTTGATGATCTTCGTGATGTCCTTCGTGACGATGCTGCCGAAGTACGAGTGCTTGCCTTCGTTGATCATGTAGGGCAGGGTTTCGGCGTCGTACGTGTCCTCGCAGTCCGCCCAGTAGAACCAGTCCTTGTCGATGCGTTTCTCGCCGTACAGCTTGCCGTCGGCATCGTAGAAGCCGCCCTTGTCGTCCTTGCACTCCGTGCCGGTGATGCGGATGCCGGGGAAATTTTCGGCAGTGAATCCCACGTCGTGCAGTTCGAATTCGCGGCGGTCCCAGATCACGATGTTCTTGCGCGGGATGCCCGCCTTCTCGAGCTGCGCGATCACCGCGCGGGTGATCTCGAGGCTGGTGGAGAGTTCCTTTCCCGCGACGGGATTCACCTTGAGGCCGATGACGTCGTCCGGCGACACGAATTCCCTCCACGCGGCGTTGATGCCCGCGGCGCCGGTCAATGCGAGCATGCTGCGCTCCAGCATCGACGACACCACGGCGAGATCGGGCTTGCCGTTTGCCACGCTTTTCGCGTCGACGCTCTGCGCGACGCGGCCCGGGTATTTGCCGGGCATGGACGAAGCCACGCGCGGGTGCTTCAGCGCGTCGGCGATGTTGGTGGCGGGCTTGTCGTCCGCGAGATGGGACGCGAGCGGATTGGCGCTCATCTTCAGGGGCGCGATGGATGCGGCGGCGCCGCCGGCCGCGAGGAGGCGCAGGAAATCGCGCCGCGCGATGCCGTCTTCAGGTGCAGAGTGTTTCATGGTGGTCTCCTGATGGTGGAGAAATATCAGCCTCGGAACGGGAAAAGACAAGCGAAAACGCCTGCGCGTTCTTACGCGTTCACATACCCGATCGGATCCTCGATCCCCGCGACCCGGAATCCGCGCAGCCGCAGCATGCACGATTCGCAGACGCCGCAGGCGAGGTCCTCCCGCTTGTAGCAGCTCCAGGTGAGGTGCAGCGGAGCGCCGAGTTCCGTGCCGGCGCGCACGATGTCCGCCTTGGACAGCTCGATGAGCGGCGTGACGATGCGCAGCGCGCGCTCGTGTTTGGTCCCGGTGTCGATGACGCTCTGAAAGGCATCGTAGAACACCTTCCGGCAATCGGGATAGCCGCTGGAGTCCTCCTCGACCGCGCCGATGAAGAGCGCGTCGGCGCCGAGCACTTCGGCCCAGCTCACGCCGATGCTCAGCATGTTCGCGTTGCGGAAGGGAACGTACGTGTTGGGAATGCCCGTGTTGTCCTCGCTCGCGTCGAGCACGTCCATGCGCATGTCCGTCAGGCTCGATCCGCCGATGCGCGCGAGATGCTCTATCGAGACCTCCAGTCGCCGCTCCGCGGGCACGCGGTAGTGATCTGCGATGCCGCGGAACGCCGCGAGTTCGCGCGCCTCGGTGCGTTGCCCGTACCCGACGTGCAGCAGCGCCAGTTCGTAGTCGCGCGCGGCGATGGCCGTGGTGACGCAGGAGTCCATCCCGCCGCTGGCGAGCACGACGGCGATCGAACGGGGAGAATCGGCGGACATCATGGCAGGTCTGAAATGATGGCGCGTACGGTTACTTCTTCCGCGCTCCGGCCTTGTACTCGGCCTCCACGATGCTGTGTATGCCGCCGCGGGTGTTGAATTCGCCCGTGACGCGCATGAAGCGCGGCTTGCACACGGCGACGAGATCGTCGAGGATTTCGTTGACCGCCGTTTCGAAGAAGATGCCCTTGTTGCGGAATTCGAGGTAGTAGTACTTGAGCGATTTCAGCTCGACGCAGAGCTTGTCGGGAATGTAGTACACCGTGATGGTCGCGAAGTCCGGCAGTCCGGTCATGGGACAGACCGACGTGAACTCCGGATTCACGTGCGTGATCTCGTAGTCCCGCTTGGGGAATTTGTTCGGAAACACTTCAATCTTGGCCATGCGTCACTCCACTGTAAGACGGTCCACGAAACACTCGAAACACACGAAACAGGATTTTATAAAGGTTCTCCATCCACATTCATCTTACTCCCTACTCCCCACTCCCTCCTCCCTCCTTCTTCACACTCCTCGCGCATCCGGCTCCCAGATGTACTTGTGCATCTGCAGCTGCATGCGCACAGGGAGTTTGTCCTTGAGTATCCATTCGGCAAGGGCGCGGTTGTCGAGGCGGCCGAAAACGGGGGAGAAGATGATTTCGCGGCAGATGGAGGGCAGATCGCGGCCGCGGACGAAGTCCCGCGCCCATTCGTAATCGGCGCGGTCGACGAGCACGAATTTCAGCTCATCGGTCGGCTTGAGGTAATCGAGATTCGCGAGGAGGTTTTTCTTCTCCATGCCGGATCCGGGGCATTTGACATCCATGATCAGGATGACGCGCGGATCGACGCGGTTGATGTCCACGTGTCCGCCCGTCTCCACCGCGACGGTGTACCCGTCGTTGCAGAGCAGGCTGAGCAGGGGATACACGGCCGGCTGTTCGAGCGGTTCGCCGCCGGTGAGTTCGATGAAGCGGCTGCCGGACTCCGCCGCCTGCGCGAGCAGTTCTTCCTCGTCCATCTCCGTGCCGCCGCCGAAGTCCAGCGCATAGGGCGTATCGCACCAGCGGCAGCGGAGGCCGCAGCCCTGCAGGCGGATAAAAAGACAGGGCAGCCCTGCGCGGCTGCCCTCACCCTGAATGCTGTGGAAAATCTCGCTGACGATCAGCGGCATCGCCGCCGCCTAGCGCGTGAAGCGACGGCCCGTCTCGGAGGCGATGCCGGCCGCGGCGAGGATCTTGACCGCGTCCCATGCCTGCAGCTGCGTGAAGCCGGCGGCGACGCTCGCGCCAAGATTATGGAAGATCGTGACGTTGAGCTGCGCAATGCCGAGCGCGAAAATCACCGCCATCGCCGCGGTCATCGCGATCAGCGCCGTGGCGAAACGCGGCAGCGCCTGCATGATACGCACGTCGTGAATCAGGTAACCGGTGAGGAACGCCGCAATCGGAAACGCCAGCAGGTAGCCTCCCGTCGGCCCGACGAGGCGGAGCACGGAACCGCTGAAACCGGCAAACACCGGCAGGCCCGACGCCCCCAACATGAGATACGCGATCTGCGCAGCCGCGCCTTTGCGCGCGCCGAGCATCGCGCCCGACAACAGGACGAACAGGGTCTGCAGCGTGAACGGTACGGGCACCGTCGGAATGACGATCTGCGCACCGACGGCAGTCAGCAGGGAAAAGCCGCCGATCCAGAGAGCGTTGGACAGCGTCTTGCTGTTCGAAAGGGAAATCGCGGAATCGAGTGTGACAGTGTGCATGGAATCCTCAGTTGTCGTCAGTATCTGCATCGTGCAAAAGTACGGGAATGCGGTGCGGGGTCCAAATTCGAGGCGGCGTGCCGCGCGGAGGCGTTGCGGATTTCGGCATGCCTGCGCTATTTCTGTTCCATCAGCCGTTTGATGGTGTCCTGTCGATGCGTGAACATCGCCCCGATGTGCCGCCTGACGAACAGCGCGTCGGCCAGAGCACCGAGGAAGCCGAGCGGCAGCGTGTAGTCGACGGTGTCGGTGAGCACCATGCCTCCCGGGCTGCTCGCGAATTCGCGCGTCTGCCGCCACGTTTTGAACGGGCCGCGCACCTGCACGTCGGACAGCCGCCGAGGCGGGTCGAATTCATCGAAGCACATTTCCCAGGTCTGCGTCACGAACGGCAGCGGCTTGACGCGAAGCACGACGACCGCGCCCCTTCCGGGAGGATCATGCCTCAAGATCTCTACACGAACGTTCGGGGGGGTGATCTTGAGCAGATTCGTTGGATCGGTATGAAACCCAAACACCTCCTCGATATCCGCCGCTATTTCAATCGATCTCGTAATACGCATTCAGGCTCTCAGTTACGGGGAGTCAATACTGCACCAGATCAGGTGCGTCAGTGCGACAGTCCGGCCTCGCCCCGTCCCCCGATGCGCGAACGCACTTCCGCCCAGCTCTCGGTGATGAGGAAGCTCTCGTCCGCGTTCGCGACCATGGCGAGGAATTTCTTCCAGGGTACGGCGAAGCTGAGCACGTCGGGCTGCACGAAGGGGCGCGCCGACACGTCGAACATGCCCAGCACGGCGCGCGGGCGGTCGGACTGCAGCTCTCGATACGGATGGTACAGGATGGCCGAGCAGCCGGAGCCGAAGGGCGCGATGACGCCGTCGGGCTCGCGCTCGTCGAAGTTCGCGAGCGTGAAGAGTCCGGCCAGCACGTCGGCCCGGGCGAAGAAGACCACGAGCATGGGCTCGTCGCTTTCCTTCAGAAGATCCCAGCGTTTGGCGATGAGGTAGCGGCCGGGCGATTCGAAGGGCGGCATGTTCTGCATGCTGTCGGCGACGATCTCGGGGCTCTTTTTGTAGCGCTCGCCTTCCAGTTCGCCGGGGATGCCGCAGGAGAGGAAGTACTCGAAGTTGCTGCGGATGGTCTGCGAAAAACCGAGGTAGCGCCTGCCGCCGCGGCACAGCACGTTGTGCTTGTCGAAACACGCGGGCCGGCCGTTGCGGATGTTCAGCAGCTCGCCGATGAGGCAGTGCTGCGTCTCCTTCGGCTCCACCGACGGCGCGCGGCCCTCCTCGTCCGTGTAGTACAGCGTGATGGGCAGCTCCGCGCCGGGGAAGGAGTTGGTCCAGATGTCGAGGAAGCGCTGCTTGAGTGCGAGGTCCATAGGTGCTCCGGGAATGGTGTGTTTTTCGGCTGTCCGATCCTCCATCATCGCTTTTTCTTTTTCTTCGCCGGCGAGATCACCTTCTCAAAGGACACTTCCTCCTCCTTCATCGCCTTCAAATCGAAAAGAGCACGCGTACGCATACGCTGCGCTCAAAGTACCACTACCTTATACGTCACGACATCATGCGGAGCGATGATGATTGGGCCGGAGATCGGATTGGACTCCTCAGCCGCAACCAAGTCCCGGGCACCGAACTTGGAAATGCGTACATCAAAATATCGCAGCTCCGGCCCACCGGCGATGCTGACCATTTGCGGATTGTCCGTGGGATTCGACAAGCGCATGAGTACAGCGTACGACGTCCATGATTTTTGCCAACACAGCCTCTCTACAAGCACCGCGGGATTATCGATGGTGATCCACGAATCTTTTGGAGTATTGCCATAGGCAGCCATCGCGATGAGCGGTTGCGCGCGCTCGATGCCGAATCGTTGTGCGGCTACTGCGTCGTAGGGTCCGTGTGGACGAATGGCGTAACGGAAGGTCAACGGACCTTCCTGATCGGCTCTGAAGTTCGTGTGCCAGTGATTGTTCAGCGCCCATGAATACAGGGTCTGCGAGGGTTGCAGGGTCCGTATCCATTCCGGGGACTGATATAATCCGCCGATAAGTCGAGCGGTGATGTTGCCGACCTCGATCAGTGGCGCATCGAGCGTGGACCAGGTGACGCCGCATGTATCGTTGGATATGTCGACATGCCTCTGCACAGTGAACCAGTTTTTATTCGATCCCGGTATCTGCTCCAACTCGGGCCGGACTGTTCCGAAGGGCACGTCGATGCGCATCGTCCCGTTCGGGACATTGAAGCCAAAGCCGAAATGCACTCCCTCCTTTTCGCGTATCGCGATCTTGTCGATGCGGTTTTCGATCTCGAGATAATCTGCGCCGGCCCAGAGGCGGTATTCGCGTTCGAGCGAGTGGCAGCCGGGCGCGGAGGAGCGCACGGTGATGGAGGCAAGCAAGGGACCTGACTGTCCAACCGTTATCGTCACGGGTCCGTTTCCTTTCAGATTCTTCAGTGAATCTCCCGGCAGGTAGAAGTAGCTGTTCATCCCCGCCGCTGAAGAGCGGTCCACGTAATCGATCCCTGTGCGCGTGTCGATGAGCTGGACAATACCGCCGCTAATGGTATCGATCACGACTTCGAGAATACCGTTTTCAATACGCTGTGTTGAGGCCGAAACGGGCTTCTGACTTTCCGCCGCTCCGCGTTCCATCGTGTATCGCCGGGCAGCAAGTCCGGGTACGTCGGAAGCGATGAAGTACAGCGTGTTGTCGGCCGCACGCCAGGAGGGAACCGGAACGCGTTCGTCGTCGATGATTCGATCGCCGTCGCGTGTCTGTTCCTTTGGGACCGACGCCATCCCAGTACGTGTCCACGACAGTGTGTTGTACACGTCGATAGAACCAGGATGCGATACGAACATGATACGCGGACTTGGTATCTCATGGCCTTTGCCATCTCTCGTTCGCCATCCGGGGAACGTGGAGGCAGCGTTCACATATTGCCTGATTTCTCTACCGAATGAAACCGCATCCACGGCGAATGATTGTTTCACGCGCCACTGTTCTTTCACCGCAGCGCTGTCCGGATCCGATGTACTATTCCAGGCGCCCCAGGTGTGCTCTGCGAAGAGAAGGGTACTTCGCCATGCGTGCCTGGTCTGGACAGAGGTGGTGTGTATCACAGAGAGTGCTTCGGATTGCAACAGCGATTCCACCGCGTTCCTCTTCATCGCCGTCTCCCTCGCCCCGCTGCCGATTCCGTCGGTCCAGTACTCGGTGTAGTCGCCGCGGACGCGCGGGAGCTGCGCGCCATAGCGCTGCTCGAGATCGGCGCAGGCGCGGCTGGTTGAGGTGATGATGACGCGGGGAGAGACGTAGCGCTCGTTCCATGCGCGCACGGCGTCGGGCAGATCGGGATCGATGGCCGCGTTGTCGCTGAGCGCCCAGGAGAGCAGCAGCATGTCGTAGGGATAGTTCTTCGCCTTCAAGCCGGCGAGATGATCGAAGATGAAGGGATCGAGGAAGTTCGCGGTCGGATCGTCGGTGGCTATGGGCCGCACGCCGCTGCCCCAGAGCCGGTTGCGTATGCGCTGGCCCTTCACCGCGTAGGCGAGCGAGTACGGGTACACCTGCCAGTGCAGCAGCGTGTCGAGTCCGCTCGGCGATATCCAGTAGAAGGGCTTGTCCTCCCACGCCTCGCGAATGAGTCCGATGCGGTCGGAATTGTTGGGAGCATTCACGTAGTAGCGCACGCCGGCCTTGGCGGCGGCGGTGACCGTGCCCCAGGCCGTGCCGGGGATGTCCACCTGCATCATGGAATTGATCGGCGTCTTCATCTGTTGCGACAGCTCGCCGGCGAAGGCGAAGAGCTGCAGCAGCTCCTCGCTGTTGCAGGCGCTGGTGTTGACGTTGGCGTAGGTCGCGTCGAGATGTATCCAGCCCTTTTTCACGGCGCGTTCGAGCTTCGCGAAGGCGTTCGTGTCGGCGTCGCGCTGCTGTTGTTTCAGCCGCTGACGCGGATGCAAATAACTGTCCACCGCCCAGAGCGTCTCCACATTCCACACGAAGCGGCTGCCCTCGGGGTAGTCCTGCGTCTTCTCGGCCAGCGCGATGGCGGCGTCGATGTTGTTCATGTGTATCTGCTCCACCTTCCACTGCAGGTCGGTGTAGCCGATGTCCACATGCGAATGCGGCAGCAGATAGACCGTGAAACGCCGCACGGGCTGCAGGCGGTGCGTCCTGGTGAACAGCACAGCACCGCTGCCGCGCACTGTCACGGTGACGTCCTCATCGGCGGTCACCGGCGGGACGAGCAGCGCAATCTCGCTGTGCCCTGTCGCGAGCGGGAGGCTCGACCGGGCGAGTCTGGCGGTGCCTCCGTCTGCGCCCTTTCGATCGATGCTGATGTCCGCATCGACGGCTTCGCCGAGGCGCCACAGTCCGATGCGCAGGCGCTGCATCTCGCGGCCGTTGTCGTTGACGATGCACTCGTCGGTCGCGACGTCCATGCGCTCCTCGAGGCGCATCGTATAGACCATGAACCACTTCCGCTCGCCCGCGCTTTCGCCTTTCACCTCGATGCGCTGTGCGCCCGGACGCAGCAGGGCGCGCGGCAGCGAGAGCGTCATGAAGCCGAACACGTCGCCATGCACGTCGATGAGCGCCTTGCGGAAGGAGAGCAGCGCGCCGTTCGCCGCCTTCATTTCGAAGCCCTTCCACGTCGAGTCCGGCGGATTGCGGAAGCGGAACAATTCGCTCCCGTTCACCGACAACGCGAACTCACGGCTCTCCTTCTTCACGTCGATGCCAGCCAGCCACACGAAGCGGACCGTATCATCCGTTATTCCCGCTGGCACCGGGGCCGTTTCCCACGCGATGGACTTCGCGGCATCGATCGAGCGCACCAGCAGCGCGTCCGTCGCGCCGGGGAAGCGGCCCGCGTAGTCGATCACCTCGCCACCGAGGCTGCGGGCGTAGCCGCTCAAGACGGGCGATTGCGAAGTGCTTTGAGCTCGAATCGCCGTGGAGAGAATGAGGAGGAGCAGGAAAGACAGCGCGATGCGCATGAGAGCTCCGGGATCATTGGCACGGGAGGGAAGTATCGGATGCCGTTATCCGTAACAGCGCGTGAAATGTACGAAATCCGGAAGCTCCCGGCATCTCCCTCACTCATGACGCATGCGGGGCACGGAAAATGCGATCTCGAAACACACGAAGAAGACGAAGCCGACGAAAATCCATTTCGTGATATTCGTCCTGTTCGTGTGCTTCGCGATCTGCTTCATAATCCGAAATCCAAAGTATATTTCAGCCGCCATGTACCACGCGCGCTTTCGGTCAATAGCATCAACGTGCCTTCTCGTCGTCGCGCTCGCCGCCGTCACCTGGCTCAGCCGCGCGCCGCGCATCGAAGCGGAACTGCCGCTCTGCGCGCATGCGGACGAACTCACCGGGCTGCGCGTGCTGGAGAGGCTGCATACCGCGGGACCCGACCCAGGCTTCTTCCGCTATCCAACGCTCGAATACTATGTCGTCTCGGCAACGGTGGCTGTGCTCGATCGTGACAACGACGTGCTGCTCGTCGGGCGCGTCGTCACCGTGTGCATCTCCCTCTGTTCCGTGCTTCTGCTCTTCGCCTTCGCGCGGAGCATCGGACTCCCTCCGCCGGCGGCCTTTCTCGCGGCGCTGCTCTTCGCGCTGTCGCCGGCGCACATGCTCGCCGCGGGGTACATCAACACCGACTGCCTGGTCACCGCCGCGATATTGGCCGCCTTCCTCGCGATGCGCTCCTTCGAGAAGACAGGATCGCTGCGAGCATTTCTTGCACTGTCTGCTTGCACCGGCATTGCCATCGCCTCGAAGTATTCCGCCGCCCTGCTGTTGCCGGCCTTCGTGCTGCTCGACGTATGGAGAGCGAGCGCTGCGAGAGGGGACTCTCCGCGTCCGCGGTCCGTGCGGCTGCTCGACTCCGCGCTCCCCGCTCAGGTGTTGCCGGCGTTGCTCCTGCTCGCGGGCGCGGCTCTGCTCGTCTTCGGACTGTGGCCATCTGCCGCAGTCGGCGAAGCTGCCGCCGCGTTGAGCGCCACGAAGCAGCACACCCCTCGCGTGGCGGGAGTCGTCGCGAGTCTGCAGAGTCTCGGACTGATCGTCGGCGCTCTGCTCCCGCCCGCTGCGGCGGTATTGTCCGCGCTGGCGCGCCGCGGGCGAGTCGTCATCCCGTACCGTTCCCTTGCCATGCCCGTCATCGCTGTCGCGGTCTTCCTCGTGCTGACGCCCTACGCGCTGCTGTCCTGGAGGCTCTTCGTCTACGATGTGCTCTACGAGGCATCGAAGAACATGTATCCGCCCGCCGCTTCGGCGTGGATGAAGTACCCGGCGTGGATTGTGGAATTCGAGTTCGTTCCTCTCCTTCTGCTCGCGCTGCCCGGCGCCATCCTCGCCGCGCGCAGGAAGCTTCCGCTCGCGTTCCCGCTCCTCTTTTCGGCACTGTCGCTTTTCGTGATCGCCGTGTCGCAGCGCGCCTTCCTGCGCTATCTGCTGCCCGTGCTTCCGTTGCTATCGATACTGGGTGTGTATGCGATGCGGGAAGGACTTCGCTTCCTTTCACGCCGGAACCGCGTCGCAGCCGTTGCCGCGGGATTGCTCCTCGCGGCACTCCTCGTCTGGGACGGCGCTCCGAAGGTTGCGCGCTGGACGGCGCCCGCCGGACGCAACGCGGCGTACTCGGAATTCCTCGCGGCATATCCGAAGCTCGGGCTCGCTCCCGGCCGCGTCATCGATCCGCTCCATGAACTGGAACTCCGCGTGGCGGGCGTGCCGCTCGCGCGTCGGCGGGATCTCGACGATGCGGGCATCCGTGCCGCCTTCCTCCGCGGCGACGCGGATCTGCTCATCGAGACGCATGGGGTGTATGCGAATTTCGCTGCCGATGTCCGCTGCGATACGTTGTGGCGATCATCGAACGAGCGCCTGCTCCTGCTGGCCAGACGCATGGAGCACTGATCAGGGGAAAGAGGATCGCGAAGCACACGAAGAAGACGAAGACTTCGAAAATCCATTTCGCGATATTCGTCCTGTTCGTGTGCTTCGCGATCTCTTTACGGCTTTACCGAACGACGATATTGACCAGCTTGTCCGCCACGGCGATGACCTTCACGATGGTCTTGCCCTCGATGTGCGCGGCGACGCGCTCGCTGCCGCGCGCGAGGGCTTCGAGATCGGCGGCGCTGCCGCCCTTCGGCACGAGGATCTTGTCGCGCAGCTTGCCGTTCACCTGCAGGATGATTTCCACCTCGTCCTCCACCGTGTACTTCTCGTCGTACGCCGGCCAGGGCTCGTTGGCGATGGACGGCGCCTTGCCGAGCAGGCGCCACAACTCCTCGGCGAGGTGCGGCGCGTAGGGCGCGAGCACGCACACGAACGGTTCGAGGATGGCGCGGGGACGACGCGCGCGCTTGTTCATCTCGTTCACGAAAATCATCATCTGCGAGATGGCGGTGTTGAAGCGCAGCGCCTCGATATCTTCTCCAACCTTCTTGATCGTCTTGTGCAGCAGGCGCAACGCTTCTTCATCGGGAGCGTCGTCCACGATGGACGCGTCCAGGCGCGCTTCCGTGGCCTCGGGATCTTCGTCGATAAAGAGCCGCCACACGCGGTTGAGGAAGCGGTGCACGCCCTCCACGCCGCTGGTGTTCCAGGGCTTCACCTGCTCCAGCGGACCCATGAACATCTCGAAGAGGCGCAGCGTGTCGGCGCCGTAGGCGTGGATCACGTCGTCGGGATTGATCACGTTGCCGAAGGACTTCGACATCTTCCGCCCGTCCTCGCCCAGGATCATGCCCTGATTCACGAGGCGCAGGAAGGGCTCTTTCGTGTGCACGTGTCCGAGATCGAAGAGCACCTTGTGCCAGAAGCGCGCGTAGAGCAGATGCAGCACGGCGTGCTCGGTGCCGCCCACGTAGAGATCCACGGGACCCCAGTATTTTTCCTTGTCGGGATCGATGAAGGCCGTGGTCGTTGTGCGGATCCATGAAGCGCAGGTAGTACCAGCAGGAGCCGGCCCACTGCGGCATGGTGTTCGTCTCGCGCCGCGCGGGCCTGCCGGTGTCGGGGTCCGTGGTGTTCACCCACTCCTCGATATTCGCGAGGGGCGATTCGCCCGTGCCGCTCGGCTTGTACGTCTTCACTTCGGGCAGCAGCACCGGGAGCTGATCCTCGGGCACGAGCTTGTGCGTGCCGTCCTCGAGATGCAGGATGGGGAAGGGTTCGCCCCAGTAGCGCTGCCGCGAGAAGAGCCAGTCGCGCAACTTGTAGTTGACGGTGCGCTTGCCGAGGCCCTTGTCTTCGAGCCACACGGTCACCTTCTCGAAGGCGTCCCTGTATCCGAGGCCGTTGATGAAATCGGAATTCACGGCGACGCCCGCTTCCGTATCGGTAAATGCCGCCTCCTGCACGTTGCCGCCGGACACGACCTCGACGATCGGCAGGCCGAACTTCTTGGCGAATTCCCAGTCGCGCGTGTCGTGCGCAGGCACGGCCATGATGGCGCCGGTGCCGTAACTGATCATCACGTAATCCGCCGTCCACACGGGGATGCGCGCGCCATTCATCGGGTTGATCGCATACGCGCCGGTGAACACGCCGGTCTTTTCCTTGGCGAGTTCGGTGCGCTCCAGTTCGCTCTTGCGCGCGGCGGTGTCGACGTAGGCATCCACGGTCGCGCGCGCCTCATCCGGCACAATACTGTTCAGCAGCGGATGTTCGGGCGCCAGCACCATGTACGTCGCGCCCCAGAGCGTGTCGGGCCGCGTGGTGAAGACGCGTATTGCGCCGTCGTGTCCGTCGATGCGGAAGTCCACCTCGGCGCCTTCCGAGCGGCCGATCCAGTTGCGCTGCATTTCCTTGAGGCTCTCGGGCCAGTCCAGTTCGTCGAGGTCGCGCAGCAGCCGTTCCGCGTAGGCGGTGATGCGCAGCATCCACTGGCGCATGGGCCTGCGCACCACGGTGTAGCCCTTCTCGATCTGTTCCGGCACTTCCTCGTTCGCGAGCACCGTGCCGAGTTCGGGGCACCAGTTGACCGGCACTTCGGCCAGGTAGGCGAGACCCTGCGTGTAGAGCTGCGAGAAGATCCACTGCGTCCAGCGCACGTAGCGCGGATCGGTGGTGTTCACTTCGCGGCTCCAGTCGTAGGCGAAGCCGATCATCTTGAGCTGGCGGCGGAAATTCTCGATGTTCTTCTGCGTCGTGATGGCGGGATGGATGCCCTCCTTGATCGCGTACTGCTCGGCCGGCAGGCCGAAGGCGTCCCAGCCCATCGGATGCAGCACGTTGAAACCGCGCATGCGCTTGTAGCGCGTGATGATGTCCGTCGCGGTGTACCCTTCCGGATGTCCCACGTGCAGTCCCGCGCCCGACGGGTAGGGGAACATGTCGAGCACGTAGTACTTCGGTTTCGCCGCGTCTTCGGTCACGGCGAAGGTCTGCTGTTCCTCCCAGAACTGCTGCCAGCGGGGTTCGATTTCAGTAAAAGGATAGCGCATGTGGTGTCCCGGTTGAAGCTCGAGCGGCCGTTTCGCCGCATGAAATAAGGCTAAAATACGACATGGCGGCTCGCGCTCAAAAAGACTATGTTGACCATTATCGTTGGAGGTGAAATGCGACACACCATTCGTCGTCCGGGTGGCATCCCCTTCGCGCTGCTTTTCTTCTTCCTGGCAACGGGAAGTCACAGTTTCGCGCAGGTGCATGTCAACGGCCACGTGGTCACGACGGACAGCGTAGCGGTCCGCGGCGCCGTTGTGCGCATGCGTTCGATGAACGACAGCACGGTGACCTATCGCGCGCAGACGGACTCTCTCGGCTTTTTCTCCTTCGTGCTCACCAACGCCGAGAGCGTTCCAGCTGCGCGGTCGCTCACACTGCATCAGAACTATCCCAATCCCTTCTCCTCGTCAACGACGCTGTCCTTCACGCTCCCGGCCTCCTGCCACGCATCATGTGTCGTCTATGATCTCCTGGGCCGAAAGGTACGGTCCATCGGTGATGCGAGTCTGCGTGAGGGCACGCACTCCTTCACGTGGGACGGACGCGATGCGGCGGGGCGGGAAATGGCGAGTGGCCGGTACTTTGGAGTGCTCCATGCGGGCATGGATGTGCGCACCGTGTCTTTGATCAAGGCAGGGAATGCTGGCGGAAGGCAACACGGATTGCCGTCTGGTCAGGCAGTTGCATCCGCTCCTGTCAACACGGCGGAGCAGCATTCAGTGTTGATCGATGTCATCGATACGACGATATCGTTTCCCCGCTTCTATTCCTCTGAAGGGCACAGCTATTCGTTTTCTTCTGATACGTCATTGTTGATCACCGTGCAGGAGCGGGCGAATTATCTCCTCCTCACCTCGATCGTCGGTTCGACAGATTTCATCGTTCGCATCGATCCCCTCCGGAGGACCATCGTCGATACGCTCGCAGTCATTGCGGATGATTCAATGCTTGTGACTCTCCTTGTCGTTTCCAAAGACAGGAAGAAAATATACGCGGCATGTCGCAACCGGTATCGACGGAAGACCGGGTCCGTATTCGCAATCACGCTGCAAACCCGCGCGATTTCAACCATCTGGACTGGGTGTGCAACAGACCTGTATATGGCGCCCGACAGTTCCATCATCACGGTCGGACGAAAATATGCCACGGCGCTCGATTCAAGCACCGCGGGATTCATCGGCGTCCTCGATCAGCAGAGCGACGAGATCCATATCATCGATACGCTCGATCTCGCGGAAACCGATGTCAGTCCGTTCAAATTCAACGACCAGGCGGTTGCCTTCCATCCAACGGAACCATTGCTCTATGCGTGGGCCAGGAATAATGTCTTCATCGCCTACAATTACCGCTCGCGTGAAATTGTTCGGGAGTATCGTCATCCGCGTGAAAGCGAGGTCTTTCTTCTGAGGAAGGATGGGAAATTCGCCTTTTTCTCGAGCAGCTATGCACTCGATCTGGAGAACGACCAGCTCCGTTATCCTGAAGGACCGATGGGCATCGATTGGACGCGCCGCGGTTCCCTGATGTTGTATCAGGATTCACTCCTGCTCGTTTCGGATATGGGTCCGGACATTGTCAACCTGTTCATGCCATCCGGTAAAATCTTGTTCTACTCCACGAACACCTTCAGAAAAACAGGAGAGATCATGGTCTGGCCCACTGCTTCCATAGGACCGATGGTCTGTTCCCCCGATTCGAAACTCGTGATCGCGAACGCGGGGGGTCTTTGGTTCTTCATCGACATGCTGCATGGGTCGATCACGTATGAAGATTTCGGATTTACATCTCATCACCAGGTGTGGGAATTGAAATAAGCATTCACGGCCCCGTTCAGGACGGAAGAACGGGGCGACGCGCCATCATCGTTCGCCACCCGCTGCTAAAAGCTCTGCTACTTCTCGCAATACCCCCTCCGCAATCCGCCTGAAGGAATCGGAGTGTTCGGTGTTATGTACCGCGCCTTCCCAGAACTCGCAGGCCGCCTCCCCGCTCGCGCGCCAGGCAATCTCCTCGTGCTGCGCGCGCGCTGGCGCGGCAAAGCGCACGGGCGGCAATTCGCCGCGGACCGGCGCCCAGGCCATGGGCAGCATGTCGTAGACGGGATTCAGGGAGAAGCCTGCTCCTGAAGGACGCAGGGAGAGGTTGCCGCCGTGCATGTCGGTGTTCCCGATCCACTGTCCGAAGAGTTCGAGCCACGCGATATGCTCGCGCGTCGCCTCGTTCATGACGCCCCGAGCGACAAGGTCCGTTGCGCTGCGTGTCCAACCGCCGATCTCCCCCGTGAATTCCGCTGCCACTGCTGCGAGGGAAATCGCCGCCGCCCGTCCCGAGGCGCCGCGGCGGTCGAAGCGCCGGCTCTCGAGGTAGACGCGGCCGTCGAATTCATGAAGCTCCGTCTCTGCAGCGGGGATACCTCGCTCGCGCAAGAGCGCGAGCGCCGCGGCTTCGCAGCGCAGGAGATCGCGCCAGCGTTTCGCCTCGCGGCTCGCTCCCGCTGGCGAGAATTTCACAATCAGGTGACCGGCGCGCGGACAGAACGCGGTGAATTTCGGCTGCTCGCCGCCGGCGGACGATCCCGGCACTCCCGCGAGCATGGACTGCGCGGCGAAGCGCGGAAAATCCCTCTCGCGATCGTCGATGACGAAACCTGCGTACCGCTGGGCGCGACCGCAGGCGCCCGCGCCCAGCAGCAGGTCGCCCGGCGCGTCCTCGCCGAAGTCGAGCAGCCAGCGGCCGAGCTGTGTTTCGTTCCACATCCGCGCATCGTTGGGATATCCGTGCGACGCTGCAAGCCGACGCGCGATGGTCCGTCCCAGATAACCGGAAGGGCGCAGATCGTCGAGGAAATACGGAAGTCCGGGGAACAATCCGTCCCCCGCGTCTCCCAGCAGCCAGCGCTCGTCCGCTTCGCTCTGCACAAGGAAGCGCCCGTCGCGCAGCCGGCGCAGGATGCCTAGTAGCACGACGGCGCCTTTCGCATTCGCACGAAATATTTCAACCACAGTATCGCCGCCGAACACCTTCGCGGCCCGCGCGTAGCGCGTCGCGCGCGCCCGACCCACTCGGATGACGGACTCCCCCTCGGTGCGCAGCATGCGCGACACTGTGGGCTGACTCACACCCAGAATTCGGCAGAGTTCAGGGACGGTGCGGAAGCCGTCGCCCAGGGCATCAAGAAGTGTGGCAGGCATGTCGGAAGAAGAGATTCGTGAATAGATACTATCGTTGCGAAAATGCGTTACGGCTCAATATAGCACTATGTTTGTGAGTTTCAATGAATAGATACGACGACTATGGTGAATAGATAAAATCTCCATATTCGATGCTCTGTGCACATCGAACGGTGCTCGCACACTGAACAGCCAGATCCTTCCCTTCGGCTTCGCTCAGGGCAGGCTGCTGCGCTCAGGATGACGGTTCCTTGATAATGCGCACTGCGAACGACACTCGCACGCTGAACGGCCAGATCCTTCCCTTCGCTTCGCTCAGGGCAGGCTACTGCGCTCAGGATGACCGGGAGGCGATCATCGTGTGTCGACGCAGCACGCGGCGCTCCAGCACTCCAGCACTCCATCACTCCATGACTCCATCACTCCACCACTCCACCACTCCGCGTTCCGACCTTTGTCCCCTTCCCCCGTATTCCCCTTCCTTCCATCCCGGATTCCTCCGTACATTTCGCCTCACGATCCGGAAGGACAGAGCCATGCACGAACTCTCCATCGCTGAAAGCATCGTCGACATCATCCGGCAGTATGTGCCGGACCCGGTCCTGACACCGGTGCGGGGCGTGCGCGTGAAGATCGGCGCGCAGTCCGGCGTGTCGCCCGACGCCCTGAGTTTCGCCTTCAGCGCCATCACCATCGACACGCACCTCGAGCACGTGGCGCTGCGCATCGAGGAGGTGCCCTTCCGCCTGCGCTGCGAGGCCTGCCACAAGGTGTCGGACAGCGCGGACGGCATCGCCATCTGCCCGGAATGCGGGAGCTATTCCACCACCGTGCTCTCAGGCATGGAAATGCTCGTGTCGGATATCGACGTGGACGATACCGCGGTCGACGTGTGAACACTCAGCCCGACACGGCACGTCGAAACGTCGACGACCCTGTCCGCCTGCGCGTGGCGATACGCGGCGCGGTGCAGGGCGTGGGCTTCAGACCCTTCGTGTACCGCCTCGCAACGGAGCTCGGCCTTGCGGGCTGGGTGCTCAACTCCGCGCAGGGCGTCTTCATCGAGGTGGACGGCCAGCGCGCGACCCTGGAGAATTTCCTCACGCGCCTGAGCACGGAAAAACCACCGCGCTCGTTCATCCAATCCTTCGAGGCAACCTGGCTCGATGCCGCGGGCTTCCACGGCTTCGAGATACGTCACAGCGAACGCGAGGGAGCGGTGACCGCCCTCGTGCTTCCTGATATCGCGACCTGTCCCGACTGCCTCGCGGAAATCTTCGATCCGCAGAACCGGCGCCATCTGTATCCGTTCACGAACTGCACGAACTGCGGTCCGCGCTATTCCATCATCGAAGCGCTGCCCTACGACCGTCCGAACACCTCCATGAAGAACTTTGCGATGTGTCCGGACTGCCTGCGCGAATATGAGGACCCCGCCGACCGCCGCTTTCATGCTCAGCCTAACGCTTGTTCGGTTTGCGGTCCGCGTCTCACACTGTGGGATGCGAACGGCACGGTGCTCGGCACGGAGCACGACGCCCTGCTCCGGGCCGCAGACCTGCTGCGACGCGGAGGCATCCTTGCGATGAAGGGCATCGGCGGTTTCCATCTCCTCGCGGATGCGAGAAACGAGGACGCCATCAACACCCTCCGCGCTCGCAAACATCGCGAGGAAAAACCCCTCGCCGTCATGGTCCCCGATCTCGCCGCCGCGCGCGCTCTCTGCGAAGTCTCCGCACTCGAGGAACGATTGCTCGCTTCGCCGGAGGCGCCGATTGTACTCATCAAACGTCGTGAGTTCGAACGTGCGGGGAAGGGGAAAGGGGGAAGGGTCAGAACGATTGATGGAGAGTTCAACATCGCCCGCGGGGTTGTCAGTCCGAGCGAAGTCGAGGACACCCTCGGCCTCATGCTCCCGTACTCCCCGTTGCACCACATCCTTCTGAGCGAGCTGGGCTTCCCCGTGGTGGCGACGAGCGGCAATCTGTCGGACGAGCCGATATGCACGGACGAGCACGAGGCCCTGCAGCGGCTGCACGGCATCGCGGACGCCTTCCTCGTGCACGACAGGCCCATCGTGCGGCATGTGGACGATTCTGTGCTGCGCGTGATGGCGGGACGCGAGATGCTGCTGCGCCGCGCGCGAGGCTTCG
Organism: Ignavibacteria bacterium; assembly: GCA_016720835.1. GTDB lineage: Bacteria > Bacteroidota > Ignavibacteria > SZUA-365 > SZUA-365 > JADKJW01. The sequence goes on from JADKJW010000004.1 coordinate 38,346, forward strand.
CACCGCTGCCCCTGCCGCTGCCGGACAGCACGCGCGTCGTCATCGCGCTGGGTGCGCATTTGAAGAACAGCGTCGCGCTCGCATCGGGCGGCAATGCGTTCATCAGCCAGCACATCGGTGACCTCGAAACGCGCGAGGCGCACGAGGCGTTCACGCGGGTCTGTGCGGACCTGCAGCAGCTCTTCGACGCGCATGCCGAACACGCCGTATGCGACATGCATCCGGATTACCTCTCCACCGCGCATGCCGAAAAACATTTCGCGTCCGTCACCCGTGTGCAGCATCACCACGCGCATGTCGCGTCCTGCATGGCCGACAACGACCTGCGCGGTCCCGTGCTCGGCGTGGCCTGGGACGGCACGGGCTATGGTCCGGACGGCACGATCTGGGGCGGCGAATTCCTCCTCGTCGATGACGACGGGTACGAACGATTCGCAAGCCTGCGGCCCTTCCGTCTGCCTGGCGGCGACATCGCCGCGAAGGAACCCCGTCGCAGCGCGCTCGGTCTCCTCTACGAAATGCATGGGGACGCAATTTTCGACCGCAGGGACCTGGTGCCCCTGCGCGCCTTCGATGCCGACGATCTGCCGCTCCTTCAGCGCATGCTCGCTTCCGGCTACAACGCGCCGTACACCAGCAGCGCCGGACGCCTCTTCGACGCCGTCTCGTCCCTCCTCGATCTCCGCCAGGTCTCGGCGTTCGAGGGGCAGGCGGCGATGGTGCTGGAGTTCAGCACCGCTGAGCGCGACGTGCAGACGCGGGGACGCGGGGACGCGGGGACGCGGGGACGGGGACACGGGGACGCGGGGACGAGATGACGCGGGGACGCGGGGACGCGGGGACGCGGGGACGCAGGCACGAGATGACGCGGGGACGCGGGGACACGGGGACGCGGGGACGCAGGGCCGCCCACCGGAGTACACTGCTGGCGAACGGAGTCAGGGATCGGAGAGTACGTACGCATTTTCGATCAACGACCTCACGTCTTCACGGCTTCACGACTCACGGCTTCACGACTCACGGCTTCACGACTCACGACCTCACGACTCACGACTCACGACCTCACGATTCACGATTCACGATCGACTGGGCTCCGGTCATCGACGCAATTATCGCGGACGTCGTGCGCGGAGTTCCGGTCCCGCGCATCGCGCGGTATTTCCACGAGGCTCTCGCTGAAGCGATTGTCTCAGTGGCCAGACTCGCCGGACGTGAGCGCGTCGTGCTGTCGGGAGGATGTTTTCAGAATACGCTGCTCACCGAACGCGCCATCGAGCGCCTCACCGCCGAGGGCTTCCGGCCCTACTGGCATCAGCGCGTGCCTCCGAATGACGGAGGGATTGCGCTGGGGCAGTTGTGGGCCACTTTGAAGAAGGAATGAGTGGGGAGTAGGGAGTAGGGAGTAGGGAGAAAATACCATTCGTCGTGAATTTCATGTATTCTTCACCTTCACCTTCACCCTCACTCTGCCTGACGCCACGGCGTGATTTTCGCCAGCGCTCCCGCAAGTGAGGTCTCCGCGATCTCCGTACCGCAGGCTGCCTTGACGCCGGCGCAGCCAGTACCCGTTCGAGGAGACCGAAAAAGCGGCAGAGCCCGAGATCGGTATCGGCCGTAATGGCGCAGGCTGCCGGCGACAATCTCACCAGATCCGCACGCGCCGGCACGCAGATTTCTTCGCGAGGCGGTACTGCGTGATACCCCATCGGCAACAGGAATTCTCACGCAACAGCTCAACGGGGGAGACAGGCTGGAGCTTTTTTCATGGCTGTTTTCCTCCAATGATAGTCCAGCTATTTCAACATCTGTTGCGCCGTTGCAGCGTCCAATGCAAGCAGATTCTGTATTGAAAATAGTAACGCGTCGCCTGATTATTGTCAAGGGCCTCAATCTCAGTATCACGCATGTACCAAAACAGACGCATTGGAATTCAACGCCAGTGCTTCCGCAGGGATATCCAAGCGCCTGTCGGCACAGCTCAGTATATTGCGCGCAGACACAAGGAGCACGTGCGCTTGTCGCGTGTGGCGCGTTTCGAGCTCAGAGTGACAGCAATCAATCCGAAATCCGAAATCCGAAATTTCCCCAATCCGAAATTCCCCATGTGCCTCGCCATCCCCGGTAAACTCCTCTCCATCGACGCCTCGTCGCAGCCCGCGATGGGCACGGCGGACTTCGCCGGCATACGCAAGCAGGTGTGCCTCGAATGGCTGCCGGAGGCGAAGGAGGGCGACTATGTGCTGGTGCACGTGGGCTTCGCGCTGAGCATCGTGGACGAAGAGGAAGCGCTCGAGACGCTCGACATGCTGCGGCAGATGGGCGAAGGACTCGACGAACTGTCGGACGACGCAAACGCCCCGGCATGAAGCACGTCGACGAATACCGGGGCGCCGACGCGGCGCGCGCGCTGGCGCGGGAGATCCATCGCACCGCGACGCGGCCCTGGACCATCATGGAAATCTGCGGCGGACAGACGCACGCCATCGTCCGCCACGGCCTCGAGGACATGCTCCCCTCGACGCTGCGCCTCGTGCACGGTCCGGGCTGCCCGGTCTGCGTCACGCCGCTCGAAACCATCGACCGCGCGGTGGCCATCGCGCAACAACCGACCGTGATCTTCACTTCCTTCGGCGACATGCTGCGCGTGCCCGGCTCCACGGACGATCTCCTCGCGGTGAAATCGCGCGGCGGCGACGTGCGCATGGTCTACTCGCCTCTCGACGCCGTCGCCATTGCCCGGCAGAATCCGGACCGGCAGGTCGTTTTCTTTGCAGTCGGTTTCGAGACCACCGCCCCGCCCAACGCCATGGCCGCGAAGGAAGCGAAGCGGCTCGGTCTCCGCAACTTCTCGCTGCTCTGCTCGCAGGTGCTCGTGCCACCCGCCATGGAGGTCATCCTCTCCGCGCCGGACACGCTGGTGCAGGGCTTCCTCGCCGCCGGACACGTCTGCACCGTCATGGGCACGAGCGAGTATTTCCCGCTCGCGAAGCGGTACCGCGTCCCCATCGTCGTCACCGGTTTCGAACCCGTCGACATCCTGCAGGGAATTCTGATGACTGTCCGTCAGCTCGAAGAGGGCCGCGCGGAAGTGGAGAACCAGTACGCGCGCGCAGTGCGGCCCGAGGGCAATGCGCATGCGAAGGCGCTGCTGGCCGAAGTCTTCGAGGTATGCGACAAGGCCTGGCGCGGCATCGGCGTGATTCCGCACAGCGGGTATCGTCTCTCCGAAGCCTACGCGGACTTCGACGCCGAGAAACGCTTCGACGTGCACACCGTCACCGCCGACGAGTCGCCGCTCTGCATCGCCGGCGCCGTCCTGCAGGGCTGGAAGAAGCCCGCCGACTGCACCGCCTTCGGCACCCAATGCACTCCCGAGCACCCCCTCGGCGCGCCCATGGTCTCGTCCGAAGGCTCCTGCGCCGCGTACTATCGTTATCGCTTCCGCGCATGAATCGTGACGGGTAGTGAGTGGGGAGTAGGGAGTAGGGAGAAAAAAACCATGGAATGTCCCCTCAAATTAGGACACACCGAGAACCAAAGGTAATTTCCTTCCAGGAGGTGTGTTCATGCCATCACGAACGAGAAAGTCATACGATGCCGAATTCAAAAGACAGGCGGTAACGCTTGCTGATACCACGGAGCGTTCGGATGCTGTTGTGGAAAGGGAACTGGGGCTGTATCAAGGAGCAATCCGACATTGGCGAGCGGAACTCAATGAGCACACCGCAGACGCCTTTCCCGGCGCAGGCCATATGCATGCAAGCGATGAAGAGCTTCGGCAGCTTCGCCGTGAGAACGAGATACTGCGCCAGGAGCGCGACATCTTAAAAAAAGCAGTGGTCATCTTCTCGAAACCCCCGAGCACAGGTACCGGTTCATGAACGTGTATCATGACCGGTTCCCTGTGAAGATGATGGCCCGTTTTGGGTCTCGTGCGGCCGTTACTACGGGGGGCGGGGACCGGAACGAGTGATCGAGAGAAAGATCAACATCGGTTCGATGCACCGTGACCCGGGAGCCGCACCTGGAGCGGCGGTGGTCGCAACGGCGACCGCAGTCCTGCGCCGTCAGGGCATCCCCGGGGGGGGGGGGGGGGGGGGGGGCCCGCGGGCCGGGGGGCGCGGGACCGGGGGGTTTGTCGTGGGGGGGGGGGGGCGTCCATGCGGTTGCACCCAACCTTCTTAATCGTGAGTTCACCACCGAGAAACCGAATCTGGTGTGGGTGACTGATATCACGTATCTGCCGTGCAAAGCGGGATGGCTGTATCTGGTCATTTTTCTGGATCTTTTCTCGCGACGAATCGTCGGCTGGTCTGTCGGGCATTCGCTTCGTCATGAACCGGTGATCCTCGCCTTCGATCGTGCAATCGAACGACGGCATCCCGCGCGCGGGTTGATCGTCCATTCTGATCGCGGGATCCAATACTGCTGCACGGGATTCACAGAACACATGCGTATCCATGGAGTGCGGCAGAGCATGAGTAGAAAAGGTGATTGCTGGGACAACGCGGTGGCCGAATCGTTTTTCGCGTCGCTGAAGAAAGACCTGGCCAGTATCGATATCACCACCTTCGAGACCAAGGAACACGCCGAACGTGTTCTGTTCGAGTATATTGAAGTCGACTACAATCGTCATCGTCTTCATTCCACGCTGGGATATCTGACACCGGTTGAATTTGAAGATGAAAAAGGCTCGGAGCGGACTTAACTAACTGTCCTTTTTTAGGGGGCCATTCCACCAATCGAGTTCAGTTCCACGTTGTATTTTCCTATTCCCCACTCCCTACTCCCTGCTCCCTACTCCCCACTCCCCCCATGATTTCCTGCCCCATCCCCTTCACCGACTACCCCAACGTGCTCCTGGCGCACGGCGGCGGCGGACGGCTGTCGCAGCAGCTGATTCAGAAGATCTTCGCGGCGCAGTTCCATAACGCGCTGCTGGATGTGATGCACGACGGCGCGGTGTTTGCGGTGGAGGGCGGGCGCATGGCATTCACAACGGATTCGTACGTGGTGAGTCCGCGCTTCTTCCCGGGCGGCGACATCGGCGCGCTGGCGGTGTACGGCACGGTGAACGACCTCGCCATGTGCGGCGCCGTGCCGCGCTACCTCTCGGCGGGCTTCATCATCGAGGAGGGTCTGCCGATGGAGGAACTCTGGCGCGTGGCCGTTTCCATGCGCGAGGCGGCGGACCGTGCGGGCGTCTCCATCGTCACGGGCGATACGAAGGTCGTGGACCGCGGCAAGGGCGACGGACTCTTCATCAACACCGCCGGGGTGGGGACGATCGCGCCGGGCGTGGACATCGCTCCCGCCAACGCGCGACCGGGCGACCGCATCATCCTCAGCGGCGCCATCGCCGAGCACGGCATCGCCATCCTGTCCGTGCGCGAGGGTCTCGCATTCGAAACCGAAATCCTCTCCGACGCCGCGCCGCTCAATCACCTCGTGCAGTCCATGCTCGCGGCCGCGACCAGCATCCATGTGCTGCGCGATCCCACCCGCGGCGGCGTGGCCAGCGCGCTCAATGAAATCGCCTCCTCCGCGAAGCTCGGCATCGAGATCGACGAGACGCGCATCCCCGTGCGCGACGATGTGCGCGGCGCCTGCGAAATCCTCGGCCTCGATCCCCTCTACATCGCCAACGAGGGCAAGCTGCTCGCCTTCGTCCGCGAGGAAGACGCGCCCGCCGTGCTCGCCGCCATGCGCGCGCACGACGCGGCCCGCGACGCCCGCGTCATCGGCGCGGTTGTATCAGAGCATCCCGGCCTCGTGGTCATGAACACCGCCATCGGTGGCAAGCGCATCGTGGACATGCTGTCGGGGGAGCAGCTGCCGAGAATCTGCTGACTGCCGCAGTGGCGCAACCGCACAGGGAGTGTTGGAGAAATGGAGTGTTGGAGTAGGAGTAAAGGATCCCTGTCGATTTTACTCCACTACTCCATCACTCCAGTACTCCAGTACAACACCCTTGTGGGGAAAAAAAGAGAAGGGCGTCCGCCTTCCCACCCCATGCAACTTTTCCCCCCCGCCGTGCCTCTCTACAGCAGAAGCCGATATTGCCGATGAACAGTAATCGGAGAGTACCTGTCGGATGATCCCAGCGCGCCGTGCTTGAACCCCTCTCCCGTCAGCAGCATTTCCTGTCGCTCCTGAATCCCTGCCACGACAGGTTCACGCGCTACGTGCGCGCGATGGCGCGGAATACGGAGGACGCGCGCGACGTCATCGGCGAGACGCTGCTCATCGCCTTCGAGCATCTGGACGAGCTTCGCAAACAGGATTCGTTCCTCTTTTATCTGATCGCCATCGCAAGGCGCGAGTATCTGAAAATGACGCGGCGGCGCCTGCTCTTCATCGGCTACGCGCCCCGGCACGAGGACCTTCTCATCGACATGAACGCCGCTCCCGACACATACCCCGACGTCGCCATCCTCTACGCGGCCATCGCCCGCCTGCCGCTGCGCCTGCGCGAGGCCCTCGTGCTCTTCGAACTCAGCGGCCTCAGCCTCGAGGAAATCCGCGTCCTACAGGGCGGCTCGCTCTCCGGCGTCAAGTCGCGCGTGGCGCGCTCGAGGAAGAAGCTCGCGGCGATGCTCGGGGAGCGTGAAAGCACTTCAGATCGCAGCAGGATCGAGCAGCAGGACGCAAACAGCGCGACGAGCGTACAGGAGTGTGAATCATGAATGACGATCACCTTTCGATGGACGAACGCCTGGATCGCGCGCGGCAGTTGCCTCCTCTCGTCTCCCTCGATGCCGCCGGGCGTTTCTTGAATTCAAACTCGGCAGCTTCTGCAGCTCCCGCAGTTCACACCTTCCATTCCCAACCACGAACCTATCTTCTCGCAGGAGGAGCCATGGCAGTCATCGTCGTTCTTGTTCTTGCCTATTTCATGGCAAATCCTCAGACGCCGGAACAGGCACAACTCTCTGCTTCGGAGCAGACAACGAATCGTTCGATGCTTGCGCACGCGGATGATTCTGCACGCGCGAAGCCTCATTCGAGACCGGGTCGAGAGCGCGAGAGCTCCCGCAATACGCGGACTTCAGCGAGAAAGCCGCTAGCTCCGGCCACCACAGTAACAGAGCCCTCAGCACGCCTTACAGGATCCCCCTTCACGCTGCTGCACGCCACCAATCGATCAACACAGGCTCCCACGGTGAGTTTTGCGAGCTGCACTCCGGAACGCATCGACGGATTTACGCTCTACGACCTCGATTCCGCGGAACTCTCTCGAATCGGAATCGTGGTTCTCCCCAACGGCTCCATCAAGCATGCGTTTTCGGACGAAATCACCGAGACCATGACGGAACATTCCGGAGGCATCGTGGTATGGACATACCGTATTCCGAAAAAGCGAATTCGACTCGAAGGATCAACCTCAAAATTGCATCCGACGACGAGGGGAGACACCATTCACATCTATCCCGAAAACGGGCTTACGCTGAAAACGGACGAATCGATCGATGAGTTAAAAGCGCAGACTGGCGCGAATGGATCTGGAGAAAATTCCAGGAGCGGTACAATATTGGACCCCACGTGTGTCGTTTTGATAACGAATATCGAAGGCCGCACGTACTCCTATCTCAACTCCATGGGTTCTCCTGCGTCTCTTGAAGAGGATTACCAGATACCGGATTTCACAAAGCAGTCTGTGAAGAGACCTGCCACCACGAAATCAATACAGCTCGAATCCGGTTCATACACGCTGCAGGATCTCATTCCAATACGCGTTCGTAATATGAACGGCGCGCGAAACAAGACTTCCGCCGATTACTTCTACGTCTACTGGTACGAGCCATCGGAAAAGGTTCTGTCGGCGTTGCCCGAACGCGTTCGTCGATCGGTGAATGCGATCAGGGAAAAGCGGAAGCAGCGCTTGATCCCTCAGATTCAAGGTGGGACGTCAGTTCTCCCGAATTCCATCGATGTAAATCTGTTCCCTAATCCTGTAACACGAGATGTTACCACGGTTCGCTTCACGTTGCCAGAGCCAAGCCGTGTGGCTGTGTCGTTGTACGACATCCTCGGAAAGCGCGTGAGAGAGCTGACCGTCTGCGAGGAGCGAAACGCAGGGATCTGCGAGAGCACACTCGATTTCAGGGGCATTCAGGCTGGAGTGTACATGCTCGCCGTGACAACAGAACGCGGCCAGCAGGCGGTGCAGAAAATCGTCGTGCAGCGCTAGACCGCCATACCTCCGCTTCGCAGGGCACCCGTCAAGATAATCGGAGTGTTGCGGACGGCATCGCCCCCTCCCGCGGCAATATCCTCGATTCCGGCCCGTATTCGCCTAAACCGCAGCCTGCAAAGTCACGGCCCGTTGCCGCACAGGGGCTTTTCAGCACGCGATCGCGGTTTTGAAAAATCCGAAGACGGCATTCCGCCAGCTGACCTCCACCAGCTGGCGCTCCCCGCCGCCGGGCCGCCCCCCCGCCGGCGGGCCGCCCCCCCGCCGGCGGGCCGCCCCCCCGCCGGCGGGCCGCCCCCCCCGCGGGGGGCCCCCCGCCGCGGGTGGGGGGCTAACGCGGGTCGCTCCAAGGCGGGATCGCTCCAATGCGCGGGTCGATCGCTCCAATGCGCGGGTCGATCGCTCCAAGTATTCCACTACTCCCGTGAATCGACCGGCAGGGACGCCTGCCTGTCCGCCGAAGCTGAGCTTTGCGAAGCGCAGGCGGGGGTCCCACCCGGATCCGAGTCACTCCGTATTCTGCATTCCGCGGAAGCAACCGGAGTCCCCGCCCCGCACCGCCCGTTCCCATACCCCAACCCCTTCGATTTTTTCGTGTGTTTCGTGTGCTTCGTGGACTCTTTTCCCCCGATGTGTAACTTTCCAGGAAAAAGAAGCACTATTACACTGATGGCGCCTCCCTCCGACATACGCGCGCGGCAGGAACACTTCCTCTCGCTGCTCGATCCGCATTACGACGGTTTCGTGCGATACGTGCGCGCGATGACGCGCAACACGGAGGACGCCCGCGACATCGTCGGCGAAACGATGCTCGTCGCCTTCCGCCAGCTCGACGACATCAGGAACGAGGAGTCCTTTTTCTTCTACCTGATCGCCATCGCGCGGCGGCAGCACGCGAAGTTCCAGCGGCGCCGCTGGCTGCTGGTGGCCTTCGGGCGCGAGCACGAGGAGCTGCTGCGCGACACCGGCACCGCGCCCGACGCGCAGCCCGACATCGCCATCCTCCACGAGGCCATCGCGCGCCTGCCCCTGCGCATGCGCGAGGCCGTGGTGCTCTTCGAGCTGTCGGGTCTGAGCCTCGAGGAAATTCGCGCCATCCAGGGCGGCAGCCTGTCCGGCGTCAAGGCCCGCGTGGCGCGCGGACGCCGCAAGCTCGCCGCGCTGCTCGACGACGACGCAGCGCACGAGGACGACGCGGTGCAGACCTTTTCGGACCCCTATGACACATACATCGCCGAACATGTTGTCGGCATTGGAGAGATCAAGCCATGAAACCCGAACGCCCTTCACTGCAGGACCTCCTCGCCGCCGCGCGCACGCAACCGGCCTTCCTCCCGAAAGACGATGCCTACCGCAACTTCAGACAACGGAGTCTGGAATCCTTTTCTCCCGAAACAGCATTCACCTTGAATACACGCACCTTCATCCTCGCCGGAGGCGTCATGGCCATCATCGTTGCGATTGTGTTTGTTCTTTCCTCCATCCTTCGGACGCCCGTTCAGGAAGCATCTCTCGCCGTACCGCCAAACAATCCGCCCGCTGCAATGGCGGCCGCGGCGGACGATTCCATCAGGAGCATGAAAGCAGCCGTGCCGAACAATCCCGGAGGGTCCGCGACGAAAGGAGTCTCTTCAACGAATGTCCGTCGCATGCCGGATACGGACCCTGTCAGTGCCTCCGAGCACAGGTATCCGCCGACGTCGTTCGCCTCCTGCACGCCGGATCGAGTGGATACGTTTACTCCTATCGAACTTACGCCGTCGGAACTCAGAAACCTTGGACTCTCTATCACAGATGACGGGTTTCTCTGGTATCAATTGTATCCCGACAACCCTGACGGCATCGGCGTGAGGGAATCGGTCTACGGTCTTGCAACCTACATGTTCGGTCCTGTACCGAAGAGAGAGGTTTCTCTGGATTCGGCTGACGCTGTCCTGCAGAAGGGATCGGTCATCGACACCGTCCGGCGTACCATCACGGGATTCCCGAAGCTCGGTCCTTACATTTGGCCCGTGATGGTGTCGAGCAAAAACGGAAGGTGCGGCACCACCGTGGGAGAGTTGCTCAGCAATGCCTTCACCCCGCCGGATCTCAGAAAAAAGGAAATCCCCGAAACCCTCATGACCCAAACTGTCAGGTTGAAATCCGGAGAAATCACGGTGCAGGATCTCGTACCGATCAGAATCGTCAAGCCAAAAGTCCCCGGAGATCCGCCCGGGCACTGGGACTTCTGGATATACTGGTACGAACCCACGGCCGAACTTCTCGCAGCACTTCCCGAGCGCGTCCAGAACACCATCCAGCAGGACAGGGAGCTTCGCCGGCGCCGCATAGAGAAATCGAAATTCAACGACGACCTGCCCAGACCTCTCACGCTCGAAGCCTGCATCTTCCCGAACCCCGTGACGCAGGACAGGGCCACCGTGCATTACTCGCTGCCCGAGGCGGGCCGCGTGGCGATGGCGCTGTACGACATCACCGGCAAGCGGCTGCGCGACTTCGCGCTTTGCGAGGACCGCCGCGAGGGCAACTGGGAGGACCAGGTGTCCCTGCACGGCATCGCGCCCGGACTCTACGTCCTGGCCGTCACCACCGACCGCGGCGAGCAGGCCATACAGAAAGTCGTCGTCCAGCGCTAGCGCGCAGCACCGTCCGGCAAGCCGAGGTCCGCCTCCAGTATTCCAGTACTCCAGTACTCCACTCCTCCCGTATTCCAGAATCCTGCGCAACGCGCACATGTCCCGACATCGCACAGACCGTTCCCATCCCCCACCCCTTCGTCTTTTTTCGAGTCTTTCGTGTGCTTCGTGGACCCTTCTTCCCGACCATCCCAGGCAGACATTACAGATTGTCATCATTCAGCCGTAATTTCCATTCATGCCCACTCACTTCGCGGAGTTTTTCATGAAACGATACATCGCCCTCGCCGCCTTCCTCCTCTCCGCCGCCTGCACCACCTTCACCGTCGCGCAGACGACCCCATCCACAGCCCCGGACTACAAATGCTTCCAGCCCGTCGGCACGGCGGACTTCTCCTTCGGCATCGTCGAAGCCAACGTGCCGGTCACGCACACCTTCGTGTTCAAGAACGGCTGCAAGGACGTCATCGAGATCAATCAGGTGAAGGCGAGTTGCGGCTGCACGGCCACGGTGCTTTCGCAGAAGATCGTTCCGCCGGGTGAGGAAGCGAAGGTGGAGGTGAAATTCACACCGTACGCGGGCACGCGCGGCAAGGTCAGCAAGACGGTGAGTGTGTACCTGAAGGACCAGAGCGACGTGCACACCACGTTGCGCTTCTCCGCCGAGGTGCGCACCGATCTCGACATACAGCCGCCGTACATACAGATGTACGGCATCGAGGTCGGCAAGCCCTTCAGCGCCACGGCCACGCTCAAGAACACCACCGACGCGGACCTCGAAATCGTGGAAGTCACCATCACCGCCAGCACCTATGCCGACACGAGCGGCAAGGGCGGCAACGCCACGGTGGCCATGCCGCTCAGCACGGTTGCCGTGACGCCGGGCATGTTCACGCTGAAGCCGGGCGAGTCGAAAATCGTGACCGTCACCGTGACTCCCGACTACCCCGGTCAGATCCTCGCGTCGATGCGCATCAAGACCAACAAGAGCGAAGAATCAATTCAGGTGACCGGCATCGCCCGCAAGCCGCTATAACCTGCGCAACACCGGCTTCCCGACGTTGAGGTTCTCCGCGAGATAGCGATAAAATCCGTCGATCGTGTACCAGCCGTCCCTGCCGTTGCGGGCGTCGGCGCGCTCGAGGTGGAATTCCTGCGCGGGCATGAAGCCGAAGCCTATCAGGTACAGGCGCTCACCTTTCGGCGATTCGCAGGCGTCCATGATCATGGACACGTGTCCGATGCCGCCGCGTTCGTTCTGCACGACCATGTCGCCGGGCCGCAGGTCCTTCTCGTCGACGGCGGCGCAGCCCTTCTTGAGCGAATGCGAATTCGAGTACGCGAAGGCGCGGCGCAGGAAGTTCCGTTCGCTCAGGCCCGACGTGGAATAGCGGACGCGCGTGCCGCTGAAATTGAAGAGCGAGAGTTCGCGCAGACGTCCCGAGGCCTTGTGCCATTCCGCCCACAGGCGCATGCAGAAATCCGCGCACTGCTCGAGATCGGCCTTGAAGAGCAGCGGCATGTCCAGCACCGCCAGCACCGCATAGATGGAATTCTGCACCGGACTACCGTTGAAGCTGCGTATCTCGCGATCCGCCTTGAGCGGCAGCGCGCGAAGGTATTCGCTGAAGCTGTCCTTCGCGTACGCGATGCGCGTAAAGCCCGTGGGTACGGCGATGGCGGAGATGCGCGAGGGCGGCTTCGCGGCGGGCTGCGCGCCGGCGGAAGCGATCGCGAGGAGGAGGAAGAAGAGCAGGGTTTTCATGACCGCAAGTATGCGGAAAATGCGGATGCGATGCACCCCGATATTGTGAAAGACGGAAAAATCTCCCATCCTGCGGCCATCGATTCACCAACGGCAGAGTGCGCATGTCCACACGATTCATGTTCGGATCCCGGGAGGATGCTCCCATCCTCCTGCTCCACGGAATTCTCGGGACCTTCGAATCCGAAATGGCCCCGCTCGTCCCCTTCCTCGAGCGCGATCGCTTCCTCATCGGCGCGGACTTCCGCATGCACGGCAGCGCGGCGGGGGAGGGAAGCGGGATCACGCTGGACGGACTGTGCGACGATGCCCTCGCGGCAATGGATGCGCATGGGATCGAGAGTGCACACGTGGCGGGATACAGCCTCGGCGGTTTCGTCGGCCTGGCCCTCGCGCACAGGCGGCCGGAGCGCGTGAAATCCGTGCTGCTGCATGCGACGAAATTCTACTGGACTGCGGACAACGCCCGCGGCTTCGCCGACGGCATGCGCCCGGATCGCATCGAAGAGAAGCAGCCGCGCTGGGCCGCCCGACTGGCCACGCTGCACGGCGGAGAACACTGGCGCGTGCTGTGCGAGGCCGCGTCGGACTTCGTCCTCTCGCTGCCCGGCCAATTCACCGAAACCGAAGCGGCAGGCGTGCACTGTCCGGTGCGCGTGAGCGTGGGCGACCGCGACGAACTCGTGTCCATCGAGGAATGCGCGGCGCTGTATCGCGTCCTGCCCGCGGGATCGCTCAGCGTGCTCGCGAATACCAGGCATCCTTTCGGGTTGATCGACCTGGCCGGCTTCGCCGACATGATATTGGGGATGTCCGCACCCGCGTGATCGTCATACATCGCGTGGCCGTTGGGTCGCACGGCCGTGCGACCCAACGTACGAAATTGGTATTTTAATACGCACCGTATCCGTCGCACCAATCCTCACGCCCATGAATCCCACCTCGTTCCTTCTGCAGGCCGTACCGGTCGTCGTGCAGCAACCCGAATATCAGGATGTGGCGACGCTGTTCTGGAAGGCCGGGCTCAGCCTCCTCATCGGCGCGCTTGTCGGCCTGGAGCGCGAACGCTCGCGTGAAAATTCGCACAAGCTCTTCGCGGGCATTCGTACGTATCCGCTCATCGGACTCTTCGGCTTCCTCGCCGCGCTGCTCGCCCAGGTGGTGTCTTTCTGGATCCTGGTGGCGATCGGGACGGGCTTCTTCGCGCTCGTGATCGTGTCCTACTACTTCGAGGCGAAGGACGGCTTCTACGGCGCGACGACGGAAATCTCCGCGCTGATCATCTTCCTCCTCGGCGCGCTCGTCTTTCACGAACTCTACGCCATCGCCATCGGGACGAGCGTCATCCTCGCGCTCATCCTCACGATCAAGACGCCCCTGCAGAACCTGATCACCAAGGTGCAGGAGGAGGACGTGTACGCGACGCTCAAGTTCGCGATCATCACGGCCATCGTGCTGCCCATCCTCCCGAACCGCACGATGGGTCCGCTCGAGATTCTGAATCCGCGGCAGATCTGGTACATGGTGGTGCTGATCGCCGCCATCAGTTTCACCGGGTACATTCTCGTCAAGATCTTCGGATCGAAGAAAGGCATCTCGCTCACCGGACTGCTCGGCGGACTGGTCTCGAGCACGGCCGTCACGCTGTCCTTCTCGCAGAAGAGCAAGACGGCGCCCGATCTCGGGCGCACCTTCGCCTCGGCCATCGTGCTCGCGTGCAGCATCATGTTCCCGCGCATCCTCGTGGAAATCGCCGTCGTGAACCAGTCGCTGCTGCGCTTCATCTGGCCCTACATCCTCATCCTCACACTCACGGGCGTGGCCGCGAGCATCGTGCTGCTGATCGGTTCGAAGAAGCAGAACACCACCGAGGCAGTGCAACTGCAGAATCCCTTCGAGCTGATGTCGGCGATAAAATTCGGCGCCATCTTCGCGGCAATTCTCTTCGTGTCGAAAGCCGCGCAGATGTACCTCGGCAACAACGGCGTCTACATCGCCGCGGCGCTCGCGGGCACGACGGACGTGGACGCGATCACGCTGTCGATGGCCAGTCTCGCGAAGACGACGGTGTCGGAAACCACGGCCTCCACGGCGATCGTCATCGCGATCACGGTCAACACCATCGTGAAGGCGAGCATCGCCCTGTCGCTCGGCGCGGCGACGCTGCGGCGCTACACGATGCCCGGTTTCGGCGCGGTGCTGCTGGCGGGACTCGGCATCATCGCGTGGCTGCTGGTATTCGGAGGGCTCTGAGCCGTGCGACATCAGGACGAATAGAAGTACATTGCAGGACGGACACGATCCGGATACATTTCTCTTTCGACAAGGACGAACCCATGGAATTGAATCTCTCCGACATGCTCGCCAAGGTGCAGGAAATGCAGGCGAAGATGGCCGACGCACAGGCGCGTCTGAAACAGCTGGAAACCCTGGCCGAAGTGGGCGGCGGCATGGTCCGCGTCCGCGCCAACGCCAAACAGGAAATCCTCTCCATCGCGATCGAGAAAAACGTCGTGTCGCCCAGCGACGTGGCGATGCTCGAAGACCTGATCGTTTCGGCCGTGAACAAGGCGCTCGACCAGTCGCGCGTGCTCGCGCAGGACGAACTCGGGAAGGCCACGTCAGGCATGATTCCCAACATTCCCGGCCTCGACATGGGCTCGCTAGGGCTGAAATAACCGCGCCGCGATGCTCTCCACGTCCGCCTCTCTCGACAATCTCATCGCCCAGTTTTCCCGCCTTCCCGGCATCGGACGCAAGACGGCGCAGCGCCTCGCGCTGCATGTGCTCAAGCTCTCGATGGACGACGTCCGCCTGATGTCGCAGGCGCTCATCGATGTGAAGGAGAACGTGCGCACCTGTTCCATCTGCTGCAACATCACCGAGGACGATCCCTGCTCGGTGTGCACGAGTCCCAAGCGCGACCGCCGCATCATCTGCGTGGTGGAGGAATCCACCGACGTGTTCGCCATCGAAAAGACCAACGACTTCAAGGGCCTCTACCACGTGCTCGGCGGTCGCCTCTCGCCCCTCGAGGGTATCGGGCCCGACGATCTGCGCATCCCCGAGCTGCTCGACCGCACTGCCGACGGGGCCGAGGAAGTGATCCTCGCGATGAATCCGCACGTGGAGGGCGAAGCCACCACGCTCTACCTTTCGAAGCTGCTCAAGCCGCTCGGCGTACGCGTCACCCGCATCGCCCGCGGCCTCCCTGTCGGCACCGACCTCGAGTTCGCCGACAACGCCACCATCAGCCGCGCCCTCGAAGGACGCATCGCCGTCTGACCTGCTCCGTCCATCCCACCCGTCGAGTGACGCCTCACTCCGTCATCTGAAATCTTCAAATCCGAAATCGTCAATTCGCAATCCGAAATCTTCAAATCCGAAATCGTCAATCCGAAATTCGAAGTCCCCATGTCCTGGTACCAGCGCTGGTTTGCGGATGAACTCTACCTCGAGCTGTACAGCCATCGCGATGCCGGGGAAGCGCGGCAGGTGGTGGATCTCTTCCTGAAGGAGACAGCGCTGCCGGAGCGCGCGACGATTCTCGATCTCGCCTGCGGCACGGGCCGCCACGCCTTCGAGTTCGCGCGGCGGGGACATCACGTCGTCGCGGCCGATCTTTCCGCAACGCTCCTGGCCGTGGCGCAGCGCAAGACGCAGCGCTACTCCGGGCTGCTCTCCCTGGTGCGCGCCGACATGCGCCGCATCCCGTTCCAGGGCTGCTTCGACGCGGTGGCGCAGCTGTTCACCGCGTTCGGATATTTTCCTTCGGACGAGGAAAACGCGGCGGTGATCGGCGGCGTGGCACGCGCGCTGCGGCCGGGCGGACGCTACATGCTCGACTTTCTGAACGCCGTGGAAGTCATCGCCGGACTGCGCCCCTTTTCCGAGGATGCAGTGCCCGGCGGACGCGCGCGGCAGGAACGTCGCATCGAGAACGGTCGCATCGTCAAGGACATCACCGTCGAACAGGACGGGCGGCGCAAGCGGTTCCAGGAATCCGTGCGCCTCTTCACGCGCGGGGAACTCGAGGGCCTGTTCGCGCGGAACGGTTTCCGTGTCGACGCCGTCTTCGGAAGTTACGCGGGCGATGCATTTCGCGACAACTCGCCGCGCTGTATTTTGCTGGCAACGAAACTTCCATGACAGCGCAGTTTCACATGGCCCGGCGCCTCGCGCCCCTGCTTGCCGCCTTCCTCATCGCGGGATGCGGCCTGTTCAGCACGCGCGATCCCGAACCGCCGAAGGCGAGCAGTTCCACCTTCGTTCCGCCGACCGCGCCCGACATCGTGCTCTCGAATCTGCAGCATGCCGTCTCGGAGAGGGATGGCGTGAACTATCTCCGCTGCCTGCCCGATTCGCTCAATTCCGGTCGCACCCTCACGTTCATTCCGACGGCAGCCGCGGGCGCGCGCTATGTGACCACGTTTCTGTCCTGGTCGCTGCAATCCGAGAAGTCCTACTTTACCTCCCTTGTCGCGGTCACGCCTCCCACCGCGTCGTCCATCCTCATTCTCACCGGGGGGTTCAGCCTCATCGCCTCCGACTCGGCGGTCTATAACGGCGATTATCAGCTCACGTTCCAGCATGGAATCCCGGGCGTTCCGGAGACGGTACGCGGCAATCTCCAGCTCGTCCTCGCCGCCGACCGCACCTCCTTCTGGAGCATCGTGCACTGGACCGACCATCCGATCGGCACCGACCCGAGCTGGAGCGACCTCAAGGGGAGGTTCGCGAATTGATCGCGCACCCCGGATGCATTGCCTTGCGGACAACCGCGACGCTGCGCATGAGCGCCGCAATCGCCGGGCTCTGCTGCGCGCTTCTCGGCGGTCTCTCGTCCTGCAATCCCTTCGCGCCGGAGATCGACACCAGCGCCTCGGGAGGCGGCAGTACGCTCGCGGATCAGAGCACGATCGAGGGAGTATTTCAGAATTTTCAGTACGCGTACACGTTTCGCGACACGACGATGTACGGACGCCTCCTCGCGCAGGACTTCGTCTTCACCTATCGCGACTACGACAAGGTGGTGGACCTGAGCTGGGGACGCGACGAGGACATGCGCATCACCTCGCGGCTCTTCGACAACGCGCAGAGTCTCAACCTTGTCTGGAACAACATCGTCGGCTTCGGCGGCGACTCGCTCCGCGCGGATGTGACCCGCAGTTTCAATCTCACCGTCACCTTCAACCCGAGCGACATCGTCCGCGTGGACGGCCGCGTGAGCCTCCATCTTCAGCGCAATGCCGCTGCTGAACCGTGGAAAATCACCCTCTGGAAGGATGAGTCGAATTATTGACCTTCCAGAAGACCGTTCTTTCGTTCTTCTGATTCATAAGTGAACGGATGCAACTGCCTTCATTACGATATGATTGTTGTGCCTGCACCGTATAAGATTCAGGAATTGCGGCAATACAGCTTGCATTATTACGGTCAGGAAATGATCGAAATCCTATTGAGATAATTCTGACATATGTTGATTCTTTTTGCGTATATCGGCGGAGACGGATAATTTTGTGTCAACATTGACCACGGACGCTCCCACTTGTCCCATCATACAATAAGGCACCTTTCATGCTGACCATCACCGAAGACTGCATCAACTGCAACGCCTGCATCGACGAATGTCCGAACAACGCGATCTTCGCGGCGGGCGACACCTACACGATCGACGGCCAGACCTATCCTCCGCTCTCGAATGACTACACCTACATCGTCAACGATCTCTGCAAGATGTGCGAAGGGTACTCCGACTCTCCGTCCTGCATCGCGGTCTGTCCGTCCGACGGCATCGTCCTGAGCTGATCCGTTCGTTCATAGAATTGCACGTTCGATTGCGAGCGCCGACGCGACACACACGTCGGCGCTTTTGTTTACGCTCCGTGCGTAGAAGGACGTTCCCTTCGCAGCGGATGACGCAAAGGACGGTGCGTCCCCCCTTCCACGCGAAACGCAGACTCCATCGGGAGACCTGATGAACGATCACCGGTACGCGCTTCGTCTCGAGTATTTCACGGTCGGCTACAATCTGGCGGAAGCCGGCGCGTCGATCTTCTTCGGCATGGCGGCGGCCAGCATCGCGCTCGTGGGTTTCGGTCTCGACAGCATTGTCGAATCGCTGTCCGGCTGCATTCTGATCTGGCGGCTGGCCGGCCAGTCCTCATCCTCTCACGCGGAGCTTGAACGCAGGGAGACGCTCGCGGTGAAATTCGTCGGAGCGTCCTTCCTGCTGCTGGGCGCCTACGTGGCGTACGAAGCCGTCGAGAAACTGCTGGCTGCACATCCTCCCGAGGCAAGTCTGCCTGGCATCGTCATCGCGGCGGCGTCGCTCGTGGTGATGCCCGTGCTGGCCCGGGCCAAGCGCCGCGCGGGCGAACGCATCGGCAGCCGCGCCCTCATCGCGGATGCGAAGGAAACCCTCGCCTGCGCATGGCTCTCTTTCGCGCTGCTGCTCGGTCTCGGCGCCAACGCGCTCTTCGGCTTCTGGCAGGCCGATCCGATCGCCGCATTGGCTATCGTCTACTTCCTCTTCCACGGGGGTTGGGAGAACTGGAAGGGTGAGGGGTGCGAGGACGACTGCGGGACTGAAACCTGAGACAACGCGCGTTGCATCCCGCGCTCTCATTGGGAAAGCGTGTTCTGCATTCGCCTCGATTGTGAACGGCAGAGCCTCGCCCTATCTTTCTTTCGCGAGGCGGGAAAAACCACGAGGATTTCATGAGCGGAAAAAAGAAAGGCATTCGCGAGAGCGATCGTCAACAGACGCGGCTTGCAGTTCCTCCCCTTGCGCATTGGGTGTTTGCGGTATTTGGCGCCATCGCAGTCCTCTGGACCATCGGTGGTTTGTTCGCGCGGGCACGCACGTGGGGTTTCAGTCATGCGGCATACCTGCCGCCATTCGTGACCTTGACGATTGTGGTCATGGCCCTGCTCGTTCTGTGGCAGCCATTCCGTGCACAACTCCTCCGTCTGGCTGTCGGATTCCATGATGTGTTTGCCGGAGGCTCGCGCGTCGTCCATATGATACTTGGTGCGGCGATCTCGATCGGCGTCGGTGTGGTCATGTACGTGAATCCGATTCCCGCGTCCCTGCTCGGCGACGGCTATTTCTATCTGACTGAACTCGGCCGCGTATCCGACGGCGCACCGATCAAATACTTCAGTTACCATTCGCTGATCGCGCCGTTGCTGTTCTTCGAATTCGGCCTGGTGCTGAAAGCGTGGTTCCATCTCACGCAGGCGGATGCCGTTTTTCGTATCCTGACCGCCTGCCTGGGCGTCACCTACGTTGGCGGATTGCTCTGGTACACAACGCGCGCAGCGCGGGACGCATGGAGTGCGCTGACGCTCGGCACGCTCGTCCTCGGCTGCGGTGCGCTTCTCTTCTTCTTCGGGTATATCGAGTTCTACGCTCCGCTGGCCGTCGCTGCCGTCTGCTTCGCGATAAGCCTGTATACCGCGGTTTCCCGGAACACCTCGCTTCGGTCGCCCGCGCTCTGGTTTCTCGTCGCGATGTGCTGTCATTTCAGCGCCATCTGCATGCTCCCCGCACTGATCTGGTCGATCGCAGAGCGACGGCTTGCCGCGAGAGGCGCTGTGCTGTCCACGTCCCGATTTCTTGCGATCCTGCTTGTGGTGGTTGTTCTCGGTGCGACTGTGTACGTGCTGGATGCCGTCCTGCATGTCGTTGACCTCACGCAACTCGTACTGATCCCGTTCAGGGAAACAGCAGAGCAGGGAAAATACACCCTGCTTTCCGAGGCGCACCTGCTGGATCTCCCGAACATCGTGCTGTTACCCGGTGGCATTGCTCCGATCATCATCCTGGTGCTCTCGACCGGCATCGCGGGACGCGTGCGCTGGGAGTTGCCGACGATTCGGACCTTCGCTGTTCTCGTACTCTGTTGGTTGCTCGTTGCCGTATTTTTCAACCCGTTATACGGACTGGCAAGAGATTGGGATATCTTCGCGCCCCTCGGCATCGCGATGGCGTTGCTTGCCTTCGCAATGCTCGAATCGATCGAGCTCCCCAGCGAGCAGCGTCGGCACGTGGCAGTGGCGCTCGCGGTCTTTTCGATCCTGATGTCATTCTCGTGGATCGCGCTCAACACGGATATACGCGCGGCGGTGCCGCGGTACAAGGACATGCTGTCGAGAGATGAAGCCACCCTGCATCCCGATTTCACGGAATACGGATACCTGAACCTCGACAAGTTCTATTTCGGCGTGGGAGACTACGCTGGCAGTGCACACGCGTTGCGCCGTGCCGTGGAAGCCCGCGCGTATCCCTGGGACTTCGCGCGCTTCACCATGCTCCTGCATGGAGTGCGCGACAAGAATGCGGTGCTGCCGGACATCGATGCCGTGGTCGGCTTGTTGCTACGGAAATCTGCCGATAGTCTGCTTCTCGCCACGTCACAGGATGCAACGACGCAGGATAGTACGGAATACGTCGCGGATCAGCTCGTCCGGCTCTGCATGGAAGGATCGGCGGTCCCGTTCACTTCCGAGCGTCTTCGCAGTTTCTCGCGCGTGGATTCGCTCCTCCCGCACGCCGCCATCATTTCGTTGCTGCGCGGTACCCTGCCCTCGTCCGATATCACCGCATTCAGAGCGGTGATGCAGCAATACGAAGGGCGGCGCCATCTCGGAAAACCCGTGCTTTCCACCTACCTGCGCAAACTCGCATACCTCCGCTTCGGCAATCATTATGCCTCGCAGTCACAGTTCGATAGCTGCGCTGTGTGGTATGCACAATACTATGCGAGCGACAGCAGCAACGTCCGGATGGTGATCAATTATCTCAGTGTGTCCATGGAGCAGCGAGATCAAACCACTGCTGATCGACTCCTGCACCGCGTGCGAACGCTGGAACCGGAGAACCCTGAAACGCAGTACTATGAGGCGCTCTACCTCCTGGTGTTTCGAAAGGATGATGCAGGCGCAAAGGCGCAACTCGAACTCTTCCTCGCGCGAAGCAACGATCGCGCCCTGCGAGCGCATGCCGAGGAATTGCTCCGACGAATCGGCTCGCGATGATTCCCGGGTATCCAACCATGCCCGCGTGCAAATACGCATACGATGCACGAAGGGGCGCACACCCGTGCGCCCCTTCGTCGGATCGATCGGAAATCGCGAACGCCTCAAATATCTTTTCCGTCCTTTTTCATTTTGATTTTGACGCGGCGTTCGATTTTCGGACCGTCCTGCCCTTTTTCTCCGTTCTCGTCTTCGACGGTGATTTCCATCTCGCGCAGCTGGTCGTGCAGCCCTTCGAGTTCGCCCTGCAGTCCTTCCAGCTCGACGTTGATGTCGACGTCGTCGGGACCGTCGTCCCCGAAGCGCTGGATGCGCATGCGGCCGGGGTTGCCGAAGAACATCATGTGATCCTCGTCCCCGTCGTCGTCATCGTCCTCGGTCACTTCCATGTCCAGCGTGCTGCGCGCGCCTTTGCGGATCACCTCGAAGGGGATTTTCTCTCCCTTGTCGTAGGCGCCGAAGGCGGCGCGGACATCGCCCGCGTCTTCGATGGTCTTCTTGCCCGCGCGCACAACCACGTCGCCGGCCTTGAAGCCCGCCTTGTCGGCGGGACTGTCCTTCCTCACGTTCTCGACGAGCACACCCTTGTTGTTCGGCGCTCCGAAATACTCGGCAAGCTGTCCGTCGAGCTGCATCAGCTTCATGCCGCTGTGGCTCGATGCGCCGCTCGTGAGGGTCCGCATGATCTTCGTTCTCGCGGGCATGGGAAAGCCCGGGGCCATGGGCGCGAGCGGAGGATGCGGCGGCCTGGGGGTCGAGAAGGAAAACGCTTGCGGGGCCGATGATTTCGGCGCCTTCTCGAGTTCGGCGGTGACGGTTTTCTTCTCATCGCCCCGCAGCACGGTGATGGCGACGCTCTTGCCGACTCCCGCCTTCTGTACCGCGTCCACCAGCGCGGACGCATCCGCAATTTTCCTGCCGTCGAATTCCGTGATGATGTCGCCGTCTTCGATGCCGGCCTTCTCGGCGGGACTGTCGTCCACGACCTCGCTCACCATCGCGCCCTTCGTCCCGGTCGATTTCTTCCCCTTCGATCCAACGGTGACCTCCTTCATTTCCTTGAGCATGACGCCGAGCCATGGTCCCTTTGTGGATGCGGTGACGCGGAGGGCCTTCTTCTCCGCCTTCTCCTTGCTCTCCTGTGCCGACAACGGGAGCGCGGCTCCCGCCCCGAGGCACAGCACAAGCGCTGCCATGATGATGTGTTTCACAGAGATTGCTCCGATTGGTGGTGGTGATATGATTGCGTTCTCTCGTTCGTCGGAGATGCATCACCCTCCCGCGAAAACCAATGCCCGCGGAAGGGGAGCTGTGCTTCGAAAGGTCGTTCTTTAGACGCAGCGTGTCCATACTTGTTCCGAAGTGACGTATTTTTCCGCTCTGCAACCCTTTTCCGTCTCGCCGCGTCTTACATGCGAACACTCATGGACGCGGCAATACTTCATATCGATGCAGGCATCAATGCAGGATTTCGCATGAGCATGCTCCAACAGGGCGACCGGACGCGCTCCGCGCCGCCCGCCATTGCCGCCGAGTTGATCGAACGTTGCAGGGCCGGCCAGCTTGGCGCGTTCGAGGAAGTGTACCGCGCGTACAAGAGTTTTCTTTACTCGCTCGCATGGCGCTTCCACGGCAACCGCTTCGACGCCGAGGACTCGCTGCAGGAAACCTTCTTGGCGGTGTACCGCAACATCGGCCGCTTTGAGGGAAGCGCGAAGTTTTCCACCTGGCTGTACCGCATTCTCCTCAATACCTGCATCAGCCGGAAACGCAGGGAGCGTACGGACGAGCAGAAAACAGACTTCAGCTTCGAGCTGTCGCACCCGGCGTCGGCGGATGTCGAGGCGGATGTCATGCTCGCGCAGCTCCTGCAACGGGAAATCAGCACGCTCCCGGAATTGCAGCGCGCAGTGTTCCTCCTGTATGCGACCCAGGGGTTCACCCACGAGGAAATTGGAGAAACGCTGCGTATCAGTCAGGGCACATCAAAATCGTACTATCATCGCGCCAAGGAAACACTGAAAAAAAGGCTCCGCGCGGCGGGCGTCGATGGGCGGGAGGGCTGATCATGACCAGAAACACACACGATGACGAATGGGACGCTCGCATCGAGCGCATTGCGGAATCGCTTCCCGTCCAGGATCCGCCCGAGCATCTCTGGAAGCGCATCGAGGCCGACATCGCGTACGAAAAGATGCATCCCGAGCATCACGCGCATGCGAAAGAGGATTCCGCCCTCCAGTGGCTTCGCTGGCGCCTCGCCTTCCTCGCGCAACCGCGCTGGTCCATGGCCGCCTTCAGTGTGCTGCTCATTGCCGGTCTCGCCGTCAGCGTCTACATCGTCTCGATGCGCTCGCACGACACGCGCACGGCCTCGGTGCGCGCATCCAGCGAACAGCTGTTGTCGGAAGCCCGCGACGATATCGATCAGGCGATGTTCTTCTACGAGCGCGCCATCACGAAGCTGACCGTCCTCGCGAAACAGAACGAGAAGAACCTCGACCCGCAGTTCGTCGCGCTGCAGAACGAAAAGATCCTCTCGCTCCGAACGGCCATCACCGAGTGCAAGTCCGCGCTCGACGAGAACCGGTACCACCCGGACGTGCAGCAGTACCTGCTGACCGCGTATGTGGATCTGCAGACCACGCTCCAGGAACTGGCAACGAAGAAGAATTGACGCAACACGCTTACGCACAGGTGACCAACATGCATACCCGCATCGGAAATATCGCGCGCGCAGCAACCCTCGTGGTGCTGCTCCTGACCGCCACGGCGCTCGCGCAGAAATATGAGCGCAAAGTGGAGAAACGCTTCGAGGTCCAACCCAACGTCTCCGTGAACATCGTCGGGAAATTCGGGCCCGTCAGGGTGACCGGACACGATCAGAATATCGTCGAGGTCAGGGTCGTCATCACCGCGGACGAGGATTCGTACGAGGACGCGAAGGAGAGCGCCGACGATGTCGACGTGAAAATTGAAGGCTCCCGCGGCAGCGTGCGCGTGGAAACGGACTTCGAACGGCTGCTTCACAACAACGACGGGCGTCATTCACTGAATATTGCAATCACGGTGACGGTTCCGAAGCCCGCCCTGCTCGAGCTTCGCAACAAATTCGGCAGCTCGCATGCGACGGGTGTGGACGGCTCCGTCACTCTGCAAAACGAATTCGGTTCCGCCGTGGTGACCAATTGCGCGAACGTCCGCATTGTCAACGCCTTCGGCACGACAACGGCCAGCGCCATCCGGGGCACCCTCTCCATCGAAAGCAAAAACGGCAAGGTGCGAGCCTTCGACGTTCCGGCCTGCCGCATCAAAAACGCCTTCGGCGAAATCGACCTTTCCGATGCCAGCGGCCTGGTGGAAATCCATGGCAGCATGGGCGCCATCAAGGCGAAAGGCATCCCCGGCGGCTCGATCGCGAACTCGTATGGAAGCGTGGTCATTTCACTCGAAAAGTCCTTCAGCGGGACCATCGAAGCGAAAACCAAATTCGGATCGGTCGACAGCGACTTTCCTCTCGAACCGCGCGTGAAGAATCGCGAGAAACAGTACGGCCCCGTCCCCGAAGACTTGATCGGCCGTATCGGTTCGGGCAACGGACGACTCCGCGTGCTCAATGAATTCGGCGAGATTACGATCCGGAAGAAATGATCGCGGACGCCCGCCTGCCGCCGAAACGAGCACCGGCATCTTGCATGTGTTTTCGTCTCTGAATATGTTGGAGACATAAACCAAGCTCCTGCCGGAATTGCCGCCCTGGGACAGAGGCGGCACGAATCCCTGCTGATTCCATGACCTCTGCATGCGTGACGTACGGCGCTCCTGCTTCGCCCTCACCGGGCGGCAGAGCGCCGTTCCGCATGTGCAGCGATCCCTTCCCCGCATGATCGTGCCTGCTCACATATCTGCACCTCATTTTCACAAGGAGAGAGTCATGCGCAACAGAATGACGCGCCTCGTCGCAATCACCTTCATCGTCGCGGCTGCAGCCGTAACCGCACACGCGCAGTACCAGCCTTCCGTCATGTATGCGTCCCTGCTCACCAACATCAGCCTCATCGAGAAGACCGGGAAATTCGACCTCGGCAATCAGATCCAGGTCGTGTTTGTCAAGGAAAACCAGAAGGGAACGATCATCGTCCGCAAGGCGGATGGCACGGAACTGTACAAGCAGGATTGGCACGCCGAAACCATCCGCGAGCCCTACTATCTCGTGTCGCAACAGACCCCCGTCAACAGCCAGACCGGTGAAACGGCATACGAGATGAAGCTCGATCCGGGCGAGTATGCTCTGGATTTCCTGCTTGAAGGCACGAAGTTCTACACCTTCCCCTTCAGCGTGAAAAAGAATGCGCCTTCCGATCCATTTGCGGGAGGTCCGTATTACACGCTCGAGGGTGACTGGCAGGATTGGGCCTACCTCTTCAACGTCGATGCCAATCCCGATCAAAACCTCGACTTCAAAGTCTTTCTCCGCCACACCGACCCGAACAAGCGGGAGAAGGAGTTTAAAGTTGATGTGCGCATCGTCCGCGACAAGGACAAGAAACTCATGTGCGGCGGTCCCGGTGGACTTACAACCTTCACCCTCAATCACACCTGGATCCGCTACGCCATCATGATGTCGCATCCGGAGGGAAAGGCGAAGTACGGCGAGTATTTCAAGGCCAGAGACCTCCTCGCCGTCGACGGCGATTACACCATCACCATGGACATGAACGGGAGCGTTGCGGGCGTCTGGAAACTGTCGGTGAAGAACGGCGCTTTTGCGTATGCCGGCCGCACGGTCCGCGGCGTTGCGGACCCGCTGACGTTCATCGAGGGCGGCAAGGACGCATGGTGGTACAAGCGCATCAAGTGACAACGGCCGTGAAAAAAAGATAACGTTATGCAAAAATATCCATAATTGCCCTTCCCGACCCGTGTCCGAATGGTCTATGTCATTTATTTGGAATGAAGTAGCATCCGTGGCATGATTCTTTCATCCTGATCGAAAGTCCGTCCCTGTTCCATGGTTTTTATTGGGAATCGGGTACCGAAAAGGGATTTCAATCAGATCTGCGCTGAAGACGGATGACGACTTCAGCCAAGGAAGAGGTCAATGCGGAAGCAATTTGGGTATGTATCTCCGGGCAGGGTGTGTCCCTGCGCACTGATTTCGTTCGTCGTGTTCCTGGGAATTCTGCCGTTTCCCGCTCATGCGCAGAGCCGGGGGACGGGGCCCGGGGATGCCTCGCGCGCGCCTGCGCGTATCCTCCAGAAACTCAGTCTTGCGCAATGCATGGACAGTGCCCTGACGAACAACCGGTTCAGACCGGCTTCGCAGCAGGGGATCAGAATCGCCGAGGCCCAGCATACACAGGCCATGTCGGGGTATTGGCCGCAGCTCGCGGCGCAGCTTTCCTATGTGCGGCTGGATCAGGATCCCAACTTCGTGATGCCCCCCGGTGTCATGAATCTGCAGGTCCCGGTATTGGGCTCGCTGGCCGTCGATGTCCCCGCGCAGGATATCAAGGTCATGGACAAACTCAATGGCCTTGCCAGATTGGAATTGCAGCTCCCGGTGTATACCGGAGGCATGGTTTCAGCGATGGTGCGGCAGGCGGAGCAGGCCGTCGAGATCGCGACCATAGAAGCGCGACGAGCAGATCTTCAAATCCGCTACGATGTGAAACGGATGTACTACGGGTTGGCACTGTGCCGCAACCTCGTGCGCATCGGCCGCGACGCCCTTGCCCGCCTGGAGGCGACGCTCCAACTCACGGAAAATCTCTACCTCAAGGGATCCGGGAAGGTGAAAAAGACGGATTTCCTCAAAAATAAAATCTTCGTTGAAGCGGTGCGCTCCATGGTACAGGCATTGGAGCAGAATGAAAAGACGGCGAAGGCGGCACTGATCAACACGATGGGACTTTCGTGGACAGGCGATGTGGACATCAGCGAGGAGGAGATCCCATTCGACAGCCGCACAAGCGGTCTTGCCTCGCTTGTGGAACACGCCAACACCTGGAATCCCGACGTGGCAAAAGTGAATGCCGGTCTCGCGGCGCTCGATGCAAAGCGCGATCAGGCGCGCAGCGGATATTACCCCCGCGTCGCCGTCGTCGGAAACATCTCGCACACGGAAAACACCTGGGATTACGGCTTTGTCAGCGCCCGGATGAAGGATTCCTGGATGATTGGAGTTGGCGTGCAATGTGAACTGTTTGCCGGCTTCCGGACCGGCGGCGAGGTGGAGGAAGCAACTGCGCGGATCCGCAAACTGGAGGACGAACAGATCCTGCTGCGTGAAGGCCTCGCCCTTCAGATACAACAGATCGCCAATCAAGTCGATGGGTTCAGATCCCAGGAAGCGACCGCGCGCGAACTGATGAAAACGGCGATCGAAAACAGGGATCTGACCGAACGCGCGTACGAAAGCGACCTCCTGGAAGTGAAGGATCTGATCGAATCTCAGATCATGGAATCGTTCGCGCTGGCACAGTATGAGAAAACCCGCTACGATCACTATGAAGCGCAGGCCCGGCTGGATATGACCATCGGTTCCGGCGATGCGCCGCCTTCAGCCGGAGACTGACATGTCATTACATTCAGAGTACGGAACGCAACGGGGGTCTCATGCAGCTTCCTCCATGCAACAGGAATGCCGGATCAGCATGGTGAACTCTCCCTGGGTGGTCATCGCCATTCTCTTTGGATTTTGCCTTGCCATCATGCTGCTCTCCGTGAGCGCGTTCGCACGCTCCTTCGAAGGAATTGCGAAATGAGCAACGTGTCACGGCGGCGGAATCATGAAGCAGGCGCGATGACGTCGATCGCTCGACGACAGGCAGCGTTTCTCCATCACTGTCTTCTTGCTGGCGCGTGCGGGCTCCTGCTCGTGTCCATGACGGCATCGGCCCAGCCGAAACACCCCGCGACAAAGAATTTCACGCTGGGTTTTTCCCTGGATCTCTTCGAAGGATCGGACGCTCGCGATGCCACGGCAGCCATCGAAATCTATGCGAAGGAAGTCTCCTCGCTGGGCGGCAACAAGTACTCCATCAATGCGATCGTCTTCGAAAACACCGCCAGTCTTGTCGATGCAGTACGCCACGGCACGATCCAGCTTGTCGTGCTGCCCACACTCGATTATTTCAATGTGAAAACGCTGTGCGCGCTCGAACCCGCCGCGATTGCGACGGGACGCGATGCGTATGGTGATGAATATGTGCTCCTTGTTCATCAGGCGAGCGCGATGGCGACGTTGCAGGATCTGAAAGGGAAGACGGTTTGCATGCTTTCCAATGCGCGCGGCGAAATCATGAGGCGGTGGATGGAAGCGGAATGGTTGCGCGCCAAGCTCCCGACGACTCCGGACAAGCTGTACGCGTTGAAAGCGGTGACAAAAGAATCACAAGCCGTCATGGCCGTCTTCTTCAGGCAGAGTGATGCGTGCGCCGTCACAAAGTCGTGCCTGCAAACCATGGCGGAACTGAATCCCCAGCTGAAGCGTGATCTGAAGATTGTGCGCACATCCCCTCGATTGCTCCACAGCCTCTTCTGCATGGTTCCGGACATGGATGCGGCCGATAAGGCGGGATTGATGGAAACCATTACAGGAATGGATCGCTCATCCGCCGGGAGGCATATCCTGACGATGTTTCAATTGCATCGGGTCGTGACCTTTCAACCGGATTTCATCAGCACGATGCTGGCGCTGGTGAAGGAACCCAGAATAGCGCAGCTGCAGAAGCGAAAGAGGTGAAAGCGATGGAGCGACCCCGTGCAGTATAGCTTCCTGGGAAAAAAGAGCATCTCGTTTCGATTGACGCTCCTGGCGTGGCTCACCATCATCGTGACCATCGGACTCTTCACGGGCGCGATGATTCCGTTTCAACAGACGATGGTCACGGACCGGATGTCGTCGGAGGCGGAAGACATCGCGACGTCCATCGGGCAGGTGACAGCCACGGCCCTCATCACGGAGGACTACAGCTTCACGGTCGAACACTGCCTCCGGCTCCTCCGCGACAGCAAATCCATTCTCTACATCGTCATCACGCGAAAAGATGGATTTTCCCTGGTGCATACCGCCAGGGAATGGCGCCAGGACAGCCTTCGCGGCATCTGGGTTGACGGGAGCACGCGGGTTGACGCCGCGGGAAAATTGTTGCAGAGCGACCTCGTGGGCCAGCAGGTCTTCCACTTCACCGCTCCCTTCCGCTATTCCGGTATTGATTGGGGATGGATCCATATCGGCCTCTCCCTGAAGAAGTACCATGAGAACATGCGGAGCATCTACGCGCGCACCTTCGTGATCAGTATCGCGTGCATTGTCTTCGGCTTCATCGTCTCGGTCGGCTTTGGCAGGCGATTGAGCCGGCCGATTCGCGAATTGGACGAATCGACGCGGCGCATCGCATCGGGCGACCTGAGCAGCAGGGCACGCGTGACCACCGGCGACGAGCTCGAACGACTGGCGAACTCGTTCAACGACATGACCGGCGCGTGGGAAAAATCCCGGTCGGAACTTCTGCATTCCCGGGAATTGACGTCGAACATCGTCACCTCGCTGAACGACATGCTCGTCGTCATCAACAGCGACGGCTCGATCCGCATGATCAATCATGCCACCTCGCGCCTGGCGGGGTATTCGGAAGCAGAACTGATCAATCAATCCATTTTCCTGATCTGCGATGCTGCCGACATGCGCCCCAAATGGGATCATATCCTGAAACACGGGACGGACCACAAAATTGAAACAACGTTCCGCGCAAAATCGGGACTCCTGATTCCGGTGCTCTTTTCGGCGACGGTTCTGTCGCGGGACGATCGCGAAAACCACGGACTCGTCTGTGTCGCGGTGGATATCACCCAGCGCAAACAATACGAGGAGGAACTGAAATACGCCCACGACGAACTGGAAGAACGCGTGGAAACGCGAACGGCGGAACTTGCGCTGACCAACACGTCCCTTCTGCACGAAATCCAGGAGAACGACAAGGCCCGGGAGCAGATCTTGTCTTCCTTGAGGGAAAAGGAAGTGCTGCTGAAGGAAATTCACCATCGCGTCAAGAACAATCTGCAGGTCATCTCCAGCCTGCTGAACCTGCAAGCATCCTCCATCTCCGATCCACAGGCGCTGGAAGCCTTCGTGGAAAGTCAGCAGCGGGTCAAAACAATGGGGATGATTCACGAGAAACTCTACCAGTCCAAGGATCTCGCGCATATCGAATTTGCCGACTATGTGCGGAATCTGGCCTCCTCCCTGTTTCGCTCGTACAGCACCAACGGTCATGGCGTGCGACTGGAAGTCGAGGCGGAGAACATCTACCTCGACGTTGAAACGGCCATCCCCTGCGGCCTGATCATCAATGAACTCATCACCAACTCGCTGAAGTATGCATTCCGGGACGGACGTGACGGAATTGTCCGCGTATGCATTTCAAGGGAGGAGAAGCAGATGCGCCTCTCGATCGGCGATAACGGTGTGGGAATGCCGGCGGACTTTACCTTCGAGAGGGCCGATTCTCTCGGATTGCGGCTGGTCAAGATCCTCACGAAACAACTTCGAGGAGAGCTCGAATTGACCAACGGCATTGGCGCCATGTTCCATTTCACCATTCCGATGCGGGAGAGTTGACATGCAGGCACAGAAAGTTCTCATCGTGGATGACGAGGCCATCATCGGCTACGATCTCGAACTGCGCCTTCGAAGGCTCGGCTTTGACGTCCTCGATGTCGCCTCATCCCCCGACGAAGCATACCTGGCGGCGACGAGCAAGCATCCGGATGTCATTCTCATGGATATCAACCTGAACAGCGAAAAGGACGGCATCGCCACCTACAAGTGGATCCGCGAAAGTATCGATATCCCGGTCATGTTTATTTCCGCCTTTGCCGATCATGAAACCCTGGACCGCGTGAACGAGGTTGGACCCCTTGGGTACCTGACGAAACCCGTGTACGACGATCAACTCGAATACATCATTCAAAAACTCGGAGGAACGGGAGCACGGCTGGAACAACAGACATAGAGTCACGTCGGAGTCGCGCGCGCGACACGATTCCTTTCCCTGAACAGTTTATCATCCACTTCGAATCTGCCGAATTGCATGGACACGAGGAAATCAAAAATACTGGTTGTGGAAGACGAGTACATCGTGGCTGAGGACCTCTGCGCGCTGCTGCGTCGTCTCGGGTATGATGTCACCGATATCTGCGCAACCGGAGCGGCGGTCGTCGAAGCCGTGCGGAGCAACGCGCCGGACCTCATCCTCATGGATATCAAGCTGCAAGGTCCGCAGGACGGTGTGCAGACCGCTCTGCAGCTGCGGACGATGTGTGATATTCCGGTCATCTACGTCTCCGCGTTGGCGGATGACGACACGCTCGATCGCGCCAAGATCACCGAGCCGTTCGGCTACATCATCAAACCGTTCGAGGAACGTGAAATCCATTCCAGCATCGAAATCACGCTCTACAAGCATGCCATGGACAGGAAGCTCCGCGCCCGCGATGCCTGGCACCGCCGAGCGCTGTGCAGTCTCCATGAGGGGGTGATCACGAGCGATACGGAGGGACGCGTCACCTTCCTCAATCCGCGGGCGGAGCAGCTCACCGGGTGGAGTTCGGCGGATGCAGCCGGCAGGCCGCTCGCCGATGTGTTGACGGTTGTCGATGATTCCACGAGAGTGCGCGTGGATTCACCGCTCGACAAGGTGCTGCACGACACCGTCGTCGTGGGCGACTTCAACCACCGCCTGCTGATATCACGGGATGGGCGTGACATTCCCATCGAGGAGAGCGTCGCGCCGGTCATCGGTGACCGCGGCGACATCATCGGCACGGTACTGCTGTTTCGAGACGTCGCGGAACAGTGCGTGGAGAGGGCGTCGCTCCGTCGGCAAACCCGGCTCTACCGGTTGCTGGCCGAATCCTCTCCGGATGCGATTTGCCTGATCGATCTTGAAGGAATCGTCGAGTACGCGAATCAGACCGCCATCTCCCTGTATCGCTCTGAACGAGAGCTTCTCGTCGGCCGGTCCATGCCCCTCTTCCATGCGGAGGAGGAACGCGCCGCCTGGACGACGCGCTTCCAAGGCGTTCTTGCATCGAAAAAGAGCCGCGCGTCTCGATGCGCGCTGTGATGATCGTGGAAATGAATCCTGGCAGGACACGTGGATGCTGCCCCTCCTGAATCACGCGGGGGATGTGCACGCCGTGATGGTCGTCTCTCGAGATGTCACCACAAGGAAACACTCCGAAGTGGAAATCCTGCGGCACTGTCACGAACTGAAGAACATCATGCAACGGAAGGACCGGGTATTTGACATTCTTTCGAGCGACGACGCGAGTCCGTCAAACATCCTGCTCAACATCTGCGATGCCATCCTTGCCGCGGCAGGGAACGTCGTGCCCGACGTTGCTGTGGGTTGCGGCACATCTGCGTCTGATGCATGCACGCGCCCCGCATCCGCGCCGGAGACGGCGTTGGAGAGCGGACCTGCCGCGGGAAAATACATCTCCCTTCACATGGAGGACGTCAATCTTTTCGACATGACGGAAGCTGCGCTGGCCGCATGCGGAGAGCAGGTCCGGGAGCGATTCATCCGGGTCGATAACCTGATCGGCAGAGACGCAGCCGCGCGCGCGAATCCGAAAATGATCCGCGCCATCGTCGCGGGGGTGATCTCCGATGCCATCGCGAATACGGTACTGAATGGAGAAATCGTTCTGCGCTGCACTCGCGACGCGCGTGGCACGGAACTCTCCGTGGATTTCACCGGCGCCGCGAGTGCGATCGCGGAAAGCCCGGGTCTGTGCACCTGCAGGGAGCTGGTGGAAATGCAGGGCGGCGTGCTCGCGACAGAAGCCGTTTCCTCAGACGGGCGGCGCATCGTGTTTACCGTGCCTGGAGACGCGGCCTGACTTTTCTCCCTGATTCCTGAATGATCATTGCGAGAAGTCCTGTCGGATACTCTCGACCCTCGTCTTCTCGTCTCATCGTCTATCCAGTGTTCCTCCAGGCCTGTGTTTGCTCTCCCGTGATGCCTCCACGTCTAGTCTTTCACGCAGCGCACGGATAAACCGCTCGTCTTGTAATGCGTGTTGCGCGACACATCCGCCTTCCAACTTGCAAGGTATCGATGCCAGGCGAGTGTCGAACCGTTCGCGGTCGACGACCAATAGTTCCCGTACGCCTTCATCCCCGAGAAAAACGCGCCACCGGTCCGGTTTCCACCGGGAAGCGCAGTAAAACCACTGCTGTTATCTGCGCCCGTGTTGGGGCTTGACCAGTGCACTGTGCCCGTCTCCTTCATCGCACCACCTGCGACAATCAGTCCGCCCAGATAATCGGTAAGGGTAGTCCAATCCGCGTCCGTCGGCACATGCCAGCCTGCCGGAGCCAATGTGCCTGTCGCGACGGCATGCCAATTATATAAGGCGCCGTACACATCCTTGTTGGTCGGGTTGTTATTGTACCAGCAGTATGCCGCCGATGTCGAGTTCATCCAGGCGGCACTGTCAGAACGCATCGGGATGATGTTGCCGTCATTGCATCGGGTGGTTTTCAGATTCTCCACCATCCACACCTGCGTCCCGATGGTTACCGTATGATATACGTTGCCGTCGATATCAATGACCGTGCCGGCTCCGGGACCTGACGCAACAAAATCCACCTGTGAGACGTCCACATCGGAAACCGTCACAGCCTTTACGACAGGGGTGAATGTCAGACCGATTTTCGTTGGGGTGATCGTATAGAAGCCGTTCGGCACATCCGGGATGCGGTAGGCACCGCTGATGTCTGTCACCGCGCTTCGCGTCCCGTCACTCACCGTAATTCCCGAGAGGTCCACATCTTCACCGGTGATGGTCCCGGAGATGCTCGCCCACTTCCGGAGTACAAAATCGACATCGTGTACGTCGGAATTATTCACCGTCACCGATCTCATAACCGGTGAGCAGTTCATGCCCGGTGTTACCGGGAGTATCGTATACGAACCGTTCGGGACATTCGTGATCATGTACCCGCCGCTCTGGTCGGTAACCGCGATACGTGTTCCATCACTCACACGGATACCGGATACATCCATTCCGTTCCCGGCAAGTATCCCCGAAACGGTGAACGCCGCGCGCAGGGAAAAAGGAACCCGGTTGCTTGTTCCTCCATCGACCTGCACATAGACGACGCCATCAACCTTGATGCCCGCTGGCGCCCGAAGAAGAATCGCCGTGTCAGACCAGGATGCGTACTCCACTGCAGCAAGCAGATACAACGTCCCTGCAACAGAATCACCCCCTGCGAAAAACACGGTACTGTTTCCGTGCAGGACGCCGAAATGCTCTCCTGAGAGCCGTACTTCCACGCCGGAGAGAATGTCCGCCGGATCGATACGCGCAATTCTTGGCAGTATCGGTCTGACAATGACGGGACCGGGAAGACTCTTTTCGCATTGTAAGCCCTTGCTGTCACTCGCTTTCGCTTTGCTGGAATAGCTCCCCGGCGCGAGGAGAACCGTTGTGAAGGAAACAAGAGCATCACTACCCGATATGGAAATGGAATCATCGAATACGCTGTCGCCGTTATAATCAATCCACACCTTGGAGAGGCTTCCCTCCGCATCGTTTGCCGAAACGGTGTATCTCACCGTATCACCGGCAAACTTGTCGTAGGAATCCGCCGCAAATGAGATGATCGACGGTGACGTGTTCGTTGCTGTGACGATCACAGGATTAGACATGCGTTTCTCGCAGTGCTGTCCCTGCCTGTCGCTCGCTCTCGCGCCGGTCAGATAACTCCCCGGGGTTTTGAAGGTTGTTGAGAAGTGCACGATCGCACTGCCGCCCGAAACGGATCCGGAATCATCGTATACACCGTCCCCGTCGTAATCCATCCACACCTTCGAGAGATCTCCATCGGGATCGGTCAGTGTAACCGTGTAGGTGACGGAATCCCCCGTCATCACCCCGTACGAGCTTGCAACGAACGCGGAAATCGATGGTGCGGCGTTTTCGTTCGTCACACGTACCGGTGTGGGCAGGCTCCTCTCGCACATCAATCCCGCGCGATCCATTGCGCGCGCCATGGCCTGATAGGTCCCCGCCGTAGGAAAGGCCTTTTGAAAATACGTGCGCGCATCGCCACCCGAAATGGAGCTGGAATCATCGTACACGCCGTCGCGCTCGAAATCGATCCATACCGTCGAGAGATTGACCTCGGCATCTTTCACGATGATCGTGTATCTGACCGATTCACCGTTCACAGCGTCGTACGTGTCCGCTGCAAACGTCGTGATATCAGGTGCCGTGTTCACGGGACGAAGCCGAAAAACGTACGTCGTATCACGCTCAACCGACGCAGAGATGGTATCGGGCACGAATCCTTTCGCATACCCGATAAACCGGTATTCATCGCGAATGGTCTTCGCTTTTCTGAACCCGTCTGATACGGCAAGTTCTCGAGACACCAGACCTTCGTACACGAATTCCGGTTTCGCTGTTCCGCCATTGTCGGTCTTAAGCATCTTCGTCACCAGCTGTTTCGAACCGACTGTCGCGACGAGGAAATACAAGCCCGGATCAAGCCCCCGCCCATCGAAGCGGAATTGATGCACGCCGGCTTCCGTCAAAATCCTCCGACGGAGCAGGCTCTTCCCGAGCATGTCCAGAACCTCCAGGGTGATGGATGTCGCTCCCGCCGTCGAGAGATAAAACGTGGTCCTCTCCGAAAAAGGATTCCCGAATGGACTGGAAAGAAATTCGCGTTGCGGTACATGGACCAAGGGCTGCTCAATATCTGTGACGGTCGAGATGATGAGTTCCTGCACCCCGATCAATGTCGTATCCAGGGACTGCGCTGTCCCGTGGATCTGTATCGAGTCCAGCTTCTGATCCAGCCCGGTGGCGGTATTCGATCCGTGGAATGTGAGTACGGTGTGCTGCTGAGAATGCAGGGTGTGTCGTGCGCCGAACGACAGGAAGCAGGAAGCAAGTATGAGTGCGATCATCCGCGATGGCATGGGAGTCTCCTTGGATTGATTTCATTCGCCGTCTCAACCGGCGTCGGGCGAGGCGGATGTCCCCTGTTCTTCGTGCTCGGAACACGCCAGCGCACCACGCAGATCCGTCATGCTGATCGGCTTCAGCAGGAAGCGCGCCCCGCGAAATCGCCGTGTCTCGTTGCGGTAGTTGCTCAACGCTGTCGTAAAAATGATGACCGAAGGCGGTGTGTCGATCTTGTCGAGCACATCGAACGCGGTGCCTCCGATAAGTTCGATATCGAGAAAAACAACGTCGGGCCGTGTGCCGTCAATGAGCGCAATGCTCTCGTTGACGGACACGGCCTGACCTTCCTCCCTGATTTCCGGGAAATGCCTCGCGAGAAGACCGGAAAGATACTCACGCCCCCGTTGCTCGTCGTCTATGATGACGCAGGTTCGCTGCTTCCGCAACGGCGTGTCTCCCGGTCCTGTGAACGATATCGGTGTGTTCATGGCGCTTTCGAAGTGAGGCAATGAGACTGCGCTCAAACTACGCACCCCGGCGGTGTATGGACAGTGCCAACGAGCAACTGTACCGCCGCTGATGCAGAAGCACCGTCCTATCGAGTAATCGTTCCTGCATGTGCATCGTGCATCACTCCATCGGGATCGAAATCTCAACGCGCGTTCCAGTGGCGCTGCCGGATTCATCGCGCAAGTCCACCGTACGCACGGTCATCTGCTTCTTCCGCAGCTGGTTCAGAACCTCGAGCCGATCGCTGGTGATGCTGGTCCCCAGCGACGTGTGTCCGGTGGGACGATGCTGCCGTATCTCGCTCGCTCGCACCCTGCCAATACCATTGTCCTCCACAACGCAAAGGAGCACATCGCCCAGCAAGGTCAACGACACGGTCAACACCCCACCGCTCTCCCGGTGCTGCAATCCGTGCCGCACGGCATTCTCCGCATACGGCTGTATCATCATCGAAGGAATGCGCAGGGAAGTGTCTACCGTCGGCTCGGTGACGATGCGATGCGAAAAGCGGCCGTTGAAGCGTATCGATTCCAGTTCGAGGTACAGGCCAAGCATGTCGAGTTCGTCGGCGATGGTGACGCTGCGCTGCCGTGAAGTCTCGAGCACCATGCGCATGAGCCGCGCGAACTTGGAGATGTACTCATTCGCGAGCTCTTCGTCGCTGCTCATCACGAAGCTCTGAATGGCGTTCAGGGAGTTGAAAAAGAAATGCGGATTGATCTGGAGACGGAGCGCCATCAGCTCCGATTCCAACGATTTCCGTTCCCTGTCGGCGCGCTTTCGGATCGTATTCACGCGCCAGCGGAATCCCGCGCCAATCGACAACACGACGAACACCGCAATCAGAGCGATACACCACGTTGTGCGATAGAAGGGCGGCACGACGATGATGGTGACAGTAAGCACACGACCGATCCATGCGCCATCATGATTGCTTCCTTTGATCTTCAGAGTGTGCGTTCCGTAGGATAGCTCGGAAAACGAACAGTTCCGCCGCCTCCCCAGTGGAATCCAGTCATCATGGATTCCGTCGATGCGGAACGCATACTGGAGCTGCGTGTTGTCCGCGTAGTCCAGAGTGGCAAATTCAAACGAGATGTAGGTGTCGAACGGATGGAGGGTGATCGTGTCAGACGGGAGCACGTCCCTTCGCTGGAGTGCGCCGTTGATGCTCACGCCGGTGAATACAAGTGGTGGCTCCGGACTGTTGTCCCGGATGCTGTCGGGGTAGAAGGAGAGCAGCCCGTTTCCACCAAAAAGGATCCGACCGCTGCGAGTCCGCAGGAACGCATGCGAGTTGAAGAATCCGACACTTTGGATTTCCGGAGTGTAGTAATTTCGGAATGTTCCCTGATCAGGATGAAACTTGGACAGACCGGAGAGCGTGGCGATCCAAATATTCCCCTGGAAATCCTCCACCATGCCGCTGACCGTGTTCCCTGCCAGACCGTCTTCCCGTGTGTAGCGCGCAAACGACTGCGTCCCCCCGCGAAGGACGCTGATTCCGCCCCCCCAAGTACCAATGTATATGTCTCCGCGACTGTCCTCGAATATCGACCTGACGCGATTGCTGCTCAACGATGTGCGGTCATTCGGCGAGTGCGTGAAATGCTGAAT
Organism: Ignavibacteria bacterium; assembly: GCA_016720835.1. Taxonomy (GTDB): domain Bacteria; phylum Bacteroidota; class Ignavibacteria; order SZUA-365; family SZUA-365; genus JADKJW01. Next base: position 77,107 of record JADKJW010000004.1, read on the forward strand.
CGAGGAATCCGCAGGATCGAAACAGCAGACACCGTTCGTGGTTCCAAACCACATTCTGTGACGCCGGTCCTCCAACATCACCCAGATATACTCGCCGCAGAGTGCGGACATCCGCCGCTCAAGATACCCGGCGTTGTCGACCGTGCCGCTGCGCGCATCGAAACGATGGAGGAATGGCGGTATACCCCCGCCGGTGCTGAACCAGAGATCACCGCGGGCATCCTCGAGCGTCGTGAAAACGGCCCTCGCTCCTGAAACAGTATCACTCTCGCTGTACCCGATGCGTTCCCGGTGTTTCAGATCCTCCGACAGAAGATACAACCCGGCGCCTGTTCCGACGGTGTATCCGTGCTTCGCCCGTTTCCGTATCGAAAAGATTCTCTTCTCGGCGCGCTGAATCGCCGAGCGGGATGCCCGTTCTTCGGACAAATGAATCGCGGTATCCGTTGCCGTGATGCGCTTGATTCCTCGGGTACCTGTCCCAACGAGGATGTCGCCGCTCTCGCATTCTGATAATGCAGTGACATGAAAGTCGTTGTTCAGAATCGGAGGTGACGCCTTGATGACGGTGAAGTCAGCACGGGCATCGCTCCGCTTCAGCAAGCCGCGATCGGTGCCAATCCACAGGGAGCCGGCTCTATCTGCGATGCAGTCGTATATCGTGCCCCCCGACTTGCGTGCTCCACGGTCATAATCAACTGCTTCGACGGTTTTGTTGGGCATTGAGAAACGCCACAGGATGTCATTGCCGACCAGCAGCAATCCCTGTGCGCCGTCCGGCACAATCGTCGACACAAACCGATTCAGCACCGAGTGTATTGTTTTCGAAGCCGGATCGTACATGTGCAGTCCCCGATGTGCAATCCAGATATTTCCCCGGTCATCCTGATAGATGTCGGCCTTGTCCACACCGCCGGCATCTCCCGGTATGGTCGGCGTAATGATCGTGGCCGGATATGTTTGAACCTCGCGATATCCGACCCCACCATCTTTCGCGGTCCCGAGAAGAAAATGCTTCCAGGAATTCTGCGAGGGATCGAACAGATCAATACCGATGCGGGTGCACATCCACAGTCGTCCCTGCCGATCGACAAAGGCATGAATGACGTCATTGCTGCCCGGACTCTGCGGATTGCCCGGCACGTGTTTCAGCGCTCTGAAAGGGTGTGCCGGGGCGTCGCCACGAGCGATTTGCTGGTTCACGCGCCGGGTGTCGAGGACGTTCACTCCTCCGGTGGCTGTGGCGATCCACAGATTCCCCTTCGAATCCAGAGCCAGCGACCCGATTGCCTCTGCGCTGAGTCCCTCTCCAGTCTTCGGATCATGACCAAAATGGATGAGCGTTTCCCGGCGTTTGTCGCGGCGATCGAGACCGCCGGATGTTCCGATCCAGAGGTTCCCGTCCTCATCTTCGACGATGGCTGTGACGCAATTGCGCCAGACGCTCGAATCGCTTCCCGACAGATGCAGATAGTGCTGAAAGGAGTATCCGTCGAACCTGTTGAGGCCTTCCTGCGTCCCGATCCAGATGAATCCCAGGCGGTCCTGAAACACGCAGTTGACGTAGTTATTTGAAAGCCCGTCTTGAAGCGTGAGAAGCGTGTGGTGAAACCGGTCGGTTTGCGCGAACAGCGGGTGAGAGAGCAGAAGGCATCCGACGAGAATGGACCACGCCGCGATTGCGCGCCGGCGGGTCCAGTGCACAACACTGCATGTGAATCGAGGGCCGCCCTCCATCTGCTGCATCGTCTCTGATGGGTGGACAGGAACGATCTTCTGCATGTCACGTGCATGGGTTGGCGGCGGCGCCAGGAAATCGTTCACGCGCATCGCCTTCTACTTGATTGCAGTCATCAGCGTATGGACGACATCCCCATTCGTCTCCAAGGTGCACAGATACATGCCCCGGGCAAGAGACCGCGCATCGAACGGCACTTCATACACGCCTGCATGCTGCGGTGAATCAACGGGTGTCGCCACCACGAAGCCCAGGATGTCACGCACCGTCACGCGAACATTCATGGTGTGGCTGATGGAAAATCTGATGGTCGTCGAAAAGTGAGAGGGGTTCGGATACGTCTGCAGGAGCACACCGTTCTCGGCTGCCGGCAGTATCCGGTTCAACCCTCCAGAAATATTCCCGGTGGGATTGCGCGTGTAATAAATCTCGCCATTCGGTCCATCTCGTCTGTCCATCCAGACGACATGAACCGCGGAATCGGATACCGCAACCGTCGGTCGCTCGGAGCTCGTTGCGCCGTTGTTGGAAATGCGAGTGTCCGCCTCCCAGTGTGTGCCCCCGTCCGTCGATTTCTTGTAAAAGATATCATCGGTGGACTCCCTGTCATCTTGCCAGACGACATGCACCGTCGATCCCGATACAGCTATGGAGGACCACATGGAAGTATCCATACTCGTTGTGAGTCGGGTGTCTGTCCCCCAATTCATTCCTCCATCCGCCGAACGTTTATAATAGATTTCATAATTGCCGTCCCGGCAATCCGTCCAAACGAGATGCACATTCGATCCAGACACTGCCACAGAGGGCACTTGAGATGGAACGTCGCTATTTGTAAGCCGCTCATCGCTGCCCCAGGATCCCCCGGCATTGGTCGAGCGTTTATAGTAAATCTCGATGTTTCCGTCACGTGCATCGTTCCACAGGACATGGACAATGGAATCGGAACCGCAATCGATGGATTGCAGGCATAAGGCTGGATGTTCAGCCGTTAATCTGGCTCCGCACTGCAATCCGCCATCCGTCGACTGCTTGCAGTAGACTTGTCCTCCGGCCCGTCCTGCATGTCCACACCACATTAACATGGAGTCTGATCCCAAGGCGATACCCTGCCAGAGATTGCCGTGTCTTGGGTGAGTCGTACATCCGCTTCCCAATGCTCTCCGCCATCGAGGGAGCGTTTATAATAGATTTCAGAATTGCCATCGCGAGAATCATTCCAAACGACATGAAGCGAATGGATCCGTACTGCAAACATGGCACTGGACGATATTGCGAATCCTGAGTCAATCGAACATCCTCATCCCAGAGTTTTCCGCCATCCATTGGACTGCTTGTAGTATATCTCCATTGTTTCCGTCCCGGGTGTCTCCAGACGCGTACACAAGTATCGTGGTTCGTTGCGACGGACCCTTGCATCTGGTAAGATATCGCTGAGATAGCTGAATCGTTTGTCAAGCGTTGATCCGGTTGCCATTGCGCGTGAGCAATGGGACACGCCATGAGCGGCAACACCGTCGCGATGCATACTCTTGTCATGAAGACCACCGCTGCCCTGCGCTGTTCTTGAACCTTCACCCGCATCATGCCTGCCTCCGTTCCTGTGATGTGTTTTCTGGTGCGCTGTGTGGATGTCGCATGATGTCTGCTATCGAACGGGAGTGGATTCATGAGTTCGTCATGGCACAAGGCACAAAACGGTCGTGCGGATATGTTTCCCGATTTGCATTCTGCAGAAATACATGCCCGGCGATAGCAACTCCCAATGATGCAATATCATGGATGAGGTTTCATTCAGACGATCGGACAGATCCAGCACTGCCCGCCCGAGCACATCGTACACCTTGACATCCACGCGATCCGTCGTCGACCTCGAGAGAGTCAACGTGGTTGACGTCGAAAATGGATTGGGATAACTGTGAAGCGTCGGCATTTCCTCCGGTACCGGTTCAGGCACTTCTTCCTTCCCGGCGATGACGGGACATTGCGCTATTTCCAACGCCTTCTCGAGCACCTCGTCTCTGCCTGTCCGTATTCCATTCGCAGTCGGCAACACCAGGGAGTCCGGCACGATGCCGATCCGTTGCGTCTGCGTGCCGTCGGGATAATACACGCCGAGATGGGTGAATGTGGTCACGAGATCCCTGCTCAGACGAAACTCCGAGACGTTCCCGTCTGCGCCCATGGTCTGGCTTCCCACCACCACCGCGTTCGGCATTGCCCTCAATACCATGCAGCTGAATTCCCCGTGACTCCATGTCTCTTCATTGCAGAGAATGATCACGCGGCCCGCATACGGCTCCTTCGCATCGTCGAGACCGGCGGAATCATATTCAAGAAAGCTTGTCCCCGGATACAGGGTATCCGGCATCAACCACCGCGCGATGCCGAGTTTTTTCGGGAACATGCGAGCGGCAAGGTCCCACACGGTGTTGTTTGGAATGTTCCGGACATCGAAAATAATCGCTCTCGTCTGTTTCAAATCCTCGTACATCGCGGAATCATCTTCCCGTTCCAGGTTCCCCATGTTCACGTACCCCACGTTGCAGTCCCATTTCCGCCAGGTCGCCTCCGAGAGTGAATCATCCGGATAGCGAAACCACGAGTGCGAATGATTCGAATATCGGCTTACGGATACGGAATGCGCCCCGTTGAGACTGTCCGAGTAGTCGAGTCGCATCGTGCTGCCGATATTTCCCCTTGGTACGAAGAAGCACAGCACGGAATGAAGCGCTGCCGGATTTCCCACGGAGAAGGTATGACGAATGCTGTCCTCCAAGGTCTTCATGGCAACCCCGTTTATTGCCGTTATCTTGTCTCCCGCTCGAAGCTCGGGGTACCCGGATTTCACCACGCGGTATCCGTCCTCAATAAATCGTAAGATGAACTTCGGGGAATACTCTCCTGTGGGAAATACACTGCTCTTCATGGTGACATGGGCATCGTTCAATGATGCCGCGATCTGGCGCAGCGCCGTATGGAATCGAGCGTAGGTGGTTGCCGTTGCGACGGCGGTCGCATCTCTCGCGAGCGTGCTGTCCCACGGAGTATCGGTGAGGTACAGGTTCGGGTTGAAATACGACATGATGTTCCAGTATTTGAACAGCATCAGCACCCGTGTGTACTCATCGGGAAAGGTCTTTGACGCATCGATGTTCACGCCGGGATCATCGTAGGGGAAGATCAGCCAGCCAACTCTCCCTGAGCTGTCGTAATTCGTCCTCACCCAGCATACCTCATGCGGTCGGAAATTGTCGCGGATGACGTGAAGTTTGGCCCTGACCTCCGCGCGCAGCATGGGATCTTCCATCCAGGAAAAATTGCGGTTCCGCGTCAACTCGGGCGACAAGGTATCGGGGGAAGGCGTGCTTGCAATCTCCATGGGTCCGGCGGCAAGGATCAGGCTGTCGAGCGCGTCATTGAAGGCTGCCGTTGTCGCGGCATTCTTGATCAAGGGCATGGTCTGCAGCAGCACATCGTCCCAATCCACCGCGCAGTTGGAGACACGCGAATGGTAGTACTTCACGAATCCCCAGACCTTGCAGCTGTAGTAGAGCTTTTGTTCATAACTGGGATTCTGGCACAGAGCCACCGATCCGGCGACGGTGAACACAAGAGCAAGGCAGAACACTCTCATTGGCTTCTCCACTGTTATCCGGATACCGATACGAGACACAAGATATTCGCGATCCTTCGCCCCTCTCTTCTCCCGGTGCGTACTCATGACGCGGCCACCCGGTGATGAATCGGGACCGGCACACAAACTACTCGGATGCGGGCTCCCCAAACAGCGCCAACGAGCGACCGAGCTTCAGGAGCGGCAAGTGTGCCTCTGCATCGAGCAGGTGTTTCTCCGTGGCAGTGACGACTTCGAGAGGGAACAGGGAAACCTCTGCCGTTGTCCTCGACCGGCATTCCCTCGAATGCCCGGCAACGAGGTCGTCAACGTCGGTACGAAGGCCGGCGCTCTTCATGTCATCCCTAATGCCGTGATAAACGCATCCTTCCGCCGCACCGATACTTCGAATTCCTTCCCGCTCGACATCACGACATACCCTCCCTTTCCTCGAACATACCGCCTGAGGTGCCGGAGATTGATCATGTGCGAGTGATGAATACGGAAAAACCCGCGGTCCCCGAGCAGATCTTCGAACTCCTTCAACGTCCTGCAGACGGTCAGCGCCTCTCCGTTCGCCATACCGCACTCGGTGTAATTGCTGCGTGCCTCGCAACTCACCATGTCGTGGACCGCAACGAACATGAACCCGTCGAGCGTGGGCAAAGCCATCTGCATCTCGTTGTTGCCTCCGTGCGCGAGATTCTCTCGCAGCAGGCGGATCTGCGTTGGGCTCGTGTGCGCGGGAATCCGCGGCTGGGAGACCTTTTCGACGGCGGCGAGCAGTTCGCCTACCAACACCGGCTTCAGAAGATAATCGAGCGCTGAAAAGCGAATGGCGCGTATGGCAAATTCATCATGCGCAGTCGTGAAGATGACCTTGAAGGCCACACGATCGAGACACTGCAGCACGTCGAATCCGGTTCCATCCGGGAGCATGATGTCGAGGAACACCAGATCGGGATCGCAGGCGCCTATCGCCTCAAGTGCTTCCGCAACCGAAGCGCACTGCGCGAGCACGTGCAGGTGCGGGCAGTGGCGCGCGAGATGGCGAAGAAGCGTCTCCCTGCAGGGCTGTTCGTCGTCGACGATGATCGCGCGGATATGTGCGGTACCGGTCGCGCCTGCATGGAGTCGCTCATTGGCGGAAAGAGACATCGCTTCTTGCCGGAGATTTTGGAGTGTGCCTTTCGATTGACTCGCCCGCGTGCAACGAATGCTCTCAACGCGAAGCGTCCGCGACGCGCCGGGATTGTCGGGATAAGGTCTTGAGCGGAAATATCAGACTTCAATGTAGGAAAAAGAGATCCCTGTTTCAAGACATGGAAATCTCCTGAAAGCTCCACTGCAACCGCGACCACGGATGCTGCGTCTGGCGACACGAATGGTCCCGTATGGGACACGGCGCCCCGAATGAACGACGCGCCGTGCAGTGTCTGGTGGTACTCCCAACGGGATTCGAACCCGTGTTTTCACCGTGAAAGGGTGGCGACCTAGGCCTCTAGTCGATGGGAGCAAGGTCGACCAATATGGCAAAATCCTCTGAAAAAATCAACACCGCGCGGCAGACCGGTTGATGTGCGGAAGCTGTCGCTGATCCGCGCTGCTCCCACGGGCACGCCGGATGCGCTACACGATCTTCAACCCGTGGAGCAGATCGTCCACCGGCGGCTGGAAGGACTCGCCGAAGAAGGAGAAATGCTCGTGTTCCCAGAGCATCCAGCTGTCGACGTTGTAGTCCTCCACGTCGCGCCGCACGCTCTCGTGCGCCATGATGGCCGCGTGCTCCGCGTCCCTGTGCGCCGCGACGCTGATGGCGGCGTGAATGCGCTCGGGCGGGAAACCGTGCACTTTTCGTTCCCAGTGCGCGACATCCGCCTGCGGCAACCCGCAGAAGGCGAGACGCAGCGGTCTCCCGTGCGTTCCTTCCGTTCGAGGAACACGCGCTTCCAGCACATGATGCGCCACGATGTGATCGGGATGGACGGAACTGCCGTGCACATCGTAGGTGACAAGCACGTCGGGATCCACCCGCTCCACTTCGCGGTCGAAGGCGCGCTCGAGCACGCGCGGATCGAGATCGCGCAGGCCGCCGTCCGGGAAGCTGTCCTGCACGAGTTCCTTCACCCCCAGAATGCGCGCGGCCGCCTCCACCTCGAGCACGCGCCGCCGGGCGATTTCCCCGGGCGTGATGCCGAGCTTCGCGGCGTTGCGGCTGCGCTCGCCCCGCGTCAGCGTGTACAGGAATACCTCGGCCCTGCCCGAGAGGGCGTACGAGGCGATGGTTCCTCCGGTGAGGAAGGATTCATCGTCGGGGTGCGGATAGACGAACAGGATGCGCGGCTTCCGGATTTCCGTCATGAGAACCCTCCCTCGTAACATGCAAAAACAACAACGGCTCTGTCGATTCGATGGAATTTCACTTGCTTTAACCGTATTATAACAATGCTGGGCCGGTTCCGGCCAATTCCTCTAGATACTGAATTTTTCGACCATATTCGAGCAGGAGATTCCATGAAGCGATTGTCACACCTCTCGCAACCGCTCGCGGCAGCGATGTTGTTCCTCTTCTTCAGCGTCCACGCATTCGCGGAGATGACCGGGCACATTGGCCCGTCAACAAACAGGATTGCACTTCGCAACAGTCAACCGCCCGCGGAAACCGGCAGGATGTCCCCCGCCCAGGCCGCCTTCACGGAGAACAAGGGACAGGTGCTCGGCACCGACGGCAGACGCCGGACCGACATCCTCTTCTCCACTGCGCCGGCCTCCGTTCGCGTGTTCTTCGGCGCAGCGCGCGTCAGCTACGTCTTCTCGAAGCTCGGAGCGCCCGCGGCAGGATCCGTGCCCGGAAGCGGCGGCGACGCGGACTTCGACGCGACGGCCTTTCGTGTGGACATGGACCTCACCGGCGCGAACAGCAACGTGCGCGTGCGCGGCGAAGATCTCGTCGACGGAACGTCGAACTACTACGTCGGCGTCTCGCAAGCGCTCGCCGATGTGCGCTCCTTCCGTCGCATCGTGTATGAAAACGTCTACGACAACATCGATCTGGTCTTCCGCCTCTCCGACTCCGGCGTGAAATACGAGTTCATCGTGCGGCCCGGCGGACGTGTATCGGATATTCGAATCCGTTACTCCGGCGCCAGGGATGTGTCGCTGCAGCAGGACGGCTCGCTGCGCGTGGTCAGTCCGCTGGGCGATGTCCGCGAGGCCGCCCCGTTCAGCTTTCAGACGGACGGTTCCGCGGTGGAACCCGCGCAGGACACTCCGGAGATCGCGAGCAGTTTCCGGCTCACGGACGGGGAACTCCGCTTCGACGTCGCGGAGTACGATCGTTCCCGCACGCTGGTCATCGACCCGACGGTGCAATGGTCCACGTACTACGGCGCGAATTACATCGGCAAGACGCAGGGCGTCGCGGTGGATTCTTCCGGCAACGTCATTGTCTGCGGTTTCACCTTCAGCACGCAGATGCCGGTCAATCCCGGAGCGCATCAGAACACCAATGCCGGCAACGCCGATGCATTCATCGTGAAATTCAACAGCGCGGGCGTTCGCCAGTGGGCCACCTACTTCGGCGGGAGCGCGAACGACACCGCGCAGGCGATCGCGGTGGACGGAGCAGGCAACGTCATCATCACCGGACAGACGTTCAGCAACAACTTCCCGGTCACCGGCACCGCCTTCCAGGGCAGCAGCGGCGGTCAGCTGGACGCCTTCCTCGCCAAGTTCAGTCCCTCGGGCGCCCTGACCTGGAGCACGTATTTCGGCGGCACCGCCGAGGACCACTGCTACGGTGTCTCGGTGGATGCCTCCGGATCCATCTGCATCACCGGCACGACCATGAGTACGAATCTTCCGGTGACGGCGGGCGCCTTCCAGATGGGCAACGCCGGAAACAGCGACGCGTTCGTCGCGAAATTCACTCCCGCCGGGGCGCAGGACTGGGCCACGTACTACGGCGGCTCCTCGTTTGACGGCGCGGCGGGCATCGCCATCGACCGTTCCGGCAACGTCATCTTCGTCGGCGGCACGCTGAGCCCCAACTTCCCGCTGTCCGGCAGCCCCTTCCAATCAATTCACAACGGTTTCAGCGAGGGCTACGTCGCCAAACTCGACGCGTCCGGCGCGCCGCTCTGGTCCACCTTCCTCGGCGGGTACGACAACGACGCCGCGATGGCGGTCGCGGTGGATTACGCCTACGACGTCTGCGTCACCGGCGTCACGGCGAGCAACGATTTCCCGGTCACTCCGGGAAGTTTTCAGCCGGTCTATCCCGGGCAGACGGATGCATTCCTTGTCAAGTTTACTGCGACGGGCGCGCGCATTTTCGGAACCTACTACGGCGCCAACCTCGAGGAAATCGGCTTCGGCATCGGGACGGACAGGATCGGAAACATCGTCGTGGTCGGTCAGACCACGAGCACGACCTTTCCCGTCACACCGAATGCATTTCAGACGTCCAAATCCGGATTGTCGGATGCGTTCGTCGCAAAGTTCACGTCGCTTGGAACCCCGCTATGGTCCACGTATTACGGCGGTGGCGGGGACGAATCGGCGATGGCCGTTGCCGTGCAGCATGGCGGCAATGTGATGCTCGGCGGCTGGACATCGAGCTCGAATTTCCCGATCACCGGCAATGCCGCGGTGAAGAACTTCTCCGGGACAACGGATCCCTTCATCACGAAAATCTGTGATCTGAAACCCGTTATCACTGCGATCGGCAACCTGCATCTCTGTTCCGGCACGTCGGTCCGGCTGGATGCGGGCCCGGGCTACACATCGTACGCGTGGTCCACGGGCGCGAATACGCGCGCGATCACCGTCTTCACTCCCGGTCGATATGCCGTGACCGCGACCGACGGATCAGGGTTGCACTGCAACATCCGACACGCTGGTGGTGAATGCGTCCCTGTCACTCGATGTGGACGCCGGTAACGGCAGATCGGTCTGCATCGGCTCCGGTTCGCAAATCGGCAACAATGCGACGGGCGGTGTGGCGCCGTACAGTTATCGTTGGCGGCCGAGTACCGGTTTGAGCGATACCACGATTGCGCGGCCGGTGGCGACCCCGTCAGTGACGACCAAGTATTTCGTGACCGTCACCGATCTCTACGGCTGCACGAGGACGGATTCCGTGACGGTGACTGTGCGACAGTATCCGACCGTCAACGCGGGCCTCGATACCGTGATCTGCCACGGCGGCAGCAAGGTGATAGGCAACCCCGCGACCGGCGGAACGTCACCGTACATCTACTCGTGGTTCCCCGCGGCGGGACTGAGTTCATCGACCGTTGCGCGGCCGACTGCGAGTCCCGATACCACGACGAGGTACATCGTCACCGTGACGGACGGAGGTGGCAATGGCTGCACCACCCGCGACACGATCGTCGTGCATGTGAACAGAGTCTTCCCGCACGCGGGACCCGATCGCGCGCTCTGCCAGAACGACAGCCTGCAGATCGGCCTCGTCGCAACGGGAGGCACGGGCGGCTACACCTATGTGTGGAGTCCCAAAAAGGGCCTGAGCGATTCGACCGTGATGCGGCCGTGGGCAAAGCCGGATACCACGTCGACCTACATTCTCACCGTCATGGACAACAGCGGTTGCACGGCGAAGGATACCGTCACCGTGCGCGTCTACACCTCGCTGGCCGCGCTCGCGGGTCCGGACAAGGTCGTCTGCCCGGGCGGCTCGACGATGATCGGCGACACCGCCGTGTGCGGCACGCCGGCATACACCTACAGCTGGTCGCCGCTGGCCGGACTCAATGACAGCACGATTCTTCATCCGATCGCTTCGCCTTCGTCAACAACGACGTATGTTCTCACGGTAACCGATGGCGTGGCGAACACGCTCACGGACACGATGACGGTACGAGTCAACGCCGTCCTCAACGTCAACGCCGGCGTCAATGATACCATCTGCGCGCGCTCCGGCAAAACCATCGGGAGCGCCGCCACCGGCGGCACGCCGCCGTACCGGTACTCCTGGTCCCCCGCAACCGGTCTGAATTCCAGAACGATTGCGACGCCGTTCGCGTCGCCTGCAACCGCGACCCTGTACACCGTCACCGTCACGGATGCGGTGGGCTGCTCGAGCATGTCCTCGGTGCTCATTTCCGTGTCCGATCTTGCGATCAATGCCGGACCTGATCATCTGATTTGCTATAACGACACGATGACGATCGGCGGTTTTGCCACCGGAGGCAAGCTTCCGTACACGTACAGCTGGTCGCCCGGCATTGGCCTCAACAGCACGAATGTCGCGCGGCCGCGTGCGTTCCCGCTGGTCATGACCACCTACATCGAAACGGTCACGGATGCCGAGGGTTGTGTCGTGCGCGACACCGTTGTCGTTCTCGGCAGGCCCTATGCGCACAGAGGCCCGAACAGCACCATCTGTCAGGGCGACAGCGCGAATCTCGGCGGGTACGCCACCGATGGCGTACCACCGTACACTTATCATTGGAACCCGGTGATCGGGCTCAGCGACTCCACTGCGGCGGCACCATCCGCCTCGCCGCCGGTGACGACCACGTATCGTCTCACCGTGACCGACGCGATGGGATGCCAGCACGAATCCGGATCGGTCACGGTCAATGTGGTGCCGCTTCCCAAACCGCGCGTGCTCGCCAGCCGTCCGCTCACGATGTGCGAAGGTGAAACGCTCGTCCTGAAGAGCGACTCTTCCTATCTGTGGAGGTACCTGTGGTCGAATGGCTCGACCGCCGACAGCATCATCGTGACGGAAACCGGGATTTACTATGTGACCGTCACCGGATACAACGGGTGCGTTGCGACCTCTCCGATATTCCCGGTGACCGTGTACCCGAGACCTGTGGTGCAGATCAAACCCCTCGGTTCGACGTCGTTCTGCGCCGGCGGCAGCGTCGAACTCGACGCCGGTCCGGGCTTTGCATCGTATCTCTGGACGCCGGGTGGTGCAACAACGCGCAAGATCACCGTAAACTCGAGCGGCAGTTACTCTGTCAGTGTCACGGACCTCAACGGCTGCAGCGCGCAGTCGCCGGGTGTCTCTGTCGTGGTCAATCCTCTCCCGGTTCCGACAATCACTCCCGGAGGTCCCACGACGTTCTGCGAAGGCGGCCAGGTGGCTCTCGATGCCGGCGCCGGCTATGCGCAGTACCTGTGGTCGAACGGTTCGAACACACGCAGTATTTCGGTCACCACGACGGGTTCGTACTCGGTCACGGTATGGACGGGCGTGGGCTGCAGCGGAACATCCGCCGCGGTCACGGTGTCGGTGAATCTTCCCCCGGCGCCAAAAGTGGTGGCGCTGGAAGCGACATCGTTCTGCAACGGTGACAGTGTCCACCTCGATGCGGGAACGGGATACAGTTCCTACCTGTGGTCGAACGGGCGCAGAACGCAGATCATCACGGTGAAGAATCCAGGCACGTATGCCGTCACCGTCACAGACGCGAACGGTTGCACGGGAACATCGGCCGCGGTTGCCGTGACCGTCTACTCGAAACCGATTCCCGTCATCACCGCCGGCAGCGCATTGTCGTTCTGCCCGGGTGACAGCGTGATCCTCGATGCGGGAGCGAATTTTGTCAACTACTCCTGGTCGAACGGCGAGACAACACGCAGGATAACCGTCAAGACTTCCGGCACCTTCAGCGTCACGGTTGTCAATACCAATGGATGCGAGGGCAGCTCGTCTCCCGTCATTGTCACGCGCTATCAGACTCCGCAGCCGACGATCACGGCAAACGGATCTCTGACCTTCTGCGCAGGCGGCAGCGTCGAGCTGGATGCGGGCAGCGGCTGGGCGTCCTACCAGTGGTCCACAGGCGCGAGAACACGCAGAATCACCGTGACGCAAAGCGGGCTCTACAACGTGCGCGTGGAAAACATGAATGGATGCAGCGGAGAATCGCCAGTGGTGGATGTGAAGGTGAAATCCAATCCGCCTGCGCCGATCATCTCGCAGAACAACAACACGCTGATCTGTACCCCGGCAACGCGGTATCAGTGGAATTACAGCGGGGCACCGATTGCGGGCGCGAATGGGCGCACACATACCGCCTCGCGCAGCGGTCAGTACACCGTGACAATCTGGAGCGCGGACAGTTGCTCGTCAACATCGGCGATCTACGATTTCCGCTACACCGGGATTGAGAAGCTCGGCATCGTGTCGGGATTCTCGGTGTATCCGGATCCGAGCAATGGTCTCGTGACCGTGGATCTCAGACTGGCAGTTCCCTCCGCCGTTCGCATCTCGGTCTCCAACGTCCTCGGCCAGAGAGTGCTTTCACTAAACGACGAGGCCAGCGATCAGACCTACATCAAACTCATAGACATGCAACATCTGCCCTCAGGCTTGTACTATTTGCATGTTCAGACGGGTGAAGACAACATTCTGAGAAAAATCATCAAGCAGTAACAGACTCGCCGTCTACGACTGCTTCGTTTTCAAGCCGGCCTCTCGCGAGGCCGGCTTTTTTATTGACCAGCAGTAAGTTATAAAGCATTAAATAACAGAGACTACGCACTCGACACCCCTTGGAATGCTCTCGGATTTGGCCGTAGTGCAAATATTGCAATTCGGCGAATTTATTTTTCTTGTGGTGTGAATAATTCTCACATATCTTGCAGGCGATCATAATAGCCGTCGCAAATATCCGCATTCAAATAGGAGATTCGTATGAGGTTTTTGTCAAAATTTGCAATTTTATCCTGCATGGTCTCCCTGCTGCTTCTTGTTTTTGCAACGGACGCGTCGGGGCAGAGTAAATCTTCCGGGACAACGCTCTTCAGAGCGATTAACTGCCAGGTGCTAAGTCCGGACGGTTCATCGATATCGGTGTTCGCGTACCGGAGTATGAAAAACAAGGACGAGGTCATCCTCATCGCCAGAAATGCAGATCATTCGCTTCTTGTCAATTTTAAAACGTCGAAAGCGTACAAGATGGCGAAGCCGCTCCTCGGGTCTAACGCAGTGACAGTATCCGACGTACGGCCGGCTTCCAGCGGAAACATCGGCTTCATGGCGAGAAATGTTCAGGGGAAAAAGGGCCTCACGGAAATCATCGTACACTTCCAAGGCGAGTCCTGCTTCCTTTGCGGACCGCAGGCATTCGCGAGCATCTGGGACTGACGGCAACTCCGTTCAGTTTCAACCATCAAGGGCCGGGCTCATCCACCCGGCCCTTTTTTATTGGTTCAAGACGGTTCGTCCGCGAACGCGTCATGATTGATCATGAAAAATCCCTATCTTGACAGCGATGGTTTCCTGAATTATCCCAAACAAATGGTGTGAGTTATGCGTCTGGTATCCCGGCAAATGATGCTCCTGTTCGTGCTTCTGCTCACCGGCGTTCTTCCCGGCCTTCCCGCCAGAGAAAGAGAGAAGCCATCGACCGCGTCTCGAAGCACGGCACAGATTGCGCCAAAACTCTTGATTGTCAAGCTCCGGCAGGGTATCGCGTTCAACGCAATCGGGGGCAATACAGGGATTGGGAGCTTTGACGCCGTGCTCAAGCGCATCGGCGCAACGAGAGTTCTCCCGTTTCATCAAACAGCGGCGATGTCGAAAGGCAGTATCTCGGCAGCGGAAGCGAACCTCGCGCGGATCCTGAAAGTCTCGTTCGCCGGCGCCGATGATCCGGTGCTGCTCGCGAAGGAAATTTCGATGATACCTGCTGTGGAATACGCCGAACCGTGGTACATTTTCCCATTCACGCATACGCCGAACGATCCGATGCTCAGTCAGCAGTGGGCGGTCACGCTCATGAAACTGCAGGAAGCATGGGATGTCACCAAGGGAGACACCTCCATCATCATCGGCGACGTGGACTCGGGCGTCGACTGGCAGCATCCGGATCTTGCGGCAAGCATCTACCTCAACAAAAAAGAATGGGGCGCAAGCGGAGAGCTCGCCAACAACAACAAGGATGACGACGGCAACGGCCTCGTCGACGACTGGCACGGGTGGGACCTCATCGGGACGGGAACCGCACAGGCCCCGCTGCCCGACAACAATCCCATGGACGGCGCGCTCGGACACGGCACCAACACATCGGGTTGCGCAGCGGCAACGGCGAACAACGGCCTTGGCATCGCGGGCGCCGGGTACCGCGTCAAGATCCTTCCCATCAAAGCCGCGGGCGAGACTTCATCGGGCATCGAAAACGGCTATGAAGGAATCAAGTACGCGGCCGACATGGGCTGCCGCGTGATCAACTGCAGCTGGGGTTCGACGGGCGCCTTCAGTCAGGCCATGCAGGATTTCATCAATTACGCGAACGCGAAAGGCGCATTGGTCGTGAGCTCCTCGGGGAACAACCTGCTCGACAACGATATCGCCCCGCATTACCCGTCATCCTTCGATCATGTGCTCAATGTCGGTTCGATCGAGTCGAGCGGCGGTGCCTCCAACTGGTGCACGTACGGCACTTCCGTTCATGTGTACGCTCCTGGCTCGAATATCCTCACGACCAAAAAGGGCGGCAGTTACGAATCCCCGACGGGCACCTCGTTTTCGTCGCCGCTGACGGCGGGCGTCGCTGCTCTGGTGTTCAGCATCCATCCTGAATGGACGCCGGATCAGGTGCTCAAGCAGATCCGCGTGACCTCCGATCCTTTTTCGACACCCGTGCAACCGAAGCGCTTCGGACGAGTGAACGCGTTCAAGGCCGTGTCCCTGAACAGCACGTTGAGCGATATCCCGGGCATCATCATGCGCAGTTTCAGCGTCGCCACGCCGTCGGGCACAATGCTCACGAGCGTCGGCCAGACGGCCCGCGTGGAATTCCTGCTGGAGAACGTGCTCGCGCCAACGTCCTCGAATGCCCTCGCGACTCTCGAATTTGACACTCCCGGCCTCTTCAGCGCGAATGCCACGTCATTCCCTCTCGGCGCCATGGCGACCTTCGCATCACGCTCCGTGATCGTGGACGTGACGCTGAACGCCACGCCGCCTTCGTCCGAAATGTACGTCCCGATCCGCCTCAAGATTACCGACGGGGCATACGTCGACTATGTCATGGGACGCGCCATCATTTATCTCGACAATGCGTGGCACGTCAATCTGAATATCGGATTGCCGCTCTTCAGTTCCATTCATGCCGTCGATGAAACCAACGTCTGGGCGACAGTCAATGTGACGCAGAACCAGGTGACGGTCCGGGACTATTGTTTCCGCGCCGATGACCGGGGATGGTACTTTGCGAACGGGACGAATTTCCCGACCGGTCAGGGTGTGTACTGCGTGCGGGGCATCGATGACCGGACCGCACTGATCGGTACCGGCCCCAGCAACGGGAACGCGGATATCTACAGAACGCTCGACGCCGGACAGTCCTGGCAGCGCGTGTCCGTCTCGGCAATCACCCCCTTTGTCGATGCCATCCACATGTTCGATATCAACAACGGCATCTTCGTCGGCGATCCGAAGAACGGCAAGTGGGGACTCGGCAAGACAACGAACGGTGGCGGCTCCTGGACCGCCATCACACCTGCAGTCACGATGTCGGGCAACGAAGCCGGGTGGAACAATTCCTGCGACTTCGTCGGCAACACGGGGTGGTTCGGCACGAACAACAGCAAGATCTACAAGACCACCGATCGTGGAGACACATGGGTCGCGCTTCCAACGCCCGGCATGAACTCCGTGCATGTTTCCTTCAGAGATGAAAACGTCGGCGCCATCGCATTCTCGCAGCAGACGGCGGGTGGCACCAACGCGCTTGCTGTCACCACCAACGGCGGCTCCTCCTGGACGCTGCTCAGCACGATCGCAACCACTGCGTCATCTTCCGTGATCATGGAGAAAGCCGGCACACGCATGTGGGTGATCAAGGACAGCAACGCGTACGTCTCAACGAACCTCGGCGGCTCCTGGACGGTGCAGCTTGCGCCTGGAGGTTTCGGGCCGTTCAGTGCGAGCAATGCCTTCTCCTCACCCACCACGACCACGGTGTACGCCGCGGGCGCAAATGTGTTCAGGTTCGTCTCGCCGTTTACCGGAGTGACCGGTGTGGAGACCACGGACGACGGCCTTGTCCGCGAGTTTGGCGTGAGTCGCGTCTACCCGCAGCCCGCGGGCCCCTCGGGAGCATCCGTGGAGTTCCGCACCGCGCGGACCGGCGCAGCCCTGTTGACCCTGCACGATAACGCGGGCCGCCTGGTGCGCACGATCGTCGACGCGGTGCTCGATGCCGGCACGCATGCCTCCCGCATCAATCTCTCGGACCTGCCCGCGGGCACGTACCATTGCAGACTCACCATGGATGATGCCGCCGAGACGCAATCGATTATTCTCGTGCGGTAATCCCCCGGACGAACAGCGTGAAAACGCCGATCCGCTTTCTGGCGGATCGGCGTTTCTCTTTTTTGCATGACTGGACGCTGCGACGCTGTCCCGATGTGTGGCGGAGCCGACCGGGTTTACCGCGCGAGAACCACCGTGCCGATGCGCACTTCCGTGCCGACGGAGAGGACGGCGCGGTACACGCCGCTTGGCAGATCCGCGGCCTCGAATCTCCGCGCATGCGCGCCGGCGGAGAGAATCTCGGCGACAAGTACCCGGACCATTTTCCCGTTCGCATCATAGACGCGCAGGCTGGCGAAGGAGTCCTTCGGCAACGCGAAAGAAATGTCGGTGGAGGCGCTGCCCGGCTGCGCGGCCGTACCGAAGGGGTTCGGATACGATGCGAAGAGCGCGATCGATTCCGGGGCGCGGAACGACACGGTGCGCATGTCGCTGTGACGGAAACTGCCGTCTCGATCCACCGTCCTGAGCCGGTAGTGCAGAACGCCGCCGGCCCGCGATGGTGTGTCGGAATAGGAATAATCGAGCAGAATGTCCGAATTACCGCGCGCGGGGACCTGTCCGACGTCGATCCACGCCCCGGCATCGGCTTCCCGTCGTTCGATGACGAAGCGCGCGCTGTTGAGTTCGGACAGCGTTTTCCATCTGAGCACGACCGTTCCGTTTTCAACGCGCGCCGTGAATGCGGCGAGTTCCACGGGGAGGGGGGAACTGCCGTCGCCGACGGCAAAGGGCCCGAATGCCGAGAGTCCGCTCGCGCTGCGCGTGTACGGGTTGCTCCCGCCTGCCGCTCCATAGGAACTGACCGCGGCCCACACCGAACCGTTGTGCGAGGCGACCGCGGAGGACGTGCGCGTGAAGCTGGCCAGTTCGTTGATCCCGTTCCACTGCAGCGTGAGCGCGACGGTGGAACCGCCTCCGGTGGCCTCGCTGACATGCCAGGTCTTGCCGACCGCGTGCGTCGTCAACGGTGATCCGCTTGTGCCGCCGGAAAGGACGGCACCCGAGACTCGCACGCGGAATTCGTCGGACGTACCTGTGTTCGTGATCGATGCCGGCGAGTAGCGTGTTGTGCTGTCGCCGACAGGGAAGGCGATGGCGCCCGTCCTGCCGCCCGTCCCGATGCCGGCCTGGCGCAGTTCGCCCGTGCTGTTCGTGACGACGAAGCTCGACGCGCTTCCTCCCGAAATACTCCCGGTGGAGGCGATGCTGAGGTTGTTGGTCCCGAGGGAAATCTTGCCCGTGGTAAGCGTCAGCACACCACTGAGTGAGACCGCGCCTCCGAGGGTGGTGCCGGACGCGTTATCGATGCTCATCCCGCCCAGCGTCATCGCAGGCACACTGGCGGGCGGAGTCGTGGCGGTCGGAACAATCACGGTGTCGCCGGTGGTCGGAATCGCGCAGGGGGCATTCCAATTCCCGACAGTGCTCCAGTCCGTGTTCACACCGCCTGTCCACGTGAGCGTTGTGGGATTCGTGGGATACACCGTCACCACAGCCGCATCGGATCCGCTGCAACCGTTGCTATCGCTGACGGTGAGCGTGTATGTCGTGGTTGCTGAAGGAGAGGCCGTTGGCTTTGACCGGATCGCTCTGCTGAGTCCCGCGGTCGGCGACCATTCATACTTCTTCGGCTGCCAAATGAATTTGATGAGCGGGCGGTACGGGCTGATGTTGGTCGCTGCAACGCCGCAGCCACCTGTCCCGTTGTAATATGTCGTTCGATACCCCGTCATGAGCGAACAATCCACGGCGTAGCCATTGGTGGAGGTGCTCGTATTATCGAAGCACGTTTCGACGATGAGGTTACTCGCTCCGTCCCACGCGAACGGCGTGCTGAAATACAGCGTATCCCATCGTGGCTGCGGCCGGTACGAAGCCAGAGAAAGAACCGATGTCAGACTCGAACGGAAGCCGGTAGACAAGCTTGAATCGGTCGTATTCATCATGGATACGGATAGATCCGCCATTGGCTTCGTTCCTGTCGTATCCACGACTTTAATAGCGATTGCGGTGATGTAACCTTTCCGCAACCCCGCCGTGAGAAGTTCGTTATTCCAATACAGCATCTGTGTCCGTTGATCTTGGACTGATGTCCTGAACGGGAAATTGGTGAGACTGCCGACAACGGTCCCGAGTGTCGACACCGAGTCGGTGGAGGTTGTGCCTATCGCGACAGAATCCCCCACACAGATCGCCGCATCGGAGCCGGCACTTGCGCTCGGCGGTGTGGTCACCGTAACGACAACGGTGTCGGATGCGGAGTAACAGGCTCCGTTTGTGACGGAGACGATGTAGGAGGTCGTGGTGGTGGGTGAAACGGTCAGGGTCGGAAGCGTGTCTGTGGAGGCAGTGTTCCACAGGTACGTGAGACCTCCGTACGCGCGGAGGTCTACGGAAGAACCCGAGCAGAGCGTCGTGTTATTTCCTGCGAAGACATGTACCGCCGCCATCGCCGAGGGTCCGCAGGTTGAGGCGGCGAAGCTCCGTCGCAGCACGCTGTTGGCTGCTGCGGTGTCGAGATTCGACAGGGTGCGTTTTGAAGTTCCGCTCGCGATGGAATAATTCATGATGGCGGACGCATTGATCACGTGCGCAAGCTGGTGGCCGTGACCGAGCTCATGCACCGCAACGGATTCGAAATCGTACTGGCTGCCACCAGGCGCTCCGGTAGAATAATTCCATGAAGTTCCGCTGTCGAAAACAATGTCGAGTTCCGTGACGTATGTCGTCGAATCCGTTCCTCCGCATGTTGCGAGAGACCAATACGAGGAGCATCTCCCGAGAACACCCGTCGGGAGTTCACTGCCCACGTCGAAGCGGATGACGTTCACACCGTCGTAGGCCGCGGCATCGATGGATGTCGTGGGTCCAAGATCCCAATGGACCCCGCTGCCGTATGTGGCACCGCAGCGCCAGGATGTCATGGCGCGAAGAAACGACGCGCGCGCGGCAGCATTGCTGTTGAATCCCGTGTACATCCTCCACGTCATACCGCCCATCCCGTTGATATCCACGAAGCGCGTCGGACGAGGCGTCCCGTAAAATGTCGCGTTCAATACTGCATACGGCACCGTCAACGTCGCCGCGCTTGTCGCCGTGTCCGGAGTGCTGTTGATCACCCGAATAGTGCCGGTTCCGGCATTCGACGGGACTTCCAGTGAGATGGATGTTCCCGACCAGGAGATGTACTGCGGATTCAAAGGCGAAATCCACGTTGCTCCGCCATCGTCCGCATTCTTAAAGCTCACCTTGCCTGTCCCACGCGGAGAATTGAAATTCGTGCCCGCAATGGTAATCGAACTGTCGCTGCCTCCCGACCTGCTGGACGGTGTAATCGACGTGAATGTCGGCACCGCCTGAATCGCGCCCCCGCCCTTCACACGTCCCGTCGATCCGTTCAGCCACAACAGCGGCGCGATGACCCGGTACTGTTCTCCCGTGATGCGGATGATGCGCTCGTAGAGATCGGTTGCATACGACGGGTACTGCGCGAACGGATCGGCTGCGGATCCGTCCTGCTCGTATTGCACGAAGCCCTGCATGCTCGCGTAGACCTGCGCGCGCACTCCGCTGTTCACCGCGCGGCCGGACGTCTGTACCGCTGTCGCTTCGAGAAAGAACATGCCCGTCTGACCGACGCTGAGCGAAAGCGTCTCCGTCAGGTGCTGCGCAAAATCATCCACGGTGCCGCCTTCGGTGATCACCTCGATTTCTGTGTGCGTCACAGATCCGCGGAACACCTTGAAGAGCGTGACGAGATTCGATGTATAGATCAGCGTCCGTTGCGGATTCCAGAACGAAAACTGGTCGACGACGCGGCCTTCGACAATCAGCGTCGAATTCTTGACGCGATCCTGCAATGGCACCTCCACGAGCTGCGCAGTCGCGGATGCGGAGAGGAGCACGCAACCGCTGAAGAGAAAAGCCAGCCAGACTCGGACATTCATACCGATACGGTGAGAAAACGACATATGCACCTTCCTTGTATGATGAACGCGGAACGCCTCGGATCTAACGGATGAAAAATAGATTCAAGTCGCAATACCTGTTCAAACGTAACAAAAGCCTTTCAAATTCTGTGCCGCGGAATGAAAAAAGTTTGCGGTTCTTTCAAATCGGACCTGCATGTCGAAAACCGGGCCTCCATCGCAAGGCCCGGCCTTTCAGTCTTCATGCAACGTTGCGCTGGAAAGTTGCCGGCTGCCGTGCTTTCAGTCCCGGATAACAAGCCGGAAATCGACATCGATATCCGTGTCGAAGACGGAGTCGTTCTTGTTGTTGCTGTCGTAATGCCGCAGCACCACGTTCAGTTTTCCGGTGGCGGCAGGTCCGGACGTTGCGCGGATCGTGAACGTCAACCCGACATCCTGTCCCTTACTGTCCTTGTCCTTCCCTGCGATGACGACGCGCGATGCGTCCAGTCCGTTCGTGGGAGTGTACAGGAACAGGTGCCCGTCCTTCTCCGCGACGATGTCATCGGTAACGTCGACGGCTGTCATCTTGCTTTCGTCCAGCAGGGTGACCGCCGCCGCGTATGTCGATCCCGCCTCGATGGCGAGTTCGCCGACGGCCGATGGCTTGTTCTTCACCACCGTCGTATCCCGGATGGTGGCGCTGCTCGTGTCCGTTGTGGGATTTCCACCGGCGTCGAGACGGGTCAGGCGAATCGTGATCGTCGTTGCGGGCGGATGCTCGTTCACAACCGGGGGCGCTGTGGGGTCCTCCTTGCATGCGGTGATCATGCTCAAGGCGACGCATGCGGTGACTGCGAACGTGTTTCGTATGTTCCTGGATTTCATGGAAACTCCTAGCTGGTTGAGTGGTGTTGTGCGCGCGATGGCGCGTCCGTTTCTCCCGAGCGCCGCAGTTCGATGCTCCGCGGACCTGCGCTCGAAAAGGGATGAGGGGAGAGTGGGGACATCCTCATTCGACCGTCCCGAACGGGATTTGAATTCGGAGCGCGATATCCCGGCCCGGGTCGTTGATGTAATAGCGGAAACGGCTCAGGTAATCTCGATACGCCGCATTGAAAAGATTGCGGATACTCGCATTCAGCGTTGCGCGGATCCCGGCGACATGGACGTCCGATCCGAACGTGATGTCTGCCAGCGTGTATCCTGCCGGGGGAGGGAGATAATCCGCCCCTGCGGGGATTCTTGTCTGCCGCATGACGCCGGTGATGCCCACTTCCAGATACGGCTCATGAAGCACTGCCAAGTCAGGGAGATGCACATGCAGCCAGGTCCGCGCGCGGTCTGCGGGCATCTGAAACAGCGCTTCGTTGTCGCTCCTCCGTACGCCCCGCACGAGCGCAAAGGACGCTCCGACACGAAGGAAATCGAAGCAGCGGACTTCCGCCAGGCCGTCGAGGCCGCGCAGATTCGCGGCCGTCTGCGCGTGGCGGAACGTCGGGAACAGGCCCCGGAGCGTCAGAGTCGGCTGCGCCTCCGGCAGCAGGGAGATGTACCCGTCTATCGTGGTGCTGTACACGCTGAGTTCGCCCCGGTGCGCTTCTCCGAAGTGTTTGATCGTCACATCGAGGGACAGGCTGCGCTCGGGCGTCAGGAGGGGATCCCCGATCTCGAACTGTGCTGTCCCGTGATGCACGCCGTTGCTGAACAATTCGTTGACGCTCGGCGGACGCCACGCGGTCCCGGCAGTTGCGCCGATGGACCACGCCGGTGAAAGCTCCATGCGTGCGCCGACAGCGCCTGAGACGGCAGTATATCGGAGCTCGGTGTCCTGAATGCTCTTCGGCGCGTAGGGGTAGACGCGGGTTTGAAATGCATCGATACGGAGTCCCGCGTCCGCGCTGAAGGGACCCGCGTTCCACTCTTCGATGGCGTAAACTCCCGCCGTGTACGAACGGAAGTTAGGAATCAGAAACGACAGGCTGTTCCCGACATTTGTCTGCCGCATTCCGGAGACGCCGACCGTCCCGAAAAAATTGCCCACGGGTTCGTGAAGGAATTTTACATCCAGCGTGTAGCTCGTCAGGGTCAGATCGAACGCTGGCTGGGAAGACGCCGCTGTCGTGTCGAACCAGCGGCGATGCGCGTCGTACTCCTGTCGGTGGTTACCTTGCCAGCCCATCTGCGCCTGGAGTTGCCCGATTCCCGGTATACGATATCGGAGAATCCCCGACCAGGTCTGATGCGAGATTTCCTGTTTCGGTGCGAGAATGTCGTACGTGAACGGATACTCCACCGGTGGCCGCCCCGCGGTGATCGCCCGTTGCAAGTCGTCAACATTCCCGACATGCGATCCACGGTATATCCCCAGCTCGGTCTGAAAACGGCTGTAGGAGGCTTCGATGGTCAGCGGCCCGCGTTCGTAACCGGCCGACAGGGATCCGTCAAGTTCCTCAAAACCGGAGTTGCCGATGCCATACTCCGGGGTGCGCGAGTCTCCTGCCTTGCGAACACTTCCCTGCGCGCGCCATCCGACACCGGGGATGACCGAAAGTCCGCCTTCGAGCAGAAGCGAGGCGGCGCCCTGCCGGTTGTTTTCGAAGGCGTTCAGTGTGAGTTCGCCCCCAAATCCCTGCGTGACGCGCAGTGGACGCTGGTGAATGCGGATGACCCCGCCGATCGCCCCTGCGCCGAATTCAACGCCTGCGGCGCCCTTCATGACGTCGATGCGATCAGCTGAAAACGGATCGATCTCCGGCGCGTGCTCGCCGCCCCACTGCTGGCCTTCCTGCGAAATGCCGGAATTGATGACGCGGACACGCTGGCTGTGCAGGCCGCGTATGACCGGTTTCGAAATGGACGGACCGGTTTGCAGCACCGTCACTCCGGGCACCTCCTTGAGACTTTCTCCAAGCGTCTGGCCGCGGTGGCGGTCGAGATCTTCCGGGGAAAGAACAGCGATGGACTGTGATGACATCCTCTCGAGCGATTGCTCCATGCTTCCCGTGACCGAAACCTCCGGAAGAAGCACCGCCGACGGTGCGAGGGCGACGCGCAGCTTCACCGCGCCCTTGACCTGCACGATGACGGTTTTCCCAATGTACCCGATGTACCGGATATGCACCGTGTAGACGCCATCCACCAGATTCGGAATTTCGAACGTGCCGTCGATACGCGTGAACGCCCCGATTCGGCTCCCCTCGATAGAAAGGGTGGCGCCCACGAGCGGATCGCCCGAGACGCTGTCGACCACTACTCCCGAGAACACGGAAGGTGCCGGATGACCCGTCTCCGCAACCGAAGCGCAAGCACCTCGCAGTTCCGGAACAGCAACTGCCATGAAAAGGTGAAGCACGCAAAGGGCACAAGGTATGCGCATGATGGATTCACAGAGGAGCGTCCGTCTCGCAGAATCATATACTGCGCGACGAAAGCAAGAATGAAGGAGTACCGTGATGTTGCGTTGGTCGATAACCGGACCTGAACGCGGAGCGGCGTTGCGTTCAGCCGGAAAGGAGAGGAAATCGACCGAATACCTCTGGTATTCGGCAGCTTAGACGATGGGTGGACCGCGAAGACGGGTCGAAAGGAGGGTGTGGTGCGTGATGACGCAGAGCCCCGGGAGAACGGCGACGCCTTGACAGGGCAGGTCGTCGATGAGTCGCAGCCGCGAGGTCGTCTCCGCCACCCAGGTGCCGCTGAGCAGGCATTCCGTGCAGCCCGTAAAGGCGTGTACGGACTTCGTCGCGTCGCTCGACGCGGCAATAACGCGATGATCGCCGGCGGAATTCAGCGCATGCAAATGCGGAATACTCGCGAAGATGAACGCAAGTTGCAGGGTCAGGAGAACAATCCGGACCGCGATATTTTCTCGGAGGAGAAGCATACAATTCGGTGAAGATATGACATCTTACATTGATTTCAAAATACGGGACTTCTTTATGGATGCCGGGTATTCGCGGGAGATTGTTATTTTGGCGGATATCATTTTTGGCGGTGCACATGAACTCCATAGACCTCCGCGAGACGATCGGCATGGCAATGACGGCCCTGAGGGCCAACAAACTGCGCGCCTTCCTGACACTGCTCGGCGTCGCCATCGGCGTGTTCTCTTTTATCGGTGTCATGACGGCCATCAGTGTGCTGCAGGACACCATCGTGTCGAGCTTCAACATCCTCGGCTCCAACACGATGCATGTGCAGAAATATCCGGCGATGCAGCACGGCCCGGAAACCAGAATGAAATATCGGAACCGCAAGGATGTGACGGTCGAGCAGGGCATGTACATCCGCGAGCACAGCCGGCTGGCGCAGTTTGTCTGTGTCGAGTCGTCCCAATGGGGACAGCAGGTGCAGTACCGGAACAAGAAAACGAATCCCAACGTGAATGTCGCCGGTACGACGCCGGAAAGCATCTATACGGAAAATCGCATCATTGCGGAAGGACGGATGTTCAACGAAAACGAGCTGAACTACGCGCGGAATGTGACCGTGCTTGGTCCGGGCATCGTCAAGTTCCTCTTCCCGAGCGAGAACCCCATCGGAAAAACCGTGCGCATGAAGGGCGCGGAGTTCACGGTTGTCGGCGTGACCGAGGAAAAGGGCGGCGCGTTCGGCGGCAATGCGGACAACTTCGCCGCGATACCACTGACGACGTTCATGAACTATTTTGGGAAAACGCGATGGGTCGGCATTCAGGCGAAGGCCGCGGATCAATCGCAGTACGAAGCAATGACGGATGAAGTGATCGGCCTGCTCCGCGCCGTGCGCAAAGTCCCCCCGGGAGAGGACAACGATTTCGAAATCGTCTCGAACGAAACCCTCATTTCAGAAGTCAACAACATGACGTTCATGATCCGCATCGGCACCGGCGCCGTATCCGCGATCGCGCTGATCGCCGCCGGCATCGGCATCATGAATATCATGCTCGTCTCCGTCACCGAACGCACCAGAGAAATTGGCGTTCGCAAGGCCATCGGTGCAACCAAACGAAGCATCCTGCGGCAATTCCTCATCGAAGCCGTCGTGATCTGCCAGTTCGGCGGACTGATCGGCATCATCCTCGGACTCGGCGGCGGCAACCTTGTGGCCGTGCTGTTGAAAATTCCTCCTGTCCTCCCCATCGGCTGGGCTGCCCTCGGCCTCGCGGTCACCTCGATCATCGGCGTGGTCTTCGGCGTGTACCCTGCGTGGAAGGCGGCCAATCTTGACCCCATCGAAGCGCTGCGATACGAATAGCCGAGAAAAAGAGTTATCGGTCTGTTTCTCCGGCGTCCCGGACTTCGCCAACCCATCATCACGCACACCTCCACTCACATCTGGATACGACCCATGATCCCATCCGACATCACGTACACCTGCGTCGACCGCTTCCTGAAGTATGTCCGTTATGACACACAGTCGTCCGAGACCTCCGAAACATATCCGAGCACGCTGAAGCAGCTCGTCCTCGGCGAAGAACTCGTCAAGGAATTGCTCGCAATGGGTCTGAAAGACGCGGAGATGGACGAATTCGGCTATGTCATGGCCACGATTCCTGCGACGGTGGACAGGCCCGGTATTCCGGTCGTCGGATTCATCGCCCATATGGACACATCGCCCGAAGTGAGCGGCGAAAATGTGAAGCCCGTTCTCCACGAGAACTACAACGGGAAAGACATTACTCTTCCCGCTGATCCAACCATCGTCATTACGGTCGACGATAATCCCGACCTGAGCGGAAAAATCGGTGAGACGATCATCACGTCGGACGGGACAACGTTGCTCGGGGCGGACAACAAGTCCGGCATCGCCGAGATCCTCGATGCGGCACAGCACCTCATCACGCATCCGGAAATCCCGCACGGGGTGATCCGCATCTGCATCACCCCGGACGAAGAGGTTGGTGCGGGTACCAAGTATTTCGATGTGAAGAAGTTCGGGTGCCAGTACGCGTACACCATCGACGGTGAACACCTGGGCTCCATCGAGAATGAAACCTTCTGCGCGGACAGCATGACGATCACCTTCAAGGGCGTGAACATCCATCCCGGCTTCGCGAAAGGAAAAATGGTGAACAGCATCAAGATCGCAGCTGCGTTCATTGATTCGCTGCCCAAGGGCAGGCTTTCCCCGGAGACCACCGCCAACATGGAAGGCTATGTACATCCGTATGTCCTGAACGGAGGTATCGAGGAAACCACGGTGAAGTTCCTCCTGCGTTCGTTTGAAGTCACCGAATTGCGCGACCAGGAAGCGCTGCTGCGCGAACTCGCCGAAAAGGTCGTGGCGGATTTCCCGAAGGCATCCATGACGTACAAAGTCGAAGAGTCGTATCGCAACATGCGCTTCGTACTCGACGAGCACCCGGCAGTCCTCGAGGTGGCACGGCTCGCGATGGAGCGCATGGGCATTACCCCGCACTTCGGAAGTATCCGCGGCGGGACGGATGGCGCGCGCCTTTCCTATATGGGATTGCCCTGTCCGAATATATTCGCGGGCGAGCACAGCTTCCACAGCAAGCGCGAGTGGATCAGCGTGCAGGACATGCATAAGGCGGTGCAGACCATTATCGCCATTGCAATCATCTGGGCGGAGCGCGCCTGAGTCCCGAGCCGGGGACTTCGGGAATCGCGCCGCTCCATCCCGTGGGTTTCGCCCGTGTCATCCCGTTCACGGCAGGTATCGCGCTCGCGCGGAGAGAGAACGATGAAAAAAACGCTTGCTGAAACGAGACTCTATCGCGCCGAGCAGAACGAGAAGATCCTCGGCGCCGGCCTGAAGGAATTCAACAGGTTTTTCGCGCTCGATACTGCGGCGTATCGGGCGGGCGCGCTCCCCGTGCAGATGAAGGAGCTCATGGGCCTGGTCGGTTCAATGGTTCTTCGGTGTAACGACTGCATTTTCTACCACCTCGACCGCTGTGTGACCGAGGGATGCACAAGGCAGGAAATCATGGAAGCCATGAATATTGCCCTGGTCATCGGAGGATCGATCGTCATCCCGCACTTGCGCTATGCCTTCGAGGTACTGGAACAGTTATCCCCTTCCGGCGCCAGAACCCCTTCTGAGGTCGATGGTCCACGGGGTGAACAGGGAACGACTTGACTTTTATTACGAAACCTGTAATTTTGAAGGGCCAAAAGCCCTGATCTCGGCCCTCCCTACCGGGATCAGAACAAACGCTTGGTAAACCGCTCATTCCCCGTGAGCGGTTTTTTTTCGCCCTCCGCACCATGCACGTGTCGCGACGGACCGTCAGCCTGTCGTACCCGGCGCCGCAGCGGCACAGGATGCGGAACTATTTCTTGCGCGTTGACGCTTTCATTGTGACAGACTCGACACCCTGGTATCTCCTGCCACAGGTGGAACTCCGCGGTTCACTCGTGTCATCATGCCATCGTACAGCGGACAGGACTCCCCATGCGCGCTTTCATACTTTTTCTCCTTTGCATCGTCGCTATTCATTCCCAACTGCAATCGCAGATCGCCGTCGAACAGGCCTTCCCGAAGCTGACCTTCAACAGGCCTGTGGACATTCAGCATCCCGCAGACGGCAGCGGCAGACTCTTCGTTGTGGAACAGGATGGTGTGATCCGGACCTTCCGCGACTCCACATCCACCACCGCGGCGTCGGTGTTTCTGGATATCAGAGCAAGGGTCGCCGCCGCGGGAAATGAAATGGGCCTCCTCGGTCTCGCCTTTCATCCGGACTATCGGAACAACGGATTCTTTTTCGTCAACTACACGGCGACATCTCCCCTGCGCACTGTGGTGTCACGCTTTCGCGTGTCATCCGCTGATCCGAACGTTGCCGACACGAGCAGCGAGGAAGTACTCTTGACCTTCAACCAGCCATATGAGAACCACAATGGCGGACAGATCGCATTCGGCCCCGACGGATTCCTGTACATCGCGACGGGAGACGGCGGTTCGGGCGGCGACCCGCAACGCAACGGCCAGAATCGAAGCACCCTGTTGGGAAAAATCCTTCGCATCGACGTCAACGGTCAAACCGTCGACAAAAAGTACCGGATCCCCGCGGACAATCCGTTCGTGAACAACACACAGGGCTTTCGTGAGGAAATTTATGCGTGGGGCCTCCGGAACCCGTGGAGATTCAGCTTTGACCCGGCGACCGGAGTGCTGTGGGCGGGAGATGTCGGCCAGAGCAAGTGGGAGGAAATCGACATCATCGAAAAAGGGAAGAACTACGGGTGGAATATCATGGAGGGAAACCATTGTTATTCACCTGCCACGGGATGCGACACCACGGACCTCGTCCGCCCGATTGCAGAATACACCCGAAGCGCGGGATACTCGGTCACCGGGGGCGCCGTGTATCACGGCGCGCGACGTCCGGAACTTGTCGGGGCCTACATCTACGCCGACTACGGTTCCGGCCGCATCTGGGGACTTCGCGTCGAGGCCGGCGGCGCGGTGACCAATACCGAACTCCTCAGCAGCGGGCTGAATATTTCGACCTTCGGAACAGATACCAGGGGTGAGATGATGATGGGGACATTCAACAATGGCAAGATCTACCGTTTTGTTGCCTCGCCAACCAGTACGGATCGGGCCGCGCTGCTTCCTGCGAGCGTGCGGCTCGAGCAGGGGTACCCCCATCCTGCTTCGGTTTCGCGACATGCCGAGCTGACGATTCGGTTCTCCCTGTCGAATCCGGGTACCGTGCGACTGGCCGTCGAAGACGTGCTTGGCCGCGAAGTCACCGTGCTTGTCCAAGGCGGACTCAGCGCAGGATCGCATGCATACGCATTACCTCTCGCAGAAATTGTTCCGGGAACATATTACTCCACGCTGTGGACCGATGGCGTGAAAGTCGCTCGCCCCTTCGTTATCGAACGCTGACCGCGCGAAGTGCCTGCCTCATGGCGCAACGAGAACACGCGCCGAGGCCGGATCAACACTGACGGAAAGGGCAAGAGCATCCTCGGCGATCAATTCTCCGTCTGCATGCACGGGCATCGGGGAGGATAATCGAATCCCGAACTCCTTTGAGCGAACGTACAACACTTCCGGTGCATCGAGGTGCGCCCCCCGAAAGGTTTTCGGAAGTACGGACAACACGCGGAGAATGCCGACGTCGCGGACAAGGCACAAGTCGAGGATGCCGTCGTCCGGAACCGCGAGAGGCGAGAGGATGAAGCCGCCGCCGCTCGTTGTGCCGTTACCCACCGTCGCGAGGAAAAGCGTCGTGTCTCTCGTGTCCCCGTCCGCAGTAAGCGATGCGCGGACGGAAGAAAAGCTGCGCAATTCCTGAAACACCGCGAGGAGGTAAGGAAGGACGCCCGCTCCGAATGCTTTGCGGGAAACCCGATATGCCACGGCCGCATCGAATCCGATACCCATCGTGTTGATGAAACGGCGATGAATGCTCCTGCCGCTGCCTGTCTCGATTCGGATGAGAGCGGTATCCAAAAGACGTTCGGTCCTCGCAGCAATGGATGCAACGCCCGCCTCGCTGTCACGCAGACCGAGCAATCGCGCAAAATCGTTGCCCGTTCCCGAGGGAATGACGCCGAGAACAATGTCCTTCCCCGCCGCGGCGTTGATGATTTCGTTGATGGTTCCATCGCCTCCAACCGCCACGACCGTCTCAACGGTTCCGTCGAATGCAGCCACGAGTTCCTGCGCATGCCCGCGCCTCTCCGTGAAATGCGGCGTGAACGCAATGCCTCGTCCCTCGAGAAGACGCAGGATGGCGTGAACGCGGGTCGCGGTCTTTCCGCCTGCGGAGTGCGGGTTGATGATGAGTTGTACCGGCTTGGCGATAGTGTGTTGCATTGTTCGTATCAACTCGTTGGTGATGTATCGTGTCTTCTGCATCGTCTCGATGCGGAATGCTTCGACGCCTGGATCTTCACCGGAGGCCGCGCCGCAGTTGCTCGGCGCGGTCTCGCGCCACGAAGTATCGCGACTTGTCATACCAGCGAATTGCCAGAGGGATATCACCAATCTGCTCGGCGGTTCGGCCAGCCTGAAGGCAGCCATTTGCTCCCGGATCGCCATGCACGCACGATTCGCCGAATGCCGCGATCGCCTGTTTTGGATCTGAGGATGCAAGCAGGCTTCCGAGCCTGTACCACGACAGTCCGTCGTCGGTATCGTACTTCAGGCCGGCGCGGTAGAGCGCAATCGCTCTTGCGGTATCCGTTGCCGCCAGAATTCCGGCAAGCCAGAAGTGCGCCTCGGCGCTTGTCGCTTGCGCGGCCACGGCGCGCTCGGCGAGCACGCGCGAGTACGGCGCCCTGAGACGGAGCAGCGGAATATACCGCGCACTCCAGCCGACGAGTGCCGTCCATGCCGAATCCCTCCCCCGGACATCATCAAGACGTTCGCAGACGAGTCCTTGCAGCCAGCCCACGCTCGGCGTCTGCCGGGCTGCACGTGCGGTGAGCGATCGCGCTTCCCGCAGTTCTTCCGGTGACACCATGAAGGCACGCGCAGCGACAACGGTCGCGTGTTGGGTGCGAAGGGCGCTGCGCACGGGTGCGAGAAACAACACGCCTCCGAGAGCGGCAACGATGGCGACGGTTGCCGCGATTCTGCGCCGACGGCTCTGTGCCGCCCTCTCATCGCGGGTCTGCTGAGGAGCGATGCGGCAAAGTATGCCGAGAAACATCCACAAACCCACACCCGCGCGCGAGCCCAGTGAAACCGCGTCGAACAGATTGAAAAGCAGAAATCCCGTGAGCCCGGCGAACATGCCTATGCTCCAATACTCGAGCGGTCCCCGCAGTCGAACCGCCCTCCAACTCATGCGAAGCGCCGCTGCGATCAGGACCAGAAACACGACCGCGCCCGCGAAGCCGAAATCCAGGGCGCTCTGCAGATACAGATTATGCGCATCCGCGAGAACAACAGCGCCGTGGGACAGAGTCACCGGATACAGTTCTGGAAGTACCCGGCCAAATGCACCGAAACCGAGTCCGGCAGGCAGGACATCCCGAAGCGCCAGCAGCCCGCGATCCCATATGACAAAGCGAAAGCTCAATACTGAATCGAACGTGAGTCCCGTATGCTTGCCGGCAAAGAGCAGGGAGTCGACCATGCGGCCGGAACCAATCGCGAAGACTGCCGCAAACAGGAGAACGAGTGTGACTCCTGCCGGAAGAAGCCCGCGACGGCCCAGGAGCGCGAAGGTCAGAACTGTGGCAACACCGGCGGACATCAATCCGTCGCGCGACTGAGTCAACAATATTGCTGTGTAGAATACGAGGATCAGGACGTATCCGGTGACCGGAGATCGTTCTCCCTCTCGCTGTTCACGCGGAGAATGCAGCGCCCCGATACACCATGCCAGCGCAACCGGGGCGAAGAGTACGAGCACGCCGGCAAGTTCGTTCGGATCTGCTCCCGCGGGAAGGCCAAGAATCGTCCCGAAGAGATTCGGCAGCATCTCCGCGATGCTTCCCGCAACGGGAAGTTTGGCTTCCGTCCGTATCGCGAGCAGCGCGAGAATCGCGGCGGCGGCAGCGCAAACTAGCAGCGCAAACGATAGCCGATCTCTGTGTATCGAAGCGCGCTCAGACTCCCGCACGCCGGCAAATGGCGCATTGACGATGCAAAAGAATGCCGACACGGACCACGCAAGGCTGCAGGACCGAATCCAGGATACAACCGGGAGAGCCGAAATGACGATCCCGACAGGGGCGAAGAAAAGGAGCAGGAGAAGCGCGGGACCGTTCAGCGGCGTGGAAACGGACCAGGATCCCGTTGCATGCTTCCTCAACACTCCGGGAAGGAGCAGCAGCGGCAAAGCGATCCACCGGGTCCAAGTGGGAAACGCCTCCGGCAGCAGCATGACTGGCGCGAGAACGAGCAGAAGTCCCGCTTCGAAAACTGGCGATGCGGATCGATGGAGGAATGTCATCGTGAATGGTCCATGGGGCAACGAAACTACGCATAAACAGGTCAATGACACAACGCGGAAAGGCCCATGAGCCACGGAGAACGGCAACGGTCCGGCACGTGCCGGACCGTTGATCATCGCGCAGAAAGCATCCCGGCCGCTTTACTTCGGCGGATCTCCAAGGATGTCGGTGATGCTCATGATCTTCATATCGCCGAGATTCAGACCGCGTATGCCGTCTTCAATAACCTTGCGGTCGCCCACAACAACGATCACGATATTCTCGGGATCGATATACTTCTTCGCGACGCGGTGCACGTCTTCCTTTGTCACGGAAAGGATCCGCGAGATGAAGGAATTGAAATGCGTCTCGGGCAGATTGTACTGCACGAGCTCTTCCAGCTCGCCCGCGATATCACTGACCGTTTGGAAGTTCTGCGGATATCCGTACGCGACATAGTTTTTCGCGCGCGCGAGTTCCTCGTCGCTCACTGGCGTGATGATGGCCTTCATCTCGTTCATGAATTCCGCGAGCGCCTTGTCCGTCACACCGGTCTGTACGGCCGAAGCCGCGGTGAAGGGTCCCGGATGCACACGGAAAGCGAATGAGGAGGTCGCTCCGTAGGTGTACCCGTGCTTCTCTCTCAAATTCTGGTTGAGCCGTGATGAAAACGAGCCCCCCAGGATGGTGTTCATGACGACAAGCGCCTCGTAATCCTTCGTCGTGCGCTCGACACCGATGCGGCCGATGCGGATTTCCGACTGCGGCGCTCCCGGTTTGTCCACCAGGATGATGGTGCGCTTCCCGACTTGCGCGGCCGTTTGAAACGGGGTCTTCGCACTGGTTCCCGCCTTCCACGATCCGAGAGCGGATTCCAGCTTGGGGAGAATTTCCGCGAGAGTCACGTCGCCGGCAACAAGAAGCGTTGCGTTCGCCGCATGGAAACGCGCTCGGTAGAACGATGCGATATCGGCGACCTTCATGGCGAGCAGCGACTTTTCGTTCCCTGTCGTGGGCCTCCCGTACGGTGAGCGTTCCCCGTACAGGAGCTTGGGGAGTGCAATGGACGCAATGCTCCGTGGTTGATCGTGCCATTGCTTCATGGCCGTCAGACGGTCCTTCCGCAGACGGTCAAGCTCTTCCGCCGGGAAGGTGGGTTTCGTTGCAATGTCCCTGAACAGCGCAAGAGCATCTTCAAATTTCGAGAGCGGTGTGAACAGCGACACCGTTGTGGAGTGAAATCCCGAGGACACGCCGATGCGCGCGCCGAGAAAATCCATCGCGTCGGCCAGCTGCAGGCTGTTTCTATCCCCTGCACCCTCCGTCATCATCGCGGCAGTCATGCTGGCGAGGCCGGGGAGCGCGGTCGGCTCATCCACCGTTCCCGCGTTGATCAGCAGACGCATGTCGAGCAGCGGGACACCGTGTTTTTCCATCAGGACGACGGAAAGCCCGTTGGAGAGCTTCGCGGTCTGGATCGGCGGGACCTTCAGCACAGGCGGCGGCCCGAGTGGCGGAGGAGCGCTGCGATCTGCTGTTTGCGATTGGGCGATCATGCCCGAAACGGAGAGAAGAAGGAACAGCACAGTGAGTGCGCGAACAGGAAAAGATGCCAGGAAACGAATGCGGTCGGTCATGATTACTTCCCTCCTTTCTTTTCTGCCGCAAGTTCTGTTTTTCCTTCAGGCACGACGCTCAGGACAACCCGCGCATCATCGCGGAGATACGTCTGCGCAACGGTGCTGATATCCTTGGGATCGAGAGAGCGATAGCGCGAAAGGTCCTCGTTGAAAAAGTCTGGATTTCCTGTTCGGAGGAAATAATTGTTGAGCAGATCCGCTTTCCCGCCGAATCCTCCGACACGCTCGAGCCGGGAAAGAAAACTCGCTTCGTATTGATTGACGGCGCGCTGAAGTTCCCGCGCAGCCGGAGTCTCCGTTTTGATGCGATGCAGTTCCTGTTGAATGGCCGTTTCCAGCTCTGTCAGCGTATGTCCGCTTCGCGCGGTTGCGGTGATCGAGAAGTCGGAGGACAATCCGCGGGACGACTGCACCGCCGACACATCCTGCGCGATTTGCAATTCGTATACGAGCCTCTTGTACAGTCGCGAATTCTTTCCGCCGGTCAGGATGCTCGAGAGGACGTCGAGCTCGGCGTCGCCCGGGGTGAAAATTGCCGGAGTCAGCCAGGCCATGGTCAGTTGCGGCAATTGCACTTTGTCCTCGATCACGAGGCGCTTCTCCTCCAACAGGAATGGCGTCGGTGCATCGATCGGCGGCAGGCGTTTTCCGGCGGGGATGCCTCCGAACCATTTCTCAACCAGGGTGCGCACCTTCTCCGGATCGATGTCGCCGGCAATGACGAGACTGGCGTTGTTCGGCACATAGTACTGGCGGAAGAATTCGACTACGTCATCGAAGCTTGCCGCGGATAAATCCGCCATCGAGCCGATCGTCGGCCAGTGATACGGGTGACTGGCAGAGTACAGGTTCTCGCTCAACACGATGGAAGCCATGCCGTAGGGGCGATTCTCGTACGACTGCCGCCGCTCGTTTTTCACGACATCGCGCTGGGCGTCGACCTTCTCCGGAGACATCGCGTCAACCAGATGACCCATTCGATCCGAGTCGAGAAAAAGCGCGAGCTCCACGGCGTTGCTCGGAACGTTCTCGTAATAGTTCGTGCGGTCCTCGTTTGTCGAACCGTTGTTGTCTCCTCCGGCTGCTTCAAGCCATTCGTCGAATTTTCCGACGGGAACATTCTTCGATCCCATGAACATGAGATGCTCGAACAGATGGGCGAATCCTGTTCGCCCCGGCTTCTCACGTCCGGATCCGACGTTGTAATACATGTTGACACTCACCGTCGGCGTGGAGTGGTCCTCATGGAGGATCACCTGCAAACCGTTCGGAAGCACCGTTCGGGAATATGGCACCGAGAGGCGCAACTCCTGCGCGCCTGCCGTCACCACGCACAGAAACATCACGATGAAGATCCGTTTCATGGCATCGAGTCTCCTCAAATGAAGTGTATGGAAAATCCCTGAAGGGCTGAAGCGGGGTGTCCCGAGAACTCGGCGACGCCGCAATACGATCTACTCATCGATCCGTACGGAGAGTAACCTGTCGCCGATTTCCAATCGGTCCACAACATCCATTCCGTCGGTGACCATGCCGAACAGCGTATAGCGGCCATCGAGATGCAGTGCGGAGGTGTGCATGACAAAGAACTGCGAACCCTCGGTATCCTTCCCGGCTGAAGCCATGCCGACAGCGCCTCGCACGTAGCTGCGCCGGGAGAATTCGGACCGGAGGGTGAACGGCGGACCGCCGCTCCCGTCACCATGCGGATCGCCGCCTTGCACGACAAAATTGGGAACGACACGATGAAAAATGAGCCCGTCATAGAATCTCTTTCGCGCGAGCTGTACAAACGCCTCGACGGTGAACGGGGCGTCCTGATACAACAACTCGAAACGGAACAGACCCCGGTTTGTGGTCACCGTTGCGACAGGATTCCTCTTCAGCGATGCGAGAAAGGTCCAGTCATGCACTGCGACGGTTTCCCGTCCTCCCGCTGCGGGAACGGCCAATCCGTATCGCGTGAATGCCGCCGCCGCAGCCGCGCGCACTCCGGCGTTGTCGTCGCCGAGATACGCACGCAGCGGCTGCACCGACGCGCTGTCCGCCAACGCCGCTATCGCTCGAATCAAGGCGATGACCGTCTCGACATTGTCCTTCGAAGAGAATGATGACAGCGCCTCGAACAGTGGAGCAATGTATTCCGGCGACGCAAACGACGAGTCGCTCCATGCCTCGGCAAGCAACTGAACTGCGGTGGAGTTCCGCGCGTCCGCGCTCTGAATGCGCATGGCGCGCAATGTGCCCTCGCGGAATGTGCTGTCTGCGGCGCTGTCCTTTGCCGTCAGCGGGACAGGCCGAAGCAATCGCCAGCACGCGATCCATGCTTCGGTCGCGGCGGAGGCTCTGGGACCATCCGCACTGACCAGGAACGGCGACAACCAGTCAACAACGAACTGTTGCGTGCGCTTTTCCTTCGCCGACATGATCCCGAGAGCCTGAAGAACGGCCGGTGGCGGCGTGGAGTCGTTTCGCCATCGGCGTATCGTGATGAGCGCGAAGTCAGGGGATATGGATGCGAGAGCGCGGATTGCATCGTCCCGCAGATCCTCCGAAGAGCACGTATCGATCGATTTTTTCAGAGCGATGGACATGCGCTGATCGGCGCTCGGAAGTGTTGCCGCGGCCTGCAAAGCCGATTTGGCGGTCTGATAATCCGCATTCTTCATCGCCACCGCAAGAACATGGATTACCTGTCTGCGAAGCTCGGGCTTCACCGCCAGCGATGCCGCCGCGCGAATGGCCTGCACCCTCACCCGCCTGTCGGTATCGTTGACCATCGCGAATATCAGAGGACCCGTCTCCGCATGTTTGATTTTTGCTGCCAGGGCGGCGGCATACATGCGGAGCACGGGCGAAGGAGAAGCTGCCGCGTCCATGACCAACGCGGAATGCGGTGTCAACAGAGCCTCATCTCCAATCCTCATCATCGCGAACAAGGCATGCTCCTGGCCGGTGCCGCCAGCATCCTTCCGGCCGAGGGCTGAAAATATGGCGGCAACCCTTTCGGTACCCGCTGCGGACCGGATCGAACGTACCGCGAAACGAGCTATCGCGAGCGCCTGCGCGGACATCAGGACAGGGTCCGCTGGATTCATCGCGGCGATGGAATCCAGTGCGCTGGCCGAGCCGAACCGACCGATTGCGTCAAGCAATTCCGCGGAGACCCGTGTGTCGTTTTCGCGCGACAGGAAATCGAGCGCGGCCGATTCACGGAGAAGAGCCGAGGGTGAAAATCGCAAGGTCTGACCCAGGGCGCGCGCGGCTGCAATCCGAAGCTGCGGCTTGGGCGATGCGAGTATCGACAAGATTGTCTGCAGCGCCGCTTCATCCTGGACACTGGAGAGCACGCGGAGAACGTGCGCATCTGTCATCTCGTTGCGTCCCGCGAGAGCGAGCACCGCAGCAGTGTTGCGCCTGTCGCCCGCTTCGGTGACAGCACGCACATCCGGAACCGCAAAGGGATTTTGTGCGTGCACACTCAGCCACGTCGACAGCAGGAAAATGATGAAATGCGTCAGGATATGCGGTATGGATTCCGTGCGGAGTGGACCGCGCAAGCGGCCCTGGAGGGAAGCGGGTGTTCTGTTCACAGGGGGTAAAAGGCTTCATACGATGTGAGGAACGACGAGTTTCATATTCATCGAAATTTGAACAATATACGGCTTCCAGGAACCGATCAGTCGAGATTCTCGGTTGTGGATGATAATCCATCCCTTTCACCTTTTGATAGTGATGGACGAAATAGTGTAATTTTGAAAATGCGATTCGCTTTGTCGCATCTTCATTGTCGGTTTTCAGGAACAACACGGATACATGAAAAACACCACGCTGACGAAAAAGGAACTCATCGAGGAGATGGAACGTCTTCAGCGGATAAGCGACAATCTCCGCATGACGAACCAGGATTTGGAACTTCTTCTTGCAGAGAAGTCATCCGCCTTGGAAAAGCTCAAGCGTGAGCTTGAGGACCGGCTGGCAGCCCAAATTCGCATGGAATCCGCATGTCGCCTGAATGCAGAAAAATATTTGACTCTGATCTCGAATATTCCGGGAGTGGTCTATCGTTGCGCAAATGATGCCGCATGGACCATGCAGTTCATTTCCTCGACGATTGAGGAAATAAGCGGATATCCCGCTTCGGATTTTCTGGACAATGCAGTTCGCACGTATTCCAGCATTATTCACGGCGACGATGTCATGCTCGTCGTCAACGCTGTGCAAAATGGACTTGTCGCCCGAAAGCCATACGTGGTCGAGTACCGGATCAAGCATCAGGATGGTTCGGTCCGCTGGGTGTATGAAAAAGGGCGGGGATTGTTCGATAAGGGTGGTGAGTTTCTCTGGCTTGATGGAGTCATTTTCGATATTTCAGATCGAATCCCTGCCACGGATGACCACCAATGGCGCATCAGCGATGAGGGCTGGCAGACCCGACGAAGCGACGGATGAAATAGCCCGCGATGAAGGCGGCGAAAACCGGAAGCAACCAGAACCAGTCGGTGTGGTGAATTGGGAGCGAGACGGTGATCGCGAGCACTCCGCGCTCCGCTGTCCAAATGCCTTCACCTGCCGTTGCTCGGACCAACAACGTGTAGCTCCCCGGCCGAAGCCCTGTAAGCAGAATGCGTCCGTCTCCTGATTCGTGCCAGGTGTATTCCATCCCCTCCACCTGGTACAAAAATCGCACGTGTCCCGGATTGCGGTAGCTCGGAAAGAGACACTGCACGGATAACACGCGATCCTCCGAATCAAGAGTCAGCGTCTTCTTCACGCTCATCTCGCGCTCGCCAAGCTGGATGCGATGGAGAAAAACGGTATGAACCGGGGAAACGCGAGAGGCGCCATCGGGGGTCCATGCGCCGGGAGGAGATGGCGGCATTGGCGTGTATTCCACAATCCCGGCGCTGGTCGCGAACCAGAGCACTCCGTCTCTCCCGAGCGTGACAGCCTGCGGCAAGACTTCGTTTGACGGTAATCCCTGCGCGATGGAAATCGGGTGCGTGCCCGCGGCGCGGAGAAATGGCAGGAGCGATGAGACCGGCTGCCTGTATGGATACAACGTCGAGTCCATGAGCTGGAAAAGGCCGATATTGCCATCCGGAAGTCCTGTTACGCCGGCGTTGGTTCCGAAATACAGCGTATGATGAGCGTCTTCCGCGATGAACATCACCGCGTTGCCCATCAGTCCGTCATCATGCGTGATGCGCAGAACGGCGCCATCCTGAAAGGAGTACACGCCATCCCCCTCGGTGCCGAACCATGGACGGTTGGAGTGATCGACAAAGACAGAGAGTATCGGGACTCCGGCCAGCGCCACAAGAACACGCGCGCGATCGAGCGTCATGCGTGGAATGGTGCCCACGCCATTCTCCGTGCCAATCCATAAATCCCCGTGCGCATCCTCGGCAATGGCGCGGATGTGCGAAGACGGCAGACCCTGCGCCGTTGTAAATACGTGATGTTGATTGCTTTCCCAATAGATCAACCCGTTGACCGTGCCGATCCAGAACCCCCCTCGCCGCGATTCAAGCATGCAGGTGATACCGGTAAGATCGATGCCGCCCGCAGAAACCATCGTGCGCGATTGCCCTTGATCGATCAGCGTCAATCCCGCCGCGGTTCCGAAGAGCATCTGCTCCGGACCGCGCACAAGTACGCAACGCACATCTTCGGAAGGGAGACCGTCGCCGCGCTTCACTGTGGTCATCCATCGGTCTTTCAAACGGATCGCGCCCTTTGATGTCGCGAACCAGATCGCGCCGTCCGGGGCCGTCGTGATCGATCGAAGCACTCCGGTGCCCTTTGGCAGGCCCGCGCCGGGCACATAGATCATGCACCGGTCCGGGGTGTATCGGAAAAGCCCGTCCGACGTGCCGCACCACACATTCCCCTCAGCGTCGCAAAGTACGCATCGAAGATCTTCGCACGGCAATCCGTTTGCCTTGCCTATGATGGTCTCTCCTGCGTTTTCCGATAGAATCAGGCCACGGTTCGTTGCCAGCCAGCGTCGCTTCTTCCCATCCACCGCAGACCCGCGTATCTGATACCCGGGATGCCGTCCAAGCAAACCGGCTTCCGGTGTCCATTCCGTCACTGCGGGCGTGAAGCTGCGCTTCGCGGGGTCGAAAATCATCGCGCCATCGTCGGTGATGAGTCGGACCGTTGCGTTCGCATCGCGCAAGAGACGCCGCACCGGACGCCCAAATCTGGAGAGCGCGCGATTGAGACCGCTGTCCAGCCTGTCCGTACAATTGGAATCAAGACGCAGGGAATACATGCCGGATGCAGAGGCGGCGATCAGCACATCGTCACCGTTCGTTGCGACGGAACGAATATCGGACGGGATACCGGCGTTGCTCCGGCCATACCTGATGAAACTGCGCCCGTCAAAGCGGTACAGTCCGCCCCTCTCCGTTCCGATCCACAGGAACCCGCGCTTGTCCTGTGTGAGGGCCGTAACGGAATTGTCCGGAAGTCCGTTCGATATCCCATAGCGCGTGAAGACGTGATTCTGACTTGTCGCCGCTGCAGGGAGCAGAACGAGAATAAGAAGCAGGGTGGTTCGCATCCAGATACCGACTGTGAATAGCGAACGAATCTAGCATTTTTCCGCGAAGTCAGAAGGATCCGAATTTGAACGCCACCGATCCGGCTGGACCGCTGAGATCCGTGTTTGACAATCCGGTCAAATCGTTCAATCCGCTGACGAAGCGGTAGCTCCCCCCGAGCGTGATGCGGAACCAGTCGGTCATGTTCAGCTCGATGTTCACCTGCGGCTCCGCCACGAAGAGCGCATCCATCCGGTCGATGCGGCTATGGCCGTGGGAATCGAAATTCCAGTCGTCAAGGCGGTTCTCGCGATACGTCGCGCTGCCTGCTCCGAGGAGCGTCATCACGGAAAAGTGTACGACACGGCTGGGCGCGGCGACATATTCCAGGACAAGACCGCCATATCCGAATTCAACGAAGAGCGGTCGTTGATCAATCGTATAGCGCTGCTCGGCCGATGCGTCGGCACGGATGTCGTTGACCAGCCCGTACCCTCCGCCACCGAGGAGAAGTTGATGGCCGATCAACCAACCGCCGTAGCCGCCGACCAACGAGCCGATTTCGCCGCGGATCGTGGTGAGCTTGACGACAGGTCCGCCAAATCCGCCATGGTCGGTATTGGAACCAAGAAGAGTTTCATCCTGCGAGAACGCCGAAGAACCGAGGAGAAGAAGGAGGAAGAAAAGAATCGAAACGCGTTTCATGACGCATGCTCCAAAGAGTGATGAATGTCGGAAGGACATACGGAAAGTGGATGGCCGGGTTTCATCGAAAAAGATCACTCTTGCGATTTCTCTTCCGCTGATGTAACATCCCTGTCAACCGCCAATTCATACTCTCACGCCATTCGGAGACGTCTTCATGAGGTTATACAACATCCTGCGCGAAAAAGGCGGGCGCGTCCTCGACATCGCCCCGGAAAAATCGGTCAAGGAAGCCATCGACACCCTCGTCGAACACAACATCGGCGCGCTCCTGGTCATCAGCAGCGGCAAACCCGCGGGCATTATCAGCGAGCGGGACATCCTGCGACTCTGCAGCCGCGATCCGCAATCGGTGCATACGACGACGGTCCGCGAGGTCATGACACAGGATCTAATCATCGGAAAGGCGGATGATGAGGTCGAAGAAACGATGGCCGTGCTCACGGAGGCGCATATCCGTCACCTTCCGGTGATGGACGGTGAGAATATCGCTGGCATGATTTCCATCGGCGATCTCGTGAAATCGCAGATGCAGGAGCGAACCGTCACCATCCTGCACCTCCGCGACTACATTGCCGGCAATACCCGATAGAGGATACGATCGGATCGGCGGCCGGTTCGAGAAAATGACCCGGCTGCCGAAATGAACATCCGCGCAATAAGGAACCGGAAGCGCACCCTGGTCACTGCTCCGTTGCTTTCTGGAAGCGAACCGTTTTGACGAGTCCGCCGATCGCGACCTGCAGGAAGTAGCTCCCGGGCGTCAGACCGCGAAGCGACAGGGGGTGACGTTGCATTCCCGGAGCATCCACATCGCGCTCTGCCGTCATGATACGCCGCCCGATGGCATCGGTGATGGTGATGGACGCGCGCCCCGCTGTCGTTGCGAAATAGCGGAGCTCACTCTGATCGGCGGCAGGATTCGGCGAAAGACCGAGTTGGAGAGGGTCCTGCCCTTCCGCCGATTCGGCAACCGAATTCACATTTCCGGGGAGGCAGTCCACGACGGTCGGGCAGTGATCCGATGCGGTTTCAGAATCGCCCGCGAGGAGACCGGCCTGCGTGCGTGCGTCGACGCTCATGTCCCGCGTATCGAAGACCATATCCGACACGATGCGCAGCACGCTCGGCGTATGAAAAACGTAATCGAGTTTTCCCGCCGCGTACGCGCTCGTGCGATCTCCCCACGTCCACGTGAACAGCGAATTCAGTCGCCGCGACGAAAGATCGAGAAGCGGTCCACCGTTCCAGTCCGGCGAAGAATCCGGACCGTACAATCCGTTATCGATGATGTCGCCGGTAAGGAGCGATGTGAGCTGCTGCTTGTGGCCGACGAAATTGAAGTCTCCCGCGAGCAGGATCGGCGTTCCGGTGACGAGCGACAGGGGACCTGCGCCCGCCCTGGCATCGCGAATGAACGCGATCAGACCATCGACCTCGGCCTGCCGCTCGGCGTTGGCCGTGCAGCATCGCAAGTGGTTGTTGATGAGAAGCAACGGTGTCGTCCAAGGGGCGCCAGGTTGGACAAGGTGCGCAGACTCCCGGTACACCGGCTGCACCTGTCGGGCGTGCTCGATCGGCCAGGACGATACGAGCACATTCCCGGTGTCGGTTTTGCTCGCATGCCACTGCCTGCCGTCCGTCAGCGGGAGTATGGATTCAATATACGAGCGGACCTGCTCCGGCTGCACGTCGAACATTTCCTGAAAACACAGGATGTCCGGCTTCAGTGCTTTCAGGATTCGTCGGAAGGAAGGCTCGCGCGCAGCATCGAATGGACCGTTGAACAGCACGTTCCATGTGAGGATGCGAAGTGCCGCCGGATCTGGTTTGGAAATGGCTCGCGTCGGAACCGGGGGGAACGGCGAAGCGCTGAACGTGTATTCCGCGAATGCGTCGCCGTCCGGCAGCTGGTCGCCACCCGCTTCGGCAAACAGGAGGCGGATGCGCGTTTCAGGGAAGACCGTGATCACTCCGATAACGGCATTGC
Source organism: Ignavibacteria bacterium (assembly GCA_016720835.1). Classification (GTDB taxonomy): domain Bacteria; phylum Bacteroidota; class Ignavibacteria; order SZUA-365; family SZUA-365; genus JADKJW01. Next base: position 121,417 of record JADKJW010000004.1, read on the forward strand.
GGGAGAGCGCCATTTCAAAACGGTCTGAACTTACCGTCGGTGCGGTCACGAGACCGAATGCCGCGGGTTTGATTGCGACAGGACCGGTGCCGTTCCAAATGGTCCCCTTGCGCTCCCCGAAACTCCAGATCAGCTCCGCACCGACTCCATGAAACCTGGTGCCGGTTGCAGGGTTCGCGTCGGTGTCGATGTACAGCTTTACCCCGTTCTTTTCCTGCAGACCGATTTCGTTTCCGACATCAAGCGAGAGATACAGGAAATCCTCGTCGTTCGAGATTTTCAGCGATCGAAAATCGATTCCTGTCGATCCGCCGTCGCCGCTTTTATCGGCGAAGTTGACCGTCACTGCTTCCCAGTCTTCGAAACGACCGTCTATACCCGGACGCTGTTGAGCGTTCCCGCTGGTCGAGAGAAGGGTGAGGACGATGACGGCGATGATGCGCAATCGGATGTTCGGCTGTTTCATTCCGCAATGATACGAAAACTGATGCGGATGCGCGATTCATCGAAATACCCGATCTTTGTTGAAACGTGGTGTTCACTTGATGACAGCATTCATGCGAACTCTCCTGCTCCTCTCCCTCCTGCTGGCAGTCAGCTACTCCGCCGGGGCACAAACCGCCGCCCCGGGATTCGCTGTCGTGTCACTCGACGACTCGTCCGCTCTCGTCACGGATGCATTACTGAAAGGCAAAGTGTACCTCGTCGATTTCTGGGCAACATGGTGTCCTCCCTGCGTCGAGGAATTACCGGAACTCACGCGTCTCTACGAGAAATACCGCGGCCGGAATTTCGAGATCCTCAGTCTGTCCTTTGACAACAGCAGGGAACACGTGCGTCGCTTCCGGGCAAAACGGTTCTCCATGCCATGGTTGCACGGCCTGGTTGAACTGGGCTTCGGTGACTACCTGGCCGATGTCTTCCATGTGAAAAACATCCCCCGCCAGATCCTCATTGACAGCGCCGGTTTCATCGTCGCGGAGGATGACGAACTCCGCGGAGCGCAATTGGAAAAAACGCTCGAGAAGTATCTTCGCTGATGCTTCGCACAACTGTGCTTTTTCCCGCAATACCGGAACAGTATCTTTGTGCTCCCCTTCACATCCCTCTCCGGAACCAGAACAAATGGATACAAGAGACTTTACGATAACCGTCACGGAAACGTTCGAAACAATCGACCGCCGACTCAACGAACTCGCCGTCAACGGGGTCGAAACATATGCGGAGAACGGCTCGATGTCACTGCGATTCGCGGACGATTCGGAAATCCGTCTCGCTGCCGATGCGGCTACGCAGCAACTGCTTGCGGCGGCAGATTCCGACACGCTCCTGTTCCGTTTTCACGAAATTGAGGAGCAGTGGCTGGATGAACGCGGAAGCGTTGACCTCTTCACGTGGCTGAGCACACAAGTCACCGTCCTGTGCGGTGAAATGGTGAGCTTGAACGAGGACTGAAAAAAGTGGAAGAACCACCGTATCCCGGATCCATTTTTTCTCTGACGAATCATGAAATGTTCGTCATCACCGCGCGCCATCAGCATCGGGAAAACGGACAAATTGCGACATGGATCGTTCCGGCCACTCTCGTTCCCGACTCTCCCCGCGTCGTCACAGTGCTCTCTCCGCGGAATTTTACGCATTCGCTGATCGAAAACAGCGGCCGCTTCGTCATCAATATGCTCGCGGATGAGCAGGCGGACCTCGTCCCTCTTTTCGGTCTCGTCTCCGGCAACGAAATAGACAAATTTGACGGACTTGAGATTGGACGCACAGCAACAGGACTCCCCGTCCTTCCTGGAACTTGCGGCTGGGCAGAGTGCGCGATCATCGCGATGATCGATTCCGGCGACCGCCGTATTTACCTCGCAGACGTCGTCGAGCAGCGCGTCAACCCCGGAAAGGTGCCGCTCCGGAAAGCCGACGCATTTTCGAGACAGCCCGCGGACATCCTCCGCTTGCTGCAAGAGAAGCATCGTCTCGATGGAATAAAAGACGCGCTTCTCCAGAAAAAATTCGGGCATCCGTAAGCGAGGGTTTCGGACTTTTCAGGCCGGACCTCCGGCCGTGCTCTGCGGTTATTCTCCCGTGTGGCACTCGCTGCACCGGACATGCATTTCCGCGCCGTCGACGTCAACAGGATGCATGAACTTCAACCCGCGGATGTCGGATTCCACCTTCCCTTGCGGTCCTTGCGCCACGATCGTGTGGCAGACTGTGCAATCGTTCGTCAGCAACTGTCCGTCCGCGGCTTTGTGCTTGTTGTCATGACAACGAAAGCAGCCGTCGTTGTACATATGGCCAATGTGGTTCGGGTATCCGCGCCAATCGACACGCATGAACGGAAAGTAGTTCCTCTGGAACTGACGCAAGATTTCATCGATCGCCTTCTGAAGAGGCACGGCGTGTGTCCGCAGAACTTCAGGTGCGTGCTCCTGATACTGTTGCCGGACAAAGGCGGGGATGGACTCCACGGCTTCTTCGTTCGTACTGTATTTCTGAGTGAGAGCATGCGATGCGATCGCGCGGATGTTTGGAAGCGAAGGAGAGATGCTTCCGTGTGCCATTGCATCGTTGAGTGTGCGGAATGGCGGATAATAGATGTGGGAAGGGCGGTTGTGGCAGTCGATGCAGTCGACGGTACGCTTCTCCCTTTGAAACAGGACGGAATCCGGAAGCGCGTTTTCTGTGGAGCGGAAAATCTTCACCTCTCCTTTCGGGGATGTCGCCTTGACCCAGGGAATCACTTGGCGTTTATCGTCTGCAGCGATGTACTCGATTTTATTTTCCGTATTCATGTGCCAGTGAATGCCTTCGGTCGGACCCAACTCGCTCTGCCCGCCGCCGATTTTCAACTGAAGCGTGATGGTCCAGGGCTTCATGGCTGAAGTATCCAGCGGAAAATAGGTTTTCGTCATATTCAGGGTGGCGCTGAATTTTTGCGGCCAATGGCAATGCTCGCACGTTTCCCGCGCCGGCCTCAAGTTCTTTATCGGTGTTTCAATCGGACGCGCATACTTATTGAACAACACCGAATAGACCTGATATGAACCGGAAATCTTCGCCTTGACGAACCAGTCCGCCCCTTCCCCGATATGACATTCGGCACAGGGAACGCGTGCGTGCGGAGAATGTTGGTATGCGGTGTATTCAGGACTCATGACCTCATGACATACTTCTCCACAGAACTCCACGGATTCGGAGTATTGGAAGGTCTGGAATGTGCCCGCCGCAGACAACACGATCAGCAGCATGGTCCCTGCCGTGAAAATCATGACCGCCAGACGCTGTGAGGGATTGTTGAGATCCAGCACCATGTACTTCCGTTCTGCGCCTTTGGACTTCCGCAGTCTCCTCCGCTCCCGCCATGCTCCGATCGGAATCAGAAACAGACCGGTGAACATGATTCCCGGCAGAAGCATGTACGTAAAAATTCCCAAATATGGCGATTGCGTATATCCCAGTACATCCATCGCGAAGAAAATCACGATGGCGCCAAGCGTCACGAGCGCGAGCCCGGCGCCAATGAGGCTGATCGGATTATAAAACGACTTTGGAAGTCGTATTCGACGGTTTTCCGGTCCAAATTTTGGATCCGTTGGTTGTCCCGATGTGGAAAGGTGAGCCATGACGGTCTCCTGAATGGCGGCTGCAGATACCGGCGGGTGGTGACGAGATACGCGTGCGAATAATACGAGGAAATCGCAGAAGAACGCAACAGGATAGTTTGAGTCCGTAATTCTGGACTCGCTGACGATGAGGTTTCAGCAGAAAGAGCTGCGGTGTTTTTTCAAGCGTCCTCGATGCCGTATGTTGCAGCATGACGAGGACATCTCCATACAGGAACTGCCGTACCAGGGACCGGTCTGCATGAGCAAGCGCGGGTTGATCATCCTGTTGGTATCTGACGGTTTGGCGGTTACGTTGGCCTGGGTGGCGTATTACTTCCTTCGGGTCCATTCCGGCTTTTTCCAGAGCACGAGCGTTCCTGATTATCTCCTCCCAATGGCCACGATCGGACTCTACTGGATGCTGATTTTCTGGCTGTTCGGACTCTACCGCCCATGGTATGCTCAATCCCGCCTTGATGAGCTGATTGTTCTCGCAAAAGCGATTACCGTGGGTGTGCTCGTCCTCTTTTTCCTCATTTTCGTGGACGATACCATCAGCCGGGAACCTGGAAGTTCCAGGCTGATGATTTCCATCTACTGGTTGATGCTGTTGCTCTTCACCGGAGGGTCTCGCATCGTCGTGCGCAGTCTCCGTAGACGCATGCTCATCGCCGGGATAGGTCACAAGAACACCCTCATCATCGGTCCGCCGGAAAAAGCGGCGGAATTATACGAGACCGTGCATCAATATCCAGGCCTCGGATTCCGCTTCCGCGGCTTCGTCTCAACTTCGGAACCGCTCTCAACCATTGCGGGCCTTCCCTGTCTAGGCAATCTCGCGACACTCGAAGAGATCATCCGCTCAACCTCGGCGGAACAGATCATCATCACCATCGCATCCACCGAGCACGAACAGCTGTTGGACATCATCGGACGCTGCGCTGCGTTCAACGTGGGGATTAAAATCCGTCCGGACCTCTACGACATTATTTCAGGACAAGCCCGCACGAATCAGCTCTACGGCATCCCGTTGATCGAAGTCACGCCGCAGCTCATGGCGCCATGGGAGATGTTTGTCAAACGGAGTATCGACCTCATCGTGTCATTGACGGTCCTCATGGTCGGCGCTCCGATGTTCCTGATCATCGCGATCGCTCAAAAGCTCACGAGCAAGGGTCCGGTCTTCTACAAGCAGAAACGCGTAGGGAAAGACGGCACAACCTTTATGATCATCAAGTTCAGGACGATGTTCACCGACGCCGAACAGCGTTCCGGACCTCAGTGGGCCCAAAAAGACGATCCCCGCGTCACGCCCCTCGGCCGTTTCCTTCGCAAGTCCCATCTAGATGAAATCCCCCAGGTTTTCAACGTATTGGACGGTGCCATGAGTATCGTCGGCCCGAGACCGGAGCGTCCGTTTTTCGTGGATCAGTTCGTCAAGGAAATCCCGCTCTACCGGCGCCGCCTCAATGTACGCCCGGGTATCACCGGCTGGGCCCAAGTGAAGCATACCTACGATCAGTCCATTGAGGACGTCCGTACGAAGCTGAGCTATGATCTTTTTTACATTGAGAACATGTCCATTCGAATGGACTTAAAAATCATCCTCAGCACGGTCTACACGATGATCGCCGGAAAAGGACACACGTGAAAAAATCCCGCGTTTTCATTATTTCTCCAAACGTCGCATATTCCTTGAATGCTGAATTCGCTCGCACCAATAACGAAGTGACACCCCTCGCGTGAGCCGCGCTCTCGTCATCATCCCGACCTACAACGAACTGGAGAACATTCAGGCCATCATCCCTGAAGTTCTCCAGCAGGATCCGCGCATTGAAGTCCTTGTCGTGGACGACAACTCTCCCGACGGAACTGCAGCCTCGGTGCAAGACCTCATGCATGGAAATCCGCGCATCCACCTTCTGCAACGCGAACGAAAGATGGGCCTCGGCACAGCCTACGTTGCGGGATTTCGCTTCGCCATCCAGGAAGGCTTCGATTTTGTCTGCGAAATGGACGCCGACTTCTCGCACGATCCAAAGGTACTCCCGGAGTTTCTGAAGAACATCGCCGACTACGACCTCATCCTTGGTTCCCGATATATCAAGGGCGTGAACGTCATCAACTGGCCGATGAAGCGCCTTCTGCTCAGCTACTTTGCGAACCAGTACACGCGCATCATCACGGGTATGCCGGTCAAGGACTCAACAGGAGGATTCAAGTGTTTCCGCGTCGATGTCTTGAAGGCGATCAATCTTGAAGCGGTGCGATCGAACGGCTACGCGTTCCAGATCGAGATGAGCTTCAAAGCATGGAAAAAGGGATTCCGCATCCATGAGATCCCGATCATCTTCATGGATCGGCGTGTGGGTGTATCCAAGATGTCGAAAAAGATTGTCCGGGAAGCCGTGACCATGGTCTGGTGGCTTCGCCTGCAGGCGATCCTACGCATGCTCAAGTGACGGCACGGTTGCGCCGTCACTCGACGACACCCTTCGGGACCTGGGACCTTGATAGTGCCGGCTTAATTGTTTAGAAAGCGCGACACGGAGTCGGTGGCGAAATTCACTGCGACGATTTTCGAAACGCCTTCCTCTTCCATCGTCACGCCATAGAGCGTGTCCGCTGCGGCCATGGTCCGCTTGTTATGGGTCACAACGATAAACTGCGTGTTCCCGGAGAAGCGTCGAATAATACGGATGAACCGGTCGATGTTTGCGTCATCGAGCGGAGCGTCCACCTCATCGAGGATGCAGAATGGACTCGGCTTGACGAGATAGATTGCGAAGAGCAACGCGATGGCCGTCAGTGTCTTCTCGCCTCCGGAAAGCATGTCGATGGAGTGAGGCCGCTTCCCGCGCGGTTTGGCCACAATGTCAATGCGGGCCTCCAGGGGGTCATCGCCTTCGCCGATCGTCAGGTCGGCTTCGTCTCCTTCATCGAACAGGGACTTGAAGATGGAGATGAAATTCTCGCGAATCTGTGAAAACGTCTCGGTGAACTTTTCCTGCGCTGTGCGGTTGATCTCTCCGATGGTGTCATGCAGCGTCTGTCGGGAGTCTACAAGGTCCTGCCGCTGGGTCGTAAGCAGCTCGTAGCGTTCCTGTTCCTTCTTCCATTCTTCGAAGGCAAGCGGGTTCACCAGACCGAGCGCTTTGATCTTCATGCGCAGATCGTTGATTTCTTCCTTTGCCTGCGCGAGATCGAAAACGTCCTCCTCCGCGAAGTCGCTTCGAGCAAGCGTCAGCTCGTATTCTTCTTGCGCGCGCTGTTCCAGCGTCGCAATTCTGTGCCGGATCTCGCTGATTTTCAGTTCCGTTTCGTGCACGAGCGTGACGGATTGCGTGTGCTTCTGACGCTCCTCGTGCAGCAGTGCTTCGATCCGTTCCGCCTCACTGCGCTTCGCATGGAGTTCGGTTTCGATACCGCGGACCGCTTCCTCCGCAAGGCGCCGGTCCGTTGCGAGAGTCTCCGTGTTCTCCTCAAGTTGCACGCGTTCGAGGCGCAGTCCCTCGATGGATTCCTGCGAGTGGACGATTTCCTCGGCGGTGTGTTCAAGCGATTCTTGTGTCTCGGAAAGCGTTTTTTCCAGACGTTCCTGTTCGTTGCGCAAATTCTGTATGGCGCCTGCAATCTGCACCCGAGAGACGTTTTTCGCATTCAGCTCTTCACTGCTCAGGGTGTACTCTTCCTCCAGATTCCGCAACGCGACGAGTTCGGCTTCTACTTCAGTATCGAAGGTTTCCTGTTCATGCTGCAGCGATGCAATATCGGGAAGCAACACGCGCGTCTGCTCTTCCATCCCGCTGCGCTCACGTGATAGCTGCGCGATGTCTTCGGCGTTCTTCTGCAGCAGGCGCTCGTGTTTCTCAACCTCGAAGACCATTTGCGCGACGTGCCGCTCGTGTGCGGACAGGTCCTGTTGCGTCTGCTTCATGCATTCCGCGAAATACTTCAAATCGATTGCGTTGTAGCCGGTATTCTTCTCTTCCAGCATGCGCTGGTTGTCTTCCAGCTGGACTTTCAGAAGAGCGACCTCACGTGTCAGCTGTGCGATCTGATCCTTCTTCCCGATCAGCCCGCCTTCCTCCTGTCCGTGACTCCCGCCGCGAACGATTCCGTTGCTGTCGAAGATGTCGCCATCGAGGGTGACGCAGCGAAGCTGCGGATATTCCCGTGTGCACCGGTTCGCGATGTCTGCATCGCGGACGATCAGGACATTCTTCAGCAGATAGTAAAACAGATCCGTGTATTCGGGCATGTAGGACACAAGCTCCACAGCCCATCCGACGACCCCGTCTCCGGCAAGCGGGAACGGGATCGCTTTTGTTCCTTGCGGGATGCGGCTCAGACACGCAAAGGTGGCTTTCCCCTTGCGATTCAGTTTGAGATTCTGCAGCCCGCTTATCGCTTCCATGATGTCGTTGACAAGGATGTAATGCGCGGCATCTCCGAGGACGGCTTCGACGGCAATCCGCAAATCGTCGCGGGTATTCACCGCGTCTGCGATGGTCCCCGGCTTGGATGCCGCCCAGTCGCGATTGCGCAACAGATGTTGAACGCTTTCGCTGTATCCTTCAAGGCGGTCAACAAGACCGCTCAGGAAGTCGATCTTTGTCATCTTTTCGCCCATCTGTCCCTGTAAATCAAATGCGCGATTTTGCAGCTGGTCGATCTCTGCCCGGATTGCCTCCCTGCGATCCTCCATGGTATGGAATTCTCTTTCCGCTTCGATTGCCGCGTGCAAAATTTCCGACTGGCGCACGTCCTCCTTCTGAAGCTGTTCGCGAATGCCGGAAAGCGCCGTCATGGATTCGCTGTCTTCCGTGGACAATTTTTCAACGCTCGCGTCTATCTGTCTGATCCGCGTGTGCAACCGTTCGAGATCGTTCTGCAGTCGGGAAATATCCTGCACGTACTGCATCTGACGGGACCGACGAGATTGTGCTTCAAGTTTCTTCAGCGACACAGCCTCTTCAAGTGTGGAATGACTTGAACGATGCGCTTCGTACGCGAGTTCGATTCCACCTAATTCGGACCCAAGGGTTTCGAGGCGCATGGCTGTGCCAAGCCGCGAATCTTCCGTCTCGGCGAGACGCGCCGTGTACGTGTCCTTTGACGCGGTCAGTCGTTCGATGCTTTGCTGAAGTCCGTTTTCACGCTCGCGGTTGATCGCGAGACTCTGCTGGTATTCGCGGATACGCGCAACGAAAACGGACAGATCGCGCCGCGACGCCTCCAACCGCTCTTCGATGTCCCGTTCCTCGCTACGATGCGCCTGCAGCAGCAATTCCTCATGCTCGAGTTCCCCCTGCATGGAATCGCGTTCGGCGGTCGCTGTAGACAATCGCAATTCCAGCGGTTCCAGGCGCATGAGCAGGCCCGTGTAATCTCGCTGGAGCACATCCACTTCGAGCAGGCGCAGCCGATCGAGATACTGGTTGTAGCGTTCCGCTTTCTTCGCCTGACGATGCAGGGAGTTCACGGCCTTTGAAACTTCGGCGATGATATCGTCGACACGAAGGAGGTCGGCCTCCACATCGTCGAGTTTGCGCAGGGCCTCCTTCCGACGCGCTTTATATTTGGTGACGCCTGCGGCTTCCTCAAACAGGCGTCGTCTTTCTTCCATTTTATCGCTGAGTATCGTCTCCACCATTTTCAGCTCTATCACGGAGTATGCGTTGGAGCCCATTCCCGTATCCATGAAAAGGGAAACGATGTCCTTCAGACGACACACCGTACGATTGAGCATATAATCGCTCTCGCCGGACCGAAACACCCTCCTGGTGATGGTCAATTCGTTGTATTCGACCGGAAGGATCCCCTTGTTGTTCTGGATGGTCAGGGACACTTCAGCGACACCGATCGGCTTGCGTGATTTCGTGCCGTTGAAAATGATGTCTTCCATCTTGTCGCTTCGGAGCGTGGAATATCGCTGCTCGCCGAGAGCCCATCGCAACGCGTCAACGATATTCGTCTTCCCGCAACCATTGGGTCCGACGATCGCTGTGATGCCGTCGTTCAGAATGATATTCGTCTTGTTTGCGAAGGATTTGAATCCGAGTATTTCAAGTTTGCTGAGGTACATGCAAGATCAAAATGAAGTGGTATGAACGTACACGATCCGCCGATCCGCCGGCTCGTGTGCTCCCGGCAGAGCGGGTGTTGACGATCGCGCGTCGTTGGTGTTGCGCGCGTGTCCGGCTACAGATCTCCCTGTCGCACTCTCCACCGATTCCTGTTGCAATGCCCGTGACCCTAGCCGGAGAACGAATGAAGGAAGAGCCAAATATCCGAGAGGTACCGGAGATAGGCGAACGTCTCGTGCTGGTTGTCAAGTGATACCAGCCACCCGGACAATCCAAGTATCACCAGTCCAAATCCACCGAAGTAGAAAAACACCGGACGAATGTCCAGAACGATGGCCGAGCCCTTGAACAGCCGCGAAAGTATCCACACGTTGAAGAGTCCTACCGTTATGATCGCGAGGATTTCGAGGATGGGAACTTCCATCACGCGGTACAAGACGAGTCCGATCGGCGAGAGAATAATCATCGGCAGGACGGACCACATTGACACGGAATACGAATCGAAGAGCAGGATGTTTTTCTTCGTAAAGAACGAGGCGATACGGAGGAGCATCGAAAATGCGAGAAGGAGCACAAAGAACAGCACGGTCAACACGGCGATATTCGCAAGCGGATTCCAGGCGGCGTAATTCACCCACTGTTTCAGCCACACCGGCCGCACGAACAGCGAGACCAGTGCGTCAAAGAAATACGCGGACCGCATGAAATACATGATATTGGCGAGAAGAAGCCCGGCAGAGAGCGATCCGATGAATCCAATGACTGAAGTCTGGAACAGGGAAAGCATCCGCTGATCGCGCACATCGCTGAAAAAGTTATACGGACGGAGAAACGACCGAACCACATTCTCGCGGAAGCGCCGAAACAAGTTATACATTACCGCAAAGATGAGAATGATGAGAAGCCCGACAACGACGAACGAGGCCGGATGATCGGGCGTGTAATTTCCCACCATCAGAACGGGAGGCTTCTCGTTGTTGAAGCGCGCCTTCAGGACATCGTACGCGAGGCGCTTCTGCCGGTATACATCGAGTATCCCGGCTGTTGCGGTAAACTGCTGAATGCGGTCGACCGACATCAGAGGAATGGAGACGCCCCAATCGCAGAAGGAATGCACGATGATGCCGGCAAGCTTGTTGTTCCACACTTCCGTGAAAACCTCGAGGTAGTATTGGGCCTGGGCGTCGATGGAGCGGGGATCGCTGTAACCGTTGTAATTCCCAACTTCAACAGGGTACATGAGCGAGGAAATCAGGATGGGCTTGGAGGCGTATTTTTCGACGTAGAAGCGGATGAGCTTCTTCGTCGATTCCAGATCCATCGGGGAGACGTCAACGCTGACGAAGTCCAGTTCCCCTGGCCATTCCGTATCTGGAGGCCTCAGAAAAGAGGCATAGATGAGCTTGTTGTCTCGGTTCCTCGATACGTCGAGTACGGATGAAAAATACTCTTGAAAACCTGCAGCCGATCCGTCGACGCCTTGCGCTAGACCGTAGGCTACAACGCTCGGATGCGTCCCGTCCCTGCTCAGCATCTCCCTGAGGACGTTTTTGGCTGTGGCTTGCAGTGCCGGTCTCCCGAGAATCGAGGACGGAACGCCAATGGCGGGCAAATCCTGAAAGACGAGCAGCCCATATCTGTCACATAATGCGAGGAAGTACGGATGTACGACACCGTTGGTGACCCGTACGGCATTCACGCCGAGATTCTTCATGATGAGCACGTCGCGCTCAAGCTCGTCGTACGTCAGCGAACGGCCGTGAACGGGAGAGTACTCAAGGTACGTTGTTCCCTTCAGGAAAAACGGAGCACCGTTCAGCGTGAAGTGGTTTTCCTTCACCGAAAAATCTCTAAAACCGAGGTGAAAATACGATTCATCCACGAGAATACCGTTGTGGGTAGTCCGCTGAATGACCGTGTAGAGCGATGGCGAATCCGGCGACCATAATCGCACTGAGGGTGCCGTCATCGACAACGACACGGGGATCAGTCTGTCGGGCTCCATTTCTACACGCTGCGCCTCGCTCCTGACAAGGATCTGACCGGTCAGTGCATCCTGAATTTCGATCGAATGCTCCACCTCAATTTTCCCGAAAGCGGACGACGTGCCCGAATCCTTCGTGCCCCGCGCTTGAGGACTGGAGTTGAGAAGCGCCCTGTACGTGATGGCCGTCGGTTTTCCTTCGCTTCCGAGAGTGGTGTTGATGCTCGATTCTTGTACCCACGCGATTCCGTTTGCTGTCAACGCGATATCGTAGAGTATGCCTCCATGGTGTTTCCTGCTCCATGGCTGCTCAATCAACGGAAGCGTTTCCTGCGCATTTAATGACGGATACACGTCGATTTCTATTGTGTTCCTGCCGGAATGAACGATTCCAGGTGGAATTTTGATACTGAACGAGGTTTCTCCGGCGTGCTTCCCAATGAAACGGCCGTTTATCCGAATTTCACAGTAGTACGAAATACTGAGGGCAATGAGCTGAAAAACAGATTTCTGCACTAACGAAGCATCGACGGAGAAGTCGCGCGTGAAATATATTCGGGCTTCGCCCGCAAATGACGAAGGAATCTTGATCGGCGCCCATGGCTGCTCTCCATCTGCGCGGTATCGCCATTCACCGCTCAAGTCAATAACTGTCCGCGTCGGCGAAGCCGCCAACGAACCCAAACTCGGATCGTTGACGAGAGGGCGACCGGAGACCTGAAACACCGGCTGGCCAACGGCAATTGCCAGCGGCGCGAAGAACAACAGAAAACCGAAAAATCTTTTTAGATGGGACACTGGACTCAGGGCCATATGGTATGCGTCATCACGCACGGGACAGAGAATCATGTACATTCAACCAAGCATGAAAACTAACAAAGCTCGCTCCAAGTTACAACCGGGACAACACTGAGGCACCGAAGAGATCACGGTTTCTACAGCGCTTCTACAACGGCGGCTACGCATGTGAGGTACCTTGTTTCAGGCATTGAAAGCAGTACGGGGTGGTCTTTTGCAGCGCCCGTGATCGAGAAAATGGACAGGCGCTTCCCTTTTGATGCAGCTGCTTTGGCGATCGCATCAAGGAACAACTCTTCCGTTGCATGCTGCGAACAGGAGCAGGTTACGAGAATGCCCCCGTGTTCAAGTTTGTCCATCGCGAGTTCGTTCAGCTTTCTGTATCCCTTCAAGCCGGAAGCAAGTTTCTTTTTGCTTTTTACGAACGCAGGTGGATCAAGAATGATCAAGTCGTATTCGCCCTGTTTGGCTTCATGCAAATAATCGAAGACATCCGACTTTGCGAATTTGACATTCGTAAGTCCATTCCGAATCGCATTACTGGTTGCACGCTCAACTGCCGGGTCTGACGAATCGACACCGGTGACCGATGTTGCACCGCCTCTCGCTGCATGCAACGCAAATCCGCCATCACTGGTGAAGCAATCGAGAACTCTCCTGTTTCTGCTCAAACCCTCCACGAGCAATCTATTTTCACGCTGGTCAAGGAAAAACCCAGTCTTATTCCCGCGTAAGATATTGATATTATAGAATATAGAGCTGATCTCGATTGTTCGAACTTCACCTTCGCCGAGCAGCACCCGAGTTCTTCCCTCAAGACCTTCGTATGATCTCCACGTAGACTCACTTTTCTCGACAATGAACTCAGCGTCGAAGAGTTCTACGATAATGTCTTGAATATTTTGAATGAGAAGATCAATGCCCGCGATGTAGGATTCGATGACGAACGTCTTTCCGTATCTGTCGATAACAAGACCGGGAATATTGTCGGATTCTCCAAAGACCAGCCTGCACGTATCGCCGTAGTTCAGCATCGTTCTCTTCGCTGCTGCGGCAATAATCCGCTCCTTCAGCAATTCCTGCAATGTTGCATTGGATGATTTGTTCGAAATCATGCGTACAGAAACGAGCGATGTTTTACTGAAGAATCCGTACCCGACAACCGAGCGTCGGCTGTCATGAACCTCGACGACATCGCCATGCTGCGGCGCTCCCTCATTCGTTTCAACTTCGTTAGAGAACACCCACGGATGTCCAGTTCGAATACGTCGGTCTTCACCTTTTTTTAGGATAACGATCGCCGAATGAGTCATAGAGCCGCCACTAATGTTATGCCTTTGAAGAAAAAGCCGGATGTTCCACGTGAAACACCCGGCTGAAATATACTCATTCGGTCAGCGCTTTTTTGCTCCACCCGCCTTCGCTTTATCTTCAAGATTTGCCATTGCTTTCTCCATCCACCCCTTTCTGTTTTTCTGAGGTACTTTTTTCAACTCAAACCCTCCTCCCTGCTTGTTAACATACCATTGCTGTAAAATGGAGAGGAGGTTGAACGTGAAGTAGTACAGATTCAGTCCAGACGGAAAACTGTTGAACATGATCCAGAACATCACAGGCATCATATACACCATTGCTGCCTGCCTCGGGTCCTTTATGGTCTGTTTCTGCTGAATGAACATGGTGATCGCCATGAGCAAAGCAAGAATGCTTATAAAGTCCGTTCCCATCAGTGGAATTTTGAATGGGAGATGGAAAAGGATATCAGGCGCAGAGAGATCGGTTATCCAGAGCAGGAATGGTTCCTGACGAAGTTCAATTGTGGATCGAAATATGGTAAACAGCGCAAACAGGATTGGCATTTGCAGTACCATTGGCAAACAGCCACCAGCCGGGTTGATACCGTAATCCCGATATAGCTTCATCGTCTCGGTATTCAAGCGCTGCTGATCTTCCTTATACTTTTCACGCAGTTCTGTTATCATAGGCTGTAAGGCCTGCATTTTTCGCATTGAATCCATGCTCGTTTTTGTCAACGGGTAGAGCAGAAGTTTAATCAATAGCGTAAAAATGAGGATTACGAAGCCATAATTGGGAATGAATCCATGAAGAAAATGGAATAGCGGGATGATCAGATATTCGGAGAACGGGCGTACAACCCAATCCCAGCCGAGATTAAGCGTCTGTTCCAAACCTTCATGCTGCTCTTTCAGGAGGGCGTAATTCATTGGGCCGATGTAGACAGAGTACTCCGATCGCTCGATGGAACGCCCTGAATACTTTACCCTCATACTGGCCTGATAAATCTCTCTTGAACCTTCAAAGGGCAGAGGAATATGCTCTCCTCTGATATACATTCCAGATCCGGAGAATTCTTTTCTCGCGATAAGCGCGGTGAGAAAGTACTTATTTTGCACTGAAACCCAGTGCGTCGGACCGTCGATTGAAATCTGATCCGAATTTCCGATACTGCTGACATCAAGTTTGGATCTATTACCCCCCGTGAATCCATTCGCCTCTGCATAACTTGCTTCATCTACGGTATTGAGTTCGGTCAGTGCCGGTGAATTTATCGACACCTGATACTCAAAATTCGATATGATATCGGCCATGTTTCTCATTTCAATGTCCACATCGAATGAGTAACGACCAGGCCTGAATGTATACCGTTTCACGATTGCCATGCTGTCGCCGGCGATAGGGAGAATGGCTTCAAAGGCAAATGAAGAAGAATCCTTCAAAGACACTCGTCCACTTTCCGGAAAATCAGTGAACTCGAAAAAGAGGTTTTCGGTCCGGATTTCCTTGCCGTCCGATGTGATGAAAAACAGGTTCACATCGCTTGGAAGATTCCAATCAATCAGCTGAAGAGGAGCTTTGTTCCACGTGGAATATTCCTTAAGTGTCCAGCGCTTTACGCCACCGCCCTTATTCGAGAATGTTGCCGTGTAGAGATCGGTTTCAATCGTCAGATTCTTCGCAACCCCGGTTTCAAAGGGCGAGAACCACTTTCCGAATCTTTGCCCGCTAACGGATTGAGAATTCGTATCGACGGATTTATTAACCGACTCCCCTGCGCCCGTTCCAGGCTGCATATTCTCTTCGCCTTGCATAACCCGTTCTCGAGTTCCCACGGAATCAGACGCAGCTGCAATGGGCTTGGTTTCACTTGGGACCTGGCTCCCGGAGTAAATCATCCAGCCTACGAAGACGAGAGCAATGAGAATAAAACCGATGGTTGTCTGCTTGTCCATCTTTAGTGCTTGTTTTTTATGTGTTTATGGAACCGGATCGAAGCCGCCCGGGTGGAAAGGGTGACATCGAAGTATTCGCCGGATTCCGAGATATGACCCTTTGAAAGCTCCGTATTTCTTCACTGCCTCCAAAGAGTAGGCAGAACACGTTGGGAAAAAGCGACAGGAAGGAGGAAAAAGGGGTGAAATTGCAACTTGGTACCCCTTGATGAAAAGCATGATAATATTTTTCAGCAGGAAAGGCATTCGCTGTTCAGACGTTCAACAAGGGAAGAAATGAGAAGCTTCATTGTCTCTTCCACTGCGCGAAATTCTACATTCTCCTTTTTTTGCGGCGCCGAATACATGATCACGCATTTCACACCGACGTGTAATGACGTGCAGGTGGCCGCGAGCGCGTGTTTGTGTAGCCGATACGACTCACGGAGAAATCTCCTGGCCGCATTTCTTCTGACAGCGCGTCTTTGTCTCTTCACAGCAAATCCCACCGCGCATATGCATGGTGGGATTTCTCTGTGAATCACATAGTAGCACCGTATGTCTGCCGCCTGCACAAAAGCCCTTCGAGAAAGAACTTCTGAAAAAGAGCGGTATCCCCGGAGAATCTCGGTCTTCGACAACCGAAATCGCGGGTTCACATCAACGATACCGGGGCTCGTCGCTGACCGTCAGCTTCCAACGTCCCTTCGCGCGCCTGCGCGCGATGACTTTTCTTCCGTTCTTGGAAGCCATGCGGGCACGAAAGCCATGAGTGTTTCTTCTCTTGCGAACGCTTGGCTGGTATGTACGTTTCATTGCTCTACACGCGTTTGTTTGGTTTACGGAAAAAACAGACCATAAGGTACAACCGAAAAAGGATACAAAGCAACAGGCGGCGATTCGTCGAGATTGCCCGCCTTTGAAAGGGAAGCGATCTCCACACAACAGCACTGGAACGCACCGAGCCATGAAATTCGCCGGCGTTATCCCTTCACCCGCAGCAAGGATATGAACAGCGGCGCTCCGATTGCCGCAGTCACAGCACCGACAGGAAGCTCCATGGGGAAAAACAAGGTTCGTGCGAGCAGATCTGAAAAAACCAGAAACATCGCACCGGAAAAAAAGGCCGCGGGGAGAAGAACCCTGTGGTCCGATCCAAACAGCCGCCTGCATGCGTGCGGAACAATGAGGCCCACGAAACCAATGGTACCCG
The DNA here is from genome assembly GCA_016720835.1 of Ignavibacteria bacterium. GTDB lineage: Bacteria > Bacteroidota > Ignavibacteria > SZUA-365 > SZUA-365 > JADKJW01. The sequence goes on from JADKJW010000004.1 coordinate 138,339, forward strand.
CGAAACTGACGATGACCGCCGAAAGCAGGGAGGCCGCTGCATATAGCAGTGTGGAAAGTGTCTTCACCGATACGCCAAGATGTGAAGCCTGCTCCTTTCCCAAGGACAATGCGTTTATGGAGTGCGCCAGGAAAAACAAAACGACTGCAAGAGCGAGCACAACTGGCGCGACGATCAATACTGCTTCCATTGTCGCGTTCCCGATGTAACCGAGCAGCCAGAACATTGCATTCCGCAACGGATCGCCGACCATGGCGATCATTCCGAGTATTGCCGCGCTGCAGAATGCGCCCACCATGACTCCGCTCAATAAAAGTGAATTGCTGTCTCCCATACGGAGGCGCGCTCCAAGGAAGTAGACCAGCAGCGCCACACATCCAGCGCCCGCAAAAGCGAAAAGCGGTACTGCCGCAAAAACAACTGCGCCGATTCCCGATGTGATCGCCAGCAGGGCGCCGACGGACGCTCCACCGGAAACGCCGAGTATATACGGCTCAGCAAGCACATTTCTCAGAAGAGCCTGAAAGATCACGCCAGCCAGGGAAAGTGCCCCACCCGCGAGTGCAGCGAGAAGAATCCTCGGGAGGCGAACATCGAGAATGACGGACTGGGTACTCACGTCGAGAGATCGAGTCCCCAATCCTGCCCATGCCCCCAGTACTCGAAGGATCTGCCCGAAGGAAACATCCATCGGGCCGGCGTGCAACGAAAAGAGCATGCTTGCGACACAAAGTGTCGCGAGTACAACCGTAAGAACAATGGTGCTCCGAAGCCGGATCACCCGGAGAGGGTTCACGGTACTTCGCGTGACGACTGCTCGCCGTCATCGGGAATCATCGAACGCATCGCATCCAGAAGATCTCCGAGGCCGAATCGGCTGACAGAAGAAAATCGGTAGACCGGAATTTGAAGCGACGATTCGAACTCGTCTATCCGCTCTGCGGTCTCATCATCAGCGCTGTCTATTTTGGACATTGCGACAATAAACGTTTTCGCGGTCAATTCCGTCGAGTAGGATGCGAGTTCATTGCGTAAAACACGGAAGGTAGCCGCATAATCCGGCTCGCTGCAATCGATAAGCATCACGAGAGCGGAAGTACGCTCAATGTGCCGGAGGAATTGTGTTCCGAGTCCTTTGCCGAAGTGAGCGCCCTCGATGAGTCCCGGGATATCCGCAATGGTAAAGCTGTCGTACTCACGATAGCGGACGATGCCGAGATTCGGTTCGAGGGTGGTGAACGGATAGTCGGCAATCTTGGGACGTGCGGCGGTAACCACGGAAATCAACGTGGACTTTCCTGCGTTCGGCAAACCAACGAGACCTATATCCGCGATGAGCTTCAACTCCAGCAGCAGTGTACGCTCTTGTCCAGGCAAACCTGGTTCTGCGTGACGCGGGGTTTGTAAAACCGCTGTCGCAAATTCGGAATTTCCTCTCCCGCCTTTCCCGCCGACAGCAATGATGACTTCCTGCCCGTCTTCAACCATGTCCGCAAGGACCTCGTTCGACACAGCGTCTTTGACCAGCGTCCCGCATGGAACGCGTACCAGAGCGCTCTCCCCCCATCGGCCCGAGCGCCGGGCTGTTCCACCAGAAGCGCCGTTCTCTGCACTGTAGATCTTTCTGTACCGATGATCGAGCAGCGTGTGCAATTGCCGGTCGGCACGAATGAGAACGTCACCCCCCCGGCCACCATTGCCACCATCGGGACCGCCTTTCGGAACGTACTTCTCCCTGCGGAAACTGACAAAACCCGATCCCCCTGAACCGGATTTCACCTCGATGGTTACCTGATCAACAAACACGGATTATGCTTTCTTCTTTTGATATCGTTTGTAAATTTCGTCAGTGAAGGTCACCGCGACGCGGGAGTACATGTCGACATTGTTCGAAAAGAAGATTTCATCGATATGCTCGGAGGCCTCTCGCCAGCTGGATTTCGCGTTCAGCGTATCGAGAGACGCCTCATACGCCTGCTCATTCTTGTCAAACAGGCTCTTGATGAATTTTTTCCGATCCCCCGCCGAAATCATTGCACGCAAATCGCCATACGCGACGATAATTTCATCCGCCGTCAAGACCGCAGTCTCGTCTTCAGGATACTTCTGCTGCACGGTGGCGTCGACGGAATTCAGACGCTGTTCTTCTATCTCATCGGATCTTTGCAAGTCCGAGTGGGGTTGCGCAGTGTCTTCCACACCCGAGAGCGCCACATCGGGGATGTTGAACTCGTCGTCGACCTTCACCGTTTGAGGGGTGTTGAAGTCATCGTCCGTGAGGTTGAGCTGTTTGAAGAAATCATCCTCGTCATCCATGATCTTCTTCTCGGAGTACGGCTGATCGATCGCCTCCATCAAGCCTTCAGGATCGGACTCCAGAGCGTGCGTGGTTTCTGACTGCACGACGAAAAGGTCCTCCGGAAGCTCGAAATCCTGCGCCACGGTTGTGCCTCCATCGACGATGATCTCGTCGTCAATACCGGAGAAGTCGGGAGTTTCGTGCTCGCCGCCGGTCACGGAAACGACATCATCTCTGCTCAAATCCAGTTCGTCAGTAAACACCGGCGAAAATTCCGATGATGCCGATTCAAGCTTGTGGAGATCGTCTCCAATCCGAACAGGAGGCATGTCATCCGGATCCACTGAGAACGACGCTGCCGAAGGCTCCGGCGAGTAGCGTGATGGCTGTGGATTCGGGGCGCCCCCGACGTGCCGAGTGACGATTTCACTGATTTCAATACCTGCCGTAAAATCTGTCTCGCCGACGAGACGCATCAGCTCGTGTAGCGAGAGCGAGGGGGAATGTTCTTTCTCCAACTCCAGTCGCGATACGACAGAGGTGACATTCTTGTCGTCGTAGAATATGGAAAGCGCTTCTACGGGTACACGAGCGAATTCGGACACGTCTCCTGGGTTGAAAAGCGCAAAGATCGGTAGAGCAAGTCGAGCCAGCTTGCTGCTATCCAGATTGCGGACGACTTCGTTGTCGATCAAACTGATGATCTCTTCAAATTTCTCCTTCCCGACAGTTGAAATCCCCTTCCCTGAAATGTACTCCCCGATGACAACGCCAAAGTATTCGTAGTCGGCAAAATGTCGGAGCTTCTCCTGCACAGCGGATGCGGGAACCACGGCAGTATCAGCGAAAATGTATTTCGTCAGAGTCCACTGGGGTCGGCACACGTAGTTGAACAGCAGCTTGACCGAGCGATCAAGTGTTTCCGCAAACTCGGTCCTCGAAAACTTCGTGTATTCGCGGGAGAGTCCGCTGATTTCCTCGAACTTCTTTTTAATCTCCGGCGATGTGTAATCGAAATGCAGAGACGTCATCATCCGGTCCATTTCTTCCTGCTCCCATCGCGATGCTTCCATCTGGTAGAACCGTTTGATTGATTCAGGAATGTACGAGGACTGAATCTTCTTCAAATGGATGGCTTCGTCAAGACCGATGGTCTGCTGCATCAGCAGGGTAATGGTTTCTTCAATTTGGCGTTCAAACATGTCGAGATCCAGAAATGAGTACGCTGCGGGACAATCGAACGAAATGTAGGGAAAAACGAGGCAGTATTAAAGAACCTCAGGCCGTTGCCCCGATATTCGGTACGGCGGGCAACGAGCGTTTGAAACGGTTGCGCTCCATTCTCTCGCAAACGGCATCGATGAAGGTGCTCTCGAACCCTTTCGATATCAGCGCTTCGCGTTCCTGTCCCTCATCGATCATGAAGTGGAGGAGTTCATCGACCCTGCGATACGTGAAGCCCAGTTCTTCCTCGTCGGTTTGTCCGGACCAGAGATCGGCACTTGGCGCTTTCTCGATGATCTCGGCCGGAATTCCGAGATGCTCCGCAAGCAACCATACCTGCGTTTTGTACAGATCACCAATGGGCGCGATCGCACAGGCGGCATCGCCATGCAGTGTGCTATATCCGAGCAGGAGTTCTGTTTTATTCCCCGTCCCGACGACGAGACCGCGCTCCCGCGCGGAGCGGTCATAGAGCAAGATCATCCGTGCGCGCGCCATGGCATTGCCACGCCGAATGGTATCCATTTCGGGGTCGAGGGCAAACATGGGGTCGACGATCGGTGTGATCTCTACGAGCTCGTGCCGGATTCCCAAGGCGGAAATCAGTGTTTTTGCATCCGTAATGCTTCCGCGGCTGCTGTCACGATACGGCAACATCATGCCGAACACATTCTCCGGTCCAAGCGCCCGGCTTGCGAGTGCGGCAACAAGGGCGGAATCCACTCCTCCCGATACCCCGATGACCGCGCACTGCATGCCTGCGCGGGTTATTTCCTCGCGGATAAATCCAACCAAGCGTCTCAGTACTGCAGGAAGGTCGAGGTGCAACTGCGGGATCATGGCTCTGTTCATTGTTTCAAGGAACATACAAAACGACGCGAGCGAAATCAAAAGAGGAACCGGAACGATGATCTTTCCCAAAAATGCCTGCATCGTGTCCAGTTCCAGTATCGAATCTGGTGTTGTCTCGGGATGGAAAAAGGCAGCGCGCAACAATACAGGTGGTTGTTCGTAATGAATCAAGAGACATCTCCACGAGGGAACCATGACACGAACATACATGAATCGGCTGTACGCGGGGGCATTCGTCTTCGTGATCGCTTTTCCCTTGCTTCAAGCGCAGGAGCAGGTGCTTCGAACCGCATCTCTGACAACGGAGCATGCACTGCAAGTGAATGTCGAAGGCGGGTTCGGCACGCTCCATGTTCTGCGCGGACCGGGTGATGCCGTCTACGCGATCAAATCGATCGGAGAGGAGCAAGATCATCAACGGGTGACGGTGTCGTACAGCGTGAAAGATCGCACTGGCGTGCTCCACGTTGAACTTAACACAGGCGCCGACGAGGATGGCTTGAGCGATCTACTTCACCTCTTCAAAGGAAGCAGTGGCGGACGTTGGCAGCTTGAGCTGACGGATCAGATTCCGATCGACTACCGCATGGAATTCGGGGGAGGACACGCAGATCTGGATTTTTCAGGATTGCGAATCTCGAATATTCGGCTGGAGGCTGGAGCAAGCAGTCTGAATATTCGAATGAAAACGCCGAATCCGGAACGTCTGAAATTGGTGTCCATTTCGGCCGGGCTCGGATCGATTCATTCAGAGAGCCTCGGAAACCTTAATTTTGAAAGACTTCGCTTCGAGGGAGGGCTCGGTTCCTACAGTCTCGACCTCTCCGGAGCAATCCGTGATGGAGCGAAAATATACGCTGAAGTGGGACTCGGATCTCTCGATATCCTCATCCCACAGAGCCTCGGCGTCCGCGCAACCTGTGACGACTCTTGGTTGAGCTCCGCCCGTTTCCATCGGTTCGAGCGCGCCGACGACGAAAGCTATCAGACCCCGAATTATTCTTCCGCATCGAGGCGCGTGTCGATGTCACTCGAATCCGGCATTGGTTCTGTTTCGGTTCGATGGAAATAATGACGGCGGAACACCATTGAAAAAGGACACCGGATACCGGTGTCCTTTTTTGTTGTACTCGAGGCCGGGGTCGAACCGGCACGGGGTGTTAAATCCCACTGGATTTTGAGTCCAGCGCGTCTGCCAATTCCGCCACTCGAGCGAACAGTTTCAATTTCCCATTTTCCCGCTCGAAATGCAATTCCCGTCGCGGCCGGTGACTCCATGAATCCCTCCCGTCCTTGCGTGTCACACGGTCGATTTCCATTGCATCCCAGTTCTGTGTTGCGGATGTTGGCTGACATGATGAGAACGCATCGTCGCGTCTTGACCGCTCTCATGCGGATCGGCCTGCTGTTGCTGCTCGGCACGATGGGAATGTGTTTCAACGCCACTTCACAGGCGTTGCTTCCTCGAACGTTCCTGCTCCATGTCCTGAGTGGACGGCAGACGCCGAACTTCATCAGACCGACCTCCGCCGCGCTGGATCCCTGGCGCGGCGTGTTGTATCTGGCGTCATCCGACGTCGCGACATTGAGCGTGGTCGAAACACGTTCGGGAAGACAACGCGCATCTCTCGCTCTTCCGGTAACTCTTCCGCTTCCGTTCACTCTGAGGCATGTCCATGCCCGAAGCCGACTCATCCTCGGATCGAGCGCGGATCTGCAGGGACTCCGCACGGAGATCAGCGCGATTGATCCGCTCTCGGGAAGCATCGCAGGCCGCCTCCTTCTGGATTCAGCGCCCCGCCTGCACTTCGTTTCCCATCCGGATGCGAACCTCATCTTTCTCTCAACGGGCCGCTCGCAGATCCTCATCCTGGACGGGGCAACGTTGCAGCCGGTCGATTCGATCGACGCAGGAATGCCAACCGGAGGAATGGCGCTGGACAGCGTTCACCAACAACTCTTTGTGACCCAAGCCCAACCGGTGAACGGCCTGATGCGCGTGAAGACCATTTCAACGTCCACCCTGCAGCAGACGCGTGTGTTCGTGTATTCTGCCACACAGCCGATGGATAGAATCGCCGTCGACGCGGAACTTCAACGATTCGCGCTGATCGGGGAAGGTTCCATTCGCCTGTTCGACGAATTCGGTTTGCCGTTGAGAGAATTTCCTATATCCGCTCCCATCGGTGATGTCGCCTACAGCGAAGCGTCGAACCGCCTCCTCGTCCTCGATCCTACCGGGCGTTCGCGACTCAACGGAAATGGAAGGTACGGGACAGTCTACCGCATCAGTTTGGATGCGGCGGATGTGGATTCCATCGCTGTCGGGCTTGATGCATTCGCACTTCTGACCGATCGGGTAACGAACGAGGCCATCACAGTAAACCGAGGTTCATCGAGCGTCGATGTCATGTATGTTCCGGACAGGTCGCTTCGGCGAACCGTCTGGCTCGGCCACAGCATTGAAGCAATCGCCATCCCCGATCGAAGCAACAACGTCCTGGTCACCAATGCTGAAGGATCCGGGACCACCCTCTCCGTGGTCGACATCGAGCGCCGATCACTTCACGCTGTCGAGGCCGGCATCTGGCCCGTGGGCCTCACGAAGGATCCGGTCAATACCCGCATCATTGCGACGAGTCATTTTGAGGCCGTTCTACGATCCGTGGATACGGAAGACGGGTCTATCTTACGGCAACTGCGGATTCCAGATGCTCCGGAATTCCGTGGAGACGCGTATCCCTCGGTCGCATGCAACGCGGATGGCATCGCGATCGCAGTGTATCCTGAATGGGAGCATTATGCGGTTGTCAATATCGATCTCGGTACTGTTCTCCGTATCGGGAAAGTGGACGGATACAGATTCTTGGGAGGTCGAGGACCGGGCATGTTGCAGGCGGCCTTTACGGGGCGTGGGAACCACTTCGGCATCCTGAGGCCGGAAAGCCGATCGATCAACGTATACGCCACAACATCGCCAGGACTGCTACGCACGATTGATCTCTCCTTCCTCGACTGGTCCCGGGTGCAGCCGTTTCTCGGCCGATGCTTGAGGTCGGCGGAAGCGATCGATGCATTTCGTCTTGGTCCGTATCGTGTTCATGCCATAACGGGAGCAACAGACTCGATCGCCATCACCGGTGCGGTTGAAGTGCTCGGAACCGATCCGACCGGACGCGTGTGGGCCATCCGGCACGACGGCTTGGTACAGGAGCTGCTGTCCAGTTCCTCGGGTACCTTTGCAGACTCCGACACGAATGTGCTCCTCGATGCTTCCGGGTCGCCGGATGCCGTCGATATAAACTTCGCCAGACGTGCTCTTGCGCTGGGATACACGAGTTCAGGAACGTTGCTGCTTTACACTCTGCCATCAATCACCTTCACCCCCGAGATCCAGGTCCGGTTCATGGAGAACGCGTTGCTCGTTTATCCGAATCCTGTCCGCGCCGGCATGCAGGCGTACGTTAGGCTGGAAAACAGTCCGTCATCCTCCGCAATCAGAAATGAAACGGCGATCTTTTCTGTCGTCGACATGCTGGGACGAACGGTGTACAGCGACGCAGCCGCGTCTGGATCATGGTGCAGCGGTGCTGCCTCCCGTTCTCTGCCTGCTCTTCAGGCAGGAACGTATCGTTCTCTTCTTTCGAACAGGAACGGCGTCATTGCCGCCGGGGTATTTGTCGTCGTGAAATAGTGCCGCCAGCATATTTTGTGATTACTCTCCGATTACGCTCTGACGGGTTTCGCAAACGTTGCACAAATCACGAGCGCGACCCTTTCCTTCGTAAAAACAAATGTGTAGATTCTTCTGTACTGTTCCAGAGTCTCACCTCGAACCGAAGGCAACCAAGCATGTGAATCGTCTCTTCCGACTCTTTTTCATTCTTGTCCTCAGCTCGTCCGCCCTCATTTCGCAACCAACACTGAACTTCAAGCGAATTGAGGTCAGATATCCCGAGATCACGCTCGCATTCAAAGTGAGTTGCAACGGAGCGTTCCGAACAGACATGAGTCCGCAACACTTCGAGGTGCGGGAGAACGGGTTTCTGGTAAAGGATGCGACGCTCTGGTGCCCACCCATCGACTCCTGCTGCATCAGCGCAACCCTGGTGCTGGATCGTACCGGAAGCATGCAGGACACAAAGACGGTGAAGAAGATTTCGAGCTTGAAATCCGCCGCGAATGCGTTCGTCGACATGATGCAGACGCCTTGTGATGAAGCGGCGCTCGTGAGTTTCAATCATTTTGTGACCGTGGATATCCCAATGTCCACGAACAAGGCCGCGCTGAAGTCCGCGATCAACTCGATGAATGCATACGGAAACACGGCGCTCTGGGATGCGGCGTGGGAAGGGATCCATCAGGCCGTCACGACATCGAACAATCGCTGCACGGCCGTCATCCTGCTTACCGACGGCGGCGAAAACTCCAGCCAGAAGAACACGTACAACGAGGTCGTGTCGCTCGCTCTCGCAAACAAGGTGAAGGTGTTCACCATTGCGTTTGCCCTGCCCGACAAGTCGAATCCCATGGATACCCTGCGGCTGCGAAACCTCGCAGACATCACCGGAGGCCAGTTCTACTTCACTCCTGTACAAAGCGATCTCAACAGCATCTTCCGTTCGATTCGTGACGCCATCAAGGAATCCTACCGCGAGTGCCTCCTCTCGTATCGTACGACGTGCCCCGATGGAACGGTCCGTACCGTCGAACTCACGCTGAAAGATTATTGCGGTGGAACCGTCAAGCAGACGAGAACATACACCGCGCCTCTTGACCGTTCGCAATTTCAGACGGTGAGACTGTCGCTCGGCAACGCGTCAGCCATGGGCACACAGGAGGTTGTCGTACCCGTCATGCTGGGAACGCATGTCGATGGCATTTTCAGCGCCTCGGATTTCACCGTGGTGTATGATCGAACGTACGCCGGGATCGTCGGGTTTTCCACCGCGGGGACGATGCTGGAGGGCGACAGCATCAGCATGACGGATGTCGGTTCGGGACACAGGCTATACATCCACAAGAGCAAGAAGATCGAAGGAAGCGGCATCCTGCTCAACCTGCGCTTCCGGCTCGCGGATGTGGTGTACAACGCGGAGACGTTTCTCCGAATCTCGAATTGGAATTTCTACGGATACTGCCTGACTCCCTCGTTTTCCGACGGTGTACTCAAGATCAAACCTCGCGAGCCGATACTCGAATGTGACGCGATCGTTCCTGATCGTCTCGAGTGGGATGACGAGAGAAAAGATTACTCTCCAAATCCATTCCCCGTTTCCGTGATTGTGCGAAACACCGGCACGCGTGAGGCGACCAATGTACAAGCCAGCATCGTCGTCCTCTCTCCCAATCTTTCCTTGTCCGCACCGCTCGTCACGGTACAGCCGCTCTCCCCTCAGCGGCTCTTTCCGGGAAAGGATGGCATTGCAACCTGGGACCTCCGTGCATTGAAGCTCGAGACACCAGATTCGATGCACATCTGCTTCACGGTGACGTCGGATAATTTCCCGCCCATCACGTGTTGCCGGATGCTGAAAGTATATCCCTCGCAGTCGTCCGCGCTTGAGTGCGCGGTTGCAGCGCCCGATACGGTGTACTTCCGCGACCAATACTATGAGCCTGAAGAATTCGAGATTCAGGTGACCGCGAGAAACACCGGGACGGGCCGGACGAAGTCTGTCATCGGGCAACTCCTGCAGGATACGCGTTTCACGATCATCCCTCCCAGCGCGAGGCTCATGGCTGAAGTATTGCTGCCGACCGAAGTGGTGAACAGCGTATTTCGAGTCCGCATGCATCCGCGCCAGACCGACGGGTATGACACTGTCCGAGTCAACGTCCAAGGCAACGATACCGACCCGAGCTGGTGCATGTACCCCATCTGGGTTCAGCGGGAAAGAGTCCCCGTCCTCACGCTCACATGCACGACACCGGATGATTCACTTGAGTTTTCAGATGCGGCCTCAGGGTACACGCCGAATCCGTTCATCGTCACGACGACCGGAAAGAATGCCGGAGAGACCTACGCCGAGGAGTGCCAGATCGTCTTCGTCGGTCCGCCCCGTTTCACTCCCATCGGAACGAACCTCCGCCCCGTAGGGACCATGCGCGTCGGTGACACACGCACGGAGCAATGGCTCATACGCGCTCTCCCGCGGAGTGTCGGCGGATGGGATACGCTCGTGTTCCAGATTCTCGGGAAAGGCGGACTCGGCAAGAGAATCGTCCTCGGTGAATGCCGCTTGCGCGTGTATGTCCCCGCAATGCGCACTCCCGCATACTCGCTCGCGTGCGCCGCGCCTGATTCGCTCCGGTATGTGAATAATGCCTACGCGCCGGATCCCTTTCTCTTCACTGCAGTCATCACAAACACCGGCACAGCGACCGGAAGGAACATTTCCATCACGGCCGCAATCCCGTCGACGGTATTTCTCGCGGATGGCGAGAACGCCGTGCAACGGATCGCGTCCATCGCGCCGGGTGATACCGTCCGTCTGATGTGGCGGCTGAAGCCGGAGCGGCGGCGTGAAGGAGAATTCGTCGAGGTCTGCGGTACACTGGTAGACTCCATCGGAATCAGTACCGAGTGCTGCAGGTCGATATTTATCCCTCGAGAAGATCCGCCACTTCTGACGCTCCGTTGTGCATCCATCGACACCTTGTTCGTTGATGCATCCACCGGAAACTACGGCGGGAATCCGTTCACCATACACGCCACGGTCGAGAATTCCGGCAACGGTCCCGGGGAGCAGGTCCGCGTCTCCATCGTCGCACTCGGACCTTCGGTGGAGGCGCTCGACCCGCAGACGAAGGAAATCGGAACTCTGGCTCCTGGCGGGACGGCGCGCGTCTCGTGGAGATTTCGCGCCCTCGCCCGCAGCGAAGCGGCATCCGTTCCCTTCCGTGTGAACACGACATCCACAAACCATCGGCCTCTGGAGTGTGATGTCTCCGTGTTCGTTCCACCGCTCCGCTCTCCGGTGTTGCTGGCGGCGTGTGAATCCGTCCCGGAGGACTCCCTGCTCTTTGACTGGAGCGTCGGTGATTTTTCACCGACAGAATGCACCGTACGGGTGCGTGCTCAGAACGTCGGCGCATATCGCGCGAACACGGTCCGCGCACTTTTGGTGGTCCCCCCGGGTTTCGCACTCGCACAGGGTGAAGCGTCCGAAAAACCGCTGCAGCCATCGACGCTCGAACCGAGCGAATCGGGTACCGCATCATGGGTCGTGCGCCCGTTCCGTCAGGACGCGGACGCATGGAGAACATTCCGATTCTATGTGCGCGCAGACAATGCAGACGATGTCGATTGCACAGATCCCCTGTTCGTTCAGGGCGCTCCGCGCACGCTCGTGCTGCGTCTTCCGCGAGACATGGTGTTAGGGTATGGCGAGAAACGTCCCGTCCCGGTGTATATCAACAGGGTCATTGGAAACGACCTCACGCGATATACCATTGCGATCTCCTATGACCCCGCAGTGATCTCGTTTCTCCATGTCACAAGCATCGGGACGCTCACCGAGCGCGGGTGGGTGGGGCCGGTGCTGCGCGAGACGAGTCCCGGACTGATCGAAGTTTCCGACTACACCACCAGTGTTCCCTTGCGAACGGAAGACGGTATTCTCGTGTCGCTACACGCGGAAGGCGTTTTTTCCCGCGGCAGCGAGCGCGGAGATTTCAGACGCACCGATCTTCTTTTCCAGTCCGATCGCGTGCTCCTCAACTGGGGAGACATCAGGGCGCTCACGGAGGACGGAGAGCTTTACGTGACGAACGACTGCCTTCAACCTCTGGCGAGTTCCGCGGCCACCCAGGTGGAGCAAAACATACCAAATCCGTTCATCGACGCAACCAGCATTACTTTTTCCTGTGCAGAAAACGGCCCGGTGCGCCTCGCTGTCTACGACATGATGGGACGGGAAGCACGAGTATTATTCGATGGTCCGGCATCGCGCGGAACACACGCCGTGCGCATTGCCGCTGGGGAATTGCCGCCGGGAATGTATTTCTATCGTCTCGAATCCACTTCCGGGATGGATGTCAAGAAAATGATCGTCCGGTGACCATGCGCCGCCCTGTTCCGACGGCCGCTGCCGCAGCGACATTCAGGCGAGCGCTGCTCGGAGTCCTTCTCTCCTTCGTCGTGACGCCAACGCTGGGCGCGCAGCCTGTGTGCAGCGTCATCGGACCCGATTCCGTTTTTTTCGACAAGGTTGAGTACAACAAGTACCTTCCTTCCTCATTCCGCATTTTCGCGAGGATTTCCAATCCCGGAGCGATCCGTGTCGATTCGGTGGTGGTGTTTCCCCGATCGAATCAGAGATTCACCATTGTGTCTCCCAGTGCCGTGCTCGTTGCGGACAGGCTGGAGCCGGGGGATTCAGCGTTGACATCGTTTGAGCTGATCGTCAATCCTCGAAGTCAGAGCGGGTTCGATACCATTGTTGTGGCAGTCTCCGGAAAGGCGGGGATGCGGGGAGAGTGTCTGTGGATTCTCTGGGTCGAGAAGGAATACCGTCCCGTGAATGCCATTCTGTGCCCGCCTGATTCGCTTCTCAGGATCGCGTTCGTTGATTCACTCAACGATTATCACCCGAATCCGCTTGTGCTGCCCGTCTCGGTGATGAATATGGGCGATGCGCCGTCAAAAGAGAGTCGACTGTATTATCTCGCCACTCCGGGACTCGCGCCAGCCGATGGGCAGGATCCGATCCTGGATCTCGGAACGATCCCGCAGAATGGCGGGCGTGTGGACCGCACCATCGCGTTGCGTGTCGTGCCGCGACTGTCGGACACGACTGTCGCGCTGCGTTTCAAGGCACAAGGAAAGGGCGGACCGGGAGACCGCATCATCGACACAGTCTGCGAGCGATCGCTGCTCATTCCTTCGGTACGCCGGGTCTTTTTCGAGGCATCGTGTTCGAACGCACTTCGCTTCGTGTACACCAACGGTGTTTATGTCCCGAATCCGTTTCTGTGGAACGCGACGGTACGGAACTCGGGAAACGCCACGGCGCGAATGACCCGTGCGGCAGTCTCACTTCCACCGCATTTCGTTCTTGATTCACTGGAAACCGTCGAGAAGTTCATTGGTGATATCCCCCCCGGCGAAGAACGCTCCGCGTCGTGGCGCGTGCGCGCAGAACTGCTTTCCAGACCAGACACCAGCGCCGTCTGCGTTCGCTTCTTCGACGAGTTCAATAGAAACGCGAACTGCTGTGATCTTCTCATCCTGCCGTCGACGAGTATCCCGGAGCTGCAGGCCGCGTGCCTTGTCGTTCCGGACTCCATCATGATCAACACGGGAACGGGTGAGTATCAACCAGGTGAATTCTCTGCAGAGGTCGCCGTTTCCAACACGGGAACCGGCCACGCCGATTCGGTATACGCGGAAATCATCATCAGCGATCCGGATCTCATCTTCCTTGCACCCACGACGCGGGAGCAACGCCTGAGCGTTCGTCTCGAACCGAACGGTTTCGCGCGCGCCATGTGGAGGCTTGCTCCGGTACCCAGGCCCTATCCACGCGATGTCACCATGGTCTTCCGGGTCCGCAGCGTCGGCATGCGAGACGTGACGAGCATCTGTCGCGTTCACATAGCCGCGTCTCTGCAGCCCGCTCTTTCGTGCACGATGTGGACGACACCGAATGACACGCTCCATTTCAACAGCAGCACGCTGGAGTACGACTCGCTGACGGTATGGGCGGAAGTTGTCAACTCCGGCACAATTGCAGCAGCCAATGTCCAAGCAACCATGCTCCTCCCCCCCCTCACCGGGCTTGCGTCGGGGGACAGCGCAATCAAATCAATGACTTCCGGTCCGCTTGGGTCCGGTGATCGCTGGAGGGTGGCGTGGCGTTTGCAGCCGTTGAAGCAGCGAAATGGGCGGCTTGATACCATACGAGTGGAGTTCCGGAGCAACGATCGTCGGACACTCTGCGAGGACTGGATCTTCATCATCGGCATCCCCCCGGTCACCGTCCTGAGCATTCCCGTCAACAACGTGAACAATTACGGACAGTCGCTGCGCATCCCAATCGACATCGACAATACGGACAATAAATCCATCTCCGCGTTGCGAATGGCCGTGGAATACGACACGGCGAAAGTTGTGTTCACGGGTTTCGATCGGAGTTCGTCGCTCCTTGAGCGTTGGGCCTTCACTCCGGAGGATTCGCCGGGACGAGCCGCTTTCACTGCATCGAGCGATACGGCGGTGCTGCAAGGAGAAGGCGCTTTGGTGTACATGGGGTTCCGTGTGCGCTTTGGACTCGGAAGGGATATCCTCAACGTGTCAGGCAGCGGACTTGATTTCGACACGTTGACCTCTTCCGTAAATCATGGCTCCATCGTGGCCCGATTTCTTCACGGATTCATCGTGGTCAGCGGAGACTGTCTTCCGCCTCTCAACGCCTCGGAGCGCTACATCCTTGTCACATCATCTCCGAATCCCACGAACGGCAGGACCACCCTGTCCATCGAGTCCCCGCATCGAGGCTTGCTTCGGGTTCACGTCGTTGATGCATTCGGAAGGACGGTGCACATCGCACCGCCGAGATTTGTTGAAGCGGGATCGACGCAATTATTTCTCGATGGAAGCACATTCCCGCGAGGGATATACTACTGCAAGTGTTTCGTCAACGAGACGCTTATGGGGACGGCTCGTATTGTCATGCACTGACTTCGTTCTTCGTCACCGTCCGTTTTCTCAGAAGATTGCTCGATCGCCTGCGTGCGCCTCGGCGGAGCTTCATGCAACCCGGAAGCCGGTACACATGAAGGGGGCTGACCGTCTCTTGTTTTTGTGCAGGCTTGGGAATAAGTTGATAGACTTATGGCACGTATGAATTTCAGGGCTCGTTTCGCGGTATGACGTTTCTGAACCCCTTGTATTTGATTGCGCTTGCCGCGGCGGCGATCCCGATCATTCTGCATCTCCTCAACCTGCGGAAATCGCGGATTGTCGAATTCAGCACGTTGGCGTTCCTGAAGGAACTGCAACGCAGCAAAATCCGCAAACTGAAGATCAAGCAGTGGCTGTTGCTCGCCCTGAGAACGCTGATCGTCATCTTCATGGTTCTGGCATTCACGCGGCCCGCATTGCGTGGGTCCTACGATTTTCTTCCAGGGGCGCAGGCAAAATCGTCCGTCGTCATCATCCTTGACGACTCCTTCAGCATGGGTGCCTCCGATGATGCAGGGCAGCTCTTCAAACAAGCAAAAGAGAAAGCGGCCTCGATTGTTGACTTGTTGCGGGTTGGAGATGAAGCCGCCATCATCACGCTCTCCGGTGCCGGAAAGGAAACCGCCCAGTTCACCACTGCATTGAATGCCCTGAGGAATCAGCTGGAACAAGCCCAGCCGTCATTCGCGCATATGTCTCTTCTTGACGGTCTGACTGCCGCAAGCGCACTGCTGCAAAAATCCAACAACTTCAACAAAGAAATCTACATCCTTTCGGACGAGCAAAAATCACACTTCACTCCGGATGTTCAACGGAAGATCCCGGTCCTCTTTGATCCGGCAGTAAAAACCTTCCTCTTCCGGATTGGAGCGCGGCGCATGGAGAATACCGCGATCGTCGATGCGAGGGTGGAGAACGCCCTGTTCGAACAAGGCAAGCCCGTCGATGTCAGCGCGACCGTTCTGAACGATGGCCCATCGGCTCTTGCCGGAGGCACGGTGAGCATTTTCCTCGATGGCGAACGCGTCGCGCAGAAGAGCGTGGATGTGGCGTCCGGAGGTCTGAAACAGGTGCAGTTCAGCGTGACCCCGAAGACCGGCGGGTTCGTCAGCGGATTTCTGGAATTGGAAGGCGACGGCATTCCTGAAGACAACCGCAGATATTTTTCCTTCTTCGTTCCGGAAAACCTCCGGATCCTTCTCGGGCCTGCGGGAACACAAGAAGCAACTATTCTGACGCTCGCACTTCAGCCGGCCGCTGGATCGGAGAACGCATCACCGCTGACCATCACCGCCCTCGACCGCGGCGGGATCCTCTCCGCAAATCCGTCGAAATACGACGTGGTGGTGCTCCTTGGCGGGAGTTTTGTCACGCCTGCATTTGCACAGCGTCTTCGCGCTTCGATCGAGACGGGTGTCGGGGCGTTCGTGATGCCGGATGCGGACGCGAAGCTCGAGAACTTCTCTTCCGTGCTTCTGCCTGCACTCGGAATTCCCTCGCCCTCCGGCACGAACGGCACGCCCGGAAGCACCGCCTCCTTCGCGACATTTGCGAACATCGATTTCGACCATCCGCTCTTCAGGGGCGTGTTTGAGAACGAGCAGAAACCGGCGGTGGAAACACCGCACATTTTTGCGTCCGTGAAACTGCGCGGGAGCGAGGCGGCTCTTCAGGTCATCGGATCCAACGCCGGTGACGCCGTATTGCTTGACCGGAGGCTCGGTCTCGGACGCGTCCTCGTTCTCGGCATTTCTCCCGGCTTGCAGTGGTCTGATTTTCCGTTGAAGGGATTGTTTGTTCCGCTCATGAACCGTTCGATGTTTTATCTCGCATCACGTGAGGAGTACTCGAACAGCGGTACCATTGGCACGGCGTTCGATCTGCTCGTGAGAGGACATCACGGATCGGAATCCTTCGAGCTGCTGGCGCCATCTGGAAAAGCTTCACGAATCATTCCGAAATCGCTCAGCTCGGGCCTCTCCTTCGCGATAACGGGCCTTGAGATGCCCGGAACGTACGAATTGTCTGCGGGCGGAATCCCGCTTCGGAAACTTTCGATGAATATTGATCCCGCGGAGTCCCGCATGGAGAAAGTCGGAGACAAGGAACGTGATGCGCTCTATCGCGGGGTCGGCATCATCAATCCCGTCATACTCGCGCGGGATACCAACATCTCACAGATCGTTTCCGAAGCGCGCTTCGGTGTCGAGCTGTGGAAGTACTTCATTCTCCTCGCTCTGGTGTGCGCACTAGCCGAAATGCTCCTCGCGCGGGACGTGAAGCGCTCTTTCGCGAGGGCGGATACCGCGCACCCGTAGGAACACACCTGCGGCAAGAACCCCGGGCAACACCCTCCATGTACCCGGTGAGCCGCTCCTTCAGCACAGAGATGTTATGACCACAACGCTTCCTTCGCCCAATGATCCGCTCGATGAATTCAAGCCTGAGAGTGAGTTGGATGAAGGGCGCGAGGAGGATTCAGCCGTTGCGTCGCGTCCCAGGCAGTTGATGCACGAGACGGCGCAGCGCATCGAGCGTGTGATCCTCGTCGGTGTACCCCGTCCACCGTCTCAACGGCAGTTCGAGACCGACGAGCACCTTGAAGAGCTTGAATTACTCACGAAGACCGCAGGGGCCGAAGTCGTTGAAAAAGTCTTTCAGAGCCGCTCGGCTCTCGTGTCTTCCACGTTCATCGGAAAGGGGAAAGCCGAATACATCGCGGAGCGGTGCAAAGACGAAGACATCCAGACCGTCATCTTCGACGACGATCTGACTCCCGTGCAGCAACGCAACCTCGAGCGTATGCTCGATCGCAAAGTCGTCGACCGCACGGCGCTCATCCTCGACATTTTTGCGCTGCATGCACGCTCCAACACTGCAAAGACGCAAGTGGAGCTTGCACAGCTCGAGTACCTTCTTCCCCGCCTGACACGCTTGTGGACGCATTTGTCAAAGCAATACGGCGGTATCCGCACCAAGGGTCCGGGCGAAACGCAGATTGAAACAGACAGGCGCCTGGTCCGTGATCGCATCAGTCACCTCAAGGAGAAACTTGAGCTGATCTCCCGGCAACGCGAGACGCAGCGCAAGGGCCGCAAGGACGTCACACGCATTGCCTTGGTCGGCTACACGAATGTCGGAAAATCCACACTACTCAATATCCTCACCGGATCGGATGTCCTGGTCGAGGACAAGCTCTTTGCAACACTCGATGCCACGGTGCGCGCCGTCAGTATCGGCAAGAGCACGGTCCTGTTCACGGACACCGTCGGGTTCATCAGGAAGCTTCCGCCAAAGCTCGTGGCGTCGTTCAAAAGCACATTGGATGAAGTCGTGGAGGCGGACATCATCCTTCACGTCGTGGACATTTCCCATCCCGCGTTCCACGAGCAGATCGAAGTGGTCGATAAGACGCTCAAAGACATCCATGCTGACGGCAAACCGACCATCACCGTCCTGAACAAAGTCGATACTCTCGAAAACGCGGGAGCACTGGCGGGGTTGGCTGAGCGCTATCCGAATGCCGTTCCGATTTCCGCGGCCCGAGGCATCAACCTGAACGAACTTCTCGCTACGATTCAGCGGATCATCGAGGAACGACGCACGATACGGAGTTTCAACATTCGGCCTCCCGATTTCAAGCTTCTCGCGGAATTTCATCGTGAATCGGATGTACAGGAGGAACGATTCGAAGACGAGTACATCCTTGTCCGCTCCGACATTGCGCCAGAGACGGCGGCACGAATTCTGAAGCTCTACGCCGGCAAAATAGAGGAAGCATATGGGGACGACTGAGACTCGGCCGGAACCGAATGCCGGCACGCTGTATGTCGTGTCCACCCCGATCGGCAACATGGAGGACATCACGCTGCGTGCACTTCGGATACTGGGTGCTGTAGACCTCGTTGCGTGCGAGGACACGCGCACGACAGGGAACCTTCTTCGTCATCACAGCATCAACGCCGAATGCATCAGTTACTTCAGCCGGAATGAGCGACAACGCATCCCGCAGTTGCTCGCCGTACTGCAGGAAGGGAAATCCGTCGCCGTGGTTTCGGATGCCGGAACGCCGGGAGTCTCCGATCCTGCGGCGTTGCTCGTATCCGCCGCGGTTGAGGCCGGGGTGCCCGTAATCCCGATACCCGGACCGTCCGCGTGCCTCGCCGCGCTCGTGGTGAGCGGGTTTCATACGGACCGGTTCCATTTCGAAGGCTTTCTCCCGATCAAAAAGCGCCGCAGAACCCGAATAGCGGAACTCGCGTCAGAATCGCGGACGATCATTGTCTACGAATCCGTCCATCGGCTTCTGAAAACGCTCCGGGAGCTGCATGAGGCATTCGGGGACCGAAGGATTTCCGTCAGCAGAGAAATTACGAAAGTCTTCGAGGACACCGTTCGCGGAACAATCGCGGAGGTGCTGCGGCACTTCGAACTCACGACACCGCGCGGAGAATTTGTGCTCGTTGTCGAAGGCAGGCGCAAAGGAGATTCTGATCCTGAAGTCGAAATAACAGGCGAGGAGGCTTGAACTGGGTCCTTGTACTGTGTCTTTTTCATATGAATTTCCTATATTTTCCCAATCCATGACCGCGCATACATATCCCGTTTCGTATTCACACATCCAACTACAAGGAGGTCGCGCATGCACACAAACAGGCATGTCCCGAGTGGTGTCATCAGAGCCGCGTTTGTCTTCATGGCACTCGCGGTACTCGTCGTCACCGCGCATAGTCAGTCAGGTAAAAGCCTGATCATCAACCATTTCGTTTCCGATCCGGCAATCGTCGAGGGACATCTCGTCATCGCTGATGTGGAAGGAACCGGAGGCTCTGTCAATCTTTCGTTTTACGATGAGGACGGAAATCTTACCGGGAATGGCTCCGAGACCATCCCTGCAAAAGGCAAAATCAACGTGAATCCGGAAAAGTACGTGAAGGGCGCGAAGATGATCGGGACGATTCACATCTCCGCTTCGAAGCCCGTCGCCGGGCAGTACTGGCAGTTCTACAAAGACAAGAAGCTCGGATGGAAAAACATCGCGCTTCCCGCGGCCGTGGCGCCAGGCGCGACGAAGCTGGTCTGTCAGCACTTCGTCTCCGATCAGACGATCGAGAGCTATCTCGTGATCGCGGACGCGGAAGGAAAGGGTTCTACGGTGTACATCGAATTCTACAGCGACAACGGCGATCTCGCCGGCCAGACCAAGGTGACCATTCCTGCAAACGGAAAGGTTTCCGTGAAGCCATACGATCTCGTCGGGAAGAAAAAAATGACCGGCGTCGCGTACATGCAGAGCGAAAGCGGACGCATCACTGGAGAATACTGGCAGGTGTCCGCGAAGGAAAAATACCAGGTCGCCCACGCGATGCTCGGCAGCGCACCGACAGCCGCATCCCTCGCGACGGAGAAGCTCATGCGCGTGATGGTGCAGTTCGATTTCGACAGCGACAAAATTCAGAAGCGCTCCTTCTCCGATCTGAATGAAGTGGCGAAGGCCATGAACTCGGCCGCCATCAAGAACAACAAATTCGAAGTTGGCGGCTATACCGACGACAAGGGCGCCAAGGACTACAACATCAAGCTGTCGGAGCGTCGCGCGAAATCGGTGAAGGACTATCTGGTGAAGAATGGCAAAGTGAAGGACAAGCGCCTCGTGATCAAGGGCTATGGTCCGGACAATCCTATCCTTCCGAACGATAACGATGCGAATCGCGCGAAGAACCGCCGCGTCGAGTTCAAAAGGTTAGACTAATACCCGATTCGCTTCACCACACGTCCATTCCAACGAAAGAAAGAGGAGATATCATGAAAAAAATACACATCGTTCTTGTCCTGGTCGCGGTGGTTGCTTTCGCAGGCAACGTTTTCGCGCAGGGTGGCAGAAATTTCGTCATCAACCACTTCGTGTCTGATCCCAGCGTCATTGATGCGCACCTTGTGATCACAGACGTTGACGGAAAAGGTCCGACGGTCGCAATCAAGTTCTTTAACAACGACGGAAAGCTCGTCGGGGAAGGGAAGGAAATCATCCAGCCCTTCGGCAAGCTGAATCTGAACCCCGGCAAGTATGTGAACAACGCGGTGGTGAATGGCACGGTTCACATTGCCGCCAACGGGAACGTTGTCGCCGAATACTGGCAGTTCTACAAGAAGAACAGCGAGTCCTGGAAAAACACCACCGCGATCGGATACATCGCGCCGGGTTACAGTAAACTGGTCTGTCCGCATTTCGTTTCCGACAAGGCTGTCGAGGCGTACCTTGTTCTCGCGAACAGCGACGGCAAGGACGCCACGGTGGATGTCAAATTCTACGACGATAACGGACGCGAACTCGGGAAGGCGCATGAACTGGTGAAAGCAAACGGAAAGGCCATCCTGAAACCGATGGACTACGTCAAAGCGCAGGCCACAGGCGTCGCGTACATCACCGCGTCCAACGGCAAGGTGACCGGCGAGTACTGGCAAGCCGAATCCGCAAAGCAGTACCAGACGGTCGTGCCGATGGGCGGACTCTGATACACCCCTTTTCTTCTATCGGTAAAGAAAGGCGCGGTCGTTTCACCGCGCCTTTCTTTCGCCATTTCCCCCAACTTCGATGGATTGCCTCTCGAACAAGGAGCTGACCAGACTCGTTTTCGTCTCGGTCGGTCTGCTCATCGCGCTTGGAACCACCGAATTCGTGCGCCGGCGTTTCGGCGTCTCCGCGGAGGTGGGCAGGAAGACGGTGCACATCGGAACGGGAGTGCTGATTCTGTTCGCGCCGGGATGGTTTCCTCGCGCCGCACCCGTGCTGCTCATCACGGCCCTGTTCATCATCCTGAATATCCAGGCCTATGCTGCGGGTTGGCTGCCGTCCGTGCATCGTTCATCGAGACGTTCCTTTGGGACGGTTTACTATCCTCTCGCCTTCCTCATTCTGACGGCCTTGTTCTGGGAGCGCGCGCCCGACCTTGCCGTTGTGAGCATGCTCGTGCTCGCGTTTGGAGACGGAGCGGCAGCGGCTGTCGGGGAGAGCATCCGGTCGCCGCATCTGTATCGAATAACTTCGGATCAAAAATCCATTGAAGGAACCATCGCAATGGTTGTTGCGGCGATGGCCGCGCTTGCGCTCACCGCCTGGTTTCTCCCTTCATTTTCTGCGCGCATCGCCCCCGTACTCGAATCTCCTGCACGGCTTGCCGCGTTCGCGATTTCGGTGAGCCTTTTTGCCGGGGCGTGGGAGGCGGCATCGTCCCGCGGTCTGGATAACCTCACAATCCCGCTCATGACCGCGCTCGTCCTCGCCCACTGCCTGGACGGGACGTCAATCGAGCGTATCGATCAATTCATCGCGGCGACAGGCCTCGCGCTTTGTACTGCCGTGGTTTCATACAGATCTCGCTTCCTCGAACATTCCGGAGCAGCTGCAACGTTTCTCCTTGCGACACTCGTCTATGGATTCGGCGGATGGATGTGGACCCTGCCCATTTTGACGTTCTTTGTCCTGTCCAGCGTCCTCTCAAGAACAGGCAGAAACATGAAACGCCGGATGGAGTCGCTCTACGAGAAGGGCTCGACCAGAGACGCGGGACAAGTGCTCGCAAACGGGGGCGCGGCGGGAATCATCCTTGTCCTGTCGGTACTTCTCCCTGATCCGCGTTGGTATCTCGCCTATCTTGGATCGATCGCTGCGGTGACGGCAGACACCTGGGCGACCGAACTGGGCGCATTCTCCCGAAGCGCGCCTCGACATGTCGTTTCGTTCAAGCGCGTGGAGAAGGGAACTTCAGGCGCAGTGTCCGTGATGGGCAGCGCCGGCGGCGCGTTCGGCGCAGTCGTCACATCCGCGGTTGGCCTCCTGTTTCTTCCGCCGGAGGCATGGTCGGTTGCAACGATTGCGCTTCTTGCGGGATGCGGCCTTGCGGCCGGAGGGATCGACAGTCTTCTCGGGGCGACCATGCAGGTGCATTTCCGCTGTATCGTCTGTGAAAGGATCACGGAACGACGAACCCACTGCGGTGCTCAGACCGTACCCGCGCGTGGCGTGCGCTGGATGAACAACGATGTCGTCAACACCATCTGCGCGTGTTCCGGTGCTGCGTTCGCATTCTTGATTTTCTGGGGGTTCGCCTGAACGCGCGCACTCGCAGGAGGGCTTCTGTTCGAGTACCCGGGATTCGGTCTTTTCGCTGAATGAACTCCTGTGTAGATTCCCCTTCACGATTCCGTCCACCGTCTCGTCCCTTCCTCGACTGGTCGACCATGACAAACCGTCTCCGCATTGCTCCCGTGCTCCGTGCGCTCTCCACCGCGCTCGTGCTGCTTCTGGCTCCCGGATGCCAGCGTGACGAGCTGCCCCCCGTGACGCCCGATACAACGGCCCCGCTCCCTCCGGCCGGCCTTGTCGTAGAGAGTTCCCACGACGGATTTGTTTTCCTCGGATGGCTGAAAAACACGGAAGCTGATTTCCTGCAGTACATCATTTCACGCGCGGAGGATCCACGCGGGGTGTTTGTTCCGATCGATTCGACAACGCGAAGTTATTACGTCGACAGCCGGCGGAGTTATGACACCACCTACTTCTACCGGGTAACCGCTGTCGACCAGAGCGGGAATGTCAGCAGCCCATCCATCATCGTCTCCGCGAAATCGCCGAATCTTTCCTCACCCGATACGCCCGCGGAGGTGGAGGTGTCCGGCCACAATGCGGAGGGCCGCCGGTTCATGCGCGTGACGTGGGTACCCGTCGACGTTCACGACCTGCGCGGGTACGCCGTGTATCGATCAGACTCCCCTGATACGCCTCCCGACGCACATCCGGCGCTTCGGTTCACGGAGTCGGTCTTCATCGATGATACGACCGCGCGGGAAATCGGAACGCCGTATTTCTACCGCGTCGTTGCTGTTGACATGGGTGATAAAACGAGCTCCGCGTCCGATATTTCTTCCGACCGCATCACGGCCCTTCCGGAGTTGGTGTTTCCCGCGGACCAGGCCGTTATCAAGGGATATCCGGAATTCCGCTGGAGGAGCGTCCCGGGAGTCGTGTCCTACCGGCTGAGCATCGGTTCCTCCCCGCGTGCCGGCGATCTCTGGTCTTCATCCGTTGACGACAATGGTGCGTCAGAATACACGCTGCCGTATTTCGGTCCGTCCCTCTACGCGGCGCGCGGGTATTATTGGCACGTCTCAACGTTCACCAAGCGGAACGGTGCGCCCAACGCGGAAAGCCCATCCCGCCTCTTCCAGGTCTACTGACGTTCTCCCATGATTTCAATAAAAAACCTCGAGAAAACGTACGGCGAAAAGCGCGCGCTGAGCGGCATCAGTTTTGAGATCCAGAAGGGTGAGATCTGCGGCTACATCGGACCGAACGGTGCCGGCAAATCCACCACGGTGAAAATCATCACCGGAATTCTGGCGCCATCGTCTGGTGAAGTGACCGTCGCCGACATTGATGTGATTGCGAATCCCGAGATGGTGAAACCGTTGCTGGGATACGTCCCGGAAACGGGAACCGTGTTCGAGTCCCTGTCGGCAACGGAGTACCTCCACTTTGCGGGGCGGATGCAGAATATTCCTGATACGCTGGTGCGAGAGCGCAGCGCCCTGCTTCTCGACTATTTCGGTCTGGCTGAAGCAGCGGACAGAATGATGACGTCGTTTTCCAAGGGGATGAAGCAGAAGGTGATCATCTCGACGGCAATGCTCCACAACCCTGAAGTGTTTTTCTTCGATGAACCCCTTGATGGACTCGACGCCCACTCGACACTGCTGTTCAAGGAGCTGCTCCATCACCTCGCGATCCGCGGGAAAACGATTTTTTATTGCTCGCATTTGCTCGATGTCGTCGAGCGTGTTTGTCACCGGATGATCATTCTGAAGGGCGGTTCCATCATCGCACAGGGAAGCATCGAGGAGCTCCGCGACATGACGAAACAGGAAACCCTCGAGGAGGCGTTCAGTATTCTCACCGAATCAGAAGAGGTGGAAGAACGGACCATACGCATGCTCGATCAGCTCGGCGCGTTGGTGTGATGCTTCGTTTCCGACTGCGACGTCTCCGGTATGTGGTCCTGCCCGTGCTGCTCGGAAGTCCGTCGAGCGTGGATGCACAGATTCAGCCGCGCGACACGATCGGTCTCAGGGCGGCAGTACCCTTCCTCACCTCGGCATTTGAACGCAACGTCAACACGTTTACCTGGGAATTCGGCGGTTTCTGGTCCATGAACAGGGGAGGATGGTCGCTGCAAGCCTCGGAACGCTTCCAGCGCACGCTGATCAAAACAGATCGCGAGAACATCAAGGATGAACAGACCTTGAGCGCCGGAGCGGAAAAAGCGATCTCGGAGCAGGTGTCTCTCGCGGGTTCGTTTTCCTCCTACGTTTTTTCGGATAACCGCGCCCTCGCGCTGCACGAATTAACCAGCAACAAACTGCTCGGCGGAATCGTCTGGAAACCATTTCCGGAATTCCGTCTCATGCCGATGGCCGGGTTCAGCATCGACAACCAGCAGGGGGTGCTCGACGAAGGATTCATGTATTCCGGTTCTTTTTTTCTGAGAGACGTCCGCTTTGCAGATACAAGAATCTCCGGAGAGGGCTTCCTGACAGCGGAGCACATCTCCCCCCGGTTGCAGCGGGAGTATCGCGTTCACTCGGATTTTTCATCCGAATTCAGCAGCCTGGCCCGAAACCGCGGCGCTGTTTCCGTACGACGGATCGGGCGCGACTTCTATCTGCCCATCGAAGCGGGAGTGTCGACGGTGAATCGCCCAATCGAATCGCGAGATGAAATCACATACGCGCTTTCCGATCGACTCGAATACGAAGTTACCGGCCAGGTGTCTCTCCTCGCAGGGCTCGAGGCCTCCCAACGAAGTATCGAGAAGCGACTGCGACATACGTCATCCGGACAGGGCCCATATTCTTCAGGGACGGATATCGACGAGTTCCGTTTGACGGGCAACACCGCGGTCCGCTATCTCGGACGCGGAGGGACGAATGGCGATCTCCGTCTTGAAGTACACGAGCGCACGGAGTCCCACGCGCTTCAGCGGCTGGACGGGGTAACGGACATCGATTACTTGAGGCAGGTTCGTCTTGAAGAGCAGAAGAACAACACCATCACACAAACACAGCTTTCGTTTTTCCTGTCCCATCCGGCGTCTTCCGTTGATACCATTGTCATGACGGGATCATCGGTAAAATCGGTGTACAACACCCCGAGCGCCAGCAACTACGATGACCGCGACGAACTGTTTCTCGTGGGTGGCGCGCGTTGGATCCATCGATTCTCACCGATGTTCACCGCGTCGATTGCCGCCGACATCAATCTCCGTCACACCGTGTACATCTTCTCCGAACGCAGCGCGAACAACACGTGGAACCGCGTGCTCAGCCTCTCTCCCACCACGGATTTCCGGCTGGGATCCCGCTTCCGTTCACGAAACGGCGCGCAAATTATCGCGAACTATACGGTGTACGACTTTGAGAACGCCGCCCAGTCGCAGCGGAGTTTCTCGCTCCGCCAGATCCTGTTCTCGGATTCGACGAGCTTCCGCATCGGCGGGGAAACAACCGTGGATATCACGCTGCAGATCCGGATGTACGAGCAGGGAGAAATCCGGTGGAGTGCGTTCACGATCAGGCCCCTCACATTCCATAACGAGGAAGGAATCACCGCCTCGGTATCCCAGCATCTTGGAATCGCGACGGTCATGGTCGGCCTTCGATATCTCACTCTCTCACGGTACGCATTCCGGGAACTCGAGAAGGTTCGGGAAAGCGAGACCTCGAGCTACGGACCGATTTGTCGGGCCAGCATCCATCTTCCCGGCGGGACCGGCCTGCTCGTGGATGGATGGTATCAAGTCACGGGGGTGCGTGGTGGAGAGCGGCGGACCACACCGAACCTTTCCATCCACATGGTATGGAATCTCTGACCGAGATTTTCTAACTTCCCGCTGCAACTTTATCCACGTGAATTGACTCCCGCGGAATCCAACGTGAATTTGACCCGATCCATCCGAATCCCCAGCATACGAAGCAACATCCGTGACATCGAGGATTTTCTGCTCGCCATTCACGACGAAGTACACTTCGAAGAATCCGTCCTCGACCGGATCATGATCTCCGTTACGGAAGCGGTGAACAACGGGATCATCCACGGAAACGGCGCCAATCCAGAAAAATTCGTCGAGCTGCGTTGCCACTGCAACGACTCACATGCGGAATTTATCGTGCGTGACGAAGGAGAGGGCTTTGCTCCTGAAGAAGTCCCCGACCCGCTTGATGAGCAAAATCTCCTCAAGGAAGGCGGTCGCGGCCTGCTCATTATTCGGGCGATGATGGACACCGTTGAATTCCGACCTTCGGAAACGGGTATGGACATGGTTCTCACAATTTCCTTTTCCCGCCCGGCCTGAGCCCCTCCCCTGGGCAGGCGCAAACGCTCTGTATGCAGAAACACATCCCCGTCGCGTGTGCTATCCTCTGCGCACTTCTCGTCGCGATGGAGCCGACAATGCAGGCGCAGCGTTCCGCCGGAGAGAGCGCCGATATCGATCCCCTGTTTCTTGTGGACACGCCGATAGCGGGAATTCTGCCCGCGACATCGGGTTCCGTTGATCTCACGCTGTACCCCGACGGTGGAATCCTGGCATGCTTCGTCTACGGCTTGCGAACGAACCTGAATGTTGGACTATCCTTCGGCGCCACCCGGTTCTTCGGCTCAGGCGCCCTCACGTGGAACAACCTTCCCGGGATCATGGTGCGATACCGTTTTTTTGAAGAGACCCCCGTCTATCCCGCTGTGATAGCAGGATTTGACAGCCAGGGAAGAGACGGGTACATTCCTTCCGACAAGCAGTACGCAGTCAAGTCGCCCGGTGTTTTTATTGCCGTGAGCAAGAATTACTTCCTCTACGGATCTGTTTGTTTCCACGGGGGATTGAATTACACGATTGAGCGGAAGGACGAGGACATGAGTCCGAACCTGTTCGTTGGAATGGAGAAAACCGTCGGTCCATTCATCTCCATCCTCGGAGAGTACAATTTCGCATTTGACAATGACAAGGAGTCGAAGGGTTTCTGGAATGGAAACCTGAATTTTGGTGTACGCATTGCCAGTAAAATCGGATTGACTGTGGATCTCCTCCTGAAGAACCTCCTGACGACGAACCCGTACTACCCGAACATCATCAGGGAGTTGCGCGTCCAATACGTCCGTTACATGTAGACAATGTCCTTTCCAGCGCATCCTTGTGTCCATTCGAGTAGTCACTCTGCGATCTGAATAGCGGTAAGCCACATTTTATTGCGCATTTATCGTTTCTTTTCAACACATTCTACGAAAATCCAACCGTTGTCCGGTACGGTTTTTGATTGTTCTCCGGTATAACCAGAATTGAGCGTGCGAGGCCAATCATGAAAAGAATTACTCTCTCCAGCATTTCCTTCCTCGGCTTCGGGCTGTTGCTCGTCGCCACTTCCGGATGCTACACGCAGCTCGCTGTTCGCGAGCATCGCATCGAACGCCACGATTATCCGGACTACACCGAAACGTACACGGACTCCAGCGGAACGGTGGTAAACAACAACTATTATGACGACGGGTATGATTACCCTCGTTCCAGCACGTATTTCCACTACTACTATCCCACCCGCAGGGGCTTCATGTGGTCGGCCTATTATGACCCCTACTGGGATTGGTGCGGAACCGGATGGTTCAGCCACGGTCCGTATTACGATCCCTGGTACTGGGGCCCATCATTCGGGTACTATGGGGGTTACTATGGCGGATATTATGGCGGGTATGGCTACCCGTGGTATTCCCATTCATACGGGTATCGCGGTCACGGTGATCGCTGGGCCGGCACGTACAGCGGTTCATCGGGACGGTCGCGCACGTACGGAACGACGAGGAGTTATGGCGTCACTCGTTCGCTTGTCGGATCCCGAGGCGAAGGGACGATGCGCGCAACGGCTCCAAGGACGCGGACGAGCGATGTCTACGACCGGATATCGACAAGGTCGCGCGACAGAGCTTCGAGCCCGGATATCAGAAACGACAACGCTACCCGTACCCGTGAGCGGACAACATACGACCGGTCGAGGGACAACACCACGACGCGTGATCGTTCCGTCACGCCATCCACCGATTCCCGCTCAAGGGAAAGAACATCCACCGCGCCCCCGAGCGACTCTCGTTCACGCGAACGCAGTTCTTCTCCGCCCCCGAGTGATTCCCGCTCCCGCGAGCGGAGTTACTCGCCACCGCCAAGTTCGTCACCTCGTGGGGGGGATTCCGGCGGCAGCCGATCGTCGGGCGGAAACTCCGGCTCTTCGGGCGGGTCAAGCAACTCTGGTTCCGGCAGAAGCCGGACACGCTAATCCGTCGTTGCGGTCGGGCCGACGATGAACGCCGAGCACGCTTTCTCCGCCGGGCCGAGATTTTTTATCAAGAACACCTGCACTGAACTCTCCCGGGATACTGTGATGAAAAAAAGTATTTTTTCTTTTTCTTAGGCCTCTCTTTTGCGATACCGCCGCGACTTCATGCGCAGTTCATCGAAGATGCGATCCGGATCGCAGAGCCGGTCGACGCCGTCAATGCCCGATCCGCGGGTATGGGAAACGCCTTCATTGGAGTTGCGGATGATTATTCCGCCCTGTACTGGAATCCGGCCGGCCTCGGCCAGCTTCGGCATTCGGAATTCTCGCTTGCGCTGACAAACCTGAATGTGAGCAACAACACTTCGTTCCTCGGGCAGGCCTCGACCTACGACAACAGTACGACGCATCTCAACAGCATTGGCATGGCGCTCCCATTCCCGGTGACGCAGGGAAGCCTCGTGCTCGCGGCTGGGTATAACCGGCTCGTCAATTATACCGGGGCACTGAGTGCCCGGGCTTTCAATCCCACCAGCTCGATTCAGCCGTCGCTCTTTGACGAGGAAGATACATACGACATGTCATGGCTGCTGGGCCTTCAGCAGGACGGCACGTTCGAGATTCCGGTCAACGGACGGGTCATGCAGGCGCAAGACGTCCTCGAGAGCGGCAATCTCGGCTCCTGGTCGTTCGGCGGGAGCGTGGAAGTCGCGCGAAATCTCCTTGTAGGTGTCTCACTCAACGTCATCACCGGAACCTACAGATATGAACGGACCTTCGCGGAGAACGACGAGCAAAACATATACGCCGACACCATCGGTGGCATTGAAGGCAGAAACCGCATCGACTTCCAAAGTCTGGAACTGAACCAGTCGATCACTCAGGACGTTTCGGGCTGGTCGTCAAAAATCGGCCTCCTCTACAACATCAAGGATGTCGCCAGAATCGGGCTCACCGTTCAGACTCCGATGGCAGTCACCGTCGAAGAGGAATTCAGGATGAGCGGAGAGAGCCGCTTCTCGAACGCGGTAACGAAGGATGCGATTCCCAAGATTACCAACGCGTACGATGTCTCCACAAGTTGGGTGTTCGGACTCGGCGCTTCCATCAATCCGGTTCCTTTCGTAACGCTGAGCGCTGACGCCGACGTCACGGATTTCTCCACCATCTCATTTGACGACGCTTCTGCAGAATCCGTCTCGCGTCAAAGCTTCGAATTCAAGAAATACCTCACGCAGACGGTCAGCTTCCGCCTTGGCGCGGAGGTTACCATCCCCTCGACGGGACTCACGTTGCGCGGCGGTTACGGCGTGTCCCCAACCCCGTTCCTGAAAGAGAGGGCGGACGACATGACGCAGGTCCTGTTGTACGGGATGGGGTACCGATCCCGAAACTACGATCTCACGACGATCTCCTTCGGTGCGGGATACAAGATCGACGATGCGCTGACCATGAACGTCGCGTACATGCTCCGCTCATACAAGACGTTCACGCTGAACTACATCGATCCACGGGCGAGCATCCCGTTTGAAGCCTTCAAAACCACCGAGGATGTCTCCCGGACCTCGATGCTGCTCTCTATCGCGTACAGTTTCTAACGTCACGATTCGGTTTTCTCATGCCCCGGTGCCTGATGGTATCGGGGCTTTCTTTTGGAGATAACGGCGTGCGACCACTTCAAGAAGGCCGAAGCTGGGCCGTGCGGGAATCACGATTTCACGAATTTCGCGCATGTTTCCATCAGCTGGTGTTGGATTCGTACATCTCTCCTGCTATATTTAACGGCTAATTTGTTTGATGTAAGAAAAGCTGGAGAATACTGATCATGGGCATGATGACGAAAATGCGTGACAACGCTCACATGTTCATCATTGCGTTCGCGGTGGTGTTTATCGCGTTTTGGGTGTTCAGCGATCTCGACGTGCGCTCTGCCTTCCAGAGTTCCCAGTCCGAGATCGGCAGCATCGACGGAAAGTCGATCAACTATCAGGAATTCCAAGCGCTCATTGACAGGATGGTCGAGGAACGCCGCAAGCAGAACAATGGACAGGAAGTTGACGAGAACACGATTTCTTCGATTCGTGAGCAGGTGTGGAACGATTACATCACGCAGGCTGTCCTCGCTCGCGCCGCGACGGAATTCAATATCGTCGTCACCGACCAGGAAATCACGGACTGGGTTTCGGGCGATGCTCCTCCCGAACTGCTCGCGCGATATTTCCGCGACAGTACCGGACGTTTCAACCGTGATACGTATGAGCAGTTTATCCGAAATCCCGGCGCGGAAAACATTCCCGCGCTCATTGAGATCGAGAAGCAGTTGAAAGACGATCTGCTCAGGCAGAAGATCACGAACGTTCTGGCTGCAGGAGTCCAGATCAACGACCAGGATCTCCGGACAAAATTCGCGGACCAGAGCCTGCAGCTTGCAGCGAATTACATCCTCCTGGAGCCTCACGTATTCGCCGCGAAAGATACCGCCGCCCCCTCGGATGACGAATACCAAGCGTACTACGAGAAGAACAAGAAGCAGTTCAAGACGAAAGAAATGCGGAAGCTCCGATATGTGCTCTTCCAGGAAGTCCCCTCCGCGGAGGACAGCGCTTCCGTGAGCACCGAACTGACCGCCATTATTGACGAAGTGAACAAGGGCAAGGATTTCCTCGAGCTGATCAAGAAGAATTCCGAGCAGCCGTATCAAGACCAGTTTGTTTCGCGCGGCGCCATGAATCCCGCTGTCGCAGATAAGGTTTTCGACGCACCCGTTGGAAGCATCGTCGGTCCTCTCCCCAACGAAACCGGTTTCTCTCTCTTCAAGGTGCTCGAAGAACGCACGGGAACAGAGGCGCTCACACAGGCTTCTCACATCCTTCTGCGCACGGATGGGGGACAAAACGAGGCCGAGCAAAAACAGAAGGCAGAGAATCTCCTGAAGGAAGCCAAAGCCGGCGTCAGTTTTTCCGACCTCGCAGCCAAGAACTCCGAAGAACCCGGCGCCGGCGAGCGCGGCGGTTCCCTCGGATGGTTCGGCAAGGGAAGGATGGTCAAGGAATTTGAAGACGCATGCCTCACCGCAAAGGTTGGATCCGTTGTCGGACCCATCAAAACAATGTACGGTTGGCATGTGATTAAGATCACCGGTCGTTCGATGCGCGAAGTGAAGTTGGGAGAAATCCGCATGTCGGTGAAACCCAGCTCGCGCACCACCAATGAGATTCGCGAGAAGGCAAATGCGTTTGTGTACTTTTCCGGCGAAACGAGTTTTGACGAGTACGCAGCGCAGAAGAAAATCCGCATTGAAGAAACGCCGGAGTTTGCCCAGCAGAGCGGATCCTACATCCCGAACATCGGCGTGAATCAGGCGATGATGAAGTGGGCGTTTGAGAACGAGGTCGGCGCGAAGAGCGAAGTCTACCGCGCAACGAATGGGTATGTCGTCGCCATGGTTTCGGGAACACGACCGGAAGGGTACAAGCCCGTCGAGGACGTCAAAGAACAGATCCGCGGCCAGGTGGTGCTTGAGAGACAGATGAAGAAGACGCTCGAGTACGCACGATCGATTGCGCAGCCCGGGAAAGCCCTCGCGGACATTGCCGCTTCCAATCCCGCGCTGTCCGTCCAGTTCACCAACATGTTCACACCCGCCTCCGGTCCTGCGGCCGTCGGACGCGATGATGCGATGATCGGAACGCTCCTCCGCCTCGAGCAGGGAAAAATATCCAAGCCGTTCCGCGGCATGCGCGGCATCTTCATCGTGGAACTCGTCAACAAAAGTCCGTTCGATGAGAACGCCTACAAAGTGAAGCGCGAATCGCTGCGCCAGGAAACCGTGCAGCAGGTTCAGAACGAGTTCATTCAGAGCTGGCTCGATGAACAGAAGGAAAAGATCAAGATCGTCGACAATCGCGACAGGTTCTATCGCTGAACCGCGCCCGAGGTAACCCGGTCATGAACGGGTTCACCGCACAGGTCGAGAAACTCCGGAGTTGCATACGCGGAAGCGTGTGTCTCTGGAGTTTCTTGCTTATTCTCCCGATGGTCCGTGTCTCTTCGCAAGAGCGGCCGCATGCGATCGCCGTGTACGCGAACATCATCTCTGGATCACAGCTCTTCACGGCACCACTCTCGCGGGATCTCGTCGAAAAGAACTCCGCCGAACCGTTCGGGACAATGCTCAATGCGCGCGTCGCGTATTCCTATTCCATCACGCCCACGATGCGACTTCAGGTGAGCGGTGAACTCCTGAGCGATGAGAAGGTGCGGCGCGACAACAACGGGACAGACATCACCGACGGCTACCGCGTGTATGCTTCCGAGCTGTCCGCGTTGTTTGCGCTTCCTTTCACCGGAAAAACATTCGCGCTCTTCATCGGCGGAGGCGGAGGAGTCTACTGGGGAACAAGGACGTTCGCGATCGCCGGGATCCAGGCGGACCCGCTCGACTCGTCTCCATCGTTCAACATTTTGACGGTCATTGGTGCGGAGTATTTTTTCCTCGACCTCCTGTCCCTCACGGCGGAGTGGCGATTCCGCGATCCGGTGGTGACCGCAAAAAACGCTTTTACACGCGCACACGTGGAATCCAACGGCATTACGTACCCGCTGGAACAACGCCCATTTCCTTCAAAGATCAACATCAACGGCAACACCTACAGTCTCGGCGTCTCCGTCCACTTTTAAGTCACATTTTTTCGGGAGCGGCGATTCCCAGCAACGTGCATCCGTTTGCGAGAACCTGCTTGGTTGCGCGAGAGAGTGCCAGTCTCGCACGTGACAGTGCGGCGTCTTCCGTGACAACCCTGCACTCGTGGTAGAATCGGTGGAACTCCGCGGCGAGCGTGTTCAGATAGGTGCAGAGATGCTGCATCTCGTATGTCGACGCGCAGAGAGCAACGATTTCGGGGAACCCGAGCAGCGCTTTAATGAGGGCATGCTCCGCCGGGTGACACAGCAGTGACAGTTCCGCGCCAGTTCCCGTTTCCAATCCCTGGCTCTCCGCAAAGCGAAGGATGCTCGCAATGCGCGCGTGCGCGTACTGAAGATAGTAGACCGGATTGTTCTCGCTCTGTTCCTGTGCGAGTTTCACATCGAATTCGAGGTGCGCGTTCGCTCCCCGCATGACGAAGAAATACCGTACGGCATCCTGCCCGACATCCGCGATGAGATCGTCGAGATAGTACACATTCCCCGATCGTTTGCTCATGCGAACCGCTTCGCCGTCGTTGACAAAGCTGACCATCTGGTGAATGATCACGTCGACATGGTCGACGGGCAACCCGAGCGCCTTCACGCCGCTCAGGACATCCGGAATCGTGGCGATATGATCCGCGCCGAAGATGTCTATCACGCGATCATAGCCGCGCAGGAGTTTCTCCCGGTGATAGGCAATGTCGGGAAGTCGGTATGTCGGTTCCCCGGTGCTTTTCACGATCACGCGGTCCTTGTCCGCGCCGAACGCGGTGGTGCGGAGCCATGTGGCGCCGTCCTGTTCGTACGCGAGATCCTGTTCTTTCAGCAAGCGGAGCACGTCGGTGATTTTTCCGTCGCGATACAGGGAATCCTCATTGAAGAAGACGTCGTGTCGCACACCGAGAACCGCCAGTGTTCGGGTGATTGACGCAAAGCACCACCGTTCTCCACGCGAACGGAAAAAATCGAGATCCGCATCCTTTTTTCCGTCACCAAACTCCACAAACACTTCCCGGCCTATTTCAGAGACGTACTCGCCGGCGTAATGCAGATCTTCCGGATCTGGCGTCATCCCACATTGTTCCAGGTACCGCGCCCTGACCGTGATGGCCAGATTCTGCATTTGGTTTCCGGCGTTGTTGAAGTAGTACTCGCGTGTGACATCCCACCCACTCCACTCCAACACGACACAGAGTGAGGCGCCGAGGCATACCTGTCTCCCGTGTCCCGCGTGCAACGGACCCGTGGGGTTGGCGCTTACCCACTCGACGTTGATTTTTTTTCCCCGGTGCGTCTCCGACCGGCCGTACGCGGACCCCTTCCTGATGATCTCCTCGAGCATGTCGTAGATGTAGCTTTCCGCGTAACGAAAATTGATGAACCCGGGGCCTGCGACGTCAACGGCGGCAATTTTCCCCGCGTCGAGGAGTGGACGAAGGGCATCGCAGATGATGCCCGCAAGTTCGCGCGGATTTTTCCGGGCCGGCTTCGCAAGAATCATGGCAATGTTGGTGGCGACATCTCCATGTTCCGCTACCTTCGGCTTCTCGAACTGGATGCCGGTATCGGGCACGCCAAGTCCGGCACGACCGAGCGCCTCCGTGAGCAGCATGCTGAGGTAGAGTTTCATGACGCGGATTCTCTGGATGACAGCTGCTTCGCTTCGAGAGGATCAACGACGTGTTCGATTTTCGCATCGCCCCAGAGCCTTTCGAGATCGTAGTACGCACGCACCTTCTGCTGGAACACGTGCACAACGACATCGACGAAGTCAAGAAGGACCCACTGCAGATTGTTGTATCCTTCACTCCTCCAAACCCGTGCGCCTTCCGGCCGCATGCCGTCGTCTATGGCGTCGGCGATTGCCTTGACATGCGTGTCGGAGTCGCCCGTACAGACGACAAAGTAGTCCGTCACATCGGAAAGCGTGTGAAGATCGAGGATGGAAATATCTTTCGCCTTTTTTTCGATGGCGAGATCGGCTATTGCCCGGGCGAGTTCTTTCGACGTCAAAAGGGTTCCTGTGGCTTGTTACTGGTATGGTTTGAGGGATTGGTAATCCCTTCCAATGACGACGGACACGTGAAGGTAGTAGTCCGGGTTCAGTTCGGTGACAATGTTTTTGTCCGATATGCCGAGAGCGTTGGCGACCTTCCTTGCGGTGTTTTTGTCACCAACGCGGTCGATGACAAGGGATTCCACAACGTCGTAGGTCTTGTAGTTCGCCATCTGTACAACGTCGAACTTCCGCTTCCGGAGATACTCCGTGAAGCGCTGGGCGATGCCGGATATGCCGCATCCGTTCAGAACATCAAGTTGGATGATGTCCCCCTGCTCCGTAACGCCTTTCGCTTCCGTCTGATATTCGATTGGCTTGTGGACGATCGTGTTGTTGATAAACGAATACAGCAGAAACACCACAACAGCGCTCAACACCACAATCACCAGGTTGAGAGCGAAGCTTTTTGGCTGGAGTTTCTTCTCTTTTCCTTCTCGATCCATATGCATCGCATAAAGATACGAAAAAACCGGGTGGTCATCACCCGGTTTTCCAAGGACACGGAAACATCCCCGGGTGTCAGGGCCAGTCGGAGCCCCACCCGTCAAACACTCCCGGCGCCGAACTGTAACGATTCCCAAACGACAACATTCCCGTCCCAGACGGGTACTGTCTGAACTGGAGCCGCACACCAAAATCCTTTGATGGCCTGTAATCGATCTCAGCATTCTGGAGAAAAACACCGCCGTAGGAGTTTCCCTGTCTGGCAGATGGTGACCCGAACGGTGTCATCATCAGGGATACGTCGGCTCTGACGGAAAGTGGTTCCGATATCTGATAGCGAAGGCTGTTCGTGTACATCGATATCCCAAGTCCATCACCGCCGAAGCTGTAATACCCCATCGAAACGGAGTGAGACATTTGAAAATTTTGCGGATTCACCAGACCAAACAAAAATCCAGATGTCGACGTCTGTTGAATTGTCTCGGCGACCTCGGGCGGTCGCGGCTCCTGTCCACGGAACTGGGCAAGAACCGGAAAGGAGAGGAGTAGAAAGAGGATGGGACTGTGAAATCGTGCTTTCAAGAGGATCACCGTACGACTTGTTGTTCGTCAATATTCTAAGCAGACAGACGGAGAAATGCAAGTCATCCGGGAATCATCTGGCCGGAGAACTCGAACGTTTTTCTCCGTATTTATTTTTTCCTCTAACTCGTTTAGGTGGATGAACTTCGAAAAAGTCAAGCCCGTATTCTCACTTTTGCCGTATTGAAAATCTGTCTCTGACCATCTATACTGTGAGAGGCGAGTATGCGTAGATGTTTGTGGATAACTTGTTCGTATCTTTTTTTAAACCGCAGCACCATGGAACCACGCGTTTTTCATGTTTTTCTTGTCCAACACGTTGACTCTTTATATGTTTATGTTTTTTATACACATGGTTCATCGTTGTGTTTTTCTGAATTCTAGCTTTTCTTAACCTGAAAGCTGAACAGCTTTGGTCTCGTTGAGTTTTATCTTCATCGGATAACCTGTGAATAAGAGGAACGATCTTGTCTTTTGAAGCGACACATACCCTCCCGTTGACCGCTGAAGGCGTCTGGAAACGCTGCCTTGTTCAAATCAAGGAGAGCGTCAAGCCACTCTCCTATGCGACGTGGTTCGAACCATTAGTCGCCACGGCGATAGATGGGTCTCTTCTCACCGTCGAAGTGCCGAGCACGTATTTTTATGACTGGCTTGAAGAGCATTACTTCGAGGTCATCCAGTCTTCCTTGAGGGATGCGCTTGGACCCAACGCAAAACTGCAGTATGCGGTTCGGGTTCCGCGAGCGGCGGCTTCCATTCAAGCGCAGCAACAGACATTCGACTTCGAATCAACAGAAACCGAGGACGGCGTTGTCTTGCAAGAACAGGAAGGGTTGGATCCTGTTCTCTTTCCGCACAATTTGAACCAGAAGTTTTCCTTTGAAAACTTCATTCGCGGAGACGGAAACCAGTTTGCCCGCGCTGCGGCGATAAATGTGGCGAAAAATCCGGGTGAAACCGCATTTAATCCTCTCGTGCTGTACGGCGGGGTCGGTCTGGGAAAAACCCATCTCATCCAGGCAATAGGAAACGCCATCATAGAAAGCGGAAGCAGGAAGCGGGTGTATTATGTCTCGAGTGAAAAATTCACGATTGATTTTGTCGAGTCCATCGAGAAAAACCGAACCATCGATTTTTCAAACTTCTACAGAAGCATGGATGTGCTCATTGTAGACGACATCCAGTTTTTTTCCGGCAAAGAGCGAACGCAAGACACCTTCTTCCACACCTTCAACACCCTGCATCAACTCAAAAAACAGATTGTGCTTTCGTCTGACAGGCCGCCAAAGGAGTTGGTCGGTCTTGACGAAAGACTCATCTCCCGTTTTCAGTGTGGTCTCACCGTCGATATCCAGCCTCCCGACCTTGAAACCCGCATCGCCATCCTCCGCAAAAAGGCCGAGGACGACAGAATAGACATCCCGCAGGACGTCATCGAATACATTTCCTCGAACGTGAAGTCAAACATCCGCGAGCTTGAAGGGTGCTACATCGGTCTCATCGCGCGTCACACGCTGGAACAACGTCCAATCAATCTTGCCCTCGCTGAAATCGTCCTGAAAAACGTCATTTCTTCCGACAAGCGGGATCTTACCGTTGAACAGATACAAAAAATTGTGGCCGATCATTTCAAGATTCCAGAGAATTCGCTTCGCGCAAAAACAAGAAAACAGGAGATCGTTCTGCCGCGACAGGTTGCGATGTATCTTTCCAAAACGTTTACTCGCGCATCTCTGAAAACCATCGGCCTTCATTTTGGTGGACGCGACCATAGCACGATCATCCACGCCTGCAAGTCGATCGAACGCCAACTACGTGAAGATGAAGGGCTGCGTTCACACGTCGATCAGCTCCAGAAACACATATCTTTTGTCTCCGGATGACACTATTCCGTTGTGAATATCCCTGTGCATAACATCAACGCGGGCGGACCAATCATGTGGATTATCCGCCCGCATCCCTATTCGGCATTCATGCGTCGTTCTGCATTGATGTTTTTCACATGTTATACACAACAACCCGGGTGCAGCTTTTCTTTACCTTCGCCTCCCTTCTCACTGTGTTTTCAATCCGTTTCCTTGTTCTCTCATACGTTATCAACATATCCACAACCGTAATTACATGATGTATTCTTTTTTATTCAAGATAAAGGAATAATAAGAAAAACAATGGTGTGGAAAACACGCGCATCTCAGACGGATTCTCACATTCATCTTGCAGTCACTCCGGAGCTCGTTCGCTTCGCGTGTATCGTGGCGATGGGAAGCTACGGGAGGAGAGAAATGTCCCCGTTTTCCGATGCCGACATTCTTGTTCTCGTTCCTACAGAGAGCCTGAAAGACGATGGGAGTATTCACGATCTCCTCCGCGGTTTACACGACGCACACGAGAGAACGAGCATCGTTGTACGCAGTGTCCCCGAATGCATCGCGATGATAGGCATTGATACTCGCTCATGGTTTTCGCTTCTCGAAGCTCGCCCCGTTTGCGGCGACATTCACCTTTTTTCAAATCTGGTAGGCGCATTGCGCATGCAGGTTGTGCGCGATGGAGCGGGTTTTTTCCAAGAATGTCTCGTCGACCATTTTGCACGCAGAAGAGAGAAATACGGCGATTCTTCCCGATTACTGGAACCCAACATCAAAAACAGCGGCGGAGGATTACGGGACATACACGCCATATATTATTCCGCGCTTCTCTCGCGTCTCGCGCACGGGTCCATCCTTCCGCAGGATAATCCTCCCGATTTTCCCACCTCGCTCGCGTACACGAATATTTCCGGGGACAGAAAGGAACAGGTCATAGAGGCCTGGAGATTTCTTCTTGAAGTTCGCGAACACATGCATGAGGAGGTAG
Organism: Ignavibacteria bacterium; assembly: GCA_016720835.1. GTDB lineage: Bacteria > Bacteroidota > Ignavibacteria > SZUA-365 > SZUA-365 > JADKJW01. The sequence continues at coordinate 178,407 of JADKJW010000004.1, forward strand.
GGCATCTGCACGACATGCTCGAGTATGATTTACAACACGCGGTTGCTGAACGACTTGGATTCGGCTCACGCAACGAACGGAACACGGTTGAATCATTCATGTTCGCGTACTACAAACACACGCGCGCGCTGCGCGGAACATCTGAGATACTGTTTTCGAAAAGCGATTCTCTCGAACAAGAAGGCGTGAATCTTGACGCGACGTTCTACAGTGCCGGCAGATCGCTTCATCTCCGCGATATGCGACATCGGCTTGAAGGAGATGACTTCATGTGGGCGTGGTTGCATTCCTGTCAACGCGGCCTGGTGTTCGGTAGAGACGTTCTCGAGACCGTCGACGCGTTTGTCAACGGGGAACACCGGCACTTTTCAACAGGGGCGCTCACGCTCTTTGACCGCATCATGCGTTCCACTTCGCGTGTCGGAACCACCTTGCGACACATGAACGATCACGGTGTCCTCGGGGTGCTTCTGCCCGAGTTCGGAGACCTGGCTCATTTTTTTCAACACAACATTTACCACTACTACACGGCTGACGAACACACGCTGATCGCCTTGGAACGGTGCGAGGCCCTCACCAACACGCTCTCATTCCCCGGGAACCTCTACTCCCTCTGTTCCGACAAAAGCGTTTTAAATTATTCCATCCTCTTGCACGACATCGCCAAACCGATAGACGTTCAGCAGCACGATCGTATCGGTGAACACATTGCAACGAGAGTGCTTGAACGAATTGGACGTCAGGATATTGCCGGCGATGTCGCGTTCGCCGTTCGCCACCATCTCCTGACAGAGAAGACGGCATTCAGAAGGGATATCCGTGATCAGGCAACGATACAGTCCTATGCAAGAACCGTCGGATCCGTGGAAAGACTTGCCCTCCTTCATCTTCTGGCGTATGCCGACCTCTCCGCGCTGAATCCCGCCGTGTGGACAGATTGGAAGGGCGCCATTCTGCAGGAGTTGTACGAGGCCACGCGCGCGGCGCTCCTGGGTGAGGATGGCGTCGAGGGCAAGAACTTCTACGCGTCCCGACCGGGATCACCGCAACGCGACTCAGCGCCCAGCCCCGCGGTGGATATCGAAGTGAGTATTGAAGGCGACAAACCCTTGAGTGTGGAGGTGCAGGAGGCGACCGACGCCGTAGAAGCCGGGGAAACATACCGGTGCATCTTCCAGAGAGATGCGTCTCACACAACGGTGACGGTTATTTCGCGCGACGCTCCGTATCTGCTGTCGCGACTGGCTGCGGTCTTTCTTTCCAGTGACGCCGCCGTTGTCGACGCGTCTGCTGGGACGACGCCGGATGGCGTCGCGATCGACGTGTTCCGCCTCGTCGATATTGTTTCGGGCGGACCGTTGGACGACAACGCGGAGCGGAGAGTGATCTCCATGCTTGACGCTGTGATCGTGAAGCTTGCAGATACAGAGGAGCTTTTCAAACGACACAGGGACAAGTGGAAAAGAAAGATTCGGAAGGCCATCAACCCACTCACGAGGATTGACGTCGTGTATCATCTGCACCGCAGCGAAAACGGACGGCTGCTCACCATCATAGACGTGTACGCTCCGGACACGCTGGGCTTGCTGTACAGGTTGACGCAGCAAATCTCTTTGTTTCGGCTCAGCATCCTTACGGCAAAAATCGCCTCGCGAGTTGATGGAGTCGTTGATTCGTTTTACGTTGTAGATATGAACGGGGAAGCGCTCGCGAGCCCATCGCTTCAAGAAGAGCTGCGCGCGGCTCTTCTCCACCAGATTCACGTCCTGACGGCGACGCCCGGACTGTGAGCCCGGCAACATGGTCCCACGGAAACAAAAAAGCATAGGCGTATTCGACTCTGGTATCGGCGGACTGACCGTCGTCCGCGCGTTGATGTCCCGCCTTCCATACGAAAACATTACCTACTTCGGAGATACTGCGCGCGTCCCGTACGGAAACAAATCCGCGGAGGTCGTTCGCCAGTACTCGATGGAGGACACGCAGTTCCTCATTGGCCAGCACGTCAAGATGATCGTTGTGGCGTGCAACACGGCATCGGCCGTCGCTCTTGATGCGCTTCGGACGCAGTTCGATATCCCCATCATCGGCGTGATCGCGCCCGGAGCAGCCCGCGCCGTGCGTGTCACCAGGCACGGCCGCATCGGAGTGATAGGAACACTGGCAACGGTTGCGAGCAAATCGTACCCATCCGAAATTCTTGCGAGAAACAAGAACCTCACGGTCGTCTCGAAAGCTTGTCCGCTGTTTGTGCCGCTGGCGGAGGAGGGGTGGAGCGAGCATCGGATCGCGCAGATGGTTGCGGAGGAATACCTTGTTTCGCTACGGAAGGAGCGCATCGACACCCTCATCCTGGGCTGTACGCACTATCCCATTCTTCGGGGAGTCATTCAACGAGTGCTCGGTGCCGACGTGCAGCTTGTTGATTCCGGTGAAGCAGCATCCGAGGAGGTAGCCGCTCTGCTTGCAGAAAAGGAGATGCTCAATCCATCCACGGTGCTGCCGAACCATTCGTTTTTTGTCTCCGACGTTCCCCAACGGTTCAGAGAGCTCGGTGAAATTTTTCTTGGGACAACGCAGATGCGTGTCACCAAGGTTCATATTCCCTGACCGCTGACACGACGGGGCACCGCGTTTCCGCATTTTTCCACCCAACACGTTACACGCACCTATGACACACAACCACACGCCACTGTTCTCCGCATTTGCGACCCCGGCACCAGAAGAATGGTGGGCAAACGTACGTGCGGAGCTGGAGAGCGATGACCCACTGTCGCGCCTTTCCTGGAATACGCTCGAAGGGATTTCCGTCACGCCGATATTCATGATCGACGACGTTCCGAGGAAAAACCACCTGACCGCGTATCCCGGTCAAGCTCCATATGCACGCGGGACCACGCCGCTCGGATATCTTGCGAGTCCGTGGAGAATCCGCCATCGACTCGTTTGCGGAGACGGGAACGCCGAGAGTGAGATTTTCCGCGCGGCAGAAAGCGGAAGGAGTGAACTGGAGATATTTCCCGGATCATCAGAACACACCGTACCGATCCTTCGCGATGTGCTCGCACGGGCGCTCGATGCGGACGTCCCGGTCATCCTGAACGCGGGCGCCCAGACCCCCGCCTTTTACAGCGCCGCGGTGTCGCTCGCCGAGCAATCCGGCGGAACATTTTCCGGAGGTACGCGCTACGATCCGCTTTCCGTGTTCGCCGGACACGGGACTATCCCCGGTGGAATCGACACCGCGCTCCGTCTCGCGGCAGATTGTGTGCGCTTCGCCGCAGAGACGCCTTCGCGCGCTCGTATCATCGAGGCGGGAGGACATGTTTTCCACGACGCCGGCGCCACCAGCACACAGGAACTCGCGTATACGCTCGCTTCCGGAATCGAATACGTGCGCGCCCTGACGAGCCACGGTCTTTCCGTGGACCAGGCGTGCGCATCGATCGAATTCTCGTTTTCCGTGGGCACCAACTTCGCTTTCGAAGTTGCAAAGCTCCGGGCGGCGAGGATGCTCTGGGCGAAGATCGTTCATCACTTCCTGCCAACCGATCCGGGGTCGAAGAAGATGCGCATGCATGCGCGAACTTCCCGATGGTCGCAGACGGTGTACGATCCGCACGTCAACATCCTTCGCGGGACAATTGAAACCCTGGCGGCGGTGGTCGGCGGTGCGGACTCGATCTCTACGCTCCCGTTCGATGACGTGCTTGATACAGCATCGGAATTGTCGCTCAGGCTCGCGCGAAACACCAGTTTACTGTTGTCCGAAGAAGCGGGCCTTGCGCATGTGGTCGATCCCGCGGGAGGATCGATGTATTTCGACGCGCTCACCGACGACGTTGGCAACGCTGCCTGGACGCTTCTGCAGGATGTGGAAGCGCGCGGCGGATTCCTGCGCTCGCTCGTCACCGGCGATTTGCACACCGCGATTCGGAGCGCAGCAGGATCGCGCGATGAAATGATCGCGGTGAGGAAGGAAGTGTTTGTCGGGACAAACCAGTATCCAAACCTCGGCGAACGTCCATCCCCGCGTGAGCGCGGTGCGAGTCCGAACGCGTCACCACAGTCCGAGCTTGCCGTTCCCGTGCAGGAGGAAGGGGTGAATTCCGTGAGGGTCATGGCGAAGGCGTTTTCCGAAGGTGCAGCGCTTCTTGACGTCCTTATTCCGGATGCAGGGACAGACAGCATCGTTGCACCGTTGCAAGCCTATCGCGGGGCGGAAGTTTTTGAGCGCCTTCGCGCCGCGGTAGATCGTCAGGCACGCAGACCGAAGGCGATCCTTGCGACACTCGGTCCGGCTGCGTGGCGTCGCGCGCGCGCGACCTTTGCATCCGGCTTCCTTGGCGTGGCGGGCTTCGACATCGTGGACCATCCAGGATACGAGAACATCGACGCCGCCGTTGCGGCCGCGTTGAACGAGGACGCCGACATTGTCGTGGCGTGCAGCGACGACGAGAGCTCCCCACTCATCGCGGCAGAACTCGTTTCGAAACTCCGCGCGCAGAAGAAGGACATACTGGTTCTTGTTGCTGGGTATCCGAAAAATGCTGTGGACGCGCTGAAGGCTGCGGGAGTGGACGACTTCATTCATCTCCGCGCAAACACGCGCACAGTTCTCGAGACACTGCTCACGAGACTTGGAATCGAAACGAGCGAGGTGGCACCATGAATCCCGACTTCACCACAATACCATACGATTTTTCGGAGTTCGACTCCGAAGAGCGGTCAACATGGAAAGACGCCGCGGACACAGCCGTCCGCGACGGGGCCATCCCAGCGATCGAAACCCCGGACCGGATCCTTTGGGCGACACCGGAGCATATAGACGTCCGACCGGTCTACGGTCCCGACGATACCGCGGGCATGGAACATCTCGGTTTCCTCTCCGGAATCCCGCCGTTTCTTCGCGGCCCTTACTCCACGATGTATGTCGTGCGTCCGTGGACGATCCGTCAGTACGCGGGTTTTTCGACCGCGGAGGCATCGAATGCATTCTACCGCCGCAACCTCGCGGCCGGACAAAAAGGGCTTTCCATCGCCTTTGATCTCGCGACGCACCGCGGCTACGATTCGGACAACCCCCGCGTGCTCGGCGACGTCGGCAAGGCCGGTGTGGCGATCGACTCGATCCTCGACATGGAGATTCTCTTCGATCAGATCCCGCTCGACAAGATGTCGGTGTCCATGACGATGAACGGAGCGGTACTCCCGGTGATGGCGCTGTACATCGTCGCAGCGGAGGAGCAGGGCGTGTCACTGGAGAAGCTGAGCGGCACGATCCAGAACGACATCCTGAAGGAATTCATGGTGCGGAACACCTACATCTATCCACCCGCGCCATCGATGCGCATTGTGTCCGATATCATCGCCTTCACCGCGAAACGCATGCCGAAGTTCAACTCCATTTCGATTTCCGGGTACCACATGCAGGAAGCGGGGGCGACTGCAGACATCGAGACGGCCTACACACTCGCTGACGGATTGGAATATGTGCGCGCCGGATTACGGGCGGGACTGACCATTGATCAGTTCGCTCCGCGACTCTCGTTCTTCTGGGGCGTCGGCATGAACTTTTTCATGGAGATCGCAAAGCTGCGCGCCGCACGCATGTTGTGGGCAAAGATGATCCACGGTTTCGCACCAAGGAATCCGAAATCCATGTCCCTTCGCACGCACTGCCAGACTTCGGGATGGAGTTTGACGGAGCAGGATCCGTTCAACAACGTGGTCCGGACGTGCGTCGAAGCGATGGCCGCGGTGTTCGGCGGGACGCAGTCGCTGCACACGAACGCCCTCGACGAAGCGATCGCGCTTCCAACGGATTTTTCCGCACGCATCGCGCGCAACACCCAACTCTTCCTGCAGGAGGAGACCAACATTTGCCGTGTCGTGGATCCTTGGGCCGGATCGCACTACGTTGAGAGTCTGACGCACGAACTCGCGCAGCGCTCGTGGCGGTTGATCGAGGAAGTGGAGGAGCTCGGAGGGATGACCAAGGCGATAGAATCGGGGTTACCGAAGATGCGGATCGAAGAGGCGGCCGCGCGCAAGCAGGCACGCATCGATTCGGGAAAGGACGTCATCGTCGGCGTGAACAAGTACCGTCTCGACAAGGAAGATCCGATTTCGATTCTGGAGGTCGACAACTCCGCCGTGCGCGATTCGCAGATTGCCCGTCTCGCAAAACTGCGCGCAGAGCGGAATGCGGAGGATGTGCGTTCGGCGCTGGAGGCTGTCACCGCGGCGGCGGCGGGAAGCGTGAACCTGTTGGAGGCCTGCGTGGATGCCGCGCGCAAACGAGCGTCGCTGGGGGAAATTTCGTCGGCGATGGAATCCGTTTTCGGCCGGCACCGCGCGGAAATCCGATCGGTATCGGGTGTGTATTCAAGCGAGGCGGGAGACGATCCCGACTTTCAGAAGGCGCGATCGATGACGGACGCTTTCGCGAAACGGGAAGGCCGCCGGCCACGCATCATGATCGCGAAGCTTGGCCAGGATGGACACGACCGTGGCGCGAAAGTCATTTCGACGGCATTCGCCGACCTTGGTTTCGATGTCGACATCGGTCCGCTGTTCCAGACGCCTGACGAAGCAGCGCGTCAGGCATCCGAAAACGACGTGCATATCGTCGGCGTCTCGAGCCTTGCCGCGGGTCACAAGACGCTGGTGCCCGCTCTTGTCGCGGCGCTCGCATCGCTGGGCCGCGAGGATATCCTTGTCGTTGTCGGAGGCGTGATTCCGGTGCAGGATTACGAACAGCTCTATGCATCAGGCGCGACGGCCATTTTCGGACCCGGCACCGTCATCTCCAAAGCCGCACAGAGCATTATGGAGGTGCTTCTCGCGGAGTAAGACATCGATTCCCTGAACGCGCGTCTCTGTCCTCACGGGAGCGGACGCATCTCCGTTCCCGTGCGACAGAGACACCGGATCTCTGCAGCAACAGGTGGAGGAACACATGGGCGAGTTCAGACAAAATTTCGCGACAAAGGAGTGGGTGATCATTGCGCCGGAGCGCGCGAAACGTCCACGACACGTTTCCGGCCAGCAGCCCGCGTCCGCCCCCGTTCCGTCCTACAGGACCGAGTGCCCGTTTTGTCCGGGCAATGAGCCCGAAACGGGTCGGGAAGTGCTCCGTTACGGCGACACGTTCTCGTGGAACGTGCGAGTCGTGCAGAACAAGTTTTCCGCGCTCGACCCAATCCGTTCCACCCAGCGCCAGCAGCAGGGCTTGTTCCTGAAGTCCGATAATTTCGGCGACGGAGAGGTGGTCATTGAAAGCCCGATTCACAACGCAACGATCCCCACGCTTGCGCGGGAGAGCATGGTAAACGTCCTCCGCGCGTACCGCGAGCGCGCGATAGAAATCAGCTCGACGCCGAACATCTCCATCGTCATGATATTCCGCAATCATGGTCCCGGAGCCGGAACGTCGCTGGAGCATCCGCACTCGCAGATCATCGCGTCTCCGATCATCCCGCCGCATGTGCGCGATCCATTCCAGAAGGCCGCGCTGCATTATGATTCCTTCGGTACCTGCGTGTACTGCGATGTGCTCCAGGAGGAGCTTCGCCAGAAGGAGCGCATCATTTACGAGAACGAGCACTTCGTGGTGTTTTGTCCATTCGCCTCGCGCACGCCCTACGAAATCCGCATCTATCCGCGTCGGCACATGGCAAATTTCACCTGGACCGACAACGCCGAACTCGCGGCATTCGCCGACGCGTTGCAGACCGTCACGAGGAGCATGAACGATGTGCTCGGAGACCCGAGCTACAACTACATCATCCGGTCGTCCCCAACAGGAGACGAAGACGTCCGATATCTCCACTGGTACTTCGTGCTGATACCGAAGATCACCACGCCCGCCGGATTTGAAATCGGGAGCGGCGTGTACATCAACCCGTCATCCCCGGAGGTCTGCGCCGCACAGCTCCGGGAGGCCGCGGGAACATGAGATTCCGGCCGATCGCGACGGATCGGTCGGCAGGTATCAATGTCAGCGTTTCTTCCCGGGGATGTTCCAGGATTGCAGATCGCTGAACAATCGGTCATCTGTCAGGCTGTAGTGCAGCGGCGTCACGGAGATCGAATTGCGCCGGAGAGCGGAATCGTCGGCCAGGGGATCGCTATCCCACACATACTCGCCAAACAGCCAGTAATACTCCTTCCCGTTCGGATCGGCGCGCGTTTCGAAGCCGTCGTCCCAGGTGGATCGGCCCTGCCGTGTGATTTCGACACCCGCGATATGTTCAGGGGGTACGGCGGGGACATTCACATTGAGCAGCGTTCCCGCCGGGAGTCCGCGTTCCAGCACGATCCGGGAGATTGTCTTCGCGAAGCGCGCGGCGCCGCGCAGATCCGCATCCAGCGCATGCGAGCCGAGCGACATCGCGATGGAGGGGATTCCGAGAATAGCGCCTTCGGTTGCCGCCGAGACTGTTCCGGAATAGATGACGTTGATCGACGTGTTCATTCCATGATTGATCCCGGAGACCACGAGATCCGGCTTCCGGTCGAGAAGCGTGGTCACCCCGAGTTTGACGCTGTCCACCGGCGTGCCTTCCACGGCCCATCCGCGGAAGTGGCGACCGCGTGACACGGGACGCGCGCGCAGGGGCATCTGGACGGTAATCGCGTGACCGGTCGCGCTCTGCTGCGTCGCCGGAGCGCAGACGACGACTTCGCCGAGCGAACGGAGCGCGAGGACGAGTGCGTAGATGCCCGGGGAATCGTACCCGTCGTCGTTGGAGACAAGGATGAGCGGTGTGTGCGGTGTTTTCGTTTTCATTCCTGAAATCTACGGCTTGCGTCTCGAACGGCAAAAACATGCGGCGTGAACGGAGCGCCGATGGTATCGTCTCGCATGCACAGCTTTCGTACCTTGACAGAGGAATCACAGGAGGTTTACGCGGATGTATCACCATCTTTTCGGACCCGTCCCGTCTCGACGTCTCGGCGTCTCGCTCGGGATAGATCTGACGCCGGATACCAGCTGCACGTTCAATTGCGTGTATTGTGAATGCGGAAAAACGGAACGTCTCACCCGGGAGCGCCGGGAGTATGTTCCCACTGCGGACGTCATAGCCGAGCTTCGCGCGTGCCTCTCCGCCGCGCCATTTCTTGACTCCATTACATTTTCCGGATCCGGGGAACCGACACTGCATTCGGGAATCGGTGAAATCATTGCGTTCTTGAAGGACGAGTACCCGCAGTACCGCGTGACGGTGTTGACAAACAGCAGCCTGCTCGACACGGAGGATGTGCGCGCGGAACTGCTTCGAGCGGATCTGGTGATACCGTCACTCGACGCGATTTCGGATCCGGTCTTTCGGAAGGTGAACCGCCCGCTTCCGGGAATCACGAGCGCGTCCATCATCAATGGTGTGCGCGCATTCTGCGCTGAATTCACCGGCGCCGTCTGGATCGAAATATTCATTGTCCCGGGCATCAATGATACCGCAGAAGAGTTGGAACTGTTCAAAACCACCCTGCAGACGTTGCGTTTCGATCGCGTTCAATTAAACACGCTCGACCGTCCCGGTGCGGTATCCTGGATTGTCCCCGTCCCCGCGGCACGCCTTGAAGAGATCGCGCGGTCCCTCGGGGGCGGAGTGGAGCTGGTCGCAACGCGCCGCGATTCGCGCGCGCTTCCCACCTCCGACGTTCTCGTTCGCGACCTGGTCCTGTCCACGATACAGGTACGGCCGTGTACGGCGGCGGATCTTGCAACGGTCACAGGCCTGCCCGCGTCCGACATCGAAACCTGCGTGCAGGATCTTCTTGCACGCGGTCTCGCGGAAAGCAAAATGGAGGAGAGGGGGCTCTTTTATTTTGCGCGCACGGGAATGCGTACCGCACGATAGCGCATTGCGCCTCTGTGCGGCGTGTGGTATTTTCGCATATCGATGTCTGAATTCCTCGACGAGGAACCGTTGTTCACCCAGGCACTGACGGCCGTTCGAGGGCGATTCAAAAATTCCCCATACAGCTGAACAACACGGAACCGCTCGGAATGCCGCGCGGCGGCTCTCGTGAAGAACGATCGCGGCAAAGGACGCACATGTCATGGAACTGCAAGGATCACAGACCGAAAAGAACCTGTTGAAGGCCTTCGCCGGAGAATCCCAGGCGCGCAACCGTTACACGATGTTCGCAAGCCAGGCTCGCAAGGAGGGCTACGAGCAGATCGCCGCGATCTTCGAGGAGACCGCGAACCAGGAGAAGGAACACGCAAAACGGTTTTTCTCCTTTCTGAAGGGGGGCGCTCTTGAAATTACCGCGACCTTTCCGGCGGGGATCGTCGGCACCACCGAGGAGAATCTCCGCGCCGCCGCTGCTGGTGAGCACGAGGAGTGGAGCGAGCTGTATCCCGCATTTGCGCGCGTCGCGCGGGAAGAGGGGTTCACGGCGGTCGCGAACGTGTTCGACTTCATCTGCGTGGCGGAGAAGCAGCACGGAAAACGCTACACGGACTTCGCGGAGAACATCGCGAACGGCACCGTGTTTCTGAAGAACGGCAAAGTGCTGTGGCGCTGCATGAACTGCGGCTATCTGCACGAAGCGGAGGAGGCGCCGAAGGCGTGTCCGGCATGCGCGCATCCGCAATCCTGGTTTGAAGTGCTCGGCGAAAACTGGTAGCGCACGACGCGTTGATATCGCCAATGAAAAACGCGGCCGGGATGCATCTCCCGGCCGCGTTTCGTTTCTCCGAAGATCAGCAGGTTACTTCTCGATGGACAGCAGCTCGATCTCAAAAACCAGCGTCGCGTTCGGCGGAATGACGCTGCCGCCGCCGCGCTCGCCGTACGCGAGGTCGGATGGGATGTACAGCATCCACTTGGAGCCGACCTTCATCATCTGGAGCGCTTCCGTCCATCCCTTGATCACACCGGTGACCGGGAAGGTCGCCGGCTCACCGCGCTTGACGGAACTGTCGAACTCGGTCCCGTCGATGAGTTTTCCGGTGTAATGGGTCTTCACCTTGTCTGTGGATTTCGGGATTTCGCCTGTGCCCTCGGTGATGACCTTGTACTGCAAGCCGCTCTCGGTGACTTTCACGCCGTCTTTCTTCTTGTTCTCCGCGAGGAATTTCGCACCTTCGGCGCTCTGTTTCTCGCCGCTGATTTTTCGCTCCGCTTCCTGCTTCGCCATGATTTCCTGCTGGTATGAAATGACAACCTGTCCGGCCTGTTCCTCGTTCAGCGCGGTTTTTCCACCCGTCAGCACGGCCTTGATTGCGCTCGAAAGCAACGCGACGTCGATATCGATATTCTGCATTTTGAAATTCTGGCCGATATTCATGCCGATGGCATAGCTGACACTGTCTTTGCGCGACGTGATGGAAACCCCGTCCTGGGCAAACGTGGAAGCGGTGAAAACGGACAACAGGATGACTGCCGCTGTGATTGATCGCATGGATTCTCCATAGTTTACGATGTGTCGCCGACCGGCTCTCTCAATCGACCGGAAGATCAGCGCGTGTATGATTGTTTCGTGTGCAGAGGGGTTCTCGTCTTCGCAACCGTCTTTTTGCGTGCAGTTGCGCGACGAGTCCTCATCCGAACCCCAAATATACGACGATGCCGGGATCATCAGCAAAAGCCCGCTGCCGGCAACCCTGTGCGCGTCGGCGGACCCGGCCGCACCGCCCGACCGCTTCACGCCGCAATGCGGAGAGACATCCTCGTGGTTACACGACCCAGAGCTTCGTCTGCGGTTTCGAAAGGAACACCGCCTTCTCATCCGTCACCCACACGATCTCTTCAATCGTCGCCACGCCATACCCGGGAATGGGCAGGCGCGGCTCGATGGTGAATACTTGTCCGGCTTCGATGGCGCCATACGGCAACGCGCCATAGCGCTCCCAACGAGGCAGCAGACCCACACCGCCGTCGTGGGCAACGCGCCCCACCTGGTGTCCGAGCGCATGCGGATACTCGGGGTAGCCGTTCTTCACGATGTGCTTGCGCGATACTTCGTCCACCTTCCAGGATATCACGCCGGGCTTCAGCGCATCTGCGGCCATCTTGACGGAATCGCGAATGACGTTGAAGCCGCGCTGTACCTCCGCCGGCACCGCCGTTTCCCCTTTCCGGCGGATGTACCACGTGCGTTGGAGGTCGGAACAATACCCGTCCACCTTGACGCCGAAATCGATATTCAGCACGTGACCGCCCTCAATTTTACGACCCGTAGGTCCGAAATGTGCGCCGGCATGATCCGGACCGGTGAATACGGCGGGACAGTGGTCCGCGCTCCACGCCAGCTCGACGCGGTGCGCCTTGACGTGTTTCATGATAAAATTCGCGACGTCCTGCTCCGATTTTCCGATCCGCAGAAATCCGGTGACCTTGTCATAGATGTCCAGCGTCAGCGCGATGGCCTTCTTGATGCTCGCGACCTCGCCGGCGGTCTTTCGTCCGCGCAGCGCGGAGATGATATTCTGCGAAGAACAGATGCGTTTTTCGTACTTCGTCCCCTTGAGATACTCCATGAGCTGGAGGTACATGCCGTGGGTGAGGCCATCCGCCACGACAGAGTCCATGGAATAGTTGATCGCGATCTTTCGCGGTTTGAGGTAGTCGAGCACGCGCATGAGCTGCGGTCCGATGCCCTGCACGTAGGGAACGATTTCCTCATAGTGACCCGCGTGCTTGATGGACTCCACATCCAGGCTTCCGGCGATGGCGATGGTTTCACCGCTTCGAGTAATGATCCATGCCGTCTGCCATGTCGCATGCTGTCCCACCACGACGTCGATGACGGGATCGGGCATGGTTGCGCTCTCGCGCACGAAGGTCAGCCACACATCGATCTTTTTCTCTTTCAGGATTTCGACGGCCTGGGCGATTTTTTCCTTGATCATGTCCATGATGCGCTACCGATGTGATGGTGATGGGGGGTATCAGGCTGGGTGGGCGGCGCCGGGTGCCGGCTCGTCGCGCAGCTCTCGCACACGATCGCGCAGCCAGTCGCACCACGCATCGATCCCCTCGCCGCTGCTGCAGGACGTGGTGAAGACGAGCAGTTCCGGATTGACGCTGTGCGCATTCGCGATACAGGCGTCCACACTGAACTGCACGTAGGGGAGCAGGTCGATTTTATTGACGATCAGCACGCTCGAGCGGCGGAACATCGCCGGGTATTTGAGCGGCTTGTCGTCTCCTTCCGTGGTGCTCACGATCGTGATTTTCATATGTTCGCCGAGGTCGTAGCTTGCCGGGCAGACGAGGTTCCCGACGTTCTCGATGACGCACAGTTCCATATCCTCCGGCAGTTGCGGGAGCGCGCTCTGCACGAGGGACGCTTCGAGGTGGCACAATCCGTTGGTCACGATCTGCGCGACGGGAACACCATGCGCCGCGATGCGCCGCGCATCGTTGTCGGTTTGCACGTCGCCTTCGATGATCGCAATGCGCAGTTCGTGTTTCAGCGCATCGACCGTGCGCTCCAGGAGGCTGGTCTTTCCCGATCCCGGGGAGCTCAAGAGGTTGACGGCGAACGTCCGACGCGACATAAAACAGGCGCGATTCTCGGCGGCGAGGTCGTCGTTTTTTTTCAGAACTTTTCGTTCGACGGTAATGATCGACACGCGGCACGCTCGTGATGTGTACGGACCGTAAAATATCCACGCGAAGCGGAAAAACGAATTCCCCGGCAAGGATGCGTCGCGGCGGTGAAGGTCCCGACCGTTTCTGACTCATCGGACGATTCCCTACTTTACGCTCTTTACATTCACGAACGACATGAAACACTCACTGCGCCTCGACAAACCGCTCGCCTTTTTCGATCTCGAGACGACCGGGACTTCGGTGATGACCGACCGCATCGTCGAGATCGCCATCGTCAAATATCTTCCCAGCGGAGCCGCGGTGTCGTACGTCTCGCGCGTGAATCCGGAAATGCCGATTCCCTCCGCCTCGACGGCAATACACGGCATATCGGACACCGACGTCGTTTTTGAGCCCACGTTCAAGAATATCGGAAAGGTTGTGCGCGATTTTCTCGCCGGCTGCGATCTCTCCGGCTACAACGTTCGTCGCTTCGACCTTCCGCTTCTCAAGAAGGAATTCGAACGCGCGGGCATGGTGTTCGATAGCACCGGCGCCCGCGTGGTGGACGTGCAGACCATTTTTCACACCCGCGAGCCCCGGGATTTGAGCGCGGCATACCGGTATTACTGCGGCAAAGAGCACACGGGCGCGCATGGCGCACTGGCCGATGTGGAAATCACGGCCGAAGTGTTCTCGGCTCAGCTCGAGCGTTATGCCGATCTGCCGCGCGACATCGGACAACTGGAACTCCTCGTCCATCCCCGGAATCCACTGTGGGTGGACGAAGACGGCAGACTCCAGTGGGAAAACGGCGAGGCCGTGTTCATGTTCGGCAAGTACCGGGGGAAAACATTGCGCGAGGTTCTCCGTACGGATCCCAAATATCTGGGATGGATCGTCGGCGGCGAGTTTCCCGAGTCCACGAAACAGGTTGTGCGCCTCGCGCTGTCTGGAACCCTTCCCGTCCAGCAGCGAGAATGATTCCCGAACAGGGGAGCACGTATCGTGAAGCCGAAGCGGTCCGCACCGTCAGATCACAAACAAAAGGAAGCCTGCAATGGCCGGGACATCGATCATTGAAGTCTGGGGTATCCCCACCTGCGGAACCGTGAAGAAGACGCTCAAACATTTGCAGTCATTGGGGGTTGTGCACGAGTTCAAGGATTTCAGACAAACTCCACCGACCAGGGACTTGCTTACACACGCATTACGCTCGGTTTCCGCTCCGAAAAAACTGTTCAATACTTCCGGAGCCTCATATCGCGAGGGGCGTTGGGGTACACGGGCGGACGGGATGACCGGCACAGAGGTGGTGGAGGCCTTGCTCGCAGATCCGATGCTGATAAAACGTCCGATCATCCGCTCGCCGAAGGGCACGGTTGTCGGTTTTAACGAGGCGGCTCTTCAGAAGCTTCTGTAGCAGTTTCTCCGTTGTCGTTTTGCGTCCTGCCGTGGCGCTTGTCGTTTGCGGTGCTACGGATCGACTCGCGAGTTCCGTGCATGCGTCCGGAGTCGTGCGCTGCCGGGACGCTGCCGAGCTTGTCGGCGTTCTCGTCGTCGAATGCGAGATCGGAGGTCCAGGACGCAGGTGGGCGCGTGAAAAGAAAGTCCACCCGGAGTTTCGGAGTCGTATCTACTGCGGTTTGTTCCTCGTGGTATTCCTGCACATACCGCGGAGCAGCATCACCGGCGCGGAGTTGCCATGACGCGCCAACGCTGAGCGTGGTGAAGCGGTCGTATTTCCAATCGCGTTTGTTCGAAACGAGCCCGTCGAGCCCATCGGCGAGCGTTAGCGAATACTCTATCCCGGCGGAAACACGAAGTCGTTCCGAATAATGGACTCGAACACCGGCACGGAGAGGGAACCATACGCTTGTCCCAAGCGAGGACGCGACGAGCCGGCGCTGGTCACCGGATTCCCTGCCGACCAGATTCTGCTGTACGGAATACACAAGAATGCCGGCGCCGGCGGCAAGAAACGGTTTGAACAGCGGGACCACGTTCAGGGAGGCTTCGAGTGAAATGCAGGTTGGTACAACAACGGTGGAAAAATCGTACTCCGGATGAATGCCGCGAAGAGCCCGGTAACCGAGGCTGCCTTCCAGTCCAATATCGAGAGATTGAAAGCCGTCCCGGAACGAATACAGATCCGCTCCGCCGAGGATATCGACACAAAGGAGCTTTGGTGACACCGTTCCGTGAAGATCCGCTCTGTCGCCGACGTCACCGGAGTAGTGCGCTCCTCCGATCCTGAGCCCGAGCCGTTCAACCCTCCACGACGCATCTTGCTCTGCCGGCGATTCTTGAGATTCATGAAGCTGCTGTCCCTTGACAATTCCCTGAAGAAAGAGCAAGGTGAAGACTACGGTTTTCCAGAAATTCATAACTCACAGATGTACGTTGTTTGCAGCACGGGCTATGTGGGAGCAGCGTAATGCAAAAAACATTCCTTATTCAGTCGCCGACAGCAAGGCTTGAAATTTTCACAACATATCTGAGTATAACCACGAGCACGACATGTCGATTTTACAACCAACAAGCGCCCGATTGAAAAATAAGCAAAACCGTCGCACTCCAGAGGAACACGACGGAATAGAGATTGGAACCTTGATGGGAGAGGCTAGCGAAGGGAGGTTACTGGATGAACGATCGGGCAAGTGTCCGAAAAGGCAACACCATCATCTACACGGACGCCGGTGACCTTTTTCCAAACAGGCGACGAGTTGCTATAGCCGGTGATTCGGACATGACGGTTTGCGTAAAGCCACTGCACGTGAACAGCAACGAGCTTGCATGCAGGGGGGATATTGAACGAATACGAGGAATTCTTTGACTCGAGTTCGCAAATTTTCTTGGTGATTCCTGATTCCGCGAAGACAACGTACATGCAGACAGCATCAATGGACAGTTCGCTCCGATTCAGACCGAGAACGATGTTCCGTTCCTGGTCGGTGAGCAACGAAGCGTCATCCGATGAAACGGCAACTCCCACAGGTTGCGCAGGAGCGGCAGACGCAACCGGAGAACCTGGCTGTGATCGGGCCACGGTCATCACGAAACACAGCAGCACTGTAACAAGCGCCGACTTCATTTTCATCACTTTGCTCATTTCGAGCTATTGTGCACAACATTGTCCTGTATCACCATCATCAAACAAATAGCAGGCCACGGGCGCACAACGTGTAAAGCTCTAATATTTTACTGCTTATCTGTGTGGGCGCAATAAATCCGTGTTTGTTTAGTGCACAATCAATGGAAATCGTAATAAAAATGAACAGCGAAGTAATCGACGAGTCGAATACTCCGGATCCTCGTTGAAGAACGGTGGCTGTTGTGAAGCGCGAGTTACTCGAATTTCACTATGCGGAATTCGATTCGACGATTTCTCTTGCGGCCGTCGACGGTATTGTTCGGGGCAATGGGAGCTGCCGAGCCAAGACCGTCGGTTGTAATCCGGGTGGAAGCGATTCCGTGGGCGACCAGGTACTGTTTAACCGATTCTGCCCGTTTTAGTGAGAGTGTGATATTCTTCTGGTAGTCACCCGTGGAATCCGTGTGTCCCCGCACTTCCAGTTCAACTTTTGGGTTCTCATTCAGGTTTTGGACGACTTTGTCGAGTGTTGCATTTGACGCGGTCAGAAGAGTCGCTTTCCCGGCTTCGAATTCAATGTTTTCAAGAATGAGAATATCACCAAGCTTTTCGAAGATGATGTCTCCCCTGTCGTTGGCAAAGGGACATCCAAGATTGCTCATGGGGCCTGCCTCGGTCGGGCATTTATCATTTCCGTCCGGGATCTTGTCCCCATCCGAATCGCGGTCGTTCGGATTCGTTCTGAGACGAACCTCTTCATCGTCCCGAATTCCGTCGCCGTCGGTGTCGTCGAGCAGTGGATTTGTTCGATACCGCTTGATTTCCTGTCCATCGGTGAGTCCGTCTCCGTCAGAATCCGGTTTCCCTGGATCTGTATGATACAGATTCGTTTCCTCCGCATCCATGAGTCCGTCTTGATCGCTATCTGAAATGGCCGGATCGGGAGGAGGAGGTTCTACGACAATGGGCGGCAGGATTTGCTCGCCGTAGGGATCTTCCGTACGGTTTCCAAAAAAATAGTAGGCGAAGCCGAAGGAGACCATCTCGAAGTTGTCGTTCATCCAATCGAGATCCTTCGTGACGATGCCATCGAGACGATCGCTGAGAGTGACCGAACGCTCGAGCGTCAGTTGGAAATCGAGAGCAGGCGAAATGGCGGCTCTCAGCCCGATGCGGAGAGGCATCCAAAAGATGAAGTTTCCTCCCTCCGACACGACCTGTTTGGCACGTGCTTCTGAAAGCGCGTTGTGCACGATCTGGAGTTTGTACGGGATTCCTCCGATACCGACGGAAATGAGAGGGCGGACAATAGCCTGTGAATTGAATTCGACCGTGACGGCAGCGCTGAACGGATAGGCGCGTGTGTTGAAGGCGTAGGACGAATGCGCGGCGCTGAGGAAGCGATATCCACCGGAAGCCTCAAGGCCGATCCGCATCGCATTTTCGCCCTGCTTCGCCTGCAGCAGGCGCATGTGGACAAAGAGATCACCACCAACACGAAACGGTGCCGAGGCGCCTGCAAAGTCGAGGGCGTCACGCACATCACCACTGAAATGAACCGCACCGGCGCGCAAACCCAGACCGATGCGCCCGGGTGAAGCGAACGCAGAGTCGGGGAAAGGCGTGTCTCCGTCCTGCGCATGACAGGATGTTGATAGCGCGAGAAGGAGCAGAACTGCACACGCCCCGGCGACAGAGTCGGCGTACCACATTCTTGCGGTGGTCATGGGAAAATCCTGGTCATGAGCGCTTGAGTGGGACCGATGGGCGGATTTGCACAGGCGGGTGTTGCATGGAAATAGTCGATGCGAAGAAAGTACGAAAATCGGAGTACAGAGTACAAACATCCACAACGTTCTCGCGAAGAAGGAGGTCGCGCGCGGGAGTTTCCCCAGCCATGAAACGCCGTGCGACCATGGTTCAGCCCAGGATGGCGCCGATAACCGCCGACATTTCGTTCGGCACGCACGTGATACGCTGTCCGGGAGTTTGAATATCAGGATGCGCGACGCAGGTTCCGTATTTGCATGTCGACGCAGCGACACTGAAGCGGCCCTCCTTGATGACCAGCGACATGGGACCACGCGTCCCCGGGAATTCAAAGACGCCATTTTCACTCAGCGGGAGCGCGAGCAGGAGGCGGTCGCGGTGGAAGACTTCCACGCTCCTGCTGAAGGGCGGCGTCTGATTCACGAAGCGCACGAGAGTCGGATGTTGCTGCAGTGAAGGCAGTTCGAGGTCGTTCTCGAGCTGCCGAAGGGCGGCATGAAAGAGCGAAATACCGTCATGGAAATTCCTCCGGCGGTTTCCCTCAAAGAGCAGCACGCCGCCCGGAAAGACGCCAGGAAGCTCCGACTGCCGCAGCCGCAGCATGACCTCTCCAAAATGTTCACGCAACATTTCCTCGGCCAGGTGCTCGGCTTCGCGTGCACGGGAGGTGAGAATCGTCACATCCAGAGGCGTCATGCCCAGCTTCGGTTTGATGGCGTCCGGCGCCTTTTTCGACGCCGCGTCCCGCAAGCCGGAGATACCGAATTTGAAAAACTGTCTGCGATCCATGATCAGCGTGTGGAGGCCCGGAGGAGTTCAGGATAGATGTCGCGCGGTCTCGGGAGGCCGTCGCGAAAGGAAAGCACCATGAAATGCAGATGTGTCGGCGAGCGATGCGGATACGCGTTCTTTCCGGTGCGTCCGACCTCTCCGAGCCGGTCGCCGGGGCGCACGGTCTGCCCGACGGTACACGCGGCACGGCGGAGGTGCGCGTAGTAGAAGAGGCAGTCGCTCACCGGATCGTAGATCCAGGCACAGATCCCGCTGCGGATCGGCTGCCTGCCCTTGGCGTCCATACTGTCGGGGGACCAGGAGGCGGTGACGGAGATGACGATTCCGGCGCTGACGGAGAGGACGTCGACGGGTTTCGATGTTTTGTCGTCGAGATCGTCGAAGTCGCGGTCGCGGATGAATACATCGTGTGCGGGATGGCCGCCGTGGCTGTTTCCGCTGAAGAAATCATAGGAGGCTGCTCCGCGATACCCCGTGCCGCGACCGCCAATGGATCCGGCCGAATGTCCTCGCAGGGGAAACACCCAGGCAGCAGACGTCGCGCGCTCGATGCCGCCCTTCCGGCTCAGTGATCGCAGCAGCGCATGCGCTTCACGCACGCGCGCGACCGCGGATGCGCGGGAGAGCTTCAACGAATAGATATCACGGAACAGGGTATCGATGCATTGCACCGATTCGCACGGTTGCGCGCACGCGGTGGATGCGAACGCCAGGAGGAAGAGAAAAGCGGTTGCGGTTTTCATTCGATCTCGTACGAAGATACCATCTTCGCGCCACATGTCGTCCATGGAATCCTCGCTGCTCACGCCCGCGATTCCCGCTCGCGCTTCCAGGAAGAGCGAGACGGCGCGCGTCATGAATTCGTAGAATTTACGAGATGCTCATTTGTTATTTCCACCTTTTTCTTATTTTGTCGCGAGCCTGCTACACCAAACAGTTATCGATCTACTCCTTCGCGCGGAAAGCGGCCGGGAGTTCGCACACGCCATCCTGATGACGGAGTATCACTCCACCATTCATCCACCCATCACCATCATTGGAGGTCGCTATGCAGGAAGAGTACATGGTTGAACAAAACACGGGCTTGTTGGCGGGCGTCGGAGCCGGAATTCTGATCGTGTACCTCGCGATTCTGATTCTTGTCATCGTCAGCATGTGGAAGATCTTTACCAAGGCCGGGAAGCCCGGCTGGGCCGCCATTGTGCCGATTTACAACATCATCGTCCTGATGGAAATCATCGGCAAGCCCGCGTGGTGGGTGGTCCTGATGCTGATTCCCTGTGTCAACATCGTCATGATGATTATCGTGTACCTCGAGCTCGCCAAGGTGTTCGGGAAGAGCGCCGGCTTCGGCGTCGGACTCATTCTCCTCTCGATCGTATTCCTCCCGATTCTCGCGTTCGGCGATGCGGAGTACGTGGGACCAGGCGGCGGAACGGGCGCGAGCATGTAATTGCGTCGAAAGGCAACGGCATGAGGCGGAAGGGGCGTGCCCTTTCCGCCTCATTGCGTCTCATGGAGAATGTCCCGACAGATATGCGCGAACTCCGTGCCGCACGAAGCATCCTTTTCCTCGCCGTTTCAGCATCGGTGCTGGCGTGGTTTTATTTTTTCGATCCCGCGAAGGCGGACGCATTCCTCCCCTGCCCCTTCAGGCTGGCAACCGGCTGGTCGTGTCCCGGCTGCGGGACGCAGCGCGCCGTCCATCTGTTTCTGCACGGAGAAATCTTCGCCGGATTGCGCTCCAATCCCCTGTCTGTGATCCTCATCCCCGTGGTCGGAGTTCTCTTCGCCCGCCACTTCGCCGGCAGCGCGCTCCGGAACAGGCAGACCAACAATCGGACGAACACATCGTTTATTGTCGGGATGCTCGTTGTTCTGGCGGCGTATTGGATCGCGAGAAACATGCCCTGGTGGCCCTGGATGTGACGAGGTCCGGCGTCGCCGCGCGGCGGGGAATGTTTCGTTGTGAATTCGTACTTTCGCGCATCGCTGTCGACCGCGAGTATTTGCCCCGGCACATCATTCCCGATCAGGAGGTAGCATGTTTTGTCCGAAGTGCGGAACGTCGAATGACGATAACCTCTGGCGTTGCACCAATTGCAGCACGGAGCTGCATGCCCCGGGATCACGCGTGGCCGCACGGCCGCCATCGTTCTCCGGCGTCAACAGCGGCGATCCGCTGCAGGCGTACGACGTCCGCGATTATCTCGTGCAGTCGATTCTCGTGACGCTGTTCTGCTGTCTGCCGCTCGGCATCCCCGCCATCGTGTACGCCGCGCAAACGAGGACGAAGCGCGATGCGGGCGATCTTGCCGGCGCCGCGGAAGCGTCGAAGAACGCCCGGCTCTGGTGCTGGCTGGGTTTCGGATTGGGACTTGGCGCCGGTCTGCTGTACATCCTTGCCATTGTCATGATGGGGATCGGCGGGAGCATGTAGAGGTGCGCCGATGAACGTGACGCTCACCATGCACCACGCAGTGTTGCACAGATACGCCGTACGCGGCGCACTCGTCCTCGCTCTGGTGTTTCTCTTCTTCGTCAATCCGGCGACAAGCACGCTCATTCCTCCGTGCCCGGTTCACGCCATGACCGGTCTCCACTGTCCCGGGTGCGGATCCCTGCGCGCAACGCATGCGCTCCTGCATGGTGATTCCGTGGCTGCGGTGCAGTACAATCCGCTGCTTCTCGTCATGTTCGCCGCGTTCGCGTTATGGCGTCCATTGCGGAAGGTGCTCCGCGATTGCGGGATCGAGACGCAGCGGGTGGAGGCGCGTGTGGTCTCGGCGTTGCCGTGGCTCATTGTCGCATACTGGGTGCTTCGCAACATTCCCGTGTACCCGTTTTCGTTGCTCGCGCCGCACGTCCCGGCATAAGATCCGCCCACACCGGCTCGAGCGCAACCGACGAGCGTCTCCGCACGGAAACGAGACATGTCTTTCTCTGGAGGATGAAATGAAACAGGCCGCAGCGCTCGTTCTACTGGTGACACTTCTGGCCTCGTGCGGTCCCACGGTGAAGGTGACGACAAGCAGACGGGTCGTGACGGAGCCGATGGCGGAATGCCGTGCGACGGACGGTCCACGTCCGCTGTCGATCGACACCTCGTGCAGCGAAGGAACGCCGCGCTGTTACAAGATTCGCGCGCTTCCGCCGGGGCTTCAGTCGGTGGCCGATGAATTCGGCGTCAGCACCGCGGCCGATCTCGCGGACCCCGCGGGGGAACTGCTGGTGTACACCAGCATGAAGTCTCTCGACGGCGGGGTCGCGGGGCGGGACGCGAGTCAGAATCTCTGGTTCGCGCAGCGCGGCGCGGGGGGCGCGATCCGGTTCACACAGCCGCTGACATCCAACATGCGCATCGTGCACGAGGGCGCGCCCTCGATGTCTCCGGACGGCGCCTGGTTGTACTTCGCGGCAAAGAACCGTCCGGACACGCTCGGTGACTGCGACATCTACATGGCACGCATACTCCGGAAGGGCGAACGGATATCACTCGATGCTCCGATGCTGATTCCGCGCATCAACTCGCCGTACTTCGATTCGCATCCCTCGATTTCGCCCGACGGAACCACACTGTATTTCGCATCGGACCGGCCGGGCGGTTATGGCAACACGGATCTCTGGACTTCAACGCGCGATGCGAACGGGGCGTGGTCGGAGCCGGCGAACCTGGGTCCGGTTCTGAACACGAGCTGCAACGAAATGACCCCGTTCATCTGCGGTGACAACACGACCCTGTACTTCGCATCGGACGGCCATGGCAGTGTGGGCGGACTCGACATCTTCCTGACGGAACGATCGTCCGGCGGGTGGTCGAATCCCGTGAACGCGGGTGTGCCTCTCAACACCACGGACGACGAGTTCTTTCCGTCGACACCGCCGAGCGCGCGCGCGGACTCCATCCTGCTCTTTGCGTCCAACAGGCCCGGCGGCGCCGGAGGTTACGACCTGTATGGCATCTCTCCGAATCCGCAACCGCCGTCGCTTGTCACCCTGCGCGGTACCGTCCGTGGTGCACGAGCACAGGAAGCGGTCCCGCACGCGCGGCTGTTCTGGAAGGACAAGGGCAGCGGCGCCGTTGTCGCGACAGTGGAGACGAATCAGAACGGCGAGTACTACGTGGTCCTGACGAAGGGGCGGCGGTACGACGTGGGCGCGCAGGCGGAGCGGTATTTTTACGACACGTACGAGGTGGACGCGCCGGACACTCCCGGCGTGCGCGAGTACTCGCACGATTTCCTTCTCGCCGAGACACTGAATCTCCGCATCAATTTTCCGTTCAACGACGCTGAGCATCCGCTCGACAGCGTGCTCGATGAAAACGGCGAGCCGACGTCGAGCACATGGAAGGACGCAATCGAATATCTCGCGCTGAATCTCACGAGCTACCGGGACCGCATCGCACGCATCACGCTGGCCGGCCACACCGATTCGGTCGGCACACGGGAGTACAACCGCCTGCTCAGCCAGAAACGCGCGGAGTTTGTCAGAAGCATCCTCCAGACCGTTCACGGGATTTCCCCAGACATCATCAGCATCATGGCCAGGGGAGAGGACGAGCTTCTCTCGCGCCGACCCGGTGAAAGCGACGAGGTCTTCAACACGCGGTGCAGACGCGTGGAATTGACAAAGGTGGCGCGCAAGGACGGAGAGCGTCGATGATGGCGAGAGCCGCTTCACTGACCGCAACGAGCGGGCGCGTTCCCATGAAACACACGCGCAACAGTGTCGCTTCCGCGCGATATCCGCTGTCGATCGCAGCGCTGATCGCATGTTCCCTGATGGCACTGCAGGGGTGCGGGTCTTTCCGTGAATCCTTCCTCGTCACGCGGTCGCGCACCGACACGTTTCATCAGCGCATCGTCGAGGAGGAACGCACGCGCGGATTGGCAGGCAGCGACAACGGTGTGATACGCCCGACCGCGAAGCAGACCATCACGGAGCGCAGGGTGACGGAGTACGACAGCGTGTGTGTGCGCAACTATCCGAATTTCTCACGCTTCGGCGCGTTCGAGGTGGCGGGACTCGCGGCCGGCGGACGCGACGCCACGCGTCATCCCATCGGGAACGGATTGTTCGGGGTGCACAACACGTTCGGTCTGCGCGAGACACGAGATTCCGCGCTGTTCAACGGGTATCTGTTCCGCGCGGGCATCTGGGAGCACCGTTTTCCCGCGCTCGGAAAGGACTGGTCAATCGGGACCGCTCTCATCGAGGGTATCTTCAACGGCACGAAGGACGGGCAGCAACTGCTTGGTGTGCTTCCGGTGTATCTTCGCAAACGGATATATCTGCGCGACGCCCCTCCGTACGTGGACGTGCAACCGTTTGCGGGCGCGAGCCTGTTCGCGCCATTCCGCTATGTGCACGCGGGCGCCTCGCTGCATGTCGCGTTGTACGGCGGGGCGAATCTCTTCGCGCAGGCCGGGATCGCCGTTGGGGGGCGCGCGAATCCGGACGCGTCGGAGATCGACGCGCTCCGCGTCTTTCCGTACGCCGGGCTCGGCCTGTCGATGCTGGATTTCTGGAACACGGAAGCAGACATGGAGAGGGAGTGGCGGGATCATCGCGCGCCCGCGCGCCGCGTTGGTTTCCTCACGGTGACGATGCTTCGGAGCTCGGAGGGTGACAGCGACGGCATCGTGTTCGGCGACGGCACGTCGGACGAACTGGCCATATCGCGAACCTTCAACGGCTTCATTGCGCAGTTCGGAAGCGTCGCCTTTCCCGCCGACGGCGTGCTGCGGAATCTCACACTGGGCACCTCGCTCGTCAACCTTTTCTGGCTTGGAAATTTCGAGGGCGGCGCGGGAATTCTTCCGTTTCGCGCGACATATCAGTCCTGGGTGTTTTCCAAAATTCTTCTCGAACCGTTCATCGAAGTCAATCTGTACCCGTCGCAGATCCTGCACATCGGCGCACGAGTGAATGCCGGCGATTTTCTGGGGATGAATCTCGGTGTGCAGGCGGGCGGCACATACGGCACGAGCGGCACCCTCACCAGCAACATCTTTCCCGGCTGGACGCAAGACGCGAGCGGCGTGTACGCGGGTGTCTCCTTCGGCGTTGGTGAATTCTACACATCCCCGGTCATCGAGCATTTCAAAGACAAGATCGACTGCAGCGTGAAGTAACGCATCCCGGCCACTCCTTCGCCGCCGGACGCAGCCACGCTTCCTGCGTTGACCGGACTGCTTCTTCACGCCCCGGCCCTCGTCCTTGGATTTCGCGCCTCGCCTCGGTACCTTTTCAGATTCGGAAATTTGTAACGGACGACGAAGCGGAAGCGCATCACTATGGCGGTTGCAGCGGGGAAGGACAGAAAGCGGGCGGGGAAAAGCGGCGTCGCGACCGAAGGCACACCGCGATCCAACCTTGTGATCCAGGGAGCGCGGGTCAACAACCTGAAGAACGTCTCCATCTCGCTGCCGCGCAACGCGCTCATCGTGGTGACGGGCGTCAGCGGCTCGGGCAAATCGAGCCTCGCCTTCGACACGATCTATGCCGAGGGGCAGCGCCGTTACGTGGAGAGTCTCTCCGCCTACGCGCGGCAGTTCCTCGAGCGCATGAACAAGCCCGACGTGGACTTCATCCAGGGCATCGCGCCGGCGATCGCGATCGAGCAGAAACCCACGGGACGCAATCCGCGTTCCACCGTCGGCACATCCACCGAAATCTACGATTACCTGCGTCTGCTCTTCGCGCGCATCGGCCGGACCTCCTGCATCAACGACGGGTTGCACGTGCAGCGCGATTCGGTGCGGACCGTGATGGAGCGGCTCGGCACGCTCCCCGACGGCGCGAAGGTGCTGCTCCTTTTTCCAATGCATCCGCACGAGGGCCACTCGATGCCGGAGGAGCTCGAGAACCTGCGCAAGCGCGGTTTCATCCGCATCGTCGTGCGCGGCGACGTGATCAATCTCGAAGACATCGACACCGTGGACGCCGCCAAGGACGAGGTCTTCGTGCTTGTCGACCGTCTTGTGTGGCGGAGCGACGGGGACAGTTCGCGTTTCAGCGATTCGCTCGAGACGGCCTTCTCCGAGGGCGATGGCTACGTGCGCGTGCGCGTGTTGGAGACGGACGAGGAGTGGAAGTTCAGCGCGGCCTTCGAGTGCACGCAATGCCACACGCGCTACGTGGAGCCCGAGCCGCGACTTTTTTCCTTCAACAATCCCGCGGGCGCCTGCCCGGAATGCCAGGGTTTCGGCCGCACGACCGGCATCGATCCCAGGCTCGTCGTGCCCAACCCGAACAAGACTCTTGCCGAGGGCGCCGTGCAGCCGTGGACCACGCCCAAGCACAGCAAGCATTACCGCGATCTCGAGAAGGTCGCCGCATCAGCCGGTATTCCGTTGCACGTTCCGTACCGCGAGCTGACGAAGGAACAGAAGGATCTGATCTGGAACGGTGTGAAGGGTTTCAAGGGCGTGCGGGGATTCTTCCGCATGGTGGAAGAGAACAACTACAAGATGCACTACCGCATCCTGATGGCGCGCTACCGCGGCTACACGCCCTGCCAGTCCTGCGACGGCGCCCGTCTCAGGCCTGAAGCGCTGGCCGTGCGCGTGAACGACACCACGCTCGGCGCCCTCGTCCGAATGACGATAGAGGAGCTTGAGATCTTTTTTACGAAGGCCGTGTTCACGCCGTTCGAAACCGGCGTGGCCTCGCGCATCCTCGAAGAAATCCGCAAGCGCGTGCGCATCCTCAACGAGATCGGCCTGGGGTACCTGACGCTGGACCGCCTCTCGCACACGCTGTCGGGCGGGGAATCGCAGCGCATCAACATCGCGACGTCGCTGGGGTCGGCGCTCGTCGGAACCCTGTACGTGCTGGATGAGCCGACCATCGGCCTGCATTCGCGCGACAACACGCGGTTGATTTCCATTCTCACGTCGCTGCGCGACAGCGGCAACACCGTGCTCGTGGTGGAGCACGACCGCGAAATGATGGAACAGGCCGACATGATCGTGGACATGGGTCCCTTCGCCGGCGAGCACGGCGGAGAAGTGGTCGCCTCGGGAACGTACGCGGAGCTGGTGAAAAACAAGGAATCGCTCACCGGGAAGTACCTCAGCGGAAAACTCTCCATCCCGGTACCGCGCAAGCGGCGGAAGGCGCCGAGCGAGCTGGTCGTGCTCTCGCCGACGCAGAACAACCTCAAGGGCATGGATGTCGCGATCCCGCTCGGTGTGTTCACCTGCGTGACGGGTGTGAGCGGGTCGGGAAAGAGCACGCTGGTGCACGACGTGCTGTACGCGGGTCTGAAGAAAGAACTCGAGGGCATGGTGGAGGACGAGGTGGGCGTCTTCTCCGGATTCACCGGGTCGAGGAAGGTGAAGCATGTGGAGATGGTGGACCAGTCGCCCATCGGCCGCACCCCGCGCTCAAATCCGGTGACCTACCTCAAGGCGTTCGACACCATGCGCGAATTATTCGCGGCCACCGCGGCGGCGAAGCTGCGCGGCTTCGGTCCCGGGGCCTTCTCGTTCAACGTGCCCGGCGGGCGCTGCGACATCTGCGAGGGCGACGGCTTCATCACCGTTGAAATGCAGTTCATGGCGAACCTGTACCTCGAGTGCGAGGCCTGCAAGGGCACGCGCTACAAGAAGGAGCTGCTGGACATCCGCTACCACGGCAAGAACATCGTGGACGTGCTGGGCATGAGCGTTGCCGAAGCGCTCATCTTCTTCGAGCGTACCGCGCGCGTCGCCAACAAGCTGCGCGTGCTCGACGACGTGGGTCTCGGCTACATGAAGCTCGGCCAGCCCGCGACGACGCTCTCGGGCGGCGAGGCGCAGCGCCTGAAGCTCGCGTTGCATCTGACGATGAAGTCCGACGAGCACACACTGTTCATTTTCGACGAGCCCACCACCGGTCTGCACTTCCACGACATCAAGAAGCTGCTCTCCTGCTTCGACGCCCTGATCGAGGCCGGGCACAGCGTGCTGATCATCGAGCACAACCTCGACGTGATCAAGTGCGCGGACTGGATTGTGGATCTCGGTCCCGAGGGCGGCGATCGCGGAGGAGAGATCGTGGCCCAGGGCACGCCGGAGGAGGTGGCGAAAGAGCTGAAATCCTACACGGGAACGTATTTGAAGGCGGCGTTGTAAGGGAAGCACGGAAGCACGACGTCACGCCGTGGATCGGGACGATTCTGCACGGAATCCGGGCATGAACACGCATTCGCGGCAATGTCGCAGGACTACTTCACCAGCCGTTCCATCGCATTGGCAATCGTTTCCACCTCGACGACGGCGATCTGTCCCTTTCGTTTCTCCTTGAGATTTCCCTTCGGAACCACCACACGCTCGAAGCCGAGTTTCTCCGCTTCGGTGATGCGTTTTTCGAGATGGCTGACGGAGCGGATTTCGCCGCCGAGGCCGATTTCGCCGATGACGACGGTGGAATGGTGGATGGCCGCGTCGCGCGCGCTGGAGACGATGGCCGCGGCGACGGAGAGGTCCACGGCGGGTTCGTCGATGCGCACGCCGCCGGCGATGTTCGCGAACACGTCGAACTGTCCGGTGCGCAGGCCGTAGCGTTTCTCGAGCACGGCGAGCAACAGCGAGAGGCGCTTGCCGTCGATGCCCGACACGGCGCGCTGCGGCATGCCGAAGTTGCTGGGCGAGACGAGGGCCTGCACTTCCACGAGCAGTGCGCGCGTCCCTTCGATACTCGCGAAGACGCAGGAACCCGAGATGCCGCGCGAGCGCTCGGAGAGGAACACCTCGCTCGGATTGTCGACTTCGCGCAGTCCGTTCTCGCGCATCTCGAAGATGCCGATCTCGTTGGTGGAGCCGAAGCGGTTTTTGAGGCCGCGCACGATACGGTAGGCGTGATGGTGGTCGCCTTCGAACTGAAGGACCGTGTCCACCATGTGCTCGAGGACGCGCGGGCCGGCGATGATGCCGTCCTTGGTCACGTGTCCGATCAGGAACATCGGAATGTTGGACGATTTCGCGTACTGCAGCAGCAGGGCCGCGCATTCGCGCACCTGCGAGATGCTGCCCGGCGCGCTCTCGAGTTCGGGGCGGTACATTGTCTGGATGGAATCGACCACGACGAGGGCGGGATGCGTGGTCTCGATCGCGTGCAGGATGGCGTCGATGTTGGTTTCGGCGAGCACAAGGAAGCGTTCCGACAGCGCGTTGAGGCGTTCGGCGCGGAGTTTGATCTGCCGGAGGGACTCTTCGCCGCTGATGTAGAGGATGGTTCCCTCCGCATCGGAAGACCCGCCCAGGCGATGGCAGATCTGCATCATCAGTGTGGATTTGCCGATGCCGGGATCGCCGCCGAGCAGGATCATCGAGCCGGGAACGATGCCGCCGCCCAGCACGCGATCGACCTCCTTCAGTCCGGTGCGAATGCGTGCATCACGGTCCGCATCGATGGCGCCTATCGGCACGGGATCGGTGCTGCTTGCGGTCCGGCGCGCGCCTTTGCCCTTCACCTCGGGCTGCACGAACTCCTCCACAAGCGTGTTCCACTGACCGCAGCCGTCGCATTTCCCGCTCCATTTTTGAGAGGACTGGCCGCAGGATTGACAGACGTATCGGGTTGTGCGTTTGGCCATGGATGGGATTGGGGAAGGTGGAAGGTGACAGGTGGATAGTGGAAGGGGGCAGGTGGAATGTCGAAGGTGACAGGTTGAAGTGGAACGTGACAGGTGCGATGTTTCTCAACGGCCCTTGATGAGCGTGGCTTCGAGCGGCACTTCCTTGATGCGGAAGGAGCCGGTGAACGCGGTGGTGAAGGGTGCGGAGACGTCGAGGAAGGACTTGGAGACGCCCTCGATGCGTGCGACGATGGCGCCGGTGAGGAAGCCGTCCCTGCTGTCCTCGATCGTGATGGTACCGGTACATTTCTGCCCATCGAGGCGCAGCGGTTTGTCGCCGAGATGGAAGCGATAGAATTTGACTTCCGCCGCCTTCGCGAGGTCATATGTTCCGGGCGCCATGGACGGCAGCTCGATGCCGAACCAGGTTTCCGAGGCGACCTCCGCGCCGGCTTCCTTCTCCTTCGCGAACACGCTGATGACAAGCACGTCATGCGTACCCGGCTTGAGCTGAATGACGCGGATTGCCTGCAGCGGATCGTCCACCTTCGTGGAAGGATCGATGGACGCGTCGCGTACGAAGTAGCGGTCCTCGTACTGGAAGACGCGTGGCGGTGCGGGGGGCGTGACGTCCACCGTCCCTGTTTCCGGCTTTACGGTCCGGATCTCCTCTTTCGGAGAAGAACAGGACGCGAGGAACACTGCGCCGAACAGCGTGGCGTGAAACAGTCTGCGGGTACTCATGGTATGCATGCCTTTCGTTCGTTGCGAATCGGTATCGTCGAGGCTTATTCCCTTTCGTGCTTTTCGGTGAAAAACGCGTCGAGGAGTTGTTGTGCGGCGGAGACGGCCGGAAGGGTTCCGTCGAGCACGCGTCGTTCGAGGTCGGGGAGAAGCGTCGCAACGCGGGGGTGCGCCTCGAAGCGGTCGCGCAGCGAGTCGTGGATCGTGTCCTCCATCCAGTCGCGGGACTGCGTTTTGCGGCGCTGCTCGAGGGCGCCATTTGCGGACATGGTTGTGCGGAAGCGGGTGATCGTATCCCACACGCCCTCGATGCCATCGGCGGTGAGCGAGGAGCAGGTGAGGACGGGAGGCGACCAGTCCGGCGACGGAGGGCGCATCAGATGCAGGGCCATTTCGTAATCGCCGCGCGCGCGCCGCGCCGCCATGATGTTGTCGCCATCGGCCTTGTTGATGACGACCGCATCCGCGAGTTCCATGATGCCGCGTTTGATTCCCTGGAGCTGATCGCCCGCGCCGGCGAGCATCAGAAGCAGGAAAAAATCGACCATTGAATGCACGACGGTTTCCGATTGTCCGACGCCGACGGTTTCGACGAACACCGCGTCGAAGCCCGCGGCCTCGCAGACGAGCATCGCCTCGCGCGTCTTGCGCGCGACGCCGCCGAGCGAACCCGCGGAGGGCGAAGGCCGGATGAAGGCCGCCGGGTCGGCGGAAAGGCGCTCCATGCGCGTCTTGTCGCCCATGATGCTGCCTTTCGAGATGCGGCTGCTCGGGTCGATGGCGAGGACCGCGAGGTGATAGCCGCGCGCCGTCAGGTGAAGGCCCAGCGCCTCGATGAAGGTGCTCTTTCCCACGCCCGGCACGCCGGTGATGCCCACCCGCACCGAGCGACCGCTGTGCGGCAGCACGCGTTCGAGCAATTCCAGCGCTTTGCGTGCATGCGCGGGATGCGCACTCTCGATGAGCGTGATCGCGCGACCGAGAATGACGCGGTCGCCCGACAGGATGCCCCCGGCAAGCTCGTCGACGGAAAGGTCTTTCGAGCGGCTCTTCGTATTCGACGCCGGGGAGACATTTCCCGGTGACATCGTGCCGGGTGAGACGGACAGCGCCTGACCGGTGACGGATGCTGAGGCGAATTCCGCGCCGCCGCGGGCTTCGGAATTCGGGTCGGGGGATTTTTTTCTTCCGGCGCTCATGTGTGCGCTAAACTCGACATTGAGGGAGTAAGAATCAACGAGCCGCGGCTGCGTGTCCCCCCTGGGAATCACGGCCGGCGAGGTCCCGCGCGATTGCATTGCCGATATCGCGCGCCGGCAGTACATTTCGACCGACATTCACCATCACAGCAGGATTCCCATGCGCGATAATTCATTTATCATTCCCGCATCCATTCTCGCCGTCGGGCTCGTCCTTTCCGTTGTCGTCTTCGGCTACGTCTGGAGCGAGACGAAAGGCGCGGAGCAGACCATCACCGTGACCGGCTCAGCGAAAAAGGACATCACGAGCGATCTGGCCATCCTGCGCGGCTCGATCTCCATCGAAGCGTCGACCGCAGCGGCGGCGTACGGCGCGCTCAAGACCCAGAAACCCCTGCTCATGCAGTATCTCGAGGCCAAGGGCTTTCCGGCGGACAAGGTCGATTTCTACCCCGTCATCAACACTCCGGTGTATTCCTATGGAACCGACGGGCAGCAGACGGGCATTCGCGGATACCAATACAGTCAGCGCGTCGAGATACAATCTGGCGATGTCCAGATCATCAAGGCCATTGCGCTCGATATTTCCTCGATCATCGAACAGGGCGTGTTCTTCAACATCGAGCCGCCCGAGTATCAGTACACAAAACTGGCGAATCTGAAGATTCAGATTCAGGCCGAGGCGGCGAAGGACGCGATGGTGCGGGCAGAGCGCATCGCCACGGCGACCGGCCGCTCGCTTGGCCCGCTTCGCACCGCGCGCATGGGCGTGTTGCAGATCACGCCGAAGAATTCGAACATGGTCTCGGATTACGGCGTCAACGATGTCGGTTCCATCGAGAAGGAGATTACCGCCGTCGTGAATGCATCGTTCCAGATCAAGTAGCGCGATTCCGGAGCGAGCGACCCCGGGACGGAAAAGCGATGCTCCGGCAGCACCGGACAGCGAGCGGAGCGCCGAGGAACGGACCGGTCAACAGGAAATCGGACCCTGTGCCGTGCAGCTGTTCGTGAATCCAAAACGGTTCGGATGCATCCTATGAATGCCGGACCCGAATCCGACACGCGATTTCACACAACCAAGAAAGGACGTTCGATGAAAACCATATTCGCACTTGTGTTCACCCTTTTTGTCGCCTCCGCGGTGACATTCGGACAGAACGGGAAGAAGGCGGCGTTCCCATTCGCGTTGAAGAACGCGAAGGGCGAAACCGTGGATCTCGCGAAGATGAAAGGCAAGGCTGTGGTCGTGAATTTCTGGGCCACCTGGTGCGGGCCCTGCAAGGCCGAAATTCCCGGCTTTCTGAAAGTGCACGACAAGTACAAAAAGAAAGGCCTCGAGATCGTCGGTATTTCTCTCGACGAGAAGGGCTGGTCCGTCGTGAAGCCGTTCATCGACAAGTACAAAATGACCTACCCCGTGGTGCTGGACGACGGCCAGATCGCCGCAAAATATGGCGACATTCGCAGCATCCCCACCTCGTTCTTCGTCGATCGCAAGGGCAACATCATCGACAGCCACATCGGCTACATGTCGGAAGAAGATTTCGAAGCGAAAGTGAAAAAACTGCTCTGACGATCGGCATACAGCGAAAATCCCTGACTGTACGGGCGGCGTGTTCACTGCGGACACGCCGCCCGTTTCTCATCACCGGCAGGCCGATACGCGGGAACGTACTTGACAGTATAAACGTTTTGAATTTAAAGCAAAGAAATGGCCGGCACCTCCGGGTGACGCATCGCGAGCATTACACAAACCAGCACAGCATCGGAGTACAGAATGAACATTATCACCCTTACAGAAAATGGTCCGCTCGGACTGACAGGGAATATCACGATCGTCACGGCGGACGGCGCGGAAATATTTTCCGGAGACAGCGCATGGCTGTGCCGCTGCGGACAGTCGCAGAGCAAGCCCTTCTGCGACGGCTCCCACAAGAGCGCAATGTTCGAGTGCGCCTCGGCGATCGGTGAGAACAAAATGAAAGGTGATGCATCGGTCGCGGATGCCGCACTGAAATTGACGCTCATGAACAATGGGCCGATTCTGCTCTCCGGCGCCACGGAAATTCGGGACACCGAGGGGAAGACCATTGCCGCCGGCGATAGCGCCGCCCTGTGCCGCTGCGGGCGGTCCGCCAACAAGCCGTTCTGCGATGGCGCGCACAAGGTGTCTGTTCCGCCTGTCGCGGTCTGAATTTCGGAATGCGGGTTGTCGATTGTTTCCGGAAGGGCTTGGAGACGGAACGAGCGAGCACTCTGACGGGCCGCGTTTTCGCTTCGCAGGCGAGAAGTGATATGTTCGTGGTTGTACGAAGACGCGACGCTAATCCATCGCCACCAATTCGGAGTAATGCAATGCGGAACTGCATGGTTGTTGTTCTGATTGTCCTCGCGTCGGTCCCGGCAATTGCGCAGGACGCCGAGGTCCGGCGCATCCGTTCCTACCGCATGGAACTCGAAGAGACGCTTGGCGGCGGAGAGGAGGGCGGGGATGCCGGAACCGGCACGGTGCGCATGACGCGCGTGCTTCCGGGAAGCGGTCCGCAGGAAACGGTCATCGCGTTTCGCTCCGTCGATCTTGAGGGGGATGACAAGCCGTGGGAAAGGCGGACGGTCCTTCTGACCGCTGTGATAACATCGAACATGGCGGCACGGGCTTCCCGGCGTGAGTACTGTTTTCGTGCGGGTGCGCTTGTGCTCTGCACCGTGCATGAGGACACTGCATCCGCCGACCGGGAAGAGCATTTCTTCAGTGGAACGAAAACCATCGGCAGTTTTCTTGTTCGCGGAAACGAGGCACGCGCGCTCCCGGCTGGCACATCCTTGAAACGCTCTTCACAACTGCGCGAAGCCGGTGAACGTCTGGGGACGG
Source organism: Ignavibacteria bacterium (assembly GCA_016720835.1). GTDB lineage: Bacteria > Bacteroidota > Ignavibacteria > SZUA-365 > SZUA-365 > JADKJW01. The sequence goes on from JADKJW010000004.1 coordinate 213,004, forward strand.
CGTTCCGCGCGCTGGTGAGGGCGAGAGCGGACATGGACCGGGAATTCTAAGCGGGAAGACGTTCTTTCGAAGCGCGGGATTCCACACGGTTCTTTCAAACAACCGCCATCTCCGAAACCGCGAGATATGCATCGCTCGGCTCAACGGCTTCCGTCGAGCAACGTGGACAGTTCCACAGCGCTTGTCACAGGCGCTGTGCATACATGGTTTTCACAGAGGTAGGCGGTCGCCCGGCCCTCGATCGCGCGCTGTGTGGACAGAAACGGCACAAGGTCGCGCAACGCCTCGCCCTGCTGTCCGGACGCATGAAACAGGGTGACGGCGCGTGGAAGGAAACGCGACCGGAGCACCGTCCGGAATCCCGCGATATCCTCGAGCGTCTCGGCCGCGAGGACGATCTCCCGCGAGGGTCCGATCGCGAAATCCAGCGCGGTGAGCATGACCGTGTGACCCGACGGAAGGGAGCTGACCTGCTGTCCCATCGCGCGGAACGTCGCGTCCGCAAGGCGCTCGAGTTCCGCGTCGCCCGTGAGTCTCGCCAGGCGGATGAGATTGAGGGCCGCGCTGCTGTTGCCCGAGGGCAGCGCGCCATCGTACACGTCCTTGGTGCGCGAAATCAACGTCTCCGCGTCGTGCGCGGTGAAGAAGAAGCCTCCCCGCTCCGCATCGTGGAAATCCGCGATCATGCGCGCGTTCAATGCGAGGGCCTGACGGAGATACGCGGCTTCGAAGGTTGCCTCGTAGAGATCGATCAGTCCCCACACGAAAAAGGCGTAATCTTCCAGGAAGCCGTCGATGCCCGTCTCTCCGGCCCGGTGGCGGTGCTGCAGCGATCCGTCATTCCGGAGCATGGTGTTCAGCAGAAAATCGGCGGCGAGCCGGGCCGCCTGCACGTAGTGCGGTTCGTCGAGCGCGACGCCTGCGCGCGACAGGGCGGAGATCATCAGGCCGTTCCATGACACGAGGATCTTGTCGTCGAGCGAGGGACGAACGCGCAGTGCACGCGCGTCGAGCAGACGGGACCGCGTGTCGTTCAGGAGGAGCGCCGCGTCCCCTTCCGACAGTCCGTGTCGGCGTCTCCACTCCGCGGGATCGACGGCGATGTGGAGGACGTTGTTCCCGTGCTCGAAATTTCCCTCCGCGGTGATGCCGAAGTACTCCGCCAGCGCCTCGCCGTGTTCCGCGCCGACGATGCGGAGAAACCCGGCACGCGTGAACACGTAGAATTTTCCCTCCTCGCCTTCGCTGTCGGCATTTTCCGCGGAGAAGAAGGCGCCGTCCGCGCTCGTCATGTCGCGCAGGATGTAGGTCGCGATCTCCCGGACGACCGTCGCGTACTCCTCCTTGCGCGTGACGAGGAAGGCGTCGGTGTACGCCGTCATGAGGAGCGCGTTGTCGTACAGCATTTTTTCAAAATGCGGGACCAGCCATTGCGCGTCGGTGGAGTAGCGGCAGAATCCGAAGCCGACATGATCGTACACGCCGCCGCGGTACATCGACGCGAGGGTGTGTTCCGCCATGCGGAGAAGCGATGCATCCCCGGAGCGGTCGTGCCTGCGCAGCAGAAAGGAGAGCGCGTGCGGCACCGGGAATTTCGGCGCGCCGCCGAAGCCTCCGTGCACGCTGTCGAAGGAGTGGTCAAAGGCGCGCTCTGCGGTATCGAGCACCGAGGCGTCAAGTTCCGCGGGCCGTTTCTCGGAGGCGCGATGCAGACTTCCGCGCAATTCCTCGCCGATGGTCATCACCTTCGTCCGTTCGTCCCGCCAGGCCGCATGGAGCGCGCTCAGCACGCGCAGAAAGCCCGGTTTACCGAAACGGTCCGTCTTTGGAAAATAGGTGCCCGAGAAAAACGGCAGCTGTTCCGGAGACATGAAGACGGAAAGCGGCCAGCCTCCGGCGCCTGTCATCGCCTGACAGACGGCCATGTAAATGTGATCGACATCCGGGCGTTCCTCTCTGTCCACTTTGATCGATACATAGTGTTCGTTCAGGAAGGCTGCCACTTCGGGGTCCTCGAACGACTCATGTTCCATCACATGGCACCAGTGACAGGTCGAATAGCCGATCGAGAGAAAGATCGGTTTGTCCTCGCGCCGGGCCTTCTCGAAGGCGGCCTCGCACCAGGGATACCAATCCACGGGGTTGCGCGCGTGCTGGAGCAGATACGGGCTCGAAGTGAAGATCAGTCGGTTGTATTCCGGGCCGCCGTCTTCAGGCAGGGTCGAGAGGTCGGGGGTTTCAGCGTTTGGTGACACGGGGTGTTCTCTATTTCGAATTTCGGATTGTCGATTTCGGATTGAAGAGCAGAGAGAAGATTCTGGTTTCGTCCCTTGAAAACAACAGGAGAATGACTATAGTTACATCAACACAGGCAATTCATCACGATACCCCGATGCGACTCGCTCCGCTTTCCCTCCTCCTGGCCACGGCGCTGTTCGGCGCCACGCTGCCATTCAGACATGTGGCGCCGTTCGGACTGCTGAACGCCTTCGGCGAAGCGGCGATGATCGGCGGACTCGCGGACTGGTTCGCCGTGGTGGCGCTGTTCCGCCATCCCTTCGGCATCCCGATTCCGCACACGGGCATTCTGCTGCACTACCGGGACCGGATCACGAAGGGCATCGTCGATGCGGTGCAGAACACCTGGCTCGCGAAGGAGACGATCGTGGAGCGCCTTTCCGGCATGCGCCTCATCGAGCCGCTGCTCACATCGCTTGACGATGACACGAACCGCCGCGCGGTGCTGCGTCTCGGCAACACCGTCGCACGGGAAGCGCTGCGCGGCGCGGATACGGGCGCCGTCGCGTCGGCAGCGCTCGAGCAGCTTCGCGCGGGAATCGGCACCGCGGATCTCCTCCGCTGGATGCAACGCTCGGCGCGCCGCGCTGTCGAAGCGGGCCGCCACACGGCCGCGCTGGAAATCTTCGCGGGCCGCGCCGCGGAATGGCTGCAGGCGGAGCGCGTGCGCGTGCTCATCACGGCGAATTTGAAAAAAATCGCCGAGGACTATTCGCGCTCCACCCTTCGCCAGGTGGGCCGATGGATGGCGGAAAAATCGAACATGCTGAACTACGAGGACCTCGCGGCCTCGATCATCGCGACCCTGCAGGCCGACCTTCGCGATCTGGCAGCGGATCCCGCGCATCCCCTGCGCGCGGAGTTCGACACGTGGGCCACCGGGTTCATTGACGGACTGCCCGCGAACGAGAGCGTGACGGCCATGGTGGATGCCTGGCGCACGGATCTGCTTGAAGCCGAGGGCCTGAAAGCTGCCGGTGAGAAGCTCATCGCCGATCTCCGCGACCGCATGCTCGACGATCTCTCCCGCGACGATTCCGCCATCATGCGTTACGCCGAAGGCGCGCTGGCGCAGGGACTCGCCCGGTTCCGCGCGAACCAGCAGGCGATCGAGACAGTGGAATCATGGGCGAAAGAGCGTATCGCGCATCTGGTCGAAGAACATCACGATCAGATCGGCGCCATCGTGAGTCATAATCTCGACAAGCTCGACGACGAGCAGCTTGTCGCGCAGATCGAGAGCAAGGTCGGCGGGGATCTCCAGTACATCCGCGTGAACGGCGCGGTGGTCGGCGGCCTCGTGGGCGCCGCGCTGTACCTGCTGAAAGTCCTGGTGCCGGGAGGCTGAATTGCGAACGCTCGTCCCGGTGACGACTCTCGATCTTCCCGAACTCGAACCGTATCGAAGCCTGCGGGAAACCACCCACCATTGGCGGCGGGGCTTCTTTGTCGCGGAGAGCGAGAAAGTCGTGCGCCGCCTGATCGAAAGTAGTGTCGAGATCGCTTCGATACTGCTCTCCGCCACCTGGCATGACGCCCTTGCGCAGGCGCTCTCGGGGCCGCGCTTCGCGGAGACGGACGTCTTCGTCGCGCCGGATCATCTGCTCGAGGGGATCACCGGCATCAACCTGCACAAGAAGATCATGGCCATCGGGCGCATCCCGGAGAATCCGACCTTCGACTCCTATGCGCAATCCGCGTCAGGAGGCGGCGTGTATGTGGCGCTGGAGGGCATCGCCGATGCCGAGAATATGGGAGCCATTATTCGCAACTGTGCGGCCTTTGGCGTGCGGAGTCTTCTGACGGGAACCGATTCGAGCAGTCCGTGGCTGCGACGCAGCGTGCGCGTGTCCATGGGCGCGATCTTCGGTCTGCGCAGTTTCCGCGCCGGAAACATCTGCGACACGCTCGACCGGCTGCGACGAGAACACGACTGGCGCGTGATCGGCACAACGCCGCGCGGAGGTGTCACCACCCTCGACGGAGAAGGACGCGGCGGACAGTCGCTCTGTCTGTTCTTTGGAAGCGAAGGGCACGGCCTCTCGGAGCGCGCGTTCGCGTCCTGCGACGAGCGATTCTCCATCCCCATGGCAGGGGATGTGGACTCGCTGAATGTCGCCATCGCGGTGGCGGTTGCGCTGTATGAGGCGACGCGGCGCGTCAGCGCAGCTTGATCTTTCCGGCCTGCAGGACGTGTTTCGAACCGTTGCTCTGCACAAACACGACAGCGTAGCAGTGCTCTGCAATCCAGGTCGGATCGATGGTGATCTCGCGGGAAAAGGTCTTCGTCTGTCCGTCGGCGAGCGCGATGGATTCGCCCTCGGGACCGGGCAGCATGGTACGCATCACATCGTAATGGATGGGGACGCCGTTGGTGCCCGTGTACATGATGTCGGTCTCCGTCAGCACCGTATGAAGGCGCAGATCGTTGAACGATGAAGATGCGAGGCCGGTGGCTTTGATTGTCAGATGGATCTTTCCTGCCGAATCCTTCTTCGACAATTCGAATTTCGCTTCCGGCGGTGTCTTGAGATCGTCATCAATGAGCCGCAGCCAGTTCGGGGCCGAGCTGCCGGCTTTCGTGCCGCTCACCCATGCATTCGGGGAACTGGCCGACTGCATGCCGGGCGGGATAAAAAGATACTCGAGGCGCGGCCGGCAGATGTCCTTCGACGCCAGCCACAGGTTGTCGGGAGGCGGAGGGAAATACGCATGGTATTTGACGGTGACGACGCGCTCCTGATAGAACGCATTATTCGTCCCCTCGTGGTAAATCGAATCGGCCGGCACACAGGGCGTGCAATTGCCGCTGGTGACGATTTCGCAGAGCGTATAGCGGACGAGGGCCTCGACGCTCTTGATTCCCTTCACGAAAGACACACTTTTCTCCGCGCTCTTCCCCGTCGCGTCGAAGGCGCGGACGAGAAGAGTGTGCGGTCCATACGGCAGCATGGAGATATCGAGCGAGGATTGAAACGGCGCGGCGTACACGGTATCGGCAGGCACGCCGTCGATGAGGAACTGCACGCTCTGCACTTCGATGTCGTCGGTCACGGTCAGAACCACGCCGACCGTGGCGATGCCGACCGTGTCGTCAGCCACCGGCAGCAGCACGGTGATGACCGGCGCCTCGATATCGGGCGCGACGGAATTGTCCTTCTTCGCGCAGCCGGCGACCAGCAGCAGCAGGAGAGAGACGAGGAAATATGGAGCAGTGTTTCGCATGGGGACCTCGGAATGTCAGGGTGATGCGACCGGTTCTCTTCGTAACGGAATATCGGATTCTTCGGGATGCATGAAAATGGAAAAACGCGGAGGCGTCAGCCGCCGACCTTCTTGCGTTTGTTGAGAAACTCAACCAGCGCCACATCGAAGGGCGTGCCGGTGTCGAGCAGGACGTAATCGATGCGCTGTTCGCGGCATTCGCGCTTATACGTGGCGATGAAATCGCTCATCGCCTCCTGGTAGGCGCGCTGAATCTGGTACGGCTGCGTCATCATCTCCTCGCCGCTCTCCATGTCGCGGAAAATCGCGTCGCGCCCGAAGCTGAAATTCCGCTCGCGGGGATCCAGCACATGGAAGACGATCACATCGTGCTGACTGTGCCGGAAGTGCTTCAGTGCGCTCATCACCTCCTCGGGCTTGTCGAAGAGATCGCTGAAGATGAGGACGAGACCCCGACGACGGATGCGTTCCGCAACGGCGTTCAGCGCGCGACCGGTACCGGTGGCGTTCCCGGGCTCGAGGCGGTCGAGCTCCGCAAGGATGTTCTGGAGATAGATCTTCGTCGAGTGCGGCGGCATGAACGTGCGGATCGTCTCGTCGTAGGTCACGAGACCCACGGCATCCTGCTGCCGCACCATCAGGTACGCGAGCGCGGCGGCGAGGTAGGAGGCATACTGCAGTTTCGTGACCGGCCCCTCGGCTTTGAATGCCATGGAGCGGCTCGCGTCGACGAGGATATAGGCCTTGAGGTTGGTCTCTTCCTCGAACTGCTTGATGTAGTAGCGGTCCGTGCGTCCGAGCACCTTCCAGTCGATGCGGCGGATCTCGTCGCCGGGCATGTAGGGACGGTGCTCCGCGAACTCGACGCTGAACCCGTGATACGGGCTCTTGTGCAGTCCGGTCATGAAGCCCTCCACGACCAGCCGCGCGCGCAGCTCCATCGAGCTGAGCCGCGAGACGACGTCGGGGCGGAGGTAGGACTGCTGTTCGCTCATCGCGTCAGTCGCGGTGCCCGTTGGCCGACTGCGCGTTGGCGGTGTTCTGGAGCTCCTGCAGCACCTGCTCGGGGGTCTTGCCCAGGTTCGCGAGTTCGAGGCGGACCGAGCGGGTGATGCTGCTGTCCACCGCCGCGAATTCCGCGAGGTACCGGTCGTAGTATTTGCGCGCCTTCGCAGTGTCGTTGAGCACATTCGCGGCAAGGAAGCCGCACACGAACACGCTCCTCGGTGCAAGCGAGTCCTTCGGAAACTGCGTGGCGATCTTCTCGTACGCGTCGAGGGCCTTGGCGGCGTTTTTCGGATCGGTCTGATAAATGGATCCGAGCGCATAGAGCGCCTTCGGCGCGGACGGGCTGTCGGGATAGTCATTCACAATCTGCTCGTAGAGCGTGGTCGCCTCGGCAATGTTTTTCGCCTGGAAGGCATAGTTTGCCTTGTCCAGCAGCTCCTTGTCGCGGTTGCTTGAGCAGGTCGCCAGAAATCCGAGGAGCAGAAAGGGAAGGATGCGATGAAGTTTCATGGAGTTGGGGGTTTCGCTGTGTGAGACGTCAGGAATGATCGTTTCCGATTCGACCCCAAAAATACGAACAAAAAGCCGATGGAAGTAGGGCACTAGGAAAAGAACACGATCTTGACGAGCAGGCCCAGCAACACGACGCCGAAGACGGGCTTGATGATCTTCGCGCCACCACGCATCGCGAGTCCGGCGCCGAGCCAGGCGCCCGCGAGGTTGGCGGCGCCCATGACGAGGGCCACTATCCACACGATATGCCCACCGAGCAGGAAGGCCGCGATGGCCGCGTAATTGCTGGCGAGATTGGCCACCTTGGCGTTGCCTGTGGCGCGCACGAAGCCGAAGTGGAAGAAGAACACGAAGCCGAAGGCGAAAAAGGAGCCGGTGCCGGGACCGAAAAAGCCGTCATAGAATCCCAGCGCGAACGCAAAGCCCGCGGCAATGATGTAATGCTTCGGAAGCATCTCTCCGAAGCGGTCCTCCGCCCCGAAATTCTTGCGGATGAAGGTGATCACCCCCACCAGGATGATGAGCGCGGGAATGATGGCCTCGAGCGAGTCGCCCGGCACGCGCATCACGACCCAGGCGCCGGCGAAGGAACCGATGAAGGAGAAGATGAAGGCCGTGACGGCGACGGGCATGTGCACGTGGCCGTTGCGAAGGTACCGTCCCGCGCTGATCGTGGTCCCGATGGCGCTCTGCACCTTGTTGGTGGCGAGCGCGGCGTGCGGTGGCAGTCCGGCAGCCACGAGGGCCGGGAGGGAGATCAGTCCGCCCCCGCCGGCCATGGCGTCGACGAAGCCGGCGAAGAAGCCCGCGGCGGAGAGGAAGATGAGGGTGAGTGGGGGCATGGGGAATACGGAATTCAGAATCCAGAACTCAGGATTCAGAATGAAGAAAAAGAAATGTAAGAAAAATGCGGGCGCGATTGGCGCGTTGAAGGCGGTCGAGCTCTTTGAGAATTACTTTCGAGAGGAGCGGAAACGAGAGAAGTCCGGGTGGTTCAGCAAAAAGGGACCAAGGCGTTTCAATGGATGCAGATTTGAATCTTGCCCCGTGATGAACGAAATTTCATGGCTACCATTCAGGAAAACCCCATGCGATTCTTCTTCTTCTTTATCCTCATGATGTTCACGGCGGCGCTGCACGGCATCGCGCAGCCGCTGCAGCCGATCACGCCGAAGGAGGCACTGCCGGCGGCGGACGCGAAGGCGAAGTCCGTCATGGGCGGCAGCGCATACGCGACAAACGTGCTGTTCCTCGGCGTCGAGTATCAGGGCGTGTCGCTGAGCATGGATCTCGCGACGGGGAAGGCCACCGGCTGGCTGTTCCGGTATTATCTTCCGTCCGCGGATTCCGTGCAGTATTTCGTCGCCGTGAGCCTTCCGATCGTGGGCGTGCAGGCCTTCGCGGTGCCGCTCGACACCATCACGCGGGCCTTGCCGTTCAATGTCGTTTCGACGGCGTTGACGGATCCCTGGGTGGATTCCCCGGAGGCGCTCGCGGGATCGAAAAACGGCGGCGCGCAGACGTACCTCGCGGCGCATGGGGACGCGCGCATTTCGCTGGCGGTGCTCGTCAACAACCCCGTGGCGAATCCCGTCCTGCCCTTCGGCGAATATTGGATGTTCGTCTACACCGCCACCGGGGATACGCTCACCTGTCTGGTGTATGCCGATACCGGCGATCCGCTGCGCTGCGGCTCGAGCAATGCGCCGAAGATCACATCCGCCCCTCGAAGCACCGCCCGGGTCGGCGAACTGTACAGTTACGATGCCGATGCGCGCGGCGAGCCGGCGCCCCATTTCATGCTCGTCAAGGGTCCGTCCGGGATGACGATCGATTCGCTGAGCGGGCTCGTGTCGTGGACGCCGACGGCCGGACAGGTGGGCACCCAGAACGTGACCGTGCGCGCAGGCAATGCGAACGGCACGGACGAACAGGCTTATCAGATCCAGGTGGAAGCGCTCGCGAACGCCCCGAAGTTCCAGTCGCTGCCGCCGCTCGAGACCCGTGCAGGCGATCCGTACCAGTACCAGCTCGCGGCGAGCGGTTCGCCGCGTCCGGTGTTCGAACTGCTATCGCCGCCCGCGGGCATGATCGTGGACGGCGGCCGCGGCATCGTGATGTGGTCGCCCTCGCGCGCGCAAGCCGGAACGCACGCCGTCGCCATCGTGGCGCGCAACACGGCGGGCGCCGACACGCAGCGTTACACGCTCGCGGTCGTGTGCGAGCCGCGCCTGCAGCCGATCGCGAAGCAGATCATGAAGGTCGGCGAGACGCTCACCGTGCCGACAACGGCGGACGGATATCCCGCGCCGCGCTTCGCGCTCGTGATCACGCCCGCGGGGATGACGATCGACTCGCTCAGCGGCGTGATCGCCTGGACGCCCACAGCGCAGCAGACCGGGACGCACAACGTGGTGGCGGAGGCGCGCAACCGGCTCGGCTTCCAACCGCAGGGATTCACCGTCACGGTGGACCCCGCCACGGCGGCGGAGCGCGTGCCGCGCGCAGGCGATTTCGCGCTCGGGGCGGTCTATCCGCATCCCGCCTCCGGACCGGTGTCGATCGCGATAACGGGGAGCGCGGAACTCCGCGTGACCGCGCGCGTGACGGACCTCGCGGGCCGCGTCGTTCGTCGCATGGCGCCGGTGTCCGGCCACGCGATCGCGTGGGATTTGCGCGACGACAACGGCCGCGCCGTACCCTCCGGCGTGTACCTCGTGGAAGCGCGCGCCGGCGCCGTAATGCGCGTGCGGCGGGTGGTGGTGGAGGAGGGCGCGGAGTGATCGGCCGTTGCATTTACTCAGAGTGTTGAGTAATTTTACTCAGTACGTTGAGTAAATCAGGAGGACGGCCATGGTGATCATCCGGCAGCAGGCGGCGGTGCTCGCGCGGCGCTTGCGTGAAACGCGGCGCTTCATCCAGGTGGTTGCCGGCCCGCGGCAGGTGGGGAAGACGACGCTGGTGCGGCAGGTGGTGGACGCCTCGCGGATGCCGGCGCACGTGGTGAGCGCCGACGAACCGACCCTGCGCGGGGCGGAGTGGATCGCGCAGCAGTGGGAGACGGCGCGGATGCTGGCCGGGAGACGGAGCGCGGTGCTGGTCATCGACGAAGTACAGAAGATCGAGGGCTGGTCGGAGAGCGTGAAGCGGCTCTGGGATGAAGACACGCGCGCCGGGCGCCGCCTCAAGGTCGTTCTGCTTGGTTCCGCGCCGCTCTTGATACAGCGCGGGTTGTCCGAGAGTCTCGCAGGCCGTTTCGAGCGACTGACGCTGCCGCACTGGTCCGCGAGCGAGATGCGGGACGCGTTCGGGTGGTCCGTGGAGAAGAGCATCTTCTTCGGAGCCTACCCGGGTTCCGCGTCTCTGGCCGGCAACCATGCACGCTGGGAGCGGTACATTCGCGACTCGCTCATTGAGACGACGATCGCGCGGGATGTCCTGCTCCTCAATCGCGTGGACAAACCCGCCTTGCTGCGAAGAGTCTTTGAACTCGGATGCCGATACTCCGGGCAGATCCTCTCGTACACGAAGATGCTGGGCCAGCTTCAGGATGCCGGGAACACCACGACGCTTGCGCATTATCTCGAGCTGCTCAGCGCCTCGGGCGTCCTGACCGGGCTGACGAAATATGCCGGTGAATCGGTGCGGCAGCGGGGATCGAGTCCGAAGTTTCAGGTATTGAACACCGCGCTGCTCACGGCGCAGGCGGGGTACACCTTCCGCGAGGCCAGGTCGGATCGCGAATTCTGGGGACGGCTCGTCGAATCGGCGATCGGCGCGCATCTGGCGAATGCCGCCGCCTGCGGCGTCTGCGAACTCTGGTACTGGCGCGAGGGGGATCGCGAAGTGGACTTCGTGGTCCGATCCGGCCGCAGGATCACGGCGATAGAAGTGAAAAGCGGTCGGAGCGGCTCTTCCCATCGCGGGATGGAAGCGTTCAACAACGCCTTTCATCCGACACGGATGCTGCTGATCGGAAAGGACGGAATTCCGGTGGAGGAGTTTCTGCTCCAGCCGGTGGAGCATTGGCTGCGCAGGTAACAGACAGGGAACGGGAGGCGGTGAAGTTGACGCGCGCGTCGAAGCCGCGCTCGCTCCGTCGCTCCAAGACCCCCGCGAGATTTTTACTCAACGTATTGAGTAATTTTACTCAATGCGTTGAGTAATCCCACAGCGGAGAGGCCGGCACCCGCCCGGGGTTGCGGATTACCTTGTTGGTTTGAAATCCAGTGACACGGAGTTGATACAGTAGCGGAGTCCCGTGGGGGCAGGGCCGTCGTCGAAGACGTGGCCGAGATGCGCCCCGCAGCGCGCGCACATCACTTCTGTTCGTGTCATGCCGAGCGTGCCGTCGGTCTCCTCCTCCACGTGTTCCTTCGCGACGGGTTTGAAGAAGCTGGGCCAGCCCGTGCCTGATTCGAATTTCGTGGACGAGCTGAACAGCTCCTCGCCGCAGCAGGCGCACACGTAGACGCCCTCGTCCTTCGTCTTGACATACTTGCCGGTGAACGCGCGTTCGGTGCCCTTCTTGCGCGCCACGTCGAACTGCTCTGGGGTGAGCGTCGCGCGCCATTCCGCGTCGGACTTGATGATTTTTTCGTGCATCGATGCGCCTTTTTTCTTGAGTGAATCGGCCGCCGTGCGTCCCGCGGAGGAGGTCTCCGAATCGGTTCCGCCCCGTGCGCCGCAGGAGGCGAGGACCAGGCAGAACAGTGCCGCGAGTGCGCGGCGGGACATGCGGTTCAGTTCGTTCATACCCGCACAACATCGACTGTTGAATTGAAGTTTCACAGGGCTTCCGAAAGGCCCCCGTATCCGCGCCTGCCGCGCCGGAGGAACACGCGCCGCAACGCGTCGAAGCTCCGAACGGTTTCACCACAATGAGTGTCCGTTTTTCACCTTGGGCCGAAAACCGCTACATTACGCTGTTTCACGCAATGCACGCAGCACGTATCACGCATGATCACGAACATGAAGCGCAGGCAATGATCGAGAAAAATTACGACGTCATCGTCATCGGCAGCGGTCCCGGGGGGGAGGGCGCGGCGATCAACACCGCGAAGGCCGGCAAATCGGCGGCGGTGGTGGAGCGCTACGTCAAGGTGGGCGGCGGTTGCACGCATTGGGGCACCATCCCCAGTAAGAAACTGATTTTCATGATTCAGCAGTACGCCCAGCTCCGGCGCAATCCGCTGTTCGAGCGCGCGGCGCAGCAGATGAAAATCAGCTACGCCGATCTGATCAACTCCGTGCAGAGCGCGGTGAGCGCGCAGGTGAAGGAGCGCGAGGGCTTCTATGAACGCAACAATGTGGACGTGATCGAGGGACTCGCGCGCTTCACGGACCCGCATACCGTTTCCGTGACGGACAGTGACGGCGTCGTGCGCTCCTACACGGCCACCTCCTTCGTGCTGGCGCCGGGGTCGCACCCGTATCGTCCGCCCGATGTGGACTTCACGACCCCGCGCGTCGTGGACAGCGACACGGTGCTGTCGATGAAGGAGACGCCCCAGTCCATTTCGATCTACGGCGCGGGGGTGGTCGGTTGCGAGTACGCTTCGGCGTTCCGCGGCCTGGGCGTGAAGATCAATCTGATCAACACCCGTTCCCGCCTCCTCGAATTCCTGGACGACGAAATCACCGACGCGCTCAGTTATCACCTGCGCGACCAGGGCGTTCTCGTGCGGCACAACGAGGAATACGAGAGCGTGGAAGTGCAGGACGACGGCGTGGTGCTGCATCTCAAGACCGGCAAGAAGATCAAGACCGATGTGCTGCTCTGGGCGAACGGACGCACCGGCAATTCGGCCGCGCTCGGGCTCGACGGCATCGGCATCACGACCGATCACCGCGGCAACATCCGCGTGAACGAAAACTACCAGACCGAGCAGCCGCACATCTACGCGGTGGGCGACATCGTCGGCTTCCCGAATCTCGCGAGCGCCGCCTACGACCAGGGCCGTTTCGCGGGCACGCACATCTCCACCGGGAGCTGCGACGCGACGCTCGTGCACAACATTCCGACCGGCATTTACACCACGCCCGAGATCAGCACGCTCGGCAAGACCGAGCGCGAGCTGACCGCGGACAAGGTGCCGTACGAAGTGGGGCACGCCATGTTCCGCAATCTCGCTCGCGCGCAGATCACCGGACAGACCGTGGGGATGCTCAAACTGCTCTTCCACCGCGAGACGCTGCAAATCCTGGGCATTCACTGCTTCGGCCAGCAGGCCGCCGAAATCCTGCACATCGGCCAGGCGATCATGTCGCAGAGCGGCGAGGCGAACACGCTGATGTACTTCATCAACACCACGTTCAACTACCCGACGATGGCGGAAGCGTACCGCGTGGCGGCGTTGAATGGATATAACCGCATTTTCTGATCGGGGACGACAGGGGGCAGGGGGAAGGTTGCAGGTGGCATGTGAAGATGACAGGTGGCAGGGGGAAACAAGAAAGTGAATTCGTGAAGATGAAGCGTGAGGTGGCAGATGGGCTGGATGCAGAAGGAAATACTGCTGACGGAGAAGTCGCGGGGCTTTCATCTGATCACGGATGAGCTGACGGCCCAGTTGCCCGAGCTGCGGGATATGGAGATCGGACTGGCACACTTCTTCATCCAGCACACATCCGCTTCGTTGATGCTGACGGAGAATGCCGATCCATCGGTGCGACGAGATCTCGAGGCGCACTTCAGCGTGCTTGCGCCGGAGAGATCGGGATATTACAAGCATCTGGCCGAAGGACCCGACGACATGCCCGCGCATATCAAGTCCGCGATGCTCGGCGCATCGCTCACGATTCCGATTACCCGTGGCCAGCTCAACCTCGGCACCTGGCAGGGAATCTGTCTCGCTGAACATCGCGAACACGGGGGACGGCGGCGGGTGGTGGTGACGGTGACTGGGAGTGGGGGCAGGTGGAAGGTGGAAGGTGGAAGGTGACAGGTGACAGGGGGAAAGGGACAGGTGAAAGGTGGAAGACAGGAGATGGGAGATGGGAGATGGAACGGGTGGTGGATAATGAACTGAAGACAACCAGATTGGACGGGTTGCAATGACGGAAGTGCGGCAGGTGGAAACGGCGGAGGACATTGCGGCGGCGAAGCTGCTGTTCCGCGAATACGAGGCGTCGCTGGATGTGGATCTCTGTTTTCAGGGCTTCGACGAAGAGGTGGCGCAGCTGCCCGGCAAATACGCGCCGCCCGCGGGCGCTCTGCTGCTCGCCTGGGATGAAGGCGTGCCGCTCGGTTGCGTGGCGCTGCGACCTCAGGAGCCGCCGTCGATCGCGGAGCTCAAGCGCCTGTACTTTCGTCCCGCCGCCCGAGGCCGCGGCATCTGGAAGCGCATGCTGCTCGATATTTTCGAACGCGCCCATGCTGCAGGGTACGAGCGCATCCGGCTCGACACACTGCCTTCGATGACCGAGGCGCAGCGCATTTACCGGGCCATGGGATTCAAGGAAATCGGAGCATACTGTCTGAATCCGCATCCTGGCGCGATATACATGGAGCTGGAACTCGGGAAGACACCGGGAAGCCGCTGAAGTTTTGTCCTCTGCCCCGCAATCGGTACATTTTGGGTCGGTCGGAGCGGGAAGCCGGCGGGAGTGAGTTCTCACCGCGCGTTCCTCCCCTCTCCCGGCCTTCGGCCACCCTCTCCCAGGGGGAGAGGGAAGAAGAAGAGCCCCTGATTGTCTCACCTGACCTTTCACCTTCACCCTGTTCCCTTTCACTTTCACTTTCACCAGTCCCATCCATGGCCGCACAGAACACGCTCGAAAAAATCGTCTCCCTGTCCAAGCGCAGGGGATTCATCTTCCAGTCTTCGGAGATTTACGGCGGACTGAACGGCTGCTGGGACTACGGTCCACTGGGCGTGGAGCTGCTGCGCAACGTGAAGGAAGCATGGTGGAAGGCGATGACGTACCGCGACGACATCGAGGGGCTCGACGCGTCCATCCTCATGCATCCCCGCGTGTGGGAGGCCTCGGGACACGTGGAGAACTTCACGGATCCGATGGTGGACTGCCGCGAGTGCAAGAGCCGCTACCGCCTGGACGTGCTCTACGAATCGTACAACGAGAAGCGCCGCAAGAAAATCGCAGAAGCCTACGCAGAATTGCTCGCGACCGACGAGGCCAAACGCGAGGCGTTCTCCGCCCTCTCGCGCGACGGGCAGCTCGAGGCGGCGGGCAATGCGCTGGTGGACGATGCTGTGGTGTTCGAGGCGCTCAACGGCAAGGAGCTGCTTGCCTGCCCGAACTGCGGGCGCGCGGGCACCTTCACGGTCCCCCGCAAGTTCAACCTGATGTTCAAGACCTTCATCGGTCCGGTGGAGGATTCGAGCGCCACGGTGTTTCTGCGCCCTGAAACGGCCCAGGGCATATTCGTGAACTTCCTGAACGTGTCGCAGGCCATGCGCCAGAAGGTGCCCTTCGGCATCGCGCAGATCGGGAAGGCCTTCCGCAACGAGATCAACACGAAGAACTTCCTCTTCCGCACGCGTGAATTCGAGCAGATGGAAATGCAGTTCTTCGTGCGGCCGGACAGCGACATGGAGTGGTACGAGCAGTGGCGCGCCGCGCGCCTGCAATGGTTCATCGATCACGGCATGACGGCGGACAAGCTGCGCTTCCATCCGCATGCGCCCGAGAAGCTCGCGCATTACGCCAAGGCGGCGGTGGATATCGAGTACGAATTCCCCTTCGGCTGGGGCGAGATCGAGGGCATACACAACCGCACGGACTTCGACCTCCGCCGCCACTCGGAGTATTCGGGCAAGAACCTCGAGTTCTTCGACGACGAGACGAAGGAAAAATTCATTCCGTACGTGATCGAGACCTCGGCAGGCGCGAGCCGTTCGCTCATGGCCTTCCTCGTGGACGCGTATGTGGAGGAGGAACTCGAGAAGGAGACCCGCGTCGTGCTGCGCTTCCATCCCAAACTCGCGCCGTTCAAGGCCGCAGTGCTGCCGCTCGTCAACCGCGACGGCATGGACGATCTCGGCAAAAAGCTGTACAAGGATCTGCAGAAGGAATTCAAGGTGTTCTACGACGAGTCCGGCTCCATCGGACGCCGCTACCGCCGCCAGGACGAAGTGGGCACGCCGTACGGCATCACCGTCGATTCCCAGACGCTGGAGGATGTCACCGTCACCGTCCGCGAGCGCGATTCCATGCAGCAGGAGCGCATCGCGTCTGCGCAGTGCGGAACGTATCTGCACGAGAAGCTGAAGATGTGAGCGGCACGAGTCGGAGGAGAATCATCCTTGATTCAGGAATGTCGCGACAGTAATTTGTTCGCATGAAATACAAAGGTATCATAACGATTGAACCCGGGAAAAGGGGCGGGAAGCCCTGTATCCGAGGCCTGCGCATGACGGTGTACGATGTGTTGGAGTACCTTGCTTCCGGAATGAGCGAGGAAGAGATTCTCAAGGACTTTCCCGAGCTCACCCTCACGGACATCCGCGCGTGCCTCGAATTCGCCGCAAATCGTGAACGCCGGCTTGTCGCTCTTCCACCGCTTGAAGAGAAAAGAGGAGAACAACCATGCTGACCAGTGTTGAAGGAACATACCGTAACGGCCGGATTGAGTTAAAAGAACCGCCTGGAAACATTCAAAGCGGTACCCCGGTCATTGTCACATTCATGGGTTCAAGCGACATTGACCTGGGATTGCATGGTATCAGCCCGGCACAAGCAGAAGAACTTCGTGCGGCACTTGCAACGTTCTCTGACTGGAACGAAGTGGAAATGGACGTCTACAACGATTATGATGCCGCCAGAGCCAACAGGTAAACGCGGTGACGTTGCGTTGGTCTTATTCCCAAATTCCGACCTCCGCACTGCGAAACTTCGTCCGGTCCTGGTGATACAAGCCGACAATCTTCAAACCGGCCTGCCACAGGTAATCGTCGCCATGATCTCCAGCCGGATGACTCGAGCGAATCATCCGAGCAGGGTGCCTGTTCTTCAATCGTCTCCAGAAGGTCAAGGCTCGGGTTTGCTTTCAGATTCAGTTGTCATGACTGATAATCTGGCTACTGTTCTGGATGTAGCGGTGCATCGCGTTATCGGTTCATTGCCAATGGCCGCCGTGGAGGAAGCATTGCGCCACACCATCGGACTCTGAATCGTAACCAAGGGTTACGTGCCGATACGAGCTTGATCTCAACAATGCTTTGACGGCTCGTCACCTGCTCCGCCGCAGCCGCGCCGTGAGCGAATCGATCACCATGGCGGACTTCGGCGCGCATGAGGGATCCTCCTGCGCGAGGCTGCGCGCGCGGGCGATGCGTTTTTCCACGAGCATGCGGGAGAAGGAGACGCGGTAGTCCACCGGGTCGGTGACGAGGTATTCGAGTTCGTCGGCGGGCGTGGCGAAGGTCATGACCACGGGCGACATGGGTACCTCTCCGCCGCTGCGGAAGAACAGTCCCCAGCCGAGCAGCACGAAGGTGAAGAGACCACCGAATACGACGATGAGTCTGGCAGAGCGATTCATGCGGGAAATGTATGGATCGAACTGCACATTGCGAAACTGGCGCCGGACGAGCGGGCGCTGGAACCACGCCACTTTGCGCCTTGGCCGCGTCCGCCGCATATTTGCGGCCACACACGCGCGTCCATGATCGAACTTCGCAACATCTCCTTCTCCTACGGCGCCGCGCCGGTGCTCGCGGACCTCTCGCTCCGCATCGGCCGCGGAGAGTACGCGCTGCTGCGCGGCGAGTCGGGCTGCGGCAAAAGCACGCTGCTGCGCCTGCTCTGCCGCCTCGAGGCGCCGCGGGAAGGCACGCTGTTGCTGGACGGCGAGCCGTACGACGCCCTGCCGCCCCGCGCGCTGCGCCGCCGCCTCGCGCTGCTGCAGCAGCTTCCGGTGATGATGGAGGGGAGCATACGCGACAACATCCTGCTCTCGCAGCGCTATGCCGGCGCGGATGGAAAAGGAATGACGGATGCGGAACTCCGCGACATGCTGCAGCGCGCGAAGCTGGCCGACCTGGACCTCGACGCGAGCGCCGACGCCCTCTCCGTCGGCCAGAAACAGCGCATCGCCCTGCTGCGCCTTCTCGTGATGCGTCCCGACGCGCTGCTGCTCGACGAGCCCACCTCGGCGCTGGATGCGGAGTCGGCCGCGATCATCATGGACTGGATACGGGAGTGGAACGAGACGCGCGGCACCACCGTGGTGCTGGTCTCGCACGGGAACATCCACGCGCTGCCGGAAGCCGTCTGCCGCTACCGCATGGACGCGGGTCGCGTGGAGGAGGAGGGTCAATGACCGGCGCCATCGACATCAGTTGGTGGGGACTCTCGATCTCTCTGGTGTTTGTCCTCCTCGCGGGCGCGGCGTCGCTCGCTCTGGGACTCGGCCTCGGGAAGGATCTCCTCTGGGGCACGGTGCGCACCTTCGCGCAACTGTACCTGATGGCCTTCGTGCTGCGCTTCGTCTTCGCCATCGATCAATGGTACGTGGTGCTCGCCGTGTTCGCGGCGATGATCGTGTTCGCAACGTACGTGGTGAAGGGCCGCGTGAAGGAGCGCACGGTGCGCGTGTACCTGCCGACGCTGCTCTCGATGCTGCTGAGCTACATGGTGGTGACCATCATCGTCGTTGCCGTCATCGTGCAGGCGCAGCCCTGGTATGCGCCGAAGTACTTCATCCCGCTGGGCGGCATGGTGATCGGCAATTCCATCACGGCCATCGCGGTGGCGATGGAACGGCTGCTCGCGGATCTGCGCAAGCATCGCGCGGAGGTGGAACTGCTGCTCTGCCTCGGCGCCACGGCATCCGAAGCGTCGGCGCATATTTTCCGCACCGCCATCCGCGCGGGCATGACGCCGAGCATCATGGCGATGATGGGCGTGGGCGTGGTGTGGATACCGGGGATGATGACGGGTCAGATTCTCGCGGGCGCCGATCCGCTGGTCGCGGTGAAGTACCAGATCATGGTCATGATCATGCTCGTGGGATCGACGGCGATCGGCAGCGTGCTTGCGGTGTCGCTCGTGCGGCGGAGATGCTTCAGCCCGGACCATCGCCTGCTGATCTGACGGGGTCGAGGTCCCTTCCTTCTCCATTGCTTCCGGGAGCATTGCCGGGTAAGTTGATTGCATACTTGCCGCGAGGTGTTCCATGAGAAGGTTGTCCCTGCATTCGATCGTTCTCTGCTGTGTGTTTCTCGCCGCGCTGGCATCGTGCCCGGCCCAACCCGCCGCGCAGGGCGCCATCGCCGCGCCGTCTATCGACGTCCGGACTTCAGCTGAAAAGGCGCTGCAGACGACATTCGCCATTCCCGCGACGAAAGCGATGTATTTTCCATTGGCGGAGGGCAATTACTGGGAGTTCAGAGGCAACTTTGGCGGATACAGGGAAACAATAGTCGGCAGCGAGAAGGATTCCGCGGGAGTGACGCATTACCGCTTCGACCGTCGCGGTTCCATCGCCGGCGCGTCGTTCCGCTGGACGCCGGACAACAGGCTGCTCCTCTCCAAGCATGGCAGGGAACAGTTGTGGCTCGACTTTGACGCGCAGCCGGGCAAGTCATGGAACGTCGACAACCCGGACGAGAATCCGGGCTTGCCGTGGAAGGTGACCCTGCAGTCCACGACGGATTCCGTGATCGTTCCCGCGGGCAGCTACACCCGCACGTACCGGTTCTCGTTTGAAGGCGGTCCGGACAATTGCTGGGAAGAGTGGTACGCGCCGATGGTGGGTCCGGTGCGCCTCGATTTTGCCGGCCTCGCGCTGAGGCTCGACTCGCTCACGAATTTTCACTTGATGATGACGAGCACAGGCATCGAAGCGCCGCATGTCGCGGAGACCGTCGTGCTGCTCGGCATCTCGCCGAACCCCGTCGACGCCGCGTCCACCGTGCACATCGCGGTGAGGGACACGCCGGCGCATGCGCGCGTCGCCGTGCATGACGCGGCAGGGCGGCGGGTCGCGCTGTTGTTTGATGCGGAGCTTGCGCCCGGCACGCACGCGATTCCGTTCAATGCCGGGGGACTGCCCTCCGGCGTGTATGCGGTGACGCTCGAAGCCGCGGGCAGAACGACGATGCGCAGCGCCGTGCGCATGCGCTGAACGCGGCCGACGAGCGATCACGCAGCGCGAAGGTCGGAATGATGGGCGTTGCGCGCACCGTGCCGTCATCCCGGTGACCGATGAGCGAGCCCACTCGTGTGAAAATCGTTGATCCCGGGGCATGAAATCGAAAAGGCGGCCTTTCGGTCGCCTGATCGCATGGGGTGTTGAGAAGTGCTGGGGTGTCGCGGCGAATTGAGGAGGGGTATGGAGAAGTTCTGTAGTATCAGTCGTAAGGGATAATTTCGGGTACACTACAGAAGAAGCAAGCACCGTGCCATACCTTGAAATTGAGGATTTATGGTGCTAATTAGAGATATCTGCGCGAACAGTCTGCAGAATCGGATAGAGAACCGAAGCAATTGAACGCTTTTCCGCACAGGGACGTTTTTGTGGCATGCGGCCGGTCTTGCACTGCATCCCCCTTTCGCCGTAGCTTGCAAGACTTTGTTTTCTGAACCCACCAGATGAAGGAAATTCGATGAGAGCACTACTTTGCGCCATGCTGCTGGTCTCCTTCGGGATCGCGACAATGCACGCTCAGGGCCCGGACAAGAAAGCGAAGCAGTCCACGAAGGCCGCAAGCGCCGGCGTCTCCCACACAGCACAAGGAAAGAAACCGATGGTACTGATGAAAACCGAACTCGGCGACATCACACTCGAATTGTGGCCCGATATCGCCCCGAAAACCGTCGACAACTTCACGGGCCTCGCCTCCGGCACGAAGGAGTGGAAGGACCCCAAAAGCGGCCAGATGGTGAAAACCCGCTTCTATGACGGACTCACCTTCCACCGCGTCATCGACGATTTCATGATTCAGGGCGGCGATCCGATGGGCACCGGCAGCGGCGGCCCCGGCTACAACTTCGAGGACGAGTGCTTCTCGTCCGATGCCTCATCCGCCATCACCGGCGCCGTCACCGACGAGGGCGTCGCCGTGCGCGTCTTCCAGGAAATCCTCATGCCTTACCTCCGCTCCACGCAGACCCCCGACACCGTGCTCAAGGCGATGGTGGACGAGTGCGTGAAGCAGCAGAGCGGCAAGCCGCTGATGCAGCAGACCATCGAGTACTACATGGAGAAGACCGGTCGCAAGGAGCCGCTGCTCTCCAAGGGCACGCTCAAGGCCCCCGTCGCCTACGGCACCATTTGCATGGCCAACGCCGGACCCAACACCAACGGCTCGCAGTTCTTCATCGTCACGAAGAAAGAAGGTTGCGACTGGCTCAACGGCAAGCACACCGTGTTCGGCAAGGTGGTCAAGGGCATGGATGTCGTGCACGCCATCGAGAAAAAGGGCAACGGCGTGAAGATGACGTCGGTCACCGTGGAGTGAAATGTTCGCGATCGTCCCGGCGTCGGAAATGACGCGGGCCTGCCCACCGAAGCTGAGCGCAGCGAAGCGCAGGTGGGGACGCGGGGACGCGGGGACGTGGGGACGCGGTGACGCGGTGACGCGGGGACACGGGGACACGGGGACGCGGTGACGCGGGGACGCGGGGACACGGGGACACGCACAATCCCACCATCGAACGACGAACGATACCGCAGGGGCGCACGGCTGTGCGCCCCTGTTTTTTTCGTCCCGTCCCGTTCAACCCGTCGAATATTGTCACGCCGCGCGAAGTCGAGGCGGCGAATTTCCGATTTCGGATTGAATGCGTGCAGCCGCGTATCGCAACATTCCCGGAGCACCCCGAAACGGGGTCATGCCTCGACTTCGCTCGGCATGACAACAGAGCAACAGGGTTGGTGCCAGAGCGTAGCCGGTGGTCGCAGAGCACCGGAAGGCTGTCCGGTTAATCGTGGTAGAAATACTTGAGATTCGGCAAGGCTCTCCGTATCCGCTCAATTTCCTGCTTGCTGATCGGGTTCGCCTTGATATACAAAGTTTTCAAATTCCAGAGCTTGTGAATGTTGTCCGGCAACCGCGAAATATTATTCACTGAGAGATTAAGGTAATTCAGTGAATACAACTCGCAGATTTCATCTGGAAGATCCGTCAACTGATTGTGATGCAGATCCAGCATCTCCAGTTTCGTGGCCTTTCGAATTTCAGGCAATACATTGGATATCTTGTTGTTTTCGACAAAGAGATATTCCAGCTGTGGAATATTTCCGATCACAGACGAAACAGTCATCAGGTAGCCGGTGTTCCACGATATTCCTCGAAGAAACGGCAGCGATTTCAGTTTTTCCGGGAGCGCCTTCGAAGTATCGCTCCTGATCGCGAGTATCTGCGCGAGTTCCGGATGCTCGTACGCTTCAATCAAATCAGAGAAACAATATAGACATGGTTCAGTGTCAACACGTTTCATTCCTACAGGCTCTTCGCAGCAGGAAAGGACAACGACGCAAAGCACTGATACGGCGAAACGGCCCCGGCTGTTCATATCAGTCGTGCCTGATGGTTACATGCGGCAGTTGAGCTTTTATTCGCTGTATTTCACTGACACTGATCGGATTTGCTCGAATATCCAGAGCCTCGAGGGTTCGGAGCTTTCCAATACTATCCGGCAATACGGAGATATAATTGCAAAACAGATCGAGATTTTTCAGTGAAGGCATGTCGCAAATCTCATCCGGGAGTACGGTCAGATAATTATTCGACAGATCAAGATCTTCCAGGCGTCGCGCGTTGCGAATTCCCGGAGCAATCCTGGTTATCTTGTTGCCACCAACATATGTTACCTTCAGTAATGGGAGATCAGCGATAACTTCGGAGAGGTAGACAAGGTATCCACCGCTCCACCAGAGGTCTTCGAGGAGGGGCAACAGTGCGAGTTTGTTGGGGATGGTCCACGATGTGTCGTCGACCACCTGCAGGCTCCTCGCAATGTCCTTGTGAACAAGCGCCGAATCAAAATTATGAAAACGTGATTCCCATGGTATATCAGGTTGTTTATAGCCGCTCACATCTCCTGAATTGCAGCCGTAGAATACGGCAATACAGAACGACGCGTACGCAAAAAATCTGAACGTCTTCATGGGTCCTACAGGGCTGCCGCCACTACGATCTTCATGCCAGTCTCAAGTGTGTGCTCCGAAAATACTCCCGGTCTCGGCGACTGTCAAGGATAAACGCAAAACCGGCATCCACACAGCGCAGTCGCAGACCATCGCAAAGCTACAACCCCAGCAGCGCCTTCAGTTTTATCGAATCGGCGCTGCGCGTGTACGGCCAGGCGCGGAGATCGATTTTGGCATGCAGTTCATCCGCCTGCTCCTCGCCCAGCATCCAGGCCTTCTCCTTCACGTCCTGCATCGTAAGAAGCTGCCCGGTGTTGTGCGGCAGGTGCAGGTAATCGATGCCGCTCAGATGTTTGCTCGCCTGCTTCTCGCGGAAACCGACGTACAGCGCGGAGATCAGGTCGTTGACGAAGGAATTCTTCGTTGGTCCCGGACTGACGCGCGAAGGGCCCATGATGTTCGTGGAGGCGATGCGGTAATAACGCGGATCGGACTTGTAGATGCGCAGCGAGCGGTTCTGATCGGGCACCATCGCCGCGCGCAGCATGTCCTCCGTGAAGAGGCGCTGCGCGAGCGACGGCTCCGACGGCGGGATCCACGGCATGCCTCCGAACCAGCTCGAGCCGAAGGTCGCGCCTGAAGGCGAGGAGAGCCGCAGCGGCAGGTCGGGCTGCAGGTTCACTCGCGAAAACGGCAGCGACAGCGGCCGCTCCTGCGCGGAGGCGCAGGTCGCGAGCAGCAGCAACACGGGCAGCAGGACGGTCGAGATTTCATACTGCACACTATTGAATCTCGCCGAGCAAAGCAAGACGAAAAATCGGCTCCGCATATCCGTATCTCCGCGATCGCGAAAATCGCCGGGAGCGGGACCCCGGCTCAGCCGGGCAGGGTCAGGATGAATTCGGCACCTCCCTCCGCGGAATTCTCCGCGCGCAGCGTGCCGCCGTGTCCCTTCACCACGATGTCGTAGCTCATCGAGAGGCCGAGACCCGTGCCGTATCCCGTGGGCTTCGTGGTGAAGAAGGGCTGGAAGATCTTGTTGCGGATTTCCTCCGGAATCCCGGCGCCGTTGTCGCGAATCCGTATCGCCACGCCGGTCCCCGCCGGCACGGTGCTCACGGAGAGACGCGGAGGCGGGCCGCCGTCGACCTTCCACCGTTCGGTCGCGGCATAGATGCCGTTCTGCATGATGTTGAGCAGCACGCGGCTCAGGTCCTGCGGCACGACGCGCACCCGGGGGAGGGACGCGCTGAAGTGCCGTTCGATCGCGACGTCGACGTCCGGCATGGACGCGCGCAGCATGTGCAGGGCCACCGTCGCCGCCTCGTCCGCGAGGAGGTTGATGTCGCTTTCCTCGGTGTTGCCCGCGCTGCCCCGCGCGTGCATCATCATGCTCTTGAGGATGCCGTCGGCCTTGCGGCCGTGCTCGCGGATGCGGGCCAGGTTCTCGCGGAGGTCCGCCAGAATCCCGGCGCGTTCCGCCTCGTCATTCGAGTGCGAGAGATCCTCGAACAGCTCGTCGCTGGCCTCGGCGAAGTTGGTCACGAAGTTGAGCGGATTCCTGATCTCGTGCGCGATGCCGGCGGTGAGTTCGCCGAGCGTGGCGAGCTTCTCGGCGTGCACGAGCTGCTCCTGCGTCGTGTGCAGGTGTTCGATGGCCTTCTCCAGCTCTTCCGACTTGCGGCGGAGATCGCTGGTGCGCGCGTCCACCTTCTCCTCCAGCGTGCGCGAGTACTGCTCGATTTCCGTCTTCGCGAACGCGAGATCGGCGAAGAGCCGCGCGTTCTCTATCGAGATGGCCATGTCGGCGGAAAGGATGGTCAGGGCCTCGAGGCGCTCGGACGGGAAGGCGCCTTCGGTCAGGGAATTCTCCATGTACAGGATGCCCGTCAGGCGCGCGCTGTGGATGAGCGGGATGCACAGGATGGACGCCACGGCGTTGACCGCGATGTGGGGGTCGCCGGTGAAATCGCCCCGCCGATGCGCGGCATCGAGCGCGAAGGGTTGCCGGGTCCGCTCCACGTAGTGGACGACGGAATGCGCGATCGCCGGGTACGTCTCCAGCGGGACGCTCTGCATCACGGCGGCATCCCTGCGGCTGCTGTCGCCTTCGGCTTCCACGCGCCATGCGCCGTCGCGTTCAAGGATGAGCAGGCCGCGTTCGGCGCCGGCGTTTTCCAGGATGATGCGGATGAGCTTGCGCAGGAGTTTTTCGAGGATGATTTCGTCCGAAAATGCGTGCGAGGCCTTGACGAAGGACAGCACGTCGAGCTTCGCGGAGAGTCCGCCCCCATGCGCGGAGAGTCCCGCGTCACCCGCGCGCGAGCCGGTCTCGCGCGTCGCGGTGAGCAGGTCCGGAAATTCCGCTTCCAGCAGGCGCGTCTTTTCAGACGCACCCCAGGCGCCATAGGCCGCATGCGCGTCGCGCAGATGCACGAGGGCGAGGCGCGGGATGCCCGAGCGCAGGAAGCAGCGCCCGGCCGACTCGTTGGCGATGGCGATGAAGAGCGGCGCTCCGAAGTCCGCGGCGGAAGCGAGCGCGCGCGCGTGCAGCGGCAGGGCGCGGAGCGAGCCGCGTCCGTCGTCCGCCGCCTCCGCGTCGACGATGTCGACCAGGTGCCGGTAATTCGCGGGACAGTGCGCCGCAAGCGCCGCGAGCTTCCCGCGATGGGCGGAGATGGCGCGTCCCGCCGCCCTCCCTCCCGTCCCGGCGCGGCGCCGCTCGCCGAGCGTGAGTACGCAGAAAAAGCGGTACCACGCTTCGCTGAGCTGCCCGAGGATGCCGTGCATGTCGGGCTTCGACGCCGCGATCAACGCGGCGCCTTCCGTGAAATCGCGGCACAGCCAGGCCGACGCGATCATGTGCGAGGCGTGATACATGCGCGACGGGATGTCCGTGGACACGCCGAGCATGCGCTCCAGCCCGGCGCGCTCGTCCGCGAGACGTCTCCGCGCGTCGAGGTCGGCGACGGGGACGGTCATGCTTCGATGGAACACATCCACGCTGGCCATCGCCGGTTCCGGGAGGTTGACCTGCCGGCTGTAGTGCAGGGCGGACTCGAGGTCGGAGGCGATTTCCTGAAGCGTGTCGCCGGTGCACAAGCGCGTGAGGACGATGAATCTTCCGGACCAGACACCGTAGAGATGGTCGCCGCTCTGGCTCGACAGCGCGCGGCTCTCGCGCAGGGACGCGAGGCTGTCGCTGAATTCCTTTTCCCAGTTGAGCGAGAACACGCCGATGGTCATCTTCACGCGGCCGCTCCAGAGCGGATGCGGGAAGCGTTCGAGCAGCGCCGTCGCGAGTCCGCCGAATTCCACGGCGCGCGCGTACCTGCCGAAGCCGGCGGCGATGATGGCCGAGTACTGCGAGAAGACGAAGGGCGCGCTGACCGACACGCCCTTGCGCAGCACGAGTTCCATCATCTTCAGGATGAGCAGCGCGTACATTTCGGCGCTGCGGTAGTACGCGACGGAGATCATGCTCGCGAGCAGCTCCAGGGCGAGGATCGACGCCGCATCCGTCATTTCCGGGAGCGCGCGGAGGTCGGCCGCGCTCTTGCCGCGCAGCAGCCACTGGACGCGCGCCAGCTGCAGGCCGACCTGCGCCTTGCCCGGCGATGTGTGCAGCCGGATGCCGAGCGAGGCGAGCCCTTCGGCGGCGATCGCGATGGCCTCGTCCACGCGCGGCACCGCGCAGTAGAGGGTCACCTTGCTGGTGAGGATGGCGGCTTTCGCGAGCGTGTCGGGCGTGATGCGCAGGACTTCGTCGAAGTGCCGGTCGGCGTCGTCGAAGCGTCCCGTCAGATATTCGCACATCCCCGCTTCGTGCAGCAGGTCTCTGCCGACGGGCGACGCGCCGGGATCGCTCGTGGAGGAAAGGAGCGAGAGTCCCTTTGAGGCGTACTGGTACGCGGCCTCGTAGGCCGCGGACGCGCGCGCCTTGCGCGCCGCGCGGAGATTCCGGCCGGCGAGCGCGCCGCGCTCCGCGTTGTCGGTAAGCAGGTCCGCGCCGGCATTGAGATGGTGCACGATGTCGAACAGCGCGTCGTCGCGTCGCTGTTCGGGGAGCGCCGCGTGCAGCAGCCGGCCGATGCGCAGGTGCATCGCCTGCTTCTCCGCCGCGGGGATGGAATCGTAGGCGGCCTGCTGCACGCGGTCGTGGAGGAATTTGTATTCGATCGCCTGCGCGCCGTCGTCGGCATCGGCCGGACTCTCGTCGAGTTCGTCATCGTACTGGTAGAGGCGGTACGAATCGTCGATCGGGACGACGAGTCCCGCGTGAATGGCGTCCCACAGCTGCCCGGCCGTGCGGGCGGCGTGCGCTTCTCGCACGGTGGCGAGGGTGCGGAGGTCGAAGCGGTTGCCGAGACAGGACGCCAGCTGGAGCACCTGCTGCGCCGTGGACGGCAGGGTGTGGATGCGCTCGAGGACGAGTTCCGCCACGTTGTCGGTGATGTTCTCGCGGACGATGTCCTGCATGCTCCACTGCCACCGGTTTTCCTCGCGATGAAAGCGCAGCAGCCGTTTCGCATGCAGCGATCGCAGGAACTCGCCCAGGAAAAACGGATTGCCCTGCGTCTTCGCGTGGAGGAGCGCCCCGAGCTCTTCTCCCGCACCGTCCTCGAGGTGCAGCATGTCCCGCACCAGCGCCGTGACGTCGCGCGGGAGCAGCGGCGCGAGGTGGACGCGTTCCACCGCGACCGACGCCTTCTCCGCGTTCTCGGCCATGCGGAACACGGGATGCCCCGGCGCGACTTCGTTCTCGCGGTACGAGCAGAGCAGGAGCAAAGACCGGCTGTCGGGATGCTGCAGGAGTTTGCCGATGAACTCGAACGACGCGGCGTCCATCCACTGGCAATCGTCGAGGAACACCACCAGCGGATGCTCGGGCCGCGCGATGGCCTGCACGAAGGCGAGGAGCACGGAATGAAAGCGGTTCTGCGCCTCCTTTTCCGGCAGCGCGATCACTTCCGGCTGCGCGCCGAGCACGAGTTCGATGTCGGGCAGGAGATCGAGCAGGATGCGGCCGTTGGCGCCGACGGCATCCGCGATGCGCGCGCGCCACTGCGCGAGCGCGCCGTCGTCCATCGAGAGGAGCATGCCGACGAACTGCTGGAAGGCCTGCAGCAGCGGCGCGTAGGGGATGTTCCGCTGCAGCTGGTCGAATTTGCCGGACAGGAAGCAGCCGTTGCGGCGGGCGATGGGCGCGTGCATCTCGTGCACCAGCGCCGTTTTGCCGGATCCGGAGTAGCCGGACAGCATGAGCAGGCGCACGGCGCCGTCCGCAGCGCGGTGAAATGCTTCCGTCGTCCGCTCCGTCTCGCGGTCGCGCCCGTACAGTTTCTGCGGCAGGAGAAAGCGCTCGTACGTGTCGTGCTCGCCGATCGCGAAGGACGCGATGGATCCGGCGGTCTCCAGCATCGACAGGCAGGTTTCGAGATCCGCGACGAGGCCCGCGCAGCTCTGGTAGCGCTGCTCGGCGCTCTTCTCGAGCATTTTCAGGAGAATATCCGATACCGGCATCGGAATATCTTCATTCAGCTCGGAGGGCGACTTCGGCCGCCGCGCAATGTGCGCGTGCACCAGCTCCATCGGATCGCGCGACTGGAAGGGCAGCCATCCGATGAGCATTTCGTAGAGGACGATGCCCAGCGAATACACGTCGCTGCGCAAATCCACCGCCCTGTTCATGCGACCCGTCTGCTCGGGCGAGATGTATTCGAGCGGCCCCGGAACGGTATCGGGCGACCACCGCTCGGAGAATTCCACCTCGAGCAGGGATGCGCTGCCGAAGCCGGTGAAGCGCGCGTCCCCTGCCGCCGCGTCGACCAGGATGGCGTGCGACGAGATGCCGTTGTGCACGACGCCGCGCCGGTGAATCTCGCCGAGCGCGCGGGCCAGATTCAGCGCCAGACGCAGAAACTCGGTCATCGCGAGCTTTTTCCGGGAGAGCAGCGACGCCACCGTCTCGCCGCCGCTGTCCTCGTACACGAGCGCGTAGGCATGCCGCGAGCTTTCGAGGCGCAGGACCCGCAGCGCGCCCGCATCCTCGAGACGCCGCGCGATCGCGAATTCGTGGCGCAACAGCGCGATGGTGCGCGGTTCCGGGTACTCGGCGAGGGGCACCTTGACAAGCACGGGCGCCGCATCCGACGCGCCGACGCCTCGGAACGTGCGCGTCTGAGCGTCGCGCGCGATCTCCTCGAGCTGCCGGTATGCGGGTGTTGCACTCATGCCAGGGTGTCTCACGCGATGGAGATGCGGTTGTTCTTGCGCTGATGCAGGAACCAGATGTAGATCATGTCCATCACGAAGGCCAGCACGCCCATCGACTGCAGGAAGTGATGGTCGGTGTAGTGCATGAACATGAACACGGTGTTCATCGCCGTGCCGAGCGTGCGCAGCCATGCGATGGAATAGGACAGGCGCGTCACGTCCTCCAGCCGGAAGATGAGCAGCAGGTAGTACACCGAAATGAACAGCTGCGCGATGTAGGCCGTATGCGCGCCGATGGGCGTGTCGTATCCTTCCATGATGTAGAAGTTGTACAGGACGAGCAGCGACAGCATGGTCAGGACGGTCAGCACCTTGAAATTGCGCTTGACGAAGGGGGTGGAGACGAACTTGTCGCCGTCCACGATCACCTTGTAGAAGATGTAGACGTCGAGCAGCAGCCACGCGCGGTAGGTCCAGACGAGCAGTTGTCCCGTGTCCGGCGAGTACGGTCCCGACCAGAGGATTTCCCACGCGAAGTTGGAGCACCCCGCGATCACGGGCATCTCGATGATGCGGTATTTCCGGTCGTTGCGGATCAGGATGGCATAGACGGCGACCCACAGCAGGCATCCTCCCGCGAAGAGAATCATCTCGGGGATGGTGTAATCGATGAGATTGATGAAATGCGTGGAACCGATGCTCACCGTGTCCGTGAGACTGGCGGGGTGTGGGCCGTACATCGCGGTATCCTTGTGCGAAGAGTGGAAGAAGTGCCCGACCCTACGCGGCGGGCGAGCCGGGGATCATGGACTGCAGATCGGCGATCGACGCGGGGATGCTGAACGTGACCTCCCCGCCCAGGTCGCGGTTGATCATGTCCTGAAAGAGACGTTCGGCGAACAGGTGATGCGCCTTCTCCTCCAGAAAATCGAGCGGGCCGACGATGGTACCCAGATGCTCCACGAAGAAGGACAGCACCGGATGCCCGGCCGTGTCGAGTCCAAGCCGGTCGCAGGCTTCAGCGCCCATCAGTTCGCGCATGTACACGGCGGGCAGCGCGTCGAGGCCCACGGCCGACAGGAGCGGCGGGACCATCGATTCGAGCATGTGCAGATTCGCGGCCGCGAGGGCCGTCCCCTCCGGATTGACGGACGCGCCCGTGTAATGCCTGCGGCCGTAGGCGGCATACAATTCCGCGGCCTCCTCCACATTCGACGGGAGCCACTTCATGTCGGGTGCCTCGCCTTCGGGATGCATGCCCATCATGCAGCCGTAGACGCACCAGAGGTAGAGGTAGTCTTCCTCCTGCTGCGCTGTCCACCCCGCGCCCAGTGTGCGCAATCCGTCGATGACCAGCCACGAGAATCCGAGAATGGTGTCGATCAGGTCTTCCTGATTGATGGGGACGCCGTAGCGGTCGCGGTACGTCGGCGAATATGTTCCGGCCATGTGCCGCACGCCGGCATGGAGGAGACGCAGTTTCTGGGCGGTGACGATGGCCCTGCCACCGGGGAGGAAGGCGCCGCCCTTCGTGACGTTGATCACGAGTTCGAGCGTACCCAGGAGGCGCTTGAAGGTCTTGGTGCGCAGCAGACCCGACATGTTGAGCACGATGGCCAGATTCGGCGCCTGATATCCTTCCGGGAGCGATTTGGTCAGCAGCACCAGCGCCGCCAGAAACATGTGCTCGTTGAACACCGTTTCGGCCCGCGCGATGCGCGCCATGTCCACATCGAAGGGGAGCGCCTTTGTCTG
Source organism: Ignavibacteria bacterium (assembly GCA_016720835.1). GTDB lineage: Bacteria > Bacteroidota > Ignavibacteria > SZUA-365 > SZUA-365 > JADKJW01. Next base: position 244,082 of record JADKJW010000004.1, read on the forward strand.
TTCGAAGAATTCGTACAGCTCGGGCACGAGCGTGGCCGGGTGTATGTCGTCGTTCACCCGCATTTCATGAAAGATCTTCGCGGCCACCGCGGTCTCGTTCTTCTCGAGCAGCGCGTGGACGGCGGCATCCGCCACGGGATCTCCCAGTTGACGCAAGGCGTCGAGCGTGGAATCTGACCATCGATCCGACATGGCACAGCCCTCCGAGCTGAATGGTGTGGAAGCGTTCTCGACTCATCCCCGTCCCTCCGCAAGCACTGCGGCCGGCGCCGCGTAGCGCGAATTCTTCCGTCGGTGCGTACCGCACGGATGCATGCCGCACATTGCCGCAACAACGAAAGCGGAAATTTCAAGGAGAGATGAGATACAGGGAGAGAAAATCGGACCTTTTTTGTACGAAATCAAGTGTCGGCACCGCGGCGCTTGATTATTCCTGGAGGCGCGGTCCGATCAGAAGGAGAAGAACTGCGGAGATCCGCCCGTATGCAGGAAGACGACCGTCTCATTGCGGGCAAGTTCTCCCTGTTTCGCGAGACCGATCAATCCCGCCGCTGCCTTCGCCGTGTACACGTCGTCGAGCACGATGCCCTCGCGCCGGGCGAAAAGCTGCTGCGCCTCGCGTCCGGCGGGCGAGGGCGTCGCGTACGCCTCTCCGATCCAGCGGGGATCGAGCACAACCTCGTCTGCGCCGGGCGCGCGCGTGCCGAGCCGCTCCGCCGTCGCGGCGGCGAGCTGCAGGACGCGGGGCCGGAAGGGCTCGGGCGATTTGGCGACTTCGATGCCGATGATGCGTCCCTCCCAGCCGGCCTCGGCCGCGCCCGCGAGCAGGCCCGCCTGCGTGCCTCCCGACGACGACGCGTGCACGATGGTCGTGATGGACGCTCCTGCACGCGCCGCGTCGTCGAGCAGTTCGCGCATCGCCGCCGCATAGCCGAGCGCGCCCGTGGGGGTGGAGCCGCCGATGGGCATGCTGTATGGACGCAATCCGCGCGCCGCGAGGCCGGCCGCGAGCGCGGATGCGCGCATCTCCCATGCAGTCCACTCGTCGGTATCGACCATGAGAAGCTCGGCGCCGAAGAGGGCGTCGAGCGCGAGATTGCCGCCGCGCGCGCGATGCGCGTCCGAGCCCCCCAGCACCAGGTGACAGCGCAGCCCCGCGCGTGCCGCATAGGCGGCCGCGATGCGACAGAAGTTGGACTGCACTCCGCCCACGGCGATCAGATCCGTCGCGCCTTGTTCCTGCGCTTCCGCGAGCAGGAAATCGAGCTTGCGCGTCTTGTTGCCGCCGAAGCCGAAGCCCGTCAGGTCGTCGCGCTTGCACCAGAGGTCGATGCCCAGTTCGCGCGACAGCACCGGGAGCCGGTGGAAGGGAGTCGGGAGGAGTGAATACATCAGGAATTCAGAATCCAGAATTCAGAATCCAGAATGAAGGGCGTGGCAGAAGGCCGCCCTAGACGGTCGATCTTATTTCCTCAGGGAATCGTAGACCAGCTCGGCGATATCCTTGACGACGACGCTGTCGGTTTTGCCGAGGTCCTTGACGCCGTCGGTGAGCATGGTCATGCAGAAGGGACAGGCGGAGGCGATGGTGTCGGCGCCTGTGGCGATGGCCTCTTCGGTGCGCTCGATGTTCACGCGCTTGCCCTCCGTCTCCTCCATGAACATGCGTCCGCCGCCGGCGCCGCAGCAGAGACCGCGGTCGCGGCTGCGCGGCATTTCCACCATTTCGAGGCCCGGCACGTCCATGATCGCCTCGCGCGGCTGATCGATGATGTCGTTGTAGCGGCCGAGGTAACAGCTGTCGTGGAAGGTGACGGTCGTCTCATTGAGTTCGAGAGGAGTGATCACGCCCTGCTGCACCAGCTCGTTGATGAGTTCGGAGTGGTGGACAACCTCGTAATTGCCGCCGAACTGCGGGAATTCGTTCTTGAGGGAATGCAGGCAGTGCGGACAGGCGGTAACGATGCGCGTCACCTTGTATGCGTTGAGCGTCTCGATGTTCTCGCGCATCAGCGTCTGCGCGAGGTACTCATTCCCCGTGCGGCGGGCAGCGTCGCCGTTGCATTTTTCCTCGGTGCCGAGAATGGCGAAGCGCAGTCCCGCGCGCTGTAAAATGCGGGCGAAGGCCACGCTGACCTTCTTGTAGCGCGCGTCGAAGGACCCGGAGCAGCCGACCCAGAACAGGTAGTCGATGCCCTCCGCGCTGCCGAGTTCGGAGAGCTGCGGCACGCCGAGGCCGTCCGCCCAGCGGGCGCGATCGTCGGGACTGAACTGCCACGGCGCAAAGTTGTTCTCGAGGTTTTTGTACAGCACCTGCAGTTCATCGGGGAATTCGCCTTCGGTGAGCACCATCGCGCGGCGCATGTCCACGATCTGATCCACGTGCTCGATCATCACCGGGCATTCCTGCACGCAGGCGCGGCAGGTGGTGCAGGACCACAGCTCGGCCGGGGAGATGAAATCGTGCAGAAGCTGCTTCTGCATCGCGGGCGCGCCGGTCTCGCCGGCCAGCGCAAGCGGGGCCATTTCGGTGAGGCGCGCGCGCGTGTCGACGATGATCTTCTTCGGCGAGAGCAGTTTGCCGGTCAGATTCGCGGGACAGACGGCGGTGCAGCGGCCGCACTCCGTGCAGGTGTAGCTGTCGAAGAGCTGCTTCCAGGTCAGATCCCGGATATCCGTGACGCCGAATTTCTCCGCGTTCTCATCCTCGAGATCCACCGTTTTCAGCACGCCGTCGCCTTCCAGATGCACGCCCTTGTTGCTGAAATAGACGTTCGGGATGGAGGTAAGGACGTGGAAGTGTTTGGAATACGGCAGGAAGTTGAGGAAACCGAGCACCAGCACGATGTGTATCCACCACGAGGCTTCGAAGGCGATGCGCGTGCCCTCGCCGTTCGAGAACAGTCCCGCCGCGGCCATGCTGACGGGCCGCCAGTAGGGCACGTAGGCGCCCGCCTCGCCGAGCGCGATGCGCGCGCCGTTGAGCGCGAACATGGAGATCATGATCAGGCCGATCGCCGACAGGATGTACGTCGCGTCGCGCTGCGATGCCGGATCGATGTTCCGGACACGCGCAGGGCCCGACACGTGGCGGCGGAACAGCGCCGCGATGACGGACAGCAGCACCGCCATGCCCATGAGATCGCCGCCCAGCGCGACCATGTTGTATGCGGGACCGAGGAAGCTGAGGCTGAATCCCGCCGAGATTCCCTCGCCGATGGATTCGCCCACCGCCGCGAGCAGCACGAGGAAGCCCCAGAAGATGCCGACGTGCACCGCGCCCGCCACGGGCTCGCGCAGGATTTTCGACTGCCCGATCGCGATGCGCAGGACGTTCGAGACGCGTTTGTCCCAGTGGTCGAAACGGTTCTCCGGCTTTCCGAGCTTCAGTGTCCTGATAATGTTCCGTGCGGTGATGG
>JADKJW010000004.1:252500-346310 GCA_016720835.1 Ignavibacteria bacterium
GCCGCGTGACGACGGACGCTCCGTGGGCTGCCCGGTCGCGCCGCGGATCTTGCGACGTCAGTCGTCCGGCCACTCCATGTAGGGGATGGAATCGACCAGTTCCTGGCAGATCGCGAAGCAGTACTCGAGCGAGGTGACGTCGAGCTTCTCGATCGTGTCGCGCTTCGTGTGCATCGCGCGGAAGGCGGCGTCCCAGCCCGCGGTGGAGAGGGTGACCGACTGATAGCCGTGCGCGGCGAAGGGGACGTGATCCATGGCGGCGCCGGTCGGGAGCCAGTTGTTCTTGATGTCGAGACCGAAGCGCTCGGCCACGCTGCGGCAGAGCTGCGCGACCTGCGGCCCCGTCTTCACGGGCGGGATGCCGTAGCGGTCCGTGATGCGTATCGGTCCGCTTGACCCGATGCCGTCGAGGTTGATCATGATGGTCCGGTCCGGCGGATACTGTTCGAGGAAGCCCTCGTTGTGCATCAGCGCGACGGCGCCGCAGAGTCCGGCCTCCTCCGCGCCGGTGGCGACGAAGATGAGGTTGGCGTTGGGCCGTTCGCCCGCGTAGGCGTGCGCGAGTTCCAGCAGCACGGACACGCCCGAGGCGTTGTCGTAGGCTCCGGGGGAGGCGTTGTTCGTGGTGTTCGCGCCGACCAGCACGAAGAGCAGGCAGGCGGGGGCGATGACGATGAGCAGCGCGACCTGCGGCACGGGAAAGATCACGGCGGCGAGGGTGGCGACGGCCGAGAGCGCGCTCAGGATGGCCATCGCGCCGAACATCGCGAAGCGCAGCGAGCCGCTGTAGTTCTGGCTCTTCGAATCGTAATGCGCCGTGAACACGATGTTCAGTCGGTTGTCGTGCACGGGATGCGCGGCGATGAGATTCTTCGACCGCAGCGTGCCGAACTTCCGGAAGCCGTACATGCGCTCGGCGAGGGCCGACCAGCGCGTGCCCGCCAGCAGCAGCAGCAGCGCCAGGATGCTCGTCTCCACCGCCACCGCCGGCAGCACCGGCAGCGCGAAGAAGCCGATTACCAGCGCGATGATCACGGCGGCCGTCAGCAGGCGCGGAAACACGTCGAGTGGGAAGTAGGACGAGGTGAACGGCTGATCCATCACGAAGCAGCCCTCGTGCTGCAACACGCTACGGATGTAGTTCTGCGCCTTCAGCTCGCCCGCGGTGCCGACGAAACGCGGCTGCGCGAGCGCGCGCACGTGGCGCAGCATGCGACGACCGATTCTATTTTCCGCGACAATTTCCATGCAATCAGGATATGGTGTCACAGAATATAGTCCGCACCGATGAAAGGCGAAAGTGGAAATCCGTATCTTCCCTTCTTCCGCATGCATCGTTCAGGCATCCGATACACAGAGGATCGGAGAGCATCACCCATCGACACACAGAGACCGGAGCATTCCATTTCCGCAGCACTCCGCATCGTTCCCGTCCTGCTCCTCTGCGCCCTTGGCGCGGCGGACGCGGCGCCCTCCGGATCAGGCGCCGGGTGCGCTCCTTCCGGCATGCGAGGCAAGCCGGCCGGATTCACGGAAAATCGCGGACAGCTCGCGGATACGGACGGCAAGCCGCGCCGCGATATCGCGTATTACGCCACCGTGCAGGGCGTCCTCCTCGCCTTTCGCGCCGACGGCGTCAGCGCGGTCTGGTCGCGTTCATCGACCGGCGGCGTCAGCGAAGCCACGGGCCGGACGCGCGCAGGATCGTTCCCGGAGCCTGCAGCAGGAACGGCGCCGTCACCGACGGCCACGCTGTACCGCATGGACATGACGCTCGAAGGCGGCAGCACGCGCGCGCGCCTGCGTCCGGAAGGTGTACTGGACGGACTCTCCAACTATTACCTCGCGCATTGTCCGGACGGCATACTCGGCGCGCGGAGCTACGCGACGCTGGTGTACGAGAACGTCTACGAGCGCATCGATCTCGTGTACGAGGTTTCCTCGCGCGGACTCAAGTACTCCTTCCTCGTGCATCCGGGCGGCAGGCCGTCCGACATACGCATGAGGTACGGCGGCGCCGATCGCATCCTGCCGCGCGGCGACGGCGGTCTGCGCGTGCTCGTCCCGGGCGGTGGCATTGAAGAGGAGCGTCCGACAAGCTGGCTGGACGACGGCACGCCGGTGGACGTCCGTTTCCGCATCGTCGGCGACGCCGTCGCTTTCGAGGCGCCCGCCTTCGACGCGACGCGCGAACTGGTCATCGATCCCTGGGCCACGTATTACGGCGGCGACCTCGCGGAGAGCGTGACGGACCTCACCTGCGACGGCAACGGCGCGCTGTACTTCGCAGGCGTGACGCGCAGCGCCGCCTTCCCCGTGCATGCGGGCGTGCAGATGCAGTCCGGCGGATTTCAGGATGCGTTTGTCGGAAAATTCGACCTCGCGGGACCGCGGCTCTGGGCCACGTTCTACGGGGGCGATTCGGAGGAGTCCGCGACGGCCGTGGCGGCGGACAATGCCGGGAACGTGGTCCTCGGCGGCACCACGCTGAGCGCCAACCTGCCGCTGGCCTCCGCCTTCCAGAGCGCGCTGCAGGGCAGCAGCGACGGCTTCCTGGTGCGACTGACCTCCGCCGGCGCACGCGTATGGGCTTCGTACGTGGGCGGCAACAACGCCGACATCATGCGCGACGTGACGGTGGACGCGTACGCGAGCATCTTCTTCACGGGCAGCAGCGGCAGCACGAACTTCCCGCTGACGCAAGCGGCTTCCAGCCCGCCAACGCGGGGGGCACCGACGCGGTGCTCTTCAGCGTGAGCATGACGGGCCTCGCGCGCTGGGCCACCTACTTCGGAGGCAGCGGCAGCGAGCAGCCCTCCGCGGTGGCGGTGGACGGCTTCGGCGACGTCACCGTCGTCGGCAGCAGCGCGAGCGGCAACCTGCCCGTGAGCGCCGGCGCCTTCCAGTCCGCGAAGGCCGGCGCGGCGGACGCCTTTGTGCTGAAAGTCTCGAACAACGGCTACTTCGTCTGGGCCACGTATTTCGGCGGGTCGGCGGCCGAGGACATGCTCGGCGCGTCGGCCGCGGTGGATGCGACGGGCAACGTCTTCTTCACGGGACGGACCCTCAGCACGGACTTTCCGGTCTCGAGCGGCGCGTATCAATCCGCGAAGGCGGGCGGCTGGGACGCCTTCGCCGTGCAGCTCGACAGCGCGGGCAACCGCGCCTGGGCCACGTACTTTGGCGCTTCCGGGGACGATCTCGGGTACGGTCTGGCCCTCGAGTCCAACGGCGGCCTCGTGCTCGCCGGCAGCACCACGAGCGCGAACTTCCCCGTGCAGAACGCCTGGCAGGGCGGCTTCGGCGGTTACATGGACGTGTGGGTCGCGAAGTTCACCGGCGCGGGGTATCCCAACTGGGCCACATTCTACGGCGGACCCGACCAGGAGGCCGCATACAGCGTGGCCGCGGACGTTTCCGGCGTCATCGCCGTGGGCGGCGCCACGCAGGCGAGCTTCCCGCTCGTCCGTCCCTTCCAGCAGGCCTTCGGCGGCTATCCGCAGGACGGCTTCCTCCTCGTGATGACGGCCTCGGGCGACATGCTGCCCGTGGAACTGACCGCCTTCAGCGGCGCGCTCGACTGCAACGCGGTGACGCTGCGCTGGAGCACCGCCTCGGAGCGGAACAACGCCGGCTTCGCGGTGGAACGCTGCGCCGATCCGGAGCGCGGCAACTGGGAGCGGCGCGGCTTCGTGCCCGCCGGCACTGCTTCGACGGGGTCGCGCGACTATCAATACACCGACGATCTCCTCGCGCAACCCGCCGCGGGTCCGCGGCTGCTGTACCGGTTGCGTCAGATCGACACCGATGGATGCGAGACCCTCTCGCCCTCCATCGAGGTGAGCATCGCCGCCGCATCCTTCGAACTTCTTTCCATCCATCCTCAGCCCTCGCGCGGGGACGTGTGGGTCTCGATGCGCATGCCTGAAGAGGGGGACGTGACGTTGTCCCTGACCGATGCCGCCGGCCGCGAACTGCCGGAGCAACGGCGAGACATGCATGTCGCGGCGGGCACGCACCTGCTGCGTCTCGACGGTCCGGAGCTGAAGGCCGGGGTGTATTTTCTGCGGGTGCTCCATCGTGAAGTGGTAGTCGTGCGGCGGATGATTGTGGAGTGATCGGCGAGCCGGTGCGTGGCCAACCTTTGGAACGCTGCACACCGTTTATTCGCGGTTTTGTAAATATCCCATATCCATGGGATGCGCGACGGATTCGTGAAGCGTAGGTTGAATGCAGCATTCAGCGGCTGTCGAAGCGCAGAGGAAGCTATCACTCCGCTGACGACCGCCGGCCACGCCCCACGAAATCGGACATCGCCATGAAACGTTACGATCGAAGCATCGCACAATTTATCCGGCTTTTCGGCGGGCTTGATGCGCCTCCACCGTTCGCTCCGCCGCCGGAGTTCTCCCCGTCCAGGACCACAGTACAGCTCGGAACTGTGGACACGCGTCTCGGAAAACGAGACACCGTCCGCGTTGCCAATCGCGGCGCGGGATTGCTCTACGTGACGCGGGTACGGTCGGGGCATCCGGATTGCCGAGTGTTTTCGTCATCCGCGGATACTGTCGCCATTCTGCCGGGGGCCTCCGCATCTACACCATCGTCTTCAATCCGCTATACCGGTCCCGTCTCCTTCCCGGTGACCTTCGACCATAACGCCCCCAACCATACGGACAGCGTGCTCGTGACCGCCACCGTCACGGGAGATACCTTGACGCCCCGCTTGTCGGGCGATCTCCGTCCGCTCAATTTCGGAACGGCGCAGACGGGCGAGACGAAGAAGGATACGATCATCCTCCTGAATCTCGGTCGACCCACGCTGTATGTGGACATGAGCATGCCGAAACAGTGGAGCGTTCCAGAAGGCCGGGTCAGCATCTATGACAACGGCTTCGCGCGCGTCATCGTGTCGTTCATGTCGCTGACGCCCGGAGCATTTCACGGCTGGCTCGTGCTCCGGCACAATGGGGACTTCGGCGCCATGCGCACGGATTCCGTCGCGCTTACCGGCGTTGCCGTCGGCGACACGCTCGCGCCCAAGTTCTCCGTCATGCGCACGCTGCTCGATTTCGGTTCTCTCGCGGTGGGACAGACGCGCAGCGACACGCTCACCGTGCGCAATGTCGGCAACTACGCGCTGACGGTCTCGCCCCCGGTTCCGCTGGAAGTCTCGTACTCCGTGCTGCCGCGCAACGACATCACCATCCTTCCAGGCGACGTCGGCATGTTCACGGTCACGTTCGCTCCGAAGAGCATGGGGAACAAGCGATCCGCGCTTCGCTTCTATCTCGGAGGCGGCCGCATCGATTCGCTGCAACTCCGCGGCCTCTGCGATTCGGGCCTCGACGAAGCGGTGCTCGAACTCTCCGCCGACACGCTGGCGCTGCGCAACGTGAAGGTGGATTCCCTGCGCCAGGCCACGCTGCGCCTCCGCAATATCGGCCGCCAGCAGCTCGTGATATCACGCATCGCCGTCGCGCATCCGTGGCTCTCGGTCGCGCCCGACAGCATGATGCTGGAGCAGCTCGGCGAAGCGACGGTGCTCGTCACCTTCAGCCCGCGTGATACCGGCGCGATGAACACCGCGCTCGTCATCGAGAGCAACACGGCCGCGGGGCGCGATAGCGTCACGGTTACCGGACGCGGCATACGCCTCCTGTCGATTCGCGACGCGCGTTCCGCCCCGCCCGGCGCCGTCGTCACCTTCGAGGGGAGCGTGACGCGGCACAAGGGGAGCATGGCGCGCATGCAGGACGGCACGGCTGCGATCGCGCTCCGCGTCGGAGCGGGCCGCTTGAAACAAGACCTCGACCGGAATGCGCTGGACTACTGCATTCTCCGCATCGTCGGGCGCGTGTCGGAGCAACACGCGCTGACGATCGTCGACAGCGGTGACATCGTTGACCATGATGTGATCCCCACTCGGCAACAGGATTTGTCCTATGTGCAACTGACACTGGCCGATATCGCACGCGATGGGGAGCGCTATGAAAGCGCGCTGATCAGGATCTACCCGATAGTCGTGGAGAATCAGGAAGGAATCTGGCGGGCGTCGACCACGTACCGGATCACGGGTCCGGGCGACAGTGCGCATGCCGTCGTGCTCCACGTGCCCGATTCGGCCGATTCGGATTTCGCCGGGAGCAGGAGGTACTTCGGAGGCATCGAGAGCTATTGCGGAGTGCTCTCGCAATATTCCGATGGCAACCCGCGCGCAGGGTACATGCTTGTCCCCGTCTGGCACTGGGATCTGTCGAATTCCACGCTTCCAGTCGATGACGTCGCGCCGCTTCCCCGCGATGTGCACATCGCGGCGTACCCGAATCCCGTCTCTTCCGCCGCTACCGTCCATTTCGCGCTCCCCGTTGCGGGCTTCGTGCAGCTCGACGTGCACAACGCGCTCGGTGTACGGGTTGGCGCCCTGCTGCGCGGGCACACGTCGCCGGGCGAGCACCATGTGGCGTGGCCCGGGTTCGATGACGCGTCCCGCCGCCTCCCTCCGGGAGTGTACTTCCTCACCCTCGCCGTTCAGCCTGACGCAGGAGGCCCGCCCTCGCGGGTCGCAGCGAAGGTGCTCCGTCAATGAAGGCGGGCAAGCGCTTCCGGATCATCGGGCGCGCAGGCAGCGCGCAATTGACGCCATTCCTTCTCGCACTCTCGCTCACAGGTATCGCGACCGCTCAGATGTGGGAGATCCCGAATCCGCAGAAGCGACGATTCCCGGACGGAAATCCGGATGCAGATTATCAATGCTCTGGGAGTACGGATGTGCGAAAATCAGGAAATGAAACTGCATCCTGAAGAAATGAAATGAATGATGAAGAACTCGCCAGGCGCTTCGCCTTCGCGAGGTGGAACTGGTTGGGTATGTCTTGTGGATAATTGCGTTCCACTATCGATAGGTGATGATCACATTCGAATACGCGACTTCTTCGTCTGTCTTTGCTATTACTACATAGATACCGGCTGGCAGATATTCTGTGACGATCGGAAGAGTAAATTCTCCTGATGGACGAACGCCTTCGAACAGACATTTTATTTCACATCCGCGGATGTCCGTAAGGGAGATTCTCACGTTTTTGCCTGTTTCAAGTATGCATGAAATCATCCACGATTCTGAAGCGGGATTCGGAAATGGAGATGAAAGTGATATGGAAGATCGAATGATTTGCTGCGGGGGATGTACTGGCGAAACCACCCCATGTGCACCAATTTTGGCGATATATATCCCACGTGCAGAGGTCGTCGGCGTATATCTTCCGTCTTCCCAAACAACCATTGCTTCCCCAGGAGCGGTGGCAACAAGATTCATCCGCCCATACTCCGAGGCGACAGTGTTTACTATTTCTATCCAATTGTTATCCCCGAAAATACTCCTTCCAGTGCTGTCCACACTCTGAAAGGCCAACGAAAGAAATTCATCGCTTAACTCACTTGGTCTTTTTGAAAGGATAAAGACACCTCCTGTGCCGTCGAGACACAAGATAGACTCCCAAGTCTCTGCGCTGGGTATGCTAATCCCCGCTGCATCTTCGTTGAAACGAGTTTGCCCCAATTTGTCAACATGTTGCAGTCGGGGATGGTAGGGACTCTCAAATGATCCCGTCACAATAAATGCACCGCCTTGGGTATCGGGAATCAGGGCTCCGCTACGTTCGCTCACAGCGCGCCTTCCGAAAATCATACCATTCATTCCCAAAAGCCGCTGTCCCGAGCTGTCGATATGTTGCATGCAGGATCTTTCGCCGATGCACCAGGCCGCAAAAGCGCCTCCCGCACCATCGGTAACGATTGACGGTGCCCAACCAAGCCCAGGGGCACTTGCATCGGACAGTGCTATACCTTCATGCCTCCACAACAAATTTCCATTTCCATCGATGCGTTGAATGTATGTCTGGGTCGAATCACGTGGTGACTCTCCCCAGTGGGTATTCCAAACCGCATAGAAACCATCGGCAGGTTTAGAACTGACGATGGAAATGAAGGACGGGTGTCTTGCGGAATCAACCTGCGGCAATAAGACGAGCGCGCTGTCACCCCAGAGACGTCTGCCGCGGGCATCAAACTTTTGGAGACACAAAGTAGATATCTCCGGATTGAGGGAGATGACTTGCATCCATGCAACAAAGATACCACCGTTCCCATCGGGGGCTATGTCCGCTCTTCCGCCTAAGTATCGAAAAATGGATACTGGCTCGCCTTTTTCCTTCCACAATATTTCTCCATCGAGATTGAGTCGCTGTACCATGACCTCCCCCAGAAGGTCGTGAGACTCCCAAGCAACAAAAACTCCGGTATCTCCATTTGAAACAACCGTCGGGTACTCACCGTTTTCGGTGAGTACTAATCCACCATGCCGCCATAGTTGTCGTCCATCGCTTGAAACGCGTTGGATGAAGACGTGCCAGGAGTCACTCCAGACTACATAGGCTCCTCCATGACCGTCGGCACTGATGCTATGCACCTTGCTGAGTTCCCAGCCACGCTCTGATAATGGAATGTCTTGTATTTCGCTCAGCTTGATCCCGCCGCGTGACCATTGCGCGAACAACTGTCCAGTGAACAAGTGTAATACGGCAAGAGCGATGAACATACGATACATTTGACCTCCAATAGGGAACACCCTCACCCGATCTTCAGCATCTTCATAATCTCGACCCTCGAATGCACGTGCAGCTTGGAGTAGATGCTTTTCACATGCGACTGTGTGGTGCTGAGCGAGACGAAAAGTTGATCAGATATCTGCCTGTAGGATTTCCCCTGGCCGAGGAGCTGCAGGACTTCGCTCTCGCGCGCGGTGAGCGCATTGCCGGGGGGCGACGGCCTTCGCTGCGAGAAGAAGCCGAGCATCATGCGCGCGATGCGGGGGGTGAAGGGAGCGCCTCCCTCCGCCGCGCTGCGCACGGCATGGACGATGCGGTCCGCGCCGTCGCTCTTCAGGATGTAGCCGCAGGCTCCGGCCTGCAGGGCGTTGAAGACGTTCTCCTCGTCGTCGTGCACGGTGCACATCACGGCTTCGATGCCCGCGGCGCGCTGCTTCATGCGGAACACGCATTCGATGCCGGAGATGCCCGGCAGGTTGATGTCCATGATGACCACGTCGGGCCGCGCCTCCTCGTTCTCGATCGCTTCGAGAAACGCCTCGGCGGTTGACCAGCAGCCGGCGGGACGCAGGTCGGCTTCGGACTCGAGCGTGACGAGCAGCGCCCCGCTGAAGTCCCTGTTATCCTCCACAATGGCGACACGGATCATGGTCGTTGCCTCCCGGTGTTCACGCGCAATCATTCCGGTATCGTCACGGTAATGCGTGTTCCATCCGCGCCGCTGTCGAGCGCAAAGGTCCAACCCATGCGCTCCGCGCGGGCGCGCATGCCGCCGACACCGTGGCCCTGCCGCGGTTTGGAGAGATCGAAGCCGCTTCCGTTGTCCGCAACCGAAAACACGATGCGTCCGCGCGCGGCCTCGAGCGAGAGGCGCAGCTCCGTGCAGCCCGAGTGCTTTTGCCCGTTCGACAGCGCCTCGCGGCAGATGAGGATGAGTTCGCGGCGCTCGTTCGCCTGAAACACGCGTCGACGGAGCTGCTCGTCGAATACGAGGGACAGCTCCAATCCTTCCGGCGTGACCAGGCTCTCCGCCACCGCGGTGAGGCGGTCGAACAGCGCGCCGCCCTCGTCCTTCGCGGGATTCACCGACCATACGATATCGCTCATCGAGAGGCTCGTGCGCCGCGCGAGGTCGGCGATCTTCGCCAGACCTTCCGACGCCGTCTGGCCGGAGTGCTGCCTCAGTTCCAGCGACGCGAGCAGGCCGATGGTGCTCAGGTTGACGCCGATCTCGTCGTGCAGATCGCCGGCAATGCGCGTGCGCATGCGTTCCAGACGGAGCACATGCGCCATGCGGTACCGGTACACTCCCCAGCCCAGCAACCAGGAACAGACGAGTACGCCGATCCAGAACACGAGGCTGCGATACCAGGGCTGCGCGACATGGAGCACGGCGAGCTGCTGCGCCGTCGTCCACAGGCCCTCGCCGATGCTCATGCGCACGCGCAGCGCGTGCGTGCCGGGCGCGAGACCGGCGATGCGGATGACGCCGTCCTGCGCGGCGTGCCACGAAAGGCTGTCGCCGGACAGCGCGTACTCGAAGCGCGCCTGCCCGGGATTGCGAAACGTCGGCCGGAGCAGACGGACTTCGATGAAGCCGTCGGCGTCGAAGCGCATCGACGAATCGACAGTGACGGGATGCCCGTCAATGGAAAGCATCGACAGCATGATGCGTCGCTTCGCCGCGGCCGCCACGCTTCCCGATGCATCACTGCGCTGAAAATGCGCGGTCCAGTATTCACGGTATTCGCGTTGAGATTGCAGCCGCGTCACGCCTCCGATCGAACCGAACCACATGCGTCCCCTGCTGTCGCGCAGCACGGCGCCTGAATTCATTTCGTTGTTCACGAGTCCGTGCGCGGTGGTCCAGGTGTACAGGTCGGATCCGCGCAGGACGGTCACCCCGCCGTTCGTGCCCAGGCAGACGCTTCCGTCGGCGTCGCGCTCGATGAAGTACACGGTGTTGCCCGCGAGGCCGTCTTCGCGGCTCAGCGAACGGACTGCGCTGTCATGCAGGATGAAGAGGCCGCGGCCCATGCTTCCGAAGAAGACGTCCTGCGTCGTGTCCACGAAGACCGACGTCATCCGCACATTGCGCAGGCCTTCGACGGCGACGCTGCTGTCCGCGCCCGGCAGCAGGACGGCCGCGCCGCCTCTGGTCGCGATCCACAGCCTTCCGGAGGCGTCTTCCGCAACTGCGGTGACGCGCTGCGACGGGAGTCCGCGCACACGTTCGGGAGAGCGCAGCGAGGCGTCGCGCGCGCGGAACAGTCCGCCGCGCGTACAGATCCAGTACCCGCCGCTCCGGGCCGGCACGATGTGCTCCACATTCCTGTCGGGCAGCGCGGGGGTCAGGACGGGCTCGACGCCCAGCGGTGTCAGCCGCGCGATGCCGTCGAGCGTTGCGAAGAGCAGGACGCCGTCTCCCGCGTCCACGATGCTGGAGACGGCATTCGAAGGCAGGCCGTTCTTTCGATCGAGGCGCCTCAGCGACTTCCCGCCGCGCAGCAGCAGCGCGCCGGCGCCGATAGTGCCGATCCAGGTGTCGCCCTGCGGCGTCTCGGCGATGGACCATACGCCGACGGCGTCCTTCGGGATTTCCCTCCCTTCGGGGAACTGGACGAAACGATGCGGCACATGGCTGTACAGGCCTCTGGCAGTGCCGCACCAGAGCGTGCCTTCGTCGTCCGTGAGCAGAGCGGTGACGGCGTCGTCCGTGAAGCCGTTCGCTTTGTCCATGCGGAGTGCGCTCACGCCATCGATGCGGAAAAGGGCGCCGTCGCCATCGGCCCAGAGGTCGCCCCCGAGATCGCGGACAGCGCGAAGGACGCGGCGCGGCGCGAGAAGCCGGGCGGCGAGACCGATCGCAGTATCCTCCGGCCAGGGCGCTGGAATGAAGGAAAAGTCAGTGAGCGACAAGCGGAAGGTTCCGCTTGCGGCGGTGATGTGCAGGATGCCGTCGCGGAGCCGCAACGCGCTGACGGAGTGTTTGAATTTCCGCAGGCGCGCGTTGGTCGCGGCGTCGGCGACGTCGTCGCCGTTCTCGCCGAGCAGCAGGCAGTGCAGGCCCTGATCGGAGCCGATGAAGAGGCGCGCGCCGGGTCCCGTGCAGAGCGCCTGCACGCGCGCTGGAACCGCAGCCTCGTAGGCCGTAAACGACAGGAAGGCGCGTCCGTCGTAGCGCGCCACGCCGTTTTCGCTCGTGCCGATCCACAGGAAGCCGCGTTCGTCCTGCGCCAGGGACGTGACTGCATTTTCGGGCAGCCCCTGCGCCGTGCCGTAATAGCTGAACGGATGCACCTGCGCCACAAGCGCGGGGATCCGCATCGCGAACAGAAACGCAACGCCAAAAAGGATGCGCGTGAAACTGCATCGAACATCCCGCACCCATGCGGCCCGCTCCTGCGTATGGACGGAGCGCACTCTGGGACGATGATAATGAGGGGTGTTTCGCATGCGAGCTTCGATACGGCGGCGGCATTCGCACAGGGTGGAGTTCGTCATCGAAATATGATCATTTGCACTTCGAGTTGAAACCATGCACGTTCACCAGCCGATTCTGCTCTGAGGGTTTGCGTACTTTCTTTTGCAGCTCCAAAAGAAAGTACCAAAGAAAAGACCAAGCGGCCGATGAAAAATTGCTCAGAAAACCTGCGCTCAGCTCGCGGCGGATTCGAAACTCGGCCGCCTGGATGACGCTCAGTCACTTTCTAAACGCCTTTTGCGCAGGCGGCCTCAAACAGCCGAATCCGCCAGCGAGCTTCACTGGTTTTCTGGCAATTTTTCAAATGGCCAGGAGAAGAAATCAAGACGGCAGGCAAGCGAAACCGCTTGTACGACGAAGAGCATGACATCCATTCATTTCCATCCGGCTGAAGGGCCAATGCGAGGCCTCAGGGCAGTGTCTTCTCACGATTCACTATTCACGATTCACCACCCCCTCGCTTGACATTTTCACACGTTTTTGCTTAATTTCTATTTCCCATTGGGGACAGGTAGCTCAGTTGGTAGAGCAATGGACTGAAAATCCATGTGTCGGCGGTTCAATTCCGTCCCTGTCCACGAAGCAGTTCACGCGCGAGGGGGCGGTCGTCTGACCTCCCCCTGCTTTTTTTCCGGAACAGCCGCGGCGAGCCACTCATGAACCACTTCCTCGACGATCCCGACCGCATTCCCGTCATCATCGGCGCGCTGCGCACGCCCATCGGCAGGTACGGCGGCGCGCTGAAGGGCGTGCGGCCCGACGATCTCGCGGCGGGCGTGATACGGGCGCTGCTCGGGAAGTATCCATTCCCGGGCGAGCGGGTGGACGAGGTGATTTTTGGCTGCGCGAACCAGGCGGGCGAGGACAACCGCAACGTGGCGCGCATGGCCGCGCTGCTCGCCGGACTGCCCGCGAGCGTCCCCGGCATCACCGTGAACCGCCTCTGCGCCTCCAGCCTCAGCGCCATCGCCATGGCCGCCGCGCAAATCCGCGCGGGCGAGGCGGACGTGATCGTGGCGGGCGGCGTGGAGAGCATGTCGCGCGCGCCCTACGCCGTTCCCAAGAACACCGCCGACGCGCTGCCCTTCGGCAATCTCGTCGCCTACGACACGGCGCTCGGCTGGCGCTTTCCGAATCCGAAGATGGCCGCGCTGTTCCCGCTCGAGGCCATGGGCGAGACGGCCGAGAACCTGTACGAGAAATTCGCGATCAGCCGCGAGGAGCAGGACGCCTTCGCGCTGGAGAGTCATCGCAAAGCCGTCGCGGCGCGCGAAGGCGGCATCTTTGCCGACGAAATCGCGCCGGTGACCATCGCAATGAAAAAATCGACCGTCGTGGTGGACAAGGACGAACAACCGCGCGCGGATACGACCATCGAAAAACTGGCGGCGCTCGCGCCCGCCTTCCGCAAGGGCGGGACGGTGACGGCGGGTAATTCCTCGTCGCTGAACGACGGCGCCGCGGCGCTCCTGATGATGAGCGCGAAGGCGGCGAAGGAGCTGCATCTCGAGCCTGTCGCCCGCTACATCGCATCGGGCACGTCGGGTGTCGATCCGCGCATCATGGGCATCGGTCCCGTGGAAGCCGTGCGCAAGGCGCTCGAACGCGCGGGCCTCGGTATCGGCGACATCGACACGATCGAACTCAACGAGGCCTTCGCCGTGCAGTCGCTGGCGGTGATGCGCGAACTCGGCCTGGACGCCGCGAAAGTCAACGTGCACGGCGGCGCCATCGCGCTCGGCCATCCGCTGGGCTGCAGCGGCGCGCGCATCGCGACCACCCTGCTGCACGAGCTGCATCGCAGCTCAGGCCGCTACGGTCTCGCGACCATGTGCGTGGGCGTCGGCCAGGGCGTGGCGGTGCTGTTCGAGCGGCTCGCGTAAATGCGCCCGGAGAATCAAGGGATATTCTTTGACCTGACAATGCGTGAAGGGTTGAGTATATTATCGCCCTTGCAGAGCAGCACGAAACGTTTTCACACGGGGGAATCGAGGCCATGAGAGGAATCGTCGTCGCCGGCAATTGGAAAATGAACCGCGATGTGCGCGCCGCCGCCGAGTTGCTGCGCGACATCGCAAGCGGCCTCGCGGCCGAAGCGCCGCATTCGTCGGTTACCGCGGTGGTCTGTCCGCCCTTCCCCTCGCTGGCGCTCGCGTCGGAGCTGCTCATCGGCTCGCCGCTGCGTCTTGGAGCCCAGAACCTGCATTTCGAGAACGACGGCGCATTCACGGGTGAAGTCTCTGCCTCGATGCTGCGCGCGGCCGGCTGCGACTTCGTGATCGTCGGGCATTCGGAACGCCGCCAGTTCTTTCACGAAGACGATGCGATCGTGAACCGGAAGGCGCGCAAGGCGCTCGAGCACGGACTCACTCCGATCATCTGCGTGGGTGAGACGCTCGAACAGCGCGAGGCAGGCAGCACCGAAGCCGTCGTGCGCACGCAGATTCACGGAGCGTTCGAAGGATTTTCGCGCGAGCAGGCGGCAGCGGTCATGATCGCCTACGAGCCCGTCTGGGCCATCGGCACGGGTCGCACCGCAACCCCGGCGCAGGCGCAGGAGGTGCATGCCTTCATCCGCGCGCTGACATCGGAGCTGTACGACAGCGACCTGGCTGCCGCCATGATCATCCAGTACGGCGGCAGCATGAAGCCGGATAACGCCTTCGAATTGCTCTCGCAGGCGGACGTGGATGGCGGCCTGATCGGCGGCGCGAGTATAATCGCCGGGCAGTTTCTTTCCATCCTCGCCTCCGCAAACCGGGCCGCATTGGCGAAACATCAGGCGTAGTTTCCATCAAAGCCTTGAATTTGTTGAACATAGTCTGCTGCGCACCCCGCCGCTTTCCCTTGACTTTTGGCCGGTAAACTTCTAATTTTCCATGATGTTTCTTTTTGTCAAGTGAGGAAATCGTTGGCGTACAAACGTTCTGCACGAGCCGCTGAAACGGGGCCGGATGAATTGCTCAAGAAAGGGGCGATTCCGCAGCACATAGCGATCATCATGGACGGAAACGGCCGCTGGGCGAAGTCCAAGGGCATGCCGCGCGCGTTCGGTCACCGCGAGGGCGTGCGCTCGGTGCGCGACATCGTGTCCGCCTGCGGGGAGCTGGGCGTCAAGTCGCTGACGTTATACGCGTTTTCGACGGAAAACTGGAAGCGCCCGAAGGACGAAGTGTCCATGCTCATGCGTCTCCTCGTGAGTTCGCTGCACGCCGAGATCGACAACCTGCATGAGAACAACGTGCGTCTGATGACGATCGGCGAGCTGACCAAGCTGCCGAAAGAGGCGCAGAAGGAGCTGCAGGACGCGATTGTCCGCACGGCCGACAACAGCGGCCTCACCCTCAACCTCGCGTTGAGCTACAGCGGGCGCTGGGACATCGTGCGCGCGGCGCGCAGGCTTGCCGTCGAGGTGCGCAGCGGAAAAATATCTCCCGAGGACATCGACGAAACGCTTTTTTCCTCGTATCTGTCGACCGTGAACATTCCCGATCCGGACCTGCTGATCCGGACGAGCGGCGAAATGCGGTTGAGCAATTTTCTCTTGTGGGAACTCGCCTACACCGAGTTCTATATCAGCGATCGATACTGGCCGGAGTTCCGGAAAGATGAATTGTACGAAGCCATACGCACCTTCCAGCAGCGCGAGCGCCGCTTCGGGCAGGTCAGCGAGCAGCTGAAAAACCAGTCCCAGCGAACATCCGTCAAAGAAGACCGGGTCAATGCAGTCACCAGCTTTTAAGTACCTCCGCCCCCTCCTCCCGCTGCTGTTCCTGTTCTGCGCAGCGGCATCCGCGCAGACCGACGCGCAGAGAACCTACAAGGTCCTCGGCATCACGGTGGACGGCAACGCCACGACGGACCCGTCGACGATCATTCTGAAATCGGGTCTGCTCGTCGGGAAGGAGATCGTCGTGCCGGGCGACCAGACGCAGAAGGCGATCGCGCAGTTGTGGTCGCTCAACGTGTTCTCGAACATCTCCATCGCGATCGATCGCGAGCTGCCCGACGGCGTGTTTCTGAAGATCGTCGTCGAGGAATACTCGCGGCTCGAGCGCATGGCGATCACCGGCAACGAGGAGTTCGACGAGGAGAACATCCGCGGCAAGGTGAACCTGATCAAGGGCCAGTTCCTGCGTCCGCAGAACTTCGACGTGGCGCGCCGCCGCATCATTTCGGCGTATGAAGAAAAGGGCTACCTGCTCGCGAAGGTCGATTTCTCGATCGTCCCCGATACCATCGGCAACAACAGGGCCGTTCTGAACGTGGCCATCGACGAGGGTCCGGAAGTGCAGGTGAAGAGCATCACCTTCGCCGGCAACGAGCGTTTCACGGACGGCGACCTGCGCGGCGCGATGGACGAGACCAGCGAGAAGACCTGGTGGAAGTTCTGGTCCAGCGCGAAATTCGACCGCAAAAAATTCCTCGCCGACAGCGTCAGCATCCTGAACCTGTACCGCGAGAACGGGTATCTGGACGCGGAAATCGTGTCGGATTCGATCTGGTACGGGGAGTCGAAGGAGGACATGTACATCCACATGACCGTGCAGGAGGGCAAGCCGTCCTACGTGCGGAACATCATCTGGAAGGGCAACGCGACCTATCCCGATTCCGTCCTGAACGCGCGCCTCGACATCAAGCCCGGATCGGTGTTCAACGCCGTGCGCTTCGACGAGAATCTCCGCCAGAACAAGGACCAGACGGATGTCGCGTCCCTGTACCTCGACAACGGGTATCTGCGCTTCTACGCGCAGGACGAGCGCTTGCGCGTGGCGCCCGACTCCGTCGACATCGTCATCACCATCAACGAGAGCAACAAATACCGCATCGGCCACGTGACCATCAAGGGCAACAACAAGACGCAGGACAAGGTGATCCGCCGCGTGTTGTACACCTGGCCGGCCGACTACTTCAGCCGCGGCCTCATCATCCGCAGCATCCGCGAACTCGCGACCATCAACTACTTCAATCCGGAGACGATACGGCCCGAGCCGCAGATGGTGAACGACTCGACAGTGGATCTGCAGTACAACGTCGAGGAGCGCTCGAGCGACACGTTCAACGCGTCGGTCGGCTACAGCGGCACCTTCGGCGCGACGGGCGCCTTCGGCCTGACCTTCAACAACTTCAACATCAGCGAACCCTTCGCCGGCGGCGCGGGGCAGGTGCTGAACTTCGAGTGGCAGTTCGGCGAGGCCTCGCGTTTCCGCGTGTTCTCGCTGTCCTTCACCGAGCCCTGGTTCATGGACACGCCCACCTCCGTCGGCTTCTCGCTCTACGATCAGCGGCAGCAGTACTACTTCGATCTGCGCAACACCGGCGCGTCGCTGAACCTCGGCCGGCGCCTCAACTGGCCGGACGACTTCGTGCGCGCGGACTGGTTCCTGCGTTTCCAGCGCTTGAGCGTCGTTGACGGCGGCACGTTCTACAAGTCGGGCGATTACTCGCAGGTGAGTCTGACGCAGGTGCTGTCGCGCAACAGTCTCGACAGTCCCGTGTTTCCGAGCCAGGGTTCGCGCATCACGCTGACGACGGAAATCAGCGGCGGTCCGCTGCCCGGATCGGTGGACTACCACAAGCACGAACTGGGTTTCGACTGGTTCACGCCGCTGCTGCGCATCGGGGATCAGAACCGCCTGACCCTGTACACCGGCGCGGAATACGGCTTCATCAAGGGTTTCAACAGCGATTCCTACATTCCGCCGATCGAATACTACTACATGGGCGGCAACGGGCTGCAGGTGCAGACCAAGCCGCTGCGCGGGTACGAGGACCGCGCCATCGGTCCGCGCGAGAACGACCAGGTGGTGAACGGCACCATCTATTCGCGGTACGTGGCGGAGCTGCGTTTCGCGCTCACGCTCAATCCCATGCCCGTGTACGTGCTCGCCTTCGCGGAGGCCGGCAACGTGTGGAAGAGCAACCGCTTCCTCGATCCCTTCGACCTGAAGCGCAGCGCCGGACTCGGCGCGCGTCTGCTGATTCAGGGCGTCGGCCTGATCGGCTTCGATTACGGGTACGGCTTCGACGACGTGGAGCCCCGCGACGGCGTGGCCGACGGCTGGCATTTCCATTTCCAGTTCGGCCGCGGCTTCTGATCCCCCGCAGAGAGTCCATTCCATCAGCAATCAATATCACTTTTCGATGAGGTCCGTGTGAAACCAGTCAACATGCTTCTGTCCGCGCTTCTTCTCCTTCTCTTCACCGCGGCGTCGTCCGGCCAGGCCCTGAAACTGGGCTTTGTGGACTCGCAGAAAATCTTCGAGGGTCTCCCCGAGGCCCAGAAGGTGAAGCGGGAACTGGACGTGAAGGTGCAGGTGTGGCGCGACAGTCTGGAAACGATGAGCAAGTCCTTCCAGCAGCAGTACGAGACCTACCAGCAGCAGCAGGGCACCATGGCCGAGGCGGCGAACAAGGCGCGCCAGCAGGAACTGCTCAAGATGCAGGGGGAAATCCAGGAATATCAGCAGAAGAAGTTCGGGCAGGACGGCGAAGCGGCCGCGCTGCAGCGGAGATTCCTCGCGCCGTTGAAGGACAAGGTCCTGCGCGCGATCGAGGACGTGGCGAAGAAGGAGAAGCTCAACTTCATTTTCGACAAGATCGAGGAAGCCTCCCTGCTCCTGTACGCCGACGCGAAGTACGACTACACCAATCTCGTTCTCGACTATCTCAAACGGGGAAGCAACTAATCAGGTCCGAGGTATCCCATGAAGCGGCGGTATTTTCTTCTCACTCTTTTCGCATTCATCGCGTGTCTTCCCGCGCTCGAGGCGCAGCAGAAGATCGCCTACGTCGACATCGCTGCCATCATGAAACTGCTGCCCGACGCGCAGGAGGCCCAGCGGAAGCTGGACATCACCGTCGAATCGTGGCAGAAGGAACTCGAGGCGCTCGAGAAGGACTGGCAGCAGAAGTTCAACGACTACGACAAGCGCAAGCTGATCCTCACCGACCAGGGGCGCGCCAATGCCGAGCGCGAACTGCAGGAGCTCGATCGCAAGATCATGGACTTCCGCGACAAGAAATTCGGGCAGAACGGCGAGCTCTTCACGAAGGAGGACGAACTGATGCGTCCCATCCAGAACATCGTCTTCGAGCAGGTCAAGCAGCTCGGCGTGGAACTCGGCTACGATTACGTGCTCGACAAGAGCGGCGGCGTGATGATCATCTACGCCAAGGAATCGCTGGACCTCACGAGCAAGGCCGTGGAGCGCATCACGAAGATCCTCCCCGCGCGGACGCTTTCCGGTCAGGGCGGACAGCAGGGCGGGCAGCAGGGGCAGCCGGGACAGATGCCTCCGGGCGGCAACGTGCCGGGGCAGGTGCCGATGGATCCGAACCGGCCGCCGCAGCCCATGACGCCCGCCGACGGCGGCATGCCTCCGAAACTTCCGAAGTGACGCGGGCAGTCCGGACGCGCGCGTGAAGACCACGTTGAAAGACCTCGCGGAGCTGCTCCGCGGCAGCTTTGAGGGCGATCCCGCGCTCGAGCTGACCGGCGTCGCGCCGATCGAGCACGCCGCCGCGGGCGCGGTGACCTTCCTCGCGAACAAGAAGTACCAGCGGCACCTCACGGAAACCGCGGCGTCCGCCGTCATTCTCGACGCGTCCATGCCCTGTCCGCGGCCGGACGTCGGCGTCATCCGAGTACAGGACCCGTATCTCTCTTTTGCGCGCGCCCTGCGCTTCTTCCATCCCGCGCCCGCGCGGACCGAGACCGTCGTGGACCCGTCGAGTTCCGTGCATGCGACCGCCGTGCTCGGCAGGGGCGTGACCGTGGGGCCGCTCGCCGTGCTGGAGGAGGGCGTGACCGTGGGCGACGGAAGCACCGTGATGGCCGGGGCCGTGCTGACGGCCGGCTGCGCCATTGGCAGGGACTGCCTGGTGTATCCCAACGTGAGCATTCTCGCGAAGGCGCGCGTCGGCGACCGCGTGATCATCCATGCGGGCGCGACGATCGGGAGCGACGGCTTCGGCTTCGCGCCGGTGGAGCGGACCTGGGAGAAGATCCCGCAGGTCGGCAGCGTGCGCATCGGCGACGACGTGGAGATCGGGGCGAACTGCGCGATCGACCGCGGCGCGCTCGAGGACACCGTCATCGGCCGCGGCTCGAAGCTCGACAACCTCATCCAGATCGCGCACAACGTGCGGATCGGCGAGGACACCGTGATCGCGGCGCAGGCCGGGATTTCGGGGAGCACCATCGTTGGGACGCACGTCATCATCGCGGGGCAGGTGGGTCTGGTGGGGCACATCGAGATCGCGGACGACGTGACCGTCGGCGCGCAGTCCGGCGTGTCGAAGTCCATCCTCGAAACGGGCAAGGTGTTCCGCGGCTCGCCCGCGCACGAGATTCACGACGAACTCCGCGCGGAAGCCGCGATACGGCAGCTCCCCGATCTGCTCCGCACCGTGCGCGCGCTCGAGGCGCAGCTGCTGCTGCTTCGCGAGGAGCTGGATGCCGGCAAGGCGCTGGCCGAACATTCCTGACACACCGAAGCGGCGCGCGCGTCGCTTCCTTTTTTTCCGAAACCCATGTCCATGGCCTCCATTCAAGACCGCATCGTCCTCGTCACCGGCGCCACCTCCGGCATCGGCAAATCCATCGCCCATGCGTTCGCGGAAGCGGGCGCCCGTCTCATTCTCGCCGCCCGGCGGGGGGCGCTTCTCGAAGAGATTGCGGCCGACCTCCGCGCGCGCCATCAGACGCGCGTCCTCGCCATCGAGCTGGATGTGCGCGAGCGCGACGCCGTGTTCGCGGCCGTCGAGACGCTGCCCGCCGAATGGAGCGCCATCGACATCCTCGTCAACAACGCCGGCGTGCCTCGCGGTCTCGAGAAGCTGCACACGGGCAAGACCGAGGACTGGGACGAGATGATCGACACCAACGTCAAGGGCCTGCTCTACGTGACGCGCGCAGTGCTTCCGGGCATGGTGGCGCGCAACGCCGGGCACGTGATCATGATCGGTTCCATCGCCGGCCAGGAAGCGTATCCGATGGGCGCGGTGTACAACGCGTCCAAATTCGCCGTCGATGCGATCACGAAGTCGCTGCGCATGGATCTCGTGGACACCCCGCTGCGCGTCAGCACCGTGGATCCGGGCTTGGTCGAAACGAACTTCAGCATGGTGCGTTTCCGCGGCGACGCGGAGCGCGCGAAGAAGGTGTACGACGGGCTCGAGCCCTGCACGCCCGACGACGTGGCGGAGGCCGTGCTGTTCTGCGCCACGCGTCCGCCGCACGTGAGCGTCAACCAGATCGTGATGATGCCGACGGCGCAGGCGTCCGCGACCCTCGTGCACAGGACGCCGAAGGCCTGATGCGACGTCCCGCGCGCCGCGATCCGCGCCATCTCCCCCCGTCGAAGAACACCGCGCGCGACGCCGCGGGAGCGGGACTGCGCGCATGAGCGACGACGAAACCCGCGCGGACGAGACGCGCGAGGACGACGACGCGCCGACGGGCGGCAAGGAGATGGGTTTCCTCGATCACCTCGAGGAGTTGCGCTGGCGTCTGATCTACGCGATGCTCGGCATCGTCGTCGGCTCCGTGGTGATCTGGGTGTTCCGGGATTTCGTGATGGACGGCTTCCTGCTGAAGCCGGCGCGGGACAATCACCTCGTGCTGCAGAATCTCCGGCCCTTCGGGCAGATCTTCCTGTACATGCAGGTGGCCCTTTTCGGCGGCGTGCTGCTCAGCATCCCCAACCTGCTGCTGCAGGTCTGGCTCTTCGTCGCGCCCGGCCTGTACCCGCACGAGCGCAAGTACATCCGCTGGATCGTCGTGTACTCGTCGTTCTGCTTCATCGCGGGCGTGGCCTTCGCGTACTTCGTGATCATCCCGAACGCCTTCGATTTCCTCGCGACCTTCGGCACCACGCAGATCGAGAACAACATCGCCGTCGACGAGTATTTCAACTTCCTGCTGAACACGATGCTCGGCGCGGGCCTCGTGTTCGAGCTGCCCATGGTGTCGTTCTTCCTCTCGCGCATCGGCATGCTCACGCCGCGTTTCATGCGGAAATACTGGCGGCACGCGGTCGTGATCATCCTCATCGTCGCCTCCTTCATCACGCCGACGGGAGATCCGTACAACCTCCTGATTCTCGCCATCCCGATGCTCGGCCTGTATGAAATCAGCATCTGGCTCGCGAAGATCGGATATAGCAAACATCGCAAAAGTGCGGCGGAACGCGCCGCGGGGACCTGAGTGGACGTCAAGACCATCATCGCTCCAGTGAAACCGGAGCTCGCCGAATTCGAGAAGCACTTCCACCGCGCGCTGAAGTCGAACGTGGGGCTCGTCGACACCGTGGTCCGCTATGTGATCAAGAGCAAGGGCAAGCGCGTGCGTCCGGCCCTCGTGCTCCTCTCCGCGGCGGCCTGCGGCGGCATCAACGAGAGCACGCACCGCGGCGCCTCGCTCGTCGAACTCCTCCACACGGCCACGCTCATCCACGACGACGTGGTGGACGAGGCCGCCACCCGCCGCAGTCTTTCCTCCATCAACGCCATCTGGAAGAACAAGGTGGCGGTGCTCATGGGCGACTACATCCTCGCGCGCGGCCTGCTCGTCTGTCTCGACGGACGCGACTTCGATTTCCTGCGCGTCACGTCCGAAGCCGTCCGGCGCATGAGCGAGGGCGAGCTGCTGCAGATCCAGAAGTCGCGGCAGATGAACACCGACGAGGAGACCTACTTCCGCATCATTTCCGACAAGACCGCCTCGCTGCTCGCCACCTGCTGCGAGATCGGCGCGCTGAGCGCGTCGCAGGATCCCGCGCTCGCGACGAACATGCGCGACTACGGCGAGCACATCGGCATCGCGTTCCAGATCCGCGACGATCTGCTCGACTTCCTCGGCAAGGAATCCACCATCGGAAAGCCCGTGGGCGGCGATCTGAAGGAGAAGAAATTCACCCTGCCGCTGATCTACGCCTTCACGCAGGCGCCGGTGAAGACGCGCCGCGGCATCCTGCGGCTGGTGAAGAACGGCATCAAGCGCGGGGAAATCCAGCAGGTCGTGAGTTTCGTCCGCGACTACGGCGGCATCGCCTACGCGGAGGGCAGGGCCCACGAGTACCGGCGACCGCGCGATGGACAACCTCGCCGTGCTGCCCGCGTCGAAATACAAGACCGCGCTCGAACAGTTCACGAACTTCGTTGTCGAACGCGCGAAGTGAGCGATCCGTGACGCGCGACACCTCACCGCATTCCTTCCAGGCGCGGATTCCGGCATTCCGGTTTCCGAGTTCTGGATTCTGAATTCCTTTTTTCCGGAGATTCCGCAGATGAGAACGATCCGCTTCGCGCTCGGCGCCCTGTTCCTGACCGTGATGGCCGCTTCAACGTTTGCGCAGACAGAGACCACGTACGAAGAGGCGCCGGAAGCGCCGCGGCGCGCGATGACCTTCGAGGACCTGTACGCCATGGGCCGCGTGAGCGATCCGCAGCCCTCTCCCGACGGGCAGCAGGTGCTGTATGTGGTCACGCAGTACAGTCTCGAGAACAACACCTCCAACAGCGACATCTACGCCGTGTCGTTGAAGGACAACGCGGTGCGCCGCCTGACAGACGCCCCCCGCGGCGACAACACCCCGCGCTGGTCGCCCGACGGGAAGAGCATCGCGTTCATCTCGAGCCGCGAGGGCGGGCCGCAGATCTGGACGATGAAGCCCGACGGCGGCAATCAGCGCAAGCTCACGAGCATCTCCACCGGGGCGGGCGGCGTGGCGTGGTCGCCCGACGGCGCGCATCTGCTCTTCGTCTCCAGCGTGTATCCCGACTGCGCGGATGACGACTGCAACAAGCGGCGCGACGACGCGAAGGAGAAGGATCCCTGCAAGGCGATGGTGATAGACCGCCTGCCCTACCGCGTCTGGAACGAGTGGAAGGACGGCAAGGTCAGCCACGTCTTCGTGATGCCCGCGAACGGCGGTACGCCGAAGGACGTGACGCCCGGCGAGTTCGACACGCCGCCCATCGATCTCGGCGGCCATCAGGATTACGCGGTGTCGCCCGACGGCGCGGAGATCGCGTACGTGAAGAACACCGAGAAGCTCGTCGTGGCGAGCACCAACAACGACATCTGGATCGCGAAGCTCGACGGCAGCGGCGCGCGCTGCATCAGCGCCGCCAACAAGGCTTGCGACAATCAGCCCGTCTATTCGCCCGACGGGAAATACATCGCCTGGCGCGCGATGACGCGTCCGGGCTACGAGGCCGACAAGTACGACCTCATCGTCTACGATCGCAGGACGCAGAAGACGATGAAGATGACCGATGGCATGGACCGCTCCGTCGACGAAGTGCTGTGGTCGCCCGACAGCAGGCGCATCCTCTTCACCGCGCAGGACGGCCCGTACATTTCGCTCTTCGAGGTGCCTGTCGCGGGCGGCGACATCCTCCGCGTGCTGAAGGGCATCATCACGATGAAGTACAAGGAAGGCGACAAGATCATCCCGATCGAACTCGGCACGCTGCGCAGCAGCTTCCGCCTGCTCTCCGACGGTCACACGCTCGTGTACCTCGGGCAGCGCATGAACTACCCCGCCGAGGTGATGTCCTCCTACTACGAGGACGGGCAGGTGAAGGACATGCGCCAGCACACCTTCACGAACAAGAAGCTGCTCGACACGCTCGATCTCCGCGAGCCCGAGTCCTTCACCTTCAAGAGCGCCGACGGGACGCCCATCCAGGCGTGGATTCTGCTCCCGCCGGGCTTCGACAAGACGAAGAAGTACCCCGCGATCTTTCTCGTGCACGGCGGACCGCAGGGCGTGTGGGGCGACGAGTTCCACTACCGCTGGAACATGGAACTGTTTGCCGCGCCGGGCTTCGTGGTGGTGGCCATCAATCCGCGCGGCAGCACGGGCTTTGGGCAGGCCTTTACCGACGGCGTCAACGGCGACTGGGGCGGCAAGCCGTACAAGGACATCATGGCCGGCGTGGACCACGCGCTCAAGACCTACCCGTTCATCGACAAGGAGCGCATCGGCGCCGCGGGCGCATCGTACGGCGGGTACATGATGAACTGGATACTCGGCAACACGAACCGCTTCAAGGCCATCTTCACGCACTCCGGCGTGTACGACCTCCGCAGCAAGTACGGCGGCACCGAGGAACTCTGGTTTCCCGAGTGGGAGTTTCAGGGCACGCCGTGGAGCAATCCCGCGATGTACGAGAAGTGGTCGCCCAGCCGCCTCGCGAAGAACTTCAAGACGCCGACGCTCGTCTCGCACGGCCAGCTCGATTTCCGCGTCGTGGTGGAGCAGAGCATGCAGCTCTTCACCGCGCTGCAGCGGCAGGGCGTGGAGAGCAAGTTCCTGTACTTCCCCGACGAAGGCCACACCATCCTCAAGCCGCGCAATTCGCAGCTCTGGTACCGCGAGTTCCATGCGTGGTTCAAGAAACACCTGATGAAATGATGATGCACGCCGTATGATCGCGCTCGTCAACGTTTCCAAACAATACGGCGGCGACTACCTGTTCCGCGACATCTCGATACGCTTCGGCGACCGGGAGCGGGTCGCCATCGTCGGATCGAACGGCGCGGGCAAATCCACGCTGATGAAAATCGTGGTCGGGCTGGTGGAGCCGGACGCGGGCGAGATCGCGAAATCGCGCCACAACACCGTCGGCTACCTGCCGCAGGACGGCGTGCACCACGCGGGCCGCACGCTGTTCGAGGAGGCCTCCACGGCCTTCGACGACATCATGGCCCTGCACGACCGCGTCGACGAGATCAGCCGCGAGATCAACCTGCTGTCCGACGACGGGCACACCGATTCGCCCGAGCTGCACGCGCTGGTGGACGAACTCGGCGAGATGCAGCATCAGCTCGAGCACCGCGAGGGCTACAACATCCAGACGAAGGTCACGCAGGTGCTTTCGGGCCTCGGCTTCCGCGAGAAGGACATCCACCGCATGACGGACGAGTTCTCGGGCGGCTGGCAGATGCGCATCGCGCTCGTGAAGCTGCTGCTGCAGGAGCCCACCATCCTGCTGCTCGATGAGCCGACCAACCACCTGGATCTCGAGGCGCTCGAATGGCTCGAGAACTACCTGCGCACATACGAGGGCTCCATCGTCATGGTGTCGCACGACCGCCGCTTCCTCGACAACATCGTGACGCGCACGCTCGAAATTTCCCTCGGTCGCCTCAGCGAGTACAGCGGAAACTACTCGTACTATGTGGAGGAGAAGGTGAAGCGCGTGGAGCTGCTGCAGGCGCAGTACGAGAATCAGCAGCAGATGATCAAGCAGACCGAGCAGTTCGTCGAGCGCTTCCGTTACAAGGCCACGAAGGCGCGGCAGGTGCAGAGCCGCCTGAAGATGCTCGAGAAGATCGAGCGCGTGGAGATCGAGGACGAGGAGAAGGGCATCTCCTTCGATTTCCCCGTCCCGCCCTCACCCGGCAAGGTGCTGATGGAACTGAAGCACCTCGCGAAATCCTACGGCGCGCTGGAGGTGTTCGACAATCTCAATTTCACCGTCGAGCGCGGCGACCGCATCGCCTTCCTCGGCGTCAACGGTGTGGGGAAGTCCACTCTCGCGCGCATCATCGCGGGCATCGAACCCTACCAGCATGGCACGCGCGCGCCCGGCCACAACGTGATCATCGGCTACTACGCGCAGAACCAGGCCGAGGAACTGGACCCGAAGAAGAACGTGCTCGAGACCGTGGACGACATCGCGACCGGCGAGGTGCGCAAGCGCCTGCGCACGCTGCTCGGCTGCTTCCTCTTCTCGGGCGACGACGTGTTCAAGCAGGTGTCCGTGCTCTCGGGAGGCGAGAAGAGCCGACTCGCGCTGGCGAAGATGCTCCTGACGCCCGCGAACCTGCTCGTGCTCGACGAACCCACCAACCACCTCGACATGCGCTCGAAGGCCGTGCTGCAGGACGCCCTCTCGCGCTTCGAGGGGTCCTTCATCATCGTCTCGCACGACCGCGACTTCCTCGACCCGCTCATCAACAAGTGCGTGGACTTCCCCGGCGGCGTGCTGCGCGCCACCACGGGCTCGGTAACCGACTACCTGCGCCGCCGTCACAGCGAGATGGAGCAGACGCAGACTGCGCAACGCGACACCGCGGGGCAGGCCGTCGAGAAGAAGTCCGCCCTGCACCTCGAGAAGGAGCGCAAGCGCGAGGAGGCCGCCCTGCGCCAGGAGCGCTACAAGAAGTCCAAGCCCGTGCGCAATGCCATCGCCGGTGTGGAGAAGAAGATCGCCGCCGCCGAAAAGAAGAAGGCCGACCTCGAAGCCGCCCTCGGCACGGAGGACACCTACCACGACGCCGAGCACGCCAAGGCCGTCAGCGCCGCGTACAAGACCATCACCAGCGACCTCGCCTACCTGTACGACCAATGGGCGAAATTGCAGGAGGAGATGGAGGGGATAGAAATGGGATGACACATGTTCTTCATCTTGCCGTTGATTGCGCCAGCGAGTATTTTCAGCGGTACTTCATCATTGTGGGATTGTTCGAATAATCTGTCCACTCGTTCATCGCGTTTTCAACATTGAATATGTCTTTCGGGATACATCATCGAACGGGTTCTCCTGATGATGGTGTCCACGATACAAGCAGTAGCGCGAGATTGCTCATGCCAACCGAAGCCGACACCTGCCGACAATTCGTCCTGCCCAAGCTCTACGCGGCGGGGTGGAGCGACGAGCAGATCGGCGAGCAACGAAGCTTCACGGATGGACGGATAATGGTGTCCGGCGCGAAGATGTGGCGGCGGCCTCAGAAGCGGGCGGATTATCTGTTGCGCTACCGCTCTGATTTCATGATCGCCGTCGTCGAAGCGAAAGCGGCACACAAGCTGCCTAGCGATGGAATGCAGCAGGCGATCGAATATGCCAGAATGCTCGATCTGAAGTTCGCGTACAGCACAAACGGGCACGGAATCGTTGAGTTCGATCTCCTTACGGGGAAGGAAACAGTAATTGAAGCTTTCCCGACACCCGACGATCTTTGGCAACGCTTGCAGCCGAATGTTGGACTGGAGGGCGAAGAACAGCAACAGCGTTTCCTAACGCCAACCCTGAACGTCCCCGAGAAACCGGTGCGCTATTATCAACAAATAGCCATCAATCGTTCGCTCCAGGCCATCCTGCAAGGGAAGCGGCGTGTGCTGCTCACCATGGCCACGGGTTCCGGAAAGACCGTTGTCGCCACATCTGTTGGAAACTCTGGTCCACAAAATGGAACGCGAAGCGTGATCCCGCCCGCAGACCGCGCATTCTGTACCTCGCAGACCGCAAATTTCTCGTGGACGATCCCAAGGACAACAGCTTCGCGGCCTTCGGCGATGCGCGGCACAAGATCGAAGGCGGCAATGCCGTGTACAGCCGTGAACTGTATTTTTCAACATACCAGTCCATCGCGAAGGACGAGCGCCGGCCAGGACTCTACAAGGAATTCGCATCCGATTTCTTCGACCTCATCATCGTCGATGAGTGTCATCGTGGCAGTTCAAAAGAGGAGAGCAATTGGCGCGAGATACTTGAATACTTCTCGCCTGCGTATCAGCTCGGCATGACCGCCACCCCACTGCGCGAGGAGAATCGCGACACGTACCTCTACTTCGGCAATCCGCTCTACACCTACAGTCTGCGACAGGGCATCGACGATGGATTCCTGGCGCCCTACCGTGTGTATCGCATCGTGACGCAGTGGGATGCCGCCGGGTGGCGACCGAGCAAGGATGAACTCGACCGCTTCGGCCATATCATTCCCGACGAAGAGTATCACACACCCGAATTCGAGCGGGTTGTTGCGCTTCGCGCCCGCACCCAGGCCATCGCGAGACATCTCACCGATTTCCTGAAAAGGACGGACCGCTTCGCGAAGACCATCGTCTTCTGCGTGGATCAGGAGCACGCTTCCGAGATGCGCGCTGCGCTCAACAACCTGAACGCCGATCTCGTCCGGAAATACCCCGATTACGTGTGCCGCGTCACCGCCGACGAGGGCGACATCGGACGCGGGCACATGCAGCGCTTCCAGGATGTGGACACGCGCACGCCGGTGATCCTCACCACCTCGCAGCTTCTCAGCACCGGCCTTGACGCTCCCACCTGCCGCAACGTCGTGCTCGTGCGCCTCGTCAATTCCATTGTCGAATTCAAGCAGATCATTGGACGCGGCACGCGCGTACGCGAGGACTACGGGAAGGTTTCCTTCAACATCATCGACTACACCGGTGCCGCAACGCGCAACTTCGCCGATCCGGAATTCGACGGCGATCCCGCCCTGGCCACGCAGGAGGAGATCGACGAATACGGACAGACGAAGACGGTGGAAATCATCACCCCGGAAGAAGAACCACCCAAAGAAGGTGAAGTCAACGAGCCGCCCGGCGGTTGGACTGTCGGTCCTCCAGGCGGCACCCTTGTCGACCCGCCACCGGAAAGACCCCGGAAGTTCTACTACGACGGCGGGCAGGTGGAGATTGTCGCCGAACTCGTCCACGAGCTCGATTCCGACGGTGCTCAACTTCGCGTCGTGAAGCTCACCGACTACACCGCCGAGAAGGTTCGCAGTCTCTGCGCCGATCGGGAAGATCTCCGCACTCGCTGGGCCGACTCCGCGCAGCGCGCCGACATCATCCGGCAGCTTTCGGAGCGGGGGATCGACTTTCAACTTGTGGCCATGCAAGCGGGCAAGCCCGACGCCGACCCCTTCGATCTGCTCTGCCACCTTGCCTTCAACGCCCCGGTCCTCACCCGCCGACAGCGTGCCGAGCGCATGAGAAAGAGGCAAGCCGCGTTTTTCGGCTACTTCGGGCCCGAAGCGCGGGAAATCCTGACCGATCTGCTGGAAAAGTATGCCGGCGACGGAGAACTCCAGTTCACGCTGCCGGATGTGCTGAAGCTGCCGCCAATATCGGGGCACGGGAATGTGAATGAGATCGCCGGTATATTCGGCGGCAATGACGCGTTGCGAAGCGCCGTAGACAGGTTGCAGGAGTTGCTGTATGCGGAGTAAGACAAGCAGTCGACTTATTCCCAAGGTATACAGTGCCTTTAACAAGGACGGATCGGCCTCGCATGATAAAGGATACCTTTAACAAGGACGGATTTTCTTCCCATGATAAACGCTGCCTTTAACAAGGGTGGAGATTTTTCATGATAATCGTTACCTTTAATAAAGACCGATCTGTTTTCGATGATAATCGTTACCTTTAATAAAGACAGATCTGCCTCCCATGATAAACGGAGTCTTTAACAAGGAAGGTTCTGCTTTCCATGAGCGTCGCAGTCTTCTACATAGGTCTGACAGGCGTCTGAGGAAAGGGAGGGCAACCGATGGCAGCTAAGAAAATCCAAAACGGAATGGCCCAGAGGGCGGGGAGATACGTGACGCAACCAGGGGGTTTTCGCGCATTCATGCCTGAGCCGTTGCCTCCCGATCCGCCCGTCAAAATCGAAGGAGAGCTGCAACAGCTCCTCTCGCAGGCCGATCTTGCCCTGGGGCGCCTCGACGGATCGATACAGATTCTCCCCAACCCGGATCTGTTCGTGTACATGTACGTGCGGAAGGAGGCGGTGCTGTCGAGCCAGATCGAGGAACGCAAAGCTCCTGCAGGATGTGCTTGCCGCGGAAGCGAAAATTCTAGCGCCGCATCGGCCGCAGGATGTCAACGAAGTAGTGAATTACGTCCGCGCCATGAATCATGGGCTCGAATTGCTCGCCAAACTTCCGGTTTCCGTGCGGTTGATACGCGAAATTCATACGGAACTTCTTCGCGGCGTGCGCGGCGCGCATCTCACCCCCGGCGAATTGCGGCGGAGTCAGAACTGGATCGGACCCGGGCGGCTGCGTTGAACGAAGCAACGTTCGTCCCCCGCCTCCGCAGGAAGTGCAGGAACACCCGGCGCATCTGGAACGATTTCTCAATACGAATATGGGGTTGCCGTTGCTGGTGAAGATTGGTCTCCGCATGCCCAGTTCGAGACCATCCATCCTTTTCTCGACGGCAACGGACGGGCCGGTAGACTGCTCATCACCTTTCTTCTATGCCAAAAAAACGTCTTGAAGAAACCCGTGCTTTACCTCTCCTATTTCTTTAAAAAGCACCGGCGGAAGTACTACGAAGAGCTGCAGTCGGTGCGGGATTACGGGACATGGGAGATGTGGCTCGCGTTCTTCTTGCGCGGTGTCGCCGAGGTGAGCGAACAAGCCGCCGGCACCGCCAGGGAAATTCTCTCGCTACGGGAAGCGCACCGACGAACGATCGCCGAGCAGTTCGGACGCGCAGCAGGCAACGGTTACCGGCTGCTCGAGCATCTGTACGAACACCCCATCGTATCCGTCAAGGAGGTTCGCGAACTGATCGGAACCACGTACCCCGCCGCCAACGATCTGGTGACGCGCATGGTCGCGTATGGGCTTCTGTACGAACTGACCGGACAGACGAGAAACAGGAAGTTCGAATATCGGAGCTATATCGATCTCTTCAGTGAGGAGAAAGTTGAGGTCGCAACATGATCGATCCGGTCAAGACCAAGAACACTGACTACCAGATGAGAACCGCTGAAGCTGTGATCGCAACTGTATCGCTACCGTGTGTCTCGAAACCACATTTCTGTTTTCGCCAACCCAGTTATCGCGATGACGTATCGCGACAAAGTGTCGCGATACCAGAAGCAGAATTTGGACCTTCGTTCCCGATCCCGTCAAGCCGGGGTTTTAGCTGGTTCCTCCAAAGTTTCTATAAGACGACTCCGTACCTTGCCATGGAGCGGGAGATGATAGCGACTGACACGATCATCAAGGACAGCGGCCCGATTTGGTCAAGGAGCTGGATTGTCTGACCGGCAGGGTCACGTCAATCATCACGTGTTCGCCCGCCGCCAGCGCGCCGAGAATAAGAAGAAAGATTATGAGTTGATTTTGAGTCACTTGAGGCCCGGGGTGCAGGAGATCATGAGTGATCGCCTCGCGAAGTATGCTTTGCTGGGGAACTACAGTTCGCCCAGCAGGACGATATAAAGTGCCGGTGATATCGGGATATGGAGATATGAAAGACATAATCGACATATGTGACTGGACAGAACCACTTTACAATGTCGCGAGCCAAATGCAAAAGCTCATGTATGATGCCTAATTCATCCCAACAAAGCTGCGAATAGAACCCATGCCTGGAGAAAGATGGATTCGCCCTCCCGAGGAATGGCAGAATCTTATTAACAAGTGCCTCTCGCTCAAGTTTGATATCGGAGAGTTCGTGCCGATTCCGGATAGAGTGCGTGGTGATTGCGGGTTAGAAGGTTTTACGAGGGGAGGTCTAGGCTTTCAATGTTACGCGGCTGAAGAACCACTAATCACTAGTGAATTAACAAGGAAACAGAAAGCTAAAATCACAAGCGACCTTGGCAAGCTCGTCAAATACAAGACCAATCTGGCGCGGCTTCTCGGGCCAACCATGCTCGACAAGTGGATACTTGTTGTACCTCGCTGGGAGGATAAAGCGTTGCTTGCACACGCAGAAGAAAAGATGAAACTACTCAGAGTGGAGAGGCCCTCGTTTATCTCGCCGAACATCGTACCGAGCATTTGTACCGGGAGGACTTTCCGTCGAAAGGCAAATACTCGTTCAAGCGGGAGCGAGCACTTGCGGGTTGATGTCCCTTTGGTGGACCAAGCGAAAATAACAGATTGGGTTGCGACCAACGACGAGTTGGTTGCGAAACTGGACGAGAAAACCCTGGCGATTTGCTACCAAGATTCCGACAATGCAAGACAGCTTCGGAACGAATCAGTCCGTAATTATCTAAATGGCCAGAACGCTCTCGAAAAACTTAGAGAAGACTTCCCGGAAATCTTTGAGGCTGTGGATAGAATCAAAAAGGACAAGGAGTATTTTCTCGTTATGGAGTCTCTCACAACCGCTTCATTACCTGCTGCACACTTGCGAGAAACTCTCGATTCATTGGAAAACGACCTCGCAAGGGCGTTTAGTGGACTTGATAGATTTACTGTTAGGCAGTTCGTACATGGAGCAGTAGCTGATTGGTTGCTACGCTGTCCTCTTCATTTCCCAAAATCACCGTTATAATGGAATCACTCCTGACAAACATTGATATTCCGTTCATGTTTCGACAACGCCCCACGCCTCTTGCGGGTGACCTACGTCCGGCGTGGAGGATGAGTCTTGTTCTGCTGATATTGCATCATTCGCGCGGGAAAAAGGCAACTCTTCAGAAATTGCATGTTCTCAATTCGGCCTGCCACTCTTTGAACACACGTCGAGCATTTCTCAACTACGTTCATGGGAAAGTTCAGAAGTACGAAATTATACCTCGTATTGAACCAAGCTTAAACCGGGCACTTAATCTCTTGCGTGGCGAAGGGCTGGTTGAGATTGAAAAGGGTAAAAATATCATACTAACCCCTGTTGGTCTGACTTTATCAAACCAACTCGTTGAACTATCGGATTGTCTTGAACTGGAGAAGACGTTTCTTCAGGCAATTGAATCATTCGCAACCGAAGGTCGAATTGGAGATCTCTTCACTTGGAACGTTTCGATATGAGCCTACGATTACGTCAACTTCATCTACGAGTCCAAACAGGCGAAGGGCTTTTTGGAACACGTATACAGTTCAACGATGGACTCGTTCTATTGCGTGCCGACAATACCATGGGTAAGTCAACCTGCGTACAAGCAATCATCTATGCACTTGGTCTCGAAAAAATGCTTGGCCCATCAAGCACCATCCCTCTGCCACATGTGATGACTGCGTACCTCAATGATGGAGAAAAGGAAATCCGAGTCCTTGAGTCAGAAGTGTTGCTTGAGATCGAAAATCACAAGGGCGAATCCCTTACGATTCAGCGATCTGTGATTGGAGAGCGTGACCCGCGATTGGTAAGCACATGGGAGGGAGCACGTCTAACGAATCCGAATGAATCTTTGCCGAAACGGGACTTTTACGCTCGGGATCCAGGTTCTGCTCAGAACGAATCGGGCTTCACGCGCAAGCTTGCGGAGTTTGTTGGTTGGCAGTTGCCAATGGTTCGCCGGTTTAACGGCACCGAGTGTCCACTGTATCTGGAAGCCGTTTGTCCTCTATTTGTTGTAGAGCAGAAGCATGGCTGGGCCGGTATCCAATCAAATCTTCCAACGTATTTCGGCATTCGAGATATGGCCAAACGTTGTATTGAGTTTGTTTTAAACCTCGACGCTGCCCGCTTGGCCGATGAGCGACAAAGGTTAGAACAAGAGGAAACGATTTTGAAAAATCGCTGGAAGAATTTAACCAACGCTGCGGGGACATATTTAAGACTTGTGAACGCCCGCCTTCTTGGTCTGCCAGAGCAACCATCCGCCCAATGGCCACTTTCAATTATTCCAACGATAGAGGTGTTTCAGGACAGTGAATGGATTGAGGTAGAGCGCGCGCTAGACTTGATCAAAGATAAATACTTTCAATTAGAGCAAACACCCATTGTCACAGCGGGAGAAGCTTCGGAATCTGCAAGATCTCAACTAGAAACAGCACAACGAACGTTGGCTGACCGGGAGTTGATTGCTGGTGAGCTCCTCGAGGAACTGCAACAAGAGCAAATACAGCAGGCATCAACTAATTCCCGTCTCAGTGCACTTGGCGAAGACCTGCGTAGGAACAAGGATGCGTTGAAACTCAGATCTTTCGGCTCAAACGCTGGATGGCACGTAATAGAACACGTTTGTCCGACATGTCAGCAACAACTTGCAGATACTCTGTTACTGCAGGGGTCACTCGAAAATCCAATGTCAGTTGAGGAAAACATTACATTTGTTGAAAACCAAATAAAGACTTTTAAACAACTGCGTGAAAACGCGGCATCACTTATAGCTCGGAAGGAATCAGAGTTATCTACGTATCGTATGGAAATAGAAAATGTACGCATACAAATACGATCCTTACGCCAGACATTGCTCGCTCCCACTTCCAGTCCGTCAATAGAAGCAGTCAGACTTCGTATTGATATTGAAAGTCGAGTTAGGACACTTGAACGAGTAATCTCTGATTTTACCGAATCGTTGGAATCATTCGCTGAGGTTGCAGTAGCGTGGCGGGGAGTATTGGACCGGAAACGCAACCTGCCGTCCAACGGGCTTTCTGCAGGGGATAGGAATAAATTACGTCGTCTCGAGACACTACTTCGTGATCAGCTTCAGGAATTTGGATTTAACAGTCTTGATCAGGATACGCTTGAGATATCCACTGAATCCTATCGTCCAACAAGGGAAGGTTTTGACCTAGGATTCGACTTATCGGCAAGCGATAACATTAGGACTATATGGGCATTTCTGCAAGGGTTGCTCGAGCTTTCAGCCGTACAACCAATGAATCACTTCGGCATGCTTTTATTCGACGAGCCGCGGCAACAAGAAACTGCTGAAATGAGTTTTGAGAAGCTTCTTGTCCGTGCAGCAACGGCCAAGAAAAGAGGCCAGCAAATCGTTTTTGCCACAAGCGAACCACTGGCCAACATTCAACGGATGATAAATGGGTTGGATGTTCAAATTATTAACTATACTGGACGCGTAATATCACGTATATAGAAATGATTCGTGTATCATTAACAAACATAAGTCCGAGGTTTACATGAATTATGCAGTATATGGAGCATTTAAACTTCCAAGATCAAGAAAAGGGCTGTTCACTCGAATAGCACAAGAAAAACGGGATTTTTGGTCTGCGGTAGATACGGCTGAGATAGGGTTGTCGGATTCGTGTGGCTGTTACCTTATTTCGGTACGAAATCGTGTGTGGTACGTTGGTCGTGCGGCCAAGCAGTCATTTAGGAAAGAGTGCTTTACACCAGATAAAGTGACAAAGATTGACGAAGCAATAAGCACTGGATGTGGCGACGCATACCTTTTGCTGTTAGCCAGACAGACGCCTAAGGGTAAATTCTCAAAACCAGGGAAAAATGGCATTAGAGATGTCGAGGACCTGGAGCTTCTCCTTATTGGTGCTGCTCTTGAAAGAAACGACAATCTACTCAACAAACAGGCGACAAAAATTGTACGTGAGGCAATAGTTCCAGGATTCTTGAATTCGCCAAAGGGTGCTGGAAACAGGAAAAGTGTTAAGCAATTCAAGAAAATCATGGGGATATAGTTTGTGGTGCTCAATACCATTCGAGATGCTACCAGCTCCCACTCCCTCGCCTCCCTCCTCAAGTCCGCGATATCATGCGAAAGGAAGGAGGGACTGAATGGCGATCTGGACCGTCTACCTCTGCTCACGTGGATCATGTTCCTGAAGTTCCTCGACGACCTCGAGCTGCAGCGAGAGGATGAGTCAAAGCTCTCAAGGATAAAGTTCAGGCCAACCGTTGAAGCGCCATACCGGTGGCGAGACTGGGCAGCAAGGCCTGATGGTATTACCGGCGATGAACTGCTTGCCTTCATCAATCATGAGGAGTGCACACTGCCGAACGGAGAGCGAGGAGCGGGACTGTTCCGCTATCTGCGCTCGCTTTCCGGGTCGGGCGGAGATGACCGGAGAGAGGTCGTTGCCACGGTGTTCAAGGGCGTGGACAACCGGATGAAGAGCGGGTACCTGTTGCGCGACATCGTCAACAAGATTGCTGGCATTCATTTCAACTCCAGCGACGAACTGCATACGCTCGGAACGTTGTACGAGTCCATGCTCAGGGAGATGCGCGATGCCGCCGGAGATTCAGGCGAGTTTTACACGCCGCGCGCCGTTGTGCGAATGATGGTGGCGGTTATCGATCCGCGTTTGGGCGAAACAGTTCTCGATCCGGCAAACGGGACAGGCGGTTTCCTTGTGGAAGTGTACAACCATCT
The DNA here is from genome assembly GCA_016720835.1 of Ignavibacteria bacterium. Lineage (GTDB taxonomy): Bacteria > Bacteroidota > Ignavibacteria > SZUA-365 > SZUA-365 > JADKJW01. Next base: position 289,410 of record JADKJW010000004.1, read on the forward strand.
ATCGAAACAGGTCAAGACCGTGGCGGACCGGACGGTGCTTCAGGAGAAGAGCATTTTCGGTTGCGAGGCGAAGTCGCTCCCATACCTTCTCTGTCAGATGAACCTGCTCCTGCATGGCCTCGACGCGCCGCAGATCGATCCGGGGAATGCGCTGCGACACAAGCTCACGGACATTGGCGAACGCGATCGTGTGGATGTGATCGTCACCAATCCTCCCTTTGGCGGCGAGGAGGAGAAGGGAGTGCAGGGCAACTTCCCGAAGACAAGAAGACCGCAGCGACGGAACTGCTTTTCCTTCAAGTCATCATGCGAAAGCTTCGCCGGCACACCAGGCCCGGACGCGCGGCGGTGGTGGTGCCGAACGGAACGCTTTTCGGAGATGGCGTTTGCGCGCGCATCAAGGAGGATCTGCTCAAGGAATTCAATCTCCACACCATCGTCCGCCTGCCGAATGGCGTGTTCGCGCCCTACACCTCGATCCCGACCAACATCCTGTTCTTCGATCGATCCGGACCCACAAAGACCGTCTGGTACTACGAACATCCCCTGCCTGAAGGCCGGAAGAATTACACGAAGACACAGCCCCTTCAGTTCGAGGAATTCGCTCCGCTCATCGCGTGGTGGAAGAAGCGTAAGGAAAACGATCAGGTCTGGAAAGTGCCCGCCTCCGATTGCTCGCCAACGGCTGCAACTTCGATCGAAAGAATCCTCGGATGAAAGACGACATCGCGCATCTGCCGCCAGTAGCGCTCGCTGCGGGCATCCTCATAAAAGAACAGCGCATTGCGGAAATCATGTTAAACATCCAGAAAGTCCTGAAGAAACAAGGTATATGAGCAAACCGTGGCAACTGACAAAACTTGGGGATGTGCTTGAACCTGCGGCTCGGGAGGAAATCGTCGACGCTGCAAAAGAGTATCGCCTTCTTGGAGTACGACTTGATGGAAACGGACCCTTCATCAGGGAAAAGGTGTTGGGTTCTCAGATTTCTGCTATCAAGCTTTTTCGCGTGGAAACTGGCGACTTTATCTACAGCCGGTTGTTCGCAGGTCGCGGAGCATTCGGTGTCATTGGGGCCGAGCTTGATGGCTGTTACGTTTCAGGTGAATTTCCGACTTTCCTTCCTGTGCAAGGGAAAGTAGATGTCCATTTCCTCAAATTCTGGTTTAAACTACCTCCTGTCATTAGACTGGTAGATGAAAATTGCTCCGGTAGCACTCCACTCACGCGAAATCGATTTAAAGAACAATACTTTCTTGCATTGGAAATTCCATTGCCGTCAATATCGGAGCAAAGGCGGGTCGTAGCGCGGATTGAAGAATTGAATGCTCAAATTCATGAAGCACGTTACCTTCGGAATCAAATCACCGAAGATGTAGATTCCCTGGGAATTAGTCATCACATGCAACTCGCTGGAAATCGGAAATGTCGGCTCGGAGAAATTATTTCTTTAGACGAGGATGTAGTACCCATTCTTCCGGAAGACTTGTACCCACAAGTTGGCGTAAAAAGCTTTGGCGCCGGATTGTTCTCAAAGCCGGCGATTTCTGGCACGGAAACAAGGTACCGGCATTTTAACAGACTATTCGAGGGTGCAATTGTTCTGAGTCAGGTAAAAGGTTGGGAGGGCGCTATCGCAGTATGCCCCTCAAACCTTGCTGGATATTTCGTATCGCCGGAATATCGAACATTCCGTTGCATCCAGAACGAAGCGCGATCTGTTTACATGGCTGCCATCGTCCGGACCAAATGGTTTTGGAGCCGATTATCTGACGCAACGCGCGGGGTTGGTGCTCGGCGCGAACGAACTCGTCCCGAACAGTTTGTAAATGTTGAACTCCCGATGCCGGATTATCAAAGCCAGATATTTGGAGAGCTTACATTGACGAAACTGTACGAACTAAAGCGCTTGCAAGCGGAAACCGCCGCAGAGTTAGATGCAATGCTCCCCGCCATTCTCAACCGCGCGTTCAAAGGCGAGCTTTGTTAGCGATCCAGCATCATGCATCGGCACACGATAGCGCTGCAACTGCGGGGTAATCCGTCGGGAGTGTACTACGCGGTACTCACCGCAGGGAAATCAGCGATAGTGCGGAAGTTTCAGGTTATACAATGAATATCACGATTGCGCCACGCCACGAACCTCACCTTCGCCCTGCGCTCCGGGTCCGCCCTCTCTTGGGAAGAGAGGGGCTTTCCGGTTTGACTGACACGGAGCGATGCTGCTGCAATCGTACGAACGGAATAGGAGCGAACGGTCATCTTCTCTTCTCCCCCTTCTCTTTTCAAGAGAAGAGCCTGCCCCGAGCGAAGCCGAGGGGGTCGGGGGGCCTGCCCGTCGAAGCTGAGCGAAGCGAAGCGTAGGCGGGATGAGTTCGTGGCCGTGCAATAATCACCGGGCAGCGGAATCGCGAGGCCCAGCGACGCATGTCATTCCGACGTACAGATCCTTCCCTTCGGCTTCGCTCAGGGCAGGCTCCTTCGTTCAGGATGACGTAGCCATTGAATACGTACGACCGTTATCGCATTTTCACCTTTCACTTTTCACCTTTCACCTTTCACCTTCCACCTGCTCACCTTCCACCTTCCTTCCACCTTCCCCCCCGCACCGACCACCCGGTCTTGAGCCCGATGACGAAGTACGCGAGCGCAATCGCGCCGAAGGTGAAGATGGTGTCGCCGATGACGCGCAGCCACTTGATGGCGTTGAGCGTGGGATCCTGCAGGAATTCGGCGGAGCGCGCGTACCAGATGCCGTGATTCACACTGGCCACGGTCTGCGCGAGCCCGATGGGCAGCACCGAGAGCAGCACCATGAGCAGCAGTCCGATGTTGATGGCCCAGAACGCGAAGCGCACGGGACCGTCCTTCCACTCCATGCCGGTGGTGAGTCCGCGCAGCACGAAGAGCATGAGGCCGATGCCGAGCATGCCGTACACGCCGAACAGCGCCGTGTGGCCGTGCACCGGCGTGGTGTTGAGCCCCTGCATGTAGTACAGCGCGATGGGCGGGTTGATGAGGAAACCGAAGATGCCCGCGCCCACGAGATTCCAGAACGCCACCGAAATCAGACAGTAGATGGGCCAACGGTAGGCGCGCACCCAGTACGTGGCCTTGCTGAGCTTCAGGTTGTGCCAGGCCTCCGAGCCCATGAACACCAGCGGCACCACCTCGAGCGCGCTGAACGTGGCGCCGAGCGCGAGCACGCCGATGGGCGTGCCGGTGAAGTACAGGTGATGGAAGGTGCCGAGGATGCCGCCCGTCAGGAAGATGATGGTCGCGAAGAGGACGTTGGCCGTGGCGGAGCGGATCTTGAGCAGCCCCATGCGCACGAAGAGGAAGGCCGACACCACGGTCGCGAACACTTCGAAGAACCCTTCCACCCACAGGTGCACCACCCACCAGCGCCAGTACTCCGCGATGCTGAGATGCGTGCGCTGTCCCCACATCAGGCCCGCGCCGTAGAACAGCGCGATGGCGACGGACGCGATCAGGAAGAGCACGAGCAGTTGACGATGCTCCGAAGGTTTGCGCAGCGCGGGCATGAGGGCGCGCACCATCAACGCGAGCCAGATCAGCAGGCCGATGAAGAGGAAGAGCTGCCAGAAGCGCCCGAGGTCCACGTACTCGTAGCCCTGATGCCCGAACCAGAAGTTCTGCAGGAAGCCGAGCTTCTGCATCACGCCCATCCACTCGCCGACGAGGGATCCGAGCACGATCACGAGCAGCGCGATGAAGAGGATGTTCACGCCGGCGCGCTGGAACTTCGGCTCGTAGCCCGACACGGCGGGCGCGATGTAGAGCCCCGTCGCGAGCCACGAGGTCGCGATCCAGAATATCGCGAGCTGCACGTGCCAGGTGCGGGTCACGGTGTAGGGCAGGATGTTGCTGAGGCTGATGCCGTAGAAGCCGTCGCCCTCCACGCCGTAATGCGCGGTGATGGCGCCGAGGATCACCTGCACGAGGATGAGCGCGGAGACGACCCAGAAGTACTTCACCGTGGCCTTCATCGACGGCGTGGCCTGCAAGCCGAGCTGCGGGTCCTGCTCCGGCGCCGCGATCTCCGCGTCGGCGGCAGCCCTGTTCCGCGCGTTCCAGAACACCAGCATGCCGATGCCCAGCAGCAGCACGATGACGCTGAAGCCCGTCCACAGCAGCAGACTCCCGTCGGGTCTGTTGCCGACGATCTCGTCCGGAGGCCAATTGTTGGTGTAGCTGATGACGGCGTCGGGCCGGTTCGTGACGCAGGCCCAGGAGATCCAGAAGAAGAAGGCGTTGAGCTGCCGCATGCGCTCGGGATCGTCCACCGTGTTCACGCGCATGGCGTAGGCCGCCCGCGTGTTCGTGAGCGACGAATCGTTCATGAACAGCGCCATGTAATACGCCCCGACGTCGAGGATGGCCCGCTCGCGCGCGGCGGAGACGGTCATCACGCCTGTCGAGGGATCGTGCGTGTTCTTCCGGATGTCATCCTGCAGACGGGATGTCAGCGCCGCCTTCTTTTCGTTGTTGAGGCGATCGAAGGAGGTGCCGAAATCGTTCATCGCGTAGATGGCGAGCATGCGCACCGCCTCGCGATGCAGCCAGTCGGCGGACCAGTCCGGCGCCACGTACGCGCCGTGTCCCCACACGGTGCCGAGTTCCTGCCCCCCGATGGACTGCCAGACGTTCTGGCCGTCCCGGATGTCTTCCCCCGTAAACAGCGTCATTCCCTGTTCATTGACCACCTTCTCGGGAATTGGCGGCGCCTGGATGTATATCTCGTAGCCGTAGTAGCCCAGCACGGAGAAACTCACGACAATCAGCGTGGCGAATGCAAACCACAATCTGCGGGTCGTCATGGCGATGTCCTTTCGATCGATGGAAAATACATGAGATAGGTTCAATGAAATGAACCCGATGAGGTGCTGACGTTCAACAAGGTGCGGGGAGGGAGTGTCTCTGACAAGGTACGGAATAATGACGACACAACGGCGCCCCAGGCGGCGCCCGGGCAACAAACACGCGGAAGGTGGCCACGTCCGCCTAGTCCGCAGGAGTGCAGGCGGAAGGCCGGGAGAGGGGAAACGGGGAGAGGGGAAACGGGGAGAGGGGAAACGGGGAGAGGGTAGAGGGGAATGGCGCGACACAAACGCACAGTGTCGCACCACCCCGCAACCCATTGAATCCCTCCCCGGTGCGCGCTACCTTGCGATCAACATCCGGGCCCGACCCATGCACCTCCGCTTCGCGCTGATTGCCGCATTGCTGCTCGCCGCCGTTTCCGTCTCATTCATCGATGTGGAGACCGCGATGGAACAACGCGTCCGCGACGTGATCGCGAAATATCACTGGCAGGGGACGTACGAGAATCTGGGCGGAGGGTGGTTTGAGTTCACCGGCACCGACGGCCTCACATGGAAACGCAACTTCGGGGATGTCAGAACACAAGAGCGGGCTGCAACCAAAGAAAATCATTTCGATAGATCTGCGGACTCTCGATACCACCGGGTATGGGGTGTACTTGCAAGAAGTAGGACGAATACACCTTGGGAACCGCAGTGTACCGCCAATAGGGAGCAGGATGGGAGTTGATGGACTTTGCGAATTGACTGGGCAGTACTATGAAATCGGCGGATTTGGCGACAAGAACCGCATGCTGCGCAGAAAGCCAGGTACATACGAGTTCGAATTTGTCTCCATCATTCCTGAGGCGTTCAGTCCGATTGGTTCGGTCGATGTGGATCTGAACGGTATCCCGGATATTCTTGGCGACAGCAGCGGGAGTGTGCTCGATTTCGAAGCACCTGTTCGAGGTAGCAGGAATATCAGCTTGAAGAGGACCTGGGTGGGAATGGCGGGTGTGCGACAGGTCCCCAGGTTCGAAGATCTTGACAATGACGGGTATCCGGAAATACTAATGTACCAGTTCGGACTTGGGCTGCATGGCGTTGCAATCATCAAGTATCGACAGGAAACGAAGCGTCTCGAGAAGGTATTCGAATACACGTATCCAAACAATCATGACATCCGTGGCTGTTGGGCCATCGGTGACTTTGACAAAGACGGCCACAAGGAATTCGTCACTGCAACAAATGAAGGTGAAGTGTGCTTCATCGAGAATGGTGCCGGTGAAGGTAATTATCGGCTCTCCTTCGTCGATACAACGCGGTATATGAATGTGGGTGTTTACACTGAGGGCAACGATCTTGATGGTGATGGGAGGTCAGAATGCTTGGTCGGAAGCGGTAATACCTTCGGGTTGACCAACATCGCCGTGTATGAGACAATCGGGAATAATGCGTATGAAGTAACATGCTGGATTGAAGTATTTCCAGTAGGCGCGCTTGTTTGGGAATTGATGTGGACCGGCGATATCGATGGCGATGGAAAAGACGAAATTGTCCTCTCCTCAGGAAGCATTCTCGTGGTACTCAAGGCTTTCGGTATCGCCGATTACCGCGCAGTCTGGTACAGGAATTTCAATTCGGGAATATCCCACCGCCTCTTCGATATCGACAACGATGGTATCCAGGAAATACTCCTCTCATTCGTTGAGGACAAGGTTCATCAGACGATGATCCTGAAGCATCCCGTTGCCGTCAGTGTAACGGGCGCTCCGTTTGTGCCGGACAAGCTCGAATGTTCGATCTCCCCGCAGCCCGCATCGGGAAACGGGAATACGCTCCTTCATGTTACGGGCAGCGGCGCAATCCATCTATCCCTTCGCAGCATCGACGGTCGCGAGATGCACGAGCGGACAATCGAACCGTCGTCCGGCGGCAGGCACACGATTCCGCTGCAAATGCGCGAGTATCCGTCGGGGGTGTACTACGCGGTGCTCACAGCAGGGAAATCGACGATAGTCCGGAAGTTTCAGGTTATACAATGAATATCACGATTGCGCCGCGCCACGAACTCACCCCGACCCGTCGCTGCGCTCCGGGTCCGCCCCTCTCTTGGAAAGAGAGGGGCTTTCCGGTTTGACTGACACGGAGCGATGCTGCTGCAATCGTGCGAATGGAATAGGAGGTATACCGTCTTATTCTCTGCGTCCCCCTTTCTCGGGTTGTGTGCGAGCGGAGCTGGAACGGGAGAGACCCAAAAGGGGGGGGAGACGTCGTCGCGGAGAACAATCACGGCCATCGCGATCGAGTGTTCTCCCACGAAGAGCGTGGGAACAAGGGAGAGATAAAGGAGCGGACCATCCTCTTCTCTTCTCCCCCTTCTCTTTTCAAGAGAAGAGCCTGCCCCGAGCGAAGCCGAGGGGGGGGCGGGGGGCCTGCCCGTCGAAGCTGAGCGAAGCGAAGCGTAGGCGGGATGAGTTCGTGGCTGGGGCGTGATCGTTGGGCAGTGGTTGCGCAAAGCTCGGTGTCCTTGGCGGGGATCAGGTGACAGCCGGAGGTTCTCTTGTCCATCCCAACGACGCTTGTAATTCGAACGTACAGATCCTTCTCCCTTCGGCGGTTCAGGCTCAGGGCAGGTTTCTCCTTCCGTTCAGGATTGACGTAGCCCTTGAATTCGCTCAGGCAGCTTCCTTCAGGATGACGGAGTTTTCACATTCCACCGGTCCCCCTGGTCAGGGATTCACTTTTCCCCGCTCCCCCTGTCCCTACTCCCTCCCCTCCCGCGCAATATCCCTGTTCTCCAGCACACGCACAGTATCGCCCACAGTGGAAACGCGGATCATCGCGAGCGCGAGATCGTGCAGCGTGCAGACGTATTTCGGGAAGAGCAGTTTCAATGCCGGATAGAAGAGTCCCAGCGCTTTCGAGATGCCGTAGGCGTGCTTCTGTCCCGCGACGGGCTTGATGAAGCCGGGACGGAAATTATATACTGATTTGAAGGGAAGTCTGGTCAGATCGTTCTCGGTCCTGCCCTTCACGCGCGCCCACATCGTGCGGCCCTTCTCCGTGCCGTCGGTGCCGGTGCCGGACACGTAGCAGAAGGTCATCGCGGGATTGAGCCGCGCGAGCGTGCCCGCGACGTGCAGGGTGAGCGTGTGCGTCAGGCGCGTGTACTCGGCTTCCTTCTTGCCGACCGAAGTCACGCCGAGGCAGAAGAAACACGCGTCGTACCCCGCGAGGCGCGGCTCGAGAGGGGAAACGTCGAAGAAGTCCCCGTGGAGGACTTCTTCGAGTTTCTGATGCCGCATCTCGCAGCTGCGCCTGCCGACGGCAAGCACCGCGTCGATCTTCTCATGCTGCAGGGCTTCGAGGAGAACCCCCTCGCCGACCATGCCGGTCGCTCCGAAAATGATCGCCCTGATGCCCATGATGTTCCCGAGGTGTTATTCGACGCCGAGTTCCACGAGCTGCGAGTGGACGCCCGGAAGGACCGCGACCTTGCGCGTCAATTCCTGCTTCTGCTCCTCGCTGCCGTGCAACTCGAGGATGAGCAGCCCGCTGTCCGAGCAGTTGTCCAGCACGCCGTCGTGAATGCCGAGGCGCGTCTTGATGATGCAGCCCCAGGCGGTGAGGATCTGCTGCACCTTGACGGCGGCTTCGTTGCGGTTGCCGATGAGGATGAGGAGGATGGTCTTCTTCATGATGTGCTCCGTGCATTGAGAGGTACGTGGAGGAGAGAGGTGCGTGCGGCAAACTACGGAAAATCATATCCAGGAAGAACGCATCGCCTTCCGTACAACGCAGGAAGCGGGCCGCGGCCCGCCTCTTGTCCGCTGCTGACGATCGACGCTACTTCACGCGTTTCAGCAGAAACAATTCCTCCTCGATCAACGAGGCGGAGGCGAAGATGCCGGTGCCGCCCCTGATGTTCGAGAACTGGGGATTGTACTGCGGATTGCCGCTGAAACGCGTCATCTTGAACCAGTCGAGGAAGGGCTTGTCGGGCGCGATGATGGCCACGGCGTTGCGACCGTACCAGCGGAAGCCGGTCCATACCGTCGGCACACCGGTGGCCTGTATGAAGCCCCAGCGCGTGGTGCTGTAGAAGCTGTTGCGCTTCGGCGTTTCGAAATTCGAAAGATTGTTCGTGCGGCCGTTGTCTTCGTTGGTCGGAGGCGTGAGATACGCGCCGTAGGCGAGCGTGTCGAGACACTGGATGCGGATGATGAACTCCTGCGTGTTGCCGGGCGTCCATTGAATGCGCAGGGAATCGGGACTCTGCAGCTTCGTGGTGTCGGTCGGATACTGCAGCAGCTTCGCGGGCTTGCGCATCCACGCGATGCGCTCGGGCGTCGTGGTGCTCGCGGTCATCACGCCCCCGTCCTTCAAGCGCACGGTGAGCGTGTAGGCGGTGGACGGCTGAATGAGCGCCGTCGTGTCGGGATACCAATAGCTGCCCGCGCCGTTCACCACGCGGTAGGCGAGCGCGTACGTGTTCCCCCCTCCGCTGAGCTGCACGTCGGCATCGGCGAGCATGCCGCTCTCGTATTCGAAGGGCGCGCTGAGCGACTGCGAACTCGCGATGACGATGCCCTCGATCGGCCGGTCGACAAAGAGATACGCCTCGACGAAAGGCACCGGCACGAAGGAATTCGGCGGCGCGTCTTCGCAGGCGGACAGCAGCAGCAGCGCGGCAGCGCCGAAGATTGCGAACGTTGTTGCGAGGGAGTGCTTCATGCGCGCAGCGAAGCCGCGGCGCGGGTCGGTGTTCAAGGTATCTGCGGTATTCATGGTCGTGAGAATCGTGTGCATCAGAATTTCACCTCGATCGCGATGCTCGGCAGTATCGGCAGGAGCTTCACATCCTCCACCGTCGTGACCTCGCCCTGCGAATTATAGTAGCGGAACCAGATGTCGCGCCGCGAATAGACGTTGTACAGATCGAGCAGCAGCTTGGTATCGAGCCCGAACAGCGTGGTGTTGTAGTTCACGTTGAGATTGAGCTGATGCGAGGGCGGGAGGCGCAGGCCGTAGCGGTCGGCGGGCATGTTGATCGGCACGCCGACGTTGTCGCCCGGCAGTCCGCTCTGGACGCGCGAGGTGATGCCCGTGTAGGACTGCCCGGTCTGGAACGTGAACGTGGCGCCAAGATCCCAGCGCTCGTTGAGCTGGTACTGCGCGACGATCTTGATGTCGTGCCGCCGGTCCCAGCGCGGCCGGAACCACTCGCCGCGGTTGATCTTGTCGAACTGCGACTGGATGTACCCGAGCGTGTAGCCCGCCCAGCCCGTCAGGCGGCCGGTTTTCTTCTGCAGGAAGACTTCGATGCCGTAGGCGCGTCCCTGCCCGTCGTAGAAGAAATCCGTCACGTCGCGCCCCTGCGTCTGGAAGAAATTGAGTTCGCTGATATGGTCGAGCTTCTTGTAGTACAGCTCCACGTTGAGGTCGTAGCCGCTCCAGGGCTGCGTCTCGATGCCGAGCACGACCTGCATGGACTGCGAGGGATTCACCGTCGAGTCCGTCGGCAGCCAGGTGTCGAAGAAGCTGAAATCGGGCAGCGAGGCGAGGCGGAAGTACTGGTGATAGATGCCCCACGAGGCCTTGACGGCGATGGTGGACTGAAACTGGTAGCGCAGCGAGAGGCGCGGGTCGAGCTTGATGATGTCGCGCAGCTGATACCAGTTGGCGCGCAGACCTGCCTGCATCGAAAACAGCGGACCGAACTGATGATTGGCCTGCGCGAATGCCGCAAGGGTGTTATCGCCGGTCTCCAGATTCATTCGGCCCGCCTCGCGCGAACCCTCCGCGGCGGCGGAGTCGGCGCTGCCGGTGAAATTCTGGACGTAGGTGAAGAGATAGCGCGTGGCTTCGAAGCCGGTCTTGACCGTCACCTCGGGCGAGGCGAACCACTCCATCATTCCCTTCAGCGTATAATCCTGTATCGAATTTTCGATGCTCGATTCGAAGCTGCTCTGCACGGAGCGGAAATTGTTGCCGTATCTGCTCCAGCTGAAATTGAACACCGAAAAGAGATTGTCGCTGAACACGTGCGTCCAGCGCGACGCCACGGAATAATTGCTGATGCCCGTGCTGCCGCTGAAGCCCGCGTTGTTGTTGACGTCCATCTGATCCTTGCTGCCGAAGCCGCTCAGGAAAATCTTGTCCGACGAACCCAGGTTCTGCGACACCTTTCCGTTGAAATCGTAGAAGTAGTAATCGGGCAGCGGATCCTCCGGCGTTTCCAGCAGGCTCGTAAGCACGTCGATGTAGGTGCGGCGGCCGCCGAGGAACCAGGAGCCGTCGCCGACCGGTCCCTGCATCGAGAGCTTGGAGGAGATGAGTCCGACGGACGCGATACCCTGCACGGCGCTCTGGTTGCCGTCCTTCTGCACGATGTCCAGCACCGCGGAGAGGCGTCCGCCGTACTCCGCCGGATAGCCGCCCTTGATCAGATCCACGTTCTTGATGGCGTCGGTATTGAACGTCGAAAAGAAGCCGAAGAGATGCGAGGGGTTGTAGACCGTGGAGCCGTCGAGCAGCACGAGCGTCTGATCGGGAGAACCGCCGCGGATGTACAGGCCGCTCGAAATCTGCGAGGACGAGAGCACGCCGGGCAGGTACTGGATGGAACGGAACACGTCCGCCTCGCCGCCGATGCGGATCTGCTGGATCTGCTCGGGCGTGATGCTGATATGGCTGATGGAGATTTCGCGGTCGGTCTCGAAGCGGTTGCCTTCCACCACCACCTCGTTGCTCTTGACGGCTTCCGGCACGAGCTTGATGCTGAGTTTCTTCGAACTCTGCTCGCCCAGTTCCACCGCCACTTCCTGCTTCTTGTAGCCGATGAAGGTGGCGATGAGCGTGTACTTGCCGGGGTTGAGTTCGACGATGGAGTAGAAGCCGCTCTTGTTCGTCGCCACCCCGATGGAGGTGCCCTTCACGCGCACCGTCGCGCCGACGAGCGTTTCGCCGGTCTCGGCGTCCGAGATGAAACCGCTGACGGTGGAGCCGCGCGGGATGCGCGGATCATTCTCCGAGTGCGCGGACGAGGACAGGAGCAGTGATACAACGACGATAAAGAGAAAGACGGAGGAGCGGGCTTTGCGTATCGGGTCGGACTTCATGTGCGGTGTGAGTTTTTCTTTGATGTTTCGGATGCTACTTTCGGGTCGTGCCGGATTCGTACGTTACAGTGCAACCGTGAAATGTGCCGATTGATTCCCCGCCATAAGAGGCACATAAGACCATTGTTCGCTAAAACGCAGGAGAAGTTGCATCATGTCCGAAACCTCGCCTCTCGTCATCGTCCTTATGGGCAGCAAATCAGACTGGGAAATTATGAAGAACGCCGATGAAACGTTGAGTCGATTCGGCGTGCCCCACGAATGCCGCGTCCTTTCCGCGCATCGCACACCATCGGAGGTCTCCGAGCTCGTCTCCGCGGCCGAAGGGCGCGGCGTCAAGGTGCTCATCGCCGCCGCGGGCGCCGCCGCGCATCTCGCGGGCGTCGTGGCGGCGCACACCGTGCTGCCGGTGCTCGGCGTCCCGATGGCGAGCGTGCTCAACGGACTCGACTCCCTCCTCTCCACCGTGCAGATGCCCGCCGGCATTCCCGTCGGCACCCTTGCCATCGGCAAGGCGGGCGCCACCAACGCCGCCCTCCTCGCCGTCGCCATCCTCGGCGTCGAGCGCCCCGACCTTCGCGACGCCCTCCGCGCCTTCCGCGCCGAGCAGGCCGAGACGATACTGGGGCAGACGTTGCCGTGAAGCATGGACGGGTGGGACACGGCATGCGTTCGCGAATAGCGAACTTCGGCGAGCAGGCCGGCGTCCCTGCCGGTCGATTTACAAGAGTAGTGAGTTGGGAGTGGGGAGTAGTGAGCAAGAAAAATTCAATTGTGATTGGCGAAAGTCCGCCGGAGGCGGACGGCATTCCCCAACCCAGGGCGTCAGCCCTGGGGCAGCGGCAAGCCCCCCAACCCAGGGCCAGCCATGTGCATTGGCAAGCCGCACTACGCTGCTGAGCCCCGAAGGGGCGGTATTCCCCAACCCAGGGCGTAAGCCCTGGGGCAGCGGCAACACACGCGCCGTGGGGTGAGTCCGCCGGAGGCGGGCGGCATTCCCCAACCCAGGGCGTAAGCCCTGGGGCAGCGGCAACACACGCGCCGTGGGGTGAGTCCGCCGCAGGCGGGCGGCATTCCTCAACCAAGTGCGTCGCCCTGAGGAACGTGGCGCCGCACGCAACGCCGGCGAGACTACTGCAGCTTCACCGCAAGGCGCTGCTGGCGCGCTGCGCCGCTCTGCAATTCCACGGTGTACACGCCGCTCGGGAGCCGTGAGGCATCCCAGTTCAGGTTCATCGTCCCTTTCGGAAGCGCGCCGCTGTGCAGTGTGGCGACGACGTTGCCGAGCGCGTCGAGCACGCGGATGCGGGCGTGGTTGCGCTGCGCGTCGTCGAGCTTCGTGGCATCGATGCTGATGGTAGTCGATGTGTTGAAGGGATTCGGATAATTCTGCTTGAGGAACACGTTGGCAGAACCCGCGGGCTGCAGCAGTTTCTCGCAGATGCCGTCCACATACATTTCGGAATTCGCCGTCTGGACCGTGTACGCGCAGGTGCGCCTGAAGGACGTGCCGCTGAAGGTGAAGCGCGCGGTGGCCGCGCTCTCGAGCGGCTTCGCCTTGAACAGCAGTTCCATGAGGACAGCGCCCCTGCCGCCCGCCATGATCGTGTCGACGCTGATGGAGAGCAGTCCGTTTTGATCGATCACCGAAACAGGCAGTCCGCTGAAGGCGAGCCCGTCGGTGGAGAAGCCCGCGTACGTCACCACATCCGCAGGATAGGAGACTTCCGTGTGGAAGTTGAGCGGACCGAGCGAACGGAGCGAGTCGGACGCCGTCAGACGTATCGAAATGTCGCCACCCGCGGCGACCGCATCGATCACGGGCAGCGAGAAGGAAATGCCGGGAATCTGCAGCGGCGCGGTGTAGAAGGTGTCCGCCGTCGCGGTCTCGCTCTTGAGCACGCCGAAGAGGTGTACGTCGCGCTTCGTGCCGTCGGTGCAGAACTCGCTGGTGGAGTAGGTGAGCGTGCAGTCGTCGACGAGCTGCGCGGTGATTTCGTAGTAGATGTCCGCGAGATCCGCGCCGGTGGCGGAGAAGAAGTACTTCCCGCCGGTGCTGTCGGCGAGTTCCGTGAGCAGATCGCGGCTGCCGATTTCGGCGAGTCCGACGGCGAAAATCCGGATGCCCGCCTTCTTCGCCGCGGACGCGACCTTGTACATGGTCGTCGTGCCGCTGCTGTTGTCCTCGCCGTCCGTGAGCAGGATGATGGCCTTGGACTCGGTGCGGGGCGCCAGAATATTGATGGCGGATTGCACCGCGAGCCAGATGCCGGTCCCGCTGGCCAGCTTGACGCCCTCGAGCAAGTCGTCGAGCAGCTTTTTATCCTTCGTGAGGGTTACTTCCACTCTCGGATTTCGCGCGAATGAAACCAGCGCGCATTCGTCGATAGGGCTGAGTTCATCGATGAAACTGTGCAGGGCGCCTTTTGCCGTGTTCCAGCGCGTGCTGTCCGGATCAGGATCCATGCTGTTTGGATAAAATGCCATCGAGAGGCTCTTGTCGAGCACAAGCGCCGCGGCGAACGGCCGCATCGGACACACGATCTGCGCCCGCTGAATCGTGCCGTTTTCACTCGCCACAATGGTGGTGAAGGTGGTATCGCGCACGACCCGCTGTCCGTTGAAGAGTTTCACCTTCATCGCGATGTCGGGAAAGCCCGTGGCGTCAAGACCCGTGATGCGCATGGCAAAGAGGCTGTCCGCAAGACCCGCGGTCAAGGGGAAGCGCTGCGCCTGCGCAGTGGACAGCGACAGCAGCACGGCGCAGACGAGGAGGAAACGGTTTGCAATACGCATGAAAGGCACCTGGACGTGGAATTTGGAAGAAGACTCAGGAAATGGATCTGGAGACCGCCCTGCTGCCCGCGCGGAGCTGCTTGCTGCCGAAATGTACCGGTATTTGTAGAACAGCAAGCCCTCCGATTCGATTCCCGGACACTCCGGGCCGATGGTCCGAGGCCCGTGCCGGATCGGAATCCGCGCCGAACCGCCTCATCTGCCCATTTCCTCCGCGGTTCTGCCGCCGATGCCGTACTGGTCCTTCTGCATCTCGTTGATGATGACGCGGACCTGATCGGCCTGCACATCCAGTGTGCTGACCACGGCCTCGGTGATGTTTCTGATCAAGGCCGCTTTCAGCTCCTTGGGACGGCCTTCGAGAATGTGCGCGATGATGATGGGCATGGTGCTGAAAATATGGGATGAACAATATCGGAAAGTGAAAGTTCCTCATTATCGGTTGAGGATGCAAGCCAGCTCAGCATCTCCAGTATGTGTAAAGACACATCTCGGACGCCGGAAGTTACCCTATTCCCTCTGCGTGTTGCATTCCCGTCGCACAGTGGTTAGAATTACGGAACCGTTGTCACTTCCGCTGCGAGCCCGCCCATGTTCTTTCGACGATTTTTCTCCGCCATGCTGGCGTTCAGCCTGCTTCCAGTCCTCGCCGTCGCGCAGGTGACGCTGCGCATCGACGCGGTGCCGTTGACGTTCAACAAGCTGCAGTTCCGCTACGACCCGTACCCGCTGCCGGTCACGGTGGTGGTGAAGAACAACGGCAGCAGTCCGACGCAGGCCGCCTCAGTGCGCATCGAAATCATCACGCCCTGTGCACTCGACGGGTCGGAGCAGTCGGTGACCATCAAATCGTTCACGCCCGCCGTGATCCCGGCCCATGATTCCGCCAAGGTGACATGGCTGATCGTCCATCCGCCCATCCTGTCGAATACCACGGCGCGCGTGGTCTGCTGGGTGAAGTTCGGGGCCGTGGACTCGTCGATGACCGCCCGGAACATTCCCATCCCGGCTGCGGGGGACCGGACCTCTCCGCAGGCATCTACGGAAGCTTCGATCTGCACGTGCGTCCCGATTCGCTCGGCTACGACGGCAATCCCTTCGACGTGCGCGTGCGCATCATCAACAGCGGCGAGACGCGCGCCGACAGCGTCCGCGCCCTGCTCGTGCTGCCCGCCGACGTGGTGCTCGACCCGCCCACGCAGCAGAACCCCATCGTCATCGGTACGCTGCAGCCCGTGCCGATAGGCGACGCGCATTTCGAGGTCGCCTGGACCGCGCGCTACACGGGCGCCACGCGCGCGCCGCGCAGCGATTCGCTCGTCGTGCAGGTCACGGGGAAGAACATCGCCGGCGGCGCGGTGGCGGTGAACGACACCATGCCGATGAGCGCGGACGGCATCGCCCCCGCCTACACCCTGACGATCGATGCGCCGGCCGCCCTGCAGTACGATACCGCGGCGGTGTACGCTCCGTTGCCGCTGCCGGTCGGCGTCACGGTGAAAAACATCAGCCAGCAGCACGTCACGCTGCCGGGTCTGCTCCTCGCGATTTCCGGCGACGGCGTCACGCCGCGGCAATCCCTTTCGGCGAGCATCGGAAGGCTCGCACCGCAGGAAACGAAGAGCTTCGCATGGGACATGGACATCGCGCGGGCCTCCGCTCCCCGTACGGTCACGTTCACCGCGACGAGCACGGATGCCGATACCGTCGCGCGCTCGGTACAAGCTTCGACGGCCATCCCGGGCAGGCCTTTCAGTCTCGACATCGCGAGCACGAGCGCGCCCGACACCGTGCCGCGGAATGCGGAGAAGACCGGCTACCTGATCTCGCAGTTCGAGGTCTCCTTCTCCGTCCGCAACGCCTTCTGGAAGAACGTGCGCGTCGCGAGCACACGCATCCTGCCGATGGGCACGGGCGTGATTCCCGGCGCGGCCGTGGAGGATTTCCCCGGGAACTTCCTGAAGCCGGACGAGGTGTCGCCTCCATACAGCGCGAGTTTCCGCATCGTCACGGGACTCCCCGCCCGTGATGTGATTTTCGAAGTCCGCGCGATATCCACCGAAGGCGACACCGCCGTGAGGCGCGTGACCGTGCACATCCCCGCGCTCGTCCCGCGCGTGTCGCTGCACCGCACCGGGCTCGATTCGCTCGCCATCGACGCGCCGTCGCAGTCGTACCGGCCCAATCCCTTCGAGCAGCGCTTCGTCGTGCGCAACGACGGCAGCGCGCCGGTGACGCTCGATTCCCTCACCGTCGACGCCCTCGGCGACGGCGTGACGCGCATCGAAAAACGGACCTTCATCTTCCTGCAGCCCCTGCCCGCGCAGCAGGAGAGTCCGTCGCAGTCGTGGACGTTCAGCGTGGAGAAGCGGACGAAGCCGCGCCATGCCACCATCGCGTACACGGCGCATTTCAACAAGACCGAACGCGTCACCGACACCGCCGACGTGTACATTCCCGGCTTCGAACCCCTGCTGCGAGTGGAGCTGGACGCGCCGTCGCGCGTCGACTACGACAGCCTCGCCATCTACGCCCCGACACAGATCACCCTCGTCGCGGTCGCGCGGAACACCGGGCCCATCGCTTTTCGACTCGACTCGATGCAGCTCGTCCCCTCGGCTCCGTGGGGACCCGCGCCATCGGGCTCGCAGCGCGTCGATGTGCTGCTGCAGCCCGGCGACAGCGCGCGCGTGACATGGCCTCTTGAATTCGTTCCATCGATGCTCTCCGATACACTGCGCAGCCGCTTCATCGTGACGGCGTATTTCGATTCGTCGCGCAGCGGAGGCGCGGAGCATGCGATCTCGATTCCCGGCCGCCCGACAACAGTGCGTATCGATGCACTGCCGATACCGTCGGTACTGACCATACGTCCAGATGGTACGGGCTATGTGGAGAATCCGCTCGTTACCTCCTTCCGCGTGTTCAATGACTCCTGGGTGCGTCAGACACTCGCCTCCACGAGCTTCACCGTTACCGGCACGGGTGTCCGCGCGCGCACGCCGCTCACACGCACACCCGGGTCGGTGCTTTCGCCGCTGTTGTATTCTGCTGCGATCATCGACACCCTCGATGTGGATCCCGCCACCGATGATCGCACCGTGGTCTTCTCCGTCGACGCCGTTTCGTCGCTCGGACTCATCGGCGCATTCACGCATTCCATCGCGATTCCGAAGATCGTTCCGACGGATGTCGAGACCGTCTCTCCCCGCGAAACCGCGCTCCTCGCGCCGTACCCGAACCCATCGACAACAGAAGACATCTCGATCCCGTTTTCGCTCGCCCGCGGCGGGACGGCCAGGCTCGAAGTGTTCGATGCCCTCGGGCAGCGTGTGGCGTCTCTCGCCGACGGCGTGTTCAGCGCGGGCACGCGCGTGCTGCGCTGGTCCGCGCGGGCAGCCCCCGGAGTCTACATCGTACGCCTGACGGCAGAGGGGCGGGTGTATTCGCGCAGAGTCGTGTTGCGATGATGTTGATCTCACAACGAAGAAAAGGTTCGATCGATTTTTCCCTCTCCCCTTGGGAGAGGGTGGCCGACCTGTCCGCCGTAGCTCCGCAGGAGTGCAGGCGGAAGGCCGGGAGAGGGATAAAGTGTCGCAAGCGCGGATTCCAGGCACGATCCTCGAAATCTGAACGGCCAGATCCTTCCCTTCGGCTTCGCTCAGGGCAGGCTGCTTCGCTCAGGATGACAGGACCTGATTATCCGATATTCAACCATTCACGATTCACGACTCACGATTCACGACTCACGATTCACGCCCCATGTCCATCCGCATCGTCCTCCCGCTGAACCACACCGACGCAGATCTCGAACGGGCCGTCGAACAGCAGCTCGGCGAGGGCTGCGCGTTCCGCATTCTGAAGCGCAGCATCGATGCGCGGCAACATTGGAAGATCAAGGTCGAGTACTCGCTGAGCACCGACCTGTCCGATCCCGCGGACGCGATACGCGCCGCGGCGGCACGGCAACGCGACGCGCTGGACGCGGTATTCGGGACCTCGCCGCGGCCCGTGCCGGTGGTGGTGGGCACGGGCCCGGGCGGCATCTTCTGCGCGCTGTGGCTGCGCCTGCACGGCTTCGCGCCGGTGGTGCTGGAGCAGGGTCCGCCCATGCGCGAGCGCGTGCGCGACATGGCGCGCTTCATGAAGCGCGGCGATCTCGATCCGTACTCGAACATCTGCTTCGGCGCGGGCGGGGCGGGCACGTACAGCGACGGCAAGCTGATCACGCGCATTCGCTCGCCGTTCATCTCCTTCGTGATGGCGACCTTCGTCGAGGCCGGCGGACCCGGGGAAATCCGCTACCTGTACAACCCGCATCTCGGTTCGAATCGCATCCGCCAATGCATCACGCGCCTGCTCGACGAAATCGGCTCGGAAGGCGCAGAGGTCCGCTACCGCACGCGCCTCACCGGCTTCACAGCCAATGACGACGGCACGATCGCGGCGCTCGAGACGACGGGCGAACGGATCGACGCGCCCGCGGGTGTGTTCCTCGCGACCGGCCATTCGTCACGCGAGACCTACGCGATGCTGCGAGGCCGCGGCGTGTTGATGGACATGAAGGACTTCGCCGTGGGCGTGCGCGTGGAGCATCCCGCCGGCGCGATCAACGACATGCAGTACGGCGAGAAGGCGACGGAGCGCTACCCGGGCATCGAGACCGCGCAGTACCGGCTCGCGAAGACGTGGAAGGAGGAGCAGCGCGCGGTGTACTCGTTCTGCATGTGTCCGGGCGGCTACGTGCTCAACGCCAGCACCGATGCGAACGGCGTGGTCACGAACGGCATGAGCAACGCGCTCAAGAGCGGGCGGTTTTCCAACGCCGCGGTGGTGGTGAACGTATCGCGCGCGGACCTGGAGCGCCGCGGATTCACGGGCGTGGATGCCGCGCTGCAGTTCCAGTCCGAGCTGGAGGCGGCCTTCCGCGCATCGGTGAACACGCCCGGCATGTGCAACGTCGTGCCCGGACAGCGCCTCGGCGATTTCCTGCAGGGAAGGAAGTCCGCGTCGCTGCTGCCCGGCTCCTGCGCCAATCCCATGGCTGGGGCGCCGCTGCACGCGCTGCTGCCGTCCTTCGTGACCGAGGGACTGCGCCGCGGCTTCACGGCATTCGATGGCAAGATGAAGGGCTTCTCGACGCATCCCGGCGCGCAGGTGTTCGGTGCGGAGACGCGCACCTCGTCGCCCTACCGCATCCTCCGCGACGCGGCCACCTTCGTCTCGCCCACGCATCCGAACCTGTACCCTGTCGGCGAGGGCGCGGGTTTCGCCGGCGGCATCACCTCCGCCGCCGTGGACGGCATCCGCTGCGCGCAGGCGTTCATCGGACGATTCATCGAGGCGGAGGTGTTCGAAAAGCCTCGTGGGGGAGAAGAGGAAGAGTAGAATCCTGAAGCAGGAATCCAGAACCCAGAATCCAGAAGTCAGAAGTCAGAAGTCAGAAGACGGAAATCTGAAGACAGAACACAGGAATGGTGTTGCGCGAGTGCAGGGGGAGTGTTACGTTGTTGATACAATGTTGTACCAGCGTACAAGACGGAAATGAAAACCCTCACCAGACATGGCAACAGCCTCGCGCTCGTGATCGAGAAACCGATTCTCGAGCTGCTCGGAGCGGATGCGGATACACCTTTCGATATAACCACGGACGGGCATGCGCTTATCCTGACGCCCGTCAAGGATTCGGGACGCCGTAAGCGTTTTCTCACCGCTCTCGATGAAACGAACCGGAAGTACGGAAAGGCGCTGAAGAAGCTCGCCGAGTAGCCGGTGCTTCCATCCTTTCTTGCGCTCTCGGAAGTCCTGGAGATACACACCGACCAGCTCGCGCGGTACGGCGGCGCGCCCGGCGTGCGCGATCTGAGGCTGTTGACCTCCACCCTCGCGATGCCCGCGGCAACATACGGTGGCGTGTTCCTGCATGCGGACATCCCGGAGATGGCCGCGGCGTACCTGTACCATCTCGTGAAAAATCATCCCTTCGTCGACGGGAACACGCGGACTGGCTCTGTGGCGGCGCTCGTGTTCCTCGCCTTGAATCACTGCGCCTTCGAAGCGACGCAGGCAGAACTCCTGCGCCTCGTCACCAGCGTTGCCGACGGGCGCGCGAGAAAAACGGACGTCACGGTATTTTTCGAACGGCACGTCTCATCGTAATCCTAAGCCGCCCCGGGATGGAGCTGCTCAGCGATCCAGATGCGCCAACACGCGCGTCACTCCTTCGCGGAATGCGTCTTCGGGCGTCAGCAGACTCAGCACGAGGTGGCTGCCCTCGCTGAAGTCGAAGAAGAAGCCCGGATGCGCGAGCACGTTCTTCTCGTCGAGCAGTTCGAAGACAAGGTCCTCCTCGGATATATCCGTATCCACGCCGAGCACCGCGTACCAGCCGGCCGCGACGTCGGGGATGGACACGTCGTGCCGCGTGCCCGCCGCTGCCTTGAGCACGGCGAGGTTGCGCGCGCAGCGCCTGCGTATCGGTTCCTGGATGTCGTCAGCGAGAGTGAGCAAAACTGTTGCCGCGTGCTGCACGGGGGTGTTGACGGAGAGGTAGGTGTCGGAGATGAGATCGAGCCGCTCCAGCGCGGCGCGCACGAGATGGTCCGGTCCGCCGGTCACGATCCAGCCGAGCTTGAGCTGCGGCAGGGCGAGCAACTTCGACAGGCCTCCGAGCGTGAACACGAGCGCCTCGGGCGGCGCGGCGATCGCGGAACAGATATCGCGGCGATCCGCGGGCAACTGGTCGGAGTCGGTCAGTGGAAATTCGAAGAACACTTCGTCGGAGATCAGCGCGAGGTCGCGCTCGCCGCAGAATCGGACCAGCGACTCCATTTCCTCGGGCGTCAGGTACGAACCTGTGGGATTGTTCGGATTCACGATCAGCACCGCACGGCAGTCTTCGCTGTACGCCGCTTCGAGCGAATCCATGTCAAGATTCCAGCGGCCTTTCCCCGTAGCGCAGATCGAACGGGAGTAGTTGCACGAATTCGAGCGCCGCGAGGTACTCCACGAGCGGGTAGGACGGGCGCGGGACCAGGATCATGTCGCCGTGATCCGTGAGCAGCTTGAGCAGCATGGCGTAGGCCTCGCTCGTGCTCGCGGTGAGGTGCATGCGTTCGGGATCCACCGCGAAGCCGCGCATTGCAAAATGCGCCGCCACCGCCTCGCGCGCCGACTGCAGTCCCCGCGGTTGCGGTTCGTACACCATGCTCGCCGGATTCGCGAGCGCGCGCAGGATCTCCGCCTCGGGATAGCGGAAACCCGCGCGCGTCGGATTCGATTCCGTCAGGTCGATGACCGGTATTTCCGCTTCGCGTTTCTTCTCGAGAAGCCGCGCGAGCGGGTTGGGGGAGAGGTCGGCGGGGAGTCTGGAGGAGAACATGGGGAAGTGGGGAGTTGGGAGTGGGGAGTAGGGAGTGGACCCGATTGCCGAACTCCACCGTCAATGTACGCAGTTGAGAAATGAACAGTCCAGATTGATCCAGTGGTTGTCATGAGGTACATCCCCGGAAGCGAGCCTAATAATAAACCCCTGTTTCGTGTGTTCCGTGTGTTTCGTGGACCTTCCCCAAAAAAAATGAGCGGCGAAGGTGCCCCCTTCGCCGCTCGTGGATCGAGAGAATGGAACGAGAAAAGAAACTTATGAGCAGCCGCTCGTGGTGCCGCAGTCTTCGCAGACGGTGCAGGTGCCGTTGCGCTTGACGCGCGAGGAGCCGCAGCTCGAGCACATTTCGCCGGTGTAGCCCTGCGCCTTGGCCATGAGGATGGTGCTGCTGTCCCTGCCCACCGCGATCGGACGCGCCTCGACGGGGGCATCCTCGCGCTTCGGCAGCGTGGGGGGTGTGCCGCCGGACAGGAAGGGCTTGTCGACGGTTTCGTCGACGGATTTCACGTGCACGAAATCCGTGCGGCCGAGGTACTCGTAGCCGAGCACGCGGAACACGTAGTCGAGCACCGACGTGGCGTTGCGGATGGCCTCGTGGCCGATCACCACGCCCGCGGGCTCGAAGCGCGTGAAGGTGAAGGAATCGACGAGTTCCTCGAGCGGCATGCCGTACTGCAGCGACTTGGAGGCGAGCACGGCGAAGCAGTTGAGCAGGCCCTTGAACGACGCGCCTTCCTTGTACATGTCGATGAAGATCTCGCCGAGCCCGCCGTCCTCGTACTCGCCGGTGCGCAGGAACACCTTGTGCCCGCCCACCACCGCCTCGCGCACGAAGCCGTGGCGCTTGGCCGGCAGCTTGCGGCGCTGCGCGCGCAGGGCGATCTTCTCCTGCACTTCCTTCGGACCGATCTGCTCGTTGAAGTTGTCCTCGTCGCCGATCTCCGCGAGCACGGCGGCCTCGGGATCGCTGATGGTGTTGAGCGGCTGCGAAAGCTTGGAACCGTCGCGGTACAGCGCGTTGGCCTTGAGCATCAGCTTCCAGGACAGCATGTACGAGCGCTTGACGTCCTCGATGGTCGCGTCGGCGGGCATGTTGATCGTCTTCGAAATGGCGCCGGAGATGAAGGGCTGCACGGCGGCCATCATGCGGATGTGACCTTCCACGGAGATGAAACGCTTGCCGTGCTTGCCGCAGCGGTTGGCGGTGTCGAACACCGCGAGGTCGCTCGAGCGCAGGTGCGGGGCGCCTTCGATCATCATGGTGCCGCACACGTACTCGTTGGCGCGCTCGATCTGCTCGGCCGAGAAGCCGAGGAGGCGCAGCATGTCGAAACCCGGATCGTCGAGCTGCTCCTGCGTGAAGCCGAGGCGGAAGCACATGTCATCGCCGAGTATCCACTTGTTGAAGGCGAATTTCAGATCGAACACCGAGTCGAGCTGCTTCTCGATCTTCTCGATCGCCTCGGGCGTGAAGCCCTTGGCCAGCAGGCTGTCGCGGTTGATTTCGGGGCAGCCGGCGAGCGTGCCGTGGCCCTTCACGTACTTCTCGATGTCCTCGATCTGCCGATCGGAGTAGCCGAGGTATTCGAGGGCCTTGGGCACGGACTGATTCACGATCTTGAAATAGCCGCCGCCGGCGAGCTTCTTGAACTTCACGATCGCGAAGTCGGGCTCGACGCCGGTGGTGTCGCAGTCCATCACGAGACCGATGGTGCCGGTGGGCGCGAGCACGGTGACCTGCGCGTTGCGGTAGCCGTGCTTCTCGCCCTGGGCGATGGCGTGGTCCCAGCTGTCGCGCGCGGCGGTCAGCAGCGATTCGGGGCAGAGGTTCGGATCGACGCCGATCGGGGTGACCGAGAGGTCCTCATACTGCGTCGGCGGCACGTTGTAGGCCGCGCGGCGGTGGTTGCGCATGACGCGGAGCATGCTTTCGCGATTCTCCGCGAAGCGCGGAAAGGGACCGACGCAGCTGGCGAGTTCGGCGGATGTGGCGTAGGCCTCGCCCGTCATGAGCGCGCTGATGCCGCCCGCGATGGCGCGGCCCTTCTCGCTGTCGTAGGGGACGCCGGCGATCATGAGCACGGTGCCGAGATTCGCGTAGCCCAGTCCGAGCGTGCGGAACTGGTAGCTCTTGAGCGCGATGGAACGGCTCGGGAACTGCGCCATGAGCACGGAGATCTCGAGCGTGATCGTCCAGATGCGCACGGCATGACGGAAGGATTCGACGTCGAAGTCGTGCCGCTTGTCGTTCCAGAAATACTTGAGGTTGATGGAGGCGAGGTTGCAGGCCGTGTCGTCGAGGAACATGTACTCGGAGCAGGGATTGCTCGCGTTGATGCGGCCGTCCGCCGGACACGTGTGCCACTCGTTGATGGTGGTGTCGTACTGGATGCCGGGATCGGCGGACGCCCACGCGGCGTAGCCGATGCGGTCCCAGAGGTCGCGGGCCTGCACGGTCTTGGCGATGCGGCCGTCGGTGCGGCGGAAGAGATTCCACGGGGCGTCCTTCTCGACGGACTCGAGGAAGTCGTTGGTGACGCGCACGGTGTTGTTCGAGTTCTGCCCGCTGACCGTGACGTAGGCTTCCGATTCGTAGTGCGTGTCGAATTCGGAGATGTCGAATTCCGTGTGCCCCTGATCGACGAGCTGCAGCGCGCGGAAGATGTAGTTCTCGTGCACGTTCGCGTTCTTCGCGCGCACGATGGCGTGCTCGAGCTGCCGGTTCGTGCGCGGGTCGTTGGACTTCCCGTCGAGGGAGGCCTTCATGATCGCGTTGAGATGGGCCTTGTTCACGTGGCTGCCCGTGACGAGCGCGGCGACCTTCTGTTCCTCGAGCACTTTCCACTCGATGAATTCCTCGATGTCGGGATGGTCCACGTTCACGACCACCATCTTCGCGGCGCGGCGCGTGGTGCCGCCCGACTTGATGGCACCGGCGGCGCGGTCGTTGATTTTCAGGAAGGACATCAGTCCCGACGACTGGCCGCCGCCCGAGAGGCGCTCGCACTTGCCGCGCAGCGAGCTGAAGTTGGTGCCCGTTCCCGATCCGTACTTGAAGATGCGCGCTTCGCGCGTGACGAGATCGAAGATGCCGCCGTCGTTGACGAGGTCGTCGTTGACCGACTGGATGAAGCAGGCGTGCGGCTGCGGGCGCGTGTAGGCGTCATCGGAGTCGCGCAATTCGCCCGTCTCTGGATCGGCGTAGAAATGTCCCTGTGCCGTGCCGGTGATGCCGTAGGCGTAGGCGAGGCCGGTGTTGAACCACTGCGGCGAGTTCGGCGCGGCCATCTGCTGAAGCAGCGTGAAGGCCATTTCGTCATAATAGGACTGCGCGTCTTCCGGGGTATCGAAGTAGCCGTGCTTCTCACCCCAGTCCTTCCAGCAGCCGACGAGGCGGTGCACGACCTGGCGGATCGACGTCTCGTTGCCGGTCTTGCGCGTTCCGTCCGGGTTCAGCACGGGACTGCCGTTCTCGTTCGAGAGCGGCACGCCCGCCTTGCGGAAGTATTTCTGCGCAAGGATGTCGGTAGCCATCTGCGACCAGTGTGACGGGACTTCAATGTCCTGCAGTTCGAACACGACACTGCCGTCAGGATTCCGTAGTACCGAGGAGCGTTTCGTGTACGTGAAGCAGTCGTACGCGCTTTGCCCGGACTTCGTGAACCGTCGCTGGATTTTCATAGTAAAGCCTGACTGTCTGTAAAGTTGCGACCAGCCTTCTGGAGCTGCCCGGCAACGCGTGATAAAATCAATGTGAGGACCGTCTGGTGCCGATGCAGAGCGGAAGATTCACCCGCCCCATCCCTCGCGAGAGCGGGGTAAAGCCGAGCTCAAATTGTATGGAAGAAACGAGCTGAGTGGTTTCGACAATATCCGGGTTAGAATATAGCGACCCGCTCCAGTTTTGTCAAGAAAAAACCGCTCCGTGGTATAGAGCATTGCTTGAGGCGTCTTCCGTTAAACATTGCCAATCAAAGCGTTAATGTCAAGTAAAATCTCAAGTTTTACTTGAAATAAAGGTCACCGGAAAAGGGATGAAAAAAACGGCGAAACGGGGTCGAAAAGGAGTTATGCGATGGAAAGCGAGCCCAGAATGACTCTTTTTGAGGCACCGGTGACGCGGGGCAGATTCGTCGGGTTGCCATGCAGCCACTCGTTTGCGAGGACGGCGAAGCAGACCGCCTCCTTCGCGTCCGCCGGGATGCCGCAGACATCGAACGGTTTGAGTTGCGCATTCGGGAGGCTGAAGCGCAGGCCCTCCGTGAAGAAGAGATTTTTCGCGCCTCCTCCGCCGACGTACAGCGAGTAGCCCGAACATCCCTGCGTGAGTTGCGAAATCGCGGCCGACGCCGTGCGTACCGTGCATTCCGCGGCGGTCGCGATGAGGTCGGCCGGCGTTTCGATCTCGAGGTCGCGGGCGATCTGCAGATATGTGCCGACAAATTCGGAGCCGAAGGTCTCCCGTCCCGTGGATTTCGGAGGAGTGCGTCGGAAATACGGATGGCCGAGCATCCACGAGAGCAGATCGGGATTGACGCGGCCCGTGCGGGCGATGGCGCCGCCTTCGTCGAATTCCTTGCCGAAGAACTGCCGGGCGAGGGCGTCCACCACCATGTTGCCCGGGCCGCTGTCGAACGCGGCAACATCGTCCGCCGCGCAGTCCGCGGGCAGCCAGGTGAGATTCGAAATGCCGCCGATATTGAGCAGCAGGCGATGCTCGTCGGGGGACCTGAAGAGCAGGTAGTCGGCGTACGGCACGAGCGGCGCGCCCTGCCCGCCGACCGCCATGTCGGCGGCGCGGAAATCGGTGAGCACCGGAACGCCCAGCAATGCGGCCATGGTCGGACCGCTGCCGATCTGCAGCGTGGAGCGCACGAGATGCCGGCCCACCTGCGCGGGCTCCGGAATGTGGTGCATCGTCTGCCCGTGCACGCCGACGAGGTCGAGGGTGCGGACCTCGATGCCGGCTTCCTCGCAGGCCTGCCGTACCGCCTCGGCATAGGTGTGCGCAAGCGCCGCGTGCAGCAGGCAGATGTCGTACACGTTGCTCGACGACACGTCGGAGTTCGAAAAGACGAGCTGCTGCACCTCTTCGGGAAAGAGCGTCTCCGTGTACTGGACCAGTTCGAGCGTTGTTCCGAGTCCGCCTCCGCGCACGCGCACAATGGCCACGTCCACCGCGTCCACCGATGTGCCGGACATGACGCCGCAGATCAGGCGGCTGTCCTTCAGCGCAAGCGAGGTGAGAATATGCAGCGGCGATTGGGTCATGGACAGCGGTTGCAGAGGATGAAGGAAAGCGGATATCGCAACACGAAATAGCCGAACATGGAGGTAAAATGCAAGACGAAAACGGCATTCTCCTGGAAAACGGCATTCTCTTGATTGTGTCCGTACTTCTGCGGAAATTTGCATGTATCTCCGGCAGACATTCCTTCGATGCATCGCAGCCCCACGGCAGGGCTCGTTGACATACATCCGTCCGCGCGTGTTACGCGAAGCGGCACGGTGCGACCACGCACACGTCGCCGGATGAACTCATCGTGATCGAAGGAGGTTTGAAATGATTGCTGGCACGCACGTCACTCAATCGAGCAGGCGCAGACTCATCCGGCCATTGCCGGGGTACATCATCGGAATCGGAGCGCTGGTACTGCTCCTCACCGTCGTCCCCGCCGCTCCGTCAGCAGCGGGAATTTTCGTGGTGACGACGACGCAGGATCTGGTTCCCGGATCGCTGCGCGCGGCGATCACCAGCGCGGAGGCGCCGCCCAGCGCCTCCGACACCATCGTTTTCGCGATCCCGGGACCCGGTCCGCACGTGATCATGCCGCTCATGGCGTTGCCGACACTGACGGATCGCGCCGGTCTTCTGATCGACGGGTTCACGCAGCCGGGGAGCGGGCCCGGAGCGAATCCGCCATCGACGGCAACGCTGCTGATCGTTCTGGACGGCAGCGTCGCGGGCGTGTCGCACGGGATCTGGATCACCTCGCCGCACAACACGATCAGGGGCCTGGTCATCCGCGGCTTTCAGAAGGACGGCATACGCATCCAGGCCACGCCACAGGGCACGTTCAACAACCGGATCTACTGCAATTTCATCGGCACCACGGTCAACGGCGCGGCGGCGGCGGGCAACGGAACGAATCAGCTCAGTCCCTGGGCCGGCGTCAACGTTCTTGCCGATCCCGTGACGCTCGGCGTCGCCAACTCGAACACCGTTCGCGCCAATCTCATCTCGGGCAACTACTCCGAAGGTGTGAGCATTTCGAGCTGTCCACCCGCCGATGTGTCCTTCACCTTCGTGGACAGCAACTACATCGGGACCGACATCACCGGCATGATCGACCTCGGAAACCGCGTCAACGGCGTGTACATCGGCGAGGCGGCGCACGACAACATGATCGCGCGCAATCTGATCGCGGGCAACGACACGGATGGCGTGTGCATCGTCGGGTACGTCGATCAGAGCGTCCAGTGGTACACGCCGCAGAATACGGTGATGCAAAATGTCATCGGTCTTGCCGTCGATCGGACGACGCCGCTGCCGAACGGGAGGGACGGCGTGATGATCGGCATCTACGGCTCGGCCTGGAAGCTCGGCTTCGCTCCGCGAAACCATGTGTGGCAGAATCTGATCGCCCACAACGGACGCAACGGGGTCAGCGTCTGGGAACATCCGTTCAACACGTTCAATGCAGACAACAACAGGATATCGCAGAACTCCATCCGGCACAACGGCGCGCTCGGCATCGATCTTCGCATCGACGGCGTGACGCCGAACGATCCCGGAGATCCCGACACCGACGCGAATCAACTTCTGAATGTTCCGCTGCTGTCGCGGGCGACGGTGACCTCGGGAGTGGATACCGTGTCGGGCAGCATCGCGATCGACACGGATCCGACCAAGGCGACCGTGGAAGTGTTCATCGCGCAGCCTTGCGCGGCGGGATCCGGACAGGGCCGCACGTTCGTGGGATCGTCTACGCCTGACGCGGCGGGAAACTGGACCCTCTCGGGTACAGGCCTGCTCGCGGGCGTCGATACGGTGACCGCGACGGTGACGGATTCGGCGGGGAACACGTCGGAGTTCTCCGTCGCCCTCCCGGTCAATCCACCGCGCATCGCCGCCTCGCCGTCGCTGGACTTCGGCTCCGTTCCGGTCGCGGGAAGCGCCACACGGCGGTTGACTGTGTACAATACGGGGGCCTCGTCCCTGAGCGTCGCGACGGCATCGATCCCGGCCGGCGTGTTTGCGGTGGACAGCGGCGCAGCACCATACACGATCGCGGCGGGCGACTCGGCGGTGATGCGCCTGCGCTTCACGCCCGCTGCCGCCGGTCCGGCCGCCGCATCGCTGACGATCACGAGCAACGCATTCAACGCTCCCTCCCTCGTCGTGTCGCTCACGGGCACGGGTTTGGGGCAAGCGCCCGTCATTGTTCTCGGCGCCGTGGCGCTGGATTTCGGGACGCTTCTTCCCGGTGGCGCCAGCGTGCGGACGCTCCGCGTCTCCAACAGCGGTACCGACACCCTGATCATCTCCGGGACGGCGATCACGGGAGCGGACGCGCCGTCCTACACGATCATACGGACCTGCGGAAACAGGATTCCGCCGGGCGCGAGCGATTCGCTCGACCTCCGCTTCGCGCCGGGCGCGACCGGGGTGAAGACGGCCGCAGTGCAGATCGCAAGCAACGATCCGAATCTTCCCGTCGCGGCCGCGGCGTTGACAGGCACCTGCGTATCGGTCATGCCCGTGGCGACGCTCTCCGCGGCGGTACTGGATTTCGGGACGCTTCTGCCCGGTGGCGCCAGCGTGCGTACGCTCCGCGTCTTCAACAGCGGTACCGACACCCTGATCATCTCCGGGACGGCGATCACGGGAGCGGACGCGCCGTCCTACACGATCATACGAACCTGCGGGAACAGGATACCGCCGGGCGCGAGCGATTCGCTCGACCTCCGCTTCGCGCCGGGCGCGACCGGAGTGAAGACTGCCGCAGTGCAGATCGCAAACAACGATCCGAATCTTCCCGTCGCGGCCGCGGCGTTGACAGGCACCTGCGTATCGGCCATGGCGGTGGCTTCGCTCTCTACGGCGGCACTGGATTTCGGGACGCTTCTTCCCGGTGGCGCCAGCACGCGGACGCTGCGCGTCTCCAACAGCGGCACTGACACGCTGGTCATCTCCGGTACGGCGATCAGGGGGGTCGTTGTGGTGGGGGGGTGTGGGGGGGGGGGGTGCGTCGCTCTTGGGGCGGCTGGTCGGGCTGGTGGGCCTGGGTGGTTTCGGGCGCTTCTTCCCGGTGGCGCCAGCGTGCGGTCGCGTCTCCCAGGTGTTTCTGCGGGTCGGGGGGGTCCTCGAAACCTGCGGGAACAGGATACCGCCGGGCGGAGGTTCGCTGACCTCCGCTTCGCGCCGGGCGGACCGGGTGAACGCCGCAGTGCAGATCGCAAACAACGATCCGAATCTTCCCCTCGCGACCGCTGCATTGACAGGCGTCTGCGTATCGGTCATGCCCGTGGCGACGCTCTCCGCTGCGGCGCTGGATTTCGGGACGGTGCTGCCCGGCGGCGCCAGCACGCGGACGCTGCGCCTCTCCAACAGCGGCACCGACACGCTGGTCGTCTCCGGTACGGCGATCACGGGAGCGGACGCGTCGTCCTACACGGTGATACGCGCCTGTGGAAACAGGATACCGCCGGGCGCGAGCGATTCGCTCGACCTCCGCTTCGCACCGGGCGCGACCGGAGTGAAGACGGCCGCCCTGCAGATCGCGAGCAACGATCCGAATCTGCCGATCGCGCGCGTCGGACTGACAGGCGTGTGCAGCACCGCGGCCCCCGTGATTTCACTCTCCGAGACAGCGCTCGACTTCGGGACGGTGACTGTCGGGTCATCGCGCACGCGTTTCCTCACCATCCGCAACAGTGGCTCCGTCACGCTGACCGTCTCCCGGTCGGCGATCGGCGGAGCGGACTCGCTGGGGTTCGTGATCGTCCAGCCGTGCGGTGCGGGCATCGCGCCCGGCGGAGCCGATTCCGTCGGCATTCGCTTCATGCCGACGGCTGCCCGCGCAATGAGCGCGCAACTGGCGCTGACGAGCAACGATCCCGTCACGCCGCTCGCGACCGTTCAGCTGACGGGCCTGGGCGCGACCGGCGTGCCTCACCTCGCGGTGAGCGACAGCGCACTGGATTTCGGTGTCACGATGCAGGGATATCCCGTGTCGCGGACGCTTGTCGTGTCGAATACCGGGACGGGCGCGCTGAATGTCAGCGGGTGCGTCCTGGTCGGAGCAGATCGCACGCAGTATCTCTTCACCCGCGCCTGCGCTTCCCGCATCGAGGCGGGCGCTCGTGACACCGTCCGGCTGCACTTCGATCCGACCACGCTTGGCATCAAGCGCGCTTCGATAGGTTTGACGAGCGACGATCCCGTCCGGCCATCGATGCAGATCGCTCTGAACGGGATTTGCGCGACAACGACCGGTCCGCGCCTCGTGCTCGGGCGCACCCTGCTGGACTTCGGATCCGTCCCGTTGCAGGGAACGAAGGATGAGGATCTCAGCCTGCAGAACACCGGATCAGCGGATGTGCGCATCACGCAGCAGAGCATCGGCGGTGCGAACTGGTCCGAGTTCTCGATCGCGCAGCGCGCGGATTCCGTGCTCGCTCCCGGGGGGAGCACGGCGTTGCGTGTCCGCCATGCACCGGTCACGACCGGATCAAAAACGGCCGTCCTGCGGCTGCAGACGAACGATGCCGCCATGCCGACCGCGGATATTGCGCTCATCTCGATCGTGGTCGGCGTCGATGCCCCCGATGCCGCTCCGCGTGGCGTTGTGTTGCGCGCAAACTACCCGAACCCGTTTCATCCGGTCACGACCATGACGTACGAACTCGCGGGCGAAAGCGTGGTCGATCTCGCGCTCTACTCGGCGATCGGCATGCGGGTGCTGACCGTTGACTGCGGTCTGCGCGGCGCGGGCGTGCACGTCGTGTCCTGCGATGCCGGGACGCTTCCGGCGGGCGCCTACACGGCACTCCTTGTGGCCACGGACGCGCGCGGGCATCGCGGCACCGCGCGGATCGGCCTCCTGCGCGTGCGCTGACGTCCTGGACGGAGTGTCCGTATCCGTCCTCTCGGGCGGCGGTGTTCGCCCCCCGCCTCCGTCAGACGATGAGCACGCGCGGATAGGTCGCAGTGAAACGCGTGCCGCCTTCCTGCGAGGAGATAAAAGCGATGGAGCCGTTCAGATAGTTCTCGGTGAACAGCTTCATGCCGTAGGTACCGAGGCCCCGGTTCGCGCCTTTCGTCGAAAACGATCGCTGGAAGAGCTGCAACTGCACGTCGTGCGGGATCATGCCCGGATTGTGCACCCATATTTCCAGCGACGCATCCGTGGCGCTGCATCCCAGCGTGACGGCGTCACCGGGCCTTGACGCCTCGAGGGCATTCTTGAGCATGTTGCCGATGACGCGGCGCAGCAGGACGGGATCGCTGACAAATTCGACGTCGGACAATGCGCCGTCGACGAGGACCTCATGCGTCCTCGCCACCGGATGCGCTCTGGCGGTGTCGGCGACCTGTTCGAGAAACACCCGGGACTGCAGCCGGTCCGGGTGCGCAATCAACTGGTGATTCTCCGCGGCCAGCAGGTCGCGCTGGGCCTGTATCTCCTCGATGAGGCGGAGGGACAATGCATGCACGCGCTCTGCCGGGCGCAGCAATTCGTCGGGAGCGTCCTCGGCGACGAGTTCCGCGAGTCCGCTCAGTGATCCGGCGACGTTGAGCACGTCGTGGAAGAACAGGCGCTCGAGAGCCATGCGGCGCTTCTCGTCGCTGATGTCCACGAGCGAAAAGATGGTGAATTCTTCGCCATCGTGCGTGTAGGGAGTGCCCCAGACGCGAAGATCCAGGGAGGCGTTCGATCCCTCATGCTCCCTGATGATGCGGCACTCCTCCACCACCTTGTCCCCCTGCTGCGCGCCAAGGATGGCGCGGACGGCGCCGCAGGTGCTGCAGAATTCCGAAGCGCCGCAGCCGTCTTCCATTTCACCGCTGTGAATGCAGTGCAGGATCTCGCCGGGGCGCAGGCCGTGCAGCGTCTCCCGATGTTCGACGTCGAGCAGGCGCAGGAGCGCCTCGTTGCAGTGGACGAGCTCGCGCTGCCGGTTCAAAATCATGACGATATCCGGCACGGCGTCAAACGCCTCCCGCAACGGCGTGAGCGTCTTGAACATTTCAACCTGACGCTGTAATTCCTCGGGAGACGTGCGTCCGGCGGGCGCGAACAGCGTGTCGAGAGCCAGGGTGTCGTTCATGGTGCATTCTCCTCGTGCCGGGTACTCCCGCATGGCGCCGATGCGCGTGCGAGGGGAGAGATCGTTATTTCTTTCCGCCCGCGGTTTTCTGACGCAGGTCCTCCAGCTTCAGGCGGATGATGGCGAGGAGGGAGTCCGTGTCCGCGCGATTCTTGACATGCAGGGACACCCACTTCATCTTCTGCGAGAGGCGGTAGTCCTTGAAGTGCTCGCGCATGTTCGGCGTGAGCTCCTTGAGGGCGAGGTATTTATACTCCATCGCGAGGGGGATGGACAGCGTTGCGGAGAAGTAGCCGCGATCGAAATGGAGGATGCACAGGACGCGCTGCTTGAAGGAGGCGCGGTACCCCCA
The DNA here is from genome assembly GCA_016720835.1 of Ignavibacteria bacterium. Classification (GTDB taxonomy): domain Bacteria; phylum Bacteroidota; class Ignavibacteria; order SZUA-365; family SZUA-365; genus JADKJW01. Next base: position 323,226 of record JADKJW010000004.1, read on the forward strand.
GCCCTCGAGGTTTTCGTACCACTGAAACGCCCATGAAATGGTTGAATCGAGCAGGTCGAGCTGCTCCTCGAAGCGTTTGAGCTCGAGCGCGGGCAGCATGCCGAGCACCGTGTCGATTTCGGGGCGCGACGGGATGTGCTTGAAGTTGTTGAAGGGCAGCTTTTCGTCTACCACGTCAATTCCTTCCCCGTGATCAGCGTAAATGCCTCAAGATATTTCTCCGTCGTTTTCTCGATCACGTCGGCGGGCAGCGCGGGCGCGGGCGGTTGCTTGTTCCAGCCGATGGATTCGAGGTAATCGCGGACGTACTGCTTGTCGAAGCTCGGCTGGGCCTTGCCGGGCGCATAGGCGCTCATGGGCCAGAAGCGCGAGGAATCGGGCGTCAGCGCCTCGTCGATGAGAATGATGTCGCCGCCGTCGATGCCGAACTCGAACTTGGTGTCGGCGATGATGATGCCCGCGCACGCGCCTCGTCGCGCGCATGCGTGTAGAGCGCGATGCTGAGGTCGGAAATGCGCCGCGCGGTCTCGTGGCCGACGATGTTCGCCGCCTCCTCGAAGGAGATGTTTTCGTCATGGCCTTCCTCGGCCTTGGTGGACGGCGTGAAGAGCGGTTCCGGGAGCATGGAGCCGTCCACGAGACCATCGGGCAGGGGAATGCCGCACACGGATTTCGCGGTGTTGTACTCCTTCAGTCCCGAACCGGTCAGGTATCCGCGAACGACGCACTCCACCTGCAGGGGCCGGGTTTTTTTCACCAGCATGCTGCGGCCGCGGAGATCGTCCGCGTGCGGCGCGCAGGCTGCGGGGTAGTCCGCCGGGTCCGTGCTGATGCAATGATTGCGCACGACGGAGGCGGTGCGGTCGAACCAGTATTTCGAGATGGTCGTGAGCACGGCGCCCTTCATCGGGATGGGGTCGGGCAGCACCACATCGAAGGCCGAGAGCCTGTCTGTCGCGACGATGAGCAGCTCCTCGCCGAGATCGTACACGTCGCGCACCTTCCCGCGCCGGAACAGCGAGAGGCCCGAATAGTCTGTTGTTGAAATCGCCCGCATGCCGTGACCCCCGTGTGAGTTGCGTGTTGATAGGTGCGATAATTTACGAAACATGCGGGGAGCGGAAAAGACGGTTGCGAGTCCCGCCGGGATGGGCTAGTTTCGGGGATACAAGGAGCGCAGATGTCGAAACGGATCAAGAAGCGATCGGCGAAGGCCGGCATGCCCCCCGGATCGCTGGTGTACGTGGGCGAGCGAAGCGGCGGGACCGTGGAGCTGGAGTGCATCGAATACGATGCGGAGAATGTGGTCGAACACATGGTGACGGTGGACGACGTCGTCGCGGCGCGCGGCAAGGGGCCGGGCAAGGCCTGGATCAACATCGACGGCGTGCACGACGCCGTGGTGCTGGAGAAGGTCGGCGCCGCATACGGCCTGCACGCCCTCACCATGGAAGACATCCTCAATACGGATCAGCGCCCGAAAATGGAGGACTTCGACGAGCATCTGTTCATCGTGCTCAAGATGCTCCGCTACGACGCAAAGCAGTCGGAATTGATCATCGAGCAGGTCAGTCTGATTCTCGGAGACACCTGGGTCCTGTCCTTCCAGGAAGGGATACAGGGCGACGTGTTCGATGTGGCGCGCGAGCGCCTGCGCAACACGAAGACGAAGATCCGCGCGCTCGGCGTCGACTATCTCTTCTACGTGCTGCTTGACGCGGTGGTGGACAACTACTTCGCCATCCTCGAGACGCTCGGCGAGGAGATCGAGGAACTGGAAACGCGCCTGCTCGACAATCCGACGCAGGATACGATGCAGACCATACACCGGATGAAGCGCGAACTGATCTACCTGCGCAAATCCGTCTGGCCGCTCCGCGAGGTGATCGGCGCGCTGCTGCGGGGTGAATCGGACCTGATCACCCCCGCGACACAGCCGTATTTACGCGACGTGTACGACCACACCATTCAGGTGATCGACACGGTGGAGACCTACCGCGACATGCTCTCCGGCTTGATCGACATCTACATGTCGAGCATGAGCAACCGCATGAACGAGGTCATGAAGGTCCTGACCATCATCGCGACGGTCTTCATCCCGCTGACGTTCATCGCGGGCGTGTACGGCATGAATTTCAAATTCATGCCGGAACTCGAATGGCCGTACGGCTACGCGTTCGCGTGGGGGGTGATGATTTCCGTCGCCGCCGGTTTCGTGGTGTACTTCTGGAAGAAGAAGTGGATATGACGGGGCAGGAATCCAGAATCTCGAAAAATTCGGATTTCCAATTTCGGATTGGGACCGGGTGCTGTGCGCACGGCCGGGCGGAACTCGGAGACGGTCCGGATGAGTGAAGGACGGCGGGCGTACTTCATCGGCATCGGCGGGACGGCCATGGCGGCAGTCGCAGCGGCGCTCGCGCGCATGGGCTGGGAGGTGAGCGGCTCCGACGACGGCGTGTACCCGCCCATGAGCGACTTCCTCGCGTCGCGCGGAATCCGGTACCACGAATCGTTTGCAGAGGCCAACCTGGAAAATTTCGGATTTCGGATTTCCGATTTCGGATTGTCCGCTCCGTTGTCGGCGTCGGATAGCCGCTCCGCGTCTCCGCGTCCCCGCGTCTCCGAGGCCGATTCCGGATCGGCGACTCCGCTCATCGTGATCGGCAACGCCGTGAGCCGCGGCAATCCGGAGGTGGAGGCGGTGCTTCGCGGGAGGTTCCCGTACACGTCGCTCGCGGCGCTCGCGGGATCCGCGCTCATTGCCGGGAGCCGCTCGCTGGTTGTCGCGGGCACGCACGGCAAGACGACCACCGCGTCGCTGGCGGCGTGGGTGCTGGAGACTGCCGGGCGGGCGCCGGGCTTCCTCATCGGCGGCATCCCGGAGAATTTCGGCGAGGGGTGCAGGCCTGCCGCCGCGGGCGGCGTCTTCGTGAGCGAGGGCGACGAGTACGACACCGCATTTTTCGACAAGCGCTCGAAGTTCGTGCACTACCGCCCGGATATCCTCGTCATCAACAACATCGAATTCGACCATGCCGATATCTTCCTGTCACTCGACGACGTCCGCCGTTCCTTCCGGCAGGTCGTGAATCTGGTGCCGGGCGACGGGCTCATCCTGTTCAACGGCGACGACGAGGAGGCCCGCGCGGCAGCCGCAGGGGCGCACACGCCCGTCGAGAGTTTCGGACTCGGCGAGAACAACGACTGGCAGGCCGCGAGCATCGTCTGGGAGAACGGCGAGACGCGTTTCGACGTGCTGCATCGCAGCGGCGGGGGTCTGCAGTGCTTTCGCTACACAACACCACTCGCGGGTGCATTCAATGTGCGCAACGTGCTGGGCGTGATAGCAGCCTGCACGGCGCTCGGCGTGTCGGCGCACGACATCCAGGCCGGAATCACCACGTTCCGCAGCGTGCGCCGTCGCATGGAGGTGATCGCCGAGCATGGCGGCATCACCGTGATCGACGATTTCGCGCACCATCCAACCGCCGTGCGAGAAACGCTCGCCGCATTGCGGCAGAAATATCCCGCGCGGCGGATCTGGGCGCTCTTCGAGCCGCGCTCGAACACCACCACGCGGCGCATTTTTCAGGACGATCTCGCGGACGCCTTCGTCGACGCCGACGTGGCGGTGATCGGCGCCGTCAACAGGCCGGGACGCTACGCCCCGGGAGAGAGCCTCGACACCGGGCTGCTCGTGCGCGAACTCGCCGATCGCGGCATCCGCGCCTTCGACATTCCGGATGTGGAGGAAATGGTCGCGCTCGTCCTCGCCGAGACGCGACCGGGCGACGTGGTCGTCCTCATGAGCAACGGGAAATTCGGAGGCGCGCAACGGAGGATTGCAGACGGTGTGATGAAGCTCGCAGGGGGAGTGGGGAGTAGGGAGTAGGGAGCGGGGAGTGCGTCGGGCTTGCTCTCCTGACGCTTTTTTTCGATCTTCAACGATGATTCAAAGTGCTTCAGAAACGACACGCCCATGCGAGCGACGATGGATCGTGATGTGATTTCGATTCGCGGCGCTCGCGAGCACAATCTCAAGGGCATCGACTTGGATATTCCGCGCGACAAGCTGGTGGTCATCACGGGCCTGTCGGGATCGGGGAAGTCCAGCCTCGCCTTCGACACCATCTACGCCGAAGGACAGCGGCGCTATGTGGAGTGCCTCTCTCCGTACGCGCGGCAGTTTCTGGGTGCGATGGAACGTCCGGACGTCGACAACATCGAGGGGTTGAGTCCGGCCATTTCCATCGAGCAGAAGACCGTGAGCCGCAGTCCGCGCTCCACGGTCGGCACGGTCACGGAAATCTACGATTACCTGCGCGTCCTGTACGCGCGCGCCGGCGTGCAGCATTGCGCCAACGACGGCACGCCCGTGCAGCGGCAGAGTCTCGACCAGATGGTGGACCGCGTGATGGCGTTCGAAAAGGGCGCGCGGCTCGTGATCCTGGCGCCCGTGGTGCGCGGCCGCAAGGGGCATTACCGCGAGCTGTTCGACCAGATCACGAAGGACGGGTTCACGAAGGTGCGCACCGACGGCGAGATCCGCGAAATCGAGGAAGGGATGAAGCTCGACCGCTACAAGATCCACAACGTCGAAATCGTGGTGGATCGTCTCGTGGTCAATCCCGACGCGCGGCACCGCATCACCGATTCTCTCGAGATCGCGATGAAGTTCGGCGATGGCGTCGTGATCATCAACGCCGGCGGCGAGGACATCCTCATGAGTCAGCGCAACGCGTGTCCCGTCTGCGGCACGAGCTACGACGAGCCCGCGCCGAACTCCTTCTCCTTCAACTCGCCCTACGGCGCCTGCCCCGCCTGCGACGGCCTGGGCGAGCGCCGGGAATTCGATCTCGACCTGATCATTCCCGACACCGGCAAATCCCTGGACGAGGAGGGCATCGTTCCGCTCGGCAAGCCGCGACGCACCTGGTGGTGGGCGCAGATCAAGGCCGCGGCGACGCGTTTCAACTTCGATTTCTCGACGCCGCTCAGCGACATCCCCGAGGACGCGATGAACGTGCTCCTCCACGGCAGCGGCAAGGAGAAGTACGACATCCCGTACACGCATCCCAACGGCCGCGTGTCGGTGCACCGTCACACCATCGCCGGCGTGCTCGCGAGCCTCAAGCACTACTACGACACCACCACGTCCAACGGCATCCGCGAGTGGGCCGAATCGTTCATGACCGCCATGCCCTGCTCCGCGTGCGGGGGGGGCCGTCTGCGGCGCGAATCGCTCGCCGTGAAATTCGGCGGCGCGGGCGTCGACGCCGTGACGCGCATGTCCGTGCGCGAGGCGCTGCGCTTTTTCTCGACGCTGTCGCTCACCGCGCGCCAGGAGGAGATCGCGCGGCAGATCGTGAAGGAGATTTCGTCGCGCCTGGAATTCCTCGCCAACGTGGGCCTCGAATACCTGACGCTCGACCGTTCCGCGCGCTCGCTCTCCGGCGGCGAGGCGCAGCGCATCCGCCTTGCCACGCAGATCGGCACGCAGCTCACGGGCGTGCTCTACATCCTCGACGAACCGTCGATCGGCCTGCATCAGCGCGACAACGTGCGGCTCATCGATTCGCTGAAACAGCTGCGCGATCTCGGCAACTCGGTGATCGTGGTGGAGCACGACCGCGAGATGATCGAGAGCGCAGATCACGTGATCGATCTCGGCCCCGGCGCGGGCGAATACGGCGGGCACGTCGTCGCGCAGGGCTCGGTGGAATCGATCCTGAAAATTCCCGGTCGCGCGAAGCGCGCGAACGGCGCGGCGGCATCGGTCGGCGGACATCCCGGCGACGGCAAACCCCTGCGTTCGCTGACGGCCGCGTATCTGCGGCAGCAGCGCGAGATCGCCGTGCCGGCCTCGCGCCGCGACGGGCATGGCGACGCGCTGATCCTGAAGGGATCGCGCGGACACAATCTGAAGGACGTGACGCTGCGCCTTCCGCTCGGGACCTTCACCTGCATCACGGGCGTCAGCGGGTCGGGCAAGTCGTCGCTGATCAACGAGACCTTGTATCCGCTGCTCGCGCGGCACTTCTACAAGAGCACCGTGAAAGTGCTGACGCACGGCACGCTGGAGGGCGTCGAAAAGATCGACAAGGTGATCGACATCGACCAGACGCCGATCGGCCGCACGCCGCGCTCGAATCCCGCGACGTACACGGGTCTCTTCACGCTGGTGCGCGATCTGTTCACCAGTCTGCCGGAAGCGAAGATCCGCGGTTACGCGGCGGGACGTTTCAGTTTCAACGTGGAGGGCGGCCGCTGCGACGTCTGCACCGGCGACGGCGTGCGCAAGATCGAGATGAACTTCCTCCCCGACGTGTACGTGCTGTGCGAAGCGTGCAACGGGAGGCGCTACAACCGCGAGACGCTGGAAGTGCATTTCCGGGGAAAGTCCATTGCCGACGTGCTCAACATGCCGGTCTCCGAGGCGCTGGAATTCTTCACGGACATCCCGCGCATCCGGCGCAAGCTCGAGACGCTCAACGACGTCGGACTCGGCTACATCCGCCTCGGCCAGCAGGCCACCACGCTCTCCGGCGGCGAGGCGCAGCGCGTGAAGCTCTCCACCGAACTGTCGAAGATCGGCACCGGATCGACCCTCTACATTCTCGACGAACCCACGACCGGCCTGCATTTCGAGGACGTGCGCATGCTGCTCGACGTGCTCGCGAAGCTCGTGGAGAAGGGAAACACCGTGGTCGTGATCGAGCACAATCTCGATGTCGTCAAGGCCGCGGACTGGGTCATCGATCTTGGTCCCGAAGGCGGCGACGAGGGCGGGTATATCGTCGCGGAAGGAACCCCGGAGCAGGTGGCCGCCTCGGGAAAGGGATACACGGCGCAGTTTCTCAAAACGGAATTGGAGCGATAAGCGCCATGCCATCACCGCGTCACTTTTTCGTCATGCTCGTCCTCGCAGCGTATCCGATGCTCACCACAGCGCAACAACCACCCGCACCGCAGAACGTCGCGATTCTCATCTACGACGGCGTCTACCTTCTCGATTTCACCGGCCCGATGGAAATCTTCTCCGATGTACAGACGGGCGATACCGCGCGGGTTTTCAACGTGTACACTGTCGGACCGACCGCGAACGCGATTCGCTGTCACACGGGTCTGCGATGCACGCCCGCGTACTCCATTGCGGACAGTCCGCAACCCGATATCCTCGTGGTGCCGGGCGGTGAGCGGGATCTCGCCACGACGCATCCGGCAGTGGGAGAATGGATTCGCAGCGCCGCCGCGAAAGCGCATATCGTGATGTCGGTATGCACCGGCGCGTTCATCCTGGCCGAACTCGGCATGCTCGACGGTCTCGAAGCGACGACGTGGTATGGCGCGGCCGGGAACCTGCGGAAGCGCTACCCCGCGATTCGCGTCTGCGAGGGCAGGCGATTCACCGACAACGGAAAAGTGATCACCACCGCCGGGATTTCCGCGGGCATCGACGGTGCGCTGCATGTGGTGGAGCGGCTCCTCGGGAAGGAGACCGCCGAGCGCACGGCGAAATTCGTGGAGTATGCAGGGCCGACGAAGTGACGGGGTGAACGATCCTGATGCCGCGCACGGAAGCGGAGATCCATAGCCGATCCTTGTTCTTCCGTACTCCAATACTCCATCCCTCCACACCCCGCTTTCCCCCATGCACATCCCAGACGGTTTTCTCGATACGAAGACGATAGCGGTCACCTCGGTGCTCGCGGCGGCGGGTGTTTCGCGCGCGCTGAGGAATGTGTCGCGTCGCTCGGACCCGCGGCAGATCCCGCTGATGGGCCTCGCGGCGGCGTTCGTGTTCGTCGCGCAGATGCTCAACTTCCCCGTGCTGGGCGGGACGTCGGGACATCTGCTGGGCGGGGTGCTGATCGCGGTGCTGCTCGGCCTCGATGCCGCAGTCGTGGTCATGACCATCGTGCTCGTGGTGCAGTGCCTGCTCTTCGCCGATGGAGGCCTGCTCGCGCTCGGCGCGAACATCTTCAACATGGCCGTCGTCGCGACCGTCGCCGGATACACCGTCTACGCGGGTGTGCGGCGCGTCCTGCCCGCGGCGTACGGGCGCTTCGTCGGAGCCGCCTGCGGCGCATGGGCGTCGACGGTGCTCGCCTCCGTGTGTTGCACGGGGGAACTGGTCTGGTCCGGCACGGTGGCATGGGAACTCGGGATTCCGGCAATGAGCGGCATCCACATGGTCATTGGCGCGGGGGAGGCGGTCATCACCGGCCTGGTGCTCGTTGCGCTCACGAAGCTGCGGCCGGAACTGCTCGACGCCGGAAGTCCCGGCTCCGCGGCCGCCGCGGGCACGGGGTGGAAGGACGTGCTCATCCACGGATCGCTGCTGACCATCGCGCTCGCGCTGTTCGTCGCGCCTTTCGCGTCGGGATGGCCGGACGGACTGGAAACGGTGGCGGCCGCTCTCGGATTCGACGCGCGCGCGCTGTCCGCGCCCGTCCTTCCCGCTCCCGTCGCCGACTACCGGGTGCCGGGCATTGGCTCGCTGCCCGTCGCGACCGCGCTTGCGGGCGTCATCGGCGCGGTGCTCGTGTTCGGCGTTTCGCTGGCGGTCTTCCGCGCGATACAGCCGAAATCCCTCCCGCGGCGTCAGGAGTAATCCTTCATGCGCGGCGATTTCCTCGACCGGTACAGCAGCCTGCGGAGCCCCGTGCATCGCGCGCCCGCGATGCTCAAGACGCTCTCCGCGCTCGGAGTGATGCTGCTGATCGTCGCGCTGCCGCCCACCTCGCCGCTGCCCTTCGCGGGCATCGCGCTGCTGCTCCTCGCGCTGCTGCTCGCGAGCCGCGTGCCGCCGCTCTTCATCGCGAAGCGCATCCTGCTGCTGGAACCCTTCGTCATCGCCGTCGGGGCGCTCGCCCTGCTGCAATCGGATGGATTGGTCCGATTTGCATGGATCGCGCTGCGCAGCACGCTGAGTCTCGCGACGGTGCTGCTCCTCTCGAACACCACGCCCTTCGCGGACCTGCTCGCGGTGCTCCGACGGCTTCGCGTGCCGGCGGTGTTCGTGAACACGCTCGCGATGATGTACCGGTACATCTTCATCCTGTCCGACGAGATGCTGCGCACCCTGCGCGCGCGCAGGAGCCGCACGTTCGCGCGGCGGAACGCGAGGAGCTGGACGCTGCTCTCGTCCGTGCTCGGGCAGTTGTTCCTGCGCAGCGCCGGGCGGGCGGAACGCATCTACCAGGCCATGATCGCGCGAGGCTGGCAATGAACGCGGTGGAAGTCACGCGGCTCGGGTACCGCTATGCCGACGGCAGGATGGCGCTCCGCGACGTGTCCTTCAGCGTCGCGGAGGGCGAGAGCGTCGGGCTCATCGGCCCCAACGGGGCGGGCAAGACCACGCTCCTGCTGCATCTGAACGGCATCCTGCCAGAGCGTCCGGTTCGAGAAGCCACCGTGTCGATCCTCGGCATGCCGGTGACACGCGAGAATCATTTCGCCGTCCGCCGGGCCGTGGGCATGCTCTTTCAGGATCCGGACGATCAGCTCTTTTGTCCGACCGTCGAGGAAGACGTCGCCTTCGGTCCCGCGCAGTTCGGCCTGCCGGAAGCGGAGCTGCGGCAGCGCGTCGACGAGGCCCTCGCGAGCGTCGGATTGTCCGGCTACGGCGACCGCGCTCCGCATCACCTGAGCGGCGGCGAGCGGCGCCGCGTGTGTCTCGCCGGCGTGCTCGCGTGCCGACCGCGCATCCTCGCGCTCGACGAGCCGACGAGCGATCTCGATCCGCGCGGCAAGCGGCAGCTCAAGGATCTGCTCCGCGCCGTCGACGCCGCGAAGCTCATCGCCACGCACGACCTCGAACTCGTGGTGGAACTCTGCCCGCGCGTCATCCTGCTCGACGAAGGCAGCGTCATCGCGGACGGACCGACGGCGACCATCCTCGGCGACGAAGAGCTCATGCTCGCGCATGGCCTCGAGAAGCCGCATATCCTGCGGCACCGGCATCCGCATTGAAAAGTGAAGTCGTGAGGAGCCTGCCCCGAGCGAAGCCGAGGGGTGAAGCCGTGAATCGTGAGTCGTGAAGTCGTGAAGTCGTGAAGTCGTGAGGCTCATGCCTTTTCAGATCTCACCAATATCGATACGCCTTCACCTGTCACTTGTTGCCTTTCACCTGTCACCTTCTACTTGTCTTCCGACAACATCGTGACGCGCTTGTGACAGCTTCGTGACATCGTGCGAAACGGTTTTGGCGAAGTTGCTCTTGAGAATTTCACGAGCACACCAACTCCGGAGGATGTCATGAAAAAGAGAAGTGTCACCATCGTCATCGCCGTCGCGGCCGTTCTTGCGTGTCTGATGTCCGGCCCTGCAACGGCGCAGAGTGTGTATCCAAAAGCACCGACGCAGCTCAACGAGCGCAACATGGGAGGTCCGCGACTCGGCATGACCTACGTGCTCGGCAAGGGCGATCTCTACACGGAAATGCAGAAGAAGAACATCGGTCCCATGATGAGCCAGTTCGGATGGCATTTCGAGTACGACGTCATCCCGGACGGGGGCGGACCCGCCTTCGTCATCCAGTTCGTGCCGCTGCTCTCCGGCGTGGAGTACGGAACCATCATTCCGAGCGCGTCGCTGCTCATGGGCATACGTCTGCCCGGTGGTTTCGAGTTCGGTCTCGGCCCGAATCTGCTTCCCGGTTCCAAGATCGCGCCCACGTCCATCGTGATGGCCATCGGCAAGAGTTTCGACTACGGCGGCGTGAGTATTCCATTGAATCTGGCGTTCACCGCCAACAGGGAAGGCAACAGGGTGACCCTGCTCTTCGGGTACGCCCTGAACAAGTGACGCCTGCGTTGAGGACGAACATCATGGGGAGAGCGGAGAGGCCCGGCGACGGGCCTTTTCGCATGGTTCGCGGTCCGGACAATACATATTCTTGATTTTCATCTCCGATTCCATTACTCTGGCAGCGATCGAAAAGGGAATACGGAAACACCCATACACATCCAGGTCACCGCCATGCAGTTCTTCCGTCACGCTCTGATTCCGCTGCTCTTTCTGTGCACGGTTTCCTGTGTCGCCCAGGTGGTCACCACCGAAACGAAAACGAGCCGGGACTCGGCGACCGGGAAAACGACAACCACCTATGCGACGACAGTCGCGACGTCGGAGGATATCACTCCGCGCAGAAACATGCTCGTCATCAATCCCTTGAAGTTCTTCCTCTTCTACAACCTGTCCTATTTCCGGGCCGTCTCGCCGGCGGTCGCGGTGGGCGGCGGCGTGCAGTTCCCGACGATATCCGGGCTCGGCGGCTTCGGCGTCAATGCGGAGACGCGCTTCTATCCCTCCGAGCGTGCGCTACGAGGATTCTATGCGGCGCCCAATGTGTCGTACAACACGCTCAGCATCGACGACGAGTCGGCGTCCGCATACTCCATCGGGATCCTGATCGGCTGGCAGTGGTTTCCCGGCGACGACTTCGCGATGGGACTCGGGATCGGCGTCGATTACTACAAGGGCTCATCGGACAATGAAGATTTTCTCAAGTACGACGGCACCACTCCGGCGCTGCGTTTCGACATAGGCTACGCATGGTAACACGCTGACGCCATGAACCCCTCCAAAGTACAACGCGCGGCGGTGGTTCGCCTCGAAGACCTTCCGAACGTGGGTCCGGCCAGCGCCGGAGATCTGCGGCTCCTCGGCATCACGAAGCCCGCGCAGCTCGCCGGCAGGGATCCGATGAAGCTCTACGACACGCTCTGCCGCAAGACGGGTACGCGACACGATCCCTGCGTCATCGACCTGTTCATGTCGGTCGTGCATTTCATGGACGGGGGCGAGCCGTTGCCATGGTGGCATTTCACGGCCGAGCGCAAGAGGGTGCTCGCCGGGCGCTGAAGCGCACGCGCTGGCCGTGATGAGTTCTGAATACATCCAATCGACTTCCCATGAGCATCATCGAAAGGCACATCTTATCCTTCCTGCTGGTCGCCTGCGTATCAGGCGCGAACGCCCAGACGGTGCCCCATGATACCGTCGCGCATAGGTGGAACATGGGAATGTTTTTCCATGTCATGCCTATGAAATATGGCACATTCGGATTAGGGCCTGAAGCTGTGTACTCGTATGGCCTGGGCTATGATGCATTCCTCCAGACATCGGTTCGTCTCGGGTATGCTGGCGATGTTATCGAGAATCCGTCCGGTAGGTTTTATGCGGCCTTGCGAGCGTCCGCTGGCTTCGGAATGAACTCGCCGGTCTATGTCTCCATCGGTGCGCTCTATCTTCAGCCCTTCGTAGCGATCATCCATCCACGGGGACAAACTCCGCGGCGCGCGGATGTGCTATCGAAGAATTTTGGCATCCATTTGGCACTGGGCGTATTTTTGTGGAAAATCAACGCGGCGTTGGAGATGGGAGGGTGCCGATACTTCTTTTGGATGGGTACTGCACTGAGTGTCACCATCGACCAGTGGTGAAAACCCGGTTCAGCGCGCGTGACGAGCGGCACATGACAATTCCCCCTGTCGGGGCGCCTGACCGCTCGGATCACGGCCATTCGACGCCGAGCTTTTTCGCGGTCTGCGGACCGACGACACCGTCCGCAACGAGCCGGTTGAGCTTCTGGAACGCGCAGACCGCTGCAACGGTGTGAGGGCCGTGCACGACGTCGGGGATGAATGTTAACGTCGTTCACGTGAAAGAGGTCCACGAAACACACGAAGCACACGAAACAGGAGGGGAGGATGGGGAAGGATGACGGCCTGTGCTCAACACCCGCAGGGCATCCCCATGAGGAGGCAACCCCGATTGGTGCGACATGCATGACCATGAACGTGCGGGAACACGCATTGCCATTGAATGGATCAGAGCGGATGTGTAGCTTTGGGAAACAGCCATGCTGCCGAGTAGGTACGTGATGCCGCCGTGTCTATATAAGGCCAAAGCACCTGAGGAGCACGCCATGCGAAAAATATCGGAGACTCTCATCGGAATAATGCTGCTGGGTGCGGCGTTCGTCTGCACGGCATACGCGCAGGGCTCCGGGGGAGACGCTCCGGGAAGCGCGCCGTTCCGATGGTATGGGCCGAAATCGGACAGCGTTGCGGTCGTGGATCTGTTGAAGCACGGCGTGCGGGATCCATTCGACAACATGCCGATCTTGCGGCCGCCGGACAGCGTGCACTACACGATGATCATCATCGATCCGAAGTGCGGCAATATCGACAACATGCCGATACTCGGTTTCGACAAGCAAGACCGTCGATCCTATGAATACAGGAGTCTCGTTCCGGATACCACGCGTCGCTCACTGCCGGAGCTGTTCGTGCCGTCTCCCCGTTCCCGTGCACCGAAGCGTATACCGCGGGAGAAATAACGTACCCTCGCGGATCGGTACCCGTACATGGAGCACGGCGCTCTCATCGCAACAATGAAAAACCCCGGCACAGTGGCCGGGGTTTTTTTCGTTCGACGGAGAATCGGAATCGACAGGCACGGAGGCCTGTCCCACCCGATGAGCTGAATTACTCCATTACTCCATCACTCCAGTACTCCCCCCATCACACTTCCATGATCTCCACTTCCTTGCCCTTCAGGAGCGCATCCACGTTCGCGATGTGCTTGTCGGTGAGATCCTGCACCTGCTTCTCGGCCTTCTTGCGCTCGTCCTCGGAGACGTGCTCGTCCTTCTCGGCCTTCTTCAGATGCTCGTTGGCGTCGCGGCGCACGTTGCGCAGCGCGACCTTCGCTTCCTCGCCGAAGCGTTTGATGAGCTTGACCATTTCGCGGCGCCGCTCCTCGTTGAGGGCGGGGATGGGGACGCGCACGACGGTGCCGTCGTTGGCGGGGTTGAGGCCGAGATCGGCGGAGCGGATGGCCTTTTCGATGGCGCCGATGGTGCCGCGATCCCACGGCTGCACGGCGAGCGTGTGCGCGTCGAGCACGGAGACGTTCGCGGTCTGATTCAGGGGCATCAGCGAGCCGTAGGCTTCCACCTTCACGCCGTCGAGCAGCGCGGTGGTGGCCTTTCCGGTGCGGATCTTGTGCAGCTCGTTGCGCAGGGTGTCGAGGGATTTGTCCATGCGCACGCCGGCGTCGTTGAGGATATCTTTCAGCATGGGACGGGGCTCCGGTTATGAAACAACGGGTTCGGTTGCGGTGCCATTCGCACCCGCGGAGACCAGCGTGCCCACGTCCTCGCCGAGGACGAGGCGGCGCAGATTGCCGCGGGTATTGATGTTGAAGACGATGATCGGAAGGTTGTTCTCGCGGCAGAGCGTGATGGCGGTCAGGTCCATGACGCGCAGGTCGCGCTTCAGCACGTCGAAGTAATCGATGGTCTGGAAGCGGAAGGCATCGGGATTCTTGAGCGGGTCGGAATCGTAGACGCCGTCCACGCGCGTGCCCTTGATGATGACGTCGGCCTCGATCTCCACCGCGCGCAGTGCGGCGGCGGTGTCGGTGGTGAAGTAGGGATGGCCCGTACCCGCGCCGAGGACCACCACGCGGCCCTTCTCGAGGTGGCGCATGACGCGGCGGCGGATGTAGGGCTCCGCGATCTGGTTCATTTCGATGGCGCTCGCGAGGCGCGTGACGACGCCGCGGGTTTCGAGCACGTTCTGGAGGGCGATGGAGTTGATCATCGTCGCGAGCATGCCCATCTGGTCGCCCGAGGCCTTGTGGATGCCTTCGGCCGAATCCGCGACGCCGCGGTAGATGTTGCCGCCGCCGAGCACGATGCCGACCTGCACGCCGAGTTCGGTGACGGAGAGGATCTCGTCGGCGTAGCTCTCGAGGATGGCGGGATCGATGCCGTACTGGCGCTCGCCCATGAGGGCTTCGCCGCTGAGTTTGAGAAGGATGCGTCTGTATTTCACGTTCATCGAACCGTCCTGATATGGAAAGGCCTTCCGGCGTTGCCGCCGGAAGGCCGATGCGTTGCGATTAGTTGGATTCGCCGACCTGGAAGCGCTCGAAGCGCAGCACGGCCACCGGATCGCCCGCCGCCTTCGCGACGGCCTCGATGTGTTCCTTCACATTCTTCGTATTGTCGCGGATGAAGCTCTGCTCGATGAGCGTGTACTCCTGGAAGTACTTGTTGAGCTTGCCCTCGGCGATGCGGTCGAGCATGTTGTCCGGCTTGCCCTGCTCGCGCGCCTGCTGGCGGTAGATGTCGAGTTCCTTCTCGCGGACATCCATCGGCACCGCGCTGCGGTCGATGGCGACCGGGCTCATGGCGGCGACCTGCATGGCGAGGTCCTTGCCGAGCTGCTTGACGTCGTCGTGCGCGGAGGCGCTCGAGAGTTCGAGCATCACGCCGAGCTTGGCGCCGGGGTGGATGTACTCGACGAGCTGCCCCTTGGTGTCGAAGGTCGCGAAGCGCTTCACCGCGATCTTCTCGCCGATCTTGCCGATGATGTCGGTGAGCTTCGTGCCGACGGTGATGCCGTTGACGTGTACCGCGAGGAGCGCGTCGATATCCGCCGGATGCGCGGACTTGATCGCCGTCATGACATCCGCCGCGAAGCCGAGGAAATCCTCGCTGCGCGCGACGAAGTCGGTTTCGCAATTGACTTCGATGATGTAGCCCTTGCCGTTCTCGATGCTCGTGGCGACGACGCCTTCGTTGGCGGAGCGGTCGTGCCGCTTCTCGGCCGTGGCGGCGCCCTTCTTGCGCAGGTAATCGACGGCCATGTCCATGTCGCCGTTGGATTCGGCGAGCGCCTTCTTGCAATCCATCATGCCCGCGCCGGTCTTGTCGCGGAGTGCTTTCACAACTGCTGCTGAAATTTCCATGTGTGCTTCGTGTCTTCTATGCTGTTCTGTGATGATCGTGAATCGGTGTGCGATGCGCGGCCGCGGGGCTTACGCGTTTTCCTGCTCGCGTTCCTTGGTGACGCGGTCCTCTTCGGCTTCCTGCTCGGCCTTCATCATCTTCGATTTCTCACGGCCTTCCTCGACGGCGAGGGCGATGGTGCGGGAGATGATCTCCACCGTCTTGGTGGAATCGTCGTTGCCCGGGATCGCGTAATCGACGTCGGTCGGATCGCAGTTGGTGTCGACGATGGCGAAGATGGGGATGCCGAGGGTGCGGGCTTCCTTGACGGCGATATGCTCTTTCTTGATATCGACCACGAAAATGGCGCCGGGCAGCCGGTTCATGTCCACGATGCCGCTGAGGATCTTGTTGAGGCGTTCGCGCTCGCGCGAGAGCATGAGGCGTTCCTTCTTCGTGATCTTGTCATAGGTGCCGTCACTCTCCATCTTCTCGATGTTGGTGAGGCGCTTGATGCTCTTGCGGATGGTCTGGAAGTTGGTGAGCATGCCGCCGAGCCAGCGCTCGGTGACGTAGTTCTGTCCGCTCTGCTCGGCGATGGCGCGGACCACGTCCTTGGCCTGCTTCTTCGTGGCGACGTAGAGGATGCGCTTGCCCTGGGAGACGACTTCGGTGATCATGTCGCAGATCACGTCGATGCGTTCCTGGGTCTTCTTGAGATCGATGATGTGGATGCCGTTGCGTTCCATGAAGATGTAGGGTTTCATCTTCGGATTCCAACGGCGCGTCAGGTGCCCGAAATGGGCGCCCGCTGCGAGGAGTTCTTCGAGCTGTACGCGAGGCATGGGTTCTCCGGAAAAAGAGTGAGTTATGTTCCTCTGCCTCCGTCGCGTCGCCGGGACATGTCCGCCGGGGCGGACACACTCTCCCGGCGATCGGGAGGCATGTGTGATATGGCCGAAACGGCCGGATTAACGTTTGCTGAACTGGAAGCGCTTGCGGGCCTTCTTCTGGCCGTACTTCTTGCGCTCGACCATGCGGGAGTCGCGCGTGAGAAGATTGGAGACGCGCAGCTTCGGGCGGTACTCCTCGTCGAGGCTGAGGAGCGCGCGCGCGATGCCGAGGCGGACTGCGCCGGCCTGACCGGTGACGCCGCCGCCCTTGACGGTGACGAAGGTGTCGTAGCGGCCGTTCGTTTCGGTGACGGTGAAGGGCATCCTCACCTCGTCGAGAAGCGTCTGGGTCGGAAAGAACCGGTCGATGTCGCGACCGTTCACCGAGATCTTCCCGGTACCGGGGGCCAGGTAGACGCGAGCGACAGCAGTCTTTCTGCGCCCGACGAAAAGGGTGTGTTTCATACCTATCCTTGATTATTCAATGCGATGCGTTTCGATCGGACGAGGGGTCAGCCCTGTTTGAACACTTCGGGCATCTGCGCCTGATGCGGGTGGTTCCCGTCGGCGTACACTTTGAGTTTTTTCAGAATGCGGCGTCCGAGGCGGTTGTGCGGAAGCATGCCTTTCACGGCGTGTTCGATCACGAAACGCGGGTTCGAGCGGACGAGGTCCTTGAACATGCGCACGCGGTCGCCGCCGGGATAGCCGGTATAGTGGAAGTACGATTTCTGCTCGAAACGCTTGCCCGTGACGCGCACCTTGCCCGCGTTGATGACGATCACGAAGTCGCCCGTATCGACATGCGGCGAGAAAATCGGTTTGTGCTTCCCGCGAAGGATTCGCGCAACGTCCACCGCGAGGCGGCCGAGGACCTGTCCTTCAGCGTCGATCACATACCACTTCTTGTCGACGTCTTCTTCCCTTGCCTGGAAGGTCCGGACGGTTGTCTGAGTGCTCATAGTATGCCTTTGATTATTCAGTTCTTTGCGAAAAAACTAACCGAACTACAAAGTAAGTGCTTTTTACCCAAAAAGTCAACTATGGCACGCCGATTCACGCGATTATCAGGGGAGAGAGGGCGAAATATTCTCCCGAACTCGTGACGATGCGGCGCCGCTTCTCCTGCGGACACCCATATTATACGCGATCCGCTCACCGCACCATGGAATGCAACATCTCGCGCGAAAAAACCATGCGTCCGCGTGCATCGATGATTGGCATTTCCAGCAGATCCTTCGCCGGGAGCTGATCCCACTTGTCGAGATCGGCGAGCAGCTCGAGTTCCATCGGGCCGTTTGCCGTGTCATCCTCCGGGTGGTAGCGGTACATCGGCATGGGAGCGACGAACACCGGAATGTCGAGCTGACCGCTTTCCTGTGCCCAATTCACGAGGGCGGCGACGATCGCGATGTCCGTACCGCGTCCGGGCATTGTTGACTTCCTGTCCAGCACGAAGTCCTTGACCTCCGATGTGTCGGCATATCTGGATTTGAGAGTCATGAGTTGGAGCCCCGGGCATTCGATCCGCAGCGACCCATCGACATTGCTGTCGATCGCCACGGATGCAATCCGGAACAGGCCGTTCGGCAGGGTGGAGAAGAATCCGCCAGGCCCGGAGTTCTTGTACGAGCCAAACGATTGGAATTCGCCGAAGCGCCGACCGTCCGGGAGGCTGTCCGCCAGAAGGCAGCGCACATACAATTTCTTCGAGTCCTTCAGCACGAAAACCTCAACACGAGGCGGCATGGCCATCCCTTCGTCTCGCAGGATCGATTCCACCAACGGGCGAAGTTCGTGCATCGCCGCGGCTGAGCTGTCGGCGTCCCACGGGTGCGTCACAGCAGGCTGCGTGGCGGCCGAGAGAGTAATCAGGATTCCAACGATGAGCTTCATCATGACATCCTCCCTTGGTCTTACTCATCAGATACTCGGGTGTATGACATCCTCCGTCATTGTCCTCTCCAAACAGTTTCATTTTTCGTACCAGTCTGAAATTCAACTGTTTCGAGGGATCCAGGCTGATGAAAAGTGAATGTCCTTCACTTGATGGCCTGTTTAGCAACTATTGAAACGCGCCGTATGTTCCGGCTGGCGGGACATACGGCGCGCTTCGTTCACGCGCGTGTCGTGCGCTTTCAGAGCTTGCCTGGCACCAGTTTCGGGTCCGCCGTCGGCGCGGTTTCGGTTTTCAGGTACCTGGCGGGATTCTTCGCGAACTTCTTGATGCAGCTCTTGCAGCAGAAGCCGTACACCTTGCCCTTGTAGGTGACAGTGGTCAGGCTCTTGTTGACCTTCTTATCCATGATCGGGCACTTGGCATTGACGATGTCCTTGCTGAGGTCCTTGCCTTCGTTGATCACGCCCTTTTCCTCATCCTGAGTGGCCATGAAGCGGATCTGCATGGCCGGCACCTTGGGCGCTTCCATTGTTGCGGGCTCGTGCTTCATCTCGCCCTCGTGTTTCTTTTCGCCCTCGTCTTCACAGGGATCGAACGAGTTTTTCTCACTGGCCTTGATGAACTTGGCGGGATCCTTCTTGAACTTGCCCACGCAGCCCATGCAGCAGAAGTAGTACTTCGTGCCCTTGTGGATCAGGCTCACTTCCGGGTCCGCTTCCTCTCCGGTGACCGGACAGATCATCTTGGCTTCCTTGACGACTTCGGTTTTTGCGCGCTTCGCGCTCTTGGTGATCTTGGTTTTCTCGGTCTTCTGCGCGATCGTTGCGCCGCCGAAGGCAATAAACAGGATGACAATGAAGGTCAGTACTTTCATGGAGTGTGCTCCTCTGCAGCTGTGAATGGTGTCTTTTCGTCGTCAGAGGCCGAATCGGGAGGCGTATTCCTCCTTTCTGCGGGTCTGAACGCACCCTCGTGAACAAAGACGCGAGGATTTTTGTTAGAATGCTGGCAATTGCCGATTTTTGCATGATTGACGCAATCGTCATATCATGTGGTAATCGGAGACATCAGATACAGTATAGCACTTTCGCGTCGATCAGGCAATATCGAAACCTCCCCGCAAGAAGGGAGGGACGAACGGCACTTGAATGTCAGAACCTCCCAACATCACCTTCCTCGACTCGCCTGCAGCGAGCAGTGCCGCATTCGGCATCGCGTCACAGCGCGGAAATCGCCGTCACGTGGTGCGCATCGGCGGGACCGCCTTCGGCGACGGCCAGTTCGTGGTCGTCGCGGGACCGTGCGCCGTCGAATCGGAGCGGCAGATCCTCGAGGCGGCGCGACTTGTCGCATCCGCGGGCGGGCACATCCTGCGCGGCGGAGCCTTCAAGGCGCGCACCTCGCCATACGCGTTTCAGGGACTCGGCCTGGAAGGAGTGCTCCTCATGCGCGCCGCGGCGGACGCAACGGGACTTCCGATGGTGACCGAAGTGCTTTCGCAGCACGATGTGGAAATCATGGAGCCGCACGTGGACGCGTTCCAGGTCGGCTCGCGCAACATGGACAACACCGCATTGCTGAAGGATCTCGGGCAGACCCGCAAACCGGTGATGCTCAAGCGCGGTTTCGCGTCCACCATTCGAGAGTGGCTGCTGGCGGCGGAGTACATCCTTCTCGGCGGCAACGATCAGGTGGTGCTTTGCGAGCGCGGCATCCGCACCTTTTCCGATGAAACCCGTTTCACGCTCGATCTCGCCGGCGCCGTGCTCGCGCATCAGCAGACGGCCCTGCCGATCATCATCGATCCCTCGCACGCGACGGGCAATCCCGCGCTCATCCCCGCGCTGGCCGCCGCGACGATCGCCGCCGGGCTGGACGGGCTCATGGTGGAGGTGCACCCGAATCCCGACGCCGCCCTTTCCGACGCGGACCAGGCGCTGTCGCCAGAGCAGTTCCACGCCATGATGGAGCGCCTGCGCGCGTTCGCCCCCGCAGCCGGTTTCCGGATGTGAGTCCGGCACCGCGTGCCGCGTCGATCCCCCTCATGAGTCAGCAGGTTCACGACATGTTTGCCGGCATCGCCGGCACCTACGACCGCGCGAACTCCGTCCTGTCGATGGGCGTGCACCATCGCTGGCGCACGCGCACCGTGCGCGAGAGCGGCGCCGTGCCGGGCAGCGCGGTGCTCGACTGCGCCACGGGCACGGGCGATCTCGCGATCGAATACAAGCTGCGCGTGGGCGTCGGCGGCCGCGTCGTGGGAACGGATTTCTGCGCCGAGATGCTCGCCTTCGCGCCGGCCAAGGCGGCGCAGCGCGGACTCGACATCGCGTGGGACGTGCAGGACGCGATGGCGCTGACCTACCCCGACGACAGCTTCGACGTGGCCTCCATCGCCTTCGGCATCCGCAACGTGGATGATCCGGTGCAGGCGCTGCGCAGCATGGGCCGCGTCGTCCGCCCGGGAGGACGCGTCGCCGTGCTCGAGTTCGGCACGCCGCTGTGGTGGATGAAGCCCTTCTTCACCTTCTACAGCCGCGTGATCATTCCGCTCATCGGCGGCCTGGTCTCCGGACGCCGCGACGCCTACGAATACTTGACGCGCACATCAGCGGCGTTCCCGACGGGCGACGCCTTCGTCGCGCTGATGCGGCAAGCCGGGGTGTTCGATGTCTGCCGCGTGATCCCGCTGACCGGCGGCATCGCGTACCTGTACATCGGCACCGTGCGCTGAGGCGGCGCGGTCACACGCCGTCCGGGAACAGGGCCGCCACCGCGGCGCGAAGCACTTTCCCCGAGTCGTTTTTCGGCAGGGCGTCGACGACACGCCAGCGCTTCGGAATCTTGTAGCCGGCGAGCAGGCTCCTGCAGTGCGCTTCGATATTCCGGATGTCGGCATCCGGTTCTCCGAGCACGAGCGCCGCGGCCACGCGTTGTCCCCATTCCGCATCGGCGAGTCCGACGACGCAGGCCTCGCGCACCGCGGGATGTGCGAGCAGGGCGTTCTCGACTTCGGCGGGAATCACATTCTCTCCGCCGCTCAGGATCAGGTCCTCGCGCCGGGCCTCCACCCACAGGAAATCCTCCTCGTCCATGCGCCCGATATCGCCGGTGTTGAAGAAGCCGTCCGCGAAGCGTTCGGGTGAGCGTCCGTCCAGGTACGCGTTGATGACGTTCGCGCCGCTGATCCAGATGGTGCCGCGTTCTCCGGGAGGCAGAACATCGCCCGCGTCGTCGCGTATCGAAACGCGCACGCCCTGGAGCGGCCGTCCCGCCGCGCCGCGCTTGCGCGCCGCATCGGCAAGCGGCATGGTCGCGACCTGCGACGCGGCCTCCGTGAGCCCGTAGGTGGAGAGCACGGGGAGCGCGCGCCGCGCGGCGTCGTCGAGGAGGCGGGAGTCCGCCGGCCCGCCGCCGAGCAGGATGGCGCGCAGCGCGGGAAGGGACGTGCCGCTGAACGCGGCGTCCGCGTCCAGCAGCCGGCGCAGCACGGTGGGCACCAGCGAGGCGAGCGTGACGCGTTCGTCCCGGAACACGCGCAGAAGCTCCGCGGCATCCGCGCCATCGGCAAGCGTCACGCAGGTCCCGGCATCCGCGCAGCGCAGCACCGCCGACACGCCGCCGACGTGATACAGCGGGACGGGACACAGCCAGTTGTCATCGGCCTGCACGCCCAGGCGCGCGGCGGAGGCGGCGATGGCCGCGGCGAGGTTCGCTTCCGTGAGCGCAACGGGTTTCGGCTCGCCGCTGCTTCCCGACGTGAAGAGGATGGTTGCAGGGGAAAGGTTGAATGTTGAAGGTTGAAGGTTGAAGGGGGAAGGGGGAAGATGCGAGATGGGAGATGTGAGATGCGTGTTGTGTGCAGTGCCGGCGGGTTTCGAAATCCGAAATCGCCGCCTCGACTTGAATCGGCGAGGTTGATGACACTCGCATCTTCAATCCGAAATCCGACAAGTTCGAGATCAGGAGGGCGGGGTGGACGATGCGGAGGCGGGCGTCGAGTTCGGGCGCGGCGAGACGGGTGTTGAGCGGAACGAAGACGGCATCCAGGAGGCGCAGCGCGTGGATGAGGACGACATGTTCGATGCCGTTCGGAAGCAGGGTGGCCACGCGATCTCCCGTCCCGATGTGATGACTCGAGGCGAGAGACTCCGCCATGCGCGATGCGCGCGTGAACAGCTCCGCGTAGGTGCAGCGCCCGCGGCGATCGACGACGGCCGTCGCATGCGGCGAAGCTTCCGCGTGGCGCGCCAGCGGCGTCATGGCGGGTCAGCCAGCGATGGATTGCGGCGGGGCGCCATCCGATGCCGGCAGGGCGAGGCCCAGGCCGGGGTCGTCGGGTATGATGAAGCAGCCGTGCGCGATGGGATCGGAGGCGAGGTCCGAGGCGAAGAGGTCGCCCGTGGCGAGACCGTGATGCCGCTGCGCGCAGAAGGGCAGGGATGCGGCGAGATGCGCCACCGCGCGGCGTGCGACGGCCGAATCGATCAGCGACGTGAAGACCACGTCCTTCCACGCGGCCTGCGCCTCGATCGCAAAGT
>JADKJW010000005.1 GCA_016720835.1 Ignavibacteria bacterium
TTCGCCACCACGGGATTGCATATCCGGGAGCGGAATTCCCGGACAACATAGTCACGGCCTGTGTATTCCAATGCGACTACGCCTTTCCATAGGTCCACCCCTTGCGAGGAAACTTGAGAAGCTGTTCCTACCAACGGAACTTGTGCCGGTGGATGCTCGTATACCGGCGTCCTTGAATGTCGAAACCAGGAGGGCTATCCCATGAAAGCACTATTGCTCGCCGCAGTGTTCACACTCCCCTTCACCCCTCTCGCGGACATGCCGCTGTTCGAGAAGACCTTCGGCGGCAGCGAGAACGATTTCGCCTGTTGCATGCGGCAGACGGCGGACGGCGGGTACATCGTCGCGGGACAGACGGATTCGTTCGGCAACGGGAGCGCGCATCAGCCGGACGCGTGGTGCATAAAGCTCGACGCAGCCGGCACGCGGGAATGGGAGAGGACGTTCGGGGAAGCGGGGACGGCGGACGGCGCCTTCTGCGTGCAGCAGTGCGCCGACGGCGGATACATCGTCGCGGGCAGCACGTCGTCCTACGGAGGACACTACCCCTCGATGTGGATACTGAAACTGGACGCGCGCGGCGACACGAGCTGGACGCGGGTGTTCGAGGGACGCATCGCATCGACGTTGCGAAGCATCGCGCAGACGCGAGACGGCGGGTACATCGCCGTCGGAAACGGTGACGAGAACATCCTCAAGCTGGACAGCAGCGGAAACAGGGAGTGGGCCGCGCGCTGCGGCCGCCTGCTGAACTGCGTGGAGCAGACGGCGGACGGCGGGTACATCATCGCGGGCGACAGCATTTACCGGCCCCTGGACTTTGGATACATCCCCTCCCTCTCCATCGTGAAGCTCGACGCGCGGGGCAAGGAGGAATGGCGCAATCCCCTCGGCAACAGCTTCACCGGCCGCGCCAACGCCATACTGCAGTGCGCGGATGGAGGATACATCCTCGCGGGCGACAGCATCGGTTTCCGATCGGCGTCCGACTACTCCCCCTTCCTCATCGCCATGAAACTCGACGCCAATGGGCACAGGGTCTGGAGCCGCGCCGGACGGGAGTTTTCGAGCGCCCAATGCGCGCGGTCCTGCGCGGACGGCGGCGTCATCGTGGCAGGCAACACGCTGGACGACGGGCACGCGCCCGACATGCTCCTCATGAAACTCGACGCGGACGGCCGCGAAGCGTGGGCGAAGGCCTACGGCAGCGCGGGCGGCTGGCAGTACGCCTCCTCGGCCGAGCAATGCACCGACGGCGGCTACATCGTCGCCGGGCAGACGGACTCCGAGGGCCAGGGGCATTACGACCTGTGGATACTCAAACGGGACCAGAACGGGGACGGGCCGGGACCGACGGGAATTTCGGACGAGGGCGTCGACGGAAGGTCGGGATTTTCGCTGTCGCAGAATTATCCGAATCCGCTGGTCACCGTCACGAACATCGAATACCGCATCCCCCGCGAAGCGGATGTGCGCGTGAGCATGTTCAATGCCGCCGGGGCGATGGTGAAGAGCTTCCCGGAACGGCGGCTGCCGCAGGGCCTCCATCTTCTCCAATGGAACGGCACGGATGAACACGGCGCGCGCGTTCCCGACGGGCTGTACTTCTATCAGGTGAGCGGCGGCGGATACTCGCTGACGCGGCGCATGCTGGTGCTGCGGTAGCGGCGTCGACAGGTACACGCACGGGCGCCTCGCTGAGACAGCACCGTCGCGCGCCCCGCCCTACCGCTGCACGTGAATGAGCTGCGTGCCGCGAATGCCGTCCGCCGTGAACTCGAGCAGGTAGGAACCGCTGCGAAGGGCCGCGATATCGGCCGTGAGCACGTGAGAGCCGGCGGGCAGGAACTCCTCCCGGCGCAGGGAGCGGATTTCCTCGCCGGCGACGGTGTAGACGGCGATGCGCACGGGGGTTTCGACGGAGAGCGAAAACGGAATGCGGAGGCGGTCGGCGGCGGGATTGGGCCAGGCGGCGTGCAATTGCGGCGAGGCGGGCAAGGCGCCGGGGCGGACCTCCACAACGGGTGAATACGCAAAGGAGCCATCGTTGTCGACGATGCGAAGGCGGTATCGCAGGACGGCGCCGCTGTGCAGGTCGGCGGGCAAACGATCCGCGTATGTGTACGAAGCGCCTTCACCCGCAACGCCTCGCGGCGCGACGAAGCCGCGCGCGCGCCAGTCGTTGTCCTGCCCGGCGCGCTGCACGTCGTAGCCCGCGCAGTTGCGTTCGGACGCGGTGCTCCAGCGCAGCAGCACGTCGCCGTCCTGCGGCGTGGCGCTCAGAGTCAGCAGTTCCACGGGGATGACGACGGCCTGGCATATGGCGGCGGCGTTCGGAAACGTCAGCGTCCCGAAACCGGGATTATTGGCGAAGATGGTATCGGCGCAGAGCGTCGCATTCGCGGGGATGGTGATCGCGGATCCGGCGGGGATGCGCACCACACCGCGCTGCGCCTGCGCCTCAGCTGCCAGCAGCAGGACGCCGCACAAAATGAAGAGGGGTCTCATTGCGCGCTCCCGCGGTCAGCGCGGGGTGATGAGGGAGGCCTGCTTCTGCAGGGAGACGGCACTCTGCCCCGCGGGGCAGTCCTCCTCGTCGTCGTCGGCCGCGAGCAGGGTTTCGAGCTTCGCCATGCGCGCCTGCAGCGCCGTGAACGCGGCCGCCTGCTTCTCGAGACGCGCGATGCGATCCTGCAGCAGGGCGATTTCGTCCGTCTTGCTCTTCAATTCCGCGGTGCGTTTTTCCAGCGCCTGTATCGTGATGCAGAGGATGCCGTCCACATCGGCCGTCGCGAGCGAAGTATCGGTGCCGACGACGCCGACGCCGTCGCGCCCGAATGCCGCGAACCAGTCCTGCGCCATGGGTCCGTAATGCCGCTGTCCGTCGCCCTTGTAGCTCCAGCTTCCGAGACGGAGCGTGGCGAAGCTGCGCAGCGTCGCTTCCGCGTCGATCGTATGGAAGCGTTCCTTTTTCGTGGAATCCGAGATGGTGGACCAGGAGCCGTCGCTGTTGCCCATGTACACTCCCAGGCTGCGTCCGGAATTCGTGTAGAAATAATAGCCGCCGGAGAAACGCGCGCCGAAGCGGTTGTCCGACACCGCGGTGTAGACCGTGGTGGTGCTCGCATCGCCGATCATGAGGGTGCCCGTGCGTCCGCCGGTGCTCACGTAGGTGCCCATGGCGGTGGAGGATTCGCCGCTGGCAGTGGTGGCGTAGCCCATCGCGATGGAGTAGTCGCCGCTCGCCGTGGCGCTTCGGCCCATCGCAACCGCATAGGTGCCGGACGCTTCCGATCCGTAGCCGAATGCAGTCGCGGCATTCCCGGATGCGGTGACGACCTGTCCCGCGGCGAACGCGTTGTCACCGCTCGCCGTGGCGCTCTGTCCGATTGCGGTGGATGCCGAGCCGCTGGCGACGGTTCCATACCCGAACGCGGCGGAGTAGTTGCCGATGTTGGCAAGATTCCAGGATGTGTTGAGGGCCGAGCCTGCGCGGAAGGCCGCTTTCTTCGGATACCACATCATGCGGACGCCACCGCCGCTGATGGCGAGGTCGGTGCCGTTGTTGAGGCTGCCTCGCGAGATGATTCCGTCGGTGCCGTCCACCTGGAACGGTCCGGCGTCGGCGGTGATGGTGCGGCCCCCGCCAGCGGCGCCGAAATCGTAGGCCTTGTCGAGGGAGAGCGCCGTCGCTTCCCAGGTGGCCAGGCCGCTGGCGTCGGACGTGAGCACCTGACCGGCGCCCGGCGTGCCGCCGGTGATCTGGATCTGTCCACCCACGTGGAGCGCCGTCTGCGGCGTCGTCTGGTTGATTCCCACCCTGCCGTTTCCGCGGACGGTGAGAACGGTGGATCCGTCGTTTTTCTTTATCGAGAAACCCTCGGAGGCGGAATTTCCGGAAAGTTGCGATTCGATGTCCTGCGCGATGAGCGGCGCACTCCCGAGAAGAAGGATGCAGAGGAGAAGACTGGTTTTCATGAGGGACCCCGATGTATATGGTAAATCGTGGCCGGCCGACCGGCAGCGCGCGAGCATGGAATGGTGGAAGTTTCAAGTGCAACGATGCGGAAAGGGCATTCAGTTCCCGGCATCGCACAGGGAAAGCACGCGAAGTGGAGGGTCCACGAAACACTCGAAGCACACGAAACAGGGTTGGGGGTTGCATCGGGCTGCCTGAAATGATACAATGCGCGTATGACGTAGCTTCTTCACGCATGGCGCGGCAATGCCCGCCACCACAGGCACGCTCTCGTGATGTCCGTCCGTCGAGTGCCGGCCGAGAACAGGAGTGGATACCGCATGACCTACGAAACAACAAACATCGATGGCATCTGCGTGGTACGCTGCGCGGGCAAGCTGGACTCGCAGAGCGCCGGCGAGGCGGAAGCGACGTTCAACGGACTGCTCGACGGCGGCGCGGAAAAACTCCTGATCAACTTCGCCGGCGTGACGTTCATCAGCAGCATGGGCATGCGCGCGCTCCTGACCGTCGCCAAACGGCTGCATGCCAGCGGCGGCGTCCTGCGGATCTGCTCGCTCAGTCCGGTGATCACCGAGGTGTTCCACATGTCGGGCTTCATCCATCTGCTCTACATCCATCCGACGGAAGAGGATGCGCTGCGGCATTTCGCCGGGTGAGAGGACATGCGGGATGTGAGATGTGAGATGAAGAGAATTCTCCCCGCGATAGGGATACTCCTGCTTGCGTGTGCGGCCGGGATCCGGGCGCAGCCGGTGCACGTGGTGCTGTTCACGCATATCGAGGACAACACGCCCGCGGCGGATTTGTCGACGCCGCAGGCGAAGCTGCGGGGGGGGCCGTGCGTCCTGCGCGGCCCGCCGTGGGCGGCGGCGGGCCCCCCCCCCGGCGGGGGCCCCCCCCGGGCCGGGGGGGGCCCCGGGCCGCCCCCCCGCGCCCCCCCCCCCCCCCCCCCCCCCCCCCCCCCCCCCCCCGCCGCCCCCCCCCCCCCCCGCCCCCCCCCCCCCCCCCACCCCCCCCCCCCCCCCCCCCCCCCGCGCCGCCCCCCCCCGCCCCCCCCCCCCGGCCGGGGGCCCGCCCCCCCCCCCCCCCGCCCCCCCTGCCCCCCCCCCCCCCCCGCCCCCCGCCCCCCCCGCCCCCCCCCGCCCCCCCCCGCCCCCCCCCCCCGCCCACCCCCCCGCCCCCCCCGGGCGCGGGGGCCCCCCCCGCCCCGGGGGGGCCCCGCGGGGGCGGGGGCCCCCCCCCCGCGGGGGGGCCCCGCCCCCCCCCGGGGGGGGGGGGGCCCCCGGCCCCCCCCCCGGGGGGGCCCCCCCCGGGCCCGCCGGCCGGGCCCCCCCCCCCCGCGCGGCGCCGCCGCCGCCCCCGGCCCCCGCCCCCCGGGCCCCCCCCCCCCCCCCCCCCCGCGCCCCCCGGGGGGGGGGCCCCGGGGGGCGGGGGGGGCGGGGGGGGGGGGCCCCCCCCCGCCCCCCCCGCGGGGGCGGCGCGGGGCGGGCGGGGCCGGGGCGGCGCGGGGCCCCCCGGGGGGGGCGGGGGGGGGGGGGGGGGGGGGGGGGGGGGGGGGGGCCCGGGGGGGGCGGGCCCCCCCCCCCGGGGGGGGGGGGGGCGGGCCCGGGGGGGCCGGCGGGGGGCAGGGCGGGGGGCGGGGGGGCGGGGGGGGGGGGGGGGGGGGCCCGCGGGGGGCCCCCCCGGGGGGGGGGGCCCCCGGGGCGGGGCCGCGGGGGGGGGGGGGGGGGGAACGGGCCGGGGGGGGGGGGCGGGGGGGGGCCTGTCATACTAATCCACAGTGTATGTTGAGATTTGTTCTAATCCATTTCACGCATCCGCGCCGGAGCGCTGATGTCGCGCGGCACGTCAGGCGGCGTCGCGCGGGACCGCAGGCGACGTCAGCGCAGGCGCAGGAAGCGCTGCACGGCCTGGTGCGCGCCGGTGCGGAATTCGATGAAGTAGACACCGGCGGGAAGATCGCCGAGGGTCAGTTGTGTGCGGTGGGAACCGGGACCTGCGGACAGGTCGCGAAGCAGGGCGAGCAGACGGCCTGTTTCGTCGAGCAGCGAGATGCGCACGTCAGCTGGCTGCGCGAGCGTGAAGGAGACGGTGACCGGCGCCGCACCCCGCACGGGATTAGGATAGGAGGGCAGCAGCGCGAAGACGGCGTCTCCGGCCGGGAGTCCATCGACGGCGCTCGGGATCGCGGGCACGGAATGCGGGAAGCGCAGCACGACGAGGTCGGGTCCGTTCACGGCGGAGGGATTGCTTCCTCCAAGGGTGACGGAGCGCGCGTCCACCAGGAGTCCGGACGCGCTGAGGGCGGCATCGGCGACGGTGGTAGGCGCGCGCATCGACGAGAGAATCGTGCCGGACGCATCCAACACCGTGGCACCGATGTCGAGCCGCGACGCGGCGCCCATGGCCGAGAAGGAAAGCACGACACGTCCCGCGGGATCGAGCGTGATCGAGGACGGAAGGACGGTCCCCTGCCCGAAACCTGACTGCGCGATACCGCAGAGCGCGACGAACATCGCTGCGTGTGTGAGTGCCGATCGTTTCATTGCTGCGTATTCCTTATGCTGTGCGTCATGTGTTCCTGCGCTGTCCGCGTTTCGATATGCATCCGGTGTGCCTCACGTGCATGTCAGGGTCCGATGAACATGCCGCTGCACCAGCCGAAGTCGAAGAGCATCGGACTGGTGAATTGTATCGTCACAACATCGAAGGACTGTCCCGCCGGCGCATTCAGCGTGACGGTGCTCATACCACTGACCGCCACGCTCTCCGTCGCAATCGGATTGCCGCCCTTGAAACCGGTGATGAGGCATTCGCCGGGATTCTGTGCCTGTCCCTGGAAGGTGAAAGACGTGCAGCGCCATGGCGTTGAAGGATTGTTGACGTCGACGGTGCTCGTCATGTCGAACACCATGCCGCCGCTCTGTATGCCGATGTCGTTGTTGCTCGCGAGGCAAATGTAGCCCACGGGACCGCCCGCTTCCTGTTGCGTCATGTAGTGCATATTGACAGTCGCAAGAAGCGCGCTGCTGACCGGATCCAGAATATTCCATGTGAAGGTCTGCCCCGGCGGGATGGAGCTGCCCGTGCAGCTCGTCGTCAATTTGACCGGCTTGGGCAGCGGGCAGCATTCCGCACCGGGGATGCCCGGACTGCCGTCGGGGATATCGGTCGGCGTGCCTGTACCGACACCGAAGGCGCCTCCGCCCGCATGCGGACATCCGTCACCCCCGTCACCTCCGCTTCCGCCGCTGCCGGACGAGGAGCCGGTTGCGTGCGCATTGGCGGTTGCGTCGCCACCGGAACCGCCGGGTCCGGCGATACCCGGAGGACTGCAGCAGTCTCCGCCGTCGCCGCCGAGTCCGCCCCACGCGTGCGCGTCGCCGTCGAGGCCGTCGGACGATGCCTTGGCCTTGCCGCTGTTTTTGCCGTGCACGCCGCCGGTGGCCTTGCCGATGCCACCGGGACCGCCCGCGCAACCGCAGCCTGTGCCGGGGCCGCCATCACCCGCGGTGCCGGTGGCGTGACCGCCGTTGCTCCCGACTTCCGTGGAGTTGCCGTCGGTGCCTGCAGTGCGATTGCTCTTGCCGCCCTTCCCTTCATTGGCCGTGGCTTTGCCGCCATCGCCGCCGGTTGCGGTGGCGTCGCCGCCTTTCTGCCCGGGACAGCCGGCCGCGCCCTGTTTGGGATCTCCGACAGCATCGGCTTCTCCGCCCTTGCCGGGTGTCGCAGTCGCGTCGCCGCCCTTACCGCCCGTGCCCGTGCCTGCTGCGGCACCGGCCGCGCCGACACCGGAATAACCCGCGTCGCCACCTTTGCCGCCGGTGGCCGTGGCGTTGCCGCCCTTGCCTCCGGTTGCTGTCGTCTTGCAGTTGATCGCGTCGCCACCCTTGCCTCCGACGGCTGTTGCCGTCCCGCCGTCGCCGCCGATGGAACCGGACACCTGGATATTGCCGGTGCCTGTGACGTTGCCCGTCGCGACACCCGCCTTCTTCGCTTCGCCGCCGGGTCCTCCCGTCGCCGTACCCGAGCCGCCGTCCTGTCCCTTCGTGCACTGGTTCTTTCCCGCGCCGCCTGTCGCAGTGGCGTCGCCGCCCTTCCCGCCGTTGCCGAGGATGATGTTCGTGGGACCGGAGAAGGTGATGGATTTGGATGCATGGAAACCGATCTTGCCCGGCTTGCCGCCCGGGCCGCCGATGGCGGTGACGGACTGACCCGGACCGCCGACCTTGGTGTCGCTGCTGCCGTCGCCGCCGTCGCTGCCGAAGAAGAAACCGCCGGCGACGTCGATGTCCTTGCCGGTGATATCCATGTCGCCACCGTTTCCGCCCGCTTTCCCGTGTCCGTCCTTCGAAGGAGGTCCGCCGTTTCCTCCGTTTCCTGCGCCGAAGAGTCCTCCGTTGATGGTGACCTTGCCGTTCGTCCAGAGCCGGAAGCTTGTGCCGGATGCTCCCCGGATTGCCTGTGCGCCGTTGCTGCCATTCGCTCCGATGATGCCTCCGATGGGGGTGATGATGATGTCCTTTGAATTGAACAGGACGCGATCGCCTTTCCGTCCCACGATGATCGCGCCGATAATGGCGGGAGGCGGCGCGAGCGGGACCACTGCGATGGTCGAGCCGCGCGGAGGCGCAAAAGTGCTGGTGTCGGGTTTGAAGACGTACACCCACATCGAGGATGTCGCCGTCCGATTCGAATCGTCCGTCACGGTGGCTGTGACCTCGTACCTTCCCGGCGCGGTGAATGCATGCACGGGCGCTTCGAACGCGGAGATGCCGCCGTCTCCGAAGGCCCACGCGACGGTTGCCGTGGAAGCCTCGGGGAGCAGTCCGACATCCGCGCGGAAAGCGACGCTGTCGTTGATGCCCGCGGCGTAGCCGTCCGCGGAAACGCCGAGTCCGACTGCAGCCGGTTCGATGCCCGTGCTGTCGGTGACGAGCACGCGGACTTCGGCCGTTGCCGTGCTGTTCTCATTGTCGCGTATCGTCAGCGTGACGGTATAGGCGCCTGGCGCGCCGTAACTTTTTTCGATGCGGGCGCCGATGCCGTCTTCTGCCGGAATGGCGCTTCTCGTTGTCCCGTCCCCGAAGTCGATATCGAAGGTGACGGCGCCTCCGTCGGGGTCGGCGCCTTCGGCGAGGAAGGACAGCTCCGCGGGTGCTGCTGCGTTCATCGCCGTGTACGACTCGTCGACGCGCACCATGCCCACAGGCGGCAACGGTGTCGTGGAGCGGCCATAGAACGGGATCGCGAACATCCAGTCCGCAAGCGTGGAATCATCGGTGACGCGCACGACGCCGTCGGAGAACACACCGCTGTTCGCACTGACGCTGTCGAGACGGAAGTCGCCCGCGGCGAACAGCAGGAGATCGGGAGCGAGACCGGCCGGCGTGCAGCGGTTGTCGATGCGACCCGTAACGAGCAATGCGCCGTTGCTGCGCAATGCCAACGCGTGACAGTTGCTCAGAACGGTCCCGCGCACCGCGATGCTGTCGCGCGCGCAGAGTACGGCATCACCGCTGAAGCGGAGCGTCGCGCCCACCTGCACGATCACATGGTCGAAGCAATGCGTGCCGGGGCCCAGCGTGGTGTCGCTCGCGACCACGAGCGCATTGACGACGGGACCAGGCACGGAAATCTTCACTTCGCGTGTGTTCGCGTCGCTGTTGCCCGCTTCGTCGCGGGCGCGCACCACGATGTACACATCCGCGCCTTCGCGGAATTCGCCCGTGAAGCTGCGGGTGCCGCCGGTGACCGTCTGATCAGGAGAGGAGAAATTCTGTCCGCCTGAAGTCGCTGCGATGAAGATGTCGTAGGCGATTGCGGCTTCTTCCGATTGATCGTCCCGCGCGGGCGACCACGACAGTCGCGCCGCGCGTGAAGACAGGAGCCGCGCTGTCGCGATCCCTGCAAAGAAGGGTGCCTGCAGATCCGCGCCGGTCCGGGCGCTGTCGTAACGCGTGGCCCAGGCCTGTGTGCCATCGGACTGGTACTTGATCGCCACCGCGCCGAAGAGTCCGCCCGCCCCCGCGCTCTTCACGGCCGCGAAGACGCTGCCGGTGCTGTCGACGGTCAGCGCGACGCCGCGGTCGTGTCGATTGGCGGCGCCGTTCCAGGTGTTCTGCCAGGCGACGACACCGGCGGGCGAGAGGCTGCCGACGATCGCGTCGTCGTTGACGGAACCGTGCAGCGTGCCGGTGAACAGCAGAGAGGAATTCCTGTCCGCGGTCATGGCGGTGAGTTCGGCCGCCGCGGAATTGGGGACGGCGCGCACCCATTCCTGCGCGCCCGCGGAGGAGTAACGGACGAAAACGATTTCCGTGAGCGGCGTGCCGCGCGTGCTGCCGACCACCACGCTGCCGTTGCCGAGAGGCGCAATCGCGACGGGACGCATCGCGGCGCCGCTGTCCTGCCGCACGCGCCAGAGCTGCGCGCCCGTGGCGCTGAATTTCACGATGAGCTGATTGATCACTCCGGCACCCGATTCGGAGGAGGCGGCCAGCAGCACGTTGCCCTGCGCATCGAGCGAGAGGGCGCGCGCGGCGTCCTCCCCGCCGGAACCTCCGTCGATGCGGCGCGTCCAGCGCAGCACACCCACGGTGTCGTAGGCCAGCACGAGCGCGTCCCATCCCGTCGCGGCGTCCCAGGAGCGCGCACCGACGAACACGTTGCCGACGGCGTCGGACACGGCGCAGAGTGCGAGATCGTCGTTGTGCGCGGGTCCGTCGTACACCACGGACCAGCGCTTCGTGCCTGCCGTGTCGCAGGCCGCGATGGCGATATCCCATCCCGTCGTCGCATTCCAGCCCGCGCCTTTCGCGACCGAGGAGCCGACGATGATGGACGTGCCGCGCGGTCCGGCCAGAAGCACGCGCCCCTCGTCGAGCGACGCCCCCTGCGCGTCAAAGCGGCCGAGCCAGTTCTGCGCCGTGAGCGCGGCGGGGACAGCCGTGAGAAGGAACAGCGCTGCGATGATGCGGTCGTGAGTGCGCATGGAGCCTCCGGTCGATGGGATGCAGAATGGGGACACTGCGGGATTGTCGCGACGTGTCAACTGCGGCAGTCCTGGAGGTGCATGTTCGCGTGCACGGCGCTTCACTCGTCGTGCGGGAAGGCCGTCCTGTCGGGAGGGAAATGTGCTGATGGGTGAATTACTGTATTATTTCTCCAAATGTCAAGAGTAATATCCGAATTATATCATAAATATTTTTCCGCTTCGTCGCTGCGGCACGTCGGAGCGCGTGTGCGCACTCCCCTGCCCGGAGTAGGCATCCTGTTTCTCTCCGCGCGTCGCCTGAAGCGCCTGTGGTTGGCGGAAGTGCGCGGATCGGGCGGGAATCGCCGGTATGCGGAACCCGGAGGGCGGCGCGCGCTGTTGAGTGAACATCGCCACCGATGCCATGCGGCCTCAGCACATTTCAAGAAGAAGGAAATTTCAATGGAACTGTTTCTCGCGCAGAATCACCCGCCGATGACGCATCTCCCGATCGCGGTGTCCATGCTCGCGGCGCTCGCCGCGGTGCTGGCGCTCTTCATCAAGCGGAAAGAACTTGTGTGGGCCTGGTCGATGCTTTCGATTGTCGCCATCCTCTCGGTCGTCCCCACGATCCTGACCGGCGTGCAGGCCGGCAAGGGACGCAACTACATTGAACACGGGGTGTTCGTCGCCGACAAACCGGACAACGCGACCATTCAATGGCATCAGCGGCTGGGGATCAGCGGCGCGCTCGTGGCCGCGGGTTTCGTCGTGCTGGGCGTCCGGCAGTTGCGCGGAAAGCACGTGAATCCCTCCCTCGCGGCCGCCGTGGCCACGTCGCTCGCCATCATCTGGGGCGTCACCGGCCATCTCGGCGGCGAAGAATCGTGGGGACCGGATACGTTCCCCGCGTTTGATGCCTCAACAGAACAGAGCGCACCGTAAGGCGGGTACGGGAGCTCCTCCTCGTTCCACGCGGAGCGACAGGATTGCGTTCCCACGCCGGAGCGTGGGAACGAGGGAAAACCCTCCCCGCACCACTCCTTGTTCCCACGCTCCCGCGTGGGAACAATTCCAAGGCCGGTTCTATTCGAGCAACTGCCCTATCGCGGCCGCCCATTCAGCCTTGGGCCGCATGCCGACCGCGCTGTGGCGGATGACCCCTTCGCGATCGATGAGAAAGGTTGTCGGGATGCTCGTGACGTTGCCGTACATCGCGGCGATGGACTGCTCGCCCACGACGACGGTGTAATTGATATCTGAGCGGACCAGAAAGCGTTCGATGGCCGCGGGCTTGTCGAGCGCGATGCCCACGATGTCGAATCCCTTGTCGCCGTACTCTTCCTGCAAGGCGATGAAGTCGGGAATCTCGGCCTTGCAGGGCGGACACCACGTGGCCCAGAAATTCAGCATCACCACCTTGCCCTTGAAGTCGGACAGCGCGACGCTCTCGCCATCCACGGTCTGCAAGGTGAAATCGGGAGCAGGTTCGCCTTCGCTGACATCGGCGACGGCAACCTTGACGCCGTTGATTTCAGGACCGGTGTCGCGGAAGAGAAAAAAGCCCACAATGATGAGCAGCACCATGGCTGCGATCCAGAGCGCGGGACGGGGGAGGCTGTCGAAGATGCTCATGGGGAGGGAGAATTGAGTGGGGATTGGGGAGTAGAGAGACACACCGTGCAGGGTTCACGTCATTCCAGTTGAAAGCCGAGGGCGAGGAGGGTGTTCGAGAGTTCCCTGTCCGCGCCGTCTCCGGGGAGACGGTGCGCGTGGAATTCGCGGCGCTGCGGATAGGCGTTGCGAAAGGCGGCAAAGGCGCGCGGGATTTCTCCGAACGGGCCGAAGGTCATGGCGAGCAGCGCCGCGTGATCCGCGCTGATGTCGAAGGCCTGGGCGAGCACGTCGTTGACGCGGCACGGGAGCGGCAGCGACGCATCGGACGGCAGATGGAGGCCGGGCGCGACGCCGAGCACGTCGAGATAGGACCATGCGGATGCGGCGCCCGCGAACGCGCAGAGCGCCTCGGTCACCATCTGCGTTCCCAGAAGTTTTCCGTCGTGCGAATGGCCGGCGATATGCGCGGTGGCGATATCGGCAGCGCGGATGAGCTGGGGGTTCGCCGCGGGTTCGCCGGGAAAGACGTCGAGGATGACGGCGCCCGTTTTCCTGCCGTCGATCGCGCGCAGGAGCGCGGGGGTGTCGACGACCCCGCCACGCGCGGTGTTGATGAATATCACGCCGTCGCGCATCGACTGGAATTCGCGGTCGGCCACCAGTTTGCGCGTCGGATGCGGCCCGTCGGCGGTCAGGGGCACATGCAGGGTGACGATGTCCGCCTGCAGCGCGTCCCGGATCGGCCGATACACGGCGTCCCCTGTCGCATCCTGCTTCGGCGGATCGTTGAGGATCACCGTCATGCCGAGACGCTCGGCGATGTGCGCCACCCAGGTGCCGACGTGCCCCGCGCCGATGATGCCGATGCTCTTTCCGCGCGGATCGAACCCGCGCGCGCAGCCGAGCGTAAAGAGCGCCGCGAACACGTACTCCGCGACGGACAACGCATTGCTCCCCGCGGCGGACGCGACGCGGATCCCGCGCGCCTCAAGCGCGCCGACATCGATATGCTCCGTGCCGGAGGTTGCGGTGGCGACAAAACGGACCGGTGTATCTTTTATTAGATCCTCCCCCACTTTCACGGTCGAGCGGCACAGAAACGCGTCCGTCTCGCGCAGCAACGCGGGGAGCGCGGCGGCGTCGTTCGCCGCGTACAGCGTCACGTCGCCGAGTCCGGCGCAGGCGTCGCGGATGCTGGGAATATTGTCGTCGGCAAGAATGCGCATGAGGCATGACCCGGTCTGAGAAAAGTGAACGACTGCCGTGGGAGAGGGATCGAAGAATCCCTTTGGAAAATCTAAGAAAAGAAATAGCTTTCCCCTATTGCTTTTGTTCTTATGCGGACATAATATGTCCGTATTAGAGATCCGGCTTCGCCAGCCCGAGGGCGACAGGACGGAACGACGCTTGCATCTGTTTTCCCACCAGTTCCAGGACGCGTGTCATGAACCGGAGACGCTTTTTCACCACTGCCGGAGCGGCCGCAGCCACCGCCGCGCTGGCCACGAAAGTTTCGTCCGCGGCGGGTGCTCCCGGCGGCGGAGAGGATCGCATTCAATCCGCGCTGCGAGAACGGAAAGGCAGCCTCAAGGGCCTCCCCGAACCGCTGTCGTTGCCCAGACGCACCGCGGCCGGGCTCGAGCCCTGGGTGCCGACACCGCAGAATCCGTGGGACCGGAGGCACGCCGTCTATCTTCTCCGCCGCACCATGTTCGGCGCGAAAAAGAGCGACGTGGACTTCGCCCTGACGAAGACGCCCGGGGAGGTGGTCGACCTGCTGCTCGCGGACAAACCGCTGCCTGCCGAACCCGGCGCGTGGGTGAACAGCAACTACGTCTACGACAACGGCGACAACAACGACAAGGAAAACAACGACAACCTGAACGCCCTTCGCCTCTGGTGGACCGGGCTCATCGTGAATCAGGACTTCTCCATCCGCGAGAAGCTGACCCTGTTCTGGCACGATCACTGGGCGACGGAAACCGACGTGGTCAACCAGCCGCAGTGGAACTACTGGTTCATCGATCTCTTCCGCCGCAACGTGCTCGGGAACTTCAAGCAGATGGTCAAGGACGTGACCATCTCCCCCTGCATGCTCGTCTATCTCGACGGACGCTACAACGTCAAGAGCCGCCCAAACGAGAACTACGCGCGCGAACTCATGGAGCTGCACACCCTCGGCGAGGGCAACGGCTACACCGAGGACGACGTCAAGGCGGGCGCGCGTTGCCTCACCGGCTGGACGATCAAGTCGCTCGGCAAGCTGCCGAACGGCAAGACGCAGTGGGATCCGAAGGTCGCGGTCTTCAACAGCGCGCAGTGGGACACGGGCAGCAAGACCTTCCTCGGCAAGACGGGCAACTGGGCCTACGGCGATGTGGTGGACATCATCTTCAGCGAACGCGAAAGCGAGGTCGCGAAGTACATCTGCCGCAAACTCTACCGCGAATTCGTCTACGAGATCGCGGACGAGACCATCATCACCCAGATGGCCGCCCTGCTCGTGCAGAACGCCTGGGACCTCCGTCCCGTGATGACCACGCTGCTGAAGAGCGCGCACTTCTTCGACAAGGCCAACATCGGCGCGCACATCACCTCGCCGTACGAGTACTTTGTAGGCGCGATACGCGCGCTCGAAATACAGACGACCGCGTTGTCGGACATCTACACGGCCACGGCGG
Source organism: Ignavibacteria bacterium (assembly GCA_016720835.1). Taxonomy (GTDB): domain Bacteria; phylum Bacteroidota; class Ignavibacteria; order SZUA-365; family SZUA-365; genus JADKJW01. Next base: position 15,257 of record JADKJW010000005.1, read on the forward strand.
CACTGGGCCTGCAACTGCTGCTGCCCCCCAACGTCAAGGGCTGGCCGGCCTACCGCTCGTGGATTTCCGCCAGCCGCCTCGCCAGCCGCTGGGGCGCGACCGACTTGCTGATCGACGATGGAAAGAAGCCGACACCCAAGTTCCCCTTCGATCCCGTGGCCTGGGTGACGAAGATCTCCACGCCCAGCGACGCGCACAAGATCACGCAGGACGTGATCGAGCTGTTCTACGACATTCCGCTCAACGCGTACCAGACGGACGTGCTGCTCAACAAATTCCTGAGCGGATGGCGCGATTACGAATGGGACATCGCCAATCCCGGCGCCGTGGAGCGCATCCGCGGCCTGCTCAAGGCCGTGCTGCGCAACAGCGAAGCGCAGCTTATCTGATCCCCCCGAATGACGCATGCATGATGAAGCAGAAGGAATACACCCCATGAAACGCAGATCGTTCATCACCTCATCCGTCGCGGCGGGCGTCGCGAGCACCATGGTCGGCGACCTCCTCGGTCCCCTTGGCGCGAAGGCCTACGCGTACGGGCCCCAGCTTGCGCGGCTCGCATGGGCCGGCGGCACCGGACGCGTGCTCGTCATCGTGCAGCTCGACGGCGGCAACGACGGGCTCAATACCGTCATTCCGGGGAAGGACCCGCTCTACGCGCAGCTCCGCGGCGCGCTGGCGATCACCGACGGGCTCAAGATCAGCGACACGCTCGACATCCATCCCGGCATGGCCACGGTGCACGGCATGTTCAACGAGGGACAGGTCGCGGTCGTGCAGAATGTCGGATATCCGAATCCGAATCGCTCGCACTTCCGGTCCACCGACATCTGGTTCACCGCGGCCAACAACAGTGTGCCCGCGGATCAGAGCACGTACCTGTACGACGGTTGGATGGGACGGTACCTCGACCATCGCTACCCCGGCTACCCCGACACGACGCCGGCGCACCCCATGGCGCTGCAGATCGGTACCACGACGGGACTGATGCTCCAGGGACCGGCATATCCGATGGGCATGGCAATCAACGATCCCGAGACGTTCTATCGCATCATCTCGGGCACGGACACCAGCGGGGCGGAGAAACCTGATCTCAGCACTCCCGCAGGGCTGGAACTGGACTTCATCCAGCGCATCTCCTCCGAAGCCATGTCGTACGCGAAGCCGGTGCGCGAGGCCTTCAACAGCACGGCCAACCTGGTCACCTACCCGACGGGCTCCGTCGCCAATCAACTCAAGATCATCGCGCGTCTCATCGCGGGCGGACTCGAAACGCCGGTGTACGTCATCTCGCAGCGCGGCTACGACACGCACACGGGGCAGCGGCCTGCGCATCAGCGCCTCATGAAGGATCTGAGCGACGGCATCAGCTTCTTCTTCAACGATCTGAAGGCGATGGGCGTCGCAGACCGCGTTGCGCTCATGACGCTTTCCGAGTTCGGCCGCCGCGCGCAGGCGAACGGTCTCGGCACCGGACAGGAAGGCACGGATCACGGCACTGCCGCGCCGATGCTCTTCGTCGGTCCGAAAGTTCATGGCGGCATCTACGGGCACGATCCGGACCTGGCCAACCTCAAGAACGGCGACATCGTCAACCAGTACGACTTCAAGCAGACCTACTCGAGCGTCCTGCAGCAATACTTCGGCGTCAATCCCTCCGACGCCGCGCTGGTGCTGAAGGGACAGTTCGCCACGCTCCCGCTCTTCGATCAGGCGCCGGTGGGTGTCGCGCAGACGGGCGCGGCGGGCTTCGCGCTCGAGCAGAATTACCCGAATCCCGTGTCTCTCGCGAACGGCGCGTCCACGTCCATCCGCTTCACGCTCGCCGGCGGCAACGCCACACTCAAAGTATACGACGTGCAGGGGCGTCTCGTCTCCACGCTCGCGGACGGCAGCTTCCCGCCCGGCGCGCACGAAGCCGTCTTCAACGCCCGCGCCCTCGACAGCGGCACGTACTTCTACCGTCTCGAGTCGCGCGGCCACGCCGAGACGCGGACGCTCTTCGTGACAAAGTAGAGGGGGCAGGGGGAAGGATGCAGGTGGCAGGTGCTTCCTACGACGTGACGCGGTGACGCGGTGACGCGGTGACGCGGTGACGCGGTGACACCGAGACGCGTGCCGATGCTCCCAGACTCACTGAACCCGTCATCCTGATGCGCCGAAGGCGCAGAAGGATCTGGACGTTCAATGCACGAGTGGCGTTCAGCGATGCCCTTGAGTCCAAATACCTGATTTTTTTCTTGTTCCCACGCGGGAGCGTGGGAACAAGTCCCCTCACGATTCACGATTCACGATTCACCCTCGGTCGGGCAGCCCTCACGACGCTCCGCCGCCCCGACCCTCCGCGCCTCCTCCGGCGGACTTCGGCGGACAGGCTCGGGGCAGGCTCCTCACGATTCACGACTCACGATTCACGACTCACGATTCACGGAAAACTGCACCGGCTTCCATTCGGCAAAGAGTTCTCGCACCGTATTCCGCTGATATTTTCCCGTTGATGTCACGGGAATCGCAGAGGTGAAGACGACCACTTTCGGGCACTTCGCGAAGGGCAGGAAACGGCGGCAGTGTTCGAGGACGGTCTCGACCGATAATTCGGGATCGGCCTTGTGCACAAGCGCGCCGACTTCCTCGCCGTACCAGTCGTTGTCGAATCCCACCGCGATGCCGGCTTTCACGCCGGGACAGGCATTGATGACTTCGTCGATCTCGAGCGGCGCGAGGTTGACGCCGCCTCGGATGATCAGCTCTTTCAGGCGTCCGGTGATGAAGTAGAAGCGGCGGCCCCGGTCGTCCGTTTTGAAGAACCCCTCGTCGCCCGAGCGGAACCACCCATGCGCGAAGGTGGCGCTGTTGGCGTCGGGGTTCTGGTAGTAGTACTTCATCACGTTGTGTCCGCGTATCACGATCTCGCCACGCTCCCCTTCCGCCATGGAGAAGCCGTCGGGCGAGTGGATGTCCATCTCGTTCGACGGAATGGCGACGCCGATGGACGGGAATCCGTGCTCCTGCATCCACGCGCGGTGCTCGCCGGCGGAGAGATCGACGGGCAGGAAGCAGGAATAGCACGTGGTCTCGGACAGCCCGTAGCCGTGCACGATCGGAATGCCGAAGGCCGACTCGAAGCGCTCCGCGAGGTCGCAGGTGAGCGGTCCCGCGCCGCAGATGATGTGGCGGAATCGCGAGAGGTCGTGCGAGGCGTGGTCGGCCTGTTCGTGCAGCAGGTATTGCAGCAGGGTCGGCACGACGCTCACCACCTGCACGTTCTCGGCGGCGATGCGCTCGAAGAAGCTGCCGGTGTGGAATTTCTGGTTGAGCACCACGCTTCCGCCGAAACTCAGCGGCGTCAGGAGCGTGACGACGGTGCCGTTGACGTGATGCAGCGGCAGCACGCACATCATGCGCTGCGAGGCGTCCATGCCGTGCCACGCGGCGATCTCCCGCGCGTCGACGAGCAGATTGTACTGGTCGAGCACGACGCCTTTCGGCAGGCCGGTGGTGCCGGAGGTGTAGACGATGAGCGCGTCGTCGGAGAGCCGAGCTTCCTCGGGAGGCGCGAAGGCGGGATCGGAGATTTCCAGTTCGTCGTGGAAGGAAGGAAAGGTCCCCGACACGTCGTGCCCGACTTCGATGATGGTCTCGAGCCTCGGCAGCGCGGCGCGCAGATGCCGCACGCGCTCGATGACCTGCGCGCGCACGAAGGCGAGCCTGGCCCGGGAGTTGTCGATGATGTGCGCGATGCGCCTGTCGTCCTCGCCCGTGTTGACGGGCACCACCACGGCGCCGAGCAGCCACGCGGCGAAGTACTGCACGACGGTGCCCGCGTGGTTGTAACTGATCGTGCAGATGCGGTCGCCCCGCCGCACGCCGTGACGGTGCAGCATGTGCGCCGTGCGCCGCACCATCTCGCCGAAACGGGCGTAGGTCAACTCCACACGCGGCCGGTCTTCCGAATAAAAGATGAGCCAGGGTTTTTCCGGCGTCTCCCGCTCGCGCAGGCGCAGCAGATCGCCGATGTTGTGCCATGGCACGAGGCGCTGTTCGATGGGGATGCCGCGCATAGACCGAGCCGCGATGATCCGCTCGTCGGTTCCATCATGGGCGAGGTGGGGGATATCTTCGTTCATCGTGGATTCCGGGGACCGGGTGAAGGGTGAAGGGTGAAGAGTGAAGAGTGAAGAGTGAAGAGTGAAAATACGGATTGCCGAACGAGGAAGCGCTGATGCTGACCGTTCAGGTGCAGAATTACCCACGCGTTGTTCAACACTACGTCCCGGAATCGGCCGGAAGGGACGCCGCCTGCCCGCCGGAGCTGAGCGGAGCGAAGCACAGGCGGGGCCCCACCCGTCTGCTATCGTGTGTTGACTCCCTACTCCCTTCTCACCACTCCCCACTCTCCCTACTCTCCCCGCAGCGCCCTGATATACCCGGCATAGTCTCCCGACTTGAACAGCGCTGATCCGGACACGAGGATGTCGGCGCCGGCTTCAACGAGCGATGCGGCGTTCGAGGATGTGACGCCGCCGTCGACTTCGATGGGAAGATTCGGCTGCGATGTGCTGTGCAGAATCGACCGCAGCGTGCGTACCTTGTCGAGCGCGCGCGGGATGAAGGACTGCCCGCCGAAGCCCGGATTGACGGACATGATGAGCACGAGATCCACGTCGTCGAGCACCTCGGCCAGCACGCCGACGGGCGTGGCGGGGTTGATGCTGACGCCCGCGAGCACGCCCAGGTCCTTGATGGCGTGAATGGTCCGGTGCAGATGCGGCGAGGCCTCCCAGTGGACGGTCAGGATGTCGGCGCCCGCGTGCGCGAAGGAGGCGAGGTAGCGGTCCGCATCCGTGATCATGAGATGCACGTCGAGCGGCGTCGTGGCGTGCCGCTTGATCGCTTCCACCACCACCGGACCGATGGTGATGTTCGGCACGAAATGGCCGTCCATCACATCGAGGTGCAGCAGGTCGGCGCCCGCGGCCTCGACGTCGCGGATCTCCTCGCCGATGCGCGAGAAGTCGCTGGAGAGAAAGGACGGCGCGACGAGCGGCCGGCCCGCGGGCAGCATGGTCATGACGGTCAATCCCCCGTGCGGGTGAAGGCGAGACGTTCTTCCGATTTGCGCAGGCGCTTGGCGAGCTCGCGCGTGGAGATCGTGCTGAAGTCGCTGCCGCGGAAGAGCGTGGTCGATTCCATGAACAGTTTTTCGTCCATGCGCGAGAACACGAACACGTTGTGGAAACGGCCGAGATCGTCGGCGGCGGTCTGCGTGGTCACGCGGATGGTGTCGCCGTCGGCGGAGTACCGGCCCTGCTCGCCGCCCGCGAATCCTTCCTTGCCCAGCACGACGGTGCTGTCGGCATTGAACTGCAGGGTCTCATCGTAGCCGTTTTTCCAGCGGCCGACGAGGGGAGGCTGCTTTGAACAGCACGGGAGCATGAGCGCGAGGAGAAGCGCGGAGAAGAGGAGACGATGCATCAGGAGGGATCCTTGAGTCGTGAATCTGCGAAGGTGAGAATGGAGGACGCGATGCGCGGCAGGTCGATGCCGGAGATGCATTCGAGATTGTACGGGCATGCGCGCTTCCAGCACGGGGAGCATGGGAGATCGGTCAGAAAGAACTTCTCGCCCCGGTCGTAGAGGTCGATTTCTGTCCAGCAGCTGAGGCCGAACCATGCGAGCACGTGCTTGCCGAGTGCGATGGCGAGGTGCATGCCGAAACTGTCGCCCGTCACCACGATGTCGGCGAGCGCCTCGTGGCAGATGCCGCGCCGAAGTCCCTCCGTGGTCGGCGTGGAGATGACGGTGATGTCCGCGTCCCCGGCGCCCGCGGCGATCTCCGCGTTGCGCGCGGTGTCCTCCCGGCCGCCAAGGAGGAGAACCGCGAGGTCGCCGCGACCGGCGAGCAGACGAATGAGGTGGACATGCTGTTCGACGGTCATTTTCTTGTTCGGGAACAATTCGGAGCAGCCGGTGTTCAGACCGACGACGGTGCGTCCGCGCAGCTTCCACGCGTCGCGCGTCGCCTCGATGTGCGCTTCCTCTTCCGGGGTCAGGGCGAGGATGTACGCGTCCCGCTCGTATGGAAGTTTCCAGGTCTCGGCGAGTATGTCCTGGCCGGTCCGCTGATTGACGCGAAACTTGAGATGGTCGTCGAGTCCGAGTCGGAAGTTGTAGTCGGCTTCGGGATTCGCGGGGATGATCTGTCCGAGTCGCGAGAGGGTGAATCCGCGCACATCGCCGCAGTCGAGCGACGCGACGAACGCGCAGGCGGGAGCGCTCTTGTCCGCGCTGAGCACGATATCGAAGTGCTGGGCCGCGAGCACGAGCCTGCTCTCGTCGTTCCAGGGATAGACGCGGTCGATGAGCGGATTGTGCGCGAGCAGGGCCGCGGCGGAGGGATGCGTCACCCACACGATGAAACTCAGCGGGTACGCGCGCTTGATGGCGGCGAGCTGGGCGGTGGTCATGAGCACGTCGCCCATGGCGTCGAGATTGACGATGAGGATGCGCGTGCCCATCGGCGCGTGGCGCGCGCAACGCTCCGTGCATGCCTCGCCCGGGAAGCAGGGCTTGTAGCCGTTGAAATAGCGGCAGTCGCGGCCGCGTTCGTCGATCGCCGTCATGACCCGTGTTCGCTCGTTTGTGCCACTTGCATCACGGAAACATACATCAGTTGGCTGTTTCCAACAAACTCGCTATCTTTCAGATTCCTGTATCCGATCGTGAATATCTGAAATGACACCATGACAAGAAAAGATACGAATGCCTGGGCGTTGATTCTCGGCGTCTCTTCCGGGTTCGGCGCGGCCACCGCCCGCGAACTCGCGCGCAACGGCTACCACATCCTCGGGGTGCACCTCGACCGGCAGGCGACGATGCCCGCGGTGCAGCGCCTCGTCCACGACATCGAAAAGACCGGGCACCGCGCCGTCTTCTACAACATGAACGCCGCGGACGAAACCAAACGGCACGAAGTGCTCGACACCTTCATCGATCTGTACCATCGCGAGGGCAAGGCCGAGGTCAAGGTCCTTTTCCACTCCCTCGCCTTCGGCACGCTCAAGCCGCTGATCGGCCGCAACGAAAGCGAGATGATCACGAAGGCGCAGCTCGAAATGACGCTGGACGTCATGGCGAACTCGCTCGTGTACTGGACGCAGGACTGCGTGCGGCGGCGCCTCATCGGACGCGGCGCGCGCATCTTCACCATGACGAGCGACGGCGCCTCGATGCAGCTCCCCTACTACGGCGCGGTGTCGGCGGCCAAATCGGCGCTGGAATCCTACACCCGTCAGCTCGCGCTGGAACTCGGTCCGCGCGGCATCATCTGCAACGCGCTTCTCGCGGGCGTCACGGACACGCCGGCGCTCAACAAGATCCCGGGCGCGCGCAACATGCTGTTCGCCGCCACCGCGAAAAATCCCGCGGGCCGCGCCACCATGCCGGAGGACGTCGCCAGAGCCGTGGTCGCGATGATGCACCCGGGTTTCGACTTCATCAACGGCAACACGATCGGCGTGGACGGCGGCGAAAGCAAGGTCAACTACGTCGGACAGAAGAACACCTTCCAGTATGCCGACCTGAACCTGCTCGCCGAAAGCACCTGGGACCCCACCGACGTTTCCTGAGCTCTTCCTTCACATTCCTTTTCACCCTTAGCGTTCACCTGAAGCCCATGAATCTTTTTGAATTCTCCGAGGAGCAGAACATGCTCCGCGAAATGGTTCGCGATTTCGTCAACAATGAAGTGAAACCCATTGCGCGGGACATTGACGAGAACGAGAAAATCCCGGCCGACCTGATCAGGAAGATCGGCGAAGTCGGTCTTCTCGGCACCGTCTTCCCGGAGGAATACGGCGGCGGCGGCTTCGGCGAAGTGGGCTACTGCATCGCGCAGGAAGAGATGGCGCGCGGCTGCCTCGCCACCGCCACGATGATCGGCGCGCACATGTCCATCGGCGCCAACGCCATCTTCATCGGCGGCACCGAAGAACTCAAGCAGAAATATCTCGTCCCGCTGGCGCGCGGCGAAAAGCTCGCCGCCTTCGGACTCACCGAAGCGCTCGCCGGATCGGACTCCTTCAACGTGCGCACGCGCGCCGTCCGCGACGGCGACGACTGGATCCTCAACGGGGAGAAGCTGTGGATCACCAACGGCGGCAACGCGGACACCGTCTCCGTGTTCGCGCGCACCGAGCGCGGCGTGACGGCATTCGTCGTCGAGACCGCGTGGGAAGGCTACCATGCCGGTCCCGCCGAGAAGAAGATGGGCATCCGCGGCAGCTCCACCAACGCGATCTCCCTCACCAACGTCCGCGTTCCGGGCGCGAACCTCATCGGCCAGGAAGGCCGCGGCTTCCTCATCGCGATGAAGACGCTCGATGCCGGCCGCCTCGGCCTCGGCGCCTGCTGCGTCGGCACGGCGAAGGAAGCCATCGAGCTGTCCGCGAAGTACGCCAAGGAGCGCCGCCAGTTCGACGCGCCCATCGCGAGCTTCGAAGCGGTGCAGTTCATGCTGGCGGACATGTACATGCGCGTCTACGCCATGGAGAGCATCGTCTACCGCACCGCCGCCGACTACGACGCCGGCAAGAAAATCTCCACGCAGTCCGCGATGGTGAAGCTCTTCTGCAGCGAGGGCCTCGACTACATCGTCGATCTCGCCGTGCAGATTCACGGCGGCATGGGCTACTCGCGCGAACTCCCCATCGAGCGCATGTACCGCGACTCGCGCATCAACCGCATCTTCGAGGGCACCAGCGAAATCCAGCGGCTCGTGATTTCGCACGACGTCCTCAAGCGCAATGGGGCGTGGGTGTAATTCGCCACTGATCGAACCCGTTTCACAAAAGCCCGCGCCGTGCCGCGGGCTTTTCATTTATCGCACAGATCCAGATCAGGTGAAGGGGCCAAGTGGAAGGTTCAAATACGTCCTGCACCTTCCACCTGTCACCTTTCCCCTTGCACCATTCCCTGCATTCATGGACATTCTCCGACTTCTGACGTAATTTCCCACGCTGACTTCTGTCCCACCCCCCCGAACATCCGGAGCTCGACATGACGCCTCGCTTCGTCATCGGTTTCCTCCTCACAGCGGTCATCTTCACCGCATCCTCATCGGCACAACAGCAATTCTCCACCGGTAGCGACCTCATCGCCGTCCCGCGGCAGCTTCAGGGCAAGCTCGCGTCCGGACGTCTCCTCTTCCACGCGTCTCGCGCGCTGCAATCGCAAACCTCCGCTCCCGCGGGCGTCGCGCGCGGCATCCCGGTCGCGATCTACATGTCCGCCGCACCCACCCCCGCGCAGCTCGCGGAACTCGCGCAGACGGGTGTTGTCGCGTATCCCGAAACGTGGACGCCGCCGATGGACAATCATCCGCGCGGCTTCTTCCTCGCGGACATGCCCGCGGCGCGGCTCAATGACGTGCTCGCGCTCGCCTCCGTGCAGCTGCTCGGCTCGGCCGCCAGCGCAAACAGGCCGATGAACAACGTCGCCTCGCGCACGATCCGCGCCAATGCCGCGTGGAGCAAGGGCTGGACCGGCAAGGGCGTCAAAGTAGGCGTGCTCGATTCGGGCATCGACACGTCGTATCAGAACGGCGAATTCCCCGCCTGCTTCGATCGGAAGAACTACTCCAAATACCCGGTCATCGACAACGACGTCATCAACCGCATCACGCCGCACGGCACGCATGTGGCCGGCACGGCGGTGGGTCGCGGCATCCTCTCCGCAGCGAACACCGGCAATGAAGGCCTCGCATACCGCGGCATCGCGCCGGAGTCCTGCCTCGCCTTCCTGAAGATCGGCGACGACAGTTCGGCGGGCGCCAGCGACGCGGTCATCATCGCCGCGCTGCACGACGCGGTAACGACGTACCACGCGCGCGTCATCAACCTGAGCTACGGCGGCTGGAGCACGTATCACGACGGCAGCGAGGCGCTCGAGCAGAAGGCCGACTGGTGCTACACGCAGGGCGCGGCGCTCTCCTTCTCCGCGGGCAACGCCGCGACGGGCAACCGGCACGCGATGGGCACGGTGCCCGCCAACGGAGAAACCGATTTCATCGAAGTCCATTCCTGGAACATCGCCGCCGACCAGTCGCGCCTCTCCTTCAACCTCGTCTGGTTCGACGGCTTCGGCGTGCAGCGCAAGCTTTCGCTCAAATACTTCGACGCGAACAAGGTGGAGATCACGAATCTCAACACCGCACCGGTCACCGAGTCGCCGCGCGGCACGCAGTCGCTGTACACGAGCATGAAGGACTTCCTCCCCGAGGGCAACGCGACGTTCTATCTCAAGGTCGCGAACGCGTCCGGCGACGCGCAGGTGTACCACCTCTACGAGGACTGGTTCGAGAGCACGTGGAAAAACGCCGGCAGCATCACCTTCCAGAATCCGAGCAGCGCGTACACCATCGGCGGGCCGTCCACGGCGGACCACGCGTTCTCGATCGCCGCGTACTGCGACCGGTCGTACTGGACGAGCGCGCTCGGGCAGATGCGGCAGTATTCGCAGGCGCTCGACAAGCTCGCGACCTGGTCCAGCCGCGGCCCCCGCGTGGACGGCCGCGCCAAGCCCGACATCGCCGCGCCCGGCACCGCGATTATTTCCGTTCGCGACACCAACACCATGCGCACGCTCGACAATTCCTGGATCGATGACGATGGCGCGCCCGGCGGCGACGCCCACTACACCGTGATGCAGGGAACCAGCATGGCCGCTCCCGTCGCCACCGGCGCCATGGCACTCATTCTTTCGAAGTTTCCGACGCTCACGCCGCAGCAGGTGTACGACTCGCTGCGCCTGCATGCCAGACTGGATCTCTACACCGGCACGGCAGCCAACAACAACTGGGGCGCGGGGAAACTGGATCTCGGATTTCTTTCCGACATGCCCGCACCCGCGAGCGGAGGCGGCTGGACCGTGCTGCCGACGAATTGGAGCGAAAAGGATATTGCCGATATCGCGATTCATTCCAAGGGCATCTTCGCCACGGTCGGAAAGCCATGGACAAACGATTCGACAACGCTTCTTCGCAGCAAGGACAACGGGATGACATGGAGTGCGTTGAAGACCGACGTGGGGCTCCTCCCCATTGCGATCAAGATGAATGACAGCACTCTCTATACCGCGCAGCGATTCAGCGGTCACGGCTTCAAGAGTACCAACCTCGGCGTGACCTGGACGGAATGGGGAGACGCGCTGGATTACACCTCGCTGGTGTTTGCTGCAGGTGACAGTCTTCTCCTCGCCGGCACCTACGGACAAGGCATCCGGTACAGCACTGATGGAGCAACAACATGGAGCGCCATGAACGCCGGCATCCCTGACGATGCGCAGGTTCCGATCCTCACCGACGGCAGGAACGGATGGATGTACGCGTGCGTCAATATCAACGGGAGCGTCAAACTCTACCGGCTGCATCGGAGCACGATGCAGTGGTCCCGCGCGGACAACGGCATCGACACGACGAAAAACATCAACGCCTGCGCTGTAACACCGGATGGCACGGTGTTCGCGGTCGTATGGGACCGAGTGTACCGGTCGCAAGACAATGGCGCGACCTGGACGCAGATGGCCATTCTGAACGATTACCTTCAGTCGGTCAGCGCAATATCGAACACCACGCTTCTCGTCGGCACGGTGAGTGCAGGCACGTATCGCAGCACGGATGGCGGAAACACCTGGGGAAGTTTCATTGACGGATTGACGACGCTGAATATCACCGCGATACGTCCGGGCGGAATGACATTTGCCGCCGGGAAGCCCGGGTCGCTTTTCCGTCGATCTTTCAGTGCGCCGCGTCCGAAACCTGTGCTCGCGTTCCCTTTGAACAATGCACTCGCTGTCCCGAGGCCCTCGGTGCTCTCCTGGACAAATGACGGCGCCGCGACCGGATACACGCTCGAATTGTCTCAAGTCCAGGATTTCTCCAGCATTCACACGCGCATCGAGCACCTTGCGGCCTCGACATGGCGTTTATACGCACTCCCGGTGTTGACCAAATTCCACTGGCGCGTGCGGGCGGAGAACGACGGGGGGAGCAGTCCCTGGTCCGACGCCTGGAGCTTCACCACGGCCGAATTGCCCCCCGCCGCGCCACTGCAGATCGCTCCCGCGAACAACATCGACACGCTTGGACTTCCCGTTGCGTTGGAATGGACGCCTGTGCAAACCGCGTTAATGTACCGTGTGCAGGTCGCGACCGATACCGCCTTTGTGCAGGGCCTCAAAGGCTGGAGCACTTCGACAACACGAGACACGGTTGCAAACCTGCAATTCAAGACACGGTATTACTGGCGGGTCCGCGCGGACAACGCCGGCGGCGGTGGTCCCTGGTCCGCTCCATGGACATTTACGGTTGCCGACAAAATGCGTGAGGCGCCGGCAGCGCAGATGCCGTTCGACAGTGCGCGGATGGTGTCGCTCCCAGTCGCGTGCTCGTGGTTACCGCGTGTCGGCGCGAACTCCTACGGAATACAGATTGCGCTCAACGCTGCATTCACCTCGCCTCTTGTGGATCAGACCATCTCCGCCACGTCCTACTCCGCCGCGACACTGCCTTACAACACCCGCGTGTACTGGCGGCTCCGAGCCGGCTACATTGATGGCTGGAGTCCGTGGTCTTCCATTCGCACATTCATGACCACCCTCGCCGGCCCGCCCTTGAAACTCCCGAGACAGGACGCCACCGATGTGAGTGTCAATCCCACGTTCACCTGGGACACGACGGCCGGCGCGACGATGTACCGCCTGCAGGTGTCGAAAGATCAGTCCTGGGGTCTGCCGGTATTCGATACCAGCGGCGTGACGAGCCTCACGTACCGCACGATCGGGCTGAGCACGTCCACCCAGTACTACTGGCGCGTCTTCGGTCTCAATGCCGACGGACAGGGCGCGAGTTCGACGGAATGGCAATTCACCACCTCGTCAAGTACCGGAGTTGAGGATCCGTTTCTCGCTTCAGGCGTCACACTCGAGCAGAACTACCCGAATCCCGCGCGCGACGTCACGCATATCCGCTTCCAGGCCGCACGCGAGACCGACATCACCATTCGCATCTACGCCCTCTTCGGCCGGGAAGTCGTCACTGTGGTCCGGGGTGCAGTGCAACCCGGAACGCATGACATCTCTCTCGATGTCCGTTCCCTCGTTCCCGGGATGTACATCTGCCGACTCTCGTCGGGAGCCTCGATACAAGAACGGCCCCTGACGATTATCAGATAGAGGCTTCCGACATTTTCTTGCACAAAGGCACAGAGGCACAAATTCGTTTTTTTCATTTGTGTCCTTTGTGCCTTTGTGGCCAATCTTTGTGGCCAATCTTTGTGGCCAATCTTTGTGGCCAATCTTTGTGGCATCTCTTCGGGAACATTCGGAGAGGGTCGGGAGTATAACGGGGTAAGGAGAAGCCCCCATGAAAACCCCACCCCAAACCTCACCCATCCACGACGACGAGTACGTCCTCCGCCTCACCGACATCGTCCGTCAAACCGCGTACGAGTTGTACCGCTACCTCGGCCCGGGTCACTTCGAGAAGGTGTACGAACGCGGACTCGCGCATCGACTCCGGAAACTCGGAATCCATGTCGACACACAGTTCGGATTGTCCGTTTTCGACGAGGATGATACGCCGCTCGGCGACTACTGCTGCGACCTCTTCGTGGAACGCTGTCTGCTCGTCGAGTTGAAAGCGTGCACCACCCTCTCTTCCGATCACCTCGCGTACATCCTCGGCTATCTCCGCGCCGGTCGCGAACGACACGGGATGATCATCAATTTCGGACCGCAGTTCCAGGTGAAGAAGCTCGTGGTGTGAGTTTCGCCACAAAGGCATAAAGGACACAAATTTTTTGTGCTCTTTGTGCCTTTGTGGCCTCTTGTATTCGTATGTGCCTTTGTGGCCTCTTGTATTCGTATGTGCCTTTGTGGCCTCTTGTATTCGTATGTGCCTTTGTGGCCTCTTGTATTCGTATGTGCCTTTGTGGCGGAGTACTCCGATCGTTATCGTACGAGAACCATTTTACGGGTGATAGACAACCCGCCCGACGTGAACCGGTAGAAGTATGCACCGGGGGCGTGCGTGCCCGACACCCACGTGGCGGCGTGCGCGCCCTGGGACACCCACCCGTCGGCCAGCACCCCCACACGGTCGCCGCGGGAGTTGAAGATCTCCAGACGGGCATATCCGGACCGGGGCATCCGGTACTCGATGATGGTGGAGCCGCGGAACGGATTGGAGTGGTTCTGCCCGAGCACGAAGGCGTCGGGCCGGGAAGGAGCGGAAACGGCGAGCGAACCGTAATCGAACGGCTCGTTGACGAGATGGTACAGTTCCTCCTTCCCGCCGTTGTAGTCCTTCTGCAGGTAGGGCGTGCGGAGGGGCGTTCGTGTGAAGTCGTCGAGTTTGGCCTCGGAGGGCTCGATGTCCTCCCAGGTGAACACGGGGATGGCGCGGGGATTGAAGGTCGCGAGCAAGCCGCGTTCGCGGGCGATGTGGAAGAGGCCGAAGTTCCCCGGCTCGTGCCCTCCCATCCACATGCCGATGACGTCCACGAGCAGCGGGTTCATCCCGAAGATGAGGATGTTGCTCATGAATTCCTCCGGCGTGTCGCCGGGTCCCGGACCCAGGGTGAAACCGTTGCCGTTGCGTCCGTAGATGCCTTCGATGACGTGGAGGCCGGCAGGCTGCACGGACAGCCAGTCGCAGGTGCGCTGCGCCCACGACTCCATCCCGAGACCGCTTCGCGAGTCGGTGCCCGGACGCTCCCAGCGGGGAATGCTCTTGACATGCTGCTGATACAGCTCGCCGATGCGCTGCTCAAAATCCGGATGGAAATTCTCCAGCACCTTCGCGGGAAGATTTTTCGTGCTTTCGAGTGTCTCGCAGAAATGGATGTACGGACTGATGCAGGCGCCCTGGATGTTCTTCGAGGCGAGCGTCAATCCCATGGAATGCGACTTGAACTTCGCGATGTTCAGCAGCCAGGTGTTCGTCGCGTTGAACGGCGCCACGGAGCCGATGCGCCGGAACATGACGCCGTCGGGACACTCTGTCCAGACAGCCTCCGTCCCCTCCTGGATGGTGTCGAGCGTGATCTCGGCGGCCTTCCTGCCGGAAGCGAACGAGAGAAAATTGATGCCCGCGCGCTCGGCCATTTCGCGCGCCGGCCCGATCTCGGATTCCGCCGGACAATACCCGTCGCCGAGCAGATTGCCTTCGCGCATCGACACGTTGGCCGCGGGGAAGCCCAATCCCTTCACGCTCTCGATGACTCCTTCCACGAAGGGAATGTCGGTGCGGATGCCCATGCCGCCCACCGTGCCGCCGGTGCCGGACGTGCAGGTGAGATTCGCCTTCAGCGAAATGTTCCAATCGAACGGCACGCCCGGCGTGTCGGATTTCAGGAACACCTTCGACGCGAACGCCTGACCGGCGGCGAGTTTCGCGGCCGTATCGGTCTTGACGCTCACCGACGTCTTCATGATGAACACGGCATCGGGATGCGCGGCAAGGAAGGGATGCAGGCCCAGGTAGTCCGCGCGAGACTGCGGCCGACCATGAATGATCTCGAACGGAAGAGATGCGGCGGCGCCCGCCGCGGCAAGCGATTTGATGAAAATGCGTCTGTCCATGGAGGAGTGTCCGCGCAGAGTGAGAGGGGGAAGACGGGAGGGAAGCACCGACCGCTTCATGCGACCGCGAGACGGAAACGTAGCAATCCTGCGGGCCAAATGCGAGTCGAATCCGCATGTCGGTTTGCTATCGGGGGCAAGTTTGATAATTTCCCTCCGAGGACCACGCATGACACGCATTGAACATGACCTGCTCGGCGAGCGCGAATTGCCGGATGACGTCCTGTACGGGATACAGACCGCGCGGGCCCGCGACGCATTCGATATATCGGATCGGTATGTCCGCTTCGAATTGATCGCCGCCCTCGCCCTTGTCAAGAAGGCCTGCGCGGCGGCGAACGCGGAGCTCGGCCACCTGGATGCGGCGCGCGCGGCGGCCATCGCCTCCGCCTGCGACGAGGTGGCCGCGGGCGAACACCGCGCGCACTTCGTCACCGACGCGCTGCAGGGCGGCGCGGGCACCTCCACGAACATGAACGCGAACGAGGTGATCGCCCGGCGCGCCACGCAGCTCTGCGGACTCGAGGTCTCGCCGCTCGGACACGTCAACCTCCACCAGTCGACGAACGACACCTATCCGACGGCCCTCCGCGTGGCCGCGATATTCGGACTGCAGCGTCTGGAGAAAGAGATCGTGGCGCTGCAGGACGCCTGCCAGGAGAAGGAACGCGCATTCGCTGACGTCGTGAAACTCGGCCGCACGCAGCTGCGCGACGCCGTGCCGACCACGCTCGGACGCGAGTTCGGCGCCTGGGCGAACGCCCTGGCGCGGGACCGTTGGCGCGTCTTCAAGTGCGTCGAACGCCTGCGCGTGGTGAACCTCGGCGGCACGGCCATCGGCACCGGCATCGCGGCGCCGAGGAAGTACATTTTCCTCGCCGCCGAAAAGCTCCGCGAGGAAACCCGCCTCAACCTCGCCCGCGCCGAGAATCTCATCGACGCCACGCAGAACAACGATCCGTTCGTGGAAGTCTCCGGCATCCTCCGCGCCCACGCGAGCACGCTCGTGAAAATCGCGCGCGACCTGCGACTGCTCTCCAGCGGACCGCAAGGCGGACTCGGCGAAATCGAACTGCCCGCCATTCAGCCCGGTTCCAGCATCATGCCGGGCAAGATCAACCCGGTCATCCCCGAAATGGTGATGCAGGCGGGCTTCCGCGTCTTCGCGCACGATACCGAGATCACCACGGCGGTCATGTCGGGCGAACTCGAACTCAACGCCTTCCTGCCGCTCATCGCCGACGCCCTGCTCGCCTCCATCGCGCTGCTCGAGCGCACGGACGCCATCTTCGCGCGCGATTGCATCGCCGGCATCACCGCGAACGCGGAGCACTGCCGCGCGCTCATGGAACGCTCACAGGAAACCGTCACCGCCCTCATCCCCGCCATCGGCCATGAGCGCGCCGTGGAACTCGCGCAACTCATGCAGGCGGAACACCTGAGCATCCGGGAGGCCGTCGCCAGACTCGGACTGATGCCCGCAGGCGAACTCGACGCCCTCCTCACCCCCGAAGCCCTCTGCGCCCTCGGCTGGAAATAGCCGCTGCACAGAAGTCATGGACGGTCGCACGGCCATGTGACCCGATAATAAATCTCCAAGAAGAATGAATGTACGGTCGCACGGCTGTGCGACCGCCCACCACCTCCGCAAACGAAACAGCATGCAACAAACCCCCAAAGGCCTCCGCCTCCACATAGGAATTTTCGGAAGAAGAAACGTCGGCAAATCGTCCATCCTGAACGCCCTCACGAAGCAGAACGTCTCCATCGTCTCCGACGTCGCGGGCACGACCACCGATCCGGTGGAAAAGGCCATGGAGCTGCTGCCCGTCGGTCCCGTGCTCTTCGTCGATACCGCGGGCATCGACGACGTGGGCGTGCTCGGCGCGCAACGGGTGGACAAGACGATGAAGGTCATCGAACGCGTGGACCTTGCCATCCTGGTCACGGATGACTGGCAGAGCTTCGAGCACGAGCTCCTCGTGTTGTTCAAGCAGCGCAACACACCGGTGATCGCGGTCGCCAACAAACGCGATCTGCGCGAAGGTAATGCTCTGGAAGACGCTATTGCCGATGAAGGAGTGAAGTATCGCGTCCCCGCGAGCGCGCGGACGGGCGAAGGTCTGCGCGACCTGCGTGCCGCCATCATCGACGCGGCTCCCGACGAATACGTCAATGCGCCATCCATCCTCGGCGATCTGGTCCTTCCCGGCGATCTCGTGCTGCTCGTTGTGCCCATAGACATCGAGGCGCCCAAGGGCCGCCTCATCCTGCCGCAGGTGCAGACGCTGCGTGAGATACTCGATTGCGATGCCTACGCGATGGTGGTGAAGGAGCGGGAACTGTCCGATGCCCTCGAGCGCCTGCTTCGCCCGCCCGCCCTCGTGATCACCGACAGCCAGGAGTTCCTGAAGGTGTCGGCCGATGTTCCGCCCGGGATCCCTCTGACGAGCTTCTCCATCCTCTTCTCGCGCTTCAAAGGCGATCTGACCTCGTCCGTCGTCGGCGCGACGGCCATCGACCGCCTGCGGCCCGGCCAGCGCGTGCTGATCGCCGAGGCCTGCGCGCATCATCCGAGCGGCGAGGATATCGGACGGGTGAAGATTCCGCGCTGGCTCGAACAGTACGTGGGAGGCAAGCTCGATTTCGACGTGTTCTCGGGGCACGACTTCCCTTCCGATCTGTCGCCGTATTCGCTGATCGTCCACTGCGGCGCCTGCACCATCAACCGGCGGCACATGCTCTCGCGTGTCGAGCGCGCCGCCGATGCGGGGATACCGCTGACAAACTACGGCCTGACCATCGCCTATACGCTCGGGATTTTCGAACGGGCGTTGAAACCCTTCCCGTACGTCGATGCGCTGTACCGTGAAGCGAAAATCCGCCTGGAGTCCGACGCAAAGGCCTCCCGGTTGCCAATATCGAAAAATGAGTAAAAAACGCGTTTGCTCTTGCGGGAATGCCTGAAAGTGATATATTTTCCACAACGATTCTCACATCGATACTAGCCGACCGCCCGATTTTCCGTATCCTTTGTCACCGCGCTCGCCGGTTCAGCCCAGCGAAACGCGTGAATGTGAAAGCACCGTACATCATTGTTCCAACAATTTTTACAGATCACTCTCTGGAGGTCATATGAATCGTTTCCACGAACTGGTCGCTCTCGTGCAGAGTTTTGAGAAGGATTTCGAGAAATTCTTCGTGAAGGGGAATAAATCCGCGGGGACGCGCGTGCGCAAGCACATGAACGAGCTGAAGCGCAAGGCGCAGGAAGTCCGCAACGAAATTCAGGCCATCAAGAAGACCGAAGACGGCGAAGCCCAGCCCAAGTAAGGCACGCAACCCGTCTCGCACCGCTGCGTCGAACCCACGCGCATCGGGCACGTCTCTCAAGAAAGCAACCCTCGGCGATCGCGGGGGTTGCTTTCCACTTTTCACCAGGAGCATTCCATGGATCTCACGGCACGGCTGTCCTTTCCGAAGAATTTTCACCTCCGTCACACGGTGTACTCTCACGGCTGGTGCATGCTCGCTCCCTTCGAGCACGAACCCTCGCCGCTCTCCCTGTCGCTGCCCGTCCCGCTCTCTTCGGGACGCATCGCCATCGCGCGTGTGGAGACCGGAGACTCGCCTTCCGCGCCCGCCGTCTCGGTCGCCCTCAAGGGGGGACTGCGTGCCTCGGAATTGCAGCACGCGGCGGACATCCTCTCGGGCGTCCTGAATCTGGATCTCGACCTCGCGCCGTTCTACTCCCTCGTGCGCGGCTATCCTGAATACGCGTGGATGGCGAAAAAGAAGGTGGGCCGCATGCTGCGCGGCGCGACGGCCTTCGAGGACATCGTCAAGATGATTCTCACCACGAATTGCTCGTGGTCGCTCACCATGGCCATGAATGCGCGCCTCGTCGCTGAATTCGGACGCAGGATCGATGGCAGCCACATGACCTTCCCCGAAGCCGGCGCCATCGCCGACAGCAGCGAGAAATTCCTTCGCGAGGAAATCCGCCTCGGCTACCGCGCGCCCTTCGTCCTCGAATTCGCCCGCCGCTGCGCCTCCGGCGCCATGGACGTGGAAGCCCTCCGCGGCGCGGGGGCGTCCACCGACGAACTGTACGCCGCCCTCCGCTCCATCAAGGGCGTCGGCGAGTACGCCGCCAGCAATCTCCTCAAACTGCTCGGGCGCTTCGACCGCCTCGGGCTCGATTCCTGGTGCCGCGCGGCATTGACCGAACTCCACGGCAACGGCGGAGAATTTTCGGACAAGGACATCCACAACTATTACGCGCCCTTCGGCGAATGGGCCGGCCTCGTGATGTGGCTCGACGTGACGAAGACATGGTACGACAAGAAATTCCCGCTCGACTGAGCGCGCTCGCGCGCGTCGCGGTCATCCTCTTCTCCGGGGGCGTCATCGCGCTGGCGGGCATGCAGTCCGTCCGCGACTGGCGCGCCGTGCACGCGGAGGCGGTGGTGGTGGACGGCCACAACGACATCCTCTCCGCGATCATGCGCGGGCACAGTATCGAGAAACGGCGCAGCACGGGGCACTCCGACCTTGTCCGCTTTCGCGAGGGCGGACTCGACGTGCAACTCTGCTCCGTCTGGGTCTCGCCCGAACATCTGCAGCGCGGCGATGCCTTCGCCAAGGCGAACAGGGAAATCGACTCTCTCGCCGTCATCGCGAAACGCAACAGCAGCCGCATGAGCATCGTGCGCAACAGGCGCGAACTCGACGCGGCAATCCTCGGATCGAAACTCGCCTGCATCGTCGCGCTGGAAGGCGGCCATCCGGTGGGACAGTCCACCGACAACATCCTCGCGTTGTACAAACGCGGACTGCGCGTCTTCGGCCTGACCTGGAACAACAGCACCGCCTGGGCGGGCTCCGCGAAGGACGAGGCCGCGGGCAGGCGCAGGACCGGCCTGTCAGACCACGGCAGGCGCGTCATCCGCCTGCTCGACAGCCTGGGAGTGATCGTCGACATCTCCCATCTCGGTCCGAAGAGCATCGACGATGTGCTGCGCACGACGGGCAACCCCGTCATCGCCTCGCACTCCTCCTGCAGCGCGATCTTCCCGCACCCGCGCAACCTGACCGACGCGCAGCTCCGCGCGCTCGCCGCCAACGGGGGCGTGGCGATGATCAATTACTTCCCGGTGTACCTGAAGGCCCGCCTCCCGAAGAATGTTGGCTCGCTCTGCGCGCGCGAGGAACAGCGCCTCGCGGCCCTGCGCGGCACGTTCACCGCGGAAGCCCTCGCGCAGCGCGACCGCATCATCGCCGCCGCCGCGAAGCGCGGCCTGCCCACCATCCTCGACGTGGCGGATCACATCGAGCACGCCATCAAAACGGCGGGCATCGATCACGTGGGACTCGGCTCGGACTTCGACGGCATCGACTATGCGCCGGTGGGACTCGGCGACGTCACCGCCCTGCCCTACCTCACGCGCGAGCTGTTGCGCCGCGGATTATCCGAGGAAGATATCCGGAAAGTGCTGGGCGGCAATTTCCTGCGTGTGTTCGCGAAGGTGTGCAGATAGCGCGGGTCGGCCTTCCATCCGGCCCGAACCGACATGCCGGAGACGGCACTTCCAACATTCAGTTTTTTTTCCGATTTTTGATGGTTGCAACCGATTCTCCCCTTCGCAATCCATTCAAAGCAGCATAGCGCACCCTTCACAGCCAGCACAGGAACATCGATGAAAATTCACGAGTATCAGGGCAAGGAGATTCTCCGCACCTTCAACGTGCCCACCCCTGCAGGTCACGTGGCGTTCACGCCGGACGAAGCCGTCGCCGCGGCAGAGAAGCTCGGCGGTTCCATCTGGGTGGTCAAGTCCCAGATTCATGCCGGCGGCCGCGGCAAGGGCGACGTCTACCATCCGGACACGCGCGAGCTGATCATGAACGGCGGCGTCAAGGTCGCGAAGTCGCTCGACGAGGTGCGCGAGTACGCGTCGAAGATGCTCGGCAACCTCCTCGTCACCATCCAGACCGGCGCCGAGGGCAAGATCGTGCATCGCGTCCTGATCGAGGAAGGCGTGGACATCCGCAAGGAATTCTACGCAGGCATGCTGCTCGACCGCGTGCAGTCGAAGAACGTGATGATGGTGTCCACCGAGGGCGGCATGGAAATCGAGAAGGTCGCGGCCGAGACGCCCGAGAAGATCCTCAAAGTCACCATCGATCCCGCCGTGGGCTTCCAGACCTACCAGGCGCGCGCGCTGGCCTTCGGCCTCGGCCTCACGGGCGATGCGTTTAAAAACGGCGTGAAGTTCCTCACCGCCCTCGCGAAGGCCTACGACGCGCTCGACGCGAGCATGTTCGAGATCAATCCCCTCGTGCTCACAGGCGACGGACGCATCATCGCGCTGGACGCCAAGGTGAACTTCGACGACAACGCGCTGGACCGCCATCCCGACTTCGCCGCGCTGCGCGACCTCGACGAGGAAGCCCCGCTCGAGATCGAGGCCTCGAAGTACAACCTCAACTACATCAAGCTCGACGGCAACGTGGGCTGCATGGTCAACGGCGCCGGTCTCGCGATGGGCACCATGGACATCATCAAGCTGGCGGGCGGCGAGCCGGCCAACTTCCTGGACGTGGGCGGCGGCGCCAGCGCCGAGACCGTCGAGAACGGCTTCCGCATCATCCTCGGCGATCCGAACGTGAAGGCCATCCTCATCAACATCTTCGGCGGCATCGTGCGCTGCGACCGCATCGCGAACGGCGTCATCCAGGCCGCGCAGAACATCGACATCAACGTGCCCATCGTCGTGCGCCTCGCCGGCACCAACGCCGTGGAAGCCGCCGAGATCCTCAACAACTCCGGCGTGAAATTCATGGTCGCTTCCACGCTCAAGGAAGCCGCCGAGAAAGTCACCAGGGCCATCGCCTCCTGACGCACGCTCTGCACTTCGCTCTTGCGCAAACGCCCGGAGACTCTCCGGGCGTTTGCCGTATGGGCTGAAACGAAACGTCAGCGAATGCGAAGCATCGTTCTACTTGCGACATGAGAGGCGGTGCGCAGCACGGAGAAGTAGATTCCTGCCGGAAGACCGGAGGCGTTCCAGCTCAGCGAATGCGATCCCGGCTCCATGTCGCCGTTCACCAGACGCGCCACTTCCTTGCCGAGGAGATCATACACGCACAGCGATACGAAGCCCGCGGTCGGAACTGTATATCGCATGAGGGTTTCTGAATGGAAGGGGTTGGGGTAGTTTTGATCCAATTGTGCCCACGTCGGAAGAACGGGCACTTCGCTGGCATCGTTGATGATGCCACCCGTGGTTGTGCGGAGGATGGTGCCATTGTTGCCGACTGCCGTCCCGGTGTTGGCATCGGTGAAGCAGACAGCATTCAATCCTTCCGTTGTTCCACTCGCCTGTTGTATCCACGTGGTCCCGCCATTCGTCGTGCGCAATATCGTGCCTGCCGCTCCAACCGCAACGCCGGTGTCTGCGACAGGGAATGAAACCCCGAACAATTCCTGCGCGGTTCCGCTCACCTGACTAACCCATCTCGAGCCGCCGTCGATTGTACGAAGAATAGTACCAGCTGACCCAACGGCGGTTCCGTTCGTTGCGGAAGTGAAAACGACTCCGTACAGGTTTTCAGTCGTGCCGCTTGTCTGCAGCGTCCATGTGGCTCCTCCATCAATTGTGTGAAGGATTGTACCCGAATATCCGACGATTGTACCAACACTGGTGTCTGTGAAACAGACGCCCCTCAATGTATTCGTCGTTCCACTGTTTTGAACAGACCATGATGACCAGGACAATCCACCGTCCGTCGTATGTAAGATCAACCCGTGCTCTCCTACAGCAGTCCCGACACTTGAATCTGTGAAAGAAACGCCGAAGAGCTGATAATTATTCCCGCCAACCACTTCCAAGTTGGACCATGTCGATCCACCATTCGTCGTTTTTGCAATAATACTGTGGGTGCCGACAGCAGTGCCGTGGTTGGCATCACTGAATGACACGGCTCCAAAGAAGAATCGTTCGTACGATTGGTTTTGGGAATGCCACACTAGGCCTCCGTCGGTTGTGCGAAGATTCACGCTTCCATCTCCTACTGCTGTCCCGATGGATGCTCCAGTGAATGACACACCCTGAAGATCACGGATGGTAACTCCAAAATCGAGGTATCGCCAACTACTTCCTCCATTCGACGTGCGAAAGATTATCCCTTGTGCCCCAACCGCAAAGCCGATATTTCGATTCGCAAGAGACACTCCGATGGGCCAGCAGCAGGTAAAATCCCCGTTGGAGGCTCCTCCGGTTTTATATCCTTGCCATGTGTTTCCGCCGTCGTTCGTTCGGTAGATATAATAATCCGACCTCATCCCACCCGAAATTATTGCGACGACGACTCCATTATTCGCGTCTGCAAATGAAACTGCTGAACAGTATGCAACAGGATTCATGAGTTTGTTGACCCATGTGGACCCTCCATCAGTAGTGCGGAGCACGCTTTGGTATCCACGACAGTTCCCTATCTGTATCTGTGAAGCAGACTCCAAAAACGGATTCCCTGAACCTCCATTCTGTCTGATCCACGACGTGCCCCCATCATTTGTTCGAAGAATCGCCCCGCCGCCCCCAACCACAATGACGGTTTGGTCATCGATTGCCGAGATGGCACGCAGTTGATCCACGGTATTGCTCGCAAGTAACAGCCATGAATCTCCACCATCGACGGTCCTGAGTATTGTGCCGCTGTCTCCGACTGCAAAACCCACAACGGGATCGATGAAGGAGACACCACGCAAATTTCGACTCGTGCCACTTTGCTGGATTGTCCACGATGTGCCCCCGTTTGTCGTGTGCAGAATCGTGCCAGCATCTCCGACGACCGTAGCCGTCTCGCGGGTCGGGCTGTCGACGCAACTGAGCGCCACCGTGGTCCCGCTCGATTGGATGGTCCAGGAAATGCCGCCATTCCTGGTACGAATTATTGTGCCTCTAGCTCCGACTGCTATTCCAGTGTTGGTGTCGACGAAAGATACACTGTTCAGAGTATTCCTTTGGAGGAGCGGATTCTGCTGATACCAACCGCTCTGTGCGAGGATTGCTGCTGTCGGTACGAGCAACAAGAAAAGAAGGTGTGCGGAGCAAACCATGTGCGTTTCATGAAGCGGCCTAATTGCCAGCCAACAGTGTATCGGTCTGAAACTGAGCATTCACGCGTTCATCCTCCTGCGAAGAGATCGACAAGTCACACGCGGATGGCGGCTCCCCTCTCGTCCGGACGCATGCGGTCATGATCAGTGCCCTAAATTCCAAATTGATGCTGTTCTGAACTTAGTTATCGCATGCCCGAATGTCAAGTGCACGTTCTGCAAAAGCCGTTTCAATGGCTCTTGCGCAGGTCCGATTTACGCCGTATCTAGCAGGACACAATGCGCCGGGAGCGGCGCGATCTCAACAGCGAACAGGAATTTTATGAGACTTGCAACTCTTTTTATCATCGGTATTGCGACGTCCCTCAGCGCCCAGGCGCAACCCGGCTGGCTGAAGGTCGGACCCGACATGCCCTTCAAGGTGTTCTACAGCGTCTGGTTCACGGACGCGGACAACGGCGTCGCCGTGGGAGATACGGGCATGATACGCATCACCACGGATGGAGGCGGGAACTGGCGCACCGTGCCGAGCGGCACGCAGGCGCGGCTCAACCGCGTGCGCTTCACGAGCAAGACGCTCGGCTTCGCGGCGGGCAACGACGGCGTGCTGCTGCGCACGCGCGACGGCGGCAACAGCTGGTCAAAAATCGACACCAAACAGACCGGCGTCATCTACGACGTCATCTTCTTCGATGAGAGCAACGGCATGATCGGCGGCTATGCGGGGCTGTGCAAGACCACCAGCGACAGCGGCCGCACCTGGACCAACCGCGACATCGGCTTCGGTCCCAACAACGTGTACTCCTTCACGTTTCTGAATACCAAGAAGGGCTGGGCCTGCGGAAATGCGGGCAATGTGGGGCGCACCACCAACGGCGGCCTGACCTGGCAGGGACAGAACAGCGGCAAGCCCGGCACGCTCTACTCCATCTCCTTCGGGAATGACAGCTCGGGCACCATCGTCGGCATCGGCGGGCTGATCCTGCACAGCACCAACGGCGGCCGGAACTGGGCGGTGCAATTTGCCGACGTTCCGCTCAGCAGCTACACCCTTAATGAGGTGCAGCATATCGACGCGAACCGGGCCTACATCGCGGGCTGGTACGGACTGATCCTGTTCACCACGAACGGCGGCGCGAAATGGTCCGTCCAGGATGTGCCTTCCCAGAGTTTCCTCGAATCGGTGTATTTCCTCGACGCGCAGAAGGGCTTTGCCGTCGGCTGGGACGGACTCATCATCAAGACGGTCAGCAGCGGACTGCTCTCCGCCGATCCCGCGCGGCAGCCGGCCCTGTTCTCGCTCTCGAAGCTGTATCCGAACCCCGTGTCGCTCGCGAAGAACAGCATCGTGTCCGTCGATTTCCGTCTCGAAGAGGCCGGCGACGTGAAGCTGACGGCATGGAACGCGCTCGGCCGCGAAGTCGCGAGCGTCGCGGAGGGTTTCTACGAGGCGGGAGCATGGACCGTCCGCTGGCAGCCCGGCGATCTGCCATCCGGCGCCTACTACCTGCGCCTGCAGACCGCCTCCGGCACCGCCGTGCAGACCGTCCGCCTGATCCGCTGACCGCGACAAATCCCGACGCGACAAATACTACAACGCGACAACGCCGCCCCGTCTGCGCCGCCATGCGCAGGCGGGCGTCATTTTCTCACACCGCTCTCATAAGCAGCTCACATGGCCGCCGCATCTTTGTATCCAACAAGGAGGCAACAATGATGGACACCATGCACGCATTCCTCTCGATCTCGAATGAAACACGCCTGCTCATGCTGCTCGGCCTGACCTGCGCCGCATCCCTGGGCATGGTCATCTACGGCGGCATCAGCGTCCTGCGCTCGCAGTCAACAGCCGCCTCGCCAACTCCGGATGACGATCCCTCCAACATCGATTTCGACTTCGTCGTCGATTAGTACCCACCTCACATTTCTCTTTCTTCGCATTTCTCTTCGTCTTCGCATTTCTCTTCGTCTTCGCATTTCTCTTCGTCTTCGCATTTCTCTTCGTCTTCGCATTTCTCTTCAACGCCATGTGAAAAATTGCGAAGAAAAGCAGCGGAGCTTGCGAGCGGATTCGACGGGAATCGGAACCGCGCGCCAGCGAGGCCATGCCCAGGCCAGCAGCAAGATTTCGAATCCGCCGCAAGAGAAGCGTCGCTTTTCGGCGCAATTTTTCATCCCGGCACGCCCTTTTCTTTGGTACTTTCTTTTGCGGCTTGGGCAAAAGAAAGTACGCAGATCAGGCAACGGTGAGGATCGGTGAATGCTTGAAAAAGCCGGGCATGCACCGCCAAACAACCACCCGGACCCGATGCGTCAGCATTGCCGTCATCAGCGAAGGGAAGCGGTTTGCGTTTCCGCAATCCCTCACCCCGGCCCTCTCCCAGAGGGAGAGGGAGAAAGATATCCGCAGGACAGTCTTTCGATTACACCCCAGCCATCCCCAGCGACAGCCTGAGCCACGCCTCCGTCCCCGCAAGTACGCGTGCCAGCGGATCCGGCATGCCCGCAAACGGATGGGATGCGCCGAACACATGGTCGGTGTTCGGAATCACCGACAGCGACGCGAGCGACCGATCCGCGGCAAGGTGAATCGCGAAGGCCTCCTCGAGCGGCACCGACATATCCTGTTCGCCGTGCACGACGAGCAAGGGAACAGCGAGTCGCGACGCCGCGGCGCAGATGTCCAGCCGAGAGGCATTGCGTTCGTAATCCTCCAGGAGTTCCACACCGAGCGGCATCTTCTGCTTCGTGCGCGTGTTCATGACCTCGAGCAGTCCGCGCTCGCGCCACGTCGCCTTGAGCTGCGGTCCCCAGCGGTCGAAGGTGGAGACCGACGCCCAGCTCGCCACCGCCCGCACGCGCGCATCCTCCGCGGTCGCGACGATGGCGATGCCGCCCCCTCGCGAGTGCCCGAGCAGCGCGAGACGCTCCGCATCGGCACCTTCCATATCGATGACGCCGGACGTCACCGCATCGAGCACGTCGATGAGATCTTCAAGTTCGCGCGTGTACGTGTTGCGGCGGAAATCGTCGAGGCGCGTGAAGGTGAGTGGATCGTCCCCGACCCCGTTGAGCGAGAAATTGAAACGCAGCACCGTCCACCCCTGCGCGGAGAAATAGGCCGCGATGTGCGGGAAAGCGCCCCAGTCCTTGAAGCCCTTGAAGCCGTGACAGATCACGAGCACGGGCGAACCGTCCGGACGCGCCGGATGATGCGCATCTCCGCGAATGACGTCCTTGTGCCTGTTCGTCAGCACGAACGGCGCGACGCGCGGTTCCGAATCGCTCATGAGACCGTCATCATTGGCTGAAATCGGGACTCACCAGCCGAGCACGTACGCGAAGATGAGCGGGGCGACGATGGTGGCGTCGGACTCGACGATGAATTTCGGCGTGTCGACGCCGAGCTTGCCCCAGGTGATCTTCTCGTTGGGCACGGCCCCGGAATAGGAGCCGTAACTCGTGGTGGAATCGCTGATCTGGCAGAAGTAGGCCCAGAGCGGCACGTGATCGCGCTGCAGATCCTGATGCAGCATCGGCACGACGCAGATGGGGAAGTCGCCCGCGATGCCGCCGCCGATCTGGAAGAAACCGAGCGGCGTTTTCTCGGTGATCTTCGTGTACCACTCGGCGAGTTCCATCATGTACTCGATGCCGGTGCGGACGGTGTGGACGTTCTTGATATCGCCCGAAATGCAGTGCCCGCGTACATGTTGCCGAGCGTGGCGTCCTCCCAGCCCGGGACGAACATCGGGAGATTCTTCTCCGCGGCCGCGATCATCCAACTGTTTTTGGGATCGATCTCGATGTAGCGGTCCAGCTTGCCGCTGCGCAGCACGCGGTACATGAACTCGTGCGGGAAGTAGCGCTCGCCCTTCGCGTCGGCTTCCATCCATTCCTCGAGCACGGCCTTCTCGAGGCGGCGCATGGCCTCCTCCTCGGGGATGCAGGTGTCGGTGACGCGGTTGAGGTGGTGTTCGAGGAGGTTCTGCTCGTCCTGCGGCGTGAGGTCGCGGTAATGCGGCACGCGCACGTAATGCGAGTGCGCCACGAGGTTGAAGAGATCCTCCTCGAGATTCGCGCCGGTGCAGGTGATCGCGTGCACCTTCCCCTGCCGAATCATCTCGGCGAGCGAGAGGCCGAGTTCGGCGGTGCTCATGGCGCCCGCGAGGGTCACGAACATCTTCCCGCCGCCGTCGAGATGCGCGGTGTAGCCCTTCGCGGCATCGATGAGCGCCGCGGCGTTGAAATGGCGGTAGTGATGAAGAATGAAGTCGGTGACGGGGCTGCTGCTCATGAGGAATCGGGATGCAAGTGGATGATCGGTGAGACTTGAATATAGCGGAATCGGCGGAGCTTTCCGTGCTGCTCCCGTCGTGACCGAAACGGGCAGCTTCGCGAACTACACGCGCATCGCCAGCAGGATGATGAAGAGGATCAGCACGGCGCGGAAGGTCCATGCGGCGGCCTGCACCCATGCCGCGCAGAGCACCCGGCGTATCGCGCGCGCGGAGAAGCCGCGCGCCAGCACGCGCAGGTGACGCCTCGCGACGGCTATCTGCAGCACCCAGATCAGCGCGAGCAGGGCCAGACCGGCGACGGGGTACCAGAGCGGGAGCCCTTCCGGCATCGCGAGCGGGAGCAGCAGCGCGGAAAGCGTTTCGACCAGCAGGATGGGACCGATGACGAACTGTTCGAGCGTCTCCATGGGCCTCACGTAGCGCGCCAGACGCCTGCGATCCACCCGGCGCAACAACGGAAGCTGCACGAGCAGCCGGTACCAGGCGATGCCCGCGAGGCCGATGCTGCAGGCTGCCTGGAGGATCAGCACGATCGGAAACAGCGCGGACGGCAGTCCCGCGATCATGCGATCCCGCGGAAGAAGGTCTGGTGTTCCCTGCCGCCGGTGCTCCGGAGCAGCATGAGCGCGAGTTCGCGCGCGTGGTAATCGCCCCACTGCGACGATTCGTTGCAGGGGATCATGCAGCCGCGCGGAACGTGGTCCCAGCCGTTCGGACGGTGGTACACGGAATGGAGTATCAGACCCTGATGTCCTGCATCCATGGACAGGTACGGCGCGGTGAAGAGGCGGTGGGCGATGGTCTCGCCGGCCTTTGTGTAGCGTTCAGCCGCCTGGTGGTCGCCGGCCAGGACCGCGCAACGGCCCAGGCGCAGGAATCCCTGCGCGGCGATCGATGCCGCCGAGCTGTCGACGGGTTCGTGCTCGTTGTGCGGCGCGGAAGGCCGGACGAGCGCGTCACGTATGGCGTGCAGGCCGGGCGCGCCGGTGTCCCAGTAGGGGATGCCGTCCGTCGGCGTCGACGCGATGTACTGCTCGGCGGTGACGCGAGCGGCGCGCTCGAACAGCGCGATGGCGGCGCCACGGTCCTCGCCCTTCACGAACGCCTCATCCGAAATGGCGTGCAGGTACTCGAGTTGCTCGGCGAAACCGCAGATGGCCCATGCCAGTCCGCGTGTCCAGGTGGTGAAGGGCGAGTATCCCTGCTGCGACGACGGACAGCGGAAGGAGCCGTCCCTGCGATTGAAGATCGCCTCGTGCGCGACGCGGCCCGGCACATCGTAGATGTCGCGCCCTTCTCCGTAGTAGACGTTGAAGCGGGCCGTGGTCTCGGCGTGCCGGAGCAGACGCGCGAGCAGATTGACACGCGTGTCGCTCTCGCCGAGCAGTTCCTGTCCCAGCGCATGCGCCAGCGCGAGCGAGCGCAGCGTGCGCATGGTGTCGATAAAAAGAGAATGCGGTCCGTTGAACGAGTGGATGAATCCGCGTCCCCCGCCGAGCGATGTCCAGCGCGCTGCCTGCACCGCGCCGCTCACCTTGAGCGCGAGTTCGAATGTCTCCCGTTCGCGCGCATTCTCCTCGATCGTTCCCTCGCGCATCATGCGCAGGAGATTTCCGAACGTGCTCACAATGTGGAAGCCATGATCGTGTATGCCCGTGTGGCTCAGATGCGACGAAAGACCGCGCAGCGTCCCATCACGGCCGAGGCGGAGGAATTCGGCGTCGCCCGTGGCTTCGAACTGCAGCAGGGCGGACCCGTAATGGAAGCCCAGCGTCCATTCCGTCCAACCCCGGGTGATGTACTTCCCGTCCGCGGTGATGACGGGCGCGCCCTTCGCCTCGTCCCAGGTCGCGAACAGATCCCGGATCTTCGGCGCGGACACCTCGAACAGCCGCGTCGCCGCCGCCCGCAGCTCTTCCACCGTCAACGATTCATCAATGATCAACATTCTACACCTTCCACCTGATCACACTGTACATACTTCCTTCACCATTCATCCTTCATCCTTCATCCTTCACCCTTCAACACCTCCCGATACACATCGGCGTAGACCTCGTCCCTTGGCACACACCCGGTCGGGAACTGCCCGAGTGCGTTCTTCTTCGCGCGCATGAGATCGGTGCAGAAACTCACCGTCAGGCACACCCGCTTCGATTGCAGTTCGCCGGTCGTGAGCGCGTCGGTGGCGAATTCGGGATAGGCGAGGGCGCCGCGTCCGACGGCGGCGATGGTCACACGTCCGCGTCGGATGTTCCACTCCGCGGCGTGGACGAGATATTTCTGCAGCCAGCTGTAGCCCGTGCCCACGACGGCGACATCGGGCACGGCCTCCTGCAGCGCGGCGGTGATGCGGAAATGCCGGTCCACGCCCGCGAGCGGATGCTCGGGCGTCTCGTAGCTGCCTTCGGAAGCGCGCTCGTAGGGGCGGCCGACATGCGGATTGTAGTACGGGCTGCCAAGCGACACATTCAGGAGATCCACACCGTGCGCCGCCAGCATGCGCGCAAGCGCGACGGGCTCCGTCAGGTCTTCCTTCAGCGGATCGGCGGGATCGACCCCGAAACCGTCTTCGTAGGGAATGGTGAACGCATCCGGACGACCGATGCCGGTGTCCGGATCGGCGGTGTACGGCACGCCGTCGAAAGCGTTGATGCGCGAGGCGAGGATGAGGCGGGGTCCGGTTTCCGCGCGGATGCCGTCGAGCACCTCGCGCACGAAACGCGTGCGATTCTCGAAGGACCCGCCGAAGCGCCCCGCCCTGCGCCGCGCGCAGAGCAGCTCGCCGAGCAGGTACGTGTGGCATTGCTTGATGTCGACAAAGTCGAAGCCCGCGTCCGCCGCCAGCCGCGCCGCCGCGATGTACGCGTCCTGAAGACGCAGCAGATCGTCATCCGACAAGAGCGGCGTGGATTCGTCCGCCCGCAACCCCGCGGACCGGTCGATGAAGGTGCGCCTGTCGATGGCCGACAGATGCGCGGCGAGGATGGGACGGGGATAACTCCAGCGCCCCGAATGCGTGAGCTGCAGTCCCACGATCAGATCGTCGTCGCTGCCGCAGCGCGCGCGATGCGCGGCGCGGGTCTCCTCGAGCAGGCGGCCGAGCAGGGGCTGCGTGCGCGCGTTGATGACGAGCTGCCGGGCGTTGGCGCGCCCCTCGGGGACGACGGCCGTGGCCTCGCCCCAGAGCAGCTTCGCGCCTCCCTCGCCGAAGCGCCTCCAGCGACGGAAGGTCAGCTCGTCGGGCGCGCCGTCGCGCGTCGCGTCGCAACCCTCCATCGGATGGATCCCGAGCCGGTTGCCGACGCTGCGGCTGCCGATGCGCGCGGGCGTGCGGACGGCCTCGAGCGCGTCCTCGAGCCCGATGACGACGCCCTGTGCCTCGATATCGCGGCGCAGGTCGTCGATGCTCCTGTAGGTGAAGTACTTCTTGCGGTGAGACACGACGATGATAAATGAGATTCAGATCCGAAATGTGGAATCGAAGGAACCGCCTAGACGAGGATGGCGCCTTCGAGCTGCAGCAGCTTCTTCTTTCGCTCGATGCCGCCGCCGAATCCGACGAGATTGCCACTCTCGCCGATCACGCGATGACAGGGAATGATGACGGGAATGGGATTGCGCCCGACGGCCCCGCCGACGGCGCGTGTGGCGTCCGGGTTTCCGACATCGGTGGCGACGTGCTTGTACGTGATGGTGGTGCCGTAGGGAATCATGCGCAGCGCGGTCCATACCTGCAGCTGGAACTGCGTCCCGAGCAGGTGCATCTTCGTCGTGAAACGCCGCAGCTTGCCGGCGAAGTACTGCTCGAGTTCGCGATGCGCCTTCG
Source organism: Ignavibacteria bacterium (assembly GCA_016720835.1). GTDB lineage: Bacteria > Bacteroidota > Ignavibacteria > SZUA-365 > SZUA-365 > JADKJW01. The sequence goes on from JADKJW010000005.1 coordinate 48,147, forward strand.
CGTGCGGCGCCGCGTCGCGGTAATACTCGAAAGAACGGAGGTACCGCCGCAGAAAGGCGTCCAGTTCCTCGCGGCCCGTCTCCGTGTCGAAGGCGATGTAGTACAGGACGTCCTTGACTCCCGCAAGCGTCAGGGTTCCGACGGGCGAAGCCAGTTCGGACAGGACGACCTCCACCGGAACGGACCGTGATGCAGCCATGGCCGGAAATCCTTCAGGCAGTTGCACAAGCGGACTTCCGAGAAAAGTACGCGAATTTCCCCTCTCTACAAACCCTCAGGGATTCCGTCCGCTGGCGTCTGAGCGAGCACCTGACAGCCCGCCCTCGACGGATGGTCGCGCACGATCGCATCGCGCGGGACCCCGCGTATGGCCCACAGGATCGCGACGTCGCCCGCGGCGGCGATGACCATGAAGAACCCCCACAACGCCAGCCAGGCGTCGCCGGTCAGCAAGCCGATGACGGCGGGCACGACCCCCAGCACGAAACCCGGCAGCGCCACCGCCAGCTTGTAGGCCCCCGCGCGCACCGCGGCGCGGCAATGCGCGTAGGGCGACAGGGCCTTCCAGTTGATGCCGAAGCGGATGTCCTCCCGGCGCACATGCGCAAAGCCGAGGAAGCCCGCCGCGTGCAATCCCTCGTGCACGACCACGAGCCCGAGGAACAGCGGAATCATCACCTCGAGCCGCGCCACGGAGCGGAAACCCGCGCCGAGCACGGCCGAACCCCACACGAGCCAGAACGGCAGCAGCAGCACCGCCACGAACAGCGGCAACAGACCGATCGCGATGAGGTTGGCCGCCACCATGGAAATCGTCGCATCATAGGCGACAGCGGGATCAACCGCGCTCCCGTTTCCTTCCAGATCGGGAGGTACAACGCCGGTCGGATCGCTGCCGCCGGGCTCGGTCAATACAGCTCCGATTCGAGATGCAGCACTTTCTGCGCGAGCGAAATATCCATCAGCGCGTACACGACGCCGATCACCGCGAAGATGATGCCCGCCATGAAAATGGCGACGGCCAGGGTCGCAAGCCCGCCGTACAGAAACAGGCTCGCCCCCAGGCTCAGCGAGGTCACGAGATAGCAGATGACGCCGATCCACAGATGCATGAGCGCATGGCGCAGGTGATTCGCGCGGATGAGCAGCGACGGGATCTGGCGCATGAGGCTTTCGAAACGGACGGCATCGACATACTCGCGGTCGATGGTCTCGGGCGCAACGAGCTTGCGCCGCTTCTCGTCGTTGAGCAGGCGCACGCGGTTGACGACGATGGCGTAACGGTTGTTCAGGCCGAGCAGCAGCAGGCCGCATGCGGAGATCAGTAGCGCGGGGGTGAGCACGGCCTGGATGGTTTGCAGGGCAACGGGAGTGGTGAGTTCGTTCATGACGATGCTCGCGGGGAGAGGTGCGTGAATGAAGGTGCGTGAGGAATCAGAGGTTTCCGGTCTTCTTCCTGTTCCGAATATAGTCAACCAGCACGAACTCTCCGAGACGGCCCAGCCCCGTGAAATAGGCGCGGCCCTTGTTGGCCTTCGTCATTTCCTCCACGAATTCGACCAGCGCCGGATCACGCGCCACCATGAACGTGGAGATCGCGATCTGCTCGCGGCGGCAGGCCATGGCCTCGTCGAGCGTCTTGTTCACGATGCGGAGATCGAGCCCGAAGGAGTTCTTGTAGAGCCGCCCGTCGTCCTCGAATATCGCCGAGGGCTTGCCGTCGGTCACCATGAAGATCTGCTTGTTCGCGTTTCCGGCGCGGCGCAACAGGCTGCGCGCGAGGCGCAACCCCTCGCGGGTGTTCGTGTGAAAGGGTCCGACCGACACGAAAGGCAGATCCTTGATGCCCACTTCCACGGCGTCGTCGCCGAAGAGCAGGATGTGCAGGCGGTCCTTCGGGTAGCGCGTCAGGATCAGTTCGGCGAGCGCGAGCGCGATCTGCTTGGCGGGCGTGATGCGGTCCTCGCCGTACAGGATCATCGAATGCGAAATGTCCAGCATGAGCACCGTCGCGGCGGAGGTCTGATGCTCGGTCTCGTACACTTCCACGTCCTCCTCCTCGAGGCTGAACCCCTCGATGCCGCCGCGTGCGTAGGCATTGCGCAGGGTGGAGGTCATGTCGATGTTCGCGACGGAGTCGCCGAAACGGTACTTCTTCGTCTCGCTCGTGCGCTCCACGCCGTTGCCGCTGTGCGGCGTGTCGTGCATGCCGTCCGGACTTTTCTTCAACGAGGAGAACACATCCTGCAGCGCGTCCTGACGAATGCGCTGATTGCCCTTCGAGGTGACTTCGAGCGCGCCGCTCTCGCGATCCTCGGCGATGAAGCCGCGCTTCTTCAGTTCGTCGACAAAGTCCTGCATGGTCAGATCGGCCGTGAAGATGTCGTGCTCGCGGTCGAGTTCCTCGAGCCAGTCGATCGCCTCCCGCACGTCCCCGCCGGTCTGCATCAGCAGCTGGCTGAAGAGCGAGATGAGGTTCTCCATCCGCTCCTGGCGGGTCTCGGCCTGCGCGACCCAGCGAGAGTACGATATGCGCATGGTGGTTGCCTTTCTCGTGTGCGTCCGGCGCGCCTATTCGTCGTCGTCGTCGCGTCGCATGGTGGAGAAGATCGATCCGAGCATGTCGCGGTACGACACCGCGCCCTCGGCCTCCTGCTTCGCGATGCGCGAATGCTGGTGCAGGCCTTCCAGGACGAACTCCATGGCCGATCCAAGCTGCGCGTCGTCCGCGGCGTCCACATCCATGTGGGTGGTCGTGAGGTGATGCAGGCCGGGCACGGCGTTGAGCGCCGCGAAATAGGCGTCGAAGGGCATGTCGTCCGTCAGCGCGACGTCGTTGCCCTGTTCGAACCACGACACGATGGTGCCGTACACGGGGTCCGCGCGTTTTCCGGACTCCCGCATCTCGTCCTGCTGCGCCTTCCTCGCGCGCGATTTTTGCAGCGGATTCGGGAGCAGGGATGAAAACACGGCTCGCACGGCCTTGCCGATGAGCGCTTTGGAGACGGTGATGAGTCCCTCCTGCTCGCCTTCGTACACCAGCTCGATCTTGCCGGTGAGCGAGGGCAGGATGCGGGCGAGGTCGCTCACGCGGGGCAGCACCACGTCGTCGCCCGACACGATGGCGCGGCGCTCGGCGTTGGAGACGAGGTTCTCCATCGCGGAGATGGTGAGGCGCGCGCTCACGCCCGAGCGCTGGTCCACGTACTCGCTGGCGCGGGCCTCGAAGGCGATGCGCTCGATGATCTCGCGGAAGTAGCGCGGGATGCGCACCGGCTGCGCGACGTCGCGGTCCGTCCATGCCTCCTGCGCGGTGATGGCGATGGCGTCCTCGATGTCGCCCGGGTAATGCGTGAGGATCTGCGAGTCGATGCGGTCCTTGAGCGGGGTGATGATGTTGCCGCGGTTGGTGTAGTCCTCGGGATTGGCGGTGAACACGATGAGCACGTCGAGCGGAATGCGCACGTTGAAACCGCGGATCTGGATGTCCTTTTCCTGCATGATGTTGAACAGGCCCACCTGGATGCGCGGCTGCAGGTCGGGCAGCTCGTTGATGGCGAAGATACCGCGGTTCGTGCGCGGGATGAGGCCGAAGTGGATGGCGCCCTCGTGCGAGTAGTGCAGGCGCTGCGCCGCCGCCTTGATGGGATCGATGTCTCCGATGAGGTCGGCGATGGTCACGTCCGGCGTGGCGAGCTTCTCGCCGTAGCGCTGCTCTCGCGGGATCCACTCGATTTCGGTGTCGTCGCCGTATTCCGCGATGAGATCCGTCGCGTATTTCGAGATCGGGTGGAAGGGATTGTCGTTGAGTTCGGAACCCTTGACGATGGGCGTCCACTCGTCGAGCAGCGAGGGAAGCATGCGCACGAGGCGCGTCTTGGCCTGTCCGCGAAGACCGAGGAGGATGATGTCGTGCCGCGAGAGGATGGCGTTGATGACCGCTGGGACCACGGTGTCGTCGTAGCCGATGATGCCGTCGAAGAGTTTTTCCCGTGTGCGGAGTTTTGCGATGCAGTTTTTCCGGAGCTCCTCCTTGACGGGAAGGATGCGGATATTTGCGCGTTTGAGCGCGCCGATGCTGCGCGCCTGGGGGATGGACGTTGAACTCATATATGCTGCGTTTTCCAGTATCCGATTTCCTGCATACTTTGGGGCGATGCACACGACCGACCGCATGCCCGCGATTCTCCATACAACACTCGTATTGCGCCTGAGTTCCATCGGGGACGTGATTCTTGTCACGCCCTTCCTCCGCGCGCTGAAAGCCGCGTTTCCATCGGTTTCCATCGATGTGGCGGTCAAGGCGCAGTTCGCCGAGCTGCTCGCCCACCATCCGCTGGTGGACCGCCTCATCGCGGTGGACACCGTCGCGGGCATGGCGGGGCTCCGCACGCTCAACGCGGAATTCCGCGCGCGGCGCTACGACGCCGTCTTCGATCTGCACAACAATTTCCGTTCTCGCCTGCTGCGCCGCGGCACGGGGACCGCCCTGCGCGTGATCCGTAAACGCAGCATACGCCGCGCCCTCTTCGTGCGCTTCAAGCTGCGCACGCTGGGCGGCGTCGTGCCCGTCGCGGAACGCTACATCGAGACCGCCGCGGATTTCGGGGTGCGCCCGGATGGCCGCGGACCCGAGGTCTTTCTGCCCAAGGGCATGGCGGAATCCGTCCGGGCAAAGCTCCGCGCGCTCGGATGGAATCCGGACGCACCGGCAATCGCCATCGCTCCGGGTGCGAGGCACTTCACGAAGCGCTGGCCCGCGGAGTCCTGGGCGGGCGTCGCGCGCGCCATCGCAGCACAGACCGATGCGCAGGTGCTGCTGCTCGGCGGTCCCGACGACGGCGTCGCGGGCGACGCGATTGCGGCGGCGATTCCGGGCCGCGTCATCAATGCCTGCGGCGCGCTCACTCTGCTCGAGACCGCCGCCGCGATGGACTGCTGCTCCGCGGTGGCTTGCAACGACAGCGGCCTCATGCACCTCGCGACCGCGCGCGGCATTCCCGTCGTGGCCGTGTTCGGTTCCACCGTGAAGGAACTCGGCTTCTTTCCGATGGGCGAGGGCAACACGGTGATCGAGGTGGCGGGACTTCCCTGCCGCCCCTGTTCGCATGTCGGGCGCGACCGCTGTCCCGAAGGCCATTTCCGGTGTATGCGCGACATCCCTTCATCCGCGGTGGAAGCTGCGCTGTTGGAAGTCCTTCGGAAAGCCGTCCCGCGTTGACTCCGTGGCGCCGCTTGGAGCCGCGCGCGCAGGCTATTGACCGAAAGCCGATGACGAGTTCCTTATTACCGTCGATTTCCGTATTTTCCGAACATCCATCGCACGCACCTCCAATCGACCTCATCTCGAACGAAGCACCTCACTTCCGAAGCACCTCCATCGACAGCCTCCCCCGAAATCCATCCTCCACCATCGCATCGGAGTACCTTCCATGAAAATCAGGAAAGAAGACGCCCTCGAGTACCACAGCTCGGGGCGCAAGGGCAAGATCGAGGTGATCACGACAAAGCCATGCGCCACGCAGTGGGACCTCTCGCTCGCGTACACGCCGGGCGTCGCCGAACCCTGTCGCGAAATCCATCTTGACGACGACAAAGTGTTCGAATACACCGCGAAGGGCAACCTTGTGGCGGTCATCTCCAACGGCACCGCGGTGCTGGGGCTCGGCGACATCGGTCCGCACGCGGGCAAGCCGGTCATGGAAGGCAAGGGCGTGCTGTTCAAAACCTTCGCGGACATCGATGTGTTCGACATCGAGGTGAAGTCGAAGGACGTGCAGGAAGTCATCAAGTTCTGCCAGCTCATCGAGCCCACCTTCGGCGGCATCAACCTCGAGGACATCAAGGGACCGGAGTGCTTCTACATCGAGGAAGAGCTGAAGCGCACGATGAACATCCCCGTGTTCCACGATGATCAGCACGGCACGGCCATCATCAGCGGCGCGGCCCTGATGAACGCCGCGGAACTCGCGGGGAAGAAGCTGTCGGACATGAAGGTGGTCTACAACGGCGCGGGCGCCTCGGGCATCGCCTGCGCGAAGTTCCACCTGAGTCTGGGCGTGAACCCCGCCAACGTGATCATGTGCGACACCAAGGGCGTGATCTACAAGGGCCGCACCGAGCACATGAACGAGTTCAAGGACCAGTTCGCGCGCGACACGCCGCTGCGTACGCTCGCCGAGGCCCTCGTGGGCGCCGATGTGTTCTTCGGCCTCTCCTCCGGCAACATGGTGTCGCAGGACATGGTCCGCACCATGGCGCCGGATCCGATCATTTTCGCGATGGCGAATCCCGATCCCGAGATCACGTACGACGACGCCATCGAGGCGCGTCCGGACGTCATCATGGCGACGGGCCGCTCCGATTTTCCGAACCAGGTCAACAACGTGCTCGGCTTCCCCTTCATCTTCCGCGGCGCGCTGGACGTGCTCGCCACGGCGATCAACGAGGAAATGAAGCAGGCCGCCTCCTACGCGCTGTCCAAGCTCGCCAAGGAAGACGTGCCCGAGAACATCAAGCGCATCTACGGCGTCAAGGAAATGAGTTTCGGACGCGAATATATCATTCCGAAGCCCTTCGATCCGCGCGTGCTGACCTGGGTCGCCCCCGCCGTGGCGAAGGCCGCCATGGACACCGGCGTGGCGCGCCGTCCCATCGCCGACTTCGACGAGTACCGCCTCCAGCTCGACATCCGCATGGGCCGCTCGCAGGCCGTGATGACGCCGATCTACGACAAGGCCGGCAAGAACCCGAAACGCATCGTGCTGCCCGAGGGCGAGCAGGCGCGCGTCATGAAAGCCGCGCAGCTCGCGGTGGACATGGGCATCGCCCGGCCGATCCTGCTCGGCAACGAGGCCGTGATACGCGGTATCGCCGAGGAGCACGGCTACGACCTCGAGGGTATCGAGATCATCGATCCGGTGACCTCCGGCAAGACGAACGCCTACGTGGAGGAGTTCTACCGCCTCCGCCAGCGCAAGGGCATCACGCGCCTCTACGCGCATCAGCATCTGACCTCGCAGCCGAACTACTACGGCGCGATGATGGTGCACATGGCCGACGCCGACGCCATGCTCTCCGGCTACACGTCGCACTACCCCGACACGATCCGTCCGGCGCTCGAGATCATCGGCCGCGATCCGCGCTACAAGAAGGTGTCCGGCCTCTACGCGCTGTCATTCAAGAAGTCCACCTACCTGCTTGCCGACACCACGGTGAACATCAATCCGAGCGCCGAGACGCTCGCCGACATCGCCTGTCAGGCCGCGGAGTTCGCGGCGAACTTCGACATCGTGCCGCGTGTGGCGATGCTCTCGTACAGCAACTTCGGCAGCAACCTCGGCGAGTCGCCGCTGAAGGTGCGCGAGGCCCTGCGCATCGTCAAGGAGCGCAATCCCGGATTGATGGTGGACGGCGAAATGCAGGCCGACACCGCCACGGTGCCCGAGATCATGGACGAGACCTTCCCGTTCAGCACGCTGAAAGGCGGCGCGAACGTGCTCATCTTCCCCGACCTGAATTCGGGCAACATCTCGTACAAGCTGCTCAGCCGCATCGGCGGAGCGAATCCCATCGGCCCCATCCTCCTCGGCATGAGCAAGGCCGTGCACGTCCTGCAGCGGGGCTCCGACGTCAAGGAGATCGTCGACATGATCGCCATCGCCGTCGCCGACGCCGTCAGCAAGGAAGCCTGACCGTTCCCGTATCCCAAGTGCACGCGGCCTTCCTTCCCCGGGAGGCCGCGTGTGTTATTCCATCAGCACCTGCGAATCGCCCGATGGTGAAATCGAGTAGGGAGTAGGGAGAGTTGGATCTTGTTCCCACGCTCCTGCGTGGGAACAAGGGAAAAAGCACGCAGCGGCGCCATGGATCTTGTTCCCACGCTCCTGCGTGGGAACAAGGGAAAAAGCACGCAGGGCGGAACATATTGAGGGATGTGCGAAAACGCCCGGTGGCCGTTCCCACGCGGGAGCGTGGGAACGAGTAGACACGCAGATGTTCCCACGCGGGAGCGTGGGAACAAGAATTATCTCAAGGCCAGCAGTTCTCCCCACTCTTCTTTCTCCTTCTCCTTCTCACTTCACCCTTTCTTCCCCCTGTCCCCTTCCACCATTTCCCCGTCACGCAAACACCATCGTAAAGACTCCCGCCACGATCGACGACAGCACCGCCAGCGCGACGAGCAGCACGACGATGCCGACCAGCGCGAAGACGCCGGCGCGCTCGGGCGCGGACTTGAGGAGCACGGGAAGACCGAGCGCCATCAGGTATCCCGCGTACAGTCCGCCCGCGAAGGCGAAAAACTCGCCAAGCACCGGCAGCGGCTGCAGGGCGATGCCGATGTACACCGGAGTCAGCGCGTAGGCGGCGAGCTGCGCGGCTTTGGGAAAGTTCTTTTCTCCTCCGAAGGACGTCGACAGCAGCGAGAAGACGGCGGCGCAGAGCAGCACCAGCGCGAAGGCGAACAGCACACCAGACGCGCCCATCGCCGCGCCGAAGAGCGGATGCCCTTCGAGCGTGTTCGAAACGACGCTCGCCGCGAACTGCAGCAGCGCAAGCGGGAGCACGTACGACAGCAGCAGCGCCGAGGGCCGCGTCGTTTCCTCCGCGATGACGGGCCATTCCGTCCGCGGGGTGAACAGGATATTTTTTGCGCGCGCGATGATGGGCATTGATTCTCCAGGGTTCCATTCTCATTGCGGCGGCAGCTCCGGCCTGTCCTTGCATTTGCGTGCCGCCGGATGCAATTTCGGGAAAGCGCACGACACTTTTCCCATCAGAGGACGCATCATGCCCGAAGAGACATTGATCTGGAAGGGCACCCCTTCCCAGAAAACAAACATCGGTTTTTACATCCTGACCTTCATCTTCATCATCCCCCCCATCGTCCGCTGGCTGAAGACGCGCACGACGGTGTACGAGATCACCACGCAGCGCATCATCTTCCACAACGGCATTTTCACGAAGCGGCGCGAGGAACTGGAGCTGTACCGCGTCAAGGACTTCTCGCTCGTCGCCCCCTTCCTTCTCAGGATATTCGGACTCGAAAACATCATTCTCCGGACTTCCGACCGCACGTCGCCCGACATCATCCTGCGCGCCGTGCCGCGCGCGGAGAATATCTTCGACCAGATCCGCACGCACGTGGAAGCCGCGCGCGACCGCAAGCGCGTCCGCGAAGTGGATTACGACCAGGATCCGACCGTCTGACGATGAGCATCCGGCGTCAGGCAAAGGGCCGCCCCGAGATACGGAGCGGCCCTTTGCGTAATGCGTGAGATGTTCCGGTCAGAGCATGCTCAGTCCGAACGCGAGGAAAAGCGCGCCCAGGATGGCGCCGAGGATCACGTAGAAGAGGATCAGGATGACGGCCACGACGATCATGTACACGACCACCTTGTCCGACGGGGTCTTCATGATCACCGGGAGGCCGAGGTACATCAGGTAGATTCCGTAGAGGCCGAAGAGCGAGCCGATGATGCCCAGCGGCGGGTAGATCATCAGGATGCCGCCGATCCAGGAGGGCGTGTACATGTAGGCGATCAGCTGCACCGAGCGGCCGAAGTTCTTCTCCGAGCCGAAGGACGGCGCGAGCAGGTCCACCACCCACGCCGTGGCGAGGCAGCTGACGACGGCGACAATGAGCAGCTGCACCGCGTGCGTCACGCCCATGCCGATGCCGCGCACGACGCCGAAGAACGGCACCGGCATACCGACGAGACCGTAGCCGATGAAGGCCGCGACCGCCGCGATGCCCGCGAGCGGCAGCACGTATCCGGTGATGATGCCGGCGACATCCGGCTCTTCGGCCGCGACGGCCTCCCACTCGGTCTTCGGGGACACGATCATGTTTTTTGCGCGATCGATGAGATTCATGCTTCCTCCTGAATGCTTGTGCGCGCCGAAGCGCCGTTCCGATATGGACGGCGAAGCGCGGGTTGAAATGCGGTGAGCGATAATAAGGAACGAAGATGGGTCTCTTTCGGCGGAAAGTCAAGCGCCCGGGATTGCGGAATTCGTTTCTGTTCATCGGGAGCTCCGCTCCCGATGCGCTCCCGATGATGTGACACCATGAAGTGTATTTCTCCTCGAAGCACTCACGGAGCTGGTGCCAGACAGTAGCCGGTGCGTCGAATACCACCGTATTGCGCGTGTAATCCCTCACCCGGCCTGCGGCCATACTCTCTCAGTGGGAGAGGAATGAGGATGACTGGATGCGATTGTCCCATTCTTCTATCCCGAAGGGATTCCGTCATCCAACCCCGGGTTGCGAGGAACGAGCTACCCGGGGGTGCGACATGGCAGGCGACGCGCGTGTCCCGAGGCGGCAAGCACCCGCAAAGGCGGTGCCATGCCTCGACTGCGCTCGGCATGACAAAGCTGATACCGTGAGCCGCACCCCGGAACAGGGTGCCATGCCTCGACTGCGCTCGGCATGACAAAGCTGATACCGTGAGCCGCACCCCGGAACGGGGTACCATGCCTCGACTGCGCTCGGATGAAGGAGCCGACCCAACGATCTGTACGCGACCTGATGAAAACTAAGCATGTCATCAACTCCTGACCGTGAGCCGCACCCCGGAACAGGCCCAGTACCTCGACTGCGCTCGGCATGACAAAGCTGATACCGTGGCCGCACCCCGGAACAGGGTGCCATGCCTCGACTTCGCTGCCAATGACATCTCAGGATGTGGGAGTCATGGAGCCGACCGCAACGAGTTCCATACCAAACCGTTTCGCCTGACGCGCCATATGTCGTTTCACGGTCTCTTCGTATTTCTGCTGATACGATTCAACACCTGCTTCCACGTATGCCACGCCATACTGCTGACATTATAAAACTGCACGGCAAGTTTGCGCGCGACGGCCTTCATTGCCACCCGTGGTCCATGCTTTGCCTTCAGCCGGCGATAGAAGGCACCCAACGCCGTGTATTTGCTGTTCGCCAGAATTGCCGCTGCCTGACGGAACAACTGTCCGGCGCGATTCATGCCCTGCGCCCGCGCCTTCCGTGTCTTCGATCCCGGATTGCTCCTGACGTGGAGCCAGATGCATCCACGAGGTGAAGTGCTTCGCCGTTTTCCAGTGACTTCCATGGTCCCCCCGGTCTCCGCAAGGATCTTCAGCACCAGGATATCACTGAACCCGTGATCGCCGCCGGATTTTCCCCGTTGCACAACCGCGTCACCCTCTCATGCAAATCGTCGATATCGGGCTGATGATGTCGGGTAGTTCTTTGGCGCACTCGGTGGCTGGACGAGGGGCAGATCATCGGTGATCGTTGTGAGCAACTGCCGCATCTCTCCTTCGCAGATACACGGATCTGCCTTGGTAGAAGTCCCAACTCTCCAGCGCCTGACGCAACACGAACAGGTGATCGGATCAGTAGACGCCCTCGAGTGCCGCGCGCATCGCCTCTGCCTTGCGCGTGATGATCCGGCGGTCACAGGTGCGAACAGGCGCTCGGCATCGCGCTCACCCGCCACCATCGCGCGGACCATCGCCCGCTCCGCTCTCGCCGTGCAACTGGCTGATCACGAGATGTGATTTTTATGTTCATCTGCTCGAGCGCCTTTTGCATGCGCAGGGTGTGCATGGTCGTCTGTTCGATATGGTCATCGCGCAAGCGTGTCGGTGCGCAACAGACGCATCGTCTCCGCATGGGACAAACTTTTCGGGCGCAGCAGGCCGTAGGTATGCATGCGCTGCAGCCACTGACAATCCTACACATCAGATTTGCGCCCGGGGAGATTCTTCGCATGCGCGCCGTTGCACGAGCCACACGTCAATCCCCGTGCTTCGCTCGAGCAACTCGTAGAAGGGCACCCAGTACACCCCGTGGCTTCCGCCGCCACTGTGTTACAGCCGTGTTTCTGCAGATGCGCAACCGCGCGTTGCGCAGAGATCTGCCGTGAACGTGGGGAAGCGTTCAACGGCTTGACACCGTCGACCGACACAAAGATCCACGCGCTGCCGAGATCGATCCCGGCCGCATGCGCATGGTGGATGGGAAGCTTCGTTGCCGTGCTCATGAAGGTGGGGACAGAATATGCCGACGCCGCGTGCCCGATGGAGAGATAAGGGGTGCTGCTGCCAAACGGGATCGAGACTGTACGTCTCGTCACAGGAAATGAACCATCCCATCGAACCCATACTCGGCAACGGGCACTGGGCACCATGCGTAGAGCGGGCACATACGCGCGGACGAGGTCGGATATATCAAAACCTACACGATGCGGAAGCTAAAAATGTCACCTCCGAAATGAGTCAGACGAAGTCTGTGTGGGGGACTCGGCATGACAAAGGTAAGACCGTGAGCCGCACCCCGGAACGGGGTACCATGCCTCGACTGCGCTCGGCATGACAAAGCTGATACCGTGAGCCGCACCCCGGAACGGGGTGCCATGCCTCGACTGCGCTGCCAATGACATCTCAGGATGTGGGAGTCATGGAGCCGACCGCAACGAGTTCCATACCAAACCGTTTCGCCTGACGCGCCATATGTCGTTTCACGGTCTCTTCGTATTTCTGCTGATACGATTCAACACCTGCTTCCACGTATGCCACGCCATGCACCATGACATTATAAAACTGCACGGCAAGTTTGCGCGCGACGGCCTTCATTGCCACCCGTGGTCCATGCTTTGCCTTCAGCCGGCGATAGAAGGCACCCAACGCCGTGTATTTGCTGTTCGCCAGAGATTGCGCTGCCTGACGGAACAACTGTCCGGCGCGATTCATGCCCTGCGCCCGCGCCTTCCGTGTCTTCGATCCCGATTGCTCCTGACGTGGAGCCAGATGCATCCACGAGGTGAAGTGCTTCGCCGTTTTCCAGTGACTGTAGTCCACCCCGGTCTCCGCAAGGATCTTCAGCGCCAGGATATCACTGATCCCCGTGATCGCCGCCGGATTTTCCCCGTTGCACAACCGCGTCACCCTCTCATGCAAATCGTCGATATCGGGCTGATGATGTCGGGTCGGGTGCGGCGCACTCGGTGTGGACGAGGGGGGCAGATCATCGGTGATCGTTGTGAGCAACTGCCGCATCTCTCCTTCGCAGACACGGATCTGTCCTTGGTAGAAGTCCCAACTCTCCAGCGCCTGACGCAACACGAACAGGTGATCGGATCGGTAGACGCCCTCGAGTGCCGCGCGCATCGCCTCTGCCTTGCGCGTGATGATCCGGCGGTCACAGAGTGCGAGCAGGCGCTCGGCATCACGCTCACCCGCTACCATCGCGCGGACCATCCGTATCCCGCTCTCGCCGTGCAACTGGCTGAGCACGAGATGGATTTTTATGTTCATCTGCTCGAGCGCCTTCTGCATGCGCAAGGTGTGCATGGTCGTCTGTTCGATATGGTCATCGCGCAAGCGTGTGTAGGTGCGCAACAGACGCATCGTCTCCGGCGGGACAAAACTCGGGCGCAGCAGGCCGTAGGTATGCATGCGCTGCAGCCACTGACAATCCTGCACATCGGATTTGCGCCCGGGGAGATTCTTCGCATGCGCGCCGTTGCACAGGCACACGTCAATCCCCGACCGCTCGAGCAACTCGTAGAAGGACACCCAGTACACCCCCGTGGCTTCCATCGCCACTGTGGTACAGCCGTGTTTCTGCAGATGCGCAACCGCGCGTTGCAGATCTGCCGTGAACGTGGGGAAGCGTTCAACGGCGACACCGTCGACCGACACAAAGATCCACGCGCTGCCGAGATCGATCCCGGCCGCATGCGCATGGTGGATGGGAAGCTTCATTGCCGTGCTCATGAAGGTGGGACAGAATATGCCGACCGCCGCGTGCCCGATGGAGGGATAAGGGGTGCTGCTGCCAAACGGGATCGAGACTGTACGTCTCGTCACCAGGAAATGAACCATGCCATCGAACCCATACTCGGCAACGGGCACTGGGCACCATGCGTAGAGCGGGCACATGCGCGCGGACGAGTCGGATATGCAAACCTACACGTGCGCAACAAAAATGTCACCTCCGGAAATGAGTCAGACGAAGTCTGTGTGGGGGGACTCGGCAGGGGCGAAGCCCCGGCGCGGCACACGCAGCCAACGGCACCCCGGAACGGGGTGACAGTAGCCGGTGCGTCGAAGACCACCGGACAGCGACGGCACGCGAAGCGCTGTCGCACCCCGGAACGGGGTGCCAGAGATTAAACGGACACAATCTGTTCAAAGATATTTTGGATCATACTGAATCTTGTTTTCCTTGAACAGACGCTGCAATTCTTCGATGTACGTCATTACATGATGATGCGACTCCTGCTGCTCGATGTACTCTCTCACCTTGTCGGTCGCATCCATTCCAACTGCAAACACCGAATATCCCTCCTGCCATGAAAATCGTCGATCAAACCCTGATGCCCATACGGACGTCGCTTTCTTGAGTTCTCTCATGAAATCAGCAACCCTGTGCGATGGCGTCAGGCTGACGAGAATGTGGACGTGCTCGGACACTCCGCCGACTGCCTTCGCGATTCCGTCCAATCCACGGACAGTGCCGCCGAGATATGCATGGTGTTGTTCCTTCCATTCAGCACCGATGATCCGGATCCGGCTTTTATTACTGAATACGAGATGGTAGTTCATCTGATGATAGGTTGATCCCATTTCCATTATCCCTGCTGATTGTCAGAAGTATGAATGATATCTCCATGTGTTGAACGCTGGAGGTTTCGATTTGTTCCTGTGCAACTCGGAAGTCTGGCACCTCGTTCCGGGGTGCTTACGATGCTCGCGTGCCCGCCCGTTGTCCGGTGGTCTTCGACACACCGGTTATTGTCTGGCACCCCGTTCCGGGGTGCGTGATGTCACGTCGCGCGTGTTGTCCGGTGGTCTTCGACGCACCGGCTACTGTCTGGCACCCCGTTCCGGGGTGCGTGATGTCACGTCGCGCGTGCGTTGTCCGGTGGTCTTCGACACACCGGCTACTTTCTGGCACCCCTGTCGGGGTGCTTCGATCGTGTTGTCCATCCGCCGCGTACCGGTGGACTACGATGTTGACCCGCCTGCTCAGAGTTTGCGGAACTTCCTGAGCAGTATGTGCCGACCGCTTGCCGCCACGACGAGGTACATTCCCGGAGGGTAGCTGCCGACATCGAAATGCAGCGGCGCATGCAGTTGCGGGAAGTGCAGATCCTTCGTCGCGAGAATACGCCCCGCGAGATCGAGGAGCGTGTAGCGCACCGTTCCCGTGACGTCGCCGCTCGCGATAAGCGAAATGCTGCTCGTCGCCGGATCAGGGTACAGCACGAAGGACCAGCGCGACGCCGCCGCCAAGGGATCGACGGCGAGCGTCGAAACGGCGAATGGCGCGGACTGGCGTGAACAGCCGTACACGTTGCTCACGGACACGGTGTACGAGCCAGGGACCTGCAGCAGCAGTGTGCGCCCGGTCTCCCCGTAGATGCGCACTCCGTTGCGATACCACTGATATCCGACGGCGGAATCAGTTTCCAGGATGGTTCCGTTTTGCGAGATCCCGGGAAGCGGAGGAGCCGGCAACAGTGTTGTCACGAGAGTATCCGATGTGCCCGCGCAGCCGTATTCATTGCGCACGGTGACGGCATATGCGCCGCTCCTTGCGACGAAGATGCTCCTGCCGCTCTGCCCGTTGCTCCACTCGTACGACGCGTATCCGTACTCCGTTTCGAGCAGCAGGGAGTCGCCATCGCAGATCATTGCAGGGCCGTTTGCCAGCAGCATCGGCGCAGGCCGCGGATGGATCGCGACAGTGAAGGGAACGGATGTCGTGGTACGCGAGAGCGAATCGCGAACCGACACAATGTATGTCCCGGCCTCGCGCACAAGGACGCGTTGCGTGCTGTCGCCGGTGCTCCACGAATACGCCGTATACCCGGCGCCGGCATCGAGGGTCACCTCGCCGCCGTCGCAGAAGACCGCGGGACCGTTCGCGTGTATCCTCGGCGGCGCGGGAAAGGAATTCGAGACGCGGATTTCTCCGTCCTGCGCCAGTGCAACGAAGCAGCCGCTTTCGAGGGTGCATTCCGCGAGCTGGACAGGGAAAACGAGAGTATCGTTTCCTGACACGGCGGGTGTGCGGAAGGTCACTTCGGCGAGCGTTGAGGGCGCCGTGCGCGCGTCCAGGACTTTCTGTTCGAGGGTCTGAATGACGATGCCATCCGCAGCGCGTTCAATCGTGAAGGGCACCGCATCGAGCAGCGTCCCCGCGGGCATGGCGACATCCTTGATGCCGAGCAGCGAGGTGTCGAAACGGACGTGCACACGCGCGCGGCCCAGCGTGCCCGCGACATTCGCATCGAGCAGTTGCAGAGCCAGTGTGACCTCGGTGAGCGGTCCCGTGCTCGCCTCGGAGATGCCAATATTCAGTGGTATGCGTGCTGTGCTGTCAAGCGGGGCTTTGTAGGTCCTGCTCGCTGTATCGGCACCGTCGCAGAAATCGGTCAACGTGAGTTCAACGTTTCGTGTCGTTCCGTCGGGGCAGGAACCTTGATAGGTAAGCACGCAAACCGGCTCCCCCTGTCCATAGGTGTGAGTGAGTGTCCAATATATGCTTGCGAGGTCCGAGGGTCCCGCGTGGACGAAGTGCCTTCCGCCAGTAAGATCGGACAACCGCTTCAACGTATCCAGCTCGACGGTGTTTCCGCAACCGATCGCAAATATCTGGATGCGGTTCCGGTTTGCGAGAGAGATGACCTGAGCCATGGTTCTCACGGATCCGTTGTCGCGACCGCTCGTCATGACGATGACACCGCGAAAGGGATTCACTCCGTTGTTGATCAACTGGTTCAGCCCGTCATGCACGCCGTCCCACACATGCGATGGTCCGACTGCTGTCAATTCCTGCACCTTGCGATGCATCAGGTCTTTGTCGGGACACATTCCAACCAATGTGTTGGATGATTCGGCGAAAGCGATCACCGCCGCCTCGTCGTTCAGGCTGTCCAGCAAATCGATGAAACCATGCGCGGCCATCCTGCCTTCAAACATTCCAGCACCTGCCATGCTTGCGCCCGCATCGAGCACCAGTGAGACCGAGGAAGGCCCTTTGGGATAGGGGTCTGCACACCAGACATCGAAGGCGCGGACTTCGAGCCCGTTTTCCTTCACACGGTACATCCTTTTATCTGATGGATATATCGGCCGGCCGTCACAGGCCATGGAATAGTACAATTCGATGGAAGGCCAATTGTTGACAATGCGCTTGAAATTGATCTGCGGCTGGGCGCTTGCGCATCCACCGGATGCAACGTACAAACCCGCGCAGAGCGCCGCGAGAATGAACAACCGTCCCGGTCTCAAATCTCTGAAGGACATGAATGGCCTGTCTGATGAGGTGTGCTGCGCGTTTCTCTCTGAAAGACATTCGGGGGGCGGGATTCCTGACAATTGTCAGTGATTAGTCATCCCGGGTCAACCCGCGAGGAGATGCGGAGACGCGGGGAGGCGGAGACGGGGGGGGGGGGGGGGGGGGGGGGGGGGGGGGGGGGGGGGGGGGCGGGGGGGGGGGGAGGGGGGGGGGGGGGGGGGGGGGGGGGGGGGGGGGGGGGGGGGGGGGGGGGGGGGGGGGGGGGGGGGGGGGGGCCCCGCCCCCGCCGAGGAGGGGCGGGCCCCCCCGGCGCCCGGGGGCGGGGGGGGGGGGAGGGGGGGGGGGGGGGGGGGGGGGGGGGGGGGGGGGCTCTAGACGGTCATAGCTCCAGCACCCTCCTGCACAAATACACGACATGTTCATCCTGTATTCTCGTGCAGATCAGCACTCCTGCAACAGTCCCATCGAAGCGGAACATCGCCCGGACCTCCTCCGGCAGCAGCCGGAAGCCGCGCTTCTTGATCTCGGTGAGCGGACCGAAACCATTCAAGCGGATCGCCTCCTGCACGCGCGTCCGTTGGAAGGGGAGCACATCGAGTATCTCGAAGACGGCATGCCAGCGCGTGAGGCGCGGAAGGGTGGCTGAGAGACCGTAGGCGATCATCGGGTCGGACGGCACCGCGGCGTACTCTGCGAAATACGCCTGCACAGCTCCCGTGCGAATGATGGCCGCATGCGGCTCGATGAGGTACTTCGGACTCTCGACTGCTTCGTGGGCTTCGATCGAAGGCGTCCAGCGTTCTCCGCTCGCCGCATCGACGGCGCAAACCGCCGGCACGTCGAAACCGCGAAGCAGGAGCTGCTCCTTGCACTCGTCGCCAAGCGCGACGAACATCCTGCTCCACGACGCCTCCTCGAAATCCGAGGCGGGCGCGGTCTTCACGATCGTGGGAAGCGTTTCGGATGCCTGGAGACAGAGCGAAACCGGAGGCGAGTACTGTTCCCCGCGTATCGTGCGCCTGCCCTCCCTGCGGCGGGAGGGATCGGCGAAGAGCGCGTCGAAGCTGGCAAGGTCCCGCGGACTCGCGGCGCTCTCGGCGAGGGCCTCCACTACGGTGACATTCGCGAGTCCGGCAGCGGCGACGTTATGCCTGAGAAAGGATGCCGCTTCCGCGTCGGCTTCGAACACGGTCACCGACCCGGCATGACGGGCGATGGCGACGGTGTCGCTGCCCGCCCCGCCGCACCATTCGAGGATGCGGCCGTGACCGTGGAGCAGGGAGGCGTGCAGACGCGCCGTGGCGGCGGAGGATGCCTGTTCGAAGGACTCGCGCGTGTACAGCGCCTGCGCGGGCAGGCCGGTTTTCTCAACTGCCCGCTGCTGCAGCAGGCATTGCGCGACGCCGGCGGAAATCAACTCCGGAGGCAGCGAGGGGAAGTCACTGCGCAGCCGCGTTTGTATTCTGAGGGGATCGGCGTATTTTTCAAAAATGGCATGAAATGCAAGCCGGAATTGCGCAAACGCTTCCGCTTCGAAGAATGCCCGCTGTTCCGCCGTGTACGTGTAACCCATCATCCCGATCCTGTGTCCCGTCTATGCGGCGAGTGCCGCCGCGGTCCCGCTCCGTTACGCATCTTCTCCATTCGCAGCAAGATATGCATTCACTTGTGAAATTCTCCGTCCTCGCGCTCCTGCTCCTCGCGGGCGCCGCCTCCGCATCCGCGCAGGACGCGCGCGGCGGCGTGAAGGGCTTCGTGTCGGACTCCACCACCGGCGAGCGCATCTCGCTCGCGAACATCGTCGTCGTGGGCAAGGGCGTGGGCGCGGCCAGCGACGGCAACGGCTTCTACTTCATCGGCAACCTGAACCCGGGAAAGGTCACGTTCCGCACGACCACGCTCGGCTACCGGACGGTGGAGCGGGACATCGAGATTCAGCCCGGCAAGATCATCACGCTCAACTTCATTCTCGCGCCCGCGCCCATCCAGATGGAAGGCGTGGAGCAGGTGGCCGAACGGCACGCGCGCTACGACACGGAGATCAGCACGCAACCCATCGGCGCGCGGGAGATCGAGATCGTCCCGACCATCGTCGAGAAGGATCTCTTCCGCACTATTTCCATCCTGCCCGGCGTGGTGGCGACCAGCGACGTCAGCAGCCAGTTCTACGTGCGCGGCGGCGGTGGCGACCAGAACCTGATCGTGCTCGACGGCATGACGATCTACAATCCCTTCCACGCGCTCGGCATCTTCTCGATCTTCGACGCCGACGCCGTGAAGGAGGCCGAAATCCTCAAGGGCGGCTTCCCCGCGCAGTGGGGCAACCGGCTGTCCTCCGTCATCAACATCCGCACGCGCGAGGGCAACAAGAACCGCTTCTCGGGCAAGCTCAGCGCGAGCCTCGTGAGCGGCAAGGTGCTGCTGGAGGGACCCACGCCCTGGGAGGGTTCGTGGATGATCGCGGGCAGGAAGAGCTTCCTCGACAACATGCTGCAGAAGTTCGTCCGCACGCAGACGCCCTTCGACTTCTACGACTTCATCGCGCGCATCAACCACAGCACGGGCGAGAACGGACGCCTCTCCATGCACTCGCTGTTCAGCGGCGACGTGATACGGCCGGAATCGAAATACGAACCGGAGTACATGTGGAGCAACCGCGCCTACGGCATGTCGTGGTTCCAGGTGCTCGAGAACAAGTACCTGCTCGAGACCACCTTCAGCTTCAGCAACTTCACCGGCGAACTGCGCCCGCGCGAGAACTCCGAGATCAGTCCGCGCCTCTCGGAAATCAACGACGCCTACTTCAACGGCAACGTGACCTACTTCCAGCAGAACGGCGACATGTACGGCGCCGGCTTCATGTTCCGCTTCCCGTCCTACCACTACACCTTCACGAACGCCGCCAACTACGTGCGCGACGTGTACGACAAGGGCAGCGAGACGGGCATCTGGCTGAAGTACAAGTTCAAGCAGTTCAACCCCTTCGCCTTCGAACTCGGCATCCGCTCCGATCTCTTCGCCGTGCTCTCGCCGAATTCCTCCGACGCCTTCGAACCGCGCGCCTCCATCAGCTGGGACCTCACGCCGCTGCAGTCGCTCAAGTTCTCGTACTCCCGCGTGCATCAGCGCATGATCACCATCACG
This sequence comes from Ignavibacteria bacterium, assembly GCA_016720835.1. GTDB lineage: Bacteria > Bacteroidota > Ignavibacteria > SZUA-365 > SZUA-365 > JADKJW01. The sequence goes on from JADKJW010000005.1 coordinate 68,590, forward strand.
AACGAGGACGACGTCGTGTCGCTGTTCGAGACCTGGTTGCCCATTCCCGACGACCAGCCCTCCGAGCAGGCCGATCACTTCATCCTCGGGCTCGACGGCAACGTCGGCTACGTGCAGGGCATGACCTTCAACGTGCAGGCCTACTACAAGAAGATGGCGAACCTCGTCGAGTACAACCGCGACAAGGTGGACGCGAGCGATCCGGACTTCGTGCGCGCCGACGGACGTTCCTACGGCCTGGAGTTCTTCCTCGAAGAGCGGCATCCCGTGTACTACGGCTGGCTCGCGTACACGCTGAGCTTCACCGAGCGCAGCGTGGGCGACTTCACGTACTCGCCGCGCTACGACCGCCGCCACAACTTCAACGTTATCGCCGGCGTCAAGCCCGCGGACGGCTGGGACGTCAGCGTGCGCTGGGAGTTCGGCTCCGGCCTGCCGTTCACGCAGATCATGGGCTTCTACGACCGCATGCTCTTTCAGGGCATCTTCAACGGTGGCGGCTACGTGAACGAAAAGGGGATTCCCTACACGCTGCTTGGCGACAAGAACCGCGGGAGATTGCCGTCCTATCATCGCCTCGATTTCAACGTGGCGAAGACCTTTTCCTTCGATCGCGTGCGCGTCATCGTCGAGGGCAGCATCATCAACGTGTACGACCGCCAGAACATGTTCTATTACAATCAGACGACCGGCGAGCGCATCAACATGCTGCCCTTCCTGCCGACGGTCAATCTGAAGATCGAATTCTGACGCGCAGCCCGCGTCAGACCGAGACCGTCCCCGCCGCCATGCCCTCGCCCCGCCGCAACGATGTGCTGATTCCCTTCCTGATGGTCGCCGGCGATTTCATCGCGATCGTCGGGAGCTTCGTGCTCTCGTACTTCGTGCGCTTCATCGGTCCGGTCGCGGCGCTCGTGCCCGTGACCAAGGGCACGCCGCCGCTGGAGGCCTACATCGTCGGCGGCCTCATCGTCGCGCCGATCTGGATTCTCATCTTCAACACGCGGAAAATCTACCGCGCGCGGCGCGAAACGGATTTCAGTTCTGAATTCCTGCAGATCGTGCGCACCGTGAGTTTCGGCATGCTCGTGGTGATGAGCCTCGCCTTCTTCTACCGCGATTTTTCGTACTCGCGCCTGGTGTTCTTCGTGATCTGGCTCCTGGCGATCTGCCTCGTCTTCGCCTTCCGGATTGCGGTGCTGCGCTATGAGAAGTTTCTGTACGCGCGCGGCCGCGAGCTGCGGCACGTGCTGCTCGCCGGGTCCAACGCCGTCGCGCAGCAGGTGGCGCTGCTCATCACGCAGCGTCCCGCCCTCGGCTACCGCCTCACGGGGTACGTGACCGACGAGGAGGAACGCATCGAGAGCGTCACGACGCAGCGGCTCGGCCGCCTCGCCGACCTTGCGGCGGTGGTGGACGAGCATCGCATCGAGACCGTGATCGTCTGTCTCTACGCGCAGCAGAAGGAGGCGTTGAACCGGATCATGGACGACCTCATCGGCAGGAACGTGCAGCTCCTCCTGCAGTCGGACGTGCTCGGCATCACTCCCGCGCGTCTTCGCGTGCACGAGCTGTTCGGCCTGCCTTTCATCGGCGTGAAGGACATCCCGATGTCCACCTGGGGGCGCATCGCCAAGCGCGCCTTCGACATCGCCTTCAGCGGCGCCGTGCTGATTCTCTTCGCGCCCTTCGCGCTGCTGATCGTCATCCTGATCCGTCTCGAAAGCGGACGGCCGGTGTTCTACCGGCAGGTGCGCGTCGGTCTCGAAGGCGAGGAATTCGAACTCTACAAGTTCCGCACCATGGTGGTGGATGCCGAAACCGCGTCGGGACCCACGTGGACGAAGAAGAACGATCCGCGCGTCACGCGCGTCGGCCGCCTTCTGCGCAGGCTGAGCATCGACGAGATCCCGCAGTTCCTCAACATCCTGAAGGGCGACATGAGCGTGGTGGGTCCGCGGCCCGAGCGACCCGAATTCGTCAGCCAGTTCAAGAACTACGTGCCGAAGTATCTCGAGCGGCACCGGCTCAAGACGGGACTGACCGGCTGGGCGCAGGTGAGCGGCCTCCGCGGGGAGGTGCCCATCATCGAGCGCACGAAATACGATCTCTACTACATCGAGAACTGGTCCCTGAAACTCGACCTTCGAATCATCTTCAAGACGGTGCGCGCCGTCCTGTTCGGAAAGGACGCCTATTAGCCATGATTGCCGCTTTCATCTTCTACCTCCACATCATCGGCGGCGTGTTCGCCTTCACGAAGAGCTACTGCGAGCACAAGCTCACCGACGCCTTCATGACGCTCGCCTTCGTGGCGATCATCTTTTCCGCGGGATGGACCATCGCGGGATTCATCGTCCGCTTCTTCTTCCCGATCGGCGGCTTCGCGCGGTGGCTGGACGGCGACACGATTTCCCTCATCATCGTGACGCTGCTCGAAGCCGTGCTGTACACCGCCTACTTCCGGACCACCCGCAACAGCCCCGCTACTTCAGCCTGAACGTGAAGACGGCCGTCGCGCTCTGATCGGCCCGCCGCGCGTCCTTCGCGAGCGGAGTGAAGCGCCAGGTCCGCACCGCGGCGAGGGCCGCCTCGTCGAAGGCGGGACCGCCCTTCTGCGCGAGCAGCAGCTCCGTCACGCTGCCGTCCGGACGCACCGTGAAGCGCACGCGCACCTGCGCCTCGCGCTGCGCGTCGCGCGGATACGCGGGCAGCTTTCCGGACACGCGCGCGCGGGCTTCGCCCTCCCAGGCGATCTGCATCGACGCCCCGGGACTGTCGCTCAGCGCGCCCGTGGCGGGGGGACCGGGTTTGGACGGCAGCGTTGCCGCAGCGGGATTGTCGCGCGCGCCCGTCGTTCCCGGCGACGCGGTCTCCTTCGTGTCGCGTCGTTCCGGGGCGCCCGTTGCAACGCCCGTGCGCGGCTGCGCGGGGATGCCGGATTTCGGAGTAGTCTGTCCGGTGAAATCCACCGGCTCCGCGCTGCGTGGCGCGGGCCTCGGAGTGCCGGGCATCGTGGTCGATGGCGCTGTCGTCGCGTTGCGCGGCGCTGACGCTGCGCTGCGGGATGTCTGCGGTGTGGCAGGGCGCGGAGCGGCGTTGCGCTGTGCGGCGGGCTGGCGCCGCGCCTGCGGGGACGTGGCGGGTCTCGCCGTCACGTGCTGTGCGGCGCGCTCACGGACTGCCGGTCGCGACGTCGGCGCGGGTTCCGTGCGGACCTCGGGCAATGGCGCGCTCGTTTCGGGACTTATGAACGTCAGCTCGATGTCGCGCAGCGGCACGGGCTCGGAGGCGATCACCCAGAAGAGGGTGATCAGGAGGAGCAGCGCGTGGATGCCCACCGACGCGCCGAAACTGACGGCGTCATCGCGTTCCAGCGTCATGTCCGTCGCCTTTCAGCGTGGTCGAAATGAAGAAGCGGGTCGCCCCGATGGCGCGCGCCTCGTCCATCACGAGGACGGCGCGCTCGAAGGGCACGTCCTTGTCGCTGGAAAGGACGATCACCTGCCGCGAGGAATCGGTGACCGCGCGGTGCAGGTCCGCGCGCAGCGTCGCCGGCGTCGTGGCCGCGTCGTTGATCTCCATGCGGCCGTCGCGGTGCAGCGTCACCCGCACCTGCTGCTGATCGGTGCTCTTCACGTTCTCGGCGCTCGGGAGCGTGACGGTGAGGCCCTTCGTCGCGATGAAGGACGAGGTGAGGAGGAAGAAGATGAGCAGGAGCAGCACGATGTCGGTCAGCGACGAGTAGCTGAAGGCCGACAGCAGCTGATGGGAAGGGGTCAGGCGGATGCGCATCGCGGTGCCCTCACGCGTCCTGCCGCGCGGATTTCTTCTGCTCGCCGAGCGCGATGTCGAGGAAATCGTTGCAGGAGTTTTCCGTTTCGAAAATGAAATGGCTGATGCGGTTCACGAAGTAGTTGTACATGAAGTACGCGGGGATGCCGACGAACAGTCCGTAGGCCGTGGTGAGCAGGGCTTCCCAGATGCCGCCCGCGAGCAGGGTCGGATTGACCACGCCCTGGTTCAGCTCCACGGTGCGGAACGCCGAGATCATGCCCGTCACCGTGCCGAGGAAACCGAGCAGGGGAGCGATGCCGGCGACGGAGGCGAGCAGGCCGATGCCGCGCTCGAGCTTGTACACCTCGTTCTTGGCCGCGGCTTCGATGGCGTCCTTGACGTCCTGCTGCGATCCGGTGAGCTTCAGCAACGCGCTGCGCAGAATGCTCGCGAGCGGGGCGCGTTCCTTCGAACACATCGCCACGGCCGAGGGAATGTCGCCGTTCTGCAGCACGCTGCGGATCTGGAGGATGAATGTTCCGCCGTCCACCTTCGCGCGTGAGAGGACGATGAATTTCTGGACGATGATGTACAGCCCGAGCACGGAGCTGGCGAGGATGAGCCACATGATGGATCCGCCGCGCAGGAAAAGCTCGAATAACGTCATGACATTCTCCGTTCGTTGGTGTCGGTGATGCGGAAATCAGTCGATGGTCTGTCCGCCGAATTCCTGGGAGGATTGCAGCGACGCGGGCAGCAGCGGATCGAGGAGTCCGCTGACCCAGGTCGCGTAACCCAGGAGCAGCACAAGCAGCAGCGTGACGAGCATGGCCGCGGTTTTCATGCGGCCCGGTTGCTCGCGCTGCGGGGGATGGAACAATTGCTCGCGGTTGCGCTCGAAGTCCGCGTCCTCGTCCGCCGCATCGATGTCCGCGTGATGCTCGTCCGCCGGCGGCGTGACGGGAGCCGAAGGGGATTCCACGCTTGCGCGGCCGAGCACTTCCTGGTTTTCCAGATGCCGGCGCACGGCGAGCGCGAGGATGTCGCGATCCTCCTGCGCATGCGGTGCGTCCGCGGGCTCGGGACTCTGTTTCTGCAGTTCTTCGCGCACTTCGGCGACGATGCGCGTGACGTCCACCGGCCGCGGGAGATCGGGATTCGATGGGTTGTCCATGGTCAGAACCTCACCGTGATGCCCGCGGCGATGGTCAAGGGCCGCTCTTCATAGCCGGGCCACCATTCGTATCGTTGCGCGGAGAGATTGTCGACGGACAGGAAGACGCCGAAGTTCGGGGTCACGCGGTATTCGCCTTCCACGCTCGCGAGGAGGACGGCGGGAAGCGATCCGTCGTCCGTGGTCCGCGCGCCCGCCGCGTGCAGCGATGCGGACGCCGTCAGGCCGAAGGGGAAGTCGTGGCTGTAGCGCCCGGAGAGCTCGACGTCGGCGAGGAAGGGCACCGGGCCGTCGAGCGCGTCGTTGCGGGTGGAGCGCAGGACGGCGGTCGCGAGGAGGCGGTCGCGCGGCGTCATGGTCCACGCGCCCTCGCCCTGCAGCGCGAAGATGCTGCTCGTGCCGTCGTACAGCGCCTCCCACTGCTGCGGGGAGGCGGAGGCGCGCGACCAGCGCAGCAGCGAGGTGGAGGCGGAGTAATCGGCGGTGACGCGGCCGGCCAGCGTGTGCCGGTCGTCGTACTCCGCGCCGATCGCGACATGCACGGGGGTGTCACGATGCCGCAGTTCCGCGCCGAGCATCGCGTAGGGATTCTCGTCGAACAGCGCCCGCGTGTGCACCTCGCGCACCGACGCGTCGATGCGCGCGAAGACGGAGAGCGCGGGATCAAAGGCATACCGACCGGCGAGGAAGGGGTAGAGACGGCCCTGCGCGGCGTCGCGCGATCCCCGGTACAGCGTTGCGGTGACGCCTCCTTCGAGCGAGAGATCCTCCCGGAAGGCATGCCGCGAACGCAGCTCCGCGGCGAAGAAGACGGGATGGCGCCCGTCGGGCCATGCGCGGGTGAGATCCGACAGGGTGAGCGCGACGCTGGCGGTGAACGGATGCGCCCAGAACGACTTCGTCGCCTCGGCGCGCAGGCCGATGCGGCTCTCGGTGAACGTGTACGCGCCGAGCGGCAGGCTGTCGCGCACGGCGACGTCCTCGCGAAGCGCGGTGTGCGTGCCGGAGACCGAGAAGCGGTAGTCGAGCACGGCGTTCCTGCGCGCCGCGAGCGCGGCCGAATACGCGATGCCGGTGTTGACGCGCGCGATGTCGAGCGCGGGACGCTGCGCGGGCAGCAGGTTCGCGTACAGGCGGTACTCGTGCCGCGTCAGCCGCGCCTCGCCCTCGATGCGCGAACGGGCGATGAACGGATGCACGTCGGACGGGAAGAAGGATCCCCCGCGCGCGCCGATGTCGATGCGGGAGTAGTCCGCGTCCGTCACGTGCCCGTCGCTGCGCTCCAGGGAGAGGTGCGCCCCGATGTCGCCCGCGGCGAACTGCTGTGCGTACCATCCCTCGGCGAATGGCGTGGCGTACATCCCGATACCCGCGCGTCCGCGGACCATGAAGGGGCGGCCGCCGGGAAGGGAGGGCTCGAGCGGCGGTCGCAGCAGGGAGACGGAGACGAACGACGATTCCTTCGTGCCGCGGCCGCTGCGCGCAAGGAAGTCCGACGGCGAGAGCAGCGCAATGCCGCGCTTCGTCTGCTCGCGCAGCCTGATGATGTCGGAGCCGGTGATGATGTACTCGGGCATGGAGAGCGCCGGAGCGGCCTTTCGCGACGCGGAGTCCGCGGCCGCAGCGCGCGGAGGCGGCGCGGGTTTGTCCTGCGCGCGCGCGCTGCCCGCGGTCGCGAGTGCGGCGAGCAGCAGCGCCGATGCGATGCGGAGGGCCGTCATTGCAGGCGCTCCAGGCGCGTCTTCGCCTCGGTGGCGGCCTCGCTGCCATCGTATCGCGCGACGAGGGCGGTGTAGGTTTCCTTCGCCTTCGCGCGGTTTCCCTGGCGTTCGTAAAGGCTCCCGAGGCGCAGCATCGATTGCGCGGCCCAGGAAGCGGACGAAGCGAAGGAGTACCGTACGCGCAGCAGCGCCTTCTCGGCGTCGGCGTTGCGATTCGCGTCGGCGAGGATGTCGCCGATACGGTACTGCGCCTCGGCGCCGACGTCGTCCGTGCGCGACGTGGCGAGCGCGGTGAGCAGCGCAAGGGCGCTGTCGACGCGGCCCGCGCGCGCTTCGAGGCGGCCCAGCTCGATGACGGAAAGCGCCGCGTGAGTATCGTCGCCGCCGATTTCCGAGGCGTGCAGGAAATCCTCGCGCGCCTCGACGACGTTGGCGTCCGTCGCGTACGCCCTGCCGCGCAGGTACAAGAGTTCCGCCTGCGGCCGCGAGGCGTCGCCGCGAAGCAGCATGTCGGTGTAGATCGCGACGGCCTCCGGGGGATTCTGCTCGTCCATCGCGATGCCCGCCTGCTCGAGCCGCGCCTCCGCGGCCAGCGGTCCGCCGGCCAGCGGCGCAAGGGCGGCGCGCGCGCTGTCATAATGCTTTTCGGCGCGGTACGATTGTGCGAGCAGCAGACGGGCGTCCGCCGTGCGCGGACCGTCCGGATGCTTCGCGAGGAACGCGCGTGCCTGCGGGATGGCGGTTTTCGGACCGCTCTCCGCCGCGGCCTTTTTCAGCAAGGAAAAATCCACGGCGTCGGCGGCCCTGCTTTGCGGATGCGCGGCGAGCCAGCGGTCGCGCACGGCGGACGCCTCGTCCTTGCGCCCCTGCATGGCCATGCATTGACTGATGCCGTCGAGGGCGTCGGAGACGACGGGCGAGTCGGGGAATGCGTCGATGACGTCCTGATAGGCCTTCTGCGCGTCCGCGTAGCGGCCCTCGTTGTACAGGCAGTCCGCGATACCGTAGCGCGCATTCGGCGCCAGCGGACTCTGCGGCCAGGTGAGGCCGAGTTTCCGGTACTCCGCCGCCGCGAGACCGTACTCCTTGCTCTGGAAGTGCAGCCACGCGAGGCTGTACTGCGCCTCGTCCGCGAATTCCGAATCGGCGTGCCGCGCCAGAAGGGAGCGCAACGTGATCATACCCGACGGCGTGTCGCCCGACCGGTGCTCGGCGTTGCCGAGCTGCAGCAGGGCGTAGGGCGCGAGGTGATGCTTCGGATACATGCGCGCGGCGTAGCGGTAGGCCTTGATCGCCTCGGCGAATTTCTTCTGCGCGAACAGCGCGTCGCCGAGCCGCACGTTGGCGTCCATGTCCTCGCGCGTCCCCTTGTGTTCCTCCGTCAGGCGCCGGAAGATCTTTTCCGAGGCGGCGTAGCGTCCCAGCTTGAAGAGCGACCACCCCTCGCCGTACAGCGCGTTGTATCTGGTCGTGGTGTCCTTCGCCGCGGAGCCCGCGCGCGCGTAGGCGCCTGCGGCGTCGGAGAATTTTCCGGCCTGGAAGGCGGCCTCGCCCTGCCACACGAGCGCCTCCGGGGCGCGCGCGTCGTCAGGGAAGCGGGCCGCGTATGCCGCAAAGGCCTCCGAGGCCCTGGCAAACTGGCGGGACTCGAAACAGGCGGATCCCAGGCGGAACAGCGCGCTGCGCAGCACGCCGGGGGGAGTGGACGGCGTCGCCGCCGCGGCCTGATACATCGCGACCGCCTCGGCGGGCTTCCCGAGCAGCATCTTCGTCTCCGCCGCCAGGAACCACGCGTCGCCCAGGACATCGCTGTTCGGGTAGGAGAGAGGAATGCGCTCGAAGCGCTTCAGGGCCTCGCCGTAGGCTTCCTCCTCGAACGCGATCATGCCCAGTTCGAATTGCGCATTGTCCGCATATTCTCCGCCCGATCCGGAGGCGGCCACCCGTTCGAGCGCCGCGGCGGCGGCCTCGCGCTTGCCGGCGAGACGCAGGACCATCCCCTTGCGGTACTGCGCCGCCTGGGCCAGCGCATCGCTTCCGGAGGAAAGGCTGTCGAACGCGGCGACGGCTTCCGTGTACTTTTTCAGTTCGAGACTGCTCCATCCGAGCGTGTAACGCACGGCGCGGGCGCGCGCATGGCGCGGGTATGCCGAAAGGAAGGAGGTCGCCAGCTGCTCCGCCTCCTGGTAACGGCCGAGCTGGTACTGCGCCTCGATTCTGTAATACAGGCGCTCCGCGGCGTTGTCGGGATCGGGACTGTCCGCCAGCCCGTCCAGCCGTGCGAGGGTCTCCGTGTACGCCTTTTCCTGGTAGTAACAGGCCGCGATTCTGGTCTGCACGGTCGGCGACAGCGCGGAGCGCGGAAATTCCTTCAGCACGCCATCGTACGTCTCCCGAGCCTGTGCGAACTTGCCCTGTTTTTCCTGCAGGTACCCGAGGGAGAAGAGCGCGTAGTCCCTGATGCGCCCCTGCGGATAGTGCTCGTAGGAAATGCCGTAGAAACGCTGGGCATTCGCGAAATCATCGCGTTTGAAAGCGCTTTCTCCAGCCCAGTATGCGGCTTCGTGAGCCATGTCGCCGTCCGGGTACTCTCTGACGACACCCTCGAACAGGGCCTGGGCTTCGTCCGCTTTTCCCTGCCGGAATGCCGCCTCGCCTTCCCGGAAGGCTGCGTCGTCGGCCAGACTGCTGCGCGGATGCTTCTCGCGCAAGGAGCGGAAGCGCGCGCGAGCATCGGTGAAGTATTCCTGCTGATACAGGCACTCGGCCGAGTAGTACTCAGCGTCGATGGCGCTGTTGCTTTCCGGGTAATTTTTCAGAAAATCCACAAACTGATCGAACGCGAGCCTGTACTGCGCGTCCTTGAACAGTCCGAGCGCGAAGGAGTAGTCCTGCTGCTCCTTCGGTGATGCAACTTGCGCTGCCGACGGGAAGACGTTTCCCGCGAGACAGACGGCAAGGAGGATGATACGAATGTTTCGCATTCCTTCTCCAATGGTATCGTTTATTGGAGCGACTTCAAGAAAGACTCGAAACAGCTCATATAACTGTTGAAAAATATGAGATTGTCTGACCGATGTCAAGGTGAAAGCGAGAAAAAGAACGAAGTGCATCCGAATTGGGACGGGCGCTTCGAAGAAGGGACTTCAACAGTATTGACCTGAAAATGATGGAATTCCCGTTCTTTGGCAGATCGCGTTCAATTTCCGTAATTTGCGGCGATCGCCGATTCTCACCCTTTTCTTCGTCCGGCGCCTGCAGATTGCCGATATTGCGGAAATGCCGCGCCCCGGTCCCGCTGCGCCCTTTCCGGCAGTCAGCGCATTCGCATCATCCTGAGGAGCCTCCGCGTGAACACACAGAATTCCTTCCATTTCGACGATGTCATCGCGCAGTTCCGGGATGCGATCGAATTCGTCAACCGGCGCATCATCAACCGCACGGAGGTCATCGACCAGATCTTCTGCGCCCTCCTCACACGCGAACACGCGCTCATCCAGAGCCGCACCGGCGCCGCGAAATCGCTGCTCGCGCAGCAGATCTTCGCCATGTTCGAAGGCGCGCGCACCTTCCAGGTGCAGGCCTCCAAGGAACAGCAGCCGGACACCTACTTCGGCGGCCTCGATATCGAGGAACTCAAGCAGGGGCGCATCATCCACAATACGAAGAACTCGCTCGTGGAATCGGAATTCGGCTTCATCGACGAGATTTTCGACGCCAACGATTACACGCTCCGCGCCCTGCTCACCACGCTGAACGAGCGCGCGCTCATCCTCGGCGTGCAGGTGGTGCCCTCGCGCCTGCACAGCGTGATCGCCGCCACCAACTACCTGCGCGTCAGCGAAGTGACCGAGGCCATCCTGGACCGCTTCGTCTTCAAGTCGCTGTTCATTCCGTCCAAGACCGCCTACGTGCAGTACAAGATCGCGCGGCGCTACCTCGAGCACGGCGGCAAACACATACAGCCGGCGCGCAAGATCGCCTACGCCACGCTCGAGCGCGTCACCCGCATCGTCACGGGCGAGGATGCGGAACTGACCATCCGCGTGCCGCTGCAGATGATCTTCCTCGCCAACTCGGTGGTGCGCCATTTCGAGTCGCAGCGCAACAGGCTGCTCAAGGAGCGGCCGCACGACCATCCGCAGCTCAAGGACTTCTACATCTCGCCGCGCACCTACGCGAAGAGCATCGACATGCTGCGCGCGAGCGCCTTCCTGCACGGCCGCGACGAGGTGACCGCCGACGACGTCGCGAAACTCTGGTACATGCACACCACCGTGGGCCTGCACGACCAGCGCGAGCTGTTCCAGAAATCGCACGACACCATCCTGCACCAGCTCGGCGCCGCCAGGGCCTTCGAACAGATCCAGCGCATGCTCGAATTCCAGGACTTCCTCGACGAATTGCACGAGTCTCCCGAATTGCTCGAGACTCCCATCACCGGCATCGAGGGCAGCGGCATCCGGCGCACGCTGAAAGACTGGGCGAAGGAGACACTCGGTATCGCCGACGCGTCCGTGGAGCACAACCGCCGCCTTCTCGAAGGCTACGTGCGCAGCTTCGAGCCGCTCACCGAGGAGATTCAGGAACTGCGGCTCCGGCAGGAAAAGGACATCCACGAGCTGTTCCATCCCGCCGTGCACATCTGGGCCTGACCCGCATGGAAGGGATGTACGGGCATTTTTTCGATCTGATGGAAGAACTCGGTTTCTTCGATCACATCTACGAAACCCTGCCCGCCGATTTTACCGCCGTCTTCGAAATCGCGCGCGTGCTCGAGGACGAGACGCACCCGCTGACCGCCCTGCTCGCGCCCGCGCTGCGCCTCGCGGCGCCGAAGGCGGGTCCCCCGCAGGATGACGCGCCGGTCAATCCGCAGGTCATCCTCACGGAGGCCGAGGAGTGCGAGGCGGGCCTGATCCGCTCCCCGCAGCATCTGCCGCGCATCTACAACGGACAGTGGCTCCTGCCCGAAGAGGTGTTCTATCAGCGGCTCGCGAAAAAGGAGCTGTGGGTCCCGTATCCGAAGGAGCCGTCCTTTTTTCCGGTGGATCCCGACGAGGACGATTTCCGGCCCGACAGCCGCAAGCAGAAACTCTACATCCTGCTCGACACCTCGAGTTCCATGGCCATGCGCAACCGCATCAGCCTCGCGAAGGCCGTGGTCTACCAGGTGCTCAAGCGCAACATGAAGGAGCTGGGCGACATCCACCTCCGCACCTTCGACACCAGGGTCGGCGCGCTGCACGAGGCGCGCGACCGCGAGGGCTTCCACGCGCTCATCAGCTTCATCATGCGCCTGCACGCCCTCGGGAACGGCACCGCCATGGCGCGCGCCATCACGCAGGCCGTGCACGACATCGGGACGCTCCCGCAGCTCGCGGGCACCGAGATCCTCATCATCACCGACGGCGCCTGCGCGCTCAACGAGACGGAGATGCGCGCGCTGCTCGGCGACAGGATCGTGATCAACACCGTGAAGATCGGGCGCACGCAACTCTACGCGTCCAGAAGCTACATCCGCGACAAACTCTTCGAGGACGACACCGTCCAGCACCGCGTGCTCTCCGGGTTGCAGAAGAAGGAGCAGGAATTCTCGCGTCTCCTCGCCTCCGCCGAAAGTCCGAACCTCCGCCGCCGCTACGAGGAATCGCTGCGCGGCGTCCGCGCCGAGCTCAACCGGCAGGTGGACGCCATGACCGAGCAGATCGTGGTCGGCTACGGACACGAACTCGAGCGCCTGTCGGCGCTGTATCTCCCGATCGAGGATATCGATATCGCTTCGCTGCTGCCCGACAGCGGCATCCACATCCTGCAGCTTGCAGCCCTCTTTCAGGCGCTGAGCTCGGACATCGACCAGGCCGAATCGCCCGATCTGCTGCGGAAGCTGAGCCTCCTCGACGACCACATCGAACTGCTGCTCCAGTGCACGCCGGAAGGGGAGGCGCGGGATCGCCTCCGCGACCTGCAACGGCAGGTGGAGGAGAAAATCGCATCCATGCTCAACCGGCAGTCGGATTTCGAACACCCCGGCGTGATGCAGCACCTGTCGGCGGAAGACCGCCACGACATCCAGTTTCTGCTCTCCGCATCGTCGCAGATGCAGTTTTCCGCCTGGTCCATGCTTTTCCGGCGGCTGCTGAGGCGCGTCAGATCCGTGTTCCGCCGGAGAGGCGGGGCGTGAACAGGGCAGGGCAGTGACGCCTCGCGGGGCGATATGTCCCCTGCAGCGGCCGATGCGCCCCGATGTTCAGTTTTTTTGCCGTGACGGGCACTTTTTACGTTCGTGTGCGGTTTCACTATTAGGACTTGCGCTGTCTTTTGTCGATATTGAGAGACTGCGCGGTGCAGATCACAGCCGAAGGCGGTGTTCATGAAGGCGGGAAAGGACATATCGACGATGAAGATGGTGTCGGAGGCCATGCGCACCATGCTCCCGTACACGCATCTCGGCTGGCAGCTCATCGCGACGATACTCGTCTTCTTTGGCATCGGATACTGGCTCGACACATGGCTCGGAAGCGCACCCTGGCTGATGGCCGTCCTCTCCCTCCTCGGTGTCGTCTTTGCGATGGTGTCCTTCATCAGGCAGGTTTCCTCAGACAGTTTTGTTCACAAAAAATAATACGCACCATGCACACCCCTCCCTCCCGCTTCCAGGTCCTGAAATTTCCTTTAGCAGCGACGCCGCAGAACCGCATTGCGATCGTTCTGCCCGGCGTCCTGCTGCTGCTGGCCCTCTGCTCGCTCCTCATCCCCGTTCCGCATTTCCATCTCCAGCTCGACTTCACCCTCAGTTGTATTTTAAGTCTGACGAATGCATTTTTGGGATACGTGTTCATTGAGCGCGCATTCAGGATGAATATGAAACTTTCCATCCTGCTGCTCCTGGGAGGAATGACGTTCCGCTTCTTCCTCCTCCTCACGGCAATCGCACTCATCCTCGTGTCAACCCCTGTCGGGATCGGAAGCTTCGTGGGATCGTTCATGGTGATGTACGCCGTCACGCTGTTCGCCGAAGTCTTCTACATCAACCACAAGACGGACCAGCTCCGCCTCGCGGCCATCCCGGTCAGGAAATAACCGAACGACGCAATCCCACAGCGCATGCGTAGAAGTTCCCGAATCCGCCGCATCGGCGCCGCCATCCTCTCCAGCCTCGTCCTCGTCTTTCTCGTCTCGCGGGGACTCGCGCAGCATCCCGCCGATGCCGCGCATCCCGCCGAACCCGCTGCACAGCACGCGGAAACGGCGGCGCCGGAGCACGCGGAGGCGCACGAAGCCGGACCGCACGATGTGCACAGCATGACGCCGAAGGACGAGATGATGGCGATTCTCGAGCACAAGGTCGAGAACACGACCTACATCCACGAGTGGCCCTTCCCCGAGATCCATCTGCCGCAGGACTGGAAAGTCAATGTCGCGGGCATGACGATCAACCTCTCGCCCTCGCGGCATCTCGTCTACATGTGGTTCTCCTTCCTGCTGACCATCGTGCTCACCCTGCTCGCGGCGCGGCAGAACGCGCGCAGCAGCGTGCCGAAGGGCTTCGGCAACCTGATGGAATCGGTGATCGTGTTCATCCGCGACGAGGTTGCGGCGCCCTTCCTCGGCAAGGACACCGCGCGCTACCTGCCGATCCTGCTGACCTTCTTCTTCTTCATCAGCATCATGAACCTCGTCGGCCTGATGCCTTTCGGCGCCACGGCCACGGGCAACATCAACGTCACCGCCGGCCTCGCGATCATCACCTTTTCGCTCATGCTGGGCGGGGGCATGCGCGCCAACGGCGTGTTCGGCTACATGAAGGGACTCGTGCCGCACGGTCTGCCCGCGCCGCTGTATATCGTGATGGTGCCGATCGAGATCACGGGCATGTTCACCAAGCCCTTCGCCCTCACCATGCGTCTCTTCGCGAACATGCTCTCGGGCAGCCTCGTCATCGGCGCGTTCTACGGGTTGATTTTCGGGCTCGACAGCGTGGCCGTCGCGCCCCTGTCGCTGCTCTTCCTGCTCTTCATGTCGCTGCTCAAGATCTTCGTCTGCCTCTTGCAGGCCTACATCTTCACCATGCTCTCGGCGTTCTTCATCGGGATGTCGGTGCATCAGGAACACTAGACTTTTATCGCAGAGTATTCATTCACCATTTCTTCATCGGAGGATTTTTCAATGGAAGCGAAAGCACTAGGATTTCTCGCCGCCGGCCTCGGCGCCGCCCTTGCGGTCATCGGAGCGGGACTCGGTATCGGCAAGCTCGCCGCGGCCGCCCTCGAGGCGATCGGCCGTCAGCCGGAAGCAGCGGGTGATCTCCGCGGCGCGATGATCATCATGGCCGCCCTCATCGAAGGCGTCGCCCTGTTCGCCGTCGTGGTCTGCCTCATTCTCGCGACCAAGTAATCCGGCCGCCCGCGGCTGCTCCACCGTCTCCGCATTTTTCTGACCCCGAGGTACTCGCATGAACACCCTGCTCACGATCGAACCGGGCATGATCATCTGGACGTTCGTCACGTTCGGCATCCTGCTCCTCATCCTCAAGAAGCTCGCGTGGAAACCGCTGCTCGAATCGCTCGCGAAACGCGAGGAGCGCATCCACTCCGACCTGCAGCGGACCGAACACGCCCGCGAAGAGGCGGAAAAGCTGCTTGTCGAGCACAAGAAGATGATGCAGAGCGCGGAAATCGAAGCCCGCCGCATCATCGACGAGTCCCGCGGCACCGCCGAAAAATCTCGGCCGACCTCCTGGCGAAAGCGCAGGAGCAGGCCGCGCAGCTCACCGTGCAGGCGCGCGCCGAAATCCAGCGCGAGAAGGAGACGGCCCTCGCGCAGTTGCGCACGGAGATCGCGGACCTGGCCATCTCGGCCGCCGCGAAAATCCTCAAGGAAAACCTTGACGACGCGCGCAACCGCAAGCTGGTCGACGAATTCATCTCCGACCTCCCCAGGAAAAACTAAGCGGACCCGTCGCCACCATGCTCATCCCACGCGTCGCGCGGCGCTACGCGCTCGCCATCTTCGAAGCGGTCCCGCCCGACCTCGGGCTCGAGCGCTTCTTCTCGGACGTCAACGACCTGCAGCGCAGCCTCGCGGCGTCCCCCGAACTGCGCGGCTTCTTCGCCTCGCCCGTCATCACCGACGCCCGCAAGCGGGAGACGGTCGAAGCGCTGTTCACGGACCGTCTCAGCCCGTACACGCTCGGTGTCCTGGTGTTTCTGATCGAGAAGGACCGCGAGAATCTTTTGCGCGAAATCCTCGCGAGCCTCGACGAACTCTACCGCGACGAGCGGGGGATACAGACGATGCAGGTGACCGCGGCGCGGAACATGGACGAGGCACAGCGGGCCTCGCTCGCCGGCGTCGTCTCGAGCATGACGAACAAACCCGTGCAGGCCGAATACTCCACCGACGAGGCGCTGCTCGGCGGCGTGGTCGTGCGCGTCGGCGACGTGGTGTACGACGGCAGCGTGAAGCGCCAGTTGCAGCGCCTGCGCGATCGCTTCCTCGCGGGCACCGTGTAACGGGTCCTCCCCAAGGCATTCTTTTCCATCAAAGGCGATATTCCCATGTCAGAAGTTCGACCAGACGAAGTCTCCGCAATCCTCCGGAAACAGCTCGGCGGTTTCGACCGCGAAATCGATGTGTATGAAGTCGGCACCGTCCTGCAGGTGGGCGACAGCGTCGCGCGCGTCTACGGCCTCACGAAGTGCATGGCGGGCGAGCTCATCGAGTTCCCGAACGAGGTGTTCGGCATGGCCCTCAACCTGGAAGAGGACAATGTCGGCTGCGTCCTGTTCGGCGAGTCCACCAAGGTGAAGGAGGGCGACACCGTCAAGCGCACCGGCCGCGTGATGTCCATCCCCATCGGCGAAGCGATGATCGGCCGCGTGATCAATCCCCTCGGCCAGCCCATCGACGGCCGCGGCGTGATCACCACCGACGCCTTCCTGCCGATCGAGCGCAAGGCGCTCGGCGTCATCCAGCGCCAGCCCGTGAAGGAGCCGCTGCAGACGGGCATCAAGTCCATCGACGCGATGATTCCCATCGGCCGCGGACAGCGCGAACTCATCATCGGCGACCGCCAGACGGGGAAGACCGCCATCGCGCTCGACGCGATCATCAACCAGAAATTCACGCACACCGAGGACGCGAAGCGCCGCGGCGTGCAGCCGGTGTTCTGCATCTACGTCGCCATCGGCCAGAAGGGCTCCACGGTGGCGCAGGTGTACACGAAGCTGCAGGAAGAGGGCGCCATGGCCTACACGACCATCGTCGTGGCCAGCGCCAACGACCCGGCGCCCATGCAGTATATCGCCCCGTATTCGGGCGTGACGCTCGGCGAGTACTTCCGCGACAACGGCCGCCATGCGCTCATCATCTACGACGATCTTTCCAAGCAGGCCTCGGCATACCGCGAAATCTCGCTGCTGCTGCGCCGTCCCCCGGGCCGCGAGGCGTATCCGGGCGACGTGTTCTACCTGCATTCGCGCCTGCTCGAGCGCGCCTCCAAGCTTAGCGACGAACTCGGCGGCGGCAGCCTCACGGCGCTCCCCATCATCGAAACGCAGGCGGGCGACGTCTCGGCCTACATCCCGACCAACGTGATCTCCATCACCGACGGCCAGATCTACCTGCTCCCGAGCCTCTTCAACGCGGGGCAGCGTCCCGCGGTGGACGTCGGCATCTCGGTGTCGCGCGTCGGCGGCAACGCGCAGGTGAAGGCCATGCGCAAGATCGCCGGCTCGCTGCGCCTCGACCTCGCGCAGTACCGCGAACTCGAAGCCTTCGCGAAGTTCGGGTCCGACCTCGACAAGCAGACGCAGCAGCTCCTGCGCCGCGGCGCGCACCTCCTCGAGCTGCTCAAGCAGGGCCAGTACCGCCCGATGCCCATCGAGGAGCAGGTGGTCAGCATCTATTCGGGCGTCAAGGGCTACCTCGACGAAATCCCGCTCGAGCACGTGCAGCGCTTCGAAATGGAACTGCTCGAACTCCTGCGCAACCGGCACATCGACGTGCTCAACGCGATCGCGGACTCCCGCGAGATCAGCGACGCGACGGGCGCGCAGCTCGAGGCCATCCTGAAGGAATTCGCCGCCTCGTTCGCCGTGTCCATCAGCAGCGGCGAATAACCCATGGCGAATCTCCGCGACATCAAGCGGCGCATCACCGGCATCCGCAACACCTCGAAGATCACGCAGGCGATGAAGCTCGTCGCCGCCGCGAAGCTCCGCCGCGCGCAGGACGCCATCATCTCCGCGCGCCCCTACGCCGCCGAACTGCGCGGCCTCATGGCGCATCTGCTCTCGCGCGTGGACAAGGCGAGCCTGCCCGCATGGTTCGAGCGCGAGCAGGTCAACGGCGTGCTCATCGTGGTCGTCACGGCCGACCGCGGCCTCTGCGGCTCCTTCAACACGAACATCATCAAGGCCGCGACCAATCGCATCCACAACACCTACGGCGAGCTGTACGCGAAGGGCGCCGTGAAGCTCATTTGCGTCGGCAAGCGCGGCTACCAGCACTTCGTCAAGCGCGACTACGAAGTGATCGGCAAGCACCTCGGTGTGGTGAATGCCGCCACGCTCCCCATCGCGAAAACGATCGTCGGCGAGATTCTCGACGGCTTCCAGAACGGCACCTACGACCGCGTGGAAATCATCTACAACGAGTTCAAGTCCATCATCCAGCAGAATCTGAAGATCGAGACCTTCCTGCCCGTCCCCGCGGAGCCTGAACCCGTCATCGAGGCGGGCGGCCACCGTTATCACGAGTTCGTCGACTATATCGTGGAACCGTCCGAGCAGGCGTTGATGGACTACCTGATCCCGAAGCATCTGAACTTCTTCCTGCTCCGCGTGCTGCTCGAGTCCAACGCCGCCGAGCAGGGCGCCCGGATGACGGCCATGGATGCCGCCACCACGAACGCGAAGGACCTCATCCAGTCGCTGCAGCTCATCTACAACAGCGCTCGGCAGGCCAGCATCACCAAGGAAATCCTCGAGATCGTCGGCGGGGCGGAAGCGCTCAGGGCGACGAACTGAGCCTTGGAGCCCGGTGCAATGCCGGCGATAACGGCGTTATCCGGGCGTTGCAGGGGACAGGTGGAAGGGGACAGGTGGAAAAGGGGAAGGGGACTCGCGTCGCGGATTGTCTCTCTGCGCCGGGGGTGCTATTTTGTGCGACGATCACGATTCGATGATACGGACACACACATGAAAAATACGCACCACCTCGCAACCCTGTTTCTCGCACTTCTGCTGCTCTCCACTGGCGCCGCGGCGCAGGAAGCCGCCGTCTGGTCCGCAAAAGCGGACGTCCCCTCGGCAAAGCCGGGCGACAAGATCACGGTGAAGGTCACGGCCAAGATGAACAAGGGCTGGCACGTGTACTCGGTCACGCCGATGGAGGAGGGGCCGGTCGCCACGACGATAGAGTTTCCGGCCTCGAGCGCGCTCAAGCGGCAGGGGAAGATCAAGCAGCCCAAGCCCGTCATCAAGTTCGACGACGCCTTCGGCATCAACACCGAGTACTTCGAAGAGGCCGTCACCTTCACGGTGCCCGCGGTGGTGAAGGAAAACGCGAAGGCGGCGAAGAAGCTCGTCGTCGAGGTCAACTTCATGGCCTGCAACGACCGCATGTGCCTGCCGCCCAAGACCATCGAAGTGCCGCTCGATCTCGCGATCGAAGGCGCCACGGCGACGCTCGACGCGGCGCCCGCGCCCGACGCGGCGGAGAAGTCCGACACGCCGAAAGTCACGGTGACGCAGACTCCGACGGATGGCGACGCGGACCCGTCGCTCGGCTATGGCGATCAGAAGGAAGTCGCGAACGCCCGCAAGGAAGGCATCTGGGCCTATCTCGGCCTCGCCATGTCCGTCGGCGCGCTGTCGCTGCTCACGCCCTGCGTGTTTCCGATGATTCCGATCACCGTGTCCTTTTTTACAAAACGCGAGCAGGCCACGCGCGGGCGCGCCGTGCGCGACGCCGTGATCTACTCCTTCGGCATCATCTTCACCTTCACGGTGCTCGGCATTCTGCTCGCGGTGCTCTTCGGCGCGGCGGGCATCAACCAGTTCGCGGCGAATCCGTGGATGAATCTCCTGATCGCGCTGATCTTCATCGTCTTCGCGCTCAACCTGTTCGGCATGTTCGAGATCGTCGTGCCGTCGGGAATCCTCACGAAACTTACCAGCGCCTCGGGCTCCGGGCAGGGCATCGTGAGTCTGCTGCTGATGGGCCTGACCTTCACGCTGACGAGCTTCACCTGCACCGTGCCCTTCATCGGCACCGTGATGGTTGCGGCATCGTCGGGCGAGATATGGTGGTCCGTCGTGGGCATGCTCGCGTACTCCACCGTCTTCGCCTTCCCGTTCTTCC
The DNA here is from genome assembly GCA_016720835.1 of Ignavibacteria bacterium. GTDB lineage: Bacteria > Bacteroidota > Ignavibacteria > SZUA-365 > SZUA-365 > JADKJW01. The sequence continues at coordinate 88,630 of JADKJW010000005.1, forward strand.
TGCTCGCGCTGTTCCCGTCCTGGCTGAAGTCCATGCCCAAGAGCGGCGGCTGGCTCAACTCGGTGAAGGTGGTGATGGGCTTCCTCGAGCTCGCCGCGGCGATGAAATTCCTCTCGAACATCGATCTGATCTGGAGTTTCGGCATCCTGAGCCGCGACCTCTTCCTGTCCTTCTGGGTGGGCATCGGCGGCGTGATCGTCATGTACCTGCTCGGCATCTTCCAGCTGCCGCACGACAGCAAGCCCGAGCGCATCGGCGTGTTCCGCATGCTCTTCGGCATCTTCTTCTTCGGCATCTCGGTGTGGCTGTACACGGGACTCGGCGGCAAGCCGCTGGGCGAGATCGACGCCTTCATGCCGCCCATCGATTACCACATGACCATTCAGGCGGCGGGCGGCGGCACCTCGCAGGCCGGACCCGAGCAGGGCGGGGGAGAGGAGTGGCTGACGGATTACCAGGCCGCGCTCGCGAAGGCGCGCGCGGAGTCGAAGCCGGTGTTCATCGACTTCACGGGCTTCGCCTGCACGAACTGCCGCTGGATGGAATCGAACGTGTTCACGCTTCCGGCGGTCAAGGCCCTGATGCGCGATTTCGTGATCGTGCGCCTGTACACCGACGGCAGCGGCGCGAACTACGAGGCGAATCAGAAGCTGCAGGAGACGCGCTTCGGCACGGTGGCGCTGCCGCTGTACGTGATCATGAGCAATGACGACAAGGTCGTCAGCGTGTTTCCCGGCATGACCCGCAAGCCGCAGGAGTTCGTCGATTTCCTCGAAAACGGCCTCGCGAAAACGCGTCCGGTCGCCGCGCTGTGACACGCCCCATGCCCCGCGCCGCATCCTTTCCGGTTTCCGGCGGCTGACCGCGCAGGCATGCCCGGCACGCCGTCGAGAAAACGGGAGCACGTCGAGCTGTGCATCGGCGAGGACGTGCGTTTCCGCGGAAAGACGAACGGCTTCGAGGAATGGGAATTCGAACACTGCGCCCTTCCTGAACTGCATTTCCGCGACATCGATACCTCGACGGACTTCCTCGGAAAGCGCCTGTCCTTTCCCTTTCTGATCACCGGAATGACCGGCGGCTATGCGGGCGCGGAGGCCATCAACCGGGCCCTGGCGGAGACCGCGGAAGAGGAGGGCGTTGCGCTCGGCGTCGGCAGCATGCGGCAGGCGCTGGAGTCCGACGCGCATCTCGCGTCCTTTGCCGTCGCCCGCAAGGCGGCGCCGACCATCCCGATCCTCGCGAACCTCGGCGCGGCCGAAGTCGCGAAAATGCGCGACGCGAGCGCGGCGCAGCGCCTCGTCGATCTCGTGGAGGCCGACGCCCTCGCCGTGCATCTGAATCCCCTGCAGGAATTCCTGCAGCCGGAAGGAAATCCGTCCTTCGCCGGCGTGCTCGACGGCATCGCGCGCCTCGTCGCGGAACTCGGCGTGCCTGTCGTCGTCAAGGAAGTGGGCGCGGGCATCTCGGCGGGCGTTGCAACGCGGCTCCACGAGTCCGGCGTGCGCTGCATCGACGTCGCGGGCGCCGGAGGCACGAGCTGGGCCGGCGTGGAGCTGCTGCGGCGCACTGGCGGACACGAGCCGTCGCCGGCGTTCTGGGACTGGGGCATCCGCACCGCCGATGCGCTCGACGCCATCAGCGGGCTGGCCCTGCCCGGTCTGCGCCTGATCGCATCGGGCGGAATCAGCGACGGCGTGATGATCGCGAAGAGCCTCGCCATGGGCGCATCCCTCGCGGGAGCCGCCCGGCCCCTGCTGCTCCGGCTCGATCGCGACGGGCGCGACGGCCTCCGCGCGTCGCTGCGGAGTTGGAAAAATGATTTGCAGGGCGTTATGTTCCTGACTGGGGCCAAATCGATCGAGGCCCTCCGCGCCACCCCCATCCATCGGGTCACCCGATCCACGAGCGAGTAGCCTTCATGTCCCAGCAGGTTGAACGGTATGTTCATCTCAAGTCGCTGATCGACGTCCGTCTCGCCGCCATCATCCAGCGCGACAAGCCGGAGACCATGTACACACCCGCGCGCTACGTGCTCGAGGCGGGCGGCAAGCGCATCAGGCCGGTGCTCATCCTCCTCGCCTGCGAGGCTGTGGGCGGCGTGCTCGAACACGCGGTGGACGCCGGCGTCGCCGTGGAAATCCTCCACAACTTCACGCTGGTGCACGACGACATCATGGACAACGCGGACCAGCGCCGCGGCCGCGCCACCGTGCACAAGAAGTGGGACACGAACGTCGCCATCCTCGTCGGCGACGAGCTGATCGGCATCGCTTACAAATGCCTGCTCGGCACGCCGGACGGCGATATCCGCGAGATCATCGACGTGTTCACCGACGGCATGATGGAGGTGTGCGAAGGGCAGAGCTACGACAAGGAATTCGAGGGGCAGGTCCGGGTCACCGAGGAAGAGTACCTGATGATGGTGGGGAAGAAGACCGGCGAACTCGTGAAGATGTCCGCCGAACTCGGCGCGATCATCGGCGGAGCCACGCCCGCGCAGCGCGCCGCGCTGATCTCCTACGCCCGGCACATCGGCAGGGCTTTCCAGATCCAGGACGATCTGCTCGACGTCGTCGCGGACGAGAAGGAATTCGGCAAGGTGATCGGCGGCGACATCATCGAGGGGAAGAAGACCTACCTGCTCGTGAAGGCGCTCGGCCTGGCCGCCGGGGCCGATCTCGAGGTGCTGCTGCACGTGGCCGCGAAAGGCGAGACGCGCCCAGGGCTGGTCGCCGAGGTGACGGACATCTACGATCGCCTTGGCGTGCTCGATACCGCGCGCGAGCAGATCCGCCGCGATACTGACGACGCCATCGCCGCGCTGGCGGAGCTCGACGAGACGCCCGGTCGCGAGATGCTGGTCTGGTTTGCGGAAATGCTGCTCCGGCGCAACTTCTGATCCGCGCCCATGATCGAACGCGAGGTGATGATCAAGAACAAGGCGGGCCTGCACACGCGTCCCGCCGCGGCGCTCGTGAAGATCGCCTCGCGCTACCAGTCGGATTTTTTCATCGAGAAGGACGGTTTCGAGATCAACGGCAAGAGCATCATCGGCGTCATGACGCTCGCGGCGGAACGCGGGTCCACCCTGCGCCTGATCTTCGAGGGACCGGACGAAAACGACGCGGCCATCGACATCTGCAAACTTTTCGACGAGGGCTTCGGTGAACCCTGACACGGCACTCCCCGCCGGCGCGGCGCCCGGAAAACACGAGATCGTCCTGCGCGGCATGCCCGCGTCGGGCGGCATCGCGATCGGTCCCGCCTTCGTCTACGAGCGCGAGGAAGTGTACGTGACGGAGCGCACGCTGAGCGAGGAGGAAACCGGACTCGAACTCGACCTCCTGCGCGACGCCTTCACGCGCGCGCGCCGGGAACTGCTCAAGATCGCGGAGTACGCCCGCACGCAGCTCTCCGAGGAGGCGGCGGAGATCTTCGAGTCGCAGCTCATGATGCTGAAGGATCCGGTGCTGGTCCGTTCGCTCGAAACGCGCATTCAGCAGGAGCGGAAGAACGCCGACTTCCTCATCCATCACGAAATCGAGAAGTACAAGGCGCTGCTGGGCGCCACCGACGACCCGCTGTTCCGCGAACGGATGACGGATCTCGACGAGATCGCGCAGCGGCTGCTCCGCAGTCTGCAGAAGAAACGCCTGCGGGCGACCGTCGAAGGCCGTCACATCATCGTCGCAGCCTCGCTGACGCCGGCGGATTCGATCCTGTTCAGCCGCAGCGACGTGCTCGGCTACGCGATCGACACCGGCGGCATCACCTCGCACACCGCCATCCTGGCCCGCTCGCTCAAGATTCCGTCGGTGGTCGCCATTCACGAGGCCACGCGGCACATCTCCACGGGCGATCTCCTGATCCTGGACGGGCAGCGCGGACTGCTCTTCATCTATCCCACTGCCGAGCGGATCGCGGAGTACCGGCAGAAAATCCATCGCATCGAGGAGCTCGAGGAAAGCCTGAAGGGGCTCGTCGACCTGCCCTGCGTCACGCCCGACGGGCACGCGGTGGAGATCTCCGCGAACGCGGAATTCGTGAACGAGTGCGACTACATCCTCGCGCAGGGCGGCAACGGCATCGGCCTGTACCGGACGGAACACCTGTACATCCTCGAAGGCGAGTTCCCGTCGGAGCAGGAGCAGTTCGTCGCCTACAGCTCCATCGCGCAGTCGATGTACCCGCGGCCGGTGATCATCCGCACCTTCGATATCGGCGGCGACAAGTTCCTGCAGGACCGGCAGGCGGAGGAGAACCCGTCCCTCGGCTGGCGCGGCATCCGCGTCATGCTCGACATGCCCGACATTTTCAAGCAGCAGCTCCGCGCCATCCTCCGGGCGTCCACGACGCGGAACATCAAGCTGATGTTCCCGATGATTTCCGGCCTGGTGGAACTGCGCGTGGCGCGGAAGCACCTCAACGACGCCCGCGCCGAACTGCGCGAGCAGGGCGTCCCGTTCGACGAGCACATGCAGGTCGGCATGATGATCGAGGTGCCCTCGTCCGTCATGCTCGCCGACATCTTCGCGAAGGAGGTGGACTTCTTCAGCATCGGCACCAACGACCTCATCCAGTACCTCCTCGCGGTGGACCGCAACAACGACCTCATCACCGACCTCTACCAGGAATTCCATCCGTCGGTGCTGCGGGCCATCCGGCACGTCGTCAACACCGCGCACGAGGCGGGCATCTGGGCGGGCGTGTGCGGCGAGATGGCGGGCAATCCGATGAGTTCGGTGCTCCTGCTGGGTCTCGGCCTCGACGAACTCAGCATGGTGCCCTCGGTGATTCCGACCGTGAAGGAGATCATCCGCAGCACCTCGTTCGAAGAGGCCCGCCGCTTCACCGACACGGTGCTCGCCATGGCCACGGCCACCGAAACGAAGACCTGTGTCGCCGAGTACATGCGCGTGCGCTACCCCGATTTCTTCACGCCCGTGCAGAACGGCGATACCTGTCCCATTCTCGGGCTCGGCTAGCGCGGCGGTGGACGGACGTCCCGTCTATAGATCAAAAGATCCGATTATCCTCTTCAGAAAGGGCCGACCCATGAGCACGCGACTCTCCCTCGATCCGGCGTATCTCCTCGACGCCATCCCCGCCGCCGATCTCGAACGGGCCATGGCGCGCGCGCGCGAGGCGCGCGAGACGCTGCTGCGCCGCGACGGCGCGGGCGGCGAGTTCCTCGGGTGGATGGATCTGCCCCGGGACGCCCCGGCGGAGCGGGAACGCATCCTGACGGCGGCGCAACGGATCGCCGACAGCTCGGACGTGCTCGTGGTGGTGGGCATCGGCGGCTCCTATCTCGGCGCTCGCGCCGTCATCGACGCCTGCGCGCCGCAGCTCGCCGGCAACGGTCTGCGCGTCGTCTACGCGGGCCATCATCTTTCGGGACGCTATCTCAGCGGCCTGCTCTCCTCGCTCTCGGACGCGCGCGTCAGCGTGAACGTGATCTCCAAGTCCGGCACCACCACCGAGCCCGCGCTGGCTTTCCGGGTCATCAAGACCTGGATGGAAGCGCGCTACGGACGCGCGGGCGCGGCGCAGCGGATCACGGCGACCACCGACCGGGCACGCGGCGCGCTGCGCGAACTCGCCGGCACGGAGGGCTACGAGACCTTCGTCATTCCCGACGATGTCGGCGGGCGCTTCTCCGTGCTGACCCCGGTGGGCCTGCTGCCCATCGCCGCCGCCGGCATCGACATTTCCGCCCTGCTCGACGGCGCCGATCTCGAAAGGGAACGCGCGCTCGTCGCCGACGCCGCGGACAATCCCGCCCTGCACTACGCCGCCATCCGCCAGGCCCTTCGCGAGAGCGGCAAGGCCGTGGAAATCCTCGCGAGCTTCCATCCCGAATTGCAGCAGGTCTGCGAATGGTGGAAGCAGCTCTATGGAGAGAGCGAGGGCAAGAACGGCATCGGACTCTTCCCCGCGTCCGTTTGCGACACGACCGATTTGCACTCGCTCGGGCAGTTCATCCAGGACGGCTCGCGCAACCTGTTCGAAACCTTCCTGACGGTCGCGGGCGAGGACATGGACACCGACGTGCCCGTCATGGACGGCGATGCGGACGGCCTGAACTACCTCGCGGGCAGGAATTTCTCCTGGATCAACGCCCAGGCGCTGCATGCCACCGCGCTCGCGCACCGCGAGGGCGGCACGCCGAACATGACCATCACCATCCCCGCGCTCGACGCGCACTCCGTCGGGCAGCTCCTGTACTTCTTCGAGGCGGCCGTCGCGTTCAGCGGCTACGCGCAGGGCGTCAATCCCTTCGACCAGCCCGGCGTCGAGGCCTACAAGCGGAACATGTTCGCGCTGCTCGGCAAACCGGGCTTCGAGGACGCCGCGGCCGCGTTGCGCGCGAAGGACGCGCAGCGGTAGACGACGGGACTGCCGATCGACCCGCGCGCGACCAGCAGGCGCGCGCGTGATGGCTTGCTCGGAGCCGCGGTCCGTGATATCTTGACCGCAGCTTCAGCAGTCACACGAACGGACGCGCCCCTCATGGAAACCATCGACTATCCACGCAAAATCGCGCAGAACGATCCGACTGGACAGTTCGCGAATCTCGCGGGTTTTCCCTCCCAGGCGAATGTCGGTCTCGCGGCCGCTGCCGACGCGGACCTGCTCCCGCTCGCCGGGAAGACCTTTTCGTCCCTCGTGATCATCGGCATGGGCGGATCGGCCATCGGGGGCGACATTCTCCGCTCCTGGGCATCTGCGCAGTCGCGCATCCCGATTCTCGTGAACCGCGGCTACCGCCTCCCGGGTTTTGTCGGTCCGACATCGCTCGTCGTGGCGTTGAGCTACTCCGGCATGACGGAGGAAACGCTCTCCGGGTACGCGGACGCGCGCGCGCGCGGCGCTTCCATCATCGCGGTCACCACGGGCGGCGAACTCCAGTTGCGCGCGGTCGCCGACGGCGTGCCTGTGGTGAGCATTCCGGCGGGCCTCGCCCCGCGTTTTGCGCTGGGCTACCTGTTCTTCGCGCTGCTCGGCGTCGCGAGGCGTCTCGACCTCGTGACCGTCGGAACGGACGAACTCCGCGAAGCCATCGCCTGCCTCGAACGCAAGGCGGTGGATCTGGCTCGTCCAGGCGATACTTCGAATGAGGCGATCGCGATCGCGGAACGCCTGCACGGCATGCTGCCCGTGCTGTATTCCGGAACGGAATTGCTCGAAGGCGTCGCCGTCCGCTGGCGTTGCCAGGTGGAGGAGAACGCCAAGGCGCTCGCGTACAGCAGCGTCCTCCCCGAATTGAACCACAACGAAATTGTCGGGTGGGAACGCAACCCGGATCTGCTCAAGCGCATCGCGGTGATCATGCTTCGCGACCCGTCCGATTCGATGGAAGTGTCGCTGCGCTTCGACGTGACGCGGGACCTCATCCGCGCGGCCGCGGGGGACATCATCGAGATCCGCTCCGCAGCCGTCTCGCCGCTCGCGCGCGTCCTGGAACTCGTCTGCCTCGGCGACTGGGTCAGCTACTACCTCGCCGTCGGCACAGACACCGATCCCTACCCGATCGAGAAGATCAATGCGCTCAAATCCGCGCTTGCGCAGCACCGCGTTCCGCCCGTCGCGGGCTGAGCGCGCAGCGACCGCGTCGTCACCCGATGCTCGTCTCCCGCGGCGCGTCCGGCGAGTCGCCGGGCCGCTGATCGCCATTCTCGTCGCGCTCTGCGCGGTGCAGACGCAGGCGCAGTTCCTCCCCTTCGGCAGGAACAAGATCGCCTACACGCCCTTCGACTGGCACGTGCTGAAGACCGAACACTTCGACATCTACTACTACCCGGAGATGGAGGAGCTGGCCCGCAACGGCGCGGCCTACGCGGAGCAGAGCTACAAGACGCTGGAGCAGCGCTTCTGCTTCACGATCATGCACCGGATCCCGCTGATCTTCTACAGCTCGCAGATCCACTTCCAGCAGACGAACGTCACGCCGGGATTCATCCCCGAAGGCGTCGGAGGCTTCTTCGAATTCATGAAGGGACGCGTCGTCATTCCGAGCATGGGAACGCAGGAACAGTTCCGGCACGTGATCAACCACGAACTCGTGCATGTGTTCATGCACAACAAGGTGGAGCAGGTGCTGCGCGACCACAACCTGCCGATGGAACGGTATCCGCCGCTCTGGTTCGTCGAGGGGCTCGCGGAGTTCTATTCGACGCGCTGGGACAGCCAGGCCGAGATGCTGCTGCGCGACGCCGTCCTCAACGGCTATTTCGTGCCGGTCTCCTCCATCGGCATGATCAGCGGCAGCTTCCTCATGTACAAGGAAGGGCAGGCCGCGCTCGAATTCATGGCGAAGGAATACGGGCCGGAAACCGTCGTGCAGCTGATCGACAACCTCTGGAAATCCGCGGATTTCAACGAGGTCATCGAGTGGACCATCGGCAAGGAGGTCCGCGAATTCGACCGGGCCTGGATGAAGGCGCTGCGGAAACAGTACTACCCGCTCTTCGCAGCCAAGGACAGGGCCGCCGAAATGAGCGGCGCCGTGGCGACGACGGGATTCAACGCGAAACCCGTGTTCGTCAAGACCGGCGATTCCTCATCCGTGGTGTTCGTCGGCAACAACAGCGGCTACAGCAGCCTGTACCGCGTTTCCCTGCGCGGGGGTGGCGAACCCGAGCTGCTCCTGCAGGGGGAGAAGACGGACGAGATCGAGGCGTTCCACGTCCTGCAGAGCCGCATGTCCGTTTCCCGTAAAGGCCTGCTCGCGTTCGTGACCAAGAGCGGCGAGCGCGACGCGCTGCATCTGTTCGATCTCGCGGAGACGCGCGTCACGCGGAGCATCGGATTTCCCGGTCTCGTGATGCTGACGTCGCCGTCGTGGTCGCCCGATGGCGCGCGCATCGCGTTCTCCGGCACGACGAGCGGGGGACGCACGGACCTGTACGTGTTTGACACGAAAACGGACCGGCTCGAGGCGCTGTTCGCCGATCACTTCGACGACCGCGATCCCGCATGGTCGCCCGACGGGCGCAGCATCGCCTTCGCCTCCGACCGGTCATCCACCGGCGCGAACGGCAGGCACGCGCTGTTCGTCTACGACGTCCCGGGCGGCCGCATCAGCGCGATCACCGCCGACTCCGCCGGGTATGCCGCGCCATCGTGGTCGGCCGACGGACGGCTGCTGCTCTGCACGTCCGTTCGCGACGGCACCCCCGACGTGTGCGTGATCACGGATCCTCTCGCCCCGGCCGCGTGGCGCCGTCTCTCCCGCGTGACGAACCTCGTCACCGCCGCGTTCGATCCGGTCTGGACGGACAAGGGCGACGTGCTCTTCACCGCGTTCGACACGTATTCGTTCCAGATCCGCATGATCCCGGATGTCGCCGGGCGCATCGATTCCCTGCAGGCGGTGCTGATTCCGGCCGTCGATACCGCGAGCGGCTGGAACGCCCCGTCGCTCCGGGGAACGTCCGCCATGGCGCCGCCCAAGTATGAGCGGGAGTATCAGCTCGACGTCGCGCAGAGCCAGATTTCCACCGATCCCGTATACGGCACCATGGGCGGGGCGGCCCTGAGCGTGAGCGACGTGCTCGGGAACGAGGCCTACAATTTCCTCATCTACAACACGGCGCAGACCTCCAGCGAACTCCTCTCGAGCTTCAACATCGCCATCTCGCGGGTCTCGACCGGGCAGCGCGCACCCTACGCCTACGGCATCTTCAACTTCTCCGGGCGCCGCTACGACCTGCTCGATCCGGATCTCTACTTCATCGAGCGCGCCTTCGGCGGCTACGTGTCGCTGGCCTATCCGCTCTCCACTTTCCGGCGCCTCGAAGGGACGATTTCGCTGAGCAGCTCCGACAAGGAGGCCCTCTACGAGGTCCGGCAGCGCAAGGCCCTGCTGCTGACCAATTCCGTGTCCTATGTGAAGGACAACGCGCTCTATTACATCACGGGGCCGATCGACGGAAACCGCTTCAACCTGACGCTCTCCACCACCACCGACATCCAGTACTCCAACGTCAATTTCTTCTCGGTGATGGCCGACTATCGCCGCTACTTCCGCATCGCGCAGCGCTCGGCCGTCGCCACGCGCTTCGAGCTGCTGTACAACAGCGGAAAGGAGGCGCGCCGCTACTTCCTCGGCGGAAGCTGGGACCTGCGCGGGTGGCCGCGCTGGTCCATCCGCGGGACCAAACGCTGGTTGACGAGCTGCGAACTGCGCTTCCCGCTCCTCGATCGCGTGGGCTTCGACTTTCCCTTCGGCGCCCTCGACTTCGGCGTGCTCCGCGGCGCGATCTTCGCGGACGCCGGCAACGCGTGGGACGACGCCTACACCACAACGAAGGGATCGATCGGCGCGGGGATCCGTTTCAACCTCTTCGGCATTCTCGTCCTGCGCTACGACGTCGGCAAGCGCATCGAGGAGAATTTCACGCGCCTGCAGGACGGACTCTTCTACCAGTTCTTCTTCGGATGGGATTTCTGATGCGACGCCTGCTGCTCCTTCTCGCGGTCTGCGCCGCGGGGTGTTCCTCGACGGCGGAGTTTCCCGCGGACACGCCATGGTCGCGCGCGGAGTGGCCGCAGTTCGGACGCAACAGCGCCCGCACCCAGCAGGCATCGGCGTCCCTGCAGGCGCCGCTGGTCCGGGCATGGACGTGCGACACCGAAGGAGGGCAGGGTTCCGGCTCGCCCCTGGCCGTCGGAGGCTATCTCTTCGTCCCCGCGATCAACGGCGTCATCGGCGTCGTCGACCTCGCGACAGGGGAGGAGCGCGGAGTCATCGCCGTGCGCGGATGGCTGAAGGGAACGCCGGTCATCTTCGACAGCGTCCTGCTGTATCCGTCCGCATCGGCCGGGCTCTCCCTGCACGCGCTGCACCTTCCGACCATGCGCGAGTTGTGGGAAAACGAGGTCGGCATGATCGAAACCCCGCTGGCGTCCGCCGGCGGCCGCATGGTGGCGGGCACGTCCGACGGCGATCTCTTCTGCGTGTCCTCGCGCGATTCCGCCGTGCACTGGCGCGTGCACGCCCGGAAGGCCGTCGCCGGTCCTCCCGCAATATCGGAGAATCGGGTCTTCTACACGACGACGGGAGGCGACGTCGCCGCGTGCAGTCTCGCCGATGGCGCCGCGATATGGCGCAATGCGCGCGGCGCGCCGTACGCGTCCGGACCCGTGGCCGGTCCCGGCTGCGTGCTCGCCGCCACCCGCAACGGATCGGTGCAGTGTCTCTCGGCGGCGGACGGCGCCGTGCGCTGGACGCGCGACCTCAATGCGATGGTCTACGCCTCTCCCGCTGCCGACGACTCCGCCGCCTACGTCGCCGCGGCCGACGGGTCGCTGACGGCACTCTCGATACGCGACGGCAGCATTCTCTGGACCGCTCGATTCAACTCGGTCCTCGCATCCAGTCCGCTGCTCGCGGGACGGTCGATCGCCTGCGTCGCGTTGAACGGCCGCGTCGCCCTGCTGGACGCGCGGACAGGCGCGATGCAGTGGGAAACCGATCTTGGCACGCGCGTGAAAACCTCGCCGATCGTGGCCGGCGGACTGCTCATCATCTGCACCGAGCAGCGCCGCGTCATCGCGTTTCGATCGGAGACGCCATGATGCCGGTCAGATCGCTCGTCCTGCTCGCTCTCGCGTGCCTGGCCGTGCCCGCCGTGGCACAGATCGCCGTGCCGGGACCCGGCGGCGGCGCCACCCTGGTGTCCGTGCCGTCCGGAGCGGAAGTGTACAGGGGCGATTCGCTGCTCGGACGCACGCCGCTGGCGCTTCCACGCGACATGCGCGACACGCTCGTGCTCTTCGCGCCGTCGCGCGGAGCGTGGCGGAAGTCGCGCGCCATCGCGGTGCCACCGTTCCCGTCCGCGGATCAGGGCGTGGTCATGGTCCGGATGCGTTCGTGGCTCAGGCTGTCGAGCACGCCGTCCGGAGCGGCGGTGTTCGCGGCGGATTCGCTCGTGGGATACACGCCCCTGGATGTTGACGCTGCGCTGCTCCCCGCGCGCTTCGCTGTCCGCAAGCCGGGGTGGAGGGATACCTCGCTCGCGCTCGCAGCGGACGAGGGCGGGAGCGTCCATGTCCTGCTCGACGCTTCCGCGCATGCCGCTGTTCCTGACGTGGTGACGGATCCTTCGGGCCTGCGCATGCCGTCGTCGCGCATCCTCCTGACGGGGGGTATCGCCTTCACCGCGGGCGTCGCGGCAGTCGTGTTGAAGCAGCAGGCGGACCGCTCCTACGACGACTACCTCCGTACGCGCGATCAGTCCGCCCTCGATCGCACGCGGCGCCAGGATATCGCCTCCGGCATCCTGCTCGCCTTGACGGAAATCAGCGCGGGATACCTCGTCACCCTTTTGTTGAACGGCTTCTAAAGCGTATTTTACGCGATCGCTCCGCCGACGCCACCTGTCTGCCTCCCCCGCGCGATGCGCGAGGCGGGGTTCACCACCGCACGCGAACCATCGATGGCCAACAAAGTCGACCTGCACACGCACACCTATTATTCGGACGGCATGCTCTCGCCGCGCGAATTGGTCATGCGCGCCGACGAAGTGGGACTCAGCCATCTCAGCATCACGGATCACGACAGCATCGACGGGCTCGACGAGGCGACGCACGCGGCTTCGGAATTCGGCATTGAAATCATCCCCGGCGTGGAATTGAGCGCGACGCTCGGATCGAAGGACGTCCACATCCTGGGCTACCTCTTCGATCCAACCAATCAGGCGCTGCGCAAAACGTTGGACCTGTTCCGCCGTGAGCGTTTCGGACGCGCCGCGCGCATCGTGAAAAAGCTGAACATGCTGGACATGCCGCTGAGCCTGGACAGCGTGCTCGAACGCGCGGGACACGGCGCCATCGGCCGCCCGCATATCGCCTCGGCACTGGTGGAGGAAGGTCTCACGCGCAGTTACGGCGAGGCGTTCGAAGCCTATATCGGCGACAGCGGGCCCGCGTTCGAGCCGAAGTACCGCATCGCCCCGGAAGACGCCGTGGAAATCATCGCCAACGCCGGCGGCATCTCCATCCTCGCGCATCCCGGCTGGTATATTTCCGAGGACGAACTCGTGATGCTGATCCGCGCGGGTCTCGACGGGATCGAGACCGTGCATCCGGCGCACGACACCGACCGGCAGCGTTTCTATCGCGGCATCGTGTCGGAGTATTTCCTGCTCGAGAGCGGGGGCTCCGATTTCCATGGCGGGAAACGGAACGATTACAGTAATTTTGGAACCTACACCGTCACGCAGGACGTCGTCCAGGCGATGAAGCGGCGTTTGTTCATTCAATAACCTGTTCAGAGGACAACTGATGTACACACCAATCCAGGGCGACCTGCATGCGGGGCAATTCCGTTTTGCCATCGTCGCGAGCCGCTTCAACGACATGATCACCCGGCGTCTCATCGACGGCGCGATCGATTGTCTCGAGCGCCACGGCGCGACGGAGCAGCAGTATGCGGTGTACCTGTGCCCTGGCGCGTTCGAGCTTCCCCTTGTCGCCGCCAGAGTCGCGGCGGCGGGAGGCGTGGACGCCATCATCTGCATCGGCGTGGTCATCAAGGGCGAAACGCCGCACAACGAGTACATCGCGTCGGAAGTCACGAAAGGCATCGCGCAGGTCTCGCTGCAGGAACGCATCCCCGTCGCGTTCGGCGTCCTCACCACCAACACGCTCGAGCAGGCGCTCGAACGCGCGGGCCTCAAGCACGGCAACAAGGGCTGGGAAGCCGCCCTCTCCTCCCTCGAAATGGTGAACCTGCTCGCGAACATCCCCGCGCAATGATCCCCCGTATCTGCCGCCGCCTCGCCGCGCTGCTGACAGCGTGCGCGTCGCTCGCATCCGCGCAGACGGCCGTGTGGACCACGCACACGGACAAGAGTGAGATCCGCGACATCGCCCCTTCCGGCCAGGACATCTGGGCCGCGACGGGCGGAGGCGTGTTCGTCCTCAAGAAGGCCGGCACGCCCGAACAGACGTTCACGTCGTACACGAACATCGATGGACTCGCGTCCATCGACATGCGCGCCATCGCGGTGGACGGGAGCGGCAGGGTGCTCGCCGGAGCATCCAACGGCTATCTGAACATCTTCGAAGCCGGCGCATGGAGCACGGTTCCGGATATCGCCCGTGCGCTGGAAAAAACGCAGCGCGGCATCAACGTCCTGCGCGTCAGGGGACAGGACGTGTATATCGGGACCGATTTTGGCGTCTCGGTCTACAGCCCCGGGGAAAAGCGCTTCAAGGACACCTACCTGAAATTCGGCAATCTGCCTTCTCAGGCCCGGGTACTGGACCTGCATTTCCTGCGGGACTCGCTGTGGGTGGCCACCGATCAGGGAGTCGCCGTGGCGAGCCTCCTCAGCGGCAATCTTCAGGATCCGGCGGCATGGAAGTCGTATACCAGCGCCGACGGTCTCTTGTCGAGCAATGTCCTCTCGATCACCGCGTTTCAGGGGAGCATCCTCGCCGGCACTGCAAGGGGCGTATCGATTCTCGGCGGAAATCAATGGGTGGACGGCTACCCGGATGTGGGAGACACTCCTGTTCTGCGCATGCTGAGCGTCTCCGACACCCTCTACGTTGTCGCGTTCAGCCGTGTTCTGAAAGCGCGTGATCTTGTGACCGCACTGCAGCTTGGCGACGACGTGACGGATCCGTTCTACACCTCGCCCACCAGGTTCTCATCCATCACCTTTCGCGGCGAGCGCGAACCGTTCATCGGAGGCAACCGGGGAATTGCCGTGCGAGACGGTCGCTGGAAATTCTCGAAACCGAATGCCCCGGGCGCGAATGTGTTTCTGTCGCTTTCTGTCGATGCCGCTGGAACACTCTGGGCGTGCAGCGGAGCAACAGGGAGAGGCATGTATGCTTTTGACGGGCAATCCTGGACGAGCTACGTCAAGGCGGACTTCCCGGCGATGGGGACGGACGAAGTCCATGTCGCCATCCCCGGACCGTTGAATGACATGTATTTCGGCACGTGGGGAAAGGGGATCGTCCATCGAAAGGAGGACGGAAGCTTCGAGCGTTTCGATCCTTCCACGGTGCCGTGCATTCCCGGTGTCGGAAAGGACCCGCTTTTCGCGGTCGTCATCGGTCTCGCCTTCGATGCGAAGGGCACGCTCTGGGCTCTGCACCGTGAGTCGAATACCGGCGTCGTCCTGAGCTCCCGCACCGCAGACGGGACGTGGCGCTGCTATCAGAACAAGTATCCGGAATCGCAATACACGCTCGGACTCGTCATAGACCCGCTCGGCAACAAGTGGTACTACTCCGGCGAACATTTCAGGGGATGCACCGGATTCAACGACAACGGCTCCCTGGACAACACCGCGGACGATGCGTGGTTCAAGGTCGATCCGACGGACTATTTCGCGTCAGGAGGCAGCGTCAAGGCCCTGGCCGTCGACCGGCTGGGCGATATCTGGATCGGGACGAACCTCGGCGTTCGGACCGTGTACAATCCGCGTTCGCCAGAGAAATCCTCGCGCCCTTGCTACAATACGCGATGCAACATCGAGGGACAGGACATCACCGCCATCGCGGTGGATCCCGTCAACAACAAGTGGATCGGCACCGATCGGTCCGGCGTGTTTGTGCTCTCCGCGGACGGGAGCACACTGCTCGCGCAGTACACCACGGACAACAGTCCGCTTGTGGATAATCACATCACCTCCATCGTGGTGCACCCGACGAACGGCATCGCCTATCTCGGAACGGGCAAGGGGCTGTCGGCGTTGTCGACTCCCTTTGTGCAGGCAGCGACGAGCAGCACTGCGCTTCGCATCTCGCCGAACCCCTTCAGGCCGGGTATTGATGAACAGGTGCTTGTCGACGGCCTCGTCGAAGGCTCGATCCTGAAGATCCTCAGCGCGTCCGGAAACCTCGTCGCGGAAGTCCAGACGCCCGGCGGCCGCGTGGGCTTCTGGGATGGCCGTCAGAGCGACGGTTCCTTCGTCGCAAGCGGCATCTATTTTGTCGTCGCCGGTTCGCCGGACGGCACGCAGGCCACGGTCGGCAAACTCGCGGTCATCCGGAAGTAAACGAGGTCTCACCTCCAGCAAAAAAACAGGCGCCGCTCCCGCAGAATGGCGCCTGCTTCATGGAATGCGATTACTTCAGAATGGCGAGCTTCGATACCAGCGTGGTTCCACCGTGGTGCACGGAAACATAGTACACGCCGGGCCGGAGCGATTCCACGGCAAGCGTCAGGTCTGCGCCGCCGCTCCCGAGGCCTCCAATGCCGGTGCGGGATACCACGCGCCCGGTGGCGTCGGCAATCATTATCACGGCATCCGTGTCGGGAGCGCGATCCAGCCGCAGGAGAACGGCCCGCCCCGCGCTCACGGGATTCGGGTACAGGACCATTGTTGCGGCTGCCGCCAGCGCCGGGACGTCGCGCACGGGCAGCAGTCGCGAGGCGCCGTCACGATCGCGCTGCAGGAGACGGTAGCGCAGCGCGGTCGCGGGTGCGGCGTTGTCCTTCCACGCGTAGTGCAGCGTCCTGTCGCTCGAGCCTGCTGCGGCGATCGAAGCGAGAGCGCGCCATCCGCTCCCCTCATCGCGCTGCACGACAAACTCAAGGGAGTTCTCCTCGGAGAATGTCCGCCATGCGAGCGCGACGGCGCTGCCATCCCGACGTGCGTCGAAACCAGAGAGTTCGATCGGCAGGGCGTTCGTGGTCACGAAGGCGCCGCGCCCGTGGGTGAACGCGACGGCTTTGCCGTCATATCGGACGTCAATGTCCTCCACCGACGCAGCGGCGGCGAAGCCGCCGTTCACCGTGACCCAGGCCGATCCGCTGTTGGTGGATTCGAACACGCCCGCATCGGAGCCGATCAGCAGATGCGCCGGATCGTACCGATCGATGGCGACCGACAACACGGGCAATGCCGGCAGGGCGCTGCTGATGTCGGTCCAGGTCGGCGTCGCGGCCCCGAGATCGGTGGTCTTG
This sequence comes from Ignavibacteria bacterium, assembly GCA_016720835.1. Classification (GTDB taxonomy): domain Bacteria; phylum Bacteroidota; class Ignavibacteria; order SZUA-365; family SZUA-365; genus JADKJW01. The sequence continues at coordinate 105,569 of JADKJW010000005.1, forward strand.
AACACATGCCCGCCGCTGCCGTATCCGCTCACGGTGATGTATGCGGCGTTGCCGTTCGATATGGCGATCTCTGCATCGGTCACGTACCCGAGACCGCTGGGTCCGACTTCGGCCCAGGCGGTGCCGGAATTTGTCGAACGGTAGAGCTTGCCCGTCGACGTCCCCACGAGAAGGGTGTCATCGGTGAGGGAGATGGCGATGGCGGACACGAGTCCGCCGCCGGACGGGAGGCTGTACAGATTCGTCCAGTTCGAGCCGCTGTTCGTGGAGCGATAGACGCGCCAGCCGCCGGTCACGATGGTTCCCGCGGCGGAAGGTGACTGCTCGGCCGGCGCGATGAACAGGTAATTGGATCCCCCGGCGCTGGGCGGACTTCGCGTGGACCAGCTGGAACCGCTGTTGGTCGAATAGTAGAGCGCGCCGAACACATAGGCGCAAAACATGTTCGCGCTGTTCGCATGACTGATGATGGACGCTCCGCCGTCGCCGCCGTGAATGGTGGTCCACGTGGACCCGCCGGTAGATTTCAGTGTGCCGTTGTCCTGCGTGCCGCCGATGTACACCGTGCCGCTGTTCGAGATGCTCCCGTAGTAGAATTGCGTGACGTTGTACCCGGTGTTGAGGTCCGTCCAGGAACCTCCCCAGTTCGAAGTGCGATACACGCCGCCGTCGCACAGGATGTAGAATGTAGAATCGTTCTGGAACTGCATCTCGTGAATGTCGGCGTGCACGTAGGGAGCCGCGAGTGTCTGCCAGCTCGACATCTTTGCCCAGGTCGCGCCACCGTTGCTGCTTTTGTAGGAGTCCACGCCGCCAACGTAAATCAGCAGTTCGTTGCCGGGGTTCACGGCGATGGTGTTGTCGTACCAGCCCTGGGTGTTCATGTACGACGAGAGTGCGCCGTCGGTGTTCGTCGGTATGGTGCCGGTGATCCAATCGACGCCGCCATTTCCGCTCCCCTCGATGAAGGCCGGTTCGTAGGAGGCATTTGCAAAGCATGCGTAGAGGACGGACGGTTTCGAAGGGGAGAGGGCGATTTCGGTGCGCGTCTGACCGCTGTGCGTGCGGATCTGCGTGAAGGTCGGAGTGGTCGCTTTCACGTTCGCGGATTTGTACACGCCGTTCGCGTACACGGCGGTGTACAACGTGTCGGTCGAGGTCGGATGCAGCGCGAGGTCCTGCACGTCATTCGAGAAAGAACCGATCGAGGCGAAGCTCGTCCCGCCGTTCGTCGACCGGAACAGGCCGTCGTTGGTGGCGACATACACGTAATTGGCGTCCGCCGGATCCACCGCGATGCGGTTGATGTAATACGACATCGCCGTGCCGGTGGCGATCTGCGTCCAGGAGGCACCGCTGTTCGTGGTTTTGTACAGCCCCGCGCCGCGGATGGCGTCGATGTTGGAGAATCCTTCACCCGTCCCGGCATAGATGGTACGCGTCGTTGTCGTGCCACCTGGCGCCATTGCCATGCAGCAGAATGCGATGTTGCCGAGATTGTCGGTGGTGCTGCTCCAGCTTGCGCCGGTGTTGACGGATTTCCAGACGCCGCCCCCCACGGCGGCCGCGTACAGAATCGAGTGGGAGGAAGGATCGATCAGCAGTCCGCGAGTCCGTCCGCCGATATTGTCCGGCCCGATTTCCGTCCAGTTCACCGCGGTGTTCTTGCCCATGCTGCCGCTCTTCAGGAATCGCTGCCGTTCCGCAAGGATGTACTCGGTCGGGATGATCCCGTCGGGTTTCCCGGTATGACGGAGGACGTAGTATTTCATCGCCTCGCCGGGATGGTCGGGCTTTGCCTTGATTTCCTGCCTGTTGAGCTCCACCGGCTGCAGGGACAGATGGAAGAGCACCGCGCCGAGTGCAGTGGAGAACAGGAGAAGCGGGAGCGTGGTTCGGGACGATGGCATGGACAAGCCCGGAAGTGGATGAATGGTTGCAACCAAATCTAGACGCGACGTGCGCATTCTCCAAGTCCGAATCGACATTTCCGTGTATTTATTGCATGACGGGCGCATCTTCAGAACTTTTTTTGTTTTCAACGAGTTAGGGTGATATATTTGTTGGCTAGGATCTACACACTTGGTACAAACCCCTTTTGTCATAACGATTGACGGACCCGCAGGGTCCGGGAAAACAACGACGGCCAAAGCCCTGGCCGCGCGCTTGGGGTTCATTTACGTCGATACCGGGGCGATGTACAGAGCGGTCGCGTACGCCGTGCAGTCGCTCGGGCATGCCATTGATGACGCCGCCGCCATCAGCGCCCTCGTTCCGGATCTGGATGTCCGGCTGGAATTGCGCGACGGGGCGCAGCACACGCTGCTCAACGGGGAGAACATCGAGGAATTCATCCGCTCCCAGGAAATGTCCAAGGCCGCGAGCGATGTGAGCGCCATTCCCGCCGTGCGCGACGCCATGGTATCGCTGCAGCGCAACGCGGTGAAGGGGACGGAAGGCGCCATCCTCGAGGGACGCGACATCGGCACCGTGGTCTTTCCCGATGCCCCCTGCAAGATCTTTCTCGTCGCCGACGTGCGCACGCGCGCCCTGCGGCGCAAACAGCAGCTCGAAGGCAAAGGGATGGTTGTGGACCTCTCCGTCATCGAGCGCGAAATCGAAGAACGCGACATCAACGACTCCACCCGCGAGCATTCCCCGCTTCGGAAAGCTCCCTACGCCATCGAGGTCGAGACGACGAACACATCCATCGAAGAGCAGGTGTCGATGATCCTCACGCTCGTCGAGAAGCGGCTGCGAAAAGTGCGCGGGGAGGACCCCGCATGACCGTCACCATCGATCGTACCGCCGGATTCTGCTGGGGTGTCGTGCGCACCGTGCATATCGCCGAGGCGGAATTGGCGGCGGGACACACGCTGGTCTCGCTCGGCGATATCATCCACAACCCGAAGGAGATCGAGCGCATGGAAGCGCTCGGCATGCGCACCATCGGACAGGACGACCTCGCCGCGCTGCCCGCCGGCACACAGGTGCTGATCCGCGCGCACGGCGAACCGCCCGCCACCTACCGTACCGCGCACGAGCGCGGCCTCCAGCTCGTGGACGCCACCTGCCCGGTCGTGACCAAGCTGCAGGAACGCATCCGCAAGTACTATGACGACGGGTTCCAGGTGGTCATCTTCGGAAAGAAGGACCACGCCGAGGTCGTCGGACTTCGCGGCGTCTGCAACGACGAATGCCTCGTCGTCAAATCGCTGGACGACGCGCGGGACAAGGTCGATTGCGCCCGCCCCACCGTCCTGTTCTCGCAGACGACCATGGACAAGCCCACCTTCCACGCGATCCGCGAACTGCTTGAGCAGCGCGTGAAGGAACTCGTCGTGGACACGATGGAGAACATCGCGTCCGAGTTCCACGCGAAGGACACCATCTGCGGACAAGTGTCGGGCCGCGAACAGAAACTGCGCGAATACGCGCGGCAGAACGACGTCATGATTTTCATCGCGGGGAAAAAGAGCTCCAACGGCCAGGTGCTGTTCGAGATCTGCAGGGACGCCAACCCGCGCACCCACTTCATCGAGGATGCCGACGAGCTCGACGCCGCGTGGTTCGCGGGGGCGAGCGCGGTCGGCATCAGCGGCGCGACCAGCACGCCCCAGTGGCTCATGCTGCTTGTCAAGGCGGCGATCGAGCGCATCGGCTCGCCCGCACCGCACCCCATTTCCGTTCCTTCATAATGCACGGGCTGCCCGCGAGATCCGCATCATTCACTTAGCATAATTCACGCTTTCCGGAAGGCGAGCGCGCTCAGGCAGCCCGCGCGCGGACCACCGTGAAAGAACTTGTCCACCAAGGAGATTTGATGTCAACAGACCCCATCACCACGCCCGCAGACGACGTCGTCGAGACCGTCGAGATCGCAGAGATTGCCGAGATCGCCGTGCCCGCCACGCCCGACCAGCGCCGTACCTTCGGGACGGTCATTGAAGAAAAAGAGTACGACCCCTCCGAATTCGATCGGCTCAAGATCATGTACGAGGGCACGCTCACGACGCTCAAGAAGGGCGAAATCATCACTGGAAAAATCATCCAGCTGACCAAGGACCACGCCATCATCGACATCGGATTCAAATCCGAGGGCATGGTCAACATCGACGAGTTCACGAATTCCTCCGAGCTGAAGATCGGCGACGTCGTCGAAGTCTTCCTCGAGTCCGTCGAGAACAAGGACGGGAACGTGACCCTGTCGCGCAAACGCGCGGACTTCGTCCGTATCTGGGAACGCATCCAGGGCGCGTTCGACAATGAAGAAATTCTGCAGGGCCGCTGCATCCGCCGCATCAAGGGCGGCATCGTCATGGACCTCATGGGCGTCGACGCGTTCCTCCCCGGTTCGCAGATCGACATCCGCCCGGTCCGCGACTTCGACGCCTACCTCGGCCGGACGCTCGACGTGCGCGTGGTCAAGATCAACCAGCCCGCCGAGAACATCGTCGTCAGCCGCAAGGTCATCATCGAAGAGCAGATCGCCGGCCAGCGCAAAGCCATCCTCGACAGCCTCGAGAAGGGGCAGATCCTCGAGGGCACCGTCAAGGCGATCGCCGACTTCGGCGTGTTCATCGACCTCGGCGGCGTGGACGGCCTCGTGCACATCACCGACCTCTCGTGGGGCCGCGTGAACCATCCGACGGAAATCGTCAAGCTCGACCAGACCGTCAACGTGGTCGTGCTCGACTTCGACGCCGACAAGAAGCGCATCTCGCTCGGCATGAAGCAGCTCATGCCCCATCCGTGGGAGAACATCGAGAACAAGTACCCGGTCGGCACCAAGGTGCGCGGCAAGGTGGTCTCGCTCGCGGACTACGGCGCATTCATCGAAATCGAGAAGGGCATCGAGGGCCTCATCCACATCTCCGAAATGAGCTGGACACAGCACATCAAGCATCCGTCCCAGGTCGTGTCGATGGGCCAGATGGTGGACGCCGTCATCCTCAACCTCGACGTGCAGGACAAGAAGATCTCGCTCGGCATGAAGCAGCTCGAGCCGGATCCCTGGTCCAACCTGATCGCGAAGTATCCGGTCGGCTCGCGCCACACCGGCGTCGTGCGCAACCTGACGAACTTCGGCGTCTTCGTCGAACTCGAACCGGGCGTCGACGGCCTCGTGCACATCTCCGACCTGTCGTGGACGAAGAAGATCCGCCACCCGGGAGAAATCGTGAAGAAGGCCGAGAAGATCGACGTCGTCATCCTCGGCATCGACATCGACCAGCGCCGGATTTCCCTCGGACACAAGCAGGTGCAGGACAATCCGTGGGACGTGTTCGAATCCTCCTACGCGGTCGGCATCGAGTCGGAAGGCAAGATCACCCGCATCATCGAGAAGGGCGTCATCGTCGAACTGCCTTCGGGTGTCGACGGCTTCGTCCCGTCGTCGCAGCTCGCGAACAAGGTCGTGAAGAACATTCCCGAATCGTTCAAGGAAGGCGACACGCTCCCGCTGAAGGTCATCGAATTCGACAAGGAGAACAAGAAGATCGTGCTCTCCGTCGTCGACTACTTCAAGAGCCGCGACGCGGAATCCATCGACGCGTACCTCGCTTCGCATGGCCTGCTCAACGCTCCCGCCGCGGACTCGACGGACATCAGACCCGAAGACTTCAATTTCGACGAGGACTGATTTCCCTCCGCACACACCCGTGAACAAAGAGTTGGGCGCACGAGCGCCCAACTCTTTTTCATTCCCGGAAAGGACGACCATGCCGAAACGCGTTGCATTCCATACCCTCGGCTGCAAGCTGAATTACGCCGAAACGGCCACCATCGGCCGCGCCTTCTCCGAGCGCGGCTTCGAGGTGGTCGATTTCACCGAGGTTTCCGACGTCGTGCTCGTCAATACCTGCTCGGTGACGGAGAACGCCGACCGCGAGGCGCGCAAGCTCGTGCGCCAGGCCCTGCGGCGATCGCCGGAAGCCTACGTCATCGTCGTCGGCTGCTACGCGCAATTGCGGCCCGAGCAGCTTGCGTCCATCGAGGGCGTGGATCTTGTCCTCGGCTCGCAGGAAAAATTCCGGCTGTTCGACCACGTCAGCACGTTCGACAAGGGCGCCTACGCCCGCGTCGTGGTGGGCGACATCGGCGAGGCGGACGATTTCGGTCCCGCGTTTGCCGCGGAGGCGGGCGACCGCACGCGCTCCTTCCTCAAGGTGCAGGACGGCTGCGACTACACCTGTTCCTTCTGCACCATCCCCCTCGCGCGCGGCGCGAGCCGCAGCCAGGACCTCGACGCCACCGTCGCGCAGGCCGCGGACATCGTCGCGCGGGGCTTCAAGGAAATCGTGCTCAGCGGCGTCAATGTGGGCGATTACGGCGCGAAAAGCGGCCGCTCGCTCGTCGAGCTGCTGGGCGCGCTGCTCGCCGTGCCGGGCGACTTCCGCATCCGCATCAGTTCCATCGAGCCGAACCTGCTCACCGACGACATCATCCGTCTCGCGGCCGATTCGGAAAAGCTCTGTCCGCATTTCCACATTCCGTTGCAGTCCGGCAGCGGCGACGTGCTCAAGCGCATGCGCCGGCGCTACAACACCGGCCTCTTCACCGATCGCATCGACACCGTGCTTCGATTTCTTCCTGAGTGCGGCCTCGGCATCGACGTCATCGTCGGTTTTCCCGGGGAGACGGACGCGCTGTTCGACGAGACTTACCGCTACCTCGTGGATCTCCCATTCAGTTACCTGCACGTGTTCAGCTATTCCGAGCGTCCGGAGACGCACGCGCTCTCGCTCGACGGTTCCGTGCCGCATCCCGAGCGCGCGCGGCGCAGCGGCATGCTCCGCATTCTCTCGGAAAAGAAACGCGCCGCCTTCGCCCGCGCATCGCTCGGACAGACGCGGCGGGTGCTCTTCGAGACCGGCGGGGAAGGGGAGCTTTCGACGGGCTTCACGGATAATTACATCCGCGTGGGCATGCCGCGGGATGCCTCGCTCGACAACACGCTCCGGGACGTGCTCCTCACCGGGGTGGACGGCATTCACGTGCGCGGTATCGGTGCAGTTTCCGCATGATCGCCTGGTGTTCCCTTGAAAAATCGGCGGTTACGGGCTGCATTTATTGTGCTCTACGAGGGAATTTCGTAGATTAGTAAGCTTGACAAGAAGTAGCGGATAATTTTCCAGCATGTTTGAAACACTGACCGACAAACTCGAGGGCGCGCTCAAGCGCATACGAGGCGAGCACCGGATCTCCGAGGCGAACGTCGAGGAATCGCTGCGCGAAGTGCGCCGCGCCCTCCTCGATGCCGACGTCAATTTCCAGGTCGTCAAGGATTTCATCGATTCGGTGAAGTCGCAGGCGGTCGGCGTCGACGTGCTCAAGAGCCTCTCGCCGGGTCAGCAGATCGTCAAGATCCTCTATGACGAACTCGTCCTGCTCATGGGTTCCGAGCGGGCGGACTTGCAGTATGCGAAGAGCGGACCGACCATCATCCTGGTCGCCGGCCTGCAGGGTTCCGGCAAAACGACCTTCTCCGCGAAGCTCGCGCGGCATTTGAAGGAGAAGGGCCGCCTGCCGCTGCTCGTCGCGGCCGACGTGTACCGTCCCGCCGCCATCGGGCAGCTCAAGCAGCTCGCCGCCAGCATCGACGTGCCGGTGTATTCCGGCGACGAAACGTCGCCGCTGCGCATCGTCGAGGAAGCCCTCGAGCACGCGCGGAAGAACCTGCGCGACACCATCATCATCGACACTGCCGGCCGTCTCAGCATCGACGAAGCGATGATGCAGGAGATCGCCGACATCAAGGACCGCGTCCGGCCCACAGAAATCCTGTTCGTCGTCGACGCGATGACCGGACAGGATGCGGTGAACACCGCCAAGGCCTTCCACGACCGACTGGACTTCGACGGCGCGGTGCTAACGAAGCTCGACGGCGACACGCGCGGCGGCGCGGCGCTGTCCATCCGCAAAGTCGTCGACAAGCCCATCAAGTTCGTCAGTCTCGGCGAGAAGCTCGACGCGCTCGAGCCCTTCCATCCCGACCGCATGGCATCGCGCATCCTCGGCATGGGCGACATCGTCACCCTCGCCGAGAAGGCGCAGGAGCAGTTCGACGAGAAGGAAGCCGAGAAGCTCGAAGCCAAGATGCGCAAGAACCAGTTCACGCTGGAAGATTTCTACGCGCAGCTGCAGCAGATCAAGAAAATGGGATCGCTCTCCTCGATCCTCGAAATGATTCCCGGCATGGGCAAGGCCCTCAAGGGCGTGGACGTGGACGAGAAGTCCTTCGTGCGCATCGAGGCCATGATCATGTCGATGACGCCGGAGGAGAGGCGCAAGCCCGCCATCATCAACGGCAGCCGCCGCAAGCGCATCGCGGGCGGCAGCGGCACGTCGATCCAGGAAGTGAACCGCCTTCTCAAGCAGTTCGAAGAAATGCAGAAGATGATGAAGCGCCTGACGAAGGGCGGCGCGCGCCAGTTCGCCAAAGGCCTCATGCAAAACCGATGAGCACACGATACACACACGTTTTCACACCGATTCCATTTTCCGGAGGTTCAACCCAGTGGTAAAAATTCGCTTGCAGAGAAGGGGCAGGAAAAAACTCCCCGTCTACAAAATCGTCGCCGCCGATTCCCGCTTCCCGCGCGACGGCCGCTTCATCGAGACGCTCGGCCATTACGAGCCGACGCGCACCCCCGCCATCGTGCGGCTCGACGAGGAGCGCATCCAGTACTGGCTCGGCGTCGGCGCGCAGCCGACGGACACCGTGCGCAGTCTCCTCAGCCATCAGGGCATCATGCTCCGCGTCCATCTCGCCCGCAAGGGAAAGACGATCGAGGAGATCAACACCCGTCTGGTCGAGTGGCGTCAGGCCAAGGATGTGCGCGAAGCCGGCAAGCTGTCGAAGAAGCAGCTCCGCGCCCAGAAGAAGGCCGCGGCGGTTCCTGAAACCGCGGCAGCGGAAGCGCCCCAGGCCTAGCCGCGAGGCGCCGGCGCCGCCCCGTGGCGGAGCCGGGTCCCGGCTCCCGAGCATCGGTCCGCTGTCATGGAACCCTGTCTGATCGGAACCATCGTCGGCGTGCACGGCATCGCGGGGGGAATGAAGATTCGTTCCTACTCCGATGTGCCGGGCCGCTTCGCGCGCCTTGAACGCGTCTACGCGGGCAGGGACGGCGGGAGCGTGCGCGAGTACACCGTGCGCAAGGCGGCCGGGGATGCGGACAAGGTGCTCCTTTTCTTCGACGGCATCGACGACCGCACCGCGGCGGAAACGCTCGTCGGTCTCTCGCTCTTCATCGAGGAAAAGGACATGCTGCCGCCCCCGACGGGACGCTACTTCGTGCACGACCTGATCGGCTGCACGGTGCTGACGGAACAGGGCCTGCGCAGAGGCGAAATCACCGATGTGCTGCTCATGCCCGCCAACGACCTCTACGTCGTGCGCTGCGACGGCAGGGAAGTGCTCGTGCCGGCCGTACCCGACATCGTGCGCAACGTGGACCTCGCATCGCGCACCGTCACCGTGGCCGACCTTCCCGGCCTGTTCCAGGAGGAGGTCCAGGAGGAGGATGAGAATTGACATCCTCACGGGATTTCCCGCGCTTTTCCAGGGCCCGCTGACCGAGAGCATCGTCAGGCGGGCGCAGGCCGCGGGACAGGTCGAGATCGTGGTGCACGACCTCCGAGACCACGCGCACGACAGGCACCGGACCATCGACGATTCGCCTTACGGCGGCGGCGCGGGGATGATCCTCAAGCCCGAGCCGATCTTCGAATGCGTCGACATGCTCATCGCCGAAAGGCCGTACGACGAGGTGATCCTCACGACGCCGAAGGGCGCGCTCTGGACGCAGTCCGAAGCCAACCGGATGTCGATGCGCGACGCGGTCATCATCATCTGCGGCCATTACAAGGGCGTGGATGAACGGGTTCGGCAGGCGCTGGTCACGCGCGAGATCTCGATCGGCGACGTGGTCCTCACCGGCGGAGAGCTGGTCGCGATGGTGATCGTCGACACGGTGGTGCGCCTCATCCCGGGCGTGATCGGAGACGGAGAGTCGCTGTTGAGCGACAGCTTCATGGACGGACGCCTCGATTGTCCCTACTACACGCGCCCTCCCGAGTACCGCGGGTTGACGGTACCGGAAGCCCTGCAATCGGGCGATCACAAGGCGATCGCGGCATGGCGCGACACGGAGGCGATGCGCGTCACGCGCGAACGGCGGCCCGACCTCCTGCGAAACGACGACCGTCCTCCGGGAACGAATGAAAAGTGAGAATTTCACTGTATATTTGAACAGATAGATGAAGAAGGAGCACACATGAACAAAATCGATCTACTCGAACAATCGCTGATGAAGACGGATCTTCCGCCATTCTTCCCCGGCGACACCATCAACGTCCATGTCCGCGTCAAGGAAGGGGACAAGGAGCGCATCCAGGAATTCCAGGGCATCGTCATCGCCATCCGCGGCGAGGGCCTGAAGAAGTCCTTCACCATCCGCAAGATTTCCGACGGCGTCGGCGTGGAGCGCATCTTCCCGGTGCACTCGCCTTCCATCGCGAAAATCGTGAAGGTGCGCACGGGCAACGTCCGCCGTGCGAAGCTCTTCTACCTGCGCACGCTCGCCGCGAAGCAGGTTCGCGCGAAGACGAAGTAAGCGCGTCCGCCTTACGCCGGGCATTGCCGGCATCCCACGTTTTTTCCCATGCAAAGACACGCCGCGGCGTGTCTTTGCGCATGCCTGAGGAGACGATTCGATGATCCGTGTTCCGCATGAATCCTGGTATGCCCCGCTCACCGACGCGCTGCAGCGCGCGCTGCCCGCCGGGACGCTCGCGCTCAGCGACGCCGGCACGGCGCAGACCGATTGGGAACTCGCCGAGCAGGTGGTGGAAGTCGCGCTCGTGTCGCCGCTCGCCTGCGCCAGAAATCAGACCGACATCTCCATTTTGGCGGGCGCCTCCGTCTCGGCCACCGGCGGCACCGGCGATACCATCCTGCTTTTCAACCGCGGACTGCACGACTTCCGCACCGTGGCGTGCCGGTCGGTGGACTCGCCCGACGCGCTGCTCGCCGCGCTGGTGCTGCGTGAAAAGTACCATATGACACCGGTGCTGCATCAGCATGCGGGCAGTCCCGCCGAAGCGCTCGCGGACGTGGACGCCATTCTCCTCGCGGGCGACCAGCTTGCGGGCATCGATCCCGCCGCGTTTCCCTCCATCGACATCGTGGATGAATGGTTCGACATGACCGAACTGCCCTTCGTGCGCGCCGTGGTCGCGGGCTGGGACTCCAACCTCAACCCCGCCATTGCCGAGGCTGTGCGCGCCGCGGGCAATGAAGCCGATGCCGCAGCCCTCGTCGCCGTTGGCGAGAAGATGGAGCACTACTACAGCACCGACGCCATCAGCCCCATTCCCGGCCACTACCGCTATTCGCTGGACGACGACACCCGCGACGCCATCGACGAGTTCTTCCGTCTGCTGTTCTTCCACGGATTGCACAGGGACGTGCCCGCGCTGCGGTACTGGGAGTAGGTGCGACAAGGGAGATGTGAGATGTTGCGCCTATTTCGACCTTGTTCCCACGCTCCTGCGTGGGAACAAAAGAGGCGGGAGCGTGGGAACGAGGCAGGAGTCGGAATACTGAGTTGATTCTCGGTTGAAATCGAGCGTTATCTTTGTATATTGGAACCATGACTTCCAAAACACAAGGATATATCGCTCGCGCCAAGGCAGAGGAAATCTCGAAATCGCTTGAATTCAATCCGGTTACAGCGATTGTCGGTCCGCGGCAGTGTGGGAAGTCCACCTTGGCCCGCCATCTTCTTGCGAATCGCACCGATGTCGTCAATCTCGATCTCAATCTTCCTTCTGACATCCGAAAACTGGACGACGCGGAGTTCTTCCTCAATCAACACGCGGGGCAGCTCGTCTGCATCGATGAGGTGCAGGAGAAGCCGGACCTGTTCCCACTGCTGCGTGCTCTTGTGGATCGCGACAGACGTCCGGGGAGATTTCTCGTTCTGGGTTCGGCCGGTCGCGACCTGCTTCGACAAGGCGGGCAGACACTCGCGGGCCGCATCCATCATGTGGAGTTGACGCCGTTCCTCTGGTCTGAAGTTGAGCCGACTTCGACCTCGAAGGAAAATGCCTTTCTGCGTCATTGGTGGAGGGGCGGTTTCCCGGATTCATTCCTCGTTGATGACGAGGACGCGAGCAGCGTGTGGCGGCAGGATCTGATCCAGGATTATCTGTACCGGGATATTCCGAATTTCGGGTACACGATTCCGGTTGCGACCATGCGCCGCTTCTGGACCATGCTGGCGCATTACCACGGGGGACTCTTCAACGCGTCGAAGATCGGTCAAGCGCTCGATGCGTCGAACAACACCATCAGGAAATACCTCGACATCCTCGAGCAAACGTTCATGGTCCGGGTACTGCGTCCGCTCGAGGTCAATGTCCGGAAGCGACTGGTGAAGTCGCCGAAAGTGTATCTGCGCGACAGCGGTCTTCTCCATGCGTTGCTCGAAATCGAAACCTCCACCGCACTCCACGGGAATCCGGTGTACGGCGCATCCTGGGAAGGGTGGTGCATCGAGCAGATCTGCGGGGCGCTTCCCACGTGGCGCGCGGCGTTCTACCGCACCTCGTCGGGTGAGGAAATCGATCTCGTCCTCGAGAGGGGGGGCACGCGGCTTGCGTTCGAATGCAAAGCCTCGATGTCGCCTCATTTGTCGCGCGGTTTCCCGGCCACGCTCGAACTTCTCGCTCCCGAACGCACCTGGGTGATCTGTCCAATGACAGGGCCTTCGTACACCCATCGCACGGGCGCGCGCATCACCGGGATGTCCGAGTGCCTCCGGGAGCTTTCAGCATACACGTAATACCCGTTGCACCCATTCGGAGGGAACCTTCGGAACACCTTGCGAGTATAAAAGGTACGCGGCGGCGTTTACGACCTTGTTCCCACGCTCCACCATCGTCGCCCTTGTTCCCACGCTCCTGCGTGGGAACATATTCCCGGACACACCGCTTCAATCGCGCGGAGACGCTCGCGGATTTCCCCCCTCGGGCGGGCGAACCAAACCACGACACGGCACGTCTTTCCTGCCGCCTTTTTTTTTCCTCCCCCCTGCGAGGGGAGGGGGGGGAGGGGAAGGGTTTTTTTCCCTTGTTCCCACGCTCCTGCGTGGGAACATATCGAGGGATGTACGGGTGGGACCGGCGGCCGTTCCCGCGCGGGAGCGCGGGAACGAGGGAGGCAGGTTCAGCCGGCGACGGTTCCCACGCGGGAGCGCGGGAACCACGCGGGAGCGCGGGAACGAGGGGGCAGGTTCAGTCGGCGACCGTTCCCACGCGGGAGCGTGGGAACGAGAGGGGCAGGTTCACCCGGCGGCGTTCCCACGCGGGAGCGTGGGAACGAGGGACGGAATTTCGCGCCTTGCGACTGCCAGCCATTTCGGCTAAATTCAACGGCTATGTTTCCCCACACGAATTTCCCATGCTGACCTCGCTCTCCATCGAAAACGTCGCGCTCATCGAGCGGCTCCGCATCGACTTCGGCGGCGGATTGACCGTCATGACCGGAGAGACCGGCGCCGGCAAGTCCATCGTGATCGATGCCCTCGGATTGGTGCTCGGCGAGCGGGCCGACAGCGCCATGGTGCGCGACGGCGCCGCCAAGGCGGTGGTGGAAGCGGAGATCGACGCGGACTCCGTCGAACGGCTGCGCGCGCGCGTGGAGGACCTCGGGGCGGACTGGCAGGCCATGCTCATCCTCCGCCGGGAGGTGACGACGAAGGGCGTCAGCCGCTGCTTCGTCAACGACACCCCCGTCTCCGTCGCCATCCTCAAGGGCATCGGCGATGCCATCGTCGACATCCACGGACAGCACGAGCATCAGTCGCTGCTGCGCGCCGAGACGCATCTCGGCATCCTGGACGCCTTCGCGTCCCTCGACGGCGAGCGCGACGCCTGCCGCGCGTCGTACCTGCTCCTGCAGGACGCCGCCGCGCGCCTCGACGCCGCCGAGCGCGCGCGCGACGCGCAGGAAGAGCGGCGCGCCGTCATCGACCACCAGCTCCGCGAAATGCAGTCCGTGAATCCCGCGCCCGACGAGGACGCCGAGATCGAGCGCGAGCTGCGCGTCGCAGAACACGCGGAGAAGATCGCGACGCTGACCCACGAACTTCTCGCGCTGCTGTACGACGGCGACAGCAACGCCGTGGACGCCCTCGGCAAATCGCAGCGCATCGTCACCGAACTCTCCGGCATCGACGAGACGCTCGCGCCGCTGCGCGGGGAACTCGAGGCGGCCATGGCCGACGTGGAGGACGTGGTGCGCACGCTGCGCTCCTACGCCGAGCGCGTCGAGTACAACCCCGACCGCATCGAAAAACTGCGGCACCGCCTCATGGACCTCGCCGCGCTCAAGCGCAAGTTCCGGATGTCGCTCTCCGAAATCCTCGAGCGCCGCGCCGTGCTTGAGGACGAGCGCGCCGGACTCGAGAACATCGACGGCACCATCGCCGCGCTCGAGCGGGATGTCGCCGTCCTGCGCGCAGAGGCGTCGCTGCGCGCGCGGCAGCTCTCCGCATCCCGCGCCGCGGGAGGCGCGAAGCTCGCCACGGCGGTGAAGGCGCAACTGAAGGACCTCGGCATCGCCTCCGCGCGCTTCGAGACACGGCTCGGGCGCAAGCCCGCCGCCCCGGGCGCGCTGTGGCTCGAGGACGGGGACGCGCGCGTCGCGGCCACGGAGGAGGGCATCGATGTCGCGGAGTTCTTCCTCTCCACCAACGTGGGCGAAGAGGTGAAGCCGCTCGTGAAAGTCGTGTCCGGCGGGGAAGTGTCGCGCGTGATGCTCGCGCTCAAATCGCTCTTCGCGGGCAAGGCATCCATCCCGGTGATGGTGTTCGATGAAATCGACGTGGGCGTCAGCGGCACCATCGCGCAGAAAGTGGGCGCGGCCATGCGCCGCCTCTCGCGCGGACATCAGGTGATCGCGATCACGCATCTCCCGCAGATCGCCGCCTGCGGCGACGGGCATCTGCTCGTCGAAAAACGCGTCGCCGGACGCCGTACGGTCACCGGCGTACGGGCGCTGGACGCGGACGAACGCGTCCGCGAAATCGCCCGCCTCATGAGCGGCGAACAGATCTCCGGCGCGGCGCTCGCGAGCGCGCGCGAACTCATGGCCATTCATTCCTGACATCAACACCCAATCCCATGCCTCTCGTCCTGTACAACACGCTCACCCGGAAGCTCGAAGAATTCACTCCGCTCGTGGAGGGCGCCGCATCGATGTACACCTGCGGTCCCACCGTGTACAACTTCTTCCATATCGGCAACGCGCGCTCCTTCGTCATGTCCGATGTGATCCGCCGCTACCTCGAGTACCGGGGCTACGACGTGAACTTCGTGATGAACATCACGGACGTGGACGACCGCATCATCAAGCAGGCGATCGACGAGGGCATCGACGCCTCCGCCGTCGCGGGGAAGTACACGGACGCGTTTCTCGAGGACATCGCGCGTCTCGGCATCCGGCCCGCCACCGCGAATCCGCGCGCCACCGACAACATCGAGGGCATCGTCTCGCATATCGAACGCCTCATCGCAGCGGGCGCGGCCTACACCGTGGAGGGCGACGTCTACTTCCGCGTCTCCGCGTTTCCCGCGTACGGCAAACTGAGCGGGAAGAGACTCGAAGATCTCCAGGCCGGCGCGCGCGTGGACGCCGACAGTCGCAAGGAGCAGCCGGGCGACTTCGCCCTGTGGAAGACCGCGAAGCCGGGCGAGCCGTCGTGGCCGTCGCCCTGGGGTGCGGGCAGGCCGGGATGGCACATCGAGTGCTCGGTGATGTCGCAGAAGTACCTCGGCGATTCCTTCGACATTCACGCGGGCGGCAACGACCTCATCTTCCCGCATCACGAAAACGAGATCGCGCAGAGCGAGGCCCTCACGCACACGCCCCTCGCGCGCACCTGGCTGCACTTCGGCTTCCTGAACATCGACAACGAGAAGATGTCGAAATCGCTCGGCAACTTCTTCACGGCACGCGACATCCTCTCGATGTACAGTGCCGAAACGCTGCGCTTCTTCTATCTGCAGACGCATTACCGGAGTCCGCTGAACTTCAGCGACGACGGTCTCGACGCCGCCGCGAAAGGCCTGCAGAAACTCCAGGGTCTCTACGACCAGTTGCTGACCGCTCCGGATGGGGAGGGGATCTTCGATGTCGGTCCATGGGAACAGCGCTTCATCGCGGCCGTCGATCAGGACATGAACACGCCGGCGGGGTTCGGCGTGCTCTTCGAATGCGCGCGCGACGCCAACGGCCTGCTGCGCAGCGACGTGGGCATGACCGCCAACGCGAAAGCCGCCCTGCGCGACTTCCTCCGCCGCAGCGCGCTCGGAGTGTTCGGCGTGCTCCATGAAACCGAAACGGCGCGCGCCGACAGCTCGCAGATCGGCGCGCTGATGGATCTCCTGATCGCCGTGCGGGCGAAGGCGCGGGCGGACAAGCAGTGGGGCCTCTCGGACTTCATCCGCGACGGCCTCAAGGACATCGGGCTCGCGCTCGAGGACGGCAAGGCGGGCACCACCTGGAAGCGCGCGGACAACGCGTAATCACGAACGCACACACAGGATACGGACGTCACCATGAGCGGCTCGTTTGTCTGGGATAATTTCTACAAGAAGGCCGATGGCGCGGATATCTACGCGCTGCTCGGCCGTGTTCCGATCTTCGACACCCTGAGCAAGGGCGAGCTGAAGCTCTTCGAGCACATTCTCCACCGGCGCGTCTACGCGAAGGGCGAGTTCATCTTTCGCGAGGGAGACACGGGATCCGCGATGTACATCATCGAGGACGGCGAAGTGTCGCTCGAAATCGGCAAGTCGCGCCAGGAGATCAGCCACCTCGCGAACGGCGATTTCTTCGGCGAGATCGCGCTGTTCGCCGACCAGCCGCGCAGCGCCAGCGCGTTGGCGTTCGAGGAGACGCGCATCTTCGGCTTCTCCCAGCATGATCTGCTCGGGCTGCTGGAGACGCATCCGAAGACCGGCATCACCGTGGTCATGAAACTGACGCGCATCATCGCCGACCGGCTGCACCGCGCGACGATCGAGAACACCCGGCTGCTCGACACCCTGATCGTACATACCGCACAGTGACGGGCGCCGCATGTCGCTGAATACGAAAATCCTCGCGCTCCTGCTCGTGCTCGCCATCGGCGCGGTGCTGGTGTACACCGTGTTCACGATCGGGACCATCGTTGCGCTGTTTCTGATGTCGCTGCTTTTCGCCTTCATCCTCGCGCCGGCGGTGAACTGGATCGAGGGCAAGGGCATCGCCCGCGGCATCGCGGCCTTCATCATCTTCAGCCTGTTCTTCGGCGGCATCGCCGTCGCCGTGTACTTCCTGTCGCCCTTCATCTTCGATGAGGTGTCCCATCTGCAGGAAGTGATCAGCGTCGGGCAGTTGCGCAAGGGCATTCGCGACGTGGAGGTGTTCCTGTCCCGGCAGCTCGCGTTCCTCGGCGTGCGCCGCATGCAGGTGGCCCCGAAGGTGACGGAGTGGGTGAGTCTCCTGTTCGACAACATCCTCAACATCGCCTCCAGCCTGGCGGGCATCGTGCTCTTTGCGGTGATGATGTTGATCTCCACGTTCTTCCTGCTCAAGGACGCGCGCAATCTCAAGAAATCGCTCGTCGAATACGTGCCGAACCGCCTGTTTGAAGTGGCGCTGAACATCATGCACAAGATCGAGTGGTCGCTGGGCGCCTATCTGCGCGGCATCCTCGTCGATTCGCTGACCATCGGCATCGTGACCACCTTCGCGTTGTGGCTCATCGATCTGCCGTACTACTTCATCATCGGCGGCTTTGCGGCCATGGCGAATCTCGTGCCGTACCTTGGCCCGCCCTCGGCGGCCTTCACGGCCTCCTTCGTGTCCGTCGTCACCACCGGGTCCTTCCGGCAGGTGCCGCTCATCCTCTTCGTGTTCGTCGTCATCCGCCTCCTCGACGACGCCATCGTGCAGCCGCTCACCATCTCGAAGAGCGTGCGCCTTCATCCCGTGATCATCATTTTCGCGCTGCTCGTCGGCGGGCAGCTGTTCGGCATCGTCGGCATGTTCTTCGCCGTGCCGACGGTGGGCGTGCTGAAGGTGATCATCGGGGAGTTTTCGGCGGGACTGCAGCGGTACCGTCCCTCAACCGAGCAATAGCATGGAAGAACAGCAGGACACGGTTCCGCAGGTGCGGGTGGGCGACATCCTCCGCCTCGACGTTGACAAAATCGCCTTCGAAGGCCGCGCCGTCGCGCGGACGGGCGGCCTCGTGGTGTTCGTCGACGGCGGCATCCCGGGCGACACCGTCATGGCGCGCGTGTTCCGCAAGAAGAAGCAGTACGCCGAAGCCGCGGTGCAGGAGATCCTCGCGCGCTCTCCCGAACGCGTGGACCCCGTCTGCGCGCATTTCGGCACCTGCGGCGGCTGCAGCTGGCAGCATCTCGAATACGCGGCGCAGTGCCGCTGGAAGCGGGAGCACGTACGCGACGCCTTCGAACGGATCGGCGGCTTCGCGGGCGTCACGGTGCACGAAACGCTTCCGTCGCCTGTGGAGGTGTACTACCGGAACAAGATGGAGTACTCCTTCGGCGACAAGCGCTGGCTGCTCCCCGAAGAACTCGGCGCCACGCTGCGCGACGAACTCTTCGCGCTCGGGCTCCACGTGCCCGGCCGCTACGATCGCATCCTCTCCATCGACGCGTGCCACCTGCAGTCGCCCGAGAGCAACGCCATCCTCAACGCGACGCGCGACTTCTTCCTCGCCCGTGGCGTGCCCGCCTATTCCACGAAGACGCACACGGGCGATCTGCGCAACCTCGTCATACGCGAAGGGAAGCGCAGCGGCGAACGCATGGTGTACTTCGTGAGCACGCATGAAGAGCCTGAAATGATGCGGGAGTACGCGGAGCTGCTGCGCGAGGAGCGTTTCGGCGTGACCACCTTCGTGCACGGCATCACGCAGCGCAAGTCCACCGTGGCCGTCGGCGAGACGGAGACCGTCTACTTCGGTCCCGGCGTCATCACCGAGCAGCTCGGGGACTGCAGCTACGAACTGTCCCCCACGTCGTTCTTCCAGACCAACACCCTGCAGGCCGAGCGCCTGTACGCGCTCGCCGCGGCCTCGGCGGACTTCCGGCCCACGGACACGGTGTGGGATCTGTACTGCGGCGCGGGAACCATCACACTCTTCATCGCGCCCTTCGTGAAGGAAGCAATCGGCGTGGAGCTGAATCCCGCCTCCATCGCCGATGCGCAGAAGAACGCCGCGGCGAACGGCGTCTCGAATGTGTCCTTCCGCGTCGCGGACATCCTGGCCTTCCTCCGTTCGGGGAAGGAACGCGGCGCCGTGCCCGACGTCATCATCGTCGATCCGCCGCGCGCCGGTCTCCATCCCGACGTGACGCGCGGCATCGGCGCGCTCGGCGTTGAGCGCGTCGTCTACGTGAGCTGCAATCCCGCCACAAGCGCGCGCGACTGCCAGGTGCTCGCCGAATACGGCTACGTGATCGAAGGCATCACACCGGTGGACATGTTCCCGCACACGTACCACATCGAGTGCGTGATCACGCTCAGGAAATCGGGAAAGAGAGTAGAGGTAATCCAGGCGACGGAGTAGTCGAAACAACTCATCTTCAGTCCAGGAGCATCGATGCGACGCTTCAGACGACAATGGGAAATGACCGGGGCGCTCTGCTCTCTCTTCGCAGTGCTGGCATCGATGCTCACGAATTGCGGATGCTCGACGACATCGATTCTTTCGCCAGCCACGAACGTCGATATGAATGCGCGCTTGATGGGGAGGGAAGTCGGCATTGAAAGCAGCGATGGAGTGATTCTGCGCGGGTGGGACGTCTGCTTCACCGATACCGTCGTTTCCTGGTTCGACCTCACGAGGACCATCGAGTCACGGATCGAAAGAACACGTCTGCGCCGTATCAAAATACTGGTCTCGCAGGATCATCTGCTTGGAGCGATTGAAGGTTTCGGATTTGGCGGCCTCGGCACGTTCTTGATAGTCGGAACACTCACGGGGTGGCAAAGGAGTTTCGATCCAGACAGAAAGGATATGGGATCGTCCGAGCTTGGCTTGATACTAGCGCTTCCTGGTGCAGTGATTGGGACAATCATTGGCGCGTATGCGGGGGTTGCGTATTTCGAAGAGTATCAATTTCGATAGACGAAGCACTTCCCGGTGCGGTCCTTGCCCGGTATTATCGCAAGATCGTCACTCGTCTGAAAACCGACCCCGCTGCCGATCGAAGACGCAGCACATACAATCCTGTCGGCAACGTATTGACATCGAACACTGCAACCCCCGCCTCGTTCGTGGACGCGCGCTCGACTCGGACTCCGAGCACGGTGAACATCTCGATCTCGCCGGGAATGTGACGCGGGTCATACCGGACCTGCAACCTGTCGCGCGCGGGATTGGGGTACACGGAAAGCGACAGGTCGGACGGCGACGGATGAACAACACTCGTCTCGATGCCCGTTGACACCATGTCCGACACATTCCTGCGCCAGACGCGGAGGCTTGCCGTTCCCGCGAACAGCCTCCGCGGTGTCATCCATTCGGGAGTCAGCGCGAGACTCAATACCGAGGCGTTTCCGAGTCCGGCGCCGACGGAAGACCAGGTGTTTCCCTGATCCGTGCTGAGCAGGATGCCGCCATCGCCTCCTTCGATTCCCGCGAAGAGGTTCGAGCCGCCCCGCGCGTCGCGGAATACCACGAGGGCGCGGACGCGGGCGTTCGTCAATGCCGTGGAGGTCCACTGATTTCCGTCATTCGTGGATCGGTATACTCCGCTGTCGGTGCCGGCGAAAAGGAACTCCCCTCCGCCTGCAGTCCTGGAGACGGCAAGGCAACGCACGTGAAGATTTCCCAATCCGTTGTTGACAGCGATCCATGGCTCGAATACGCCGGCGGAAACGAACATGCCACTTCCATCGGTGCCGGCGAACAGCGGCGAGCCCGAGACTGATTCCGCCAGTGCCGTGACATCCTTCGGTGTCTTGTATGTGGTGAACCATGATGCGCCGTTGTCTGTGGAGCGATAGACTCCGTCTCGGCCGCCCGCGATGACGGTGTTGCCGACAGGATCATGCTCGGAGACGAGAACCGCGTTCGTTGGCATCTGATGCATTGTCGATTGTTTCCAGGTTTTCCCGCTGTCCGTTGACAAAACAATTCCCTTGGATATCGCCGCAAAGATGCGCGTCGCACCCGCGTCGTCGGAACTGAACGCAAAGGCGCCGACAGATTCCCCGGTCGAGACCTTGGTCCATCTGGCGCCAAGGTCGGTGCTCCGATATACACCCAGTCCGGTCGCGGCAAAGAGCTGCCCGTCGCCTGCGCCGAAGGGATTGAATGCGAGACATTGGGCGTCTGCACTCGCCCAGCCGAACGCGGTTGCCGTCCAATTCGCTCCGGCATTCGTTGAGACAAATATCCCCGGCCTTTCGGGTTCGCCTGCATAGCACACCGCCGGAGATCGGATCGGATTGCCGGCCATGCGAGCGGCTGCGGTCAGGGCGGTCACAGGGACGAGCCGACTGTCAGCAAGGAACTGACGATCGCCTGATACTTGATCCCGTTGCTGCATTCCCCCCATGTCGCACCGCGGTCCGTCGACCGGTACACTTCCCCGTTCAATCCCGCGAAGATCGTATTGCCATTCGTGTCATTGCCCGGTGCGAGCGCATAGACATGGGTCAGTCTCGAAAAACCCGTGTTGGCGCTTACCCACGTCGCGCCGTAGTCGGTCGAACGGGAGATTCCGTAGTTGCTCCCTGCATAGATTGTGGTCGAAGTATGGGCTTCGTTCGAAACGACCGCCAGAGACCAGATGATTTGCTGCCCATGCTCCAGAGTGATCGCTCTCCACGTGGTGCCGTCGTCGGTTGAAACGTGGAGACCACTTTCCGTTCCTGCTAGAACATTCACACCGCCCGCGCCATTGGGGGCGACGGCTATCGAACGCACCGAAGAACTCTTCAATCCGGATTTTGATACTGTCCAGCTGCCACCGTTATCTGTCGAACGCCAGACGCCGGATTGTGTCGCTGCATACAATGTGCTGGCATGCGTACCATTGGGAATCGCGGCAATGCCGTACACCGTGGGACACGAGTACGGCCCGCTGGTCTGAATCCACTGCGCATGAAGCTGCGGAACGCCGGATGCGGCGAGCACAAGCAGTGACAGGACGAGCGGGCGCACAGTCATCGGCTGAATTCCTTCCCGTGCAGCGAAGGTCGGCAGTGCATGCGGTTCGAGAACGGTGATCGTTGAAGTATCGCCGCAATGTGGCGAATCGCGCAATCGAGCGCAATACAATACCGCGCGAACGCACAACCGTTGACGACAAGGTTGACGCCGGAGGGTCGCGTCATTGCTCGACGCGGATCACCTGAACGTGAACAGAGCCGACTCCGCTCTCCGGACGCGAGCGCCGCCTACTCCGCCCGCTTCCTGATCCTGATGATTTCCTTGCGAATCGTATCCGGCGGCGCGGGGGAACGCGGCGCGCGCGGCGCGATCATGATCGTGCGCTCTCCCGCGTCCGGGAGCGGGGCGATGCTGTGTTCGGGATCGCCCACGGTGACGCGCGGCGGGACTGGGCGGGGCGGCTGCAAGGACTGCATCTCCATTTCGAGCTCCCGCATGGCATCGAACGACTGCTGAATGAGCGTGTCGATCTCGATGCGCACCTCGCCTTCCTCCCCGTCGCTCACATGCACGCTGATGCGGCCGGGACGCGCCGGCATCGGGGGCAGCTTCGGACGCGGCGCGCGCGGCCGGACGAGCACGCGCACGTTGTGATGCTGTTCGTCGAATGATTCCGCGTCGACGGTGATCGTGATCATTTCCGCTTCGACGGTCTCCTCGGGCATTTCCGGCGTCGGGATGCGGCGCAACTCGTGCATGCCGTCGTCGATGCGGACGCCGATGCGCACACCGGTGCTGTGCACGGCGCCGATGCGCTTGCGGATTTCTTGCAGCCGCACCGCAAGGGACGGCACGGCTTCGGGCGCGAGCGTCATGCGCATGCGGATGCTGTCGAGGTCCATGTTCAGCGACGCGAGGCGCGTGTTCTCGCCGTTGAGCATGACGAACGTGCGCGTGCGTGTCTGCCTGCGGAGGCGGTCGTAGACTTCGGCGGGCGGCGTCGGCGGAACGGGCGGCGAGGCGGCCAGCGTGTACACGGCCGCGTTCTTCTGCAGGTACTGTTCGAGACGGATGCGCTGCGCGGGTTCAAGTGACTGCGCGATGCCGGAGAGCAGTGTGGTGTTGAGGCGCCCGATGCCGGGATCCACCACCATGCCTTCTTCCGCGTCCATGAGCACGGCCTCCTCGAGCTGCCGCTGCGCGAAGAGGAAGAGGGTGTCGAGGATGGAGCGCTGCGACGGCGTGGCCCGCACCTCGCGGTACAGATCTTCCGCAGTCACCTTGCGCGCGTCAGGCGTGTCCTTCTTCCCGAGTTCGATGCGGTACCCCTGTTTCTGCGTGTTGTCGACATGGATCACGGTCTTCGATCCGTCGTCGAGCGGGAGTGTGCCGAACATGGCGAACTCCAGCACGTTGTCCTTGCTGGTCTTCTGGAACAGCGGCATGATCCACTCGCTCTTGAGCGTCAATTCGTACGCGAGCTGCGCCTGCTCCGTCTTGCGGGAGAGATAGCGTTCGAGATCCTCGTGCTGCACGAGCGCCGCGACGATCAGCGTGAGGGCAGCGACGCCTCCCAGCGCCAGTGCCATGCGCGTTGTGCGGCGGGGCGTTGCCGGAGCGCGGGATGCGTCCTCCCGCAGCCGGGCTTCGAGCGCCGTGCTGAATCCGGGATTCTCCTCGAGTGGCCGCCGCTCGCGAAGGAGAAGGCGGGCGCGATGCAGGGCGTCGAGATCGGCGGCAAGTTCCGGCTGTTCGCGGAGCAGGGCTTCCATGCGGCGCGTCTCCTCCGGATCGAGGGCGCCGTCCAGCAGCAGCGGGAGTTTGTCACGCAGGTCGCGCGGTGACATCGTGTTCGGTCCTTTCATGGTCGGGTGAGCGTTCCAGTCCCGGCATCGCGGCCGGTCGATCGTTGAGAAGGGGTTCCAGAAGTTCGCGGAGCTGCAGCCTGCCCCGCGCGATGCGGGATTTCACTGTGCCGGCCTCGCATTCCAGGACTTCCGCGATTTCCGTGTACGAGAGTCCGTCGATGTCGCGCAGGATGACCGGGATGCGGAAGCGCTCGGGAACTCTCTGCAAGGCGGCCTGGATGAAGTGGCTGACATCCGGCTCCGCGGGGTGCACCGTGGTGCCGAACAGGGCCTCGGGATCGCCCGCGTCGAGCAGCGCCTGAAGCGAGAAGATGCGCCGCACCTTTTTTCTCCGGATTTCGTCGCGGCAGCGATTGATGGTGATCCGGTACAGCCAGGTGTAAAAGGACGAGTCGAAGCGAAACTGCGGCAACCCCTGATACGCCTTGATGAAGACCTCCTGCGCGATATCGTCCACCAGATCGGGCGCATTGAGCACGGAGTAGATGACGTTGCGTACCCGCTCGCGATGCCTGTCCACCAGTGTGCGAAACGCCAGTGCATCGCCGCCCTGATACATGGTGATGAGGACGTCGTCGCTGGGCCCGTTCGGGGAAATGGCCTGCGGATATTCGCTCGGGTGATCGGGCATCAGTTCTCTGTTGTGCGCACGCTGCAGATTAGACGCGCGCGGCGGGGTGTTTGTTCCTGAACACGTGAATTTCGTCCTCATACGGATGGGAAGAACGAAAGTTGTCGGATTCCACCGTAAAAAGAAAGACCCCGCACTGCGGGGCCTTTCGATGAAAATGCGGGAAACGGGCTATTTCACGCCGACACTCGTCAACATTTCCTTGATGCCGCCCAGCGAACTCAGGATGCCGCTCGATTCGTACGGCATGAACACCAGCTTCTGCGCGTTCGTGGAAATGTCCTTCAGCGCCTCGAGATAGCGCATGGCGATCAGGTACGTGGCGGGATCGCCGGCCTGTGTTTTGAGCGATTCGGAGACCACCGCGATGGCCTGCGCCTCGGCGTTGGCAACGCGCAGACGCGCTTCCGCCTGGCCCTCGGCCTGCAGGATGGCCGACTGCTTCTGGCCCTCGGCCGCGACGATGGAGGACTGCTTCTGCCCCTCGGCGCGGAGGATGGCGGAGGACTTCTCGCCCTCGGCCTGCAGAATGGTCGCGCGGCGGTTCCGCTCGGCGGTCATCTGCTTCTCCATGGTCAGGCGGATGTCCTCGGGCGGGAGGATGTTGCGCAGCTCGATGCGCATGACCTTCACACCCCACTTGTCGGTGGCGCTGTCGAGCGACGCGCGCAGCTTCGTGTTGATGATTTCGCGGCCGGCGAGCGTGTGATCGAGATCCATCTCGCCGATGACGGCGCGCAGGGCGCTGAGCGTGAGCTGCTGGATGCCGCGCTGCAGCGTGGAGATCTCATACACCGCCTTGACGGGATCGATCACCTGCCAGTACACGATGCAGTCCACCTCCATGGTCACGTTGTCGCGCGTGATCACGGGCTGGGGCTCGATGTCCGTGAGCTGCTCACGCAGATCGAGGGTCGCGCGCACGGAGTCGATGAACGGTACGATGATGTTGAGACCCGACAGCGCGGTCTTGTGGTATTTGCCGAGACGCTCGATGATCTTGACCGTCGCCTGGCTCACCATTTTGATGCTGCTCAGCGCGACGATGAACGTGAAGAACACGAGGATGGCGATGAAAATCGTCGTTACTTCCATACGGCCTCCGATGAATGAGAGAAGAGTGCGATGTGACAGACGGTCGGGCCCGAGCGCGGGCACGGATGCGCCGTGCTCATCCGCCGCGAGCGAGGCGGATCATTCTTCGATGCGGCGGACGATCAGGCTCGCGCCTTCGAAGCCCGTGACTTCCACACGCGAGGAAAGCGTGATCGGCGCGCGGTCGATCGATCGTGCCGCCCAGTCCTGACCCTCCACGGTGACGCGTCCGCGGCTGCGCTCGATGTCGATTCCCTCCGTCACCAGTCCCGTGCGTCCGACAAGGGCGTCCATGTTCGTTTTCAGTCCCGCGCCAGGCGACGATCGCATGAACACGTTCTTGAACAGCGTGCGCGACAGGGAGAGCATGATGAGGGACACGGCCACGAAGACGATGGCCTGCACGAGAGCATTCGACACACCGAAGAGGGAGAGCAATCCGGCGACGATGGCGCCGACGCCGAACCACATCAGGACGAAACCGGGCGTGACGATCTCGAGGATGAAGAAGAGGAGGGCGGCGGCAAACCACCAGTAGTATTCCATGATGACGCTCCGAAAAGTGCGGCGGATGGTTCGGTGAAGCGACGCTTCCGGCGATGCTCGTGCGCGAATATCGGGGTCGGAGTACGGAAGACGTTGGCCGAATCTAGCAAGACGCCGCGCAAGAGGCAAACGCGGCCGCTGCAGCGGGATTGTCGCAGTGGGAGTACCCATCCGAGTTCGAGGCATCTTCATGAAAGTTCCCTTCCACGGCGAAACCTTTGTCCAGCATGCGCGTAGGAGCGATATTGGTCGATTGCTTGTTCAACTTCTACGCAAACCATCCCACTCCGGAGATCCACCGATGAAACGACGGACATCTTTTGTCGCCCTGTTCCTGATGCTTGCGGCGAACGCGGGAGCGCAGCAGCTCCCGAAAATCGCATTCGAGAAATACACGCTCGCGAACGGCCTGCAGGTGATCCTGCATGTCGAGAAAAAGATCCCGGCCGTGAACGTCAATCTCTGGTATCACGTCGGTTCGAAGAACGAGGCCCCCGGCAAGACCGGCTTCGCGCACCTGTTCGAGCACATGATGTTTCAGGGGTCGAAGCACGTCGAAGGCCGCTACCTCGCCCTCGCGGAACGCGCCGGCGCGAACCTCCGCACGGGCGGAGTCAACGGCACCACCAGCGAAGACCGCACCAACTACTTCGAGACCGTGCCCACCGCATCCCTCGAGTACGCGCTGTGGCTCGAATCGGACCGCATGGGCTTCCTGCTCGACGGCATGACGAAGGAGAAACTCGCCAACCAGCAGGACGTCGTGAAAAACGAGAAGCGCCAGGGCGACAATTCGCCGTATTCCGTCGTGCAGTACCTGGTCGCCGACAACCTGTATCCCGCGGGACATCCCTACGCGCATACGGTGATCGGTTCCATCGACGATCTCACCGCCGCCACGCTCGACGATGTGGGCGCATTTTTCAAGAAGTGGTACGCGCCCAACAACTGCACGCTCACGCTCAGCGGCGACTTCGATCCCGCGACGGCGAAGCAGCTCGTGCAGAAGTACTTCGGCCCGCTGCCCGCCGGCGAGCCGCTCTCGCGTCCGTCGCTGAACATCCCCGTGCTCGCCGCCAACAAGATCGTGCGCGCGAAGGATCGCGTGCCGCAGAGCCGCCTGTATCTGATCTACCCCGTGCCGAACGCGTACGCGCCGGAAGAAGCGCCGCTCGATGTCGCGGCCGCGGTGCTCGGACAGGGCAAGACCTCGTGGCTGTACAAGAAGCTGGTCCGCGAACTCGAGCTGGCCTCGGATGTCAGCGCGCGCAATTCCTCGAGCGAGATTTCGGGAGAATTTACCTTCACCATTACCGCGCGTCCCGGCAAGAACCTCGCCGACATCAAGACCGTGGTCGACGAGCAGATCGCGCTGTTCGCGAAGACGGGCCCGTCGAAGGACGACCTCCAGCGCGAGAAGAGCAAGACGGAAGTGCAGTTCATCAACAGCCTCGAGCGCATCGGCGGCTTCGGAGGCGTGGCCGACCGGCTCGGCATGTACAACACCTTCCTCGGCACACCTGACTACTTCCAGAAGGACTTCGATCGCTACGCGGCCGTGACCGCCGAGCAGGTGACGAGGGAATTCACGAAGTGGATCGCGACGCGGAACCGCCTCGAAATCAACATCGAGCCGGAGACATCGTCTCGTCCCGACGCGAAGGAATTCGAGCGCGTCGCGCCGTCCATGAACGCCCCCATCGTTTTCAACGCTCCCAAGGTCGTCACGAAAACACTCGCGAGCGGTCTGCAAGTCATCGTCACCGAGCGCCACGATCTGCCGCTGGTCAGCGCCACCCTGATGATCAACAGCGGGAACCTGCTCGAGACGAGCGGCAACGCGGGCGAAAGCTCGATGACGGCCGCGATGCTGGACGAAGGCACCGCGAAGCGCTCGGCGCTGCAGATCAAGGATGATCTCGACAAGGTCGGATCGTCGCTCTCCACGGGCGGCAGCAAGAGCGGGTCGAGCGCGTCCATCTCGAGTTTGAAGAAGCACCTCGACCCGACCTTCGAAATCCTGTCCGACGTCGTCCTGCATCCGTCCTTCCCGGCGGACGAATTCGACCGGCAGAAGAAGCAGGCCGTCGACGGCATCGCGCGGCAGAAGAGCAGCCCCGCATTCGTCGCGTCGCAGGTGTTCAACAAGATGCTCTTCGGCGCGTCGCATCCGCTGGGTATTCCCGGAGGCGGCACCGAGGCGTCGGTGAAGGGCCTCACGCTCGACGGCATCCGGAAGAACTACGAAACGTACTGGCGTCCGAACAACGCGGCGCTCGTCTTCGCGGGCGACATCACGCTCGACGAAGCGATCACACTCGCCGAGAAGTATCTCGGCTCCTGGAAGAAGGGCGAAACTCCCGTGCAGACCCTGCCGGCCTACGCGACGCCCTCCGAGCCGGTGATCTATCTCGTCGACCGCCAGAACGCGCCGCAGTCCGAAATCCGCATCGGCTCGACGGGTCCCGACCGCTCGACGAAGGACTATTACAAACTGGTCGTGATGAACACCCTCCTTGGCGGCGGCTTTTCGTCGCGCCTGAACATGAACCTCCGCGAGGAGAAGGGCTACACCTACGGCGCCAACAGCATGATGGCCATGGCGAAGAACTACGGCTACTGGGTCGCCTCCGCGGGCGTGCAGACGAAGGTGACCACGGAGTCGCTCGTCGAGTTCAAGAAGGAAATCACGGGCATCTCCGGATCGCGCCCGGTGACCGAGGACGAAGTGGACGGCGTCCGCAAGAATCTCACGCGCGGCTACGTGCAGAACTTCGAGAGCATCGGCATGCTCATCGGTCAGATCACGCCGCTCGTGACGTACAATCTTCCCTTCGATGAGGTCGGCAAGTACATTCCGGCTGTGGAGCAGCAGACCCCCGCGTCCGTGATGGACATGGGAAAGCAGTACATCGATTTCAACAAGAGCATCACCGTCGTCGTCGGCGATCTCTCCACCATCGAAGCGCCCATCCGCGCCCTCGGCTGGGGCAAGGTGGTGGTGGTGGACGAGGAGGGGAAGGTGTTGCGGTAACGCCGGCGTGAGCACGGAATCCAAGGGTCCGGTCATCCTGAGCGCAGAAGCCTGCCCTGAGCGAAGCCGAAGGGAAGGATCTGGACGTTCAGATTCGTCGCTGCGCTCGGCGTTTCGTGCGCATTTAAAATCCCGCGAATGTCAACCTAACGCTCGTTAGGCAGCAGCAATCCGGGACGGTTCGCGCCAGCCTGCGTGCAACTGCCCTGCATGCTGCCCGCATTCCGGAACATGATCGGATCATATAATCCCTCACACTCTGGAAGACAGTCTTTACATTCCTACACCCGTGCACTCTCGACGACGGATCCCTGTGGAAATCCTTCGCGCCACCCCTCACCCCGGCCCTCTCCCCTGGGAGAGGGGGAGGCACGCATTCATCCGCCCGTCAGAACAAATCGCCTCTCCCCGGGCTGCGCAGGCGCGAGGCGGGCAGGAGGGGAGAGGGGAACTGAATGCGGCTCGCGCGCTGAACGTAAAGATCCTTCCCTTCGGCTTCGCTCAGGGCAGGCTCCTTCGCTCAGGGCAGGCTCCTTCGATCAGCTTGGCCGGAACCGATTGGGCCGTTGTTACTCCACCACTCCAGCACTCCACCGCCCCATTCCCCCACCTCCCACCTTACCGCAACGTGCTCCGAAACCGCAGCACCGCGGCGGTGAACACCGTGAGGCTGATAACGGCCATGGAGAGCGTCTCCGGAATGAGATCGGAAAGCCCGGTGCCCTTGAGATAGATTTCACGCAGCACGATGAGGAAGTACCGCACGGGATTGGCGTAGGTGATGGCCTGAATGGACGGCGGCATGTTCGCGATGGGGATGAAGAAGCCCGAGAGCAGCATGGCGAAGATCATGAAGAACCACCCGATGAACAGCGCCTGCTGCTGCGTCTCGGCGATCGTGGAGATCAGGATGCCGAGCCCGAGCGTCGTGAAAATGAACAGCATCGCCTCCGCGAAGAGCAGCGGGATGCTGCCGGTGATGCCGATGCCGAAGATCAGGTACACGAAGCCCATGACAAGGATCATCTCGACGAAGCCGAGCGCGGCGAAGGGAATGATCTTGCCGACAATGAGCTGATAGGAACGGATCGGCGTGACCATGAGCTGCTCCAGCGTGCCGATTTCCTTCTCGCGCACGATGCCCATGCTGGTCAGGAAGATCGTGACGATCACGAGCAGGATGGCCATGATGCCGGGAATGATGTACACCTTGCTCTCGAGCTCGGGGTTGTACCAGTAGCGCGGCTCGAGTTCCGCCCGGTGCGTCCCCGCCATCGGGGCGGCGAGCGCCGGATCGCGCAGCACCGCGTCGGCCTGGTACCGCTGCACGATTTCCGACACGTACCCGAGCGCGATCCCCGAGGAGTTTCCGTCGAGCGCGTCCACGAGCAACTGCACCGCGGGTCTGTCCCTGTTCACCGCGTCGCGCTGGAAATGGCGCGGGATGACGAGCGCGAGGCTGGCATCCCCGCGGTCCAGGATCCGGGTCAGCGCCGTATAATCGTCCTCCACTGCCACCACGCGGAAGTACCGCGAATGCGTGAAGCGGCCGATCAGGTCGCGGCTCATCGGCGTGCGGTCGGCATCGTGCATGACGACCTTGACGTTGACGACATTCGTCGTCACCGCGTTGCCGAGCACGAAAATCTGGATGATCGGCACGATGAAGAGGAAGCCGACCATGAAGCGGTCGCGGAAGATCTGCCGGAATTCCTTCTGGACGAGATAGAGGATCTGCTGCATGGGTCCGGCGCTCCTCAGTCCAGCCGCATGCGGAAACGCCGTATCGACACGGCGAGGATGAACACCCCGATGCCCGCGAGAATGGCGGCCTGCGGCCACAGCTCCGCGAGGCCGGTGCCCTTGAGCATGATGCCGCGGATGATCACGAGGAAGTATGTCGCGGGCAGCGCCTGCGAGACGGCCTGCAGCGGCAACGGCATGCTCGCGATCGGGAAGAGGAACCCGCTCAGCATGAAGGTGGGAAGGATGGTCGCCATCACCGTGCGGAACATCGCGTCCATCTGCGTCTTCGACACGGTGGAGATCAGCAGGCCGAAACTGAGCGAGACGAAAATGTACAGCGTGGACATCAGCGAGAGCAGCGGCAGACTGCCGCGCATCGGCACGTCGAAGATGAGCTGCGCGAAGACGAGGATGAGCGCGCCGATCGCGAAGCCGATGGTGACGTAGGGGAGCACCTTGCCGATGATGATCTCCACGGGATGGATGGGCGAGACGAGGATCTGCTCCATGGTCCCGCTCTCCTTCTCCCGGGTGATCGTGATCGACGTCAGCAGCGCGCTGATGAGGATGAGGAGCAATGCGATGAGCCCCGGTACGAAGAAATACGCGCTCTTCATGTCGGGGTTGTAGAGAATGCGTGGCTCGAGCGTGATCAGCGCCGGAGGCGCCGCGCCGCGGCGTTGATTGAAGAGCCGCAACACCTGCGTGCTGTACGTGCCGATGAAGGTCCCGACGTTCGAATCCGACGCGTCTACCAGCACCTGCACCCGCGTCACCGCGGCGGTGGAGAGCGACGGCGCGAAGTCCGCCGGAATCACGAGCACCATGCCGGCGCTCCTCCGGCTGAACACGCGCTGCACGTCCTCCCGCGTGATGCGCTCGGGAACGAGCAGGAAGAACCCGTTGTCGCTGAACGCCCGCACGAGCGCGCGGCTCTCCGGGGTGTTCGAATCGTCGATCACCGCGAAGGGGATGTTCCGCATGTCGAGCGTGATGCCGTAGCCGTAGAGAACGATCATGAGAATCGGCATGAGCAGGATGATCATGAGCGAGCGGAAATCGCGCAGGATGTGAATGAATTCCTTCCGGATGATGGCGAGGAGACGTCGGCGCATCGCGGGATTCCTTCAGCGGTCCGTGGTGCCGGTGATGAGATGCACGAACACGTCCTGCACCGTGCCGAGGCCG
Source organism: Ignavibacteria bacterium (assembly GCA_016720835.1). Lineage (GTDB taxonomy): Bacteria > Bacteroidota > Ignavibacteria > SZUA-365 > SZUA-365 > JADKJW01. Next base: position 137,882 of record JADKJW010000005.1, read on the forward strand.
TATTCCTGCTTCAGCGCGGTGGGGGAGCCGAGCGCGACGATGGCGCCCTGGTGCATGATCGAGATGCGGTTGCAGTACTCGGCCTCGTCCATGTAATGCGTGGTGACGAACACCGTCGTGCCCTTCTCCGCGAGTTCGTAGATGATGCGCCAGAAGCGCCGCCGCGAGATCGGATCCACGCCGCCCGTCGGTTCGTCAAGGAAGATGATCGAGGGTTCGTGCAGCAGGGCGGTGCCGAGGGCGAGGCGCTGCTTCCATCCGAGCGGCAGGGACTTCGTCAACAGGTGCCGCTGATCGGACAGGCCGAGGTCGGCGAGCAGGCTCTTGGACTTCGCGGCGATGGCCGCGCGCGAAAGCCCGTACACGCCGCCGTAGAACTCGATGTTCTCGCCGACGGAAATGTCGTCGTACAGCGAGAAGCGCTGGCTCATGTATCCGATCGCGCCCTTCACCTGGTGGACCTGCCTGCCGATGTCGTAGCCGGCCACGGTTGCGCTGCCCGAGGTCGGAGGCAGCAGACCGCACAGCATGCGTATCGCGGTGGTCTTCCCGGCGCCGTTGGCTCCGAGAAAGCCGAAGATCTCCCCGTGACGCACGTCGAAGCTGATGCCGTCCACCGCCGTGAAGGCGCCGAAGTTCCTGCGCAGCTCGCGCGCGCTCACGGCAAATTCAGGAGTCATGCCGCGGGGTCTCCACGAGTTCGATGAAGACGTCCTCCAGTGCGGGCGCGATCCGGGTAAGGGTCACCTCGCGGCCGAGCGCGGCTGCCAGGGCGCCTGCGAGCGCGCTCGCGACAACGTCGGGCGCGGCGGTCACATGGATGCTGTCGCCGAAGGCCTGCACCGAATGCACGCCCGGCACCGCGAGCATTTCCGGCGCCCGCAGGACGAGGTCGCGATCGTAGAGGGCGAACACGGCGAGCGGGAACGCCGCGATCAGCGACGCGGGAGTCCCCGACGCGAGGATGCGGCCCGCGTGCATCACGGACACCTGATCGCACTGCAGCGCTTCATCCATGTACGGGGTCGAGACGAGGATGGTGACGCCCTGTGCCTTCAGCTCCCGGAGGATTTCCCAGAACTCGGTGCGCGACACGGGATCGACGCCGGTGGTGGGTTCGTCGAGGATGAGTATCTCGGGATCATGGATGAGCGTGCAGGAGAGCGCGAGCTTCTGTTTCATCCCGCCCGAGAGGCGGCCTGCCAGGCGATTCGAAAATGCGTCGAGCCTGCTGAACCGGTACAGACGCTCCTTGCGCGCGGGCACCTCGTGCTTGGGCACACCGAAGAGATCGGCGAAAAAGGAGAGATTCTGATCGACCGACAAATCGGGGTACAGCGAGAAGCGCTGCGGCATGTAGCCGGTGATGCCGCGCACAACCGAGACCTCTTTCGTCACGTCATGCCCTGCCATCGTGAGCGTGCCGGCATCGGGACGCAGCAGGGTGACGAGCGTGCGCATCGTGGTCGTCTTGCCCGCGCCGTCCGGACCGATCAATCCGTACAGCGTCCCGCGTTCCACCGCGAGAGTGATGCCGTCCACCGCCTTGATGGCGCCGTACGATTTCGAGTACCCTTCTATGGTGATGGCGTTGTCCATGCGCGTGAATCAGCCCGCGTTCGTCCGGGCGGCAACGATGGTGACGGGCATGCCGATCTTGAAGATGCCGTCGGGATTTTTCACGATGACCCGCGCCGGGTACACGAGCGTCGTGCGCGTTTCCTCCGTCAGGATGGTCTTCGGCGTGAATTCGGCCTTGTCGGAAATCCACGTCACGGTGCCGGGAAAGGTCCTGCCGGGCATGCCGTCCACGCGCAGCTCGACGGCCTGTCCGAGCGTGAGGAAGGCCAGCTCTGTTTCTCCGATGTAGATTTTCGTCCACAGTTCCGAGAGATCGGCGATGTCGAAGACGGGCGTTCCCGCGCCCACGAGCTCGCCGCGGTCCGCGTAGCGCACAATGACGGTGCCCGCGAGCGGAGACAGGATCGTGGCGTCGTGCACCTGCTTGCGAATGCCCTGCGCGCCCGCGTCCACCTGCTTCTTGCGGCTCTCGATGGCGCTGAGGGAGATGCGCGCTGCGCGAATCTGCTCGTCCGCCGCGTCGAGCTGCGCCTTGACGTCGTCCACGGCCTGCTGCGTCGCGGCGTGCGAGGCGAGGAGGGAGGCGAGCCGCGCGTGGCGTACCCGGAGATTGTCGCGCGCGATGACGGACGCGTTGAGCTGGGCTCTCGCGGCGTCCTCCTGGCGGGAGAGCTCTTCGAGCGAACCCCGGTTCTGATCGAGTTGATACCCGAGCCTGTCGGTTTCGATCACCGCCAGCGTGTCGCCCGCGCGCACCTGCCTGCCCTCGTCGCTGCCGAGGAGGGTGACGGTGCCGGGCGTCTGCGCGCTCACGCGCACGGTGTTGACGTCCATGGTGCCGGTGAACGTGAGCGTGTCGCCGCGTTTCTCCCCGCAGCCCGGCGCGAGCAGGAGCAGGAGAGGAAGGAGCAGGAGGCGCGCCATCGAGGCAGGGCAGGAAGCGGCGTCTGACAGGGATGGAACTGCGCCGCGTCGGAGTGGGAAGAGGGGTGATGTCATGATCGTGCGTTGGTTGCTGAACGGGATGCGTGAATGCGATGGCTCGCCGAGGTCATCGGCGTCAGTGCTCGATGCCGAGCGTGGTTGCGAGTTCGGTGGCCGTGAGCGCGAGTTCGATGCGCGTCTGCTGCAGACGGAGCAGCGCCGTGGTGAGCGACGTCTCGGCGTCGATGAGATCGGTGGAGGTCGCGACTCCCTCCTTGTACCGGGCCTGCACGAGCAGCTGCTTCTCACGCTCGAGCCGCAGCTGCGCTTCGAGGAGACGCAGGGTGGCGCGTTTCTGCGCGATGTCGTTGGCGAGCTGGGAGATCGCGGTGCGGATCCGCGTCTCGAGTTGCGACTGGCGCAGGTCCGCGCGCTGCATCTCGATCTGCTGCCGCTCGATGTTCTTCCCGTCGGCGTTCCAGGACCAGAGGTTCCATTCCAGCCGGACGCCCGCGGTGTAATAATCCATCCACTCGTTGCGGAACTGATCCACGCCCGGGCGGCCGACCTTGTATGAGGCCTGTGCGAACAGGGACGGATACAACGGGGCTTTCGCGAGTGTGACGGCATGCCCGGCGAGGATGCGCGAGACGGCGAGGCTCTTCAGATCGGCGCGGTTCGCGATGGCGGTGCGAAACAGGTCGGCTTCCGTCGCGTCGATGAAGTCCGGCGCCACAGGCGCTTCGTCCGCGGGTGTACAGCGCTCGCGCAGCCCTGTCAGTTCCATGAGACCGAGGATGGCGCGATCGCGCTGAACGTCCGCGGCGCCGCGGTCCACGGCGAGTTGCAGGATGCGCGTGGCGAGCTGCAGCGTGTCGATCGCGAGCGCCTGTCCCTGCTCCACGAGGCTCTTCCGTGCGGCGAGGTTGTCCGTGAGGAGCAACCGCTGCGCGTCAAGGATGTCGCCGCTGCGCATGGCGAGCTGCGCGAGGTGAAAGAGCCGCGTCACCTGATTGCGCAGTTCGACGATGCTCCCCGACAGCGTGATGTCGGCCATGCTGCGCTGTTCGCGCTGCATGGCGATGCCCGCGTCGAGCCGGAAACCGGTGAACAGCGGGACGGAGGCGGTGAGCGCCGTTTCCCACACGTTGCCGTCGCCGAGGGCGATGGTCTTGGCGGGGATGGGAAGTCCGGGGATCGAGAGCTCGATCTTTCCCGACTCGCTGATGTGCGCGTAGGACGCGGTGAGGTCGAGCTTCGGGAGACGGCCCGCTTCCGCGCTTTCCACGGAGAGGCGCGCCTGTTCGGTCGCGAGGCGGTTGAGCTTCACGGTCTCGTAATTCCGTTCGGCGAGCGCTTTCAGCGCGTCCAGCGAGAGATGTTCGCCCTGGGCGATCGCGCGCGGGGATGCCGACAGGATTGCGAGGATCGCGAAAAGAAGGAGAACGCGAAAGGAGTGTGTCATGCTTCGTCGGATCGTGGTTTCAGGCCGTAGTAGAGGAGATCGAAGAGCTCAAGTTTTCGCTTCCGGATGAACGCCGCGCGGTGCGCTTCGACGCCGGGCTGCAGGATGGTGACGAGAGGCATCGCGAACTGGTGGTAGACGCATGCGCCGAATACCGTGACCAGCGTCTGCACCGGATCCACCGCGCGAATCTCGCCGCGCTCGGATGCGGTCCGGCATTTCTCGAGAAAGAGGCGCGGCGGGAAGGCGCTCCTGTCCTCCGCCAGGCGGTGCGCCGCCTGCCGGAGCACGGGTGCGCCCGAGGTGATCTCTCGCACCATGAAGCGGAAGAGCACGGGGTTCTTCTCGATCAGATCGAGGTACCTGCCGATGAAGGTTTTCAGCATGCTCTCGAAATCATCCGCGTCGCACAACGCCTCGCCGATCATGGCGAAGGTGGTGCGGAAGATATACTCGAGCACGGCTTCGTAGAGCCGGTCCTTGCTGCGGAAATAGTAATGCACCAGCGCCTTGTTGAACCCCGCGCGATCCGCGATATCCTGCATGCGCGCCCCGCGACGGCCCGCTTCGCCGAACACCACGATGGCGGCGTCGAAGATGCGTTTCTCGGTATCGGTGAGATCGTTCACTACTTGGTGCATCCGTTTGGTTTAACCGTATGGTTAGTTTTCAGCACAAGTATACTGAATCGGCCGCGCGTTGTCAAGTCCAATTTTGTTCAGGATGACCGAGGTGGGCCGAAACCCTCAGGGGTCCCGTCATCCTGAGCGCAGCGAAGGATCTGTCATGAAAGGCCTGTACGCTGCATTCAGGAATCGTCATGAATCGCTGCGGCACTGCAACACCGAACGTCACTTGTACACTGAACGTCCAGATCCTTCGCTTCGCTCAGGATGACGGGTCATGAGAGTCCGTGACCATAGCCCCGCGTCTCCACGTCTCCGCGTCCCCCCGTCTCCGCGTCTCCGCGTCTCCGTGTCCCCGCGTCTCCGCGTCACCGCGTCTCCGCGTCTCCGCGTCTCGTCTCCGCGTCCCCCCGTCCCCGCGTCTCCCCGTCTCCGCGTCCCCCCGTCTCCGCGTCCCGCGTCCCCACCCGCCAGCAAGGTCACCCCGCGGCGACCACCTCGGCACATGCGGGACAGAAGTGCATCGGCTTGAGATCGATGTCCTCCACGTACGTCGACGCGTTCATGGCGCAGGGCGCGTCGAGGCAGTGGCGGAGGCCGTAGGTATGGCCGAGCTCGTGCATGGCCTCCTTGACGGTCCGCTGGTACAGCTGATCGTCGGAACGGGGCATCCCGTAGAACTCGTTGCGCAGACGATGCGTCGAAAACAGCGCCCCGCGATTGCCGAGCTGCGCCTGGCCGAAGACGAACGTGAGCACCGGAAGAAACAGATCGTGCGACGTGATCCCGAGAATGCGGCCGTCCGTCCCCGAAAAATACTCGAGGAGCATCGCGAGCATGGCGCCGCTGTGGTACTGCCGGCGCGATGCGTCGAATGCCGGCCTGACGATGGGACCGCTCACCGCGATGGTCGTTTCCGCATGCAGCAGCGTCGCGAGATCCATCGCCAGCGCATGCACGGAAACGCGCCGGTCGGCTTCCATCGGGACGATGAGGATGCGGGCCACGGTTGCGTCCCTCTATTCAGGACGCTTGAGTCCGTATTTCTCGATCTTGTTGTAGAGCGTCACCCGGTCGATCCCGAGCCGCTCCGCGGATTTCGAGATGTTCCAGCCCATGTCGTGCAGCACATGCTGGATGTGCTGCTTCTCCATGTCCGCGAGGGAGTCCGATGCCCGCTGACGCCGCGCGTCCGCCACCTGCAGCGGGAGATCGTCCACCGCAATGGCGGGCGCGGAGGAGACAACCATCGCCCGCTCGATGGCGTTCTCGAGCTCGCGCACGTTGCCCGGCCAGGAGTAGCCGATCAGCACGTCCATCGCCGCGGCAGAGAGTTCCTTCACCGGCTTGTTCATCGAATGCGCGTACTTCTCCACGAAATGGGCGGCGAGCTCCTGGATGTCCGTGCGCCGTTCACGCAGGGGCGGCAGCGTGATGGTGAACACGTTGATGCGGTAGTACAGGTCCTCGCGGAAGGTGCCGTCTTTCACGGCCTGCTCGAGATCCGCGTTGGTGGCGCAGATCAGGCGGAAGTCCACGTGAATGGTCTGCTCGCCGCCGACGCGCTGGAACTGCCGCGCCTCGAGGACGCGCAGGAGGTCGATCTGCGTTTTCTGCGTGAGCGTCCCGACTTCGTCGAGGAACAGCGTGCCGCCGTTGGCCATCTCGAACTTTCCCTTGCGCCGGTATTGCGCGCCGGTGAAGGAGCCCTTCTCGTGTCCGAAGAGCTCGCTCTCGAGCAGCGACTCGGTGAGCGCGCCACAGTTGACCGGGATGATCGGGAAGTACTTCCGCGCGCTGTTCGAGTGGATCGCCCGCGCGATCAGTTCCTTGCCCGTGCCGCTCTCGCCTCGAATCAGCACGGTGGAATTGGTCGGCGCTACTGTCCGGACCAGATCGAGCACCTTGCGCATCGCCTCGCTCTCGCCGACAATGTCGCCCACGTGATGCAGCGTGTCGATGCTCTCGCGCAACTGCGTGTTCTCCTTCGCCAGCCGCCGCTGCTGCGCGGCGTTGCGGATCATCACCGACAGCTCGTCGGGATCGATCGGCTTCGTCACGTAATCGAAGGCGCCGGCCTTCAGCGCGCGGATCGCGGTGTCCACCGAGGCGAATGCCGTGATGATGATGATGATCGTGTCCTGGTTGAACTCGCGGATGCGGTCCTGCAGCGTGAGACCGTCCATGCCGGGCATCTTGACGTCGAGGAGCACGATGTCCACCGTCGTCCGCTGCAACACGTCGAGCGCGGCCATCGCGTTCTCCGCGACGCTGACGGTGTAGCCGTCCTCGAGAAACCATTGCTGCAACGACTCGCGGACGGACTGCTCGTCATCGACGATGAGAATGTGGGTGCTGGAGGTATCTGTGGTTCCGGTCATGCCTTCGCCTCGTCGGACGGTGTTGGGAATGTGCGTGATGCGGACGGTAACAGGATCGTGATCACGGTGCCGTGTCGCGGCTCGCTCGTGACGGAAATATCGCCGTTGTGCTGCTTGATGATGCCATACACGATCGAGAGGCCGAGACCCATGCCGTAGCCCGATTCCTTCGTGGTGTAGAACGGTTCGAAAATTTTCGACAATTCGGCGGACGGAATGCCGACGCCGGTGTCGGAAATGGTGAGTTCGCCGGTGCTCTCGTGATTGCGCGTCGCGAGCGTCAGCGTGCCGCCGTCGGGCATGGCCTCGAGGGCGTTGATCAGGATGGCGATCAGCACCTGCTGGATCTGCGACTCGTCGCAGTCGACGAGCACCGGCGTCTCCGGCGGCACGACCTGCGCGACGATCTGCTGCATGTCGATCTGGTGCTGAATCAGGCGCAGCGAACGGTCGATGATGATCTGCAGGTCGCAGGAGGCCCTCGCGCTCGGATGCGCGCGGGCGAAGAACAGCAGGTTCTTCACGATCTCCCCGCAGCGCTTGGCTTCGTCAGAGATGATCGAGAGATCGCGGTTCATCTGCTCGAGCTTCTCCGGCAGGATCTCCGGGGCGCCGAGCCGCTTCTTCACCAGCTTCGCGAGCGTGAGAATGCCCGAGAGGGGATTGTTCAATTCGTGCGCGATCATCGAGCTGAGCTTGCCCAGCGAGGCCATCTTCTCCATGTGCAGCACCTGCTCCTGCGCCGTCTGCAGCTCGCGCGTCTTCTGCTTCACCTTGCGCTCGAGGGTGTTCGACCACTCGATGAGCTCGTGCTGCGCGGTGTCGAGGTCCGACGCCATGTGGTTGAAGGACGCGGCGAGATCGCCGAGCTCGTCGTGCCGGTCCACCGCGATGCGGTGCTGGAGATTCCCCGCGGCGATCTGCTTGGTGCCCGCGATGAAGCGCTTCACCGGCTTGTGCACGCCGGCGTAGACGAAGAGGCCGGAGACGAGCGCCACCGCGAAGATCGACAGCATCGTGGTGAGCACGAGCTGATTGATGTTGCTGGTGATGTGGTCGTCCACGTCCTGCAGCGACATCTGCACGTCCAGCACGCCGAGCACGGTCTGATCGACCGTATGCGCGTGGCAGTCGGCATTCCAGCAGGACTGCTCATTCCGGATGGGGTTGATGAAGCCGAGGATGCGATGGCCGTGCGGACCTTCGTACAGGCGCATGAACTGATTGGAGCGTGTGCGGATGAACTCCGTGCTGCTGCCGTGGCACATGATGCATGCGTCGGTGTTGATGTTCACCGTGCGGCCCACTTCTGCTGCCACGGTGGAGTAGCGGATCACGCCTTTCTTGTCGTAGATGCGGATGCGCTCGATGCCCGGCTCCACGCCGAGGTCGGTGATGGTGCGCCAGATGTCCGGACGGTTGTTGACTTCCATCCCGTGCCGCAGCGCCTTCTTCGCGAAATCGCTCGCGCGCTCCGCGCTGATCTGCACGGCCTGCGTCAGATGCCATCGCTGCGTCTGAATGTTCAGGTACGTGGACCCGATCAGCACGACGGTGAGCGAGACGACGAGAATGATGATGATTTTAAAGCTGAGAGAGAGAGAGACGGTCATGACCGTTCCGGCGGAAGGTGCGAGCGGACAATACTCCTCAAACTACCAATCTGCGGGCGATTGTACAACAGAAGAGCGGCCGCTCCGGAAAGAACGGCCGCTCTGTGAGGAATTCGGTCAAAATATCGCGTTCAGGTGGCGTCTCGATTGCGGTCCCCGCGCGGGAGCAGGACGGTGCGGATGAGATCCACCCACGATTTCTCGCCGAGCGCGTCATACAGCGAGGCGACCGGCACGCCGCCGTCATTCATGCAGATGTCCGCCTGCTGGTCCATGACGGTGAGGCGTCGCGCGGCCTTCTGGATCAGGCTTCCCACCGCGAGCTCCATGACCGGTCGCATGTCCGCCGGAGTCAGCAGGTGCTTCCGTTCCTCCGGGAGGCGATCCGGGCGGAGCATGACGAGCCATCCGAAGTCGTACCCGTTGGTCGTCAGCACCACCGGATCCGCGAGGAGCTGCTCGTTCTGCCGCAGGACGGTGCCGGTGAGGGGGGACGGCAGCGGGATGACGCGTTGCTCCAGGTATATCCATCCCAGCGGTTGTCCGCGTTCGACGTGCGTCTGCGGCGACGCGAGAATGAAGCGCGCCGAACGCGGAATCAGCGGTGCGAAGAGACCGTCGAGTCCGATCAGGACGCAGCGCTCATCATCGCAGCGCACCCAGAAGTGATCCGTCGTGTACGCCAGATCCGACGGCAACGTGGCCTGCGCATGCGGGCGGAGCAGCCGCGCCGTCTCCGCATCCACGGCCGGGGGGACGTCGGCCGCGATGCGGACGGAGGAGCGCTTCGCGTCGAAGGCGCGCGCGTCGGTGTCGTCCTTCGCGCGCAGGACGCCGTCGAGCGGGCAGCGTTCGCATTCGAAGTTGCGGTCGCACAGCTTGTACACGAGCACGCCGGCGTCCATCCAGACGCAGCGTTCGTCGTGGGAGTGTTGCGCGTTTTTCATTCGTCTGCGTCCTTGCTGACGGGGGTGATGATGTCGTGGCCTTACGCCTGCGCGGATGCCGCCGTGCGCGGTTCTTCGACGACGGGGCGCATCACCGGCGTGAGGCGGACCATGTCTTTCTCTTCATGCGCGTCGACAAAGATAGGCAGATGTTTCACCGCGAGCGAGAAAATCCAGAACCCCGCGGACACCACCGCCGCCGTGACGAACAACTCGCCGATGGACGGGAAGTACACATTGCCGTAGTAGCGTTCCAGCGAGGTCATGGCCACGTTCAGACGGTTGGTCACGAAGCCCAGCACCACCGACATCGCGCCGAGGAACATGCCGAGCCGCGTCTGGCCGAAGCGCACATTGTGGACCACCAGGGGGATCGCGAAGAACAACGCCATCTCGAGTGCCAGCATGCCGCTCTCCATGTTCCATCCGACCAGCGCGAACTTGTTGCCGTGCAGCATGTCGAGGAAGCGCATCATCACATACACCGACGCCACGCCCACCATCATGCGCGAGAGGTCCTTGAGCAGCGGCGTCTCGAGCGTCTTGTTGAAGGCGCGCGCGCTCAGGTACGATTCGACGATGGTCATGCCCATGCCCACGGCCAGTGCGGACACGAAGAAGAACACCGGCAGCATCGGCGAATACCAGAACGGGTGCATCTTCTCGGGGACGATCAGGTACAGGCTGCCGAGCGAACTCTGATGCAGCATGGACAGGAGAATGCCCGCGATGACGAGCGGGATGGTGATGGCCTTCACCACTTTCAGCGCCTTCGTGAGATGGAAGCGCTCGAGCAGCACCGGACTGAATTCCAGCGCGAGCACGGTGGTGTACAGCATCACGCACCAGGCCACTTCAAACATGACCGAATGCGGATTCCACATGACGATGGCGTGCCAGATCGCCCACGGGCGGCCGAGATCGAACATCAGTCCGACCACGACGAGCAGGTAGCCGAGAAAGGCCGTCAGCACGGTGGGCCGCACGATGGGCTTGAAGCGTTTGATGTTGAAGATGTAGACGATACCGCACAGGGTGAAGCCGCCGGCCGCGAGGCCCACGCCGGTCACGACATCGAAGCCGATCCAGACTCCCCATGGCGTGGAGTCGGAAAGATGCGTCGTCGCGCCGAGTCCGAAGATGAAGCGCGCCGCGCCGGAGACGAGGCCGCCGAGAATGAAGACGATGCCGAGCGCCTTCCAGAAGGTGAGTTTTCCTATCAATCGTGTGATCATGATGTGCTCCTCAGTTCACGTTGCTTTTGCCGTTCATCTTCTGCTCGAACGCGCGCACTTCGTCGCGCCGATGCGTGATCCAGTAGACCGCCGAGAACAGGACTCCCGCCGTCGCCACCACGTCGGGCAGCTTCGAGAGCACGTTCCAGGTCTTCTCGGGCAGCGCTTCGTTGCCGAGCGTGGTCTTGAAGCCCAGCTTTTCGAACGGCACGCTGGTGAGATAGAGGACCGACGCGCCGCCCGCTTCCTTCTCGCCGTAGATGCGATGGACGTACTTGTCGGGGTTCTCGCCGATGCGCTTGTGCGCCTCGGCGAGCAGTTCGTCGCGCTTGCCGAACAGCGTCGCGCCCACGGGGCAGGCTTCGCTGCATGCGGTGGGCTGGCCCTTCGATGTCCGCTCGTCGTAGCACATCGTGCACTTGCGGACGCGCGGGTTGTTGCTGGCCCATTCGTACTTCGGAATGTCGTACGGGCAGGCGAGCATGCAGTAGCGGCAGCCGATGCATTTGTCGGCGCTGTAATTGACGGCGCCGGCCTTGGTCTTCTCGAGCGCGCCGACCGGGCAGACGGACGCGCAGGCGGGCTGCTCGCAGTGCTGGCACATGCGGCGCACGAACACGTCGCCGTGCTGGTCGAGGCAGGTGAAATTCTTGTCGTTCAGGTTCTTCGCCTCGACTTCAGGGAACCCGTGCGACCGCTGGCATGCCCGCTGGCATTCCCCGCAGCCGACACAGCCGGTGAGATCGATGAGGAGAGCGTATGACATCGTAGACTCCAATGCAGATGGTAATGTGCGTGTGATCGATGAACGGGTGAGGCGCGATGGCGCGCCTCACCATGATGTGCGGACGCTCAGCGAAGGAACTGGTCTTCGAACTTGCGCAGGCTGCTGTCGTCGAGGTATTCGAGCGAATTGGCGACAGGCACGCCGCCGTCGAGCATCGTCGCGCCCAGCGTGGCATGCTGCAGCGTCTGGCCTGCGAGGAATTCGCGGAAGCGCATGGCTTCGGTCCTGATCCACGACACGGCGTTCTCGGCGATGGTGAGCAGCGACAGGCTGTTGGCCAGAAGCTCGGGCTCGAGGCGGAAGAGCCAGCCTTCTTCGTACGGATTGGCGGCGATGAGCGCCGGATTGTCGAGCACATCGTTGTTGAGCGCGAACACCGTGCCCGAAATCGGCGCAACCAGCATGAGCTTCCGATCGCCGTGGTGCACGGTGATGACGGGATCGCCCTGCTTGACCTTCTGTCCGATCATCGGGAGATACACCTTGTCGATGGCGCCGACGGCCTTCTGGATGAAGTCGTCGAGACCGACGGTGACCGAGTCCGCGCCTTCCATTCTGGCCCACGTGTGCGCCGGATGGAAAAAGACGCTCTTCGGCATGCGTACGACATCCGCCTTTTCGGACGATCTCAGGGACGGCGACATCAACGGGTACTTTTTCTGACGCGCCTGGATCACGAGATCGATGGTTAAGAGCGTGATGGCGAAGAGGATGACTGCGAGGGCGACCATGATACTGCTCCTTCAAATGTGCTGTTTATGGGGTGGTGAGAATTTCATCAGGTCATGTGTTGAATTATCACGCAATTCCCGTACCACATTTTCAGAGAACATGGTATGAATCCATATCGATAATAATCATGTGCTTGCAGAGGCAGTCACCATTTTACCAGTTGGAGCCACCGTTGAATAATTCAGCACCGATTTGCACCGAATATGAATAATCCTACGTAAGCAGCTGTTTATAAATGAAATCGGCCTGTTGATATATTCAACAGGCCGATCGATAAAATTCAACAGTACAAAAAGCGGGGGAATTTACGCCTATTTAATGCTTTTCAATGAAATAGATGACTTTTCTTACGATTTTCACCAATGGAAGTCGCAGCAGCGCGGTTGTTGAAATATTCAACGCCAGCGCAGGCAGCGCCGCGAGCAGTCGAAAATGCGACAGGAACGGACCACGGATTGTCCAGTCGCCTTGTGGAATGAACTGCCTGATGTCGTTCCAGGTATGGAATATCCAGTTCGACGTCTTCGATTGCGTCCCGCTGAGGTCGCTGCCTCCGAGGTACAGGAGCTGCCCGCCGGGTTTCAGAAACGTAATGAGGTGCCGGACGTAAGTATGGAGTTCGGAATGATTTCTGGTATTCATCACACTTACGCCAAGCGAGAAAATCACGTCGAATGATACAGGTGGGAAGTGCAGGTCCGTCGCGTCGTCCACCTTGTACTCCACTCCGGGATGCGCCTCCCTGGCTTTTGCTATGCCCGTCTCGCTGATATCGATGCCCACGGCATCATAGCCCATCTTGTGGAAGATCGATGTATAGTAGCCGGTTCCGCAGCCGAGGTCAAGGATGCGTGCCCCCTTGCGCACCTTCGCTTTCCTGCAGAGCGCGGCCAGAATTTTTTCCGTCACCGCTGGTGGATAGTATTCGAAGTCCCCGCTGGCGTAGAACTGATCATAATACTCGATGATTTCCTGCTGGGACTGTTGCATGGGGGAGGAGCCGTGAATCGTGAATCGTGAGTCGTGAATCGTGAGCCGTGAGTCGTGAGCCGTGAATCGTGAGCCGTGAGTCGTGAGTCGTGAGCCGTGAATCGTGAGCCGTGAATCGTGAGCCGTGAGTGGTGAGCCGTGAATCGTGAGTCTGAGTAGTGGATCGTGACTCGTGAATCGTGAGCAGAATACTCGTGTCTTCAGAGCGCTCTCGAAGTTTTACAGTATCCCTGAAATGCGACAGCTAAAGTACCGAACGCCGGCGGCGATGCCAAGCGGTGTGCGATGCAGTCGAGTGCGACGTATTGTTCCCACGCTCCGTCGGGCCTTGCTCCCACGCTCCCAGCCTACGCTGCGCTTCGGCTGGCAGGCCGCGTGGGAACACCAGTGGAACGGTCACCGCCTTGCTCCCACGCTCCCAGCCTACGCTGCGCTTCGGCTGGCATGCCGCGTGGGAACACCAGTGGAACGGTCACCGCCTTGTTCCCACGCTCCCAGCCTACGCTGCGCTTCGGCTGGCATGCCGCGTGGGAACATCCGTGAAAGGCCGACGCCTCGTTCGCGCGGTCCGGTGTCGCAACACTGTCTGCCCGCCTTGTTCCCACGCTCCCAGCCTACGCTGCGCTTCGGCGGGCAGGCCGCGTGGGAACATCAGTGAAAGGCCGACGCCTCGTTCGCGCGGTCCGGTGTCGCAACACTGTCCGCCCGCCTTGTTCCCACGCTCCCAGCCCACGCTGCGCTTCGGCGGGCAGGCCGCGGGGAACATCCGTGAAGGCCGACGCCTTCACTGATACCTGCTTGACGCCTTGTTCCCACCTCCCAGCCTACGCTGCGCTTCGGCGGGCAGGCCGCGTGGGAACATCCATGAAGGCCGACGCCTTCACTGATACCGCTTGGACGCCTTGTTCCCCACCCCTCCCAGCCAGCGCGCTTCGGCGGCCCGCGTGGGAACATCAGTGAAAGGCCGACGCCTCGTTCCTATGCTCTCAGCCTACGCTGCGCTCAGCGGGCAGGCGCGAGCCCCCGCGTCCCCGAGTCCGGGGGTGGAAAGTCTTCGGTAATCGCTTGGACACCGTCCAGGGAGTCAGTTTTCGGCGAGCGAAGCCACGGATGTGGGGAAAGGTTCTGATCCAGGGTAGGGAAAGGTTCTGATCCTCGACAATCAAGGTTTTCGAGTATTCTCAACGTCCGCCTCCCGCAGCGCCTCATCAAGTCTGTTTGAAAGCTCTGCAGAATTCGTCAATTGGCATTCCCACACGACGAGCACTCTCCAACCAAGCCGTCTCAGTTCACGCGTCACCACCTTGTCCCTCTGTCTGTTCGCTTCAAACTTCGCCTCCCAGAACTCCACACGGCTCTTCGGTGTATACGCATAGCGGCACCCGCGATGACGATGCCAGTAACAGCCATGCACGAAGATCACGGTGCGATGCCTGGGCAGTACAATATCCGGATGGCCGGCGAGGGAGGCTGAATGCAGCCGGAATCGGTAACCGAGGCGGTGAAGCAGGGATCGTACCGCCAACTCCGGCGCCGTGTCCTTGTTCCTGATGCGCGACATGACGTCTGAGCGTTTCTCCGCTGTGAAAACGTCTGTCACGATTCACACCTCCACCATTTCAAGTTGCTGGTACAGGACGCCGATGTTCTTCGAGGCGATGCGGAACTGGCTTCTTCTCTTTACACGCGGCTTGGTGGAAGCGTCCTCCAGCTTGATGCCGGGATCGTAGTACACTGCGCCATCGGCGAGGGCTGCGAGCAGGTGCAGGGGATCCGTTCCCTGCGCGAGACGGACCAGATGCCCGTACGCATACTGCAGTTCCGGTTCGGTGCGTTTCATTGAAGGGATGTACACGGCGCGCGAGTGCTTGCGCGACCAGTGCGTCAACAAACCGCCGAAGGACCATGACGCCGCGACATCTCCGACGTCGTCCGTCAGAGCAATGCATCCGCCTGGATCGGTGATCTTGGACGCATCCTGATCATATCCGGCGAAATGCATGGTCATGTGTGTCAGCGCATTCCGGACGTTCAGTTTGTGTATGCCGCCAAAATTGAAACGATCCGGCTTGTCGTTTTTGTCGGGATATCCGAATCGGCGTATGAATGCTTCAACACCGGAGTCCTTTGAAGAAACCTCCTGTCGGTTCCGGTGTCACGAGTGTGATGGCGCTTCCGGATTTCGGCCGTTCGAAGCTCGCAACGGCATGTTGCTTCACTTCCCAGCCGTGGAAGTCGGGTTCCGCGATGCTGTTCTTGCCGATGCCAAGCTTCGGCCTCGAGCGTGAAGCCTCCGCATTGCGGCGCCGTGCAAGGTTTCAGCCCGCCCTTTGAATCGAGCTGCTTGGAATCGATCCAGCCAAGATTGTTGATCCGGCGCAATTCCGCGAGGAGGATGCTCCTGGAATCACTTCCCTTGTGTTCGGAAGGGAGGCCGATCTCGATGAACACGCCTGTGTTCGGTTGCATGCCGAGCGCGATGAATTCACGAGCGATTTCCGACTCCTCGTGCACCACATGGCCGATGATGCGGCTGTCATTCGTGACGCCGAGAAAGAGAATCCTTCCCCGCATGCGTCCCCGCATGAGTTCCGAAGGGGCTTCAGCGCAGCCTTTCAGGAAGCCGGAAAAACGAACCTCGGGATACTCCGGATACAGGATGAGCTGTGCGCCCGGGGCGGGGGAGAAATTGCCGTTCGGCAGCAACCACCCGAAAACAAGTGCTGCCTTGAAGTTCGGGGTGTTGCCAAGGCTGTCCGTGCGAATCTCCGCCGCGGGAAAGAGATTCAGGGCATGAAAGCCCGGACCGAAATAGACTTGGTTCTTCGAGTTGTCGTTCTCGGCGAGCGCTTTCGCGTAGAGGCGTCTTGCGCCTGCAGCGACGAAGAGTTCCTTCAGGCCGCTGAGATTCAAGATCGTTTCTCCTTTGCGCGCCTTCCGCCGCGCGCGACTTGTTTTTTGTTCGTCGCCACGGCATCCGACCACGCATCCGCCTCGGCGACCTTCATCACCAGCTCGGGGCGGTAATCCAATGGCTGTCTCAGGCTCTCGATGACCTTTGACGCCACCCGCTCCACAACAGGGACAACCACGGAATTTCCGAATTGGCGATATGCCTGCGTGTCTGAAACTGGTATGACGAATTCGTCAGGGTAGCCCATCAACCGCGCGCATTCACGTGGCGTCAGGCGGCGCGGATTTTTATGCGCGCCCTGGGAGACGAGGATTTCCGAACCGTCCTTGTAATACCTCGCGCTGAGCGTACGCGATACGTCGCGGCCGGACACCAGTCCGAAGCCGAAGCCGTTTCCCGCGGCCTGATGCTTTTCAGCATAGCCCTGCAGATATTCCCAGAGGTGATCGGACAACGTGTATTTGTCCGGAACACGCCGTTCCAGGATCTCCGCCAGACGCGGGCCTTCTGCAGGGAACTCCGGAAAGTCGAACGACCGCGGTTCCCTGAATCCCACAATGAAGATGCGTTCGCGGTGCTGCGGGACGACTGAGCGCGCGTCGATGACCTGCACATGCACGTGATACCCCAGCGCGCGGGTGAGGGTGTCGTAAATGATCTGAAAGGTCCGGCCCTTGTCGTGGCTTTTCAGATTCTTCACGTTCTCCAGGACGAAGGCGGCGGGCCGGTGATAGTCGATGATGTCCGCGATGGAGAAGAACAGGTTCCCCTGCTTTTCGTCTTCGAAGCCGTGCTTCCTGCCCAGGCTGAGCTTCTTCGACACGCCGGCGATGCTGAACGGCTGGCAGGGAAAGCCCGCGCAGAGCACATCGTGCGTGGGAATATCGGCCACTGCAACCGAGTGTATGTCTCCATGCGGCTTCTCCCCGAAGTTCGCCTCGTATGTCAGTTGCGAGAATTTGTCGTAGTCGGACGAGAACACGCATTCGCATCCGGCCCGTTCGAAGGCGATGCGGAAACCGCCTATTCCGCAGAACAGGTCGATGAAGCGGGGAGCAGTATGGCCGGGCGTGAGATACTCAAACCCTGCTTCCTTCACCCTGGAGTTGTGTCTCGTTTTACTTGTGGACATTCGCATTGAACATCAATTCCCTCAAGCTACAACGTTCAACGATTTGCTGCAATGAAGCGGAAAAGCAAAAAGAGCCGTATTTTCAACCACCCCGGTGCTCAGTTTTCGATGCTCACAAGCGGTCATTTTCGGGCATCGTCACCACCAACCCCATCCCCAATCGATATCGAGGCATTCCCATGAGGCGATTCTCCATCCTCGCTGCACTCCTCTGCATGCTGCTTCCGTTCACCTCCAGGGCTGGAGGCGAGGACGAGAAGACGAAGAAGAAGGACGATCCGATGTCGCAGGGGACGTTTGCCGGACTCAAGTTCCGCGGTATCGGACCTGCCCTGGCGTCGGGACGCATCAGCGACATCGCGGTGCATCCGCAGAACAAGAGTCTCTGGTACGTCGCGGTGGCCTGCGGCGGCGTGTGGAAGACGACGAACAGCGGCACCTCGTGGGAACCGGTGTTCGACGGCCAGACGTCCTTCTCCATCGGCTGCGTCACCATCGATCCGAACAATCCGCACACCGTGTGGGTGGGCACGGGCGAGAACAACAGCCAGCGCAGCGTGTCGTACGGCGACGGCGTGTACCGCTCCGACGACGGCGGCAAGAGCTGGAAATGCATGGGCCTCAAAAAATCGGAGCACATCGGAAAAATCCTCGTGCATCCGAAACACTCCAACATCGTGTACGTGGCGGCGCAGGGTCCGCTCTGGGCGGCGGGGGGCGAGCGCGGCCTGTACAAGACCACGGACGGCGGCAAGACCTGGAACGCCGTGCTCTCAATCAGCGAACATACCGGCGTCACGGACATCGCCATGGATCCGCGCAATCCCGACCTGATCTACGCGGCCTCGTATCAGCGCCGCCGGCATGTGTGGACGCTCATCAACGGCGGTCCCGAGGCCAACATCTACCGCACCACGGACGGCGGCGCGTCGTGGGACACGCTGCGCTCGGGTCTGCCCTCGGTGGACAAGGGGCGCATCGGTCTGGCGGTGTCGCCGGTGGATCCGGACATCGTCTACGCCACCATCGAAGCGGCGGAGGGGAAGGGCGGGTTCTTCCGCTCCAGCGACCGCGGCAGCACCTGGGAAAAGCGCAATGACTTCGTCTCCGACGCCGCGCAGTACTATCAGGAGCTGGTCTGCGATCCGAAGGACGCCGACCGCGTGTTCATCCTCCACACGATTCTCATGGTATCGGACGACGGCGGCAGGAACTTCCGCGCGCTCGGGAACCGGCACCGGCATGTGGACGATCACGCGATGTGGATCGATCCCGCCAACACCGACTACTACCTCGTCGGCGGCGACGGCGGCGTATACGAGAGCTGGGACCGCGGCGCGATGTGGCGCTTCAAGGAAAATCTGCCGGTGACGCAGTACTACCGCGTCAGCACCGACAACGCGGAGCCGTTCTACAACGTGTACGGCGGCACGCAGGACAACAACAGCATGGGCGGTCCCTCGCGCACCACGAAGCAGGACGGCGCGATGAACGAGGACTGGTTCTTCACGAACGGCGGGGACGGTTTCGAATCGCAGATCGATCCCACGGACCCGAACATCGTGTACGCGCAGTCGCAATACGGCGGTCTGGTGCGTTTCGACAAGAAGAGCGGCGAGCGTCAGGACATTCAGCCGCTGCCGCCTCCGGGCGAAGCGCCGTACCGCTGGAACTGGGACTCGCCGCTGCTCATCAGTCCGCACAAGCACACGCGTCTCTACTTCGCCTGCAACAGGCTTTTCCGCAGCGACGATCGCGGCGATTCGTGGAAGGCCGTCAGTCCGGACCTGTCGCGGCAGATCGACCGCAACACCCTGCCGGTGATGGGGAAGGTGTGGGGTCCCGAAGCCGTGGCGAAGAATGCGTCCACCTCGTACTACGGCAACATCGTCGCCTTCGCCGAATCGCCGAAGAAGGAGGGACTTCTGTACGCGGGCACCGACGACGGACTCGTGCAGGTCTCCGAAAACGGCGGCGAAACCTGGAGGAAGATCGAGAGCTTCCCCGGTGTGCCGGACAGATCCTATGTCAGTTGCATCGTCGCCTCGCAGCACGCGCAGGGCACGCTCTACGCCTCGTTCGACAATCACAAGATGGCCGATTTCAAACCGTACCTTCTGAAGAGCGCGGACAACGGCGCCTCGTGGACGTCCATCGCCGCGACGCTGCCGGAGAACGGCGCGGTGTACAGCATCGCGGAAGATCACGTCAATCCGAAGCTGCTCTTCGCCGGAACGGAGTTCGGGGTCTTTTTCTCCATTGACGGCGGCGGCAAGTGGATGCAGCTCAAGGGCGGACTGCCCCCCATCGCGATCCGCGACATCGACATCCAGAAGCGCGAGAACGACCTCGTGCTCGCGAGCTTCGGGCGCGGCTTCTACATCCTCGACGATTACACGCCGCTCCGCGACGCAACCTCCGAGCTGCTCGCGAAGGATGCGCACATCTTCCCCGTGAAGGATGCGCTCATGTACGTGCCCTCCACCGGACGCTCGAAGGGCGCGCAGGGCGAGACCTTCTACACCGCGCCGAATCCGCCCTTCGGCGCCACGTTCTCGTATTACGTGAAGGAGAGCGTGAAGACGAAAAAAGAAGTGCGCAGGGACGCGGAGAAGGAGGCCATCAAGAAGAAGGAGACCCCGCCGTATCCGACGTTCGAGCAGTTGCGCATTGAAGACGAAGAGGAAGCCCCCTCGCTGCTTTTCACGGTCAAGGATGCGGAAGGCAACGTGCTGCGCCGCCTCTCCGCGCCGAACGCGAAGGGCGTGCAGCGCGTCACGTGGGATCTGCGCTATCCCGACCTGACACCGGTGCGCGATCAGAAGTTGGCGAACAAAGGCTCGGGTATGGTCGCCATGCCCGGCACGTACACGGTGACGTTGTCGCGCGTCGCGGACGAGAAGGAAACCGTCCTCGCGGGGCCGGTCACGTTCACGGCGAAAATCCTCGCGAACAGCACGCTTCCCGCGTCCGACCGCGCGGCGCTTGTCGCGTTCCAGAAAAAGGCAGTGGACCTGCAGCGCAGGGTGATGGGTCTCGATCGCGCGCTCACCGAGACGAAGACGCGGCTCGGGTACATCAAGGGCGCGCTCGAGGTGGCGCCCGCCGCGACCGCGGAAATGCGCGCCGCGCGGGAGGCCATGGACAAGGCCCTGTCCGTCCTCCAGCGCCGCATGAGCGGCGACCGGTCGCTCTCCGCGCGCAACGAAAATCAGCCGCCCTCCATCATGAACCGGCTGTATGACATGGTGTACAGTCAGTGGTCCTCCACCTCCGCCCCCACGAAGTCGAATCTCGACACGTACGAGCATGTCGCGAAGCTCGCCGGCGAGGTCGTCACCGAACTGCGCGTCATCACCGACACGCAGCTCCCGGCATTGGAAAAACAACTCGACGCCATCGGCGCGCCGTGGACGCCGGGGCGGGTGCTTGACGTGGGGCGGTGAGGCCGGGAGGTCGTGAATCGTGAGGTCGTGAAGTCTCGGCCTCGCACCCACGCTCCTGCGTGGGTGCGCCGTGCGTCGCTTTGGCCTCGCACCCACGCTCCTGCGTGGGTGCGCCGTGCGTCGCTTCGGCCTCGCACCTACGCTCCTGCGTGGGTGCGTCATTGCGGAGAAGACGTTCCCACGCGGGAGCGTGGGAACGAGAACATCATCTCGGCCTCGCACCCACGCTCCTGCGTGGGTGCGTCGTTGCGGAGAAGACGTTCCCACGCGGGAGCGTGGGAACGAGAACGGCAGCTAAGGATTCCGTAGATTTGCCGGAACAAACAACACCCCTCGGAGACCACCATGCCCCACGCCACCTGGCAGGATTTTGAAACCCTTGAAAGTTACATCGCCAAAGAGCAGTCCCTGCATCCGCAGAGCCAGGGCATCTTCTCGAATCTCCTGCGGCGCATCGGGCTGGCGTCGAAGGTGATCATGTCGAAATCGCAGAAGGCCGGACTGCTCGGTGTGCTCGGCACGCACGGCAGCATCAACGTGCAGGGCGAGACGCAGCAGAAGCTGGACGTGCTCGCGAACGAGGTGCTGAAGGACACCTTCCGCTGGATGAATTCCGTGTCCTGCCTCGCCTCGGAGGAGGAGGACGACGTGATGCACCTCCCCGAGCGCACGGAAGGCGATCACCGGTACATCGTGATGTTCGATCCGCTGGACGGCTCCTCCAACATCGACGCGAACGTATCGGTCGGCACCATCTTTTCGATTCATCGCTGCAAGTCGCTGCAGGGTCCGCCGCCCATGAGCGACTTCCTGCAGAAGGGCACCGAGCAGGTGGCGGCGGGGTACATCCTCTACGGTCCGAGCACCATCTTCGTCTATACCACGGGTCACGGCGTGCACGGCTTCACGCTCGATCCGGTGATCGGCGAGTATGTGCTCTCGCATGAGGACATGCACATTCCCGACGTGTGCAAGTGCTTCTCCGCGAACGATTCGAATTATCCGACATGGGACGCGGGCACGCAGCGCTTCGCCGATCATGTGCGCTACAGCCGCGAAGGCCGGTATGCGAAGACCACCTCGCGTTACATCGGCTCCATGGTGGGCGATCTTCACCGCAATCTCCTCTACGGAGGCGTCTTCCTGTATCCCGCCGAAGCCGCCACCGGACAGGGCAAGCTCCGCCTGCTGTACGAAGCCGCGCCGCTCGCCATGATTTACGAGCAGGCCGGCGGCGCCGCATCCACCGGCCGCCAGCGCATCCTCGACATACAGCCCGACGAACTCCATCAGCGCGTGCCGTTGATCATCGGGACGAAGGCGGAGGTGGAGCTGTACGAGCGGATGGTGGCGCAATAACGAAACTTTCTCCCACCCACCTCGTATCGCCAACTCTTCCCGCCATCATCACACCAAGAGGAGGTTGCACATGAGGAGGTTGCTTACCGTGACTATCGCCGCCGTCATCCTCGCAGGATGCTCGAAACCGCAGGAGACGGCGAAGCAGATTCCGCTCAAGGATTTCTTCCGGAATCCGGAGCAGACCTATTTCCAGCTCTCGCCCGACGGCAAGTACATCGCCATGACGATGCCGTACGAGAAACGCATGAACATCCACGTTCAGGCGGTCGGCTCGAAGGACATCAAGAGGCTCACCGCCGTCACCGATCGCGATATTTCGCAGTATTTCTGGAAGGGCAACGATCGCCTGCTCTTCATCAAGGACTTCGGCGGGGACGAGAATTTCCACCTCTTCGCGGTCGATCGCGAAGGGAAGGAGAGCAAGGACCTGACGCCCTTCGAGGGAGCGCGCGTGGAACTGGTCGACGACCTGCGCGACCATGAGACCGATGTGCTCATTTCCACCAATCAGCGCAAGAAGGAAATCTTCGACGTGTACCGCCTCAACACGGTCACCGGCGAGATGAAGATGGTGGCCGAGAATCCGGGCAACGTGACCGCATGGGTGACCGACCACACCGGCGCGCTGCGCATCGCCGTCACGACGGACGGCGTCAATTCGAGCTTCCTCTACCGAGAGGACGAAACGAAGCCCTTCAAGAGCATCCTGACGACGACGTTCAAGGATCAGTTCGCCCCGCTGTTCTTCACCTTCGACAACAAGAACCTCTACGCGGCATCGAATCTCGGAAGAGACAAGGTGGCCATCGTCACGTTCGATCTGACGACGGCGAAGGAGACCGGGGTGCTGTTCGAACATGCGGACAACGACGTCGAGAGCATGAGCTACTCCCGCTTGCGGAAGGTGCTCACCGAAATCCACTACACGACGTGGAAACCCGAGCGCAAGGTGCTCGATCCCGAGACCGAACAGATCTATTCGTTCCTGAAGGGCAAGCTCTCGGACATGGAGATCTACCTGACCTCGAGCAACAAGGCGGAGGACGTGTACATCGTCCGCACGGTCAGCGACCGTTCGCTCGGTTCCTTCTACATCTACGACAAGACGAAGAACACGCTCGACAAGATCGCCGACCGCGCACCCTGGCTGAACGCGGACGACCTCGTCGAAATGAAGCCCATCGAGTACACCTCGCGCGACGGACTCAAGATTCACGGCTACCTCACGCTGCCGAAGGGCGTGGATCCGAAGAATCTCCCGGTGGTGGTGAATCCGCACGGCGGTCCCTGGGCGCGCGACGTGTGGGGCTTCAATTCCGAAGTGCAGTTCCTCGCCAACCGCGGATTCGCGGTGTTGAAAATGAACTTCCGCGGTTCCACCGGCTACGGCCGCGAGTTCTGGATGAAGTCCTTCAAGCAGTGGGGCCGCACCATGCAGGACGACATCAGCGACGGCGTGAAATACCTGATCGACGAGGGCATCGCCGACCCGAAGCGCGTCGCCATCTACGGCGGCAGCTACGGCGGCTACGCCACGCTCGCGGGCATCACCCTCACGCCCGAGCTGTACGCCTGCGCCGTGGATTATGTGGGAGTGTCCAACATGTTCACCTTCATGAAGACCATCCCGCCATACTGGAAGCCGTACCGCGACCAGTTCTACGAAATGATCGGCGATCCGGTGAAGGACAGCGTCATGCTCGCCGAAGTATCGCCGGTCTTCCACGTGGACAAGATCAAGGTGCCGCTCTTCATCGCGCAGGGCGCCAAGGATCCGCGTGTCAACGTCGACGAGTCCGATCAGGTGGTCAAGGCTCTCAAGCAGCGCGGCGTGGAAGTGGAGTACCTCTTGAAGGCCAACGAGGGCCACGGCTTCCGCAACGAGGAGAACCGTATGGAGTTTTACGGCGCAATGGAGAAGTTTCTCACGAAGCATCTCCTGCCGAAGAACTGACCGTATCCGAATCCTGAGACACAACGCCGCCGCGTTCCACCGACGCGGCGGCGCTGGTATTGGTGGATACCACAGCGGAACCTGTGAAAGATGTAAGACATTCAGACAATAGTGTAAGAACCGCTTCCGCGCGCATCTCTACCTTGTCTGTGTCAGGATTCTCTCACCCGCGCAGCAGCGCGGACAGTACGGAGCACACCATGAAATCACCCTCTCGTTTCATCGCCGTCGGCGTCACGGCCATCATCGTGGCGCTGTTCAGCGTCGCGGGCTGCGGCTCGACGGGGCTGGAACGGTCGAACAAGGCATCGACGACCATGCAGACCGTGGACAGCGACATCAAGCTCGTGGCCGTGCAGCTCGACGCCACGGGAGCGTCGCTGGACGAACTCATGAAACCGGGGCAGACCGATGTCAAGAAAGCCTTCGAACTCTATTCCGGCAACGTGACGAAGATCGAGAAAATGGAAAAGGAGTTCGCCAAGCATTCGGACGAGATGAAGTCGTGGGGCAAGGACTACTTCACGGAATGGAAGAAGGAAGGGGACGCGTACAAGAATCCGGAGATCCAGGCGCTCAGCGAGCAGCGCCGCATCGAACTCGGCGAGATCTACGGGCGCATTGCGTCGAGCAGTGTCGGCGTGAAAGACGCATTCCGCGCATATGTCTCCGATGTGAAGGAAATCCAGATGTTTCTCTCCAACGACCTGACGCCGAAGGGCATCGACGCGATTGCGCCCACCTCCAACAAGGTGGTCGGCGACGGCGATCGGCTTAAATACGCGATCAAGGACGTGCAGACGGCCATCGAGCGCGCGAGAGAGGAGATGGCGCAGCGCGGTTCCTAGTCCTCGTCCTCGACTTCGCTCGGACTGACAAACGGCATTCGTTCGCTGTTGATTTGCCCTTGCATGGAATGGAAATAATGCGGAATATCATGTCTGCTATTCGGAAATTTCACGAATCGGAGCACACATGCCGCACCTCCCGTCACGTCCGGCACCGGCGCTGATCCCGCGCCGTCACGCGTTCACACACTTCCATCGCTCTGCCATGCTGGCAGGGCTCGTCGCGATTCTGTTTTTCTTCCCTGCTTCCGGGGAGCTTTCCGCGCAAGGCTCCGAGTTCGACACGCCGTTGCGCTGGCCGCCGCGATCGGTGTGGGCGATGGGTTCGGGACATCAGGGCGCGGCGATGGGAGCGCGCGAGGACGCCTTCGCGTACAACCCCGCGCTGCTTGCCGGAGCGACGGACATATCCCTTTCGCTGTTCCGTCTCCCGATCTACAACATGTGGTCGGAGACCATTCCGATTCACAGCGCCGTTCTGTCGATGCCGCTTGGCTTCGACGACGGATCGATCGGTGCGGAGTACATCAACGAGGTGTTCCCGGAGACGGAGGTCAGGGACGAAGCCAACAATCTCCTCGGAAGGTACACGCCATTGTTCCGGAGCGCAGCCCTGGGATACGCGCGGCCCCTCTCGAATACATTGCAGGCGGGCGTCTCGCTTCGGTACAGTTCGTGGACGGACAATTACATCACGGCGAAATTCCTTTCCTTCAGCGCCGGCCTGCGCTGGACGCCGCTGCTTCTCGAGAGAAAACTCCATGTGGGCCTTTCACTTCTCGACATGGGGGATGCCGTCACGACGGAAATTGCCGGAAAGCCCGATGAGAAATCGCCGCAGCCATCCGCGATCAGGCTCGAGGCGGGGTATCCGGCGGTGGACGATGGCGCGATGCGCGTCCCGCTCATGATCGGCCTTTCAAAACCCCTGGTCGGGTACGGGGAGCGGGAGCAGGGCGGGCGCATGGTCACCGACTATTCGCAGCCCTGGTCGTCCTTCTCCGCGCTGCTCAACGACTGGCACGATGCGCCGCGCGATATCACCGTGCATACGGGTGTCGGTTTCGAATGGAACAGGATTTCGCTGGGTCGCGGTTTCGCGTTGACGCAGCGCATCGCGACGGGCAATCACACCGCCGGTCCGAAAGCCTGGCTCTTCAATGTGTTCACGCTGTCCGCGGAAGCCGCTCTGTCGTATCGTGGTATCACGGCGGTTGCGGGTCTCGCCACCGAATGGCAGCATCTCCCGAAGGACCGCTGGTATCTGCCGCAGGATGTTCCCCGCGAGATGTTCCAGTTCGCGCTGCGCGTGCCGGCGGCGATGCTGGGAGTGCGCGTCCCTGAAGCGGAAGCTCCTGTCGCGACGCGCCGCATCATCCTCTCGGCCGGCGCCGCGTACACGCTGCATCTCAGGCAGAGCTACATCTTGGATCAGGACAAGGGCGCGGGGGTGGACCTCGCGGCGGAGTCGGCGTTCTACACCTCCGACCGTTCCGCCCTGGTGATGACGCTGCTGCGTAATCAGGAAACGGTGGACATTTCTCGAAACCTTTCGCCCATTCCGAACACCTACGAGCTGACGCGCTGGAAATACCGCGCGCAGTACCGCTGGCATCCGGCGGAGGCGCAGCCGTCGCTCTTCGTCCAGGGCGGCGCGGGCATCGTGCAGAAGCGGATCGAAATCTTCGACCACGGTTTCCGGAGCATCCTCCCTGAACTGCTCGCAGGCATCGGCGCCGTGCTGCCGTTCGAAACCGTCGTCGTGCAGCCGTATGCCGAGTTCTCCGTGTGCCTCGAACAGGACGGCTACTCCGGGATCGTGCATGGATACAGCGATGCGGGAATCGGGGTGAAGGTCGGGTACGTGTGGAGGTAGCAGGGGCAGGTGGAAGGTGGAAGGTTGCAGGGGGAAGGTTACAGGTGGAAGGTTGCAGGTGGAAGGTTGCAGGTGGAAGGGTGCAGGTGGCAGAGAGAGGGGAAGAACCGACTTGAATCTCGGCGCACATTACCCTAATATCGGATGAAAATATACGTTCAGACCCAATCAGGGATCGTATGATCCGGGAGTGTGACTTATGAAGCCCAGACATGTATTCCTGCTGTTCGCGGCGCTGACTGCATCGGCGGTCGCGCAGAAAATGGAACGCGTCTACACGCTCGTTGAAGGCGACAGCGCAACCGTGTTCAATGTCGCCTGGCCGGTGAATTGCGCCTCGCGTTTCACCCTGGACGTGCGACAACATGGCAACACCATCACCATAACGCAGCGTGATACGATACAGGCGAAGGCCGAGTGCAATTGCGGCTTCAGGCTGTGGACGGTGTTTCGAGGTTTGCAGCGGGGCCTGTATACCGTCGATGTGTATCGAGAGTACCTCGTGAAATATGGATACTCCTCGGATACGACCGTCCTCATCGGGAGGGATTCCTTCGACATTTTCGAATCCGGACTTCCCTTCGTCTCCGTCCGCAAGGGACAGCGAGAATGTGTCCCCTTCCATGGTGACTCCTGGGACGTTCCACCTGCCGTATTTTCGATCTATCCACTCCCATTACAGAGTTCCAGCACACTCTCCTTCGACACGCGATGGGCAGGGCAGGTGACGATCTCCGTCTACGACGAAACCGGACGGAAGGTATTCACGGCATTCGAAGGGCAGTACCCGGGTACTCCTCAGTCGATTGAACTCTCCACGGACGCGTTCCCATCCTCCGGAGTCTATCACGTGCTCGTCGAATCGCCTTCAGGCATCGTGGCGCGTATGATTCCGGTGATCAAATAGGGAAAGGTGCATTGTACTAGGTGGCAGGTTTAAAGTGGAAAGTGGCAGGGGAAAAGGGAATGTCTGATGCGTGACGGTGAAATTGCAGGCCGGCGTATTGTCAGGATTTGATGCCTTGAGTTGTCTTGAAGACGTAGTCAATATCGGAGGAACGCACCTGTGAAAACTCTCTTTACCTGTTCCCTCGTCCTCGTATTCACTGCAGTCGCCTCCGGCCAGTCCTTCGACCGGTTGAGCGTGCGCATGAGCCCGGACACCGTCGCGATCGTCGACAGCGCGTACGACATCAACTGCGGTGTCGAGTTCGCGATCAGCGTCACCGTCAACGGCGGCGACATCACGATCATGCAGACGGACACCGGCCGCAGCGCGCTTTGCGTGTGCAATTTTGAAATCGTCACCAAGCTTGCCGGCTACGCTCCCGGCAGCTACACCGCGCGGGTGTACCGGACAATGAAGGTGTGGTATCCGAATGTGGAGAAGGATTCCACCTGGCTTGTCGGAACCGTCGCCTTCGACATCCTCGGGGCCGGACTTCCGACGGCTTCGTACCTGAGTCTGCAAAGCGACTGCTTCATTCTCGGCATTGACGCCCCGCCGCAGCCGGTATCCGCATCCGTATATCCGCTGCCAATACGGAACGATGCCATGCTGCGTCTTGGCGCCGTGGAAAGCGGACCGGTCCGCATCCGACTCATCGACGCCACAGGAAGAACGATGCAGCAACTCTGGGAAGGAGTGATGCAGATTGATGAGACGAAGGAGCTGCGCCTGCCCGCATCCGCCTTTCCCGCATCAGGCATGCATCACGTCGTGATCGAAACTCCGGCAGGGATTCGCGGGCTTTTGGTGCCCGTCGTGCGATGATGGGCAGGGAGAGGTTCCAGGGAGAAGGGTGCAGGTGGAAGGTGGAAAAACCGAGATGTGAGATGTGAGACTCCGGATTCAGTTCTCCCTTCTCCTTTCCCTTCTCTGTTCACCTTGAATTCAAGGGTGTATGGTGAAGGTGAAGGTGAACGAGATCCGAAACTACTCAGTCACGCTCAACGATATCTCTCCGATTCCCCCAAATCTGCACCGTATCACATCGCCGACTTCGACCGGCACTGCCTCCGTGATGCCTCCCGTAAGGAGGACGAAGCGGCGGGGGAGCTGCACGCCGTGCGCGATGGCGAGGTTGAGCACGAAGGCGGCGGAGGTGAAGGGATGGCCGAGCACGGCGGCGGGGGCGCCGGTCTGCACGATGTCGCCGTTCTTCTCGAGCACCACGCCGGCGAGTTCGAGCTGCGGATGCGGCAGGGGCAGCACATCGCGCCCGAGCATGAAACGCGAGGATGAGCAGTTGTCGGCGTACACGTCGACGGCGGTGAACTTGAACTTCTTGTAGCGGCTGTCGATCACTTCCAGAGCCGGAGCGAAACCGGTCGCCAATACGGCGATTTCGTCGGAGGCGAGCATGCGGTCGGTCGGCAGATCCTCGAAGAAAAGCGCGATCTCCGGCTCCACGCGCGGATGGATCAGCTCGGAGCGGCGCAGCGTGCCGTCCACCTTCATGAAATCGAGCAGCGTGCCGTAGCCGGGTTGCGTGACGTTCATCGCCACCTGCTTGGCCCTGCTGGTCAGCGCGGCCTTGAGCCCGACGACGGGCCTCTCGTACAGCGCCACCAGGGCGCGCTGTATCGCGTACGCGTCGTCGAGCGTGAGGTCGGGATGCGCGGGCACAATGCCGTCGATTTCGCGCACTTCGCGCTCTGCCGCGTGCAGCGCCGCGGCGAGGGCGGCGGTTCTGTCTGTGTTTTTCGGACTGTTCACTCTTTTTTCCTTGAAAGTTCCACCGCGACGTCGATGATCATGTCCTCCTGGCCGCCGACCATGTTCCGCTTCCCGAGTTCGACGAGAATGTCGCGCACGTCCACGCCGAAACGCTCGGCCGCGCGGCGGGCGTGGTGGAGGAAGGACGAGTACACGCCCGCGTAGCCGAGCGCAAGACTGTTGCCGTCGATCTGCACGGCGCGCCCGTGCCGCGCCAGCATCGGACGCACGAGAGTGTCCGCTGCATCCATCAGCGCGTAGAGGTCGCAGCCGGTCTCGATGCCCATGCGCGCGGCGACGGCGGCGAACACCTCCAGCTGCGCGTTGCCTGCTCCGGCGCCGAGTCCCGCAAGAGAGGCGTCGATGCGATCCGCGCCACGCTCGACGGCGGCGACGGAGTTCGCGACGCCGAGGCCGAGATTGTTGTGCGCGTGGTAACCGACCTCGCAGCGCAGCGCCTGACGAAGCGCGTCCACACGCTCGGCGGCCTCATGCGTGAGCAGCGCGCCCGCGGAATCGACCACGTACACGCAGTCCGCGCCGTAGCTCGCCATAAGCAGCGCCTGCTCGGCGAGAGCGGCGGGACGGAGCATGTGCGACATCATGAGGAAACCGACGGTTTCGAGTCCGCGCTGCTTCGCGTGCTCGATGTGCTGCTGCGCGATGTCGGCCTCGGTGCAGTGCGTCGCGATGCGCACGACGGAGATGCCCCAGTCGACGGCGCGGTCGAGATCCTCGATGGTGCCGATGCCGGGCAGCAGCAGGGCGTCGAGCTTCGCATGCTGCAGCACGCCAGCGACGCCGCGGATGTACTCTTCTTCGGTGTGTTTCGAAAAGCCGTAGGTGATGGTGTTGCCGCCGAGGCCGTCGCCATGCGAGACCTCGATGATGCCGACACCCGCCTCGTCCAGCGCCCGCGCGATGGCGAGCATGTCGTCAAGTTCGAACTGATGCGACAGCGCGTGCATGCCGTCGCGCAGGGTGACGTCGTTGATGAGGATGCGCTTCGCGTCAGTCATGAGCGGACCCTCCCGCCGTTGCGCGCTTCTCGAGCAGGGATTCGGCGAACATCTCGCCGGTGCGCTTCGCCGCGGCCGTCATGATGTCGAGATTCCCCGCGTAGGCGGGCAGGTAATGCGCAGCACCCTCGACTTCGAGAAGGACGGTCACTTTCAGTCCATCAAACGTGCCGTAGCCGGGGATCGATACCGGCGTCGATTTCAGGCTGTCGAAAATCGGTTCGGTCTTGAGCCGATACCCCGGCACGTATGCGCGAATCGCGTCGACCATGGCATGGATCGATTCCAACAGCGCCGGCGTGTCGGCATCGTCCGCGAATGCGTACACGGTATTGCGCATGATGAGCGGCGGATCGGCGGGGTTGAGAATGATGACGGCCTTGCCGCGCGCCGCGCCGCCGATGCGTTCGAGTCCGCGCGCAGTGGTCTGCGTGAACTCGTCGATGTTCTGCCGCGTGCCGGGTCCGGCGCTTTTGCTCGCGATGGAGGAGATCATCTCGCCATAGCGCACGGGCGTCACGCGGGAGATGGCGTGCATGACGGGGATGGTGGCCTGTCCGCCGCAGGTGATGAGATTGACGTTCGGCGCGTCGAGATGCTCGCGGAGATTCACCGCAGGCACGACGAAGGGACCGACGGCCGCGGGGGTGAGATCGATGACGGTCTTGCCGAGCGCCTCGAGCACGGGAGCATGCGCGAGATGCGCCTTGGCGGAGGTTGCATCGAAGACGATGTCCGTCCTGTTCAGGACATCCAGGTCCTCCGTCAATCCGTCGATGCCCCTGTCGGTGACGGCCACGTCAAGGCGGCGGGCGCGCGCGAGTCCGTCGGACGCGGTGTCGATGCCGACCAGCATGGTGAGTTCGAGCAGCTCGGAGTGGCGGAGGATCTTGACCATCAGATCGGTGCCGATGTTGCCGGAACCGATGATGGCGCAGCCGATTTTCGCCGCGCCGCTCATGCGCTGAACCTCACCGACACGTCGCCGAGCGTCTGCATGCGCATGGTCACCCAGTCGCCCGCCTTGGGGGTGACGGTGGCCGCGAGTCCGCCCGAGAGGATCACCTCGCCCGCGCGCAGCACGATGCCGAGCGAGCGGAGCTTGTTGGCGAGCCACGCGACCGAGGTGACGGGATTCCCGAAACACGCCGCGCCCGCGCCGGTCACCGCGAGCTGGCCGTTGTGGTCCACCGCCATGCCGAGCAGGCGCAGATCGAGATTGTCGAGCGTGGTTTTTTTTCCGCCGAGCACGAACATGCCGCTCGAGGCGTTGTCCGCAATCGTGTCCGCGAGCGTGATCTTCCAGTCCCTGATGCGGCTGTCGATGATTTCGAGCGCCGGGACGACGAAGGCCGTCGAGCGGAGTACGTCGGCCTCGGTGACGAAGGGCGCGTCGAGATCGCGGTCCAGCACGAAGCAGATTTCCCCCTCCACGCGCGGCTGTATCAGCGTCGAGAGCGCGATCGTCCCGCCGTCGAGCACTGCCATCGTGTCGAGCAGGCAGCCGAAGTCCGGTTCGTCCACCTTGAGCGCGTCGCGGATGGCCTTGGAGGTGAGGCCGATCTTCTTGCCGATGACGTGCGCGCCGCGGGTGATTTTCTTCTCCAGATAGCCGATTTGCACGGCATATGCCTGTTCCGTGGTCAGTCCGGGCATGCGCGCGGTGAGGGGATCCATGGGAATACGGTCGATATCGGCCCGAAACAGTTCGTCTGCGAAGCGTGTGAGGTCGGATGCGTCCATACGTCGGCGTGTCCTCCTTCCAGGGAACGGGAGTGTAAGAGAATCGCTGTGCACGGTCATGCGCGAAAGAATCGATCAATATAGGCGCGGCGGAAAAAACTTCCTACACAGGTGCCGATGTGCCGCGCGTTCTCTACATTGGAAGCCGAAGATTTCCCGGCGGCCGTTGTCAGGATTCAGTGGACTCGGGAGTCTTGAATGAAAACAAAGGAGGATTGCCATGTCGAGTCGATACATTGTTTCCGCTCTGTTCCTGTTCATCATCGCCGCAAGCACGGCATTCTCCCAGCCCGCGGTGTGGACGAGCACCGGCATCGGCGGTGGCGGCGCCTTTTACCAGCCGTCCTTCAGTCCGCATGCGCCTTCCGAGCTGTACGTCTGCAGCGACATGACGGATCTCTTCCATACGACCACGCTCGGGCAGTCGTGGGAGCTTGTACACTTCCGCGAGTTCCAGGGCGGCAACAGCCGCGGCCTCGTGCAGTTCACGAGCAATCCGCAGATCGTGTACGGCATCAACGCCGCGAACGACCAGGGCGTCCCCTCCGTCAGTAACGATGGCGGGCACACATGGTCCGCACTGCCGTCGGACCCGACGGGCGGCGGGGCGTATTCGCTGTACGCCGATCCGGCTTCGACGCAGAATATCCTCGTATCCGATTACACGACGGTCTGGTACAGCACGAATGGCGGGACCTCATTCTCGCAGAAATTCTCCTCGAACGTCAACGGCGCGGGCTGCCACATCGCGGGCGTCTTCTTCGATCCCGCCGCGATTGTCGTCGGCACCAATGCAGGCGTCTACGCCTCCACCAACGGGGGCTCGAGTTTCTCCGTGCTGCCGCTGACCGGCATTCCCGCCGACGAGCGCATCGTGTCCTTCGCGGGCGGCAGGACCGGCGCCACCGCGCGTTTCTTCTGCGTCACGCTCGGCGTCAACGACGTGTATCCCGGTGTGACCGGCGCGGAGTACGCGAATTACAAAAGCGTGTATGCCATCACGCTCGGGCAGACGGCGTGGACCGACGTCGGTGGCACAATCATACCCGGCGAGTATCCCTTCTTCGTCGCCATGTCGCGCAACTCGGCCGACATCGCCTACCTCGCGGGGGGCAGCGATCTCAACGCGCCGGTCATCCACCGCACGTCGAACGGCGGCGCGGCGTGGCTCCCGGTGTTCAAGACGCTCATGAATCAGAACATCAGCACGGGCTGGTGCGGACAGAACGGCGACCGCGGCTGGTCCTTTCCCGAGTACGCGCTCGGACTTGCCGTCGCGCCGATGAATCCCGATGTGGTCGCCCTGACCGATCTCGGCTGCGTCCACGTGACCGCCGACGGCGGCATGAACTGGCGGCAGGCCTACGTCGCGCCCGCGGATCAGAATCCGCCCGGCAACCCGACGCCGACGGGCAGGAACTATCACGGCGTGGGCCTCGAGGACACCGGCAGCTGGTCGCTGTGCTGGGCCGACAGCCTCACGATCTTCGCGGGCGCGACCGACATCCGCGGCATGCTCAGCGAGGATGCGGGCGCCAGTTGGACCTTCGGCTACACGGGGCACACGCAGAACACCATGTATCACGCCGTCAAGCATCCGACGACAGGCACGCTGTACGCCGCCACCTCGTCCGTGCACGACATGTATCAGAGCACGTATCTGCAGGACACGCGCATCGACATCGGCGCGGGCCTCGTGCTCATGTCGCTGAACAAGGGCCGCACCTGGACCACCATGCGCAACTTCGCGCATCCGGTGATCTGGCTCGCCCTCGATCCGGCGCATCCGAACCGCATGTACGCGAGCGTCATCCACAGCACGCAGGGCGGCATCTTCGTTTCCGACAACATCCAGAACGGCGCGGCCGCCACGTGGACCAAACTCGCCAATCCTCCGCGTACGGAGGGCCATCCGTACAACATCATGGTGCTGAACGACGGCACGCTGCTGTGCACCTACTCCGGGCGCAGGGCGGGGAGTCCGCTCGCCTTCACGGCCAGCTCCGGCGTGTTCACGAGCAGCAATGGCGGCGCCTCCTGGGTGGACCGCAGCGCGCCGGGACTCACCTACTGGACACACGACGTTGTCGTCGACCCGACCGATCCCGCGCAGAACACCTGGTACGCAGGAGTATACAACGGCTGGGGAGGTCCGCCCAACGGACTCGGCGGATTATACAAGACCACCGACCGCGGCGGCACGTGGACGCGCGTGTTGACGAAGGAAGGCGTCACCTCCTGCACCTTCCGTCCGAATCACCCCACGGAATTATATATCACCACGGAGCAGGACGGCCTGTGGATGTGCGCGAACACCGCCGCACCAATTCCTGTATACTTTGAAGTGGCGAGTTACCCGTTCAAACAGCCGCAGCGCGTGTTCTTCAATCCGTACAAGCCCGACGAAATGTGGGTGACGAGCTTTGGCGGCGGCCTGCGCTACGGCGCCGCGCCCATCGTGCCGGTGGAGCTCAGTGCATTCTCCGCGCGCGAGGAACAGGGCCTCGTCGTGCTCGAATGGGAAACCGCATCGGAGACCGGAAATGCAGGCTTCTCCATCGAACGCACGGCGGGCGCAAGCGCGGGCGGCGATGATGCATGGTCGGGAATTGGCTATATCGCCGGGAAAGGCACGAGCATGCAGGCGCATGCCTATCGCTGGGTCGACAGCAAGCCGCTCTCAACTCCCGTTTCGCGATATCGCCTGCGACAGCGGGACTGGGACGGGAAGGAGACGCTGTCGAACATCGTGATCGTTGAACGCGCTTCTGCTGCGGTTCCGGCAATTGTCTCTGTTTCGCCGCAGCCGTTTACACGCGACCTGAGAGTGGAACTCTCGACGGGAATTGCTGCTGATGCGCGGCTGGCACTCGTCGACATGCTTGGAAGAGAAGTGACCGCTGCGCGTGTGCGCGCGACAGCTGATTCGCGGTTTTTTACGATTGAAGCGGCGGCAATTCCCGCCGGTCCGTATCTCCTGTTGATGAAGACTGCAGACGGCGTGTTGTCGCGGATGGTAATCAAGAAGGACTGACCAGAGCATCCGGCGTGCATTCCCATGCCGGCATTCCGTTTTCCGATCTCTACACAAAGGAAGTTTCTGATGAAGACTCCCTCTCGATGGACATATATCGTTTTCGCTGCTCTCTCCCCACTCCTGCTTGCCCAGCAACCCGTGCAGCTCGGCGTGAACCTCGACGGCGCGGGCGCCTTCGTCAACATCGTCAATCAGACGAACCGCTACAGCAACGCGGCGGGGTATGACAGCCTGGGCTGGCCGACCAGCGACTTCGATCTCGTGCTGATGGATGGCAGGCCCGCGACGGAATGGACGGGCGCCATCGACGATCCCGAACAATACCGCGTCGATTACAGCGGTCGCTACGCGTGCAGCTTCACTGGTTCGGGCACGGTGCGGGCCTCGGGAACCGCGGTGAGCATCGAAAACACCTCCTACGACGCAGTATCGAACACGACCGTGTTCGATATCGTCGTGGGCGGCTATCCGAATGCGAATCACGGCCTCGTGTTTCTCAACTTCACGAGCACGAGACGCTCACCGTCAGCCGCCGTGAACACGGGAGTTACGGATCTCAAAGTACACAGACCCGGCTATCCGTTGAACACGAACAAGGTGTTCACCGACGAGTACATCGCGCTGTGCAGAGCCGCCGAATTCGCCTGCTACCGTTTCTACAACGTGCAGAACATCTGGGACGGCGAACCCGCGTATCCCGCCGTAACACGTTGGCAGAACCGGAAGACGCCGCGCGATGCGGCGCAGACGTCGATGTCAGCGTCGAACGGCAAGCGCGACGGCTGGTGCTGGGAGCACATGATCGCCCTCGCGAACATCCTGAAAAAGGACATCTGGATCTGCGTGCACATGTCCTGCGATTCGACCTATGTGGCGCAGCTCGCCGCGCTGCTCAGGAACACCCTCGATCCCGCCGTCAACATCTACGTCGAGAACAGCAACGAGGTGTGGAGTCCGACGCAGGCAACGCACGGACCCTACAACCAGGCGGACGCGCAGGCGCGCGGCATCACCTTCGATCAGAATTACGCGCGCCGTACGGTGGAGTTGTCCGGGTGGTTCGGGGCCGTGTTCGGCGCGCAGGAAATCAACAATCGCATACGCGTGATCCTCGCGGGACAGCACGCGTACAACGGGCGCTCGGACAATCATCTCGCCTACATCCGCGGCGCGCTGGGCGAACCGAAGGATTTCATCTACGCCACCAGCACCGCGCTGTATTTCGGATCGACGAAGGCGTCGAGCACGAATCCCGCGGACATCAATGACGGCATGTTTGAGGATATCGCGGCACAGATCGGGAATGCGCAGTCCGCGACCTACCGTCTCAACCACATCACCAAGGCGAACACCTGGGGCTTCAAGGGCGGCTGCACATCCTACGAGGGCGGTCCGCATCTGCCCGCGGGCGGGGGCACGGCGAACCTCTCCGCGCAGATCCTCGCGCACCGGACGCCGGCCATGGGCGATGTGCTCAAACGCAATTACCGCGAGGGCTGGCGCGATCTCGGCGGCGGACTGGCCATGTACTTCACGCTCGTCTCGGGCTACAACCGCTACGGCTGCTGGGGCATCACGGACGACTACACGAAACCCGACCGCAACTACAAGATGCGCGCCATCCGCGAAATGACCGCTGCCAATACGGCCGTCGACGAGCGGACGGTCCCGCCGGACGAATACCGGATTACCGCATCCCCGAATCCGTTTTCTTCAAGCCTGCGCATCGACGCCAGTGCGTCTGCGCTCCTGCGCATCACCGACATCCTCGGAAGGGAGGTATGGCTCGGCAACGTCCGGGGCACGGCGCGCGTGGACACCCGGGCCTGGAGTCCGGGCGTCTATCTACTCAGGTGCGAAGGACGGGTCCTTCGCGTCCTGAAACAATGAGGGGGAGTTGAATGCAACGCCTCTATTCAGTACAATTGGGAAAGAGAGGATGAACAAATGCAAGCCGCCTGTTCTTACGCAGGCATGGAGAAGATGCACATGAAAACCACAATCACCTATTGGAAAGAGTCGGATGGCCGCTACCTTGGATACCTCAATGCGTATCCCGACCACTGGACGCAAGGCGAGACGGTCGAGGACTTGAAGGACCATCTTCGCGATCTCTTTCAAATGTTCAGGGTCGAAGAAATTCCGGGAATTAAAAGAGAAGAAGAGCTGGAAATCGCGTGAAACGAACTGAGCTGATTTCCGTATTGGAGAAGGCTGGCTGCATCTTGATTCGACATGGCGGGAAACACGATATGTATCACAACCCGCGCACAGGCAAATCTCAGCCGGTGCCACGACACCGCGAAGTCAATGAACTGCTCGCGCGGAAGATCATCAGAGATCTTTCATCAATCGAATTGTAGGGACGTGTCGAGAGAGGCAGTCTTTCGTAGCATCTGAAATCTCACCGGATCACCACGGTTTTCACGACGTTCCGCGAACCGGAAAGAATTTCCGCCGCATAGATGCCCGTCGTCAGTTTCGGGAGCATGAACGGGACGCCCTTCTGTCCGTGAGCACGGAACACTTCCTGGCCGAGAATATTCCGCAGGGTGAGCGTGGCATCGCCTGTGCCGTCGATGACGAGATGATCGCCGGCGGGATTCGGGTAGACGGTGATAGTCGAGGCGGCGGGCGGCGCGGGCTCGGCCTTCACCGGCAGCGTGAAGCGCGAGAAGAATTCCCAGAAGACGTCCGCCGCGACGAATGGGATGTTGTTTCCATTCGGGTATACATGGAACATGTTGTCGATCAGGGTGAAACGGAATTCCGTGGCTTCTTCCGATGATGCGGGGGTGTTGAACGTGTAGCTCAACACTCGTCCAAACGCGGCCTTTGTGTAGGTCTCCACGAGGTTGAAGGTCCCGAGAAGACGCAGTAGCGAGGGTCGCAGGTAGGCGAGACTGCTGTCGTTGAATGGAAACTCGGTCAACCCGATCGTCGAGTAAAAGTCCAGCCATCTGTCATCCAGCGTGCCGAGATTGAACCACACGGGGATGTTGCGTTTCGGCGTGGTGGAGTCGCTCTTGCTGAGCGCGCCGCCGCTCACTGCAACAGCCGCGAAGACGTCGCTCATGTCCACCGCGAGCTTGCAGGCGAAGCCCGCCCCGTTCGAGAAGCCCGACGCGTAGACGCGCCGCAGGTCGAGCGGGTATCGCGCGCCGATGCTGTCGATCATGGCGCGTACGAAATGTCGG
Organism: Ignavibacteria bacterium; assembly: GCA_016720835.1. Lineage (GTDB taxonomy): Bacteria > Bacteroidota > Ignavibacteria > SZUA-365 > SZUA-365 > JADKJW01. The sequence goes on from JADKJW010000005.1 coordinate 176,410, forward strand.
TCGTCCTTGAGATACTGTCCGGGACAGGCCATCTCCTCCACCTCGCCGTTGTGCCATTTCGTCGTGGTGCGCTGCCGGCCTTCCTCGATCACGCAGTATTGCAGGGCCGTCGGAAAGACGGTGATGAATTTCCCGGTCTCGCCCTTTTCCTTCCACTGCGATTCATTGTAGAACAGTTCTCCGTCCTGGCTGGTGCCGTGGAACATGAACACCAGCGGATATCCGGCCGCGGGGGGAGTGCCTGTCGGGATGGAGACGATGAACTGCCGCTGCACGCTGTCGACCTGCATCTTCCAATCGACGCGGGTCTGGGCCAAAACCTGTCCAAGCGAAGCGAGCAAAAGCACTGCTGTTGCGATGTATGTCATGGCGTTCCTTTCGTGTTCGTTGAAGGCCTGATTGCATCACCCGGGCACAGGCAAGCCAAGCCCTGCGGATGCATTGGGAAGGTGCGTAGGTATGAAGGTTGTGGGACTCCGCAATATACTGATTTCGGAATTCGGATTGCGGATTACGGAATGAAGAGTTCAGAACCCGTCACGACAATCTCACATCTCACATCCCACATCCCACATCCCACATCCCACATCCCACATCCCACATCTCCCATCTTGTCTCCACCTCCGCGAATCCATACCTTCTACGATGGCCGCAATCATGGACATCCTCCGGAGCGCAGCTCATGCGTGAGCTGGAGGACGAATTCCTCCGGCTGCTGGAGTCGCAGCAGATACGCGTGGAGGATCTCGATTATTCGTTGCTGGACGCACAACGCGCGCTGCTCAATCAATTGGCGGAGGCGACGAACAGCGGTATCACTGTTTTCGATCACTCGACGCAGCGGCATGTGTTTTCGTCGGACAACTGTCGCCGACTCTTTGGCAGCGATACTCAGGATTCCCGGAACATCGCGGGGCAGCATTTTCACGCGCAGGTGCATCCGGAAGATCTGGAACAGTTGACGCGCAACGGAATCGCGGCGCTGCACTATTTTATCCGCGGCGAGGGCCGGGATCTGCTGCACACGAAGATGATCAGCGAGTATCGCATCCTCGTCGCAGGACAGTACGTGCGCGTGATCGAGCAATTCAAGGTGCTGAATCTCGATGCCGCGGGAAATGTGTGGCTGTCGCTCAGCACGCTGGACGTGTCGCCGAATCAAGGCGCCCTGCATCACGTGCACAGCAAGTTGTTCAACAGCAACAGCGGCGAGGTGTACATGCTTCCCGAATTCGCGCCGCCCCTGCGCGAGGCCGTCGCACTCACGGCGCGCGAACTCGACGTCCTGCAGCGTGTGCATGCCGGCAAGCTGAGCAAGGAAATCGCCGGCGAATGCGGCATCAGCATTCACACCGTCAACACGCACCGGCAGAGCATACTCCGGAAATTGAACGCCAACAACATGGCGGAGGCCGTGCTGCTTGCCACGCGGCTCGGCCTGCTGCAGTAGTACACGGGCACGAGTTCCGCCCTGCGCGCGCTGCACCATTCGCCGCGCGCGCAAGGCGGTGACTGCCTGCATGCGGGAGAAGAATCAGAACCGATATCCGAACAGCAGGGAATAGGTGATCGTATGCTGCCTGCTGTCCCTTGCGAGTTCGGAAATCCCGTATTGTCCTTCGATGCTGATTTCGTAGCGCGAGCTGAAGACGAGGTCGATTCCCGCATCGAAGGCGACGTTGGTCTTGTTCACTTCGGTCCAGCCCGCAGGATCCTTGCTCACGCGATAGCCGATGGATGGGCCCGCATTCAACGCGATGCCGAATTGTCCAGTGATGGGGACGCGGAACGAAGCAAGCAAAGGAATTTCGATATAGTTCAGATCGATGGAGGTGGATGGAGCATAGTCGAAGGACGTCTCCGCATCCGACGCGCCCTTCATCGAAAAGAACAGGCCTGACCTCAGCGCAAAGAGATCGCTGAATGCGTGGTCCACGGAGAGTCCGGCCTTCAATCCGAATTTCATGGTCCAGTCGCCCTCCGAGAGGCCGCAGAGCGTGCCGCCAACACGCGCGTCAACGGTGGTCTGCGCCTCGGAGACGCCAGCAATCGACACGAATATCACTGCGAACAAAAGCGCTTTCATAGCTGCATACCCGATTGTGAGAGGATGATTCAATGCTCTCGCAATGTGCCCGTCACAGCCCAGCGCGACAATACTGATTTGTAGTGACCGTCTCCCGTCTTCCGTCTCCCGTCTCCCGAAAAAAAAACCCCCGGCGTCTCCACCGGGGGCCCTTGAAGCGAAGCGAAGTATCTATCAGACGAGCAAATCTGCGACGACGGCTTTCTCGTCGCGGAGTTCCTGCAGCGTCTTCTGGATCTTGTCCTTCGCGAAATCGCTGAGCGGGAGTCCCTGCACGATGGAGTAGCCGCAGTTGCCGTCGCTGGTCAGAGGGAAGGAGAAGATGAGACCTTCGTCGATTCCGTAGCTGCCGTCGGAGGGAACGGCTGCCGAGAACCAGTCGCCCGCGGGCGTCTTGGTGATATAGGCCTTCACGTGATCGATCGCGGCGTTGGCGGCGGAGGCGGCGGAGGAAGAACCGCGCGCGCTGATGATGGCCGCGCCGCGCTGCTGGATGACCTTGATGAAGTCGCCCTGCAGCCATTCCTTGTCGGTGATGGCCTGCGTGAGTGCGGCGCCGTTGATCTTCGCATTGTCCGTGTCGGGGAACTGCGTCGCCGAGTGATTGCCCCAGATGGCGACGTTGGTGAGCGCGCCGACGCCGACGCCCGCTTTCTTGGCGAGCTGCGCCTTCGCCCGATTCTCGTCGAGGCGCGTCATGGCGCTGAACTGGTTCTGCGGGATGCCCTTCGCGTTCATCATCGCGATGAGCGCGTTGGTGTTGCAGGGGTTGCCGACCACCACGACGCGCACGTCGGAGGCCGCCTTCGCTTCGAGCGCCTTGCCCTGGCCGACGAAGATCGGGCCGTTCTCCTTGATGAGGTCGTTGCGTTCCATGCCCTTGGTGCGGGGTTTCGAACCGATGAGGAGAGCCCAGTTCACGCCGTCGAAAGCGGTCGCGGCCTGATCGCTGAGGACGATGCCTTCGAGGAGCGGGAACGCGCAATCCTCGAGTTCCATGGCGACGCCTTCCAGTGCGCCCATCGCGCCCGGAAGTTCGAGAAGCTGCAGTGTCACTTTGACGTCGGGCCCGAAGACCTGTCCCGAGGCGAGACGGGGGAGGATTGCGTAACCGATTGCGCCCGCGGCGCCGGTCACTGCGACTTTGACGGATGTTGCCATGCGATTCTCCTTTTTGGGGGGTGCGTGGGAAAGGTGATGATGGATATGCCTGAAAACCTGTCCGCAATGTACGGATTTCAGAGAAAGAGAGAAATGCAGCCACGGAGATTCCAGAAACTGCGCCGGGCGGGGTTGCCGCCACTTGCGCCTGAGATGCCGGGTGCCAATATTTCGCTCAAGAAAATATTCCGTGCGGGCCGATAACTGAAGGAACCGTTCGATGCGCCTCCCGGTAGTGCTTTTACTCCTCCTCGCGTTCGTGTGCATCGCCGCGGGAGGCTGCATGCGCGAAAAGCAGGACACCGAACTCTCCCGGTATGTCACGGAAATTCTGCCTCGCTTGCGCAGTATCGAACGTGGGGCCCTTGCCGAATATGAAAAGGTTTCCGGCGAGCGCTACGAGGATGACGCGGCGTTGTTCGACGCATTGCGCATTGTGGTCGTGCCGACGCTGACGGGACTGATTTCTGCTGCAGAAATGGCGCGACCCGAAACGGATGCGCTCCGGCATCTTCATGCAAGCTATGTTGCCGTCCTGGAGAAGGAACTCTCCGCTTTCCAGCTGTACGTCGTCTCGCTCGATCAGCAGGACGCCGACGGTCAGCAACGCGCGATCGATCAACTTCGCGACGCGAAGGAACTGATGGGCGCGTTCGAGCGCCGGCTGAAAGAATTCTGCGCCGAGCGCGGCGTGACGATGCCGCCGTCAGCGCCAGGATCGTAGGAAGGGGGAGCTCCGCCTCTATTCCTCCTTGCGCGGTCTCTCGTGGAGGACGAGCCGGTGCGTGCTCGCCGTCACGAACTGCGCCCAGTCGTCGCACAGGGATTCGACGGCGACCACCGCGCAGGTGGGCATGGCGATGGATTGCTGCGCGAAATGCGAGGCAACGACGCTGACGGTCGGATTGTGCCCGACCACCATCGCGCAGGAAACGGCGGCATCGATGCCGCTGATGATGGCGAACAGGCCGCTCGCGTCGGCGTGGTAGATCTCGCGTGTGGCGATGAGACGCTCGTCCGGAATGCCGAGCGCGCGAGCATAGGCGTCGGCGGTCGCGCGCGCGCGCGCGGCCGTGCTGGTGAGGATCAGTTCCGGCCGGAAGGATTGGCGCGCGAGGAGCCGTCCCATCCGGGGGGCGTCACGCTCGCCGCGCGCATTGAGGGGGCGCTCGTGATCCGTGCCGCCGGGGTGATCCCAGCTTGACTTGGCGTGGCGTGCGATGATCAGGGTCTTCATGTGTGTGCGGGGGGATGCGGGGGGATGCGGAATGACGGGGAGCGCCTACGGAAGAAGCGGCGCGTTGTTGCGCTCAATGTAAAAAATATTGCGGGATTCCCCGCGCGGAAATGCTGTTACCTTTCCCGCGCATCGGTGTCTTGGAACTATACAACGATTCCGGGCGGAAGAACACACGCGCGCCGGAAATTGCACACGACTTCAGTCATTCATCACCGATCGGTCCGGAGGAGTCATGCTGACCAGAGCATGGTGGAGCGCTATTCTTTGCATCATTCTCGCGCTGCCGCTCGCCGCGCAGACGGGAAAAATCGCCGGCCGCATCACCGACCAGGAAACGGGCGAGCCGCTGATGCTCGTCAATGTCGTGATCGCGGGCACGTCGCGCGGCGCGGCGACGAACGACAAGGGCGAGTACGTGATTCTCGATGTTCCCGTCGGGAAGGTCACGCTCGTCGCCAGCATTCTCAGCCATCAGAAAATGACCGTGCGCGACATCCTCGTCAAGAGCGGCGAGACGAGCGTGCGGGACTTCTCGCTGACGCAGGGCACGTCGACCACGCTGAAGGAAGTCGTCATCGAATGGCAGCGCCCGCTCGTCGACGTCCAGTCGACCAACTCGAAGGAGACGCTGACGATGGACGACATCGAGAACATGCCCGTGCGCAGCGTCGAGGGGCTCATCGGCCTCCAGGCCGGCGTGGTCTCCACGGGCGGGGGACTCAGCGTGCGCGGCGGCAGGCCCGACGAAACCGGGTACATCGTGGACGGCATCACGGTGAACAATCCCCTCTTCGGCGGGCGCTCGCTCTCGTTGATCACGAACGCCATCGCGGAAATGAATCTCCAGTCCGGCGGATACTCGGCGGAATTCGGAGGCGCAAATGCGGGGATCGCCGGCGCGACCACGCGCAGCGGCGGTTCCGTGCTGCGCGTCGAGGCGGAAACCTACACGGATCATTGGGCGGAGCCGGGCAACAAGACGCTCGGCACATACAGCACGGGCAGCAGCGTGCACATCGTGACGGTGGGCGGGCCGGTGTACGGGCCCGTGAAATTTTTCGTCGCCGGACAGAACGCGTTCTCGCGCACTCCCGCGTCGGGCTTCCAGTACGCGTACAATCTGACGGACGTCTTCGATCCGCTGCTTCGCGGAACCGCCGCGCATGCGCTGCTCACTCCCGAGGAGCAGGCGAAGACGGGGATCTTCGATCCGCAGCAGGGTTCCGCCGCGAAGAAAATCGATTACCGTTTCCCCGGCGGCATGCTGTTGAATGCGGCGAGCGAATCCTGGACGGGGAACGGCAATCTCACCGCGGACCTCGGCACCGTGCGCCTGCGCCTTGGCGGGTCGTACGCGCGCGGGTCGGGCCGCGGGGGCGCGGGACTCACCACCAAGGAGGACGAGCGCCGGGCCGGCATCTCCGAGAGCGAGGATTACAGCGTCACGATGAAGGGCACGCATTTCCTGAGCAAATCAACCTTCTACGAACTCTATCTCGGCTATCTCGGAAATTTCGGCGTGTCGATGGACAACGATCACCGGCATAACATCTACGCCTACGGCGACTCCATCGCGAACGCGCAGTACGGCTACACGTTCCGCGGGGACGGCATCCCGCAGCTGCCGACCACGATGTTCGGCGCGTCGTTCGTCCCGTTCGGCTACCCGCTCGCGGGGTACGCAAAATCGAGCTTCACGTCCATCCAGGCGAAATTGAACATGGTGCATCAGATCGGACGCACGCATGAAATCAAGACCGGCGGCGAGGTGATGCAGTACCGCATCCGTTCGTTCGGCATCGACGCCTTCGGCCTCAAGCAGTTCCTGCGCGAGAATCCGGACGCGACCGCCCTCGAAATCGCCGGGAGTTCGGGCACGAACTACTACGGCTACGACATGTACGGCAAGCCGGTGGACAGCGGTCCCGACGGCCCGAAGACGCCCGTGTTCGCGGCGTTCTACGCGCTCGACAAAATCGAACTGCAGGACCTCGTGATCAACGTCGGCATCCGCTACGATTACATCAACACCAACGCGAAGGAATTTGTCGATCCGCACAACATCCACTTCACGCCGGAAGGACTCATCGACCAGTCGCCGTCGAACCTCCGCGACGTCACCGCGTCGCAGACCATCAGCCCGCGTCTCGGCTTCTCCTTCCCGGTGACGGACAAGACGGTGTTCTACGCCCAGTACGGGAAATTCGTGCAGCAATCCCGCCTCCGCGACGTGTATCTCGGCAACGCCGTGATATCGAGCAACATCAAGGGCGGATACGCCGTGTCGAGCCCCGTGGGCTTCGGGCTGCGTCCCGAGCGCACGACGCAGTACGACTTCGGCTTCCGCCAGCAGATCGGCGAGAACTTCGCGTTCGATATCGGCGCGTACTACCGCGACATCCGCGATCTCATCCAGCAGCGGCAGGTCACGGCGTCGCCCGGAGCGGAGCACCCGGCATACTACGCGTGGGTCAACGGCGATTTCGCGACAACGTCCGGCGTGTCGCTCAAGATGGATCTCCGCCGCGTGGAGCGCGTGCAGCTCTCCATCGACTACACGTACTCCGATGCCCGCGGCACGGGCTCCAGCCCGTCCTCCGCGTTCCGCGCCCTCTGGCTCACCACCACGGAGACGCCCTTTCTCCCGAAATATCCGATGCTTCTGGATTTCGACGTGAAGCACAAGGGCTCGCTGAATTTCGATTACCGTTTCGGCGGCAACGACGGCCCCGACATCTTCGGCGTCAAGGCGCTCGAGCGGATGGGCGCGAATCTGCTGTTCACCTTCAACAGCGGCCGGCCGTACACCCGCGTCAGCGAATTCAGCTTCGGCGACCGGCGCACGCCGGTGGAGGCGATCAATTCGTCGCGCACCCCGTGGGTGTTCCAGCTCGACGGCCGCATCGACAAGACGGTCGAGATCGGTCCGTTCAATCTGAACGTGTACGTCTGGGTCATCAACGTGCTGAACATCAAGAACATCACGGGCCTGTACGCCACCTCCGGCGGTGCGAACGACAACGGCTTCCTCGCCACGGACGAGGGGCGGAACCGCATCGCGAACTATGCGGCGTACGACGACGTGTTCGGAGAACTCTACAAGGAGTTCTACCGCCAGTCCGTCCTGATGAACGCGAACGTTTACGGCGCCCCGCGGCGCATCTATCTGGGTTTGCGCGTGAACTTCTGACCGCGCGCACGTCCGCTGAACACGAAATCATCATCACCTCGCCGTCCATACTCGGAGAACGGAAATGAAGACGATACAACGAAGCGCCTGGGTGTTGCTGTTCGCCGTGCTGCTGCCGGTCGTGCAGACACGCGCGGAGAATCCCACGGAGGATCCCAAAGCGAAATCCGCCCTCGCGAAAACCGCGTCGAACGACCTGTGGGATTTCATCTCGGTCAATTCCATGCTCATGTGGATGTCCAACAACGGCAAGATGGCGCACAACCCCCTGTCGGATCAGAGCGGGCTCGAATGGCCGAAGCGCAGCGCAAAGTACGTCATCTTCACGGACGGCATCGTGTGGGGCGGCAAAGTGCAGGGGCAGAAGCGCGTCGGCGGCGCCACCTACAATGCCGGCCTGCAGGCGGGCCCGATCAGGCCGGACGGAAGCGCGGCGGACGTCAGCGATCCGCGCTACCGCATCTACAAAATCCGCAAGGTGGACAACCTCTCCTTTCAGCTCATGACCGCGGCGGAGCAGGAACGATTGCGCAAGGATTTCATGGAATGGCCCGCGGGGCCGTATCCGCAGGGCTCGGGCGCTCCATGGGTCGACAGGAACAACAACGGGATCTACGAGCCGAACTTCGATGACTGGCTGCTCAACGGCGCGACCACGGCCTCCGACATCCCCTATTTGCCGGGCGACGAAACCGTCTGGTTCGTGTCGAACGATCTTGACAGGGCGCGCACGCAAAACCTGTACGGTTCCGTGCCGATCGGCCTCGAGCTGCACACCCTCGTGTGGGCGTACGACCGCGTCGGCCCCCTCTCGAACATCATTTTCACGAAATACACCATCATCAACAAGGGGACGGACGATCTCACCGAGGCCTATTTCTCGAAGTGGTCCGATCCCGATCTCGGCGACGCCTGGGACGACTTCGTCGGCATCGACTCCACCCTGAGTCTCGGGTACGTCTACAACGGTCTCGCGCAGGACGAAACCTACGGCGTGCCTCCCGCGGCCGGATACGATTTCTTCCAGGGCCCGATCGTTCCCAGTCCCGGCGACAAGGCGCATTACAATTTCGGCATGAAGGACGGGTACAAAAACCTGCCTGTCTCCACGTTCGCATTTTACATCAACGGCAGTTCCATCTATAACGATCCGGATTTGAAGCAGCCGTCCGGCACGGAACAGATGTACAATTACATGCAGGGCAAGCTGTGGAACGGCGCGTCCTTCATCGATCCCACGAGCGGTTCCACCGTGAAGATCGCGCTCGCGGGCGATCCGATCACGCGGCAGGGCTGGGTGGACGGCATCGTCTCCACGCCGGGCGACAGGCGCATCCTCATGACCGCGGGTCCCTTCACGCTCGCGCGAGGCGACACGCAGGAGGTGGTGGTATCCACCATCGTCGGCAGGGGATCGGACCGCCTGAACAGCATCAAAGTGTTGAAGTATTTCGACAAGTACGCGCAGAGCGCCTTCGACAACAACTTCAACCTCGCCACCGCGCCGCCCTCGCCGAATGTGACCGTGTCGAAGCTCCCGAACCGGCTGGTGCTCTCCTGGGGCGATCCGGAGGCCGCGAAACGCGTCGAGACCTTCACCGACAGAGGCTACGCGTTTCAGGGCTACAACGTCTATCAGCTGCCCAGCAGGGGGTCGACATTGGCGGACGCCGTGCGTCTCGGGACCTACGATATCTCCGACGGCACGGCGGTGATCTTCGATGAATTCCTCGATGAGAAAAGCGGCATCGTCCTCGAACTCCCGGCGCAGTACGGCACGGACGAGGGCATCCGTCGCTCCATCGAGCTCACGAAGGACGCGCTCGTCGACCGGCCGCTCGTGAACAATCAGGATTACTTCTACGCCGTCACCGCCTACTCGTACAATCCGGATCCGGACATCACGCCGCGGCAGCTGGAATCGTCGCCGATCATCATCGCGGCCCGGCCGCAGACCGCCGATCCGGGCGCGCGCGCCGGCGAGCCGTTCAGGAACCTCATCACGCCGGTCCATTCCGCCGGAGCAGCCAGAGGGTACGTCAATGTGGAAGTGGCGGATCCCTTCGCATTGACCGGCGACACCTACGAAGTCTCATTCTCCACTTCGGGCACATTCCGGGCGACCTACGATCACTTCCTCGACGGCACGAGTCCGGTGGACACGCTGGATCTGCCGAAATACGACCGGTGGAATCTGCGCAACCTGACGACAGGCAAGACGATCATCGAGGGTGCCAGGGGATTCAACGGACTGCGGACGGACTTCTACGTGCTTGACGGCTTCCGCATCGGCATCACCGGAACGGGCACGTACACGCAGTTCGATCAGCGCGCGAAGGAGCCGTACGATCCGCACTGGAACCATGCGGAGATCCTGAACCGCGAATGGAGCGGCGGTCCGGAAGTGTTCGTTCCATATCAGAAGAGCGCCACCGACAGCGGCCGCTGGTGGGAATTCGGCTACGTCGGCGAATACGGCAGCGCGCTGAAAGGCTATGCGATCGACCGCGTCGTCGAGATCCGTTTCGACTCCACGAAGAAACAGAAGGGGTACATGTTCCTCCGCGGTGTCAATCCCAATTTCGGCTATCAGGGCTACTTCGAATCCCCGATACAGGTCTGGGATGTGACCGACGCCGATCCGTCGAAACACCGGCAGCTGGCGTACGCGTGGATCGAGCAGTTCGGGCGCGCGGCCAACAACCGCAGCTGGATGCCGACCGCGGACCCCGCGGACCGCGAGCAGCTGTTCATCCTCGACGAAACCTACAGCGACACGCCGAACCCGCAATGGGCCAACGCGGCGGTGCGCATCTCGACGGAAGCGAAGAACATGCCCATCCTCTACGCCGCGTGGTATCTGCTGAAACCGGATTACGCGGGGCAGCGCTTTCCCATGCGCACCGGATCGGTATGGCGGATCACGCCCAAGGTGGCCTTCGGGCCGCAGGACCGGTACACGTTCTCGACCATTCCGTCGACGTACTCGAGGGAGATCGCGAAGAAGGACATCACGCAGGTGAAGGTGTTCCCGAATCCGTACTACGGGGCGAATGCGCGCGAGCAGAACAAGTACCAGCGCTTCGTCACGTTCAACCATCTGCCTGCCCGGGCGAATTTCCGCGTGTACACGCTTTCGGGCGTGCTCGTGCGCGCGTTCACGAAGAACGACCCGTCGCAGTACGCGACCTGGGATCTCTCGAACGAGAACGGTCTGCCCGTCGCGAGCGGCCTGTACTACATTCATGTCGACATGCCGGATCTGGGCGTCGAGAAGATTCTGCGCCTCTCCGTGGTCATGGAAACGCAATTCCTTGACCGCATCTAACCGAAGGAGGCACCCATGAACCGCATCGTCAGACACGATCTCGACATCCGGAGGACCGTCATGAATACCGAATCACGCACCGGGCGCACCGACAGGATACCCTTCGTTTCACCGCTCCTCGTTCACGCCGTCCCCGCCGTGTTCGTCCTGCTGCTGCTCGCCGCGGCGTGCGCCGTCGCGGGGGGAGGCGACCGCAAGGGCACGGCCGCCGCCGACCAGCTGCTCGTGCCGGTCGGGGCGCGCGGCATCGCCCTCGGCAGTTCCTGCGTCGCCGGCATCAGCGGAGTCAACGCGCTCTATTACAATCCCGCGGGGCTCGCGGCCACACCGCATTCGGTGGACGCCATGTTCTCGCAGACCTCGTCGTTCGACAACGACGGCATCAGCACCGCCGCGATCGGCGTGCGCTTCGAGGGCTTCGGACACATCGGCCTGTCGATCAAGGCCTTCTCCTTCGCGGACATTCCGTACACCGACGAGCGGAATCCGGACGGCAGCGGCGCGGTGTACTCTCCGACCTTCGTTTCGGTCGGCATCACCTATGCGCGCGCCCTCACCGACCGCATCCGCGCCGGTCTGACGACACATCTCGTGTCGGAGGAACTCAACCGCGTGTCGGCCTTCGGCGTGGCCTTTGATATCGGTCTCCAGTATCACGGTCTCGCGGGCATTCAGGGGCTGCAACTCGGCGTGGCCCTCAAGCACCTCGGCGGCAACATGCAGTACGACGGTCCGGGCCTCTACCGGAATGTGAACGAAATCGGTTCCGACCGCACCGGACAGATGCTGAAAATCGAGGCGGCGGGATCGCAATTGCCGACCTCGCTCGAACTCGGTCTGGGCTACGCAACCGTGCTCGCGGCGGATCATTCGCTCTCGTTTTCCTCATCGTTCGAGAACAACAATTTTCTGAACGACAGCTACCGGCTCGGCATCGAATACGGTTTCAAGGACATGCTCTATCTCCGTGCATCGTGGTCACTTGCGGGCGACGACAAGGCGGATGTCTTCGGCGAGAAGTCGTACATCTTCGGGCCGGCGATCGGCGCGGGTGTGCGGCAGGATGCCGGTGGTCTGCTGTTGTCCTTCGACTATGCGTACAGATCGAGCGACGTGTTCGCGGGCAACCACGTGTTCACACTCGGCGCGTCGTTCTGACAGCGCGGGGCGGGCGGAAGCGAAGCATCGCGTTGCTCGCCCGGTGTGCTACCCCTTGACGAACTTGTATCCCGCGGTGTGCATCGTCAACAGGTGCGCGGGATGCGCCGGATCGGTTTCGATCTTCTTCCTGATGGACAGGATGTAGTTGTCCACCGTGCGCGTGGTGGGGAAGTTCTCGTAGCCCCACACTTTGTCGAGCAGCATCTCGCGCGTCACCACGTCGCCCTCCTGGCTGATGAGGAAACGCAGCACCTCGAGTTCGCGGACGGAGAGCCGGATCGGGACGCCCGCCTTCTCCGCTTCCATTTTCCGGAAATCCACCGTCACGTTTCCGAACGCGTAGAATTCCACCTCGGTCGCCACCTCGGGCGCGCGTCGGAGAATGGCGCGGATGCGCGCCTGCAGTTCGCGTATGCTGAACGGTTTGGTCACGTAGTCGTCCGCGCCGCCCTCGAGTCCCATGATTTTGTCGATCTCGTCGCTCTTGCTGGTCAGCATGAGTATCGGCGTCTGCACGCCCTCGGCGCGCAGATCGCGGCAGATCGCGAAGCCGTTTTTCCCGGGCAGCATGATATCGAGGAGGATCAGGTCGAGTTCTTCGCGCGCGGCGAGGGCATGGCCACGCGTGCCATCGGTGGCGGTGAGGACCTCGTAATGCTCCATCTCGAGGCTGCTGGTGAGTCCCTGCAGAATCGCCGGGTCGTCTTCGATCACAAGGATGCGTTTCATGGTTCCTCCGGAGTGATGCGGGATACTGCCGCGCGATGCGCGGGATTCAATGGGGGAGTGCGGTGCCGAGCCGCGGGAATCGAAGCGTAAATGTGCTGCCGTGCCCGGGGACGCTGTCCACCGTGATGCGGCCCTCGTGCGCGTCCATGATATGCCGCACGATGGTGAGACCGAGCCCGGCGCCCGCCACGCGCCGGGTTTCATCTCCGCCGGCCCGGAAGAAGGCGTCGAAAAGGCGGTCGCGCTCTTGCCGTGAAATCCCGATGCCATGGTCCTGGACGGACACCACCGCCTCGTCGTTCTCCGTGCCCGTGGTGACGGTGATTTCGCGGCTCTCTCCCGCGTACTTGATGGCATTGCCGAGGAGATTCATGACTGCCTGTTCGACGGCGTCGGGATCGGCCCGGACGGGCAGCGCAATGCCCTCGCCGCGCCTCGCGACGGTGAAGTGCTTCATGGAGATCTGATACTCGAGGATGTCGAGCGTGCGGGTGGTCAGCGCGTCCAGGTCCACGGTGTCGAAGTGGTAGGTTTTCACGCCGTGCTCGATGCGCGCATAATCGAGCACGTTCGTGATGAGGCGCGAGAGGCGGTCGGATTCTCCCTCGATGATGCGCAGGTACTTCTCCCGCGTGGAGTCGGCGAGGTCGGGGGTTTCGCGCAGCAGTTCGGAGAACATCCGGATCGAGGTCAGCGGCGTCTTCAGTTCATGGGAGACGCTCGACACGAAGTAGGACTTGAGCTGATTGAGTTCCTGCAGGCGTTTCGATTCGAGCTGTTCCAGCAGCAGCTTCTCCTGCAGGTGCATGCGCTCGATGCTGAGTCCCGTCTGTGTGGTGACCGTGTTGAGCAGGTCCACGTCTTCGAGACTGAACCGGGAATTCGAGCGTTTCGGGCCGAGCGCGAGGAAGCCGATGATCGCGTGGTTCTCCGTCAGCATCGGGAACGCGAGCGCAAGCTCCCACCTCGTGAACATGCGCCTGTCCGCATCCTCGATGGGCAGGCCGGGTTCGATGTGCTCCGGCAGACCCGCGGGAGCATCCAGCGCGTTCCGGAGATTCACGCGATCGAAGGCGATGCCCCGGCCTTCGAGCATGTCGAACCCCTTGTGCGCGACGAGGACGAGGCGGTCGCCCTTCTGCCGCAGGACGAAGAGCGCGATGCGGGTGACGGGAATGAGCCGATCCACCTCGTCCACCACGGTCCGGGCGAGCCGCTGCACATCGTAGCTCTGCCGGATGCGGTTGACGATGGTGCGCTGCGCATTGCGGAAATCGTAGTTGACCCGGAAGAATCGCCGGTCGATCACCCGCTGGATGAAGCCGCCCGCGGGTTCGATGACGAGGTAGGTGACGACGAAGGTCACGCCGGACACCGCGAGAAGGATCGGGTACTTGAGCGGCACGAAGGTCAGGAAGAGCAGCCAGTCGATGACCGCGTACACGCCGAACATGAGGAGCAGCACCAGGAAGTACACGAGACCGCGCTTGATGAAGAAGTCGATCTCCAGCAGGCGGTATTTCACGATGGAGACGGCGAAGGCGACGGGCGCGACGACGGAAATCAGCAGCATCTGCTCTTCCGTGATCACCGGACGCATCGAAAGAAACACCGGCAGCATCCACAGGCCGCCGAAGCCGAGCGCCGTCACGAGCAGGCCGGCGAGCGCGGGCCGGATGCTCCGTCGGTCGATCTCCGCGACGGAGCGCCGCGTGGAATACAGGATATTCACCACCGATACTCCGAGACCAAGCATGAAGTACAGCCTGCTGACCTGGTACGCCGCGTGGTAGACGTCGAGCGCCTCCCGCGTCCCGGTCTCGAAGAAGACGATGCTGGCGGCGGCCGTGATGAGGAACAGCAGCATCGACACGCCGTAGGCCGCGGGGAGGAGCCGCGAAAGCCGGCCGGGCCGCGAGACGGGGAAGTGCAGGGTGAAGTGGACGAGCAGCACCCCGGTCACCGCATAGGAGAGATGGAACAGCGCGCGCAACAGATGCGCGAGCAGCGGAGGAGATTCCGCTTCGCCGCCCCAGGTGGTCATGACCAGCACGGCGACCATCAGGGACACGGGGTGGAACAGCCGCGCCGCACTGCTGGACGGCCGCTTGATGATGACGAAAATCCCCACGAAGAAATAGACGGATCCCGTCAGCAGAACAAGCAGGAGATACCGCACGCTGTTGCTCCGCACGAGCCGCACCGATACTGTTTCAACGAGTCCGCTGCGCGCGCGGACCAGCGGCACGGTGCTTCCGATCGCGCTGCGGTCGAGTATCGCCTCGAGCTTTTCGGGCACGGACACGGCAATGCCGCGTGCCCGGAGGATGCGATCACCGGCGGCGAGAACCGTGTCCGCGTCCGCGGCGATGCGCTCCGCCACCCGGATACTGCCGTCACCCTGTGCCGATGCGTCTTCAACGAGGGCGTGGCCGAGGCCGGGTTTGCGCGCGAGCTGGTTCAATCCCGCCAGGCAACACACGAAGAGCAACCCGTCGAGGATGAGGAGCACGGTCCGGGAATGCCGTATGAATTCCTTGGAGAGCATGATCGAAAGGATCAGTGTGCCGCAGCCGAGTGAAGAGGAAAATAACGCTTTTCGGAAAAAATCATCCGATACATTTGGGAGATGAGAGAGGATTCGATAGATTTCCCTGTTCTTACCTCGTACGAGTCTTCCCCGCCACACCGAATACGGAGGCACGATGAAACGCGTGATGCAACGCCTGGCGTGGAGCGTCCTGCTCCTGCCCGCGGTGCTTGTTCTGCCGGATGCCGTTGCGCAGCAGGTCAAGGGCCCCATCCTTCGAATCGAAACAGATCCGTTGAATTTCGACACCACGTTCTGCCAGACCACGAAATGCCGCAGCATCACCTTCCGAAACATTGGCGACACGTTGCTGCAGGTGTATTCCGTTGACGCGCTGACAGCGCCCTTCACCGGGGCGATCCCGCCGTTCTCCCTGGGTCCGAGCCAGTCGCGCACGTTCGATCTGTGCTACCGTCCGATGTCGGCGCCGACCATTGACAGCCAGCGCGTGGGACTACGCGCGGACTCGCGCGTCTCGCTTGCCGTGGCGCTGCTCTTCGATTCGAGTTTCAGCATGCAGACGGAGATCGCGCCCGGCATCACCCGCGCGCAGGCGGCGAAAGACGCCGCCACGGATTTCATCGACGGACTGCTCGCGACCACGGATATTCAGGACGAGGCAGGCGTCTTTTCCTTCGCCGTGCCGTCGTCGTACACCGTGTCGCAGGGTTTCACGACGAACAAACTCCTGCTCAAGGCCGCCGTTCCGTCCGTCGGCAACGGCAGCGGCACGTGCATCTATGATGCGCTGTTGAAAACCATCGACCGCGTGAAGCTGCGCGCGAAGAACCGCGTGATCATCGTCCTGACCGATGGCGACGACAGCGGCACAGGCATCTGCGGCCCGACACTGCCCGCCGACGTCATTGCGGCGGCTGTCGCCGCCAAGGTGACGATCTTCACCATCGGCATCGGCAGCGCGAATCCCACCATTCTCACGCAGATCGCGAGCGGGACCGGCGGCCAGCACTTCGCGGCGACCACCAACACCGATCTCATCGGCGTGTATCGCAGCATCGCGACGCGGCTGAGCAACAACATCTCCCTGTCCTTCCTCCTGCGGGGACAGGGGGTGTCGCCCGTCATCGCCGTCACTCCATCGCTTGTCGATTTCTATTCCGTCAAAGTGGGCACGAGCTCCTGTCAGCCGGTGGTCATCACCAACAACGGCAACGCGCCGCTCTCCATTTCTTTCATCGCAGGCATTCTTGCGCCGTTCACCATGCAGAATCCGCCGTCTGCGGCCATCCCGCCGGGCGGCTCCGCGAGCTTCAACGTGTGCTTCACGCCGACGCAGCTCGGTTTCCAGCAAACGAATGGCAACGTGCAGCACAATGCGTGCGGACAGGCATCCATGCCCTTGACGCTTCGCGGAGTCGGCTATTCCACGAGCACCATGGTACTCGGACCGATTCTCGAGATCGCGCCGTCTCCGCTCGATTTCGATACCACCTTCTGCCTGACCACAAAGTGCCGGGATCTCGCGTTCACCAATCTCGGCGACACGGCGCTCACCGTGCGCACCATGCCCGCGATCCCGGCGCCGTTCACCGGCACCATCCCCGTACCGTTCACTCTGAATCCCGCGCAGACGCGCTTCTTCCGCATGTGCTACCGCCCGCCCACCGCGCCGAGTACCGATGAATTCATCGCGAATCTGCAGGCGGACACGCGCGTGTCGCTTTCCATCGGCCTGCTCTTCGATGTCAGCGGCAGCATGACGCTCGGTGTCTCGGGAAGCGATGGCACCCCGCGCATCAATGCCGCGCGCAACGCCGGAAACGTCTTCATCACCAGCCTCATCGACACGCTCAACATCACGGATGAAGCCTCGGTCATGACCTTCTCCGACAACTTCGCGGTGACGCAACAATTCACCAGCGACAAGGCGTTGCTGCATGCCGCCGTGACCGCCATCGCGCCAATGGGGCTCACGCGACTGTACGCGTCCACGCAGGAGGCCGTCAATGCAGTGAAAGTCCGGACCAACCATCGCGTCGTCATCGTGCTGACCGACGGCGACGACAACATCGGCGGGGCATCGCCCGCGAGCATCATCGCCGCCGCGACGGAAGCGGGCAAGGAGGTCACCGTCTTCACCATCGGCATCGGCGAGGCGAACGCCGCCCCGCTGCAGCAGATCGCCACCGGGACCGGCGGACAGTTTTTCAGCGCCGCAACGACCACCGACCTGATCGGCGTGTACCGGCAGATCGCGTCCCTGCTCAGCAAGAACAGCACGGCCACCTTCACGCTCAGAGGAAGAGGCGTCACTCCCGTCATGCAGATGACCGCCGCCATGGATTTCGATTCGGTGAAGGTCGGCACGCCGCGCTGCAGCCCGTACATCGTCAGGAATATCGGCGAGGCGCCGCTGGATGTGACGGGATGGACGAACGGCAATCCGGAATTCACGGTCACCTCGCTTCCCGCGCAGATCGCTCCCGGGACCAATGGCATCGTGACGGTCTGCTTCAACCCCTCGTATCTCCGGTTGCGCCGCGACACCATCTATTTCCAGCACAACGGCTGTTCGCAGCCCGATGTGCCGCTCTTCGCGACGGGCATCGGCTGGGACAGTGTCACGATCTCCCTGCAGGGCTCGTATGTCGCCAAACCCGGCAGCAGCGTCGAAATCCCCGTGCGGCTTCTCGACACCCTGCCCGCGCGATATGACGTCACCTCGTACGCCCTCACCATTGCCTACAACAAGACGCTGCTCGCGAGCAACCGCATGTCCATCGATCCGGAAGCCTCGGGCTTCAAGGTCGCGAACACGCTCAGCAACGTCTTCCCAGGCCCGGCGTACGCGGAGACGACGCTCGGCGGCGAAGGGCGCACGACGTATACGCTGGCAGGAGCGACGCTCTCGAATCCCAAGGCGGACAGCGTGCTTCTGCGTCTCAATTTCCTTGCGCTGCTCGGAAACAATCGCTCCACCAACGTGACCGTCGCGGGCGTGCAGTTTGCCGACGGCAATCCGCGCGTCGGCATCGTGCAGCCGGCGAAGTTCACCATCGACAGCCTCTGCTTCATCGACAAGCGCCTGCTCGATCCGACGAGCCGCATCGCGGCCACGCTCAGGCAGAACGTCCCGAATCCCTTCAACCCGACGACCCGCCTCGCGTTCACCGTGCATCGGGAAGGACGCGCGCGGCTCACGGTCATGGATGCGCACGGGCGTGAGGCCGCCGTCCTCATCGACGAGTGGAAGGGCGCGGGGGATTACGACGTCGTCTTCGATGCTTCCTCGCTGCCCGCGGGCATCTACCTCGCGCGACTCGAATGCGGCGGGTGGAGCGATGTGAAGAAAATGGTCCTGGTGAAATAACGGGAGCCGCCACCATGAACACCCGCACAGCATTCATCACCCTCGCAACACTCCTCCTCTGCGCGCTTCCGCTCCGTGCCGACGGACCGGATGCTCCCGGCGACCGGATCCTGTTTCCTGGTTCCGTGCGCATGCTTCTCGTCGGTCCGTATGGCGGCATCGACTACAACATGCACAAGGGGACCTTCTCCACGACCGAGAACGGACAGTCCTGCTGCACCTTCGAGGAAGGCACGGGTATCGGACTCGTCGCCGGTCTCAAGGCCTTCATTCCCTTGACGGACAATCTCGACTTCTCGCCGCGTCTGCTCTACGAGAATCGCGGCGGCGATTTCACCGCGCTTCTGCAGCGCTATCCGATACGGGGACGCAACAACGCCGTCGAATTCGCCGATCTCGAGAACACGCTCGACATCACCCTGCACACGTTCACCATCGATGTGTTCGCGAGTTACCGCTTCACCTCCTTCGGCATGTACGTGACGGCGGGACCGTCGATGAGCTTCCTGTTCGGCGACGACTACATTCAGACGGAGACCATCCTCGGTCCGCCGGGTGTTGTGTACATCGACGGCACGACGACGAAGCAGATGTTCAGCGGCACGCTCGACATCACGGAATCGATGCTCTTCGCCGTGCGCGGCGGGCTCGGCGTCATTTTCCCGGTGAGCGACAACATCCGTCTCAATCCGGAAGTGCTCTACAGTTTTCCGCTCACGAAGCTCTCGAAGGACGGCGATTGGAAGGTCAGCAGCGTGCAGGCCACCATCGGCGTTCTCTTCGCGTTTTGACAGGAGGAGACCACAATGACACGAGTATTTGCTCTCTCGCTCATGCTGCTCCTCCCGTTGCTGCAGTCGGCGGCGCAGAACTTCAGCAACTTCCCGATCGTCGTGCGACCGCTCGAGCGGGTGGTGAATTCCGCCGCCGACGATTACGCGCCGGTGCTTTCCGCCGACCGGCAGGCCATGTATTTCACGTCGTACCGCAGCGACGGCTCGAAGGGGGAAGCCGATCTGTATGTCGCAACGCGCAAGGGGGACGCATGGATGAGCAGTGCCAACGCGGGAGACAGCTTCAATTCCAAAGCCAACGATGGCGCTCTCGCGATCGCCGCCGACGGCGTCACCGTGTATTTCGCATCCGACGGGCGCGGGGGCCTCGGCGACACGGACATCCTGACCGGGAAACTGGTGGACGGTCGCATCACCGATGTCCGGAATCTCGGCGACATGGTGAATTCGAAGTACTGGGACTCGCAACCCACCGTCTGCAACGACGGGAAGACGATTTTTTTCGCGTCCAACAGACCGGGCGGCAGGGGAGGCATCGATATCTGGATGAGTACCTCCGATAATTGGGGCGTCTTCGCTCCCGCCGTTCCGCTGAGCGCGGTGGTGAACACCGCGGAGGACGAGGTCTCACCATTCGTCACGCCCGATGGCGGGACGCTGTTCTTCTCGAGCAACGGCCACGCGGGGTACGGCAAGTACGATGTGTGGATGTGCACGCTCGACGCGGGCGCATGGACGCAGCAGGTGAATCTCGGTCCCGTGATCAACTCCGATCAGGACGAGATGTTCTTCTATGCGCCGGTGAAGGACAAGGAGTTCTTTCTCGCGTCCTCGCGGCGCGGAGGCTTCGGCGGACTCGACATCTACGCGGGCAGCCCGAACGTGTTCGGCGCGGGCATGTTCCGCCTGACCGTGAGCGTGCTGGATTCCGTGAGCGGCAAGCCGCTGCCGAGTCTCGTCAACATCATCGATGCCACCACGGGCAACGTGCTGACCTCCTTCGTGACCAATACGCAGGCGGACGAGTATTCGCAGCTGCTTCCCGCGAATCGTCCGTACCGGGTCGAGGCGGTGATCCGCGATTATCCGCCGCGTTCCGTCGCGGTGAACGACGCGCCGCCGAACAGGGAAGAGCGCGCGAAACTGCTCTTCGGTCCGATCACCGTGGCGGAGTTCGATCTCGGAAAATACAACATTCCGTTCTTCGTGACGGGGTATTACCGCCCGAACACCCGCACAAGTCTCGAGGAAGTCATCGTCCTGCAGGAGGGCGCGCTCAGCGGCGCCACGTACATCGAGAACATCAAGCGAGATTCGAAAAAATACCAGCAGTACAAGACCTACGCGGAGACGGTGGAGGGCATCTTCCAGACCGTGTACACCGCTGGTGTGGACGAGATCTTCCCGCGTTTCAAGACGCAGGGATTGCCGAACGAGATTCTCGAGATCCGCGTCACAGGGTATGCCGATCCCCAGCCGATTCTTGGCAAGTATCTCGAAGCCGAAACGGTGCCCTTCGTCGACAGCAAGGGTCGCGCACGTGGTGAAAAGCGGCGACGTGCTCGATAACCTCAAACTCTCCGGCCTCCGCGCGTGGTATTCGGGCAAGCATATGGATCAGCTTTTCAGCGCGGCCTCGCAGAAAGGCAAGAGCGATTACGCGGAGTTGAAGGCCGCCGGCAAGATCCGTTACGTGTACGTCGGCGGCGATGTCTCCAACGACGCTTCCGATTACGCCGTGCAGCGGCGCATCCGCATCACCATGTCGCGCGTCAGCGATGCGCAGCGGAAGGGCCCGGACACGGATTTCGATCTGAACAAGAATTTCAAGTGACGATCCGAGGGAGCGGGGAGCTCGCGTCCCCGCTCCGCCCGGTTGGCAATGTGCGCGGTCGTTTCTACTTTGGTCATACCATGTAGAACAACCGCGCACATCCGATGCACAACTCCTGGACTCTCAACGGAAAATCTGCGCTCGTGACGGGCGCCACCCGCGGCATCGGCCTCGCCATCGCAGGGGAACTCAGTGCGCTCGGCGCCGATGTCTGTATCGCCGCGCGGCACGAGGACGCGGTGCGCAATACGGTAGACGCCCTCAATGCCTCGGGCGGTCGCGCTGCCGGACTCGCCTGCGATCTGAGCACGCAGGCGGGACGCATCGCGCTCGCCGATTTCCTGCGCGCACGCGGCGCCACGCTCGACATCCTTGTGAACAACGTCGGCACGAACATCCGCAAGAAGACGCTCGAGTACAACGCCGAGGAAATCGCCTTTCTGCATAACACGAATCTCGCGTCGGTCTTCGAACTCTGCCGCCTGCTGCATCCGCTGCTCGCGGCCGCGGGTTCCTCGTCCATCGTCAACATGGGTTCCACCGCCGCGCTGTCCGCGCTGCGCACCGGAGCTCCCTACGCGATGAGCAAGGCCGCGCTGCACCACCTCACGCGTTACCTCGCGGTGGAATGGGCACGGGACGGAATCCGTGTCAATGCCGTCGCCCCCTGGTACATCCGCACGCCGCTCGTGGAAAAACTCCTCGCCGACGAGGCCTACATGCGCGACATTCTCGCCCGCACCCCCGCCGGCCGCGTCGGCGACCCACACGAAGTTTCCGGCGTCGTCGCCTTCCTGTGCATGCCCGCTTCCTCCTACGTCACCGGCCAGATCATCGCCATCGACGGCGGCTTCAGCGTCTACGGCTTTTTAGGGAGGAACATTGGAGGGCGGACATTCCTGTCCGCCGTCATTCAGCCGTGAACATCGATCAAATAACATGATCGCGTATCGCTGTCCTCCGACTCGGAATGTTGCACAGCATGCCATGAATCGAACGGGCACTTCTGTACTCCTGCAGTCTCAACAATCTTGATGAGCACAAACCAATTCACTCTTGATGGACAATTCTCAAAAATCGCAAAATGGCGGGTTGGAAAACCCGCCCTCCGAATCGCCAAATGGCGGGTTGGAAAACCCGCCCTCCGAATCGCCAAATGGCGGGTTGGAAAACCCGCCCTCCCAACCATTGAAGATCGGGTTGGAAAACCCGCCATCCCAACCGTTTCTCGATCGCACTGCGCCGATCGATATTCACATGCACCGGCGTCTTCCTCATTGGCAGCAGGGGAGCGTGTATTGCATGGTCACGTGGCGATTGGCAGACTCCATGCCTGCGACGGTGTTGACACAATCGAAGAGCGAACGTGAAGCATGGATTCGGACGCATCCGAAACCTTGGGACACAAAAACCGCCGAGGAGTTCCATCGGCATTTCTCCGAACGCAACGATCATTGGCTTGACAAAGGACACGGGTCCTGTCTTCTGCGAAACAAGGAGATTGCGACGGTTGTGGCGGACGCCATACTGCATTTCGACGGTCAACGCTACGAGATCGACTCCTTCGTCGTCATGCCGAATCACGTGCACGTGCTCTTCCGGCTGCTCCCAACGCATCGACTCGAGGATGTCGTGAAATCCTGGAAGGGGTACTCAGCACGTGAGATCAACAGACGCACCCGGCAAGGTGGCCCGCTCTGGCAGGAGGATTATTGGGACAGATTGATCCGCGACGAAGAACATTTCCGGAGATGTCGCGAGTATATTCTTGAGAATCCCGCAAAGGCGAAACTGAACGACGGGGAGGTTGTGCTTTTCTCGAAGAAGAACAAGACCGAATGACAATGATTTCTGGGAGGGCGGACATTCCTGTCCGCCGTCTTGAACTTCTTTATTGATTCGAAGAAGGCGGACAGGAATGTCCGACCTCCCGCATTGCGAATGCGTTTTTCAACACGACAATATTCGTGTGCATTTCAAATTCGAAGATGGCGGACAGGAATGTCCGCCCTCCCCCATTGCGAATGCGATTTTCAACACGGCAATATTCGTGTGCATTTCAAATTCGAAGAAGGCGGACAGGAATGTCCGCCCTCCCGGGGAATGATCGAAGAAAGAAGGCGGACAGGAATGTCCGCCCTCCATTTGCTTACCGAAGGACTAGTATTCGCATGGCGCCGCGCAATGCGCCGGAGTCGACGCGGAGCATGTATGTGCCGTTCGGAATGCCGCGAACGGGGACGGAGGAAAACACAGGACCTTCGGCGGAAGCGGAAACCCGCTCGTACACCTGGCGCCCGAGCACATCGGTCAATGTGATGCGCATGGACGCGTGCCCGCGCATGCCGTCGATTCTGACCGATACCGCACCATCGCGGGACATGGATATCGGATTCGGATATCCGGTGATCGAGAGCGACGCGGCTGCGGCAACCGCGGGCTCGATGCCGGTGGGAATACGGAGAGTCCGGTAGATGCCGTTGCCGTCGGTCCCGGCAAATATCGTGGCGTCGTCGTAGGAGAGGAAGGAGAGGATCGAGGTATTGTCGAGGCCGCCGTTGGCGCGGATCCAGGTGGAGTTGGTCACGTCGAGGTAGTATACGCCGCGCACTTCCTGCCCCGCGATGGGCACGCCGTTCGAGGCGATCGCGACGGCATTGACGGTGCCCCCCATGAGATTGTAGCTGATGCGCGTCCACGATTCGCCCTGATCCATCGAGCGCTGGAATTCGCCGTAACTTCCGATGAAGAGACCGAAATCCTTGTGGTAGGCGATCGAGGGGACGAGGAGACGGATCAGTCCCTTCGAGATGGACTTCCACGTGTTACCGTTGTCTGTTGACCTGTACGCTCCGGCGTTGACCGTCCCCGCGAAGAGCACGCCGGTTTCCGAGATAGTGAAGGAAATGATGTCGGATCCCCCAAGGTTCGGCGCGATCATGCTCCAATTCTGCCCGTAATCCGTGGAACGATAGAGAGTGCCGCCGAACATCGACGCGAAGATGGACCGGTTACCGCTGATCGCGAGGAATCGTACATCGCGCTGCGTCATGCCCACGGTATCCACCGTCCAGGTATCGCCGTCGTCCGTCGAGTGCTGCACGCCGCGCGGCGTACCTGCATACAGATAGTCGTTGTTCATCACCGCCACGCTGCGCGTGTCCATGTGTTTCCCGCCGGACGCCGGCGACCACGTCGCGCCCAGATCCTTCGAGCGCATGATGTCGTTGAAGCTCGGATTGACCGCGAAGATCGTGCCCTTCGAATTCCTCGCCATCGAAGACACCGCCATGTTCATGAAACCGCTGCTGGAACGCACCCAGGTGCCACCCGCGTCGGTGGACCGGTACATGCCGTCCCAGGTCACGCCGAGCAGCATGTCGGTCGCTGTCGGCGCGAGAATGGCGGCAATGGCGTCCACATGCGGCGTGAGGAAGAGCTGCGTCCAGGCTGTGCCGCCATCCGTGCTCGCGTACACGCGGCCGGACAAGGTGCCTGCGGTAACGTTCAGCGGCGACGTGGAAACGACGACCGAGCAATCGAGCTTGTCCATGCCGTCGGTTTTCGCTTCCCAGGTCGTTCCGCCGTCGGTCGATTTGTAGATGCCGGTGCCGACCGTCGCGATGTAGATCGTCGACGAATCCGCGACGCTGATGCTCCTGACGGAAACGCTCTCGAGATCAGGCCATGCTGAATTCCAGCTCGCGCCGCCGTCGGTGCTCTTGAAGAGGCCGCGGTTCTGATGCGCGGAGAAGAGCACTCCCGCGGGAGTGATGGCAAGGGCATTGACGGAGACGTTCGGCAGCCCGCTCATGCAGTCGGCCCAGTTCACGCCGTTGTCCATGGATTTGATGATGCCGCCCCAGCTCCCGACGAAAATTGTTCCCTGCGCGTCGATCGCGATGCCGTTGGCGCTCTGGATGGATGGCGCTTTCGTCACGTTCCACGTCGCGCCGTTGTCGGGCGAAACCATCACGCTGTCGTCGAGTCCGGCCAGCAGTTCCCCGTTGCTGCGCGCATGCAGGACGCGCACGGAGCGGCCCGCGAGCGCGAACAGCGCCCAGTTCGCGCCGCCGTCGGTCGAGCGGAACAGTCCGCCGCGATCGCTGCCGGCCAGGATGTCGCCGTTCGGCAGCGCAGCGAGACACAGGAGATTCCCGAGGAAAGGTCCCGCGGTTTGCTGCCAGAATTGCTGGCTCCGGGCGGGCGTGATCGAAAGGACCGCAATCACTGCGGTGAGGGCGGGGAAGAGGAAACAACGGCGCATGGGATTTCTCCAATTCTGGACGTGGAAAGCTCAAATGTAACGATCCGCGCGCTTCCGCCAAATGCCCGGCCTCGCGGAGCGTTGCACGCGCGGCGAAGATTCGTAGATTTACGCACGGAGCACCCATGACACCACGCCAGACAGCCGTTTTCCTTTTCAGCGGAATCCTCTTCTCGCTGTGCGTAATCGCGCCTGTCGCGCGCGCGCAGCAGGGTCGCGAGGTCGTCGCCACGGTGGACAACGTCGCGATCAACGCGGAGGAATTCTCGGCGCGCCTCTCGCTCACGGTGTTTCCCTTCAAGGATGCGAAGCGGCTGCGCGAGGCCGTGAAATTGGAGTTCCTGTATTCCCTGATCGGAGAAATACTCCTCGCCGCCGAGGCGCGCCGACGCGGACTCGAAGGCGAGGACGCCTTCCGCAGAAGCACGCGCCTCGCCGAGGAGATGCTCGTGCGCGACAAACTGTACCGCGACAGCGTCCGTTCGGCCGTGCGCGTCAGCGACGCCGATGTCCGCGCGCGCTTTCTCGAGCGGCAGAGGGAAGTGGAGTACCAGTTCCTTTTCTCCGAATCAGAGGACGCCATACGCGGTTTCGCGGATCTCGTCGCGCAGGGCGTCCCCTTCGATACCCTGCTCGCGGCGCAGCAGCAGAGTGATGCGGCGGGCAGACTCGGCGAGGCGCCTCGTGGCGCGCGCGACGATGTGGAGCCCGCGCTTCGCACAGCCATGGCGAGGCTCAGGGACGGACAGATTTCGAAGCCGGTCCGCACCCCTCGCGGCTGGTACCTGCTCAGGAAGATGGCAAGGCAGACCGCCATCGATGCGGAGGACGCCCTCCTCAAGAGCGTGAAGGGCATCGAGAGCGAACTGCGCCGGGAACGGGAGACGGCCGCCGCGAAGATCTTCGTCAAGCGCCTCTGGAAGGGTCGCAGCGCGACGCTGACCGATCTGCCCTACAAGCTGCTCGGACAACGGCTCTGGGAAAACGTGCGTAGAAAGGCGCGGCTCGACAGTTCCGACGTCATCGCCCCCGATGCGGAATTGTACGACACGCTTCGCGCGCAGCAGGCTTCCCGGCTCGACGATACGTTCGCGAGCATCGGTTCCGATCGCGTCACGCTCGGAGAAACGATCGACCGTCTGCAGAAGGCGGTGTTCCGCTTCCCGAAAAGGGACGTGAAGCGCTTTCCGTCGCTGTACCGCGCGGCGGTGTACGATCTGCTCGACCAGTGGATCATCACGCGGGAAGGCTACCGCCTCGGGCTCGAGAATTCCCCGGCGGTGCGGAACGACCTCGCGATGTGGGCGGAGAACGGCCTCTCGCAGGCGCTCCCCGATCAGATATGGGAGCAGTTCATCTCTAGCGATGACAGCCTCTGGGCCGCGTACGTCCGAGCGCCGTCGCTCTTCGGCGGACCGGCGGAAGTGAAAATTCTCGAAGTGCTGCTCGCCGATACCGCCGCTGCAATCGCGATCGAGGCGGAATCACGCGCCGGTGCATCTCTTCGCACGCTCGCCAAGCAGTTTTCCGTGAGGCCCGGCGCGGCGCAGCGCAATGGCGAGCTGGGCTTCTTCCCTGTGACGCAATACGGTGCTGTCGGGAGACGCGCATTCTCGATGGAGAAAGGGGACCTGTCCGGCATCGTGCGCGTGCCCGAAGGCGCAAGCGTCTTTGAGCTCCTCGACAAGCGCGTTCCCGAGGCGGACGGCGTTCGCAACCTCGACGAACTCCGCGGCAGCTTCGAAGCGCGCAGTCGCAAGCAACTGACACAGATGAAAACCGACGAGACGGTCCGGAAACTCGCCGCCCGCGCCCGCATACAGATCAACGAGCAGGCCTTGCGCGCCATTGATGTGGAGCCGCTGCAGATGTTCACCGTGCGTTTCCTCGGCTTCGGCGGTCGCATCCCCGCCGCGCCGGGCGTGCTGCCGGTGTACGAGGCGGTGATGCAGGGGATGGCGGAGAAGGGGATGCAGGCGCCGTGAGGTTGTGACGCGGGGACGCGGGGATGCGGAGACGCGGTGATGCGGAGACGCGGGTTTGCGCACCGAAGCTGACGAAGCTCCGCAGGAGCACAGGTGATGGGTGCAGAAGGGTCTGGCCGTTCAGATGACAAGCGGCGTCATGGTCCCTGTTCCGACGCTCTGCGTCGGAACAGATTTCCAGCGTACCGTATTCGTTACGAACAAGCGTTAGGAATCTCTTGCACCCCGTTCCGGGGTGCGTTGGAGCTCATGCGGCGCGCGTATTCCGGTGGTCTTCGACGCACCGGCTACTGTCTTGCACCCCGTTCCGGGGTGCGTTCGCATCAACGCACATCTCCCATTGTCATGCCGAGCGCAGTCGAGGCATGGCCCCGTTCCGGGGGTGCGTTGGAGCTCATGCGGCGCGCGTATTCCGGTGGTCTTCGACGCACCGGCTACTGTCTTGCACCCCGTTCCGGGGTGCGTTCGCAGCTCAACGCACATCTCCCATTGTCATGCCGAGCGCAGTCGAGGCATGGCACCCCGTTCCGGGGTGCGTTGGAGCTCATGCGGCGCGCGTATTCCGGTGGTCTTCGACGCACCGGCTACTGTCTTGCACCCCGTTCCGGGGTGCGTTCGCATCAACGCACATCTCCCATTGTCATGCCGAGCGCAGTCGAGGCATGGCACCCCGTTCCGGGGTGCGTTGGAGCTCATGCGGCGCGCGTATTCCGGTGGTCTTCGACGCACCGGCTACTGTCTTGCACCCCGTTCCGGGGTGCGTTCGCATCAACGGACATCTCCCATTGTCATGCCGAGCGCAGTCGAGGCATGGCACCCGTTCCGGGGTGCGTTGGAGCTCATGCGGGCGCGTATTCCGGTGGGTCTTCGACGCACCGGTTACTGTCTTGCACCCCGTGCCGCGGTGCGTTCGCATCCACGCACATCTCCCATTGTCATGCCGAGCGCAGTCGAGGCATGGCACCCCGTTCCGGGGTGCGCTGGAGCTCATGCGGCGCGCGCTGTCCGGTGGTCTTCGACGCACCGGCTATTGTCTTGCATCCGACACGGATGCTCGGACCACGGGATCGAGTACGGCACCGGTCACGTCGGACCCCGGGTAGCTCGTTCCTCGCAACCCGGGGTTGAGTGACGAAATCCCTTCGGGATAGAAGACCATGCATGAATGTTCGCGTATTCCCATTCCACTTTCAGCCTGTCACCCGGCACCTTTCGCCATCACCTGTCGCTTTTCATCCTTCATAATTCATCCTTCATACTTTCCTCGCAACCTGGGGCGGATGACGGAATCCCTCCGGGATAGCGGAAAGAGATTATCTGATCTCATGTTCCTCTTCTACTCTCCCTTTGGGAAAGGGCAGGGTGAGGGGTAGTGCGTGCCGGCGATCGTCGTCTTGTATTCAATCCGAATCCGCCGCCTCGACTTCGCTCGGCGTGACAATTCCTCGATGATATTCGGATTCAATCCGAAATTCGCCGCCTCGACTTCGCTCGGCGTGACAATTCCTCGATGATATTCGGATTCAATCCTAAATTCGCCGCCTCGACTCCGCTCGGCGTGACAATTCCTCGATGATATTCGGATTCAATCCGAAATTCTCAATCCGAAATTTCTCCGTGCAGCCAAAAAAAAAGAATCCGCTGACAGCGGATTCTTTTTTTTTGTCGGGGCGAGAAGATTTGAACTTCCGACCTCTCGGTCCCGAACCGAGCGCTCTACCGGGCTGAGCCACGCCCCGATTCGATTCCCAAAGGTAGGCGAAAGGGCGGAAAAAAGCAAACCGGATGCGCGCAATCCTCTCAGTAATCGCCGACACGGCCGCGCAGCGCGCGATATAACAGCTCGCGGGCGCGGAAAATGTGGGCCTTGACGGTGCCAAGAGGCAGGTTCAGCTCCTCGGCGATCTCCTCGTAACTCTTGTCCTGCTGATGACGCATGACGATCACCACGCGGTACTTGTCGGGCAGATCGTCGATGGCCGTCTGGATGGTGCGCGTCTGCTGCGACTGCAGGATGTGCTTGTCGGGCACGTAGGAACTGTCGGGGATCTCCATCTGCGTCTCGCCGTCGTGCGTCACGAGCGGCTTGTCGATGGAGAGGGTCTTCAGCTTGCGCTTGCGCAGATAGTCGATGCTGTTGTTGGTTGCGATCTTGTAGAGCCAGGTCGAGAAGGCGAATTCGTCGTTGAAGGAGGCCAGGGAATTGAACGCCTTGATGAAGGCCTCCTGCGTCAGATCCTCCGACTCCGCATTGTAGCCGATCATGCGCACAATCAGGTGGTAGATGGCGCTGTGATACTTCTTCATCAGCCGCTTGTACGCGTCCTGATCGCCGTCGAGCGCGGCGCGGATCAAGTCCTTGTCTTCCGCCCGCGATTGTTCTCTGCGTTCTTCTGGTGTCTGATACATGCCGGAGGCCGTTTTTCGATTATCTCCGCAAATGTACGCGCCCGATGCAGGCAATGCAAAAACCGAATGCAGGGAGCATGAGCGGGCTCCTCCGCGCATGCACGAACGACCTGCGCCGCAAGGCTTCGCGGGGGCCTTCCATTGGAGTTCTGTGCCGGATTTTGTAGATTCTTGAACGAAATTGCCATATCCGCCTCACCAATACATCTGCATGTCCACAACCCTCACCCTGCTCTTCATCGGCGACATCGTCGGCACTCCCGGCATGGACGCCGTCGCCATGTTCCTGCCCTCCATCATCAAGGACCACGGCGTCGATTGCGTGATCGCCAACGGCGAAAACGCCATGGACGGGAAGAGCATCAGCGAGGCGCAACTCGTGCGGCTGCGCGAACTCGGCGTACAGGCGATCACCTCCGGAAACCACATCTGGGAAAAGTGGCACATCCACAAGCTCATGGGCGCCGAAGCCATGCTGCTGCGCCCCGTGAACTACCCGCGCGAGAATCCGGGCAGGGGATACATCACCATCGATCTCGGCGCGAAGGGCAAGATCGGCGTGCTGAACGTGCAGGGACGCACGTTCATGAGTCCGCTGGACTGCCCCTTCAAAACCGCGGACTGGGCCATTCAGCGCATGGCCGAGGAGACGCGCGTCATCCTCGTCGACATTCACGCCGAAGCCACCGCCGAGAAGATCGCCATGGGCTGGCATCTCGACGGGCGCGTTTCCGCGGTGGTCGGCACGCACACGCACATCCAGACTGCCGATGCGCGCATCCTCCCCGGTGGAACCGCCTACATCACCGATGTCGGCATGACCGGACCCTACGACTCCGTCGTCGGCATGCGCAAGGATGTGGCGCTGCGCCGTTTCATCCGGCAGACGCCGCACAAGTTCGAGATGGCCTCGGACGACGTCCATTTCTCCGCGGTCCTCATCGTGGTGGACGCCCTCACGGGCAAGGCGGAGAGCATCACCCCACTCACGTATCCGGAGTTTTCGCGCAATGCCGGCGACAATCATTGACGGCGCCGCAATCGCCGCGACGATCAAGGACGAAGTGCGGCGCGACACCGCACTGCTGAAAGAACGGCACGACGTCACGCCGGGCCTCGCATTCCTGCTGGTGGGCGACAATCCCGCCTCGCGCTCCTATGTGCGTTCGAAAGGCAGGGCCTGCGAATATGTGGGCTTCCATTCGCATACGGTGGAGCGTCCCGCCGACTGCAGCGAAGCGGACGTGCTCGAGCAGATCGACGCCTGGAACACCGATCCCGACATCCATGGCATCCTCGTGCAACTTCCGCTGCCGGATCACATCGACGAAAACAAGGTCATCAACGCCATCTCTCCGCGCAAGGATGTGGACGGTTTCCACCCGATCAGCGTCGGACGCCTGGTGATCGGGCAGGAAACATTTCGTCCCTGCACACCCGCCGGGATTCAGGAACTGCTGCTGCGATCGGGTATCGATCCTTCGGGGAAGCACGTGGTGGTGGTGGGCCGCAGCAACATCGTCGGCAAGCCGATCGCAAATATTCTCCTCCAGAAGGCGCCCGGCGCGAACGCCATCGTCACTGTCGCGCACACGGCCGCGGCGGATCTGGCGAGTCTCACACGGCAGGCGGACATCCTCATCGCGGCCATAGGCCGTCCCCGCGCCATCACCGCCGACATGGTGAAGCAGGGCGCGGTGGTGATCGACGTCGGCATCAACCAGGTGCCCGACGCGTCGACGGAAAAAGGGTATCGCCTCGTCGGCGACGTTGATTTCGACGCGGTGAAGGAGAAGGCCTCGGCCATCACTCCCGTCCCGCGCGGCGTCGGTCCGATGACCATCGCCATGCTGATGCAGAACACGCTGCACGCGGCGCAGCGCACCGTCCGCTGACGCAGACTGCTCCCAATCCTCCCGACCGCAACCCCTCATCCGCACAGAAACCATACAGGTGATCGCATGATTATCGGGATTCTCAAAGAACGCTTCGAGAGCGAGCAGCGGGTCGCGCTGTCGCCCTTCGGTGTCGAAGCCCTCGTCCAGGCCGGCGCGCAGGTTGTCATCGAACGGGAGGCGGGCGCCAGCGCGCGCTTCAGCGACGACCAATATCGCGAAGCGGGCGGGAGCGTCGTGTACTCGGCGGAAGAAGCCGCCGGACGCGCGGACGTGCTCGTCAAGGTGATGCCGCCGATGGAGAGCGAATTCGAACTGCTCCATGAAGGGCAGACGCTCCTGTCCTTCCTCCTCCTCGGCATGAGCAAACGGCCTTTCATCGACCATCTCATGGCCCATTCCATGACGGGCGTCGGGATGGAACTGCTCCGTGGAAAGGGAGGATCGTATCCGATACTCCGCATCATGAGCGAGATCTCCGGGCAGATCGCGGCCATGGTCAGCGGACGCTGGCTGCGCAGCGACCAGGGCGGGCGCGGCGTACTGCTCGGCGGGGTGCCGGGCGTCGCTCCCGCGGCGGTGGTCATCCTCGGCGTCGGCGCCTCGGGCTTCGCGGCGGCGCAAGCCTGCCTGGGTCTCGGAGCGCAGGTGATCGTGCTCGACAACGACCTCGAACGCCTCCGCCGCGCCGAACAGGCGCTCGGCAAACGCATCACCACCGTCATCGCTTCGCCTGAAAACATCCGCCGCGGCGTGAAACTCGCGGATGTCTTCATCGGCGCCATCTCCATCACCGACGACGAGAGCCACCACATCGTCACCGAGGAGATGGTGAAAACGATGAAGGCCGGAGCGGTGATCATCGACATCGCCATCAATCAGGGCGGGTGCGTGGAGACGATACGGCCCACGACGATCAAGGATCCGGTGTACGAAATGCATGGCGTGCTGCATTATGCGGTGCCGAACATGCCGTCCATGGTCGCGCGCAGCGCCACCTACGCGCTCACGAACGCCCTGCTGCCCGTGCTCCGCACCCTCATTTCAGCGGGAGTCGAAAAGGCCATCGAGGACGATCCCTACTTCCGCTGCGGCGTCGTGACGCATCGCGGCATGCCGACGCACAAACTGTTGCACGACCTGTACGACATCGACGTCGAACCGTTCGACTGCAATTGCTGACCGTCCCGACCTCCACAACGAACCGTCTTCATTCCAGCGAACAGGAGCACCTCCATGCAGTGGCTGAATAACTACCGCAAGAAAGTGACCACGGTCGAGGCGGCCGTGCGCGCCATAAAATCCGGCGACAACGTGTACATTCATCCGGGCTGCGCCGTGCCCGAAATCCTCGTCAAGGCGATGGTGGCCCGAGGTCACGAACTCTCCGACGTGAAGGTCCACCATATTCTCACCGTCGGCGAATCAGGCTACGTGACCGAAGAGATGCAGGGACACTTCCGCCACAACGCGCTCTTCATCGGGCACAACGTGCGCAGCGCCGTGAACAAGGGCCTCGCCGATGCCACGCACATCCATCTTCACGAGGTGGCCTCGCTCTTCCTCCGGAAAATCATCCCGGTGGACGTGGCGCTCGTGCACCTCTCGCCGCCCGACGAACACGGGTTCTGCAGCTTCGGCGTGGGCGTGGACATGACCAAGGCCGCCTGCGAAATGGCCAAGGTCATCGTCGCGCAGGTGAACCCGCAGATGCCGCGCGTGCTCGGCGACTGCTTCATCCACATCAATAAAATCCACCACGTGGTGGAAGTGGACACCCCGATCAAGGAACTGCCGCAGGTGGGCGAGGTGACCGACGAAAAGGAAGCCGAAGTGTACCGCGCCATCGGCGCGCACATCGCGGACCTGATCGAGGACGAGTCCACGCTGCAGATGGGCATCGGCAGCATTCCCGACGCGGTGCTGAGCTTCCTCGGCAACAAGCGCGACCTCGGCATCCACACCGAGATGTTCTCCGACGGCGTCATCCCGCTGATCGAACGCGGCGTCATCACCAACGAGAAGAAGACCCTGCACCCGGGCAAAATGGTCGCGTCCTTCGTGCTGGGCGAGCGCCCGATCTTCGATTTCATCAACAACAACCCCGTCGTGGAATTCCACCCGAACCATTACGTCAACGACCCCTTCATCGTCGCGCAGAACCGCAAGATGGTGGCGATCAACTCCGCGTTGCAGGTGGACATCACCGGGCAGGTCTGCGCCGATTCCATCGGACCGCGGCTCTACTCGGGCTTCGGCGGGCAGGTGGACTTCATTC
The DNA here is from genome assembly GCA_016720835.1 of Ignavibacteria bacterium. Classification (GTDB taxonomy): domain Bacteria; phylum Bacteroidota; class Ignavibacteria; order SZUA-365; family SZUA-365; genus JADKJW01. The sequence goes on from JADKJW010000005.1 coordinate 210,688, forward strand.
GCGGCGCCTCGCGTTCCGCGGGCGGCAAGCCGATCATCGCGTTGTCGTCGATCGTGAAGAACGACACTATCTCGCGCATCGTCCCGCACCTTCCCGTGGGCGCCGGCGTGACCACCGGTCGCGCGGATGTCCACTACGTGGTGACCGAGTACGGCGTCGCTTCCTTGTTCAGAAAGACCGTGCGCGCGCGCGTCAATGAACTGATTCACATCGCCCCTCCGATCTACCGTGACGAGCTGCGGGCGTACGCGAGGAAGCAGAATTACATCTGAGCGCCCTCTCGCGCGGCAGGCCGAACGCCCGAACGGACATACCCACGTACTGCGGTTTTGTATCCTTCCGGCTGATCGGACGGTCTTCATCCCGGGAGGGATCAGTCTCCGTCTTGCATTTCATGCCCGAAAACGCGATGTTTTTGATATTCCTGAAGAACGAACACAGCACCCATTTTCATCACCCTCGGCGCGGGCGTCCATGAGTCACTTTTCACGTTTCTTTCCCTCCGTTTTCGTCGCGACGCTTCTGCTCGGAGCCACGCCTCTGCTGCACGCGCAATACCGCTCCATCGCGCCGCCCCTGCCGCCCGACGTACTCAATCCGACGCCGAAGTACTGGTACATCGGTCCGCAGCTCGGGGTCAGCCAGAACACCCACGCGGGCGACTTCCTGCCGGAGTGCGACAAGTGCCTTTTTGCGGACGGCAGCGGTATCGGCATCATCGCGGGGATTCAGATCGAGCATCTGCCCACGCCGGATTGGGGAATCGCGCTGAAACTTCTCTACGACGACAAGCGGGCCGAATACAGCACGGCATTTTCCGGGATGCGGCAGGTGGTCGACGGCTCGGTGGTCGACGTTCCCGTGGAACGGGTCATGGACGCGCGCATCGCGTACTTCGTCATCAATCCAATGCTCGAGTTGTTTCCGATCAAGAATCTGTACCTGCTTGCCGGGCCCGCCATCGGCCTTCCGATGACGTCGCAGTACAGCGTAAAGGAGCGCATGCTCGATCCGAACTTCGTGTTCTGGTCGACCGGCACCGACGAGGCGTTTCTGCAGCCCCAGGAATGGACGGACATCCCTGACGTGACGGCCCCTCGCATCGACGTGCGCGTCGGGATCGGATACAACCTCAAGCTCAGCCGCAGCGTCATCTTCGCGCCCGAAGTGACGTACGAATATCCTCTCACGAACATTTCGAGCGACGACAACTGGAAGGCCTCGGCCATCCACGGCGTCGCCGTCCTGAAATTCGCCCTGTAACCCCGCGGAGACGAACCTTCATGCATCGCACCCTGTCTGCTCATCGCGTCCTTCCCGTCCTCTTCCTTGCCTTCGCGGCCGCGGGCTGCGGCACGGGCGCATTGAAGGACGTGCGCTCCTACGACACCGCCGTTCTCCGGAATCTCGGTTCGGAGGTCAACTCGACGTACGACGATTTCGCGTCGTCGCTGCTCGACAACCGCCTGTACTTCACGTCGAACCGTCCGACCGCCGAGGGCTACATCCAGGGCGACGATTTCTGGTTCGCCGATCTCGAGCGCGGGCAATGGTCGCAGGCGCTGAACTATGGCGGCACCGTCAACACTCCCCGCGACGAAGGCGCGCCGTTCGTGAGCGCCGACGGAGGCACGATCATCTATACGCAGTGCTGGAATGAGGACGGTCTCGGTGACGCGGACATCTACACGGCCTCCCTCGATGCGCAGGGCAAATGGCAGCGCATCCAGAATCTCGGCGAACTCGTCAACACCAAGTACTGGGATTCGAATCCCACCATCTCCACGGACGGGGAAGAAATGTTCTTCTCCTCCGACCGCCCGGGCGGTTTCGGCGGGACGGACCTCTGGGTGAGCAAGCGCCTGCGCAACGGCAAATGGGGCACGGCAAAGAACCTCGGTCCCGGCGTCAATACGTCGGACGATGAAAAGGGTCCGTACCTCTCACCCGCGGGCACGGAACTCTACTTCTCGAGCACCGGGCATCCCGGTCTCGGCGGGCACGACCTTTTCGTCTCCGTGCGCGACACGAAGAAAGGCTGGCTGCCGCCGACGAATATCGGACGACCGTTCAATTCCTCCGCGGACGATCTGTTCTTCCGCGTCTCCGCGCTCGAGGACACCGTATACATCACCTCGAACAGGGACGGCGGCCTCGGCGGCTACGACCTGTACGCGATCGGACCGAATCCGTTCAAGGACACCGCGCGGTACACGTTCTACGTGTCCCTGTCCGTCACCGACACGCTCACGCGCAGCGGCATCGGCGGCGCGCGTGTGCGCATTGCGCGCGAGGACGGTTCGGTCGATTCCACGATCACCGACAAGAAGGGCATCCTCCGCTTCAGGACGAAGCTCGGACAGAAGTACACGTTCGACGTATCCGCGAAGAACTACCTCCCGGCGAGCAAGTCGGCCACCGTGCCGATGTCCCTTTCGACGCGGGAGTACCGCGTGCGCGTCGGCCTTCCCCCGATACTGCCCGAGGCGCCGAAGGCGGAGACGAAGCCGGACCATCCCATCGTGTATTTCGAATTCGACAAGGCCGACATCTCCGACGAGTATGCGACCGATCTCGCCGCCTGGTACGCGTCGGCCCTGCAGAAACTCGTGGAAGCTAAAATCGATTTCGATCTGGAACTCAACGCCCATACGGATGACGTCGGCACCGTGGAATACAATACCGCGCTCTCGCGCCGCCGCGGTGCGGCGGTCAGCAAGGCGCTGAGCGGCATGGGCGTTCCGCGCGCCAATATTTCGGTGAACGCCTACGGCGAAACGAAACCCGTCGACGAGAACGAGAGCGAAGAGGGGCGCAAGCACAACCGGCGGGTGGAATTGCTGCTCCTCTCGGAACCGCCGAAGTAAACGACCCTCCCCACAGCGAGGCGCGGCAGATGACGATCACGACACAGGCATCTTCGCACACGGCGCGCAACCGCGCGCGCTCCGTCCTCGTCGCGGCCCTTTTCGCGCTGCTCTGCGCTCCATACGCGAGCAACGGACAGTTCCGTCTTTTTCTTCAGCAGCCGGAAACCGGCGCCTTCCCGCGCATCCGCATTCCGTTGAAGGTCATCAACAATTCGGCGTCCATCGGCACACTCGCCCCGTCGAATTTCACGCTCACCGACAACGGCGTGCCCCGCGCTCCGCTCGAGATCGACTGCGCCACGAACGACACGACGAAGCAGGTGAACGTGATGTTCATTCTCGACGTCAGCCTCAGCATGAGCTTCGTGGAGGGGACGCGCGACTACGATCCCGACAGCCTGAAGTGGAAAAAGGCCAAGCAGATGATGTCGTACGCCTTCCACCGGCTGCGGGCCACGGACAAGGGCGGACTGGTGACCTTCGGCGAAGAGGTGCAGCTCGAGCACACGCTCACGTCCAATCTCACGTTGTTGGACGATGCCGTCGCGGGACTCGGCCTGCGTCCGGGCACCGCGATTTACGATGCGGTGCTCTTCACGCTCCCGTACTGCACCGCGGACACCGGATCCTCGAAGACGATCGTCATTCTGCTCACGGACGGGTCCGATCAGTCCTCCATGAACACCCTCATCGACGCCATCGACGACGCGCGCCGGCGTCGCATCCCGCTCTACACCATCGGCCTCGGCGTGGAACCGGGCGACGAAACCGCCCTCGATTCGCTCTCGCGCCTGACCGGCGGCGAATGCCTGCTGGCGCCAACATCGGAGCGGCTGCAGGAAACCTTCGATCGCATCTTCAAGAGCATCTACGCGAGCAATTGCATCCTCAGCTACACCACTCCAGACACCTGCAGACAGGGCGAGGAACACCGGCTCGAGATCACGGTGAACATCGACGGCAAGACCGATTTCGGCACCGTGCGCTACACCGATCCGGATTACCGCTCTCAGCTTGCCGTGCGCGCCCTGCTTCCCGATACGCTCACCGACGATCAGACCATCGTGGTGCCCGTCGTTGCGGAAGGGGAGATCCGCGCGGACGAGGCGCTGCACTTCGCTCTCCGGTTCGGGTACGACAGCAGCGCCGTGCGCTTCATCGGGCTGGAAGGGCCCACGACGCTGCTCGATCCCGCCACCATCACCGCAGGCGGGACGGCGGGATCGATGCTCATCACCCCCGCGTGGACTGGCGCCGCCGTGCCGCGAAGAGGCATGACCTACGGGGCGGGGGACACGCTCTTCTTCCTGCGCCTGCACGTGCCGTTTCGCAGCGCCAATCTTCGAACCGCATTGACCCTCGCGATGGAAGGCGAGGGATGGCGGCAGCATTGCGACGTGCTGGCGACGAGCGGCGACGAACCCTTTGTCATCAGCGGTTGCCCGGAACTGCTGCGCTTCGGTATCGATTCCGGCATCGTCGCGCGGCCACTCGCGGAGCTGGTCATTCCCGTCTGGTTGCACGATTCCATCGATATCGCGCAACAGATGGAATTGTCCTTTTTCTTCCGCTACGACGAGAACCTGCTGCACTTCAATCGCTACGAAACGGGCGGCACCGTGAGCGCCGGCACCCTGCTGACCGTCGTGGAAATGTCCCCCGGACTGCTGTTCGTCTCCTGTTCGAAGTCCGATCCGGCCGGGCGCAGCGGCGTGTTGCTCCGCCTCGTGTTCACCGCCGGTAACCGAATTGCCTCGTCGCGTGTCTCCATATCAGTAGAGCAACTCTTCTTCGCCCAGTCGTGCGCACCCAGGCTGGAGTTCGCGGGAGACCACGTCACCATTGACGGATGGTGTGAACGCCTCTTGACAAGGAAACCCGTGCTGCAGGTCAAGTCGATATACCCGAATCCCGTGCTCGGCGCGCACTCCGCGACGGCAACCGTGGAATTCGCCGTGCACGGTACCGGCCGTTCGCGCATCGAACTGACCGACCTGCAGGGCGAAGTCCTGCGCATGCTCTTTGACGGGTATTTCGCGGAGGGCACGCACGCGGTGAGTTTCTCGATCGAGGATCTTCCGAGCGGCAGTTATCTCTGCACGCTCAGCGAAGGGTACGCCGTCTCCACCAAGCGGTTGATCATTTCGCGGTAGGCGCGGTCATGCGCTCCATCTCCGGTGTGTTCCTCGTCGCGCTTCTCGCGTTGACGGCAGTCGGACAGGCCGGTGCGTCTGTGCGCGACAGTCTCGCGCTGCGCATCACGCAGGTGGATCTCACCCGCTTTCCGTACGTGCAGTTGAAAGTGGAGGTGCGCCGCAACGGGCTTCTGCAGCATACCCTGAACAGTCCCGACTTTTCCATTCGCGAGGACGGCATCGCGCAGTTCGTCGAATCGCTCGCATGTCCGGGCGACAGTCTGACGCGCCTGTCCGTCGCCATCCTCCTGGACCGCTCCGGCAGCATGGCCACGGATGACGACGGAGGACCGGATCCGGACAGCGTCAAGCTTCGCGCGGCGAAGGCCGCGACCTCCACGTTTCTCTCCTTCCTCGAGTCCCGCGACGAGGCCTGCATGTACAGTTTCGCCTCGTCCTTCGCCGCCAATCAGAGCTTCACGAACGACACCGCCCGCCTGCGCGGCGCCCTGGTGCCGATCAGCGCGTATGGCTCGACGGCCATCTGGGAATCGATGCTGCGCACCCTCGATTCGCTGCGCGCGCGCGCGGGCCGGCGCGTCATGATCTGCCTGACCGACGGACGCAGCCAGAAGGAGGATCCCCGCCGCTTCACCTATTCGAAGGTCATCGACAAGGCCGTTCTCGAACGGGTTCCCGTTTACATCATCGGCCTCGGCAGCGATGTGGACGAGAATACGCTGACCAGCATTGCAAACAGCACCGGCGGGAAGTACTACACCTCACCCGGTCCGGCCGACCTCGAAGCCATCTTCGGACGCATCGCGGACGATATCATCACCGACGCCTGCGTACTGCGCTACACGTCGACGAACCCTGCCTCGACGGATCGATGCGTCTCGTTGAAGTGAACGTCCGCATCGGCAATCTCGTCGCCTCCGCAGAGACCAGTTACACCGTGGTGAACAAGCTTTCGCCGATGACCCTCTTCTTCGAATCGGGCCTGCAGGCGCAGTCGCGGACCGAGTTCCGTCTGCCATTGACCGTGCTCGAACCACTCTCCACGATTTCACCGTTATCCTTCACCGTGCTGTTGCGCTTCGATTCGACGCTGCTCGCGTTGCGGAGCGTGGAAACGGCAGGGACGATCACCCAGGGCGGCACGCTGCAACTGCAGCGCATCGACGCGGGCGGCTGCCGCATTTCGATCACGGATTACATCCCCGTGTTGCCGAGCGGTCCGCTGTTCCAACTGGTCTTTTCCGCCGCGGGCACACCCGTCGATACCGTCACCCGGGTCGTGATTCTCGACGCGGGTATGCAGCAGCAGTGTCCGGTGACGCTCGATGCGCGCGGAACCACCGTCACGCTGCTCGCGTGCAGTCAGGCATATACCATCGGCTCCGCGGAAACCGTCGTCGCCAGTCCTGGCGGCGCGTTGCGCGTGCCCATTCGCGTGGCGCCCGCCTTGAATGCGGGCGAGGCGTTCAACGCGCATTTCAGCGTGGCCTACGATTCCGCCCTTGTGCAGTTCTCGGGGGTGGAGGCGGCGCGGCCGTACGAGACCGGCGCCTCGCTTGTCGCGACTCGCATCAAGGGTTCGCTCATTGTGGACGTGCGGGGCCGTCCGGCGGATAGTACAGACGTGCTCTGCTGGCTGCTGTTCCGGCAGAACAATCTGCGCGAGTCCACCACCGCCTCGCTGCGGCTCGCCGCGCTGGCTGTCACCACCGAATGCGCCGTCGACGCGGCGTCCCAGGATCCCGTGCTTCTGCTGGACGGGTACTGCGAACGTCTCCTCACGCGCAGCGCGTCGCGACCGACGGTCAGCGCGCATCCGAATCCATTCAATCCCTCGACCACGCTCGAGTTCTCCATCCCCTCCGACGGCGATGCGTCGCTGCGCATCATCGATGTGGCCGGCAGGGAAGTGGCGTTGCTTCACCGCGGTCCGATTGCCTCCGGCCGGTACCGACTGCCCTTCGACGCCCGCGGCCTCCCCTCCGGTTCCTACCGAGCCGTCCTCACCCATGCAGGCAGCACCGCCGCCCATTCGATCATGTTTGTAAAGTAATGGGGAGGAGGGCGGACATCCTGTCCGCCCTCTTTCTTCAAGAATTCGTGTTTATGGAAAGCGTAGGGGGGCGGACATTCCTGTCCGCCCTTTTTTCCCGCGTCAAAGAACGTTTTACCGTCGATCGAATGGAATTCAAAATGGCGGACAGGAATGTCTGCCCTCCCATATTTTACGAGTCAAGATAGCACACACCGTCGATCGAATGGAATTCAAAATGGCGGACAGGAATGTCCGCCCTCCCATATTTTACGAGTCAAGATAGCATGCATCGTCGATCGAATGGAATTCAACATGGCGGACAGGAATGTCCGCCCTCCCAGTATTTCCATTTATTTTCCAGCCCAATCTTCCAGCATGGCGCGGCGCATCGCTTCCGGAAGTTGCGGGGTGTCGTACATGCCTTTCGCGGCGCGCTGGCGGAGGGCCTCGTAGAGGGTGACGGCGGCGGCGACGGAGACGTTGAGGCTCTCGACCATGCCCATCATCGGGATGAAGTAGATGCCGTCGGAGAGGGCGCAGGCTTCCTCGGAGACGCCTCGGTGTTCGTTCCCGAGCACGAAGGCCACCTTTTCCGTAGCGTCGATGGCGTGCAGCGGAACCGATTGCTTCTTGAGGTGCGAGGAGTAGATGCGGAAGCCCGCGGCGCGGAGTTCGGCGAAGCAGTCCGCGACGGAGTGGTGCACATGCAGATCCAGCCACTTCTTGGCGCTGGCGGAGCTTTTCCTGCCGATGGCGCGGAAGTTCGGCGCTGCCTCCACATGGTACAGCAGGTGGACGGAATGGATGCCTATCGCGTCCGCGGATCGCAGGATGGCGCTGACGTTGTGCGGGTCCCACACGTTCTCGATCACCAGTGTGAGCGTCGGCTGACGCCGGTCGATGACCTGCTGGAAGCGCTGTTTGCGGCGTTCGGAGATCGTCTCCAGCGAGCGGCCGCGTTTTTTCAAGGTGCCGGGGATGTGCATGGGCGAAGGGGCAGGTGAGCGGGAAGGCCTCGTGCTGGGTGGCGCAACCGCAAGATAGGAAAAGTCGCGCTCAGATCGGCGGGCACTTGCGTCAAATCCCGCCTTTCCGTACCTTTGTCTTCCCCCGGCGGGTTAGCTCAGTCGGTAGAGCAATGGAATCATAATCCATGTGTCGTGGGTTCGAATCCCTCACCCGCTACAGATCCCCATGAATGGCGAAAATCATACGGTTTTCGCCATTTCTTATTGTCGTGAGACGGAACACGGCCCCGGATCAGGGGCCCCGGAGCTCAGGCCTGGCAGGTAACACGCGCGGAGATGAAGCGATGCAGACGGCGGACGGGCGCCGCATCGGCAATGGCATGGACCGAAACGATATCCATCAGATACCAAACTCTTGATCTTTGCCGAATTAATGACGAGGTTCTCTCTGCTGTACTTTTGAGAACTGTCAGGAGTACTCGTGTCATGTTCCTCCGGTTCTTCCTGGTCGAATCGCAACATGCAAACACACGGGGAGGAGTAGTGAAGTCCATGATGAAGGCACTTGTCGTTGCGGCTCTTGTTGCATTGAGCACACTGAAGGCCGCGGGCCAGGTTCCCGAATCCCCGAATCTCATGAACGATGCACAGGCAAATGCGCAGGAATGGGAAAGACTGAAGTTTGTCCTTCCGTCCGAGTACAAGAATTTTCATCCTCGGAATGTCACCTTCCTCACGACGCAGATCGGTTGGATTTCCGCCTACGGATATGATACCTCCAATACGCTCTTTCAACATGTGCTAAAAAGTTCGGACGGAGGGGATTCATGGAGGGTCATCGCGGACAACGCGCAAGCCGCATTTGCCCTGGATACGAGCCATTTTTGGGCAGCGTGCGGCGACAAGCTTCTAACAAGCTCAACCGGCGGAGTCCTGTGGGATGCACTCACTCTGGACATGCGGGTAGATCAGCTCTATTTCGCGGATTCCATCCATGGCATTGCTTTGCGCAGTGATAACAATACGTGTCGATCGACGAGTGATGGAGGTGTTTCCTGGCAGGACGGCGACACGAATGTGTATCTTGCCGGGTTGTCGCCTTCGAGGAATCTGGGGATATCGTTTCCTCACTGGCGGACTGGCTGGTTGGTTTCGGAAGCCAGTCCTTTCGCTACCGACAATGGGATGATCGCGCATACAACGACTGCGGGGAGGAGTTGGACGTATCAAAAAATCTATGCCAACTATCAGATGCCCATGTTGTACAGTGTGTCGTTTTCTGATTCTTCGCACGGTTACGCTGCTGGCCCGGGGAATCTCCTTCGTACGAGCAATGGAGGCAAAGACTGGTCGAAGACATCCTTGCCGATACGTGGATATTCGATCGCAGGTGATTATCGGGACGGTCTGTTTGTTACTGGCTGGAACGGTCAGATATGTTTTACTTCGGACGGTGGCGCGAGCTGGCGGTTCTTCGAAACCGGATATGACGTAAATTATTCCTCAATATCCTTGGACAAAACACAGGGCTATGTCATCATCTTCGGAAAAAGCAATAGCGCTGAAAATATCCTGCTTCGACGCAAATTGCACACATTGACAAGATATCATGCGCCTGAAACCATGCACGCGCATACTATTCGTGATCTGGAGGTGGCTCCGAATCCAGTGAGGAGCGCATTTTCTGTCTCCTTTTCGAGTCGCGCAGGACTGGACGTTGAGATATCCATCTATTCCATATTGGGTCTTGAGGTGTTCAGGGGGTATCGCAGAGTTCAGTATGATGGCTTCAATCAATGGCACTTCGGCAACCTCATGCACTGGAAACTCGCGAACGGGGTGTATTTCCTTCAGTTGAAAACCGCTGAAAGTCTCCATACCGTTGGTATATGGTACGACAGGTAATGACGTCCTTACGGAAATGAAGACAAGCAACCATCCGCAAGCAAATACCTTAGAACACGACGTAATCTAAATATGGATGTATCGCTTTCGGACGCTGAAATACCATTGAAACTCCCAGGAACACCGTGGAGATCCTCGTGAGCAGAGTCGTTTTCCCTCGTGCAATGATGAAATACAGTTTGCTCTTCGGAATCATCCTGCTTGTGGGGACACCCGCTGCGTTGCGCTCGCAATGGGTGCAAACCGACCTGCCGAAGTACGCGAATGTCACCTCCATCGCGCACGAAGATTCGTTCGTGATGGCGGGAACAATTGCTGATGGCATTTGGTACTCAACAAATGGCGGTCGCACATGGGCGGAATCGAATACCAACGGGCAGATTAAAGCTGTTTCTGCGATGTTGATCCAAGATTCTGCAATTTACGCAGGCACTGGTTTTGGACTCTTTGCATCAACAGATAGAGGAATGAGTTGGTACCCGGCAAGCAGTGGGTTCCCGATTCGCCCAACCATCAGAAGTCTTGCGGTGATGGATACTGCGCTCTTCGTTGGAACAATGGCCAAAGGGTTGTTTGTTTCATTTGACAGTGCAAAGACATGGTCGGAAAGAAACAATGGCCTGGAAATGCCACATTTTATCAACGCATTACATTTTTTGAGTAATACACTTTATGCCGGAACCGGTACTGGGGTGTTTGCCTCGACAAACCTGGGCGTAACCTGGACCAAGAAGAGCAGTGGGTTAGTACCGGAAAGTATCCACAAGTTAGACAGTCGTGATACCGTATTGTATGCTGGCGGTATGTTTGGCGATGTCTTTGTTTCCATGAACAGAGGGAATTCTTGGGAAAAAGTCTATTCCTCTCCAGTATCTACTGACGTAACGTCATTTGTCAGCACCGACACGAGCGAATGCGTGGGATTCTATGCGGGCGGTATCATGCAATCAACCGAACACGGTACGTCGTGGCGGGAATTTAATGATGGTTTTACCATGCCGACAGTGCAAATACGGTCTCTGTGCCGGGTTGGGAATTCAATGTTGGCTGGGACTGCTGGGCACGGGCTCTGGATGCGCGAGAATGCTCGTACGACGCACGTTGAATCCCGTGCAGAAATGATGAATCCAGGCCTGATGGTGAATTATCCCAATCCATTCGTCGCAGAGACGAGCATCATCTATACGGTGACGACACGCGCACATGTCCGCATCCGGCTCGTCGATAGCAGGGGAGTGGAAATCGCAGTCCTGGTGGACGAGGAGAAGCCGGAGGGGACATACTGCGTTCCGATGTCCGCTCAACATCTCCCTGCCGGGGTGTATCTGTGCGAGCTGCGCATGAACGGTTCCACCACGCTGAGAAAGATTGAACTGGTGAAATAAAACGCGCCGACTCGCGGTCCTGACGTGATCGTTCCAATTCGCTTTGCAGAGAAATCCATTGCATGCACATCGTTTAATAACATTGACATGCAAAAAATCGCCTGACGTCGGCGTCCGGCGGCGAGGCTTATTTCCGCACCTGACAAAATGGCAGGAGTGACCTTGAAAAAGATGGTCGATCCAGCCCGTACAACAGCAAGCAGGAAGGGGTACAGCCATGTATCGGGTGCTTTCGCATCATCGCTACATATGGATTTTTCAAACCGGACAAGGGATATCAAAATACCCTTGATTCTGGAATTCCGCAGGCGTAGCTTCCCATACACGCTTTCTTACACGTAGACGGAGCATCGATGAGAACGATTCTGCTTGCCTTCCTGACCCTTTCCGTATCCCTTTCGGCGCAAACGCTGTGGGACAAGGCGGAGTACGGCGCCTCTCGCACGGCGTTGCTGAAGGCCTATCCCGACGCGGTCAGAAGCGACGGGAGCGGCGCCTTCGACGCGAACGGTTCGGATCTCACGGTCAAGCGGAACATCGGGATGTATCGCTACGCCGTCACGATGAACATGCGGAACAACAAGCTCAGCTGGGTGTCCGTCAGGCCGCTTGCGGCGCCGACGCAGGAAATGTACACCGACATGCTCTACAGCATCATCGCGAAATACGGCGGTCCGTCGTACTCGGGCGACGAGGCGCACCGCCTGTCGTCGTGGCGCATCGAGCAGAAGCAGGTGCTGGCGCGCGCGGAATTCACGATGCCGAAAGCGGCCCCGTGGATCGGCGCCATGTCGGTGCGCTATGAACTGGCGAAGGACGTCCCGGAGGACGGCGGCTGCTGACCCTCAGCTCAGCTTCTGGAACTCGCCGAAGCCACACGGTGTTGTTGAAACGACGCAGTCCCGCAACATCGAAAATCCGGGGCGACAATCTCGAACGTGAATCCACCGCAATACCCCTCATATGCATGGAACTCCTATGAAAACATTCCTGCTCGCCTTCCTGGCCCTTTCCGCAACGCTATCGGCCCAGACCCTGTGGGACAAGGCACAGTACGGCGACTCGCGCGCGGACCTGCTGAAAACGTATCCGGACGCGGTGAAAAGCGATGTTCGCGGCGCCTCCGCCGCCAACGGTTCGGACCTCATCATCACACGGGACATCGGGAAGTACCGCTATGCGGTCATCATGCGAATGATCGGCGACAAACTCGACGCCGTGTCGATCAAGCCGGTCACTGCAGCGAGCATGGACATGTACAGGGACATGATCTACAGCATCATCGAGAAACACGGCGGAGGACTGCAACGTGGAAACGACATGCGTTACCTGCTGTGGTGGAACACCGAGGACAAACAGGTGCGGATACAGGCGGAATATGCCGCCGCCAACGGCCTTCCCTGGACGGTGAACATGGAAGTTCGCTGCGCCCTCGCGAAGAGCGATCCCTCCTTTGATGAATCGGGCGGCTGCTGATTCAGGAGCCGACGCGGCACGTGTTGCGGAGTGGATCCTTTGTGAATGGATGAACTGCGAGAGCAGTCCGAAACACCGGAGACAGATTCTGGAAAACGATGGAAAAAGGTCCGAGTCCCGGGCCTTTTTCGTTATGAGGGGAAAGGAGCCGGTGGGAAACACGAGGGTTCCGCCTCTCCGGCTTGCATGTCGATTCCGTTGTGGCTAGGTTCCACTGACCTGATCGACGCACCTGCCGGGAGGCACCCGAGAACATGCTCACTCCGCTTTTTTCGCTCCCTGGAAATACGGCCCTGCATCTGCTGTGGGCAGTATGGCGCGGGAGGCACTATCACGTGACCTCCAGATCCGCGAAGAGCGGTCATGAGCACCCGCACGGAATGTCAGCACTGCGGCCGGCAAGGCATGACGATCGTGGCGATACTGGCCCTCACTCTCGCCGCAGTGCTGTTCGCGGCCTGCTCGAAGGATGAAGCGCCCGTTGCCGCTCCGCTGCCTCCACCCGATACCACGACAACGAGCAACGAGTATTCGTGGCGGATGCTGGCCGAGTATGACGATCCGACGATACTGCTGGATCTGCTGGCGATATCGGATACGGAGATATGGATATGTGGGATGTTCTGTTTTGATAGTACAGATGAGATATGGGATTAGGATGGGAAAATATATTCAACCTTTCAACCTTGCCAGGTGGAATGGGAAGGATATGATTTATTACAGGATTACAAGCAATGATATCACCGGTAATGTTGGGTATCTGAACGGGGTATGGAAAACGGCTAATAACATACTCTGGTGTTCTGTATCAAATGGATTGACCTCAACGAGAAACGGTACCGTTATTACGCGTTACAAGCATACAAATGGCATTGGAGAAATGGTTCGAGGTGATGACAAGAAGCTTTATATCTTTGGCAACACCGGATCGTATACGACGTATCAACCGTATACATTTACCAGGGTACCATTCCCTGAGCCTGATTGGGTGAGATCGGCCTGTCAACGAGGCGATACCATCTACTGTACCCTGAGAAATGAATTCACACCATCAAACACGCAGAATGCACTGGTCATCGAGAAAGGTGTGCCGCGAGTGTGGAGGGATTTCCTGGGGCGGACGAAATTCCGGGGGTCTGGGCTGATGAACGAGGAGCGTGTCCATTTTTGCGGAGGAGGGGTCGGAAGTATGCCACCGGAACATATTCCGATGCTCATTAAATCACCTTGGGTCGGCTATCTCGGCCGCAATCCACGGGACTGCTGGAACAACATCTGGACTGGGGGGGGTGGGAGGAAGTGGTACTGTCTCATCATTTTAACGGGAAAGCATGGTTTGATTTGCCGGCAGAGGTTAACCCAATGGTTCTCCTTTAATTACGTCCAGGCGACTGCGAACACGGTGATGCGCCATGGGCATCGGAACGACAAGGAGCAATCCCGTGATACTCGAGGCGGAAGTAGCATGAAATGGGCATGCAAAAAGCACGGCGCACCGGATACCAACGCGGAAGATATTCGTCCGGCATCAGTGCCTATCTCCGATCCGGCGCCAAGGGAGCACAACGCCGCCACTCTGCAAACCCCCGTCTCACAGGAGAGCACATGGAACACCCGCACCGGCCTGAGTCTCGCATGCCTCTGTCCGACCATCGCGGTTGCAGTCACCTGCGGAACACAGACGCAGTCGAGATACTTTTTCGGTGCGAGGGTTACTGCTGATAGAGCACGCGCCAATCCGGCGGACGATGCTCGCTGAACTTCACGGCGGGCATGGGGAAGTGGTAGTGGTTCACGATGCGCTCGGCGAGGTGCAGTTCGCGCTGGCGGAAGGGCCAGACGCCGAGATCGAGGTCCAGTCCCACCACGAACTCGGGTTTGCCGAGCGCGAAGTGCCAGGGCGTGAAATGGTCGCGCACGCTCCAGCCCACGGCGAGCTGCAGCGGATCGGGCCAGTACGGTTCCAGCGACGCGGGCAGGAGGTTGTTGACGTTGACGGCCAGCCAGTAGGTGTGCGCGTCGTAATGCTCGGTGAAGCGCGGCGGGAATTTGTACGATTCGTATGGGACGTAGCTCCACTTGAAGCGGAAATTGTTGAGGAAGGGAACGTCATTCTGCAGCATGCCGTAGAGCATTCCCGCGGAGTTGAAGGCGAGGTCCTGGTAGTCGAAGCCCAGCGTCGTGGTGCCGTCCCCGACTTCCGACGAGCAGGGCAAAGGTGAAGGTCACACCCGCCGAGGCCCAGTACGCCGTGCCGTGATCGAAGCCTCCCCAGCGCAGCATGTCGTAGAAGGTATGGAAGTACATGTACGACGTGAAGAAATGCCCGAGCTTGTCGATGCCGAGGTTCTCCTCCCCGAACCAGCCCTCCTCGTGAAAGAGGAAATCGCCCCCGCGCACCTGCCACCACGCGTAATAGGAGTCCACGAGCGACCCGAGGAAGAGTCCGCCAACGATGCCGCCGGCGAGAACTTTGCGTACCGTCGTCCCCGAATCAACGGTGAAGGGCGTGACGTAGCCGGCGGGGTATTCGCGGAGCGAGTCCTGTGCGTGAGCGGAGGACAGCAGGAGGAAGAGGGTCGCTGCTGCGACAAGAAGAAATCTGGACTTGAGGGGCATGAGTGAATATAAGAAGGTCCACGAAATACACGAAGCACACGAAGCATGGGTTTATTTTTTAGGGAGGAACGCTCGTGAATTGTTTCGAGGGTTGTGTGCGTTGAATGTCCACGAAATACACGAAGCACACGAAACATGGATTTTTAGATGGGAACGAGTGGCTATCATGTGGGAGAGGGACATCAGTGGATTTTATGAAGTACTGCGTTCGTATCATGTCGCTGTTCTGTATCTTGCAGGACGCATGATGACCGAAGCCACACCCATCGAAAAACTCCTGTTCGACGCCGATGAAGCGTTCGCGCGCTGGATTCCGTCCGGCGAGGCGGGGGCGTTGCGGGAGGTGGAGGCGGGGGATTTGGCGCGGCATATCGACCACACGCTGCTGAAACCCGACGCCACGGAAGACGCCGTGACGCAACTCTGCGCGGAGGCGCGGGAGGCGGGTTTCGCGACGGTGTGCGTCAATCCCGTCTTCGTGCCGCTCTCGGCGCGCCTGCTGGCCGGATCGGCTGTTGCGGTGTGCACGGTGATCGGCTTCCCGCTCGGCGCCTCGCGCAGCGCCGTGAAGGCGGCGGAAACGCGGCAGGCGGCGGCGGACGGCGCCGCGGAGTTTGACATGGTGCTGCCCGTGGGCCTGCTGCTTTCGGGGCAGTATGAAGCCGTGCGCGCGGATATCGCGGCGGTCGTGGCGGCTGCGCGCGAAGCGAGGGACGGCGCCATCGTGAAGGTGATACTCGAGACCTGCCTGCTGCAGGATCGCGACATCGCGCGGGCATGCCACCTTGCACTCGACGCGGGCGCGGATTACGTGAAGACGTCCACGGGTTTCTCGACCGGCGGCGCCACGCCGCGGGCCGTCGCCCTCATGGCGCACATGGCCGCGGGTGCGCTGCGCGTGAAGGCCAGCGGCGGCATCCGGACGCGCGCGGACGCGCTCCTCTACCTATCCCTCGGGGCCGACCGCATCGGCACGAGTTCCGGCCTGACGATCATCCAACAGTAACTCCCTGGAGAATCCCATGAATGCACGGCACACGCTGTTCCTCGTCCCTTTCCTCGCGATCGCCCTCCTCGCCGCCGGCTGCAGCTCGAGCGAAGAGGCGGCGAAAACGGATGACACCTCGTCTCCGGAATTTCAGAAGACGGACAAGCAGGAAGTGGTGCTTCCCACGACGGAGACGCCCCCCGGCTCGAAGCTCGAGGACATTCAGTCCACGGAGAAAAACGTCCCGGTCGTGGATCCCAACCCCGAAGTGCAGAAGGACGCGCAGCCTGAGCAGATCCAGAAGAGCGCCGAGGGCCAGAAGAAGGGCCTCCTCATGTGGAGCGTGCAGCTCGGGGCTTTCAAGGCGGAGTCGGGCGCGATGCAACTCGTCGCCGAGGCGAAGGGGAAATTCAATCAGCCGGTGTACAAGGATTTCGATCCCGTCAGCCAGCTCTACAAGGTGACGGTGGGCTCCTTCCAGACGCGCGAGCAGGCCTCGCAGTTCAAGGAGGAAGTGATCGGGAAGGGTTATGCCGGCGCGTTCTCCGTTGAAGTGCGCCGCTGATCTTCGCGTCGCCCTGCTTCCGCTGTTCGCGGCGCTGTTGCTTGCAGCGTGCAGCGGGAGCGCGCCGTCGGCGGGGGACGGACCGACCCCGTACCGCGGCAGGGAGGCGGATTTCGACGCCTCGCGGTACCGCGACGCCGCGGACTCGCTGCGCGTCGCCTCGCGGCAGCGCGAAGGAGAGGTGACCTCCGAGGCGCCGGGCGGATCCGTGCGCATGGAGCGCGTCATGGGCTTCCGCGTGCAGATCTTCTCGACGACGAATCTCGACGAGGCGCTCGCGCGGCGCGACTCTCTGACCCGCCAGCTCGAGGCCGACACGGTGGAAGTCGTCTTCGACGCGCCCTACTACAAACTGCGGACGGGCAACTTCACGGAACGGAAGGAGGCCGAAGCGCTGCGCGACAGCTGCATCGTGAAGGGCGTCCCAGACGCGTGGATCGTGCGGGATTTCGTGACGATGCGCAGGCGGGAGCAGCCGTTCGAACGCTGACGCGGGAGTGCGTCAGGGCAGCGTGATGCGCGTGCCCGACGTTTCCCAGCGCGCGCGCACGCGCACGGTGTCGGGCGCGGCGGCGAAGCGCTCCGAAGGCGCGAAGGGGAAAGGCTTGCCGGGCGACCAGGCGCCGCTGCTGTCGGCGTCCTCCCACGCATCCAGCATGTACCTGCCGGCGGGGAGGCCGGGGAAGGAAAACGCGCCATCCGCGGCCGCGCGTGTCTGCACGGGGAGGTGTTTCTTCTCGACGTTCTTCGCGCGCACGATTTTCGGCAGCGCGGTGCCGCGTCTGTCGGTCACCGCGCCCGAGATGCTGCCCGCGGAACTCGCTTTCTCCGTCGTGAAGCCGACGCAGAACGCGGTGTCCGCGACGGCCATGCCGCGCAGCGAATCTCGCAGCGAGGCGAGCTCGATGCACAGCGTGTACGCCGCCTCGGGCGCGAGAGGCGGGTGCGCGAGGCGGAGCGCGGTGAGGGACGCCCACGAGGCCTCGAGAGGCAGGGCGTTGCGCAGGCTGTCGCGCAGCGTGGCGCCGACCTGCGCCCGCATGGGATGCGAGAATCGGACCTCGAAGACCGAATCCAGCGAGACGTCCGTGGCGCGCGCGGCGGGCGATACGGACAGCAGCGACGGCTTCACCGTGTCCGCCGCGTCCACGCCGTCGAAGGCCACACTGCGAAGCGCTTCGGGGATTTCGTGTCCGGCCTTGTCGCGCAGGGAATCCACGCGGAGCAGATAACGCCCGCGTCCCAGCGGCGGCGCGAGGAAGACGTCCCACGCGTACTTGCCGCGCGCGGAGGGCAGCACGGCCACGACGGCATGCGGCGCGCCCGACACCGAATCGGTGACGGTGAACTGCGGCGCGGTCACGCCAACAGGTTCTTCGCTGAACTTCACGCGCAGCAGAGCGGCGTTCTGCGCCTCGACGGACTGCATGTACGGTGCCGTCGTGTCCTCGGTCGCGAGCCGGAAATACTGCGGCTCCTACAGCGAATCGGCAACGCCGAGGTCGATGTCGCCCCAGGGCGCGCCGAAATCGTCCGTCTCGATGTCGTAAAAGAAATCGGCCTGGCGGTCGCGCACGGCGAAGACTCGGTAGCGTCCGATCGCGACGTTGCTGAAGCGGAAACTGCCGTCCTGCCCGCATTGCGCGGCGTAATCGGGGCGCACTCGTGAGGGATTGAGCGTGTCGGCGCGTCCGTCGGGCAGCGCGAAGGCGAAGAGGCTGACACCCGCCGGCTTGTCGTCGGACACCTTTCCGAAGAAGCTGCCGCGGTCGATGCTGTCGCCCGTGGCAAAGGCGAGCGTCGTGCTCGCGGCCAGGGCGTTGCCGCCGTTGGCGTCCTTCAGCGCCGTGCCGACGGTGACCACGTAGGTGCGATTCTCTTTCAGCGGCTCGGTGAAGCGGATGTCCACGCTCCTGCCGCTCCAGGATATTTCGGGAGGCGTCTGCATGAACGGCGCGATGTGCAGCGCCTGCTGGAAGGACTGCCGGTTCACGTATTCATCGAAGGTGATGCGCACACGGTCGCCGGTGAAGCGCGTGCTGCCGTTCGGCGGTTCCGTCTCCAGCACCGTCGGCGGCTCGGTGTCCGGCGGACCGCCGTCGGGAGGCTTCTGCGTGGCGCAGGCCGCGAACAGGAGCAGCGCGAGGAGCGGAGCCGCCTGTCCGGTGTGTCTGCGTGGGGAAGGATGCCGTGCTGCCATCGCGTGTTACTCCGCCGCCGCTGTTGCATAGCGTCGCCGCCGCCACAGCGCGCCGGCAAGGTGGACAAGCGCTTCGATGGCGCCGAGCATCACGAGAAAGGCCACGGGAGAAGCGGCGGTCAGCGAATGCGCGATGATGAAGACCATGACGAAGGGGACGATGATGAAGAACACCGCGAAGCGCTGCGCCGTGGCGAGCTGCGTCTCGATTTCGAAGAAGGGGATTTTCGGCCTGAGGGCGTTGAGCAGCGCGGTCTGGAATCGCGCGGCGAGCAGCAGGAACAGGGTCTGCAGCGCGGCATCCCGCAGCGGCATGACCCAGGTGAAGAGCATCCACACGGCCAGCGTTTGCGGAAGCAGCACGCGGAGGTTGAGCGCGATGCGCACGCCGCGCGCGTACTGATGCAACGCCTCCTGCGTCTGAAAACGGAGGATCCATACGGAGGAGGCCTGCACGGCCTTCACCACGCTGTGATCGCAGTGCCGCGCCGAGAAGAGGAAGAAGACGATGACCGGGATGTGCACCTTGGACGCGTGAAAGAGCAGTCCGTGCGGAAACGGCGACTGCAGTCCGCCGGTGAGCAGTCCGTACACCGCCACCGCCACGGGCATGATGATGACGGGGATGATCTGGAAGCGCAGGTTGCGATCCTTCGCCATGAGCTGCCGGAACAGCTCGTAGCCGGCGCGCGCGGGCGGACGGCGCAGCAGCATCTGCATCAGCGGCGAGGTGCGGAAGGTCACGCGCGCGTCCTCGTCCGTGTCGCTGCTCTGCGCGCCGGGCGAAAGATCGGGCAGCAGCATCCAGCGCGTGCGCAGCAGTCCCGTCAGGGCCGCCATGGCGAGCAGCGCCATCTCGGCGAGGTACACGGGATGGCGGATGATCTCCAGGCCGCTGAACCACCCGTACATGCCGATGAACCAGTGCGTCGGCAGGGCGATGGCGTAGCGCGTCCCGATGAAGGAATTCCACCAGGTGTCGGCCGTGGAGAAATTGGGGAGTCCCTGGTAGAAGAAGAGGAGCAGGAAGACCAGCACGGACTGCACGATTGCCAGCAGCCGCGTCGAGTTCGCGAAGCGGCTGATCAGCGCGTTGTACAGAAGCAGCGAGACGCCGGTGGTCCACAACGAACTCAGGATCAGCACGAGGAAGAACATCGCGCCGTGCCAGACCGATTGCTCCTTGACGAGGAAGATCAGCGTCAGCGGGAGCACGAAGGGCACGCCGAGCTGGATGGCGAAGAGCAGCAGGTTCGCGACGCGTGAGAAGAAGAGCGTCCGCTCCGATATCGGGAACAGCGCGAGGATGCGCCGCTCCTCCGCATCGAGCAGGATCATCGAGTAGGAGCTGATCACGGTGTAGCAGGCCAGGTACATGGTGACGAGGATGCACATGGTGACGTAAGCGGGCTCCGAGAAGTTCCGGCTCAGCACCCAGCCGAGGTACAGCGCCGCGATGCCGTAGGATACCGAGATGGAGATGGCGCGGCCGAAGGGCGAGGTGCCGGCCCTGCCGCGCATGTTCATGCGCAGGGACAGGGTGAGCAGCGTGCGCAGCTGCCCGAAGTGGACGCCGTCCCCGGGCTTCACTGCCGCTGTTCCTTCTGTATCCGCCGGTACTCGAGCACGGCCACTTCATGCTCCGCGGCGTTGCGCGAGAAACGGTGTCCGCCCGTGCCGTCGGCCACGAAATAG
The DNA here is from genome assembly GCA_016720835.1 of Ignavibacteria bacterium. Lineage (GTDB taxonomy): Bacteria > Bacteroidota > Ignavibacteria > SZUA-365 > SZUA-365 > JADKJW01. Next base: position 231,550 of record JADKJW010000005.1, read on the forward strand.
AGGAACTCGTGCTTCTCGGGATACAGGGCGGCGCGGATTGCCTCGAGGCCGGGATTGTTGATGGGCCCGGGCGGGAGTCCGCGGTACCGGTAGGTGTTGTAGGGCGAGTCGATCGCGAGGTCGCGGTACAGCAGGCGCCGCGGTCCGTTGGGGATGATGTACTGGATCGTCGGATCGGCCTGCAGCTTCATCCCTCGCGCGAGGCGGTTTTCGTACACGCCCGCGACGCGCGCGCGCTCGGAGGCCTTGCGGGTTTCGCCCTCGACGATGGACGCCATGGTGAGCGTCTGATGCAGCGTGCGTCCGCGCTCGCGCATGCGCGCTCGGAGTTCGGGCGTCAGCGCGCGTTCGAAACGCTCGTGCATCGCGGCGAGCACCTTCTCCGCCTCCTCGCCGAAGCGGATCAGGTAGGTGTCGGGGAAAAGGTATCCTTCCAGCGTGGAAGCCGTCACGCGCAGCGCGCGCAGGAAGGAGGGCGCGCGTGACAGCGCGATGACGCGCGCGGAGTCGATGCGCAGCTTTGCGTGGAGGAGGGCCGCGATACTGCGCAGCGTGGCGCCCTCGGGGACGGTGACCCAGATTTCGAGCTGATAGCGGCCGGCGGCGAGGGCGGCGATCACATCGCGCATCGAGATGGATTCGGGGAAGAGATAGGTGCCGCTCTGCAGGCGCGCGCCTCTGCTGCTGAGCTTGGCCGCGACGGCGAAGAGCGCGCCGTGGGAGACCACGTCGCCGTCCTCGAGCAGGCGTCCGATCTCCATCAGCGAGGCGCCGCGCGGGATGGTGACCGGCTGGCGGCGGTCGTTGCCGTGCGGCGCGAAGAGGAGCAGCGCGAGGGTGCCCGCGCCGAGGGCGCAGACCGCGAGCATGACCAGCGCGCCCGTCCGGAGCCGCGTGTTCTTACTACGCCGTCGCATGCCGCATGTCCGGTGACACCCGCGCGAAGGCAGGCGCGTGCAGCGAGCCCACTGCGCCATGCGCATGGCGCATGGACGCGAGCTTCGCGATCATCGCCGCGTTGTCCGTCGTGAACGCGGCATCCGGCACGAAGACGCGGCGTCCCTCACGGGCGCCCGCCGCCGTGAGACGCGCGCGCAACTCCCGGTTCGCGGAGACGCCGCCCGCGAGCGCGATGTCGCGCACGCCGAGGGCGTCCGCGGCGCGCAGCGTCTTGGTGATCAGCACGTCGGTGACGGCGCGCTGGAAGCTGGCGCAGATGTCGTTGAGCGTGTCGTCGGGGATGGCGCTGTGGTCCTGGAGCGCGTCGCGATGATGCTTGCGCAGGTAGTAGAGCACCGAGGTCTTCAGGCCGCTGAAGCTGAAACCGAAGTCGCCCGAGTCGAGCAGCGGGCGCGGGAAGGGGATGGCATTGGCGGCGCCGAGCGCCGCGCGGCGGTCGATTTCCGGTCCGCCCGGGAAGCCGAAGCCGAGCATCTTGCCGACCTTGTCGAAGGCCTCCCCCGCGGCGTCGTCGATGGTGGAGCCGACGGTCTGATAATCCGCCACCCCGCGCACGTGCACGAGCAGCGTGTGCCCGCCCGAGACGACGAGACTGAGGAAGGGGAAGTCCGGATGCGGATCGGACAGGAAGGTCGAGAACATGTGCGCCTCGATGTGGTGCACGCCGAGGAAAGGCACACCGAGCGACGAGGCGATGGCCTTGCCCGTGTTCAGGCCGACGAGCAGGGAACCGATGAGTCCCGGTCCCTGCGTCGCGGCGACGAGATCCACCTCGCGCAGCGATATCCCTGCTTCCGCGAGCGCCTCGCGGATGATGGGCACGATGGCGCGCACGTGCGCGCGCGATGCCAGTTCGGGCACGATGCCGCCGTACGCGTGATGGAAGAATTGCGAGGAGATGATGTTTGCGAGGAGCGCGCCGTCGCGGAGGACGGCGGCGGAGGTCTCATCGCAGGACGATTCGATGCCGAGGACGGTCACGTCGCTCGCTGCTACGAATTCTTGTGGTAGTTGAGCGGATTCGGCAGGACGCGGCACTCCTCGGCGATGCGGATGTTCGCGCTGCATTTCCCTTCATTGCGCAGCTGGTAGAGCACCGGCACGAGGCGGTCGCGGAGGTCGATCGGCATGAGCGGATTGATGTAGATGCTGGTTCCGCCCTCGAAGCCGGCCGGGACGTTGATGCGCATCTTGATGTTGATGTGCCAGGGCATCTTGAAGATGGAATCGATGGGCGTGTAGTACCACTCCTCGTTCACCGACACCTTCCCGCCGATGGCCGCGTGGCAGGCCTTCACGAGGTCGCTCATCCCACGCACCTCTTCGGGCGTGTGCTCGTAGGGACGCGCGTTGACGGACTTCGAATAGATCTCCACCGTGGGATAGCGGTGCCCGATGCCGATGAACGCGAGCGCATAATCGTTTTCCGCGAAGACGAGGTTGTGCAGTCCCGCGAAATTCGGCCCGAAGGTGTTGAAGTAGTTCTTGTCCTTCTTGATCATCTCCACCTGCCGCTCGATGGAGGCGCCCCACTCGTCGATGGCCACGATCTGCGTGTGCAGATGGTCGAACGACGCGCCCGCGGGCTTGAGCCAGTTCTTGAACACGCTGAGGTAGCGCACGTAGCGGTTGTTCTCGATCGTGTCCACCATCGCGTCGATGATGAACAGGAAATACTGCCAGTGCTCCTCGTCCGACATGTCTCCGGTCGAGTGCAGGTCGTTCGCGAAGCGCGCGCCGGGGCGGTAGTGGCGCTGCGGAATGATCAGTTCGTGCCCGCCGCCGAAGAACGCGTCCATGAGGATGAACTTGGTTTCGATCGGAATGGCGGCGATCTCCTCATCCGAGCGTCCGGAACGCTTCAGCTTGTACTCGAGGACGTCGAGCGCGTGCTGCAGACCTTCGGGCGAGGAAAGGTACTCGTCCTTCCACGCCTGGTTCTTCGGGGAGAGCTTGTAGTCGTAGTTCTTGCGCCAGTAATTGATCGACACGATCTCGAAGAGATTCGAGACGCGGCGGAACAGCGCGGATTCGTCGAAGTACCGGGTGGTGGGGAGATGGTGCAGGAAGGAATACTGTCCGTTGCGCCGGACGACGCGCGATTTCTCCGGAGCCGTCTCCAGGGTGCGCGTCTCGCAGAACGAACAGTGGTCCTCAAGAGTGTGCGGGACGATGGGCTTGTCGGCCGGCTCTTTGCCCGCGTCGGTGATGGCGCGGTTTCCGCGCTCGGAAACGGTCCACACTTCGACGCCGGTGAACGGATTCACCTGCTTCACCGTGCCGTCCGCCATCATGTAGTAGAACGAGTGGTAGTCCAAGGTATCTGCGGACGTAGTGAAACGGGTACTGCGAACGGGGCTCAGCGAGCCCTATGAAAAACGCCCGGTATTGCAGGGCGCCGTGGAAGGCCGACCGGAAACTATTCCGTGTCTTCCGTCGTCCGCTTGGCGCGACGAATGGCCTTCATCTTCTTCATGCGTTTCTTGACGGACGGTTTCGTAAAGTATGTCCGTTTCTTGAATTCCTTCAGCACGCCGGAGCGTTCGTATTTCTTCTTGAAGCGCTTGATAGCGCGATCGATGGGTTCGCCTTCCTGAACAATGATGCCGACCAAGTGTACTCCTTTGTGTAGAGTGGGTTATGGTTGAAAAACACGAACTCTAATATACGGATTCCGTTTGATTTTACGCAAGTTGCCCGTCCGGCATACTGAAAAAGAGCGGGGAGACGCCTTTGCGGGGCGCTCCCCGGAATTTCGACGGGCGGTCCGCGTCAGCAGAGAGCGAGCGCCGCGTCCAGATCCGCGATAATATCATCGGGCGCCTCGATGCCGACGGAGAGGCGGACGAGGCCGTCGGTGATTTTCGCCTGTTCCCGCTGCTCGCGCGTCATCGTGGCATGCGTCATGGATGCGGGATGCTGGATGAGCGATTCGACGCCACCCAGACTCACGGCGAGGGCGCAGAGCGTCACCGCGTTCATCATGGTCTTGCCGGCTTCCAGGCCGCCATGCAGTTCGAAGGCGATCATGCCGCCGGGACCGAGCATCTGCTTCTGCGCGAGCGCGTACTGCGGATGGGAGGGGAGACCGGGGTAGTAGACCTGCTTCACCTTGGGATGCTGCTCGAGATACGCGGCCACCTTCATCGCGTTTTCGTTGTGCCGTTCCATGCGGATGGCGAGCGTCTTGATGCCGCGGTGCACGAGGAAGGAATTGAACGGGTCGATCACGCCTCCGAGCAGGTTGAGCGTTTTCCTGAACGCCGGATACATCTCGGCCGTCTTCACGATGATGATGCCGGCGACCACGTCCGCGTGACCGTTGAGGAACTTGGTCATGCTGTGGATGATCACGTCGGCGCCGAGGTCGAACGGCCGCTGCAGCACGGGGCTCATGAAGGTGTTGTCGACCATCAGCAGGGCGCCGTGCGCGTGGGCGATGTCCGCCGCGCCGGCGATGTCGCTGATCACGATGGTCGGGTTGCCCGGCGTCTCGACGAGGATCACCTTGGTGTTGGGCCGCAGGGCGGCGCGGATGGCGTCGAGATCCGACGTGTCGACAAAGGATGTCTCGATCTGATACTTCGGCCCGATGGTGGAGAGCAGCGTGGCGGTGGCGCCGTAGACCGATTCGCTGCAGATGATATGGTCGCCCGACGAGAGCATCGCGGCGAGGGCCGTGTGCACGGCGGCCATGCCGCTTCCGCAGCCGAGCGCCTTGTATCCGCCCTCGAGCATCGCGACGCTGTTCTCCATCGCCTCGACGGTCGGGTTGCGCATGCGCGTGTAGATGTACCCGTCCTCCTTGCCGCTGAACAGGTTCGCGCCGTGATCGGCATCACGGAACTTGAAGGTGGAGGTCTGGTAGATCGGCGGAACGACCGCGCCGAATTCGTTCTCTTCAATGCCGGCGTGCACGGCGATCGTTTCGATGTGCATGGGGTGTGTGGATTTCACGGAAGCCTCCAAAGTGACGGCGCCAGGGCGCCGGAAGGGATGGATGATCGCGGAATGTTCGGGAGGAAGACGGGACGGAGCGTCGCCGTGCCGTTCCCCGCATCGGAAACAGCATCGCAAAATAGGGATCGCGCGCGGACGGACAAAACCGGAGCGCGGCGCGCGTCAGTCAAGGAACACCCAGTTGACGCCGAAGGTGATGCCGCGGTCGGGCGCGGGGAAGAAGCGGGTCGTGATGAAGCGCGCGTTCAGCAGGTTGTGCAGGACCACGTGCAGCGTGGCGGCATCCTTGATGGTCGCGTACAGGAACAGGTCCGCGCTGACGCGATCGGTGAAGGAACGCGCGCCGCTCAGCCGCGATTCCTCCGGACCCGGCAGGGCGAAGACGCCGGTCGCGGGATCGAAACCCGTCGGGGCGAAGGACGAGCGGTACGAGAAGCGGCCCCCGGCCTTCACCTGCAGCGTGCCCTCGATGAGCGTCCCGCGGAAATAGAGGAGCGCTTCATCGTCTATTTTCGGCGCAAGAGGCGACGCTTCTCCGCTCTCGTACGAGGTCAGCGATACGGTGTTTTCGAGCGAGAATTTCCAGAGCATGACGCGCGCATGGAACGAGAGACCGAGCACGGTGAGGGTGCGTTCCGACGATGCCGGATACGTGAGATACCAGCGCGTGCCGGCAAAATCCGAGTCGGACGAAAACGTGTTGTACAGCTCGGTCATCGCGGCGGTGGAGCGATAGCTTGCGCGGAGATCCGCCTCGAGCCAGGACGCGTCGATGCGGACGCCGCCCTCCGCGATGAAGGAACGTTCGTGCGCGCGCTGCGCGGATACGGGCGTCGCATCGAGCGCCGGAGCAACGTTCCCGGTCGGCGCGAAGGGATGTCCGTACGCGAATCCGACGGTGGCGATGGAGTCGAGTCCCTCGCTGTAGTTTTCGATCAGAGACGGAATGCGCGACGTGAACGCGATTCCGAGCCAGGGCATGAAGGTACCCCGGAGGATCTCGATCGTGGCCCCTGCGCCGCTCGCGGTTTCGGATCGCTGATGATCGGCGCGGGCGAACATCGACAGACGGAAGCGGTCGTACGGCAGACGCAGCATGGCGGCGGCTGAACCGGTCAGTCCGTTCACCGATGAGGGGAGGGCGGATCCCGGCGCGACGAACCAGCCCGCGTCCGCCCGCGCGTCGAGCTCCGCCCAGCGCAGATCCATGCGGTGCCGCAGGCGGAAGGACACGAGATTCCACCGGTCCGTGCGGTCCAGGGTTTCGCCGTACGCCGTATCCGGCGCCGTGCGCAGCAGCGGTTGCGCGGAATTCGTCGCCTCGCGCTTGCCGAGCTGGAAGGAGAGGGCGGCGCTGCTGACCATCGTAGAATCCCCGCCCCAGTCGAAGCTCGCCTCGGCCCGGCTGTCGTTGCGGATCGCCTGCGCGCGATAGTGCGGATTGAGGAAGGCCGCCGTGATTTCATTGAACGCCGAATCGGCGAAGCCGGCGACGGAACGGTCGGGGAACAGCGGCAGCGCGGCGGAGAGATCGCGCCGGATACCGCCGTTCATGAACACGATCTGGTCGGTGTACTCGTTGGAGAGCCGCAGCGTCAACAGGTCCGACACCGTGCGCCGGTACTCGGCGCGCAGGTGCCAGCGTTCGGCGCGCGTGTTTGCGAAGCGCGCGGGATCCGTCGTGGCCGTCGAGCCGACCGTGGCGCGCGTGACGCCGAGGAAAAGATTGTCGGCTGCGCCGGGATTGATCGCGAACTGCACGTCGGTGAACAGCTCGTCGTACGGCCCCTCCGCGTGACGGATGCGCGTGTACGGTCGCGGCGCATCCCAGCGTCGCGGCGTCATGTCCACGGCGGCGAGCATGCCCGATCCCGCGTGCCAGAAGCTCTGATGCATCGGATACAGCGTGATGACGGCGGCGTCCTCGGTGGCGAGCTGAGTGAGATCCGCCTGGCCGGTCAGCAGGTCGGCGGTGGACACGCCGTCGCGCAGCAGCGCGCTTTGGAAGGGCGAGCTGCCGTGGCGTCCGAGCCAGCCCGGCTGGCCGGGACTGCCGAGATCATAGAGGAAGAAACCTCCCTGCGTCGCGGCGATGTCGCCCGCATGACGGTAGTCCATGAAGGCGAGCGTGTCGGGCCGCAGCAGGATCGATGCGGGAGAATCGTCCGCACGAAGCGCAGGCGCGGTCGCCGTCGCCGAGGCGGAGTCGGCGCGTGATTCGGAAGGCACTGGAGCGGCCGCGCTGTCCGTCTGCGCGCGCAACGCGGGGATGACGGTGCAGAGCGCGGCGGCGAGGAGAATGACGCGGAACGGCGTGTTCATCGCGCTGTCCTCCGGCGTCCGCGCATTCTGTTGCGCACCCGTTCGATGGTTCTGACGAGCGCGGAACGATAGAATGTCGCCGTGCAGAACGGGAGCGCATCGCCTCCGAAGCTGCGTTTGAAATCCGTGACGCCGGGCGTGTTGGCGCCCATGAAATCGAAACGGCGCATCGAGCGGGCGGACGCCTCGCGGAGGATGCGCGCGACGAGCCAGTGCGACCCCGCGATGTCGCGATGCGCGAGGTCCGCCCCCGCGAGCCAGTCGAAAAGGACATCACCGTCCGGAATAACGACGCGCGCGGCGATGGCGCCGCCCGCGGGCAGCGAGGCGCCGTAGCATTCCGCGAGGCCTTCCTCGCGCAGCAGGCGCAGCCAGGCGCGCAGCGTGTCGCCCGGAATCGGCGGAGACAGGGCGTGACGCGCGTAGCTCTGCTGATGCAGCGCGAGCAGCACCCCCTCGTCGTCGATCGCGTGCAGCACGAGGCGCTGCTCCTCCGCGCGGCGGATCTTGCGGCGCAGCGACTGGCTGAAGCGCCGCCATGCGTCGTCGGCGTCCGAAATATCCACCACGAGGCTTTCCTGCGCGAGCGCTCTCCAGCGCGGGCGCGCGTCGAACAGGTCGGGCGGAAACGCGGGCGGACCGAGCAGCGCGGCAAAGTGGCAGTGCCGTTCCACGGCGGCGAGGCCCGTCGCGATCGCGTCGGCAGGCGCGTCCGGTCCCATCACGAGCCCGTTGTACAGCGAGATCGGCGGGGGAGGAACGACGCGCAGCGGCCCGCGTTTCCGCGTGAGCACCGGGATGCCGACGACGGGACCGTCGGGCCCGTGGACGACGGCGACATCGGTCGTGGTCCCGAACACGTCGGCGAGAATGCCGAGCCAGGTGCGCGAGGCGAAGACGCGCCCGTGTTGATGGACACGAACGAGGTCGTCCCATTCCGGCACGTCGGCGAGCGGCGCGATATGGGCGCGAAACCCGGCCATCGCGGCGTCAGAGGGACCGGTCGATGGTGGTGCGCGTGATGTACGCCGTGATCGTGTAGAGGAATTCCATGCCCGACGCCATCTGATTCCCCACGCCCTCGCGCTGCCGCGTGCGGCCGATGAGCTGGCGGTTCATTTCCGACAGTGCGGTCCGCTGTTTCGGTTCGAGCATCAGCGCCCAGACCTGGGACACTTCGAAGGTGCGGTACAGGCCGTTGAGGAAGCGGTCCTCGTCCGTCTGGGCCGACCCGGCGCCCTCGGCGTACACCTGCCCCACCTGTTCGAGATGTCCCGCGAAAAACTGCTCGCGGTCCATGTCCTCGATGATGGCCCTGACCATGCCATACACGTTGTTGGCCGCCACGGCGACGATGGCGATGCCCTGCGCGCCGCCCTGCATCTTGCGCGTGATCGCGGCATCCATCGAATCGACGGCTTTCATTCTCGCCTCGTTGCCCGCGTAGCGCATGGAATACAAGATCTTGTACATCGCGTGCATGCCCAGGGTGCCGTTGAGGATTTTCCCGGCCTTGCCTTTTCTTGTCGAGTCCTCGCGGATGAAATTGCGTTCTTCCGCGTCGATCATGGCGCTGAACTCGCCCTTCGGGTCCCATGCCCGCGCCAGCGCGGCGAGCGCCTTGAACGTCGCGTAACTCGCGTTGGCGATGCGGTCGGCATCCGACGTATCCTTCGAGGCCTTCACCGTGGTGGCCACCTTGTCGAGCGTGCCGAGCAGGCGCTTTTTCAGCTGCCGGGTTTTGACCGTGTCGACAGCGCCCGCACCCGTGGTCACCTGCGCGTTCGCGGGTGGCGTGTTGTCCTGCGTCCGGCCGCAGGACGGCAGCATGCAGAGAAGAACGGTGACGGCGATCAGGGAAGGTCGGAGCATGAGTGGTCCTGGTCAGGATGGGAGCGTGAGGGATTCGACAATGCGCGCGATGATGGCGGCATAGCGGGCGTAGCCGCCCGCCGATTCAAGGACCGCGCCGTAGACGCGGATCAGGCGTCCGTTGCGGCGGTCGAACAGGGTGAACAGCGTGCCGACGGCGTGCGCGGCATCCGGGCTGTGCGCCTCCTCCTTCTTGATCAGCTGCACGTCCGCGCCGCTGGTGTCGGCGATAGGGAGCGATTCAGAGGGAAGAACGGGCGCGCTCCAGATCCGGAGCGAGACCTCTTTTTCATTCGTCGAAGGGTTGAGGTAGCCGAGTTCGACGCCCGTCTGCGCGCTGGGTTCGCCCGGGACGCGGAAGCTGCGGGCGTCGTCGACGTCCCAGGTCACGGGATACAGGAACGCGACGTTGACGCCCGCGGAGGAAAAATGCGACAGTCCCTCGTCGCGGACCAGCGAGGTGAACTTCCGTTCCTGCTGCCACCACGAGCGGTCGAAATCGCCGCTCTCGCCGAACGGCACCTTCCATGCGCCCCGTTCGCGGACAAGGAAGAACGACCCCACACTCTCGAGCTGTTTGGAGGGGACATCCACGACGATGGACGCGGTGACGATCGCGTGCGCGGTGTCGCGCACGTCGATATCGAGAATGTCGATCCTCGAGAAGGAGTAGAAGAAGGGGGCCCGGGCCTGCGCGCGTTGCGTTTCAAACCATGCGGCGAAGGACGCGCCGGAGGTGACTCCCATGGCGCGGAGCTTCTTCACGGACAGCACGGACAGGAGGGGGTACAGTTCCGCGGTCCGGCCCTGCGTTCCGAAATCCTTCATCCACCGGGAAAACGTCTGCTGGGCTTCGCGGTACAGAATCTGATCCTTCGGCATCGTGTTCGGCGTGCCGAGTTCTTCCGCCGCGATGTCGCGCTTGCTTCCGCAGCCGCCCGAGGACAGTCCGAGCCCCGAGGCGAGCGCGAGGAACAGGAACGCGGCGCGCGCGATGCGGTGACGACTTCGGGAGGAGTGCTGTGGTGCCATGCGGAATCAGGGGAGAATCGACGGTTCGTAGCGGACGGCGTCCACGGCATCCTTCCTCGATGCGCTCGATGGAACGGCCGCGGTGTTGCCCGCGGTGCGCACGCGCGCGGCCGCCGCGAAGGACGCATAGGTCGGCGGGATGCGTTGCTGGAGCGGGACGCGCGACGCGTCGCCGACCGGGATCCCGGAGTGCCCGATCCTGTTCCGGTCAAGGACCGGCTGCGGATACGTGTGATACAGGCGCGACCCGTCGTACAGATCCTGCAGACGGCGGGCATGGATGCCTTCCGCCTCGGCGCGCGAGATCGTGGTATCGCCCGTGCTCGCGCTGTCCGCGGCGAATGCCAGGGTTCGCGCGTAACCGGTCTTGCGCACGAAGACCGGCGTGCCGACGGCGATCGTGCGGAACAGCTCCTGCGCGTCCGCCTCCGCGACCCGGATGCATCCGTGCGAGGAGGGCCGTTTCCCGAGGTGCCGGTAGTAGCCGCGTCCCGCGAGGGAGTGGAAACCGACGCCCCAGTTGAAGCCCAGCCAGTTGAACACTTTCGTGGAATCGAACTGCAGGGAGTACAGCCACTCGATGCGGTTTTGCACGAGGAAGATGCCCTCCCGTGTTTCGATGCCCTTGCTCAACGCGGGATTGCCGGTGGATATCGGGATGATGCGCTCGCGTCCGTCGCGCGAGTGCACGACGAGGAGCTGGCTGTCGAGCCGGACCTCGAGAAATTCCGATGCCGCCGTGTAGACGGTATCCTTCATGTATCCGATCGACGAGAGGAAGGTGCTCGATGCGGTGCGATCGGAGTCCCGCTGAGTGGGAGACCCCTGCTGCCCGCCGGAAAGCCACGGCCAAGCTCCCGCGACGAGCGCGACGGCGGCAAGGCACACGAGCGCTGCGGCGGCTCTGCCGCGGCGCTGACGTTCCCGGTACACGATATGGAGATGCTCGATGTCTGGCATGCGGGGCAAACTGCAAATCTAGGAAAAAAATGGAAACGAATATGCGTCGTTCCGTGTCACCATGCGCAATCCGGCGGTTTCCGGACACCGATCCACAACGCCATGCGCCATGGTCTCCTTGCATTTCTGGCCCCTTTCCCGTACTTTAGCGAAGATAATTAGTGTTTTTACGAATTTTACCGAGTCCTATGGGTTCCACGACAGATTTTCGCAATGGATTGATCATCCGCTTCAATGGCGACCTGCATCAGATCGTCGAATGGCGTCATCACAAGCCCGGCAAGGGCGGCGCCATGGTGCAGACGAAGTTGAGAAACATGCGCACCGGTTCGACGTTCGAGAACCGTTTTCGTCCCGGCGAGAGCGTGGACGTCGTCCGCGTGGAACGTCGCCGCTTCCAGTATCTCTATCCTGAAGGAGAGGACCTCTGCTTCATGGATCAGGAGTCCTTCGAGCAGATTCATGTCCCGGGCAGTCTCTTCGGCGATTCGGTGCGTTTCCTCAAGGAAGGCGAGATCTGCGAAATCGCCCTCGACGGCGAAGCGGTGATTGAAGGCGATCTCCCGATCACCGTCGAGCTGGAAGTGACCGAGACGGAGCCCGGTCTGCGGGGCGACACGGCCACCGGCGGCACGAAGCGCGCGACGGTGTCGACCGGCGCCATCGTCAACGTTCCGCTCTTCATCGAACAGGGCACCATTCTCAAGATCGACACGCGCACCGGCGCGTATCTCGAACGCGTCAACAAGTGACGCGCGATCTTCCCACGCACCTTTCCACGAGTTCATCCACTCACTCACCGGTGCCCCCATGGATCTTCAGTATCTGAGAAAACTCCTGAAGCTCGTCAACGAAACGAACGTGGACGAAATCGAAATCGAGGAAGGCGGCACGCGCATCCGCGTGACCCGCGCGCGCGCCGCGGCCGCGTCGCAGCACGTGATGTACGCCCCGATGCCGGAGGCGCACCCCGCGCACGCGCATATCACCGCGCCGGCGACGACCGAAGCGCCCGCGCCGGCCGCCGCGGCGGACGACACGAAGACGTTCACCGTCACGTCGCCCATCGTCGGCACCTTCTATCGCGCGCCGGCTCCCGACGCGGAATCGTACGTGCAGGTGGGCCAGACCATCGCCGCCGGCAGCACGGTCTGCATCATCGAGGCGATGAAGATCATGAACGAGATCGAGAGCGACCGCGGCGGAAAGGTGATCCGCATCCTCGCCGAAAACGGTCAGCCCGTCGAGTACAACCAGCCGCTCTTCGTCCTTGAGATCGCCTGACCAGCCGGCCGGACGCATGACACAGAACGCGTACACTGATCAGGGAGGGGCGGCGTGTTTTCCAAGATCCTGATCGCCAACCGCGGAGAAATCGCCCTTCGCATCATTCGATCCTGCCGCGAGATGGGGATCAAGACCGTCGCCGTGTATTCGACGGCGGATGAGGATTCGCTGCATGTGCGCTTCGCCGACGAGGCCGTGTGCATCGGACCGCCCGCGTCGCGCGACAGCTACCTCAACATCCCGCGCGTCATCGCCGCTGCCGAGATCACCGGCGCCGAAGCCATTCATCCGGGCTACGGCTTCCTCGCGGAGAACGCGAGCTTCTCGGAGATCTGCGCCGATTCGGGGCTGAAGTTCATCGGGCCGCGGCCGGAGATGATCTCGTCCATGGGCAACAAGTCGCTCGCCAAGGACACGGTCAAGCGGGCGAATGTCCCGACGGTGCCGGGCAGCGACGGCGTCGTGGAGACGCTCGAGGACGCCGTGGCCGTCGTCACGGACATCCCGTTCCCTGTCATCATCAAGGCGTCCGCGGGCGGCGGCGGCAAGGGCATGCGCATCGTCCGCGATCACGAGGGCTTCGAGAAGGCCTTCATGATGGCGAAGGCGGAGGCCGAGAAATCCTTCGGCAACGGCGATCTGTACATCGAGAAGTACATCGAGAATCCCCGGCACATCGAAATCCAGATTCTGGGCGACCAGCATGGCAACATCGTGCACCTCGGCGAGCGCGACTGCAGCATCCAGCGCCGGCATCAGAAGCTGATCGAGGAATCGCCTTCGCCCGCGGTGGACGACGCCCTGCGCGCGCGCTTCGGCGACGCGGCGGTCGCCGCCGCGCGGAGCATCAACTACGAGGGCGCGGGCACCATCGAATTCCTGCTCGACGCGAGCGGGCATTTCTACTTCATGGAGATGAACACCCGCGTGCAGGTGGAGCATCCCGTCACCGAGCAGGTGACCGGCGTCGACATCGTGCGCGAGCAGATCCGCATCGCCGCGGGCGAATCGATCGCCGACATCGTCCTCGTGCCGAACGGGCATTCGATCGAGTGCCGCATCAACGCGGAGGATCCCGAGAAGGACTTCCGCCCCTCGCCGGGCACCATCCTCAGCTGGCATCAGCCGAGCGGGTTCGGGGTGCGCGTCGAATCGCACGCGTACCAGGGGTACACGATTCCGTCGCACTACGATTCGATGATCGCGAAGCTCATCGTACACGCCCGCACGCGCGACGAGGCCATCGCCCGCATGTCGAGCGCGCTCGAGGAGTTCATCATCGAGGGCGTCAAGACCACGATCCCCTTTCAGGCGAAAGTCATGCGCAGCGAGGCGTTCCGCAGCGGCGTGTTCGACACCCATTTTCTGGAGACCTTCGACTTCCGTTGACATCCCCTTTGTTTCCCATCACGCATACAGCACAGGAGCACATCATGGTATTCCCAGAGGATCTCAAGTACACGGACACCCACGAATGGATCAAGGTCGACGGCGCGAGCGCGACGGTCGGCATCACCGCGTTCGCCGCGGGCGAGCTGGGCGATGTGGTCTTCGTCGACATTCCCGAGATGAAAGCCGTCGCGCTCGGCGACAACTTCGGATCCATCGAAGCGGTGAAGACCGTTTCCGACCTCGTCGCGCCGGTGGCGGGGACGATCACGGAAGTCAATCCCGACCTCGAGGGGACGCCGGAAATTGTGAACACCGACCCGTACGGCAAGGGCTGGATGATCCGCATGACCATCGCGAATCCCGCGGACGTGGACGCCTTGATGGACGCCGCGCAGTACAAAGCCCTCATCGGCAAATAAGACTCCAACGCAACGCACGTCGGGGCGGGGAAGACGGTTCCCGCCCCGGCGTTTTCACTCCGGGACTGCCATGCAACACAGCGAATGGATTTGCGTCGTCGATTTCGGCTCCCAGTTCACGCAGCTGATCGCGCGCCGCGTCCGCGAAATCGGCGTGTACTCGGAGATTCTCCCCTTCCACACCGCGCTCGAAAAAATGACGGCGCATCCGCCGAAGGGCGTCATCCTCTCGGGCGGACCGAAGAGCGTGTACGAAGAGGGCGCGCCGAATGTCGGCAGGGAAGTGTTCGAGCTGGGCGTGCCCGTGCTGGGCATCTGTTACGGGCTGCAGCTCATGGCGATGCACTTCGACGGCGCGGTGGACGCCGCCGAACAGCGCGAATTCGGCAAGGCGGAACTCGTGATCGACGACGCGTCCGACCTTTTTTACGGCATCCCGCAGCGCTCCCGCGTCTGGATGAGTCACGGCGACGCGCTCTCGAAACTGCCGGCGTCCTACGAGGCGATCGCGCACACCGACAACGCGCCGATCTGCGCGATCCGGAATCCGGAGAAGCGCCATTACGGCGTGCAGTTCCATCCCGAGGTCGTGCACACCGAGCACGGGAAGAATCTCCTCGAGAATTTCGTGATGCGCATCTGCGGCTGCACGGGCGGATGGACGCCGCGCTCCTTCATCGAACAGTCCGTCGAGGAGATCCGCGCCTTCGTGGGCGACGGCGACGTGATCTGCGCGCTCAGCGGCGGAGTGGACTCGAACGTCGCGGCCGTGCTGTTGCACCGCGCGATCGGCGACCGGCTGCATTGCATCCACATCGACAACGGGCTCATGCGCTCGGGCGAGAGCGCGCGGGTGGTGCGGGCGTTTCGCGACGAATTCGGCATCCCGCTGAAATTCGTCGACGCGTCCGACCTGTTCCTGACGCGTCTCGCGGGCGTCTCCGACCCCGAGCGCAAGCGCAGAATCATCGGCGCGGCCTTCATCGAGGTCTTCGAGAAGGAGGCCGCGGAGTGGCGCGACGCGCGTTTCCTCGCGCAGGGCACGCTGTATCCGGACGTGATCGAGTCGGTGAGTTTCAAAGGCCCGTCCGCCACCATCAAGACCCATCACAACGTCGGCGGCCTTCCGGAGAAGATGCATCTCCGCCTCGTAGAGCCGTTCCGCGAGCTCTTCAAGGACGAAGTGCGACGCGTCGGAGCGGAGCTCGGCGTGCCCGCGTCGATGATCCAGCGGCATCCCTTCCCCGGTCCCGGACTCGCCATCCGCGTGCTGGGCGACGTGACGAAGGAGCGTCTCGATCTCCTGCGCGCCGTGGATGAAATCTTCATCGAGGAAATTCGGAAGGCGGGCGAGTACGACAACATCTGGCAGGCCTTCGCGGTGCTGCTGCCGGTGCAGTCCGTCGGTGTGATGGGCGACGCCCGCACCTACGAGTTCACGACGGCCCTGCGCGCCGTCACGAGCGTGGACGGCATGACGGCCGACTGGGCGCGCATTCCGTACGACGTTCTGGAAACCATCTCCAATCGCATCATCAACGACGTGCGCGGCGTGAACCGGGTCGTGTACGACATCAGCTCGAAGCCCCCGGCAACCATCGAATGGGAGTGATCCGGGCATGAACGAGCACCAGTTCGGCCAGCTGCTCGACAAGGCGCAGTACTACGAGGAGCACCGCGAGTGGCTGCACGCCTCGCAGTACTACCTGCGCATCCTCCGCGCCCAGCCCGGGCTGTCCGACATTGCCGTCCGGCTCTCGGGCGTCTACGCCGAGATGGGGAATATCGCCGCGGCGGAGCAGGTGCTGCTCAACGCGCTCGGGCGCGACAACGGCAATCCCGATCTGCTCTTCGCGCTCGGGCGGATCTTCTACCGGGCGGAAGACCTCGACAAGGCGCTGTACTACTTCGAGCAGCTCATTCCGCACCGGATCCCGCAGGCGCACCACACCATCGGGCTGATCCAGTATCAGAAGGGACAGTACGTCAAGGCGGAGCGCCATCTGCTCCGGGCCTTCGAACTCGACCCGGCGAACACCGGCGTGCACACCATTCTCGCCGAGACCCTGCTCAAGAACGGCAAACCGCAGCGGGCGATCGAGGTGCTGCGCGAGATGCAGCGGCTGCAGCCCGGGGACTGGCAGAGCGGGTACCTGCTCGGCGTCGCGCACGTGGCGGCGAGGCAGTGGACGCAGGCGCTCGAGGCGTTCACGCTGCTGTTGCTCGTCCGTCCCGACGACGTCGACGCGCTCTGCGCGGCGTCGAGCGTCCTGGTGCAGGTGCGCGAGATGGGGACCGCCGAGGAATACCTGCGCAAGGCGCAGCGCCTCGCTCCGCGTTCCCCGGTCGTGCTGAATCATCTCGGGAGCTTCGCCCTGATGAAGGCCGACCGCGCGAAGGCGCGCGCGTGCTTCTCGGAGGTGCTGGAAATCGACCCGTCCAACGCGACGGCCCTCGAGCATCTGCGGCTCCTCGAACCGGCAGCGCTCTAGGTCCGCCGTGCGCCCGGCCCTGATCGCGGCACTGTTCCTTCCCGTCCTGCTCGCGCCGATCCGCGCGCAGGACGACGGTGCGGGCGTCGAACGGACCTTCTCCGATGCGTTGGCGCTTTTCGAGCGCGGGCAGTTCGCCGCCGCCGCGGCGCGCTTCGATTCGCTGTGCGAGCGCGTCCCGGATCACGCGCGCTCCACCGCGGCCTGCATCATGGCCGCGCGCGCGCACGCGCGCTCGTACCGGCCCGCCCGGTCGCGCGCGCTGCTCGAACGCTTCCCGGAACGCTTCCCCGGCAGCCGCTACGCGGGCGAGGCCGCGATGCTGCTGGGCGACGTGCTCGTCAAGCTCGGTGAGCCGCGCGGCGCGTGGAAGCCCTACGGCCTGGCCTGGTCCGCCGCGACGGAGGAGGGCGACCGCGCGTCCGCACTCGCGCGCCTCGACTCGCTCGCGCGCGGAGAACCGGATATCCGCATCCTCGACTCCCTTGTTTCGCAGCCCGCGCTGCTGCCTTGCGCGGCGGCGGTGCTGCTCGGCTGCTGCGAGGACGCCGTGGCGCGCCGGAATCCGCGGCGCGCGGAAGACGCGCTGCGCCTGCTCGCGCCGCGCGCGCTGGACGCGGGGCAGCGCGCGCGGCGCGATGCCGCCCGGCAGCGCATCGCGGCGGCGGCGGCCCCCGCGCGCATTGCGGTGGTGCTGCCGGCGCCGTTCGACGACCTCGAGAGAAATCTCGTCGTGCGCGATCTCCGCGACGGCCTCCTCACGGCGCTCGACATGCACCGGCAGCTCGGAGGAGCGCCCGTCGAAACCGAGCTCATCGTCTCCTCCTCCACGGACTCGATCCGGCGCGTGCTGCGCCGGCTCGCGGGCGAGGAACGCATCGTCGGCATCATCGGCGGCGTGTTCAGCGCGGACGCCTCTCTCCTGTCGCGCGCGGCGTCCGGGTGCGGCGTGCCCTGCGTCATTCCCGCCGCGACGGCCGAGGATCTCGCGACCGCGGGCGGAAACATCTTCCAGCTGAACACGCCCTTCGCCGTGCGCGGGGCCGTGCTGGCGGAGTACCTCGCGACGCGGAATCCCGTGCCGCGCGTCGCCGTGCTCGCGCCGATCGAGACGTTCGCGCGGGCGATCGCCAGCGCCTTCATCGACCGCGCGAAGGAACTCTCGGTGCCCATCGAGATCGTGTCCTGGTACGCGCCGGGAACAAAGGACTACCGAAGCCAGTATAAGACGATAGCCGGGAGGATACCGCCCGACGACAGCGCGGCGGTGCTCTTCCTCCCGGTGCCGAGCCGGGAGCAGGCTGCCGCGATTCTCGCGGGAGCGCGGGCCGCGGGGGTTCGCGCGACCCTGCTCGGGGCGGGGGACTGGAACCATCCCGCGCTCTTCACCACCAGCGGTATGGAGGGACTTCGCATGGAATTCGAATCGGACTATGCCGTGCACACGGGATTTTCCCAGTACCTGGCGTTCGAATCCGCCTACCGGGCTCGCACGCAGCGCGACGTCACGCGCCATGCCGTGTTCGGCTACGACGCGGCGCGCTTTTTCCTGAACGCGCTCCCCGCGGATCCGCAGGATCGCGGGGCGCTGCTCCGTCGCCTGCGCGCGGTGTACATCGGATTGCGGTCCCCCATCGATCTCTCGACAGGCCAGGCGAATCGCGGCATCAACATCATGACCGTGCAGGGCGGACGCATCAGCCGCCTGACGACCATTCCCGCGGAGTGAGCGCGGTGGGGAAGCCCGCGAACGCGAGCGTCGTCAGGGAGGAGGCGCCGCGCAATGTGATCCGCGAGTGGCCGGAGTGCGACCGGCCGCGCGAGAAGTGCATGGCCCGGGGAGCGTCCGCGCTCAGCGACACGGAACTGCTCGCCATCATCATCAATGCCGGGAGCGGCGAGCGTTCCGCGATCGATATCGCGCGCGACCTCGTCGGGGCGTACTCCGATCTGCGCGCGCTTTCCCGCAGGCCGCTCTCCGAACTGATGCAGCGCAGGGGGATCGGCCCCGCGCGCGCGGTGGCCATCGCCGCCGCCTTCGAGCTCGGGAAGCGGCAGGCCGCCATCGGCGATTCGGACAGTCTGCGCGTGCAGGGTCCGGAAGATGTGGCGCAGCGGTACATTCCGATCATGCGCGATCTTCCGACGGAACGCTTCATCGCGCTCCTTCTCAACAACGCCGGCCGCGTCATCCGCGAGCACCTCATCTCCCAGGGCTCGGTCAGCGCGAGTATCGTCCATCCGCGGGAAGTGTTTCACGCCGCGGTGACCGAACACGCCAGCGCGATCATTCTTCTGCACAACCACCCGAGCGGCGTGCGCACCGCGAGCCACGAGGACCGGGCTGTCACGAAGCAGCTCATCGAGGCGGGACGACTCATGGACATTCCCATCCGCGACCACGTCATCATCTGCGGCAGCGGATATGTGAGCTTCGCGGAACAGGGCTGGATGGCCTGATCTCAGTATTTGCGGCGTTTCCAGAGGATGCGAAGCCGCTCCTTCAGCTTCTGTTCGCGGCCTTCATCGGAGGGCTGGTAGTACTGGCGTTCGGCGATTTCCTTCGGAAGGTACGAGGCGTCGACGAAATGCCCCGGAAACGCGTGCGGATACTTGTACCCCTTTCCGTAGCCGATGTCCTTCATGAACGACGTCGGCGCATTGCGGAGGTGAAGCGGGACGTCGTACGGGGGCAGGGCGTCCGCATCGCGCATCGCCGCGCCGATCGCCTCGTATGCTGCGTTGCTCTTCGGCGCGCAGGCAAGATACGTGGTGGTCTGCCCCAGGACGATGCGCGCCTCGGGCATGCCGATCGCATGGACCGCCTGGAAACAGGCCGTCGCCAGGAGCAGGGCGTTGGGTTCGGCATTGCCGACATCTTCCGAGGCGAGGACGATGAGGCGGCGCGCGACGAAGAGGGGATCCTCGCCGCCGTTGAGCATGCGCGCAAGCCAGTACAACGCGGCGTCCGGATCGCTTCCGCGCACGGATTTGATGAAGGCGGAGATGATGTTGTAATGCTCTTCGCCGCCCTTGTCGTATTTGGCGAAGGCGCGCTGGAAGGCCTCCTCCAGGGTTTCCTGCGCGATGTGGACAACCCCGTCCCGCTCGGCGAGCACGCAGCACATCTCGAGGCCGTTCAAGAGCGCGCGCGCGTCGCCGCCGCTGAACGCCGACAGCATCTGCCTGTCCTCGAACGTCACCGTCAGGGTCTTCAGATACTCATCGCGCTCAAGCGCGTGATCGAGGATGGATTCCAGGTCCTGTACCGTCAGCGGATTCAGGATGAAAATCTTCGCCCGGGATCTGAGCGGTGGAATGACTTCGAAGGAAGGATTCTCGGTCGTGGCCCCGATCAAGGTGATGTCACCCTGCTCAACTGCTTGCAGGAGCGCATCTTGCTGCGCTTTGTTGAAGCGATGGATCTCATCAATGAAGAGGATCGTGATCGGACTGCCTTCGAGCTTCCGGCTCTCCTTCGCGCGCTCGATCACGGACCGGACTTCCTTGACGCCAGAGGAAACAGCGCTCAGCTGGACGAATTCCGCCGAGGCCTTCTCCGCAAGAATCCTCGCGAGCGTCGTTTTTCCCGAGCCCGGAGGGCCCCAGAGAATCATGCTGAGGATGTGACCCTGCTCGTGCATGCGTCGGACGGGCTTGCCGGGACCGAGCAGATGATCCTGTCCGACGAAGTCGTCGAGCGACCGCGGCCGCATGCGTTCGGCGAGTGGAGTGCTGTCTGTGTGAGGCATTGGTGTGGGGGAACGGCTGCGCCCCGTGAACAGGGCTCCGGAGCGCTGTCAGCGCCCGTTCCGCCATTATTTCGGTTTCGCCTGTAAGAGCTTCAGGCTGTCGCGCAGGGCGGCGCTGTCTCGCGGCGTGAGCCCCGTGCGCATTTTGACGAGTTCCTTTTTCTGAATCGGATCGTAGTCCTGCTCGTAGGTCGGCACCGCCTTCGATGCGCCCGGGACATCCTTGTCTTCGGCCTTCTGTGCGGCGTCGCCCTTTTCGTTCGCACGCAATCCGGCGGGGAGCGTATTTCCGGCAGGCGCATCAGAGCCGCGTTTTTCGTCCATCTGCCGCTCTGCTTCTTTGGACTTCTCTCCCGAAATCGTCGGTGACTCGCTGGCGGGAGTGTGCTGCTCGCTGCGCGGCTGTTCGAGCAGATCGATCGGCGTGGTGTGTTCGACTGTGCCTGCGTCTCGCCGAGGGTGATGGCCGGCGTTTGCGGGGGGGCAGGAACTGCGTCGGGTTCCGGTGCTTGTCTCAGCTCCGGAATGGGCCCGACCGGAACGACCTCCTGCAACTCCGGGTTGCGGGTGAGGGTGATCGCGACAACGACCACGATGGCGACGCCGGCGACGGTGGAGAGGAAGGCCATGCGTCCGCGCATCCAATCCCACAGGACGGGTCGCTGAGGCGCTTCGGGGGCAGACTGGGGCCGTCGGGTGGCATCGACTTCCTGTCGCACGCGGGCGAGGAAGTCATCGGAGGTTTTCAGTTTCGGAAGAGCACGGAGGTCGGCCCTCAGACGGTCGAATTGTGCATCGTCCCCGGGTTCCTGCGGTGTGGAAAACGTGTCGCCATGTGCCATCGCATCTTCCTCCGTCACCCTAATCGTAGATGTCCTTCAGCATTTTCTGGAGCATCGACCGTCCTCGATTGATGCGTGATTTGATCGTTCCAAGGGGAAGATCAAGGATATCGCAAATCTCCTCATACTGCAATTCCTGCACGTCCCGAAGGATGACCGCTTCCCGGAACGCATCCGGAAGCCTCGCCAGGGCCTCCTGAATGCGTTCGTTTTTTATGAGCGTGTCCGTTCGTTTGTCCGGACCGGGTTCCACGTCGAGGATTTCAGATTCAGGGTCCTCCTCGTATTCCGGCTCGCGGATGATCGCGACCGTGTAGCGCCGGTGCGGACGACGCAACTCGCTTTTGGCGAGGTTGCTCGCGATGGTGTAGAGCCATGTCGAGAAGCGTCCGACAGGCTGGTACAGCATGCGCTTCTGGTACAGGCGGATGAAGGTTTCCTGCAGCATGTCCTCGGCGGTCTCCAGAGAGCCGATGTAGCGGTAGATATAGTTCAGCAAGTGGTTCTTGTACCGCAGAACCAGCATGTCAAAGGCTTCCTCGACATCCTGCTGGAGCAACATGGCCAGTTCCTCATCGGAAAGGTGTGCAAGATCGCTGCGGTTCGTATTCCTGTCTCGTTCTTTCTGTTGAACGAGCGAGGGCGCAGAATGTTCCCGGGAATTGGCCATGGGACCGAGAATTGTTCACGTCAAGGGTGTGGTGAGCTGATAGACCAGCCGCGAGAGGACCGAGAAGGGATCGGTGGACTGGGATTTCAACTCGAGATCCGCCGCAAGAAGATATTCAAATAGACGCTCAAACTCCTCGGGATTTGCGAAATTCGGGAGAAATTTTTTCAAATTATCGAGTTGCCATCCCATGCCGACGCCGACGCTCCGCGCCTCCTCGTCCGTGCTCCTGCCTCTGGACGGCGGAAGGTATCGCGCCTGCCACAGGACGGCAAGCTGTTTCGAGAGGTGGTACACGATGAGGGTGGGGGCCTCGGAAGAGGCAATGACGGAGAGGATCTCGAGCGCCTTGGACGTATTGCGCTCGAAAACGGCGTCCGAAAGCTGAAACAGGTTGTACTGTTTCGACATCCCGAGCAGGGTATAGACGTCGTCCTCCGAAATCTCCGCGGCGTCCGGCAGGGCGAGGTGCATCTTCTCGATTTCGCCGGCAATCTCCCGCGTCGAGTCGCTCTTGAGCGTCTGCAGCACGGCGATCGCGGCGGGCGAGATGGTCTTCCCGTGTTTCTGGAATTCCGTCTTGATCCACAGCGCCATGACCGGCTCGCGCAGGCGCTTGAATTCGACGGTGACATCCGTGCCGAAGCGATTCTGCGGTGACTTCAGGTAGGCGACGATGTCGGTGATGTCTTTTTTCTGCTTGCCGGCCCCCCGCCGCTTCGCCGATTTCGGCAGCGCGGCGGCGGTGAGAATGAGCACCGTGTCCGGCGCGGGATTCTGCACGTACGCTGCGGCGACGTCCTCGCCGAGAAGGCGGTCGGCGTCGCGCACGATGACCACGCGCTTCTCGGAGAGAAAGGGGAACGCGTTGGCGGCGGCGATGATCTCCTGCGCTTTCGTCTCCGTTGCCCAGAACAGGTTCAGGTTGAAGGACGCGTCCCCGTCCCCAAGCGCGGCATCGGCGAGCACGCGGGCTTCCTGCTCGATGAGGTAGTCCTCCTCCCCGTAGAAATAATACACGGGATGGAAGGCGCGTTTTCGAATCTGGGTGCGAAGTTCCTGCAGCGTCACGGCGCGAGGATGTCTGCCTGGAGCAAAGCCAGGATGATGAGGGCGAGGGCGATGCGGTAGACGACGAACACCGAGGTGGAATGCGACCGGAGATAGCGGAGGAGGAAGGCGATCGAGAGGAAGCCCACGATGCCCGACACGGCGACGGCCACGAGCAGCGACACCCCGAAGTCGGTGGTGAGCGTGTGCCGCAGCTTGTAGAGCTGGTAGAACCCGCTGAGCGCGACCGTTGGGATGCTGAGGAGGAACGAAAACGAGGCCGCGGTCTCGCGCGTCAGATTGAGGAAAAGACCGGCGGTGATGGTCGTTCCGGAGCGTGACGCGCCCGGGATGAGCGCGACCGCCTGCGCGAGTCCGATGACCTGCGTGTCGAGCAGCCCGATCGATCCCGCATCCCGCGCGCGGGTGGAGACGCGCTCCGCGATCGACAGCAGGATGGAGAAAAAGATAAGACTGCCCGATATCACGTACAGCGAGCGGAATCCCGTCTCGATCAGGTCCTTGAACAGCAGCCCGCAGATCGCGATGGGCAGCGTCGCGAACAGGATCCACCACGCCTGCTTCGCGTCCGGTGTGCCGAAGGGATCGCGACGGGCCAGCGACCGCAGGAACGCGGCGCCGAGGCGGAGGATATCGGCGCGGAAGTACACGAGGACGGCGATCAGCGTCCCGATCTGCGTCACGGCGGTGAACGGCGCGCCCGGATCGTCCCAGCCGAACAGGGCCGGAATGATGCGCAGATGCGCGGTGCTGCTGACGGGGAGAAACTCGGTCAGGCCCTGCACGATGCCCAGCACGACGGCTTCCAGGAGGCTCATGGGCGATGCACGGGAGGAAACGCGCGCGTCCGGATCGGCGTCGTCACAGGGTGACCGCTTCCCGGAGGCGCAGCGAATCGAGGATGCGGAAGGTGGCGCGGGAGGTGGCGATCAGGCTGTCGTACGGGATCACCGAGGCGCGCTTCTCCTTGATCGCGTCGATGAACGCGAGCACCTCGTCCTTGTGCCCCTTGTCGCCGGCGCTTTTGCGGACGGTTTTCTTCCCTCCACGGTACAGTTCCATCGTCGTGAAATTGTTGAGCACCGCCGTGCTGTTCGCGTTCGACATCACGATGCGCTCCTTGGGCATGCTGGTGTCGCCGTTCGACGCGTAGGTGATCGCCCCGATGGAGCCGTCGCTCATTCGCATGGTGATGTGCAGCGAGTCCCCGTTCGTGGCGTTCTGGCTTTGCGTGAACATGGATTCGGCGTGGATGCGTTCCGGAGTGGCGCCGGTGAGGAACTGGATGGTGTCGATGAAATGACAGACTTCGCCGAGGATGCGTCCGCCGCCGTCGACGGGGTCGTGCGTCCAGTGGTCCTTCGGCAGAAATCCGGCGTTCACGTAGTAGTGGATCACGGACGGCTCGCCGCTCTGCGCAAAGAAGCTCCGCATCTCGCGCACGAGCGGGGCAAAGCGCCGGTTGTACCCGACCAAGAGCAGCTGTTTCCCGCGCAGGGCCTCGTTTCCTCCGAGCAGTTCCTCGATCTCCGAGAGTTCTTCCTCGTGCAGCGCGAGCGGCTTCTCCACGAAGACGTGCTGCCCGGCCCGCAGCGCGCGGAGCGCGTAGGGCGCGTGCTCGCCGTGCCGCGTCGCGACGAACACCGTGCCGATGCGCTCGTTCGCGAAGACGTCGTCGGCGTTGGTCGTGCTGTCCCGGAAGCCGAATTTGTTGCGCATGTCGGCCCCGGTGAGGCCGGAGCGGTTGCAGACGGTGTCGAGCGTGACGCCGGGCATCTCTTTCAGATGCGGCAAGAGGTACCCGGCCGCGAAATTGCCGGCGCCGATGAAGCCGACGGTGAGGGATTCGCGTTTCGGGGAAATGTGAATGGGCGCCTCGGGCGCGGGCGGCGCCGTGATCCGCTGCAGTTCGTCCGCCGACAGGTCGTCGTAGGAAATCACGATGCCGACGTAGGGTTCGCTTTTTTCCCCTTCGATCAACGCGTACGCGTCCAGGGCGCGATCGACCGGGAAACGGTGCGTCGTCAGGTGCTGCGTGCTCACGCGCTCGCGCTGCAGGAGGTCGAGGTAGGCGAGCATGTTCCGGTTTTCCGTCCAGCGCACATACGCGATGGGGTAGTCGAGCCCGTCGAGTTCGTACCGCGCGTCGTAGCGCCCCGGCCCGTAGGAACGGGAGATGCGCACGTCGATTTCCTTCTGGTAGTAGGGCGAGCGGGGGATGTCCATCGGCGTCGCGCCGACGATGACGACGCGTCCGCGCTCCCGGGTGATGCGTCCCGCGAGCACGACCGGATCGTTGTCCTTCGTCCCGGCCGTGATGATGACGGCATCGGCGCCGTGCCCGCGGGTGGCGGCCATGACGGCGGCTTCCACCGGATCGTCGCCGCGGTGCAGCGCGATGTCGGCGCCCGAGGCGCGAGCGAGATCGATGACGTAGGGATCGATGTCGATGCCGACGACGGTGCACCCGTTGGCCTTCAGCATCTGCACGGTCAATTGCCCGAGCAGCCCGAGTCCGATGACCGCGACCGTCTCGCCCAGCGTGGGGTCGGCCTGGCGGATGCCCTGCAGCGCGATGGCAGCGATGGTCGTGTACGCGGCGGATTCCATCGACACGCCGTCGGGAATTTTTGCGACGAGATTGCGGGGCACGACGATCACGTCGCTGTGATGGGCGAAGTCGGCTCCCGCGCACGCGACGCGATCGCCGATCTCGATGTCCGACACCCATTCGTCCACGGCCAGCACCACGCCCGCGGTGCTGTAGCCGAGCGCCGCGGAACTGTCGAGCTTCGTCATGATCCGGGTGTACGTGGCGGTCAGGCCCGTGCGACGGACCTCCTCGACCACCTTCTTCACTTCCTCCGGCTGGCTCCGCGCCCGCTGGAGCATCGAGGCTTTCCGCGAATCGATCGTGGTTTTTTCGGTTCCCGCGCTGATGACGGACGAATAATTTTTGACGAGGACCATTCCGCGCCGGAGCGCGGGGGGCGGGACGGAGACGATATCCATCCTGCCCGAGCGTTTGTTCTGGGATATCTGTTTCATCGTATCAAACTAAAATTCCGGCCGAACTTTTCCTAAAAAACGGACAGCGGCTCCGCACGGGAGCCGCTGCATGCGCGCACGGGAGGTCACGCGTCAGCGCCGGAACAGCGGGCGCTTGCCGGCGTTCTGCAGGAGGCGCTTCAGTTCCCTGGCGAAGCTGTCGTCGAACACCACCAGCTGGGCGATCTGTTTCATGGTGATGATATCCTTCAGGCTGAGGAGGTAGTCCCTGCGCTTGGCGAGGATGTCGGCGTTGACCGACGCGAGGGTCTGCAATTCCTTCACAATGTCGGCGTCGCCGGCGCTTCCGCCGGAGAGTTGACGCAGCCGGTCGATGCTTGCCTGCCGCTGCTCGGTCAATCCCTTTTCCTGATGCCGGAAATCCTTCTCGCGCGCGAAAAAACGGATCGATTGCTCTTCATTGAGGTTGAGCGTCTCGATCAGCTTCATGCGCCGGTAATCCTCGACGCGTTTTCTGCCGCGTTCGCCGTCCTCGTCCTGGGAGAAGGAGACGGAAACGGCACAGATCAGGAGGAGCGCCGCGGTGATGAACCGATATGGAGTGGCCATGATGTTTTCCTCGTGCGAATGGAACTGGATGCGTGTCACTGGGCGAGGCCGGCGGCCCCCGCGGCCGGATCGCCTGAGGCGAGGTCGAGAAGATCATCCTGACTGAGGTAGCTGCTGCTGCCTGAGAGGAATTCCCGGTATGAGAGATCGCTGAAGAGGGAGGGTGTCGCACCGTTGGCGATTTCCGGCTCGATGGAGCCCGGCATCCCGTTCCCGGCACCGGACGAATAGATGCCGGCCGCCGCGTCGACGTCCTCCGACAGCACGGCGATCTGCGCGGTGTCCAGGGATGCGAGGATCGATTCGAGTTCCGCCGCGTTGAACGTTGCCATCGGCGCGGGTTGCGTGCCCGGCCAGAAGGCGACAGCGATCGCAAGCAGGAGGGTCGCGGCGATGGCGGGCACTCCGATGCGGAGAAAGACCGGGTCGGCGAAGCGGGAACGGCGGGGAGCGTCGAGCCGTGCATTCACGCGGACGAGGAAGTCGGGGCCGGGCGCGCTCCGGACGGCGAGCGTCCTGGACGAGTGCAGCGCATCCATGGCGGGACGCAGCCCATCGCGTATTGCGGCGCAGGCGGGGCAGTCCGCCATGTGCGTTTCCATCGCGCGCGCGGCGTCGGCAGTGACGCGGCCGTCGAGGTAGTCAGGAATGTCGTGTTGGATCGTGGCGCAGCGCATGCTGGAGGGAGTCCTCGATTTTGCGAATCGCGTGAAAATAGTTGGCTTTAAGTCCGCCCACCGTCGTGCGGAGAATGGCGGCGATCTCCTCGTAGGGAAGCTCTTCGTAGTAACGCATCATGAAAACCTGGCGCTGTTTCAGCGGCAGCGCCGCCGCGGCCTTCTCGATGAGCGCGGTGGTCTCGTCCTTCTCCAAGCGCGCGAGCGGGTCGCGGGCCGGATCTTCCGCGATGGTGTCGATGAAATCGTCGAGGCGGAAAAAGCCGCGCAGTTTTTTGCGGCGGATGTGGTTGAGGCTGAGATTCATCGCGATCCGATAGAGCCAGGTGAATACCTGCGCTTCGCCGCGAAAACTGCCGATGTTCTCGAATGCCCGCACGAAGACGTCCTGCGCGACATCAAGAGCGTCGTCGTGATCGGTGATGAAGCGGCGGACCGCCCAATACACGCGGTCCTGGTAGCGTCGCACGAGCTCGTTGAAGGCGTCCCTGCGGCCATCCTTGCAAAGGAGTATGAGTTCATGGTCTGCTTGGTTTTTCATTCACGGGTCGCAGGGTTTCACGATTGAGACACCAGGCAGCGAATTTGGTTTAATTTTCAGAGAATTCCACAGGCGTGGAGCGTTGAAATTCTTACAACAAGTACTTGCTTTTCATTGGGAAATGGCTGATTTTTCTCATGTAAATTATTCACCCGCCCCTCGAACTTAAAGCAATAGTTGCAAATCAGCATTGCCGAAGGCATCAGCAAAGCGCAAAGGATTGTCTGCATCGACGCCATTTGAGTTGATGCAGATACCGCTGTTTCTCTCTCGTCCGGGAGAGCAACCGCTTCCTGCCAACCGTGCGGGGATCACCTGGCTTGCCGTTCATGAAATCGATCCGGGGAAAATAGGATTTGATAATCTTTTTCTCCCGACCGAGGGCGGAGGGATGTCGGCCGTGATCCGCGCGGTGCTGGAGAAGGGGATGCCGCGCACGGCGCGCTTCTACCACATCGCGCACGGCGGAAACGAACCGTTCGATTTTGTCTTTTCCCCCTGCACGGTGGATGGCGTGGACTGCGTGTGCCTGCAGCCCGTCGGCTACAAGGGATTTCGTCCGGGAGGGGACGAGGGGGGGCTCGATCTGAACCTGTTGGTGAAGGAGCGGACCGCGGAGATTTCCGAGTTGAACGGTTTCCTGGGCGCCATCGTCGACAGTTCCACCGAGACCTTCATCATCGCCATCGGCACGAACGGCACCGTGCTCAGCTTCAACGAGGGCGCGTGCAGGATGTTCCTGTACCCGCGCAACGAAGTGGTCGGACGCATCTACGCCTCGCAACTGTACTCGACCGAGGAACAGGCGCAGTACACCTGGGAAGAGATGGAGCGCTCGGCGAAGGTGCAGGGGAAAAGCCGGCGCACGGTGACGCTGCAGCGTCGCGACGGCAGCACCTTCCCCGCGCTGGTGGACCTGACCCCGTTGCGCAACGCCGAGCGGCAGTCGCTCGGCACGCTGTTCCTCGGCCGTGACATCACCGAATCGCTGCGGACGCAGCAGGCGCTCGAGGAAAAGCGAGATCAGCTGGAGTTCATCAATTCGCTGTCCCTTCGCATCAGCCAGACGCTGGAACTCGAGGCGATCTGCGCGCTTTCGTTGCAGCACCTGAACTCGAAATTCGACAGCGCCATCGGCGGCGTGTACCTGAAGAACCGCAACGACGGCACGCTGCGCCTCGTCTCGATCGAGCCGCGCGAACGGCGGGAGACCTACGGCGAACTCCTCGCGCCCACCGTGGACGACTACATCCTCGCCGAGGAGGGGGAAGTGCTCCTGCACGATCTCTCGCACTTCAGCGCCGTGGGCATGCGCGACACGGAAGCGCCGATGACGAAACTGATGCTGCCCCTCCTGCCCAAGGCGTCCTTCATCGGCGTGCTCGTCCTGCTCGTGAACACGTCCATGACCCGCTCGGAGGAGCTGCTCAGCTTCCTGTCCGCCATCGGCACGCTGATCGGCGGAGCGCTGGAGAATGCGGCGCTCTACCTCGAGTCGCTGAACAAGTCCATCGAGATCAAGAAGCAGAATCAGGAGCTCGACGAGTTCGCGTACGTCGTCTCGCACGATCTGAAGGAACCGCTCGCGGGGATTTCCTTCATCTCGAACATGCTCGTCGACGACTATTTCGAGATGCTGGACAGCACGGGCAAGACGTACGTCAACTCGCTGATCGAGTTCTCGAAGCGGCTCGGGTCGCTCATCGACGCGCTGCTCGAGCTGTCGCGCATCGGCCGCATCACGCAGCCTCCCGAGGTCGTGGACATCGCGGAGGTCCTGCACACCGTCAGCCAGAACCTCGCGTTCCGTCTCTCGAAGGACGACGTGGAGTTCGTGTTTCCCGAGACGTCGCCGAAGGTCATCGGCGACAAGACGCGCATCGAGCAGGTGTTCCACAACCTTGTCAGCAACGCGTTCAAGTTCAACGACAAGCCGCATATCCGCGTGGAGATCCGCTGGCGCGAGACCGGCGACGGATTCGTCGAGTTCTCCATCGGCGACAACGGCATCGGCATCGAGCCCGAGTACTTCGAGAAGATCTTCAAGATCTTCGAGCGGCTGCATCAGCGCGAAGAGTACGAAGGAAACGGCGCGGGCCTCACCATCGTCAAGAAAATCGTCGAGAATCACGGCGGCCGCATCTGGCTGGACTCGCTGCTCGATCACGGCACGACATTTTATTTCACACTTCCAGTTTCCACCCAGAATGATTCTTCGGGAGAACTATGACCTCCATTGAGCCGAAACCGAAAACCGGGGCATCGATCCTGGTCGTCGACGACGAGAAGCTCTTCCGCGACGTCCTGACAGCAAAGTTGCTGGAGAACGGGTACGTCACCGACAACGCCATCAACGGCATCGAGGCGATCAACAAGATCCAGCGCCAGCAGTACGACGTCATCCTCCTCGACATCAAGATGCCGCGGGTGAACGGCATCGAAGTGCTGAAGCACATCAGCGAGAACACGCTGAGTTCGGAGGTGATCATGCTCACCACGTTCACCGACGTGCGCACCGCCGTGGAAACCGTCAAGCTCGGCGCCTACGATTACGTGACCAAGCCCTACAATCTCACCGAACTGCTGCAGACCATCGAGCGCGCGCTGGAGCACCGCAAGCTCAAGCTCGAGAACGTCCTGCTCAAGTCCGAACTCGACCGGCGGCACCAGGTCAAGAACGTCATCGGCGAGAGCCCGGCGTTCCAGCAGGTGCTCGACACCGTGTACAAGGTGGCCCCGACCGACAGCAACATCCTCATCAACGGCGCGAGCGGGTCGGGCAAGGAAGTGGTCGCGAACCTCATCTACAAGCTGAGCCAGCGCAAGGACAAGCCGTTCGTCGCGCTCGACTGCGCGTCGATTCCCGAGAACCTGCTCGAGAGCGAGCTGTTCGGGCACGAGCGCGGCGCCTTCACCGACGCGATGGTGCTGAAACACGGCATGGTGGAGGTCGCGAACAACGGCACGATGTTCCTCGACGAAATCGGCGAGATCAGCATGTCGATCCAGCCGAAGCTCCTCCGTTTCCTGCAGACCGGCGAGTTCCGCCGCATCGGCGGGACGCAGGCCATGAAGGCGAACGTGCGCCTCATCGCCGCGACCAACCGGAATCTCAAGGAAATGGTCAAGGAAGGCACCTTCCGCGAGGACCTGCTGTTCCGCCTCAACGTCATTTCGCTCATGCTCCCGCCGCTGTCCGACCGGCGCGAGGACATTCCCGAGCTCGTCGAGTACTTCCTGCAGATGAAATCGCGCGGGAAGGAAACGAAGAAGTTCAGTCCGGCCGCCATGGACAAGCTGGTCAACTACTACTGGCCGGGGAACGTGCGCGAACTCGAGAACATGGTGGAGCGAGCCATCATCCTGACGTCGGCGGATCTGATCGAACCGCAGGACATCATGCTCGACTACGCGGGCGTGAACGATCCGGTCGTGCCCAACACGTCGGAAGTGGGGAAGATGTCCCTCAGCGACATGGAGCGCATTCATATCGAGCGCGTCCTCAAGGAGCAGAACTTCAACAAGCGACAGGCCGCCGACATCCTCGGGATCAGTCTCCGCACGCTCTACACCAAGATCTACGACTACCAGATTCACATCCCGTCGACCCGCGGCGCTTCTTCCGGCTCCTGACCAGGACCGCGGGAAGACGCCCGGACGTTGCCCGGACATCCCCACGCACTCATGACATTGTGGAACCGCACTCTCGTCACGGCGGCGCTCCCGTACGCGAACGGCGCCGTGCATCTCGGCCATCTGGCCGGAGCCTATCTTCCAGCGGACATTTACGTCCGATATCTGCGCCTGCGCGGCCGCGACGTGGCGTTCATCTGCGGGTCGGATGAGCACGGCGTCAGCATCCTCATCTCCGCGTCGAAGGAACAGGTTCCGCCACAGACCATCATCGACCGCTTCCACGCGGCGAATGCGCGGGCGTTCGAGCGCGTCGGCATCCGCTTCGACAACTATTCCCGCACCTCGCTGCCGTTGCACCACCGGACGGCGCAGGAGTGGTTCCTGGATTTCCACGAGAAGGGCGTGCTGCGGCGGTACGTGGAGCAGCAGCTCTTCGACGAGAAGGCCGCAATGTTCCTGCCCGACCGTTTCGTCACCGGCACCTGTCCCCACTGCGGTTTCGACCGGGCGTACGGCGACCAGTGCGAAAACTGCAGCAAGTACTACGCGCAGACCGAACTGCTGCAGCCGAAGAGTCTCCTCACCGGAGAGACGCCGGTGGTGCGCGAGGCGGTGCACTGGTACTTCCCGCTGGGGGATTTCCAGCAGCGGCTCGAGGAGTACGTGGAAAGCCACGCGGGAGACTGGAAGGACAACGTGCTCCAGCAGGTGCGCAGCTGGTTGAAGGCCGGCCTCTCGGATCGGCCGATTTCGCGCGATCTCGCCTGGGGCGTTCCCGTGCCGCTTGACGGCGAAGCCGGCAAGGTGCTGTACGTGTGGTTCGAGGCGGTGCTCGGCTACATTTCGTCGACGCGCGAGTGGGCGGAGGCGCAGGGCGCGCCCGAGCGCTGGAAGGACTACTGGTGCTCGCCGGACACGCGATACATCGCCTTCATCGGCAAGGACAACATCGTCTTCCACTGCCTCATGTTCCCCGCCATGCTCATGGCGAAGGGCGGCTACATCCTGCCCGACAACGTGCCGGCCAACGAGTTCCTGAACCTGCAGGGCCAGAAGTTCTCGAAGAGCCGGAACTGGTCCATCGAACTCAACGAGTTCCTGGACCGTTTCCCGGCGGATCCGCTGCGCTACACCCTGACCCTGAACATGCCGGAGACGCGCGACAGCGATTTCACCTGGAAGGATTTCCAGGCGCGTAACAACAACGAACTCGCCGACATTCTCGGCAACTTCGTCAACCGCTCGATGCACTTCGCGCACAAGAATTTCGGCGGCATCGTCCCAGCGCCCGCCATCGAGACGGACGAGGATCACGCCTTCCTTGCGGACTTCGGCCGCGCCGCCGACGCCGTCGCGGACGCCATCGAGCGCTTCCGCTTTCGCGACGGACTGCAGGCGGCGATGTCGTTCGCGCGGACATGCAACAAGTACTTCAACGATGCCGCGCCGTGGAAGACGCTGAAGTCCGACCCCGGCCGCGCCGCCACCACGATCCATCACTGCGCGCAAGCCGTGCGCGCGCTCGGCATCCTGCTCGACCCCGTGCTGCCGGAGACCGCCGTGAAGATCCGAGGCATCCTGGGCCTCCCGGCGGACGCGCTCTGGACCTGGGATTCCATCGCCACCGAACGGCTCCCCGCGGGGCATGCGCTCGGACCCCTCGCACTGTTGTTTCAGAAAATCGAGGACGACGTGATCGACACCATCATCACCGGCATGGAAACTGCCGCCGCCGAAGCCGACGCCGCCAGGCCCGTCGAGCCGCCTTCCTATCCGCCGATCAAGGAGCAGATCACGTACGAGACCTTTTCCTCGCTCGATCTCCGCGTCGGCACCGTCCTCTCCGCGGAACGCGTCCCGAAGTCGGACAAACTGTTGAAACTCGTGATCGACATCGGCATCGAGCAGCGACAGGTGGTGGCCGGCATCGGGAAGGCGTACGATCCGGCGGACCTCGTCGGCAGGCAGGTGGTCTTCGTCGCGAACCTCAAGCCCGCGAAACTGTTCGGCATCGAATCGCAGGGCATGGTGCTCGCCGCGTCGGAGTCCGACGGCCGGCCCGTCCTGCTGGCTCCCGCGGGCGACATCGGCACGGGGAGCATCATCAAGTGAGTCGCGCCGGCGTCATCCGCGCCTTCGTGATCGCGCTCGCGTTTTCCTGCGCGGGTTGCGGCGACGGGTTGTCGCCGGAGCTCGGCCTCGTGGGCATGGAAGGCACCATCACGGTGGTCTCCACCTTTCCTCCGCTCGACAGCCTCGTCACGCTGCGCATCGTCGCCGCGCGGAAATACCCGCCGCAGGACATCGTGACGGAGTACTCCGCCGGGCGCCTGCTCGTCTCCGACGCGCTCGCGCTCGACGCGCGGACGCAGACCTTCCAGCTCCGGCAGGGCGATTTGAAGGGCGTGTTCGAATACGTTTGCGTCGCGCAGCAATACGGCCCGAATCCGTTCTCCCAGTGGCGCGTCGTCGGCGTGTACTCCGTTACCGGCGACAAGACCGCACACTCGGCGATCGACTTCGGCAGCGGGCGGTACCTGCGCGGGATCGACATCCGCGTCGATTTCTACGATCTGCCCCCGCAACCGTTCTGACGGCCGCGGACCGTCGCAGACATGAGACACTGATATCCGAAATACTCGCAGACATGAGACACTGACATCCGAAATACTCGCAGACATCATCATCCACCAACGATAGATCCGGTACACCAATGAAAGCAGTCATCATGGCGGGAGGGTTTGGAACCCGGCTCCGCCCGCTTACCTGCAACATCCCGAAACCGATGGTCCCCATGGTGAACAAGCCCATGATGCACCACATCGTGGACCTTCTCAAGAAGCACGGCTTTGCGGATATCATCTCGCTGCTCTTCTACCATCCCGCGGCGATACGGAATTATTTCGGGGACGGCAGGGAGTTCGGCATCTCCATGCAGTACATGCAGGCGGAGGCGGACTTCGGCACCGCCGGGAGCGTCCGCAACGCGTACGAAAAGATCGGGAAGGATCGCGTGGTGATCATCAGCGGCGACGTCCTGACGGATTTCGACCTGACGGCGGCCATCGCCTTTCACGAGAAGCAGGGCGCCGACGCCACGCTTGTCCTCACGCGCGTCCCGAATCCCCTGCAGTTCGGCGTCGTGATCGTCGACGACGACGGCAACATCACGCGTTTCCTTGAGAAGCCGACGTGGGGCGAAGTCTTCAGCGACACCATCAACACGGGCATCTACATCCTCGAAAACCGGGTCATCGACATGATCCCGTACAAGGACGATTTCGATTTCAGCAAGAATCTGTTCCCGATGATGATGAACGAGGGCATGAAGCTCTGCGGCTACATCGCGGAAGGATACTGGCGCGACGTCGGCACGCTCAACGAGTACCAGGACGCGTCGATGGACTGCCTCGCGGGACGCGTGCATGTGGAGATCGACGGCACGCGCGAGGGCTCGCTCATCATCGGCGACGGCGTCACGCTCGGCGACGACTCGCACGCGCGCCTGATGGGCACGGTGGTGATCGGCGACAACGCGGAGATCGGCCCGACCGCGCGCGTCATCAACTCGGTCATCGGACGCGGCGCGCGCATCGCGAACGGCGCCGTCGTGCAGAACACCGTCCTCTGGGACGGCGCGCAGATCGGCGAGCTCGCGCATGTCAACGACTGCGTGATCGGCTACGGCTCCGTCGTCATGGCCGGCGCGACGGTGGCGGAGAACGTCTTCATCAGCGACCGCTGCACCATCGGTGTGGAGGCCAATCTGCTGCCGAACATCAAGCTGTGGCCCGACAAGATGGTCGCGGACGGCGCCGTGCTCTCGAAGAGCCTGGTGTGGGAAGACCGCTGGCTCAAGGAGCTGTTCACCGACGCGCGCATCACGGGAAAGAGCAACATCGATGTGACGCCCGAATTCGGCGCCAAGCTCGGCGCGGCCCTCGGCGCCGTGGTGGGGCAGGGGCGGACCGTCCTCTCGAGCCGCGATCCCGACACCGCGAGCCGCATGATCAAGCGCGCCATCACCTGCGGCCTGATGTCGGCGGGGGTGAACGTGTACGACATGCAGGTGACCTCGATCCCGATGGTGCGCCAGGAACTGCGCGGCGGCAAGTCGGCCGCGGGTTTCCATGTCCGCAAATCGCCCTTCGACAAGCGCTCGATGGACATCATTTTCTTCGACGGCGACGGCAAGGACCTGTCGGTCGCGCGCACGAAATCCATCGACCGGCAGTTCTTTTCCGAGGATTTCCCGCGCGCGGATTTCTCCTCGCTCGGGACCATCTACTTCCCCGAGCGCACGACGGAAACCTACCGCAGCCGCATCTTCGCCACCATTGACGCGCAGGTGGTCCGTGAAACGGCGCTGAACGTGGTGGTCGATTACTCGAACGGGATTGCCTCCACGATTTTCCCGAACATTCTCGGCGATCTCGGGACGCATGTCGTGACGCTCAACGCGTACATCGACTCCGCGCGTCTGACGCGATCCTCGGAGGAATTCCAGTCCGCCAGCGAGTACATCTCGAGCATCGTGCGTTCCCTCCGCAGTGATGTCGGTTTCCTCATCGATTCCGGCGCGGAGAAGATTTTCGTTTCCGAGGAGAGCGGACGCTTCATCGGCGACGGGCGGCTGCTGCCGGTGGTGACCAAGCTTTTCCTCGAAAGCCAGCGACGCCGCGGCCGGCAGACGCGCAAGGTCGGCTGCCCGGTCACCGGTTCCGCGCTCATGGACCTCGTCGCCGCGGAGTACGGCGTGCAGCTTGTGCGCACGCAGACGACGCACCTCGGCATGATGAACGCGGTGTTCGACGATCCCGATCTGTCCTTCGTCGGTGGGACGCGCGGCGGGTTCATCTTCCCGGAATTTTCCTTCGCCACGGACGCGTTGTACAGCATCGTGAAGATCCTGGAGCTGATGGCCGTGACCGGCTGGAAGCTCGGCGAGATCGACGCCTCGCTCGAGCATCTCCATCGCGTGCAGAAGGATGTGTTCTGCGAGTGGGACGCCAAGGGCCGGGTGATGCGGCACGCGATGCGCGATTCGGAACAGCAGACACGGCAGCTCATCGACGGCATCAAGATCCTGTTCGACACGCGCAACTGGGTGCTGTTGCTCCCGAGCAAGGACTCGCCGCAGTTCCACATCTACGTGGAAGCGGACTCCCGCGAGCGCGCGGATGCGCTCGCCTCCGAGTACGAGGCGAAAGTTGTTCGCTGGCGCGAGAATGTCTAGATTTGAACTTGTGTTGTTGTACTGACACCGTAATCGCATGAAAATCAGCAGCATTCTCAACGAAGACCTCGTGAAGGTGAACATTCCGGGCGACACCAAGGAAGATGTCATCAATGCGATCATCGACATCGCGGCCTCATCGCCGAAAGTGAAGGACGTCGAGAAAATCCGTCATGCGATATTCGAGCGCGAGAAAATCATGTCGACGGGCGTGGGCAAGGGATTCGCGATTCCTCACGGCAAGACCGACGCGGTGTCGGACATCGTCGCGGCCTTCGGTATCACCGAAAAGCCGATCGATTACGAATCCCTCGACCATGAGCCGGTCCGCCTGGTGTTTCTCCTGATCGGCAAGGACAGCCTGGTCGGCGCGCACATCAAACTGCTGAGCCGCATCTCCCGCCTGATGAACAAGGAAGAGTTGCGGATGAAATTGCTCGAAGCCAAGACCTCCGCGGAAATTCTGGACATCCTCCGCGAGGAAGAAATGAATTACCTCGACGTGTGAGTTCTTCCGCGTCCGTGAGACCATCGGAAAGGCATGCCGCGGGCGTGCCTTTTTCGTAACAGACATCGCTCGAAGGAGCAGGACACGATGACGTTCAAATCCATCAAAGGCACAAAAGATCTTCTGCCGGACGAAAGCGGCCGCTGGTTGCATCTCGAGGCGGTGATCCGCGAAGTCATGACGGCGTACCGCTACGCGGAAATCCGCACCCCGACCTTCGAGG
This sequence comes from Ignavibacteria bacterium, assembly GCA_016720835.1. Taxonomy (GTDB): domain Bacteria; phylum Bacteroidota; class Ignavibacteria; order SZUA-365; family SZUA-365; genus JADKJW01. The sequence continues at coordinate 269,020 of JADKJW010000005.1, forward strand.
AGACCGCGGTCTTTTCCCGGGGCATCGGCGAGGAAACCGACATTGTCGGCAAGGAAATGTACACCTTCACCGACAAGGGGGGATCGAGCCTGACCCTCCGTCCGGAAATGACGGCTTCCGTCGTGCGCGCATACATCCAGCACAGCCTGGCGGAACAGGGCGGCGTCACGAAAGTCTACTACATCGGACCGATGTACCGCCAGGAGCGCCCGCAGGCCGGACGTCTCCGCCAGTTCCATCAGTTCGGCGCGGAGTGCATCGGCGCCGCCGCCCCCGCCTGCGACGCGGACATCATCGCGATCGCGGCGGATATCTACGCGCGGCTGGGCATCCGTTGCACCCTGAAGCTCAACTCGGTGGGCGATCCCGTCTGCCGCCCGAAGTACCGCGAGGTGCTGCAGGCCTACCTTGCGGGCGTCCACGACCGGCTGACGCTCGAGAGCCAGCGGCGCGCGGAGACGAATCCGATGCGCGTGCTCGATTCGAAGGCCCCGCAGGACATCGATGCGACCATGGATGCGCCGAGCATCCTGGACCATCTGTCGGACGAATCGCGCGCGCATTTCGACGCCGTTCGCGCGTGTCTCGATGATTTTGGCATTCCATACGTCATCGACCCGCGTCTCGTGCGCGGGCTCGATTACTACACGAAAACGGCGTTCGAATTCGTCAGTACCGATCTCGGATCCCAGGACGCCCTCGGCGGGGGCGGACGCTACGACGGTCTCACCGAGCAGCTCGGAGGGAAGGCGACCCCGGCCGTCGGATTCGCCGCGGGAATGGAACGCCTCCTCATGGTGCTCGAGAAGAGCGGGTACACTTTTCCGTCGGACGCGCTGTCCGTCTACATCGTCGGACTCGACGAGCGCAGCAGGCGCTGGAGCCATGTGCAGGCCGTTCGTCTCCGCAGGGAAGGTATCCCGGCGGAATGCGATTTCACCGGACGCAGCCTGAAGGCGCAGATGCGGGAGGCGAACAAGCGCGGCGCGCGGCATGTCGTGATCGTCGGCGAGGAAGAAATGGCATCCCAGCGGGCGATCGTCAAGACCATGGAGACAGGGGAACAGCAATCCATTGAGTTTGCCTCCCTCCTTTCGTACTTTCTGCGTCTTCCTGTTTCACCCAATTCGGATGCATCCGCATATGTTTCCACGCATTGACAAAGGACCGATTGAATACTCGCTCGATATCAGGCGCGCATGGAACCAGAAGGAGAAGCGCGAGTGCATCCGCTTCCGCTTTGAAACCATCGAGGAATTCCATCATTTTCAGTACGAAATCAGTGTCGACAATGCGCTGCGCAAGGGGAAGATCGAATTCGCGCTGCGCGGATTGACGACGAAGGGCATGCTGCTCCCTGCCTCCGGGCATGCGGAGACGGTCATCGACTTCTGCGATCTTGAGGGCAAGTACACCGTCGCCGTGTCGAAACCGGGTCCCATCACCAATGAATTCCTCATCCACGTCACGCCGAAGTCGGTGCGCATCGTCGACGGGATCGCCGCCGATCCATCATTTCTGGTCGTCCGGGCCAGGTAACGAGCACATCCATGTATCCTGAACTTCTCCATCTCGGGCCGGTCACGATATACAGCTACGGCCTCATGCTCGGCGTGGCGTTCCTCGTGTCCAATCTGCTGATCACCCGCGAGTTGCGCCGTCTCGGTCAGGACCCCACGCTCGCCACGACCGTGACGATGTTCGCGCTTGTCGGGGGCGTCGCCGGGGCGAAACTGTTTCACCTCCTCGAGAACTGGAGCGAATTTCTCGCCAACCCCGGACATATGCTGCTTTCTTCCGGGGGCTTGACATGGTACGGCGGTTTTCTGCTCGCGACCTTGCTGATCTTTCTGTACTTCCGACGCCGGAAGCTCTCCCTGATGGCGTTCGCCGATGTCGCCGCTCCCTCGCTCGCCCTCGGCTACGGGTTTGGCCGCGTGGGCTGCCAGCTCGCGGGCGACGGCGACTACGGCATCCCCTCGCATGCGCCCTGGGCGATGACGTATCCGAACGGCACCGTGTCGACGCTTGCCTCTCAGAATCCCGGTCTCGCGCAGCAGTACGCCGATCTCTTTCCCGGTCAGCCTGTTCCCGCCGACATCCCCGTGCATCCGGCGCCGGTATACGAAATCATCCTCGCCGTGGCCCTGTTTTCGCTGTTGCAGGCGAGGCGGAAGAAGCCGCTTCCCGTCGGCAGCCAGTTCGGTCTCTTTCTCGTGCTGCACGGCCTGTGCCGTTTCGGTGTCGAGTTCATCCGGCTCAATCCCTTGCTGGTCCTCGGTCTCTCGCAGGCGCAGTTGATTTCTCTCGCGCTTGTGGCGTGGGGAGCGTTTCTGCTGTTCAAGAACGCTCCGGTCGCGACGCCGAAAGCACGCGCCTGAGCATGCTCCCTCACTTCTCGCACATGGTTCTCCGAATGACTGTACTCCGTCTCCTTCCCGCCCGCGCCGTCGCGATTGCGGCCCTTCTCGCGTTCGCGCTCTTCATGACGCCGGCACACGCGCAGAAGAAGAAATCCCCGTCGAAAAAAGGCGCGGCGACGCCGGCGCTCGCCTCCGCTCCGGCACGGAGCCCGTTGCCTCCGGTGACGGTGGATTCGCTGTCGAACGGACTGCGGCTGCTGTTCTGCCGGGTGAACGACCTTCCCCTGGTGGAAGTCAACCTGATCGTGAATGCAGGAGTGCTGCGCGAACCGGAGGGAAAGGAGGGGCTCGCGCAACTGATGGGGAAGCTGATCTTTTCCGGAACCCCGGCGCGTTCGCGCATGAAGATCGTCGGCGATCTCTCCACGCTCGGCTCGACGCTGACCTCCTCCACCGGCTACGAAAACACGCAGCTCTACCTTCGCTGTCTCTCGAGGAACTTCCGGCAGTCGGTGGATATCCTCGCGGATGTGGCGTCGAATGCCCGATTCACGGAGGCTGATGTCCGCGCGACGGTGCGCGACATGGCGGCGAGCATGGCCGCGTCCCGCGTGAACGCCGGCGAGCGCGCGACCCAGACGATGCTGGCCAATCTGTTCGGCGCGGGACATCCCCTCACCAGATCGCTCAGCGGCGGAGCGACGGCGCTGGACAGCCTGACCGTCCCGGTCATCCGCGAGTACTACGACACGCACTACCGTCCCGGCAACGCGACGCTCGTGATCGTGGGCGATGTCAACGTTCCGGCGATGAAGACGGTGCTGGAAGACCGCTTCGCGCAGTGGAAGCCCACCGCCGCGTCGCGCGCGGCGCTTCCCGCCCGGTCGCCACGCGTGGTCCCCGTCTCGGTGATCGATCTTCCCGAGCAGCGGTACACGTCGCTGCGGCTCGGTGTCCGGACGCTCCCGCGGAACGATGCCGACGTTCCCGTGCTGCTCCTGCTCAATCAGATTCTCGGCGGCACGCAGGAGTCGCGCCTGCACCGGAAAATGTGGAGCGAACATCTCCTCATGCCCGGGTTCTTCTCGACCGCGGGCTTTTCCTCCGAAGGCGGCTACCTCGTGATCACCGGGAACGCACCGGCCGCGCGGATCGACAGCACCCTGCTGTGGCTCGACGAAGCGCTCGACGCTCTCGGCGCGGGGCCGATCACGGATGCGGAGCTGGCACGCGCCAAACGCGAGCTGACGGTCGACTTCGAATTCGAGTTCGCGACGAACCGCGACATGCACGCCCGCCTGCGCGAGGCGGTGCAGTACGGTCTCGATCCGAACGCGTTCGCCTCGTTCCCGGCGCGCATCGCGAGCGTGCGGGGCGAAGACGTCGCGCGGCTCGCCCGCACACTCTTCGCGCGCGACCGCAGGACGCTCGTGCTCGCGGGCGCCTCGGCGCGTTTCCTGCCGGACCTCAAGAAGAGATTTGGAGCCGATATTCCCGTGCAGAGCTCCGGCACGGACGGCGACCCGCGCTGAAGCCCGCTCCACCGCCCGGCGGCGGGTGTGCGGGGATCTTTCCGCATCGGCAGCACACGAGGGAGGGCGGCCTGAAAACAGTGAAGCGCCGTGAGGCGCTTCAGGTGCGTGCAGAAATTTATATGAAGCTGCTTACAGGATCTTCGCCTGGAAATCCCTGGCCATCTCGTCGATGACGATGCGCACCGAGGCGTTGCCGGTCTGGTAGGTCCACGTCCGCATGTCGATGGGGCTGACACCGTAGTATTTCTGCTCCTCGGAATAGACCGAGATCAGCCAGGTGAATGCCGCCGGAGAGAGAATGAGCGCCTGAGGGGTGATACCCCGAATCGCTTCGAATTCCGTTATCCGTTCATGCAAATACTCGACGAGATCAAAACCCTGCTTGTACATCGGAGTGTCCTTCCTGTTGTCAGGAAGAAACATTCCAGATTCATGCCAGAAGCGAAAAACGTAAAATCGGGACGAAAATCAGCATTTCATGTTGCAGCGTCCTGAATTTACTTCACTTCGATGCAATCGCTGCAGCCCGCTCCAGCGCTTCGTCGAGTGAACCGCAGAAGTTGTCCTCCCCGATGGTCTTCATGAGGCCCGATTGCTCGATGGCGAAGAGGGGCTGTTTGTGTATGCCGGAGATGATGAGCGCAGTGCCGCCCTGGGCGAATTGCTCGGCGAGGACCTCGAGGGTGTGCAGTCCGGTCGCATCGATCGCAAGAAGATTACTGGTCTCGAGGATCAGCACGCGCGGCATGCGTTCCACCTGACGGATGGATTCGGTGAAGCGCTCCACGGCGCCGAAGAAGAGCGTTCCGAAGACCTCGAAGATCTCCACGCCGTCCGGGATCGAGCGCTGCGCCCCGAGGAGGTCCGTCGATGCCCGCTCATCCTCGCGCAGATCGCGCGTGATGGCGTTGACCTGGCTCACTTCCGCCATGCGCTTGATGAAGAGCAGCGAGGACAGGATGATGCCCACCTGGATGGCGACGGTGAGATCGATGGCCACCGTCAGGATGAAGGTCACGAGCATGACCGCGACATCGCTGCGCGGACTTTTCAGGAGCTTTCCGAACGAGCGCCACTCGCTCATGTTGTACGAGACGACGATCAGGATGGCGGCGAGGGTCGGCATCGGAATCAGCGAGGCCCACCGCCCGAAGAAAAGCATGATGACGAGGAGCGTGACCGAGTGGACGATGGCGGCGATCGGCGTCCGTCCGCCGTTCTTGATGTTCGTCGCGGTGCGCGCGATGGCGCCCGTGGCCGGGATGCCGCCGAACAGCGGCGAGAGCAGGTTGGCCGCGCCCTGCGCGATGAGTTCCATGTTGGACCGGTGCCGCGTGCGCAGCATGCCGTCCGCCACGACCGCGGACAGCAGCGACTCGATGGCGGCAAGGATGGCGATGGTCAGGGCGGGCGAGAAGAGTCCGGTGAGCTGCTGCCACGTCACATGGGGAATGTGCGGCATGGGCAGCGACATCGGCACCGCGCCGTAGAGGCTTCCGATGGTCGCCACCTTGAGCTGAAAGATCTCCACCGCCGCCGTCACGAGGAGGATCGCGACGAGCGAGCCGGGGACCCGGTGCGTGACCCGTGGCCAGACGACGATGATCAGCAGGGAGGAGAGCCCGATCAGCAGGGAGGTCAGATCCGCCGTCGCGAAGGCCGTGGAATACTGCATCCATTTTCCGACGAAGTCCGCCTCCGGCGAGGCGATATCGAGGCCGAGGAAATCCCTGAGCTGCGACGTGAAGATGATGAGCGCAATGCCGCTCGTGAAGCCCACGATGAGCGGGTAGGGGACGAACTTGAGCAGGGTGCCGAGACGCGCGATGCCCATGATGACGAGCAGCACGCCGGCCATCAGCGTGGCGATGGCGAGGCCGTCGTACCCGTACTGGCGGACGACGCCGTAGATGATGACGATGAAGGCGCCCGTCGGTCCCGCGACCTGCACGCGCGAGCCGCCGAGCACGGCCACCACGATGCCGGCCACGATGGCCGTGTACAGTCCCTGCTCGGGTTTCACACCGGAGGCGATCGCGAAGGCGATGGCGAGAGGCAGGGCCACCACGCCGACGATCACGCCGGCGATGGCGTCCGACGCGAATGCCTTCCGTGTGTATCCGTCGCGGAGGACGGTGACGATTTTGGGAAGCAGCAATCTGTGCACGGCAAGTCCGGAATGAATGATCCGCGCGGAGCGGCGAATGTGGGGACGAACGGGGAAGCGGCAGCGCCCGCGGCACGGCGGACAAAAGAAAAATGCGAGGGGAGCCGTGAGCCCCCCTCGCATATCGGATGTCGTGCTCTTTTACTTGGAGAGCAGCATGTGGATGGTGGCCGTGCGGTCTCCGGTCCGGAGCACCGCGGTGTACGTGCCGCTCGGGCGGTTGACCGCGTCGAAGATGAGCGCGTGCGAACCCGCGTCCTGGTAGCCGGAGAACAGCGTTTCGACGGGGCGTCCGAGCGCATCGAAGACGTCCACGCTCACCCAGCCCGCCGCCGGCACGTCGTAGCGGAGCGTCGTGCTCGGGTTGAAGGGATTCGGGAAATTCTGATGGAGCACGAAACTGCCCGGCGCAGAGGGATTCTCGGTCGAGGTCAGGATGTTGAAGGTGACGGTCGTCTCGCTGCTCAGAATGCCGTCGTACCCGATGATGCGGAGCTTGTAGTTCATGCCCTTGGGGGCCTTGATGATGGCCTCGGTGAGCTTCGATTCGAACGTGACGAGCTGCCACGTGGTGCCGCCGTCGGTGCTGAAGTAGACGGTGTACCAGAACTCGGTGTCGCCATCCGCGTCGGTCGCGCTCCACTTGGCGATGAAGGATCCGCCTTCGGGAACGTTGTCGCCGCTCTTCGGGTAGTCGCTCGTCACGACGGGGGCGTTGCTGCCCACGATGCGCTCCGCGACCGGGGCGCCGGCCGCCGTTTCGACGACCACCTTCTTCACGTTGTCGGAGAACGGCGCGACGAAGGCGAAGTACTCCTTCGTCATGAACGGTGCATCCGCGCCTTCATCGAGCCCGAGCGCCTGGAAGGTCGGACGATAATAGTAGCGGCTCAGTTCCGCGCCACCGCCGTCGAGGAAGCGGAAGACGTGCGTCGCGAGGGCGGAGTCGACCATGTTCGACAGGGTCGCGTTGTCGAGCTTCAGCCACGGGCCGAAGCTGAACGCCCGCGTGGTCGAGTCGACGCTGCCTTCGACGAAGATGGTCTTGGCCGCGAGGCCCTTGCTGAAGCCCGGGCGGTCGGAACGGAACAGGGAGAACTCCTTCTGCAGTTTGGCGTAATCGACATCGCAGACCCAGGTGTTGAAGCGGTAGCTGTCGTTCGTGGTCTTGCTCATGCCCATGAAGCAGTAGGCCTTCTGCAGATAGCCGACCTTGTTGTTGATGCCGTAGTGAATCATGCGGTTGCCGAAGGGATCGACGGCGTCGTACACTTCCTTGCCGACGAAGAAGTTGTAGTACTCCTCCTGCATGTCGATGTCGCTGCCGGCCATGTCGTGCCTGCGCAGGCCGAAGGAGTGCCCGAGCGAGTGGACCAGGAACTGATGGCTCTGCGCGCTGACGACCATCAGATCGTAGATGCCCGACCAGCTCAGGGTCTGCGAGAGGCGATGCGAGAAATCGACGGGGTGCATGCGCCAGCCGAACCAGTCGCGATCCACGGCGAAGACGTAGCGATCATGGGCGGGATTCGCGATGCGCATCTGCTTGTACGCCTTCATCAGGTAATACTCCCACGTCTCCATCCTCAGGGTGTCGGGACTGATCCACAGATAGTCCGCCACGGTGGCGCTGCGCTCGAAGGAAATCTGTCCGGCCTTCATCGGCCAGGCTTTTTCCATGAAGGAGCGCGCCGTGTCCGCCATCCTCGTCAACGCATCGAGATTTTTGATCGGGAAACCGTCCATCGGCTGCACGAACACGCTCGCGTTGGCGCCGCCCTCGTTCGCCCATGTCGTTCCCGTGATCTTCACCGGGATGGTGAACACGTTGTTGTTTTCGTTCACCTCGATGACCCGGCCTTTCGGATTGGTGGCGTCAGGCGGATCGACGGTGACGACGATGTTGGTGTTCCCGGGATTCAGCGTGGTGTTGTTGATCGGGAAATAGAGGTAGGGACTTTCCGCGCGTGGCAGGGAGATCTCGGTCATGGGATTTTCGAAGCTGTAATCCACGCCCAGATTCTTCTTGTCGAGCACGTAGAAGGTGTCGTAGTCCACACCGTTCACCTTGACGCGGACGCCGAACTTTCCGGCGACCGGCTCCGAGGTGTTGATCTGCGCCTTCACCATGAACGGCTTGTTGTTGATGATGGACGTCTCGCCCTGCATAACCTGCATGGCGGAGGCTTCCAGAATCTCCAGATCGGCGCCCTGCGGCTCGGTGACGAAGATGATGTAGCCCTGATCGATGCACTGGATCGATTTGAAATAGACTTCCATCGCGATCGCCGTCTTGTATGCGATCGGCACTTTGACAGGAAGGGTGCACTGGCCGTTCGCGTCCATGGTGAGGGTGCCCGAGATGAGCGTGTCGCCCAGGATGCGCACCAGGTAGTCCACCGTCGCTCCCGCGGAATCGGATTCGGAGAGGACGTTCCAGAAGTGCCCGGTGAAGACCACCTGATCTTCGCCGTCGGCGATCACGGTTTTCTTGTCGGGTCCCATGTCGAACCAGTAGCTCGTCCCCGCGTATTTCACGCGGAGGAAGGGGTCGAAATGCGCGGCGCGGCCGATGCGTTCCGAGTTGTACGGCCCGTTGCAGAGGCCCCAGTAATTCTTGGTGATGTCGATGGTGTCGACCTTCATGGTCGACAGGATCAGGGCGCTGTTGCCGTCTCTCTCGAAGTGATTGTAGTTGATGTGGACGCCCTTGACGTCGGCCGAATCGAAGGCGGCGTCGAGGGAGTTGATCGTCATGGTCGTGCCCGCCTCGAAGGTGTTGAACTCGATGACGGACTTGTTGGCGAGACCGATGCTGGAGTTGCTCGTTCCGCCCTTGAACTTGCTGCCGCGGCAGGATGTGGGGACATTCGCCGGTCGGAGGGTGAGCTGCCCGTTGCTGCGAAATTCCGAGTTGCTGATGTTGGATCCGAGAAGGCTGGCGTCGTTTTCCACGATGCATTTGTCCGCCGTTCCCGCCCCGATCAACTGGCTGCTTTCGCGGATGAGGCACTCCGACGCGCTCACGTTATAATTCGGCGCGTTGATCACCATCCAATAGGTGCCGCCGACAGGGTCGGCGGAGGCGTCGAGCGTGCATTTCGTCATCACACAGGGGTAGGTGCTGTTCAGAGCGAACGTTGACCCGAGCAGGGTGATATTGGCGAGCGGGCCGATCTGCCCGGCCGAGATGATGTTCAGTTCCTTCAACCTGCCGCCTGACGCGGTGAACTTGCCTGGGGGATACTGCGGATCGCCGGTATCGTAGATGGTGATGCCCGCGATCTTGCTGTTGACGAGCGAGTACGTGACGTCCGCCCCCGGGGCGAGGTGCATTTCCCCGCCAGGAACAATGACGCCCGTGCCGAGGAAATCTCCGCCGGGGTAAATGAACACGCTGTCGATGAGATTCGCCCGCTTGTTGACGACATCCTTCCTCGTGAGCAAGCCGCGGATGTCGCCGGCCGTGACGAAGCTGTAGCCGCCGACAGCGCCCTGCACGAAGCCGCCGCCTGTCCGGTGGGCGCGAAACTCGTACTGGTACTGCGATCCGGTGACAAGGCCACTGTCGGTGACGATGCCGCCGTTCGGGCCGTTCTGAATGATTTCGCCAAGCTTCTTCGCTCCGCGGAAGAACTCGATCTTGGTGAAGTTCGGATCAGTCAGTCTCCCCATGTAGAGGTCCGCGGTGGATTGACCTGTGTAGATGATGAGGCCGACTTGGGCATTCGACACGCTTCCGAACACGCACAGTATAAGTGCGGCCAGAAGGAACGCGGTAACTTTGCTCATGGAATCCTCGATGAAGATGGAAAAATCTAGAATGTCTTATCGAAATGCATTGCGGGCAGAGGGGAAACGGGGCTGTCCGGGTCGGGGAAGACTGCTTGCGATCGTCGCGCACAGCTCGCCATATCAACTGAAACTAGTCCAAACAGCGCCAAAAAGCAAGGAAGAAACGCCGACACCCGGGACGGAGGGTCGCGTCTGCGGCGCACATCAGACAAGCGCGAAAATGCGTATTTTCCGGCGCATGACGCCTCGCTCGGAGACAGGTGTCTCTCCACAGCAATGACAATCGAGAAGCGGTAAACCTGACAGCATGTTTGGAAAAACACGACAGCATTTCGACACACTCGAATCGACGAATCCGACGGCGCGCGGTCTTGCGCTCGAGGGCGCGCCGCACGGAGCGGCGGTGACTGCCGACTACCAGTCCGGCGGCCGCGGAAGAAGCGATCGAGTGTGGCATTCACCGCGCGGCGAAAACCTTCTGGTCTCCTATGTCACGTATCCCGCGCGGCCGATGGAGGAATGGGGCGGACTGTCCCTGCTCGCCGGCGTGGCCATCCACGACGTGCTGCACGAGGAGTTCTCGATCGACGGCGATTTGAAATGGCCGAACGATGTGCTGGTCGGCGGCCGGAAGATCGCGGGAGTTCTGATCGAAGGGGGGCGGAGCGTTCTGGGCGCCTATGCCGTGATCGGCATCGGCCTCAACGTGAATCAGCGCGTCTTCGATGCGCAGTATGTGCTTCCTGCCACATCGATTGCGCTCGAATGCGGGAGGGACGCGGACAGGGAGGCCGTGTTCGAGGCGATGTCGAAGCGTCTCGAGCGCTGCTTCGTCCGCTGGACCGAACGCGGCTCGGCGGCCATCGCCGCGGCCTGGAGATCGCGGACGACCATGCTCGGACGTCCGGCCTCCGTGCGCAACGGCGCGGAGATGGAAACGGTGACCGCGCTGGACATCGGCGCCGACGGCGGGCTGCTCGTCGAGGACAGCCTCGGCCGCAGGCGCACCTTGTTCGCGGGCGACGTCATTCCGCGCACAGCCGGCGAGCGCGGAAACGGGGAGCATGAGGCATGACGGAACTCTATCTTGACAACGCGTCCACCACGCCGCTCGATCCCGCGGTGCTCGAGGCGATGCTGCCGTTTCTCCGCGAGGAGTACGGGAATCCGTCCTCGATTCACCGCTTCGGCCGCAGGGCGCGCGTCGCGGTGGAGGAGGCGCGGGAACACGTCGCCGCGTTGTTCGATGCGGACCTTTCGGAAATCGTGTTCACCAGCGGCGGCACGGAAGCGGACAATGCCGCGCTGCATGCCGCGTGGCGCATCGCCGGCACGAAGGGGCGCTCGCGCGTGCTCTCGTCGCAGGCGGAGCATCAGGCGGTGCTGCGGAGCATCGAGCATCTCGGCAGGGAGGGAGCGGAACGCGTCTTTGTCCCGGTGACGGCCCGCGCGTCCGTGCACGTCGATGCGGCGATCGATTCCATGGACGAGACGCTCGCGCTCGCCGCATTCATGCATGTGAACAACGAAACGGGCGGCATCAATCCGATCGCGCGCCTTGCGGAGGCCGCGAAGGAGCGCGGAGCCATGTTCCACACGGATGCCGTGCAGTCCGCCGGCAAGTTGCCGCTGTCCTCGAAGGCGATCCCCTACGATTTCGCGGCGGCATCGGCGCACAAGCTGCACGGGCCCAAGGGCATCGGCGCGCTCTTCGTGCGCAGGGGCATTGACTTCGCGCCGTTCATCGCGGGCGGAGCGCAGGAGCGCGGAAGGCGCGGCGGCACCGAGAGCGTGGCCCTGATCGCCGGCTTCGGCGCGGCGGCCCGACTCGCGCTCGCGCAGCGCGAGGAGCGCCTCGCGCGATGGTCCCTGCTGCGGGACGCGCTGCTGCGCGCGATCCGCGCGTTGCATCCGGCCTGTATCGTCAACGGCGACGGCGCGGACGCGCTGCCTTCCATCGTGAGCGTCTCCTTCCCGTCGCAGGCGTTTCCGCTCGACGGGGAGGCCCTCGTGATGCAGCTCGACATCGAGGGCGTCGCGGTGTCGAGCGGTTCCGCGTGCACGGCGGGCAGCATCGAAGCCTCGCATGTGATGCGGGCCATCGGGTACGATCGCGCGACGAGCGAGGCGACCATCCGTTTTTCCTTCGGCGCTTCGACGTCGCTCGACGACGTGATGAAGGGCGCGGCCGCCGTGAACGCCGTCGTGTCGAGAATGCTTCAGGCCGGCGGGACCTCGCGCAGCGCGATGCCGTAACGCAGCCCTCTGTCGCTGACGATCAGCGACTGCACGCCCCGCGCATCCATGATCCCGAGGAGGATCGCGACGCCCGCGAGGATGACGTCCGCGCGCCCGATCTCGATGTGAAACTCGCGCACGAGCGCGTCATGGCTCATGCGGCGCATCTGCTCGAAACGCGCGCGAATGCCATCGGCGGTGAGCACGCAGCCGGACACGCGCGCGCCGTCGTAGGAGGTCAGACCGAGTTCGATGGCGGCAAGCGTGGTGACGGTTCCCGCCACGCCGACGAAGGCCGTGCGCGATGCGTCGAAGTCCGGGAAACGCATCGCTTCGTGCGCAATCCATGCGATGCAGGCCTCGAGATCCGCATCGGACGGCGGCGTGCCGCGCAGGAAGCGTTCGGTGAGGCGCACGGCGCCGATGTCGATGCTTCGATGCGCCGTGATCTCCCGCCCGTCGCCGACGATCAATTCCGTACTTCCGCCTCCGATATCCAGCACCGCGATCTGTTCCGGGGCATCGCGCAGGCCCGACACCGCACCGGCGTAGGACCAGCGCGCCTCGTCTTCGCCGCTGAGCACCTCGAAGGTGATGCCGGTCGCGTCCCGCATTGCGGCGATGAATTCCTCGCGGTTCACCGCGTCTCGCAGCGCGCTCGTGCCCGTGGCGCGGATGACCTCCGCGCCGGATGCGCGGATGATGTCCGCGAACGCGCGCAGATGCCGCTCGCAGCGCAGGAAGGATTCCGCCGCGATGCGTTTCTCCGCGCCCACGCCCTTTCCGAGGCGCGCGATCTCCAGCCGCTCGTCAACCACGGTCAGGCTGCGATCCGCGCCGACGTCGGCGATCAGGAGCAGGATGGTGTTGGTGCCGAGGTCGATGGAGGCGATGCGCATGGGGTGGGGAAGGATGAAGGATGAAGGATGAAGAAGGGGCGAGACTGGTTAGAGCAATCTTCTATGAGGATTCTGTGGATAATCGGACGTCAAGGGCGGCCCAGTCGTCTTCGAGCATGGCGTCGAGCGGTGTGAATCCCTCGGCGCGGGCGGCGTCGCGGATGTCGTCGAGATCGGCGGGGGTGAAGCCGGAGAGCAGGAGGATACCCTCGGGGTTCAGCAACCCGGCGAAGGCCGGGAACATCGCGATGTTGTCGTTGCGCGTGATATTCGAGCAGATCACGTCGAAACGGCCGTCGGCGTGCTCGATCGAGCCGTGATGGACGCGCACGCGTCCCTCCATCCCGTTCCGGGCGATATTCTCCTCGGCGTTGTCCTTCGACCATTCGTCGGTATCGACGCCCACCGCTTCCGCGGCGCCGAGCGCCACCGCGGCAATCGCGAGCACGCCGGTTCCCGTCCCGACGTCGAGCACGCGCTCGCCGCCCCGGATCGCGCCCTCGAGCAGGCGCATCATCAGGCGCGTGGTCTGGTGATAGCCGGTTCCGAAGGACATTTTCGGATCGATGGTCAACACGATCACGCCGGGCTCCGGAGCCGCGGGATGCCAGGTCGGGGCGATCACGAAGCGGTCGGACACGCGAATCGGCGTGATGCTTTCCTCCCACGCGCGGTTCCAGTTTTCCTGCCGCAATTCCATGACATCGACCGGATGCGCCGGAGACATCGCGGCGAAACGGTCGAGAATGCCGCCCTCGCGCGCAGCCTCCCACGACGCCCGGTCGAAGTAACACTGCCAGACGGTATCCTCATCGAGGAAACCGAGCGGCGCATAGGGGAGGAGCAGGGCCTGCAGTTCCTCGCGCCGTTCCATGTCGCCGCATGCGAATTGGATGTAGATCGTTTCCGTGCTCATCGCGCGTTCTCGCTCCGGTGTTCGTGCATGGACATCAGACGGGTTTCGTGCCGAGGAGCACGTGGAGCAGCACCTTGCCGACGCGGCCGAGCGTGAGCGGGGAGCATTGCTCCGGCGTGTCCGCGAGCGTATGCCAGTATTTGCGGCGCGGGTCCGCTGCGGCGTGACCGACCAGCTCCGCGTCGATGATGTCGATGGTCCTGATGCCCGCCGTCGTGTTGAGCGCATGATGATCGTCGATGATGCCGCCGTGGCCCTGCACCTTGAAGTTCGGAACGCCGAGCTGTCCCGCCGCGGACCAGACCATGCGCACAATGTCGCCCGCGTACTGCACGGAGAATTCCTCCTGCGGGAAGACGGCATCCTTGTCGCCGACGAGATCGAGGAGCACCCCGTAGAGCGGCGCATAGCCCTCGGGCACGGTGGCCGCGAAGTATTTGCTGCCGAGGCAGTACATCGACTCGTCGCCCTCCCTGCCGTAATCCTCCCCGTCGAAGAACACCAGGTCGACCCCGACTGTCGGGCAGATTCTGGCGAATACCTCCGCGAGGTGGAGGAGCACGGCAACGCCGCTCGCGCCGTCGTTGGCTCCCGGAATGGCGATGCGCTGCCGCGAGCTGTCCTTCTCGCGGTCGGCGCGGGGACGCGAATCCCAGTGCGCGCACAGAAGCACACGCTCCTTCGCATCGGGCTTGAACGATGCGATGACGTTGCTCATCCGAAGCGTGATGCCGTCATACCCGCCCATGGAGAATTCCTGCACGCGGACAGTGTCCGCAAGCGGCCGCAGGAAATCCACCATCCAGTTCAGGCAGGCGGCATGCGCCGGCGTGTTCGGGACGCGCGGTCCGAACGCCACCTGTTTTTTCAGCAGCTCGAACGTGCGTTCTCCGGAGAATTCCGGCACATCGCGCGGCATCTGGAAGGTCATCGCGGGCTTCGGCGGCGGCATGGGTTCGTCCTTTTTCGTTCCGCACGAACTCAGCAGGACGGCGATCGGAAGCAGCAGCGCGGCTCCTCGTTGCATGATGGAGTGGATGTGCATGAGTCTCCGTGTTCGGGTGCTGAAAAAAAGCGGCAGGCATGCACGCACGCCTGCCGCGGAAACCTGGGGGATCGAGCGGATTATTTCATCACGACCATGGCGCGCGTCAGCCGCCGACCGCCGGAGAGCAGCTCGCAGGTGTAGACGCCGGAGGGCAGCCCGCGCGCGTCGAAGCGCAGCGAGTGCCGTCCCGCGGGCACCATCCCGTTCACCGGCACCGACACGAGCATTCCGAGCGGCGAATAGATGCTGATGCGCGCGGCGGCCGCTTCGGGAAGCGAGAAGGCGATCGTCGTGGAAGGATTGAACGGATTCGGGTAGTTCTGCTCGAGGTCGAGTCGTGCGGGCAGCGCTTCCGCGTGTTCGACGCCGACGAGGGACTTGTCGATCTCGAGGATTTCGAAGTCGTCCACCGCGGCCTCCACCAGACTCTGTTTGTCGACGACGCTGTCGCTTGCGCTGAACTTGATCTTGAACTTGTCCGACAGCTCCACGTAATCCTTGATGCGGAACACCATCGGCTTCCAGGACGCATTCGCTTCGTGGGTCTGCTCGATGTCCTTCCACGTGGCTCCGCCGTCGCTCGAGATGCGGACGGCCCAGATGCCGATACCGGGGTTGGCACCCGCATCGTTCGAGTACCAGCGATAATACCGGATGACGGGATCGGTGTACGTCGTGACGTCGTACGCCTTGGAGAGAAGATCGTTGACGCCGTTGTCCACGTCATTCGTCCCGAGATCTTCTCCGGTCAACGCGTTGCCGGTGACCGCACCGGTCCTTGTTCAGCCCCGGAGTCTTGTCCGCATTGGGCTGGACGTACGGCACATCGGGAGGCGAGCCGAGGGAGGTGTTCCACGTGCCGACGGGTTTCGCACGCACCCACTTGCCGGTTTCACAATCGGCCTCGACCGTCCACCCGTCCGCGAGTTCGCTGTCGTAGAACGCCCTCGAGATGAATCCGACGAGGAAGAGATAGTTCTGCATCGGCGCGAGGGTCGGAACGCGGAACGTGGACCCGTAGTTGTCCTTGCAATCGTAGTAGTAGCGCACGATCGATCCTGCCTTCTGCGCGGGGAAATTCCCCGAGAATCGCTTCGCGGACGTGTTCACGGTCATCGGCATCGTCTGCGACGTGGCCCAATTGTCCGTGGTGTACACGAGGGTGATTTCGGAAACCGTGAGAAGGTTCTGGTTGATCATCGGGGCGACAAGGATATCGCCGTTCATCGGGGATACGGATTCGTGACGCTGGTCTGATCGCCGAGGGGATTGAAACTCAGCGTGAGACCCGATGCGGGAATTCCGTGCTTGACGAAGGCGGGGATGATGTCCGCGCTGTGCGGGGTGCCGTTCGCGAGGTTGCCGTCATCGTCGTCGGCGACGAGAATTTCGATGAAGTAGTCCGCGAACACCTCTCCGGTTGTGGTGCCGTCGGGCGTGCCGTATTTCACGTAATGCGTCAGTTTCCTGGACACCTCGAGGCCGATGGCCTTGCGCATGTCCCACACCGCGCCGCTCAGGATCATGCCGTCGTCATGAATTTCGTTGACGAGGTTCTCGGGGTAACGGCGGGTGTTGTCGGAGTTGCGGATGAGGCCGTCGGGCGAGCCCGAGAGCATGAATCCGATGCCGATGCGGGGGTCGTCGCGCAGCATGTTCGCGGGGATGTCGGAAGTCGCCTCGCCGAGCGTGCCGTTGCTCATGCTCGAGCCCTTCAGTTTCGTGTACAGGAACTGGTTGACGGCGTGTCCGTACTCGTGGTAGATCACGTCGGCGATCTCGCCGGTGTTGCCGCAGGTGGCGCTTTTCGCGAAGAAGTTCATTCGCGTGCCGTCCCAGTTCGCGTTGCAGGACGCATTGATGTTGGCGACGCCCGTGATCTGGCGGTCGATGTCGGCGAGCTTGTTCGAGGGATCGATACCGCGCAGGTAGTTGCGGATCGTGGTCATATGGAAATAGATGCAGCGTTCCGCGGCGGTGGAGTTCGTGGAATCCCACACGACGGACAGTTCCTGCCCGGCGATGGCGCTCGTGGCGATGCGGCCGTTCTTGGCCACGGCGGTGGAATCCCCGCGGCGCACGAGCGAATACTGGCCCGCGAGCCTTGCGACCACAGGCGCGGTCAACTCGGCGCCGATGTCGGCGGTGAAGCGGCCGTCCGCGTCGGTGATGTACTCCTTGCCGCCGACGTTCACGTAGGCGTTCGGAACCGGCTCCATGCTCGCGCCGACGAGCCAGGAATCCTTGTACACGGACATCATGAGGCGGCCGTTGACCGTGTTGCCGGCCGGCCGGGGCTCATGCTCGTCGCCACGGTGAAAGTGCTGCACGAGATTCTTCCGCCACAGCACCGCGCCGCTGTGGGCGTCCACGAAGGTGTTCCAGACGTCCTCGGGGCCGGCGTTCACGACGAAGTTGTACACGAGCCGCGCGTCGATGCGCGTCGCGAATTTCAAGGGCAGAATGAAGAGCGTCCCGCCCGTGATGCGGTCGTCGGCGGGGGGAACGGCGAAGCCGGCCTTCGCGAAGGCGCGCGCGGCGTCCACGCCGAGCGACGGGGCCGTGTCGACGGACAGGCCCGGCTTGGCGTCCGAGCCGAACATGAACACGCGGCCGTCGCGCGAGATGCGCAGGTCCACGTAGGAGTTCAGCACATCGATGCCGTTGTGGGTCTGGATGAATTTCTGGTACGCCTTGCCGTCCACAATTTCGGAGTAGAGCATCCGGAGATTCGCCGGATCGGCATTGAGGAGCGCGGCGTTCTCCCGCACGAACTGCCTGCCGGCCTGCGGCGCGTTCATGAGCGTGATCGCCGGGAAGCCCTCGATCGGGATGCCCGCGCCCCATGCGCGGTGCGGATTGTTCGTCAGTTCGTTGTAGCGAAATTCCCAGCCGGGATTCTCCCCGAGGAAGCGCGCGAAGGAGGCGTTGGTCTTGGCGAACGAATTCGCGAAGCGCACGGTCTGCGGCGTCATCACGGCGCCCTCGTCGGGCAGACGCACTTCAAGACCGGCGTCACCCTGCGACAGCGCCGACGCGGTAAGGAGGAACAGCAGAATCATCGATGCGAACGAACGTGTCATGAAAGCCTCACAATGAAAATGGGATTCTGGGCGGATACAGTACTTTTCATTCCTCTTGACCAAACAATGCGACCGGGCAAAAAGTTACTTCGGAGACGCGGTTCCGCTGCCGAGGAGTTCACCGCACAACGATGATGCGCCGGACAACGTCATGACCGTTCCACGTGAGACGGCACACGTAACTTCCCGCCGTCAGGGTCGACGTCGCGACGGATATCGTCCGCTCTCCGGCGTCGGCGATACCCGAAAATGCGACATGCTGCAGCTTCCCGTCAAGGGACGCCAGAGTGACCTCCGCGTAGCCGCGGTCGGGCAGGGAGATGCGCAGCGACGTGCCCTCCGTTGCAGGGTTCGGATAGTTCTGCGCAATCCACAAGCCTTCGGGAATGGCGGCCGGACGGACTTCGGCGGCGATCGCATCGGTGTCGAGGATTTCGAGGTCGTCGACCGCGGCCTCAACCGTGCTTTCCGGCGAATTGTCCGTCGCCGTGAAGGACAGCATGACGCTGTCGCTCAGGGTGATGTAGTCGCGGAGGCGAAACACCTGGGGGATCCAGTTGGCCTCTGTCTTGGCGGTGTATTCGAGGTTTCTCCAGGTCGCGCCGCCGTTGCTCGAGATACGGACGAACCAGGGATCCGCCCCCGGGTTGTTTCCCGCGTTGTTACTGAACCATCGGTAGTAACGAAGCAGCGGATCATTCAGCGTGGCGACGGGCAGCATGGCCGTGGTGAGGATGGTTTTTCCACTGTCGACGTCGTTGCTGTTGATGCCCTGGGACAGCGGGGCATTGCCGGTGACCCAGCATCGGGTATTCGCCGTCCCCGGAGTGTGGTCGGTATTCGGTTGCACCCACGGCACGGCGGGCGGGGTGCCCTGCTGCGCGCTGTACGTCCCGATGGGAACGTCGCGTATCCAGACGCCCCGTTTCGCATCGCCCGACACCGTCCACCCGTCGGGCAGTTCGAACGGATGCAGCAGCGCCGTCCGGTACCCGGCGATGAACTGGAAGTCCGACGCGGGCGCGGTCAGCGGCAGGCGCGACGTCGCGCCGTAGTTGTCGGTCGCCTCAAAGAAGTATCGGACAACGGCGGGTCCGGCGAGCGGCGGGAAGAAGCCGCTGAACTGCCGCGTTGCCGGATCGTAGTCGAGGTCGGTGGACGACTGCGTGCGCCATCCGTCGACGGAAGAGAAGAGGCGCACCGATGCGATGGCGAAGGCGTCCTGCGCCAGAGCTTCAGTGATCGCGGCGCCGCCGGTGACCGCGACGAGCGTCTGCGTGTCCTCGGTGTCCGGGAGACCCGCATGCGTCATGGCCATGAGCGCGCCGCCGATGTTGTGCATGACGAAGGCGGCGATGATGCCGGCCCCGTTGGGAGTGCCGTTCGCGAGATCGCCGTCGTTGTCGTCGGCGACGAGCAATTCCAGCAGGTAGTCGGCGAAGGCCGCGCCCGCGGTGGCGCCGTCGGGGGTTCCGTACTTGACAAAATGCGTGAGACGGCGGGAGGCTTCGAGCCCGATCAGCTTGCGCATGTCCCACACGGCGCCGGTGAGAATCTGGCCGTCGAGGTGGATCTCTCCGAACAGATTCTGCGGGTACTTGAGCGTGTTGTCCGCGTTGCGGATGGTGCCGTCGCCCGCATTCTTGTGGAAGCCGATGCCGATGTGCGGCTCGTCGCGGAGCATGTTGGTGAGGATGTCGGCCGTGGCTTCACTGAGGGCGCCATTGCGCATCCTGGCGCCGGACAGTTTTTTGTAGAGAAATTCGTTGAGCGCATGCCCGTACTCGTGATGCACCACGTCCGCGATTTCCGCGGTGTTGCCGCACTTGTCGGACTCGCGAAAGAAATTCACCGTCTTGCCGTTCCAGTTCGCGTTGCACTCGGAATTGATGTTGACGATGCCGGCCATCTGCTTGTCGAGGTCCGCCAGCGTCGCGGAGCTGTCCATCGCGCGGATGAAACCGCGCGCGGCGTTGATGTGGAAGAACACCGAGCGTTCCGCCGCGGTGGAATTCGTCACATCCCACACGAGCGTGAGCGTGTCCGACGGACGGATGACGGCGGTCATCCGCGCGTTCTTCGCCGTCGCGGACGTGTCCGCCCGGCGGGCGATGGCGTACGGTCCCGCGAGACGCAGCACCACGTCGGCGCTGTCGCCGTCGATCTGCGCGTTGAATCGGCCGGCATCGTCCGTGAGGTATTCCTTGCCGGCGACATTGACGTACGAGTACGGTGAAGGTTGGAGCGTCGCGCCGCGGAGCCACGACTCGAGGAACACCATGGTCTGCACCGTGCCGTTGACCGTGCGCGGCGCGCGCGGAGCCGGCTCGTCACCGCCGTCGAACGATGACACGACGCTGCGGCGCCAGACGATGCTGCCGTCATGCGCGTCCACGTACGTGTCCCACCCCTCCGTCACCGAGACGCGCACGACGGAGTGGTAAACGAGGCGGTACTCGATGCGGTCGGGGTATTCGAGGGGAAGAATGGCGAGACCTCCCTCTTCGATCTCGAGTGCCTCGGGCGCCGCGTCGATGCCGGCGAGCGCGAAATGCCGGGCGGCGAGGGGACCGAGCGCGGGGGTCGTGTTCACCGCGATCGCGGGATGCGCGTCCGAGCCGAACAGGAAGACGCGGCCATCGAGCGAGAGGCGGAGCTCGACGAGGGTGTTGAGGACGCGCAGGCCCTTGTGCACCTGCGAGAATGTCGCGTACGCCTTCCCGCCCGCGATGCACGCGGATTGCAGCGCGAGTTGCGAGGGATCCACATTGAGCACCTCCGCGTGATCGCGCACGAAGCGATCGGCGGCGTCGGCGACATTCGCGGGTGTGATGGCGGAAAATCCGGAGACGGCGATGCCGTCGCCCCATGCGCGATGCGGCGAACCCGTGAGCGCGTGCACGCGGAATCGCCATGCGGGGTGTGCCGCCTGGAACCGCACGGCGGCGCCGCGCTTGGCGAAGGACGGCGCATTCCAACCGCTGCCCCATGTGGTCGTGATCCCCTCGTCGGGCAGGGGAACGGCGAGTTGGAAATTCTGCGCGACGCCTGCGTGGGAGCACACACACAGGCACGCCGCGAAGAGAAGGCGCGGAAATGGCGTCATCTGGCGGTCCGGAATGAGGAGTGTCGGGATCGGCGCGCCGGCTTCAGGCGTACCGCTGATACAGCCTTCAAATATATGATTTTCCGCGGACTTTCTCCCAATGCCAGCATGCGACTTCGTGCCCATCGGCGATGGATTCGAGCGGCGGTTCCGCAGCGCGACAGGCGTCTGTCGCCAGTGCGCAGCGTCCGGCGAAATGGCACCCCGCGGGGTATTCGACAGGACGCGGCACCTGGCCGGGAATGAGCGGCAGCCGCGTGTGCGGCGCGTGCCGGGAAGGGATGGAATGCAGCAACCCGACCGTGTAGGGGTGCGACGGTATCCGGAACAGCGCCTCGACGGGCGCGGTTTCCACGATGCGCGACGCATACATCATCGCGACGCGGTCGCACATGTCCGCGACAATGGCGAGGTCGTGCGAAATCAGGAGGACCGCCATGCCGAAATCCGACTTGAGCTTGCGGATGAGCGCGAGGATCTGCGCCTGCACGGTGACGTCGATCGCCGTGGTCGGTTCGTCGGCGATGACGATGTCGGGGATGCACGCGAGGCTCATCGCGATCAGCACGCGCTGCCGCATGCCGCCGGAGAGCTGGTGCGGGTAGGCGCGCATGACCCGCTCGGTGTCGGTCAGCCCCACGTGCAGCAGCATGTCGGCGGAGCGTTGCCGCGCTTCCCGGCGGTGCATGTTCTTGTGATGCAGATACACTTCCATGATCTGCGAACCGATGGGGAAGACCGGATTCAGCGAGGTGGTCGGTTCCTGGAAGATCATCGAGATGCGGTTCCCGCGGATGTGCCGCATCTCCCGTTCCGGAAGCGAAAGCAGATCCCGGCCCTCGAACATCACGCTGCCGCCGGTGATTCTTCCCGGAGCGCGGATGAGGCGCATGATGGAAAGCGCCGTCACGGTCTTTCCGCAGCCCGATTCGCCGACGAGTCCGAGCGTCTCCCCCGCCCGCAGGACGAAGGACGCCTCCTGCACGGCCGGAGCGACGCCTTCCCGCGTGTCGAAGACCGTGGACAGCTTCGACACCTCGAGCACCGCGGTGCGGGCAGTATGTTGGTCCTGCGCTTCCATTCGCGTGCGCCCAAGATACCGAAAGGCGCGCGCGAAGCGAAACGCCGGCGCTCCCGGATGCCCGGTACAGCATGTCCTTGAACCGAAGGCGGATGCGCGCTATCTTCATTGACGCAGTTTCCGTTCACCCCCACGAACCCGCACCGCAATGAGCACGACCTCCCCTCCGCTCCATCACGAAAACGAAGACACGCACAAGAACACGCTCCGCATCCTCGCCGCGCGCGAGGAGAGCGTCAAGATCGGCGGCGGCGCGAAGGCGATCGAGCGTCATCACAGCCGCGGCAAGCTCACCGCGCGCGAGCGCATCGCGGCACTGGTGGACGAGGGCAGCCCGTTTCTCGAGATCGGTCTCTTCACCGCGTGGGGCATGTACGAGGAGTACGGCGGCGCGCCTTCCTCGGGGACGGTGTTCGGCGTGGGAAAGATTCACGGCCGCGACACGGTGATCGTGGCGAACGACGCCACCGTGAAGGCCGGCGCGTGGTTTCCCATCACCGTGAAAAAGAATCTGCGCGCGCAGGAGATCGCCCTCGAGAACAATCTCCCGATCATCTATCTCGTCGATTCCGCGGGCGTGTTCCTGCCGATGCAGGACGAGATATTCCCGGACAAGGAGCACTTCGGGCGCATCTTCCGGAACAACGCCGTGATGTCGGCGCGCGGCATCGTGCAGATCGCCGCGATCATGGGCTTCTGCGTGGCGGGCGGCGCCTATCTGCCCATCATGAGCGACGAGGCGATGATCGTCGACGGCACCGGCAGCGTGTTCCTCGCGGGCGCGCATCTCGTGAAGGCAGCCATCGGCGAGGAGATCGACAACGAACGCCTCGGGGGCGCGCGCGTGCAGTCCGCCGTCAGCGGCGTCACCGACTATCGCATGCCCGACGACGCGACCTGCCTGGCGTCCATCCGCGACATCGTCTCGAAGATCGGCGCGCGCCGGCAGGCGGGTTTCGACCGCATCGCGGCGACGGCGCCGAAGCGCGATCCGGAAGAGATCCTCGGCTTTTTCCCGAAGGACCGCACGCGGCCGTTCGACACGCATGAACTCCTCGAGTACATCGTGGACGACGCCGAGTTCGTGGAGTACAAACCGGAGTACGGCCGCACCATCGTCTGCGCCTACGCGCGCATCGACGGCTGGGCCTGCGGCATCGTCGCCAATCAGCGCAGCATCGTGAAGAACGGAAAGGGCGAGATGCAGATCGGCGGCGTGATCTACAGCGACAGCGCCGACAAGGCCGCGCGCTTCATCATGAACTGCAACCAGAAACTCATTCCGCTCGTCTTCCTGCAGGACGTCACCGGCTTCATGGTGGGCAGCAAGGCCGAGCACGGCGGCATCATCAAGGACGGCGCGAAGATGGTGAACGCCGTCGCCAACAGCGTGGTCCCCAAGATCACCATCATCACCGGCAACAGCTACGGCGCGGGCAATTACGCGATGTGCGGCAAGGCCTACGATCCGCGTTTCATCTTCGCCTGGCCCACCGCGCAGATCGCGGTCATGGGAGGCGCACAGGCCAGCAACACGCTGCTCGACATCCGCCTCGGGCAGCTCAAGCACGAGGGCCGCGAGATTTCGGAGCAGGAACAGCGCGACCTGCTGAAATCCATTCAGGACCGCTACACCGAGCAGACGAGTCCGTACTACGCTGCGGCGCGGCTGTGGGTGGACGGCATCATCGATCCGCGCGACACGCGCGCCGTGATTTCGCGCAGCATCGGGATCGCCAACTGCAATCCCGATATTCCGCGCTTCAACCCGGGGGTGCTGCAGACGTGACGCGCCGCGCCGCCGGCGTCCTCCTGTTCCTGCTCCTGTGCGCGTCGACGGCGGGAGCGCAGGACCGCCCCGACGCGGGCGACGGGCGCGTGCCCGGGCTTGCCGAACGCCTGTTCCTGCCGCACGTGTTCACCGATGTGTACGCGCTCCGCGCGGCGATCGTCGACCTCGGAGATTCGCTGCCGGACACGCGCGCGGCCCATCTGGAGCGCATCGACCGCATCTATCTCGAAGCCGTGCGCATCGCGGAGGGGGACCCGATGCACGCGCTCCTGCTCTGTTCATTCGCGACGCTGCCGTACTGGAAGTTCCCCGCGTACGTGCCGCTCGCCGGCTGGGTGATCACGATGCCCGTGTCCACCGAGTCGCACGCGGACTTCATCGCGCGCCTGTCCGCGCTGCCTTCCATGCTTCTGGCCGATTCGCGGCCGGGGCAGGACCGGGACAAGCTCCCGCATTTCTTCGGATCCGCCTGGCTGCACTGCGTGCTGCGCTCGCGGCCGCTCGTCGATCTCATCGGACGGCTCATCGAGGCCGCCGAGAGCGTCTTCAAGCTCGAGGGCGCGCGCGATCCGCGTGACCTCGACGCCGGATGGCTCGGCGCCGCGTTCGGCGACGCCCTCGGCGATGACGAGGACGCGCTCCCGTCGCGGGTGCTTTGTTCACAGCGGCCGCGGGAATAAATTACCGCAATGAAAGAACGCATTCTGATCGTCGACGACGAGCGGAGCATCCGCGACATGCTCCGTCTCACCCTCGAATACGAGGGCTACGCGGTGGACGACGCCGAGAACGGCGCCGCCGCGCTCCGCATCATCCAGACCGCCATGCCCGACGCCGTGCTTCTCGACGTGAAGATGTCCGGTCTCGACGGCATCGAAACGCTCGAGCGGATCAAGGAACTGGAGCCGGCGCTGCCCGTCGTGATCCTCACCGGCCACGGCTCCTTCGAGACCGCGGTGGAGGCCACCAAGAAGGGCGCCTTCGATTTTCTGGCGAAGCCCCCGGATCGCGACAAGATCCTGATCACGTTGCGCAACGCGTTCACGCAGACCAAGCTCGTCCGCGAGAACCTGAAGATGCGCGAGGAGATCGAGGGTCCGGACGTGATCATCGGCCGCTCGAAAGCGGTGCTGGACCTGCAGAGCACGGTGGAACGCGTGGCGCCGACGGAGGCCTTCGTCCTGATCACGGGCGAGAACGGGACCGGCAAGGAACTCGTCGCCAAGGCGCTGCATCGCGGAAGCCGCCGGCGCGAGCGCACGCTCGTGGAGGTGAACTGCGCCGCGATCCCTTCGGAGCTCATCGAATCCGAACTCTTCGGCCACGAGAAGGGATCCTTCACGGGCGCGACGACGCAGCGCATCGGCAAATTCGAGCAGGCGCATCTGGGCACCCTGCTGCTGGATGAGATCGGCGACATGAGCCCCTCGGCGCAGGCCAAGGTGCTGCGCGT
>JADKJW010000006.1 GCA_016720835.1 Ignavibacteria bacterium
ATCGCCGGCAGCCCGCATTGCACTGCTTCCAGAAAGGCAGTCAGCGAGCCCATGGGATATCCCTCCACATACAGATCGGCGGCTGCAAGGTACAGGCCCGTATCGGGTTGAATGCCGTGAAAGATCATTCGAGGATGCGATGCATGCGGCGAGCCTTGGTGCGTCGTCGGGAGCGATGCCGACAGCGTGCAACTCGGCATGCGGCCGCTTTTCCAGCACAGGAGTCATGTCCCGGAAAAAATCCTTGTCCCAGCACGGCACGTACTTGTGGGCACTTCCGACGGTCAAGATCACCTCCGCCTCGGCCGTGATCCCCAACGCTGCGCGTGCCTGGCTTTTTGGCGGCAACACGGGCGCCTCGTCAAGCGGCAGGGGGAGAATGGTTGACGCCTTCGCCTGGCGGCGCTCCACTGTGAGCCGGTGCCCGCTCTCCCGGATATCGAGCACCATGTCCGCGACGGAACACCCGAGCCAGAACACATGGTCAGCGTGATTCACAAGCGCGACAGGAGGGAGCTTTTCATCGGCGAGCGCGGCCACCGGCACGGCATCATGCGGGTGTGTGTGCAGAATGACAAGTCCGGCCCTTTCCCGGGCCAGAATCCGAAGGGCGATCGCAGCGCCGAGTCGCCCGGCCTCCGGTGGCACGACGTGCACCGCGCCGCCCGCCCGGCTACCGCGTCGAGGCCGCTGCGGCACGGGTCTGTTCCATGCGCGAGAAGCAGCACGGCGGCGCTCCTCTCATCAAGCTTCACCCAGCGCTCCAAAAGTCGCGCGTGGCCTCCCACCTCCGGAATCGACGTCGCCACATGCAGAACCTCGACCTGGTCCATGGTGCGCCGCACCGCGTCGAGCCAATCCTGCGCGGCGGGCATGTCGCCTTTCAGACGTTCCCCGATGCGAACGGCGACATTTTCCAGCGCTCCATCGCAGAACATGCCCGGGTGGGTTCTGCGCCGCGGAAAGCGCGATGGACTCCGTCAGACCGCCAGATGCTCGTCGGTTTCCCCCTGCTCCTCGCAGCGGTGCAGCACGCGGAGCAGCGCGGCGTACATCTTCACCGTGTCATCGAATGACGGCCTGTTGCGCTTCACGATTCCCTGAGCTTGCAATATGACTGCACGGCTTCAACAACCCTTCGCGCGTCGGCTTCGCGCAGCTGAGGGTGGAGCGGCAGACTCAACACGTTCGCCGCCATTTCCCCGGCCCGCCGACAGGTGTCGCCGGGAATACCGTCACTCTCTGTAAGCGCCTGAGAGGTGCGGCGGCACGGGGTAGTGAATGAGCGTGCCGATGCCGGCGCCGGCGAGCTTGGCCTGCAAGGCGTCGCGTTGTTCGTGCCGCACCGCGAAAATGTGCCACACGTGCGTCATCCCCTCCGACGCCACCGGGACCCGCAGACCGGGACAGTCTCGAAGCGCTTCGAGATAGAGTGCCGCCAAGCTGCTCCGGCGCTCGTTCCACTCGTCGAGTACCTTGAGCTTCACGCGCAGCACGGCCGCCTGCATGGGATCGAGCCGCGAGTTGCCGCCTTTGACGTCGTGAATGTACTTCCGCGGCGAGCCGTAGTTCCGGAGCAGTCGCAGACGCGCGGCGAGATCGTCGTCGTCGGTGGTCACCGCTCCCGCGTCGCCGAATGCGCCGAGATTCTTTGTCGGATAGAAACTGTGCGCCGCGGCGTGACCCCAGGCGCCGGTGCGCCGGCCGCCGATCGACGCTCCATGTGATTGCGCGGCATCCTCGAGCACGAAGAGTCCGTGCCGTGCCGCGATCTCGCCGATCAGATCCATGCGCGCGGGGAGTCCGTAGAGATGCACGGGAATGACGGCCCTGGTGCGCGAGGTGATCGCCGCTTCCATGAGGCCGGGATCCATGTTCATCGTGTCCTCTTCCGGCTCCACCGGCACGGGACGCGCGCCCACGGCCGAGACCGCGAGCCAGGTGGCGATGTACGTGTTCGACGGCACCAGCACCTCGTCGCCCGCGCCGATACCGCGCGCTTGCAGGGCGAGGACGAGCGCTTCGAGACCGTTCGCAACGCCGATGCAGTGCTTCACTCCGATGTA
The DNA here is from genome assembly GCA_016720835.1 of Ignavibacteria bacterium. GTDB lineage: Bacteria > Bacteroidota > Ignavibacteria > SZUA-365 > SZUA-365 > JADKJW01. The sequence goes on from JADKJW010000006.1 coordinate 2,067, forward strand.
CTCCGCATACTCCCGTTCGAAGGACTCGACTTCCTCGCCCAGGATGTACGTGCCTGCATCGAGCACGCCGAGGATTGCCGCGTCCAATTCGACGCGCAGCTCCATGTACGGGGCGCGGAGATCCAGATAGGGAATCGGCGTCACGTCTGCTTCAGCGCCTCGAGGAATTCGTGGTAGGTGCGGTAGTACTCGTCTTCGCCGTAGTACTCGGATGCGAGGACAAGGCACACCGATCCCGATGAGAAATTGTCGATCTCGCGCCAGATGAGCGGCGGCACGGCGAGGCCGTAGTATGAGCGGTTGAGATGATACCGCTTCTTTTCGTTTCCATCGTCCAGCACCACGTCGAAACTCCCGGACGCCGCGATGATGAACTGGTGGCAGGTCTTCAACGCGTGTCCGGCGCGGCTCTCTCCGCCCGGGACATCGTAGAGATAAAACACGCGCCGGATGGGAAAGGGGATGTGCCGTTCGCTTTCGATGAAGGTGAGGTTGCCACGCGGGTCGCGACGGACCGGCAATTCCACCATGCTGCATTCGCTCAGACTCATGCGCGTTCCTCCAGGCCTTCCGGCGCTGTGACATACTGTTTTCCGCACGCGCAGGAGAAGCGGCCCGAATCCGTATCCTGCAGACGCGCGCCGCAGGCGCAGACCCATCCCCGCTCGCGCGCCGGATTGCCCACGACGAGCGCATACGGACGCACATCCCGTGTCACCACGGAAGCCGCCGCAACCATGGCGTGGCGGCCGATCGTGATGCCGGGGAGCAGGACCGCGCCCGCCCCGATGCTGCATCCCTTCTCGAGCCTGGTGCGCAGAAATTCTGCCGGGTATCGCTGGCTGCGCGGACGAAGATCGTTCGTGAACACGGCGGCGGGGCCGATGAACACGTCGTCCTCCACCTCCAGGCCGTCCCACAGGTACACGCCGCATTTGACCGTGACCCGGTCTCCAATGACGACATCGTTCTCGATAAACGTCTGATCGCATACGTTGCAATCCTCGCCGATGCGTGCGCCTCCCAGCACATGCGCGAACGCCCACACGCGCGTGCGTGCGCCGATCGCTGCGCCAGGCTCGACGATCCCCGCCGGGTGAATGAATGCTTCAGAATGTATTGTTGACATGGTCCGTATCGTTTTGACTATTCGTATCCTCTTCCTTCCACCTGTCCCCTTCCCCCTTCCCCCTGTCACCATCAAACAGTATCCATGAACGTCTTCTCCACCCTGCTGAACAGCACCACACCGACGAAGAGGATCACCACGATGATGCCCGCGCTCATCAGCATGTGCTCGCTCCTGAACGTGCCGGTGCCGAGGAAGGCGTAGCGGAAGCCCTCGATAATCGGCGTGACGGGGTTGGCCAGAAGGAAGGGAACATATTTTGCGGGCACCTTCGACAGCGGGTACACCACCGGCGTGCCATACATGAGCAGTTGCACGCCGAAGGTGACCAGGAAGCGCAGGTCGCGATACTTGGTGGTCATGGACGAGACGATGATGCCCAGGCCCAGGCCGAGCGCCGCCATCATCAGGAGGAAGACCGGGGTCATCAGCACGTAGATATTCATCGAAAAGTGCGCGCCCGTCGCGCCGTAGTATGCCAGGAAGCCGAGGAAAAACAGGAACTGCAATCCGAAGGTCAGGAGATTCGTCACCACGACGGAGATCGGCACCACGAGGCGCGGGAAATACACCTTCCCGAAAATGTGCGCATTGGTGATGAACGTCATCGAGGTCTTGTTCAGGCACTCCTGGAAATAATTCCACATGATGTTGCCCGCCATGTAGAACAGCATCGGCGGCAGCCCGTCGGTGGACATCTTCGCGATGTTGCCGAACACCACGGTGAACATGATCGTGGTGAACAGCGGCTGCAGGAAGAACCAGATCGGGCCGAGGATGGTCTGCTTGTACACCGCCACGAAATCGCGGCGCACGAAGAGGAACATGAGGTCGCGGTACTTCCACAGTTCGCGGAGATCGATATCGAACCAGCCGGTTTTCGGCTTGATTATGGTTGTCCAGGTGGTCGGTTCAGTCACGGGGTCGGGGGAAGGATGAAGGATGAAGGATGAAGGGTGAAGGATGAAGGATGAATGGTGAAGGTACCGTCATCCTGAGCAAGTCCACCGGAGCTGGAGCGAAGCGAAGCGTAGGTGGACGAAGCGAAGCGCAGGCGGACTCAGCGAAGGATCTGTCCGTTCAGAGTACGAGCGACATTCGAAGACCAGGTTCGGAGCAGCGCATCGCAAGTTCACCGCGTCCAGCTTCGAGAAACACTATCCAATCATTTCACCCGGCAACAGCAGAGCCTCGCCCAGCCGATGCAGTTCGCTCACAAAGTCTTGTGGATCAGGAGCGTTTTTCCATCGAATCGCGCTCCAGTCGTAGGCAGTGGCCGAAAGGAGTACCCGTGCGAGGTCCGGAGGGAAAACCCCCGCGGCTTTGCCTTGGGCGCCGGAGATTGCTTCATCGAGAGAAAGGTGCATCTTGGTACAGAACCCCCATATGTCGGCCAGGTCCTTGGGTTCGTTGCGATCGAGCGCCGCCGTTACCTTGTTTGCGAGGATGTTCTCGGCGGTGTCGACAAGACCGAATGGAAGGACATTCCGGACTTGTCCGATGCGGGTGGGGACATCGTTGACAAATTCGAGTTTCAACGGGACGGTATCCTGATAGATCATCGCACGCGAGAATCTGTCTTCGTTCACGAGCATTTCGATGCGGAACCGTTCCTCCTTTCGCAGAGCTTCGAGGACTCGCGAAACCCACACGCCAAAATCTCCTTGATCGTTGGCGAAATAATCCAAATCGTCCGAGTATCGATGATGGAGATACACGCGCGACGCTGTGGTCCCGCCGGTCAGGTACAGACCGCTTTCAACGGAACGTATAACCGCGCATGCGTCTTCCTGCAGCGGGTAGAGCACGCGCTCGTAGTAGTCGGCGTCCATCATGCTTCCAGAAGATCGGGACGGTTCACGGGAATCCACTGTACAAGAAAATCGATTCCTCTTCGTCGGCTTTCAGCGCGTATGCGCGATCGCCATCGCGGCCAGTTCTTGACGAGACTCGCATAGCTGATCAGCGCCAGGAGATCCGGATACCGGGCATACTCGACCACGCGCCGCGCCGCCCAATCGGCATCAAGGCGGCCATGCGTTGTTGCACCGCGGAGGATGCAAAGGAAATCCGACGTACTGATGTCGTAATCCCAGAGCAGAGCCTTTATGTCCATATCTCTCACGGTACTATCCATACACCACCAGGAGCCGTTCCCATTTGATTCTTTCGGGTGATTGTTCAGGAAGTTGCCGTACACCGGTGGCAATGTCGGAGCGCGTAAAATACGTGAATGTGTCCGCCACCCTCGCGCGCTCCAGGAAGCGCATCAACACCCAGTGCCATCGCTCCGTATCTTTTCCTTCACTGAGAAGTGCGCGCAGCGCGTCCTCTTCCGCAAATGCGGGATAGTCCCAGAAGACTGCGAGAAGAGGGTTCATGGGAGTGATGGAGTGATGGAGTGGTGGAGTGGTGGAGTGATGGTGCGTCGGAGCATCGTTCCGGTAGATGTGTCTGCAGACGATGATCCTACCGTCGTCATCCTGAGCAAGTCCACCGGAGCTGAGCGAAGCGAAGCGCAGGCGGACGTAGCGAAGGATCTGGCCTGAATCGACGGCACGCTGCGTTCAGAAGACGTAATGAATTACACAACAATTGCAGTACCGAATGCAGCTCGTACTCCGAACGACCAGATCCTTCCCTTCGGCTTCGCCCACCTGCGTCCGCCTCCGGCGGACTTCGGCGGACAGGCTCAGGGCAGGCTCTTCACCATTCGCCATTCATACTTCATCATTCATACTTCATACTTCATACTTCATACTTTCCCCGATAGTACTCCACCGTCCTGCGCAGCCCTTCCGCCCAAGGCACCACGGGAGAGTATCCAATGATTTCGGAGGCGCGGTCGATGGCGGCGAAGGAGTGGAGCACGTCGCCGAGGCGCGTCGGGGCGTACTCGGCGGCGATGCTGCTGCCGAGGAGGCGGTTGATGTCGGCGACGAGGGTGTTCAACGAGATGCGCTCGTGGCAGGCGACGTTCATGACCGTCCCGCCCGCGCCCGGCGCGGCTGCGGCGAGGAGGTTGGCCGTCACCACATTCTGGATGAAGGTGAAGTCGCGCGTCTGCTCGCCGTCGCCGAAGACGGAGGGCGCGCGGCCCGCGAGCATGCCGGTGATGAATTTCGGGATCACGGCGGAGTACTGCGACGCGGGATCCTGGCGCGGACCGAACACGTTGAAATAGCGCAGCGCCACCGTTTCGATCCCGTACAACTGGAAGAACACCTGCATGTACTTCTCGCCCGTCAGTTTCGACACGGCGTAGGGCGAGAGCGGATTCGGGCTCATGCCCTCGTGCTTCGGCAGTTCCACGCTGTTTCCGTATATCGACGACGACGAGGCGAAGACGATTCTTCCGACGCCAAGGTCGCGCGCGGCGCTGAGCACGTTGAGCGTCCCGTTCGTGTTCACCTCATGCGTGGTGATCGGGTCCGCGATGGAGCGCGGGACGGAAGGCAACGCGGCCTGATGCAACACCACGTCCACTCCCCGCATCGCGGCATGCACGATGTGATACGAGCGCACGTCGCCCTCGATCAATTCCACATCGGCGCGGAATGGCGCGAGGTTCTCGCGCTTCCCCGTGGAGAAATTGTCGAGCACGCGCACGCGATCGCCGCGCTGCAAGAGCGCCTCGACGATGTTTGATCCGATGAAGCCGGCGCCGCCGGTGACGAGGGTTGTGGGCATGGGGGGGGCGGGTGAAAGGGGACAGGGGAAAGGTGACAGGTGGAAAGGGAAAAGGGACAGGTTCAAACGCGAGAGAATGTTGAGGCAGAAACCCTGTCATCCTGATGCACCGACCCGATCACCGAAGCTCGGAGGAGCGCAGGTGATAGGCGCAGAAGGATCTGCGATGAAAGGCCTGCACGCGGCGTTCAGAAGCTTGCCTTGCATGCCTGGCTTCTGCGGGCAGGCGCGTGGGAACAAGGTCGGTATCCGCACTCACGGATTCACCGTTCAGCTGCGCAGTATGGCCGAGGGAGGCGCAATTCCCGATCCTCGAGCAGTGCGTGCCTCGCGGTTGTTCCTCGGGGTCGTTTTGTAATTCCCGGCCCGCCGCGGGAAGCGAGTAGACGTTCAGCATGGCGTAGCCGGGAGTCCAGGGTGACGCGCGCCTGGGGATGTCTGGCACCCAGATGATCGCTCCGAGAGAGAACTTTTCAGGATGACGATAGAAGTGTAACATGCTGGGATCCTTGCTGATGCGAAAACGCGGAAATACCCCAACGGCACCCCGGGGCCCCCCCCACCGGCCCCCCCGCCCCCCGCCGCCAGGCGGCCAGAGGGGCGCCCACCCCCGATGGGGGGCCCAGGCGCGCCCCCCCCCCGCGGGGGGGCCGGGGGGCGCAAACCCGAAGGCAACCCCCCCACCCCGCTCCCGGCGGCCTAGGCGTCCGATCGGTGGCGCAGGATGAAGGAGCCGATCTCCGCGCAAAGGACACCACGATATTCGAGAGCCGTGCTCCCCCCGGCACTCACCGCCGGCTCCCCGCGCCCGCACAGACGCCTGTTTAACGGAACTTCCTTCAATGGAGGCGAAGCAACGGTCGGCGAAACAGCACGCCGGCCGCGGCCATGACGTCGGGGTACTCGAAATAGGGCCGGAACACGAGGGAGACGAAGAGGATCACCAGGGCCGCGGCAGCCGTCAACGCCGCACTGCGGCGCAAGGGATGGCGGTGTTGCGCCCAGGTGTTCAGCGCGCCGCGCAGCAACCGATGCAGAACAACGAAGACGAGCGCCGTTCCCGCGAGGCCCCACTCCATCACCAGACCGAGCAATCCGGAAATGGGCCTGTTCAGCGTCGTGTACTTGTCCGGACCGTTTGCGGCGCCTAGCACCGCCGCATACGGGGGATTCACGTGACGCGGCAGGAAGGGAAAATCGAGATCGTCCGTCAGATCCTGCGGGAGTCTCTTGCGCGCGGCGTGGCTCGAAAATGCCGCGGGGCCTTCACCGAGCAGCAGCCGTCCGGGATGCCGGAATGCGTAGTCGAGGGATGCATTATAGAACGCAGCCTTCGGCATGCGGCTGTAATAGGGCGTCCACGCATACACCGCGAACACGAGCAGGACCGATGTCGCCACCGTCATTCCGAGCAACGCAGCGGCCGTCGCTGCAGGCCGCCACACCGAATTGAGAAGGATGGCGCCGGGCACTGCACATGCGGCAAGGATCATTCCCGGCAGCGCATGCCCGTTCTCGCCCAGCCCCGCGGCGAACAGTCCGCATACGGCGGCGAGCAGGGGCAGCATCCTCCTGCGCGAAAGCACCGCGAATACGATGCAGCCGAAGCTGAAGAAGGTCGCGATGATGGATGCGTAATGCGCGCTTCGCAGGGTGGCGGTGTTGAAATCGGGATTGACCCAGCCCAACGCGAAGGGAAACGGGATATACGCTCCGAACGCCTTTTGAATCGTATAGAACGCCACGCCGTACTGGCCGTATTGCCCGACCAGCATGGGGTACACCAGGACGGTACAGACGACCGCCCCGCCAAGGGACGCAACGCAGCGTACCGCGCTCCGCGCTTCGGAGTCCGTCCATACCAGATAGGACAGGCTGTACACCGCGAACGGAACCGTCAACATCGACGCGCTCAAGGCGAACAGCGACCATGCGTCCGTGGAATCGCCCAGGCGCAGGAGCCAGACGGCGGTGAGATATCCGCTGATCGCGAGCACAAGCCCGAAGCTCCTGTTTCGTATCGCGTCGGAGATGAAGGCGCCCAGGTGTCCCCGGTTCCTCCAGAGCACGATGCCGAGCATCACCAGGCCGGTGGCGAAGGAGGCGAGGATTGCCACGCGATGATGCGGCCCGATGCATGCCGCGAGATACGCGGCGACAATGAACGACGGCCGACCGGACAACAGCGCGGCGGCGAGGGGGACGGCGGCAAAGACCAGGCCCATCGCGAAAGAGAATCCCGGTCCGATATGCAGCCAAGGGGTATGCCGCAGCAACGTGAGACAGAGAACCCACGCCAGACATGCAATAAATAATCGGACTGGGTGGTCCGGCAATGTGCGTAGACCGCGGAAAGTCAATGTCGGGGCGCCTGGCTTATGTCCGTTGCGGGGAGTGAAAGATGACTGACCGGATGTACATCCTCAGAATTCAGGTACCATTCGCTGGCGAGTGTCGTCGAGCGTCATCGCCGTCGCATCCTTCTCCGACAGCAACGGATCCCCGTCCAGCGGCCAGGCGATGCCGATGGCGGGATCGTTCCACAGGATCGTTCCTTCCGTTTCGGGGTGGTAGTACTCTGTGCATTTGTACGCGAAATCGGCGCTGTCCGACAGCACGTAGAACCCGTGCGCAAAACCGGGCGGGACCCAGAGCTGGAGACTATTCTCCGCGCTCAGTTCGCAGCCGAACCATTTTCCGAAATACGATGAATCCCTCCGAATATCCACCGCGACGTCGAATACGCGTCCGGCGGTGACGCGCACCAGCTTCCCCTGCGCGTACGGATGCTGGTAATGCAGTCCGCGTAGCGTGCCCTTCACCGAGCGCGACGCGTTGTCCTGCATGAAGTCGACGGGAATGCCCGCGGCCTCGAAGCGGTCGCGCCTCCACGTCTCCATGAAGAAGCCGCGATGGTCGCCGCGCAGCTCCGGCACGATGAGGCGCACGCCGGGGAGGGTGGTTTCACGGATGGTCATGTGGCGTGAATCGTGAATCGTGAATCGTGAAGTCGTGAATCGTGAATGGTGAAGCCGTGAATCGTGAATGGTGAAGCCGTGAATCGTGAATGGTGAAGCCGTGAATCGTGAATGGTGAAGCTGTGAATCGTGAATGGTGAAGTCGTGAATGATGAATAGTGAAGAGCCTGCCCCGAGCCTGTCCGCCGAAGTCCGCCGGAGGCGGACGCAGGTGGGCGAAGCCGAGGGGTGAAATCGTGCGTGGTGAATCGTGCGCGGTTTCTTCTCCCTCTCCCTCTCCCTCCCTCTCCCTCTGGGAGAGGGCCCGGGGTGACGGGTGGCGCGAACAGTATCCATCAGGATTCGCCGACGGGAGGGCATTCAGCGCCTTGACGAAGAGGAGGAAAGGCTCAGTCTCCGGCATACAGAAAGGCGTCGCGCACGGCGCGCAAAACCTGCTCTTCCGTCCAGTCCGGATGCAGCATTCGCAATCCCGCGGCCTTGAGCTTGCGCGCGGACCAGTACAGATTCGACGCGACGCGGAGCCGCTGCTGCGGTGTCATCTTCCGGTAGATCTCCAGTTGCATCGGATCCGGCTCGTCGGCGTAGTAGGGATCGCGAGCTCCGGCGGGGAGCGGGATGCCTGGTGTTTCTCCACTCATCCGAATTTCAATATCAGCGCGGAGCAAAAACTCCGCAGATCTACGAGATGTTTCGACAGAATCGCTTTCAGCAAATCACGATCGATCTCATCGTACTCATGAATTGCGAGGTTCCGGAAACCGACCATTTTCTTCAATTCGATGGACAGTTGTGCATCGATCATACCGGCCGCAGCGAGCGTGGTGAATCCGTCGCCCGCGGAACCGGGCGTGCCGAGATTCTCCTCGGCGAGCACATGCATCATCATGTCGATGCAAGCCTGGATGGCCCGCTGGAGATTGAGCACGACAATATCTTCCGTATCGAAGCTCGTGATCGCCTCAGGATTTCCACCCGTCACAGTGTGGATCCGATCCAGACAGCGCGTCACAATTCCGGTTTTGCCGGCAATAACGTCAGCGCTGACCATTGATCTGTTTTTTTCTTACGGAAATGATGGTATTCCTGATCCGTTCATAATCGGAATATTTCCCCCACTCGGCGATTTCAAAGAGCGCGGTTCGTACCGCGTCTCTCGAGTACGCCTTTTTTCCGAAGCGAAGCACCTGATTGGAAAGCAGCTCGCCCACGGTGTTCATGATCACCATATCCACCTCCCCTCCGACGCAATCGCTCAACTCCGCCATGAGATCGAGCTTCTCCATTCCCTTCGGCTGTTTCCCGTGCGCAAAGAGCACGGCGATGTCCGTATCGCTGCCGGGACGGGTCTTCCCCTTCGCGACGGATCCGAACACCCACACGGCATCGACGTGGGGGTGTGCTTCGGCCCAAAGAATCAGTGCGGGTTTTATGTGCTCAAGGGTGATCAATTGTGAATCGGTTGTTCTTCCTCCCCCTTCTCTTTTCAAGAGAAGGGGGTCGGGGGGATGAGTTCGTGGCAAAGCCCAATGCTGGTGTCACTTTCGACTATCATGGGATGCCGTCCAATGAGTGACTCAGGATGACGGGCTTCTGCAGCTGCGTGCGCTCGAAAGGATTCACGACTTCACGGCCTCACGATTCACGACTTCACGATTCACGGCCTCACGATTCACGACTTCACCCCTCGGCTACGCCCACCTGCGTCCGCCTCCGGCGGACTTCGGCGGACAGGCTCGGGGCAGGCTCTTCACGCCCCTCCGCGCACATCCCGGTACGCGCGTCCGCCCTCGGCGAGTTCCGCCGGCAGCGGCGCGTCTTCATCGAGATCGAGGCAGCGGAGGAGGCCGGGAGTCGATTCGAGGTAGCGCAGGCCGCTTTCCGGACACTGCATGACGCCGCCTGTATCCGGAGACGTCAGCCGGTGGCCGTGCCTGCTCATCCATGCGACGCGACGCGCGGGGACGCCGACCATCAGGGCGTAATCCGGCACATCCTTCGACACGACGGCGCCTGCGGCGATGAAGGCATAGCGGCCGATGGTGACGCCGCAGACGATGGTGGCATTCGCGCCGACCGAACAGCCCCGGCGCAACAGCGTCGTTTCGTACAGGCTGTGCCGGTTGATCTGCGAGCGCGGATTGGTGACGTTGGTCAGCACGCAGGACGGTCCGAGGAACACATCGTCCTCCACCACCGTGCCGGTGTACACCGACACGTTGTTCTGAATCTTCACGTTGTCGCCCAACACCACATCGTTGGCGATGTGGACGTTCTGTCCGAGTATACAACCATTTCCGATGCGCGCGCCTTTCATGACATGCGAAAAGTGCCAGATCTTCGTGCCGTCCCCGATTTCGCAGGGCTCGTCAACGTATGCGGAGTCGTGTTTGTAGTAGGACATCGTGAGATCGTGAATCGTGAATCGTGAGAAGCCTGCCCCGAGCCTGTCCGCCGAAGTCCGCCGGAGGCGGACGCAGGTGGGCGAAGCCGAGGGGTGAGTCGTGACTGGTGAAGCAGTCAGGTATGGTGATCATTCTCGCCACCCCTCTCCCCCTCTCCCGGCCTTCGGCCACCCTCTCCCAGAGGGAGAGGGGGAATCGACTCGGTCCTTGCACCCGTTTCGGAGACGCCACTATGATTGGCACTCCCTACTCCCCACTCCCTACTCCTCACCTGCGTCCTGGAATACAGGACTTCGGCGAGCAGGCCTACTGTGTCCTGATCCGGTGCGCCAGTTCGATCGCGGGGCGCGCGTCTTCGATGCCGAAGCCGTCACCGGCGATGGTGCGCTCGTAGACGCGGGTGTGGAGATCGGTGAAGCCGTCGGTGAACTCCACTTCCTCGCCGTCAATCACGATGGAGCGCCATGTGGAATGGCCCTCGGATGCAAGTTGAGGCGGGAGGTCCGCCGCATCGATGGACAGCCTCCAACGCACATCGGCGTTCTGCAATTCAAGCGTTCCCGAGGCGGTGGTCTCCGACATGGCATCGACCTGCGATACCGAGACGGGACCGAACAGCCAGAGCAGGAGATCGAAGAAATGTATCCCGATATTCGTCACGATCCCGCCCGATCGTTCCGTGTTTCCCTTCCAGGAATACCTGTACCAGATCCCGCGGGAGGTGACGTAGTTCAAGGTCACGCGGCGCCGCGTCGTGGATGACGCGCGCACTTTTTCTCGCAGGGCGATGAGTGCCGGGTGCGCCCGCAATTGAAGAATGGTCCAGACGCGTCGGCCCGTCTCCCGCTCGAGGTGCTGCAGCGCGTCGAGGTTCCAGGGGTTGAGGACCAGGGGTTTCTCGCAGATGGCATCCGCGCCGATGCGAAGCGCCAGGCGGATATGGGCATCGTGGAGGTGATTCGGGGAGCAGATCGACAGATAGTCCACGGAGGATTCATGCACCCCGTGCCGGAGCTTCTCCAGATGCCTGTCGAACCGTTCATACTCCGTGAAGAACGCCGTCTGAGGGAAAAAGGAATCGAGCACGCCAACCGAATCATGCGGGTCCAACGCGGCAACGAGCCGGTTTCCCGTCGCATGGATCGCCTTCAAATGTCGCGGTGCGATATATCCGGCGACGCCGGTGATGGCGAAATTCATTGTGCGTGAAGCCGTGAGTCGTGAGGTCGTGAGGTCGTGAAGCCGTGAGTCGTGAGGTCGTGAGTCGTAATTCGTGTTATTGTTCCATGATGCTCGTATTCTGAACGGCCAGATCCTTCCCTTCGGCTTCGCTCAGGGCAGGCTCCTTCGCTGCTCATGACATCTTTTCGAAATGTCGAAATCGGATCAAAAAAAAACGCATTCTCACTTTCGAGAACTGATCTGTGCGCTACGAAGAAATAACAAGTCATCACCACAAATCCACCAGGCCGAAGGCCCGGTGCGAGGACTCAGCATGACGGGGCTTTTGAGACTCACGACTTCACCATTCACGACTTCACCATTCACCCCTCGGCTTCGCTCGGGGCAGGCTGCTCACAATTCACGGTTCACCAATTCCATGAGGTACTTCCCATAGGGGTTCTTCATCAACGGCGCCGCGAGCGCGCGCAGGCCGTCGTCGTCGACGAAGCCCATGCGCCAGGCGACTTCTTCGGGACAGCCGATCTTCAGCCCCTGCCGCTGTTCGATGGTTTCGATGAAGGTGGAGGCCTGCAGGAGCGATTCGTGCGTCCCCGTGTCGAGCCAGGCCGTGCCGCGGCTCATGACGTCCACCTGCAATTCGCCGCGCTCGAGGTAGACGAGATTCAGATCCGTAATCTCCAATTCACCGCGCGGCGAGGGCTTCAGCGCGCGCGCGTACGCGGACGCGTGGCCGTCGTAGAAGTACAGCCCCGGCACCGCGAAACGGGATTTCGGCTGCGCCGGTTTCTCCTCGATGGACACGGCAGTGCCGCTCGCGTCGAATTCCACGACGCCGTAGCGCTCGGGATCGCTGACGTAGTACGCGAAGATCCGCCCGCCGGACGTGATGCGCGCCGCCTGCTGCAGCTTGTCGGCGAGATCGGAACCGTAGAACAGGTTGTCGCCGAGTATCAGGCAGGACGGTTCCCCCGCGATGAACTCCTCGCCGATGATGAAGGCCTGTGCGAGTCCGTCGGGCGAAGGCTGCTCCGCATAGGAAAGCCGCAAACCGAACTGCGTGCCGTCACCGAGCAATTCCCTGAAGCGCGGCAGATCCTGCGGCGTGGAGATGATGAGAATATCCTGCATGCCCGCGAGCATCAGCGTCGTCAGCGGATAATAGATCATCGGCTTGTCGTAGATCGGCAGGAGCTGCTTGCTCACGACGCGCGTCAACGGATGAAGCCGGGTACCGGAACCGCCGGCGAGGATGATGCCTTTCATGGGGGGATCTGCGAAGTGGATCGGGGGAATCGGTACTGCGAACGGGGACACGGGGATGCGGGCACACGGACGTTGCTGGATTTCTTTGTCAGTCCGAGCGAAGTCGAGGACGGGGACGGGACGCGGAGACACGGGGATGCGGTGACACACGGACGTTGCTGGATTTCTTTGTCAGTCCGAGCGAAGTCGAGGACGGGGACGCGGGGATGCGGGGACTCGACGACGAAATGGCTCGCAGCTACCCGGTTTCCAGCGCTTTTCGCAACTTCATCAATCGCGGAACGATGGCAGGGTCTTCCTTCAAATCAGCGAGAGGAGAAAGTTCATCCAGTACGAGTTTCCAGTCCAACTTCCCTGCCTGTCGTGCGAGAATCCCCTCGATATCCTGCCAGTCTCGAGGCCGGGATGCGATCGCCTTCATGACGACGAGATCTTCCGCGCTGCACGTTCGAAGCTCTCTCCCGGTCTCATATTCGTGATAGCTCGATCTGCGAACAACGTCCTCTTCGTACGGGAGCCCGCCAAATGCGATATCACCGGGTACCTGATTATTCAGATACAGGAGCAGAACTCTGTTCTTTACGACGAAGTCAATCGGGTCTGGAATTCTGGAAGTGTACCGTCGAAGGAGTGTTCCGGCATAGGCCTCTTCCCCGCCAAATCCCGTGAGCAGCGTCACGTCCGCATCCACCGTCAGCCGGCGTTCTCCCCAGCGAAACACGGAAAGTCCGCCGATGAAACAGAAGGGCCACTCCTGTAGTTCCAGATACTCCTGCAGTTCATGTGCTGCAGCGATCAGATCATGCATGGCGCATTTTCAGGAACAACGCCTGCTGCTCAACGAGTCCGCTCGTCAATCGAACCGCTTCATTCATGAGCATATATCCGTACAGAGTACCGAATGCTGCGATATAAAACGGGGTTTCGTGCGCGCTCATTTCCTCGCGGCGGATCCGCTCCAGTTCAGGCCCTGCGTGATTCCAAGCCTCCATCCAGCGGCGGGCGTTTTCGGAGTTGATATCAGGCATGGTTTATGGGCATGCAGCGGAGACGCGGAGACGCGGAGACGCGGGGACGCTGCTGGATTTTTTTGTCAGTCCGAGCGAAGTCGAGGACGGGGATGCGGGATAATTTCATATCGCTATTTCAAAAGCCAGGGCTCGGGACGCGAAATCATGCGCACGAACTTTCCGAGAATTTTGTCGTATTCGAGATAGAGGGAACGGCCTGTTCTCCGATCCAGGTAACCGCACTTCACAGAAAATTCTATCCAGACCTGCGTTTCGGCTGCTTCCGCTTCAGCATCACTCAGTTTGCTGATGAAGGCAGCAACGTAGCGACGTTTCCGCCACGCTTCGGCGGTGTTCGCGCAAATTGACCGCGAGGAACGGCGTATCTGACTCGTCAATGAATATTTCTCATCCGACGGAAATGCACGCGACAATTCGAAGATTCGCATCGCCGCATCCAAGGCGAGTTTGTATACGTCGAGATCATTGAACTTCCGAATTGACTGGCTCATTTGAATTCTTGGAATATATCAACAGAAATTTTCAACTCCGGCTCCCCGTGTCTCCGTGTCTCCGCGTCTCCGTGTCGGCCAGCCAGAAACTCACATAAACGAAACAACAGCCTCGGCCACGTGCGCGACCATCTCCTCCGTCAGCTCCGGATACACCGGCAGCGCAAGAATCGTGGCGCAGACGTCGTCGGAAACGGGAAATACGTCGTGCACGGAGGGCACGTCCGCGAAGCATTCCTGCTCGTGAAATGGGACCGGATAATACACGGCGCAGCCGATGCCGGCATCGCGCAGATGTTGCACGAGACCGTCGCGGTTCTGCACGCGGATGCAGTATTGGTTGTAAATGTGGCGATAATTGTGCTCCATCGCCGCGGCTTCATGCACGCGGGCGGGAAGGAGGATGCGGTTCTTCGCATCAAACGCCTGACGGCCTTCCGCTTCGGCGGCGCCGTGTTCCATGAACAACCGGGTATACAATGCGGCGTTGCGGCGGCGTCCGTCGGACCACCCGTTCAGGTGCGGGAGTTTCACGTTGAGCACCGCGGCCTGCAGCGCGTCGAGACGGAAATTGCCGCCGATGACCTGATGGTAATACTGCTTCTCGCCGCCGTGTACGCGCATGATGCGGATGCGCTGCGCCAGCGCGTCGTCGTTCACGGTGATCACGCCGCCGTCGCCGTAGCCGCCGAGATTCTTGCTCGGGAAAAACGAGAAGCAGCCGACCGTGCCGATACTGCCGACCTTTCTTCCATCCTTGTATTCCGTGCCGATGGCTTGCGCGGCGTCTTCGATGACGTGCAGGTTGTGCGCGGCGGCGATGGCCATGATGGCATCCATGTCCGCGCTCTGTCCGTACAGATGCACCGGGACGATTGCCTTGATCGCGACGGTATCCTTGTACTGCGCGATGGCGCGCTCGATGGCCGCGGGAGCGATGTTATAACTGACCGGATCGATATCGACGAAGATCGGCACGGCGTTGAGCCGCGAGACGACGCCCGCCGTGGCGAAGAAGGAAAACGTGGGAACGATGACGCCGTCGCCGGGCCCGATCCCGAGCGCCATCATGGCCAGCAGGAGCGCGTCCGTGCCCGACGACACGCCGATGGCGTGCTTCGTGCCGATGAATGCTGCGATGTTCTTCTCGAGCGCCTCGACGTCGGGTCCGAGAATGAAATACTGGCTCTCGGCCACGCGAAGAACGGCGGCGTCGAGTTCGGGTTTGATGGTCTGGTACTGGGCCTTGAGGTCCAGGAGAGGGACGTTCATGTGCTTTCGTTGTGAATCGTGAATGGTGAATCGTGAGGTCGTGAGTCGTGAAGTCGTGAGTCGTGATTTGTGAAGTGGTGAATCGTGAGTGGTGAATCGTGAAGAGCCTGCCCCGAGCCTGTCCGCCGAAGTCCGCCGGAGGCGGACGCAGGTGGGCGTAGTCGAGGGGTGAGGAGCGATGCCTGCACTAGTCAGGAATCTCGTAGGGAGCGCATCATGGCGCCCAACTGAGCCGATACATGGTCAAGTTCTTCAATGATCGGATCGGCCTCTGGAAGAAACCCCAACCGTTGAGCAATGACGAACTGGGTATCGAGTTCGCTCGCGGAGCCGGAGGCGATGTTGAGAAAATTCAGCAGTTCCTTGCGACTCCTTCTCGCGGCGCCTTCTGCAATATTGCTTGGAATGGAGATGGCCGATCGCCGCATTTGTGAGACGAGAGTATACAATTCCTCCTTGGGGAAATTGGATGTCTTGTGGTATACGGTTACAACGAGATCTATTCCTCTCTTCCAGACTTCGAGATTTCTATGCGAACGTTGATATCCGCCCATTTGCGGTTCAGCAACAAAAAATTGTTCGAGTTCAAAATCTTCGAAATCATCCGACTCGGTCATTGAACGAATTGTTCACAGCGATCTATCTACGACTTCACTATTCACAATTTCCTATTCACGACTTCACGACTCACGACTTCACCCTCGGCTTCGCCCACCTGCGTCCGCCTCCGGCGGACTTCGGCGGACAGGCTCGGGGCAAGCTCTTCACGATTCACGACTTCACGATTCACGACTTCACACCGCCAGATCCGCATCCACCATCATTCGCACCAGATCCTCGAAGCGGGTGGCGGCTTTCCAGCCCAGTTCGGAATTGGCGCGCGCGGGATCGCCGAGGAGGATGTCGACTTCGGCGGGACGGTAGAAGATGTCGTCGGTCTTCACATACTCCCGGTAATCGAGTCCGACATGCGAAAAGGCGGCGTCGACGAAATCGCGCACGCTGTGCGTCTCGCCCGTGGCGATGACGTAATCGCGCGGCTCCTCCTGCTGCAGGATGAGCCACATCGCTTCGACGTACTCCTTCGCGTAACCCCAGTCGCGCTTGGCGTCGAGGTTGCCCAGGCGCAGTTCGGTCGCCTTGCCCTGCGTGATCTTCGCCACCGTGGACGTGATTTTTCTCGTGACGAATTCGTAGCCGCGGCGGGGCGATTCGTGATTGTAGAGGATGCCGCTCGCGGCCTTCATGCCGTAGGCCTCGCGGTAGTTGCGCGTCAGATGAAACCCCGCCACCTTGGTGATGCCGTACGCCGAACGCGGGTGAAATTGTGTGTCTTCGTTCTGCGGCACCTCGTGCACCTTGCCGAACATTTCGCTCGAGCCCGCGAAGTAGAAGCGGCACTCCGGCGCCACCTGCTTGATGGACGACAGCATGAAATGCGTGCCGTTGATGTTGATGTTGAACGTCGAGAACTCATCCTCGAACGAGTAGCTCACGAAGCTCTGCGCGGCGAGATGGTAGCATTCGTCCGGCTGCACCTTCCGGATGACGTTGAACAGGCTGGGGTAGCTCTCGAGCGACGCGGGGTGCAACTGCACCTGCTTCGCGAGATGCCTGATGCGGCCGAGCCGGTGCTCCGGATCTTCGATCGCGACCCGACGCACCAGGCCGTGCACTTCGTAGCCTTTCTCGAGAAGCAGCTCCGCGAGGTAGCTGCCGTCCTGTCCGGTGATGCCGGTGATCAGTGCCTTTTTCATTTTACTCCTTCACTCCTGTGCCACATCCGCGAGAGCCACTTCCACCGACACCACCTGGTTGATCGCTTCGATGGAGATGGCGATGCGCGTGTTGCCGCGAAATTCGACGAGGCGGCCGCGCATGCCCGCGAGCGGTCCGTGCGCCACGCGGACGGGTTGACCGAGCTTCAGCCTGGTCTGTTCCACGCGAATTTCGCGTGGGCGCGTCACCGCGATCTTGAGGCTCTCGATGATGTGCGACGGAATGACCGCAAGCTTTCCGCCGAAACCGACGTATTTCAAGGCGCCTTCGCACTCGAGCGCCTTGACGCGCTCGCGCTCGTTGACGCGCACGAAGATGTAGCCCGAGAAGAGCGGGACGGATACGAGTTTCTTGCGATCCGTCCATTGTCGAAGCTCGTCGCGCAGCGGGAGGAAACTGGTGATGCCTGCCTCCTCCAGCCGGGCATGAACTTTCTTTTCGAAACGTCCGCGAGCGTACAGCACGAGCCATCGACGCGCGCGCTCTCTCTCCTCGCGAACCGTCAGGGATGGCTCCGCCAATTCACTCACAGGATTGGTGATTCAGGAGGCTCTGTGCGAGCCGGAAACGTATGGAACACGCGCGCCATCGCGCACCAACCTCTCCGCGTGACGGCGGAGTCAGCAGCGGCCGGTTCAGTCCTTGCCGGCGATATCCTTCATGAGCGCGGCGGCCTCGCGCTTGAACTGTTCATCATCCTCGTCCTGCACGGGGAGCTGCGGGATCTTCTGCAGCAGATCGCGCGCCTTCTGGTACTCGTCCATCTCCACGAGATTCCGTGCGGCATCGAGGCGGAACATGATGAACGTGCCGTTGAGCCCGATCGCCGTGTTGAATTCCTTCTCCGCGATGTCGCGGTCGCCCCAGCCGAGTCCGAGCGGCAGGCGGACGAGGTAGGGTTTCTCGCAGACCTTGGCGTGCGTCCGGCCGAGCACGTAATGCGCGACGGCGAGCGCCTGCTTGTCCTCGTTGTTGAGGGCGATCGCCTTTTCGAGATCCGCCTTCACCTCCTTGACGAGCCCGATCACGCTGAAGATGCCCTTGAACAGCGCGACGCGTCCGTTCGCGATGGCCCGTCGCAGGTAGCCCATCATGCCTTTCGGATTGGCCTGCACCGTGCGATTGGCGTAGTCGAGCGCCTTGCCGTACATGGCGAGCTGCTCGTCCTTCTGCTTGTCCGTGGCGACGGGGAGGTGCTCCGCAACGTCGATGTACGCGCGGCTGATGCGCCAGAGCGTCGCGTAGTTCTTCGGATCCGCGCTCTCCGCCTTCAGGTACAGCTCCAGCGCCTTGCGGTTGTCGAATTTCTCCTCGACGAGGCGGTCGCCCTCCGCGATCAGGGCTTTCACATCCTGCGCTTCGGCTGCCGCGCCGAGGACGACACACAAGGCGATTGCGAAAAGTACGAGCTTCATGGCTGACTCCTCCGTGCGTACGTCAATCGCTGGCCTGGAGCCGGCGGATCTCATCGCGCATCCGTGCCGCTTCCTCGTAGTCTTCCTGCTGAATGGCGTCCTGCAGTTTCTGTTGCAATGCTTCGAGTTTCTGTTCCTTGGGTTCCAGCGTGGGAGCGGATGTCTGCGCGGGCTCGGTGTCCTCCTCGCCTTCGGGAACATACCCGGCTTCGCCGAGGACGTCTTCGGCGACGAAGATGGGGACGCCGAAGCGCACGGCGAGCGCGATCGCGTCACTGGGACGGGAATCGATATCCTCGTTCAGGGCGGACTCGAAGGCGATGCGCGCGTAGAACGTGCCCTCGCGCAGCTCCGAGATGGTCACATCCACCACGGAAATTCCCGCGGCTTCGATGACGTTCTTCAGCAGGTCGTGCGTCATCGGCCTCGGAGGCTTGACGCCTTCGATTTCGAGCGCGATGGCCTGCGCCTCGAACGCGCCGATGATGATCGGGAGACGGCGGTTTCCCTCCATTTCCTTGAGGATCAGCGCGTAGGCGCCTCCGCTCGACGAGCTTGTGGACAATCCCAGAATGTCGACCTGTACACGTTCCAATGCATCTCCTGCTGGTGAGCCGAATGTTCGATCCGGAGCGGTCCCTACGAACCCATGTGCTGTTTCAACGCATCGGTGAACGCGGGGAGGACTTCGAACACGTCACCGACGATGCCGTAATCCGCGGTCTGGAATATCGGCGCGTCCTTGTCCTTGTTGATCGCGACGATCACCTTCGACGACGACATGCCGGCGAGATGCTGCACGGCGCCGGAGATGCCGCAGGCCACGTACAGCGTCGGCGACACCGTCTTTCCCGTCTGTCCGACCTGCTCGGCGTGCGGCCGCCAGCCGGCATCGACCACGGCGCGCGATGCGCCCGTCGCCGCGTGCAGCACGGAGGCGAGGTTCTCGATGAGCGGCCAGTGCTCGGGTCCCTGCATGCCGCGTCCGCCCGAAACGATCATGGCGGCCTCCGCGACATCGAGCTTGCCGGAAGCGATGGTGGTGCCTGTGGACTTCACGGCGAACGACGCGTCGGTGAGCCCGGCATCGAACTGTTCGACGGGACAGACATCGCCGCTCGCCGCGCCGGCGCTGAACACGTTCGGGCGCAGCGAATACACCTGCGCCGCCGTCATAATCTGCACTTTCTCGAGGGCCTTGCCCGCATAGACCGGGCGCGTGGCGAGGATGGCGCCGTTCTCGACCTGCAGCGCCGTGACGTCGGGAACGAGGGCGCCGTCGAGGCGGACGGCGAGGCGAGGCGCGAGGTCCTTGCCCATGGCCGTCGCGGAAAGGAAGACGATATCAGCCGCTTCGCGCGCGGCCACCGCCGCGAGTGCCGCCGTGGCCGCAGTGCTGGAATACAGGTCGAGCCGCGCATCGGCGACCTGCACCACCTTGTTCGCGCCGTATCCGCCGAGGCTTTCGGGCGCCCCGACCGCCGCGCCGAGCACGGCGGCGGTGACGGTGGCGTTCATGCCGGAGGCGATGCCGGCGGCGGCTTTCACGGCTTCGAGGGACGCTTTTTTTATTGCACCGTCGCGGTGCTCGACAAAGACGAGAATGTTCATGGTGCTGTTCCGGATGTATGCCGAATTCGTTAAATCACTTTCGCTTCTTCGTGAAGGAGCTTCACGAGTTCGGGCACGGCATCCGCGCCCTGGCCGACGATGCGTCCCGCGGCCTTGATCGGCGGCTTCGTCATTTCGACGACGCGCACGCGGTTCTCGAAGGGTGCCGGTTCGATTTCCTCGATCGGTTTCTTCTTCGCCGCCATGATGCCCTGCAGCTTCGGATATCGCGGATTGTTGAGCCCCTTCTGCGCCGCAATGACCGCCGGCAGCGCGGTGACGATGGTCTCCTTACCGCCTTCGATGTCGCGCTCCGCCGTCACGGCTCCGCCGGCATCGATGGTCAGGGAGGATACCGCGGTGACCGACGAAATTCCCAGCATTTCCGCGATCAACCCGGGGACCTGCCATCCGTCATAATCGATGGACTGGCGGCCGCAGAACACGGCGTCCGCGCTCCGGTCCTTCAGGACGTCCGCGATGGCCCGGGCCACGCCGAAGGAATCGCGCGCGGAGGCGGTCTTGATGTGGATGCCCTTGTCGGCCCCCATGGCGAAGGCTTTGCGGATGGTCTCTTTTACCTCATCCCCACCGACACAGACGACGGTCACGTCACCACCGTGCGCCTCCTTGAGGAGGAGTCCAGCTTCGACGCCGAATTCGTCATACGGGTTCAAAATGAAGGTCACACCCGACGGATCGATCGACTTGCCGTCGCCGCCCACCAGGATTCTGGCGGTCGTGTCGGGAACATGGCTGATGCAGACGAAGATGTTCATGACGCTACTGCTGGTTCGACATCAATGGCATGTACACCGCGGCCGCAAATGTCGCGCGCATACCGGTGTATTATTCTAGATCGTTTCAATATAAAGCTCCGAATCTTCTTTTCCAAGGGAAACGGAGATGGCCCTTTCAAGGCTGCAACGCATTGTTAATACACAACATACGTGCTGGATATGCGCGCGATTTTTCTCGAAAACACGCCGTATTCCGAATTCTCGCGCGTGCATCCCTCGTGGCCATGGAAGAGGATTTGCACTAATTTTCATCCCAATTGCTTGACAAAGCGGCTGCACCCCGCTAAGTTTGGGGCACGATGAAGAACCGAGCTTCCAAAGCGCTTCGCATTTCGGTGTCCGTCCTCTTCCTGTGGACGGCTCTCGGAGTGCCGTTGACCCTGCACATGTGCTCGATGATGGGCGCTGTCGGCCCCTTCTCCGTCTGCGAGATGGACCATGCCGCCGCCCCTGAAGACGAATGCTGCGCGATGGATGGCATGGAGGACGCATGCGACTCCGGCCAGTCCGGCATCGCCGCAGCGGCATCGGACGGCTGCTGTTCCGATATCCTTTTCTCGCCCAGACAGCAGGACGACTTCACCTCCGCCGCGCAGCCTGTGCCGCTTCTCAGCAGCGCGGTGTTCTTCGCCTCCCAACTCCTCGCCTCGCCCGTCCCGCCCGACGGCGTGATCGACGCATTCTCTTCCGACCCCTCTCCGCCGCTTTCCGGCCTGTATCTGATACAATCCTCGCTTCGCATTTGAGATCCTGACGAGCGTTTCGCGCGGCCGTCCCCTGCAACGGGGTTGCCGCGTGCCGCGCCTGCATGCCCTGTCCGTCCCGCTGTTGCGGGCGAAGCTCATCATGTATTCCGTCACTTCGTCAGTTCGAATCCGATGCACAGCAAGACTATTCCAACCACATTGCGGTTGATCGCAATACTCCTTCTTGGTCTATCAGGCGGCGCGCGCGCGCAAGCCCCCGAGCCGCTCACGCTCGCGCAGTGTGTCCGCGAGGCGCGCGCGGCGAATCCGAAACTCGCCTCGCTCCGCGCGAAGACCGAAGGCGCGCGGGCCCGCGTCAAGATCGCGACCGCCTGGGACGATCCGCTCTTCGCCTTCGAATTCTACAACACGCCGATCACGTCCATCAATCCGCTCATGGACGGCCTCGAGAACGACTACTCCCTGCAGCAGATGATTCCCTTCCCGGGCAAGAAAGCGCTGATGGGGGAGATGGAGTCGCTGACGGCGAAGATGACCGCGGAAGATGCCGTGGCGTACGAACGCGCCCTCATCGCGGAGGTCAAGTCCGGCTGGGCGATGCTCGTCTCCGCCGAGCGGCGGCTCGCGATCAGCCGCGAGAATCAGGAGCTGCTCGCGCAGATCGTCGAGAGCGCGCGCTCGCGCGTCGCCGTCGGGCTGGCGGGACAATCCGTCCTCCTCCGCCTCGGCGTGGAGCTGGACAAGGCGAAAAACGAGGAGGCCGGGTTGCGTCGCGAGCGGCGTTCGGCCGAAGCCATGCTCAATGCCCTGCGCGGCGCCCCGGCGACCGCCCCCATCGCCGTCGCCGCGGAGACGCCCGCGTCCGCGCCGCTCGCCCCGCTCGACGACCTCGTCGCGCGCGCCCTCGAGACGCGCGCGGAGATCCGGGGCATGGGCTTCGAGGGTGAGATGTACCGCACGGAGCAGCGCATGTGGAGCCGGGAGAAGCTGCCGGACTTCATGGTGCGCGGGATGTACAAGCAGATGATGGGCGAGATGGCAGATTCCTGGGCGCTGATGGTCGGCATCACCATCCCGATCGCCCCGTGGGCGTCGGGCAAATACGACGGCCGCATCGAGGAGGCCGAAGCCCGCGAACGCGCAGCCGGAGCGGCGCAGCGCGACATGCGCGCAATGACGGGCGCGCAGGTCCGCGATGCCTGGGAGCGCGTCACGTCCCTGCGCGAGCAGCGCGCGCGCTATCGCGACGGCATGCTCCCGCAATCCGCGCAGGCCCTCGCGTCCGTGCTCACGGAGTTTCGGACCGGGAAAGCCGATTTTATCGGCATGCTCGACGGCTTCCGCATGCACGCCATGCTGCGCATGGAAGAGGCGATGCTCGAGGCGGACGAAGCCGCCGCGGTCGCCGCGCTCGAACGCGCCGTGGGCGGGGATCTCGACGGCGGGCAATAAGCGCCGGCCCGGACAGCACGACCCAGACGCATTTCCCATCAACGAGAATACGCACAAGGAACGGTCATGAGATATCATTCACTCCTCATTCTCCTCGCCGCGGGCCTCGCGCTGTGGAGCGGCGCCTGCTCGACGCAGCAGGGCGGAAAGCACGGGGACGCGGACTCGAGCGCGACGGCCGGCACGGAGAGCTACACCTGCCCGATGCATCCCTCCGTCGTGTCCGACCATCCGGCCGCCTGTCCGGTATGCGGCATGGCGCTCGTGAAAAAATCCACGGAAGCGGCGCTCTCCAAGGGCGACGAGGCCATGCTGCGCACGGTCAGCCTCTCCGCGTCGCAGCGCGTGATGGCCAACATCTCCACCGTGCCGGCGATGCGGCGCGCGATGGGCCGGAGCATCTCGGCGGTGGGGGTCGCGGACGTCGCCGAGCCGTTGCAGGCCGACGTCACCGCGCGCTTCCGCGGGCGCGTCGAAAAGGTGTTCGCGAACTACACGGGCAAGGCCGTGCGCAAGGGCGACGTGCTGCTCGAGATGTACAGTCCCGATCTCATCGCCGCGCAGCAGGAGTATCTCAACGCCGTGTCGGGCCTCGACCGCTCGCGGCAGAGCGGCGCGAACGAGGACGTGCAGCGCTCCCTGGTCGAGACCGGGCGCGACCGCCTGCGCATCCATTACGGGCTCTCGGCGGAGCAGCTCGCCTCGCTCGAGAAGAGCGGGAAGGCCCACAGCACCGCGGAGTTCCGCGCTCCCATCAGCGGCACGGTGCTGCGCAAGCAGATCGTTCCCGGACAGTACGTCGACGAGGGCACGCCGCTCTATCAACTCGCCGATCTCTCGCGCCTGTGGCTGTACTTTGAAGTGTACGAGCAGGATCTGCGCTTCATCCGCATCGGGCAGACGGCGCTGATCACCGCGGAAGCCTGGCCCGGCGAGAATTTCAACGGCCGCGTCGCCTTCATCGATCCGGTCATGAACGCGGAGACGCGCACCGCGCGCGTGCGGGTGGAAGTCGCCAACGGGTCGGGCAAGCTCAAGCCGCAGATGTACGTCAAGGCGTCCATCGACATGCAGACGGCGAATGTGCTGGCCGTGCCCGTCAGCGCGGTGGTATCGACCGGCATGCGGTCCGTCGTGTGGGTGGAAGCCCGCGCGAACCAGTTCGAGCCCCGCGACGTGACGCTTGGCGTCCGGTCCGACGGCTGGGTGGAAATCACGGGGGGCCTCGAGGAGGGCGAGCACGTCGTCTCCACCGGCGGCTACCTGCTCGATTCCGAGAGCATCCTCTCCCATCCCGACCTGGCCGCCGCATCGAAGAGCGGCGCGGCGTCCGCGCCCTCCGTCGCGACCGCTGCTGACGGCGTGCGCGAAATCACCGTCGTGATCGACGGCACCTACTCTCCCGAAGTCATCACCGTCGAGAAGGGCAGGAAGGTCCGCATCCTCTTCGACCGCAGGGAAGACTCGGAATGCAGCGAGGAGGTGGTGTTCCCTGCTTTCAAGATCCGCCGCAAACTCCCCGCCTTCAAAACCACCGCCATCGAATTGACACCTCGGAAGGCGGGCAGGTTTTCGTTCGTGTGTGGGATGGATATGCTGAAGGGGACGATGGTGGTGACGCCATGATTGAAAAAATCATAGACTTCTCCGCCCGCAACCGCGCAGTGGTCATCATCGCCTACCTGATCGTGGTGGCGTGGGGCATCTACGCCGTGGCGAACACCCCCATGGATGCCATTCCGGATTTGTCGGAGAACCAGGTCATCGTGTTCACCGAATGGATGGGGCGGTCGCCGCAGCTCGTCGAGGATCAGGTGACCTTCCCGCTGGTGACGGCGCTGCAGGGCGTGCCCGAGGTGCACGCCATCCGCGCGCAGTCCATGTTCGGCATGTCCTTCGTCTACGTGATTTTCGAGGACAGGACCGACGCGTACTGGGCGCGCAGCCGCGTGCTCGAGAAGCTGTCCACCGTGCAGTCCGCGCTCCCCGCGGGCGCGAAGATGCAGCTCGGTCCCGACGGCACGGGCGTGGGGCACGTGTTCTGGTACACCGTCGAAGGCGCGCAGGACCTCGGCACGCTGCGCGCCATCCAGGACTGGTACATCAAGCTCAATTTGCAGGGCGTGCAGGGCGTGGCGGAAGTGGCGAGCGTCGGCGGCTTCGTGCGGCAGTATCAGATCGATCTCGATCCCGCGAAGATGCGCGCATACAGCGTGACCATCGACGAGGTGCGCAACGCGGTGATGCGCTCGAACAACGACGTGGGCGGCAAGCTGCTGGAGGTGTCGGACGCCGAGTCCTTCGTGCGCGGGCAGGGCTACATCCGCAGCGTGGCGGACGTCGAGACCATCCGCCTCGCCACCGGGGCGGGCGGCACGCCGGTGTTCGTGCGCGACGTCGCCACGGTGCAGTTCGGCGGCGACCTCCGCCGCGGCAGCCTGGAAAAGAACGGCACGGGCCAGGTGGTGGGCGGCATCGTCGTCATGCGCACGGGCGAGAACGCGCAGGACGTCATCGAGCGCGTGAAGATCCGCATCGCGGAAATCTCGCGCGGGCTTCCCGCCGGCGTGGAGATCAAGACGGCGTACGACCGCACCGACCTGATCGCCGCCGCGGTGCACACGCTCAAGAGCGCGCTGATCGAGGAGGCCATCGTCGTCACCCTCATCGTGCTGCTCTTCCTGCTGCATCTGCGCAGCGTGCTGCGCGTGATCATCGAGATCCCGGTGGCCGTGCTCATCGCGTTCATCTTCATGCATCTCTTCGACATCACGTCCAACATCATGTCGCTGGGAGGCATCGCGATCGCCATCGGGGTGATCGTGGACGCCTCCATCGTGCTGGTCGAAAACGCGTACCGGAACGTGGCGCGCGCCCAGGAGGAGCGGGGCGAGCTGTCGAAGCAGGAGTTCATGGAGATCTCGATACGCTCGGCGAAGCAGGTGGGACCGGCGATCTTCTTCTCGGTCGCGATCATGGTGGTCTCCTTCCTGCCCGTCTTCCTGCTCGAGGGCCAGGAGGGCAAGCTGTTCCGCCCGCTCGCGTTCACGAAGACCTTCGTGCTCGCGGGCTCGGCCATCATCGCCATCACGCTCGTGCCGGTGCTGATGACGCTGCTCACGCGCGGGAAGTTCCGCAGCGAGGAGAAGAATCCCGTCACCCGCGTCCTGAACGCCATCTACGCGCCGGTGATCCACTGGGTGTTGAAGTGGCGCAAGACCACGATCGCGATCAACATCCTCGCCTTGCTCATTACCATTCCGATGATGATGGACACCGGGTCGGAGTTCATGCCGCCGCTCGACGAGCAGAGTCTGCTCTTCATGCCGGTCACCCTGCCGAACGCCTCGATCACCGAAATCAACCGCGTCATGCAGGTGCAGGACGCGATCATCCGCTCGGTCCCGGAAGTGGAATCCGTGCTGGGCAAGGCCGGGAAGGCGGAGACCTCCACCGATCCGGCGCCGCTGAGCATGATCGAATCCATCATCCTGCTCAAGCCCCGGGACCAGTGGCGTCCCGGAAAGACGAAGGACGACATCGTCGCGGAGCTCGACGCGAAGCTGCAGATCCCGGGCGTCCGCAACGGGTGGACACAACCGATCATCAACCGCATCAACATGCTCTCGACGGGCGTGCGCACCGATCTCGGCGTGAAGATCTTCGGCGCGAATCTCGACACGCTCGAGCAGCTCGCGATCCGCGCCGAGGGGATTCTCCGCGGCGTGCCGGGCGCGGCGGATCTGTACGCCGAGCGCACGCAGGGCGGCTCCTTCCTCGACATCGACATCGACCGCGAGGCCACGGCGCGCTACGGCATCAGCGTCGGCGACGTGCAGGACGTGATCGAAACCGCCATCGGCGGCGAGAACATCGGCACCGTGCTCGACGGTCGCCAGCGCTTCCCCATCCGCGTCCGCTTCCTGCGCGAACTGCGCGACAACGTGGACGCCATCCGCAACCTCCCGGTGCCGGTGAACGTCTCGGCAGGAAGAGGAATTCAGAATTCAGAATCCAGAATTCAGAATTCGAGCGCAGCCGGCGGGATGACGGGAATGGGCGGCACGGGGGGCGGCACCTCCGCCGCATCGCCGACACCGCAACGCAACAGCGAACCGGAGCGCGCGCGCGTGTCGTCGCGGGCGTACGTGCCGCTGGGACAGCTCGCGCGCATCGCGATGGCGCCGGGTCCGCCGATGATCGCGAGCGAAAACGCGCAGCTGCGGTCCATCGTCTTCCTCAACGTCCGCGGCCGCGACATGGGCGGCTTCGTGGAGGAGGCGAAGGCGACGCTCGAGCGCGAATTGCGCATGCCGCCCGGCTACACGCTGCAGTGGAGCGGACAGTGGGAAAACCAGATCCGCGCGAAGAAGCGCCTGCAGATCCTGATGCCGATGGTGCTCGTCATCATCTTCCTCATGCTGTACTTCACGACGAAGGATCTCAAGGAAGCCTTCGTGGTGATGCTCTCCGTCCCCTTCGCGCTTATCGGAGGCGTGTATCTGATATACATTCTCGGCTTCAATTTCTCGGTGGCGGTCTGGGTCGGCTTCATCGCGCTGTACGGTCTGGCGATCGAGACCGGCGTGGTGATGGTGGTCTACCTTCACGAGGCGCTGGATTTGCGCATCCGTCAGCATCGCACGGGCGCGCGCGGCGCGCTCACGACACGCGACATCATCGACGCGTCCATCGAGGGCTCGGTGCTGCGCCTCCGTCCGAAGATCATGACCGTCGCCACCTCGCTCATCGGCCTCATTCCCATCATGTGGAGCA
The DNA here is from genome assembly GCA_016720835.1 of Ignavibacteria bacterium. Lineage (GTDB taxonomy): Bacteria > Bacteroidota > Ignavibacteria > SZUA-365 > SZUA-365 > JADKJW01. The sequence goes on from JADKJW010000006.1 coordinate 30,051, forward strand.
GCGGCGTGGGCGCCGACGTGATGAAGCCCCTCGCCGCCCCGCTGATCGGCGGACTGATCACCTCCACGATTCACGTCCTCGTCGTCACGCCGATCCTCTTCTCCTGGATGAAGGAACGCGAGCTGCGCAAGGGCACGCTCGAGGAATCGAAACTCGCGAAGTGGATGGTGGAATAGGTGAAGGTGAAAGGGTGCAGGTGACAGGTGGAAGGTGCCAAACACTCCCTACTCCCTACTCCCCACTCCTTCGAATCTCGGACAAATTCGAGCGCATTACATCAAAGGGTGGTGCCCGCACTTCAAGCGCTGCGTGCAGTCTTCCATGTCGCAGCAGGTATGGCAGACGCGCTTGTGGGCCTGGTAGTCGACGAGTTCGATCCCGGGCGAAAGGTAGCCGTCCTTCACGGGTTCTTCGCGGAGCAGGTCGGTGGAGAGATATTTCTTGTTGTCGTCCGCGAAGACGGTCACCACGACGGCCTCCTCGCCGAGCGCGTCCTGCGCCATGACGGCGCCGATGAAGTTGGCGCCGGAGGAGATGCCCACGGCGAGACCGAGCGATGCGGCGAGCTTCTGCGCCATGAGGATCGCGTCGCCGTCGTGCACCGCGACGATGGAGTCGAGTTCGGGCAGCCGCACGATGGCGGGGATGAACTCGTCGGAGATGCCCTGGATGCGATGATGCCCGATTTTATGGCCCGTCGTCAGCGTCGGTGATTCGGCGGGCTCGAGCGGGTGCACGCGGGTGGCGGGATTCTGCGCGCGCAGATATTTGCCGACGCCCATCACCGTGCCGCCGGTGCCGACGCCGGCGACGAACGCGTCGGGCTGCCTGCCCAGGAACTGCAGCTGATACCAGATCTCCGGACCGGTGGTGAGTGCATGCGCCTCCGCGTTCGCCTCGTTCGAGAACTGGCAGGGGAGGAACACGTCGCCCTCCTTCTCCGCGAGTTCCTCGGTCATGCGGATGCTGCCGACAAAGCCGCCCTGTTCGCGCGTGACGGGCATGATCCTGGCACCGAGACTGCTGATGAGGTCCACGCGCTCGCGGCTCATCCAGTCGGGCATGAAGATCAGCACCTGATGGCCGAGGGCGCGGCCGAGCGCCGCGAAGGAAATGCCCGTGTTGCCGCTCGTCGCCTCCACGATTTTCTGTCCCGGATGCAGCCGCTCGTCGAGGTACGCCTGATGCAGGATGTGGAAGGCCATCCGGTCCTTGATGCTGCCGGTCATGTTCATGTGCTCGGCCTTCGCGTAGATCGTGCGCGCGCGGCCGCGGAGCGTGAAATGGATGGCGAGCAGCGGCGTGTTGCCGACCATGTGCCGGAGATGGACAAAACGGTCGGCGTGCGCGGAACGCGCGGGACGGGGGAGAACGCTCGTTTCGGACATGGCGATGCCTTGTGATGATGCGGAGACTGGACTGATGAGGTGATGCAGGACGGGGAACAGGCGCGTCAGGGAAGGTGCGTGTCGGCAGGTACTCGTTGCTCAGCTGGCTTCTCCGCAGGCTCGCGGCATGGAGCTGCCGAGAAACGGGAAATGCGGAAACGCGTCGGTGAAGGAGTAGGCGAAGTTCTCCGGCCACCAGGTGCCGCTTTTCGTGTCGAGAATATACGAACCGGAATATTCCCCGCGCGCGATGCGGTGCAGAAACGCGACGAGGCGGTCGATGTCGGCGCGGGTGTTGTAGCAGCCGAAACTCGCGCGCACCAGGCCGGGAAGGTTGGTCCGGTCGCCCGCGATGATCTCCTCGGTGATGCGGCGGGCGTCGTCCTCGGGCACGCGCATGAGGCGCTTCACGTACGGGTGCGCGCAGAAGCAGCCGTTGCGCACGCCGATGGCGCCCTCGATGCCGAGGATGGCGGCGATTTTCGCGTGCGGGATGCCGTCCATCATGAAACAGAGCACGCCGACCTTGTGCTCGAGCGATTCCGGAGAGGTCGGTCCGATAAGCGTGAGGCCCGGCACCGCCTGCATGAGCGGGATGGCGTAGGAGAGCAGCTCGCGCTCGTGCGCGGCGATGCGGTCCATGCCCACGCTCCGCAGGATATGGATGGATGCGGCGAGGGCGATGGCGCCCGGGACGTTCGGGCTGCCGGCTTCCTCCTTCGCCGGGGGCGGCGAGAACGCGACGAAATCCTCCTCCACGATCTCGACCACGCCGCCGCCCACCATGTCGGGATCGCCGCGCAGGAACCACTCCCTCGGACCGACGAGCACGCCGATGCCGTACGGAGCGTACATTTTGTGCGCGGAGTAGGCGAGAAAATCGATGTGACGCGGATCGCCGTGCGCGCCCATGTCGATGGCGCGATGCGGCGCGAGCTGCGCCGCGTCGACGAAGAGCAGCGCGCCTTCGCGATGCGCGAGCTCCGCGAGCTCGTGGATGGGATTGACGATGCCGGTGATGTTCGACGCGCCGGTGACGGCGAGAAAGCGCACATGGCCGCGATGCGCCTCGAAGGCCTGCCGCAGCGCGGCGAGATCGAGATACCCGGTGTCGTCGACGCCCACGTGCACGACGCGCGCGTGCTTGCGCCAGGGCAGATCGTTGGAATGATGCTCCATGAGCGTCATGATCACCACGTCGCCCTCGCGCCAGTCGCAGCGGTTCGCGAGCTTGTTGACGACCTCGGTGGTGTTCTTGCCGAAAAGGACTGTATCCAGCGCGTCGTCCGCGCCGACGAAGCTTCCCGCGATCGCGTGCGCGTCGTCGAAGGCGCGTGTCGCGAGCAGCGATTTGAACCCCGTGCCGCGGTGCACGCCCGAATAGAATTCCATGAATTCGCCCATCACGTCCAGCGCATGCCGGAAGGATGGCGTGCTCGCGCCGTTGTCGAGAAACACGTACGGCTGCGTGCTGCCGTCGAGGACGGGAACCGGCGTGTCGGCGCCGATGATGTTTGCGCGCAACGAGGCGAGCGACCAACCCTGTTCAATCGTCGTCGCGGGGGATGCCGGTGACGGTGCGGATGCGTTCTGCATGGAGGTGCCAGGAGAAAATGATGTGGAGGTGCGACTGATGGCGCTGCGGCGGGAGGATCGGGACCGGCTGCGGGAATCGCGTGGCCGTGCCGAAGCGAACTGCAAAAATACTCAACACCGGCAATGGAATGAAACTTCCTCGCAGCCTCGGGCGTCACTATGCGGGATTCGGGAATAGATGCTATTATGCGTCCCTGGCGATCCCTGCTGTCTCCGTCCATCCTGCTCCGCCGCAACACTCGTACCCCACGCGAACTCGAAGGAGAATAAATGCGCAGATCGGTCCTGCTCCTCGCCTGCTGCCTCGCGCTTTCCTGCGCGATGCAGGCGCAGCGTCGGGCGACCGATCCTGCGATGCCGTCGGCAGCCCGTGGACGCACCTTCGTCGTCACAGACCCCCGGGACGTAGGCGATGCGAAAATCGCGGACGGCGTATTCAGCCCGCCCACGCTCCGCGCCGCGATGCAGAATGCCGAACTGACTCCGGCGCCGGACAGCATTGTCTTCGATCCTTCCGTCGCCGTCATCGCACTCTCCGCCGCGCTACCTGAAATGCGGACTCCCGTGGTGATCGACGGAGGGCTCGGCGCCCAACGACGCGTCGTGCTCGACGGCGCGCGGACCGGGAAACGCCGTCGGCCTGCGCATGTCGGGCTCCGGCAGCGAGGTGCGCAATCTCGAGATCCGCGACTTCTCCTCCGACGGCATCATCATCGGCAGTCCCGACAGCAGTACCGTGCGGGATTGCCTCATCCGCCGCAATGGCGGAAACGGCATCTCCGGAGCCGCCAACCGCGTGCGTATCGAGCGCTGTACCATCTCCGGCAACAACGCCGCGGGCATCATGGTCGCCGGTCGTGCCTGGACGATCCGCGCGAACAGCATCGGTCTCGACAGCGCGGGGACGGCGTCCCTCCCGAACAGAGGAGGAGGCATCGCGATCCTCGCTTCCCCGGGGTCGAGCACGGACAGCATCCTGATCGGCGGCTACACCGCGGCCGACGGCAATGTGATTTCGGGCAACGGCGGCGCCGGAGTCCTGATCTCGGGATCTGCTACGACGCGCGTATCGGTGGTGCTGAACACCATTGGCACGGCGCCATCCGTGCGCGGCCCCGTTCCCAACAGCAGCGACGGAGTGCAGATCACCGATGGAGCGCAGCGGTGTATCGTCGACATGAATCTGATCTTCGGGAACCGCGGTCACGGTGTGCGCATCGCCGCGGGAGACGGCGGCATTCCGCGCGACAATGCCGTGCAATCAAACACGATCGGTACGGATGCTCCGGGCGGACGCGCCCTGCCGAATGCAGGCTGCGGCATTTCCGTCGAGCGCTCGCCCGGGAACCGCATCGGTGGTCTGGGGGCGTTCTACGGGAATCTCGTATCGGGCAACATGCGCGAGGGCATTTCCGTCACCGGACAGGAATGTGTCGGGACAACGATACAGGGCAACCTGGTGGGCGTCGATCGCAATGCGAACAAGCCCGTCCCCAACGGGCGCAACGGCATCGCTCTCACGGATGCGCACAACGCCGTCATCGGGGGACCCGTCACCGGCGCCGGAAACGTCGTTTCAGGAAACACGCTGAACGGACTGCTGCTTACCGGCGCGGACTCCGTCATCCTGTGCGGCAACATCATCGGATCGAACGGCACCGGCGCCTATCCGTTGCCGAACAGCGAGCACGGCATCTCCGTCCGGATGTCGCGCCAAATCAGGATCGGCGGGGCCGGCTGCGCGAACATCCTCTCGCACAACGGCAAGACGGACATCGATGCCGACGAGGCGTCGACGATGGATTCGAGCGGTGCTGCAAACCCGCAGAACGTAATCGTCGCGGCCTCAGAATCCGAGGGCAGTGACGTGGCGGTCACACTGACCACGCTGCGCGACACGGTTTCCGTGGGCGACACTCTCGTGTACATGATGGATGCCATGATTCTCGGAGCCCGCCCGGCTACGGTGCTGCGGGTCACGGATTCTATTCCGAGCGGGTTGTCCTATATTTCATCCGGAACGACGCATGGTTCGACGACCTGCGCAGCGGGCATAATGATCTGCATCATTCCGGCATTGACGAAAGATGACGTGGCAACGATCACCGTGCGGACACGTGTGCTGAAATCCGGCATCATTCGTCTGCGCGCAACCGTCAGCGCGGCGGAACACGATGGCAATCCCGCGAACAATGCCGGTACGCGCACCGTCATCGCCCGTTGAGCGGCGACGGCATACGGCACCGCGCACATCCACAACCATTCCCGCACACGACAGCTCCGGAGCATTCATGACGCGCAACGGCAGTTTTTTCACAGCGACCACGGTGGCACTTCTTCTTGCGATCGCGTCTCCGGGGACCGCGCAGCAGCGGGCGATCCCGTCTTCCCTTCCGGAAGTCACCACGCGCCATGACACGCGTTCCGCTCCGTCGTCGGCCGCGGCGCGCACGTTCGTCGTGACCGATCCCGGCGATGTCGGCGACGCGAATCCGGGCGACACGCTGTGCTACCCCTGCACCTTCCGCGCGGCCATCGAGAATGCCGGGCGCACTCCCGAACGGGACCTCATCGTGTTCTCTCCGCTCGTGCCCGTCGTGACGCTCTTCTCCGCGCTGCCGGAAATCAACACACCGTTGCTCATCGACGGGTGGCTGGACTCCGCGCACAACGTCGCGCTCGACGGCGCGCAAGCCTCCAACGCGACGGGGCTGCGCCTCTCGGGCGGGGGCAGCGCAGTCCGCAACCTCGAGATCCGCGGCTTCATCTTCGGCGGCGTCGCGCTGGCGGGCAGGGACAGCAGCGCGGTGCAGGGCTGCTTCATTCATGACAACGGCGCCGCGGGGGTGACGGTTTCTTCGAAGTACCACCTCGTCGGCGCCTCGGCGCTCGGGTATCCCAACACGATCGTCTCGAACAACGGCGCCGGCATCGCGCTGGCGGCCGGAGCGGATTATACAGCAATTGTCGCGAACCGCATCGGCACCGTCGACGGCGTCACGGCCGCTCCCAACAGCGGCAGCGGCGTGCTGATCGCGTCCAGCCGCAACCTCGTCTCTGTGAATCTGATTTCCGGCAACACGCGCCACGGACTGGAAATAGTGGGCGATCTGCCGTTGCCCGAGGAGAATACCATCAGCTCCAATTTCATCGGCACCGCCGCGTCGGCCATGTCCGCCCTGCCGAACCGCGAGGACGGTGTGCATGTCGCCGCAGGCAGCGCCGACACCATCGCGTACAACGTCATTTCCGGGAACACGGGCACCGGCATCGCCTTCGGCGCGGAAACCGGCCTCTCGGGCACCCGCCTCTGGATCGCGGGCAACTACATCGGGACGAATCTTCGTGGCAACGCGGCCCTCGCGAATCTCGCGGGCATCGACGGCCGCGGTTCGACCATCGAGATCAGCGGAAATCTCATCTCCGGGAATACGGGCTCCGGTATCGGTGTGACGGGCACGAGCTGGACAATTCGGGCGAACCGCATCGGCTGCGACAGCTCGGGAGCGACGGCGCTTCCCAATGGAGGCGGCATCACGGTCTCGTCATATTCCACCTCCACCACGGACAGCATCTTCATCGGTGGGAATGCCGCGGCGGACGGCAACCTCATTTCCGGCAATGACGGAAGCGGCGTCCTCATCCAGGGCGAGGGCACGTCGAAGGTGACGGTGTCGAGAAACAACATCGGTCTCGCGGCCACAGGCAGTTCCGCCCTCCCAAACAACGGGAGCGGCGTCTGGATCACCGACGGAGCTCACGATGTGGGCGTGCAGTTCAACCTGATTTCCGGCAATGCGCAATCCGGCGTCTCGATTGACGGCGGGACGATACATGCGCCGCACGACAACATCGTACGCGGGAACCGGATCGGAACGGATGTGACGGGCACGGTGGCGCTGATGAACCAGACGGGAGGAATAGCCATCAATAAATCTCCATCGAATCTGATCGGAGGGACGGAATCCGGTGACGGGAACCTCATTTCCGGGAACGCCTCCTACGGTATTTCCATTTTCGGAAAAGAAAGCGCATACAATTTTATTCAGGGAAATCTGATCGGCACGGATGCAGGCGGCTCCCGAGCGCTGTTGAACGGCGACAATATCACCGCAACGGGAATCACCGTTGCGAGCGCGAGAGACCTCGTCATCGGAGGTGCCTCGCCTGCAGAAGGAAATATCATCGTCGGCAGTACGTGCATCGCGTTTAGGGGCGCGGATTCCAATCTCATCTCGGGCAACCGACTCGGAGGCATCGGAAGCGGGGGCGGATACTACGGCGTGTATCTTGTCTCATCGAACGACAACATCATCAACGGCAATATCGTGATCAGGAATTCCATCAGCGGAATCAGGCTAGCGAGCAGCCGCAATAACGCCATCAGCGCGAATCTTGTCAGCGTCACAGAGACGGGAATACTTGACAAGGGTCCCGACTATGCCGCTCTGGAGCTGGTCAATTCCGCAGGCAACGTCATCGGGGGCTCTCTCGCCTGGGAGGGGAATACCCTCGGTGGAAGCAGGCAGTTCGGTATCGCGCTCAACAAATCTGACAGCAATCTCGTTGCCGGGAACTTCATCGGCACCGATGCCGCCGGTATCGCCCGCTTCGGAAATGGTACATCCGGTATTCTCGTTTCCAACTCGCTCGGCAACGTGATCGGCGGCGAGGGAATCGCAAATCGCATCGCCTTCAACAAGAAATCGGGCATCGGCATCGATGGCGCCGGCACGACCGATATCTCGGCAAACGCCATCTACGAGAATGGTTTCGGCATCGACCTGAATACTGCTGCATTCCCCGTCACTTCGAACGACACCCTCGACACCGACTCGGGTCCGAACTCCCTGCAAAACTATCCAACATTATCCGATGCCTCCGCGGGCCACCAGACGCGCGTGAAAGGCGTGCTCAATTCGGCGGCCGGCGGCGCGTACACCCTGCAGTTCTTCGCGAGCCCGTCCTGCGACTCGAGCGGGTACGGGCAGGGCAGGCGCTACCTCGGCGCGGCGGCCTGCGCGACGGATGCGAAGGGCATCGCGTCCTTCGCGGTCACGCTTCCCTCCCCGTCCGCCGACGGCGAAGCCATCACGGCCACCGCGATCGACGCGCTCGGCAACACCTCCGAATTCAGCCGCTGCGCCGTCGCCGTGCCGCCTCTCCGCACGACGGATATGTCGCTGCTCGTCACCGCCCTGCGCGACACCATCTCCGTCGGCGACACATTGACATACATGCTGAATGCCGTCAATCACGGCCCGGGTGAAGCAACGGGAGTGCTGATCAGAGATACGATTCCCTCTCTGCTGTCGTACGTCTCCAGCACGGCATCGCACGGAAGTATCACCCTTGCGGGAGGCGTCCTCGAGTGCGCCATTCCCTCGCTGCAGAAGGACGAAGTGGCGTCGGTCGCCGTGCGTGCCCGCGCGATGGCGCCGGACCTGCTGCGGCTGCGCGCGGCGGTCTTCGCAATCGAAAACGACAGCCTCCCCGCGAACAACACGGGCACGCGCACCGTCGTCATCCGCGTCCCCACCGGCTTCGATAGCGCTCCCAACATCGCTGGCGGTTTTTCCATCGGACAGAACTATCCGAATCCCTTCACGCAGCAGACCGCCATTTCTTTCACGCTCGAACGCGCAGCGCACGTCACGCTGAAAGTATACAACATATTCGGCGGTCTCGTCGCCACCCTCGCCGACGGCACGCTCGAAGGCGGACGGCACACCGCGCACTGGCATCCCCGCTCCCTCCCCCGAGGCGTGTACACGTGCGTCTTGACCGGCGGCGGGAGCATGCGCACCATGCGCATGATAGCAGACTGACCTACTCCCTACTCCCCACTCCCCACTCCCTACTCCCTGCTCATCTTCCCGCCTCGTGCCACGCATGCTCGGCGCGCTCTGGCGAGAAGGCTCCCGCGTCCTTGTTCTCGGCGTAGATGTAGTACTGCGTCCCGGGTTTCGCGTTCGCAATACGCGCCCCGTACACCCCGTCGCGCGCCCTTCCGTCGCCATGCGCCCCGTCGTCGAACATCGGGGTCTTTCGAAACACCTCGCCCGTCGCGCCGCGCGATGCGAGCAGCACGGACACAGCGCCGCGCACCGAGACGGTGATGGAAAACGACCCGCCGGAACGCGTTGCGCGCCTGTCGCCGATGGCCGGCTGCGTCTTCTTCAGCTCCGGGAAATTCTGCAGATATGCGGCGCGCGCTTCCATGAGCGGCACGATGCCGGGAATCGTCCGCCTGCCGTCGACGAGGTCGGACGTGAGGCTTTTCCGGAACTGCTCGTCGCCGTAGAGCTTCCTCGTGTCCTCCTTCACGGCGGGCTCGATGCGCTGCATGAGGGCGCGGGCGCGCGCCTTGTACGAGCCGCTCAGGAGCTGCTCACGCAGCAGGGTGCGCACGTGGGCGAGGTACATGCGCCTTCTGACGGGATCGGCGAGCAGGCGCGAGATCAGCGGGCGGGCCGGATTCTCGGCATGCAGCAGGGGCGTCAGCATTTTCAGCGCAGGCAGAGCGAGCTGTGCACCCGGTTCGGTCTCCGCGCAGGTGCCGAAGGACATGTTCAAATCCCACACGATGGGAAGGAAGCGCCCGGCCGCATCTTCATACAGGTAGTAGTTGTGCGCGGTGTTCCCGGAGTAGCTGTCGAGATTCAGCAGCACGGCGTTGAACGCGTGCATCCAGAGGGCGCGGTCCGCGTCGAGGACGCGATCCAGCTGCGCGGACTTCGATCCGAGCGCCGTGATGAGCGCGAGCAACTCCTTCCAGCCGTTCCTGGACTTCAGCTCGTAGATGCCTTCGTACGCCGCGCTGTCCGCGCCCAGCCAGGTCAGCGTGCACATGTTCTTCGGACCCGGATGCTCCGGCACGCATTTGAAAAAGACGCCGTCCGCGTTGCCGAAGCGGGAGCGCAGGAAGCGCTTGTTCACGGATTCCACGTTCGCGTACAATCCGTGGAAACGCCCGTTGATCCACACGCGCGCATGATTGCAACGCGGCGCGTCCATGTACTCGCGCAGGATGCTGTACCCGAGCGCGTCGCGGATGAAGGACGGATCGGCGAACGCGTTGTTGAGCAGGATGTCCGTGAATCCCTGGTAGTCCTGCCCGTCGCGCAGGTGATTTAATTCCAGATGCAGGCTGTTCTTCGCGTTCGAAGGCTTGTACGAACTCTTTCCCTTGTACTTCACGCCGACCTTCTTGAAGTCCTCGCCGTTGATCGTGACGTGCTTCGCGATCAGGTATGTGCCGGAACCCGCCTTCGCCGTGTCGAGCCGGCGATTCCAGTCGTCACTGGTGAATTCGATCCGAATATCCTGAATGACGTTCGGATCGTAGAAGCCCTGCGCCGTCGCGCCGTCCTGCACGACAAGGATACAGACCACGACCGTAAACAGAAACACGCGCGCGCGGCGCACATTCGCGGGCTGCATGAACGGATGCCTGACCATCAATCCTGACACGTCCCGGTTCAGCGGACAATGCGGATGCGCGCCCCGGCGGGAGCTGCTCCCGCGGACTCGACGCGCAGCAGGTAGATGCCCGATCGCAACGCGGCAATGTCCAGGTCGGTGAGCGCATCGCCGTCGATCTCCTTCGTCGCGACGATGCGTCCCAAAACATCCGAGAGCCGGACAAGCGCAGGCCTTCCGCCGCCCTGGCGCGTCTGCACGAAGAGCGTGTTTCCCCGCGCGGGATTCGGAAAGGCGGTGACGGAAAAGACGCTCGGCGATGCCACAGCCTCCGCCGCGGCGGGGGTGTCGTTGTTGCCGTTCGGCGTGGGGATGCGCGCGATGAAAGGGCCGGTCGCATTCGGCGAGCGCGCCCAGGCGACATCCTGCAGGTACGTCGTCGAGTATGACGAATCGAGCAGCGCGTTGCCGCGCGCGTCGGTGTCGAAGAAGAACACCGCCTCGCCGTCCTTGTTGATTTTGAAGTTCGCGTGGAGGCCCGGCGTCTCGGTGGTGTCGTCATCCGCCCAGACGAGCAGGTACCCGCGGGACGCGATCACCGTCCCGTCCGGAATGCGCCATTTTCGCGGATTCGACAGGCTCGCCGACAGGAAGCATCCGCTCACATCCACCGCGCTGTCCGCGGTGTTGTGCAGTTCGATCCAGTCGTCGTAATCCCCCTGCGGATCCGGAAGCGTGGTGTGATTGAGTCCCAGCACCTCGTTGATCACGACAGGCGAACTCCCCGTTCGGGGCCGGACGATGTAGGAATGGAACTCGTGCTCGGCGCGCGCGGGATGGTACACGGCCACGCCGGCCGAGGTCAACGCCTCGATGTAGTACCGCACTGTCGTCCCCTGCGCGTATCCCGGGATTGCGGCTTCGAAGTCGTTGCCGGCCGGCGACATGCGAACGCGCGAGAAGGCCCTGCCGCCAACGCTCCAGTACAGGAGGACGTTCGCTGCTCCCGATACCGCCGCGCGAACCTTCACCGTCTCGCCGTGTGCGGGCAGGAGGGGCTGCCGCATCGGATCCGCGATCGAGGCCTGGACGGCCGTGATGTCGGGCATCGAAAGCAGTGCCGCGCGCCGGTTGTCGATGAAGGAGAGAATGCCCGGCACCGTGCCGCCGATGGGTCCGCCGGCCTGCACGTTGGCGGCGACGTTGTCCGTGAACAACTTCATGGAGTACAGTTTGTTCGTGTCGGCCGCCACATCCGCGCGGATCAGGTCCTGGTACCTCTGAATGCGCGGTTCCCAGTAGGCGCGGGTGAAGGTTTCGGAGAGGATGGTCCGGTAATGCGCGATGTAGCGCGCCCGGAATTCGGGGACGGCAAGCAGTTTCGAGACCAGCGGCCGCGCCGGCGAGGTCTCGCCGTACGCGAAGGAGAGGCGTTCACGCTCGCCGAGCGAGAGCTGCTGGCTGAAGGTTCCCAGCACCTCGTTGAGGTCCCACGGGATGATGGAGAAACGGTCGTCAGTGGGATTGTGGTACGCGTAGTAGTTGTGTCCGCTGCCGATGTACGAGTCCAGATTGCAGAGCACGTTGCAGAACGCGATGTACCACAGGGCGCGGTCCACATTCAGGAGCGAGGGCAGCTCCGTTGCGATGCGCTGCGCCGGAAGGGTGTTGAGTTTTTCGATGAAACCGACGAGATCGGAGTAGTCGTTGCGCGCCTCGTTGGTTTTCAGCTCGTAGTTCGCGCGGTACTTCGCGGTGTCGGGGCCCTGCCAGGTGAGGTCCCCGCGCGGATCGCCCTTGAAGTAGTTGCCCGAGTCGTTCCCGAACCACGCGCGCAGAAAGTCGCGGTTCGGCTGCTGCACGTGCAGGTACAGGCCCCAGTACTTCCCGTTGATGAAGAGTTTGACGTACGCGGTTTTCACCGACGGCAGGTACAGCGTCGCGAGGCCGTACGCGATGCCCTCGCGCACACAGGTAGGATCCTTGAAAAAATTGTTGAGGTTGAAGGTGGTGTAGCCGAGATAGTCCTGGCCCGGGCGGGTGGCATCGGTGGTGATGTTGAACGGTTTCTTGTCGCCGGGAATGTTGTAGGACGAGTTGCCCTTGTAGCGCACGCCGACGCTGTCCAGCGTCACCCCGTCGATGGTGAGCGTCGCGGGGATGTCGAGCTCCGCCTTCACATTCTGCGTGAGCAGGTCGCGCCAGTTCTGCTGCGCGAACACGATACGCATCTCGCGCACCCGCGTGTCGTCGTACAAATCCTGCGCGCGGCACAGCGCGGTGAGTGAGAGGAGGACGATCGTCAGCAGCGGACGGTTCATGCGCGGATCCTTGCGTGCGGTGTCAGGCGTGTTCCTCGTCGAAATAGAGATTCAGCTTGTCCACGCTGCCGAGCGCGCGCAGGTCGCGCAGCAGATCCGCGGCCTTGCGGCCGTCACGCAGCCGGACGTGGAAGGAGAGTTCGATGCCCTCGTCCGCTTCCGCGCTCCGCATGTTCAGGAGACGCGAACCCGTGCAGTGCTTTTTCAGCGCGGCGAGATAGGCGGCGTCGGCGTCCTCCGGTCCGCGGTACGTGAACTGCAGCAGGAATTCCCTGCGGCTCCGCATCGACAGCGGGATGCGGGAGAGACCCACGGCGGCGCCTCCCACGAACAGCGTGCCGGTGACCGCGATGAGCGTGAGTCCGGCGCCCGGCGGCCATGCCGACGGCGAGCGCGAAGAAGATGAAGATGATTTCCTGCATCTCCTTCACCGCCGTGCGGAAGCGGATGATGGCCATCGCGCCGACGAGGCCGAAGGCGCGCGCGAGGTTGCTGCCGATGACCATGATGACGATGGTCGTGATCATGGACAGGAGCACGAGCGAGTGCGCGAAGGTCGGCGAATACAGCCGCCCCCGGAAACAGGCGCGGTAGAAGAACGCGACGAGCCCGCCGCACAGCAGCGCGACGAGCGCGTTCTCGATCACCTGTTCGAAGGAAACGGAGAACGTGACGAGTTGTTCGAGTTCCTGGAGCATGCGGGTCGGCGGGTCAGGCGGTGGGTGTGAGGATGCGCGTGCGGCAGGCGTCGATGCCGAGGCAGTATTTCGATACCGCCTCGCGCCGCGCGCGATAGGGTTCAAGGACGGAGGCGACCCAGGACGGCAGGCCGCGGGCGAATTTCACCTCCACGACGCACAGCCCTTCGAGATACGGCGTCAACGCGTCCTCGCGATACAGATCCGGCAGCGTCATGCGCATGGCGCAGCGCAGATCGTAATCGAGCGTCAAGCGGAATCCCCTGTCGAAGACGCCATGGAACGCCTCACGCTGATAGACCACGAGGGCGGTTGGGCGCAGCTGCGCGGACCGCATGTGATACAGGAAGTGCGCCGCATGCTCGTGCCGCTTCGGATAAGCGCCGAGGGGCAGCACGAACCCGTCGATGTCCCCTGTCTCAAGGATGCGATCGACATCTCCGATGCGCACCGGCGCGCGGGATTTCGACACCCAGCCCAGGTTCTTCCGCTTCACTTCGAGAAACGCGATGCTCTCCGGCGTCTGTTCGTCGTACACACGGATGCGGATTTTCTGACGCACCGGCAGCCCCTCGCGCTTTTCGTGATAGTAACTGAGCCGCGGCGTGTCGTAGTAGAGGCTGCGCACCGTGTATGCGCCGTGCCTGCACGCCGCCGCGTGGGAGTCCGCGACGAGGTAGGGCCGGAGCTGCGCCCGCAGCGCGGGAAGGTCGCGCATGCGCACCGGATATTTGTACTCGTTCCGCACGTCAGGAAAGACGGAACACGCGGAGGAACACGTCGCGCAAATACGCGCGCAGCGAAACGGAGCCGCAGGTGATCGAGCACGAGGCCGGGAGTCCGGGCGGGAGATCCACGGGATGCTCGTCGAAGGTCGCGACCGCGACGAACACGGGCGTCCCCTGACGCGTGCATACGGTGGTGTTTTTCTGCGTGATGCGTCCCGTGATGCCGCCCCGCACGCCGGGGATGGAAATGGCGACCGGACTCCCGACGCCGAAGCGCTTCTCCGAGGACCATGGGAGCATCATCGCCACGACGTAATGCGAGGTGTCGCCCAACCGGACAAGAGTATCTGAGAAGGCCGAGCGGTACATGCGTCCCGCAAAGGGCGCGCGAAGGGCGAAGAAACTGCGCTTCTGCTCGAGAGCCCGCAGTTGACCCTCCAGCGAGGCGACCTGCGCGCGCGCAAAAGCGACACGCGAGTCTTTTTCTCCGGCGGTGAGTGCGCGCACGCGGGCGTCCGCCGCGGCCACGGCCTGGCGCGCCGCTTCCGCGAGCCGGGCCGCGTCGTCGAGTTCCTGCTGCGCCGCGACGCCGCGGTCCACGAGGGTCTGGATGCGCGCACGCGCCTTCTCGCGTCCATCGTATTCCGCGTTGCGCTGCGCGAGTTCCTTGCGGGCCTCTTCAATGATTTCCTTTTTTTCGCCTGAAAGGGACATGTCGAGCGAGGCGCGCGCTTCGGCCAGACCGCCTTCGAGCAGAGCCGTCTGCTGCGCCAGATTCGCCGAGCGTATCAGCGCCAGCGTGTCGCCCGCGGAGGCGCCCCCGCGTTCCACCGGACCGGGAGCAAGCTCCACCTGCACGGCATCCTCGCGCTCGAATTGATGCACGAGGAAGGACTCCGTCCCGCCTTTTTCGTGGTTGTACAGCGTGACGACGATCCTGCCGGATGCCTCGCGGACGATCTGAAATTCGCGCGCGGGCGCCGTCAGCCCGACGGCATCGACCGAAACAGGGAGTTCTATGGGAAGGAGAAAGAGTGCCGCGATGATGACAATGACCGCGGCCGGGACAGCAATTTTCATGTCAATCTGACAAATCGTGTGTCCACGAAGTTACATTTTTATGAGCAGATTGTGAGTATTGCTCAAATCCGCGGCCGGGGAAGGTCCACGAAACACCCGAAGCACACGAAACAGGAGGTGTATTTGAAGTCACCCCCTGTTTCTGGACAGTCCCAGTCCAGTTTCTCGCAAGCGCCCCGGACGCATTCGAACGAAGCAAACAACGCTCCGTTTTCATTCACCTTCACCTTCTCCTTCTCCCTTCACCTTTCCCAAACTCCCTCCTCCTCACCTGCGTCCCGGAATACGGGACTTCGGTGAGCAGGCCCACTCCGGCCGCCTACCGCCACCGGATTTCCGTGGCAGGGCCGGTAATGACGCTCCAGAAAAATCCGATCCCGTCGCCCGTGACGTTGAACGGCGGATTCTTGCCGCTGCTGTTGTCGAAGGGATCGCCGCTTCCGCCCCAGTTCCACCTCAAGCGGTCGTACTGCTCGTACTCCGGACTGGTCATCCTCACGCGGCAGTACGCGTTGCCGTTGAATCCGCTCACGGACTCCGAGGAGTACGCCGCTGTCGTACCGTCGTCAGGCGCCATCACAAACAGATTTGATCGAGACGCGGGATTTCGGAATGCAATGCGCGTCTGATACAGGAGGAACTGGTAGGTCGCGAGATCGTCCATCGGATATATCCTCGAAAAAACGAGCGTATCGCCCCATTGCGAGACGGTCACTCCAAGCGTATCGAAGGGAGGCGGATCGGGGAGCTGCAGCGTGGAGATTGCCGTTTTACCACCATGACGCACGCGAAGCTGCACTGCCCGAGCACCGTGACGCGGCACGATCGCAGAGAAATTTTGGTACGGCGGCCCGTAACGAGGGTACGGCTTCGCGTCGGCGCTGTACTCGACACCGCCACAGAGAAGGGTCACTGATGCATCGTTGAGGAGTGCGGCGGCTTCTGTGTACTCCACGTTCAGTGGCAGCGTCCGCGTCACCCTGCAGAGCAGCAACAGCGAATCGTCCGCGACCTCAAGCGAGGCGGCGATAACGAGCTTCTCTTCATACGGCGGCCAGTCGGGATCGGTGATCTCCTGCTCGCAGCCCATGTGCAACACGAGGAGCATCAATCCCGCCACTATCCACAGACGCTTCATTCCGAACATCCAACCTCCGTGTCTCAAAGCGACATTCTCCATAATGAAGGTATTTCTGTCCCTCCATGATCTAAAGGAATAATATCTTCCATCTGATTTTTGATTTCTGATTTCATAATTCATCATTCATACTTCATACTTCATACTTCACCCTTCTGGCTTCCTGTTAAAAGACAAAACTCAACCCCGCCGTCGGGAGAAATGGCAATATCGTCGACTGGGTCAATGTGTTCCTGCTCGTGCTGCGTCCTGTCACCGGATCGTACACCTCTTCCCTTTTGATGTACTGCGAAAACGGGTTGTAGTGGTTGTAGGCGTTGTACACATTGATCGAAGCCTTCCACTGCCAGCCGAACCACGAGAAGGCATGGGAGAAGTTCAGGTCCAGACGATGATACGCGGGCAGCCGGTACCCGTTGCGCTCGCTGTAGAGGAAGTGCGCGTCGAAGAAGCCTCCCAGTGAATACTGTGCGACCGGAAAGGTGAACGCCTGGCCCGTGCCGTACACCCAGACGGCGGTGAATTCCCACGTCTTGCCGAGGCGGTAATTCGCCACGATGGAAATGTCGTGCCGCCGGTCGTAGCGCGGCGGAAAGGTCTTGCCGTCGTTCAATTCCGGGAAGGTCCGGTCGGCCCAGGCGAGCGTGTAGCCAATCCAGCCGGTGATGGCGCCGAGCTTCTTCTGCACGAACAGTTCGCCGCCGTACGCCGTGCCGCGGCCCGAGGTCACCTCGCTCTCCACGGGCGCGAAGAGCGAGAAGCGCGCGTTGTCGCGGAACTCGAGCACGTTCTCCATAATCTTGTAATAGACCTCGAGCGAGACGCCCCACTCGCTTTCGAGGAAATCGCGCTGCGCGCCAAGCACGTACTGCATGCCCCAGGCGGGACGGATGTTCGAGGTGGAGGGAAACCACATGTCCGTCGGCAGGCTGAGGTCGTTGCGCGAGACGAGGTGCAGGAACTGGTTGGCGCCCGCGACCGCGGCGGTGAGCGTCGTGCCCTCCTCGAAGCGGAAGTACGCGGAAATGCGCGGCTCTGCCCGCAGCGAACCGCTCTTGTCGAACCAGAACAGGCGTCCGCCGATGTTGGCGGTGAGCTGCTCCGACACCTTCCATTCGTCCTGCGCATAGAGCGAGAGTTCCGTTCCGCGATAGGATGGCAGGTACTTCTCAAGATCGGGGAACTCACTCTCGATGCTCGACGCCTCGGATGTGAACGTGTGCAGTGTTGCTTCCGCGCCTGCTTTCACCGCATGCAGCGGATTCGGGACATACTCCACCTCGGCGCGCAGGCTGTAATCGAGAATGCCCGACACGGATTTGAACATGCTGTTGTCGTAATCGTCGCGCACGCGCGTGTTGAAGCGGTAATCGCTCACGACGGCCGACATGCTGCCGAACAGCGTGCTGCCGAACACGTGCGTCCAGCGCAGATTGCCCGCAGTGTTTCCCCAGAAGATGTCGAAGTCGGAAGCGGCTCCGCCCTCGCCCAGCACGTCGCGCCCGAAGAACCCGGAGAAGTAGAGGCGGTCGTTCTCGCCGAGACGGATGTTCGTCTTGGCCAGCAGGTCGTAGAAATAATACGGGAGTGATTCCTCCGATAATGCGCCGACGAGCCAGTCGAGGTACACGCGGCGGCCGGCGACCATCCAGGTGATGTCCTCCGTCGCGGGCCCCTCGAGCGTGAGGCGCGAATCGATCATGCTGACGCCGCCCGAGCCATGGAAGGCCTCGCGGTTCCCTTCGCGCATGGTCACGTCCACGACGGAGGAGAGCCGTCCGCCGTACTCGGCGGGCATGGCGCCCTTGATCAGGCGCACGTGGTTCACCGCGTCGGCGTTGAAGGTGCTGAGGAAGCCGCCAAGATGCGTCGGATTGTAGAGGACCATGCGGTCGAGCAGCACGAGGTTCTGGTCGGGACTCCCGCCGCGGATGTACAGGCCGCTCGAGAGCTCGGATGAACTCTTCACGCCGGGCAGCAGCTGCAGCGCCCGGAAAATGTCGCTCTCGCCGCCGAGCGAGGGCAGACGCAGGATCTGCTCCATCGGGACGTCGATCGTCCCCACGGGCTTCACCTGCTCGCCGCGGCGCTCTCCTTCCACCAGCACTTCCTGCTGCTCGAGCGCCACGGCCTCGAGATCGATGCTGAGGCGGGCGTCACGCTGCTGCGCCGTAAGATGCACCGCGACGGTCGCGGCGCCGAAACCCATGGCGCTGACGCGCAGCGTGTAGGAACCCGTGTCGAGTCCCGCGATCGTGAAGTGTCCGTAGCGGTTGGTCGACGCGCCGTTGCGCGTGCCCGTCACCACGACGTTCGCGCCGATCACCGCCTCGCCCGATCCGCGTTCCTGCACCGTGCCGGAGATGGTCTGTGCGGTTGCTGCGCCGGCGAGCGCGCAGAGGAAACTGCAAATGACGACGGGCAGAAGTGCGTGCATGCGGAGGGGAGGGGAATTGGAGTACTGGGGTATTGGAGTGCTGGAGTGTCTTGAAGGCTGTGCACTCTCGCATGGAGACTGATTCAGCTGTCGGCGTCCCTCTATTTTTTGAACAGGTCCGCGTGCGTGCCCATTCGTTCGAAGATGACACGATCCATTTCGAGCTTGTACAGGAGTATCCAGTCGGATTCCATGTGACAGTCGCGACGTCCTAGCCAGTTTCCTACGAGTCGATGATCCCGGTGAATGGGATCGAGAGGTTCACCGGCGATGAGCGTGCGCGCGACCATTTTGAATTTTTCCATGTCCTTGCCTCTGCGCTGGCATCGGCGGAGATCCTTCTCGAACTGCCGCGTGTACACCGGGGTCAGCACGATCAGATTCCCAGCGCCTTGAACATCTCCTCCGCGCTTTCGCAGACGATCAGATCCCGGCCGGCATCCGTGGCCTCGAAGGTCCTCTTTGTTGTTGCGGTCGGAATGGCAACGTCGAACGGCAGTCCGTCCCGGAGCTCCACCTGGCGGTAGAACAACGTGATCGCCTGCGTGGTGTTCAATCCAAGCCGTTCAAAGATCTGTTCTGCGCGCTCCTTCAGTTCCGGCTGCACGCGCGCGCGCACCATCGCGGTTTTGCTCATGGATACCCCTTGCTCGGTGTTCTCAAATGTAGCACGAATGGGATACACATGCAATGGCGATGCTATCCGCGTCCCGCGCGTTTATCGTCCGAAACTGCTGTCCACACTCCCGTTCGCATGCAGGCGCATGAGCCAGGCGTCGGTCAGTCCCGAGCCGAAGGCGTCGGTCGTCCCGCCCCACACGATGCCCCCGTCGGGCTGGGCGACCGCGCGCAGCGCGGTGATGGTGTATGGGAACACGGCATCGTGCGGACCCGTCCACGGCGGGCGCGAGAGAGTGTACTCCCACTGCACCACGCCATTGCCATCGGTTTTCGTCAGCACGGCGGACGCGTCATTGCCCGCGATCGCGAAGCCGCCGTCGGGCGTCCATGCGATGGATGAGGGGGTGCGTCCGCCGTACAGCCGTTCATGCAACAAGGTCCCGTCGACGGACCAGCGCATGAAGATGTAGCGGACGGCATATTGCGAGCCCGTCCCCGTTCCCTCCTTCAAGAGGATGCCGAACTCTCCGTTGCGCACCTCCGACATCGAGATCACTTCCATCCGTTCTCCGTTCACAATCGGGAATGCCGTCTTCTGGTGCGTCACAGGATTCAGTCGAACGAGCAACGCCCCGGGAGAATCCGCTGCGGAGGTCTCGCCACCCGCGAGCACTGTTCCGTCGCCGACATCGATGAGGCACGAGATGGTCGTCCAGGAATGAAACGGCAGGAGTGCCGTCCTCCACGTTCTGTCCCCCGCCCGGTCATAACAGAGCAGGGAGGCGCGAAAGGTGGTGTCGACCCACCAATCCCCCCCCCCGTAGGAAAGCACGCACAGCCCGTCGTGGAGCTGTATGGCCTGACGGTAATGCGCCGTTTCCATTTTCCGTGTCCACAGCGTGTCGCCGGAAGGCGCGAGCTGCAAAATCTTGTCGGAATTCGTGAGCAGGAGAATCTTTCCGTCCGGGCCTGTCGCGAGGGAAAGAACCGAGGCGCTGGAATAGGATCCCACGATCGGCGTCGTCCAGAGCACTGCGCCTCCGGCGCCGATCTTGAGGCACTGGGCTGCTTGATTCCAGCCTGTGGGATTGTGCGCGAAGAGAATCTCGCCGGACTGCGTTACTGCGAGTCCGCCATACGTATCCTTCCCCGCGGTGCCGAACGTGATCATGCCTGACGGTGCGGGCATCGGCGCCGGACCGGGACCCGCCGGCTCCACGCTGTCGCACGCGCCGAGAACGAGAAGCAAGGCCGGTATCACAAGTGCATTCCGCATATGCGAAAAGATACGCACCCTTTCCATGAGAAACAGCAGACTTCCATTCACCTTCACCGTGCATTTTCCCCTTTCCACCTGACCCCTTCCACCTGTCCTTTTCCACCTGCAACCTTGAACCTTCCACCCCGTGCCTCACCCCGAAATAAGCACCTTCCGGAAGTGATACCCGTAAATCGCCTGCGTGATGGCCTCGGGGAACAGCCACGGTTTGCGGAACGCCGTCCAGAAGAACAGCTTCCAGAAATGCCGGCTCCCCTTCTCGCGGATGCCCAGCCGCCAGATGGTGCGCGAGAGCGCAAGCGCCTGCACGCGCAACGTCATTTTCATCCCGTCGGCCACCTTCTGGTATTCGCGAAGGTAGGTGATCACGCGGGAATAGAATTTGTCGGGACTGAAAATCGACCGCAGCACGCGCGCGTAGCCGTCCATGAGGATATCGATGTCCATCGCGGGAATGAAGTTCATCGTGCGGTCGGTGTTGTTGCCGGTGTCGTCCTTCACGATGCGGCCCGCGGCGAGCAGCCGCGCATGCAAGGCGGTGTCGGGCAGCGCGTGCAGCAAACCCACCATCGCCGTGACGATGCCGCTCTGCTGGATGAAACGGATCATGTTGTCGAACGTATTCTCGGTGTCGGTATCGAAGCCGACGATGAAACCGCCCTGCACTTCCATGCCGCTCCGCTGGAGCACTTTCACTTTTTCGACGAGATCCTTGCGCGTGTTCTGCACCTTGCCGCAGGCGTGCAGGCTCGCCTCGTCGGGCGTCTCGATGCCGACGAACACGGCGTTGAAGTTCGCGCGGCGCATCAGCGCGAGCAGCTCCTCGTCGTCGGCCAGGTTGATCGGCGCCTCGGTGGAGAGATTGAAGATGCGCCCGTGCACATCCATCCAGTCGACGATCGCCCGGAGGATGCGCTTCACGCGGAGCTTGTTGCCGATGAAGTTGTCGTCCACGATGAACACGTTGCCCTTCCAGCCGGTGGCCCTGATCGCGTCGAGTTCGAGACAGACCTGCGCCGCAGTCTTGACGCGCGGGATGCGGCCGTTCATCACCACGATGTCGCAGAACTCGCAGCGGAACGGGCAACCCCGGGAAATCTGAATCGGCATGGTGGCGTAGTCGTTCACGTCGATCAGCGACCAGTCGGGCGGAGGCGTCACGGAAATGTCGGGACGTTCCTTGGACGCGTACACGCGTTTCAACATTCCCGCGTCGAGATCGCGCAGGTACTGCGGAATGGTCGATTCGCCTTCATTCAGCACGAAGCAGTCGACGTCGGGGAACTCGTCGACCGTGGTCGTGTACAACGGTCCGCCCGCGACGATGAATTTTCCATGCGCCCGGGCCCGCGCGATGACGTCGCGTGCCGAGTCCATCTGCACGAGCATGCCGGTGATGTACACGTGGTCGGCCCAATCCAGATCGCTTTCGCGCAGTTCGTGGACGTTCAGATCCACGAGACGCTTGTTCCACGCATCAGGCATCATGGCCGCCACCGTCAGCAGGCCGAGCGGGGGCAGACCTGATTTCTTGTTCACGAATCGGAGAGCGTGCTTGAAGCTCCAGAACGTGACGGGGGATTCCGGATTGACAAATAGCGCATTCATGGCTGTCGACCTCCCGAGTTGGAGCGACAGGCCACGTGGCGCATCGCAGGAATAAGGGTGTGAATGTATATAACGTGCGCCGAATCCCCGGCGGAATCAAGTCCAAAAGAATTGCGGCCGACCACGGGAACTCCTCCTGCGGGCAACACCGTGCCACGGTTCAGCGCAGCCTTTCCGGACGCGCCTCGTCGTGCGTGACGGCGGCCTATCCCGCCGGAAAGGTCAGCCGGTGCGTGCGCTGTATCTGCTTGCGCCATGCCGCGGGGACATCCGCGAGCCGGGCGTACTTCAGCCAGTGTGATACGACCGCGCACACGTCCGCCACGATGGTCTCCGCGCTTCCGCGTTTCAGCATGGCGCTTTTCCCGCATGCCCGAAAATCGGCCAACGTGAACCCGTCCCGTTTTCCGTTCATGGTCATCTGATGCTGCGCGGTCCATGCGCCGCCGGGGTTGTAACTCCAGGTGAGATCGAAGGCCGGCGCCAGCGACCATCTCCCGGTTTTGTCCATCAGAAATGCGATGTTCTTGACGTGATCGTCCTGGTTCCGCGCGACGATGTTGAACGTCATTCTCCGGAACAACTCCTCCACCGCTCCGCTCCCGACTCCCAGCCGGCGCGCGATGTCGAAGGCCTGTTCGTAGCTGTGCGCTCCCGCGCTGTTGAAGTCGAAATGCGCGATGGCGCAGAGCGACTGCATGTGCACTTTTTCTCCGTTCGGACCGCGATCGAAACGGCGGGTCATGAAGTGCCGCCGGCCGTGTTCTTCGAGCAGACGGCACTCGCTCATCTGCACGCCCGCATCGCGCGCCATCAGGGCGTACGCATATTCGATGCTTCCGTAGCCGAGCGGATCCGCGAGTTCCTTGTCGCGGTTTCCTCCGACGCCGTCAAATTTGAGCAGCCAGTACTCGAAGCCGGACCCCGCCTCCACCTGCCCCGACCGCACTTCGTCGGTGCTGCGGTTCCAGGCAATCACCGCCTTGGCGCGCGCGCCGCCTGCGGAGGTGCCGACGCGGAGGATGTCATTCAACGCGTCCTTCCGGCTCCTGCCCTTGAAACTCGCGCGGATATTCCGGCGCGCATCGAGAATTTCCGATGCCAGCGCAACGAGCGCGTCGATGTCTATCCGTTGTGCCCGCCGCGGTGCCGGCCCCAGACTGGGTTTGAATTCCAACGCCCCCATTCCACGAACACCGGTGTAGCAGAGTCGCTCCACCGCGTTGAAACTTTCGGGAGCCCTCCCCTGCGTGGCAAGCCAGGCGTCGATCAGGGCGTTCCCGTACCTGTCGGGCAGCGAATCGGCCAGCAACCCGGGCAGACCGTGGAAGGTGCGCGCCGGCAGCGCATCGAAGGAGTAGACACGCGATCCCAACGGCATCATGAGCGGGCATACTTCTATTCCGCTCCGGGAAAAGGATGCATCGTACTGGAATGCCGCCGCGTCCCGGCCCTCGTCCAGCGACACCGCGCCTATCGTTCGACCCCACAAGCGCACTTCCGCGATGCTGCTCACGTCTCATCTCCCCAGATCCAGGGGCGAACGGTAATGCCGGGTTCTCTGACGGCCGACGCCCTCCTGCGCTGCTTGCCGCGCAGCTTCAACTGCGCGATCGGACTCGGAGCCGGTTCCGCGATCCACGCATCGAGCCGTTCGAGAAGCTGCAGAACACGGCACACCCGGAGAAAACCCGAGAGCTGTGTTCCTACAGCGCCGGATTCAAGTCGCTCGACCGTCCTCTTGGAGACTCCCGCCTTCTCGGCCAAATCAGCCTGCGTGATGTTCTGATCCAGGCGTATGCGCGCCAGGCGCCGCCCCAGTTCGGTGAGCGCGGCCCCATCTGTCATGCTATTTGTAATATTCATATTTCGCCTTTAATGACGTATAACAATGATATTTACCTTATATTCGCCTTATCAGACGGTTATTAAGTATCTGCTGTAATCGTCATATATGTCGTGTTATAAATAAAAATGCTTTCTACTCGTCCTTACAGGCGATATAATATAAGCATCATCATATTCGAATGCAAGGGCAGAATGGCTTCCGTATATTGCGTCACAAAGGTGCCTTTCTGTTACAATCTGCGGGGTTCCCATGTTTCTCGCATTCTTTCTGTTTCTCATCGGCATTGGCGTATTGTTCGCCTTCAGGAAAGCGGCGCAGAAGCCGCCTGCAATGAAATTCGTGCCGTCGTTCTTCATCGGCCTGGCCCTGCTGGTCGCCGTCTACAACACGGTCGTCATCATTCCTGCCGGATACGCCGGCGTGCAGGTGCTCTTCGGCAGCGTGCTGGATGCTTCGCTTCAGAACGGCATGCATGTGGTCAATCCCTTCGTCGAGATCGTTGAAATGGACGTGCGCACACAGGCCTACACGATGTCCGGAAAGGCCAACGAAGGACAAATGCAGGGTGACGACGCCATCGAAGTCCTCAGCGGGGACGGGTTGACGTTGCGGCTGGAACTGACGGTGCAGTATCGCCTCTCGGCATCGGACGCCTCCAAGGTGTACCGGTCCATCGGCACGGATTATGTCGAGAAGGTCGTCCGCCCCGAGATCCGTTCCGCCATCCGCGATGCGGCGGTCGGGTACCTCGCGACCGATCTCTACGCCTCACGCCGCGACGAGTTCATCCAGCACGTGCGCGGCCGTCTCGAGAAGGTGTTCCGCGAGCGCGGCATCGTGCTGGAAGCCGCGCTGCTGCGCAACATCGAACTGCCCGCGCGCGTGCGCGAGGCCATCAACGACAAGATCGCCGCCGAACAGGAATCGCAGAAAATGGTGTACATCCTTCAGAAGGAACGGCAGGAGGCCGACCGCAAGCGCGTGGAAGCCGCCGGCATCTCCGACGCGCAGAAAATCATCTCCAGCTCGCTCACCAACCAGTACCTGCAGTACAACTACATCCAGGCGCTGAAGGAACTCACGCAGTCGAAGAACTCCACCTTCGTCATCGCCCCGATGGACCAGAAACTGGTGCCGATGATCAATGTGAAGTGACGCGCGGTGCGCGACGCGCGTGACAGGGGAAAGGGGACAGGTGAAAGGTGGAAGAATACAATCGCGTCATCGCACGACGGAAAGCGTGGAATGCCGCGAGGTGAGGCCCTCGGAACACCGAAGGATGTAACTGCCGGGTACAAGTGCACTCAGATCGATGCGCGTCTGCGTGCGATCGTTGGGCACCGCTGATCGGACATGTGTCGACACCACGCGCCCGAGCATGTCGAGCACGTCCACCGTCACGGCGCCGGTCCCTCCGCTCTCGAACTCGATCGTCACGGCATCACGCGCGGGATTCGGCCAGACGCGCAATGAGGCGCTCGTTGGTTGAACGGGATCGTCAACTCCGACCTGGCCGAGCATCATGTCGAACACCCACACGCCGCTTCCCGCGGTGCCGATGAACAGCCCCTCGCGCGGGAGCCGGCCCATCGGCAGGCTGTCCATGATCGCCACGGTCATGCACGTGATGCCTGCGGGAGTTCCATCGACCGGCGTGATGGAGGACCAGCTGTCGCCAAAATCGGTGCTGCGCATGAGCACGAAGTCCGGTCCGCCGCCAGCGTAGATGTGCGAAGGATTCTCGGGGTCGCAGGCAAGCGCGGTAAAGCGGTTGTTGCGAATGTGGTAGCACTGCACCCATGTGTCGCCACCGTCCATGCTGCGCATCAAGTTGCTGTAGAGAGCAACGTACACGGTGTCGCTTGTGCCGGGCGCGATGGCCACAGCGGTCGCTTCGCCCTCGATCAAGGCGGGGAGTCCGTGATATTTCCAGTTCAGTCCCTGGTCATTCGAAGAAAACGCCGCGGGCATCACGCCCGAGCGCCCCGCGGCCCATGCATGCGCACCGAACCACTTCGGCATCACGTCGATGGCGTTCAGCTTTCCGAAGAGCGGCGAGCCCCGAAATACCGATGCGGTCCAGTTGAATCCGCCTGCACTGCCCTGCCAGCAGCCTGTGCCCGTGCCTGCGAGAACAGGCTGCGGCGCAGTGTGCCCGGTATAGTAATACGCCGCGAGTGAGTATATCACCGTCCCGGTATCGATGCCGGCGATGCCGCTGTCCGCGCGCTCCCATCCCTGAGGAGTGATTTCGAAATTGTCGAGCGTGGCTCGCCAGAGCACGGGCTGACCCGCGCTTCCGCCGGCGTAGCGCTGGGAGGCGAAGACGTGCAAACCGTCACGAGGACCCGCGCCCCAATGCTGCACGGTGATGGCGGGAATGTCGATGGTCGCGCCGCGGAAGGGACCGATGGGCGTCCACTGCGCGGGACTGCGCGACACGTTGGCCTGAAAGAGCCCGTCGGTCTTCGTCGCCGCGAACACCTGGTTCGCGAGCACGCCCGACCAGCCGCCCAGCACGTCGCCCTGCTCGGCGGCGATTGCGGTGATCCACCATTTCTCCATGCCGAATTGCTGCACCTGCGCCCGCATGGATGTCCCCGCGACGAAGAGCAGTCCCAGAAAAAATACGCGCAAAAGTGTCATGGCCGCCGCACGCAAGTGTGAACAGGAAGGAGTGGCGTGAAATTTCATTGATCGCGGGAAGAATCGCAAGGCGAAACCGCATGCGCCGTGAAGTGTGTCGCCATGCGGCATGCGCGATGCTGACGCGCAAAGAACAACGGGCCCCTGGAGGGCCCGCTGTCGCATGCATTCCGTTTAGCGGCCCATCGGCCGGCCTTCGCCCGGACCGTGCTCTCGCTCGCGCTCCGTCTCCTTGGCGAAACCGCCCGTGAAGCTCCGCAGCGTGTACGAGAACGTGAGCAGGGCGTAGCGCTGCAGCACCTGCACGTTGCTGTCCTCGATGTACAATTCGTTGGATGTGCGGGAATTGCTGACGTTCTGCTTGAGGACGTCGAAGACCGAAAGTCGGATTTCGGCGGCGTCGTTCGGCAGGAACTTCTTGCCGATCCCGAGGTTCAACATCACGAAGTTCTGGTTGTACCCCGCGCTCTGGCCGTTGGACACCGTATGGGTCAGATCGCCCGTGAGGATGAAGCCTTCCCAGAATGTCCAGTTGAGCTTGAGCCGCGTGTTCTGCGTGAATGTGTTCGTGTTGAGCTCGCTGAGCAGCGAGTTGCGCACGTCGCTGTACATGGAGAGCGACGACACGGTGTAATCGATTTCGGGACTGATGTTGCTCGCGAGCACGACGCTGAAACCGACGGTGGGCGTCGTGGAGTAAGCTCTGTTCGCCGTTGATGGTACCCGGCGTGCGGGACATGTTGGAGAACATCGAAAGATTCACGTTCGTCATCAGCGGCTCGAAGGGGAAACCGTACGTCATCATCGCGCGCATCGAGAAGCCGCCGTCCATGTTCTCGGATCGCGTGAGCTGGCCGCCGCGCACGAGAGGCACGCGAGCGTCGCCGAAGATCAGGGTCGTGTCCTTGTCCGCGATGAAGGTGCTGCTGCCGATCGAATTGAACGAATACGATCCGCCGATCATGGCGAAGAAGTAGGCCATCTGCGCGAAGTTCGTCGCGGAATAGCGCAGATTCATGTTGTGCGTGTAGTCCTGCCGCAGATCGGGATTTCCCATGCGCAGTTGCAGGGGATTCGAATTGTCCAGCACGTTCTGCAGTTGATCGACGCTCGGCGCGTTCGTGCGCGTGCGGTACATGAAGTTGAGGTTCTTGTCCTTCGTGACGCGGTAGCGGAGCATCACGTTGGGGAGGATGTCGCGGAACGACGTGCTCAAGCCGCTGACGTACGGGAACTGCTGGTCCCCGGCGAGCGTCGCGTACTGGTACTGCAGGCCGGCGGAGGCGTTGAGGTCGCCGTCCTGCAGGCGGAAGTCCGTGCCCACGGAATGCGTGGTGTAGCGGTTCTGATACCGGTTGGTCAATGCGGTGTCGAGGAGATCGTACTGTCCGAGCGCATCGCGGTTCCAGGTGTTCTTGTCCGATTCGTTCTTCGTGGTATTCAGGTTGTAGCTGAACTGCAGGATGCCCTTCTCGCTCACGGGTTCCGTGTACGCGACGTTGGCGCCGAGGGACAGCCCGGTCTTGTTCAGGTCGGAACTCTGGTCGAGCAGTGTGATCGAGGTGTCGATACCGTAGACGCGGAAATCCGATGTCTGGTATCCGTCGCCGGTGTTGGTATTCCATCCCTGCGACGTTCCGATGGAGAAGGTGCGTCCGCGCGTTTCGAATCTGTGCCGCCAGAGGATGTCGTTGGAGAAACTCCCGCCCTGCAGGCTGGTCGCCCGGCCGATGTTGGTCATGTTGAGCGGCACGCCGTCGATGTTCGTGTACCCGAGCATGGTGCTGTTCCCGTCGTTCGCCTGCAGCGTCATGCGCGGCCGGATGAGGATGGAGTTCAGCGTGTCGAGCTTCCAGTCGATGCGCATGTTGAGACGGTGGTTCGTGTTGATGGTGGCCGCCCGCTGGTCCTCGGCGTAGGTCTGGGAACCGCTGGATGCAAGCGCGTACTGACGGAAGAGATTCGACTCGGCGTCGTTGTCGCTGTAGTTCAGGAAGTAGCTTCCAGACACGTCCACGTCCGCGCCCCATTTGTCGGAGTAGTTGAGGCCGAGCGCGTGCGTCGTCGCGATGCCGCCGCGCGGCTGCACGAGGAAGTTGCCGATGTCGCCGCCGCCCGCCGCCGCCGCCGAACATGCCGAAACTGCGCCCGCCGCCGCCGAGACTGCCGATGACGCGCAGGGCCTGTCCGCCCATCGCGCCGAGCGGACCGCCGCCGCCGCCGGAGGAACCGACGATGTCCTCGATGGCGAAATTCTGTTCATTGACGTTGTTCGAAATCCCGAGGAGCGTGATGCGCCGGTCGTTGTCGAACCAGTTGAGCGTGAGGCCGCTCTTGTATTCCCCGGTCTTGAATTCATTGGTCGCCGTGCTCGCGCCGGTGCCGGTGTTGTCCTCGTCGGAACCGCCGTATCCGGCCAGCACCTTTCCGAAGACGCCGTTGCGCGCGCCCCCGCGGGTCATGATGTTCATGGTCTTGGTCGTGTTGCCGTCGTCCACGCCCGTGAAGCGCGACTGCTCGCTCTGCTCGTCGGAGAACTGCACGTTCCCCATGATCTCGGCGGGAATGTTGCGCAGCGCCGCGGTGGGATCGTTGCCGAAAAAGGGCTTGCCGTCGAGCAGCACCTTCTTCACGGACTCGCCCTGATGCTGCACCGTTCCGCTCTGCACCGTCACACCGGGCATCTTCGTGACGAGGTCCTCGGCGGTCGCGTCCTTGTTGACCTTGAACGCCGCGGAGTTGATTTCCGTGGTGTCGCCCTTCACGACCGCCACCGGAAGCTGGCCTTCAATATCGACCGTCCCGACTTTGACGCTGCTTTCGCGCAGCTGGATTTTCCCGACGGAAATCGAGGTCTCGCCCAGCTGGATATTCCTGGTGTACGTGCGGTACCCGATGTACGTCACGCGCAGGAGATACCGGCCCCTGGTGAGGTCCTTGACGGTGAAGGAACCGTCCGCGCCGGTCACGGCGCCCTTGCGAGAGGAATCCGGGAGATGAATCAGAACGACGTTTGCATTGCGAAGCGACGTGCCGCTGGTGCTGTCCACGATCGAACCGCTGACGGTGAGATCCTGGGCCGATGCGGCGGTCGCAAGTGCTGCGATGAAAAAAAGCGTGACGAGGGATTTCATGAAGAACAGACCTTTTTCTGTGCGAAGGATGCCTGATGGCTGGAGATTTGACCCGCATCGCGTGAGATTGTTTAACAATCGTGGGAGCGAATAGGGTTCGTCACCTCCTCAGTTTCTCAATATAGGCAGAAAGAGGCCAATTGCGTGTACCTTTCGCTTGCACCTTTACAGGTCTGTCTCCGCAAGGATGCGGACTTCATTCTTGTCAGTCCGAGCGCAGTCGAGGACGGGGACGCGGGGGCGGTGACGCGGAGACGTGGGGATGCGGGGACGCGGGGACGCCAACTTGATTTCTTTTCTTGGCCCTTTGAAAAATTGCCAGAAAACCAGTGAAGCTCGCGGACGGATTCGACTGTTTGAGGCCTCCGAAGTTCCGACCCGAACGCCGAGACTCTGAAGGAGCGGATGGTGAGAGGAACGTAGGAGGCCGAGTTTCGAATCCGCCGCGAGATGAGCGCAGGTTTTCTGAGCAATTTTTCATCGGCGCCTTGGTGTTTTCTTTGGTACTTTCTTTTGCAGCTGCAAAAGAAAGTACGCAAACCCATAGAGCACTATCGTCTGGTAGCACTGTATTGATCATGCGCGGCGGAATGCCGATGATTCTTTCGTTCGTGGAAGATGTCATCGGCAGCGCAGAAGCCTGCCCTGAGCGAAGCCGAAGGGAAGGATCTGAACGTTCAGATGACAAGCGTCGCTGAGAACAATTCCATCGTCGTTCCTAACAAGCGTTAGGAATCTCTGGCACCCCGTTCCGGGGTGCTTGATGTCGCATGGCGCCCGCGTTGTCCGGTGGTCTTCGACGCACCGGCTACTTCTTACCCCCGGGGGTGCGGATGATGATCCGGGCCACCGTATTGCATTCAATCCGAAATTGGAAATTCGCAAATCCGAAATTCTTCCGAGTTCCGGTGATCTTCGACGCACCGGCTACTTTCCGGCACCCCGTCCCGGGGTGCGGATGATGAACCGGGCCACCGTATTGCATTCAATCCGAAATTGGAAATTCGCAAATCCGAAATTCTTTGATTCAGGATGCCGCACATCGTTCGCGGCGCGCCGGTTTCGTCTTGGGGACAAGCTCCCCGCGGGACGGTTCGAGAATGCGGCGGAGCTGCCGCTCGTCGAGATCCGTGACGATGCCCTTCGCGTCCCAGTGATTCCTGCAGCCGGAATAATCGAGGAACACGCATTGCGCCGGCACGCCGTTGGCTTTGAGTTCGAGTCCGCCCGCGATAAGCGCCGGCACGCAGGCCACGCCGACGATGGCGTCCCTGCCTTCGAGGCCTTTCCGTTCGGCCCATTGCGAGAAATTCGTCGAGTGCGGGATGATGACCACTTCAGCGCCGTGCTTGCGTGTCATCTCCGACAATCGGAACACGCGGCAGCTCTTCGTGCATCCCGTGCAGCGCAGGTCTCCCGCTGCATCGACGGCGGCCTCGCAGGTTTCCTTCGTGCGGATGCGCATGCAGCCGGGCACGCCGACCAGCTTGCGCGGTGCGGCGAGGAAGTCGCCGCGGAAGGCGCGGTTCATGATCTCCGCCCCGACCATGCTCAGGTGATATTCGACGCTGCGTCGGCCGCAGAATACGCGGTCTTCACGAAAGCGATACCGCTCTGCGACGGTGTCCGCGAAGCTGTCCACGCCCGATGTGTACGCATGCAAGGTCGCATCCGCGGCGGTTCTGAACCAGCGGATGATGCGCATCAATTCCATGAGCACGAGGGCGCATTCTCCGGCGGGGAGTGTCGCGAAATACTTCACCCAGTTATTCAGGCGCAGGGCCTCTTCACGGAAATCGCCCGTGGCATCGAGCCAGCGCACGAGTTTTCGCAATTCCGCCGGTGCGGGAACGGGAGCCACGCCGCCGCGCACCTCGCGATGGAGCAGAAGTCCGCCGAGCCTGCCGCGAAGCGCGTCGATGCCGTCCTTGATCGACGGGAAGCGCCGCCGTTGCCGCACCAGAAAGTGAAGCAGGGCGGTGGATGGTCGTGCGGTTCCGAGCGCCTTCGCGCCGTACTCCTGCCAGTAGACACCGAGCGCGAGGAGTTCGTACAGGTATTCGCCGCTGCTGCGCGTTTCTTCCGCTCCCTCATTCGCGCGATGCGCGCGGAACGACGCGACCCATGCCTCGAGAACGCGCAGGCGCAGCAGCGTCTCGTCCGTGAACAGCGCGAGGTCGCCGTAGAATTCATCGGCCGTGAAATTATCTGCGCGGAGGGAGTAGGTGGAGATCGAAGTCGGGGTGTTGCTGCGGGGTGCCATGCTGCGGTCCTGAACTGTACGAAAGGTGCGTGTTGAATCGCGCTGCCGCGGGTTTGTTGCGGACGCGTTTCATCTACGAAGCCGAGGCAATCTTGTTGCGCCGATGGAGTCTACATTTTGCATCCACCTATTGCAGATTATCGCGTACATTTGTCAGGATTCTCATCGGCGGATTGTTTTGATGAAGATGGCTCCGGGGGCGCGTAAGCATCCGGCGTCGGATTCAAGTACATAGAACTCAGAGGGCCGCATGACACAGCACCCGTTCCGCTTCGCTTTCGTCTGTACGCTCGTTCTCGCGGCGGCAATGCGCACAAGCGCGCAACAGCCGTTCTGGGAGAAAGTCTCGACCGCGATGTACTGTGAATGGTCCGTCGCCTTCGGGGCTCCGGGAACCCTCTACCTGTCGGATGGATACACGGGCGTGCTGCGCAGCACGGACGATGGCACCCGCTGGGAGCCGAAGAACAGCGGCCTCGAACGCAGGGCCGTCTTCGCTCTCCTCACAGCCCCCAACGGCACGCTGTTCGCCGGAACGGACCGCGGCATGTATCGGAGCTTGGACGGGGCCCAGACGTGGGAACCTGCATCGTCGGGCATGCCGGACCAGGCGGTCTACTCCATCACCAACGGACCGGGCAATACGCTTCTCGCTGCGCAGCCTTACGGGCTGTATCGCAGCGACGATCTGGGGAACAGCTGGTCTGAAATCACGCTGCCGATCTCTTCAGGTATGTATCGTGTGGCCGTGCTGCCGTCCGGCACGTTCGTCGTGACAGCAGGGACTGCGATTTTCTTTAGTAGTGACCAGGGTCAATCCTGGAGGATCTCCATACCCGCCTCCTCCTGGACGTCCCCGGTATGCGAGACTGCGAACGGAACCTTTGTTGTTACTTCAGGCGGAGCGTTGTATACGAGCACAGATCGAGGATCGACGTGGTCGGGCCGGAGATTCTCTCTCCTCGGGGAAATATCTGCACTTGTCACTGGATCAGATGGCAGCCTGTTTGCGTTCACGTGGGGCCTCGGTGTCGTCCGCACGACGGACCTCGGAGACACATGGAGCCAGATCTCTCGTTCAACACACCCGGATGTGAAGTACGCGACACTCTTTCAATTCGACCCTCAGGACCGTCTCCTGATCGCGGGTAGGCAGTCTGGCGTGTTCCGCATTCCCCCTGACAGCTCGGCCTGGGAGCAACTTCGGGGAAGCTATCCGCTGAATCGAGGAAATTTTTTAGGGACGGGGAGCCTGGCCGTGGGAAGAAACGGGGCGATTGTACTCTTTGGCGATGAAAATAACTTTGAAGGAGATCTCTGGATAAGCGGGGATGACGGAAACACTTGGACTTCCCCGATACGCCTTCCAGCCATTGATCTTGGAAGCACCAGATCTCTCACAGCGGGCGTGCTGGAACATTTCTACATGACGACCCAGGACTCACTCTACAGCAGTAATGATGACGCGCGGACGTGGACTGCCGCATCCTCACCGGGCAGGACGTTAAGGGCAGTGCAGCAAACTGCAACGGGAGCCCTGATCGCCGGGACGGAGGATGGGATATTCAAAAGCAACGATGAGGGAAGAACGTGGAGAAACACCTCAAGGTCGACAGGCAACCGGGCGGTCTTTTCCATTGCACAAGATCCGCATGGGATTCTGTACGCGCTGACCGGCTCCGGCACAATGATTGCCAGCAACGACGAGGGCGAGTCCTGGGCCCACCGTGCGTCCACTGGTTTGCAGGTACTTGGCAGCGGATTCGGGAATACCATCGCTCTTGCATGCGGTGCGAACGGACGAGTATATGCCGCAAACAGAACTTCAAAGGATGTGTACGTCAGCAATGACGGTGCTTCCACGTTTCAAGCCGTGAAGGTCGGCGGAATAGGCTATTATGTTCAAATCGCAGCACTCGCTGTCGATCGCAAAGGAAGAGTATATGCGGGATTTG
Organism: Ignavibacteria bacterium; assembly: GCA_016720835.1. GTDB lineage: Bacteria > Bacteroidota > Ignavibacteria > SZUA-365 > SZUA-365 > JADKJW01. Next base: position 64,214 of record JADKJW010000006.1, read on the forward strand.
CGGACTTCCGCGGCAAGGGCGTAGCTGTAAGCGATAACTTCGGTCTCGATTGGCAACCGGAGAATTCGGGCTTCCGTTCGACGGAGTACGGCTTGAGGTTCGAGCCGGTCGTCTACGACTTCGCAGTCGGCAACGACGGCCGTGTCTGGGCCCTCACCGACAGCGGCCTCTTCCGCAGCAGCGACTGGACGCTCGGGACGGACAGTCCGCCGGTATCGCGCTTCGATATCGGACACAACTATCCGAATCCGTTCCACTCCGCAACCGCCATCGCCTTCACGCTCCAGCGGCGCGGGCATGCCGACGTGCGCGTGTACGACGCGCTGGGCCGCCAGGTGGCACTGCTCGCCGACGGCGTCTTCGACGCAGGCACGACGCGGCTCGCATTCAACGGCAGCGGTCTCCCCGGCGGAGTCTACTTCTGCCGCATTTCCACTGCGGGCGGAGTGGAAACATTGAGGATGATGCTCACACCCTCGGGAGGCATGGTGAAAAGTGAAAGGTGAAAGGTGAAAGTGGAGCTTCACAGGTACCATGGTGCCGAGACGCAGCAATTCCAGCATTCATCTGCCATCGTTCCGAATTCTGACTCCTGAATTCTGACTCCTGAATTCTGACTCCTGAATTCTGGATTCTGGATTCTGTCCCCCAGCTATTCCACCACCACTTCGTCGCAGAAGATCCACGCCTTCCCGCCCGCGCCGATATGCCAGTCGGGACAGGCGAGAATGGACGTCGCGCGCACCCGCACGTAGCGCGCGCGCGCGCCTTTCAACTCGGCGTCAAATGCCTGCGAGAAGGACCCCGGCTTTTCGTCCGAGGTCGTGTTCTTGACGAGCGCCGCCCGCTCGAAATGCTCGCCGTCCATCGAGACGAGGAACTCGACTTCCCGCGGCAGCCATATCCACGAATGCCACTGCTGGAGGAAGCGCGTCGCGATGCGGCGGATGTCCGTCGCCTTCCCGAGGTCGATCACCGCGTCCATGTGCCCGCCCTCGAAGCCCAGCCAGTTGCAGTGGTAGTCGTTGGGGCCGTGCAGCCCGTTCGTCAGAGCCGCGCCGCCGCCGACGGGGTACTTCTCGCTGTGCGCCGTTTTCAACGTCACCGTTGCGCCGTACGCCTTGTTTCCCTCGACGCTGACGCGGAGCTGCTGCTCGATCGACGCGCGGTACTCGCGCGGCGAGGTGCCGCCCTCTTCCAGCCGCTCGATGCCGGCCTGCTCCGCAGTCGCGGCGAAGCGTTCGAGCCGCGCGCGCATCGCGGGGCGGACTCTCCATGGCGTGACGCTCCTGTCGAAATACGAGAGGTCCGCGTTCACCTCGCGCAGCGAGATTTCGAGGATGGCGTACTCGAGCGGCAGGCGCGCTACGCGGACGCGCCGCAGTTCGTCGGGCAGTCCGGCCGCCGCCGCTTCCGCCTCGTCGAAGATGCGCGTGTATTCCACGAGCAGCTCCGGTGTCAGGTATGAATGCAGCGCATCGTACGGGTACCCGAAGATGTTGAGGCCCGCGTCCGCCTGCGCGAGCGCGTCGTGCATCAGGTCGATATAGCGGCGGATGTGCGGGCCCGCGGGACCATAGGTGCCGTCGAGGAAATCGTTCATCACGGAATCGATGTTCACTTCCGGATTCCAGAGCAGTTTCGCGATCAGGTAGCAGCGCAGTTCGGAGAACTCCGCGATGTTGGCGCCGCAGCCCTGCTGGAACATCTTCCGCACGCCGCTGCGCGCGAAGTAGCGGATGTTCGGCTGCAACACGCGCAGGTTGGGAAATGGGCTGACGAGGTTGCGGAACTGCACGACGTAGTCCCACACGAGAATGTCCCTCGACAGCGCGCTCCATGCCGTCACATCATCGCGGAAGGACGCGCTGCGCGGGTCGCTGTCGATCGGCCGGCTCCTGTTGCACTCGATGGAACACAGCATGATGTTCACGTTCCTCTCCGGCGCAATGCCCTTCGGCGCCGTGCGCGTGTAGTCGTACGCGAGCGTGGAGATCGTCCTGTCCGGAAACTGCCGCGCCACGCTGTTGACGAAGGAGAGCACCGTCCCGCAGCTCGCGCCGTACCGCGCGCGCGATTGCGCGCACGCGAAGCACTGGCACTCGTTGATGTTGTCGTTCTGCGACACCGACCAGACGCGCGCCTCGGGCTGCGCGCGCATGCGTTCGCGCAGCGCTTCCACGAGAACCTTCTCCACCGCGGGATTCGTCAGGCAGAGCTGGCCTGAGGGGATGCGCCGGCCGCCGAGCAGCGTGTAGTATTCCGGGTGCGCCGTGAAATGCACCGCGGGCGGCACGAGCTTCTCGAAGGTGTGCACCCACAGTCCCCACTCGCGTTCCTGGTCCTCGAGGGAATGCAGGCCGTGCCAGTCGCTGTATGCGCGGTCCATCGCGTCGAGAAAATGCGCCTCCCGGTGCGTGAAGAACGGGACCTGCGTGACGTCCATGGCCGGCACGACCACGGTCTCCGTCTTCGGATACCGCGTGACGCCCTTGGAATACATCCTGCACCCCAGCCGTTCGAGGAGACCGTAGACGCCGTACAGCACTCCCTTGCGGACGCCGCCCAGGATAAGAAGGCGCTGTCCGCGCGTCACGATGCGGTATCCGTCATCTTCGAGCGCCGCGCGGTCGAATTCCGGCATCACCTTCCGCTGCAGCGCGGAGGCTCCGATCAGTATCGCGCAATCCGCAGACGGAGTTTCATCCGTGACGACAGGCAGCGCCGCCCCGGACATGCGCTCGATCGCGGCACGCAACACCTCCGCGGCCCTGCGCTCGGTCTCCCCGGCATCCCCGGCGAGAACGATGCTGCACCTTACCCTGCCGCCCTCGACGACGGGAATCTGCGCCGCCATCGGGAACAGCGGAACGAGGAGGAAGCAAAATCGGAGTATTCGGTATGATATCATTCAACGGCTCCTTCGAACTCTCTTGAACGGCACAGAGGCGGAGAACTCTCCGCCCTATAATGTGATTTTTTTCACAAAAAGCGAAGATACGGCAGTTTTGTTGAATTCGATACGAAAAACCATGTATATTTGCAGTTGGACTTCTGCGTGGCCCTTCCGCATCCACCGCGCTCGCGACCGCACATCACCTCCGCCATCCCCTCCTCGAACTCGACAATACACGAATCAAGAAAACCATGAGCTCCGTTCAGGAAAAACTTCACGATTTGCGCGAGCGTAATGCCCACATCAACAAGGGCGGCGGAGAGGACAAGCTGCGCGCGCAGCACAGGGCCGGGAAGATGACGGCGCACGAGCGTCTGCACTTGCTGTTCGACCGGGGTTTCTACGACGAACTGTACCGCTTCGTGCAGCATAATTCCACCACGTTCGGGATGGAAGGGAAGGACCTCCCGGCGGATGGCGTCGTTTCCGGACTGGGCGCCATCGGCGGACGTCTCGTGTACGCGTCCTCGCAGGACTTCTCCGTGATGGGCGGCAGCGTCGGCTGGATGCACGCCTGGAAGATCTGCGAGATGATGGACATGGCGATGAAGGCCGGCGCTCCCTACATCGCGATCAACGACAGCGGCGGCGCGCGCATCCAGGAAGCCGTCGATTCGCTGCGCGGATATGGCCGCATCTTCTACTACAACACCCTGCTCTCGGGCGTCGTCCCGCAGATCGCGATCATTGCCGGACCCTGCGCGGGCGGCGCGGCGTATTCACCCGCGCTCATGGACTTCATCATCATGGTCGACAAGATCGGCCAGCTCTTCATCGCCGGTCCGCAGGTGATCAAGGAAGCGACCGGAGAGACGATCAGCGCCGAGGAACTCGGGGGCGCGCTCGCGCAGGCGACGTACAGTGGCAACGCGCACTTCATCGCGCGCGACGACGCCGATGCCATCGAGATCGTGCAGCGCCTGCTCAGCTATCTCCCGTCCAACAATACCGAGGATCCGCCCTCGATGGCCACGGGCGAGTTGACGCTGACCGAGGACGAGGCGCTCAACCGCGTCGTGCCCGACGATCCGCGCGAGGCCTTCGACATGAAGGAGATCCTCCATCGCGTGTTCGATCCCGACTCCATCTTCGAGGTGCACGCGCATTACGCGCGCAACATCATCGTCGCCTTCGCGCGCGTCAACGGCCGCGTGGTGGGCGTGGTCGCAAATCAGCCCATCGAGAAGTTCGGCGCCATCGACATCGACGCGAGCGACAAGGCCTCGCGCTTCATCCGCTTCTGCAACGCGTTCAACATCCCGCTCGTGAGCTTCGTGGACGTGCCCGGCTTCCTCCCGGCGTGGAGCAGGAATTCGGCGGCATCATCCGGCACGGCGCGAAGATGCTCTTCTCCTTCTCCGCCGCCACCGTGCCGAAAATCACCATCGTCGTGCGCAAGGCCTACGGCGGGGCCTACCTCGCGATGTGCGCGAAGAGCCTCGGGGCCGACCGCGTCGCCGCGTGGCCGACGGCCGAGATCGCCGTCATGGGCGCCGAGGGCGCGGTGAGCGTCCTCTTCCGCGACGAGATCAAGAAGTCTGAGAATCCCGCGGAACACCGCAGGGAGCTGATCGCGCAGTACCGCGAGGAGTTCGCGACCCCGTACCTCGCCGCCCAGCGCGGCATGGTGGATGCCGTCATCGAGCCCCGCACGACGCGCGCCTATTTGAGCGTCGCGCTCGAGTCGCTCCGCAACAAACGCGATCTCCGCCCCCAGAAAAAGCACGGGCTGATACCGCTGTGAGCCCCTCCCCGACCCTCCCCGGCCTCGCCATGGTTCTTTCCGCATCGCTGCTGCTCGCGGCGCTCGCGCTGGCGCTCGCCCTGATCGCGCTCGCGGTCTATTTACGCGGACGCCGCCGCGCTGCGGCGCAGGCCCCGGCAAACAGTCCCGAGGCGATGGTCATCGTACCGGAGACCGCATCCGAGACAGACGAGGAACTCATCGCGGTTCTCGCTGCCGCGGCGACCGTCGCCCTGCGCAGGGCAGTCACCGTCAAGCGCGTCCAGTTCCTGAGCGGCGACAGCGGAACGCTCTGGTCCGTCACCGGCCGACTGAACATCATGGCCTCGCACCTGATCACCAAGAGGAAATTCTGACGATGAAAAAGCTCCGCATCACCGTGAACGGAAAGACGTACGACGTGGACGTCGAGGTCCTCGAAGACGACGAGCTCATCGAAACGCAGCCGGCCTTCAAATCGCCGCTCCGCGACCTGGGGACTCCCGTCCCCTCCGCGTCCGCGCCGATGCCGCCTTCCGCGGCGCATTCGTCCAAACCCCGCGTGACCGTCGGCACCGCAAAGACGCTGACGTCGCCGATCAACGGCACCGTGCTCGAGATCGCGGCGACCGTGGGTCAGGATGTGCAGGTGAACGACATCCTCTTCATCGTCGAGGCGATGAAAATGAAGACGAATATCGCATCCCCGCAAAACGGCCGCGTCGCGTCCATCCAGGCGCGGGTGCGCGACACCGTGACCACCGGCCAGGTCCTCCTGACCTTCGAGTGAGACCCTTTCTTCACGTCCGAGCGATTCCATGACCCGAATCATCCTCCTGGCCCTTCAGATGTACGGCATCGCGGCCGTCATCTCCTTTTTCGTCGCGCTGCTCATCAAGGGCATGAACGCGGCGATGCAGTTCTCGAAACACCCCTCCGACGGTCCGACCCCCCAGTAATCGCGCCATGCACACACAGGACATTCTGAACCTTTTCCAGGGCGTCGCGACGCTGCTGGATTCTCCGACGCACATCCTCATCGGCCGCATCGGCCTCATGCTGCTCGGCCTGCTGCTCGTGTATCTCGGAAAGAAGGAAATCCTCGAACCCCTGCTGATGATCCCGATGGGACTCGGCATGGCCGCGGTCAATGCCGGCGTCCTCTTCCTCGGGAAGGGGCAGCACGGCACGCTGTTCGTCGATCCGACCCTCACCGATCCCGCGCAGCTCATGAACGTTCTGCAGATCAATTTCCTGCAACCGATCTACACCTTCACCTTCAGCAACGGCTTGATTGCCTGTCTGGTGTTCATGGGCATCGGCGTCCTGCTCGATGTCGGATACGTCCTGCAGCGGCCGTTCGAAAGCATGTTCCTTGCCCTGTGCGCCGAACTGGGCACCGTCGCCACCTTCCCCATCGCGATGGCCGTGGGACTCAACGCGGGTGACGCGGCATCCATCGCCATGGTGGGAGGCGCCGACGGACCGATGGTGCTATACACGTCGCTGATGCTCTCGAAAAATCTCTTCGTCCCCATCACCATCGTGGCGTACCTCTATCTCGGACTGACGTACGGCGGGTATCCGTACCTGATCAAACTGCTTGTCCCGAAGCGGCTGCGCGCCATCAAACCCGCCCCTCCAAAGCGCGTGGTGACGATTTCATCAGGTGAAAAACTGGCCTTCGCCGTCATCGCGTGCACGGTACTTTGTTTGCTCTTCCCCGTCGCGGCCCCCTTGTTCGTGTCGCTGTTTCTCGGAGTCGCTGTCAGAGAGGCCGGCATTCAGCATTTCATCGATTTCATCGCGGGTCCCGTGCTCTACGGGTCCACGCTTTTCCTTGGCCTGCTGCTGGGCGTGCTCTGCGAAGCGAACACCATTCTGAATCCGCAGATCCTTTCCCTGCTCATCCTCGGCATCGTGGCGCTGCTGCTCTCCGGCATCGGCGGCATCGGCGGCGGGTACATCCTGTACTTCATCAAGAAGCGGCGCTACAATCCCGTGATCGGCATTGCGGGAGTGAGCTGCGTGCCCACGACCGCAAAGGTGGCGCAGAAGTCCGTCACCGAGGTCGCTCCGGAAGTGCTGATCCTGCCGGAGGCCCTCGGAGCCAACATCAGCGGCGTCATCACCACCGCCATTCTCACCGGCATCTACGTGACACTGATTCCATTTTTCAAATGACGAAATCGAAGAAGCGCCTGCACTGGATCGGAGGCACGCTCATCGCGTTCGCCGGCGTGGCGATCGCCCGTCTCCTCGCCCCCTCCCTGCCGCCCGGGATCATTCCCGGCGCAACGGTGGCGGGGCATCTTCTTGCATTGGGCGGCCTGCTCTTTATCGCCATGGGAACCAGGGTGCGGAAAATGTAAGCGCTCGGAAAGCACACGTTCGCATACAGAGCGTACACCAGCGATCGGAACGAGGCGGCCAACATGGCCGCCTTCCTTTTTTCATGCCCATGAAGCATTGCATGCGCCATCGCGCTCGATCGGCGATTCGTATCGCAGCCCCGCTCACGATATGAAAATCAGGCATCTGGTGGAGAGTTCGGGCCTCTTCTTCTCCTGCATCCTAACTCAAGACAAGGGGTGCTAAGTGCTGTCGTCACAAGCGTATTTCGTTTTGGCACAAATAATGATGATTCAATTCAATGCTGAAGTTGCATAATGGAGAGAACAGCCTGATACGCAACGAAAAGAGCGTTTCTGAAAAAATCGTCAAGCAAGAAATAATACGGCACGGTTTTTAGAGAGTTGCAAATACATCATCAAATTGGAGATACGATGAAGAAATTTTACTTGCTGCTGGCGTTCCTCGTCCTGATGCTGGGCACTGAGGAGACCACGCTGGCACAGACACCTGGAAAGGACGGATCGAGGGCGGTTTTTTCAGTCGACACCACCGTCAACCTTTCAACGACACTTGCCAACAATGTTGCGATCGGAGCGACTCAGATCCGGGTGGGGAGCTATGCCGGTTTTGCCGCGAATGACTTCATCATGATCTATCAGGCACAGGGAGCGACGATAAGCCAGGTGAACGATTCGACCTACGGCGCGGTCACTGCGTTGAACAACGCGGGGTACTATGAATTCCGAAATGTGGTCAGCACAAGCGGATCAAACCGGATCAACATCAGTCCGGCGCTGACGCATTCGTACACGGCTTCGGGCAATGTGCAGGTACTCCGCGTCCCTCAGTATTCAAGCCTCTATATCGCTCCCGGCGCGAGCATAGCGCCGCGTGCATGGAACGGCACCACGGGTGGCGTGGTCGCTATTCACGTCCAGAACACCGCGACGATCAATGGTTCCATCCACGCAAATTCGAGGGGTTTCCGCGGCGGGGTGCTGGATAACCAGTCCAACAGCACGTTGCCGAATGCAAACCTTTCGTACCGGTCCACCGACGCGAACGACGGCGAGCAAAAGGGAGAGAGCATCGCGGGGCTCGCATCCGCGCTCACGAGCGGCCAGTACGGCCGCGGCGCCCCGGCAAATGGCGGCGGCGGCGGCAATTCGCACAATGCAGGCGGTGGCGGCGGCGCGAACGGAAACAACGGGAATACGTGGAGCGGCCACGGAGTCATGTCGAATTCGGTAACCGGGAGCAGTGCCTGGCAGCTCGACGGCGGCTGGTTTGTTCATGGCGGGGCGCTGGCAAATTCGTCCGGCGGAGGACGCGGCGGATACACCTATTCCGCCAACGATCTCGATGCTCTCGCCAGCGGACCGGGCATCGCGTCCTGGGGCGGCGATTACCGCCAGGAGAGAGGCGGACGCGGCGGACACCCGCTGGACAACGATGCGTCGAATCGCATATTCCTCGGGGGAGGCGGCGGGGCTGGCGACGGCAACAACTCCTGCGGCGGCGCAGGCGGACCAGGAGGCGGCATCGTGTTTCTCATGGCCGCCACGGTCACAGGGACAGGCAACATACGGTCGAATGGCGGCAACGGCGCGAACACCACAGGCAACGGGAACGATGCGCCGGGCGGCGGCGGCGGCGGCGGGTCGGTTATCGCATGGGTAACATCGTCATTCAACGGCGTTTCCCTTGCGGCCACCGGCGGTAATGGCGGGAATCAGAGCATTACCTGGACCGAGACTGAAGGTCCCGGCGGCGGGGGCGGCGGCGGATTCATCGCGTACCCCGCAAGCGCTTCTCCGACGCTCAGCGTCAACGGTGGCACAGGCGGGACGTCGAACGGTCCGTCTCTCGTCGAGTTCCCACGGAACGGCGCCACGGACGGCGCTCCTGGCAATACGGCGGTCATCACATGGATTCCCCTTCCTGTGGAATTGGTTTCGTTCTCCGGTGAAATGACGGGAAACACCGTGGCACTTCGCTGGAGGACCGTGACGGAAACCAATAATTACGGCTTCGACGTGGAGCGATCCGTGGACAATGCCCGGTGGGATAAAATCGGCTTCGTCGACGGAAACGGAACGTCCAACACACCGCACGTCTACGGCTTCTCCGATCCTGCGCCCGAAGCCGCATCGGTGCTCTATTACCGGCTCCGTCAGATCGATCGTGACGGCAAGGCGACCGTGTCGCCCGTTGTGCAGGTTACCCCTCTGCTCTCGCGCGGTACCGCGTTCACGTCCCTCTACCCGCAGCCTGCGACCGACGTGCTGGCAATCGGGTTCTCTCTTGCCGAGCCTGGCGCTGTCCGCATCAGCATCATCAACGCTCTCGGCGCCGAAGTCGCCGTGCCGTTTTCCGGCGGCATGCTCCCGGCGGGGTCGCATGCCATCCCCGCGGGCGTCGCCGGCCTGCCGCGCGGCGCGTATCTCTGCCGCATCGAGACGGGCGCCGGTGTCGCAAGCAAGGTATTCGTCATCGCGCGATAATCGATCCATCGCAGACTTCCATCATGGACGCCCCGCGGGCGTCCATTTTTTTTCGCGCCCGGACGGGACTTCATCGGCGTCCCTCCCGCGCGGCACCTTCCATCGGCGTTGAACACGAAACCACCGCGACCCCGGGAAGAACTCCGGCGCGGAGGGCCGCTTACAACCCCGCCATGAGGCGCAGGAGCGATTCCTGCGTTGCCGCCCCGGTCGGGACATCGGCGACGACAGCGCCCTCGCGAAGCACGAGAACGCGATGCGAAAGCGCGAGCAGTTCCGGTAATTCCGAAGACACGATGATGATGCCGAGTCCCTGCCGGGCAAGGTCCGACAAGAGGGTGTGAATCGCCTGCTTGGCGCCGATGTCGATGCCCCTCGTGGGCTCGTCCACGAGCAGCACACGCGGCGCGCACGCCAGCCATTTTGCGAGCACGACCTTCTGCTGATTCCCGCCGCTCAGGTGCTCGACGGGCGCGTCGAGCGAGGGCGCCTTGATCGCGAGCGCGTCGAAATGCGCGCGGGCACGGGCGCGTTCGCGGCGGCGATCGAGGAGGCCCCCGCGCCGCAGAGTATGAAGGCTCGTGACGGAAAAATTGTGCATGCAGGACAGCGAGAGGGCAAGCCCCTCCCGCCGACGGTCTTCGGGAACAAGCGCCAGCCCCGCGCGCTTCGCGTGCCGGACCGAATGCGGGCGCAGCGTCGCTCCGCCCACGACAACGCTTCCGCTCGCGCGGGCGTCGAGACCGAACAGCGCGCGCACGAGTTCGCTGCGGCCCGAACCGACCAACCCCGCGACGCCGAGGATTTCGCCCGCGCGCAGCGTGAACGACACCGGCTGCGCGCTTCCGCCCGGAGCAAGGGAAACCACGCGGAGCAGCTCCGCGCCCGCCGCGCCCGTCGGCGCGACCGCGAGGGAGGCTGTCAGCGCTCTGCCGATCATGCACCGGACGATGGCGTCGGGTGTCGTCGCGCCGCGCTCCGTGGTGAGAACGAGCGCGCCGTCGCGCAGGACACTCAACCGGTCCGCCAGTTCGAAGACCTCCTCCATGCGGTGCGAAATATACAGGATCGTGACATCCTTTTTTTTGAGATCGGCGATCACCGCGCGGAGACGCCGCGACTCGTTCTCGGAGAGCGAACTGGTCGGTTCGTCGAACACGAGAATGGTGGCGCCCGCGCCGAGCGCCGAGGCGATCTGCACGAGCTGCTGGCGCGCCGTGGAGAGGACGCGCATGCGCGCGGCGGGATCGATGTCCGATCCGATGCGCTCCAGCAGCGTCCTGGCGCGCCGGTCCATCGCGGCGCGGTCGAGAAAGAAGCCCGCGCGCCGCGGGTAGCGGCCGACGCACACGTTCTCGGCGACGGTGAGATCCGGATAGAACGCCAGCTCCTGAGGCACCATGCCGATCCCCGCGCGCAACGCGTCGCGCGGCGACGCGAAGCGCACCGCGCGTCCGTCGATGACGACCGTCCCCGCATCCGGCCGGTGGATGCCCGCGAGGATTTTTCCGAGCGTGGATTTTCCGGCGCCGTTCTCACCCATGAACGCGTGACATTCCCCGCGCCGCACCGACACGCTGACCTCACGGAGGGCGACCACGCCGCCGAACGATTTCGAGATTCCGCGGAATTCAATCATGCGACAGGCTACTTCCCGAGCCACTGTTCCCAGTTCTTCCCGTACGCCGCCTGGGTGGCGTTCGTGACCACCGTCAGTGAATCGACGATGCGCGTCTGCGCCGGTGCGTGACCGCGCACAATCCTGTCGAGCAGGACGCGCACCGCGGTGGTGCCCCATCCGTAGCAATTCTGCGCGAGAAGCACCTGCACATGACCGCTGGCGAGATACGCGAGCTGCGGCGGGAGCGCATCGACGGAAACGACCTTCACGGCGCCCGGCGCCCACTTGATCGCGTCGCCGGTGAAGAGCGGCCAGCCTCCGACCATCGCCCACCCTTTGATGGACGGATTGGTGGACTGCGCCCGATTCACCGTCTCCGCGGCCTGCTCCGGCGTCTCCGCGTGGTAGTACACGCCGTTGCCGACGAGCGACATTCCCGGATGCTTCGCGAGTTCCTCGCGCACGCCCTGCACGCGCATCTGCAGATTCGGCGCGCTCTGATTGCCCGCGAGGATCGCGATCGCGCCCTCGTCCCCCATCGCCTCGGACAGATGGCGCATCACCGCCGCGCCGCAGGTCCGGTCGTCGGTCCCGAAGAAGCAGAAGCGTTTGCTGCGCGGCGCGTCGGAATCGAAGCACATCACCTGCGCGCCGAGATCCACCGCCTTGTCGATCGCCGGCGTGAGAATGTTCGCGTCGCTGCAGGACACGGCGATGCCCTGCGCCCCGCTTCGCGCGAGCTGTTCGATGGCCTCGGCCTGCTTCTGGGGATTTTCGTCCGGGGGCGTCATCCACCGCACTTCCACGTCGACGCCGTATGACGCGGAAAGGTCGCGCGCGGCATCCCGGGCGCCTTTCCATGCGGCCTGAAAGACGATGTTCGACTGGCTCTTCGCGACGATGCCGATCACGATCTTGCGCGCGGCCGTCTGGTCGGTCTGTTTCGCGCATGAGAGGGAGGCGGCGGCGAGCAGCACCGCCAGCAGGGCGAGAGGAAACATGGTGGCGCGCATGCGCGTTCTCCTTGAGCGTGAGTGTTCCAGGGAAAGCCTCAACGGCGTTTGAGTGTTTCGCTGAAGCGGTCGATCGCCACCGCGGCGATGATGGCGAAGCCAATGATGATCTTGCTGTATTCCTTCGACACGACAACCGTCACGAAGCCGAGATCCACGGACTTGAGAATGTCGATTCCGTTCTCGATCAACTTGATGACGAGGGCCCCGAGCACCGCGCCGAGCGCGGTGCCGCTCCCGCCCGAAAGGCTCGCCCCGCCGACGACTGCCGCTGCGATGACCGCCAGCTCATAGCCCTCCCCTGTCGCGGTGTTCGCGGAACCGTAGTATCCCGCCGAGATCATGCCCGCGAGCCCCGCCGAAAGTCCCGACAGCATGTAGACGCGCGCCGTGATCCAGCCCACCGCGAGACCGCTGAAGCGCGCGGCTTCGGCGTTCCCCCCGACGGCGTAGAGTTCGCGCCCGGACGGCGTGCGGGTCAGGTACACCGCCGCGGCGACCAGCGCGAAGACGAGAATCAGGAGCGGCACCGGCTGCAGTCTGGCCCATGCGAGAGGCCCGGTCTGCATCTGCGCGGAAATGCACCCGGAGGTGAACGCGGCGGGAAGCGCCTTGCCCAGAGATGGCAGTGATTTCGCTTCCACCGCGATGAGCGCGATACCCCGGAGGACGCTCATGGTTCCGAGCGTGACAATGAATGGATGCATGCGAAGCCCGACGATGAGAAGCCCGTTCAACATCCCGCACGCGCCTCCGACTCCGAGCGACACGGCAAGCGCGAGCGGGAGGGCGACCCATGGACTCGCGTCGGACGGCAGGTTCTGCAGTACGGCAACGGTGGACAACGCGGAACATCCGAAGATGGAACCGACGGAGATGTCGATGCCCCCCGAGATGATGACACAGGTGACACCGATGGCCATGATCGCCATCCACGATACCGGGGTGAGCACATTCGGAACGATGTTGTCGATCCGCAGAAAATTGTTGACCGCGGAGCCCTGGACGACGATCGTGTCGGAAGCGAATGTCAGGAATAGGCAGAGGATCGCAATGACGGCGAGGAGGCCGCCTTCCTGCATCGCCCACTTTTTCGGGATCATGCGAATGTTCATGCGCAATGGAACTGTGTCGGGAACCGGGTTCCGGCTCAACGGGGGAGGCCACGGCGGACGGCGCGCATCCACCATGCGGCCGCATGTCGGATTTCCCGCCCAAGATACGGGTTCAGGAGACAAGGGAACACCCTCCGTGAAGAAGATTCACGGAGCGTTGTGCCGATCGCGGAGACTTTCGTATCTTGTTCCGCAATGAACAATATTGGGCTCTTCTCTCGATCAGTACGGGCGCTGTTCGCCTTCTGCGTCGCGTGCACATGTGTCCCCGCCGCGCTCCATGCGCAGCAGGCGCGTATCGAATTCCGGCATCTGACGCAGGAGGACGGACTTCGAAGCAACCGGATCACCGCTCTGATCCAGGACCGGAAGGGATTCCTCTGGGTGGGGGCGGATGACGGACTGTACCGCTACAACGGATACTCCTTCCAACAGTTCTCTCACCGTGCGGAGGATCCCCACTCCATCGCCGAAGGCGAGATCACCTACCTCCTCGAAGACGGCGCCGGCGTCCTGTGGATCGGGACATCCAACGGCGGGCTGTGCAGAAAAAACCCGGCATCGGAAGAATTCGAAACATTCCGCAGCACGCCGGGGAAAAAATCATCCCTCGTCGACGACCGCATCACCTCCCTCTTCGAGGACGACCAGGGAACGCTCTGGATCGGCACATACGGCGGTCTGTGCGCATTCAACAAGAAGCGTACGGCGTTCACATCGTTCCTCAGCGATCCCATGACGCCGTCGAGTCTCGCGAGCAACACGGTCTCCGACATCGCGCAAACCGCGGATGGCACCGTCTGGGTCGGCACGAGCGGCGGGCTGTGCGCCCTCGACCGCGGCACACAACAGTTCACGCGGTATCAGCACGATGCCCGCAATCCGGGCTCGCTCACGAACGATTATGTCACCCGTCTGAATCTCGACATCTATGGTGATCTCTGGATCGGCACCATGGGAGGCATGCTGCATCGATTCAACCGGCAGACAAACGTCTTTCGCGCATATCAGATCCCGAAACCGCTGAAAGCCAACGCGATCCTCGGCGATGTCGTTTCGACGATTTACAGAGACGAGAGCGGCTTCCTCTGGGTGGGAATCAAGGAAGGGCTGGAAGCATCTGACGTAAAGGGATTGTACCGGTTCGATCCCGAATCCGGCAGCTCCGTTCGGTATACACACGACGAGGCGGACCCCCGCTCGATCAGCGGCAACGATATTACCGTCGTGATCGGAGACCGGAGCGGAATGGTGTGGGTCGGAACAGAGGGTCACGGATTGAATGGATTCCTGAACAAGGTCGCGCTCTTTGGACTGTTCCGGCATGACGCCGCCAAATCCGTTTCGCTCAGTGACGACAATGTTGTCGCGCTCTCCGAGGCCATCGACGGGAACATCTGGATCGGGACGGCGGACGGGTATGTCAATATCTGGAATCGCGCGAGCGGCAGGTTCACGCCTTTCAATCTGAGCGAAAGTGGCGCGACGCAGGTCACGATCAGCGCGATGGCTGTGGGCAAGGATGGTACAATCTGGATCGGAACTGAGGAACATGGCCTGTTCGCGGTTGATCCCCTTTCGAAGGCCGTCAGGCGGTACCGCCACGATCCGATGGCCGAGGGCACGGTCGCGAGCAACGCCATCAAGTCACTCGTCGTTGGACGAGACGGGACGCTATGGATCGGCACCCCCGGAAAGGGCGTCGCCTTTCTTCCAGCCGGCACGGAGAGTTTTCGACAGTTCAAGAATGATCCTTCGAAACCGTCGTCCTTGAGTAGCGATCTTGTGGAATGCATGATCGAGGACAAGTCCGGCTCCGTCTGGGCCGGCACGAGGGATCGTGGACTCAATAAATTGGATCGCGCGAGCGGGACATGGACGCGGCTCTTCGCCGCAAAGGCGGGTGACCGCGGGCTCCGCAGCAATTCGATCAACTGCCTGTTTCAAGACCGGCGCGGGAACCTGTGGGCGGGGTCATCCGACGGCCTGCACATGCTGTTGCCTGACGGCGTGAATTTTACCGCCTATTCGAAAACGGACGGATTGCCCGACGATAACATCACGTCCATTCTCGGCGACGACGACGACAATCTCTGGGTCGCCACCCTCGTCGGCGGGCTGTGCAGGTTCACGCCGCGCACCAGCACCCCCTCGAGCAATGCCCAGCAGGGAGACGGCAATCCATCCGGCGCCATGATCGTCAGCTTCGACGCCAAGGACGGTCTGCAGGGAATACGATTCAACCAGCGAGCGGCGTTCAGGACCAGCGACGGCACGATGTGCTTCGGAGGAACGGACGGACTCAACGTGTTCCAACCGGAGACCATCAATCGACGCGTGCGGCCGCCGTCGGTCCGCATCGCGGATTTCCAACTCAACAACCGTTCCATCGCGCCGGGCGACAACAGCGGCATCCTCAGCGTCCCGATTGACGACACGCGCGACCTCGTCCTGCCGTACGACCAGAACAGGATCACGTTCGAATTCACCGTGCTGCATTTCGCGAATCCGGATAAAAATCGTTTCGCATACAAGCTCGAAGGATACGATTCGCTCTGGACCTTCACTGATGGCCAGAAGCGTTATGCGACCTACACCAACCTGCCCGACGGGCAGTACACCTTCAGGGTGCGCGGGGCATCGAGCGACGGCATCTGGAACGACAACGGCGTCGCGATCGCGATTCGCATCACGCCCCCGTGGTACCGCACGATCACGGCGTACGTCAGCTACGCCATCGCGCTGGTGCTGCTGATGTTTGCCGTCGATCGTCTCCTGCGCATGCGCATCATCCGCAAGGAGCGCCGCGAAGCGGTGATCCGCGAAACCGAACTTCGGGTGCAGACCGTCGCCGCGCAGGCGGAGGCCTCCGAAGCGAAGGCGCGCGCGCTGGAGATCGAAAACGAGCGCCAGGAATTGGAACTCAGCAAGGCCCGGGAACTCGAGAAGGCCTATGCGGAACTCGACGACGCGCATCACACGCTGATGGCGACACAGGCGCAGCTGATCCATGCCGAAAAAATGGCCTCGCTCGGCCAGCTCACGGCCGGCATCGCCCACGAAATTAAAAACCCGCTCAACTTCGTCAACAATTTCGCCGAGCTCACCATCGGACTCGCGCAGGAATTTCGCGAGGAACTCGAATCGGAGGAAGCGAAAACCACGGAGCAACTCAAGGAATCCATCTCCTTCCTGCTCGTGGATCTCGACATGAACGCGCGGAAAATCGCCGAGCACGGGAAGCGCGCCGACGGCATTGTCCGCAGCATGCTCGCGCACTCATCCGGCAAGACCGGCGAAAAACAGCCGACCGACATCAACACGCTGCTCGAGGAATATGTCAATCTCGCCTGGCACAGCGCAAAGGCCAACCACGCCGACTTCAACCTGCAAATCGAGCGCCGGTACAATCCGGACGTGGGCAAGATTCCGGCGCTGACCCAGGAACTCGCACGCGTCTTCCTGAACCTGCTGAACAACGCGATCGACGCGTTGCACGAGCAGAGCGTCTCCGCGGGGCCGACGTTCCATCCCGTGCTGACCGTGTCCACCGAAGTCCGCGACCGGGAAATCGCGGTGCTCTTCACGGACAATGGCACCGGCATCCCGGAGCACATTCGCGAGAAAATTTTCCAACCCTTTTTCACGACCAAGCCCACCGGGTCGGGAACGGGACTCGGGCTGTCCATCAGCTACGACATCGTGGTCAACGGGCACAATGGGCAGATGCTCGTTGACAGCACCGACGGCATGGGAACAACGTTTTCCGTGATCCTGCCGAGGGAATGATCCGTCGGGTTTCGATGTTGTACATACAGCTCGTCATCCACATCCGCCACACCTCTCACTCGATTCGTCTGATGACAAGGAGATACATTGTGATCCGATATCCTCTGTTGGAACGGTTCAGTCCGCCCCGGTTTCTGCACGCGGCATGCGTCGGAGCGGTGCTCGCTGCGTTGCTCCTCCCCCTCGCCGCTCGCTCCCAATGCACGGGCGCAGCGCAGGGATCCATCACGATCTACATGTTCGATTTCAAGTCGCAGGATATTCCACAGGACCGTCTGCACAAGATCCTCGACATGCTCACCTTCAAACTGAACAACGCCATCCGCGAGGATCTCAGCAGTCGCGGCTTGCTCGGCGGCACGCCGTTCGCCGTGCGCTGGTGCTCGGGCAAGGATGTGAGCGCGCATGAATCCGCGGTGTCGAGCGGCAAGCAGCTCAATTCCGCCGGCGTCTTCTGGGGTTTCATCGACCAGAGCGCCGGGCAGATGAAGTCGGTGCTCAAGCTCACCGCCCTCGTGGACAATCCGATCACCGATCTTCGGAACATCGTGTACCGGAACGAGTCGCGGGAGAGCGTGGACGCCTCGTACCTCGCGTTCGCGGCCTACATCGTCGGCAAGACGCATCTCTCTCGCGGCAACGTGCAACTCTCCCGAAAATGCTTCAAGTATGCGCGTGACCTGCGCGCGCTTCCGGATCTTCTGCAACGGGATTGCGGCATCGCGCTCGCCCAGCTCGACCAGCAGAATCCCGCGCGAAAACTCACGCCGGTGGGGAGGTAGCCGAATGCACTCCCGTACTTCCCTGCTCTTCCTGCCCGCGATCCTCGCGGCGATGACGGTCACCGCGCGCGCGCAGGAACTCCGACCCGCAACGACCCTGCCGCGCTCATCCATCCGCGCGGTGGTGCTGCAATTCGAAAGTCCCGACAGTGCGTACCTCGGTACCACCATCGCGCGGCTGTTCGCCGCGGAGATCGCCTCGTCGATGCGCGACATGAACGGCGCCACCGCGCGAATCGCGCGCGGACCCGACGACCATCCGTCGATCAACGAAGGCGCTGTCGAGGATATCGCCCGCCGCGAAGGCGCCGTCATCGCGGTGTGGGGTTCGTATTTTCTCGATGGAGACTCCGTCTCGGTCGTCACCCATGCCCGCATCATCCCGACGCCGCCGCTGACCGAACGCGATTTCGCGCTCGTCTATCAAACCGCGCAGGGCGAGCTCATCGCCCGGCTTCCATCGCGGCAGCTGAATTTCGCGACGATCATGTTCAGCCGCGCCGAACTTGACGCCGTCCATGCCGCCTCCGTCGCCGGACTGCCCGTCCGGAGGGAGGCATCGGAAGCGGGCGCCTCTCTCGGCACCGTGCGCTCCGATCAGAATCTCCACATCCTCTCGCGGGGCAACGGCTGGGCGCAGATCAGGATCGACAGCGCATCGACGGGCTGGATACAGGTCCCGCAGTCGTTCGCAAAGCCGGCGGAGCGGACATCCGGACCCTCGCTGCTCGCGGCGGGCATCGCACAGTATGCCGCGGGCGATTATCAGGGCGCCGAGAATTCGATGATCGCGTACGTCAACACGTCGGGCCGCGATCAGGACATGTTCAATCTGGCCACCACGCGCCTCCTCCTGGGAAAGGCGCGCATTCGCGGGATGAACGCGACCACATCCCTGCCCAAGGATGAGACGGCATCGAGCGACTTCGAACGCGCCGCGGCGCTGCTCCCCGACAATGCGGCGCCCGTGGAGCATCTTGCCGTCACGCGCCTGATGCGGTACCAGGGCTCGCCCGACGCGACACGCATCGAAGGACTGAAGACGAGCGAGCGCGAGATGATCACCGCGTTGCGCGAAGATCCCGATTCCGTCTCCGTCAACAACCTCCGCGTGTTCTACGCCGTCGCGGCGGACAAGAAATTCCTGAAAGCGGAGGGAACGGACGAGAACGAGTATCGCCGCGCCCTCGAGGATCAAGGACTGATCCTCACGCAAGTCGACCAGTTTCTGGTGATCCGCCGCTTCGATCCGACGGAATTTGGTTCGATCCGCTACGGCTTCTGGTCTCCGCACGACGACGAAGGCTTCACCATCAGCGGAAACGCGCTCGAGCCCTCCCTGCAGGGCAAGATCACGAATGTCGCGCACCATGGAGTCGACATGCATGTGCGCAACCGGATCATCGATCCGTTCATCTCCTTCGACGTCGCCGCCAGCGCGTGGTATTCCGGGTACACGGTGGAAAACATTACCGGACTCACGGGTCTGAATCCCATCGTCAAATCGGATTACTGGGCGCTCACCGTGCCCATCACTCTCGGCCTGTCCGTCGCGCCCCCACTGCGGGCCTTCCCCGTCGTGCCGCACGTGACGGCGGGCGGCGGAGTCGCGATCGGAATTTCGACGCGCCATCCGACCACTGCGGACGGCAAAAAGCAATCGCTCGAATCCGACGCGCAATTCGCGTCCGTGTGGTACGCCGGAGTCGGCGCCGATGTGTTTTTCCTCAGACGGCTCGCGCTTTCCGCGGGCTTGAAGTACCAGAGCATTGTCTTCAAGGAGTTCATGTACACCGGACAGAAGAATGTCTCGGGCGTGCGATTTCTCCTGGGATTGACCTTCATCCCGTAACCGCATTCCCATGGACGCAGCATCTCCCGGGCCCGGCGCGCATGCTCCGGGCCCGGATTCGTTCAGACCGGTTTTTCCCTGACCGCGCTTCCGCGTATTTTTCCGCGATGGATTTCACCGCACGTTCGCACTCGACCATGGAGATCAGATATGGCACAATCGTTTGATGTCGTCGTCATCGGAGCCGGCCCCGGCGGCTATGTGGCCGCAATTCGCGCAGCGCAACTCGGATTCACGACCGCCTGCATCGAAAGCAAGCACCTTGGCGGCATCTGCCTGAACTGGGGCTGCATCCCCACGAAATCGCTGTTGAAAAATGCGGAGGTCTGGGAGACCGTCCAGCATGCGGAGGACTTCGGCCTGCACATCGAGAATGTCAGTTTCGATTTCTCCAAGATCATCTCGCGCAGTCGCGGCATCGCCGACCGCATGTCGAAAGGCGTGGCGTACCTGTTCAAGAAATACGCCGTCGCCCATATCGACGCGTACGGGAAGCTGCTCGCGCCGGGCCGGATCGGAACGGTCGACCGCGACGGCGCGCTGACCGGGGAAATCGAGGCGAAGCACATCATCCTCGCGACGGGCGCGCGGCCCCGCAGTATCCCCGGCATCGCCTTCGACGGCACACGCGTGATCTCCTACTTCGAGGCGATGTCGTTGACGCAACGCCCGGAGCGGCTCATCGTCCTTGGCGCCGGCGCCATCGGGGTCGAGTTCGCCTATTTCTACAATGCGCTCGGCACCGCGGTCACCATCGTCGAAATGATGCCGCACATCCTGCCCATCGAGGACGAGGACGTGTCGAAGGAACTCGAACGGAGTTTCCGGAAGAGGAAGATCGGGATCAGAACCAGGACCACGGTCGAGGGCATCGACACCACCGATTCCGGCGTGCGGGTTCGCGTCTCTTCCGAAAAGGGCGAAGAAACGCTCGAGGGCGACGTGGCCCTGATGTCGATCGGCATTCAGGGGAATGTGGAAAATATCGGACTCGAGGCCGCCGGTGTCCAGCTCGAGCGCGGATACATCAAGGTGGACGACCAGTACCGCACCAACGTTCCCGGCGTGTACGCCATCGGCGATGTGATCGGCCCCCCGTGGCTTGCGCATGTCGCCTCCGCGGAAGGCTTGCACTGCATTGAAGGGATCGCGGGAAAGGGCGCCGCGCCGATCGACTACGGCAACATTCCGGGATGCACCTATTGCCAGCCGCAGGTGGCGAGTGTCGGCCTTACCGAAAAGAAGGCCCGTGAACTCGGCTACGAAGTGCGCGTGGGCAAATTCCCATTCAGCGCGTCCGGCAAAGCGGTGGCATCGGGGCATACCGAGGGCTTCGTGAAAATGGTGTTCGATGCGAAACTGGGCGAGCTCCTCGGCACGCACATCATCGGCGCGGATGCGACGGAGCTGATCGCGGAAGCCGCGCTCGGCCGCGCGCTCGAGACCACCGAGCATGAAATCATCAAAACGATCCATGCCCACCCGACACTCTCCGAAGCGCTGATGGAAGCCGCCGCGGTCGCCTACGGCGAGTCTGTGAATCTCTGATCGCCCCGCCCCGCCCCCGGAGCTTCCGTATGACGGCGCAACGCTTCCCCTTCCGGCTCATCGGCATGATTCACCTGCTGCCGCTGCCGGGCGCGCCGCGCTTTCGCGGATCGCGAGACGAGATCCTCGACCGTGCTCTCGCCGATGCCGAGGCGCTCGCCGAAGCGGGTTTCGATGCGCTCCTGGTGGAAAACTACGGTGACGCGCCATTTCACAAGGAACGCGCTGAACCGTTTGTCGTCGCCGAAATGACGCGCATTGCCGTCGCCCTCAGGCAGTCCTGCGCCCTCCCGCTCGGTGTGCAGGTCCTGCGCAACGCCGCCGCCGCGTCGCTGTCCATCGCCGCCGCATCGGGCGCGGCGTTCATCCGCGTCAACGTGCACACGGGCGCCATGCTGACCGATCAGGGCGTCATCGAAGGACGCGCGGACGAGACGGTGCGCCTCCGCGCCCTGCTGCGCTCCGATGTGCGCATCTTCGCCGATGTGCTCGTGAAGCACGGCATCCCGCTCGCATCAATGCCTGTCGCCGATGCGGCACGGGACGCGGTGCACCGGGGCCTGGCCGACGGCGTCATCATCTCGGGACCGTCAACCGGCGCCGCGACCGATCCCGCCGACGTGAAAGCCGCGCGCGAGGCCGTCGACGCGCCCATCCTCGTTGGAAGCGGAGCGAGCGCCGCGAGCGCCGCGCTGCTGCTCCGTCAGGCACACGGACTGATTGTCGGAACCGCCATCAAACGCGGAGGACGCACCACCGCTCCTGTCGATCCCGCGCGCGCCGCGCGATTCGTTCTCGCCGCGAACGGGTGAATCGTCCCTCGGAGTCCTTCCCGCCGCGACGGACCGCCGCGCTGCGCGGAATGATCACTGGATGCCGTCACCGACGACGATCTGGACCTTCCGGTTCCTCTGTTCCTCAAGCGGCGTGCGCGAGAGATTGAATCGCGCCTTCCCGAGTCCGTGCGAATGGATGCGCGTGTCGGGGATCTGCCGCCGGTTCAGGTACTCGTAGACGCGGTCCGCGCGGCGCTGCGAGAGCAGCACGTTGTAGGCGTCGTCTCCCACTTCGTCCGCGAATCCGCGGATTTCCGCATTGATTTCCGGATGTTGCGAGAGCAGCTGCGCGAGCTGATCGAGCACGATTTTCGACTCGTCCGTCAACTGCGCGCCATCGAAGGGGAAAAAGACCTCCGCCACGATGGAGGACAGACGTTCCGGTGATTCCGGAGCTTTCTGTCCGGAGTTCAGGATGCCCAGCGATTTGCTGAACGATTCGCGCATGAGATTTGCGAGCCACGAGTGCAGCTCTCCGTTGGAAAGATCCGGCGGGGCAATGGCCGCGGCGTCGCGCAGGACATCGGCGGCCGGAATCGGAGTCGTGTTCCGGCCGTTTCGCGGTGGCGCGTATTTTCCTTCGGCGGGAAAATCCTGTCCGAACGTGTTGAACACCACGTCGTTCGGGCCCGTGAGCGCAACGCCGGCCCGGCGGTTCCGCACGAGCGTGCGCAGACGCTCCGCATCGGTGGCGAACAGCGATTCGTAGTTGATATGCACGATGCGGCGCGACGCCACGGACGAGCCGGTACCGTCCACCGGGCGGACGGAAGTCACGACATCGTACTCGTCCGTCGGCAGCCCTCCGCTGTACTCGTCCGCAACGGTCATTTCTTCAAAATTGATGTACTGCATCGGTTGCAGCACCTGGGAGGCTTTGCGCAGCGCGATTTCACGCGAACTGGAGGCGATCGTTTCTCCGTTGCGAGCGATCTCGAAAAGGACGCGAACGGGAGTGCTGCGTTCCTCGCGTTGGGTCACGGTCAAGAGCGCGCTTCGCGGATCGTCGCGCATTCCGGCGATACTCCGGAAATCTTCGACATCAAGGATGGTGGCAATCCCTTCCGCCGTGGGACTCACCGGAGGAAGCACCACGGCGCGCGGGGCGGTTTCCTCCGATACCACGGGCAGATCGTCAATCGGAGGAGTTGCGGGAGCGGTTTCCTCGACGGTCTCGTCGGTCGGGTTCGCGGATGCGGATTCGGTATCTTCGGTTGATCCGGCGGTCTTCTGCCCGCTGTCTTCTCCGCTGACGTGCTTCGATGCGTCCGTCCCGGCCGCCCCCGGACGACGCGGGCTCGGGGGATTTCCTCCTCCGGGCGCACCTTGCGGAAATGTCGGGGAAGTTCCCCGTCCGGGTACGGTGCCCGGGAACGGCTCGGGCACAACGGGGTTGATCGTCCACACGGCGCTCAAAAATGCAATGGAGAAACCATCATTCTGACTCTCCGCATATTCGATGCCGTCAAGCAGATCGGTTGCTGTGAACCGCGCGGCGAATCCCGCCCGGAGCGACATGCCATGCGTGACAGGGTAGTCGAACAAGACCGCCGGGCCCCACACGGTGGCGGACTTGTTGGAGACGAACCGGTCCTGATCGAAAAATATTTCCGCGGAGTGTTTGATCACGCCCGCGTGAAACTGCACAATGGGGGTGATATCGAATAGCGACGGCAGGGCGTACGCGACGCCCAGAGTGCCGCCATAGTAGATCGTGTGGTAGTCGATGCTGTTGTATTTCAGTTTGTAGAATTTCGTGAGGAGCAGATCGCTCGCCTCGTTTTTAAGATACCCTCCGAACGCCGAGAACTGCACGCTCGTGTTCGGATAGATCACGCGCTCAAGCGTCGCCCCGCCGAACGGATTCACCGTGTACTGCGCCTGCTGCCGCGTGAAATCGTCACCCGGTATGCTGATGCCGAGATCAACCCCGAAACGGTATTCGCCGTCATGGAATCGTTGCGCGCGCATGGTTGTCGCCGCGGTCAGTATGACGACCGCGGCGACAGCGCATGCCAGGGAAGAACGAAGTGACACCTCGGCCATTGTTATCCGGTCAGACGGCTGTGCAGCATGTCAACACAGGCAGGCGACGAGGATCCGGTGCAGGTGTACGCGATTATTTCAGAACGACCAACTGCTTGGTGAGCACCACGCCGGAAGAACTCAGCACATACTGGTAGGTTCCGCTCGGCACCGGGTCTCCGAGATCGTTCCGGCCGTCCCACGCTGCAAAATGCATGCCTGCCGCCTGCGGACCGCTGCTCAGCACCTTGATGCGCGCCCCGCGGAGATCGAAGATCTCGAGGGTGACGGTGGAGGCGGAGGGCAGGTTGTACGCAATATTGGTCGCACCGTTGCGGGACTTCGAGAACGGATTCGGGTAGTTCTGCTGAAGATCGGCGCGCTTCGCTGCGGGGGCATTGTCGACCGCCGTCGAAGAGGTCTTTTCCGTCAGCGAATGAATCTTGTTGATTTCGAGGTTCTTGACGGTTTCCAGTTTCTTGTTCGGCCAGCGGATCACGACCGAGTCGATCGCCGTTGCGCTTCCCAATCCGATGTGCAGCACATACGGCTGCTGGGAGCCCGCGCCCTTGCCCGCGGTCACGGCGCGAGTGTACATCACGCCGCCGGCATAGACGCGCGCGCGCGCGCCGATGGCGTGGCTGTTTCCGGTTTTGCCTTTGAGGTTGAGCTGCACCCAGTTGCCCTTGGCGGTGAGCTCGTTCCGGAAAAGCCTGAGCCCGAATTCAGATCCGATCGCCAGGTCGAGATCGCCGTCGTTGTCGAAGTCCGCCCAGGCAACGCCGAATCCGGCTTCGGCCCTGAGACCGGCGGTATACGCGACATCGGTGAAGCTGTAGTCGGCGTTCTGGATATAGAGCGACCCTTCCGCGCAGCGCTCGCCGCTGGACACGTAGAAGTCGAGACGCCCGTCGTTGTTCACATCCGCCCAGGCGACATCCGCCTGATAGACGGTGTAGCCGAGCTTCGCCGTGAGCTGCATGTTGGCAAAGCTGTTGGACAACGTGGCGTCGTTCTTCCAGATGGAGGTGATATCGCTGTACATGAGACGATACGGGAGTGCCATTTCGCCGGTCAGCAGATCGTGCGTGCCATCGTTGTTGTAATCGCCGAAGTCGCAACCGCGGGTATTGCCGTACAATCCGCTGTACCCTGATTTCACGCCACCCTGCGCGTTGTGCGTCGCGCCGACGCTGCGGAAAAACGGCGTGCCCTGATTCTCGTACAGGGAATTCGGCTGCAGGCGGTCGTTGCCGACAAAGAGGTCCGCGTCGCCGTCGCCGTCGTAGTCGATCCATTGGGCGGATGTCGACGGGCGATATCCTTCCACGGTCTGATTCGTGTTGTACGGATTGCGGCCGAACTGGCCTTTCGTGTAGCCGCCCAGGTTCGCCGTTTTCTCCGTGAACTTCAGGCCGCTGCCGCCGTCATACAATCGCGCCGTCCACGCCGCGCCTTCAACACGCGCGGAGTCCGCGGGATCCTGCGGATTCTTCGCGAACAGGTACTCTCCGTTTGCGACGAACAGATCGGGATACGTGTCGTTGTTGTAGTCGGCGAAACACATCGCCTGCGTGTTCACCGATTGCACGAGTCCGGTGCTCGCGCCCGATGTGAACGTGCCGTTCGTGTTGATGTAGACGAGGTTCGCGGGCTGACAGACGATGTCGAGATCTCCATCATTGTCCATGTCCGC
Organism: Ignavibacteria bacterium; assembly: GCA_016720835.1. Taxonomy (GTDB): domain Bacteria; phylum Bacteroidota; class Ignavibacteria; order SZUA-365; family SZUA-365; genus JADKJW01. Next base: position 90,029 of record JADKJW010000006.1, read on the forward strand.
GAACATCTGCACCTGGCTGCCGCCGGTGTAGCCCGCGGATGCGGCGACGTCCTCGAACGTCCCGTCGCCCTTGTTGCGATAGAGCCGGTTGCCGCTCAGCAGATCCTGCCAGCCGTCGCCGTTGTAGTCGCCCCATGCAACGCGCGGATTCGTGCTCTGCGCGATGTTCAAGCCCGATTCCACGGTGGCGTCATAGAAGTACGTTGAAGGATTCTCGTTGTAATACTCGCCCGCGGCGCCGATGTACCAGTTGTTGATCGGTACCTGGCCGGAAAACCATGCCCCCATGCTGTAGGAGCTGGTCGCGGCGTTGTACTGCGCGAAGGAATTCGTGTACATCGAATCGCGCTGACTGTTCGCGCAGGGGATCGCCTGTGTCACCCGATCCATGCGCACCTTGACGTCCGCGTTGCGTATCGTCACGCCGACGAAAAACTGGCCCGGACCGCCGACGGCAACCGGCGCCGGCAGCTGGAAACGGAACAACGAATCTGTCCCGGGAGGAATGGTCACCGTCACCGCGGCTGAAAGCGGCTTCATCAAATAGGGGAACTGATAGCCGCCTTCGCGGCCGAACAGAACCAGATCCGCGGTGCCGCCCGTCGTGGTTGTCACAAACCAGACCGAAATCTCCGAAATGCGGGTGGGCGCCATGATATCGTACCGCGCCAGCATGGTGGAATTCGTCGGAATATTCAAGAGGTAGTAATTGTCTTCGACGCTGTAGTACTCGAATTTCACCTGCGCGGATGCGCCGGCCATGAGTGCGAGCAAGAAAAACAGAATTCCGTACACGTGTTTCATGAACACCTCGATCTGGAAAAAAAGAAAAATGTGCGTGCTGGAGACCTTGTCTCCAATCACGGGAATGTAGGGAATTCCGCGATGATTTGCATCTCTATGCGCGGAACGGGAGCGCGATGCCGTCGAGAAGTTCGGGTACCGTGCCTGGGACGCTGGCGCTGAGTTGCAGCATGCGCTCGATCGGCGTGAGCGCGCGGCGCCGCAGCTGTTCGTCGAGAGTGATCGCCGGCGCCCGCGCAACCATGCATCGGTGCACCTTTTCCAGTGAATTGCGCTTCATGTACGGGCATTCGTTACACGCGCAATCCGCATCGGGAGGAGCGGGGTGAAACACCGTGTCCGGACACGCCAGCCGCATCTGGTGCAGAATGCCCGCTTCCGTCGCGACGATGAACTCCCGCACGGCGTGCTCGCGCACGAAACGCAGGAGCCCGCTGGTGGAACCGATGAAGTCCGCCCGCTCCAGCACCGGCGCCTCGCATTCGGGATGCGCCACAACCAGAGCGCCGGGGTGACGGAACTGCAGGGCGTGCAGCTTCCGTTCGCTGAACTGTTCGTGCACAGTGCACGTCCCCTGCCAGAGCAGCATCGGGCGGCCGGTGGACTTCGCCAGGTATCGCCCGAGATTCTTGTCGGGCGCGAACAGGACCGGCACCTCCGACGGGATGTGACGAAGGATGGTTTCGGCACTGCTGGACGTGCAGATGATGTCGCTCAGCGCCTTCACTTCGGCGGTACTGTTGATGTAGGTCACCGCGAGATGGTCGGGATGACGCTCCCGGAATGCGCGGAAGAGCCAGGCCGGGGCGCTCTCCGCCAGCGTGCACCCCGCGTCGAGGTCGGGAAGGAGCACCAGTTTCTCCGGATTCAGGATCTTGGCCGTCTCCGCCATGAAGTGGACACCGGCGAACACGATGACGTCCGCATTCGTCTCCGCCGCTCTGCGCGACAGCTCGAGGCTGTCCCCCACATGATCGGCGACGTCCTGCACGTCCGCGTCCACGTAGTAATGCGCGAGCAGGACGGCGTTCATCTCGCGCTTCAGGAGGAGAATGTCCTTCTGGAGAGGGGAGGCGTGCGGCGCCGGGCCGTTCGGCGCGTCGGGACGGTCGATCACGGGTGCGCCTCGTCGCTGGTGTCGAGGCCGTGGAACAGGTCGTCCACCCAGGGCGAGTACTGCTCCTGCCAGAACGAGTAATGTTCGAAATTGCGCAGCAACGCGCCGCCGGCCCCGTCCTTCGCGATGACGTCGCGGATGCTTTCCTGAATGTCGAGCGCGATCTGCCTGCCTTCGGTAAAGGCGGAGACGTCCACCGCACAGTCGATGGCGTCATCCGGCTCGAGAAACAGGCGCCGCGGCACGAGCTCGGCATCCGCGCGGCACACCGTCTGCATGGCAAAACGCTGCAGCGGCACAATCGATTCGCGAAGTTCCGCGAACACGCGCTTGACGACCGCGTGCGCGACGAGGTGGTCGATGAAACCCGACACGCCGTGCGGCGGGTAGGACACGACGACATGGGGACGCACCTTCCGCACGGTCTCCGCCACGGCCCGTTCGAGCTCGCGCGGGTCCAGGCCCGCGAGCGCGCCATCGGGAAAATCGAGGAGAAAAAGATCCTTGAGTCCGTAATGGTCCCGGAGGAGATGCATTTCCGCGGCGCGCATGTCGCCCATCTGCGCCCGCGTGAGGCCGCGCTTCGGCCCCTGGCTCGACGCTTCGCCCTTCGTGAGCGTCAACAGCGACACCTCCGCCCCTTCGCGGACGTACTTGAGAATGCTGCCGCCGCACCCGTACGTCTCGTCGTCGGGATGGGGGAATACGAGGAGGAGTCTGCGGCCGGGCATGTCCGCTACTCGACCGTGACGCTCTTCGCGAGATTGCGCGGCTGATCGACGTTGCAGTCCCGGAACACCGCGATGGAATAGGCGAGCAGTTGCAGCGGGATGATGGTCAACAGCGGCGACAGGAAATCGACCGTGGTCGGGACTTCGATGACGAACTGCGCCAGCTCCTCGATGGTCGAATCGTCGCGATTGACGATGGCGATCACCTTGCCCTTGCGCGCGCGCACTTCCTGAATGTTGCTGATGACCTTCTCGTGGATCCGGTCCTGCGGCGCGATGACCACGACGGGCATGTTCTCGTCGATGAGCGCGATGGGACCATGCTTCATCTCCGCGGCCGGATACCCTTCCGCGTGAATGTAGGAAATCTCCTTGAGCTTGAGCGCGCCCTCGAGCGCGGTCGGGAAATTGTACCCGCGGCCGAGATACAGCGCGTTGTTCGCCGTGTGGATCTGACGTGCCAGTTCGCGGATTTCGTCCGCCTTCTCGAGAATTTCGCGCACTTTATCGGGAATGCTCAGCAGCTCGTCCGCGAATTTCCTGCCCTCGTCCAGCGAGATGAAGCCGCGCGTGCGGCCCAGCATCAGGGTGAGAAGCGAGAGAACGACGAGCTGCGACGTGAAGGCCTTCGTGGACGCCACGCCGATCTCGGGTCCCGCATGCGTGTACACGCCCGCGTGCGTTTCGCGCGCGATGCTGCTGCCGACCACGTTGCAGATGCCGAGGACGGTCGCGCCGCGCAGTTTGGCCTCGCGGATTGCCGCGAGCGTGTCGGCGGTTTCGCCGCTCTGGCTGATCGCGATGACGACGTCGTTTTCGGTGAGCACGGGGCTCCGGTACCGGAACTCCGAGGCGTACTCGACCTCCACCGGGATGCGCGCGTACTGTTCGAGCATGTACTCGCCGACGAGGCCGGCATGCCACGACGTGCCGCATGCGGTGATGATGATGCGCCGCGCTCCTTCGAGGGCGGAAACGACATCGCGCAGTCCGCCCAGCTTCGCGGTGCCCTTGTCCTTCAGAATGCGCCCGCGCATCGAGTCCATGATCGTCTGCGGCTGCTCGTGAATCTCCTTGAGCATGAAATGATCGTATCCGCCCTTCTCGATCTGCTCGATGTCGAAGGTGATCTGCTCGATCTTGTGCTCCACCGCCTCGTCGCCGATGGTCTTCACCTCGTACCCGTCGCGGGTCAGGGTCGCGATATTGCCGTCCTCGAGGAAGATGACCTGCCGCGTGTGGTGCACGATGGCGGACGCGTCCGACGCGACAAAATACTCGCCGTCATTGATGCCGAGGACCAGCGGACTGCCCATGCGGGCCGCGATGAGCTTGCCGGGCTCGCGGCTCGAGATGACGGCGATCCCGTAGGTGCCGTCCACTTCCTTGAGGGCCAGGCGCACGCTCTGCTCGAGATTGCCGGTGATGTCGTAGAACGTCGAGATGAGCTGCACGAGCGATTCCGTGTCGGTGTCGGTCTTGAACTCGATGCCGTCGCGTTCGAGCCGCCGCCGGATGGCGCTGTAATTCTCGATGATGCCGTTGTGAATCAGGGCGATCGTCCCGGTGTGGTCCACATGCGGATGCGCATTCTGATCGTTGGGCTCGCCATGCGTCGCCCATCGCGTGTGCCCGATGCCGACCGTGGACGCGAACGGATGCAGCGCGGAAAGCGTCTCGAGATCGTTGACTTTCCCGGCGCGCTTCAGAACATCGATGTTGCCGTTCTGCAGGACGGCGATCCCCGCGGAATCGTACCCGCGGTACTCGAGCCGTTTCAACCCGTTGAGAAGAATCGGCGTCGCCTCCCGATCTCCAATATAGCCCACTAAACCGCACATACTGACCCGCCTGCGTGATATCCGACAATGAATTCCAAAAGGTCCATGGATTTTTGAACTTATTGATTGAGTCGGTTACTTCCAAGGAAGAAGCACTCGCGGTCACGTCATTCTGCCCTGGAAGCGACGTGTCCGCTCCCGCCTCTGCGAGCAGCCGGCGCGAAGGCGACCGGAGGTTCGTAGCGGGATCTTTTTGCTGCATCAAGCTGATGGGCGGGAACATGCTGCAACCATTTCCTGTTTACCGAGCATGGGGGGCACACCCTCAATGCCCACACGCGTATTCACGACCGCAAGAGACGACCGCCGCCCGGGTATCTGACCCTGAAGTCCTTGCGGACCATGCTTCGCCTTACGACGCAGTCTTTCACATACAGGAGTTTGACATGTCCAGCTCTCCCGCATCATACCGCGCGGCAATACGACGTCTCGTTTTCGGGATCGTCGCGGTGTCCGCGCTTCTGCTCTCCAGCATCCCGGTGCTGCACGCGCAGATCTCCACGACCCCGTTCCGCCAATTTCAGGATACCTATGTTCCCGTCAGCGGCGGCACGGTCCTCTGCTCGGCCGGAACCATTCTCGTCCCGATGACCTCGTCTTCTCTCGACGACGGGTATTGGACCATCAACCTGCCGTTCACATTCAGATACAACAACCTGAATCAGACAGTCCTCTATCTCTGCACCAACGGCTACCTCACCTTCGGTTCCGGTTCGACGAGCCTCACCGGCGCGATCTCCGGCGGACAGGGAAGCCAGGGTGCCATTTGCGGATTGTCGCGCGATCTCGATCTCCGCTCCGGGAATCCGGCGCCAGAGGTTTCCTTTGCGACGACCGGCCTCGCGCCGGACCGCGTGTTCACCATTCAGTACAAAAGCGTCAAGACCTATCCGGCGACAACGTACCCGGCGGACAATCTCAATTTCCAGATCAAGCTGTATGAAACGTCGAACCGCGTGGATGTCGTCTACGGGACGTTCACCACGACCGCCTCTACAACGGCGCAGGTAGGGCTCCGTGGCTCGACCAACGCGATGGTGAACGTCAGCAACCGCATGGTCACCTCGGGATTGCATACATGGCCCTCGTCGGTGTCGGGAACTGCAAACACTTCCGCATGCGCGTACAACTCGACGCTGTTCCCTTCGTCCGGGTGGACGTATTCCTGGGGATGCAACATTCCTTCCGGATCCGCCGACATGCAGATCGTGGACGGGAACGGCAATGCGCAGCCCTATGTGTACAGTCCGGGGACGATCTTCGTGAAATATTCGGTCAGCTTCCCGCTGGCCACCGCGTACACGATCGCCGCCACACTCAAGTTCTACCGCATCGGCGATCCTTCGGGCGTGCCGGTGTTTACCACGTCGTTTGACATCAACAAGCCGGTCGGAGTCGCGTCGGGCATGTCGCCGGTCAACATCGATCTGGCGCCCGGATTCTACCGCATCGCGGCGGCGTACAGGATGCAGAACAACTGCGGCACCTACGAGGATTACGCCCTCACGGCATCCATTCTCTCGTTGGCACCCGGCACCGAACCCTGCCTCGTCTGGCCTGGCGACGCGAACAATGACGGCACCGTCAATTTCGGCGATCGCAGTGCCTTGAACCGGTACATTGCGGAGGCGAACCTCCGGTCCTTCTGGCTCCAGGGCCCGGCCCGCTATCGTCCCGATGCCGCAAGCAATCCCACGACGTACTACACGTGGGAAGCGCAGCCTTCCGTGCCATGGAGCACCCCCCTTGGCTGTTACATGGATACCGACGGCAACGGCATGATCAACAACTTCGACTACCTCGCGATGAAGCGGAATTGGTTGCGCTCGCATGGAGGTTCCTCGAAGACTCGCGAGCAGTTCGATCCGCGGACCTTCGACATGGATCAGAACTACCCGAATCCGTTCAATCCGAGCACCACGCTGCGTTTCAGCGTGCCGGAAGCAAGCGAGGTCACCTTGACGGTGGTTGACGTCCTCGGCCGCACTGTCGCGACGCTCGTCAGCGGCAGCGTTGAAGCCGGCACGCACAGCGTCTCCTTCGATGCCTCGTCGCTCGAGAGCGGCACGTACATTGCCGCGGTTTCCATGACGGGCAGGGAGAGCGGTTTGACCTTCTCGAAAACCCTGAAGATGACCCTGGCGAAATAATTCCGCGCTCATCCAGTTTCCGTTTTCTTCCCGACCCGGTCTTCAAACCGGGTCGGGATTTTTTTCGGGGTTTCGACTCCCTCCGTGCGTGTCGATTCGAATGCTGTCCGACCGTTTTCAGTTTTTTTCGCCCGGGGATGCCATTTCTACTTGATTTCAAAAAAGAGACGGACTATTTTCCATGAAACTGGACAAGCTCATCCCGTGTATCACTCGGGATGTCGTAATTGAGCATTTGCAATACGGCCCTTCGAATCACGCTGAAGTGAAGGTTCAAGCACCCTCCATAAAGAACATTTTTCCACTAGCGGAGTACTTCTAATGAAACGCACGTTACTCTCTGTTGTATCGGCCGTGTTCATCTTGACGATGTTCATGCCGACAACCCCCGTCGTGGCGCAGACCGTCACGATTCAGATCGGCGGGGCCGGCTATGGAGGCGGTCTCCAGAACCCCTTTGACATGTACTATCCGAGCACGCGCTCACAGTGCATCTACCGCATCGCGGATATCGATGCCGCCATGACGGCCGCGGGTCTGACCCCCGGCAATCCGGTGTATATCAAGTCGATCTCGTATCAGGGTTCGTACTGGTACGGCGGCGCGAATCCTCTGTATGAAGATGTGGGCATCAAGATGGGCCTCACCACCGAAGACTTGAACACTTGGCAGAACGGTCCATCCACATACATCTCCACTGCATGGACGAACGTGTTCACCAACAAGCCGTACACGTTCAATGCCACGTACAATGCCTGGCAGAAATTCAATTTCGACAACATCTACTACTATGCCGGCGGCAGCAACATCATTGTGGACCAGTGCGCAGACCGTTCCGGTTCGTACGGCACACATTATTACACGTACTGGAATTACACCCAGTGGGTGCACGCGCAGTGGCCGCCGAAGATCACCACGCTGTGGAACTACGGATTGACCCCGGCCAACGGTTGCGCTTCGACGACCGGCCTGAACGGTTATCTGTATGCCTACCCCGTTGCTCAGATGGAAATCTGCACCGGCCAGCCGGCGACGGTTGATTTCAGCGCGCCGGCGTTCGGCACACTCCCTGGCATCGTCCCGATTTCGTACACAGTCAGTCACCCGACCGGTACGTTCAACGCGACGGTGACGGTCCGCTTCTACACGCCGACCGGTCAGCTCATGCTGACCCAGTCGACGATCGTCGCAATCGCGGCGAACACGGTGAACGGTGTTGTGAATGTGCCGACCACCAACCTCACGCCCGGTTTCTATCGCATCGAAGTGACCTTCAACGTGCTGAATCCCTGCGGCGCGCTCTCCGACTTCGTCATGAACAAGGTGACCATGCTTCTCAACCCCGGCCAGACGCCCTGCGTGGTGTGGCCCGGCGATGCCAACAACGACGGCATCGTGAACTTCGGCGACCGCAAGGCGCTCAACGAGTACATCAAGAGCGCCAACCTGCAGTCGAGCTGGCTGACCGGTCCCGCGCGCTATCGCGCTGACGGCAACGTCAATCCGCTGACCTACATCACGTGGGAAGGCCAGCCGAGCGTGCCGTGGCAGCAGCCTGACGGGTGCTACATGGACACCGACGGCAACGGCATGATCAACAACTTCGATTACCTCGCGATGAAGATCAACTGGCTGAAGCAGCACGGCACGCCGAAGGCCGGCGAGGAAGCGCCGCTGTCGTTCAACCTGAGCCAGAACTATCCGAATCCGTTCAACCCGACGACGTCCATCGATTTCGTCACACCGGAAGCCAGCCAGGTCACCATCGTCGTGACCGACGTGCTTGGACGCACCGTTGCGACGCTGATGAACGGGCAGATCGCGGCCGGCTCGCATCGCGCCAACTTCGACGCTTCCGCGCTCAACAGCGGGATCTACATCGCGACAGTCGTCGCGACCGGCAGCGAGAGCGGCCAGACCTTTACGAAGAGCATCAAGATGACGCTGAACAAGTAAGCGCCTTTCTCTTTCTCCGTTTCCGGAACGATCCGGCCATGTGGCCGGATCGTTCTTTTTTTCTGCCTCGAACGATCCCTCCCGCCCTTTCTCCGCGCGCTCCCTCAGATTTTGCGGATTTCACTTGACTTCTTCAGAGATTCGGATTAGTTTTCTCCTAATCCCGATCGCACCTCCCTGTTGAACCGCACCTTTCCAGGCTGATTGCCCCTGCAATCGCCAGGGAAATATGTTCATGCGCGCGTCGCAACAGCTTCCGCATACCGAAACCACACGCTGATATCCAATCAGTTCACCATTTGAGGAGAGAGCAATGAGACCTGTTCGCGCTACCATTTCGGGGTGCCTTGTGGCACTCGCGTTGTTGCTGCCGGGACCGACCGCCAGCGCGCAGACCGTCACCGTGCAGATCGGCGGCGCCGGCTACGGCGGCGGCTTGCAGAACCCGTTTGACATGTATTATCCGAGCACCCGCTCGCAGTGCATATACAGAATCGCCGATATCAACGCGGCCTTCACCGCCGCGGGCTTGACGCCCGGCAATCCGGTGTACATCAAGTCCATTTCGTATCAGAGCGGTTACTGGTACGGTGGCGCCGATCCGAACTACGAGAATCTTGCCATCAAGATGGGGACGACCGCGGAGGATCTGAACACCTGGCAGAACGGACCGTCGCAGTACATCTCCACGGCATGGACAAACGTGTTCACACCGAAACCGTACACGTTCACCGCGACGACCAACGCGTGGCAGAAATTCAATTTCGACAACATCTTCTACTACACCGGCGGCAGCAACATCATCCTCGACCAGTGCACCGATCGCAGCGGGTCGTACGGATCCAAGTACTACACGTACTGGAACTACACCCAGTGGGTGCATGCCCAGTGGCCGCCGAAGATCACGACGCTGTGGAGCTACGGTCTGACGCCGACCAACGGCTGCTCGTCGACGACAGGACAGAACGGCTATCTCTACGCCTTCCCTGTCGCGCAGATGGAAATCTGCACCGGCCAGCCGGCCACGGTCGATTTCAGCGCGCCGGCATTCGGGACGCTTCCGGCAAACGTCCCCGTGTCCTACACGGTCAGCCATCCGACCGGTTCCTTCAATGCGACGATCACCATCCGCTTCTACACGCCGACCGGTCAGCTCGTGCAGACGCAGTCCACCGTCGTCGCGATCGCGGCGAACACGGTGAACGGCGTCGTCAACGTCCCCACCGGATCGCTCACGCCCGGCTTCTATCGCATTGAAGTGACCTTCAACGTGTTGAATCCCTGCGGCGCGCTCTCCGACGTCGCCATGAACAAGGTGACCATGCTTCTCAATCCCGGCCAGACGCCCTGCGTCGTATGGCCCGGCGATGCCAACAACGACGGCATCGTGAACTTCGGCGATCGCAAGGCGCTCAACGAGTACATCAAGAACGCCAACCTGCAGTCGAGCTGGCTGACGGGACCCGCGCGCTATCGCGCGGATGGCAACGTCAATCCGCTGACCTACATCGCGTGGGAAGGCCAGCCGAGCGTGCCGTGGTCGAACTCCGACGGTTGCTTCATGGATACGGACGGCAACGGGATGATCAACAACTTCGATTACCTCGCGATGAAGATCAACTGGATGAAGCAGCATGGTTTCGTGAAGCAGGGCGACGCCGCGGCGATGTCCTTCGACATGAGCCAGAACTACCCGAACCCCTTCAATCCGACGACGTCCATCGACTTCACCACGCCGGAAGCGAGCCAGGTCACCATCGTCGTGACGGACATGCTCGGCCGCACGGTCTCCACGCTGATGAACGGCCAGATCGCCGCCGGCACGCACAGAGCCAACTTCGATGGCGCATCGCTGAACAGTGGAACATACATTGCCACGGTCATGGCGACCGGCAACGAGAGCGGCCAGACGTTCACGAAGAGCATCAAGATGACGTTGAACAAGTAATCGCTTTTCGGTTCCCTTTTGCGCGAACGATCCGGCCCCGCGGCCGGATCGTTCGTTTTGTTTCCGGCGGGACGCACATCGCCTGCCGGGTGCCGATAGTGAAGGAGCCCGGTCTCTTGAATCGCGCATCCGCATTCTGTATACTTGAAGACGGAAACGGTTTTTCCACTCCAATCTGGTGCATGATGAAGCGGTTCATACGTCTCTGCAGTCTTCTTGTCCTCACGTTCCTGGCGTTCCCGTTCCTGCTCAAGGCGCAGAACGCGGGGTGCGACCTCGTCCTCGTGTACACGGGCGACGACAGCGTGCGCATCGAAGCCCAATTCTATACACCCGCCGGCGTGACCTTCAGGCTTCAGGCGATCTACGTCACCTTGACGTATGATTCGACGGTGTTCAGCGCGTTCAACCGCACCATCATGAATCACCGTTTCGCCGCGTCGAACTTCACCTCGGATTCCGATCCGTTCCTGAACGTCACCGACAATCCGCGCTGGGCGGGCTACGGCGAGTATGATGCCTCCTTCAACGGCATCAATTTCCCCGCGAATCTCCGCCGCACGCTCTGCACCTTCACCTTCCGGCCGAAGGCCCCCGGCCCGGGAAACACGTCGTTCACCATTTACGGCAACGTGGTGGCGCCCGCGTTCTCGGGATACTGGATCACGACCTCCTTCGACAACCAGCCGTTCACACCCGCGAACGAATTGATCAATGTGGACTGGCCCGTGGAGTTTGTGTCGTTCAGCGCCGTGCAGCAGGGGCGCGCGGTATCGCTGAAGTGGGTCACCGCTTCGGAGACCGGCAATTACGGGTTCTTCGTCGAGCGCCGGCTCGCCGGAAACGACGAATGGTCGACGGTCGATTTCGTGCCGGGGCGCGGCAATTCCCGCACGGACCAGCAATACCTGTTCGTGGACAAGAGCCTGGCGCGCGACGGACGCTACGAATACCGCTTGCGCCAGCAGGATGTCGATGGTTCCGTCATGTATTCCACCGTCGCCGCGGTAAATTATCGGACCGACGAATCTTCTTTTTCCCTCGAGCAGAATTATCCGAATCCGCTGTCGGGCATGCAGGGCGCCACCGTCCTGCGCTACTCGCTCGCCGAGCGCAGCCGCGTGAGCCTCGTCGTCACGAACACGCTCGGCCAGATGGTCGCGCAGCTTGCCGATTACACGCAGAGCGCCGGGACCTGGTCCTCGCAATGGACCCCCGCGGGCCTGCCATCCGGAACGTATGTCGCCACACTGACGGCCGTCTCGGAGTCGAGCGGCGCCGTCTCACGCGCCGCGGTGACCATGGCGGTCACGAGGTAACCGCGACCGGCGAGCCTTGACTGGAGCGGGCGCACGGCGCCCGTTTCTTTTTCGCGGCTCCTGTGTCCGCTGCATGTCTCTGTCGCTGAAAGGATTCCCGTGCTGTTGATCGAGATCAAGGACAATACCTGCGATTTCTGCGGATGCTGCGTCGGCGTCTGCCCCGAGGATGCCATCGCGCTGCAGGAAGCCCGTATCGATATCATCGAGGAGCGCTGCACCAACTGCGCAAAGTGCGTGTGGGCATGCCCGTTCGAAGCGCTGATCTTCCATCGTCCCGTCCGCGAGGCCGCGTCATGAAGGACCGCTACGATGTGCTCGTCGTCGGAGCCGGCCCGGCGGGGAGCACCGTGGCGCGCCTTGTGGCGCGCGAGGGCTTCTCGGTGCTGCTGCTCGAGAAGGATCGCGACGTGGGAACGCCGGTGCGTTGCGGCGAAGCCGTGAGCAACCGCAGCCTCGAGTCCATCGTCGACGTGGATCCGCGCTGGATCGCCGCGACGATCCGGCGTTTCCGGCTCGTCGCTCCGGACGGCAGCTGTGTGGAGCCCGATCTCGGCGGACACGGCTACGTCCTCGAACGTCGCCTGTTCGATTACGATCTCGCGCGCATGGCCGTGGATGCCGGAGCGGAGTTGCGCACCAAGGCGTACGTGGACGGGCTGCTCGCCGACGGAGGCGAATACCGCGGGGTGACGATTTCGCTCAACGGCGAGAGGCGCACGGTCGGCGCGCGCATCATCGTCGGCGCGGACGGCGTGGAATCGCGCGTCGGCCGATGGGCGGGCATCGACACCACGACGCCCTTCCGCGACATGGAGTGCTGCGCGCAGATGACTCTGGCGGATGTGGACATGGAGGAGGACGCCTGCGAATTTCACTTCGGCACCGCCGTTGCGCCGATGGGGTACCTGTGGATATTTCCGAAGGGCCACCGTACGGCAAACATCGGCGTCGGCGTCAGCGGTGCGGCCGCAAAGCACAAAAGTCCGATCCGCTATCTGAACGAATTCGTCGCGCGCCGCTTCCCGCGCGCGGGCATCCTGACGACCGTCGCGGGAGGCGTGCCGTGCGCGGCGACGCTCGAGGACATCGTGCGCGGAAACGTCGTGCTCGTCGGCGACGCCGCGCATCAGGTCAACCCGATGTCCGGCGGCGGCATCACGAGCGGCATGCATGCCGCCCGCATGGCCGCGGAGGCGATCGCGGGGGCGCTGCGGGCGGGCGATCTGCGTCTGCTTGCCGCGTACCCGAAGGAGTGGCAGCGTTCGCACGGTGCCAAACACCGCACCTATCACCGGATGAAGGAGGCCGTGTACCGCTTCCCCGACGAGCGTCTCAATGCGATTGCCGCTGGCGTGCTCGCGCTCGCGCCGGAACAGCGGACCATCTGGGGCGTGTTCCGCGTCGCGTTGATGAAACATCCCGCGCTGGTGTGGGACATGGCGAAGACCTTCGGGTTCTCCGCGTTCCACTGACCGCAGTATGCCCACGCAGCAGGCGCATGCCATGAGCAGGAAATCCCTCGTCGCCATCCTCGCCCTGTGGACCCTGTGCGTCCTGCCGTTCACCGTGCTCGGGTACGGCAGCGACGCGGACGCATGGCTGGTGGCCCGGGCGGCGGGCGACATCTGGAACACCGCGCGCTACGTCGCGTCGCGATCCACGGGCTTCCCGCTCTTCGAGCTGCTGGAAGCGCCGCTGGTGCATTTCGGCGGGTGGCAGGCCTCCAACCTGCTCGCGACCGCGGGAGGCGTCGCGCTGCTTGCGGCGCTGCTCTTTCTCGCGTCAAAAAAAAGATTCCGGCATCCTTTTTTTGTCGTCGCGGGCATTGCGTGGCTTCCCGTGGTGATGAAGAACGCATCATCGACCATGGACTACCTGCCCGGCCTCGCGCTGCTTGTGTGGGCGTACGCGATGCTGCTCGAGCGGCGGCATCTGCTCTGCGCGCTGCTGATCGGTCTGGCCTGCGGCTTCCGTCCCACGAACGGCCTGTTCCTGCTGCCCGGTCTCCTCTATCATTTCGCGGACAGGAGAGACGCGGGAGCGGGAGTCCGGATGCTCCTGCTCGCGCTGTTCACCGGGGCGGCGGCCTTCTCGCCCGCGCTGTTCGCATACGGATTGAAGACCTCGTACGCCGTGATGGATTTCGATCTGAAGACGCGGGCCATGCTCGCCGGCTACAACGCGCTGCAGCTTTTCGGTGTGATCGGCTGGGTCGCGCTGGCCGGCGCCGCCGTCGCGGGAATGCTGCGTCGACGTCCTGCTCCCGCGCAATCCGTTCCGAAGCCGTTCCTCCTTTTCCACGCGGGCGTCATCACGCTCTGGCTGGCCTTGTTTGCGATGATGCCTGACGAGGCGGAGTATCTGTTGCCCGCCGTGCCGTCCATCATCCTCCTTGCCGATGCCCTGATCACGCGGAGGGCCGCCGTGCTCGCCGCCATCGCGCTGCTCTCCACCCACGTCGTGCGCATCGAGACGCTGGCCGGTGAGAGTGGCCAGCGCCGTGTGGCCGTGTCGATCAGGCAGGGATACACCGGCGCCGACATCGACGACCGCCTGTTCAAGCTTTCGGTCCGCGCGGCGGCGACGGAGTGCGCGATCTCCCGCCCCACCGTCTTGATGTACGGTGCACTGTGGATCCCCATGGACAATCCCGCATGGACCTGGGATCCTGTGCTCCGCATGCATCGGCGCCAGGACGGGATGCTCTTCCTTTCCGACAAGATCCTGGATGCCGGGAGGTTGCGCGCGCTGAAGGCGCAGGGATACAGGATCGCGGTATGGACCGCCGACAAGTGGGAGTATTTCCGTGCCGATGTCCCGGGCTGGCAGGCCTCGGTGGAAGTGCTGCCTGATTTGAGCGCCTTTTTCGGGCGCCCGCTGCGCGGCAGGCCGCTCTCCATGAAATGATGCGTTGCGCCGCCCCGGCGGTGTCGCGTATATTGTGCTTCTGTATCCCCGTTTCGCCACTTCGAACCCGATCAGACGCATGAATATCGACACATCGAAAGCCCTGTTTGCGGAGGCCCTGACCCTGATTCCCGGCGGCGTCAATTCGCCCGTGCGCGCCTTCCGCGCGGTGGGCGGGCAGCCCGTGTTTTTCCGCTCCGCGAACGGCTCGCACCTCGTGGATGTGGACGGAAACACGTACACCGATTACGTCGGAAGCTGGGGGCCGTTCATTCTGGGGCATTCGCATCCGCGCGTCGTCGAGGCGCTGCACCGGCAGCTCGACCGCGCGACCAGTTTCGGGGCGCCCACGGAAATTGAGAATCAGCTGGCGAAGTTGATCATCGAACTCGTCCCGTCGATCGAGATGGTACGCATGGTGAATTCCGGCACGGAGGCGACGCTGTCCGCGGTGCGACTGGCGCGCGCGTACACGACGCGGGAGAAGATTCTGAAATTCGAGGGCTGCTACCACGGGCATGGCGACTCCTTCCTCATCAAGGCCGGTTCGGGTGTCGCGACGCTCGGGTTGCCGGATTCGCCCGGCGTGACCGCGTCGATCGCGCGCGACACGCTCACGTCGCGGTACAACGATCTGGACGCGCTCGACGCACTGGTGCGCGCCTGGCCGGATCAGATCGCCTGCATCATCCTCGAGCCCGTGGTCGGCAACATGGGCTGCGTCCCGCCTCTCCCGGGCTTCCTCGAAGGCGTGCGCGAACTCTGCACCCGGGAGGGCATCGTGCTGATTTTCGACGAGGTGATGACGGGCTTCCGCGTCGCGCGCGGAGGAGCGCAGGAGCGCTACGGCGTCAAACCCGATCTGACGACGCTCGGCAAGATCATCGGCGGCGGTCTCCCCGTGGGCGCGTACGGCGGCCGCGCCGACATCATGCGGCTCGTCGCTCCCTCCGGTCCCATGTACCAGGCCGGCACGCTGTCGGGCAATCCGCTTGCGATGACCGCCGGCTTCGAGACGCTGTCCACGATCGCCGAGGACCCGGCGTTCTACGAGACCCTCGAGCGCAAGGCCGCGCGACTGTGCGACGGCATCCAGCGCAACCTGGACGCCGCGGGCCTTCCGTGGATCACCAACCGGGTCGGCTCCATGTTCACCCTGTTCATGACGGACGTTCCGGTCCGAAATTGGGACGATGCCGCGCGGTGCGATACCGCGGCATTCGGCGCGTATTTCTCGAAGATGCTCGCGCGCGGCATGTATCTGGCGCCGTCGCAGTTCGAGGCCGCCTTCCTCTCCATCATGCATTCGGACGAGGATATCGACAGAACCATCGAGGCGAACAGGCTGAGTCTCCCGTAACGCCGCCACCCCGACCATGAACGACGTCTCCGCGCGCTTCGCGCCTTTCGAGGACCTCATGCGTCGCGACGGCATCGACGCGCTCGCCATCGCCGCCTTTCGCAGCGCGTACATGCAGCTCGCGGCGGGCGGCACCGGATTCATCCCGCGTTCGGCGATCGAGCCGGTGCACACGCTCCCCGACCTGGAGTCGATCGCGGTGACATCCGGCGCGGATGCCTCCCTTCTCGCGCGCGTTGCAGTGATCAAGCTCAATGGCGGACTCGGCACGAGCATGGGACTTGAGCGCGCGAAGAGCCTGATCGAAGTCAAACGCGGGCTCTCGTTTCTCGATATCACGGCGCGGCAGCTGCTCTCCCTCCGCGATCGCACCGGCATCGCCATCCCGCTCCTGCTGATGAACAGCTACAACACCGACGCGGATTCCATGGCCGCGCTCGCTCCGTACGCGGACCTCGCGTCGGATATCCCGGCCCGGTTTCTCCAGCATCGCAGTCCGAAGGTCATCGCGGCGGACCTGTCGCCCGCGCGCTGGGATGCGCAACCGGATCTCGCGTGGTGCCCGCCGGGACACGGGGATCTCTACGCCGCGCTCGTCACCTCCGGCCTGTTGACCGCGCTGCGTGAGCGCGAATTCCGTTATGCATTCGTGTCGAACATCGACAATCTCGGCGCGGTGCTCGATCCCGTCATTCCGTCCTTCATGTGCGATCGGCGGATCGACTTCCTGATGGAAGTGGCGGATCGCACTGCCGCGGACCGCAAGGGCGGCCACCTTGCGCGGGGACGCGACGGTCGCCTGCTGCTGCGCGAAGCGTCGCAGTGCCCTCCCGGGGAAGCGGAGGAATTCCAGGACATCGCCCTCTACCCTTTCTTCAACACCAACAGCCTGTGGATCGACCTCGACGCGCTCGCCGCGCTTCTGGAAAGGCACGGCGGCTTTCTCCCTCTGCCGCTGATCCGGAACGAAAAAACCGTTGATCCCCGCGATCCCGCCTCGCCGAAGGTGTACCAGCTCGAGACGGCCATGGGCGCGGCAATCTCCTTGTTCGACCGTGCCGCCGCACTGCGGGTCCCGCGGACGCGCTTCGCGCCCGTCAAAACCACCGACGACCTGCTGGGCATCTGGTCCGACGCGTTCGATCTGACGGACGATTATCGGATCGTCCCCCACCCTGGACGCGGCGCGCCGACCACCGCGATCCGCCTGGATCCGGCGCATTATCGTTTCATCGGCCAGCTCGCCGAACATTTCCCGCATGGCGCGCCTTCGATGCGCGCGTGCTCGTCGCTCGTCATCGAAGGAGACGCACTGTTCGGCAGGGATGTCGTGCTCCGGGGCGACGTGCGCATCGTCGTTCCCCCGGGCGAACAGCGCGCAATCCCGGACGGGACGATCCTGCACGGGTAAACACCGCCCTCACTTTCCCAGGAACCCTCATGCCGCAAAAAGATTGGACCAAGGAGTTTCCCTGCGCGATCACCGTCTGCGACGCGCACGGCGCCATTCTCGAGATGAATGACGCATCCCTTGCGACGTTTCAGCAGGACGGCGGCGCGGCACTGCTCGGCACCGACGTCCGCGCCTGTCACCCGGAGCCCGCGCGCGCGGTGCTCGAGCGCCTGCTGCAGGAGGGCGCATCGAACGTGTACACCATCGAGAAGGGCGGCAGGAAGAAACTGATCTGCCAGATGCCGTGGTACGAGCGGGGAGTGTTTGCCGGCCTCGTCGAGATTTCGATTATCCTGCCCGATCCGCTGCCCCATTTCAAGCGGGACTGAGGCGTGATTCCCGACCGCCCCGCACCGCCGGCGTCCCTGCGCCAACGCCGAAGAGAGCAGCACTCCGCGGCGAATCTCATTTCGCTTGTGAGCGCGGTATTCCTGCTTGTCGTCGGCGGATGGTACGTCCTGTCCTACTACCAGGATGTGCAGCTCTCCTCGCGCGTGCTTTCCTCGCATCGCGGCACGGTCACCACGCTTGCATGGAGCGCGAACGGCGCGCTGCTGCTCTCGATGGACGACGGACGGAGCGGGGGCGATTCGACCCGCTCCACCGTGATCGTGTGGGACGCCGTCTCCGGCGAGAAGCTCTGCGAGCTGCCCACGCGCGGCATGTTTCCTGAAGCGGCGGCCCTGTCGCCCGTCGGGGATCGCGTCGCCTGCGCGATGCGCGATCCCGCCATGGACAGCGTGTCGGTCATCGGATTTTTCGACGCGCGGCGCGGCACGCTGCTCCGCGAACACCGCCTCCGCACCGGCCCGGTATCGCGCCTGCTCTTTTCGCCGGGCGGGAAGCGCCTTGCGGCGTTCAGTGATGCCGTGCTCGTCTGGAACCCGCGCACGGGCGCGCTCGTCGATTCCCTGCGCGTGAACGAGGTTCTCTACGGTTTCGATCTCGCCTTCCGCTCCGAGGGCGCGCTTCCCGCCGCGGGCGTGCGCGGAGACACCATCGTGCTGCGGGACGTCCTGCGCCGCACGCGACGGACAATCGTCATTCCGGGAATGGCCGAATCGGGCCGCACCGCCTTCTCCGCGGACGGCGCGCGCCTGTTCGCCGCGACGGGCGACAGCATCTTCGTCTACTCCACCGACACCGGTGCGCGCCTCTCCGGCATCGCGCATCGCGGGAAGGGATCCGGCACGCTGCTCGTCGCCCGCGATGGCTCGCGACTTCTCTTGTGCGAAGGCGTCTCCCGCATCGAATTGGTGGATGCCGCGACCGCCGCGGTGATCGCGTCGTTCGATGGCGGCGTCACCGGCGGCGACGGCGCGCTGCGCGCGGTCTTCGCGCCCGACGGAAAGCGCTTCGCCATCTCGAACGCCTTCGACGGAAGCGTCCGCGTCTGCGATGCCGCGACAGGACGGGTGACACACACGGTGCGGCATCGCGAGAGCATGCTGGAGTCGCGCGACGGCGACTGCATGATCGCGTTCCCGCCCACGGGCGCCGGACTGGCGACCGCGAGAAAAGACATTCGCATCTGGAAACTCGACTGACATGCGCGCGCCGCGGCCCACACTCACGACGATGATCTTCGTCGGCATGGCCGCCGGGCTCCTCGTCGGCTGGCTGTTCCCCGACGCGGGTGCCGCGCTCAAACCGCTCAGCACGATGTTCATCCGGCTGATCAAGAGCGTCATCGCGCCGCTCCTGTTCGCGACGCTGGTCGTGGGGATCGCCGGACACGGCAATCTCCGGCAAGTCGGGCGCATGGGCCTGAAGGCCCTCATCTACTTCGAGGTCGTCACCACGCTCGCGCTCGCGATCGGTCTGGTTGCGGTCAATGTGATCCGTCCCGGCGATGGGGTAAACCTGGCAGCCGCGCAGCCCGCGGACTTCGTGGCGAAGCCGCAGGGCATCGGCGAAATCATCACCCATCTGGTGCCGCAAAGCATCATGCAGGCGATGGCGGAAGGCGAGGTGCTTCAGATCGTGGTGTTTGCGCTCATCTTCAGCATCGCGCTCTCGCTCATCGCCGCGGAGAAGCGCGCCGTGCTCGTCTCGTTTTTCGACGCGCTCGCGCAAACCATGTTCGCGTTCACCGGCATCGTGATGAAGTTCGCGCCGATCGGCGTCGGCGCTGCGATCGCGGTGACGGTGGGACATCGCGGCCTTGGCGTCCTGGTCAATCTCGGCATGCTGATTCTGACCCTGTACGGCTCGCTGCTCGTCTTCGTCGCGCTGGTGCTGATCCCCGTGATGCTGCTGACGAAGATCCCGGTCCGCGCCTTCCTGCGCGCCGTGAAGGAGCCCGCCCTGATCGCCTTCTCCACGACCAGTTCCGAGGCGGCCCTTCCAAAGGCCATGCAGATCATGGAGGAATTCGGCGTGCCGCGTCGGATCGTCGCCTTCGTCCTGCCGACGGGATACAGCTTCAATCTCGACGGCAGCACCCTGTATCTCGCCCTGGCGTCGGTGTTCGTCGCGCAGGCCGCCGGAGTGGAGATGAGCCTCGGGCAGCAGCTGCTGATGATGCTGACGCTCATGCTGACCACAAAGGGCGTCGCGGGTGTCCCGCGGGCATCGCTGGTCATTCTCGCGGGCACGCTCGCATCCTTCCAGCTTCCGGTGGAGGGTGTTGCGGTGATTCTCGGCGTGGACGAGCTGCTCGACATGGGCCGCACGACAATCAATGTGGTCGGCAATTGTCTCGCGAGCGCCGTGGTGGCGCGATGGGAAGGCGAACTCACGATCACCCCGCCCGGCGTGGGGACGCCCGACCCGTAGCGGATTCCGCAGCACGGCCTGTCCATCACACATCATCCCGCTCCCCGATGGCCGACTCTCCCCGAAAGCACATCCACCAACGCATCGTCCGCCGACTGCGACCGCCTGCGGGCGGGTTGCGTCCGGAACATCGTACGCCCGCGAAGCGCGAGCGACATCCCGCGCCGGTCCGGTCATTCGCGCAATGGCCGACGTTCTCGTCGCTCTTTGCCTTCCTCGTCGTCGCGGTCCTGGCGCTTGCGTGCGCACTCGCAGGGGCCCCGCGCGAAGCCGCGGCACTGCTCCCGTTCTTTGCGGTGTTTCTCGCCCTGCTTGCGATCTCGTACGTCCTCCGCGGACGCATGCCGCGGGTCGCGGACTTCATCCGGCATTTCCAGCACTTTGTCCTGTACGGCGCGTTCTACGCGCACATCCATGCCATGATGACTGCCGCGCATCCGTATGCCGTGGACGCCTCCCTTGCGCGAATCGATGCGGCGTTGTTCGGCGTCAATCCGGTGGCCTGGCTCGGACAGCACGCCCATCCCTGTCTCACCGACGCGCTCTCGCTCGCGTATGTGTCGTACTATTTCGGCATGCCCGTCCTGCTCGTCCTGCTCTGGCTGCGGCACAGCGAGAAGGATTTCCGGACCGTATTATCCGCAATGACCATCGGCTGGTACGGAGCGCTCGTGACGTACTCTCTCTTTCCGGCCCTGGGACCGCAACGGTTCATGCCCGAACAGCTCCCTGCGCTCGCGGGGTGGCTCCCGACGACGGAGTGGATCCGCGCCTTCCTGGCGGCAAATCTGACACCGGCCGTACGGGATTGCGTCCCGAGCATGCACACGGGTGTGACGCTGCTCACGTTGGCGTTCGCGTACCGCTTCGAGAGGGTGTACTTCTGGATTCTCCTCCCATTCGGTGTCGGCGTGATCCTCGCAACCGTGTACCTCCAGCAGCACTACGCCATTGACGTCCTTCTCGGCGTCTGCGCGTTTCTCTTCATCTTTGCCGCCGTCCGCGTCTTCCGTCCGCAGTGACGGCGCGCGCGATCCGCCGTCCCCGGCGGTTTGTCCGCATCGCCGCCATTCTCTAAGTTGCCACGGCACGCACACGCATTCATCCAGGAGTTCTTCATGAGTCATCACAGAGAAATCATCGCGACGGACGACGCGCCGAAGGCGATCGGTCCTTACAGTCAGGCCGTCTCGGCGGGCAACATGGTGTTCGTTTCAGGACAGCTCGGTCTGGATCCGCGCACGGGTGGATTCGTTGAAGGAGGCGTCCGCGAGCAGACCGCGCGTGCGCTCGTCAACATGACGGCCATTCTGACCGCGGCCGGGTGCGCGGTGTCGGATGTGGTCGCCTGCACCGTGTATCTGAAGGACATGAATGATTTCAGCCAGATGAACGAGGTCTACGCGACCGTCTTCGCGGAAGCGCCGCCGAGCCGGGCCGCGATCGAGGTCGCCCGGCTTCCCAAGGACGGGCTTGTCGAGATTTCCTGCATCGCCGTGAAGCCGTAGTCACATCCGCTGCTTTCGCGCACCCATGAACACCTCCCGCGCTCCTTTCCGCCATTTCGTCCTGCACCGCGTTGCCATCATGGTCCTCCTGTGTCTCGCCGTCGCAGCGCCCGCACTCGCGCAGAACCGCCGCGCGGTCAGCACCGACAAGGCGCCCAAGGCGATCGGACCGTACAGCCAGGCGGTCATTGCAGGCACAACCGTGTACGTGTCGGGTCAACTCGGGCTCGATCCATCCACGGGGGCATTCGTTCCCGGAGGCATCAGGGAACAGACGGAACAGGCGCTCAAGAATATCGGAGCCGTTCTGGAGGCGGCCGGGTGCACGATGCAGTCCGTCGTCTCCTGCTCCGTTTTTCTGAAGGACCTGAATGATTTCGCCGCGATGAATGAGGTCTACGCGAAACATTTCCGAAGCGATCCGCCCGCTCGCGCCACCGTTCAGGTGGCGCGTTTGCCGAAGGACGGTCTGGTGGAAATCAGCTGCATCGCCGTTCTGCCTTGAACGGGATTCAAGTTTTTTTCATTTTCGCGCCAGTTCTTCCGCCTCGCCGCCCCAGCGTGTCGCAGTGTCGCAGGGCGTTTTTCAAGACTGCACAAGGACACACCATGCGCGCCTTCTTCTGTACGATCTTCGCCGCCGCGCTGCTTGTCGCCGGCTGCACGAAAACGAAATTGTCCGACTCCGCCTCGTCCCTGCCCGGCAGACGGGTCTTCGAAAGCAACAACTGCACGCGCTGTCACGGGTCGGACGGAGAAGGCGGCATGGCCGCGCCCTCTCTGCGAGACGTCTCGGCGCGTCTGACGAAGGCGCAGCTCGCGGAGTACCTGCGAGATCCGGACGCCTTCGCGCGGAAGGACGAGCGCATCGGCGGCATGGCGGGCACGTACCCCACGCGCATGCCGGGCTTCCCGAATATCGCTCCGGCCGATCTCGACCTCCTCGTGGACTACCTGCATGCGTTGAATTGATCCCGGGGAACGGCTCCCCGCACGCCGCTCTCCCGCTGTTCGATGTCCCACACACGATCGTTTCTCGATATGGTTCTCCTCCGCACTGTCAGCCTCCTCTTCGCCGCACTGCTCGCAATTGCGCCAGGGATGCGCGCAACGGCGCAGGGGACACGCGCCCTCATCGTCGTCACAAGCCGCGCGTCCATCAACGGAAGCGGCGCGTCCGCGGGATCCCGGCTGATGGACATCGTCCATCCCTTCGACGCGTTCACGCACGCCGGTTGGAAGGTCGATATTGCAAGCCCGCGCGGCGGCGAGGCCCCGGTCAATCCCGCGAGCGTGGACACGACCGAGCCCCGGATCCGGAAATATCTGCACGGTGATACCCTGCTCGCCCATCTCCTGAAGCACACGATTCCTTCCGCGGACATCAGGCCCGACCTTTACGACGTCATCTATTTTGCCGGAGGGCACGGAGCGCTCTGGGATTTTCTCGAAGACCAATCGCTCGGGCGTGCCGCCGGACGCATCTTCGGCAAACGCGGAATCCTGGCGACAGTGGGGGAGGGAGCGGCCGTGCTCCTGAACACGACGCGGGGAGACGGAACACCGCTGTACTCGAATGCCAGGCTCACGTGTTCGACAGACGAGGAGCTGGAAGCGCAGGGCGTGTTGCGTGAGATGCCGTATCTCCTCGAATCCTCGCTGCGGAACGGCGGAGCCATACACTTCAAAACACCGCCGTTCAGCCCGAATACCGTCGTCGAGCACCGGTTGATTACCGGCCAGAACAGCGCATCCTCGCCGGGAGTCGCGCAGGCCGTTGTCGCGAAGAGAAAGGAATTGTTGTCGGAAAAATAAATGGACGCGCAGGTCCCGGAATAATCTGACGCTGCGCGATCAGAAACGGGTGTAACGGTCGTCGCGGATGCGCAGCCGTTCGACGGGAACACCGTTCACGAGATGCGCGTCGATGATCTCTGTGACGTCATCCACGGTGACTCCGCCGTACCAGATGCCGTCCGGATACACGACCACGGCTGCACCGAACTCGCACGCATCGAGACAGCCGGCGCTGTTGGCTCGCACGTCCACCTGCAGACCCCGCGCCTTGAGCTCGTCACGGAAGCGCTGTCGCAGTGCGGGACCTCCCTTCTCCTTGCAGCAGCCACGTGGGTGCCCCGCGGGCCGTTCATTTTCGCAGATGAAGATGTGCTTTGCGAATCGTGTCATCCCGAAGTCCTCCGAGGGGTGTGCTGTTCCGTCATCGCACGATGATGATGGGTATTTCGAGTTCGTGACGAACGGGATTGATGGTGCTTCCGAAAAGCATGTCGCTCATGCCGCGGTGTCCGTGACCGCCCATCACCAGCAGGTCCACCTTGTGCTCAAGCGCCAACCGGACGATCTCCTTCGGCACACTGCCGTATCCGAGCGCCGTTTCGGTCTCGACCCCGCGCGTGCCCAGGGCCCTCGCCAGCGTGTCGAGGTATTCGGCATCCTCGCGCGCTTCGTGATCGAAGGCCTCTTCGCCGAAGACGATGCCGCCCACCCCCTCCACCACGTGGAACAGGCAGAGCGTGGCGTCGTGATGACGCGCCAGCGAGAACGCATGGCTGAGCACCTTGTGATCGTCGTCGGAGAACGCCACGGAGACGCCGATGCGCTTGAAGTGCGGCGGATCCAGATGGAGGGTGTCCCCGCCCGCCAGGATGAAATGACGAAGCTTCTGCCACGCGGGACGCAGATCGCGCTCGGGGAATCTGCGCAGGAAGGGCTTCACCGTGACGTAGAGCAGCAGCAGCGCGATGGCGGAGACAATCGGAAGGACGATCGCGTAGAGCAGGATCGGGTTCGCGGCGGATTCCACCCACCGCGTCACGGCGTCGATGACGAGACGCACGTTCAGGAGCACGATGATTGTCGCCACCAGCCACGCCAAAATCCGCACCCAGAGCTTGTTGGCGAATTCGCCCATCGTCGCCTTGTCGCTCGTGAAATGCACCAGCGGAATGATGGCGAAGGGGAGCTGCAGGCTCAGCACCACCTGGCTCAGGATGAGCAGATCATACGTCGCCGCGTCGCCCGCCATTGAGATGGTGATCACCGCGGGCACGATGGCGATAAGCCTCGTCAGGAGTCTGCGCAGAAACGGACGGATCTTGAAGTGCAGAAAACCCTCCATCACAATCTGTCCGGCGAGCGTGCCGGTCAGCGTGGAGGCCTGCCCCGCGGCGAGCAGCGCCACCGCGAAGGCCACGCTTGCCAGACCCGTCCCCAACAACGGGGCCAGCAACGCATGCGCCTGCTGCAGTTCGTTGACCACAATGCCGTTTCGAAAAAACGTGGACGCCGCGAGGATCAGAATCGCCGCATTCACGAAGAACGCGGCGTTGAGCGCGATCGCGGAATCGATGAGATTGTACTTGCACGCCTGCCGCTTTCCCGCGGAGGACGGATCATACGCGCGTGTCTGCACAAGCGCCGAATGCAGATAGAGGTTGTGCGGCATCACCGTCGCGCCGATGATCCCGATCGCGATGTACAATGCTCCGGGAGGCAGATGCGGAACGAACCCTCCGGCCACCTGCCCCCAGTCCGGTTTCGCGAGGAACATCTCGAAGAGAAAGCACACGCCGATCACCGTGATCAACGAGAGGATGAATGCCTCGAACTTGCGCATCCCGAGGTTCTGTATCGCGAGGAAGAGCATGGTGTCGATCCCCGTGATCACGACCGCCCAGATCAACGGAATCCCGAACAGCAGGTTCAGGCCGATCGCCGTGCCGAGTACTTCCGCCAGATCGCATGCGGCGATGGCGATTTCGGTCAGCACCCACAGCCCGATGGCGACGGGACGCGGATAGTTGTCGCGGCAGGATTGCGCGAGATCGCGGCCGGAGACGATGCCGAGGCGCGCCGACAGCGTCTGCAGCAGCACCGCGGCGGCGTTCGACATGAGCAGGACCCAGAGCAGCGTGTACCCGAAACGGGCGCCTCCCTCGAGGTCGGTGGCCCAGTTCCCCGGGTCCATGTACCCGACGCTGATGAGGTACGCCGGCCCGAGAAAGGCGAACATCCGCTTGAAAATGCTCGCGCCCTTCGGAACGCTCACCGTGCGGTGAACTTCGGAAAGAGAAACCTGTGTTCGTGCCATGGGGAGATGTGCGTTAGGCGATCAGACGTGTGGAATGTAGAATATTTTCCTGTCTCCCGGAAATTCGCGCGCTCCTCCGGCGAGATGCCCGTGTGCCATCGCCGCGGGCGATCACAACGACGAGAGAAAACGCAGCAGCGCGGCGCGGTCGGCGGGGCCGAGCCGCTCGACAACCTGTCTGGATTTCTCCGCCTCGCCGCCGTGAAAGAGAATGGCTTCAAGGATCGTGCGCGCGCGGCCGTCATGCAAGTAGTATCCGGGGTAACTCACGGTGCGGAACAGGCCGATGCCCCACAGCGGCGCCGTGCGCCATTCCCTGCCGCTCGCCTCGAAATCCGGACGATCGTCGGCAAGCTCGGGTCCCATGTCGTGCAGCAGCAGATCCGTGTATGCGTGGATGCGCTGACCCGAGACGGACGGCAGATCCATGTGATCACCCGTGACCAGGGTCGGCACGTGACAGCTCCCGCATTTCGCCTCCCAGAAGATTCTTTCGCCACGCAATGTCACGGGATCCGTCACCAGCCGCCGTTGCGGCACCGCGAGTGTCCGCACGTAAAACGTGACCGCGCGGAGGATATCATCGCCCAGTTCTGGCGACGCCGCTGTGCCGCTCGTTGCGCCGGATTCGGAGAGGTCCGCTTCCGGAAAAATGCTGTTGGTGATCCCCATGTCCTGCGCGTACGCGCCCGCCACCTGCGCGAGCAACGTGGCGGTGTTGGCCTTCCAGCCGAAGCGGCCGATGCGCATGCTCCCGGACGGCGCATCCCACACGCGATTCGGCCTGCCGCTGATTCCGTCACCGTCCGCATCGCTCTCATCTGCGTAGGAGAGAATGGTGTGCTCCGAAACTGCTTCCAGCAGACCAAGGCCGAACACGGGCGGCGCGAGACGCGGCGAGAGACGATGCGGAACGCCGATTGGCGCATGCAGCGAATGCAGAGTGTAGCGCGGGATGCGCAACTCGCAGCGCTCGCCTCCCGCGAGTTCGACGGTGCGGGACTCGTATGCGATGCTGATGCCGGCTTCCGGCGTCCAGCCTGCAATGGCCTTGTCCTGGAGCTGTCCGCCATACGACCGCACAGGCCGGGGCCCGCCGTACGGGTCGGTCCCGTCCGAGCTGATGCGGAACAGGAGTGCCGATTCCGGCTCGCCCGTCGTGGGGAAACCGCTGCCGTCGTTGCGGTGACAGGAGATGCACGACACGTTGTTGAACCGCGGTCCCAGGCCCGCGTTCACCGGCGCGGGAGCCGTCACGAAGGTCTGTTCGAAATGCACGTCGCCGAGATTGTGAAGCTGTGCCTCGTTGGAGCGCAGCAAGGGAAACGCGTGGCTGAAGGCCTTCGAGGAGACATCAGGCACGGAGTTCACTCCGCCCGACATCCGCGCGTCGTACTGCTCTTCAGGAAATGTTGCCGGCTCCCGGCAGGAAGCGCAGGTCAACGCGCAGACAAGCAGGATCACAAGGAATCGAATGGTGCTCATCGTGTTCTCAATTCGGGACCTGCTGCCGCAGGAAGGCTGCCACCTCGTTCTCGAGTATTTCCTGCACCGCCGTAATAGCGTCCTGCGCGCGGCGGATCAGGGATTGCTGCGTGAAAATCGCGCGGCCGAAATGCGGATCCAGCCCGTCGAAGGCCGCAACGGCGGCATCCATGCGTCCGCGCACGCGATTGGCGAGAGAAAGATTCTTCGCGGCGATATAGTCGTCGAGACCGCGCCCGTCGCGCAGGAAATTCGCGCGGAACACGTTCCGCACGCCGATCATGTTGTTGCGAAAATCCGCGGTGGACGAATGCGAGAATTGCGATTCCTCGAGCGTGGAATCCATTGCCGCCAGCGGATCCTCCATCTTACCGCCCGCGACTTCCTCGCAGATTCCCGCCATCGCCGTGACAAGCACAAGCATGGCGTCCTTCTTGCTCGCAAACACGGTACTCCCCTCGCCCGCTCTGATGTACTGCGCGGTGAAGTTCCAGGAGAAAGCCGGATCCCACGCCCTCCTCAATTCCGAACACATGAAGGCGATATTTCCTGCCAACGCTTCCATGTACTGCAGCTCTCGTTCCGTACACCCTTCGACAGTCTTCGTTCCCGCAATGCCGAAGAGCAGATACTCCAGCGCGTGAAAGCCTTTGAGCGACGTCGGCAACGCCCGCACCGATTCCGTGTTGAACGCCGTCGAGCTCGCAAGCACGGAATCGAGATCCACGCGGTTTACCGGCCAGTCGTCGAGAGCGGGATCGTGCTGAAAGTCCTCGACGGGGCCGAAGAGAAAGGCTTCGCTGTATTCCCAGGGTTGACGCACGGCATGCCACGCTGCTCGGGCGGACTGCAAGCCGGCCTCTGTTGGCGCGGCGCGCAAACTGCGGACAGCGACGAGGAGCGCGACCGCCTTTGCCTCGAGTTCGTTGTACACGGGATTCGCCACCACATGGGCGAAATCAGTGAGGACCGCCGATTCGTCTGGTGCGTTGGTTTGCGGTGAGTCGATGCTGTCCGAAGAACAGCCTGCGACCGCAATCAATGCGAGCAACAACATGGCGCGTCGAATGGAAATCGTCATCACATCGTCCTTTCCGGAATATGGATATACACGTGCGCATCACGGACCTCGGTGCGCAAGCGTTCGAGATCCCGCGCCGCCGGTCCGCGGGTGACGCTCCCCTGCGCGGTGAATTTGCTTCCGTGCATCCTGCACGAATAGCCGCGCGCTTCCGGCGCGAGCTGCGCATCGGCATGCGTACAGCGGAGGAGCAACGCCAGCATTCCGGCCGGGCCATCTTTCACCAGCGCGATGGAATATGGAAATGCGGCGGCGTTCACGAGCAATCGATCGGTGGACCCGAACGCGGCGACAGGGACCGTGATCATACCGTATTCAATGCGTGTCTCGAAGGTCGGCAACGGCGCGCATGATTGCAGCAACACAGCTGCGCCGCCGACCGTCACCGCCGTGCAGAGCGCGCATCCTTTCGCGAGGAACGTTCTTCGGTTCATTGCGACGCCTGTCAGAATGAATACCCGATGCCGAGATTCGCGACAACATTACTCCGCTGGTATGGCACGGAGATCGCGTCCGGATCGGTTCTCAACGCGGGATTCGCCTGGCCGGTGCGGGTGCTGCGGACGTCGGCCTTCACCACGACATTCGGCACGGGAAGGAAACTCACTCCCGCGACGAGATGCTGCTGCTTCAACGCGTCGTCTTGAATACCGTTCGACGGAACGGTCGCGTTCAGGTCCATGGCCTCGTAGCGCAGGAACAGGAACAGCTGCGCGGATGCATCGTCCTCGATAACGCGCAGCAGATCATACGCCACCTCCGCGTACGTCCCGAAGAGAGATTCGGGCGTGTTCCGTGCATAGGCGCGGTTGATGCGGTCCGCGTCGGGAATGGTGATGAAGGCCGCCAAAGCCCTGGCGGCGAAGCCTCCGTGCTCGTACCGGACATCCGCTTCGCCGAGCAGCACCGGAGTGCCGAACATTCCGCCGCGAAGCTGCAGACTGTCGGCCTGCCGTGCCGTCACCCCCGATGCGCCGCCCGCGTAGCCTGAGACTTGAAACTGGAAATCTCCCGCGCGCATCTGCATCGATCCCGAGAGCGCGAGATTGTCGGCGCTGGCGTTGCTCCCCTGCGAGCGTCCGCCGCGGATGCCGCGGCCGTCTCCGAAACCGCTTGCATCCAGGCCGGTCGTCAACGCCAGGGAATACCGCAGACCCGCCGCGTCGGACGTGCCGGAGTATCCGATGCCGAGTTCACGCCAGGTGGAAGGAATCACGAGGCGCTCTGTGTGAGGCCGTTCGTTGCCATGAAACGACGTGGGCAGATGCTCCTCGTTGATGATGCCGAGACGCGGAATGAACAGGCCCGCGACGATCGAGTGATTCCTCGCCACGTCGAACTTGATGTACGCCTGTTCGAATGCGAGTTCTCCCCCTTCTTCGCCGCCTTCCACCTTTGCGTCTTCCACTTCCATTTCCGTGAACAAGGAAATTCCGTTGGTAAAGGCATGCCCGACAAACAGGACGACACGCTCGAGGGTGGCGCGCGACGCGCCCGCGTTCCTGTCGTTCTGGTACACAGCGGTGCCGTAGCCGCCGATGAACGTCGATGCCGGTTTCGCGCCGCCCGTCGCGAGGGAGTCCTCCCTGCTCGTCGAGCGGGATTGGGACTGTGACGAGACGGAGAGCAGGAACACCGCGACAACCGCCGCGGAAAGAGTGGTGCGTTTCATGATCTTGCTGATGCTTGAAATGATGGTGTTGAAGCTGTGGATTGACGTGTGCCGTGCGCGGCGACGTCGTGACTTACGCATTCACGGACACGACAAAGACCTTCTCGGCGACGTCGTATCCGATCAGCGTGCGCTTGCGTCCGCGCCGCAGCTCGATGGGACCGCGCATGGGCGCCTTGGAATACACGCGGACGCGTTCGTGCGGCAGGAGGCGCTGCTCCTCGAAGTACCGCAGCAGCTCGAGGTCCTCGTCGGCAATGCGGTGAATTTCCACATCCTGGCCTTCCACCGCTTCCGCCAATGGGAAGGCCGCGACATCGACAATGCGGCCCGATCGCGTCGGGATGGGATGACCGTGCGGGTCATGCGTCGGATCGCCGAGCAAGGCGGAGATCTTGTCCTCGAACATCTCCGAAATGTGGTGCTCCAATTCGCAGGCCTCGTCGTGGAGCCTGTCCAGCGGATATCCGAGTACCTGCCGAAGGTAGGTTTCCAGCAGACGGTGATGACGCACCACCTGCAGCGCGATCTTCTCCCCGCCCGGCGTGAGCCGTACTCCCTGGTACGACGTGTGATCGACCAGCCCCATGACGGCGAGACGCTTGATCATGGCCGTCGCCGAGGCTGCGGAGACGCCCATAGCGCGCGCGACTTCAGAGGTCGATGCGGGACCGTTCCGCTGCGATTTGTAAATGGTTTTCAGATAATCCTCGATCGCGTGCGTGACCGAAGGATCCATGGAGGGTCGGGGAGTAGGCGGTGTCATGGTTTAAATTTAGACTCGTCTAAATTAAAAATCAAGCGATACTAAATATGCGCGTCATTCATGAGGAATCTCATTTCGTTGTTTCCCGGCTGGAGAAATCACAGCTTGCTGTGGCAATATCGGCGCGTGGTCAGTGCCGGTGGCCCATCCAGCGCACTCAGAAACGTGAACGTTCCTCCGATCGATGCTCTCTCCAACACCCGGTGAAAAGACGGGCGCCGACGCGCTCGCGCGCGGGATATCCCTTCTGCTGATACCTCCGACGGTGTCCACCGCGGTATTCACGCTGCTGGTCCTGGCCTTTCAACACGGGAGCATCGCCCACCGGAGCGTGGTGTGGCTGGTCGCAGTCCTGTGTTCCGGAATACTGCAGATGGCGCACGTACTTCATCTCCGGAAGCGGCGGCAAGTGACCGCGTATGACGTTCCCGAGCGGCTGCAGCGCACCGGGCCGTATCTGCTCAGCGTCGGGATTTCCGCTGCCGGACTCGCGTGGCTCCTCTTTCTCGGGGCTGCCTTCCCGGTCTGGTCTCTCATGTGGTGCTACACGATCAACACCGCCATCCTCGCGGCGATCAACCGTCACTGGAAGATCAGCGCGCACATGATGGGATTGACAGGTCCGGTGACCGCCCTCGCGCCGCTCTTCGGCTGGGCAACGCTCTCCATTTTCCCCCTGGCGGCGCTGCTCGGATGGGCACGCGTTCGTCTCCGGGCGCATTCCATCGCGCAGGTCGTCGCCGGAGCCGCGGCAGGCGTCGTGTTGACCGCGCTGCAACTTTTTCTCATTTCCGCGTATGGGATAGGACTGCTCGCCCCCCTGTGGTGATGCTCTCCCGCGGTCATCCCGCTGCGCACATGTGGGGATGAATCACCTTTTCCGTACTTTTGGAGATGATTTCGATTTCAT
Organism: Ignavibacteria bacterium; assembly: GCA_016720835.1. Taxonomy (GTDB): domain Bacteria; phylum Bacteroidota; class Ignavibacteria; order SZUA-365; family SZUA-365; genus JADKJW01. Next base: position 121,929 of record JADKJW010000006.1, read on the forward strand.
CGTGCACACCGCCCATCTGCAGACAATGATCACCGCCGTTCTGTTCGACCTGGACGGCGTGATCGCCGACACGCTGCATTACCATTATCTCGCATGGGAGAGGATGTTCCAGGAGCTTGGCGGCTCCGTGTCGGAGCACTCCGTTCTCCTCCACGAAGGCCGCGCATCGCGCGAAATCCTCCCGCTCTTTCTTGAAGAAGCGGGCGTCACACTTCCCGTGAACGAACACGAGGCGTTCATCGACAGGAAGCGCAGATATTTTCGATCCATCGTCCAGATGCGGCATTTTCCGTACGCATTTGATGTTGTCACAGTGTTGCGGGATCGCGGATTCCGAACGGCGCTCGTCACCGCATCCGCAAGGAAAAACATGGAGACGGCCTTGGACGAGACCCAGCGCGCCTTGTTCGACTTCATCATCAGCGGCGACGAGGTCCATGCCGCCAAACCGTCGCCCGAGCCTTTCCTCGCGGCAATGCGTCACCTGGAATTGCAGCCGGAAAACTGCCTCGTGATCGAGAACGCACCGCTCGGCATCGCGTCCGCCAAAAACGCCGGCATGCGATGCGTGGCCGTGGAAACGACGTTGCGCCGCGAACATCTCGGCAACGCGGATGTCATCATCACGGACCTTCGCGAACTCCTCGCGCTACCGGAACTGCGTCACCATCCGAACATCATGAACCAGAAATAACCGTTTCCCACACACAGGATTGATTCGATGAAAACACGCACTGCTCTTGCCGCTCTGGCGCTGCTCCTCTCGGCGCGCTTGGCGGCGCAGGATTTCAAGCCCATCGCGTATGAAGAGTACAAACTGAAGAACGGGCTGACCGTCATCCTGCACGTCGATCGCACGGCACCGACCGCGATGACGTACCTGCTGTACAAGGTCGGTTCGAAGGATGAAGTGCAGGGCCGCACGGGCTTCGCCCACTTCTTCGAGCATCTCATGTTCGAGGGCACGAAGAATATCGAGCGCGGGAGAATCGACAAGCTCGTGACCGCCGCAGGCGGCGTGCTCAACGCCTCGACATCGTTCGACCAGACGGACTTCTTCTTCAAGGTTCCCGTCAACCAGCTGCAACTCGCCTTGTGGATCGAGTCCGAGCGCCTGATGCACCTTGTCATCGATTCGCTCGGCATCGAGACGCAGCGAAATGTGGTAAAGGAAGAACTCAAGGAGCGCTATGAAGGCCGGCCCTACGGCACACTGCAGGAGAACCTGTTCAAGAACACGTTCAAGGGCACGCCGTACGAATGGACACCCATCGGCGTGGCGCAGGACATCAACCAGGCGAAGAAGGAAGAGTTCCTCGACTTCCACAGCACATACTACCTTCCGAACAACGCATGCCTCGCCGTCGGCGGCGATCTCGATATTCCGCAAACCAAGAAATGGATCGAGGAATACTTCGGCTCCATTCCCGCGGGACCCGCGCCGAAACACGCGAAGGTTGTCGTCCCGCCGCAAACCGAGCCCCGCTCGATGGTCGTCAAGGAAGACGTCACCCCGCTTCCCGGCCTGATCGAATCCTACGTGACGGTGGACAACAGGCACCCGGATGCGTTCGCCCTTGAAATGCTCGGCGACGTCCTCTCCGGAGGCCGAAGCTCGCGCCTGTACCAGCGCCTGGTGGACAAGGACCAGCTCGCCATTCAAGCCGGAAGCTTCCCGATGTCGCTCGACAAGACGGGCATGTTCGCCTTCTTCGCCATCGCGAACCGCGGTGTCGAAATCGAGAAAATGAAAAACGCGATTCGCGAGGAACTCGAGAAAGTGCAGAAGGAAGGAATCACCGCGGAGGAGTTCACGAAGACCCGCAACCAGAAGGAAGGGGAATTCGTGCAGAGCTTCATGAGCCTCGACGGCAAGCTCCGAAAACTCGCGAATTTCTCGCTGTTCCAAGGCGACACCAAGCTCGTCAACGAGGAATTCAAACGGTACATGGCCGTCACGCGCGATGATATCAAGCGCGTCGCGAACACGTACCTGGTACCGACGCGGAAGAACACGGTGGAATACGTCATGCCGGACGGGAAATAACGATTGCAGGATAAGGAATAGAACCATGAAGAAACTCATCGCCATTCTCGTCGTCGCCATCGTGCTCTCCTCGTTGCAGGGATTCGCGCAGATCGACCGTTCGAAAAAACCGAATCCCGGCCCCGCGCCGAAAGCGTCGTTCCCGGATTATTCCGAGACCACCCTTCCCAACGGACTGAAGGTCCTCATCGTCGAAAACCACGCCCAGCCGGTCGTCACCTTCCGCCTCATGATCAAGTCGGGATCGGAATTCGATGCCGGCAAGAGCGGCACCGCGAGCTTCGTCAGCGACCTGCTGACGAAGGGAACCAAAAACCGCACGTCTCTCCAGTTCGCGCAGGAGGCCGACAACCTCGGCGTGAGCGTGGGCGCTTCCGCCGCAGACGACTTCATGTCCGTCGGCGCGGGCGGATTGAAGAAGCATATGACGAAAATTCTCGACCTCATGACCGACGCGCTGTTCAATCCCACCTTCCCGCAGGAAGAACTGGAGAAAACACAAAAGCAGACGATCTCCGGTCTCGTATCCGAGCGCAAAAGTCCGGAAGCCGTCGCGAATCGCCTCCAGATCACCGTGGGATTCAACGTGCATCCGTATTCGATGTTCCCCACGGAGGAGAGCGTCAAGAGCATCACGCGGGAGGATCTCGTCTCGTTCCATTCGAAGTACTACATCCCGAACAACGCGTCCCTCGCGATTGTCGGCGATGTGACCACCGCGGACATCAAGCCCATCATCAGGAAGTATTTCGAGAACTGGAAAAAGGGGACGCCGCCGAAAGCGGAGTTCTCCGCGCCCAAGCCTCTCATGGAGCCCGCGGTGCACATGGTGGATCTCGGCGCGTCGCAGACGCAGACGGCGCTCGCCATCCTGAGCTCCGGCATGAAGCGCGGCGATCCGGACTGGGTCACGTTCGGCATGCTGAATTCGATACTCGGCGGCGGCTTCAGCGGACGGCTCTTCCAGAACCTCCGCGAAACGCACAGCTTCACCTACGGCGCCTACAGCGAAATGGACGGACGCAAGGCCGCGGGCATGTGGTCCGCCAGCGCAAACGTGCGACGCATCGCCACGGACTCCGCCGCCACGGAAATCCTCCATGAAATGGACCGCCTGACGACGGAACTCGTGAAGGACGAGGAGCTCGACATGCACAAGCAGTACGCGAGCGGACGTTTCCTCCTCAGCCTCGAGAATCCCGGCGCCATGGCCACACGCGTGCAGGATATCGATCTGTACGGCCTGCCGAAGGACTACTACAAGACGTACATCTCCCGCGTCATGGCAATCACGCCCGCGGACCTGCAGCGCGTCGCGAAGAAATACCTCTCCACGAAGCACATCGCGATCTCCGCCGTGGGCGATGCGGCCAGCATCACGGACCAGTTGAAGAAATTCGGTCCGGTGAAAATGTACGATCCGGAAATGAAGCCGGTGGAAGCCGCGGTCGTATCCAAGGCGGACATCGACGCTGAAACGCTCCTCGAAAGGCATATCACGGCGCTGGGCGGACGCGCGAAGCTCGAAGCAATCAAAGACCGCACGCTCGAGGGAAACCTGTCCATGAACTTCAGCGGTCAATCGATCGAGGGAACGCTGCTGGAAATCAAGAAGGCGCCGAACAAGGACTACCAGAAAACGTCCATCTCTTTCCAGGGACAGGTCATCGAGCAGGAAAAGTGGAACGACGGCACGACGGTCACCTCCATCCTCCCCCAGCAGCCCGCCCCGACCACGATGAGCGGCGACGAACTCGCGCAGGAGTTGGAGAAGGACCTGTTCAACGACGTTCTCCGGTACAAGGAACTCGGATTCACTCCCACCGTGGTCTCCAGGAAAGCGCTTGGCGCGAAGCAGGTGTACGTGCTCGAGATGAAGAAGAAGCACGGTTCAAACACGCTGCTCATCGATGCCTCCACCTGGCTGCTCGCCGGAGAGGAAACCACCATCAAGGGCCCGCAGGGCGAACAGGCGATCACCGTTCTCTACGATGATTACAAGGCGGTGGACGGCGTCATGCTCCCGCACAAGATGACCACCGATGCGGGCATGATGACGCAGGAAATGACGGTCACGTCCTACAAGCACAACACGAACGTGTCGGACGAGATTTTCAAGGCCAGGTAACCCGGCTCACACCTTCAACGGTGTGATGGACTCGCGGGGGCGCACGGTGTGCGTCCCCGTTTTTTTTGTGCGGCCGGGAACAAAATCCATGCTCCAGTCATATAACAGGGAAACGGATACCATACACCAACACCCGAATATCGATGTCACCACACTCCTGCATATGGCTCCACCTCGTCTGGCGAACGGACGATTCCATTCCAGACGCAAACGATCGCCGCACGCGTGTCGCGACAAACGACCCGCGATGCTGGGATTCGGCGGCAGGCGTGTTTCCGGTGCTCCTCGTGGCGAACGACGCGCACGGTCACTGCCTCGCGCTCGTACGATCCGATATCTCCATTCAGGCGGCGGTCTCAGCTCTTGCGCCTGTCGCCGCATCCCGACGCCATCCTCGGGAAGGGAACCCGGACGGAAAATCATCGGGCGGGTTCTGCGCCTTCTCCATTTCCGCCTCCAGTGTGCGACACGTCGCCTCCGCGCTGCTGGGAAAGGCCGCACCGTCGGCGCAATGATCCCAACCGGCTTCTCGCCGGGATCAACGGCATTGCGCAACGAAGGCCGCGTTCGGGGAGAGCGCGGCCTGTCTCTTGCAGCCTGTACCGGCGGATTTGGCGGTCAGCCGCCGCCTGAATCCAAAAAATCTTCCATCGATCTCTGGAGCTCGGCAATGCGCGAGATGAACTCCTCCCGCCGCTCCGGATGCCGGACGCAGAGCGTGAGATATGTCTCGATCGCTTCTTCGGCCTTGCCTTGACGCACGTAGATCTCCGCAAGGGTTTCCGTGACCGGACGCGTGTGCAGGTCGATGGATTCCGAAAACATGAAATGTTCTTCCGGCTCGGGCTGCAGCACATCATCTGCTTCAAGGGCGGGCATGCGGGCCGTTTCGAGCGCCCGCGCCAGTCGTTCGAGCTCGTTGCTGCCTGTCATGGGTGCCTCTTCGGCGGGATCAAACGTCCCGGAAGCGGGCCGATCCCGCGCCGGCGCTTCATTCTCCTGCCGCACTCCAGGGGCGGGACTGAAGACATCATCGGAGCCGGCGATCAGATCCTCCTGCCTGCTCATTCGATGGCGCTGTCGGTCGCCCTTCTCCGCCGGGATGAACGCCGCAGTGCTTTCATTGTCCGGAAGATGCCCGTGATCCGGAGGAAAGGCCAGTTCCAGTTCCGCAATGGACTCCCGCAGCGTCCGAACGGCAGGACAATCGGGAAGCAGGGTGGAGGCGCGCGCGAGCATGGAACGCGCTTCGTTGTAATGGCGCAATGTGATCAGCGCTTTGGCGGCGACCACGTATCCGATGACGTAATCCGGATTGCTCTCGATCCCCGGATGGAGGATGCCGAGCGCGCTCGCAGGCATCCCTTCCTCGATGTAGCGGGCGGCGATGCGCGCGAACAGCGGCGACCCCTGCATCGATTCGAAGCGGGAAGTGAGCCGTGCGTGTCCTTCAGAATCTGCCGCGTGAAGCAGGAGTCCTCCGAAAATTACCCGTTGCGCGCCTGGAGCGCGTGGCGAATGGACATCAGTCCGACCATCCCGAAGCCCAGGCAGAAGAGGAGCTGAAACGGCAGCGCCGCCAGTTCCAGAAAGTAGAGCGACGCACCCACTCCCACAAGGCAGTAGGCGGCGAGCGTCAGTTCGATGATGATGGAGATGGAGACGCGCCGCTTGGTCGTGTGATATTTCTTGTTCTTCCAGCTGTCGTCACCGGTCTCGATCTTGTACTTGGGAGTCCTGACAAACGCGCTCTTCTTGTTGAACAAGCCCTCGAGCACGGCGCGGGTGTTGTTGACCGCGAAGCCCATGCTCCCCGACATGAAGAGCGGGAAGAGGAAAATTCGCTTCATCCAATCCGCGTGCACATCCTTCTGTGAATACAGGTAGAAAAGAAACGAACTGACGAACGCGAGGACGAAGATCGACATGAACGCGAAAAAGGTATCATGCGTGCCATTATGCTTGATGAAGATCAGCGGCACCTGCAGGATTCCGGTCAGGAGAATGAACGGGAAGACGATATTGTTCGTGAGGTGCACCGTCGACTGCAATTTGACGCGCAACGGGAGCTTTGACTTCCAGACCATCGGAAGCACTTTTTTCGAGGTTTCGATCGCGCCTTTGGTCCAGCGGAACTGTTGCGATTTCAGCGCGTTGATCTCCGAGGGAAGCTCGGCCGGCGAAGTGAAATCGTTGAGGTAGATGAATTTCCATCCTTTGAGCTGCGCGCGGTAGCTGAGATCGAGATCTTCCGTCAGGGTGTCCGCCTCCCAGTTTCCGGCATCGATGATGCAGGATTTGCGCCAGATTCCAGCCGTCCCGTTGAAATTGATGAAGAAGCCCGCCTTGTTGCGCACCTGCTGCTCGATGACAAAGTGTCCGTCCAGCGCGATGGCCTGCGCCCGTGTGAGATAGGAGTACTCCGTATTGAGATGCTCCCAGCGCGTCTGCACCATGCCGACCTTGTCGTGCACGAAGTGCCGCAGGGTTTCCGCGAGGAAATTCGGCCTCGGAACGAAATCGGCATCGAAGATGGCGACGAACTCTCCCTTGCTTGACTCGAGGCCGTACTTCAATGCGCCGGCCTTGAAACCCGACCGGTCTTCACGGAGGACCTGAACGATATCAAATCCTTCCTCGCGTTTCTTGCGGACGATTTCGGCGACGAGCGCAACCGTCTCATCGGTCGAATCGTCAAGGACCTGGATCTCCATCTTGTCCTTGGGGTAGTCGAGATTGCACACGGAATCGATCAGACGCTCGACGACGTACAGCTCGTTGAACAGCGGGAGCTGCACGGTCACCATCGGGGGTTCTCCCAACACGGTGTTCCTCTCCGGTCTTCTGTCCTTGTTCTTGAAGTAGTAATAGATCATCACGAACCCGTGCGACCCGAACGCAAAGAGGACAGTAAGCGAGAAGAGATACGCACCGAGTATGAAATTTTCCATGGCCGTGGTTGTCGCCTCAGCGAGTGTGTGTGTACAAGTCCGCTACTTTACCAAGCGGAGACGGTTTCCAGCAAAACGTCGTCGGTCAGTTTTTCGATGGCCTTCTGAAGGCCGGCCTCCCGTTCGGACAAGCCGCCCGAGGGAGCGTAGTCCCCCGTGGCACTGAAGGTTTTGTTCCATGCCTGTTTTTTCAGGGTGTTGTCGTACAGGGTGACGGAAGCACGGAGAATGATCTGGAGACGGGCGGCTTGCGTGCCCTGCGACACGGCGAGAGGCTGATCTGCCTCGACGGAGGTGATCGTTCCTTTCATCTCGACGCTCGCAGCAGCACGGTCGCTGATCGCGATCGTATTGTCGCGCTGAAATTTTTCGATGAGCACGTTCGTGATTTTCTCTCGGAGCGCAGGTTGACCGTAGCTGCTCTCATCCTCGAACAACGGGAGTGCAATCGATTTCCAGTGCTGTGGAACGGAAGCGCCTGTGAAGGAGTAGCAGCTGCCAAGAATGGCAGCAGTGACCGCAACAAGGCAAAAATACAAGGATTGTCGGCATGGAAGCAAATAGTTCATCAGAGCCCGTACTCCTGCAATTTCCGGTACAAGGTTCGTTCGCTGATCTGCAGGGACTTCGCGGCGAGCCTTCTGTTTCCGTCGAATCGTTGAAGAACCCCGAGAATAGCCCCTTTCATGATCTCCTCGAGCGACAGATCGTCCACCAGGGGCTCCTCCTGCCGTCCGGGATCCATGGCAGGCGGGAGGGATGCCGGGGTGCGCGTTGCGAGCCGCTCAATGAGATTCTTCACGTCGTCGATGCCCGAGCGAATCTCCCACAACGCGCGAAATATCACCTCCCTCTCGGCCTGTTCCGGAGTTCTGCCCGTGAGCATGGGCAGCGGCCGGTCGTCCTCCACCGCTGCGGGACCCTGCACATAACGCCGGATGGCGCTTTCGTCCACCACGCGTCCATGCTCGAGGACGGCGAGACTCTCGATCAAGTTGCGGAGCTCCCGGATGTTTCCCGGCCAGGAGTGGCGCATGAGCGCGGCCATGGCATCATCCGTCAGCAGGAGGGTGTTTGTCGGATCCTTCACCCGTGCTTCGGCGAGGAAAGCCTCGACGAGAAGCGGAATGTCGGCACGCCGGGCGCGCAGCGGCGGGATGCGGATATTGACGGAACGCAGCCGGTAATACAGGTCCTGCCGGAAACGGCGCGCCTGCACTTCCTGTTCCAGATCCTTGTTCGTCGCGGTGATCACTCGCACGTTGGTTCGGCGCTGCTCGGAGGAACCGACGCGCATGAAATCTCCGTTCTCAAGCACGCGCAGCAATTTGACCTGCGTTTGAATGGGCGTATCGCCGATTTCATCGAGGAAGATTGTCCCTCCGTCCGCGATTTCGAAATAGCCCTTGCGCATGTCGCCCGCGCCGGTGAAGGATCCCTTCTCGTGCCCGAACAGCTCGCTTTCGAGAATTCCTTCCGGGATGGCGCCGCAATTCACCGCGATGAATTTCCTCTCCGCGCGCCTGCTGGCTGCGTGGATCGCGTGCGCGATGACCTCCTTGCCGGTCCCGCTCTCGCCGGTGATAAGCACGGTGATGTCGGACGGCGCGACCTGTATCACCGTGTCGACAAGTTCGCGCATTTCCACCGACCGGCCGATGATGCCGTGGCGTTTCTGGAATTGAAGGCGCTCGGCGAGCGAGTATTCCGGATAGGGTGCTGTGTCGTCGATCATCTGCTTCTCCACGTATCATGGCGATGCGGTGGACGCTCCGCGAGAAATCGCTCCGCGCACCCGGCCGCATCCTGTGCGAATGCGCGCATCGCCCGCTGCAACGCGATGTGTCCCTGCAGGGTCATCTGCGCACCACGAGACCGTCCGTATTGTGGCGCGCCTTGAGCTTCGCCGCGAAGTTGCGCGCTTCGTCCCTGGTCGCGAAGCGGCCGACCCATATGGCGGCGATGCGCTTTCCCCCCACGATTTTGGGACGCAATTCCGCCGTGTACCCCCACTGGCCGACCTCCCGCAGGTACTCTTCGGCGTCGTCCCGGTTGTCGTAGGCCGCAACCTGGACCGAAAAGCCCGCACCGGTGCTTTCTCTCTTGTCGCCGTTTTCGCCGAACGCCGCGCGATCCTTGCGCAGGAGCGGAGTGCCCGGGTACTCTGTCTCCAGTTTCGAGAGATAGCGGTCCGAGGCGGAATAGGCGCCGATCGCGTAACTGTACTGATAGAGCCGGTAGAGTGCTTCGTCGGCCCACTCGCTCGAGGGATGCGCGTTCGCGACCGTCTGGTAGAACTGGATCGCCTTGTCCCCGTCCTGCTCGGCTCGTCCCGCGAGATACATATAGCCGGGGTCTTCGGAAAACCGGGCCTCAATATCCGCGAGACCCTTTCGGAGTTCCTCCACCCTTCCGCTCTCGGCGAGTCGCATGAGCGGTGACAGACCGCCCGCATCCTGCGCGCAGGCCGTGTGCAGCGCCACCAGCAGGGCGATCGCGGCGATGGTCGCGCTGCGACAACAACGGCGTGGCCCGATACCGAATGAGTGATCCATGCGATGCGGGCGAATCAACTGCTTCCGTGCGCGAATGTCCGACCGACGACGGTGCCGAACAGCGTTGCCGAGGTCGCGCTCTCGATGCGCACGCGGATCGTGTCGCCGACCTCGAAGGCCCCCTTCGGAATGATGACGGTTCTGTTCGCGTCCGTGCGTCCCATCCATTCGGTGTCGGAACGCTTGCTCGGTCCCTCGAGGAGAATGGTCGCTTCGCTGCCGATCAATTCCCTGTTGCGCTCGAGCGAGATGCGCCGCTGCAGCGCGATGACCTCTTCGAGCCTGCGCCCCTTGATGTCATCCGGCACATCGTCCCCCATCTTCCATGCCTTCGTGTTCTCGCGCGGCGAGTATTTGAACGTGAAGGCGCTCTCGTACCGGACCTGCTCCAGAATGTCGAGCGTCTGCAGATGATCGTCTTCCGTCTCCGTCGGGAAACCGGTGATGATGTCGGTGGAAAGGGCGACGGCACTGATCGAACGGCGGATCATGGCGACGCGCTCGAGGTACTCCGCGCGGGTGTACGTCCGGTTCATCAGATCGAGGATACGGTCCGATCCGGACTGCACGGGCAGATGAATGGAGCTGCAGATGTTCTCGCGCGTGGCAATCGCCTCGATGAGGCGGTCGGACATGTCCTGCGGGTGGGACGTGGTGAAACGCACGCGAAGCCCGGAATCGACGGAGGCAACAGCGACCAGGAGATCGGCGAAATCGGCTTCGCCGTCACGGTAGGAATTGACATTCTGGCCGAGCAGTGTCACCTCGCGGACACCGCGCGCGACAAGGGTCCCGGCCTCGCGCACGATGCTCTGCAGGGACCGGCTGCGCTCGCGGCCGCGGGTGAATGGCACCACGCAGAACGTGCAGAATTTATCGCAACCGCGCATGACGGAGATCCAGGCCGTGATTCCTTCTTCACGCAGCGGCTCGATGTCGTCGTACGTCTCGACGCGTGAGAGCTGCGTCTGAATCCCTTTTCCTCCATGAAATGCGCCGTCGATCAACGCCGGGAGCTTCCGGTATTCGTCCGGGCCGCACACGATATCCACCAGTTTCTGATCCTCGATCAGGTTCTGCCGCAGGCGCTCGGCCATGCAGCCGAGGATGCCCACCACGAGGTGCGGATTGCGTTTTTTCAGGTGGTCGAAATTGCCGAGCCGCCCGTACACGCGCTGTTCCGCGTGGTCGCGGATCGCGCAGGTATTCATGAAAATGGCATCGGCCTGCTCGATCACGGTACAGATTTCATACCCTTCCTTGTCGAGGATCCCGTTGATGATCTCGGTATCCGCGACATTCATCTGGCAACCGTACGTTTCGATATAGATCTTTCTGTTCATGCTCTCGGGGGTCCTGCCATTTTGTCAGGCTTGTCTGTCGGTTTTTTACCAAGCCCTAAAGATAGGCACGGCATGAACCAACAACAAGCCTGATCCTCATCACCCATCGCAGCACTCCCCGCGGCAGCGCCGCCCCGGTCCGGAAGCAGAAGTGGATCGCCCGGTGTTTGTTCCCACGATCCTCCGGCGTAGGTTTCGCGTTGGAAAGCAAAGGAGATGCCATGGTGCTCTGCGAAATGACGATGTTCCCTTCCGACAAGGGCGTGAGTGTCAGTCCGTACGTCGCGCGCATTTTGTCCATTATCGACGCGTCCGGACTCGCGTATCAGTTGACGCCCATGTCGACCATTCTCGAGGGCGGCTGGGATGATGTGATGCGCGTGGCCTCGGCATGTTTTCAGGAGCTTGAGCGGGATTGCAGCCGTATCAGCGTCTCCATGAAAGTCGATTACCGGAAAGGCGAGGAAAGCCGTCTCCGCAGCAAGGTCGCAAAGATCGAGACGATACTCGGGAAAACGCTGTCGAAGGGGTGACGCGTCCGGCGCGTGAAGCACACAGGCGCCCATCCGGCATCCGGGTGAGCGCCTGCATGCATGTCGTCTGTGTCGCCGGACATTCCTCATCCGCAGCTGCGCTCCGGCACAGGGCGCGGTTCGGCCCCGGGGGAGTGACCGCACACCCGATTACCGCGTGGGACGCGAAGATTGTTGCCTCGACACGCCGCTGTGCATTTCGGCGAACGACGGCTCTTCCGAAAACGAAGAGGATTATTTTTTCTTCTTTTTCGCGACGGGCTTTGCCTTCGGCGCGGCTTTTTTCTGGCGGCCCGCTTTTGGCTTCTCCGCGGCGGCGGTTCCGAGGATCATCGGTTTGTACTTGGCCGGAAGGTCATGCGCCAGCTTCATGATGGATTTCTTGCCCACGAGATCCCGGATATCCTCCCGGATGCGCTTCCAGCTGTCGTGAAGCGGGCAGGCGTTTTCGGCATTGCAGGGATTGAATCCCGCGATGCACATGTCGAAATCCATCGGGCCCTCAATGACTTCCACAAGCTGCTGAATGGTGGAAGCGGCCCCTTTTTCCGACAGCGAGAACCCGCCGCGAGGACCCTTCACGGAATTGAGAAACCCATACCTGCTCAACGACTGGAGAATCTTGCTCAGGAACGACGCCGGCAGGTCGAGTTCCCGCGCGATGTCACGGACGAGAATGTTGCTCTCCGTCTGGTTCGCCGCGATGAAGAGCATGGATTGAATCGAATATTGGGCGGTCTTTTGGTACAGCACGTCCAGCCCTCCTTGATGTGGGAATTAAAGAGAATGAAACCTTTTAGGTCAAAAATCTACGCGCTTTTCCGTTATTTGTCAAGACCCCGGAGAAAAAAAGTTTCATGCGTCCTTTTTCCGGGCGGTCGGAACCCCGACGGAGCCACTCCGCATGAATGAGATGATACGCAAAAGTGTGCTATATTTGTGTTTTGGATTTTTTTTCCGGAAACCATGGCAGACCCCATACAGATGAAATGCGTGTACGACCCGCTGGTGGAGCTGATGCAGCACTACACGGACAGCGTGTCCCAGAAGGCCGTTGCCGGTGCGCGCGACGCGCTGCCCGTGGAAGACCGCCTCAAGAGCCGCATCATCGACGGGGACGGCATTGGATTGCAGGCGGATCTCGACGACGCGTTGCGTACCCGCAGCGCATTGGAGATCATCAACTCCATCCTGCTCGACGGGATGAAGACGGTCGGCGAGTTGTTCGGTTCCGGCGAGATGCAGCTTCCGTTCGTGCTGCAGTCCGCGGAAACGATGAAGGCCGCGGTCGCGCACCTCGAGCAGTTCATGGAGCGTTCCGACGATGCGCAGCGCGGCACCATCGTCCTCGCCACGGTGAAGGGCGATGTGCATGACATTGGAAAAAATCTCGTCGACATCATTCTGACGAATAACGGCTTCAAGGTGGTCAACCTCGGCATCAAGGTGCCGATCGAGGCCATGCTGTCCGCCGCCGCGGAACACCGGGCCGACGCCATCGGCATGAGCGGCCTGCTGGTGAAATCGACCGTGATCATGCGGGAGAATCTCGAGCTCATGCGGCACCGGGGCATACGGACGCCCGTGATCCTCGGAGGCGCCGCGCTGACGCGCCGGTACGTGGAGCAGGATTTGCGTGCCGTGTACGACGGGATGCTCGCGTACGCGAACGACGCGTTCGACGGGCTGGCATTCATGAAACGTCTCGGCGACGCAGTTCCGGCGGACGCGGTCCCGGCGCGGCGACCGTCCGGAGACGCCGCCCCGCGTTCGGGCATGGAGGCGAAAATGGAGACGAGCGCCGCGCTCGACGCGGAGCACCCCGCCGCGCGCTCCGCAATCGCGACCGATGTTCCGATCCCCGCGGCTCCGTTCTTCGGTTCACGCGCGGTGACGAACATCCGCATCGAGAAGGTCTTCGAGTACATCAATGAGGCTGCGCTCATACGCGGGCAATGGCAGGTGCGCAAGGGCACTCGCAGCGACGCCGAGTACGCCGAGCAGCTCGAGCGCGATATCCTGCCGAAACTCGAGTCGCTCAAGCTCCAGGCGAAGCGGGACAACGTGCTGCAGCCGGCCGTCGTCTACGGCTACTTCCCATGCAACGCCGAGGGCAACGATCTCGTCGTGTACCGGCCGGCCGCCCTCCCCGACGACGCGCTGCATACCGAGTGGCCGCGCACCGACTACACGCGCGACGAGCTTGTCGAGTGGCAGCGGTTCACCTTTCCCCGCCAGCCTGCGGACCGGCGGCTCTGCCTCGCAGATTATTTCCGCCCTGCCGAAAGCGGGGAGACGGACATCTGCGCGTTCCACATCGTGACCATGGGCCGGAACGCAAGCGAATACACCGCGGAACTCTTCGCCGGGAACAAGTACCAGGAATACCTGTACATGCACGGATTGAGCGTGGAATGCGCCGAGGCCCTCGCCGAGTACTGGCACAAATCGATTCGCGCGGAACTGGGCATTGGAGCCGAGGATGCGACGGAGATCAGGAAACTCTTTTCGCAGGGTTACAGAGGCTCGCGATACTCCTTCGGGTACCCCGCGTGCCCGAATCTCGAGGACCAGCGCCAGCTCTTCGCGCTGCTCCACCCGGAGCGCGTCGGCATTTCGCTGACGGAGGAATGGCAGCTCGTTCCCGAGCAGAGCACGAGCGCGATCATCGTCCATCATCCCCAGGCACGTTATTTTCTCATCAAGGATTGAGCCCCGTTCCCGTATGAGCGACACCCCGGACAAGACATCGACCGCAGACGGCGACGCGGCCAAGCCGAAGCGTTTCAGAATCTTCCTCAAGCGGTTCTTCGTCTGGACCCTGATGATCATCCTCCTCTGGTGGCTCGCCTCCGCAATGATTCCGGGCCTGCCCACTCCCGCCCGCGGGGGAAGGGCTCTGCTGTCGCTTTTCAAAACCGTCAGCGACGACCTCTACCAGGCCGCGAACAAAGGCGAGCTTGAGAAGGCGGCCAGGATGGTGCAGGACGAAGCATCGGAACACCGTGTCGAGGTGGACACCGCGAAGTCGGGCGCCGACCGGCTCCCCGCCGAGCGCCGCAAGCGTCTGCCCGCCGTTCCCGTCGCGGAGGATTCAGCGCTGCGCGCGACGATGTCCGCCATTTCCAAGACGCCGGTCATCCGCGGGCGCGTCATCAACATCCTTCTCGTGGGAATCGATTCCCGCCTGGGTGTCCGCAATGCGCGCGGCGACGCGCTGCACCTCATCACCGTGAACCCCGATTCGGCCGTCGTGGAGATCATGTCCATTCCCCGCGACACCTACTGCGATCTGGGCTATCCCGACACGACGTCCTTCAACATCATCACCAACGCGCGCGGACGCGGGTATCCCAGCTTCCTCAAGCGCATCGAGGAGCTGACCAACCGCGGGCCGGTGAAATACTACGTCGAAGTCGGATTCAGCCAGGCGCTCGGCGTGCTGGAGATGCTCGGGTACAACGATCCGGTGAACACGCTCAAGTTCCTTCGGACGCGCAAGAGCCTGCCCGCGGGCGACGTGCAGCGCTCGTACAATCAGGCCGTGTTCATCCGCCAGAATCTGTTGAGCAAATTCTCGCTCTTCACCGGCGCGACGGGCGAATTGATCCTGACCGCGGGACTGAATTTCGTGACCACCAATCTGACGCGGGAATTCTGCAAGGGCCTGATCTATTCGCTCGAACAGCGGGGCTTTCCGGATCATCGCAAGGACGCGGTCCGCGTGCGCATGCTCCCGCTCTACAAGATCCGTCTCAAGGAGATGACCGCCGACTCCGCGACGGTGGCGCGCACCATCGCCCGCACGAAGCAGCTCGTCAGCGACGAAGATTTCGGCCCCAACATCGACGTGACCTCCTCGCTGCGCAAACACAACCGCGCGGCGCTCGCCGACTCGTCGCGCCCCGGGAAGGTGATCTCGCGGCTGCGGCGCCTGAGCGAACAGCACGCATGGCTGCAGATTCAGGACTACCGGACGCGCATCGGCGTGCGCGACACGCTGCTCAACTGCCTCGAGCGCGCCTACCGGCAACAGGGGAATCACGCCGACGCCGACCGCGTGATCGACATCCGCCGCGCGGAGGACGTCCTGATCCAGAAACAGAAAAAGAGCTGATCGTCCGATAAACTGCCCGTTTGGGTCTCATACTCCGCGTGCGTACTTTTTGACGCTACGGACCACCGCAATACCCTTGTTCTCGATATACTCTCCACAATCTCTGGGATAGGCATCATGGCGATCAAAGTAGGCATCAACGGATTCGGCCGGATCGGCCGTCTTGTGTTCCGGCGCGCACTCGAGGTCGGCGGTTTCGATTTTGTGTCCATCAACGATCTTACCGACGCGACCACCCTGGCGCATCTCTTGAAGTACGACTCCGTCCACGGGAAGTTCAAAGGCTCCGTGTCCGTCGACGGCAACGACCTGATCATCAATGGCGATCGATTGAAGATCACGGCGGAACGCGACCCGGCCAATTTGAACTGGCAGGGCGTCGATGTCGTCATCGAGTCGACCGGCATCTTCGTCAAACGCGACCAGATCGCGCAGCACTTGAGCAACGGCGCGAAAAAGGTGGTCCTCACCGTCCCGGCGAAGGACGAGATCGACGCCACGATCGTGCTCGGCGTCAACGACCACACGCTGACCGGCAGCGAGAAGCTGATTTCGAACGCGTCCTGCACGACAAACTGCCTGGCGCCGCTGGTGAAAGTGCTCAACGACAGCTTCGGCATCGAGAAGGGTCTCATGACGACGGTGCACAGTTACACCAACGACCAGCGCCTCCTCGATTTGCCGCACAAGGATCTCCGCCGGGCCCGCGCGGCGGCCACGAACATCATTCCGACAACCACCGGCGCCGCGCGCACCGTCGGAAAGGTGATCCCCGAACTCAAGGGCAAGCTGGACGGTTTCGCGCTCCGCGTGCCGACGCCCGACGGATCGATCACCGACTTCGTCGCCATTGTGAAGCGCGATACCAGCATCGAGGAAGTCAATGCCGCGATGAAGGCCGCCGCGGATGGTCCGATGAAGGGCGTCCTGGAATACTGCGACGAACCGATCGTCTCGAGCGACATCATCGGCAATCCGCATTCGTCCATCTTCGACGCGCAGTTGACGATGGTCATGGGAAACCTCGTGAAAGTCGTGTCCTGGTACGACAACGAATACGGATATTCCTGCCGCGTGGTCGATCTCGTGAAAAAAGTGACTGTCTGAGCGCGCACATTCCGCGCGAGACGGAGACCCCGCCATCGCGGGGTCTCCGCTTTTGTTTCGAGCGCCCTGTTTTTGTAGGTTTCATTCCATATTCGACACTTTCCGGAGCGTTTCCATGAACAAAATGACCATCAACGACTCCGACGTGACGGGCAGGCGATGCCTCGTGCGCGTCGATTTCAATGTGCCGTTCGACGAGCACCTGGTCATTACCGACGACACGCGCATTCAGGCCTCCATTCCGACGATCAGCGCGCTTCTCGCGAAGGGCGCCTCCGTCGTTTTGATGAGCCATCTCGGCCGTCCGAAGGGCAAGCCGGATCCGAAGTACACCCTGCGCCCCGTCGCCACACGGTTGTCCGAGCTCCTCGGCAAGCCCGTGGCCTTCGCGTCCGATTGTGTCGGACCGGAGGTCGAAGCGATGTCCCGCGCGCTTGGTCCGGGGGAAGTCCTTCTGCTCGAAAACCTCCGGTATCACGCGGAGGAGGAGGCGAACGATCCGTCGTTTTCGCGACAGCTCGCGGCGCTGGGCGATGTGTACGTCAATGACGCGTTCGGCTCCGCCCATCGCGCGCATGCGTCCACGGAAGGAGTCACGCATTTCCTCTCGCCCTGTCTGGCCGGCCTGCTCATGGAAACGGAGATCGAGTATCTCGGTCAGGCTGTCGGCACTCCGGCGAGACCGTACACGGCGATACTCGGCGGCGCGAAGATCAGCGGGAAAATCGATGTCATCCAGAATCTGCTTGGCAAGGTGGATACGCTGCTGATCGGCGGCGGCATGATGTTCACCTTCCTGAAAGCGAAAGGCATGGAAATCGGCTCCTCGCTGCTCGAGCAGGACAAGCTGGAACTCGCCGCGAAGATCCTGGCCGACGCGGAAGCGCAGAACAGGCGTCTCGTGCTGCCCGTGGACACCGTCGTCGCGGGCGCCTTCGACAACGATTCCCCTTCGCGCATCGTCGGCGTTGACGCCATTCCGGCGGACATGATGGGGCTCGACATCGGGCCTGAGACGATCGAGCTGTTCGAAGAAATCATCCTCGCATCGAAGACCGTGATTTGGAACGGTCCGATGGGAGTCTTCGAGATGCCGAATTTCGCTGTCGGGACGAACGCCATCGCGCAGGCTCTTGTGCGCGCGACGGAGGCCGGCGCGATCACCGTTGTCGGAGGCGGCGATTCGGCCGCGGCTATCACGCAGGCGGGTCTGGAAGCGAAGGTTTCGCACGTGTCGACGGGCGGTGGCGCGTCATTGGAGTTTCTCGAGGGCAAGGAGCTGCCCGGCGTCGCGGCGCTGACCGCGAAGTAATTCAGCGGCTCCGCTTCGGTCCCGGCCCTTTCACCGCAGCGGAGAAGTGCCGACGGGCGGTACGCGCCATTTCCTTCTCCGGCGGAACGATCCCAATTTCCGCGCTGTTTTGCTGATCAGGATACACTACGCACCACACCCATGGCCTATAACAAGTACTCTCCGGGCGAATACCGCCCTTCCTTCGGCGGATTCAGCTTTTTTCCTCCGGTCATCCGAAATCTGATCCTGATCAACGGCGCCGCCTTCCTCCTTCAGCAGATTTTCGACAGCGGTCTGCTGCTCGTCGGCGGCACGCCGCTCACCATCGTTTTTCGCGATCTGTTCTATCTCCAGCCGATAGGGCAGGGATTCTGGCCCTGGCAGCTGGTGACGTACATGTTCCTGCACGGCAATTTCATGCATGTGTTCATGAACATGCTGATGCTGTGGATGTTCGGCATGGAGGTCGAAAACACCTGGGGATCGAAGAAATTCCTCATCTTCTATTTCTCCTGCGGTATTGCGGCCGGTTTGTCGAATCTGCTGATCGCCCCGCTCTTCACCGACCCTGCCGCGACGCTTGGTGCCTCGGGGGGCGTGTACGGCGTGCTGGTGGCGTTCGCCATGCTCTTCCCGAACCGCTACGTGTACATCTACTTTCTCCTTCCGGTGAAAGCGAAGTACCTGATCACGTTCCTCATCGCCCTCGAAGTGTTTTACGGAACCACCGGCCTGACCGACGGCATCGCGCACATGGCGCATCTTGGCGGCGCGGTGCTTGGCGGCATCTGGGTGCTACTCGACCAGCGCGGAAAAATCGACAGCATGCTCGGCCGCCTGTTCGCGCGCAGATCGCGACGCGTCGCCTCGGGCGATCCCGTGCGCGAAAGCCGGGTCCGCGAGGCGCAGTTTTTCGACCTGAAACCCGAGGCGCCCCGCAAGAGCAGCGGTCATCCGGACTTCGACCGCAACCAGAAAATCATCGACGACATCCTCGACAAGATCAGCAAAGAAGGCTACTCCGGTCTGACCGAAGAGGAGAAACGCATCCTCCTCGACGCGTCGAAGAAGATCCACCCCGATCGCGGGTACGACGCCTGACCGCGAACGCTGCTTGTCCGCCGCACCGCGCGGCACTACGACTCCGCGGTACGCACCACACGCATGTACGAAAACGAACACGGCACGCAATCCATGATAGAGATCCCGGTCATCCAGAATCCCAACGCCCCCGTCTGGCAGGCGCCGCAGGTCAAAGCGATTCGCAGGCGCACCCGCAAGGTGTGGGTCGGCTCCATCCCCGTCGGAGGAGACGCCCCGATATCGGTACAGACGATGACGAAGACGAAGACGTCCGACATCGACGGGACCGTGCGGCAGATCGACGAGGCCGCGGAAGCCGGCTGCGACATCGTTCGCATCACGGTGAACGACAAGGAGGCGGCCGACGCGATGGCCGAACTCGTCCGCCGCTCGTCGCTCCCGATCGTGGCGGACATCCATTTCAACCACGTGTTCGCGCTCGCCGCCATCAAGGCGGGAGTCGCGAAGGTGCGCATCAACCCGGGAAATATCGGATCGATCGATCGGATTCATGAGGTGCTCGGCGCGGCGAAGGACCGGGGCATCCCCATCCGCATCGGCGTGAACTCGGGATCGCTCGAGGAGGACATTCTCGAAAAGCACGGGTACCCCACGTCCGAAGCGCTGTTCGAGAGCGCCATGCGCCACGCGCAGATCTGCGAGGACTTCGGTTTCCGCGACGTCATCATCTCGGTCAAATCCACCGATGTGCGGCTCATGATCGAGGCCTACCGCACGCTCGCCGCGCGCACGGATTATCCGCTGCATCTCGGCGTGACGGAAGCCGGCACGACGAAAGTGGGAACGATCAAGTCCGCCGTGGGCATCGGCACGCTGCTCGCCGAGGGCATCGGCGACACGATACGCGTTTCGCTCACCGACGAGCCGTACAAGGAAGTGGAAGTCGGCAAGGAAATTCTTCGCTCCCTGGGTCTCGCCTCCCGCAATGTGGAAATCATCGCCTGTCCCACCTGCGGGCGCCTGGAAGTGGATCTGTTCAAGATCACCAACGAACTCGAAGAGCGCCTGCAGGGCGTGAAGAAACCCGTCAAGATCGCGCTGCTCGGCTGCGTGGTCAACGGCCCCGGCGAAGCCAGCGAAGCGGATATCGGCATTGCGGCGGGCAAAGGTGTCGGCATCCTCTATCGCAAAGGCCAGGTCGTACGCCGCCTGAAAGAGGAAGAGATCATCGACGCCGTACTGGAAGAGGTGATGAACTTCGTCCCGGAGCAGCGGCCTGCGGAGTAACTGTCCAGGCGCCCGCCATCATCCGGCGTGAGGGCCGGCAGCGCGTTCCTTCACCGCCACACGAGGGATTCGTCATGAAATGCATCGTTGCAACGTTCGCCTTCGGCCTTCTCGCAGCAGCGGCCGTGACGGCCTCCGCGCAGAACGCGCAAGCCGTTTCATCCCACGCCATCCGCGAAGTCATTCGCGAGAAACTGAAGGTCCCGCCGGAGCGCTGGGAGGAACTGCTGCGCGCGACCGCGCTCCGGGATTCCGCGCAGCGCGTTCCATCGCCGGCGAAAAGCGCCGTCGAAGAAACGACGATCAGCGCCGATCCGTTGCCCGAATCGGAGATGCATGCGATCGTGAATCCCGCGGACCCGTCGAACATCCTGGTTTCCGCGATGCGGCTGAATCAGGGCAATCAACAGGAGGCCCTCCTCTGCCCGATATACTACAGCAAGGACGGCGGGAGGTCGTGGAACAAGAGCGCCTTTAAAAACATCCCCAGAGAGACTGGCGCCCTGGTTGCGGGCGGAGGCGATCCGGTGTTCGCGGCGGATGCGGACGGAAAGCTGTACTTCTCCTGGATCAACCTGTACCTCCTCAATTTCACGAGCATTTACATGGGGATGTTCTGGGTGTCTTCCACGGACGGCGGGGTCACCTGGGATCGCGCGGCGAACGACCTCATCGGCCGCGCGCGCATCGTGTCGTTGAGCGCGACAGAAGCCTTCGACAAGCAGTGGCTCGCGACGGACAGGACGTCGTCGCCCTGGCGGAACACCGTCTACGCGGCGATGTTTCACCCCGATCCCGCAGGAATCAAGATCGCCGTGCGGAAAAAGGCGCCCGACTCGCTCGGATTCACGCAGACGTCGGTGCGCGTCTCGTCGGCGGATTTCAGGTTCGTCCAGTTCGCGAGCACTGCCGTTGACCCGCAGGGCGGGCTGCACGTCACGTTCTTCGCGTCGCGGGACAGCGTCACCTTTTCGCTCTACCACGCGCTTTCGACGGACGGGGGCAGCTCATTCACCGCCGAAACGAAGGTCTCGGACGTGCATTTTCCGCGATACTCCGCGGACGAACGCGCGAGCAGCATCGCCGGGCTCGACACCGGGCGTGTCTATCCCTGTCCGCACATTGTGGCGGACCATTCGCAGGGCGCGAGCAGGGGAACCTTGTACATGACATGGACCGGCGACGGCATCGATCGATACGAGGGGAATGGAACGGACATCTTCTTCAGCCGCTCCGGAGACAACGGCGCCAGCTGGAGTCCGCCGCTCGTGGTGAACGACGACCCGCGCGGACGTGCGCGCGACCAGTTTCATCCGAGCCTTGCCGTCAACGAGAACGGCGTCATTGCCGTGACGTGGTACGACCGCCGGGACGATGCGGACAATATGAAGGCCCACTTCTCCTTGTCGTTTTCTTTTGACGGCGGACGGTCTTTCGCGAAGAACATTCCGGTCACTTCCCAGGCCATGGATTTCGCCAGCGCTGGCACGCGCAACAGCGGCTTTACGGTCGGCGAATACACGCAGGTCGTGATGACGAAAACCGAGGCGATCCCGTTCTGGGCCGATGGACGGAAGAACGACGGCGATCTCAACATCATGGCTGCCTTCATTCCCATCGCTCCCGTCTCGCGCGTCGAGCGCATCGGCACCGTTGCGGAAGGCTTCCGTCTCGACGCAGTGCATCCGCACCCCGTCGCTGCCGAGTCCGCGGTCACCTGGTCCATCGATGTTGCGTCCCCGGTCCAGCTCCGTGTGTCGGACGCGCTGGGCCGCATCGTCGCCACCCTCATCGATGGCGCGCAGAGGGCGGGCACGCATCGCACCGGGTTCGATGCGCGCGCGCTCGCGCCGGGCACGTACTACCTGTCGCTCAGCACCGCCGCGGGGACGACGACACGCTCGATGGTCGTCGCCCGTTGACGCGGTGCACCGAAGCGGGCAGGAGAAGAATCACACACATTCGGAGAAGGATATGATGCATCGCGCCGTAATCGTATTTCTGGGAGTCCTGTTGCTGACGCACGTCGCCTGGACGCAGCCGGAGAAGACGCTCACGCTCCCGAACGGAACCGTGATCACCAAGTATGACGTCCCGCCATCGGCCTCCTCGAAGACCATGCCGCCGGGAACATTGATCAGCACCGGCACGGGACGGAACCTGCTCACCCCGGAAATGCTCTGGGAATTGAAGCGGGTCAGCGATCCGCAGATATCCCCCGATGGCCGATGGGTGCTGTTCACGATGAACGCGGTCAGCATCGAGGAGAACAAGGGCAACACCGATCTCTACCTCGTCCCCCTCGCGGGCGGCGCCGTGAAGCAGCTGACGACGTCGAAGTCCGCGGATTTCAGCGGTCGCTGGTCGCCGGATGGAAAGACCATCGCGTTTCTCTCGACGCGCGACGGTGCGCCGCAGATCTACACCATCGATGTCGCCGGCGGCGAAGCGAAGAAGCTCACCGACCTGAAGCAGGGCGCATCCAACTTCGCCTGGTCGCCGGACGGCGGATATTTCTCCTTCACGAGCGATGTCAAGGTCGCGAAATCGTATGTGGAGAACTATCCCGACTTGCCCAAGGCGCATGTGCTGATCTACGACAAGATCCCGATACGGCACTGGGACGAATGGGAGGACGAATACCAGAGCCACCTGTTCGTGATGCACGCCGACGGCACGGGCATGAAGGACCTGATGGAAGGTGAACCGTTCGAGACGCCCGTGAAACCGTTCGGCGGGGGCGACGAAATCGCCTGGTCGCCCGACAGCAGGGAACTCGCCTACACATCCAAGAAGGGGCCGGACTACGCGGAAAGCACCAACTCCGAGATCTATCTCGTCTCGATCAGCGGCGGTCCGGCGAGGAACATCACCGAGGGCATGCCGGGTTTCGACAAGGCTCCGCTGTATTCCCCCGACGGCAAGTGGATCGCCTTTCACAGCATGGCGCGCGCCGGTCACGAAGCCGACCGCAACCGGCTGATGCTCTATGAACGAGCGACCGGAAAAATCACGGAGCTGTCGAAAACCCTGGACCAGTGGGTCGGCGCCACCGTCTGGGCCCCGGACAGCAAGTCGCTCTATTTCTCGGCCGAGGACAAGGCCACCGTGCAGATCTACCAGATGCAGACGTCGGACGGCTCCTGGAAGATCCTCACCAAAGGCTGGGTCAATCACGACGCCGGACTCGACCTCTCCGCCGATGGAAAAACACTCGTCTTCGGACGACGAAACTTCAATCGCCCGACGGAGCTGTACTCGATGCCCGCCAGAGGCGGCGACGTGAAGGCGCTCACCGACGTCAACGGCGCGGCGTTCGCGAACATCCAGCCCGCCATGATCGAGGAGCGTTGGATCACCAGCACCGACGGCAAGAAGGTGCAGTGCTGGGTGGTGTTCCCTCCCGATTTCGACGCGAAAAAGAAATACCCGATGATCACCTACTGCCAGGGCGGACCGCAATCCACCGTGAGCCAGTTCTTTTCGTACGCATGGAACTTCCTCCTGATGGCCTCGCGCGGGTACATCGTGCTCGCGCCCAACCGCCGCGGACTGCCGGGCTTCGGGCAGGACTGGAACGACGCGATCAGCCGGGACTGGGGCGGCATGCCGATGCAGGACATCCTCGCCGCGCACGACGCGCTGATCAGGGAACCGTATGTCGACAAGGACCGCTGCGCGTCCATCGGCGCGAGCGCGGGCGGGTACGCCGCGTTCTGGCTGGCGGGCAATCATCAGAAGCGCTTCAAGGCCCTCGTCTCGCACTGCGGCGTCTTCAATCTCGAGAGCATGTACGGCGCCACCGAGGAACTGTGGTTCACGAACTGGGAAAACGGCGGCCCCTACTGGGACGCGAAGGCGAAGCCGAATTACGACAAGCATTCGCCGCACCGTTTCTCGCAGAACTGGGACACCCCGATCCTCATCATCACCGGAGAAAAAGACTACCGGGTCCCCTACACGCAGAGCCTCGAGGCGTTCACCGTCGCGCAGACGAAGGGCATCCCGTCAAAACTCATCATCTATCCGAACGAGAACCACTGGGTGCTGCATCCGCAGGAGCAGATCGTGTGGTTCCGGGAGTTCTTCACATTCCTCGACACCTACTGCGGTTCGAAGTAACCGGACGCGGACATTCCGCGCACCCGGATTACCCAGCTGCGGCGGCGCGCCGTCCCGTTTTCCAGAATGCCCGGAACAGCAGGAGGGTCGCGACGGCAAGGACCATCCCGGCGGCGACGTCGAGGATGTAGTGCTGACGGACGAAGAGCGTGGCAGCGCTGATGAGGACGGCGACGGTGACGAACAACGCGCTGCGCAACGTCCACCCCCGACGTTCGACGCAGAGCAGGGCCACCAGCCAGGGGTTGGCGACATGCAGGCTCGGGAACGCGTTGT
Source organism: Ignavibacteria bacterium (assembly GCA_016720835.1). Classification (GTDB taxonomy): domain Bacteria; phylum Bacteroidota; class Ignavibacteria; order SZUA-365; family SZUA-365; genus JADKJW01. Next base: position 146,733 of record JADKJW010000006.1, read on the forward strand.
AGCGCGAATCGACCGAGGTGATCAGGGCGATGACGAAATTCCCGGTCGTGGCGCCCCGTGTGGACAGCTCCCGGACCGGACCCTCGACGGGAAAGAGCGCAAAGACGAGGAAGGCACACGCATTGGCGGCGATGAATGCCGCATACGCGCGATTCAGAAACGCCGGCTCGCGATCGACGAAAAACAGTCCGAGGGGCACGACATAGCAGAGCACATAGGCATACTGAAACCCCGGGAGATACGGGATGCGGGCATCCAACGGCAGCGCGGCGTCGAAGGCCGGTCCGCGCAGCGCGCCGATCCACGCGGTGGTGAAGTACAGCGCGACCCAGACGGCATAGATCGCGAGCATGAGCAGGAAGTACTGGAGCGGGGTTCGCGGACGGTGCATGCGTGAATATTGGCGTTTTTTCCCTCACGAAAAAGCGACTTGACTGGCGGAATCCGCTTCTGCATATTTCCGGACGTTACAATTCAGGCACAGGCATGCGCAACCCGATCGTTCGATTCGTTTTTCTTGCTCTCGTTCTCTGCGTTTCCGCGTCGCCCCTCGGCGCGCAAGGCCGCACGGGCATCGGGAAATACGCCGGCGAGTTCATGGCATCCGGCCTCGGCGGCAGGGCGCTGGCCATGGGCGGCGCATATGTGGCGGTGGCCAACGACGTCACCGGCGCCTACTGGAACCCCGCCTCCCTGATGCGCATGCAGTACCCGGAAATCGGCCTCATGTACGAGCAGCGCTTCGGCGGTCTGCTCAACTACAACTACGGCGGCGTGGCGTGGCCCTTCGGCACGCGGAACACGCTCGCCCTGACCGTGACCCGTTCCGCCGTGGATGACATGGACAACACGACGAACGCCCTGATGGATCTGAACGGCAACGGCGTCATCGACGACGGCGAGCGACTCGACAAGTCGAAGATCACGAAATTCAACACTGCCGACTGGGCGATGTACATGACGTACGCGTTCCGCGGCAGCGATCGGCTGAACCTCGGCGTCAACCTGAAGCTCATCATGCGCACGCTCGCGGACGAATCCGCCTACGGCGTCGGCTTCGATATCGGCGCGCAGTACGCCGTCACGCCGCAGTTCTTCGTCGGCGCGAATCTGCAGGACGTCACCACGACGCTGATCGCCTGGTCCACCGGCACGAACGACCTCGTCTCGCCCACCGCGAAAATCGGCGCGGCGTACGCCTTCGAGGTGCCCGGCGGCACGCTGATGCCCGCCGTGGACTTCGACCTCATGGGCGAGAACCGGCAGTTCGCTTCCACCGCCCACGTCGGTCCGGTGAGCATCAACCCGCGCGCGGGACTCGAGTACCAGTTCCGCAACCTGTTCTCGATTCGTGGCGGTTTCAGCGACACGCAGAACTTCACGGTCGGCGCGGGGGTGCATCTGCCCAAGCTCTTCCTCGATTACGCCTACGGGCAGAGTCCCCTTTCGAGCGAAATGAAAGATGCCTCGCACCGCATTTCGCTGCGCATCTCCCTCGAGGAAAAGAAGTTCTTCCGCAGTACAAAATAATCCGACATGAACATCCTGTTTTTGAAGAAAAACCGCGGAGCGCGCTTCGCGGTTTTTGCATCCCTTGCCCTGTCGCTGGCCGCTGGCGCGGCAGCCGTCACCGGGTGCGGCGGTAAAGAACGCGGAGATGAGCACGCGGGTGCCGTCGCGGATTCCTCCGACCTGTACTCGCTCTACCTGACCAAGGACCGCAAGGAGAAGGACCTCTCATTCCTGCGCGACGACGGCTCGCCACTGCTGCCGGATCAAAAGGAGCAGTTCCAGGGCCTGAAGTACTTTCCGCCGGACAAGTCCTACGCGTTCGAAACGGTGCTGCACCGGCTGTCCGCGCCCGCGACGATGATCATGGCGACGTCAAAGGACCGGCCGCGCGAGATGCTGCACATCGGCTGGTTGCCGTTCATGCGGAGCGGGACGGAATACCGGCTGCAGGTGTACATGCCGAAGGACACGAGCGAGGATAAATACTGGTTCATTCCGTTCACGGATGCCGGCTCCGGCACCGACACGTATGCGGGCGGACGGTTCATCGATATCGAAAAACCGGCGTCGGACTCCGTGTTCCTCGACTTCAACTACGCGTACAATCCGTACTGCGCGTACAACGAGCGCTACGATTGCCCGATCCCGCCGAAGGAGAATCACCTGCCTTTCGCCGTGAAGGCCGGTGAAAAGCTCTTTCGACCCGCGTCACACTGACACGCGATGTTCATGCCCCCGCACCTCGCAGCGACGACGCACAGCCTCCGCCCTTCGCGTGTCATCTCGACATTGGCCGTGCTGCTGCTCGCCGTGTTCTCCGCCGGTTGCGGAGGCTCCGACGCGACAACGGAGAGCATCCCCGCGGCGAAGTACCGGTACGCGGCCGATGCCGAAATGACCGCCACGCTCGCGGAAACCGCGGCCCGTGACATCGTGATCCGCTGCCCCGCGGGATGGCGGGAAACGGTGGATCAGAAGAACGCCCCGAACATCGTCCTGTGGATCGTCGCGGAAAATTACGGGGCATCCCTGTCCTTTGTCCCCCTGCAGATGGATCCCGTCCTGTACACGGCCCTCCGCAGAGACGGACTTTCCGCCGTGGCGAAGGTGAGCCTGAGCCTGAAGCGCGACAATGCGCGGGACAGCGTCCGCGTCCTCCAGCCCCCTGAATCCTTCACGCTGAACCGGCGCGACTATGTCGCCTACGAATACAGCGCCGATGGCGGGAAGACCGCGATCCGCGTCGTGCTCTTCGACACCGGCAGGCAGTACATCGAGTGCGCCCTCCTCCCCGCGACGCAGCCCGTGACGCCCGACGAGAACCGGCGCCTTTTCTCCGTGCAGCAGTCCGTCCTGGCCTCCATGGTGGTGAAGTGACCCCGCTCGAGGACCGCGCGCCGACCGAACACGAGCGCTGGATGGAGATGGCGTTGCGTCTCGCGGAACGGGCCTACGAGGAGGACGAAGTGCCCGTGGGCGCCGTGATCGTGAAGGACGGCCGCGTGCTCGGCAAGGGATACAACCAGAACGAACAGCTCCGCGATCCGACCGCGCACGCGGAGATCATCGCCATCACCGCGGCGGCGAATGCGCTGGAGGACAAACGTCTCGAAGGCTGCACGATGTACGTGACGCTCGAGCCCTGCACCATGTGCGCCGGCGCCATCGTGCTCGCGCGCATCCCGGTGCTCGTCTTCGGCGCCTACGATCTCAAGGCGGGGGCCTGCGGGACCCTGTACAACGTCGTCGAAGACCGGCGCCTCAATCACACGGTGCACGTCGTGCCCGGCGTGCTGGATGCCGAGTGTGCCGGGCTGCTGAAGGCGTTTTTCGGGGCGGTCCGGCGATTGCCGGGGACGGAGTAAGACCCGTGCAGAAAAATAATGCGATCGCGAAGCACACGAAGAAGACGAACACTGCGAACGGGAATATCAGGGAAACGCGGATGAGAGCGCTCATGCAGTACGCGGGCCATTGCATCACCGCACGGGCGCTGCCGTGGCTGCTGCTTGCCGCTCTCCTGCCGTCCTGTGCTCCGGAGCAGGTGCAGGGCGAAGTGCTGAAGGAAGAATGGACGGAGTACGAGTGTACGGCGTGGACGCGCATCAGTTCCGGCGACGTGGTGGGGCTGCGCTTCGCGCTCGCGAGAGGCGGCAAAGCCGGTTTCGACGCCATCACCCTCAAAGGTGAGCAGCTCACCGGCAAGAAGATCCGCTGCGTGTTGGGGCCCGCTTTCGCGGTGAAACGATGCACCATTCTGGAGCGGAACGGGGAGCGCAGCATCCGGCGCAGCGACGACCGCTGACGCCGGCGTTGTCATCCTGCCGCGCTCGACGTATTTTTCCGGGCGAATCACGGGCCTCACTCAGCAGCAACCACCATCATGCAACGCACACTCGCAATCGTCAAACCGGACGGCGTCGCCTCCGGACTCATCGGAGAAGTCGTCAAGCGCATCGAACAGGAAGGCCTGCGCATCGTCGCGATGCGCATGGAACACCTCACGCGCAGCAAGGCCGAGGGGTTTTACTATGTCCATCGCAGCAGACCCTTTTTCAATTCGCTCGTCGAATTCATGACCTCCGGTCCCTGCGTCCTCATGGTGCTGGACGGACCGGAGGCCATCCCGCGCTGGCGCGCGCTCATGGGCGCGACGGATCCGCAGAAGGCCGCTCCCGGCACGATTCGCCGCGACATGGCGACGGGCATCGAACGCAACGTCGTGCACGGATCAGACGCCCCCGATACCGCGTCGTACGAAGTGAACTACTTCTTCACCGGCACCCAGATCTCGAGTTGACCTCGGCGGTCGCTACAGGCCGCTCCCGATGACGAATTCGGTCACCCATTTCTTCTGCGCCGCGAGCCAGGACGCGCGCACGCCGACATCGATCAGGAAGGGCAGCGAGAACAGATTCACGTCTGTCACCAGCTCGGCTCCTCCGCTATGATAGCGCCGCAGCTGCGAGGCGTCATGCCCCTCGGCCATGTCGTAAAAGATGCTCGCGCGGAGACGCTGCACGTTCAGCAGGGACCACAGATGCAGGTCCGGATACCAGATCGGAAAGTCATAATTCATGCTCGCCTTGAAGAGCGACGCATGAAACACCGCATCGTACCCGCGTGGAAAGCGCATGCGACTCGCGAAGCGGTAGTTCACGACGTCCTGGCGCTCGTAGCCTGCCTGCACCCAGATGCTATGGCTCGGCACGGAACCTGGGAAGTAGAAGGTCCCGAGAACGGAGAACAGACTCCCCTTGTAGTCGTCTCCCTTGAACGGTGCGTGACTGTACGCGAGCGAGAGGAACTGTCCCCATCGCGGATGGATGTCGCGGATCCACTGCATGCCCGCCGAGAAATCCGCTTCGTACGTCAGCGGAGTGAAGGAGCCGTTGTTCACGTCCCAGGCTTCGATGACGGACTTCCCGCCGACCTCCACATGCGACGCCGAGGCGCGAACGGCGGCGGACATATGGTACAGTCCTTTTGTGAAATTCAACGGAATGGTGAAACCCGCCCGGATTGATTGTTCACTCCACGACGTGCTGTGCTGCGTGCCATGGGAGTCCTTGTATGTGGTCGAGCGCGTGCCGGACTGTCCGCTCGCCCCGAGGATGGGGAAGAAGCCCGCGTAGCTCGCCCCGCCGCGGAAGAAGCCGCTCTTCTCGTTGAAATCGTAGTCGTACCCGGCGTCCATGCCGAAGGTGTTCATCCTGTTCAATGACGACAGCGTCAGCGAGATACTCCTGTCGGTGGAGCCGGGAAGAACGCTCCAGCTGTGCACGTTCAACAGGTTCGCGAGCGCGCTGTAGTCCCGCACTTCCCACTCGCGCCGCGGAATGTCGGCGGTCATGTCGCGCCCCGCCTCCATCGCAACGAGCGGTTCGTAATATCGGATGAATCCATCCTGTATTTGTCCGGCCGGTTTCCAAGTGGCGGAATCCAGCGGCATTGCTTCGACGTCGAAACCCTGCGTCGTGTAGTTGCTGTAGAGCAGCGTACGGCCGTCCGATGAAACGCAGGGATTCGACGCGCCGAAGCGCGCGGAGGTGACCTGCATGCGCCTCCCGGTTGCCACGTGCATCGCGTACACATTATCGATGCCCGAGGACGGCGACTGGTAGAACAGCCACGGTCCGTGCAGCCGCGGCGACGTCACGTTCTCGTGACTGTAGGGCAGGAGAATGTCTTCCGCGCCCGATGCCGCGTCGTACCGTTTCACCGCCTTGCCTTTCGCGTCGCTCACCGCCAGGGCGACGAGGGTGGCGCCGTCGGGCGACCAGGAGGGCGTCTGGAGAAAATCGCCGGCGGGATTGGGCAGGCGGCGCAATTCGCGGCCGTTTTCCGCATCGAGCAGGACGATGGCGCATTCGCGACGCGGCGTGAATTCCACCGCGGCGATGGTCTTCAGATCCGGGGAAAGCACCGGACTGAACAGCTTCGATTCAGGGAGCAGCACGCGCTTTTCGTCCGTCGCGACATCATAGACGCAGAGCCGCATGAAGTCGCGCTTGCCCCAGCGCAGGTCGGCGACCGGTTCGTTCCAGACGATCTTCGTGCCGCGGACCGACATCGGGTTCTCGTACAGCGCCGCGAGGCACAGCTCGTGTTCGTTTCCTTCCGCGTCGATGCGTACCAGCGTGTAGATGTCATCCAGCCCCCACTTCTGCGCGACGATGGAGCCGTCGGCGAGGTACTGCGGGAACAGGTAGTTTGTCCAGCAATCGCGCGACTGCCGATTCATCACCGACCCGCGCGTGAGGACCAGTGCCGCCTCCTGCTTCTTCCACAGCGCGGTGACTTCGTCCATGGTTTCCTCGTACACTTCCACGGTGGTTCTGTCGATTTCGGAGTTCGACATCCACGACCAGGCAAACGGGAGGAAGGACCAGTTCGCCGAGCGGCGCATGATTTCGGCGAATTTTTCCGGTCCATACGCGCGTTTGATGCGCGTCGTGAGCAAACCACCGAGATGGTACTGCGACGGATACCAGTCCTTGAACGATCCCAGAAAGGCTTTGTAGTAGGAGTACCGCTCGCCGGAGAGGAGCAGCGCCCGGATGTCGCGATCGAACTCCGGCATGCGTCCCCTGCCGCCCGCAGTAAGAGCCGTTTCCGTCCCGACGGCATCGCCTTCCCACACCCAGCCCGGAACGGACCAGAAGGAAAAGAAACCCTGCATGGTCTCCCCGAAGCACCATGACATGAAGCCCGTGAACCCGGCGTCGAGTTTGTCGAATTGCGCCACATGCCGCATTTCATGGACGGCGAGAAGCGTGTACCAGTCGTTGGTCCCGAGCAGGCCGTGCGGCGGCGGCGTGCCGAACCATTCCGAGCGGCGCGGCGCCAGCGTGACGAAGCCGTTCGCCTGCGTCGTGTTGTTCGTGAGGATGACGGTGATTCTTCGCGGCTCGATTGCGAGCGTTTTCGCGACAGGCTGATACAGATGTTCGAGCATGCTTGCGACACGCTGCCCGTCGCGCGCGATGTCGGACGGAAACACGATTTCATAGTGCGGCGATTGAATGCACTTCCAATCCACAGCGGGAGGATCCTGCTGCGGGCTGAGATACTGTGCGCAGGCCTGCCCCGCGCAGAGCGCCATCAGGATAAAGGACAGAAGAGTCCGCATAGCGACCTCGGGTTATTCGTCACTCGCTCCGGGCTTCGCGCGCAGCCTCTTCTTCACCGAGTGGCGCAGTTTCGCCTCGCTGTTCTTCCGGCGGGCGCTGTTCGGCACGCGTGTGGCGATGCGTTTCGGGACGACGATGTTCATCTTCGCCACGCGATCACGGATGCGGCGCAGGCACACGAGCTTGTTGCGATACTGGCTGCGTTCGGTCTGCGAGCGGACGATGATGCCCGTCGGCCGGTGGAGCAGGCGCACGCCGGTTTCCACCTTGTTCACGTTCTGGCCGCCCTTGCCGCCGGAGCGAAAGGTCCAGACGTCGCATTCGGCGAGGAGATCCGTATCGTCTTCAGGGAGTGTGATCATTGCGCAATTTCCAGAAATGCATCGACTTTATCCACAGGACTGCCGTTGTTGATTTTCGCGGCATGCGGGTCTATATTCTGCGCATTCTTCTGACACGGAAGCACACACCATGAACATCCTCGAGCCGGTGCTTGGCGACACCCTGCTGTCGGACGCGCTGTCCGCCGCGTTGCTCATCTTCCTCAGTTACCTGGCGGGGCGTCTGCTGAAGATCCTCTTCACCTTCGCGAGACGGGGCTGGGCGAAGCGGACGAAATCGTCCCTGGACGACTACATCCTCACGGTGCTCGGCCGCTTCATCACCGGCCTGGTCGTGCTGATCACCGCGTATTTCGCCACTCGGGGACTGATCCACTACGTGCAGGATGAGTCGCAATACATTCGCACCGCGGCGGTGGTGGTCAATGCCGCGACATACATCATGGCCATGATGTATGTCGCGTTCATGCTCGCGAAGGTCGTGGACTCTTTCGTCCTCTGGTATCTGAAAGACGTTTCGCACCGGACGCAGACGCATCTCGACGACGAACTGGCGCCGCTGGTGAACCGCGTCCTGAACATCCTCGTCGCGGCGGTGGTGGTCATCGTGGTGCTCGACCATTTCAATCAGAACATCTCGACGTTGATCATGTCGCTCGGCGTCGGTTCGCTGGCCATCGCGCTTGCCGCGCAGGAAACCCTCGCGAACATGATCGCGGGCTTCGTGCTGATGATCGACAGGCCGTTCCGGCTGTCCGACCGCGTGCGTCTGCCAAGCGGCACCTTCGGCAACGTGCATGAAATCGGGATGCGGTCCACGAAGGTGATCGACGACAACAACGTGATGATCATCACGCCCAATTCCGAGATCGTCAAGAGCCAGATCTGGAATCTCTCCTACCCCAACAACGTGGTGCGCTTCCGCGTGTCGTTCAACGTCGCGTACGACACCGACATCCCGCGCATGCAGGCGCTGCTCATCGCGGCGATCAACACCCTGAGCGACGTCGTGGAACCGGAGACCACCGAAGTGCGCATGATGGAACTCGGGGAATCGTCCATCCACTGCGACGCGCTCATCCGCACGGCGAAGCCGAACGGCATTCCGCCGTTGTCGAGCCTCATCCTGCAGCGTATTCACGCCACGCTCGTCGAGAACGGCATACGGATTCCGTTCCCGCAGCGCGTGGTCCATTTCCCATCGGCACAGACCGGCGATTCCCGCGTCCCGCTGCCGCCGCAATAACGCGTCACGCATGGATACTCCCTTTACCATCACGCGGCACGAGGTGGTGTTCACCGGCCGCGTGTTCACCATTGTGCGCGACGAGGTCACGCACCAGTCCGGCTACACCGCAGTGCGGGAAGTGGTGGAACATGACGGCGGCGCGGTGGTCGTGGCGCTGTTCGACAACGGCGACGTGCTCCTGATCCGCCAATACCGCTATCCCCTGCAACGGGAGATCCTCGAGCTGCCCGCCGGCAAGCTCAATCCCGGCGAGGACCCGATGGAGTGCGCCCGCCGCGAACTCGAGGAAGAAACCGGCTGGCGTGCCTCATCGCTGGAGAAACTCACCGCGATGTGGACCACGCCGGGCTTCTGCAGCGAAGTGCTGCACATCTATCTCGCTACCGGCCTCGAACCCGGCACCCGCGCCCTCGAGGAAGGCGAGGAAAGCATCAGCCTGCTGCGCGTGCCCCTCGACGAGGCCCTTCGCATGTGCGCGTCGCAGGAAATCGCCGACGGCAAAACCGTGACCGGACTGGCACTGGCTGCAATGCGTAAACGTGAATGGTGAATGGTGAATGGTGAATCGAAATACACCTCACGATTCACGACTTCACGATTCACGACTTCACGATTCACGACTTCACGATTCACGACCTCACGATTCACGACCTCACGATTCACGGCCCCACCAGACAGCACGTCGCGCCGACCCAGTCCAGATTCTTGTTGAAGTCCACCCCCATCATGCGGCCGCGGCCCGTGCGGGTGAGAAGCATCACCGGCGCCGGCTCCTTGTCCCAGAGGATCATGACGCGCAGCTCCACCTTGGTGCCGCCGGAGGGCGTGAGCAGCGCGGGAGCATATTCCACCTTCTCCTGCAGCAGCCAGGCGCCGCGCTGATCGGCGGGCACGGCGTCCACATCCGCGCGAGTGGGCGAGACGATGACGCCGCTCCCGGCGAAGCTGTACAGGGGCTTGAGCACGGAGTTCTCGAGGTCGTCCGGCAGCGCATCGAACGCGTCGAGGAAGAGCGTTTTCGGAACGGCGGGATGGTCGAGGTACGGAATCGAGAATTTGCTGATGCGGTAGAACCAGTTGGGGTGGCAGGCCCACTCCACGTCGAGGTCGTCGGTGAAGGAAAAGGGCACGGCGATCTTTTTCTGCGTGATCTCGTCGATGATGGCCCGGTTGTAGATGCGGCGGATGGGAATGCGTCTCCCTGATGCGTCGTGGCGGTACAGCGAGCGGCCCTCTTTCTCGACGTGGGTAATGTCCACGGTCTTGACGCCGATCATGCGCTCGGTGACGAGGAAGTCGCAGAGCGTTTTCTGCTTCATCGGTTCCACTTCCAGGAGTACCACGCTCTCCGGATCGTGATCGCCGAACACCGCGCGGCGCAGCATTTCCACATACGTTTCGTGAGAAATGCCCGGCGCGAGGTGGCGGAGGCCCTCGAGTCCGTAGTGTTCGATGGCCATGCGTCCGAGCATTTCCTGAAAGCCGTACAGCGACGGGAAGCCCTGAAGCTCGATCAATTTGATTCCGAAGCCTCCTCCGGGCGCGGAGGTGACCGCGAAGTCCACCTGCACGAACTCCGGATGCGCGTTCTCGTTCGGCGCCTTGCAGCCGGGCGGGAAGGAGCGCTCCGAGATCTCGTGATACTCCGGCGTCATGGTGAGCGCGAGAATTTCCAGCGCGGCGGTGTAGACTCGTTTCTCGAACTCCGCGTCGATGAAGACGGGGGTTTCGCAGATGCGAAAGTCCACGTGCGTCCCGCTGGCTTCGTCGAGGGCGCGCAAGAACGATTCGTACTTCTCCGTGGTGAACACGGCGTTGAAATCGAGGCGGCGGTGTGGGATCATCGGAATATCGGATTGCGGAGTGTGAATATCGGATTGCGGCTTAATGATTTCGGATTGTCCCTTTCCCTTTCCCCCCTTTCCCCCCCCCCTCCCCCTTTTCCCCCCCCCTTTCCCCCCCCCTCCCCCCCCCCCCTTTTCCCCCTTTTTCCCCTTTTCCCCCCCCCCCCCTTTTCTCCCCCCCCTTTTCCCCCCCCCCCCCCGGATTTCCGATTTGGGGTTGGGAGATCCCCGGGGGGGGGGGGGCCCCGGGGGGGGGGGGGGGGGGGTTTTTGGGGGGGGGGGGGGGGGGGGGGGGGGGGGTGGGGGGGGGGGGGGGGGGGGGGGGGGGGGGGGGGGTGTGGGGCGGGGGGGGGGGGGTTTTTCTTTCGTTGGGGGGGGGGGGGGGGGAGGGCGGGGGGGGGGGGAAGGGGGGGGGGGGGGGGGGGGGGGTGGGTCGGGGGGGGGGGGGGGGGGGGGGGGGGGGGGGGGGGGGGGGGGGGGGGGGGGGGGGGGGGGGGGGGGGGGGGGGGGGGGGGGGGGGGGGGGGGGGGGGGGGGGGGGGGGGGGTTCCTTTTCCTGGGGCGTGTGCCGGGGGGGGGGGGGGGGGGGGGGGGGGGGGGGGGGGGGGGGGGGGGGGGGGGGGGCCGGGGGCTCCGGGGGCGGGGGGGGGGGGGGGGGGGGGGGGGGGGGGGGGGGGGGGGGGGGGGGGGGGGGGGGGGGGGGGGGGGGGGGGGGGGGGGGGGGGGGGGGGGGGGGGGGGGGGGGGGGGGGGGGAGGGGGGGGGGGGGGAAAATTATTTTTTTTTTTTTCCCCGGTGCCTGCACCAACCGTTTTTACGTCGAGAATGATTTCAGCTTCTCGCGAAGACAAGCAGAGGTTGAATATCTCCGTCGTCTGCGCGTCGCAAGGCGGAGATGTACGCTGCCCGCGCTTCGCCGGCGTTGAAGCGCGACGCACTGCCCCATGAGAAGGCCGGATGTCCGAGAACCTTCCACACGAGCACGTCAGCCATCAACCGCGCATGTCTCCCGTTCCCGTTGGGAAAGCAGTGGATCGAGACGAGCCGATGCTTGAATCTGATGGCGATCTCGTCATCCGCGAAGGTCTGGTTGTTGATCCAGTACAGGCAATCTCCTGTCAGGTTTCGAAGCTCGGGAGCAATCATGTATTTATCGACACCGATGTTTTTGTTCGATTTCCTGAATTCTCCCGCCCATTTCCACACATCGCCATACATTCGTGCATGGAGAAGTTTGATGAAATTTTCCGACAATACCTCTCCGGCCTTGAATGATCGAGAAATGGTCCATTGCACCGCGGACTCGATATTCTGCTGTTCGAACTCGTCGAGTTCCACCCGCGACGTGATCGTCGGAATCAACAGCTCCTGCATCTCGTCCTGATCCAGTGATGTTTGTCCACCATTGTAATCCGGTGTTAGTCCCACAGGAACCTCGGCAGCGTCCGGACGATCTCCTCGGCTTTCGCCTGAATCGCCTTCTCAAGCCGCGCCTGAGACACGCCTTGATCCTCCAGCATCATGGTAGTCGAGGTCCTCAAAACAATCGATTTCGACACGGTCATCGCCCGTTGCTCAATCATTTTTTCGACCGATTCCTCCTTCGGAAGCAATCCGTACACCAGTTTCATACCGAGTGCGTCGGCGGCGTCACGCAGCGATTTCATGGTAATCGAACCGTTTGCTTCCCGTTCCTCGATTTCCTTGACGCTCTGCGGAGTCATCTTCATTCTGCCAGCGAGCTGGCGGAGAGACATCTTCAAGGTAACTCGTATGGCATGAACCCATCCACGCTCCGGTACCTGCAGCAGTTCCAGCGGCCTCACCTGGACGAGTTTTCGATCGAGCTGTTCGATCGCCAGATTATGATTCGTGATTTTCACTTCGTTGCGCCTTGTGTTTCTGAAATTCGCCACATTTGGTTCAAAGCGAGAATTACTATTCAGGCTAACGCCTGATTATCAACGCAGTATAATAAGGTTTAATCCTGATTTTTGCAAGTCGTATTTCAGCCTATAGATTGATGCATATCCCAATTCCATTTCCACAGCCAGCATTCGCGGTATCTCAGGTCGAGTCGTGAAGTATCGGATTCGGGTCCGGATGGGCGATGACAGGTTTCGGGCTCGCATGGGAATTCTTGCATGGACAATCGTCGCGGGGTATCTTTGGAGGTTGATCGGGCCCTTAGCTCAGTTGGTTAGAGCGGTGGACTCATAATCCATTGGTCGCTGGTTCAAGTCCGGCAGGGCCCACGAAGCGGAGAGTGATTTGTGTTTCGCCAAGGCCATCTATTTTTTGCCAGAGCGCGCGAGGCGAACAATTCAGTCACGCATGCAAATGGAAACAGACACTATTTGATTCACATGAACCGATGAGAGCAGCATCCCGAAAGCGCCCGCGAATCCGGAAACTGTGCGTGGAACCAAATCAGCTTTTATTGGAAATGGCTTCCGTTCAAGCTCACTACGTCGGAAGTCCGGAGCATAAAATCCGCCCCTCGTTTGCGGGGCACCCAAGACCGAGAGCCGACGCGAGCATTTGCGATCCAAGTATTGATTGGAATCAGGATGATCTCACCACGCACCTGAGAGAAAGCCTGAAGGCTGGTCTCGTGGGCGATCCCTGGGAGGGGATATTTCCGAGGTATGTCTGGTGGAAAAACGAAACAACCGTGTATGAAGGACGACTGGTAAACAAGGAAACCGGGGAGTACAAGGGCTACCACTTGGAATCGGATGAATGGCCTGAAGGGATATGATATGCCGACACCAACACTGACTTTCAAAATCGAATGGGAGGATCCGCAAGGAGCGCGAGGAGCCGAATTACGAGCGACATGGGCACGATTCCAGATTCTTGCCGCCGGACAGTCTGTCACGCGCGTTGAGGATGAGGCGGCTCAAAGTGTACGCGACGGAGTCTACCTCCCACTCTACCCGTTCGCAGAATGGATCGTGACGCACTGGTGGAATCTCCTCAATGAAGTGAAGGTGCCGCGCAGGGCCGAATCCAGAGAGTATTGGAAACGACACAATATTTCTGCGGCCTCCGAAGGGTTCGCTCTCCCGGCCATGTGGATTGAGACTGAAGGCCAGTATACGAATATCTCGTGGCATACAGGTTCCCTGCCCCGTCATCGATTGAATTTCTTTACCTCCGGAGTCATCACCATCGAAACTGCGCGTTTGGAGGACTCACTCAGGCTATTTATCGACGCAGTACTCGAGCGGTTGACGGAAAAGGGGATCAGAGAATCGTTCCTCGCGGACGAGTGGCACGCCATCAACACGATCGATGAAGAAGAGCGCGCCTTCTGTAAGGCGGTAGCCAGTCTTGGCCTCGATCCATTCGACCTCGATGACTCCGACATAGGCAAGACCGTCATAGAACTGTCAAGCAAGCTTCCCGAAACGGTACTGGACGAGTTCTACGCCGCGGCTGACTATTCCGTCCTGGCGTCACAAGGTTCCACCGTAACAGAGTTTTTTTCGCATGCTGCAGCCTCGAGAATCGAACTCGGCGAATTACGGGAGATCAGGGATTCAGTTCGCGGATCAAGTTCGGTCTTCATTCCCCGAGAGTATCCCTGGAAACGCGGGTACACCTTTGCAAATGAGCTGAAAAAGGTTCTCGGCAACGGTCAAGAAAGACGGCTCTGTTCTATCGACGATGTCGGGAGCAGACTCGGCGTTACCAGGGATCGCTGGGAACGCACGGTGAATGACCTTCACGGCGATACTTTCATCCAGGCAGCGGTTGGAAGCACCGGTAATGGTTCGCCGTTCTTCGGGCTCAGGAAACACCGCGATACGGCAAACGTCTTTTCGTTGTGCAGAGCCATTTACGCGTATCTCTCCAACGATCAGAGCCCGGCGGCGATTGTGACGCGCGCCCATACCGAAGCACAGAAGGCGGGCAGGGCATTTGCAGCGGAATTCATCGCACCCGCCGAGGAGTTTCGCGCGAGCATTGGCGGCGCCTTCGTCACCGAAGAGGAGATCGACGACCTTGCTCAAGATTTCGGCACGTCCGATCTCGTCATCAGACACCAGATAAGCAACCATCACCTGGCGCAGATCATCGAGTGATCGTGACACCGCTCCGAGCAACTCGAGCGCCAGAAGGGTTCACCGGATCGCCTGTTGAACACTCTACGATTCCAAGGTCTGCTGCCAACCTGTCTTGACCTCGATAGAGTAATTGAATTGTTCTCCAAGCCTCGACGAATTGGGAACAGTTTGGGAACAGTTGCGTAACGGTATGACCGCAACCGGTTCCTTTCCTCTCAACGAACCGGCGAACGGAGAAGCAGCATCTTTCTGGTCTGTATGACGGATCCGGTTCGCAGGATGGCGACGTACACCCCTGATCGCAGTCCGGATGCATCGAATGGAACGGAGTGCTTCCCGACAGTATGCTCGTCGTCGACGAGCACTGCGACCTCCTTGCCAAGCAGGTCGTAGATCTTCAACGATACCTGCTCCGTTCTCGTGAGCGAGAAGGAAATCGTGGTGCTGGATGTGACGGGATTGGGGTAGTTCTGATCGAGGTGGAATTGTACGGGATCAGGTTGCCGGTCATCGATCCACGTCACACCACCGGTGGTCGTTCGGAGGATTGCTCCGTCCCAGCCAACTGCGGTTCCAGTATTGGCATCGGTAAAGGAAACACCAGATAAGAGGGCAGTGATGTATTGAGTGATCCAATTCGTTCCACCATCTGTCGTGTGAAGGATTACCTGCATTCCGACTATGGTTCCTCTGTTCGCATCAACGAATGCAACGCCTGTGAGGAGACTATGTGAATCACCTGATTGACTGTTCCAATTCGCTCCACCATCAGTTGTTCGGAGGATCGTACACATCATGCCTACTGCAGTTCCCGTGTATGCATCGACGAAGGATACACCTGTGAGATCGTACGTTGTCCCACTCGATTGCGTTGTCCAATTCGTTCCGCCATCGGTTGTACGAAGGATCGTTCCCTTCGATCCGACAACCGTTCCGGTATAGGTATCGGTGAATGTAACGCCCGAGAGATCAACGTCAGTCCCGCTGTGCTGATTCGTCCAACTCTCTCCGCCATCTGTGGTGCGCAGGATCGTGCCATTGCATCCAATTGTCGTGCCTGTATTTCTGTCCGTGAAGTAGACCCCGTTAAGACAATTTGATGTCCCACTCGGCTGTTCTGTCCAGTGTGCTCCACCATCGGTAGTCCGTTCGATTGCTCCTTGTGCGCTGACCGCAATTCCTGTTTCAGAATCGACCACGCAGACTCCACAAAGAAATCTCAAAGTACCGCTGGCTTGCATTGTCCAATTCGTTCCGCCATTCGTGGTGTGCAGGATCGTGCCCCCACCACCAACGGACATTCCTGTGTTCGAATCAGAAAATGATACTCCACTGAGATTCTGTCTCACGCCATTCGTCCGGGTTGTCCAACTCGAACCGGAATCAGTTGTTCTGATAATCGTGCCTGATTCTCCGACGAGTATTCCTGTCTCAGCTGAGGAAAGACAGACTCCTTTGAGATGAAGGCTTCCGAAACTCCCATTGGCTTGAATCGTCCACGTTGCTCCTCCATCGATAGGGGGGGCCGGGGACGGCCGGGTTTGGGGGGGAAAAAAGAAAGGCCCTCCGGGCCCCCCCCCGCCCCCCGGGGCCGGGTGTGTGCGAAGGATCGTACCAAGATGTCCGACAACCGTTCCTACGCTGGAATCAGTGAACGACACGGCGGACAGATACGTCTGCTCACCGCTGCTTTGTTTTGTCCAGCTCGTTCCACCATCTGTTGTGCGGAAGATTATTCCACGTACCCCGACCGCCGTTCCATTGTTGGAATCGGTCAGACACACTCCACTTAAGTACTCAGAGGAACCGCAGGTCTGTTTTCTCCAACTTGTTCCTCCATTATCGGTGCGAAGAATTGTGCCATTGTCACCAACCGCTATTCCCGTGTTGAAGTCGATGAAAGAGACACTGCGGAGGTGATTCTCTGTTCCACTGGCCTGGCTCGTCCAGCTTTCTCCGCCATCAGTAGTTCGAAGAATGGTGCCGACGGCGCCTACTGCTGTTCCTGTGTTGGCATTAGTGAAGGAAACTGCATTGAGAGCATTCCCCTGAGGGAGTGGATTCTGCCAGTACCAACCAGATTGAGCATCAGATCGATTGGTCTGGAGAAGCAATAGAATCACTAAAACCAGCGAAAGAGAAATGTGCTTGCTCATGTGCCTCGGGAAGATACTGGTTCAGGTACTGGAACCTCGCAAATACGGATCGCAGGAGTAAGTTTTCTCAAACGTACCACGAACAATCACGAGAAGGAAGTCGGGTGTCCGCGTCACTGGGATCACAAGTGCTTGAGATACGGGGAGGCGAGCCTGCCCACCGAAGCAAGCACAGCGAAGCGCAGGTGGAGACGCGGGCCTGCCCACCGAAGCGAGCACAGCGAAGCGCAGGTGGGGACTGTGGCCCGGGGACTCGGAGACGCAGGAGTTTTGATGTCTGTCCTGATCCGTCTGCATGGTATGTCCCGATATTCCATGATTCGGAGTTGTGAGGGTTATTTGCGATGTTTAGTACGATCATGGAAATGAAACCGCCCCGGGAGTGATCGGACATGCGCATTCTGTTCTCCGTTCTCCTCTCCACGCTCTTCGTCACGAGCGCGATGGCACAGCACGCCGATCCGCAGGCTCCGGTCAGGTACGGATTCGTGAAGGGGCGGGAGTATGTGTACAAAATCGTCAGTCGTCATCTCGACAAGACGGAGAAGCCCGACTATTACGGCGACAATTTCCTGCACACGCTCTGCGTGGGCGTCTGTGTGCAGGACGTCGACAGCGCAGGCAACGTGCTCATGATCGTCAGTACACTGGACGAGCGCTACGAACCCATCGGCGATCTGGATGCAGCTTCCATCGACGGTCAGAGCATGGGTCGGCGTCCAATGTCCGAACCAAAATTTGGCGTGAGCATCAGTTGCACCGGGGAATTTCTATCGGGCGCATTACTCGAGGAATTGGCGGAAACCAGGAAATTCCGAGAGAAACTTGAAAAAAACCCCGAGGCCGGATCGATGTCGCCTGACAGCGTTCTTCTGAAATGGTACACGTGGGCAATCTTTCCCGTGCTCCCTGGCCCAAAGCGCCTCAACACCGGACCGGGCGATGGTCCTGCCCCGATGACGCGCTGGAACTGGACCGGAGACTATGGATGCAAACTCTCGAGCACGCTGCGTGATTCAACGTCTTACGATGCCATCACGGGCAAGCCGCAGCGGTACTCGATTCTCGAAACCATGCAGCCGTCCGAAAACACACGTGTGCAGGGAAAATTCAAAACGCAATTCGAACGATACTCGATGCGCGGAGTCTTTCGCGCTTCCGACGGCGTCGTCACGGAATGGAAGAGCGTCATTCAGACGCGACTCGGCTACGGCGATACTCCGAAGCGGGATCAGAACCGTTATCTGTCCGAAAACATCGTCACGCTCGAAGAGGAGAAGCCCTGCGTTCATTAACCGAGACACTACGCTCCGAGTCCAGTCGCGTCCCTGGCGGCATGACACACAGGGTTGGTCAACGAGCAATCAGGACTGAATGTTCTTCTTCGATGTTCCTGCGGAAGCGCTCTGGAATTTCGTCCCACACGGCGAGATCAACACGGAACGGGAGCGAGCTTTCGTCGAGGGCTTCGCGGAGCGCGGCAACCTGACTCCCCTGTTCGTCGGTGGCAAACACGACGAGATCGAGATCGGATGCAGGACGTGCGTGTCCTTTACACGCGAGCCATGCGCCCACACTTCCACGCCGGGAAGGAAACGGGCCAGCAGTGCGAGAAGTATGTCGCGATCGTGCGGCTCGATGTCGAGCTCGCCGTTCATTCACACGATTTCCCGCTGAGGATTGCATACAGCCGCTGCGCGTCGGGAATGAAGCGATCCATCAGCGCTAGACTTTCTCCCGCCTTGTCCCCGCTGAAGTCGTGCGACGTTGCGATGCGCGCATCCGCATATTCGAGCCAGTGTTCAGCGGGAGACGGCAGGAGTCCATTCTCGTTAGCGAGGCGCAGCACGGGCTTTGGACTGTTCGGCACATCGGGCAGGCCCTGCGCTTCCGCGAGATGGCGTTTCAGAACCTTCCAGAGGCAATCGTAGCAGGTCTCGAAGCGCCGGATGACGGATTCCGCGATCGCTTCGCGGTCGATATCCGTGAGCCCCGGCCGCTCACCGGCCCCGAGATGATTCGCGTATTGCAGCTGCACATGCCTGAGCGACATCCGGAAATCTTCATAGTCGATCATGCTTCCAACCCTCAACGACATCGTACAATGACATGGCGTGCATAAACTACCGCAGCCGCCGCATTCCGGCAAATGGGACGACAGGCTGGGGCGCAGCGTCTCGTCTCAGAATCATCACCGCATCCCCACCACCAGTTTCCGGGAGTGCATCACGTCGCCGACACGAAGCTGCACGTGGTACACGCCCGCCGGCAGCGTTGCCGCGTCGAGGGCCGCGACGTGCGTCCCGGCCGGCATCTCTGCATCCCGCAGCACGGCGACCTCTTTTCCAAGCAGATCGAATACGCGCATCGACACGAAACCGCCGCACGCGAGCGTATACGGAATCCGCGTGATGCCGTACGCGGGATTGGGATAGCTCTGGCCGAGAGCGGCACGGCCGGGCAGCGAGCGGGCGCGCGTGATGCCTGTCGTGCCTCCGCTCGTCGTGTGAAGGATGGTCCCCTCCCGGCCGACGATCGTGCCGAATGCGACTGTCGGGAAAGACACCGTACCGAGATCGCGCGTTGTTGGACTCTGCTGCCGAAGCCAGGTGATTCCGCCATCCGCAGAGTGAAGGATCGTGCCGGAGGCCCCGACCGCGATGCCGGTATTCGCATCGGCGAAGCGGACGTCGTTGAGCGAGGCGGTGACGCCGCTCGATCCTGACGACCAGCTCGCGCCACCATCAGTCGTGCGGAGGATGACGCCACTCCCGCCGACAATGACGCCGGTGTTCGAATCCGCGAACGCTACGCCGGAGAGCGAGGCCGACGTCGGCGAGGATTGCGCCGTCCAGCGTGCGCCGCCATCGGTCGTGCGCAGGATGGTTCCCTTCTCGCCGACCACGATACCGGTGACGGCGTTCGTGAAGCAGACATCAGCAAGGTACATGGTTGTGCCGCTTCCCTGCGCCTTCCACGAGGACCCGCCGTTGGTCGTGCGGAGAATGATCCCATGATCGCCGACCACGGTGCCGGTGGCAGCATCGGTGAAACAGACATCGTCAAGCCAGGAAGTGGTGTTCACCTGTTGCGGAATCCAGTGGCTTCCACCGTCGGTGCTGCGAAGAATCGTTCCACCTGCGCCGACGACCGTCCCGGTATTCGCATCGGGAAACGAGACCCCGGTCAGCCACCCGAATATTCCGGAGCTTTGCTCCGCCCATGTATCACCGCCATCCGTGGTTCGGAGAATATATCCGCCCTGCCCCACCGCAGTGCCGTTGCTTTCATCGACGAACACAACGCCAACGAGATCCCAGTACGACACCGGCGTGATGACGTCCCATGTGATACCGCCATCCGCGGTGCGAAGAATGGAACCTGAAGCGCCGACAGCCACGCCGGTCATCGCGTCGGAGAACGACACTCCCCGCAGCCACGAACTCGGTTCATATGATTGCAGCGTCCACGTCTCTCCCCCGTTCGTCGTTCGAAGAATCGTGTTGGAGCCGCCCACGGCAATCCAATGGTTGCTGTCGATCGCGCTCACGTCATGGAGGATCACGGAGGGCGCCCACGCGCGCGCGTGCCAGCGCGCACCGCCGTCGCTCGTTCGGACGACCGCTCCCCCTTCTCCGACCGCGATCCCGAAATGCGCATCGGCAAAGGCAATGCCGTACAACGTGCCCGTCACCCCGCTCGTCTGCGTTCTCCAGGTCGTCCCCCCATCCGTTGTCCGGATGATCGTTCCATGCTGTCCGACCGCGGTGCCCGTACTGGAATCCGTAAAGCACACTGCATGGAGCGTTGCCGATGTTCCTGAATTCTGCAACGTCCACGCTGCGCCTCCATCGGCAGTTCGGGCGATCCGTCCTTGTTCTCCGACAACCGTGCCGGTGTTCGCGTTCGTGAAGCAGACGCCGCGTGCGTTCTCGGTCGCTGCGCTGCTTCGATCCGCCCACGTCCAGCCGCGATCGGTGCTGCGAAGCAGGGTACGCGTACCGCCGATGACAACCACCGTGAGGGGATCGGGGCAGGAGACGTCGTGGAGAAAGTCCTGCGTTCCTGTTGCTTTACCGACCCACGATGCGCCGCCGTCTGTGGTGCGAAGGACGGTACCTCCTGATCCGACGGCCATCCCCTTGCCTGCGCCTGCGAAGCGTACTTTCTTCAGTCCATTTCCTTCCGGACCAGGATACTGCAAATACCAGCCAACTTGGGCTGCTGCAGTACCCGCTCCAATGAGTACAAGACTCGCGAGTATCAGGATGCGGAGCTGCGTTTGTGGAGCCGGCATGGTTGGTCCGCGTACTGGGGGAAACGACGTCCACGTGATTGGATGGCGCTCACGTCGTGGAAGGAGGATCAGGGCAGAATGGCTGGAAGCGCCGACAACCGGAATATCTCCCGGTGGCGCATCCCACCCCGCCGTCCGTACAACCATGACGCATGATGCAGCGATGAAGTTACAACATTCGTGACTCGCGAGAAGGATCACGCGTCCGGATGCATGCACAGCGCACGATCACCGCGAAAGCGCATCTCGGGCCGCTGATCGAATCACGAGCATCGTCGCTGAACGGTCTTCCGCGTACTCGAGATGATCTCGTGCAGGACGAGTCCCGCAAAGAGACACCGGACGATCTCCGCGGCGGTGTGACCATGCGCAGCCCAATGCATCTTGTTCTGAACCGTGGCGAAGAACTGCTGACTCGCTTCATTGTCCGGCGAATAGTCCACGCTTGTGGCATAGATATCGAGCACCTTCTGATAAAAACGACGTTCTGACGAGCGGATGTCCCGGATGCGTTCCAGCAACTCGTCAAAGTAATCCACCTGTCCGGGACCAGGCGGATTTTTCAGGCGTTCGTCATCCATGGTGAATCCCTTCACCAGGTACTCGCTCAGGCGCGCCGTCGCCCATTGTCTGAACTGCATGCCGCGATGGCTGCGTACACGGAAGCCGACGGCGAGAATCGCATCGAGATGGTAATGTTCAATTTCTCGTGACACCTGTCGAGTACCCTCGGATCGAACTATTCGGAATTTCCGAACAGTTCGATCTTTGGATTGCTCTCCATCGGAATACATGCTCGTCAAGTGTTCGTTGATTGTTGGCACCGTCACCTGAAATAGCTCCGCCATCTGGCTCTGGGAAAGCCACAGGGTGTCAGCCTCGAATCGGCATTGAATTCGCGTCTGTCCATCCTCTGTCTGATAGAGGATGAGTTCCGATTGCGGGACCGACTGCTCGCTCGTGTTCACCGTCAGTTCACAAACTGCTTCGCATAGTACTTGGGAGTGAGTTTCTCTCCCGTGGCCCCTTCGATCATGTCGTTCCAGAACAGCGAGCGGCCGAGCTTGAAGACGTTGTCGGCGAGGTACGCGCCCACGGCGGTCTTGCCCGCGAAGCTCTGCGTCATGGGATCGGCGTTGCCGAGCACGGCGCCGTTGATGTGGAACCAGAGCTGCGAGGCGAGCAGTTCGCCCATCAGGTAGTTGTGATAGTAGCAGGGCGAGAGGGCGATGTGGATCTTCGAGGCCCAGTCCGGCGCGTTGCGGCCCGCGGGACGCTTGATCATCTGATACTTCTCGACGATGTCCCACCACAGCGTGTTGAGGTCCTGGTCGGGATTCTCGTACATCGCCTTTTCGAAACGG
This sequence comes from Ignavibacteria bacterium, assembly GCA_016720835.1. GTDB lineage: Bacteria > Bacteroidota > Ignavibacteria > SZUA-365 > SZUA-365 > JADKJW01. The sequence continues at coordinate 169,200 of JADKJW010000006.1, forward strand.
TACATCACCTGCGCCCAGCGGCTGAACACGAGCTGTTCGAGGCGCAGCGATTTGCGGCTGGCGTCGGCCACCTTGTCCGCCTCGGCGGCGGGGACGCCCACGACGTCCTTCAAGAAGGCGGGATTCGAGGCGAAGCGGCCGAAGAGCATGGCGATGGCTTCGGTGGCGAAGATGTGCGCTTCCTCGCGCTCGAAGAATGGCATGGCGCGGTCCATGTTCTTCGAGTACACGGCGTGCCCGTATTCGTGCAGCAGCGTGCCCATCCAGCTGTAGGTCGGCTTCACGTTGCAGACCACGCGCACGTCGCCGAGGCGGTCGATATCCGTGCAGTACGCGTGCTGGTACTTCCCGGGTTTCTCGAAGAGGTCGCTCTTCGCAACCATGTCGTCGATCGGCAGACCGATGCCGGCGTAGTACTTCGTTGTGAGCGCGACGACGTCCTTGTCCTTGTAGAAGGCATCGAGGTCCACGTCGTAGATCTTCGGCGCTTCCTGGAAGTAGCGGTTCTGGTAATGCCAGGGCATGAGCTGCTCCTTCGGCAGGTTCAGGCGCTTCGCGAGATACGTGTCGATGTCGCCCTTGAGCGAGGCGAAGGCGTCGCGCGTGAGGGCGTCGAGTTCGTCGAACAGCGTCTCGATCATCGCGGGATCCTGCTCGCTGAGTTCGAGCTGCATGGCGTGGTAGTTCTTGAAGCCGAGCGAGCGCGCCGCCTCGTTGCGCATTTTCACGAGCGCGAGGACGTCCGCGGAAACCGCCTCGCCCACTTTCTTGCTGGCGGTCCATGCCGCTTCGAGTTCGGTCGAGGAGGTCGATTTTTTCAGGATATCCTCGATCTCATTGTCCGAATACACCTTGCCGTTGACTTCGGCGCGGAAGGTGGAGAACTTCTTCTCCACGCCTTTTTCCATGCGGATGATTTCTTCGATCTTTTTTTCGTCGATCTGCCGGGACTGGAAGGCCCAGTACAGGATGTCGAGCTGGCGCTTGAGCGAGGGATCGGTAATGGCGCCGGAGTCGCGGAACTTCTTGAGTTTCGCGAAGTCCTCCTTGTTGGAGAACATCGTGCTGCGGAGGATCTCGAGGTCGCCGGATTTCTTGTAGTCCTCATCCTTGCCGGAAAGCGACGCGTCGAACGCGGCGAGATTCGCTTCCTTGCCGAGCGGCGCATACTTCGCCTCGAAGGCGGTCAAAAACTGCTTGAGTTCGGTGTTCATTTTCTCGGTGTCCTTGTTGGCACAGCCGATCGAGAGGACGGAAAGTCCCGCGACGAGCAGCAGAGCGAGGGTGGTGATGGATTTCATAGGTACTCTTTGGAAGTAGGAAGTGGGGAGTGGGGAGTGGGCGCGCCCAACGAAGCGACGCGAAGCGGTGCGTAGTTGGGAAGAGCTGAACATGTCATCGAGTGCATTCCTCGTTGATTCGCCATCCATAAAAATACGGAAAGGATGAGTGGGGAGATAATGTGGAGCGTCCGCTCCGCCTGCCCGCACGGGACTGCGTCGATCAGCTATATCTCTCCATTTCGTACATTCGCAGCAGAACGAGCGTTGTTCCATTCCACCCGGCCTTCACACACGACAGCATGTTCATGAAATCCACCCGGCTCTCTCTCGTCCTGCTTTTCTTCGTCGCCCTCGGCCCGGTGCATTCTGCGCACGCGAGCCGTCAGGGCGATAGCAGCTTCGTGGTTCTTCTCGGGACGGGCATGCCGCGGCCGGATCCGAAGGCGTCGGGACCGGCAACCGCCATCGTTGTCGGGAAGCTCGTGTTTCTCGTGGATGCGGGGCCCGGGGTGGAGCGGCAGCTTTGCGCTGCCGGGCTTCCCATCAGCGGCGTCACGGCGCTGTTCGTGACGCATCTGCACAGCGACCATACGCTGGGGTATCCCGATCTCATCTTTACCTCATGGGTGATGGGGCGCAAGACCGCTCTGCAGGCATACGGTCCAACGGGGCTCCAGCGCATGACCGATCACCTCCTCGCCGCGTACCAGGAGGATATCGAAATTCGCACGGACGATCTCGAACACGAAACGCCGTTCGGGTATCGCGTGCACGTGCACGAAGTGGACGCGGGCGTGGTGTTCGACAGCGCCGGCGTGCGCGTCACGGCCATCCCCGCGCTGCATGGCGCGTGGAAACGCTCGTATGCATACCGTTTCGATACACCCGGTCGCAGCTTCGTGGTGTCGGGCGATACGCGTCCCTGCGAAGCGCTGCTTCGCGCCTCGGAGGGCGTGGACGTGCTCGTGCACGAGGTGTATCCCGCCGTGCGCCTGAAGCCCGAGCCGCGTCCCGGTGGCGAAGACTGGCCGCGTTACATGCACGCCTACCACACGTCCGACGAAGAACTCGGCGCGCTCGCCGCCCGCGCGCAGCCGAAGCTGCTCGTGCTCAATCACCTCGTGCGCATGGGGGGAAGCGACGAGGAACTGCTGACCGGAATTCGGAAGGGCGGATTCACCGGAAAGGCGTTCGTGGGGAAGGATCTGGATCGATACTGATCTCGCAGCTCCAGGCTTGTCCCCTTCCTGTCTACCGTAATATTTTCAACCCGCCCCTCCGCACTCCCACTCTCCCCACTTATTCAAACTTCACCCCGCCCTGCTCCGCGTCGCGGCCGAGCATGTTGACACCGCCGCCATCCTTGCCCTCGACGCTGCGCCAGGAACTGTTGTCCTTACCCACGCGGTACGTGTAGGTATCGATGCCGCCGATATCGAAGAAGAGGCCGCTGCCCGGGGCGTAGATGGACCAGTCGCCGCGCTGCCGCGAGGTGGCGTAGCCCAGGGCATTGCCGACGGGAGCGTAGGTATCGTTGCCGCGGATGTTCGCGAAGAGCGCGAAAGAATTGTTGATGCCGCTGCCGAGGCTGCAGGCGCGATCGTCCCCGGCGGACATGGTGTACACGTCATCACCGCCGAGATCGATATAGAACGCCGCCGAGGCATCGTGCGCAGTGCCGAGGCCGAGCGTCATGACGAGGTCGGTCTTGTCGTCGCCCTGATTGTCGAACAGCGTCCCGATCGCGAAATGCGCGGACGCGCCGAGATTGAAGAACACCCCGCGATACGTGTCGTCACCGCGATCGTCATTCAACACCCCGTAGCCGTACCAGTATCCGCAGCCCTGCGCGAACACTCCCGCCGAATAAGTATCGTCCCCCGCGAGATCGTTGAGGATGCCGAGACCGCCGGACATGTTGTGACCGTCGGTGTGGTCGCCGCGGCGTCCCGCGCCGTAGCCCTGGGCGTCGCTCTCGTTGTGCTTCGGCGTTTCATCGCCCACGTGCGTGAGGGTGACATCATCCGCGATGTAGCTGTCGTTGCCGTCCGCATCAGCCAGTAATCCCAGACCGAGCGAGAAGCCGTAGCCCTGCGCGTAATACACGGTATTGTACGCGTCGTTCCCCGCGCGGTCGAAGAGGATGCCAATCCCGTACATCCCCGCGCCCTGACTGAAACCTTCACTCGCATATCGGTCCTTTCCTTTTTCATCATACAGAACGCCCACGCCGAAGCGCCCGCAGCCCTGCGAGAACGTCTTCGCATCGTAGCTGTCATCCCCGCCGAGATCGAGCAGCATGCCGATGCCGAGCACGCCCGAACCCTGCGAGGGCAGACCGTGATGCGCGTCGATGTAGCGGTCGTCGCCGCCGAGATCGAGGGCCACGGACACGGGCAGGTCCGGATTGGACGCGCCCACCGAGCCGTAGTATATGTCGTCGCCGCCGAGATCCACGAGCAACGCGCAGTCCTGGGCGTAGTGCGCGTCCTTGCCGGAACCTCGGACCACGATGCGGCCGAGCGGTGTGGGAATGTCGAACGCGAAGTCGCGTCCCGCGAATTTCCGCAGGACAGGTGCCTCTTTCTCCACCGCCTGGGCGAGAAGCGAGGCCCCGTAGAAGGCGGAGCGTGAATCGAAGGCGAGTGCCGCGTCGTACACGGTCTGATCGAAGGTATGCGCGTCGCACTGCGACTCCTCGAGCGTCGTGCTTTCGAAGATATGCCGCCACTGCGCGCGCGGAATCGCTCCGAGCGAGGCGTCGCGCCATTTCGCGGCTTCGCGGATGGCCTCGACGATGGCGGCCAGACTGCGCTGGAACTCCGCGGGCACGTCTTTGAGCTGTTCGCGCATGCGCGCGGCATTATTGGACCAGTCCTGCGTCGGGAGCTGATACACGATGTTGTCGCCGCGCACACGGCCGCGGTCGCCATACAGGGCGAGGAGTACGGAAACGAGCGGATCCGTCGATGCGGTTTCGGGCGAGTAATCGAAGCCGTAGCGTCCGATGTCGTGCCCGAGATTGCGGGCCGAGTTCATGACGAGTCCGGCGAGCGGGCGCATTTTCGCAAGCGTCGGGGTGCCGAAGTTGGCGCTGTCGCCGCTGATCCACACGTTGTAGCGCCAGAGCATCTCGCGGGTGAAGTTCGGGATGCGCAGCGGCCGCGCGAGGAGCCCGTCGAAATACGGCAGCCGGAACGGATCACTGCGCGGCACGGGTCCCCAGGTCGGCTGCGGTCTGTACCCGACGGTGGAGGAATCGAGTCCGAAGGAGCGGAGCGCCGCGCCGAGAAGATCGTCCTGTGCGGACGCCAGTTGCGGAAGCGCGAGCAGCGCGATGAGGAGACGGATTTTCATGAGGAGGCGGACGGAAAGTGTGCAGCAGGCATGGTGCTGCAAATATACGCAGACCTCAGCGCGACAACACGACCCCCCGTCTGCTTCATCCCGCCCCTTTCGTCTATCATTCGTACGAAATACATGCCGGGAGCCGCCGCCTTGCCGGCATCGTCCCTGCCGTCCCATTCGAGCGTATGACGGCCGCCCTCCATGCGGCCGGCGTGCAGCACGCGCACGCGTGCGCCCAGGACGCTGTACACGGCAATATCCAACGCCTGTCCATGATCCGTGCTGACGCGAAGCCGCGTGCGCGCGCCGAAGGGATTCGGGTACGCGGCATCGAGGGCGAGGCCGGAAGGCAAGGGAGTTTCCTGCATGCCGACCACGTACTGCAGTTCGCCGATTTCGCATGCCGACGTGCCTGACTGGTTGCCGAAGACTTCACCGCCGGCCGCGAGAACTCGGCCGTCCGCAAGCGATGTCAGCGTATGATTGCTGCGCTCCCAATTCATCGGGGATACAAGCTTCCAGACCGACGACGCTGGTGAGGAGGTTTCAAACACTTCGCAGGATTGCGCCCCCTGGCCCATCACCCAAGCCCCTGTCACGAGCAGGATACCATCCTTCATCAGTGCGGCGCCGTGATTCCGGCGGCCCATCTTCATCGGCGCAAGCAGGAACCAGGAGCCCTGTCCCCCGTTCGTCGCCGGATCGAACACTTCGCAGCTCGTTTCCTCGTACCCCGCGCCGCCAGTGACCATCACACGGCCATCGGAGAGCAGCGTGGCCGTGTGCCCTTCGCGCGCCACCTGCATCGACGCCACCGTGGTCCATGCTTCGGTGGACGGATCGTAGATTTCGCAGGACCTCACCGGCACGTAATTCGACACACCGCCGGTCACCAGGACGCGCCCGTCAGGCAGCATCGTGGAGGTGTGTTTCCCGCGACCGACATGCAGCGAGCCGGTGGAGCGCCACTGCCCCGCGGTGGGTGCGGAGAGCGGGCCCGTGCCCCCATGCACCATCGGGAGGTAGAATATCTCACAGCCCGTGAAACCCTTGTCATAGTTCTTCGACCCGACGACGAGGAGGCGGCCGTCGCGGAGCAGCGTGGCCGTGTGCTCGTATCGCACATCGATCATATCTTCGACGGGACCCCAGCGATCGAGCTGCCAGTCGTACATTTCGCACCTTCGGATCGGAATATCGTCGAGCCCGCCCGCGACGATGATGCGGCCATACGGCATGCGTGTTGCCGTGTGCCGTTCGCGCTGGGAAGACATGGACGACTTCGCGATCCAACTGCCACGGCCCATATCGCCTGCGGGATCGAACATTTCACAGGTATTCAGCGCCAGATGGCCATCCCTGCCGCCGGTCGAAAAAACGCTGCCCGACGGAAGCAATGTGGCTGTATGATAGTATCGTTGATAGACAAACGATCCGGTCGGTGTCCACACAATATCCGCTGCACTGCCGGCGTTGATCTCGGGGGAGCGGAAGGAGCCGAGTCCCGCAACAGATGCGGCAAGTCTGAAGGGTCCGGTGGCGGAATAGCGCAGATCGGTCCACCGCACGATGCCGAGCACCGCATTCTGGACAGGATTCGCCGTGCTGAGCGTCCCGGCGCCGCTTTCCACCGCGATGCTGACATTTCCGGAGAAAGAGCTGGCGATATTTCCGAATCCGTCGGATGCGGCAACGGTAGCCGGAAAAGGCTTGCCGGTTGTCACCGTCCGCGGGAGCACGGTGAACGCGAGTTGCGTGGCGGTGACCCCGACGCTGAATACGTTCGACCGCAGCGCCATCCCGGCGGATACGGAGAAGGCGGAGGAGGCGCCTGCTGCAGCAGTGGCGTCGGTATTCGAGTTCACTTCGAAGCAGAACTGCACGCCCTCGACAAGCACTCCGTCGTTACGGAAATGGACGCGCAGCGTCCACACCGCGTCTGATGCATCGAGGACGTATGCCTCCGGAACACGGGGCGCCAGTTCAAGGCGGTCCGAGAGGACGCGTACGGATTGCATCGGGAGCGCGTTCGTGCCATCGAAGAGGCTTGCACCCGCGAAGGTCATGGTCCAGTCCGCGGTGTTCCCGGGTGCCGCGCGGACGACAAGGCGCGAGAGCACCGTCGGCAGTTTGTCGCCGGAGCCCGCGTCGACCATGCGGACGCGCAGCACGTCGAAGGCATCGCCCTGCCAATTGCGGATGGATGTCACAGGGCCCCCCGGCGGCTGCGCGACGCCCTGGCCATCCATGAACGAAGTCTGATCGACGGCGAGGATCGCGGAGGCGGACGTTTGCGCTTCCGCGAGCGAGGAATAAACAGACACACCGCATGCGAGGAGGATGATACTCCGGATACCTGTATGCATTACCGTGCCCCCCTGTTCAAAAGACTATATTGTCGATTATACGGACTTATTACGGATTGTGCAAGGTATCCGGAGCTCCGCGCAGGTCCGAAGTTTGCGACTTGCATGTATCGGCCCAATGCCGGAAGTTGTTGCATTCTCCTGAGCAGCTCGCTTCCTCGGCGGAGCCCCATGATCATGAAAGGCGGTCACGTTCGCATGCTGGTCCTTCTCGCGCTGTTTGCAGCGCGGGCGGCCGCGCAGCCGGTACTGCATTTCAACGGCATTTCGCTCGCCTGGCCGGATGTGAAGCTGTCGCTCTTCGTGCAATGCAACGGCACCGAGCTGTTGCAGTTGTCAAAGCGCAATTTCAGCATCACGGAAAACGGCATTCCGGTCAACGGGTTCACGATATCGTGCCCGGATTCGCTCACGCGATGCCGCGTGTCGGTCGCACTCGTGTTTGACGTCAGCGGCAGCATGGCGGGGGACGGCATCGCCGGCGAGAAGGCCGCCGGGAAGGCCTTTGTCGCGTCAATGGACGGCGCAATCGACGAGGCGAGCATTTTCCAGTTCAACGGCATGGTGACGCAGAAGCAGGCACTGACCAGCAACCCGCTGCTGCTCAACGCGGCCATCGATCAGCTCTCCGCGGCAGGTTCCACCGCCATCTGGGACGCATGCATGGCGGCGCTGCGCGACCTGCGCGATCACGCGGCGAATCCGTGCAGGGCCATGGTCGTGTTGACAGACGGCATGGACAACGTCAGCAGCGCGAACGTCAAGCAGGCGATCGACCTCGCCGTCTCGCTCGGCATCAAGGTGTACACCATCGGTCTTGGACTCAGCCTCGACAGCAAGGCGATGCGGGACCTCGGGGAAATGACCGGCGGCTCCTCTCATTTCGTGGACGATCCGAAACAACTCGAAGACGTGTACCGTCTCATTGCTTCCGTCATCCGAACGCAGACGGAGGACTGCGAAATCCACTACACCGGCACCTGCATCGACGGCGGAGCGCGCACGGTGACGGTCACGGTCTCCGACGTGTGCGGCGGAGCCGACACGGCGAGCCTCACCTTCACCGCGCCAGGCAATATCGGGCGCAGTCTGCCGCTGCGTCTCCGCGCAGGCCGCGACACCACCATCGCGAGGGGAATGGCGCTCGTGCGCATCGCCGTCACCGACAGCGCGATCAACGCCGTGCTTCCCGAGACGGAAATCGTCGTTCGCTTCGACTCGACCCTGCTCTCCTTCCGCAGCGCGGACATCCCGCCCGGCGCGTTGCTGCCTCCGGGGTCCATCGCCGTCACGCAGCAGACGCTTGGCATGGTTCAGCTCCGGATCACGCAACGCGTCGCCATCGACGATACCGGGACGCTCTGCACTCTCGCATTCGAGGCTGCGGACCCGCCCGATACGGCGCTCGCATCGGTGCGTCTCGAACGATGCATCTTCGACGACGGGTGCCTGGTCCCTGCTCTTGCCGACGGCGCCGTGCGCATCATCCCGTGCCGGTGGGTGCCGGCCATCGACCCGACGGGAAGCGCGCGGCTCTGCGCAGGCGACACGATCATCCTGCGAGGTCCATCCGGTTTTTCCGAGTACACCTGGTATCGGGATTCCGTGATCGTGTCGCAGGTCAAGCCGCTTCTGCGCATCACGACCCCGGGCCGGTACTATCTCCTCGCGCGCGACAACAGCGGGTGCACGGGCATCTCCGAGTCGCTGGACGTGCGCGGCGTTTCGCATGAACGCCTGACGGCGGGAAGCGACGAGACCGTTCTCGTCGCGCCGGGCGCGCAATTCGAAGTACAGTGCAGGGTTTCCCCTCCGCTCGAGCGCGAACGGCTGGAAGGAGGCAGCGCGGACCTCACCTGGACATCCCCGCAGCTCACCCTGCTGCGCCGTGTCTGGTTGCCGGAGAACGCGGGAGCGGACAGCATTTCGGTCCTGGCAACATACATCCTGCAGGCCTCCGGCGATGTCCGCGAAGCACTGTCCATCCCGCTTTTCTTTTCGCTCTCCCTGCCGAATGGCTGCATCGACAGCGTCCGGTTGAAGCACCCGAGTGTCCTCATCGACGGGTACTGCGAGAAGCTGATCGCGCGAGCCGGAGCACCGCGCATCGGCAACGCACCGAATCCCGTCCGCGAGTCGGCGCTTGTCTCCATCGATCTGGACGGAGCGATGCAGATGCGGGCCGTGGTGATCGATGCATTTGGACGCGAGGTTGCGCGCCTCGCGGACGGCATCTTCCCAGAGGGGAGAACCGTATTGCCTTTCCACGCCGACGGACTCGCTCCCGGCATGTACGCGATCCACGCAACGACTTCGGGAGGCGGTGCATTGCGTCCGATCCTCGTGCTGGGACGCGGCCGCTGAGGGGACCCAGGTGATGCGTCCACACGTCGACCCTCCGCTGAGATTCGGCAGGCGGCGCGGTGGCGGCATGAGAGCAGGCCATCGACCATGCAATGCAATCATGCTCGTCATGCTGTTCGCCTGTTCCGCTGCGGAAGCGCGCGCCCAGCCGTCCTTGCGCATTTCCGCCGTCGCTCTCCAATGGCCGGAGGTGCGGGTGTCCTTCTCCGTGCAATGCGGCGAGCAGCAGGTTCCACGCATCTCGAGGGAGCAGCTCACCGTGACGGACAACGGTGTGCCCGTCAACAACTACAGCATCGTCTGTCCCGACTCATCGAGCCGCTGCGCCATTTCCGCGGCGCTCCTCTTCGATGCGAGTTCGAGCATGAAAGGGGAAAAGCTCGAGGGCGCGCGGAAGGCCGGCGCGGAGTTCATCGGGGCGATGGACGGCGTGCGGGACGAGGCCGGTGTGTACCGTCTCGCGGAGGCCGCGCTTCCGTTGCAAAGCCTGACATCCGACACCGGACTCCTGCGCGACGCGCTGCAACGCATCTCCGCGGGCGGATCCACTTCAATCTGGGACGGCTGCGTGACGGCCCTGACGGCTCTCGTGTCCGGCGCGAAGAATCCGTGCACGGCGATGGTGCTGTTCACCGACGGGGCCGACAGCAGAAGTGCCGCGTCGGCGGAGGACGTCATTCTCCTCGCGCGCGCCGCGCGCATTCGCGTTTTCACTGTCTGCATCGGCGACACGGCGAAGAACGGAGCGCTGACACTGCTCGCGGAGCAGACGGGAGGCAAGGCATTCTTTCTCACGCATCCCGCGCAGCTGCAGGATGCATACCGCCTCATCGCCTCCATACTGCAATGGCGCGGCGACGACTGCACGCTGCGCTACACCGGCAGCTGCGGAGGCGGGGGTGCGCACAACGTGCAATTGATCGTGCAGGATCTCTGCGGCGGTGCGGATACCGCGTTCACATCGTTCGTCGCGCCCGATGACGGCGAGCGCGCTGTCGTTCTGCATCTGAATGTGTCCGATACCGTCGTGCCCGCGCGGCAGAGCGCGGTGCTGCTCGTCTCCCTCGCGGATTCGCTCCCCGGCGCCGCTTTTCCCCCGGCCGAGTGCACGCTGCGTTACGACACGGCGCTGCTCAGATTCACGGGCGCGCGCATCCCGCCCGCATCGCTGCTGCCGCCGGGACCGGTTCATGTGACATCGCTCCTCCCCGGACGCGTGCAACTCCGCATTCCGTCGCGCAGCGTGGTCAACGGGAAAGGCGTCCTCCTCGAGGCGGAGTTCGAAGCGCACGATCCCGCGGATACCGCGCTCGCAGCGGTGGAGCTCGAGCGCTGGATCTTCGATGACGGGTGTCTGCAGCCCGTCCTCGCCGCCGGCAGCATCCGCATCGTTCCCTGCCGGTGGTCGCCGCATGTCAACCCGTCGGGCACCATGCGCTTGTGCAAGGGGGACACACTCACGCTCACCGGCGAATCCGGTTTTCTCGCATACACCTGGTACCGCGACACCAGTTTCGTGGCCGGCACCACGCGGATACTCCGCGTCAGTGAGCCGGGCCGGTATCGTCTGCTCGCAAGAGATGGCAGCGGTTGCCGGGGAGAATCGGGAGCGATTGAGGTACTCGGCAATCCGCCCGGATCCCTGACCGCGGGAAGTGCGCGGACAATCGTGCTGCGCCCGGGAGAGGAAGTCGCGTTCCGATGCGGTATTTCACCCAGCATCCCGGGCCTCTTTCTTGAAGGCGGCAGTGCGGATCTTCAATGGGCTTCACCCGATCTCGCCTTGGTGAGCAGCGCATGGCTGCATCCGGCCATGCCGGGCGATTCCGTCGCGGACATCGCGGAATTCACCGTGCGCGCCTCGACCATCGGTGGCAGCAGCAACCCTTGTGCCTCTGCGCTTCAGTGTCCGGCTTCCGAACGCGTGCATCGACACCATCGCCCTGCTGCATCCCACCGTGATGATCGACGGGCATTGCGAAAAACTGATCGCGCGATCCGGCGCGCCGCGCATCAGCAACGCACCGAATCCTGTCCTATCATCCACGACGATCAGCATCGAGCTCGAAGGCCGCACGCATCTGCGCGCTGTCGTGCTCGATGCGTTCGGACGTGAAATGGCGATCCTCGCGGATGGCGTCTTTGAGGCGGGTTCGCAGCAGTTCCGATTCGATGCGGACGGACTGGCGCCGGGATTGTATGCGGTGCAGGCGACGACGAACAGCGGAGCGGCGCTTCGAACGATGCTCGTCCTCGGATCGAGATGATGCGCGGGACGGGTGCTCGAACAGCACAGGATGCCCTATACAGAAAAGGCGGCCAAGGCCGCCTTTTCTCTGGAACAAGAAGGATTGATCAGAAGACGAACAGCGCGTTGAGACAGATGGTGCTCTGGGATTTCGAGGGCGTGTCGATTTTTTCGAACACTTCCTGATCCGACGAATCGAGGCGCATGTCGGCGCGCACCACAAATCCCGGGGAGGGGCGATATTCCGGCGTGATCGTCACGCCCGTCAGCTTCTGCACCGTACCCGTGCGGACACCGTCCTTGTCGTCGAACAGCTCGCCGCGCAGCGCCAGCGAGAAATCCGCGAGGAGGTTCAGCCGCAAGTACGCGGCGACGCCCATCCACCGCGCGTCGCCGCCACCTTGCAGGACGCGTTGTTCTGCGCCATAATCTCCGTTGATTCCAACCGTCACGAGGTCGCTCAAGGCAACGGTGCCGCAGAAGTCGACGAGCATGCGGTTGTCGCTGTTGTTACCGACGCGCTCCGGTCCGTACAGCGCATTCACGAAGCAGGTCACACCGCCGCCGGGCGCGAGCGAGAGCTGGGCGCCGACGGTCTTCGAGCGATTGTTGTCGACCGCGACATCCCAGCCGTTGACGAGGAAGAGGCTCGCCCCGAACGCGTCGCTGAAGCCGTAGCCGAGGCGCAGTCCCGTGTGCGTGAAGGGAATCGCGTAGCCGAAAAGGAAGGAACGCGTGGCGTTGTCGTTGTAGCCGTCGTGCCCGTCGATGAGCTCGTAGCCGGTGTGCGTGACGAACTTCCCGGCATCGATCTTGAGCCCGCGTCCGATGGGAGCGATGTACGACGCATAGGCCTGTTGCACATCGAAATCGCCGCCGTTGAGTCCGGCAGAGCGCGCGATGGCGGGGATGGACGAGCCCGCCGTCAGGTCGATGCGGAAGCCCGCGTCGCCGGGCGAGCCGGCGTCCTTGTGGAACACCAGTTCGCACGCGTCGATCTTGAAACTGTTGTCGTCGTAGTCGAACACCCGGTACTGGTTCTTCCGCGAATCCGGCGTGTTGAGATTGTACGAGAGCGACGACGTCACGAAGCCGTTCACCTGAATGGCGGAGTACCACGGTTTCGGCGCGGTCTCCTGCGCGATGGCGGCCCTGGACAGAAACACGGTGATGACGAAGGCGACGAGCAGCGCGGTGCGATTCATGCGGTTCATCCTGAATTGTTCCTCGAGTATTAGAAGGATTCGACGTAGGCGACTTCGCCGTGCAGGGAATGATCGAGACCGGTATGCTGCGCATCGCCCAGCACGCGCACCGGCGTGATCTTGTCGATCAGCCAGAGCATGCCGTAGGTGAACCCGAAGGCCCAGATGGACGACACGACCACGGCGACGAGCTGTTTGTAGAAGAAGCCTGGATTGCCCATGAGCAGGCCGTCCACGCCGGCGGGATTGAACGACGTGGAGGCGAAGATGCCCAGCAGGATGATGCCGATGAGACCGCCCACGCCATGCACGCCCCAGACGTCGAGCGCGTCGTCCCACTGCAATTTGTTCTTCAGGGCCACCGCATAAAAACAGACGCCACCGGCGATGACGCCGATGATGACGGCCGAGGTGGGCGACACGTATCCGGCCGCCGGAGTGATGGTGGCGAGTCCCGCGACCGCGCCGGTCAGGAGGCCGAGGAATTTCGGCTTGCGCGTCGTGATCCATTCTATGATGAGCCAGGTGACGGCGGCGAAGGAGGCGGAGATGTCGGTGTTCAGGAACGCGATCGCCGTGACGGAATCGACGCGGAATTCGCTGCCGGCATTGAACCCGTACCAGCCGAACCAGAGGAGACCCGTTCCGAGCGCCACGAGCGGAATGCTGTGCGGCCCCGAATCGACGGACTTGCGCCTTCCGACAAACAGCACGGATGCGAGCGCGGCCATACCGGCGATGTTGTGTACCACGATGCCGCCGGCGAAATCGAGCACTCCCCACTTCTGCAGAATGCCGCCGCCCCACACCATGTGCACGAAGGGACAGTAGACGAAGATCAACCAGAGCGTGAGGAACAGCATGTACGCCTTGAAGGTGACGCGATTGGTGAACGCCCCGGTGATGAGCGCGGGCGTGATGATGGCGAACATCATCTGGTAGGCCACGAAGACGATGAGCGGAATGCCGGTGTTGATCGGCGACGCGGTGTTGAGGTCCACGCCCCGGAGAAAGGCCATGTCGAGGTTGCCGATGATGCCGCCCACGTCGCCGCTGAAACACAGCGAATAGCCGACAAGATACCAGATGACCGTGGTCCATCCCATGGACACGAAGCTTTGGATCATGATGGTGAGAACATTCTTTCTGCCGACGAGACCGCCGTAGAAAAAGGCGAGTCCGGGCGTCATGAGCATCACCAGGCTGCTGCACAGCAGCATGAAGCCGGTGTCTCCGGTGTTGATCGTCATGGGAGGATTCCTTGGTCAGATGTGGAGTGGGAGCCTGTGTGCCACGCGTGCGCGCCTGGCGCCGGCAGGGGGCCGTGACAGCAGATAATCGACTCCCAAACTACACGTTGATCGAAGGTCGTGGTATCGGGGCAGGATGAATTTCGTGTAGGGAATCCGGAAGGAAGATGTAGGGACTACGGAAGGAGATGCCGGTCGATCGCGTAGCGCGTCAGTTCGGCATTGTTGCGCAGTCCGAGTTTCTCGAGAATGCGCGCCCGGTAGGTGGTGACGGTTTTCTCGCTGATCAGCAGGGCATCGGCCATCTCGCGAAGCGTGCGGCCCTGCGCGAGCATGAGGAGGACCTGGAACTCCCGGTTCGAGAGTTCCTGATGCGGATCAGCGACCGACGGAGCGACGAGCGCATCGGCGAGTTTTTCGGCGAGCGAGGCCGAAACATAGCGCCCGCCCGCCGCGACCTTCCTGATGGCGGCGATGAGTTCATCCGCGGCGCTCTCCTTCGTGAGGTAGCCCGACGCTCCGGCCTTCAGCACACGGATGGCGTATTGATTCTCGGGATGCATGCTGAGCACGAGGACGGGAAGATCGGGGTATTCGCGCTTCAGCTCGACGAGGACGTCGAAGCCGCTGCGGCCGGGCATGGAAATGTCGAGCACGACGGCGTCGATGCCTCCGGCCTGCACGAGCTCGAGGGCTTCCTGCCCGTCGCCCGCTTCCGCCGCGATGCGCAGGTCGGCGCAGCGGCCGAGGATCTGCTTGAGGCCCTCGCGGAACATGAGATGATCGTCGGCAAGCAGGATGTTCGTCACAATCGCGTCTCCTCGGTGGGGAGCGGGATGCAGACGCGCACCGTGGTGCCCCGCTGCTCCGTTCCGGTGATGTCGATGCGGCCGCCCCAGTACAGCGCGCGTTCACGCATGCCCATCAGGCCGAAGGCCGCGGGATCGCGCAACTGCTCCGCGCGTATGCCGCGTCCGTTGTCGGTGATGACGAGCAGGAGATCCGTGCCCCGCCGCTCGAAGGACGCGCGGACGAGCGACGCACCCGCGTGCCGCGTGACGTTGGTGAGCGTCTCCTGAAAAATGCGGAACAGCGCGGTGGCGCGCTCCTGATCGACGGCGACCTCCTCTTCGGGGAGCGCGAGCTGGCAGCGGATGCCCGTGCGCGCCTGGAATTCCTCGGCCTGCCACTCGATGGCCGCGAACAGACCGAGATCATCCAGCAGTCCCGGACGCAGCTCGGTGATGATGCGCTTGACGGACTGGATGGTGGAGTCGGTGAGATCCATCAACTGCGAGAGTTGTTCCGCGGCGCCGTCGGGCAATGCCGCGGCGTCCCGCTTCAGCAGGGCGAGATTGAGCTTGAGGGTGGTGAGCGCCTGGCCGAGTTCATCGTGGATTTCGCGCGCCACGCCCTTGCGCTCCTCCTCCCGCGCGGTCTGCAGATATCGCGAGAGATTGCGCAGTTCCTCGCGCGAGTCGCGAAGTTCCTGTTCGATGCGCATGCGCGAGGCGATTTCGCTCTGGAGCTGCGCGGTGTTCTGCATGGTGTTCTCCGCCATGCGGTTGAAGGTCGCGGCGAGGTCGCCGATCTCGTCCTGCGCGCCGATGGCGGCGCGTCCCGCGAGATCTCCGCGTCCGAAACGCTCCGTCACTGTCGCGAGTGCCTGGATGGGACGCGTGACCGTCTGGGAGATCGCAAACGCGAGGATCGCGGCAAAGAGAAAGATGAACAGGGACAGCATCACGATGCGCTCGCGCAACGCGAAGACGGATGCGAACGCTTCGTTCACGTCGATCTCGGCAAGGATGGCCCAGCGTACGCCGGGAAGCGACAGGGGGGCGTAGGCGCTGAGCACGGCGACGCCCCGGTAATCGGTGACGATGCGCGTGTCCGCGCGTCCCGCAAGCGCGTCCAGCACGGCGCTGGTGTGCGCCTCCTGCAGGAGGATGGTGGAATGCTGCCGTCGCATGCGCTCCAGAATCTGCGCCGACACGCCGCGCTTCCTCATCGCCGCGATGTATTCCCCGGGCGCCTCGATGAAGAAGCGTGAATTGCTCCGCATGGTCGCGTCCTCGCCCACGAGGTAGGATTCTCCCGTCCGGCCGAGGCCGTCGCGTTCCCAGTTCATGATGCCTGTCATGACGCGGTCGATATGCGCGGTCGAGATCCGCAGCAGCAGCACGGCGATCTTCCGGCCATGATCGAAAACGGGCGCGGCGATGAAGAAGGCCGGAGCGGCGTCCCCGTCCGCTCCCTGTTCGAAGTCGGAAATGCGGGCGAAGTCCGGGGCGTCCGCATCGCGCGCCTCGCGGAACACGCGCGCCATCGCGCCGCCGCCTTGTGCTCTGTCTTCCGGATGCAGCGCCTGCCGGGCGCTTCCGCGGATGGAAAACACGATGCTTCCCGTCGCGCTGTCGGCGAGCAGAAGATCGTCGTACGCAAAGCGCGCGCCGAGGCGGCGGAACATCTCGCGGTACAGCGCGCGCACGGTTTCCGGCCCGCCGTCAGGCAGGCACGCGCGCGCCGCCTCGGCGGTGCGTCCGTCCTCGGCGACGGCCAGGGCCTCGTTGTGCAGTTGCCGCATGTAGGTTTCGATCTCGCGCTTCTTGGTCTCGCGAATCGAGGTCAGACGGTCGAAGGTGATCCGCTCGATGGACTCCCGCGCGATGTTGAAGGCCTGCCACCCCGCCGTGCCCGTCGAGAGCACGACCAGCACGTAGAACGCGACCTGCAACTTGGTCCGGAGCTTGACCCGGGAGAAAAAAGAGAGCGACATGTCGGATAATTACGGCGCGTGAAGGCGGCTCACCCGCCCATGGACGAAAGCGCCTGGCGCACGGCGTCGTGCAGAACGGCGCGGAAGCCGATGAGCCGGCGGTTTTCGCGCGTCGGGTGCACGCGGTTCGTGAGGAACACCACCGCGACCCGCGCGTCGGGATCGATCCAGATCGACGTGCCCGTGAAGCCGGTGTGCCCGAAGGAGCGCGAGGAGAAGTAGCGGCCCGCGCTGGAACCCGCCGTGGAACGCGTGTCCCACCCGAGCGCGCGCGAACTCGCGCCCTGCCGCTTCGTGAACTGCGCGATGGTCGACGCCTGCACGATGCGCGCTCCGTCCAGCTCCCCGCCCGCGAGCAGCATGCGCGCAAAGCGCGCGAGATCGGCGGCCGTGGAAAAAAGACCCGCATGTCCGGCGACACCGCCCAGCAACGCCGCGGTTTCGTCGTGCACGGCGCCCTGCACCAGGCGCTTGCGCCACACCGTGTCCATCTCCGTCGGCGCGCACAGCGCGCGCAGCGACTCGGGCGGAGTGAACATCGTGTGCGCCATGCCGAGCGGACCGAAGAGCATCGCCTGCGCGTAGACGTCCAGCGATATGCCGGCAACCGCCTCGACGATCTTGCCAAGCGTGATGATGCCGAGATCCGAGTACACCATGCGCGTGCCGGTCGCATAGTCGAGCCGGGAAGCGTAGATGCTGTCGAGCACCTCCTTCCCGCTTCGGCAGAACGTGTAGTACAGCCTGAATGCGGGCAGGCCGCTGTTGTGCACGAGCAGATTCCGCACGGTGACGTTCTGCTTCCCGTTCGCGCCAAAGGCCGGGATGTACGAGGCGACCGTTCTGTCGAGATCGAGCTTGCCCTCCTCCACGAGCTTCATCGCGGCGGTGGTGGTCGCGACCACCTTCGTCATGGAGGCGATGTCGTACATGGTCGACGGGCTCACCGCGGCGGACGAATCGTACTTCAGCGCGCCGTAGCAGCGCAGATGCACCACCTCGCCGTCCTTGACCACGGCGAGTTGCGCACCGGGAAACGCGTGCGCGGCGATCTGCTCCCGTATCAGCGCGTCCACCTCCGCGAAGGCCGGCGCGATGCGCTCGGGCATGGCGGACGCCGCGCTCAACGGTGTTGCGAAACGCAGTCCCTCTCCGCGAGCGGCGATGCCGGGAATGCTCACCGGCAGCGTGCCGACGGGATGCACGGCGCCGAGGAGCACGTCGCGCGCGGCGTGCATCGACGGCGTGTCGCTGCCGTAGGCGCAGACGTACGCGCGCACCCAGGGCATCGAGGTCACCACGTAGGGACTGCCGAAGGAGCACAGCACGGCGGCCTTCCCCAGCGCGCCGGCGCGATCCAGCAGCGCCTGCTGATCTTCGGACAGCACCACGCCCCCCGCGCCGTTCCTGCCGTTGATGAAGGACGCGATGATCACGAGATCCGCGCCGCGCAGCGAATCGAGCAGCGCCACCCGCTGCCGCGCCGTGAGTTTCGCCTCGACGTCGAAGGACCGCAGCCCGCCGAAGGATGCGTCCATTATCGGAGTAAAGCGTCCGGCATCCTCCCCGTCCCTGCCGTGCAGGAGCGAGAGCAGGACCACCTTCCTCGCGGGCGCCGGCGCGAGCGGCAGCAGCGCGTCCTCGTTCTTCACCAGCGTGATCGCGCGCCGGGCGATGCGTTCCGCCAGCGCGCGGTGCTCGCTCCCGTTCGTGACCGTGTCCGCGAGCGTCCGGTCCGGCGCGCGCCGCGCGGACAGGCCGAGCCATTCCTTGTAGAGGAGGATCTTCCGCACCGAATGATCGATGACGGCTTCGGAAATTTCTCCGGAGCCGACCGCGCCGGCGACGGCATCGATGGCTTCGTCGATGTCGGGCGGCATGAGGAGCACGTCCACTCCCGCCAGCACCGCATGCTTCGCCGCCCCGCCGTTCCGGTATTTCTTCGTCACCCCCTTCATGTTCAACGCGTCGGTCACGATCAACCCGCGAAAGCCCATGCTTCCGCGCAGCAGCGAATCGAGCATCACCGGCGACAGGGTCGAGGGACGCGCGCTGTCGCTGTCGATCGCGGGCACGGCGAGATGCCCCGACATGACGGACAGCACGCCCGCGTCCACGAGACGCCGGAAGGGCAGCAACTCCACGGAATCGAGGCGCGCGAGACTGTGCCGCAGCACGGGCATGTCGATGTGCGTGTCGGTCTCCGTGTCGCCGTGACCCGGGAAGTGCTTCACCGTCGCGATGACGCGTCCGTCCTGCAGGCCGCGCATGAAGGCCTCGGCCATCGACGCGACCTGCGCGGGATCCTCGCCAAAGGAGCGGATGTTGATGATCGGATTGAGCGGGTTGCTGTTGACGTCCACGACGGGCGAGTAGTTCTGCAGCACGCCGACGGCGCGCGCTTCACGTGCCGTGGCGCGCCCGGCCTCGTAAGCGAGCGCGGGATCGCGCGTCGCGCCGAGGGCCATGAGCGAGGGGAACTCGGTCGCGCCCGCGAGACGCATGGTCAGGCCGTTCTCGAAGTCCGCCGAAATGAGCAGCGGCGTGCGCGCCCAGCCCTGCATCGAATCGACGAGGCGCTTCGCTTCATCCACCGATCCGGTGGAGATGATCACGCCGCCGACCTTCTTCTCGACGATCGCGGACTTCAGATCGCGCAGCTTCTTCCCTTCGATGTTGCTGAACGCGAAGGGCACGATCATCTGCGCGACTTTCTCGCGCATCGTGAGCGCGTGCAGCAGCGAATCGACCCAGACGGACGCCGTCGACGGGTGCATCGCGACGTCGTCGTCGCGCAGTAGCGAGTCCGGCGGCAGATCCTCGACGCGCGGCAACGCCGGCTGCGCGGCGGCGACGGGCACGGGCGCGACGACCTTCACCGGCGCGGGCTTCGGCTTCGGGGCGAAGAAGCGGTTGATTGCCGCGCACCCCGTTGACGCGGCGGCGGATGCGGCAAGCAGGAAAAACAGCAACAGATATGCTCGAACGGAACGGGATGGCATCATGAGGCGAAAGGGATTCGTTCGGACAGGGGGAAGGAGAGCAATTTCTTTCGAAAAATAGCGAAAAGATGCATGCGGAGAGGGCCTCTTCCGATTTTCCCTTCCCGTGTGCATCTTTGTGGCTGCATGTTTCACAAATCCGTCCCGATCCCATGACCGACTCCACGCCGACACTGCACGAATACGAGTACAAGGCCGAGATGAAGCAGCTGCTTCACCTCATCATCCACTCGCTCTACACGCATCCGGAAGTGTTCCTGCGCGAGCTGATCTCGAACGCGTCCGACGCCCTGAACAAGGTGCGCTTCCTGCAGCTCAGCGACAGCGCCGTCCTCGAACCCGACGCCCCGCTGCGCATCGCGATCGATATCGACAAGGAGGCGCACACCTTCTCGATCACGGATTCCGGCATCGGGATGACGAAGGACGATCTCATCGACCGCATCGGCACGGTGGCCAGCTCGGGGACGCTCGAGTTCGTCTCGTCCATCAAGGCCGGCAATGCGCCGCTGGACGGCGACCTCATCGGCCGCTTCGGCGTCGGCTTCTACTCGGCCTTCATGGTCGCGGACGAAGTGACCATCGAAACGCGCCATGCCGATCCCGGCTCGCAGGGCTATCGCTGGAAATCCGTCGGCGAGGGCCGCTTCACCATCGAAGAGATCGACCTCGAGCATCGCGGCACGCGCATTTCCTTCACGCTGAAGGAGGACGCGAAGGAATTCTCCGAGGACTGGCGCGTCCGCGGCATCATCAAGAAGTATTCGAATTTCGTGGACTTCCCCATCCTGATCGCCGAAGAGCAGGTGAACACCGTCACCGCTCTCTGGCATCGCGCCAGCGACGCGGTCACGGAAGAGGAGCGCAACGAGTTCTACACCTTTCTCTCCAACGATCCCGACCCGCCGCTCGGGCACCTGCACCTCCACATCGAGGGACGCTACAATTTCAACGCCCTGCTCTTCATCCCGCGCACCGCGCCGCCGCGCCTCTACGATCTGGCCGAACGCCGCTCGCTGCACCTGTACGCCAGCAAGGTGTTCATTCAGGACGACTGCCGCGAGCTGGCGCCCGAATACCTCAGCTTCATCACCGGCGTCATCGACAGCGAGGACCTGCCACTCAACGTGTCGCGCGAGGTGACGCAGGCCAGTCCCGTGCTCGCGAAGATCAACGAGGTCGTCACCAGCCGCGTGCTCGGCCTGCTCGACGAGTGGTCGAAGAGCGAGCCCGAGAAGTACGCCACGTTCTTCTCCGCCTTCGGGTCGCTGCTGAAGATGGGCGCGACGTCGGACTTCACGAACCGCGAGCGCATCCTGGAACTGCTCCGCTTCGAGACGACGAAGACCGAGGCCGGCACGCGCGCCTCCTTCCGCGATTACGTCTCGCGCATGCAGGCCGAGCAGAAGGACATCTACTACCTCGTCGGCGAGCACCGCGACCTGCTCGAGCGCAGCCCCAACCTCGAGTACTTCAGAAAAAACGATCTGGAAGTCCTGCTGCTCAGCGATCCGGTGGACGTGTTCTCCATCCCGGCCATCTTCGAGTTCGACTCGAAGCGCCTCGTCTCCATCGAAAAAGCCGACCTCAACATCCCCGCGGACGCCGAAACCCCCGCTGCAGGCGCGGATGATACCGACACGGCGCCGCTGCTCGCGTTCATCAAGGAGCAGCTCGGCGATGCGGTGGAGGATGTCGTCGCGTCGAAGCGCCTGGTCGATTCGGCCGCGACGCTGGTCGCGGGCAAGAAGGGCATGGACGCGCAGATGGAACGCGTCATGAAGCTGATGGACAAGGAGTACAGCGGCTCGAAGCGCATCCTCGAACTCAACCTCGCGCATCCGCTCATCCGCAACCTCGCGCGTCTCCACGCGTCGGGCGCGGACGAGGCGCTGGTGAAGGACTGCGTGCAGCAGATCTACCAGGGCGCGTCGCTCATCGAGAACACGCTCGACGCCCCGGCCGACTTCGTCCGCCGCATGACCGAAATCATGGAACGCGCGACGCGCTGAACCGCGCCGTTACTGCTCGTAGCGGAAGCTCAGCGCCCGCCGGTCGTCCCCGCGGTTCACGTGCACCATCATGGTGTACACGCCCTGCTGCGCAAGGTCGATGGCGCCCTCGTACTGCGTGCCGTTCCACCTGCAGAGCGGCATGAGATTGCGTCCGGAAGGGTACACCGCATGGAACCAGACCTCCGCATCCGATATTGGCAGGCCCTTCTTCGTCGCCACGACGTCGATGCGCACCGTGCGGAGGCTCCCGGTGTCCTGCGCCGGTGTGAGATAGACGCGGACGGTCCAGGTCTTCAGTTTCTTCTCGAAGACCGGCGCGCCGGGCTGGAGTTCCGACGCGCGCACGAGGTTCCTGTCCCTCTTCGCAGGCTTGCGCCTGACGAGATCCATGCCGCATTCCGGGCAGGTGCCGGGTTTGTCGGACACGACGCCCGCGTCCATCGGACAGAAATACGCCGCCTCGCGCTTCTGCGCTGATACGATGGCGGGCTGCATCGCGAGGATGATGAAGGCGATGAGCATCAGGGCGCATCGCCGCGGCTGCATGCGTTTCATGGCCGTCCTTATTGCTGTTTGACGATTTTCTCGCGCTCGACGATGGAGAGCACGATGCGGATCTCGGCGAAGCTGATGGTGCTGTCCACCATGGCCTTGACCTTTTTCAGATCGGCCCGCTGCATCCTGCCGAGGGCCTGCCGGATCTGGGCCACCTTTTCCGGCGCAACAAGCTGGTCGATGTCCACGTGAATGCCCTTCGCGATCAGTTCGGCGATGTGCTGCGATACCGTGCCGTCGGTCATGCCGCGCTTTTCGGCGATGTCCGCGAGCGCCATGTGCTGTGTGACGAGATCGAAGGTGGCTTTGACGGAGGACGAGAGCGTCGGCATGGCGTCCTTCGCGCGGGACATCGCGTCGGCCATCGAGGCCATGCGCTTGTGCTCGCGCACGGCGAAGACGAGCTGCCGTCCGATGCGCTTGAGCGTCACTGGTCCGATGCCCTCGATGCCGAGCAAGGCGTCCTCGTCCTCCGGCGCGGCGTTCGCGATGGCGCGCAGCACGGTGTCGGTGACGAGCGTGTGCGAGGGCATGTTCATCTCGCCCGCGATGCGGCGGCGCACCGCGCGCAGCGCCTCGTACAGGACGCGGTCGTTCACCTGCGCGCCCTCGATCTCCGCCTCCGTCGGCAGGGCGAGCGGCGCCACGGCATAGCCGAGCTTGCCGCGGCCCTGCGGGGTGATGCGCACCGACGGGTACACGCCTTCGCTGCGCGTGAGCCAGCCCAGGCCGAGCAGCGCGTCGATCACGTTCAGGAGCTGCTGCCGGTCCGCCTTGGGCGCCTTGTTGTAGGTGGACGCCTCGTAGAGCCGGTACTGCGTGATGCGCTTCGCGCGCGCGCCGCGCAGCACGTCCACCAGCGTGGTGCGGCCGAATTTGCCGTCCAGCTCCGCGGCGCAGTGCAGCGCCAGCGCGTGGAATTCGTCGAAGATGTCCTGCGCGCTCTCCTCGGGAGCGACGAACACCGTGGAGGTGCAGGTGTCGCATTTTCCGCAGGTACCGCGGATGTCGGTCTCCTCGAAGTACTCGAGGATCATGTTGCGCCGGCAGGCCTTGCCGAGGATGAAGCGCTCCATGGCCTGCAGCTTCTCGAACTGGTGCTTCATGCGCTTCTCGAGCTGCCGGTAGTCGATCACGAGATCGCGCACCTGCACCCGCTGGCCGAGCAGCGCGATGCCGCTCGCCTTCTGGCCCGAGTGGAATTCGATGATGCCGTCGTCGTGCATGGCGCGCAGACCGGCGAGGATGTTTTCTTCCGACATGAAGGATTTCTCCGCGACGTCCGCGATCACCACGTCCACCGGGTGATGGAAGGCCTCGCCGCCCACGGTGCGGAGCATCGCGACGGCCACCGGCGAGATCGTGTCCGACGCCGTCTCGAGCAGCCAGGTGCGCAGGCGCTCGGGGTCGAGGAGGATGTGCAGGGTGGACTGCGCGTAGCTGGCGTCGATGCGGCGCGCGTAGCCGCTGCGCTCGAGCAGGTCGATGGCGCTGCGCACCGCGGCCTCGCTCACCTTGCCGATCTGTCCGGCGAGCGTCTGCGGGCTCATGTTCAGGAGACCGCGGAAACCCTGTCCCACCTGCGTGCCCGCGATGTTGTGCAGGTGCCCGTACACCGTCTGCACGAGCGTCTGGTCGGGGTAGGTCTGGCGTATGAAGAACTCCGGCAGCGAGCGGTCGCCCGGGTGGTACAGCAGCGTGCAGGTGCTGGGCTTGCCGTCGCGTCCCGCGCGGCCGGCCTCCTGGTAGTACTGCTCGATGGTGCCGGGCATGTCGTGATGGATCACGAAGCGCACATCCGGCTTGTCGATGCCCATGCCGAAGGCCGAGGTCGCCACGATGACGCGCGTCTCGCCGCGCATGAAGCGCTCCTGCACCTCCTTGCGGTGCGTGTCCTCGAGGCCGGCGTGGTAGGCCTCGGCGGACATCGAATGCCGCTTGAGCATCGTCGCCAGCTCCTCCACGGTGTTGCGCGTGCCGGCGTAGATCACGCCGCAGTCGCCCGCGCTGCAGGCCTCGAACACCGCGTCGCGCTTGTTGACGCCGTGCAGCACGCGGAAGGTGAGGTTCTCGCGGTTGAAGCCGCGCACGATGAGGTTCGAGTCCTTGAGCCCGAGCTGCCGGCGGATGTCCTCGCGCACGTCGGGCGTGGCCGTGGCGGTGAGCGCGACCACCTGCGGCGTGCCGAGGAATTCGAGCGCGTCGCGCATTTTCAGATAACTCGGTCGGAAATCGTGCCCCCACTCGCTGATGCAGTGGGCCTCGTCCACCGCGAAGAGCGCCACCTTCACGCCGCGCATGCGCTCGAGGAAGCCGGGGCTCTCGAAGCGTTCGGGCGCCACGTACATGAGCGTGAACCAGCCGCGGCGCGCTTTCTCGATGCGCTCCATCGCGTCGCGGTAGTCGAGCATCGAATTGATGAACGTGGCGCGGATGCGCGCGCGCTGCAGGGCTTCCACCTGGTCCTGCATGAGCGAGATCAGCGGCGACACCACCACCGTCAGGCCGTCGAGCAGGATGGCGGGAATCTGGTAGCAGATCGACTTGCCGCCGCCGGTGGGCATCACCGCGACCGTGTTGCGTCCCTCCAGCACCGAGCGGACGATCTCGTCCTGTCCGGGACGGAAGTCCGGATAGCCGAAGTGTTTCTTGAGCGCCTCGCGGGCGGCTTCGATGGTGGGTCGTTCCAAAATGTTCAGCATTGCTTCCCTTCTGCCGTTCTACCAACCATTGTACTCGCGGCGCGGGGAAAATGTTCCTGAACGGATAAGATACGCTTGCGGGCATGAAAATAGGAACGCGGGGGCTTGGACATGCAGGAAGAGAAAGATGGATCGCGCAGCACGCGAAAATGTCGAAAGGCACGAAATTCGTGCCTTTCCTGCGTTCGCGACTGTGCGGGGCGGAGTTCTAAACGGCCGGGTAGTACTGCTTCAATTCATCGGACATGTATTTCGTGACGGCCACGATCACGCCGAAATCGTCGAGATATCCGACGATGGGCGCGAGGTCGGGAATGGTGTCGATGGGCGAGATGAAGTAGACCAGCGCTCCGACCACCACGGCCTTGCGCAGCCAGGGCACGTCGCCGTCCAGGAAGTAGCGCCAGAGCGCGATGAGGTCCTGCGCGAAGCGGAGCTTGCCTCCCACGCGTTCCATCTTCGATTCGAAGTTCTCGCGCACCATGCGCACCTGCGCTTCGTAGCGCTCCTCGTCCGTCTCCGCGCCGAGTTCGTAATCTTCAAACAGTTCGTCGAGTTCCTTGTCCATGGTCGTCCCTGTGGAATGTTGCATCGCTGCTTCAAACATAGCGGAGTGCGCGGTGAAAAGCGAAAGAAGATGGGAGATGAAGTATGAAGGATGAAGGATGAATTATGAATGATGAATAATGATCGATTTCTACTCGGCCCGTCATCCTGAACGAAGGTGCCTGCCCTGAGCGAAGCCGAAGGGAAGGATCTGTCCGTCCGATACACGAGCGCCGCCGGGCGGGGCCGTGCATCCACCGGCTCCGTCATCCTGAACGCAGTGATGGTTCTGCATCGTCGCTTCGCGGAGAGCGTTTCTCAAAGCTGAACGAGAAGATTCTTCCCTTCGGCTTCGCTCAGGGCAGGCTACTTCGCTCAGAATGACGGGGCATTTCACTGTTTTTCACTCCACAGTCATCCTGAGCGCAGCAAAGGATCTGCCCGTCCGATTTACGAGCGCCTCGTTCGCGCCTCCCCTCTCCCCGTCCCTCTCCCAGAGGGAGAGGGAGAAGTGATGTATACATCTTCTTTGTGGTGACATCAATGCTGTTGGCAACATATCCGCCGCCGCCACCGGCCTGTCCGCCAAACTCGCGGGTGGCGGAGTTGATGGAAGGCGGATGCAGGAGGAAAGAAGGGAGTATCGAGATCTTGCATTTCCAGAGCCCTTTCGCTAGAATAACCGTGTTGATACTATTCAATCACGCATGAAGCGCATACCGCGCATCGCGGTCACTTTTGCAACACCGACACACATTCACAATGGAAAAAGTCGTTCGCAACCGAAGGCTCCACGATCCCGACGCCGTCAGGGAGGACGTCGCCTACTGGATGAGCAAATCTTCCGCCGAGCGCCTCGCCGCCGTCGATTTTCTCAGGGAGCAGTACTATGGACCTTCCATCCGATTTCAAAGCGTTGCTTGCGTTGTTCAACGCACACGGTTGGGAGAGACCTGAGATGTGATAAAAGTGCTGTGTGGCCTTTCCCTGCACGAGCTGATCGCCGACGCCACTGTCCTCGACTTCGCTCGGACTGACAACGCCGTGAGGTGAAATTCCACATCTGTCATCTGTCACCTGCCCCTGCCACCTGTCACTTGCCACCTGCCATCCAACTACGCTCCGCTTCGCGGAGCTTCGTTGGACAGGCCTGCTCCGTTTCCCCTATCTCACCACCACGACCCTCCGTACATCCTCCCTCCCGCCTGACGACAGTCGCAGGAGGTACTGCCCCGAAGGCATGTTCGACACCGGAATTGTTATATAATCTTCACTCGCATTGCCGCTGAGCGGAATCGTACACGCCGTCCATCCATCGGCGGCAACGAGTTCGAGACGCGATGCCTGCGCTTCCGGATCGAGCGCGAGGCGCACGCGCAACTCGTCGCGCGCGGGGTTGGGCCAGGCCTGCGTGATGGCGGGCGCCTTTCTGCCGACGAGTTTCTCGCAGTAGCCGTCGATGTATACCACGGTGCTGTCATCGGGCGCGTCGTAGCAGCAGTCTTCGTACATGGTCACTTCCCTGAACAGGATCACCGTGCGCGTGGCGGAAGGCCGCGGCAAGGCGGTGAATTGCACCATATCGTTGCGAAAGATATCGATGAACGGCGGACCCCAGTACGGGTACACCAGCCGAATCGAACCGCTTGACGGATCGCCGTCCATCCATGCATGCATATAGTCATACCCGAGCCAGCGCAGCGCGGAGGTATCCCACCGCGCGTTGAAACGCAGCATCACCGAGTCCTTCCCCCCGCGCCATCCGTCGAAGTGCACGTCCACGTACTGCCCGGCCCCCGCAATGACGCTGTCGGCGGGCGTGAACTCCGCCGTCTTCACGCACTGGCACACGTCGATGGTATCGGGAATCGTGATGATGCTGTTCGGACAGCCTGCCGAGAAGGTGAGGCTGTCGATGGACAGCACGACGGGTCTGCTGACGCCCGCCGCGAGGCCCTTGAACGCCACGCCCACGAGATTGCCGCCCGCCATGCCGGGCTGCACGAAGTCCGCGCGGAAGTCCAGCACGCCCTCGCGCAGCTTGCGCACGAACACGGCGCCGTTCTGCGTCACCGTCCCCACCGTGATGGCATTCATCGAGGTGAGGCCGAGCAGCGCGGGATCGTAGCGCAGCAGGAAATGGAAGCTGAGCTGCAGGCCCGTGTGCACGGGGCCCGACAGCGCGATGTACGTGACCGCATTCTGTCCGGGCGCGATGCGCGCGGGCGCGACCACGCGCGCCACAAGCGTATCGCGGCGGAACGGCCCCGCAAACACGGTGTCGGCGGACGCGTGCTCCCCGTCCAGCACCGCCTCCACGTGGAGGAAGTGCAGGCTGTCTGTGCAGGAATTCGCGTCGTAGATGAGCGTGCAGTACGGCGAGACGATTTCCGAGACGATGCCGCGCAGTACGGCGGCAATCTGCACGGGCGAAAAGACGCGATAGTACACGCCGCCCGTCTGCCGTGCGAAGGCGTCCAGCGCATCGTCCGACAACTGCGTGTTTCCGAAGCCGATGCTGTAGATGCGCACGCCCGCCGCCGTCGCCTTCGCAGCCACCTGCTGCCACGTCACGGGCGAGGCATTGTCGATGCCGTCGGTGAACACGATGCAGTATTTTCGTCCCGGACGTTTCGCGAGGTCGTCCAGCGCCAGATCCGTGGTGCGATACAGCGGCGTATTGGCGCCGACGCGCAGCGCGTTGATCGTGTCGCGCAGCGCCTGCTTGTCCGTGGTGAAATCGATGACGCGCCTGCCGCCGTTCGCGAAATCGTAGACCGCAGCGGCATCGTTCGCGCGCAGACTGTCCACTACCGCGATGCTGCCCATCTTGACGCTGTCGAAGGCGAGTCCCGACATCGTGCCCGAGTTGTCCAGCACCAGTGCCACGCTGTTGCTCACCGCGCTGTCCGGACAATCGGCGGCGAGCTGCATCATGCGTCCGTTATCGCTCAGCGAAAACACGATGCTGCCCGGCTTTGCGGGCGCTCCCCCGTTGCGCGTCACCGACACCTTGAGCCGTATCTGTGGCAGCGCGCGGGCGTCGATGGATTGGATGGTCAGGCGCAGGGGCTGGGTGTGGAGCAGCGGGGTCGCAACGCATACGAGCGCCACGATGGCGAGCGTTGCGGAGAGTGTGCGGGATGTACTGTGTTTCATGGGGTGCTGATTGGCTGAGTCGGCTATAGATCATTGCTATTCATCCGCTGTCCTTCCCTCGTTCCCACGCTCCCGCGAAGAACGTCTCATCCTCACGCGGAATTTTCCCCTCGTTCCCACGCTCCTGCGTGGGAACGCAGTCCTGAACACTCTTCCTCTCGTTCCCACGCTCCTGCGTGGGAACGTCTTCTGCGTTCACGAGGAATCTCCCCTCGGTCCCACGCTCCTGCGTGGGAACAAGACCAATACCATTTCACCGCCAACCTGCGCTGTCACTTTTCACCTGCTCCTTTCCGCCTGCTCCTTTCCACCTGTTACCTGCCCCTTTCCACCTGTTACCTGCCCCCCCCCACCACCACCATCTTTCTCACCTCCGTCTTCCCGCCAGTCACCAATCGCACAAAGTACATCCCCGGCACGAAGCCCGATGCATCGAAGGGCAGCACATGCTCGCCCGCGCTGGCAGTGCCGTCGTACAGCGTTGCCACGCGGCGGCCCATCGCGTCGTACAGCTCGATGCTCAACTGCTGCGCGCCGCTGCCGGCGATGCTGTAGGGAATGGTCGTGTGCGTGGAAAATGGATTGGGATAATTCTGCGAGAGGGCAAGAGACGCAGGCTCGGGCGGAGTATCGGCAGCATCGATGCCGCCGGTGGAGGTGTGGTACACGGCTCCATTGATCATGGCCCAGCCGGTGTTTCGGTCGCGAAAGTACAATTGAACACCGCCGCGGCTATTGAGGCGGAAACGCTCCGTCCACGTGGTCCAGAAATCGGAAGTGCTTCGGAAAGCGTAGTACGAACCATAATCGATGTACGACATAGCCGAGTATTGCCCATACCCGTCGCCGTCGGGCCACAACTGACAAAAGTATCTGGTGTCGATTCCGTAGGCGTATGCGCTGGTCCACGAGGCGCCGGCATCGGTGGTGGTGTAGACGGTTCCCGTCACGCCGGGTGGCATACCGTAGACGCTCTCCTCGCCCAGCACGCGCACAACATCGGTCCCGTGCACCTTGAGTTCGGCGAATGCGCCAGCCTTTTCAGGACAGGTGAACACCGTGTCCCACGAGACGCCGTCATTGCTCGAGCGAAACACCTTGTTGTTGCTGATCGCCCATGAGTAGAGACGCCGCCTCATGTCCATCCCTCGAATCGATACATAGAAACCGGTGAAACGGTACGGGAGGGATGGGTATGTCGTCCAGGATGTTCCACCATTCGTGGTCCGCATCATGCAGGAATCGCTCGTGAAGATGAACAGGGTATCATTGCCGCGATGCATTCCGCTTCCGGGCGGGAAAACGGGTTCGAATTTCGCGATGGTGTCCAGAATACACACCTGCCATGTTGCTCCCGCATTTGTTGTCCGGCAGACGAGGGTATCCCGCAGGGTGCTGCGATTGATGTACGCGTACGATACGCGATCGGAAACGTGGTACATGTACCACCAGGCGTTGCCCGGACCAGGATAGGGTTGCCATGTACGCCCTTCATCGGTTGTGCGGTACTGTCCGGAAGTCACCGGAAGGCCGTTCCAACTCCCCGCCGCGTAACCGACAGAATTTGAAACGAAGGTCGGATTGGAAATGCTTGTCAATTCCTTTACCTGATCATTGTTCCACGTGAGACCTCCATCGCTGGTGTGAATGCGGTCGCCGTTCTGCTCGATCAGCACAAGCGTGGCAGCATCGGGCATGGAGGCCTGCGAGCAGGCAAACTGCATGGAAGGTGCACGCACATTCGCCCACGTTGCGCCGAAATCCGTCGTACGATACACATCCCACGAAAAGCCGCCCATGAAGCCGGCGCCATCCCTGCCCATCCCTATCCACGCTGGAATCGTCGGCTCCATCGGATTCACGAGCGCCCATGTATCCCCGCCATCGCGGGTGATATGGAGACCGCCCCCGCCCGTGGAGAGCACGGCCGTACTATCATCTATCCAGACAATCGGCATTCCCATCGGCATTTCCTGATTCTTGCTGCCGGGAACGTATTTCACTTGTTCGTGCCTTTTCCACGACGCCCCTCCGTCTTGCGTGGAATACAGAATTCTGATGTAGTCTGCTTTATTGCCCGCCCACAGCAGGCCACGGACGCTGTCGCGAAAGGACACGCTTGTCCTGAATGATTCTACAGAATCCGGCAACGGGACAGGCGACCACGTGTTTCCTCTATCGACAGAGCGCAGTAACCGCATATCCCACTTCTTGCTGAGTGCCGCGGTTGCCAACACGTACACTGCATGTGAGGCAACACAGAGGTCAACCTGTATAAAGGCGCCGCGACTCTGCGGGAAACCAGTCGGAAAGGAAATCCGATTCGTATCGTTCGTGGCGGGATTCAATGCGAACAGAAAACCAGTGGTGGTGTCGGCCAGCAATGCGTCGTAGTACGGACGCCCGCCGGGAAGCAGAAAAATGGTCTCGCCATCAAATCCGGCTTTCTGGATGTTGAGCGCGCCGGGGGATCTGAACAGATGCTCCCAATGCTCTCCCTTGTCGGTGGACCGCAGCAGTGTGAAATTCAGCCCCGCGATGTAGAGCGTGTCGCCCCCGCCACGGAAAATGGAACTGTACTCGTCCACCGGCCACGAAGGATAAATCTGCTTCCACCCCTGCGCACTGATCTGCATCGACCCTGCCAGCAGCCCCACAATGACAACGATCGCTTTCCGCATGGCACACTCCCGAAGGTGCGAGGTACGTGAAATCCATCTTACAAAAAAAACGACTTGGCAAAAAACGGCCCGGAAACCAACAGCCGCTCTTTGATTCTGGTTTCGCCGCTCATTCTCGATCATGCGTCGTTGTCAACGGCGCTCAAAAGCGTGCTCATGACAGCGTTCATGTTCTTCTCAATCTCATCGTTCGTGAAGCGCAGCACCTGCACGCCTCTTTGCTTCAGGATCATCGTTCTTCGACGATCACCATCAATTCGATGTTCGTGAATTCTTCCGTCGAGTTCGATCCCAAGGCGGACCTGGTGGCAGTAGAAGTCCAGGATGTAGAAGGTTTCGCGACCGTCTTCGTCGACAAAGACCGGATGCTGGCGATAGAACTTCAGCCCGTGAAGCTGTCGGTTCCGTACTTGATCCCAGAAGAGTGCTTCCGCTCGCGTCTGGTGCCGTCTAAGCTCTCTGGCGCGCAGTTGCGCGACTTTGACGAGACCGGGTGATCTTGAGAGGCTCATGAAATTTCTTGGAATCTGCGCGGATTGTTGGTGCCCACGAACTCATCCCCCCTCCCCCCTTCTCTTGCAAAGAGAAGGGGGAGAAGAGATACAGATCGGGTTATCTGATATTATCTCCATCTCGACGACCGCGTCGTCGCGAACTGTCGAAGGCCCCTCTCTTTCCAAGAGAGGGGCGGACCCGGAGCGCAGCGACGGGTCGGGGTGAGTTCGTGGGAGAACCCAACCTGAATGCACAGCGCGCGTCTCATCGCACCACCACCATCTTCCTCACCTCCATCTTCCCTCCCGTCACCAGCCGCACGAAATACATGCCCGGCACGAGGCCCGAAGCATCAAACGGCAGCACATGCTCGCCCGCGCTGGCAGTGCCGTCGTACAGCGTTGCCACGCGGCGGCCCATCGCGTCGTACAGCTCGATGCGCAACTGCTGCTCGCCGCTGCCGGCGATGCTGTAGGGAATGGTCGTGTGTGTGGTGAACGGATTCGGATAATTCTGCGATAACGTCAGCGACGTTGGCTCGGGTATCGCCTCGGTCGCATCGATGCCGCCGGTGGAGGTGTGGTAGATGCGGTCGCCGAACCATGCCCATGCGGTGTTTCTATCGAGTGAAAACGTAGTACCGCCCTGATTGTATGAGCCTATCCCTCTGCTGATCGCGAATTCCGTCGTGCTCGTCATCCATGAATCATTGGTTCGCTGAAACGATACGCGCTGACCCTCGAAAACATTGTCGTATCCGCGCGATCTCAGTTGCACTCCCGATCCATCGGGGAGAATATCGCCCGCACCGCCAAGATGTCCTCCATCCCTGTATGCGGGAATCAGCACGTGTGACCAGGTTGATCCGGCATCAGTACTTCGAAATCCCTCATATCTCCCGAACTTGTCCCTTGCGACAATGAACACTCGCTGGCCATCGGAAACATGCATCCTCATGAACTCGAGCATTTCCTGCGGAAGCGTGAACACCGTATCCCAACGAGCTCCGTCGTCCGGTGATCGCATGACCTTCTTGGATGACAACGCCCCCGAAAGTGTGCGAGCGCATATCCATTCCAACCAGGTATTCCTCCCATTGTTTGAACATGGAGGGGAAGGATGGAATTTTCCCCCAGGAGCGCCCACCGTCGTAGCTGCGCAACAGCGTACTGTCCGAGTAGAGGAACACGGTGTCCACCCCGCGATTCATGCATCCGCTGAACGTGAAATCCCCGCTGGGATGATAACCCGGAATCGTGTCCTTGAGGCTCAGTTCCCAGGATCTTCCCCCATTCGTGCTCTTCATGATGAGACTGTCACCGTGATTCTGTTGCGGATTCATGGCATATACCACCGACGCCGAGACGGGCATCATGTAGAGATACCGACCGCGCAGCGCCTCCAGTGGCGTCCACGTTGCGCCGCTGTTGCTGCTTCGGTAAAACGCGGATTGCAAGGTCCCGTCGAGATTGTACATTGAACCGCAGTACCCGACGTTGCGATCGATGAAGAGCAATCTCCCGATTGAGAGCAGCTCCGTTATCTGATCGTCGTTCCAGCTCACCCCGGCATCTTGTGTTCTGATCCGGTATCCTTTTGAACTGATGACCACGAGCGTGGAGTCGCCGACCATCGCACCTTTGGACTCGGTCCAATAAATGAATGGTTCCCGGATCCTGACCCATGACACGCCTAGATCAGTCGTCTTGTAGACTTCGAAATTCTTCCCGATGGCGTATCCAAGTCCATCTGGTCGCAGGGTGAGACTGAAGAGCATCGCCGGTGGTATCGATTGCAACTTCCAGGTATCTCCGGCGTCCGTTGTCAGATGCATGGAACCCGCGAGATCGATCACGGCGGCACGGTTGTCGTCTATCCAGCACAGGGGAAGTTCGATGGGGACATCATCGGAAGATTGCCGAAATTCAGAATGCTTGGTCCATCGGGCTCCGCCGTCTTTCGTCGAATAAAGCACGAATGTGGATCGCGCGGACGCCGAGTCAATCGTCCACAGGAATCCATGTTGTGCATCCCTGAATCGGATCGTCGAATACGCCCACAGTCTTTCCGGATCAGGGGTTGGGAGACGCGTCCACGACGCGCCACCGTCCGTGGAGCGCAGGAGGGCGAAGTTTGATCTGGTTGTCGGTGTTTGGAGAACAAAAATCGCGTCGCGGGTCACCGACAAATCGCAGGTAAAGGATTGGTCTTTCGAAAACTCCTGCCCGAAGAAGGGGAAGGAAATACGCGTCGTATCGTTCGTCGCCGGATCGTACGCGAAGAGAAAGCCGTGCGTACTGTCCTGCGTCAGGTCTTCGCGCAACCGTTCGCCGCCAGGCAGCAGATACACCCGCTTCCCGTCGTAGCCGGCTCTCCAGATGTCATACGCATCGGGCGTGCGGAACACCTTCTCCCAATGTGCGCCCTTGTCCACCGAACGCAGCAGCGTGAAATTCATCCCGGTGATGTAGAGCGTATCCCCACCGCCGTTGAAGATGGAGGTGTAATTCTCCGCCTCATACGCCGGATACACCTGCTTCCACCCCTGCGCGCTGATCTGCATCGATCCTGCCAGCAGCCCAACGAAGAAAACGATCGCTATCCGCATGACATGCTCCCGAAGGTGCGAGGTACGTGATGTTTCATCTTACAAAAAAAAACGACTTGGCAAAAAGGGGACCTCCGATCGCGTCTGGTTCTTTCTGAGTTCTGCGGCACACACTTGCGCGACTTTTACGAGACCGGGTGATCTTGTGAGGCTCATGAAATTTCTTGGAATCTGTGCGGATTGTTGGTGCCCATGAACTCATCCCCCCTCCCCCCTTCTCTTGGGAAGAGAAGGGGGCGGAAGAAAAGAAGGCCCAGGCTTCACTGCAACACTCGCACTGTTGGCATCGTCGAGACATGTCTTAGACTGGAAAACCCCTCTCTTCCAAAGAGAGGGGCAGACCCGAGCGCAGCGACGGGTCAGGAAGTGAGTTCGTGGCGCATCTTCACGCTTCTAGGGAGTGTATTCTGACTGTCACCTGCCACTTACCTGTCACCCCTCACCACCACCATCTTCCGCACCTCCACCCTCCCGCCCGTCACAAGCCGCACGAAGTACATCCCGGGCACGAAACCCGACGCATCGAACGGCAGCACGTGCTCGCCCGCCGTGGCGGAGCCGTCGAACAGCGTCGCGATACGTCGCCCCATGGCGTCGTACAGTTCTATGCGCAACTGCTCCTCGCCGTTGCCGGAGATGCTGTAAGGAATGGTCGTGTGTGTGGTGAAGGGATTGGGATAATTCTGCGAGAGCGCGAGCGCTGTTGGCTCGGGCGGAGTATCGGCAGCATCGATGCCGCCGGTGGAGGTGAAGTAGATGCGATCGCCGAAATACATCCAAGCGGTGTTTCTGTCGAGCAAAAACGCAGTTCCGCCATTGTTATACGCTCCATACCCTTTGCTCAAAGAAACATCCGTACTGCTGGTTGCCCAGAAATCGTTGGTTCCGTTGAAGACCGAGCCGCTGATCCCGTTCCAGCCCTCGCAAGAACGCATCATGACAGGACTATTACGTGGAGATGGTGGTTCGGAAGCAGTACCCACTTGCGCTTTTAAAAACACTCGTGAGGTCGAAGGGCTCATGATGTCTTTACACAACTGCAAGCCGTTCGTAACGAACGAGGCGTCGATGTTGATTGGAACCACGTTGAATTTCTTCATGTGTTGCGCTAGATTCTTGAGACCACCCTGCGAAACCGTGAGGATGGTATCCCCACGATACGCCGTCGTTTGCCGTTCATCAGTTTCTTGTCCGACAACGCCCACCTGAAAGTGCGTGAACGCAGATCCATCTCCCCAAGATACTCCGGCCACTTCGTGAACATGTTGGAAGCGATGGCACGACCTCCCAATGCCTCCCACTATCGTAGGTGCGCACCAAGGCGCTGTCCGACTTGATAAAGACGGTGTCCGTCCCCCGGTTCATGCGACCGTCGAAGGTGAAGTTGCCATTCGGGCGAAATCCCATGAGCGTATCCTTGAGACTCAGTTCCCATGAACGACCTCCATCCGTGCTTTTCATGATGAGGCTGTCGCCGTGCTCCATGTACGTATTGATTGCATAGATAACGTTTGCAGAAACGGGCATCATGTACAGATATCGCCCGCGCAACGCCTCGAGCGGAGTCCACGCTGCGCCACTGTTGCTGCTTCGGTAGAACGCCGAGTGCAGACCTCCGTCGAGATTATACATGGAGCTGCAGTAACCGACGTTGCGGTCGAAAAAGAGCAGTCTCCCTATCAGCAACAAGTCGGTAATCTGCTGATCGTTCCAGCTCACGCCGCCATCCAGTGTTTGGATGCGGTATCCTTTGGAACTGATGGCGACGAGACAGGAATCCCCAATCATCGCTCCTTTGGCTTCGGTTGCGAAGATAAACGGATCGCGGATCTTCACCCATGTAGCCCCGAAATCGGTAGTCCGTACCACGTCGAAGCCTTTGCCGATGCCATATCCCGTGCCGTTGGGATGCAGCACGAGACTGACCAGCAGGCTGATAGGAGGAGACGATTTCCGCTGCCACGTGTCGCCGGCATCCTTTGTCAGATACATGAATCCGGCGATATCGATCACCGCGGCGCTGCTGTCGTCGATCCAGCACAGGGGCAGTTCGATGGGAACCATCGAATACCTGTGTCTGAATTCCGGGTGCTTCACCCAATGCGCACCGCCGTCCTTCGTCGAATACAGCACGAAGGTCGGCGAGCCCGCCGCGCTATCGACAGCCCACAGAAATCCATGATTCGCATCCCTGAAACGGATGGTGGAATTTCCCCAGAGTCGTTCGGGCGCAGGGGTCGGGATGCGCGTCCATGAAGCTCCGCCATCAAGAGAACGCAGAAGCACAAAGTTGCCTGGGTTCGTCGGCGCCTGAAGAACGAAGATCGCATCCCGTGTCACGGAAAGATCGCACGTGGTCGGATTCGTCTCACCGAGATTTTGGCCGAAGGAGGGAAACGAGATCCGCGTGGTATCGTTCGTCGCCGGATCGTATGCGAAGAGGAAGCCCTGCGTCGTGTCCTGCATCAGTTCCTCTCGAAAACGCTCCCCACCTGGCAGCATATACACTCGTTTCCCGTCGTACCCCGCCCTGACGATGTCATACGTATCCAGAGTGCGGTACATCTTCTCCCAATGTGCGCCCTTGTCGACCGAACGCAGTAGCGTGAAATTCATCCCGGTGATGTAGAGCGTATCCCCACCGCCGTTGAAGATGGAGGTGTAATTCTCCGCCTCATACGCCGGATAGATCTGCTTCCACCCCTGCGCGCTGATCTGCACCCAGACCGCCAGCATCCCCACAACGACCACGATCGCTTTCCGCATGACATGCTCCCGAAGGTGCGAGGTACGTGAAATCCATCTTACAAAAAAAAACGACTTGGCAAAGGACGTACTCGTTCAGGCACGTCACAGGATTTTAAGGCAGGTTTTGCAGAACGACGGAATGGGATGAACGCGTTGTGGCCGCCTTCATTCCGCGAGGCGATCGGGTCAGTGTGGAGCGTCCTCGATCGAAAGCACCGGGAGCATCTCCGCGAGGAGCGTTTCGGGGGCGATGTCCTGTTCATCGGGCCACGTGACAGCGCCAAGCACAATGCCGACCTGAT
Source organism: Ignavibacteria bacterium (assembly GCA_016720835.1). Taxonomy (GTDB): domain Bacteria; phylum Bacteroidota; class Ignavibacteria; order SZUA-365; family SZUA-365; genus JADKJW01. Next base: position 206,856 of record JADKJW010000006.1, read on the forward strand.
TGAAGTACCGCACATCTCGAAGCTCCCGAAATACGCCGTGGTCGAGATAGGGCTTCATGTCGAAAATTCCCTTGCGTCCATCTTCCACCTCGACATAAATCCGGTAATCCGCCAACGGCGTTACGGTTGTTACATCCCAGTACATGACATTCTCACAGCGGAGCAATTTTATACGGTTTCTCACCGGAGAGCGCAAGTTCCCAATCGCCATGGGCGGGCTCTCTCCAAGGGTGGCGGCAAGCGTATCTGCGATCGGCATCTTCGTACAAATCTTCCGGTTCCTTACGCGAGATGCACCTTTTCTCCCATCGCCAGTGGCGGGTTCCCGGATCCGTATAACTATTCCGGTCGCAAGATCTCGGCGCTGTTCACTCCGTCATTTCCCCCGGCCCCTACCCACCACCATCTTCTCACCTCTCTTCCCGAACAGTCACTAAGCGCACAAAGTACATCCTCGGCACGAAGCCCGATGC
>JADKJW010000007.1 GCA_016720835.1 Ignavibacteria bacterium
AGTGCAGTATCGAACGATAGAAACAAGGGCGCTCTCATGGCAAGTAAAAACATCAAGCGGATTCAACAGGCGCTGAAGGACAAGGGCTGCAATCCCGGCCCGGTGGACGGTGTCTGGGGTCGGAACACGATTGCCGCCGTCAGGGAATTTCAGGCGCGAATGCACCTTACCGTGGACGGCGTCGTGGGGCCGGAGACGACGGCAGCGCTCTTCGCGAATAGCACATCAACGACGCCAACCGTTTCCGTTCCGCTCCCATGGTTCGAAGAAGCCCGGCACCTTCTCGGGACGAAGGAAATGCTGGGCCCGGGCAACAACCCGGTGATTCTCGAGTGGGCCAAGGATCTCGACATACACTATCCCGGGGACGACATCGCATGGTGCGGACTGTTCGTCGCGCACTGCATCGGCCTGACGCTTCCGGAGGAACTGTTACCGGGCAATCCGTTGGGCGCCAGGCAATGGCAGCGTTACGGCGACAAGACAACGCCGCGTTTCGGCGCGGTGATGGTGTTCTGGCGCGAGTCGCGCAGCAGCGGAAAGGGCCATGTCGGTTTCTACACCGGCGAAGATGCGACTGCCTATCAGATCCTGGGTGGGAATCAGTCGGACAAGGTGAGCCTTGCATGGGTCAGCAAAGACCGCTTCCTGTCCGCCCGCTGGCCGAAGACCGCGAGTTCACTGACGAGCATGCCGGTACAAAAGCGGCGCGGTGAAGGGCTGTCAGTGAATGAGGGGTAGAATTGATCAGAACATGGATACAGAAGAAGCATACTGCACGCAAACCCTCCGTGAACAGCGCGGGTCCGAAAGCGGACGGCGCGGCCGCCGCGGGGCGCGGAGGGCTGCTGGACCGGCTCGAGCGCATCGGGAACCGCGTGCCCGACCCGGTGGTGCTGTTCGTCGGCGCGCTTGCCGCAACCTGGATCATCTCCTTCCTGCTGGCCGGCCATGATTTCGGCCTGACGGATCCGCGCACGGCCGGGCCGCTGCGCGTCAACGATCTGCTGTCGCTGCGCGCGTTCGCGGCCTTCTTCGCGGGAGCGACGCAGGCATTTGTCACCTTCCCTCCGCTCGGGCTGGTGCTGGTGATGGTGATCGGCGTCGGGGTGGCGGAGCGGTCGGGACTCGTCGGGGCGATACTCCGCGGGGTGCTGACGATCGCCTCACCGAGGCTGCTGACACCGCTTGTCATCATCGCTTCCATCGGCGCCCACCTCCTTGCCGATTCAGCCATCGTGATCATGATTCCGCTCGCTGGCGCGCTGTTCTACGTCTCGGGGCGGCATCCGCTTGCCGGCATCATCGCCGCGCTTGCGCCGCTCCTGGGACTGCTCTTCGGCAACTTCTTTCCCACCGGCCTCGACGCGCTCCTGGCCGGCTTTTCGGAGGGCGGTGCGCGGCTGGTCGATCCTGCGTATCAGGTCGGGCCGCTCAGCAACTACTGGCTGGCCATCGCCACGGCAGTCGTGGCGGTCCCCTTGACGTGGCTGCTGGTGGAACGGATAGTCGAACCGCGTCTGCGCGGCGTCGAAGTCGACGGCCCTGCCGAGTTGATGCCAACCGCGCCCGAGGTGACCGCGCATGAGCGGCACGGGCTCTGGGCCGCGCTCGCGACGGTTCTTTCACTGGCCGTGGCGCTCGCCATGGCTGTTGCGCCGGCTTCGTCGCCCTTCAGAGCCCCCGACGGTTCCCTCACCGGTCCCGGATCACCGCTGATGCTGGGGATGATTCCGCTGCTCCTCGTGTTCACGCTGCTGCCTTCGCTCGCCTTCGGCATCGTTGCGCGCAGCTTCCGCACGCATCGCGACGTGATCGAGGGCATGGTCACCACGATGTCGTCGATGGGCGTGTACATCGTGATGGTCTTCTTCGCTGCGCTGTTCACCAAGGCCTTCGCCGATTCCAATCTGGGCGCGCTGCTGGCGCTGAAGGGGGCGGGGTATCTGCGCGCGCTCGGGTTGCCGGCCGCCGTCACCGTCGTCGGCGTGGTGCTGTTCACCGCAGCCCTCGACACGGTCGTCCCGTCGGCCTCGGCCAAGTGGGCCCTGTTGGCGCCGATCCTCGTGCCGATGCTGATGAGCGCGGGCATCGCGCCCGAGCTGACGCAGGCGGCCTTCCGCCTCGGCGACGGCCCCGTGAACCTTCTCACGCCGCTGATGGCGCATTTCCCCCTCATCCTCGCCTTTTGCCGGCGATACGTGACCAAGTTCGGCGTCGGCACGCTCATGTCGCTGCTCCTGCCGATCGGCATCTCGTACCTCGTGTTTCAGATCGTTCTGCTGCTCGCCTGGTGGGGACTGGGCCTGCCGCTGGGGATCGGAGGGCGGTACGCGTACCCGTGAATTGAGGAATGCGCAACAACGTGTACATTGCCGAGTGTCCGCGATGTGCGTCAACACGTTTCATCGCAGCTCCGTGAATCGACGCGACGATGTTCCCCCGACGGGTTTTTGCACAACATCACTTGGAACCATGATGAGCTTCGCTTTCTCGTTCTCCTGTTTCATTTGCATCCTCGTTGCTCAGCAATCGGTCCTGGCGCAAGGCCCGCCCGGGTACATCTATGGTGCCGGTGAAGGCCAGAATTTCCTCCTGCCAGCCAAAAGCCACATCGCCTATGGCGCGGATAATCACTTCAAATACCTTTTCAACCAGACCGGCACGGTCACGTTCAGTTCCGATTTTTTTGGTGGTGATCCCATTTTTGGCGTGTACAAATCAGGGTATTACAAAATCGCCGACGGCTCGGAAACGCCCGCTGTTTTGAGCGCCGCGATGCTGAAAATCAAGAATCACCTGACGGGGGCCAGGGTTCTCTCTCCTGCCCAAATCAACGTCGAGACGAATACCATTCAGCAAAATATTTTTGTCATCGGCGACACCAGCTCGGTCTTATCGGAGGCCTTTGATCTTGTGTCTCTCTACGACACTGTGGCGGGGCCGATGTTCATGAATCCATCCACGCGAGGCGGCTATCCCAATGACTTCGGCGCGACGGACGGTCTTGAACTCGCACGGGCGGTTTTTCTGGTGCAGCAAGGTATCATGGACCATATTTATGCGCCCCGAAACATAGAAAAATACAAAGCCATGGTGGTGGGACGGCGGTTCAACACCGCCGATCATTTTCCCGGAGTGTGCCCCGCGCCGACCGACCCGACGGCCGCGTATTCGGCAAGAATCAACGCGACAATGCCGACCGAATACGGCAAGCGCACGGCGTTTTCGTCCACGCCCGCGCGCCGGCCGACGGGGTATTACCTCGCACCGGGGAGCCTGGGGAAGGTGAAAGTCCCTGCTTCGCTGGTCGGGAAAGGATTCAAAGTCCTGGTTGGCGCGCACACGTTTGAACGGACGGGCAACAACCCGTGCCGCCGCTTCTTTCGGGTGACGAACACATTCCCGATCACCGACACGGTGACCGAAATCCTCAATCCCTTCGGAGGCGGCATCTACATCATCACGCCGTATCAATCCTCTGAAGGCATTGTGGAGATTCAGTTGACCAACGTCGTGCCCGCGCCGTTTTTCTCGGCAAAAAGTTTCGACAAAACGACACTCCAGCAGTGGCTGAATGTGCAGCGCAAGAACCCCGCGCCCTGGGCGGATTTCGAGTAGGACAAATTCATCATGCAGGTGCCGCGCAGTTGGATATACAATTATTCCGACCCGGTTGCGCTCATGCAGGATTGGGACACGCGCATGGACATGGTCTCGAAACTGCTGGGCTATCCGCCGACTCGGAGCAACACGATGTTGGATCTGCAGATCGATGTGGACATCATGTTCGGCGGCTACGGCATCGGAAACCCGCAAATCAACAACACATACGACCCCGCGGAAATTGAAGACGGCAATAAACACCACTGGTTTCTGACTCCCGGCGTCACCTTCTGGGAAACCGAATTTCATGAAATGGGACATGCCCAATTGTTCAGCAAGTTTCCGGGCGAAACCGAAGCGGCGGTCAATCTGCTGGCGGCGGCGATATACAATCGGCTGTACGGGATGAATATCGACACCGCGCTCGGCGAGTCTTTCGACAATCACCCGCAAATCACCCGCGATCAGGCGGCGTTGAACTGGATGGTCACGCCAAACTTCCGCGCCGGAAACCCGATGGATATTTCGAACACCACCAAAGACGAGGTGCGCTATCAACAGCGAGGCTACGCAAAATATGTGGAAATGGCCGCGCTCTTCGGCTGGGATATGATTGATTCGTTTTACAGAAAAGAGAATGCGGACTTCATCGCCCAAACGCCGGACGATGGTTTATCAGAGGTGGACAGCCGGATATTGCGCTTGTCGAGGACGGCAGGGGCCGATCTCCGTCCGCTCATACATTTCTGGGGCGTTCAACCGAAAAACGCGCTCGAGCTCAAGGCCCGCATCGATGCCGAACACCTGTTGCCTTCGAGACTCATTTGCGACCGATTGACGCATTACAAAGCCATTCTTCCGGCCAACAAGGTGGAGTTCGTAACGCATGCCAATGCCTTTTTTGGGGGCAACATCCCTCCGGGAGGGCACCCGGATTACGGGTCTGGTTGGTACAACATCTGGAAGACGCAGTACGACACAGCGCATGGCAGCGCGGGCAAGCACGCAGTGCAATCCATCATGGACCTCTATTTTCCGGACGGTTGTCCAGAGGCTGCTCCCGTGCCTGCCGTCACGGTGACGAGCCGGAGTATTTGCCCTGGAGAGTCCGCGACTCTGACCGCAAGCGGGGCGATGTATTATCATTGGAGCAACGGGGAAGAGGGCAGCAGCATTTCGGTCAGCCCGAACACCACGACAACGTATACCGTTATCGGAACAACCGCGGGGTATTCTTCCGCGCCTGTTTCCGCCCAGGTGACGGTGCTTCCGCTGCCGGGCCGTCCGTCGGCTCCGGCAGGCGATACGCTCCTGTGCGCAGGGAGCCCCCCGGTACCGTACACCACGAAGAGCGTCCCGAACGCGTCGATGTATGCATGGTCGCTGACACCGGCGGCTGCGGGCTCCCTTTCAGGCGACAGCTCGTCACCTTCAATCACTGTGACGTGGCGCGAGGATTTCACCGGGATGGTGAAGCTCGGCGTGACTGCATCCAACGATTGCGGATGGGGAGCCGTTTCGGATATGCTCTCCGTACGGATCGCTCCGATCCCGGTCGTCGCTCTCGGTGACGACGTGACCATGTCCATGGCCGACACGATCATCCTGAATGCCGGACCGGGTTTCAAGAGCTATCGATGGAACGACAACAGCGCACAGTCGTCCCTCGTGGTGATCGGCAACCTGATGGGACTCGGTCGGCACCGCTTCGATGTGACCGTCACGAGCACGGACGATTGCCCGGCATCGGACACCGTGTACGTGACGGTGAACGACGCGACCGGAGGCGTGGAGCCGCTGCCGTTTGAAGACGATCTGGCACTGTATCCGAATCCGAACAGTGGCTCCTTCGTGGTGATGCTTCCCGCGGGAGCTTCGAGAAATGCGCGTATCGAAATCGTTTCTGTCGATGGAGCGACCGTGTACACGAAGCTCTTGGAGCAGTCCTCGCGGCAGCTCCGCATCTCGAATCTGCCGAAAGGCATCTACCTGGTACGGCATACAAACGCGATCGGGACAAGTGTCTGCAAGATGATCGTGGAGTGAAATCGGCTGCGTGAAGAAGGAGTTTCCGTTCCTCAGCGGGTCCGGCGTTCGAGACCGCACGCGTGTACGAGTTGAAAAACGGTGTCCCTGCCGGCGGAACACCGTTTTTCGTTACGATTGAGCCAGCCGATACCGGAGCAGCCTCTCGTCACTTCACGAAGTGCATGCGTCTGCTCTCTGATTGAAACGAGATAAGAGACTCTGATTCGACAAATAGCATGCCGGAAAGTTTACAGGGGGCGTGCCGTGCAAGGCCTGCTTCCCCGAAGCGCGGCGCAGCTTCGTGTGCGTGTGTGGTGCGCCGGCAACTTCGCGCCGCGCGGCAGCCGGTGCAATTCCCCGTCACTCCGAAACCCCCACTGTGCCGTGTCGTATACGTTACGCACGCTACGAACATCATCAGATGAGGGACCTGTCATGAAACACGTGTGTCTCCTTCTTCTCGCCGTCGTGATCGCGGGCTGCCCCTGGGTGCCGCCCAACGATCCGACGCAGCCCGATCAGGGCAGCTATGCGCTTGCCGCCACCTACGATTCCATCCGGAGTTACCCGGGCGGCGGCGGCATCTTCGTGCTTCGTCTCACCCCGCTGGTCGGCTTCCAGGGCACCGTGCAGTTGCGCGTGGAAGCGGACGCCTCGCTGGGCGCTTCCATCACCATGCGCTCGCTGGGCTCCGCGCGCAGGATCGCGGAAGTGCTCCTGGCGCCGAAGGCGGACTTCGTGCCGGCGAAGTACACCGTCACCGTGATCAGCACACACGCGGGCGTGGAACGCCGCCTGCGCCTGTTGGTCGATGTCATGGAATGGACGGGTCCGGACACCGTGGAGGCACTCGCGCAGCGGGAGAAATTCCGCGACTGGTGCGTGCAACAGCGCCCGGAGCTGGCCGAGGCCTTCAGCGCGCCTCGCGCGCTGTACAACACCTACCCGGAAATCCTGATCGTCGAACACCGCAGCTTCCTCACCGGCGACTACGAGGTGCGGGTCTGCAATCACGTGATGGTTCCGCCGGACGACTGGTCGATGATCCGCCTGCGCAAACGCGACAGCGCGGAACCGTTCTTCGCGGCGCGCCGCGAGAGCGACGGCACGATCCGCGAAATCCCCGTCGCCCAGTATCCGGAGCTGTGCGGGTACTGAAGCGCCTGCGTCGGCGCTCGGTGCATTATCCTTGACTTCGGACATCATTATGCGCAGATTGGACGGCACTGACCCGCCACCTTCGGAGCGCACATGTTTGTCCGCATTCTCGCACTTATCGTCGTCATCGGCGCTTCTCCACTGCTTCGCGCGCAGAAGCCGGTGTTCCGGTACGGAAACGGGGTCGCATGGGAATATGCGTATCACTCCAAGAGCACCATGAACGCGGGAGTCCGTGGTATTACCGGAAAGATCGTGGAGACGCTTGACATCGGCTTGACGAGTACCGTCGACTCCGCATCGGGAGACAGGCTTCACATCAGCACCAGTATCACGCGCGTCGATGGAACCGAAGTCACGCCGCAGCGGACGCGGAAGAGCGGCGACGAGTATGTCGGGAAGCGCTTCGCGTTTACCTGGAGGGGGGGGGGGGGGGGGGGGGGGGGGGGGGGGGGGGGGGGGGGGGGGGGGGGGGGGGGGGGGGGGGGGGGGGGGGGGGGGATGCCGGACCGGCAGGATTCAAAGTTTTCGGAAAGGAAACCCGCGAGTTGAAGCTCGTGGAATGAGCTGCGCCGAGGGCGAGGCCCACTGAAGCCCGATCGGTGTGCCGTTGGTATTTTCCCACATGGAGGAGTATTATTCCGATCTTTTGTTCCCTGCGGGAATATTCTCTCCACCACTCTTGCGGAGTTGCGCATGCGGCGTGGTCATCACGTTCCCATTCGATCTGAGGGCGAACGCCGTCCCGTGCACCGCACTCCCGGAGACCAGCAGAGAGAGCCGCGAGCCATCCTCCGGCTGTGCGTGACGATACTGGTCTTCTGCGTCACACCCGTGGTACTCCTCCACGCACAGCCCGTGTCGCTCGACCGCTTCCCGGCGCCGCTGCAGCTGTATCCCCGTGGAGCGGATGATTCGGCATCGGTGACGGTTGCAGGCCGCGTCCTCGCGGCGGGATATGACAGCGCCATCGTCGAGGTTCTGAAAAACGGAACGCCGCTCTCGCGCCACGCGCAGGCGCTGCAGTACTCCGCGGGCGCGGCGGCCTTCAGCTTTGCCCCGCGCATCCATGCGGAACTCTCGGAATACAGGATTATCCTGTCCGCTAAAAATACGACGCAGACCCTTGTCCTTGCCGCGCGGGACAGCATCGTGTGCGGCGACGTGTTTCTCATCAACGGGCAGTCGAACAGCTGGCCCGCCGACGGGGGCGCGACGTACGTGAACGAGTACTGCCGCGGCTTCGGACGGTCCACCGGCTACAACGCGTACGATCCCGCGGACACGCTCTGGGCGCTTGCTCGCGGCACGGGCGCTGCAAACTACCTCGGGCACGCGGGCGTCTGGGGGCTGCGTCTCCTGCAGTATCTGAAGGAGACGTACGCCGTTCCCGTCGCGCTGCTCAACGGCGGCTCGGGGGGATCGTCCATCGAGTACAACCTGCCCAGCGCGACGAACCGCATGGATCTGGGCACGACGTACGGCCGCCTGCTCTACCGCGCGGAGAAGGCGGGCGTGCGCGACGGCATCACGGCGATCCTCTGGCATCAGGGCGAATCGAACACCGACGCCACCTGGGCGCAGTACGCGGACAATTTCCGCGCATTATACAACGCCTGGAAACAGGATTATACAACAATTCGCGGAACGTACGTCTTCCAGGTGCGGCCCGGCTGCGGCGGCGCGGAGGCCGACAAGCTCCGCGAGGTGCAGCGTCGCTTCCCGGAGACGTACCCCGATCTCGAGATCATGTCGACCACGGGCCTGCCGGGCCACGACGGCTGCCACTACGCGCTGCAGGGCTACCACGAGATGGCGCTGACGGTGTTCCGGCAGCTCGCGCGTGATCACTACGGTTCGACGGACGTCGACGAAATCGATCCGCCTTCCATTTTCAAGGCCTGGTACACGACTCCCGCGCACACGGAGCTGCGGATGATATTCAGCCGCACGCGCGCGCTCGTGTGGCCCGCCGATACGCTCGGTCACGCGATGCGCGAGGCATTCTTCCTCGATGGCGCGGGCGGACTCGTCGCCGGGGGCGCCGCCCGCGAGGACACCGTCGTCCTGACCCTCGCGCAGCGGAGCGACGCTCGGACCGTGACGTACATCCCGCCGGTGTACTACCCCGGCACCTCGTCCATCTACGAGGGTCCCTGGCTGAAGAACGCGCGGGGAATCGGCGCGCTCACATTTTCGGAGTATCCCATCCTGTTTCCGCCGGACGGCGTGCCCGTCCTGCGGGCGCCGGCCCCATGGGCAACGGATCAGCCCTCGACGCTGCAGTTTCGCTGGAGCAGCGTTGCGCACGCCGCGCGGTACCGCCTGCAGGTGTGCCCGGATTCGCTGTTCCTTGCCGCGCCGGTGCTGGACGAACTCGTCGCCGACACCGCCGTGACGCGCGGTTCGTTCGCGGCGGGCGCGCGTCTCGCCTGGCGCGTCCGAGCGGAGAACGAGGCGTCGGTGAGCGGCTGGTCAGGAGTACGGGTGTTCTCGGTCCTGCCTCCGCCGCCCGAGCCTCCATTGCTGGAATCTCCGGGCGACGGCGCGACGGGCCTGCCCGCGCTCGTGCCGTTGCGCTGGCATCCGGTGGACGGCGCGCTGCGCTACGAAGCGCAGACCGCGTCCGATCCAACCTTCCTCACGCTGCTCGGTCGCTGCCCGGACCAGCCCGACACCGCGTGCGCCGTCGCGTTCGCGATCCGCGACAGCGCCGTGTACTGGCGCGTCCGCGCCTTCAACGCGCGGTCGGTGTCCGCGTGGTCCGAAACCTGGTCGTTCCGCATCGCGCCCTTGCCGCCCGAGCGCGTCGTGCTCGAAGCGCCCGCGCATGCAAGCGTCCTCGTGCCTGTGCATGGGAAATCTGATGTGGCATCCCGCGGCGCGCGCCGCGCAGTACGAGGCGCAGCTTTCCGAGGATTCACTGTTCGCTTCCGGCTCCGTGCTGGGGGGAGTGGAGACGGACACCTCCTTCGCGTATGCCGGCCTCGCGGGCAACGCGCGGTACTTCTGGCGTGTGCGCGCGACGAACAGCGGCGGCGCGAGCCCGTGGAGCGATGTCTGGTCGTTTACCACTGCGGGCGCGCCCCCGCGAAACCGCTCCTGCTCGCTCCGAAGGACGGGAGCGTGGACATTGCGGTCAACGCGCCGCTCCGATGGAGGAGCAGCCCCGATGCGACGGGATACCGCGCGCAGATCGCTGAGGATTCAGCGTTCACCGTGTCGATGCAGGAATACGCCGCGGGGAGCGATACCACGGTGACGACGGGCGCCTTGAAGCGCGGGACCGGGTACTTCTGGCGCGTGCGCGCCGAGGGATCCCCCGACGGCAGCGGCTGGAGCGGCGCGTGGCGCTTCCGCACCGTGCCTGACCCGCCTCCGGCCGTCCTGCTTCTCGCGCCCACCGATGACGCGCGCAATATGGAACTGCCGATCACTCTCCGGTGGAGGCACAGCGACGGCGCCGCGTCGTATCGTTTCGAGACCGCCCTGGACACGGCGTTTCAGAACACGCTGGACTGGGCCGCGGCGCTCGGGGATACCAGTTGGCGAGTCGTTGCGAGCAATCACGGCACCCGCGTGTACTGGCGCGTCCGGGCGCAAAACACGGGAGGCGTCGCGCCATGGAGCGATGTATGGAGCTTTGTGACGGCGATACCGCTGCCGACGGCGCCGGAACTGCGGTACCCCTTCGATTCCTCGGCTGTCGGACCGGGCACCGGACGCTTCATCTGGAAAATGGTGCCCTACGCGGACGCCTACAGACTCGAGCTCTCGACAGACAGCGGACACGGCGCTCCGATACTAGACACGATCGTCACCGGATCGGAGGCGTTCATAGACGGCCTGCTCGCACACACGCGATACTTCTGGCGCATGCGCGCATCCAATGCCCGGGGAGAAGGATCCTGGTCGCCTGTCCGCACGTTCATCACGCGGGGTCTTCCTGAAAGCCCCGTGCCGCTGCTCCCCGCGACGAATGCGCGGGATCTCCGCATCCCGGTGCGTTGTGTGTGGACCCGGCCCGGCGGCGCGGAGTACTTCGATCTGCAGGTCGCGGGCGACGGGGCGTTTCAGACGGGAGTGACGGAACTGCCAATGCTGCGCGACAGCACCGCCGCGCTGGCCGGTCTCGACGCGGAGGCCCGGTACTACTGGCGTGTCCGCGCGGGGAACGCCGCGGGCGTCAGCGCGTGGAGCGCGGTGTCGACGTTCATCACGGCTCCCGCTCCTCCCGCCGCGCCGGCGCTCCGATCGCCGTCGGACAGCGCACGCGTATCATCGAGTCCCGTGCTGCACTGGTCCGCCGCCGGCGGAGCGACCTCGTACCGCCTGCAGATCGCGTCGGATACCGGCTTTGCAATCCTTCTCGTGAACGACTCGCTTCCCGGCGCGACATCGTATTCCAGCATCGCACTCCCGCAGCATGCGCGGCTCTGGTGGCACGTGCTCGGGACAAACGCGGGCGGGCGCGGCCCGTGGTCGACCGCATGGAGCTTCACGATAGAGGAACCATTGCAGCTCGACGGCGCGCCCGCGGCGGACGGGATGCGCATCCTCGGCGTGTACCCGAATCCGCTTCGCCGGTCCGGAGGCGCGGGGGGACGCGGCGACGGCATGCTCATGGTCCGATATTCCATGCCGCGCGGCGGCGATGCGGAGTTCGTCATCAGCGATGCGCTCGGCCGAAACGTCGAGCGTTCCGGCATTCGCGACGCGGGCGCTGGCGTGCGGGAGTTCGGTTGGAACCCGCGCGATGCCGCGCCCGGCATCTACATCGTGACCCTGTGCAGCGGCACGCGGCGCGTGTCGGCGGTGTGCGTTCTCGCCGAGTAGGGAGGCGTGAACGCGACAGCGGACGAATCGGCACCCGGGCGCCGCGCGGGTCCACGTCACGCGATGCATCGCGTGGCACCGCTCACGCGGTGTTGTGCACGGAGGGCCAGGGCCCGCAGTGGATGAATGCGCGTCTCCGCGTGTCGAAGATGCTGACCGTGCGGTCGCCGCAGGCATCCAGCATCTGGTAATTGATGGAACAGAGATACCTGTCCTCGTGCACCTGGAAGGCGTCCACCTCGCGCCAGTAGGCCGCGGCGGGGAAGGGGTAGACGGAACCGTCGAGCATCGCGATGTAATTGGGCCTGCTGCTGAAGTCCGTTCCCGCGTACAGTTCGTTCCCGGCGCTGGCGAGGGCGGTGTAGCCCGCGAAACGGGATCGCAAGCGCCGCAGGCGCCTGAGCCCGGAGTCGCGAACTTCGCAGAGATCCAGCACACGGCGAGAGTCCCCCGTACTGACGAGGACGGTTCCATCCTCCGTGCCCGGATGCAGCGCGTGGATATGACGGACGCCCGCGAGGCGCGCGTAGCTGAAGTCCATCGTGCAGGTGCGCGGACCGATGACGGCGATGCGCGCTCCGGGATCGCCGTATTCGCCGAGCACGAGAAATCCGCCGCAGCGGGTCACCGAGGAACCGCGCGCGGCATCGAAATCGCCGGGCAGGGCGTGCACCGCGAAGCTGCCGCCGTAGCACGCAAGCAGTTGCGCCCGCGTCAGAACAATGCCGTCCGGCGCTGAAGCCGCGAGCGCATGCAAAATACGTGAGACGGTCTCTTCGTCCGCTCGGGCGAGCGCCGAGGGCCGCATGAAGAGCAGGCACTTCGCGGAATGAAGCAGCTCGAGCGTTCGTCGCTCCCGCGCGATCATGGCGAGCGCACGCAGGAGCGCGAAGGGATTCCCGGTCCGGAGGAAGCGCGCGAGCTGGCCGGTGATATGGCGCTCGTCGGTGCCCGTGATATGCAGCATGGAGAGGGGCATGCGCGAAGGTACGGATTTCCGCGCACACGCGGGGGGTCAGTCCAGCAGCAACAGCCCCGATCGAGCGACGATCTCGCCCGCGCGGTCCGCGACAAGCACGTAGAATCCGGCGGGGAGAGGGAGCGCCCGTAGAACGAGCGTGCCATCGGCCTCGGTGTGCGTGTTCAGTCGCTGCATGCCGAGCGCGTCAAAGAGGCGCAGCCGCAGCCGCGCTCCGTCGTTGCCCGCGACGCGGATGGACAGCGGTTGACCGGCGCGCGCGGGAGAGGGATACAGCTCCACCAGCGCGCGCGGAAGCGCCGCGTCGCGATGCTCCGCGGAAAGGGGAGGCTCCCCGATCTCGAAGGGTTCGACGCGCTGCAATTGTCCGTTGATCGAGTACTCCGCTTTCCATGCGCCTTCCGGCAGCGACGCGGGGAGCGGCATCGAGAACCACCACCAGGAGTAGCGGTAATTCGTGTCGTGCACGTAGCGCTCCACGCGATGCACCGCGCCCGAGGGATTCCTCCAGACGACGCTGCTCGTGTCGCCGGCATGCACGGACAGGGTGTGCGCCCAGAACCAGACCTGCGTTCCCGACACGCTGAATCTCCTCACGGTGGGCGGGCGTTCGCGCAGCGTGTCCAGCGTGGGCTCGAAGGCGAGCAGACCCGCGTCCATCGTTTCCCGGACCGTGGAATACGCCGGTTGCTGTTTCCAGAGGGACGCCACGGCGCCGCATGCGCCCATCCACGGGTCCATCGTCACCCCGCTCTTGCGCAGTTCAAAGTGGAGATGCGGATCGGTGGAGTTGCCCGAACTTCCGATGAGCGCCAGCGGCTGCCCCGCAACCACCGCCTGCTGCTCCGCGACGAGCATGCTCCCCTTCCGCAGATGCGCGTAGAAGGCGATGCTGCCGTCGCTGTGCCGCACGGAGATGTAGTTGCCGAACTGTCCGCTGTTGATCGCCTTCGACCGGTCGAAGAGTCCGTCGGTGATGTGCGTCACCGTGCCCGGAGCGGCGGCCAGCACCGTCACGCCGCTGTCCATGCGCGTGAAATCTTTCAGGACGAAATCCGTTCCCTGATGCCCGTCGTACGTGTACCAGCCGCAGGCGAAATCTCGAATGCCCGTCGTGCTGTCGCGGTCGGGAAAATTGACGAGGTAGTAATCGCGGTCCAGCGCGCCCTTGACGGGAGGCTCGAGCGACAGGGGCTGCGCGGCGAGGGGAGCCGACGCGGCACAGAGGACGATGAGCATGCGAAGGAGGCGACGCGGCGCCATGCGTGTGGAGGGATGCCGCATTACCACCCCACTTCGATGCCGAGCGATACTGCGTGCGCCGAAAAATCGAAGATTGCGGCGTTGGACTGATTGCGGATGTACTGGTACGCGAGGGTCAGCGAGGGCTCATCGAAGAGGAACCACGAGGCGTCGAAGGTTTTTTCGAGCGAGAGCGAGGATCCGTATCTGCGGTCATTGCGGTCCGGTCCGCCGATCGCGACATCCCCTCCCGAGTTCAGCACGCCCGCCACGAGGGCGTGCATGTCGCCGTCGAGATTCCAGCGGCGCTGGTATTTCAATCCGATGCCGAGGGCGTCCGTCAGTGCTTGTCCTATCGACACGCGCACCCCCGCCTGGGAGAGGGACGGGACATCGAAGGCGAGGATCGGAGCGCTGGCCGCGCCTCCCGCATGCATGCCGTTGCCATACCCCCCACCACCGTTGCCTCCGCCGTTGCCTCCCCCACCGCCGTTACCGCCTCCGCCGGGGCCTCCGCCATCGACGGTCATGCCGCCATCGGCGGTCATGCCGCCCGCATCGGGCGCGGCGGACATGGATGCGACATTCGTTGTGCGCATCCCGGTCTCGAGGAACTGCTTGTTGCCGTAGAAGACGTCCGCGTGAATGCTGGTCTTTGTCTGCAATGTCAACGATGCGCCGAGCGACGGGGCGTGTTCCAGAAAGCTCAACGACCTGGACTGCGGGTACAGACGCGCGCGAAGGCGATAGTCGGCGCGCGCGACGAGGTTGTCGGCGAGCGCGACCTTCATGCCGCTCTGCGCCGCGCCCTGCCAGTAATCGTAGAGGGTGTAGGTTTCGCGTCCGAAGCGCGACGAGGCTCCCGCCGCGGCGTTGATCTGCAGCGCCTGGCCGCTGTCGACGGGCAGTTCCCACGACAGGGTGAGCGCATGCAATGAATACTGCTGGTCGGGAAACTGCGGGATGAGCGCGAGCGTGCCGGCGTACACCACGGACCAGGGCGCGTCTTCAGGCACGTAGCCGAAGGCCGCTCCCAGGCCTGTCAGCGAGGCCGCTCCGGCGGACGAGAGGCCGAACGCGTTGCTGGCATAGCCGTTGTCGAAGGAAAAGGATCCGATCCATTGCGCCTGCGCGCGGAGGCCGAACCCTGTGAAGAGCAGTGCGATGGCGGCGATGCGTCTCGCGTTTCGCGGGCTCCGGGAGCGGCTGAATGTCTGGGGCGTTGTGGGCATGGGTCGATCGGAAAGGTATCGCGGTGTGGGGCGTGCGGCCGGCGTTCCGTCGCTCGTGCGGGGGGATCGCCCGTGCGTTATTTGGCGGCGCCTCTGCGGCGCATCTTGGGGCCGAGGCCGTTGCAGCGGCTGTCGTTGATACCGTCGCCGTCGAGGTCGATGAAGCAGTCGCGCTTGCGGGCGCGTTCGCCCTTCTTCCCGGCATTCTCTCCCTTGCCGGTTTTCCCGTCTGCAGGGCAGAGGTCGTTGATGCCATCCCCGTTTTCGTCGACGAAGCGCGGGGCCGTTTCCGGCTTCGTCTTCGCGGCTTTCGTCTCGGCCGATTTCGGATCGGCGGGTTTCGTCTCCGGCGGGGACACCGGTGCATTCTCCGTTTCCGTGACGCGTTTGCCGCGGGCAGACTTGGACTGATCGGCATCGCTCTGCGCGAGCGCGAGCGAGAAGGGGAGAAACAGGAGGAGGGAGACGAGGAGCGTTTTCATGATCGAGCCTGATAATGAAGGGGCGGCGGAGATCCGCCGCCCCCGAGGTTCGGAATGTTACTTGCTGCTGGGGGCGATGCGCTTGGGCTGCTTCATTTCCTTGGTCGGCGGGGCGGGGGTGATGCCGCAGGAACCGTCGCGGAGGCGGAGACGCTGGCCGGTGCCGTTGCAGGTGCCGGTGCCTTTGCCCGTTCCGGTACCCTTGCCCGTGCCGGTGCAGGTGCCGGTGCCCTTGCAGGTGCCGGTGCCGAAGTTGTCGCAGATGCCGTCGCCATTGGCGTCAACGAAGTTTGCATGGACGGCGCCCTTGTTGCCGAGGCCCTTTCCGCCGCCGTTCTGCGCCATTGCGGGCTGCGAGAGACCGATGCCGAACAGCACGATGGCTGCGATTGCGAGGGAGAAGATGGATTTCATGATGTGCTCCTTGCTGCTGCGTGATACGATGAATGAAGAGGGTGAAGGCCTTACAGCGAGGAGTATTGCATATCGTGTGCCAGGAATAAACCCATGATTCGAGGGCGGATTCAAGGGTGGTGGCGCTTCGCTCGACAATTTTGTCGAAACTCAGGCAGGTCTCGTCGATGCATCTGGCTTCGACGCCTGCTCTTCCAGCTTCGCGAGCTTGTATCGGAGCGTCCGCTCCGATATGCCGAGCAGTTCGGCGGCACGGACCTGATTCCCGGAGCTGAGCTGCAATGCGCCCTCGATCATGCGCCTCTCCAGCAGTTCCACGCGCTCGTTCAGATTCCCGGGTTCGGCGGAGATCCCGCCGTCGCTGCGGCCGCCGCTCCCGCGCGGTGACCGCACGGAGCCGGGCAGATCCTGCGTGGTGATAGTGCCGGCGCGCGCGAGCACCACCGCGTGCTGGAGGATGTTGTCGAGCTCGCGGACGTTGCCGGGATAATCGTGACGGAGGAGCAGATCCATGGCCTCGCGTGATACGGGCAGCGCCTCGCGGCCGTTCGCTTCGGCATGCCTGCGCACGAAGGCGTCGACGAGCGGCGGGATGTCGGCGCGGCGCGCGCGCAGCGGCGGGATGTGGATGCCCACGACGTTCAGGCGATAGTACAGATCCTCGCGGAAGCTGCCGTCCCGCATCATGGCTTCGAGATCCCGGTTCGTCGCGGCCACGATGCGCACGTCCAGCGCGAGCGTCTCGCTGCCGCCCACACGCTCGATCTCCCCGAATTGCAGCGCCCGCAGCAGCTTGACCTGCGCGGCGAGCGGGATGTCGCCCACCTCGTCGATGAACAGCGTGCCGCCGTCGGCCTGCTCGAAGCGGCCGATGCGCTGCCGTTCCGCGCCGGTGAAGGCGCCCTTCTCGTGCCCGAACAGCTCGCTCTCGAGCAGCGCGTCGGGCAGGGCGGCGCAATTGACGGTCACGAAGGGCGCGTCGCGCCGCGGACTCGCGTGGTGTATCGCCCGCGCGATGAGCTCCTTGCCCGTGCCGCTCTCGCCGCGAATCAGGACCGACGCCTTGCTCCGCGCGACGCGTCCGGCGGTGTTGAGCACGGCGTCCATCTCGCCGCTCTGCGAGACGATGGTGTCGAAGGAGAAGCGCTCGGCGAGCTGCGCGCGGAGCATGGCGTTCTCGGAGAGCAGCAGCGAGCGCTCCCGCGCGCGCTCGACGAGCAGGAGCAGCTCGTCCAGCTCCACGGGCTTCTGCACGTAGTCGAAGGCGCCGAGCTTCATCAGGCCGACGGCGCTCTCGATGGAGGCGTAGGCCGTCATGACGATCACGGGCACGAGGGGGTGGAGTTCGCGCGCCCCGCGAAGCACATCCTCGCCGCTGATGTCGGGCATGCGGAGATCGGTCAGGATCAGGTCCACCGCCGCGGCGCGCAGCGCGCGCAGGCCCTCGGTGCCCGATGCGGCCTCGGTGACGTCGTAGGATTGCTTGCGCAGAAATCCGGCGAGCGATTCGCGCTGCGCGCGTTCGTCGTCGATGAGCAGAATGTGGAACGGTGCGGTATGCATGCGGGTGACGGTGCGATGAGACGTGGAGAGTGGATGAAGCGCGAACGCGTGACGGTTGCGTCAGGAGCCGGGGAGCGTGATGGTGAAGGTCGTGCCGGTGCCGACCGTGCTCTCCACCGCGATCTCGCCGCGGTGTTCCGCGATGATCTGGTGCACGACGCTCAGCCCGAGACCGCTCCCGCCCTGCTTCGTGGTGAAGTAGAGATTGAAGATGTTCGGCAGCGTCTCGCGCGGGATGCCGCAGCCGCTGTCGCGCACGGTCAGGATGCACGCGCGATGCGTGACGCGCAGCGAGACGGCGAGCGTGCCGCCGCTCCGCATCGATTGCAGGGCGTTCTGAAAGAGGTTCAGCAGCGCCTGCTGCATGCGCGGTACGTCGATGAGGCACGGCGCCGGGGACTCCTGCAGATCGAGCGCGACCGTGATGCCCGCGTGGCGGGCTTCGCTGTCGACGACGTCCGCCGCGCGGCGGACGATGTCCGCCAGACGCGCGGGCTGCAGGTCGAGCTTCGGCGGACGCGCGAATTCCAGGAACTGGGTCACGATGCCGTTGACGCGCTGCACTTCGGACCGCATCGTGTCTGCGAGTTGGCGGTATTCCTCGACGTCCTCCGCGGGCTGGAACTCGGTGCGGAAGCGCTGCACGATCATGGAGATCGCGTTGAGCGGATTGCGGATTTCATGCGCGATGCCGCTCGCGAGGGCGCCCATGGCGGTCAGCCGGTCGCGACGCTCGAGCTGCGCGGCGATGCGCTCCTGCTCCGATTTCACGAGCGCGTGTTCCTCGCGCAGCGCGGAGAAGCGCTTGCGGGTGGTCATGAGCAGCAGCAGGGCGATGCCGCCCGCGAACATCGCGGCCGCGATGATGGCGAGGCGCTGCAGGCCGCGCTGCTGGATGCGGCGGACGTTGTCGAGGCGCAGGCCGACGCGCGTCAGCACGTGCGATCCGTCCTCCAGACGGAGGGAACGGACCACCTCCAGCAACGGCGCGTCGCCGCTGTCGATGACGCGCGTGCGCGACGAATCGGCGTGCCATGCCTCCGCGAGGAAGGGATCGTCCTCGATGGCGACCATCGACGTCACGGAGGTGCTCGCGGCCAGGATGCCGTCCATGTCCTGCAGCGTCACGAAGGAGATGTCGGGATTGTCCGCGATGTCGCGCAGGAGCTTGCCGATGCCCACTTTCTTGCGGAAGGAAAGCATGGCGTCCGCGTCCACGCCCCCGAGCACCTGTCCGCGCGCACGCCTGCGCGGCACGGGGAGCAAGCAAGAAGAGCGCGCTGTCCGATACCGGCGCGAGGGTTCCGGGCAGCCACGCGCGCAGGGAATCGCCGAGGGGCTGCGCGAGGACGTCCGCCAGGTCGGTGGAAAGCGCCTTCCCGCCATGGGCGCCGATGGAGGCGACCGCCACGCGGCCCGTGCCGTCCGTCAGCGCGATGTAGTCCAGCGACAGCTCGTCCGCCAGCGCCCGCAGTGACGCGTCGCCGGGCCGGGTGTGCTCTTCGAGGTGGGCGATGAGCGCCGCCGAGGCGCGGAGCCGCTCGAGGAGCATGTTCTCGATTTCCGCGCCCGATGCGATGGCGCTCTCGTTGCCGCGGTTGATCGCCTCGATGAGCGTTTCCGCTTCCAGCTTCGAGGACTGCAGCAGGTCCGCGCGGCTCTCGCGCAGTTCGATGAAGGAGAAGGCGATGAGTCCCGCCGCGAGCATTCCGCCGCCCGCCAGCAGCAGGCGCAAGCGGCGGGAACCGATGGGTATGGAGGAGAAGAAGGTCTTCATGTGCTGAATAATAAACCGCGATCGCGCGACCCCGCTACCCTTCCACGAAAAATCGCAGTATTATCGGGGAGTGATTTTCGCTCGTTCCGAAACATACGCAATGCACCACTCGTTTGAATGGAGGGACCGACATGCATGAACGGCGATATTCCGCGGCGATCGAGCGGCTCCGGGCCCCGGAGCGGATCACGTTGCTCGAAATCGAACGCGTCACCGCACTCAGCCTCGAGGGCGTATCGGCCGGAAACGTGATGGATATCGGCACCGGAAGCGGGCTCTTTGCCGAAGCGTTCGCGGGCAGGGGACTCGCGGTGACGGGAGTGGACACGAATCCGGAGATGCTCGCCGCCGCGCGGGAATTCGTCCCCGACGGCGATTTCGTCCAGGGAGCGTTCGAGGAACTGCCCTTCGAGGACGCGTCGTTCGACCTCGTCTTTCTCGGGCACGTGCTGCACGAGGCCGATGATCTCCTGCACGCGCTCGCGGAAGCGAAGCGCTGCGCTCGCGTCCGCGTGGCGATTCTGGAGTGGCCGTACAAGGAGGAGGACAAGGGACCGCCGCAGCATCACCGCCTGCAGCCGGACGATATCCTCCTCGCCGCCTCGGCGGTCGGATTTTCGCGGATTGAATGGATTACGTTGGAGCATATGGAATATTTCCGGCTCGGGATCACGGAACACGGCGGAGCGCATCGATAAGATGATATCAGCGCGCTGAACGGTTCCGTTCCGCAGGCATTGCGTTGACTTTTCGACATTCATCCCCGACACCGGACTTCCCGCGTTCATAGCGGCCGATCCCGCGGTTCGAAAAAAATGCCGCCCCGCGCGTGCGGAGCGGCATTTCCCGACAGGGAGAAGGCGAGCTTACTTGACGTACGGGAAATTCATGCAATCGACGGTGGCGTCGTACGCGGTTTTCTTGGCGTCCTTCATGGTCTGCCAAATCATGCCCTGCGTTCCGAGGCCGAGGCTCTTCGCATCGTAGCCCATGACGCGGAGGATGGCGGCGACGTTCGCGCTGGTCTGTCCCGAATAGCAGTACACCACGATGGTCTTGTTCGTCGGCAGCGTCTTGAGGAATTTCGCGAGCTTGAGATCGGCCTTCGGCGTGTACTGGATGGCGCCCGGGATGTGCTTGAGCGTGGTATAATCGGCGAGCGGCCAGTAATTGATGATGTAGAACTGCGTCGGATCGGGCATCACCTGCGCGATGGAAATCGAGCTCTTCGAGTATCCGCCCGCGAGGACGGAGTCGATGCGCACTTTCAGAATGTCGGCGCCGCTGGTCTTGCCCGTGCTGAGCGTCGGAAGCGAGCCCGGAGCCGCCATCGCGGTCGGCGTGTCGACGAAGGTGCTTGCGTACTGGCTCGAGCACTGCGTGGTGAGCTTGTCGAAATCCGCGTGCCAGGACGACATGCCGAACTTCATCGAGAAGGCGGTGTTGTATCCCGACATGCGCAGGATGGACGTCGCGAAGGCCGCGGACTGGCCGGTGTAGCAGATCACCACGACCTTGTCGTACGCGGTGAGATTCACGGTCTTCATGTGCGTGAGGATGTCGGCGATCAGCACGTTCACGGCGCCGGCCACGTGGCCCTTGTCGTAGTCGACCTTGGCGCGCACGTCGACGAGGTAGAACTTCTTCGCGCCGTTGATGTCCTCGTACACCATCTGGGCGGTCACGATCGCCGGACAATCGGTGTTGAGGTAGCCGCCGGTCGTCCCCTCGAGCGCCTGGACGACGAGTTCGGCTTCATTGACGACGACGGGCGGTGTGACGGGACTGTCGTCGTTCGAGCAGCTGCTCACGAACAGGAGGACGGGAATCAGGAGGGTGAGGAATCTCGCATTGCGAATCATGATGTGCTCCGAAACAGGTGATGTGGGAGGGGATGGAGGTGCGATGATGTTCATTTATTTCCAGCTCGCGGGGAGCTTGCCGTCGACGATCACGCTCTGGTTGGCGACCACTTCAAACGGCTGCAGATCGCTCTGGAAGAGGAACCACTGCTTGTTGCGTCCGTCGATGATGTGGCAGGCGTCGTAGCAGGGTTTGCCGGCCTCGGTCTTCGTGCGCTCGGTCCAGCGCTGGATGTTGTGCGGCGAGGCGAGCTTGAACGTGGGGGCGGCCGCGAAGTTGCTCATGGTCGGCACGCCGAACTTGTCCCAGGTGTCCGGTGCGAAGGGCGCGTTGCGCACCACGGCGAACTTGTACGTTTTGGTCTGCGGCATCGCGTTCATGCCGATCTTGAAGGCGAAGTAGGGTCCGTTGCGCACGCCTTCCGCGCTCACGTGGCAGCTTCCGCAGTTCTGATAGGTCTGCGAGTGGCAGGTGTAGCAGCTGAGGTTGTCCCAGTGCAGCGTATGGAAGCTGTTGGACTTCGACTTGGCGGCGTGGCAATCGACACACTGCGGCAGGTCCTTGACCTGGTACCGGTTCGTGTACACCGTGCCGTCGCCGTGCATTTCCTTGCCGCTGTGGCAGTTCGTGCAGGAGCCGCCGGGAATCTTCGTGTAGTGGATGTCGGGGCGCGTGCCGAAGGCCTCGCCGAAGTACGCGTTGGCGACGCGCGCGGAGTGGCAGGCGGTGCAGTTGAGGCGCATGTCGGGCGCCTTCTCGAAATTGTGCGCGGAAAGGAAGCCGCCGCCGGCCTGCTTCGGGCGCTGCACGTGGCATTCGCCGCAGGAGGCGTGGCACTTGCCGCAGTAGGTGTCGTAGCCCTTCTTCAGGTCCGTGGGGAAGAGGTCGTAGCTCGGGAAGCCGCCGCGCAGCGCGACCATGTGCTTCTGGCCGGAGCCGGACGTGTGGATGTTGGTCTTGTCCATCGCCGCGATGGCCGCATGGCAGGTGCCGCAGTATTTCTGCGCGTCCTTCGACGGCGCGCCGACGAAGGTGCCCGTGTGCGCGGCTTTCTTGTCGACGGCCGGTTCCACGCCGCCGTGACAGTCCACGCATTTCAGCTTGCCGTGCGTGGAGGCAAGGAATTTCTGGCCGTTGGGGCCGCCGACATACACTTTCTGCCAGGCTTCCATTTCCGGCAGGGTTCCGCCGCAGCCGCCTTCGCCGGGATCGGACGGCGGATTCGGATCGGCGACGGCCTTGAGCGTCGCCTCGTTGCCGTGGCAGCCGATGCAGGTCATCGAAACGGCGGGAGGCGGCGGCGTCACCGGGTCTTCCTTCTTCGTGCAGGAGGCGAGCAGGAGAAGCAACACTCCGGCCAGCATGAGGGATGATGTGCGTTTCATAGGTGCAGTCTCTTGGTTATGGGAATGAATCGGGATGTTTTGTCACAGGGGGGACGGACAATGTGGCGATTCGGTCTCCGGATGGCGTATATCACTAAACGATTGCATCACCATCAGTTGATATTAGCATGTTTGATGCCAGACTATTCTGCACGTGCCCGGCGTGCATCGGAAAAGTATACATCCTTTTCGATGACCGCCGGGCAATTGTTGTGCAGTATTACGCGAAGCCGCGAATGCCGATCGGAAGGCGGGAGCGATTAATGCAGACGTTCGATATGGTCGACGAGGGTGCCTACCGCGAATTGCGCATGTCCGAGCTTGTCCCGTGTTTCCTTTGCCGTGATGAGCCCGTTTTCGACGGTGACGACGACGTAGTACGGCGCGCGTCCGAAGTGCCGGCTGATGGTGCTTCCATCTTCTGAGACTGCTGCGATTTTCATGACGTGTCCTTGTTATTGCATGTGAAAGAATGCGCACGATGAACACAGGTGATGCACCAGTGTTCCAACACTCAGGAGCACTCCGAGAACGATGACATGGACGAGGAATCCTTCCCAGAGGATGGAGACGTTCGTGGACTGATGGAGAACGGTTGTGATACGAGGCGAGCTGTTCATGAGGTACCTTCCTTTCCTGCGACTGCACCCGCGGAGGCATGCAGCGCGATAAATTGTGTGAGAACCTCCTCGACATCGCCTTGCACCCAGGGGATGACGCGGATGCGCGATCCCCGGAGCATGCGCACGCACTGCTCCGTCAGCCCTCCGCAGATGAGGACGCGTACTCCCAGCCCTTCCAGCACCTGGCGCCCGCCTCGCGGGTCAAGATGCATGGAAGTGCGCGTCAACACTTTCCCGTCATGGACCTTCACGAGAAGGAAACAATCAGCGCAGTCCAGACGCGCGGAAACGCGGTTCCCAAATGTGGTGATGGCGATGGTGGTCATCGAAAGACACTCCTTTCGAAACCGTATCGCAATTCACGAGCCAGAAACCGCAGGCGGGAATCCTGCGAAAAACCGCTCTTCGGCCCGCCAGCTCCGCGTCAACCGTTGCGCATACGCGACTGTGCGCGTGCAACAGTTGCGTGGATGCAACGCGTGGGATCAGAGCAGGCCGTGCTTCTTCATCATGCGCCAGAGCGAGCTTCGATGGATGCCGAGCGCTTTCGCGACATGTATCTTCACGCCCTTGTGCCGGATGAGCGCATCCACGAGAGCCTGCCGCTCCAGTGCGTCGAGCGGGGAACTCGAAAGGGGATGAGGCGCCTCCACCCGCATCGTCATTTCACCTGGAAGGTGCGCGAGGCTGATGAGGCCGCCGCGGCACATGATGAACGCGTGCTCGAGAACATTCTCCAGCTCACGGACGTTTCCCGGGAAGGGGTATCGCATGAACAGTTCCAGCACTTCCTCCGAAACGCCCGCAATATCGCGATCCATTTTAAGGTTCAGTTTCTCGACGAAGCGCGCCACGAGCAGAGGAATATCGTCCCGTCGATCGGAGAGCGGCGGCAGGAGCAGCTTGACGACGTTCAGCCGGAAGTACAGATCGTCGCGGAAGGAGCCGGACTCCACGAGTTTCGACACGTCCTCCTTCGAGGCGGCGATCACCCGGACACTCGTCCGCACCGCGGCGGATGCGCCGAGAGGGGTGTACTCACGCTCCTGCAGGACGCGCAGCAGTTTCACCTGCGTCGCGCGCGGGAGGCTGTCCACTTCGTCGAGGAAGAGGCTTCCGCCCTCCGCGAGCGCGAAACGTCCGGGTTTGTCCCTGCGCGCGTCGGTGAACGCGCCCTGCACGTACCCGAACAATTCCGATTCAAGCAGCGCGTCGGGAAGCGCGCCGCAATTCACGGCGACGAAGGGGCCCTGCGCGCGCGGACTCAAATTGTGTATCGCCCGGGCGAAGAGTTCCTTCCCCGAGCCGCTCGGGCCCTGTATCAATACGGAGCTTTCGCTTTCCGCGATATACGGAAGGATATCAAACAATTTCCGCATCGCATGATTTTTCGACACGATGTCGTGAAATGTGTACCTGCCGGCGATTTCCTTGCGAAGCTCTTCCAGCGCGGAAAGATCGCGGAAGGATTCGACGCCTCCGACGATCGCGCCGGAATCGTCGTGCAGCACCGCGGTGCTGATGCTGATGGGGATTTGCTTCCCGTCGCCGCGCAGGATGTTCACCTGCTTCCCGATGGTTTCCTCGCCCGTCTCGAACGAGCACTTAAGGGCGCAGGTCCGTTCGCAGATGTTTGCGCGCAGCACCTCGAAGCAGAATTGCCCGACGGCGCTGCCGCGCGGCACGCCGGTGATGCGCTCCGCCGCCCTGTTGAACGATGTGATCCGCATCGCCGTATCCACGGTGAACACGCCGTCGGCGATGCTGTCGAGGATGGTGTTCGCGTGAATCGTGGGGACGGTCTTGCCGGGAGTGTCGCTCATGTGCCATTGACACCGTGGAGGAAGCAGAACATGTACATTAAACAATCAACAAGGAATGTGCAAGGACCGCCCACCATGACGCGCTGCGGAGTGGCGGTGGGTTCCGACAATCCTTGCCGTGTGCGCGGCATGAATCGTCGAGTGCCACGTTCCCGATCTGCACAGATCAGCGATTCCGATCCAAATATGGTGTGTCGCGATGTGGCACGGTAATCGACAGGAAGGCATACAGCGGCCGCATGCAGGCGCCCAGGCTCCTTTCGCATGAGTGACTTTCGACGCGCAGATCCTGCAAGCTGTCGCATGAGAAACCACCATTCCATTCGTTCTTCCACATCAGAGGTTCACCATGAAAACTCTTCCCGTTCTTCTCCTCCTTCTGGGCTCGCTGGCGGCCGCCGGGTGCGCGGATGACGCGGCAGTCGGTCCGCAATCGCAAAATCCGGACGACACGGAGCAGCTCGAAATGCTCACCACATCGATCAATGCCATCGCCCTGTCGTCCATCAACGATACCGTAATTGCGGGACTCCGGCACATGCGCGAAGAGGAAAAACTCGCGCGCGACGTCTATCAGTATTTCTTTGAGAAATACGGGACGAACATCTTCGGCAATATCGCGAGAAGCGAAGCCACGCATATGGCGGCGGTGAAGGTGCTGCTCGACCGGTATGGCGTGACGGATCCGGTCACGTCGGACGTCCGGGGCGCGTTTGTCGATCCGAAAATGACCGCGCTCTACACGCAATTGACGGGCGCGGGAGCGAAGAGCCTGCTCGACGCCTTCATTGTCGGCGCGACGATCGAGGACCTGGATATCAAGGATCTGATGGATCTGAGCGCCGGCATCGCCGCGCAGGATATTCTGCTGGTCTATGGAAATCTCACGAAAGGATCGCGGAATCATCTGCGTTCGTTCCATGCACAAATCCTCGCCGCCAACGGCGCCTACCAGCCGCAGTTCATTTCGAAAGCATTGTTCGACAGCATCGTGGGAAGCGCCAGGGAACGAGGCCGTCGCTGACATTCGCCGATTCGCCGGTTGCGGTCTGTCAACACAACGCCGCGCACCTCGGATGAGATGCGCGGCGTTGTGCCGTATCGGCCGGAGGGATTACAGACCGGTCTTGCTCAACGCCGGAGACTTGGACGGCTTCTTCGCCTTCGCCGCCGCCGCAGGCGCGGGACGGGCGGCGTTGACCATGCGCAGTTCCTGAAGATTGCGAAGGTCGTTGACGCGCTCGGCCGGATAGCCGAGTTCCTCGAACGGCATCACGCCCTTCTCCTTCTCCGCGTGGCAGGACTCGCATTTCATGGCATCCTTCGTGATCGAGTGGTTCAGCATCAGCGTGGCGTCCTGGCGCATCCACTTGCCCTCGATTTTGCCCGAGAAGGGGATGGTCCAGCCTTTCTCGATGCCCATGTAATTCATGAACGCGTCCATCATGTAGAGTTTGAAAATCGTCCCGTACATCATCTGGATGATGGGGTCCTGCATCGCCTTCATCACCGAGGCCTTGGGGTTGCCGGTTTCGTAGTACACGTTGTAATCGAAGGGCAGCAGCATGCCGCCGAAGGGACCCTGATTTCCCATGTCCTCGTACATCTTCGCGTTGAAGCGTTTGAACGGCGCGATCTTCGACTTGCCCATCCTGCCCAGCGGACGGAAGGTCTTCTCGTAGTACGTCGCATAGTTGAAATTCTTGTACGCGTCGTCCGGTGTCGTGGTGAACGACCGGTAGAGGTTGAGCCCGTTCGGATTGTCGCCGAGCGCGCCCGCCATGAAGGAGCCGTTGCCGTTGTGCCAGCGGTAGATGAGGGCTTCGCCGGGCTTGCCCGAGCGCAGGATGTCGCGATACACCCACACGCCTTCCTCCTCGCTGAAGACGGGGTCCGTCCAGTCGCGCAGCACCACGTTCTCGTCGGTGAGATGCGTGATGTGGCAGGTCTCGCAGGCAAGCTTGTCGGTATGCGCGTTGAGGAAGGCGCGCAGCACCTTGTTCTGGATGTGCGGCGTGGCGCTGTGGCATTTTTCGCAGCTCACTTCCACGCCGGGGAGGTCGTTGCTGACGAGGTCCGTGCCGCGGGTGCCGCGCGCGATCAGGTGCCCGTGGCTCTCGTGGCAGTCGAGGCACTGCAGGCCGGCCTGGTAGTGCACGTCCGCGCCGCGCGTGGGATTGCCGCGCTTCGCGCCGGGATGCAGGAGGCGCGGATTCTTGTAGCCGAGCGCCTGCGCGGCAAGGTTCTTCTCGTACATGTCGCCGCCGTGATTATGCTCGTGACAGCGGAGGCAGTTGTCCGATGTCGGACGCCCCACCGCCATCGCGGCCTTCATGCCGCGGTCCTGATTCCAGCGGTGCTTGCCGTTGTCGTCCTTCACCACGTACTTCTCGTTCATGTCGTACGCGGCGGAATGGCAGATGAGGCAGTCGACGGATTCGAACTCGGCGGTGGTCGGCGAGTAGCCGGGGAACATGGTGCCGGTCATCGGGCCGTACTGGCCGCCCGGATGGCACTGCCCGCAGCCGTCGCTGCGCGTCTCGCCGCTCTTCGTCTTGACGATGGTGGCCCAGCCGGTCCACGTGAAGGAGCCGGGGATGCCGCAGGCGCGATCGATCTTGCCCATGGGGATGCCCTTGACCAGCTCGCCGTTGAAGCCGTAGGTATTGAAGCCCGAGAATTTATTCAGGCCGAAATGGACGCTCTGCTCGATGTTGTCGCGCGTGTTCACGGTTTCGAAGCCGCCCTTGCCGTCCTTGACGCGCATCTCCTCGTGGCAGGTCAGGCAGGTGGCGGCGCCTTCGTAGGAGCGGATGCCGGCCTTGCGGAAGCGATCGATGTGACTGAGCCCGCTCCTCCGCTTGAAGGTCGACACCTCGCCCGCGAGCTGCTGCGCGACGGCCCGGTACACGGCGGGATTCTGCGCCGCGGTGTCGACCGAGGTGAACGTGGAGAAGCTCTTCTGCAGCTGCGCGGCGAGCTGTTCGAATTCCTCGTCGCTCACGTGCTGCACGGCGAAGTCGATCGTCTCGGAGCGATGCTCGTACGGGATCACCCAGTTGATGATGCGCGAGTAGTTGAGCCACACGACGCCCGCGAGCACGACGACGAGCGCGCCGATCCGGATCATCCAGCGTTGTTTTTTTGAGAGAGCCATCTGTCACCTGCCTGAGTTGAAGTGCGTGGAGAGTGTTCGTACAATTATGGTATAGTCAATCGTTGTCAGCGTGAAAATCATTGTATAGTGACGGGCCGGCCGCTCACGCCTCCGCCGCGCGGACCTCCGCGGCCCGGGCCTCCGCCTCCGCGCGCTCGGCGGCGAGGATGCGCTCGTACTCGAGCGGATGCTCGTGGCGGATGTCCTCCTCGGATATCTTCCCGTGCCACCACACCCAGCTCATCGGGAATTTGTCGGGGTTGTAGTGCACGTTGTAGAAATGCCACACCACGATGGCCGAAATCGCGAGGATGGCCTCGTCGCTGTGCGCGATGTACGCCGCGCCGAGCGCGAGGTCGGGCAGGAGATTGCCGAAGAACACGGGGAACCAGAGCATCAGCCCGGAGAGCATCATGACGGGCAGGCCCCAGAACACGGCGAAGTAGTCGAACTTCTCGCGGAAGTTGAAGCGGTCGTAGCGCGGCAGTTCCGCGCGGATGCCGAAATAGTAGAGCGACGTGTCCTACCAGTCGCGCGCGTCCTTCATGTTCGGGATCATCGGCCAGGCCTCGCGCACGCGCCAGCCGTGCTGCGGCAGCAGGCGGAAAATGTAGACGAGGTGGATGAGGCCGTCGAGGATCATGATCACGGCGGCGACGCGGTGGATGACGCGCGCGGCGGCGATGCCGCCGATGAGCCCGTAGATGGCGCCGAGCCACTGCGTTTCGGGAAAGCGCATCGGCAGGCCGGTGATGGCGAGAATGCTGAAGCTCGCGATCATCAGCCAGTGCTGGATGCGCTGGTTGAGCGAGAGGCGCGTGAACTGGCGCTGTGCGGAATCGAGTGTGCTGGTCATGGGGTCCTCTTCAGTCGATCAGGATGCGTTTCGCGAAGCGCAGCGCGGGGCGCGCGGCTTCCGTCAGGCGCAGGGTCCGGCGTCCCACCGCGCGTGTCCCTTTTCCCGCGAGGGCCAGCCAGCCATACTTGCGCTGCACGTCGAGCGCGATGCCGACGAGCAGCATCACGAGCGTGCCGAGCGTGAGCACGAGGAAAAAGTTCTCCATGAACCAGAGCAGCGGCTCGCGCTCGATGCGGAGTCCGAGGTGGTTGGCGCCCGACATGGCGAAGTTCATGTTCGCGCCCGGGTGGCACTTGTCCTGGCCGCAGGTGCGCGCCACGTTCGCCGGGGCGATGGTGGAACGCGCGCTGTCCCTGGGGAGCACGCCGTGCACAGTGTGGCAGTCCTGGCACACGGCGGTGTTCGTTTCGCCGAAACGGATCGCCTTGTAATGGAAGCTGCGCTTGTACGAGGATACCGCTTCGGTGGTCACCTTGTTCCTCGTCATCACGGCATGGTCGTCGTGACAGGTCACGCAGAGGGCCATCTTCTCCGTGATGGTCACGGCCTTGCGCGCCTTCACGATGGCGTGGGGACTGCCTTTCCCATGACAGGAGAGGCAGGTGGGGGCGTCGCTGTTCTTTTTCTTGAGCGTCGCGCCATGGACGCTGGCGCCGAACTCGTCTGCGACCTTCGCATGCGTGTAGGGCGCGCCTTTCGGGTCCGTCGCATGGCAGTCGTCGCCGCAACCCACCACTTTCCGCGCCGGCTCGAAGCGATGCGGGTACTCCTTCACCTCGGGGTGGCACTGCTGGCAATGCAGGCTCCCGTGCACGGACGCGTTGTACGCGGCGGCAGCAACGGACAGATCGCGTACCCTGGTGAGCGATGAGTCGCGGAAGGCGAAATTCGCCATGCCATGGCACTTCAGGCAGGCCTTGGTATCGTCCGCCTTGAAAAAGAGATGTTGCTGATCCGGAAGGAACGTCTGGGCGGGGAGCGTTGCGGGCAATAACGACAGGCCCGCAAGAAGGGCGAGGCCGTGGGCGGAGAGGTGCGCGCGCTGCGAGGTGCGGTGCTTCATGTTCTATCCCTCGTTATGGGATGCAGGTGCGATACGGTGAAATGGCGTCCGCCGGAGCGGTTTGCCGGGTTTTCGGCATTGGTCAGATGCGGCAAGTCGGGAAAGGATTCACGAATTCGAAACATTTTTTGTCACGTCGAGCGAAGTCGAGACGGCGGATTTCATTGAATGAAGAGAGACTCCAAAAACGTTGCCGCCGGAAAGAGGAGGCGGGGGGGGGGCTCCGAATTGAATGCAAGAAAACCCGAAATTGTCACGCCGAGCGAAGTCGAGGCGTGGATTTCACCGATTCCGATGAGTATGTTTGATTATTCCATTCAGCCCCACACGAACTTCCCGGAGCAGCGATGACGCAGCATTCAGGCAACAGGACAATCACGCGCCTCCTGGCGACAATTCTCACCCTCGCTCTCTGCGCCGGACTCTCCTCCTGCTCCAAACCACGCGGCGACACCGCTGCCGCGAAGCGCGCAATGGACAAGGGCCTGGAATTCTTCCGCGCCGGAAATCCGGACTCCGCGGCGGTGTACTTCAAGACCGCGACGGACGCGGATCCGGACAACGCCACCGCCTGGGCGTGGCGCGCGAAGGTCATGCAGTACCAGCAATTCAGCAACACCGCGGGCAGTGCCGTCATGGACTCCTGCGCGGCCTACGCCCGCAGAGCGCTCGCCATCGATCCGAACAACGCCTTCGCGCACGTGGAACTCGCCCACGCCTACAACCCGCAGTACGGCGGCATGACAGGAGTCAATGCGACAGAGGGCTACGAAAAGGCCTGGGAACACCTCAATCTCGCGGTGCAATACGACGACACCGACGGCGACGCGTGGATCGGCATCTGCCTGCAGGCGATGCGGCGCGGCGACGCGGCCATGGAAAAGAAAGCCCTCGCGCGCATGCTCGAAAGCGGCTTCTTCACGCCCGCCATCGTGGAGATGAACGCGTGGATGCTGCGCGCCATGCCGGAGAACGCCATCCTGATCACCAGCGGCGACTTCGACACCTTCCCCATGTGGGCCCTGCAGACGGCGCGCGGAATGCGGCCCGATGTGGCGGTGCTGAACAGCGCCATGCTCAACGCGCCCTGGTACGCGGAAGCCGCCTGCGCGCGCAACAGGATTCCGCTGCCGATGTCCAGAGCGGAACTGGACGAATACACCCCAGGCGCCGCGTATTTCTACAAGGAGTACAAGGTCCCGATGCCGAAGGGTCTCGAGGAAAGAATGAAGGATCCGAATCTGCATACGAACGGTGTGGACGATCCGCGCTTCCTTGCGTTCAGCGACGCCGCCGTGCGCTGGTGGGCCGAACAGAAGCGCCTCGGGAAATTCCCGCGTCCCATCGCCATCGCGGCCACCTGCGACGGCAACGTGCGCGGACTCTTCGACCTCCGCGGCATCGACTGCGGCACGCATACGCAGTGGACCGAACGCGAAGCGTCCGGCGCTGTCGACCTGGCGGCAACGAAGAAGGCCTTCGACGACGCGAAGCCCGCGCTGTTCACCGGTCCCCAATGCGCCGCGCACGACCGCTCCATGTACCGCAGCACGCGCGAGGCCGACGCGTCCGCGATGCTGCCCTTCAGCTCCGGCATCGCATACATGAAGGCCTGCCGCGCCGCGGGCATGGCCGCCGAAGCGGACGCCTATCGCGTGAAGCTGGAGCATTTCGCGCAGGAGGCGAAACTCTCGCCGACGACGGTGGCGCTGCTGGAGGAGGTGTCAGGAGCGGGCCGATAATGGTACGCGACGTCCAAACAAGGCCCCGTCATCCTGAGCGACCCGTCCGAAAGCCAGCGGAAGCTGCGTTCGGAGAACGAAGGATCTGGACGTTCAGAGCGCGAGCGGCTTTCGGTGACGTGTGATCCCGAAAGGGTGCCGTCATCCTGAGCGCCCTATTGGATCAAATCGTTCAGGACATCAGACTTCGAGGGCTTCCAGAACACAATCTCCCGGCCCCTTGCAAGACGGGAGATGGGATCCTAAACACCATGGCTTGGTGAACGCTGCGCTTGGCACCGTCAGATTGCCTCAAGCGTTGACGCCCCTCATTCCAAGCACGAGGGGTTGGGGCGAAGTCGGGGCATCAACGCTCACGAAAGAGTCTGGCCGCTCAGTGGCAGCGAAGCGAAGGATCTGGGCGTTCAGACTGCGCGGCGTACGGGCCACTGCAGATTCTTCGGTTCCGACTACGCCTGGCTTCGCCGGCTTCTTCGGACGGTCGCTCAGGATGACGGGATGCGTGATGCTCAGCGTTGCTCCCGCTCCCGCGTCCCCGCGTCCCCGCATCTCCGTGTCCCCGCATCCCTACACACCCTCGCTACCTCACAACCGTCAGGCTCCTCACCAGCACCCGCCCGCACGCGACGAGTTGATACGTGTACGTCCCGGAGGGCAGCGAGGACGCGTCCAGCGTGACGCTGTGCGCACCGGCACTCTGCGCTGCGTCGACGAGGACGCGCACCGTGCTGCCAAGGGAGTTGACGAGCGTGAGCACGACGCGAGAGTCCGCGGGAAGCGTGTACGCGATGCTCGTCGTGGGATTGAAGGGATTCGGATGATTCTGCGCGAGCCGCACATCGCCGCCGCCGTCGATGCGCACTTCCGCGGTCGGCGAATATTCGTACGAGCCGTCGGTGTCGATCTGCTTGAGGCGGTAGGAGATGCTCCCGGCGGACTCATGCCGCGGAGTCCGCGTGTCGTCGTATCCGTAGGCGCGCGCGTTGCCCTCGGCGCCTTCCGCCTGGACGAAGCCGATGTTCGCGTAGTCGGACTCGCCCGCGAAGCGCCGCTGTACTTCATAGCCGAGGAGATTGCTTTCCTTCTCCACTTCCCAGGACAGGCGGATCATGCCGCTGAGCACTGCGGCATCAAAGGTTCGTATCGTGACCGGATCACAGCCGAAAAATCGGACACGACTCCTGAACGATGCAATTCCGTTATTCGACATTATCAGGAAAAGAGTGACGAACGGACAATATCCCTGAGGATCGAACTCGAGCTTGAAATCCACATCTGAAATGTAGGAGTTCGTTCCGCCGTTGAGAGTAAGACTGTTCTGCCCGAGGTAGGGCGTATCCCCAAGCCCTGGTTCCCGACGTTCCTGCATCGGCGCGGTGACATTCATCACGCGCGCCCGGGTGTTGTAATTCGGAGCTGTCGGATTGGCAGGGTTTGATGGGAGCCCATCAGCGCAGACGAGGAATTTGTTGCCGTTCTGTGGTATGTGGTATGTCGCAAGCGGCCCGCTCGGGCCCGTCCCGGTGATCGGATCGGTCGGGAGTATGCTCACGATTACCAGAGTATCGAGAATGGGCCAGGTGCCGATTTTTCGATGCTGCCTGCCTTTGACCACCATCGAACCGCCCCGCGCCATCCATACATCGGAAAGGGACGTGGCATCGACCGCGGCCACGCCCTGGCCGCCATGCCCGCTCAGCCAACTGATCATCCGCTTCGCGAGGTGCATGGGGAGCATGCGGCCCAGGCCATCGGATACCGTGCGCGTAGTGTCGGTCTGCAATACGAGGATCTCGTCGTTCAGGCTGCCTGCCGATGTGTCGCCCGCGCAGGAAACGTAGATGCGCGTGCTATCGACCACCTTGTACTGCTGCGTCGCGGGATCGAGCACGCGCTCGCGCTTGCCGACCACGTCGAAGGCGTCGCCGATGCGGCGCCACGGCATTTCGGAGTTCGTGAGCGAACCGGTCGCATTTGCGCTGGCGTTCAGCGTCGCATAGACGCGCCGCGGCGTCGACGTCGGCGTGTCCCAGCGATACACGCGGAACGGTCCCTGGCTGAGGTATGTAGGATCGCAGTTCGGCGGCGGACCGGGGAAGCAGATGCCCCAGATCGGCGCCGCGAGATTGCAGGCGTAGATGCGGCCCTCGTCATCCACATCAATTTTATACAGGGAAAATTGTCCCTGCGCATATCCGCCCCAGGTGCTGTCCGGCCAGCCCCGCGCCGCGACCACCGTGTCGAGCGGTACCGGTAGATATCCGCCCGCGCCGGTCGTGGCGTGACGGCCCATGCTCAGCTTCGGCAGTCCCGTCGAGGGATCGAAGATGCGTATCGTCGGCATGGCGACCGTCGCGCTGCCGACAGTGACCAGCGCCGGATTCACGACATAGAACACATCCCTGAATTTATCGTACGCCACGCCGGTGTACTGCCGCTGACCGGCCATCCATCCGTAGGTTCCGGTCTGTGTCGCAGGCTGCATCACGATCCACAGCTCCTCCCAGTCGATGTTGCCCTGGGCATGAGTCCGCAACGGCAGCAGGCACGACAGCAGAAATGCGGGCACGAGCATCGGACGGCAGGACCGGATCAAGGTGCGCATGGCTTTTCCTCTCGAAGGTGTACAGGAAAGACAAGCGGGAGAGCGGGGAAGTTACTTGGAACGATTCAATATCCGGGTGGCGACCGGCGTCCCGCCGGTCGATTCATGGAGAGGTGGAGTACAGGAGTGCTGGAGTGAAAATCACTCGGGTGGGACAAGCCTCCGTGCTTGTCAGTTCCGTGCTTGTCGATTCCGATCTGTCCCCTGGCCGTTTACCACCGGCGCACAACACGCGCAGCCGTACTGTGATCATTGCCGATGCGGATCAGGTACATCCCTGAAGGCAGGGGAGCAAGATCGATGCTCGTCACGACGCGACCGGACACGGGAATGACAGTACACTCGAGGACCATACGGCCGAGGAGATCGGTAAGGGTCACACGCGCGGCATTGGCGGACAACCCATCGGCGACGACGTTCAACAGTCCTTCCGTCGGATCGGGAAAGACCAGCATGGAAATCGGTGATGCCTCTCCATTCCGGATGACACGATCCGAAAAATGCTCCTCGCATCCGACCGGCGGCGGGACGCCCGGCACGCGCACGCGGCACCATGTTTCCACCGAGTCCTCCGGAAACCCCGGATAACCCTTCGCGCCCGCGACGAATTTGAAATCCAGGAACGTGTCGTTGGGGTGCTTCTTCGTGTACGTGACGTTCCATTGTACGGCAGGCACGGAATCTCCGGACTTCCACTCGTTGAGCGGCGAAGGGAATGCATGACGCGGCGTGTCTCCCGCATCGCTCAGCACCACATCCGCGGGGAGATAGACGAAGCCGCTTGCGTCGTATGCGGGCAAACCCTCCCTGTTCACGCAGCGGAGCGTCACCGTGAAGGGGTTCGACGCGTAGGTCCACGTTGCAGTATCAAAGTGAAGCGAATCTGGCGTGATGCATGTTGGAGCGAGCAACGAGCGCGGTTCAAGCAGCGGCGGAATCAGCACCCTGATTTCATGGTATGCCGAATCGACATTGTCGCCCCAGGACCACATGCCGATGAGGTACTCGCGCGTTGTCGCGACGATCGGATGCCAGAGTGTCCAGACGACGAATCCCTCCTCGCCCGGTTTCAGGACTGCCGGAAGCAGCATCTTCGCACTGCTGTCGGGCGTATCCGGATCGTGAAGCTGAAGCAATGCGGGCACGATGATGCGCGCATGCACGGTGTCCGTGTTCACCGCGCCCGTATTCGTGAGGCTCATCGTCACCTGAAACGGCATCGGATCGTACCGATAGTGTTCGCGATCGGCTGTGATCAGCGGTTTGACGTGCTTGCAGCGGAGCTGCAGCCGCGTCGAATCCACGAACGTGCCGACATGCGACTGCGCAAGAATCGATCGGTGGCCCATGATGCTCAGGATACCGACAAGGCACATGGCGAGAATGCGGAGATGAACGAATCGGTACTGCATGGAAGCTTCCAACTTATGAAGGAAATTCAGACCTCATGCTCCCTCTCCCGGACATGGGGAGATCGCGGATGCAGATGCGTTGCCCTGCCCGCCAAAATCCAGATGGGCCGTTCCCCCTCCGCTCGGAGCGCAGGCGGAAGGCCGCCAAGGCTGCCAGGGAGAGGGGGGAGAGGGAACGAGGAACAGGCTGTCCGTCCACGCTGCTCGTGCAATGGATTCACTGTATCCGCACAACCCTTGCCACCGCACCGATCCGCAGCAGATACGCTCCGGCCGGCAGCGCGCGCAGATCGATCGTCGTCGCCACGCGCCCGCCTTCCGCATCGAACGATGCGCGGTAAACCTCCCTTCCGAGAAGATCCGATACGGTGATCGCGACTTCCCGCGTCGTTAATCCTGATGCGCTGACGTGAATGATGCCGCTGCCGGGATCGGGCCAGGCATTGAGCGTGACTGCCTCCGGCTCCGCAAGCTGCCGCACATGCACGATCGTACGCTTCGGCACGAAAAGGCCGTGCTCGCACACGATTGTTCTCGCGCCGTCGTTCATCACGGCGAGTTGCACCTTGTCAGAAACGCCGCTGTCCTGCGACAGCACCACCACATCGAACGGCGCGTTTACGGTGGAATCGTCGAAACCGATTTCCTGCCCCGGAGCAAGGTCGCCGTATTCGCGTGCCGCTGGACCCACTGTCCTGAACGTGCGGCCTTGAAGCAGCACGGCCTTGACATTGAACGCGGTTCCAGTGCCCGTGTTCCAGACGCGCACGGCGACGGGGAAGCGCGCCGGTTCGTAGACGCCGTTCACGCAGCGGATGGAATCCGGCATGCGCAACTCGCATTCCAGGCGCGACTCGGTGAAGGGGTCGATCGCGATGGACATCTCGCAGCCGTCCGCGACCACCGGCATGCCGTCCGCGCTGTATCGAAAGGCATACCGCAACGTCTGGGGCGCGCCGCTCATATTCGGATGAACGAGTCGGAAATACCACGTGAATCGTTTCGTCTCCTTCCCGAAAAGGACGGCTGCGCTGCGCGGATTCGCGGAGTCGGGAGAGGCCGGATCGAACTGCTGCAAGGCCGCGAAGGAGGAGTCCGCGAGACTGATGCGGACGGTGAGATTCGTCAGCGGCTCGTCACCAGTGTTGGTGACGGCGGCCGTGATGTGCCAGGTTCTTGGGACGTAGTCTTGCTGAAGCGGATCATAGCGGATGATGCTGTCCGAAGCTGTTGCATCACACACGAGCGGTGAGCTGAGAGGGGCGATGGCGAGCGTCCCGGCGCAGGGGGGATTCCCGTAGACGGGATTGCCCTCATCATCCGTCGAGACGACGAAAATGTGCGCATTCCGCCAACGGATGCGCGTCTCTGCATGCACGCGCCACTCGACCCGCAGCGTGTCGCCTGGCACGAGCTGCCGGGAAACGTTGCGGAGCGCGGGTGTGGCGGGGTCGACCACCAGTCCGTCCGCGCTCTGTATCTTCAATTCCACTCTTTTGACTTCGCCCGTCTGTTTGCTGGAATTCCAGATCCAGTATCGCAGCACGAAGGGATCCGGAACGAGGCCGGTCTGCAAGGCATCGAGCAGGAGCGAGTCGGGCATGGAGATGTCGCATGCGAAGTTGGGCGCGAGGCCCGGGACGCGCACGCGGCTCCAGATTACGGAGCTGTCCATCGGAAGCCCTGTCGGACCGCGGCCGCCGACGACGAATTTGAAATCGAGGTACGAATCGTAGCGCCGGCGTTTCGTGAAGGTCACCTTCCACGTCGCCTGCGGAATGGAATCACCCGCATGCCACTCCGTCGTGACGGTCGGGAAGGCCCGGCGCTGCGAGTCGAGCGGATCGGTCAGTACAACATCACCAGGCAGATAGATGAACGCGGTCACATCCGACGAGGGGAGTCCGCCCGCGTTGATGCAGCTCAGCGTCACGTCGAAGGGATTCGGCACATACACGCCGAGCGCGTCGTCGAAGTGCAGCGAATCGGGAGCGGTGGCGGAAAGCGAGAGCACAGGAGCTTCCAAAGGCGGGATGTGAATATTCGCTTCGCAGTACGTGGAATCCGCGCGGCCGTTGCGCACCCACACTCCGACGGTATAGTCTCGGGCCGTATTCGTGACGGGGTGCCGGAGCAGCCACGACACGCTTCCCAGCTCGGACGGAAGCAGCACCGCCGGACTCGCCTGCTTCGCGCTGCTGTCCACCGAGATATGCGTGAGCAGCGTGAGATCCTTCGGGACGACGATGCGCGCGACGACCGTGTCAGTCGGCAGCACGCCGGTGTTTGCCACGGTGACGGTGACGACGAAAGGCATCGGCTCGTAGCGTTGCAGCACGCGATTCGCCGTGATGACCGGCGCTGCTACCGAGCAGACCAGTGTGGAGGAAGCCGGCACCGTGCCCGAGGAATGCGGCTGTTGCTGTGCACAGGCTGCCGATACTCCGGCAACGTACATCGTTGCGAGCAGCAGACACTGTGTGAATCGGACACGACTGATCGAGAAATGCATGGACGCTTTCCGGGTGGTGGGTACCATGAAAGACAATCCAAGGTACGGAATCCTGACAAGGACCGTTCACTTTGCGCGCAGCGTACGGATCTGCATGCATTCGAAGGTTGCGGTCATCCTGGGAGCCTGCACTGGGGCAGGGGCCCATGCCTCAGCGAAAGCCATGAGCGAAGCCAGAAGGGAAGGGACGGAAGGATCTGGCCGCTCAGAGGCGAGCGCCATCCTTGGGGAACGATCGTCGTCATCCTGAGTCCTCGGGCGGCCGTGGCAGTGACCTGCACCCTGACTGACATCATTCGGTGAGGACGGATGAAGTTCGTTCGGACTCCCTCACCCGGCCCGTCTCCCAAAGGGAGAGGGATATCATCGGATCTGATTGTCTGTTATATCGGATGTGTCTTCGCGTCCCCGCGGTGGATACAGCAGCGTGCCTGCCTTTCACGACAGATTTTTCGCTTCCGACTACGCCTCGCTTCGCTCGGCTTCGTCGGACGGGTCGCTCAGAATGACATTGTCAGACATTGCGGTTATAAGGGCATGGCACTCGCATGCCGACGAACAGATCCCCGCGCCTCGCTTCCACTCCTCGCGTCCCCGCGTCCCCCGCATCCCCGCGTCCCCGCATCCTTGTGTCCCCGTGTCCCCGCGTCCCCGCGTCCCCGCGTCCCCGTGTCCCCGCATCACTGCACCCACGCATTCCCATCCCTCTCCCTCTGCGTGATCGGCAGGAAACGCCAAGTGCCAGAAGGCAGATGCCAGGCGTCGAAACGGCGCTGATCGACGAGACGAGCGCCGCTGCAGAAGAGTTCCTTCTCGCGCTCCACGACGATGACGTCGAGCGTGGCTTCGAGCAGGGGATCGAGACCGTGACTGTTCCGCACGGCGTTCACATGATCGAGCGCTTCCTGCGGACGGTTGCCGCGCGCGGCTTCCTCGGCGAGGATGAGCGTGTTTTCCTCCCAGGTGAGGAAGGGAATGGACGCGGAGGGCGTGGCGAATTTCTCCTGCCGGTAATACGTGAAGGGCGGGTCGCCGGCGACGAGCGTCGTGAGCGGCAGGCGCGCCGCCTCGGCGGGCTCGGCGACCAGGAACGCCATGTAGCGCGGATCGACGGCGAGCTGCGTGCGGCCCGCTCCGGCCTGCGCGTACCAGTCGTTCCGCATCTCATCGCTGAACTCGGCCGTCAGCGCCTCATCGCCGGGGAGCAATCCCTCGCGCGCGGCCGCGGCGGCCTCGGCGTAGCGGCCTTCGTAGAGGTGGATGCGCGCGATGAGCGTATGCACCGCCCGGCGCTCCGCATCCGTCGCGGCGAAGGGGAGCGCGGCGTTCAGCTTCTCGAGCGCGAGCGCGTACATCTGCGCGGAGGGGATGAAGGGTCCGCCGTCGAGGACGCCGCCGCCGACGGTCTGCGACAGCCCGAAATATGTTGCATAATAATATCGCGCCACGCCGCCGTAGAGATATCCGGCGAACAGCGCGGAATTCCGGATCTTCTCGTCCGTGAACGCTATGACGCCCGTTCTCGCGACGAGGCGGTCGGCGTAATAGCGCAGGGAACCGAGCAGTTCCATCGCGTACTCGACGTCCTCGTTGTCGAGCGGTATGAGTCCGCGGTCGAGCTGGTCGTAGGCCTGCGACGAGGCGCCGGGAATGCGGCGGTCGAAGACGAGTTCGTCGGACAGCGCCCCGGCCTGCAGCGATATCTGGCTGCAGGCGCGGCTGAAGGCGCCGCGCACCCCGTTGACGAGGAAGGGGACGCTCGCTTCGGTGTTGAGCTTGTCGTCGGCGATGCTGTCGATGGGCGGATCCACGCTCTGCACGAACTTCTCGCAGCCCGCGATGGAGAGCACGAGGAGCGCGCCGAGGAAAAGGGTGTGTATCGATTTCATGGCGTTCTCCTACAGTCCGATGGTGAGCATGGCGTAATACGTGCGCGGATTCTGCAGGGTCAGGAAATCCTGTCCGTGCACGAGTCCGCGCGCGCCCGTCGAATTGACTTCGATGTCGGGCCCGGAGTAGTCGGTGAACAGCGCCACGTTGCGCGCCGCGAGGGCGATGGCGACGCGGCCGCTCGTACGCGGAAACACGCCGCGCAGGACGTCGCTGAGGTCGTAGCGTATGCCGACCTCGCGCAGGCGCAGGAAGTCGCCGGATTCGAAGAAGCCCGTCGCGCCGGGCACGAGGGGATCGAGCTTCGCGAAGCGATCCGCCGCCGCGCGGTACTCTGCCGATCCGACCGGCAGCGCGGCGACGCCCGGCACGGGCGCAATGCCGTAATCGACGGCCACGCCGAGCTGCGTGGCGAGCGCGTTGTACTCGCCGTTATTGTTGTATAATGTCTGGTACTTCCGCGTGCGGTTGTATATCGTGCTTCCGAGCGAGAAGTCCGCCATCGCGGACAGCGACAGGTTGCGGAACACGCGCAGCGTGACGGAGAGGCCGCCGCTGTGCTCGGGTACGGGATTGCCGAGATCGCTCATCTCCGTGTCGACGAGCGGACCGATGTACGAACCGTCCGGTGCGAAGCTGGCGCCGGTGACGGCGTAGCCGCGGAAGGCGAAGCGCGGCGAGCCGACGGCGATGGCGTTCATCGATTCCGCGACGGGCGGGGCGCCGCCGAGTTCCTTCACGGTATTAGTTGTATAGTTCCAGACGAGGCGCGCGTCGAGCTGCGACTCCGCGCTGCGGAAGAAGCGCGCGTAGACGCCGCCTCCACGCCTTCGCCGTCGATGGCGCCCACGTTGCGCGGCGTCGCGGTGGCGGTCAGGCCGGTGGAAGGCGGATTGAGGAAGGAGATGATGGAGTTGCGCGCGTACTGCCGGTACCAGGTGACGTCGAAGCCGGCGGCAGCGCTGAATTCCACCTCCATGCCGATCTCGAGTTCCTTCACGCGTTCCGGCTCTATCTCGGAATTGCCGATGAAGACGAGCGCCGCGCCGGTGCCGGATCCCGTCGGCACGGCGCCCCAGCGCAGGCCGGAACCGTCCAGCGGACCGGGGAGGATGCCCGCCTCGCCGTACGCTGCGCGCAGCTTCGCGAGCGTGAAGAGCGGCGGCAGAAACCCGAAGCGGTCCAGCCGCAGGGCGACGCCCGCGCGCGGATACCACACGCTCGGCGCGTCGGCGCCGATGGCGCTCGCGTAGTCGTTGCGCACGCCGGCGGAGAGGAAAATCCTGTCGTCGACCGCGACGTCCTGCTGGAAGAACACTCCCGCCTCGCGCGAGTCCGCGAATTGTTCGCCGCCCTGCTCGAAGCGCGAGCCCGCGCCGATGCTGGTGATCAGATCGCTCGGGAATTCGGACTTCGTGAGCGACGTGCCGCGCAGCGTGCGCAGGAAGGCCTGCGCGCCGACGGTGCTCGAGGCGGTGAGGCGCGCGCTCGGAGACCACAGCCAGCGCGCGTAGAGGTCCACGTTGACGAGATCGAGGGTGTTGTCCGACACGGCGCGCCAGCCCTGCAGGACGCCGATGCGCGAGTAATCCAGGTTCGACGGATAGGTCTGCTCACTGCGCCAGGACGAACCGTCGTAGCCCACGAGTCCGCGCAGCGAGAGAGTGGGCAGGGGGGTGAGTTCCGCCTCGACGGAGCCGATGAAGCGGCGCGTGCGCGTGTCGGAGACGACGCCCTGCACGGCCGCGCTGTCCGCGAAGAAGTACGTGCCCTGGCCTCCCGCCTCCGCCGGCCCGAAGATGAGCGTGTTGCCGAGCATGCCGATGATGCTGTTGTCATTGAGCGGACGACGCGTGTCGCTGAACAGGGCGTTCGCGCTGACGTTGACGCGCAGCAGCTCGGATGGCAGCACCGCGGCATTCAGGCGGAAGGAATTGCGGCCGAGCGTGTTGTTCGGGAGGATGCCGGTCTCGGAGCGGTTCGCGTACGAGGCGTAGTAGTCGTAGTTCGGCGCGCGCCCGCTGAAATGCACGCTCTGCTCGGTGACGGGTCCGCTGCGGAACAGCGCGTTCGCGGCGTCGGCGGTCAGCGCCATGTCGCGCGTGTACTTCGTCGCCTGCTCGTTCCAGCCGCTCGCGATCTTGTAGCCGATGTCGCTTCCACCCGCGCCCCGGCGTCCGCGCTTCGTCGTGATGCGGATCACGCCGTTCGATCCCGACGTGCCGTACAATGCCGCGGATGCGGGGCCTTTCAGCACCTCGATGTTCTCGATGTCCTCGGGATTGAGATCGGCGAGCGTGGAGACGAACTGTCCGCCGGTGAAATCGCCGATCTCGTCGTTCGCGATGCGGACGCCGTCGAGGTACAGCAGTGGTTGACCCGAACCGAACAATCCGCCGCCCGAACGCATGCTGAAGTTGATGCCGCCCCCCACCGTGCCGGAAGAAGGGGACACGCGCAGGCCGGGGACTTTCGCCGCGAGGAGCTGCGAGACGTCTTGATACGCGTTGCCCTCGAGCAGCTCCGACGCGTCGAGGCGCGATACCGCGACCTCGGCGCGATTCTTCTCCGCGCGCGACGCCACTCCCGTGACGACGACTTCATCGAGACCGACGACGTCGGCTTCGAGACGTATGTCGTACCGTGTCGCAACGCTGGCGTCGAACGTGAAGTCACGCGTCTGCGCGCGATACCCGACGTGCGAGAAGCGTACGGTGATCGTCCCCTCGAAAGGCACGGCAATGGAATAGCGTCCCGCTGCATCGCTCATGCCGCCCGTGCGCGCCCTCTGGCCGCTCCGTTGCATGACGACGATGTTGACGTCGGCGAGCGCTTCGCCCGTGGCGGCGTCGACGACGGATCCGGAGAATCCCTGCACCTGCGCCCGCATCGCATGCGGCGTGCAGCACATGGCAAGGAGGAGTATGGCGGTGGATAGACACGTTCTCATAGGCCAGGTGCCTCCGTAGTGGTGAACGGAAACGGTGGAACTGTGCATTCACTGGCCCGGCAATGCGCGCACCCGGTCCTGTCTCTCGATCCGCCGGAGCGCGGTATTGCCAATCACAGGACACATCGCGCGGGAAATGGTTACATCACTCGCGGCGCGAATGGGGGAATGGGGGAATGGGGGAAGGTGGAAGGTGGAAGGTGGAAGAGGCACAACGGTCGGTGCCCGCGCTATGAAAAGAACATCGGCGCGCGCCGGCGCGCCGCGGGGGGTCCCATCCTGAGCGCAGCATTCCTGAGCGAAGCCGAAGGGAAGGATCTGGGCGCTCAGAGCACGCGTGGCTCACGGCGACGCAGTGCATATGCTGCCTGACGCTTGTTAGGTAGAGTTGTCGCATGAACATTGACACCAATGCCCACGGGCCAGATCCTTCCCTTCGGCTTCGCTCAGGGCAGGCTGCTGCACTGCCAATGACAGTGGTGTCTCAGCGATCAGATATCGGCAAAGGAGCCACCCCCTCACCCTCTGGGAGAGGGCAGGGTGAGGGTGGCGCGAACGATCGCCAGGCGAATCCAGCGTCGACGGTGACTCGGTTGTCGAACATGCCCAGTGTCCTTTCCGACGATAATGGGATACCGTCCAATGAGTGACTCAAGATGACAGGGTATGTTCAAACGTCCCCGCATCCCCGCCCTCGACTTCGCTCGGGCTGACAAGGCAAGTAACCGCGTCCCCGCGTCCCCGTCCTCGACTTCGCTCGGACTGACAAAACTAAGGCG
Source organism: Ignavibacteria bacterium (assembly GCA_016720835.1). GTDB lineage: Bacteria > Bacteroidota > Ignavibacteria > SZUA-365 > SZUA-365 > JADKJW01. The sequence goes on from JADKJW010000007.1 coordinate 43,981, forward strand.
CAATTCAATAGCGTCTCCGCGTCGATCCAAGTATCACCTCCCCGCTCAGTAACTCATCTTCTCGATGCGCGTCTTCCCGCGGAATATCCAGTACACCACGGCGGTGTAGGAGAGCACGAGCGGCATGCCGAGCAGCGCCACCCAGCGCATGATGCCGAGCGTCTTTTCGCTGGAGGCGGCGTTGTATATCGTCAGGTTGAAGCGCGGATCGATGGTTGATACGATGAGATTGGGGAAGAGGGCGAAGCCGAAGAGGAAGGTCAGCGCCGCGATGGTGCAGGCGGACGAGACGAACGCGGCGAAGGGCTTGCCGCGATGGATCGCCCGCGGGATGTTCGCGATCGCCAGCACGTTCAGCAGCACGACCACGCTCGCCACGGGAAGCGAACGGAAATTCGTCACGGCGCTCGGCAGCGCGGTCAGCGTCACGATGCTGACGAGCAGGTACAGCGCGAGGAAGATGAAGAAACTCCTCCACATCCACCCGTGAATGCGGCGCTGCAGGTCGCCCTCGGTTTTCAGATGCAGATACATGGAACCGTGCATCGCGAAGGTGGCGACGGCGAACACGCCGATCAGCAGCGGATACGGTCCGAGCAGATCGAGCATCGAGCCCGCGAACTCGAAATCCGCGCCGGTCGGCAGGCCCATCATCATGTTGCCGACGGCGACGCCGAACAGGAAGGTCGCGAGCGTGCTGGCCGCGAAGAAGGAGCGGTCCCACATCGCGCGCCACCAGCGCATCTCCTCCTTGCTGCGGAACTCCATCGACACCGCGCGGAAAATCAGCGCGAAGAGCAGCACCATGAAGGGCAGGTAGAAACCCGAGAAGGCCGTGGCGTACGCGTGCGGAAAGGCCGCGAACAGCGCGCCGCCGAAGGTGACGAGCCACACTTCGTTGCCGTCCCACAGCGGACCGATCGAGTTCATGAGGATGCGCCGCTCCATGTCGTCCTTCACGAACAGATGCAGGATGCCGACACCGAGATCGAAGCCGTCGAGGATGGCGTAGCCCGTGAGCAGCACACCGAGCGTGAGGAACCAGAACAGGTTGAGATCCATGACTTATTCCTTCCCGTCCTTCCCGCCGTCGCGCGCGCCGGTGAGCGAAGGCCCCGAAGGATCCGCAAGGGCGGACGCGGCGGCGAGGATGCCGGAATCCTCGTGCCCGTGCGTTTCGTCGATGCCGTGTTTGATCTTTTCGTTCATGACGTAGATCCAGACGAGGAAGAGCAGCAGGTAGATGACCGTGAAGAGGATGATGGACGCGAGGACGGCTTCCGCCTTGACGGATTTCGAGAGGGCGTCGCTCGTGCGAAGCAGTCCCTGCACGATCCAGGGTTGACGGCCCACCTCCGCCGCCACCCAGCCGAGCTGATTCGCGGCGTAGGGACCAAGCACCGCGAAGACGAAGACCCGCAGCAGCCAGCGCTTCTCGAAGAGCGTGCCGCGCCAGCGCAGCCACAGCGCAAGGAGGGTGATGCCGATGAAGAAGAATCCCAGTCCCACCATGACGTGGTAGGACACGAAGGGAATCGCGACGGGCGGACGGTCCTCCTTCGGAAACTGGTCGAGTCCCTTCACCGGCGTCGTGAAATTGTTGTATAACAGAAAACTCAGTCCGCCGGGGATGGCGACGCCGAATTTCACGCGTTCCTCTTCGCTGTCCGGCAGGCCGAAGAGGTACAGCCCCGTGCCTCCCGTGCCGGTGCGGTAATGCCCCTCGAAGGCCGCGAGCTTGGCGGGCTGATTGACGGACACCGCGACGGCCTGCTCATGTCCCGACACCGCCTCTGCGAGCGACGCGACGGCGCCGAAGACGAGCGCGATGGTGAAGGCCTTCTTGGCGAGTTCCACGTGCCGGCCCTTGAGAATGTACCAGGCCATGATGCTCATGACGAAGAACGCGCCGAGTATCCACGAGCCGATGATGGTGTGGATGAGCCGGTGCATGCTCGAGGGATTGAAGACCATCGCCCAGAAATCCGTGATCTCCGCGCGCGGCAGACCGTTGTTCAGCACGATGTGAAATCCCGCGGGCGTCTGCATCCACGAATTCGCGACCACGATCCACACCGCCGAGAAGATCGATCCGAGCGCCACCATGAGCGTCGCGAAGAAATGCATCTTCTTTCCCACGCGGTCCCAGCCGAACACGACCACCGCCAGGAAGCCGGACTCGAGGAAAAAGGCGAACACGCCTTCCGCCGCGAGCGCCGATCCGAACACGTCGCCCACGTAGCGCGAATACGTGGCCCAGTTCGTGCCGAATTCGAATTCCATCACGATGCCCGTGGCCACGCCCATCGCGAAGACCACGGCGAAGATCTTCGTCCAGAAGCGCGCCAGCGCCTCGTATTGCCTGTTGCCGGTCTTGAGATACGCGCCCTCGATCAGCACCATGATGGTCCCGAGCCCTATCGACAGCGGCGGGAACAGATAATGGAACATGATCGTCAACGCGAACTGGAAGCGGGAGAGGAAGAGGACGTCCACGGCGCGGCCTTTCGGGAGGTGAGGTGCTGTTGTGAAACATAACGATTTTTCGGGAGGGAAGGTTCGGAGGAAAGGATGAAGTATGAAGGATGAAGGATGAAGGATGAAGGATGAAGGATGAAGGAGGAAGGATGAAGGGCGAACGAGCGGGGGTCGCAGACCCGGAAGGCGGACGTGCGGTCCACCCGCGAAGCGGGTGACAGAGAGTAGCCGGGGGTCGCAGACCCCCGGAAGGCGTGCGGGACGTGCGGTGATTCCACCCGCGAAGCGGGTGGCAGAACCGTGTGGTTCCGTTGCCGCGACCGAACGTGTAAGGCCCGGCTGCAGGATCGAATCGCTATTGATCCTTCAGGTAAAATTGTCTAGAATAGAACAAATGAACGATCGTATGTGTCGAGGACTGGTACGAAAATTCTGTGTGTTGTTGGGTTGCTCGTGACACTCTCCGCGCCAGTTCTCGCCACCGCGCAATCAGACGCGAATGAACCCGCAACGAAAATGGAGATCACTGCGACTGTTGGAGAAGATTCTGCTCCCGATGACAGTCTCGATGGGAATGAATTCAATTTCATATGCGTCCTCAGCTCCTGCTATGTTGATTCAGTAAACACGTGGACGAACAGAATGACGAGGGTCATCAATGGCAGCGCGACGACGATACCGTTATCCTTTACAGAGGAGGAAATGCGTGCCATTCGGGACGAGATGATCATGAAAGGAGTACTCGATATCCGGTCCGATACGTACCCATACCACGGATGCGATAGCCTTGTCAAAGCGAAAAGTCAGGGCGCGAAGGAATTCGAAATGACCATGCTGGATTTCAGTACGCGTGTTTTTTATTCGATCACTCTTCAGTATCGAAAAAGAGCGGTGACACTTTCCTTCGACGCAACGCAAGGAGGCCGGACAACATCGTGGATCAATGCCGATGGGCGCAAGGAGAGCATCGACTGCGATCTGGACTCGTGGTGGCATCGTCTGAAGGAGTTTGTGAATCTGATTTTCACCCGTGTCCAAGGGCATCAGGAATATCGTGCGTTGCCTCGTGTGGGTTGCCTGTGAAATCAACTGCACCCCCACAGGATCATGATTTCGAAATATTTCCCTCTTCCGGAGCCAAAATGCGCTGTGAGCAGATTCCACGAATCGTGATCATCGCCGCGCTCGCACTTCTTGGCATCTCCTGCGATGATGCAACAACACCACCCCAGCCCGTGGAGCGCTGGGTGTACTACGCGGTCCGCAGCAGCGACGGAACCGCCACGCCGCGGACCGGACTGTTTCGCTACGGACTGAACAGCAGGCGCTACGAGCGGCTGGCATCGATGCCCATCGACCTTCTCTCGGGGGTCGCCGCGAATGGCGTGGTGGTCATGCATGAAATGCCAGGGAGTTCCATATTCAATCCGTTTACACAGACCGGGTTGTTCGGTCGCTGTGAAAATGGCGCCATCATTCCCGTGCCCTTTCCCGTCCACAGCGATCCGCGCCGCGAATATGTGTACTCCATTCAAAGGGTGTTCGCTCTCGCGTACAACGGACATCAGGCCGCGTACCCGGTCTTCGATCGTCCGGCAGGGGCAGGAGCCGCGACCCCGCCCGATACCACATGGAAACCATTGATCGTCCTGTTCAATTGCGTGACGGGCACGCACACCATGGTGGACGTGGACGCGTACGCGCACAACATGCTCGCGCCATTCAATGGCGGACGGAGGTCGCTGGTCAGAATCTATACAATTCTGCTTTCGAGGGATGCACGGACGGCGGTGTTCGAAATCGACGTGTTCCCGCTGGGGTCCGGCAGGGGAGGGACGCAGACGGTCGTGTGGCGGGACGGTGCTTTCACTGCGCTTGATTCGCTCGATGAGGATGATGAGGATGGAGCGGGGCATCTGGAAGGGTGGGACGAAACGACGGGCACCGTGCTGCTCGGCCGCGAGTGGCCCGCAAGCGTCGTGACGTCGCGCGGCGTTGAAAGCGGGCAAGCGCGCGAGCTTCCCATTCACGCGCAGGCAATCCGCACGCAGCGGCAGTTCGCCGTCACGCGCAGTCTGCTGGTCATCGCCGGTGACGACGGCATCGAACTGCGCAGTCCTGTTGACGGCAGCCTCGTCAAAAATGTCATCTCGTACAACACGCTGCTGCCCGACAGCGTGCGCGCGTACGTTGCATCACCTCGCAGGGAGGCCATATTTCCGACCATCTCTCCAGACGGCGAGTGGATTGCCTGTGCGGTGAAACTCAACGACACATGGCCTGATCCCTGGTCGCGCGTGCGCCTGTACGTCTTTCGCGCGGACGGCAGCGATGTCCGCTTCATCGCGCAGGATGCCTTCCTCGGCGCCGCCGTGTCGGATGAGATCCGGAAGTAGGGAGAAGTAATGAGTGGGGAGTAGGGAGTAGGAAGATCGACGTGGCGTTTCACTTCTCCTTCTCCTTCACTTTCGCCCTCCTCACTTGAATTCAGGGTGAAGGGAGAATGTGAAGGAGAAGGGAGAAAGAATACCGCAACCCGAAGCATTCGTTCTCTTACTCCTCCTCCCTCCTCCCTCCTCCCTACTCGTTGAACTATTCCGGCTGCGCCGCTGTTACCGATGAATGCGTCTCAAGCCCAATCTGAAGCCCCATCTGACACGCCGTGTCTGGGAAAAACCGTCGCTGATGTCCGGCGAGGGACACCGGAAAGTTTCCTGGCTGGAGCTGTTCTTCGACCTGTTTTTCGTTGTCACCGTCTCGCAGCTCGCGCACGGACTGGTGGGAAACACCGGCGGCGATGCCGTGCGTTCGTATCTGCTCCTCTTCGTTCCCGTGTGGTGGATGTGGGTCGGCACGACGATTTACATGGAGCGTTTCGAGACCGAGGGACTCGAGACGCGCGTGATGTACTTCGCCCTCATGTTCCCGGTGGCGGGCCTGGCGGTGTTCGCGCATTCGGCGTTCAGCTATGGCGCCGTGGGATTCGGACTCTCGTATATCGCCGGACGCGTGATCATCACGCTGCTGTGGGCGCGCGCCAGCATCCACGCGCCGGAATTCCGGCCGACAGGATGGATTTTCATTCTCGGTTTTTCGCTCTCGATCGTCCTCTTCACCATCTCCCTGTGGACGTCGCAGGAAACGCGCTCGGCGCTGTGGGGAGCGGGGTTGTTCATCGACCTGATCACCCCCTGGTTCACCTTGAAGCGGCAGAGAAGACTGCCGAGGATGAGCACCAGCAAATTTCCGGAGCGACTCGGACTGTTCATTCTCATCGTGCTGGGAGAATCGGTCGTGGGCGTCGTGAACGGCATCGCCAGCGCACCCCGGCTCGATGTGTCAGCAATCGTTCCCGCGTCACTGGGGATTGCCGTCGGCTTCGGGCTCTGGTGGGTCTACTTCGATTACGTCGCCCGGCGCGTGCCGAAACGCACGGTCCTTTCGAGCATTATCTGGTCGTATCTTCATTTGCCCCTGGCCATGGGTATCGCGGCGATCGGCGCCGCCATCACGAATGCCATTCTGTACAATGCGGGGTCGATCATCGTCAATCCCTCGCCGTTGCTGCTGGGAGCCGCGGGAGTCACGCTGCTTGCCATGGGCGGCCTCGAACGCACTCTGCACCGCGAGGGCGACGAACCCACGCACCCGGTCATCAGTCCGCTCATGAAGGTGACCGCCGGCCTGCTTCTGCTCGGCCTGGCGCCCTTCGCACGCTCGCTCCCCATCGTCAGCGCCTTCTTTGCCGTCCTCGCCGTGCTGCTGGTGCAGATGCTCTACGGCCTCTGGGTCTGGTTCACGGAGGGGCATGGGGAGGCGGGGAGTGGGGAGTAGGGAGTAGGGAGAAATTCGGGATCATTGAGGTATACAACAATTCATACAAAGGAGCTGCGATGTTTGTAATCACTGGTGCGACGGGAAGAGTCGGGGGACAGACAGCGACGATGCTGTTGAAGGCGGGAAAGAAGGTTCGCGCGGTCGTGCGGCACCCGGAGAAGGCCGCCCGGCTTGCGGAGCTGGGCGCGGAGCTGGCGGTCGGCGACATGCATGACGCGGCATTTCTCGGCACCGCGTTCGCGGGCGCCGACGCCGTGCTCGTGATGATTCCGGGCGATTATCTCGCCGTGGATTTTGCGGCGCATCAGGACGACATCGGTATCGCCGTCACGACCGCCATCACGAGCAGCGGCGTGAAGAATGTGGTCAACATTTCCAGCTGCGGAGGGCATACCGAGGAGATGACCGGCGTGGTCGCGGGCCTGGCCAGGCAGGAAGCGCGCCTCAACGCCCTCGACGGCGTGAATGTCCTGCACCTCCGCCCCACCTATTTCATGGAAAACACCATGGGATCGATCGGCATGATCAAGAGCATGGGCATCATGGGCTCGGCCATCGCGGCCGACAAGCCGATGGCGCTCATCGCGGTGAAGGACATTGCGCAGATCGCCTTCGAAAAGATGGTGACCTTCACCACGCGCGGAAAAGTCGTGCTCCCGCTGCTCGGACCGAAACACTATACCATGGCCGAATTCACGGCGGTGCTCGGCGCCGCGATCGGAAAGCCCGAATTGCCGTACGTGCAGTTCCCTCCCGCCGATACCATCGGAGCGATGATGGGCATGGGCTTGTCGGAAAGCGCCGCCCGGGGCATGGTGACACTGATGGAAGGCATCAACGCGGGCGTGTTCGATCACGAAACGCGCGATGCCGACAGCAGCACGCCAACCACGGCCGAAGAGTTCGCGACCATGTTCGCGCAGGTGTTTCAGGTGTTTCAGGCGTGAGTCGTGAGTCGTGAGTCGTGAATGGTGAATGGTGAAACGTGTGCCAATTTGACTCACGACCTCACGATTCACGACCTCACGCATATCCTTCGCGGGTGCGAGTGGCAGGATAGTTGATATTCTTGCATATTCGTGAGGCATTCTCGCGAACCACCTGTCCGCATCCCCCGCGCACCTGACATGAAAAAGCTCCTGATCCTCGGCGCCGGCACCGCCGGCACCATGATGCTCAACAAGCTGAGCACCGCGCTCGACGCCCGCGAATGGCAGATCACCATCGTCGACGAATTCGAGACGCATTACTATCAGCCCGGCTTTCTGTTCATCCCCTTCGGCATCTACAGCCGCAGGGACGTCGTGAAGCCGAAGCGGGATTTCTTTCCGCCGGGTTCGTCGGTGGTCATGTCCGGAATCGACCGCATCGACGCCGCGGAGAACCGCGTGCTGCTCAGCAACGGCATGGTGCTCGGCTACGATTTCCTCATCATCGCGACGGGCGCGAAGATACGGCCCGACCAGACCGAGGGCTTGCAGGACGCGGAGTGGAGGAAGAGCATCTTCGATTTCTACACGATCGAGGGCGCCTGCGCGCTGGCGGATTTCTTCAAGCGCTGGGAGGGCGGCCGCCTCGTCGTCAACGTCGCGGAAATGCCCATCAAGTGTCCCGTCGCGCCGCTCGAGTTCGTGTTCCTCGCCGACTGGTACTTCACCGAGCGCGGCATGCGCGACAAGGTGGACATCCACTTCGTCACGCCGCTGCCGGGCGCCTTCACGAAGCCGAAGGCCTCGTCCATCCTCGGCGATTTCCTCGACCGGAAGAACATCCGCCTCACGACCGAGTTCGCGATCGGAAGGGTGGAGAACGCCTCGAAGAGCATCGTGTCCTGGGACGAGATCGAGATCCCGTTCGACGTGCTCGTCACCATCCCGACGAACATGGGCGACGAGGCCATCGAGCGCAGCGGCCTCGGCGACGAACTCCACTTCGTGCCGACGGACAAACACACCCTCCGCTCCGAGGCGCACGAGAACATCTTCGTCATCGGCGACGCCACGAATCTGCCCAGCTCGAAAGCCGGCTCCGTGGCGCATTTTCAGGCCGACATCCTCACGGAAAATCTCCTCGCGGCGATCGAGGACCGTCCGCTGCGCGCGAGCTTCGACGGGCACGCGAACTGCTTCATCGAGTCGGGTTTCGGCAAGGGCGTCCTCATCGATTTCAACTACGACACCGAACCGCTGCCGGGGAAATTCCCGCTGCCGGGCGTCGGACCCTTCTCGCTGCTCGAGGAGACGAAGATGAACCACTACGGGAAGATCATGTTCCGCTGGATGTACTGGAACTTCCTGCTGAAGGGACTCGAACTGCCCATCGAATCCAACATGTCGATGGCCGGGAAGAGGTGGTGACATGGATCCCGCGGACATGCAGGCGCAGCTCGACGCCCTGAACCGCAAGCTCGACCTCGTCCTCGACGAGATCGCGCTGCAGCGCAGGCACCGGCAGGAGATGGACGACCTCAAGGACGACCTCATGCGCGTCGGCAGGGATGTGTACCGCACGGCCGTCGACGAACTCGAGGACATGCACGACTCGCTGTCCACCGCCGAGCTGCTGCATCTGGGAAAGAAGATGCTGCGCAACGTCGGCACGATCACCATGGTCGTGGATCAGCTCGAGAGTCTGAAGGACTTCCTCATCGACGCGGCGCCGCTGGCGCGCGAATCGGCGATCGACTTCATGCAGCGCCTCGACGAGTTCGACCGCAAGGGATACTTCGCCTTCCTGCGCGAAGCGGGCAACGCCCTGGACAACGTCGTGACGCACTTCTCGCCTGAGGACGTCAAAGCCCTCGGCGACAATGTGGTCACCATTCTCAATACCGTGAAGAACCTGACGCAGCCCGACATGCTCGGCGCATTGAACAACGCCGTGTCCGTGTACAAGAAACTCGACATCGAGGTCAGCGGCGACGTCGGATACTTCGCCCTCGCGAAGGAACTCCGTACGCCGGAAATGCGCCGCGGGCTGGCGTTCCTGATGGCGTTTGTGAAGAGCCTTGCGGAGAAGGATAAAGGATGAATTATGAATTATGAAACAGGAGAAAGCATGACGACAGCAGAACTTCAGCGCGACGCCGACGGGCATCTCGCGAACAGGGCGGATTGGAACGAGCAGGTCGCGCGCGACATCGCGATCGAGGAGGGCCTCGAGGCGCTTACCGACCGGCACTGGCTGGTCATCAACTTCATGCGCAAGGAATTCGACGCGCGCGGCGACGCGCCGTCCATCCGCAAGCTCACGAAGGAGAGCGGCGTCGACACGAAGGAACTCTACGCGCTGTTCCCCAAGGGACCGGCGAAGAAGGCCGCGAAAATCGCCGGCCTGCCGAAACCGAAAGGCTGCATCTGACAGGGAGCAACGCCATGGCAACCCCCATCGAAAAAGTGTCCATCATCGTCGCCGGCGGCTCGCTCGAAGGCATGTACCCCGGACTCATCCTCGCCAACGGCGCCCGCATGGAAGGCATCGAGGCCGACCTCTTCTTCACCTTCTTCGGCCTCGACGCGATCATCGAGAAGCGCATGGACAAGCTGAAAGTGGCCACCGTCGGCAATCCCGCCATGCACATGCCCACGCTGCTCGGCGCGCTGCCCGGCATGTCGGCGTTCGCCACAGGCATGATGAAGAAGGAAATGGAGAAAATCGACATCCCGCCCGTGCGCGAATTTCTCGAAATGATCCACGACGCCGGCGCGGGCATCTACGCCTGCAAGGCCTCCGTGGACATGTTCCATCTCACGAAAAAGGACTTCTGCCCGATGGTGGACGACATCATCTCCGTCGGACAGTTCTACGAGCGCGCCGCGGGAGGCCAGATCATCTTCACGTGATGTGAGCGGGGTCCGCGGCGTGGGACATGTGTAACTTCAGTGGAAAATTGTACATGTCACGAGAAATATGCATGGAAATTGGCGCTTTTCTATACACATTATTCATGACATGTATTGCTCCCATCGATTTCGTATATGCGTGTTGCGTGATATGTACAGAAAAGTGTATATTCTATACATGTTACAGCTGAACAGGCAGGTGAATGAGCGAAATACAGCCACTCCAGAGTATCTCGCCTGATCGATTCGAATCGACGGCGATCCTGAAGAAACTCGCTGGTACAAGTCGCAAACTCGCGGAACTCAAGGGGGTGGCCGCATCGATTCCGAATCAGAACATCCTCATCAACACGCTCTCCATTCAGGAGGCCAAGGACAGTTCCGCCATCGAGAACATCGTGACGACGCACGATGATCTGTACAGAGGCGAAACCCTTCCGGAATCGGCCGGCAATGCCGCGGCAAAAGAAGTCCTGCGATACCGGGAGGCGTTGAGGATCGGCCATGCGCAGGTGCAGAGCAGCGGCCTGCTGACGATCAACACCATGGTGGCGATACAGGCCGCGTTGGAACAGAACAGTGCCGGTCTGCGGAAGCTCCCGGGAACCACGCTGCAGGACGGCACGGGCCGCGTCGTCTACACGCCGCCACAGGATCAGGCGACCATCGTGTCGGCAATGGGTGATCTGGAGCGCTTCATGAATGATGACTCCGTGTTCGATGCGGACCCGCTGATCAAGATGGCGTTGATCCATCATCAGTTCGAGAGCATTCATCCTTTCTACGACGGGAACGGCCGCACCGGCCGCATCGTCAATGTCCTCTACCTGGTGAAGGAGTGTCTGCTCGACAACCCGGTGCTGTATTTGAGCCGTCACATCGTCCGCACGAAAGCCGAGTATTACAGGCTGCTGCAGGACGCGAGGGAAAAGGACGCCTGGGAGGACTGGGTGCTCTACATCCTGCGCGCCGTGGAGAGTACCGCGGGAGACACCATCGAGACCATCGCCAGGATCAGGACCGCGCTGATGGAGTACAAGCACGGCATCCGGGAGAAGCATCGTTTCTACAGTCAGGACCTGATCAACAATCTGTTCAGCCATCCCTACACCAGAATCGAATTCGTCGTCAGGGATCTGCACGTCTCGCGCCTCACCGCCACGAAGTACCTCGACGAGCTGAGCGCGTCCGGCTTCCTCCGCAAGGAGCGGTCGGGACGGGCGAATTTCTACATCAACATCGCGCTCGTGGAGATTCTTACAGGGATTGAGACAGGAGGGGAGTGAACAGCATCGGGGAGCATTCCGCCGCATCACGCGTGGTGCGGCCACGCGAGCGGACATCGCAGGTCGAAGGTCTTTTCGGCGCACTGCCCGGCATGTCGGTGTTCTTCATTTACTCTGAAAAACTGGTAAAAGTTTTTCCATCGTACCGGCACAAGCCAAACCCTCTTGTGCCGAACCAGAGATTCCCGTTGGTATCTTCGAGAACACTGAAAACAGAATCGTTGATGAGACCGTCCTTCGTGGTATAGTTCTTGAAGGATGTTCCATCGTAACACCACACGCCATTCTCCTCGGTGGTGAGCCAGATGTTTCCCTTTCTGTCTTCTGCTATTGCGTAGATACCTCTGCTGACAAAGCCTTCGTTCTCTCTGAAACTCGTGAAGGACTTCCCGTCGTAACGGCAGGCGCCGTGTCTTCTGGTCGCGAACCAGAGATTCCCGGCGCGATCTTCCGAGATGGAAAATATCATATCATCGGGAATGCTGGTTTTCGGTTGGCCATTGTCGATCAATGCCGGCCAGGCAGGGGGGGAGATGGTCCCGCCGAATCGACCGTCTTCATTCCGCAGGTAATACCCGGCAGAAGGGAGAACATTGGTGAACGTTTTTCCATCGTATCGCCACACACCACCGCCATTCCAGGAACTGATCCATATGGTACCGTTCCTGTCTTGTGCAATATCCGAAATCGTTTGATAGTGGGTACCAAGATTGAATGGATAGTCATCATGATTGAGGTAATTCGTGACGGTCGTTCCATCGTAACGATACACACCGCTCTTCATGGTGCCCAACCACAGGGTACCCTCCCTGTCTTCCAAAAGGCACGTCGCGGATATCTTGTTCACTTCGGCGTTCTCTGAATATTTCGAGAAGGATGTCCCGTCGTACTTGCAGATGCCGCTGGCAGTCCCGAACAGAATATTTCCGTCTTGAACTTCGATGATTGCGCTCACATCGTTATCGCGCAGACCGTCCTTCTTCGTGAAATTGGTGAAGTATTTCCCATCGTAGCGATAGACTCCCTCCCCCGATGTGCTGAACCAGAGGTTGCCCGCCCTGTCTTGCAAGGAACAGTACACATTCCCATACTTTTCGCCTTGCGTCCGTATCATTTTTACGTGTCTCTTCGTGGCTGTTTTCTGCGAAAACGACACGGACGTGATGATCACAACGAGCACCGTCGTAATCAACAGTTTGAATTTCATGGAACTCTCCTCGGACAATGGGTACCGAACATGGCGTGAAGCTCGCTCAACGCCGGGGCGATGGCACCCTCCGGAAGCGGTGACGCCGCCGACTGCGGCAGCCCGTCCGCCTCCGTGTTGAAGCGCAGCGGGTACATCTGCCCCGCCGCGCCGGCGGGCGGAGCGCGCGAGGAGGAGGGAGAGGGCCGAAAAGGATCTCCAATGGGTCCGATTTCTGCGCATCGTTGCCTCCTTTCCCTGAAAATGTACTCAAAGACGAACATAAATGCCGGATCGTTTTTCGGGGTCTGGATCACGATGCTGAAAAAGGACATCGATCCTCTCATGCAGTGGTTCCGCGATACGGACCCGGTGAAGGAGGTCCGCGACCATGTCCGCCGAAAAAACTTCACGGCGACGCGTGAATGGATTCCCGTTCACGCGTTGTTTTTTCCTGGTGGGCGCAGGGCCCGAAACGGTGTTCGCAACCAGATGTTCCCACGCGGGAGCGTGGGAACAAGTAGGAAGCCCAGATGTTCCCACGCGGGAGCGTGGGAACAAGTAGATCTTCGGACCCGCGTCTCCGCGTCCCCGCGTCTCCGCGTCCCCGCGTCTCCGCGTCTCCGCACTCCTCACCTGCGTCCCGGAATACGGGACTTCGGTGAGCGGGCCCCCTCCCTACCCCGCCCTCCGCAACCTCTCCAGCATCGCGCGGATGATGAACGCGGTGGCGCCCCAGATCGTGTCGCCGTCCCAGGTGTAGAAGTAGACGTCGCGCACGTAGCCGTTCACGTGCACGGTCTTGACGACGGCGTTGCCCTCATCGGCGAAGAAGGAGACGGGGACGGTGAAGACGCGGGCGACTTCGGAAGGACTGGGCCTCAGGTCGTCGATGCGCGCGACGATGCCGACGACGGGCGTGATGATGTAGCCGGACGGCGTCCACATCTGATCGATCTCGCCGAGCACGGTCACGAGCGCGGGGGCGAGCTCCACTTCCTCTTCGGCTTCGCGCAAGGCCGTCTGCTCGGGCGTCTCGCCGGTCTCTGAGGCGCCTCCAGGGAAGGAGACCTGGCCCTTGTGATGCTCGAGGTCCTCGGTGCGCTTCGTGAAAAGGAGATGCCACTCTCCACCGATGCAGACGAAGGGCACGAGCACCGCGGAGTGGCGGAAGCCGTCGCGCTCGACGGGGCGCGCCGCGGCGCCGCGCACGGCGGCTTCGATGCGCTCGCGTGTCAGGCAGGGCGCGTCGTGCTCCTCTCCGCAGCGTGTGTCCATGGGCCGGAGCTACTCGGCGTCCATGGCGATGTTGAAACTGATGTCGAGCGCCTTCACCGAGTGCGTGAGGGCGCCGATGGAGATGCGGTGCACGCCGCTCTCGGCGATGTCGCGCACGGTTTCCTCGCTGACGTTGCCCGAGGCTTCCACTTCCATCGCCGGCTTGCGCGAGGCGATGAGCTTCACGGCGCGCGCCATGTCATCGGGACGGAAATTGTCGAGCATGATGATGTCGATGCCGTCCACCGACAGGGCTTCGAGCACCTGCTGCATGGTGGCGGCCTCCACTTCCACCTGCAGGCGGCGGTCGCGCGGCATGCGCGCGCGCACGAGGCGCACGGCCTCGGCGATGCCGCCGGACGCGGCAATGTGGTTGTCCTTGATCAGCACCATGTCGTCGAGCCCGAAACGGTGATTGACGCCGCGGCCGTCGCGCACGGCCTGCTTGTCGAAGGCCCGGAGGCCCGGCGCGGTCTTGCGCGTGTCCATGATCTTCACCGCGAAACCCTCGGTCAGCTTGACGAAGGAGGCGGTGAGCGTGGCGATGCCCGACATGCGCTGCATGAAGTTGAGCGCGGTGCGCTCGGCGGTGAGCATGGACGCGATGGGTCCGCGCACGGTGGCGATCTTCATGCCGCGCAGCAGCGGCATGCCGTCGCGCAGATGCGCTTCCACCTCGAGGCGCTCGTCGACGAGCGCGAGCACCGCGGCGGCGATGTCGAGTCCCGAGAGCACGCCGTTGGCTTTCGCGCTGAAGATCCCCACGCCCGGGAGGTCGGTGGGGATGGTGCACTCGGTGGTGATGTCGCCCATGCCGACGTCTTCGCGCAGCGCGTTCGCGATGGCGTCGAGCATGGTGCTGTCCTGCAGCGCGGTCAGCTCCATCCGTCGCCTCCCTGCGTCATGCGCAGATAGCCCGGCCAGTCGAGGCCGCGCTCGAGATCCTTGTGCGCGCGGAACTCGCTCGCGTAGTGCGTGTAGTGTTCGGAGGACGCGCGGATGAGGTCGCGCTCCTCCTGCGTGAGACGGCGCACCACCTTGCCCGGCACGCCCGCGACGAGCGAGCCTTCGGGGATCACGGCGTGCATGCGCACAAGCGTGCCGGCCGCGATGAGGCATTCGGGTTCGATCACGGCGCCGTCGAGCACGGTGGCATTCATGCCGATGAGCACCCGGTCCTGCACCGTGCATCCGTGCAGCACGGCGCTGTGGCCGATGGTCACGTCGGCGCCGATGGACAGCGCGTACTGTTTCCAGGTGACGTGCAGCATGCTGCAGTCCTGCACGTTGGTGCGTGCGCCGATGCGGATGCTGTTGACGTCGCCGCGGATGACGGTGTTGAACCAGACGCTCACGCCCTCGTCCATCTCGACGTCGCCGATGATGACCACGCCGTCGGTGAGGAAGGCGCTGGGATGGATGCGCGGGTAGCGCCCCTGGAAGGGGTAGATGCGGACGTTATTTCCTGACATGGCGCGGGGGATTCCAACCGGGTTTTTTCCAGGAGATGAGTTGCAGGCGCACGCTTCCGAGAATGACGTGCATTTTCGCGTAGATGGGAACGGCGGCGTTGTCCTTGCTGAACCAGCCCTCGAAGCCGCCCGTGAGGCCGAAGATGCCCGTGAAACCGGTCTCGCCATCGAGCTTCCAGCAGGCGATGTCGTAGGGCACGGCGTCGATTTCCTGCTCTTCTTCCTTCACGCCGAAATTGATGGTGGTGGTGGCCTTGGAGTGATAGATGAGCGCGGGCACGCGGTCGCGGTACCGCTGGTGGGCGTGCGCGCGGGCGTAGAAGAGCAGGGAGAGGCCGTCCTGCCAGCGCTTGCCCTCGAGCGGGATGGTCTCGTTGCGCTCGGGCACGATGTCCTTGCCGATGCGGTCCACGATCATGACCACGTCGCGGTCCTTCGGGAAGGTGTAGTGGATGTACTTGTTGAGGGTGTCCTTGATCCGCTCCTTGGTGCTGAAGGAGACGGAGCCGAGCTGGTCGTCCACGGTGCTCTGGAAGCGCGTGAGGAGATCGACCAGCGGCACGCCTTTGTACGAGCGGATCAGGCATTCCATGCGCGAGAACACGCGTCCCTTCACCGTATCGATGCCCGTGCATCGGGCGGTGATGGTGCCGAGTTTGAACGTGAGGTATTTCACCTCATAGGTCAGCTCCTCGCCTTTCTGGAACACGCCCATGTTCGGTGGATGGGCGGGTGGCGGCGCGGATTTCGGCGGCGGAGGTGCGGGGGGCTTCTTGTTTTGTGCGAGCGCGGCGGGGCTGAAGAGCAGCGCGGCGCAGAGGACAAGAAAAACGGCGTGACCCGCGAACAGATCACGCCGTGATGTACGGATGTTCATGAACGGCCGCGGATGGTTATTTGATGCCGGCGATCTTTCGCGCTTCGGGGAAGAGCATGAGAGCCTTCTGGAACTGGGCGTCCGCAGTGAGCAGGGCGCGGAAGAAGCCCTCGTTGCCGAAGAGGCTGCGCGCGATCTGCGCCTTGATCAGCGCCTTGATGTAGTCGAGATCCTTCGCGAACTGCGCCTTCATGATCGCCTTGGGGTCGTCGGGACCGCCGCTCTTGTCGTTCGGGTCCTTCTTCACCGTGATGCCCTTCGACTCGCCGAATTCCGTGAACGCGGCGAGCAGCTCGGCATCCACCGAGAATTCGCGCACGAAGCGCTCGGACTCGTCCTTGGTGTATTTCTTGCGCATCGCGGGGCCGTTCTTGTCCATGTATCCGCTGATGAATTCGAACAGACGCGCGCGCATTTTCGCGGTGTACTCGGTCAGGTTGTCCACCTTGACGATGTAGTCGGGCGTCACGCCTCCGCCGCCGAGCACGGTGCGTCCGGCGTCGGTCTTGAATTTCGGGCGCGAGGTGTCGGCGAGTTCCTCGGTGTGGCCGATGTTGTCGCCGGCGGCTTCGTCCTTCTGGCCGGCGGACTTGTAGTAGTCCTCGTCGGACTTGCCGTCGTAGGCGCGCTGGATGATGCGTCCCGATGGCGTGTAGTAGCGCGCCGTGGTGAGACGGATGGCGGAGCCGTCGGCGAGATCGAACTGCCGCTGCACGAGGCCCTTGCCGAAGGTGGTTTCCCCGACGATGAGGCCGCGGTCGTGGTCCTGCACGGCGCCCGCGACGATCTCGCTGGCGGAGGCGCTGCTCCGCGTCACGAGGATGATGAGGGGCACGTCCTGGAACTCGCCCGCGCCGTTCGCCACGTAATTCTCGTCGGATTCCGCGCGGCGGCCCTTCGTGTACACGATGCGTTCGCCCTTGTTCAGGAACTCGTTCGCCATGCGGAAGGACTGCTCGAGATAGCCTCCGGGATTGCCGCGGAGATCGAGGATCAGTTTCTGCATGCCCTTGCCGCGCAGTTCGTGCAGGCCGTTCATGAACTCCTGATACGTATTCGAGGCGAAACGGTTGATGCTCATGTAGCCCACCCCCTCGTCGAGGAGGAAGTAGGTGTCGACGCTGTACAACGGGATTTTATCACGCAGGATGGTGAACTGGAGGAGATCCTTCACGCCTGCGCGGATGACGTCGACGACGACCTTCGTGCCCTTCTCGCCGCGCAGTTTCTTCTGCACGTCGTCGTTCGTGATCTTGGTCGCGTTGACGCCGTCGATCTTCACGATCTTGTCGCCCGCGAGGATGCCGACCTTTTCGCTCGGTCCGCCGAAGATGGGCGAGACGACGGTGATGGTGTCGTGGAGCAGGTTGAATTCGATGCCGATGCCCTCGAAGCTGCCCTTGAAATCTTCCTGCACTTTCACGAGCTGCTTGGGATCGATGTAGACGGAGTGCGGGTCCAGTGTTTTCAGCAGCCCTTCAATGGCCGATTCGACGAGTTTCGGCACGTTGGTTTCGTCCACGTAGTATTTCTGCGTGTAGCTCAGCACGTCCTTGAACTTGTTGAGCTGCTCGTAAATGTTGTCTTCCGAGACGAGGCGGATCTGCGCCCCGAGGAACACGCCGAAGAAGAGCAGGATGAACACCGAGGCAAGCGAAAACTGCTTACGAAACATGAGAAGGGCCTTTATGAAAGAGGACTTTGAAAATCGTGCAAACTCGAAGGTCAAACTAAAGAATTGTCGCTAGTCAAACAATGCGGAAGCTGGTCCCCGTTCCCTCAGCGTACCGCTTCCCAGGTTGCGGACGAAGATTTGTTTCTGAAAATGACGGCGAGGGCGTTCTTCGTCCATCCCCAGACGATGCCGGCGTAGCCGTAGCGGCGGAAACGGCGGGGCGATTCGTAGACGACGACGCCGGGCAGCATGACGATGCGGCCGTGTTTCCGCACGCGGCGGAAGAGGTCGTAGTCCTCCCCCGCGGCCATGGCCGGATTATACCCGCCGATGACGACGAAGAGCGAGCGGCGCAGCACCTGGCACTCTCCGCGGCCCATACCCTCGCCGATGGCGTTCAGGAAGCGGACGTACAGATTGTGCCCGTTGTGGAAGGCCCTGTCGATGCCCTTCTCCTCCTCGGGGAACACCTGCACCTCGCAGGTGGCGCCGCTGATTGCCGTGTCGCGCATGGTCGTCGCGATCGTCGCGAAGAAGCGGTCGGCATCATCGAGATGCACGTCGCCGTTCAGGAAGACGAGCAGCTCTCCTCGCGCGGCGGCGGCGCCGGCGTTGCGGCCTTCGGCGATGGTCTGACGGCGTTCGTCGAGGTGTTCGACCACCGTGCAACCGGCGGCGAGCGCGATATCGCGCGTCGCGTCGCCGCTGCCGCCGTCGCTCACGATGAGTTCGAGGCCGTGCGCGGCGACGAGTTCCGGCGTCAGCTGCGCGAGCAGCCCGGGCAGCAGCTTCTCCTCGTTCAGGGCGGGTATGACCACGCTGATCACGGACGGCTCTCGCAACGGGGGTGTTCGGCGGGGAAGTGCTCTGTCATGATTCAGAAATAGAGGCCGTACGCGATGTAGTTGGGCGAAATGCGTATTGCGGGCGCGGGAAAATGAATGAAGTTCAGAAATTCGGCGAGCGTGCGCATCCACCAGGTGTCCGTCGGCAGGATTTTTGTCATGTCGTAATCGAGAGAGATGATGATGTTCCGTTCCTTGTCGGCACCCGTGGCGCCGTCGAAATCGGCCATGTTCCGCACCGACGCGCCGACGGCGATGGCAAGCCATTCCGGCCAGTATGGTTTCCAGGATTTCGGAAGCAGGCCGTGCACGTGCACCGCCATCCAGTAGGTCTGCCCCTCGTAATCGTCGATGGCGTTGCCGTGGTGCAGTCCGTCCCGGAACTTCTTCGAGGGGTAGTACGTGAATTTCGGCTGGAAGTTCTCCAAAATCGGCACGAAGTGCTGGCCGAGTGTCCAGGCCGCCCCGGCGACATCGCCGATGGCGTCGCCCTTGCTGAACCCCCAGTCCAGCGCGTAACCGTCCTCCACCTCCACGTACAGCTCGAAGAGCGCGCCGAGCACGCTGCCCCAGATCGCCGAGCCGTCGCGCGACACGCCGCTCCACTCGAGGGATTTCTCGCCGAGGAAGGCCCCGAAGGCGCCGCCCAGGAAATGTCCGGCCTTGTCGACGTTGAGCGCGTAGTCCTGATCGTCCACAAAATGGAAGGAGGTCCGGCGGTCCTTCCACCAGGCGTTCTGCTGGTAGATGTGGATCGCCGCGACGGTGCCGGTGAGGGCGCCTCCGACGATGAGCGCATGATCCCAGCGTACCGAGGTGCTGTCGGGATGGTAGCCGTCGAAGGGCGGGGGATACGCGGCCGTGTCACCCGGCAAGGCGGAAGGAAAGGCGTCCTCCGGCGGCGCGCTTCGCAGCGGCTGCGAGAGCGAGAAGCGCAGGACGGCTTGATCCGGGGATACCGCGAGCGACGCGTGTTGCGCACGGACGCCCGACGAGACAAGGAATGCAAGCGGCAGTATAAAGGATACAACGGTCCGGTACAGGCGCATGGGCTCTCGGATGGAAGGAAGACGGCGCGCGCAATGCGCGTGCAAAGGTACGCGTTTTTGCGCGGGAATGACAAAGCCGCGGAGAGGGGAGCGCGGATCGCCCGCGGGTGCCGACGCCGGTCCCGGAGCGGATGCATTCGGAAATGCCCCGGAACGGATGAAACATTCGCCGCCCATGGCCGTATGTACCGCCCTCGCTTCGCAACGCATTGCGCCTCGTCGTCCCTTTGCGGCGGCCTCCCGCCGCGTGGAGCGCCGCGCGCGGCACTTCCGCGATATCGTCGCTCGCCGAGCCTTCCTTCATCCTTTTCCGCGACCAGAGCAGGGCACACCCATGTCCGACAGATCCGAACTCAAGCGAGAATACAAGAACAAGCCGGTCGTCGCCGGCGTGTTCCGCATTCTGAACACGAGGAACGGCAAGAGCTTCCTCTCGAGCAGCCTCAATCTGCAGGGCGTGCTCAACAAGCACAAGTTCACCCTGACGCTGGGATCGCACATGAACGACGGACTGCAGGAGGATTTCCATCTGCATGGTTCCGACGCCTTCGTGTTCGAAATCCTCGAGACGCTGCCCGTGCACGAGGATCCGAAGCATGATTACTCGGAGGACCTCGCGATTCTCGAACTGATCTGGGTCGACAAGCTGGAACCTTTCGGAGAAAAAGGCTACAATGTGCCAGGCAGAAAACTTCGCACCGCCTGACACGTGACCCGGTGTCCGGCAGAAGACTCCACGGCACCCGATCCATGACTCTTGACATTCTCCTCGGCATCTCCCTCGGCGTCGGACTGAGCGCCGCATGCGGTTTCCGCGTGTTCGTGCCGCTCCTCGCATCGGCGCTGGCCGCGCATCTCGGCTGGCTGGCTCCGGCACATGGCTTTGAATGGATGGGCTCGCAGGCCGCGCTCATCGCATTCGGAAGCGCCACGGTGCTGGAGCTGGCTGCATATTACATTCCCTGGCTCGACAATGCGCTCGATACGGTCGCCACGCCGCTCGCGGTGGCGGCGGGCATCCTCGCGTCCGCGTCGGTCATCACCGACCTGCCTCCCTTCGTCAAATGGACGCTGGCCGTCATCGCCGGCGGCGGAATCGCCGCCCTCGTGCAGGGCGGCACCGTCGCGGTGCGGTTGAAATCGTCCGTTCTCACCGGGGGCCTCGGCAATTCCGTGATCGCCACGCTCGAGCTGTTCGCGTCCGTCCTGCTGTCCAGCCTGACGCTGTTCCTGCCCGCGCTCGGCTTTTTGCTGACCATCGTTGTCGTCCTGCCGTTCGTGCTGCTCTACAGAACATTCTTCCGAAGGAAGTCCCCCCGCGACAAGAACGGAGAAGACCATGCTTCAGAGTCTTGATCCCATCATCGCGACCGCGGCTGTCGTGCTCGGGTTGAGCCTGATCGTGCAGGCACTGCAGCAGATCATGAAGCAGTGGCTCGATCTGAAGTCGCGGTACATGCGGCTGCAATTGCTCGGGATGTTCGACGCGTCCCGGGCGCTTGGCGCGTTCCGCCTCGCGGGCCTGCAACCGGTCGGGTGGCTCGGCAAGGCGGCGGACGACACCTCCAAAGCGATCGTCGCCGCGATCGAACACACGTTCAAGGGCTTCGGCTACAAGGACCTCGAACTGCTCGAGACCATGAGCGCGGAGAGGTTCCGCACCATTCTCGACTCCATCGATTGGACGGATGTGGCCGAGAACGCGGGGGCGGGCGTCGGCGTCGACGACATTTCCGCGCGGATCGACGAGAGCGTCGCCAACTGGTTCGACCTCTCGCTCGCCGCGTTCCAGAATCTCTACGAGCGCAGAATGAAGCTCTGGTCGTTTCTGCTCAGCGCGGCGGTGGTGCTCGCGCTCAACGCGAACCTCTTCGCGGTCCATCACGAATTCTCCGTGAACGCGCCGCTGCGCGACGCGGCGATCGCCTGGGCCGGGGAGCGCGTGGCCGCGCGGACGGAAGCCGCGGCCGCCGCGACGGACGCGCAGCGCGTCACCGCGATCGCGCAGGAAGTCGAGGGTGTGCGGCGGGTCCTGGGCGAGAACGCGTTTCAGATGCTCGGCTGGGACAGGCCCGCCGCGCGCGTCGCCGGGGGAGCCATGGCCGCCTGGCTATACAACATTTTCGGATGGGCGGCGATGATCCTGCTCGTCAGTCTCGGCGCGCCGTTCTGGTACGACGTCCTTCGCGGCATCGTCGGCATCAAGAACAGGCTGACAAGGAACGCGTCACCGTCCCCGTGACAGTGTCACGCCAGCGCGGGCTTCTTGTAAATATTCAGGCCGATCTTCTTTTCTTCCGCCCCAGGGATGGAGACGTTTCCCTCCGTGCTGGCGATGATGATGGTTTTTCCCGATCCGGAGAGTCCAAACTCCTTTGTCAGGTCCACGGTGATAGTGAGGATGTTCTCAGTGAGACTCATTTCAACGTTCTTCATCGCTTTCTCCTGATGGAAAAGTGAGAGATGACGGTGCTTGCTGTGCTAATGCGTGCAGTATAGCCGTTTTTGGAATGGGAGACAATGACACGGAGACGCGGTGACACGGGGACGCGGTGACACGGGGACGCGGTGACACGGGGACGCGGTGACACGGGGACGCGGTGACACGGAGACACGGTGGAGATGACCGTTCAAAAGGGTCCGTCATGCTGAGCGTAGCGAAGCATCTGTCCTGACAGGCCCCCGAGGGACGTGATGGACGACGTGCTCCCGGTTCTATTGCACCATCCGCTTCGTTCCGTGCAGCAGCTCCACGCCGGCGAGCAGCTTGCCCGCCTGGCCCGCGATATGTTCGCCCAGGGCGCGGTAGGCCTCGAATTGTTGTATATCGAAGAACTGATCGCCGGTGCTCTGATGCGGAAACTCCGACGCGCTGCGATTGTAGTTTTCCACATGCGCCGGAACGCGCCAGGAGAGCAGCGGCGATTCGGTGGCGAGCCGGCGCGTGAGGACGCGTTTGGCGTGCTGCATGCGCGCCTCGGGCGTTTCGGCCTCGCCGTCGTCGGCCGCGCGATCCTGCTCCGCGACGGAAGCGATGATCTCCAGCCAGTCCGCGGTCGGCGCGTCGTCGTCGAACGCGTCGGGGCTCCTGTCGATGCCGGTCGGATCCCATTCACTGACGGAGGACTTGATGATCACGAGCACGCCGTCCATGCGCGGGTGCGCGTCCGTCTCGGGGTAGCGGATGATGCCCACCGCGGCGCTGCGGACGCTCTTGGAGACGCCGTCCCCGCGGTCGCGCGCGTGGAGGTCGTCGAGATCGATCTCCACGCGGATGTTCTCCTCGATGAGCGCGAGACGCACGGCGTTGTTGAAGGAGTCGAATTCGTAATGCGGGTCGTGGTCCGCATCCACCGCGACGATGACCCTGCAGCGGCGCCGGAACAGCGGGAGCAGTCCGAGGTTGTCGCCGGTGTGTCCGCCGTCGGTCACATTGACCAGATTCGACTTCGCGTTCAGCACGCCCCAGAGTTCGCGCAGGAGATAGGGGAGCCAGACATACGGGAGCCAGGAATGCCGCAGCCGCAGCTGCTGCATGCGATCGTCCCAGCGGAGCTTTTCCGGCTTCATCCTGCTCTTGCAGTACGACCAGGGATTGGGGATCCACTGGCCGAGACGGAGATTGAACACGGTCGTGAAGAATGCCTGCGCGAAAAACGAGTAGATCCCCATGCCGGAGGACGCGGCCGCGCCCGACATCGCGACGGCGGCGGCGAGGGAGGAAAACCCGTCCTCGTAGGTTTTCGACGCCACCCAGCCCGTGGTCTGCGATCCGATGTAGTATTTCGAAAAGAGGAAGTGATCGGATTTGAGCGCGCGGCGGACCAGTTCCTGCGACCCGCGCAGATTGAGCGCCGCGGTGATGAGATGGTACGGGCCGCGCATGTTGCCTTCGCCGAGATCGCTGAGCTGCAACAGCTCGTGATTCCGCACGTTCATCGCGGGCATGCCCTGGGCCGCCGTGACGTCGCGCCGCTGGAGCATGGCATCGGTTTGCAGGTAGGACTCGATGAGACGGTCGCGGTAGAATGAATGGAGCGACAACCGGTTCGCGCTGAACAGCGAGACGCCAAGCGCCAGCGCGCCGCAGACACCCGCCGCGATGAACGGTTGCCACTCGCTCGGGACGCCGTTCGTCGCGAGCCAGTCGTACCCGCCGAGCAGCAGGCGGCTGGCCGGCGCCATCAGAAACGCCAGGAGCAGAAACACGACGGTATTCAGCGCGGGCCGGTAGTGCTTCGCGAAGAAACCCGTGGGGAGC
This sequence comes from Ignavibacteria bacterium, assembly GCA_016720835.1. Lineage (GTDB taxonomy): Bacteria > Bacteroidota > Ignavibacteria > SZUA-365 > SZUA-365 > JADKJW01. Next base: position 68,067 of record JADKJW010000007.1, read on the forward strand.
TTGACGCCGAACACGCCCTTGCCTTTTCCGAAAATCACTCCGCCGCACAGAAAGAGCAGCAGCGCGATCCACGCCCCGAGCGACACGCGGCTCATCGACAGGAGCAGCACGAGCGCGATGGGAATGAGGACCGCGGCAAGCAATCCCATCAACGACGCGCCCTTGAGAGACGCGCGCACCGAACGCACCACGCGGTAGCTGTCCGGCGTGACCGCGTCGGAGATGATGGTCAGCGTGTACAGCACCAGCGCCGATCCGGTCGCCATCGCGGCGGGGACCAGCAGCGGCCAGGTGCTGGAGGAATTCCCAGCGAACACGGCGATGAGGAACATCACGAGCAGCGCCAGGGCGACCGACAGCATGTTGAAGTCCGTGATGTACGCGTTGTGCTGCCGGGAATACTCGGTCAGACCGGCGGGCGTATCGTCTTTCGGCGCCCTGCGGATGAGCGCGATGTAGGTCCTTGCCCGGTGCTGGGAAAAGAGGAACGCCCCCGTCGCATACAGCGCCCCGAAAAGCAGGGAAAACCAGAGCCAGCGGGTCTGGTCCATTCCGCCGGTGGAGACGTCGAGCATGCGCTCCAGAGGACGCCGCACTCCCCAACGGTACCAGGCGACGGCTGCGTCATAGGCGGAGATGTCGCGCCGTACCATGCCGTCCGCACGCGCGGTGGCGCTCGTGTCGCGGGGACGCTGCGACGGGGACCATCCGGATCGCGGCGCCGTGATTCCGAGCGCGCGCAGACTGTCGCGCCTTCGCGCCCAGGATCCGTCGCCGCCGCCTCGCGCTTTGTACGCGACCTCGAAGGTCCAGCGGCTTGGCGTGAAGGTGATTGACGGTGTGCGGGAGAAACCCAGTCTCGACCAGGAGGAGACATGCGAGGAGGTATCCGCGGCCACTGCGGCGCTCTGCCCCTCGAAGGGACTGATGGGAATGAGCAGCACGTGCAGCACCGCGACCGCGCAGAGGTAGACGAGCGTGAACACGATGACGCTGTAGGCCACTCCGCCGCCCACGGCGCCGATGACGCGCTCCATCTTCCAGTTCAGCGGACTCCCTCCGGCGCCAAGGTAATTTCCATTGGCCCGGAGGTGATGGATTTGATGCCGCACGCTGTTCTCGAGACGCGTCTTCCCTTTGCGGATGGAGTCGTTGAGCTGCTGATAGAAATCGCGTTCGCGCAGTCCCGTGAACGGGGAGTTGTCCGCATCGACGCCCGGCGGAGGCGGCGCGGCGGGAGGACGCTCGCCGTCGTGCCTCCGGTCCTCCACGGACGTGAGCAGCGACGAAAGCGCGCCGCCGATATATCCGCCACCGGAGACGGTGCTGAGGTAGTCGAATCGCCTGAATATGCCCTTGCTGAAGATCGCGGTCCGTTTCGTCAGGCCCTGGATCACTCCGAGGGCGAAGGTCGCGGACCGTATGCCGCCGCCGGACAGGGCGATGCCCCAGAGATTGTCGTCGCGCACCTCGGGCATTGTCAATGGTGGCGTGCCGTGGTGTTCATCCGCATCATCAGGACTGTCGCCGTTGACGGTGCGTCGCCGCTCCTCGAGGTAGGCGCGTTCGGCCTGTATGACGATGTCCTGATCGACCGTGTATTCGACCGCGACGGATTCAGCGGCCGGAAGGGAATCCGGGATGCTCGCGTTGCTCATGGGGACCTCGCAGGGCGGGAAATCGTGGTGTGGGAGAACGGCGCGAATATACGCATTCACCCTCACAGTTCATGCGTTTCCCCGCTTCCCTCTCCCCATCCTCTTTTCACCTGCCTTTCACCTGCCCCCTGACTCGTCACCGAACGATCGTCAGGCACCGCTCCGCGACATTGCTGCCGTTCGTCATGCGCACGATGTACGTTCCGGCGGCGCACGCGGACGCGTCCCATGTCACGCGCGAAGGTCCTGCATCCCTCCAACCGGAGACGAGTGTGGCGACTCGCTCCCCGAGCGAAGAGTACACGGCAAGCGTCGTTTGGGCCGCCTCCCTGAGGGTGAAGGCGATGCTGGTGCGGTCCGTGAAGGGATTCGGGTAATTTCCGTCGATCGTGAACGTGGCGGAAACGGACGCGATGGCCACCTCCACCGCGTGCGACAAGGTCGACGTTCCGTCGGTGTCGATCTGCCGCAGGCGATAGCGGGCTTTGCCCAGCGCGCGATGCGCGGAGGTCAGAGGATCCGCGTACGTGTATCGCGTCGGGGTGCCTGTCGTTCCACGGCCGGGGACGAAGGCGAGGATTTCCCAGCTGCGGCCCGCATCGAAGGAACGCTGCACTTCGAAGCCGTGATTGTCGGTTTCGGCCAATACCTCCCATTCGAGTTGCACGGCATCGTCACGCAACGCGGCAGTGAACGCGCCGAGTTCCACCGGAATGACGATCGCGTTGCGCGTGCGGAAGGCGGCGATGCCATTGTTGGACATGAGCACGAACAGCGTGATGAACACCCGGCTGCTGTTTTCGTCGAATTCGAGTTTATAGTCGACGTCTGTCACGTAGTTGTACAACCCGTCCACCCCCGCGTTGACGTTCATGTGATTGTAACCCAGCTTCGGGGTGCTTTCGAGAAAGCGCGTGGCCTGCACGGGATTGGTGACATCGATCAGGCGCGCGGTGGTGTTGTAGTTCGTCGTGGACGCGTCGAAGGGATCCGTCGGCCGCGCGTCGGTGCAGACGAGCAGGCGCAGGGCGGTGTGCGGAAACTGCATGTAGGCGAGCGCGCCGGACGGACCCGTCCCGCTCGCGGAGTCCTCCGACAGCGCGATGTTGGTCGACATGGTGAAATTCTGCGGAAGCGCCTTGGAGGTTTGATTCTGATTGTTGAGGGTGGTGACGCGGATGGCGTTGTCCATCCAGATCTCTGAAAATGGCAGCGGACCCGTCGTCGCGATGCCGTGCGACGCGATGCCTTCGAGCGAGGAACGCACGCGGACGCCGAGGCGGAAGTCGAAAGGGCGGGCGGGTCGGCGGTCGGCGACGAAGACGTTCACTTCGCGGTTCGTGTTGTTCTGCTTGCAGTAGGGGCCGCCGGAAACCAGCATGCGCGTGCTGTCCACCTGCACCGTTTGTCCCGTGCTGTCCCGCTCCCAGCCGCGCTTGCCGACGACGTCGAAGGCGTCGCCCCAGCGCGACCACGTCATCTCGGAATTGTACTTCGTGGCACCGACGGAATCGTACTGCGGGGGCGAGAGAAGAGGATTGTAGGTGCGCAGCGTCGCGTAGACCCGCCGCGGGGTCGAGGAGGGCGTGTCCCAGCGGTACACCTGCCACGGGCCCTGCGTCGTGTCCTGTCCCATGCACATCTGCGGCGGCGCCTCGAAGATCGGCGCGACGAGGTTGCACGCGTAGATTCTGCCCTCGTCGTCGACGTCGATCTTGTACAGCGAAAAGCGGCGGTGGATGTAGCCGCCGTCCACCGTGTCGAGCGGCACGGGGAGCTGTCCGCCCATGCCGTTGAGCGCGCGGCCCAGTCCGGTGTTCGTCACGCCCGTCGCCGCGTCCCAGATGTGAATGCGCGGCGTCGGCACCCAGTAGTTCTGCACCTGCGTGATATCGGGATTGACGATGTACAGCACATCGCGGAAGCGGTCGTAGGCGAGTCCCGTGTATGTGCGGTCGCGCGTGCTCATGAACCAGTTCGGGTGCCCGGGCGAGGCCGGGGGCTTGTTGATCCAGAGCGTGTCCCAGTCGCGGCTCTGTTGCGCCGGCAGGGGGCCGACCGCGAAGAGTATCAATCCGATTCCGAAGTACAGCACCCGTTTCATACCGAACCTCCGTTGACCGAAGATACCGAGACTTTCTGTCAGATGCTGTCGAAAAAGGAAGGGAGGAGGGAGTGGCGAGAAAACGATCGATCGTTTCGGGTTGCGGTATTCGTTCTCCCTTCTCCTTCACCTTCTCCCATCACCTTGAATTCAAGGGAGAAGGAGAACGTGAAGGTGAAAGTGAAGAAGAAGTCGTCCCCGTGTCTCCGCGTCCCCGTGTCTCCGCGTCCCCGTGTCTCCGCGTCCCCGCGTCCGACCCCTCCGTATCACAAGCATTACACCGCATCACCCACCGCCGGCCTGCTCGCGCGAGTGAGCGACAACAGCAGCAGCAGCGCGGCCAGCGCGGCATATGCCGATGCGAACTGATACGGCACCTGTCGCATCAGGCCCTCGAGTTGCCAGGGCAGGTACATGACGCCGTCGGGCGAGGAGGAGTGGATGACGCCGAAGAACGCGAGCACCGCGAGGATGAGCAGATACGCGGCGGAATGACGCAGGCGCTTGTCGATCATCTCGGCCAGAAACGCGCCCCAGAGCATGGCCGTCACGATGAAGCCGTTGCCGAGCGCCACGATGACGAGCAGGTCGGGCAGCGCCTTGCCCGCGGTGTTCAACAAGCGGGTGAAGGTCTCGGGCGCCACGAGCTCGGGATTGCCGAGCTTGATGGCGAGGAGCCGCGCCACCGTGGGGAAGAACGCAAAGCCTACGGCCCAGGAGTGACGCCGCGGACAGGCGTGGAAGGACTGGACGACGACGTCGAGCGCGACGAAGATCAGAATGGGCGCCAGCACGGCGCGCGGGATCAGCTCGATGACGAAGGACACGATGCCCAGCATGCCGCCGATGCCGATCACGATGCCGGTCAATAGCGTGTACCCGGCGCGCGCGCCCATGCGCTTGTAGGCAGGCTGTCCGATGTACGGCGTCGACTGCGCCACGCCGCCGGTGAGTCCGGCGAGCAGCGTGGCCACCGCTTCGGTGAGGAGGATGTCGCGCGTCTTGTAGTCGTCGCCGGCGACGCGCGCGCTCTCGGTCACGTTGATGCCGCCGACGACGGTGAGCAGGCCGAAGGGAATGGCGATGGGCAGGTACTTCAAGGCGGGCACCAGTCCCTGCAGAAAGTCGAGCGTGGGAATCGGGAGGCCGGGATGCAGTTCGAAGGCCGGCAGCGAGAATTCGCCCCCGCCGATGAGCCCGCTCGGCGCGAGCGCGTAGTACAGCGCGGAACCCACCACCACCGCCGCGAGCACGCCGGGGATGTTCTTCGGGAGCGGGATGTTGGCAACCAGCGTGTACAGGACGATGCCGAGCGCGATGAGTCCCACCACCGGCATGCCGAAGATGTCCGCGAGCGGCACGAAGCCGATGAGCGCGAGGCCGATGCCCGCGAGCGATCCCAGCAGGCCCGCCTGCGGCACCACGCGCTGCACCCAGCCGCCGACGAAGGAGAAGATCACCTTCACCACGCCGATCATCACCATGGTCGCCATGCCGATGTACCAGGTCATCATCGCGGCCTGATGCACGTCCATGCCGTCGGCCTTCATCGCGATGAAGGCGGGCCCCAGCACCACGAGCGCGATGCCGATGGTGGACGGCGTGTCGAGTCCGAGCGGCATGGCTGTGATATCGGATCGACCGGTCTTTTTAGCCAGGCGGAACGCCATCCATGTGTACACCAGATCGCCGAAGAGCACGCCGAGCGCCGTGCCGGGGATCATCCGCGTGTAGATCACGTCGGCGGGAAACCCGAACACGAAGATCAGGATGCCGGCGAGGAAGGACAGCACGGTGAGGTTGTCGAACAGGAGCCCGAAGAAACCGTTGAGGTCTCCGAGCACGAAGAGGCGGGGGCGGGAAGTGGTCATGGGGAAGTGGGGAGTAGGGAGGCGGGAGTCAAGATCCGGGTGGGGGCAAGCGTCCCGCTTGCCGATTCCGATCTGAACAAACCCCTCGGGTGGGACCGGCGTCTCTGCCGGTTGATTCACGATTCACGATTCACCCCTGGCTTGCCACCGTTCGGACAGGCTGCAGCCTTCACGATGCACATCCTCACCCCGCCAGCATTCCCGCGATCGACGCCGTCATCCAGGTCGCGATGGTGCCGCCAAAGACGGCCAGCAGGCCGAAGCGCGCGATGTCGGAGCGGCGGTTCTCCGCGAGCGGACTGATGCCGCCTATCTGAATCGCGATGGAGGCGAAGTTCGCGAAGCCGCAGAGCGCGTACGTCGCGATGACGATGGCCCTGCCGGAGAGCTGTCCCGCGCCGATCATGTCGGCCATGCGCGAGTAAGCGACGAATTCGTTCAGCACGAGCTTGATGCCCATCAGGCTGCCCACGTTGAGCGCGTCGCCCCAGGGCACGCCGATGGCGACGGCGATGTACTGGAAGACGAGACCGAAGAGCAGTTCGAGCGACAGCGGTTTGCCGAAATGCTGCGTCGTGACCGCGTTGAGGCCGGTCCAGTCGCCGAGCCCGCCGAGCAGGGCGTTGAGCAGCGCAATGATGGCGATGAAGGCGAGCAGCATGCCCGCGACGTTGAGGGCCAGACGCACGCCGTCGCCCGCGCCGGAGGCCGCCGCCTCGATGACGTTGGCGTGCGATTTTTCGATCTTCATGCGCACCGACCCCATGGTCTGCGGATCGCCGGTCTCGGGCATGAGCATTTTTGCAACGACCATGGTGGCGGGAGCGGACATGATGGACGCCGCGAGCAAATGTCCGGCGAACTGCACCTGCGCGGCATCCACCGCAACGCCCGACCACTGTGCGTACGCCACGCCGAGCATCTGCACGTAGGCCGCGAGCACGCCGCCCGCGATGTGCGCCATGCCGCTGAGAAGGATGGTGAACAGTTCGACTGCGTGAGCGTGGCGAGATAGGGACGGATGACGAGCGGCGCTTCGGTCTGCCCGATGAAGGTGTTGGCCGCCACGCACAGCGATTCGGCGCCGCTGGTGCGCAGCACGCGCAGCATCACCCAGGCGATGCCCTGCACCACGCGCTGCATCACGCCGAGGTGATAGAGCACCGCCATCAGCGCCGCGAAGAAGATGATGGTGGGCAGCACCTGGAACGCGAAGAAGAAGCCGAGGGATCCCGAGGTCGCGGGACCCTTCGCCAGCGATCCGAAGACGAACTGCGCGCCGTCCAGCGCGAAGCTGAACACCCACACGAAGAAGCGGCTGCAGGCCATGAACGCCTCGCGGCCCGCCGCCGTCCTGATCACCAGAAACGCGAAGGCGAATTGCAGCGCGATGCCCGTCGCCACCAGACGCCAGTCGATCGCGCGGCGCTTCTTCGAAAACGCGAAGGCGAGGAGGAGGACGAGTGCCAGGCCGGGCAGGCCGCGGAGAATTGCTTCAACAGACATGCGCGGAAGTTACGGGGACAGGCGGCGCTGCGCAAACCTTGACAATCATTCCTCGATTCGCGAGCTTCGCGATCATTTCCCTCGCCATCGATCGCGCGCTTCGTCCTTCAAGGGCGGATCGCCATGCATACAGATTCCAGGAAGCAACGCCATGACAGACACCGCAACCGATCCTCCGGCCCGGCGGGGCCGGCCGGACATCGAGGACCGCATCCTCCGCCCGAACGTATTCCGTCGAACCTGCATCGCATGCGGATTGCTCCTGTTCATGTGCGGAAGCGCGATCGCGCAGCGCGCCGCGGATCTCCGGCAGGGCAACGCCGACTACCCTGTGCCCGACCCCGCCGCCATGCATGCCCTGCAGGAGGGCGCTCCATCGCTCCTGCATCCGTCCAGCGTCAGGAGCCTCTCTCTCGCGACGAGCATGTCGTGGACGAGCACCGAGCCGCGCGTGACCGCCGGCTTCGAGTGCGCGCCGCTGCTCCTCGGCGATGCCGTGGATCTGTCCTCCTACCTCTCGGGGCGTCTCATGCGCGTGCTGCTGCGAACGCGCGTCTCGGCGGCCGCCGTGCTGAACGGAAGCGATGGATTCCATGGCGCGCTCGGGCTCCGATGGATGCTGCACGACGATGCAGATCTCCGCTCCGATTCGCTTTTTCAGCGCACGCTCGCCGCGTGGGGACGAGCGATCCCCGAATTGGCAGCACCGTGCGGCGGCGCGGGGTTCTCCGACAACGGCGACGTCATGGCGTGTCTCACCGAAGGCGTGAGCGGCAGGCGCGGCATGCAGGCTGCGATCGACAGTCTGCGCGATGCCATGAAGGGCTCCCTGTGGAACCGGTCCGTGTTCGAGCTCGCCGTCGTGGCCGTCTATCGATCCCTTGGAGTCGATGCGGCGACGCGTTCGGATGCACTCGCCGTGAAGCAGTACCACATCCATGCAAACTGCGCGTTTCCGCTTGCCGGATCGAGTGGACAGATCATTTTCGGCGCCAGCGGAATGACCGGCCGCGGCGACGACGGGACGCCGTACCAGCGTCAGGGCGCGCTCACGGTGCGCGCGCTGTACGGTGGCGTCTCGGAGCGGTTCTTCGCCGAAACGACATTCGTCGCGGCGCACGGTCTCCAGCCCGCGTTCGTTCCCTCGCTCGGCGCCTTCCTGCGCGTCGCCAACGGCTGCTGGGTGCAGACCTCCGTCGGTGCGTCGCTCCCAGGTCGCTCCTGGATCAGTCCCGAGGCGTCTCTGCAACTCGTCTTCGGCACCCCGGAAATCAGACTCTGAGCGTCGACACGGCCGGGGACATGCGTCTTGCCGCATGTACGCCCGGCGTCGTACCTTTGTTCCATGCATTGCCGCAGTCTCATACCCGTGTTCGCCGTCGCCGCGCTGACGCTGCTGTTCTCCGTCACCGATGCGGAAGCGCTCGTGCTGCAGTTCGGTGAAGCGGACTGCTGCGCGGAATGCGTGCCCGCAGCGGCGGACGACGCGCCGCTCGACGCGTGCTGCGGTGAAGACGAGAGCCCGTGTCCCTTGCCCTGCCAGTTCTGCGGCTGTCCGTTGCGCGCGGTGCCTTCGATGGCACAGAGCGCGGGCGTGGCGTCGCTCACCGCCATCGCATCCACCGTTCCCACGGCCGTTCCGCCCCTCCTCCTCGCCGATCTCGACATCGACCCCCGCCCTCCGCGATTCGCATAGCGTTCTCCCGCTCCTCCCCGTGACAGGGGAGATCCCACTTTTCCTTTCCATCATTGCGGAGACGTCATGCGCGTATTCATTTCCTGCATTGCACTGCTTGCATTTTTTCTGATACAGCAGCACGCCCGCTCCCAGAGCGGAGCGTTGCACGGCATCGTCCTTTCCATCGCGGACGGCGACACGGTTGCCGTGCCCGGCGCGCACGTGCGCGTCGAGGGCGGCAACCAGGGCGCGACGAGCGATGCCGACGGGCACTTCTCGATTCCGGGCGCTCCGACGGCGCCCGTCACCATCATCGTCAGCCACGTCGGTTTCGTTTCGGACACCGTCGCCGTGCGCGACCGCGGTGAAATCCTGGTGCGACTGCGCTCGATCCGCTCGCTGGGGACGGTGTCCGTCGACGGCGAACGCAAGGGCATGTCGCTCGCGCCCATCGAATTCAAGACGGAGGTCATCACCGACAGGGAGCTGCGGAAGGCCCCGTGCTGCGACCTCTCGAGCTGCTTCGGCAGCAATGCCGGGGTGGAGCCCGAAGTCACCGATATCATCACCGACACGCGCGAACTGCGCATGATCGGCCTCTCGGGCGTGTACACGCAGGTGCTCGTCGACAACGTGCCGACACTGCTGTCGGGCGTGAATCAGTCGTACGGGCTGGGCTTCGTGCCGGGCACGCTCATCGACCGGATGTACGTCACCAAGGGCGCCAATTCGGTGCTGCAGGGGCCGGAGGCGATCAGCGGTCTCGTCAATGTGATGCTGCGCGAGGGCGCTCCGGAGAATCTGTTCTTCTTCAACGCCTTTGCCAACTCCTTCCATGAACGGCAGGCCAACGCGCACGGATCGCTCCGCTTCGGTCCGTGGTCCATGATCCTCGCCGCGCATACCGCGCAGCCCGCCCGCGATGTGGATGGCGACTCGGATGGCTTCCTTGACGTTCCCAAACTCCGCCGCACCCTCCTCTTCAACAAGTGGACGTACCGCGACGAGGAGAGCGGCGTCATGACCACGGCCGCATGGAAGGCCGTTGACGAACACCGTACGGGCGGACAGACGGGCTTCGACGACGCGCGCGACCGCGGCGGGAATGCGGTGTACGGGCAGACCGCGTATTCCCGGCGCTTCGAGGCCTATACCCGGAGCGAGATCCTCATCGGCGAGGACCACCGGCTGAACCTCCACCTCGCCGCGAGCGTCCACTCCCTGCGCGCCTGGTACGGCACCACATCGTACGATGCGGACCAGACGCACGCCTACGCGAACGCGGCGTACACGCATACCTTCACCGAGGACGCCACGCTCACCGCCGGCGCCAGCCTGCGCCAGCTCGGCGTCGACGAGGACATTCGCTTCGCGTTCAATCCGCTCGGGAAGTCCTACGACGGCACCCGGCGCGCGCGAGAGACCGTCCCTGGCCTGTTCGCGGAGCAGAAACTCGCCCTCCTGGAAGACGCGCTGACGCTGATCGGCGGAGTTCGCGCGGACCGCGACAACGCGCACGGCCTCTTCGTCACGCCGCGCCTCTTCGCGAAGATCGACGCGACGACGGGAACCACCGTGCGCCTGTCGGCGGGCGCCGGGTACCGCAATCCGCTGCCGTTCGTCGAGAATGCCGCGCTGTTCGCGAGCGCGCGCGACATCCTGCTCCAGGCGGCGCTGAAACCGGAACGCGCCGTGAACTACGGCGCCAGCCTCACGCGCATGTTCGAACTCGACGCGATCTCCGGCACGCTGTCCCTCGACCTGTACCGCACCGATTTCACCGATCAGGCGATCGCGGACGTGGACAGCGATCCGCAGCGCGTGTTCATCCGCAACGCGGATGGTCCGAGTTTTTCCACGAGCATCCTCGCCGAGGCGCTGGTGGACATCGGTCCCGTGGAGGTGAAAACCGCGTACACCTGGACCGAGGCGTACGAGACGTTCAACGGCCTGCGTCGCGCGCTGCCCTTCATGTCGCGTCACAAGCTGCTTGGCGCGGCGTCCTGCGAATTTCCGGAGCACGGCTGGACCCTGTCGTCCACGATCGAATGGCACGGACCGCAGCGCCTGCCGGACACGCGGCTCTTCCCCGCCGAATTCCGCATGCCCGAACACTCGGATGCCTTCATGCTGCTGAACGCGCAGGTCGCGAAGCGCTTCGGCGCGATCGAACTCTACGCGGGCGTGGAAAACATCCTCGACACGCGTCAGGACCATCCGATACTCAACGCGCGCAATCCCTTCGGCGCCTGGTTTGAACCGACCTTCGCCTGGGGTCCCGTGAAGGGCAGGGAAGGTTTCGCCGGCATCCGCGTGCGCCTCGAGGGCGCAGCCGATGACGACGAGGAAGAAGAGTAACTCCGGGCAGGACGTCCGTCCGAGTCCTCGCAGGGCGGCGGGAGGGGAGGATCTGAACCTTCCGGCCTCCGGGCCCCCCCGGGAAAACAGGCCGGGGGCAAGAAACAAAAACCCCCCCCCGCCCGCCCCCCCTCACTGGCCGCCCCCCCCCCCCCCCCGAAGGGAGGGCCGGATTGGGGGCCCCCCCGCCCCCCCCCCGCCCCCCCCCCCTTAAAAAAAAAAAAGGAGGAAAAGAAAAAACACCCGCCCCCCCCCCACCCCCCCCGCGGGGGGCCCCCCCAAGAAAGGCCCCCCCCGCCCCCCCCCCCCCCCCGGGGGGGGGGGGGAAACCCCGGGGGACACCCCCCGCACCCCCCCCCCGCGCCCCCCGACCCCCCCCCCCCCCCCCCCCCGGGGCCCGGCCCCCCCCCCCCGCGCCCGGACCCCCCCCCCCATCGCGATCCGCCATGCTCACCGCTGCGGCTCACGTCGCATCGTATACAACAAAAAGGGGCCATCCCCGGTCTGGGATGACCCCTTTGTTGCAGGGGGACTCTATAGAATGATTACCAGGCGTTTTCCGCGATGCCTTCGGGGAGGGCCTTCACGGTCCAGGAACGCATGAGTGCGGCGCAATGGTGGGCGACGCGATCGTTGCTGTCGTACAGGGCGCGGCGCGTGACGGCGTAGCGGCCCATGTCGGAATCGAAACAGTTGAGCGCGCAGGCGGCAAGAATCCGCAGGCCGGGCACGTCGTCGCTTTTCAGCACGTTCATGATCGGGATGATGGCATAGTCCAGATCCAGGGTCGGATATGCCTGCCTCAGCTCGATCACGAGTTGCAGTGTGGATGTACGGATGTCGCAGCATTCGTCCTTGAGATTGCTGATGATGCTCTCGCGGATCGACGTCAGCTGCTTGTCGGTCAGGGTTTTTTCATCGCCCGAGCGGAATGCGAACGCGGAGGCGCTCAGGCACGCAAACGCAATCAATACAGTCGCCAATGCGGTTTTCATGGCACACCTCCGAAAAGACACGTTGAGAATTGAATCGCCCATTGATACGGAAGGGAATTCCCATTTGTTTCACCGCGCGTGCGGATATTTCAGGTCACTTTTTCATCCCCATTCCGCGGCTCCCGTTCGGATGCACACGCACGACTCCCTCCTCCCCACTCTCGGCCCTTCGTCCTTCGCCAAAAGTATACAACAAAAAGGGGCGTCCCCGGTCCGGGACGCCCCTGTGTTGCGGGAGGAAGAACGGGACTCAGTTGGAGACGATGGACGCGAGACCCGCCTCGCCGGTTTTCACCGACCAGGCGCGGGCGAAGGCGGCGCAGAGGCGCGCAACGCGGTCGCTCGAGTCGTAGAGCGCGCGGCGGGAAACGGCGAAGCGCGCGAGCTCGGAATCGAAGGCATGCAGCGCGCAGGCGGCAAGGATGCGCAGCTCCGGCACGTTGTCGTTTTTCAGCACGGTCATCAGGGGGATGATCGCAAAGTCGAGGTCCGCGTCGGGGTAGGCGTCCTTCAGCTCGATGACGAGCTGCATGGTGGACGTGCGGATGTCGGCATTCGCGTCCTGCAGATTGTCGGTGATGTTGGCGCGGAGCGAAGAGCGTTGCGCGTCGGTGAGCGCGGGAGCTCCCGAAGGAGGCGTTGCGGCGGCGGTCATCGTCATGACGACGAGCGCTGCGAGGAGACATTTCACTGGGGTGTTCATATCGTTGCTCCGTGAGGACTGTTGGTGATCTGGCGTGGAAACAACGATAGATACGCCGCTCGCGGGAGAGTGTTTCACCTTCCGAGAAAAAATGCGGGTCAGACGGTGATCCCCGTCGCGCGTCGACGCGATGCCCGGCATTGGAAGGACCCCGGCGAATCCGTATTTTACATCGATTGTTTCTGCTCCTCATTCTTCCGCGCATGATTCACACCATCATCTTCGACCTCGGAAACGTCCTGCTGCACTTCGACCATCGAATCATCCTTGGCCGCCTGTCGCCGTATCTTCTCCGGCACGCGTACGCGGGGGCGCGCAGGGACCTCGAGGCGCTGACGGACGCGTACGAGCGGGGAGAGGTTCGCACCGACACGTTCGTGTCGCGATTCCTGGAGCTGCTCTCGATCGAACGGCCCTTCGACCGCAAAGATTTCGCGGCGCTCTGGAGCGACATCTTCTGGATAAACGAGCCGCTGCTCGATCTCCTCACCGCGCTGCGGACGGACGTGAAACTGATGATGCTCTCGAACACGAATCCGATGCACCTGTCCTTCGCGGAGGACAGGTATCCCGAGGTGTTCCGCCCCTTCACCGCGCGGATCATCTCCTTTGAAGCGGGACTGCGAAAGCCCGAACGCGCGATCTTCGACCTCGCCATCGACCGTTCGGGCGGCCCCGCGGACGGCTGCCTCTACTTCGACGATATCAACGCGTATGTCGATGCCGCGGCAGCCGCGGGCATCAACGCGTTCCAGTACGTGTCGGTGTCCTCCGTGCGCGACATTCTCGCGACCTACGAACTCCTGGCTCCCGCGGTCCGCGCCGCGGGTGATCCGATAGCACAGCCCTGACCTTATCACCAAGGATGCATTCATGAAAGCACGATCGCTGTTCCTCGCATTGTTCCTCGTCGCCGCGGGAAGCCTCCGGGCGCAGGACATGAGCAATATCAACTTCACGCTTCGGGATGTGGACGGCGTCGACAGATCCTTTCAGGAGATTCTGAAAGACGTGCGCGGCGCCGAGGCCCAGCCGCGGAAGGGCGCGATCATCATCAGTTTCTGGGCGATGTGGTGCGAGCCCTGCAAACAGGAGATGAAGGCGCTGCGGCCCCTGTTCGAAAAACTTGCGGGCAAGAATCTCCGCTACCTCGCGATCAACACCGACGATCCGAAGAGTCTCGCAAAGGTGCGTTCATGGGTCGCCGGACAGAAGCTCCCGTACACGTTCCTGCTCGACCCGAACAAGGAAGTCTTCAACAAGCTCGGCGGGCTGGCCATGCCGTACTCCCTGATCCTCGACGCGGGCGGCAAGCTGATCGCGAAGCGCACGGGCTTCCAGGGCGGCGACGAGAAGGACATCGAGGCGGACATCCTCAAGATCCTGGAGTGAGCATGAAGCGCGGCGCACTCCTCATCCTCTTCACGCTGCTTGCGGCGGCCGTTCCGGCGCAGGCGCAGCTGCAGTATGCGATCGGCAATTTCTTCCGCTACGGCAACGGGAACCAGCATGCCGGCGGACAATCGAGCCGGAAGGAATACGTGGAGAATCAGACCAACGTCCGCCTGTTCTGGAACGACGTCACCGTGGGCTTCCAGTATCAGTACGACGATCCGCCCGAATTCGGCCCGAAGTACCAGGGCATCAAGAAGCGGTACGTCGAGTATCAGCGCGACGGCCTGCAGCTCACGGCGGGTGATTTCTACACGCTCTTCGGCAAGGGTCTCGCGATGAACCTGTTCGAGAACCGCGGCATCAACTACGACACCAAGCTCGACGGTCTGCGCGGCGTGTTCCAGAACAGGGAACTCCACGTCATCACCGCGGTCGGCACGATGAAGTACTACGACCTCGTGAATCCCGACCGCATCGAAACCTACTCCGTGCGCAGCGGCTTCGTCGAGCTGACCCCCGCGAGCTTCGTGCGCGTGGGCGCGAGTCTCGTCGGAGTGTCGGGCGACTCCCCGAATGCGCCGTACGTCGATCAGGTCAACGCCGACATCCTCTCGGCGATGGCGTCGTTCAAGGTGGTCGGCTTCGACGTCTACGGGGAGTACGCGAGCAAGCACTCCTTCGGCATGCAGCAGACCGGGCCGGACCGGTACGCGGGTTTCGACCGGACGGGCGACGCCATTTACGGCAACATCTCCTACAGCGGCGCGGGCGGTTTCGGCGCGAGCGTCGAGTACAAGAACTACCGGTACGACGTGGTGAACACGCAGCAGCGCGATCCCAACCGGCCGACGCGGATGCTGCCGATGGCGAATCCCCCGACCGCGTTCAAGGAGCATTCGTTCAACCTCCTCGCGCGGAAACCGCACGTCATCGATTTCAACGACGAGGTCGGCTGGCAGATTGACGCGTTCTACTCCGTGTCCCCCGAGCTCACCCTCGCCCTGAACGGATCCGCCGCGAGCCGGCAGAAGTCGTGGCTGAAGCTTCCGGGCGGGAGTTTCCGCGAGATCAGGAAAACGAACGACCTGTTCCCGGCGATGGACGAGGAGTTCTCGCCATTCTACGAGGTGTACGCCGAAGCCGAGTGGTATTTCGACGGACAGTCGTACGTGCGCGCGGCGGTGGCGCGGCGCTTCGACGCGCCCTATGAAGAAATCACGCGCGAGGCGCACGAGCAGTCGAGTTTCACGATCCCCGTCCGCATCGAATACATGCTGACCGAAGAGTACAGCCTCGGCGTGAGTCTCGAGCAGCAGCGCTTCCACGATTCATCCTATCCCGAAGGCGAGCAGGATCTGTGGAACGAGTTCGTGTCCGTGACCTTCGCGAAGGCGCCGTTGTGGGCCGCGACGGTGCGGGCGGAATTCACCACCGACGAATTCGAGCCGTCCGGCAAGAAATTCTGGATGGCGGGCGAATTCTCGTACCGGCTGGGAAACGCGCATACCGCCACCGTGTCTTACGGCAGCGAACGCGGCGGCCTGATCTGCTCCAACGGCATCTGCCGGCAGGTCAATCCCTTCGACGGCGTCCGCTTCCAGCTCGTCACGCAACTCTGACCGCGCGCGGCCGCGCCGCGCCACGCAGCACCCCGACAGGGCGTCCGGTTTGCCGGTGCGCCTTTTCCGTGCTACATTTACCGATTCACAGTTTCCCTCCGGACCGACGGCGCGCCGTCCGCTCCGGCGGTCGTACCCCGAGCATCCATGCAGAAAGAAATCATCATCAACGCCACCTCCAACCAGCATCGCATCGCGATCGTTGAGGAAGGCCGCCTCTCCGAGCTGTTCATCGAAAGCGAGGAGAAGGAGCGGATGGTGGGCGACATCTACCTCGGGACGGTCGCGAAAGTCATGCCCGGCATCCAGGCCAGCTTCATCGACATCGGGCTGGATCAGGACGCGTTCCTCCACTTCTCCGACATCGGCGACGCGTTCCGCGAAACCGCCTCGCTCGCCGTCGAGACCGCGCGCGTCGATACCGACGACGACGAGGAAAACGAACAGCCCCGCAAACGCCGCTGGGAGCGGCGTCCCTCGGTGCAATTGCAGCGCGGGCAGGAAATCGTCGTGCAGATCTTCAAGGAGCCCGTGGGTTCCAAGGGCGTGCGCGTGTCCACCGAAGTGTCGCTGCCGGGCCGCTTTATCGTCCTGATGCCGTTCGAGGACACCATCGGCGTGTCCCGCAAGATCACGAACTTCCGCGAAAAGCGGCGGCTGCGCAAGCTGGCCCGCTCCATCCTGCCGCCGGGCTTCGGCGTCATCATCCGCACCGTCGCGGAGGGCAAGGACGAGGAAGTGCTGCGCGCGGACCTGCAGTCGCTCGTGCAGACCTGGCGCGAGGCGGAACGGATGATCAAGAAATCCAAGCCGCCGATGCTGATCCACAAGGACATGAACGCCTCGTCGAGCGCGATCCGCGATCTGTTCTCCGAGGGCGTCACCCGCGTGGCGACGGATTCGAAAAAAATGTACCGTGACATCCGCGCCTACGTGAACCTGGTGGCGCCGGACAAGGTGGACGCGATCGAGCTGTATCGCGACCGCAATCCCATTTTCGACCATTACGGCGTCGAGAAGCAGATCGCCCTCTCCATGAGCCGCAAGGTGTGGCTCAAGAGCGGCGGGTACCTGATCTTCGACAAGGCCGAGGCGATGTGGGTGGTGGACGTCAACAGCGGCCGCTTTGCCGCCCGGCAGGAGCAGGAACTCAACTCGCTGCGCACGAATCTCGAGGCCGTGCGCGAGATCGCCTGGCAGGTGCGCCTGCGCGACATCGGCGGCATCATCGTGATCGACTTCATCGACATGGACCACGACGACAACCGCCGCAAGGTGCTCGATGAGATGCGGCGCGAGATGCGCCGCGACCGCGCGAAGTACACGATCCTTCCGCTCTCGGATTTCTGCCTGATGCAGATCACCCGGCAGCGCGTGCGCGACAGCGTGCAGATCTCGATGAGCGAAGTGTGTCCCACCTGCCACGGCACCGGCTTCGTGCAGTCGAAATCCTCGCTGCTCACCGAGATCGAGCGCTGGCTCAAGCGCTTCCGGGTCGAATCGAAGGAACTGCGCCTGCTGCTCGTGGTGCATCCGACCATGGCCGGCTTCCTGCACGACGGCACGGTGTCGCTGCTCACGCGGCTGATGTTGAAATACTTCGTCCGGATAAAGATCGTCCCCGATGCGACGCTCCCCATCGGGGAGTTCCGCATGGTGTCCCGCAAGCGTGATGCCGACATCACGACGCGCTATCTTTCCTGACGCGCCCGCTCGCCGTAAATCCCTGAAAATCCATGGAGTTGCGAAGGCCGCTCCGCGTTGAATATCACGCGGAACATCGGTATATTGCAACGATGCAACGCACATGGCCTGCGGTACCCGCCGCGACTCCCGACATCGCGTCGCGGCGAGTTCTTCGCGCCGTTCCTCACCCCCAGACACCCGATCACGCCCGGAGGATTTCATGAAGTTTTCGGTCATCAGCAATGATCTCAGCAAAGCGCTCTCCAAGATCATCAGCGTGGTGCCGTCGAAGTCGACGCTGCCGATATTGGAAAACGTCCTCTGTGAACTCGTCGGCAACGAGCTGCGACTCACCGCCAGCGATCTCGAGATTTCGATGCGCGTCTCGCTGCCCGTCAACGGGCAGAAGGACGGCGTCCTCGCGATCCCGGCGAAGAAGCTCAACGAGGCGCTGCGCGCGCTTCCGTCCGCCGACATCACGGTCCAGTCGGAGGGCAGCGCGAACCGCGTCACGTTGAAGACCGACCAGGGCGAGTACCGGATGGCGGGCGAGTCCGCCGTGAATTTCCCCGAGACCGAGGCTGTGGACACCGAATTCTCGATCGACATGGACTCGGCGCTGTTGCGGACGATCGTGAGCAAGACCGTCTTCGCCGTCAGCAGCGACGATCTTCGTCCGTCGATGATGGGCGTGCTCTTCCAGTGGAAGAGTTCCGAGTTCCGCGCGGTGTCGACCGACGGGCACCGGCTCGTGCAGGTGAAGCATCTCGGCGCGCTTGCCGAGGCGCACGCCGACGGCGACCGTGAAATCATCATTCCGGCGAAGGCGCTGAATCTCGTGTTGCGCACGATGGAGAGCGGCACGGCGTCCGTGGCCTTCGGGCGCACCAACGTCCGCTTCAATTTCGGCGACATGCAGCTCGTGAGCCGCATCATCGACGAGCGCTACCCGAACTACGAGAGCGTCATCCCGCAGGAGAACACCAAACGCCTCGACGTGAACCGCGCGGCGATGATCTCCGCCGTGCACCGCTGCTCCATCTTCTCGAATGCCGTCACGAACCAGATCCGCCTGTCGGTCGCGAAGGACCTTGTGCGCGTGTTCGCCGAGGATGTGGATTCGGGCGGCGAGGCCAAGGAAAGCGTGTCCGCCGTGTTCAGCGACGACGAGGACCTCGATATCGGTTTCAACGCGAAATACGTCGCCGACGCCCTCGGGCACCTCGACGGCGACGACGTGTCCTTTTACTTCAGCACCGCCACCCGCGCGGGGCTGCTGCGTCCCGCGCAGCAGCCGGAGGATCTCGACATCCTCATGCTGGTGATGCCCCTGCGTCTGAACGCCTGATCATGATCCTGACGCGCCTGCGACTGACCCACCTCCGGAATCACCGGCATAGCGAGATCGACTGCCCACAGGGCATCGTCCTGCTCTGGGGAGAGAACGGCGCGGGAAAAACATCCATCCTCGAGGCGGTGTCGATGCTGTGCACGTCGCGCAGCTTCGTCAGCACGCAGGACCGGACCCTCGTCGCGAAGGGCGAGGAGACCCTGCGTGTCGAGGGCGCATTCCAGACCGACAACGGCGTCGCACATACCGTGTCGTTCGCGTATCCCGGCGCGGCGAACCGCAAGGCCATCCTGCTCGACAACGCGCCCCTGGAATCCGTGGCCGAACTGTTCGGGCGCTTCCCGCTCGTCACCCTGTCGCCGCAGCACCGCGCGATCACATCCGGCGGTCCCGCCGAACGCCGCGGCTTCCTCGACTTCGTGGTGTCGCAGGTGAACCACGCCTACCTGCTCGACCTCATGGAGTACCGCCGCGTGCTGCGCCACCGCAACGCGCTCCTCGCCGCGCACGAGCGGCGGACGCCGCAGCTCGACGCGCAGCTGGAGCCGTGGGACTCCGCGCTCGCGGCCTGCGCGGTGCGCATCGTCAGACGGCGGGCGTCGTTCATCACCGAATACCAGCCGTACTTCATCGACGCGATGCGCTCGATCGTCGACGGCCGCGAGGCGCCCACGTTCCGCTACCGCAACAGCGCGGAGATCGACACCGGCGCCGCGGACGCGGCCGACGCGTTCCGCGGGGCGCTCGAGCGCTCCCTGCACACCGACGTGCGTCGGGGCACCACGTCGATCGGCCCGCACCGCGACGACCTCGACATCCTGCTCAACGGGATGGATGTCCGCGCGCACGCCTCGCAGGGGCAGCACAAGACGCTGCTGATCTCGTTGAAAGTCGGCGAGTGGTTCTTCCTGAACGACCACCTCGACGAGCGCCCGATGTTTCTCCTCGACGACGTGTTCAGCGAACTGGACGATGCGCGCCTCGCCCGCATCCTGCGCATCATCCCGTCGCTCGGGCAGACCTTCATCACCACCGCGAACCAGTCGATCCTCCAGCATGTGCCCGACATCTCCGGCGGCAAGGCCCTGTACCGCGTCGACGGCGGCACCATCCTCGCGTACGCGGAGGCCGCGTGAAGAAGCGCCCGCGCATCGAATCTTTCGGCGAGGCCCTCGGGGACGCGCTGCAATCCTTCGGACTCGAGCGGCGCATCAAGGAGCAGGAGCTGGTGCAGCGCTGGCCCGAGCTGGTCGGTAGCGCCATCGCGAAGCACGCCACCCCGCTGCGTTTCCTGAACGGCACGCTGTGGCTGCGGGTGGACGACGCGACGTGGCGTCACGAATTGTTCCTCCACCGCGCGGATCTCGCGGCCACGCTCAACCGGGCGCTGCGCCTGCCGCTCGTCGCGGAGGTGATTCTCCGGTGAGCGACACGCCGACCATCGCGACCGTCACGGATCGCGAAGACACCATCGCGGCGCTCGCGACGCCTCCGGGCACCTCGGGCATCGCCGTCGTGCGCGTCTCCGGCACCGACGCGATCGCGCGCGCTGCCGGGATCTTTTCGCGCGCGGACAGCCTGCTCGCCGCCCCGTCGCACACGGTGCATCACGGCTTCGTGCGCACCGCGCGCGGGGAGGCGATCGACGAGACGCTGGTGTCCGTGTTCCGCTCGCCGCATTCCTACACGGGGGAGGACAGCGCCGAAATCAGCTGCCACGGCGGCACGGCCGTGTCGCGCGCGGTGCTCGAACGGCTGTTCGAAACCGGCGTGCGCCACGCGCTGCCCGGCGAATTCACACGACGCGCCTTCCTCAACGGCAAGCTCGATCTCGCGCAGGCCGAAGCCGTCGCGGATCTCATCTCCGCGCAGACGGCATCGGCGCACCGCGCGTCGATGCGGCAACTGGAAGGCGCGCTCTCGAAACACATCGCGGCCATCCGCGAGGAGCTCGTCCGCTGCGCGTCGATGCTCGAGCTGAGTCTCGATTTCGCGGAGGAGGACGTGCGCCTGCTCCCCCCGGACGAACTGCGATCGGCGCTCGCGCGCGCGCGCGACACCGTCCATGCGGCGCTCGACACCTACGCGTCCGGCCGCGTGCTGCGCGAGGGACTCACCGTCGTGCTGGCCGGCAGACCGAACGCGGGGAAATCCAGCATGCTCAACGCGCTGCTCGGCACACCCCGGGCCATCGTCACCGACATGCCGGGGACCACGCGCGACTACATCGAGGAGCAGGCGATGCTGCACGGATCGCTCGTGCGATTCGTCGATACCGCGGGTCTGCGCAGCGCCGGGGATTCCGCGGAACGCGCGGGCGTCGCGCTGAGCAAGGAGTGGATCGCCGCCGCCGACGTGGTCTGCTACCTCATCGACGCGTCCGAAGAAGACATCGACGCGGAGCAGGCGTCGGGCATCCAGGCAAGCATCGAGCGCGCCACCGGAAGCCGCGCGGAAGTGATCCTCCTCGCGAACAAAGCCGACATCGTCACCCCCGAGACGCGCAGAGCCTGCGCGCGCGTCGGGCTGCTGCCGGTCTCCGCGTTGACCGGGGACGGCCTCGACACCGTGACGTCGCGTCTCTCTTCCCTTGCCCGCACCCGCTCCTCCAGCGGGGGCGAGGAGGTCCTGGTGACCAACGCCCGCCACGCGGAATGTCTGCGCCGCTCGTCCGCCGCGCTGGACGCCGGACTCGCCGCGCTCGCGGACGGGCGCACGGAAGAAATTCTCGCCTACGAAGTGCGCGGCGCCATTCGCGCGCTCGACGAGATCATCGGGACCGTGACGAGCGACGACGTGCTCAACGCGATCTTTTCCCGCTTTTGCATCGGTAAATAGTTTCATCATAGGAATCCCATGACCACAGAACAGGCCGCATCGGCCAAATCGTACTCGGAAAGCAGCATCAAGGTCCTCGAAGGACTCGAGGCCGTGCGCAAACGCCCGGCCATGTACATCGGCGACATCAGCGCCCGCGGGCTCCATCATCTGGTCAGCGAAGTCGTGGACAACGCCATCGACGAGGCGCTGGCCGGCTTTTGCGACACCATCACGGTGACCATCAACGCCGACGGCTCCGTGACCGTCACCGACAACGGGCGCGGCATTCCGGTCGGTCCGCATCCCGTGAAAAAGATCAGCACCCTGCAGGTGGTGATGACCATGCTGCACGCGGGCGGCAAATTCGACAAGCAGACCTACAAGGTGTCCGGCGGCTTGCACGGCGTGGGTGTGTCCGTCGTGAACGCCCTGTCCGAGACCCTGCTCGCGGAAGTGTACCGCGACGGCAAGATCTACCAGCAGCGGTACGAGCGCGGAGCTCCCGTGACGGACCTGACGGTGACCGGTACGACGAAGGTGACGGGCACCCGCATCACCTTCATGCCGGACATCGAGATTTTCAAACAGCGCGATTTCCGCTTCGAGATGCTCGAGGAGCGGCTGCGCGAGCTCGCGTACCTGAACAAGAGCATCAAGATCACCCTGCGCGATGAGCGCGACGGAGAGGAACAGATTTTCTTCTTCAAGGGCGGGTTGAAGGATTTCGTGAAGTACATCGACGCGAACCGCACGAGCATGATGAAGGAGCCGATCTACGTGGAGGGGGAGCGCGACAATACTCCCGTGGAGCTCGCCTTCCAGTACAACGACACGTACACCGAGAACATTTTCACCTACGTCAACAACATCAACACGCACGAGGGCGGCACGCATCTGATCGGTTTCAAGACCGCCCTCACGCGATCGCTGAACAACTACGCGTACAAGAACAACCTCGTGAAAGAGGGCTCGAAGATCTCGATCACGGGCGACGATTTCCGCGAGGGCCTCACCGCCGTGCTGAGCGTGAAGGTGGCGGAGCCCCAGTTCGAGGGACAGACCAAGACGAAACTCGGCAACAGCGAGACGAAGAGCATTGTCGAGATGATCGTCGGCGAGCAGCTCTCGAACTTCCTCGAACAGAATCCCGCCGCCGCGAAACGCGTCATCGAGAAGGCGCTCCGCGCCGCGGAGGCCCGCGAGGCCGCCCGCAAGGCGCGCGACCTGACCCGCCGCAAGAACGCGCTCGATTCGATGAGCCTTCCGGGCAAGCTCGCCGACTGTTCGATCACCGATCCGGAGCATTGCGAACTGTACCTCGTGGAGGGCGACTCCGCCGGCGGGTCGGCGAAGCAGGGCAGGGACCGGCGCTTCCAGGCCATCCTTCCGCTCAAGGGCAAGATCCTCAACGTCGAGAAGGCGCGCCTCCACAAGATCCTCGAGAACGAGGAAATCAACGCCATCGTCTCCGCCGTGGGCGTGGGCATCGGCAGCGGCGAGGACTTCGACCTCACGGGCCTCCGCTACGGCAAGATCATCATCATGACCGATGCCGACGTGGACGGCAGTCACATCCGCACGCTGCTGTTGACGTTCTTCTTCCGCTACATGCGCGAGCTGCTGGACGCGGGACGCGTGTTCATCGCGCAGCCGCCGCTCTACAAGCTGAAGAAGGGCAAGACCGAGCGCTACGCCTTCGACGACGAGGAACGCGATTCCGTCATCAAGGTGATGCGCGGCGCGAAGGAGGAGGACAGCGCCGAGGCCGAAGCACCCGCGGACGAAACGCCCGGCACGCGCAAGGACGGGATCACGATCTCCCGCTTCAAGGGTCTGGGCGAGATGAACCCCGAGCAGCTCTGGCAAACCACCATGAATCCCGAGACACGCACCGTCATGCAGGTGACGATGGACAATGCCGCGGAAGCGGATCGCATGTTCTCGATTCTGATGGGTGACGCCGTCGAACCGCGCAGGCAGTTCATCGAAAAGAACGCGAAGTACGTCCGCAACCTCGACGTCTGACCCTCCGCTCCGCCGTCATGGACACCCGGATCCGCAATTACCTCGACGACCGTTTCCGCGAGATGGACGCC
The DNA here is from genome assembly GCA_016720835.1 of Ignavibacteria bacterium. Lineage (GTDB taxonomy): Bacteria > Bacteroidota > Ignavibacteria > SZUA-365 > SZUA-365 > JADKJW01. Next base: position 91,907 of record JADKJW010000007.1, read on the forward strand.
CGGCTCGCGGAGGCGCTCGGCGACGGCTATGCCGCGCTCGATCCCGGGAAGAAAACCGCGTTGCACGGTATCGTGTCCGGCGTCATCGACGACGTCGTCGCGCTGGTCCGGAAGGGCAAGGCGGTGCACGAGCGCGTCGTCCAGCAGATTGTGATGACGGCCATGGACGCGATCGTCGGCGTCGACACGGAGGACCGGATCTTCTTCTGGAACCGCGGCGCCGAACTGCTCTTCGGCTACGAACAGAAGGAGGTGCTCGGACGCGAATTCGGCTTCCTCGGTCCCGAAGGGCCGGAGTATCTCGAGGAAGTCGCCATGCTGCGAAGGAAAACCCTTGAGGACGGCTTCGTGCGCAATCACCTCGGCAAGCGGCGCGCAAAGGACGGCCGCACACTCGCCGTGAATCTCTCGCGCACGCTCATCCGCGGGGAAGACGGGGAGACGCTCGGGACCATCGTGATTTTCCACGACGTCACCGAGGTCGAACTGCTCGAGCGGCAGGTGTTGCAGAGCGAGAAGCTCGCGCTGCTCGGACAGATCGCCGCGGGCATCGCGCACGAGATCGGCACGCCGCTGAATATCATTTCGGGCATCGCCGAATGCCTCCTGCTCGATCGCGACGCCGAACATCCCGAGCGCGAGGATCTCGAAATCGTCATCGGACAGACCGACCGCATCGCGAAGCTCATCCGCGAGCTGCTTGCCTTCGCGCGTCCGCAGCCGCTGCGCAAGGATGCCGTCGCCCTCGATGCCGAGGTCCGCCGGGCCGTTGCCCTGCTGCACGGGCGGCTGCATCAGCAGGGCGTCGAGGTCCGTACCGCGTTCGTCCCCGACCTGCCGTTGCTCTCGGCCGATCGGAACCAGTTGCAGCAGGTGCTGTTGAACTTGCTGGTGAACGCCGCGGACGCGTTGTCGACGCTCTCCACCGATCTCCCTCGCGCGATCACGATCTCTACCTTCCTCGACGGGCAGGCGGCGACCAGGGCGGTCGTGTTGCGCTTCGCCGACAACGGACCCGGGATCCCTCCGGAGATCGCGCACACCGTGTTCGAACCCTTTGTGACGACCAAGGACGTGGGGGCCGGCACCGGTCTCGGCCTGGCGGTCTGCAAGCGCATCGTCGAAGAACACGGAGGGACCATCGTGCTCGACGACACCGTTCCCGGGGCGGCATTCATCGTGCGTTTCCCCGTGCCGTCGGAGGGCTGAGACGATGCCGTCCCCGCTGCCGGTCGCCATCATCGACGATGACCAGGAAATGCTGCGCGTGCTCGCGCGCTTTCTCCAGAAGCACGGCATCGAAAGCGAGACCTACACCGATCCGCGCAAGGCGGTGGTGGCGTTCAGCGAGAAACGCTTCGCGGTGGTCGTGTCGGACGTGCAGATGCCCGGCATGAGCGGCCACGAGGTGCTGGAGCAGGTGAAGAGCCTCCAACCCGGCGCCGTCGTGATCATGATCACCGGCTTCGGTTCGGTGCGTTCCGCGGTGCAGGCGATGCGGAACGGGGCGTTCGACTACATCAGCAAGCCGTTCGATTACGACGAGTTCCTGACCGTCCTGCAGAAAGCCCTGCAGCAGCACGCCCTGCAGCAGGAAGTGGCGGAGCTCCGCAAGAGCGTGCAGAACCGCTACGCGTTCGGCAACATCATCGGCAAGAGCGTCCCGATGCAGAAGGTCTTCGACGTGATCGGGCGCATCGCGCACACGCGGACGAACATCCTGCTCGTCGGCGAGTCGGGCACCGGCAAGGAGATGATCGCGCGGGCAATCCATTACGCGGGTCCGCGCAAGGACGCGCCGTTCATCGCCATCAACTGCGGGGCGATTCCCGAGTCCCTGCTCGAGAGCGAACTCTTCGGGCACGAGCGCGGCGCCTACACCGGCGCGGTGACGCGCGAGCGCGGACTGCTCGTGAGCGCCGACACCGGCACGATGTTCCTCGATGAAATCGGGGACATGCCGCTGTCCATGCAGACGAAATTCCTGCGCGTGCTCGAGGACTGGGAAGTCCGGCCGGTCGGCGGCAGCACGGTGCGCAAGATCGATGTCCGCGTCGTCAGCGCCTCGAAAACCGATCTGTCGAAATGCGTGGAGCGCGGCACCTTCCGCGAGGACCTGTACTATCGCCTCAACGTCGTGACGCTCGATCTGCCCCCGTTGCGCGAACGGGCGGAGGACATGCCGCTGCTGATCGCGCACCTGCTGCGGCGCGCCGCGGCGGAGCAGGGTCGCGAGGCGCCGCGCGTCTCGCGCGAGGCCATGGACGCGATCCTGCGTTTCCCCTGGCCGGGCAACGTCCGGGAACTCGAGCACGTCATCGAGCGCGCCATCATCCTCGCCGAAGGGCCGGAGATCGCGCTGCGCGATCTCCCGCCGCACGTTGCGACGCACGCGGGACAGGCGGTCTCCGCGAGCGAAGGGTATGCCGCGACCACGACGCTCGAGGACGTGGAGAAACAGCACATCCTGCGCGTGCTGGAACACGTCGAATGGAAACGCGCCCTCGCGGCCGACACGCTCGGCATCAATCGACGGACCCTGTACAGGAAGATTCAGGAATACGGGATAGAGGAGCCATCACCATGACACGAAACACCGATCCCCGACGGTATTCGCGCGTTTGCCGCGCCGTGGCAGCGCTGGCGCTGCTGCTCGGCTGGATCCCATGCGCGTCGGCCCAGACGCCGCATGCCGAACTGCCTCCGTACGGAGATCTGATCTACGCGGAGGCCGCGCAACTTCCCGGGGATTCGGCCGGACTCTGCCGTCTGGACCTGTTCCTCCGCATCGCGCACGACTACATCGTCTTCCATCGCAACGGGGATGCGCCGGGCGATTCCTCGTTCACGGGCGGCGTGGAGCTGTCGATCGACGTGTTCGACGCGCAGGGACAGACCGTCGAAACCGCCAACACGCGCAAGGTCGTCCGCGTCCCGAACTATCTCGCCACCGAATCGCGCGATGCCTGGCTGTTGCAGCAGCACACCTTCCGGCTGGCCCCGGGCCGCTACCGCGTCTCCGTGCTGGTCGACGACGGCAAGTCCACGCGACAGCGGTCCATCCAGCTGCCGGTGACGCTGAAATCCCTCACGGCGGGAACGCTCGCGCTCGGCTCCGTGCTGCCGCTCGAGGATTCCGTCGCGCGGGCGGACCATGCCTACCGCGTTTTCGCATTTGGCGCGAGCGTCCCCTACGCGCGGCCGTCGCTGCTCGCCGTCTCCTGCTCCGCCGGCGCGGATGCGCAGTGGCGCTACGCGCTGACGAGAAACGATCCGCGCGCGCGGGACGACCGGTCGCCTCGTCCGCCATCGCGCCGATCGCGATGCTGGACAATGTCCTCCCGTCTCCTCGCATGCGCGACACCACCGCATTCGTGCTGGGCGACGGACAGGCCGGAGGCCGACTCGCGCTCTTCCGCATTCCCTTCGACACGCTGGAGGCCGGCCTGTACCGCCTCGTGCTTTTCGCGACCGAGAGCTCCGCGACCGACAGCACCGTGGCCGAATTCCGCGTCTTCTGGAAGGACATGCCGCTCTCGCTCCGTGAGCCCGATTTCGCCGTGTCGGTCATGCGGTACATTCTGACGGAGGACGACATTTCGGACCTGAACCGCGGCAGCGACGCGGAGCAGCTCGACAAGCTCAGCGCGTGGTGGCGCGCGAAGGATCCGACTCCGGGAGCGTCCGCAACGAGTTGATGGAGGAATACTTCCGCCGCGTCGACCAGGCCTACTTCGCCTACCGCACCCTGACGAATCAAAACGGAGCGCTGACCGTTCGGGGCAAGGTGCACATCCTTTTCGGCATTCCGGAAGAGGTGGAACGGCTCCTGAAACCCGGCGAGCCCGCGCAGGAAATCTGGGACTATCCGTCCCTGAAAAAGACCTTCACCTTCGTCGACCGCGAACGCAACGGTAATTTCCGACTCCAGCGTCCGTAATCAACCGTCCGGGCGCGCGCCCGCGCGACCGATTTCTGCAGGAGACCAGCGACATGCTTCCCGTCATAGCTCTCTCGATCGGCGACATGTACGGCATCGGCCCCGAGGTGCTGATCAAGGCGTTCACGCGCTCCGACCTGTTCTCGGTCTGCCGGCCGGTGGTCTATGGTCCGGCTTCCGTGCTCGAATGGCATCGCGCGCGGCAGGGCGCGGCGGTGGAACTGCGCGCGATCGCCGAGGCCGCCGACGCGCCCGAAGGGTGTCTCGGCATCGTGGACGCGGGGGGCGCGTTCGATCCGGCCCGCGTCGGATCGATCGATGCCGATGCCGGGCGCACCTCCATCGACGCCATCGTCGCCGCGCTCGCCGCCGTGCGCGAAGGCGCGGCGGAAGCCCTCGTCACCGCCCCGGTATCGAAGGAAGCCATGGCCCTCGCGGGCAGTCCGTACAAGGGGCATACCGACATGCTCGCCGCGCTGTGCGGCGCCGGCGACGTGATCATGATTCTCGCCGGGAACACGATGAAGGTCGGTCTCGTCACCATCCACGTGCCGGTTCGCGAGGTCGGCGGCATGATCACGCGGGAACGCGTGCTCTCGACCATCCGTTCCGGCCACCGCGCCCTCACGCTCGATTTCGCGATCGCGAAGCCCCGTCTCGCCGTGCTCGCGCTGAATCCGCACGCGGGCGACGGCGGCCATATCGGCCACGAGGAGGAGGATGCCGTGATCCCCGCGCTCCGCGACGCCCGCGACGAGGGCATCCGCGCGGAAGGTCCCTTCGCGGCGGACGGCTTTTTCTCCGCGCACAACCGCGAACTGTACGACATGATCATCGCGATGTACCACGACCAGGGGCTGATTCCCTTCAAGATGCAGGCCGGCGGCAGGGGAGTGAACATCAGTTCCGGACTGCCGATCGTGCGCACGTCGCCCGATCACGGCACGGCGTTCGACATCGCCGGCAAGGGCGTCGCCAGCGCCGAGAGCATGAAGGAGGCCATCCTCACCGCGCGCACCATCGCGATGAACCGCCGCGCGGCGCGGGGCGGCGCGGCATGATCGAGTTTCACAACGTCCGTCTCTCCTTCGGCGAACAGCTCGTGCTCGACCGCGCGAACCTGATGATTTCCGAAGGCGAGTTCGTGTACGTGATCGGCGACACCGGCATCGGCAAGAGCACCTTCCTGCGGCTGATCTACATGGACATCATGCCGACCTTCGGGCACGTGCGCGTCGGCGGCTACGATTCGTCCACCGTGCGCAGGCACCACGTGCCGTACCTGCGCCGGAGCATCGGCGTCGTGTTCCAGGATTACCGCCTGCTCGAGGACCGCAGCGTGGCGGAGAACGTCGCCTTCGCGCTGCACGTCACGGGCGCCAAGCGGCAGATGATCGCGAGCCGCGTCCACAAGGCGCTCAGCGAGGTGGGTCTCTCGTCCAAGGAACATGCCATGCCCGCCGATCTCTCCGGCGGCGAGAAGCAGCGCGTCGCCATCGCCCGCGCGCTCGTGAACGATCCGGTCATCCTCCTCGCGGACGAACCGACGGGCAACCTCGATCCGAACTCCTCGCGCGACATTCTCGCGATCTTCGAGAAGGTGAACAAGCGCGGCACGGCCTGCATCATCGCCACGCACGACTACAGCCTCCTCGTGCAGCGGCCCGGCCGCGTGATCAAGATCCAGAACCGGAATTTCTACGACGTCGTCTGATGCGCAGCACCCGCCGACGCAACCGCGCATGAGCCTTCCCGTCCACTGCCTCCAGATTCCCGACGCCGAGTTCGTCGTCTGCGATGTCGAAACGACGGGCCTCAGCCACGAGCACCACCGCATCACCGAGATCGCGCTCGTCAAGGTGGTGGACGGCGAGATTGTCGACCGCTACCAGTCGCTCGTGAATCCGAAGCAGTTCATCCCGCGCGAAATCACCGCGCTGACCGGCATCACGAACGAGATGGTGTACGATGCGCCGACCGCCGAGGAGGTGCTGCCCGCCGTGAAGCGCTTCGTCGGCGAGGCCGTCTTCGTCGGGCACAACGCGCGCTTCGACCGTTCCTTCGTCGACGCCACGCTGCGCCGCATCGGCGACGAGCCCCTGATGGTGCCCAGCCTCTGCACGGCGCGGCTCGCGCGGCGGCTCACCCCGACGCTCGCGCGCAAATCGCTCGGCAGCATCGCCGCGCACCTCGGCATCCGCAACCCGCGCGCGCATCGCGCCGGGGGCGACGCCGAAACCACCGCGCGCGTGTTCCTGCAGTTCGTGCAGACGCTCGCCGAGGAGTTCGACGTGCTCGACGTGGCCGAACTGATCAGCTTCCAGAACAAACCCGTCTACCGCGTCACGTCGCCGCCGAAAAATTTCCCCGCCCTCAAGCCGGCGCTCGATGCGCTTCCGCACGACCCGGGCGTGTATTTTTTCCGCGACAAGCGCAAGCACATCGTCTACATCGGCAAGGCGCGCGACCTGCACGACCGCGTGCACTCCTACTTCCGGCATAATATCGGGCATACCGAGAAGATCCAGCGACTCTCGAAGGCCGTCGCGTCCATCGAGTGGGAGAGCACCGAAACCGAACTCTCGGCGCTGCTCGCCGAAGCGCGCGCCATCCGGCGCCACCAGCCGCGCTTCAACACGATGCTCAAGACCATGCGGTCGTACCCCTTCATCCGCATCGACCGGGACGATCCGTACCCGACCATCCGCTGGACCTACGACATCGAGGACGACCGCGCCGAGTACTTCGGGCCGTTCAGCAGCCGCTTCGCCGTGGAGCGGACCCTCGAAATCATCGAGCGGCTCTTCCTCGTCCGCGAATGCGACGGACGCCTCAAACCCAGCGCCTCCGCCGCGCCCTGCCTGTACTACGAGATCAAGCGTTGCGGCGCGCCCTGCGCCCTCCTGCAATCGCACGCGGAATACCTCGACGAAATCCGCCGCGTCGGCCAGTTCCTGCACGGCAGGCACGACGACGTGCTGGACGGCCTCCGCGCGGCGATGGAAGCGAAGGCCGAGGCCATGGACTTCGAGGGCGCGGCCGTCGTGCGCGACCGCCTGCAGACGCTCGAGCGCGTCGTGCGCCAGCAACGCGTGATGACGCGCTCCATCCGCGAACAGAACCTCGTCATCGTCACCCTTGCGAAACGCACCAACGTGGAACTGCACTGCATCAAGGGCGGCATGCTCGCGAAACAGCAGCTCGTCGACCAGAAGTCCATCCCCCGTGTGGCGTTGCGCGCGCTCCTCACGGAGGTCTTCGGCGGACAGCAGCCGGAGCTGTTTCAGAGCAGCACCGAGGACATCAATGAAATGCGCATCATCGCCTCCTGGTGCCTCACGCGGCGCGACGAATCCTCGGTGGTGGAAGTCGACCAGCATGCCGGTATCCCCTCGCTGCTGGACGCGGTCGTCGCCGCCGTCCGCGATGCCGGGCGGGCAGCCCCTGTGCAGGAAACCGCGGCGAGCTGAACGAGACACGGGGACACGGAGACACGGAGAATCGGAGAGGCCGTTGTTTCTTTGTCAGTCCGAGCGAAGCCGAGGACCCTTTGTCAGTCCGAGCGGAGTCGAGGACGGGCGTGATGGTGTTTTGTGTCCGAGTATTGTGTACATTCGCGCATTATTCCCCCGCCGAACATAGCTTTTTCGTCGGAAGAAGGATACACGGGTAACCGGAGATGCATCGTGGATGAAAGCTACGATTGGCCGCTGAGTGACACCGAATCCGTCACGTTTCTGATTCACGACCCTGAGACAACGTGGCATCGCCTGCCGGGCGTCTATATATTCGCCTTCCAACGCGGGGATCGCTGGTGTGCCGTGTACGTCGGAAGGACGGATGAATTCTCCACAAGGATCACGAACCGTGAACACTGGCAGGCTGCCGCCCTTCTCGGAGCCACGCATATTCATGCACAACTAGAGGTCGTGGAATCGGTTCGGGAAGCCATCAGCGGACGCCTGATCGAACACCATCAGCCGCCGCTGAACGCCTCTCTCGGCTAGAGCCGCGCCCGGCTGGCCTGGATCTCCGCTGACGCGCTCATTCACGCCACCGGGGGAAACCCTGCATCGCGTGTAAGGATTTTCCAGTACTCCAATACTCCAGTACTCCAATACTCCGGTACTCCAGTACTCCAGCACTCCAGCACTCCAGCACTCCACAGCTCCGTTCAGAACGGTCGCGAGAAACGGAGCACGAAGTTCGCCTTCGACGGGTGATCCAGCCGCCAGGCCATGCCGATGCGGAAGTCGCCTTCCGCGCTGCCGATCGCGATGCCGGCATCGGACTTCCATGACTGCGAGGACAGCTCGTTGAACCCGTCGTTGAAGTTCGCGATCAGCGTGCCGTTGTCGGGCCCGTACGAGTATACGCGCTGCGGCGTGTTCGTGACGCCCGCATCGGTGAACAGGATGACGTTGAAGAAGGAGAGCGCGCTGGCAACCCAGCCGCGCGTGTCGTCGATCATCGCGGCGCGCAGGATGAACTCGGCGTTCACGAGCGCCGCGTGCGTGCCGGAGAATTCCTTGTACCGGTAGCCCGGCAGTGTGCTCACCCCGCCGAGATCCATCGAGCGCTGCACGGGGAGCGTGCCGTCGCTGGCGCCCGCGCGGAAGCGCAGGTTGAGGCTGAGGTAATCGTCGATCGGCTGGTAGCGACGGATGTCGAGAATCATCTGCGTGAAATCGAAATCGCCCTTCATGAACGCGCCGGCCTTTTCGATCGACAGCTGCGCGTCCCAGCCGCGCAGCGACGACGACGCGCTGGGCGTGTTGTTCGCGCCTGCCGTGAACACGAGGCTGTTCAGATTCCCGTCGTTGATCCTTCCCTGGGGCCGGAACACCTTGTCCCCGCCGAAGACCGACCAGTCCGTTGCATGATCCATGCTCTCGTACGTGTCGTGCACGTACCCGGCCGTGCCGCGCAGATTGACGCTCGACGGACCCTTGTAGTACCAGCCCGCCGTCGCGGAGAAGCCCTCGCGGCTGAAATAGTCCATGAAATCCTCGCGCGCGAAAAACGCCATGGCGGTGTTCTCCTCACGGTTGATCAGCCACTGGTCCTTCGAATCGGTGAAGCTGTGCCCCTCGCCGCCGATCTCGAGGATCATGTCGTCGAAGTAGAACGGCAGATACGCGCCGAGACTGTAGCGCCAGCGGTGATTTGCGAACGCATAGCCCAGGGAGCCGGTGCCCACCATCCTCGGCTTGCTGTGCCAGTACTGCCGCTTCGGCTGCGCAACGCCGATGTACACGCCCTCGACGCGATTGTAGCGGAACACGCCCTCCTGCATGCGCGAATCGATGGGGAACAGGCCGGTGAAACTGCCGGGATACTTCTTGTAGAAATCCGGGCGGAACGCGAACTGCTCGTCCTCGGGCTCGATGTCGAAATTCTGCCATTCCTCCTCGAACCCCCAGTCGTCATCCGCGTCGTCGTCGAAACCCGACGCGAACACGTCGTCGGTCGTGGTGCTGTCGCCCGACCGCAGCCGCTCGTCCAGCATGGTCATGCGGTCTTCAAGCCGGTGCATCCGCCGCTCGAGTTTCCGGATGCTCCGCTCCGTGTCCGGGTTCTTTCCTGTCGACGCGGTGTCGAGCGTTTTCCGCAAATCGTATACCTGCGCCTTCAGGGTTTCGAGATCGCCTCTCAGCCGCAGCTGTTCGGCGGCGATGCTCGTGGATTTCTTCGCGCTGTCCGCCGTTGCCGGGGTCTCCGGCGTGGTCTGCGCGCGCAGGGCGCCCGCGCCGGTCGCCGCAAAAAGCATGACGATGAGTACTACGAACAATGGTCGCATGACGGTCCTCGTGATCGGTGAAGGGAGTCTCGCCTGTCCGCAGGCGGACGGGGAACATGGAATCGCGGGAGTGTACGCGCGTCCGCCGAAAATGTTTCCGGAATCGGATTTTTGCGACCCTACTCCGGAAGGTACTCCAGTTTTGTCGTCGTGTTCTGCGAGATGTTCAGTTTGAAGGAACTGCTGTTCGGGTCCTGCACCACGGTGTCGCCCTTGTCGGTGATCGAGATCTCCACGAGCAGGCCCTCGGCGAGGTCGAAGTAGATCGTGCCGTTGACCGTGCCCTCGCCGGAAAGGCGGTAATCCTGGTCGCCGCGGCTGACCTTGCCGTTCGTTTCCTTGGTCCCGTCCATCACGATTTCGAGACAGTCGCGCTTCTTCACCGGTTTCGTGGCCTTGACGTTGTAGCTCATCTTCCGGTTGGTGATGATCTGCGTGTCGCCCGTGCCGGCGGTGTCGTCCGACAGCTTCTCCCAGGTGGATCCGGTTTTCAGCTTCTCGATGTCGAGCTTCGGAAACAACCCGGTGAAGCCGCCCATCACCTGCGCCATCTCACCCGTCTGCTCGCCCATGTCGGGGATCGAATCGCGGTCCACCACCTTGCCGTTCGGCTGCATGGTGAAGCCGAAGACCTTCCCCTTCAATTCCCCGCCGGTCGTTTCCGATCCCTGCGCGGTTTCGGCGAGAATCAGGGCGTTCTCGATCGTGACGCTCGCGTGCATGTCCCCGTTCTCAAGCACCTTGTCGACCACCATGCTCACCTTCACCGTGCCGTCGACGGAGACGTTCATGGTCTGTCCCATGGCTTCCTGGACTTGCTCCTGCTTCAGCTCCAGCGAGTACTTGTACGGGGTGTTCGGCTTGAATTTGTACAGAGCCTGCTGTGCGGACGCGGCGCAGAAGGGAATGACGACAACCGCGATGAGCAGGGTGATGGCATGGCGTTTCATGCTGGTCTCCAATGAAAGGAAGTGAAGGAGTGAAGCGGATTTATTCCGGAAGGTACACGGTGGACGAAGTGCCGGTGGAGGTGGACGTGCCGCTGAAAGTTTCGGACGTCCCGTCGCCGCCGTAACGCATGTCCTGGCTGATTTTCGATGTCATCTCCACGAGCAGGCCGGCGGCCGCGTCGAAGTACAGCACGCCGCTCTGCGTGCCCTCGATCTCCATCGCGAGGCTCATGCCGCCCTGTTCCATGACTCCGTTCACCGAATTGGTCCCGGTGAAGGCGATTTCGAGGCAGTCGCGGCCGCGCACGGATGTGCGCCCCTTCACGGTGTACGTGTTGCGCCTCGCGACGACCATCGGGACGGACGCCGTGCCTGTGGTATCGCTGCCGGCATCAACCCACGACGAGCCGTCGGCCAGCACGGCGCCCTCGAACGAGGGAAGAAGACTCCCCACTGACCCGGCCATCTGCATCAGCCCGGCCGGAATGCCGCTCTCATCGGACGAGTCGCGGCCCACGATCTTTCCGTCACGCCGCATCGTATACCCGAAACTTTTCCCCTCGGCCTCCTTGCCGGCGGTCTGGGAACCCATCGGACTGTCTATCTGCGTGAGCGCGCTGTCGATGGTCTGCCGCACATGCAGCGTGCCGTTCGGGTACACCGAGTCCGCGACGAGGCGGACGACGGTGCGCGAATCCACCTTCATGTCAATGGATTGCCCCATGATCTCCTGGAGCATGTCCATCTTCATTTCCGTCACGTACCGGTAGGCCTTCCTGGGCACGAGGGTGTACGGTCCCTCCTGAGCCGACGCGATGCCGGTCGAGAGAAGCAGCAGAACAACGAGGCGGGGAAGAGATGCACGGTGCATGGAAGATTCCTTGGCGCTTTGAAACGATGGTGTCGGAACGGGATGGGAGTTGAACGGGATGGTCCGAGGTTGCGGTCTTCACCGGAAGCTCCGCAGTGTCATCCCTCGATCAGGAGGGAAGCAGCTGAAGCCGCATCTCCACGGTGGAAGTCGTCGGGATCACTTCCGACTCCCGCGAGAACACCGCGGTGGTGCTCTCCTTCTCGGTGCGGATGGAGAGCTCCACGAGCACGCCGCGCGCGGGGTCGAAGTACATGGACCCGCTGTTGCTGCTGGCTTCCTCGGTAAACGACTCGCTTCCGGCAAAGATCATTTTTGTTTCGATGGATACGGTGCTTTTCCACGTGATTTTAAGACACCGATGCGCTCGCAACGTCACAAGCGAATCGACCGAATACGATGTGCGAATGGCCGTGTACCGCGCGCCGTTGCCTTCACCGAAGCGCGGATCCCTCTGCTTCGGACGTGTGGTGTCCTTCACCGCGTCGGTCCAGGTGTCGCCCACCTTCAGCCCGCGCAGCGGGAGGACCGGAAGGATCGCGGCCTGGCGGGTCAGGGTCCGTTCGCTGACCGGCACGGGACTCGCGGAGATGTCGATGGGCGCGAGCGGCACCGCGCCGCGGAGGTCGCCCTTCGACGACATGCGCACGCGAATGGGTTTCTTCGAAATGGCATTCAGGAAATCGAACGACTTCGCCCCGCCGGCGGCGGACTGTGAATGGTCTTCGACGTACACGGTATCCTGCAGAAAAATGTAGACCAGATCGCCTCCTTCGGGCTTCTCCGCGGTGAGGAGACAGAACGCTTCCGTGCTTTTTTCCATGTCGGCGAAATTCCCGCGCACGGTCTGGGCAACCGATTTCGTGCTCTCCAGCTTCTTGTACTTGAGCACGGCGCCGTCCTTCATCGCATACCGAAGATCGAAGGGTTGTCCTGACGCCCCGGCAAATGCAAGCAGGAACAGGGCAAGGGAGAAGAGTGTGGAGCGTTTCATGCGTGATCGTGTGTGTCCGGCAAAGACATCAGTGGTGGAATGAGACGTAGCAATAATCCTTCCAAAATACAAAAGTCTTGGAAATGATGCTGAATGGGTGTTCCGAAGTGCCCCTGCCAACCTCGTGTGTTCGAGAATGTGGGCAGATCGAATGGATTCGCATACAGCAACACGGGCACCAGTCGACGAGAATCCGGCTTCGCGATTTCAATGGTCGAGGCATGACACCGGTTCGACCGCACACGCAGACAGACGTCAGGCCGCCCGCGATGGAAATGGAACCCTGACAAAAACTCCTGTTTCGTGTGTTTCGAGTATGTCGTGGACACTCCCTCCACGATCGCCGCGGAGGCGCGTAGCACGTATTTCCAGCCATGTCGCCGCAGTGATGAGAATGGTCTCCGTAATGAAAAATCCTGTTTCGTGTGTTTCGAGTATTTCGTGGACACTCCCTCCACGATCGCCGCGGAGGCGCGCAGCACGTATCTCCAGCCATGTCGCCGCAGTGATGAGAATGGTCTGCGTAATAATAAATCCTGTTTCGTGTGTTTCGAGTATTTCGTGGACACTCCCTTCACGATCGCCGCGGAGGCGCGCAACGCTTATCTCAGGGGCCAGGCCTTCTTCCCGCCCACCCATGTTTCGAGGACTTCCGTGCTCAGCAGACCGGCATCGGGCACCGTCGTGATGTCCGTGGAGAGCACCACGAAGTCCGCGTGCTTGCCCGCTTCCAGCGAACCCATGGTCTTCTCGAGTCCGGCCGCCCGCGCGGGCCAGATCGTGAAGGCGCGTATCGCTTCCATGCGCGTCATGCGCTGCTCGCCGAACCAGCCGTCGGTGTAGCGATTGGACGGGACCGGCTCCTTCATCCCCTGAAAATGGAGGAGGATGTCCTCTTTTGTCGAGGGGCTGCCCGCATGGTCGCGCCGCGCGCATGCGGCGTAGATCCCCCACAGGGGATTCGGGCGTTCCACCGGCGTGTCGCTGCCTCCCGGAATGATGACGCCCGTGTTGAGCAGGGAGCGCCATGCGTACGCGCCGCGGACGCGGACGGGCCCGAGCCGCGCTTCGGCCCAGGGCATGTCGCTCGTGCAATGCGTCGGCTGCATGGAGGGAATGACGCCGAGGGAGGCGAAGCGCGGAATGTCGGCGGGGGCGAGGACCTGCACGTGCTCGACGCGCAACGGGAAGGCCGGTCTGCCGGTCTCGCGCATCGCGGCCTCGTAGGCATCGAGCACGAGACGGTTGCCCGCGTCCCCGATGGCGTGCACGCACACCTGGAGGCCGTGGCGCATCGCGTCGACGGCGCGCGCGCGAATCGAGTCGATCGTGTTCAATTGCAGCCCGAGATTATGCGGCGCATCGGTGTAGGGTTCCAGCAGCAGCGCCCCGCGCGATCCGAGCGAGCCGTCGGCATAGAGTTTGAGCCCGGCGAGCACCAGATGTTCGTCGCCGATCACGGTGCGACCGTCACGCAGCAGGCGATCCCAGGCATTCCCCGGTCCGTCAATGTATCCGGTGAGCCGGAAAGGGAAGGCGTCCTTTCCACCCGGAGGATCGGCCGTCTCGCGTGTGATGCCCGCCAGCGCGAGGGCGCGGCTGTTCAGCCACACGGCGTGCCCGTCGACGCGGCTCAGGAAGACGGGATGTCCGCCCGACACCGAATCGAGTGCGATCCTGGATGGAAGGACGCGTTGCCGCCAGGTGTTTTCGTCCCACCCCCGTCCGCGTATCCATGCCCCCGGGGGTGCGGCGGCGACACGGCCCCGCACCTTCTGCAGCACCGCATCCATCGATTTCGTGTCCTGCAGCGTCAGGATCATCTCTTCCTCGCCGAGACCGTGCAGGTGACCGTGCGCGTCGGTGAAACCGGGGAACAGGTTCCGGTGTCCTATATCATGGACCTCCTTCGCCGCATACCGCGCGCGCAATTCCGGTCCGGAACCCACCGCGACGATGACCCCGCCCCGTACCGCCATCGCGTCGCCGATCGTGTTGGCGGAATCGAGCACATGGATGCGCGCGTTGATGAACAGCACGTCGACGCCTTCCTGGGCGTCCGCCTGAAGCACGGGAATGGTCATGACGGTGAGGATGATGATCGCGAATGAACGGAAAAGACGCATTGCGGTGTTCCTGAAGAAGGAATCGAACTTCGAAGAATGTAGGATTGCCGCGACATCTTTCCAACGCCGGGTCTTTGCGCCTCTCCCTCGCCGCGCCAGCCCCGGTTTTGTCTCTTGACACGCCGTGCCCGGTTGCCTATGTTTCACTCTTGTGACCACACCATGGACATCGACCACATCCGTATGAACAGATCCCTCCGTTCCCTGACGCTCCCGCTGCTCGCCATCATTGCGGCTTTTCCGCTCCTTTCGCCCGCAGTGCACGCGCAGTATTTCGGGAAGAACAAGGTCCAATACGCCAAGTTCAACTACTACTATATTCAATCCGCGCACTTCGACGTGTACTTCACCGACGGCGGGGAGGACCTCGCGACGTTCACCGCCAGCGCGGCCGAGGAAGCGCTCGTGCAGATTCAACGCGAGTTCCGCTACCAGATCAACGCGCGCATCCCCTTCATCGTCTATAATTCGCACAACGCGTTCCAGCAGACCAACGCCCTCCAGATGTACCTGGAAGAGGGGATCGGCGGAGTGACGGAACTGTTCAAGAACCGCGTCATCATTCCCTTCGAGGGGTCGTACAAGATGTTCCGCCATGTGATCCACCACGAACTGGTGCACGCGGTCATCAACGAGATGTTCTACGGCGGCTCCATCCAGTCCATCATCGAGAACAGCATCCGTCTCCAGCTCCCGCTCTGGTTCAACGAGGGCATCGCCGAGTACCTGGCCGCCGACGGGTGGGACACGAATTCGGATATGTTCATCCGGGATGCGACGACGAGCAACTACATCCCGCCCATCCCCTATCTCGGCGGCTACTTCGCGTACCGCGGCGGGCAGTCGGTCTGGTGGTACATCGCGGAAAAATACGGCAAGCAGAAGGTGGGGGAGATCGTCAACCGCGTGCGGACCAACGGCAGCGTGGATGCCGGCTTCAAGGCCGCGATCGGCCTGAACGTCGAGGAGCTCTCCGAACGATGGATGAAGGAGCAGAAGGTCCTGTACTATCCCGACGTCTCGAAACGCGTCATGCCCGAGGATTACGCCAAGCGGCTGACCAACCATACCAAGCTGAAGAACTTCTACAACACGAGCCCGGCCATTTCGCCCGCCGGGGACCGCATCGCCTTCATCTCCGACCGGGACGACAACTTCTCGCTCTACGTCATGTCCACGTCCGACGGGCGCGATGTCACACGCCTCGTCGAGGGTCAGACAAGCGCGGATTTCGAGGAGCTCCACCTGCTGACACCCGGGATCACCTGGTCGCCCGACGGCAAGTCCATCGCGATGTCCGTCAAGGCCGGATCCAGCGACGCGATATATATCATCGATGCCCGGACCGGTAGCCGCGAGCAGCTCCCCGTGGCGATGGACGGCATCTTCACCGTCGAGTGGTCGCCCAAAGGCGACAAAATGGTCTTCGTCGGGAACAAGAGCAAGCAGTCCGATATCTGGATCTACGATTTCACCACGAAGGAGGCGACGAACCTCACGGACGACGTGTTCAGCGACGCCCAGCCCGCGTGGGCGCCGGACGGTGAAACCCTGTACTTCGAGTCCGACCGCCGCGCCTTCATCGATCCCGCCGCGGTGCCCGCCGACTTCGACATGCGGTCGCACGATTACGGGGGGATGGACATCTACAGCCTCCGCGTCGCCGACAGGAAGATCACGCGCATCACGAATATTCCCGGAGCCAGCGCCTCTTCGCCCGTCGCGGCGCCGGACGGGAAGCGCCTGCTGTACCTCTCCGATCGCAACGGCATCAGCAACCTCTATGCGAGAAACCTCGAGACCGGAGAAGATTGGCCCATCACCAATTCGATGACCGGCGTGTACCAGATTTCGCTCTCGCGTGACGGCAACAAGCTCGCCTTCGCGACCATGTACGAGGCCGGTTTCGACATTTTCCTGCTGAAGAGTCCGCTCGATCTCCCGAAATTGGCGCCGCTCGAGCCCACGGAGTTTTTCCGCCGCCTCGAACGCGCGCGGACGCTCTCGGCGCTTCCGCAGGATCGGGCGGATTCGCTCAGGAAAGCGGTGGTCATCGAAACCGTGTCCTCCGCGCCGGTGGTCGAAAAAACGTACGGCGACATCTCGGTGGATCTGGGCTTGAAGGAAGTGCAGAAGGACACGGCCGCCACCGCCGGTTCGGCTCCCGGACAGCGCATGCTCTTCCGGCAGGGCGAGCAGGTCGCCACCGCCGCCGTGAAGAAGAAGGACCTCGCGGTGAAGAACAACATCGACGACCATGGCGACTACGTCGTCAACAAGTACAAGATCAGCTTCACGCCGGATTACGTCTACGGCAACGGCGGGTACAACACGTTCTACGGCGTCCTGGGCATGGCGGCGGTGTCGTTCAGCGACATGCTCGGCAACCATCAGATCCTCCTGCAGGGCAATTTCACGGGCGAGCTGAAGAACAGCGATCTTGCGCTCGCGTATTTCTACCTGCCGAACCGCATCGACTACGGCTTCGTGGCGTACCAGACGGCGCGCTTCCTCTATACACCCACCGCCGTGCAGATCGATTCGAACACCTACGGGTATACGGAGGACCTCTACAGGTACAGTCAGATCGGAGGGTCCGTCTCCGCGACCTACCCCATCGACAAATTCAACCGGGTCGAACTGGCGCTCGGCATGATGAGCATCTCGCGCGAGGACCTCGAAAACAGCGACATTCCGGTATACAACCGCGTGCTCTTCATTCCGGAGCTCTCCTATGTCCACGACAACTCGATGTGGGGTTCCTGGTCGCCGGTCAAGGGCTCGCGCTACGAACTCCGCGTGACCGCGAGTCCCGGTGTCGGGAGCAATTCCCTGACCTTCACGTCCGTCTTCGGCGACTACCGAAAGTACTACAAGTTCTGGGACGATTTTTCCTTCGTGCTCCGCGGTGCGGCGGGAGGCAGTTTCGGGGCGA
Organism: Ignavibacteria bacterium; assembly: GCA_016720835.1. GTDB lineage: Bacteria > Bacteroidota > Ignavibacteria > SZUA-365 > SZUA-365 > JADKJW01. The sequence goes on from JADKJW010000007.1 coordinate 109,523, forward strand.
ATCCGCAGCGCTTCTATATCGGCGGCACGGAGAACTGGATCAACCGCCGCTTCGAAACCGGACGCATCCCGATCAACAGCGTGGATGACTTCGCCTTCCTGACGCCGGTGCTGCCGTTGCGCGGATTCAACTATGTTTCCCGCATGGCGACCAAAGTCGCCGTCGCCAACGCCGAACTGCGCTTCCCGCTGGTCAAGTATTTCCTCGGGGGCGTCCTGCCGTATATCCTGCAATCCATCAACACGGCGATGTTCGTGGATGTCGGCGCCGCGGTGGACGACATCGACTCGAGCCTGAAGGGCTTTGTCCGCGACGAAACCGGCGCGCTCGTGCCCGGCGATCTCCTCGTCGGAGCGGGCATGGGCGTGCGCCTGTGGTTCCTCGGCTTCCCGCTGCGCATCGACGTGGGGTGGCCGTACATGGGAGGCGGCTTCGGCGAACCGACCTACTATTTTTCCCTGGGCGCGGATTTCTAAGGAGCACGCATGACCTTGTACGATGTGGCGGTGGTTGGAGCGACGGGCCTGGTGGGCAGAAAGATCCTCCAAATTCTGGAAGAGCGGAATTTTCCCGTCGACCGGGTGATCCCGATCGCGTCCGCGAAGTCGCTCGGGACGATGATCCCGTTCAAGGAGCACCAGCGCGCGGTGGTGGAGCTCAATGAAACCGCGTTCGTGCACGCCGAGATCGTGTTCTTCGCGGCGGGCGGAGAGGTGAGCAGGAAATGGGCGCCGATCGCCGCCCGGCACTGCGATATCGTCATCGACAACAGCAGCGAATTCCGCATGGACCCGCATGTGCCGCTCGTGGTGCCCGAGGTCAATCCGCGCGCCATCTTCACGTACAAATCGAAGATCGTCGCCAATCCGAACTGCTCCACCATCCAGATGGTGCTGCCCCTCAAACCGCTGCATGACGCCTACCGCATCAAGCGCATCGTGGTGTCCACCTACCAGGCCGTCAGCGGCGCGGGGCAGCGCGGCCTGACGCAGCTGGCGCATGAACTCGCGCGGCAGCCCGTCGATCGCCCGGTGTTTCCGCATCCGATCGCCTCCAACGCGCTGCCGCACATCGCCGTGTTCTACAGCGACGGGTACTCCAAGGAGGAGTACAAAATGATCGAGGAGACCCGCAAGATTCTCGGCGATCCCGCGATGAAAATTGCGCCGACCTGCGTCCGCGTGCCCGTCGCGAATTGCCACAGCGAGTCGGTCAACATTGAATTCGAGAAGCCGTTCGACCTGCGCGCGGCACGCGACCTCATCGCGGCCGCGCCCGGCGTCGCGCTCTACGACGATCCCGGGAACAATGTCTACCCGCTCGCGACCGTTGTCGACGGCAAGGACGAGGTCTATGTGGGCCGCGTCCGCCGCGACGAGAGCGTGCCCAACGGCCTGGCCATGTGGATCGTCGCCGACAATCTCCGCAAGGGCGCGGCGACCAACGCCGTGCAGATCGCCGAGGCGTGGATCAAGGGACCTGACACCTTCAAGGTCGCGCGCTGAGCGCGGCGGTCCCGCGAGACGGGAACCGCATCGCGCCGGGAACATTTTCCCGCTCCCGCGAGTACAACGGATGGAGCACACCATCATTCACTCGCGGGAGCAGCATCATGATGAAAGTGATTTTCGACATCGAAACCTCGGGGACGCCGTTCCACGAACTCGACGAATTGCAGCAGAAGTACCTTCTCAAGTTCGCCGAAACCGAGGAGCAGATCGAGAACGAAAAGCTCAAGGTCAACCTCTACCCGTTCACCGCGCAGGTGGTGTCCATCGGCATGATGAACGTCGACACGCGCCGGGGCCGCGTCCTGCTGCAGGGCGAAGGCCTCGAACCCTGGTCGTCCGACGACGGCATGGTGGACTTCCTGCCGTCGGATGAGCGGACGCTGCTGGAGCGATTCTGGCAGGACATCGCGCGCTACGACCAGCTCGTGTCCTTCAACGGCAGGGCGTTCGACGGTCCGTTCCTGCACATCCGCTCGGCCATGCTCGGCGTGCACCCGAGCCGCGCGCTGGTCACGAACCGGTACAATCCGGCCCTGCACTGCGACCTGCTCGAACAACTCACGTTCTACGGGGTGGCGCGGAAGTTCAGTCTCGATTTCGTGTGCATGGCCTTCGGATTCGACAGTCCCAAGAGGCACGGTGTCGACGGTCACGACATCAACGGCCTGTTCCGGGACGGGCGGCTGCGCGAAATCGCGGAGTACAACGTCCGGGATCTCGAGGCCACGCGCGAACTGTTCCTGCGCTGGCAGGAGTTTCTCCGCCTGCAGTGAGGAGCCGGCGCGGGCGGGAATTTTTCGAAAGAATTCGTACATTTCCCCGTCTCCCCGGGTGAGTTCGCGAGTCGGGTCCCGACCCCTCGGCGCGTCGAAGGCCGAGGAGACCTCACGTATCGGTGAATGCTCACAATCACGGAGTGCCACGATCATGGCGTATGCGAATCCCGAGCTGGCAGCGGACATCCTCCCGCTTCGCGCAGTGCACCATATAGAACTCTTTTGCGGCAACGCGAAACAGTCCGCCTACTTCTACCGCATGGCGTTCGGCTTCTCGCTGGTCGCGTACCGCGGACCGGAAACCGGCGAACGCAACAAAGTGTCCTACGCCCTGCAGCAGGACAAGATCCGGCTCGTGCTCACCACGCCGCTGGTGGAGGACGAGGTCATCACGCCGTTCCTTGCCCGCCATGGCGACGGCGCGCGCGATATCGCCTTCGAGTGCACCGACACCGATCTCGCGTACGCGATGACGATCGAGCGGGGCGCCCGGAGCGTCGAGGCGCCGCACGTCGTCGAGGATCCGCGCGGCAGGGTGAAACTCGCCTCCGTGGCGACCTACGGCGACACCATCCACACCTTCGTCGAACTGATCGGCTACGACGGCCCCTTCCTGCCGGGCTTCGAACCGTGCCCGCCCGATGCCATCGCGCGTCCGGTCGGCCTGAAGTACATCGACCACGTCGTCGGCAATGTCGGCTGGGACGAAATGGAGAAGACGGTCCGGTTCTACAACGAGGTGTTCGGATTCTCCCGTTTCGTCTCCTTCGACGACACCGACATCTCCACCGAGTATTCCGCCCTCCGCTCCACCGTCGTGTCGAACCATAACAAGTGGATCAAGTTCCCGATCAACGAGCCCGCCGAGGGCAAGCGAAAATCGCAGATCGAGGAATACGTGAAGTTCAACAACGGTCCGGGCGTGCAGCACATCGCGATGATCACCGACGACATTCTCTCGACGATCCGCGCGATGCGCGCGCAGGGCGTCGAGTTCCTGAACACGCCCGCGTCGTACTACGAGGATCTGCAGGATCGCGTCGGGCCGATCGACGAGGCCATCGCGGAGCTGTCGCCGCTCGGCATTCTCGTGGACCGCGACGACAAGGGCTACATGCTCCAGCTCTTCACGAAACCCGTGGAGGACCGTCCCACGCTCTTCATCGAAATCATTCAGCGCAAGGGCGGCGAGAGCTTCGGCAAGGGCAACTTCAAGGCGCTGTTCGAATCCATCGAGCGCGAGCAGGAATTGCGCGGGAATCTATGAGCGATACCCAACGGACACGGGAGCGCGAGCGATGAATGCCGCGCGCATGCGCCGCCTCGCGGCGGAAGGGCACGTCGAGCTGACGCGCAAGATGGCGCGGCGCTTCGCGCGCGACGGCATCGTGATCGGCGACATCGTCGCCGCGCTGGCGGAATCGGAGCTGAAGGACGAGAATGTGCTCGCGTATCCCGATTTCGCGTGCACGCTGGGCATCCGTTCCAAGGAGCGGACGTACGACCTCGTCTGCGTGCAGTGCACGGACGGCCGCGCCGCGCGCATCGTGGGGTATTTCAACCGGGCAACGAAGAACGAGAAAAAGGCAGGCACACGATGAATGGACGCCAGTATTCTTCCTGTTCCTACTGCAGCAGCGGAGTGGAGGAACGCCACGTCCGCATCGAAATGTGGGTCGGCGATTCCCTCGTGGTGTTCGAGAACGTGCCGGCCGGCGTCTGCGACCACTGCGGCGAGGAGTACATCCGCGCCGACGTGCAGGAGAAGATGGTCGGATTGACGAAGACGCCGTCGAAGAAGACCCTGCAGGTGCCCGTGTACCAGTTCTCCGATCCGCTCACCGCGGCGAAGGCGGCGGCGAAGGCAAAGAAGCGCGACACGCAGAAGGCGGTCGACGTCGCGGAGCGCGAAGACAACGCGCAGTATGCCTCGGAGGAGGAAATCTCCGAACTCCTCGAGATGAATTTCGAGGAAGGTGACGACACGGGCTTGTGACCCGGCACGTCTATATCGACGCGTACAACGTTCTGCACAAGATCCCGCATCTGGCGCGGCTGCTGCGTTCCAACGCCGACGCGGCGCGGCGGGGGCTCGTGGAGATCGTGTCCGCGCACCGCATGCCGGGCGCCACCATGCACGTGGTCTTCGATGCCTTCGGCGAACCCATCGGCGGCGGCGGCGGCGTGTCGGTCGTGTACGCGATGACGCGCACCGCCGACGGCTGGATACGGATGCGCATCGAGAACGATCCCGCGCCGCGCGCGTCGCTGGTCGTGTCCTCCGACCACGAGGTGCTCGCGCATGCCGCGGCCATGGGAGCGGCGACACTGTCATCCGAGCGCTTCCTCGGATCGCGCGCCACGGGCGCCGCGCCGTCCGGAGAAGAGGCCAAGCGGCGCGGTCGGCTCCCCCAGTCCGAAATCGACGAATGGATGTCGCTCTTCACGCGAGGCGAGGAGTGACCGGCCGCCGTTCGTGGAGCGGTCCTCCTTGGATTCTCTCCGAAGTATCGGTATTTTTAATGTTCTGAAATTTGATGTCCATGAATACGCAACATCCTCCCGGCGCTCTCGCGAAGCTCCTCGGATTCTACCGGAGCAGATTTCTCCGCGCGATGGAGGAAGTGTACGGCATCACCATGTTCGGGATGCGGTTTTTCGCCTATGTTTTCAAGCCGCCCTACGAAGTGTCGGAGGTGCGCAAGCACATGGACGAGCTGGGCGCGAAGTCCATCCCGCTGCTGACGGTGGTCGGTCTCATCATGGGACTCATTCTCGCGCTGCAGTCGCGCCCGACGCTCGACCGCTTCGGCGCCGGATCCTTCCTGCCCGCGATGATCGCCCTCACCATCGTCCGCGAACTGGGGCCGGTCATCACCGCCCTCATCGTCGCGGGGCGCGTGAGTTCCGGCATCGGCGCGGAACTGGGTTCCATGAAAGTGACCGAGCAGATCGATGCGCTCGAAGTCTCCGCCGTGGACCCCTTCAATTACCTCGTCGTGACCCGCACGCTCGCGTGCGTCATCATGCTTCCGCTGCTGACCGCGTACGTGGACTTTCTCGCGATTTTCGGGGGCTTCCTCTCCGAGACGATGTCGTCCAACACCACGATGAAGCTGTACTTCGCCGAGGTCATCTCGTCCCTGACATTCCTGGACATCCTTCCCGGTATCGGCAAGAGAGCGGTGTTCGGTTTTATCATCGGTCTCATCGGCGCCTACGAAGGATTCAACACTTCCCGGGGAACGGAGGGCGTGGGGCGCGCGGCCACCACGTCCGTCGTGGTCGCGTCCCTGAACATCATCTTCGTCGACATGCTCATCATTCAACTCACGCTTCTCCTTTTCGGATCCGGATGAACCAGAACGACGTGCTCATCGACGTGCAGAACGTCTCGAAGTCCTTCGGCGACCACGACGTGCTCACCGGTCTGTCCATGCAGGTGCGCCGCGGTTCGAGCGATGTGATCCTCGGCCGCAGCGGCATCGGAAAGAGCGTCCTGCTGAAAAGCATCGTCGGGCTGCTCATTCCCGAGTCGGGGAGCATCACGGTCAAGGGGCAGCAGGTGATCGGCATGAAGACGCGCGAATTGAACCTCCTGCGCCAGAACATCGGGTACGTGTTCCAGTACGCGGCCCTGTACGATTCGATGACCGTGCGCGAGAATCTCGAATTCCCGCTGCGCAAGCACATGGAACTCTCCGAGGATGAGATCGAGGAGCGCGTCGTCGAGCAGCTCCGCCTCGTGGGGCTCGAGGAGTCCATCGACAAGATGCCGTCCGAACTGAGCGGCGGCATGAAAAAGCGCGTGGGCCTCGCGCGCGCCATCATCGCCAAGCCGGAGATCGTCCTCTACGACGAGCCCACGGCGGGCCTGGATCCCATCACGGGGAGAGAAATCAGCGAGCTGATCCGCGATCTCGAGAAGCATTTCGGCATCACGTCGATCACCGTGACGCACGACCTCGAGTGCACGCGGACCGTCGCGGACACCATTTACATTCTCGACAACGGCACGTTCACCTACAGCGGATCGTTCGACGATCTGCAGCGCGCGGAGGACCCGCTCGCCAAGGCATTTTTCCTGGGTATCACATGAAAACATCCCTCTCACGCGCGCGGGTCGGCTTTCTGGTGTTGATCGGCGTGATCACCTTCGCCGTGGCGACCTTTCTCGTCGGCGAGAAGACGCAGCTGTTCAGCTCGACGTTCATGGTGAAGGTGAACTTCTCGAACGCGGAAGGTGTCAAGACGGGGACCTTCGTGGTGCTTTCCGGCTACTCCGTCGGTTCGGTGAGCGACATTCAGCTCACGCCCTTCGCGGACTCCGTCCGCCTCACCCTGCGCATCAACGAGGACATCCATCCGTTCATCAAGGCCGATTCCAAGGCCGAGATCAAACAGGAGGGCCTCGTCGGAAACAAGATCATCAACCTCCTCATCGGATCGGCCGCGCTGCCGCCCGTCACTCCGGGCGGCTTCATCCAGGGCGTCCCGCCGTTCGCCCTGACGGGTCTGGCGGACAACATGACCGCGATCATGGACACGACGAAGATGATCACCGGCGAGCTGAACACCATGCTGCACCGCCTCAACAGCGGCGAGGGCACCATCGGGCAGCTCCTCACGAACGATGCGATGTACCGCAATCTCGAATCGATCACCGCCCGCGCCGACACCGGCATGGCGCTCGCGACCGCGCAACTCAACCGTCTGACCGACATGCTGGCGCGCATCGCGAAGAACGTGGACGGCCTCTCGAGGCGCTCCGACAGCGCCATCAGCTCCGTGACCGACGTCACGACGGAACTCACCACCCTCGTGCGCAATCTCAACGAGGGGAAGGGGACCGCCGGCGCGCTGCTGTCCGACCGCAGTCTCTACGACTCGCTGCTGACCGTCGTCGGATCGCTCAGCGCGGTGACCTACGACGCCGGAAACGCGGCGAACCAGCTCGCGCAGAGCATGTTCGCGATGCGGCAGCACTGGCTGTTCGGACGCGTGTTCGGAGGCGGCGGCATCGACAAGGAGTCCGCTCCCACGCCGGCCTACCGCAAGATGATGCGCGACGTCAACGCGCGCGCGGCGGAACTCGAGAAGCGCGAGCAGCGTATCCGCGAACGCGAGCGGGAGCTCGGCATCCCGTCCGCGCCGGGAGAAAAATAGGACATGCGTGTCCTGATCATCGGCCACCTCGTCCTCGACGAAATCCACACCCGCGAGGGCGGCGTCATCGAGAGTTTCGGGGGCATCCATTTTCCGGTGACCGCGTTCAGCGCGCTCGCGATGGAAGACGACACCGTCGTCCCGGTCTTTCCCGTCGGGGAGGACGCGTGGGATCCGTTCCAGGCCGCGGCGGCGCGCATGCCGCGCCTCGATGTGTCCCGGTGCACGCGCGTGCCGGCGCCGAACACGCGCGTGCGGCTCTTTCACGACGCGGACGCCTCGTACAACACGCAGCTCGTGCGCAGTCTCGACTCCATCTCCTACGCGTCCGTGGCTCCGGAACTCGCCGCGGCCGACCTGGTGTACATCAATTTCATGACCGGCGCGGACCTCGCGCTCGACGATGCCGAGCGGCTGCGTTCCGACGCGCGGGGCATGATCTACCTTGACGCCCACATGATCGCGTATCGCGTCGCTCCGGACGGGCATCGTTCCACCGCGCCGGTGGACGCCTGGCGCCGGTGGATCGCCATACCCGACGTCCTGCAGTGCAACGAGCGCGAACTCGCGGCCCTCGTGCCGGGCGCGGACGGCGAGCGCGCCGCCGCGGAAGCGCTCTTTTCGATGGCGGCCCTGCGCATGCTCGTCGTGACGAAGGGCGGGCAGGGCGCCGTGGTGCATGCGCGCGACAGCGCGCCGTTGCGCATCGAACCCGCTCCCGTCGAGGCGATCGTCGACACCACCGGCTGCGGCGACGTCTTCGGCTCCACATTCGCGTATTTCCTCGCCCGTGGCGAAACCGCCGCCAGCGCCGGGGCGCGAGCGGCAGCGGCGGGCGCTTTCGTCGCGTCGATTCCCGGATCGCACGGCATGGAAGGGCTCGGACGCGCGGTGCGCGGAGGCGGCGCATGAGAGTCATGATCACGGGCGCCCACGGGCTGCTCGGACAGAAACTCGCGCTCGTCCTCGCGCAGGAATCGCTGCACGCCATTCTGCTCACCGACCTCGCGCCCGCCACCTTCTTCAAGAACGCCCGCTTCGAGTACCAGCAGCTCGACATCACCCTGCGCGGCGACGTGAAAAGCCTCGTCGCGCAATGGCGACCGGACGTCATCATCAACACCGCGGCCATGACCGATGTGGACGGGTGCGAGACCGACCGCGAGGCGTGTTGGCGGCTGAACGTGGACGGTCTCAAGAACCTCATCATTCCCGCCAAGAAACTAGAACGCTGCCGCATCATCCAGATCTCGACGGACTACGTGTTCGACGGCAAGGCCGCAACCTTCGACGAAACGTCGCGCCCCAATCCGATGAGCTACTACGGGAAGTCCAAGCTCGCGGCCGAGAACGCCCTCGCGTCCAGCGGCGTGCCGGGCGCCATCGCGCGGACGCAGGTCCTCTACGGCACCGGGTACAACGTCCGGCAGAACTTCGTGGCCTGGGTGCTTGAAATGCTCGAGAAGGGCAAGCCCTTCCGCGTGGTGGACGACCAGGTCGGCAATCCGACGCTGGCCGACGATCTGGCGTACGCGCTGCTGCTCCTCGGGGAAAGCGCGGCAACCGGGCTGTACCACATATCCGGCCCCGAGGCCGTGGACCGTTTCACCTTCGCGAAATCCATCGCCACCGTGTTCGGGTTCAGTCCCGATCTCATCTCCGCCACCACCTCGGCGGAAATCGGACAGGCCGCCAACCGGCCGATGAACAGCGCCTTCATCACGATAAAATTCGAGGCGGAATTCCGCTACCGCCTGAGCGACACCGCGCGCGGACTCACACGTCTCGTGCAGCAGTACCGGGATGGCGAGCGCCATATCGAATCCCTGATCTCCGCAGAACACTGACGGCCTCCATCACCAATCGTCCATCACGCATGTTTCCGTCCGGCCGGGGGTGCACCATCAATCTTCACCACCTGTCACCTGTCACCTGTCACCATTCACCCCCCCCCTTCCACCTTCACCTTCCCAATCATGCTCGACATCAAGCGCATCCGCGAAAATCCCGACCAGATCCGCCACGGCATCGCGAACAAACACGAAAAAGACCGTCTTGACGAATTGCTCGCGCTCGACGCGCGGCGCCGCGCCATCATCGGCGACGTCGAGACCCTGAAGAACACGCGCAACGTCGTCTCGCAGCAGATCGCGCAGCGCAAGAAGGGCGGGGAAAACGCCGACGCGCAGATCGCCGAGATGAAGGGCGTTTCGGACGCGGTCGCATCGCTCGATGCCGAGCTCCGCGCTGTCGAGGAACAGATCGCCGACATCACCCTGTACATCCCGAACATGACGCATCCGTCCGTGCCCGTCGGCCACAGCGCTGCGGAGAATGTGGAAGTGCGCCGCTGGGTGCCGGAGGGCGTCGCGGGACTGAACGCCGACGCGGCCTTTCCGCAACTCGACCACATCGAACTCGGCAAGCGTCTCGACGTTCTCGATTTCGAACGCGGCACGAAGCTGAGCGGCAGCGGATTCGCGCTGTACATGGGAAAGGGCGCCACGCTCGAGCGCGCGCTGATCAACTTCATGATCGACCTGCACATCACGACGCACGGGTACACCGAGGTGTTCCCGCCCTTCGTGGTCAACGCCGCCTCCATGCGCGGCACGGGGCAGCTGCCCAAGATGGCGGAGGACATGTACCACTGCGAGGACGAGGATCTGTACCTCATCCCCACCGCCGAGGTGCCGATCACCAATATTTACCGCGACGAGATCATGCAGGGATCCGCGCTGCCGCTGTCGCTGTGCGGCTACTCGGCATGTTTCCGCCGCGAGGCGGGGTCCTACGGCAAGCAGACGAAGGGCTTCCTGCGCGTGCATCAGTTCAACAAGGTGGAGATGGTCAAATTCTCCGCGCCGGAGACCTCGTACGACGAACTCGAGAAGCTCGTGCGCGACGCCGAGGACGTGCTGCAGGCCCTCAACATTCCCTACCGCGTGCTGCTGCTGTGCAGCGGCGACACGAGCTTCGCCTCCGCCAAGACCTACGACATCGAAGTGTGGTCGCCGGGCGAGAATGCCTGGCTCGAGGCGTCGTCCTGCAGCTGTTTCGAGGACTTCCAGGCGCGCCGCGCCGGCATCCGCTTCCGCCGCGATCCGCATTCCAAGCCCGAGTTCGTGCACACGCTCAATGGTTCGGGCCTCGCCACCTCGCGCCTGATGGTGTCGCTGCTCGAGTGCAATCAGACCGTGGACGGAAAGATCATGGTGCCCGAGGCGCTGCGCCGCTACACCGGCTTCGACGTGATCGACTGATGATCCGCGCCGTCACCATCGATTTCTGGAACACCATCGTCGGTACCGGCAACGGCGAGGCCCGCCGCCGCTATCGGAACGCCGCGCTGCGCGAGGCCCTGTCGGGCGCGGGCGTCGCGTGGGACGAGGAGCAGGTGCGCGCCGCGATGAAGCACATGTACGAGGAGTTCGAGCGGCGCTGGTTCGGCGAACAGCGCACCATGAGCGCGTCGGAAAGCCTGGCCGCGCTGTGGGCGTACTTCGACGTGCGCGTCGATCGCGCGACGCACGAGCAGGTGACGACCGCCTTCGAGGACAGCATTCTCGTCGGTCCGCCCGAGCCGCTTCCCGGCGCCGGGGAGGTTATCGCTGCGCTCGCGGAGCGGTACGCGCTGGCGGTGATTTCCGACACCGCGCTCTCGCCCGGACGCGCGCTGCGCGCGGTGCTCGCCCGGCACGACCTCGAACGGCATTTTCGCGCGTTCGTGTTCTCGGACGAAACCGGCGTTGCGAAGCCGCACCCGAAGGCCTTCGCGACGGCGCTCACGGCGCTCGGCGTGGAACCCGCCGAAGCGCTGCACATCGGCGACATCGAGCGCACCGATGTCGCCGGTGCCAAGGACGCCGGCATGAAGGCCATCCTGTTCCATGCGGACAGCACCGCGATGTACTTCGACGCGGATGCGCCGACCCGGGCGGATGCGGTGGCCGAGTCCTGGACCGCCGTTCCGGGAATCATCGGTACCCTCGCGGATGTTGTAGATGGAAATGTCGCCTGATCCGGTCTCCCATCAGCATTGTCCGTGAAGAATCTCCTCTCCCTCCTCCCGTACCTCAAACGCCACCGGCGGACCCTGTTCGTCGGCGTGGGCGCGATCTTCCTGTCGGTGGTCTTTTCCATGCTGGCGCCGATCCTCATCCGGAAGGCCATCGACGGACTGCAGGCCCACGCCGCGCCGTCCTCCATTTTCCGCTACGCGGCGCTGGTGCTGCTCGTGTCCGCCGTCAGCGGCGTCTTCCTGTTCCTCCAGCGCCGGACGATCATCGTCGCTTCGCGTCGCATCGAGTACGATCTGCGGAACGACTTCATCGCGCACATCGAGACGCTGTCGCTGCGCTATTTCCAGAACACGCCGACGGGCGACATCATGGCGCATTCCACGAACGACATCGCGGCCATCCGCATGTTCGTCGGCCCCGCCATCATGTACAGCGTCGAGACGCTGTTCACCTTCGTGATCATTCTGACAGCGCTGCTGAGCATCCACCCGATGCTCACGCTCTACGCGCTGCTCCCGCTGCCGCTCATCTCTTTCGCCGTGAACAGGCTCGGCACGGTGATTCACCGTCGCTTCGAGGATATTCAGAACCAGTACTCCGCATTGACGACGCGCGCCCAGGAATCCATTTCCGGCATCCGCGTGGTGAAGTCGTACCTGCGCGAGGACTATGAGATCGGCCGGTTCCAGACCCTGAGCGAGGAGTACCTCGCGCGCAACATGCGCATGGCGCGCGTGCAGGCGTTCTTCATGCCGCTCCTGTCGATGCTGATCGGTCTCTCGGTGATCATCGTCGTGTGGTACGGGGGACTGCAGGTGATGGACAGGAAACTGACGCTCGGGGGACTCACGCAGTTCATGATGTACATTTCCATGATGATCTGGCCGATGATCGCCGTCGGCTGGGTGGTCGGCCTCGTGCAGCGCGCTTCGGCGTCCATGAAGCGCCTCAACCGCATCCTCGAACTGGAACCCGAGATCGCGGATTCCCCGGTCACCGATGGCGCCATCACCCGCCTGTCGGGGGAGATCGTTTTCGACCATGTCACCTTCCGCTACAACGAGGGGAGCGACGCGATTCTCGACGACGTCTCGCTCACCATTCCCGCGGGTTCGACGCTCGCCATCATCGGGTATACCGGCAGCGGCAAGAGCAGCCTGGTGCAGCTCATCCCGCGCCTGTACGATGTCACCGGCGGCGCGCTGCGCATCGACGGCCACGACGTGCGCGCCATCCCGCTTGCCGTGCTGCGCCGCTCCATCGCCTGCGTGACGCAGGAGACCTTCCTGTTCTCGGATTCCATCCGCGCCAACATCGCCTACAGCGTCGATGCCGCGACGGAGGACGATATCGTCCGGGCCGCGAACACCGCGCAGATCGCGAAGGACATCGCGGATTTTCCGGCGCACTACGACACCGTGCTCGGCGAGCGCGGCATCACCCTTTCCGGGGGACAGAAGCAGCGCGTGAGTCTCGCGCGCGCGATGCTGCGACGCCCCGCCATCCTCATCCTGGACGACGCGCTCTCGGCCGTGGATACCCACACCGAAGAGGAGATCCTCAAGAACCTCAAGGACGTCATGCGGGAGCGCACCAGCATCATCATCAGCCACCGTATCTCGACGGTGAAGCACGCCGATGCGATCATCGTGCTCCACGAGGGCCGTATCGCCGAACAGGGCACGCACGATCAGCTGGTGGCCCTCGGCGGCATCTACGCCGATCTCCACGCCAAGCAGCTCCTCGCGGAGGAACTGGCGGAGATGGAATAGATGGACGCCATCACGCCTCTCTCGGCGGACGAAATCCGCGCGCTTCTGCGGGAGCACGACCGCTTCGTCCTCACGACGCACACCAATCCGGATGGCGACGCCCTGGGAAGCGAGTACGCGCTCGCGCACGCGCTCCGGGGCGCCGGAAAGACCGTGTCCGTGATCAACTGCGACCCCGTTCCCGGAAACCTGTCCTTCCTCGACGCGGACGGGCTTTTCCAGCGCTATGACGCCGCGGCGCACGACGCGACCATCGCGGGCGCGGACATGATCGTCGTCGTGGATCTGAACGACGCATCCCGCGTTCGCGGGATGGAACACGCCGTGCGCGCGAGCGCCGCGCGCACGGTGGTGATCGATCATCACCTCGATCCGCAGCCCTTTGCCGACGGATACCTCATCGAGCAGGGCGCGTGCGCGACCGCCGAAATCCTGTACGACCTGCTCGAGGCCGCGTATCCGATGACGCTCGAGATGGCGACGGGGTTGTACGTCGGGATCATGACGGACACCGGATCCTTCCGCTTCGAGCGCACGACGCCGCGTGTGCACCGCATCGCCGCAGTGTTGCTGGAGGCGGGTGTGGACCAGACGCTCGTGTACCGGCGCATCTACGACGAATACTCCGCGGGCAGGATTCTCCTGCTCGGCCGCGTTCTCGCGGGACTCGAACTCGTCTGCGGCGGCAACGCCACTCTGCTCCGCATACGGGAGAGCGATTTCGCCGAAACAGGCACCACGCCGGAGGACAGCGACAACATCGTGAACTACGGGCTGGGTGTGCGCGGCGTCGAAGCCACCGTGCTGCTGACGGAGCGGTCCGACGGCGTCAAACTGAATTTCCGTTCCCGCGGCACGACCTCCGTCCACGAGCTCGCGCGCTCCTTCGGCGGCGGCGGGCATCGGTTCGCCGCGGGGGCCACCGTGCACGGCGCCGCATTCGAGGACGTGCGCGCGCGACTGCTGGACGCGCTCGCCCCGCTGTTCGCCTCCTGACCGGCCGCCGCCGGACGCGTCGAAAAAAAATGTTCGCATGGCGGGGTGATTGGAAGTTTTCGTTTTTTCCGTTACACTAGAGCCGCGTGCCAATCGCACCAGCACAACGCCTGTCCATTTGCGGTCCGGAGAGATCCGGAACGGGATAGCGCGTCTCTCGGATCTCACCGTTTCATGGATGCAGGAGTAAACTCATGGCCAAATGCACCGGTCTGTACGGCACACCGGAAAAGATCGCGGCCGACGTCCACGTTCTCTATTTCGTCGACGATGACGCCTTCTTCAAGAAGACCGCCGACCTGCTCGGATCCGCGTTGAAGGCGACCGTGCTCGACGACAGGACAAAGGGCGACTTCACCGGCGCGGTCGACGAGCTTCTCCCCCTCGTCGCGGGCGATGCGCGGTACGTCCTCGTCGGTCTCGGCGCGAAGGACGCGCTCCGCGCGGAGACGCTGCGCCGCGCTTCCGGCCGCGCGGCCAGGGAAGCGGCGCGTTTCGTCGCGCAGTCGCTCGCCGTCTACTTCCCGTCGGAAGAAGTGGTGCGGCGACACATGCATCTTTCCTTCGAGGAATGCGTGCACACCGTCGTGGAGGGCACACTGCTGGGCTTGTACAAGTACGACAAGTTCATCACGAAACAGCCCGACGCGAAGAAGGGATTGATCAAGGAAGTCCGCTTCGTCGCCGCCGACGAGGGATTCCAGGGACGCCTGAAATCCGCGCTGGAGACGGCCGTGACCGTGGTGGACGGCGTCGAACTGGCGCGCAATCTCACGAACGCTCCGGGGAATGAGGTCTCCGCCGAAACGCTCGCCAAGGAGGCGACCGCGATCGGCAAGAAGCTGGGACTCAAGGTCGTCGTCTTTGGACGCAAGGAAATCGAACTGCACAAGATGGGCGGTCTGCTCGCGGTGAACCAGGGCAGCGCCCGCGAACCGCGCTTCATCATCATGGAGTACAACGAGCAGAAACGGCGTCTTCCACTCTACGTGATCGTCGGGAAGGGCGTCACCTTCGATTCGGGCGGCCTGTCGATCAAGCCCGCCGCCGCGATGGAGGAAATGAAAATGGACATGGCCGGAGCCGCCGCCGTCCTCGGCGCGATGCAGGTGGTCGCGAAACTGAAGCTGCCGGTGCGTCTCGTCGGCCTCATCCCCGCGACGGACAACATGCCCGGCGAGGGCGCCATGTGTCCGGGCGATATCATTCGCATGGCGAACGGCAAAACGGTGGAAGTGCTCAATACCGACGCCGAGGGGCGCCTGATTCTCGCGGATGCGCTCGTGTACGCCCAGCGCTACAAACCGACGGGCGTCATCGACCTCGCGACCCTCACCGGGGCCTGCGTCGTGGCCCTGGCCTCGCACGCCACCGGCATGATGGGCACCTCGGCGGCACTGAAGGATCAGCTCCGGGCCGCCGGCGAGAAGACCTTCGAGCGCGTCTGGGAACTGCCGCTGTTCGACGAGTACGATGCGATGCTCAAGAGCGGTGTCGCGGACCTGAAGAATATCGCGGGCCGCTGGGGCGGCGCCATCACCGCGGCCGCCTTCCTCAAGGCGTTCGTCGCCGACATGCCCTGGGTGCATCTCGACATCGCGGGCACGGCCATGCTCGAGGAAGCCACGGCGTATGCGCCGAAGGGCGGCAGCGGCGTCGGCGTGCGCCTCCTCACCGCGCTGTTCCGCGACGTCGCGCATTAACCGAGACGTGCATCCGAATATCACCGCGCGCTTCGCGGTCCGGCCCGGCGTTCAGACCGGGCCGGACCGCTGCCGTTTCGGCCCGCTCACAGACCGACGCCCACGGAGAAATACAGGGAGGTCGGACCCCACTGCGTGAATGATTTCCCGCCGGAGCGGACGAAGAGAAAACTCTTTCCGATGCCGAAATCCGCGGGCCCGATCGGCGTGTCGAGCCCGATGACGATGCCGGCGCCATGGCGGAGATCCGCGAACTTGATCTGCTCGGGAATGTCCCAGGTCCGGCCCAGATCGTAGCGGATCGAAAGGTAGCTGTCGAACAGGAACTTCACCGGGAGCAACGCGCGCAGCTCGACGCTGCCCACAAAGACCTGCTGGCCGGTGAACTCGTTTTCGCGCATGCCGAAAAACGTGGCGAGGCCGCCCAGGCGAAAATCCTCCGTGCGCGGCATGGTCCTGTCCCCGTATCCGAAAAGCACGCGCGGGTGCACGGTCCATTGCTGCCCGGGGGTGGAAAGGTACACATCGTACTGGGTCCGGATGCGCGTGAAGGCCGCCTCGCTGCCGAGGGCGGTCTGCGCGGACAGGTACGTGAACAGCAGGTACATGCCCTTGCGAGGATACGGAAAACGATCCTGCGTGTCGATGGTCGTCCCGAGGCTGAAGGAGACCACCCGCTGCCGCTCGTCCAAGCGGGTGACGTCGGGCTCGGCGGTCGCGAAGGTATTGAGTTCCTGATGTTCCAGGGTCAACGCGCCCGTAAGATACCCGAAGCGTCCCGCGTAGAGTCCCGCGGACATCTGCGCGCCCAGCAGAATGCGGCGGGACTGCGTCGCGACCTCCCGCGCAAATCTGTTGAAGGGCAGGCCCGGCGATTCACGGTAGGTGTTGAAGTCGCGGATGTCGTAGTACAGCTCCGATGTCAGCCCGAGGTTGGTATACCACACGCGGTTGGTATTGTACCGGAGCGCGTAGCGCCTGTTCCGGAAGCCGCCGAAAAACGATCCGGCAAGCTCCGAACCCGTGCCGAAAAAATTCGCGTCGCGCAACTCGACGGCCGCCTGCGCGTTGCGTTCGTCGTCGACGAGCGCGCTGATCCGCAGCACCTGGGACGGGCGCTCCTCGACGCGGATCGAGACGGTCGGATCGCGCAGCGCTTCCTCCACGGAAAAACTCACCTGATGGAAGAGGTTGAGCGACGTGATGTTGTCCATGCCGATCCGCGCATCCTCCGTGCGGAACAGCTGCCCCTGCCGCAGCGGAAATTCCCGGAGGATCACGACGGGATCCGTGCGGCTGTTCCCCTCCACGGTCACCGCCCCGACGCGGCCTTCGCGCACGACGAGGTCCACCTCGCCCGCGAGACTGTCGACGGCGACGGAATCGATTTTCGCGAGCGCGTACCCGCGGTCCCGATACACGTCCAGGACCCGCGCGCATACCAGGCGGATGGTTTCCGCGCACACGGGGCGCTGCAGGCACACGTCCACCTCCTGGAGGATGGACGGCCGGATCTCCGTGGACGCGCCGCTCACGCGGATCGCGCGAAGCCGCGGCAGGACATCGGCGCTGACCGACCAGGAGCCGCCCGTCACGGACACGTCGATCGATCGCGAATTGGACGAATGCAGGAGGCGCGCGAGCGTGTCGAGCACCCGGTCGGGAACGCGCGCGCCGAACAGCGTGTCGCCGTTCGTCCGGTGCGCTTCGTCCTCGAGTGCGCGCGCAAGCAGCCTGCGCTGGACCGCGCGTATCGCGGGAACCGCCGCGGCGGCATCGCGATACCCGCGGTGGATCAGGGAATCGGCGTTGTCGAAATCGGTGGCGAGGTGCCCGCCGATCCCGGGCGTGATCACGACATCCGCGTACCGCAGCTGCTCGGCATTGCTCTTCTCCATGAGGATGTTCAGCACCTGATCGAGCGTTTCGAGCGGATTGGTGATCTGCGACGGATGGCGGGGCGGGCTGGTCGTGTTCACGGCGATGACGAGATCGCATCCCCACGCCCGGGCGAGATCCGCCGGGATGTTCGTGTTCATGCCGCCGTCCACGAGCGCGAGCGAGTCCCTGGTCACCGGAGAGTACAGCACGGGGATGGTCGCGCTTGCGCGCAGCGCTTCGGCGAGGCTGCCGGAGGAGAGCACCACCCGCGCGCCGCTGTACAGGTCGGTCGCGACGGCGCGGAACGGAATGCCCAGTTCGTCGAAATGCGGGGAGTGGTAGGGCGCGCGAAGGACGAGGTCGTTCAACAGATTCGTCAGTCGCTGGCCGTTCGACACGGACTGGGGAATCACGGGACGGAGCCCGTCGAAAAGGATCGTCACAATCGACCGGTCTGAAAGCGGCTTCTGGTCGACGAACAGGTTCTCCCGCTCCCCTGATTCGATAATCGGAGCAACGCATCCCAATGAATCGACGTGACCGTCCTCTCCAACTGGTCGACGGAGTAGCCCGCCGCGTACAGCCCGCCGATGATGCTGCCGATGCTGGTGCCGGAAACGAAATCCGGAATGATCCCGGCTTCCTCGAGCGCGCGGAGCACGCCGATTTGCGCGAGTCCCCGCGCGCCGCCGCCACTCAGCACGAGGCCGATGCGCGGACGCCGGTACGACGGGAACGTCTGGTCGCCGAAGGGCCTGATGTGCTGCCGCTGCGCGGGGAGAAGTCGAAACGTCGCGCCACGGATGCTGTCGCCCGAGGCGGCGTCTCCTCCCCCCGGCGTCCCTGCCTGCGTGTGCGCGATGGCGACGAGAAGCAGGCCCAGCAAGGCGTTTCGCGCGCGACGGATCATCCGGAAAACATACTCATCGGGGGGGGGAGAAACAAACAAAACGCCCCGGCCTGCGAGTGCAGGACAGGGCGCATGCGGCAGCGCTCGACTGCCGTGCCTAGAAATCGAGCCGGCCGCTGATCGCTACGGAGAGCGCCGCGTGATTCGACGAGACGTACGAATCGAGACTGTTGGTCCCGATGTCCAGCGTGAAGGAATCCATCTTCAACCCGATGCCCGCCGCAAGCATCGGCGAGAGACCGCCACCGGCGGCGACGCCAAGGCGGATGGGGATGGACGGGACCGCTTCCCATTCCGCACCGATGCCGACATGCGGGATCGTGGAATTCCCGGGAGCGGAATTCAGGCCTTCGCGGACGGAGAGCGCAAGATGCATCGGTCTGTTCACGCCGAGAAAGCGGGAAAAACTATAGGCCGCGGACGCGGTGATCGCCGTCGGAAGCGGCGTCGAGAAGGAGGATATCGCGTGTTCCTTGCCGTTGAGGCGCCTGGTGATCTCGTCGAGTTGCTGGTAGGATCCGAGATCGCTCACTTCAATCGCCTCGTCGGCGGTGACTTCCCTGGTGTTCCTGTTCCAATTGATGTTGCCGACGTCGGTGAAGCTGAGGCCGACCCGGAACGCCGTGCTCAACTCGGCCATCACGCCCAGATCGATGCCGTATCCCGACCCCGCCGGAGTGGGGAAGAGCTGGAACTTGAAGATGTCGCTCTGCGCCATCCAATCCGTGCCCGCGTAGAGCGCATGCGCCTGCGCCCGCCCGGAGACGACGAAGGAATCAGGATCCGTGCGGAAAGTGCTGTTGAATTGATCGAGGCCGAAGTAGCCGTACCCTTCCACATATTTGATTGTCGCGCCGAAGGACAGCGCCGGCGACTGTTTGCGGGAAAACTGGATGCGCTGCGCATAGGTGAAGCTGTAATCGCGCGTCCACGACGACGATATGCTCGTTTCACGGAAGTCGAAGGTGGTGCCCGGCGTATTCCCGAAGAGGAAAAATTCCGCCAGCGAGCGCGGGATCACGGCGTTGGTCGCGATCCGGTCCCGGATGCCGATGGCGAAGGACCCGGCGGGAGTGCTGACGGATACCGCCGCGAGCGTGTACGACATGCTCGCGCGTATCGTTCCGGTGCGGCCGTTGAACATGTCGAGCAGTTCGGTCTTCTCCGCGGTGTTCATGTAGTACGGATCGCGTTCGGCCACCGATCCCGGAACTCCGGTGAAATATTTCTGGTAAGTCTCGTAGGAAAAGAAATCCGTTCCCGCATTGAGGCTGAACGGGAGCAGCGCAATGGAGACGCGTTGTCCCTTCGGGAGCGTGATCAGCGCGGGGTTGATGCCGATCGCGTCCACGCCGTTCACCAGACCGGTGCTGCTGTAGGCCATCGACGACACGCGCGACGGGACGCCGACATTCTGCCCGACCGCGCTCATCGCCAGGAAGGACAGCAGCCACATCGTCATGATGGCGATGACCACGGATATCTGCTTCATCGGAGGTGCCTGTTCCCTGTCAGAGGGCGTTGATGGTGAAAAAGGTCACCAGCCAGATGACGACAACGAGGGTGAGTGTCTTCTCTACTTGGTTCATGTCCTGTCTCCTCGGTGATCAGTGTGCTCTCAGGATCCGAAATCGGTCTTGATGTCGATGTGCGCGTACACGATCATCTTCAGAAAGTCATTATAGTTGAACGTCAACGGCAGACTTCCGGGAGTGGTGATCTTGAGCGTGATGATGAACCAGCTGCTGCTCACGATCTGCTCGATGTCCGAACGCGTGACCATGACCTCGATCTTGGAACGGACCGGCGTGGGTTCCGTGCCGTCGCTGCGTGGCAGCGCCGGCCGGATTTCGAAGGGAAGTCCCGAGACGGTCTGCGGGATCAGGAGCGGGGAATAGCCGTCGTCGGTGAATTGCATCTCGGCAACGGCGCTTGCCGGCATGGCGTTCACAAGCTCGATGACGAAGAGACCCTCGGTGACGCTCTTCAGCTTGTCGATCATCGCCTGATCGAGGTTCATCTTGATCGTGTCCGTGATCGTTCCTTCGAAGATGATTGCATCGAAGGTGCTGTCCCCGTTGGGGGTGATCTTCACATTCGGATTCTGCTCGAGGAACTCGGCGATGGAATAGTTTTCGGTTGCAAAGGCAACATTCATACCAACATCCCACACCGGAAGGACAGGCATGATTGGATCGGTACAGGAGATCAAGGTGAACCCGAGAATGAACGGGAGAACCTTGATTGCGCCAAGTATCTGTTTTTTCATGTCGATTCTGCTCGGATGTGGAGTTAGTATATTTCCTGCCACGGAAACTAGGAACAACATCGATGCCGAGAGAAATCCTGAATCCTCAGAGTCGAAAATCTCGTATTATATTACGTAAAATCAACAACATACTGTTGGCATGCGAAGCTCTGACCCGGTATATGGAATGAAAAAACTGCAATCGCGCAATATTTGCATCATCGCTTTCTGCATCGAAAATGAAAAAAAGCCGCCCCGGTGATTGGATCGGCTCTGTAAGGTTTTGATAATACACGACCTGTATGCTTACTGTGTTGCGAGACCTCTTTCCATCGTTTCGAGGAAAATTTTTGGCGGCCGTATCACGCGCCCGGACGGAATTTCCTGAAACACATGGACGGTATATCCGCCGGTGATGAGGGTATCGCCGCCGTTCTGGAAAATCGAATAGTCGATGCGCAGACGCGCACCCTGGTACTGCTCGACGGAGGCTTCGATGGTCAGCACATCGTCGTAGCGCGCGGGGAGATGGTAGGTGCAATGCGCCTCGATGAGCGGAAGGCGCGTTCCCATGCGCTCGAATTCCGCGTATGCCAGACCGAGCGAACGGAGCAATTCTGTTCTGGCGACTTCGAAATATTCGAGGTATTTGCCGTTGTATACGATCTGCATCTGATCAGTATCCGCATACCGGACGCGGATGCTTGTGCGGTGCGAGATGCGTTTCACGGGGTGCATGTCGGGCTATTCGGAGACCTTTCCCATCGCGGAGAATTTCCTGATCCGCTGCTTGACGAGCGGTTCGGGTTTCATTTTGGAGAGCTGGGTGATTTCCTCGACCAGCACGGTCTTCAGCAGCATCGCCGCTTCGGAGGGATTTCTGTGCGCTCCACCCATCGGCTCCGGCACGATGCGGTCGATGATCCCCTGTTCCAGCAGATCGGGCGCCGTGAGACGCAGCGCTTCGGCGGCCTGCTCCTTGAATTCCCAGCTCCGCCAGAGAATCGACGAACAGGATTCGGGCGCGATCACGGAATACCAGGTGTTCTCGAGCATCAGGATGCGGTCGCCCACGCCGATGCCGAGCGCGCCCCCGGAGGCGCCTTCGCCGATGATGACCACCACGATCGGCACGGGCAGCTGCGCCATCTCGAAGAGATTGCGCGCGATCGCCTCGGCCTGCCCGCGCTCCTCCGCTTCGAGCCCCGGATATGCGCCGGGAGTGTCGATGAGAGTGATGACCGGTTTTCCGAATTTTGCGGCGAGTTTCATCATCCGCAGCGCCTTGCGATAGCCCTCCGGATTCGCCATGCCGAAGTTGCGGTACAGGTTGCTCTTCGTGTCACGGCCCTTCTGATGCCCGATGACCATGACGGTGCGTCCTTCCAGCTGCGCGAAGCCCCCCACGATGGCCTTGTCGTCGCCGAAATGACGGTCGCCATGCAGCTCGGTGAAATCCGTGAAGACCTTGCCGAGATAATCCAGCGTGTACGGACGGTCGGGGTGCCGCGCGAGCTGCACCTTCTGCCAGCGCGTGAGATTCGAGTACACGGAGCGGCGAAGTTCTTCGATTTTCGCTTCGAGCGCGTCGATCTCGTCCGAGATTTCCAGGTCCTGCATGACCGTCTTCATCTCGTCGATCTTTTTTTCGAGTTCGACGATGGGCCGTTCAAAATCGAGCACAGTTTTCGCCATGGGGACGCTCCTGGTCAGGCTGGGCCGCGCGAACCGGCGAGGCAGATGAGGAGGGATCGGATCAGGATTTCCACATCCAGAAACACCGAGTGATTCCGGGCGTACTGGATCGCGAGCTTGATCCGCTCTTCCTCGTGCAATTCGTCCGGATGCCGCAATTGAATGAGCCCGGTGATGCCGGGCTTCCCGAGGTACACGCCCGAACGGAGCGCGCTCATGCCTTCGGGAAGACCGACGAGAGACATGCGCCCTGACAGAACCGCCGGAAGCGCTCGAAGAAAGCGCCGGAAGGAGCAGCGGAGTTCCGGTCGGGGTGCGGACAACAAAAATACGAAAGGAGCGAAGGGAATCAAACCGGCCAGGGCCACCGCCATGTCGAGCGCGCGCTTCGCCGCGCGGTTCCGCAGACGGAGCAGGTTGTAGTCGACGTCGATCAGGGGGACGCTGGACAGCTGGTCCACCCCCGATTTCCCCACGATGAATTCCATGCTCTTCGGGACGACGCGGTACTGCACCGGGTGGCCCTTCGTCCGGGTGATGATGGACAGGATGTCCGCGTACGCCAGCACGTCCGGCGCGAAAATCACATCCGTGATCCCGCGCTCGGGAATCACCTTGGCGATGTTCTCCACGGAGCCGACGACGGGGACGCCGTGAAATTTTTCACCGAGATGCCTGTTCGTCACATCGATGATGCCGACGATCCGGTAGATGCTGGAGTCGAACTGCCGGAGACGGTCGAGGATGCTCAGCGCCTGTTCGTTCAGCCCCACAAGCAGCGTGGGTCTTCCGGTGATGACGCTCGTGCGCCGCTGCGGGAGGAGGATGGTCTCGACGGCGCGGCGCGCCGTGATGAGCACGCCGGCGATGGCGCTCGCGAGGAGCACGACGAAACGGCTGAACGCGTAGTCCTTGAAGAAATAGGTCAGGGACGAGAGAAACAGGAAGCTGGCGAGCGTCCCGGCCATGCTGCGGAGCAGCGCATTGTCGCGGTGCGTGTACGCGCCCGCGCTGAGAAGTCCGATCAGAATGCTCGCGGTCATCGCCACGTACATGGTCGGATACGCCCGCGCCGGGAAGTGGAACAGCATGCCGTTCTTCGCGAGTTCGGCGACGGCGAGCGCGAGGACCGCGAGCAGCCCGTCCGCCGCCACGGGCGCGACGCGCCGCAGGAGCGGGGCGGAGCGCGACAGGAGCAGCCGGAGTCTGATTCCCGCCGTGATCAGCAGGGCGAGCGGGGCGGGAGGATGGAGGTTCTTCTGGACGAACAATTCCATGGCCTGGTAAAACACGGCCTGCGCGTCGATGCTGCTGCGCCTCGTGCTTTCGCCGCCGTAGTGGACGATCTTCGTCGTGTGCACGTAGTGGATGCGCCAGCCGGCCTTCTGTACCCTGTAGCACCAGTCCAGGTCCTCGCCATACATGAAGTACGACTCGTCAAGCCCGCCGATCCGGGTGTACACTTCCCTGCGGAGAAGCATGAAGGAGCCCGAAATCGCGTCCACTTCGTAGGTCGCGTCCTCGTCCAGGTACGTGAGGTTGTACCGCGCGAACAGGCGCGACCGCTTGAACAGCGTGCTCAGGCCGGTGAGCTTCGTGAACGCCACCCACGGGGAGGGGAAGCTGCGCCGGCAGGCGGGCTCGAGCGTGCCGGCGGGTGTGAGGATCTTGCATCCCGCCATGCCGGTGGCGGGGTGCGCCTCGAAAAAGGACAGCATGGTCTGAAGGGTATCCTCCTGCACCAGCGTGTCGGGATTGAGGAGGAGGAGGTAGGCGCCGCGCGCGCGCGCGAGCGCGAGGTTGTTGGCGCGCGCGAAGCCGAGGTTGCTGTCGCTCTCGATCAGCACCGCGCCGGGGAATTTCTGCCGCACCATGTCCGCGCTCCCGTCGTCCGACGCGTTGTCCACCACGAGAATCTCGCCCGGCACCGCGTCGAGCGCGGATTCGACGGAATGCAGGCAGCTCTCCAGAAGATCGCGAACGTTGTAGTTGACGATGATGACGGAGATGCGCGGTTCGGAATGCGGGACGTCGGACATTCAGGCTGTGCGGCTGCTGGTGTGCGGTGCGGCGCAAGAAAAAGGGCGGGGGACCGGCGTGCGTCTCCCGCCCCTGGAACTCAAGGCATGTCGGAAATGGACGGGATCAGGCCGGCTGCATGATTTTCGCCATCTCCTCGAGCGTGATCAGCGGCAGCTGGAAGCGCGCGGCGAACTTCTTCGAATCCGCGACTTTCACGCCGGGCGCGGCGATGTTCGACAGCGCGATTTCGATGTCTCCCACGCCGTCCTGGATGTCGCGGTTCAGGCCGAGATTGATCGTCGAGGCGGCTTTCTTGATGAACCGCAGCGATCCGGAGATGAGGCCGGTCTTCACGTAGCTGAGCTTCGCGTCCTTCAAGCCGACGACCCAGTACTGGCAGGTCGCGGCGTCGGATCCGTATTCGACGCTCGTGTTCGAGGCGAACGAGGGGAACTGCAGCGCGAGAATGTACCCGGGCGCGGCTTCCGTTTCCTTCTCGCGCAGCACGAGCACGCTCGAGGTGCCGGCCGCAAGCCGGAAGCTGTCGCCGATGGTGAACACGGCTGTTTCGCCCTCGGCCGCGAATTTCGCGTTCTCGATGATGTATCCGCGGTTGCTGTCTATGACGTCCGTGTAGGCGGACTGGGCAGTGCCGGGCTGTGTCTCGGCGTTCTGCTGTTTCCCGCACCCCGCGATGAGAAGCGCCGCGAGAGACAGCGCGAAGAATGCTTTCATGGATGTCCTCCGAAAAGATGATGTGACGGCATCGGTCAATATACGATTATTTCTCGTCCCCGGAACGCGGCGCGTCAATACGGGCCGTTACAGCATCCACACGAACTGGTGCTTGTTGAAGATTCCCAGCGGTCGGCCGCGCAGCACGGCGCCATGAAAGGGCGAGTTCTTCGATCGCGAACGGAACTGCGCGACGTCCACCTGCCACTCCCGCGTGGGATGGAAAAAGGTCAGATTCGCCTGCGCGCCCGGTTCGACGCGGATTTCGGGCAGACGGAGAATGCGCCGCGGATTCGTCGACATCTTCTCGACGAGTTCCCACAGGGTCAGATACCCCGTCTCCACCAGTTCGGTGACCGCAATGCCGATGGCCGTCTCCAGCCCGACGATGCCGAACGGGGCGTACACGTACTCCACTTCCTTCTCGAAGATCGCATGCGGCGCATGATCGGTCGCGATCGCGTCGATGACGCCGTCCCGCAGGGCTTCCTTCATCGCCACCACGTCGTCGCGCGTGCGCAGCGGCGGATTCATCTTGGTGTTCGTGTCGTACCCGCGCACGTGCTCGTCGTTGAGCGAGAAGTGATGCGGCGTCACCTCGCAGGTCACTTTCAATCCCTTTTCCTTCGCGGCGCGGACAGCCTGCACGGCGCCGTACGTGCTCACATGCGCCACGTGGTAGTTGCCGTCCACGTACTCCGCCACCGCGATGTCGCGCGACACGATGACGTCCTCCGCGAGGCGGGGGATGCCCGGGAGTCCGAGCACGGTGGACATGTACCCCTCGTTCATGGCCCCGCCCGCGAACAGGAACGGGTCCTCGGCGTGCTGGATCAGCGGGACGTCGAACATGCTCGCGTACTCGAGCGCGATGCGCAGGAGCTTCGTGTCGTGCACACAGCTGCCGTCGTCGGAGAACGCGACGGCTCCCGCCGCGTGCAACTCGGCCATCGGCGCGAGTTCCTTGCCTTCGCGCCCCTTGGTGACGGCGCCGATCGGATGCACGTCGACGGGGAAGTGCGCCGATTTCTGGCGAATGGACATGGCTGTTTCCGCCGTGTCGATGGCCGGTTTCGTGTTCGGCATGCAGGCGACGGCGGTGAAACCTCCCGCGGCGGCCGCGAGGGCTCCGGACGCGAGCGATTCCTTGTGCTCCTGCCCCGGTTCGCGGAAATGCACGTGCATGTCGCAGAATCCCGGGGCGACCACCGCGCCCGCGAGGTCGATCACCTCCGCGTTGGCCGCGGCGATCGACTCGCGCACCTCGCTGATGGTGCCGTCGACGACCAGAATGTCACGGACGCCGTCGGTCCCGGTGACGGGATCCAGGAGATGGCCGTTCTTGAAGAGGTAGGTGGACATGCATCACTCCGTTTTCGTTCCGAGGAGATAGAGAACCGCCATGCGCACGGCCACGCCGTTCGTGACCTGGGGGAGAATGACGGCGGCGGCGCCGTCGGCGACTTCCGAATCGATCTCGACGCCGCGGTTGATGGGACCGGGATGGAGCACGAGCACGGGCTTCGCGAGCCCGTCGAGCCGCTCGACGGTGATGCCGAAGGTGTTGCGGTACTCGCGCAGCGACGGGAAGGACGCGCCCGCCTGCCGCTCGAGCTGGATGCGCAGCACGTTGATCGCGTCGCACCAGCCGAGCGCCTCGTCCACGTTCGTGAACACGCGCGCGCCGAGCTTCTCGATGTGCCGCGGCATCAGCGAGGGCGGACCGCACACGGCCACGTTCGCGCCCATCGTCACGAGCCCGAAAATGTTGGACAGCGCGACGCGCGAATGCGCGATGTCGCCGATGATGCAGACGTTGACGCCCTCGAGCGTGCCGAGCGACTTGCGGATCGTGTACATGTCCAGCAGCGCCTGCGTCGGATGCTCGTGCGATCCGTCGCCGGCGTTGATGAAGCGCGAGGTGCAGCGCGTGCGCAGGAACTCGCAGGCCCCGGCGGCGGCGTGGCGCATGACCACCATGTCCACCTTCATCGCCTCGATGTTGCGCGCGGTGTCGAGCAGGGTCTCGCCCTTGCTCACGCTGCTGGTGCTCGCGGAGAAATTGACGACGTCGGCCGAGAGGCGCCGCTCGGCGAGCTCGAAGGAGATGCGCGTCCGCGTGCTGTTCTCGAAGAACAGGTTGACCACCGTCTTGCCCTGCAGCGTCGGCACTTTCTTGACCGGGCGTTCGAGCACCTCGAGGAAGGTGTCGGTGGAGTTCAGGATCAGTTCGATGTCCTCGCGCGGGACGCCGTCGAGACCGAGCAGGTGATTGGTGCTGAGCTGTGACATGCGATTTCCGTTACTCGGTGGAAATGAGGTCGATGCCGTCTTCGCCGTCCACCTCCCGGAGCTTCACGCGGATTTCCTGTCCGCGCGTCGTCGGGATGGTCTTGCCGGTGAAGTCGGCGCGGATGGGCAGTTCGCGGTGTCCGCGATCCACCAGCACGGCGAGCTGGATGGTTTTGGGCCGTCCGAAATCGATCAGGGCGTCGAGCGCCGAGCGCACGGTGCGGCCCGTGAACAGCACGTCGTCCACGAGGATGATGTGCATGTCGGAAATGTCGAAGGGGATGCTGCTGGCGTGCACTTCGGGCTGCCGGAGGTGCTGGCGCACGTCGTCGCGGTAGAGGGTGACGTCGAGGACGCCCACGGGGAGGACGGTTTGCTCGATGTCGGTGATCCGCTGCGCGAGGCGGCGGGCGACGAATTCCCCGCGGGTGCGGAGGCCGATGACGACGAGGCCCGCCGAGCCGTGATTGCGCTCGAGGATTTCGTGCGCGAGCCGCGAAATCATGCGGTCGAAGCCGATGTCGTCGATGATGTGCTGAAGAGGCGGCATGGAATGTCTACGGTTGTGGTGATGGGTGAAGGGGCAGGCCCAGCAGGCGCCTGCGCAGCAGGTCGAGGGCGGCCTGCGTCGCGCGCAGTTTCGTGCGCGCGCGGTTCGTGCCGAAATCGTAGCGCCAGGCGTCCGCGAATCCCTCTGCGCTGAGGCCGATCCAGACCGTCCCCACGGGTTTTTCGGCGCTGCCGCCGTCCGGCCCCGCGACGCCCGTGGTCGACAGGCCGAACGATGTGCCCGCCGTCTCGCGCGCGCCGATCGCGAGCGCGACGGCCGTCTCGCGGCTCACGGCGCCGTGCGCGGCGATGATCGCGGGATCGACGCCCAGCATCGCGGTCTTGCTCGCGTTGCTGTACGTCACCGCGCCGCGCTCGAAGTACGCGGAGCTGCCCGGCACGTCGGTGATGCGGTTGGCGAGCAGCCCGCCGGTGCAGGATTCCGCGACGGCGAGCGTGCTTCCGCGCCCGCGGAGCAGCGTGCCGACGGTCTGCTCGAGCGTGACGCCGTCCTCGCCGTACACGTACTCGGCGACGCGGTCGAGAATGAACCGCTTCATGGCATCCCTGCGCTTCTCCGCTTCGCGCGGGACCGTATCGATGGCGGAGACGCGGAGGGTGACGCCGAGCGGGGACGGCAGGTACGCGAGGGCCGCATCGCCAAGGAAGGCGTCGATGCCGTCCAGTCGCATGGCGAGGACGGATTCGGGGATGCCGGTGCTGCGCAGATTCACGACCGCGCGGTGCTCCGTGACCGAGGCCCGCAGCACGGGAACGATCACGCTCTCCGCCATGGCCTGCATTTCGTAGGGCACGCCGGGCGTGACGAAGAAATGCCTGCCGCGATCGGCGAAATGGAAACCCGGCGCCGTGCCGTTCGCGTTGCGGATGACGGCCGCCGCTTCGGGGACCATCGCCTGGTCGCGGTTCGCGGCGTGCACGGGGCGGTTGAGCCGCGCGAACATCGCTTCGATGTCCTGCATGACGAAGCGCGAGAACACGAGCCTCGTGCGGAAGAAATCCACCACCACGGCGCGCGTGATGTCGTCGTGGGTGGGACCCAGACCGCCGGTCGTGATCACCGCATCGTGCTCGGCCCATGCGCGCTCGAAGGCCTGCAGCATGGCCGCCCGGTCGTCACCCACCGTGGTGACGCGCGCGACGCGGACGCCGATCGCGCTGAGCTTTTCCCCGAGGAAGGATGCGTTCGTGTTGACGGTCTGGCCGATGAGGAGTTCGTCGCCGATGGAGATGATTTCTGCGGTCATGGTCCTGCGCCAGATGGACCCGAAATATAGTCCGGCGCGGGCATGAAAATCAACGTCGGCCGGACCCGTTTGGATATTGGGGCGAGGCCACCTAATTTTAGCGACTGTATTCCCTGAGAATCCGGAGCCGGATTCTCTTCGAACAACCTGGAGGTTTCTTTGAAAGAGTACACGAGCGAGAACATCAGGAATTTTGCGCTGATCGGCCATGGCGGATCGGGAAAAACGATCTTCACCGATGCGGTGCTTTTCAATTCAGGGGCCGTCACGCGCATCGGGCGCGTCGAGGACGGCTCGACAGTGTCCGATTATCATCAGGACGAGATCGACCGGCAGATCTCCATCGACGCCACGCTCGCGACCACGGAATTCAAGGACTTGAAGTTCAACATCCTTGACACCCCGGGATACACGGACTTCTCCGGAGAGGTCTTCTCGAGCCTGCGCGTTTCCGACACCGCCATCCTGTTCCTCAAGGCGGTGGAAGGCGTCGAGGTCGGGAGCGAGCTGGTGTGGAAGTATGCCGCCGTTGCGCAGCTTCCGTCGATGATCTTCATCAACAAGATGGACAACGAGCACGCGGACTTCGACGCCGTCGTCGAGCAGGCCCGCGCCCGCTTCGGCCCGACGGTCGCGCTCGTGCAGTTCCCCGTCAAGCAGGGCGTCGCGTTCAAGGAAATCATCGACGTCATCCGCATGAAGATGCTCGTGTACAAGGGTGACGGCACCGGGACGTATGAAGAGAAGGATATACCCGCGGAACATCAGGAGCGCGCCTCCGCCGAGCATGAGGCCCTCGTCGAGAAGATCGCCGAGTCGTCGGAAGATCTCATGAACCATTTCTTCGAGCAGGGCACGCTCACCGAGGAAGAGATGAGCGCCGGTCTCCGGGGCTCGCTTGCCCGCCGCGAAATCGTGCCGCTGTTCTGCATTTCCTCGCTGACCAATGTGGGCGTCACCCGCGCGATGGAATTCATCGCCGACTACTGCCCGAACCCCCTCTCCCGCGGCGCCGCCATCGGCACCAAGCCGGAATCCACCACGGAAGTGACGCTGGCCCCCAACAGCAAGGGCGAACCCGTCGCCTTCGTGTTCAAGACCCTGTCGGTGCAGCATGTGGGCGAACTCTCGCTCTTCCGCGTCTACAGCGGCACCATCACGCCGGGGCTCGACATCATCAACCAGCGCAGCGGCAAGGTGGAGCGCATCAACCAGATCTACCAGATGCGAGGCAAGGACCGGAAGGAAGTGACGCAGATCATCGCGGGCGATCTCGGCGCCGTGGTGAAGCTCAAGGACACGCACACCAACAACACGCTGTCGTCCAAGACCCTGCCCGTCGTGCTGCCCCCCATCCAGTTCCCGGATCCCCTGATCACCGGCGCCCTCAAGCCGAAGGGCAAGGGCGACGAGGACAAGATCAGCACCGGCCTGCACACGCTGCACGAGGAAGATCCGTCCTTCATGATCAAGGTCGACACCGAGACGCACGAGACGATCATTCTCGGCCAGGGCGAAATCCATCTCGACGTCATGCTCAAGCGCCTGAAGGCGCGCTTCGGCGTGGAAGTCGACATCAAACCGCCGCGCATCCCGTACCGTGAGACGATCAAGAAGTCGGCCGACGTCTCCTACAAGCACAAGAAGCAGACGGGCGGATCGGGCCAGTATGCGGAAGTCTACATCAAGATCGATCCCAAGCCGCGCGGCGAGGGCTACGAGTTCGTCGATGCCATCGTCGGCGGCGTGATCAGCGGCAAGTTCGTGCCCGCGGTGGACAAGGGCCTGCAGGAACAGATGGTCCGCGGCGTCGTCGCCGGCTATCCGCTCGTGGACGTGAAAGTGACGCTGTACGACGGCAGCCAGCACACGGTGGATTCGAACGAAATCTCCTTCAAGATCGCGGCGCAGCAGGCCTTCCGCAAAGGCATCCTCGACGCCGCGCCCATCATGCTCGAGCCCATCTACATTCTGGAAGTCACCGTGCCCGACGAATTCATGGGCGACGTGATGGGCGACATCTCCAGCCATCGCGGCAAGATCCAGGGCATGGATTCGGAAGGTCCCTTCCAGGTCATCAAGGCGAAAGTGCCGCTGTCCGAGCTGTACCAGTACGCGACGCGCCTGCGCTCCATCACGCAGGGTCGCGGCATTTACCGGAGACATTTCTCCCATTACGAGGAAGTGCCGCACGATGTCATGAACAAGCTGATCGAGGAAGCTGCCGCACAAAAGGAAGAGGAAGCCTGAGTGAAGACATCCGTCGTCGTTCTGTTTCTGGCGCTGTTCGCCGCCGCGCCTCTGCTCCGCGGGCAAATCCTGGAAGGCGTGCAACCGCGCACCGGGAATTTCGCGCAGCAGGGCGGCTCGTACTACAACTTCTCGAGCGGCTCCGGCTGCGACCTGAAGGTGAGCGTCTGGGGTTTTGTGCACAACCCGGGCCGGTATTACGTGCCGTGCGAGACAAACCTCCTCGAATTGATGTCGTTCTGCGGCGGACCGCAGCGCGGCGCCCTGCTCGACAAGGTCAAAATCGTGCGACGCGGCGGACCGGATCGCGAGAACGAACTCAAGGAAGTCTTCGAAGTCGATCTGAGCAAATACCTGAAAGTCACCAATGTTGGCATCATCGCGCCGGAACTCCTTCTCGACCCCGGTGATCTGGTGGTGGTGGACGGCGAGGACATCAGCGCCGTGGACACCTTCCTCCGCATTGCGCAGGTTGTCGTGGCGGTTGCATCACTGGTGACGGCGACAGTGGCGGTCCTCAACATCGCGAAGTGACCGTTCGCGCTCGGCGGTCCAGTCCCCGGCGCCCGGAAGCACGGATCCTCGAAAGAACAGCATGAGAAAGGGTGTGCGTTTCGGCGCACACCCTTTTGGATTGTTTTCGAGCCGTCCGATGGCTATATTTTAAATCTTCAATAACGAAGAGTATTGTCCGGTCAATGACTGCAAAAGACGAATTCAACAAGCAATTCCAGGAATACCTCCGCATCCTGTACGAAGGACGCTGGATCATTTCCATCATCTTCGTGGTCGTTGTCGCCGGCACATGGTTCTACACCATGCAGCAGGACGACATCTACCAGGCCAGCGCGACCATCCGCCTGAAGCGCGCCCTGGACGCCATGAACGTGCAGTCCTACCAGGGGCTGGGAGCGCAGGATCTTGGCTGGGGCAGCGAGCGCATCATCGCCAACGAGATCCGCGTCATCAAGAGCGAGGAAGTCTCCGAAATCGTCGTGCAGAAACTCGTCGCGATGGCGCCGACCACGCGCGCGCGCATGGACACCTTCCCCATCCTGAAGCAGCAGGCCCGTCCCTCGACGATGCGCAAAATGGTCAAGTCCCTCGACCTCGAGGGATTCACGAATTCCATCGGCCTGACGCAGGTGGACACCGCCACGCGCGCCGCCTCGCTGGAAGTGGTGGCCAGCCGGGTGCGGTCGCAGGTCAACGCGCATCCGGTCTCCGGACTGGATTTCATCGAAGTCTCCGCGCAGAGCACGTCGCCCCGGGAAGCCGCCATCATCGCCAACCTCGTCATCGACGCCTACCGCACCCGTAACCTGCAGGCCGCGCGCGAAAACATCACGACGGCGCGCGGGTATCTCGAATCCCAGCTCGGCGACAAGCGCGATTCGCTCTCCAGCGCGGAGAACGAGATGCGCTCCTTCCAGGAATCGCACGGTCTCATCAATCTCGACCAGGAATCCCAGGCGCTCGTGCAGCAGATCAGCTCCTTCGAGGCGCAGCGCGAACAGGCGCGCATCGAGCTTGAAGGCGCGGAGAAAATCCGCGGCGAGCTGCAGCGGCAGTTCAAGGAAGTGGAACCGACGCTTTCACGAAGATTGACCGAAGGCTCCGATCCCATCCTCAAACAGATGCTGTCGGAAAAGGCCGAGCTCGAGCTGCGCATACAGTCCGCCGAGTACAACCGCAAGAACGCCCTGCGCAACCGGCCCGATCTCGAGCAGTACGCGAGCAAGGAACTCAACGACACGAAGAAGCGGTATGACGAGGTCAAGAAGAAGATCGAGCAGGTGACCACCAAGATCCTCGAGACCGGCGACATCTCCAGCAATCCGCTCGACTACTCCCGCCAGCTTCGCCAGAGCATCGTGCAGAAGGACATCGAGATCGAGTCGCACAAGGCGAAACTCACGGGGCTCGACCGCACGTTGGCGGAGTACAACCGCAAGTTCGAAACCATCCCGATACAGAGCATCGACTTCGCGCGCCTCGAGCGCCGCCGCATGAGCTTCGACAAGCTCGCCTCCACGCTCGACCAGAAATTCCAGGAAGCGGTGATCAACGAGCAGACCACGATGGGGAACGTCGACATCGTCGACCGCGCGGGCAAGCCCGGCAGGCCCGTCAAGCCCAACCGTCCGCTGAACCTGCTCATCGGCGTGCTGGTGGGCCTCATCCTCGGACTCGGCGTCGCCATCCTGCTCAGGTATCTGGACAACACCATCCGAAATCCGGAGGACGTCGAGAAGCTCGGCATCCCGGTGCTCACCTTCATCCCGACCTTCGGCACGGGCGACAAGCTCGAGCGCAACGAATCGCTCGTCACCTTCAGCGCGCCGCAGTCGCCGCCGAGCGAGGCCTACCGCACCATGCGCACGGCCATCGAGAGCGCGCTGTCGCTGAACGGGCAGTCCATCGTCGTGGTCGTGACCAGCCCCGCGCCCAAGGAGGGCAAGTCCACCGCCATCGCGAACCTCGCGGTGAGCGCCGCGCACTCCGCGCGCCGCGTGCTGCTGGTGGACGCCGATCTCCGGCGCCCGGTGCAGCACACGATCTTCGAGATCGACCGCGAGCCCGGCCTTTCCAACGCCCTCGTCGGCGAGGTGCCGGTCAACCAGTGCATCAAGAAGACCAAGATTCCCGGCCTGCACGTGATCCCCTGCGGCCATATCCCGAGCCATCCCGCGGAGCTGCTCGGCTCGGCGCGCATGGAGAAGTTCCTCGAGCTCGTGAAAAAGTACTACGATCTCATCCTGATCGATTCGCCGCCCGTCATCGCCATGGCCGACACGCTCGTGGTGTCGAAGTACGCGGACGGCGTGGCCCTCGTGGTGTCGGCGGACCAGACCAAGATCCTCGGCCTGCAGAAGGCCAAGGAGATGCTCGAGTCCAACAACGCGCGTCTCCTCGGCGTGGTGGTGAACCGCTTCAACGCGAACAAGATCTACTACTCCTACTACCGCTACTACTACCAGAACTACTACTACTACTCCGACGACGGCACGAAGAAGAAGAAGACGCGCAAGGAGAAGCGTTCGGAGAGCAGGGAAAAGGCCGCGAAGAGCGAACAGGCCTAGGCGCGCAGCGCGATAGTGAGACCATGATACGGGACCTTCGGGTCCCGTATTCGTGTGGTGTCGGCGACCACTCTCCTGTTCCATTCAAGCTCATGGAAAAGCACATCGCTCACGACTCTGGAACTGAGACACGAAAGTTGCTCCAGGACAACGACGCATGTACCAGTTGCAGACACGACGCGAAAATCCGGATAGATATGCTCCAATAAAAACATACTTGTATTGTTTTCTTGTTTGTGAGGATTTGATTCAGTACATACGTCTGTAAATCTGCGCGCGGCTCTGGTCACACAGAAAAGCAGGAACGTCAATGACGCGGAACGGCAGTTGGGAGCAGCGCGTGCAAGGATTCATACTCCCGTGGCGAGGGATGGTGCCACGGGGGAACGTCAATTGAGAACGCCTATCGCAGTGCAACAGCGTCCCATTTCCTCCATCGCCTCTGGAGTTCGCATGTCCTCCCTCCGTGGAAAGCACTCGCACCTTCCATCCGCCGCGAGCATCGCCGGCGTCATCCTGTTTCACGCCGTTCTTGTTGCGGCCATCGCGCAGACCAATACCATCGGCTTTGCCGGACGCGACGCGCTCTCTCTCGCGCCCGTCGTTCTGGATAGCGTTCGCATCTTCAACCTGACGGCCGGACGCGATACGCTGATCCCGGGAGGCCAGCGCTTCGACATCGACTGGCTGTCCGCACTCGATGGCAGCGTCGAAGGACCGGCGTTTCATCTCGGCACAAACTATCCAAACGGGTTCAGCGGAAGGACGCTGTTCGACGTCGTCCTTCCCGCGGCGGCCGGCATGCAGGTCAGCGTCCACTCGCTTCGCGGCGAGCGCTGCGCAGCGTATGCTGCTGAGATGGACGCGGGGGTGCATCGCTTCGAGTTCAACGCGGGAGCGCTGCCTCCCGGCGTGTATCTGGTGACGGCTTCCGCCAGCGGCCTCCGGCGGACCATGAAAATCATGCTCATGAATGGAAGCGGGGAGGGAAGTCCCGCGATCATTCGCACCGGAAGCGCTGCGCTGCAGGGAACGCCGGCAGGCGCACCGGCGGGCGCGACCGTGTACAATTTTGTCGGCTACGCGAAACTCTACGCTCCCGATACCATGCGTTTCATCACGCCGGTCGCGGGCACGACGTACACCTTCGACCTCGACGCGCTCGGCATTCCGGGACGCATCGTCACGGGCGCGTTCACCCCACTGTTGCAGCAGAGTGTCCCGCCCACGGGTGCGACGATCGAAGTGAACAAAGCGGGAGACGCATTCCACGGATTGAAGCTCATCGTCGCGGACAGCGCATATCCCGACACACGCACCTTCGAGCTTTCCTCCGCCCCGGTGCTGGGTCACTCGCTCGACACGAATTTCCGCATCATTTCGCCGATGCTCCGCGTCAAGAACGGCGGAGGATATTCCGGCGTGCCGATGAGCATCCGCATTCCCGTGCACGTGCCTCCCGGCGATTTCGCCATGGCGTTCCTGTACAACGAGAAGACCGGCGACATCGAAGGACTCCCGATACTCGAACTCGACGCGGCGCAGGTCACCTGTGATGACCCGGCACTTCGCCACATCCACGGTGACGTCATTCGGAAAAACCTCTGAGGTTTCCGACCTCTCCAGTCTCGCCGGCATTTTCGTGATTTCCGTGAAGGAATCGCATCTGAACGGGCAAGCCGTCATCAACACCGGTTTCAAACCGAAAATCGATGATTGGGAATTCGTCAACGAAGGGTCCTATATCGAACCGGAAGGTCACTGCGCCGGCCAGGCGATGACCATGATGTGGTACTACTACCAGCAGAAGCTCCGCGGGAAACCGCAGCTGTTTCACCTTCTGGATATGTCGAAATCAGACGATCTGTTCTGGCAGGACAATCCCACCGGCTTCCGCTTTGCCTCCGTCATTCAGCAGGATATCGATTTCAACTCGCTCTCAAGAACGCTCATCAGGAACCTGCTCGATCGGGGAGCGGACGCCCTGTTCTGGAACGCCTTCATTGCCTCCATGATCCTGACAGGCGAACCGCAGTACGTTGCGCTCCGGCGCTACAACGCCAACCGGCAATTCCTGTACGGCCACGCCATCGTCGCGCACAAGATCAACGTTTCCGAAGGAAAGATCTTCGTCACCGATCCGAACTATCCCGGCACGGAACGGGTGATCACATACAGCAACGGCAGTTTCACGCCGTACAACACGAAGCAGAACACGACGCAGGCGGATCCGGAACCGTATCAGGGGATCGGCTGCTTCCACAAATCGTCGATGATCGATTGGAGCACCATCAGCGCCCGATGGAAGCAGGTGCAGGACAGCAGCATCGGCACCGTCGCGCCGAATGTCTTCCCCTCCTACATCATCCGGACCACCGACTCCCGCCAGGCAACAATCACGGAGAGCGTCATCGCGGTCGCCGACACCATCGGCATCGAGGTCGAATGCCCGACCTGCCAGATATGGTATACCGGCTCGGACCATCTCACCACGTTCAAGATACGGCTCGGTGAATCGCGCCTTGCCGCAAGCGATGTGAATGGGAAATTTCTCCTTGATGACCTGAGGCCCGGAGAAAACACGTTCACCATCGAGATCGACAACTGGTCGCCGGACGGTACCTACAAAACCTACCTCGACTTCCGTCGGCTTACCATCTGGTACTACTCGCTTCGCATTCTCGCCGCGCGCGCCGACAGCGTCCCGATGAAGAAGCCCGGCGACAAGAATACCGACTACGCCTTCGTCGCCAGCATGCCGGGAGGAGGGCCGAAGAAATTCCGTGTCGACTGGAGCTTCGGAGACGGGAGCCCGCGCGAGGTGCGCACGAACGACAGCACCGTGACGCACAAGTGGCAGGCCGACGGCGAGTATCTCGTGACCGCGCGGCTCTATGACGATGCCAGCGGACGCTTCATCACCAGCGTTTCCGTCACCGCGAAAATCGGCGTCTTCGAGATGCTGAGCGTGGAGCCGGCGAAGGATACGGTTGGCGCGATCGTTCGGATCGCCGGACGCGGCTTCGGGCCCGTGAAGGGGACGTTCGAGCGCGTGTGGTTCACCGACGCGGCAGGACCGCAATGGCAGGTCACCGCCACGATACGCGCGTGGGGGGACTCGCTCATCGAGGCCACGGTTCCCAAGCAGGCAGGCACCGGATGGGTGCATGTCGACATACGAGGGTCGAAGCAGGACAGTCTCGCCTTCACCGTCATCCCCAAGGTGACGGAAATGAGCCCGCCGCGTTCCTGGCTCAACGGTCCGATGGTGATCGTCTACGGCGCCGGCTTCGGTGCGGCGCAGGGAACGAGCCGGCTCACGATTGCAGGCCGTCCCGTGGACAGCATCCTTCAATGGACCGACACGCGCATCGATTTCAAGGTGTCGGAAGGACTGTGTTCGGGTCCGCTCGTCGTCACGGTGGGAGCGAACGCCAGCACCCCCGCGCACATGACGATCGGCACCATGGCGTGGCTGAAGAACACGAGCACCATGCAGGCGAATTTTTCCGCGATGATGACGAAGAAGAAGTCGCCCGACAACACCACGCTGGACGGCATCGAACTGTGGGAACTCGATACCGCGCCATTGAGCGGATCGATCGCTTGGAACGGCCTGTCATTCTCGCTCAGCAGCACAAGCAGCACCGGGACGAATCAGACCACGATCGTGGAGTTCAACGGAACGGTGGATTCGACAGGCCAATTGTTGAAGACGGCGTATATCAAGAAAACCGTGACCGACGGAGCGCCGCCCACGCGCCAGACGGTGTTCGAATACACGGTGACCGACCTCCCGGTCCGGCAGGCGAATCAAACTGCCGGCACCGTCGGATTCAGCCTGAGCGGAGCGGCACTGCAGGCGCACATGTCGGGCATTGCCTACACGTTCACGAGCAGCATCCCGCCGGCATACGGTTGGACCTACGTCTCGACCGACTGGGCCTCGACCGCCCCCAAACCCAGCCTGTGGGTGACGTTCAAGAAGTAACACGCACGACCCCGCGCTGCGCGATGCGAGCGAAGCGGCTCCTTCGCGTGTTCCGAGGACCAGAATTTTTCTTTCCCCCCCGCGAGCGGTATTTTAGGGGAACCGGCCGCTGCTTCCGCACGCGTCTCCCTCCCATCGTTCCATCCACGCACACAGCACAAGCACCCCCCGCCATGATCAGAGACAGCTACATCAAGACGGTCATCGAGCCGTTCAAAATCAAGTCCGTCGAGCCCATCACGTTCACCACGCGCGAGGATCGCGAGCGCATCCTGCGCACGGCGGGCATGAATCCGTTCCTGATCCCGGCCGCGGACGTGCTCATCGACCTGCTCACCGACAGCGGCACCTCGGCCATGAGCGCGAAGCAGTGGGCGGGCATTCTGGACGGCGACGAGTCCTACGCCGGCTCGCGCAGCTTCTTCCGTTTCGAGGCGATGGTGAAGAAGATCACCGGCCTTGCCTTCATCATCCCGACGCATCAGGGCCGCGCGGCCGAGAAGATCCTCTTCACCGTGAAGGGCGGTCCCGGCAAGGTGATCCCGAACAACGCGCACTTCGACACCACGCGCGCCAACATCGAATTCTCGGGCGCCACGGCCATCGACTGCATGACCGAAGACGGGAAGCGGCCGGAAGTGGTGGCCGACTTCAAGGGCAACATGGACATCGACAAGCTCGAAGCGGTCATCCAGGAGCACGGCGTGGAGAACATCCCGCTGGTGATGATCACCGTCACGAACAATTCCGGCGGCGGACAGCCCGTGTCCATGGCCAACATCCGCGCCACGCGCGCCGTGTGCGACAAGTACGGCCTTCCGCTCTTCATCGACGCCTGCCGCTTCGCCGAGAACGCCTACTTCATCAAGCTCCGCGAGCCGGGCTATGCAGACAAGACGCCTCTCGAAATTTCGCAGGAAATATTCTCGTACGCCGACGGCGTGACCATGTCCGCGAAGAAGGACGGCATCGTGAACATCGGCGGCTTCCTCGCCATGAACGACGCCGATCTCGCGCTGCAGTGCCGCAACCTCCTCATCGTGACCGAGGGCTTCCCGACCTACGGCGGTCTCGCCGGCCGCGACCTCGAGGCCATCGCGCAGGGCCTCGAGGAAGTGCTCGAGGAGGACTACCTGCATTACCGCATCACCAGCACGGCCTACCTCGGCAACAAGCTCGTGGACCTCGGCGTGCCGATACTCATGCCGCCCGGCGGGCACGCGATCTATCTGGACGCCGCGCGTTTCTGCCCGCACATTCCCGCGTCGCAGTTCCCCGCGCAGGCCATCAACTGCGCGCTGTACCTCGACGGCGGCGTGCGCGCAGTGGAGATCGGCAGCCTCATGTTCGGCACGACGAACGCGGACGGCAGCTTCAACGGCGCGCAGATGGAACTCGTGCGCCTCGCCATCCCGCGCCGCGTGTACACGCAGAGCCACATCGACTACGTGATCGAAGTGGTGAAGCACGTGCACGACCGCCGCGAAAGCCTCAAGGGCCTGCGTCTCACCTACGAGGCCCCGATGCTGCGGCACTTCACCGCCCGGCTCGAAGTTCTCGACTGAGTACTCGACGATCTGTCGAGGTATGATCGCGCGAAAGGCGCGAACGCCGTGACGGGATCTCGATTCTCAATCGTGCAGTCTCAC
This sequence comes from Ignavibacteria bacterium, assembly GCA_016720835.1. Taxonomy (GTDB): domain Bacteria; phylum Bacteroidota; class Ignavibacteria; order SZUA-365; family SZUA-365; genus JADKJW01. Next base: position 150,042 of record JADKJW010000007.1, read on the forward strand.
GCATCGGCGATTTCCAGCCGATGGGAGCCATTTGCCTTGACACGGCGCAGGCAAAGGAGTAAGTTCCCATAAATTTAGTCTTACCGTGCACTGATGCGCACATGGACCTGTACTTTCGAATCCGAAGTATCGTGAAGAATGGCGACACCGTACACGTTTCTGTACGGCGATACGAACTGCGGAGAGCGGGCGGTTGGATCGCACAAACCAGCCGCAGGATGTTCTCCGCAGTAATGATGCTGCTTGTGTTCTGCTCCGCGGGATTTTCGCAAAGCGCATTCAACATGGGATTCGATAGGGCGTCATGCCTGTTCTACTCCCCGGGGTACTCGTACTGGCGGTACGCGGATCACATCCTTTCGATGGGGGACGTGAACCGGGACGGGATCCCGGACCTCTTCATCAATGCGTGCAGGGATTCCATGCAGACATGGATGATCTTCGGAACGCGACCGGGGATCATCGACAGGAACAACTTCGTGCGCCTGGAGGGCTATGGCACCCTCGCGAAGGGCGATGTGAACGGAGACGGCCTGCCCGATCTCGTGGTGCAATCGTACATCGATGAGGTGATCATGTATCCCGGCTGCGATAGCTGTCCGTACGCCATCGACACTGTCCCGGCCTGGAGGATCCACTCGGAGGAGCCGAATATCCAAGGGCCACCGGATTTCGGCGGCTACATTGCGATTGGAGATCTGAATGGAGATGACCGGGAGGACATCGCCATCGCCGCCCGGTCGATGCGAGTGACCGGTGGTGGCTGGTACGGAAAGGTGTATATCTATTATGGTGGCTCCTCGCGATTTCCAAGTCCGGATACTTCCGGAATCTACCAAGCTGATAATTTTCGGTTTGCAAAAAATGGTGTCATTATTGAAGATGTCAACGGAGACGGGTTCAAAGATCTTGTCATTGGCTCAAACGAACCTGAAGTCATTGGAAAATCGCCTCTGTACGAGTACTACGATGTGCATTATGGAAAACCAGAATTCGTATTCGATCCGACGCATCCGGATCAGCGAATAAGCAGGAAGGTGATACCGTACAGCACGAATTCTCATTCCATGAGCTCGTTAAACGTGTTCGATATGAACGCCGACGGAATATGCGATCTGTACATCGGGGATCATTTCGGTTATGTATATTACGGCAGGGCGGGAGGATTTCGTACAATCCCCGATAGAGTACTTAAGACTGGGGATTCGGCAGAGTTCGTATTCGAACAGGTAGCACATATGATCGGTGATATCAACGGAGACGGGTATGTCGATTTTCTGCTGTCCGGCATTTATCGTGTTGGAGTAGGCATGGCGTTCATCTATTTGGGGAGTTCGCTGGGAATGGAATCCTACCCTGCGGCAACCGCGTTTAATCCGATGAGTGGGAATGGATTTTCGAGTGAGGTAGCGCATATTGGCGATATTGACGGAGACGGCCTGGCGGAATTCGCCGCGACGTTTGTAACCGACGGAGAGACCGGCTTTGCTGTGTATGGAGGTAAATCCTGGAGGAGAACTTCCATGGAAGATATTCCCATTTCACAAGCTCCCTCCATAACTGCATTTCCAAATCCATTTACTGATCATACGACGATGATAGCGGTCAACGAGGTGAGCAATTCCTCAACCCTGAAGATATACGATATATATGGGCGTGAAATCCGCAGTCTCAATGTTGCAAGAGGCGCTTCCGGTGAAGCTCGAATCATGTGGGACGGATTTGACGCTCGTGGTGTGAAGGTTTCACCTGGATTGTATATCACCATACTTGAAACATCAAGAGGGTTGTTGAAGGGAAAGGTCGTGAAGCGGTAGGCATCCCATTACAATTCCACGAACAGCACCTGGAGCAATCATGAAAAAGCTTGTTCTGAATTTCGTCATCATTGTGGGAATGGCGTTCCCGATCACCGCGAGCGCACAAACCGCTCCGACGAGGTTTCAACTGTTTGGCGAATTTCTGAATCGCCAGGAAATCTGGGATTCTACACAATAGAGCTATTGCCACTGGGACGATATTGCGGATTACTTGCGAATAAACCAGGGACCGTTCAAGATCCATGTGGGCAATACCATAAACACGGAAAACGACGTGCGGGACAGTCTCCTCCAGGCGAATGGACATAACGGCTTGCGCTTTGCCATTTGGGATGCAGCCTATATGGACACGAGCCTGTTTCTTCTCCCACTGCGAGGAGGACGACGCTGGCTCTACCATCCTGAATGCCGATGGCATTACAGTAGAGACGCAAACTGCGTCGGCACCGAAAAATTCGATGCCGATGGTAAAATCGAATCCGATGCTTCGACAGCCCTGCAACCCGACAATGTTATTCACGTGGAGCGGGGAACTGACCAGGCTGGTTTCATCGCCAAGGGACTGCGTGATCCATATGCATCGCAGCAGGATCAGGCGACAAGATTTTTCAGGGTTCGCCTGAAAGCCGATCAAGTATTCAATGAAGGGCATCTCAAGGATAGCGTTCTTTGCAGTCTCTGGGTGCTCGATAGCACAAGGAACCCGATGCTCATCGATTCGATCAATATCATGGTTCGCGAGGTCGACACGATGAATTACGTCCAATCCAGAGCTGTCGCGTTCATTCCGGGTGACTCGGGGAGAAAGCTCGATTACTGCGTACACTGGCCCAATCATGTCGGTGTGCGAATCGATTACATCGCAATAGACAACGACGCGGCGAATCTGCTTGGCGAGCCGAGATACATCACATCGTTCACAGAGTACATGGATCGTTACCTGAGCCAGGACAGTCGCCCGTATTTGTTTGCGTTCCGGCTTGAAGATGAAGTGGAAACGGATCGGGTGGATTCTCTTCGATACCCCGTCATCGGGCTCTTTACCGAGTTGGTGAAGAATCATGTGAAAAACTATTCCGGAATACCTTCGGATTTCTGCACGACGAGCATAACCTCTAGCACATATCCCGTATATCAAACCCGCCGCTTCCTCCATGAGACGGGTCATGCGTTTCTGCTCACTGACTGCTACAGATTGTATGACGCTACCGTGGGTGAGTACGCGGTCCAGCAGTCACTGAGAGATATTATATTGAACTATCGAAACATCGCCACTGCGGCTCGCGATAAGGAAAAACCGTGGATGTCACTTGGACAGGTATCAAGATACGGAAGTGTTCACCTCAGAGAACCGAATATCAGAGAAATAACCGTACAAGCCAACATCATGGCTGCCCTGGGTGCAAAGGGCGTAGGGTATTACTGTTTTTTCAGTCATGCGATAAGCCCGGTCGATTCGGTCTCTGGCTTGGTAGACGGAAACGGAAGAGCAATCCACATGGACAGTTACGAAGAGGATAAGGCAGCCGCCGTGCGCGCGGTAAATATGAAACTGGAGAAAATCGGTCCGACGCTCATGCAGCTCACGTGGAAGAATGATGCTCGTAACGTCACGGAGCTGGACGCGCTTGAGCTGAACGACAGCATCAGGGTCACAAATGTTGTCACAAGGGACGACACGACAGAAGTGCTCGATCCGGAGAACGGAAGGTACTTCCACATCGGCTGGCTGCAGAATGAAGAAGAAACCGAAGACTATCTCTACATCACCAACATGCGGACACAGAGGGACAGCGGAAGGACCATTGAACTTTCCTTCGCCGGTTCCACAACGGATTACATTCTGATTGAGAGCGTGGATCAGTCGAAGGCTTGGGTGATCGGAACTGACACGACATTCGCGGAAGCCTTCGAACCCGGCGAAGGCCGTCTGTATCGCGTCAGGGATGCCACCCGATTCAGCGGCGACCTGCTCGATACGCTGACAACCGTGACATCCGGGGCGATCTTCGATGTGTACGGAGAACATGATCCTGCAGGGACATCAAACGCTTGCCATTCAGCCGACGGGTAATCTTTACTGTCATGACAGCGTGTATATCGAATTGAACGGAGCATCGATTCAGAACCGCGGTACCATGCTGTTCGGAAGCGCTCACGCCCTGCGGGGTACCGGCACGATTGAAGGCAACGGCGAGCTGGCATGGAACAGATCGATACGGACGGAATGGAACGACAGCCTGACCTTCCGGAACGGCATGACCTTCAGCACACAGTGCCTGCCGGATTCCACGAACACATGGGAGAATTACGGTGTCATCTCCTTCGAAGGCACGACACCATACCGCTTCGAGCGCTGCATCGATTCGCTCTTCAACGGCGGCGGCCGCTGGCAACTCGGCGACAGCGTGGTCTTCGAGAACACGCCGCACTTCGTCAACTGGTCAGGAGCGCTCCTCGAAGTCAATGGAACGGACTCCACCTGCCACATGCAATTCGCGCCGTACCGGAATCTCGACAATTACGGCCATCTCTACGCGAGGAATACCGTCTTTGAAGGAACATCCCGCGATACATCGGATGCGTGGAACGGCATATTATCCGCCCTCGACGATGCTGTTCTTGTTCTCGACGACTGCCGGATCAGGGATATCCGTACGGTGGACGATGGCGGAGGTTCAGCGATACATCTGTACGAATCGGACTCGCCGGAAAATATCGTCCGCAACACATACATCGAGCGCCCGCTTACTTACAATCCCGAAGGTGATGGGATCTTCCTTCAGGGATTGGGCATCAGCTCGAGCCTCGAGGTCTTGTGTTCGGATATTCGCAGCAGATGGTGGTCCGGGATTACGAACGTCAACAGCTATCTGCATCTCACGACGAGTCGTGTGTTTGCGAACAGAATCGGCGTTGGATACGTGTCCTCCGTCTCCTCGGGATCAATCACAAAAAACTGCATCGAGGAACAACTGGACGCCGGTCTGCACATGAACTATTCTGCGGCACGCTTCGGATACCCTTTGATCGGCGTGAACGGCGAGAACAGAATCGTAAACAACGACACGACTCAGATCGATCTGCGCAACGAGTCGTACCTGCTGGGCGGTTCGCTCGCGGGCTCGTGCCACGGCGAGAACAATATCGACCATCCGGACCAGAGCAAGAGACGCATCGTTCTCGACAGCACATCCACCGCCGAATTGACGGACAACTGGTGGGGTGACGCTGTCGAGAACGGCGGCACATACACTCTTTCGGCGGACATGCAGCAACGCTATATCTCTTCGCCTTGGGCAGGAAATGTGCACTTCGATCCTGTGAAAGGAGCGGAAATCAACCTTCCCCCGCTTCCGGAATGTGTGGATACCTCAATACTGTTTCCAAAGGCCGGCGCCCTCCCGCCATTCGCATCAAGCCTGTGGGAGCTGCCACGCTATTCACGAGCGAACAATTTCGCGGAGGTGTACCGCTTCATCGGCCATCTGCTCACTCACAATCCCACGCCGGCTCAGGCTTCCCGAACCTGCTCCTTCCTGCTCTTTCTCGAAGCGGAGCATGCCCGCCGGTACCCCGACAGTACGCAAATGTGCCTCTCGCGCAGCACTGCCTTCTACGGCGCGATGCTCGGCGTCATTTCGCATGCGGCCGTGCGGGCGGACATTCTCTCCTCCTGGGCGAGAGCGCTGCTGGTTTTCGGGAATCCGACGCAGGCGGGCGCAAAAGCGCAGCAATTGCGTTCATCGTATCCTGGCAGCAACGCGGCGCGCGAAATCCTGCCGGTTCTGCAGATGGTCGCCATGGCCGAGCGCGATTCCAGCGCGATCGTTTCGATCATCAACGACATGCGGGCCGCCGGGTATTCCGACCTTGCCCTGCATCAGGCCTACGGCATGAAGCGCGGCTTCGACCGTGTACTGCCGCGCTGGCGCTTCCCGAAGAAGGTATCCGATGCGGCGCAGGGAAATAGGCCCTTCAATCCCGCTGACGGTCTCACGCTGTCGAATCATCCGAATCCGTTCAATCCGTCGACGATGGTGGAGTTCCGTCTTCCCCGCGAGACGCATGCTTCCGTCCGCGTATACAATCTGCTCGGGCAATCGGTATCCTCTTTGCTGGACGCAGACCTGCCCGCAGGCGCGCATCGCGTCGAATACACCGTCCCAAGCGGGCTGCCATCGGGAATGTACCTGATGATGCTGACCACGGAATACGGAGTGAAGACGAGCGTGATGATGCTCGCGAAGTAGCAGCGAACACAGGCTGGAACCCGCGATTGAACGATCTTTTTTTCTTTCCTTCGCGAGTGGTATTATCTTCATGCTCTGATCTTCTGTCTCCAGTGTAAATACGCAAAGCCTCACAGGTGAGATTCATGATCAGAGCCGGCAAAACACCATCCTGTCAGCAAGTTCTCAAGTCTGGAGTCGCGTCCTGCAAGCTGCGCCGATCCGCATCCTCTACGTGCACCACGGGAAGGGCATCGGCGGCGCGCCGCTGAGCCTGCTGTACCTGATACGCGGGCTGGACCGCGCGCGGTATCAGCCCACGGTGCTGTGCATTCATGAGAGTGAGGCAAGCGAGCTCTTCCGGAAGGAGGGGATCGAGACCATCGTGATGGAGGGCGTGCGCGACTTCAGCCACACCAACGTGCTCTGGTATCCGTGGTGGCAGCTGCCCAAGACGCTCGCGCGGCTCGCGCATCTGCCCTTCGCCATCGCGCGGGCCTCGGCCTTCTTCGCGCAGCGGCAGTTCGACCTCGTGCATCTGAACACGTCCACGCTGCTCGCCTTCGGCATTGCCGCGAAGCGCGCGGGCCTGCGCGTCGTGTGGCATATCCGCGAGCCGCTCAGCCGCGGGTACTTCGGCTGGCGTCGCTCGATGGTGCGCCGCATCATCCACCGCAACGCCGACCTCGTCATCCCGATCTGCAATCACGACGCGCAGCAGCTCACGCCGTCGGAGCGCATCCATGTGGTGTACAACTTCATCGACTTCCGCGTCTTCGATGCCGCCATCGACGGCAGCGCCGTGCGGCGCGAACTCGGCATCGCGCCGGAGGCGCAGGTCGTGCTCATGCTGGGCGGCGTGAACCGCATCAAGGGCACGCGCGAATTCGTGGGGGCGGCGCTCGCCGTGCTGGCGACAAAACAGGACACGGTGTTCCTCATCGCGGGACACATTCCCGGCGCGACGTTCCGCAACAGGGTCAATGGCAGCCTGCGTTATCTGCGCGCGGTGGAGCGGCTGATCCCGCCCGCGTTGCGAGAGTCGATACGGCTCATCGGCGTGCGCAGCGGCATTCCGGAACTGCTCGCGGCATCGACGATGCTGGTGTTTCCGTCCACCGTCGCGCACTTCGCACGGCCCATCATAGAGGCCTCGGCGATGGGCAGGCCGGTGATTGCTTCGGATCTTGGCGGTCCGCGCGAGCTGGTCCGGGACGGCGAGACGGGTCTGCTTGTACCGCCGTGCGACTCCGCCGCGCTGGCCGCCGCGATGCGGCGTCTGCTCGAAGACAGCGCCATTGCGAGGTCCTCCGGCGAGGCTGGCATTGCGTTTGCAAGGGAACACTTCGATGCGGAGAAGAACACCCGCCGCATCGTGGAACTGTACGAGGGGTTGCTGGCCGGATAATCACGCAAAAGGGCACTTTTTTTTGCTATCGAATTCGAGAGTCCTTACATTTCAAACTGAATATTTCTCCCGCTTTCACAGTCGAGGTCCCATGATGCGCTCACTCCTCCTCCTCCTGATCGGATGCGTCTTTTCTCCCATGCTGCTGTCGCAGGGTGCGGCCACCGCATCAGGATGGCTCGTCGACGATTTCAATTCGGGCGCGCTCGCGCCGCGCTGGTCCATCGTGGCGGGCAAGTGGAACGCCGGCGAACAGGCCGTCAGCGTCGCCGGAGCGGGCGACCAGTTCGGCATGCTCGCGTCGCAGTACTTCATGCGCACGAAGCCGTACGTGATCGAGGCGACCGTGAAGGGCGTGGGCGGCGGCGTGATGTTCTGCGCCGAGTATCCGAACATGTTCGAGAATTCGCACGTGGTGTACCTCACCGGCACGGCCGTCTCGACGGGCTACATGGATTTTCACGGGAAGTACGCGGAGACGCGCGTGGTGGACTACATCGCGCCGTCGGGCTTCGTGAAGCTGCGTGTCAGTGTTGATCCCATCAAGCGCACCTACGCGATCTCCGTGCAGGGGCAGGACGTCGTCCTTGAGGAACTCCGCTACATCTCCGGATACGTCGGACTCTTCTCCCGCAAGGCGGGAGCGCAGTTCGACTACCTGCAGGTGACGGGCGAAGGCACGCCGGAAGCGCCGTCCTTCTACCGCAAGTCGAACAACCGGCAGCTCGACCACCTCTCCTACATGGCGATCATGGAAGACGCCATCTACATTTCGAATCCCGTCGTGGGCATCGTGCAGCGCCTGACGAGCATCGGCACCTTCTCGAGCGAAATCGGGCTCGAGGGCGCGCATGCCGATCCGCGCGGCCTCTGCGTGGACGAGGACAAATGGCTGTACGTCATCGACGGCAGCAGCAAATCGCTCGTGATCTACAACCACGAGGGCGTGCGGCAGACCGTGGTGAGCGAGAATCTCAAGGATCCGCGCGGCGTCGCGGCGACCGCGGGCGTGGTGTACGTGCTCGACGTGGACGGCATCAAGGTGTTCGATCGCAAGGGGACATTCTCCGGCGCGAAGGCCGCGGGGCTGTTCAAGGATCCGAAGAACATCTTCTCCGCGCACGGCATGCTGTACGTGGCGGACTACGGCAACGGCCAGGTGCAGATCCTCGACAAGGGCGATTTCAGCGTGCGCAAAGTCATCAAGGATCCGCTCGTCGGTCCCTTCGACGTGTCGGCCGATCTGCAGACGCGGGACATCTACGTGGCCGATCCGGTCGCGGGCGTGGTCTTCCACTTCAATGACGGCGGCGATTTCGTGGAGCGCATCGATCCCATGACCATCAAGGGCTTCATCTCGCCGCGCGGCGTGCGTGTACGCGGCAGCATGATCTACGTCGCGGATTTCGAGCGCATCCTCGGTTTCAAGAAGGGCGTGCTCGCCATCCGTCCCGCGCTGAAGATCGACTAGCTTCCCCCCAAGCGGCCGTGATCGACCTGCGGAGCGGCTCGGGCACAGCGACTGCTGAGTCCCCTGCAGGCTGGAACATGCATCGGCTTCGGATCGCACCCGTCCACACGGAGCGTTCCGAAGCCGATGTCGTTCGCATCGCGCTCGACGCGCCCGTCGGCGCGCCTCCGCTCGAACGTTTCGTGCACGCGGGCGAGACCGTCGCGTTGCTCGTGCCGGACAAGACGCGCCTCTGCGGCGTGCCGCTGTTTCTCCCTCTGCTGCTCGAGCGCCTGCATGCTGCGGGACTGACGGAAGAGGACATCGCGATCGTCTTCGCCTGCGGCACGCATCGCGGCCAGACCGAGGCCGAGAAGCGCGCCATCATCGGCGAGGAGGCCTACGAGCGCTACCGCGTGCACGAGCATAACGCGCGCGACGAGGGCGGCACCGTGCTGCTGGGCACGACGCGCTTCGGAACCGCCGTGCGCATCAACCGGCTGGTGGCGCGCGCGGACAAGGTGATTTCCGCGGGCACCATCGTCCACCACTATTTCGCCGGCTACGGCGGCGGGGCGAAGATGTTTCTGCCCGGCGTGGCGGCGTACACCTCCGCCGTGCAGAACCATCGCCGAACGCTGACCGCGGAGGGCCGCTTCCATCCCGCCTGCCGCGACGGGAACATCGAGGGCAATCCCGTCGCCGAGGATCTCGACGACGCCTGGCGTTTTTTTCCGCCGACCTGGGCCTTCACCGCGCTGCTTGACGCGGAGGGGCGCATTGCGCATGCGCTCTGCGGAGACGCGCGCGAGACGCACCGCCTCGGCTGCGCGACGGTGGACGGCATGTACCGCGTCGACGTCCCGGCACCGGCCGATTGCACCATCGTGAGCGCGGGCGGCTATCCGAAGGACGTGAACTTCATCCAGGCGCACAAGGCCCTGCACCGCGCGCAGGCGGTCACGGTGGAGGGCGGCGCCATCATCTGTGTGGCCGAGTGCCGTGACGGCATCGGCAACGATCGCTTCCTCGAATGGTTCGATTACGCGGAGGGCGACGAATTGCGCGACGCGCTTGCCGCGCGGTATTCGATGAATGCGCACACCGCCGTCGCGCAGCGCGACAAGACGAAACGGCATCCGGTCTACTTCGTCAGCGCGCTGCCCGACGACGCCATGCGCCGCATGGGCATGACGCCCTGCGCGACGCTGCAGGACGCGGTGGATGCCGTCGCGGGATTGCAGCCGGGGATCAGTTCCGTGCATGTGATCGAGAACGGATCGCTGGCAGTGCCGCGGGTGGTGGAAGGATGAAGGATGAAGGATGAAGGGTGAAGGATGAAGGATGAAGGATGAAGGATGAAGGATGAAGGATGAATGGGGAAGGGAGCCGGCTGCACGGCAGCGGGACAATAGATGAACGCTTTGGAGGTGAATACATGAGTCGAAGATTCGGATATCTTTTTCTGTTGGCGCACTGCGTCGTGGGTATGGCGTACGGGCAGTCGCCGCAGTGGCGCGACCCGCTGTTGCTGGCACTGGAGGGGACGTGGAAGGGAACGGTGGAGAGCGCGGGGACGAGCCGGCCCTGCGAGGTCACGTACGCGTTCGCGCTGCAGGGCGCCTTTCTCGAGGGTACGCAGACTGTGTACAAGGACGCGTCGAGGCGCGTCGCGATTTCCGAGGAGCGCGTCTATCTGAAAACCGGGACTGAGGGGAGCATTTCGGTGAACACCTTCTCCTCGAGCGGTGTCAGCCGCTGGGGAAGCTGGACCGGCTCCGCGAAATCGTGGACCGGCGAGCTGCAGGGTTCCGACGGTTCGCGCGTTGCCCTGACCATCGAATTCACCGATGCGACGCATCTTGTTCGCACTGCGACGGTCATCAATGAGGCTGGGGAGGTGGCCGAGGCGGTGACGGTGCGGATCGAGAAAACGGGGAAGGGCGTGAAGGGATCAGGGAGTCAGTAGAATTTCCATGACTCCGGGTGGGACAAGCGTCTCGCTTGTCACTCGATCGCGGCCTCGTGGATGGGAGTAAGCAAACAACTCTCCGTTTTCACCTTCACCTTCTCCTTCACCTTCTCCCTTCACCTTTCCCCAATCCCCCAATCCCCATGATCTCCGTTCTCATCATCACCACAGCCTGGATCGCCTGGTGCACCGTTCACAGCGTCCTGATCGCCCCGTTCTGGATGCGTTGGATGCGGCGGCTGCTGGGAGCGCGCATCGCGTATTACCGGCTGTTCTACGACCTGTTCAGCCTGGCGAGTCTCGTGCCGCTTGCCCTTCTCGAACGGCGCATGCCCGGCGACCCGCTTTTCGTCTGGAGCTTTCCGCTATCGCTCGTTCAGTGGACGATGCTGCTCGCGGGGATGGCGCTGATGGTGGCCGGCGGGCGGCAGTACAACCAGTGGTACTTTTTCGGATTGCAGCAGATCGCCGATGCGCGGGCGGGTCGCATCGAGCAGCCGGCGGTGTTCAAGGCCGAGGGCATCCTCCGCCGTGTGCGGCATCCGTACTACACCGCGGGCATCCTCATCGTTATTTTCCTGGGGAACATCACGACGGTCACCATCGCGACGAAGGCCGTACTCGTCCTGTACTTCATCGTCGGCACACTGCTCGAAGAACGCAAGCTCGTCGCGGAGTTCGGAGAGGAGTACCGCGCCTACCAGCGCGAGGTGCCGATGCTGGTGCCGCGGTGGCGACGGGGCGGGTGACGGCAGACGCGGGCCTGCCCGCCGAAGCTGAGCGCAGCGAAGCGTAGGTGGGGATGCGGGGACGCGGGCCTGCCCGCCGAAGCTGAGCGCAGCAAAGCGCAGGTGGGGATGCGGGGATGCGGGCCTGCCCGCCGAAGCTGAGCGCAGCGAAGCGCAGGTGGGGATGCGGAGATACGGAGATACGGAGATACGGAGTGCAATGCTCCATCATTCAGTATCGTCATTCTGAGCGTAGCGAAGAATCTGTCCGTTCTTGAGTGTACGGATTTTGTCTAAATGCGTAGATTCCAACAAGACATAAACAGGTCGCCCTCGTCGTGGAGCTGGCGGGGAGGCTTGCATAAACAAGACGATCGCATCCTATTATCTTCTCCGTTTTCGAGGAATTTCAATACTCAAATTCCCCAATCCCATCCACCGCCATGGAACCCGCCACCCCGCACACCCTACCCATACTGTCCTGCGCGACCGACGCCGCATGGGATTCCTGGCTGGATGCGCACGGATCGACCTCTCCCGGCGTGTGGTTGCGCATCGCGAAGAAGGACGCGGGCGAGCTGTCGGTGACGTACGATGAGGCGCTCGAGACGGCGCTCTGTCACGGGTGGATCGACGGCCTGAAGCACCCGCACGACGCGCTGTCGTGGCTGCAGAAGTTTACGCCGCGCGGACCGAAGAGCCGGTGGTCGAAACGGAACACTGAAAAGGTGCAGCGCCTCATCAAGGAGCGGCGCATGAAGCCCGCGGGACTCGCCACGGTCGCGCTGGCGCGGGCGGACGGACGCTGGGACGAAGCCTACGATTCGCCCGGCAAGGCGGAGCCGCCTCCGGATTTTCTTGCGGCGCTGAAGAAGAACAAGAGGGCCCTCTCCTTTTTCCTCACACTGAACGCCGCGAATCGCTACGCGTTCATCTATCGCGTGCAGACGGCGAAGAAGCCCGAGACACGCATCCGAAAGATCCAGGAATTCGTCGAGATGCTGGCACGGCAGGAGAAATTCCATTGAAGCAATTCACGGCTCCTGTCCGGTCCGATTTCTTCCACTGTTACTTCCGCAGCAGGAATCTCGTCAAGTCCCCAAGGTCCTTCTCGTCGAGTTTCCAGCGCGGCATGGGATAGTGCAGGCCGCGACCGTTCGCGCCGCGTCCGTTGAGGAGGGCGTTCGCGAGCAGTTCGCGCGTGTACGCGGGACGGCGGCCCTCGACGGGCTGCGAGAGTGTCGCCGGGGAAATATCGGGCGTGGAGAAGGGACCGAGATCGGGAATCGGATTGCGGCGTCCGAGACGGTCCTCGCCGTGGCAGGACGCGCACGCGATCACCATCGACTTGTCGCGCAGGTCCGTACGGTCGATGTCGGAGGCGATGGCCGTCCCCCGGTCGTTGAGGCCCGTGAAGAAGATCGCTTCACCGTTGTCGCGCCTGCCGCCGCAGGACCCGAGAAGGAGGGCAAGGATGAGATATGGAAACAGCCGGATGGCGTGGGGCATGGTGTATCTCCAGGAGGATCGATTAGGCAATGATGGCGCGGAGGAATCTGTCTTCCACCGAACGACGCGTGTACACTGGACGGCCAGATCCTTCCCTTCGGCTTCGCTCAGGGCAGGCTTCTGCGCTCAGGATGACGGGCATCGGCGAGACACCATCTGTCATCTCCCTTCTCACATCTCCCCCCTCTTCATCCGCGCGATGAAGAACCCGTCCGTGCCGTGGAGATCGGGGGAGAGGGTACACATAAACGCGTCGGGCGGCAGGTCCGGGACCGAAACCGCGTATCGGCGAAAGGCGTCGGAGAGAGGCGCGGGTGCGAACTCCGCATGCGTGGCGAGGAAGTCCAGCGCGATGTCTTCATTCTCCTGCGGGAGCAGGGAGCAGGTCGCGTACACGAGCGTGCCTCCCGGACGCACGAACGCGGCGTAGGCGTCGAGCAGGGTCCGCTGCTTCGCGGCGATGCGCGCGAGCGTGCGAGGCGCGAGACGCCACTTGACGAGCGGATTGCGGCGCGCGGTGCCGAGACCCGAACAGGGCGCGTCAACCAGCACGGACGCGAAAGAGCCGCGCCAGTCGGGCGCGTGCCTGCCGTTCGCCGCGAGCAGCACGTCGGCATGCAGCGTCTCGATGCTCGCGAAGCCGCAGCGGCGCGCGCGCGCGAGCAGCGAGCGGAGGCGGCGGGGTTCGGTGTCCGTCGCGAGGATCACGCCCGCGTCCCCCTGCAGATCCGCGATGTGCAGGGTCTTGCCGCCCGCGCCGGCGCAGGCGTCGAGGATGCGCTGCCCGTGTTCGGGCACGAGCGCGCAGGCGATGAGCTGGCTCCCCTCGTCCTGGATTTCGAGGGCGCCTTCCGCGTACAGCGGATCGGTGGTGATGGTCGTGCGCTCGTCGAGGACCAGCGCGACCGGCGACAGCGCGCCTGCGTGCACGGCCACGCCGCGCGCGCGCAGCGACTGCAACGCGTCGTCGCGCATGCAGCGCGAGCGATTCACGCGCAGCCCGACCGGCGCGCTCGCGAGCAGCGAACGGGCAAGCCGCAGGGCGCCGTCCATGCCGCGCGGCGGATCGCCACCGCGGGCGAAGGATTCGAGAATCCATCGCGGCGCGCAGGCGGCGCGCTCGATCACCGCGACGTCGGTATCGGATAGATCGGTCCCTTTCTTGAGCGCGGCATCGGCCGCGGCCGTCATGGCGCTGACACGCGCGCGCAACGCCGATGCATGGCCGCCGGCGCTTTCGCGCGAGAGCAGGGCCGAGGCGACGGCGTCCACGATGTCGTCCGAGACGCCTTCCTCGCCATGCTCCGCGAAGCGGGTGGAGAGCGACGCCGCGCCGACCTGATCGGCGGCGACAAGGGCCGCGAGCACCGTCAGCGCGTGCGGCGAGGGAGCGGGATTCGCCGCCTCTGCATGCGGCGGGAAGACCGCATCCCGTGACGCGACGGCGAGCGCGTGCACACGCAGCGCGATGAAGGCGGCCTCGGAGATGAAGCGGCGGTCGGCGGAGGCTAGATTTTTTTTCCTTCGCAGGAAGTCCGATGCCAGCGCGTCCGGCGCCTGGGAGGATTTCAGCAGCAGCGCCGACAGTTCGCCCGCGTGCGTGACGAGCCGCGCCAGACGGCGCATGCGGTCGGCGTCCACGCCCGCTTACGACCCGTACCGGAAACCGAGCTGCGCTTCCACATCCGGACGCAGCGCGGGCAGCGCGGCGCGAGGAATCAGATAGGTGGAGAGGTCGATGAGGTCCGTCCACACCCGGTGATTCTCCGCGGTCGACTTCAGGTAATGAAAACCCGACGAGCCCCCCGTGCCGATTTTGGTGCCGATCATGCGATGCACCATCAGCGCGTGCCGATAGCGCCAGGTGGTGAAGAGTTCGTCGATGTCCACGAGCGTCGAGAGCAGGCGATGCGGCATGTGCAGGATGGGCTGGTCGCGGTACAGCGAGATGAACAGCGCCGCCTGCGTCGCCGTGTGCGAGAGGCGCCGCTTGCCGCTCTGAATGAGTTCCTCGTGCTTGTCGGCCTCGAACACGGCCGCGAAGCGCACCTCGGTCGCGTCGAGTTCCTCGAGCTGCACCTGCTTCTCGAGATCGGTGAGCGTGGCATTGCTGCGCACCACATCGCGGTCGCCGAGCAGCATCGCATTGACGGCGTCGCGGTAGAACTGCCAGAATCGAAAGTCCGGCAGATCGAGGAACGGCGTGCGCTCGAGCCAGCGCTCCACGACGTCGAAGAGACTCGTGCGCTCCTCGGTGCGCTTCAGCAGGGCCTGATGCTCCGGCGAGACGCGCGTGTGGTACGCGAACTGGTTGTACAGCAGCCGTTGCTCGGCGCGCAGGCCGAAGAGGATTTCCACGAGACGGAACTGCACGCTCTGAAACCCTGAAGCAGGGAAGAGGTAATCCCGGAAGTCGAGGAAATCGAGCGGTGTCATGGTCTCGAGCACCCGCAGCTGGTCGATGAGGATCTTCTGGATCTCCACCACGCGCTGCAGCCGCCACACGGCGGTGCCGATGTTCTTCTCGTCCACGGTCTCCTTCTCGAACATGTCGAGCACGGATCCCATTTCGTGCAGGATCTGCTTGAACCAGAGTTCGTAGGCCTGGTGGATGACGATGAAGAGCATCTCGTCGTGGGCGGGATGCCCGGCCTCCGCGCTTTTCAGCTTCTGCGAGCTGAGGAGCGTGTCGAGCTGGAGGTAATCGGAGTAGTAGACCGGCGGATAGGGTTTGTCCATGAGTGTGCCTTGGTGATGCCGCGCGCCGCGCAGCGGTGACGCGATGTATCAGTACACCGCCGCGTAGTCCGCGAGCGGAATCAGCATTTCCCGGACGAGCACGCCGGCGTGCTGCCAGTCGACGTCCTCCACGCGGCTGATGTTCGCGCAGAGATGGTCGAGGATGTCGTCCTGGATGCGACCGCGGCGCTGCGCGACGGCGTAGGGGACGCGGTGGAAGGACACCATCGAGTACTTCGGCACGAAGCGGTCCGGGAAGCGCTGCTCGAGCGCGAGTCCGACGGCCTTCGTGAGCAGGAAGTGCGCGTCCGTCACCCTGTCGCGCATCTCGATGAAATTCTCGAGCGCGAGATCGGCGATGGCGTCGGCATTGGGCTTGCGCAGTTCGTCGTACGCGCGGTACACCTTGTCCCAGTCGGTGCCATGCCGGTTGATGCACTCGCTCAGGACGGTACAGTCCTCGAAGGCGCAATTCATGCCCTGCCCGAAGAAGGGCACGATGGCGTGGCTCGCGTCGCCGAGCAGCGCCACGGTCCCGCCCGCATGCCAGGGACGACAGCGCACGGTTGCGAGCGAGCCGGTGGGGTTCGCGAAAAAGGTCTCCTCCAGCGTCGGCATGAGCGGGACGGCGTCGGGGAACTGGGCGGCGAAGAAATCCCGCACGCGCGCCGGCGTGTCCAGCGATGCGAAACTCTGTTCGCCCTCATGCGCAAGGAACAGCGTGCAGGTGAACGTCTTGTCGATGTTCGGCAGCGCGATCATCATGAACGCGTGCCGGGGCCAGATGTGCAGGGCGTCGGACTCGAGCAGGAACTTTCCGCCCGGCCCGGCGGGGATGACGAGCTCCTTGTATCCGTGCTCGAGGATGTCCTCGGTGACGGTGAACCCGTCGAGGTTCTGCATCTCGGCGCGGATCGCGGAGGCCGATCCGTCCGTGCCGATCACGGTGTCCGCCGTTGCGGTGTACTCGCGCCCGTCGGTCTCGTCGCGCAGCCGCACGGCGCCGCTCGCAAGGTCGATGCCGGTGCAGCGCTGCTGGAAATGGATGCGCACACCGGACTGGCTCTCGGCGAGATCCAGCAGGCGCATGTTCAGATCGGCGCGCGAAACGGAGTTGATCACCTCGGTGGCGTCCTTGCCGTACTGCGAGAACACGCGTTCGCCCGTCACCGCGTGAATCATGCGTCCCCGCATCGGGAGGAGTTTGGGCGCGATGTCGTCGAACAGCCCCACGTCCTTCAACGCATGGATGCCGCGCACCGAGAGGGCGAGATTGATCGAGCGCCCCGCGCTGATCTCCACGGCGCGCATGTCGGGACGGCGTTCGTAGACGTCCACGCGGAACCCCTTCTTCGCGAGCGAGATGGCGAGCAGGGAGCCGGCGAGTCCCGCGCCGACGAGGATGATATGCGGTTGTTCGTTCATGCTGGTGCCGTGTGGATGGGAGCGTCGAATGGGCGTCAGCCGCAGCACTGCTCGACGCTGTCGTGAAAGAGGGCCGCGAAGCGCTGCGCGTCCGCGAAGGAATTGTACAGCGGCGCCGGGGCGACGCGAATGACATCGGGTTCGCGCCAGTCGCAGATCACGCCCTGTTCCGCCAGCCGCTGGAACACCGCGCGCCCGTTGCGCGCCACGTGCAGGGAGAGCTGCGCCCCGCGCTGCGCGGGGTCCGCGGGCGTGAGCACCGTCCACACGGGATGCGGACGGCGCAGCAGGAGGGACAGGAGATAGCCGGTGAGCGCGTCGCTCTTCGCGCGGATGGCCGTCATGCCGGCCTCGTCGAAAATATCCATCGACGCGCGCAACGGCGCCATGCTGAGAATCGGCGCGTTGCTGAGCTGCCAGCCCTCCGCGCCGGGAATGGCGCGGAAGTCCGGCCCCATGCGGAAGCGGCTCTCCTTGTCGTGTCCCCACCAGCCGGCGAAGCGCGGGAGTTCCGCGCGGCGCGCATGGCGCTCGTGCACGAAGCAGCCCGCCACGGCGCCGGGTCCGGCGTTCAGATACTTGTACGAGCACCACACCGCGAAGTCCGCGTCCCAGTCGTGCAGGGCGAGCGGAACGTTGCCCGCGGCGTGCGCGAGGTCGAAGCCGACGGCGATGCCGTGCCGGCGGGCCGCGGCGGCGATGGCGCGCATGTCCATCAGCTGTCCGGTGTAGTAGTTCACGCCTCCCAGCAGTACGAGCGCGATGCGGCCGGCCTCGCGATCGATCCGCTCGAGAATGTCCGCGGTGCGCAGGCAGTGCTCGCCCTCGCGCGGCGCGACGTCGATGCGCGCCTGTTCGGGATCGTAGCCGTGGTGACGGATCTGCGAGTCGACGGCGTACTGGTCGGAAGGGAAGGCCATGTGCTCGATCAGAATCGCGTTGCGCTGCGCCGTCGGCCGGTAGAAGGAGACCAGCATCAGGTGGAGATTCACCGTGAGACTGTTCATCACCACCACTTCGCCGGGGAGGGCGCCCGCGAGACGCGCGGTCTGCGCCGTCAACAGTTCGTGATACGACAGCCACGGATGGGCCGCGTGGAAATGCCCCTCGACGCCGAGCGCGGCCCAGTCGTCGAGTTCCTGCGCGATCATGCCGCGCGCGCTGCGCGGCTGCAGCCCGAGCGAATTCCCGCACAGGTAGATGGCGTCGCTGCCGTCGCGATGCGCGGGGATGTGGAAGCGCTCGCGGAAACGCGCGAGCGGATCGTCCCGGTCCAGCGCGAGGGCATGGTCGAGGGTGTCGGGGAAGATCGTTTCGGGGTTGTGCTGCATCATGCGTGGTGGAGTTCTGTGACGGCGTAGAGCAGGGGTCTGCTCGGCGCGGCATCGGAGACGAAGGACGGAATCTGCAGATTCAGAAGGTACCGTCCATCGGCCGCCGTATCGGGGACAAAAATGAATTCGGTGATGGTCTTGAACGATCTCCTCGCGGGATCCACGTGATGCGTGCCGGCGGGCAGATTCCAGTACACGCGATGCGCGCTGAGCATGCCGTCGTCCGCGGCGCGGTCGAGCGAGGGCACGTCCACCAGCAGATGCTCGACGCCGAGGTCGCGCAGCAGCCAGGCGCACTCCACCGACAGGAAGGGCGCGGGCTGCGCCGCGTAGTCGCGCGCGCGCTTGGCGTCGCTGTTCGGCAAGGTACGGATGAGCAGGGCGCGGTGAAAGGCGCTGTCGCTTCCCTCGAGCGCCGCGCGCAGGGCGGCGGCGGTGATGATTTCGTCCGCCTCGTCCTTCACGAGGAGATAGCCTTCGTTGCTCTCGAGGGCGCGGGTCACGGGGACGCTCGCGAGCGTCGCGGGAATGAAGGCTTCGCGCAGCGTCTCGTGCACGGAGATGCGCGCGTCGCTGAGGTGCCCGACGCATTCGGTGTGCGTGCCGTTGCAGTGCGGGATCAGCCGCAGCTCCTCGAAATTGCAGCTGCCGCCTTCGCGGGTGTCGCCCACGGTGGCGCCCGCCCGCACGGCTTCCGCGCCCGCCGCGGCGACGCCGTACGCGTTGGGTTGCGCCCCGTGGAAGTCCAGCGCGATGGAACAATCGACGGGCTGCGCGCTGTCGATCGCGAAGTGCCTGCCGCCGATGATGAAGGTGAGTTGCATGGCGTGGGGGGAATGCATTGCGCGCGTCAGGCTCGCAGACGGACGGCATCCGCCGCCGCGGCGAGATAGGGGGCGGCGTCCACGCCGAGCCAGCGGAAGGCGTTGTCGGCGAGCAGCTTGCGTTTGAGGCCGGGGTCGAACTCCGCGACCGACTCGATGAGGGCGCCGGGCTCCTGCTCGCCGAGCGGAAACGGATAATCGGATCCCATCATCACAAAATCCTCGCCCGCGAGCGCGACGATGTGGCGGAGCATGTACGGATCGTGCACGAGCGCGTCGAGGTAGAAGCTGCCGAAGGCGTCGCGCGGATTCGAGGGATGGTCGATCGCGACGAGGTCGGGCCGCACGCGCCAGCCGTGCTCGATGCGGCCGATGGTCGCGGGGAAGGATCCGCCGCCGTGCGCGAAGCAGACGCGCAGCGCGGGCAGGCGCTCCAGCACGCCGCCGAAGATCATCGAGCAGATCGCGAGCGAGGATTCGGCGGGCATGCCGACCAGCCAGGGCAGCCAGTGCCGCTGCATGCGCTCCTTGCCCATCATGTCCCAGGGATGCACGAACACGGCGGCGCCGAGCTCCGCCGCGGCCTCGAAGACGGGGAAGAGCGCGGGATCGTTCAGGTTCCAGTCGTTCACGTGCGAGCCGATCTCGACGCCGGCGAGACCCAGTTCGCGCACGCAGCGTTCCAGCTCGCGCACCGCGAGGTCCGGCGCCTGCAGCGGCAGGGTGCCGAGTCCGATGAAGCGCCCGGGCCGCGCCGCGACGACGGAGGCGATGTGGTCGTTGAGCAGGCGCGAGAGGTCGAGCGTGTCCGCGGGCTTCGCCCAGTAGGAGAACATCACGGGCACGGTGGAGAGCACCTGCACGCCCACGCCGTGCCGGTCGCAGTCGGCGACGCGGGTCGGCGCGTCCCAGGTGTTCGCCTCCACGCGGCGGAAGAACTTCCCGTCGATGAGCATGTGCGCGCAGCCCGGACCATGCTCCTCGAGTTGCACGAAACCGCCGTAGCCGTAGCGCTCCTTCAGATCCGGCCACGCGGGCGGAAGGATGTGCGTGTGCGTATCGACCTTGAAGAACGGCATCAGCGGGATTCCCGTATCGGTGAAGGCCGCGGCGCTCAGGCGCGCGGCGCGGGAACGTCCATCACCGCGCCGCAGGAACGGCAGGTGCGCTTGTCGAGCGACGCCCAGAAGTCCGCCATCAACGGCGGGAGCTGCGTCACGATGTTGGCGACGGCCACGCGCTCCTCGTGCAGCTGCGTGCCGCACTGCTCGCAGAACCACAGGAAGCCGTCCAGCTCCTCCGGTTTGCGCCTGCGCTCGATGACGAGGCCCACGGTGTCGGGCCCGCGCTGCGGCGAATGCGGCGTGCGCGCGGGAAGAAGGAAGATGTCGCCCTCGCGGATGTCCACGTCGCGCGAGACGCCGCCGTCCATGATCTTCAGCACGATGTCGCCTTCGATCTGATAGAAGAACTCCTCGCCGTCGTTGACGTGGTAGTCCTTGCGCGCGTTCGGCCCGCCGACCACCATGATCATGAACTCGGCGTCCTCGAACACGAGCTTGTTGCCGACGGGCGGCTTCAGCAGGTGACGGTGCTCGTCGATCCAGCGGCGGAAGGGGATGGCGGTCAGGCTGTACATGGGGCTGCTCCTTGCGGCGCGCGCGGGGCGGGGCGCGCGCTCACTCTATCGTGGCGATGCATTTGAGTTCGATGGCGATGGGCGTGGGGAGACGGCTGATCTCCACCGTCGTGCGGCAGGGTTGAGTGTCCGTGAAATACTCGGCGTAGACGCGGTTGTAGGTCGCGAAGTCGGCCTGCATGTTCGTCAGGAAGACGGTGACGTCCACGAGGCGCTCCCAGCTCGACCCTGCCTCTTCGAGAATGGTCTTGACGTTGTGAAAGACCGACCGGCATTGCGCCTCGATGTCGTAGGAACGGATGTTCCCTTCCGGATCGAGCACGGCGCCGGGAATGACGGCGCTGCCGCGCTCGCGCGGTCCGACGCCCGAGAGAAACAGCAGGTTGCCGACGCGGCGCGCGTGCGGGTAGGCGCCCACCGGTTCCGGGGCGGAGGAGGAATACAGGACCTGGTCGTCGCTCATGGGGTGTGCCGTGGGAAAGGGGTTCAGTCAGGAAAACGGATGCAGACGTTTTTGGGTTCCGTGAAGAAGCGCATGGCCTCCCAGCCGCCCTCGCGGCCGACGCCCGAACTCTTCATGCCGCCGAAGGGCGTGCGCAGATCGCGCAGCATCCAGCAGTTGATCCACACGATGCCGCAGGCGACGTCCCGCGCCATGCGCTGCGCGCGCGCGATGTCCTGCGTCCAGACGCTGGCGGCGAGACCGTACGGTGTGCTGTTGACGGCCGCGAGCAGCTCGGCTTCGCTGTCGAAGGGGATGATGGTGACGACGGGACCGAAGATCTCCTCCTGGTTCGTGCGGCAGAGGGGGCCGAGTCCCGTGATGACGGTCGGCGCGACGAAGAAGCCGTCCGCGCAGCGTCCCTCGAGACGCACCCGTTCCCCGCCGCAGAGCACGGTGCCGCCCTCCTCGATCGCGAGATCGACATACGAGAGCACCTTCTCCATGTGCGCCCGCGAAACGACGGCGCCCTGGCGCGTGGCGTCGTCGAGCGGATCGCCGACCACGAGCGCGCGCACGCGTTCGAGGAAGGCGTCGGTGAAGCGATCGAGCAGCGGCCGTTCGACGAAGAGCCGCGAGCCGCACAGGCAGATTTCGCCCTGGTTCGAAAAGGACGAGCGCACGACGGTGTCGATCATCGCGTCGAAGTCGCAATCCGCGAAGACGACCGTGGGATTCTTTCCGCCGAGTTCGAGCGAGAGTTTCTTGAACATCGGCGCGGCGACGCGCGCGATGTCGGCCCCCGTCTTCGTGCCTCCCGTGAAGGAGATCGCGCCGATGGCGGGATGCGCGGTGATGGCCGCCCCCACGGTGGCGCCGCGGCCGTGCACGATGTTGAGCACGCCCGGCGGCAGGCCGGCGTCGATGCAGAGCTGCGACAGCATGTGCGCGGTGACGGGCGTGATTTCGGACGGCTTGGCGACGACGCAGTTCCCCGTCGCGAGCGCGGGGGCGATTTTCCACGTGAAGAGGTACAGCGGCAGATTCCACGGCGAGATGCAGCCCGCGATGCCCGCGGGGCGCCGCAGCGTGTAGTTGATGACGTTCTCGCTGGACGTGTGCGACTCGCTCGCGAAATGCAGCGCGGCGGTTCCGAAGAAATGGAAGTTCTGCGATGCGCGCGGGATGTCGAGGCTGCGCGCCAGCCACAGGGGCTTGCCGGTGTCGGTCGATTCGGCCAGCGCCAGCGCATCCGCGTGCTCGTCGATGAGCGCCGCGACGCGCAGCAGCAGATCGCAGCGCTCGCGCGCGTGCATCGCCGCCCATACGGGAGCGGCCTCCGCCGCTGCCGCCACCGCCGCGTCGACGTCCACGGCTCCGGAATCCGGGATACGCGAATACACCGCACCGGTCGCGGGTTCGATGTTGTCGATGTATGCTCCGGCGGCGGGCGCCGTCAACGCGCCGCCGATGTAATTCTGCAGAGTCATCTGTTTTCTTCGCTGCAATCGCGGAAGCGGCGGCATCGGCGCGCGCCTGCGCGGAAGGTGGGCGAGTGCGTGGTGCTGAAAAGTGAACTGACCTTCAAGATACGTCCGCACGGCAAAAGCGCAAAATGCGCCCATGCACCGTGTCCGTGTCACGCGAACATGCCCGCGGGAACGTCGCTCGGAGGTCCGGGAATGCCCGTCCGCGGGGCGCGGCCGAGTTACTTCGCGGCGAGGAAGGCCCGCTTCAGTTCGGCGTCCTTGCCGTAGATGTCCTCGCGGAACTGGACGACGCCGCGGTCGTCCACCCACACGGTGTTGTAGTCCACATACACCGGGATGCGATTCTCGAGCGGGATCCACTTGGTGGTCCGTGTGGCCGCGAGGTACTCGTCGGTTTTCGCCCGGTCCCATTTCGTCGCGCCTTTCAGCAGGAAGTCCACCATGCGCATCGGTTCCTCGATGCGGATGCAGCCGTGGCTCACCGAGCGCGTGGCGTACTTGAACGGCGCGCGCTTGGGCGTGTCGTGCAGGTAGATGTCGTAGGGATTGTTGAACATGAACTTGATGCGCCCGAGGGCGTTGCCCTGTCCCGGATCCTGGACGAAGCGGAAGGGCAGCTTGTCGGGGTTGTAGTCCTTCCACTTGATGGATGTGGACGGCACGACCTCGTTGTTGAGGAGCACCTTGTAGTTGTGCCGCCGCAGGTAGGTGGAATCCTTCTTCGCCTCGTGGTAGGTCTCGCGCACGGCGATGCTCGGCGGCACGCTCCAGGTCGGATTCAGCACCATGTGCGAAATCGTTCCGCTGACGATGGGCGTCTGGTAGTTGATCGGCGGCTGGCCCTTGATGCGCATCGAGCGCCAGCGCATGCCGGTGCACACCTTCATGCGCATCGTCGCCGTGCCGTTCTCCACGCCATAGAGGAAGAACTCGGGGATGTTGACGCGCACGTATGTGCCCACCCCCGGGTAGTGCAGCCAGCGCGCCCGCTCGAGCGTGAGGGACACGCGCAGCGCGCGCTCCTCGTGCGTCAGGTTCAGCGCCGCGAAGGTGCGGTCGCCCAGCACGCCGTCGTCGAGCAGGCCGTGCGAGCGCTGGAACTCGGCGACCGTTTTCACCAGAAGACTGTCGTACTTCGTGAAACCGGAGGCGTCGTAGCGCGACGAGAAACTGCTCTCGGGCTGCATCTGACCAACGGTGGTGCGCAGCTGCGAGAGATACTTGATGCGACGTTCGATCGCGCCCAGCTGCGGGGAGAAGGCGCCCGGTTCGATCTTCTTGCCGGGGAAGGGAATCGGAGTAACCGCTCCTGTTTTCGCGAGCGCGCGCACCGTGGCGAGGGCCTTCTGCAGTGCGAGGTAGCGGGGTTCCGCGGGCTGAATGCCGCGGAGGAAGGCGGCGATGTCGGCCGTGCGAAGGATCTCGCCGCTGTTCGCGCGCGGCCGCAACGGCAGTTCATACTTGCTGGAGAACACCTTCGTCGGGTCCAGCAGCCCGTCCTGCAGATGCGAGGCATAGCTGACGGCGGCGTCGGAGAGGCGGAGTTCGAGCATCGCGAGCGAGTCGTACTCGACGCGGCCCGCCGCCGCGGCGTTCAGCACCTGGTCTTTCAGACGGTGCAAACGCGCCGCGCCGAAATGATCGGGTTCGAAGCCGTGCGCGCCGGCATGGTCGATGCAGGCGAGCAGCGTGTCCATGTCCCTCGTGGCGTTGAGATTCGCGGTCCACAGCGGCAGCCTGCCGCGCTGCGTGTAGAAGGAGTACACCGCGTCGTAATGGCGGAACTGCCTGGGAAAGCTGCTCGTCGAATCGGTGGGCGCGACGAGGCGCGCGGCCAGCGCCGCCTGCATCTTCTCCGCGTCCACGGAGGCCAGCGTGACGCCATCCCTGCCGTTGCCTTCGGTCTTCGCCTTCCCCGTGAGATTGCACGATGCCAGCAGCGTGCTTCCGCACAGCGCCGTCGCGATCAATATCGCCGGGATGAACCGTAAATGTCCGAATATCCGCGCCCGTTGTTCTTCGCCTGTCTTCACGTTCCCTGCAAATCCTTTTCTTTCCGTCGTGGCCTGTGAATCGCGTAAAAATCTTGATTCTAAAACTACGGGGCGGGGGGGTGAAAACCTAACCGGGTCGGGGGAAAGGGAGAAGGGAGAAGGGAGAAGGGAGGAGGAAGAAGGAGTAATCAATGACAGGTGGGAACAAGGAGCCGTGCCCGATTCAGACTTGCATAAACCCCGCGGGTGGGGACAACGTCCGTGCTTGTCAGATTCCGATCTGAATAAAACGCCGGGTGGGGCCAAGCCTCCCGCTTGTCCGATTCCGATCTGAATAAACGCGGGGGCTTCGCGGATGGGGGCCAAGCGTCCCGCTTGTCCTTCGGGGATTACTGAAGCTGAAAGAATTTCACTACAATCTGTCAGGAATTGCCTGCTCCGGATGTCCTTATCTCATGGCGGCGAACGAAGTCTGATCCCATTCCGCACCTGCCGAGGTACCGCATGAAGTCTCCGCGCATGATCTTCGAGCTCTGGCTGCCGCGTATCGCAGTGGTCACCTGCCTCACGGCTCCGTCACTCGCCGGCGCACAGCCGGGGAGCGCGAGCGAATCGCCGCGCGAATCCGTGAATACCGCGCAGTCGGCGCAGAGTGCTGCAGGAATGAACGGCGAGCTGCAGCCTTCTGCTCGCCAATTGTCCGGCTCCGGCGGCAAGGCGGAAGCCTGGTTGCGGAGTTCCGGCATCCTCTTCCGGGAGAACCGGGGACAGATCTCGGACGGCGAGGGCAACGCGCGGCCCGATATCGCATTTACGGCCGATGTTCCGGGAGCGCGCCTGTATTTTCGCAGAGATGGAATCAGCACGGTCTTTGCGCGCAGCAGCGATAGCGGAAAGACTGAAGTTCCGGGCTTGCTGCGCGGTCACGGGCCGCGTCCCGATGCCGGACCGGGTATCGAGACATACCGCATGGACATGTCCTTCATCGGCGCGAATGCCTCCGTCCGCATCCGCGCGGAGGAAGCGGCCGACGGCGTGGTGAACTGCTATCTCCCGGGCTGTCCGGACGGCATCACCGGCATCAGGGAATTCCGACGCATCGTGTACGAGAACATCTACGATCGCATCGATCTCGAGATGTTTTCGCGCGACGGCCGGCTGAAGTACAACTTCATCGTGCATCCCGGAGGGCGGGCGAACGACATCCGCATGCGGTACCATGCCGCCACGCGCCTGTCGATCCTGCAGGATGGTGCGCTTTCCATCACGACTCCGCTTGGCGAGGTGCGCGAGGATGCGCCTGTCAGTTATCTCGATGACGCAGCGGACCCTGTCGAGACGCAGTACCGAGTTTCGGACGAGATTGTCTCCTTCAACGTATCACCGTACGATCTGAACAGGACACTCACGATCGATCCCTGGGCCACATACTATGGCGGGAACGGCCACGATAATGGATACGGAGTTGCGACGGATGCGAATGCGAACGTCTTCCTGTCGGGACATACCTACAGCACGGATTTTCCGGTGAGCGCCGGATTTCAGATGAATCACCACGGGTATATGGACGCGTTTATCGTGAAATTCAATCCGAACGGAGTGCGTCTTTGGGCAACACTTGGGTGGAAGCGATCGCGAAGATGCGTACTGCCTCACGAGTGATGCAAGCGGGAATGCGATCATAGCCGGAACCACGAAGAGCGCGGACTTCCCGGTTTTGAATGCCTACCAATCGACGTTGCAAAGTGCGTCCGGTGACCCGTTCATCGCAAAATTCAACGGCGCAGGGACGCTCCTCTGGTCGACATACGCCAGCATGCTGGGGGGGTACGAATGGTTTAACGATATTACCACAGATCCAGGCGGAAACGTCATTGCGGTCGGGAAGGCCTGGGGTGCAATGGGGGAGGGTCCGGGACTCGTGTTTAAAATGAGCGCCGGCGGCGGCTTTCGCTGGTTCAGATACTTTGATGGATTTCAGATGCACGGCTCATTTGCCAACGGCGTTGCGACGGATGGGAGCGGGAACATCTTCGTGGTCGGCGGCACCACAATGATTATCATTTTCCTTTGATGAACGCCTCGCAACCCTTGTACGGTGGAGGGACGTTTGACGCATTCGTTCTCAAACTGAGCGCCGACAGCACGCTGCTCTGGTCCACATACTGGGGAGGCGCCGGAGAAGATGCGGCCACATCCGTCTCTGTGGACGAGAGTGGGATGGTCACCGTGACAGGCTTTACGAGCGGTGGGTTCCCGGTCTGGGACGCGTATCAGTCGACATATGGTGGTGGATCGAGCGACGCGTTCATCGTGAAATATGATGCGTCCGGTAGTCCTGCATGGTCGACGTATCTCGGCGGGGCGGGTTCCGATGCCGGACGCGCAATCGCGGCGGACACAGGCGGAAACATGATGATCACGGGCTCTACAGCGAGTCCGGACTTCCCAATGCTGTCGCCTCATCAGGCGATATTGGGAGGAGGAAACGACGCCTTCGTCGTGAAATGCAGCGCTGACGGAGACCTGTTCTGGTCCACCTTCTACGGGGGAAGTGACCTGGAGTCCGGGGATGATGGCGTGAGCGATGTGAACGGGAATGTCGTCTTTGGTGGAACGACGAAGAGTGTTGATTTCCCCGTTTTCAATGCTCATCAACCGGGCAACGCGGGGGGTGACGATGCCTTTGTCGTGAAACTGCATCCCTGCGCCGCCACAGTATCCATCCTCGCTCAACCCGCCGATACGACGGTGTGTGGTGGAAATCCGGTCTCTTTCGTCGCATCGGCTTCCGGAACCCCTGCACCAATTGTGCAGTGGATGCTGAGCACGGACAACGGCCGGAACTGGCAGCGCATTCCCGGAGCGACGAATCAGGTGCTCACATTCAACGCCAGCCTGGACCAGAACGGATACCTCTACCGCGCCCTGATCACGAACCCTTGCGCCGCGGTCAGGTCGCGCGAAGCGCTGCTGTTGGTTGCCGCCCGCCTCCGCCGTCCTGCGGCCGGTGCAGCTGCTGCTGTGCCAGGATTCCATCGCGCAGTTCACCGCTTCGGCGGAACGAGACTCGAGTACGCAATGGCAGGTCAGTACGGATGGCGGCGGAACCTGGATCGATCTCGCGGGAGAGAACGACAGCACACTGCAGGTCATCGCGACACCGGACAAACGCGGTTTCCTGTACCGCGCGCTGTTCTCGAATGCGTGCGGCAGCAGCGCGACAGATGGAGCACTTCTCGCTGTCAACGAGCATCCGGCGATCGCGAATGAACCCTCGGATCAGATTGCCTGCGAGGGAGAAACGGTGAGTTTCGGATTTGCTGCCACCCGAGCGGACTCCATACGCTGGCAGACGAGCAGCGACGGAGGGGCGAACTGGATCGATATGGGGATCTCGCTCGATACCGTACACAGCATCGGGGTAACGCGCGCGATGAACGGGCGCCTGTTCCGCGCGCGACTGTCGAATGCCTGCGGCGAGACCGTACGCAGTCTGCCACCTTGACGGTGCATCCATTGCCGTCTACCGGTATTCTGGGTCCTTCATCTCCATGCGCAGGCAGCGAAGCATTGTATACCGTGGATGATCCGACAGGCCTGTCGTTGCAATGGTCGGTGATCGGGGGATTGATTGTGACTCCCGCAGATATGAACCCCGTCCGCATTCGCTGGACCGGTTCCGGTGACGCCATCGTGCGTGTGTTCATGACAGATATTGCCACCGGCTGCACGAATGACACCCTGCTGCACGTGACGGTGGCGTCCGTTCCCGCGCCGACGATTATTGCTTCGCGCCCGACGGAATTCTGCGCCGGCGATTCCACATCCCTCGACGCCGGGCCGGGTTATGCGTCCTATCAATGGTCGCGTGACGGGGCGCCGATTCCCTCCGCGACGTTCCGCAGGCTCGTCGCAAGGAGCAGCGGCGCCTACGTGGTGAATGTGCTCGACAGCGCCGGCTGCGCCGCGAGCGACACGATGCTCGTGACAGTCCGCAACCCGTTCATTCTTCTGGCGTCCGTGCGGGGGAGCGGACGCATGTGCGAGGGCGACAGCGCGCGCCTGGAAGCGGAAGCCGGTTTTCCTTCGTACCAGTGGAGGAACGAAAAGGATAGTGTGGTCGGAAATGGACGGGTCCTCGTCGTCCGCGCGCCCGGCCGCTTCACCGTGTCGGCGCGCGATTCGCTCGGATGCTCGGGCGTCTCGCAGCCGCTCGACGTGCGGATCAACCCGCTGCCGCAGCCATTGATAGCAGGACCGCGCGTCATCTGCGCCGACGGTCGCGACGCCTACGCGAGCGCGTCGCCGACGGGACGGTCCTGGCGCTGGACGGTGACGGGCGGATCGATCGACAGCGGGCAGGGAAGCGGACGCATTCTGGTGCGATGGGGCGGCACGGGGCAGGGAACAGTGGAACTGTTCGAAACGATCGATTCCTCCGGTTGTACGGGACGGTCGATTGCCGCGATCATCATCGGCACATCGCTGATGCCATCCATCGCCGGACCCGCCGCCATCTGTGCAGGTGACACGGCATGGCTGGAGAGCGATGCGGGCTACGCCTCGTATGCATGGAAAAACGACAGCGGGCTCGTTGTCGGGTACGGCCCGCGTCTCGGCATCGTCGCATCAGGCACATACACGGTGACGGTGGCCGACGGCGGTTGCACGGGAGCATCGCGTGCGCATGCGGTGCTCGTACATGCGTCTCCTGTCGTTTCCATCGCCGGACCCGTATCGTTCTGCGAAGGAGATTCCATCGATCTCATCGCGGGCGCCGGCTTCGTCTCGTATGCATGGAGGGACTCGCTCGGCAATGCTGTCGGCGCCGGAGCCCTGCTGCGCGTGAAAGCGGGCGGCAGGTACTTCGTCCAAGCGACAGATACGAATGGCTGCCGCGCGTTCGCCGCGCACACCGTCGCGGCGTCGCCACGCCCATCGCCGCACATCCTCGGATCCGCTGCGATCTGCGAAGGCGACACGGCAGCACTGGCAACGGACCGCGACTATTCCACATACGCGTGGCGCGATGCGAATGGGAACATCATCGGCACGGCGCGGCGCTTCCTGCCTTCGCAAAGCGGTTCGTACACCGTGGAAGTGACGGATGGCGGCGGATGTGCCGGTGTCTCCGCGGCGCATGCGATCTCGGTGCTCACGCGTCCGAGCGCTGCGATCGCGGGACCGGCGGCTGTCTGCGCGGGGAGGACCGCCCGCTACGTCGTCTCGTCGCGAGCGGGAGAATCGAGGACGTGGACGGTGCTCGCGGGCACGCTCATTTCCGGCGCCGCATCGGATACCATCGATGTGCGCTGGGACGCGGTGGGCATCGGAACCGTGCTCGTGGAAATCTCGAACGGCGTCTGCGTCTCGACCGACACGGTGCGCGTGACCGTCGGCACGTCGCTCTCCCCACGGATCGCGGGTCCGGCGGCTCTGTGCGCGGGCGACACCGCATGGCTCGATGCGGGCGCGGGATATTCCTCGTACGACTGGCACTCTCCGGGCGGTGCGCGAAGCGCCACGCAACGGATTCCGGTTTCCGGCGGTGGAACATATTCTGTTTTCGTCGATGACGGGAATGGATGCACCGGGACGGCGCAACACGTCCTCGTCGTCCACCCTCGACCGGCGCCGGTCATCGTCGGGCCGCAGCGCATCTGCGCCGGCGACACCGCATGGCTGGAAGCCGATCCCGGTTTTGCGTTGTACGAATGGCGGGATGGGGGGGGCAGCGTTGTCGCGGCGTCCGCGCGCGTCGCTGTCACCGTGGCCGGCGCATACACCGTGGCGGTGACGGACAGCAACGGGTGCACGGGAGTTTCGCAGCCCGTTGTCCTCATCGTCAATCCGCTTCCTCCCAAACCACTCATCGCGAAATCGTACGACACCTTGCTCTCCACGCTGGCAGCATCATACCAGTGGTACCGCAACGACGCGGAGCTGCCCGGAGTCACGGGACAGCAGCTCACTGCCGCCGATACCGGCTGGTACCGCGTGAGAATCACCGATGTCAACGGATGCACGAACATCTCCG
The DNA here is from genome assembly GCA_016720835.1 of Ignavibacteria bacterium. GTDB lineage: Bacteria > Bacteroidota > Ignavibacteria > SZUA-365 > SZUA-365 > JADKJW01. Next base: position 181,088 of record JADKJW010000007.1, read on the forward strand.
ATCCTGTGGAGGTACGTGGCATAATGCGCATCACTGCGACTGTAGCGCTGCCCTTTGTCGAGTCCGAGCCCGGCAGGCGCATCGGCATTCCGCTCTCGCTCGTCGCGGAACAGGGATTGCGGCTTTCGAGCGTCACGTCGTTCACGGCGGTCATCCGTTTCGATAAGAATCTCCTCTCTCCGATAGACGGGACACCCACCGGAAGCATCGACGGCGCGCATCGGCGCATCACCGTCGCGCGTCCCTTCGCGAGCGGCACATCGACGCTGGCTGAACTGCGTTTCCTCACGATGCTGGGTCCCGCACTGTCGACGCCTCTCGAAATCGAATCGCTCGCGTTCAATGGCGCCGCTGTGGATGTCACCGCCATCGCAGGGGAATTCCGTCTGCTGCCCTGCCGCGAAGGCGGCGCGCGCCTCTTCGACGGTGACGCGACACTCTTTCTCGGACAGAATCGTCCGAATCCCTTCAATGCGCAGACCGAGATCGAATACGGACTCATCGAAACCGGCCCGGTGCGTCTCTCCGTCCTCGACCTCCTCGGCCGCGAAGTCGCTGTGCTCGTGGATGCCTCGATGCCTCCGGGTCGGTATCGGACGCTCTTCGATGCCTCGCGCCTATCATCCGGCGTGTATTTTACCGTGCTGCGGACACCGAACGGCAGCTTGGTGCGAGCGATGCAGCTCGCGAAGTGACGAGGCTCGGTGCTCCTCCTTGCCGCGGGTGGGGACCCGCCTGCGTCCCGCTTCGCGGGACTTCGGCGGTCAGGCCAAGCGTCCCGCTTGTCCGATTCCGGCCTGAATCAACCAGTGGGTGGGGACCGCCTGCGCCCTTCCGGGCTTCGGTCGGCCAGGCGTCCCGCTTGTCCGATTCCGGCCTGCATAAACCCCGCGGGTGGGGACAAGCGTCCCGCTTGTCCGATTCCGGCCTGATTAAACCCATGGGTGGGGACAAGCGTCCCGCTTCTCCGATTCCGATATGAATGAAGTCGTGAGTGAGGACTCGGGGAAGAAGAGACTTGGGGACGCAGAGACTCCATCAAAGCTCAACTGCTCCACGTTCCTCCCAGCGTCGTGGATCCCTGCGCGCATGCATCACGGCAGTGACACTGATGAGATCATTGCCGAAGATATAGTAAACGCAGTACGGAAACCGGTGTAGCAGCGCTCGTCGCGTTGCACCCCGCACAACGCGATGTTGTTCCGGGAACAACTCGATCACACCGAACACATGCGCAACCTCCGCCAGGAATTCGCTTCCAAGACCGGGACGCTGCATTTCGTACCACGCGTGCGCCGCGCTCAAGTCTTCTTCAGCTTCCGGCGCAAGAAGCAGAACACGTGGCATCAACCGTCGCGGCGTTCAATCTCGTCAAGGACAACGCGCCAAGGTCGTCCGCGGAGCGGATTCGCTTGATACAACGCCTCTCGACGATCCAGTTCCGCAACTTGTCCGGGGGTCAGCGGAATATCGTCAGGGGTTAAACTCTCCCACAACTTCTCGACGAGTTCCAACCGCTCGGCAGGCGTCAGTGTTGTAATATTCACTTTCGAAGTACTCATGAACGAAATATCGGTAAAACGGGTGTGGAGCGCAATGGGGCGAACATCGCGGACCGAAGAATGGAGCCGCGCGCCATCCTGCGTCATCACCTGCAAGAGCAGGTTCCCGTCGAAAAATCGTATCTTGACAGACCGCTTCCCTCGTACGGTGCGGTCACATCCAGCAGACTCTCACCTGTCCCATTTCCGAGGTTGCACATGACGCATCGCGCGCGCTGCGTCTCGCTCTTTCTATTCCTGACCGTGGCGATGGTCGCACGGGGAAACGCCGGAACGGACGATCCGAACATCGCGCGGCTGCGCGCCGCGGTCGACACGCGGGCGTACCCGAACGCGCATGTGCTGGTGGTGTACGACAGCACCGACGTGGACGTCCGCGAAACGGGCCTCAGCTACGTGCTCATGCACAAGCTCACAAAGATCCTCACGACGACGGGCGCGCGCGATTCGCGCAACATGATCTTCGGCTACGATCCGCTTTCCGCCGCGGTGGAAGTGCGCCTCGTCCGCATCTATCGCGCCGACGGCAGGGTGGAGACGGTGCCGGCGGACCGCGTGACAGACTACGCCGCACCCGCGCGAGCCATCTACTGGGGCGCGCGTGAAAAACTCGTCGAGATCGGACGTCTGGAGGTTGGCGACGCGGTGGAGACCGTGGTGTTCCGCAAGGGCTTCACGTACGCACTGCTGGCCGATCCCGAAGACGACAGCAAGTTCATCCCGCCCATGCGCGGGCATTTCTACGATATCGTGGAGTTCTGGTCGCCGGTCCCCGTCAAGGAAAAAGTGTACCGCGTCGCCGTGCCGAAGAACAAACCGCTGCAGTACGAAGTCTACAACGGCGAAGTCGGCTCGTCCATCCACATGCCTGCAGAAAGCACCCGCCGCGTGCAGCTCGACGTGAACCCCGCGGGCGCGCAGCATCCGACGGACGCCGACGCGCTGCATCCGACCAGCGGACTGTACACGGTACCCGGCAAGCTCGTCTACACCTGGTGGAAGCGCGACATCGCGCCGTTAGTGACCGAACCCGGCATGGTCGCCGCCTCCGATGTGGCGCCGAAGCTGCTGCTCTCCACCTCGCCCGACTGGTACGCGAAATCGGTCTGGTTCCACAAGGTCAACGAGGATTTCAAGAGCTTCGAGGTCACGCCGGAAGTCAAGAAGATCACCGACAAGCTGCTCGCGGGGGTGACGGACGAACTCGAGAAGATCTCCATCCTCAACCACTGGTGCGCCGAGGAGATCCGCTACTCGGGCATCTCGATGGGCACGGGCGAAGGGTACACGCTGCATCCGGGCGCGATGACCTTTCTCGATCGTTGCGGCGTATGCAAGGACAAGGCGGGCATGCTCGTCACCATGCTGCGCGCCGCGGGCTTCGAATCCTATCCCGCGATGACGATGGCGGGTTCGCGCATCGACCGCATTCCCGCCGATCAGTTCAATCACAGCGTCACCGCCGTCAAAGCGGCAACGGCCACTGGATGCTGCTCGATCCGACCTGGATTCCGGGCGTCCGCGAGATGTGGTCCAGCGCCGAACAGCAGCAGGAATTCCTGCTCGGCATCCCGGGCGGGGCGGACATCATGACCACGCCGATATCGCCTGCGGAAAACCACTACTGGCGTCTCAGTGGAACGTCCACGCTGCAGAACGACGGCACGCTGGAAGGAAGCTTCACGCTCGAGGCCGAGGGGCAGTCCGACGCGTCGATACGCCGCGCCTTCACGCGCAGCGCGCAGTCCGGCTGGAAGGAGTACATTCCGCGCGTCATGTACGACGTGTCCGCCCGCGCGGAAGTGCTCGACGTCGCGTCGGTGGATCCGTACGATCTTTCCAAGCCGATGTCCATCACCGTGAAGTACCGCATCCCGCAGTACGCGACGGTGACGAAGGACCGCTACGTGTTCACGCCGCTTCTGGCGCGCAATCCCTTCACCGACGGCGTGATGAGCGCCGAACTCGCCACGGATACCGGCCTCGCGGCGCGCAAATACGGATTCCGCGCGCGCTGCTCGAAGCTCGTGGAGATCAGCGAGACCGTGACGCTTCCAAAATACCATCCCGGCGATGCGCCGCCGTCCTTCGCCTCCGTGAAGGCCCCCTTCGTGAGCTTCGACGCCGCGTACACGATCGGCGAGCGGACGCTGACGCTCAAGGCCACGCACCGGATTGGGAAACGCACGTATGAAGCGGACGAGTGGACGGACTACCGCGCAGCGCTGAAGGAGCGCCTGCGCTTCATGGAAACTCCCATCGTCCTCGTGAAGTGAGGAGGGTACCATGAACACCGACATCACCGCGACACCGCTGACGTCCTTCACATCCGGATCATCCGCTCGGAGCACACGCATGCACGCACGTTTCCTATCGAACTCCCGTTTTGCCACGATCCTGGCGTTGAGCGTCGCCTGCTGCATGACGGGCGCCTTCGCGCAGACCGCCGAGAAGGATGCCGACGCCACGTATCTCGATATCACGCACGAGTACGTCCTGAATCCCGATGGCAGCACGGTGTTCTCGTATGAGCATCATCTGCAGTATCACACGTATTACGCGTTCACCCGCGCCTACGGGGAGTCTTTCATCGTGACCAATCCCGCATGGCAGACGCTCAAGATCGGGAAGGTGGAGACGAAGATGGCCGACGGCACGGTGGTGAAGGCGCCGTTCAACGCCTTCAACGAAATCCTGCCGGGCTTTGCCGCAAACGCCGCGCCGTACCTCCATCTTCGCGAGATGGTCGTCACGCACACCGGCCTCGAGCGCGGCGCCGTCGCGGACTTCTCCTACACGGTCACGACGAAGCCGGGCATGCTGCCGGGCCTGTCGGGCAGGGTGATATTCGGAGACCGCTGTCCGATTCAGTCGTACACGGTCAAGGTCAAAGTCCCGAAGGGCGTGAAGCTCGCCTCCGAGCTGCGCCGCTCGGACGTGAAGCCCGCGGAAACGACGGAGGGGAAGTGGACGGTATGGACCTGGCGCCTCGCGAAGCTCCCGATGTACCCCGTCGAATCGCAGCAGCAGGCCATCGATCAGGCCGTGCCGGTGCTGTATTTCAGCACCGCGAGCTTCGCCGACGTGCAGAAGCACATCGGCGCGGACAGCCCCGTGCTCTTCGACCTGGACGACAAGGCGCGGCGCGACGTCTTCACCGCGACCAAGGGCGACAGCCCGGTGGGCCAGGCGCGTACGCTGCGGAAAAACGTGGAGTCGCTCGTCGGGGGCATGGGCGGCGATCTCGCCGTGCTCGGCTTCAAGCCGATGCCGGCGCAGCGCACGTTCAATGCCAACGTGGGATCCGCGCTCGACAAGGCCGTGCTTCTCGCGGCGATGTACCGCGTCCTGAAACTCGACGCGGTCCCGGTGCTCACCTCCCCCGTGAACACCGTCCCCGCCCTGCAGGCCTTCACCGGCGCGGCCGTGCTGATCGAAGGCGTCGGTACGGGCGGCGCACTGCTGCTGGACGCGAGCGCGCCGCAGTCCGACGAAAAGCCCGCCCGTCTCGCGGGCCAGTACTATCTGCGTCTCGACGGGAAGTCGGACAAATGCGAGCGCATCGACTCCGACGCCGATGCGAACGCGCTTGCGCTGACCACGGACATCAGTATCGACGGGGATGGCCTCGTGTCCGGCAAGGCGCGCGTCGAAAGCGGCGGGGTATTCGGATTGGCTTTCGATCTCAAGCGCCTCGTCTCGGGCGCGAAACGCGTCCTCGCCACCACGGGTCAGGGCCTGACGGTGCGGGACGACGGCAGCGGCATGGCGGGTGAAGGCCGCAGCTTCTGCGACGCCGGCCTCTCGACGAAAACGGGGCTCACGGCCACGGGTGGACTCGTGAAATTCTGCCTGCCCACCGCGCCGGGTGGCATCGACGAGATGCACGTCAATCTCGGTCTCGCCGGCAGGAGCACCCCGCTGGAATTTGCCGCGCCCTTCGCGCAGGAGAGCCGCATCACCCTGACGCTGCCGAAGGATTGGACCATCGCGTCGCTGTCCGACGATCAGCGAAGCATCACCGTCAGCAACGACGCCGGCGAAGTGCGGAGCACGGTGCGCGGCGAGTCCGGGAGCATCGAGATCGTTCGCAGCTTCCGGCTGAAGCGGGCCGTGAGCGCCCCCGCGCAGTACGCGGAGGTCCGCGCCCTCCTCGCCGCGTGGAGGACGCCGTTGCACGGGACGCTGTATTTCACCGTTCCCGCGCGGTAGCCGCTCCGGATTCCCGGACACCGGTACTCCCGTTCATCCTTGCATTTTGTCGCGATCCCAGCGAATTTTCTGTCTGCTTACAATTGCTCATCACCCATATCATAAGGTTTGCATCGATGAAACAGTTCGTACCGATGTTCCTCTTCGCCCTTCTCCTTGGCGGCGCGCTGCACGCGCAGGTGCCCGTCAGGACAGCGGGCGCCGTGCCCTACGTCACCACCGTGCCGGATCAGGCGCCCATCCGCGCGCTCCCGGCGCCGGAAGCGAACCCTCCCGGCGTGCAGGCGGGTTCCACCGTGGCGCTGAAGTATCACGACATCACGCTTCCGCGCTACAACTGGACGATGCCGACGAATATCAGCGGCTCGTACAACATCATGATGTTCCAGCGCTTCACGCTGCCCAACAGCGCGGCGTTCCTGGACTCGCTGAACGTGTACATCGAGAGCGTGAGCACGGGCGCGGTGCTGTTCCGCGTCTTTCCCGCGCAGCTGATCAACACCGGCACAGCCGATTTCTGGTTCCCCGAATTCGGGCCCGCCATCGATTCCATGTGGGTGGACAAGACCGCGCTCAAAATGCAGGCCTTCAACACCATCAAGTTCAGCGGGAAGATCGTGCCGAAGGAATTCTTCGTCTCCGCCGAAATCACCATCGCGGGCGGAGCCAACAACACGGTGGTCCTCGCGGGCGACGGACATGATCTTCCCGGCGTCTCGCAGGAGAAGTCCCGCGTCTGCATGCTGCTCACGGACGGGAGCGCCCTCCAGTTCCGCCTGCTCGACGGCACCTTCGTCAACTCCAGCACGCAGCAGCCCATCTACTCGTATCTCTACATGACCGCGTATGCGGACACGGGCACGTCGTACGTCGTGCCGAAAATCCTGTCGACTCCCACGACGAAAGCCTACGTCGGCGTGCAGTACAAGTACGACCTGCACGCGGGCGCCGTGCCGCGTCCCGCCTACAAGCTGATCAGCGGCCCCGCGGCCATGACGGTGGACTGGTACAGCGGCGAAGTGAAGTGGACGCCGGCGGCGGGCGACATCGGAAGGAAGAGCGTGACCGTCGAGGCCTTCAACACGAACGGTACGGATCAGCAGACCTGGAACATCGACGTGATCGAGTCCACACAGCCGAAGATCACCTCCTTCCCGAAAAAAGTGGCGCTCGTCGGGGAGCCGTATTTCTACCAGACGATCGCGACGGGCGGACCCGAGCCCACCTTCATGCTGACCAGCGCCCTTGCGGGCTTGACGCTGGACGGCGTGACCGGGCAGCTCAAGGTCACACCGATAGCCGGACAGGTCGGTTCCCACATCGTCGGTATCACCGCGAAGAATGCGGTGGGCACGGACGTGCAGACCTTCACCATCAAGATCGAATTGACCGCCTCGGCGCCGAAGATCAGCACGCAGGCGAAGGCCACGGGCACCGTCAATCAGCCGTACACGTATCAGGTGGCCTCCACCGGCAATCCGCAGCCGACCTTCAGTCTCACGAAGTCGCCTCCGGGCATGACCATCGATCTGAATTCCGGCATGATCGCGTGGACGCCGACGCAGACGGGTCTCTATGACGTCACCGTGCGCTCCGAGAACCGCATGGGCTTAGACGAGCAGGCCTACAACCTCAACATCGGCACCGGCGCGTCGCTTCCGGTCTTCGCCTTCTCGCCGAAAACCTCCACCATCGCCGAGCAGAACTTCGTCGACACCGCCCGCGCCTCCGCCAACCCGGCGCCGACCTACCATCTGCTGGTTTCCCCCACGGGCATGAAGATCGATTCTCTGAAAGGCGTCATCACCTGGCGTCCGGACCGCGATCAGAAGGGCAGCAATGCCGTGACGGTGCGCGCGACGAATACGGCCGGGTCGGTGAGTTTCCCGTATACCATTTTCGTGCAGACCGTGCCGCGCATTACCAGCACCGAGGTGTTCACGGCCAAGGCCACGGAGCTGTACCAGTACCAGGTGACCGCGGACGCGGAGCCGGCGGCGAGCTTCTCGCTCTCGCAGGCGCCGACGGGCATGGTCATCAATTCCGTGTCCGGCCTCATCACCTGGACGCCGACGGATGCGCAGAAGGGGCAGCATCCCGTGACCATCGTCGCATCCAATCCGGCGGGCTCGGCGCAGCAGGCGTTCAGCCTGACGGTCACCAGCACCGTGGGGGTCGCATCCGCTCCCGGCGCGGCCGAGTTCGCTCTCGCCGACGTGTGGCCGAATCCCGTCACGCGGGGCGCGTCCGCGACGGTGACCTTCACCCTTGCGCGCGCAACGCACATGTCGCTCGACGTGCGTGACGTGCAGGGTCGTCTCCTGGCATCGCTCGTGAACGGCGCGCGCGAGGCGGGTTCCCATACCGCCGTCATCGACGTCCCGACGCTCGCGTCCCTCCCGGCGGGCGCGTACTTCGTGGTGCTGCGCGTCGGAACCCTGCAGACGGCGGCGCCGCTGACCCTGCTCAAGTAACGGACGATATCATCCGATTTCGTGCGCGGCGCTCCATCGGGGCGCCGCGCCGCGTTTCCGGGATAACGAAACAGCCCGCGGGCGCAGTGCCCGCGGGCTGATGGACGTGCTGTTGGAATGGAATGTTCCGGCGCGGGCGATCGCGGGGCCCGCGCGTGAGATCAGATCTTGACGACGTTCACCGCCTGAAGGCCCTTGGGTCCCTCCTCGACCTCGAACTGGACGAGATCACCGCCGGTCGGCTTGCGGAAACCCTTGCCGTCGATGGAGCGATAGTGCACGAACACATCGTCGCCGGATTCCCGCTGACTGAAACCGTACCCCTTGGTTTCGTTAAACCATTTGACAGTGCCTTTTTCCATACTGTCATCCTTCGTGTAGCTAGTGAAACATGGTCCGTACCGCACCGCTTTCCCGCAATACGCGGTACGCATCCTCAGCCGATAAGGACGCGAAAGCTGCGGATGTTGATGCGAAGCACGCGGAGCAGCACGGAGAACCGATGTGCACGAAGCTCAAACAAGGCATCAAGACCGGCAGCAGAAAAACAATGAAGCACTCTGTTGATTTACGCGCGTAAAGTAGTGGGGGTGCTATTGAGACGCAAGGGGTTACGGCGAAACAGGGCAATTTTTTTTCCCACGCGGGAAGGACGCATATTGGCGGCACGGCACCGCACCGCACATTCCTCACCTTCCATTCCGCACATGCCATGAAACAGACACTGCCTTTTCTCGTCTTCTGCCTCGCGCTGCTTGCAGCCTGTTCTTCGAAACCCGATGCGGAAGGCATCCGCAAGGATGTGCGCGCCGTCATGGACGCCCAGGCGAAGGCCTGGAATGCGGGGGATATCGATGGATACATGGACGGCTACCTGAAGTCCGACACCACGCGTTTCGTCAGCGGCGCCAACGTGACCGTCGGCTGGAAGACCATCGCCGCGCGCATGAAGAAGGGCTACCCCGACCGCTCCGCCATGGGCACGCTGCGCTTCTACGATGTGGAGATCACGCCGCTTGCGGACGACGCGGCCTTCGTCTTCGGCAAGTGGATGCTCTCGCTCGAAAGCAGCCGGCCCTGGGGCACCTACACGCTCCTCTTCCGCAACACCGACGCGGGCTGGAAAATCGTCCTCGACCATACGGACGCCGCGAAGAAATAATCTGGGAGGGCGGACATTCCTGTCCGCCTTCTTCAACCTGCTCGGGGACGAACTGCAGGCGGTTATCGACGCGCCGGAAAAGTGAAACTCTTGACCGCGAATCGCATTTGCATCGACGTACGCTTTTGCGTACGTTTGTAGTCAAAGGAGCATCCGATGGCCGCACACACTGCAAGCGAGGCTCGCGCAAACCTCTACCGGTTGATTGACGAGGCCGCCGAGTCGCATGAACCGATTCTGATCTCGGGAAAAAGAAGTTCCGCCGTTCTTATTTCCGAAGAGGACTGGCTCGCGATTCAGGAAACACTGTACCTTCTTTCGATTCCCGGCATGCGCGAATCGATCCGTGAAGCGAGGAAGGAGCCCCTCGCGAAGAGTGCCCGGGAACTCCAGTGGTAAGGTGGACCATCGTCTATTCCACACAGGCTCGCAAGGACGCAAAAAAGTTGACCACCGCAGGCTTGAGGGCCAATGCGGAGGCGCTCCTTGAAATTCTGGCCGCGAATCCCTTCCAGAAGCCTCCTCCTTTCGAGAAGTTGGTCGGGGATCTGGCCGGGACCTGTTCGCGACGCATCAATATCCACAACCGCCTGGTGTATGAAGTGTTTGCGAAGAAGCGGATCGTTCGAGTACTCCGCATGTGGACGCACTATGAATGAACGGTTCCGACAACTTCCATAGTTACTATCCGTGTCGATCGGAGTGGCGCTGCACCCGTATCTGGGGAGCCGAAGATGAAGCCGCGTTGGCGCAGCCGGCAGCTCGGCTCACCTGGCGGTTTTCTCGGGAAGCTTTTCGATGTACTCCCGCAGCGTCTTCGAGAGCGGAAGTCTCAGCATGCACTCTTTGTAGGAAGCAGTATCATCAATCGACGGCAGGCGGCGGTCGACCGCATATGCTCGAAGGGTATGCTTTTGAAAATTGCACAGTATTTCAAATACACGACGGGGCTCTTCTTCGCATCTGCAGATGCAGTCGAGTAGCGCATACTGTGTTTCTCCCAGCTTCCACGTGCAGTATGTGAAGTAGTCATACATCATCCGAAGCAGACGGGGCTGCAGTTTCGATGGGGCGGTATCGAATAACCCAGCGAGTTGTGGAAATACCTCTTTCCAATCGCCGGAGAGCACCGTTGCAATCGTGTCGATGATTCTGTCTATCGGCGGAGTGATCGGAAGCACGTGAAATGTCGCGACCGCGTTCACTTCGGACCGTTTATCCTCATCATCCACAGGGCAATAGAGAATCCTTGCGGCGATGGTATAGGTTCCAGGCGGAATGTGCCGTTCGAAAATAGAAAGCCTGCGATCTCCGTATATGCTCAGATCTGCTCTCTCTGTTCGTGTTCTTCCAGACCTTACGTAACGTCGTGGACCACAGACATGCAGTTTCATCCTGTTCAACAACACCCCATTCTGGTTCCGAATGGAAACTGTCGGAGTGGTCAGCTCCTCCAGGTTTAAAATCTCCACGTCGTCCGGCCCGCTGTTTGCCAACTCCGAGCGAAGTTCGATCATCGAATATTCGTAGTAGACGGAAGTGTCCGTTTGAATGTGCAACGAAACCTGCGCGGAAATCTGCGACGCAGATGATGCCAGCAGGAAAAACAGGAGCAGGAAAACCTTTGAACGTTCCATGGATGTCCATCTCACCCTGCGGTCAGTGCAATTGGTATTTGTAACGATGGTTTTCGTCAAGAATAGCTGAAATATCAATGGAATCAAACGATTCGTAGGCATAAAGCCGATAATCTCCTTCAACACCTATTCGTGGAATAAGTAGCGAATGACCATCTGAAAAGGGACATCGCAACGGCTAAATCCGGCCATGTTGCCCGGCTTGAAAAAATCACTTGCTTTTCTTCGAAAGAAAAGTGAAATTTGTTGCAAATATGTCTCCAAGCTTGCTCGCATAGACACGCACCTTTTCCGAAGTACCTGAACCAGTCCCACCCGCTTGACCCTCTCTTTCAGCACAGTTCTTCGTTTCCAGAGCGCCGGCACGATCACGCATCGTCCCGGTGCACTGCAATTGCGCGCGGCTGCCATGGCATCGCGCGCTTTGCCGCGATTGACTCACATCCACAGTACCTGGTGATCAGCACATGCATCACGCGCATCCCCACACGTTTTCCGACGACATCGCGGAGCTGACCGGACAGGATCCGTCGCTCTGCTACCAGTGCGGCAAATGCTCCGCCGGCTGCCCCGTGCGGGCGTATACCGAGAGTCCGCCCAACAGGGTGGTGCGCTACGTGCAGCTCGGTTTCGACGACGAGGCGCTGGCCTCGCAGACGCCCTGGCTCTGCGCAGGGTGCATGACCTGCTCCACGCGCTGCCCGAAGGAGTTCGACCTCGCGGCGTTCATGGACGCGGTGCGGCAGCTCGGCATCGCGCGCGGCGTGAAGCCGCCCGTCGCCGACATGCGCTCCTTCCACGAGTCCTTCCTCTCGCAGATCGAGTCGCACGGACGCGCCTACGAACTCGGCCTCGTGTTCAGCTACAAGATGGCGAGCCTGCACCTGATGCAGGACGTGGACGTGGCGCCGGAGATGTTCCTGAAGGGGAAGATCGGCGTGTTCCCGCACAACGTCAGGAATACCGACGCGATGAAGAACATCTTCCGTCGGGCCGCGGAGGTGAAGGAATGAACATCGGCTATTTTCCCGGCTGCTCGCTGACGGGCACGTCGAAGGAATACGACATGTCGCTGCGCGAAGTGCTCGCGGCGCTGGACGTCCGGCTCGACGAAATCGCGGACTGGTCCTGCTGCGGCGCCTCCAGCGCGCACGTCACGAACCACCTCCTCTCCGTCGCGCTGCCCGCGCGCAACCTGCAGCTCGCGAAGGAGCAGGGCATGGCCGAAGTGATGGCCCCCTGCGCCGCCTGCTACAACCGCCTCGTCTCCGCCCAGCACGAGATCGCGACGCGGCCCGAGCTGAAGGGCCGGGTCGAATACGTGCTCGAGCAGAAGATCGACGGCGCGGTGACGGTGCTCAACATCATCGAGCTGTTCCAGCGCATCGGCACGGACGCCATCGCCGCGAAGAAGACGCTGGACCTCGACGGCATGACCGTGGCCTGCTACTACGGCTGCCTGCTCGTGCGTCCCGCCGCGCTGCTGGGCTTCGACGACGCCGAGCAGCCGCAAAGCATGGAAGCGCTCATCGCCGCCACGGGCGCGAAGACCGTCGACTGGAACTTCAAGACCGAGTGCTGCGGCGCCGCGCATTCCATCGCGCGCACGGACATCGTGGTGGACCTCTCGAAGAAGATTCTCGACGACGCGCGCGCGCACGGCGCCGACGCCGTGATCGTGGCCTGCCCGATGTGCCATTCGAACCTCGACATGCGCCAGCGCAAGATGAAGAACGCCGCCGACGGGCACGCGGACATCCCCGTGCTCTATCTCACGGAACTGATCGGCCTCGCGCTCGGCATCGAGCACAAGAAGCTGGGACTCGATCTGCATTTCATCAATCCCGGACCCCTGCTCGCCAGGGCGGCACGGAAGGAGGTGGCGGCATGAAGATCGGCGTGTTCATCTGCTACTGCGGAGAGAATATCGGTCGTACAGTCGACTGCGCGGCGGTCGCCCAGGCGTGCGCCTCCATCCCCGGCGTCGCCGTGTCAGTCGACTACAAGTACATGTGTTCCGATCCCGGGCAGAACCTGATCATCAACGCGATCCGCGAGCACCGGCTCGACGGCGTGGTGGTCGGCTCCTGCTCGCCGCACATGCACGAGAAGACCTTCCGCAAGGCCTGCTCCAACGCCGGCCTCAATCCGTTCATGTTCGAGATGGCCAACCTGCGCGAGCACTGCTCGTGGATACACGACGACATCGCCGTGGGCACCGCCAAGTCCATCGACCTCGTGCGCATCGCCGTCGAGAAGGTGAAGCGCAATGAGCCGCTCACGCCCATCCGCGTGCCCGTCACCAAGCGCGCGCTCGTGATCGGCGGCGGCATCTCCGGCATCCAGGCCGCGCTCGACATCGCGGGCGCCGGCTTCCAGGTGGTGCTGGTCGAAAAAGAGCCGTCCATCGGCGGCCACATGAGCCAGCTCTCCGAAACCTTCCCGACGCTCGACTGCTCGCAGTGCATCCTCACGCCGCGCATGGTGGAGGTGTACCAGCATCCGAACATCACGCTGATGTCCTATTCGGAAGTGGAGAAGGTGGAAGGCTTCATCGGAAACTTCAGCGTCACCATCCGCAGAAAGGCGCGCTCGGTGCGCGCGGATCTCTGCACCGGCTGCGGCGACTGCGTGCAGAAATGCCCGATCAAGAAGAAGGCGTACAGCGAATTCGAGGAAGGGCTGGCCTTCCGTCCCGCCATGTACGTGCCCTTCCCGCAGGCCGTGCCGAACATCCCGGTGATCGACCGCGCGGTGTGCACGTACTACAAGACGGGCAAGTGCCAGGCCTGCGTGAAAGCCTGCGGCCGCGGCGCCATCGACTTCGAACAGCAGGACGAGTTCGTGACCGAGGCCGTGGGCGCCATCGTCGTCGCCACGGGCTACAAGCTGTACACCATCGACAAGAAGCCCGACGACTCGCAGTACAAGGGCTACGGCGAATACGGCTACGGCGTGTACAAGGACGTGATCGACGGTCTGCAGTTCGAGCGCCTCGCCAGCGCCTCCGGGCCCACCGGCGGCGAGATCCGGCGTCCGTCGGACAAGGCCGTGCCGAAGAAGATCGTCTTCATCCAGTGCGTCGGATCGCGCGACGAGTCGAAGGGCTTCTCGTACTGCAGCAAGATCTGCTGCATGTACACGGCCAAGCACGCCATGCTCTACAAGCACAAGGTGCACGAGGGCGAGGCGTACGTGTTCTACATGGACATCCGTTCGGGCGGAAAGGGGTACGAGGAATTCGTGCGCCGCGCCATCGAGGAAGATCATGTGAAGTACATCCGCGGCCGCGTCTCGCGCATTTACGAGAAGGACGGCAAGTACATCGTGCGCGGCGAGGACACCATCGCGGGCATGCAGGTGGAGATCGACGCCGACATGGTGGTGCTGGCCACGGCCATGGTGCCGCAGCCCGAGTCCGCCGTCCTCGCGCAGAAGCTCGGCATCGCGTACGACAATCACGGCTATTTCGTGGAAGTGCACCCGAAGCTGCGTCCCGTCGAATGCAGCACGGGCGGCATCTTTCTCGCCGGCGCCTGCCACTCGCCGCGCGACATTCCGGAATCGGTATCGATGGCCTCGGCGGCCGCCGCGAAGGCGCTCGTCCTCTTCGGATCGGACGTGCTCGAGCGCGAGCCCGTGGTCGCGAAGGTGAACGAGTCCACCTGCGCGGGCTGCTTCTACTGCCAGAAGGTCTGCGCCTACAACGCCGTCGAGCGCCGCGAAATCCGCGACCGGGCCGGCAACCTCCGCAAAGTGGTCGCCTACGTCAACGAAGGCCTCTGCCAGGGCTGCGGCACCTGTAACGCCACCTGCCCCTCGAAGTCCGTCGAACTCATCGGCTTCACTGACGAGCAGCTCTACGCTGAAATCCATGCCCTCGCCTGATTTGAAGGAATCCAGAATTCAGAATTCAGAATCCGATGAATGTATATATAACTCCAGACACTGAACATCCCTCTCTTTCCAAAGAGGGGCCGATGAGTTCACGGGGGGAGAGGCCGCCCCGCCATCGGGGTATGGCTTCTCATCACCAACATTTCAACCCATGAATTTCTTCTGAATTCTGAATTCTGGATTCTGAATTCCTGAATTCCCGAGTCCACCTTGAACTAATGAAAATGCCTACCTCCACCTGGAACCCCAAAATCGTCGCGTTCGTGTGCAACTGGTGCACGTACACCGGCGCCGATCTCGCGGGCACGTCGCGCCTGAAGCAGGAGCCGAACGCGCGCCTCATCCGCGTGCCCTGCACCGGCCGCATCGATCCCGTGTTCGTCATCAAGGCCTTCGAGAGCGGCGCGGACGGCGTCCTCATCTCGGGCTGCCACCCGGCGGACTGCCACTACAACACGGGCAACTACCACGCCCGCAGGCGCTGGACGCTGTTTCACAACCTGCTCGACTTCGTCGGCATCGATTCCTCGCGCCTGCACTTCTCGTGGGTGTCGGCCTCGGAAGGGAAGAAGTGGGTGACGGTGGTGGACGGCGTCATCGACGAAATCCGCGCGCGCGGACCCTTCGAGCGCTACCAGAAGGCCAACAGCGAATTCGCCCTGCCTCCCGCCCTGTTCGAGGCCGCGGCGAAGGAGGTGCAGCAGCATGCCTAGTCTCCAGCACGTCGTGAAAGATCTCCTCGCATCCGGCGCCGTGGAAGTGGTGATCGGGTACGAGAAGGCGCCGGGACAGAACCGCACGCGGCCCTTCTTCGCCCGCACCCCCGAGGATGCCGACCGCCTGGTCTTCGATTTCAGCGCGCTCAACAATCTCGCGGTGTACCTCACGCGCCAGAAGCGCCCTGCGAAGGGGAAGATCGGCATCGTCGCGAAGGGCTGCGACGCGCGCGCCATCACCATGCTCATGCAGGAGCAACAGCTCACGCGCGACGACGTGCACGTCATCGGCATGGAGTGCAGCGGCGTCACGGCCGAAATGGGCGCGGACCTGTCGAAGGACACGCTCGCCGCGAAATGCGTGACCTGCAAGGTGCAGACGCCGCCGCTGGCCGACACCCTTGTGGAAGGTCCGAAAGACTACGAACGCCCCGACGACCGCAACGGCGCGCGCATGCGCGAACTCGAGGCCATGACGCCCGAGCAGCGCTTCGCGTTCTGGGCGGGGGAGTTCGACCGCTGCGTGCGCTGCTACGCCTGCCGCCAGGCCTGCCCGATGTGCTACTGCGAGCAGTGCGTCGCGGAGAAGAACCAGCCGCAGTGGATCGAGACCAGCGCCACGCTGCGCGGCAACATCGCCTGGAACGTGATACGCGCCTTCCACCTCGGCGGACGCTGCGTCGGCTGCAACGAGTGCGAGCGCGCTTGTCCGGCCGACATCCCGCTCGGACTGCTGAACCGCAAGCTCGGCATGGTGGCCGGTCAGGAATTCGGCTACGCCGCGGGCATGGACGCCTCGGCGCCGACGCTCGTCGGCACCTGGGACAAGAGCGACCGTCAGGAATACATCAAGTGAGGCCCGGCATGGAAGAGAAACACATCACCGGAGAACACCTCACGGCCTTTGCGTCCGGTCTGCTCGAAAAAGGTTATATACTCATTTCCGAAGCGCCCGACGGCACGGGCTTCACCGCGGTGAAGGACGGCGCATCGGTGAACATGAACACCGCGGCGCGTCCGACGAAGGCGTCGTTCAAGCAGCAGGTGTTTCCGAAAACCGAGCCCGTCTTCCATTTCCACAAGACCGTGGACGATGTGCTGCTCTTCGATCCGCTGCCACACACGCAGAAGACCGTCGTCTTCGGCGCGCGGCCCTGCGACGCGAAGTCCATCTCGATCATGCGCAAGGTGTTCAACTGGGATTACAAGGACGAGTTCTTCAACGCCCGCGCGGACAACACCGTCGTGATCGGCACATTATGCAAGTATTCCGATGAAACCTGTTTCTGCACCTCCGTCGGTTTGAGCCCTTCGTCCACCGACGGCTCGGACCTCTTCCTCGTGCCGCTCGACGATGGCGGTTATGCAGTAAAGGTGGTGACGGAAAAGGGTCAACAGTTCGTCAGCGAGAATCCGGCGCTGTTCGGCGAAGCCAAAGCCGGCGCGGATGCCGTCGCGGCGACGCATCCGGGACCCGCGCAGAAATTCGACGCCGCGCAGGTGCGCACGTGGATCTCGCAGAATTTCGATCACCCGCACTGGGCGGAGCTCGGGCAGACCTGTCTCGGTTGTGCGCAGTGCGCGTTCTCCTGTCCCGTCTGCCACTGCTTCGACATCGTGGACGAGCCCGATTCCTTCCTGGAAGGCCGCCGCATGAAGAACTGGGACGCCTGCCAGGGCGGCATGTTCACGAAGCACGCGTCCGGCCACAATCCCCGCGACGACCAGGGCAAGCGCTACCGCCAGCGCGTCTCCCACAAGTTCAGCTACTACCCCGAGCGCTTCGGCGAAATCCTCTGCACCGGCTGCGGGCGCTGCACACGCGGCTGCGTGGTGGGCGTGGATATCGGGGAGATTGCGGCGGGCATCGCGGGACTGGCGTGAAGGAAGTCAGAAGTCAGGAGTCAGAAGTCAGAATGATGAGGAGCGAGCATCTCCGGTGTAAGGGATTTGGAAGAGTGGCTTTGAGTACAGGAAATTGCTCTTCCGAAGCACACATCCCCATTCAATTGTGAGGAGCCCGAATCAAATGAGAGAAGCAGCGAAGAGTTTCGATGACCTTTTTGTATGGCAGAAAGCTCATGCCTTCGAAACGAGCAAAATTCTCGAAAAGTATCGTGCAGCAATCATCGCCGATAATGACTGAACTAGCGACGCCATGGCCTGGATCTTCGATCACCGAGTTTTCCCGTATTCCTGACTTCTGTCTTCTGACTTCTGTCTTCCATCTCCACTGACACTACGAATTCCATCGACCCCGAGTCTCCCATGAACCTCTACAAACCCGACCTGATGATCATCCGCGACATCATCCAGGAAACGCCCGACACCACCACGTTCCGCCTGCAGTTCAAGGACCCGAAGGTGGCGGAGAGCTTCCAGTTCCGCGCCGGACAGTTCGCGGAGTACTCCGTGTTCGGCGAGGGCGAGTGCACCTTCTGCATCGCGTCGTCGCCCACGCGATTGGACTATATAGAGTGTTCCTTCAAGCAGTTCGGGCGTGTCACCACCGCCATGCGGCGACTGAACGTGGGCGACGTCATCGGGCTGCGCGGTCCCTACGGCAATTATTTTCCGCTCGAACAGATGAAGGGGAAGAACATCGTGTTCATCGCGGGCGGCATCGGCCTCGCGCCCGTGCGCTGCATCATCTGGAACGCGCTGGACCTGCGCGATCAATTCAAGGACATCACCATCGTCTACGGCGCGCGCTCGGTCAACGACCTCGTGTACAAGCGCGAGCTGGAGGACTGGAAGAACATGGACGGCGTGAAGACCGTCGTCACCGTGGATCCGGGAGGCGAGACGCCCGACTGGACCGGCGAGATCGGCTTCGTGCCCACGATCGTCGAGAAAGTGGCACCCGCGGGCGAGAACTCCGTGGCCATCATCTGCGGTCCGCCCATCATGATCAAGTACACCCTCCCCGTGATGCAGAAGCTCGGCTTCACGGAGGACAACATCATCACCACGCTCGAGAACCGCATGAAATGCGGCTGCGGCAAATGCGGCCGCTGCAACATCGGCAGCGTGTACGTGTGCAAGGACGGCCCCGTGTTCAACTACACGCAGCTCAAGGCACTACCGGAAGAGTTCTAAAGAAGAAGGACCTCTTGCGACCGGTGACGCCGGGGGGCAACCTCCGGCGTTTTTGTATTTCGAATATCGGATTGTCGATTTCAGATTGGCGGCCCGAGAGACAGGTGGCTGTCAGCGAGAACGAACACCCCGCAGGATGACGATCTCAGGGAGTATCCTGACCGTCAGCGGGTGA
This sequence comes from Ignavibacteria bacterium, assembly GCA_016720835.1. Lineage (GTDB taxonomy): Bacteria > Bacteroidota > Ignavibacteria > SZUA-365 > SZUA-365 > JADKJW01. The sequence goes on from JADKJW010000007.1 coordinate 200,022, forward strand.
TGATTTCGCGAAACGAATCAGTATTTTTCAGCCACATTTCCTCAATGTTCCTCCATCGTTTTCAGCACCTGATCGCCATGGATACCGAGCATCCGTCCAACGAAGAACGCGGTTTCTTCCGAACCCATTGGCATCTCCTGGTCCCTGCGACCGCCATGGCAGTCCTCCTGCTGGCAACGACCATGGTGAAGGAATACGGGTTCTTCATCGACGAGTTCTACTACATCGCCTGCGCGAAACGCCTGGCGTTCGGGTACGTCGATCATCCGCCGCTGACGCCCCTGCTGATGAGAATATCGGGCATGCTGCTCGGCTATTCCCTCGTCGCCGTGCGCGTGCTCCCGGCGCTGCAGGCGGCCGCGACCGTTTTCGTCACCGGACTGCTCGCGCGCGAACTCGGCGGAAAACGGACCGCGCAGTCCCTCGCCGCCGTGGCGCTGTTTCCGAGCGTGATCTTCCTCGTGATCTTCAGTTTCGCATCGGTGAACGCGACGGAAGTGCTGTTGTGGCTCTGCGCCGCCTTCCTCCTCATCCGCATCCTTCGCACGGAACGGATGCGCCTGTGGATACCGTTCGGGATTGTCGCCGGGCTGGGCATGATCAACAAGCATACCTTCGTCCTGTACCTCTCCACCGCGCTGCTTGCCCTGCTGTTCGCGCCGCAACGACGCCTGCTGTTCACGAAAGAATTCTGGTTCGGCATGGGACTGATGCTCCTGATCATGCTGCCGAACATCATCTGGGAGGCCGCGAACGATTTCCTCTCGCTGGAATTCTACCGGAACGCGATGGCGTTCAAGAACGTCCCGACGCCTCCGCTCGAGGTCGCCTTCGGGCAGGTAGTGGTGCAGAATCCCCTGACCCTGCCGCTCTGGCTCGGAGGCTTGTGGCTGCTGAGCTTCGGTGCAGACAGAAAACACTATCGTCCGATTGCGCTGTCGTTCCTGTTTCTTTTCGCGATCATGCTCATCTCGCAGAGCAGCCGGCCCGACCGCATCATGAGCGCGTATCCCGTCCTCTTCGCCGCGGGCGCCGTGCTGTTCGAACGGGCGACGGCACTGCTGCGGTATCGCGCGCCGCTGTTCGCCGCGTGTACCGTACTGCTGCTCGCCGCCGCCGTTCTCGTGGCGCCGCTCTCATTGCCCGTGCTGCCGCCGCCCCAGGCCGAACGCTATGCCATGGCCGCCGGATTGCTGCCGCAACTGGAGCGCGGCGAGGAGAAACGGACCGTCCTTCCGCAGTGGCTGGCCGATCGCGTCGGCTGGGAGCACTTCGTCGCGGAGGTGGCCGCCGTCATGCGCGCGCTTCCGGAGAGCGAGCGACGCGGAGCAGCCATCTTTGCGCCGAATTACGGTCACGCCGGCGCCCTCGAATTGTGGGCCGACCGCGACACCCTCCCGCCGGTGTTCTGCACGCACAACACCTACTGGCTCTGGGGCCGCGGGCGCGATTTTCCTTCGGTCCTGGTGGTCACGGGAAGAGATCGGGAGCAGCTCACGGAACTCTTCGAGCGGGTCGATCAGGCCGCGATCATCCGCACGCAATACGCCATGCCCTGGCGTCGCGCGGTGCCGGTGTGCATCGCGCGGAATCCGCGCGTCGATCTGAAGGCCACCTGGGAAGGTATCAGGGAATTCGAATAACGCGTCAGCGGCGAAGCAGGAGCACGCGCTGCGGCATTCCGCCGCTCTCCACCAGCACGGTATACCATCCGGGAGCATAGCCGCGAACGTCGAGCCGCAATACCTTCCCATTCGTTGTATAGTCGGTGCTTTGTACAGGCATCTCGGCGCCGATCGCATTGTATACTTTTATCGATCGGATATTCCAGACTTCATCGTTCGTTTGCATCGTCACGACATCGTCCGCGGGTTGCGGGTACAGCGTGAGGCCGGACGGCTGCCGCGCGGATGCGGCATCGATGCCGGTGGCCGCGGCATGCTGCAATATCACACAGGAGCCCGGCAGCACCACCTGCACGCCGCTGACCGCGACCGCGCTGAGCGACTGCGGCAGCATGGTGCCATCGGCGGACACATCCCCGCCGCCGTTGCAGACAACGCGCGACCAGCCCGAGCCTGACAGCGTGTACGGGATCGGCGCGTCCGAGGTGTTGCACAGCACCGCGCCCTTTTCATAGGTTCGCATCCAGAGACCGCTGCTGCCGCCGCCCATCACGCGCAGCGCTTCCAGCGTCGACGGCACCTGGCTTTGATTACCGAGATCGATCTCGTACTCCGGATACCATTCCACGCCGCTGTTGGAAAGGAAATTCACGTAGCTCTGGGCGTTCTTCACGAGCATGAACATGCCGATGAGACGCAGATTATCGCCGGAACTCGCGGGATAGCTCTGCGCGATCAGGATTTTCCCGCGTCCGGTGATATGCCGTATCGTTCGTTCGAGCGTCAGGTACATGTCGCCTCCGGTGGCGTGTCCGAAGCTCTCGATCATGGCGCCGTCGATAGTCTCCCCGTTGGCATCGCCGTCCAGCCACACGGGATCATACACCGTCGTGATCATCTGGTCCACGTTTGGAATCACCAGGTACGTCGTATCTCCCGCATGAAACTGCCTGTACAGGTGCTGGAAGTAGCGGAGGAACTGCTGGTTCATGTACGGAGCGAACGCGCTGCGCGAGGTGATGTCGCCGGAGAAGCCGAACGGTTTGTGCGGGCTCAGCCACCAGTCGAAGTTCGTCGGCGCGGGATTGGACGCGTTCGGATTGAACAGGTATGCGTTCGTTTCCACCGCCACATCGAAGAACATGCCCTGATTGGCATTGCCGCGCAGCCAGTCGAGGGAGGTCTCCGTGACGTACGCGCGCCAGTTCGCATCCTCGAGATTCATCAGCCATGCGGGATCGCCCAGCCACACGCGCTTGCCCGGTGCCGCTGCGTCGTAGTGCTGAAACATCGCCTCGAAGGCGGGACCGTTTTCGGCGATGCCTTTCGCCGCGAGCCAGGGGCGGAAGTACTCCGTGTACTCGGAGACGTAGCCCTTCGGGGCGACCACGCCGATGAAGTCGGTCCCGGAATTGAGCTTCGGATCCGGGCAGTCGTTGTTTGCCGCCGGATTGAGGCAGGTCGCGAGGTGGTAGGAGAGCACCAGCCAATTGGGGTTCAGGGTTTCGAAGTCCGGAACTTGGGATCGGAATATCTTCTGTGTCCCGACGAAGTTGCGCGCGGCGAAGGCCACCTGTCCCGGCGTCACCCAGCTCGGCACGATCTGGTCCGCCCAGACGAGATTCCATCGCTGCGTGGAGGGCAGCGTCTTGCCTCCGCCCAGGGTGATGCCCGTCATGATCGGCGCGGGTCCGGGCGCCTCAGGCGGCCACGCGTGCTGCTGCGCGGTCACACGCAGCGATGCGGTGCAGAACAACACGAGTGCGAGGACGATGATGCTTCTCATGATGTGCTCCGAGCGATGGGAGGGATGTCGTGAACGAGGCGCGGCGGATTCTCAAGACCGAAATATAGCCCTCGTGGCACTCGCACGCACCCGTCGTTCTCGTTACGTCTCCGCCCGTCTCAGACGCGAAGCGCATGTTGGACGAAGCTCAAACGCTGAACGTTCAGATCCTTCCCTTCGGCTTCGCTCAGGGCAGGCTTCTGCGCTGCCAATGACAGCGGTGATCTTGAAGTACGTGAGCGTTGTTGTCCACGAACTCACCCCGACCCGTCGCTGCGCTCCGGGTCCGCCCCTCTCTTTGAAAGAGAGGGGCTTTCCAGTCTGAGAGACATTTCTCGACGATGCCAACAGCGCGAGCGTTGCTGCGAAGCCTGGGCCTTTTTCTCTTCCGCCCCCTTCTCTTCCCAAGAGAAGGGGGAAGGGGGGATGAGTTCGTGGCAAAGCCCAATACTGATTTCACTTTCGACGATAATAGGAAGCCGTCCAATGAGTGACTCAGGATGACCGCGCCTTGGAATTCTGCCCGCTGCTCTGTGACTCCCCGCAATCCGATATTTCCGAGGGTTTCACCGGCAGGATTCCGCACTTCGCCGATTCCTGCGTAACTTCCCGCTGCAAACACAGTATGTTCCTCCGTACTCGAACACCCATGGAGGATATCATGAAACACGAACACAAACATTCCCTCGTCGGGAGCTTCATCACAGGAGGCGCACTCATCGCGCTTGGCGTCCTGCTCCTGCTGCCGGCGTTCGGCTATGAAGCCATCGACATCTCCTGGCACTGGCGCTGGTGGCCGCTGATTCTCGTCGTCATCGGCATCGCGCAATTCTTCGAAGCCGGCAACATCAAGAAGCGGGGCGAGGCGGTGTGGACCGTCTTCATCGGCTGCTGGCTGCTCGTCTCCTTTCTGCACATCTGGGGTTTGTCGTTCTCGACGTCGTGGCCGATACTCATCGTGGGCGTCGGCATCGGCATGGTATGGAAATCAATCCTGAAACGAAACGGCGCATACCATCAGCAGACGGAGGTGCGTCATGAGAACTGATCAGCGTCGGCAATTCGGCGGACAGCTCCTGTTCGGCGCCATCGTCATCACCATCGGCATCGTCTTCATGCTGCAGAACATCGGCGTCGTGGTGGCGAACGACGTGCTGCGCTGGTGGCCGCTGCTCCTCATCGCGGCGGGCGTCTTCCGCCTCATCGTCGGAGGACAGGACGGGAGCAGATTCTGGGGCGTGATTCTTCTCGCGGCGGGGCTCATCTTCGTGCCGAAGTTCACGGTCCCGCTCGGGTGGGGCTTCGAGCTGAATCTCGGCTACGTCTGGTGGCCCCTGCTCCTCATCGGTATCGGTGGTTTCATCATCTGGAAGGGCATCGAGCATCGCCGCGCGATGGCCAACGCAGGCGTGGAAACCGGCGACGGCGAGGAGTACGTCAACGGCTCCGCCGTCATGGGCGCCTGGGAGCGCCGCATCAGCTCGCGGCAATTCCGTGGAGGCGAATTGAACACCATGATGGGCGGCATCGACCTCGACCTGCGCGCCGCGGCAATGGCAGGCGCGGAAGCGCGCCTCTCCGTGTCGGCCTTCATGGGAGGCATCAAGATCCGCATCCCGCAGGGCTGGGCGGTGGACGCGCGCGTGACGCCGTTCATGGGCGGCGTCGAGGACAATTCCTTCACGCCGCAGCAGCCCGGCGCGCCACTGTTGATCGTCACCGGCACGGCCTTCATGGGCGGCGTCGAGATCGGCAACTGACCCGCCATGCATCCCCTCTTCGAGCACCGGCTCACGCTCCTCCCGTACCTCGGTCTCTGGCTGGTCGCCGCCGCCGGCGCCACCGGCACCGCCTCCGTCGTGTACGACGTGCAGGCGACCTCCGCCGCGCTGCTGGCCTTTCCCGCCGCGGCGCTCGGCGCCTTCATCTGCCTCTCGTCGTGGTACGTGATCAAGGCCATGCCGCCGCAGGAAACGCCGCTTCTGCGTTTCATCGGCGTGATGCTCGCGGCGACGGTGCTCTCCGTCTCGCTCTGGTTCGGCGCCGTCGCGCTGTGGTGCAGCGTGGTGGACAGCGGCGGCGGACGCCTGCTGCCGTTCTGGATCGCCGCGGCGCCCTGGCTCGGCGCGGCGGGAGCGGCGATGTACCTGTTCTCCGTGGTCGTGCATGCGGTGCTGCAGGCCCTCGGCGCAAAACGCGAGGACGAGAAGCGGCTGCACGAAGCCCAGCTTCTCGTGCGCGACGCGGAGCTCCGCGCCCTCCGCGCGCAGCTGCATCCGCACTTCCTGTTCAACAGCCTCAACTCGGTGAGCGCATTGACCTCGATCGATCCCGAGGCCGCGAGAGACATGTGTCTGAAACTGGCGTCCTACCTGCGCAAAACGCTGGCCGCGGGCGTGGACGAGTCGATCTCGCTGGACGATGAAGTCGCCCTCGCCGGCACCTACCTGTCCATCGAGGCCGTGCGCTTCGGCGAGCGCCTGCGCGTGGAGACCGCTGTCACGCCCGAAGCCGCGCACTGTGTCGTGCCCGCGCTCATCCTGCAGCCGCTCGTCGAAAACGCCGTCATGCACGGCATCGCGCGCATGCTCGACGGCGGGACCGTACGCATCGCGACGGCGCGCTCGGGCGACCGCATCCGCATCACGGTCTCGAATCCCTGCGAGGCCGCGAAGGACACCGGACGCGAGGGGGGGCACGGCCTGCGCATCGTGCGCGAGCGGTTGCGCGCGCGTTACGGCGCGGATGCGTCCCTCACCGTCGCGGCGAGCGGCGGCGTGTTCGAAGCCGAGATCATCCTGCCCTGCGAGGAGGCCGTTCGATGAAATCCGCCCGGCCCTTGCGCGCGGTGATCGTGGACGATGAAGACCTCGCGCGCGCCGTCGTGCGCGAGTTCCTGTCCGCGCATGCCGACATCGAGATCGCCGCCGAATGCCGCAACGGGCTCGAAGCCGTGCGCGTCCTCTCCGCCGATGCGCCCGATCTCCTCTTCCTCGACGTGCAGATGCCGAAGCTCGACGGCTTCGACGTGCTGGAACTCGCGCCCGGTCCCTATGCGGTCATTTTCACGACCGCTTTCGACGAATTCGCGCTGCGCGCCTTCGACGTGAGCGCCGTCGACTACCTCCTCAAACCCTTCACGCGCGAGCGCTTCGACGCGGCACTGGAGAAGGTCCGCGAACGGAGCGCGAGCGCGCCGGCACTGCGCGGACTGCTCGAGGAGCATCGCAGCGCCACCGCCCCGCTCACGCGCATCCTCGTGCGCGACGGCGCGGAGGTGCACGTCATCCCGGTGGCGGATATCGACTACATCGAGGCGCAGGACGACTACGTGTGCATCCGCGCGGGACGCGCTCGCCGCCTGAAGCAGGAGCGGCTGTCCTCGCTCGAGAAGGCGCTCGATTCCGCGGTCTTCGCGCGCATTCACCGCTCCTACATCCTGAACCTCGACCGCCTCGCGCGCATCGAGCCTTTCACGCGCGACAGCCGCGTGGCCATTCTCAAGGACGGCACGCGGCTCCCGGTCAGCAAAAGCGGATATGATCGTCTGAAAACCCTGCTGTGACGCATGCCTGCGCGCCCGACCCTCGACCACATCCTCGCCGCGGCGGAACGCATTCGCCCCTTCGCGCATCGCACGCCCGTCCTGACCTGCGCCGGCATCGACGCGATGTGCGGCGCGTCCCTCTTCTTCAAGTGCGAGAATTTTCAGAAGGTCGGCGCCTTCAAGTTCCGCGGGGCCGCGAACACCGTGTTTTCGCTGACGGATGACGAGGCGGCGCGGGGCGTCGTGACGCACTCCAGCGGGAACCACGCGGCCGCGCTCGCGCTCGCGGCGAGGCTGCGAGGATGCACGGCGCGCATCGTGATGCCCTCCAACGCGCCGGCGATCAAGAAGGCGGCCGTCGCGGAATACGGCGGCATCGTCACCTACTGCGCGCCGACCCTCGAGGCGCGCGAGACCGCCACCGCCGCGCTGATCGCCGAACACGGCTGCGTCCTCGTGCACCCCTACGACGACGCGCGCATCATCGCCGGGCAGGGGACCGCCGCCCTCGAGCTTCTCCGGGAGCAGCCGGAGCTCGACCTCGTCATGGCGCCCGTCGGCGGCGGCGGGCTGCTGAGCGGCACCGCCATCGCCGTCACGGAGCTGTCGCCGCGCACGCGCGTCATCGCCGCGGAACCGGAGCGCGCGGACGACGCGCACCGCTCGCTGCGGGAGAAACGCATCGTGCCGTCCGTCGATCCGGACACCATCGCAGACGGCCTCCTGACCTCGCTCGGCGAACAGACCTTCCCGATCATCCTCGCGCGCGTCGAGCGCATCGTGCTCGTGTCGGAGCGGGGTATCGTCGCCGCGATGCGGCACATCTGGGAGCGCATGAAAATCATCGTCGAGCCGTCCGCCGCCGTGCCGCTGGGCGCCATTCTGGAACAGCGGATCGATGTATCCGGAATGCGTGTCGGCATCATCCTTTCCGGAGGCAACGTGGACATGGAGAAGCTGCCATGGAATGTCTGATCGCCGACATCGCGATCCTTTCGCGGGCTGCGGGAGTGCGCCATGCGTGAGGACCTCACCGACGGGCGCGTGACGATACGCGCCTATCGCATGAGCGACATTCCGCTCCTCTGCGACGCCGTGCTCGAGTCGCACACGGAGCTGTCGCGCTGGCTGCCCTGGTGTCAGCCGGGGTACTCCGCCGCCGACAGCGCGGCGTGGGTGGTCAGCCGCGGGGACGATTGGGGGAAGTCCGTGGAATACAGCTTCGTCATTTGCGACGCGATGGACCATCGCTTCCTCGGCGCGGTCGGTCTCAACCGTCTCGATCTTCCGAATCGCACAGGCAATCTCGGCTGGTGGGTGCGGAGTTCCGCGACCGGGAGGGGCGTTGCAACGGCCGCGGCGCAGCTCTGCGCGCAGTTCGGCTTCGAGGACGCGGGTCTCGACCGCATCGAGATCATCTGCGCCACGTCGAATTTTCCGTCCATCCGCGTGGCGGAAAAACTCGGGGCCGCGCGCGAGGCGCTGCTGCGCAAGCGCATCGTCATCAACAACCAGACCCACGACGCACTGCTCTTCGCCCTCCTGCGCGGGGAGTTGCACGCCCTGCCATGACGCCGCGATGCGTGTATCTCGAACGGACAGATGCTTCGCTTCCCCCTTCGCTCCTGCGGAGCTTCGAAGGACACGTCGTTCAGCATGACGGAGACCTGTTCCCGTCCCGCATCTTTCACCTGTCACCATCCACCTGTCACCTTCACCCTTCACCCTTCAACATTCACCCTCCCCCATGCATTACCGCGCACTCTTCTTCGACGCCGACGACACCCTTTTCGACTACCCCGCGGCCGAGAAGGCGGCCTTGCAGCAATGCGTCCTGCAGTTCGGCATCGATGCGCGGATGGAGACGCTGCTCGCGTCGTACCGCGCGCACAATGCCGCGGTGTGGCAGGCCTTCGAGCGCGGCGAACTGAGCCAGCGCGAACTGCGCGTCGAGCGCTTCCGCCGTCTCGCGCGCGAGCTTCCGATGCCCGGACTGGAGCTGGAGGAACTGAGTGACGCCTACCTGCAGGCGCTCTCGGGACAATCGCATGTGTATGACGGGGCTGAGACGTTCATCGCCGAACTCGCCGCCCTCGCGCCCCTGGCCATCGTGACCAACGGCATCGCGGCAGTGCAGCGCGGGCGCTTTGCGCTGGCGCCGTTCATGGAGCACTTCTCGGCGGTGGTGATCTCCGAAGAAGCCGGGTTCGCGAAACCCGACCCCCGGATCTTCGACGGGGCCCTCGACGCGCTCGGGGTCACCGCCGCGGACGTCCTCTTCATCGGCGACGGCGTCTCGAGCGACATGGCCGCCGCCCGGAACGCCGGCATGGATTTCTGCTGGTACAATCCCGCGGGCCTGCCTGTTCCCGACGGACATGCCCCGCGATTCATCGCGCGGGACTACAACGAAATCCGTGTCCATCTCGGACTGATCCCATGTCCATCCACAACGTCCTGATCCTTGGCGCCTCGCGCGGAATCGGCCGGGCGCTCGCCATCGAATACGCGACGCGCGGTTGCGCGCTTGCGCTTGCTGCCAGGGATGTTGACGCCCTCCGCGAATTGACTCGCGAACTCGGGAAACAGGGTGGAAAAATCGTGTACCATCGCTGCGATGTTGCCGATCGCGCGCAGGTGCATGCCACGGTGGAGCATGCGAAGAAGGCGCTGGGACGCATCGATCTCGCCATCCTCAATGCGGGAGTCGGGGAGCCCGGCTGGGTGGACGGCATGGATGCAGGCGGCGTCGAGACCGTGTTCGGTGTCAACACCCTCGGAATCGTCTACGGACTCGAAGCCCTCGTGCCTCTCATGAAAAAGCAGGGCGGCGGCATCATCGCGGGCGTGTCGAGTCTGGCGGACGCTCGCGGCTACCCCGGCTCCGCCGCGTACTGCGCCAGCAAGGCTGCCGCATCCACGTTCCTGGAATCCGCTCGCATCGAACTGCGCGGCAGCGGCATACGGGTGGTCACGGTGCGTCCCGGCTTCGTGCGCACGGACATGACGGCGAAAAACGAATTTCACATGCCCTTCCTGCTCGAACCCGCGAAGGCCGCGCGCATCATCCGCCGGCGCATCGCGATGGGCCTCGGCGTCGTGCAGTTCCCCTGGCCCGTCGTGTTCGCCACCCGCCTCGCGCGCATCGCGCCGAATTTTCTCTTCGATCGTCTCCTTCGTGCAGCCCGGCGTCGCGGGGAGTAGCGACACGACACGGGGACGCGGTGACACGGGGACGCGGGGACACATCCCAATCCGCAATCCGAAATTCTTGATTCCCCGTTCTCCCGCCCTTTCAGTATGTTGCAGAGGCAAGCGCCTTCTGCGCGCAACCGATTCATCACAAAGGAAAGCGAATCTATGAAACGCACCATCGTCGCAATGCCGGGGGACGGCATCGGAAAGATCGTCCTCCCCGAAGCGATACGCGTCCTCGACGCCGCGGGATTTGACGCGGACTACGTCAATGGCGACATCGGCTGGGATTTCTGGTGCTCGGAGGGCAACGCCCTGCCGCAGCGCACCATCGACCTCCTCGCCGAGCACAAGGTGGGGCTCTTCGGCGCCATCACGTCGAAGCCGAAGAACAAGGCCGCCTCGGAACTCGCGCCGGAACTGCAGGGAAAGGGCTACACCTACTACAGCCCGATCGTGACCATGCGCCAGCACTTCGACCTCGACATCTGCATTCGCCCCTGCAAATCCTTCACGGGCAACCCGCTCAACTTCATCCGCCGCGCGGCGGACGGCGGCGTCGAAGAGCCGATGGTCGACACGGTGATCTTCCGCCAGAACACCGAATGCCTCTACTGCGGCGTCGAGTGGACCAACCCTCCGAAAAACGTGCGCGACGCCCTCGACTCGCATCCCCGCATGAAAGCCTTCGCGAACGTGCCGGGCGAGGACCTCGCCGTCTCCACCCGCATCTTCACGCGCAATGCCTGCAGGCGCATCGTGCGCGCGGCCTTCGAGCACGCGAAGAAGTTCGGCTACAAATCGGTGACCATCTGCGAGAAACCGAACGTGATCCGCGAGACCTCGGGCATGATGGAAGCGGAAGCCGCCATCATCGCGAAGGAGTATCCCGGCATCGCGCTCTGGTCCACCAACATCGACGCGCAGATGATGTGGCTCACCAAGAATCCCGAAGACTACGGCGTCCTCGTCGCGGGCAACATGTTCGGCGACATCGTGTCCGACGGCTTCGCCGGACTGGTCGGCGGACTCGGCTTCGCGTGCAGCGCGAATCTCGGAAGGGAAGTTGCGGTGTTCGAACCGACGCACGGCTCGGCGCCGAAGTACGAAACCCTCGATCCCTCCATCGTCAATCCCATCGCCATGATCCTCAGCGGCTGCATGATGCTCGATCATCTCGGCGAGACCGCGAAGGCCGACCGCATCCGCGCCGCCATCGCCGCCGTGGTGGCGGAGGGGAAGGTGCGCTGCTACGACATGCTCAAGCTCACGGGCGGAGCGGATGTGTTCTCCAAGGGCGCGGCAACGACGCAGCAGATGACCGACGCGATCATCGCGAAGATGTAACGGACCGCGCGCGCGGACGTCAACGCGCGCGATGTGGCAAAACAGAAGGGCGCGGATCGTTCCGCGCCCTTCGCAATTCACCCCGGCCCTGTCGTCCCGGTCACGGCGCTTCCCCGCGGAATTATTGCTTGATCACCAGCACGTTGAACTGCGCGCCGACGGGGATGGCGGTGTTGATCTCGTTGATGATGGCCCACTTCGACCCCGTGTAATACACGCCGATGGGGTTGGGATTGTAAATGCTCCCGGTCCCAAGCCGCTGGGTGACGATGAGGATCGCGTTCGCGTCGCCGTCGCACATCGCGTTGTCGATCTGTGTGCCGTTCGTGGCGTATGCGTTCCCCGAGCTGGCGGTGTGGACGAAGGCGGCCTTGCTGCTCCCCGTGAGCTTGATCGCGCCGTTGACGATTTCCAGGGCGGTTCCGTTGCCTCCGCCGGTGAACGCTGCCCGGACGCCGGCGCCCGAGGTGCCGCCCGTCTCTCCCACGACGCCGATACCGTTCGGTGTCGTGCCATACACGCCATATCCGCTGCCGTTCTGTGAACCGTAGACTCCGACGCCGGTGCCCGAATTGCCGTTATTTTCCCCACGCACGCCGGCCGAGAAACTGCCCGCGGCCACCGGGACGACGCGACCCAGCACACCGGCGGCATTGGGAGAGCCGGATGTCGTTTCACCGAGCACGCCGTTTGTGACCCCCGCCGTGGCGGTGTTCAGACCGCGCACGCCCGCGCCTGTTCCCGGAGTGGTCCCCTCGATCGCATGGTTCGCGTTCGCGTTGTTGGTGATTTCGAAGACGCCCGCCGTGCCGCCGGAACTGCTGCCGCGCACGCCGTCCGCACCGCTGCTGCCCATGCCGTACAGTCCGGCATGACTGGGACTGTAGGAGACGCCCGCGGTGCCGTACGCCGCGTCGCTGAAGCCGCTGACGCCCGACCCGATGGAGAACGTGGAACCGCCGGCGGGGATGGTCACCGTGCTGCCGAAGACTCCCGAACCCTGCGCGTTGCCGCGGCCGCGGACGCCGTGCCCGTGCGCGCTCACGCCCTCGACGCCGTTGGAGGCGGCTGCCGACGCCGTCTCGCCGTACAGGGTGCTGGCGATCGTCGTGGTGTTGGTGTTCAGGAAATACCCCGTGCGGCCCGACCCCGTATTGGTGAGCGCGAACATGTCCGGACTCGTGCCGGCCGTTGAAGTGTACGGAAAGGTCAGTCCGCCTCCGCCGCCCGGCGCGGACCAGACGACGCCGGATCCGTCGAAACTCAACACCTGACCGCTCGACGCGCCGGCACTGCTGAGCTTCGCGGTCGTCACGGCCCCGTTCGCGAGCTGCGTGGTGCCGATGCCGCCGTCCTTGACATTGACGGTGGCGGTGGGTCCGCCGCCGTTGCTGACATCGAGGGTGTTGTTCGTCGACTGCACGGTCTGTACGCCGCCCGCCGCGGGAGTGACCCAGACGAGATTCGTGCCGTTGAAGGCGAGATGCTGTCCGCTCGTCGCGCCCGCGGAGCTGAGCTTCTGCAACGTCACCGCGGCATTGGCGAGCTGCGCCGTGCCGATGCCGCCGTCCTTCACGGTGACGGTGGTCGTCGGTCCTGCGGGGTTGGTGATGTCGAGGGCGGCGTTGCCGGTCTGCAGCGTCTGTATGCCCGTGCTTCCTCCCGATGCCGCGATCGTGACGGCATTGCCGGCGGGCGTGAGGGTGATCCCGCTGCCCGCGGTCAGCGTGACGGCGTCGCGCAAGGTTGTGGCGCCGACCGTCACGCTTTTCACGACCTGATTCGGCGCGATGCCGAGATTGGCCGTCGGACCGTTCGGATTCGTGATGGAGAGCGATCCGTCGGTGGACTGCACGCCCTGGATGCCGGTGCCGCCGCCGCCGGTAGAACTGATGGTGAAGGCCGTGCCGCTGTTGGTGATCGTCGTGCCGCCGCCGCCCTGCAGCGTCAGCGTGCCCTGCTGTCCGTTGACGCTGCGCACGATGCCCGTCGCGGACGGCGCCAGCGCGTCGGCCACGTCGGCCGCCGCCGCGCGCAGCGCGTACGGCACGGCGCTGAGGGGCGTGCGCGGCACCAGTTCAGTCCCGCCGTCCACCGTCACGCCGAGGAAGTACCCGCGGTCGAAGGAGACGAGCACGGGAATCGGAGTGACGGATCCGATGATCGCGTTGAACAGGCCTTTGACCACGACCACGGTCTGCGTCTCGGTGTAGATCGGCGTGGACGCGCTGGCGTTGTCGTACAGGCTCATGAGCAGCGTGTGATTGCCGTCCGCGATGAACGTTCCCGCGGCGTCGGTCAGCACGCCCTGATAGCTTATCGTGCGCGGCACCTGGCCGGATGCGACGGCAGTCAGCGCGATGATCATGAGGACGGCAAGGGCATGGACTCGTTTCATGGAGACTCCGGAACAAGTGAAGATCGAATGGAGGGTATTCTGAGGCGCGTGCGCACCTGCCGCGCAGTCAGCGGGCTATTTCGCGATCAGCAGCGGAACGAGGCTCTGCCCGCCGTTGAAACGCGCGACGAGCAGATACCTGCCGCTGGGCAATCCTTCCGCGGCGATGGTGAATCGCGCGTTGCCGGGTGTCTGGAAGCCTTCATCGCGCGCGAAAACGAGGCGTCCGGAAATGTCGAACATGAGAAGCGTGAGAAAGCCGCTTTCGTGAAAATCTGCGGAAATGCTCGTCACGCTCGAGAATGGATTGGGGGACGCGGAGCCGAGACGCATCCCGGAAGGGGCGTTCTCCATGCCGTCGACGGCCGACGGCAGTTCCTTCGCGAGCACGGAGTACCAGAACCCCAGTCCGGCCTGCGTGGCTCCGGTGGCGCGGCCGATAACCGGTTGGCCGACGCTTCCCTTGAGGACGATGCCCGCCCGCGTGCTCGATGCGGCGCCGGCGGAAATGACCGATGCGCGCAGGACCTGCGCCTGTGCGCCGACGGCGATGGCGGAGAACAACACGACGACTGCGACAACGGAATATCTATGCATGGCGGACCTCCTCTGTCGGAAGAATGGAAACAGGCCGGCAGTCGCGGAATGAAACTGCCGGTGCGAAAGGCGGACATTCTAGTTACAGAAAAGGCGCGAATAGTGCAACTGCAGGCCGAGCCCGGGTATCGCACCCGGGGGCGCCAAGAGCGGAGAGGGATCAGCCGGCGAGTGAATTCGCGGTGGTGACGGCTGTGACGGGACAGTCCGCAAAGCCGTGGACGTACGGCCGGAGAATGGATCGCAGCGCCGGACTGTCGATGCCGCCGACGATGATGCGTGTGCGCGGCGAGGCGGCCCCGATTTCCCGCGCCAGTTCCACCGTGCTGTCGAGACGGGGCAGCGTCCTGGCGATGAGACAGGCGAGCGCGGGCTGCATGCGGGCGGCGAGGGCGACGATATCTTCCTTCGGCACGGACTGCCCGAAGAAGCGCGTGCTCCACCCGTCCTCCTCCAGGAGATTCGAGAGAATCAGGCCGGCGATGTCGTGCTGCTCTCCCGGCACGCAGCCGACGAGCGCGATTCCCTTGGCCGAGGGTGCGGGGCGGATCGCGGACGCTTTGAACGCCACGACTTCGCGGATGATCTCCGTCGCGATGTGCTCCTCGGCGATGCTCAGTTCGTTCCGTTCCCAGCGGAAGCCGAGTTCCGCGAGCGCGCGCAGGACGATGTCGTTGTAGAATTCCCGGGCGCTGATCCCCTCCGCCTCCCACTGGCGCGCGAGATCGAAGCAGGCGCGGCGTTCGCCCGCGCACGCGACGTCGAGGAGGGCGTCGCGCCGTGCGTCAGGCGTCGTCATGCCCCGCCCTCGCGTGTCCGGGAATTGTCCGCCTGGCGCAGGCCGCGCAACGCGGCGCTCACGATTTCGTTGGATGGCTCCGCGACGAAGGCGAGGGCGGCGCATTGGAAGGCCGAGAGCATCTTCGCGATGAAGGACGGAGGAAGCGCATGCGCGGCGAGGTAGGGACGCAGCCACGCGAGGTAATCGTGCAGGGCGCCCGGCAATCCGTATTTCACGCTCACATACAGGTTCTCGGCGAAAATCTTCGCGCACTCGGCGGCGATGCGCGCAGACGGGAGATCCCGCGCCGCAAAGTCCAGCTCGGCATCGCGCGCGAGACGATCCCGCACCGAGGCGAGGATTTTCTCCCGCTCGCGGTGAAAGGCCTCGATATCGTCGGCGGTCACGGTCTCGAGAGTTGGAATCGCGTCGGCAACGTCCATGGGCAATGCGTTTCGGAGTGTTCGTGATCAGGTTGCGTCTACGCATTGAACACCGTCATCACGCGGAAAAGTTTCGACCGGGGATGAATGGCGCTCCGGGATTCGACGGACGTGTATATCCCGCCCGGAACTGGTATATTTGTGGATGCGGAAATGCGCGCGCACCCGATGCGCCGACGCAGTAATCCTTTCCCCGACATGAAGTGACATTCCCATGACCATGACAGCCCGGTCCGGCCGGCGCGGAAAAGACATCCGCTCCGATTGCTGGGTGCAGATCACCCTCGTGGAGAACGGAGGCCGGTCCATCGCCCTCTCCAGCAAGGTCGACGTCCTCTACGGCCGCTCCATCCGCGCTCTCGTCGACGACGTGCTCGCGTTCTTCTCCATCGACCATGCGGCGGTGGAAGTGGAAGACGCCGGCGCCCTTCCGTACACCATCGCGGCGCGCGTCGAGGCCGCCGTCCGGCGCCTCCATCCCGAAGAAACGCGCGAGTATCTCCTGCCCGCCATTCCCGGGACGACGGCGCACTCCGCCCGCGACCGTTTCCGCCGCTCGCGCCTCTACCTCCCGGGCAACGACCCGAAGCTCGCGATCAACGCCGGCATCCATCAACCCGACGGCGTGATCCTCGACCTCGAGGATTCCGTCGCGCCCGACAGCAAGGACGACGCGCGCATCCTCGTGCGGAACACGCTGCGCGCCGTGGACTTTCAGGGCGCCGAACGCATGGTGCGCATCAACCAGCTGCCGCTGGGGTACGAGGATCTGCGCGCCGTGGTCCCGCAATCGCCGCAGCTCCTGCTTATCCCGAAATGCGAGACGGCACGCCAGGTGCAGGAAGTGGACGCCGCCATCGGCGACATCCTGCGCGAGCGCAATCTGAAGACGGAGATCTATCTGATGCCGATCATCGAGAGCGCGCTCGGCGCGCTGAACGCCCTCGAAATCGCCACCGCCTCCACCGCCGTGGTCGCGCTCGCCATCGGCCTCGAAGACTACACCGCCGACATCGGCGCGGAGCGCACGCTCGAAGGACGCGAGTCGCAATGGATGCGCGGCGCCGTCGTGAACGCCGCGCGCGCCGCGGGCATCCAGCCCATCGACACGGTCTTCTCCGACGTCGGCGACATGGACGGCCTCCGCGCCAGCGCGAAGGAGGCCCGGTCGCTCGGCTTCGACGGCAAGGGCTGCATCCATCCGCGCCAGATCCCCGTGGTGCACGACGCGTTCGCGCCGGACGAGCAGGAACTCGCGCGCGCGAAAAAAATCGTGCTCGCCTTCGAAGACGCGGAGCGCCGGGGCCTCGGCGTCGTGGCGCTCGGATCGAAAATGATCGATCCCCCGGTCGTCAAGCGCGCCCAGCGCACCATCACCATCGCGTTGAAAGCGGGCCTGCTGGCCGCGGAGTGGAGAGAGGAGGACGCACATGCCTGACACGCTCGTTCGCAACGCCGCCGGCCGCGACGTCGTCACCCGCATCAACGGAAACGAGGCGGTCCCGTACCTCGGCGTCGGCGCATTCCAGCCCACGGGGCGCAAGGCCTCCCCGCCCATCGCGCGCTGTGCGGATTATCCCTCCGACGGCAACAAGCAGGTCCCCGATCTGAAAACAGCTCTCGTCAATGCGGGCCTGCGCGACGGCATGACCGTCTCGACGCACCATCATTTCCGCGACGGCGATCTGGTCGCCAACCGGATCTTCGACATCGCCGCCGAGCTCGGCATCAAGGATCTGCGCTGGCTGCCCTCTGCGGCTTTTCCCTGCCACGCGCCGATGATACGCCACCTCGAGTCCGGCGTCATCCATCACATCGAAGGCTCGATGAACGGACCGCTCGGCGACTTCGCCTCCTCCGGCAGGATGCGCGGCATGGGCGTGCTCCGCTCGCACGGCGGACGTTACCAGGCGATACAGGACGGCGAGGTGCACATCGATATCGCCGTCATCGCCGCGCCCACCGCCGATCCCTTCGGCAATGCGAACGGCGTCAACGGCCCCTCCGCCTGCGGCGGACTCGGCTTCGCCCTCGCCGATTCGCAGTACGCGGACCGCGTCATCGTGGTCACGGACAACCTCGTCCCGTTTCCCTGCGTCCCCTGGCAGATCCAGGGCAACCATGTGGACTTCGTGGTCGTGACGGACAAGGTCGGCGAGCCCTCCAAAATCGTTTCCGGCACCACGAACATCACCCGCAGTCCGGACCGCCTCTTCATTGCCGAACTCACCGCCAGATTCGTGCAGGCCGCGGGACTGCTCCGTGACGGGTTCTCCTTCCAGGCGGGCGCGGGAGGCACATCGCTCGCCTTTGCCATCTACCTCAAGGAGATGATGATCCGGCAGGGCATACGCGCCCGCTTCGTCCGCGGCGGCAGCACGAAGTACCTCGTCGAAATGCTCAATGAAGGCCTCACCGAGTACATCCTCGACGGACAGACCTTCGACCTCGACGGCGTACGTTCGATGCGCGACAACCCGCGGCACGTGCATACGAATCCGTTCGTGAGCTACAACTATCACGGCAAGGGCAACGTCGCGTCGATGATCGACATCTGCGTGCTGGGCGCCACCGAGGTGGATCTCGGTTTCAATGCCAACGTGGTCAGCCACAGCGACGGACGCCTGCTGCACGGCATCGGTGGCTGGCAGAACTGCCTCTTCTCGAAATGCACGATCCTCCCGATTCCGAGCTTCCGCGACCGCATTCCCGTCATCGTCGACGAGGTGATGACGCTCTGCGGACCCGGCGAGCTGATCGACGTCATCGTCACCGAACGCGGCATCGCGATCAATCCGCTCCGTCAGGATCTGATCGACGCGACGCGGAACAGCAGCCTTCCGATCAAGAGCATTCACCAGCTCAAGGCGGAAATCGAAGCGATCTGCGGCGGCAGGCCCGATCGTCCCGACTTCACCGACAACGTCATCGCCGCGGTGAAGTGGGTGGACGGCACCGTCATCGACGTCGTCCGCCAGCTCGCGTGACGCCGTTTGTCCTTGACCCGCAGCGGCGCACTCCACATTTTTCGGTGCCGTCCGATTCCCGGAGAAGCGCGTTGGAGCCCACGCATGAATTTCTCACATCTCACATATTTTTTCCCATCTCACAATCCATCATTGGAGAGAGCATGAACAGGTTGCTTCTGTCTGCACTGATCGTTCTTGGAGTTGCCGCATCGGCATCCGCCCAGAACCTGTCCCCGCGCCTTCCGTCCGACGCGGAACTCAACGCCCTCACGACCGCGGTACCCGCGGACGCGAAAGTCTCCCGGCCCGTGCTTCCCATGGCGAAGACCGCGGACACCGAGGCGATGTACTATCACGACACGCAGCTGTCGCAATTCATCTGGAGAGTCCCGGCGAATTACGGAGCCTTCTCGAGCATCTGGACCGGACAGCGTTTCACCCTGCCCGCGGCCGCGGGCCTTCTCGATTCCATTCTCGTCTACATCCGCGAACTTCCCATCGGAGAGATGCGCTTCGTGGTGATGAAAAATGTGCTGCGCCCGAAAACCACAACCGATACGACCAAGTATCATTTCCCCGATTATTTCTCGACGCCTGCCGGTATCAGCGTGGTCGATACCGCGCGGCTTTCCGCCTTCGATTACGATACCGCCAGTTACAGCAAGGTGGACTTCAACGCGAAGCAGGTGGAACAGGAATTCCATATCGTGATGCAGCCGACCACCGCGAGCGGATTGACGAACATGTTCGGGGCGATCAGCGATTCCTATGATTCCAGGCTGCCGGGCATCAACCCGACGGACGATCGCTCCCACATGGTCATCAGCTATCAGAACCAGGCCCTGGTGCTGTTCATGGACCAGCTCTTCCGCAACACCACCGACACGACACGCCGCCTCATGGTCAATTTCTACATGGTCGCCTTCGCGCGCATCGGGACCGTGGCCGGCATGGAGACCGTCGCGATCCCGTCGAATCCGGAACTCGATCAGAATTTCCCGAATCCCGTCAATGCCGGCGCGCCGTTCACCACCATCGCCTTCGAGACCGCCACGACTGGTCTCGCCACGCTCGAGGTCTTCGACGCGGTCGGTCGCAGCGTCGCGAAGCTGCACGACGGTCTGCTGGCCGCCGGGAAGCACTCGATGATGTTCCGCACCGCGGGTCTTGCGCCCGGCATGTACAATTACCGCCTCACGCTCGACGGCCGCCAGGCCATGCGCCGCATGCTGGTCTTGAAATAATTTCGGACCCGAAGATTTCGAATTGCGAATTTCCGATTTCGAATTGAAGAAAATCCGGATTCCGTGATTCGAAAGTTGTTGACATGGCGGCTTTTCGTATTCAATCCGAAATTGGAAATCCGAAATCCGAAATTCTCCCATGTGTGTTTCCTCGGACTTCTTGCTGTCGCACTCGTCGCAGGGTGCGGCAGCACGAAGCCGGCGGGGAGCGGGAAGACGCCCGACCGGACGCTGCGCGCCGGACCGCTGCGCCAGGCGATCATCGCGGACGCGAAGGAGTGGATAGGGACCCCGTATCGCGCGGGCGGATCGGACAGGGAAGGGACCGACTGCTCCGGAATGGTGTGGTCCGTCTTCGCGGATCATGGACGGAAGCTCCCGCGTTCCGCGAGAGAGATGTTCCGCGAAGGCAAGGCCGTGTACGCGTCCACCATCGCGCCGGGCGATCTCGTGTTCTTCAAGAACACGGCGGGTCCCGGAATCACCCACGTGGGCATCTATCTCGGCATGCTCGAGTTCATTCACAGCTCCACACGCAAGGGCGTGATCATTTCCCGTCTCGACGACCAGTACTACCGCCGCCACTACGCCGGCGCCCGCCGCGTCATCGAATGACCCGCCTGATTTCTCTTTTTCCCGAAGGTTGTGTGGCCATGCGACCCTTCGCCATTCATGTTTCTTCATTCTGAATTCTGAATTCTGAATTCCTGCCTTTTCTTGACTTTCCCCCCATCTCGCCGTAAATTGTTTGTCCAACTCGGGGCAGTAGCTCAGTTGGCAGAGCGCTACATTCGCATTGTAGAGGTCGAGGGTTCGACTCCCTTCTGCTCCACCCCAAAAAAGTATGTGAGAATGAACGGTATGTCCCTGAGGTTGATACTGGAAAATTTTCTGTGTCGGCAGTCGAAGGGGACGTGGAGATCTCACATCGAAACAAAGTGCACGCGGTAACGGAGGTGCACTTTTTTTATGCGCACGATTGAAGACGTCCTGGATTGCCTGTACCGCTGGGCGCCGGCATCCATCGCCTGGGAACGCGACAATATCGGCCTCCTGATCGGCGCGATGTCGGACCCGGTGCGCGGGATTCTCGTGTCGCTGGACGTCACACGGGAGGTGGTCGACGAGGCGACGGCGCTCGGCGCCACGCTCATCGTCGCGCATCACCCGGTGATCTTCCATCCTCTCAAGGCGGTGCGGACGGACACGCCGCAAGGCGCGGTCATCGCCGCGGCCTTGACGCACGGCATCGCCATCGTCGCGATGCACACGAATGCGGACGCCGCCGCGGGCGGTCTGAACGCCGCCCTCGCGGCCCGGCTCGGCCTGTCGTCCGTCCGCGCGCTCGACCCGTCGCGCGGTCAGCGCAGATGCCTGCGCTTCTCCGTCGATGTCGCCGCGGCGGACATGGCCGGATTCATCCATGCCGTCGAGGGCCTGCCCGACACGCGCATCGATATCGACCATGGAGACGCGTCACGCCTCGTCACGGTCTCGACGCCGGTGTGGAGGCAGCGCGAACTCGAGCGCCTGGCGGCGGCGTCATTCGGCGTCGCGCTCCGCTGGCAGGACAGTTTCACTCTCGAGGGGGCGGTGGAGGGTTTCGGTCTCGGCGCCGTGGGCACGCTCGATCACGAGCTGTCGGCCGGGGAATTCCTGCGCCACGTCGCGGACCTGCTCGGTTGCGACGGCCTGCGCAGTACGCCATACACGAGCGAGACGCGCATCCGCACCGTTGCAGTATGCGGCGGAGCAGGGAGCGCGTACATCGGCGCGGCGCGGGCGGCCGGCGCGGATGCCTTCGTCACGGCCGACCTGACCTATCACGCGTTTCAGGACCATCGGGACGCGCTGCTGCTCGTGGATGCGGGACATTACGAAACGGAGAGGATTTTCATCGAGACCTGCGCCTCCGCGCTTCGCGACGGGCTCTTCAAAACGAGCGAAAAAAGTCCTATCTTCCAGTCTGTGACGAATACGAATGCTATGGTGATGTTTAAATAATTTCAGAGGAGTCCCCTTGAAAAACAAGCTTCGCTCGTTGTACATGCTGCAGCTTCTGGACGCCGAACTGGACGAACTGCGCGAATCGCGCGGCGATCTTCCCGATGCGGTCGAAGGCCTGGCGGCGCATGTGCTCGAGTTGCAGACCCGGATCGAGGAATCGGCCGCGGCCCTGAAGATCGGGGCAACCGAACGATCGCGCAAGGAGAAGGAAACGCTGGAACTCATCGCGAAGATCGACAAGTACAAGACGCAGCAGCTGCAGGTGCAGTCCAACAAGGAATACGACGCGCTGACACATGAGATCGACATGGCCGAAACCGTCATCCGCCAGTATGAGGAAGATATCGAACGGTTCACCAGCGAAGCGGAGACCATCAAGGCGAAGAAGGACGCGCACGACGAGCAGCTGGTCGGCCTGGCGGCGGAGCTTGCCGAAAAACAGGAAGAGCTCAAGGCCGTGCTCGCGGTGACCGAAGAAGAGGAGAACAAGCTCGTGTCGAAGCGCGAGGAAGCGCTGGCCCATATCCTGCCGGACGACCTCGAAGTGTACACGCGCATCCGCAACGCGCGAGGGAAAGCCATCGCGCCCATCCGCCGCGGATCCTGCAGCGGATGCTACAACATCGTTCCGCCCCAGCTCATTCTCGAGATCAAGAAGCACAACCGCGTGTACCATTGCGAGCATTGCGGGCGCATCCTGATTTCGGAGGACCTCGCGGCGGAAACGAAACTCGGCTGAACAATCGTCTCACGTTCGTCGGGCAGTCGCCTCTCCGCCTTCGGGCGGGGGGGAGGAAAGTCCGAACTCCACAGGGCAAGATGCCGGATAACGTCCGGGCGTCGAAAGGCGACGGAAAGTGCAACAGAAAAGATACCGCCCCGTCTCGACGGGGTAAGGGTGAAATGGTGCGGTAAGAGCGCACCGGCAGTCCGGTAACGGGCTGGCCTGGCAAACCCCATCTGGAGCAAGACCATGTATGGCCGTCCTCGCAAGAGCCGCGTTGCCCGCGCGGTCCGCCCTCGGGCGGAAACGGCCGGGTAGGTCGCAAGGAACTCCGCAGCAATGCGGCGTCAAGAGAAATGGCTGCCTCGTTCCGCTTCGGCGGGATAGACAGAATTCGGCTTACAGACGGACGTGAGACGCTTTTCTATCCAGACGATAACACGAGAAAAAGTATGTTTGGTTTTTTGAAAATAAAGCAAAGGAAACATCCATGGACGCAAGATGGTCTATCAGGCCCCCCGGGGACGCTGAGATCGTGCGCCGGCTGGTTGAGGCGATACATGTCCCGGAGGTAATCGCCGAGATTCTCATCTCACGGGGGATCGAGGATTACGAGACGGCCAAAACCTTCTTCCGGCCTTCTCTCCAGCAGCTGCACAATCCGTTTCTCATGCACGACATGGAGAAGGCGGTGTCGCGCATCGTCCATGCCCGCGAGCATGCGGAGAAAATGCTCGTCTACGGCGACTACGATGTGGACGGCACCAACAGCGCGAGCCTGCTCTACCTCTTTCTCAAGCGCCTCGGCTGCGTCGTGGACGTGTACATCCCCGACCGCATGAAGGAGGGGTACGGGATTTCCGAGGCCGGCATCGATTACGCGGCCGGGCTCGGCATCAACCTCATGATTTCGATCGACTGCGGGATCACCGCGGTGTCGCAGGTGGAGTACGCGAAAACCAAGGGCATCGAGATCATCATCTGCGATCATCACGAACCCGGTTCGGAAATCCCGAACGCGCACGCGGTGCTCGACCCGCTGAAGCCCGGCGACCTGTATCCCTTCAAGTACCTGTCCGGCGCGGGCGTGGGCTTCAAGCTGCTGCAGGGCCTCGGCGAGTACTACGGGATGCGCGAAGCGCCGTACGAGTACCTCGATTTCGTCGCCATCGCCGCCGCGGCGGACATCGTGCCGCTGGTCGGGGAAAACCGCATCCTCGTGCACTACGGCCTCAAGATCATCAACGAGAATCCGCGCCCGGGCATCCGCGCGCTGATGAACTCGTCCAACCTGCCGTACGGCGACCTCACCGCGCAGCAGATCGTGTTCGTCATGGCGCCGCGCATCAATGCCGTCGGACGGCTCGGGGACGCGACGCGCGCGATCGACCTGCTTGTGTCGGAGGACGACGAGGCCGCCCGCAAGTTCGCGCAGATCCTCGAGACCGAGAATCAGAACCGCAAGGTCATCGACGAAAAGACGTTCATTCAGGCGCAGATCGTTGCCGAGGCCTCGCTCGAGGCGGAGAGCAATCATCCGCTCATTCTGCATCAGGACGACTGGCATCCGGGCGTGATCGGCATCGTCGCCTCGCGCCTCGTCGAGAAATTCTACCGGCCGACCATCCTGCTCACCACCATCGACGGCGTCGCGAAGGGGTCCGCGCGGAGCATCCTCAACTTCAACATCTACGAAGCCCTCAAGCGCTGCGAGGACATGCTGATCCAGTTCGGCGGCCACAAGTACGCGGCGGGACTCGCGATCGAGATCAGCAAGATTCCGGCATTCAAGGAGAAGTTCATCCGCATTGCCGAGGAGATGCTGAACGAGGACATGCTCATCCACGAGATCGTCGCCGACGCGCATCTGCGCCTGGCGGACATCACGCCGCGCTTCATCCGCATCCTCAAGCAGCTGGCGCCGTTCGGGCCGGGCAACAACCGTCCGGTGTTCTTCGCCAACGAGGTGGAAGTGTTCGGCGAGCCGCGCATCGTCGGGCGCGATCACCTGAAGCTCAAGCTGCGTCAGGAGGGCGTCGTGTTCGACGCGATCGGATTCAACCTCGGCCAGCAGATGGCGCAGATCGCCCCGGCCGGCGCGCGCGTGGACATGCTGTTCACCGTCGAGGAAAACACCTGGAACGGAAGTGTCTTCCCGCAACTCAAGCTCCGCGACCTGCGTTCCTCGGGCGACGCGCGCACGCGCGACGAGGTCTTCCTGCGGATGGAAACGACAAAGACGAATTCGCTGTCACATACCTAACACGGAGGTCATTCATGTCCGGACACTCAAAATGGGCAACCATCAAGCGTGCCAAGGGCGCCAAGGACGCAGCGCGCGGGAAGCTGTTCAGCGTCATCATCAAGGAGATCACGATTGCCGCGCGGCAGGGAGGCGCCGACCCGACAGGGAATCCGCGCCTGCGTCTCGCCATCGACAAGGCGAAGGGCGCGAACATGCCGAACGACAACGTCAAGCGCGCCATTCAGCGCGGCGCCGGGGAACTGGAAGGCCAGGCCTTCGAAGAGCAGACCTACGAAGGGTACGGGCCGGGCGGCATCGCCCTCCTCGTGGAGGTCATCACCGACAACAAGAACCGCACGGTCGCGGAAATCCGCCACATCTTCTCTCGCAACAACGGCAACATGGGCGAGTCGGGGAGCGTCGCGTGGAAGTTCGACCGGCGCGGGGTGATTTCCGTTCCGAAAACCCTGTCCGAGGACGAGATGATGATGATCGTTCTCGACGCCGGCGCCGACGACATGGAAGTGGAGGACGAGTCCTACGACATCTACACGTCGGCCGCGGATTTTGAAAAGGTGCGCGCCAGTCTCGAAGCCCAGGGCATCGCCATCACCGAAGCCGCGATCCAGATGGTGCCGCAGAACACGATCAAGGTGGAAGGGAAGGATGCCGAGGGCGTCC
This sequence comes from Ignavibacteria bacterium, assembly GCA_016720835.1. Lineage (GTDB taxonomy): Bacteria > Bacteroidota > Ignavibacteria > SZUA-365 > SZUA-365 > JADKJW01. The sequence goes on from JADKJW010000007.1 coordinate 225,611, forward strand.
TGCGTCTCGTCGAAGCCTTCGAGGATCACGACGACGTGCAGAATGTGTTCGCCGACTTCGACATCGACGCGAGCGTGATGGAGTCGCTGGGCTGATTTCCGCATGCGCATTCTCGGGATCGATCCCGGCTCCCTCGTCACCGGCTACGGCGTCGTCGACGCGTCCGGCGGCGCGCTTGCGCGCGTCGCGAGCGGGTCGATCGTGATGAAGCCCGCCGACGCCATGCCGCAGCGCCTCGAGCGCATCTACCGCGGCATCATCGACGTCATCGACGCCGAGCATCCCGACAGTTTCTGCATCGAGACCGCCTTCTACGGCAAGAACGTGCAATCGACGCTCAAGCTCGGGCACGTGCGCGGCGTGGCGATCCTCGCCGCCGTGCACCGGGGTCTCGCCGTGGCGGAGTACTCGCCGCGCGAAGTGAAGCGCGCGGTGACCGGAACCGGCGCGGCCGCCAAGCATCAGGTCGCCTACATGGTCAAGCGCATTCTCGCCGTCGACATCGATTTCGCGCGCGCGGACGAAGCCGACGCGCTCGCGCTCGCGATCTGCCACGCATCGCGCCGCGGCGGGCCGAAGAAGGCGTTTTCATCGTGGGCGGATTATGTCGCCGCAAACAAGGAACGGGTGAGAGCATGATCGATTTTCTCCGCGGCCGCCTGGTGCACAAGGATCCGGTCACCATCACCGTCGATGTCAACGGCATCGGCTATGCGGTGTCCATTTCGTTGCAGACCTACGACCGTCTTCCTTCCACGGGCGAGGAGGTGTTCCTTCTCACGCATCTGCATGTGCGCGAGGATGTGATGCAGTTGTTCGGGTTCCTGCATGAGAGCGAGCGCGCGCTGTTCCGTCTGCTGCAGGGGATCTCCGGCATCGGCGCGCGTATCGCGCTGAACATCCTGTCGAAATGCGGCGCGGCGGAGTTCCGCGAGTACGTGATCAGCGGCAATATCGGCGCGCTTACCAGCATTCCGGGCGTGGGGAAGAAAACCGCGGAACGCATCATCGTCGAGCTGCGCGACAAAATGGCGAAGGGCGATCCCGCGGGTCCGGCAGCTTCCGCAAGCGCCGACGATCCGCGCGGGGAGGCGATCATGGCGCTTCTTGCGCTCGGCTATCCCCGTCAGGTCGCGGAAAAGGCCATACTCAAGGCCACGCATGAACTATCCACTGAAGAACGGAACACCGGAAACCTGATCAAGGCGGCTCTTCGAACGATCTCAGGGTGATACCGCTTTGATTTCAATGGGTTAAAAAAATTTAGCTAAACTCTTGCTTTAAGGAATCGGCGGATATATATTGTATCCGCATTCACTGTTTCCACAAAGCCAACTGTCGCACGCCCTCCTCGCAGCAGTTGGCTTTTTCTACAGGGCGTCGTTCCCTGATTCTTCGGTACGGATGCGGATGGCTTCTTCGATGGGGATGATGAAGATCTTGCCGTCGCCGACCTGACCGGTTCGCGCGAATTTGATGATGGTGTCGACGGTCGCATCGACGAGGTGGTCGGGAACGGCAACTTCGATCTTCAGCTTGGGGAGTGTCTCGATCTGGTATTCGGCGCCGCGGTAGATTTCCGTATGACCCTTCTGGCGGCCGAATCCCTTGACCTCCGAAATCGTGAGGCCGCGAATGCCGATTTCCTGGAGTCCGTCACGGACGTCGTCGAGCTTGAACGGTCTGATGATTGCTTCGATCTTTTTCATATATTGTCCGTGAGTCTTTTGCCGCAAGGCACAGAACATACCCACACACTTTTGAAAAAGCAACGCCCGCGCCCTGGGATCAAGCCGGGACGGCGTGAGCCGGGCCTTTGAACACTTCCGCCGCACACAGAAGGTGAACGCACTCATGTACCCGGTACTCTTCAAAATCCCGCAGCCAGAGGCCACGTCGCGCCTCCTCCTGTTCTTCAGACCGTTCATGATGATCCCGCTCGCCATTTTCGGGGCCTTTTACGGCATGGCGGCGAACGTGGTGCTGTTTCTCGCGTGGTGGGCGATCCTGTTCACCGGGAAGTATCCGCGATCGATGTGGGATTTCAGCACGCGGTACTTCCGCTTCAACACGCAGTTGAACGCGTACTCCATGATGTTGTGCGATGTCTACCCGCCCTTCAACGGAGGGGAAGACAACGGGTACCCGGTGCGCGTGCTGTTCGAGTATCCCGAGCGCATGTCGCGCCTGCACCTGATCTTCCGTTTCCTGCTTCTGCTTCCGCAGTTTTTCTTCGCCATCGGCTATGGCTTCGTTTCCAGCTTCGTGATGTTCGCGAACTGGTGGGCCGTGCTCTTCCTCGGCCGCATCCCCGACGGCATGTTCGGGTGGATATCGCGCTACATGGTCTGGTCCTCGCGCCTGAACGCCTACATCCTGCTGCTGGTGGACGAGTATCCGCCCTTCCACGGACTGCAGCCGCTCTCCGCCGCGGACGCGTTTGATTGACGTCCGCGGACGCGATGCTGGGTATTCCGCTCCGGATTGTCGCGGTTTGTAATTCTGACTTTTTCCTCATAGGTTGACGCAACTCTGTACCTCCCGCCTGCCAGGTCTACCCCCATGCTGACAGAATTCGGTAAAGTTTTCATCTTCTTTCTCCTCGGAATAGTGCTTGTCGGAGGCGCCCTGATTGCCTCCCGGCTCATCGGTCCGAGAAATCCCACGACAGAAAAACTCCTTCCGTACGAATGCGGCGAGAACCCGATCGGTTCCCCGTGGGTCAAGTTCAACATCCGCTTCTACGTGGTTGCGCTGATCTTCATCCTGTTCGACGTGGAGCTCGTGGTGCTGTTCCCGTGGGCGGTGGTGTTCGAGCGGCTCGGCATGTACGCGTACGTGGCCGGCGCCCTGTTCATCGGCATCCTGTTCCTCGCGGACTTCTACCTCTGGGCGAAAGGCGACCTCGAATGGGTGCGCCCGCAGCCCCGGATTCCCGTGCTTCGCGACATCGTCGACGCACAGCCTCTCCGCGATGTTCCTCCCCCGGTCCCCGCGCCGGCGCCCCAGGCGGCCCCCGTCTCCTGATTGTTCTCCACCTCCATTCACTACCCGGTTTACGCTGTATGGGCCTCCTCAGCCAGCAATACGACGACGGCAATATCGTTCTCACCACCGCGGAAGGCGTGCTGAACTGGGCCCGTCTGTGCTCGCTGTACCAGATGTCCTTCGGCCTCGCCTGCTGCGCGATCGAGATGATGGCGGCGAGCGCGTCGCACAACGACATCATGCGCTTCGGCGTCATCCCGCGTCCGAGCCCCCGCCAGTCCGACGTCATGATCGTGGCCGGCACCGTGACCCTGAAGATGGCCTCGCGCCTGAAGCGCCTGTACGAGCAGATGGCCGAGCCGCGCTACGTGGTGTCGATGGGGAGCTGCTCGAACTGCGGCGGTCCCTATTGGGAACACGGCTACCACGTGCTGAAAGGCGTCGACCGCGTCGTCCCCGTCGACGTGTACATCCCGGGCTGCCCGCCCCGGCCCGAAGCGCTGCTCGAGGGCTGGATGCGGCTGCAGGAGAAGGTGCGCACATTCACGACCGTCCGCCCGAAAGCAACGGACAACGCCGCGGCCTGACCCGCCGGACCGGGCGCGCAGCTCATACATCGGAGCCTTCACTCCGAAATCGACACTCCGAAATTCGACATCACCCAACCTCTCCCGTCCATGGCCCTTTCGACCCCCTCCATCTTCGAGCACCTCACCGCGGCGTTCCCGGAACTGACGCTCGCGCATGACGAAGCGGCGCCGTGCATCATCGTGCCTGCCGCGGGTATCAAGGATGTGTGTCTGCAGTTGCGCGATCACCCGGACACGGCCTTCGATTTCCTCATGAGTCTGAGCGGCATCGATTTCGCCGACGGCACGCTCGGCGTGGTCTATCACCTCGCCTCCATGACGCACAAGCACAAGCTCACGCTGAAAGTCGTCGTGCCGAAAGACGCGCCACATGTCGTCTCGGTCGAGAAAGTCTGGCGCACGGCGGACTGGCACGAGCGCGAGGCCTTCGACCTCTACGGCATCGTGTTCGACGGACACCGCGACCTGCGCCGCATCCTCATGCCCTATGACTGGGAAGGGCATCCGCTCCTGAAGGACTACGAAGTCCCCGAATTCTACAATGGCATGAAAGTCCCGTACTGACCACTCTTTCGCACCCCCGTATGGCCGACCTCAAGGAAAATATCGCCGAACACATCGAGTCCGGTCGCCTGAAAACCGACGAGCTCATCCTGCACATGGGCCCGCAGCATCCGTCGACGCACGGTGTGCTCCGTCTCGAACTGGTTCTCGACGGCGAAATCGTCGTCAAAGTCATCCCGCATCTCGGGTATCTGCACCGCTGTTTCGAGAAGCACGCCGAGGCGATGACGTACCCGCAGGTGATCCCGTACACCGACCGCCTCGACTACCTGGCGTCGATGAACAACAACCACGGCTACGTGCTCGCGGTGGAGCGCATGCTGGGCATCGAGCTGCCGGAACGCGTCGAGTACATCCGCGTCATCATGGCCGAGCTGCAGCGCATCGCCTCGCATCTCGTGGCCGTGGGCACGTACGGCCTCGACATCGGCGCGTTCACGCCCTTCCTGTACCTCTTCCGCGACCGCGAGTACATCCTCGACATCTTCGAAAAAACCTGCGGCGCGCGCCTGCTCTACAACTACTTCTGGGTGGGTGGCCTGTCGCACGATGTGCACACCGGTTTCGAGAAGGAAGTCGGCGACTTCGTGAAGTACTTCCGTCCCACGCTGACGGAAGTCAACACGCTGCTCAACTACAACAAGATCTTCGTGCAGCGCACCGCCAATGTGGGCGTGCTGCCGGCGGACGTCGCCATCAGCTACGGTTGTTCGGGACCCATGCTTCGCGGATCGGGAGTGGACTTCGATCTGCGCAGGGACGATCCGTACTCGATCTACGATCGATTCGACTGGAAGGTGATCGTGGGCGACGGGGAAGTCGGCACGCTCGGCGACTGCTGGGACCGCAACATGGTGCGCATGAAGGAAATGGCCGTGAGTTGCGACATCATCGAACAGGCGCTCGCCAGTTTCCCCGAGGGCGACGTGACCACGGCGCTCCCGAAGCGCATCCGCCCCCCGAAAGGCGCGGAGCAGTACGCCCGCGTGGAGAATCCCCGCGGCGAACTCGGCTTCTACGTGGTCAGCGACGGCACCGCCAATCCATTCCGCGTGAAGTGCCGCGCGCCCGGGTTCGTCAACCTCAGCGTGATCGACGAGATCTCGCAGGGGCATCTGATTTCCGACCTGGTCGCCATTCTTGGAAGCATCGACATCGTGCTCGGCGAAATCGACCGTTGAGCCAGCGACGAACCATCATCTGAGTTGCGTTTATGGAATCCCTGCTCACGTCCATCCTTGGTACCAACCTCCTGACGACCGTCATCTACTGCGCGCTGCCGCTGGTGTTCGTCCTGACCTACGCGCTCATCGCCGTGCTCGGCGAAGTGAAGATTTCCGCGTGGATGCAGGACCGCCTCGGACCCATGCGCACCGGTCCCTGGGGCATCATCCAGCCCCTCGCCGACGTGCTCAAGCTGCTGCAGAAAGAGGATATCACGCCGTCCGCATCGGACAAGTTCCTCTTCAACCTGGCGCCGTTCGTCACGTTCATGGGTTCGTACGCCGCCTTTGCCGCCGTGCCGTTCTCGAGCCAGTACATTGGCGCGAGCCTGGATCTCGGCATCTTCTACGTGTTCGCCGTGGGATCGATCGGCGTCGTGGGACTGATGATGGCCGGCTGGTCGTCCAACAACAAATACTCGATGTACGGCGCGATGCGCTCGGTGGCGCAGATCGTCAGTTATGAAGTGCCCGCGGCGATGGCCCTGATGATCATCGTCATCTACACCGGCACGCTGAACCTGCAGGACATCATCGTCGCGCAGGGCGGGGGCATCTGGAACTGGTTCGTGTTCGGGGGTCCGAAGGCGGACGTCGTGCTCGCGAGCGGCCGCGAACTGCAGGCCTCGTGGGCGAATCTCGTGTTCCTGCCGCTGTTCCTCGCGACCTTCGTGATGTACTACGTCTCCGCGCTCGCCGAGACGAACCGTACGCCGTTCGATATTCCCGAAGCGGAATCGGAACTCGTCTCCGGCTACCATACCGAGTACTCGGGCATGAAGTTCGCGATGTTCTTCATGGCGGAATACGCGAACATGTTCCTCGTGTCGGTGGTCGCCTCCATCGCGTTCTTCGGCGGCTGGCAGTCCCCGTACGGCACCACGATCGGGGCGCTCGTCGGGGTGCCCTGGCTCTCACCCGTGGAGGAATTCCTCTGGCTGGCATTCAAGGGATTTTTCTTCGTGTTCGTGATGATCTGGCTGCGCTGGACGCTCCCGCGCCTCCGCGTGGACCAGCTCATGTACATGTGCTGGAAAGTCCTCATCCCGTTTTCCTTCGGCATCGCCCTTGTCGTCGGATTCCTCGTCATGATCATGTAAGCACCGTTGCGAGAAAGGAAGAGCACATGAGCGGTTATTTCACCGATATCAAGGACGGCATCTGGACGGTCCTCGTGGGTATGACCATCACCTGGAAGCACATGTTCGTGAAGAAGGTGACCATCCAGTATCCCGACGTGAAGCGCGAGTTGCCCGACCGCGTGCGGAACCGGTTGTACGTCAACATGGACGATTGCATCGGCTGCGACCAGTGCGCGAAGGCCTGTCCCGTCAACTGCATCACGATCGAAACCCTCAAGGCCCTGCCGACGGACGATCTGGGCTCCACCTCCACCGGCAACAAGAAGCGGCTCTGGATGCCGGTGTTCGACATCGACATCGCGAAGTGCTGCTACTGCGGCCTCTGCGTGTTTCCCTGTCCCACCGAATGCATCGAGATGACCGACGTGTTCGAGTTCTCCGAATATCACCGGAAGGATCTCGTCTACCATTTCGGCACCATGACGCCTGAAGAAATCACGGTCAAGCGCGCGGAAGTGGAAGAATACCAGCGCGAGCAGGACGCCAAGAAAGCCGCCGCAGCGGCGGCAGCGGCGGCAGCCAAGAAAGCCGAGGCGGACGCCGCGGCCGCGGCGAAGGCCTCCGAGGCCGCGAACATTCCTCCCGATACCACCGCACCAGTTTCCTGATACGAACCATGAGTTACACGGACGCATTCTTCTACTTCTTCGCGGCGCTCACCGTGGGCTCCGCGCTCGTGGTGACGTTCTCGCGGAGCGTCATCTACGCGGCCTTCGCGCTGCTCTTCACCTTCCTCGGCGTCGCCGGACTCTATGTGCTGCTGCAGGCCGACTTCCTCGCGGTCGCGCAGATCATGGTGTACGTCGGCGGCATCCTCATCCTGCTGCTCTTCGGCGTGATGCTCACCACCCGCGTGACGAACGCGGAGATCACCACCGGGACCGTCCAGGGCCTGCCCGCGACGGTCGTCGTCGGCATCCTCCTCGGGACGCTGATCCTGCTCGTGTCGCGCGCGACGTGGAACGTGCAGGAGAGTCTGCCCGACGTGACCGGCACGACCACCGAGATCGGGGAGCGTCTCCTGACGACCTTCCTCCTGCCGTTCGAAATCGCGGGCATCCTGCTGCTTGTCGCGATCATGGGCGCCGCGATGATTGCGCGCAGCACCGACAAGACCAAGGAGGCCGCATGACCGTCGGATTGACCCACTTCCTCCTCGTCGCCGCGATCCTGTTCTCCCTCGGCATCCTCGCGCTCGCCACCCGCAAGAACGCGGTGATGATGCTGATGGGCGTCGAACTCATCCTGAATTCCGCCAACATCAACCTGGTCGCGTTCTCCCGCTATCAGGCGATGAATCTCGACGGGCACCTCTTCGCGATATTCGTCATCATTCTCGCGGCCGCGGAAGCCGCGGTTGCGCTCGCGATCGTGCTGCAGATCTTCAAGCAGAACCAGACTGTCAACGCCGACCAGATCAACAAACTGAAGGAATGACGCGTCCCGCCGCGCGCCATCGTCCCGCCCCATGAAACACCGTCTGCTCCTTCTCGCCGTCCTCGCCGCGCTCTGCGCGGGCGTTTCCGCGCGCGCGCAGAAAATCACGTACACGTGGGATCCAAGAGGCAAGCTCGTCGTGGGTCTCCACGGCGGTGGGACGAAATATTTCGGCGAGTTCACCGATCAGAACTTCGGCAGCGTCGCGGGCCTCTACGTCAAGTATTACGTCATTCCCGAAATCGCGCTGCAGGTGAACGGCGGGGCGGGCAGCTACGTCTACAACCGCCGGTGGAAATCGAAGTTCGGCGGCAGCTACACGCTGCAGTTCTACAAGGATCCGCGTCTCGGCGGATGGTCCGCTCCGGAACAGATCGACGCGAACGATCCCGCGATCAAGCACGAGATCCTCGAGGTGGACAAACTCACCTTCGCCGAGGGGAAGATCCTGATCAACATGTTCCCGAGGCGTTCGTTCAATTCCTACATCTCGGTCGGCGCGGGCATCATGTCGTTCAACAATTCGAACGCTGCACGCACGCTTCCCGACGGCGAACAGCTCCTGAACGTCGGTTTCGGCGAGACGCCGTACGCCGTCAGCGGCGCGCGGGGCATCTCCAGCCTGCCATCCGACGCGAACGTCAAGACCATCATTCCCGTCGGCATCGGCTTCGACATCCTGTTCAACGAATTTTTCGCCGTCAATCTCGACTTCACCTTCCGTTTCCTGCTCGGGACGGGGAAGGACATGATGGACGGGTTCGGCCGCGAGTCGATCGAGAATTTCGCCCGCCTCAACTCGACGGCGTTCACCGTGCACAGCGAAGAAGCGGGCGACTCCTGGGGCACCGGCACCATCGGCGTGCAGGTGTACCTTTTCGGCCAGAACGATCGAGACGACGACGGGCTGACCGACAGCCAGGAAGCGCGCCTCGGCACCGATCCGCTGAACTCCGACACCGATGGCGACGGGCTCACCGACGCGGATGAGGTCAACACGTTCAAGACCGATCCGCTGAAAACCGACACCGACGACGATCGCCTCACCGACGCCGAGGAGATCGCGAAAGGCGCAAATCCGCTCCAGGCGGACACGGACGGCGACGGACTGCTCGACGGCGACGAAGTGGCCCAGGGCACGGATCCGCTCCATATGGACACGGATAAGGACGGACTGTCGGACGGCGACGAGGCGCTCAAACACAAGAGCGATCCGTTGAAGGCCGATGGCGACGGCGACGGACTGTCCGACTTCGACGAAGTGACGAAGCATCGGACGCACCCGCGCAAAACCGACACCGACGGCGACGGATTGACCGATGGCGACGAACTGCAGAAACACAAGACCGATCCGCTCAAGCCGGACACCGACGGCGACGGCCTTTCCGATGGCGACGAAGTGCTCAAACACCGGACCGATCCGCTCAAGGCGGACACCGACGGCGACGGACTTTCCGATGGCGACGAAGCGCTCAAACACAAGACCGATCCGCTCAAGGCGGACACTGATGGCGACGGTGTCACCGACGGTCGCGACAAGTGTCCGACTGTGCCCGGCGCCCGTACCGGACTTCCCGACGACGACGGCTGTCCGCGCGAGAAGGCCAGCGAGCCCGCGAGCCCCGAGGTAAAGAAGGGCGCGACGATCGTCCTGAGCGGCGTGGAATTCGAAGCCGGCAGCTCCGAGCTGAAAACAGGGTCTCTCGCCTCGCTTGAAGAGGCGTACAAAACGCTCGCGGACCATCCGCGGATGGTCGTGGAAATCGGCGGTCACACCGACAACGCGGGCAAGACCAAAGCCAACGAGAACCTGTCCAAGCGCCGCGCGGATGCGGTGAAAGGGTACATCGTCGCGAAGGGCATCGACGCCGCGCGCATCAGCACGCGCGGCTACGGCCCGTCGAAGCCGATCGCCTCGAACAAGACAGAAGTTGGGCGCGCCCGCAACAGGCGCATCGAGTTCAAGATTCTCAAAGCGGAATGACGAGCCGCTCACCGCATGTGACGGCGCCACACGAACCAGTGCGATTCATCAACGCGAAGTAACAGACCATGTCCCCGCAGACCCTCAGTACCCTCACGATCCTGATCCTCTTCCTTCCGCTGGCGTCGTTCGTCCTGCTGCTCGCGCTCGGGAAACGCCTGCCGCGCCAGGGAGACACCATCGCCACGGGCATCCTGTTCATCACCCTCGCGCTTTCGATCGTGGTGATGATCGGCACGCTGACGCGCGCGCCCGAACCCGCCATCCCGGGCTTCCCGTCCGCGCCGATCCAGTCCACATTCACGTGGATCGACATGGATGCGACCATTCCCGTGCTCGGCCAGCAGGTGCCGCTGAAAATCGAGCTCGGCATCATGATCGACAACCTCGTCGCGATCATGCTTGTGGTCGTGTCGTTGATTTCGGCGCTGGTGCACTTGTTCTCCATCGGCTACATGCACGGTGACAAGAAGTACTCGCGGTACTTCGCCTACCTCGGGATCTTCACCTTCTCGATGCTCGGGATCGTGGTCACGAACACCATTCTCATGATGTACATCTTCTGGGAACTGGTGGGCTTGAGTTCGTATCTCCTGATCGGCTTCTGGTACGAGAAGCCGGGACCCGCGTACGCGTCGAAGAAGGCGTTCCTCGTCAACCGCGTGGGCGATCTCGGGATGTGGATCGGCATCATGATGCTGTTCACGACCTACGGGACGTTCCGTTTCGACGAGATCTTCGCGTCCATCGCGGCCGGCAATTATCCGTTCGGGTCGTCCACGTGGCTGACCATCGCCGGCATGTGCATCTTCTGCGGCGCGATCGGCAAGAGCGCGCAGTTCCCGCTGCACACCTGGCTGCCCGACGCGATGGAGGGTCCGACGCCCGTCAGCGCGCTCATCCACGCGGCCACCATGGTCGCCGCGGGCGTGTACCTGGTGGCGCGCGTGTTCCCGATGCTGACCGGCGACGCGCTGCTCTTCATCGCGATCATCGGCGCCGTGACCTCCTTCATCGCCGGCACCATCGCCATCGCGCAGAACGACATCAAGAAAGTCCTCGCGTACTCCACCGTCAGCCAGCTCGGGTACATGGTGCTGGCGCTCGGCGTCGGCGCCTACGGCGCGGGGTTCTTCCATCTCGTGACGCACGCGATGTTCAAAGCCTGCCTCTTCCTCGGCAGCGGTTCGGTGATTCACGCGATGCATCACAGCCTGCACCATCTGCACGATCACGACACCGATCCGCAGGATCTGCGGAACATGGGCGGCCTGCGCAAGAAGATGCCGTGGACCTTCGCGACCTTCCTCATCGCGACGCTCGCGATATCCGGAGTGCCGCTGTTCTCGGGCTTCCTCAGCAAGGACGAAATTCTCGCGGGCGCGTGGGCCTTCGGCTCGCTACGCGGCGGCATCGGCCTCATGATGCCGTACATCGGCTTCGGCGTCGCGATGATGACCGCGTTCTACATGTTCCGCTTGGTCTTCCTCATGTTCTACGGGGATCCGAAGCGGCCGGACATCGACGCGCACATCCACGAATCGCCCGCGACGATGCGGATTCCGCTCATCGTGCTGTCCGTATTGTCGTTCTGGTTCGTGTTCTCGTTCAATCCGTTCGGCGCCGCGTCGGGATGGGCGGTCAAATCGCTCCCGACACCGGTGACCGTGACCGGAACGCATTGGTACCCCTTCGCGCACGGCGACGGACACGAGGCCGCGGGGCCCGCGTCGTCCGCCACGTCGCATGAGACCGCGGATGGCGGCGCGCATGAAACGGCTCCTGCACCGCCGACGGGGGAGACCATCACGCAGGCCAATCCCGCGCAGGAAGCGCTCGCGCACGGCATTCACGCGGCGCATCTGTCCGCGATGATCACCTCGCTGATCGTGGCGTCGCTCGGCATTCTCATCGCCTGGGGGGTGTACCGCCGGAAGGTGATCGATGTGGACGCCTTCACGGCGCGCGTGCGTCCCCTGCACGTGTTCCTCAGCAAGAAATGGTATTTCGACGAGATCTACGAGCAGTGGGTCGTTGTCCCGTTCGTCCTGTTCACGACCCGCGCGATGGCGTGGTTCGACACCTATGTGATCGACGGCGCCGTGAACGGCGTGGCGTCGGTCACGCGGTTTCAGTCGTGGCTCAGCGGGCTGTTCGACACGTACATCGTGGACGGGCTCGTCAATTTTTCCGGATACTTCGTGGGTTTCTTCGGCATCGTGATGCGGAAGTCGCAGACCGGTCGCATCCAGACCTACGTCGTCTTTGTCGTACTCGGCGTCATCATGCTGTTCTATGTGTTTTACTGAACCGCCGCCCCTCATGCATGAAAGCGAATATCAGATAGTTTTTTGGTGGAGGATTGATGAATTTCCCGTTTCTCTCTGTCATCACGTTCCTTCCCATTTTGGGAATGGTCATCGTGCTTCTGCTCAACAAGGAGCGGACGAAAGCAATCCAGACGACGGCGGTGGTCGTCACCGGGCTGCAGGTGCTGCTGGCGGTCGTCATTGCGCTGGGCTTCAATGCGTCGCTGCCGGGCATCAACAACGAGGCGACGATGCAGTTCACCGAGCGTCTGCCGTGGATCTCGATCCCGCAGACCCCGTGGTTCGGCGAGATCCGCATCGACTATTTCATGGCGATCGACGGTCTCTCGATGCCGATGGTGGTGCTGACCGCGCTCATCAGCTTCCTGGCGGTGTTCGCATCGTTCAGCGTGAACAAGTCCATCAAGGGCTACTTCGTCATGTTCCTGCTGCTCGACGCGGGCATGATGGGTGTGTTCTGCGCGATCGACATGTTCCTGTTCTACATTTTCTGGGAAGTGATGCTGCTGCCGATGTACTTCCTGATCGGCATCTGGGGCGGTCCGCGAAGGGAATACGCCGCCATCAAGTTCTTCATCTACACGCTCGCGGGTTCCGTGCTGCTGCTGCTCGTGATGATCGGGTTGTACTTCACGACCGTCGATCCGGCCACCGGCGCGCACACCTTCAACATGATTTCGATGATGCATCCGGCGGAAAACATGAAGGAGGGGCTCTTCGCGACGCTGCACAGCACGCCGCGCATGCTCGCCTACATTGCGCTGTTCATCGCGTTCGCGATCAAGGTGCCGGTGTTCCCGTTCCACACCTGGCTGCCCGACGCGCACGTCGAGGCGCCGACGGCCATCTCCGTCATTCTGGCCGGCGTGCTGCTGAAGATGGGCACGTACGGCATGCTGCGCATCAGCTTCCCGATCTTCCCCGAGTTCGCCGTCTACTTCCAGATTCCGCTGATGATCTTCGGCTTCGTCAACATCGTGTACGGCGCCCTGTGCGCGATGGCACAGACGGACTTCAAGAAGCTGATCGCCTACTCGTCGATCTCGCACATGGGGTACGTCATCCTCGGGATGGCGGCGTTGAACGTGCAGGGCATGACCGGCGCGGTGATGCAGATGTTCAACCACGGCACGATCACCGCCATGCTCTTCCTCCTCGTGGGCGTCATCTACGACCGCGCCCACACGCGCGGGCTGAACGAGTTCGGCGGGCTGTACAACAAGATGCCGCTCTATTCCTTCTTCACGGTCATCGCCTTCTTCGCGGCGATCGGTCTGCCGGGCCTGAGCGGTTTCGTGAGCGAGGCCTTCGTGTTCCTCGGCGCCTTCCAGGCCAATCCGTTCTGGACCGTCCTCTCGACGCTCGGCATCGTGCTGGGCGCGGGCTACATGCTCTGGACCTTCCAGCGCGTGTTCATGGGCACCCTCCCCGAGAAGTGGGAGGCGGTGATGAGCGACGTGTCTCCGCGTGAAATCTTCACCCTTGCGCCGCTCGCCATCATCATCCTTTTCCTCGGCGTGTACCCGTCGCCGGCGCTCAACATGATGACCACATCCCTTGACCATCTCGTGCGTTTCGTCAAAGCGAGCGCGCCGGCCGGCCAGGCCTTCCTCGGCGGCTTCTAAATGCGCGTCCGGCGGACAGACACCCTTTCAGACGAACAGTGACAGATCATGCCTGATATCATCTTTCAAAGCACGAAGCACTTCTGGCCCGAAATCACGCTGGCGTTGACGTTCATCGCCGCCATGATTTTCGAATTCGCCACGAAGAAACGCACGACAGGGACCGGGATCCTGGTGTTGCTCGGTCTGGCGGCGGCGCTCGTCCAGTTGCCGTCAGCGCCCTCCGAGCCCGTCTCGATTTTCGGCGGCATGTACGCCATCGATCCTTTCTCGACGTTTTTCAAGTATGTCATCATCGTCACCGGCATGGTGGTCGTGCTCTTTTCCTTCCAGTCGCAGGAGCTGAAGAAGGAGAGCGGCCATACCGGAGAGTACTACTGTTTCATCGCGGCGGTGACCTTCGGCATGGTGCTGATGACCGGGTCGTCGAATCTCGTGATGATCTACCTCTCGATCGAACTCGTCAGCATCACGTCCTACATCCTCGCGGGCTTCAGCAAATCGTTGCGCCGTTCGAGCGAGGCCGCGCTGAAGTACGTGATTTTCGGCGCGCTGTCGAGCGGCATCATGCTGTACGGGATGTCGCTGATCTTCGGACTGACCGGCACGCTCGATCTTTCGGGCATCCGCACCGCGCTCGCGAGCGGGCACGCGGTCACGACGGGCTGGTCCTTCGCGGCGCTCATGGCGGCGATCGTCCTGATGCTCGCGGGCTTCGGCTACAAGGTCTCGGTCGTGCCCTTCCACTTCTGGACGCCGGACGTGTACGAGGGCGCGCCGATCACGATCACCGCATTCCTCGCGGTGGCGAGCAAGGCCGCGGTATTCGCGGTGATGATCCGCTTTTTCTACGTGGCGTTCTTCGACAACATGCTGGCCTCGACGGGCGTGTACAGCAGCTTCCGCAACGTCGACTGGAGCATGATCCTCGCGGTACTGTCCGTCCTGACCATGACGCTCGGCAATTTCGTCGCGATCTGGCAGGACAATCTCAAGCGCATGCTGGCGTATTCCAGCATTGCGCACGCGGGCTACATGCTGATGGGCGTGGTCGTGATGAGCAACTTCGGCCTCTCCGCGATCATGCTGTACTTCGTCATGTATTTCTTCATGAACCTCGGCGCCTTCTACGTGGTGATGGTCATCGCGGACAAGATCGGCAGCGAGAACATCGACGACTACCGCGGTTTCGGCAAGCGCGCGCCGATCATCAGCGTCGGACTTTCGATCTTCCTGATCTCCCTGACCGGTCTTCCTCCCACGGCGGGCTTCGTCGGCAAGCTGTTCCTCTTCTCCTCGGTCATGGCGTCGCAGTTCATCTGGCTGGCGATCGTGGGCGTCCTCAACAGTGTCGTCTCCCTGTACTACTACGCTCGCGTGCTGAAGAACATGTATCTTCGCGAGGCGCCGGACGGCGACGAATCGCCGATCGTTTTCAGCAAGGTGACGAGCGCCGTCGTGATTCTCTTCATCATCCCGAACATCCTGCTCTGCTTCTTCTATCAGCCTGTGCTGACCTTCGCGCAGCGTTCGATCGCGATACTGCTGCCGGGGTTGTAATCCGGCGGTCACTCGCGCTGCGCACCGAAAAGGGGTTGAATTGCACGCCCATTCCCAGTGTCAGGAAAACAGGTCACCCGGGTCCTGAAAAGAAGGAAAAAACGATGGAAAATCGGCCCTGGCGGTCGATTTTCCATATGCACGGTGGCATGCTACTTGCATTAGACCAGTACGATGACGATACTCGTAACTCACCCTCCCCTCACGCTGCCAGTATTCGGTAACCATACATCCGATTTCCCCACCATCTCACAGTGAGGTCCGTATGAAAAAATCACTCTCTCTCATCGCGGTTGCGGCAGCCTTCATGGTTCTGACCGCATTCACGTTCATGGACAACGCACCTGCCAAGTATGTCGGTTCCCAGGCGTGCAAGGCCTGCCATAATACCGACAAGAGCGGCAAGCAGTTCGCGAAGTGGGAAAGCACCCCGCATTCGAAGGCGTTCAAGACGCTGCAGAGCGAAGATGCCGACAAGATCGCCGCGAAGAAGGGCTTCAAGACGAAGGCCGCCGAAACGCCGGAATGTCTCGCCTGCCATGTCAGCGGCAAGAGCGACAAGGCCCCGGTGTACGACGCCAGCTTCAAGAACGACGAAGGCGTCGGCTGCGAGGCTTGCCACGGCGGCGGTTCCGGCTACAAGATGCTGCACATGAAGAAGGAGAATCTCGAAAAGGCGAAGGCCGCGGGCATGCTCGTTCCGAACGTCGCGGACGGTTCGGCCGAGAAGCAGTGCAAGGAATGCCACAACGACAAGAGCCCGACGCACAAGGACTTCAAGTTCGCCGAAATGTGGAAGAAGATCGCCCATCCGATGCCGAAGTAATTCCGCGGTTTTCACGGTCCATTCCGACTTCCGGACGATGCAGGACACGCAACCGTATTTCGACGCCATTCGCGAGTATGTGTGCTCGGTGTGCCAGACACCGGGCGCACATTCGTATTGCGGCGTGGCCGAGAAAGACGTCTGTGCCGTGGAGCGCTTTCTGCCGGAGATCGTGTCCGTCGCCACGAGCATCAACAGCGATCGCATCGACGATTACGTGTCGGCACTGCGCGACACGGTGTGCCGGACCTGCCGCCCGGAAGGCCAGAGCGAGTGCTCCGTGCGGGACTCGCAGCTGTGCGGAC
The DNA here is from genome assembly GCA_016720835.1 of Ignavibacteria bacterium. Lineage (GTDB taxonomy): Bacteria > Bacteroidota > Ignavibacteria > SZUA-365 > SZUA-365 > JADKJW01. Next base: position 242,185 of record JADKJW010000007.1, read on the forward strand.
TCGACCGGTATTTCGTGCTCATCATCGAGGCGATCGAGCAAGTGATCCTGCAACAGAAACGGACGAATGGAGCGGAAACCCTCACCCGGTAAGACGCCGGGGTCGACGCTCTGAACACCAGACACTCATGATCGTTTGGCGCACGCCGCCGGGAAACCGCGCGGGTGCGCCATACGCCTTTCATCGACGCAGCACAAGGATGAACTTCATGCTACTACGCAGTACCGCTTTGCTTCTCCTCCTCGCGGCCTTCGCGCTGCAGGCGGACGCGCAGACGGTGAGCGGGCGTCTCGTGACTTCCGTCTTCGGATGGGAGCGCACCGATACCGCGGGGTCGACGCAGCACATGCGCGGGTACGAAAACCTGCAGCTCAATGTTGCCGCCGGCGATTTTTCGTTTTCCACGTACATGCAGGGGTCCACGGACTTCTCCGAGGCCATGGAAAACGACCCGCAGCTCCGCCTGTTCAACGCCATTCTGCTATGGAAAAATATCGGCGGCATGGCCGACCTCAAACTCGGACGCCAGCCGATCTTCGGAGGCGTCGGCTACGGAACCATCGACGGCGCGCTCCTTCGCATGCGTCCCGCGGGCGGCGTGGAAGTCAGCGCCTATGCCGGCGGGCTCACCCCTCCGGGCCAGCGCACCGATTTCTTCCAGAATCTCGACCACAACTGGCAGACCGGCGCCCACGTGCTGCTCTACCTGGTCAGGGACACGAAGATCGGCATCAGCTACATGAACCGTCATCGCGAATCGACTCCATATGACGGCTTCCGGCTCGACGCGCAGAACAATCTCGCTCCGCAGACCATCGACTACGGCTCCCGTGCCAACCAGTACGGCAGCGTCGACGTCGCCTGGTCGAACAGCGGCGTGTGGGCCTTCGGGCGCGTGGATTACGATTTCAACTTCGAGCGCCTCAGCCGCGCGGAACTCGCCGCCACGTACCAGGCGACGCCGGCGCTCGGACTGACGCTGGACCTCGCGCATCGCGAGCCCACCCTCGCGTACAACTCCTACTTCCGCATCCTGGAAGGGGAAGCGAACGAAGAGGCCGTCCTCGGCGTCGACTACCGCATCCACCCGCTGCTCACGCTGAATGCCCGCGTCTCCACCGTCGTGTACGATGAGGACAACGCCCTGCGTGTGTCCCTCGGCGGGATGTGCAAGTACTGGTCCATCATGTACACGAAGGATGTCAGTTACGACGGCGATCTCGACGGCTTCAACGTGCAGGCCGCGTATCCGTTCCTCGACGGCATGCTCGTCCCGCACATCGGCGCGGTGTACAGCTCCTACGCCTTGTCGGAGAACGGCGACAAGACCTCCACCACCGCGGCGGTCGCCGGCGCGATGCTGCGTCCCTGGAAGAAGCTGAGCGTGGATTTCGAGGGCCAATACGTCACGAACCGGATTTACAAGTCCGATATTCGCGCCTTCGCGCGGATCAACTACTGGTTCTCCCATACGTTCGGCGTCGGGGAATAGGAGGCACCCATGAAAAAACACTATCTCTTCCTCGGACTGCTGCTCGTCGCGCTGGTGTCCGTTCTGGTCATTTCAACCTCGCCCCGCGGCGCGGTTGCCGACGACGGAGCGGTCATGTTCTCGCACGAGAAGCACAAGGACCTCGCCGAATGCGGCACCTGTCACGCCGCCGCCACCAGCACCCGCGCCGACGATCAGCTCCTGCCGAAACCGGACGCCTGCGTTGCCTGCCACGAGGCGAAGGACGTGCGCGCATACTGGAGCCTCAAGGACGACGCGGCGCTCGATGTGCCGGTGTTCCCGGTGAAAAAATCCGAGCTGCTCTTCAGTCATCAATTCCATGTCGAAAAAGGCGGCGCCACCTGCGCAACCTGTCATGCGGGCATCGCTGCGGACAAGGACGATGAGGAAATGCCGTCGATGGAGACCTGCTACGGCTGCCACAACGACGGCCAGAAGCTCGCGCCGATCGAGGCGCATGCCCTTGAATCGACGAAGCCCATGATCGCCGGCAGGGCCTGCGAAATGTGCCACACCTCGCTCGTCGGAATGACCCCGAACAATCACAAGACGGCGATGTGGACGCGCATGCACGGCCGCTACGCGACGAGCGGCGAGGCCGAGCGCGAATGCGCGGCCTGCCATTCGCAGAGCTTCTGCCAGGAATGCCATACCGCCACCAACGCGGTGCCCTCGGGCGTCGCGAAGGACAAGTTTTATATCGATACGTGGCCGCGCGGCGAAAAGATGGACGACGGAAAACTACTCACCGTGCAGAGTGCCCACAATCTGACGTACCGCTACACGCACGGCTTCGATGCCCGCGCGCAGTCCACGCATTGCGAGCGCTGCCACGAGGCCGAGTCGTTCTGCACGCCGTGCCACGAGAACGGTTACGACGGCAACGGCGCGCGCATCGTCCCGCAGTCGCATCAGCTCGCGGGGTTCGCGTCCGTCACCGGCGGCAAGCCGATGAACCGCCACGCCAAGCTCGCGGAGCGTGACCTCATGTCCTGCGCAACATGCCACAACGTGGACGGCGGTGATCCCGTGTGCGCGAAGTGTCATTCCACCGGTGTCGTGAAAGGAGGCGACTGATGAAAACCCTCACAACCCTGTGCCTGCTGGCCGCGTTCGCATTCTTTGCGGGATGCAAGAGCGAGCTGAAGGACCCGCTGCCCACGTCGCCGGAAGTCGCCGGCGTGCATCCGTCGGGCTACATCACACCGTCGTCGCCGGACTTCCACGGCACGCAGCTCATCACGAGCGGCTTCGACGTGTCCACCTGCCAGAAATGCCACGGCAGCAACCTCGACGGCGGCATCGCGAAGCGCTCCTGCACCGGCGCGGGCTGTCACACGACGGTGCCGGGCAAGCATCCTGACGGATTCATCAATCCGGGCTCCTCCGCATTTCACGGGAAGTTCCTCGGGTCGCTGAGCTACGACATGGCGGACTGCCAGAAATGCCATGGCACGGACTTCGCGGGCGGCGCCGCCAAGAAATCCTGCAGCGGAAGCGGATGCCACGTGGCTGCCGACGGCGGCCCCGCGGCCTGCTACACGTGTCATGGTGATGCCGCGAGCAAGAAGATATACCCGATCTCGTCCAAGGGTCACGTGACGCACACGGAAGGCGGCGTCAATTCCGCGGTCGCCATCCCGTGTGCCGGTTGCCACGCAATGCCCTCGGCATGGAACACGCCCGGACACATCGTGCCTGCCAATCCGCTGCGCGCGACCGTCAACATCACCGAGGCGCTCGCGTCAGTGACGACCAAGGGCGGTAACAAGGCCGCGCCGGTCTACGATCCCGCGACGAAGAAGTGCTCCAACGTGTACTGCCATGGCAATTTCACGAACGGCAACAACTTCTCGCCGCAGTACGGCGGAACGGATCAGGCAAAATGCGGCACCTGTCACGGCGATCCTGCGACGGGCGATCCGCTTCCCAAGGCGCCGCACGTGCAGGTGGCCACCTGCTCGGTCTGTCACGCGGGCGTCATAGATGTCAACAAGGTCATCATCGACAAGAGCAAGCACATGAACGGCAAGCTCGACAAGTTCGGGACACCGACCAGCGACTGGTAATTGCCTCCTCCGTACTTGTGCGGAAAAACACGCGGCCCTCGGGTCGCGTGTTTTTTTTGTCGACTCTCACGGTGTCCGTGCGTATTTTCATTGCCTGAACACTCGGTCATGATTTCGAGGACCCGCCGTGAATATCCCATCTCGTCTGCTGCTCTCCGCCCTCATCTCCGCGTTGCTGTCACCCGCAGCCCTTGCGCAATGGAAACAGGCCTTCGGAGCCGAAGGCGGCATGCTCAATGCGCTGCTGTACGACGAAACGTTTCTCTTCGTCGGAGGCAGGGGATGGCGTGTACCGTTCGCAGATGGGCGGCAATTTCTGGTTCACTGCGAACAGCGGCATGCAGGCGTGGAGTACCGTGCTCGCTCTCGCGAAGCGCGGCGGCACGCTGCTTGCGGGCACCGCCAACGAGGGCGTGTACCGGTCCACGGATGACGGAGACTCCTGGGTCAACAGCAGCAAGGGTCTGCCGGAATACGCGCAGGTCCGCGCGCTGTGCGCAGCGGGCTCGAAGTTCTTCTGTGGAGCGGGCGGGGTCGTGCATGCTTCCACCGACGACGGACTGAGCTGGGCGCCATCCGGTACCGGTCTTCCAGCGACCGGTACGGTGAGGAGCATCGTCAGCGCGGGCGGCGGCATCTATGTCGGCTACGGATTCGGCTGCGGTGTGTACAAGTCCACCGATGAGGGCGAACGTTGGACCGCGGTCAATGATGGCCTGCCTGCCCTTCAGCTCGTCGCATCCCTCGCGGCCTCGGGCGATACCGTGTACGCCGGCTTGATCGATCAGGGCGTCTACGTGTCGACGGACGCAGGCGGCATGTGGACGGCGATGCGCGCAGGGCTTCCTGACGCGGAAATCACCGCCCTGCATATTGCGAACGGTGGAGTGTACGCGGGCAGCAACGACGGGGCACTCATGCATGCAACCGGAGCGGGCGCCGCATGGACAAAGGCGGACTCGGGTCTCGCCCCCGCCTGCGCTGTAAACGGCATCAGCGTGCGCAACGGAATGATGTACGCTGCTACAAGCGGTGGACTCTACCGGCGTGAAGCCTTCGAGGTCGCATTCAAGGTGCGGCCGCATGGCATGAACAACGGCTTCATCAAGTGCTTCACTTCGCTTGGCGACGTGCTCTTTGCGTCGAACTACGGTTGTGGCGTGTGTTTTTCCGACGACGCTGGCAACCACTGGTTTGAAAGCAACACCGGCTTGCGGAATTTCTTTGTCAACGCGCTCCTTCCACTCGGGAAGACGCTCTATGCTGCCACACTCGGCGGCGGCGTCTTCGTCTCCTCCAATTCCGGACAGTCATGGACCGCCTGCGGCGCCGGTCTCAATTCGCCGCGCGTCCTCTCCCTGCATGCGAATGGTGGGATGCTCTATGCGGGCACGCGCAACGGCCTGAACGGCAGCAGCGACGGCGGTGCGACGTGGAGCGACATGAACGGCGGCGCGCTGACGGATCTCGACATCTCCGTGATCAGCTCCGACAGCGCGACGGTGTACATCGGTGCGGACTACTACGGTTTCCTCGCCTCCACCAACGCGGGCGGTGAATGGCAGCTGCGGAACAGCGGCATCCCCGCCGATCCGGTCTTTCACGCGCTGCTTCGCGAGGGGAGCACCTTCTTCGCGGCTCTCGGTTTCGACGGCGTGTACATGTCGACGAACAGCGGGGCGGACTGGTCGCGGATCGGGCTGACCCTGCCGCCGTACACCTTCGCATACGCGCTCATGTTGCACGACGGGGCGCTCTTCCTTGGCAGCAACAACGGCGTGTTCGTTTCGGGCGACCGCGGCGCCACATGGATCGACATCAGCGACGGTCTGCCTTCCGGAGCCTTCGTGCGGTCGTTGACGACGGCCAACACCGTCTCCGGCATCGAACTCCTCGCCGGCACCGACGGGCAATCGGTATGGCGTCGGGCCCTCTCCGAAATCACCGCCATCGCGGCTGCTCCCATCTCCGCGCAGGAGATCTCCCTCGCGCAGAATTACCCGAATCCCTTCGGCGCTGGCGCGGATGCGCCGGGTTCATCGACCTCGATCAGCTTCTCGCTGCTGCACAGTACACAGACGCGCATAAGCGTTCAGAATGTTCTCGGCGAGGAAATCGCCGTACTCTCGGATGGTTCCCTCCCCGCGGGCGTGCACACCGTGCGCTTCGATGGCGCGGGCCTCCCGAGCGGCTTATACACCTGCATCCTTCGCGCCGGCGACGCGCAGCGCGCGATGAAGATGGTGCTGGCGAGGTAGGTGTCGCTCGTTGCGCGGTCATTCTGCGCCTCCAATTGGACGGTGTCCCATTATCGTCGGCAGTGACACTGGACATGTTCGGACAACCGAGTCCCCGTCGACGCTGGATTCGGCTGGCGATCGTTCGCGCCACCCCTCACCCTGCCCTCTCCCAGAGGGAGAGGGGGTGGCTCCTTTGCCGATATGTAATCGCGAGACACCACTGTCATTGGCGGCGACCTGTCCGCTGACGCTCCGCAGGAGTGCATGCGGAAGCGAAGAATCTGTCGTGAAAGGCGGGCACGCTGCTGTATACCGCACGGCGGTGTGTTGACTCGGGCCTACCCTCCGAAACTGAGCGCAGCGAATCGCGGGTGGGACACGGACGGTGAAACAGATATCCGGATCCGATAATATCCCTCTCCCTCTGGGAGAGGGCAGGGTGAGGGGTGGCGCGAACGATCTCCATGGCTGACGCCATGGGAGGAAGAATGCCCTCCGCCTCCGACGACAAAAAAAGACCCCATCGTCCGATGGGGCCTTTGAGAATCAATGCGGCGCGTGTCGCGCGGATCAGCCGCCGATGGTGCCGATCGTCGTCCTGCCGGTGTTCGTGTGCAGGCGTTTCCAGATGACCTTCTGCGCGTCGGTGAGGATGTTGTAGATGGCCGTCGGTCTGCTGCTGCAGGAGCATCATGGCCTTTGCGGAGGCCTTCGGGATCGTTCGCGAAACGCTTGCGCAGCTCCACGATCTGCATGGCCTGTTTTTTCAGGATCTCCGTTACGGTGGCCTGCTGGCGCTCGGTCAGCGTGAGCTGCTTCGTAAGGATTTCCACATGGCGCTGGATCTTGAGGAGATCGAGTTTCGCCTGGCGGTCGAGACGCTCCTTGTCGAGCTTGTCCTTCAACGCCTGCGCATTGCGGAGCTGTTCGGGGGTGAAGAGGGCATTGAGCGCCTTCATCAACGCGTCATGCTCGGCCTGCAGCAACGCGGCCAGTTTCTCGCGGGAGAGGTCCTTCTGTGCAAGGATGCGCGCACGGCGCGCGTTGGAGGCGGCGATCAGTTCCTGCGCGGCGAGCTTCTGCCGCTCGGTGACGTCGCGGTTCGCGCTGAGAATCAGGCGCAGCCACATCGACGCATCCATGTCGGAGTTGATGCTCGGGCTGAGCGTCGGATCGACAGTCAGAACGTCACCCGCGCCGAGGAGGGAGTTGTAGTCGTCGATCAACTGCTGATCCATCACGACGCCTGAGGTGGCGGGAGACTGCGCCACGGGATCAGTGCTTGAGGACTGCTGCTCGCAGGCGCTCAGCACCACGGTGGCGACGAGCAGAGCGCTCAGGATAAGATGTTTCATCGGTACTCCTCGGGAGGTGGATTGAAGAATTCGTTGCGAACACACGGTTGTATCAGGGTTTCCATGGTGGTGCTTCCACCGCAATGGACAGATGAATCGCATCGAATCCGGCATGCTTCACATGGGCCTTAGTGTCGCACCCGGATCGCAGCAGAACTGCAGGAGCAACCTACTCAACGGCTTTGAAAATATCAAGATAAATATATCCACTTCGACGTGGATGGTTGCTCCTGTTGACAATTACCCGCTCTCGACAAATACGGACGGCGAACGCGAGAAAGGCAGGAGGTCCCGCTCCAGCAATTCCGCCTCTGCTCTATGCCGTGAGCTTCGGGGAAAGGGTGCTGCGGGAACGGGACCCTGTGTCATCGGGAAGTATGTCGTTGCGGAAAATCCCAATCAGGCGAAGAGCATTTCGAGGTGCGTTTATTTCTCCCGCTTCTCCTTTCTTGTCGTTATCCTTGGCCTTCGGCTGTTCGCTCCGTTCCCTGGCCGGCGCAACCGTACTCGGCTGTCTGCCGCGGTTGTTGTTCTCCTGCGGTTTCACGTTCTGCGGTTGCGATGGCTGCGCACGCTCGATGGGCTTTTGAGGCTGCACCGGCCTGGCTCTCTCCACCGGCGCCTGCGGCTGGACAGGTCTGGCTCTCTCCACCGGTTGCTGCGGCTGGACAGGTCTGGCTCTCTCCACCGGCGCCTGCGGCTGTACCGGCCTGGCTCTCTCCACCGGCGCCTGCGGCTGTACGGTCTCGGACTTGCGGTTGCGATTCATATCGTTGCGCGAGGGCGTGCTCTCCGGCGTGACGGGTCTGGCCCTCTCCACCGGTTTCTGCGGTTGTACGGTCTCGCCCTTGCGGTCGCGGTTCAAGTCGATGCGCGAGGGCGTGCTCTCCGGCGTGACGGGTCTGGCTCTCTCGACCGGCTTCTGCGGCTGTACGGTTTCGCCCTTGCGGTCGCGGTTCAAGTCGATGCGCGAGGGCGTGCTCTCCGGCGCGACGGGCCGTGCCCGCTCGATCGGCTTTTGCGGCTGTATGGTTTCGCCTCTGCGATCACGGTTGATATCGTTGCGCGAGGGCGTGTTCTCCGGCGCGACGGGCCGTGCCCGCTCGATCGGATTCTGTGGCTGCACGGTGCCGGGATTGCGATCGCGGGTGTTGTTGTCCGACGGTCTGGTGTTCTGCGGCGGCACTGCCTGCCTGCGTTCTCTTACTTCCTTCAAATCGGCGACGCGGGATGGCGCGACCTTCCGGCCCCTTTCATCGCCCTTCTCCACCAGCGGACGGTAGATGCGGAGGCGGTCCTTCTGAAGCTCCTGACCCGGCCGATCATTGTCCTGCACTCGGTATCGTGGAACGGTGCGTCCGGATGACCGCTGCACATCCTCCCGGCGCGGACCCGCGATGTACGTCGTGTGACGGCTGTTGTCGATGTACGTCTGATTGATCACCGTTGAATTCCGGCCTATTCGTTCGTGCTCATTTCTGTTGATGTAATACCTGTGCATGTCGGATCGTCCGAAATCCCTGTCCCGGACAAACATCCAGTGGTCGTTGTCGTGATCGTACCGTCCGCCGAAGCTCAGATTGATGCTGATGCCGTGCCCCATGGGTGCCCAGCCATAGTAGCCGTTGGCGCGTCTCCACGTCACCCAGGACGGCCCCCACTCATCGTCGGGAAACCAGATCCAGCCGTAGCGTTCGTCGTGATTCCAGCGGCCGTAGTGGAACGGTGCCCAGCCCCAGCGGTAGTCGGAAACCCAGGTCCATCCGTACTCCGTGAACACCCAATGCCCCTGTGAGGAATACGGAGTGAAGTCCTCCTCGGCGTCAGGAATCCAGACGTAACCGGACCCGGGGTAGTCGACCCATTGGCCGTACGGGCTGAGTTCGTCGTAGAACATCTGAAAGCTGACGCTGAGGTGCTGTCCCGCGGCTTGCTTCGGGAACAGGAACGCGGAAACGATTATCGCCAGAAGGATTGCGAGCGGTTTCCATGCATGTCTCGCGGCGGAACGAAAAACAGAAGCGCGTATCGGCGTATCGTGAGGTGGGAACATGCGATCTCCAGGAGGTATCGGTACTTGTCATTCTCTCGTGTAACTTAGAGCCCGGCAGCGCCTGAACCGTTACAGAACTGTGGGAAAGAGTTACATCATTCATACATCCACCAAACGCCCTTCAAGGTTTCTCATGCACAGAGGACAATCCCTGATCACCGTACCAGCGCTCTTCTTCGCGGGCCTGCTCTCCATGCTCCTGACCGCGACGCCGAACGCGCGCGCGCAGCAGTACCGGATTACCGGCACGGGAGTCGCCGTATGTTTCGACAACAGGACGACGATTTCTTGTCCCACAGCACCCGGAGCGCCCTTCTACGGACAGTTCCAGGGATCTGTCGCGCCGTCCTTCCGCAACAACGGCGACGGCACCGTGAGCGATCTCAACACCGGGCTGATGTGGCAGCGCGATCCCGATGCCAACGGCAACGGCGACGGACGGATGGAACGCATCGACAAGCTTACATGGCCGCAGATACAGGCCCGCGTCGCCGCGCTGAACAGCACGAGGTACGCGGGCTACGGCGACTGGCGCATTCCATCCATCAAGGAATTGTATTCGCTGACGAACTGGAACGGCACCGATCCGGCGGTGCAGGGGACGTCCACCGCGGGATTGCGGCCCTTCATCGACACCGCGTATTTCCCCTTCGCGTGGGGACAGACCACCGCGGGCGAGCGCATCATCGACGCGCAGTACGCTTCCGGCAGCATGTACAAGGACCTCAGCTTCGCGGGGCATCAGCAGCTCTTCGGGTTCAATTTCGCTGACGGACGCATCAAGGGATACGACTTGAAAATGCCAGGCGGAGCGGACAAGACCTTCTCGTTCATCGCCGTCCGCGGCAACGGCGCGTACGGCATCAATGACTTCGGCGACAACGCCGACATGACGATCACCGACAGGGCGACGGGCCTGATGTGGATGAAGGATGACAGCAGGACCGGGATGAACTGGGAGGCCGCGCTCGCGTGGGCGCAGGCGAAGAATGTGGAGAACTTCCTCGGGCACAACGACTGGCGCCTGCCGAACGCCAAGGAACTGCAGAGCATCGTCGACTACACGCGCTCCCCCGGCTCCAGCGCATCCGCCGCCATCGATCCGATCTTCCTGTGCACCTCCATCACCAACGAGGCCGGCCGTGCGGACTGGCCGTGGTACTGGACGAGCACCACGCACCAATCCTTCAACGGCACGGCGTACGGCGCGGCGGCGGCGGTCTATGTCTGCTTCGGGACCGCCCCCGGCTGGGTCAGGATCATGCCGAACAGTTTCTACTCCTACGTGGATGTGCACGGCGCGGGCGCGCAGCGCAGTTCGCCGAAAGCCGGCACGAATCTCGGCGATCCGATTGGCGTGGACAGCGCGGGGAACACCGTGTACGGGCGCGGTCCGCAGGGCGATCTCCTCCGCATCGACAATTTCGTGCGGCTGGTGCGGGATGCGGGGACGACGGGAGTCGGGGATGAACATTCCGATACGTCTCCCAAAGTCGATCAGGTCACGCTCCTCGAGAACACGCCGAATCCCTTCGCCGCGCGAACCGAAATCCGTTTCCGTCTCGCGCGCCCCGCCGCGGTCGATCTTCGCGTCTACGATGTGTTCGGCCGCGAGGTCGCCGTGCTGTTGAGCGAGGAGAAACCCGCGGGTGTGCATGCCGCGCAATGGACAGCGGAGGGTTTTCCGCGCGGGGTGTATTTCTATTCGCTGAAAAGCGGCGTGCTCACGAGGACGCGTAGGATGCTGCTCTCGCGATAGCGCGGGACACAGCACCCTCGTTCCCACGCTCCCGGCCTACGCTGCGCTTCGGCGGGCAGGCCGCGTGGGAACGTTTGCAGATGGTATCGAGGACCTGCGATTGATCCTGGAACATTCTCATCCGCTTCTCACGATACCTGAACGGAACGCTCACACGGCGCGCCTATTTTCGGAGCGCTGTGTCAACAGTGTCCCATCATTCAGGAGCCTCCAATGAACCGCATATCCATGCGTGTCGGCGTCATTCTCGCCGGCGCGATTCTTCTCCTTTCTCCCGTCGCCGTCCGCGCGCAGGCGCCGCGCCTTCCAACGCGCTGCAGCTTGCCGTGCTCGGTTCGTACAAGACCGGCGTCTACAACGCGAGCGCCGCCGAGATCGTCGCGCATGATCCGGCATCGCAGCGCCTCTTCTTCGTGCGCGGCGCCGCGCCCATCCTCACTGCGGTGAGCATCGCGAATCCCGCCGCGCCCGCCTTCGCGTTCGACATCAACATCGCGACCTTCTGGAGCGGCGGCTCCGCCTTCGGCGGTGCGAACAGCGTTGCGGTGCGCAACAGCACGCTGGCCGTCGCCGTGGAGGCGTCGCCGAAAACCGATCCCGGGCGCGTGATGTTCTTCTCGACGAACGGCGTGTATCTCGGACAGGTGACGGTTGGCGCGCTGCCCGACATGCTCACCTTCAATGAAGACGGCACGAAAATCCTCGTCGCGAATGAAGGCGAACCGAACAGCTACGGTCAGCCGACAAGCGTCGACCCCGAAGGCAGCATCAGCATCGTCGATATCTCCGGCGGTATCGCCGGCGCGACGGTCGCCACCGTGTCCTTTGCATCGTACAACGGACAGCTCGCAACCCTCCGTGCCGCAGGCGTGCGCATCTTCGGACCGGGCGCGACGGTGGCGCAGGATCTCGAACCCGAGTACATCACGACGAAGGGCGATCTCGCCTGGGTCTCGCTGCAGGAAAACAACGCGCTCGCGCGCATCCGCATCAGCACCGCGAGCGTGCTCGACATCGTCCCGCTCGGCACCAAGGATCATTCCCTCGCGCGCAATGCGCTCGATGCGAGCGATCGCGACAACGGCAGCAACGGCCCCGCCATCAAGTTCCGCACGCTTCCCGTCAAGGGACTGTACCTGCCCGACGGCATCGCCTCCTATACCGTTGGCGGCAACACGTACATCGTCACGGCGAATGAAGGCGACGCGCGCGAGGACTGGCCGGGCTACAACGAAACGAAACGCGTGAACAACGCGACGCTGCTCCTCGATCCGACGGTGTTTCCGAACGCCGCCGCGCTGAAGGCCGATTCCATCCTCGGCCGCCTCAATATCAGCATCGCCTCGGGCGACCTTGATGGCGACGGCGACTTCGACGAACTGCATGCGTACGGAGCGCGCTCGTTCACGATTCGCGATGCGAACGGAGCCCTCGTGTGGGACAGCGGCGACGACTTCGAACGCATCACCGCCGCGGCGTATCCCGCATTTTTCAATGCCAGCAATTCCAACAACACCTTCGACAGCCGCAGCACGAGCAAAGGACCGGAGAGCGAAGGGGTCGTCATCCAGAATCTCTGCGACAAGACCTACGCCTTCATCGGACTCGAGCGCATCGGCGGCGTCATGGTCTACGACATCACCGTGCCGACGGCCCCCGTGTTCGTGACCTACGTGAACAACCGGGATTACACGCAGACGCCCGGCGCGGCCACGGTCAACACCATCGGCGATCTCGGGCCCGAGGGACTCCTCTTCATCGCCGCTGCGCAGAGTCCGAATGGCAAGGACCTGCTCCTCACCGCGAACGAAGTGTCCGGCACCGTCACGCTCTATTCCGTGACGGAAAAAACCGCGCCGGTCGTGCATGCGGAACTCGATGCCGAGGATCACGGACATCGTTCGGAGGGAGAATTCGAGGTCGAGATAGACGCGACGGACAACTGCTCCATCGCGGCTGTCAATGCCGTGATGACCGTGCCGACCATGACCAATCCAACCATCCAGTACAGCATCGAATCGCGCAAGAAGCTGAAATTCGAGCCGGCATCGAACAAAATCAAGGTCGAGGCGCCCTCGCCGCAACAGTTCTGGCAGGACATCCTCGCAGCCGGAGGCGTGCCTGTCATCGACGGGCAGGAAATCGAGATCGAGATCAAGGCGAACTCCTCGAAGCACGAATTCTCCTTCTCGAATTCCGGGAGGCTGACCAAAATCAAGGCGCCGTCCGCGCGGCTCTTCGTCACGGCGATTGACGTCGCTGGAAACATTGCCTCCGACGACGCCGTTCCCGACTTCTCCATGTGCAAGGATGGCGCGGCGCAGGTCGACGGCTTCTCTCTCGGCCAGAACGTCCCGAATCCCTTCAATCCCTCCACCAGCATCACCTATACCATTCCCGCGAGCGGCGCCGTGACGCTCACCGTGTACTCCATGCTCGGCGAACGAGTTGCCACACTGGTGGACGGTGTGCTCGACGCCGGCGCGCATCACGCCGTGTGGAACGGCGCCAACAGCAGCGGCGCGCGCGTGCCTGGCGGCGTCTACTTCTACGAGCTGCGCGCGACTGCGGCGGATGGCAGCGGCACGCTGCTCGCCGGCAGGAAGATGATTCTGCTCCCGTAACCGAGCGCGTTTCGGACCGTGTCAGGCCCTGTTCCGGCATTCCCGCCGGGACGGGGCCTGTCTCGTCATAGGATGTATCCCGCCCGCTCGCACCACTCCAGTATCTCCCGCACGACGGGCGCGACGATTTCCGTGTCTTCACCGCTGAACGGATCGGTGTAGCGGAGCTTCCACGAGTGGAGGATGTACCCCGCATCGCCGGGGAGGACGGTATCGGATAATCCGCTCTGAATATCGCCGCCCGATCCGGGACCGCGGTAGAATCGGTCGCCGACGAGCGGATGACCAACGGATGCGAGATGAATCCGTATCTGATGCGTCCGGCCCGTCGGAATGCACACCCGCACGAGCGCCGTGTCATCGTCCGCGTTTCGCGCGAGCACCGTGCAGATGCTCACCGACGCTTTCCCGGCGGGGGAGACATCATGTATCTCGCCGAGCCGCGCGTGCGGCACCTTCCCGATGGGGCATCGATGGTGAAGGCATCGGGCATCACGCAGCCGTGCACCAGCGCGAGATAGGTCTTCTCGATTTCGCGGCGACGCATCATGGCGCTGAACGCCGCCGCCGCCTCCTGCGTGCGCGTGAAGAGGATGGCGCCCGTGGTGCCGCGCCCGAGGCGATGCAGCGGCGCGAGCGCGGGATCGAGTGTGCGACGCAGGAGCATCACCATCGCGTTCTCGAGATACAGTCCACCCGCAAGCACGGGCATGCCGTCGGGCTTGTCGAAGACCATGCATTGCGCGTCCTGATGCAGGACTGCGATATCCGATGTTACCTCGGGCTCCGTCCACGCTTCGCGGACGTACTGCAGCCGCTGCTCCGCGCGGGAGCACGTCGCTGGGCTCGAGGATGCGTCCGTCGCAACTGATCCGGCCCGCCTCGATGCGTTCGCGCCACTCTGCGCGCGTGAAGTGCGGATGCCGCGCGGCGTAGTAGTCCAGCGCCGTCATGCCCTCGTGTTCGCGCGAGATGCGGTCGGTGTATGTGTATCCGTTGTTGCGCATCGCAACGGAGAAGATAGCGATTCCGTCGCTGCGAAGCGGATCCCGCACATGGAGGCGGGTCGGAGTGGCAAACGTTCAGGCAGCGAATCCCGGGCCGGCGATCGTTGTTGATATTCAAATCCGATATCACGAAATTACTGCGGCCATCGACTCGCCTCGCGTCATGCGGACGTGGCGTTCTGCTTCCGCGGCTCCTCCGCGACACCATCAACCCCAATTCAGGAACACCCCCATGCGACCGACGCAGTTCCCCACCTCCCTCGCTCTCGCGTTGCTGTTCTGCCTCGCCTCCTGCGGCGACGATGGCGTGCAGCCTCCACAGGGCATCGCCGATCCGCCGGAACTTACACCCGTCGTCGGCCTGCTGCCCGGCGCGGTGGGGAATACATGGACGTATATCGATTCCACATGGGCCGGAACAAAGTGACCCGCGTGCTCACGTGGACGTGCAGGATATACGGCACGGGAGTGCTCTATGGGCTACGGGCGTGGAGAGTCGACAACCCGCCTCCGCTGTTCCCCGCCTTCTTCATCGCGGGCATCGACACTACGTGGACGCTCTCCTGGCAGGCCTTCAAGCCCGCGTATGTGATCGGGACCAAGCCGCCGCGCCTCATCAGCACGAGCGAAGGCGACTCCTTTGCGGAGCTGCTCTCCGATACCGTGACGGTGTTTGCGGGACGCTTCGCCGGCTGCACAAGCATCAGGTTCGAACCTCAATACAAGTCTCGCAGCTTTCAGGAAACCATTCTCAAGCCGGGAGTTGGAATCCTTCGCGCTCTGTACATCTACGACACGCTGGATCCCAGAGGGTACAGGGAAAGCATCACCCTGAGCGAGTACACGATAGTGAGCGGGTCGCGCTGAACGCAGGGCCCCGGAGCGCGCGGTCGGCAGGATATACATACGGCGTCGCATCACCCTGTTCCTGCTTTCGCTCTTCTTCGTGTGCTGCGCGATGAATCAGTTCATCCCCGGGATGTGAGACGAGGAGACTCTCCATGCGCACGCAAGTCCCACTCCTGCTTCATGAAACGACACGATTCTCATGGTGGCGCAATTACCATTGATTCTCAGACCGTGATTCATTAGAATATCTGCGGCGCTTTTTCAGCATCGATATCATGAAATGGAGCTGTAAGTGAAAGTGCGGGTAATTTTAGAGCCGAGCGACAAAGGAGGGTACACCGTTTCCGTTCCTGCGCTTCCGGGATGCATCAGCGAGGAATACGCGCGAGGAGGCAATTTCCAATATTCAGGAAGCGATCACCCTGTATCTGGAGACCGTCGAGGACGATGAAACGATTCCGCCGCAGGCGAGATCCGTTCAGATCGCTGTATGAGCAAGCTTCCGACCTTCACTGGACAGGCCGTTTGACGGTCGACGAATTCCTCGCGCACTCCTGAATCGAATTTTTCATGTGCACACTGGTCCGGAGTTCCAACACTGCAGGTTGGCGATACTCGATACAATCAAATGAATGATTGCGCATTCTGTAGAGAAGCTGAAATCTGGCCCATGATACTGTCTTTTCCTCGCGCCCGCCGCTTTTACCGCCCCAGAAATCACGAGCCGCTGCGTATCGGACGATTGTCCGTTACTGAGCTGGACGAAATAGACGCCCGGGACAAGCGCCGCCAAATCCACAGGAGTTTCGTGGATGCCGTCATCGAAATCTCGCGCTCGAGTATTGTTGGGATATGGCGTCCTGAAAGATCGATCAGGTCCAGGCGATAGCGGCCTTGCTCAAAGACGGCGAAGGGAAGATGCACGGCGTTATCCCGGCTGGCGGCGGGAAACGGCCGCTGCAGACGGAAGCCCTTGTCGCGGGCGTTGAAATCCGCGTCGAGTTCTTCGAGTCCCGTCGGATCGTTCGTTTCGTAGTAGGGATTCCCGAGTTCGATCCATCGCCACAGCGCGAAGTCCGGCGCATGCAGCACCACGATGTCGGAATGCACGTGCTGCTTGCGGTCCCGCGTTGTTCGCAAGGCGCGCTGCGGATTTGCCGTTCCCGGTCGTGTACACACGAAGCCGTGGCGTCCCGATCCGTGCGCCGGACCCGATGCCGGAAAGACCCTCCACTGCACGCGCCAACTTGTCCTGCACCGCTGTGCGGGTAGCGTGTAGTAGGCCTTTCAAACCACGCTCAGATCGCCGTGATCCGCAGTGAATGAGGACGTCCATAGCCGTCGACGACCTTCCGAGCCTTGAACAGCATGCGGTAGGCGAGTCCCTGCCGTTGCGCGAAAGCCGTGCGCTCCGACGGCGACGTTGCTGAAATTCCGCTGCACGGTGATGCGTCCCGACCCGGGCGGATTGCCGCGGAAATCGCTCGGGTTGATGGAGATCTGCACGAGGGGCACGAGATGTCCCGACGCCTTTTCCCGCGCGATTTCCTCGCGATACTCGTCCTTGAGTTCGTCGAGATTCTCCCCGGTGACGAGCTGCACCCAGGCGCCGGGCTGATACAGGAGCTCGTCCCAGCGGATCTCGCGCCGGTTGCCGAGTTCCGCCTGCGTGCCGCTGCCCGCGTCGTAGCTGAAGCGGTACCAGAACGACCCCGCCGCACCGTCCACGCTGTCGATGAAGTGCGTCCCGCAGGCTTCCGCGTCAGTGCCGGGCGAGAGCGATGCACTTGCTCGCCGCGACCGCCAGCAGCATATCGAAGAGAGATAGTATCCTTCGGAAAAATATCGGGGCGCGTTGTCCGGATAGCGAAGGCCGCGGCATCGAAGGGATGTGCCGTGCCGCGAGATCACACCGCCGAACCCTGCGACGCGGCGCGAAGGCTCCGCCGCCTGCGCTGAGGCGCCAGGCGTGCGCAACTGCGCGTAGTCCAGGAGGCGGGAAGTGATGGCGGGGCAGGCAGCTGTTGTCCTGGTAAGTTCGGTATGGAACTGATACGGCGCGCCAGCGCGCTGCGCGGAGCCGTTGCCGCCGTCCACATGACAGCTGTTGCAGTCGGCCTGCCGGGGCAGGTCGTGCCAGCTGCGCGAACGTAGTCCTGCGACGGAGGCGAGATAGCGTCCGGCCGGAATGGCGCTCGCGAATATTCTCCCGAGCGAATCCGACGGCGGCAGCGTGATGCGTCCGCCATCGGGCCGCACGAGTGTGAAACGCGCGCCTGCCGTCGCGGTCCCGCCGTCATGGGCGCTGAACACCGTGCCGCCGGCGCTGAACGCGGGATGGCAGGAAACGCACTGTTCACCCGGGATGTGCCGCGCGCTGCGCTGGACAGCTCAGGACAGAGCATGGCGACGAGCGCGAATGCCGCGAGAAATTTCAGGGAACAGGTGCTGCGAGGAATGGTCATTGCGGCGCCGGGGGCTGTTGGCGGGACTCATGCGTCGTGGAAACTACGATTTTCAGCGCAGATTGTCATCTGCGCGCGTTCGATGCGCATCAACTTGAACGGTGCGATCGAGCACGGA
The DNA here is from genome assembly GCA_016720835.1 of Ignavibacteria bacterium. GTDB lineage: Bacteria > Bacteroidota > Ignavibacteria > SZUA-365 > SZUA-365 > JADKJW01. The sequence continues at coordinate 260,237 of JADKJW010000007.1, forward strand.
GCCACCCGAGAATGGCAGGCATGGAAAAACGAAGCCGCCGCCTCGAGGGCTCGAGAAGAAAATATCTTGCCCCTCCGGATGACAAGTGTACTAGCTTGCACAGTCATGCCGGGCAGCTCGAACTGAGTAATTCGGGAGTGCAGACCATGTCACGCACCCTTGAAGATAAATCGTCTTTGTTTCCATTGCGCTGTTGGGAGGCACGCACGGAAGCAGCATCAGCACCAGGTACTTCCGCTCCGCGTTGGCAACGCGTGGCACTATCACCTGGGACAGCCACGATTATTCCGGACCGGTCCCGGAAGTCGGCGGCAGGAAGTACGTCAAAGTGCTTCGCGACACGGTGATGCCGATCGGCAGCGCTATGCTGTCCTTTCGCGATCGCATCGGCGCTACCTGCAGGCGGATAGCGCCGCGGTATTCTCGTATGACACGAGTACGCAGACTGGGAGGATATACGCTGTATGATCTGACCGCTGCCGCGAAGGAGGCTGGCGGCTCCCGGTTGCCATGCACGACGGTGGAGTTCACTGCGGGGGCGGGATTCGCTGTTCGGACAGCTTCAAACCACGCGAGAGTACCGGGTGGATAACAGGCTCGTCAGCGCCACCAGTGTTGCGACTGGCACGAGACGCGGTCCCGTTTTCAAGCATGACGAAGGCGAACCGCCAGGTACCAATCAGATGGACACCCGCCTGAAGGGCTGCATCATCGACGGTTTGGTATGCGGGATACTGCTCTCCGCGGGACGACCGAGTGCGGAATGCGCCTTCGCGCTGCAGCAATGCTACCCTAACCCGCCGGCTGCCTCCTCCGACATCACGATTCCATTTTTCACTCCGCACCGGACCGGACACATCGAACTCCGCCTCTACGACGCACTCGGCCGTGAATGTGCAACACTCGCCGACGGATTGAATACGCAGGCGGCGAGCATCCGCATCAGCTTCAGCGTCCGCTCGCTCAGCCGCGGTGATTACTACTACCGACTCCAGCTCCGTAGAGTGAAGCGCGGCGAACCATGCTGCTCCAGTGAAGGAGGGAACGACAGTGCTGAGAAGGTTGCCCTTCCAAATCACACTTGCATGCTCTTGTAGGCCAGCTTAAGCCACCACCAAAGATCATATCGGCCTGAAGGCTATTCCTCCCGGCATACCAATCTTGGAAGGCTTGTTCCGCCTGCTCCACCAAGTCAAGTACTCTCTCCGGGTGAAGCGCTGCGCTGTGTCGTAGTCTGCTTCATGCGGAGCCTGTTCGAAGATCTTGGCCGATGCCTCCGCAACTCGTGTCAGTTCCACCTGAAGGGTCAGCCCCGCTGGGCCGGGGAGCGTGGCGCTGACTGAGTCGTCCTCGCGAATTGTTGCGACACGGTCTTCATGTGGAATGAGCAAGCCCCCTCGCCAGACAATGGCGAAGCGCGTCCCGGTCCCTGCCGGTGACAAAACGGCTGGAGAGGCTTCGTTGACGAGCAGATGGAAAGGGCATAGTACGCCGTGGGACGCCTCGGCACAAACTGGCCTGTAATGGTCGGCGAGCTCGCGTAGTAACCAGTTGCCGGGCTTATCGAAGAGATCGCTGCGAAGACTCGCGACTGCCGGGTTCAAGCTCCACGGAATCGGACGTACACCCCCGTTGTAGCGTCCATTACCTGGCAGACTATTTCGCACCATGTCTCGCAACAACGCGCTCAGGTTGCCGCTGACCTCGTCATTTTCGAGTGTAGCCCAAACCCATGCAGCGGATCCCTCAGTTGCATCGGGCCTGTTTCGACCTGCCACGACTTTAGGGTGGGTAGATCGTGCAGTTTCGTGAGTGCGAAGACTCTATTGTATCCATTGCGGTTATCACGAACTGCCCCTCCACAACTATGGTAAGTTAAAATAAAGCTTCTTCGATTGACTATCGATTGACATTTTTATCGTATGTTCCCTCAATACCGTCCGTCTCGCTGCGATATTTGACGGAGAAGCACCTGGGCAGGCAGCTGCACCTTCACACACCCACCTCATACCTCAGAGAACCTTCCATGACCCGAATGGCACGGCGCACACTGTACACACGCCCTCTTCTGCCCCATCGTCGGTTCCTATCCGGCACCGTCCTTCCGGGCCGCAGCGAGAACAGCTCCTCCGCGCCGCCCTCACATTGCGGACTACTACTTCTCCCGGAACTACGTCTGGAACTTCCC
>JADKJW010000008.1 GCA_016720835.1 Ignavibacteria bacterium
TTCGCTGCCAATGACATCTCAGGATGTGGGAGTCATGGAGCCGACCGCAACGAGTTCCATACCAAACCGCTTCTGCCTGACGCGCCATATGTCGTTTCACGGTCTTCGTATTTCTGCTGATACGATTCAACACCTGCTTCCACGTATGCCACGCCATGCACCATGACATTATAAAACTGCACGGCAAGTTTGCGCGCGACGGCCTTCATTGCCACCCGTGGTCCATGCTTTGCCTTCAGCCGGCGATAGAAGGCACCCAACGCCGTATTTGCTGTTCGCCAGAGATTGCTGCCTGACGGAACAACTGTCCGGCGCGATTCATGCCCTGCGCCCGCGCCTTCCGTGTCTTCGATCCCGATTGCTCCTGACGTGGAGCCAGATGCATCCACGAGGCGAAGTGCTTCGCCGTTTTCCAGTGACTGTAGTCCACCCCGGTCTCACCAAGGATCTTCAGCGCCGGGGATATCACTGATCCCCGTGATCGCCGCCGGATTTTCCCCGTTGCACAACCGCGTCACCCTCTCATGCAAATCGTCGATATCGGGCTGATGATGTCGGGTCGGGTGCGGCGCACTCGGTGTGGACGAGGGGGGCAGATCATCGGTGATCGTTGTGAGCAACTGCCGCATCTCTCCTTCGCAGACACGGATCTGTCCTTGGTAGAAGTCCCAACTCTCCAGCGCCTGACGCAACACGAACAGGTGATCGGATCGGTAGACGCCCTCGAGTGCCGCGCGCATCGCCTCTGCCTTGCGCGTGATGATCCGGCAGTCACAGGTGCGAGCAGGCGCTCGGCATCACGCTCACCCGCTACCATCGCGCGGACCATCCGTATCCCGCTCTCGCCGTGCAACTGGCTGAGCACGAGATGGATTTTTTATGTTCATCTGCTCGAGCGCCTTCTGCATGCGCAAGGTGTGCATGGTCGTCTGTTCGATATGGTCATCGCGCAAGCGTGTAGGTGCGCAACAGACGCATCGTCTCCGGCGGGACAAAACTCGGGCGCAGCAGGCCGTAGGTATGCATGCGCTGCAGCCACTGACAATCCTGCACATCGGATTTGCGCCCGGGGAGATTCTTCGCATGCGCGCCGTTGCACAGGCACACGTCAATCCCCGACCGCTCGAGCAACTCGTAGAAGGACACCCAGTACACCCCGTGGCTTCCATCGCCACTGTGGTACAGCCGTGTTTCTGCAGATGCGCAACCGCGCGTTGCAGATCTGCCGCCGAGAACGTGGGGAAGCGTTCAACGGCGACACCGTCGACCGACACAAAGATCCACGCGCTGCCGAGATCGATCCCGGCCGCATGCGCATGGTGGATGGGAAGCTTCATTGCCGTGCTCATGAAGGTGGGACAGAATATGCCGACCGCCGCGTGCCCGATGGAGGGATAAGGGGTGCTGCTGCCAAACGGGATCGAGACTGTACGTCTCGTCACCAGGAAATGAACCATGCCATCGAACCCATACTCGGCAACGGGCACTGGGCACCATGCGTAGAGCGGGCACATGCGCGCGGACGAGTCGGATATGCAAACCTACACGTGCGCAACAAAAATGTCACCTCCGAAATGAGTCAGACGAAGTCTGTGTGGGGGACCGGCAAGGGGGAAGGGCGGGGGGGGCCCCCCCCGGTTCTCCCCCTCTCCCCCCTCCTCCCCCCCCCCTCCCCGCTGCCCCCTTCCTGCTTCGCGGCTCGGCATGACAATGGGGATCGGTGTGCGCCCCTGTCATGCCTCGACTCCGCTCGGCATGGAAACGGCGGCGATACGCGCCTTTTCTCACTGATGGCTGCCTCCCACGTTCTTGTCACGCCGAGCGAAGTCGAGGCGAGGCGGAGGCGGAGGCGGACATGGCAATTCCAGCAGGTGAAGCGATTGGGAACAATCTGATACTCCCGCGCATATAACAATTGGTGTATGATTGATGACCAGGGGGAGCATGAAAATCTACTCCGTGTATATTCTCGAATGTCGCAACGGCAGATTCTATACTGGTGTCACGAGCGATCTTGCGCAACGACTGCACGATCACCACACTCGCAGATACCCCGGATGCTACACCGCAAGCCGCCTGCCGGTGCGGCTCGTGTTTTCGCTTACGTTCGAATATATCGACAACGCGATCAACGCCGAGAAGCGGTTGAAGGGCTGGAGCCACGTAAAGAAACAGGCTTTGATCGACGGAGACAATGAACTCCTCCACCTGCTCGCGGAATGCCGGAATGAAACACACCATTTGAGGCCTGGCCGTGAAGACGACGCCATGCCGGAAGGCGACTGACGTGTCGAGCGACCTGACGACATTCCCTGCCAATGAAACGAAGACGGCTTGTTCATTGGCGGATTCCAGCGCTGCATGGCGGCGCTTGCATCAATGACCGGGATCGAATACTTTCGCTCCATATTCAGGATAAAGCACTCTGCAATGTTTCATGTTCCGTGAGAGCAGCATGTGCGCGGTCTTGAGGGAAAGCGGCGGCGACGAAGGCGGAGACTGTGAGGTATACGAAGGAAACAACCGAGGAGCTGCAATGAACCGCGAACGCGCGTATCTCGGCACGAAAATTTTTCTGTGGTTCGTCATTGTCTGGCAGACACTGGAATTTCTTCTCACAGGATTTGGCCTCGGCCACCTGCCGCTGGGACCCAGACTGTGGGCCCTCTCCTGGCAGGCCTTCTACTTCGGCATTGCTCTCCTGTTCCTGCGACGAACGAACTTCAACGCCGCCTTGTGGAGCCGCATCCTCAGCGGCAAGGAGATGCTCCTCGCCACGGAGTATGACGAGGAGAGCTGGAACGGCTTTATCGCCGCGATGTACAAGGACGAACCGCTCTTCTGGGCGTCGACGTTCAAGTACTCCCGCATTGCCAGCGGTCCCCGGCGCGTGATTCTTGCCCCCGATGGTGTCATCATCGGCAAGCACATTCAACAGTGGTCAGAGACCGGCTGTCGTCTTGATTTTGCGCACTTCAATACGGCGGGACAGGAACTCCTGCTCGGGTACTCGAGACGGAAGGTCCTCCATTTCCTGTATACGGAAGATCGCGGCAGGGACCATCGCCTGCTGCGCATTCCCGTGATTGACGGGGAGGAAGAACATGCGGCAATGATCCCCCGCTACTTTGAGAACGAGGCGGATGCCAGAGCGTACTTCGCGCGTTGGCGCGAGGACGCGCGGAGGTGCGACGCGACTACCTCCGCCGCTTCGGCTATGATCTGCGCGATTCCGCGAGAGAATCCCTTTCTTGACTGCATTCATGCGTCCCTGTTTTTTCAAAGCCTGTGCCGATCACAGGTGACGACCCGCGGTCTCCGCCCGAGGCCGCTGCAAGTCCCCGTTGTCAGTCCGAGCGCAGTCGAGGACTGACAACGAAGAACGGTCCCTCTCAGGACCGTTCGTTCGACACACGTTCAACAGAGCGGCTCAGCCGCCGCTGCGGTTCTTCGATTTTGCGATCATGCGCGTGGCGGGTTCGCGCAGCGTTTCGATGTCGGTCTCCTTCAACACGCGTTCGAAGTTTCGTATCGCGTTCCGGAAGTCCTTCATGCCGTAATAGGACTCGCCCATCCAGTATACGCCGCGGACGCGGAGCAGGGCGTCGGGCGCGTTTTCGGCGATGTCGCTGAACATGGCGAGCGCGCCGGTGTAGTTCTTCGTTTCGAAGATGGCGCGCGCGTCGGCGAATTTCTCGAGCCAGGGATCGATGGGTCTGTCCGCGGGCGGCGCGACGAATTCCTGCGGCGGAGGAAGTTCCTCACGTGGAGGAGGCGCGACGCGCGCCTGATTGCTCAGCAGCGGCTTGTTGGTCGGATCCACCATCACGAAGCGGAAACTGCCGGGCGAGAGGTACTTGAGCACGAAACCCTGGAACGGGAAGTTGTAGGATTCGCCTTCCTCGTTGATGATGAACTCGCCCTCGCTGCCGAAGAACTGCACGCGCGCCGTGGTCAGGCGCCAGCGCTGCGCGTCGAAGAGGTACTGGTTCTCGAGCGGCAGCTCGGAGGGGCCGATGATGCCCATCTCGATGACGTCGTAGGAACTCGGGTTGAGGACGAAGTAGAACGAGGAGTTCTGCGGCGGCACGTACACGACGGGCGCGGTGCCCTTCTGGAAAATGTACGGCACATTGGCACGGTCGAGAATGTTCCGCGCTTCGCCCCAGGACATGCCCAGCGTCACGCCCTTGATGGCGATGCCCCTGCTCGTCACGCCCTGGCCGAAATCCGACACCGGCGTGCTCGCGATGTCCACCGCGCCGCGCTGCGCCGCGAGAGGCGCCGCGAACACGACGATGAAACTCAGCGCGGCAATCGCGGCCGTGACGACGCGTCGGGAAGCATCAGTGAAAAAAGACGTGCGCATGGTTCCTCCGCGGAAGGTGAAGCGAGGCATGAAGGTCGGTCGCGTCTTCGCGGCCCGCAATTACAACAGGCGGTCGCGGAGTTCGACCTTCAGATCCGCCACGCGCGGGATGTCGACGCCGGGCTGCTTGTAGCCCACGATGTACTCCTCGTCCAGCTTCAGGCGCACCGTGCGGCGGCCGTACGTGAACTTGATCGACACGCGCGTCTTCGTCTCTACGCCCTGCGATTCGACCGTCTCGTGGTAGTACTCGGTCTTCATGTAGCCGTCGTCCTTCGACAGCGTCTCGAACTGGTATCCGCGGGTGAGGAGAGCGTCCACAACGATCATCCATGCATCGTTGTAGCTCAGGCCCTCGCGCACTTCGTAGGTGATCCAGCCGTTGCCGACATCTTCCGGAATGGATCCGGTGCAGCCCGTCAGCAGGGAGACGGAGGCGATGAACAAAAGGACCGGGAGGACGAACCGTTTCATGTGAAAGCTCCTGATAGTGTGTCGGTTGCCGTGTGTTTCGCTGGGGGGAAGGGAGCGGACTACCTGCCGTACAGGCATTGCTCCAGGAGACGCTGCAGCTCGCTGTTCAACGTCGCGAGCGGGTCGACCATCTGCGGCCGCTTCCGGTCCGCGGGTTCGTTCCTGTACTGAAAATCGTTGGGATCCCGCTCAGGCGGCGGCGCCACGGCGGACAGCCGGGCCGCCTCGTTCCTGTTCGTCAGGGACCGGAGGTAACTGGTGGAAAGGCAGAACAGATTCGATAGGGAATCGATCAGCATCCGGTTCTCGCCGTAATATCCGCGCGGCGCGGGCGCGGGCTGCGCCGACGGCGCGGGGCGCCAGGGCTTCACATCGGACTGGCGCGCCTTGTCCCATACGGGATAGGTCGCCTTCTCTCCCTGCCGGGCCGGAGCGGGGGTGACGCGCTGCATGGGCTCGGCCTTCTTCTCGCTGCCGGCGTTGTTCCACGATTTTTCGTATGATCCGTCCTGCGCGCGCGCAGCCGCCGGCGAGAGAACAAGGGCAGCCAGAATCAAGGCTGCGGTGACGATGTGTATGTTCTTCATGGAGTGGTCCGGTGACGCGGGTGGAACTGCACGGGTGCGCGGAAACGCCTGCAGATGCAGCATTCCAATGCGGCGCAATCGTGTTCGTTGGTCGATACGGTTCTCTTCAATTGATGGAGTCGAGTAAATGCCTATGGCGAACGTAGGAAGGAAGTTGAAAAAAGTCAATAGATAGAGGTGTTCACGCTCCGAAAATTCCGCAATTTCTCAGACGGTAAATCGTGTCACGACAGGGGGAATTTCCTCTCGTTTCTTCCATCACTCGAAGCGGTGGTGTGCTGTTCCAAGCATTGAGACAACATGCATGGTGATCACACGGCTGCCACCTCATCCACGTCGAGGTCCTCGTCCACGTCGGCGCGCGCGACGTCGGCGATGGAATCGCCGTCCTTGAGATTGATCAGGCGGACGCCCTGCGTGTTGCGTCCCATGAGCCGGAGGTCCTTGACGTGCTGCCGGATGATCATGCCTTTCACGGTGATGATGACGAGGTCATCCTTGTCCGTCACCTCCTTGATGGTGATCACGGTGCCGGTCTTGTCGGTGATGTTCATCGTGATGACGCCCTTGCCGCCCCGTCGCGTGTGACGGTAGGTGGAGACGTCGCTGCGCTTGCCGTAGCCGCGATCGCTCACGACGAGCACGTTGGTGTTGCTCCGCGCGATGATCATGCCGACCACGAGGTCGTCGTCGGCGAGGTTGATGCCGCGCACTCCGGTGGCGCTGCGCCCCATGTCGCGCACGTCGGTCTCGTTGAAGCGGATGGCCTGGCCGAAACGCGTCGCGATGAGGATGTCGTTGCTGCCGTCGGTGATCTTGGCCTCCACGAGCGCGTCGCCGGTGTTGAGGTTGATGGCGATGATGCCGGTGGAGCGCGGATTGCCGTACGCGGAGAGGACGGTCTTCTTCACGGTGCCGCGCGCCGTCACCATGACGATGGAATGCGCGTCGTCGAATTCACGCACGGTGACGAAAGCGGAGATCTGCTCGTCCTTCTGTTTCGCGATGAGGTTGACGATGGCGCGGCCCTTGCTGCTGCGGCCCATTTCGGGAATTTCGAACACCTTCAGCCAGTAGCAGCGTCCGGCGTTCGTGAAGAAGAGGATGTAGTGGTGCGTCGACGCGACGAACATGTGCTCGATGAAATCGTCCTCGCGCATGCTGCCGCCGTTGACGCCCTTGCCGCCGCGGCCCTGGCGCCGGTAGGCGCTGACGGGCGTGCGCTTGATGAAGCCGTTGTGGCTGATCGTCACCACGACGTCCTCCTCGGCGATCATGTCCTCGAGGCGGAAATCGGCGTAGTCGTAGATGACCTCGGTGCGGCGCTGGTCCCCGTACTTCTCCTTGAGGGCGGCCAGCTCTTCCGAGATGACCTGCCAGCGCAGCGCGACGTTCTCGAGGATGCCGCGCAGGCGCGCGATGAGCTTGATGGTCTCCTTGTACTCGTCCTCGATCTTTTTGCGCTCGAGTCCGGTGAGCCGCTGCAGGCGCATGTCGAGAATCGATTTCGCCTGGATCTCGCTGAGCTTGAAGCGGCGCATGAGGTTGGCGCGCGCCGTTTCCACGTCGCGCGATTTCTTGATGACGTCGATCACCTCGTCGATGTTGTCGAGCGCGATGATGAAGCCCTCGAGGATATGCGCGCGGCGCTCGGCCTCGGCCAGTTCGAATTTCGTGCGGCGCACGATGACGTCGTGGCGGAAGTCGAGGAAGTGCCGCATCATTTCGCGGAGCGAGAGCACCTTCGGGCGGCCGTCGACGAGCGCGAGGAGAATGGCGCCGAACGTGGTCTGCATCGACGTGTGCTTGTAGAGGTTGTTCAGCACCACCTCGGGATTGCCGTCGCGCTTGGTTTCGATGACCATGCGCATGCCGTCGCGGTCCGATTCGTCGCGGATGTTCGAGATGCCCTCGAGCTTGCCGTCCTTGACGAGTTCGGCGATCTTCTCGATGAGGTTCGCCTTGTTCACCTGGTAGGGCAGCTCGGTGACGATGATGTTCTCGCGGCCGTTCTTCTGCGTCTCGATCGTGGCGCGCGCGCGCACGACGATGCGGCCGCGGCCGGTCAAATAGGCGTCCTGCACGCCGTGGTACCCGAAGATGATGCCGGCCGTCGGGAAGTCGGGCGCCTTGACGTGGCGCATCAGTTCTTCAATCGACACGTCGGGGTTCGCGATCATCGCCTGCAGGCCGTCGATGACCTCGCTGAGGTTGTGCGGCGGGATGTTCGTGGCCATGCCGACCGCGATGCCACCGGCGCCGTTGATGAGCAGATTGGGCAGCAGCGCCGGCATGACGGTCGGCTCCTGCAGCGATTCGTCGAAATTGGGTCGGAAGTCGACGGTGTCCTTTTCGAGATCGCGCAGCATCTCCATCGCGATGGGGGAGAGGCGCGCTTCGGTGTACCGCATGGCGGCAGCGGAATCGCCATCGACCGAACCGTAGTTGCCCTGCCCCTGCACGAGCGGGTAGCGCAGCGAGAAGTCCTGCACCATGCGCACCATGGCGTCGTACACGGCGGAGTCGCCGTGCGGATGGTACTTGCCGAGCACTTCGCCGACGATGCGCGCGGATTTTTTATACGGGCGTCCCGAGCCGAGCGACAGTTCGCTCATGCCGAAGAGGATGCGGCGGTGCACGGGTTTCAGACCGTCCCGCACATCGGGAAGGGCGCGCGAGACGATGACCGACATGGAGTAGTCGATGTAGGAGCTTTTCAGCTCGTCCTCAATATTGACGGGGAATATCTTTTCGGATGTGGTCGCCATGAAGCGTTCGGTGGTCCGGCTGGTGAAAGGATGTCGGTAAATCACAGAAAAATACGAAAAAACGGCGTGAAATGCCACACGGAAGGCGGCATTTCACGCGTGTTTTGTTTTCGCGGGATGCAGTCCTATTTTGATGGATTATTCCGATTCTCCACGCGATTTTGACATGACATCGACCGAAATACACCGCGTCACCACGCTCTTTCAACGCCACCTCGAGAAGCAGAAGAAGAACCCGAACACTGTTCGTTCATACACGAACGACCTGCAGCAGTTCTTCAAGTGGTGCGTCAGCACGAATGGCGACGAGCTCCGGCTTGCGGAACTCACCCGCAGCGATGTCGTCGATTTCCGGAGTTTTCTCCTGACGCGGAAATCGTCGCTGGCATCCATCAACCGCCGCATCACGTCGTTGCGGCAGTTCTTCGAGTTCGCCATCGACGCGGGCCTCGCGCGCCAGAATCCCGTGACGGGCGTGATGGGGCTGCCGAACGAACCGCAGGCCCCCGCGGTGCTGACACGCAAGGACGCCCTGCTGCTGGTGCGCACCGTCGAACAGGCCGCGTGGCCGATGGAGACGTCGGTGCTGCTGCTCCTGTTGCAGGCGGGCATGCGCAGCGGCGAAATCTGCGGCCTGACGATCGGCGACCTGCATCTGACGCCGCGCGTCGGGCGGCTGTTCATCAAGGGCCTGCGCAAGAAGACGATGCGCTTCGTCTTCCTCAGCATGCGTGCGCAGGCGGCGCTGCGCCAGTACGTCCGCAAGCGCGGGATCTCCATTCTCGCGCGGCGACGGCGGGCCGAGCCGCTCTTCCTGCACCGCAACGGCAGCGCCCTCACCCAGCAGTCCATCGATCTGATCGTCAAGCGCATCGGGCGCGATGCCGGCATCCCGAGCGTGACGCCCACCATGCTGCGCAACACCTACGCGGTGCAGCTCCTGCTGCAGGGCGAATCGGCCGACGCCGTGAAGCGCGCGCTGGGCGTGACCAGCGTGAAGAGCTACCAGCGCCTCGTCGAGAAAATCAAAAGCGACACCATCCCGTTCTGACCGGCCCGCCCGCGCTCCCGCCGTGATCATTCCCGCCGCAACGCTGCTCGCCTGGTACCGGGAAGGCATCTTTCCCATGGGCGATCCCGACACGGGCGACATCACGCTCCATGCGCCCGATCCGCGCGCGATCATCGATCTTGATTGCTTTCACATCCCGGAGACCCTCCGGAAAACGATCCGCTCGGGCCGCTTCGAGATCCGCATCGATACCGCATTCAAGGAAGTGATCAGCCTCTGCGCGCGCAACGGCGACACATGGATCATCGACGTCATCCGCGATTCGTACATCGCGCTGCACCGCCGGGGACACGCGCATTCCGTGGAGGCGTGGCGGGACGGCACGCTCGCGGGCGGACTGTACGGCGTGGCGATCGGCGGGGCGTTCTTCGGCGAGTCGATGTTCCACCTCGATCGCGACGCCTCCAAGACGGCCCTGTGCGCGCTGGTCGAGCGCATGCGCGCCCGCGGCATGACCCTGCTCGACACGCAGTATCTCACGCCGCACCTTGCGCGTTTCGGCGCGCGCGAGATCAGACGGTTGGAGTACGAAGCGCTGCTCCGCGTCGCGGTCGCGCTGCCCGTCTCATTTTTCCCGTGAGGGCCGGTTCCGGATTCTAGAGATCGTCCAGCGAACGGCCCAGCATCTGCGTCGCGATGTCCTCGGCGGCCGGCAAGACGACGAGGCTCCCCTGCTGCTGCAGGACGTACGCGGCGACGGCGTTCGCGAACGTCGCCGCGGCAGGCAGATCCATGTTCGCGTTCATCCCGAAGTACAGGCCCGCATGCCATGCGTCGTTGACGCCGGAGGGATCGATGATCCGTGCATCCACGGGGGGCACGCGCGTGAGCTGCGCGCCGTCGGAAACAAGGCAGCCGTCCTTCCCCATCGTCAGGATGACTTTCTTCACCCCGAGGTCGTGGTACTTCTTCACGTAGTCCTCGCGTGAGGCTTTCCCGAACAGATGCTCCGCGTCGTCCACCGTCGGCGTCGCGATATCGGCGAACTGAAGCGTTTTCTTGATGGTGGCGAGGGCGTCGTCGCGATCGCGCCACAGCGCGGGTTCGTAATGGGGCTGCAGCACGGTGGTGCTGTCGTACTTCTTCGTCAACCGCAGAATCTCGAAGATGCTGTGCCGGGCAGGGTGCTTCCAGAGGCAGAATCCCGATCCGTGCACGATGCGGGAAGCCTGTGCGAGGAGCACGTGCTCCTTGGTGTTGTGGAGCTGCCAGTCCGCGAGACGGTAGTACGTCGTCTGCAAAACGCGGCCCGCACGCGCCGCGAAGAGCAGCGTGGTCGGAAATTCCCGGGAGAACTGGAGGCCGGTGACGTTGACTTTGTGCTGGCGGAGGAAGTTCTGCACGAAAGTGCCGAGGGCATCGGCGCCGAGCGATGCCACGCATCCGGCCGTGCCGCCGAGCATGCTGCTGTAGATGGCGATGTGGGCCGCCGAACCGGCGATATGGCGTTCGAAATGTTGTGCGTCGGGGAGAGCGGTGTCGGCGGCGCGAAGCTCGACGTATGCATCGCCACGGCGGATGTCGCCGATCGCGGCTGGGCATCAAACTGGCGTGACGTGCTCCTGTCGGGAGTTGGCAGGATGGTGACGGGGGGCCGTCGATGCCGCCGCTTGAGAGGGCTGTCCTGAGGGTGGGGACAACGGCCCGACGTTGCAGTCGATCCTGCTCCGTGGAATGGCAGGGGACATCCTGGAGCCAGCCGGGCCGTCAGGGTTCGAAATGGCATCTAGAGAATGTATCAAAGGTCCTGATTGATTTCAAAAAACGATGTTTTCTTTGCATTTCTACACGCCTGCGGATATATTCGGATGCTTATGGTCACCGACCGCATCGCGCGCGTGCAGGAGCGGATTTTCCGGTCCTGCCAGAAATCGGGAAGGACGCCCGACAGCGTCCGTCTTGTCGCCGTGACCAAGACGCTGGCGCCCGACACCGTGAATGAGGCCATTGCGGCGGGGCTTGATGCGATAGGTGAAAACCGCGTTCAGGAGTATCTCCGGAAACGGCCGTTTCTGCGTCCGCACGAGTTCCATCTCATCGGCCATTTGCAACGGAACAAGGTAAAGGCGATTCTTCCGTTCTGCGACTGGATTCATTCCGTCGATTCGGCGGCACTGGCAGAGGAGATGCAACGGCAGGCCAGACGCTGCAGCGCGCCTTCCGGGTGCTCATCGAGGTGAATGTCAGCGGAGAGGATTCCAAGAACGGGATCGATGCGGCGGACCTTCCGCTGCTGGCCGGAAGCGGTGACCGGCCTGCCCAACCTGTCGCTGCGGGGGCTGATGACGGTCGCGGAATTCACGGAAGACGCGGAGGCCGCGCGCCCGTCCTTCCGCCGCCTGCGGGAGTTGCGCGAACAGCTGCAGGCCCGGTACCCCGGCGCGCACTGCGACCAGCTCTCGATGGGCATGACACACGATTTTGACGTCGCGATCGAAGAAGGCGCGACCATGATCCGCCTCGGCACGGCGATCTTCGGACAACGACCCTGACACGCACAACCACGGACACGCTGTGAAACCGGAAACCATCCAGGAACGGACATTCGCGAAGGCCTTCCGCGGCTTCAATCCCGCAGAGGTGCAGGAATTTCTGGGCCAGCTCGCGGGCGATGTGCGCGGACTCTCGGCCGAGAACGCGATCCTCCGCCTCGAAGTGGCGAAGCTCGAATCGAGCCTCAGGGCGTCGCAGGAATTCGAATCGAAACTCAAGCGCATGCTCGAGCGCATGGAATCGACAGGAAGCAGGCGATGCTCGAGGAGATCGGCCTGCTGCATTCGCGCCGCGCCACGCTGATCGCGCGCATCAAGGCGCTGCTGCAATCGCAGATCGAATTTCTCCGGTCGATCGAGAAGGACGCCCGCGATCCGGTGCACGAGACGATCTCGCTGCCGAAGGACATCAAGACGAAGGAAGGCCTGGGCGCCGCCGAACTGCAGGCAATCATGGACAAGCTCGACGAATTCAGCGAGGACCGGAAATGAACGCACTGCGTCCGATGATGGACGACGCGGTCCGGTATCTCCGCACCCGCACGCAGCTGCGGCCGCGCGTCGGCATCATCCTCGGCACGGGTCTCGGCGGCCTGGTGGACGAGATCGACACGGCGGAGGTCATCGACTACGGCGACATCCCGCATTTCCCCGTGTCCACGGTGGAATCGCACAAGGGCAAGCTGATTTTCGGGACCCTGTCGGGCGCCGACGTGGTGGTGATGCAGGGTCGCTTCCATTACTACGAGGGGTACACGCTGAAGCAGGTCACCTTCCCGGTGCGCGTCATGCATGCGCTGGGCGTCGACACCCTGCTGATCTCGAATGCCGCCGGAGGGATGAATCCGCTCTTCCGCCGCGGCGACGTGATGGTGATTCACGACCACATCAACCTGATCGGCGACAATCCGCTCATCGGTCCGAACGACGACAGCCTCGGGCCGCGTTTCCCCGACATGAGCGAACCGTACGCGCTGCCGTTGATCCGCATCGCGGAACGCGTGGCGCTGGACCTGAAGATTCCGCTGCAGAAGGGCGTGTTCGTCGCGGTCGCGGGGCCGAACCTGGAGACGCGCGCGGAGTACCGCTTCCTGCGCGGCATCGGGGCGGACGCGGTCGGCATGTCGACCGTGCCCGAGGACATCGTCGCCGTGCACATGGGCATGCGCGTGCTCGGCTTTTCCATCATCACCGACGAGTGCTTCCCGGACGCGCTCGAACCGGTGGACGTTCCGGCCATCATCCGCACGGCCAACGAGACCGAGCCGCGGCTCCGCGCCATCATGCGCGGCGTGATCGCCGAACTGCAGACCGCGGCGGGCAGGGCATGATGTCGGACGACATGGCGGCCTTTTTCCGGCTGCTCTACGTTCTGGTGCTGCTCGTCGCGATTCTCACCACCGTGTTCGCCCTCACGGGCCGCATTCCTCTCCTCGGCAAGCTGCCGGGAGATTTTTTCATCGCCCTCCCGCAGGGCAGCGTGTATCTCCCCGTGTCGTCGACCTTCCTTGTCAGCGGCATCCTCAGCGCGATCGCGTTTTTCATCGTCACCCGCACGAACAGGAAAGATCCTTAGCACCATGTTCCAGCCATTCCCGGACGACCTGTCCTACCCCGCCCTCGAGACCGACGTGCTCGCATTCTGGAGCGAACGCGGCATCTTCGAGAAGAGCATCAGCGAACGCGATCCCGGCCGCGGTTTCACCTTTTACGAAGGGCCGCCGACGGTCAACGGCAAGCCCGGCATCCACCACGTCATGGGTCGGACCTTGAAGGACGTGGTGTGCCGATACAAGACCATGTCGGGCTTCCGCGTGCATCGCAAGGCCGGATGGGACACGCACGGCCTCCCGGTGGAAATCGCGCTCGAGAAGGAACTTGGTTTCACGCAGAAATCCGACATCGAGAAATTCGGCGTCGCCGAGTTCAACGCGAAGGCGAAGGACCTGGTCTACCAGCACATCGAGATGAAGGAAGGCTGGCGCACGTTGACCGAGCGCATGGGCTACTGGGTGAACCTCGACGATCCGTACATCACCTGCACCAACGGGTACATCGAGTCCGTGTGGTGGGCGCTGTCCGAGTTCTATCGCAAGGGTCTCATCTACAAGGGCTTCAAAATCGTCCCGCAGTGCCCGCATTGCGAAACGCCGCTCTCCTCGCACGAGCTCGCGCTGGGGTACAAGGACGTCAACGACATGAACGTCTACGTGAAGTTCAAGCTCCGCGACGAGGACGCGAATTTCCTCGTCTGGACCACGACGCCGTGGACGCTGATCTCGAACGTCGCGCTGGCCGTGCATCCGGCGGTGGACTACGTGAAGGTCCGCACAGCGGACCACGGAGTCCTCTATCTCGCGAAGGAGCGCCTCGCGGTGCTCGCGGGCGAGGTGGATCCTCGAAACCATGCGCGGCGACGCGCTGCTCGGCAGGGAATACGAGCCGCTGTTCCACTACGTGGAAGTGGACAGAAAGGCGTGGTACGTGGTGGCCGGCGATTTCGTCACGACGGCCGACGGCTCGGGCATCGTGCACATCGCGCCCGCCTTCGGCGTGGACGATTACGAGATGCTGAAGAAGAACGACCTGCCCTTCGTGCTGCCCGTGACGCCGGGCGGCCGTTTCACCGACGAGGTGACGGATTTCGCGGGCCGGCTCGTCAAGACGATCCGTTTCGACGAGAAGGAGGAGCAGGGCGCCGATCCCGACATCATCCGCAGGCTCAAGGCGGACGGCCGCATCCTGAAATCGTCGAAGGATTATCTGCACAGCTACCCGCATTGCTGGCGCTGCGACAAGCCGCTCATCTACTACGCGCGGGACAGCTGGTACATCAGACCACCGCCTACGCGCGAGCGCATGATCGCGCTCAACGCCGACATCAACTGGTACCCGTCCGAAGTCGGTTCCGGGCGCTTCGGCAACTGGCTCGAGGAGAACAAGGACTGGTCGCTGTCGCGCGACCGGTACTGGGGCACGCCGCTGCCGATCTGGGTGGCGGAGGACGGATCATTTCTGCATCGGCTCCATCGACGAGCTGCTGGGCGGGTACATCGAGAAGGACGGCGCGCGGGTGCCGCCGTCGCGGGAGGACATCGACCTGCACAAGCCCTTCGTGGATCCCATCGTCTGCGACGCCGCGCGACGGCATGGTGCACCGCGCACGCCCGAGCTCATCGACGTCTGGTTCGACTCGGGCGCCATGCCCTTCGCGCAGTGGCACTATCCGTTCGAGAACCAGGACAAGTTCCAGCAGTGGTTCCCGGCCAGCTTCATCAGCGAGGGCATCGACCAGACGCGCGGCTGGTTCTACACGCTGCACGCCATCTCGGTGGCGCTCATGGATCGCGCGCCCTACCAGACGGTCGTGGTCAACGACCTCGTGCTCGACGCCACCGGCCAGAAGATGTCCAAGCACAAGGGCAACACGGTCAACCCCTGCGGTGATCCTGGCAAGGAGGGCGCCGACGCCACGCGCTGGTTCCTGATGACGAACTGTCCGCCCTGGCGGCACACCAAATTCGCGGAGGGCGACATCGAGGACGCGCAGAAGAAGTTCTTCCGCGCCCTGCGCAACAGGCGTCGTTTTTCGCGGTCTACGCCAACCTGGACGGCTGGACGCCGGCCACGCCCGCGGCGCCCGTGGCCGGGCGGCCCGCACATCGACCAGTGGATCCTGTCGGAACTGCACGCGCTCGTGGAGGAATTTCGCGCGGAGATGGACGTCTACGACGTGACCGCCGCGGCGCGCGCCGTGGCCGCCTTTTCCGTGGACCAGCTCTCCAACTGGTACGTGCGCCGCAACCGCCGCCGCTTCTGGAAAGGCGAGATGTCCGCGGACAAGCTCGCGGCGTATCAGACGCTGCACACCTGTCTCGTGACCGTGGCGCAGCTGATGGCGCCCTTCGCGCCCTTCCTCTCCGACGCGCTGTACGGTCGTCTCACCGCCGACGTTCCCGGCGCGAAGGAGTCCGTGCATCTCTGCCTCCTCCCCGAACCCGGGCCGATCGATCAGGACTTGAAGGACCGCATGCGTCACGCGCAGCGGGTCGTGTACCTGGCCCGCGGGCTGCGTGAAAAGACCCGCATGAAGGTGCGGCTATCCACGAGGACATCCAGGGTCTGACCATCGGGACAGACGACGACCTCGTCGTCGCGCTCGACATCACGCTCACCGAGGAACTCGTGAACGAGGGGATCGCGCGCGAGTTCGTCAACCGCATCCAGAATCTTCGGAAAGAAAAAGGGTTTGAAGTTGTCGACAGGATTGCCATTTTATATCAAACGTCGGAACAGCAGCTGCGTGACGCCATCGAACAGACGGCAGCGTACATCCAGCACGAGACCCTCGCGGTCAAGCTTCTGCCCGCCGACATGCCGGACGAGACGGCTGATATCCTCGTGATCAACGACCTCACAGTCAAAGTTTTTGTGACCAACGCTATACTCGGGTGACCCCGTTTTCGGGAGCGTTCATTTTTTTTCACGGAGTAGTCCCATGGCTGATACGACAAAGAAATCCTCCAAGGCCGCCGGCAAGGCCGCGTCCACCGCAAAAGCGGGCGTAAAAAGCGCACCTGCAAAGAACAACTCCGCGAAATCAAAACCCGCCTCGAAGGCCAGGCCTGTCGTGAAGGCCAAGCCCGTCGTGAAGGCAAAGCCCGTCGTGAAGGCCAAGCCCGTCGTGAAGGCCAAGCCCGTCGTGAAGGCCAAGCCCGTCGTGAAGGCCAAGCCCGTCGTGAAGGCCAAGCCCGCCGTGAAGGCGAAAGCCCGTCCAGGAAGGCGAAGCCCGCCCCGTGAAGGCAAAGCCCGCCGTGAAGGCAAAGCCCGCCGGCCGTGAAGGCGAAGCCGGCCGTGAAGGCGAAGCCGGTCGTGAAGGCGAAGCCGGTCGCGAAGGCGAAGCCGGTCGTGAAGGCGAAGCCGGTCGTGAAGGCGAAGCCGGTCGTGAAAGCGAAGCCGGTCGTGAAAGCGAAGCCGGTCGTGAAAGCGAAGCAGGCGGAGAAGCCGAGACCGGTGTCCAAAACCAAACCGATCGGCAGCGCGAAACCGAAACCGGCCGGGCCGGGCGGGAGCGACGACGCATCGCGCACGAAGCGCAAGTATACGCGCCGGTCGAAGAAATCGATCGCGCCGATCGTGGCGCCGAAGTACTCGGGCAAACAGGGGTTCCCGGCGCCGCAGAAGCAGGAGCAGCAGAAGGCGGCCCCTCTGCGCAAGAGCGTGCAGTACAGCGCGAAGGATCTGGATTACTTCCGCGATATCATCAACGAGAAGATCCGCGACGCGAACGACGAGTTGATCAGCATCGAGGAGCGCCTGATGGATTCGTCCACCGGCGATTTCCACGACGACGATTCGACGTATTCCCTGCACATGGCGGATCAGGGGACGGACGCGATGGAGCGCGAGAAGGCCTTTCTTTTCGCGCAGCGCGAGAGGAAATTCATTTCGTACCTCAACGATGCGCTGCAGCGGATCAAGAGCGGCAACTACGGCATCTGCGTGGCGTGCGGAAATCTCATCGAGAAGGGACGCCTCGAAGCCGTGCCGCACGCGAGCAAGTGCGTCTCGTGCAAGAACCTGTCGAAATCCGAATAACGCGTTCCGTTTCCCACAGAGCACGATTCCCGCATGCGCGTCCTGTACGTCAGCCTGTCCCTGTTGATTCTCGACCAGTTCTCGAAAGCTCGCGGTCCAGGGATTCTCGATCCCGTTCTCTGGGCATCATGAGGGGATGCCTTACGGATCGTCCATACCGGTGCTCGGGGACTGGTTCAAGCTCACGTTCATCGAGAACCCGACGATGGCGTTCAGCCTGCCCTTCGGCGGCGAGGGGTATCAGAAACTGTTCCTGACCATGTTCGCGCTGGCGGCGGCGATCGGGCTGATCGTCTATCTGTACCGGCACCGGACGGCGCCGCGGCTGATGCGGCTCGCGATCGCGCTGATCGTCGCGGGGGCGCTCGGAAATCTCATCGACCGCGTGTTCTACGGCGTGCTGTTCGGATACGCGGGGTATTTTCAGGGCAATGTGGTGGACTTCGTGCACTTCGACCTGTTCACCGTGCACTTCGGGAGCGGGGGGTTCAAGTTCTGGCCGATATTCAACGTGGCGGACTGTGCCGTGTCCATCGGCGTGGTGCTGATGCTTTTCGCCGCGCGTCCGCACCGCGCGGGGGAGACGGCAGTCGCCGAGACGCCCGCATCCGCGACGCCGACGCCCGAGCCGTCGCCCGGTCAGTGACCGTGCGCGGGCGGACGGAATCCGACGCCCAGTCCCCGCCATGAACGACGACGCGCTCGACGATCTTCCGCCTGACGACATTCCCGACGACGCCGAGGGTGACGCGGATGATGACGCGGACGTCCTTCCGTCGACTCGTGTGTACGTGATACGCGCGGCGCCGAACGCGCAGCGCATCCGGCTCGACCAGTGCATCACGCGCAGCGTCGAGAACGCGTCGCGCAACAAGGTGCAGCAGCTCGTGGAGGCCGGCGGCGTCACCGTGAACGGCATCGTGGTGCTGAAGCCGGGGCGGCTCGTGCTGCCCGGCGACGAGGTCGTGTGCACGGTGCCGAAACCGCCCCCGCCCGAAATCGTGGCGGAGGACATCCCGCTCGAGATCGCCTACGAGGACGACGACGTGCTCGTCGTGAACAAGCCGGCGATGATGGTGACGCACCCGGCGCACGGCAACTACAGCGGCACGCTGGTGAACGCGCTGATGCACTACACGACGCAGTTGTCGCGCGAGCGCGGCGACGACCGTCCGGGCATCCTCCACCGGCTCGACAAGGGCACCTCGGGCCTGCTCTGCGTGGCGAAGAACGAGCGCGCGCACACCGTCCTGGCCGCGCAATTCTCCGACCACAGCATCGAGCGCGAATACTGGGCCGTCGTGTGGGGCAGCTTCAAGAACTCGACGGGGAGCATCGATCTTCCCCTCGCGCGGCACAAGAGCGACCGCAAGAAGATGGCGGTCGTGGAAGGGGGCAAGGAGGCGGTGACGGGCTACGAGGTGCTGCGCAGCTTCGGGCATCTGTCGCTGCTGCGGCTGCGTCTGCGCACCGGACGCACGCATCAGATCCGCGTGCATCTCTCGCACCTGCACCATCCGGTGTTCGGCGACCCCACCTACGGCGGCCGGCGCATCCTGTACGGTTCGGTGACGCAGCGCTACAAGCAGTTCATCGAGAAGCTGCTGGACGTCATGCCGCGCCAGGCGCTGCATGCGCGCACGCTCGGCTTCGTGCATCCCGTCACGCGGGAGCGCGTGTTCGTCGAATCCGCGCTCCCCGCCGACATGCAGCTGGTGCTGGACCGGCTGGAGGAGTATTTCGGGGCATGACGACGCCGCGGTCCGGACTGCGCGACCTGCGCTTCCCGCTCGTTCTCGTCATCGTCACGACGGCCTTCCTCGGGGCGAGGGAAATGCAACCCTGGGACGAGGCGCTGTACGCGATCCGCGCCCGCGCCTGCATCGAGCACGGCGCCTGGCTCGACCAGAGCGCGTACGCCGTCGGCGACCTCTACTCCGCGGCGCATCCTCCGCTCGGCGTCTGGAGCATCGCGCTGTCGACCGCGCTGCTCGGCGAGAGCGTCGGCGCCACGCGGCTGCCGGGGGCCCTCTGCGCGGGCGCGCTGTTCGCCGCATTCTTCTGGTATATCCGGACCCGATACTCTTTGAAAGCCGCCCTCGCGGGCACGGCGACGCTCGGGCTCGCGCAGCACGTGCAGCACTTCGCGCGGCAGGGACAGCTCGACGCCTTCCAGATGCTGTTCACCGGTCTCGCGGCGCTCGTCGTGTTCTCGCTGTTCGCGCGCGTGAGCCGCCGCGGGACGCTGCTCCTCGCGGGCCTGATCGCGGGAGCCTTCCTCTCGAAGTTTCTCGTCACCGGGCTTGCCATCGCAGGGTGGCTCCTGGCCGCCGCCGTGCTGCGCCGTCCCGCGGTGTTCCGCGCCATCCTGATCGCCGCGCTGCTCGGAACCGTCCTCGCGTCGCCGTGGTATCTGTTCATGTGGTCGCGGCATCCCGGTTTTCCGTCCCACCTGCTGTCCGCCGTCTCGATTGTCGCGCTGGAGGGCTACTCGCGAACCTCGGTGCAGGCGTGGTGGTACTACGTGAACCAGCTGCTCATCGCCGCGCCGCTGCTGCCGCTCCTGCTGCTCGCGCGGCCGCAGGGGGACGGGGAGCGCGACGCATTCCGCGCGGCGCTGCTCTGGCTCGGGAGCGCGCTCGTGCTCCTCTCGCTCGGCGCGACAAAGCTGCCGCACTTTGTGCTGCACCTCGCGCTACCGGCCGCGTTCGCCGTCGCGTTCGCGGCGCATCGGACGACCCTCCGCGCGGGAGCGATTGCGGGAGCGCTCGTCGCGTGGTCCGCGCTGGTCGCGTGGGGCTCTTCCGAGACGCTCCGGCTGTCGCTGCGCACCTGGACCCTGCTGCCGGATGTGCCGGCGCTGCTCGCGCAGGCTTCGCTGGTTCCGCTTCTCGTCGCGGCGGTGCTGTTCCTGCTGCCACGGCTGCTGCGCGCACGCGACACCGCGCGGCGCGACGCCATCGCGCGCGACACCGCCGGGGTCCTGTTGCTCGTCGCGATGCTGGTTGTCGCAGCGGGAAAGAACCATGCGGAGGCGTACGGTCACGCGGACGGAGCGGCCGCTGCCGCCGCGGCGATCGAAGGCGCGGGCGTCTCGCATCTCGTCATTCTCTGCGGCGACGTGCCGCACGCGCGCTATCAGCCGCAGCTCGCCTGGTATCTCCACGGATGGAATCTCGGCCAGCGGAGCGGCAAAACGGCCATGGTGCTTCCGGCGCGGGACGCGCTGCGTCTGCCGACGCCGCCGTGGAATGCGGCGGACTCCGCGCGCACGCTCATCGTCCGCGTGCACGACGTCGATCCCTTGTACGTCCCGACCACCGCGGAGCGCGCGCTGGAGACGCGGCTCGACGCGCTGCTCGCGCGCACCGCAGTTCCGTATTTCGACACTCCGCTCTACAGCCTCTCCCGCCCGCGCAGGTGATCCCGGAGGCCGACGCGTCTCAGCGGCCCATGAATGCCGCGTTCAGCAACTTCGACACCAGCTTGGCCGCGAGAAACGACGGGAAGGTGAGGGAGCGCATGGGGGCGAGCTCGACGACGTCGAAGCCGACGATGCGTTTCTTCGCACCGATGATTTTCAGCAGCGCGACGGTCTCGTCCCACTGGAATCCCCCCGGCTCGGGGGTGCCCGTCGCGGGCATGATGGACGGGTCGAAATAATCCACGTCGAAGGTGATGTAGACCTCGTCCGCGAGCGCGTCCGCGACGGCGTCCTGCCAGCGCGCGCCGTGCACGCCCGCGTGCATGTCGCAGGCGTAGAAGGTGCGGATGCCGCGGTCGCGGATCATCTGGTGTTCCTCGATGCATTGCGCGCGGATGCCCGCCTGCACGATCCGCTCGCCGGGCATGAACTCCGCGACGCGCGCCATCACGGACGCGTGACTGTACGGATTGCCGAGGTAGCTTTCGCGCAGGTCGGAGTGGGCGTCGAACTGCAGCACGGACATTCCCGGATGACGGCGGAAATGCGCGTGGATGGGCGCGGCGCTGATGGTGTGCTCTCCGCCCAGCGTCACGACGAATTTCCCCTCATCGAGAGCCGTGTCGACCGCGGCTTCGATGATGTCGAGGACATCCTTGTCCTTTTTCTTTCCGAAGGAGAGCGGCGCGACGGCGGCGATCCCGTGATCGAAGCACAATTCGCGTTTGAAATCCTCGTCCCAGAACTCCACGTAGTGCGAGGCTTCGAGGATGGCCGCGGGACCCTTCGCCGTCCCGCCGCCGTAGGACACGCTGTGCTCGTAGGGCGCGGACAGGATGGCGATGCGCGATGTCGCCCAGGCGGAATGTTCCTTGCCGATGCCCAGAAAATTCTTCGATCGCGGGAGCGCCTTCATCGGGTCACCACGATGGTCTGCGTGCGGACCGCGGATCCCGCGCGCAACACCACGCGATAGATGCCGGAGGCCAGCGCGGAGGTCTGAAACTGGAGCGTATGTCTGCCGGGGCCGCGCGGACCGTCCGCAAGCGATGCAACCGCGCGTCCGAGCGCGTCGATGGCGTCGACCCGCACGTCGCAGGCGGCGGCAAGCTCGAAGGGAATGCTGGCGGTCGGAGACGAGGGCGTGACGGGATTGGGGTAGCCGGGCAGCAACGCGATGTCCACGGAAGCCGTCTCATCAATGCGCAGGATCGCGGGGGGGTGATGCCGGACTTCGATGGTGGCTGTCGAGTCGGTCATCCCCGTGATGGAGATGTACAGATTCGTGTGGACGGTGTCGCGGTTGATCCGGAACTCGGTCGTGGGATTGGTCCATACGGTGAACGAGTTCCGTTCGAGCGTGAAGGCCGAATTCGGATCGCCCGCCCAGCCGTCGACGTACCAGGGTTTTCCGCCGATGACCACCTTGTTGTACGGATTGAAGCCGTCGAGCGGGTCGGGCGTCTGGCGGAAGGGTGTTCCGGAGGCGCTGTCCACGGCCCATTGCCAGTTGCCGCCCGCATTGACGGGATGCACTTCCTTCTGGCTCCTGCTTTCGGGATCGTAGACGCGGTAGATGTACACGCCCTTCGCCGGGGCCGAATCGTGCCGCGATTGTTTCGTGCGGTATTCGAACGTGTAGTACCAGTCCGGCGCCGCCGCGATCGGGAGAGCGGCGGCGTCCGTCGTCGTGACGTGGTCGCGCAGCGTGAACGAAGTATCGGACGCGGCGGGCAGAGGCGTGAACGTGCCATACCCGAGCGCATGCCGCTCGAAACTGTTCAGGGCCAGCCCTCCTCCGGAGTTCGCGAGCACGCCGAGTCCGCCGTAGATGAGCGCGGGATGGCTCTCGCCGTAGAGCTTGTGCATGAATTCGTGAATGGTCACCTGGTACGCGTAGGTCGCGTCGACAATGGCGCCCGAACCGGGACTGCGCGTGACGGTCAATCCGGATGCGCTCGCGTCATTGTATTCGCCGGTGCCGCCGAAGATGAGCTGCTTGCCGGCATCGACGAAAATGAAATCGGTAAATCCAAGATCGGACACGCCGGCGAGATTGAAAAAGCGGCTCTGGGTGATGCGCCGGTAGACCGTGATGATCAACTCGACGTACTGATCGGGACCGGGGAGCACGGCATACGGCCGGCCCTGCGTCTGCCAGGTGTCGTACGGCGCGAAATCGAAGGTCGCGTCAAGCGTCGTCAGCAGGTCCTTGGTGGCGCTGCCCAGGGTGCGCGACGACCAGACGTAGTCGAGTTCGGTGCCCTGTGTCACCAGGACGCGCGGAAGCACGTCGAGCGTCAGCTGGAACTGCCCGCCCGACATATCCGAAAAGTAGGTCTGAAGATTCGAAACATAGTGCGGCGCCCAGACCGGGAGCTGCCCGAGCGGCCATTCGGCGCTCTGCACGTCGTCGTTCTGGGTCTGGATGAAGAGTACCAGTCCGCGGACGGCGCCCCTGGCGGGCAGGTGGCAGCCGGGGTTGCGCGAGATGCCGGAGGAGGCCGCCGGACTGTCCGACGACCTGACGGAAGCGTGCGCGGCGCACGTGCCGCAGCTGAACTGCGCGCGCGCCGCGGGCGCAGCGCCGACCAGCAGGGCGGAAACGACCAGCAGGGAAAGGGGAATGTGTCGACGGATCATGCGGGAGGTGGTGATACCGGAAGAGATTCAGAACCTTCAAAAATACCCGTGTTCGTGCGGAGAAACAAATCGCGTGGACGAATGGCCGCGGTTTCCTATTTTCCGCGATGTCATTCATTGAACCGGCGGCATCATGAAGCTTCTCTCCGCAACCCTGCAGTCCATCAACCGGGTCGTGCTCGTCTTCGAGCGGCATCCCGGAGCGTTGACGGACGAGGATTTCACCTTCGCCCCGCACGTGCGCGTGCTTGCCTTCGAAGCGCTCGAAACCATCGTCGTGCTGTTGACGGAGGACTTCGACCTGACGAAGAGCCACACGATATTCGTGCGCGGCGACGGCAGTCTGCCCGTGCTGCCCGACGACGTGTTCGATACCATGCAGTCCTCCAAGCCGCTCGGTTGCGTCGTCGAGCAAGGATTCCGGGCCTTCCGCCTCTTCGCGCCGCGCGCGGTCTCGGTCGAACTCGTGCTGTTTGCGGATCTCGACGACACGATCGGCACGGTGTATGACATGAGCCGAGATGCCGACGGCGTGTGGGAAATGTCCCTTTCCGTCGACGCGCGCGACCGCTGGTACGCCTACCGGATTGACGGGCCGCGCGGCGAGGGCGAGTTGTTTTCGTCCTCCATGCTCGTCGCCGATCCGTACGGGCAGGCGGTGGCGACGCGCAACACCTGGCGGCATGAGGCCCGGACGCTTCTGCCGGGCGCATGGAGCGCGTACGACTGGGGCGACGACCGCCCCGTCCGCATCCATCCGCGCGACCTCGTGATCTACGAGATGCACGTGAAGGACATGACCGCGCATCCGTCCAGCGGCGTGGAAGCCGGCTTCGCGGGAACCTACCCCGGGCTCGTCCGGCGCGGATGCAGGGGCGGTATCGATCATATCGCGCGGCTCGGCGTCAATGCCGTGGAACTCCTGCCCTGCCAGCACTTCGCCGCGATCGAACTGCCCTACCTGCAGCGGACCGAGACGGGACTCTACAACACATGGAACCCGTACGAGCGCAATCACTGGGGCTACATGACGTCGTACTTCTTCGCACCGGAGCCATCCTATGCGACCGCCGCAAACGCGACGCCCGGCGAGTGGAACGACACCGCCGGACGGCAGGTGCGCGAGTTCAAGGACATGGTCAGGGCCTTCCACGCCACGGGCATCGCCGTGATCATGGACGTGGTGTACAACCACACATCGCATTACGATCAGCAGCCGCTGAAGGCCATCGACAAGTTCTACTACTACCGCACCGACGGTCAGGGCGACTTCACGGGCGCCAGCGGTTGCGGCAACGATCTCGACACCGCGCACCCGATGACGCGGCGCCTCGTCGTCGACAGCGTCCTGCACTGGATGCGCGAGTACCACGTGGACGGCTTCCGCTTCGATCTCGCGGCCATGATCGATGTCGAGACGTTGCGGGAGGTGTGCGCGCGAGCGCGGGAGCTGAATCCCGACGTGATCCTCATCGGCGAGCCCTGGGGCGGCGGGCAGTACGATCTGCGCCGCTTTTCGGAACTGGGCATGGGCGCGTGGAACGACCAGTTCCGCAACGGCGTGAAGGGCGTGCATCCGTCGCATGCCCAAGGCTACGTCTTCGGGTCGTGGGCGTGGAACTCGCACGAAGCCTTCGGCATGTGGGTGCTCGGTTCGGTGGAGGCGAAGGGCGGTCCCCTGCTCGACGCGGCGCATTCGGTCAACTACCTCGCGTCGCACGACGGCTACACCCTCGGCGATTTCATCCGCATCGCGACGGGCGCCGTCGGCGAACATCAGATCGTGGAGGATGGGATGGCCAACGCGCGCCTCGGTCCCGCGCAGTTGCGCGCCGAGCGGCTGGCCGCGTTGATGCTCCTCACGAGCCAGGGATCGGCGATGCTGCATGCGGGGCAGGAATTCGGCAGGAGCAAGGTCATCGCGGATCGCGGCCTGCATGGCACAACGCCCGGCCTGCTCGATCACAACAGCTACGAGAAGGATGACGAGACGAACTGGCTCGATTTCCGGCACGCCGACATCAACGGCAATCTCGTGAACTATACGCGCGGTCTGATCGCCGTGCGCGCCCTGCTCCGTCCGTTGCGACACGCGTCCGTGGAGGCCTACCGCTTCCTCTCCGCCGATGCCGATCTCGCGAGCGGTTTTGTCATCGATGAAAAAATCGAGGGCGTTCCTCTCATCGCCGTGCTTGTCAACGCCAATCCTCACAGCTCCGCGCGCTATCATCTCCCCGAAGCCGCGTGGGACGTCCTCGTCGATGCCGAACACGCCTCCGTGTCGCCGCTGTCAACATTCACCGGCTCCGAGATCACCGTAGAAGCTGGTACCGGGTGCGTGTTGCTCGGAAGAAGGTAGTAGGGACGGGGGAAGATTCGACATTGGACCGATGCTGTCCGTTGCTGTTGTCGGGAATGGACAGAAATGACATGATTCGTCATCCCTTCGCTGCGCTCAGGATGACGGGTATCACGCATCGCGTCGATGCGCTATCATCTCCGCGTCCCCGTCCTCGACTTCGCTCGGACTGACAAAACGAAGGCGCAATTCAACAGCATCTCCGCATCTCCATCCCCGTCCTCGACTTCGCTCGGACTGACAAAACGAAGGCGCAATTCAACAGCATCACCGCATCCCCGCGTCATGAAGCAGCGGACTGACGTGGTAACCGAGCCGCCACGCCTTACCGCTTGAGCACCAGTATCGCCAGCGGCGGGACGCGCAGCACGACGGAGTGCGCGCGATCGTGCCAGGGGACGGGTTCGGAATGCACCTGTCCGAGATTGCCGACGCCGCTGCCGTCGTAGCACTCGGCATCGCTGTTGAGCACTTCGCGATACACGCCCTCCTCGGGCACGCCGAGGCGGTAGTACTCGTGAATCGTCGGCGTGAAGTTGCAGAGGAAGACGAGGCGTTCGCTTTTGTCCTTCGAGATGCGCTCGAAGGAGAGCAGGCTGCGCTCGTTGTCGTGCAGGTCCACCCATGCGAAACCTTCCCAGGAGTAGTCCACTCGTGCAGGGCGCGCTCGTTGCGGTAGAGGCTGTTGAGATCGCGGACCCAGGATTGCACCTGCCGGTGCGCTTCGAAGCCGAGGAGATTCCAGTCGAGGTCGCCGTCGTGATTCCACTCGTTCCACTGGCCGAATTCCTGGCCCATGAACAGGAGCTTCTTGCCCGGATGCCCGTACATGAAGCCGAGGAAGCAGCGGAGGTTGGCGAAGCGCTGCCAGTAATCGCCCGGCATCTTGCTGATGAGCGCGCCCTTTCCGTGCACCACCTCGTCGTGCGAAATCGGCAGCAGGAAATTCTCCGTGAAGGCGTAGAGCAGGCTGAAGGTGAGATTCTTGTGATGGAATTTCCGGAACAGCGGATCCTTCTGGAAATACTCCAGCGTGTCGTGCATCCAGCCCATGTTCCACTTGAGGTCGAAGCCGAGGCCGTTGTTGTCCGCCGGATGCGTCACGCCGGTGAAGGACGTGGACTCCTCCGCCACGACGATGACGCCCGGGTGGGTGACGTGGATGACCCAGTTGAGCTGCCGGATGAAGTTGATGGCCTCGAGGTTCTCGCGGCCGCCGTGCTCGTTCGGCATCCACTCGCCCTGCTTGCGCGAATAGTCGAGGTAGAGCATGGACGCGACGGCGTCGATGCGGAGTCCGTCGATGTGGAATTCGTCGAGCCAGAACAGCGCGTTGGCGATCAGGAAGTTGCGCACCTCGTTGCGGCCGTAGTTGAAGATGAAGGTGCCCCAGTCCATGTGCTCGCCCTTGCGCGGGTCCGCGTGCTCGTACAGCGGTGTCCCGTCGAAGCGTCCGAGCGCATGCGCGTCCTTCGGGAAATGCGCCGGCACCCAGTCGAGCAGCACGCCGATGCCCTCGCGGTGCATGTAGTCGACGAACCAGCGGAAGTCGTCCTCCGTGCCGAAGCGGCTGGTGGGCGCGTAGTAGCCCGTCACCTGGTAGCCCCAGGAGCCGTCGAAGGGATGCTCCATGACCGGCATCAGCTCGAGATGCGTGTAGCCCATGTCCTTGACATACGCGGCGAGTTCGGGGGCGATTTCGCGGTACGAGGAGTAGATGACGCCGTCGGGTCCGGGCACGCCGCGCCGTTTCCACGAGGCGAGGTGCACTTCGTAGATGGAGACGGGCGCTTCGAAGATGTTCGTTGCCGAGCGCGACGCGAGCCAGGGCGCGTCCTCCCACATGTGCGCGGGACGCGAGGTGACCGATGCGGTGCGCGGGCGCACTTCCATCTGCGTGCCGAAGGGGTCGGTCTTGTCGACGACGTGTCCGTCCGCGGTCTTGATTTCGTACTTGTACAACTCGCCCTCGCCGAGACCGGGGATGAAGATCTCCCACACGCCCGAGGAGCCCAGCGTGCGCATGGCGTGCGAGCGGCGGTCCCACTCGTTGAAGGAGCCGATGACGCTGACGCTGCGGGCGTTCGGCGCCCAGACGGAGAACTCCACGCCGCCCACGCCCTCGATTTCCACGAAGCGCGCGCCGAGTTTCCGGTAGATCTTGTAGTGGTTGCCTTCGGCGAAGAGGTGCAGATCGAATTCCGACAGCTGCGGCAGGAAGGCGTAGGAATCGCGGAAGAGGAATTCGCCGCCCTCCGGGTCCACCGTCAGCAGCATGTACGGGAAGACGTCCTTCTCGCCCTTGAACAGCGCCTCGAAGAAACCTTCCCCGTGGACGCGTTCCATCTCCACGCGCTCTTCCGCGCCGCCCTCCACCATGCGCACGACGAAGGCCTTCGCGGCTCTCGGCAGATACGCGCGCACCGCCACCGCGGGCTTTTTCCGGTACACGAGCGGGTGTATGCCGAGAACCGTATACGGATCGTGATGCTCGGTGTATATGATCTTGTAGATGTCTTCGACGGACGCGGTGGAGCGCATGATGCACCTGATGTTCTTGTGTGTGAGCGCAATGTACGAAATGCCGGAGTGGGGAAGAATGGGGAGGAGGGAGTGGGGAGGAGGGAGGGGGGAGGAGGGGGTGGGACCCCGCCTGCGCCCGCCTCCGGCGGGCTTCGGTGGGCCGGCAGGCGTCCCTGCCGGTCGATTCCGGTACTGCGCCTCACATTGTATCACCTGAGACTGAAATACCCTACGTTTGTGAGAAGCTGGAAGCGCGACGCGCGGAGATCATTGCATCCGATCGGGACAACTCCCGGACACCGTCAAGACCGCAAGGAGCACCTGACATGAAAACACTCCGCTGTCTTTTTCTCGTCTGTTCTCATGTCCTGCTGCTGCGAGGCACAGCAGCGGCTCAATGGGTCCCTACCAACGGCCCGTATCTGACCGCGATCGATTGCGGCTCGGCGTTGCCGAATCCGGCGGGAGGGATCAACATCATCGCCACACATTTCATGAATGGCATGACCGGCAGCAACGTCCTGCTCTCGCGCGACAACGGCGCGAGTTGGAGTGCGATCAACCTCAGGACACCGACCACCCGTGTGAAGGCCTTTGCGGCACACGGCACAACGCTCGCTGCAGGGACCGAAGCGGGCGTCTTCATCTCCACCGACGCGGGCGAACACTGGCGCGGTGTGAACAACGGCTTGCCGGATTTGAGCATCAAAACGGTTGCCTTTGTCCCGGACGGCGCCGCCGGATTGATACTGTACGCTGCAGTGGGAACACATGGAATCTATCGCTCCCTCGATACCGGCGCGCACTGGTCGGCGGTGAATGAGGCCTGCCCGACTTGAACATCTCCGCGCTCGCCGGCGGCGGCAGCGACGGCTCCGTCGCGCTTGCAGCGACGACATCGCATTCGCCCAACCAGAGCAATCTCATCCTGAGATCCATCGATGGAGGCCTGCACTGGGTGCGCGCCGACAACGGCCCGCCATCGGTTGTCACGGACCGTTTCGCCATCCTCGCGGACGAGTCGAACAGACTGCTCTTGTTCGCGCAGGGGACGATGAACGGATACGGCAGATTGTATCGATCGATCGATACCGGCAGGAACTGGTCGAGATGCGACATGCCCTCCGGCGCCGCGCAGGCGGGGAGTATTCTGCGAATCGCCGGCGGCTTGCGATGCATCTCGAACATCTCCGATCCCGTGGGCCGGGTCGTGGTCCTCCATTCGTCGGACGAAGGCGCGAAGTGGCTCGCGACCGATACCCTATCCATCTCGTGGGCGGTCCCGACGGCCATCCTGCCCGGCACCACGGACGTCTATGCGCTCGGCGGCGAAACACGGATGAGTCGAATCAACCTCGATCGCAGAGATTGGCTTCCAATCGGCATTCCCGCGTGGCATGTCAACACGCTCGTCCACTGCGTGCCGCAGACCGGCGGCCATACGCTGTTCGCCGCATCGTCCAGCGGAGTGCATACGGCAACGGCGGGAGGCGGCGGCTGGACATACCGGGGCTTCACCCACAAACGGATCGACGGGTTTTCGTATACCGATGTCACGGCTCTCGTGGCGTCCTTCAATGGCGATATCATGTTTGCCGGCACGAACGGAGGCGGGATCCATCGTTCGACGAACAGAGGCACAAGCTGGACGGGGCCGGTTGCCTCGCTGCAATACGCCGTCGTGGGCGCGCTGGCGATGGGCCCAGGCCTTGCCGACACCAGCACGCTGTTCGCCGGAATTCGCGGATCCTTGAGAATCTCCACGAACCTCGGAGCGAGCTGGATGCCGGGGAGTCTCGCGGTTCCCGAATTGCGGGAGTTCCATGTCGATTCCACCAGTCCGCACAGCGCGTTTGTCTTCGCCGGCAGCACCAGGGGCGTGTTCGTTTCCACCGATCTTGGCCTGAGCTGGTTGGATATCACTGGGTTACTGCCGTCCAACCTCATCTCCGCGCTCGCAAGCTCTCCGGACGGCATGACCCTCTTCGTCGGCACCGACGACGCCGGAGCGTATCGCAGCACGGATCTGGGGCGCACCTGGACTCCGATCAACGCGGGGTTGGCGGATGTCAACGTTCACTCGTTCGCGGTCGTGCCGTTGGCACAGGGGGGGTACTGTCTCTTCGCCGGAACGAAGGACAACGGCGTCTGGAAATCGACCGATCAAGGCACGCAGTGGACTCCGGCAAATTCCGGTCTTCCGAGCGTGGGCGTCATGAGCCTGCTCCTCGACCCGGGCGGCGCGGGAGGCGGCACGCTGTATGCGGGAACGGACAGCGCAGGCGTCTGGCGCCGGCCTCTCGCCGAATTGCTTGACACCCTGGATGGCCTTCCCGCAATCCCCTCGTCCTACCTCCTCGGACAGAACTACCCGAATCCCTTCGGCGCAGCGTCGGTTTCAGGAAGCCGAACCACGACGATGACCTTTCGCATCCCGCAGACGAGCGCCGTGACGCTCACCGTGCACGAGGTGATGGGAAGGGAAATTGCGAAGCTCGTGGACGAAGTGAAGAACCCTGGACGGTACGCAGTGCTGTTCGATGCGGACGGATTAACGGCCGGCATCTACATGTACCGGCTGCGCGCGGGGACATACGCGGCAACGAAGAAGCTCCTGCTGCTGCAGTAACCGCCTTGTTCGCCGCGCAGCGGGATCATGCCATCCCGCGTGAATGTGCCGTGCAGTGCGGTCCATGCAGCGCTGCTTGACAAATGCTCAAAAACGGCTTATATTCGGACATTCAAGAACCTTTATATCCGTAGAACATCGACTGCGGTCCGGGACGCGTCACCGTGCATCGGCCGCCTCATCGATTCGCCGCAGAGCGGGTCAACCTCTTTACGTTTACGCGATTCTTCGATTCATCACATCGTTCTTTGGGACTCTCCAGTTGCGCGCGGCAGCGCGCGCGCCGGGAGATCGACATGCCGGGACGCATGCTTTGCATTCACACTTTCAGGAGACTGATATGGGCCGTTTTGTTCAGGATGCCGACGGCGCGAAAGGCGTCGAGCTGATGTTCGCACGAACGCGCACTGTTGTTCTTGTATTGCTGGCTATCGTGGCGATGCACAGCGCCCCCGCTCAGGAAGGCGGTACTTCGCTTCCCGACAAGCAGCAGGTGGAATTCTATCGCGATTACGCGGTCATTTCCACAACCTGTCAGACTTGGGATGAGGCATACGCTCTCGCAAAACGCATCGTCGAGAAGGGAGGGGTTGTTTCGACGCTGCTCTCTCCGCAGCGCATGCTGGGCTGGGTCCCGGATTCGGTACGCCCGGCGATCAACGGGCTCGACCGCATTTCCGCCATCAGAACCACCGTCAGCATGCAGAAGGAGACCGCCGGTGGACTGTACGCGGACAACGTGTCGGCCGGACTCGACTATTTCAACAACGCGAAGCTCGGCACGATCGCCAAGAGCCCGCAATCGTCGCTGAACGCGGCGGGGTCGAGCACGGCAACCTGTCTCGACGGCGAAGATGACGTCGTGCTGAGTTCCTTCCTGTCGCAGCTCGGCCGCATGTCCGACAGTGCCGCGAAGGCGCAGAACGTTCCCGCGGAAGTGTGGCAGGGACGCATGAAGGACAGTGTCCAGTCCCTTCTCGGGATTCCCAGAGGAATCATGAAGGGCGTCATCGCCGTGGAAGTGTTCATGCTCGAGAGCACGGGAGCGGGCGCCACGCACAACTGGAGTACGGCAGACGAGCGGGCGCAGATTGCCCAGACGGTCCGGATGTTCGATTTCTGGTCGCGCCGCGCGGCGGAGTACGGTCACACCCTGATGTTCCGCGGGACATGGTACAGGCCGTCCGCCACCACCGTCGTCAACGTGACGGGCGAACCCATCAGCATGGACAAAGCGGATGACTGGCGACTCATCAGGCAGGTGATGACGAATCTCGGATACGCCAATCCGTTCGGCGATCCGGGTTGGGGATGGGTTGGGAGCATTCTCACGCTGGGGATTTGTCTGCCCTGCGATCTCGCGGCGGCCTGGTCGGTGTTCCCGGATGGCACGGAAAAGGAGTTCGTCCGGGTGATGAAATGGAATGATCGCCGCAGCGAGGAAATGCGCGTCGACCAGACCATCAGTCTGTTCATCAAGCTGCAACCGGCCGGCACGAATCATCGCGCCTACGCGCGCTCGGCCGGCAGCGGGTACGTGGGAGGAAGGGTATACATCCCCGAATTGCATATCAATATCGATCTTCCCGACATGGTCATCGGTCCGTACGCGGTGCTGGGAACGCGGGAAGGCGCCCCGGTGATCGCGCACGAGACGGCGCATTTATTCGGCGCGCCGGATGAATACCGCGAGAACACGGGCGACACGGATTGTCCGCAGCCGGGCTACTGGTTCCGCGGAACGCCCAACCGGAACTGCATGGTGACCAACCCGACCTCGGTGCGCGCGCTGATGCGGGACAATTCGGAAATCAATTTCACGAACAACGAGCTCAGCGGGGCGACGCCGGTATTCATCGGGTGGACGCGCACGGGCATTCATGGCGCCACCACCTTCAGCACCACTCC
The DNA here is from genome assembly GCA_016720835.1 of Ignavibacteria bacterium. GTDB lineage: Bacteria > Bacteroidota > Ignavibacteria > SZUA-365 > SZUA-365 > JADKJW01. The sequence continues at coordinate 32,847 of JADKJW010000008.1, forward strand.
CGCGGGCATTCCCATCACCATGGATGCGGGGTTCGAGTCCGGACCCACGTTTGTCGGTCCGCGCCAGATCGAACTCGCGCAGGGCTTCACCATCCCTGCGGTTTCCGTCCCTCCGTTCGTGGACATCAGCGGGACCCGGTATTACTTCGACGCCTGGTATGAAAGGGCTCCCGGGTTTTCCGGGGTGTTCACCCGCACGGCCTGGGGGGCGACTCGTTCGGTGCGGCGCGACACCGCGGTCGCCGCATACGAAGCGCGCTACACCACCACGGGCGGCGGCATCACGACGGCGAACAACACGCTGGAAGCGCGCCTCGGCATGGGTCCGGCAGTTTCAGGAACGAGAGAACGCATCCGCACGACGGGTATCGTGCTCGTCTGGCGGAACACTCTTTCCGGATCGGGTGGTCAGTACATTCCCCAGCAATACCTGACCGGCGTGTGGACCGACATCCCCGCAGGATACTACTTCGCGGGTTCGGCGGCTCCCGGGTATTGGTACGCTGAACTATCCACTGCCGGAATCCGGGACGGTTCCGTGAACTATTTCCGGGTGGTTCCCGCGACTGCAGCCGGAGCGCGCGGCACCCCGAGCAACGAGGTGACGATCGTCACACGGAACTCGACCCCGCTCGAGGACAGGTATGGGTCTGACATTCATGAACCCAACAACACCGGAGCGTCCGCCACGCCGATCGCCTTCAACGGATCGACGGACTCGAGCAAGACCCTCGATGCCGCGATCACCTACGATGCACTGGAGGAGTTCGGCTTTTCCTTCGACACTGACCACTACTCCCTCAGCAGCACCGCGCTCGGAGGACAGTCGCTCCGCGTGACCATCATGCCGAAGCAGGGCTCCATATTCCATCCGTACGTGACCTACAAGGCGACGGCCGCGGCCCCGGCCATCGAGGCTCGCCGCAGCGTCTCAGGCGGGTGGTACTTCGACGTCAGCAGCGAGGGCGTGAGCACGTTCGTCGTGACTAGCCGCCGCGGATCATCGGATCTCATCGACTTCTCGACCGGCATCGGCAACTGGGGCGAGTATACCATTACCGTGAGACCGGTCCCGCCCATGCTTGGCGATCTCAGCCGTCTGTGTCCGGAATGCCGCTCCATCGCGCGCATTCCGGCCGGCGGCGGCAGGATCTATCCCTTCGGCACCGGCATCCCGGCGCAACGGCTCTTTACGCAGGCGGGGTTTCCCGTGTCCGCGCCCGTGCCGTTCGGGTATATCGCCGACGCCGATCCCGGTTTCGAGTTCAAGGGCTGGGAAGGTGATCTCGGAGGATCGAAGAATCCCGAATCGCGCAGCCTGAATCCGAAGACCGATCTGCCGGGCGAGCATCTGCTCATCGCGAAATTCTCGCCGCTGCCGCAGGGCCAATACGAGCTGGTGTACGATGTGCCCGAGGCATGGAAGTCCGTGCTCGGAGAATCGAAACGCACCCGCGGCGCGATGGACGAGGAATTCGACATCGAGCTGCCCGAGGCGGCGATGAACGGCTTCGATTTCCTCGGCTGGGAAGGCACCCTCACGGCGAGCGATATCGTCGCGCCGTCCGAGTGGAAGGTCAGTCCCCGCATCCGTGTGAAATTGACGAGGCATCTCTGGGTGCGTCCGCTGATCGTGCCGCGTCCCTGCACCGGCGGCAACCCGCAGGCGTTCACGCACGCCCTGTCGGTGACTTCCGCAAAGAACGACGCGACCATCCTCACCTACGGCATGCAGGCCGGGGCGGGTGACGGACTCGAGGCGGGACAGGTGGAGCTGCCGCCGCCGCCGCCCACGGACATCCATGACGCGCGATTCCTGAATATCGACGGCGCCGCGCAGGGCAGTCTCACGGACGTTCGCGCAATCACACCCGCGCATACGTTCGTCGGCAAGGTGCAGCCGGGCGACGCCGGAAATCCGGTGCGTTTCGCGTGGGCGCCCATTCCCGCGTCACTGCCGGGCACCTTCCTTCTTACCGCCGGGGCGACGCTGGTGAACATGCGTTCGACGACATCGATGACCGCGGATCTCGGCAGTTCGAGCAGCTTCACGATCCAGGTCACGCAGGACACCTGCAGGAGCTTCCGCGCACGGAAATCACCGTTGCCGTTTCCGACGTGGATGCCACGAACTTCCCCTTCATCCGCGGACGCGCGTGCGTCACCGACAAGCAGGGCAATCCGGTCATGACGGTGCGTCCTTCCGATGTGATGCTCTTCGAGAAGAAGGGCGGCGACCGCGCGCCCGGCATTCTTCGCGCATTCCGGCCGGCGGACGACTGCTACATTTTCGAGGGCTTCATCGACAACAGCACGCCGCAGGACAACGCCCACAAGCAGCGCAGTTTCGTGCTGACCGTCGGCATTCCGAATCCCTCCGGTCAGGACGAGGAGGAAGTCACGATCACGCTCCCGGTGCCGGATCCGGGCACGGAGACCGGCAACGACAACGGCAAGCCCAACACGGCCTACAAGGTGCAGCACGGGGCGGGATGGCAGCTCGTGTCCATGCCGGTCATGCTCGCCAATTCGCGCGTCAACAGCGTGTTCGGCGACGGTTCCGTGCGGAGCGCGCTCTTCGGTTTCGACACGGAGCGGGGGTACATCTCGACGGATGCGCTCACCTTTGGAAAGGGCTACTGGCTGCGATTCGCTGGGACGGGCGAGGGCCGGGTCAACGGCACGGAACGCACCATCTTTGAAGTGCGCGGTCTTCCGGGCGTCGGGCAGGCGCCCGCGGACGGGTGGAATCTGATCGGCGGCATTTCGTACGATGTGCCCTTGAGCGCCATCACGCAGAGTCCCGCGAACGCGATTATTTCGCTCTTCGAATTCAACAACGGGTACAAGCCTGCCACCGTTCTCAAGCCCGGTCTCGGGTACTGGGTGAAGCTGCGCGCGGACGCGTCCCTGCGTCTCGTGAAGCCGTTCACCGGAGAACGCGGCGGCGGCGCCTCGAAAATCTCCGGGAGCCAGACGCCGCACGACGGTGTTCTTGCATCGATCCCGCGCAGCGCCACGCTGACGGTGAGCGACGCGAGCGGATCGCGCGCGGAGCTGTTTTTCGCGCCGGCCTCCGCGATCGAGCGGCTCGGCAGCGACGAACGTGTTGCCGCCGAACTTCCTCCGGCGCCTCCCACCACGGCGTTCGACGCGCGTTTCGCCTCGGACTTCAGCTTCGCGGCGGACCAGGGCGCAGCCACGCTGCGCCTGCAGGGCAGCCCCCCGTGGGTTCTCGCATTCGACGGGAGCGCCGGCGATGCGGGAACGTGGGAGGTGTCGTTCAGCGACGGCGCGTTCATCGCGTCGATCGATGCGCGCAGCGGCGGGAATGCGAGCATCCCTCGTCCGTTTGACGGGACCTCGAGCGCGAGGATCCTGCTGCGCAAATCGACGCCGGCCCAGGCAGCGCCATCGGCCTTCGTTCTCGGACAAAACTATCCGAATCCATTCTCCGTGTCCGCGACGTCCGCGGGTGCCGGGACGCGCATCACCTACGAGATCGCCTCCGAGGAGAACGTGACGATCACGGTGTACGACGCGCTCGGACGGGCGGTTCGGGGCCTCGTGCGCCGGACCATGACTCCGGGTCGGTACACGACATTCTGGGATGGACGCGACGAGAGCGGGTACGAAGTTCCCGCGGGAAGCTACCTCTACGAACTGCGCGCCGGTGCCGTGCGCAGGACCAACCACATGATCGTCGTGAAGTAAGGAGAACACCCCATGCACAGATACCCCATCTCCCTGCTCGTTTTCGCCATGGTCGCGGCCTTGTGCGGGTCGGCCATCCCCGCACGAAGCCAGTCCCACGCGAAACGCGCGTCGATCTCCTTTCTGATCAGCAACAATCGCGGCCAGGTCGCATCCCTGACGACCGGGCTTCACGAAAACGCGACGAAGGGTCTCGATCCGAGCGTGGGTGAGCAGGAGCTGCCCCCCGCGCCTCCGCAGGAAATATTCGACGCGCGCCTTGTCGCTCCCGCGTCGGGCATCATACTCGGCGAAGGGTCGTCAATCGACTACCGTCCCTGGCCCGCATCGGGGCAGACGGTCACCGAGAATTACCGCGTGCGGTATCAGGCGGGCCGCACCTGGCCGTCGGTGTCGCTGCGGCTCCCCGCCACGTTCAGCGAGAACATCCGGTCCGTGCGCATCGACAACAAGGCCGTCAAGGCCGGTGACAGTGTCGTGTCGCTGCTCGCAAGCGGCGACATGAACATCGCCGTCGAGTACCTTCTCGATCCGGTGACCTTCACCGTCGCGCCGCAAGCCGTGGTCTTCCCGCTGGGCAACCGCGACACCACGCTGCCCGCCATGAAGACGGTGCGGGTGACTCCGAGTACGGCGACGGCGTCGTGGAGCGTGTCCGCGTCGGATTCATGGATCGACATCGACCGCACCTCGGGCACGGGTCCGCAGGACCTCCGTATCGGGATCAATCACCTCGCCTTCGAGGAGGGTCGCACTTCGGGCGCGGTGATCATCCGCCAATCGATCGGGACAGCGCCGGTGTCGATCCCGGTGCATGTGGACATGGTCACGGCGTTGGACGCAACTCCCGAACCGGTGGGCTTCACCGTCGGCGAGGCATATCCGAATCCGATCACCATCTCCTCGGGATTCGCGGGCGTGACGCTGGGGTACACCCTCGATGCGCCGGCTCCGGTCACCGTGAGCGTGCACGACGCGCTCGGCCGGAAAGTGCGCACCGTGGATGCGGCCGCGATGCGCGGTGCGGGTCGGCATACCGCCGTGTGGGACCTTCGCGGCGATGGCGGTTCGCGCCTCTCCGCGGGAGTGTACCGCATGCGCGTGGAGGTCGGCGGCGCGTCGCGTGTTCGCTCCATCATCGTGCGCTGACCCGCCGAACACCTGAGAACCCCGCCGCGGGCGGTCCGCGCCGTCCGCGGCGGCACTCGTTGCACCAGTCCCGATCCACCTCTCGACCAAGGAAGCCCCGCGATGCCGACACGTCACCTTGCTGCTCTCGTTTCCCTTGTCACTGCACTGCTGCTGTCCGGCGGTTCCGCGTTGCGGGCCGCGTATCCGGCGATGGACAGGCATGCGGTGTTCAATGGCGCGTCGTACATCAGTGTCCCCAACGCGGCGTCGCTCAACGGCGCGCTGCTCCAGGCCGGTGCGGTCAGCATCGACGCGTGGATCCATCCGACATCGTACTCGAACTACCCGACCGTGGTCGGAAACACCTGGGACACGGGGTACTGGCTGGGATTGAATCCGAGCGGTCAATTGCGGTTCTATCCGGGATCCGCCGCGCTGTACGAGAGCAACGCCGCGGTTCCGCTGAATCAATGGACGCATGTGGCCGTGACCTTTTCAGACAAGAACAACGAGGTGCAGTTCTTCATCAATGGCGCGCTCGATCGCACGGTGAGCGGCGTCACGACCACGCTCGGCACGTCCAACACCGATTTCCGCATCGGCGCCGACCGGCAGGGCGCGAACGCCGCCTACTATTTCAACGGCGGGATCGACGAGGTGCGGATCTGGAATGCGGCGATCAATTTCGCGACCGCGGCCGGATCGCTCTACCGCGTGCCGCACGTCTTCCGCGGCGGCGCCTACGGCCAGGCGCTCGTCAGTGCCTGGCGCATGAACGGCGATGCGGCCGATTCGACGGGAGGGAACAACGGCAGCGCCTCGGGTACCGTGTCCTATGCGGCGGGTCCGTCCACCGCGCACTACGCGCGGATCTGCGCCGCGTTCACGAACAACGGGAACACCGGACATGACTATTTCAGTATCCCGTCGCATGCAGGCAACTCCTTTTCAGGGAGCTACACGCTCGAAATGTGGGCGTACCTGGCTGCCGGCGGCGCGGCGACGTCGTATCAAACGCTGGTCTGCAAGGGAACGGTCCTGAACAACGCGTTCTCGTACTGGCTCGGCGTCAACAAGCAGAGCGGGAAGCTGCGTTTTGCGCCAACGGGGAGTTGGGCCGCCGCGCTCGAGAGTACGGATCCGCTCCCCTCGGGACAGTGGGTGCATGTGGCGGCGACGTATACCTATGGCGGCAACACCGGCACGGCGCGGGTGTACGTCAACGGCGCACTGAAGGGATCGGGCGTCTTCAGCGGTGCCGCGTCCTTTTCGCAATCAGCACTGCTCGTCGCCACCTCGGATCCGCAGTTCCCTCCGGCGCAGGCGCACGCGCTCGCGGGGCGGATCGACGAGCTGCGCCTCTGGGACATCGCCAGAAGCGAGACGGATATCGCGAACTGCCACCGGCTCGAGGTCGACGGTCCCGTGCCGGGGCTCACCGCCTCGTATCACTTCGATGGAGACGTGCTGGATCTTTCCACGTCGTCGAATCACGGGCTGAATGCCAATGCCGCGTCGTTCGGCATGGTCTTTCTCAGCGCACTGGATCTGCCCGCCTTGCCTGCGCTCCTCGTCAGCGCGCCCGACGGCGGAGAGAACTGGAGCATCGGAAGCGCGAGGAACATCACGTGGAGCGCGACGGGACTCGCGACGGTCACGCTCGAACTCTCGCGCGATGGCGGTGCCACCTTCGCTGAGACGATCGCCGCCAATCTCCCCGCGTCACCGGGAACGTTCTCCTGGAATGTGACGGGACCGGAGACGCCATCCGCGCGCGTCCGCGTCCGCACCGGCGGCACACCGGATCTGCGCGACACGTCGAACGCGGACTTCGGCATCGTGTCGCCGCCTCCGGTGGTCGCGGCGTCGCCCGCCGCCCTGAGTTTCAATGCCGGACAGAATGGCGCGTTGCCTCCGCACCAGAGCGTGGAACTCACGAACACGGGATCCGGCACGCTGTCGTGGAGCGCAACGTGGAGCGGGCCGTGGCTGGATGTGGCGCCCGCGTTCGGCAGCGGGAACAGCAGCACGCTGCAGGTGGGTGTCGCCAGCACGCTGTTGCCCGCGGGGGTGTATCGAGACACCGTCCGATTCACCGGAAACGCGTCCAACATGCCGTTCGCCGTTCCGGTGACCTACACGGTCGTCTCCGCACCGCACCTCGCGGCCGATCCCTCTGCGCTGCAGTTCGCGACGCAGCCGGGCGTGAATCCGCCGGCACAGCATGTGCATCTCCGGAACGCCGGCACCGGCATACTCGCGTGGACCGCCGGTTCGACCACACCCTGGATCACCGTGGCGCCGGCGAGTGGCGGCGCCGACGATTCGATCGAGGTCTCGATCAATGTGGCCGGTCTCGCCGCCGGTCCGCACAGCGGAAGCATCGCGGTGACGGGAAATGCGGACAATGTGCCCTTCATCATTCCCGTGGAACTGCTCGTGTCGAACACCGCATACTTCCCTGTGTCGGGACGTGTGGAGTCCGGCGGCAGGCCTCTCGCGAATGTCTCGATTCAGGTGAGCGGCGACAGCGCGCTGACCGTGCTGACCGGCGGAGACGGGGCGTTCGCCGTGGCGGGCTTGCGGGCCGGATCGTATCTCATCACCGCTGTAAGCGCGATGTACTCCTTCGCGCCCGCCACGTACGCGATACCCGCGCTCTCCGGTTCCCGCAACGATTTGAATTTTTCAGGCATCCCGAAATCCGGGAGCGCGATGCTCCATTACCGCGCGGGCTGGAATCTCATTTCGCTGCCGGCAGACCCGGCTGATGGGAGTGTGGCGACACTGCTTCCGCATGCCAGTCCGCCGAAGGCGTGGCGCTACGCGCCGGATACCGGATACGTCGAGGAGACGCGGCTCGTCTTCGGTGTCGGCTACTGGATGAAGTTCAGCAGAAGCGACAGCGCGCGGATCGACGGCGTGCTTCGCGGCGACCTGCGTCTCGCGTTGTCCGGCAGGGGCGGAGGATGGAATCTCATCGGGACCGCATCGGGTCCGGTGGACATCGCTTCGATCCGTCAGACGCCATCCGACGCGCTGATTAACATCTTCCAGTTCATCACCGGTACCGGCTATCGCATGCCCGCCGCAAACGTGCTTCAGCCCGGTCGGGGCTATTTCGTGAAGGTGCGGGGCGACGCGACGCTCGAGATGCTTCTGCCGGCATTTGCGCCATCCATGATCGTGCGTGGGCAGTAATCCTCGGCTTGCATGCGGATGTCCTCGATCGTCGCCATCGCCCGCTCCACAAACGCGGGAAAGGCGTCGCGAACCGTGTCTGAGAAGCCTTCCCGCAGCGTGTGCGGATCCTCGGTCTCCATCGCGAGGATGCGCACGTCGCGCGGGAAGTGCATCTCGAGCTGCGAGGCGATGGAGAGCACTTCTGGCAGTCCGATGTAATGCGGCGAGGGGGCGGCCACGCTGCGGAAATCCCCGGGCTTGAACGCGTGGATGCTGCCCGGCGCGGAGATGCCGTCCTTCATCGCGTCGAGAATCAGCGCGCCGTCGTAGCCCTCCAGTAGTTCGAGCAGGGCGAGTCCCGCCTCGGCGGATTCGATCACATCCACCCCGGTGCCGCAGCGCGTGCGCAACTCGCGCGCGGCCGCCGGACCCACGCCGTCGTCGCCGCAGAGATCGTTGCCGAGGCCGAGTACGAGATACTTGGATCCTGAACTCCTCATTGCCGCAATTCCTGCAGCACCTCTCCGCGCCGGTCGCGGAGACGGAGGATGAGCGGCATCTGGCCCGGCAAGCTGTGCGTCGCGCAGGCGTTGCAGGGATCGTAGGCGCGGAAGGCCATCTCGATCCGGTTCAGCAATCCCTCCGACACGACGCCGTTGTGGATGAGTCCGCGCGCGGCCTTCTCCACGCTCATCGCCATGCGCGCGGCGTTGTTCTGCGTCGCGACGATGAGGTTCGCCCGCGTGAGGATGCCGCGCTCGTCGGTCTCGTAGTGATGGAACAGCGTCCCGCGCGGCGCCTCCACCACGCCCACGCCCACTGTCGGGACGGCGGTGGGGATGGTGCGGAGATCGGTGCTCGTGATTTCGGGATCGTCCAGCAGCTCCACCATCCGCTCCGCCGCGTAGACCATCTCGATCACACGCGCCCAGTGATTCGCGAGCGTGTAATGCACGGGACTGCCGAGCGTGGCGGTGTACTCGTCGAAGGCCTTCTGCGCGAGCGGCGTGGCCATGCCCTCCGCCGCGTTGAGGCGCGCCATGGGCGCCACGGCGTAGATGCCGCTCTCGAAGCCGTCGGTGAAGCCGTTCCAGCCGACGGGCTTCAGGTAGCAGAACTTCACGTAGCTCCACGGCTCCACGTGCTCGGCGATGTAGTCGGCGTACTGACGGGCGGGGAAGCGGGCGAACACCTCGCCCGCGGGATCGGTGACGCGGATGTTGCCGTCGTAGAAATTCAGCCGGTTGGCGTCGTCCACGAGCCCCATCGAGTAGGTCCGGTGCGTGTACGGGTACGAGGTGATCATTTTCAGATACTCGTCGTTCGCGAGCACGCGGTCCTTGAACACCTGCAGGGTGAACTGCGCGAACTCGAGGCCGTCGCGCGCCAGCTCGCGCGCGCGGGGGAGTTCGTCGCTCGCGAGTCCCTTCGCCACGCCGCCGGGCAGGCCGAAGACCGGGTGGATCACCTTGCCGCCGAGCAGCGCGATGAACTCGCGCAACCGCCTGCGCATCGAAATCACGCGCGTGCCGATCTCGAGGCCCACCGCGCCGATCACGCCGACGATGTTGCGCGCGGCCGCGGGAGCGTCGGGCCCGACGAGGAAGTCCGGTCCCCCGAGCACGTACACGTGCAGCGCGTGATCCTCGAGCATGAAAGTGCTGTACAGCAGTTCGCGCAGTTTTTTTGCCGCGGGCGGCGGCTCCACCTTGTACAGGTCGTCGAGCGCCTTCGTCGCGGCCATGTGATGCGCGGTGGGGCAGACGCCGCAGATGCGGCTCGTGATCTGCGGCATGTCCTCGGCTGGACGCCCGAGGCTGAACACCTCGAAGCCGCGCAGCTCGGGGATCTGGAAGAAGGCGCGGTCCACGTCGCCGTTCTCGTCGAGGAAGATGTCGATCTTGCCGTGCCCTTCGAGGCGGGTGATGGGGTCGATGGTGATGCGCCGCGTCTTCGTCGCCGCGGCGTCCGTCGGCGTGGGGTGCGGATGCTCCATGGTGTTGCGTCCTTGTGCTTCGTGCGTCAGGGGTGCGGGGAGAGATGGCGCCGCAGCATGGAGGCCGCGAGACCGTAGCGATAGAAGGTGCCGACCGGATCGGGGATGCCCGCGAGCACGGCGTCGATGCCGCGCGCGTCGTCGGCCGGGATGTTGGATGCGAGCGAGGAGAGGATCTTCGCGCCCTGGTCGCGCACGCGGGATGTCGGGCCGAAGCAGCCGGTGCAGGCCATGTTGCCGGCGACGCAGACGGCGCCGCAGCCGCCGCGCGTCGCGGGACCCATGCACACCACGCCCTGCGCGAGCAGGCAGATGGCGCTGTCCGCGGCGAAGGTGTGCGGCCGGCGGAAGGCGTCGATGTGCAGATCGGCGGGCTTGCTGTCCTTTCGCGCGCATTCGTCGCACAGCGCGATGTCGGGCGCGAGCACCGAACCCTTCGGCGGACGCGCGCCCGAGAGCAGCGCGAGGAGCGCCTCCTTCAGCAGCTTCGGCGTCGGCGGACAGCCGGGAATGATGTAATCGACATCCACCACCTGCCCGAGCGTGCGCACGACGTTCCGGAACTCCGGCAGCGTGGGCGCGAAGCCGTTCACGTGCGCGACGGGCAGCGGACGCGCGCCCTCGTCGTTGCTGACGGTGGGCGCTTCGTCGTACACCGCGCGGAGGATGCGTTCGCGGTCGAATTGATTCGCGAGCGAAGGAATGCCTACCCATATGCGCGCAGGATCCGTAGGCGATGAGCACCTGGCTTTTCCTGCGCAGGAGACGCGCCATCTCCTCCTGCTCCGACGTGCGCACCGCGCCGTTCACCAGCGTCGCGAAGATCGATCCGTCCTCCATCGCCTCCACGTCGTGCTTCTTGAAATCCATGGCCACGGGCCAGAAGACGATGTCGACGGCGTCGAGCACGGCCAGGATGTCCTCGGCCAAATCGACGACGGATTCCTCGCAGCCTCCGCAGGAGGCGCACCAGTACAGCCCGATCTTCGGTTTGTCAGCCATGGGTCACCTCCTCCAGCGCCGCGGCGGGCGCGAGCGCGCGCTCGAATTCGTCCATCTCGAGGTCCCACGCGGCGGCGCGTTCCGGGAACGCAAGCGGCCCGAGCTTCTGCAGCGTCGCCACCATGTCGTTGACCACCGTCTTCACCTTCTCGCCTTCCGCGGCGGAGATCCATTCGAGGCGCAGGCGCTGTTCGTCAATGCCCATGTCGCCGAGCAGCCGCCGGAGAAGGTGCACGCGGCGCAGCAGCTTCATGTTGCCCTCGGAGTAATGGCAGTCGCCCGGATGGCAACCGCCGATGAGCACGCCGTCCGCGCCGCGCGTGAAGGCGTCGAGCACGAACTGCGGGTCGATGCGCCCCGAGCACATCACGCGGATGACGCGCGTGTTGGGCGCGTACTTGAGGCGCGACACGCCGGCGAGATCCGCCGCGGTGTAAGTGCACCAGTTGCAGAAGAATGCCACGATGCGCGGTCGCCAATCCGCGCTCGCCTGTGCGTGCGGGTCCATCGCTGTTCCTTGCTGGGGTTCGGACATGAGATCAGGCATGGGTGAGCAGTCCTTCTATTTCGCTGAATATCTGCGCGTCCTCGAAGAGGTGCTGCCGAATCGATGCGGAGGGGCAGGACGCCACGCAGGTGCCGCAGCCCTTGCAGAGCACGGCGTTGATGGTCGCCTTCAGCACGTCCTCCGCGAAGGAGATGGCGCTGTACGGGCACAGCGGGATGCAGGACTTGCAGCCCGAGCACTCCTCCTCCATCACGTATGCGGTGTTGGGTTCCAGTTCGACGAACCCCGCGTCGATGAGCGCGAGGGCCTCCGCGGCGGCCGCCCCGGCCTGTGCCACGGCGTCGGGAATGTCCTTGGGCCCCTGGCAGGCGCCCGCGAGGTAGATGCCGTCGGTGAAGGTGTTCACGGGCGCGAGCTTCGGATGCCGCTCGAGGAAGAAGCCGCCCGCGGAGCAGGAGATGTTGAACATGCGCCGCACGTCCTCCGCATCGTCCTGCGGTTGCAGGCCGACGGAGAGGATCACCATGTCCACGGGAATCTTCCGGATGCGGCCGATGAGCGTGTCCTCGGCCTGCACGATGACGCGGCCGATGTGCCCGTCCTTCCCGTTCGCCGTTTCGGGGTAGATGTCCGCCACGCGGCCGCGGATGAGATGCACGCCCTCTTCCGACACGCGGTTGTAGAATTCCTCCATGCTCTTGCCGGCGGAGCGCATGTCGATGTAGAAGTTGTAGATCTCCGCCTTCGTGTGCTCCTGGATCAGATGCGCCAGCTTCAGCGAGTACATGCAGCAGACGCGCGAGCACCAGCGGTTGTAGTCCGCGTCGCGCGAGCCGACGCAGTGCACGATGGCGACGCTGGCGGGGGCGCGCCCGTCGGGCAGGACGATCTCGCCTCCCGTGGGACCCGACGCGTTCACGAGCCGCTCGGCTTCGAGCGCGGTGTACACGTTCGGGTACACCCCGTAGCCGTAGTAGGGGATGCGCTTCGCGTCGAAGGTCGTGAAACCCGTGGCGAGGATCACGGCGCCGACGGTGATGTCGATGAACTCCGGCTGTTGATCGAAATCGAAGGCGTTGCGCTCCGCGCAGATCTGCACGCAGAGGTCCTTGCACTTCCCGGTCTTCAGATGCACGCAGTGTTCGGGATCCACCACCGGCACCGCGGGCACGGCCTGCGGGAAGGGCACGTAGATCGGTTTGCGCTTGCTCAGCCCCAGGTTGAACTCGTCCGCGAACTTTCCATCCTTGTAGATGCACGCGTCGATGCACTCGAGGCAGCCGACGCAGAGATCCTCGCGGATGTAGCGCGGTTTGCGCTTCACCGTGACGGTGAAGTTGCCCACCGAGCCCTTCACCGCGGTGACTTCCGAGTACGTCCACAGCGTGATGTTCGGATGCGCCTTCACGGCAGTCATCTTCGGTGTCAGGATGCAGGCCGCGCAGTCGAGCGTGGGGAAAGTCTTGTCGAACTGCGCCATGTGTCCGCCGATGCTCGGCTCGCGCTCCACGAGCGTGACCTTCTTGCCCGCGGCGGCGAGCGTCAGCGCGGCATGAATGCCGGCGATGCCGCCGCCCACCACGAGCACGTCGGGATGGACGGGGACGCGGGAGCGCTCGAGCGGGATGTGATGCACGACGCGGCGCACGGCCGCGCGCACGAGATCCATGGCCTTCGTCGTCGCGAGGCCCCCGTCCTCGTGCACCCAGGAGCCATGCTCGCGGATGTTGACCATGTGCACGAGAAACGGATTGAGACCGCCGCGTTCGACGGCCCCGCGGAAGGTGCGCTCGTGCAGCAGCGGGGAGCAGGAAGCGACCACGATGCGGTTGAGCCCCTGCTCGCGGATGTCCTGCGCGATCAGGTCCTGCCCGGGATCGGAGCACATGTACTTGTAGTCCCGCGAGAGCACGACGCCCGGGAGGGACGCGGCGTACGCGGCGACGGCGTCGACGTCGATGACGCCGGCGATGTTCGTGCCGCAGTGGCAGATGTAGAAACCGATGCGGATGGCGCCGTTGCTGTTCATGTCATGCGTCTCCGAAGGATTCGACAAGAAGTTCCATGATGTCGCGCACGCGCAGGCGCCCCTCCGCGCCCGCCACCTTCACCGCGTCCTCGAAGCGCGAGATCTCGTAGGGACAGGCGATGGCCAGCACGTCCGCGCCGGTGTCGAGCGCCTCGCGCACGCGGCGATCCGAGAGCCGTTCGATGCCCCGCGCCTTGTAGTAGGTGTCGAGCCACATCCCGCCGCCTCCGCCTCCGCAGCAGAGGCCGTTCTCCCGCGTGTGCACCATCTCGACGAGACGGATGCCCGGGATGGCGAGAAGCAGCTCGCGGGGTTCCTCGAAGAGCTTGTTGTGCCGCCCGAGGCAGCAGGAGTCATGATACGTGACCGTGTACTCGAGACGCTTCTTCAGCCGCGGACGGATTTTTTCGAGATCGCGATGTACATAGGAGACCGTCGATTCCACGGTTTCGTCGAAACCGAACATCGGGTAGCGGTACTTGAACGCGTCGAAAGCGTGCGGATCGGAGACGACGATGCGCCGGAATTCGTACTTCTTGAGAATGGACATCGTGTAGTCGATGAGCGCTTCCGACAGGCCCGGTTCCCAGGACAGGCGGCCGCAATCGCCGGCCGTGCGCTCCTCGTTGCCCAGGATCGCGAAGTCGGCCCCCAGCGCGTCGAACACGCGGGCCGTCGCGCGCGCCACGTCCTGCCCGCGGGGATGAAAGGCGAGATCCGATTCGACGAACCAGAGGGCGTCCACGGGACGCGGATCGTCGGCAAGGATCCGGATGGGCACGGTCGCGGTCTTCGTCCACAATGCGCGTTTGCGCGCGGATTCGCCCTGCGAATTCCCGTACCGGTAGGAATTCTCCACCGCCTTCTGCAACTCGGGGGGCATCTGCGGGAGTCGGACGATGGTCTGCTCCTTGACGAGCGGAAGAAGGATCTCCGTGAGGCGGATGTTTCGCGGGCATTTGGACTGGCAGGCGTAGCAGTTCACGCACATCACGAGACTGTCCGAGGCAAAGACCTCCTCGATCAATCCCGCCTTGAGCATCGTGATGATGCGGCGCGGCGGGTACTGCATGTGCTCGCCGTGCGGGCAGGTGCCCGCGCAGGTGCCGCACTGGATGCAGGAGAGAATGCGCCGTCCCTCCTCGGAGTCGTAGAGGCGGTCGAGCGTCACGCCCCACATTTGTTCGACGGCTTCTTCGGTAGCGAGCATGAATCAGACCTCCTGTGCTGCGGGCGCGAACGCCGCGGCGGCTTGCAGAACGAGTTCGGCGACGTCGCGCACCGCGAGCGCGCCCTCGTTCCCTGTGGTTTTCAAGGCATCCTGAAACATCACGATGTCCTTCGGACAGGCCGACACGAGGACGGTCACGTCCCCGAGCGCGACGGCCTCGCGCACGCGGCTCTCCGCGGGCCGCTCGCCCGATCCCGGGCGGTCCTCCATCCAGATGCGTCCCCCTCCGGCGCCGCAGCAGTACCCGTCGCGACGGTTGCGCGGCATCTCCGCGAGCTCGACGCCGACGGCGCGCAGCAGCGCGCGCGGCGCATCGTACACGCCGTTGTAGCGGCCGAGGTAGCAGGGATCGTGGTACGTCGCGCGGATGGAGAGTGGCGACACCCGCAGCGCGCCGCCGCGGACGAGGTCGAGCAGCAGTTCGGTGTGATGCACGACGGGCGCCGAGAGGCCGTAGTCGGGATACTCGTTGCGCAGCGTGTTGTAGCTGTGCGGGTCGGTGGTGACGATGCGGTTGTAGGTGCAGTGCGAGAGGGCCGCGACGTTCTTCTCGGCCAGCATTTCGAACATGCCCTCCTCGCCGATGCGCCGCGCGTCGTTTCCCGCATTGCGCTCGGCGTCGTACAGGATGCCGACATCGAGACCGGCCCTGTCGAACAGCGTCGCCACCGCGCGGGTGATGTTCTGCACGCGGACGTCATAGGACGCGTAATCGCCCACGAACCACAGCACGTCCACCGGCTCCTTCCGCGCGTCCTTGAGGCGGAACGGCAGGCCCTGCGTCCACTTCGCTCGCGCGCGCTCGGACTGCCCGAACGAATTGCCGTAGCGGGCGAAGGCGGTGAGCGTATCGCGCAGATGCGCGTCCACCGCGCCGTGCGACACGAGGCGGCGCCGCGCGCGCGTGATGAGCGGCAGATGTTCGTTGCGCACCGGACAGTGCTCCATGCACGAGGCGCAGGTGGCGCAGGCCCACACCGCGTCGGGAGGGAAGGCGCCGTTCATCGCGGGACGCAGTGCGGCCGCGCCACCGTTGGCGCGCAACAGCAGCGGACCAGCCGCCAGCACGTGTTCCTTCAGACCGTGCACGAGGTCCTGCGGCGAGAGGGCCTCGCCGCTGTTGTACGACGGACAGGCGCGATCGCAGCGTCCGCATTCAGCGCAGGCGAGGGGCGTCAGCAGTTCGCGCCACGTGAAATCGCGCAGATCGAAACGCCCCTCCACTTCCGCCGAGTCGTCGGCGCGCATCTTTCCGATGGCGTCAGTCTGCCCGAGGAAGACGCCGAAGGGCGATGCGAGCAGATGGAAGTGCTTCGAGTATGGCAGGTAGGCGAGGAAGCCGAGCACGATGCCCATGTGGCTCCACCAGAATGCGTGTTGCAGCGCGGGTGCGCCGGATGGTGTGAACAGCCCCGCGAGCATGCCCGCGAAGGGCAGCCAGGCCTCGGGCGTCGCCTCGCCCCGCCCGGCGATGCCTGCCGCCGCGCCCGCGAGCGAGGTGAGCATGACCAGGGCGATCAACACGAGGATGATGCCGGCGTCCACCGTGCGCTTGACCCCTCGCGGCCGCAGCGCGTAGCGCCGGAACGCGGCGATGGCGAGCGCGACAAGCACGATGCCGCCGAAGAGATCGACGAGGGTCGCGACGATGGGGATCTCCTCTGGCCATGGGATGGGGAGTCCCGGCACCAGCCCTTTCACGAGCGACCAGCCGAAGGTGACCGCGTAGCACACGAAGCCCCAGAAGATCACGAGATGCACCGGCCAGACGATGGCGTGCACCGCGCTCGTGCGGTCGAAGAAGCGCGGCTGCACGAGTACGTCCGTCATGACCATGCGCAGGCGTTTTCCGATGTGGTGAAGACGGCTCTCCGGCTTGGCGAGACGCAGGATGCGGACGAAAAACGCGATCCGCAGCGCGAACAGGCCGATGCAGACGGCGCTCAGCGCCCAGAGGAGCGCGTATTCCGGGATGCCGAGGAAGGGAGCCGCGGTGAGATCCATGGGCGCCTCTGCTCAGGCCGGCGCGTGCGCGTTGCGCAGCGCCTCGGTCAGCGCGGGCACCACGTCGGCGATGTCCGCCACGACGCCGTAATGCGCGATGCCGAAGATCGGCGCCTGCGCGTCCGTGTTCACCGCCACGATCAGTTCGGCGTCCTTCATGCCCTCGACGTGTTCCGGCGCGCCGCTGATGCCGAGCGCCATGTACAGCTTCGGCTTCACGATCATGCCCGAGCGCCCGATCTGGCGCGTCATCGGCAGCCAGCCCTGGTCCACGACGGGCCGCGACGCGCACACCGCGCCCTGCGCGATGGCGGCGAGTTCCTCGACCATCGCGATGTTCTCGCGATTCTGTATGCCGCGGCCGACGGCGATGAGCACGGGCGTCTGCGTGATGTCGATGTCGGTTCCGGACTGCTCGATCAGCCGCGTGAAGCGCATGTGCGGAGCGTCGAGCCCCTCGACGGGAAGCGCCTCGATGACGGCCTCGCGCGCGATCCTTCCGGCGTCCTCCGGAAACGCGCCCGGCAGCACGCTCACGATGGCGCCGCGCAGATCGAGATGCGATTCGACGAGCATCTTACCGCCGTACATCTGGCTGGTGACGATCGCCCGGCCGGCGGTGATGCGGAGGTCGCGGCAGGACGACACGTGCGGAACCCCGAGGCGCACCGACAGCGGCGCGGCGATATCGAGGCCCATGGAACTCGACGCGATCAGCACGAGATCGGGCGCGCGGCGCGCGATGACCTGCTCCGCGACGTCCAGGCAGGCCTGCGGCGTGTACGCGGCGAGGGCCGGATGGTCGCAGAGCAGGACGCGTGAGGCGAGTCCGAGCTCCTCCGCGAGGGCGCGGACGCCGTGTCCCATCAGCAGCACCTCAACGCCGCCACCCGTCTCGGTTGCGAGGGCGTGCGCCTTTCCGAGCATTTCAAAGACGATGCCGCTGAGGCGGCCCTTCAGATGTTCCGCGATGACGAGGATGTTGGCGTGCATGGCTACCTCCCTATTCCGTGCTCGGTGAGAATGTCGAGCAGGCGTTCCGCGATGCTGTCGGCGGAGCCCTCCAGCATCGTGGCGCTGCCTGCGCGCTCCGGTTTGTACATCCGCTCGACGGAGATCGCGCCGGCGATGCGTTCGCCCTGCGCCGCGGTCTCGTCGATGGACGCGGTTTTCATCGTCTGCCGGATGCGGGAAATGGGCACGTAGCGCGGCGGCTGCATCGCGGCCTGAATGCCGATGACCGCGGGGAGGTCGACGGTGAACTCCGCAAGCAGGCCGCCGGGGTATTCCTTCCGCACATGCGCCTCGCCGTTGGCGGTGTCCACGTCGATGCCGCTCACGACGCCGATGTACGGCAGCCCGAGGTGGGTCGCGAGCATCGCGCCCGCCGGGCCGTCCAGGTCGTCGATGGCCTGCACACCGGTAAGGATGAGGTCGAACGAGGCGCCCTCCAGCGCATGGCGGTAGATGCCCGCGGCGCTGTGGCTGTCGATGCCCGTCGCGAAATCTCCGCTGAGTTTCACGGCGCTGTCCGCCCCCTTCGCGAGCGCGGTGAAGAGCATCTCGTCCGCCTCGCCCATGTCCAGCGCGAGCACGCGGACGGTGCCGCCGTGTTGTTCCTTCAGCAGGAGCGCCTGCTCCAGCGCGTGATCGTCGTATTCGCTCGTGATGAAGCGCAGCCAGGCGCGGTCGAGCAGCGTGCCCCCCGCGTCCACCTCCAGTTCCTCCACGAGATCGGGAACCTGTTTCATGAGAACCACGATGTTCATGATGCGTCGCTCCTCCTGCTTGTGGACGTGATTCTATCCTGGTATCGTGTCGCGTCTTCCGGTACCGGCCGCTGAAAAAGCGCGCCCGCTTCGATGAGCACGGTATCGCCGAGCTCGGGTTCCTCCTCATCTTCGAAGGTCAGATCGACGCAGACACTCTTGAGCAGGATCTTCACCTGCTTCTTGCCTCCAATTCTGCAGGTTTCGACCACCTCTCCGACGAGATTCAAACTGTCATTCGCGACGATCTTTTTCATACTGCAGATATCCAAGGCGTTTGTTAGGTAATAGCAAGCGCCGTGCCGCATAATTCGTGAAAAATTTCCATCATTCGCGAATAAACTCACGAATCGGCGGGAAATCGTCGAAACACTAACGGAATTCCGTTAGTCAAGGGAGGGCGGACATTCCTGTCCGCCCTGTATTGTGGATGCCCACCGAATCAACGCACCGCACCGACGATGCGAGGAGGCCTGCGGCGCCGCTCAATCAGCAGGCGATTCGCTTTCGAGGTTGTATTTTTTCAACTTGTCGCGAAAGGTGGAGAGGCTGGTCTTGAGGTATTTCGCGGCCTTTGTGCGGTTGCCGTGAGCATGCGCAAGCGCCTGCTTGAGCATGTTGTACTCGAGGCAGTTCACCATATGCTCCAGCGAGGTGCCGTGCTCGGAAAAACAGTGAAGGCAGCTTTTGAAGGCGATGGTGGCGGGATTCTCCTCACGAATCTCCTCGGGCAGATCGGAGACGTCGATCCTGTCGCGCGCGAAGAGCGCGATGCGCTGGCTCGTGTTGCGGAGTTCGCGCACATTGCCCGGCCAGGAGTAGCCGCGCAGGACGCGCATGGCCTCCTCGGTGAGCGGCAGGGGACGGTCGGGCGCGTAGCGGTCGAGAAAGGACCGCAGCAGCAGGGGAATGTCCTCGCGTCGTTCGCGCAGCGGCGGGATGCGTATCGGCACGACATTGATGCGGTAGTAGAGATCCGACCGGAAGGCCCCGCGCTCCACCATGTCCTTGAGATCCACCTTCGTCGCGCAGATCACGCGGATGTCGATCGCGATGGGCGTGGTGCTGCCGACGCGCTGCACCTCGCCCGCCTCGAGTACGCGCAGCAGTTTCGGCTGCAGGTTCAGCGGAAAATCGTCGATGTCGTCAAGGAATATCGTGCCCTTGTGCGCAAGTTCGAAGAGCCCCTTCTTGTCCGCGACCGCACTCGTGTACGCGCCCCGCTCATGGCCGAAGATCTCGCTCTCGAGCAGCTCGGGCGGAAGGGTCGCAAGCCCCACCTTCACAAAGGGTCGCTGGCTGCGGCCGCTGTGACGGTGAATGTACTCCGCCATCACCTCCTTCCCGACTCCCGTCTCGCCGACAAGCAGCACCGCGCTCTCGGACGGCGCGATGGTGTCCGCCCGCTCGAATGCGCGCAGCATCCTGGGGCTCTCCGCGAGAAAGGCGTGCATGGATTGGGACATGGGACGGTGTCGGAAGCTGAAACGGAACGACCACGATATAATACAAATAATCCGACAACATAGTCAAAAACACGATGGTGATGCGCGCGTGTCCGCCGTCCTGCCCGGCGGATGTTTTTCCCCGTTTTGCCGCGCAGTACATTGAACCATTCCACGGCGCATCCGTGTTAGACTGGGATGCGACGTTTCTCCCTCAAGTTCATCCCCTGATGCAAGACGACGAAATTCTCGGCAAAGCCTACGACAGCAGGCTCATGAAGCGCCTGCTCGAGTACTCGCGGCCCTACCGCTTCCATGTGATCGGCGCCATCCTCCTGACGATCCTCATCTCCGCCTTCGGTCCGGTGCGCCCGTATCTGACCAAGATCGCGGTGGACGACTACATCGCGCACAACAACGCCCGCGGCCTCCTGACCATCGCGCTGCTGCTCGTCGGCACGCTGATCCTGCAGGGCGTGGTGCAGTACCTGATGACCTGGTTCACGCAGTGGATCGGGCAGAAGACCATCCTCGACATCCGCATGCAGATCTTCCGCAAACTGCAGAAGATGTCCCTATCCTTTTTCGACCGCAATCCCGTCGGCCGTCTCGTCACCCGCGTCACCAGCGACGTGGAGGTGCTCAACGAGATGTTCTCCTCGGGCCTGGTCACCGTGTTCGCCGACGTGTTCATCATCCTCTGGATCGTCGCGTTCATGTTCACGATCGACTGGGGGCTCGCCCTCGTCACGTTGAGCGTGCTCCCGCTGCTCGTGTACGCGACCTTCCTCTTCCGCCGCAAGGTGCGCGAGACGTACCGCGACATCCGCTTCCAGGTGGCCCGGCTCAGCAGCTTCACGCAGGAGCACATCTCGGGCATGATGACGGTGCAGCTCTTCGGGCGCGAAAAAAAGGACTTCGCGCGCCATGACGAGATCAACACCGCCCACACCGAGGCGAACGTGAAGTCGGTGTTCTACTACGCGGTCTTCTTTCCCGCGGTCGATTTTCTCAGTTCTCTCGCCATCGCGCTCATCGTCTGGTACGCCGGCGGAAACATTCTCTCCGGCGTCATGACGCTCGGCACGCTCATCTCCTTCATCCAGTACACCGAGATGTTCTTCCGTCCCGTGCGGGACCTCTCGGAAAAGTACAACATCATGCAGACCGCGATGGCCTCGTCCGAGCGCATCTTCGCGCTGCTCGACGACGAGAGCGTCATCCCGGAACCGGAGAGCGCCGCCGCCCCGCCCGAACGCGCGGGCAGCATCGAGTTCCGCCACGTGTCCTTCGCGTACAAGAAAGACGACGACGTGCTGCGCGACGTGTCCTTCACCATTCCGGAGGGACACACCGTGGCCATCGTCGGCGCCACCGGATCGGGCAAGACCACGATCATCAGCCTCCTCGGCCGCTTCTACGACATCCGCGCGGGCGAGATCCTCGTGGGGGGACGCGACATCCGCACGATTCCGAGCGCGGAACTGCGCCGACGCATCGGCATCGTGCTGCAGGACGTTTTCCTCTTCTCCGGCGACATCCGCAGCAACATCACGCTCGGCAATCCCGGCATCGGCGAGGAGAAGATGCTCGAAGTGGCCCGCCTCGTCGGGGTGGACAAGTTCATCGAGCGTCTGCCCGACGCCTACGGCACCGAAGTGAAGGAACGCGGCGCCACGCTCTCCGTCGGTCAGAAGCAGCTGCTCGCCTTCGCGCGCGCGCTCGCCTACGATCCCGAAATCCTCGTGCTCGACGAAGCCACCTCCAGCGTCGACACCGAGTCGGAGTTCCTCATCCAGGAAGCCATCTCGCGCCTCCTCAAGGGCCGCACCTCCATCGTCATCGCGCACCGCCTCTCCACCATCCAGAACGCCGACAAGATCATCGTGATGCACAAGGGGCAGATCCGCGAGCAGGGCACGCATCAGGAACTCCTCGCCGTCGGCGGCATCTACTACCGCCTCTACCAGCTCCAATACCGCGAGCAGGAGCTGACCGTCCGCCCGTCCCCGTGAGCGCGCACGGCGGTGCGCCCAGTGGATAGCGCGACACGGAGACGCGGGGACACGGAGACACGGGGACACGGGGATGCGACCCTGGTGAGTCCGCCGCAGGCGGACGGCATTCCCCAACCCAGGGCGTCAGCCCTGGGGCAGCGGCAAGCGACGCACCTGAGTGGAGTACGCCGCAGGCGGACGGCATTCCCAACCCAGGGCGTCAGCCCTGGGGCAGCGGCAAGCGACGCCACCTGAGTGAGTCCGCCGCAGGCGGACGGCATTCCCCAACCCAGGGCGTCAGCCCTGGGGCAGCGGCAAGCGACGCACCTGAGTGAGTCCGCCGCGGGCGGACGGCATTCCCCAACCCAGGGCGTCAGCCCTGGGGCAGCGGCAAGCGACGCACCTGAGTGAGTCCGCCGCAGGCGGACGGCATTCCCCAACCCAGGGCGTCAGCCCTGGGGCAGCGGCAAAGCGACGCACCTGGGTGAGTCCGCCGCCGGTGATGCCATTCGAAGTGTCGGAACACCGTGCTTTCAACAATGGGAGCACCCTCCTGATGGAGCGTGCATTGCATTTCGCACGCGCGCGCAATATGTTGAAACACGCACTCGTGCCCGCTGACGGCAGGCATCCGGTGCCGGGTCTTCGGCCCGCTTTCGGCAACGCACCTGCGAGACACATGCACGATGACCTCCCTCCGCTTCTCGCTCGCCTGTATTTTCATCATGCTCGCGCGTTGTGCTGTTATCGCGCAAACCGCGACGCCGCAGGAGTCTGACGGACGCGTCACAGCGATGTCCTTCGAGCTGAAGGCATTGACGCCGCCTCTTGACGCGGCGGCCATGCGTGTAATCGATGGCTGGTCACCAGAGGAGGCCGACTCAGCAAGAAATACGCGCGGGATCTGGAAACCGTTTTCACCGATGACGATCCTGACGCAAATCATCGTCGGCACCATGGGAACGGCCTTGGGAGGAGCGATTGGCATCTTCCTCAAGAATTGGATAGTCCTCGGTCTCGGGGTTCCTGCAGGCATGGCATTCGGTGTGATGCTGGGCGGTGTCGGCAACGGAGGGCCGGCTGGGGTCGGCGCCTTCTTCGCGAGTTTCGCGGGATTCACAGCAGGATACCTGGTCAGCGAGAGACTGCAGCGGTATTTGAATGGCACCGCGGACTCAGGTGAGGCGATCCTGATCAACCTGGTAGCCTCGTTGACGACGTCGATTCTTTTCTATCACCTGCTCGCGACGCCTGACGATTCGGCGCGTGTCGACTCGCCTCCGCCGGCACAGACGAGCAACCGGAACGACATCCCCGATATCTGGCGCGACAATTCATTGTATAGTATTCCGGTTCTCCCTCCGGACCTGTGGCTCGTGCCCGTGCTCACCGTGCGGTTCTGAGCGGAAGGAAATCGTTGGCTATACAATGAATACTGTTCAAACGGTATTCATCCTCTTCCTCCGGCACGGCTGGGGTGCCGTATGCCGTGCAGGCATCCGCGGCCGCGTGGAACTCGAACGGCCAGATCCTTCGCTTCACTCAGGATGACGACAGCCACTCCAGTACTCCATTACTCCAATACTCCCTACTCCAATACTCCCCACTCCCCACTTCCTAATTTCTCATCCGGTTCCTGTCGTCCCAGATGGGATACAACAGGCGGTAGTCGCCGAAGCCGCTTTCGTCGGTGAAGATGAAGCGCCGCGTGATGTCGTAGTACTCCCAGATTTCGTAGGGCTTGCTCTCGACGTCGAGGGGGTGGCGGTCCACGGCGCTCGGCGCGCCGTAGATGATGTACACCATGCCGCGGTCGGTGCGCCAGCCGGCGATGTAGTGGCCGAAATGCTCGTTGGCGTAGGCGATGCGCGTGTAGTACTCCACCATCGCGCGATTGACGGGCGCGCCGGGCACGGGATTGTTCTTCTCCCAGAATTCCTCGAAACGCCGGCGGCGGTCCTTGTCGTCCTTCGCTTCTTTGATGAAATCGATGTCGCTCGTCTTCGCGAAGTAACGCAATTGCTCCACGGCCTCGTCGAGATCGGTGATCGAGAGCGGCGTGCCGCCGCTGAGCCACTCGACGATGAAGGGCCGCGTGGCCTTCGCGAGGGGCGTGGCCTTCGCGGTGTCCTTGAGCAGCGTGATCATGAGTTCCAGATCGTAGGAGCCCACGGACAGCGCCTGGGTGCTGATGCGCGTGATGAAGGTGTTCAGCCCCTGCTTCACGGGCTGCTGCTCCGACTTCTCCACCACCACCAGGCCGCGTTTTTGATCGTGTACGAGATGCGCACCTCCGGCATCTCGTAGGGATTGTACACTTCGTAGAAGGCCTGGAATCCTTCCGGCAGCATGGCGATGTTCGGGTTCACATGCGGCGAGATCTTTCGTTTGCCCTCGCGTTCCTCGACGGCGCTGACGAGCATGAGATCGCTGATGCCGAACTGGTTGCGGTCGAAGGCCCGGGCGTCGATCTTCTTCGAGGTGCGGAATTCACTCCCGCTCTCCTTGTCCTCGAAAATGATCTCCACGATCACGGGACCGGGTTCCACGGCGATGGACTTCTGCGTGAGGTCGAAGTAGTTCGGATTCGTCGTCCCCTCGATGGAGGCGCGCTCCACTTTGCGCGTCCAGCTCTCCTCCTTGAGACGCTTGCCCTCCTCGTCGTTCACGAGCACGCTCAGCGTGTACGCGCCCGCGTACCCCTCGAGCTTCTTCACGAAGGTGATGATGTCGAAGGGCACCTGCACGTACAGGTCGATGCGGCTCGACATCCCGAAGGCGTCGACCTGCCCGAAGTTCAGCGCGTCGAAGTAAAAGGGGAGCGGCCGCCCCATGCGCGTCGGGGGCTGCGACTCGACCTGCGCAAGAACGGACGCGGAGACCGCGACGACGAACGTGGCGGCGAAAAACGCGGTGCGAAGTCTGGAGTGCATGAGGTCACCTGCTGATGGTGCCGATGAGATCGAATTCGTGTGCTTCAACAATAGTAATGTCGTGGAAACTGCCGGGCAACGGGGGCGCGGAAAATGCCTCGACCGGCACGAGCACTTCGTTGTCCACTTCCGGCGCGTCGAACTCCGTCCGCCCGACCAGGTAGCCGCCCTCCTCGCGGTCGAAGAGCACGCGCATCACGCTGCCGACGCGTGCCTGATTTTTCCGCAGCGAGATGGACTCCTGCAGCTCCATGATGGCTGCGCGCCGTTGTTCCTTGACGTCCTGCGGCACGGGATCGCCGAGCAGCATGGCCGTGGTGTTCTCCTCCTGCGAGTAGGTGAAGACGCCGAGACGGTCGAATTCCATGTCGCGCACGAAGGACAGCAGATCGTCGAATTCCGCGTCGCCTTCGCCCGGATACCCCACGATGAGCGTGGTGCGGATGGCGACGTTCGGAACCTGCGCGCGGATCTCGCCGATGAGTTCGACGGTGGCGCGGCGCGTGATGCCGCGGCGCATGGACTTGAGCAGCGCGTCCGCACTGTGCTGTATCGGGATGTCGATGAAGGAGCAGATGTGCGGATGCTCGCGCATGGCGTCGAGCACGTCGCGCGGGAACTGCGACGGAAACGCGTACATCAGACGCACCCATTCGATGCCGTCGATGTCGCCGAGCGCGCGCAGCAGGGGCGCAAGCGTGCGCCGCCCGGTGCGGTCGAGCCCGAAGGACGTCGTGTCCTGCCCGATCACGACCAGTTCCTTCACACCGCATTCGGCAAGGAAGCGCGCCTCGTGGATCACCTCCTCCATGGGCTTCGACACGTGCCCGCCGCGCATGAGCGGAATGGCGCAGAAGGAGCAGGGATTGTCGCAGCCTTCCGAGATTTTCAGGTACGCGAAATGCGACGGCGTCGTCAGGTGCCGCTCACCCAGCAGTTCGCGGCGGTAGTCGCCGCCCAGCGCCTCGATGATGTTCTTGAAGTCCGTCACCCCGAAGAAACGGTCCACCTCCGGCAGCTCCGCGGCGAGGTCCGCGTGGTAGCGCTCGGACAGGCAGCCGGCCACGTAGAGCTGGCGGATGCGGCCGGACTTCTTCAGCTCCGACGCCTCGAGGATGGTGTTCACCGACTCCTCCTTCGCCGCGTCGATGAAGCCGCAGGTGTTGATGATCACGATGTCGGCCCTGTTCGGGTCCTCCGCAAGCGTGAGGCCGTTCGCGTCGATCTGCCGCATCAGCACTTCGGAATCGACGGTGTTCTTCGAGCAGCCGAGGGTGATGATGGAAATGCTGTTTTTCGATCTCTGCTTTCTCATGCGGGTCTTTCATGCAAATGCCTGCGCGTCCTCGCAACAGATGCCGGCGGGATGAAGTCCGTCCCGCATTGGGACGGAGGAACACGATCAGCGCCTCGCGGCGCGGAGGCGGGCGATCACCTTCGCAACATCGGCGGGGACGTCCACGGCGATGGTGTCGCTCGCGACCAGGGCGACATGGATGTGCATGCCGTCCTCCAGCGCGCGCAATTGCTCAAGCTTCTCGATGCGCTCCAGCGGACTCGGCGGGAGCGCGGCGAAGCGCTCCAGCGCCGCGCGACGGAAGGCGTAGATGCCCACGTGGCGCAGACGCGCTCCGCGCGCGAAGGCGTCGTCCTCGCCGTCGCGCGGGAAGGGGATGCCGGCGCGCGAGAAGTACAGCGCGCGTCCGCCGGGCGTCATGGCGATTTTGACGATATTCGGGTCCGAAAACTCGCTGTCATCCTCGATCGGCGAGGCCGCGGTGCCGATGTCGAGGGCGGCATCGGCGAGCATGGGCGTCACGGCGGCGTCGATGACGGCCGGATCGATGAGCGGCTCGTCACCCTGCACGTTGACGAACAGCGCGCCGGGCAGATTCCGCGCCACCCAGGCCATGCGCTCCGTGCCCGAGGCGAGCTCGGGGGGCGTCATCGCGGCGTTGCCGCCGAAGGCGCGCACCGCGTCGGCGATGCGCTCGTCGTCGGTCGCGACCACCACGCCGCCGGCCAGCGTCGACTGCGCGCAGCGTTCGTACACGCGCCGCACCATTGACGTGCCGTCGATGTCGGCGAGGGGCTTTCCGGGAAAGCGCACCGACGCGTAGCGCGCCGGAATCACGATGGTGATGTCGCTCCGTTCGATCATGCCGGCCTCCGTCATGCGCCGCCGGAGGCGTTCGGGACGAGGACATGTCCCTCCGCGGCGGCGGGCGCGTTCAGGAGCGCCTCCTCCTGCGTGAAGGACGGCCGCGGCGCGTCGTCGCGAAACACATTGCGTGTGTCGAAGGGGTGGCTCAGCGGTTCGACACCGCTCGTGTCGAGTTCGTTCAGCACGTCGATGTGCTCGAGAATGCGGTTGAGCTGCACCGTCATGTCCGTGGTCTCGGCTTCGGTCAGCGACAGTCTGGCGAGTTGCGCGACGTGCTCGACGTCCTGACGGGTGACGGCCATGGCGGAATTCAGATCGCCTTGTCGTAAATGCGGTAGGTCTTGTACGGGTCCGCGTTCATGAGCTTGGCAGCGCGGTTCATCATCACATTGTCCTCGAGGATCCACGAGGCTTCGCCGAAGAAGATGCCGTGCCGCGCGGCGCGGCTCCAGATCTCGTAGTACATGATGGCGTCGAAACCCTTGTCGCGATGCTCGGGCAGCACGCCCAGCACCAGGATGCGCGACTTCTTCACCGTCTTCAGACCCGTCAGCATCTTGAATGCCCCCGGCAGCAGCCAGCCGCGGCGGTTGGAGATCAGCAACTCGTTGATGTCGGGCAGCGTGAGCGAAAAGCCGATGGGCACGCCATCGCGCAGGAGGAAGGACGCGAAATCCTTGTGGCTGCCGAGCACCTGCTTCAGGTCCGCCGCGAGGAAGTCGAACTCGGCGTCCGTCATCGCGACGGCGCCCCAGTTGTCCTCCCACGAACGGTTGTACAGGTCGCGCAGAATCACGATCTCTTCCTTGAGGCGCGAGAAGTCGACGTCGCGCAGCGTGACCTTGTAGCGCTCGCGCACGGCCTTCTGCACGCGCTCGAGCTTCGGCGACACCGTGGTCTCGTTGTGAATCGCGTACGCGAGGAGATCCTTCTCCTTCACGAAGCCGTAGCCGTCGCACAGCGCCGCGTAGTAGGGCGGGTTGTACGTCATCAGCACGAGCGGCGGACTGTCGAAGCCCTTGACGAGCATGCCGATTTCGTCGTTGATCGAGGGATTCATGGGGCCGCGCATCGTGTCCATGCCGCGCGCCTTCAGCCAGGCCGCCGCCGCGTCGAAGAGGGCGTTGGCGACCTCCTGGTCATCGGCGCAGTCGAAGAAGCCGAAAAAGCCGACCTTGTCGTGATGCACGGCGTTGTGGTTCGCGTTCGTGATGGCGGCGATGCGTCCCGCCGGTTGTCCGTCCTTTTCGGCGATGAAGAGCGCGATTTCCGCGTGCCGGTAAAACGGATTCTTCTTCGTGTCGAGGAGTTTCCTCCGGTCCATCAGCAGCGGAGGGGCCCATTTCGGGTCCTGTCCGAGAAAACGCCATTGGAGCTTGATGAAACGCTCCCGCTCCGTCGCGATGTCGAGTTCGCGGACCTGTACAGCCATGGAGTCCTTTCCCTTCTTACTGGATGACGCCGAGTTTGCGGCCGATTTCCGCGGAAATTTCGAGGATGCGGTCGAGATGCTCCTTTTCGTGCGAGGCCATGTAGCTCGTGCGCAGCATCTGCAGTCCCGGCGGGACGCCCGGACTGATGAAGGCGTTCACGAACACGCCCGCGTCGAAGAGTTCGCGCCAGAACACGAAGGTCAGCTGATCGTCGCCGATGATGACGGGCACGACGCCGGTCTCTCCGGGAATGACGTTGAAGCCGAGTTTCGTGTAGCCCTCGCGCATGTACGCGGCGTTCGCGAGCAGCCGCGTGACGAGACCGGGATCCTCTTCCAGGACGTCGAGGGCCGCGATCGCGGCGGCGACGCTCGCCGGCGTCGGGCTCGCGCTGAAGATCAGGGCGGGGGAATGATGTTTCACGTAATTGATGACGGAGCGCTCGCCGACCACGAAGCCGCCGAGACTGGCGAAGGTCTTGCTGAACGTCCCCATGGTCATGTCCACTTCCTCCACGAGGCCGAAATGGCTCGCGGTGCCGCGTCCGCCCACGCCGATCACGCCGATGGAGTGCGCGTCGTCGATCAGGATGCGCGCGTTGTGCCGTTTGGCGGCCTCGACGAGGGCCGGCAGATGCACGATTTCACCGGTCGTGCTGAAGACGCCGTCGGACACGATGAGCTTCGCCTTGTCGGCGGGCAGGCCGGCGAGCACCGCTTCCAGATTCGCCATGTCGTTGTGCCGGTAGCGGACGATCGTGGCGTAGGCGCCCTTCGCCATCAGGTTTCCCGCCACGATGCACGCGTGATTGTCCTTGTCGGACACCACGTAGTCGCCGCGCTGCACGAGCGTGAAAATGACGCCCTGCGCGGTCTGGTAGCCGGTCGAAAAGAGCAGACAGGATTCCTTGCCGAGATACGCGGCCAGACGTTCTTCGAGTTCGTTGTGAATGTTCAACGTCCCGGTCAGATACCGCGAGCCGGAGCACCCGGTCCCGTATTTGTCGATGGCGTCGTGGCTGGCCTGTTTGACTTTCGGGTGCGCGGTCAGACCGAGGTAGTTGTTCGAGCCCGCCATGATGATCTTGCGCCCCTCGATGGACACCACCGGCCCCTCGTTTTCTTCGATTGCACGGAAATACGGGTAATACCCGGCCGCTTTCACTTCATCCGCGCGCGTGAACGACCTGCATTTGTCGAATAAATCCACGTATGTCTCCTTGGCTTCGATGTGCTGCGACGTAGCCGCAATTGGCCGTGTCGACTCCCATGACGTCGGGACGGCGGCACCGGTTTTCGAAAAGAATTGGCGCGATTTTTGGCGCGTATATTAAATTTCAATATACTTTTGAGGGTTCTGAAATGCAACGAAGCACGATTCTCACACCTCTCCACGGATACCGCACATGATCGCTTGCGTCACGGGCGCCACCGGCTTCATCGGCAGCCACCTCGCCGACTCCCTCCTCGCACAAGGCTACACGGTGAGAACCCTCGTCAGGAAAACGAGCAACCGCCGCTGGATACAGGGCAAGAACATCGAATGCATCGAAGGCGATGTGCGGGATCCCGCTTCGCTTCACACATTCCTCGCCGGAGCCGATTACATATTCCACATCGCCGGAGTGGTCAAGGCGCGCGCCCCGGAGGAGTATTTTCTCGGCAACGACACCGCCACGCGGCATATGCTGGAAGCCGCGCGCGACCACGCCCCGGCGCTCCGCCGCTTCCTCTTCGTCAGCAGCCAGACGGCCGCGGGACCCGCCCCGTCCGCCGACCGCCCGCTGACGGAAGACATGCCCGCGAACCCGATCACGACCTACGGCCGCTCGAAGATCGCCGCCGAAACGACGGTGCAATCCTTCACCGGCATCGTGCCGTGGACCATCGTGCGGCCGCCCGCAGTCTTCGGTCCCCGCGACACGGAGATCTTCATCTATTTCCAGACCATCGCCAAGGGATTGAATTCGCTCATCGGTTTCGGCGAAAAACGCCTGAATCTCATTTCGACCGAGGACCTCGTGCGCGGCATCATTCTCGCCGCGACCGCCGAGGTGTCGCTGCATCAGACGTATTATCTCGCCAGCACGCAGGCCTACACCTGGCCCGAGGTCGGGCGTATTTCCGCGAAACTCCTCGCGAAGAGAACCGTGACCGTGCGGCTCCCGCACGGTCTGGTCTACTCCGTTGCGGCCGTCGCCCAGCTCGCCGCCGCCCTCCAGCGGAAGCCCGCGACGCTCAATCTCGAAAAGGCCCGCGATATCACGCGGCAGTACTGGCTCTGCGATTCATCCAAGGCGCTGCGCGACCTGGGCTGGCGCGACGAAGTGCCGCTCGAGGAAGCGATACGGCGCACCATCGCCTGGTACCGCGAACAGGGCTGGCTCTGACCGGATCCTCCGTCGCGGACCGGCGCCGCGCCCATGCGGAATCAGGCCGGATTCCGGTACAGCGCCGTGGCGCCCAGAAAGGTGTGGACGGTCCACGGCACGAGGTACCGGACAGACCGTCCTTCCGCCACGCGGCGGCGGATGTCGGATGACGCGATGTCGACGGCGGGCATGGCGAAACTCCGCGCCCGCGCGCTGAAGGGATGCGCCGCGAGATCGATGGCGCAGCCGGGACGCGTCGCGACCGCGAGCGTGACCTCGCGCGCGATTTCTTCAGGAGAGTTCCAGAGCGGAAACTCCGCGAAAGCGTCCGCGCCGAGGAGCAGGAACAACTCGTCCGCGGGGGACAGCGCCCGCAGATGACGCACGGTGTCGATGGTGTACGACATGCCGCCGCGCTCGGCTTCGAAGGTGTCGAGCGCGAAGCGCGGGTTGTCGGAAATCGCGAGGGCCACCATTTCGCAGCGCGTCGCGGGGTCCGGTGCCGCGAGTCCCGGCTTGAACGGGGACTGGCTCGCCGGAATGAAGAGGACACGGTCCAGCGCGAGCTCCTGCAGGGCCGACTCCGCAAGGAGCAGATGGCCGAGATGCGGCGGATTGAAGCTGCCGCCGAGCATGCCGGTCCGCATGGCGCTATGCCTCCCGCGGCTCGGGCGTGAAGAGCGCCGCGCGCTCCTCGAACCAGCGCCCGGTGTGCAGGAAGGCGGCGCCCTGCGCGCTGAGGGAGAGCACTTCGGCGTGCAGCACGTCCACGTCGTCCGCGGTCACCAGCCCGGGCCTCGGCGCCAGCGGGTACACGGTGCATTCGGTGGCGGGGAGACGGCCGATGACCGTGTCGTAGCCGAGCATGCCGGCGGGATCGAGTCCGTCGAACACGTCCGGATGCGGCCGGCGCGTTCCGATGGCGTAGACGCCGTCGCGCTCCGTCGGACCGATGATGACGGCGTCCTCGAAGGTGTCGAGCAGGGCGAAGGCCGCCTCGATGGACCGCGGCGGCACGGTGGCGGCGGACGAGAGCAACAGGAGAAGATGTCTAAATCCGAAATCGAAGGCCTCGTCGAGCGCTGCGGCGATGCGCTCTCCGGCGGGGCTGTCCGCCGCGCGCAGGACGCGGACTCGCGGCGCGGTCGAGGCGAGCTCAGCCTCCAGCGACGGGTCGCTCACGCAGACGCAGGCGCCCGCGAGCGGAGTCGCGCTGGCACGGATGCATGCGTCCAGGAGCAGGGCGCGGCCGAGCGCGTTGCGGTCGGACGGGGTCAGACGCGCGTCCTCGCCGGCAATGGTGTCGCCGGACACGTCAAAAATGATCAGACCGTTGATGGTGGCCATGACTGTGCTGCATCCTTCAGGGGCGGTATGGCGGCGCGGTGAAACGCAGGATCCTGCCGAGCAGGACCCGCATGGCTGGCCTCGCCGCGGGCTCGCGAATGGCTCGCGCGGCGGTTTTCAGGGCAAGATACGCCTTCAGGAGGGAAAAGGAAATGCGCGGACGGTGCCGCGCGTAGTAGCGAAGTTGCCCCGTCCGGTACGAGCGCTCGATGGCGGGCGAAGGCTCGTCCTGCGATCCGCCGCCGAAATGCACGAGACGTACGGCCGGATCGTAGCGCACCGTGCGCCCCCCCGCGCGTACACGTGCGCACAAGTCCGCGTCTTCGAAATAGAAAAAGTACTCCTCGTCGAAGCCGCCGATGGCGTCGAAAACGCCGCGCGGGATGCAGAGGGCCGCGCCGGTCACCCAGTCGACGTCCCGCGCCTCCCGGCTTTCCGCCTCCCGCGCCGCATACAGCGGGCCGCCCCCCGCGCGGCTCTGACGCTGGCGCGCGCGCTCCCGCGCCTCGCTCCGGATCCCCGGGGCGTCGCCCCACGAGAGCTGGAAGCGCCCGCCGGGAAAACAGAGCGCGGGCGCGACGATGCCCGGCGCGGGATCGACGTCGAACTGCGCGGCGAGAGGCGAGAGGAAATCGACCTCAAAATCGATGTCGTTGTTCAGAAAGAAGAGCAGCGGTCCACGAGCCGCGCGCGCGCCTTCGTTGCAGGCTCGCGCGTAGCCGGTGTTGCGATCCATCCGTAGCACACGGCAGGGGAACGGGGTCTCGAGCGCTGCGAAAGGCGCGGGGGAGCCGTTGTCGACGACGATCGCTTCGAACGGCAGGTTGATCCGGATCTCCGCGAGACGTTGCAGCACATGCGCCGTCAGCGCGTCCTGCCGGTAGTGGATGAGGATGAGGGAGACGGCGGGCGCGGACATCGCTCAGCGCAACGCGGCGAGGATCCGCTCGAGGCAGACGTCCCGTCCCAGCAGCTCGGCGATCACGGGCAGTTCCGGACCGTGCGCGCGGCCCGTCAAGGCCGCCCGTATGGGCATGAACAGTTCCTTGCCCTTGACGCCGGCGTCCTTCTGGACGGCTTTGATGCACTCCTTCACCGCGTCGCGCGTCCAGGGCGACACGTCCCCGGCGAGACGCGCAAAGCTCTCGAGCACGACGCGCGCGCCGGGCGCGGCCAGCGCCTCGCGAGCCTCGCCCTCTTCGGCGAGCGGCATCGCTTCAAAAAAGATGCGCGCCGCTTCGACCACATCCGCGGGCACGGTGAGATGCGAGAGCACCGCCGCGAGGACGGCGTCGGTGCGCGCGCGGTCGCCGACATCGACACCCGCGGCCTCGAGGTGCGGCGTGCAGAGCGCGGCGAGCGCGTCCGCGGGCAGCGCGCGCAGGTACTGCGCGTTGAACCAGTCGAGCTTGTCGTGATCGAACACCGCGCCGGCCTTGCCGACACGGGCGAGCGAGAACGCGGCGACCAGCTCGGGGAGCGTGAACATCTCCCGGTTGTCGGAGGTGTTCCAACCGAGCAGCGCCACGAAGTTCACGAGCGCGTCGCGCAGGTAGCCCTTCGCGCGGAAATCCTCGACGGCCACGTCCCCCTGGCGCTTGCTCAGTTTGCTGCGGTCGGCATTCAGCAGAAGGGGGAGATGCGCGAAGCGTGGCGGCGTCCATCCGAAAAAGTCGTAGAGCAGGAGATGCTTGGGGGTGGACGGCAGCCATTCCTCGCCGCGTATCACGTGGCTGATGCGCATGAGATGGTCGTCCACGACATTGGCGAGATGGTAGGTCGGGTATCCGTCCGATTTCAACAACACCTGGTCGTCGATGACGGACGCGCTCACACGCACCTCGCCCCGGATCTCGTCCGTGAAGACGACCTCGCCGAGCAGGGGCACCTTCATGCGCACGGTGCACGCTTCGCCCTCGTGTGCCCGGCGCTCCGCCTCCTCGACCGGAATCGTCCGGCAGCGGCGGTCGTACATCGGGGGGCGTTTTTCGGCGGCCTGCGCCTTCTTCAACTCCGCGAGTCGCTCCGTCGTGCAGAAGCAGCGGTACGCCTTGCCGTCTGCGAGCAGGGTCTGAATGTGCGCGGCGTAGAGTTCCAGGCGTTCCGACTGCACGTACGGCCCGAAGGGCCCCCCCTGTGCGGGTCCCTCGTCGCATTCCAGACCCGCCCACGAAAGCGTCCGGAGCAGATTCTCCACCGCTCCCTCGACGAGACGCGTGCGGTCGGTATCCTCGATGCGCAGCACGAAGACGCCGCCCTGCGCGCGCGCGAACAGGTAATTGTAGAGGGCGGTGCGCAGGCCGCCGACATGCAGATAGCCGGTCGGGCTGGGCGCAAAACGGACACGGATATCGGAATTCATTCGGTCGACCCCTGCATCGTGGTGGCTGTACGCGATGAATATACGCGCCCCGGCGAGAAAAGCCTCGCAACGGGTCCGCCTTGACAAACGGAGGGGTCGTGGCTATTTTGCCGGAGCGCATTTCCGCGCCGCGAACAACTTTCCGGAGGGGTTTGCGTATATTCCGCCTCAACAGGCCAAAGAGAGATCATGAGTTTTGCGTTCACCAACGACGACATCCGCCAGATCGCTTCCGTTCTGAACGTCGAGCCGCGCCTCGACGGGAATCATCACCGGTATGAAATCCGCACCGACGACCCGACGCGCCAGGTGACGCTCGAGGTGTATCCGAGCATCGCGATCGGCAGCGAGCAGGGGGCGCTCGTCACCGTGTTCACGCCCAACGCCAATCTGCAGATGCAGCATTGCTCCGGCTTCGTCGTCAGCGAGATGCTCGGAGAAGTCACCTTTTTTGCGGAAGCGGGAGGGAAGGTTTCCGGACTGATCGTGGAACGCGAAGGCGGCTGCTCGCTCTACGCGAATGTGGACCGCAGCCTGCTCTCCGGCGATTTCACGACGCTCGGTCCCGAGGTGATGATGTCGGGCATCGCGCTGTCGCTCACGGAATTCATCCTGCCCGACGACGAGACCACCACGGACGCGGAAAACGCCCGGGCATGACCCTGAGCGTGACGTTCGCGGCGCGCACCGGTCCCATCGGCGCCCGTCTGTTTTACGACTGCTGCAACGCCGTCCTCGAAGGCGAGAGGAAAACGCGTGGCGCGGTGAGCGTGGTCCTGCTGGACGACGCCGCCATCCGGGAGCTGAATGTCCGGTATCTGCGGCATGATTATCCGACGGATGTCATCACGTTCCCGATGGGGGAAGGGCGGGAGGTGGAGGCGGAAATCTACATCTCCGTCGACACCGCGCGGCGGCAGGCCCGCGAATACCGGGTGACCTTGCGCGAAGAACTGGCCCGCCTCGCGGTGCACGGCGTCCTGCATGCCTGCGGGCACGACGACGCGAGCGACGCGCAGAGGGAGCGGATGCGTATCCTCGAAAACCGCTATCTCAACGTCGTTTTTGGCGGTCGGATGCGGACGTGACTTGACATTCCCTGCATCAGCGTCTAGATTTTACGCAGGAATTACCGGACACCAACGAAGCATGCAGGAAAAAATCGTCGAAATCATCGTGTACCTGATCCACGAGATGCGCCATGACAAGCGCCTCGGGGAGATCGATCTGCGCATCCTCTCGGAGCGCGGGTACACGGACAATGAGATCAGCACCGCCTTCAGCTGGCTGTTCGATAAAATCAATCTCGGGGAAAACCTGCTGACCGACGGACAACGCGGCTCGGCGCATTCCCATCGCATCCTCCATGACGCGGAACGGTCGGTCATCAGTCCCGAGGCGCTCGGCTACCTCATCCAGCTCCGGGAGCTCGGCCTGCTCGACGACATGGAAGTGGAACTCGCGATCGACCGCATCATGATGGCGGGCTTCTCGAGCGTCGGCCTCTCCGAGATCAAATCGATCGCGGCCTCGATCATGTTCGACTACGACGATTCGGCGCGTATCGGCAGCAGACTCATGCTCAACAGCAAGGACACCATCCACTGACGCCGGGGGCGGGGGGCCGGGGGGCGGCCCCCGCGCCCGGCGGGGTCCGGGGGGTTCACTTTCGCGGCAATCCGTATCACCCTGTATGGCAAAATCACTCGTCATCGTCGAATCTCCCTCCAAAGCGAAAACGATCAATAAATACCTCGGCAAGGACTTCATCGTCGAGGCCACCGTCGGGCACATCAAGAATCTCCCCGCGAACGAGCTCGGCGTGGACGTCGAGAACGGCTTCGAACCGAAGTACGTGACCATCCGCGGAAAGAACCAGGTCGTCAAGGAACTGCAGTCGCGCGCGGCGAAGGTGGACACCATCTATGTCGCGACCGATCCCGACCGCGAGGGCGAAGCCATCGCGCAGCATATCGCGTCCGAAATCGCCCGCAAGGCGCCGACCAAACCGATCTTCCGCGTGCTCTTCAACGAAATCACCAAGACCGGCGTCCGCGAAGCCATGGCGCATCCGCGCCACATCGACGAGAAGATGGTGCAGGCGCAGCAGGCGCGGCGCGTGATGGACCGCATCGTGGGCTACAAGATCAGTCCCTTCCTCTGGAAGACCATCTACAAGGGCCTTTCCGCAGGGCGCGTGCAGTCCGTCGCCCTCCATTTCATCTGCGAGCGCGAGAAGGAAATCCAGGCCTTCACGGTCACGGAGTACTGGTCGGTCACCGGCGAATTCCAGAAACCGGACGACGGCTCCTTCCACGCGAAGCTGGTCAAAATCGGAGGCAAGGATCCGGAAATTCCGAACGAGGCCGCGGCCGCGTCGCTGCTCGAGGACATCCGGGCGCGCGCCTTCGGCATCACCGACGTGCAGGTGCGCGACATCTCGCGGACGCCGCCGGCGCCCTTCATCACGAGTTCGCTGCAGCAGGAAGCCTCCAACCGGCTCCGCTTCTCGGCCAAGCGCACGATGCTCATCGCGCAGCAGCTCTACGAAGGCGTGGAGCTCGGCGAGGAGGGCGCGGCCGGCCTCATCACCTACATGCGCACCGATTCGACGCGCATCAGCGGCGAGGCCGTGAGCGCCGTGCGCGACCACATCCGCGCCGCCTATGGCGACCGTTCCGTGCCCGCCGAACCGCGCGTCTTCAAGGTGAAGGCCAGCGCGCAGGACGCGCATGAAGCGATACGCCCCACGTCGATGGACTACACGCCGCAGCGCGTCCGTCCCTTCCTCACCGGCGAGCAGTACGCGCTCTACGA
Source organism: Ignavibacteria bacterium (assembly GCA_016720835.1). Lineage (GTDB taxonomy): Bacteria > Bacteroidota > Ignavibacteria > SZUA-365 > SZUA-365 > JADKJW01. The sequence continues at coordinate 70,283 of JADKJW010000008.1, forward strand.
ACTCGTCTGGAAGCGTTTCGTCGCCAGCCAGATGGAGTCCGCCGTGATGCAGCAGACCTCCGTGACCGTGGATGGAGGGCCGTACACGTTTCGCGGCGTCGGTTCCGTGTACACGTTCCGCGGCTTCCTGCAGGTGTACGACGATTTCGACACGGAGGCCAACGGCGAGAAGGACGAGGAGGAGTCGGTCATCCCGGAGAATCTCGCGGCGGGCGACCGCGTGGACGCGCTGTCCGTCGATCCCCACCAGCATTTCACCAAGCCGCCTCCGCGGTACACGGAAAGCAGTCTGGTCCGCGAGCTGGAAGCCAAGGGCATCGGCCGTCCGAGCACCTACGCGCTCATCGTGAGCACCGTGCAGGAGCGCGGGTACGTGGAGCAGAAGGAGCGGCGTCTCTACGCGACGACGCTCGGCATGGATGTGAACACGCTGCTGCAGCGGCATTTCCAGACCTTGTTCAGCGTGGAATTCACGGCGCGCATGGAAGAGGAACTCGATACCGTGGCGTCGGGCGAGGCGTCGTACCTCAAGGTGATGGGCGATTTCTACGAGCCGTTCATGACGCTGCTCAATTCGGTGTCGCCGGAACAGGCGCGCCTGACAGAGGACACCGACGTCGTCTGCGAAAAGTGCCAGCGGCCGATGATCATCCGCTGGGGCCGGAACGGGAAATTCCTCGCCTGCAGCGGCTACCCGGAATGCAAGAACGCGAAACCGCTCCCCGAGGACGCCGAGAAGATGAAAATCCAGGAAGCATGCCCGACCTGCGGCAAGCCCCTGATGCTCAAACAGAGCCGCTACGGAAAATTCATCGGCTGTTCCGGCTATCCCGACTGCACGTTCACCCGTCCGATCACGACGGGCATCCAGTGCCCGAAGTGCAAGGAAGGAGAAATCTCGGAGCGGATGTCGAAAACGAAACGCACGTTTTTCGGATGCACGAAGTACCCGAACTGCGATTTCGTCTCGTGGGACCGTCCCGTCGCGAAGCCTTGCCCTTCATGTAAAAATGAGTATCTTTCACACAAGTTCACTCAGAAAAAAGGCGAGTTCCTCAAGTGTCCGGCCTGCAAGGAAGAGTTCACCCTCGATCTTGAGCCCTTCGACATGATGCAATCGGCAGCATAGCGTCACTCATGCGCGATCTGATCGCACGATTCATATCCCATCTCACGGTGGAACGGAACGCCTCCCCGCACACGGTGCGCGCGTACCGCGACGATCTCCTGCAGTTCTCGGCGTGGCTCGACGCGTTGTGCGGCCGCGACGACGCGCCCGTGGACGGCGTCGACCGCGACACGCTGCGGCAGTACCTCGGCGCGCTGCTCGACGGCGGTCTCGGCAAGCGCAGCGCCACGCGCAAGCTCACGGCGTTGCGGACCTTTTTCTCCTTTTCCGTCGCGCGCGGCGGCCTCGCGGAGAATCCGGCGGCCACCCTGCGCTCGCTCAAGCTCGAGCGGCGGCTCCCGGCCTTCGTCGAGCAGGAGCAGCTCGCCGCGCTGCTCGCGACGCCCGACACCTCCACGTTTGCCGGAGCGCGCGACGCGGCGATTCTCGAGGTCTTCTACAGCACCGGCATCCGCCTGAGCGAACTCGTGTCGCTCAATCACGACAGCATCGCCCCGCGCAGCGGCACGCTCCGCGTCCTGGGCAAGCGCAGGAAGGAACGCGTCGTCCCGATCGGGCGCGCGGCGCTCGCCGCCCTCGACACCTGCGCGCTGCGCATGCGCGAGCATTTCACCGGCGCGCGCGCGCTCCGCGACCCGGAGGCGGTCTTCGTCAACCTTCGCGGCGCGCGCATCTCGACGCGCGCGGTGCACACCATTGTCCACTCCACCCTGCGTCTGGCGGAGCATCAGATGCGCTGCAGCCCGCACGTCCTTCGACACTCATTCGCCACGCACCTCCTGGACCGGGGTGCGGATCTCGAAGCGGTGCGCGAACTGCTGGGACACGAGAGCCTCTCCACGACGCAGATTTACACGCACGTCTCCACCGACCACCTCAAGCGGGTCTACGCGACGGCGCACCCGCGTGCCTAACTCCATCTTTCATCAGGAAGGAGCCTCACTATGAACGTCCAATTCACCGCACGACACTTCAAGGCCCACGACGGGCTGAAAGAGTACGCCCTTGCGCAGGTGTCCACGCTCAAGAAGTACTACGACGGTATCGTGAACGGGAACATCATTCTTCGCTTCGAAAAAGTGAAGACGTCGTCGAAGATCGCCGAGATCAATCTCTCCGTGTACGGCACCAACCTCGTCGCCATCGAGACGACGGACGACTTCTACAAATCCATCGACAGCGCCGTGCTGAAGCTCGAGCGCCAGCTTCTCAAATACAAGGACAAACGCCGCCAGCTCTGATCTGTCCTCTCACCCCTATTGTGCGTATCTTGCGGGCGGCTCACCCATGTGGCCCGCCCGCGTTTCATAACAACCCATGAAATACAACTCCGACAACCCGTTCGCCGACCTCAAGGAGATCGCGAAAGAAAGCATCACGGTCCGCGCCTTCTACGAGAAGAACCTGCAGCGGCTCGGGCTGCAATCCATCAACGGCCTCGAGAAGCAGCGAGCGGCTGATCACCGACAAGAACCTGCACCGCCCCGGACTCGCACTCGCGGGCTATGTGGAGCTGTTCACCTTCCACCGCGTGCAGGTGATGGGCAACACGGAAGTGAATTATCTCCGCTCGCTGCCTGCCGAACAGCGCATCCCGTCCTTCCCGCGCCTGTTCGAGTTCGACATCCCGTGCATCATCATGACCGCCGGCAATACGCTCGAACCCGAACTGCTCGCGATCGCCACCGAACACGGCGTGCCGGTGTTCACCACCAAGTACGAGACCACCAAGGCGGTCTATTTCGTCGGGGATTTTCTGGACGACCAGTTCTCGCCGAAGACCATCATTCACGGCGCCTTCGTGGACGTCTACGGCATCGGCGTGCTCTTCGTCGGGCGCTCGGGCATTGGCAAGAGCGAGATCGCGCTCGACCTCATCGAGCGCGGGCATCGTCTCGTGGCCGACGACGTGGTGATGGTCATCCGGAAAGGGGAGAGCATCCTCATGGGCTCCGGGAGTTCACTCGTGAAGCATTTCATGGAGGTGCGCGGGCTCGGACTGATCGACATCCGCAGCATTTTCGGCGTGCGTTCGGTGCGCTTCCAGAAGCGCGTGGAAGTGGTCGTGCAGCTCGAGGAATGGGACGACACGATCGAGTACACCCGCACGGGGCTCGACACCTCGGAGACGGAAATCCTCGGCGTGTCCGTGCCGCATATCCGGCTCCCGATCTTCCCCGGAAAAAACGTGACGGTGATTTCGGAAGTCATCGCGTTGAACCACCTCCTGAAACATTACGGGCACGATTCGGCGCTGGAATTCTCGCGCCGCCTCCAGACCATGCTCGAACAGAAGGCCGACGCGGACGACAAGTCCGATCCGATGATCGACTGGCTCGAACACGACTTCGAATAACGGGAATCGGATAGTCTTGTTGTTTTTTTTCGGCTTTTTGTGAATCTTCGCACATCTACAACGGATCTTTCCTTCGACCCCGACGCGCACGTCACCATCCCCTTCCACCTCTCGCATGGAGGCTCTCATGTCTCGTCGTTTCCTCGCACTCCTTCCGATCTGCTGTCTTCTGATCCTTCTGTCCTGCGGGAGAAAAGGTGGTCAGGCCTGAAAGGACGCCGCGGTGGTGGCGTTGACCGGCGACGTGGAGAGTTTCAACCCCATCGTCACGTCGTCCACCATCTCGTCCGAGGTCGCCACCGCGCTGTACCCGCAGATGTTCAACATCACCTTCGATCTCATCGCGGGCAAGCTGATCTACGAACCCGCCCTCGTGAAGCGCTGGGAGTTCCTCAACGAGGGCCGCGACGTCAAGCTCATCATCCGGAACGACGTCCGCTGGGAAAACGGCGTGCTGGTCTCTCCGCAGGACATCAAGTTCACCTACGAGCTGGTCGGCGATCCCGATGTGGCGAGCCCGCGCAGCAACTACGTCGACGACATGATCTTCACCAACGACAAATTCGACGTCGACAAGAGCATCGAGATCCTCGACGACACGACGATGGTGTTCCACTTCGTCCACACCTACCCGCAGCAGCTCTTCCATCTCACCGTGCCGCCGATTCCGAAGCACATCTATGGCGATGCCGACCGCCGCAGTCTCCGCTCGCATCCGCGCAACCAGAAGCCGCTCAGCGCGGGCCCGTACAGCATGGAGAAATGGAAGCGCGGGGAGGAGATCACGCTCGTCACGAATCAGAAATGCACCATGCCCGCCCCGGCAGTCCTGGAGCACGTCCTGTTCCGCGTCATCTCCGGATCCGACCACCCGTCTCACCGCGCTCAAGAAGGGCAAGGTGGACGTGATGTGGCCCCTGTACTTCGAAGACGTCAAGGAGATCCAAGGAGAAATATCCGGACATCCAGCTCGAGACGCTTCCGCCACCGCCTACGATTACATCGCCTGGGCGAACATCGATTTTCAGGAATACCGAAGGAGCGCAGGCAAGATGATACGGCCGCACGCGCTTGTTCGGCGACACGCGGGTGCGCCAGGCGCTGACGCTCGGCATCGACCGCAAAGGCATCATGGACGCCAAGCTCGGCCCGTACGGCGAACTCGCCATCAGCGATTTCTCGCCGGTGTTCCGGTGGGCCATCAACAACGAGTTGCGCCCCTATCCCTACGATCCCGACCGCGCGCGCGAACTGCTCAAAGCCGCCGGATGGCAGGATACCAATGGCGACGGCATCCTCGACAAGGACGGGACGCCTTTCACCTTCGCGATGATGTACGACGTCGGCAACGCGCGCGCGCCTACGCCGCCACGGTGATTCAGGAGAACCTGAAGGAACTCGGTATCAACGTGCCAGCTCACCGCCCTCGAGCCCGTGGTCATGTACGAAAAGGTGGCCCAGAAGGACTATGACGCCTTCCTGGGCGGCTTCATCGTCGATCTCGCCATCGATCCCTCCAACCGCTGGGGCGATCTGCGGAATCCCTTCAACAACGCCGGCTTCCAGAACGCGCGCGTGCAGGAACTGCTCAAGCTCGGCCTGCGGGCGCCCCAACGAAATCGAGGCCGCGAAATACTGGCGGGAGATTCAGACGATCCTGCACCGCGAACAGCCGTTCACGTTCATGTACTGGATCAAGGACATCGTCGCGGTCAATCGCCGCCTGAAGAAGACGAACATCAACGTCATGGGGATTCTCGACGGGATCTGGAACTGGAAGATCGGCGACCCCGCGGCGATTTCCACGTTCTGATCCGAGGCGGCTCTTCCGCGCTGCGCCCGTGCCTCGATACATTTTCAGACGCGTCCTGTCAGCAATCCCGCTGATCTTCGGGCTGCTCACGGTCACGTTCTTCGTCGTGCACCTCGCGCCCGGGGATCCGACCTCGTTCTACATGCAGGCGGACGTGGATCCGCAGTACGCCGAAAATCTGCGGCGCGCGTTCGGGCTCGACCAGCCGCTGCTGGTGCAGTACTGGAAATGGCTCGGGAGCACGCTGTCGGGCGATCTGGGCGTCTCCTTCTCGAAGCACGCGCCCGTGCGCGACATTCTCATCGACACGATCCCGAAAACGCTGCTGTTGACCTCAGCCGCGTTGGTGCTCGATTTCGCGGTCGGGATCGCGCTCGGCATCGTGTCCGCGTTGCGACGCGGCACGACGCTGGACCGCGTCATGACGGTGATCGCGCTGTTTCTGTATTCGATGCCCGAATTCTGGCTCGGGTTGATGCTCGTGCTCGCCTTCTCCGGCGCCATCCCGCTGTTCCCCGCCACGGGCATGCAATCGCCGATGGCCGATTATCTGCCGCCGCTCGAGTACGTACTCGACGTGCTGCATCACATGGTGCTGCCCGTGTTCGTGCTCGGCATCGCCTCCGCGGCGGCCACCGCGCGGTACATGCGGGCGAGCATGCTCGAGGTCATCCACCTGGAATACATCCGCGCCGCGCGGGCGAAGGGACTGAGCGAATTCATCGTGATCGGCAAGCACGCCCTGCGCAACGCGCTTTTGCCCATCATCACCCTCGGCGGCCTTTCGCTGCCCTTCCTGCTCGGCGGCGCCGTGATCGTCGAGAGCGTGTTCGGCTGGCCGGGCATGGGCAAGGTGGTGGTGGATGCGATCTTCACGCGTGATTATCCCCTGATCATCGCCTGCACGATGATTTCAGGGATCATGGTCATACTCGGCAACCTGACCGCCGACATTCTGAGCGCGTTCGCCGATCCGCGCATCAGGCTGGAGTGATCCGGATGACGCGCAGCGACGCCCCTCATTCCCGACATCCTCGAGATGCTTCTTCCGGGGGTGGGTCACCTGCGGCGGGGCCGCACTCGCGGCGGGCTGCGGCTTTCTCGCGGCGTTTCTGGCGTTCGTCCTCGTCTTCGCGGTAAATGCGCACGCCGTGCTCGCGAGCGTCCGGTCCTTCCTCCTCACCGCATGGTTGCTGCTCAGCGATTCGGGCGAAGCGCGAAATCATTTTCCATCCTGGCCGTGGCCGGAGTACTGGGTCGCGGTCGCGTATCTGGTCGCCGCGCCGCTGCTCATCCGGGTTGCTCGCGCGACGTTCGCTCGCTCGGCACGACAGCACCGACCGTCACAGCCAGTGGGGACTCGCGTTCCGGAGCTTTCGCGAGAATCGGCTCGCCCTGACCGGCGCGGTCTTGATCGCCACGCTGTACAGCATCGCCTTTCTGTGCCCGCTGCTCGCGCCGTTCAATCCCGGACGTGTTTCAGGATGGCCTCGTGACGCAGTACCGTCCGCCCCTCGCGCGCCTGCAGGCGGTGCGTCTGCGCGACGAGCGCGTGGCGCCCGTCACCGCCGTGCTGGCGGGGCATCACAGTGACAGGGAGGCCGATATCCTCCGTCTGCTGCGGAGCAATGCCGTGCTGCTGCGCGACTCGCGCGCCGATCTGCTCTTTGTGGACGCGGTCGTCGAAGGACAGGGATGCCCTGATCTTTCGCCGCGGGCAAGCACACGCGGCGGCTGCCGCTCGCGGAACTCCGCGGACCGCCATCCCGGCGACTACCTCGTGACGCGGACCTTTCCACTCGGCACGGACGCGTACGGGCGCGACGTGCTCAGCCGCATGATGTACGGCTCGCGCGTGTCGCTCTCGCTGGGCATCATCGCCGTGCTGCTGTCGGTGACGCTCGGCGTCATGGCGGGCCTGGGCGCCGGCTACTTCGGCCGCGCCACCGACGCAATCCTCATGCGCCTGGCGGACGTGCTGCTCGCATTTCCCTCGCTGTTCCTGATCCTCATCGTCGTCGCGGTGTTCGAAAAACTTCCGATCCCGCGGATCTTTCTCATTGTGATCGTGCTCGGTCTCTCGTCGTGGATGGGCATCGCGCGGCTCGTGCGCAGCGAGGTGCAGTCCATCCGCGAACGTGAGTTCATCACCGCCGCGCAGGCCGCGGGCCTGGGACATCTGCGCATTCTGCTCCGTCACATCCTGCCGAACGTGCTGACGCCGGTCATCGTGAACGCGACCCTGCGCATCGGCGGCATGATCCTGATCGAGGCCGCCCTCAGCTACCTCAACCTCGGAGTGCAGGCGCCCACCGCGAGCTGGGGCAACATCATCTACGAAGGGAAGGACGCGCTGGTGCGGGCCTGGTGGATCTCCGCGTTTCCCGGCCTCGCCATCGTGCTGACCGTGGTCAGCTTCAACCTCATAGGCGACGGCCTGCGCGACGCCTTCGATCCCATGCTCAAGGACGCGTGAGCGCCGATCAGCCGCCTTTCACCTCCACGGACACGGTGTGCCATGACCTCGATAGAACAGCACAAGATCATTGCCGAGCTGCGCGAGCACGAGGCGAAAATGACCCGCCGGGAGCTCGAGGCGTTCACCATGTACGCGAAGCGCGACACGGACGACGAGGATCTCGACGAGCTGTCGAAAAAGGCGCTGCTGGCCATGCACGCGAAGTCCGAGGGCGCGCCTGCGCCGCGCGCCAATCCCCTCGACGCGCTGTTCAAAGAAGCCCTGCCGCGGCGGGGAAGCGCGCAAGCATTGCGCATCACCGCCCGGTTCGCTACTTTTGCTTGCTGCATTGCACAACGAATCCGGCAACGCAAAGGAAATCCGTGAACACCCCGTCCGCCCCATGCCCAACGCCGCGCCTTCCCCGCCTGGCCCGATGACGCGATCCCTGATCACTCGCATTCTCCCGGGAGCGTCATCCGTGAACGAAAAACTCCGCACCGAAATCCGCGTGGGCGTCACCGTCATAGCCGGGATCCTGGTCCTCCTCTTCGGATTCTCCTGGTTCAAGGAGTGGACGATTTCCGGCGGCTTCTACACGCTGAAAATGCGCTTCGAGAATTCGTCGGGACTGCAGCCGGGCGATCCCGTCATGGTCAACGGCGTGCGCGCCGGCAAGGTGTCGCTCGTCAAGGTCGACAAGAATACCGTGCTGGTCAAGGCGGAGATCGACGAGCAGTACCAGCTCACCGAGGATGCTGTGCCGACCATACAGATGCTCGAGCTCATGGCGGGGAAGAAAGTCGAAATCCGCCAGGGCGCGAGTGCGCGCATGCACGACATCACGACGGAGCTGCGCGGCGGCGTGGATCCCGATATCTCCGGCGCGTTCGGCGCGCTCGGCGCCCTCCGCGCCAAAGTCGAGCAGATGGCCGAGAAGACCAACCTCCTGCTCGACAACACCAACGGCATGCTGGGCGACAAGGAATTCACGGGCGCCATCAAGGAAACCGTCGCGCAGCCTCGAGGTCATCTCCGCGCGACATGCGGAGCTGATCGCCGCGAACAAGGGCAAGGTCAACGAACTCTCCGCCACGCTGATCACGCATGACGCGCCGCGTCGATACCCTGCTCGTGGAACTGCGGCCGCGCCTCACGAGCGGACTCCACAGCGCCGACCGCCTCGCGGGACGGGCCGACTCGCTCCTCACCGACGTGCACGACATGGTGACCTGGGTGAACACGAGCCGCGGCTTCGTGCACAAGGTGGTCGCGGACACCTCGCTCAACGCGCGCGTCGACCGCCTGATTGCGAAACTCGACAGTGTCACGCAGATCATCATCGACGGACAACTCCGCATCAAACTCCGCCTCTGATCCGACATGGAATACCGCCACATCCTGCTCGCCCGCGACGGGGCCGTCGGTCTCCTGCAGCTCAACCGTCCGGAAGTGCTCAACGCGCTCAACCTCCGCCTGATGGATGAAGTCGTCCACGCGCTGCAGGCCTATGATGACGACGACGCCATCCGCGCGATGGTCGTGCATGGCAACGACAAGGCCTTCGCGGCGGGCGCCGACATCACCGAAATGGCCGACGCCGGCGCGATGGAAATGCTCACGCGTGACCAGTTTGCGAAGTGGGACCGGATCCGCAAGGCGAAGAAACCCATCATCGCCGCGGTGAGCGGCTTCGCGCTGGGCGGCGGCTGCGAACTCACGATGATCTGCGACATCATCATCGCGTCGGAGACGGCGCAGTTCGGTCAGCCCGAGATCAACATCGGCGTCATGCCCGGCGCGGGCGGCACGCAGCGCCTGACGCGTGCCGTCGGCAAGGCGAAGGCGATGGAGATGGTCCTTACCGGACGCTTCATGCCGGCGCGCGAGGCCCTGGAATACGGGCTCGTGCTCAAGGTCGTGCCCGTCGAGCTGTATCTGAAGGAAGCCATCGCGCTGGCGCGGGAAATCGCGGCGCGTCCGCCGCTCGCGGTGCGCCTCGCCAAGGAAGCCGTCAACAAGTCCTTCGACGCCACGCTCGACCACGGGCTCGAATTCGAGCGGAAGAACTTCTACCTCCTCTTCGCCACCGAAGACTCCGAGGAGGGAATGAAGGCCTTCGTGGAGAAGCGGAAGCCCGAGTGGAAGGGGAAGTGAGAACATGCGCTGCATGGAGATGAAACATTGCCTGGAAAAGCCGCGGCTTCGCTGCCGATGATTGGGGTGATCTTGAAGTTCGTGAGCGTTGTTGTCCACGAACTCACCCCAAACCCCTCTCTTGGAAAGAGAGGGGCTTTCCAGTTTGAGAGACATTTACTGACAACGCGATCAGCGGGAGCGTTGCAGCCAATCGTGGGCTTTCTCTCCTCCCCCTTCTCTTTTCAAGAGAAGGGGGTAGGGGGGATGAGTTCGTGGGACCATCCTATACTGGTGTTACGTTCGACGATCATGGGATACCGTCCCATGAGTGGCTCGGCGTGACAGCAGAGAATAGCTTTTTCGTCTTCAATCCGAAAGTGGAAATCCGCCGCCTCGACTTCCCACGGAGTGACAACAGACAAAAACGTCTTCGTATTCAATCCAACAAATCCGCCGCCTCGACTTCGCTCGGCGTGACAACTGACAAAAACTTCCTCGTATTCAATCCGAAATTCTCTCGTTGTTCACAACTCAAGGATCCCCCATGCCCGCCGAATTCAAGAACGAACCGATCACCGATTTTTCGAAGCCCGCGAACGCGCAGAAGCAGCGGGCGGCGCTCGCCGAAGTGCAGAAGAAGCTCGGGAAGAAGTACCCGCTCCTGATCAACGGAAAGAAGGTCAATACCGACGATGTGCTTGTGTCGCGCAACCCCGCGAACGTGGACGAGGTGATCGGCTCCTTCTCCAAGGCTGATACCACGCTCGCCGAGAAGGCGCTGCAGGCCGCGCTCAAGAGCTTCGAGACCTGGAAGACCGTTGCGCCGAAGAAGCGCGTCGATGTGCTCTTCAAGGCCGCGAAAATCATGCGCCGCCGCCGCTACGAGATCAACGCGTGGATGATCAAGGAAGTCGGCAAGAACTACACCGAAGCCGACGCCGACACCGCCGAGGCCATCGACTTCCTCGAATTCTACGGCCGTGAAATGCTGCGCCTCGCCGCGCCGCAACCCATCGTGCCCGTGCCGGGCGAGAAGAACGGACTGACGTACATTCCGCTCGGCGTGGGTCTCGTGATTCCGCCGTGGAATTTCCCCTTCGCGATCATGGCCGGCATGACCTGCGCCTCGCTCGTGTCGGGCAACACCGTGCTGCTCAAGCCCTCGTCGGACTCGCCGATGATGGCCTGGCTGCTCATGGAAATCCTCGAGGAAGCCGGCCTGCCCGCGGGCATCGTGAACTTCATCCCGGGTCCCGGCGCCTCGGTGGGCGACTACCTCGTCGCGCATCCGAAGATCCGCTACATCTCCTTCACGGGCTCGATGGAAGTGGGCTTGCGCATCAATGAGGTCGCGGCGAAGAAGGCCGACGGCCAGATCTGGATCAAGCGCGTCATCGCCGAAATGGGCGGCAAGGATTCCATGATCATCGACGAGGGCGTGGACGTGGACGAGGCCGTGAAGGGCACGCTTGCGGCGGCCTTCGGCTTCCAGGGCCAGAAGTGCTCGGCCTGCAGCCGCGTCATCGTGCACGCCAACATCTACGACCGCTTCGTCGAGAAGCTCATCGAGGAAGGGAAGAAGCTCCCCGTCGGCAATCCGGACGACAACGTGTACATGGGTCCGGTGATCAACGAGAAATCGATGAAATCCATCCTCGCATACATCGAAACGGCGAAGAAGGAAAAGGGCAAGGTGGTGGTGGGCGGCGCGCGCGCGGACGGCAACGGCTGGTTCGTGCAGCCGACCATCATCACCAACGTGAAGCCGAACGACACCATCGCGCAGGAGGAGATCTTCGGACCGGTGCTTGCCGTGATCAAGGCCAAGGATTTCGACGCCGCCATGAAGATCGCGAACAACACCATGTTCGGCCTCACGGGCGCCGTGTACTCGACGAAGCGGGCGCATCTCGAGCGCGCGCGCGAGGAATTCCATTGCGGCAATCTGTACCTGAACCGCAAGTGCACCGGCGCGCTCGTCGGCGCGCATCCCTTCGGCGGCTTCAACATGAGCGGCACCGACTCCAAGGCCGGCGGCCGCGACTATCTGCTGCTCTTCACGCAGGGCAAGCTCGTCTCCGAGAAGCTCTGATTCTCTGCTGATCTTTCGTTTGCATGCAACGCCGCTCCGAGTCCCGGGGCGGCGTTGCATGCTGTTCTCCTGGAATGATCATCTCGCCAGCAACAACTTCCCGTTCCCAACTTCACCGCCCGCCTGCACGCGATACAAGTACAGCCCGGCGCTGTGCCCCGCCGCATCGAAGCGCACTTCATTCGCTCCCGCCTTCAATACGCCCGTCTGCACCGTTTCGATACGTTGACCGAGCAGATCGTAGACACTCACCGTCGTGTACGCTTCCTTTCCCAGTGTGAAGCGAATGGCCGGGCGGGCGGCGGACGGGGATTCCGGAAAATTGTCGGCTGGAGAGCGGTGTTGGAAGGGCCTCTCCGCGCGTTGCCGCAATGCCCGTGAGACCCATCACCGCTGCGGGGTAACCGTAATCACCCGACAACGATGGCATTGTCCGGATCCATGCACAGCACCGAGCGCTGCACCCATTGGGCTGGCTGCTCCTGCTCCTTCCATTCAAGGCCGCCATTCGTCGTTTCAAGAATTTTCCATCCCACGGCGAGACCGTTTTTCTCGTCGAAGAACGACACGCCGTTGAGCAGCACGTCGTTCTCTTCGTTTTGAAGAGCCCATGATCGCCCTCCGTCGTTGCTGCCGAGGATCACACCCTGGTCGCCCACCGCCGTTGCGCTGCTGTCGCCACGGAAGGCAACACTCATCAAACGTTCCGAAGTACCCGACTCCTGCCGCACCCACGTTGCGCCGCCATCTTCGCTGCGAAGAATGATGCCGCTATCGCCCACCACCAGCCCGGCGGACGGAGTGCGGAAGCTCACCCCTTCCAACCACAGGTTCGTGCCGCTCGTTTGCTTCAACCAGGTGACGCCACCGTCGCTGCTCCGGATGATATTCCCGCTGGAGCCGACCGCCGTCGCGTTCAACGAATCGATCTGCGCCACGCAGTTCAGCATGCCTGCCTGCCGGGCTTGCGTGGCCCAGCTTGTGCCGCCATCCGTTGTGTGAATGATGGCGCCATTGTACCCGACTGCCGTGCCTGCATTCTTTCCGGCAAAGGAGATGCTGAAGAGTTCCTCATTCGTGCCGCTGAGTTGCGGCGTCCAGGTTGTTCCGCCATCTGCTGCGCAGCATGGTGCCGCGCGAACCAACGGCATAGCCTGTGCGACGATCCCGGAAGGTGACGCTGTACAGATGATTCACTGTCACATGCGTGCGGGTATCCCAATGCGCTCCCGCATCGCTCGTACGAAGGATGACGCCGCCAACGCCCATCACGATGCCATGAGCGGTATCGGAAAACGCAACCGCATGGAACGCGCGTGCCGGTCCGTCCTGCTGCACCGTCCAGATCTCGCCTCCGTCGATGGTGTGGAGGATGATGCCATCTTCGCTGCCCGTCACGGTTGCCGTCATCGCGTCCGTGAAGCACACATCGTTCAGCATGCGTGAGGTGCCGCTGAACTGTTGTATCCAATGCTCGCCTCCATCCGTGGTGCGCAGGATGATGCCGCCCTCGCCCACCACCGTTCCGTTGAAAGTGTCCGTAAAGCGCACCCCGAGTAACCAGCGCTTGCAGCCGCTGTTCTGCGGACTCCATGTGGCGCCACCGTCGTTGCTGCGCAGAATGACGCCATTGTATCCCACCGCGGTGCCGTTCAACGCGTCGCTGAAACTCACCGCGCTGAGTTCGCTGAAGATGCCGCAATCCAGCCGCGTCCAGTTCGCTCCGCCATCGCTGCTGCGCTGCGCGATGCCCGTGGCGCCCACAGCGATCACCGTCATCGGATCCGCAAACGTGACTCCGGAAAGCGAGCCCGGATAGCCTTGTGGCAGCAGCGTCCAATGCGCGCCACCGTCTGCGGCCTAGCCGTGCCGTACTGGCCCACCGCGATGCCGTGCAAGGCGTCGGCAAAGGCAACGCCTGTCAACTCCACACGCGTCGGCGAGTCCAGCGTGACCCACGTCGTGCCGCCATCCGTCGTTCGCAGCATGGTCCCGAAATCTCCCACCGCAACTGCCGTGTCGCTTGTTGCAAACGCCACATCATTCAGCGAATTCCCCTGCGGCAGCGGATGCTGCCAGTGCCAATCGCCCTGCGCCGCCAACTCCTGCCCCCAGATCATCTGAACCAATACGACTCCTGCAAGCATGACGGACTGTTTCATCACTACCTCAAATGTTCGCAAAAACATGAAAGGGAACTACTTCGTCTTAAAATGGACAATATCCGCGGAGGACTCAAGTCCTTTCCACTCACGTCCGGGACCACCGTGCTCCAGCACGGCAACTCCGGAGCATCGCGGACACACTGCATCGCTTGATACGATGACGGGAAATCACCAGCACCCGTTCCGGGGTGCCGGCCTGACTTCAGCTTTGTCATGCCGAGCGGTAAGACTCGCTCCGTGGGTGCGGCTCACGGTATCAGCTTTGTCATCGGCGCAGTCGAACATGGTACCGGTCAGGGGTGCGGCACTGATCTTACGCCCGTGTCGGACACAGACTTCGTCTGACCATGGCAGACATTTTGTTTGCGCACGAGTAGGTTTGCATTATCCGACCTCGTCCGCGCGCATGTGCCAGCTCTACGCATGGTGCCCAGTGCCCGTTGCCGAGTATGGGTTCGATGGCATGGTTCATTCCTGGTGACGACGTACAGTCTCGGTCCCGTTTGGCGCGGCACCGCCTTACCCCTCCATCGGGCACGCGGCGGTCGGCACTATTCTGTCCCACCTTCCATGAGCACGGCAACGAAGCTTCCCATCCACCATGCGCATGCGGCCGGGATCGATCTCGGCAGCGCGTGGATCTTTGTCGGTCGACGGTGTCGCCGTTGAACGCTTCCCCACGTTCACGGCAGATCTGCAACGCGCGGTTGCGCATCTGCAGAAACAGCTGTACCACAGTGGCGATGGAAGCCCAGGGTGTACTGGTGTCCTTCTACGAGTTGCTGGAGCGGTCGGGGATTGACGCGTGCCTGGCAACGGCGCGCATGCGAAGAATCTCCCCGGGCGCAATCCGATGTGCAGGATTGTCAGTGGCTGCAGCGCATGCACCCACGGCTGACTCTGCGCCCGAGTTTTGTCCCGCCGGAGACGATGGTCTGTTGCGCACCTACACGCTTGCGCGATGACCATATCGAACAGACGACCAGCACACCTTGCATGCAGAAGGCGCTCGAGCAGATGAACATAAAAATCCATCTCGTGCTCAGCCGTTGCACGGCGAGCGGGATACGGATGGTCCGCGCGATGGTGGGGTGAGCGTGATTTGCCGAGCCTTGCTCCACTCTGTGACCGCCGGATCATCACGCAAGGCAGAGGCGACGCGCGCGGCACGCGCCGGAAGGTCTACCGATCCGATCACCTGTTCGTGTTGCGTCAGGCGCTGGGCTTGGGACTTCTGCCAAGGACAGATCCGTGTCCGCGAAGGAGAGATCGGCGGTTGCTCACAACGATCACCGATGATCTACTACCGTCCACACCGAGTGCGCCGCACCCGACCCGACATCATCAGCCCCGATACTCGATGATTTGCATGAGAGGGTGACCGGTTGGGTTACGGGAAAATCCGGCGGCGATCACGGGGATCAGTGATATCCTGGCGCCAAGATCCTTGCGGAGACCAGGGTGGACTACAGTCACTGGAAAATGGCAAGCAATTCACCTCGTGGATGCATCTGGCTCCACGTCAGGAGCAATCGGGATCGAAGACACGGAAGGCGCGGGCGCAGGGCATGAATCGCGCCGGACAGTTGTTCCGTCAGGCAGCGCAATCCTGGCGAACAGCAAGACACGGCGTTGGGTGCCTTCTATCGCCGGCTGGAAGGCAAAGCATGGACCACGGGTGGCAATGAGCCGTCGCGCAAACTTGCCGTGCAGTTTTATAATGTCATGGTGCATGGCGTGGCATACGTGGAAGCAGGTGTTGAATCGTATCAGCAGAAATACGAAGAGACCGTGAAAACGACATATGGCGCGTCAGGCGAAACGGTTTGGTAGCGGAACCCGTTACGGTCGGCTCCAAGACCCACATCCTGAGATGTCATTGGCAGCGAAGTCGAGGC
>JADKJW010000009.1 GCA_016720835.1 Ignavibacteria bacterium
AGCGCATTCATCCAGACATCGGCACGGTGGCGGATTTCGACGCTGACCCTTGCCGCGCATAAACGTAAGATTCGGATCATTGCCGATCTCGTGATCAGCCATACCTCCGATCAGCATCCGTGGTTCCAGGAAGCGCGCCGCGATCCGCGTTCGCCGTTTCGCGACTATTACGTCTGGAGTGATACTGACGAGAAATACCCTGATGCCGGTATCGTTTTCACGGATACGGAGCATTCGAGACTGGACCTGGGACCATGTGGCACGAAAGTACTTCTGGCACCGGTTCTTCCGGCCATCAGCCGGATCTCAATTACGATAATCCTGCCGTACGCCAGGGATGCTCGATGTGATGGCGTTCTGGCTCGATCGATGGATCGATGGGTTTCAGTGGATGCTGTGCCACTTGTTTGAGCGCGAAGGACGAACTGCGAAACCTTCCGAAACACCAGTTCTGCAAGGAGGCCATGCGGCGTCTTGTCGATGAACGGTATCCAGGAGCGTACATGTACAACGAGTACGCGAAAGATCCGAGGATGCGACTGAACAAGGGCATCCGTCGCCGGCTCTCCCCGCTCATGGAGAATGATCGCCGCCAGATCGAGGTATTGCACAGCCTGCTGTTCACCTTGCCCGGAACGCCGATTCTGTACTATGGCGACGAAATCGGAATGGGCGATAACATCCATCTGGGCGACCGGAATGGGGTACGCACTCCGATGCAATGGACGGGTGATCGGAATGCCGGTTTTTCCCGCTCCGATCCTTCTTACCTGTATCAACCGTTGATCACGGATCCCGTCTATCACTATCAGGCAATCAACGTCAAACTCACAGGTACGGGCGCCATCATCGCTGCACCACACGCTCCGGCATCCTGATCCGCATTCGCAAGCAGTACCCGCTCTTCGGGCGGAGCTCCATTCACTTCGTGAACTGCGATAACCATCCACATCGTCGCGTACGTGCGGGAATACAAGGGCAGACCGCCTTGGTGCGTCAACAACCTCTCCGGGGAGTCCACGCAACCCGCCGAACTCGACCTTGCGTTTCTCGAAGGAGCCATTCCTGTGGAAATGTTGGGCAAGCAGCCGTTTCGCAGGATCGGTTTGGAGCCATGTTCATCAGCCTCAGCCCGTGTAGGTTTTCCTGGATTTCCGACTCGATCACGCCTGAACTAGCGTCCTTTTCAACGATCCGCCAGACTGGGAATCCTCAATGAACCCCGACCGCCTGCTCTCGCGTCTCGCCCATATAAGTAACAGAATATCCGCGGCGAACAATGTGCTCTTGTTCACTGACTTCGACGGCACGTTGGGGTGCCGATCAGGACTATCCCGATGATTGCCTTCTGGGCAAGGTAGGAAGGACATACGGCGGCGCTTGCCGCGCAGAACCATGTCTTTGTAGGTATTGTAAGGGGAGGCACTTGGAGATCTTCGAGTCGAGTCGGAATCGACGGCATCGCGTACGCGGGCAATCATGGGCTCGAAATCAAGGGCTTGGATTTCGCATTTCAGGAGCCGTTTGCAGAAAGCCTCCAGGAAGCAATGCGTCGCTTGACACAGCAGCTCAAGAGCGTGTTATCCGGATGTCGGCGCATGGGTCGAGGACAGACCTCACCTCAAGCGTCCACTTCAGGCAAGTCGCCCCGGCGGATATTGCCCGACTTGAGAAAAAGTGCATGCCGTTGCCAATCCCTTTGGAGGCGCGGCGGATCGTTATCCGTACCGGAAAATGGGTGATGGAAGTCCGAACCGCTGTCTCGACTGGAACAAGGGAAACTGTCGGATGGTTAGCACGACATATGTCGCCGCAGATGCGCAGCCTCTTCTGCTCTATCTCGGAGACGACGACACAAGATGAAGATGTTTTCAAGATATGGCGCGGAGCAATCACGGTGTGCGTTGGGGAACAGCACGAAACCGTTGCACGGTACTGGAAATCGTGCAGAGCAAAGGCGATATCCGTATATTTTGACATTGGCTGCTGGGAACAATTGAAAAAAAACAGACATCAGTTCGCAAAATAGGCTCATGCACATCGATTGCCCACCTCCAGAGAACCCCTCCATTGTGATCCGGAGGGCCTCCGAAAGCTCAGAAAATGGTTGCGAAGTGCGTCTACGAACTCCAGCAAGAAACCCCTGGAAACCCCAGGGCTTTTCCTCTGCCCGTTTGTGAGCTGAAGCCGTACGACCCTCCGGATTCGGTGATGAAATCCGGTGCTCCGGCAGTGTTCTGAACCATTCCGGAGAACTTTTTTGCACGGTCCCCACGAGGGGATAGATTCATTCTGAAAGCGCCACGAATCGGACTGAAAGCGAGCCCTGGTGGTTGCCGTTGAAAGCTCCATTCCTTCCAGATCCGTGCCCCCGGAGAATATGAAAACGATCCTCGTACTCGCCCTGCTCCTTCCCGCGCAATGGTGCGCTGCGCAAAACAACCGGCAGATCATCCGGGGGATGGTCGTTGACAAGCTCTCGCAGACTCCGCTCCCTGGTGCCACCGTACAAATCGTCAACACCGCAGAGTCAAAGGAGCAATTGCGGATGAGAAGGGGGCGTTCCGCCATTCGTGATCTCTCCCACCCGATCGGTACGATGTCAAGATCTCGTATGTGGGATACAAGAATTGCGTTGTGGCAGAATGTGCTTGTGATCTCGGGCAAGGAAACCGTACTGGAGATTTCACTGGAGGAAGATCTGCGGCTGCTGCAGGAAGTTGTCATAACAGGGAACGAGAACCAGCAGACGGCGAACGACGGAGCGATCGCGAGCGCGCGGGCGTTTACGCCCGAGGATGTCAATCGCTACGCCGGAGGAAGAAGCGACCCCGCCCGTCTCGCGGCGAATTTTGCCAGAAGCGCTCCGGATGATTCCAGAAACGATATCGTCATCCGGGGGAATTCGCCCGTGGGCGTCCTGTGGCGGATGAATGGCATGAACGTGACGAACCCCAACCATTTTGCATCCATCGGCACCACCGGCGGTGCGGTGAACGCCATCAATACCAATATTCTGAAGAGTTCCGATTTCCTGACTTCCGCCTTCCCGGCAGAGTACGGGAACGCCACGTCGGGCGTATTCGATCTGGGCTTCAGGAACGGCAATGCGCATGCGAGAGAAACGACGCTCCAGATTGGCGTCATCACGGGTGTGGAAGCGACCACCGAGGGACCGATTCTGCAGGAGAACGGCTCGTCGTACATCGTCGGGTACCGGTACGCGCTGGCGGGCATCGCGCAAAAGGCGGGGATCGATATCGGCACCACTGCCACGCCCTCGTATCAGGACCTTTCCTGGAACATCAACAGCGGGAACAACAGCTTCGGTCGTGTGTCGCTCTTCGGCATCGTCGCGTCCAGCAGCATCAATATCGCCGGCGGAAACTCCAGCTCGCTGTACGGCGGCGGTTCCGGACACGACCTCGGCAGCACCATCGATATCATCGGTGTCAACTACTTCAAACAACTCGACAACACGTCGTTTCTCACTTCCACGTTTGGGGGGAACTACTCCGCATCCTCGCAAACGGATTACGGCTACGATCGCCGCACAAATACCGAATATGCGAGGGAGGAAAACGAGGTCACCCGGTCGGGACGCTCCCTGGCGCTCAGCTACAACGCCAAAGTGCATCCGCGGCTCTTCGTGAAGGCGGGGATACAGGATGAACTCATCGGAGTGAATTTGTACTCTAGGACCAAAGATCGGATCGAGGCCGACTGGCGGCAGATCTGGGATGAGGATGGGACGACGAACCTGTTCCAATCCTATCTGCATGCGAAATACAGCATGCGTGATGATCTGTCGCTGACCGCCGGAGCGCATGCGCAAACGCTGTCCCTGAACAACGCCTTCTCCGTGGAACCGCGTCTGGGCCTGAAATGGGATTGGACTCCCGCAAGCAGTCTGACCTTCGCCTACGGACTGCACTCGCAAATGCAGCCCATCAATGTGTACTATCTGCAGACGCAACACGCCGATGCCTCATATTCATCCACGAATGCGAACCTGGGGTTCACGAAGAGTCACCACCTCGTGCTGGGCTACGAGCTGCTGCCCTTCGCGGATTGGCATCTGAAAACCGAGGTGTATTATCAGTCCTTGTACAATGTGCCGATAACGACCTCCTCCAGCGCCTACTCCATGCTCAATACCGGGGCCAGCTTCCGGCCCGATCTCGAAGACAGTCTCGTCAACAACGGAACAGGCCGGAACTATGGAGTGGAATGCACCGTCGAAAAGTACTTCAGCAGCGGGTATTACGGATTGTGTACCGCGTCGTTGTACGATGCATTGTACACTGCGAGCGATGGCGTGGAACGAAACACTGCCTTCAACGGTAGATATGTCGTGAATCTGCTTCTGGGAAAAGAATGGACGTTGGAGGGGACAAGCTGACTGCTGATCTGAAGCTGACGCGCGCGGGCGGCAGGTCGTATACGCCAATCAACCTGGCGGCATCCGCGGCCGTCGGCCGTGAAGTGCTCTACGACGATTCCTATGCAAATAGCCAACGATATCCGGACTACTTCAGATTGGATTTCAAAGTCAGCTATACACTTAATAGCGCCGGAACGAAACTCTCGCACTCCCTGTCTTTGGATCTGCAGAACTGCACGAATACCAAGAATGTGTTCTCGTATTCTTTCGACGAAAAGAGCCGGTCGATACGAACGACGTACCAGCTTGGATTCTTCCCGAACCTCACCTACAAACTTCAGTTCTAACCGTTATGAAGTTCTGCTGCCGCTGCCGTTTAGACCGCTTGGATTGAAAGCCCGCCACCTTGAAGCACTGCTGTATGCCGTGATCTGGTTGCTCGTTTTTTCGCTGCCGTATTTTGGAGAGCGTGCGCTGGATGAGATCCATTGGGGGAAGCTGCTGAAAGACTGGCTGCTTTGTCCTCACTTCTGATCCTGTTTCTGGTGAATGTCTACTTCCTGGTGCCGAAATATCTGTTCACGAAACGGTATGCCCGGTACGTTCTGTTGGCCGCCGAGCGTCGCTGCTCGCCATCGCTCAGGCAGCATGCTTGTACCCACCACGCTGCAGCAGATGCCGGGCTACCGGGCGGTTTCTGCCCGCCGTGCCGCCGCACCTCGCCTGCACCTCCACCAAAACCGCTGCCTGTGCGCGTCGCCGACGATCTGCTTCTTGCATTGCTGATCGTGGGCGCGGGGACTGCGTCCCGGCTTGCCGCACAGTGGCTGGCGGAGGAATCGCTGCGCAAGGATCTGGAAAAGGAGCAGCTGAAGACGAGCCTTGCACTCCTGCGGCATCAGGTGAGTCCGCATTTCTTGATGAACACGCTCAACAATATTCACGCGCTGATCGATATCAATCCGGAACATGCCAAGGATGCGATCGTTCGCTTGTCGACGCTGATGCGCTACCTGCTCTACGATTCGGCGAGGAGCGCGATCCCGCTGCGGAAGGAAATCGAATTCCTGCGGAGTTTCATCACGCTCATGCAGCTTCGCTTTGCCGACACCGTCGACATCACCGTCGATGTCCCGCGCACGATTCCTGATATCGAGATCCCCCGATGCTCTTGATTTCTTTTCTGGAAAACGCATTCACGCATGGCGTATCCCAAAACGCTCCTTCGTTCATCCATCTGGAACTGCGCATCGAGCCGGGTGTGATGCACTGTCTGGTGCGGAACAGCAAGCATGCCTCCGTTGAACGCCGGATGGAAGAGTATTCCGGTCTGGGTTTGGAAAACGTGAGGAAGAGTCTGGCGCTGCTGTACGACGACAGCTATTCGCTGCAGGTGAACGATGCGGCCGATGTATACGAAGTCAGCCTGGGAGGTCCCGTCATGAGCATTTCCTGCATCGCCATCGATGATGAGCCGCTGGCGCTGAAGCAGCTTGCGTCGTACATCCGGAAGACCCCGTTTCTGGAGCTGGCCGCCGAATGCCGCAGCGCCTTCGAGGCGATGAAGGTGCCGGAGCAGGCACGCGTCCAGCTGATGTTCGTGGATATCAACATGCCCGACCTCAACGGCATGGAGTTCGTGAAATCGCTGCCCGACTGTCCGTTCGTGGTCTTCACCACCGCCTACAGCGAGTATGCTCTCGAAGGTTTGAGGTCGAGGCGGTGGATTACCTTCTGAAACCCATCAGCTACGCGAGGTTTCCTGAAGGCGGCAAACAAGGTGCAGAAAGTCGTCGCATTACACGAGGCAGGGGCGGCGGGATCGTCCGCACAACCGCCGGGCATCTCTTCGTGAAGTCGGAATACAAACTGATCCGCATTCCGCTCGCGGACATTGCGTATATCGAAAGCATGCACGAGTACATCAAGATTCACCTGACTGCGGGCAAGCCGGTCATGACGATGATCAGCATGAAATCCGTGGAAGCGCATCTTCCGGCGGACCGCTTCATGCGCGTCCATCGCTCGTTCATCGTCAATCTCGAAAGAATCACGGTCATTGAACGCTTCCGCATTCACTTCGGCGACAACGAGTCCATCCCGGTTAGTGATCAGTACAAAGCCGCCTTTCAGGAATACATCGACAAGAACATGGTGCCGTGAAGGCGGGTTCGCACGGTCTCGTTCTGCATTGCTCCCATAACTGACCGCTGTTCAACATTGTGTTCCATCATCGAGGCATGCTCTGAAGCAGCGGCTTCGATGGTACAGCAAACTCTCATCGTGCTGAATCGTCTTTGTACAGCGCACGTGATCAGGAACGCGATGCAGTTTTCGCAGGTCTCCCGCGCCGGTGCGCACTCCCCTGCCCCGGGTTGATTTCCTTCCGCAAAAATGCCACGTTGCATCGAATCGAACCATCGCCTGTGTCATGAAGCGCAGGTGTCTCCGCTCGCGCAGGAAGTCCCCCTCCCGACATCCGCAGATGCGGCCGGAGGCTCAATTCCTGCTCTTGTCGCTGTTCCCTGTGCCGATCTCTGATCTGACTGTCGATCCCGAACGACCGCGGGAGAACCTCTCAATGTCGAAGTCAGCACCTCTCTCCGCAGCGCAAGATTCATCGGCACCCCGCGACCCGCAACGAATCGGAACGCCTTCCCTCCTGCCATCCTTCTCGCCACCTTCCTGCGCGCCCTGCCCCACCCGCAGCCGCCGCCCAGGCGTTCCAGGAGCTACACGCTGTACAGCGGTTTCGATTCGCGAGACACGTACCTCGTGGACCCGAACAACACCGTGGTGCATCACTGGACGCACGCGCGCACAGGCGGCTACTCCTGCTACCTGATGCCCGACGGCACGCTGTTGCGCCCGGCGGGGGTGGCAGCTTCTACCTCGGTGGCGGCGCGGCGGCAGGCATGGTGCAGCGCATCGCGTAGGACGGCACCGTCCTCTGGGAAATACACGTACAGCACCACCACGTACCGGAGCCATCACGACATCAGACCGATGCCGAACAGCAGCATCCTGCTCATCGCATGGGAAACGCGGACGGCGCAGCAGTGCGTGGATGCCGGCCTCGACCATAGCGCGTCGCTGTGGCCGGACCACATCATCGAGTGCAGCCCACCGGAACGAGCGGCAGCAACATCGTCAGGCAACTGGCGTGTGGGATCATCATCCCGGGATTTCAATCCGGCGAAGAGCAACTACGGCGTGGTGGGCGACCATCCCGAGCTGCTCGACATCAACGTCGTGAGCACCTCCGGCGACTGGCTGCACGTGAACTCGGTGAGTTACAATCCGGATCTGGACCAGATCGTGTTCTCTTCGCATTACAGCGACGAGCTCTACGTGATCGATCACAGCACCACAACGGCGCAGGCGGCGGGACACAGCGGAGGAACGCGCCGGGCACGGAGGCGATTTCCTCTACCGCTGGGGCGTCCGTCCATCTACCGCGCCGCGGCGCAGGTGTTCGACGTGGTACATTGCGTGGTGGATTCCCACAGGACTGCAGGGCGCGGGGAACATCCTTGCCTTCAACAACCGCGAGACCGGCACCACATCGGAGGTGGTCGAGATCACGCCGCCTGCCGGGTATCAGCGTTCGCAGAACAGCGCGTGGGGACCGGCGAGTCCGTCGTGGAGTTTCACGGATTCGTGGTTCTGGTCAGCCACCTCGGCAGTTGCCAGCGCCTTCGAACGGAAACACGCTGATGGCGAGTCGCACTTCGGAAACTTGTACGAGGTCAACGCGTCCGGCGTCGTGCGGTGGGTTTCGGTCGGAGGCATGATCCCGCGCGCGCTGCGCTACGCACCGGACTACCCCGGCCTCAGCGCGCTGACGCCCGTGAGCATGTCCGCCTTCACCGCACGTCTTGCCGACGACCGCGTGCTGCTGGAGTGGCGCACGGAAACGGAGACGGACAACCACGGCTTCGAAGTGGAGCGCGCCTTTGTCGAAAACCACAGGCTGCAGTTGTCGTGGGAGGTCATCGGCTTCGTGGATGGCGCCGGCACGAGCGGGTCAGCGCGAGTATACGGCTTCGCCGATCCGATCGACGAGGCAACTCCGCGGGACGGAACATCGCCTATCGTCTCCGCCAGGTGGATACGGACGGGAAATGGACGTACTCATCCATTGTCAACGTGCGCGTCGGCAATCGAGGTTTCGCGCTCGACCAAGTTATCAACCCGTGCAGCGGCGTCGCGACCGTGTCCTTCGCCGTGCCGGAGAGACACCTGTGCGTCTAGAAGTATTCGATGCGCTCGGACGCCGCGTCGCCACGCTGCGAGACGAGGCGCTTGCCGCCGGTTCATATTCCGCGCATCGATGCGTCGCCGTTGCCCGCAGGCGCATACATCTGCCGCGCCAGGCGGGGCGGGGTCGTCGCCGAGCGGCGGATGGCGGTGGTGAAATGAGGCAGGAGCTTCCGCTGGAGAACGTCCGACGCCTTGTCCTGCCGGCCTGCGGCGCTCGACGGTGTCCTCCTTGCTCCGTACTGTTGCTTGTACTGTTGCTTGTACTGTTGTCCGCGGTAACTTGTGCGCAGAAGTCTTCCTCTCGTCCGGACTTCTTTCCGATTGTGGTCAGTTTGCAGGCCCCGTACAATATCCAGGCGTACCGGAATATGGGCGTGAATGTGTATTACGACCTGAGTTGGGGACCGCTCGATGCGTATCATCTGGATCTCCTGCATAAATACGGGATGTACGTGATTTGCGGGCAGGACAGTTTTTCACTCGCGCACCGGAGCGATACGCTGATCTATGGATGGTCGATTCCCTACGACGAACCGGACAATGCGCAGTGGAATGCTTCCACGCAGCAATACGACTCCTGCCTGCATCCGGACCTCATCATCAATCTCTACCGTTCACTCAAGGCGGTGGATGCAACGCGGCCGGTGCTGCTCACGCTCGGACAGGGTGTGGCGAATCTGTCATATATCGGCCGCGGACCTTGCCATGAATGGCTCGATTCGTATCCCATCGACAAGCACGGGTATCTGGAGGGGTGCGACATCTGCGCATTCGACATCTATCCGGTTAACAGCACCATAAACGGGATCACCGGCAATCTGTGGTATGTCGCGAAGGGGATGGACAGCCTCTCCTCGTGGTCGCGCGGCTCCGGCAAGCCGCTGTGGGCGTGGATAGAAACGACAAAGATCTCGGCCGCGTCCGCAGCCAAGCCCACGCCGTCACAAGTCCGCTCGGAGGTTTGGATGGCGCTCGTTCACGGAGCGAAGGGCATCGGCTATTTCACGCACACCTGGGATCCCGGCTACATTTCCGGAGCGGTGCTGCTGGACACGCCAATGGTGGCGAGCTTGACAGACCTCAATGCGCAGATCCGCACCCTCGCGCCGGTGTTGAACAGTCCGACGATTCGTGATTATACAACAATTTCGAGCAGCAACCCGAACGTTCCTGTTGACGCGATGGTCAAGGAATACGGCGGCGCCATGTGGCTTTTCGCCGTGGCAATGAGAAACGGAACAACGAGAGCCACGTTCACGGTTCCCGCTGGAAGCGATGTCGAGGTCATCGGGGAAGCGCGGAGCATTTCCGTTTCCGATACAGTATTTTCCGACGACTTCGCATCGTATGGCGTGCACCTCTATAAAATCACCGCTTCCATTTCGCAGGTGCCGAGCGGAGCAACATCGGCAACTCCCGTTGTGCGGGTTTACCCGAATCCGGCATCGGGCAGAGTGTTCATCGATTCCCCTGCCAAGGGACGGATGCATGTCTCCCTGTATCGGTTGAGCGGCGAATGCGTCGCCTACCATGATGTGACTTGCAACGGGGAAGGGATCGATATCACCACATTCGCGACAGGGCTTTATTTTCTCCGTATCGAGGAACGAGTGGATGTCCAGCGCCATTCTGATAAAACAATGATCGGCAAAGCGCGGCACTGCGACGCTGCTTCCCACGGTATGATTCGCTCCGTCGAATCACGCCCGGCACACATCGACAGCACGAAGCAAGGCTTGGCGGAAGACAGGACGGCCCTGGAACAGGCGCTGATGACATTCTACAAGCCCGCGATGATCGCGTACCTGCGCGCGCATCCGGAAGTGTACGAGGAAGCGGTCGCGCTGGCCGTGGCGGACAAGCAGCCGTATTCGTGGAGGGCAGCATGGCTGCTGTGCGACTGCATCGACGAGGACGATCCCCGTCTGCGCCGTCATGTACGGCGCATCATCCGCGCGATCGAAGGCAAGGCGGACGGGCATCAGCGGGAACTGCTCAAGATTCTCCAGCGAATGAAACTGAGCGAGCGAGAGGAGAGCTCGGCGTTCGATGTTTGCCTGGGCCTCTGGGAAAAGATCGACGCGCAACCCTCGGTGCGTGTGAATGCGCTGAAGCTCCTCGTCAGCATCGCGCGCCGCTATCCGGAACTGACGCGCGAGATACGTTTCCTGACGCAGGAGCGCTACCTGGCGTCGTGTTCCCAGACCGTGCGGAGGTCGATAGCGAGGATACTGAAGTGTATTGATTGAAGTTTCACTGACGGACTTAGTGGAGGCCGACGCAGCATGCGGCTGTCGCCCTGAGACGGTGTGTGGAACAACGCTTGCGGCAGTCGACCTGCGTCATCGCTTGGAACGCAGCGCCTCGCCCGGGCGTTCTGTTCGAAACGCCGGTTGCATGACCGGCACTGCGCTCGCGCGGTTGCGCGCCGCGCGATCATGGTGCATGTATCGAAAAAGGAGTGTCATGTCACGACTTCTTGTCAGGAGCTTCGCAATGTCCCTGGACGGCTTCGGCGCCGGACCGGACCAGGATCTCACGAATCCGCTCGGAGTGCGTGGATTCGAATTGATGGAGTGGGTGTTGCAGTCCCGCTCGTGGCGGCGCATGCACGGCAAGGAAGGCGGGGAGGAGGGCGTCGACAACAACTTCGTGGAGCAGGGATTCGACGGCATCGGCGCCTGGATTCTTGGCCGCAACATGTTCGGGCCCGTCAGAGGGCCGTGGCCGGACGACAGCTGGAAGGGCTGGTGGGGCGACGAGCCGCCGTACCACACGCCCGTGTTCGTGCTGACGCATCATGCGCGCGCGCCGCTCGCGATGGCCGGAGGCACGGAGTTCCGCTTCGTCACCGGCGGCATACACGACGCGCTCGAACAGGCGAAGGACGCGGCAGCCGGCCGTGATGTGCGTCTCGGCGGCGGCGTGGAGACGCTGCGGCAGTATTTTCGCGCCGGACTGGTGGACGAAGCGCACCTGGCGGTGAGCCCCGTGCTGCTCGGGTCCGGAGAGCATCTGTTCAGCGGCCTGGACTTGCATTCGTTGGGCTACGAATGTACCGGCAGCATTGCGGGCGAACGCGCCACGCATGTCACCATAGGCAGACGCGGCTGAAGATGCTCTTCCTTCGGTACCGCATTCTTCAGTGCGCCTTTACGGCTTGCTTTTAGGCAGCTTGCTCTCCTTGGCGCGCGCCTGCTCGTCATGCTTCTTTCCCTTCTGTTTCTGATCCTTGTTCTTGTCCTTTTTTCCGCCTTTGTCGCCCATGTGACGCTCCTTGTGGTGTGAGATGAGAAAGAGTCGCATCAGGGCACGCGAAGGTGCGGATGCACGCGAGGGCATCCGGTTTGCTC
Organism: Ignavibacteria bacterium; assembly: GCA_016720835.1. GTDB lineage: Bacteria > Bacteroidota > Ignavibacteria > SZUA-365 > SZUA-365 > JADKJW01. The sequence continues at coordinate 12,001 of JADKJW010000009.1, forward strand.
GTGATTCGATGAAGCGACAGAACAATGTAGTCGAGCGAAGGAGAGCGTGCAATGGGAATCGACGGGAATCGTTGCGTATTGTGGGAAGCGCATCATGAGAGTATTTTCCGCATTCCATTTCAGTCAATTCGTCAGTCCATCATCACGATGAACCACACCGTCATGAAACACCATACAACGCTCTCCGTCGCGTTCATGCTCTTCCTCATCGCCCCACTCAACGCCGGCGCACAGACCGCTGTGAGTGCGCGCGCAACGGGTACGATTCAACGCTCGCGGCCTCCGTCGGCGCTGATGAATACGGCATGCACCGCTACGTGCTCGTGATCCTGAAAACAGGCCCGACGCCCGTGCCCAAAGGCCCGGAGCGCGACGCGATGTTCAAGGGACACTTCGCAAACATGAACCGCCTTGCCGACGAGGGCATCCTCGTCCACGCCGGACCGCTCGACGCCGTCGACGGATGGCGGGGACTGTTCATCCTCGCCGTCGACTCCATCGCAACCGCGAAGAAGCATGTCGCCACCGATCCCGTGATCATCAACGGTGAAATGGTCGCGGAGTACCATACCCATTACGGATCGGCGGCTCTCATGCTCCTCAACGGCCTGCACAAGCGCCTCGAGAAAAAGCGCTTCTGAATCGCATTCCGCACCGGGGACGAACAGGCCTGAGTCGGCGGCACGATACTTCGCGGAGACGTGTCTTGCCCCGCGTGGTCAAACAGCAGTATATTCGTCCTTCTCATATCCCAATTATACATTTTTGCAGGGGCTCACAGTGAAATCTCTTTTCGTTGCAATACTCATCGTCGGCTTCGGCCTTTCCGTGCAGGCGCAGGAAACATTCACGCACAAGGAAGCCGGAGTGGAGATCACCATTCCCGCGGATTGGTATTACGAGCACGCCGACGACGCTTTCACCATCTACACGCCGGGAAAGGAACTCGGGATTTCGCTTGCCGTGATGGAAGCGCATCAGATCGACAAGGCGGTCGACGAGGCCACGAAAGATCTCGAAAAGGAGTTCACCGCCGTTGAACTCGGAGAGGTCAAGGAGGCGAAGTCGAACGGCATGGATTCCTTTGAAATCGGCGGCACCGCGAAGACGCGCGAGGGCGTCCCGGTGATCATCTACTACTGCATGGTGGTGACGCCCACCGCGAAGATCCTGGAGATCAGCGCCGTCGGCACCGAAGCGGAATTCAACAAGTTCGCCAAGGGAATCAAGCAGCTCGACGAGAGTCTGAAGCCGGTCAAGTAGCCCCCATCGACCGTGCGAGCACGTCTCGCGTGCATGCATGAAAAGGCCCTCCATTGCGAGGGCCTTTTTCTTCTGCACCAGGAACCGTCATTCCCCTCCCTTCCAGTACCACACGATGAGGTCCATGAGCGGAGGTTCGCCGCCGAGCTCGCGGATGCGGGCGGCATTCTGTCCTCGATGATACTGGCTGTGCATGGCCACCTGCATGAGCATCTGCTCCACGCTGAAGCTGCTCGCGGGATCGCGCAGCCACGGAATCGGCGCGCGCTCCTGCAGCCGCTCGTCGGGCATCGCCGCAAGAAGCTCGTTGAGTCCGTCGCGGAATTGCTCCCACCATGCTTTCAATTCAAGCGTGGATGCGAAGTCCTCCGGCCGGCGAATCCGCGCCCTCTCCTTTTTCATCAGCGCGAGAAAGGCATGCTGCACGAGGTGGATGTGATGCTGCCGCTTGAAGACGGTTTCATCCTCGAGCGCAGCTGGAGTGGCTTCAATGGCCGACCAGAGGATGGCATCGGCCCAGAGGCAGTGGCTGGTGAGGTCGGAGAGATGTTGATGCATGGGTGGGAAGGATGAATGTTGAAGGTTGAAGGATGAAGGATGAAGGAGACAGGGGAAAGGGAGCAGGTGAAAGGTGGAGAGGGACGAGTGAACGGTGACAAGTGCAAGGTGGAATGAGAGTTGAACGATGCGGGAATCGAGCGAGCGTCGGCATCAATCCAGCCATTCGGCGAGATGTGCGCGCACGAAGTCGTCGTCGGTGAGCCAGGGATAGGCGTTGCTGACACGGGTGATCTCGTCGGCCTGCAGAGGTGAGAGCGCGAGGTCGGGGTCGACGCACAGGATGTTTTCGAGGAGGCCCTGGCGGCGGAGCACGTCGTGGATGCCGGGGATGCAGCCTGCGAAATTGTGCCGCGCGTCGAAGATGGCGCCGTTGGCATCGGTGAGCTGCGTCGCGAGGGTGAGCATCCGCGGCGGGATGCCGGTATTATCGGATCGGATGGTCTTGATCTCGTCAAGGAGTTCCACCGCCTTCTGTGTCCACACGGCCCACTGGCCGAGGAGTCCGCCGCTGAAGTGCACGGACGTTTCCCCGAATCGATACCCGGCGAGGAGATCGGAAACGATGCTGTCGTCGTTGCCGGTGTACAGGGCGATCTCACCGGCGCGGCCGGCATCGGCGACGGCACGCACGACGTCCAGTGTCTGGTACCGGTTGAACGGCGCGACCTTGATGGCGACCACGTTCTCGATGTCCGCGAAGCGCCTCCAAAATCCGTACCCGAGCACGCGGCCGCCCACGGCGGGCTGCAGATAGAAGCCGACGAGTGGAATGACGGCGGCGATTCGACGGCAATGCGCGAGAAGTTCCTCCGTGCCGGCATCGCGCATCGCGCCAAGACTCAGCATGCCGGCGTCGTAGCCGAAAGCCGCGGCGGTCTTCGCTTCCCAGAGCGCCTGTCCCGGCGTGCCGATGATGCCGGCGATCATCGCGAGCGGACGCTTCGTGCGCGTTTCGCATGCGCGCGCGGTCTCGATGGCGAGACGCAGCACCGGTTTGAAGAGTCCGACATCGGGCCGGTGAATCTCGAACTGCGTCGTATGTACAGCGACGGCAATGCCACCGGCGCCGGCATCAGCGTAATAGCGGGTGAGCGCGCGCTGGCGCCGCTCGTCGAGCATTCGATCCGCCGTGAGCGCGAGCGGATGCGCCGGGATGACATGGCCGGAGAGGAGGTGGGCGCGGAGGGTGGGAAGGGAAAACATGGGGATATTGGGGAAATGCGGGATTGGGAGTGGTGGAGTATTGGAGTGCTCGAGCGGCACATTGAGTTCCGGGTGGGGACAGGCGTCCCGCATGTCCCCGAAGTCCTGAATCTGCGCCGGTCAGAAAGAGCCGTCGCGGGTTTCGAAATGGGTGGGTTTGTTCCAGGTCGGGAGGCCGCGCTTCACCCAATCGGCAGTCCAGCGGAGCATGTCGTCGATCGGGATTTTCTCGAAAGGCATGATCTCGTGGAACTGCGTCGCGTCCGAGAGCAGCGCGGTGTCCGCCTCCACACCGGTGAAGAGGGGCTCGCGATCGAGAAGCGCTCCAAGGTGCTGCGCGATCGCGCGTACGGAAAGCACGGCGGATCCCGTGACGTTCAGGATGCGTGGCGGAGAGGCGCAGATGTCCAACGCGAGCAGCGCCGCGGCATTGGCGTCGCGCTGCCAGATGACGTTGACGTGGCCGGTGCGAAGGTCCACGGGCGTCCCAGCGCGCACGCGCTGCGCGATATCGAGCAACACGCCGTAACGCATGTCGATGGCGTAGTTCAATCGGATGATCGCGGCTGGCGTGCCGCGCGTCGCGGACCCGTGCTGCACCATACGCTCGCGGCCGAGGCAGGATTGCGCGTACTCCCCCACCGGGTCGGCGGGATGCGTTTCGGGACATCCGCCTTCGGCGACGCGCGACAGGGGATACACATTCCCGGTGGACAGCGCGACGATGCGAGATTCCGCGAAGCGCTCCATGACCATGCCGGGCAGCAGCACGTTCATCGCCCAGGTGAGCGGCAGGTTGTCCGCGGAGCCGAATTTCCTGCCGGCAAGGAACAGCACATTCCGTGCATCGGGCAATGATGCGAGTTGCGCGCGATCGAGCAGGTCGGCTTCGATGGTCTCGACGCCGCAGGTGTCGAGTGTTTTTCGGATGAGCGGATCCGAATACCGTGATACGGCAATGACGCGCTTCGTCACGCCGCTCTCGTCCGCCGCGCGCCGCGCGAGGCGCGCGAGGGTCGGACCCATCTTGCCGCCCGCGCCGAGGACGAGCAGATCGCCGTCGAGCGCGCGGAACAGGTCGGGAAGTTCCGGAACGGGACGCGACTGCAGTTCGTCGAGCTGTGCCTCGCTGTCGATGCGGTCCGTGCTCATCCTCCCTGCGCCTCCAGCGTGTCGGGAATCGCCGCGCGGTGCTGTTCACGCACCGGAAAGACGCTCTGCAACGCGAGCATGCGATCGAGCGGGAGCTCGTGGAGCTTGCTGCTCACCATGGCGCAGAGTCCGTGCGTGGCGATGAAGGAGTTCCACTCCTTCACCTGCTCCATGGTCATCGGCGCATGGAAGAGCATGCAGTCGGCGTCGTTGTGCCAGACGCGCCCGTGCAGGAATTCCATGGGCGCGACGGGCGTCATGCCCATGGTGACGGTGCGGTCCCAGTTCGCGGCGCTGACGTCGTCGCCGATGCGCATGCCGTCGACGAGACCGAGCGCGGGCCCCAGCAGGACGTTGCAACCGAGGAGGAACACGCCGGGCCCGGCGGTCTCGCGGATGACCGCGAGGGCGCGGCGAAACATCTGCACCGTCGTGATGGAATCGTCATGCGGTTCGAGGCGCGCGCGCGTCTCGCGGAGCAGTTCCATCCCCCACACGCCGTACACATCGAACGCCAGAAAATCGAGTTTCAGGTACTGATATCCCCAATCGTGCACCAGGCCGCCGATGCGGTCGCGCAGCCATGCGAGGCAGTCGGGGTGCGAGAGATCGATGCAGGCGCCTCGCGCCCAGTCGGGCGCGTCGGCATCGTCGCCCCATCCCTCGAAGGGGCGCAGCCAGAGGCCCGGCGACTTCCCCGCCGCGCGGATGCGCTGCGCGAGCGCGCGCATGCCGCCCGGGAATTTCGCGGCATCGACCACCGGCTCGCCGAGCGATCGCGTCCCGCGTCCGGCGGTCCATCCGTCGTCGATCTGGATGATGTCCATGCCGTCGAGCGTCGCCGCAACCGCGAGATTTCTGAACACATCCTCCTCGGTGATGGCGGTTTCGTAGCCCGCGTACCAGGAGCACCAGCCGTTCGGAAGCGGCGGCAGCGGCGCGTTGCGGTGGCGCAATCCGAGGCGCGCTCCGATGCGGTCCATGCCGTCCTGAAGCGCTCCCTTCCAGAGAGAGAGGAAAAGCCGCCGCGTCGAGAACACGCCGGAAGGCGGGATGCGAACCCCCCGCGCACCGCTCAGCGTGTCGATGTCGCAGCGCAGGCGCAGCACGCGCATTCCCGGACTGTGGGACTGCAGCGGCACCGCATGGAAACGCACGAATCCCGCAGGGGCATCGTACGCGCCCGAGGCGATATTCCGCAGGGTCCGCGGATCGTGCACGGACACGAACCAGCACGATGTCAGCGGAAGATTGTCGGCAATCGCGCGCGGACCGTCGTACCCGTAGGCCCGCTCCGCGGGATAGGTCGTGACGCGCGCGTCGCTGGACACGCAGAGCGGACCGCATGCGCCCCAGTCGCCGTCGAAGAGACGCAGCGAGATGCCGCGCAGGCGCAGATCACCGCCGGAATTGTTCTCGACATCGACCGTGTAGAACAGCGCGCCATCCCACGCGTGCTCCACGCGCAGAACGGCGTTCATGCCGTCGAAGGCCATGCGCAGCGAGGATCCGTCGCAGGCGATATTTAACGCCGCGCGATGCGACAACCGCCTGTCGTCCAGATCGATGTCCAGTCCGACGGGAGAAATGGAGATCGCGGGATCGATGTGCATCGATATCGCGCCGTCGTCATTCAGCCGGATGTGGTCATGCATGCGCGCGCGTCCGTCTCAGGCGTAGATGATCTCGAGCGTGTGATGCGTCCCGTCGAAGCAGGACTCCGGAACCGCGCACGGTTCGAGATCGATATCGATCCCGTCCACGCGAAGCGAGCGCAGGGCGGGCCCGCCGTGACGCACGGTGACGTCCCACGTCGAACCGCGGTGACGCAGCGTGCTGAGAGAGATATCCGGGATGGGCAGCGCGCAGGGAATGATCTCCATGCCGCCGCCGTCGAGTCGCAGTCCCAGCACCGCTTCGATGAGCGCGCGGTACCAGCCGGTGACGCAGTTGAGATTGGAGAGCGCCCCGTGTTTCGTCCACGCATCGGCGTCGCCACGTTCGAAGGGCGGCAATGCCAGAAACTCCGGGCAGCAGCCGAGGGCGGCCAGAGCGCCTTCCGCCAAGCCGAGCCAGCGCATGATCGCGCCGGCGTCCCCCGCGCGACGGAAGAGCTTGAGCGCGTACAGATCCCAGTGCGGATACCAGGTCTGCATCGCGGGCTCGCTCTGGCGATTGCGGTCCCACGCCGGGACGAGCGCGACTCCGTGCAGTGTCAGATGGTGCTTCGCGATCGCCGCGGCCAGCGCGGGGAGACGATCCCCGAACAAGGCAACCGCGTCGGAGGATTGCAGGCAGAGCAGGGTGAAGAGCGGATAGGTCTCGTTGCGAGCGCGGCTGTCGATATCCACCGCGTCGGCAAGCAGGCCCGTTCCGGAATCGAGAAAGGTATCGAGAAACACCGCGCGGATCCGCTCCGCATGCGCGCGGGCCGCCGCGGCATGGAACGGATCGCCGAGGCGCGTTGCGAAACGCTCGAGCAGCATGCAGAAACAGAAGTGCGCGGCGACCTCCATGGCGACGGCGCTCCGCTCTCCCCTGCCGAAACGCGCGGGCAGGTCGGGATAGAAGCCGTAGTTCGCGAACAGCCCCTCGACGCTGCTGATCGCCGCCATGGCGTCGAAATGCGCAAGGAGATGCGGGTAGGTGTTGAGCAGCGGCTGCAGGTCGCCGCTGTGCGCGGTGTACTCGGCGACGAGCTGCGCGAAGAGGAATTCGAGGCCGCCGCGGTACGGCGTGTCGAGCGGAAGAAAATCGCGCGTCCATCGCCCCGGGATGCGGCCGTCCGCGTCCCGGTGGGCGTTGATGAAGGTGATCACCGCGCGCATATCGCGCAGCGCCCCCCATCGCGGGAACTCCATCGCCGTGACGATGCTGTCCCAGGACCAGATCCAGTAGTACGCGCCCGGACAGGCGCGGGGCATGCCCGCGTCGCGGACCAGGCAGGAATCGACGAGGGCCGGCACAGTCGAGAAAAAGGCCTCTATCTCCGGATATCCGTGCAGACGCAGCGCCGGCACGGCGATCACGCGCGCAGGGGCGACCGGCGGGTGCGCGTGCTTCCACTCGCGCATTTCCATGAGCGCATCGCCCGAGAACGGGGCATCGGAGAAGCGGACCTCGAAGACCCTGGGCAGTTTCGTGTCCGCGGGCAGGACTGCCTGAAAATGCCACGCCGAGATGCGCTGCTCGCACGTGAATCCGTGGCCGCCCAATGCGACGTGCACGGCGGCGGTGTAGACCGGCAGCGGCGCGTCCCTCGCCCAGTCGCGGAGATCGTCCGGCGTCGCGAAGCCGGAACGCAACGGGCGCGCAAAGACCGCCCGGCGCCACGTCTCCGGGATGAGAAAATCACCCGCGTACGGGCCGCTCCGGCGAAGCCAGGCGTCGAGCTGCAAGGTATCCTCGCAGGCGAGAAGGAGACGGTTGCCGTCCACTTGCGCTTCCCGCCACGCGCGGTCGCCCTGCACGTCTCCCATCAACGAGAACGGTTCGAATCGGACATCGATCGAGATCATCTCCGATCCCGCGTTCGAGAACACGAGGGACAGCGACCGCTCCAGACAGAGAAGCTCCACTCCGAGCCCGCCGTGCAGCCGCGGCTCGATCAGGATGCTGCCGGGCGACCATGCGACCGTGTCGATGACGAACGGGACCCAATGTTCGCCGTCGTGCGACAGGCGGATGGTGAGCACTCCCCTGCTCTGCGCGAAGATCCTCGAATTCCGGCTCACCGGCTGCATGCCGTGGTAGCCGATCTCCGACACGACGGCATCCCCGGCTGTCACCAGCGCATTGACGCGGTCATGCGAAATCCAGACCCCGCGATCGGCGAGCGTGGAAAGCGTGATGGAACGAGACATCGGCAGCGGGATCCGGAGAATGAGGGAAGTGGACGGGGAGGACGCCGATGCGCAACAAGCACCCCCGATGTCCATGTTCCGCAAATATCCGTTCCACCGTCGCCATTATCAATGCCGCGTTCAGTATTGCGTCGATCCGTGCCGCAGCGAGAGGTCAGGGTGCCGGAGTGGGGGCCGAATGGGAACCGTGACTCGAATAGTCGTAGCGGAATTCGGAACCGTCACCCGAGGTCCAGACGCACCCGCGCTCGTCCATGCGAATGGCCGTCGTGAGCCCGTCCTTGAGATCGAGCGCCCAGACCACGGTCAGGGCGTCACCGTCCGTCCCGAGAGAAAGCGCGTGATCGCGCCGGCCGTCGTGCGGATACGCGGGGACGAAATCGGTCAGGCCGCAGTGTGAGGAAGCCGTGGGACTGCTCGCCGCGAGCAGTGTCCGCGGCACGGAACCGCGGAAGATATAGCGGAGTTCACTGTCCGCTGATTCCGTCCGCTCGATGGGGAGCCAGGAATGCAGGTTCCACTGCAGGGGACGCGCACGCTGCAGGGCGATGCGGTCGACACCGAGCAGCCGGTTGCCGATCTCGATGAACAGGGTGCGCGTGCAATCCCGCACGCCGAGATCGGGATGGTAGCAGCGCGCGAGATCCATGAAGATCGCCTGCTGCGCGCCGAGCGCGCGGATGCGGGGCGCGTGCGGGATGAAGCGTTCCGGCAGGGCGTCGGGGAACCAGACGGCGCTGTCGCCGATCTGGCCGCTGCCATCCACGCTGAACACGTTGTGCAGCGCCGTGTCGCGCCGGTATGACGGGCCGGGACCGGAGACGACGAATTCGCCGCGGTCGAACACGAGGAAGGAGCCGTTCGCCGGATCGCTGTGGCCGTAGCCGCCGCACTCTCCCGCGGCGCGGCGCTGCCTGCCGAGCGGCGCGCCGCTGCGGACGGTGCACAGGCAGTCATCGCTGCGAAGGAAGATCTGTCCTCCGTCGAGGAAGTGCGCCTGCGACGGTGTCGCGATCATGGACATGCCGGGGTCGTCGCAGAGAAATTCGTAGACGCGTCTCCGCGCGGGGGCGGCGCGGTAGTCGACGCCGTCGACGGCTTCCTCCATCAGCAGGTCGCCGAGCGCCTGCGCGACCATGTCGCCGGTGCGCTTCGCGATGAGCATGTGGCACCAGGCGTCCCCGCCGACGCGATACTGCGCATCGCCGAAGGTGATGCCGTAGCTGCCGCCGGGCGCCGTGGCCGCCGCGCGGAAGCGCGAGGCGCTCCGCCAGTACCCGGTTTCATTCCAGAGGTCCTCGCCGCAGCACGATCGAAACAACTCGAGCCAGCGCAGCAGGAACCCGTGCTCGTAGATCCAGAGGTTGAGACCGTGCGGGTAAAAGCCGTCCTCGGGCAGCATGGAGAGAATGCGTCGCAGCGCGCCGTGAAAGTGGGAGATGCGCGTCGCTGAGGCGGGGTGCTCCTCGTGAAACACGATCGAGAACGCGAGCAGACCCAGCGCGCAGCCCAGATAATGCGCCTGCGCGATGTCGCGCCGATCGTCGGGCAGGAAGGCCGCGCAGCGGTCGGCGACGGCGAAGATCCGCGCGCTCGCATCCACCCGTTCCGTGTGCGAGAGAAAGGGGTGCAACCAGTCATATCCCGCGCACAGCACAAAGAGCATCTCGCCGCATTGCGTGTCGATGCCGAGCGGAGCGTAATCTGGCCTCGCCGTCAGCGCGGTGAACGCGAACAGCGCTTCCCTGCCGCGGGCGACGCGCTCTGCGGTCGGGTCGACGATCGCGGCGAGGGCGGTGAGCAACAGGCGGTCCTCGGGAAAGAGCCGTTCCGGACCGGCGGGAAGTTTCGCCTGCGCGGTGAGCTCCGGCACTTCGCCATCGTCGTCCGCGAGCAGCGCCTCGATGCGTTGCCAGTGCTCGCGGTGCGACTCGGCGGCGCGCGATCGCATGACGGTGATATCCGCTTCCGAGAAGAACAATCTCGGATGCCTGCCGGCGAGATGGGGAAGCACGGTCGCGTGTACCGGCTCCACGGGAACGCGCGAGCCCGGCAGGAACTCCGCGCGCAACGGAATCCACCGCGGATCCGCGGGAGTGACGACCATGAGCGCCGGATCGCCCGTCTCCAGTGACACCGCGAGGCGTACCACGCCACGGCGCAACTCGTCTCCGAAAAACACCGGGTCGGTCCTGCACGGCCTGCCGTCAATGAGGATGTGGACGGCCGGCAGTTCGGGGATCCCGCGCCAGCCCGGCCAGGGTCCGACGCGCACGCCGCGGCCCTCGCGGTTCCATTCGGCGCGATCGAAGGTGCGCGGCCCGTCGTCGTCGGGAAAGGCCGCGTGAATGGAATAGCGATCGAACGGATACGCGGCGATGCCGAATTTCATCAGCATCGTGCGCAACGGCTCGCCGCCGGGCAGTTCCACAATCCAACGGCCGGCGCCATCCGGTCGAATGGTGATCAGGGTGTGGTCATCCAGTATCATCGCGCTCCCCAGCTCGATTGGTTAGATGTCGAAAGGTCGTGCATTCTTCGGAAAGAAAAAACAGCGCAACCCGTCTGATGCGGAGACACGGAGCCGCCGTCCGCCGTAGCGCAGCAGGCCGGCGTACGTTCCGCCCGCTCGCGCCGGCGCCAGCGAGAGGAGGGCGCCGTCGCGGAGGTCGGTGATACTGGCCCAGGAGCGGGCGGGCGCGGTAACGGGACGCAGCGTCGCGTTGTTCCGCGCGAGCGCCGAGAACAGGGCACGTTCGCTGATGGCAGCGGAACGAAAGGTCCGCGGGAGCATCGCGCCGTCGTCGCTCCGCGAGGGCGTCCGGTACAGCCAGTGAATGTCCCTCGCAGCGGCTCGAATCCGTGGGAGCAGGCGCGCGGACAGGACGTCGCCGTACGGCCAGACTACCGCATCGTACGCGCGACCGTTCACTGCCGCGCCGCCGTTCTTGATGACAACGCCATCGAGCATCGAGGACGCGATCAGTTCCGGATGATAGTGCCGGTCGAGGAGCGAGAGCAGCAACCGGAAAATGCGCGCGAGCGCCGCATCCGCCGTCGGACCGTCCGCCGCAAAGAGACTCTCCACGGGCAGCACGACAAGCAGATTTGCGCGAGGGAGACGGCCTTCCGTCGGAGCGCGGTGCCGCTCGAGCAGCTCCGTCCACTCGGGCATGCCCTGCCATGTTGCATGGTTCGGGTAGCCGGGAGTGAACGGCAGTCCGAGGAAGGACGACTCTCGACCGAGCGTGCCCGCCGGTCCGTAGATGTGCGCCGACCAGCGCAGCCCGAACACGGCCATCACGTGCACGCAATGTTCCATGATGCGCCGTTGCGACAGCGCGCCGCCATCCTCGCCGGTGGTCCACAGATTGTTGTATGCGGCGCCTGTCGCGCTGTGCCGTCCCAGCGAGGCGGCGACGACGGACATCGCCGCAAGATTCGCGTGGAAGGCTGAACCCGGCGTCTCGAGCAAGTTGACGCTGCCAAGATCGGCGAAGCCGCAATCCTTGGAGTCGAGGGCGCGCCACAGATCGAAGCTGCCGTGATTGCGGTCGGCGCAGGAGGCCGATTCCCAGCGCCAGGTGTCGTGCATCCCCATGATGGCGCCGCGGCCCCACAGCCGCCGCGTCTCCCGCCGCGCGCGCTGCTGCGCCTGGACGACGGTGGTCTGCACCGCGCGAAAGTACGCGTTGCGCACGGCGATGTGCCGGCCGTCGCCCGCGGGAAGCATCAGCGTCCACAACTCGCGCGACAGGTCGATGCCGTCCCGCTTCAGCCGCGCGCGGATGGCCGGCGTGAACGGAAAGCTGCCGTCCATGCAGAGGTAGCCCGGCTCGTCCCAGAGCACGGCATCAGCCGGAACGCCCGACGCCGCGAGGGCCCGGAGCGCGCCGATATATCGGTCCATCGCATCCGTATCTCCGAAATCGAAGACGTTCGTGCGGAAGCGGAAGAACGCCATGATGCGCCATGGACCGTTCGCGGGTGGATCGAAGCGTCCGAAGACCTCCGCGCTGCGATCGGCGGCATGCCAGTGGAACCGCGATTGCGCGGTGATGTCGATCGCGGTCGGCGCCTCGCCGGGGCGCGGGCGGAAGGCGACCACCCTCTCGAGACCGTCAGGCGCATACTCGACGGCGCCCTCCGTGAGGATGTGCGAAGGGCGGGGCAGCACGTCGCAGCGAAGTGAATACCTCCCGCCACGCGGAGCGACGGTATGCGGCGCGATGCCTCCCCAGGTCGCGCTGCCGCAGGTCACGATGGTCGCCCCCTTCCCTGCTTCGAGCCTGGCGCTGGACTGCCGGGGATCCGCGCACACCCAGTACGCGAGCCCGCGCGCACGGCACAGCTCGCCGATGGCGGCAAGCGCCTGCATGGCAGGCGCATCCGGCCACGCATAATGACTGCAGCGCACGATGGCGGTGATGCCGCGGAAACCCGCTGTCGCGATATCCTCGAACTCGGCGCGCAGCGCGTCGGGATCCTCGATCACGCGATCGTTCACCGTCCACATCATGACGGTGGATGGCAACGTCCGCAGCGGAGCGGGCGATACGCGTCTCATGCGCGGTGTTCCTGTTCGAACAGGACGTCGTCAAAGCGGCAGATCCCGCTCCCCTCCAGCTCCAGAAGGAGATGCACGCGATCCGGGGGCGGGGATATCGCGGGCGTTTCCACGACAAGCCGGGTCCACGGCGTCGTGCCGTCGAGCTGCGTTTCGGATCCGAATACCTCGTATGTGTGCACATCGAAGAGATCTTCCGCACCTTCGCGGTGCACACGCAGGGCGATGCGCGCAGCTCCATTGACGGCATCCGCGCGCACCCATGCGCTGAGCCGATAGCGGGCGCCGTCGACAAACGGCGGATCACCGTACGCGGGACCGAGCGTGGTCGCCACCCAGCGCGACACGGTCGCCTCCTGATGCACGATTCGCAGCGACGAATCGTCCGCGTGCCCCTCCGCCCTGTCCACGTCTCCACGCGCGTGTGCGCTGTCCGTCGTTTCATGGCTCCACGGCCAGACGTCCGCGGCATCCCCGTCGATGCTCGCGATGGTCTCGGCGAAGCTGTTCACCCCGTGCACGTAGATCGGCGCGCCGTCGTTTCCTGCCGCGGGATCGTCTTCAGCGGCGGCGGCGAGTTCGCGCGCGCGTTCGACGTCGATGGAAAAGAGCCTGACGGCGGCGGTGATGCGCCGTGGAGACCGCAGCAGCACATCCTCCGCGCCGTGGCAGAGACGCACCGCGAAGTGCGCGTCCCACATGTAGGCGCAGAGGCCCGCGCTGATCTCCGCGCCGTCGAGGATCTGCACGGCGGGATTGTCCGCTTCCAGCAGGTAGCAGAACACGTCGCCGGGCAGGAGGCGGATGTCATGCTTGTCCGCGGATTCGAGATGGGTGTGCGGGATGCGCGTCACCGTGTCGCCGCGCACGACGACGCAGGCGTCATAACGCTTGCGCTCGTCCCCTCCCGGGAGGAAGACGCCCGAGGGCCAGAGATTCAGAAATTCGAGTTCGCCGTGCTGCGGATGCGGAGTGACGCGCCATTCCGCCCCGGGCGCAATCTCAAGCGCGGCGAACAGATGGTATTCGATCCTGCCGTCCGCGAAGGCCTCCACGACAAGGTCCGTCATGCTGCGCGCCGCTCCGGAGGCGGTGCTTCCGTGACACCGAAGACGCAGAAGCGCTTCTCCGGTGTCGATATCCTCGACGCGGGCCTCTCCGCGCGCGCTCCGCTCCGGATCCTCGTGGTGGTGATACTGCCGCCAGTACAGCGGAATGCCGGCGTCGACGCCCGCCAACGCCGCGCCGCCGGCATGGAAGCGCACATTCCGGAGTTCGAGGTCTGCTATTTCGGCGACCGCCCGCGCGTCGAGCGTGATGATCCCCGATGCCGGACCCGTGCGCAGAAATGCGAGCCGCGGCTCCGCAGCGAGCGGGGAGATCACGTGGTCCTCACTTCCCGTCCGCGGGACGCTGCCCGGCGAGCTGGCGCCGCAGCGCGTCACGGAACACGGGCTTCATGGCGCTCGTGGCAAGCGTGTTCTCCAGATCCTTCGCCACCCTGGCGTTGATACCCGGGACGGCGGCGGCGAGTTCGTCGATGCCGATGGAGCGCGACCAGAGCCGGTCCAGCAACGGCTGGAAGCGTTCGAGTATCGGCGCCATCGTGAAGCTCGAGAAACGCACGAAGTAGCGCGGATCGCCGCCTTCCTGCTGCTCGGCGAGACGCCACACGTCGCGAAAACCCGTCGCAGCGAGACGCGCATGCTTGCGCTCCCAGCCGCCGGCGAAGTCCGCGTCGCGCAGCACCGGATTCGGCTGATACACGCTCGCGCCGGAGACGATCCACTTCAGCGCCTCCCAGGCGCGCTGTGGATGCCTGGTCCGCGCGCTGATCGCGAGGCCCCCGGAGTGGGAGCGGAAGTAGCGCGGGGCCTTGCCCGCGAAGCGCGGCAGCGGCGCGAGGGCCCAGTCGATCGTGAGCGTTTCAAACAGATTCGTGTTCGGCACGGCCTCGACGAGCATCGCGACGGTCCCGTTCTCGAGCATCTGCGGCGCCTGCATGCCCATCGCCTGCACGCGGCGCGTGTCGGGCATGAGTCCGTCCTGCATCAGCGCGAGATACCGCACGTAGACGTCGCGCGCTTCGGGAGAAAGCGAGAGAAACAAGGCTTCACGCGGCAGGGGCGCGTGATTCATCTGCTCGAAGGCTTCGATGAAATGGCTGCCGATGAAGACGCCGTACCGATCGGTCTTGCCGTCGCCGTTCGCATCGCGCGTGAGGCGCCGGGCCGTCGCGACCATGTCGTCCCAGGTCCACGTGGAATCCGGCGGCGCGATGCCCGCTTCGGCGAACAGCGCGCGGTTGTAGTACACGCCGACGGTGAACGCCCAGTTGCTGACGCTGTACCAGCCGCCGTCGAGCGACACGCCGTCGGCGCGCGCGGAGGCGAGCAGCCGGTCGGCAAAGGGATCCTTCTCCGCGAAGGGCCGGAGATCGAGAATGCGGCCCTCGGACGCGAAACGATCGCGCAGCACGTTGTTCACGGTGAAGATGTCGGGCTCCTGCCCTGCGGCGACCATGGCGTAGAGCTTCTCGTCGCCGTTGAAGGGATTGAGGGCGATGCCGATGCCCGTGCGTTTCGTGAACGCCGGGATGTCGCGCTCCAGCGCCTGGATCTCCAGCGCGTTCGAGCCGCACTGGTAGGTGACGGCGTCGCCGCCCTTCCCGCCTCCGCAGCCGCCGAGCAGCAACGCAACGGCGCACACACCCGCGGCGAGAAGGAGCGCCGCGGAACGCCGCGTTGTGCGACGCGGGAACGGCAAAGGAGATTCAGGCCCGGTACGCGCCAATGTTCATCCCCCGGAGGAAGTGTTTCTGGGCGAAAAAGAAGAGCACAATGTTCGGAAGCAGCACCAGCAGGGACGCGGCCATGAGCACGTTCCATTCCACGGTGCCCGAGCCGAGCACCTGCGATTTCAGCATGTTCAGGCCCAGGGTCAGTGTCGCGCGCTCGGGAGAATTAATATACACCAGCGGTCCGAAGAAGTCATTCCAACTGCCGATGAAGGCGAAAATGACGACCGTCGCGAGCGCGGGCTTCGCCTGCGGGAGGATCACGCTCCAGAGCACGCGCAGACGCCCCGCGCCGTCCAGCAGCGCGGCCTCGTCGCAGTCGCGCGGAATGGTGAGGAAGAACTGCCGCAGCAGGAAGATGGAGAAGGGAGAGCCGAAGAGACTCGGAACGATGAGCGGCGCGAAGCTGTCCACCCAGCCAAGCTTCGCGTAGACGATGTACATCGGGATCATCGTCACATGTCCCGGCAACATCATGGTGCCGAGACAGATCGAGAAGAGCAGGTCGCGCCCCGGGAACGAGAAACGCGCGAATCCGTACGCCACGAGCGTGCAGGAGGCGACCGTGAACAGCACGTTCAAGACGGTGATGAACGCCGTGTTCGCGAGGAAGCGCGCGAAGGGCAGTAACGTGACGGCACGCGCGTAGTTCTCCCAGTGCGCGACGGAGGGAACCCACGCGAAGGGCTGCCGGTACACGCCCGCGAGATCCTGCAGCGACGAGGAAAACATCCACAGCACCGGCACGGCGAAGAGCGCGGACGCGCCGAGCAGCAGCAGGTAGACACCCGATGCGCGAAGGACCGCGATCCATGCGGGTTGCGCCGACTCGTGCCTATCTGCCATGACCCGCCTCGTAATGGACGCGCGACTTCGACAGGCGCAGCAGCGCCCAGGTCAATCCGACGGTAAGGAGAAACAGAATCCACGCCAGCGCGGACGCGTAGCCCATGCGGAATTCCTGGAAGGCCTTCTTGTACAGGTACAGCACGTAGAACAGCGTCGCGTTGTTCGGTCCGCCCTCGCTGCCCGGCTGCACGGTGCCGGTCATCACGAACGCCTGCGTGAAGACCTGGAAGCTGCCGATCAGACTCATCACGGTGTTGAACAGGATGGACGGCGAAATCATCGGCAGGGTGATCGCGAAAAACCGCCGCGCCGCGCCCGCGCCGTCCAGCATCGCGGCTTCGTGCAACTCCGCGGGCACACCCTGCAGGGCCGCGAGGAAGATGAGCGTCATGCCCCCGACGCCCCACAGCGACATCACGACGAGCGCCGGCTTCGCCCACTCCTCGCTCTGCATCCACAACGGACCATCGATGCCGAACACGCGCAGCGCGCTGTTGAGCAAGCCGAAATCGGGATTGAAAATCCACAGCCACAGCACCGCCACCGCGACGACGTTCGTCACCGACGGCAGGAAAAACAGTGTGCGGAACACGCGCAAGCCGCGCACGCGAGCGCGGAGCAGCATGGCCAGCGCGAGCGAGAGCACGACGCTCAATGGGACGAAGACGCCAACGTAGTACGCGGTGTTGGTCAGACTGATCCAGAACAGCGGATCTTCCGACACAATCGCGGCGTAGTTGTCCGCGCCCACCCAGACCGGCGCGGACAGCATGGAGGCGGACGTGAAACTCAAATACAGCGAGTACAGCATCGGCCCCGCCGTCAGCAGCAGAAACCCCGCGAGCCAGGGCGACACGAAAAGCAGACCCGTCCAGCGCCCGCTCTTCATGGCATTGCCCCGGGAATCGCCATCGCGCGAAACGCGTCCCACGCCTCCCTGCCGTACAGATCTCGCGGAACGAACAGCGCATCGGCGTCCGCTCGCGTCATGACATCGAACCAAAGGCACCGGTCGTCGACGCCGTTCCATTCCCGCGACAACACACGCTCCGCGCGTGGATCGTGCACGATGCGCATCGTGCCCTTCATCGTCGTGAAGGTGACATCGCGGATACCGTCGGCGCGCGTGGTTTCGTCGATGCGGCTCTTCGACGCGCGCTCGACGAAGGCATCAAAAGTCGCATGCTCCGCGACGGACGAAAGTTCGATCGCGAAACCGCAGGGCCAGGCATTGATCTCCTCGGTGGTGAAATCGCGCTGCTCACCAAGATACGCGTACAGCGAGTACACGAGGTGTCCGTTGACGGCGAAGGATGCATGGCGCGGAGCGCGAAACCGGGTCCGCGCAGGGGATGGATGGCGCAAAAAACAGTGCCATCCTGAAAGAACAGCGGCGCGTTTTCCGCACTCTCGTGCGGAAGCCGCGGCACGTCCGTCCCGCCGATGCGCAGGCGATCGAAGGGCAGCGCGGGACTGAACATGAGGTCGACGCGGAAGGAACGCACGCCCGCATGACCCGCGCGCTTGGGCGCGTAGAGAACGATGGCGGTGCCGCCGTGCTGATGCGTCGCGGTGCGGCCCTCCTCGTAGAGGAAGCTCGCGTCGATGTCGCCGCCCGTCACGTGGCAGCGGTTGCGCTGCCCGACCGCCGACTCGTTGTACACGCCCCGGCAGAACAGCGATCGCACTTCGCCCGTGCAGCAGGGGTCCGCGCTCCGCCGCAACCGCAGCATGAAGGCGTCGGCATGCCCCGCGTTGACGTAGGGCAGCGAAGCCGTGCCGAGCGCGTAGTCCTCCGTCATGTGCGTGGTGAGTTCCGACCAGCCGCCGGGATACACCTCGTCGCTGAAGCCCGCCGCGGCATGGTTCTCGTGATAGGCCTCGCCGTAGGTGGTCCGGCGGACGGTGTACGGAAACGGCTTCTCGAGCGCGATGCGCCGCGCCTGTGCCGGGACGTGGAAAGGCGTGATCGCGACGAGTCCGTTCTGCAGCAGCGCGGAAGGATGCTCGAAGCGCAGCGCCGTCTCCGGATCGAGCGGCATCGCATGGTCGAGCGCGGCATGGAACACGGCGTGGAGGCCCGACCAGCCGCCGCTCGAGTCGTCCTGATACGACCGCGAGTGCGGTCCCGCGAACTGCGCGCTCGGCGCGTGGAAGCTCATCGCCGTGTCAACCCACAGCCGTTCTTCCAGGAAGCGCGCCAGCAGCCGCGCCTCCGCATTGCCCGCGTATTCCGCGATCAGCGCGAGGAAGCAGAGATCCAGCGCGGTGTACGTCGGACTGCAGTACTCCGACATCGCGGACTGCCGATGCCCGGCATGTCGCCGGTCGCCAATCGTGGCGCGGAAGCGCGCAAGCCGCGAACGTCCGAGTTCCACGGCCCAGCCTTCCCCTGTCAGCTCGCCGCCCAGCACGAGCGTCGCCCAGGCGCCGAGGGGATGGTTGACGTTGCCGTCGTGCAGCTCGACGAGCGCTGCGCGCGGAAGCTCGAGCCGGATATTCCGGATGATGTTGTCCTTTGCTCCATCGTCGAGCCGGTCGGCGCAGCCATGCAGCAGCGCCAGCATCGTGGCAGGGGTGTGCGTGCCGTCGCCGCTCGTCGCCTCCGCGATCAACGCGCGTCCGAGCGCGCGTCGATCGTCCTCCGCATCGAAAAGCAGCGCCGCGGCATACCACAGCGTGTCGCGCTGGATCAGGCACCATCGCGTCTGCGCATCGAAATACCGGTCGCCCGCGTCGCGCGCAAGAGCAAGGAGCCAGGAATGCCGGGATGTCATCTCCATCGCGGCCTCAGAGCGCTTCCCGGTCAGTGACCGCGATCTCTCCGGCGCCGTCGGACGGCACGCACGGGAACAACGCGTCGTTCAAGGTCATGCCGGATGCTGCAAGGACGTCTTCACGCGCGGCGTAGAAGTCGCGTGCCATCGCGGTGATGAAGGTATCCACCATGTCCGCGGGAAGGAGATTCACCGTGCAGCCGCCGAAGCCCGCGCCGGTCAGACGCGCGCCCAGCGCGCCGTGCCGCTTCGCGAGCGCGACGAGCTCCTCGAGCTCGGGGCAGCTCACATCGTAATCGTCCCGGCAACTCGCATGCGACGCGTCCATGAGCGAGCCCATCGCCTCCGCCGCGCCTCCGGCCAGCGCCAAGGCCGCGGCCTGGACGCGCGCGGCTTCGGTCAGCACATGTCGGAAACGCTGCAGCAGATGGAATCGTGCGTCCGCGTCCGGGAGCCGGTAGCGGAGTTCCAGATCCGGAAGTGGTATTCCTGTGCGCTGGGAAACGTCCCGGGCGCTCCACGGTGCGGTCCCGAATGCGTCTTCTCCCGCGTCGAGCAGCGTGTTGACCGAGAGTCCCGTCGCCGCGGGCGAGAGCGCGGCGAGGCGTATCGGCCTGCCGGACGGCGTGGGATCTATGCCGAGCGCCGTCGCGAGCAGCAGCGCGGCCAGGCGGCATTCCGCGACGCGGTGATTGTAGGCCTCACGAGCCGCCGCCGTCTTCGCCGCGGGCACGAGGCTGTTGCAGACCACAAAGTCACAGCCGTCGGGGATGGGCACCGGCCGCGTCCGGAGAGGGAAAAAATCGATCTTCAGCGCGTGTCCCTTCCGCGCGAGCAGCGCGATCGCCTGATCCATCCCTCCCCCTTCGGCGCCGGCATGTCGTTCGGCCCGCGCGAGCGCCGTGGCGAGCAGCAGTGGATCGGCGCTGCGCCCGTTTGCCGCGAGGGCGGCCAGAGCCGAGACGACGACCAGCGCGGAGGAGGAGGACAGTCCGGACGCGACGGGCAGATCGCTGTCGAACACCGCGTCGAAACCGAGCGCATGTTCGCGGGGAATGAACGCGTCGACGAACAGGCCGCGCAGCGCGGCGAGCACGTAATTCGCCCAGTCGCCCTGTGGAAACGCGTGCTCGAGAGCGTCGAGCGCGATGACCCGTTCACCAAAACGCCCGTCGGTATTGGCGATGCGCACGGTGCCATCATTGCGCGGCGCGGCGAGGCAGCGGATGCCCCGCGCGATGGCCATCGGCAGCACGGGATAGCCGTTGTAATCGGTGTGTTCGCCGATGAGGTTGACGCGGCCGGGGGCCCGCAGCAGGCGCGGCGACCGAGCGACGCCGTAGAGATCGACGAACATCGATTCGAGTGTGGTCATCGCCGCACTCCGGCGTCAGTACACACCACGGTCGCTCCCCTTCCGTTCCAGCTTGATGTCCTGCAGCTGCGGGGCCTTCAGCCGGATGACCAGCTCGAAGTGCCGGTAATACCCCGAGGGCACCCAGTTGAAGTTCATCTCCCAGCAGTGCAGATCGCGGCTGATGCCGATCTGCGGCGCGCCGACCGTCTTCGTGACGAGATCGTAGTACGTGGATGCGGTGATGCGCCAGTTCGGCGTGGGGCTGATCGACGCATTTGCGTACATCGACGCCTGCCGGGAGGTGTTGTCGGGATCGAACTGGTCCATCGAATAATTGAAGCCGAAGCTCATGCTCCAGGGAATGCGATACGCGTAGTTGCCAGGCAGCGCCTTGACGGAGGTATCCGGCTTCGAGGCGAACATGTCGCTGGACAGCCGCGTCTGCAGGTTGAAGCTGAATCCGATGAGGCGGAGAAAACCGACGCCGTCCTCCGCGATGTACCTGTTCGTCAGATGCGCCTGCTCCGCAACCGCCCGGTGCCCGAGCGAATCGGGTTCGGCCAGTCGTCTGCGCTGTATGACATACGGCGAATACGTCGCGCTGCCGCTCATGTCCACCAGTTCCTGCACGCGCGTCGAGTACGACAGCGATATCGGAGAGAGCTTGAGACTGTCGGCGACGATGTTGTACCCGCTCGAGAGATTCAGCGAGAGCAGCTGGAATTTCCGGGGCGTCAACGTGGTGTCGTCCGAAGCCGGATTCATCTTCATCTCGAACACGTTCGAAATGCTCATCCCGATGGTCTGCGATTCGCCGTAGCCGACGCCGCCGAAGGTTTCGCCGGGCATGTTTCCGTACCCGGTGTATGGATCATACCGGATGAGCGAGTCCCGTATTCCGCGATACGACTGGTAGTATCCCCAGGCGGAGGTCGAATAGTCGGGGTTGTACGAATAGCTGATCTGCGGCTGCATGGTGTGACGGATGCCGATGATGCCCGCGATGTTGGGAGACAGCGTGCCGTACAGCTTCGTGTTCGCGGAGACGCCGAGCGAGAAGGTGTGCAGCGCGAAGAAGCCCCGCACGTCACGGGCGCTGACCGTCGAGTCCGCCGGGTTGAACGCGCGTTCGACGCGATGATCGTACCAGCGCTCCTGCAGGGAGAACGACGGCTGGATCGTGACGTATCCGAACTTCGGCGAGGAAAGCAGCCGGAACGAGTGCTGCAAGCCCCTGCGGTCAAACGTTTCCTTCACCGTGGTCGTATCGAAGCGTCCCGCGGTGTCCCTGCGGATGACGTCGCGCGCGGTCACGTTGATGGTCTGCAGCGCCTGCCCGCTGTAATCGAAGCCGATCATCTCGTACCAGGCGCCGTCGCCGTTCGAGCCGGCGGGTCGAAACGGATAGATCTGCGACTGGTTGAAGGATATGCGCGGGAAGATGTTGGACGATGTTCCGTTCACGAGATTCTGACTGCGCTCGATATTGACGGACAGGCTGCGGTTCGTCCCTTCCCACGAGGTGGAATACGAGGCCGACGAGCGCACTTCCTGATTCAGAAGCTGGTTGATGTTGTTGCTGAAACTCTGATAGTAGGAATCCGTCAGGTAGCTCAGGTCGGCCGACAACTGCGAGGAAGGATCGATCTGCTGGGAGTGGCGAAGCACCATGCGGTAGTCGGTGCGCGGCAGATCGTCCGGCGAGCGCGGATCGCCGATCTGATAGGTTTGCCGTCCGTACGAGGCGTCGATGGATCCGTTGAAACTGTAGCGCTTCGAATACTGCAGGAATCCGCCCATCTGATAGCCGCCTTTCGAATACCAGTCCGCGGTCAGTTTCAGATCCCAGTAGTCGCTGGCGGCGAGGTAGTAGCCGCCGCCCTTCAGGAAGCGGCCGCGCGCGTAATCGTCCCCGAAGGTCGGAATCACGATGCCGGAACTGCGCCCGCTCTTGCCGGGAATGACAGCAAAAGGCAGCGCGAAGAGCGGGATGTCCTCGACGAAGAAGACGATGGGCTCGGCGATGATCACATCGTTCGGCACCACCTTCATGCGTGGCGATCCGAAATAAAAGTGCTTGTGGTCCGGTTTGTCGCAGGTGGTGTACTGGCCGCTGGAAATGAAGTACACGTCCTCCGACGCGCGCTTGATGCGCTCGCCGAGGTAAAATCCGTCGCCGATGACGGTCTGCCCCTCGAGGATGACGCCCTTCTTCGTCTTGAAGTTGTAGCTCATCTCAAGGCCTTCGTACTTCTCCGCGCCCTCATTGAGAATGGGCGTGCCGGTAAACCGCCCCTCGCGACCCTTCGCGGTGTCGGGGATGCCCGTGGCCTGAAAGGTGGACGCGTCCCAGTTGAGCGTGATGCGCTCGGCCTTCAGTCCCATCGTGCCGAAGCTGATGGCGGAGCTGCCGTAGAGTTTCATGCGCTTGTCGTCGAGCAGGTAGACGACCGTGTCCTTCGCGGTGTAGGTGACGATGGTGTCGACGGAATTCCTGGTCGAGAATGAGAGCGTGGTATCCGTAATGATGCGGAGACTGTCGCGCACCGCGAAGCCCCCGCTTTCGGCGGCGGAGCGCGCGCTGTCCGCGGCGAGCCGCGCCTCGCCCTGCATGCGCGCGCTGTCGCGCTCCGTGCCCCGCGCGCTGTCGGTCACGAAACGCGGACTGTCGGGCTTCAGATCCTGCGCGCGGGCGCGCGTGACACACAAGACGGCCAGCAGGACCGCTGCACACCACACCGCGCGGGACAGCGCGAGGAACGCGCTCCCGCGGGGAATTGCGGACGTGTGGCGGTGCTGCAGCATCATGCGAAAATGGGATTTTCCCGCGTCATGCGCAGTCCCCGAATGCGGTACCCTGCATCACGATCCGCCGAGCGCCGAGAGCATGGCGCGCGCCTCGTCGGCCCGCTCGCCGGTCGGCTGCAGCGCGAGGAGCTGTTCGAGCATGCGTCGAATGTCCGCCTCCCTGCCGCCTTGGCGCGCGTAGAGTTTCGCGAGAAAATAGTAGGGATTGGTGAGCTGCGAGCCCATGCGCACGGCATGCTCGAAGGCGCCGCGCGCGTCGTCGTAGCGCCCGGTCTGATAGCAGGCATAGCCGTAGTCGCTCCACGTCTCGACTGCGGCGGCCGGCGCGGAGACCGCGGCCCTCAGGAAGGCGACGGCTTCCTCCCGGCGGCCGAGACGGAACGAGGTGACGCCGAGCGCGCCCGCCACGTGCGACAGCGAGCGGCCGGAGTCCGCGGGCGCCTGCGCGGAATCGGCCCAGGCGCGCAGATGCCAGGCATGCGCCGCGTCGAGCGCATCCTCGAGATACGCGAGATCGCCCATGAAGGAGGCGACGCCGAAGGCGGGCCCACCGCGCGCGATCAACGCGCGTGCGCGCGGCTCGCACCACGCGATTTTCTCCGTCCTGGAAAGGCCGCGGGAAATCGCGGCCAGCAGATGGCCGTACAGCGCGCCGACGGTGATGTTCCGCGAACGCGCGTCGCGGCCGACGGGACCGCCGAGCACACTGTCGGGCAGGGCGAGCATGTCGGTCAACGCGGCATCCACCGTCCTCCGGAGACGCGGAGAGATGGCGTCGACGGACTGCGCGACGCGCAGCAACTTGAAGTACTCGTACGGATCGCGGGTGAGCCGCGACATGCGCAGAACGACGGCGGCCTCGGCCTCACGATCGCGGACCGCCGCGTGCGCCATGCGCAGGTTCTCGAGATGCGCGGCGGAGTAATTGACCGGCGCCAGATCGATGTACGTCTCCGTGATGGCGGTGTAGCGGGCGAGGGCGGCGGGAAACGTCACGTTGACCGCGATCCACGGAAGGAGAAACAGGAGCGGCTGCACCGCCGCCTGCGCCACGAAGTACGCGCGCACGCGCTTGTCGTGCAGCCGCTCGATAAAGGCGAGCGCGGCGAGCGCGGCCGCCACGCCAATCTGGGCGTAGATGTCCCAGTCGCGCGCGATGCCGATATGCGCGGCGCACAGCGCCGTCCACGACAGCGCGGCAACGAAGGGCACGAGCAAGGCCGCGGTCGCGCATTCCGTCTCCTTCCGCGCAAGGAGGAACAGGAGGAGCATGGCCGCGCCGAAGGGCGCGTTGAGCAGGATGTTGTTCGCGACGTCGAGCAGATGCTGCGGCGACAGCAGGGTGAGCTTCCACGTCGTCGACGACAACGGAAGGAAGATCGTGTTGTTCCCCGTCGCCTCCAGCGCGATGTATGCGACCGCGCCCAGCAGCAGCGCCGCGCCGAACACCCGCATCGCCTGCCGGGTGCTCAGCCGCTCCTTCCCCGGTCCGCGCAGCTTCCAGTTCCATACGAGGAGCAGATATGCCGGGATGAACATGACCGCCGAGAGATGGAAGGCAATCGCCGCAACCAGCAACAGGGTGCTCGTCAGCGGGAAACGCTCGCCGCGCAACGCGAGCAGCGCGGACAGCAGGAACAGGGTCCCGAACAGGTAGAGGAAGAGGTAATATTCGACGTATCCGAAGAAGAACAGCGATCCCGCGCTGCCCAGCACCGATGCCGTCATGGCGAGTTTGAGCGGACGGTCCGCGCTGAGCGCATCGGAAAAACGCAGGACCGCGAAGACGTACATCCCACCGACGATGGTCGAGACCAGCATGAACATCTGCGTGTATGCCGCGAGATTCACGCCTCCATCGGCCGACGCGGGGACGTGGATCATCCGCGCGATGAACGCGTAGAGCGCCACGGTCAGCGGCTCCTGCATCAGTGTGCCTTCGGCGTACCCGGCCCCGGAGAGATAGCGGTACAGCGTGCGCACGACGTGCGTCCCGTCCCCCAGAAAATGAAAGGGGATGAACGCGACCGAAAAGAGCAGCCCGAACGCGGCCGCCAGAAGCACGTGCACGGTGATCCGCTGCCTCGCCGCTTCCGGGAACAGCGCGTTCGCGACGGCGCTCGTGCCGCGAAGCATGACGCGCTCGGAGAACGGCGCAGCGGCGAGGAACGCGGCCGCAGCGAACGCGAACGCCGTCCAGGATGGGAGGAACGCCTGAATGTTCACTCCCCACAGCGGGCCGTTCGGGAACAGTGAAGCCCCGATTCTCAATGCGACAACAGCCAGGACGGGGAAGGCGTACTTCCACGGGATGGCCGGCGTCATGTGCTGATGTCTGGGCTTCTGATGTGCGGGCATTCGCCGTATATCGTGCGGTGAATAATCGCACAAAATAGCGAATCGGGATGTGAGATGTGAGTGAAGTAGATGTGAGATGTGACGAGAATGGTGCTTGTCACATCTCACATCTCACATCTCACATCTCACATCTCATCGTTCAGTCACCATCGCCCGCGCGACCGAACGACGCAGTTCACCGCGACTGTTCCTCGGGGATCGTCGTGATCGATGCGCCCAGGTACTTGTCCTCCTCCCAGAAACCTTCGCGCGACATGTTGCCCTGCTTGTCATACTCCGTGCCGCGCCCGCTGCGGCGGCTCTTGCGCCAATCACCCACGTAGCGGCCGCCGTCGGGGAAGGTCCAGGTGCCCGGCCCCTCGTACTCGCCCATGACGAAGGTTCCTTCGAATCTGGACTTCTCCATGAAGATGGCCACACCGCGACCGTGCGGCTGTCCCGATTGCCACTCTCCCGAGTACGTTTTGCCGTCCGCCCAGGTCAGTGTTCCCTGTCCGCTGAATTGCCCGTTCCGGAACTCGCCGACATACCTGTCGCCGTTCGGAAACGCGAACTCCCCCGCGCCGGTCCGCGCATCGTCCACCCACGCGCCGGTGTACCTCCTGCCGTCGCGCCAAGTCTGCACTCCGTTCCCATTGCGGATATCCGCATCCCAATGCCCGTTGTACATTTCCCCGTTGACGTAGTGGTACTCGCCCTGTCCCTGAAATTTCCCATCCACGAAGTCGCCTTCGTACCAGTCCCCGTTCGGGTATTCGATTTTTCCCTTCCCCGTGCGCCGGTCGATCTTCCAGTCGCCCGTGTACACGCGGCCATTCGGGAAGGTGTAGGTGCCCTTGCCGTCGCGCTTGCCGTTCTTGAAATGTCCGACGTATTTACGACCGTCGGGGAAAAACAGCGTTCCTTCCCCATTCACGCAGTTTCCGCTGATGCACTCGCCCTTCACGTCCGCAGTCTGTGAAGGTGATTCAGCGGATAAGAACAACATGGCGGCTATACCGAAGAGAACCAGTTGCGATAATTTCATCTTACAGCTCCATTCTATGAAAAGTGGATCTCGCTGTAAGTAATTTATTGCAACCAAGGCCTCCTTGATACTAAATCATTTGAAAGGTTTGCAGTTTATGCAAGGTGTGCGACTATCGCAGCAGCAATAATTTCCTGGTGTCCGTAGACTGATTGTCGAACATCAACGAGCAGAAGTACATTCCTGCTGGGAGATTCCGAAGATCTATCGAGCGCCGATAATCGCCAGGCGTTTGAAGTCCGAAGCGTTCCGTGTTGATTTTCCTACCAGTTATGTCGGACATCTCAAGAACGACATTGGCTTCTTTTCTGATGTTGTACGAGATAATGACGGACGGGGTCACAGTTCCGTTGGCGGGATTCGGATAGAGATCGAGTAGCGTATACTCGGTAGCCGATGGCAATTTTTGCGTATCAAGCAAAGAGTAGCTGCTCTTGTACATCCCTCTCCCGTGTGTGGCCGCAAACAACGTTCCGTCGAGACGGAACTGCAGATCCG
This sequence comes from Ignavibacteria bacterium, assembly GCA_016720835.1. GTDB lineage: Bacteria > Bacteroidota > Ignavibacteria > SZUA-365 > SZUA-365 > JADKJW01. The sequence continues at coordinate 39,081 of JADKJW010000009.1, forward strand.
CGACGGTGACGTTTCCCATGCCGCCATTGACGCTGTACCAGGTGTCGCCGGCATCGTCGGACATGAAGCAGCCGACATCGGTGCCGACATAGAGCCTCCGTCCATTGACGGGGTGCAGCGCGACGGAGTTTACAGGCGCATCGGGAAGCGACGATGTCCCGCTTCCTGACGCGTCAGTCCACATCTGGCCGCCGTTTGTGGTCCTGAATACGTGTCCGGATTTGAATCCGCTGACGGTGAGGTATGCTGTCGCGGGATCGGTGGGATCCACGGCGATGTCGGTGATGTACCGGCTTGGAAGTCCGGCCGAGACGCGCGTCCATGTGCTGCCGCCGTTCGTCGTCACCTGCGCGACGCCGGTGGACGCGCCGGTGTACACCACGGAGGGTTGCGATTTCGAAATGCCGATGGCCGTGATGTAGCCCCCGCCTGAGATGTCGGGACTGATCGCCGTCCACAACTCCGCGGCATTCGTTGTGCGGTACAGCCGGAATGTGCCCGCATAGAGCGTCTTCGGATCGGTCGGATCCATCTGGAACGGCGCGATGAAGGCGCAACGGTCCGTCGTCCCGTCGCCGCCCGGATCGGTCGGGATGCCGTTCATCTTCGAAACGAAAGTCCCGCCCGCGCCGGAACTGGTGGACTTGTAGAACGCGAGATAGTAGATCTCCGCGTACATGACGCGGGGATCCTTGTAATCCACCGCCGTGTACCCGCCGTCGCCTCCGGTCACGTCGAACCAGCTCGTCCCCGAAGAGACGCGGAGATTCCCGTTGTCGATCGTCCCGCCCAGCACGACGTCGGAAGAGGGATGCGGCGTACCGCTGTGGAACTGCGTGGTCACGAGGCCGGTGTTCGAGTCGAGGAAAATCGATCCCCCGTTGGTCGACCGGTACACTCCCCCGTCGCAGCCGACGACGATGCTGTTGGGATTCGCGGGGTTGAAGATGAACGCGTGCATGTCGGCATGCACGTACTGAAATCCCGCGAACGGGTACCAGTTGCTCATCTGCCGCCAGGTGCTCCCGCCATTCGTCGAGCGATGGAGATTGATGCCGCCCGCCCACACGATGGACGGATTCGTGGGATGCACGGTCAGAACGCTGTTGTACTGCCCCTGCTCGCGCATGTAGTCGCCGCCCTCCACCTCGTCCTGCGGAATGGGCAGCGTGCTCCAGTTCTCCCCGCGATCAGTGGACTTGTACACTCCCGCGCAGCTCTCGTCGTAGGACGTGAACGCCGCGTACAGCACGTCGCCGTTCGATGGCGCGGCGGCAAGCTGTATGCGCGTGTACATCGTCGCGTCGATGCCCTTGCGCAGCGGACCCGTCCAGGTCGCCCCGTGATCGGTGGAGCGGAAGATGCCGTTGCTCTCCAGCGCGCTGTACACGAGACCCTCGGTGGTCCTGCTGAAGACGCTCATCATGCCGCGTATCTGCGAGAACATGATGTTGAGCTTTGTCCAGGTCGCTCCGGCGTCGGTCGAACGCATGATGCCGACGCGCGTGCCGGCCAGGATGATGTCGGGATTGAACGGATCGAAGGCGATGTCGAAAACGAACTCGAAATTGGCGGACGCGGTGGCGGGGATGAGCGACCAGGTCTCGCCCGCATTGTCGGAGCGGTAGATGCCGCGCCCGTAGGCGAGCGCGTCCTGCCACAGCACGAACCCCTCGCCGCAGCCCGCAAGAACCGTGGACGGATTCGCCGGATGCACGGCAATGCTGCCGATGCGGAGGTTGGGCATGAAATCGCCGAGCGCGCGCCAGCCGACACCGCCGTTCGTGGATTTCCAGACGCCACCGCCGGCCGCGCCCGCGTAAAGGATGTTCGCATTCACGGGATCCATCGCCATCGCGCGTATGCGCCCGGCGATGTTCGCGGGACCGAGCGAGGTCCAGCTCCACTGCTCGCGTGTTTTCGCCATCGATGCCGGCCGCATGCCTCGGATATGTCTCTCCGCTTTCTCGCGCCACTCCGCGGGCGCCTCGCCCGTTGGAAAGACGCGCTGCTGGTAAAAGAAACGGTCCGCCTCGCCGGGCCGGTCATACTCCCTCGGCTGCGCGATGCGCAACGCGGCGTCGATCGCACCCGTCCATCCCGGAAACACCAAAGGAATGGCCGCGCACACCATCAGCGCAGCGACTCGCACTATCAAATTTTTCATCGTGGAATTTTTCATGACTGCAACCACCCTCACATACTCACCAAAATCTTTCATCTTCCATCTTCCATCTTCCATCTTCCATCTGCCATCTTCCATCTTCCACCTGCCCTCTTCAACCTTCAACCTTCACCATTCAACCTTCATCCTTTTCAAAAAACTTGCCACGCGATATTCACCAGAAACTTGTACATGATCATTTTCAGCGGCTGCTCGGTAGAGATGGCCGAAGGACCGTAATCGACCTGCAGCGAGGGAATGATGTACAGATCCTTGAACGGCGTGAACGCGTATTCCGCGCCGATGACGATGGAGACGCGCGTGGCGAGCGCGCCGGAGATTTCCGTGTCCTCGAGCAGGTACTGCTTGCCCGTGGGGTATTCCGTCTCGATGATGCGCACCTTCTTCTCGCGCACGAAGCCGAAACTCGGTCCGACGAAAACGCGCTCGCCGTCCATCTTGCCGATGAGGCGGAAAAGCACGTCGAACTGAAACATCGAATACGAGAACGTGAAGTCCTCGCCGATCTCCCCGACACCCAGGCCCGATCGCAGACTGTCCGTTTTCCCGAGAAAGAACGTGGTGCGCGTCCGCATCCATCCGCCGCGCAGATAGAGCGCGGCATCGGACCAGAGCGGAATGTTCAGGGCGAGTCCCGCGGGCATGCTCCAGCTGCTGGCCTGCGCGACGAAGTTGAGCTCGTCCGTCGCGCGGTAGCCGCCGGTGAACACGTTGAGCGACGGCCCCGTGAAGAACGAGAGCTGCAGGCCGTTCTTCAATACCACCGGGGCGACGGGAGATTCCGGCTCGGTCTGCGCGCGCGTTGCCGAGGGCAGCAGAAATGCCGCGGCCGCGAGCAGCGCCAGCGCCACGGTGCGCGCGCTGCGGCCGGGTGCGTGGAGGATCATTCCTGCTCCAGAGCGTGGAGGTTTGCGTTCAATTTGTCGAGCGTCGTGCGGAAATGGTCGCGCTTCTCGCGTTCGCGTTCGACGACGTCCGCGGGCGCGCTCGAGAGAAACTTGTCATTTCCGAGCTTGGATTCAATGCCGTTCAGCAGCCCCGTCACGCGACCGATTTCCTTCGACAGGCGCTTCCGCTCCATCGCGATATCGATCAGCCCCTCGAGCGGCATGTACACGTCCTCGCCCGCCACCACGACGCTGGCGGAGAGTTTCGGACGCGGAAGTCCGCTTCCCACCCGCACGTCGGTGATGCGCGCGAGGCGCTCGAGGAAGTGCGTGCTCTCCTCGATGGCCGCGCGATGCGCCTCGGAACCGCAGTTGATGACGAGCGAGCAGGGTTTCGACGGCGGCACGTTCATCTCGCCGCGGATGCCCCTGACGCCGTCCACGAGCGCCTGCATGAACGCCATCGTCTCCTCCGCATGCGCGTCCACGGCCGCGGGATCGAAGACCGGGAGCTGCTCGTTCATGATGCTCCGCTCTTCCCTGCCCGGTTCGAGGGCGTGCCAGAGTTCCTCGGTGATGAACGGCATGAACGGATGCAGAAGTTTCAGGATGGCGTCGAACACGGCATAGGCACGCTCCAACGTCACGCGCTGCAGCTTCTCATCGGTGGAAAACAGGCGATCCTTGATCAGTTCGATGTACCAGTCGCAGAAGTCGTGCCAGATGAAGTCGTACAGCGCCTTCGAGGCGTCGTTGACGCGGTACTTCTCCATGGAGTCACGGAGCTGACGGATGGTTTCGTGCAGACGGCTGAAGATCCAGCGGTCCTCGATCTCCATCGCCGCGGGCGACAGCGGCAGTTGCACGGTCGCGTCCACGGCGCGGAAACGACCGTCGCGGAATACGAACTCGCCACGCGTCTCCACCTTCGCCTTGTTCATCGCCAGGAAGCGCGCGGCGTTCCAGATCTTGTTCGCGAAGTTGCGGCCGATCTCGCATTTCGAGGTGGAGAAGAGCACGTCCTGCCCGAGCGGCGCGAGGTAGATGACGGTGAAGCGCAGGGCGTCCGCGCCGTACTCGGCGATGACGTCGAGCGGGTCGGGCGAGTTGCCGAGCGACTTCGACATCTTCCGCCCCTTTTCGTCGCGGATGATGCTCGTGAAATACACGTCGCGGAAGGGCACGAGGTCCGCCACCGCGGTGCGCGGCGAACCATCGGCCTTCGGGATCTCCGGCATGAACTCGAGGCCGGCCATGATCATGCGCGCGACCCAGAAGAAGATGATGTCGGGCCGGTGACGAGCAGACCGGTCGGGTAGAAGTGCCGCAGATCGGGCGTGTCCTTCGGCCAGTGATGCACGCTGAACGGCCAGAGCCACGACGAGAACCAGGTGTCGAGCACGTCCTCGTCCTGCCGCGACGGGCCGCCGCAGGTGGGACAGGACTGCGGATTCTCGCGCAGCGCGTCCTTCCAGCCGCAGGCGTCGCAGTAGTACACGGGGATGCGGTGACCCCACCAGAGCTGACGGGAAATGGTCCAGTCGCGGATGTTCGTCATCCAGTGCTCGTAGACTTTGGTCCAGCGCTCGGGGTGGAAACGCACATGCCCGTCGCGCACGGCGGCGAGCGCGGGTTCGGCGAGGGGCTTCATGCTGATGAACCACTGATCGGACAGGTACGGCTCCACCGGCACGTGCGTGCGGTAGCTGTAGCCCACGGCGTGCGTGTGTTCCTCGATCTTCTCGACGAACCCGAGCGCCTCGAGATCGGCCACGACGCGCTTGCGCGCCTCGAAGCGCTCGAGTCCCGCGTACGGGCCGCCGTTCTCGTTGATGGAGGCGTCCACGTTCATGACGTTGATCTGCGGGAGCGCGTGGCGCTGCCCGACCTCGAAATCGTTCGGATCGTGCGCGGGGGTGATCTTGACGACGCCCGTGCCGAAGGCCATGTCCACGTACTCGTCGGCGATGACGGGGATCTCGCGATGCATGAGCGGGAGCATGACGGTCCCGCCGATGAGGTCCGCATAGCGCTCGTCCGCGGGATGCACCGCGACGGCTGTGTCGCCGAGCATGGTTTCGGGGCGCGTGGTGGCGACGACCAGGAAGCGGTCCGCGCTGGGCGCGCCGTCCACCATCAGCGGATAGCGGAAATGATAGAGTTTGCCCTGCTGCTCGCGGTGCTCCACTTCCTCGTCCGACAGCGCGGTGTGCGCGACGGGATCCCAGTTGATGATGCGCTTGCCGCGATAGATGAGGCCTTTCTGATAGAGGCGGACGAAGGCCTCGGTGACCGCGGCGGAGAGCCCCGGATCGAGCGTGAACACGAGGCGGTCCCAGTCGCAGGACACGCCGAGCTTGCGGAGCTGCGCGAGAATGATGTCGCCGTACTTCTCGCGCCATTCCCAGACGCGTTCGATGAATTTCTCGCGGCCGAGGTCGTGCCGGGAAACGCCCTCCTGCTTCTGCAGTTCCTTCTCGACGACGGTCTGCGTCGCGATGCCCGCGTGATCGGTGCCGGGGATCCAGCAGGCGGACTCGCCGAGCAGCCGGTGCCATCGGATGAAGATGTCCTGGAGCGCGTTGTTGAGCACGTGCCCCATGTGCAGCATGCCCGTGATGTTGGGCGGCGGAATGACGATCGTGTAGGCCGGCCGCGCGGCATCGGGCTCGGCGTGAAAGAGCTTGCGGTCTTCCCAGAAGGCATACCAGCGGGTTTCCACGTCGGCCGCCGCATAGGCGGAATCGATCGCGGGCTTCGCTTCGGGTGTATCGGACATGTCTCGCTCCACTGTCGTCCCGCGCGGGGACGTGTTCTCGGATGGTGATTGCCGTCGCGAAGCGCCTTCGGTACCGCGCTGCGCTTCGGCTCGATTCGGATTCCTGTTCCCTGAAAGGAAGAAGATCAGTAAAATACGAAATGACCCCGCACCGAGGAAATCGGCCGGGCCGCCGGTACGGGGAAGAATCGTGCCCTTGCGTTCGATCGCATGCCGGATGTATCTTCGCACGCCACCCGACCCATCGCCTCTCCATTCCCCACCCGGGCGCGGAACTCCGCGCCGCGCGATTCCGTTTCCCGTACCATGCGGGAACCCGTTATCCATGCACGCACACTCACACCCGAGGACACTCATGCCTGAAGACCACCAGAAACCACGCACCCGCCGCGCCTTTTTCGGAGACGTCCTGCGCCTCGGCGCCGGCGCCGTCGTCACGGGCGCGCTGCTTCCGCAACTGGCGCGCGCGATGAAAGACGAAAAAGTCGTCGCCACGATCAAGCTCGCCGAGCGCAAGGAACTCGCGGCAATCGGCGGCTTCATCCTGCTGAAGGACACCCCCGGCGGCGACATCCTGATCGTGCGCACGGGCAAGGACAGTTACGAAGCGCTCAATCCGATCTGCCCGCACAAGGAATGCACCGTGAAGGTGAAGTCCGCGGAGCTCATCCAGTGCCCCTGCCACAAGTCCGCCTACGCGATCGACGGCACGTACAAGAGCGGCCCCGCGAAGAAGAGCCTTTCGAAGTTCCCGTTCACGATCAAGGACGGCACGCTGTCCGTCATGTCCGAGGGATGACGCGTCCATGAGCACGACCACCCGCCGCGCCTTCATCCAACGCAGCGCCGGCATGCTTGGAGGCATCGTCGTTGCCGCCGGAGTGCTGCCCTTCGCGGGCTGCGAGAGCATCACCATGAAGAATCCGGTCACGCCGGACAACAACTCCGGATTGACCATCGACGGCACGACTGTCCGCATCGACACCGCGGCAACGGCCTTCGTCACGTTGAAGGACGCGCTCGGATACGTCGCGCTCGACGTGCTGTCCAAAAAGATTCTCGTGATCCGCCTGTCGGAGACCTCCGCATCCTCGATATCACGGGTCTGCACGCATCAGGGCTGCGACATCAACGCGCAGGAAGCGGGCACGCTCGCGAGCGACCAGTTCATCTGTCCCTGCCACGGATCGCGTTTCCAGGCCAGCACCGGCGCGGTGCTGAAGGGGCCGGCGCCCATCGGCGTGCAGCGCTTTCCCGCGACGATCGCGGGTTCCTTCATCACCGTCGATCTCTCCTGATGCGGAACGCCTGATGAACACACCGGGACGTCACTCCGCGGCGCTGCTTTGCGCCGTTGCTCTCCTCTTCGCCGCGCCCGCCGCGCGCGCGCTGCCGCGTTTCGCGCTGCAGACCGGTCTCGCCTGTTCCTCCTGCCACGTCTCCGCCGGCGGCGGCGGCATGCGCAACGAAGGCGGCTGGAACACGATGAAAACCTTTTCGCTCGTCTCGCCGAGAGGCACGTTCCTCGAGCGGCTCTTCGATCGCGACGACAACGCGTTCTTCAGCGAGCGCGTGTTTTTCGGTTTCGATTTCCGGACGCAGGTGGCGTACCGGCATGACGCAGCGGGCGCCTACAAGCGGCAACTCTTCACCATGCAGATCGCCCCGTACGTTTCCTACCGCCCGGTCGATGCCGTGGAAACCGTCGGGAGTTACACCTTCGTCAAACCCGAGTGGCCCTCGCAGCAGCGCGTGCTGGCATCCGTCATCGCCCGGCCATCGGCGACCGTGAGCATCGAGGTGGGCCTGCTGCAACCCGATTTCGGCGTCCGCAACGACGACCACACCACCCTCACGCGCAGCGAAGCGCGGATCCGGCCGTTCTCGCCGGAGCTCGGCGCGCTCGCGAGCGCGGAACCGTTCGAGTGGTTGAACGTGAGCGCGGGCGTGTACGGAACGAAAAACCGGAGCAAAGAATACCCGCTTGCCGACGGAAGCCCGCTCATCCGCGACGGTTCCGTGATGGGTTCGGGACGGATCAACACGCATTGGTCGGACTTCGACATGGGCCTGAGCACGAATCTCGGCGCATCCGTGCTGCTGACGGACGGACAGACCCTCGCGAGCGTGCAGGCGGGCATCGGTCTCATCGACCGGGCATCCCTGCTCGCCGAGTTCGTACGCTGGGAGAACGAACCCGAAGGCGAGACGTACAAGCCGACAGGCACCGTGTACAGCATCGGCGCGGCGTATGAACTGCTCGACGGCCTTTCGCTCACCGCGCGCTACGAGGAGTCCCGCCGCAAACCGCTCACCGACCGCACGGATGTCCTGAAGCAGTACGTCGTCGGCGCGCAGATCTTCGTCGTTCCCTTCGTGGAACTGCGCCCCGAGTACCGGTGGACGGACACGCCGTCCGTCACCATCGCCCAGTGGACCGGCCAGCTGCACGTGTTTTGGTGATCGCTTGTCCCGTTTGGAATCGCGGCTCGGAAACGGAGAAGCGGCGCCCGCGGCTCAGCGCTGCGCTGCGTGGATGATGATTTCCGCGCGGCGATGCGCGAGCAGGTCCTCGTCTCCGTTGGTCACTCCCCGGCCTTCGGCCGTGAAGTGGATTTTCCCGGCGTTCTTGAACGTCGTGTAGATGCCCGAGGTTGCGAGACGATCCTCCAGTTCCCGGGCGGTGTGCGCGGCGCGGAGTTGCGCGAGCACGATATTTCCCTTCGCTCCGGCGATGCGCGCGCCGTTCGGGATGCGTTGCTTCTGCAGCCGGACTTCCGTCCCGACATACTGTCCGGGGACGGGTTCCTTCCTGTCCGCGAAGCCGCGCACGGCGATCGACACGCGCGACACGCGCGAGAGTGCCGGCCGCATTTCGAGCAGCGTATTCTCGATGAAGATCACTGCCTCGTCGAGGTTCGCGTCCACCTGCGCGGCGAGTGAATCGTAGTTGGCGTCGCCCGCGTTGATGAATCGCGCGGGCTTGAGCGAACCGGTGCGCAGACCGGCGCGGAGGTCGGCGAGGTTCTCCGTGGTGTTCGGCTTCCAGTAGCCCGTGACGAAGAACGGCACGCCGATCTCGAAGGACCTGGTCACCGGCGTGAACGGCGGACGATACCCTTCGGGTTTCAGCATGATGAACGTGAATCCCTCGCATTCCACGCAGCGGAGGGCGAAGCCCAGCGCGGGGTACGTGAACTGCATATCGTCCTCGTTCACCACGAAGCGGCCTTCCGATCCGAAAAAGAATGTGCGCGCGGTGGTGAGGCGCCAGTACTGGCCGTTGGCGAGGTAGCGGTTCTCGCGCGGGAGGTCGGTCGCGCCGCAGACGCCCAGCTCGATCACCTCGAGGGAGCTCGGGTTCAGCACCGCGTAGAACGAGGAGAGGTCCGGGCCGAGGTACACGGTCACGGGCACGGTCTGCGCGAACGCGAAGGGCACGTTGTCGGCGATGAGCACGGACCGCGCTTCGTCCCACGACATGCCGAGGCGCACGCCGTAGATCGAAAGGTCCACGCTCGTCATTCCCGGCGAGAGCCGCGAAATGGGCGTGCGCGCGATATCCACCACGCGTCGCGCCCGCTCGCTGCCGGCAGATGCATGCGCGACAAGGAGGAACGCCGCGAGCGCGAGCTGCGGGAGCAGCGCGCGGAGGCGGACCGAAACACGAAACATGTGCGGAGTCATGGGATCACAGGTTCTGAAATGACCGGCTGGACACGGGTCGCGAGCGCCGCTGCGCGGGATGGCGCGTCAGTCGACAGGATGGCACTTGTGCGCGAGGCCCTGCAGTTCGGTATTGAGCGAGGCGAGCGCGTTGTGGCTTCCGTGGCCGGTGGAGGAGCCGCAGAGGAAGCAGGAACCCGACCCGTGCGCGCGGCACGATCCGTAATTCGCGTCGTTCTTCATCCGCAGGCTCGCCACGTAATTCGGCGACAGGCAGTAGCCGGACTGAAGTTGATCGAGCATCGCGCAATTCTTCGTGTAGAGATGGCCGGGCTGGCAATGCTCGTGCCCGCAGTCGTTGCACCAGGACGAGGCGATGGTGCCGGAACGCTTCGTGCTTGTATACGAAAATCCCGGAGCGTCAGCGCAGACCGCGTGTGTGGGCTCGCATGCTGAGCGCTGGGGCTCGCAGGTCGACGCGCGCGACACGAAATGCACGGCGGGCTTGGGAGCGCAGAAGGCCGCCGCGGTCACCGGACGGGCGACAACGGTCTGCGCGCAGGCGCTGCGCGGCGCAGTGCACGAGGAGCAGGTGGCATGATCGCATGAATGCCCCGCGCGATCACACCAGACGCCGGAATACGCGGAGACGCAGGAGGAAACGCGGCCGGTGCGCTGGGCGTCCCATGAATGCGGCATGTTGCCCTGGTAATGCTGCGCAGCGGCCGGGATGGAGGCGAGGGCGATTGCGAAGGCGAGAAGGACGGACTTCTGCATGGAACGGTTCATGACTTCCTCCTCAGGAACATGGGTAATCGGCTGAAGGCGCAACGCGGCTGCGAAGCCGCGCGCGCGTCCCGTCTCGCCGTGCCTGCGCGCAGTGATCGCTCACGCGACCGGATACTTCGAGTAAGGGGGTAAAAGGTAGGAAATTCCCAAGCGCAAGGCAAGGATATTGTGCGCGAAGTGACGGTCACATGCGAAACGGTCCGCTGACCATCCTCCCCTTCCATCCGTCACCTGTCACCTGTCGCCTTTTACCTGTCACCTTTTACGTGTAACCTTCTACCTGTCACCTGTCACCTGAACCATTCACCTCCCACCTTCACGCGGGATTATCCGATGTTCGGAATCTCCGAAATCTTCACCGGCTTGGCGGGATCGGTCACGTTGTAGACGTACAGTCCGTTCGGCGCGACGATGATGAGGATTCCTTCGTTGTAGATCAGGTCGTAGCTGTTGCCGAGGAAGATGCGCGAGAGCTCGGTAATCTTGTTCGCGTCGCGCACGTCGAGGATGCGCACGTTCTCGTTGTCGCAGATGTACGCGATGCCGTCCGAGACGGCGAGGCCCATCGGACCGTCCATCGTGAACGAGGAGAGCAGCACCGGTTTCGCGATTGTCGTGATATCGACGATGTGCAGTTCGTTCTCGGAATCACCGCAGCGCGTGCCGTTGCGCAGCGTGACGTACGCGCGCGTGCCCTCGACGACCACCGGGTCGCAGGCGCGGGCGTGGCGGAATTCGGCGACCTTGATCGGCACGCGGATATCGCGCGCGTCGTAGATGAACATGCCGGTGCTGCTGCCGATGAAGAGGTAGTACTGGTATGGAAACAGGGTTTCGATGCCGAAGCCCACCGCGACTTTCGCCTCGAGTTTCGGTTTCTTCGGATCACGGATATCGAACACGATGAGGTTGCTCATGTCGATGCAGTAGAGCCAGTTGTCCACGATGGCGAAACGCGCCATCGAGCCCGCCTGTCCCGAGCCGCCCGCACCGCCGCCGGTCTTCCCGCCGTTGGACTCGGCGCCATCGTAGCGGTAGACGGGATCCGTCGAGGATTGGCAACCCCTGGACACCGAACAGCCCTGCGCGCCGCCGTAGCTGTCGTCGCCCGGATAGCTGTGCTGCGGCGCCGGTTTGCTGCGTCCGGCGAAGACGTCGAGGACGGAGTCGATGAGCACCGGATGCGCGGCATCGCTGAGGTCGTACACTTTCAGATCCGTGTAATCGTCCGCATAGAGGATGTTCCCGGTGACGGCCACGTCGAGATTGCCCTCGATCGGGATGAAGCCCACGCTGCGCACGCTCGTCAGGGACGACACGTCGTAGATGCGCACGCCGCTGTATAGTTCGCCGATGAAGAGATGCGATTTCGTCAGGTAAATCTTTCCGAAATCGACGCGATCGGTCCGCGCCTGCGGTTCTGCTCTCCATCCAATGGCGAGGAAGGCGAAGGCGACGACGAAGAGGAGGAGACGTCTGGTTTTCATGCGGGAACTCCTGATGAGATGCGAAATCAATAGTACGCGATTTTCGTCTGAATGGAAAGGTAAAAGGACGGTTTTCCGCATTGCGATCAAGGCGGGAATCGCGTAGTTTCCCCGCATGATTTCGCTTCCACTCCGCCGGCATGCGCGCCCGATCGCAGCCGCGCTCCTGTCACTGTTTTTCACGGTGTTCGGCGGGTGCGCGTCAATGCGCACGCTCGACGCGGGCGAACTGGCATCCCGCTCGCCCGTTCCGCTGCGCGTGACCCTCAACGACGGCTCGGTCGTCGATCTCGTATCCTACGTGCCTGCGTCGGGGATGATTACCGGCACTGGCAGCATCCGCTCGGGCAACATCTCCCGGCCGTTCAACGGCGCCATACCGCATGAGCGCATCATGCTCGCGCAGGTGCCAACCTCCACTCCCGTTCTCATCGCCATTCTCGGAGCGGTCGCCGCGGGAGCGGCGTTGCTCCTGATCCTCGAGGACAATCCCGTGCAATACATCATCGATTGAACCCGGACGCACATGCGACACATCCCGTTTTTCCTTCTCCTCGCACTGGCGACAACCGCACATGCCCAGCGCCTGGACGCCAACGACAGCACCGCGGCGGCGTCCACGCGCGGCACGGTTCTCAGCACCAGCAGGCCCGAGGACATGTTCGCGGAGTGGCTGCTGCTGCTCAGGAATGGAAACGTCATCTCCGCCGACGAACCGTCGATCGCGTGGAAGGACGGGCAGATCGCGGTGCGCGGCACGCTTCGCTCGCTCACCGTTCCAGCCTCGGATATCCGGGCGGTGTCGATGGTTCCCGCGCAGAGCGGCTTCCGCAACGGCTTCGCGGGCACGCTGTTCTTTTCGTCGATGATTCTCTTTTCCCCGACCGCGACGCCCGGGTATTACGTCGGAACGATCCGCAGCAGCTCGGACAACATCAACATCCCCGGAATGTCCTTCGCGTCCGTCCTCCTCGCCGCCGGCGCGTCGGTCACTGCGGGCGTGCTCGCGCAACTCTCGCAGCCCGCGATGAACACCGTGTCGCTCGACGGCAGCGAGGATGAAGCCGTGTGGCGGCTGCTGCTCGAGGACCGCTCCCCGCGCTGGCATCTGCACGGCGCGGCCTCCTTCATCACGTCGTCGCAGACGGAAGATTGGAAGGCGGCGCACACGCGCTGGGCCTTCAAGCCGTCTCAACCCGCGCAGAACTCCTATTACTCGTACTCCAGCACTCCCGACATGACGAATCTGAATCTCGGGCGCATGATCCGCGTCGGGTATTCCGTCACTCCGGCGATCGAAGTCGGCGTCGGCTATCAGGCGGACGGTGTGCAGCGCTTCTACGAGGAGGTATCGTACACGCGGCCCGGCACTCCCCCGCAGCCGATCGTGCAGCAGGTGTGGAACGAAGCCACCAGCACGCACAGCTTCGCGTTCTGTCAGTACAGGATCGTCAATCTGAACCGCGCCATCGCGTTCCACGCGGGCGCCGGCATCGGGATCGCGTCAGGAAAGCTGCAGGTCAACAACTACGATAGCCGCGCGACGAATGTCGCCCTGGGAGACTACCGCAGTCTCGGTTTCGTGCTTTTCGCTTCGATCGACTACGCGCTTGACCGGTCCATGTCGCTCGGTCTCATCGGCGATTTCAGCTCTTTCGGAGTGATGCCGATCCCGGAACAGCGCATCCAGGATTACGACCGGCGCGTGTACATCGTCGTACCTTCGTTCGACCTGAACATGCGAAACGCGGGCATCGGTCTGCAGCTCGGCTTGCACTGGTAGCAGGCAAGGGAGCTTGAAGCGGCTCATGGAGTAGAGGCGTATACGCAGCGGGGGGGAGCGATCTTTCCAAACCGCGCTCACCTTTGTTTCTACAGCACTTATTTTCCATGGAATACGAAGTGACCTTGTATTCGCCGATTGCGTTGATATATTAGGGCATATACAAGAACTTATATCCACTATCCAGATGTTAGGGTAGTGTTCATCTCCCAGGTTCCGTTGCGGTACAGCCGAACCGCTCACCCATATAAGGAATGGTTCCCATGCTTACAGGGTACAAATGTCCCATTATCGGACATGTCTTGTCCGGTTTCTTGCTCATCGCATCGATAGTCCTCGCATCCGCTCCGACCGCGCGGGCGGGAGATCCACCGCGACCGCTCACTCCGGTCCTGACACTCAGCAAGGCATCGAGCGTCGACACGGTGCAGTCGGGAGTACCGTTCTCGTTTACGCTCAATTACACGGCATCGTCGGCGAATTCTCCGGCGAATGATGTGGTGATCACGGACACTCTGCCCGTGCCCCTGCGGAACGGCGGCGTGACCCTGATCGGAAACGCCCAGGTGGCATCGACATCGTACAATGCGGTCACGGGCATCGCGATCTTCACGATGGTGAATCCCCTGCCGGCCGGCTCGGCCGGATCGGTGCAGATCAACCTGATGTTTCCCGAGGGGATCACACCGAATCTTACCCTCGCGTGCAACAGAGCGAAAATATCTTCGTCGAACGCGAGCAGTGTGCTCAGTAATACGGTCTGTGTGGTTTCCAAAGCCGTGCACCGCTTCACGTTCACCAAGGAGATCATCAGCGGCAACGCCCTGAATGGCGATGTCGTTTACCGCCTGCGCGTCTTCAATCCGTCCGGCAACAACATCGGCGGCCTGAACCTGAACGCCGCGACCATCACCGACGCACTGCCGCCGGGCTCGACCTTCGTCAGCGCGTCTCCCACTCCCGCCTCGGCTCCGGCCGTCGGTTCCGGAGGAACGGTCACGTGGAACGTCGGCACCCTTGCGGTGAGTCCGTGGTACAATCAGCTCTACTATTCCTGTCTGTTGACGGTGCATTATCCGTCGCCTCCATTTACCGCCAATCAGGTGGTCTGCAACCAGGGCTGCCTGAATGGAACCCCGGTCGGCGCGAGCCCGATATCGCTATGCGACACGGCCTGCGTCACCCTGGTTCCCTTCGTCGCGTCACCCGGCGCCACCCTGTTCAAGGGACCATGGTGGTCTCCCATGACCAACCGCGTGCCGGGCTGTGCGGGATACTACATGCTCACCCCGACCAATACCGGAAACACCCCGGTGGACAGTTTCAAGGTGACGGACGTGCTTCCGACACAGGTGAAGGTCACGTCGCTCACTGTCGGTGCGTACAACAATTTCCCGGGTGGTCTCGTCACGATACGGTACCGCACCAACGTCAACGGCTCCTGGCAGGTGGCCGGAACGTACAACACCAACGCCACGGTGCAGGTGTACACGGCGCCCATCAATCTCCCGGCGGCGCAGTACATCACGCAGCTGCAGTGGGATTACGGGACCGTGCCCGTCGGCTTCTCGACAGCGAGCAGTCCGATCATCTATTTCGAACTGCTGACCAACAGCTTCGCGCCGCCCAACACCGCGGTGGCCGTGGGTGACACCATCACGAACTGCGCGACGCTGAACTACAAATACCTCGGCGTCCCGCAGCCGCCGCTCACGAGCTGCAAACAGTTCGTCGTCGCGCCCTTCGCGCCGCTCGTTTCACTCTACAAGACCGTCATCAGCACCGGTCCGTACTTCCCGGGCGACACGGTCCGTTTCCTGATGTACATCTGGAATCAGGGCGTCGCGCCGATCAACAACGTGGTCGTGACCGATATCATGCCGGCGGGCTTCGTCTATGCCGGCAACGTGGCCTACACCGGCGGTAACGGCGCGCCGAGTCCCGCAACGCTGGGACCGTCGATCACGAATTCTCCGGCGAACACGGTCACGTGGACGTTCAGTTCACCCTTCCCCAACGCGTCCTGCAACGCGGCCTCGTATTACTACACGATCGCGTTCGATGCCGTGGTGACCATCGGTACGCCTCCGGGAACCGTCTGCAATACGTTCTCGGTGAGTTCATCGAATCATCCCACCGTGGGTTCGAACCAGGCCTGCGTGGTGATCAACAGTGTACCGACCATGGTGTCGGAGAAGCTGGTCAAGGGCGCGCTTGATGTCAGCTTCAGCAGCTCCGGCTCCACCGTCGCCGGCGGAGCGGTCGATTATCAGTTGACCGTCACCAACACCGGCAACGTCACGATGAAGGACATCAAGATCGTGGACATTCTGCCGTGGACCGGTGGTCCGGGCGATGTGGGCGTGATCAACTGGGGCAGCAGCCGCGGCAGCCAGTGGTCGCCGAACCTCATCGGTTCCGTGACGGCGCCCCCGGGCGTCAGCGTCTTCTACTCGATCGACACCAACCCCTGCCGCGATGATCTGTCCTTGACCGGTCTGCCCGGCGGCTGCACGCCGACCACGTGGTACACGTACGCCGGTCTGATCGGCGCATCGTATTCCGCGCCGAGCGTGCGCTCGTTGAAATTCGACTTCGGTCTGCTCCAGCTCGCGCCGGGACAGACGTTCACGCTGACCTGGCCGATGACGACGCCGATCGGCGCGACCGTCGGCGACTCCGCATGCAACTCCTTCGGCTACGTCGCCAAGCGCGCCGACAACAACGTCATCGTCGGCCCCGCGGAACCGCAGAAGGTCTGCGCGACGATCGCCCCGGCGACTCCCGCGATCTTCGGCGACTACGTCTGGCACGATCTGAATCAGAACGGCATCCAGGAGAGCGGTGAACCGGGCGTCAACGGCGTCATGGTCAAACTCTGGAATATCGGAGTCGACAACACGCCGTACACGCCGGACGACTCGCTCGCAAAAAACAACGTCGGCAACACGATTCCCTTCGTGATGACGGCGAACAACATGTCCGCGCAGCCGGGTTACTACCAGTTCTCCAACGTGCAGCCCGGCACCTACTACGCGGAGTTCTTCCCGACCCCGGGTTTCGTCGTCAGCCCGCAGTTCCAGACCGGCACGCAGCTCGACAGCGATCCCGATCCGGTGTTCGGTCCGACGTATGCAAAAACCGCCCCGATCGTGCTCGCGGCCGGGACGATCGATACCACACGCGACATGGGCATGTATTTCCGCGAGCACAGCACCGACGAGTGTCAGAAGTACAAGGCCCGCGCCATTCCCATTCCAGGTCAGACGAAGTGCTGCTGGTATGTGGGCTTCTCGATGGATCCGAGCGTGTCGTACGTGCAGGTCACAGCGATCGGCGCCAACACCATCAGCTCGGTGACCCCGCCGACGGGATGGACGGGCTCGCCGTTCGGCGGCGTGTATCCGACCGCGGGCGTGACCTTCACGCCGCCGGGTCCCGTCGCAGGAAACGACACTTCGCAGATATGCCTCAATCCCGTGACCGCTCCTCCGCAGTTGCTCGTCGTGACATGGTATAACGCGCAGGGACTGAAGATCTGCGCCGACACCGTGGCAATGGACTGCACGCCTACAACGGGCACCGGCACCACGGGCGGCGTGAAGTTCCACGACGTCAACGGCGACGGGCATCAGGACCCGACGGATCCCGTGCTTGCCGACTGGCCCATCACCCTCTTCCCCGTCGGAAGCGGCCGACCCGTGACCGTGCGGACCGATCAGAAGGGAAAATATTCCTTCACGAACATCCCCGCCGGCGCATACTACGTCGTCGAGGAGCAGCGCGCGGGCTGGACGCAGACCTCCCCTCCTGAAGGCGTGTACAGCATCATCATTCCTCCCGTCGACACGCTGCCGCACGACTTCGGCAACACGCAGCCTCCGTGCAAGGTCGCGACGGACACGATCAGTCTCTTCGCGGGCACGCAGGATCAGTTCAACGGCCCCGAGGCGTCCAATCTCGGTCCTGATCTCGTGGCATGGAACAACACCAACTTCGGATTGTCGACCGTCGGCTTCGACAGCAAGATCGGTGATCAGAAGGGTGCGTTCTTCGGGCACACGTTCACCGGTTTCGCCAAACCGGGCTGCTGGATTCTCGGCGCGCGGCTTACCATCCGGATTCGCGCGGCGGGCTGGTCGTCCCCGAACGATCAGATCGGCTTCGTCAACGGCGCCGGCCTCGTCTGGGCGCACAGCATCGCGGGCATTTCCAGCAACGGATTCTGGGCCCCCGGCCAGACGGAAACCATCATCCTCGATCTCGGCGCGCTTCCGATCGGCACCAACGGCGCCACCAGCGCGCTCGCGGCGCTCGCGTCGGGCTCGTTCAACATCTACATGCAGAATCATACGGATGTCGACTGGGTCAAACTGGACATCTACATCTGCTGCCCCGAAGAACTGGATCATGCGACCCTCACCGGCGTGAAGTTCAACGACGTGAACTGCGACGGCAAGTGGGATCCCGCGACGGAGCCGACGCTGCCGAACTGGACCATCAACAGCAGCGGCGGCCAGACCGTCTCCACGAACAATGCCGGCGTGTGGACGATGAGCGTTCCGGCGCCCGGAACCTACACCATCTCCGAAGCGACCGTCTATCCGTGGTCGCAGAGCTTCCCGACCAATCCCGGCACGTACACCGTGACGGTGACGCCAGGCCAGACGATCGGGAATCTGAATTTCGGCAACTGTCTCAAGGACACCAGCACGACCGGCGGCGGCACGGAAACGCCGGGCGACACACTGATCACGCCGAGTCTCGATTCGGCCTGCTGCCAGTACAACTTCACGATCAAGAACGGTTCCGGTTCGGCGATCACGAGTCTCTCGTGGAACCTCGTCGGAGGCACGCTCAACTCGATGACCTTCGCGCCGTGCACACCGTTGACCCCTCCGCTCGCGGGCGCGACGTCGGGCATCGTCACCTTCTCGCCTCCGTGCGCGGGCAATCTCGGCGTGACGATCTCCGCGACGCCGACCTTCCCGTCGGGACTCGTGGGCCTGCAGATCTGGGTGCATCACGGGCCGAAGGATTCGAGCCTGCTGATCACGCGCTTCCAATGCAAGGCCACGACGACGAGCCGCTGCGATTCGGTGACGGTGAAGCCGTTCCTCTTCGTCGGTCTCGACCTCTCGGGCCGGACGTTCACGGTGTACAACGTCAAGGTTCCCGTCTCGCCGATCATCTGGATCGACATCATCCCGACGCCCGCGCCGGCCTTCCTGCAGGGCGGCGGCCTGTTTGTCGACGGTATCGCCAACGCCTGGGGCGTTCCCTACCTGCGCATACCGGCGAGCGGTCTCATCGCGTCCAACAGCACGGTCAAGTTCAATCTCGGCGTGGACTACACGCTGAACTGGACGGGGTCGATCTCGCTCGTCATCCACCATGCGGACGGCGACAGCTGCAGATACACGTACGGTCCCTGGGCCGCCAAGCCGCCGACGGGCGGTGGCGTCGTCGCCGCCACGGCAATCACGAAACGTCTCTTCGCGAGCCGTCTGCGCATGCAGAACACCGGGCAGACGAAGTCCGTGAAGTGGGTGTCGGTGCAGACCGTCGACCGCGAGGACCGTATCATCGGCGGCTCCGGAAAGCATTGGGACGGCACGGTGCTCGAGAGCGGCAACGCGCAGCTCGACGGCTTCGAGCAGGGGCAGAACGAGGCGCTGTTCGAACTCCGCACTCCGGTGAAGGCCGGGGCGTTGTCCGACTTCTTCAACCTCGTCGTGGCGCGCGACTCGGCCAAGACCGGCGCACCGACGATACGCTGGATCACGTATGACGAGAACGGCAACGCCCTCGCGACGGATACGGTGCGCATCACGAGTCCCGTGCTCTCCGTCCGAAACGACGGGGGTCAGTCGATGCCGGAAGGCTTCGCGTTGCTGTCCAGCTTCCCGAATCCGGCCAGCGGCAGCGCGACGGTCAATTACTCGATCGGCAGGGAAATGGACATTCGCCTCGAAGTGTTCAACGGCTCCGGAGAGTACATCGGCTCGCTGGACCAGGGCTTCAAGGCGCGCGGACTGCAGAGCGTGCGTTTCGAAACGAGCGCGCTTCCGGCAGGCACGTACTACCTGCGTCTGAGTTCCGGCGACCAGTACATGATGAAGCCGATCGTGATCGTCAAATGACCGGCAGACGCATGAATCCACGATAACGGATTCCTGCTGACACGGACGAATCGCGGAAAGGGACGCACGGTTGTGCGTCCCTTTCTCGTTGTCCGTCCCACCGAAGATGCATCGGCTCAGCGATCGCCTGCATCCTGCCGTACGAGGTAGCGCTTGATCTTGAGAGACGTCGTCTTCTCGAATTCATCGTCCTTGATTGCGATCTTCCGAATCTGCTTGTAGACGGGCAGCGCCTTGTTCATCTGGCGTATCTCTTTTTCGATCACCTCGCGGATGATCCGCGGCGTCACCTCGACGCCGTTTTTCTGCGCGAAGCCGATGAAGGCCTCCGCATTCGGCACGACGAGCACGGCGATTTCCTCGTCTCCCCCGGCGTCCTTGGCGGCATGGACAATGGATTCGAGGACGTACGGGCTCTTGTTCACGAGTTCCTCAATTTCCTCCGGGAACACGTTCTTGCCGTTGCGCGCGATGATCACGTTCTTCTTTCTACCGTTGATGTGCAGGAACCCGTCGCCGTCGACAAAGCCGCAATCGCCCGTGCGGAACCATCCGTCGGCGTCGATGGCGGCGTTCGTGGCCGCCTCGTTCTTGTAGTACCCGAGCATGACCGACGGGGCTTTCGCGTAGATTTCGCCGCTGCCCTCCGCATCGGGCTGGTCGATGCGGATCCGCACGTTCGGGAGCGGAATTCCCGCCGCCTCGTCCTTGCATTTGCGGAGGCGGTTGAGCGCGAGGATGGGCGACGTTTCCGTCAGCCCGTACCCCTGGATGAACGTGAACCCGAAGCCGCGCAGTCCCTTCGCCACGCCCGGATCGGGGGCCGCTCCGCCGACAATGAGGATGCGCATCGAGCCGCCGAAGCGCTCGTGAATCTCGCGGAAGATTTTCGGGCGCAGATGCTTCACGCCGGCGGTTTCGAGCACGTCGACAAGCGTCCCCAATGGCTTCATCAACAGCGCGACGAGTTTCTTCTCCCTGATGGCCTGCACGATGCGCCGGTACATTTTCTCGTAGAGCAGCGGCACGCCGAGGAGCACCGTGGGATGCGCGGTGGCGAGATCCTCCACGATGGTTTTCAACGAGCGGGCGTAGTGCACCGACGCTCCCGCCGTCAGCGGGCAGAGGAAACCGCAGGTGCACTCGTAGGTGTGGTGGATCGGCAATACCGAAAGGAATCGGTCCTCGGGCAGAATGGCGACCATCTGCAGCATCGCGACGAGGTTCGCGCAGATGTTGGCCTGCGACAGCATCACGCCCTTGGCACTGCCCATCGAACCCGAGGTGAACACGAGGACGGCAAGATCGGAGGGCGTGACGGGCGGAAAGCGGTCGAGGGCGTCGTCCGCCGTTTCGCGCTCGATCAGCTCCGTCATGGACGCCATCCCGTCGCGCCCGCTCTGCAGGTCCATGTCGACGAGCACGTTCAGTTCCTTGATCGCGCTCCGGAAGCCTTGAAACATGTCTCGGTAGTTCTCCGAGAATATCGCGGCTTTCGCGTCGGACGCATGGAGAATCGAGACGATCTCGTTCTCCTTCAATTTGGCGTCGATGGGCACCGCGACGTAATTGAACGCCGTGCACGCGAAGTAGGCGACGCCCCACTGCACGCGGTTCTCGGAGATGATGGCGATGTGGTCGCGCTCCTGCAGGCCGAGCCGCCGCAGCGCCTTACCGAACTTCATGACCGCGCGGCGCAGCTCGGCGAAGGTGAGGCGCCGGATGGGCGTGGGATTGAGATCCTCGAGCGCGAGTTTGTTCGGGTACTTCCCCGCCGATTGATTGAGCAGGACCTGAAACGTTTCGAAACGATCGACGTCGTAAAGCGGATAATCCTCGAGCAGCGCGTGCATGGCGGACCTCCCGATGTTCAAGAGGACGCAATATACACGTTTTCAGGGATTCTTATCGGAATCCGAGCGTGCCGCGTTCTGATTATCGGCCCTTCCACTCCGCTTGCAGAAGGGCGAACACCGCGTCATCAACCCATTCCCCCTTGAAGAAGAGGCTCTGCAGGTGCAGCGCTTCCTGCCGCATGCCGACGCGTTTCAGCAGGGCGAGGGACGCGAGATTGCGCGGATCGACGGAGGCGAACACCCGGTGCTTGTCGCAGGTCGTGAACAGGTGCTCAAGCATCGCATTGACGGCCTCTGCAGCCAATCCCTTTCCCTGCCACGCGGGCGCGATGGTGATGCCGATTTCCGCCTGATGGGGATGGTCTTCCGGAAAACGGACTCCCATGTCCCCGACAAGGAGGTCCGTGTCGCGGAGTCGGATGCCGCACTGATACCAGGTCCCCGGCGTATCGAAGGCGATTGATTGGAGATCCTCGATGAAGCGACTGACCTCGACGAGGGTGCGCGGCTCCCAGGATTGGAACCGTGAAACCTCCGGATCGGATCGGTAATCGAAAAGCGCGCGGGCATCGCACGCCGCGAGCGGAACGAGCCGCAGCCGCGGCGTCTGAATGACGAACGTGTTCAAGACGAATGTATCCGATTATCGGGGAGGCATGGTGCAACGCACGAAGATACGAAATCTCCAATGACGGAGTATCCGGGCTGTGCATCCAGCAGGCGTGCACCTTCGATGGTGTTCCTGAATGCTGCCGGCAAGCACACGCGTCATTTCATCCACGCCATCGCCTCGGATTCAGGCGAACATACCGCCGGACCATATCGAGTGCGCGCGACGAACTGCGCAGTAATCGTAGTTTCGGAGTCGCGTTGAACGTCTGTGTTTCGATGATATCAATATTCCCCCTTCCGCAGGCTCGAGCATTCAATTGTTACACGCTTGAATCCGCGAAAATGTTCCAACAGGTCGATCGGGATGCCTGCGATGCATGGGGCGGATCGGGAATCACACATGCCGCAAGTTCCGCCGGGATGCAATGGGAATGACCCGTGCCACGGACCGAAACCATGCCACGGACCCAAACCGTGCCACGGACCGAAACCGCGTCACAACCGAACGCGTGCCCGGAACGATAAACCATCCGTTTCGCCATGCACCAACACGCCCCGCCGCACAAATCCGACGTTGTAGGGGCGCACGGCCGTGCGCCCCTACACACGCACCGATGGACGTCGCCACCCGTCACGCACCGGTGGACGTTACCACCCGTCCCACACCGCCCCCATCGGCCATCCGGTGTGCATGGCGCCACGGGACGTGTCGCACCCGTCCCACACGCAATGTGCCGTACCATGCGGTTTTCATGCAATCACCGTGTGCGGATGGACCCATTCCCGGTATATCGCACCAATACCATGTTCATCATCCGCAATACCGGCGATATCGCGGCACCCCGCGATTGCTCCCCCACCGGCGAATCCCTATATTCGCGCTATTCGACACGCACTCATCATTCCCCATAAACCCGGAGGTTCGCATGGCAGGAATCTTTGCACGGATGACGGACATCTTCAAGGCCAACATCAACGACATCCTCGACAAGGCCGAAGATCCCGAAAAAATGATCAAGCAGATGGTCATTGAAATGGAAGAGGCGGTGAACAAGGCCACGACGGCCGTGGGCTCCGCGATCGCGAACGCCAAGCAGCTCGAGAAGCAGCACACCGAGAAGAAAAAACTCGCCGACGAATGGCAGGACCGCGCGATGAAGGCCGTCAATGCTGGTCGCGACGACCTCGCCCGCCAGGCGCTCGAAAAGAAGAACATGTTCTCGAAAGCCGCGACGGACCTCGAGATTCCGCTCGCAGAGGCGCAGAAGACATCGACGCTGCTGCGCGGCCAGCTCGAACAGCTCAAGGGCAAACTCGACGAAGCGCGCGTCCGCCAGGGAACGCTCATCGCCCGTCACCAGGCGGCGCAGGCGAAGAAAACCATCGCGCAGAGCATGTCGGGAATCGGCGACGGCGCGTTCGCGAACTTCGACAAGTACGAGCAGAAAGTCATCAAGGCCGAATCCGAGGCGGATGCGTTCTCGGAACTCGCGGGCGAGACCACGTCGCTCGACGACGAGTTCAAGAAACTCGAAGCCGGCAGCGGCGTGGACGACGAACTGGCGCAGCTCAAGCTCGCCGCGGGCAAGTAATCACCTCAGATCAATCAATCGGCAGGAGATATCCGTATGTCACAAATCGTCGACGCCACTCTGCAGAAAATCAGAGCCTACCTCCACGAGATTTACGCGGCCGACACCGACAACTTCACCGAGGTCGACAACTCCTTCGTTGTCACGCGAGGTTCGGCAGCCGTGCACGTCACCGTGTCGCCGCTCACGGAAACGGACTGCGTCGTTCAGGCGCTGTCCTACGTCGTGACGGGCGCGCGCATCAGCCCCGAGCTGCTGATGAAGCTCATGCATCTCAACAACACGTTCCCCTTCGGCGCCTTCGGACTCCTCTCCGACGACACCATCACCTACAGCCAGCGCGTGGCCGGCGCGCACCTCGATGTCAACGAGCTGAAGCTCACCATCGACTGGGTCGCACATGTCGCCGACGAGACGGACGATGCGATTCGCCAGGTCGCCGGCGGCCGCCGCGCGGTGGACGCCGACGCGAAGGCGATCTTCTACGTCGCGCCTGCTCCCGCGAAGAAGGCCGCGCCCGCGAAGAAGGCCGCGCCCGCAAAGGCCGCACCCGCGAAGAAGGCCGCGCCCGCGAAGAAGGCCGCACCCGCGAAGAAGGCCGCGCCCGCGAAGAAGGCCGCGCCCGCGAAGAAGGCCGCACCCGCGAAGAAGGCCGCACCCGCGAAGAAGGCCGCACCCGCGAAGAAGGCCGCACCCGCGAAGAAGGCCGCGCCCGCGAAAAAGGCCGCACCCGCGAAGAAGGCCGGACCCGCGAAAAAGGCCGCACCCGCGAAGAAGGCCGTACCCGTGAAGAAGGCCGCACCCGCAAAGAAAGCCGCGCCCGCGAAGAAAAAACGCTGATCGGGAACACGGAACTGGATTGAGCGCCGGGAACATCCCGGCGCTCATTTTTTGTTACACGAGCATCACGGAAAAGGCACGCGGATGGATATTCGACTCGGAACGTCGGGATGGAGCTATGCGGATTGGGTGGGGCCGTTTTATCCGGAAGCAACGAAACAGGCGCAGTACCTCCGGGAATACGCTCGACGCCTGATCACCGTGGAAATCGATTCCACTTTTTACGGCATTCCGCGCGCGACCACGGTGGAACGCTGGGCCAGGGAGACGCCGGAACACTTCGAATTCTCGGCGAAATTTCCGCAGAGCATCACGCACGGCGACAGTCTGCGCGACGCGGCGCCGGAGGCCCTCGCCTTCATCGAGCGCATGTCCGCCCTCGGGGAGAAACTGGGTCCGCTGCTCCTGCAGTTTCCGTATGGATTCAAGAGCGACGCCTCCGATGATCTCGCGGCCTTCCTCGCGAAGTTGCCGCCCGATTTCAAGTACGCGCTCGAGGTCAGGCACAAGAGCTGGCTGAAGGAGCCGTTTTTCGACCTGCTCACCGCGCACGGCGTGGCGCTCGCGCTCATCGATCACCCGTGGATGCCGAAGCTCGACCGGGTCACGGCGGACTTCACCTACCTGCGCTGGCTCGGCGACCGCAAGGCCATCGAGAAGGATTTCAGCGCGATCCGCGTCGACCGCACGGCGGACCTCCTGCGGTGGAAGACCATCGTCGAATCCATCGCCGGCGACGGACGCACCGTGTACGGGTATTTCAACAATCACTACGCGGGACATTCCCCCGCATCGCTCTCGATGTTTTCGGAGATGCTCGGACCGCGCAAGACCGCGCGCTGACGCGCTGCGCCGTGCCCCCGGTCCGCCCCGCGTCGCGACCGTTCAGACCAGCGGGTACGGGGTCTCGATCAGCGGATTGCCGTCTCGGTGTGCGGCGGCGTCGTTGAACTCGCCCTTGCGCGCGCGAAGATCGAAGTACATCACGACGAGGTACACCGACTGCAGCAGCAGCTGCAGCACCGTGCTGAGCGCGATCATGACGGAGTACGCGATCACCATGCCGGTGACCATGTCGTAGATTTTATCGGGGCTCATGTCGGGCGGCGCGTTGGAATGCATGTTCGGCAGCATGTTCGCGAAACTGCTGAACATCGCGATGAAGGCGACGGGCATCACGACAAACGAGGCGGCCATCTGCGCCGCGAAGCTGAGGAGCAGGAGGATCCCGAACGTGCGCCACCAGTTGTCCGACACGAGGTAGCTGCTGCGCACGAAGGAATGCAGCACCGTGTCGCCTTCATACGACACGATCACCTGGCAGAACATCCAGCGCAGGGACAGGTACATCACCACGGGAATCGCCGCGACGATGAGGAAGATGGCGATCACGATCACCCCCTTCACGGGGATGAAGAACAGCGCGTACGGGACGAGAAGGATGGAGCCCAGAGCCGCTGCCTGCAGCATCCACATGCCGATGATGCGCGCCCAGCGGATGCCCGCCACCGTGCGGATCGCTTCGCCCCAGGTGATCGGCCGATCCTCCACTTCGGAGGCGACCACCACCATCATCGCGCCCTGCGCGAGCAGCGCGGACACCGTCAGCACGAGGAGCCCGCCCGCGAAAAGCAGCAGTGCCGGCAGCAGTCGAAGGAACACATCCTGCATGAAGTCCTGCGGCGCCATCGCCGGTCCTTCGGCGATCCACACGGCAACCTGGTGCGCGACGGCGTACATCGAGAGACCGAGCATCGCCGCGCCGGGAAGGAGGACGACCACGCTGATGATCAGGTTTCTCGTGATCGTCTTCCCGACGAGCCGCACGGCGCGTTCGAAGATCTCGCCGACCGTCATGCCTTGCACGGGTACTGTCATCGCGCCTCCGTTGATCTGTGGTCGAGGTCAAGTTTCAGAAATCTATGAAAATCGCCGTCCATTTCGAATAGCCCCGCCGCGCGGCTTTGAGAAAAGGCGGGAAACTCGGATATTGAGGCTTGGCTTCACAGGCCGTCCGGAGAACTCATCACCAAGGGCACCCATGCTTCCCAAAGTCAAACTCGCATCCCCCGACGGGCTCGAGGCGAAAGCCTACGCCGCCATTGCGGATATTCCCACGCTGGAACTCAACGACAGGAACCGGCTCGGATACCATGTGTATCTCTTCCTGAACAAGGAGTGCGCCACGCTGCGTGAGGCCGTGCATGTCGCGCAGGCCCGGATGCGCATCAGCGATGACGAAGCCTTCACACGCATTGCGGCGTCGCTGCGCGAGGAAGGCTTCACGGTCGATGCCTGACCCCGGACCTGCCGTGCAGCCGCTCGAGGAAAAACTTCGCGCGGAACTCCGGCACTGCCCGCACTGCGCGTACGCGATCGCGGATCCGCTCTCGGACCGCTGCCCGCGCTGCTACGCGCTGGTACCGCGCATGGAGACCAACTGCGGGGAATGCTCGCACCAGGGATCGTGTGAATTCGCGCTCGCGGCGCATCGTGCGCCGGGGCGTTCAGCCTGACTTTTCCAACTTCATAGAAGGAACCGAGCAATGAGCATGAAAGAAATGATTTACGGCGACGTTGTCGTGCTGTCCGTCTCCGGCAACATGCTGGGCGATTCGGAGACCGTCACCCTGCGCGAACGCGTCAAGACGCTCGTCGCCGAAGGGTTCCTCAAGATCGTCCTCGATCTCACGCACGTGGCGTGGGTGAACAGTTCCGGGCTGGGCGCGATGATCTCGTCGCTCGCGACGGTCAGCAAGAAGGGCGGCGACGTGCGCATCGCGAACATCACCGACAAGATTCAGAGCCTCTTCCTCGTCACGCAGCTCGTGAAGGTCTTCAAGACCTTCGAATCCAACGAGCGCGCGGTCGCGAGCTATCAGATCGACCCGGTGTCGGGCATCGCCGTCGCGGAGTAACTCCCGCGCGTCCATGCGGAGGCCGCGCAGCCTCCGGAGCGATCACGCACCGCTCGTCAGCGCATGGACATCTGCATGGCGGCCGCATTCCGCTCCCGCCACTGCAGCGCCTGCTGATTGCCGGGCTGGAATCCGAGCGCGCGATCGAAATATCGCGCCGCGTCCGAGTAGCGCTCCATGCCGTTCAGCCATGCGCCGCGGTTGATCAGCATCGCCGCGTAGATGTTGATCATGTTGTCGATCAGCCGGTCGGAATGCGCGTACGGACGGTATTCGAAGGCGTCCCAGACCGGCGCGTCCGCGGATGGCGGCGCGTCCGGCGCATAGAGGCGGAACGCGAGCCCCTCGGGCACCCGTTCGTATCCCGGCGCGAGATGCTTCTCCATCTCGATGGTCATGTACACGGGCCGTGTGTCGATGCTGCGCGACACGAAGGCCGCGATCATGTCGTTGAAGCGCTTCTCGATGACCGCGGGATCGTACGGCGTCCCATGCTCGAACTTGTCGAGCTCCACGAGGAACAAGCGGATTTCGGATTCGCAACGCCGATACAGTTCGGGCGCGCCGCGTTTCAGCTGCAGGAAATACCAGGAGCGGCGCAGGAGTTCCTTGTCGATGATGGTCAGGTCCGGACGCATCTTCTTCACGTGCTGATAATAGAGCGAGGCGGACACCCAGTAGTCCCATTGATACGACAACACCAGCGCGTTCGGCTTCAGCGAGCGGAACATGTTCATCGTGTAATCCTCCACCAGGGTGTTGTCGCGCTCCGACACGCGGCCGAAGTGCAGGCCGCCTGAGAGACCGACGAGCAACGCCGCCGCGCCGAACACCACCGCGGGCTTCGTCTGCCCGAACCAGCGAAGCAGCGCCCAGAGGCCGAACGCGCACCACATCCCCGACACCAGGTACGCGAGCAGGAAGTACGAATCGATGTCGTGAATGTCGTAGTTGATCGCCCATCCGACGCAGGACGCGAAGAGCAGAAGCAGCATCACGCCGGTCCTGCGATGCCGGATGAGCGCGAACACCGCGCCGATGATGGCCAGTGGCACGCCGACGAACGCGAACTCCGACGGAAAGGACGTGAGGAAATACGAGAACTGCCGCTTCGCCGCATCCGCGCTCGCGAAAATCCACACGCTGTACTGCTTGCCGGACACATGCCAGAGGATGCGCTCGAGCGAGACGGGATTGCCCCAGTTGAGCACGGGATCCGACGCGGCGCGCAACGGCAGGTACAGATACGGCAGCAGTCCTGCCGCGAAGGCCGGGACGGCGATCGCAATGCGTTTCCACGACGAGGCGCCCCACCCTTCCTTCCAGAAATACGTCACGAGCAGCGAGACCGCGAGGTACACCGTGGTCATGTGATTCGAAAACGAGAGGCCGAGCACGAACGCGAAGAGCAGGAAGCGTCGCGACCGTCTCCGTTCGTCGAGCGCGGCGTCGAACAGCGCCGTCGCGAACAGCCAGAGGATGATGACGAGCAGCGGCAGATGCAGCGCGTACACTTCGATGGACAGCGACGTTTTCCACCACGTCTCGGAGAAGGCGGTGAACAGCGCGCCGAACCAGGCCAGTCCGAGCCGCGCCTCGTCCGCAAGCGGCTGCGGACGCTTCAGCGCGGCGCCGTTCTTCTGCCGGCCCTTCGCCGCGGCAGGCACGCGCCTGCTGTCCGCGAGACCGAGGAGAAACCAGAGCAGATGCACCAGCGCGCCTGTCCCTATCGCGGCCAGCACGGCGGAGAGGATGTTCAGGAGGAGTATCGGCTCGCCGAAAGGCAGATGCGACCAGAGGCCGGCCAGCATGGTGAACAGCGGATAGCCCGTCGGATGCGCGATGCCGAAGGTGTACGCCGCGGTGGCAAGCTCGCCCGCGTCGATGAAATCCACGGACGGCGCGAGGGTGAACAGCGACAAGGCGAATGCCGCGGCTCCCGCCGCGAGTGCCGCGAGGTGACGACGCTGTGGGGTGATGGTCATGGGTCAATCCTGCAGATGAATGCGTACCGGAACACGTCAGAACGGTCGGCTCGCGGCCTCGAGCGCGAGCTTCCACTTTCGCCAGCGCTCGCTGGCGTCGAATTGCCGGAAACCCGAGGCCCGCTCGAAATATCCCTCGGCCTCGCGGCGGCGTCCCTGCGCGTACAGCCAGTATCCGCGGCGCGCGAGCAAGCGGAAGTACCGGCCCTCCACGAGACGGTCGTACTCATTGACGCGCCCGGGAGGCCTCGTCACGAAATCATCCCAAATCCTGGTCACGGGCGCCAGCGAATCGGTCAGTGGGTATACGCGCAACACCATGCCCTCGGGAATGGCGTCGCAGTTCACCGGCACGATCGCGTCCATCGCCGCGGTGACGCAGACGGGCCTCGTCGGCAGGGAGGTCTCGATGATGCGCGTCAGGATGGCATCGTGCCGCGCGGCGAGGGTCGCGACCGCGACAGCTTCCCCGCGGGAGCGGCGCGCGAGGGTTGCAAGGTATTCGTCGATCTCGGGCTTCGCGGCGCCCGTCACACCCGGAGCGCGCCGTTGCAGTTGCGCAAGATACCACGGTCTGCGCGTCAACCTCGCGTCGATGACGACCACGTCCGTCCTGAACGGCGCACCCGCGCGCCCGCCCGCGGCCTGCAGGTAGAGCGAGGGAGAAATGAACATGGGCCATTCGTCGGAAATGACCACGGCGCCCGGACGGAGGGATTCGAAGATGTTGCGCGCGTAATCCTCGGCGGCGTGACTGCCACGTTCCGATGCCTGCGTGTAGCCGCTCGCGGCATGCAGCCCGATTGCGCCCAGGATGTACAGCGTGCCGATGAAGGCCACCCAGCGCCTGCGGGCGGAGAGCACCGCGTGCATGCCGGCGGCGAGGAAGGCCGCGATCGCCAGATACGCCGGCAGAAAATGCGGCCCGACGTCGAGCAGCGGGGCCTGGATCGCCCAGGCACAGGCGGTGAGAAACAACAGCGCCAGCACCCATCCCGCGGCGGCATTGCGCCTGAACAGGGAGACGACGCCGACAAGCAGGAGCGGCGCGAGGGCGTATCCGAACTCCGCGGGAAAACGATCCGCGAAATACTCCGCCTGCAACAGCGGAATGTCCCACGACGCGAACAGCGCGCCGCGGAACTGCGCGCCCGTGACGTGCTCGATGAAGCGTCCGAGCGTGGACGGATCGCCCCAGTTCATGGCCGGCGCGAAGCGCGCGCGCACGCCGAGCAAGACGTACGGCAGCAGTCCCATCAGGAAAAACGGCAGCGCTTTCCCCAGCGCGAACCAGCCGGCTCGCCGGATGCCGAAGCGCCGCAGGTGCAACAGCAGCAGCGCGGGCAGCAGTACCGCCGCCAGCGGATGCGCGGACAGCGCCAGCCCGAAGAGCAACGCGCCGACGTAGGCCCGCTTCATCCTTCGCCCCGGCGCAAGCCCCTCGTCGAGGAAGCACGAGAGGAACACCCACAGGCACGCCGCGATCAGGCAGAGCGCCAACGCGTAGGTTTCGGTGATGAGCGAGACATTCCACCAGGTCGGCGAGAACGCGAGCGTCCACGCACCAAGCATGCTCGCGAAGAGCAGCGCGGCGGTGTCGCGCAGCATGCCGCTCTCGGAGGCAGCCTCCCGGGCCGCACGGTCCGTGTCCAGATTATTCGGACGTTGTTGTCCGATAATGAGGCGCAGCGTCAGCGCGAAGAAAAACAGACCCGCGGCGGAACAGACCGCCGAAAAGGCGTTCAGGACCCGGATGACGCTCAGTTCCGGCAGCACCCCCGACAGCACGCCGGACGCGAGCGCATGGTACAGTGGATACGCGCCCGCCCAGAGGCCGGCGAGCAGCACGTAGAGCGGGGAGCCCGGAGGAGGAGGCACGCCGAACGTCCACGCCGCCGCCGCCAGCGCGCCGGAATCGACATAGCCCACGGACGGCGACAAGGTCACCAGGTACACGATGCCTGCCACTGCCGCGCACGCTGCGGCGGCGCGTGGCGCACGGCGCGAGGAGCGGTCGCTCATGCGTCCGCCTGCCGGTCCGGGTGGTCGGTGATGCCGAGGAAGTAGTCCTCGAGCGAGCGGCGCGGCGCGAAGGACGAGACGGCGATTCCGGCGTTGACGAGCGACGCGTTGCTCTCGGCGAGCCGTTCGGCGGGCATCGTGCACACGATCTCCTCGCCATCGTCGCGCAACGCGCCCGCCCAGGGCAGGCCGCGCAGAAGCTCCAGGGCGCGCTCCCGGGGCTCGGCGACAATGCGCACGTGAATCTCCTCCCGGCTGAGCAGTTCGGCGACGGCGCCCTGCACGATCAGTTCGCCGCGATGCAGGATGCACATGCGCGTCGCCACCTGCTCGATTTC
The DNA here is from genome assembly GCA_016720835.1 of Ignavibacteria bacterium. Lineage (GTDB taxonomy): Bacteria > Bacteroidota > Ignavibacteria > SZUA-365 > SZUA-365 > JADKJW01. The sequence continues at coordinate 70,963 of JADKJW010000009.1, forward strand.
GTTGAGCAGATGCGAGGAGAGGAAGATGGTCATGCCCCGTTCGGCGTTGAGGGTGCGGATCAACTCGCGCACCTCCTTCATGCCCTGCGGATCGAGACCGTTCGTCGGTTCGTCGAGGATCAGCAGGTCGGGATTCGGCAACAGCGCCTGCGCGATGCCGAGACGCTGCTTCATGCCGTGCGAATACGCCTTGACGCGGTCCCCGCCGCGATCGGACAGCCCGACGAGCGCCAGCACCTCGTCGATGCGCTTCGCGGGGAATGGTGCCGTAGAGCGCCGCGACGATTTCGAGGTTGCGTCGACCGCTGAGGTAAAGGTAGAAGTCGGGCTTCTCCACCAGGCCGCCCACGCGGCCGAGCACGCTCCGGTCCGAGGCGATGTCGGCGCCGAACAGCCTCACCGTGCCGGCAGTCGGACGGATCAGCGACAGCACCATCCGGATGGTGGTGCTCTTCCCCGCCCCGTTCGGTCCGAGAAAACCGTAAATGTCGCCGCGGTGAACATCGATGTCGAGATCTCGCACCGCGAAGCGCTTGCCGAAACGCTTGGTCAGTCGCGTGGTCTTCAGAATGGTGTCGGGTGTATCCACTGGCGGGAACCGGGAGCTGTGGGTGGGGGCGGATTGCGCGTTGCGGTCGTGTGTCGTAGTATCGGAGGTATCTGTCTGATGTCCGTCACGCGTTGGCGTAGTGCTTCTCGAACACCACGGCGCCCTTCTTCACGATCGCGTTGAGGTGATTGACGCCGAAATGGTAGAGGATGCGCGCGTAGTTCGGGGTGTCGAAGACGAGCAGATCGGCCTGCTTGCCCGTCTCGATGCTGCCGATACGGTCCGATCGTCCGAGCGCGGCGGCGGCGTTGAGCGTGACGGCGGTGATGGTCTCCTCCATCGTCATGCGCATCTGCATGGCCGCGAGACTCATCATGAGCTGCAGGTTCTCGCTCATGCAGCTGCCGGGATTCATGTCGGTGGCGACGGCCACGGGCAGTCCCGCGTCGATGAAGCGCCGCGCGTCGGGCATGGGTTCGCCGAGGAAGAGCGAGACGCCGGGCAGCAGCACGGCGACGGCGCCGGATGCGCGGAGCAGCGCGAGGGCCGCGTCGCTCGCGTGGTCGAGGTGATCGGCCGACAGCGCGCCGAGTTCCGCGGCCAGCTCCGCGCCGCCGTTCGCGGTGATCTGATCGGCGTGGATGCGCACGGCCAGGCCGCGCGCCTTCGCCGCGGCAAGGATGCGGCGACCCTCGTCGATGGTGAACGCCGTCTTCTCCACAAACACGTCGCAGGATTCGGCCAGCGCGCGAGATGTGACTTCCGGCAGCATGCGGTCGACAACGAGGTCCACGTACTCCGTCCGGCGCTCGCGGTATTCGGGCGGAATCGTGTGCGCGCCGAGGAAGGTCGGCGCGATCTCGACGACGTGCAGCGCCTGCAGCTCGCGAATGACCTCGAGGAGCATGATTTCGCTCTCGAGATCCAGGCCGTAGCCGCTCTTGATTTCGACGGTGGTCGCGCCGAAACCGAGACAGCTGTCGAGCCGGTGCAGGGCGCTCTCGACGAGATCGACGGGGCGCGCCTCGCGCGTGGCGCGGACGGTGGTGGCGATGCCGCCGCCCGCCGCCGCAATCTCCGCGTAGGTGGCGCCCGCGATGCGGCGGGCGAATTCGTTCTCGCGCGCGCCGGCGAACACGAGATGCGTGTGCGCGTCCACGAAGCCCGGCAGCACGGTCTTCCCGATCGCGTTGATGGTCCGTTCGGCATCCTCGAAATCCACCTCGTCCGCGCTGCCGACGAAGGCGATGCGCCCGTCCTTGACGCCCACCGCGCCGTCTTCGATGACGCCGAGCTCGCGCATGTCCGCGCCGGTCTTGACGCGCGCGCCGCCGGAAGCGACCGTGACGAGCTGCGCCGCGTTCGTGATCAGCAGATCGAAGGTCATGACCCGCGGAGGAGGATGTGCAATTCCGTGAGCTGCGCGTCGGACACGCGCGACGGCGCGCTGTCCATCAGCGAGAGGGCGCTGTTGGTCTTCGGGAAGGCGATCACGTCGCGTATGGAATGAATGCCCGCGAGGATGGTGATGATGCGATCGAGCCCGAGCGCCACGCCGCCGTGCGGGGGCGCGCCGTACCGGAAGGCGTCGATGAGAAAGCCGAACTTCTCGCGGATCTCCTCGTCGCCGAGACCCATGAGCTGAAACACCTTCTGCTGCAGGTCGCCGTCGTGGATGCGGATGCTGCCGCTGCCCACTTCATTGCCATTCCACACAAGGTCGTAACAGTCCGCATGCACCGCGCCCGGATCGCTGTCGAGCAGATGCAGATCGCCCGCGTTGGGCCCGGTGAACGGATGGTGTTCGGCCACCCAGCGCTGTCCCTCTTCGTCGCGCTGGAAGAGCGGGAAGTCTACGACCCAGAGCAATTGATGGTCGCCCGCGGCAGCCAGACCCAGCTCGCGGCCGAGTTCGAGGCGGATGGTTCCGAGCGCGTGCAGGGCCTTGCGCCTGTCGGCATGCGCGACGATGAGAAGCAGATCGCCGTCTTCCGCATGCAGCGCGGCGCGGATGCCCAGCATGGTCTCCGGCGTCATGAATTTCGCGGCCTGCGACTGCAGCGTGCCCTCCGCGGCCTTGGCCCAGACAAGGCCGCCGAGTCCAAGCTGTTTCGCGCGTTCGGTGAGCGCGTCGAGCTGCTTTCGGCTGAATTCGGCCTTCCCCTTCACGTTCATGCCCGTGACGATGCCTCCCGCGGAGAGGACATCGGCGAACACCTTGAACTCGCTGCCCGCCACGGCCTCGTTGAGCGTTTCGAATCGCATTCCGAAACGCGTGTCCGGTTTGTCGCTGCCGTAGCGCTCCAGCGCTTCGTCGTAGGTGACGCGCGGAATCGGCAGGGCGAGGTCGGCGCCCAGGGCTTCCTTCAGTATGGACGCGATCAAACCCTCGATGACCTGGAAAATGTCGTCGCGCTGCACGAAGGACATCTCGACGTCGATCTGCGTGAATTCGGGCTGCCGGTCGGCGCGGAGGTCCTCGTCGCGGAAGCACTTGACGATCTGCACGTAACGGTCGAAGCCCGCCACCATGAGAAGTTGCTTGTACTGCTGCGGTGACTGCGGCAGCGCGTAGAATCGTCCCGGATGCACGCGGCTGGGCACCAGGTAGTCGCGCGCGCCTTCCGGCGTGCTTTTCATCAGGACCGGCGTCTCGATCTCGAGGAAGCCCAGCGCATCGAAGTGCCGGTGCACCACCTGCGTCACGCGGTGGCGAAGAAGAAAATTCTTCTGCAGGACGGGCCGGCGCAAATCCAGGTAGCGGTACTTGAGACGCAGATCCTCGTTGGCGTCCACGTCGTCCAGAATTTCGAAGGGCGTGACGTCGGAGGCATTGAGAATTTCGAGCGCCGTGGCCTGCACTTCCACTTCGCCGGTGGGAAGATGGGCGTTGCCCATGCCCGACGGCCGCAACGAAACAACGCCGGTCACGGACAGCACGTACTCCGAGCGGAGTTCATGCGCGCGTTTGTGCAGCTCCGGATTCTGCTGCGGAGAAAAAACGACCTGCGTGACGCCGTAGCGGTCGCGCAGGTCGATGAAGATCATGCCGCCCAGGTCGCGCCGCACCTGCAGCCACCCGTTCAGTGAAACAGTATTTCCGACATCCGAAGCGCGCAGCGCGCCGCAGGTATGAGTTCTTTTTGTGAAAAGCATGGAGGGTCCGGTTGAAAATGGTGTATCCTTGCAAAGATAGCCAAATCAACCGAAAATCCTCCGATCAGCGCCTCAGTGAGAGATCGCGCCGTTCTTCCAGATCGTCGTCGTCAAGACGCCACGCGCATCCCAGGAATTGACGGTGCCGTGCTCCTTGCCGTTCACGTACGAGATTTCATAGGCCTTCCTGCCGTTCTCGTAGTACCCGGTTTCCTTTCCGGCTTTCACATCGTTTTCATAGGGCGTTTCCGACTTCACCTTGCCGCTGGGGTAGTACACCGTTTTTGGTCCGTTCCGCATGTCGTTGCGGTAGTGGACGGTCACTTCCTTCTTCCCGGTCTCGGAGTAGAACGTTTTCAGTCCCTGCTTCAGTCCGTCCAGGTAGGTGCATTCGTACCAGATGCCGCCGCTTTCGTGGTAAAAACGCTCCACGCCATTCTTCCGTCCTCGCGAATACGGTCGTTCGGATTTCCGCTTCCCGCTTTCATAGAGCCCGTTCACCACGCCGGTGATGCGGTCGCCATGATACGGAGTGCGCGTCCAGACTTTTCCGCTTTCATAATACGTCGTTGCGATGCCTTCGCGCTGACCTGCGACAAAGATCGTTTCACTCACTTTTTGTCCGCTCTCGGAGAACTTGACTTCCGTCCCTTCCTTCTTGCCATTCCGCATGGCAAGCGTGCCCTTGCCCTTTCCTTCCACCAGGGCTTCATCTGCTTGCGCCACCAGACCAGCACCGGCAGGGTTGGCCGGCACGAGCTTTCGCGAATCTTCGTTGCGTGTTTTTCCGTTGCCTGCGGTGTCTGTCGGGTTTTTCTCCTGGCTCAGGCTGCTTGCGCAGGGCAGCGCCACGAGGCTCAGAATAAGCAATGCGCGGCGGGCGGCTTTCGCCGTCGCTCGCGTCCGTTCGTTCGTATCCATGTTCCTATACCATTCCTTCCGTAACACTCCCGAATTCGGAAGGACTTCCGGCAGCGGGACTTGGAAACGCGCGCGTGTGTATCATACGCCGTTCTGTACAGAACAACACGCTTCAGTTCCCCGCCGTTCCGGTACTCGAGAGCATGCCGGTTCACTGGAAGAAAATAGTTGATTATGAGACTGTTTTATCCAGTTATCACCGGAACAGGCATTCCTTTTCCCCCTGCAGGAATTCCGCGCGGGGCGGACAAACGCCTCGCGGGGGGACGACAATCACGTGCCGCGTATCAGTGCGCGATCGCCCCGTTCTTCCACCGGGTCACCGTCAACACGCCCCGCTCATTCCAGACTCTGATCGTTCCGTGCTCCTTCCCGTTCTCGAAGGGAATCTCATACGCCCGCTTTCCATTCTCGAAGTATCCGACCTCGAGGCCGACCTTGCGATCGTTCTCGAAGCGGGTTTCCGACTTCAATATGCCACTCGGATACCAGACCATTTCCACGCCGTTCTTCGTGTCGTTCAGATACGGAACTTCCATTTCCTTTCTGCCGTCCTCGAAGTAAAAGATCTTCGGACCCTGTTGCCGGCCGTAGAGGTAGGTGGCGAGGTACCACTTTCCGCCGTTCTCATGGTAGAACGTCTCGGTGCCGTGTTTGCTGCCGCCGATGAACGGTGTTTCGGATTTCAGCGCTCCGCCTTCGTAGTACCCCACGGCAATGCCCTCGATGCGGTCTGCGACCCAGGGTGTGCGCGTCCAGACACTGCCGCTTTGATAATACGTGACGGCAATGCCGTCGCGCTTGCCGGCACGCACGGGTGTCTCGCTCAACAGCGCGCCTCCCGGGTAGTACGCAACGTCCGTCGCGCTCGTCGCCGCGCCGCGCGCGGCGGTCTTGACTGCGACTTCCCCTCCCGTGGAGGAACCGTGTGTGGCGTCCCGTGGCTCCGCCATCAGGGGCGAACGTTCGCCGTGGTGCGCGGGACTCGCGCCGCGCACGAACGCCTGTTGTACCGTCTTGTCGTTGTTCGTGTCCTGATTGAAGGCGCCGGATGCAGGCGCGCTCATGACCGCGAACGAGAAAAGGGCGAGCCGCACCGTCTTGTGCGGCCATTGATCTCTGGTGAACATCTCTTTTTCCATTCCTTTCATTTCGCACTGCAACGACGTGACATGCGTTGCAGTGTGCTCGAATTGCCGTTGATCGGGTGTCATTTCTTGTTCAATACAAACCACGTGACAGGTCCCGAAGTTCCATAAAATAGTGACATACCCACCGAATCGGGAAAATAATGGATTATCGGGCCGTTTTTTCCGTTTCCGCGGGTGATGCCGGTCTGTCCCCGGCCCGATCCTTGACAGCAATGCGGAAAATGTCAGAACTTGCTTCCGGCGTTTCCCGGTACGGGTCCGGCTCGTTCATTGTGCACCATCAATCAGGAAGCTTTCATGCCCCGCATCCGCATCTCCTTCCTCATCCTTGCAGCCGTCTTCCTCGCCTTCGGCGCGTCATGTTCGAAAAGCAAAAAAGGATCGCCCGGCGAGTTGGAAAACGTGAACAGCAACAAGTACGGCCTCGAGTCCGGTGTGGTGACGCTGGAAGTGGAGATTCTCAATCCCAGCATCAAAACGAAGCAGACACTGAGTTTCGATGATTTCGGCAGCCTCGAGGCGCGGGAAACGACCACGGAGGCGCTCCTCACCGAGAACAAATCCGAGAGCCACGGGAAGACCATCTACAAGGAGAACATCCTCTACACGCTGAACATGGATGCGAAGTCCTACACGCAGATGTCCCTGCTCGATCCGAATTTCAGCGAGATCGACTTCAGCAAGATCGGGCGCAGCGGAATGCGTGATTACAGCGTCGAAGAAGTCGGCTCGGAAGACATCCTCGGACGCCCCTGCACGATATACAAGGTCCATTCGGAACGCTGGAACCTCAAGGGAAAGTACTGGGTGTGGAAGAACATCCCGCTCAAATCTCTCTACAACGCGGGCGGCATGGACGTGCGCATGATCGCCACGGGGATCGAAGAGGGAACGGCCATTCCGCCCTCGATGTTTGACATTCCAAAGGGCTTCAAACACATCCCATGATTTCGGATTGCAGATTTCGGATTGAATCTGAAGAACTGTTCGCTCATGTCACGCCGAGCGAAGCCGAGGCGGCCGATTTCGGATTGAATCTGAAGAACTGTTCGCTCATGTCACACCGAGCGAAGCCGAGGCGGCTAATTTCGGATTGAATACCGAGAACACACGCATTCACTGTTCCTCTTGACCCTTGACCCTGGACTCTTCACCTTCACCTTCACCCTTTTCTCCATGTACGCAAACGCCACAATCCTTCTCGCAGCGGTCGTCTTTGGATCGACCCTGCAAGCCCAAGCCCAGGTCTTCCATTGGGATCGTGCGGGCGTGCCGGTTGCCCGCGAGCAGGGGCTGCAGCGGAATCCGCTCTGCGCAACGGACGAGGCGGGAGGAGCGATCGTCGGGTGGGAGGATGTCGGGCCGGCCGCGTCGCGTATCGTCCTGCAGCGCATCGACGTCGATGGCAGACGGATGTGGGACAGCGCGGGAATCGCCATCGCCTCGGGAACGGCATCGAAGGCGCTCGGAAGGCTCGTATCCGACGGAAGCGGCGGCGCCTTCGTGTGCTGGTGGGAAAAACGCAATACGCTCGATTACGATGTCTTCGCGCAGCATGTCTCATCCACGGGAGCGTTGCTCTGGACCTCCACGGGTGTGCCGGTGAGCGCTGCCGGCGGCGACCAGCTGCTCTGCGGCCTCGCGCTCGACGGGCAGGGTGGAGTAGTGCTGGCCTGGGAGGATCATCGTCTCTCCGGAAACACCGACATTTTCCTGCAGAGGCTCACGGCCGCGGGCGCAGCCCTGTGGGAGCAGGACGGACGCAACATCACGGCAACGGCGGGAGATCAACTCTCACCCGTGATCACCGGCGACAACGCGGGCGGCGCCATCGTCGTCTGGTCCGACAAACGCAAGGACGAGGACGTGTACGCGCAGCGCATCGACTTCCTCGGCAACGCGGCCTGGGGCGCGGGCGGCATGGCGGTCACGACGCTGCCCAGCAGGCAGACGCGGCCGCAGCTCGTGCAGTCGCGACAGACGCAGACGCTCGTGTTCTGGGAGGATTTCCGCGACGGCGCATCCTCCGATATCTGGTATCAGAAACTCGCCGCCGATGGACGCCCGCAGTTCCCCGTCAACGGCGTGCCGCTCACGAAGGGAAAGAACAACCAGACGAATCTCGACGTCGCGCCCGACGGTCTCGGCGGCGCGATCGCATCATGGAGCGATTTCCGCGGCGGCGCCACGCCGGACATCTATGCGCGCCGCGTGGACGCGAACGGCTACGCGACGTGGAAGATCAGCGGCGCGGATTCCGCCAACGGCATCGCCGTCAGCAATCCGGCCGATATTCAGGAGAGTCCCTGCGTGCTGTCCGACGGTAATGGCGGCGCGCTGCTCGCCTGGCAGGACCGCCGCAACGGCATGGATCTCGACCTGTACATGCAGGCCTTGTATCCGAACGCGACCATCCGCTATCCCGCCAACGGCGCGCCACTCATGCGCGAGGCGCGCAATCAGGTCGGCATGCGCTGCGTGCCGAGCGCTCCCGGCAGCGCGATCTTCGTGTGGAGCGACGGCCGCATCGCGGACGGTTCCGCCGATATCTACGCGCAACGCGTCGGACTGACCGCATTGCAACCGGACAGCGTCATCTTCGATTCCACCACCTACGGCAATGAACGTCTTCGCAGCGTCGTCCTTCGCAATCTTGGGGCGGACACGCTTGTCGTCACGACGCTCAACCTGACAGGAGGGCAGAGCAGCGACTACGTCGTCGCCGACATGCCCGCCCTGCCCTTCCTCATCCTACCGCGCGACTCGGCGAGCATCGGCGTGAAGTTCATTCCGCGCGACAAGGGTTACCGCTTCACCTCCATGCGCGTCATGTACAACGTGGCGGGATCGCAGCAGTACATCCAGCTCGCGGGCTATGGCCTGCTGCCGAACCTCGCAACCTTCCCCGGCCGTGCCGATTACGGACTCCGCAAGGTGGGCGCTCCCGCGGATTCGACGTTCCGAGGCATCCTCAAGAACAACGGCTTCGGCCCGCTCGTCATCCACACCGTGCGTTTCGACGGCGCGAATGCGGACGCGTTTTCATTCACCGATCTCCCGCCGCTCCCGCTGACAATACGCGCGAACGATTCCATCCCGCTGACCGTGCGCTACACGCCGCGCAGCAGCGTCAACGAGTTCGCCTACCTCACGGTGATGGGCAACGGCGGCACGCCGGTGCGAGCCGTGTACGTGAACGGGACCGGCGTGTACCCGGCGTCCACCTTCGCGCCCGCGACGCTGCGCTTCGACAGCAGCAGCGGCAATACCGTCACGCGCAGCGTGACCGTGAAGCTCACCGGGACCGTCCCGATGCAGATCCTCGCGGCGGGCATCGAGGGGACGAACCGCGCGGATTTCAGCGTGACGCTCGCCACGCCGCGCACCCTCGCGAAGGGCGACTCCGTCATCATCCCCGTGCGCTTTGCCGCGCTATACAACGGTCCGCGCAACGCGTACCTGCGGCTCGTGACGGACATGTTCGCGCCGCTCATCCTCGTGCCGCTCAACGGCATCGGCGTGCGCATCGCCACCGCCGCGGACGACGCGCCCGCGCCGCGCTCGCTACGTATCGGACAACCCTATCCGAATCCCGTCTCCCTCTCCGCGCACGGCAGCGTCACATTGCCGATCGAAGGGATGAGCGACGCCGGCGCATTCGCCGGGATACCTGTCACCTTCTTCAACGCCCTCGGCGAGAGGGTGGCAACGGCGCGCGCGAACGCCACCACCACGAATTCCATCCTCTCCTTCTCGATCCGCGATCTCGTCCCCGGGGTATATCACATTTCGATTGGCGGAGTGGCTTCAGCACGAGTGGTTATTGTGCGATAGTCGGGACCGCCACCTGGAGTAACGGAGTTGCGGAGACCAGGAGTGAGGCAAGCACGACCCCGCTGCCTGACATCATGGGTCACTCGTATCGGTTGTTGCCATGAACTCATCCCCCTTCGGCTCAGGGCAGGCCTTCCCTTGGAAAGGGAAGGGGGAGCAAGAGAAAAAGCGCCTTCAGAGATTTTGTCATACTCGCGTTGTTGGCGTCGTCAAGAAATGCTCCTCAAGCTGGAAAGCCCCTCTCTTTCCAAGAGAGGGGTTTGGGGTGAGTTCGTGGACAACAGCGCTCACGAACTTCAAGATCATCGCTGTCAGTGGCAGCGCGTCGGCCTTTCACAACAGACCCTTTCTCCGCCGCTTCACTTCACCGCATACCCCAGTCGCAGGCCGAAACGCGCCTCGTTGAATGCACCGAGATGCAGCGGCGGCGCAGGAGATAATAGATGATTGAGAAGGACGAAAACTCCACCTGCGGTTCGATGACGAAATCCGAATGGCGAAAGCACGAATCCAATAGCCGCGAAGAAGACAGGTGAATCCGGCGAAATTCCCATCTGTCTGTTGATTGCCGAACACATACACGATTCCCCACTTCTCTGCTAGCACCGGCGCCACATTGCACATACAACCCGGACGGAGAAGTAAACGGGTGCCATCGGAACTGAGCCGCGTAGCGCCAGATTGCCGTACGCTCCTCAATGCCATCCGCATCCTGATCCCGCCACTCCGCTTCCAATTGCTCGTGATCCATTGATGCAACGAGGGCACTCCGCGAATCAATGTACATGGCAATATCCATCTGCCAGGAAGGGCCGTCCGCCAACAGGAATTCCGTGTCATCGTATTCGCCGACATGCAGGGTCCACGAGCTTCCCGCGCTGATGACAATGCGATCGAGGCGATGAGCGGGCGGAATCGACTGGACGTCGCCTTGCAAGATTCCTGTGGGAGCGCGAAGCGTGAACTCGAACAGTTCCCTCGGCACCCGCGATGGCAGATGCCATGACTCAAGCGGCAAATGCTGCCACTCCGCGCCCACGCCCGCTTCTGCCACGAGGCCCTTGTATGCCAGGCCCGCCTGCGCGCTGAGCGTGAAGACGTTGTAAGGTCCGGCCTTCGGTCCGGTGCTGTAATTGCCGAACGCGATGCGTTGGAAGAACGAAATGTCGTTGCAAAGATCGAGCGGCTTCCATTCGAAACCGATGCCCGTATGCAGCGTGGCATCTCGCGGGAAATCGTTCCAGTCCCTGAACAGCGCTGTGAAGGATGAAAGCGCTTTTGTGCCTTCGGAATACTCCAGCGGTTTCGAGACATCCATCATGAACGGCACCGTCAGAGCATCCTCATTCAGCAATTGCAGACCCAGTCCGATGCGGAATTCCGCGGGCGGTGCATCGCGTGCGTCACCGAGCATCGGGTAGGATGGTACAAGTGCATCGCCGAAATCCATCAGGGATATGCCGAGATGCAGTTTCCGGTCGAACACGGTCGGAGTCCAGGTCACTCCGCCGCTGACGAGGAGGAAGTTCACATTCTGAACGTCGCCGGTCCAGGAGTTGTAACGCAACGCCGCACCCGCGTGCACATCCGCCGCGACGGATCGCGCGTAGCCGATGGCGAGACTGTGCAGCGTCGGCTCCACCGTGCCGAGTAGTCGGTTCGCGTCGTCCCGTCGCTGAAAGGACGGATACGCCATGCGTAAATATTCCACACCTGCGTATCCGAGATCCGCCGGCAGGGGCGAGGTCACGGTGAGGGCGTGTATCGGGATCGGATCGCAGCACCAGGAGTACACCGGGAAACGGAACAGCGAAGCGGAGATATCCGTTGCGCGCGCGAGCAGGGCGGGATTGTACGCGAAGGACTCCCCCGCGCCGCCCATCGCCGAGCCCTGCTGCCCCATGCCCAGGCCCCGGACGCTGCGCGGCCAGCGGAGCGGCAGCAGGAACGGGGATTGCTGCGCGCAAACTTCCACAGCGGGAGGCAATACTGTCAAGAGCAACAGAATCAGCCTCGTTGCGCGGAACCGCCTCCCCAATCGTCGAACAGGCGCACCCGTCATTTCACGACCGGCACCATTTTCGAAACGATGCCGATGGGTGTTTCAACGACCACATGATACAAGCCGGATGCGGGAAACGCCGCGTCCGTCAATGCGAGCCACTTCCTGCCGCCGTCGTAACGGCCGTCGAAGGCGGTTTGTACCCGCTGTCCGCATTCGTCATACACCGTTACGGTGACGCGACCGATCCAGCGCTCGTCGAAATCCATGTACGCGGCTCCGCGCACCGGAACGGGGTAGATCGTGAAGCCGAATCGATCCACCGGGTCGATGTATCGCGTCGTGATGCAGTCGGTCTGGCTGTTCGTGATGCCCGTCATCGGTCTTGTATGCGTGGCGAGATCGAAGGTGACCGAACCGATGTACACGACCGTATCGGACCCGTAGCCGAACTTCGCGAGGTACTCGCGATACACTTCGGCGGTGTACGTTCCCGGCGCATAGCCGACGAGCATCGTTGTCAGTTCGAAACGGCACATGCAGCGCATTTTTTCCTTCACCGTGTCGCGCTGCGTGATGCGGAAAGTGTTGCCGTTCGACGTGACCTCGAACGCGAAACGCGCCGCGCAGTTCTCGTACCCGGCGACGTCCGTGACGATGGCCGTGTCGCCGCTCGTCCAGACCGAGAGCTTGTCATTCTGCTGCGCATGCAGGGCCGCGCAGGAGAGGATTCCGAATATGAATAGCACTGTGCGCATTGTTAATCTCCTACCAGGATGTCGGAAATTCAAGGGTGAAGGGAGAAGGAGAAGGAGAAGGGAGAAACGAAATTCGCATCTCGCATCTCGCTTCTCATTTCAATACGGGCAACAAACGTGACAGGACGCGTCCTGGTGTTTCGACAAGCACGTGATACATGCCCGAGGCCGGGAGGGAGGCGGTGGAGAATTCGAGGTACTTCGGCAGCTCTCCGTAGTACATGCCGTCGAATGCGGTGAGCATCCGTCGCCCGCGCTCGTCGCAGATGGATACGGTGACATGCCCCACCCAGCTGGTGTCGAAGGTCATGACCGCTGAATTGCGAACGGGAACGGGAAAGAGCTTGAAACCGACGTCCCGTGGAAACTCGAGTTCGGGTATCCACGAAAGCGCGTCGCACGGGCTTTGCCAGCCCGTCACCGACGGTGGTCCGGAAGGCGGCGCGTTGATGCCGAAGGAGACGCTTCCGATGAACACCGTGGTATCGGCAGGGTAACCGAATTGCACAAGGAATTCGCGGTACACATTCACGATGTAATGCCCGGGAACAAGGGCGCCAATCGTGGTCCTGAGACCGAACTCGCACAGGCAGTTTGCCTTCTGCGCCACGGTATCGCGCTGGGTGATGGTGAAGGTCCCTCCGTCCAGTTTCACGTCGAAGGCGAAGCGCGCCGCGCAGTTCACCTCCCGCGCGCGGTCCCAGACGACCGCAGTATCGCCATGCGTGTCCACCCAGATGAAATCGCGGCTCTGCGCATGGACGTCCGCGCACAGGAAAATCGCGAAAAGGAACAAGCACCATCGCTGCATCGCCATGTCTCCGGAAGAGGGTCGTCGCGAACCGTCATCGTAGGGTATAAGTTCATCCTAAAATGGACAAATCTGGAGACGGATTCAAGGCAAATCCGGGAGAACGCTCCAGGACGCCGCATGCCGAACAGCCTGCGTTGCCAGAGCGGGAGGGCGGGGGGGGGGGGGCGAAGTATCAACAGGGGGCGACGAAGTCATTGCGACGAAAGGAGCCGTCAAGGGACGCTCGGAACGCCTGAACGCGCAGATCCTTCCCTTCGCTTCGCTCAGGGCAGGCTACTTCGCTCAGGATGACCGATACCTTTCACACTCGTCCGACCCCGTCATACACCAACACGTTTTCTTAGAACAAATTCTTCCTGTACAGGAAGAACACCGACGCGACCACGAGCAGCATGGTGAGCCCGATGATGAAGGCGAAGGCGAAGGGATTGTCCTGCAACGGCAGACCCACGTTCATGCCGAAGAAGCTCGACACCATGGTGGGAATGGCGAGCACGATGGTGATGGACGTGAGCAGCTTCATCACCATGTTGAGGTTGTTGGAAATGACGGAGGCGAAGGCGTCCATCAGGCCGCTGAGGATGCTGCTGTAGATCTGCGACATCTCGATGGCCTGATCGAACTCCACGTTCACGTCCTCGAGCAGTTCCTCGTCCTCCTCGGTCCAGCGGAAATGCCGCGAGCGCGTGAGCTTGCGGATGGCGTTCTGGTTCGAGGCGCAGCGAGGTCGTGAAGTACACGAGCGTCTTCTCGAGACTCAGCAGCTCGAACAGCTCCTGGTTCTTCATCGAGCGGTGCAGTTTCAGCTCGCTCTCGTCCGTCTTGCGGTTGATGTGCCGCAGGTAGCGGAGGTAGTAGGTGGCCGTGCGCCCGAGGAGCTGCAGGAGGAAGCGCGTGCGATTGGTGGTCGAAAAGTTCTTGATGCGGTTCATCTTGAACTCTTCGAGAATGGGCGTCCGCTTCAAACAGACGGTGATGAAATGGTCGGGCAGGAAGATGACGCCGAGCGGCAGCGTCTCGATGGTGAAGTCGCGGGTCTCGCCGTCGTCGTTGAACTCCACGATGGGGATGTCCATGATGAGCAGCATGCGGCCCTCGTCGAACTCGACGCGCGAGCGCTCCTCCGAATCCAGCGGATCCTTCAGGTAGTCGAGTTCCACTTCCAGCAGGCGCGCGATTTCCTGGATCTCGGCGTCGGTCGGAGAAAGCAGATTGATCCAGCAGCCCGGCCGGATTTTCTCGATGGGCGAGAACGCTTCGCCCTCGGAGCTGTAGTAGTATTCGATCATCGTGCGGGGGGAAATACAGGCCGCGGGACGGGCGGCGGCCCTGGGTGGCTCGGCACATTCGTTTTGCAATATCCGTTTTTGCCCCCACATCTCATAGGTTTCGCCAGGCGGATCGCGGGGGAAATTTCGCTGCACCCCTTTGTCCGTCACCTTCCCGCGTCCTACCTTGCCTGACGATCGTGCCGCGGCGGCGCGCACGCCCTCTCTCCTTTCCCCGGGACTTCCCGCATGCCTGATCAAGACGGACGCTTCACTTTCGAACCCATCGGCGTGTTCCATGGCGCGCGGAAGCACCGCTATGAAACCCCGAGGCAGGGCGTGCTCGCCCCCGACGCAACGGGCGTGATCGCGCTGCTGCCGCAGCGGAACTTCGAGCAGGCGCTGCGCGACCTCGAACACTTCGAGCGCATCTGGGTGCTCTCGGTCTTCCATCTCAATCCGCACTGGAAACCCCTCGTGTCGGTGCCGCGGCACCGCGAGGACAAGGTGGGCGTCTTCGCCACGCGCGCGCCCTACCGCCCCAATCCCATCGGACTCTCCTGCGTGCGCCTCGACGGTATCGACGGACTCGAGCTGCGCGTCAGCGAGGCGGACCTGCTCGACGGCTCGCCGGTGCTCGACATCAAACCCTACCTGCCCTATGCCGACTCCTTCCCCGACGCGCATACCAGCTGGGTGCTGGACGCGCTGAGCGACCTGTATACGATCGAAGAAGCGCACTCGGCCGTCGCGCAGCTCGACTGGGTGCGCGACGCCTCGGACATCAACCTCCGCGGTTTCATCGACGTGCAGCTGCAGCACGAGCCCGCGAGCCGCAGGCGCAAGCGCATCGCCCTGCTCTCGCCGCAGTCCGGCACGTCACCCGCGCTCTACGCCCTCTCCTACCGCACCTGGCGCATCGTGTACACGATCGATGAAGACGCGCGGCGCGTCACCGTGCACGGCCTCGCAAGCGGGTACACCGCAGCCGAGCTCGAAGCCGGAGCAGAGGACCGATACGGAGACAAGGATGTGCACCGGGCGTTTCTGTCGCGCTTCTCGGCCGCGTCCTTTCAACAGCCCTGATACAGCACAGCCGGGCGCGCTTGCACGCACCCGGCCGTATTTCGGACTTTAGAGTCTGCTATTTGATCTTGAGCGATCCCACGGTGCGTTCGAACGCCGGGAGGAACTCGGCTTTCTTCGGCGCGAAATAGTTCACCAGGATGCGCACGAGCTTGTCGCCCTTGACGACGAAGTAGGCGCGGCTGCTGATGTCCTTGGCCGGCGAGTAATTGAGGTACAGCGCCTTGAGGCCGTCGATCGTGGTCTGGCCCTTGGACGAGGCCTTGAAGAATTTCTCGTTCTGCTCCAGCACCTTCTCGACGGTCAGACCCTTGGAGGCCATGAGGTCGAAACGGATCGTGCAGTCCTGGCGCAGGCCCTTGACTTCGATGGACATGGAAGCCTCGCCCTTCTTCTTCGCGATGCCGACATCGAAATTGCCCGGGTACTGGAATTTGAACGCCACGTTGTCGAACTGCTCGAAATCGGGCGACGGCGCACTCGGATCGGCGGTCTCCGCGGCGCTCTTCGCCTTCGGCAGGCGCACGGACGCCAGCAGCGTGTCGAACACCACTTTGTTCGCCTCGTACAGGTCCGCGAAGCCGGAATACTGGATGTAGTACATGATGGAGTCGGCGATGGCGATGACGCGCGAGGATGTGATCTTGTTTTCCTTCGTGTACGCGCCCGCGAAGGTGATCATCCGGCCGTCGAGATGCTCGAGCTTTTTCGCTTCCTCATCCTTGACGAGGAAACCGGACGCGGTCTTCTCGTTCTTGAATTCCTTGAGGAAGCCTTCGATCGTCTTCACGGTGTCCATCTTGACGCGGGCGATGATGAGTTCCACGCCGTCGGGTTTTTTTTCGTCGTAGGGATCGAAGAACTTGTCGGCCGCCGCCTTGGTGGAGTACACCTTGATGACGCCGCCGTCCGCGCCGACCGTCCAGCCCTTCGGGTAATTGAAGCCCAGCTTGTAATACGGATCCTGGTAGTGATCCCATTCCGCGATCTTGACGGGTTCGGTCTTCTTGCTGCACCCCTGCACGAGGATGGCCGCGAACAGGAGGATAAAAACCGTGGAGAAGTGTTTCATGGGCGGGGTCCGGTAATGGTGAGTGAACGAACTGTCGGTGGAGAGATGCAAAAGTAAAAAATATCGGTCAAACATCTGTGCGCCTGACGCCGGACGCCTCCCCGATGAGGGAGGCGTCCGATGGGGAGGTTATTTTTCGAGAGTCTCGAGGCCTTTTTTCGCCTCCTTGTTTCCCGGATCCAGTTTCAGGACCGTCCGGTATTCCCTGATCGCTTCGGCCTTCTTGTTCAGGTTCTGGTACGTCTGTCCGAGCCAGAGGTGATACAGGGCATTGTCCGGGCAGAGTTTCACGGCCTTGAGCAGGTATTCGAGCGCCTTGTCGTAGCTCTTGTTGATCAGGTACTGCACGCCGATGCTGCCGTAGGCTTCGCAGACATCCTTCGCGAATTTCGCCTCCGTCTCCGGATCGGCGGTGCCGAGCTTGATCACGACGTCGTAGTACTTCCGCGCTTCCTTGATGGAATCCATCTGTGTGAGCACGCGCGCCAAGTTGAGATTCCCCGGCAGGTAGTCCGGCTTCGCGGCCACCACGGTGCGCAGCGCCGCGCGCGAGGGCTCGTATTCCTTGAGGAACATCTTGCACATCGCGAAGTTGAGCAGCGAACCGATGGCGGTGGAGTCCAGCGCGTAGCGCTTTGCGAAGATGTCGGCGGCCTTGTCGAATTTCTGCGCGCGCATGTAGGAGTTCCCGAGATCGTTGAGCACCTGGCCCTGCGTGGGATCCTTCTGCACGATGCGCTCAAAGAGCAGACCGGCGAGCGAGTCGTTCTTCAGTTCCATGTGTGAACGGCCGTACTGGTACAGTTCGTCCGTCGAGAGCGTGTCGACGTTCTCGAGCTTCAGGTACATGTCCACGGTCTTCTGGAAATTCTTCTGGTCGTAATTGACGCGGGCGGTGATGCGCATGGCGTTGGCCGAGGCGGGATCGTTCGCCAGCACGCGTTCGGCGACCGGGAGCACGTCCGCGAACTGCCTGCTGCGGTAGAGCGACTCCATGTACAGCGGGAACAGTTCCTTCGCCTCGGGCTTTGCGTCGAGGTAGCGCTTGAAGAGCTTCGACGAATTCTCGTATTGCCGCACCGCGTACAGGATCTTCGCCAGTTTCAGCGTGGCGGTCAGGTTCGTGCTGTCCTGCGCGAGCACGCGCTGGTAGCAGAGGGCCGCCTTGCCGTACTCCTTGTCCTCGAAGTAGGCCTGGCCGAGCTTGTAGTTGATGTCGGCGTCGAGCGAATCGATGAGCACGGCGGCCTCGTACTGGATGGCGGCCATGGTGGGCGACTTCTGCTTCGCGTAGGCGTCGCCGAGGCCCTCGAGCGCGCGGATATTGTTCGGATCCGTGTCCTTGGCCTGCGTGAAGACGATGATCGCCTGGCTGACGGAATCCATCGCGAGCATGACGTGGCCGAGTTCGGTCTGGAGCTTCGGATCGTTCTTCTTGTTCTTCAGTCCCGTGCGGAGCGTGGCGTACGCGTCGCTGAATTTCTTCTGCTGAACCAGCGCCTGCGCCACGACGACGTAGCCTTCGGGCCGTTCGTCGTTGAGCTTGATCGCCTTGCGGCCGTGCTCCTCGGCGGCGCCGGCCTGCTCCAGTTTCAGATGCGCCTGGCCGAGCGTGGCCCAGCCCTCGATGTTCTTCGGAAACGCCTGCACGAACTTCTGCAACTCGGGAAGTGCTTCCGCCGCTCTGCCGCTGCGGACCAGCATCTGCAGGTGCTGCAGGTCCTGCGCATGCGCGAAGGAAGCCGACGCGAGCAGGATGACCGCGATGAGCGCGTGAAGTGCTTTCATGACCGTTACTCCTCGTTAAGTTGTACCAATCGAACCGGCTGCGTCCTGGGAACGAGGCCCGCGTTCTGAAACAGTTTCTGACCCGGCGGGCTCGCCATGAACGCGCTGAAGCCCATCGGCAGGCCCGTCCGCGCGGACGAGAAATGCACGTACACCGGATAGTGGTAGGGATACTTTCCCAGATAGATGTTCGCCTGATGGAGCGCGACGAAGGACCGGGTGCCGCTGGCGCTGTCGAGCGCCTCCACCTTGAGGACGCGCACGCCGAGAGCCGTGTCGCGAATGGCCGATACCGGCACGACGCCGAGCGCGCCCGGATGCGCGGCGACGAAGTCCACCGTCGCGCGCTGCGAGTCCGCGATGGCCGCGAGCGGCGCGTCCTTCGCGAGCTTGAAAAAGGTTCTCACGAGCAGCTCGTAGGTGCCGGAGTTCCTGCCCGTGCAGACGAGCTGCACCGCGCCGCCGGCCGAGGCGCCTTGGACGGACTTCCACTCCGTCGCCTCCCCGCCGAGGATGCCGCGGAGCGTCTGCTCCGATATTTCGGTGAGCGGATTCGAGGGATGGACGATGAAGGCGAGCGCGTCTTCCGCGACATGCACCTTCTCCAGTTCCAGCCCGGCTTTCTCCGCGACCGCCTTTTCCTCAGCGTTGAGATCGCGGTCGACGACGATGTAGCGGACGCTGTCGTTGAGCAGCTGCACGATGGCGTCGCGCGTGGTGGTGACGCCCAGCGTGACCTTCGCGTCCGCGTAGAGCCGCATGAACTGCTCCACTTCCTCGTGCATCACCACGGCCTGCGATTCGCTCGCGAGCACGTGCATGCCGCCCTTCGTCGCGGTCTCCTCGCTGCGGTACCCGCACGCGGACACGAGCAGCAGGAGCGCGGAGACGGATATGAAGGAGAGCGTTTTCATCGTGATACCTCTGTTCTTATTGCGGCAATTCTCGTGCCGGGGCGTCATTCGGGGACGTGGGCGATTTCTGCGGTAATTCTGCGCTTCCATGTCCGGTTTTGGACTCCGCACTGCCCTGTTTCGGGCCCGGTTGCGGCCGGCGCATCGGCGCTGCGTGGAGCTTATTTGACTTCCTTGCCGGCATCCTTGTCCTTGAGCCGGAATCTGAAGGGAATGGCGACCCACACATCCACGGGCTTGCCGTCTTTCAGTGCGGGTTCGAATGCCCACTTCATGCAGGCGTCCTTCGCGGCCTGATCGAAGACGCTGTTGTCGCTTTTCAAGACCACGCCTTTCACGACCTTCCCGGTCTTGCTCACCCACACTTTCAGGTACACCGTGCCTTCCTGTCCGGCCTGCATGGCGCTCTCGGGATACACCGGCTGCGCCTGCGTGAGCACCTTCGGTTCGACGTCGTACTCGACGAAATCGACCGGAGGATTGTCCGCCCCTTCCTCGTCGAGCTGCTTCACCTTGTTGAGCTTGAAGTGAAACGGAATCGTGACCCATACGCCGTCGGGATCGCTGCTCTTTTCAGGTGGTGTGAACTCCCACTGCATGGCAGCATCGATGGACGGCTGATCGAAGATGCTGTTGTCGCTTTTCTGAACGACGACTCTGCCGACCTTCCCGTCGTTACGCACGAGTGCCCTCACCTTGACTGTCCCTTCAGTGCCTGCTTTCAATGCAGCCTCCGGGTACGTCGGTTCAACCCGTTTCACGCTGTTGAATTCTTTCGCAATCGTTCGAATGGTGGTCGATCGTGCCCCCGGATGGATAGACGCGGTGCACTGTATCCGGGAGGGATTCCTGCGACTGCAGCCGCGGTGCCGCGGCCAGCGCAAGAATCGCGAGGCATGCGGTGGAAGAGATGATGTGCTTCATGATCGTTCCTTCCTGCGTGTGAACGTGGGGTTACACTTTTTTCAGTGTGAAGCGGATCGGAACGGGGACCCACGCGTCGACGGGCCTGTTCTTCGAGAGCGCCGGTGTGAATTCCCATTTCATGGCGGCGATCTGCGCCGCCTCGTCGAAGACGTGATTGTCGCTGTGCTGCACCACGGTCTGTTTGACTCTGCCTTCCGCGGTCACCCATACCTTCAGGTACACGGTGCCTTCGAGTTCGGCATACAGCGCGCGGGTCGGGTAATCCGGACGCACCTGCTTGACGGGCACGGGAGCGATATCGTACGGCGTGAAGGTTCCGAGATCCATGACCGGACCGGCGACTCGCACCATGCGCATGCCGTCGCTGCGCTGTCCGCTGCCGCTCAGCAGCGCCGCCCCTATCGCGACGGCGATGGCGACAACGATGAGAGTAAGCGCGTTAATCACGACCGGATCTCCGTGCCTGTTTCTCCTGCACCCAGGTGATGACAAATCGGTACACCGCAAGCAGCACCAGCACGATGCCGAAGGTGATCCGGAGTTGTGCCGGAACGGACGGAGGGAGAAACACGCCCGTCAGGATGATCACCGCCGCGATGGCGGTGACCCCTGACAGGGTGTAACCCATGAGGCCGTGGATGTTACTTCTGGGCATCCTTCAGGCGGAAACGGAACGGGATGGCGACCCAGACGTCCACGGGCTTCTTCTGCTGCAATGCCGGGGTGAACACCCACTGCATCGCCGCGTCCTGCGCCGCCTGGTTGAACACCTCGGCGTCGCTCTTGAGGATGACGGCCTTCTTGACCTTGCCTTCCTTGGTCACCCACACCTTCAGGTACACCGTGCCCTCGAGCTCCGCGCGCAACGCGATGTCGGGGTACTTGGGCTGCACCTGCTTCACGGCGGTGGGTTCCTGCTCGTAGGCGACGAAGTCCGCCGGCGGTCCGTCACTGAGGATTTCCTTCTCGACGCTTTCGTCGATCTTGATATCGCCCGTGATCTGCGTGCCGCCTCCGGTGCCCTCGCCCACCGCGGGTCCGATCTGGCTGAGTTCGGTCTGCGACGCGATGGTCTGCTCGGGGCTCACTTCCGCATCGGGTACCGGGACCGGGATGCCGATTGTCGGCTTCACCTGGGGCCCGGAAACCGCGACGGCGGGAGCCGCTTCGTCGGCCACCGAGGGAGGCGGACCGAGTTCGCTGTACTTGAGCAGGCGCACCATCATGACGGGTTCATCTTCCTCGGTGAGCCACTCGATCAGCATGTAGCTGCCGAGTCCTCCGACATGGAAGACGATCGCGATGATGAGCGCAATCGCAAAGTACCGCTGGTAGTTGCGTTTCAGCTCGATCCCTCCGTAGGGACCGGTTTCTGCGATGATCGCTTTCTGTGCCATTGCTGTCCTCCTTCCTTATGACGCTTTGGCTTGTTCGATGAGCTTCAGATCCTCGGGGAGCATCGGCGCCAGGGTGAAGCGCGTGATGTTCGCCAGATTCAGCTCATCCATGAGGTCCACCATCATCGTGTACTTGCCTTCGCGGTCCACCTTGATGAGGGTGATCATTTTCGGGTTGGCGCGGAGGCGCTCGACAAGCTGCGCGCGGAGATCCTTGAACTCGAGGAGTTTCGGGGTCTCGGTGCCGGACTGGACGTAGATCTTCCCGTCGGCGGCGACGCGCAGTGTATAGAGATTGGACTCGGCCACCTCGATCTTCGTCTCCGCATCCGGCGGGAGGTTGATCTCCATCGTCTGCGGTTTGCTGAACACGGTGGTCAGCATGAAGAAGGTGAGGAGGAGGAAGGCGACGTCGACCATCGGGGTCATGTCGACGCGCACGCCGAGGCGGTGTTTTTTCTTCTTGCCGCTCTTTTTCGACGCGGCGGATTCGCGTTGTTCAACATCTGCTGCCATGGTCGTGCTCCTTTACGTGCGCTCGAGGTCGGTGACCAGATTGAAGCGCGTGATTTTCGTCTTCTGGAGAATGTCCATCACGTCCTGCACCGGGCCGTACGGCGCGTCCTTGTCTCCCTTGATCACGGTGCGGAGCTTCGGATTCATCATGCGGGCCTGGATGAGGAGGTTGCCGAGTTGCTTGATTTCGACGATGGCGCTCTGGGTTTTGACGCCGGCGGGGCCGAAGAGGCGCACGCGGATTTTGGGGTTGTCGACGCCGAGGTGGATCGATCCGTTCTTCTCGATCGAGATGATCATCACGTCGGTTTCGGGCAGCTTGAAGGCGGAGTGGGAGGAGGGCAGGATGATCTGCACGTCCTCGGGCGCCTTGAACTGCGTGGTGAGCATGAAGAAGGTCAGGAGCAGGAAGGCCACGTCCACCATGGGGGTCATGTCCATCTTGATGCCGACGCGTTTTTTCTTTCTGATATTCATGGGAGCCTCTGGGGTATTCGTGAGGCGCTTATTTCTTTCTGCGGCTCGCGAGCGACTGCACGATCGAGTAGCTGGCTTCGTCGATCAGGTACGTGAAATTGTCGACCTTCGTCGTGAAGAAGTTGTAGGCGACGATGCTGGCGATGGCGGCGATGAGTCCGCCCGCGGTGTTGATGAGGGCCTCGGAGATACCGACCGACAGCTGCAGCGCATCCGGCGCGCCGGCATGGGCAAGGGCCTGGAAGGCGCGGATCATGCCGATCGTGGTGCCGAGCAGACCGACCATGGTGGAGATCGACGCGATGGTGGAGAGGGCGACGAGGTTCTTCTCGAGCAGGGGCACTTCCAGCATCATGGCTTCCTGAATCGCGTTCTGCACTTCTTCCATCACTTCCTTTTCGGCCTGCACGTCGCCGGACATGTGGAGGAGACGGTAGCGGTCGAGACCGGTGCGGAGCACGTTGGCGCAGGAACCGCGCTGCTTGTCACAGGCGTCGATGGCGGCGTCGATGTTGCCGCTGTTGATCTGGATCTGCACGTTCTTCAGGAAGGTGGTCAGCGAACCGCGGCCCTGGGCTTTGCGCAGCGCGAAGACGCGTTCAAAGATGAAGGTGATGACCATGATGGTGAGCGCGATGAGGGCGACAACGAGCGGTCCGCCGTCCTTGATGAAATCCGGAAGCATGAATTCGAAAATGAGGTAGCCCACGACGAAGGCGACGACGAGAAGGATGGTGATGAAGAGCGACTGTTTCATGACTCTGGTACCTTGTGATGAATGGTGGGTATGTGATTATGCAGTCTGAAAATTCTTGACGGCTTCGTCGCGCGTCTCTTCCACGTCGATCACGCGCATGAGGCTGGTGATCACGAACACGTTCTGCACCCCCTTGCCGAGGCCGCAGACCTTGATCTTGCCTTCCGCCTTGACGTAGGCGGTGTGAATGCTCACCACGGCGCCGATGCCCGAGCTGTTGAGGTAGGTGACATGGGTCAGATCGAGGACGAGCTTCCTGTTCCCCTGATCGAGGAAGTCCTTGGCTTTCTGCTTCATCTCGTCGGTCTCGTCGCCGCCGATGATGGAACCGCGCGGCTCCAAAATCGCGATTTCGAGATTGTTCAGGGTGGTGGCTTTGAGGGACATGGCGGGTTTCCTTGTATTGTCCTTGTGAACTGCTGAGAGATTCCGTTCGTTGAATTGCGATTCCTGAGTGCTGTTTCCATCGCAGAATGATGGTCACGTGAATACTGCCTCAAACCTGATGCCAGCATTATCGACATATAACGGCCAATTTTGGCCGTTTTTTACACGCATCTGAGCTCGTGCATTGCAAAATGCAATGCATGGAAACGCGCGATCCGCCGCGATCCGGTAACGCATTTTGCTGCAACGGTTTGCGGAGGATTGCAGATTGCAACCCGGGAATCGCTACAGACCGTATTTTTTGCGTTTTCGCCAGAGGGTGGCCGGATCGATCCCAAGGATGCCGGCCGCTTCGTCGTAGTCCTTCGCGCTTTGCAGGACCCGCTTGATATGGGTCTTTTCGATCTCTTCCAACGAAAGGGCGGTGACCTGGGTATCGACGGCGCGGATCTCCTCCGGCAGCTGCGCGAGATCGATGGTGCCGCCCGCCGAGAGCAGCACCGCCCTCTCGATGACGTGCTCCAGCTCGCGGACGTTGCCGTTCCAGCGGTAGAGCCGCAGCGCGCGCATCGCGTCGTCGCCGACCGCCGGCGCCTCGCCCTTCGAAAAGCGCCGCAGAAAATGCTGGACCAGCAGCGGGATGTCCTCGGGCCGCTCGCGCAGCGGGCTGAGCTTGATGCGCACGGCGTTGAGGCGATAGAAGAGATCCTCGCGAATCGCGCCCTCGCGCAGCGCCTCGTCGAGATCGCGGTTGGTGGCCGCGATGACGCGCACGTCCACCTGCCGGGTGTCGTTGGACCCGAGCGGTTCGAATTCCTTGCTCTGCAGCACGCGCAGCAGTTTCACCTGCGTCGTCGACGAAATCTCCGCAATCTCGTCGAGAAAGATCGAGCCGCCGTCGGCCGCGTCGAAACGGCCGGGCCGGTCCTTGATCGCTCCGGTAAAGGCGCCCTTCACGTGACCGAACAGTTCGCTCTCGAGCAGGGCCTCGGGCAGCGCGGCGCAATTCACCTTCACGAAGGGCTCGCCGGCGCGCGCGCTCCGGCGGTGGATGAGCGCGGCGATCAGTTCCTTGCCCGTCCCGCTCTCCCCTTCGATGAGTACGCTCATGGTGCTGTCGGCCACGCGCGCGGCGAGATCGAGCTGCGCGCGCATCGACGGGCTGCGGGTGACGATGCCGTCGTCGATGCCGGCGTCGAGACGCTGGCGAAGCTCGTCCACCTCGCGCACGAGCTGATGGTGTTCCCAGACCTTCTGCGCGAAAAGCTGCAGCTCGACGAAATCGAACGGCTTCTGCATGTAGTGGTACGCGCCCTTCTTGATGGCCTCGATGGCGCTGTCGATGGACCCGTGCGCGGTGATCATCACCACGGTGGTGGCGGGCGACACGGCGCGGATTTCCTCGAGGAGCTGCATGCCGTCGATGGGCGTCATCTTGAGATCGATGAAGGCGAGGTCGAAGCTGCGCGCGCGAATGGCGTCGAGCGCCTCGAGCGGCTTCGCGCAGAGCACGGTGCGGAAGCCGATCGCGTCGAAACAGATCCCGACGGTTTTCAGGATGTTGACTTCGTCGTCGACGACGATCACGTTCGGCACGGGATGGTCCATGGCTTACTCCCGCGTGAGTGGAAGCGTGAAGGAAAAGATACTGCCGCCGTCCGGCGCGTTCTCCGCGCGGATCGCGCCGCCGTGGGACTCCACGACCTGCCGCGCGATGGTCAGGCCGAGTCCCACGCTCCCCGGCGTGGTGTCGTCGCCCTGCTTGAGCTGCACGAACTTGTCGAAGATGGTCTCGAGAGCCTCGGGCGGAATGCCGCGGCCCGTGTCGGCGACGGACACGAAGATCGCCTCCCCGTCCCTCGCCGCCGTGATGCGGATGTCGCCGCCGTCCGGCGTGTAGCGGATCGCGTTGCCGACGAGATTGACGAGCACCCAGCACAGTTGCTGAAAATCCCCGGTGACGGCGGGCAGGTCCGGCGCGACGTCGACGCGCAGCGCGATGGATTTCTCGTTCAGCGCGAGGAGCAGCGGACGCACGGACTCCTCGATGACACGCGCGATATCGACGATGTCCTGCTTCCCGCGCGTCTCGGCGGACTGCAGTTTCGAGAGCGCGAGCAATTCCTCGACGAGCTTCTTCAACCGTTCGCAATCCTGCTTTGCGCCGGTGAGCAGATCCCGCTGCCGTTCGTTCAAGCCGCCGAGCACGTCCCGTTGCAGAATGTCGATGGTCATGTTGATGGAGGTGAGCGGCGTGCGGAACTCGTGCGACACCGCGGCGAGGAAATCCGATTTGAGCTGCTCGAGCTGCTTGAAACGCGTCACGTCCTGGAAGAGCGTCACGACGCCGGCGAGCTGCCCGCGGTCGTCGAGGATGTCGCGGCGTAGCGGACGGAAGAAGAGTGTCTGCCCGCCGAGCGCCCAATGGAGGAGCTCGTCGCCGCCGGCATCGCCGGCGCGCGCGGCGTCCGGTCCGAGATGCTTCGACCAGGACGGATCGCTCACGACCTCTCGCGCCGGGAGTCCTTCCCATCCCGATGCCGTGGCGAGCGGTGCGATGGCTCGCGCGGCGTGGTTGAGCAGGAGGATGCGTCCCGCGGCGTCGGTCACGATGAGCGGATCGGTGATGCTCGCGACAATGGCCTCGGATTTCGTCTTCTCGGAGATCAGTTTCTGGACGTTCAGCTTCTCGAACGCGCGGAGACGCTCGGTCATCTTGTTGAACTCCGCGCTGAGCTCGCCGATCTCGTCGTCGGTCTGCACGTCGATTTTCTGATTGAGATGCCCCTGGCTGATCTGCCGCACGCGCTTGGTGACGGAGAGGACGGGCGAGACGATGCGCCGCGTGTAATAGGCGCCCGCGAAGATGCTGAGGGCGATGTTGAGGAGCGAGGCCGCGATGATGACGACGGCCGAATCGCTCGCGCTGTCCTGCGTCTCCTCGTTCGTGCGCACGATGGCGTTCTGGTTCAGTTCCAAAAAGCGGAAGGACAGCTCCTTGAGCCGTTCGGAGGCCGGGCGGACGACGATGAACTCGAAGTCGCGCACGAGCGTCTTCGGTCCGCCGCGCTCGATGATGTGCTGCAGCGAATCCGAAAGGTCCGCGTACGTGCGGTACGTCGCCATCAGCGTGTCGAGCATGCGACGTTCGGACTCCTCGTTCGCGGTCGCGAGCGCCTTGCCGTACCAGAGGAGGAACTGGTCGCGTTGTTCGCGCAGGAGCAGGCCGCCGAGGTCCACGTCCTGCAGCATGGTCAGCTGCGCGCTCTCCTGCCGCTGCAGCGACTTGGCGAGATTCTCCGCGGCGACGAGGCCCTGGTAGCGGGCCGTGTACCCCGTCTCCACGGTGCTGCGCAGCGACTGGAAATTGTAGAGCACGATGAGCGACGTGAGGATGCTGATGCACACCACCACGAAGTAGCCGATGCCGATTTTGTACGCGATGCTGGACATGGGTGCTCTCCTCCGGCTGCGCCGTCAGCGCTTCGCCGCCATCAGGCGCCGCGCTCCCACAGTTTTGCGTATTTCGCGAACACGTAATTGGCCGACAGGCGGCAGAGGACATAGCCGTGCAAGCCGTCGAGGAAACCGGCCTTCAGCAGATACATCTTGAAGAACACGAAGGCGGGACGGAGCAGCAGGTCGCGGAGGCGGCCGCGCTTCCCCGCCCCATGCAATTCGTCCGCGGCGAGTGATGTGTACCGGTTGAGCTTCGCGAAGTAGTGTTCCAGATTGTCGTCGGTGAAGTGAAGCAGGTCGCCGCGCAGGGTCCCGATGCTGCCCCGCACCTCGAGCGCTTCGTGCACCTTCGCGTCGCTGAAGCGTGCCGCGTCGGCACGGAACAGCCGCGTGACGTGCCCGGGGTACCAGCCGCAGTGGCGTATCCATGTTCCGAGGAAGTACGCCTTGCGCGGCATGCGGTAGGCGGCGCACGCGGCAGGATCGGCGATGGCCGCGCGCAGTTCGTCGGCGAGTCCGGGGGTCACGCGCTCGTCGGCGTCGAGCCAGAGCACCCAGGCGTTGCGGGTCTGCGCCAACGCGAAGGTCTTCGCGGCGGAGAAGCCGCGCCACTCCTCGATGAAGACGCGCGCGCCGCGTTCGCGCGCGATGTCGGCCGTGCGGTCGGCGCTGGCGGCGTCGACGACCACGAGATCATCGGCCCACGCGACGCTGTCGAGACAGGCGGCGATGTTGCGCTCCTCGTCGCGCGTGATGATGATGACGCTGAGCGGTGTCATCACGGCTCCCCCCGGGAATCGGCGACGGCGGCCTTCCGCATGGCGACGGCGGCCGCGGCGAGCGTCAGGCCGACGGACGTCCACAACAGCACGAGGATCTCGTGATCGCCGAAATTGTATTCGGCCACGCCGTTGGCGGCAAAACCAATGAACGCCGCGAGCGCGCCGAGCGCGATGTGTCCAGACAGCCCGGCGCGATCGGCGCGAAAGCGCTTCCATTCCAGTCGCGCAATGCTCGCGAAAAGGACGAGCATCGCGAGAAATCCGATGCCGCCATGCGAGGCAAGAATGTGCACGTAGGTGCTGTGCAGATGGCCGCCTTCGTCGCGTCCGGCGTCGGGCACGTACGCGCGGTAGACTTTGCCCATGTCGCCGTCACCGACGCCGAAGAACGGATGGTCGAGGAACATCCGCCATCCCGTGCGCCACATGCGCACGCGGCTCTGGTTGCTTTCGAGCACGGCGCGCCCTTCGTTCTGTTCGGCCTGCGTCGCCGCGGCAACGTGCACGCTGTCCTGTTCCGTGCGCGTCGCGAACATGTTCCGCATCCGCTCCTGATACGTGCCCGGCGCGAGAAGCACAAAGGCGACCAGCAGGACGGCGAGTCCGGCGAGAATGCGGCGGTAGGAGACGATGCCGACGAAGACCGCCGCGAGCAGCAGCCCGAGCCAGCTGCTCCGTGTCTGCGTGAGGATCAAGCCGTACAAAGTGACGGCGCTGCACAGCGCGAGGATGCTCCGGTCCCGCGTCGTCGCGCCCTTCCAGAAGAGCAGCGGCAACACCATGAGGAGCACGAGCATCTTCATGCCCGCGGAGGTCATGTAGTGCTGAAAAAATCCGAGGCGGGAGAACGCCTCCGCGTAGTACACCGCGATGTCGATCAGGGACTGCAGCCCCGCCGCGGCGGCGGCGATGAGGATAAAGCGCAGCAACGCGCGCTCGTCGCGCAGGACGACGGGCAACACGTACAGCACGCCGATCAGCAGGACGCGCCGGGAGTTCTCGAGCGCGTCGAGCGGATACACGGCGAAGACGACCATGCCGGCAACGGCCGCGAGGTACGCAAGGAGCTGCCAGTCGATGCCGCTGCGCGTGAAGGGGTTTCCGCGTTCCGTGATCGCAAGGCCCAGACAGCAGGCCGCCAACACGCCGAACGCGATCGACGAGACCGCGATGGAGAAGAACAGTCCGGCCACTTGCACGGTGACGGCGACCGCGCACGCGGTGCGCAATGCGCGGGCCTTGCGCGCCGCGCGGAGCGTCGCGGGCGACACTGTCGCCTGTTCCTGCGCCGCGAGCGGCGTCGCGTCTTGCGCGGGTCCGTTCATAGCTTGAACTGCAGATCGTACAGCCGCTTGTACAGCCCGCTGTCGTTGCGCATGAGATCCGCATGCGAACCGCGCTCGGCGACCCGCCCTCCCTCGAGGGCGTAGATGACGTCCGCGCGCTGGATGGTGGAGAGCCGGTGCGCGATGACGATGGATGTGCGGCCGTCCATGAGATGCTGAATCGCCTCCTGCACCAGCAGTTCCGACTCGGTGTCGAGCGCGGAGGTGGCCTCGTCGAGGATGAGGATGGGCGGATTCTTGAGGATGGCGCGCGCGATGGACAGCCGCTGCCGCTGTCCTCCGGAGAGTTTCACGCCGCGATCGCCGATGACGGTGTCGTACCCGTCCGCCGTCTCCACGATGAAGTCGTGGGCGTTGGCCGCCTTCGCCGCCTCGACAATCTGCTCGAAGGAGGAGCCCGGACTTCCGTAGGCAATGTTCTCGCGGATGGGCGCGTTGAAGAGGAACGTCTCCTGCGTGACGATCCCCATGAGGCCGCGCAGCGAGGTCAGGGTCAGTTCGCGGATGTCGGTTCCGTCGATGAGGATGGCGCCGCCCGTCACGTCGTAGAAGCGCGGCACGAGATCGACGAGGGTGCTCTTGCCGACGCCGCTCGGACCGACGATGGCGGCGGCGCTGCCCGCCGCGATCTCGATCGAGACGCCCGAGAGGATTTCCTCGCCGGTATCGTAGCGGAAATGCACGTCGCGAAACTCAATCTTGTGGCGGAACGCCGCGATGTCGCGCGCGCCCGGCGCGTCGCTGATGCGGGCCGGAATGTCGAGCACGGAGAAGACGCGCTGCGCGCCGGCGACGCCCTGCGAGACGCTGCCGATCATCTGGCCGAAGAACTTCAGGGGCTGCATCATCTGCAGCATCGCGAAGATGTAGGCCACGAACACGCCGCTCGTCATGCCGCTCTTCCCCGTCAGGATCGACTCGCCCAGGAACCAGAGGATGACCACCACCACCAGGACGCTCACGACCTCGGTGATCGGCGCGGTCATCTCGCTGCGGCGCATGATGCTGACGAACGTCCTGAAGTACCGCTCGTTGTGCGTCTTGAACCGCTCCGTCTCCTGCCGCTCGGTCCGGAACGCCTTGATGATGCGCATGTTGGCGAGCCCCTCGTCCAGCGCGGCCGTGATGTCGGCCATCGCCGTCTGCAGGCGGCTGCTCTCGCGGCGCAGGCTCTGCGCCACCTTCGCGAGGAACCACCCGGTCGCGGGCAGGAGGACGAACACCAGCATCGTGAGCTGCCAGTCGATCAGGAAGAGGATCACCGTGTAAGTCAGGATCTGCGGCGGATCGCGGAAGATGCTGTTGACCACCGCGATCGCGGAATCGTTCACCACCTTCACGTCGTTGACAATGCGCGAGATGAGCGTCCCCTTCTTCTCCTCCGAAAAATAGCTCATCGACAGCGTCGTCATGTGCTCGTACAGCTGCTGCCGAAGATCGCGGATGATGCCGTGCTCCGCGGGCGCCATGAACCAGCTCTGAAGATAGTGGAACACGTTCTTCATCACGAAGCTGAGCACGATGAGCGCGCACAGCGCCTTGAGCGACTGCGATGGCGTGGCGGACGCGAGAAGGTTGTTGATGCCCGTCAGCGCCCACTCCTTGAACGTGTCGAGCGAGAACGGCGGCGCGGGCTTGAACTCCGGTTTCTTCGGATCGAAGAGCACGTTGATGAACGGGATGATCAGCACCACGGTGGTCATGTTGAACACGACGAAGCCGAGCATCGACGCGGAGGCATACGACAGATTGCGCCTGTAGGGCCGGAGATACCGGAGAATGCGCGCGATGGTTTTCAGCATGCGGCCTCCGCAGGAGCCGATGCGGCAGACGGGAGCAGGCCCTGCTCGCACCAGGCGCGTCCGCGGGCGCGCACGTCCTCGAAGCGTCGTTCGGAGCGCTCCGATGCCGCGGTGCGCGGATGCCAGAGATGGTACTGGATGGCGCGATGCCGGAGCGCCGCGCTCCTCACGCCCTGCAGCGCGAGCCGGAATTGAACGTCGGAATCCTCGCCGCTGCCCGGCCCATCGTACGTTTCGTCGAAACCGTTGATCGACAGGAGGTCGCGCGTGTGCACGGAGAAGTTGCTGCCCAGAATGCCCGGCGCGCGCGCGGGTCCGCGCGACGGGCCGTGAAGCGCCGATGCCTCGCTCCGGGAGAGGCGGATACCGTCCTCGAGCCGCAGCGCTCTGCCGCGCAGTCCTTCCCAGACTTCGCGGATGCCGAGCGATTCGTAGGCGCCGCTGCGCACCATGTCCAGCGTGAGACGCGAGGTCCATGCGGGACTGGTTTCCACGCGGCGACCGCACAGGACGGTGGCGGATTGCCGGCCCTCGTAATGATCGGCGAGAAAGCGCCTGTGCGGCAGGCAGTCTCCGTCGATGAACACGAGGTACGGCGACCTCGCTCGCCGCACCGCCTCGTTCAGGATCCTGTTCTTGCGCCAGCCGCGGTCTTCCTGCCAGACATGCGTCAGGGTGAAGCGCGGGCTTGCGCGGGCCTCATCGACCGCCGCGCGCACGGCGGGACCGGACCCGTCGTCGGCGACGATCACTTCGAAGCCGCCGACCGTCTGCCGCGCGCAGGCCGCGAGGATGAAGCGGAGGGCGTCGGGACGGTTGTAGACGGCGATGATGAGAGTGAGGGGCGTATGCATGCGTTCCGTGATGCGTCAATCGCGGTCAATCTACGAGAAAATCGCCCGTCGCGAAAGGCAGCGTCAGGAGGTCGGGAGGAAAAGATGCGGAACTCGGCGATCCCGCCGCGCTCATTGATTCACGAGACCGGCGCCGCCGCCCGTCACGTCCGCGGCCGCGTTCCGCGCATCGAAGGAAGGATCGAACTGCATGTCCCCGGCGGGAGAGGCACCGGCGGGCGCGCTCGCCGCGCGCGCAACGCGCGTCAGCGTTTCCGGCGCGATCCCCGTCGCGCCCTGCGTGACGAAGGTCGCGAAGCGGCCGTCGGCGTAGAGCAGCCAGACGTCGAATCCCTCGAACAGGTCAGGCACGAGACGCTCCCCCGCGAGAAGGGCGACCGTGGAGTCCCTCGAGAGCCGGTGCGCTTGCTGAAGGTAGGCGGCACAGATGGCGTAATGATTTTCACCCCTGCGCACGCGATGCGCGTCCGGCAGACGCGCGGCAAGCGCCTCGAAGCGCTCAGCCCGCGCGCGGTACGACTCGTCAAGCTCCTCGATTTTGTCGAGAAGGCTTTTGCATGATTCATCGGGTTCGGCGCGCATCTGCGAGAGCAGCTTGTCGTGATCGCAGACGGTCACGGCCTCTTTCACCGATCCCGCGGTCAGACGGCGCTGCGCGGGGACCGTCTGGTTGTACGCCTGGAGCATGTCCCGCGCCGCCTTCTTCAGCGAGCGCATGTCCCGCGCGCATTGCTCCATTTCCGTTGCCGTGGCGCGGAATTCCTCCACCGTGGAGACTTTTCCCGAACATGCCGGCAACAGGAGCAGCAGAAGAAGGAAGGGGAAGATGTATGGATGGGACGACGCGACGTCACCCGATTCGGTAGCAGCAGGTTCCAACCGCATTCACTGTCTGTTCCACATTGTGGTGCGCGTCAGGCGCGAACAGCAAACATCGCACACCGCGATGCAAGAACCAAATGCGCTCCGCGCGGCTGCGGCCACGATCAGAGCGTGATCGTCTCGCCGTATTCCATGACGCGGCACGCCCTGCCCCGGGCCTCGACACCCGCCTTGAAGTGCTGCGGATCGGCCGCGATCACGGGAAACGTATTGTAATGCATCGGAATCGCGAGCCCGGGTCCGACGAACTCCACCGCTTCCACCGCATCGTCGATACCCATCGTGAAGTTATCGCCGATGGGGAGCATCATCGCGTCGATGCTGTCGCGGCGCCCGATGAGCTGCATGTCGAGGAAGAGACCCGTGTCGCCGGTGTGGTAGACGGTCTTTCCGCCCATCGATATGACCACGCCGGCCGGCTCGCCCATGTAGCGCCCGTCAGGGGAGGCCGAACCATGATGCGCGATCGTGAACTTCACCCGGCCGAACGGAAACACATGCGCGCCTCCGATGTGCATGTTGTGCGCGTTGCAGCCTTTATCCGCAACGTCATTGGCGAGTTCATTGACCGCGATGATCGTGCCGTTTCCCGCTTTCGCCAGAGCGATGGCGTCACCGAGATGATCTCCGTGGGCATGTGTCAGGACGATGAAATCGGCCGTCACGTCCTTCACGCTGACCGGGCAGGTCGGATTTCCCGTGATGAACGGGTCGATGGCGATGCGATGCCTGCCATCCCACAAGAGAAACGATGAGTGGCTGAGATACGTGAGTTGGAGCATGGTTCAGTCCTCTCTTGTAATGCGGCAAAATACGGCGCCACGGCAAATTTGTCCAGCGGGGTGCGAGCGTATCCTGCCCGCTTAATTCATGCGCCAAACATCAATGTTTGAAGCTGCATGGCCATTCCGTTGCATTGACGAGCTTCCCTTGAAAGGCAATGCGCGAAAAATAGCACAAATTGCCTGCATGAGGCCGCATGCCGTGAGAGTCCCGCGATATTCCTGAAACAGGCCAGAAATGATCCGAATTCATTGATTTTTTTCGGGAAAAATTTCACGAGTCCTTCATGTTCGGTTTGTAAATTGGATTCGAAATCGTAATTTTGAGTCGATGATATTGATTCTTTTCGTTCCTTTTCCATCCCCCAACAATCTGTAAGGATTCTCATGTCAACGTTTGTCAATGACTTCATGGCAGAAGTCAAAGCGAAGAATCAGAATGAAGCTGAATTTCACCAGGCCGTGCAGGAAGTAGTCGAATCGCTGGTACCGGTGCTCGATCGTCATCCGGAATATCGCAAGGCGAAAATCATCGAACGGATTGTTGAGCCCGAGCGCACCGTCATGTTCCGCGTTCCCTGGGTCGCCGACAACGGCGAAGTGCGGGTGAACCGCGGCTACCGCGTGGAATTCAACAGCGCCATCGGCCCGTACAAGGGCGGTCTGCGTTTCCATCCCAGCGTGACGTTGAGCATCCTCAAGTTCCTCGGTTTCGAGCAGATCTTCAAAAACAGCCTGACGACGCTCCCGATGGGCGGCGGCAAGGGCGGTTCGGATTTCGATCCGAAGTTCAAATCGAAGAATGAAATCATGCGTTTCTGCCAGAGCTTCATGACCGAGCTCTATCGCCACATCGGCGCCAACACCGATGTGCCCGCCGGCGACATCGGCGTGGGCGGACAGGAAATCGGGTTCATGTTCGGCCAGTACAAGCGCATCAAGAACGTGTACGAGGGCGTCCTGACGGGCAAGGGAACCGCATGGGGCGGCAGCCTCATCCGTCCGGAAGCCACCGGTTTCGGCGTGGTGTATTTCGCGAAAGAAATGCTCAAGTCGAAAGGACAGAGCTTTGACGGCAAAACCGTCGCCCTCTCCGGTTTCGGCAACGTGGCGTGGGGTGCCGCGATCAAGGCGAACGAACTCGGCGCGAAGGTGGTGACGCTCTCCGGACCGGACGGCTACGTGTTCGATCCCGACGGCATCAGCGGCGAGAAGATCGAGTACATGCTTGAACTTCGCGCGACGAATCAGGACATCGTGCAGCCGTACGCCGAGAAATTCGGCGCGCAGTTCGTGGCCAACAAGCGTCCGTGGGAAGTGAAATGCGACATCGCGCTCCCCTGCGCGACGCAGAACGAGCTCAACGGCGACGATGCCAAGACGCTGCTGGCCAACGGCTGCGCATGCGTGTGCGAAGGCGCGAACATGCCGACGACGCCGGAAGGCGCGAGCGCATTCCTCGATGCCGGCATTCTTTACGGACCGTCAAAGGCCGCGAATGCAGGCGGCGTGGCGGTGTCCGGTCTCGAAATGACGCAGAACTCCATCCGCATGAGCTGGTCTTCCGAGGAAGTGGACAAGCACCTCCATCAGATCATGGTCAACATTCACAAGTCCTGCATCGAGGCCGCCTCGATGTACGGCACCCCCGGAAACTACGTGAACGGCGCGAATATCGCCGGCTTCGTGAAGGTCGCGGACGCCATGCTTGCGCAGGGCGTCGTCTGATTCGACCCGCATCACCATGCGCAAGGCCGCTTCCTCTCGCGAGGAAGCGGCCTTTTCATTTTCCCTGCGGCGAGGATGCGCGACGGCCTAGTGGAAGCGGATGCCCTTCGAATTCTGATCGCCCTTCCGCCTTTTCGCACCGCCCTGCGAATGCTTCGATATCGGCATTAACACGAAGAGTTTGTCATCCTTGAAGCGATCCTGCAATTCGTCGATGAGCGATGTCAACCCGTTCGGACCCTCGGGCCTTTCGATGACTTCCACACCATCGTCGTCCGGCGTGTCGTCCGTCCCGGACTCCCTGCCGTCGGACGCAGGCGAGGCATACAGCGCGTAATCCGGCGCTCTGGTCTCCTCTGCACCGTTCGCTCGCACCGCGGCAGCGATCTCGCGTTTGAGCATCGAGAACAGGTCCTCTTCTATCTCGGCGCGCAATTTCGTTTTGAGCGCGTCAAACATGCCCTGCTCGGCTTCCGGCGGGGTCGATACGGTCTTCCGCGGAGCGGAGGCTTGGAGCGCGTCCCTGACTGCCTGAGCATTCTGCCGGGAGGGTGGCTGAGGCGTCGCAGCCTGCACGTGATGCACGTCCTGCAGCAGTTTCATCTCCAGCTCCTTCTTCAGCTGCACTTCCAGCTGCCGTCGCATCAGCGTTTCCGCTTCCTCCCGTTCTTTCCGTTCTTCCTCGACGGCGTTCCGCAGTTCGGACAGCTGCCGCACTTTCTGTTCCGCCCTCTCCCGCGCCTCCAATTCCGTGTTGAGGATGGACTTCAATTCGGAAACCTCGCCTGCCTGTTTTTCCATGCGCTGGCGGAGTTGACGCTCCTCTTCAAGACGCGCGCGATCTTCGGTTTCGAGGCGCGCTTTCCGTTTGTTTTCCTCGCTGGCGCGCCGGATATCCTCCAGCGCCTTCACCCGCTCCATTTCCTGCTGCACGCGCAGGCGGACTTCCTCGGCGGCCTCGCGCCGCGCCTCGTCGATCTTGCTTTCCGCCTCTTTGCGGACCCTGCCGACCTCTTCCTTGAAGCGGAGGTGATACTCCTCCTTGAGACGCTGTTGCCGCTCCCCGTGTTCGCGCGACAGCTCCGACGACCGTTTATTCGCTTCCTCTTCCATGCGAAGCCTTGCCTGAAGCTCCTCGCGGCGCTTGGCATCCGCCTCCAATGCGACCTGCCGTTCCTTCTCCAGCAGAAGCCGCAGTTTTTGGATCTCCTCCTGCTGCTGCCGGAGCAACGAATCCACATCCTCGCCACGGGGACTGGTCTGCACCGGCGGCGCTGCGACGGCGTGCGACGCTTTGGCAGGGGCGGGCGTTTCCGTGCCCGGCGCAGGGTTCGAAACTGCGGACGCAGCGGATTCGTCTTTCAGGAGATCATCCACGAACGTCAACGTGTCGCCGGTACTCACCACATTCAGCGTCTCCGGCGAAACAGCGGCCTGACGCACCGGCGCTTTTTCCAGCTCTGGCTTTGGGAGTTCGAGAAGGGCCGCGAGAACAACCTCAGGCTGACGTTCGGGCACGACGGGAATCCGGGGTACGGCGATTTTTGCCGGATCGCTCAACGCCGTCGCGCCCGCGGGAATGACCCGTTCCCTTGCGCTCCTGGCTTGTGCCGTCACCAGGGAGGCGGAAGCGAGAAGAGTGCGAATGCGGCTCTCCAGTTCGTTCGCGGTCGGTCGATGCTGCGGTTCCCGGTCCAGGCAATCGAGCACGAGACGAAGGAATTCATCGGAGTAGGCGCCGACAAGTGAGGCGGGGGCGATCATCTCATCGACGATCGCGCTTCCCCCCCGGCCTTCCCATGGAGGCATGCCGGAAGCAAGTTCGTAAAAAAGGACTCCGAGGGAGAATATATCGTCCGTCGGAGCGCCGGATATCCGCACGAATCGTTCCGGCGACGCATATTTTTTATGAATGATGTTGTGCGGGCCGCGCACCAGGCCGAGGACATTTCGAACGATCCTGTTGATGCCAAAATCGGATATCAGCACGCTTCCATTCTGCGCGACAAACAAATTCTCCGGCACAATATCGAGATGAACGAAGGAACTCTTGTGCAGGAACACCACGCCCTTCACGACGCGGAGAAACAGGTCGAGAAGTTTGCCTTCATCCCTCCGGAGCTGCGTATCGCGAACGGTCATGACGGAGCGCAGCGAGTTCCCTTCAACGAGAGGCAAAACGAGGAATGTCTTTTTTCCGGCGAGCCCGAGCGAGATCGGTGTGACGAGGTTCGCATTCTGTACGGTCAACGACGAGAATTCCCGCTGAAGGAGATGGAAAATCGACGTCTCAATCTCCTTTTCCGTTTCGAAGAACTTGAGCACGCACGGGCGCTCGGCATCACCGGTTTTGTCCGCCTTCCAGACTGCCGTAGACGGGCCGTTCCCGATGGGATCAACGAGCCGGTACCGTCCGTCGATCAGCAGGCCGGACTGTAATTGCTCTTGATGTATTTCTGAAGCGTTGCTCATCACGGTCCCAATGATAGCCAATACGTTTTTTCATCAATTTTCGTACCACGTCACGAACCCTGAATTTTCGCAGGAAACGGCAAACGCCACTGCATGTCATTACAGAAACTGCATAACGGTACAATTTTTGCAGTTTCTCAAAACGCCCAATCCTTGTGTTTTCTGTATGAATCTCGATGGACTGTCTGGACGGAATCAGTACAGACTGCGGTTCAGCGGACCCAGATTTCGACCCTCCTGTTTTTGTTTCTGCCTCCATCATCCTTTTCATCTGCAACCGGCATGATGGCTCCCATCCCGAGTGCGGAATGCGCCTTGATGCCGGTTTCCTTGAGCCTGGCTTTGACCATCTGCGCCAGAGTGCGGGATGCGAGTATCTCCGTTTCCCTGGCGCCCATGCGATCACATATCCCGACCACGAGGAGTTCCCTCGCGTTCGTGATGTCCGAGAACATCTTCAGGCGGCGGATGTCATCGAACGCAAGCGCGTCGAGTTCCGATGCCCCGGGTCGCAAGCGCAGACTCGCGATGACGCGCTTCGCGCCCTTCGTCGCGGCGACGTACTCGGCAGGCGCCGTTCGATCGGCGGTGCGTCCTGAAAGCCGGAGCGAGAGATCCGCGTAGCCATGCGCGGCGGTGATGTTCTGCCCGTTCACGCCCATCGCAAAATCAATGAAGCTCCGGGGATTGACCGCCGTGGCGGGAGAAACGTAGAGGCAGAGTCGCGCGGTCAGCGGATACGACTCCAGCCTGATCGCGTCCACCGACGGGGCGACCGGATCGCCCGGGGCGTCGATCACCGGAAGCACTCGCGCATTCCCGCGATCCGCGAAGCGCACGAAGCCGAGAGCCCGTGGATCGGCCGCGACCCGGGCGAGCACCTCCGCCGTGCCGTTGCACTGCTGGGCGCGGGGGGAGATCTCGTCTCCGGGTCCGAGCAGCGCGAGCAGTGATGCGTTCGCGAGAGACGTGTCGCCGGCGAGGACGAGTCGCAGCGGTGCGCGGGCCCCGCCGAGCATGGCCCAATCCGTCGCGACGCCGGTCAGCGCCGCGATGGCGTCGCTCCGGCGGATGGCGCGAAGCGAATTTCGGGGATGCACAACGACGCAGATGCCGTCGAGCGCGAGCACATGCTGTGTCGGGAAGAACGCGGGAGTGGATCGGAGCGCGCCCGCATCCGACGCGGAGAGCGTCGAAGCGACGAAGCAGTCCGCCGCTGGATCGGTGTCCGATGCGTAGACGTCGCGCACTCGTGCAACGCGGATTTCCACCCGTTTCACGGTATCGCCGACGCTTCGTCCCGCGATGGCGAAGGCATTCCCGTCACCACGCTCGAGCCGCGCCTCGCGGATACCCTCGGATGCCATCCACGCCGACACGATATCCTGGACAAGCGGCAGATGCTCCTCCGTCGTCTGGATGCGCATCAGCGTGAATCCTGTCGACATATCCGAGCTTCTTCCGAAGATGAACCATCCCACGGCGGCGAGCACGGCCGCAACGAGCACGACGCGTATTCCCGTCTGCCAGAATTTGCTGTCGAACACGTTCGCATTGGGAACGTCGTCGCGCAGCGATGTGATGGTTCGGAGTTCTTCGGCTTCACTGTTTTCCCTGTCGGCGGATTCCTGCACGGGCTCGCGACGGATTTTACGCTCCGCTCGCGACGCTTCCCGCTGTGCCATCTCCGCGAAGACGG
This sequence comes from Ignavibacteria bacterium, assembly GCA_016720835.1. GTDB lineage: Bacteria > Bacteroidota > Ignavibacteria > SZUA-365 > SZUA-365 > JADKJW01. The sequence goes on from JADKJW010000009.1 coordinate 110,544, forward strand.
CTTCGCCCTGGGCCTCGGCATGAAAGCTGTCGAGCAATGTTTGCAGGTCGAGATCGACGCCGGCATTCAGGTGCGCGGGAGGGACGGGAGGCGTGTCGGACGGCTCGAGCACCGGCGCCTGTTCCTGCACCGGCAGCGCCGGGAGATCAACTCCGTCGAGCCCGTTCGCGACGAGCGCGCGGAGATCCTCCTCGACGAGCACCACATCGGCTCGTTCCGTCTGCTCGCGTGCGATGCGCTCGGCTTCGGCGCGAATCCGTTGTTCCGCCTCCTCGCGTTCGCGTTCCTCGCGTTCGGCGCGCAGTTTCCGTTCCGCATCTTCGCGTGCGCGCCGTTCCGCGTCATCGCGCGCTGCGCGCTCCGACAGCTCGCGCTCCAATTGCGCGATGCGATCGCGCGCGAGAAGTTCCGCCTGCTCGCGGGCGCGGCGTTCGGCCTCGATGACGGTGCGCTGTTCGGCCTCGTTCTTCACCTTCTCGAGTTCGGACCGGAAGGCGGACTCGAGCTGTGTTCTCAGCCGTGTCTCGATATCCTCGCGGAGCCGCCGTTCGTGTTCTTCGCGGGCGGCGCGTTCCGCTTCTTCGCGCGCGCGGCGTTCCGACTCCTCGCGGGAGCGGCGTTCTTCTTCCTCGTTGCGGCGGCGTTCGAGGGCCGCGTAAATACGTCGTTCCGCCTCTTCATGCGCGATGCGGTCGGCCTGCTCGCGAACGCGCCGTTCCGTCTCTTCGCGCTCTCGAAGTTCGTCGTCCTCGCGCTGTCTGCGCTCGTGTTCTTCACGGACCTGCCGTTCCGTGTTCTCGCGTTCCCTGCGCTCCCCTTCTTCGCGGAGTTCGCGCTCGGCCTTTTCGCGCGCGAGACGTTCCGTTTCTTCGCGGAGTTCGCGCTCGGCCTTTTCGCGCGCGAGACGTTCCATCTCTTCGCGGAGTTCGCGCTCGGCCTTTCGCGGGCGAGACGTTCCGTTTCTTCGCGCAGTTCGCGCTCGGCCTTTTCGCGCGCGAGACGTTCCGTTTCTTCGCGCAGTTCGCGCTCGGCCTTTTCGCGGGCCAGACGTTCCATCTCTTCGTGGAGTTCGCGCTCGGCCTTTTCGCGGGCGAGGCGTTCCATCTCTTCGCGGAGTTCGCGTTCGGCCTTTTCGCGGGCGAGGCGTTCCATCTCTTCGCGGAGTTCGCGTTCGGCCTTTTCGCGCGCGAGGCGTTCCATCTCTTCGCGGAGTTCGCGTTCGGCCTTTTCGCGCGCGAGGCGTTCCATCTCTTCGCGGAGTTCGCGTTCGGCCTTTTCGCGTAGAGTGCGATCGCTTGCCTCCCGGACTTCCCGCCCGGCTTTTTCGCTGGCGATGCGTTCCGCTTCCTCGCGGATCTTTTTCTCCGCCTCTTCGCGCGCACGTTTCCGCGTGTCGCGGTGGGTCCGTTTCTCGATCGGCTCACGCGACTTCGATTTCGCTTCCAGGCGTGAGAGTCTGCGCGCTTCCTCAGCAGCGAGCTGCACCGCCTCGTCGCGCGCCTTCCGATCCGCCTCCTCGCGGAGTTTCCGTTCGGCCTCCACACGAGCTTTCCGCTCCGCCTCTTCGTCTGCCTTGCGGTCAGCCTCTTGCAGGAGTTCGCGTTCGCGATCTCTCTGAGCATTTTGCTCTGCTTCTTCACGAATCCTGAGCCGCACCGCCTCACGGGCCTTGGACTCCGCTTCTTCACGAGCCTTGCGCTCCGCTTCTTCGCGAGCCTTGCGCTCCGCTTCTTCGCGAGCCTTGCGCTCCATTTCCTCGCGAGCCTTGCGCTCCGCTTCTTCGCGAGCCTTGCGCTCCATTTCTTCACGGGCTTGGCGCTCCGCGAGCCTTGCGCTCCATTTCCTCGCGAGCCTTGCGCTCCGCTTCTTCCCGAGCCTTGCGCTCCGCTTCTTCGCGAGCCTTGCGCTCCATTTCCTCGCGAACCTTGCGCTCCATTTCCTCGCGAGCCTTGCGCTCCATTTCCTCGCGAGCCTTGCGCTCCGCTTCTTCGCGAGCCTTGCGCTCCATTTCTTCACGGGCTTGGCGCTCCGCTTCTTCGCGAGCCTTGCGCTCCATTTCTTCACGGGCTTGGCGCTCCGCTTCTTCGCGAGCCTTGCGCTCCATTTCTTCCCGGGCTTGGCGCTCCGCTTCTTCGCGAGCCTTGCGCTCCATTTCTTCACGGGCTTGGCGCTCCGCTTCTTCGCGAGCCTTGCGCTCCATTTCTTCACGGGCTTGGCGCTCCGCTTCTTCGCGAGCCTTGCGCTCCGCTTCTTCGCGAGCCTTGCGCTCCATTTCTTCACGGGCTTGGCGCTCCGCTTCTTCGCGAGCGTTGCGATCCGCTTCTTCGCGAGCCTTGCGCTCCGCTTCTTCGCGAGCCTTGCGCTCCTCTTCCTGGCGTGTTCTGAGTTCCACCTCTTCGCGTGCGCGTTGTCCGGCACGTTCATTCGCCACGCGTTCGGTTTCAAGCAGTTTCGACTCGGTTTCCTTGCGGATGCGTTCGAGTTCGCTATGCAGCCGTGTATCCAGTTCGTGCTGCAGTTTCTTCTCAAAGTCCTCGCGGAGGCGCTTTTCCGACTCCTCGCGCGCCTTTCGGTCCAATTCCTCCCGTTCCTTGCGATCGCGTTCTTCGCGACGCCTTCGCTCGGCTTCTTCCTGCTGGCGCCGCGCCGTCATCTCCTTCGAGAGCTTGTCACGCTCGGTGCGAAGGACGCGTTCCGCTTCTTCACGGGCGTGCTGCTCCGCCTCCAGGCGCATATTCTGTTCCGCTTCTTCGCGTGCTTTCTGATCGTCCGCTTTCGCAAGGAGGGCATTGTCTTCCAATGCCTTCCTGCCGCCATCCTCCATGAGTGGAATGTAATCCGCGAGTGTTTTGGCCTGTTTCGTTCCCTTATGATGGACTTTTTTATCCATCGCCTCCTTGATCTTCGCATCTGCTGCATCGCGGGCGCGTTTCTGCGCTTCCTCGCGCACAAGGGCGGCTTCGTGAAGCTTCAGGCGATCCTCTTCCGCCTCAGCCAGCTTCCGTTTCTTCTCCGCCTTCGTGGCACGGATTTCTTCCACCGAGACAGGATGATACGACACAGCCCATTTCTCGATATCCGCCGATGTAGGACGATGGTCGGGCGATTTCTGAAGACACCACGCAACGAGGGAAGTGAATTCTTCGGAGAACGATTCGTCGAGTTCCGGCGTCGCCGCATTCTCGAGGAGCGCCTTCCCTCCCTGTCCGTCCCACGGGAGCTTCCCCATGGCGAGTTCGTACAGCAGGACACCGATCGAGAAGACATCGTCGGCGGGATTGGCTGAACGGGCGGTGAAGCGTTCCGGCGACGCATACGGAATGTGAAAAATCCGGTTCGGTCCGACGTTGTGCGAAAGCGTATTGTGGAGAATGCGGCTGATGCCGAAATCGGAGAGCAGGGGAACACCACCATCACCGAGGAGCACGTTCTCCGGCGCAATATCCTGATGCACAAAGGAATTCTTGTGCAGGAAGGACAATCCTGCCACCATCTGGCCGAGCAGTTGAACAATGCGCTGCTCGTTCAACGGCCTGCTGGTCTTCGCCGCCCTGATCACGTTCCTCAGAGAACCATGTTCGACAAACGGCCCGAGCAGATACGTCATTGTTCCCATCACGGAGAAACTCGTCGGCATCAACAGATTGGGATGCTTCACCGTCATCGAAAGGAATTCGTTCGTCAAGAGCTGGACGATGACGGGATCGAGTTCCTTCTCCGATTCAAAAAGCTTCAAGGCATGGATATGACCGCCCTTCTTGGTGTCCTCCACCCGCCACACCTGCGTGTGAATGCCGCCTTCGACGCGTTTCAACAGCTTGTAGCGGTTCGCGAAGAGGGATCCCGTCTTTATTTCCATTGTTGCTTCTGTCATAATCATCAGTGTCTCACTGCAATTTCTCTGCCACAAGTGAGTCTAAAAAGAAACTTCGATAATTGGGGCGATTCATTTATCCGACCATGCAATTATTGCAATTTGTTCCAAATTCTGCTCAGTTACGGGCAGGACTCGCAACCGGCGGTCGAGATCAGTTTCGGGAGCCCCACGATCAATCGGCGTGATACTTCGAACTCGGGGGCTCCCGGATTCAGCTCCATCGCCTTGCATTTCAGGACCAACCTTTCTAGTTTGAGCGATCGAGAAGCAGTGAATGCACTCCTCTTCTCCCTCGCATCTCCCAACATCCCGAAACGATACAGCGTAGAGTCTTTGAAACGCGTTCTCGTGCTATTATTCGTCGTCCTGACTTCCGCCGGGGCCCAGCAGGTATCGCCCTTGCCGGGACCGTTTCGGAAGATGCTGGACTATGACGAAAGCAAATTCACCAGCGTCGGAAGTCTCCGGGTCACCATTTCGAACTTCGGCACGCTCGGCCATGGCTTCAACCGATGGCCGTCGCAGCTGAATTGCGAATACCCGGCGGGCTCCGGCATCGAACATATATTTGAGGGCGGATTCTGGCTTGGCGCGTATCGTGGCGGGCAAGGTCCGCACGTCTCCACGGCGGCTGTGGATGTCAGTTCCGTGCGCGACATCGCCGCGGGTTTCGAGTTCACGAATGCCATCGGCACACGGACAAGCGAGCGATCGACGCTCAGCGATTCGCGCTTTTACAGTCCCGACGCGATCAGTCACCAGGATTTCATCGCCGTGTTCACCGATTCGAACAGGATCGTCCCCGGCACATCGACCACCATCCCCGAGCATGACAATCCCCTCGGTGCGGAGGTGCGTCTCGAATCCTACGCGTGGAATTTTTCTTTCGCGGAGAACTTCGTCATCCTGCGATACATCATCACCAACCGCAGCGCGACGGTGCTCGACAGCGTGTACGCGGGCATCTGGATGGACATGGTTGTGCGCAATACCAACATCTCGCCTCCTCGCGGCGCGGCGTTCTTCGCGCGAGGGGGAAACGGGTATGTCGATTCCCTGCGCATGGCGTACGAGTTCGATGTGGACGGCGACCCCGGTTTCACGGACAGCTACATCGGGCTCTCCGTCCTCGGAACATCGCCGCTTCCCGCACTCGGTGCGCGCGCGAATTTCAACACCTGGCAGTTCCGCAATACCACCGACCCCCTGTATTTCTCTCCGGCGAACGACCGGGAGCGCTACGAGAAGATGGCGCTCGGTCTTCCCGCATCCGAATATCCCGGGCTGAAGTCGCCGTCGAATCGATCGACACTCCTGACGAGCGGACCGTTCCGTTCCCTGCAACCGGATTCTTCCATCGAGGTGATTTTCGCCCTCATCTGCGCGAAGAAAGCAGGCAGCGACGCCACCGCGGACGATACCGGACCGGCAAAGCGCAACCTCTACCGCTCGTGGGCGTTCGCGCAACAGGCCTACGACGGCGAAGACAAAAACCGCAACGGCAGACTGGACGCGGGCGAAGATCTGAACGGCGATGGTACGCTGACACGCTACGTGCTGCCCGCCCCGCCGACGGCACCCCGCGTGCGGGTCGTTCCGGAGAATCAGAAGGTCTCCGTTTACTGGGACAAGATCGCGGAGACATCCATCGATCCCATTTCCGGTACACAGGATTTCGAAGGATACCGCATCTACCGAACAAATGCCGGCGCGGACCTCGACCCTTCCAAGGTGCTCTCGAGTTCGCTCATCCTCGTGGGTGAATTTGACCGCGCGGACGACAACCTCTTCTACAACACCGGCTTCAAAGCCGTGAAGCTGCCGAATCCCATCCGTTTCGATGGAGATGCCACGGAATACTGGTATCGTTTCGAGGCGTTGAACCTGCTCAACGGGTGGCAATACGTCTACACCGTCACGGCCTTCGACGCGGGCGATCCCGTCAACAACGTCGAGAGTCTGGAAAGCAGCACGCTGCAGAACGCCCGCCGCGTTGTGCCAGGCACCACCCCCGACGCAGCCGCGACAGGCGACCCGCGCGTATATCCGAATCCCTATTACGTCAACGCGCAGTGGGACGGCGCCGGAGAACGCAATCGAAAAATCACGTTTTACAATCTTCCCCGGCGAGCGGAGATCCGAGTGTACACGCTCGCCGGAGATCTCGTCCGACGCATGAGTCACGATGCGGCGACGTCGAATGGCGGCGACATCCAGTGGTTCGCGCGGTACGCGGACGGCACGCAGAAGCTGTCCGGCGGCGAGCATCCCTGGGATCTGATCACCGACAGCGACCAGGCGATCGCGACAGGGTTGTACCTGTTTACCGTGGAAAACCTCGACACGGGCGACATCAGACGCGGCAAATTCGCAATCATCAAATAGGAGAAGCTCCATGAATCGTGTTGCATCCATTTCGATCCTGATCGTCGCCATCCTGGCATTGACGGTCCCGGGCGCGACCGCACAGATCCGTTCCGACACCCTCACCATCAGGCAGATCCAGGAAGTGCCCCTCGACTCGCTCAACGCGGGCAAGCAGAATTCCCCCGCGCTCGGTGACACCGTGACGGTGACCGGCACCGTCATCGCCGCCCCGCGGGTGAGCCCCGGCGGTCCGATGCTCTTCGCGCTCAGCAACGCCGCGACGCTGTACATCGTGGACGAAGCGGGCGGGATCTGGAGCGGCCTCAACGTCCGCGCGACGGATACCGTTGCTTCATCGAGCACGCTCATCACCGCCGTCGACACGGGCTTCGTGGTGCGTTTCACCGGTGTCGTGACGCAGTACTTCACGACGACGCAGTTCGAAGTCGGCAAGATCGCGTCATGGAATGCGGACAAACAGGTGGAAATTCTCGACACGAAACTGCGCCGGCCGCAGCCGAACACCATCACGCTCGCGGATCTGGTGAAGGGCGATCCGAAAACCGGCATCCCTCTCGCGCAGCAGTGGGAAGGCGGCTACGTCGTCATCAACAATCTCACGGTCGGAACCGTCACCAAGAACACGTCCACCGGCCGATACACCTGGACGGTTGCCGACGCGAACGGCAACTCCATCGGCGTGTACGATCAGAGCAAGTATTTCCGCGGCGGCACGGACGCCATCGATCCGGCGTGGACGCCGCCGTCGCCCGGCACCGCGATACAGGCCATCCGTGGCATCATCACGAGTTCGGGCCAGGGCATCGTGATCGCGCCGATCTACCCCGGCGACATCCTCGTGGGCTCCTTCCCTCCGACGATCAGCAAGGTCGGGCGCACGCTCGGCATCCCGAAGAGCAGCGAAAGCGTCAGCGTGAGCGCGACGATCGAAACCGGCCGTCCGGGCGGAACGATCAGTGAAGCGAAACTCGTGTACGGCATCGGCGCGGCGACCTCGGGCACGCTGGACATGGCCTACGACAGCGCCAGCAAGATCGGGACCGCCGTCATACCTCCGCTTCCGGACGGCGCCGTGGTGTGGTACTATATCACCGCCAGGGACAACTCGAACGAGAACGCCCAGTTCCCCGCCGACATCAGCAAGGCGCGGCCGTTCTACATCGTGCGCGACGGCAATGCGCGTATCCGCGACATCCAGTACACCCCGTACAGCGACGGCGTCCCGGGTTCGCTCGGCTTCACCGCCACCACGCGCGGCACCGTCACGGCGGCTGCGGATTCCACCTCCCTCGGCCTCGTCTTCATCCAGGACGACACGCAGCCGTGGAGCGGCATGATGGTGCGCGGCGACGCCAACGTCCGCGGCCTCAAGCTCGGCGATGACGTGACGGTGATCGGCAAGGTTGCCGAAGGCTACAGCTCCTCGTCCAACGGCAACACGCTCCTGCTGGACGCGGCCATCGTGCAGAAGAACGGCAGCGCGGCGGTCCCGGCGCCGATCGCCCTGACGACCGGCGGATTCAAGACGGAATCCGTTACCGACGGCACGCCGTCGGCCGAGCAGTGGGAAGGCATGCTGGTGACGTTCTCGACGCTCAACGTGACCAAGAGCAACGCGGACGAGGCCACCGGCGGACGCTTCGGCGAGTTTCTCGTCAACGACGGCAGCGGCGACATGCGCGTGGACGATTTCGGATCGTGGAAGACCGTCTACACGACGGACAGCCTCAAGACCAGCCTTCTCTACCTGAAAAAGGGCACCACCATCAGTTCGCTGACCGGCATCATGTACTTCAACTTCGGCAACTACAAGCTCCAGCCGCGCAACGCGGGCGACTTCGGAAGCGTGACAGACGTGGCCACCACCCCGGGAACGCCCACGGGCTTCGCATTGCGGTCCGTGTACCCCAATCCGGCGACACTCGTGGGCGGCGCGGCCATCGTCTTTGACGTGCCCGAGCTTTCGCAGGTGCGCGTGGACGTGGTCGACGCGCTGGGTCGGCTCATCGCGACGCCCGCGACGGGCAGCTTCGCACCAGGATCGCATACCGCGCGCTTCGCGGCGCCGGGACGGGCGAGCGGCGTCTACTTTGTGCGACTCCACGCGGGGAACGTCACGCTGACGCAGAAGCTGATCATTCACTGATCCCATCCTCGCGGGCGGGGAGCCGGGCGCACGCCCCGCTCCCCGCTTCGCGATTTTTTTCCCTCGACCTGACGGAGGATTCCCGCGTGAAGGCATTGCTGATTCTCTTCCTGATCCTTGGCACCGGCGTTGCCGGCGGCGGATGCGGCACGTGCAAGGACAGCGCCGCGAACGACGCGGGCGGAACACCCTTCATCATCGACCTTTCCAGCGGCGGGGGGTTTTCCGGCATGCACAGCGGGTTCACCATCAAATCGGATGGGAGTGTCCTGTACTGGCAGGGCATGTACGGCCGCAGGGAAGATGTGCGTCCGCTCGGATCGATGGATGCCGGCGAGATCCGTCGACTCAAGGCGCTGATCGACGAGCAGAAGCTCGCGTCGGTCCGGCACCGCGAGACCGGAAACATGACCACCTCCCTCAGCGTCGCCGAGGGAGAGCTGTTGTACACCATTTCCTGGCCGGGAATGACCGAGGATGCGTCCGACATTCCCGAGGCCGTACGGCCCGTGCACGCGGAATTGCAGCGGCTCCTGGCGTCCTTTCAGGAGAAGGCGATGAAAGAGCAGCAGAATGGCGGCCGGCGCGATCCGGTCTCTCCGCCCAAGGACAGGTAGATTCCCTGCACGTCCTTCGCCGCTCGCGGCGGCCGGAGCCTGACACACCCCACACGAGCATCCTTTTGGAGGCCTTCATGCATACACTGATCCTGTCCCGCATCTCGAGAGTCGCGCAACGCGTGGCGTATCGTTCCGGAATCCTGCTGGCGCTGCTCGCCGTACTTCCGCTTGCGTCTGCCTTCGCGCAGGGCAACGGAAAAACCGCGTTCAAACAGCACGTGATCGAAAGGCATCGCGACTTCACGGGCGCCGTCTCCGCCGAGAAGATCGCCGCGGTCGGCCGGACGTTTCAACGATGGGAGCAGAGCAATGCCGTGCTCGAACGGCGGCGGGAGTTGCGCGCGCAGCCAGGACTGACCATCGATCAGATTCTCGCCTACGACGAACTCGCCTCGCGCGTCACCGGATTCCATGTCGTGTGGGACGAAACGCACACCGTCCCGATATACATCGCGGGATTGCCGCTCTGCACGGGCGGTCAGAACGCCGCCTCGTCCGATGAAGCGGCAACGCTTCAACGATTTTTCGCGTTGTACGGTCCCCTCCTCCGCATCGCGGACGGGACGCGCGAATTTCGCGTCACCGAACGCATCGTTTCGGAGGATGGCTCGTCGCATCTGCGTCTCGCGCAATACCGCGACGACATTCCCGTGTGGGAATCGCAGATCGTCCTGCAGGCCGACGCGCGCGGAAACGTGAGGCTCTTCATGGGCCGGTATATTCCGACACCGGCATCTGATATCAACGCGTTCCCCGCCACGGGCGACCGTGAGGCGCTTGCGCTGTTCGCGAAATCCATCGGTCGACCGTTACCCCCATCCGGTGCATCGTCCGACCCGCTGTTCGAGGCTCCGGCGCCGTTCGCCGGGCGCGTGTGGTACGCGCCGTCGCCCCGCGTGCCGGCGCGCGCGGCCTACGCCGTCGAAATGCATCCGTCGCTCACGGAGCGCTGGCGCGGCGTGGTGGATGCGGCTTCGGGCGCGGTGCTGCGCTCGTACAACGCCGTCTGCAGCGACGGGCCGGAGAAGGCGTCCGCGAAGGATCTGAACAACGTGACGCGCAGCATCGACACCTATCTCAGCGGAGGCCGCTACTACATGATCGACGCGTCGCGGCCGATGTTCGATCCGGCGCGATCGACCATGCCCAGGGATCCCGCGGGCGGCATCGTCACCCTGGACGCGCGCAACACGGATCTGTCCAGCGTCGTGTACGTCACGTCCGCCGACAACACCTGGACCATCCCCGCCACCGTCTCCGCGCATTACAACGCCGCGGTGACCTACGAGTACTTCCGCGCGACGCACGGGCGCAGCGGCATCGACGGCAACGGCGCGACCATCCTCTCCATCGTGAACGCCACGGAATCCGGCCAGGCGATGGAGAACGCGTACTGGAACGGGCGTTTCATGGTGTACGGCAACGGCGGCTCGCTGTTCAAGCCGTTCGCCGGTTCGCTCGACGTCGGCGCGCACGAGATGACGCACGGCGTGACGGAGCATTCCGCGGGCCTCCTCTACCTCAATCAGTCCGGCGCGCTGAACGAGGCGTTCTCCGACATCTTCGGCGCGATGGTGGACCGCGACGACTGGAAGCTGGGCGAGGACATCGTCATCGGCACCGCGACCTTCCCCACCGGCGCGATGCGCGACCTGTCGGACCCGCACAACGGCACGAGCGCGGGCAGTCCGGCCTGGCAACCCAACCACATGCGCGAGTTCCAGGCGCTCCCGGAGAGTCAGGACAACGGCGGCGTGCACATCAACAGCGGCATTCCGAATCACGCCGCCTACCTGCTGTCGACCGCGATCACGCGGGAGAAGGCCGAGAGAATCCTCTACCGCGCGCTGACGACGAAGCTCACCACGCAATCGCAGTTCATCGATTTCCGCCTCGCGCTCGTGCGCAGCGCCGAAGAGCTGTACGGCGCGGGCGGCGCCGAGGTCGCGGCCTGCAAGAGCGCCTGCGACCAGGTCGGCATCACCGACGGCAACGGCACCAAGGATCCGCCGGATCTGCCGCCGGTCAACGCCGCGGATCGACTGCTCTTCGTCAGCACCGACGTGACCGATCCCTTTTTCCTGTGGACCGTGAATCCGCCCGCCGGACCGAGCGATTTCGCGGCGCTCTCGAAAACCGTGATCTTCGGCCGTCCCAGCGTGTCCGACGACGGCAGCATCGCGGTGTTCATCGACGGCGCGGGCGCCCTGCGCAGCATCGCGTTGAATCCCTCCGCGCCGAACGAGCAGGTGCTCGACACCAGCGCCGTCTGGGGTTCGGTCGCCCTCAGCCGCGACAAGCGCCTGATCGCGTTGACCACCTTTGCCGCGGAACCCGCCATCTACCTCTTCGATCTGGGCGGCCCCGTCGTCCTCGGAAAGCAGTTCGAGATCTACGCGCCCACGTACTCGGGCGGCAAGATGTCCGACGTGGCGCAATTCGCCGACGCGATGGATTTCAGTGCGGACGGCGAGCGGCTGCTCTTCGACACCTACAATGAAGTGGACATCGCCGGCGAGAAAATCGGCTATTGGGAAATCAACCTCCTGGAGGCTTGGGACAAGGGGGGCAACACGTTCGGCTCCGGCGCGATCTACCGCATCTTCCCGCAGGAGACCGGATACGATCTCGGAAATCCGAGCTTCGCGCGCACGAAACAGACCGTCTTCGCCTTCGACGTCTCCGATTCATACAGCTTGAGCGGATACGTGCTCGCGAGCGACCTGTTGAAGGACGGCGCATCGCTGATCGCGGAGCTGCCGTACAATTCGCCCGGGTACCCGAACTACCGCGGGGACGACCGCGTCATCTCCTTCGCGGCGACGCCGCTGCACGGCGGCAACGGGGTGGACTCGGTGTACAACGTGCCGCTTGCCGCAGACGCCCTGACGCCCGCCGGTCCGCCCGCCGGGTTCATCCCCTCCGCGATGTTTCCCATCTGGTACCGCAACGGCGTACGGCCAACCGGTATCGCGCAACCATCCACCGTCCCGGCATCGTTGCAGCTGGCGCAGAATTACCCGAACCCCTTCGGCGCCGGCGCCGCATCCACCACCATCGCGTACGCATTGCCCGACACCCGCGACGTGCTGCTGACCGTGCATGACGCGATGGGGCGCACCGTCAAGGTGCTTGCGCGTGGGCACGGCAACGCCGGGACGCACGCAGCCGTCTGGAACGGCACCGACGAACGCGGTCGCTCCTGCCCTGCCGGCGTGTATCTGTGCAGGCTCGTCGCAGGCAGCCACACGGCCACCAGGACCATGCTGCTCGTCAAATGACGACGCGCATCCGCATACCGCATCCGGAATTTCGCGGCAGACGCGCATTCCTGTGGCGCCTCCCGCTCCTTGCCGTGCTGGCGTTCGCCGCCTGCTGTGCGGGCGCCTGTTCCGACGCGCCCAGCGGCGCCGGGCACGGGAATCTCGCGCCGGAGACGCATCTCGCGCTGCTGCCCGACTCCGCCCTCCGCACCACGACAAGCAGGCAGCACATGCACTGGTGGGGCGATGATCCCGACGGCTTCGTCGCGGGGTACTTCTTCAGCTTTGACGGCGTGACGTGGACCTTCACCACGAAAACCGACAGCATCTTTTCGCTCACCCTCCGGGGCACGGACACCACCTACCACTTTGCCGTACGCGCCGTCGATACGCAGGGCAACGGCGTGCACGACGCGAACGGACCGTACGGCGCGGAACCGTTCACCGACGCCAACGGCAACGGCCGTCACGATGCGGGCGAGGCATTCACCGACTTCGGTCTGTGGGATCCCACACCCGCGACGCTGGGCTATCCCATCACCAACACCCCTCCGGTGGTCGCGTTCGTCAAGGGATCCGATGTCCCGGAAAGCACGTTCACGGTCGCCTCCTTCACCTGGGTCGGCACCGACCTGGACGGCGATGAAAGCATCGCCGAATACCGGTACGCGCTGAACGACACCGCCAGCGCCACGGCATGGAAGCGCCTGCCCCGCGCGCAGACCTTCCTCACGCTCACCGCGAAGGACGGGATCATTTCGGGCAACAACGTCTTTTATCTGAGAGCCGTCGATATCGCGGGGGCGGAAAGCAGAACCATCCGCATGCCCGCGGAAGGCGGCACCTGGCACGTCCGCATCCCGAAAACGGACCTCCTCATCGTGGACGATTACGGTCCGACGGACGACACGCCCGCCTTCTATCGTGGCATCGTCGACACGCTGCTCGGCGGGCGCTTCCGCGGCGCGGATGTCTTCGACATCAAGGCGGGCGCCTCGTCCACCTCGAAAGGCCGCTTCGTCCCGCCCTTCGTCAATCCGACCTTCACCGAAACGCTCAAGCTGTTCACGCACGTGCTCTGGTACTGCGACAACAATCCGACCATCGACGTGGCGCAGATCTCGCTCGCGCCCTATCAGCAGAGCGGCGGCCATGTGCTGTACACCGCGTCCTTCCCCGAAAGCGCGCTCGATCCGCGCGGAGGCATCACCGATTACGCTCCGGTGGACAGCCTCACGCCGCAGTCGATCACGTTTGTCCCCGCGAACACCCGCCTCGAAGCGCACGCGGAATCGCCGGGCTATCCCGTGCTCACGCGCGACACGAAGGGCACGCCCGTCGCCTTCATCCGCGGATTATACCGCAAGATCAACGCCGCGAACATGTACGTGCTCGGCGCCGATCCGCGCTGGAGCGGCAATCCCGTCGTCGCCGTGCGCAGCGGCGACCGCCGCTTCGTCATGTTCGCCATTCCGCTGCACCGTTTCGACGGCGCGGGCAACGCGGGCGCGGTGATCCGGCAGGTGTTCGAACAGGAATTCGGAGTGCGATGATGCCCTGCCACCCGCGCGCGCGCAACGCGTCCTTCCCTCCCGTGCCGTTCGTCTGCGCGATGCTGCTGCTGCTTGCCTTCGCGCTTCCCGCGTCCGCCCAGAAGGGGTCGATCAGCGGCGTGGTGAAGGACAAGAAGAGCGGCGAGACGCTGATCGGCGTCAACCTCCTCGTGAAGGGCACCTACTATGGCGCGGCCAGCAACGTGGACGGCAGGTACACGATCCGCGACATGAATCCCGGCCAGTACACGCTGGAAATCTCGCTGCTCGGCTACAAGAAAGTGCAGCAGACCGGCGTCACGGTGACCGCGGGCAAGGCGACCGTGCTCAATTTCGATCTGGAAGAAACCATGCTCTCGCTGAGCGAGGAGGTCGTCATCATCGGCGAGCGGCCTCTGCTCGACATCGAGCAGACCTCGAGTTCGCGCACCGTGACCGCGGACGACATCGCCGTCGCGGTGATCGAGAACGTGCGCGACGTCGTGGCGCAGCAGACCGGCGTCGTGCAGGCGGACAACGAAATCCACATCCGCGGCGGGCGTTCGCACGAGAACGCGTTTCTCGTCGACGGTGTCTCGGTGCAGGATCCCCTCGCGGGGACCGGTTTCGGCCTGCAGCTCAGCGCCGCGTCCATCGAGGAAGTGGAAGTGATGACGGGCGGTTTCAACGCGGAGTTCGGACAGGCCACGTCGGGCGTGGTGAACGTCACGACCAAGGAGGCCGGCGACCGCTACACCCTGCATCTCGGATACAAACGCGACGATTTCGGATTCAACTCCGACGCGCGATCGAACTGGAACACCGATATCCGCGAGGCATCGGTCAGCGGTCCGGAGCCCGTCACCGCGTCGCTGCTGCCCGCGCTCGGCGTGCGCATTCCGGGAAGGATTTCGCTGTTCGGCAACTTCTACTCGAGCATCAGCGACGCCTTCACGCGCCTCACCCCGGTGGTGATCGGCGGGCGCGAGACCGGCGAGTACCGGGAAGTCAGCGCGACGCAACTGTACTCGTCCACCTTCGGCGGCACGCGCTTCGCGCCGCGGCAGGACAACAACTGGTTCTGGCTCGGCAAGATCACCTGGGCGCTCACGCCCACGATGAAGCTGCGCTATTCGTTCAACCAGTCGGTGTCGATCAATCAGAATTCGCAGTCGCTGCAGACCAATCTCGAGTACGTGGAGCCGAGTCCGGGGTACCAGTACGAGTTCCAGAACATCCTCGACGGCGCAAACACGTACACGCACAACAACCTCTTTCACACGCTGAGCTGGACGCATTCGGTCAACACCACGTCGTTCTACGAACTCAAGCTGAGCCGCTTCTTCACGAACCTGCGCGCCGACGCCAACGGCAGGGACTGGCGCGACTACACTGAACCGAAGGATCTGGTGCGTTTCCCCGTGGAGTACTACAACACGGGCCGCGACACGATCGGCGTCATTCCGGGCGACGGTTTCTGGGACACCGGCAACGGCTTCACCTGGCACGATCACTATGTGCTCGAGTACACGCTGAAGGGCGACTTCACGAGCAACCTGTCGGAAAAGAGCACCTTCAAGACCGGCTTCGACGCGACGTTCGGCGAGATGCAGGTGGTGGACATCTACAAGCCGTGGATCGGCGATCTCGGGCTGAACAACGACATCTACAAGGTGCACCCGGCCTACGGCGCCTTCTACGCGCAGGACAACATCAACTTCAGCGGGATGATCCTCAATCTGGGCGCGCGCATCGACTGGTGGATGCCCGGAAAATACGTGGACGACGCCGTCGCCAACCCCGAGGTCGTGACCATTCCCCAGGAGGTCCGCGACGCGTACATGGACGACACCTTCGGTTTGTTTGGAAGGCGGTTCAAGGCGCGGATCAGTCCGCGTCTCGGCATCTCGCACCCGGTATCGGACAATCAGACCCTTTTCTTCAGTTACGGGCATTTCACGAAGCGGCCGCGGCCGCAGTTCGTGTACGCGAAGCTGAATCCCGTCAGCGCGAAGTCCACCTTCCAGAAATTCGGCAACCCCAACCTGAATCCCGAGACCACGGTGGCCTACGAACTCGGGCTGCGCAACCAGTTCACCGAGAACGATGTATTCACGCTGACCGCGTACTACAAGGATATTTTCGACTACGTGAGCACGCGTTCGGCGAAGATCACGAGTTCGCGCTTTTCGGGCGGCAGCTTCGTCACCTACGTGAACCAGGACTACGCGCGCACGCGCGGCATCGAGGCCGAGTACAAGAAGCGCATCGGGCGCTTCTTCAACGGCGGCACCTCCTTCTCGTACGCGCTCGCGACGGGCAAGAGTTCCTCGGCCGACGCCGGGGCGCTGGTGCAGCGTGGCGATCTCGAGGAATCGATCAAGGAGGACGCGCTCGTGTGGGACCGGCCGATGCAGGCGTCCGCCTGGGCGAGTTTCGCCGTGCCGCGCGACGGCGGGGTGTTCGGCTTCGGCGCGGGCGTGCTCGACGATTTCAATTTCTACGTGCGGGCCTTCTTTCAGTCCGGCAAGCGCTACACGCCGCAGCTGCTGATCGGCAGCGATCCCGCGACCGGCCGGCCCCTGTACGCGCTGGACCGTTCGCGCCTGAACGGCGCCATCGGCGAGAACTGGTTCTGGATCGATCTGAATTTCGAGAAGCATGTGCGCGTCGCAGGCGCCGATTGTGCCATCACGATCGAAGTGACCAACCTGCTCGACGGACGGAATTCCACCATCATCAATCCCGTCACGGGAAAGGCCTACGAGTATGGCGATCCCACGCCGTCGGGTTACAACGATCCGCTCTATCCCGACCTGCAGGCGCCGATCTCGCCGTATCCCTACAATCCCGCGCGTTTCCTCGCGCCCCGGAACATCCGGGCCGGACTGGCGGTGACGCTATGATCGGGGCGCGCATCATCCCAGTCGCCGGCGCCGCCACACCCCGCGGCGTACGGAAATGCGGCGCACAGCCGTGCCGCGACGGCGCACAGCCGTGCCGCGACGGCGGACAGAGTAGTGGCCATAGCGGCGCACGGCCGTGCGCCGTTACGACGGATCGTATACGGGCGGCGGTCATCGGATGGTGCGTCGTGATGCTGTTCGGTACGTGGATGCCGGCGCAGGCGCAGTTGTTTCCGCTGCTGGGCGGGCAGCGCGCGGGCATCTCGTCGCTGCAGTTCCTGAAGATCGGCGCGGGCGCGCGCGCCTCCGGCATGGCCGACGCCTTCGTGGCCGTGGCCGACGACGCCACCGCGCTCATGCACAATCCGGCGGGGCTCATGCAGTTTCAGGAGAATCAGGTCCATTTTTCGCATACCACCTGGCTGGTCGATCTCCAGCACGAGTTCGCGGGCGCGGTGTATCGCTTCTCGCGCGCGGATGCCGTCGGCGTGTCCTTCACCGCCCTGCACACCGCCGACATGGAGGTGACCACCGAGACGCAGCCCTTCGGCACCGGACGGTACTTCTCCTACGGCGACCTGGCGCTCG
This sequence comes from Ignavibacteria bacterium, assembly GCA_016720835.1. Lineage (GTDB taxonomy): Bacteria > Bacteroidota > Ignavibacteria > SZUA-365 > SZUA-365 > JADKJW01. The sequence continues at coordinate 127,864 of JADKJW010000009.1, forward strand.
GTCTCACGTACGCGCGCGCGCTGACCGCGCAGTTCTCCTTCGGCGCGACGGTGCGCTACGTGGAGGAAACCATCGACGTGCTGAAAACCCGCGCCGTGCTGCTCGACCTCGGCACCTTCTACCGCACGGGGCTCGGCTCGACGCGCTTCTCGGTGACCGTGACGAACTTCGGCGGCAACGTGCGGCCCGAGGGCACGGCGACCCGCGCGGGACAGGCCCCCGTGTCGAGCTTCCAGGAGTTCTCGCCGCCGACGCTGTTCAAGATCGGCTTCGCCTTTGAGCCGTATCAGGACGACCAGCACCGCGTCACGACGGCCGTACAGCTCAACCACCCCAACGACAACAGCGAGAACCTCGCGCTCGGGGCCGAGTACGCGTGGAACGGCATCTTCTCCGTGCGCGCGGGGTACAAGTTCAACGTCGACGAGGAAGGCCTCACCGTCGGCGCGGGCCTCGAGGCGCCCGTCGGCATCGGCAGGGCGCGCTTCGACTACGCGTATGCCGCCTTCGAGCATCTCAACGCCGTGCACCGTATTTCGATCACTCTCGGATTCTGACCATGCGCATGAGACGATACAGCGTTCTCCTCGTCGTCGCGTCGATGCTCGCGCTCGCGCAGGGCTGCGGCGACAAGTTCGACACATCGGCCCTCGGCGCGCCGGACAAGAGCGGCGGCTTCGGCGACACCGTCTACGTGCTGCAGCAGCCGATCTGGAACGGATTCTCGCATCCCACGGACATCCACATCGGCTACGAGCCGTTCGTGTACGTGGCCGAGGCGACCGCGAACCGCATCGCCATGCTCGATCTCGCGGGCGGGCTGGTCGGATACTCCCGCGCGATCAGGAATCCCGTCGCCATCGCGCAGGACCACCGCCTGAACCTGATCGTCTGCGGCGAGTTCGACACCACCATTTCCGGCACGGCGGCGACGTTCGGCGCCGTCTTCAAGATCGATCTCGTCGGCGCGGGACACAGCATCGCGCAGGCCCGCGTGACGCGCGTGTACTTCGATCCGCTCAACGCGTCGCGGCGCTACACCGGCGCGGCCGTGCTCGCGGACAACAGCTACTACGTCACGCGCACCGGGCCGAACAACAGCAGCATCCTCGATCCCGACGACGCGGTGCTGCTCTTCGACAAGAGCGACCAGCTCAGACCTCGGGTCGAATGGCCGTCGCTGAGCGTGGACGGCACCGGCCTGACGACCATGACGGAGCCCTCCTCCATCGCCACCTTCCTCAAGCCCTCCACCGATTTCCTCTTCACGCAGCGGGGCGCCAAGTCGCTCTTCCGCGCGCAGTGGATCACGCAGCGCACCACGGGCGACGTGACGCAGTGGGAGTCGTACTACACGCCCGCGCGCGACGGCGCCATCAGCTTCCTGCGCGTCGGCCTCTTCAAGCGGCCCGAGGACGTCACCGTCGACAACGCCGGCAACATCTTCGTCATCGACGCCGAAACCGACAGCCTCTACAAGTTCAACTCCTCCGGCTTCATCGCGCAGGCCTTCGGCGGCCCGGGCGTCATGCTCCACCCCGAAGGCGTCGCCTTCTTCGACAAAACCCTCTACATTGCCGACACGGGAAACAACCGCATCTTGCGCTACGTGCTTTCGACAGACATCAAGTAGATGATTTCGGATTGCGAATTTCCGATTTCGAATTGAAATCGAAACCAGGGATCATCTCCCATCTTTTTTCCCTGTCCCCTTCCCCCTGTCACTTCTAATCTGAATCGTTCATACTTCATACTTCATACTTCATCCTTTCCCCAGGAACGCACCTATGCCCATCATCCTTGACGGCTCCGGCCTCACCATCGAAAAACTCGTCGCCATCGCCCGCCACCACGAGCCGGTGGAACTGCATCCCGACGCCGTCGCGCGCATCGCGGCCTGCCGCGCCATGCTCGACAGGAAGATCGCGGCGCACGAGATCATGTACGGCATCAACACGGGCATCGGGGAGTTCTCCGAGATCGTGCTCACCGACGAGCAGGTGTCGGAATTCCAGAAGTACCTGATCTACAACCACGCCGCGGGCATCGGCGATCCCGCGCCCATCGAATACGTGCGCGGCGCCATGGCCGGACGCATCAACGTGCACGCGCACGGCAACTCCGGCTGCCGCCCCGAAATCACCCAGACGCTCGTCGCATTGCTCAATGCGGGCGTGACGCCGGTCGTCTGCCAGAAGGGCTCCGTGGGCGCCTCGGGCGACCTCGCGCCGATGTCGCAGGTGGCGCTGCTGATGATGGGCGAAGGCGAGGCCTGGTACAAGGGCGAACGCCTCCCCTCGCGCGTCGCCATGGAGCGCGCGGGCATCCCGATTCCGGGCCTGCAGGCGCGCGACGGTCTCGCGACCATCAACGGTTCGAACCTCCTCACCGCGATGAGCGCGATTCATCTCTACGACATGAATCGCCTTCTCAAACAGGCGGAGATCGCCTGCGCCATGTCGCTCGAGGCCCTGCTGGCGAACCTGAAGCCCTACGACACGCGCCTGCACGAGATCCGCGGCTTCTCGGGCGCGGTGCGCTCGGCAAAGGCCATCCGCACCTGCATCGAGGGCAGCGATCTGCAGACCGGCAAGATCAAGACCAAGGTGCAGGACGCGTACTCGATGCGCTCCACCCCGCAGGTGATCGGCGCGGCGCACGACGCCATCGCCTACGCGCGCGCGCAGGTCGAGATCGAGCTGAACGGCGTCGGCGACAATCCGATCTTTTTGCCCGAATCCAACCTCACGCTCACCGGCGCGAATTTCCAGGGCACGCCCGTCGCGCTGCCGATGGACATGGCCGGCGCCGCGCTCACCATGGTCTGCGTGCTCAGCGAGCGCCGCCTGAACCGCCTGCTGAATCCCGCGCTGAGCGTGGGACTCCCGGCCTTCCTCACCAAGGGCGCGGGCATGTTCTCGGGCCTCATGCTCAGCCAGTACACCGCCGACTCGCTCATCGTGGAGCAGCGCATCCTCTCGGCGCCCGCATCGATACAGTCCATCCCCGCCGCGGCGGACCAGGAGGACTTCGTCTCCATGGGCATGAACACCGCCATCAAGAACAGGCAGATCATCGAAAACGCCTGCGGCGTGCTCGGCATCGAGTTCATCGCCGCCGCGCAGGCGCTGGACTTCCGCGATTTCACACCGGGCGCCGGTTGCCTCGCCGCGAAGAACGTGGTGCGCAAGCATGTGGAGCATCTCGACACCGACAGGCCGCTGTATCCGGATCACACCTCGATGATGGAAGTGGTGCGATCGTGCGAGATCCTTGACGCGGTGGAGACCGCTGTGGGTTCGCTGGAATAGGAAGCGGACGTTCCAGATGCTCCCTCTTGCCACGCCGCGGTGGAATACGGAGTCAACCGCAAAGGCGCGGAGGCGCAGAGGAATATGAAGCGGACGTGCTTGGCTCTCCGTCGCGTCTTGCCGCGGTGGAATACGGAGTCAACCGCAGAGGCGCGGAGGCGCAGAGGAATATGAAGTGGATGTTCTTGGTGCTCCTGTCCGTCCTGATGCTCGGCGTCCCGGAGGCGCGTGGGCAGCGGGACGGGAAGGCGTACACCGCAGGGTACCTCGTCGCCGGTCCTGCGCTCAGCGCTGAGGATAATGCCGCGCTGGAGCTGTTTGAACGTCGCGGAGTCTGGCGACTGAAACCGATTCTGCTCGACACCATGCGCGCCGGATTGCCGAAAGCCGATGTCTACTGGTCACACGTACCGGACTCCGCGGCGCTGGCACTGTGGGAAAACAATCCACGTCATCTGGATCTGTTGCGCGAGGAATACCTCTCCGGAAAGTCCTTCCTCTTCACCGATCTCGCCGCGCTGTTCCCGCACCGCATGGGGAGGAACCGGTTACGCCGGAAGTGCAGATGCGGAGATCAAGAGTGACGGGAATTTCGATCGAAAGGGATACCAGGCCTTCCTGAGAAGGAATGACCTGTTCGAGAGCGATGACGGGGGGCAGTTCGTGTTCAATCCATCTGGCGATTGCGCGGTGCCCGTCGTCGGGTATTTTGCCGACAGATGGCCGGAGAAGAGCAGTGTGCTCGCGGTCGAAAAATCCCATGTGACCGTGCACAGCAACAACCGTCTCCTGCTGCTCACACAAGCCTCGCCGGAGTCTCCCTTCCCGCGTCTCGTGAGCGCGGGAGCGTTCGTGAACTTCACAGGGACGAACGGCGATCAGGTGCGTCTGAAGGACATGTTGGAGCGATTGCTGAGTTTCGCTGGGCACCGATTGTACGAACACGAACCGAGTACCGGTATATGGATCCGGGACGCCACGGCGGCGCGGGAGGTGCCCTTCAGTGCGGTGCCGCTTCCACTGCTCGATGCAATGACGCATCGTGTCGACGGGGATCCCGACCATGCATCACCCCTGCTGACCTGCGATGACTTTCAATCGGAAGTCCCGCGCTCCAGGCGAGGAATTGCGGAAGAACTGTTCTGTGGTACCTCGGGACCGCCGGAACATGGCAGCGGACTCCGGATCGAGAATCGTACCGCCTCATCTGATTTCTTCGATCTCGCTGGAAGTCGCGTCTTGCTGATGGGCAGGGAGCGTGGTGGTATCGATGAACTCTGGTTTCATCCGATCCGGGGGATACGGAACTACCACGCCGGCATCCTCTTGCACGGCGCCATACACTGGCTCGACGAATACCCATGCAGCATCACTGTCCGACCTGAGGGGTTCGAACGTCTCTATGACACACCGGCCGGTCTCGTGCGAGAGCGCCTGACCGTCTCACCCGAGCATCCTACAGCCTGTGCGGAGTATTCGTCTTCTTCCGCCGATTCGCTGCGCGTATTCCTCCGCTTCGAGTCTGATTTCCGACTGATGTGGCCCTTCGATGCCGGCGCATTGAGAGAGATGCAGTTCTTCCGTCATGCCCCTTCCGCGACAGTACACGTGCGCAACAGGCCCCATGCGAAATGGAAGACGGATAGATTCGTGTCGCCTCGTCCGGACTATTGGGAACCACCGATGGGAAGCGATTACGCCCTGTTGTTCAGCGCAGACCGCAGAGCGGAGCGGAGCGTGTGCGGAATGTTCGGCGCCATGTCCTGGCGGAACGACGGCATCATCACGGAACCGGATACCGCGAATGTCGTGTCCTATGGGGGCGTGTATACACTGCGCCAAGGGGGACACGACACGTTGCGTGTCACCGTCACGGCTGGTGAAACAGATATGCTTTCCGGCTGGCTTGCGCTGCCGCCCATTTTGGAACCGTCACGCATGGTTGACGAGGCCGCGGCGCACGCGAGGCGCTTGCTCGAGACATCTCTCGTCATCGACTCCCCGGACTCCGCCTTCAATGCGCTCACCCGCTGGGCATTGGTCGGCACGGAGAGATTTCGGACAAGAACGTACGATGACGGTCCCGCACTCACCGCGGGCATTGGCACGACGGCACGCGGCTGGGACGGCGGGCACAGGGTCAGCGGGCGGCCGGGCTACGCGTGGTGGTTCGGGCGCGACGCCGCGTGGGCTTCGCTGGCGGTGAGCGGATACGGCGACTTTCCGCTCGTGCAGGCGCAGCTCAGGTTCTTCTCGAGACATCAGGATCCTTTCAGCGGAAAAATCCTGCACGAACTCTCCACCAGCGACGTCGTGCATTACGATGCCGCCGACGCCACTCCGCTGTACATCATCCTCGCCGCGCAGTATCTGCGTGCGAGCCGCGACAGCGCCACCATCCGCGATCTGTGGCCTTCGATCGTGAGGGCGTACGAATTCATGCAGTCGACCGACACCGACGGCGACGGGTTGATCGAGAACACCGACGTCGGGCACGGCTGGGTGGAAGGAGGCGCACTTGCCGGCATGCACACCGAGTTCTATCTCGCCGGTCTGCAGGCCCGCGCCCTGCGCGACATGCAGACCATCTGCAATGCGATGCGGACAAGGCGGAATGCAGACGCGCGCAAGGCCGAAGCGGTCCTGCAGGACGTCAACAAGGAACTCAGCCACCCGGCGATCGCGAAACTCTTCCACAGCTTCTGGAACGATTCGACGAAATATTTCCGCCACGGTCTGCGCAAGGACGGCGGCTGGCATGACGAGCCCACGGTTCTCGCCACGGTGCCCGTGCTGTTGCTCGCCGACGATCCCCTGTTCACCGAAACCGCGCCCGACCTTGCCGTCGCGCTTCGGCGGCTCGCGGGCAACGAATTCACCGCGGACTGGGGCGCGCGCATCATCAGCGAGAAGTCGCCGCTCTTCAATCCGAGCGGCTATCACGAAGGCAGCGTCTGGCCGCTGTTCACGGGCTGGGCCGCCGCGGCCGAGTACGCCACCGGCCGCTCGGTGCAGGCCTTCACGCATGTCATGCAGACGGCGCTGATCAAGAATTCCTGGGCGAAGGGCTTTGTCGAGGAAGTCATGAACGGCGCCGTGTACGAGCCGTCCGGCGTCTGCGCGCATCAGTGCTGGTCGGAGACGGCCATCCTGCATCCGCTCATCGAAGGCATGATCGGGTGGAAACCCGACGCGATCATCGGCTCCGACGGCAGACCCCTGTCGCAGTTGCGTCCACGCTTCCCGATGGAATGGGACACTGCCACGGTGCGCAATCTGCGCGTCGGCAACACGCGAATGGAATTGACGCTCTCCCGCACCGATACCGCCACCACATACACCGTTCGCGCCACCGAGCGCGGCGGCGTGGCGATGGAATTCGCGCCCGAGATCCCCGAAGGCGCGCATGTTCTCGGGGTGGAGCTCAGCGGCTTCGCAGTGGCGGGCGATTTCATCCGCAACCACCGCGGACTGCTCGATCCCCCGCTGCGCTTCACCGGCGACGCCATGATCGTCGTGCGGCACCGCGGCGGCGCCGCCATGCTTGCGGAGCTTCCCCGCCCCGCGCCGGGCGATTCCTCGCTCGGCTACCGCATTGTGGACGACGTGCGTCCCGCCGCGGCGAAGAGCGGTTTCGCGTACGCCGTTTCCCTCGAAGGCCGCGCCGGCACGACCCACGAATTCACCCTGCGCACGTTCGGCGAACCCGTTTCCAAAATGAAGGGCGCGAAAGCCTTCACGCAGAGCGGCAACAGATGCACCTTCTCCGTGTCCTTCCCGAAGTCCCGGGAGCGATATTCGGAGGCAGTGGTCTTGTTCTCGATTGGTGCGAAACGAAATATCGGGGTACGGTGACAGGGGTAAGGTGACCGGGGTAAGGTGAAGGTGAAGGAGAAGGTGAAGGAGAAGGTGAAGGTGACAGGGCTGAACGAGTGTGAAAGGCAACGGTCATCCTGAGCGACCCGTCCGACGAAGCCGAGCGAAGCGAGGCGTAGTCGGAAGCGAAGGATCTGAACGTTCAGGATTCGAGTATCGTTCGGAAAATATTTCATGAGCAGCGCAGCAGCCTGCCCTGAGCGAAGCCGAAGGGAAGCATCTGCTTGCCCACCCTGCACGCGTCTCAGCGAATCAGTAGCCGATTTCGCCACGAAGGGTGTTCTTGCTTCATGATGACACTTGCTGGAATCCGCTGATTGGAATATCTTCATCCTGATCCACCAGCCCTTACACATTTACAACGGTATGACGTTGCCGACCCCGCTTCCCGAGCCACCCGCGTTTGAAATCGGCCTGTATTCCTTCGCGGAACTGCTTCCCGATCCGGTGACGGGCGCGCGCATCAGTCCCGCCGAACGCCTGCGCAATCTCCTCGAGACCATCGAGCTCGCCGACCAGGTGGGACTTGACGTGTTCGCCATCGGCGAGCATCACCGGCCGGACTTCCTGGCGTCCGCTCCCGCCGTCATTCTCGCGGCGGCCGCGGCGCGCACGACGCGCATCCGTCTGAGCAGCGCCGTGACGGTACTGAGTTCCGACGATCCGGTGCGGGTGTTCCAGGAGTATGCGACGCTCGACCTCCTCTCGCGGGGCCGGGCCGAAATCATGGCGGGACGCGGCTCCTTCATCGAATCCTTCCCGCTGTTCGGCTACGACCTCAAGGACTACGACGAACTCTTCGCGGAGAAACTCGAACTGCTCCTCGCGCTGCGCAGGTCCGAGCAGGTGACCTGGTCGGGCAGGCACCGCCCCGCGATCGACGATCTCGGCGTGTATCCGCGACCGTTCCAGGCGGAACTGCCCGTGTGGATCGCCGTCGGCGGCACGCCCGCCTCCGTGGCGCGCGCGGGAACGCTCGGTCTCCCGCTCGCCATCGCCATCATCGGCGGCCTGCCGGAACGCTTTGCTCCTCTCGCGGATTTGTACCGGCGCTCCGCCGCGCAAGCCGGACACGATGCATCGACGCTCGCGGTGAGCATCAATTCGCACGGCTTCATTGCCGATGATGCGCGGACGGCGGCGGACGACTACTTCCCCGCCATTTTTGCGGTGATGACGAATATCGGAAGGGAGCGCGGCTGGCCAGGAATGACACGCGAGCAGTTCGACTTCTCGCGGTCGCTGCGCGGTTCGGATTACGTCGGATCACCCGACGAGATCATCGAGAAGGCGCTCTTTCAACATGAGCTCTTCGGACACCAGCGTCTGCTGTTGCAACTGGGCGTCGGGTCGATTCCGCACGCGAAGATGCTGCGGGCGGTCGAGCTTCTGGGCACCCGCGTGGCACCGGTCCTGCGGGAGGAAATCAGCACACGGTCGGCTCGGGCTCCTCGCTCCTGACCCGATGTCTTCACGCAACGTCTCCATCACTTTGCATCCCAGCACGCGCATCCATCATGTCCAGCACCATCACCTACAATCCCGCATTGAAAATCATTGAGACCGTGTACAGAATCGAGCACGGTCCCCAGGAGTTGTTCGAGGTTGCCGCGGCGACGCTCAGTCTGGCGAGAAAGAACCAATGCAGGCGGTTCTACGGCGATTGTTCGGAGTTGCTCCTGGGAAACAGCATGACGGATATCAAGAATCTGGTGACGTTCATCAAGGCCACAGGTGTGGACTATAATGACAAGGAAGCGCTGTGCATTCCGACAGCGCCCGAAGCCGCGCAGTATTTCGTGTACTTTGAAGAACTCTGCCTCCAGCAAGGATTCCGCGTCAAGGTCTTTCCGTCCCGCGACGAAGCCGTCGCCTGGTTGCTGGAGGACTGATCCGGCTTTCCCGCGAATGGAACACCGCTCCGCGTCACCGCGTCAGTTCTCTTCCTTGTGCCTCTTCCCAGTACGCACGAGGGGATATGATGCGCGTGTCGTGGATACTCCCAAGGCGCAACAGTTCCTTGTCCCCCGTGACGAGGCGCAGCGCAAGCCTGGAAGGTCATCCTGATCTGAGGAACTGATGCACTCCACGGGAAGTCAGGTGATGTCGCCACGGCGGCGAGGATTGTCGCGCGAGATATCGAAGCGCTGCACGCGCAATTGCCGCCGTAGCGCTTCCCTCGCAATTTCGCTGCGATTGATTCCGGATGAACGGCTGGCTTTCGAGAGCAGGTCGCTCAGGTCCTTGTCGAGCCTGATGGTCAGTGTTCTTGTCTTCATGTCGTACAATGTAAGACACGATGCGAAATGAGTCAAGCGCCTAGTTTCATGCGCCGAAGCTCCTCTCCGCGTGCCGTCCCCTCCTGAACGCAGGGAATGACCGCAGAGGCGCAGAGAGAGGACGCAGAGAACAAGTTCTTTCGCCGTTCGATTGCAGAGATTGGTGAAATCCCGCAACACGTGCACTGCTCAGAACGTCACCTTCACTGTCACCACCTTGTGCTTCGGCACGCGTACGCGAACGCTGTTGCCGGTTCTTGCGAGCGGCGTTCCGTCGGCTTCGAGCACGGAGGACAACACCGCGGATTTCGGGGCCTTCACGAAACGGATGTCCGCCTCCGATTCCACCCCGTGCGCGTCGTAGAGCTGCAGCACGAGGGCGTCGCCGTCCTCGGCCTTCTTGACGGACGCGAGGACGATGTTGTCCGGCGACACCGTAACGAAGGGCTGTGACGCGGGCAGTTCCCCCGTGTGCGCGGTGGTGAACACGGGCAGCAGTGGTGTGTTGAATTCGTAGCCGCGGCGCACGGTGCCGGCGCTTTTCCAGTCGCCCGCATGCGGATAGAGGGCGTAGTCGATCTCGTGTTTGCCGCGGTCGGCCGTCGGATCGGGCCACACCGGCGCGCGGAGCAGCGAGAGGCGCAGCACGCCGGCGCGGGCGTCGTGCCCGTACTTCGCGGAGTTCAGGAGGCTCACGCCGTACCTGGCGTCGGACATGTCGGCCCAGCGCAGCGCGGGCACCTCCGTCTTCGCCTTCTCGAGCGGAGTCCCGGGAAGCGCCGCGCGGCGTATCGATCCGAAGGGAATCTCGAATGTCACGATCTCGCTCTTCACGGCGAGCGGAAAGGCCGCCTTGAGCATGATCTTCTCCTCCCACCAGTCCGCCGCGAGATGGAAATCCATGCGGTCGATGCCGTTGTACAAGATCACGTCCTGATCGAAGAACGAGGAAGGGAAGTACTCCGTGGGATACTCCTTCGTCGTGCCGGGACGCAGGAAATCGTGCTTCAGCCGCAGCACGGTGCGCACGGGTCCCGTCTCCACGACCTCGCAGCCGCGGTACTTCAGCGGGTAGGTGACGCCCGTCCAGCCGATGTTCCAGGCCGACCACGCCTTCGGCACGTCCTCGAGCAGCTGCAGTTCGTTGCCCGGTCCGGCCAGCACTTCCCTGTCGGCGCGAAGATCCCTGATGGACGACAGCCAGCCACTCGCGGTATCCACCCGCACGCGGAAGGCGCCGCTCTCGAGTGTTCCATTGCGAAACAGCGCCGCAGGCGTCTGCACCGCGCTCTTGCCGACAATGGCGGGCGCGAGCGCGTAGGTGGCGTAGCCGATGGACGGCACGTCGCGCGCGATGAAGAGCAGCTCGCGGCGGGAACGGTCGATGCGGACGGCCTGCGACGGCACGTCGGCACCATCGGAGTTCCGGATCTCGTACTCCGCATCGTCCCACGCGGGCAGCGGCACGCGGACCAGATCTGTGCGCGTCCACGCCAGCGGATTGAACACGACGAGCGGCCTGCCGTTCTTCACCGATGAGGTGTTGACCCGCGAGGCGATGGCATCCAGCGACCGGTCGAGCGCGTGCCCTGCGAGCAGCGCGGCATCGCGGTACGTCTCCGCGGCGTCGATGTACACTTCGCGGATGCTCGATCCCGGAAGGATGTCGTGGAACTGGTTGAGCATCACGCCCTCCCAGGCGTCGCGCAGATCCTGCGAAGGGTACGCCGCACCGAAGAGGGATGCGACGCTCGCGAATTTCTCCGCGTTGCCGAGCAGCGTTTCGTGCCTGCGGTTGCCCTCCTTCACCTTCGCCTGCGTGGTAAATGTGCCCTGATGGTACTCGAGGTACAGTTCGTCGGTCCAGACAGGAATCTTCGAGAGATCCTGCTTCTTCACCCAGTCGAGGTACTGCTTCGTCGTGCCGTACTCGATGGAGGGATACACGTCGAGCTTCTTGAGTTTCTCGATGCGGTCGATCATCTCGAGCGAGGGCCCGCCGCCGTGATCGCCCACGCCGAAGAGCACGATGAGCTTCTCGAAACCCGTGTTGGCCTCGTACTGGCGCAGCCAGTCGACGAGCTGGAAGGGGTTGTCCACCGTGTTGACGTAGTCGAAGGGAAACACGCTGAGGATGCGCGAGCCGTCGGCCGCCTCCCACCAGAACACGCGGTGCGGAAACACGTTGACCTCGTTCCATCCGATTTTCTGCGTGATGAAGGCGTCGATACCGGCGTCCTTGTAGAACTGCGGCATGTTGCCGTTGTAGCCGAAGGAGTCGGGGTTCCAGCCGATGCCGACGTCCACGCCGAACTTCTCGCGGAAGTAGCGCTTGCCATAGAGCAGGTGCCGCATCCACGACTCGCCCGAGGGCAGGTTGCAGTCGGGCTCCACCCACATGCCGCCCGTGATCTCCCAGCGTCCGGTCTTCACCGCGTCCTGCACGCCCGCGAACACGGCCGGGAAGCGCTGCTCCATCCACTTGTAGTAGAGCGCCGAACTCTGCGTGTACGTGAAATCCGGCCGCGCGCGCATCATGTTGAACACCGAGGAGAAGGTGTTCTTGCACACCTCCACCGTCTCCTCCTTGCGCCACAGCCACGCGGCGTCGATGTGCGCGTTGGCGATGAAGAAGAGCGAGAAACGCTTTGCGTATGCGCCGACGGGCGTGAGCAGCGCGCGCGCGGCATCGACGGAGGCCTGGAAGCGCGGCAGGTCGCGCGCGTCCATCGCAGCAAAGTCGATCGCGGCCGCGGCCTTCTCGAGCTGCGCGCGCATGGCGAGCTTCTCGTCGCGGGAGATGCGCGAGCGGTCGATGCCCGGGTCCACCTTTACGCGGGCGTTGCTCTGATACGTGTCGAAGCCCGTCAGCTTCGCGCCGATGCGCAGACTCAGCGCGACGTTGGAGAGCAGCTCGGTCAACTCCTTCGACTGATCGAAGACCAGCTGCGCGCGCAGCAGGCGCATCGGGCCGCCCGTGTTGTGCGCGCGTATCGCGAGCGAGAAATGCTGCCCCGGCGTCGCCTGCTCCGTGAGGACGAAATCGCCGTCCCACGGAAAGCGGCCCCTGTTCGCGCCGTCCACGTACAGGAAGCCGAAGTCGTCCACCGTCAGCAGCAGGCGCACCCTGCCCGCGACCGTCCGGCCGAGCGCGCTCTGCGGCAGCGTCACCTCGGCACGCATCCAGCACGAGTCGATCATCATCAGCCGCTGATCGTAGGCCAGGGGTTTCCACGCTGCATCATCGAAGCCTGCTTTGGCGGGATCGACGGAGAAGTCCGTCGAATACGTCCACCCCTGCACGGTGATGCCGCGCAGTGAATCGAGTTGCGTCGCGGTCTGATCGATGGGAGTCTGCGCGTGCACTCCCACCGACAGGAGGACAAGAAGGACAAAGAGGTGCTTCATAATCTGCTTTCCCGGATATTTCGTGAGAACAGTTTCTGCTTGGGAATTGAAAATGATTGATGTTTTCACTGAGGCATATTTGCACGATACGCGGCCACGAATTGCGCCGGGGTAACGACGCGAACACCGCCGCACAAGGCCTTCGGGTAATGGCGCCGGTTCCCGGTGATCAGATATTCGGCGCCCCCGGAGAGCGCCAGTTCCAGGAAGGGCTGGTCATCGGGATCAGGAAGCGCTGCGGGGAGCGGCGCCGCCGCGACCGTCTGCCCGACGTGCGCGATATACTCCAACAACGACGCGACCATGTCCTGATCGAACGCGAATCGAGGTCGGGCGAGCACCTCCGCGTATTCCGACAGCACTCGCGCATCCAAACAGAGCGTGAGCGCGCCCGCGGACAGCATGCGCACGATCTCTCCAGGCGGACCGAAGGGCGACAGCAGCCCGGAGACGAGTACGTTCGTATCGAGAACGACCTTCACCGCGAACGCTTTTTGCGTACGGAGGCGATTTCAGAGGCGATCTCCAGCTTCGAGAGCTTGTCCGTACCTTGTGTCACCGACTGACGCTGCATTGCGGCAACAGCCTCGATCGCCCGCACCTGTCGGAACGCGGCGAGCGCTTCCTCCAGATTCGATTCATTCACCGCGGCGAGAATGGCGACTGGCCGGCCGTTGCTCGTGATGACCATCTCGCGCTCGACGGGCAGATCCTGCCAGATCTCTCCGGACTTCCCTCGCAGGTCGCGCACACTGATGAATTTCATGGCCTTCTCCTTTCGTGGACCATAATGTGCACACAACTGTCACTCAATGTCAAGCACGAATACGCTCTCCGAGTGTCATTCCTGCCCCTGTACACCCGATACACTCGCTCGCGAGCCTTTCATTGCAGATCCTTCGCTTCGCTCAGGATGACGATGGTGGAACGATTATACGACTCACCGTTCACGATTCACCATTCACGACCTCACGACTCACGCCCTCACGACTCACGATTCACGATTCACGACTTCACGACCTCACGATTCACGTCTTCTTCGCCTGATCGATCATCGTCGCCAGCAGAATCACCAACCCGACGATCACCTGCTGCAGGTAGCTGGAGACGTTCATCAGGTTCAGGCCGTTGCGGAGCACGGCGATGAGCATGGCGCCAATGAAGGTGCCGACCAGCGTGCCGCGTCCGCCCTGCAGGCTGGTGCCGCCGACGACGACGGCGGCGATGGCGTCGAGTTCGTACATGCCGCCGGCGTTCGGCTGCCCGGAGTTCATGCGCGAGGCCAGGAGGATGCCGCTCACGGCGGAGAGCACGCCGCTGATCGCGTACACCGCGAGCAGGATGCGCTGCGGCCGCACGCCCGCGAGGCGGGCCGCCTCGATGTTGCCGCCCACGGCGTAGACGTAGCGCCCGAAGCGCGTGCGCGTCAACACGACGTGCGCGACCGCGTACACGGCGAGCATGACGATGGTCGGCACGGGAATGCCGCCGAGCCGTCCGCCGCCGAGCGAGGCGAACTCGGCGGGGAGTTCCCAGACCGGGCGTCCGTCCGTGACGACGAAGGCCGCGCCGCGCCAGATGGTCATCAGCGCGAGGGTGATGATGAAGGGCGTGATGCGGAAGCGCGTGACGAAGAGTCCGCCGCCGAGGCCCGACAGCGTGCCGAACAGGAGTCCCGCCGCGATGCCCGCGCCGATGTTGAGCGGGAAGGGCAGGTCCACCTTGCAGACGGTGGTCGCGACGATGCCCGCGAGCGCGACCACCGAGCCGACCGACAGATCGATGCCCGCGGTCAGGATGACGAAGGTCATGCCCGCGGCGATGATGGCGTTGATCGATGCCTGCAGCGAGACGTTGAGCAGGTTCTCCCCGGTCATGAAGTAGGGTGAGAGCTGCGAGAAGATCAGCACCTGCAGCAGGAAGGCGAGCAGGATGCCGTAGCGTCCGAGAAGGTCGACGACGGCGCGGCGTGTGTCAGTTGCCATGCCGCGCTCCCGTGTCATCCGGCGTTGCGAGTTCCATGATGTTCTCCTGTGTCGCTTTCTCGCGTTCGAGGATGCCGGTCATGCGCCCGTGGCACATCACGCCGATGCGGTCGCACATGCCGAGCAGTTCCGGAAGGTCGGAGGAGAGGAGGACCACCGCCTTCCCTTCCTTCGCGAGACGCACGATGTGCGTGTAGATCTCGAATTTCGCGCCGACGTCCACTCCGGCGGTCGGTTCGTTGAAGACGAGCACTTTCGCGCCCGTGTTGAGCCAGCGCGCGAGAATCACCTTCTGCCGGTTGCCGCCGCTGAGCGCGGCCACTGAAGTATCGGATGAAGGAGTCTTGATCTTGAGCAGCGCGGTGTATGCCTCTGCGGTGCGCTGCTCCATCGCGCGATTGACGAAGCCGCGCCTCCGGTGCGCGCCAAGACTGCTGAGCGTGATGTTCTCCGCCACGCTCATGTTCATCAGCAATCCGAGGGCATTGCGGTCCTCGGTCAGCAGCGCCACACCTTTCGCGATCGCATCCGCCGGAGAGGAGAATTCCGCGGCGGTCCCGTCGATGTACAAGGCGCCTCCGGTGCTGCGCTGCTCGCCGAACAGCGCGCGGGAGAGTTCCACCTTGCCCGAACCGATCAGCCCGGCAATGCCGAAGATTTCGCCTGCATGGACGGCGAACGACACGTTGTGAACGTCGCGCGTGGACAGATCGCGCAGTTCCAGAAGCGGCGCGCCCCGCTCCGCGTCTTCCTTCGGATACTCCTTGTCGAGGTCGCGGCCGACCATCATGCGGATCAGCGCGGCGCGGTCCACGTCGGCCACATCGCGGGTGCCGACGGCTTCCCCGTCCCGCAGCACCGTGACGCGATCGCCGATCTCGAAGATCTCCTCGAGGCGGTGGGAGATGTAGATGATGCCCGTGCCTTTCGCCTGCACGCCGCGAATGAGCGCGAAGAGGCGGAGCTTCTCACGCTCCGTCAACGCGGCGGTCGGCTCGTCGAGCACCAGCACGCGCAGATCGCGGGCGAAGGCCTTGGCGATCTCGACGATCTGCTGCTGCGCGCTGTCGAGGTCGCGCGCGCGCGCCGTCACGGGGATGTCCTCGCCGAGATCGGACAGCACTTTTTCTGCGATGCGCCGCACGGCCGCGCGGTCGATGAGCACGCCGCCCGCGCTCCGCGGTTCGCGGCCGAGCGCGATGTTCTCCGCGACGGTCAGTTCCGGCACGAGCCGGGATTCCTGGTAGATCATGCCGATGCCGCGCCGCAGGGCGTCGATCGGCGAGGCGATGTCCGTGCTTCTCCCTTCGACGAAGATGTCCCCGGCCGTGCGTCGCACGGCGCCCGCGAGGATGCCCGTCAGCGTGGATTTGCCGGCGCCGTTCTCCCCCACGAGGCAGTGCACTTCACCCGAGCGCACATCGAAGGAAACACCGCGCAGGGCCGTGACGCCCGGGTACTCCTTCACGATACCGCACATCTCGAGCAACGAACGGGAGTCGGGGTCGGGAATCACGGGGTTGGTTTGGGACAGGTGACAGGTGACAGGTGGAAGGGTGCAGGGGACAGGTGGAAGAGGGTAGATTCCAGATGTCAGATTTCAGATGAATACGTCGCGTGGAGCACGGATGCCGTCAGATGGCGCTGAGTTTGGCCTGATCGACAATGCCGACTTCCACCGGGAAGACCTTGGGGACGGGCTGGCCGGCGAAATGCGCGCGGATCATGTCGATGGTGGACGAGCCGATCTTCTTCGGGTACTGCACGACGTCGGCCTTGAGCGCCGAGCCGCGCTTGATGGCGTCCGCCGCTGGCGGTGTGGCGTCGTACCCGATGATGACGGGAGGCTTGTCGCGCTTGAACTGCTCGCAGGCGTCGAGCGTGCCGAGGGCGGAATCGTCGTTGATGCCGAAGACGCCGGCGAGATCCTGATGCGCCTGCAAAACGTCCGCAGCGGCCTGCAGCGCGCGGTCGCGCACGCCCTGCCCGTTCACATCAGCCACGATGGTGATTCCCGGGAACTTCGAGAGCGCATCGCGGAAGCCCTGCACGCGGTCGAGCACGGAGGTGACCACGGGCTGGTTGATGATCGCGACCTTGCCCGCGCCGTTCAGGAGCTTCGCCATGTACTCGCCCGCGAGTCGGCCGCCCGCGATGTTATCGGACGCGATGTGACAGACGACGGGCGCGTTCTCCGCGGCGATGTCGGCGGTGAACACGGGGATCCCGGCCTGCGAGGCGGTCAACACGCCCGGACCGACGCCGCGCGAATCCACGGGACAGAGGATGATGGCATCCACTTTCCGCGCCACGAAGTCCTCGATCTGCGAGATCTGCTTGCCGAGATCGAAGTCCGCCGAGGTCACGATCAGCTCGTACCCCTCCTTCTTCGCCTGCTCCTGCAAGCCCTCCTCGAGGTCCTTGTAGAAGATGTGCCCGCGATTCAGAAGCGACACGCCGATGACTTTTGTCGCGGCGCGCTCCTTCTTCGCGCAGGAACCGAGTGTTGCAAGCGAAAGGAGGACGGCGGCGAGGAGAAGGGTGCGGAGGAGCATGGTGGCAGGGGGAAGGTTGAATGATGAAGGTTGAATGATCAAGGTTGAAGGTTGAAGGTGAAAAGATGAAAGATGCAGGTGTCAGGTGAAAGAGATGCGGGGAGGGATCAGCAGGTGAAATTACTGATTCGTGCCGCGCCTTACAAAGACCACGCTGTGGCTGCACACGCGGAATGGAGCCCTGCCGTTACCGGTAAACGATGATGCGCCTTGCGGTGTGCGCGGAGATGAACAGATACGCGCCAGGCAGCCATGCGGAAGCATCGATGCGCTCGTGGCCGTCAACGGTGCCGCGCCATACCGCCCTGCCAAGCGCATCGACGATCGCGGCATCCCCTGTCACTCCCGAGATAACGAGCTGATCGCGCGCTGGATTCGGATAGAGCGAGAAGGCGGCGGCCTGCGGAACGCGCTCGACACCGGTCAGCGCCGGAAGCACGTTCACGCTCTTCATCGCGTCAACGGCAAAGGCGCCGGGAACATCCGACACGAGGGTGACGCGCACGTTGTACAATCCCGGCTCGATGCCTGCCGTGTTCCACTGGATGAGCGGCGCATTCCGCACTTCGATGAATGCGGTATCCCCGATGAGCGTCCAACGCGTCTCTCCCGCCTTCTGATACGACACCGCGTACTTCTTGAAGTCGAACAGCACGCTCTGCGGCCCGCGGTCAATCCACGCGGATCCCGGCAGCGGGACGAAGTCCCCGACGTGCAGTGAGACGGGCGGCGCGATCTCCGCTTTCCATGCGATGGCGCCCTCCAGGGCGACCGGATCGTCGATCATGCCGGACTGCGCGCAGATGAGGATCGAATTGCCGATCGCCACGGCGCTGCCATTCGTCAATGCGGAGTACGCGAAGATCAGGATGCCGTTGCGCTCGCTGCGCACATTGCACGTCGCGGAGGAAAACCCGTACAGAACCGTCGACGTGTCGGATGCGAACAGGTAGCCGCCCGTTCCATCCACCATCGTGTTGGCGCAGGTGACGCGTGATCTGCCGAACGCGCCGATCTCGCCGAGAATGCAGGCTTTCACATCGACGACGGACGCATGGAACGAGTACAGGCTCCAGGTCTGCACGAAGGTGTTATCGAGCACGAGGCTCCTGTCCGTCAACGGCGCGGTGAACTGCGTGTGCGCGAGGTTGTTCACCAGTCCCGACACGGCGACGCTGTCCGGCGCCGTGAACCAGAGGCCGATCGCGCGCATTCTCGAGTTCCGTATCCGTATATCCGAACCCGGTTTCGGCATGAGTCCCCAGAGCACGTTGCCGCATTGCTCGAGGTTCACGTCGAAGCGGATTCCGCTCGTTCCCGCCGTGTTCCTGTTCAGCGTGAAACGATCGACCAGGGCGCCGTCGGGAAAGGCGCCATCCAGCGCGGCGCCGGCCTCGATCACCGGCCAGAGCAGCACCGTGTGCGCATTCCGGAAATCGAGCGTCACGCTGTCCTGCAGAATGAACTCCCCCGTCTCGTTGCAGCTGTCCACCCGCAGCCGCGCCCTGCCGCTGAGTCCGCAGGTGGTGAAGCCGCGGTTGGTGACCGTGCGGTACTCCACCGCCGCGGAGTCGGTGACGGCGAGATTATGCGGGAGTCCCCCGTAATCGAGGGTCGTCTGCTCGAACAGCACGCTCGAGCCTCCCGCGGCGATCAGGCTCCGCTGATAGAAGTATTCCTGAGGGAACACCAGCGTCGAATGCCGCGCGACCAGCGCCGCGCGCCCGCCCCACACGACGATGTTCCCCGTGATCACGGCCCGGGCGCTGTCGAACACGAGACGCCCGTCCCCGAGGACGAGGATGGGGCCCGCGTGCGACCAGGCGCCGCTGATGCGCAACGTGTCGGGGCCGGGTCCGACGACAAGCGTGTCGCCGGGCGCGGAGAGTCTGCGCGGGGAATTCGCGGGGTTCCCCGGTATTGTGAGATGACTCCGCATCAGGGCCTGCATTGCGCTGAAACCGGACGCGGAAGGCCGCTCCCGCTCCGGGACGCCGGGGTTCCGCATGACCGAAGCGTCCATGCGAAGAGTTTCCACCGCGGCGGCGATCCCGGCGGGCGTTGTCAGACGGGTGGCGGGCTGTGACTGCGCGCCTGCGACACAGACGAAAAGCAGGCAGACCACAGCCGGAAATGTCCTGATCATGATGGCCTCGAAGGGTGAATGACGTCGGGACAAATCAACAGGATTCGCCGCTGGTATCCAAGAGTCCGGACGCCGCTCCGCGCGGCGGCACGCCTCACCCGTCGCTGGCGACGGGTTTGGCGAGCAGGCGGTTCATGACGTCATACAGCTGATTCCTGCTCATGGGTTTCGCGATGAATTCATTGCATCCCGCCAGCATGCAGGACTCACGGTCGCTCGGGAAGGCGTGCGCGGTCAACGCGACGATCGGAATGTGCTTGAACTGCTCCGACTTTCTCAGCTCCTTCGTCAGTTCCACGCCGTTCTTCTTGCCCTTCAGCGAAATGTCCATGATGATGATATCCGCCGTCTTGCGCTTGAGCAGACGCATGGCCTCCACGGCGGATGCGGCGGTGCGCACGTCATAGTGCGATTCGAGGATGAGTTGCAGGTACTCCACCGTCAGCAGGTCATCCTCCACGACCAGGACGCCCGGCTTGTCGTCAGACGCACACTTCCCGGTACCGCGGGCGCCGCCTGCCCTGGCATCCGCGGCCTCGGCAACGGGACGCGTGTCGGCCAGGTGGACCACGAACGACGACCCGACACCCTTCTCGCTCTGCACGGTGACGGTGGCGTTGTGGAAGTCGAGGTAACGCCGCGCGAGCGCAAGGCCCAGACCGATGCCGTCGAACGTGCGCGAATGACCGTGTTCCTCCTGCGTGTACGGCTCGAAGAGCCGCGGCAGATACTCGGCGGATATGCCGACACCGGTGTCGCGCACCTCGACGGCCACATGCTGCTCGGCATCGTAGTGCAGCCGGACGGTGACCGATCCCTGTGTGGTGTATTTCACGGCGTTGTCAACGATGTTGTGCAGAATCTGCCCCAGATAGTATTCGTCCGCGACCACTTCCACGTCGCCGATCTCGTTGATGTAGGTCATGGACAGGAGGCGCTGCTGCGCGCTGACCCGGAATTCCGTGACGAGCCGGTGCGTCAAGGCCGCGAGGTCGACGGGTTGGAGCAGCGGTCGAATGTCGCCCGCCTGCATCCGCGAGAAGTTGAGGATCTCGTCGACGGTGCGGACGAGGCGCTCGCTGCCGCGCTGGATGCTGTCGAAGAAGCGCTTCTCGCCGGGACGCATCCGGTCCTCGAACACTTCCTGGATGACCTGGGCGTAGCCGTTGATGGTGTTCAGCGGCGTCCGGATCTCGTGCGAAATGTTCGCGATGAAGGCGTCCTTGACCTGCTCGGATTTTTCCGCGCGTTCCTTCGCGGCAAGCAACTC
Source organism: Ignavibacteria bacterium (assembly GCA_016720835.1). Lineage (GTDB taxonomy): Bacteria > Bacteroidota > Ignavibacteria > SZUA-365 > SZUA-365 > JADKJW01. The sequence goes on from JADKJW010000009.1 coordinate 148,694, forward strand.
CAACTCGGCCTGTTTGTGGTCGGTGATGTCGTGAGCCACCATCACGGCGGTGCGCACGATGCCGTCCGCGTCATGGATGGGTTCAAAGCTGGCGAGGTACCATCGGGATTCGCCCGCGAGCACCGTCTCGCTTTCATCCTTGATGCGGGAGGCGGTCTGGATGCATCGGCGAATCAGGGACGTCTGATACGAGGCGACCGCGGCGGGAAAAAGCTCGGTCATGTTGCGGCCGATGACGTCCTCCGGTTCCCTCTTCAGGTTTCGCGCGCCAATGGCGTTGATGAACTGGAACGTCCCCGTTGCGTCGATCACCGCGATCGCATCTCCCGCCGACTCCACCAGCGCCCGGTACTGTTCCTGACTGCTGCGCAGCGCTTCCTGCGTGCGTGTGCGCTCCGTGATATCCTGCAGGGTGACGAAGCTCAGTTCCTCCCCGCCGAAGGAAATGTAGCTCGCATGCGCCTGGAGCAGCTTCAAACTTCCGTCACGCAATCGCACATTCAGGTCCATCGACAACGCGCCCTTCACGCGGAGCTCCTGCCACAGGCTGATCCACCGCTCGGGAGAGTACTGCGTGTCGATCATGGACACATCGGACGCGAGCAGTTCGGTTCTCTCCGCGCCGTACAGCGCGCATGCCGCCTCGTTCACGTAGCGGAAGCGCCCGTTCGGTTGTATCCAGACGATCGCCGCTGCCGCGTGTTCCACGGAGAAGCGCATGAATTCCAGTTCGTCCAGGTCTCGCTGCCTCACGCCGTCCCGGGCCAGAGACACGATGTCGCTCCGTTGGAGATCGTCTGTGCTCATGCATCCCCCTGTAATATGGTCAGCGTCCGAGTGCGTTCGTCACTGCGCGTCCTGAAGAGGTCTCAGCGCGAGCTCCTTGAGCGTCTGGAGGAACATTTTCGTGTTGATGGGTTTGGTGAAGTAGGCGGTGCAACCCGCCGCGAGGCAACGCTGGCGGTCCTGCTCGGACGCAAACGCGGTCACCGCGATCACCGGGATGGCGGCATGCGCGCCGCTTTCGCGGATCTGCCGGGTCAACTGGAGGCCGTCGGTATTGCCGCGCAAGGCGATATCCATCAGGACGACCGCGATCGAATTCCGCTGCAATTCATCCCACATGTCCGCCGCGCATCGCGCGGCGACGATCCGGTACTGGGTCTTGAGCAACTGCGTCATGTAGATGATCGTCGACGGATCGTCTTCGACCAGAAGCACGACGGGGACCCCCGCGTCCTGCTTCGCCGCGCGATCCGGGCTCCGCTCCGGGATGTCCATGGTCAGATTCCGGGTGGCTGCGCGGACCACGCTGCGCTCGAATTCCCGCTGGGAGGGAACCGCCTGCGTCGTCACCAGCACGGTCGGTTGGGAGCCGTCGCGCGCGCGGATGGGATCGATACGGGTCCGGCACCAGACCGGCGAGCCACCGACGATGGCCTCGTGTTCGAGGATGCCGGCGCGATGCTGTCTCAGAGCAAGGGAGATTTCCCGCAGAAGCGCTCGCGAGAAGTCTTCGGAGAAGACCGTCTGGAGTTTGTGTTCGATGTGTTCCCCGCGCGGAATGGAGAACAGGAAAGCGTGGCGGCATCGTGGTGGAGAATCGTCCCGTCGCCGTCGAGGATCAGGATTCCGCGCTCCGCCGGCTGGGAGTGTGCGCCGTCGGAAAGGACGGGCGGTGCGGAGTCCTCGTCGTTCGTGAGCATCTCCGATGGCCGCATGCGGACCACGGTGTGCGCGATGCCATCGCTCAGGAAGGAGTCCGCGGTGACTGCCGCCGAGACGACGAATCCGTCCCGCCTTTTCAGCCGCCCGGTGAAGCTGACGGATCCTCCCCGAGGCAACGCGCTCAGTCGATCCAGCCAATCTCCCGCGCCGCCGTCCGCAAGGAGCAGCGGAAGCGTCATGTTTGTGAGGGTGTCTGGTGAAAAGCCCGTATACACGCCCATCGCGCTGTTCGCGGAGCGCACCGCCATCGTCGTATCCAGCAGAAACATCGGCATCGACGAGGCATCAAGCGCGTGCTTCAACAGTCGCAGCCCATGCAGATCGCGAAAGCGCGCGGTGGTCCCCGCGATGATCGATGCGATCAATGCGAGTTCCGCCTTCTCCTCCCCGCTGTAGGTGTTCGGAGTGTCGGAGTACACGCCGAGCACGCCGAGTGCGCGGCCTTCGATTTCGACAGGAACGGAACAGCCGCAGATGATGTCGGCGCGCTGCAGAAGCGTCTCGTCCTTCCCTGTGCGGGAGGACGGCGGGTGTTGCATGTCCACGGGTTTCCGTTCCGCGAGCGTCAGACGCGACAGCGAATCCAACTCGGGATCGTCCACGATGCTCCCGAGAAGTCCGTCCTTCCATCCACATCCGGCGCGCAGGACGAACCCGGGTTCCCCGACGCGCGCTTCCATGTAGGCGGAGTACGCGCTCTGCGTGAGCTCGCCTGCGGTCTTGGTGGCGAGGTGGAGAATGCGGTCGGGATCGGTGCCCGTGAGCGCCGTCTCGATCAGGTGCATCATCCGGGTCGGGAACGATTCCCGGAATGTGGTGGCGGGCCCGTCCGGAACGGGATGCTGCGATGCGTGATGCGGTGTGTCAGACATGATGATCCTGTGGCTGTATCTGGTGACAGTCTATCCTGCTGTTCCTGACATCGAGGCCAGTCGCGCGACGAGCGCGCGAAACGGTGACGTCCTTCTTCACCGCGACAAAATGCGTGATCTGACCCGTCTTGTCAAGTACCGGGGTGATGGTCATTTCCTCGGGGAACGTCGTGCCATCCTTCCTGCGGTTTTCGATTTCACCTTCCCACACGCTGCTGCCGTCTTTTCGCAGGAATCGTTTCTCCAATTCGGCGCCCGTCCGTTCACCGCGCAGGAAATCGTGCATGGTGGCGCGGTTCTGCGCGCGGTCGTCGGGATGGGTGAACTCTTCGTAGTTTCGACCGATGAGTTCCTCCTCCCTGTAACCGAGCATGCGGCTGAATGCCTGATTCACGCGAAGATACTTCCCGTCGATGTTCATGATCACCAGTCCGATCGGGGAAGACTCGAAGGCGGTCCTGAAGCGGTTTTCACTGGCGCGCAGTGTTGCGGCCGATCGCTCGAGTTCGTCCATTTTCACTTCGAGCTGATGCAGGAGCAGGGCGTGCGGATCGAAGGATGTGCCGTCGCGTCCGTGCCCGGATCTCCCGAAGGGATTCTCGTTTTCTGTTTCTCTCATGACATGCGTCTCGGGTACCTGTCCTTCAATACCGGCATCATTCAGCACGAAAACACGCACTCAAAGCTACGATCCTCTCTGTTGCGGCACTGTCGGGTTTTCTTGACAGTTGCGCCCGGTTTTTCCACAATCGAACCGGCAGGAGTTTTCCGCCGGGATCGGATGCCTCGTACACGCCATGTGCCGCAGTCCCGCGGAAACGCCGGAAGGGCGGTGCGGAGCTTCCTCCACATCGCCCTTCCTGCGCAGGTCTTCGACTTCGGATCAGGCCGCGGTCTGCGTCGCGAGTTTTTTCAGATCCATCGACTCGGCGATCTTCCGGGCCGAGCCTTCGCCGAGTCCGTCCGTTTTGACGACAACGATGAAGCGGTCGCCGACGAGGACGGTGATCTCGTTGTTCGCGCCCGCGAGCTCCCATTTTTCAAAGGCAGGAAAATCCGCGAGTTTGACGCTTTTCTCGTATCCCTTCGTGCTTTCGCGCGAGAATTTCATGTTGAACAGGAGCTGGTACGGCGCGTAGAGAACGCCGATATGCGCGTAGTCGAACACTTCGATGCTGGCGCGCTTGCCGCCGTCGCCGGTGAATTCGATGTTCGCGCGCGAGAAGTTCCATTCGCCCATCGTCTGCGATTCTCCCTCGGGCTCGCCTGCCTTCAGACCGTCCACCGTCGCGGGAAGGAAGGTCAGCAGGACCTTGAACGATACGGGCGGGACCGGCTTTTGATCGGCGGTCTTCTCCATCTGCTGCGCCGTCTTCTCCATCGCCTTCCCCGCCTCCGTCAGCTGCTCGAGCATGCTCTGCTCCTTCTTCTCATCCTTGCCGCCGCAACCGTTCAACCCGACAACTGCAGCGAGGAGCACTGCGCAAACGAAACCTCTGAATACGGTCATGGGACCCTCCTTGGAGATGGTGTGCCGAAATCGGTGACATGCTGATATATGAGCGGAAATATTAGCATCCACAGTTTCAGAAGCAACCGCCGCGTCCGCTGCAACGAAACTGCACGCTCCAGTGTTCTCATGGATAATCCCAAAGGACATCCCATGAAATCCATACTGCTGGCCACCGCCTCGCTCCTGCTCGTGTTGTCCATCGCTCCCGCCCAGAAACTTCCGGGGCTCGCCGTCAATGGCAGAAACCTCTACACGCCATGCGGAGACAAGATCGTGCTGCGCGGTGTCAACAAGATGATTGTGTGGACCGGCGACCTTGCGCTGCGAAAGCAGTCCTATGCCGAAATCCGCAAAACGAAGGCGAACTGCGTGCGCATCGTCTGGCTCGCGAATCCGGGACCCAACGAAATCGACGCCGGACCTGGCGGACTCGACCGCACGATACAGGACTGCATCGACGCCAACATGATCCCGATGGTGGAACTGCACGACGCCACGGGCGATTTCGCGGGCTTGCAGGCCTGCGTCGATTACTGGAAACGCCCCGACGTGGTTGCCGTGGTGCAGAAGCACGAAAAATACCTGCTCGTGAACATCGCGAACGAATGCGGCAACGATCAGGTCTCCCTCGCGGAGTTCAAGACGGGGTACGAGAATGCCATCGCCACGCTGAGGGCCGCCGGCATCCGCACACCGCTGGTCATCGATGGCAGCGACTGGGGCAAGGACCTCGGCATGCTCCGCAATGCCGGCCCCTTCCTCCTCGCGCAGGACCCGGACCACAACCTCATCTTCAGCGTCCACATGTACTGGGCCGTCAGCGACGGCGCGGATGCGGCATTCATCAGCCGTGAGCTGCAGGCGGCCGCGGATCTCGACCTGCCGATCATCGTCGGCGAATTCGCATACAAGTTCAACCGGGACAAGGCCTGCGTGTACGAGTGCGATTACCGGACCATTCTGTCCGAATGCAACAGACTCGACATCGGCTGGCTCGCGTGGGAGTGGGGTCCGGGCAACGACATCTTCGATCCCTCCTGCGACATCATGAACATGACGATGGACAGCTTCTTCAACACGCTGAAAGACGGCTGGGCGAAGGAGGTGGCAATCACCAGTCCGTTCGGTATCGAGGCGACGTCACTCACGCCGGAGTACATCATCAATCACGGCATCTGTCCCACCTCGGATGCTGAAGCGTCCGCGACTGTGGCCAGCGGCATCAGCCTCGACGTGTATCCAAATCCCTCGCGCGGCGCATCGTCGGTTGTTGTCCGCATTCGCAGACCAACCGTCCTGGAAATTACCGTGGTCGATGTCGCCGGACACCTCGTCGCGAGACAATCGGCAGGCCTGATCAGAGAAGGGACGCACAGCATACCGCTCCATGCACTGCCTGCTCTCCCTGCGGGAAGCTATTCATGCCGCGTTTCCGACGGCACCACCATCGCTTCCGCACGCTTCACCGTTGTGAAATAATCGCGAACCCTTCACCCTTCAACCTTCACCCTTCATCCCCAACACCGTCTCGATCGTCTGAAACAGCAGGCTGATATCGACAGGCTTGGGCACGTAGGCCGTGCACCCGGCATCCAGGCAGTTGATGCGGTCCTGATCGAAGGCGTGCGCAGTCACGGCGATGATCGGGAGTCGGGCGTGCTGTTCGGATGCCCGGATCTGCCGCGCGAGGTCGAGTCCGTGCGTGCCGCCCTGCAGGGAAATATCCAGGAGCAGGAGGTGCAGCGAACGTTCCGCAAGGACGCGCCACGCCTCCGCGGCGCTGTCCGCGCACGAAACGTCAAAGCGCGGACTCAGGATATCGCGCATGAATTCCACGGTGCCGGGGTCATCCTCCACGATCAGGATCTCGCGCCGCGCCCCGCCAGGGACCGCTGTCAGGGCGCGCAACCGCTCCCGCGGCACGGCGGGTTCGGTCTGCGCGTCCATTGGACCTGAATAACACGAGGCGAGCCGCAGCGTGAACGTGGTGCCGACCCCTTTCCGGCTGTCGACATCGATGGAGACGTTGAGCAGATCGAGGTACTTTTTGACGAGCGCGAGGCCGAGGCCGATGCCGTCATACGAGCGCGTGTACCCGATTTCCTCCTGTGAGTACGGCGTGAAGAGATGCGGAAGGTATTCTTTGTCAATGCCCACCCCCGTGTCCTGGATTTCGAGGCAGGGCGATCCTTCGCCGTCGGGGTACAGGCGGACACGGATGGAGCCGCTCGGGGTGAACTTGATCGCATTGTCGATGAGATTGCTGATTGCGTCGTTCAGGCAATGCTCGTCCGTATACAGCGTCGCGTGGCCGAATTGATTGATCCATATCAGATCGAGAGCCCGTTTTTCGGCGGCCGGACGAAGTTGCACGAGGAGATGCTCGATCAGGCCGGCGAGTTCGAAGCGCGCGGGCGTAAGATTGAACACCCCTGCCTGCATGCGCGAGATGCTCAGGATCATGTCCACCGTCCGCATCAACCGGTGAGCCCCTGATTCGATGGAGCGGAAGTAGCGATGCTGCTCGGGCGCCGAATCGCGGAGGAAGCGATCCTCAACGATTCGGCTGTAGCCGAGGATCACGTTGAGCGGCGTGCGGATCTCATGCGAGATGTTTGCGATGAAGGCATCCTTGAGCCGGTCGGATCGCTCGGCGCGCTCCTTGGCCTGGATGAGTTCGAGAAGCGCCCGCTTCCGGAAGGTCAGATCCGTGACGAACGAGTAATAGAACTCCGGGGCGCCGGCGTCATCGCGCACAAGATGGACGAGGAGTTCCACGGGAACGCGGGAGCCGTCCTTGCGGATGTACTCTTTCTCGTAGCGGACGGGCAGTCCCGTGCGATGCAGTTCCTCCAGCGCCGCCAGTTCGGGAGCGTGCCATTCATCGGGAGTCATGTCCTTGTACCAGTCGACCTGTTCGAGTTCCCGCGCAGTGTATCCGAGCAGTCCGAGGTAGGCGGCGTTGGCGATGCCGAGGCGGCCGTCCGGATAGCCGATGCCGAAGGGTTGCGACGCATGTTCGAGCACCTCCGCGAGAAAGCGGTGCCGCTCGGAGAGTTCCGTCATCTCCTTCAGGGTCCGCTCGTGCTTCGCCCGCTCGCGCAAGGTGAAGATGCCATACGACAGATCGAGGGCCAGCTCGCGCAGCAGGCGGACTTCCTCGTCGATGAATGCATCCGGCACGGCGTCGTAGATCACGAGAATTCCGATGACGTCCTCGTCGAGCTCCAACGGGAGCGAAATGACGGAGCGGTATCCGATCTGAACTGCCGCGGCACGCCAGGGCGCGAAGAGCGGGTCCGTCTCCGTGTCATTCACGATGACGGGAGTCCGCGCGCGTATCGATCGGCCGGCGGGGCCCCGCCCATGCTCGGTGTCGGCCCAGGTGATGGCCATCTGTTCGATGTACCCGCCTTCGAATCCCGCGTGCGCGACGGTCCGCACGCTCTTCGCGTCGTCGTGCTCGACAAAACCGATCCACGCGAGGCGGTAGCCGCCGAGTTCGATGATGAAGCGGCAGACTTCCTGGAGGAAGGACGGTTCATCCTTCGCGCGCACGAGCGTCTGGTTCGATTCGCTGAGCACCCGGAGCGCGCGATGCGCCTTCGCCAGTTCCGCGGTGTGCCTCGCCCGCTCCGCTGCCACGCGTTCGATGCTTCCGCCGATGCGTCGACCGAACATCGTCACCGTGAAAACGGTCGCGGAGATGAGCACGATGGTGATCAATGCGGAAACCAGCGCCGGATTGAGCGAGAGCAGCGATGCAAGGGAAGTCTCCGAAACACTGTGCAGCACAAGCACCACGACGGTGAGCGGAACGAAGGCTCGAAGCATGCGCGCCGTGGGCGCGGGACCCAGAAACATCCGGATATGCGGGACGTCCGCACCCGCAACAACAAGAGTGCCCGCCCCGAGAAGGAGGAAACCCATGGCCGTGTTCTGCGCGAGCGGGATGATCGTGCCTCCATAGAGCAACGGTGTGCCGTACAGATACCCCACGCTGGCAATGAACCCGAGGGTCATCACGACCAGCGCGCAGACGGCGGCGATCCCCGCGGTCCTCGAGTTTCTCCACGCGGGCAGCAGCAGGAGCAGCGCCAGACTGGCGAGGAAAAACAGCCCTCCGGTGATCGGGGACATCCGTCCGATTGGAATGAGATCGAGCACTTCCGTGACCGGAAAAAGAACCGCGGAAAACGTCAGGTCCGCCCCGACGACATGCCCGATGAGTTTCAGCAGTCCGTACATGCCGCAGAGGACGAGGATGGAGACCGCGGCAAGCATCCCGGCGCCTTGCGTTCTCAGTCGCAAGAACCCGTGGAGGACGAATCCGAGCAAGAGAAACATCCCGGCGGTATCGGGCGCAATGGGAACATGCTGCGGCTGGAAGCGCGCGAGAATCATGATCCCCGTCAGCCACCCGAGCATGCCGATGGCGCCGAGGGCGCCGACGGCCAGCGCCGAGACGCGGAGAATCCATTCCGTGCGTCCAATTGCACGATACCCGGGTGTTGTCACAGTCATGATGCTTTGTGAAGGGTGTGCGGGGCAGCCTCGAGGCGTGTCGGTGCGGCCATTGCTGGCCTGTGCGTCAATTCTACACCTTCCAAGCGCCTGTCCATGTAAGCAATCCGTGATATCGGATGTGGGGAGTTCTCCATTCCACTCGCGGACACGATCGGGCTCCATCGCGTGCTTGCGGGAAACGAACGGGATATCTAGCTTGTTCTGCCAATGTCAGCGCAGCCTCATTCAGACCAGGCCCCCATGCACACCAAAGACCGGCCGACGATATTCCTTCGCGTGTTCCTCTCGCATCTTCTCCTGCTGCTGGTAAGCTTCATCACCGTCGCGGCACTGTATTCCTACCTGTTCGCGCCCGGCGTGAAGCTGTTCCTCGCGAGAAGCCCGATGCTCATCCTGCCCGCCATCCTCGGACTGATCGGCATTGCGGGCATGCTGGCGCTGTGGACGTCCGCCGCGATCGCGATCCCGCTCGATGAACTCGCGGACCGTCTTGCGCATCGGCACGACAGGAAACCGACGCACCACGGCGCGATGGATCCCGGCACGAAGGAAGTCGGACGGCTCGCGGATCTGCTGAACGCTGCGCTCCCGGCGAGCATCGAGCGTGCGCCGGAGGAATCCGCATCGGCATCCACCTCCCCGGTGGGCTCGTTGATCGTCGATGTCGACAACGAGTTCCGTATCACCGGCATCAGCGCCTCCGTCGAACTCCTGTTCTCGATGCGCGCGCAGGAGATCGCGGGGAAACCGTTTCACGAAGTGTTTTCCGATCCCGATCACGGCACGGCGGTGCACGAGGCGCTGCATTCCATCGTCATCGAGGGACGAGAGGTGGAGGATTTCCCGACAACGATAACGCTCACCGACGGGACGGCCTGCGCCATCTCGTGGGACGGCATGCATTCCTTCGATGCGCAAGGCGTTTTCACGGGACGGAAACTGTTCGGCGCCCTGCGCGCGACTTCAGAATCCGAGGGGTAACGCGGGGTCTTCGCCGTCGGGGTTGCCGCCCATGGCATCGAAATGGTGTACCGCCACGTCCTGCATCCACTGCACGTACTTCACGTTGTTGACGTGTCCGTTGAGGTCCACGGCATCAGCGGATACGGTGAACGCGTAGGTATAGAGCGGATCGGGAGCGGCTGTCCTTTCAGGTTGCGGTGTCAGCTGAACCCTTTCCAGGGCGTCAGCGCAGCTTCGGTTCCGTCACCGCCGATCTTCCGGGTGCCGCACGAAGCACATAGTGCGCATACCGCTGGGCCTGTGCAGCGGATTGGAAGGGTCCGAGCGTCACACCGTACCCGCCTCTTCCCACGCGCATTGTCGCAGGAAGGCCGATTCCGAGCAGCGCGTTGCGCTCGCGGAGGGCAGCCGCACGCGTCGCGTAATTCCCCACATTCAGGTACACCCGATGCTGCCTCGGTATCGCACGCCGCTTCGCGATCTTCGACGCCATCGCGGCGCGAGCAGCACGCGGGTTGCCGCGACGATACTGACGCGCATCCTTCGACCTCCTTGCCGAGGTCCGATCGGTGCGGAGGCCCTGCGGCGCGTTCGCGTCCGGCGCAGGCGCGGCTTCCAAGACGATTTCCTCGGAACCCTGGATTCCCTGCGACGCGCCAGCGCCTTTGGCGTCCGTCCCGGGAGCTGCAGCATCGCGCTTCCGATGGGCGCCGGTGCCGCTTCGCATCTCTCCGGTGTGGGTGACGGAATTCGGACCACGCTCGAGATTCTTCAGCCTCACCTCGACATTCGCGTATTTTTTTGTCGCGAGATCCACGCGGTTTGCCAGCTTGTTCTGCTGCCAGATGAAGACGAGCACCGCGACCAGCAGCACGATGATGGCGAGCCACTGCACGAGTTGAAAGGGGGAAGTCCGCGAGTTTCCTGTCTTGTCTGCCTGCGTTACCATGGTACTCCCATGCGAATGATCGAAGGTCGGATTCGAGACCCCGCTTCAGCCTGCCGCGGGTTCTCCGCAGACCGATTCTACCGCTTTTCGGATCGAAATGGAAGAAGAAAAGGATGAACGTCGTGCAGGTTCTTCAACGGTCCGGCAGGACCAACGCATACCAGGTCTCGTCCCCTTCCCTGCGCGAGACGTCGAGCTTGTGCCTGAAGCCTTCCTTCAGGTGCAGGAAAAAGCGGACGCGATCCAGGAGATTGTCGATGGCTTCGTCTTCGGTGGCCGCCCAGGATTCGCATTCGCGGATGCTGGGGACCGAGGCTTCCACGCCGTCGTCCGTTTTCCGCGTGACGATCTGGATCTGCATCAGTCCTGCAACAGACGGCGGCTGATCACCAGGCGTTGAATTTCCGACGTGCCCTCGCCGATGGTCAGCAGCTTCACGTCGCGATAGTATTTCTCCGCCGCGTAGTCCTTCGTGAAGCCGTAGCCTCCGAGGATCTGCACCGCCTCGTTCGTCACGCGCGTCGCGACCTCGCTCGCGAAGAGTTTCGCGTACGACGCGGCGACGTTGATGTCCATGCCCTGCGTGCGCATCCATGCGGCCTTGTGCGTGAGCAGCCGGGCGGCCTCGATGTCCATTGCCATTTTCGCGAGCTTGAACTGCGTGGCCTGAAATTCGGCGAGCGGTTTGCCGAACTGTTTGCGTTCCTTCGAGTACGCGAGCGCCGTTTCGTAGGCGCCCTGTGCCGTGCCGACGGAGCAGGCGGCGATGGAGACGCGGCCGCCGTCGAGGATCTGCAGCGCCTGCTTGAAGCCGTTGCCGGTCTCTCCACCGAGCAGATTCTCCTTCGGGACGCGCACATTCTCCATGATGATCGTCGCGGTATCGCTGGCGCGCATGCCGAGCTTGTTCTCTTTTTTCCCGGTCGAGAAGCCCGGCATGGTGCGCTCGAGCACGAAGGCGGAGATGCCCTTGCTGCCCTGCCCGGGCTCCGTCACGGCCATGACGACGGCCGTCTCGCCATACGTGGCGTGCGTGATGAAGTTCTTCGAGCCGTTGAGCACCCACGCGTCGCCATCGAGGACTGCGGTGGTGCGCATGCCGCCCGCGTCGCTGCCGGAGCCGGGTTCGGTGAGACCCCACATGCCGAGCTTGCGGCCGCTCGCGAGATCGGGCATGTACTTCTGCCGCACCACGGGCGAGGCAAACTGGTAGAGGTGATTGGAGCAGAGTCCGTTATGCGCGGCGACGCCGAGCCCGATGGACGGATCGACGCGGGAGATTTCCTCGACGATCAGCGCATACTCGATGGCGCTCATCCCCGCCCCTTCCAGTTCCTCCGGGAACATGATTCCCAGAAAGCCCAGCTCGCCCATCTTCGTGAAGAGATCGCGCGGGAAGTGCTGCGCCTCGTCCCACTCCATCACGTGGGGACGGATCTCGCTCTCCGCAAAGTCGCGCGCGGTGTCGCGCACCAGGATCTGATGCTCGTCGAGTGCGAAGGAGTAGGCGCCGGGTTCATTCGTGTGGGACATGGGATCTCCGTGCAAAAGTCAGGTGCCGTTGTATTGAAGGGACGAATTTCCGGATACGGGCTGAATAAGCGCAACAATGTCCCAATATACACAAACCAAGCGCCATTCCTCCCTTCCATGGAGAGGAAGCGGTCTATTTCCCGGTGTCGATGATCACGTCGCCGAGCGTGTTCGTCGCTCCGCCCGCCTTGCGTATGGCGTTCACCGCGGCGGTCTCGCGTTCGATGCGCGGGAATCGGTAGAGCAGCGTGCCGTCCTCGCGGAGTTCCGTCGTCCCGTGGATATCGATGAGCACCGACCCGAGGATGCGTTCCACTTCGCGCGCATCCATCGCGGCCTGGCCGCCTCGATTGACGGCGGCGACGATATCGGACAGCGTCAGAGGGTAGCCGGCAGTATCAAAGATGACGCGCATGATGCGTCTGCGCTTGTTGCGATCCAGGCGCCGCGCTTCCTGCGTGCGGACGTCGAAAGATCGGATGAGCGGCACGAGGAAAAAGAGGAACGAGAAGAGGAACGGAATCCACCCGAGGACGAAGTGGATGGTCGACCACATGCCCGGCGAATCGCCGATGTAGATGCTCGCGCCGGCCTCGGCGCTGGAACTGAAGAGCACTGCGCACGACATGATCAGCGTGAAGGCGTTCATACCGGCGATCATCGCGTTCTTCCCGCCCGTGTTGCCGGTCACCTGATAGGGTGCTTCGAATTCGTGCCAGAACAGCTCCACCTTTCCACCCTCGAGATTCGCGTCTCCTTTCGCGAGCACCTGCTCGAATTTCCCGATCAGCACGCCTTCCTCCGTGATGTCGGCGTTGCCTTTGAAACGCGTGAGGTAGTCCGCCATGCGTTCCTCGGATTCGGCGTAGGTCCAGCCGGCGAGCGCGACGATTTCGGTGGTGGTGAGGACGCCGTTGTTGTCGCGCAGCCAGGACAGCACTTCCTTCTCGTTCGCGAAAGGGTCGAAATCCGGACGCGGTGGTCCGAAAACGAAGTCGTACACCGACTGCACGAGGCGCTTGCTCTTCTCCGCCTTCGCGGTGTTGCGTCGCGAGACCTGCTGATAGCCGCGGTGCTGGTAGCCGTAGGAGTCGGTCATGCTCACGATGATCATGCCGCGCCCCGCGGCCGCGAAGAGATCGACGAAGAGATCGCCCACCCAGTCCAGGCTGAAGTCGCTGTCGCTCTTCGACGACGCGGCGAGCGCCAGCGCGATGGCGACGATGACGAAAAAGACGAAGTACACGAGCAGCATCACGGTGATCCAGATCTTGAACAGCACCTTGAAGCCGCGCCACAGCACATCGCCGATGTCGGCCAGGATTTCCTTCGCGGTCTTCGACCCGCGGCGGCGCAGCGAGGCCCCGAAATCGTAGAGGATCTCCCCCGATTCCGTCACCTGCAGACGGCACACGAAGCGGTTCATCATCGCCTCGAGTCCCGTGCGCACATCTTCTATTGCCAGTCCGGTGGCCGCCGCCGCATCCGCGACCGTCAGCCTGCCCTTCGCCTTCGAAATCTTCGGTTGAATCTGCCGAACCGCATCATCGGCGTTCATGAGTTGCATGGCCATACGCGCTTCAAATGGTGGAAAATCGATGAACTGTGAAAATGGCGGATTTGCGTGTGCGACGCAAGGCCTCGTGCCCATGCTCCCCACCTGCGTCCGCCGATGGCGGACTTCGGCGGACACGCCGCGTGGGCACGCAGGGCGGGCACTCAGTCAATCACTTGCCCTTCAACACCGCCGCGCGCACTTCCATAGCGAACATCTCCTGAAGATAGAACGTCGCGCCCGATTGCAGGATTATTCCATCCCTGTCGATGAGAATGATATACGGCGCACCCGCGACGTCGAAGACATCCATCACGTCGTGATCCCATGTATTTCTGATTCGCGCGTGCTTCCACTTCATCGGGTGTCCTCGTTTCCTGTACTCTGCTGCCTGAGAAGCTGTACCTCCAATGCAGAAACTCACGATCTCCAGACCGTCCTTCCGATACTGCGCGTACATGCCTTCAAGCGAATTGATGTAGTGGTCGAGTTCCGGAGCCCAGAAATGAAGGATCGCCACCTTGCCTCGGAGCGCCGCGTCCGTGATGAACTGTGTACTGTCGTCCATGGTACGGAAGGAAAATGACGGACATCGTTTCCCAACTGCATTCTTCGAATCCAGGTTATACATCATTTTGATGGTAAACGCGGCGGGACTGTCTGCATAATCGCTCAAAAAACGCGCATAGTACTCCCGAACATGCAGCGAATCCCTGTCTTCCATGTAATTCGCGAGCAGTGAGGAAAGGAATTCCACCTTGTCGCTTGGTGGCTGTGCCGATGAGAGAAACGCATCGGTGAGAGACGTGAACTTCGTGGTCTTGCACTCCTCCGCGCACAGCTGCGCATATGCCCAGATGTCAACACACCACAACGGCGATCCTGCGGGAACCTGCTTCGCGACATGCAGCAACGAAGTGTCGGGCCGACCATAAGTCAGGCGCCAGGCAAGAGCCTTCATGCGAAAACATTCCTGCATGAAAGGATCCGTTGCACGGTCGGCGCGCGCGAGATAATCCGTGTACACACGATCGATCTCTGCCGCGAGGGAATCGTTGGTTTTCTTCGCTCCCGTGCTTCCGCGTGCCGGGCGGCGTTCCTTCGCGGCTTTCTGGAATGCCGATCTCAAATGGTCGTAGTCGCGCAGCGCGTTGTTGACGGCATCGTCGAATTGCACGACCTCCTCTCCGCCCGAGGTCGGCAACAGCGCGGGATCGAAGACGATGCGCGCCTCGCGCTTCTTCGGAGTCACCACGCAGATATAATCGCCCTGGCCGTCGTACTCGAATCGCTCCGCCATGGTGCCGTTGACGCTACGCCCTTCCACGAGACCCAGAAGCTGATACCGCACAACGGCGCTGTCGCTTGTAACCTTGGCGCTCCAGGTTCCATCCCTTCCCTTCTTCATCGGGATGCGTTTCGATGTGAAGTCGAAGCCGTTGAAATTCCCGATGAGGGACAGTTCCTCGAGCGGTTCAATCCGCTCGATGGTTTTCAGACGCACCGCCACGTTGACAGGACCCGCCTTCCATACACAAACCGGGAACTGCGCCGTTACATGATTTACTCCAGAGGCCATCAAACGATACGCCCCGGTTTCCCGCAACGGAACCTCGAAGGTTCCGTCCGGTCCCAGTGCTGTATCCTTGATGGTGAAACCGTGTTTCTCAACTCGGAGATTCGCCTGTTTCAGCGGCTTGCCGTCGGCTCCGACAACGGTCCCGCGAAGCATGGCATACGGTTGTGCTGGAGCAGGAATTGTGCACATCACACAGAGGGCAACGACAAGGATGACGGTGAGTCGCATGAGTTTCCTCCACTTCCGGGCGCTGTAATCGGATTGTGATGAGTGTGCTGCAGTATAATACGTGATTACGATAGCAATATGCGATTTACAATTTCACGACACCCTCCCCGGCGAGAGAATTCCCCTTCCGAATCTCTGGTCCGCTCCACACGTGTGTCCGCTGACGGTGGACTTCCACCTCGGAACGGAGTCCGGGCCTTATGGTATCCGCAGATTCGACGTCTCGATCAGCACGCCGCCGTCGTACGGATGCTGCTGGGGATTGATGTCGAGGAATTCCGGGTAGCCGTACTTCGCGTTGTAGCGAATGACGAGGGAATCTTTCCCGGGATTCCTGGCGATGGAGAACAGCGAATCGATGGTGAGATACGCGGAAGCGCTCGGCGCCTGCACGATGCTGCTGTCGGAAAGCCTGAACACCTGCGCAATGGTGTCGGCCCTGACCGTGATGCGCATGAGTTCCCCGCCGTTCACGCAACGGCACATGTGCACCTGATCGATGGTGTAGTCGTGCAGCTTGTGCGATTGCCACTTCGTGTACGGATCCGATGCGGAAGGCTGTGTGCTCTTCTCCGAACAGCCGATGCAGATGACTATCAGTGAAAGCACAACATGCGGCTCACCATCACCCCACCCAGCCGCCGAACCGCGGGGCGCCGGGGGCCGGGGCGCCCTCCAACGAAAGAGGACAGTAGCCGAAACTGCTTCATGGCAGGACTCTCCTTGAGATTTGCGGGCGAGAGATGTGGGAACGAGGAGCGAGCAGGTGTCATCAACGAACACACGTTACTTCGTGAGATGCAATTGCAGCAGCGCGCTCGCGGCTTCGTCGCAGGCCGCGGTGGCGGCGGGACCACCCTGATTCGCGCAGACGAGCACCGCGACGTTGCGCTGCGGCGCGAGCCAGGCAACGGCGTAGTTCATGGTGTTGCTGCCGGCATGCGTCAATGCCGTGCCGCCCGCCCAGTCGCGCTGCATCACGAGCCAGCCGCAGGCGTACTCGCCCCCGGATGGCGCGGCATGCAGGATCTTGTACGACGCCGCTTTCAGGAGGGCAGGCTCCCCTCTCGCGCCGCGCAATTGATCGGAAATGAAGGCCGCCCAGTCCGTAAGCGTACAGTGCACCCGTCCGGCCGGTCCCATCACCTCGGCATTGTCCATCATCGGACCGTTCACGCCGACCGGCTTGCCGTCCGCGCCGTGCCCCCAGGGCTGGTCCACCTTGCCGGGTGTGCCAGTCCCACCGAAACCCGCGCGCTTCATTCCAAGCGGCGTGAACACGTATGCGGCGATCAGTTTTTCCCACGTGGATTTCTTGATTTTTTCCGCCATCGCGCCTGCGAGCACGTAGCCCCAGTTCGAGTACAGAAACGCGGTGCCGGGAGTTGATGCGAGCTTGACAGTGGAGACGGCTTTCAGCGCCGCGATGCGTTGCTCGCGCACATCCCCCTTCGCGCCCAGAGCGGTCCAGTTCATGTTGGGCGGGAGTCCGGCGCGATGCGTGAGAAGTTGCAGCACGGTTACTTTCCTGAAGTTCTCCGGCAGCGTCGGGGCGATGTCCGGAAAGACGCTCTCCACGCTGCTCTGCCAGCTCATGGCGCCTTCCTCCACCAGCGCCGCGATCAGCGTCGCCGTCATCGCCTTGGTGTCGGAGCCGAGATGCCACTGGTCGCGCATGGTTGCGGGGATCGTGCCGCCCTGCTTCCGCACTCCGCGCGCGCCGATCGTGACCGTATCCCCGCTGATGATCGCGCCACCCAACGCGGGGATGTGGTGTTTCAGGCGGATGACTTCCAGCACGGAATCGACCCGGGGGTCGCTGCCTGCGGTGGACTGCCCGGATGCAACTCTCGTGACAAAGAACAGGCAGACGATGCCGAATATGAATTTGATCATGGAAATACTGGAGTGTGATGTGAATTTTCGCCTGATCCGGAGAGCGATCGTGCGATGGCTGGTATGTGGAAAATCCGTGAAACGGCAGAATAACGAATCCCGGCAAGAATCGAAATCCCACCGCCTCCCCCTGTCTCACTTCGATCCCGCATCAGCCGAGGGAACATGCGCCAGTGTCTCGTGCGAGCGGGGAGTGTCCGTCGATTGGATATGGCCTTTCACTCTCTTTCCCTGTAAATTTCCGCCGTACCCCGATGCCACGAATCCAACACACCGCTGGACGATCGGGAAAAAGCGGATCGATATCGGTGTCGGAAGTTTTTCGGCTGACGAATACTACGCGGGGCTCTGGTTCACGGATATGGAACGAGAGCGGGCATCCAAAGCTGTCTCGTCAAAGCGGTGACGATCCGATACCTGAGAATGACGGTGCACACAAGCCGAGCGGAGGATGCATGAAACACCTGCTTTCGCATTTCATCCTGCTGTCGATCGCACTCCTTGCACTGACAGCGAGCGCTTCCGGACAGGGCGGCTGGTTCTGGCAGAATCCCCTGCCGCAAGGAAACATGCTCTGGTCCGTATCCTTCGCAAACGCGATGCGCGGAACCGCGGTCGGCGACAGCGGAACGATACTCCATACGACGGATGCCGGAACGCACTGGACCAAGCAGAAGTCCGGGACGAAGTACACGTTATGCGGTGTCAGCCTCCCTCCTCAAGGCAAGGGCGACGTCGGCTTCGCCGTCGGACAGGAAGGCACGATACTGCGCACCATCGATGGAGGCGCCACCTGGAACAAACAGTTCGGCGTTCAGCACATTGTTTTCTTTGCGGTGTGCTTCACCGACACCAGCACAGGCACCGTGGTTGGATTGAACGGGAGAATATACCGCACCACGGATGGTGGCAACACCTGGTCCGAGCAGGCGAGCGGCGGATACAACACGCTCCGTTCCGTCTGTTTCACCGACGCCAACACCGGTACGGCGGTTGGAGAGCTGGGCGCCATACGTCGCACCAGCAATGGCGGGGCGAGTTGGACAAAGCAGACGTCTGGCACGGAGGTGCAACTTCAGGGAGTCTCCTTCTCCGATGCGACCCACGGGACGGCGGTCGGCGAGGCGGGGACGATTCTTCGAACCACCGATGGCGGATTGAATTGGAGGAGTCAATCTTCCGGAACAACTGCGTGGCTCACAGCAGTCCATTTCACGGATGCGAATTCCGCAACGATTGTGGGAGGGAACGGAATGATCCTTCACACGACGGATGGCGGAGAGCATTGGACGGTCCAGGTCTCGCCCACGACGAATACCCTTCGAGGTGTCTGCTTCACCGATGCACATACCGGAACCGCGGTCGGAGATGACGGCACCATCCTCCGCACCACCACCGGTGGCGTGACCTGGGTCGAGGATGTGCGCGCGCTACCGACACAAATCCATCTCAAACAGAATTACCCCAACCCGTTCATCTCGGTCACGTCAATCCCCTTCACACTCAGCGAGCCCTATTTCGTCTCGCTCAAGATCTACGATCTTCTCGGGAAGGAAGTCGCCGTGCTTGTGCGCGAATACCGGTGCGCCGGGTCGCATTCCGAGACGTGGGATGCATCGGGACTGCCGCCGGGCGTGTATGTCTCCATCCTTCGGACAAGCAGGCGCACCGAAAGCAGAACCATGGTACGCACGTCCTCTCCGGACCGGTGATTCGGCGTTCCGGGTACGATTATCCTGTTCACGCACCCCACGGGAGAAGCGCAGGGCACGCCTTTCGCGCCTGTCGTGTAACTCGCGGTGCGTTGATGCGTCATGGTGATGTCACGGCTCCGCGCGGACCGGATCCACAACGGGAACGCCCTCCATTGACACATCAACACATTGTTCGCAAGCGCCTGCACGGAGGATTCATGAAACACCCGCTCTCCTCGTTCCTCATTCTGCCATGTGCGGTCCTCGCATTGACGGGAATGTCCCTCGCACAGGGCGGGTGGTTCTGGCAGAATCCGCTCCCGCAAGGGCAATCGCTCCATGCAGTCGCCTATACGGATGCCAACACCGGAACCGCCGTCGGATGGAACGGAACCATTCTCAGAACAACGGACGGCGGGGCGACCTGGGCGATCCAGGCGAGCCCGGCCCGGATACAGTTCATCGGCGTCGCCTTCACGGATGCGAACACCGGCACCGTCGTGGGCGAACGCGGCGCCATTCTTCACACGACCGACGGCGGGGTGCACTGGACAACCCGGACGAGCGGTACGACCCGCTGGCTGCAGGAAATCACCTTCTCGGATTCCAATACGGGAACGGCGATAGGCGACAGCGGCACGATACTGCGCACCACGAATGGCGGGGCGAGCTGGACGGCACAGGCAAGCGGAACGGTGGACCAGATCACCGGCGTCAGCCTCACCGATGCGGATACGGGGATCGCGGTGACGCTCAATGGAATGATCCTGCGCACGACGAATGGCGGGACGAACTGGTCGTCGGCTCCGAGCGGAGCGCCGTACGCAGTGCAGAGCATTGCGTTCACTGACGCACTGAACGGTACCGCGGTGGGCGACAAGGGGAGCATTCTGCGAAGCACCGACGGCGGGACGCATTGGAGCATGCAGTCCAGCGGCACGCAGAGCAATCTCAGACGCGTGACCTTCGTCGATGCACACAACGGAACGATCGTCGGGGCTTCGGGGACGATTCTGCACAGCACGGATGGCGGCGCCACCTGGAGCCTGCAGGCGAGCATGACGACAGACTTCCTTCTCGGCGTATCGTTCAGCGATGCTGGCACCGGTACGGCGGTGGGACTCGACGGCGCAATCCTCCGCACCACTGATGGAGGCGCAACCTGGTCGAGACAATCGCGCGGCACCATGAAAAACCTGATCCGCGTGCACTTCAGCGATGTGAATACCGGTACAATCGTCGGGAGAAACGGAACCATTCTTCGCACCACGGACGGCGGGGCGACGTGGACCACGCAGACGAGCGGCACAACGAAGGACCTCACCGGCGTCTGCTTTACCGATGCCGACAACGGGACTGCGGTCGGCCTGAGCGGCACGATCCTCCGCACGAGCGATGGCGGAACGCATTGGGCTCCCCAGACGCTCGGCATCCCATCCTGGACATACCCCTCCGATGTTTTCTTCAGCGACGCGCGCACCGGAACCATCGTCGGGAGCGATGGCATGATACTCCGCAGCACGGACGGCGGGGCCACATGGTCCGTGCAGACAAGCGGCACCGTGTACTCGCTCGCGGCAGTGCACTTCGCCGATGCGAATACCGGCACCGTGGTCGGGGAAGGCGGCGTCATTCTCCGTACCACGAACGGCGGCACACACTGGACAATCCAGAACAGCGGCACACTGCGAAATCTCGTGGATGTGTTCTTCGTCGACATCAACACGGGCACCGCTGTCGGCGAGAACGGAAGCATCCTCCGCACCGTTGATGGCGGTGCGACGTGGACGATGCAGTCCAGCGGCACCACCATGGCACTCTCCGGCGTCTGCTTCACCGATGCCCTGAACGGCGCCGCGGTCGGTTGGCTGGGCACCATACTCCGGACCACTGACGGCGGCTCGAACTGGATGAATCAGACCGGCATCACGGACAATATTCTCAACGCGGTATACTTCACCGACGCCAACCACGGAACCGCGGTCGGGCTGTCCGGAACCATCCTCCGGACCACCACCGGCGGCACGACCTGGGTCGAGGAGGAGCGGGCGCAGCCGACAACGCTGCAACTCGCACAGAATTATCCCAACCCGTTCACCACCAGCACCTCAATCCCCTTCACTCTCGGAAAGCCGGATTTCGTCTCTCTCAAGATTTACGATCTGCTCGGGAAGGAAGTTGCCGTGCTTCTGAATGAAAGCAAGACGGCCGGATCGCACACGGCAACATGGAATGCGACCGGGATGCCGAGGGGAGTGTATTTCGCAGTCCTGCGAACAGGTGCGGTGACGGAATGCAGAACGATGGTGATCGCGAGGGAATCCGGACGGTAATTCAGGCCTGCGATCGTCCACGGACCGCGAGGGCGACTTCGGGAAAAACTGAAGAGGATCGCGAAGCATCCGAAAGAAACGAATACTGCGAACACGCCATCATTCGGACTTGTTCGGTCCATTCGTGTGCTTCGTGATCGTCTTTTATTCAAATCCGAACGGCATTGATTTAAGCAATTTCCATCCGATTTCAGTACTTTGACAGGAAACGAGTCGCTCACTGATCGAAGACTTCGGGATCGACAGATCGCTGTCTCAGAAATCGAGTGTGCGAATCCGTACCCCCTGCTCCCCGGAGGAAGTATGAAACGCCTGGCCTGCCTGTTCGCCATCGTGCTGCTTGCCGCTCTCGCACAGGCACCTGTGAGCTTCGCCCAGTCCGGCTGGTACTGGCAGAACCCAATCCCTCAAGTCAACCACCTCCACGCAGTTTCCTTCACTGATGCCAACAATGGAACAGCGGTTGGAGATCTCGGAACGATCATCCATACAACTGATGGTGGGTTGAATTGGACAAACCAGTTCAGCGGTACGGATAATCAGCTCTACGGCGTGTCCTTTACCGATGCCAACAACGGAACAGCAGTTGGTGATTCAGGCACGGTCATCCGTACCACAAATGGAGGAACACGTTGGGTGATTCAGGCAAGCGGAACAACGAACACCCTCATGGCAGTTTCCTTCACCGATGCCAACAATGGAACTGCGGTTGGAGACAATGGAACGATCATTCGTACAACCGACGGCGGGGCGACCTGGACGAAGCAAACAAGTGGGCGGGTGAGCCGCCTTAACGGTGTTTCCTTTAAAGATTCCCTCACTGGCAGGGTGGTTGGAAATACATATGGCAAAGGTGGATGACGATCCTTCGCACGAACGATGGAGGAGTGACTTGGATGGACGAAATCAATTCTGGGGAAGGGACCAATCTCAGGGCCGTTTCCTTCACAGACGGCAACAATGGAATTGCGGTGGGAGAGTCAGGCATGCTCCTCAAATTCGATGGCAGATGGTGGAACCAGATTCGAACAACTGTAGGGGGTCAGCTTTACGGAGTTTCCTTCACCGATGCAAACATCGGCACTATTGTTGGATCAGATGGAAAAATCCTACGAACGACGAATGGTGGGGCGAATTGAAAGAGCAACAGAGCGGGTCCACGAGTGTGTGGCTCTGGGGGGTATCGTTCACTGATGCCGATAATGGCACTGCGGTTGGAGAGAACGGGACAATCGTCCGCACTACCGATGGAGGATCGACGTGGATGTTCAAGTTGAGAGGGAAACAAAACGAACTTTATGCGGTATCCTTTACAGATCCAAATAACGGGACGGTGGTTGGGGTTTCAGGCATGATATTGCACACGACTGACGGCGGGATGAATTGGATGGAGCGAACGAGTGGGACAATGAGCCATTTCAGAGGAATTGCCTACGCCGACGCAAACACAGGGACAGTGGTTGGAGGGGACGGGAAGATTCTCCGCACAACGAATGGCGGAGCAGATTGGTGGAACCAATCAAGCGGGACGACAAATACATTATTCGGCATATCTCTCATCGATACAAACACCGGAACAGCAGTCGGAGAGCATGGTACCATTCTACGAACAACCGATGGTGGGGTCAGTTGGACGAGTCAGTCAAGCGGAACAACGAACGATCTTTATGGTGTATCCTTCGTCGATGCGAACATAGGAACGGTCGTTGGAGGAACGATTGTCGGGAAGGAAGGAACGATTCTCCGCACGACTGATGGAGGGTCGAATTGGACGAGTCAGTTCAGCGGAACGACAGAACTGTTAAGTGGAGTATCCTGCATCGATGCAAATACAGTCTCAGTATCAGGATATGGAGGTACAATCCTCCGCACAACAAATGGTGGTTCAAGTTGGACGAACCAGTCCATCGGGACCAAATCTTGGATCTATGGGATGTACTTCACGAACTCCAGCACTGGAACTGTGGTTGATTGGGGAGGGAGAATCTTCCACACAACAGATGGCGGAACGTCGTGGATGAAACAAAAACAAGTAAATCACCCCCTCAACGGAGTTTTTTTCACTGATGCCAACACCGGAACCGCAGTCGGAGAAGGTGGGACGATACTCCGCACAACGACCGGTGGCATGACATGGATCGAGGACACCAAAGCCGCTCCATCAAAGATCCATCTCGGTCAGAACTACCCCAACCCCGTCACGAACAGCACCACCATTCCATTCTCGCTCTCGCGGCCGGAACACGTGTGCCTGAGTATTCACACCGTGCTCGGAGAACAGGTTGCGGTGCTCGCCGGTGCGGAGCATATGGCTGGTTCGTACGCACTGCGTTTTGATGCCTCCGGACTCCGATCCGGGATGTACTTCTACGTCTTTCGAAGTGGAACTGCAAGCGAGACGAGGAAAATGATTGTGCTCCATCCGTAGATGGACGCGAGTTGGTTATTCTGAAGTGCTGCGACTCCGTTTCTGAAACGGTCGAGTATCAACCCGTGCTTGTTCATGCGGTAATCCCACGCTCGAGCTTATGGATACGAAACGTCCCCACGCAGGAGCGTGGGGACGAGAGGAGTGTCCTGAGGCGTGGGGACGAGACGACGTGAGAGGATACGACACGTCCCCACGCGGGAGCGTGGGGACGAGACGAATACTTCAATACTCCTGTACTCCCCATCTCCCCATTCCCCCATTCTCCCGACTACCTCGTGAAATACATTTTGTATTCGAACGGATGCGGCATCGTGGAAATGGCGTGCACTTCCTCCTGCTTGGTCTTGAGCCACTGCGTGATGAGGGAGGCGGGGAAGACGCCGCCGCGCTGGAGGAATTCGTTGTCGGCCTCGAGGGCGTCGAGCGCTTCCTGCAGGTTGCGCGGGAGGAAGTGGATGTCGGTGAGCGTGGAGACGTCGCCGTCGTGCGGGCCGTATCCCTCCTTGTCGGGATCGATGCGGTTCACGATGCCGTCGATGCCCGCCATGAGCATGGCGGCCAGCATCAGGTACGGATTGGAGGTGGCGTCGGGCGGACGGTACTCCATGCGCGTCTTCTCGGGATCGGAAATGTAGCGGGGAATGCGCACGCAGGATGAGCGGTTCGCCATGCCGTAGGTCATGGACACCGGCGCTTCGAAGCCGGGCACGAGGCGCTTGTACGAATTCGTGGACGGATTCGTGAACGCGGCCAGCGCGGGCGCGTGCTTGAGCATGCCGCCGATGTACCAGCGGCCGATGTCGCTGAAGTTCGCGTACCGTCCGGCTTCATGAAAGGCGTTGCGGCCCTCCTTCGTCAGGAACTGATGCACGTGCAGTCCGCTGCCCGCCTGCTGGTACATGGGCTTCGGCATGAAGGTGAGGAAGAGCCCGCGCTGCACGGCCTGGCTGAAGAGGATGTACTTCGAGAGCACGATGTCGTCGGCGGTCTTGAGCAGCGGACTGAAGAACAGCTCGATCTCCTGCTGCCCCCGCTCGCCCACCTCGTGATGATGGTATTTCACGGGAATGCCGGCGCGCTTGAGCAGCGAGCAGGACTCGTCGCGGAAATCGTCGTACAGATCGAAGGGACTGCAGGCATGGTAGGCGTTCTGGAAGAACTCCTCGGCGTGCTCCACGTTATAGTACGAGGACGACGTTCTCGTGTCGTACTCCACTTTCTTGAAGATGTAGAACTCGAATTCCGGCCCCCACCACGACGTGTCGGCGATGCCCAGTTCGGCGAGCATGGCCTCGGCCCGCGAGGCGATCCAGCGCACGTCCTGCGGGAAGCGCGAGCGCGCGGCGTCGGTGAGGAAGATGTCGGTGAAGCAGGTGAGCGTCGGGCGCTCGCGGAAGAAGTCGAGCTGCAGCGTGCCGAGATCGGGCTTCACGATCATGTCGCTGTTCGACACCTTGGCGAA
Source organism: Ignavibacteria bacterium (assembly GCA_016720835.1). Lineage (GTDB taxonomy): Bacteria > Bacteroidota > Ignavibacteria > SZUA-365 > SZUA-365 > JADKJW01. The sequence goes on from JADKJW010000009.1 coordinate 173,957, forward strand.
GCCGTAGCTCGAGCCGTCGAAACCCACGCCCTCGTCCATGATGCGCTCGAGCGTGTCGTCCTCGAGCGGCAACGTGACGTGATGCAGGCGTCCGACGAGGTCGACGCTCTTGAGATCGATGAACTCGATGTGGTGCTCGGCGACGAGCTGTCTGGCGCGGTCGATGGTTGTCACGAAAGGTACTCCGGCTTGTGGTGCGTTCCGTCGCCCAATCGGGCGAAATGGAGATCAAAGTATGGATTTCGCGGACAAAAGGCAAAATATAAGACTCCCCGGTCTCGAAATTTGCTGTGTGGGCACTGGAAGGCCCGAAAGAGATTCCGGAGTTGTTCCGGTGCCCCGGCGTCATTGCTGCCACGGCTTCACACGATCATCCGGTGGTGTGACGGCGAACGGTGTGCGCGATCGCTCAGAGCCTGTGGCGCATGATTTCGCCCTGCACGAGGTACATGACGTCCTCGGCGATGTTGGTGGCGTGGTCGGCGATGCGCTCGAGATAGCGCGAAACGGAGAGGAGTCCGAGCAGTCCGTCGATATGCGCCGGGGTACGGATGATCTCTTTTTTGATGAAGTCGTACATTTCGCTGTGGATGGCGTCCACCTCGTCGTCGAGTGCGCAGACTTCGGCCGCGAGCTTTTCGTCGAGCGTGACGAGCGCGTCCAGACATTTCTTGAGCATGGTGCCCGTCTTGTCGGCGAGCATCGAGATCTGCTCCGGAATCTCGATCTCGCGGTGATCAGCGAGAAACAGCGCGCGCTCGGCAATGTTCAGCGCAAGGTCGCCGATGCGCTCGAGATCGTTGTTCATCTTCAGCACCGCGATGATGAAACGCAGATCGCGCGCCACGGGCTGATGCAGCGCGAGGATTTTCAGGCAATCCTCTTCAACCTCGATTTCCATCGAATCGATCTCATTGTCGGCGGAGATCACCTCCTCCGCGAGCCGTTTGTCGCGCGTCCGGATGGCTTTCAGCGCATCCTTCAAATCCTCCTCGACAAGCGCGCTCAACGTGAGGAGTTTCTTTTTCAGGTGTTCTATCTCTCGGAAGAAAATCATGGTGCGTCGTGAATCGTGAATCGTGAATGGTGAATCGTGAGTCGTGAGTCGTGAATGGTGAGTCGTTAATCGTGAGTCGTGATCGTGAATCGTGAGTCGTTAATCGTGAATGGTGAAGAGCGTGCCAGTGAGTCGATTATCGGAACCGTGAATCGAGGGTTTTTGAGAGTCGTGAAAATACGCGTACTCACTCCTCCTCTCCTCCTTTCCCAAAGGGACCCCTGTCCCCCTCCCACTCTACTTCCTCGGCAACGTAATCAAAAAACTGCTCCCCTCGCCGAGCGTGCTCTCGACGGCGATGGTCCCGCCGTGGGCCTGCACGATGTGTTTGGCGATGGCGAGGCCGAGTCCGGTGCTTCCGGAGCGCCGGTCGCGCGCGCGGTCCACGCGGTAGAAGCGCTCGAACAGGCGCGGGAGGTGCTCGCCGGGAATCCCCGGCCCCCGGTCGCGCACGGCGATAGTGAGCGTCGCGTCGGCGACGGTCACCGCGACGTCGACCGTCCGGTTCTCGGCGCTGTATTTCACGGCATTGTCGATGAGATTGGACACGGCCTCTTCGAGCAGGTGCGCATTCATCCGGACGGCGATCTGCGGATCGCACTCGAGCGTCACCGTGACGCCGCGCTCCTTCGCCATCGTGTCGCGGGATTCCACCGCGCTCTCGAGCACGGGACGGAGCAGCGCGCTTTCGAACGCGACGTCGCCGCGCTCGCCCTCCTGCTCGATGCGCGAGAGGCTGAGCAGGTCCTCGATGATGTGATGCAGGCGCTCCGCCTCCTTCGCGATGATCGCGAGGAAGCGATCGCGATGCTCCGGTTCGTCGGCCGCGCCGTCGAGGAGGGTTTCGACGAAGCCCTTGATGGAGGTCACGGGCGTTTTCAGTTCATGCGAGACGTTGGCCACAAAGTCGCGGCGGAGTGTTTCGAGTCTGCGCAGCCGGGTGACGTCGTGGAGCACGACCACCGCGCCGATGCCGCGTCCGCTCCCGTCGCGCAGTTGCGCGCCATGAAGCTGGAGCTGACGATCTTCGGCGCCCCGGACGATCATGAACCCTTCGGCCGGTTCCGGGCTCGTGAGCGCGACGGTTGCGAAACGCTGAATGTCGGTGTTCCGCACGGCTTCCTGCAGATGCAACCCTTTCGCCCCATCGGCATCCACGCCGAACAGGGTCGCCGCGGCCGTGTTCATGTCAAGCGCCCGTTCCTCCCTGTCGATGGCGATGACGCCCTCGATCATGCTCGAGAGCACCGCGTCCTGCTCGTTGCGTTGCTGCATGATGGTGCGGAAGCGCTCGTCGAGCTGCTGCGCCATGGCGGTAAGCGCATCAGCCAAAGCGCCGAATTCGGCACTCTCGTCCTTCGGGATGCGGAAGGCGAGATTGCCCGCCGCGTATTGCTCGGCCCCGGTGCGAATACTGTCGATCGGTCTCGTCAGCCGGCGGGCCAGTACGAAGATCATCGCGGCCACGAGGAGCGTGATGAGCAATCCGCCGATGATGAGCCGCGTGCGAAGGTCCGCAATCGATTCCTCGACGGAGCTCAAGGGAAGGGCGGTGCGGATGACGAGCCGCACCGTGCCATCAACGGCGACCGGCGCAGCGGCGTACATGGTGTTGATTCCTGTCGTGCGGCTGTACCGTATCGAGTTGCCGTCGCGCCCCTCCAGCGCCTCGGCAATCTCCGGACGCTCGCGGTGGTTCTCCATCGCCTTCGGATCCTCCATCGAATCACCGAGCACCGTGCCGTCGGCCGCGATGATCGTGATGCGGGTCGATGCCAGCCTGCCGAGACGGTTGCAGATCTCCGGCACCTCGGCGAGGCGCCCGCTGACCAGCAACTCGGCAATTTCCACCTGTACGAGGTGGGCGCGCGCAAGAAGATCGACGCGCACATGCTCGAAGTACCGCTCCTTCATCGTGCTGGTGCTGTACCAGGTGAAGATGAACAGCGCGGCCACGGTGAGGGTGAAGAAGGGGAGGGCAAACCTCCATATCAGACGTTTTTTCCGCATGCGCTATTCCTTGAAGCGGTACCCGACACCGCGGACGGTTTCAATGTATTTGCCCGCATCGCCGAGCTTGCGGCGAAGTCCCACAATCTGTACATCCACCGAACGGTCCGTGACGGGATACCCGTCACCGCGCACCGCCTCGACGATCTGCGAGCGGGAAAAGACCCATCCGGGCTTCTTCGAAAGGAATTGCAGAACCCGGAACTCGGTGACGGTGAGCGGGATGATGACGCCCGCGACCCGCACCTCGTGCCGCGCGCTGTTGATGGAAATCTCGTGCAGGGCGAGAGGCTGCTGCGCATCGTCGGGCGACGCGGTTGTGCGGCGGATGACGGATTTGATGCGCGCAAGCAGCACGCGAGGACTGAACGGTTTCGTCACATAGTCGTCGGCCCCCAGCTCGAGTCCGCTGACGATGTCCGATTCCTCGGTCTTTGCCGTGAGCATGACCACGGGAATGTGCGCGGTCTCCGTGGCGCCCTTGATCGCGCGGCATACCTCGAGTCCGTCCACTCCGGGGAGCATGATGTCGAGCACGACGAGATCGGGATGAAGGTGCCGGGCTTTCACGAGCGCGTCTTCGCCCGTTCGCGCCCGTTCCACCTTGTAGCCGTCCTTCAAAAGATTGAAGGTGATCAGTTCGAGAATGTCTTCTTCGTCTTCAACGACGAGGATGGTGCCTTTCGCCACGGGATACTCGGGTAATGGTGCAGAAACAATCACGACAATTTCGCGATCCTGCGTGAGAATTCCGTTATCGAATCATGTGATTTCCGTGTGGCGAGACACGGATCTGCCGTGGATCATCCTTCGGGACCGATGCGCGTTCGCCGCGCGGCCGCTCCCCGCGGCGCAGATACAAGGTCCCGCGACACGGCGCAAGGCCCTCCGGCAACGGTCAGGAGGACGAGAGGCGCTTGACAAGCAGGAGAATGTTGCGTCCGTCGCTGTGCTGGTATTCGACGCTGTCCATCACGGTGCGCACGAAGTGAATGCCCAGGCCGCCGATGCGGCGTTCCTCGATCGGCGCATCGATGTCGGGCTCTTCGGCCGTGAGCGGATTGAAGGGTGCCGCCTGATCCTCGATCCGGATGTGCAGGTCTTCACCGACGATTCGCATTGAGATCCAGACGGCATGCTGGACGTCGGTCGGATAGCCGTAGGAAATGATGTTGGTGAGGAGTTCATCGAAAGAGAGGGTCAACGCGAAAGCCACATCCGCGGAGAGGGCGTTGTCGGCCTGGAACGCTTCGACCCATGCGTGCACGCGGTCGAGTTCTTCGAGGTCGTTGCCGATCGTCAATTTGGTCTCAAGTGCCATGGGGTTCGATGTTCCGTGTATGGGCGGTTGCGGAATGCGTCAGGACTCAAACATAGGTGCGTTCCAGAAGCGCGGCGGCGGATTCGTCGAGCTGCTCGATCTGCCGGAGTTCCTCGAACCAGCCGGCGAGTTCGCGGGGACGGAGGCGGCTCTTCTCCCCTCCCCGGATGTCGTTGACAATGCGGCCGCGATGCATCATGATGAGCCGGTCGCCGAGATTCGTCGCCTCCGGCAGCGAATGCGTCACCATCAGCGTCGTGATGCGGTCCGTCGCGATCAGTTCCCTGCTCAGGCGCAGCACCAGCTCCGCGCTCTTGGGATCGAGCGCCGACGTGTGTTCGTCAAGCAGCAGCAGATCCGGCTTGCGCCATGTGGCCATGAGCAGGGTCAGCGCCTGACGCTGGCCGCCAGAGAGCAGGCCGATGGGAGAGTCGATGCGGCCCTCGAGGCCGAGCCCCAGCAGGCGGATGCGGCGCGTGATCTCCTCGCGCAGCGGCTCGGTGACTGCCGGGGAGAGTCCGCGGGACAGTCCGCGCTTCGAGGCGAGCGCGAAATTTTCGGCGATGGTCATGCTCGCGACGGTGCCGGTGAAGGGATCCTGAAACACGCGCCCGATCAGGGATGCACGGCGATGTTCCGACCAGTCCGTGATCTCGGTCCCGTTGAGGACAATGCGACCGGCATCCGGCGCGAAACGTCCCGCGATGGCATTCAGGAGCGTCGATTTCCCGGACCCGTTCTGCCCGAGAAGCACGATGAACTCGCCGTCCTCCACGGTGAGATCGAGCGCCTGGAGAGCGCGGACCTCGGCATTCGTGCCGCGGTTGAAGGACAACGCGATACCGCCGAGAACGAGCATCACCGCACCGCCTGCGCCGCGCGACGCTTCTGCAGGGTTCGCGGGAGGACGAGCGCAAGCACGAGGAACGCGGCTTGCAGCAACTTGTCGACTTCCGAAGGCACGCCCGTCATCAGGATCAGGGAAATGAGCAGCCGGATCAGCACCGCGCCGAGCACCACGCCCAGGATCTGCGTGCGGAAACGCGCCCTGCTGAACAGCGCCTGACCGAGAATCACGCTCGTGAGACCGGTGACGATCATCCCGGAGCCGGAACGCATGTCGACGCTGCTCAGGACCTGCGCCCACAGACCGCCCGACAACGCCGCCAGCGTGTTCGCGAGCGCGAGACCCAGCACGACCACGACGTTCACGTTGATGCCCATCGCGCGGACCATCTTGTCGTTCTCGCCCGTCGCGCGAATCGCCAGGCCGACATGCGTCGCGAAAAACCGCCGGAGAAACAGCACCGCAAGACCGACGATCACGAGCAACGAGAAAAAGATCACGATATCCTTTGGGAAGAGATGCATCGCGTCGAGGTCGGCCTGCAGCCCCGGGGAGAACAGCGATAGTGCGGCCGTCTCCGCCATCCCCGACAACGACGTGGCGTCCATGATGATGATGGTGCCGCCCGGTCCGAGGATGTAGAGGTTCACGGTAAAGAGCGCCGTCATCACGATGATGCCGCTCAGCAGGCGGCTGATCGAAAAGGCGGCGTGCAAGGCGCCCGTGATCGCGCCCGCGCAGGTCCCGCCCAGCGTGCCGAGCAGGGTTGCAAGGACGGGATGCATGCCGCCCGTGATGAGCACGAGGGTCAGGGATGCGCCGGTGATGAAGGAACCCTCGACGGTGAGATCGGGAAAATCGAAAATGCGATAACTGATGAATACCCCGAGCGCCAGCAGGGAGAACAGCAGCCCGGTGGTCACCGCCATCAAGATCATGATCATGATCCGAAACTCCGGATCGGTCCCGCCCAGCAGACGCCGCGGACGAATTCGCTTTCGCCGCGTCCGATCACGGGACGATCGTCGTTGACGAGATGCAGCAGCCCGCGGAGCGTGTCGCCGTCGAGCGCGTCGAAGATGCCCGCGAAGGTCTCCGGGAACTCGAGTTTCCCCTTCGGGATGTGGCGGTACGACATCGCGAGCGCGTGCATGTGCCCGTGGATGTCATGGCCTTCCGCGATGGGACGGAGGAGTCCGTCCAGTGCGGCGTTGCCGCGTGTGGCGAGCACACCCGCGACCCAGGCGAGGTGATTGGGGAAGACGGGCTCCACCGAGAAGGACAGGCGGTCACGCAACGCCGGGTGCTCGAAAAAGGGGCCGCTCTGGCCGGCCGCCACCGGGGAGCGCCGCAGCCACGCGCCGACGAGACCTCGTGTTTCCGCGAGCATCACGAACCCGCAGGCGGCGCCGTCGTTCTGCTCGAAGAGCAATTCCAGAAGCGCGGAGATCGGGACCGCGGACCGCTGCTCCGACGCCTCGAAGCGGAGGAAGTGGGAGAACGCTCCCCTGCACGCGAGCCCGTTCAGCACGTGCACCTCGGGCAGGAAATTCTTGCGCATGATGTCGTAGTCCGGGACGTTGGTCCCGTTCGACGGCAGGTAGAACGTGGCTCCGCCGAAGGACAGGAACTCCCCGAAGCGGTCGCGGCAATCATCGTAGCCGCTCCCCAGCGCTCCCACGCCGACGCCGAACGCGTCGGCGGGAAAGGTCAGATGGAAGCAATCGTCCCCCGGCGCGGGCTCCGCGAGATCGGCGATCGCTTCACCCAGAACGCGGCAGGACAGCGATGCGGACGGCTGCAGATCGTAGACGTCGCAGCGCGCCCCGTTGCGCTCCACCGCGCGCCGGCTTTCGCGGACCTCGGTCGAGGCGGGCGGCAGGTCCGCGTCCTCGCGCAGCAGCACCTGCGTGAGCCCGGAGAGATCGAACACGTTGCGGACCAGCGGGATCGGGCGCACCACGCTCAGCGTGCCCTTCACCGACTGCAACAGTTTGTAGTATTTGAGAAGCACGCCGATCCCGGCGGACGAGAGGAATTCGATCCCCTGAAAATCGAGCACGATGCGGTCGCTGCCCGAGCGAATCGCGCCCTCGAGCTCCTTCCCGAGATGCGTCGCCCAATACGCGTCGAGGCGGCCCTTCAGCTTCAGGCTGAGGCCGCGCTCGAGCGGAACGTGCAGAATTTCCATGCCTGTCGGATGCGCGCGTTGGGTGACGGTGTTCCCCTGCCGAGGCGGACCGCGTCAGTGCGCGGTGGTGATGACGGAATCCGCCGCCGCGCGGACGGACTCCGGTATCGACAGCCCCGCGGCTTTCGCAAAGGTCGTGTTGACGATCAGATTGAATTTGTTGATGCGCTTGAACGGAATGAGCTCGGGGCTCGTTCCGTGCATGATGCGGGAGATGATCGTGGCGGCTTCACGCGCGGATTCGAAGTAGTTCGGGGCGAAGACGAGGCTCGAACCCGTGTGCGCCTGCTCGTTTACGAAGGAAAACACCGGCAGTTTGAATTTTTGCGCCACCTGGGCGATGAACGGAAACGTGGCGCTCGTCAGGTTGTCCTCGATCTGGCAGATCGCGTCGAGGTTCCGCGTGCAGAGGGCGGTCATGGCCTGCGGCACGTCGGTCTTGGCGCTGACGTCCATCGTCTCCACGGTGATGCCGTGCTTGTGACCCGCCGTGATGAGCTGCGACTTGTAGTAGGTGGCGTTCAGCTCCAGCGAGGAGAACAGGGTGCCGACCTTCTTCACGTTCGGCATGCACTCCTTGATATACCCGAGCATGCGGTCGAAGGTCGTCATCGTGTACACGCCGGTCACGTTGGGAAGATGCACGGAGTCGCTCTGTCCGACCGTGGTGATGACGAACGGATTGGCGACGACCATGAAGACGATCGGAATCTTCTGCACGCGCTTGACCGCGGTATGCAGTGTCGTGGTCTGCATGGAGATGAGCAGATCCGTGTTCCCGGACGCGGCCTTGTCGAACAGCGTCAACAGGGTGGGGATGTCGCCATGCGCGTTCATGCTGGTCATCTCATAGTCGCGCCCCTCCACCAGTCCGGCATCGCGGAGCCCGACGCGCAGGCCGCGTTCGGTGTCTTCCGTCTGCTGCAGTTCCTCAAACTTGACGATGGCGAAATTCCATTTTTTCTTCAGCCCGTTCCCGGGCTTTTCGTGCGAATCTCCACCCTTGTTGCAGGACGAGAAACTGATGAGGGATGCAACGCAGATGGCGATGGCGGGAAGCAGACGAGCAATCCGGTACACGGGTTTCTCCTTGAAAAGTGGTGCGAGCGGAATATCACAAGTTGCGTCGAATGAAGCACGGACGCGATCGGCTCATTCGACCCGGGCGAGCAGCAGAATGCGCCGTTTCAGATCGTCGAAATCGATGGGTTTGTTGAAGTAGCCGTCCGCGCCGAGTTCGATCGCCCGCGAATGGAAATCGCCCTCGTAGGCCGTCACCATGTAGACGGGGAGTTGCGGCAGCCGCTCCTTGAGTTTGCGCAGGAGCTCGAGCCCGTTCATTCCCGGCATGTTGATGTCCGACAGGACGAGCACGATATCCGCGCTTGTCCGCTCGAGGTACTCGATGGCTTCCTCTCCCGAGAAGGCGAACGCCAGGTCGATGATGCCCGCGCGCAGTTCCTTCCGGAAGCGTTGACGGAACAACAGCTCCACGTCGCGTTCGTCGTCGACGACAAGCACGGTCATCGTGCCCTCCCCTGCGCGCGGACCGGTCGCGGCGCGGTGGTGTCGAACATCCCGGGGGCGTTCATGGCGCCGCTATCCAAGCGCTGCCACGGCGGCGGCTTCGGATTCCTCGATCCGGAACAACCGCGCGAGTCCGGCGATGGTGAACACCTGCATGATATGCCCGCTGACGCCGAACACCGCGAGCGCTCCGGATGCGGCGTTCAGCTTCTTCAGAAGAATCAGCAGCACGCGGATTCCGGAACTGTCGATGAATTCGCAGTGATGAAAATCAAGAGCGAAGCGTGTTTCTCCCTCGGCGACAAGCGTCAGGAGACGCTCCTCGAACGATCGCGCGCTGGAGGATATCACGCGGCCTGTAAGCCGGAGGATGGCGATGCCGTTGTTCCTCTCGGTGGTTATGTCTAGCATGCTGTCTCGTGTTCGTGGGATTGCAACGGGTGGAAATGCGGCGACGCCTCGTTGGACGGATCTGCGGTCGGCCCCGATCCGGTCAACTCCGGTAGCGCAGCGCCAGGCAGGTGATGTCGTCGGATTGCGGAGCGCCGGTGGCGTAGAGGCGGACATCGTCGAACACGCCCTGGACGAGCAGCTCGGGCTGCGTGCTGCCGAGCGACGGCAGCAGCGCCTCGAGTCGCTCCTCGCCGTACATGCCTCCGTCAACTTCCATCGCCTCGGTGACGCCGTCGGTGAACAGGAACACGGAATCGCCGGGGAGCAGATGCATGCGGGCCTGTTCGTAGGACACGCCCTCGATGATGCCGAGCACGAGACCGTTGGTGCCGGGAATGGGCTCGAGGCTGCCATCGGCATGCAGGACGTACGGGATGTTGTGGCCGGCGTTGGTGAACTCCATTTCGCCGGTGTCGAGGTGCAGGACGCCATAGAAGACGGTGACGAACATCGCGGAGTCGCTGTCCTCGGCGAGCAGTCCGTTCACGATCGTCAGGCATTCTCCCGGGGGCAGTCCGCGCAGCGCGGTGGCGCGGATGATGGTGCGGCTCATCGCCATGAAGATGGCGGCCGGGACTCCCTTCCCCGACACATCGCCGATCACGAAACCCAGGCGACGCGGATCGATCATGAAGAAATCGTAGAAGTCTCCGCCGACTTCCTTGGCGGCGATCATGTTCGCGTGGAGCCCGAATTCCTGGCCGTTCGTCTGCGGCGGGATCTGCTTCGGCAGGATGGACTGCTGGATGCGCCGCGCCACGGTCAGCTCGTGCTGTATCGCGACGAGCTGCTCCCGCTCGCTCTGCGCGAGCTTCAGCATCGACTGCAGATCGCGCGTCTTTTCGATCGTGATTTCCAGATCGTTGAAATCGATCGGCTTGGTGACGAAGTCGAAGGCCCCGCGATTCATCGCCGTCCGGATGTTCTCGAGGTCGCCGTACGCGGAGACGATGATCGATTTCATGATCGGATTGACCGGCGCCTCGCGAAGCCGGTTGAGCAGGGTCAGGCCGTCCATCTGCGGCATGTTGATGTCGGAAAGGACGATCTCGACGTCGCGCTCGCGATCAAGCACCGTCAATGCTTCCACGCCATTCGGGGCGAAGAGGAACTGGTAATCCTGCTGCTGTATCTTTTTCCGGAACCGCTGGCGTACGAGAAGTTCGAGATCCGGTTCGTCGTCGACGACGAGAATTTTTATTGACATTTCTCTTTGGAGGGTGTCCCGGCTGCGAGAGGACATGGTCATCATCAAGCCAGATGCACCCACATGCTATGGAGAATGAGAAGAAACCGTAGGGACAAAGCGAATATAGGCAAATTCGTCAAAAAAGCAACGGCGCCGAGGCGTCGTCAACGCGCAAAACGCCAGACCTCGATACCGGTGAATCGCCGGAGTTCATGGCGCGGATACAGGGAGTCGAGAAGCGCCGTCATCCGCCGGGCCGGATCGCTGTATTCGAAATGGCTGTACACGAGCCAGACTTCCCCGCCCCCGGCTGTGCGCCGCGCGAGCAGTGATTCCTCCTCCGGGCCGAAACGCGGTTCCCATGCGCCGGTCAGGGAAAACGCCGGGATCTCCTCGACATGCACCCGCTGTGCCCGCTGCCCGAAGTAGTAGCGGAACGGCAGTCCCACCGACGCCGAATGCACGAACACGGTGTCGCCATCCGCCGCGCGCGACGCGACGTACGCCGCCGCACCGCGCCATTGCTCCTTTTCCCATGTCGTGTGATACGCGGCGGTGGACGCGAGCGATGCCGCGACGAGCAGAAGGACGGCGGAAACGCGCAGCGCGGACCCCGGAATGGACAACGCGCCGCGGGCTGCGCATGCGAAGAACGGCAGCGTGGTCCACAGCAGGGCGCGCGGAATGAACAGCGGCGTGCGCAGACTCATCAGCAACAGCGCAAGCGGCGCGAGCAGCACGACGGCTCCGAGCGGAACGGTCAGGCGCAGCTCGCGGCCGCGGCCGCGCAGCCCGGCCAACAGCAGCGCGACGAGCACGAGCAGCAGTGCTCCGCGGATCGCGGGGTTCGTCAAACCGGGAAAGGGCATGAGCAGGGCCTCGACGGTGCGGACCACGGCCGCGACGTCCGGCCGGGGTATCCAGAATTGCGTCGTCACCTGCCCCGCCTGCGCCGCGAACGACGGCGCCCACGGGAGCCACCCCGTCGCGACAAGGAACAGCGACAGGCCAAGTCCCGCAATCGTCGCCGCGCGGGGAACGCGTCCCGCCACCGCGAGAAACAGCACTGCGCCAGCCGTGCATGCGATGTAGAGGAGCGTCGTGTTCTGCGAGTACAGCGCAACGAGCGCGCCGAAGGAATAGAGCATCCATCCCGCCCAGCGGCCCGCCATCGCGCGATCCCACCAGATGAGGTGCCGCGCGCTTCGATCCGGAGTTTCGGCCAGGAGCGCAGAGAGCAGGCCCACAAGGGACCACGCGATCCCGAAGGACTGCAGCGCGTACATCCTGGCCTCCTGCGCGTAACGCACATGCACCGCCGACACCGCGAACAGCAGCGCGGCGAGCAGGGCGCCGCGCGGTCCCGCCGCCCGCCGGGCAATGAGATACACGGCGGGCAGCGTGAGCACGCTCAGCAGCAGCGACGGGAAACGCAGCGCCGCTTCGCTCTGCCCGAAGACGGCGATCGTCCCGTGCAGCAGGAGGTAGTACAGCGGCGGATGCTGATCGGCGTGGGCGATGGTTTCGAAGAACGCGGCCATCGGCACCCGCGCAAAACGAAGACTGTACGCCTCATCGAGCCAGAGATCGCGGGCGCCGAGTCCGTAGGCCCTGACTGCCGCGGCAAACGCCATCAAGGCAAGAATGATCCAGACCTCACGGCTCCATCCGCGCCGTTCAGGAACGAAGCAGCGGACCCCGCTCCATCACTCCATGACTCCGGCACTCCCTCCTACTTCTTCAAACTGTCGCGGATTTCACGCAGCAACAGCACATCCTCGGCGGGCTCCACGGGCGCGGCGGGCGAAGGCGGCGTTTCCCGTTTCATCTTGTTGACGCCCTTCACGAGCATGAAGACGGCGAACGCGACGATCACGAACGAGATCACCGTGTTGACAAAGACGCCGAAGTTCAACGTGACGGCGCCCGCCTTTTTCGCGGCGGCCAGGTCCGCGTACGGCGGAGGAACGGTGGCGCTCTCCTTCAGCAGGACGTAGAAACTCGAAAAATCCACCCCGCCGAGGAGAAGGCCGATCGGCGGCATGATGACGTCGTTGACGAGCGATGTCACGATGGTGCCGAAGGACGCGCCGATGATGATGCCGACGGCCATGTCGAACACATTGCCGCGCATGACGAATTCCTTGAACTCTTTCAGCATGATACGCCTCCGTTTGTTGAGTGAAGAACGATGTCAGAATATCGAATACCGGATGCCGAGCGCGAGGGCTTCCTTCAGCTGCGTCCGGCGTGTCTGGTCGATGTTGTGCACCACCAGCACGTTGATCGCCGCATTGATGTAGTCGTTGACCTTCGCGGTGATCGTGTTGTCCCAGCGGACGTCCCATTCATCGAGCGTTTCGAACGCGGAAAAGAGGTTGAGCTGGCTGGTGTAGAGAATGTTCTCCATGACGGAGATCTTGAGCGAGGTGCCCGTCTCGATGCCGGTCTGCACGCGGCTCGTTTTCGTCACATCGCCCGTGTACCCGAACTGCGCGAACTCGGCGGAAAACGTTTCCTTCACCGCGACGCCGACGCGCGTGGCGAGCATGTCCTCGTAACTGTACGTGAACCCGGCCGCCTCGATGAGATATCCCGGATCGAACAGCCCGGAGGTCTGGGTGCGGACATCCTGCTGCGTGACCGGGTCCTTGAGCATCTTGTACCCCGGCGTGAGCTGGCTTCGCAACGCGAGGGCGACGTACGGATCCACCTTCCAGCCGATGTTGTAGGAATAGATGCTCTCGAAAAAGAGTTCATCGTCCGTTTTCTCGAACTCGCGGCTGCCCAGTTTGGTCTGGCCGTACGTCACTTTGAGATTGTTGGACCAGAGAGAGTACTCCTGCTGATTGAGAAACTGCCCCGCCGTGAGAAAGGTCCACGCGAAGGTGTTCTCGCCGCCCTGCGTCCAGTTGTTGAGCGACACCTGCGCGACATTCAGGCCGGCGACCAGCGTGTTCTTCCACCCGTATTCCGGGGGTTTCTTCTCGGTCTGCGCAAGCGCGATTGCGGGGATCAGCAGGAGGAGAAACAGGGTGCGGTGCATGGGAAGGCTCCGTAAATGTGAGAGATATGCCGGGTATTGCCGAATGGAAGATGAGGAGATGTCAGATCACAAGAGATGAAAATTGAGCGACGCAACTCGAAGATATCTCCTCGCATCAGACCTGGATGGAAGTCAGATGGCGTGTCGATGATAATACAGGACGATGTGGTGTGATGCGCGGCAAAGCATCGGCAATAAACGGAATTGGCCATTGAACCGCAACCCAGCTCATCTTTTGCCTCGGGCAGGCACCATTCCAGTGAATCGGACAAACGGGAGTGAATCGGACAAACGGGAGTGAATCGGACAAACGGGAGTGAATCGGTCAAGCGGAGGTGAATCGGACAAGCGGGACGCTTGTCCCCACCCGTCCATAATCTTGTATTCACGATTCACCATTCACGATTCACCATTCACGATTCACCATTCACGATTCACCATTCACGATTCACCATTCACGATTCACCATTCACCATTTCACCATTCACGATTCACCATTCACGATTCACGAATTGGCGCGGGATTCGCCCGGATACTGAGGACGAGCAGCAACACTGCCGACGCACCCGCGCCCGCGGCGATGGGGAAGACGATCCCGTACCCGACCAGTTCCGCGAGCGGTCCGACGGCGAGGGCCATGACCGCTGCGCCGGTATCCATCATGCCGGTGACGAGCGCCATCGCGCTGCCCGTGAAGGCTTTGGGCGCGAGAGCGTAGCCGAGCGACGCCACGGCGGGAAAGGCGAGTCCGTGCGAGATGCCGGTGAGAAAGCCCGCGACAATCACTCCGGCAATGCCCGTGCTGAAGGCAAGGAGCGTCAATCCCGCGGCATACATCGCGAAACTCGGCATCAGCACGCGTCGCAATCCGCGCTTGTCGCCCCAGCTTCCCCCCACGAATCTGATGATGGTTCCTCCCAAACCCCACGCGCTGAAATACAGGCTGAAGTCCGCGATCCCGCGCTGCTTCGCGATCACCGCGAGGAAACTCTGCGGCGTCGAATAGCACAGCGCGAGCAGAAAGGCCAGCGCCGCGACGAGCTGCATATCCCTTGTCACGAGCGCGCGGAGCACTTCCGATGGACGCGGTATGGCTGTGCCCGCGCGACCGACACGCACGTTCCAGACAACGGCCACCGCGAGAAGCCCGACGCCGCACATCGCAAGAAAGAAGACCGGCAAGCCCGCGTGCTCCACCAGCTGCTCGCCGATGAAGGGTCCGATCATCGCACCCGCAAGTCCCGAGACGCCGTACATGGCGATCGCTTCATTGCGCCGCGTCGACGGGGCGATCAACGCCGCGAGCGTGAAGGTCGCGGAGAAATGCGCCCCGTAACCGAATCCCTGCACCGCGCGCAACACCCAGACCAGCGGCGACATGCCCGTCCCGAGCAGCAGGAAATACCCGAGCGCGGGCAGGCTCAGGCACAGCGCGCCGAGCATCAGCACTTCGCGCGGACCGTAGCGGTCGATGAGCAGCCCGATCAGCGGACGGCCGAGCACCGCGGCGAGCGAGTACACTCCCATGAACAGGCCGACCATCGCGATGCCGCCTCCTTCCTGCCGCACGAACAGCGGGTACAGCGCGTTGTTCGTGAAATGCAGCGCGAGGACGAAGTTGTATGCGAAGCCGAGAAAGAAGGTGCGGGTATAGAGCTTTTCGCGAGGCACGGTCGTGGAGTGTTGTTGCGGATGGTGCTTCCTGCGAAACGGCGGCGGGATGGACCGGTCGGCACTCCGTCAGGCGGTGGGAGAAACTACGAAAAAAGCGCGTGCGCTCCTCCAGGACGTGAAGAAGCGCGACTCGCGCGCCGTTTTCGGCAATAGGAAAAGACCCTCTCTGCCAGTATTTTTGTCCACGAATACACGCCGCTCCTCCCCTTTCTCCCCATGCACCATCCATTCATTTCATACGCACTTCTAACGAACGAGGACCTCTCATGAAACGCATGATGCTCCTCGGTGACGAGGCAATCGCGCAGGGCGCGCTCGACGCCGGACTTTCCGGCGTGTACGCGTACCCGGGAACGCCATCCACCGAAATCACCGAATACATCCAGCGCTCCGCGGAGGCGAAAACCCGCGGCGTGCATTCCCAGTGGTCGGCCAACGAAAAGACGGCCATGGAATCCGCGCTCGGCATGTCGTATGCCGGCAAGCGCGCCATGGCCTGCATGAAGCACGTCGGCCTCAACGTCGCCGCCGACGGCTTCGTCAATGCGGGCATCACGGGCGCCAACGGCGGACTGCTCGTCGTCTCGGCCGACGATCCCTCCATGCACTCGTCGCAGAACGAGCAGGACTCGCGCTACTACGGAAAGTTCGCGCTGATCCCGACCATCGAACCGTCGAATCAGCAGGAAGCCTACGACGCGATGTTTCACGGTTTCGAAATGTCGGAACTGCACGGCACCCCGGTGCTCGTCCGCATCACCACCCGCCTCGCCCATTCGCGCGCGGGTGTCGCGACGCAGGACAAGCTCGGTGAAAACACTCTGCGCCTGCCGGACAACAAGCGCCAGTTCGTGCTCCTGCCCTCCATCGCCCGCAAGAACTACGACACGCTGCTCAAGAAACAGGTGGCCTTCGACGAAGCGTCCCAGAACTCGCCCTTCAACGCGTACTTCGACGGCGACGACCGCTCGGTCGGCATCATCGCCTGCGGCCTCGCGTACAACTACCTCATGGAAAACTACCCCGACGGATGCCCGCACCCCGTGCTCAAGGTGTGCCAGTATCCCGTCCCGCGCCTGCACGTGAAGAAGCTGTTCGACGAGTGCGCGTCCATCCTGGTGCTCGAAGAGGGCGCGCCCTTCGTCGAGGAACAGCTGCGCGGCCTGCTCGATGAGAGCGGCAAGATTCGCGGCCGCATGGACGGCACCGTCCCGCGCGCGGGCGAACTGAACCCCAACATCGTCGCGCGCTCGCTGGGCATGGAAGTGCATGTGGGCGATTCCGTCCCCGACGCCACCGTCCCCCGCCCGCCCGAACTCTGCAAGGGCTGCCCGCACATCGATTCCTACAAGGCGCTCAACGAGGCGCTGCTCAAGTACGACGAGGGCCGCGTGTTCTCTGACATCGGCTGCTACACGCTCGGCGCCCTGCCGCCCTTCAATTCCATCAACACCTGCGTGGACATGGGCGCGAGCATCACCATGGCCAAGGGCGCGGCCGACGCCGGACTCGTGCCCGCCGTGGCGGTCATCGGCGACTCCACCTTCACGCATTCGGGCATCACCGGACTGCTCGACGCCGTCATCGAGAACACCCCCATCACGGTGTTCATCCTCGACAACGAGACGACGGGGATGACCGGCGGACAGGCATCGCACGCGCGCGGCCGCCTCGAGGACATCTGCGCGGGACTGGGCGTGTCGAAGGATCACCTGCTCGTGCTCGAGCCGCTCGCCCGCAATCACGCCGCGAGCGTGGAGGCCATCGCGCGCGAACTCGCGCATCCGGGACTCTCCGTGGTCGTCCAGCGGCGCGAATGCATCATCACCGCCGCCGACACGCGCAAGGAAAAACGAGAGGAGGCACAGGCATGAACCGCGACATCATCCTCGCAGGCGTGGGCGGACAGGGCATCCTGACCATCGCCGCCGTCATCGGCTACTCCGCCGTCGAACGCGGGCTCTTCATGAAGCAGTCCGAAGTGCACGGCATGTCGCAGCGCGGAGGCGACGTCTCCTCGCACATGCGCATTTCCGATCGCGAAGTGCATTCCGACCTCATCCCCGAGGGCAAGGCCGATCTCATCATCGGCATCGAACCGATGGAGGCCCTGCGCCACACCAGCTTCCTGAAGCCGGACGGCTGGATCATCGCCAACAAGAAGCCCTTTGTGAACGTCACCAACTACCCCGACTTCGAGCTCGTCTGGAAGCGCGTCGAGGAACATTCGAACAGCATTCTCATCGACGGCGAGAAGATCGCGCGCGACGTGGCCAACGCGAAAGCCGTCAACATCGTGCTGCTCGGCGCCGCCTCCACGCATGTGGGACTGCCGGTCGAGGACCTCGAGAACGCCATCCGCGTCATGTTCGCCCGCAAGGGCGACGCCATCGTGGACGCGAACCTGCGCGCCTTCGCCGCCGGCCAGAAGTTCGCCGCCGAAAAGGAAGCGGTCAGCGCCTGACGGGTAGGAGGACCGGCGTCCCTGCCGGTGGGACCGGCGTCCCTGCCGGTCGATTCACAAGAGTACAGGAGTACTGGAGTGTTGGAGTGAAGACCTGACTGCCCGAACCTCCTCCCAGTCGTGCTGAAGTAATTGCGGCCCCGGAATTCCGGGGCCGTTGCTTCTTGATTGGGGTATTTCTGCAATCCGAAACCGACAATCCGAAATCCGAAATCACTTGGGTGGCAGCACGTCCAGGCCGGTGTTCACCGCGCTCGCTGCCAGGGGACGGTCGAAGGTGATCATCGTCACCGCGCTGCCCAGCATTTCGCTGAACGCGAGCGCGGAGGCGAGCTGCACACTGTCGTAGCCGCGCAGGTGATGGTCCCACGCGAGCGAGGCGGCACGGGTGACGAGCGCTTCGCTGAGTGGCAGCCGCAGGAGGTCCGCCCATTCGCGCGAGAAACGGCGCAGCGCGGACTGCGCGGCCGCTTTCGGGATGATGCGGACCCGTACCGCTTTCGCGATCGCGGCGGCGACTTCGGCTCTGCTGATGATGCTCGTCCCGGCGGTCTCTGCGCGTGAAAGCGCGTCGCGCACCAGTTCCGATCCTTGCTCCGAGATGTACAGTTTGACGATCGCGCTCGCATCGAGATACGCGATCATTCCCTGTCCTCGAGCAGCAGTTCCGCGACGGTGCGTGTGCCTCGGCTGCGCGCGACCGGATGCGAGGGAGTGAAGCGTCGACCGCTCCACGACGCCTGGCCCGACGCGCTGATGATGCGAAGGCGATCTTCGAACGAATCGCCGGTGATGACGATGCGCGCGATCGGAGTTCCCCGCTCCGTGATGACGACGCGACGGCCGTCCTTCGCAAGCTGCAGATAATGACTGAGATGCGTCTTCAATTCCCTGATGCTCACCACGATGTCCTCTTCCACGCTGTGTTCCTTTCGTTCACATCAATGCGACTACAAACTACGGTATTGTAGTCGCAGTGTCAAGCGGGAGACACGCTGCTGGGGCTCAGAGCGCATCGTCTTTCGGCCACTTCACGTGTCTCCCGGTAAACCAGTACATCGCAGCGAAGAAAAAAAGCGCTCCGACGATCGACGAGATGATATCGCTTTCGGAGGATGTGGGCGTGTGTCCCGGGAGGAAGCGCTTCTGCAGATAGGTGATCGTTCCGAAGAGCACACTCCCGACGATGCTCGAGAGCCACACCGCTCTGCGGCTCTGCACCGTGCGCGTCCGCTCCTCATGAACCGCCGTCAGATACCCGCCCCGCAGGAGAAGGATCACGTACACCCAGACGCCAATGAACCATGGCACGAAGCCGGTGACAAGCGGATCGACCGCATCGCGCGGGAGCAGAAAATGCGTCGCAAACAACCCGAGAAGGAGAAGTCCGCTCGTGACCCAAAATGCGACGTATCCGGCGCGATAGTTGACAGCTTTCAGCCGTTCATCCTTGGAGATGTTGAACATGGCGTTACCCCTCCGTTTCCTTGAGATAAAACAGTGCTTCGACCGTCGTGTGCAACGCCCGCGCCAGCCGCAGCGCGAGGAACGTTGAAGGACAGAAGGTCCCGTTCTCGATGTAGTTGATCGTCTGCCGGCTGACTTCCACCAGTTCCGCCAGCTGCGCCTGCGTCATCCCCTGCAGCGTGCGCAGTTCGCGAAGTCTCGATCCTATGAGCGCGTCTTCATTCATTTCCCGAAACATACTACACGTTTCGAGCAATGTCAAGTGTGCTTGACATGCGCCGACACGGAGACACGGAGATGCGGAGATGCGGGGGAGGTCCGCGTGCCTGGGTTGTCAGTCCGAGCGAAGTCGAGGACGGGGACGCGGGGAAACGGAGACACGGAGACACGGAGACGCGGAGATGCGGAGATGCGGCACGACGCTTTCCCATGGCTGACGCCATGGGATGGAGAATGCCGTCCGCCTCCGCCGGACTGAATCAAGCGCTGTCATGCGCCACACCCACCTGGCCGAAGGTCCGGTGTGGGTCTCATCACCCTGCACCCTTCAACCTTCAACCTTCAACCTTCAACCTTCACCCTTGCCCGGAGCAATCCTCCGACCCACTGCCCTCCGAAGAAGACCGCCACAAATACGGGAAGCGTGGCGAGACGGAAGTCCAGGCCCATCGCGTACCGGAGGCCGATTGCCAGCGGCACCGGCGTGTGTATCGCGACAAACCACATCGGGGAGAACTTCCGCAGTCCGGCACGCCAGTAGCCGAAGGGAAGGTTCAGGAGGAAGATCAGAATGGATGCGACGACCATGGCGCGAAGCGGGGCTGCTGCCGGCGGATGCTGGCGAGGAGTGTGGCGCCTGTCATGTCAGCCAGGCTTTCGGACGAGGAACAGATACTGATTCAAGCTGAAAAAATACTCGTCCTGCGCCGCGAGGCGCGCCAGATCGGCCACCCAGGCGTCGACTTCCTTCTGCGTAATACCGTTGCTGCCGATAACCGCAGCTCCGATCAGCGAGGTGACAGCCTGCACGTACGGATCGATTTCGGTGCAGAACATGGCGATACTCTCCACATGATCCTGCAGGAAGCCCGCATGATGCAGGCGAGGACGCAGGGTGCGTGCAAAATATGGATCGTCGAACTTCCCTTTCCATGCGGAGATGATGCTGTTCATGCGCGCGCTGTCGGAGGCATGCCAGACGAGGGAATCCCATTCGAAATCCATGACCAGCGCCCTGCCGCCCGGTCGCAGCACACGGTAGAGTTCATGGAGGGCCGCGCCGATATCGACCACATATCCGTAGACGTTGGAAGCGAGTCCGACATCGAAGCCAGCGTCAGGGAAAGGAAGCGCAGTCGCCTCCGCGATCTGTAACGATACCCAGGGATACGGCGCGCAACGGGCTGTGGCCAGGGCGAACATGCTTGCGCTTGCATCGATCCCCGCGACACTGCCGCCGGGACCGACCATCTCTGCGATTTCTGAAGTGAAAAGTCCCGGACCAAAACCGATGTCAAGGCCATGTTCCCCGGTCCGGGGGGCAAGAATTTCAAGTGCCCGCTTCCGACGTGCGATGACCTTGTGTGACGTATAGAGCGTTTCAAAGCGGTGTGCCGCTTCTCCACCGGAAAACAGATCCGAACTCATGCAGGGTACCTCGAAGCGAAGGACGAATGAAGATTGCCTTACTCATACAAAACACACAATCGACGCAAATCGCTCCAAATATACAACTCGTTTGATGACAATGTATAAGGCCAAACCGCTTCGAGTATTTTCACGTGGAATGCATCCAGCTATCCGAATCCTTCATCGAATCATCCATTCCCCCGTTCTGTTTCCAGGAGCCGAAGTTTTCTCCAGAGGCCGCCGCCGTACCCGCCGAGACCGCCATCGGCATTGATGACGCGGTGGCAGGGAATCAGAATGGCGATGCGGTTGAGTCCATTGGCATGCCCCACCGCACGGGCGGCTCCGGGGATGCCGAGCGATGCCGCCAGTGCGGCGTAGGTCCGCGTCTCTCCGAAGGGAATGCGCAGGAGACCCTCCCAGACCTTGCGCTGAAAGTCCGTTCCGGGGTACTCGATCGGCACGTCGAAGCTCTCCCGCCGCCCGTCGAAATATTCGGACAGTTCCATCCTCAGTTGTTCGAACAGCGGACTCTCGCCCGGCAGCAGCGGCATGCGGAAGCGGCGCTTGAGCGTTTCGAGCTGGGCCTCGAGCATTCTGCGGTCGGTGAATTCGAGCATGCACAGCGCCTCCTCCGTTGCCGCCGCGGCCATGGGTCCCAGCGGAGTGTCTATCCACGCGAGGCGGATGAAGTCACTGTCGCGCGCGGCGCCCGGCGGCAGCTCGGCCGCCTTGGCGAACGCCTCGCGGAAGCCCGAGTGCGATTCCCAGCCCGAGCCGTACACCGCGTCGTCGATGCGCTCACCGTTGCGGATCGCAGTGAAGGCATTCCCCAGCCGGCGCGCCCGGCAGTACGCCTGGAAGGTCATGCCATGGGACTTTTGAAAGTGTCTCCGCACGGCCGCGGGGTCAAGCCCCTCCTCCCGCAACTCCGCATCGCGAATACGCCGCGACGGATCGGCCTCCACCCTCTCGACGAGACGCGCGACCCATTCCGGTTCTCGCTGTCCGTCCTGCAGCGGATGGCAGCGCCTGCAGGGCCGGAAGCCCGCGAACAGCGCTTCCCGCGCAGTCGCATAGAACTCCACATGCTCCTCCTTCGGCTTCTTCGCCGGACAGGAGGGGCGGCAAAAAATCATGGTGGTCGTGATGCCTGCGAAGAAGAGGCCGTCGAAGGATCTGTCGCGATCCATCAGTGCGCGCAGCATGTCGCCGCGATCGGTCGGGAGAGCGTGTTGAGTATTCATGGAGCAAAGATACCGGATGCAGGCGTCGGAGTTCCACCGGGAAATGAGCGGTGAATTTCAAGGGACGCGGAGATGCAGGGACGTCTGCCTGCCCGGATTGTCAGTCCGAGCGAAGTCGAGGACGGGGACGCGGAGATGCAGGGACGTCTGCCTGCCCGGATTGTCAGTCCGAGCGAAGTCGAGGACGAGGACGGGGACACGGGGTGAAACGGGAATGCGATGGCATGAAAAAGCGGAACGGCCCGGAACACATCCCGGGCCGTTCCTTGTCTCGCAGGTGATTCCGGATTCTTCAATCCGAAATCGACAATCCGAAATCCGAACTGTTACTTGATTCCGCCGTTGACGAGTTCATCGGCGAGACGCCTGGCGCCGTAGATGTTGCGCGCGGCTTCGAGCATGCCGCTCGAATGCACGGAGACGGTGCGGTTGTTGGCGTCTTCGGCGAAGATGTAGTCGCCGGGGAGGCTCTCGATGTTACCGTCGAACACGAGTCCCACGACTTCCTTGTTCTTGTTGATCATCGGGCTGCCGGAGTTGCCGCCGATGATGTCGTTGGTGGCGATGAAGTTCATGGGCACGGACATGTTGAATTCCGGCGGGTGCTTCACCCAGCGCTGCGGAAGATCCCAGTCCTTCTCGCCCTTGAACGAGTAGTAGCGGTCGTACAGCCCGAAGAAGGTGGTGTGCACGGGAGCCTTGGTGCCGTTGTACTCGTAGCCCTTCACGACGCCGTCCGCGATGCGCAGCGTGAACGTGGCATCCGGAGGAATGGTGGTGCCGTAGGTGTCGAAGAGCGCGCGGCCGAGCAGCGTGTTGTTGACCTGATCGCCGGCGCGCACGTCGTCGGAGACCTTCTGCGCCTTGTCGAAGCGGGGCTGCGCCATGCGCGCCATCACGACGAAGGGATCCTGCGAGGCATTGATCGCTTCGACGCCACCGGAGACCAGCGCGACAACAGCCATGGAATCCTTGAGCATGGTCTGTCCGAGCAAACGCATTGCGGCCTGGCGCGCATCGCTCGATCCGGCGAAGGCGACCTTCACGATCGGATCGTCGGCGCCGAGCGTGCGGCGCATGGTTTCGAGCTGCTTGACCAGTGTCAATTCTTCCATGTCGTTGTCGCCCCTCACCGGCTTCTTCATCGAACGGACCGTCAGTTCGAGCGATTTTTCCTGATAGGGACGGGCGCGATCGGCATCGGCCTTGCCCAGCTCGGCTGTGTACTTCGCGAGACCGGCCGCCTTGCTGAAATAGGCGGACGTGCCCATCGAACCCATGCCCGTGAAGCGGAGCGCGATGAGGTCGTTCGCCACCGTGCGCACCTTCGCGCGGGAGGCGGCGATCTCGTCCCAGATGTGCCCGTACCTGGCCTTCAAGTCGGAGCGCTTCTCGACGTCGGCGCGGAACTGGCGGTCGAAATCGCGGCGGCGCTGCATGAGCACGTCGTTGCGGAGGCCGGACAGCATGCCATTGTACGCCTTCTGGCTGTTGGCGATGCCGAAGATCTCGTTGATCATTTCTTCGCGCTTTTCGGGATGGCGGTCAGCGTATGCCCTGAGGATGTCCACGCGGTCGTTGAGCATGCCGGAGATCATGGGATACTGGATGTCGCGGTTGAACTCGAGCTGCGCAGCGGTGTTCAAACGGCTCGTGCGGCCGGGATTGCCGACGACGAAGGTGGCTTCGCCTTCGCCCGCGCCGTCCTTGCTCCACTTGTAGAAATGCTGCGTCTTGAGCGGCTTCCCTTCGGCGTCGTACACGCGGAAGAAGGAGCAGTCGAGATCGTAGCGCGGATAGGTGAAGTTGTCGTAATCGCCGCCGAAGTAGCCCATCTGCAGTTCGGGCGCGAAGACGAGGCGCACGTCGTCGTACTTCTTGAAGACGTAAATCGAGTACTTGCCGCCGTTGTACAGCGTCACGAATTCCGCGTGCAGCTTGCCTTCGCTGGGCACCTTCGCGATGAGCAGCTTCCTGACGCTGTCGCGCGCCGCGATCTTGGCCTTGTCGTCCGACTGCGCATCCATCGCGCCGTTGATCTCGGCGGTCACGTCGCGGATTTCCACGAGTTGATCGACGAAGAGGTTCGGGACTTTGCGCTCGTCGGCGAGCGTCGGCGCCCAGAAGCCCTTCTCCAGGAGGCCTTCGCCTTCCTTCGACACCTGCTCCACGCTCTCGCGCGCGCAGTGGTGATTGGTCATGACGAGCCCGTCGGCGCTCACGAAGGACGCCGAGCAGTAGGTGGCGAAACGCAGTGCCGCCATGCGGACGTCGTCGAACCATTTCTGGTCAGCCTTGAAGCCGTAGGTCGTGTCGAAGTGCCTGACGGGCGGGACGTCGAAGGTCCACATGCGGCCGCCGTCGAAGGGCCCTGCCTTGACGCTTTCCAGCGCCTTCTTCTGATCGAGTTCATACTTCGAAAGGCCGCTCACACTGGAGCCGGTGCTTCCGCAGCCGACGATGGCGAGGCTCGCGACGGCGACCAGCACCATGGCAGTGAATTTCGGTAGATGCTTGCGCATACAAATCATCCTGATAGTGGTATGTAAGTGAGAGAAGCTTCGATCGTGCGTGAATCGCTCGGAATCCGCCCTGGACGGTCTCCGCATCGGACTGAATCGTGCAATATACGGAGAGCCGGTGAGATTGTTTCACGGCGTCGATCCGGCGGCTTGCGGACCGTGCTTCGCTGGTACAATGTTCGACGTTTGTCTACCGGATTCGGGGTCAGCGCACGAAGGCCATCCTGCCGCTCAGCAGTGTGGCACCCGCTGCGAGGCGATACACGTACACGCCGCCGACGGGGAGCGAGGATGCGTCGAAGGAAACAGTGTGCGCGCCAGCCTCGTATTCGCCCTCAGCAAGTGTGGCGATTTCTCTTCCGAGCAGAGAATAGACGCGGAGAGACGCCCGCATTCTCGATGGGAGTGTAAACGTGAACGTGCTGCTATGGCTGAATGGATTCGGGTAGTTCTGTGCCAGCGTGGGCTTCTCCGGGAGGACAAGCTGGGCGTCGTCCGTACCCGAGATAAGTTCGGAGAGCGGACGGCGCCATACGGCCTTGTACGTCGCTGCAATAAGATAGTCGCGCGTAATGGTGAGCGATCTCATGACAGGTTCCGTCATATTTCCCGTCACGTTCGTCCAGGTGGCGCCGAAATTGCTGCTGAGAAACACCCCGCCGGAGTCTGATGCCGTCCCGGCGAACAAATGCGACCCGTGTGCGAGAAGTCTCGGGGTCAGTCTCGATGTGATCCCGCTGTGCGACGGTAGCCAGGAACTTCCCGTATCTGAAAGGATGAACACGCCGCCTGACGTGCCGGCAAATACCCGGTTTCCGCATACAGCAAATGACAACATATTTGTCGCCGGTCCGCTCAAACCCGTTTTGATCGATTCCCAACTCCGACCCGAATCGAGCGACCGGTATACGAAGCCCGCCGCACCGATATAGATGACCGAATCGTGCGATGCAATGGTCTGCCACTGTCTCCATTCCTTCGGGTCCTGCACTCCGGAATCGGAACGTACCCATGAAGCCGCGAAATCGGTGGAACGCCAGAAACCATATCGGTGCGTGCCGGCGAATAATCCGCGTGCATCCACCATGAAACAGTAGACTTCACCGTGCATCGGTTTGGTGTCCAGTTCGGACCATGTACTTCCATGATCTCCGGATCGGAATATCCCGGGGGAGCCGGCATACAACGTGTCGCGCCAGATTACGAGTTGAGAAAAGTACTGTTTAAGCAAGGTATCCGGCGGCAGCCAGGAATTGCCCTGATCCGGTGAAACGGAAAATCCGTTGTAGTCGAATAGAAAAATCGAGTCTCCTGCGCCGACCATGGAAGTGGGAGAGCTGCCATAGCTCCGCAGCCATTGGGAATGAGCAACTTGCAGGCACGTGGAGGCCGCAACAATCGATAGTAAAAGCATCGTTTTCATTGTGCACTCCATGCGGGCTATTTGCGGATCACAACTGTACCGGTACGCGAGGCTTTTCCGCTGTATAGATGGTACAGGAACGTGCCTGAACCCACGCCTTGCGGAAGGGTATATGTCACGCTGTGGCTTCCGGATCGATGCGGCGAATCCGCGAGCGTCGCGATTTCCTCGCCAAGAATCGTGAAAACCTTCAACGTCACATGCTCATCCTGTGTGAGCCGGTATTCTATGGTCACGCTCGCAATTGACGGGTTCGGAAATTCGCGCAACTGCGAAGGTGCTCTCTGGCGAATAGCGCGAGGGACCTCTGCGCAAGTATCGATCCAAGGAACTGCGATAATGCATGGGATGTGCTTTCGCATGACTCCTCCAGGGAGCGTAGATGTGCGTGAATTCGTGTGCGTATGCGGCATGTGCGACAATCGATGCTTGCGGGAATGGTTCGTGTTGCAGCGAAAGACGATCCGCTACGGCCAGCTCGGGATGCGCACGATCCTGTCGCTCTCCGTCCAACCGTACAGGTACGGAAGAGAGGTATCCTGCTGCATGCCGAGCAGACCGTCGCAGCGAAGCAAGACCTCGCTTCGCGGCGGCGAGGTCCGGATCAGCATCAGCCGCTGCCGCGCCATCCCGCCCGAGGGTTCCAAGGAACAGATGGCGTAGATGAGCGGCCTCGAGCGGTCGTGGAGGATGCACCGGATGCTCATCCACGCTTTCGGCGTGACGGCATTCCAAGTGCGCCCCGCGTCCGCGGACCGCTGCAGATCGAACCCGTCGGCCAAGTACGCGACGGCGCTGTCCCCCGGCGGGAACGTCATGGACCACGCTGTCATGTTGTGGCTGAAGGACCGCTCGTCGCCGAACTTCGCCCACTTGTCCACGGAGCCGGGATCGGGAATGTCGTATCTGTTTGTCCATGTGTACACGTCGCCCGGCGCGCTCGGATTCCACCACACCGCGCTCTCGAGATGCACCAGCACGCCGGTGGCGCCGCTGCGCAGACGCCAGGTGACGCCGCCGTCGTGCGACAGGTAGGTGGCCCCGCTGCCGCGCATGGCGAAGATGGTGGCGGGATCGTGCGGCGACCGCTTGACGCAGGTGAGAAAATTCTCCTCGAGGCGCGGATCGAGCGAGTGCGCGATGGCGGTGTCCGCGCGCTCCCAGGTGAGGCCGTCGTCCGTGCTGTGCCACAGGGCCACCGCCGAATCGAACGGCAGCCTCGAGTTCGGGAAACAAGCGGCCAGGATGTCGCCTCCGCGCGCGTCCACGTCGAGCACGCCGAAGTCGGCATTCGCATCCCGCAGGCCCAGGCACACCCAGGGCGTCATCGCGCGCATGTCGCGACGCCAGAGACCGTTTCTCCTGGCTGCGACATACAACCACGGCGCGTCGAAGAAGATGCCGTTGATGGTGCCTGACGGGAAGCCGAGGTCCTCTGGAACCGCGTATGGCAGCACGAGAGTACACGACGTATCCTCCCCGGCGATGCGCAGCGCGTCCCGGCGCGGCAGCACGCGCGGCAGCGTCGTGTCCGTGACCTCCACGTCGATGCGGTAGCCAGCCGCGGAGGTAGAGGCGGCAGGCATCGCGGTGGGCGGCTCGACCAAGCGTCCGGCAGGAGCAGCTCCAGTCGCGCCGGCGCCGACTTCGCCGCGCAGGAGCATCCGGGAGAGCGCGCCATACGCGGCGCGCAGTACGGCGACATAGACACCTGACGGGACGGCCCGCCCGATCTCATCACGCCCGTCCCAGACGGTCAGCACCTCGCCTGCCGGTTGAAGGCCGTCGCGGAGTGCGCGCACACGCCTGCCGAGCAGGTCGTACACCGCGAGCGAGGCCGACGACGACGATGGCATCGCAAATGTCAGCGTCGTGTGTTCCGCAAAGGGATTCGGATAGTTCTGATCGAGCCGCAGTTGCCCGAACGCGGGCACGGCGTCGACGGGCGTGACGTCGAAGGAGAAGCGGCCGAGGCTGTCCGTGAGCTGCCGCGCGACCTGTGCAGTGTCATCGAGCGGACGCAGCAGTACCACGGCATTACGCACCGCCAGCGAATCCACCGTGAGCACGCGCCCCTCGATGCGGTTCTGTGCGAGCAACGCAAGCGGCAACAACGCCAGCGCGGCGCAGCACATTCCAGTCAAACCTGTCCCTGCTCTCATACGTGCTCCAAGGTGCGAGAAACATGCTTTCATATTCAGGAAAACCGCTCTCATTGTCAACAGAGAACACAAGAATATCCTGTATTCGAGGCGCCTCGGGAAGCCTGACAGGGCTGTCCCTCTCCGCTGGAATCGGATGGCAGGCAACATCCATTCTCCTCGTTCCTTTCGCACATTGAAGTTCGAGCCCTCAGGCTCGCGCCGGGTGAAACGACGATTGCCCGTAGCGAATCCGCGAAGACGAACTGTCCGAGTCGAAAACGAGCGAGCCGTTGATATTGATCGCCCTGCCGGAATCGAAGGAGAGAATCCCACCTCTCTCGAAGGTGAGCTCTTCGCCATCTGCAATCTGCAAATCCGTGTTCCAGTGAATCCGCGCTTGTTCGATGCTTCCGCTCCCGCGCAATACCCCGGCTCCCGTAACGTTCAGAAACGCGCCGCTCTCGAAGCGGATCACCGATCTGGAAGTGTCGTTGGAGAACAAACGGAACACATTCGTCGTATCGACCGAGAGAGTGTCGGTGAAGCGGAGAGTGGATCCGTGCTCGATTTCCATTTCCACGTATCGTGGGTATGTATTCCAGTTCTCGAGCGAATGCTCTCCGCTTTCCGCTTCGAGCACCACGCATTGGCCGGGGACCGCCTGGCGCAGCGCCGAATCGACGGTGGGATACACGGAGGGGACGTAGAGATTCCGTAGGGCGCGAAAGGCCTTCACTCTTCCCCAGCCGTATTCCCGATGCGGCAGTGTGTCCCCCATGGCGGGCAGCCGGTCAGCGCTGAGATGAAGTGTTGAACGGATTTGATGGAGCGTAAGCTCTTTATTCAATGAAAGTAATAATGCTACAACCCCGGTTACATGGGGTGCAGCTCCCTGACGTACCGTCAAAATAGCCGTCATAAGCGCCGCTCATGATCGTGGTTATTACCCTTGTAGGAGCCACGACATCAAGGCCATTCCCGTAGCTGCTCCCGTTCATAAATGAAACCCAACGTGATTGAAACTGTGTCCAATCAGAAACGGCGCCTACAGAAATCACAAGCGAATCTGAAGCTGGATACTCGAGTGAGTCCTTATCACCATTTCCAGATGAAGCAACAAGAAGTATTTTATAAACACGAGAGGCCGAGTCGAGAGCTTCAGCAAGGTACGGAATACCGATGGAATCGCTATAGCTAAAACTCATATTACATATTTTAGCGCCATTGAGCGCTGCATACCGAATGCATTGGGCGGCTGATGCTGCTGAAACACCGAGCGAATCATTTGTGACGTACTTTAATGCCATCACCTTCACTCCGGATTAATCACCCCACCCACCCGCAATTCCGGCAATACCCATATTATTGTTAGACCGCGCAGCAAAGATACCTGCCACGCGTGTACCATGTCCTGCCGGTAAGGAGCCCGTTCCATCCTCCGGAATATTATCATTAGCGGCATAATCCCATCCGATCAGATCGTCAATTTTCCCATTTCCATGGTTGTCAATTCCATCCAAATCTCCGCCCATCGAAACAGAATCGTAATCAGGCCTTCCATTTCCATTCCGATCCTCAAATGGATTTATCCACATGCTGTTTACAAAATCTTCATGATCGTGTCTAACGCCAATGTCAATTACCGCCACCACAATTGAACTGTCGCCGGTAGAAAAAATACCACGACTGCGGTACAGCGATTGTATCCAGATTGAATTGACCATTCCAATTCAACCCGCTGCCGACATAGAGAGGATCATCCGGTGTGCCGGTGATCTGTCCCGCAATGTCGAAGCCAACAAACACATATCGTTCGGACGCGTACAAACGGCTCAGAAGCGCGAACGCGTCAACGCCCTTTCGCAACGTAATGCAATGATAACCGCCGAACATTTCGCTTGAAACATCGTGTATTGATTTTCGGAATTCCTCCGGCCATTCAGCAATGTTTATTGAAAGTGGATTCTTCGGTTTGAGCACAACCCTATTCTCGAATATCGGGCTGTCACAGTTACCCGTACGTTGATACCATTTGCCGTTTTTATTGACATATTCGATGCCAGCAATATATCTGGTGGTATCCTGTCCGATTGCAGGCAACGTAGACAGAATGCATGCTGCAAGCAATCCGACGAATGTACTTTTCCAAAAGGAACACATCTTATCCTCCTCGCTTGTTCATTCTGTAGACACCTATGGATGACCCAAGATACAGCATACCGTCGAGTGGCATAGAAAGCATGTGATTAATTATAGAACCAGTTGCAAATGGTGTATCAATAATTCGCCAATGCAAGCCGTCATCTTCAGAAAAGAGAAAAGCGCTGCCGCCCGCCCATACATGATCGATTGAATCGGATCCATATGCAAAACACCTTACCCATTGCTTATGGACATTTATGGTATCAGACCAGATTTTACCGAATTCCGCACCTCTGAGAAATCCGTCGCTTGTCGCGAGAAGCACTTCTCCCCGTGAATTTGGACTCAAACCGATTGCAAGCATTGCTGCAGCGCTGTTGACCGGAGGATGAGGAAGAGGGAGCGTTTTCCAGCTATGCCCCGTATCTTGAGAAAATACTATTATATCCATTTGTACTTGAGTATTTGCCGAGAATACGAAAACCGATGAATCCTGCTCACTCTGCTCAAGATTAACCCTCTGGTCTCCAACATAACCGACGTCTTGATTTATTATCCAAGTGACTGCTGGAAAACGAGTACTTGCAATCGATTCCCCGCCGCCAGCATACGGTAACCACATCTGGCAATGCGATAGATACCCTGCTTAAGAAGATTCCCGGTAGATCCATAGCTCAGTCCGCTGTCGGCCGGCAGCCAGGGTCCATCGGGCGACGAGGAGCGATAAATCGGAGTCAGATGCGTGTACTGCTCGCCCGTCACTGCGAGGAAAGTGCGGGCGGTGTCATCGAGAACCAGGAGATCGTGAATATCGCCGCCGTTCGGACCGGGCAGCATGCTGTGCCGCCAGGCGGCGGTGTCGCTGTACACGTTCCTCCAGGCGAGGCCGTAGTTGGCCGTGCAGGCGTAGAGGATGGAGTCGTGCAGCACCAACCGCCGCACGTTCACGCCGCCGAGGCCGAGAAAGCGCCACGCGCTGCTGTCGTACACGCGGATCGTCACATCGCTGTCGCCCGCCAGCGCGTAGAACATGTGCCGCATGGTGAAGAATCTCGGACTGGCGTCCAACGTATCCACCACGGAAAGACTCACGCGCAGCGTATCGACGCCGAACGGCAAGGGCGACGCGGCAGCAAGCGGCGGCGCAACCCCCGGCGCTGCTGTGGTCTGCGTTGCGGCCGGTGCATGGACAAGTTTGACCATCCCCATCCGCTGCTCCGTTTGCAGAACGGCGAAGTACAGTCCCGGCGGCACGCGGGCGCCGGTTGCGTCTCGTCCGTCCCAGGGCACGATCCGCGTCCCCGCCGGCGAGAAGTCGTCCGTCAGGACGCGCAGCGCGCGCCCGAGGAGATCGCAGATCGCCAGGCGCACTGCGCCGGGTTGCGGCAGTGAGAAGCGCAGCGAAGTCCCGTCGGTAAATGGATTGGGGAAACCCTGCGCACGTTCGAAGTTGCCGTTCGTGTGTTCCACCGCTTCCACGCCGGTGAGAAGATCGAAAAAGAAGCGCCCCGCGGCATCCGTTTTTGTCGCGAGAGTGCGCGCAGGCGCGCCTTCGACGCGGAGTTGCATGATCGCGTTGGCCACGGGAACGCTGTCCATCGCCAGTACCGTCCCGCTGAAACGGTATTGCGCCCCGGCGCGTGGAACGGCGCAAAGCAGCGCCAGCGCAAGGCATGCCGAGAGGACCGTTCCCTTTTTCGCTCGCATTTCATACTCCTGTCAATCTTTGTGTACGGGGAAGCTACGTTGGGTTGGACCGATTGTCAACGATTCAGACAATAAGGTTCTTTGCTTCGTCTACGCACCCCACCTGCGTCCGCCATCCGACTGCGCCTCGCTGCGGTGTGAGTGAGCAGAATGCGTTGATGAGCGGTCTCGCGCGGTCGTGGAGAATGCACAGGATGCGCATCCACGTCTTCGGCATGACGGCGTTCCAGATGCGCCCCGCGTCTGCGGACCGCTGCAGATCGTACCCGTCGGCGCCGACTTCGCCGCGCAGGAGCATCCGGGAGTGCGCGCCATACGCGGCGCGCAGCACGGCGACATATACACCGGGCGGGACGGCCTGCCCGATCTCGTCACGCCCGTCCCAGACGGTCCGCACCTCGCCTGCCGGCTGTGGACCGTCGCGCAGTGCGCGCACTCGCCTGCCGATAAGATCGTAGACCGCAAGCGAGGCCGCCGCCGACGATGGCATCGCAAAGGTCAGAGTCGTGTGTTCCGCAAAGGGATTCGGATAATTCTGATCGAGCCGCATTTGCCCGGCCGCGGGCACGGCGTCGACGGGCGTGACGTCGAAGGAGAAGCGGCCGAGGCTGTCCGTGAGCTGCCGCGAGTACTGCACCGTGTCAGAAAGCGGACGCAGCAGCACCAGGGCATTGCGCACCGCCAGCGAATCGAGGGTCACGACGCGCCCCTCGATGCGGTGCTGCGCGGTGAGCGTACAGGACAGCAGGCAAAACGCGATCGCCGCTCGTTGAAATATCGATCTTGTCCCGGACATCTGCACCCCTCCATCCATGCCTGACCTGATGCCGGAATAGTATCCATCGCCCCGCTCAATATCAAGATCAGGCAGGAATATCCCCTGATTTATTATGATGGACGCTTGTGTATGGCGCTTTTATACTTCCTTTATCTCCGCAGGCTGAGTCTTTACGATCCCTTCATTTCATTGCAGACGGCCACGCGCGAGCTTTGACCATCTCGATTCGATGTCCCGGGTTCAATAGTCTTCAAGGAGTCTCCCATGCTGAACTGGTTGCCGATGCTGCTGCTCGCCCTGGCCTACGCCCTCGTGGTAATCCTCGAATGGCGCAAGGGTCGCCGCATTGAAAAGACGGATACGGGCGCATGCGGACCACAGAAAGGAATACCGCAATGATTGCATTTTTGCGACCGGCGCTTGTCCTGCTGCTCGCCTTCACCGCCATCACCGGAGTGCTCTATCCGCTCGCCGTGACGGGAACAGCGCAACTGTTCTTCCCGTCGGCGGCGAATGGCAGCGTCCTTGAGAGAAACGGGACCGCCGTCGGCTCGAAACTCATCGGGCAGCAGTTCAGCGGCGCCCGCTACTTCTGGAGCAGGCTGTCCGCCACCGGTCCGGTTCCATACAATGGCGCCGCGTCGTCCGGATCGAACTACGGTCCGATGCATCCCGCCCTGCTCGAGGCCGTCAAGGGACGCATCGCGCAGCTTCGAACGGCGGACTCGACAACGACGCGTCCCATCCCCGTCGATCTCGTGACCGCGTCGGGTTCGGGTCTCGATCCGCACATCAGCGTCGCCGCCGCGTTGTACCAGGCCCCGCGCATCGCGAGGCAACGGGGCGCCACGGAAGCCGACCTGCGCGCGCTCATCGATCGACACACGGACAAAAGGGATTTCGGTTTTCTCGGGGAGCCCGGTGTGAACGTTCTTGAACTGAACCTTGCGCTTGACGAAAAATTCCCTTCTTCAAAAGGAGGCATGTGATGGACCTCATCTTTCTGGCGATTGCCGCCGCATTCTCCGCGGCGACGTGGGGCTTGCTGAAACTGTGCGAACGCCTGTTGAACACCGATCACGGAGAACAACGATGAACACGCTCTATCTCATCTCGGGCATCATTGCGCTCGGCCTCTTCGCCTATCTCTTTCTCGCACTCTTACAACCGGAGAAATTCGAATGACCGGCAACGGGACAGTACAAATCGTCTTCTTCCTCGTCGCGCTCATCGCACTGGGGCTTCCCCTGGGCGCCTTCATGGCCCGCGTGTACAAGCAGGAACGCACCTTTCTCGATCCCATCCTTGGTCCCGTGGAGCGTTTCCTGTACCGGCTTGCCGGCATCGATGCCGCAAAGGAAATGGATTGGAAAGGCAACGCGATCGCGCTGCTGGTCTTCAATGCCCTTGGCTTCCTTGTGGTGTACGGGCTGCAGCGGTTGCAGCATCTCCTGCCGTTGAATCCGCAGGCCTTCGGCGCGGTATCGCCCGACTCCTCCTTCAATACGGCGGTGAGTTTCGCGTCCAACACCAACTGGCAAGGGTATGGCGGCGAAACCACGATGAGTTACCTCACACAAATGCTTGGGCTGACGGTACAGAATTTCGTCTCCGCGGCGACAGGCATGGCGGTGCTCGCCCTTTTCGTCCGGGGTCTCGCGCGTCATTCGACGAAGCTGCTCGGCAATTTCTGGATCGATCTGACGCGCTCCACGCTCTATATACTCCTTCCGCTCGCTTTCGTGTTCGCTGTCGGTTTGGTGTCCCAGGGCGTCGTGCAGAACTTTGCCGCGTACAAGACGGTCACCCTCGTCGAGCCCGTTGTCGACGCAAATGGCGTCGCAAACCTGACGCAGACGCTGCCCATGGGTCCCGCAGCTTCGCAGATCGCGATCAAGCAGCTCGGGACGAACGGCGGCGGATTCTTCAACACCAATTCCGCGCACCCGTACGAAAATCCGACGCCGCTTTCGAATTTCTTCGAGATGCTGGCCATCCTCCTGATTCCTGCGGGTCTCTGCTTCACCTTTGGGATCATGGTGAAGGATACAAGGCAGGGCTGGGCAGTGTTTGCGGCCATGGCAGCGATCATGGTCCCGCTGCTGCTGCTTGCCGCGTGGAGCGAACAGGGAGGAAATCCTGTCCTGGCTTCACAGGGAATCGACCAGACCGCGAGTCCCAATCAGCCCGGCGGAAACATGGAAGGAAAGGAAGTCCGTCTCGGCGTGACGAACTCCGCGATCTGGGCGGTCGCAACCACCGCGGCGTCCAACGGCTCGGTGAATTCCATGCACGATTCCTTCATGCCGATCGGCGGCGCCGTGACGCTCTTCATGATGCAATTGGGCGAGGTCGTCTTCGGCGGCGTGGGCTCGGGCCTGTACGGCATGCTGGTGTTCGTCATCATCGCGGTGTTTGTCGCCGGGCTTCTGGTCGGCCGGACGCCCGAGTACCTCGGGCATAAGATCGAGGCGTTCGAAATCAAGATGGCGTCGCTGCTGATCCTGATCATGCCGCTGACGGTGCTGGGCCTGACGGCGCTGGCCCTGCTTTCGGAAGCCGGACGCGCAACGATTTTCAATCCCGGCGCGCACGGCTTCAGCGAAGTGCTGTACGCGTTCACGTCGATGGGCAACAACAACGGCAGCGCATTCGCCGGTCTCGGCGCCAACACCCCGTTCTACAACTCCTGGGGCGGCATCGCGATGCTGATTTCGCGGTACTGGCTCGCCGTGCCGACGCTCGCGCTCGCGGGTTCGCTGGCCGGGAAGAGGTTCACGCCGCAGGGGGACGGGACGCTTCCGACGCACACGGCGCTCTTCGTGGGATGGCTCATCGCCATCGTGATCCTCGTCGGCGCGCTCAACTTTCTCCCCGCGCTCGCGCTCGGGCCGATCGTCGAACATCTTCATCTCACGCTCTGACTTTCGAAGGAACACCATGACCACTCCATCCCAGCATGCAACCGTGGCGACCGGCGTGACGATCGCGAGCGCCCGTCAGGCGGTTCTGGACGCGTTTCGAAAACTCCACCCGCGTGCCATGGCGCGCAATCCGGTCATGTTCGTGGTGCTCGTCGGCAGCGTTCTGACGACCGCCTTGTGGATACAGGCACTCGGCGGCGGCGGCGAGGCGCCCGCGGGATTCATCGGCGCCATCAGCCTCTGGCTCTGGTTCACCGTCCTCTTCGCGAACTTCGCCGAGGCCCTTGCCGAGGGACGCGGCAAGGCCCAGGCGGCGGCATTGCGCAAGGCGCGGGGCGACATCTCCGCGAAACGGCTGAGAGAGCCGCATTACGGTGCGGCGCACGACACGGTCTCCTCCGGCACGCTCGCCACGGGCGATGTGTTCCTCGTCGAGGCCGGCGAGATCATCCCGGGCGATGGAGAGGTCATCGAGGGCATCGCGTCGGTGGACGAGAGCGCCATCACCGGCGAAAGCGCGCCTGTGATCCGCGAGAGCGGTGGCGACCGCAGCGCCGTCACGGGCGGGACGCGCGTCCTGTCGGACTGGCTCGTGATACGCCTGACGGCGGAACCGGGCGGTGGTTTTCTTGACCGCATGATTCGCCTGATCGAGGGCGCCAAGCGGCAGAAGACGCCGAACGAGATCGCGCTGAACATTCTTCTGGCGGCGTTCACCATTATTTTTCTCGGCGTCTGCGTCACCCTGCTGCCCTTCTCGTTGTTCAGCGTGGGAGCGGCGGGACACGGATCGCCGGTGACGGTGACCGTGCTCGTCGCCCTGCTGGTCTGTCTGATTCCCACGACCATCGGCGGTCTCCTCTCCGCCATCGGCATTGCCGG
The DNA here is from genome assembly GCA_016720835.1 of Ignavibacteria bacterium. Taxonomy (GTDB): domain Bacteria; phylum Bacteroidota; class Ignavibacteria; order SZUA-365; family SZUA-365; genus JADKJW01. The sequence continues at coordinate 210,601 of JADKJW010000009.1, forward strand.
GATGGACCGGATGATACGCCACAACGTGGTTGCGACATCTGGCCGTGCCATCGAGGCGGCGGGTGATGTGGATGTGCTCCTCCTCGACAAGACCGGGACCATCACCCTCGGCAACCGCATGGCGAGCGCGTTCACGCCCGCCGCCGGGATTTCTCCAGAGCGCCTGGCGGATGCGGCCCAGCTCGCCTCGCTCGCGGACGAGACGCCCGAGGGCCGTTCCATCGTCGTCCTCGCAAAGGCGCTGTACGGATTGCGCGGGCGCGAGGTCCACGATATCGCGGGGCACTTCGTGCCGTTCACCGCGCAGACGCGGATGAGCGGCGTGGACATTCCCTCGGACGACGCGCCCGCTCGCAGCATCCGCAAGGGCGCGGCCGAGGCGATCAAGGCGCACATCGAAGCGCTGGGCGTCGTCTTTCCTCCGGATGTGCAACGCACGGTGGATGACGTCAGCCGCGCGGGGGCGACACCGCTCGTGGTGGTGGAAAACAGCGAGGTGCTGGGCGTGATTCACCTGAAGGACGTCGTGAAAGGCGGCATCAAGGAACGCTTCGCGCATCTGCGCAAGATGGGCATCAAGACCGTGATGATCACGGGCGACAATCCGCTGACCGCCACGGCCATTGCCGCTGAAGCGGGGGTGGACGATTTTCTTGCGGAGGCCAAACCCGAGGACAAGCTGGCGCTGATTCGAGAATATCAGCGCGGCGGCCGGCTCGTGGCCATGACCGGCGACGGCACCAATGATGCGCCCGCTCTCGCGCAGGCCGACGTGGCCGTGGCGATGAACACCGGCACGCAATCCGCCCGTGAAGCCGCGAACATGGTGGATCTCGACAGCAATCCGACGAAGCTCCTCGAGATCGTGGAGATCGGGAAACAACTGCTGATGACGCGCGGCGCGCTGACGACATTCAGCATCGCGAACGATGTGGCAAAGTATTTTGCGATCATTCCGGCGGCCTTTGTCGCCACCTTTCCCGCGCTCGGAGCGCTCAACGTCATGCATCTGGCCACGCCGGAGAGCGCGATCCTCTCGGCGGTCATCTTCAACGCCCTGATCATCGTGGCACTGATCCCGCTGGCGCTGCGCGGGGTGAAGTACACCCCGATGCACGCCGCGCAGCTGCTGCGGCGGCATCTGCTCATCTACGGTCTTGGTGGTCTCGTCGCCCCCTTCGCCGGCATCAAACTGGTGGACATGCTGCTGACGGCGCTCGGAGCGGGATGAACACCATCCGGGAGCCGCAGCAACGTCTATCCGACACAGACCGATATGAAAACGAACGACGGTTTTCTCGTCCTGTCCACCGCAATTTCCATGTGACGAAGCGCGCATTGTGACCACACCGGGCTTCTCGGCATATTGCCGTGGATTGATGCGCCACACGACGGCCCGGACGCGTTGCGCGAGCGTCGGCAACACTGCTCCCATGTCGCACACGAAATCATGAACACTCCTCCCGGATCCCGTCCCGATCCCGACGCCCTGCTTTCGGCACTGCAGAAGCGCGAGCAGGACGCGCACAAGGGGAAGCTGAAGATCTTCCTCGGCATGTGCGCGGGGGTGGGCAAGACGTACGAGATGCTGACTTCGGCACGGGCCGCACAGGCCAAAGGTGTGGATGTCGTGATCGGCGTCGTCGAAACGCACGGGCGCGCCGAGACCGAGGCGCTGCTCGCCGGACTGCCCGTCATCCCGCGCGCACGCAGCACACACGGGGGCGCCACGATCGAAGAGATGGATCTCGACGCCATCCTCGCGCGCGCGCCGCAGCTTGCGCTGGTGGACGAGCTCGCGCACAGCAACGCGCCGGACAGCCGGCACACGAAACGGTACAACGATGTGCTGGAACTGCTCGAGCACGGCATCGACGTGTACACCACGCTCAACGTGCAGCATCTGGAGAGCCGCGCCGATACCGTCGCGCAGATCACCGGAAACATGGTGCGCGAGACGGTGCCCGATTCCATCTTCGAGGCCGCGCACGAGGTGGAGGTGATCGACCTCCCTCCCGACGAGCTCCTGCAGCGTCTGGCGGAGGGGAAGGTGTACGCGGCGGAGCAGTCGCAGCGGGCAGCGGAGCATTTCTTCCGCAAGGGGAACCTGACGGCGCTCCGCGAATTGAGTCTGCGTCTCGCCGCCGAACGCGTCGAGCATCAGTTGCGCGACTACATGCAGACGAACCGCATCGCGGGTCCGTGGAAGACCAGCGAGCGCCTGATCATCGGGATCAGTCCGAGTCCCGCGTCGGTGCGTCTGATCCGCTGGGCGCGGCGCATGGCCTTCACGATGCAGGCGAGCTGGATCGGCGTGTTCGTGGAACGCGCGCAGCCGCTGCTTCCGGCCGAGCGCGCGCAACTGGCGGCAAACATCGCCCTGGCGCGTGAGCTGGGCGCGGAGATTCTGACCACCGCCGACGAGAATGTCGCCGACGCGTTGATCCGCGTGGCGCGCGAGCAGAACGCGACACAAATTCTCATCGGCAAGCCTGAAGGGTCCAACCGCTCTCAGCGCGGCATGCTGGACCGGTTGCTCGCGCAATGCGGCGAGCTGGACGTGCACGTGGTGGGCGGCCAGAAGGATGCCCGGCCGCATCGCCGGCCGTTCGCGCTGCCGCGGCCGCATTCCCGGCCGCGCGACTACGGAATCGCGCCTGCGATCACGCTCGCCGCGGCCTCCGTCTGCGCGCCGTTCCATGATGTGCTCGGGTATCAGACCGTGGCGATGATCCTCCTCCTTATCGTGTCGCTGCTGCCCCTGCGTTTCGGGGTCGGTCCCGTGCTGCTCTCCGCGGGCGTCAGCGCCATGGTCTGGAACTACTTCTTCATCCCGCCGCGCTTCACCTTCGCCATCGGCGAGTTCCAGGATGTGCTCATGTTCGTCGCCTACTTTGCCATCGCGGCGGTGTCGAGCGTGCTGACCGTCCGCGTCCGCGCGCGGGAACGCGCGTTGCGCTCCCGGGAGGAACGCGCGATGGCGCTGTACGCATTGACCCACGACCTGTCGCGCGCACACTCGCCCGACGATGTTGTGCACGCCGCCGTGCGGCATATCAGCGCGTTCTTCGACGCCGATGTGGCGGTGTTCCTCAGCGAGCTGGATGGCGACTTCCTCGGCACACCGCACGCCGCGAGCGCGTTCCTCCCCGACGAAAAGGAGGCGAGCGTCCCCTCCTGGGTGCATTGGAACGAGAAGCGCGCGGGAAAGCATACCGACACGCTTCCGTTCGCCGGCGCGACCTACTACCCGATGCCCGGGCCCCGGTACGCCCTCGGGGTGATCGGCACGCGTCTGCGCGATGCCGCGCCCCTGAGCATCGATCAGGATGCGCTGCTCGAGAACTTCATCAGCCAGATCGCGCTCGCCATCGACCGCGAGTTCCTCAACGAGCTTTCCAAGCGCACCGTCGTGCTGGCCGAATCGGAGCGCCTCTACACCACGCTCTTCAATTCCGTCTCGCACGAAATGCGCACGCCGATCACGGCGCTGATCGGCACGGCCGAGGGCCTGCTCGACGACGCGATCGGCGGCCGTCCCGACGTGCGCCGACATCTCGCTTCGGAGGTGCATGCCGCGGCGGACCGTCTCGACGCGATCGTGCAGAACCTTCTGGCGATGACGAGGATCGAATCCGGACTCATCGCTCCGATACTCGACTGGTGCGACGTCAACGACCTCGTCAATGCCGCGCGGGGCCGGCTGCAGAACGAACTTGCGCCGCATCCCTTCGCGACGCGGCTCCCCGCCGATCTCCCGCTGCTGATGGTGGATTTCGGACTGATCGAGCAGGCGCTCGTCAACCTTCTGCGCAATGCCGCGATGTACACGCCCGCGGGCGCCGCGATCACTGCCCGCGCGTGGGTGGAGCAGACATCCTGCGTCGTCGCGATCGAGGACGAAGGTCCGGGCATTCCGCCGGATGCCATGGAACGCCTGTTCGATAAATTCTACCGCGTGCCCGGGTCGGTGACCGGCGGCATCGGACTGGGGCTGTCCATCGCGCAGGGTTTTGCCGAAGCGCATCGCGGCTCGCTCTCGGTCGAGAACATTCCGTCGGGCGGGGCGCGCTTCCTGCTGCGGCTGCCCCTTGCGCCCGAGCGCCCCGCGCCCGCAGGAGACGCCCATGGATAACGCCCCGCGGATTCTCGTCGTCGACGACGAGGTGCAGATACGCCGCCTGCTGGAAATGACGCTGGGCGCCAACGGGTTCCATGTCATCCTTCAGGAGAACGGCGCCGAGGGTCTTCGCAGCGCGGGCATGGACCGGCCCGAACTCGTCATCCTCGATCTCGGTCTGCCCGACATGGACGGCATCGAGGTGCTCCGCCGTCTGCGAGAATGGACCGCTCTGCCCGTCATCGTGCTCTCGGTGCGCAACACGGAGCGGGACATCGTCTCCTGCCTCGACGCGGGGGCGGACGATTATCTCGTGAAGCCCTTCCGCACGCAGGAACTCGTCGCGCGCGTTCGCGCGGCCCTGCGGCACCGGCCGGGCATTCCCGCGGACGCGACGTTCACCTGCGCTGATCTGGAGATCGATTTCGCGGCGCGCGTGGTGAAAAAATCCGGTGTCCCGGTGAAGCTGACGGGCACGGAGTACGCGATGCTCACGCTGTTCGCGCGCAATGCGGGCCGCGTGCTGACGCATCAGTACATTCTCGAGCAGGTGTGGGGTCCATCCTATGCCGAGGAGACCCAGTACACGCGCGTCTACGTCGCGCAGCTGCGCAAGAAGCTCGAGGACGATCCCGCCCGCCCGGCGCGCATCCTGACGGAGAGCGGCATCGGGTACCGGTTCCGAACAGAGGAGGACTGAAAAAAAACGCGGCCTCTTCATCGGAAGAAGCCGCGTGGTGTTGTGACGCGGGAGACGAGCGTTCAAACACTCGTGCGCGCATCTCTCCTGTCGTCTTACTGCGTGATCTTCCCCGCGCGGAGTTCGCTGGCCACGCGCAGCGCCTTGTAGACGTGCTCGAGGCCCGCGAGGATGCCGGAAGAATGGACGGAGACGGTGCGATTCCCCGCGTCCTCGGCGAAGATGAAATCGCCCGGCAGGCTCTCCATGTTGCCGTCGAAGATGAGGCCGACCACCTGTTTCTGCTTGTTGATCATCGGGCTGCCGGAGTTGCCGCCGATGATGTCGTTGGTGGAGCTGAAGTTGTATCGCGTCCCGAGATCCATCGCCTTCTCGGCCTGCTTCCAGCGCGGCGTGAGCATCCACTGTTCGTCGTTCGGGTAGGATTTGTTGCGATCGAAGAGTCCGTACAGGGTGGTGAACGGCGGCGCCTTCGTGCCGTTGTACTCGTATCCCTTCACCAGTCCGTCGGCGATGCGCAGGGTGAACGTCGCGTCGGGCGGGATGCTGGTGCCGTACACGTCGTACAAAGCGCGGCCGAGAAGGGTGGCGTTGACCTGGTCGCGTTGCGAAATCTCGCGCGTCGCCTGCCCGAGTTTTTCCGCGCGCGGCAGGGCCATGCGCGCCATGACGATGAACGGATCCTGCGACGCCGCGCTGCCCGCCGCGTCGTCCTTGGCGAGCTCGTTGAACTTCACGCTGTCGTTGAGCACCGACTGGCTGATCAGGCGCTTCGCCGCCTGCGCGGGAGCGCTTCCCTGCAGCGCGTACTGCACGATGGGATCGCCCGTGCCGAGCCATGCCGTCATGGTCTCGAGCTGTTTCGCGAGGGTCAGTTCGTCGAGCCCGGCATCGATGACGGAGTAGCGCGTGAGCATTCCGCGCATGCGCTGCATGCGGTCGGCCTTGAACTGCTCGAGACGTTCGGCCTCGGGCTTCCCTGCTTCACGGGCAAGCTGCACCAGTGCAAAGGCGCGGGAGAAATGCTCGGCAACGCCGGTGCCGCCCACGCGCAGGCCGAAATTGTCCTTCGCGAGTTCGCGCATCTTCGCGCGGCCGTCGGCGATCTCGTCCCACACGTGTCCGTAGCGTGCCTTGAGGTCGGCGCGCTTCTCCACCTCGGCGCGGAAGCTGCGGTCGAAGGCGCGGCGGCGCTGCACGAGGAGATCGTCGCGGAGGCCGGAGAGACGGCCCTGGAAGGACTTCATGCCGTTGGCGACGCCGAGGATCTGCGGGTAGAGGATTTCCTTCTTCTGCGGATTCCTGTTCATGTACTCGGTGAGCAGGTCCACGCGCTCGCGCAGCATCTTGTACGTGAAGGGGTAGGCGATGTCGCGGTTGTACTCGAGCTGCTCGGTGGTGCTGAGACGGCTCGTCCGTCCGGGGTTGCCGATGACGAAGACGAGTTCGTTCTCCTCGGCGCCGTTCGCGCTCCACGGATAGAAGTGCTCAGTCTTCAGGGGCTTGCCGTTCTCGTCGTAGATGCGGAGGAAGGCGCAGTCGAATGCGTAGCGCGGGTACGTGAAATTGTCGTACTCGCCGCCGAAATGCGCCGCCTGCAACTCGGGCGCGAAGACGAGGCGGACGTCGCCGTAGCGCTTGTAGAGGTAGAGGGCGAACTTGCCGCCGTTGTACAGGGTCACGACCTGCGCGCGCAGTTTGGTCTGGTCGCCGACGGTTTTCTCGATGTCGGCGATCTTCTTCTGCCGCGCGTCCACCTTGTCCTTGTCGGTCGCGGCGGCGTCCATCGCGGCGAGCACGTCCTTTGTCACGTCGCGGATTTCCACGAGCTGATCGAGCGAGGCGTTCGGGATCTTGCGCTCGTCCTCAAGCGTCGCGGCGTAGAAGCCGTTCTCGAGGAGTTTCTCGCCGTCCTTCTGCACGGCTGGCAGGTTGCCCCGCACGCAGTGGTGATTGGTCATGACGAGACCGTCCGCGCTCACGAAGGACGCGGAGCACCCCGAGTAACGCAACGCGGCCATGCGCACATCATCGAGCCATTTCTGGTCGGGACGGAATCCGTACGCCTGCTGGAAGTACTCGACGGGCGGATCGTCGAACGTCCACATTTTCCCGCCGTCGAAACGGCCGGCCTTCACGGTGTCGAGCGTGGCCTTCTTGTCCTGCTCGTACCTGGACAGACCCGCGCCCGTCCCGGCGCAGCCGATGAGAATGCCGGACAATGCCACGGCTGTCAATGCGATCAGTACATGGTGTCGGATGTGCTTCATGCCAGTTTCCTTCTATTGAATGTTCGATGGACCTGCGAGGCAGGAAAACATAAAATACGGGTTTGTGCGGTGGGGAGGAAGGGATCCAGAATTCAGAATTCAGAATCCAGAATTCAGAATCCAGCAGACAGGAGTCAGACGGAAAAACCAGGATGGAAGAGCCCGGCTGCTTGAACAGTACGGGGAAATGCTCTCATTGTTTCCGCACGGCGTCAAGGTTCAGAAAAAAGATGGTGGAAACGACGGTGCCGAAGCCTGCAAGCAACGCGGAGACTGCGGCCGCCAGTACACGTGCAGCGGGATTCGCATCGTCAAGCGCGCTCGAGAGAAGCATGCCGGTGAAGAAGAAGAGGATGACGGTGAGGATATTGATGCCGAACACGCGCCAGAAGCGGCCGGACACGATTTCCCAGCTGTAGCGCAATGCGCTGCTGCCGCTCTGCGCGCGCAGCGCGACGGCATGCAAGGAGAAGGCGAAGGCGTTCAGTGCCAGAATTGCCGGGATGAGCAAGGTGGCGCCCAAAGCGATCACGACAGCGAACAGCACCATGGTGAGCAGCGCCCAAAGCAGCACTCCCCATGCGCGGCGAAACACCTCGCCCGTGTCGGGACGGCGCTTCCCTGTCGCTTCCGCCGCCATCACGATCAGCACGAGTTCGCCGAACAGGCTTGCGAACAGTATCACGATACAAAGAGCCGCGGTTTCGGCGATCTGTCCGCCGCTGGACGAGGCCGCCGACGTGGATGCAAGCGCGTCGGGCAGGAATTCCTGCGGCGCGAGGAAGAGCAGCGTCGCGAGCAGAAAGAGCCGGCCGTTGTCCCGGGCAATATCCCACGCGGTGGAGACGAGTTCTCCAAACCCCAGCATCCGCTTATGCAGCGCGTGCCCGATCATGCCCTGGCATCCTTGTCAATGACTGATCGGGGAAGATAGGAAATCAGAGAGTCATTCCGAATCCTGCGATCACGGCTCACGGCGCGTACATGTGGCTCAAGCGCTGCTTCGATTTTCAGCACGCACCTCCTTGCGTGCTGGCATCACGGCGACGTTCTGACACCCCGCCCTCCGCTGTTATTGAAGTACCCATTTTGTGAATTCCAAGCGGCGTGCGTCCTCGAGGAAACACGTGGATAAGTACTGTTTGTGTGAATCCAAGTGCCTCCGCGAAAACCGAGTTCCGGCGGCCATCCTGTTGTGTTCGCGGATCCGGTACTACTTGTAATCTCGCCGTCACCATGCTGTCCTTGGAAGGATCGGCTTGTGGAGTTGCCAACACTGACGACTGGGTCGCCGAGGCTTGCGCTGAGTTCCATGATTCCGTAATACGAAGAGCCTGCTGCGCGTCGTGTGGAAGAGGCGGTGGCGAAAGCTCCTGCCCGATGGACGCCGTAATTGTTGCCAAAACTACAGTTGGCGCCGGTCGTCGTGGAAACTTCGTTGGGACCACCAGCATTCGACACAGCGGTGGAAGCAATGTACGTAGTGTCACCCCATGCCCATTCGTTCACTCGGGGCGGAAGAGGTCCGCGACAGGCCTTCTCAAATTCGAGTTCCGTCATCGGCCGCAATGCCATCCAATCCAATATTGCCAGCAGGTCGTTTCGGTGAATGTAATTCATGCCGATGTTCTGGCCATCAGTAGATTCGTCGTAGATACCATCTCCATCGTAGTCGCAGTAAAATGTGACCGGATCTGAAGGTGAAAGTATTGCGTCGCAGCGCAGACCGTTCCGACTAATAACGGTAGTCGTGTTTGTCATGACGAAGCGATTCGTTATGGAGGTACCACTTATGTCTGTTTGAACCCGATTGGTTTGCTGAATGCGAGTAAGGGTGTTCAAGAAATCTCTGTATTGCTCCTGCGTAATTTCGTACTTCATGCAATAGAACGCGTTGTACCCTTTCGGGAAGGTCCCAGGGAGCGATTTGGTCGTGGAATAAAAAAAGTCGTCGGATGTTTGCATCCCTTGCGCATTATGGTTTGAGAGATTGCTCACCGAGGTTCCACCAAGCGTGAGAGGGTTTTCACTGCTGATGAGGAATGGATCGCCCGAATTCCCTGCTTCGAATTGTCCCGCGATCATGCTCGTCGTGCCGTCGCCGAGATAGAAGCTTCCCGTGGGCACATACACCATCTCTGTGCCGAATACTTTCACGAGCACCACCGCATTGTCGTCGATGCCGTCGATGCCGTATTCCCAGCGGAGCTGCACGTTGGTCCACGTCACCGTGCCGCTGCCGCTCGTCGCGCGCTGAATGAAGACGCCGGTGCTGTCGGCCGCCGGCACGATCGTGGAGCCGGAAGGAGCGGTATGGTTGGCTGCGGTGGCGTTCAATGTGCCGTGCTGCCAGGTGTAGCCGTTGTCGGTGGACCATTTCACGAACAGCCATACCGCGTCCCAGTTGCCGTTGTCGCGCCAGGAGTGCTCCCACGAGATGTCGAATTCCACCTTCGTGAAATCGCTCGTGGTGTTCTGTCCGGTGAGCGAGATGTTGCTGATCTGCAGATTGTTCGCGAGCGCGGGTGTGGCGAGCGCGGCGAGCAGGAGTGTGAACGCGAAACGACGGACCATGGCGGGATCTCCTATGGATTGCGATGCAGGTCTTTTCGGGAACTGAGGCATCAGCGCCGGCGGGTCACTCCCTTCGGAGGAACAGCTCGACGCCGTCGTCGCGCAGGATGCCGCACACATCGGGCAGCAGGCGCATGGGCGGCGCCTGCTTCGTCTTCAGCGCGAAGCGCGTGGCGACTTCCGTCCACTCCGTGCCGACGCGGCCGCCCCTGCCGGGCTGCGAGCGGTAATCGTAGAACACGCCGACCGACAGCGTGTCGCCCGCGGTATGCAGTTCCACCGTCCGGTAGGGCGCAGCGCCGAACAGCGGACAGCGCAGCAGCTCCGCGCGATGATACCGCAGCGAATCGTAGGCGAGCGCGAACACGCCGTCGCCCAGGCCGAACGCTTCGGTGCCGCGCGCGAGCAGTGTCACGCGCATTTCCTTCGGGCCGGCCTCCTGCAGCATGCGCACTTCGAAGCGCGGCTGCGCTGCACAGAGGGACGCGAGCGCGCACAACGACCACAGGAGCATGCCACAGCGCGGGCGGATCTGCCGCCTCGGCGAGCATTCGCTCCGAGTGCGAAGGAAGGGGAACATCGTCACCTCGCGAGCAGAAGCGTGCGTGTTTCGCTTCCGCGCGATGTGCGCAACACGACATGGTACACGCCCGCGGGCAGGCCGGAGCCGTCGAAGCGCATGCTGTGCGAACCCGCACTCAGCAGCGCATCGTCATGCAATCGATGCACCGTTCGCCCTGCGCCGTCGATCACGTGCAGCGTGACCGGCTGCGCTTCCATCAGGGTGAAGGACAGCACGGTGACGCGCGCGAAGGGATTCGGATACGGCGCGTGCAACACCGCAACGGCTGTCGCAGACGGCAGTGAAACACGGACGATCTGGGAATATTCCACGCGACCGTCCCGGTCCACCTGCCGGAGTCGGTACCACAGCATCGGCAGAGGGATCAACTCCGCGGGGACGATGTCCTGATATTCATAATCGTGCCGGAGGTCGGAGCTGAAATGTCCCGGCACGAAGGAGATCGAATCCCAGCGCCGCCCGTCCGTCGCCCGCTCGACGACGAAGCCGGTGTTGTTCAGCTCGCTGGCCGTGGTCCAGCGCAGCGCGGTCACGCCTCCCGCATGCCGTCCCGAGAATGCGACAAGTTCGACCGGCAGCGGCGACGAGTTGAGGTTGTCCCACAGTCCGTTGCTCCAGAGCGTCGCGTTGTCCTCGTCGTACACTTCGACGAGCGTCCACTGGAGGTTGCTGTTTCCGGCCGCGTTCGCGGTGGTGAAGTTGATGGTGGCGACGTCCGTCCACCCCGTGCCGACGGTGGTGCCCGCGTTGTCGGTCAGCAGTTCGATGTTGAGAGACAGGGTGTTGCCGTTCGCAATGGTCTTCGTGACGGTGGCCGTGCCGTACGATCCGCCGGAAAAATTCTGGAACGTGTAATGCGTGCCGCTCGAGGGCGAATTCGGAAACGAGAGGCTGCTCGTGTTGAACGAGAATTGCATCGTGGCCCCGCCCATGTCCTTGGAGGCGTCCACCTTGATCTGCACCTTCACGCTGTACGCGCTGCCGTTGTTCGTCAGCGCCAGAAAACGGCCGTCAATGGTCGTGGCGCCGACCGGCATCACGCTGAAGCACAGCGCGATGAGAAGGAGTACCGTTGTTTTCATGATCCTATTCCTGATGAATTCTGAAGGGAAGGGTGCAGAGCGGGCAGCGAGCGTGCTCTGCCCAGCTGCACCGGATCAGGGAACAGCCGACGACAGCCCGTTGTTCGGCCGCCAGAAGGAATTGCGGTCGGTGATGGTGACACTTCCGCTCATGCTGTAATCGCCCTGGAGATAGCCGCTGGTGCCGTTTTGCGGACGCCAGACGGAGTTCCTGTCGGAGATGGTGATGGCGCCGTTGCCGGTGCCGTCGCCCGCGTAGAGGCCGAACAGGCCTCCGCTCAACGACTTCATCGGATTCGTGCCGTAGGCCGCGCTCTGCGTGGAACGGAAATC
>JADKJW010000010.1 GCA_016720835.1 Ignavibacteria bacterium
CAAGTTTCCCGGAAATATCGATCAAGGTATTCGTCATACAGCATTCTCGCGGCTTCGATGGTTCGTGGATCGGCGACGGCAAGCAGGTCCGCATACGTCAGCAGGGGAGGAGTGACACCCTGCGCGTGCTCCGGATAGTCGAAGTTCCAGAACTTCCGGCGAAGCTCCAACATCCCCTTCGGATCCTTGCGCAGTCCGAGTCGCGCAATGATCTTCCTCTCATCTCCGTCAACATACACGGTGTCGATACCCGGATTCAGATACTGCTGCTGCTGATGGGCGGCAGTTTCGCCACCAAGTAGAGCGCCGAGCGCCTGCGTCTTCTTCCCATCCAGCGTCTCTGTCGTTGCATACCGCCCGATGAGCTGCTTCCCCCGGAGTTTCTCTGCGTACGCCGTTACCCAGCGGTCAAGGAGTTCCCGGGCGTTCCTGAGTCGAATCGTTCCATCCGCCGCCTGGCGGATATACCCTTTCCGCTTCAATTCTCTCATCACCGTTGCAACTGTGCCAAGCGCCACGCCGGTCGCGTCCGCGATCGCGCGATACGGCGCATTGCGCATCTGTTCCGTGCACAGCAATGCAAACGTCACTTTCACGCCGGCCCAGCCGAAGATGTCGGCGCCGGGGACATTCGCTTCAGGCCGCTTGCGTTTCCGACCCCGAATGAAGACGTAGAGCCAGTCCGCATTGATGTGGGCGTTTCCCTGGGCATCGAGGAACTGAATGTTCAGCGCTCGAAGCGTTTCGGCAAGCTCCGGCGTAATGTATTCCGCCACGAGCAGGAACGGCTTGTCGATGTGATACGCCTTCAGTTGCAGGACCATGTTTCCCGCTGTCGTGCTCGTGATTGTTCGCTTCACCTCGACGAGAAACTGCGCTTCGTGCTTTTTTCGCGTGAGCTTCAAGATTCCATCGGTTCGTCCATCGCGTGCGGCGCGCTGCGCGTCAACGAGCTTTACTTTGACGTCCACCTGCGCGGCAAATGCCTGCACTGCGTCTTCAAGTATCTGCTGTTCCCGGTGCATCGTCATCTCTCCTCAAAGCGGGGTGTTCATATTTCGTACTCGTTCAATTATTTTGAACGTAACGAATATCTGAACATCCGTCAAGGGCCGTGTTCATTTATTTTCCGCGTTCAAATAGATTGAACATCGCAATATTATGAACGCGACGAGATCGGAAGGTGGGACGAAACGACCAAAGCGACGAGAGGCGATCGCCCCAACATCCCGTATCAGATCAGATCGTCAAAGCGGAACTCGGGGTGGAAGAGCGATTGTGGGAGTAGCCGGGCGGCGGAGTCCTATTATCGGGCGGCGTCGGTGTGGAAAACGTGCAGAAGTACTCTTCATTTTGATCGACCGCACACGAAGAGGTGTCGCAAGTCTCATTCCTGCACCGGATAATCCCGGGTTGCGGTCTTCCCTCCTTCGCGCCCCCGGGACCGCGGTCCTCTGCCCTTCATCCCCAGGGTCTTCCGCAGCGCATCGACGTCGACGCGGAGCGGCGCCTCCACGACAGCGTTCTTCTGCTCGAAATCCAGCAGGAGCGATTCAAGCAGTTCGCGGCCCAGGGGATCGCGTGCGGCGTTGCGCGGGGTCATGCCGCGCAGCGCAGGAACTGGCATGTCGGGCCAGGTCTCCCAGTGCCGGCGCATCATTTCCTCGATGAGCGCACGGGCTTCCGGGGAGTCGTTCAGGCTTCGTTCCCGATCGAGTTCCTCCGCGGTCCGCTCATGGGGCTGTTCGGTATGGAGCTGTTCGAGCGATTTCGCCTCCATCTTGAGAAACACCGCCTTGTCGCCGAAACGCTGCTTCATCATCTTCCTGGCCTCATCCGCGCGCCGCTCGGAGTTCACTTCAATGGTCAGCGTGTCGACCCCGATGGAGATGGTGGCGTACAGGATATTGTCGCCGGGTATCGTCCCGCGCGAAGCCGAAGCCTCCTTTGAAGCGGATGGGGGTGTTCTCTGCTTGAGCCAGTGGATTTTCAGCGTCGGGTCGCCGGGTCCTGCGTCCTCCCTGGCGGCCGCATGCAGTTCCTCGTCCGACTCTTCAGACACCGTCTGCTGAAGGTCCTTCAAGACTTCGAACGAGTCGCCCTGTGAAGCGATGGACCAGGTCAGCGTGATGAAGAGCAGCGGATCGCCGTCGGTGTTGCACATCTGAATTTTTCGATGGAGGAGCGCGTTTCGCTGCTCGAGATATTCCTCGTGATGATCGTTCTCCAGCTCCAGCATCGTATCCGCTGAAATGGGAGATTCGCCCACATCCTCCTCGAGCCACTCTCTGTATTCGATAATGGAATCGCACGTCGTCGCCGGCAACAGCATCGGACCCATGCCCATGAACATCGAAATCCCTTCCAGCGTGACGACGCGCGCGAAGAGGATGTCGCCGGGCCGGCATTGCGAGGAGGCTGCGCGCTCAGCCACGCTCACGTCGAGGTTCTGCAGGAGGTCCCGGAGATCCATTCCCTGTCCGGACCGCGACGCGAGAACCTGGAAGAAGCTGTAGGGCGATGAATAGGTCGCCTCGATGAATCGCGCCACATCCTCGTCGGAGCGGCTTCCGCCTCCGGAAAAAAACAGTTCAGGCAGGCATTGTCCATCCCCGTGTCTCCAGCAGTATTGCATCCAGCGCTCGAAGAGGTCCGACGTCCGCAGCGTGGAATCAACGAGATCCTCGCCGAACTCCGTGATGAAATCCGTCCACGCCGTCTCCACGTATTGCGCGCCGTACTTCCGTCGCGCGAGTTTTTCGAGGGCGAGCTGGGCCTCGTATTCAAGCCGGCGGAGCTCCTCGTATCCAGGCTTGCTGCGCGGTGCGTCGAGGGCGCCGTGGCAATGCTTGTACTTTTTCCCGCTGCCGCAGGGACAGGGATCGTTTCTTCCGATTCGGTTCATGCGCGAAAATACAACAAATGCGTCTCATTGCGATTGATTTGGCAACAACTTCCGGATACGTTCTCTGGTTCGTTTCAGCAATACCGGTTTGCAAAAGGGCAGTGGCTGCAGTAAGTTGTAGTGCAGATGCAAGAATGTAGTGCAGGTGCAGGAATGTGATGCAGGCGCAATAGTGACTTTGAAAGTCAGGATTCAACGTCCGGTCAGACAGAGAGAATAAAAGCGGTCGGAGGCAAGAACGAAGCGATGACCAATTCTAACATCGTCATGGCGCTTGTGAAGGTTAAAAAAAGGCTCTCCGCAGTCCGGGAGCTGCGGGATGGTCTCGTCGATCTCGCTTTTTTGTTGATCGAAGAACGAGAAAGGGATGGTTATCTGCTCCTTATCGATCCTCAGCTCAGCACGCGCATCCTTGATAACGAAATGGATCGGTTCAAAACGGCTCTTCGCCCTGCTATTGCTCATCGCCTGCACCTTATAGCAGTCAGGGATGGGAAGGTAGATGAACAGCCGAGGACCATTCCCGGAAGCGATTGGAAAGTACTTTCGAAGTTGATTGAGAAATCGAAAGATGGGGGAACCAGGCTTCCGGATCCTGCCATGAAGGAGGAGGTCTTTTTGTTCATTCTTTGTCAATGGGTACTCGGCAAAGGACCGATGACATCGCGCTGGATAGCGGACACCGTTGGGTGCAACTATCGCACGGTGTCAGCCGCAGTCGATCTCCTGGGACAAGCAATCCTGCGCTCTTCAGATCGCCAGATCGAATTGAAAGATTTCCCGGGCGAAGCGTGGAGGCGCTCACTGGCTGTAGCGCACAAGACCCGCACAACGATGCTGTACACGGACGTTTCGGATCAACCGCGCTCGCCCGAGTCGCTTCTCAAGCGTCTCGAAAGGCTTGGACTGCCGGATGTCGCCGTGGGTGGCGTGATTGGAGCGCGCCGATATTTCGGTGAGTTGGATGTCGTCGGTGCACCTCGTCTTGACCTGTGCGTTCATGTGCCCGGCAAACTCGTTGACCTTGATTTCGTTCAAAAACTCGACCCGGCGCTCGAGCGTACGCGCGATCCATACCGCCCTGTTCGCCTTGCTCTCCACTTCATTCGGAGGAACGAATCCTTGTTCGACAGGACGGAAAAAAGTTTGGCCCTGGCGGATCCTGTGGAATGTCTCCTTCATCTCTATGAAGCCCGTCTGGACCATCAGGCGGAGAGCTTTGCAAAATATCTTGCGCTGCGTGGAAGAGGCTTGAGTGTCTGAGCATTCGGATACGTTGCGGCCCGTGTCGCCAGCGCGAGTGCTTGAGGAGATTGCAGACGCCATTCCTGAAGACAGCCGGGATGCCATCATCATCATCGGAAGCCTTGCTTCTTGACGAACTTCGAATTTCCGGACAACGACTGCTGCAAGACGCGATCGTGCCGTTCGAAGGAATGGGACATTGAAATGGACAGGTGCGAGGAGGATTGAAGGAAGTGTAGAAATAGTGTAGAAGTACGGCGATAAATCGACATAATTCGGCAGTTTTTCGCAGATTTGCTTTATCTACGGATCAGAAGGTTCGGGGTCCCCGCGTCCCTGAGGGCGCGCAAGAAGAAAGGCTCGCAGAAGTCGGGCCTTCATTATCGAATCCGGCATCCTTTCTTGAAGAGATGCAGGATTCTTCTCTCATTCCCCTGCTCGCGCAAAACGTGCATGCATCGGGCACAGGCCGCGCGTTAGCGCCATAAGGTTTTCACGTAGCGGCCGCAGGGAATGAAACGCTGCCGCATATGCTCGCGGAGAAGCGCCGCACCGTCACCTTTCTTCGCAAAGAGAAGATCCGCCTTGCCCATGAGCCGTTCCCACTGTTTGTGGAACACGTCTGCGGTGTCGCGCTTTCGCGCGAAGTCCGACGGCACGGGCGCGATGCCGGCTTTGCGGTAGTGGGCGTCGAGGCCTCCGGCTCCGGATACTTTGCGCAGCGGCAGGCCTCCGATGGGCAGATCGTAGGTTTGCAGCACATAGCGCTGGTCCTGCAGCGGCTGCAGCAGTTCGCCGAGTGCGCGGCTGAACAGCTCGTTCTCGCCGGGGATATCTGAATCGATCCACAGCCTCATGCTGCCGTCGTTGCGCACCGTGCTCACGAGTTCCGGCGACGCCGCCTCGCGATGCTGTCCCTCGCGGAGCGCGACGATGGTGTCGCGAACCGCTTCCCCCAGCCTCCGGAAGAGGCCGTTCCCCTCCAGCGCGGGGGCAGCGGCTTTCCGGGCATGGAGAACAAGACGCTGCACGGCCCAGACGGCGAGCAGCATGCCCGACGGAATCGCCGCCGCGCTGAGCAGGAACGACTCGGGCAACAGCCCCATGCTGGCGGACGCGGCATACGCCGCTGTTCCCGCGACGCCGAGCACGCCCGCCACGCGCCGTCTGACGCCGCGAAACACGACGGCCGCTTCCTGCGCGGCCCGGGCGGCCGCGACGGTGTCCGCCACGACGCGGGGGGTTGCCGGCGTGGGGCGAAGCTCGAGGCATTGGAATTCGCGGCCGTCGAACGGCTCGCCGATGCGCCACGCGCGGCGCACCGAGGCGCGGTCGGCCGAACGGCGCAGCATGTCGGCGTTGACCGTCTCGAGCACGCCGGCGAGCTCCTCCTGCGGCACATGCGTGAGCGCGGGATGCACGTGCCCGACGCCGCGCTCGAGTTCGCCGTCGTCGCTGAGACCGAAGAGGTTCTGATGTTTCCGGAGAAACCGATCCCAATCTGCGAATCCTCGCGGGAACTCGGGCAGCAGCGCGACCACATCCCAGTTGTTCGAGACTTTCTCACGATGGGCCGGATCGAGGCGCAGGCTCCGCCCCTGCACCTGATTGACGGACACGTATCCCGCGACAGCGGTCAGATCCACCAGCACGTTGACGGTCAGGCTGTCCCATCCTTCGCCGAGCAGCCCCCGGGTGCCGATGAGGCAACGCGTGACGCCGCGGTCGAACAGCTCCGTGAGCATGAGCACATAGATGCGCGTCCCCCAGTCGCGTCCTGTGCCTTCGATCCGGAAAAATCCGCGCGTGGATTCCGCCCCGATATCCTCCGGCACGGCATTCCCGTCGCCGCACCAGACGGCGTCCAGCGCCGCGTCCCAACCCTCTCGCGCGATGATTGCGCGACATTCCGTGAGGAGGCGTCCGGCCAGATCGTCGTCGCAGAGTATGGCCGAACCGGTGATCATCACCGGATCGACAGTGTCGACGGCAGGGTCCGACGTGATGGCGCGCATCGCGGCAACCGCACCGCCGGCTTCGGGATCCAGCACTCCGTCGAGCGATTTCGGTCCGCCGGTATTCGCGGTCTCAAAATCGGTAATCACGAGCGCGCGGATGGCATCGGCCAGGTTTTCGATTTCCCGGGCGAGGATGATCTTGAGCGCGACCAGTTTCGCCGACGAGAGCGCCAGCACGCGGTCGATGGAGCTCTGTCTGCGCACGAAGCCTGTGCTTTCCCGGACAAATCCCACATCGTGGAGCGACTGCGCGATGCGAGTCGCCCGCCGTTCGGAGGATGCTCCTGCGATCGGCAGAAGGGCGTCGGCGAGATATTCGCCGAGCAGCAGCGCGATGTCGTCGAGGTCCGGGGGCTCTTCCATTTCGTCGAGCACGGGCATGTCCGACGGAATGTTCAGATGGTGCTTGCGCGCATAGCGGCCCAGCGCGATGCCGGCCGCCGTGTGTTCCTGAAGAAATTCCGCGTGCGTGCCGAAGCGTCGTCCCTTCCATCGTTTGGTGTCGAGTGTGTCATCCACCCATAACGTCAGGGTGGGAAGATCGGGATCGGGCACATTCAGCTCGTCGAGCAACGCATGGAACCGTTCATGCCTCTCCTGGATGAAGCGCCTTTCGCGGTCGCCGGGATGCACGAGATGCACGAGATCCTGAAACGGCGCAAGATTCCCCTCCTTGATCACCGCGGGCATGGGAATCTGAAAATCCACATCGCCGACAAGGTCCAGATATGCCGACAGTTCGCGGTTTCCGCGGTCGACAGGCGGAGTCGCGGTGAGTCCGAGCACGACCATATCGTGCCGCGCGAGCAGGCCGGATATCACGTCGGCCCACACGGCCACAAGGTGATGGCATTCGTCGAGGATCAGGCAGCGGTAGTCGTTGTCGATGATGAGGCGGAACAGATCCTCCACGTTCCGGTGCAGCTCGCCGCTCGACCGGTCCTGCGCCGCAATGCGCTGATACGTGAGCGACAGGATGGGCGTTTTCGTCTCCGGGTTGTCGCTGATCAGATGCGCGACGCTGCCGCCCCACACATCGCCTCGTGTGTCGACGATATCGGCTGTCGCCTTGCCGTATTTGTCCATCCACTGCGCCTGAATCGCGGCATTGGGTGAAAGCACAACGCTGCGCAGCCGCGCGGCCTGCACGAAGGCCACGCCGAGTATGGTTTTTCCCGAGCCCGGCGGCGCCACGACGTGCAAGCGCCGCTCTCCGCTTCCGTACTTCTTCAGGAGCAGGTCGAGCGCCTCCTGCTGATACGAGCGCAGTCCCGTCGCGAGCACCCGCTCATCGAGCAGCTGGGAGGGAGGAAATGAGGTATCGGAGCTGTGATTCGTTTTCCTGGTACTCATGCGGAAAGGGTCGTGACTGCTCTGACCTGGAATGCACCGGACAAATATAGTGCTGCTATTTCGGATTCACCGTCCCTTTTCTCCTCATCCGTATTCCTGTGTCTCTGCACGCGTTGCTGCGCGCACTCCCTCAAGCGGTTTGTCGTCCACAGGAAGAAGATGGCGGCCGAACCGAGCCTGGACGAGGAGATGCAGCGGGGCGTCCTGCAAAAGCACATTCTGAGGTCCGCGCCGGAGCGGTCCATTGCGGCACATCTGCAGGAATCGTATCGTGTGTGGGGACGACGGCCGCACACGGCCGCCATCGTGCTCCGATGCGCATGCAGGATCGCCGGCACTCGCGAGGACGATGTCCCGAGAGGCCGAAGTGCGCGATGTGGAGCTCGTGATCATTCCGAATTGAGGTCTGCCCATGCTTGAACTGTCCATGATTCACACCCTGGCGCTCGCAGCGCTCGCGATTTTCGCCGGGCATGGTGTGCGACGGATTTTTCCCGTCCTCGCGCGGCTCAATGTTCCGGCGCCGGTCCTCGGGGGACTGCTCATCGCCGCGGGCGGGTTGATGGCCGGTCAATGGACACGCATGACCTTCCGTTTCGATACCGCGTTGCAGACGCCCTGCATGATCGCGTTTTTCACCAGCATCGGGTTCGCGGCCAGCGCCGCGCTTCTGAAAAGCGGCGGAAGACTCGTGCTGGTGTTCTTCGGAGTGTCCATCGCGTTTGCCCTGTTGCAGAATCTTGTCGGGATAGCGGTGGCGCTGCCTTTCGGATTGCATCCGCTGTTCGGCGTGCTCGCGGGATCGGTGACGCTCACGGGCGGACCGGCCACGGGACTCGCCTTCGCCCCGCTGTTTGAAAAGGCCGGAGTGCAGGGCGCGGCGGTGATCGCCGTGGCCACCGCCATGGCCGGCATCGTCTCCGGAGGCATCATCGGCGGACCGATCGCCACGGCGCTGATCACCCGTCACCGGCTGCGCGCACCGCTCGCCACCCGCGTCAAGGGAGCGCAGCCGGTCGGCGCGCACATCGTGGAGGAGAAACTCGCAGAACCCGCCCTCCATGTTCCTGCAGGAGAGGACAGGGAATCCTATGTGCTCCTGAAGAATCTTGCCGCCATGCTCGCGGCGATGTGGATCGGGTCCGCGCTGAGCGCGGCATTCGAGTCGCTGGGGCTGACGCTCCCCGCGTATATCGGAGCGATGCTGGCGGCGGCGCTGCTGCGGAACATCGACGACGCGACGCGTGTTATCGGCATTTCCCAGCGCACCGTCGACGACCTTGGCAGCGTGGCGCTGTCGCTGTTCATCGCGATGGCCCTGATGTCCCTGGATCTCCGCGCGCTGGCGGGACTCGCCCTGCCGCTGCTTGCGATACTCGCGGCGCAGGTGCTCCTCGTCGCCGCCGCGTGCGTCGCGGTGTTTCGCCTCATGGGCCGGGACTACGAGGCCGCCGTCATGTCCGGCGGCTTTGCCGGTTTCATGCTCGGCACGACGGCGAACGCCATGGCCAACATGGAGACGCTGGTCGAAACCTACGGCCGCGCTCCGAGGGCGTTTCTCGTGGTTCCCATGGTCGGCGCATTTTTCATCGACTTCGCAAACGCGCTGCTGATTACGGGGTTTCTGAATGTCCTGAAATAGCGCCCCTGAAGGACCGGCCATCGAGCAGGGGACCAAGGCCGTCGAGATCGCGAATGATCACGGTGTCCATCGTCTCGAGGGAAGTGGCGTACGCCGCGGCCGAGCGTCCGCCGGCGGCGACCGTCACGTCGGCGGGAAGAAGCATGGCCAGGCGGCGCAACTCGCGATGCAGCGCGGCGTCGTCGGCGGGATACGCGATCCCGAGGATCAGCATCCGCGCGCCCAGCTGCCGCACGGAGGCCGCGATTTCCTCCGCCGGGAGATTGGCTCCGAGATACACGACGTTCCATCCGCGCATGGCAACCGTCGCTGCCGCAAGCAGCGCTCCGAGTTCGTGCACTTGATTGACCGGCGTGCAGACCAGCGCCGCGGGGGCGCCGGGGAAGCGCGGCGCCGAGGCGACGATCGCGCCGAGAAAGGTCCGCACGGCGGCGGTCGCCATGTGCTCGTGCGCGATGCGCATCGCGCCCTCCTGCCACTGACGACCGACGGACTCGAGAAACGGAACGATGACGTCGCCGATCAGGGCCTGCTGCGGAAAGTGCACCGAGGCCTGCATCAGCGCATCTTCCAGGGCGCGCACGTCCAGAGCCCGGGCCGCCGCGAGCAGATCCGCCTGAAAATCGCGCGGCGCGGGAGCGCCGGAGGTTCCGGAGAATGTCACGTGCTTTCCAGCGCGATCTTTCGCAAGCAGTTCTGAAAGGGCTTCATTGCTCAACGCGGCAAGCGCGCCGATGGAATGCCCCAGTTCGATGAGCTGCCGGAGCAGAATCAAGCGCTCGATGTCCGTGTCTGAATAGAGGCGACGATTGCTTTCCGTCCGATCCGGGGCGAGCGCCCGATGCCGCTTCTCCCACGCCCGGATGACGAACACAGTCACGCCCGACATTTCCGATGCGAGTCGTATGGGATATCTGTATGTCTGTTTCACTTCCATCATGTCTAGCTTCTGTTGCAAATATATCTGCAAAATAGCGGAATAACAAGCATTTCGGATTCTGTGCTAAAAATATTTACAATATCCGTCTAGCCTTGGAACTTCTTTTCCTAGACATTGGTTTTGTATCCTGTAACACAGAACGCACTTATCACTTACGTTTTAAAGGATACAAAAATGGAACGGACAAACGGACACTCGCTTCCTCGCACGATCGAAAAACGACTGCGTTTGCGCGGATTCTGGCTCTTTCTTCTCACGGCCGGCATCATCTCTGTTGGTGCGACAGGCTGCAGCGAAGATGAGGCTGCTCCCGCCTCGCCGGGAACGAACACCGGTCAGACATCGATCCGTGTTGTGCACACTTCTCACGACGCTCCCGCTGTTGACGTGTGGGTCAACGGCACCAAGGCCATCAGCAATCTCGCCTACGGCGCGAGCTCCGGCTACGCGGCGGTCACTGCGGGAACAGTCAACGTGAAGGTCGTTCCCGCCGGCGCCACGTCTCCGGTCGTCATCGAGGCGAACCTCCCGATCGAACAGAATAAAAGGTACTCGGTGCTGGCGATGAACACGCTTGCCAACATCACGCCGGTGGTCGCCACCGATGCGGAAGCGGGCGCGAAGGCGAAAGTTCGCTTCATTCATGCATCACCCGACGCCCCGGCGGTCGATATCAAACTGAACAACGGCACAGGTGCGGCGCTCTTCGCAAACACGGCGTTCAAGGGCGTCAGGGAATTCATTGACGTCGACGGCGGCACGTACACGCTTGCCGTCACCGCCGCCGGGAGTTCGAAGGAAGTGGTGATTCTCGACAAGGTGACGCTGGAGAACGGGAAGATGTACACGATCGTGGCGCATGGCACTCTCGACGGCACCGACAGCTATCCGTTCGGCGTCCGCGCCTTCATCGACAACGGCGACGGGAAGTTGTTCGCGGATCTCGCGGCCGCGACCTCCCAGCTGAAAGTCGTCCACGCTTCCCCTGACGCGCCGGCCGTGGACCTCTACCTTGACGGTGCGAAAGTCGGTTCCAACCTCGCATTCCCGGGCAACACCGGCTATCTGACCATCCCCGCCGGCACGCGCTCCGTGAAGGTCAACGTCGCGGGCACGACGACGACGGCCATCAGCGCCGACCTGATGTTCGAGCCGGGCAAGGCCTACTCCGTCTTCGCGGCCGACCGCGTCGCCGTCATCACCGCGCTCATGCTGCAGGACAACCTGTCGATGCCCGCGCCGGGGAAAGCGCATGTCCGCTTCTTCCACCTTTCACCCGACGCCCCCGCGGTCGATATCACCACCAAGGATGGCACGGTGGTCTTCCCGAACGTGTCGTTCAAGAAGAACACCGAGTTCCTCCCGCTCAACGCAGCGACGTACGACCTCCAGGTCCGTCTCGCCGGCACCTCCACGGTGGTCCTCGATCTGAGCGGCATACGCCTCGACAACGGCAGAATCTACACCGTCTTCGCGCGCGGTCTGGTCGCCGGGTCCGGCAACACGGCGCTCAACGCCCAGATCATCGTCAACAAATAAGCGTCATCCCATCACCATACGTCTCACAACAGTTCATCAATTCCAGGAGCATATCATGAAAGCACTCACATCATCCATCCTCTTCGGCCTTTTGGCCATCGCGGTTCTTATTCAGTCCCCGTTGTATGCGAACGGCGGTGACAAGCATGCGAAGAAGGACATCGTGACCGTCGCCGTGGAAGCCGGCAGCTTCACGACGCTGGCCAAGGCGCTGACCGCCGCGGGCCTTATCGACGCGCTGAAGGGCGAGGGTCCGTTCACCGTCTTCGCTCCGACGGATGAAGCCTTTGCCAAGCTGCCGAAGGGCACGCTCGACAATCTTCTCAACGACAAGGAAGCGCTGAAGAACGTGCTTCTCCATCATGTGGTCAGTGGTCGCGTGACCTCGGCCGATGTGGTTGCGCTCAAGAGCGCGAAGACGCTGTCCGGACAGTCGGTCAAGATCAGCGTCAAGGGCGACATGGTGATGATCGACAAATCCTCCGTCACCGCCGTCGACATCGCCGCGTCGAACGGCGTGATTCACGTCATCGACCAGGTGCTGATTCCGAAAACGAAATAGTTTCCGGACAGCAGGATTTTTTCGAACGCCGCGGAGCTTCTCCGCGGCGTTCGTGCATGCAGCCCGGCAGCGAAGGATGTCGCAGGGGAGGAACTGCGATGGACCATCGCCACCTGGGATGGTCTCGATGCGCGTGGCCTGAACGCGCCTGCCTGCGTGTACTGCATCGTCACCGCGTCGAAGATTCGTCACGGGCTTCATGGTCGATACGGAACGCCGAATGCCGTCTTGTTTCCGCGCCGTATTCTTCGGACCTTTCGTGCCTGATCGCGCACGAGCAGGCGCATCGAAGAGTCAGTATCGGTGCGCCGGAGCGCACGTGCGTTGCAGCCGCGTTGAAAATAACCGAACGGAGGGGATGGAAGCGGAATGACGGAGGAATCTGCCAGCACGGGGGATCGGCATCCGGATGTTCTCCGTCTCATGCGCGGACTCGCGTGGTCGGGGCTCGCCGCGCTCGTGTTCAGTATTCCGGTTCTCGCCGTCGGCGCCGTCGATCACCCGCTGCCCGCGGCGATATCGTGGGCCGTGGGAAGGCCCGCCGTTCCATCGTGGATCGGGAACCTCCATTTCATCGGCCTTTTCGGATGCACCGGAGGTGGCATACTCGCGCTGTGTTTCGGCCTGCTGATTCCGCGCTGGAACGCGTTTGCCGCGCTGCGGCGGATCGAGAAATACGCGCTGATCGCCGGCATTCTTCTCGTGCTCCTGTTCTGTCTCCCCATCGCGTTTCACGGACACAGCGCGACGTTCGGGCAGGAACGATACTGGTGGCTGGAGGACGACGCGATGATCTCGATGCGATATGCGCACAACCTCGCGGACGGCGAAGGTCTGGTATGGAACCCCGGCGAACGTGTGGAGGGGTACAGCAATTTCCTCTGGACGCTGTACATGGCTCTTGTGCATCTGCTTCCGTTGCCGCTCTCAAAAACATCCGCGGTGATTCTCGTCACGAATATTCTTCTTGCCGTTGCGACCGTCCCTGTTCTCATCCTCTTCGTCCGTGCGCTCGGAGGGGGCGGCTTCGCAGTTCTCACCTCCGTGCTCGCATTCACGCTTTGCAGAAACGCGATGGTGTGGGTGACGGGCGGTCTGGAGACCACCTTCCTCGGGTTCGTAGTTCTCCTGGCCCTGTTGCGCATTGTGCGGGAGGCGGACGCCACCGGGCCGAAGGTGGTGACCTGTCTGCTCATCGGCATGCTGGCATTGATACGCGCCGATGCGGTGGTTCTTTCCATGCTTCTCTGCGCCTTCGCGTTTGCCGTTTCCGGGAAGAGGAAGACCGTGACGGTGTACGCGTTGCTCGCATGCGCCCTGGCCGTGCTGCACGAGCTGTTCCGGCTGCACACCTATGGCGCGCTGCTGCCGAACACCGCGTATCTCAAGACCGCGCAATGGAGTGGACGCAACGCGGTCGGCCTCGCGTACGTGGCGGACTTCGCGAAAAGCTACGCCCTCTTCCTCGCCTTCGCGGCCTTCGGAGCGCTGACCACGCGCCGGAAATATTCCGGCCCGCTTATCGGCGTGCTCCTCGTGTACGCCGCCTGGACGGCCTTCATCGGTGGCGACGTCTTTCATGATTTCCGATACTTCGTCCCTCTTCTCCCCGTCCTGATGGCGCTCGCATTTCTCGGTATGGAAAGGGTCGCGGTCCCTGTCTGGGTGCGTGGCGTCGGCGCGTGCCTCTGCCTGGCTTCCATGCCGCTGTTCACACCGGATCTGCTCCGGTACTATCTGTATCCCATTCCGGAGGATGCCGGCAACGTCCGGATCGGTTTGCTCCTGAAGAAGAACACCGCGCCCGCGGCGAGGGTCGCGGATTTCTGGGCGGGCTCGGTCTTCTATTTCTCCGAACGGTACGGGATCGACCTTCTCGGCAAGTCGGACCGCCGCATCGCCACCATGCCCGTCCTCGCAGACCGCGGCGGCAAGCCGGGCCACAACAAGTTCGATTTCGGGTATTCGATCGACACGCTGAGGGCGGACATCGTCATCGCAAATTTCAGGCTTCCCGTGAGCGAGGACGTCATGCGCCGGGACGCTCGCGGAGACTGGGCCTTCACCGGGCAACTGTATTTCCATCCCGCATTTCGCGAGCGATTTATCTCCCATCCCGTCCGGCTCGAGACCTGGCGGACGATTTTCGTCAGTGACAGGTCCGCGGGTGTTCCGGATAGCGAGAGCTGGAAGGAGTATTAATTGTTTCAACGGATCTGCACATATTTCGCCGAGCCCTCGATTTCAAATCGCACTCTGCCTGGAGTCCCATGGGAGCTTGGGACGGTGAAGCGGAAGGGCGTACTTTTGGCGAGCAAGCACCACCACTTCGCGAGATTCGCCCCATGAAATTGTTTGCCGCCTTCCTCCTGCTGAGCGCCGCCTGCCTGGCGCAGGGGACGATCACCGGCGGATACGGACTGCGCTTCGGCGCGTCGATGGAGGATGCCGCCCGCTTCGCGAGAAGCGAAGGATGGAAGCAGCTGCAGAGCGGCGCGGAGTCGCACCTCGCCTTCAGGACCGTCGCCGACAGCGCGCTCACCCGCTTCGACCTGCGCTTCGAGCAGGGGCGGCTCTCGTGGATTCTCGCCCGCACGCGAGGCGCGACGCCGCGGCACACGATGGACCTGTACCGCCGCACCGTCGCCGGTCTGACACAGGAACTCGGTTTCGAGCCGGAATCCAAACGCGCCTTCGCCAATGACAGCGCGCGGGACGACGAGCGGGACATGGCGGATATCATGACCGGTACGTCCGAAATCAGCGACGACTGGCAGGCGCCGTCCGCGGTCCCCGACGTGACGAGCAGCGTGCACGCGGAGATTTCGCGGAAGGGCGAGATCACCGTGTGGTTCCTCGAGCAGGGGCTGGAAGTGAAGATGCTCGAGGAGTCCATCAAGCTCGGGACACGAAAGGGCGGGAAGATGGGTGAACGGCGTGCCTGCCTGCTGCGCCGCAGGCGAGGCAGGCGGGAGTGCGGGTTGACGAAGGGGGGCCCCCGCCCGCCGCAGGCGAGCGCAGGCAGGGGAAGGCCCCGAAGGGTGCCGGCCCCCCGGGCGGCCCGCCGGCGGGGGGGCGGAGGGGGGGAGGGGGGGGGGGAATGGGGGGACGGGGGCCCCGTTTTCCACCGCGCCCCGGGGTCCGGGGGGGCTTTTTTGGCGGGATCCGCTGAAGAGGACTGGGCGGGAACGAGAACAAATATCAGCTCGTGATACTATTTTTGTCCTTGGGGATGCGCAAATTCAGACAGCCTCGTTCCCCCGGGCATGTCCGGCGGGGGGGCCCCGCCCCCCCCGCCGCCTCGCGGCACTCCGCGTCGAGAATTGGGGCACACCTCTCAAGAGGAAACCCCATGGAACCCGTCTTTCTCATAGTCATTCTGCTCCTGCTGATCATCGCGGTGGTCCAGCTCGCGCTACTGCTGCGGCGCAGCTCCGGCGCGCACCTGGAGCGGCTGCAGCAGTCCGTCACGGCGCTCACGGATGGGAATCAGCGCATCGTCGCGTCCGTCAAGGACGAAATCGCGACGAACAGAAAGGAGAGCAACGACGAGCACCGCTCCTCGCGGCTCGAACTCGCGGAGAGCATGAAAGCGCTGGGCGAAGCCCTTCGCACCGAGATCGAGAAACTCACCGCGACCACGGAAACGAAGCTCGATACGGTGAAGACGACGGTGGAGGAAAAGCTCACGAAAATCCGCGAGGACAACTCCGTGCAGCTCGACCGCATGCGCGCCACCGTGGACGAGAAGCTGCACGAAACGCTCGAGAAGCGCCTCGGTGAATCGTTCAAGCTCGTCAGCGAGCGCCTCGAACTCGTGCACAAGGGGCTCGGCGAAATGCAGTCGCTCGCCATCGGCGTGGGCGACCTCAAGCGCGTGCTCACCAACGTGAAGACGCGCGGCACCTGGGGAGAAGTGCAGCTCGGCGCCCTGCTCGAGCAGATCCTCACCGTCGATCAGTACGGGGTGAACGTCGCGACCAAGGGAACGGCCGAGCGCGTGGACTTCGCCGTGAAGCTCCCCGGCAAGGACGGCGAGAAGGACGACATCGTGTGGCTGCCCATCGACGCGAAGTTCCCGATCGAGGATTATCAGCGCCTCCTCGAGGCGCAGGAGCGCGGCGATATCGCGGCAGTCGAAGCGGCATCGAAACAATTGGACGTGCGCATCCGCGCGTCCGCGAAGGACATCTCGGAGAAGTACCTCGATCCGCCGCACACAACGGACTTCGGCATCCTCTATCTGCCGACCGAGGGGCTCTTCGCCGAGGCGCTGCGCCGTCCGGGCCTCGCCGAATACGTGCAGCGCGAACTGCGTGTGTCCATCGCCGGACCCACCACTCTACTGGCCCTGCTCAACAGCCTGCAGATGGGTTTCCGCACCCTCGCCATCGAGAAGCGTTCCAGCGAAGTGTGGAAACTCCTCGCCGGCGTGAAGACCGAGTGGGCGAAGTTCAACGACGTGCTCGACAAGGTGCACAAGAAACTCGACGACGCCTCGAAGACCATCGACAGCGCCCGCACCCGCACCCGCGCCATCGGACGCAAGCTGCACGATGTGCAGGCATTGCCTCTTGGCGATGGGGCTGCGATGCTTGTCGAACCGGAGCTGGATTCGACTGACGACGACGAGGAGAATGAAGGGTGAAGGGCCTGCCCGCCGAAGCTCGCCGCAGGCGAGCGCAGGCGGGAAGGGTGAAGGGCCTGCCCGCCGAAGCTCGCCGCAGGCGAGCGCAGGCGGGAAGGGTCAAGGCCAAAGGTGCCTTGTTTCCCCGCGGATGTTCCCACGCTGGAGCGTGGGAACAAGGACGCGAACGCCGTCTCCTCGTTCCCACGCTCCAGCGTGGGAACGCCGTTGTGTCGCTCTGCCTCGTTCCCGCGCGGATGTTCCCACGCTGGAGCGTGGGAACAAGGACGCGAAGAAACGTAAAGGAAAATATCACCCCGCGATACTGGTTTTGTCCCCGGGTCTGTGCACATTTCGACTTGATAATCTGTCGCCCCCACCTCGCTCAGGAATACGCACATGGAAGCTGTCGGTACCTTTCCCTTCGGAGAACCCATCCGCATCGTCACGCAACGCGACAGGACGAGAAAGCGCGTGTTCGTGCTTGGCGTCTACGCCAGCGCCGTGCACGCCCGCTGGCTCGCTGCCGCCGGCGGCACGTTGATCAAGGCCGTGGGCGTGGCGTCCGAACCGGTGATATTCTGGAACGGCGAGGGCGCTGCGGAGATCATCGAGAAGATACCGGTCCCCGCAGGCGCCGGCCGCCTCGTGGCGCCGGAGCAGGAATTCAACGGACCGTCGGGGAGGGCGCTCGACGAATTGTACCTCGCTCCGCTCGGCCTCGGGCGCGCCGACGCGTGGCTCTGCGATCTCGTGCCGCACAGTTGCAGCAACGAACGCCAGCGCAAGGCGCTCCACAGCCGCTACCATCATCGCATGGAGGAGTTCGGACTGCCCGACTACAACTGGCCGTCCCTCCCCTTCTGGCTGACGGACGAGCAGCGGCGCGCGGACATCCTCGCCGAATTGGTTGAGTCCGGCGCGGACACGATCATCACCCTCGGCGATCAGCCGCTGAAGTACTTCACCCGCCACTTCGGTTCCGCGGAAACGCTCGACTCCTACGGCGCGACCGCAGCCGGGTACGGACGCCCCCGCGACATCCGCATCGGCGACCGCGCCATGCAGCTGCTGCCGCTCGTCCATCCCCGCCAGGCCGCCGGGCTGGGGATGCATTCGAAGGAATGGCACGCGTTGCACGCGGGCTGGGTGGATGGGCAGCCGAAGCTGGGGTAAGACGGTGCGCGAAATGTGATGGATCGGTGCTGGGGATGATCGTGAAAACGAACTGCAAGGGTGCAGGGAGAAGGTGAAGGGAAGACGCGGAAAAATCGCATTGAGAACGAAGCATACGTCCCTCTTGCCCCATCACCTCCATCTCCGTATCGTTGCAGCGGACATCACGCAGCGCATCCCGGATCTGTACACGGAGGCATCCATGAAAAATTCTGAAACACACGACGAAGCGGGAGAGCACGCTTCGCGGGAACAGGGCGCCGTGCAGCAGATTATCGACGCGCTGCGATGGAATGACGGCACATACCGGCGCGCGGAAGTGGATGAAGTGCTGCGGCGCCCGGACGAGTTCATCCCGGAACTGCTCGGGATCGTGGAAGATGTGATCGCGGAACCGGAAGAGTTCCTGGCGGAAGATGACTACATCGGCCACGTGTACGCGGTGATGCTGCTGGGACATCTGCGCGTGAGCGAGGCGCATGTCCCCATCATCGAGCTGTTCAGCCTGCCGGGCGATCTTCCGCACGCGCTGTTCGACGACATCATCACGGAGGATCTGCCGCACATCCTGCTGCGGACCTGCAACGGCTCGCTCGAGGCGATCAAAACGCTCGCCCTGAACGCCGAAGCGGATGCGTTCGTGCGCGCCTCAGGCGTCATGGCCCTCACGCATGCGGTGTGCGAAGGCCTGGCCAATCGCGAGGAGACGATCGCGTTTCTCGAGGGCTTCCTCGACGAGGAGGTCGCGTGGGACGACGTGGAGTTCACGACGCTGGCCGCTGCGAGCATCTGCGACCTCTGTCCCGCGGAGTCGATGGAGAAGATCGCAGCCGGTTTCGAGCTCGGCTTCATCGATCCAGACTTCATAAAATGGGAGTGGTACGAGCAGTCGGCGGCTGCGGGCCCGGAGGAATGCCTCGCCACGCTGCGGGAAGAAATGGCACGAGACCGCTTGGACGATGTACACGCCGCCATGTCCGGCTGGGCCTGCTTCAACGAAGAACACGAACCGTTGTACTCCAAGCTGCCGGACAAGGTTTTGTCGCGCAAGCAATCGAAAAAAAAGGCGAAGCGGAAATCCTCCGCGGTCTCCCGGAAGAAGAACAGGCGCTAGCGCAAATGCCTCCGGGGACCGGAAAAATCGCTCCGGCAGCTCGAAGCCCGCATCGCGGGGCCGTCACCCAAGAAGACGATCATGGAGTTTGTCACCAAATATCTTGAGGCGCGCGACGAGTTTCTCATCTTCGGGTCGCTCATGAGCGGTTTCTGAAACTTCCGCCGACCGGGAGGCGCCGGCAGGAACAGGTGTGCTACAACGCCAACAGGGTGTCGATCTTCTGCAGCACCTCGAGAATTGTTTCCGGCGCCAGGGCGCACACGAAGGAAGCGTTCCGGGCTCTCCAGTCCATGCTCTTGACCTGATCCGACAGTATGACTCCATTCACAGGCAACCCGTCGGGAATGCGCACTTCAAACGGATATCCCTTTACCTGGCTCGTGATCGGACACAGGAGGGTCAGGCCGACCTTTGCATTGTATTCTCCTCGAGTCAGAATGACTGCGGGCCGGCGTCCAGCTTCCTCATGCCCCGCTTGGGGATTGAATGTAATCCACACAATATCGCCACGCTGCGGCGCATACGGATGTGACGCTACCACGCTTCAATACCCTGAGCGGGTCCGCTTTCCACCTCATGATGTCTGTTGTCGTCTGTGACCAGCGCGAGCATACGATCCAGATCGAACGCGGGTTTCCGAAGCCTCATGACGACGAGGTCGTTGTCGCGAAGGACGATTTCCACAGCCGTGTTGCACTCGAGACCGGCTGCATTTGCAAGGTGTTTTGGAATTCGAAGGGCCAGACTGTTGCCCCAACGTTGCACGCGTGTTTCCATCGGTTTGCTTCCTCTGTGTATCTACATTGAAGATACATTTCGCCCTTGAGAATAACAACGCATTCGCAGCGAAGGAATGCGATCGGTCGAATGAGGAAATATCTGGAAGCGGGAATTGCGCTTGTACAACGAGACCGGCGGACCCCCTGCCAGCGCATCCCCTCACAGCGTCCCCGCCCCGTCCTCCAGCGTCGGATACCGCAGCGTCGGCAGCAGCTCCGCGCGCGCTCGCCGCGTGTCGCCCCAGTAGGAGACGCGGCCGATGCGGATGAAGTCGCGGGTGAGCGGCGAAGGTTTGCGCAGGACGCGCGCGAACAGCTCGCACAGCCACGCCGCGCTGAATATCAGCCACAGGGGCATGCGCCGGGGAGGCGGAAGTCCCCATGCGCGGCAGGCGGTTTCGAGAAAGTGCTGCAAGGTCACGGGCAGCTCGTCGCCGATGTGGTAGATGCCGCGGACGTCCGGTTTCATGATGGCGGCCTCTGTGGCGGCAAGATAATCCGCGGTCGAAATCAGCTGTATCCACGTTGGCTTGCGCCACACGCCCAGCAGGCGGTGGCGGGCAAACCATCGCGCGGCGTCCACCATGAGGATGCCCCTGCCGTAGACCATGCCGAGCCGCAACACCACCGGCACTGTCGCGGAGCCCTCGCAGCGCGCAAAGAGCAGACGCTCTTCTTCGAGCCGCGTCCGTGCGTGCACGGAGACGGGATGCGCGTCGAGCCGTCCCGTCGCGGGGTGCTCGAAGTCCGTCGGACCCTCCACGTGCGGGAAGGATACCAGGATCACCCTTCCCACACGCGCTTCGAGGCAGGCGTCGAGCAGATTCGCGAACCAGCGCGTATTGGTTTCTGGAAGGAAGTGCTCCGGACCAGGCGCGAAGAGCACGCCCGCGAAATGCACCACCACGTCGGCGCCCGCCACTGCAGCGGACAGCGTTGCGGGATCGGCGAGATCGGCGAGGACAGGGGTGACGTTCGCCGCGACCTGGAGCTCCGGCGACAGCGGCGTTCGGTGTACCATGAGGCGCAGCTGGCAGTCTGCGTCGATCAGATGCCGGGCGAGCACACCGCCAAGGTTTCCGGCTGCGCCGGTGATAAGAATGACCGGATGGGCTTCTGGACTCATGGGTGAACGATATCCTTCCACAGGCACCGCTTCGCGCGGCTCGTGTTCTTTCTGCAGATGAAATGGAGTGACGTCGGGATGGAATGTCACTGCTTTTCCGTACAAAGGCAAGCGGATGGCCTCCTGCAACCATTCGCCGGAAATCGGCGTTTGGATCGGAGTACATCCATCTGAAGTCAATCACGTTGAGGATTATCATGCCGAAATTGGATCGCGCGAAAGACAATCCCTGGAAGCTCAAGACGGCCCCTGGCACGTCGGAATACACGATGCACACGGATATGAAGGATGGGAAACCGGTGCTCGTCTGCACGGTCGGCAGCACCGTCCTGTTCTACGATGCGCGCTGCATCGACGATCTGCACGCGATGCTCAAGGCTGCGGGCGACTGGGTGGAACTTGGAGGCGCCGACGAGCAGAAACCCGCGAAGGACGGCACGGTCGAGGCCTGGGGCCGTTCAGAAAGCAATCCCGTCGGGGGATGGTACGGTCTCAAGAAAGGTCTGCGGGGTCGCTTCGGCGTGTACGTGCCGCCGTTGATGGAAGCCCTCGGCCTGTGCGAACTTGAACACAACGCGAAGAACAATCGCATGCGTGCAACATAGGAACGACGCCGATGGCTGCGGTTCAACAAACCGAAGATCACGCCGCCGTGGTGACGCAGCGGCGTGTTGTCCCTATTACCCGCGATCCCTTGCAGCGCTTCCCGGGGGAAACGCATCGGGATCGAGGGCGTCGAAGACGTCGAGCACCAGCGACTGGATGCGCTCGGACTCGGGGAGCACTTCGCCGGAACGCGCGTCCACCGCGCGCCATGCGCCGTCGATGCAGGCGGTCGTGATGTCGCCGCAGAGCGCGGGATTGCCCTTGAAACGCGGGATGTCCAGAAGTCCCCACTCGATCGCCTTCGCCAGAACCACCGGATCCGTCCATGCGTCGAGGGTGGAAGATCTCCCGAGCCGTCTTAAAGCGCCGAGGATCTGCTGCGCCTCCTCTTCGAGTTCGGCCCGGCGCTCCAGCACGCGATCGTCGCCGTAGGGATCCACCGCCCCGTCGGCCATGCTCCGTATCGCCCCTCGGGCGATGCGGCAGTTCTCGATCACCTCTTCGGGCGCTGCCTGCCGGGCGTTGCCGCCGGGACTGACAACCTGGACGATATGGGGTTGCAGCGACATGCCGAGCGCGATGGCGGCGGACGTCTGGCCCCTCGCGATATGCGGATCGGACGAACACGACGCGCTTCCGGGTTTGACTTCCCGATACACGGTGAACGATTCGTCCTCGAGCATGCCGAGCAGCGTCCGCGAGGCAAGCGCCTTTGCCAGGTCGTTGACGGGAGTCGTGCCGGGCGGAGTATTCAGCATGAAGCCGACGATGACACGGCGGACGCCCGCCTGCTTCGCATTGTATGCGGCGAGGAAGGTCATGGCGACGACGAGGGCGTCGTGCGCGTCGCACAGGCTCCAGTGCCGTGCTTCCCTGAGTTCAACGGGAACGCGCCGCGCCGCGCACCAGCGCAGGATCTCCTGCTTCTGCGCGATCGACTCGCGCAGCGGGAGCGCGGATCCGCCGTCGAGGATGCTGTCCCAGCAGAGCGGGACCGCGGCCCACGCATCGCGGAGAGTCCCGCCGCGCGTCCGGGAAAGGCGGAGAAGTTCCCCGGTCCCGTTGCTGCACTGCAGGAGAGGGAAGTTGCCTGTCCGTGTCGCGGCATGGAGCGCCTGGAACTGATCCACGGGCGGGAGCGGCTGACCACTCGCGCCATCGCATCCGGCGCGCGATGCGGCCGCGGGCGGGGACGACCCCCGGATGCCGCGGTCTGTTCCGAGGGACAGGACATCCAGCACCCCCGCCTCGGCGATCCGCCGCGCGCCGGCGATGGTGTCACGCAGGGACGGCAGGCCGAAGCGATGTCGCAGCAGGGGGTAGGGTGCCTGCTGGTCGAGCCTCGCGACAAGCGTCTGCGCGGGCGTGGTGCGTCGCTCCTCGGAATGGATGAATGCGCGAAGGTAGGCATCGATCTCCGCGGGCGATTCGCTTCCGTCGAAGGTGCGCTCGAACATGCCGGAGGCCCGCGCCACCTTCAGGACCGGCGGTGATCCGCCGAGGATGAATCTCGGGTCCGACAGTCCGCGCTCGCGAATCAGGGCCCGGATTTCATCGAACAGTTGCGCTGCGATTTCGGGGGTGTTCCGGTAACTCAGCGCGACAATCGATGGCTGCATGTGCGCGATGCCGTCGATGAGCCGCGACGGGGCGACCGCAGTGCCCAGGGAGTGGGTCGCGCATCCCGCCGCCTGCGCCTGTGCAAGGAAGTGATGCAGGCTCGCGGCATTGCTGCCGGCGCCGATGACGGCGCCAAGAATGAGAGGCTTCATGGTCAGCCTTTCGAATATGTGTGATCGAAATTTCTGTGTACCGATCGCGACAGCATGGCCGCAACCTGACGGGAATCATTGTTCCCTTCACGATCGCGATTGTCGCGGGGTCCGCGTGCGCGGAAGTATGGCGGTGATGTTCGAGTCGGCGGTCAGGCCGCGGGAGGAGGACGGGCGGTAACGAGACGGAGCGTATCGAGCTGGAGGAGAGGCTCTGACTGGATTACGATGGCGGGGCCGTGGCAGACGAGGACTGCGCTTCGTTGTGCAGCAGTGTCGGACAAGGCAACGAGATGGAGCGGTTTGAGGAGACTCAGATGCCGCCGCTGAAAGATCCGCATCGAGGGATCGACGGCGTTCGAACCGTGACCGTCGACGAAGCTCGCATGGCCGTCTCCCGTTCCCAGTCTCCAGGAATCGGCAATCGTCACCACGCTCATCGCGCTCAGATATGACGCGAGGAGGGAGACGGCGATGATATGTCTGATCAGCCCATGCATAAACCCATTGTAGGGAAGTATTTGCAAAAATGCAATGCCTTGCGACGCTTCACGAACTTCCGTGTCAGCGTCGCGCCGTTTGAGCTCCCTATGTCGAAGTACATTCCCGTGGGCTGATCCGCGATGTCGAAGGCGGCGCTGCGCGAGGCGGCGCCGCCGAGCTCGCACGGTGCAACGACAACGCGGCCCGAGGCATTGAGCACGGTGACGACGACGGCCTCGCCGCCCGCATCGCGCGCGGCGAATCAGACCGCCCGGATCGGTCGTTGCATGCTAAAGCTCGCCTGCCCATCCGTGAGCGCCAATTTCCAGGAATCGGCGATCGTCACCGCGCACATCGCGCCCAGGTATGACGGGACCAGCGAGACGACAACGATATGTTTGCTCAGCCGGTGCATATCCGATGTCAGGGAAGATTGGTGAAACATGCAAGAGCGCTTCTTGCCATTGGGGACAGGCGCGCGTATGTTCCCCTACTCCGGCGTCTCCTGATCCGGCATTGCATCACCCTTCGCAAGGACCGTCGCGTGGATCCCATTCAACTCCTTTTCGACCGCATGGACGCGTGGAGGCATCTGCCGAATTACCAGTTCGAACGACGCGCCGACCTGTTCTTCTCGCTCTACATCCCGGAGGCCCTCCAGGCCAAAACCGGCATCCCGTTCCGGGATATCATCGTGCCGGAGTTCCCGCTGCACATCAGCGCCCTGCACCCCGATAAAAACACCAACAAGTCCTATAAAGCGGACTACCTCGCCGTGTCGTCCGACCTGAAGGTTGCGGTGCTCGTGGAACTCAAAACCGAGATCATCTCCAAGCAGCCCGATCTTGCGATCTACCTCGAGGCCGCACGACAGAAGGGCGTCGCAGGCCTGCTGGAGAATCTGCGCGCGGTGTTCAAGACGACGAACGCGAAGCCACGCTACCTCCGTCTGCTCGAGATCATCGAACAGACGGGGCTGCTCCATCTCCCGCCGATGCTGCGGTCCTATGTGGAGCGCGGCGACATGGAGCAGGCGAAGCTCCTGATGACGAAGGTGAACATCCTCGCGAATCCCGAAACGCGCGTCATCTCCATCGAACCCGACCGATCGGACATGGACTGCATCTCGTGCGCGGAGTTCAGCGACGTGGTCGGGCGTTACGGCGATCCCGTTTCCCGCCGCTTCGCGCTGTCGCTGCGCGAGTGGGCGCGGATCCCCGCGGGGAATGGGTGAAGGCTTCTTGACCCCGTCCTCGAAATGCCGGATATTCGTGTGCAGTACGTTCCAATTCCTGTTTCTCCCTCGTCCATTCTTCATCTTTTTTCGGGAGTTCCCATGAAGATCTTCACCTTCGCCATGCTCTGCGCGACCGCCCTGCTCTTCACGTCCTGCAGCAAGGACGATGCGACGGTCACACCGCCGAATTCGACCACCGCCGTGTCCGAGTACTGGATGCCCACTGCCGCCGGCTCACGAATCATCCTCGAAGAAGTGAGCGTGACCAAGATGGGGAGCGTCACCATGGACTCCAGCGTGAGGAGCAC
Source organism: Ignavibacteria bacterium (assembly GCA_016720835.1). Lineage (GTDB taxonomy): Bacteria > Bacteroidota > Ignavibacteria > SZUA-365 > SZUA-365 > JADKJW01. The sequence continues at coordinate 25,436 of JADKJW010000010.1, forward strand.
CACCATGACCATGATGCCCGGAACGAAGACCACGCTGGATGGCAAATCCGCGCTCATCATCCAGAACATTGGATCGTCGAAGTCCGTCCTCGACACGTCGTACAGTTACCTGGTGCTGACCGCGGAATCGATGGTAATGTACGACGACAGCCTCAAGGCGGAGGACGCCACCGTGCAGTTGAAAGCTCCCCTGACCGTGGGCAACAACTGGCTGTTGCGCAGCATGGACACCGTTCGCTGCACGATTCAATCGGTCACCGAGACGGTGGTGACGCCTGCCGGCACATTCCAGAACTGCATCCGCGTCCGCGCGCTGCCGCCGTTCGGCGAAGATGTTACCGCGACGAGCGACTTCTACTTCGCGAAGGGCGTCGGCGTCGTCAAGTACGAGGTGCTTGCCACGGGCGATGTGGGAGGCTTCACGTACACGATGAGGGTGCTCTCCACGCTGAAGAGCAAGAGCTTCTGACCCCCGGGGGGCGCGGCGGTCAGCGCAGCGTCACGAACTTCCGCGTCAGCGTCGCGCCGCGGCAGCGCCCGATGACGACGTACACGCCGGAGGGCTGATCCGCGATGTCGAAGGCGGCGCTGCGTGAGGCGGCGCCGCCGAGTTCGCAGGGCGGCACGACGACGCGGCCCGAGGCATCGAGCACGGTGACGACGACGGCCTCGCCGCCCGCATCGCGCGCGGTGATGGAAATGACTCCGGATGCGGGGTCGGGGTATACGTCAAGCGACCAGTCGCGCGTCTGCATCGGCGGCGCGACGGGAAGCGTCCCGACATCGAAGGGCGCCGACGTGCCGACACACCCGAACTCGTTGACGGCCACCACGGTGTACCGTCCGATCGCCTGCAGGAGCAGCACGGGTTGCGTGGCGCCCGGGATCGGATTGCCATCCCTGAGCCACTGGAGCGCGGTCGCTGCCTGCGTCCGCAGCGTGTCGCCGTTGCGCGTGATGACGGGCGCGGGCAGGGGATGCACGAGCACCGTGACGGGAGCGGAGACTGCAACACGGCCGATGCTGTCCGTGACGGTGACGGCAAACGTCCCGCTGCTGCTCACCCTGATGGTTCGCGTCATCTGCCAGCTGTTCCACGCGTATGTTGCGTACCCCGGTCCCGCATCGAGCATCACGTGCCCGCCCCGGCAGAAGGAGAGTGGACCGCTGGCTTTGATGAACGGCACGACCATCGGACCCCGCAGTCTGGGGATCTTCACGAGCAACTCGCCATAGGTCGAGTCCGCATTCGAACTGCGGACCCACACGCCGACGAGGTGCATCCGGTCGGCCACTGCGCTGTCGCACCAGAGCGCCCACTGCGCGCCGCCCGACTGTCCGGGAGCCAGGATCGGCGGCACGAGGCGCTTGGTGTTCTGATCGGGAGCATCGGGCCCGAATAGCGTAATATCCGGCGGCAGGACGATGCGCGCGAACACCGAGTCCGTGGCCGCGTTGCTGATGTTTCGTACCGCCATCCTCAGATCGAAGGGCATCGGCGCATAGCGGCTGTTGGCGGTATCAACCCTGATGACGGGCACGGTCAGCAGATCCCAGCTGAAATACGCGGACGACGGGGGCACCCAGATCCTGGCGCAGCAGCGGACGGAATCGTGGTTGTCGAACGCCGCGACGATGCAGATATTCACGGAGTCGCCCGCCAGACGACGCGCCGCGCGGAGGTCCCAGCGCGCCTCGGAAGTACCGCCGGGAGGGACGTCGCGCGGTGTTCCCGGCTGCGTATCGCTCGCCGGGTCGACGAGCGTCAGGGTTTTCCGGTCATATTCGATTTTGAAACGGGCGTTCCTCGCCTCGCGGTCGCCGTGGTTATCGAGGACCATCGCGACGCTGAATGGATCCGGATCGTAACGCTTCAGCGGGTGTATCCATGAGAGTTCGCGCGGCGCGTCCACTCTGCAGGTGACGGCGGGATTTCTGGGCACGATGCAGATCTCGCCGTTCGCCAGCACGGGCCGGAAACAGCCCGGCTGGAACGCCCAGCCGCTGAAGCCGACCGGGCAGCACACGGTGTCCCGTCCAGCCGGATCGGAAGTCACGAAGCGCAGTTCGGCCAGCATTGCAGGCAGGTTCCGCGCGGCGAGGATTTTCCTCTCCGTCGTCGTGAACGTGATCATGTCGACGCCGGTCGTGACGTCGATGGGAACGCCCTCCAGCAGGCTGCCGGGGGGAGTCTTGACGTCGACGAACTGGATGCATTGCATGTCGAACGCAATGGAGAAGCTCGCCGCGTCGAACATGGCGCTGTCGATCGGATCGAGCAGCTCGATCGGCACCGTGACGGTATCCCTGCCGCGGACAGTGCCCTTCCCGATGCGGAGGTGAAGCGGGCTGAAGGTTGTCGTGTCCCGCGGTGCCTTGTACGTTTTGGTCTTCGTGTCCTGCCCGCTGCAGAAGTTGACCAGCGAGAGACCCACTTTCCTGAAGCCGCCGTCCTCGCACGTGGCGGTGTAGGTGATAACGCATTCCTGGAAGCCGGAGAGGATGATCATCGCAATCTCCTGATAGATCGCGGTGAGCTGCGCAGGATTCGGCGTCTCATAGTAGCGGCCGCCGGTCAGGTCGGCGATGTTCCTGAGGATTTCGGTCTGAATACCCGAGCCGAGACCGATCATGAAGACGCGGATGCGGTTCTTGTTGGCAAGAGTAATGACCTCGAACGGCGAGTGCACGGATGAATTATCCGCGCCATCCGTCAGCACGATGATGCCGCGGCACGGATTCACGCCGTTCTGAAGCAGTTCCTGAAGACCGGCATAAGCGCCGTCCCACACTGCGGTGCCGCCATTCGCTGGGGAGGCTGTTCATGGCGTTGTGCAGGAGGGTGAGGTACGAGGTCATGCCCTGGGCCACATGCACGGAGCTGTTGAACCAGAGGATGGCGGACTCGTCGTTGACGCCGTCCATCAGGCTGAGGAAGGCATTGCCCGCCGCGACGGCTCCGGCATTGCCGGAGCCCTGCATGCTTCCGCTCGCATCGAAGACCAGGACCGTTGAGAGCCCGCAGCGCACCATCGGATCCGGGCACCACAGATCGAAGTCGCTGATGTTCACGCCGTTCTCGGCGACCGCGAAATAGCGTTTGTTGGTGAAGTACGACGGCTGCCCGTTGCAGGTGACGGTGAAGTACAGCTCCACCGTCGGCCAGTTGTTCACGATGCGCTTGAAGTTCAGCGACGGCTGCGCCTGCGCGGCGGCAAGACCGCCCAGGGAGAGGAGCAGCGCGGCAAGCAGGATGCGGTGGAATCGTTCCGGAGCATTCATCGGCGGCCTCGTGTGGCAGGTGCATGACTCGCGACAATGTCATGACAATGCAATGTCGCGATTCCTGACACGCTCACGGAAATGCATGCCGTCACCGGAGTGAAGCCCGCGCCGCGGGGCCGCGGCGCGGCGCGGGCCGCCGGTTACAGTTTGTCGAAAAGGTCGTGAATCTCCTCTTTCGTCTTTCCGAGTTTGACCTGGAGTTTTCCGATCATCTCGTCGCGCTTGCCCTCCTCGAACATGAGATCGTTATCTGTCAGCTCGGCGAATTGCTGTTTGAGCTTGCCCTTGAGTTCGTTCCAGTTGCCCTTTGCTTCTGTGCTGTTCATCGTGTATCCTGCGCTGTGTGTCCCGCATCTGGCGGGTCAGTCGTGAAATCATGTTCACGGTACCAATGTGGCCCCAAGCCTCGCGGTTGCTGTTACATCCATCAATAAAAGCGTTGCAAGATTCACACATGCCGGAGCCTCTGGATCCGAAGCCGTGTCTCAAATTCTCATTCGGTGATCGCGGGAGCACATGATGGGAACCGTCGTCGTCCTGGTCATCGTTTTCGCGCTGCTCCTCGCGGCGGCCATGCCGCTGCTGCGCTTTAATCGGAAACGCACAGGTATCATGCGCAGCGCTGCCAGGGCGACGGATGAGCAGCTGGAGTGCGTGTACCTCGCCATTGAAAGCACGAGCGCGGTGCCCCCGACCTGCGCGGTGCTCGCGCGCACGAACCGGAAGTCGGACGGACCCTCGCGTGTGCCAATCCCGCCGTATGCCGTGATCTGGGGAGGCAGGACCGTCGTCATTACGGCAGGCGACGAGCCGTCCTTCGAGCTTGCCGATGATGGCGTCACGGAGGCCGTCCTGGTCGGCGGGGTGTATCGCATCCTCGCCGTGCCGCGCCATCAGACGAAGAGCGGAACGTCGCGGAATACGTTTGCGCCTTCCTCCTATCTCACGGGAAACACCGCGTTGCTCGAGGCGTTGCGCGCGGTGGATGCCGGGCATCCCGCGGAGCTGCTCGCGTACCTGCTCTCCGCGGGACGCGACTCCTTCGAGTTTGACGCGATGTTCCAGGCGCGCATCGGCGGCAGCGCGTCGTGGGTGCAGGGTCCCGTGTTTCTCTCCTGCGCGACGTGCGGGAAACGCCTGCAGCTCGGACTGCAACTCCCGGGCTCGCTGCTGCCCGGGAAGCCGAGGCCCTCCGCTACATACTATCTCTTCGGCTGCGCTGCTCACCCGGACGAATTGCAGACAGTCGAACAATTCGATTGAGCGGCACGCCGAGGCCGCGTGGCGAGCAAGGGGAATCGGAATCGGTATAAAGCCGTCATGACATCCCTCGTGTGGAACGGGCGACTCCCGCGACACAACCAAGACAACCCCCGAAAGCGTTTCCTGATAAGAAACGACATGAATTGTCATCGATGATTCTCCAGCGTTCCTGCGCATCGAGGATGGCATCGATCGCAATGTTCACGGGCTCGACAAATCGTTCGGTGACGGCCGGACCGCCGCCCCGGGAGCGGGACGCCGTTGCGCGAATGAAGGAGGAGGATCAGCGGGCGAGTATCATCCTTCCCGTCATGATCTGCGCTCCCGCCGTCACCGTGTACAGGTACACGCCGCTCGGGAGGTCGCGCGCGAAGAAGGTCACCGCGTGCGTGCCGGCCGGCATGACGCCGTTCTGCAGCGTCTCGATTTCGCGGCCCGCGGCGTCGTGCACCTTCACGGTCACGTGCTGTTCCGCCGGGATCGCAAAGGAAATCGCGGTGCCGGGATTGAACGGATTCGGGTAGTTCGCGAAGACGCGGAAGCCGTCCGGGGTGCCGGTGGCCACGCGCACTTCGTTGCTGTACTCGACGCTGCCGTCGCGGTCCACCATGCGGAGGCGGTACACGAACTCCGAGGCCTTCGGCAGGCGGTCATCGGTGAAGGTGTACTCGGACGGCGTGTCCACCGACCCGCGTGCATTCACGAAGCCGAGTTCATCCCAGCCGCCGTTGCCGCGGCGTTCCACGTAGTAGCGGTAGGCGTTCAGCTCGCTCGCCGTGCGCCAGTCGAGACGCACCGCGTTGCCCGCGAGACGCGCGCGGAACGCGACGAGTTCCACGGGCAGCGGGCTCGTGATGTCGGAGATCGTGAAATCGGAGAAGGTGGTGAAGCCGCTTTCCGAGACGGCGTTCGCGGCGGTGTCGACGAGCGACGCGCCGTAGAAGACCCACGGATTCGTCCCGTCGCGTTTCGCGATGCGAATGTTCGTTTCGAAAGGCACCGTGCCCATCATCGCGGGGTTGTAGTAGAGTTCGATGGCGTATGTGAAGCTGCTTCCGCCGCTCTGGGTGATGTTCCAGTACGCGCGGCCGTAGTTGCCCTGGCTCGCCGCCGGGGAGCCTCGCCGCCGAAGTACTTGAAGTCCACGCTGCTCGGCACGCCGGTGCTCGACGCGTTCCAGAGGATCTTGCCGAGCGCGCCCGTTCACGTGATAGAACGAGGAATCTCCGGCCGCAATCGTGCCGGTCTGCGTCGCGGAGGGCGGTGTCGTGGACGTCGCGAACTCGTCGGCGCCGATGTCGGTGGGTATGCCGAGCGTCGTGCCGCGCGCGCCGAGCAGTCCGAAGTCCTCGGAAATCGAACCCGACGCGGCACCGGCGATACCCTTGCCGTTGACGGTCCAGCAGGCAGCGTTGGTGCTGTCGACGTTGAGATTTCGGTGGTCGTCCGACAGATCCGACGCGGTGAGGCGGGTGGTGCGTAGCTGTTCGCATCGCCGCGGAAATGGTCTTCCCGGTCCTCATCCGTTGGGTCACGCGCGTCGCGGCCGCCGGGCATGTTGTAGTCCGGCTCCATCCGGGGCGCTCGCGTTCGCGGGTCCGTAGTGCTTTCGGGGCCGGGGGCGCACAGAGGGGGGTTGTTGCGGAGGCTCGTGGTGTTCGTCAGGAATTTCGCGAACGCCGCGGAGCTGTTCGATCCGCCCGTGTTCGCGCCGGTGACGTAGCTGCTGTTGTAGTACCAGTTGGTCGTGCCGCTTGTGCGGGCGAGTTGCCGGAGCCGCTCGACTGCGCCCATGTTGTTGGCGAAGGTTCCGTTGGCTGCGCGGGGGCGTTGAGGGGGGCGCGGTGCGGGCGGCGACGGCCGTGATGCGAGGTTTTGTTGCGGACACCAGGCCGGGCGGTTCGCAAGGCGGCCCGTGGTGACCGTGCGCGGGGCTATGGTTGTTGATGTCGTAGGCAGGTTCCGCCGGTCTGGCGGCTCGCTGGGTCGGCCGAGCGACGAAGGTCGTCGCGGGGTCGTAGGGGAGGCCGTGACGGGTGTTCCGTGTCGACGCCGTTGGTGACGCGCCGCGGGGGCGGTCGGGACGCGGGGCCGGGGGCGGGGGGGGGGTGGTCGGCGGGCGGGCGTCGGTGCGGGCGGGGGCTGCCGGTGCGGTGGTGGTGGGGGGGGGGGGGGGGGGGGGGGGGGGGGGGGGGGGGGGGGGGGGGGGGGGGGGGGGGAGGAGTCGCGCCGGGCGGCGCGGGGGGGGGGGGGGGGGGGGGGGGGGCGGCGGGCGAGGGCGTGCCGCGCCGCCAACGGGCGCGCGGCTGTTGTTCGATACGTGTCCGGACCCGGACAGGGCGCGAAGCTGAGACGGACGGTGCGCCGGTCTGGTAAAGGGGTGGCGGCGTGGGTTCCGGCGTCAGTGGGGTGTTCCCCGCGCGGGCATTGCCGCGCTGTTGATGGCGTTCGCGAGTCGGGGTAGGTGTCGCTGAGGTGTTCGTGACGAGGATGTTGGAGTTCGAGCCGCTGCCCGAGAACGTGATCGCGCCGGGGCGTTCGGGCAGGATGTTCGATTCGTGGCGTGTCCGGTCGGCGCTGAAGCGGGGCCGGGCGGGGCGGTCGCCGTCCCCGTTTTGAAGTGGTCTTGTTGCTCGTACCGTCCACCTTCACGCGTTTGGGCCGGCGGGGTTGGGTCGTCGGTCGCTGAGGGGGGGGGTCACCTGCCGTGGGAGCGGATCAGGATGGAGTATCCGCCGTGCGCTTTCCGGGGGATTTGGTGGATCGCGGTTTGTATGTCGGCGGGCGCACGTTGCTGTGGACGTCGAGATGGCGCTCGTCAAGGTGTAGGTCTGGCCCGAGCCGACAAGCACGTTCCGGCGGTGGTGAGGCGATTTTGTAGAACCGGAATTCGTGACGGGAACGCGCGGATGACAGCGCCACGCTGGCGGGCGGCGCGCAGCGGCATTGATGCTGACGTTCGGCGTGGTCCAGCCGTCCTGCGCCACCACGAAATAGAACACCGTGTCGCCCGCCGCGACGGATCCGCCGGGGAGCTTCGTGTGGTCGATCGTGAAGCTGAACGGCGAGCTGCCGCCCGACGCCTCCACCCATTTCCAGCCCTGCGTCGCGCTGGTATTGTCGTTCCATTCGTTGAACAGGAAGCCCTTCTTGTAGTATGCACGCGGGCGCGTGCCGCTCGTCCCGTTCACGCCGTTCGCGTCGGTGACCGTGACGTTGTTGAACGCCCTCGTCGAGGCCGGGGCGGCGTTGCCGAGCGAGGCATAGACGATCGCCGGAGGCAGGATATCCGTGTAGGTGAAATTGCCCTCATCGGCGCCGATGTCGGGCGCGGTGCCGGAACCGGCGTACCCCGTCTCCTGACGGATATCCGCGTCGAAGTCCGCTCCGGCCGCGACAGTGGTCACGCGCTTGCGCCGCTGGGGGCGCGGCGGGCAGATGCGGTCGACGGCGTCGCTGACAAGGGGGGTCTCGGAAATGCTCAAGGCGTCCCGGTTCGGTCCCATGTACGCGCGGTATTGCGCCATGGTCTGAATGCTGTCCGTCGCGTTGTAGAAAATGAAGTTCTTCGACGACGGCGTGCCGGCGTGGAAGCAATTCGCGTTCGACGAATCCGCATAGGTCGCGTTCGTCGTGCTGCTGCGCTGGTAGGCGACCGTCCTGCCGTTGACGCCCGCGTTGGCGGACGTGTTCACGACGATGTTGTTGCGGAGATCGAGCGTCGGGGCGGTGGAGGCGTACAAACCGGTTGAGCCGAACGATGCGCCGCTGCTGCTCGCGTTCAGCGCGATGGAGTTGTAGTACACGCGCGCCGTCGTCGGAGCGCTGACGTACAGGCCGTAAAGTCCCGGAATGTTCGTCGTCGTCGGAGTCTTCAGATCCGCGATCATGTTGTTCCAGACATTCACGGTGGTGCCGTCGACGTACAGGCCGTACAGCGTGGCGGCCGCGGCGGTCGCCGTGATGTTGAGGATGCGGTTGCGGTGCACGTTCACGTTCGTGCCCGAGGTCAGGTACATGCCGTAGACCGATCCGCCGCCGGTGCTGAGCGAGTCGATGCGGTTCTGGTACACGTTCCGCACGGTGGAAGCCGCGCTCATGTACAGGCCGTACGTGCTGCCGGTGGATGGCATGGTGTTGTTCACGATTTCGTTGCCGTACACGTTCGTGGTCGCGGCTCCGCCCGATCCGTAGAACAGGTACTGGGTCGCCGATCCCGGCGTGGACTGCGTGCGCGTGTTGCCGCGAATGGTGTTGTTGAAGATGTTGTGCACGCTGCCCGCGGTGGTCAACGAACCGGTCGGATAGAAGAGGTACATCGCGCCCGTCGCGGTGGCGGTGGCGGATCCGACGCTGTTGTTCGTGACGCTGTTCCCGGAGAGGTTCAACGTGAACGCCGAGCAGGAATTATACAATCCGTAGAAGATGCCGCTGGTGGCCGTCGGGTATGCGCAGCCGGTCACCGTATTGTTGGTGATGTTCACGGTATTCGGTGCCCGTGCTGCCCATGCTGTTGTAGAAACCGTACATGGTGCCGGTGGTGCCGCTGTCCGAAATCGACACCGTGTTGTTGTACGCGTCGAGGTTGACGTTCGTCCCGCTGGTCAGGTAGATGCCGTAGAGGCTGGTCGTGTGGTTGTAGACGGTGTTGACCGAGTTGTTCGCGACGCGCATGTCGTCCTGATAACCGGCATAGATGCCGTAGGCGGCTGTCGAGCTCCCCGCCCAGTTGGTGACCGTGTTGCCGCCGCTCGCGCCGAGGTCGGTCCCGTGGTCGTAATAGGTCGTGTCGGCGCTGGCGCCGTACACGCGGATGCCGTTATACGTGCCGGTGATGAGGTTGTCCGGAACGTGTTGTAGGAGGACCGTCCGGTGATATTGGTGACCGTGAGGGCGGTGGTGCTCAGCGGGGTGTGGTTTTCCTGATAGATGCCCCATGCGCTCGTATTCCTGCTGAGCGCGATGCTGCAATTCTTGATCGTCACGTTGTTCGCGCCGTCCGTGGCGGAGTTCTTCAGTATCGCGTACCCCCATTCCATCTGCAGGGTCGAGGAAGCATTGGATCCGGCTTCCTGCATGTCGATGCCGTCGAAGGTCACGTAATCCGTCCCGGCGATCTTGATGATGCCGTCGAGCGTTCCCGTTCCCGCCGCGGCGGTGATGCGCGGATTGTTGCCTGCGCCGGATTTCTGGAAGAGGATGGTATTCGTAGAATTCGAGGTCGCGGTGGAGAGCAGGTTGTTGGAACTTCGGGGTTGAAGGTGACCGCTCGGAGATGCCGAGCGAGGTGAGCCGCATGGTGGTGGTGCAGGAGGGACTGAGGAGATGGCTGATGCTGTACGTTCCGGACAGTGCCGACTTGATGTAGCGCGCGCCGGCGGGAGACGTGGGGCTCGGCGTGAAGACGGATCCGGCGGATCGCAGGTTGCGTCCACCACGTTGCGGGGCGTTGCGCCGGCGTTTATACGTCAGCCAGTAGTAATGCGTGCCGGGCGAGAGCACCTGCGAGCCGCTGATCGTGAAGGGGCCGTGCGGCAGATACACGCCCGATCCCCACAGGGTGCCGGTCGCGAATGTGGAGCTGGCCCCGGTGTAGTACAGCTTCGCGCTGTCGAGATCCGCCGGCGTGGTGCTGCCGGCGTGTTCAACTTGAAATCCGTCAGCGTCACGGGAGCAGAACTCCGGTCGTGACGACTTTGAATCCGAATGAGCTGATTGCGCGCAGGGCACCGAGCTGGTCACTGGCTGTGACGCCGTCACGGCGATGGTCATGCCGGAAGGGGTGAATTCCCAGGCGCCGGGATCCGAAGCCGCCGGGCGGCTTGCGCCCGTGATGTCGTCGCTGACGAAGGCGGTCAGGTCCGTTCCGATATCGTTCGGTCCGGTTGCCTGCGGTTTCATGTTGCCCGCCGGGGGATTCTCGAAGACGGGGTCGGCCGCAACGCTGTTCTGGTCGTACTTCATGAAGTTGACCAGCTGCCAGTCCGGCAGCGTGACACCGTTCACGGCATTGCGGCCGATGCGGGGGGGGGGGGGGGAACAGGTCGTTGTGTTGCGGCGGCGCCGCTGAGATAGATGCGTATTTCGTCGGCGTCGGGGGGGGGGATTGTTGGGGCGGGCGCCGAGCGTCCTGGCTGTAGAAGCCGTATGTCGAACTCGAGGTTGTTCCGTTGCTGGAGTCGTCGAGTGCGATGGTGTTGTGATAATAGCGGATGTTCTGAATCGAAGTGCCGTACATGCCGTACTGCGCGCCGAGCCCGTTCATGCCGTAGATGGCATTGTTGCGGACCATCGTTTCCATGCCCGCCGGGTTGTTCGGCGACGTGAAGTAGATTCGACGGGTGCTGGTGGGATTGGCGAGGATGTGATCGGTTCTTCTCGATGAGGTCGGCGCGGCTCCGTTGATGAAGTAGATGCCGTAGAAGGTCGTGACCGTCGTGCGGTTCGGTCGCTGGATCAGATTTCCGCTGAACGTATTTGCGAAGCTGTACGCTGCATAAATACTCTGCGAATAGCAGTCTTCGATGGTGTTGTTTGAGATGATGTTGAATTCGTTTGTCAGCGTCGGGATGCTCGATCCCGCGAGGTAGATGCAGAGGGCCGGCCGCCCTTCTGAGGTGCGATGACGCAGGAATCGCCGTTGCTGCCGACGGAATTGTTCGCGGTCGTGATTTTCGTGAACGCGATATACGCGGAGTTCGTGGAAGTCGTGCCTGTCACGGCGGAGAGATCGATGCTGCAGTTCTGCACGCGTATGCGCTCGAGCTGTCGCGGATCGCGATGAGGCCGAGTGTGGAGTCCGACGATGGTGGGTGATCTTGACATCGTGCGGGGCGATCCAGCACGGCGTTCCCCGCCGTCGGCGTCGCCTGCAGCGTCTGGAAATTGCCGTTGATGCTCAGCGAATCCGTGTAATTGGCTCTGTAAATCTGTCCGAGACTCACCTGCTCCGTGTAGGGACCGCTGGCGCTCACCACGTTCAACCCACCGCGGCGCGCGGCGGCGAAGGTCTGGAAATTCGTGCCGCCCGTGGATGAGCCGGAATTGATGGTGTAGGTGCCGTTCAAACCCGGCTTGAACTGCACGGAAGCGCCGTTAGCCGTCTGCGAGCTGAAGGTGCAGGTCACCTTGCAGCGGTACCAGATGGGGGCGGTGTATCCGGGGGTGGTGTACGTCGTGCTCGTCGCGCCGGAACCGCCGACCGCGTTGGCCCATGGATCGCTTCCGCCGTTGTCGTCAGATTCTTCCCACTGATAGGTGATGCCGACATCCGAGCTCGCGCCGGCTGCGGAGATCGCGGAGGAACCGCTGCAGATGACCGTGGGCGTGATCACCGCTGTGCCGCCTGTGGGAGTGCCGCTGCATCCCAGGAAGGTGAACTCGCCTTCATCGGCGCCGATGTCGGGGGCCGTTCCCAGGCCTAGGTACGAGCCGTGTCCGAAGCGGTAATCGCCGTCGTAATCGGTGTCGTACCCGGCAATGGTCCCGGCGCCGCTTTCGCAACGGGTGGCGATAGTGGGATCGAGATGCAGATTGTACGGCTGTGTCGTGCTGTTCAGGAATGGCGGGTCCTCGGAGACAGCATTGGCTTCACGTGTCGAGACCCTGGTTCTGTACAGGGAGATGGTCGAATCACTGTTCGTGCCGTCGTGAAAGATCAGGTTCGCGGCGCTGGGTGTGCCTGCGTACCACGCGTTGTTGTTCGAGGTGGCGGCGAAGGAGGTGAGCGTGGTGGTGGATCGGCGGTAGGCCACAGTGAAGGCGGTCGCCCCGACGCGCGTGGATTTGTTGATCACGATGTTGTTGCGGAGATCCACGGTACTGGTCGTAATGGCGTAGAGACCCGTGGTGCCGAAGGTCGTGGCGGAACTGCTCGTCGCGTTGAGATGAATGGTGTTGTAATACGCGTTCACCGTCGTGCCGCCGCCGATGTACAGGGCGCTGATTGCGTTCGTGCCGGTCGCCGCCGAGGCGTACAGTTCCGAAATGTAATTGTTGGCGACGGTGATGGTCGTTCCGCCCGCGACATTGATGCCGTAGAGTATGGTTCCGGTCTGGTTGCCTGAAATTTTCCGGACCTTGTTGTTGAGGGGGGGTGTGGGTGGGGCGCGGGGGTCGGGAGGTTCCCGGAAGTGGGCCGGTAGCTGATTCCCGTGATGGTGTTGTTTCCGTGCTGCGGTTACGTATATTCCCGGTTGGCCGGTGGTGCCACTGCCGGTGAGCGTCACGAATTGTAATTGATGTCGAATTCGCGTTTGTTGCCGAGGACACCATGATGCCATACAGCGTCGACGAACCCGATCCGGTAAACGTGCTGTTTTCGATCTTGAATCCGGTTTGATAGATGCCGTAGATGCCGTACGATGTCGTCGCTCCGCCCGCATACGTCACCGAGCATCCCGTGTTCACTTGTTGTTGAAGTCATAGTACGCGTCGCTCGCCCGTTGAAGACAAACGGTCTGCTTGGAGTCGTCAGGTTGAAGACTTGCGAGTGTTCCCCATTCTCGTGCTTGCCGCGTTGATGTCATTCCTACACCCTTGTGGCGGTGTTGGCGGAATTGAGCTTGGCGCGTTCTGATTTTTCCTTTGGTGGACGCCTGGGCCCCCACGGGTGGTCGTCGGTCCCAGGCCTCCATCCGTGTCCCGTCAAAGTGATATAATCCTCGCCCGATGCAGATGCGTCAGCTGTCCCCGCGGTCCGGATTTTTCCATCCGACTTTCTGGAAGACCACCGGATTCATGGACGAGGCCGTGGTGTCGGTAATGCGGCCCGCGGTCGGCGAGGTGAAGGTCTCCGTATGTCCGGCGTCGACATTGAACGTGACGCCCCCCCCACCCACGCCGAGCGTGTTCAGGTCGGCGATGGCCGCCTGTATCGTCGTGTACGTGCCTCCGGGAATGTTGAAGGTGCCGACCAGCTGCGCATGCGCATCCAAGCCGGGAAGCAGATACGCTGCGATCAGAATGACGGCGAGGCAGATCCTGCGAGTCGAGTTCACTGTACCGTTGGACATGAGGTCCTCCGAAAAAAATGGTATGAGAAGAGAATTCTGATAACGTAAATTTGCTTTGAAGATTGCTCGACGCATCGCAACCCTCGGCGCTTCCCGCGCGCTACTTGCTCCCGCATTGCGGCATCGGTGTCGGGTCGAGCAGTCGCGAGGCACGGGTCTTGTAACCGGAGCTGTTCCGGCGTTGCGCGTGACTGTTTTCGACCTCCAATGTTCAATCAACACAATAGGATACGCGAAAGGTATTGATTTCCCATGGATTCTTCAATACCCAAATTTCTCGAAGCGGAGTCGATCGTCAACGCTCAGGCCTTCCTCTCTCCCAGAACTCCGGAATCGTGCATTTCGCGTGGATTTTCGTAAGTATCGCAGCGTGAGAATGGAACGAAAGGGATGGTTTCGCTCGGGAACACCACTCGTATCGGCGGTTGCAGCGATTGGAAAATATCACGGAGTTTTTTGTTCAGCTTTCCCAGCTTGACATTTTTCCGGCGCATCGCTATTTATCACGGACATCACAGCCGGGAAGCAGACATATGAACATTCTCGTCATCGATATCGGCGGCACGAACATCAAGGTGCTGGCCACAGGCCAGCCGCAGCGCGTGAAATTTCCGTCGGGTCCCACCATGCATCCCGTGAGCATGGTCGAAACGGTGCAGGTCGCCACGCGCGACTGGGAGTACGGCGCCGTTTCGATCGGGTATCCCGGCGTGGTGCGCGACAATCGCATCGCCGTCGAACCGGTGAATCTCGCGCCGGGCTGGGTCGGATTCGACTTTGAGGAGGCATTCGGGCGGCCGGTGAAGATCGTCAACGACGCGGCGATGCAGGCCCTGGGCAGCTATACCGGCGGGCGCATGCTCTTTCTCGGTCTCGGGACGGGACTCGGCACCGCCTTCATCGTGGACGGGGCGCTGGCTCCGCTGGAACTGGCGCATCTGCCCTACAAGAAGGGGAGGAGCTTCGAGGACTACGTCGGTCGCGCGGGACTGGAGGAACTCGGCAGAAAGAAATGGCAGCAGGAAGTGCACGAAGTGGTGCGGCTGCTCAAAACCGCGATGCAGGCCGATTCCGTCGTCCTCGGCGGCGGGAATGCCAAACTGCTCAAGGAACTTCCTCCCGATGCGCGTCTCGGCGCGAATGCCAATGCCTTCATCGGCGGATACCGGCTGTGGGGGGAAGGTTGAAGGGTGAAGGTTGAAGGGTGAAGGGCAGGGCGTGAGGTGCGTGATGCCGAACATGGTGATCGAACACGGAGCGCGTCATGAAACAGTGGTATGAAGACCTCTTCGAAAATTACGCCCTGACGTACGACAACGAGGTGTTCGTGCAGGGCACTGCCGGAGAATGCGACTTCATCGAGAAGGAGATCGCGTTCGACAAGACGGTGCGCATCCTCGACATCGGTTGTGGAACCGGCCGGCATGCGATAGAACTCGCCCGGCGCGGCCATACCGTTGTCGGCATCGATCTGTCGGAATCACAATTGAAGAGGGCTGCTGAGAAGGCGCACGCCGCGGGACTGCACGTCGATTTTCAACGGCACGATGCGCGGTCGCTCCCGTTCCGCGAGGAATTCGATGCGGCCATCATGCTGTGCGAAGGCGCCTTCCCGTTGATGGAAACCGACGAGATGAACTATCAGATTCTCCAGGGCGCCGCACGCGCGTTGAAGCCGGGCGGGAAACTGATCTTCACGACGTTGAACGGGCTGTTCCCGCTGTTCCATTCCGTCAAGGATTTCCTGGCGGGCGAATCGAAGGAGGGAAACGCGACGTACACCGGCAACAGCTTCGACCTGATGACCTTCCGCGACCACAACATCACGCATGCAAAAGACGACCTCGGCATCAGCAAAAGCCTGCAGTGCAACGAACGCTACTACGTGCCGCCCGAAATCACCTGGCTCCTGAAATCACTGCGCTTCGACACCGTGGATATCTTCGGCGCCACGCTCGGCGCCTTCAGCCGCAACGACACCCTTACTCCTGAAGATTTTGAGATGCTCGTCGTCGCTGCAAAGGGTTGCAGGGGACAGGGTGCAGCGGACAGGTG
Organism: Ignavibacteria bacterium; assembly: GCA_016720835.1. Taxonomy (GTDB): domain Bacteria; phylum Bacteroidota; class Ignavibacteria; order SZUA-365; family SZUA-365; genus JADKJW01. The sequence continues at coordinate 41,053 of JADKJW010000010.1, forward strand.
AAAAGGAAAAGGTGAAAGGGAGAAGAGGACAGTGCGGAATGAGCGATGACCTGCCTTGTTCTTCCTTCTGACTTCTGACTCCTGACTTCTGACTTCTGGATTCTGAATTCTGAGTTCTGGATTCTGAATTCTGAATTCTGTATTCCGTCGTTCTACATGCGCACGAAATTCCTGTACACTGATCTGCTCCCGTCGTCCAGTCGCAGCGTGTACACGCCAGGCGGGAGGGCGGTGAGGTCGAGCGTGATGTTCGCCGGGGTGCTCTGCACATCGAGAGATTGACGGAGCAGCACGCGGCCAAGTTGATCGGTCACGGTGCAGTGGAGCGCGCGGCCGGTCTGCGCGCCGATGCGCAGGGTCGCGATCCCGCGGTTCGGATCGGGGTAGAGATCGAGCTGCATCGACGGCGGCGCCAGCGCTTCAGCGCTGAGCGTTCCGACGAGAAACGGTTGCGACGTCGCCGTGCAACCATTCGAATCAGTGATCGTGATACTGTACAATCCGGGTTGCATGGCGACATGAGTGCTGCTGTTCGCGCCGGGGATATCGGTTCCACCCAGCAGCCACTGATACGTGCTGTAGCGCGCGACCACATGCAGACGGTCGCCGGTGCGATTGATGACGGGCTCGACAGGAAGGGGATGAACGCGTACCGTCACCGAGTCGGACGTCCCCTTGCATCCCGCGGCGGTTTCGACGTATACCGCGTAGCTGCCGGATTGCGCGACGCGAATGGTCCGGGTGTTGAAACCGTTCGTCCATTGATAGGTTGTATAGCCATCGCCCGCGTCGAGCGTGACCGTGTCGCCCTGGCAGAGTGTCAGGCCGCCCTGCACGACGATGCTCGGCTTCACGGAAGTGGAGAGCACGACGCTGTCGATGCGCGTTCCCGCACAGGCGCCGTTCGTCTCCGTAACGCGTATCGACGCGGAGCCGCCCGCACCCCAGCGCACCGTCACATCGCTGTCGAACTCGCCCTGCAGTATCGTGCCGCCCGTCACCTGCCATTGCACGGGATTCGACGGAGTCCTATTCGTTGAATAGACGACATCGCTGCCCCTGCACACGGTGAGCGGTCCGAAGATGCGCGGCGCGGGCTTCGTCGTCACGGTCACGGCGACGGTGTCGGAATTCCCGTAACAGCCGAATGCGTTTTCAGCGCGGACAAAATAGTTGCCCGGGCTGCGGACGATGATGGACCGGCCGGTCCTTCCGTTCGACCACAGATAGGACTTGAACGCGGCGCCCGCATCGAGCGTTACCGAGTCGCCTTCGCAGAGCTGCGTGCTGCCGCTCACGGCGAGCACGGGCGCCGGCGAAGCGTACAGCGTCACCCTGACGGTGTCGTAGCGCGTGCACCCCAGCACGCTGTCGGTGACGCCGACGACGACCATGCCCGAATTTCCCCTGCCCCACAGCACGCGCAATGTATCCGCATTCTGTCCGGAGCTGATCGATCCGCCGCTCAGCGTCCAGAAGTATCCCGCATGCGCGGAGCGGAGCACGGCATACTCTCCCGGCGAGTTCGTGCACGCGCCCGTCACGCCGCGGATATCAGCCGAGGGACCGGGGACGACCGAGACGGTCACAGGCGCCGTCGCGCTCATGCAGCCGTTGCTGTCCATCACCGTGACGAAGTAGACCCCCGCCTTGGAGACCGTGATGCTGCTCGTCGTTTCGCCGGTGGACCACGCATAGGCCGCATACGGCTGCGTCGTGCCGAGCTGCGTGCGGAATCCCGCGCAGAGTGTGATCGGTCCGGGTTGTGTCAGCACCGGCGTCGGCGAGGGATGCCGCACGATGTTGACAGTGTCGGACAGTCCGCTGTTGCCGTGCATGTCCGTCGCGGTATAGAAGTATGTACCCGGCGAGTTGACGAAGATGGACGCGGCAGTGGCGCCGGTCGACCACACGACCTTCGCGTAGCCGGGCAGCGACTGCAGCTCGACGCTGTCCGAGCCGCAGAGCGCGCGCGAAGCGGGGAAACGCACCGTCGGCTTCGACGCTGGAATCCAGAGCTTCCGTTCGCACAACCACGGCCCGAAATTGTCGGCGGTGACGCGGAAGGACAGGCGCACCGAATCGCCGGCGAGCCGCGGGAACAGCCCGATCTGCCACTGGGCGCTTCCGGCGTCGCCGGGCAGGATGGGATCGGGGCCGGCGCTCTGCGTGTTCATCGCCGGACTGACGAGGGTGAAATCGAGCGTGTCGCGGAGCAGCGTCATGCGGACGCCTTCCGCATCGCCGTCACCCGTGTTGAGAACCTCACCCGTGAGCAGCACGGACGCGGGGGTGTATGCCGCCGCGGCCGTATCCCAGCGGATGTTCGGAAGAACCGCATTCACACATTCGAGACGCGGTTGACGCGGCGCGATCGATATCATGCCATTCTGGAGCACGGGCCGGAAGCACCCGGCTTCGAACACCCAGCTGATGAATTTCACGGGGCAATGGACGGTATCCAACCCCTGCGGATCCGAGGCCTTGAAGGTCAGTTCGGCGAGCGTCGCGGGGACGGTCTGCACGCTCATGAGTTTCTTGCTCATGCTCTGGAAGCTGACCATGTCCCCGGCCGGGATCGTCGTGATGGGCACACCCGCGAGGACGCTGCCGGGCGGCGCCTTGATGTCCTTGAACTGCAGGCAGGACGGATCGAATTGAATCGAAAATGTCGCGCCGGAGAACAGGCTGTTGTCGAAGGGCGTGAGCAGCTGTATCGGCACGGTGACGTCCGTCTTCGCGCGTGCGCTCGCGCTTCCGATGCGAAGGTTCAGCGGCTGATAGGTGGACGTGTCCTTGGGCGCCTTGTATGTTTTGGTTTTCGTATCGGAGCCCGAGCAGAAGTTGACGAGCGAGAGGTCCACTTTGCGGAAGCCGCCGTCCATGCATGTCGCCTGATAGGTGATGATGCACTCCTTGAAGCTGGCAAAGATGTTCGTCGCGATCGCCTCATAGATCGCCGTCAGCTGCGCGGGATTCGGCGTTTCGTAGTAGACTCCTCCGGTGAGGTCCGCGATATTCTTGAGAATTTCCGACTGAATGCCCGAACCCAGACCGATCGTGAAGATGCGGATGCGGTTGCGGTTCGCGAGCGAGATGATCTCGGAGGGCGATCGCGACGAGGAATTGTCTCCGCCGTCGGTCATCACGATCATCGCCCGGCAGGGATTCACGCCGTTGTTGATCAGTTCGAGGAGTCCGAAGTACATGCCGTCCCATACTGCCGTGGCGCCGTTCGCGGGCAGCGCATTGATTGCCCCGTGCAGCAGGTCGCGGTTCGTGGTCATGCCTTGCGCCATCGTCACCACCGAGGTGAACCAGAGGACGGCGGCCTGATCGATGACGCCGTCCATCATGTCGACGAAGGCGTTGCCCGCCGCCTTTGCGCCCGCATTGCCCGAGCCCTGCATGCTTCCGCTCGCGTCGAAGACGAGGCTCACGGAGATGGCACAACGCGAGCTGACGTCGGGACACCACAGATCGAAGGCGCCGACCTCGATGTCGTTCTCGTACACCTTGAAATGGCTCTTGTCCGTGAAGTACGCCGCCTGTCCGTTGCAGGCGACCGAGAAGTACAGTTCCACCGTCGGCCAGTTGTTCACGATGCGCTTGAAGTTCAACTGCGGCTGTGCGGCGGCCGTTGCGGCGCTCAGCAGAAGGACTGCGAGCAGTGCGAGGGAACGGGATGTGCGTGGCATGGCTGGGGAAGTTGGGAGTGGGCCTGCTCACCGAAGTCCCGTATTTCGGGACGCAGGTGAGGAGTAGGGAGCAAGAGAACGAGAGTTTCGGGTTGCGGATTTCTTTTCTCCCTTCTCCTTCACCTTCTCCCTTCACCTTGCATTCAAGGGAGAAGGAGAAGGTGAACGGAAAGGTGAATCTCCGGGGTTTACTTGATGATCGTCATCCTGCGAACATGACGCGCGAGACCTCCAGAAGTTTCAAGGAAGTAGATGCCGTCCGGGACGTCGCCGAGCCGGATATCGAAGGAGTGTTCGCCCTCGGGAACGAGGCGCTCCGATTCGTGGACGAGCTGCCCGAGCACGTTGCGCACCCGCAGCGTGATCGTCTGCGCCGCGTCGAGGCGGATGCGCACGGTGACGCTGCCGCGGTTCGGTTCAGGGAACATGTCAAGATCGGCAGCCAAAGGCAACGCTTCCGTGCCGGTCAGGCCTGCGGCGGGGATCCAGACGAGCGTGGCGCAGCGGATGCTGTCGTGATTGTCGAAGCTGGCGGTGAAGCCGATGCGCACCGAATCGCCGCGGCTGCGCGGGAGCGCCAGAAGCTCCCAGCGCGCTTCGGAGAGCTTGCCCGGTCCGATATCCGCCGGCATGCTCGGTCGCGTGTCCGATTTCGGAGAGACGAGCACGAAGGACGCCGGATCGACATCGAGACGCACGCGGGCGTTGCGCGCCGTCGCATCGCCGGTATTGCCCATCACGTGGGTGAAGGTGAACGGATTCGGCGTGTACGAGTTCGTTGCCGCATCCCACCGCAGCGAGGGCGGCGCCATGGGCGAGCAATTGATGACCGGCTGGAAGGGCAGGATGCAGATGCTTCCGTTTGTCAGCAGCGGCTTGTACTCGCCGCCGTCGAATCTCCAGGAAGAGAGCTCCAGCGCCGCGCACACGGTGTCGCGGCTCTCCCACTTGCGTGTCGTGAAGCGCAGCAGGGCGAGCGTCGCGGGCGGCGCGGGGACGTCGAAAACACGAGACTCCGTTGTCCGGAATTCCAGGCCGCCGGGAATGCGCGTCATCAGCACCGGCACATCCGCGAGCAGCGTGCCCGCAGGCGCCGCGATATCGAGCAAGCAGCAGACGGTCTCGTCGAACAGCACACGGAACACGGCCGGCCTGAACGGATGCGCCGTGTCGGGGGGCGAGAGCGCGGTGAGCAGTTCCAGCGGGACGACGGCCGTGTCGCCTCCGTGCGCAAGGACCTTTCCAAGCCGCATCGACAGCGGGAGGTATGTGGAAGTATCCTTCGGTGCCTTGTACGTCTTCGTCTCCGTGCAGCTGCCGCCGCAAATGTCCTTCACGGTGAAATCCACCGTGCGCAGCGTGCCGTCCATATGCTTCGCCTGGTAGGTGACGATGCATCCACCACCGCAAGAGAAGATAATGGTCGAAACTTCTTCATAGAGCCGTTGTGCTGCCAGCATGCTCTGTGATGTGATGAATTCTGACCTGAAGTACCTGCCCCCCGTGAGATCGGCGACGTTCTTCAAACCGCTTTCCAGCCCTGAATCCCCCATGCCGCAGGTGAAGACGCGGATGCGATTGCGATTTGCGAATTTGATGACCTCCTGCGTCGTATGGACGCTTCCGCTGTCGTGGCCGGTGGAGATGAGTACTACCGCGCGGCATGGATTCACGCCGTTGTTGACGAGTTCCTGCAGCGCCGTATACGCTCCGTCCCAGATTGCGGAAGGTCCGGCGCTGCTGATCGCATCGATGCCGTTGTTGAGTATATCCTTGGATGTGGTCATGCCCTGGGCGGTGTACGGCGGTTTTCCGGCGACGGTGATCAACGCTTCGTCATATTCGCCGTCGAAATTGGAGATCATCGCCTTGCAGAATTTCCGCATCGATCCAAGAGCGGTATCGCTCGTCCGACTGCCGATTTCAATCGCAAAGGACATCGACACCGCACAGCGGATCACAGGATCGGGGCACCACAGCTCGAACTCATCGACCTCCACGCCGTTTTCCCGCACGCTGAAGTAACGCCTGTCCGTGAAATACAGCGGCGCTCCCTTGCAGGTCGGCTGCATGTACAGTTCGATCGTCGGCCAGTTGTTGACGATGCGCTTGAAGTTCAGCCGCGGCTGGGAGATGGCCGTTCCAATCATGAGAACAGCGAACAGCGGGAGGAGACAGAAGGTGCGTGGCATGGCTTGGGGAAGTTGGGAGTGGGCCTGCTCACCGAAGTCCCGTATTTCGGGACGTAGGTGAGGAGTGGGGAGTAGGAGAACGAATGTTTCGGGTTGCGGTATTCTTTCTCCCTTCTCCTTCACGTTCTCCCTTCACCTTGCATTCAAGGGAGAAGGAGAAAGAGAAGGTGATGGTGAAATCTCTGAAAGTTCCTTGACAGCTGTCCGCGTATGAATATGACAACTCGGAACGGCGATTCCTGACCGTCCCGCGAAAAAATGCGACACTCCTGGAGGGAACACAGCCTCGCGCATTGCTATTTACTCCAGAATGCGGGAATTTGACACCTCGGTCCCTGCCTGTCACGCTGCCGCAATCTTTCGCGGTTCTTTCACCTTTCACCTTTCACCTTTCACCCCCTTCCACCTTTCCCCTTGGACCTGCCACCTGTCTCGCCAATGCTACGAACAATCGTCGCCACCCGCTACGTCACCCCCCTCCGCGAAGGCGGCTCGCTGCCGGCCATCGTCGAGGCGGACGACGACGGGCTGTACGTGCTGAAGTTCCGCGGCGCGGGACAGGGGCCGAAGGTGCTGATCGCGGAACTGCTGGCGGGCGAACTGGCGCGCGCGGCGGGGCTGCCGCTGCCCGAAATCGTCTTCGCCGAACTCGATCCGGAACTCGCGCGCACCGAGCCGGATCCGGAGATCCAGGACCTCATCCGCGCCAGCGCGGGATTGAACCTGGCCTTCGACTATCTGCCCGGATCCGTGACCTTCGATCCCGTGGCGGACAAGCCCGACGCGGCGCTCGCGTCGAAGATCGTCTGGTTCGACGCCTTCGTGACCAATGTGGACCGCAGCGCGCGCAACGCGAACATGCTCATGTGGCATCGCAAACTCTACCTGATCGATCACGGCTCGGCCCTCTACTTCGCGCATTCCTGGAAGAACGCGGCGGAGCGAAGCGGCGATCCCTTCCCGTACATCAAGGACCATATCCTGTTGCCACGCGCCGTCGCGCTGCGGGAGGCGGATGTCGAACTGCGCGCGCTGCTCACCGCGGAAACCATCCTGCGTATCGTTCGCGCCATTCCCGACAGCTGGCTGGACGAGGACTCCCCGTTTGGCGATCACGCGCAACACCGTCAGGCATACGGCGACTGGCTGCTGCGGCGGCTCGACGGTCCCGGCGCATTTCTGGAGGAGGCCATCCGTGCCCATGAACAGCACGTATGATTACGCGGTGATCCGCGTCGTTCCGAAGGTGGAGCGGGCGGAGTTCCTGAATGCGGGCGTCATCGTGTTCTGCTCGGCGCGAAACTCCCTCGAGGCGGCCGTGGAGGTGGACGAGCGGCGGCTGCGCGCGCTCGATCCCGCGATCGACGTGGACGCGATCCGCGCGCATCTCTCCGTCATTCCCGCCATCTGCGCGGGAGGGGAGGAGTCGGGACCGATCGGGCGGTTCTCGCAAAGCGAGCGCTTCGACTGGCTCACCGCGCCGAGGAGCACGATCATTCAGACCTCGCCCGTGCACACCGGATTGTGCGCTGATCCCGAGTCCGTTCTCGAACATTTGATGAACACGCTGGTTCGCGTGCCGGGGACAGATGGAAGGTGACAGGTGGAAGGGTGCAGGTTGAAGGTTGAAGGGTGAAGGTGAAGCCGGGCGACGAAGCTGTAGCAACGAACCAGTGAAAGCGTGAGGCCGATGATGGATGACACGACGCGCAGGAATTACTCTTCAAGTTCGCCATGGGAGCCCTTGGTCGGATATTCGCGCGCGGTGCGAGTGGGAAACCTGGTGTTCGTGTCCGGCACGACGGCGTTCGACGAGCACGGCGTTCTGGTAGGCGCCGGCGATGCGCGCGAGCAGGCCATGCAGTGCCTGCGAAACATCGAGCGCGCGCTCGCGCAGGCCGGCGCCACGATGCGCGACGTCGTGCGCACGCGCATGTACGTGACCGACATCGCCCTGGCCTCGGAGGTCGGCAGCGCGCATGCCGCTTTCTTTTCTGATATCCGCCCGGCTTCCACGATGGTCGAGATCGCACGGCTCGTCGATCCCACCATGCTTGTGGAAATCGAGGCCGATGCGGTGGTGGTAATTCCTGTTTCGAACCACACATGAAATCGTACCTGTACGTCCTTATCTGCCAGACCCTGCTCCTGCTCAGCTGCGGCTGCGTGGACAGGCCGACGGACAGCGGTCCCGCGCTTCCGGAGCCGGACGACGCGGCGCTGCTGCCGGGTCCGCTGCCGTTTGTCGGCATCTGGCCGGCGCCGACGCGCGGCTATCAGTGGGACGGCGCGCATGAAACCTACACGCCGATGCTTGCCGCATGGCGTGCCGCGGGCGCAAATGGAGTCCTCTTGAACTGTCCGGATGTTCCGCAGGCGCATGTGCAACTGGCCCGCGCCGCAGGATATCAACAGAGGTTGCTGGCGGGACCGGGTCTCCGCGACGTGTTCCGCTGGGAGCAGCTGCTGCAGGACAGCGCCGTGAATGCGGCCTGCAGCATCCTGTATCTCGACGATGGGTGGTTCGCATGGATCTACGACAGCTGGGCGCCGCTCCCGTGGACGCCCTTCGATGCCGCGGAATGCTGGCGCGGTCTCGATTCGCTGCTGACGATCGCCGAGCGCTACGACAAGGATCTCGCGCTGCATCTGTACGGCACGCAGGGTATCGGCGTGCTCGCCGACACCCTGCGAGCGTATGACGAGCGGCATCGCGATTCGCGCACGGGTCTGCGCACGACGCGGCGCCTGGAACGGTGGTGGGTGTTCGTCGCCATGTATCTCGGCAGCGGTTCGCCGCGGTATCTGACCTTCGGCGAGGCGGTGAAGTCGTATGCCTTCTGCGAGGGCCTGGATCTCCGCCGCGTCATTCCGTGGATAGCGCCCAGCTGCGTCACTCCGCAAGGATCGACGCCTGTCTCCGCACCGGACTGTTCTCCTGAATGGACCTTCAACGAGGTGCTGCGCTTGGCGGGACTCGGATACGGCGGCATCTACGTGTACTTCGCGAACGGCTTCGATGCCGCGCATCGCGACATGCTGCTGCTCGCCCTGTGGGCCTGCGGCAATCTGCAGTTGCCCGCGCATCCGCGCCCGAAGACCTGGGGCGATCTGCGTGCCTTCCGCGCGGACGTTGCCGCCGTCGAGGCGGTGCTGCGCGACGCGCGGGCAATCGGCGTGATGACGCATCTCCCTGTATGGGAATGGGAGTAGCGCATTGTCAGGTTCCGGCCCTCTCGATTGTCCTTGTGGTATGAAGCGGAATCTTTCGATGCGATGTATGCTGTTCCTCCTCTTGCTGATGCCCGCGGCGGCGCGGGGGCAGCAGGTGACCCTGTCGATGCAGGGAGTCAGCAGCATCGAAGCGAGGTCGCTCCATGGCGTGTACATCTCGCTGCTTCCGCCCCTGCCCGTCCCGACCGTGCTTCCGCCCTTCACCTGCAGGCTGCGCTTCGACAGCACCTTCGGGAAGTTCCTCGGGGTCAGCATCTCGCACGGGGAACTCCTGGACAGCGTGCCGTACACGGTTCAAAGCAACGACAGCGAAATCGTTTTTGCCACCGGCGCAGCGAAAGCGTTTGCCGCGGAGGACGGACTTTTCGGGTTGAACTTCCAGGCGAGCGATCCGGACACTGAGAGCGTCGGGACTTTTCGTGTCGTCGATTGGAAATTCCAGGGAGGCGCTGCCGACCCGGTGTGGCTGCGATCGGAGACGAAGGTGAACGTGCGACCGTACCGGCTGTTCTTCTCCTGGTGCGACGACGCGCAGGCGGCCTTCACCTGGAACGAGGCGACGGGAACACTCCGGCCCGATACGCTCTGGTTGACCAGCCGGGCCGAAGATCGGCGGCCGGCGGACACCGCGCGAAACGTCCGATTCACGGTGCGCTACGACAGCTCCGCGCTCGAGCTGCTCTGGCCCGCGAGCCTGACGCAGCCTTCGGAATCGACCGTCCTTTCGCGCTACGGCGGCGCGTACCGGTGCCGCTGGGCCTTCCGTGCGAAAGCCGGGTATCGGGGCGTGGTGACGTCGATTACGGACTCGGTCTCCTCGGATAATTTCCTTCCGAAAATCTGTGTCCGGAAGGTGCGGATACCCCCGATGCCGACCACGCTGACCTGCGAGGTCGATGTGCCTTCGCTGCACTACGATACCGCGGCACAGCGCTATGCGCCGTCGCCCCTCCCGATCGAGATTCGCGTCCGCAACACCGGCGCGAGGCGCAGCGACACCGTGACCGTGCGAATCGCGATCCCCGATTTCGCGGCGCTGAGAGGACTGCCCGGCCGACTGAAGGACACCGTGCGCATCGCCTCCGTCATTCTGCAGCCCGGGGATTCCGCGCGAGTGCACTGGGATGTCGATATCCCGTCCTCGAGCATTGCGCGAAGCGGACGCGTCATCGTCACGGCGCAGACCGCGAACGCCCCCGATGCCGCAGCAGAGGCCATGCTGTCAATCCCGGCGGCCGCGTACCCCGCCTTCGACGCACTGTGCGTCTACCCCGAAACGCTGCGTTACCACGCCGGCGCGAACGCGATCACGCCGGACACGTTCACGGTGACGGCGCGCTTCGTCAACGCCGGAAGCGCTGCAGCGAGAAACGGACGAGCGACTCTTCTTCTACCCGACTTCTTCTCGCTGCGCGATTCTCTCGAGGGAACGCAGCCGCTGCTGCCCGCGCTGATCGCTCCCGGAGACACGACCGGCGAGCGCCGCTGGCGGGTGCGCTTCACCGGCAACCGACGAGCGCCGATGCCCTACCGCTTCGCATGGCGCTTCGACGGCGTGCATCCTTCGGGCGACAGGTTGACGATGCAGCCGGTGTCCTGCGGCGGCGGGATCGCGCAGGGATATCCGCCGGTGCTTGCGATCACCATTGACGCGCCGGACACCGTGTTCCTCGCGCCGCAAAACGTGGACAGCGCGAGCCTGGTCGTGCCCGTGCGCTGCACGGTGTCGAATATCGGTACGGAGGCGCAGATCCTGCGCTCCATCTCCCTGCCGCTCGCGTACCGGCCGACGGAGGACGCGGTGATCGATCCCGCCACTCCGATGGAGCGATTCCTCAACAGCGCGCTGGCTCCGGGAGATTCCGTGCAATTCACGTGGCAATTGCGCATCAGTTACCGCACGCCATTCGAGAGCAATCGCATCATCGCGGAGCTTGTCACGGCCGACGGGAACCGCATCGAAAGCGAACGCTTCCTTGCCATCCGGAAGCGTCACGCCTTCACCGCCGCTCTTCGCCATGTGTCGGTGCACCCTCCGTACGTGGAGGTGCACATCAGCGGCACCTGCGACGGAATCGCCGTCTCCACGCGGGATCCCTCGTTGTTCGACATTCGCGACAACGGCGTCCGGATTCAGAACCTGTCCCTGTTCGGGAGTGGATGGAACGCGTGGCGGATACCGGTGTCCGTCGCGTTCGTCATGGCCGCGGGATCGGAGCAGAGCGAGACCGTGCGAAGGATCGCCCGCGATTTCATCGACCAGCTCGACGGGACGAGCGACGAGGCCATGATCGTGACACGGGATGCCGCGCGGCCCGTCGTGCTGCCGTTCACTTCCGACAGGACTGCACTCGCGGCCGCCCTGCCCGCGGCGCTGCATCCGGCCGGCGGCGGACTGATCGATGCAATGATGGACGGTTTGCGTTCGCTCCATGAACAGGCAAGGAATGCGACCGCGCTCGTCGTGTTCACCGACGGGACGGATGACGGGAGTCTGCACACCGTGCGCGAATTCCAGGAGTACATGGACGTCACGATGTATCGCCATCCCCTGAGCGGCCTCGCCATGATCAAGCTCGGCGCCCCCGAGTACGAGACGTCGGTCGAGGGCATCGAATGGGACGTTTGGCCCCTCTGGTACTATGGCGATGCACCGTCGGCGGCGTATATCGTTGGTCAATTCCGACTCGGCATCGGCGCAGAGCCGCCGTTTACAGAGATCCTGCTGCCGAACCCCTGTTCCGATGGGAGTGTGCACGATCTGACGATATCGATGCGGAGCGACTGTCCGGGATGCGACACCACCGTCAGGTTCACCGCGTCCTACAAGTCACGGTATTTTCCTTCCGAATTTCGGCCGTTGAATCTGCGGCTCGGCTACGTGGCGTCGCAGTCCGACACTTCGGTCGCAGTCCCGCTTCTTCTCGACACCCGCGTGCAGAACGACAGTCTCCGCGCCGCCATGTTCCGCATCGTGTACGACACGACCATCGCGCGCTTCGATTCGCTGTCTGTGCTGAACTGCCTGCTCGAGGGAGCGATCGGCGAAGTGAGAACAGATGCCGACACGATCACGATCACGACGAGGGCGAAGTACTTCCCGCTGGCGGAGGGGTATCTCGCGAAGCTGTATTTCAGCACGAAGCCTGTTGCGGACACCGTCACGAGCGCGTTGCGGCTCATCGACTGGCACTTCATCCACGGCTGCTACACGCCCGCGCTCACCGGCGGGAAGCTGCTGCTCTATCCACGGTCCCCCGTCGCCTCCTCCGAAGCGGAGACCCCCGCCCGCTTCGCGCTGGAGCAGAATCATCCGAATCCCTGCGGCGGGCGCACGCGCATCGCCTACACGCTGGCGAAGGCGGGCCGCGCGCGTCTCAGTGTGCTCGACCTGCTCGGACGCAGAGTGGCCACGCTGTCGGAGGGCCTTCAAGCGGCAGGCTCGCACAGCGCGGAGCTGGATGCGGCAGGTCTGCCTGAAGGCGTGTACCTGTACCGATTGGAGGCTGAAGGGGAGACCGTGACGAGGAGAATGATCGTGCGCAGATGACGCGCTACCGCAACAGCAGCAGTCCGCGACTCATGCGATCGGACGAGCGCAGCCAGAACAGGTAGGTCCCGGCCGAAAGACCGGCTGTCGAAATCTGCCCGCCCCCGGATACTTCGCGCTTCAGCACGAGCTGGCCCGCCGCGTTCGAGAGCAGGATGGTGATTGGCGCATCGCGACGCCCGAGAACGGTGAACACATCGCCAGCGGCCAGAACGGTCGGATACACCCGAGCTTCGCCGGGATCCGCATCGGCAAGGAGGTCGACGGCGGTGGGGGTTCCCTCCTTCGAGAGGCAGAACTGCCCGAAGCGTGTCACGCCGTTTCCCGTCGAGAAGGCGACGCTCCCGTCCTGGCCCGCGAGCGCCGCGTCGGCGCGGTCGAGAGCGGATCCCCAGGTCGGGCCGTCGGCGTTCGACGGACGCGTGTACATCGAGTAGATGCGCGGATCGCCGGCCTCGACAGGCGCGATGGGTCCGTACCCCGCGAAGCGGATTGAATCCAGCAGAGTAAAGGATGCATTATTCCCGTAATTGTCGCCAATCCAGTAGCCGCGGCTTCCGGGAGCGGCGGCGGGGCGCGTATCCGGCGCGGAGGAGATGCGCGAGAATACCACGTCCCCGTCGGGCAGGATGCCCGCCGGCGGGAACGCCGCCCGCACGCCCGTTCCGGGAAAGTCGACGCTGCCCGGCGTGCGGACATCGGCGCGGAAGCTCGTGCCGCCACCGAAGGGTCCGCGTGACGGTACGCGCGAGGCGGAACCCACCAGCGCCGCGTGCCGCGTTGCGATGCGGTCGTTGGCACGCCCGTCCGTTTCGTTGAACTGGTAGTAGGCGACGAGACCGCTGTCGGACGGCGACGGGGCGCCGGCGTTCCTCCGCGTGAGATGCATGCGCTCGCGGATCTCGTCGCGGGAAAGCGCGCGGTCGAAGAAGCACGCCTCGTCCATCCGGCCCTTGAAGTAGCGGTCGCCCCAGTGATTGTAATTTCCGATGAGCATGCCCGCAGTGAAGGACACGGAGTCGTTCGTGTGATGTGACGACCAGCCGCGGCCGTTGACGTACAGCGTGATGCTGTCGGGCGTCGCGACGAGCGCGACGTGCGTCCACTCGCCTGGCGGCACGCGCAGTCCGGAACCGATCCACCATTGTCCGTTCGGCGGCCAGTAGTAGTGCAGCTCGTTGTCGCCGTCCACGTTGATCTCCGCGCCGTTGCCACAGAGGATGGACGCGAAGGACGGCTGCACGCCGTCGGGCTTCACCCAGGCGCTGAAGGTGAAGCGGTTCGTTCTGATGCCGAGCGGAGGCACTTCCACGAGTCCCGGATCGGCATTGCCGCCGAGCGACACCGCGAAGCCGGGGACGGTGTCGGGTTCGCATCCACCCGCCTCGACGGTGATCAATCCCGGCAGCGTCTGCGAACTCGGCAGGCCCGCCTGGTTCACGGTCAGCGACACGGTGTACACGCCGGGCGCGGAGTACAGCACCTTCGGATTTCTCGCGGTGGTGGAACTCACCCAGGCCGCGCCGGGGAAGGACCAGCTCCAGGTTGTCGCCGCGTCCTGCCGCAGCACGGAACGGTCGCTGAAATAGAAGGTATCGCGCGGGCAGTCGGTCCGCATCCTGTCGACGGAAATCTGCGCGACCGGCCGCGACGGCTCGTAAAACGGCGCTTCCCAGATTCCCATGTCGGACCCGCAGCGGATTTTTCCGTCGCGGTAGAAGGGCTTGAGGATGCGCGTGGATATCGAGAGCGGAAGACCGCCGCCGTACGGCGCCCAATCGCTCATCGCATGGTTACGGTAGTACATGCCGCCCATCGTGGTGCCGACGTACACGCCGCCGTCCGTGCCGAGCTGATGCGCGATATACGAAATCGGCGCCTGCGCGATGACAGGCGTGCTGAGGTTGATCCAGTGTGCGCCGCCGTCCGTGCTCGTGAACACCTTCTCGTCAGCGGCGAAGCCCGACCGCAATCCGACCCAGAGTTCCTGCGCATCCGAGCCGGACACATCCATCGTGACGACGCGGCGCGCACCCCAGGAGAGGGCGGGGATCGGCGCGCATTCCGTCCATGAGCCGCCGCCGTCCGTTGTCCTCCATATCGCCCCGTCCCACACGGCGTTGGAGCGGAGCGAGACGTACATCACCGAGGGATTCGCGCGCGCGATGCGGACATGCTCGACGGTCGCGTTCGTGTCCGTCCCGAGACGGAAGCGGTGCACGCGCGCGTACGACGCGCCCGCATCCGTGCTTTTCCAGAGACTGTTTCCGTTGCCGATGTAGACCGTGCCCGAACAGCGCGGGTCGAAGGTCATGCCGCTGAATTCGGCGTGATAGTAACTCTCGTTGGGCCACATGCCGACGGAGAAGGGGATCGGATCCGCGATGGGATTCGTCGGAAGGACGTACCCGCCGATATCGGAGAAATACGCGCGCCGGTTGTCGTCGGGATGGAGGTAGCCGGTGGCCGCTTCGCCGCCACCCATGCGAAGGAAGCGTCCGTCGGGATAGCCTTCGACAAAGGCCGTATTGCCGTTGTGGTAGCGGCCCCCGACGAACACGTCCTCGTTCCATCCGCCGTCGAAGCCCCAGAAATCGCTGCCGCCGATGCCGTCCATGCGCGGCTCGTGCGTCTTCGCGAAATCGACGGAGGAATTGATGCCGCCGTCCGAGCAGATCCACAGCTCCCGGCCGTTCGCGCACAGCCACTGCATGTCGGGATGCGCCCAGGGGAGCCCGCCCACATAGCCGCCGAGCGGATTCCAGGTCGCTCCCGCGTCGGATGAGCGCCACCAGCTCGTGCCGCCCGCGACCAGTTCTCCGGCATTCATGGGATTCGCGATGATCGCGAAGTCGTAGAATCCCTGCGAGAGTCCCGCGATGCCGTCCGCGGCGGAGAGGTTGGTATGCGTGGGGACGGTGTACGGTTCGCCCACGAGTCCGGATGGATTCGTGTTCGCCCAGGTGCGGCCGTCGTCCGTGCTCCCGAACACGCCCGCGTAGTTGTGCAGATTGTCCGGCGCACTGGCGCTCGCGCCGATCAGTGCGTAGATACGCCCGGGCGCCGCCGCGGTGACGGTGATGCGCACACCGTACACCTCCTGCCGCGCTGCTGGCTGCCACCATCCGGGGGCGCCGGACTGGAACGTCGCGCCGCCGTCGCTGGAGCGGCAGAACTGCGACGCGTTCGCGCTGTCGCGCACCGTGTACACCACGCGCGCATCGCCCGGGCGCGCGGCCACCGTCCAGCATTCGTTGGCGAACACCTTCGTCCAGGTCGCGCCGCCGTCGATGCTGCGCAGGAATCCCTTGTTCGTCGCGGCGCACACGACGCGCGGATCGACCGCGCTCACGAGCATGTCGTGCGTCCAGAGGTCGGCCTCGGCGTACACGGCTGCCCAGGTCGCGCCGCCGTCGGTGGTCTTCACGAGCTTGCCGCCCGTGCCTGCGTAGACGACCGCCGGATTCGACGGGTCGATTTTTACCGGCCGGACGCTCCCGTGAAGGAAGCCCCCGGACACCTGCTCCCAGTGCAGGCCCCTGTCCGAGGAGCGGAATATCCCGCCGGTCTCGCCGCCGCAGAAAAGGATGTCAGGATCTGTAAAAGACTGGTCGAGACAGTAGATGTTCGTCTGCCAGGTGACCTTCGTCGTATCGCCTCCGGTCGCGTGCGTCGTCCTGTGGCCGAGGAAGGTCCAGACGCCCGCTCCCGTGCCGCGCTTCGCGAGTGCGCCGCGTTCGGCGCGCAGCCGCTGCTCGGTGGCCAGCTCGTCGCCGGGCGATGGGACGCGTATCGAGCCGTCCGCTGTCGCATGGCGCTGCGCCCAGCGGCGGAAGCGCTTGTAGTACTGCGTGTGCGCGTTCTTCTCGAACACGCGCGTCGCGTAGTGCGCCGCGAATGCCGAATCGACGACGCGGAGATTCGGACGATCGCAGACCAGGAGACGCATCCACGCGGGCAGGGAAGGATCGTCCACCCGGGGCCGGGGTTCGAAGTATTGACCGAAGCCCGTCGCGGCGGGCAGGAGCATCAGGAACGAGAGGATGACCTTCACGAGTGCACCTGGATGAAGGGAATGGTTGGGCGGTCTGGTGTCGCACAAGTGTACGAAATTCTTCGGCGACAAGAATGCAACGAGCCCGCGGCGCGTGTGCGTCGCGGGCTCGAATGTGTGCGCTGCGGAGCGGGGGATCAGATCGAAATCTGCTCTACCGCCGGGGCGCGTTGCCTGTTACCAGGAACGTCTGCCGCCGCCGTTGCCGCCGCCGCCGCCTCTGCTGCCGCCGCCGCCGCCGGGACCTTCCGTACGGGGCCGCGCTTCGTTCACGATCAGGCTGCGTCCTTGCAGTTCCTGTCCGTTCATTCCGGTAATCGCCGCCTGGGCTTTGGCACGGTCGGACATTTCGACAAAGCCGAAACCCTTCGAGTCGCCACTGAATTTGTCCTTGATGATCGAAGCGGAAGAAACCGCTCCGAATGTCTCAAAAGCCTGACGCAATTCAGCCTCGGTGACGTCGCGCGACAGATTGCCTACATAGATGTTCATTGTGTCCTTTGGTCTAAGAGTCGTGGCGCCGGAGTCGTTCCGTACGCCGAATCACTCAGTATACACATTTATCAAGCGGTTGCAGTCATTTTCGGCCCTGCAACGAAAATATAGTTTTGAACCGGCGAATGCGGGCTCCGTTCAGCGTTCTTTCACGCGACCGAAAGGAGATTAAAACGTCCGCTTCGCGCCGCTGCGCCCGAACTCGATCAATTCCGTGGTGATGCCGTCGTCCTTCGAAACCGATTTCACGAGACCGTTGATCGGAACTTCGGAATGAAACCACACATCGCTTTTGTAGGTTCTGCCGAAAAATGCGGCCTCGGTGCCGGTTTTCTGCGTTCCATTGAAGGTCCCCGCAGGAACGGCGACGCTTCCCCCTGCCGATGGCGTGCCGATCTTGACCTTGAAACCGCCAAGCATGTCGCGGTAGAAGCCGCGCGTGATCGCGAGCACCGGTCCCTCGACAGTCTGCACGTTCTCGTCCTTCATCTTCGTTTTCACCCAGACGATGTCGATATCGTCAACGTTGCCGTCCGTACCGGCCTTTTCGAGTCCCTTCACCAGCATCTGTGTCCAGGACTCGTTGGACTCCGACAGCGAATACGTCTCGATGACCCAGCCGCCCTGCTCCTCTCCGACAATGGAGGTTTTGGAAACAGAGCGTTTCCCGTCGTACACCGTGCCGTGCACCACATACTGCCCCACCGCGTACGGCATGGGCTTCATGAACTGTGACGAACTCGCGTAGGTCTGGCCTCCGGCCTTGCCGAAGTAGGTGGCGACCCTGCTCTGCAGCGCAGGATCGATGGACGGGCCGCAACCTGCCAGGACTGCAAGCAGAAGGAAAGAAAGGGCAAAACGTTTCATAGGAACCCCATGACTGATGAACAGTGGTGTAGTGACGCGTAAAGGTATCGCTTTCGGCGCACACGAGGAACAGGCGCGGATCGCGCAACCGCGCAGCGCTCAGGCGCGCTCCCAGAATTTGATGATCACCAGCGTCAGGTCGTCGAACAGTTCCTTTCTCCCGCTGAATGCGGCCACGTCATCGATGATGCGACGCTTCATGTCCTCCGCGGACAGGTTCGAGGAAAGGCGCACCACGTCGCGCAGGCGCTTGACGCCGTACTCCTCGTCGTGCACGTTGCTGCTCTCCACCACGCCGTCCGTGTACAGCACGAGGATGTCGCCCTCCTCGATGGGGAGGGTCTGCTCGTGGAATTCCACCCGCGCTTGCGTGCCCAGCGGGTAGTGGTGTCCGTTGTCGGACCATTCCAGCAGGAAGGACTCTCCGCCGCGCTGCAGGAGCGGCTTGGGGAGCCCGGCGTTCGTGAAGACCAGCGCGCGGGTCTCGAGGTCGAGCACGCCGAGGAACACGGCCACGAACATGTGCTTGTGCGTGTCGACGAAGAGCCGGCTGTTCGCGCGGCCGAGGATGTTGCTGGGCGACGTGTCCAGCTCCGCGGCGTATCGCAACGTCGAGATCGACGAGGCCATGACCATCGCCGCCGACACGCCCTTGTCGGCGACGTCGCCGATGACAATGCCCGTCTTGCCGTCGGCGGTGCGGACGAAGTCGAAAAAATCGCCTCCCACGTCGCGCGCCGGGGTGGAAATCGCGGCGATGTCGATGCCGGGGATGTCGGGCGTCCGAAGGGGAAGCATCGCAGCCTGGATGGAATGGGCGATCTCGATCTCCTTCTTGATCCGCTCCTGTTCCTTCATCTCCTCGGTGAGACGCGCGTTCTTCCACCCGAGCGCCGCATGGTCGGCCACGGTGCGCAACAGCTCGAGCACGTCGCTGCTCAGGGGCTTGCCGTCGCGCCGCTCGCCGAGCAGCGCCGTCACGGTCTCGCCGTCGTGCGCGGCGACGGGAAATGCCGTGTTCATGTCGGGACGGGTGGAGAAGCCGGGCATGCGGCCGAGTACAAGCACGTCGCCGTCCGCCATGGTTCTGCGGAATTGCGCGTGCGCCGTGAGCGCGCGCAGCGGTTCGGCGTCGATCCGGTCGCCGGCGAGGTGCATGGCTTCGCCGTGCTCGTCCAGGCCGAGCACGCTGGCGCCGCGCAGGCCGAGCGTCGCGGGGAGCGTGCGCGTGAGCGCCTCGAGCAGGTCGTCGCGGTTGAGCATGTTCACCATGGCGCGCGACAGGCTGCGCAACTCCGCGGCGACGCGGAATTCCTCGCGGAACAACCGCGCATCCACGAAGTGCTGGATGCGGTCTTTCAGCATCGTGACCGCGACGGCGAGCACGCCGGTCACGATGACGCTCACGAAGAGCAGCTCCGTGCGGGTGAAGATGTCGATGAATTCCTGCAGCAGCAGGTAGATGCCGATGAAGAAGAGCGCGACGAAGGCCGCCAGGATCGCGTAGACGGTCGTCCGCTTGAAAATGACCCGGACGTCGAGGAAGCCGTAGCGCAGGATGGCGTAGCCGAACGACAACGGCAGCGCGATCGTCCCGACCGCCCACGCCGCAATGGTCGCGTACAACACGACCGCCCCGGGGAGCTGCCACTCCGCGCCGTAGAAGCTGAGCGTGATGATGATCGCGAAACTGAGGCCGAACAGCAGGATGCCGATCATGAGCGTCCTGATCACCTTGCGCGTGACGGCCGACTGCGCGCGCCGGTACGACGACAGCAGAATGGCCGCCCCGATGAACGGGCTCGGCGCGATGAACCCGTAGTTCACGACGAGCGACACCCACGCGCTCTCCTTCGTCTGCAGCAGGAATTCCTGCACGAAGACGAAGACGAGCAGGGCCAGAAACGGGGCGTACACGATGGCGTTACGCAGGCGGGCCGATCCGCGGATGCGCCGCTCCTCCGGAAACACGAGCAGAAAGTGCAGCAGAAACGGAAAGAAGAGCACGATGCCCGTGGTCGACACCAGGACCGTCCCGACGCGCCATGCGGACCACCACGGAATGAACGTGCTCAGCGGCGACGACGTGAGCAGGTACAGCGCCATCGCCGCGGACAGCAGAAAGTACAGGGGCGCCTCGCGATTCCCCGACCGTCGCAACAGCACGACGAGCGCGATGAGCAGTATCACCAGCGGCGCGACGCTGTCGACGATGTACAGCGTGAACGACATGATCGCGCCGTGCGCCTCGCCGCGCGTCTGCAGCAGCACCAGGTCCACCGTCATGCGCTGGCCGTCGCGCAGCAACTCCGCGCGCAGCGTGTCGTTGAGGCGGGCTTCGCCGAAGAGGTCGGAGAGCGTCGTCATCGTCAGCGAGGCCGAATCGACCGGCACGCCGTCAAGGACCGTGATGACGTCGCGCTCCCGGATGGCGCTCCGCTTCGCGAGCTGTGCCAGGACGGACGGCGCGACGAGCAAACCTTCCGCGGTCACCTTCACGATGCGGAACGGGATCGCGGGCCGGGTGTTCTGGAAGAACACCGAGAGGGGAAGCTGCAGCAGCGTCAGCAGGAGGAGGCAGAACCCGAAGGCCGTCAGGACTCGCGACAGAGCCTTCGATTCAAGGAACCGAGGTTTCTCCAATCCGGAGACGGCGCCGGCAAATTCGGTCGTGCGTGCGTGCAAGGGCGTTCAGTGCGATGGTGACAGGTGTGGTGGACACGGCGCGCCGTTGCGAAGGACGCCGCGTCGCGGGATTGGAATTACGCGGAATCAGGGTTATTGTTACGATTCCTTGTGCAACGTGCACATGATTCGCGACACACGCAACGGTCCTCCGTGTTCACGGATTTCACCCGGCGAGACGCGCCTGTTTCGATACAACCCCGTGTTCCCATGAGAATGAAACGCCTTCCCATCGCCTTCGCCTGCTTCCTCCCCGCGCTCGCCGCCCTCTGCGCAACGGCCCTCGCGCAGCATGGCACACGCCTGTCCACGCCCGAATGGACGGAGTTCCGCGTCGTGGCGCGGCGCTATGATTCGCTGCAGGCCGTCTTCAAAAAAATGCAGGAAGACCAGCCCGAACTCAAGCGCAATCCGCTGCTCATGCAGTCCCGGCTCCAGAACGGCCTCCAGGAAATTACCGCGATTTACCAGGCGGTCCCCTCGAAGGCGCAGCCAGCCATGGCGTCGGTGCAGAGCCTCGACGGCTACGGGCTCGAGGATCTCCGCTTGATCAAACTCGCCGCCATTTCCCTCAACGACATCCCGAAAGCGCAGGGCGCGAACGAGCGCCTCGCCGCGCTGCTCCGCGATCCGGATTCGATTCGCCAGGTCAAACGCGAACTCGCCCAGCTCTCCGCGCTGCAGGGCGAACTCGACAAGGCCGCCGCCCTCGCAACGGACGAGAATCTGAGCGACGCATCCGAAATGGAAAAGGCCCAGCTCTACGGCAGCATCGCGACGGGCGCCGCCGACGACGGCCGGCTCGATCAGGCGAAGGACTACGCCGCCCGCACGGTCAAGGCGCTCCGCTCCTACCAGTTGCAGGATCTCGACGCGCCGGGCATGCCGGCCGATTCCATGCAACGCGCGGAATTGAAAAAGATGCAGGACTACTACTTCACCTCGCAGCTCTCCGACGTGGTCGGCGCCGTCGCATGGCTCTGCAAGAGCACCGGCGGGACGGCGGCGAAGGACGCCTTCCTCGCCGCAATGCGCGGTCTCGTCGGAGATTCCGCGCTGTGGGCGCAGACGACAGCCGGTATCGACGCGACCATGCAGAAGCTGGACGGCGAACGGAAAACCCTCAATCAGCCCGCGCCCGCATGGGCGGCGCACGAGTGGATCGGGACCACGCCGCTGACGCTCGAGGGGCTCGCGGGCAAGGTCGTGCTCGTCGATTTCTTCGCGACCTGGTGCAAACCCTGCATCATGGCCTTCCCGCATCTGCGCGATTGGACGGAACGGTACGCCGGGCAGGGACTCGTCGTCGTCGGCCTCACCAACTCGCAGGGCCGCTACGACGGAAAACAGCTTGGCGCGGACGAGGAGTTCGCGAAACTCAAGGATGACTTCATCCCGAAACACAAGATCAATTGGGCGGTCGGCGTGGAAAAGAGCGGGCGCAAGACGTTCACCGAGTACGGAGTCAACGGCATTCCCCACGTCGTCCTCATCGACAGGAAAGGCGTGCTTCGCTACTTCAAGGTGGGTGCCGCCGACTACGACAAGACCGAAAAAATGATCAAGAAGCTTCTCGCCGAGAAATAACCCGCGCGTTCTCCTGAATCCCGCCCCGGCTTCGCGCATCTTACCTGCAGACGCGCGCATCCGGCGCGCGGCTGTGTGTCCCGCGACAATTCATCACATCAGGATCATCCCATGAAATCCAATATCGGAACTGTCGACAGCGTCATCCGCATCGTGCTCGGCCTCGCCGTGCTCTCGCTGCTGTTCGTTCTTGACGGCAGCCTGCGCTATATCGGCCTCCTCGGCGTCGTCTTCCTCGTGACCGGCTTCGTCAAAGTCTGCCCGCTCTACATGCCGTTCGGACTCTCCACCTGCAGAACCGTGCCCGAAAAAAAGTAATCCTCTCCCTCGAACATGCGGGACTCCCGGAACGAAGCCGGGAGTCCTTTTTTTGTGTGGTCAGATCAGGCGGGATATCTTGCGTGACCCGTTTCGCCGCGGCGCCGCTCCTGGCGCGCGCACGTGAATCGGGAGCACGAATTCCATCATCCCGTCCAATCCATGATGTATCTCCCGGCGTTCATCCGCACGCGCCTCGTCGCGGCGGTCATCCTCCTCGTCCTTGCCGCTGCGGCATTCCCGCCGCGCGCCGCCGCTGATCCCGTCCTTCAGAGCAGGGACACGACCCGCGCGGACGACACGCTCGTCGTCGTGGTGCTCGGCTCGTCCACCGCGAAAGGACAGGGCGCGAGCGTTCTCGACAGCCCCGGCACAGCGGTACCGGCGCGCCTCGGGGATCTGACCGACGCGTGCGTCTGACGAATCTGTCGATGGGCGGGTACACGACCTATCACGTTCTTCCGTCCGGGACGGCGGTGCCCCGCGCGCGCCCGGCATCCGACAGCAGCGTCAACATCAGCCGCGCCCTCGCGCTCCGTCCTTCCGCCATCATCGTCAATCTTCCGTCGAATGACGCCGCGTACGGGTTCGACACGACGGAACAGATCGCGAACTATACGCGCCTGGCGGACGCGGCGCGGCGCGACAGCGTTCCGCTCTGGGTGTGCACGCCGCAACCGCGCAATCTGCCCGCGGCAAAACGTCGATCCCTTCCCGCGATGCGGCAGTTCGTCCTGCGCGTCTTCGGTCCGCGCGCCGTCGATTTCTGGTCCGGTCTCGCGCGCGAGGACGGCACGCTGCGGAAGGAATTCGATGCCGGCGACGGCACGCATCTCAACAACGCGGGTCACCGCCTCCTCTTCGAGCGCATCCGGGGCGCCGGAATCCCGGGCGCGATCCTCGCAGCGCGCGACAGGGCGGGCACGATGACGCCCGACAGCCTGACCGCGCCGGGCCAGAGCGGAAGCCGCTGAGCGCATGGATCTCGCCGAAGTCCTCCTGATCGCATTCGCGCTCGCGATGGACGCGTTCGCGGTCGCGCTCTCCACCGGGGCGTATCTCGTGCGCGTCAACGTGCGCCAGACCTTCCGGCTCGTGTTTCATTTCGGTCTGTTCCAGTTTTTCATGCCGATCCTCGGCTGGGTCGCGGGCGCGCAGCTCCTGCGCTTCATGTCCGCGTTCGATCACTGGATCGCCTTCGCGCTGCTGGCCTTCATTGGCGGCAGGATGATCGCCTCCGCCTTCCAGACGCGGGAGGACGCGATCCGCGGGGACGTCACGCGCGGCATGTCGCTCGTGGCGCTGTCCGTCGCGACCAGCATCGACGCGCTCGCCGTCGGCCTGTCCCTCGCCGTCATCGACACGCCGATCGTGTTTCCGAGCCTCGTCATCGGCGTCATCGCCGCGCTCATGACCTTTCTGGGCCTCCGTCTCGGTGAACGTTTCTCCGCCGCGTTCGGGAAGAGGATGGAGTTCGCCGGCGGCGTCATCCTCGTCTGCATCGGCGCGAAAATTCTCTTCGAACACCTCGTCTGAACGCCTGCGCCTCCGGCTGCGGATCCTCGCCCGCGCGCAAACAACAACGCCCGGCGGAGGCCGGGCGCTGCATGCGGAAGGAGGCTTCTCAGTCCGTGAGCTCGGTGTACAGCGGGAACTGCGAGCAGTATTCCCTGATCTCGCCGCACACGCGGTCAAGCGCGTTCTCGTCGGTGATGTTCCGCACGACGGTATCGATCTTGTCCGCGATGAACTCCATGTCCTTTTCCTTGAAGCCGCGTGTGGTCACCGCCGCCGTGCCGATGCGGATGCCGCTGGTGACGAAAGGGCTGCGATCGTCGAACGGCACCATGTTCTTGTTGAGCGTGATGCCGGCGCGCTCCATGGCGTTTTCCGTTTCCTTGCCGGAGACGTTCTTGTTGTGCAGGTCGATCAGCATGAGGTGATTGTCGGTACCGCCCGAGATGAGCTGGTAGTTCTTCTCGACCAGGAGCGCGGCGAGCCGGGCGGCGTTGGCGCGCACCTGCCGCGTGTACACGGAATAGGACGGCTGCAGGGCCTCGCCGAAGGCCACGGCCTTGGCGGCGATGATATGCATGAGCGGCCCGCCCTGGATACCCGGCATGACCGTGCTGTCCATGATTTCCGACATCATCTTCACGCGACCGGTTTTCGCCATCGTGAGGCCGAACGGATTCTCGCGATCCTGATGCATCATGATCAGGCCGCCGCGCGGTCCGCGCAGGGTCTTGTGCGTGGTGGAGGTGACCACGTCGCAGTGCGGGAGCGGATTGTCGAGCAGTCCGGTGGCGATCAGTCCCGCGGGATGCGCGATATCGGCCCAGAGGAACGCGCCCGCGGCGTTCGCGATGCGGCGGAACGCCTCGTAGCTGATGTTGCGCGAGTATGAACTGGCGCCCACGATGATGAGTTTCGGCTTCTCGCGCATGGCGATCGACTCGACTTCGTCGTAATCAATCATGCCGGTCTCGCGGTTCACGCCGTACGAGACCATGTGGTACAGCTGGCCGGAGAAGTTGACGGGCGAGCCGTGCGTCAGATGCCCGCCGTGCGCGAGATCCATGCCGAGGACCGTGTCGCCCGGCTTCACGTAGGCGAAATACACCGCCTGATTCGCCGTCGCACCGCTGTGCGGCTGCACGTTCGCGTACGCCGCGCCGAAGAGCTGCTTCAGCCGCGTGCGGGCGAGGTCTTCCACCTGGTCCACGAATTCGCAGCCGCCGTAGTAGCGCTTGCCGGGATACCCCTCGGCGTATTTGTTCGTCAGCACGCTGCCGGCGGCTTCCAGCACGGACGGGCTCGCGTAGTTTTCCGAAGCGATCAACTGCAGCTTGGTGATCTGCCTCTCGATCTCGTTGTGGATGATGGAGTGAACGTCGGGGTCGCTCTGCTCAAGGTAGGACATGGTGTGGCTCGAATGTGGAGGATGTGCTCGGGTCATTGAAGCAAAGCTACGAAAGAAAGCCGCAACGGGAAAACGGAGCGGCTGGAGTTCTGGAGTGGAGTTCTGGAGTACCGGAGTACTGGAGTACTGGAGCGGAAACTCCAACACTCCAACACTCCATCGTCCCGTATCACCGAAAAAAAACGGCGGACCTTTCGGCCCGCCGATACTGCGGAGCGGCGTATGCGGTCGGGGTCTACCGCGTCACGGAGAACTGACGCGAGGTCGTGTATGTTTCCCCGTTGCCGAAGGCGGCGCTGAAGCGGGTGAAGTACACGCCGGAACCCGCGAGCGTGCCGTCGCTCCTGCGGCCGTCCCACGCGGCTTCGAAGCGGCCCGCGTCGAGCGCGGTGCCGTCGACGAGCGTCGCGACCTTCTGGCCGAGCGCGTTGTAGATCTCCAACCGCACCGTGCCGGGCACGGCGAGCGAGTAGGGGATGACGGTGCCCTCGCCCGGCGCCACCGGATTCGGGTAATTCTGCCCGAGGCCGACGGTCTCGGCCGGCAGGCGGGTGGACACGATGTGGCTGTAGGTCGCCTTTCCGTCGCTGTCGATCTGACGAAGACGATAGAAGACGTACGGCCTCCCGTCCGTGCTGACCGGCGCGGTATCGATGAACCGGTATTCTTCAGGGCTGCTCGTCGTGCCGCGCCCGGGGACGAAGCCGATCTTTTCGAACGTGGTGCCGTCTCCGCGCTCCACGTCAAAGCCCTGGTTCAACTGCTCGTTCTCCGTGCGCCAGGTCAGCAGCACCGTGCGGTCGTCCTGCATGCTGGCGTCCAGCGCGCTCAGTTCCACCGGGATGATGAGGTTCCTGATCAGGATCGAGGAATCGTTGCTGTTGTCCGCGAGGGCGGAGTAGTACATCGCGGACCCTTCGGCGCCATGCTGGAAGCCCTCGCCGTATTTGTAGCTGAGCAGGTTGTACATCGAAAAGTCCACGGTCCCGTTCGCCGAAGGGTTGATCTGGAACGCGTAGCGCAGCACTTCGAAGAACCCGTCGCCCAGGGGATTTCCCGCGCAGTCGGTGGTGCTGGACCAGTACGTGGAGTTGAGCGGCATCGCGTTGCCGGGATTGCCCATCTGCGCCGAATGCTGGTTGAACCATGCGGCGGCGCCGAACGACTGGTTGATGTACCAGGTCCCTCCAGGCCAGACGCCGGTCTGGTACCGCTGCTGCACTCCCTGGATGACGAGCTTCGTATGGATGTAGGTGAGGACCATGCTGTAGCCGCCGATGAGCCGCTGCGAACCCCCGGCGCGCGCCTTGATGTCGAACGCAATGACGAGCAGCCCTCCCTGTCCGGCGTTGCAGACGGGACGCAGACGCATGATCAATTTGTCCGCGTCGTTCGATGCCTGCGCACGGGTGGACGTGAGCGGGACGGACAACGCAACCGCAAGAAAAACGATCGAAGCAAGTATACGCATGGGCGCCTCCAGAAAGATGATGTCGGGCGGAAACAGGAAAAGAAAAGGTACGGGAATTCCAGCCACATTTCCACTGCCCGGACACACGAAAAAAACACGGAAACCGCCAGCGGATTCCGTGTCCGTTCATCCGCGCCCGGAAGGGCGTGTCAACCGGCCATGACCGGCGTCAGGGCGTCCAGGATTTTCTGCTTGGGCACGGCGCCGACGATGCGGTCCACGACCTTGCCCTTGTCGAACACGAGGAGCGTGGGGATGCTGCGGATACCGTACTCCATCGCGACGTTCGGATTGTTGTCGACATCAAGCTTCCCGATCTTCGCCTTGCCCGCGTATTCGCCGGCAAGTTCCTCGACGATCGGCGCGATCATGCGGCAGGGTCCGCACCACACCGCCCAGAAATCGATCAGGACGGGAAGGTCGGACTGCAGGACTTCCTGCTGAAAATTGGCGTCGGTGAATTCAATCGGTGTCATGGTGCGGGAATCTCCTGTATGCGATGATGAATGCAATGGGGCGGGCGGGATCGCGCGTCAATCGAGCGCGATGCGGACGGCGCTTTTCCCGAATATACTCCTGAGTCTGCGCAAAACCTCGCTGCTGATCTGGATGCGATGCTGCTTCGCGTGGAGGTTCCACGTGTTGCCGTTGCCGTCGCTCACGGAGATGAAACACGGGCAGTCGCCGCCCATCCGGAATTCGTCGAGCACACGGATTCCGTCCTCGATCTGCTTCGGCGTGATGGTGCGCGTCGAGAGGGTGATGATGACGCTCTTCGTGAATCGCGCGATGGCCTGCTCGAGCGTGTAGATCTCGTCGGCCATCAGCGAATACGCGTCGCCGCTCGACCGCACCTTCCCCATCACCGCCACCGGCGCGTCCATCTTGATGTTCGCGCCGAACTTCTCGTAGGCGCCGCCGAAGACGAGGCATTCCGCCTTGCCCGTGAAGTCCTCCACGGTCATGAATGCCATGGTCTTGCCCTTCTTGTCGATCTTGGTGCGCAGCGCCGAAATGACGCCCACGGCGCGCACCGTCTGGCCGTCGAGCGCGGGTTCGAAGGCGCCGAGACTGACGGTGGCGATCGCCTCCACGTCGTTGCGCCAGGATTCGAGGGGATGCCCCGAGATGTAGAAGCCCAGCACGCTCTTCTCGTTCGCGAGCCGCTCGGCGGGCTTCCAGTCCTCGATCTGCGGCAGCGGGGGCAGCGCCAGCGCCTGCGGGGTGCGCGCGTGCGCGTCGTCGAAGAGGCTCTCCTGGCCGATGTCGCGATGCAGCTGGCGCTTCTGTCCGAAGGACAACGCCGTCTCGAGCACCTGGAACACCTGCGCGCGGTTCGCATGCAGCGAATCCATCGCGCCCGCGAGCACGAGACTCTCGAGCGTCTTCTTGTTCGACAGCCGCCCCTCGACGCGCTCGCAGAAATCGAAGATCGAGGTGAAGCGCCCGCCGGCCTGCCGCGCCGCGACGATGGCCTCCACGGCGCCCACGCCGACGTTCTTGATCGCCGCCATGCCGAAACGGATGCCGCGCTCGGTGACGGTGAACGTGACGCCGCTCTCGTTGACGTCGGGCGGCCGCACCTCGATGCCGAGCTTCACGCACTCGTCGATCAGCGCCGACACCTTGTCGGTCTTGCTCATTTCCGAGGTCATCAGCGCGGCCATGAACTCGGGGGTGTAGTTCGCCTTCAGCCACGCGGTCTGGTACGCGAGAAGCGAGTAGGCGACGGAGTGGGATTTGTTGAAGCCGTAATCCGCGAACTTCTCGATCATGTCGAAAATCGACCCGCCGACTTTCGCCGTGATGCCGCGGGCCACCGCGCCGCTGATGAACGCGTCCCGCTGCTGCGCCATGACGTCCAGCTTCTTCTTGCCCATCGCGCGCCGCATGAGGTCCGACTGCGCGAGGGTGAAGCCCGCCACGTGGTGCACGAGCTGCATGACCTGCTCCTGGTACACCATGATGCCGTAGGTCGGTTTCAGGATCGGCTCCATGCTCGGGTGCAGGTACGAAATGGGCTTGCGCCCGTATTTGCGGTCGATGAAGTCGTCGATGAAATCCATCGGTCCGGGGCGGTACAGCGCGTTCATCGCCGCGAGGTCGTCGATGGACTTCGGCTTGAGCTTGCGCAGGTACTCGCGCATCTGGACGGATTCGAACTGGAACACGCCCACGGTGTGCCCGCTGCCGATCATCTCGTACGTCGCCGGATCGTCCAACGGGATGGCGTCGATGTCCACCTCCTCACCGCGCGCCTCGCGGATCAGTGCGATCGCGCGGTCGATCACGGTCAGCGTGATAAGGCCGAGGAAATCCATCTTGAGCAGTCCGGCGTCCTCGAGGTCGCTCATGTTGTACATCGTCATGAGCTCGGTGCTCGGCGTCTTGTACAAGGGCACGTATTCGCTGGTGTCTCCGGGCGCGATCACCACGCCCGCGGCGTGCATGCCCGCGCCGCGGATGAACCCCTCGAGGATGAGGGAGTACTCGACGAGTTTCCGGATCTTCGGATCCTCGCTGGTCCTGACCCATGCGAGTTCCGGCACGGGCGGCCACTTCCTGTCGGGATCGGTCTCGATGCCGAACGCGTACTTCAGCGGCTGCACTTTTCCCATCTTCACCGGGATGTGCTTGGTGATCGATTCCACCGTTCCCAGCGGCACGCCGAGCACGCGGCCCACGTCCTTGATCACGGCGCGCGCGCTGAGCTTGTTGAAGGTGATGATCTGCGACACCGAGTCCTGCCCGTACTTCTCGCGCACGTACTGGATGACCTCCTCGCGCCGGTCGTCCTGGAAGTCGACGTCGATGTCGGGCATCGAGATGCGGTCCGGATTCAGGAAGCGCTCGAAGAGGAGGTCGTAGCGGAGCGGGTCCACGTCGGTGATGCCGAGCACGTAGGCCACGAGGCTGCCCGCCGCGGAACCGCGGCCGGGACCGACGCGCACGCCGCGGTTCTTCGCGGCGTTGATGAAATCCTGCACGATCAGGAAATAGCCGGAGTAGCCCATGTTCCGGATGACGTCGATCTCGAAGGAGAGCCGGTCGAGAATTTCCGGCGTCTGCTCCTTGTACCGTTTCTCGAGTCCCTTCTCGGCCAGGATGCGCAGGTAGTCGTCGAGCTGATCCGTGCCCGATTCCTCCGGAATGGGGAAGTGCGGCATGTGGTTCGTGCCGAGATCGATGTCGAGCGTGCATTTCTCCACGACCTCGAGCGTCGACGCGAGGGCTTCGGGATAGTCCTTGAACAGCCGCAGCATCTCGGCCTCGGACTTGTAGTACACCTGATCGGTGCCGTAGCGGAGCTGCGTCACATCCTCGGCCTCGCGCACGTCCGCGATGTGCAGGAACACGTTGTGGGGCACCGCGTGCGACTGCCGGATGTAATGGCAGTCGTTGGTGGCGATGAGCTTGATGCCCAGATCCCTGCCGAGTCTCGGCATGCCCTCGAGAATGATGGCGTCGCGCTCGGTCTGATGATCCTGGATCTCGAGGTACAGATCGTCGCCGAACAGATCCTTCAGGCGCGACGCCACGCCCTTCGCGGCGTCGTAGTCGCCCGCGCACAGGTACGACGACACCACGCCTCCCGCGCAGGCCGTGAGCGCCACCAGCCCTTCGTGATGGGCTTCGAGGAGATCGAAGTCGATCCGCGGCTTGTAGTAGAATCCTTCGGTGTGACCGAGCGTCGTCAGCTTGAGAAGGTTCCGGTACCCGGTCTCGTTCTTCGCGATGAGGATGATGTGATTGTACCC
The DNA here is from genome assembly GCA_016720835.1 of Ignavibacteria bacterium. Lineage (GTDB taxonomy): Bacteria > Bacteroidota > Ignavibacteria > SZUA-365 > SZUA-365 > JADKJW01. The sequence continues at coordinate 71,885 of JADKJW010000010.1, forward strand.
GTGCCGCTTGCCTTCGGGATGCGTGTCGCTGCCGCTCCGGTCGAAGCGCGACCCGCGCGTCATCATGTACATCTCGTTTCCGATGATCGGCGTGATCCCGTGCTTCCTCGCCTTCTTGTAGAATTCGACGGCGCCGAACATGACGCCGTGATCGGTGAGCCCCACCGCGCGCATGTTGTTCTCGACGGTCGCCTGGATCAGGTCGTCCACCGTGCACGCGCCGTCGAGCAGCGAGTAGTGGGTATGATTGTGTAAATGGATGTATTCGTTCATGGTCCGATCAGGCGTCCGTGATGATCCGCTCCCTCGCGAGAAATATACCCCGCCGGTCTCGAAGAGACAATGCGGAGACGGGAGGGGCGCGGTCGCGCGGGACGTCAGTCGGACATCGCCGCGCCAGCTGTTATATTGTGGAATGACCGAGAGCATCCCGACCCCGACAGCGCGTGCGCGCGAAGGCTTCGCCGCCTATGCCCGCGGCGAGTACGAGCGAGCCGCCGACCTCCTCGAGACGGCGGTGGAAGCACTCGGCGGCGACGACCGCCTCTCCGCGTACGTCTGTCTCGGGAACGCGCACGACGCCCTTCGCCGCAACGATCGGGCGCTCGACGCATTCCGCCGCGCCCTCGAGATCGATCCGTCCTCGGCTGCGGCCTGGAACAATGTGGGCCTGATCTGCATCCGCCTGGGGCGCCTCGACGAGGCGCGGGAGGCCCTCGAGCAGGCCCATGCCCACGATGCGATGAGCGCGGACATTCTCGTCTCGCTCGGGTCGCTCGCCCTCAAGCGCGCCGATCCGGGCAATGCGCTGCGCGCGTTGCAGCAGGCGCTCGATCTGCAGTCCGGCCACCCCCTTGCCCACGCGAACATGGCGCTGACGCTCGCGGTGTTCGGACGTCTCGAGGAGGCCGAGGAGTCGCTGCGGCTCGCGTCGCTCTACGGCTTTCCCGACGCGCAGCCGATCCAGGACCGCATCGACCGCCTCAAGGACGTGCGCGACGCCGTGCTCCGCGACCGCACCCGGCACGACATGGACGGCGCGGACCCGGTGGAGGGACACGACCGCGGTTTCGACGGACGCGCGGAGGAGGAGCGATGAACGCATGAGTGTGCGGGAACGGCGGGACCGCGACCGGGAGCATCGAAAGCAGGCCATCCTCGATGCCGCGGAGCGCGTCTATTTCTCGAAGGGCGTCGATGCGACGATGGACGATATCGCCTCCGCCGCCGAGATCGCAAAAGGGACCTTGTACCTGTACTTTCCGTCCAAGGACGATCTCTGGCTCTCGCTGATCGTCCGGGCGCTCGCGTCTCTCGAGGGGCGCTTCCGCGACGCCGTCGATCCGGCAGACGCGCCTCCGGTGACCATTCGCCGCATCGGAGAGGCCTATGTCCGATATGCGCAGGACCATGCCAACATGTTCCGTCTGCTCCTCGATTCCGCCCACATCGTCGCGCACAGCAGCGCGAGCCCGGTGAGCCTCGGCGAACTCGCGCGCGCGTCGGATTCGCTCTGGACGGTGTTCACCGACACGCTGCAGGACGGGATCGACCGCGGAATCTTCCGCGGCGACATCGGCGCCTTCGAGATGGCGATCATCTTCTGGAGCAATACCACCGGACTCCTCCGGCAGATGGGTGTCGCGCGGGGCAGTGAGACGCGCCGCAGGGAAGGCACCGCCTACTCGTTCGAGCGCCTGGACTTCCTCCGCCTCGTCGCCGTGTCCAACGAACTGCTGTTGCAATCCCTGCTCGTGAAGGAGCAGCCCCCGCCCGCCGCCACGCCGTAAGGGCGGTGTGCCGCGTCCGGCATCCTTGTTTCGAACGCGCGAGTTCTCTACTTTTCTGGATTGAGATCACCGTCCTCCGAGCAACCACCCGCCGTGAAAAAATCCATTCCCCTCGTCGCCCTGCTGTTCCTCGGGGCGGTCGTTGCCGCGTTCGCCGTCAGCGACACCACGCTCCGATTCGTCGCGGCGGGAGTGGCCCTCGCCGGCGCGGTGCTGCTCGCGTTTCTGGTTCCCAAGGAACTTCAGGGACGCGATGCGGAACGCCGGGGAGTCCCGCATCGGTCAGATGCATCCGGGGAGACGGGCGACGGGTCGACGGATGCGTCCGCCGGCATCGGGGAGAACGCGCCGCGGCACGACGGCGGGACCGAACCGCCCCGGCCTTCGAGCGGCAGGGGCCCGCGCATTCAGCGCGCGGCGGACATCCCGCTCGAGTACTACCGTCCCGCGGGCGACGCGCTTCCGCAGGAGGATCCGCGCGCCGAGTTCGATTTCCTCACCAACAGGCTTCTCTCCGCGCTCAAGGAAAATCTCCTCGCCACGACCGTGGGTCTGTTCTGGATCAACGCCGACCGGCAGCAGATCGTCATCGGGGAAATCGTCAGCGACAGCAAGCACCTGACCACGGCGCGCCGGGTGCCGCTGGGGAGCGATCTCATCAGCCTCATCGGCACGTCCGCGAAGCCGCAGATCCTGCCCGAATTCGCCGCCGCATCCGAGCAGGATCTCCTCATCTACTACGACGCGCGCGAAGGCGTCCAGTCTTTCGTCGGCGTCCCGGTATTTTTTCAGGACGAGCCGATCGCCGTGGTCGTGGCCGACAGCAAGGCTCCCGACGCCTTCGGCGTCGAGACGGTCGCCTCCATCGGCACGTTCACGTCCATCATCTCCCTGCTCCTGTCGAGCTACAACCAGAAATACGATCTCGCCGCGGATGCGCGGCTGCTCGACGTGGTCGATCGCATGCGCCGCATCATGCAGACCTCGATGGATGCCTACGGCATCGCGTCCGCTTCGGCCAAGGCGATATCGGAAATCCTCGACTGGGATTATCTCGCCGTCATCCTCTACAATGCGGAGAAACGCGGCTGGATGGTGGTGAAGAGCCATTCGAAGGCGGCAAATCTCCCGTACGTTTCCGAGGGCGTGACCCTCTCCATCGAAGGGTCGATTTTCCAGTCCGTGCTCGACCGGCAAAAGGGCTGCATCCTCGCCGCGCCCGCGGCTCCCGCCTTCCGTTTCCATGAAAAGGAGGCCATCAGCGGCGCCGGGCAACTCTGCGTGGTCCCGGTGATCACCACGCGCCTTCCCGCCGGGCTCCTCGTCGTCGAGTACCGGGACGTATCCCAGTACGGCGATCGCGACATCCGGGTGCTCACCACCCTCGCGGAAATCACCGGCCTGTTCCTCGACGTGGTGTCCTACATGGAACTCGCGCGGAAATACCTGCTGATCGACGAAGGAACGAGAACCGCTAGCCGGACCCTGCTGCTGCAACGCAACACCGAAGAGCATCAGCGCATCACGAAATTCGGCGGGAACGCGGTGTTCTTTCTCCTCGCCGTCGACGGACCGGACGAGCTCGCCGCGAAATACGGGCAGGAAGGGCTCGAAACCATCCTTTTCCAGGTGGCGCAGACGGTCAAGGCCGGGCTGTTCGCCTACGATGTGCTCGGGCGCTTCGACGCGACGCGCTTCGGCATCCTCCTGATCCAGACCACCGCGGACGAAGCCTACCTGCGCGCGGAGAAAATACGCAAGAGCGTCGCGGGTCTCGTCCTCTCCCGGGGAGGCTCGAGCTTTTCCGTCACGGTCTGCCTCGCGGGCTGCGCCTTTGCCGAAAGCGGAGATATCGAGCACGTGCTGAAAGTCGCCCAACAGGCGATGAATCTTGCCGTCGGTGACGGCGGCAACTGCGTGAAGGTCGTCTGATTTCCCATCGACACCCGATATCCGTTTGTTTTCATCGATTTTTTTTCGCATACTTCGTGTTCGCGCCAATTCTGCGCGAAAGAGCGGAGCAGATCTCGAAGCACATGGGAGAAGGTCCGCGCCCGGTTCCGCGTCCCCGCGCAATGCGTCTCAGGCGCGGCGGGAACGGGATGCCCCCGCACCGGGTTCTTGAGTGATGCGATCGGTCGCGGGCGTGCGGGATGCAACAGCATGCGGCAGGGCTGCGCGACGTGAAGAATCGTCGTACCTTTCAACAATGAGGGTGACAGTGTGAGGATTTCGAAGCAGTACACCAACCGTGAAAGCCAGTCGCTGGACAAGTATTTGCAGGAGATCGGCCGGGTCGATCTGTTGACGCCGGATGAAGAGATCGAGCTTGCGAAGAAAATCAAAAGTACCGGCGGCGGTGCGCAGGCTGCCCTCGAAAAGCTGACCAAGGCGAATCTCCGCTTCGTCGTTTCCGTCGCGAAGCAGTACCAGAATCAGGGGCTGTCGCTGGGCGACCTCATCAACGAGGGCAACCTCGGCCTGATCAAGGCGGCGAAGCGCTTTGATGAAACGCGCGGATTCAAATTCATCTCCTACGCGGTGTGGTGGATCCGGCAGTCCATCCTGCAGGCGCTCGCGGAGCAGTCGCGCATCGTCCGCCTGCCGCTCAACCGCGTCGGCGCGCTCAACAAGATCGGCAAGAAATTCAGCGAGCTCGAGCAATCCTACGAGCGCGAGCCGAGCGCGAGCGAACTTGCCACGGAACTCGACATGACGCTCTTCGAGGTCGCGGACACGCTCAAGATCAGCGGCCGCCACATCTCCGTCGATGCCCCGTTCGCGCAGGGCGAAGACAACCGCCTCCTCGACGTCATCCAGGACGACCGCCAGCCCGCTCCCGACAACAACCTCATGAACGAGTCCCTGAAAGTGGAGGTGCGCCGCGCCCTCGCCACGCTGAGCGAACGCGAGGCCGAGGTCATTCGCCTCTATTTCGGGCTCGACCGGGAGCATTCGCTGACGCTTGAAGAGATCGGAGAGAAGTTCAATCTCACCCGCGAACGGGTCCGTCAGATCAAGGAGAAGGCCATCCGCCGTCTCCGGCACGCCTCCCGCAGCAAGCAGTTGCGGGCGTATCTGGGCTGACCCCCGCCCTGTTTCGGCGATGCCGTCCCGGAGAGTTCCGGGGCGGCATGGTGTTCCGCAGCCTGAAATGGAGCGACAGTATTTTCAGGGCCGAAATTCTGTATTGTCTCTGACGCGAGTACTTCCTATGTTCCGTCTCGCAATTCCGCGTTGTGCCAGATTGGAGAGATGCATGAGAAAAAAGGTACTGCCTCTGCCCGAGAGTTTCAGCATTCATGCGACAGCGTTGGTCAACCACGTGCACAACAAAGCAAACCCGCCAAAACCGGATCCGGGAAAATCGGCACTGGATACGGTTCGACGAGGGGTCATGGTTGTCACAATGGCCGACATGCGGTCGCCATTCGCAATCTCATTGCGCGTGGGGAACAGGCGCGCCTGACGCGCCGCCGACCCGTCAATCCCACCCGTTGAATTCAGGATCTTCAATGTCCCCGAGGTGGACCGTCACGACGACGGTCGCTCCGGGGACGGTGTTGGAGTTTCCCGTGATGACGCAGACGTCCCCGGCGGAGCCGTCGACATCAAACGTGCCGTTGGCGTTCTCCCCGACGCCGCTGGCGTTCGGATTCATCCCGCAATCCACAATGGCGATATTCTGAAAACTGTTGCCGCCTCCCTTGAAGACCGTGGGACGGCGATAGAAGCCCCTGCGCCGCCGCCGCGAGTTTCAGGCAATCCTGGGTGATGGCGTCCTTGTTGCCACTCTCCATGCCCTTGATGAAACTCGGCAGCGTTCCCACGACAATTGCAATGCCGACGATGATCACGCCGAGCACGATGTATAGCATCTGTTGCGTGCCCATACCTACGCCCCTTTGGCGATTTGGTTAAACCTGTATTGATGGCAGTACTTCATGCGACCGGAATCCTTTTCTCTTTCTGGTTTGCAAAATACTTCCGCAATCTTACAGGGGTCTTACAGGCACATTACAATGCTGTCAGGAGTGCGCCTGCGGGCTTGAAGGACGGGTGTCATCGAGCGGAAGACGGACGATGAATTCGCTGCCCTCGTCCGGCGTGCTCTCGACAAGGACGTCGCCTCCGTGCGTCTGGGCGATCCACTGCACGATGAAGAGTCCCAATCCCGTGCCGCTCCGGCTCTTCGCGTGCTCGCGGTCCACCCGGTAGAAACGGTCGAAAATCCTCGGGAGCGCATCGGCGGGAATGCCGAATCCGGTATCGCGGACGCTGACCAGCGCCCACCCGTCCCGCGCTTTCAGGGAGAGGGTGACAGAGCCGCCGTGCTGATTGTACTTGACGGCATTGTCGATCAGGTTGAGCACCACGCGCCGGATGCGGAGCGCGTCGCCCTCGATCCACGCGTCCTCGGCCGGACCCGCATGAAAGGTGATGCCCGCCTGCGAGGTGAACAGGTCCGCCTCGTCGGCCATCTCCTCGATGAGCTGTCGGAGATTGAAGCGCTGGCGTTCCATCGGGACCTGCCCGATCTGAGACCTCGCCACCAGCAGCAGGTCGTCGATGATCCGCGAGAGACGGAGAATTTCCTCGAGAAGGCTGGCGAGGATGTGCTGGTACTGCTCGGCGCTCTTCTGGCTGCGCAGGGCGAGTTCCACTTCGCCGCGCATGATGGTCAGCGGCGTCCGCAGCTCGTGCGACGCGTTCACGGAAAAATGTTGGATCTGCTCGTACGCCTCGCGCATCTTCTCGACGGAACTGCGGATCGAACCCATCTTGATCTGGAATTCCTCCTCCAGCAGCAGCGTGGGAAGCGGAGGCGCGTCGGACACGCGGGGCGTGATTTCATAGCGGCTGCTGTGCAGCTGCTCCGAGATGACCCACCCGACAAGGTAGGAGAAGAAAAGGCTGACGGGAACGAACACCAGGATGATGCCGATGTAGGTCGTCTCGAAGCGTTCGAGGATGACCGGATAGAACTTGAACACCGTGAAGATCAGGCTCGCCACGAACACGACCACCGCCATGATCGTCGTGCCGTAGATCAGCGACAGGCGCTGTTTGAGACCGATGATCATTCGGGGTCCCGCAGCACGTATCCGACGCCGCGCACCGTGTGCACGAGTTTCGTTTCGTGCCCGTCGTCGATCTTTTTCCGGAGCCGCGTCATGTAGACGTCCAGCACGTTCGTTTCGCTGTCGAAGGTGATCTCCCAGATATGCTCGATGATCGCCGATCGCGTCACGACGCTGTCCTTGTTGCGCAGGAGGTATTCCAGCAGCTTGAATTCCTTCGCGGTCAGTTCGATCACCGCCGCGCCCCTGCGGACGGTGTGCTGCAACTGGTCCAGAATCAGATCGCCCGCGATCAGCTGGTTCGCGGGACGCTCGACCTGGGAGCGGCGAACCAGGGACCGGACGCGCGCGATGCATTCGGCGAGGGCGAACGGTTTGGTGAGATAGTCGTCGGCGCCCGCGTTCAGGCCTTCGATCTTGTTCTCCAGTTGCCCTTTCGCGGTCAGGATGAGGACGGGCGTCGACTTCTCCTTTCGGAGTTCCGCCAGCACCTGCATCCCTCCCTTTTTCGGAAGCATCAGGTCCAGCACGATGGCGTCGTACTCCTCCGTCAACGCCATGAACAATCCCTGCTCGCCGTCAAAAGCGGAATCGACGGTGAACAGTTCCTCCTCGAAACCCTGCCGGAGGAAGGAATTCACCTTTTGCTCGTCTTCGACAATCAGAATTTTCACGCGCGCTCCGTCATTGTTCCAGGGGGTCGAATTTGATTTCGCGAATCAGTTTGCCGAAAATGCGCAGCGGCGTGATGATGCCGCGATACGAGAGGCTGATGCCGCTCGGGCTGATGACCGACAAGGTGCACGGGGCGGTGTCGCCGAACGCGGGATGGACCGTCAGAACCGCGAAATCCGAGAGAGGGACGCCCTCCCAGCCGCGCGTGCCGAGCAGTTCTTCGAACGCCGGATTCGCGTTCCGGATGGTGTCGCCCGTCTCGTCGATGTGCACGATCGGGAACGGGACGTACTTCATCAGGAAACGGTACTGCTTCGACAGCCGCGAGTCCGTCGGCGCTTCGGGCGCGGCGGCGGACGCGATGCGCGCGGCGTCGCCGCTTGCATTCGCGGCGAAGAGCAGGAGCAGCGTATCCTCGCCGCCGGGATCGTCCAGCGTCGTTGTCCACCAGGCCGTGGGGAGGCTGACTCCGCCGTGCCGCGCGGGCGGGAAGGGCAGGCGGATCTGCTCGCCGGGATGATCGAAGGCCGCGGTCACGGCCTGCCGGGCAAGGCCGCGTTCGGCGTGCGGGACCAGATCTTCGACCGGAACGCCGACCACCGAGGTGTCGCGGTCGGCGGCCCGGAGGAACGCCTCGCCGGCGCCGACGACCGTGAAGCGGCGGTCGATCACGAAGGCGTAGCCGGGGATACGGTCAACCAGCGCATTCTGGAGCGACGCGCGCTGATCGCTCGCGGGTTCGGAGGGCGCCGGTGCCTCGGCGGACTTCCTGACCGCGCTCTCGCCCGTGTCGCCCCGTCCGCCCTTGCGCACGTAATCGATCGAGAGTCCGAGAGATCCGGAGAGCCCGGCGAGCAGCTTGCGCAGGCGTGGCACGAGCCCCGCGGACAGCGTGACGACGAGAATGGCCGCGAGATGTTCGCGGCCGATGACGATCGGCATGGTCACCGCCGTGATCGGCACGGCATTGACGGAGTAATGGCTGATGTCGGCCTTGGGAAAGGCCGCGTCGCGCGTCGTCTGGGTGAACCAGCGCGAGATGGGCGTCACCCAGGGCATGACGTCATCGGCCCACGGAACGCGCGCCTCCATTTCCCGGAATCCGATGCGGTAGGAGTCCTTGTCGCGCACGAACACGGTCAGTTCCATCGCGTCGATCTTCCGGCGCAGATCCTTGAACGCCAGATCGAGGACCTCCTCCTCCGTCCGCACGTCGAGAAACATCACCTCGTTGCACCGGTTGCGCAGGGTCAGCTCGAGATGCAGCCACCGCAGATCCTCGACGATGGCGTTCACCTCCGACACCATGTGGTCGAACGAGAACTGCATGACGGGAGTGGCGGCGCTGCGTGCCATGGGGTCGGGGGTGATCGCGGGTGATACGGAAATGGCGGCTGACGCCTCGACGGGCGCCCGCGCGGGTCGTGATGGCGCGCTGTCTGACGTGCCGGAAAGCTTCAGCAGCAAAAATATCACTCTCGGCTGCCGAATGCACCATGATGGCATGCGGAATCGACTCGATTTTCAGTGTCGAATGTCTATCTTTCGGGACCGGCCCATTGTTCCCAACCCGTGAGGATTCCATGAAGGTTCTTGTTCCGATGATCGTCCTGATGTTTCTGCTCGGCAGCGCGCCCACGGCGCAGGCACAGCTCACACCTCTGACCGCGAAGGAGGGGTATGCCGCGGCGTTCGCCAAGGCGCAGACCGAATTCGCCGCCGACGTCTACCTCGCGAACATTTTCTACGCGCCCGTCGTGTACAATTCCATCCAGGTGACACTGGACATGAACACGGGACAGGCGACAGGATGGCTGTACCGTTTCTACTCTCCTTCGAAGGACTCCTCCACGCTCTACATCGCCGTCAAGGTGATCATTCTCGGCGTCCAGGCCGTGCAGCCGCCGGTCGGAACCTCCATTCCGCTGCCGCCTCTTCCCGGCGTGCTGCAGTTTGTCGAGCCGTGGGTGGATTCCCCCGCCGCGATTGCAGGCGCGAAGAACGGCGGCGGCGGGACGTTCCTCGCCGCGCACCCGGCCGCCATCATCGATCTCGTCATCACCATCAACAGTCCGGTGGACAATCCCCTCGCGCCGAAAGGCAAGTACTGGCTCATCCGCTTCGCCGAGGGGACGGACAACCTGACCTGCGCGGTGGATGCCGAGACTGGCGTGTCGGTCAACTGCGGATCGCTGACCGGGCTTGCCGGAACACCCGACGTTGCCGGGTTCCGCCTCGGTGCCGCGCATCCGCAGCCGCTGTCCCTCGGATCCGGTGCGGACGCGGAATTCACCCTTGCCCTCGAGGAGCGGCAGCGTGTGACTCTGACCGTCGTCGATCTCCTGGGACGCGATGTCGCGCAGGTGCGCGACGGCGAGTTCGAATCCGGGTCGCACGCGCTGCGCATCGATGCCGCGCTGCTGCCGGAAGCCGGCCTGTACTTCCTCGTGTGTCGCACCGCGGACCGGGTCGAACTGCGCAAAGTGCTCGTGACGCGGTAAGCGTCCGTTCCCGCGGCGGACGATGCCGGAGCGGCGCGAGCGGCGTTCAGCGCTTTTCGCGCAGCGCGATGACGTTCCAGTCGAGGTAGTGCCGCTGGTACGCGAGATAGACCTCCTGCTCGTCCTTCGCCCATTCGGCGAATTCCCGCGCCTCGCTGTTGCCGGGGTGGGCGCGCGCGTGGTCGAGTATCGCCGCCCACTGCAGGCTCATGTACTCATCCCATTCCTCCGAGGTGCTGCGGTGGCACTCGAGGAGTTCGAATCCGGCGTTCTCCGCGACCGTGAGCAGTTCGCCGCCCGAGAGGATCGCCCACTCCTGATTGTCGATGTAGGTTTTGTAGCGGCGGGGCAGGGGCAGGTCGATGGTCGGTTCGCCGACGATCAGGACGCCGCCCGGACGGAGCGCCGGAGACAGCGCGGCGAGCGCGTCGGCGAAGCCTCCATAGATGGGCGCCGTGCCGAGACAGAGGATCGCGTCGAAACTCGCCTCCGGCGGATGGTACGACGCGGCGTCCATGGTCAGGATGAGCGTTCGCCGGGCCATGCCATGGCGCGCAAACAGCGCCTCGGCGCGCGCGGTCCAGCGCGGCGAGGAATCCACCTGCACGCAGTACGCATCCAGCTCCGTGGCGAGCGCGAACGAGGCGTGTCCCAGTCCGCTGCCGATGTCCAGCACGCGCGGAAGGGTCGCCGGGATGCAGCGGCGCGCGATCGCCACGAGGCGGTCGGCGCGCAGCGGGTTCATGATGGCGTGCCGCGCGTACGCGATATGGAAGTAGGCGACGGGGTCAAACATCCGGTGCTCCTGGAAAGAGGTGGCCGTGCATCCGCGAATCTCGACCGGTGGGACCGAATTCCCAAATCGCGGCCGGCCGGCGCGCGTCTCCGCGTTGTTTTTCAGTCCTTCATTCATGACCTTTGTGTTTGTTCGTCATCGTCATCCGACCACACCACACACAGGAATTTCATGGAACGCACGCTCGCCATTCTCAAGCCCGATTGTGTCCGCAAGAACCTCATCGGCCCGGTCATCAGCCAGATCACCGAAGCCGGATTCAAAATTCTCGCTCTCCGCATGGTGCATCTCGCGCCCCACACGGCCGGAGGATTTTACGCGGTACACCGTGAGCGCCCGTTTTACAAGGATCTCGTGGCGTTCATGTCCTCCGGACCCTGCGTGCCCATCGTGCTGGAGAAGGAGAATGCGGTCGCGGACTTTCGCGCGCTCATCGGCGCCACCGATCCGAAGGAAGCCGAGGAGGGGACCATCCGGCAATTGCATGCGGATAACAAGGGCGAAAACATCGTGCACGGATCCGACAGCGACGAGAACGCCGCCATCGAGATCGGGTATTTCTTCCAGGGTCTCGACCTCGTGTCGACGCACTGACGTCCATGTCTCCCGTCGGCTGGAGCACGCTCTCCGAGGAAACGCGCATCGAGAACCCGTGGTGGATCTACAAGCGGGACCGCGTCATCCTCCCGTCGGGCACTGAAGGCGAATACCATTACGTCGACACGCCGGGTTCGGTCATGATCGTGCCGGTGACGAGCGCCGGGATGCTGGTGATGGTGCGGCAGTACCGCTACCTGAACCGCCGGTCGAGCCTCGAATTTCCCGGCGGCGGCATCCCGCGCGGTCTTGCGCCGGCCGAAGCCGCGGCGCGCGAACTGCAGGAGGAGGCGGGCGTCGAGGCGGCCGTCCTCCGCGAGGTCGGCGTGTTCAATCCGTTCAACGGGGTGACGAATGAACTCTGCCACGTGTTCGTCGCCACCGGACACCGGGCTGTCGCACCGCGGCCCGATGAGACCGAGGACTGCGAGGCCGTCCTCCTTGCGCCCGCGGAATTGCGCGCACTCGTCGCCGCGGGCGAAATCTGGGACGGCATGACGCTCGCGGCGCTGGCGCAGGTCGCCATCACCGCGCCCGACCTCGTCGGGATCGGGCTGTGAGCGCCGCGCGGACGCTCGCGTTCCTGGCGTGCGCGCTGTGCCTCACCGCATCCGCGCGCGCGCAATCCCGCGTCGCGACCGGCGCCGACGTGCTGCTCCGCGACTCTCTCTCGCTGATCCGGGGCGCGCGCGTCGGCGTCGTCTGCAACCGCGCGTCGACGCTCGGCGACGGCGTGCCGGTCTGGGAAGCCCTGCGCGCGGAACCATCCTGCACGCTCGCCGCGATCTTCACGCCCGAGCACGGGCTCGATGCCGCCGCGGACAACGGACGGGAGGTGCCGGACACGCTGCTCGGGAACGTGCCCGTCTATTCGCTGTACGGCGGAACCCGCAAGCCGCGCCCGCACATGCTGCGCGGGATCGACGTGCTGCTCATCGATCTGCAGGATGCGGGCGCGCGCTTCTACACCTACGCTTCCACGCTCCTGCTCTGCATGGAAGCCGCCGCCGCGCAGGAGATCCGCTGCATCGTGCTCGACCGTCCGAATCCCATCGGCGGAGACATCGCGGAAGGACCGGTGCTGGACACGGCGCTGCGCAGTTTCGTGGGCATGCTGCCCGTCCCCATCCGTCACGGCATGACCCTCGGCGAGCTTGCGCGGATGGCCGCGGGCGAAGGGTGGTTCGCGCAATCGGACCGGCTCCTCCTCACCGTTGTCCCCATGCGCGGGTGGCGGCGCGCGATGCATTTCTCCGACACCGGCCTGCGGTGGACCGCACCGTCGCCCTCCATGCGCACCCCCGAAACCGCCGAGGTCTATCCCGGCATCTGCCTGTTCGAGGGGACGAACGTGTCCGAAGGGCGGGGAACAGCGTCCCCGTTCCTGCGCATCGGCGCGCCGTTCATGGATGCGAACGAGGTCGCGAGCCGCTTCGCGGCCCTCCATCTGCCGGGTGTCGACTTCGAGCCCGCCGTCTTCGTCCCCTCCGCGCGGGCGGGAGCCTCCGCACCGAAGCATGCGGGCGACACCTGCCGGGGGGCCGCCCTGCGCGTCCGCGACGCGCGCGCCTTTCAATCCGTCCGCACCGGGGTGATGCTCCTCGCGGCGTTGCGCGAGATGTACGGCGCGCGCGTGACCGCCACGCCGTTTCTCGACATGCTGGCCGGCGTGCGCGGGCTGTTCGACCGTCTCCGCGCGACCCGCGCCGCCGCGGAACTCGTGGCGTCCTGGGACGAGGCCCTGGCCGCGTTTCTGCGCCTGCGCGCCCCGTATCTGCTGTACAACGCCTAACTGCAAGGATCCCCGTCATGATCGCAATCAGACACCTCCCGACGCTTCTCCTTCTCGCAACCGCCGTGCTGGCTTCCTGCGGCGAATCCGGAGGGAAGGCCGGCGCCGGCGATTCCGCGTCCGTCGCGAAGGACTCGGCGCTCGCGGCCGTCGCGAAGCTCGAACGTCCGACGGACGTGGTGCGGCTCGCGCTGGCATTCAAAAGCGGCGATGCCTTCGGGTACGCGATCACCACGGTGCAAAACGTGTCGATGGCACGCGACTCCGCGGTGGACAAGAGCACGCAGCGCATGACCTACCGCTACCGTTTTGACGTGCTCGCCGTGAACGAGGACGGTTCGGCCCGACTGCGCGCCACCTGCCTCGCGGTGACGTTCAAGGGCGAGTACGACGACGGCGGCACGAAGAAAACCATGCAGTACGACTCGCGCGAAAAGAACCCCGAATCGAAGGAGAAAACGTTCGCGCAGTACAATGCGCCCGTCGGCGCGCCGTTCGAAGTGACCCTCACGCGCGAGGGCAAGGTGGAGCGCGTCTCGAAGTACGACGAGGTCCTCAAGCGGCTGCTCGGGAAGGATTTCAACACCATCAAACAGCAGGCGCGGCAGAAGATCGCGGAGGACTACGCCGAGAACGGCCTCCAGAACATTCTGCAGGGCGCCTTTCAGAAACTGGAAGACCGGCCCGTCGGCGTCGATTCGGCATGGCGCCACGCATGGACGGGAAACCTCGGTTTCCTCAAGGTGCAGAACGACGCGACGTACACCCTGAAGGGTTTCGAGAAAAGCGCGCGCGGGAAACTCGCGCACATCGCCGCGTCGATGACGTCGAAGTACATCGGCAACAAAACCCTCGATACGGGACAGGGCATCGCGACGGTGGAGACGTTCGACATCACGGGCAGCGGCACCACGCTGTTCAACATGGACGACGGCCGGCCGGAATCGCGGAAGACCACGCAGACCGTGCGCGTGAAGTTCTACGTCGAGCCGCCGGAGGAACTGAAAAAAATGGCGCCCGATCAGGCGAAATCGTTCTGGTGGTCGCAGAACGCCACCATGGAAAGCATCGTCGAGCGGATCGCGCTCTGATTCCGGCACTCCCTCGCGCCGCACCCGTCCACGCACGTTCCCACGAGAATTCCGGAGTCGCCCGCATGCTCATTTTTCCATCGATTCAGATTCGGGACGGCCGCAGCGTGTTCACCGTGCGCGGCGAACCCGGCACGGAGCACGGCTATCCTTCCGACCCCGTGCTGCTCGCGCGCCTCTGGCGGCGAGAGAACGCCAAGGCTCTGCACATCGTCGATCACGACGCCATCGCCAGCGGGCAGCCCTGCAACATCGATGCGCTGCGCGCGATCGTGCTCGCCGAAGACGTCCGGATTCCGATACAGATCTGCGGCGGCATACGCACCTACGAACACGCGCGCGCCCTGCTCGTCGACGTCGGGGTCGACCGCATCGTCCTCACCACCGCGGCGATCGAGCATCCCGGACTCATCGAACGCCTCGTCGCGGATTTCGGCGCGACAAAAATCGTCGCGGGATACGAGGTGCGCGGGCGGCGTCTCTGCGCCGGATCGGGCACGCGATCCTACGACCTTCCGCCCGCCGAGTACGCCGCGCTGTTGAAGCGCACGGGCATTCTCCGCGTGCTGTACACGGATCTCGATGCCGTGGAAGCGCGGACGATTCTCGATCTGCAGCGCGCCGCGGCCTTCGCGCGCGACACCGGCTTCACGATGACGCTCGGCGGCGCGGTGTGGTCCTATCCCGATCTCAAGGCCGCGCAGGAGGCGCTGCCCCGGAGGATCGATTCGGTGGTGCTGGACAGGCCGCTGTATGAGAATAATTTTGCCTGTCAGGCCGTGTGGAGAAAAATCGAACGACGCCTGATCGAAAAAGGCACGCTGCTCCCGGATGCGTCACAGGGCCTCTGAAAGGCCTCTTCCGAGAGCCCGCGCGATTTTATCCCGACGGCATTATTGACATTGAAAGGAAATTTAGTATATTTTTTCTGTGAAAATTTTTCACATGCGGAAAAGTTTTTCCCTCGTTGGAATCGCCGCCCCCCGCATCAGATTTTCGCTGCTCGCAGATTCCTTGTTTCATCCACCACAAGACTTCTCCCGAATCGTAACAGCGTGCTACCGTCTTTTACTCTTCCCTCTTTTTCAGCCATCAGGTGAACTCATGACGTTTGTCCGTCTGCGATTTCTACTCGCGATCGCAATGCTGCTCTCATCCTTCCTCGTCGCTTCCGCACAGTGGAGGACGACGAATTCGATCCGGTCCTATCCGGACAGGTATGAGGTGATGTCGCTCCTTCCGGGCGATATAAACGTGTACAGCCCGGATCAGACGACGATCTTCGTCACGGGCTTCCTTGGTCTCAACCACAACTCCAACATGGGCAAGTTCCGCACGGACTGCGACTGCGAGTTCACCGGCGAGTTCAGCCTGAAGAATATCGGCGCGGTGATCGGCGCGGACGTGACGTACCAGTTCCATCCGAACTGGGCGATCATCGGCAAGGCCTACTACGACAACAAGCACTCGAAGGAATCCTACGAGCGCACGATCGAAACGCCGATCAAGCTCGGGAACATCGTCGCGATCCGCCCGATCGACTATGAAGAGAGCGGGACGGTGAGCCTGTCGTATTTCACCGTCGGGCTCTTCGGCCGCTGGCAGCCGCGTCTCGCGCGCTGGTACATCTTCGCCGGTCCGGCCGTCGGATTGCCGTCCTCCTCCTCCATCCAGCACGATCAGGCGATCGTGACGCCGGAGGTCACCTATCAGGAGATCGGCATTTCCGAGACCAAGCGCACCGTGTCGACCGCCGATTTTACCGGGAAGCTCCGCATGGAAGCCATGGTCGGTTTCGGGTACGACTACATCGTGCGACCGCGCTGGTATATCAATCCCGAAATCCGGGTGGGGTATCCGCTGACACAGACGACGGCCACCGTCAATGACCGCGGAAAAACCATCGACATTCCCGACTGGAAAGTGCTCTCCGTGCAGTTTTCGATCGGCTTGAAGTACGAAGCGTTCTAATGTTTCCGCAGCACTCCGCGTTTTCCCGTCGCTCCCTATTCCGCACACGCCACCACAAACTCCGGATACTGAATTCATGCACAGGAACGTCTCTCTCGGCATCATCGGTCTCATCCTCGCCGCGATGTTCGTCGCCGGCTGCTCATCCTCTCAACCCGCTGACATCGCGCGCGTCACCGGCGGTGTGGTCGAGAACCTCGGTGAGAACGTCAATTCCGCATGGAACGATTACGCGCCGGCGGTGACCGCCAACGGCTCGCCTTTTTCACCTCGCGGCGCCCCAACCCCAAAGGGCTCGATTACGGAGACGACGTCTATCGCGTCAACCACATCGGGAAGGACTGGGAAAAACCGACGTATCTGTCTGAAATGATCAATACGCCGGAATCGCAGGGCGCCATTTCCGTGTCCCCCGACGGCCGGTCGATGTACGTCGCGCTGTGCGAGCAGCCGGACGGTTTCGGACGATGCGACATCTACGTTGCCGAGTGGAACGACAAGGGAACGGAGTGGTCGCGCGTGCGCAACCTGAACAACCTCGAAGGCAAGGATCTCCGCCTGGAAAAGCGCACGGACAATTTCGAGTACATCAATACGACGTACTGGGAAACGCAGCCCGCCATCTCCCCTGACGGCAAGACCCTCTATTTCTGTTCCGACCGTCCCGGCGGTTTCGGCGGCACGGACATCTGGATGAGCAAGAAGGGCGATGACGGCCAGTGGACGCGTCCCGTGAACCTCGGCCCGGACATCAATACCAAGGGCGACGAGCGTACGCCATCCATTTCCTTCGACAGCAAGACCTTGTTCTATGCCTCCGACGGCTATCCCGACAATGAAGCGCAGAAAGCCGCGGGCGGTTTCGACATCTATGTCACCCGCTGGCAGGGGAGCCGCTGGTCGCGTCCCATGAATCTCGGGTATCCGATCAATTCCAAGGAAGACGACGTGTTCATGTCGAGCACGCTCTCCGGCGACACGCTGTATTTCGCTTCCAACCGCGAAGGCGGCTACGGCGGTTTCGACGTCTACATGCTTCTCGATCCGCCCTTCCCCCCGGACGCGATGATCGTCATCAACGGCGTGGTGTCGGATGCGGAGACGAACATTCCGCTCGCATCCACTCCCGTGACGATAGAAGACTACGGCACCGGCGAAATCATCGCGAAATTCCAGAGCCTGGAAAGTGGCCAGTATACGTACGTTGCTCCGGCCGGCAAGAACTACCGCATCAGTGCCGAGCAGAAAGGCTATCTCTTCAAGTCGGAGGTTTTCGAAGTCCCGGAACTGACCACGAACCGCCGCTGGGTAAAAAATATTGCCCTCGAGCCCATTCCCCCGAAAGTTTCCGTACCTCTTATAACGAATCTGACCGTGCTCTTCGATTTCGACCGCGCGGAGCTGCGCCCGGAATCGCGCCCCGAGCTTGATCGCGCCATTCGTTTCATCTTCCAGAATCCCGGCAGAAAGTTCGAGATTTCGGCTCATACGGACGCATTGGGCACGGAAGAATACAACCTTGACCTCTCCGAACGCCGTTCCCAGGCTGTCCGCCGCTATCTGGTGGACCACGGCGTTCCCGCCGATATCGTGATTGCGAAGGGCTACGGCGAGTCCCAGCCCATCGACGATAATCAGACTCCGCAGGGCCGCCAGAGGAACAGACGCGTCGAACTCAGGGTTATCGAGTAATACGCCGAAAGATTTTTTGACCCCGATTGTCAGGATTACGCACCTTCGAATGTCTAGCACGTACGAAGACGAAACCAATTTCCCTATGACGAGGTGATCTCATGACTTCTGCTACATTGCTCCGGACCATCAAGGTGTCGGTTTTCCTGGCGGTGTTTTTCGCGCTGTTCGGCGCGGGCACGCAGGAAGCGTCAGCGCAGCCGCAGCTGAACTTCAAGCGCATCGTGAACAACTGGCCGACGATCGAGCTGTATTTCTCGATCGCCTGCAACGGCACGCCGGCGTATTTCACGGACAAGCGCTATTTCAAGGTGTACGAGAACGGCGTGGAGATCGGCGAGTTCGAGCTGTGGTGCCCGGACCCGACGGTGCGCTGCGCGATCTCGGTCTCACTGGTCTTTGACGCGAGCGGAAGCATGATCGGCTCCGGCAACGCCGGGGCCATCGCGGCGGGAAACGCGTTCGTCGACATGATGGACGGCATCAACGACGAGGCCGCCGTCGTCTGGTTCACCTCGATGGTGACCGTGGCACAGGGCATGACCTCGTACCTCGATCTGCTGCACAACGCAATCACCGGCCTGCCGGCGAACGGCGCCACCGCGGTGTGGGACGGTATTTACTTCGGTCTTCTCGAACTGATCAACAACGGGGTGAACCCGTGCCGGGCAGTGATCGCGATGACGGACGGCGGCGACAACTCCTCGTCGCGTTCGCCGGCGGAGATCATCTCGCTGGCGAACCGGAACCGCATCCGCATCTTCACGATCGGTCTGGGATCGGGCATCCAGTCGGAGATTCTCAAGAACATCGCGGATCTGACGGGCGGGCGCTACTACGAGACGCCGAACCCTGCGCAGCTGACGGCGATCTACCAGGAGATCTCGACGATCATCTTCGCGGGCTTCCAGGAGTGCATCATCACCTACACGGCGAAGTGCATGGACGGCGGTTTCCGGAAGGTGGACCTGTCGGTGATCAACTTCTGCAACGGTCAGGACACGAAGACGAAGACGTACAAGGCTCCGAAGGACACGTCGACGTACATCCCGCTGAAGATGCAGATCGGCAAGCGCGAGGCTCGGGGGAACACGGACGTGAAGGTGCCGATCCAGCTTCTGGACCAGATCAGCAACGAGCTGTTCTACGGCGCGACGTTCTCGATCCAGTTCGATCCGGCGTGCATCCAGTTCAAGGACATCAAGACGCCTCCGGGGAGCGTGCTCGAGGGTATCCCGATAACGATCACGCCCGCGGGCGACATGATCCACGTTCACGACGACGGACAAGAAACTGCTCGACATTCAGAACGTTCCGGCGACGATGGCGGAGCTGACGTTCAAGACGTCGGATCCCGACGGGAAGGACACGGTGTGCTGTCCGATCAAGTTCATCAGCTGGTCTTCGAGGCGGGGTGCTTCCGACCGGTGCTCAAGGACGGGAGATCTGCATCATACCGCGCATGCCGGTGGTGGATTGCGGCATCCAGGCGCCACCGCAGCTGTTGTGGGTGCGTTCGCTGAAGGATTACAATCCGAACCCGTTCACGGTGTCGATGCAGCTGAACAACACGGGCGACCGCGAGGCTCGGAACGCGCGTTTCAAGATCGAATACGACAAGAAGGATCTGACGCTGGTTGCTCCGGTGAACAACGTGCAGAACGGGACGCCTGAACGTGGATCCCGCGGGGATCTCGGAAGCGCGGTGGGACGTGATGGCGAAGCGCCGCCTGACGGGCGATTCGGTGTCGATCTGCATCGTCGCGGCGTTCGACAACCACGACTCGGTGGCTGCTGCCTGAAGGTGTGGGTGCCGCCCGCAGACGCGGTGCTGGCGTGCACGGTGACGGCTCCGGAGATCAAGGCGGACCGTGTGAATCAGAAGTATGTGCCGATGCCGTTCGATGACGGTGACGGTGGTGAATGAAGGCGGAAGAAGTCGGACTCGGTGTTCGCGCGGATCGTGGTGCCTGCGGACCTTCGTCTCTACGGCCCGGATGCTCCGGACCGGAACACGAAGCGGGTGCTGCCGGCGATCCTGAATCCGGGCCAGCAGGGCGGTGTGAGCTGGACGCTGTGGCATCCGATCACGCTGACAACGAAGGAGTATCTTGTGGGCGTGTGGGTGCGGACCTCGAACGCGGACTCGACGTACTGCGAGGTGAAAGTGGTGATCCCGCCACTGGAGGCTCCGGTTCTGGCGCCGGTGTGCCGCGTGCCGGACTCGCTGCACTTCGACGAGACGCTGGGCTCGTATGTGCCGAACCCGTTCGACGTGACGCTGACGTGCACGAACAAGGGCGGCCTTCCTGCCTCGAACGTGACGGGGTTCGTGTATCTTCCCGGGAACGTGGTGCTGACGAATCCGGGCGATCCTCTTCGCCAGGCGTTCCCGTCGCCGATGAACGAGTGGAAGACGGGCGACCCTGTTCCGTCGATGAAGTGGAACGTGACGTACACGCGGAAGCTTCGGTACGACTCGTTCCTGACTTCAGTTCGTGGTGGGCGGAGTTGGTCCGACGGTCTTCCGACGGACTCTGTGGAGACGTGGTGCCGGGTGCGCGTGCCGGGTCTCGCGCCGTCGTTCGCCTGCGATATTCTGATGCCGGATTCGCTTCCGATCAACCTGACGAAGACGGACGTGACGCCGAACCCGTTCACGGTCAGGTACCGTGTGTGGAACACGAGCAAGCAGACGGCGACGATCAACATGGTGGATCTCAACCACCCGATCGGCGACGGTCTGACACTCGACCCGTTGACGCCGAAGACGCGGACGGTGAACCGCGTGCGCTCCGGGCGACACGCTGACAATGACGTGGGACCTTCAGCGTGCAGAACCGGATCACGCGGCGTCTGGTGCCGATGACGGGCATCGCCTATGACGACGAGGGGAACCCGATTCCGTGCGGCGACGAGATGCCGATCGCGAACCTGGAGACGGCGCTGCAGTGCGCGGTGAAGACCTTCGGAGCCGGTGATCGCTACATCCCGGTGCTTCAGGAGTACGATCCGACGCGGTGGGTGATCACGGTGGACCTGACGAACACGGGCGGCGCCCCGATCACGGACGTGGTTGCGGAGCTGGAGCTTGCGGACTCGTCGCTGGTGGCACTTCAGGAGTTTGACGCCGGGTTCCCGGACAACACGAACCCGAAGGGCGTTGCGGTGCTGTTCCCGCAGAGCACGAAGACGTTCCAGTGGGGCTTCCGTCTGGCAAGCCCGAACCTCAGCGGGATCTCGCAGTTCCTGTATTACAATGTGAAGTACAAGTCGAAGGAGACGCCGACGGTGACGTCGGGGTGCGACGTGCCGGTGGAGATCGAGCCGGTGGTGATGCCGATCCTCTCGTGCCAGCTGATGGCGCCGGACACGATCTACTTCGACGTGAACAAGCACGTGCCGTCGCCGTACGATCTGTATGTCGAGATCGCGAACACGGGCAACGGCGACGCGATGAACGTGAAGGCGTACGTGCTTCAGGACACGCGCTTCAACATCCTGCCTCCGGCGTACCGCGAGTACGGCGACCTGGGCGCGGAAGAAGACGATCACGTTCGGTGACACGACGGTGAACGGTCCGTCAAGCTGAAGGTGAACCCGCGCGCGACGGACGGCTACGACACGGTGGCGCGTGGTGGTGATGGCGGACGGCGTGCCGTCGGCGCAGTGCCTGTATCCGATCTACGTGATGCACGAGCAGCGTCCGGTGTTCGAGATGGCGTGCAAGGCGATCCGGACCGGTTGACGTTCGACGACCAGCTCAACGATTACGTGCCGAACCCGTTTGACGTGGTGACGACGGCGGTGAACATCGGCGAGACGAAGGCGGAGAACTGCCAGCTGGTGTTCGTGGGTCCGCCGCGCGGTTTACCCCGCGGACAACACGCCGATCGGGAACGTGGGCGTGGGCGGGCGGATGAACGTGCTCGACACGGTGACGTACACGTGGAAACTGGTTCCGCTTCGCCGTTCGGTCGGCGGGTGGGACACGCTGATCTATCAGATCCAGGGCCGTGGCGGCATGGGCAACCGTATCATCATCGGCGAGTGCAAGGTGCCGATCTACGTGCCGCCCGCACGCGCTGCGGACTACCAGATGGTGTGCACGGCACCGGCGACGCTGACGTTCGACAACTCGGCGGGGGTGTACATCCCTGATCCGTTCGAGTTCAAGGCGGTGGTGACGAACGCAGGGCAGGCGGAAGGCCAGGACCTGTCGGTGACGGCGCAGCTTCCTCCGGGCGTGATCCTTGCGAGCGGAGAGACGGCGACGAAGCTGATCGGGAACCTCGCGGTGTCGGCGTCGGCGGAAGTGAAGTGGCTGGTGCGTCCGGTGTCGAACACGTCGGGTGCGAACGTGACGGTGCGCCTGTGCGCGAAGGTGGTGGACAAGCTGGGCAAGGAGAACGACTGCTGCTCGATGTGATCATCCCGCCGGCGACGAAGGCGACGCTGAGCCTGACCTGCGACAGCCAGCGTTCGACACGCTGAAGGTGGACCGTCAGCGCGGGACGTACGAGACGAACCTGTTCATGCGGGTACGTGAAGATCACGAACAACGGCGACCGTCCGGCGGACAACGTGCGTGGTGGTGCTGCCGCAGTCGGAACGAACTGCGCGTGCTGGGCGATCCGAGCGGCACGTTGCGGCGCGCCTGACCAGAAGGCGACGACGGACACGATCGATGGAAGATCTACGCGACGCCGAGGACGGTGTCGGCGGATCGACATCCAGTTCGTGGTGACGGCGGACGGGTTGAGCCTCGACGCAGTGCACGAAGCCGGTGTACGTGCCGGAAGTGGGCCGTCCGTCGCTGACGTGCAACACGCAGTCGTCGATGTCGTGCTCTGGCGACACGCTGTACTTCAACTACTCGATCGGCGATTACCGGGACTGCAACGGGACGCGTTCGTCGACGGGCAAGCATAACGTGTTCACGATCACCTCGCACATCTCAACGGCGGCGCGGCGCAGGCGAACCGAGTTCGTGCGACGCTTCTTCCTCCGAAGGGGTGACGCTGGATGCGGGCGAGACGGCGATCACGACGCGGGCGATCTGCTGGTGAACGGCTTGACGAGCGTGAGCTGGAACATCCGTCCGGTCCGCCAGTCGTCTCGACGCGCAGCGGACGTTCTCGGTGGTGTTGACGTCGGACAACGCGCTTCAGCAGAAGTGCGACCAGACGGTGACGGTGCAGGGTGCACCGAAGATCGTGACGGTGCGTATGCCGGACAACAACGTGGGTCAGTTCAAGCAGAAGATCACGATCCCGGTGTACGTGGACACGACGATCGGCAAAGACATCTACGTACAAGCTGAACGTGCAGTTCGATCCGGAGCTGGTGCGCTTCGTGGATGCGGTGAGCACGAACACGCTGACGGCGCGCGGGTGGAGCGGTCCGCGGACGCGCCTGTTGGCGACGCCGGGCTCGGCGCAGTCGAACGTGGTGCGTGTGGAAGACTACACGACGGGTTCGCCGCTGAACGTGCGCGATGAAGGAATGCTGGTTCTACTGGTGTTCGAGGCGGTGTACAACGGTGGCGAGAAGTCGCTGCGCGCGGAAGCGAAGCCGATCGAGTTCCTCGACAAGGTGGACGTGGACGTTGCGGGCACGCCGAAGACGTGGTACTCGTCGATGAACAGTCCGGATGACGAGAGCGCGGGCACGGATGTGCAGCTCAACCACATCCCCGGCGTGATCACGGTGAGCGGTGACTGCATCGTGCCGCTGATCGGCGGGACGCATTACTCGCTGGCGCAGAACAAGCCGAATCCGTTCAATCCGTCGACGGTGATCGAGTACGAGATCGGCGAGGAGACGCAGGTGCGCTGGTGGTGTTCGACCAGCTGGGCGCGAAGTGGCGGTGCCGGTGAACGCGCGCCAGAAGGCGGGCAAGTACGGTCATCTTCGACGCGTCCACCCTGGCCTCCGGCACCTACGTCTACCGCATCGAAACCGCGCAGTTCACCAAGACCCTCCGAATGGTCCTCGCACGGTAAACATGCGGGATCAGCAGAACACAGACGAGTAGAAACTGACGGGGTGCAGGGAATCGACCCTGCACCCCGCGCAGTTTCGGCAGTGGGCACCTCAGCGTGCAACAGTCATGGTTTTATTTCACTCCAGATTCAGCAGGCAGTGTATGAGAACGCGGTACCTTGTCACCTTTGCGGCAGCAACGATCATTTTCCTGTCCGCGTCTTTGCAGGCGCAGACCTCCGGCGGATCAACGGCCCGGCCGACAGGCATCCCGAAGATCTCCTGCGCCGTGACATCGAGTCACGACAGTCTCTTCTTCAGAGGGAATGATTACCTGCCGAATGAAATCACGGTGACCGTCACCGTCACGAACATCAGTGCGGGACAGGACACGGCGAAGAACATCCAGGTGTGCATGGTTCAGGACACCAGGTTCAACGTCGACGGCGCGCCCTGCACCGATCCGTTCGCGATTCCGGTCCTTCTCAAGGATTCGTCCGTCAGCGTGACCTTCAGGTTGCGTGTCGCATCGGAGAGGTCCAACGACGGCATCGATATCATCCGCGCGGTGGCCATCGCGTCCAACGGCGCCAACAGTGCCTGCGAAAAGGATATCTGGGTGGAACACGAGTACTTCCCCGGCTATCAGATCTCCTGCACGCGGGACTTCTCGGACATCGTGTTTGACGACGGCATCAACGATTACAAGCCGAATCCATTCAGAATTATTGTCAACGTCCGCAACATCCGCGACGGGAACTCGGACTCGACGACGATCCAGTATCTCGGTACACGCGGTGTGAGCGTCGACACTTCCAACAACTCCGTGCGGCTCCTCCAGACGATCAATGCAAATGGCGGTCTTGCGACCGTCAACTACGATCTCCGCGCCATCAAGCGGAACAACGACACGACCGTGACGATCTGCTTCCAGGTGCAGGGCAAGGGCGGGTACAAGCGGAAGAACTACATCGACAGTTGTTGCGTCACCGTCTTCATCCCGCAGGCCAAGCAACCGGTTTATGAACTGGTATGCAAGCCGCAGGTGGACAGCATCATGTTCGTCGCGCACAAGTACACTCCGGATCCGTTCACGTACGAAGTCACCGTCACGAACAACGGCACGTCCACCGGCCGCGACGTCGTGGTGCAGATCCTGCCTCCGCCATCCGTGCAGCTTGCTCCGGGTGAAACCAACACGCGGACCTATGATTCGCTGCTGACCGGCCAGAGCAGGACGATGACGTGGTCGCTCAAACCGGCCATCCGCTTCCAGCGTGATACCGTCCGCATCTGCGTGAAGGTGACCGACCGTTTCGACAACAGCGCCTCGACGTGCTGTCCCGTCATCATCGATTCCATCCGCAGCGCGAAATTCGCCGTCGCATGCACCGTGCCCGACTCCGTCCGGGTGGATCTCGCGAAGGGCATCTACAATCCGGATGTGTTCCAGAATTTCTTCCGCGTGACGAACATCGGCAGCGATTACGCCGATTCGGTCAAGGCCACCATCGTCATTCAGACCCCTGACGTCATCGGCATCGACGACCTCGGCAGCGTTCCGCTGCGGCCGTTCTCGCCGATCAAGCGCAAATCTGATTTCACAACCCCGTCCGATGACAAGCTCGATGTCGGCAACAGCTTCACGTTCGACTGGACGCTACAGGCGCTGCCGCGCGCGGTGAGCGGGTATGTCACGTTCAAGTTCAAGGCCGAGGCTCTGAACGCCATGTCCGTCGAGAGCGAATGCCGTGTGTATATCCCGAAACTCGACGCTCCGGATCTCGAAGTGACATGCAGTACGGATCCAATAGATTCTCTGCATTTCGACCCCGTCTCCGGCGGCTACACGCCTTCGATGATCACGTTCACAGCTCGTATCACGAATCCAGGCGGCGGTCTCGCGAAGAACGTGATGGCCACGCTCGCACTCCCGCCGCGCATGCTGCTGGCTCCCGGTGAGAAGCTGACTAAACCCGCGCTGGTCGGAACTCCTCCCGCGAACGATCTCGGACCGGCGGATACCGCGATCATCGTCTGGAAGCTCATCCCGCTCGAGCGGCGTGATCAGGGAGCGGATGTCGCATTTCGCGTTGATGTCAGCGCGGATAATGTCGCCGGACGTTTTCCTTCTCTCTGTACCGTCTTTATCCCCGCCCTGCCGTACACGGTATCGCTCGTGATCGGCAATGGCGTCGGGTACTTCGGACAGGTGGTGAACATCCCGGTCTACGTCGACAATCCCGAGGGCAAGAGCATCAAGTCGATCGACTTCGGTATCGATTACAATCTGATCGCCCCGACCAGTTTCTTCATGAGTCCACTCGTCAGCTACATCGGGCACGTTGTCGACAACACGCTGCTGCCTGCCTCGAACTGGACGTCTTCAAGCACGGCAACGTCGTCCACGCACCTGCATTTCAGCGCGTCGACAAACAACCTGCCGTTGCAGTACGAGGACAAGCCGCTGGTCGTCTTCCAGTTCCGGGTGGAGTTCGGCCTGGGTCCCGATCAGTTGCGTTCGGCATACACCGACCTGTACTGGTCGCGTCCCCTGCTGGACAGCATCAAGATCAACAATGGTTCGATTTACCCGCGCATTGCGGACGGATCGATTACCGTGACGGGTGATTGCATGCGCGTCCTCGACGCGAGCGATCGCTTCGGGATCACGCAGAACAAGCCCAACCCGTTCAATCCGTCCACGACGTTCGAGTTCGGTGTTCCCGAGGAATCCCCGGTGCGTATCACCGTCTTCGATGCGCTGGGACGCACGGTCAAGGTTCTCGTGGACGAAACCAAGCAGGCCGGCACCTACTCGGTGACGTTCAATGCCGACAACATTCCCAGCGGTGTGTACTATTACCGCATGGAGACGCCGAAGTATTCCCAGGTGATGAAGATGATTCTCGCCCGGTAATCCCGGCGGGCTTCCGCAAATCGAACCGGTGCTCTTCCGAAAAGAAGGGCGCCGGTTCTTTTTTTACAGGGATATAGCTAGATTACGGTAAGATTAGTATTTTTTTTGTAAAGCCTGTCAGGATTACGCCTGTTCGACTGTCTTATAAGCAGCGTACCTCGAAATCTCGCTGAAGATTTCGCACATCATCAGAGGATTGAGCCATGACTATTGCATCCACGCCCGTGTTGCGGACCCTTCGTGTCTCCCTGTTTCTGGCAGTGTTTTTCGCGCTGTTCGGCGCGGGCACGCAGGAAGCGTCGGCGCAGCCGCAGCTGAACTTCAAGCGCATCGTGAACAACTGGCCGACGATCGAGCTGTACTTCTCGATCGCCTGCAACGGGCAGCCGGCGTACTTCACGGACAAGCGCTACTTCAAGGTGTACGAGAACGGTGTGGAGATCGGCGAGTTCGAGCTGTGGTGCCCGGACCCGACGGTCCGCTGCGCAATCTCGGTCGCACTCGTCTTTGACGCGAGCGGAAGCATGATCGGCTCCGGCAACGCCGGGGCCATCGCGGCGGGCAACGCGTTCGTCGACATGATGGACGGCATTAACGACGAGGCTGCCATCGTCTGGTTCACCTCGATGGTGACCGTGGCGCAGGGCATGACCTCGTACCTCGATCTGCTGCACAACGCGGTCAACGGCCTGCCGGCAAACGGTATGACCGCGGTGTGGGACGGTATTTACTTCGGCCTTCTCGAACTGATCAACAACGGGGTGAACCCGTGCCGGGCGGTGATCGCGATGACGGACGGCGGCGACAACTCCTCGTCGCGTTCGCCGGCGGAGATCATCTCGCTGGCGAACCGGAACCGGATCCGCATCTTCACGATCGGTCTGGGATCGGGCATCCAGTCGGAGATTCTCAAGAACATCGCGGATCTGACGGGCGGGCGCTACTACGAGACGCCGAACCCGGCGCAGCTGACGGCGATCTACCAGGAGATTTCGACGATCATCTTCGCGGGCTTCCAGGAGTGCATCATCACCTACACGGCGAAGTGCATGGACGGGGCGTTCCGGAAGGTGGACCTGTCGGTGATCAACTTCTGCAACGGTCAGGACACGAAGACGAAGACGTACAAGGCTCCGAAGGACACGTCGACGTACATCCCGCTGAAGATGCAGATCGGCAAGCGCGAGGCTCGCGGGAACACGGACGTGAAGGTGCCGATCCAGCTTCTGGACCAGATCAGCAACGAGCTGTTCTACGGCGCGACGTTCTCGATCCAGTTCGATCCGGCGTGCATCCAGTTCAAGGACATCAAGACGCCTCCGGGGAGCGTGCTCGAGGGTATCCCGATAACGATCACGCCCGCGGGCGACATGATCACGTTCACGACGACGGACAAGAAACTGCTCGACATTCAGAACGTTCCGGCGACGATGGCGGAGCTGACGTTCAAGACGTCGGATCCCGACGGGAAGGACACGGTGTGCTGTCCGATCAAGTTCATCAGCTGGGTGTTCGAGGCGGGGTGCTTCCGACCGGTGCTCAAGGACGGGGAGATCTGCATCATACCGCGCATGCCGGTGGTGGATTGCGGCATCCAGGCGCCACCGCAGCTGTTGTGGGTGCGTTCGCTGAAGGATTACAATCCGAACCCGTTCACGGTGTCGATGCAGCTGAACAACACGGGCGACCGCGAGGCTCGGAACGCGCGTTTCAAGATCGAATACGACAAGAAGGATCTGACGCTGGTTGCTCCGGTGAACAACGTGCAGAACGGGACGCCTCGGAACGTGGATCCCGCGGGGATCTCGGAAGCGCGGTGGGACGTGATGGCGAAGCGCCGCCTGACGGGCGATTCGGTGTCGATCTGCATCGTCGCGGCGTTCGACAACCACGACTCGGTGCGCTGCTGCCTGAAGGTGTGGGTGCCGCCCGCAGACGCGGTGCTGGCGTGCACGGTGACGGCTCCGGAGATCAAGGCGGACCGTGTGAATCAGAAGTATGTGCCGATGCCGTTCGATGTGACGGTGACGGTGGTGAATGAAGGCGGGAAGAAGTCGGACTCGGTGTTCGCGCGGATCGTGGTGCCTGCGGACCTTCGTCTCTACGGCCCGGATGCTCCGGACCGGAACACGAAGCGGGTGCTGCCGGCGATCCTGAATCCGGGCCAGCAGGGCGGTGTGAGCTGGACGCTGTGGCATCCGATCACGCTGACAACGAAGGAGTATCTTGTGGGCGTGTGGGTGCGGACCTCGAACGCGGACTCGACGTACTGCGAGGTGAAAGTGGTGATCCCGCCACTGGAGGCTCCGGTTCTGGCGCCGGTGTGCCGCGTGCCGGACTCGCTGCACTTCGACGAGACGCTGGGCTCGTATGTGCCGAACCCGTTCGACGTGACGCTGACGTGCACGAACAAGGGCGGCCTTCCGGCCTCGAACGTGACGGGGTTCGTGTATCTTCCCAGGAACGTGGTGCTGACGAATCGGGCGATCCCTCTTCGCCAGGCGTTCCCGTCGCCGATGAACGAGTGGAAGACGGGCGACCCTGTTCCGTCGATGAAGTGGAACGTGACGTACACGCGGAAGCTTCGGTACGACTCGTTCCTGGACTTCAAGTTCGTGGTGGGCGGAGTTGGTCCGACGGGTCTTCCGACGGACTCTGTGGAGACGTGGTGCCGGGTGCGCGTGCCGGGTCTCGCGCCGTCGTTCGCCTGCGACATTCTGATGCCGGATTCGCTTCCGATCAACTCGACGAAGACGGACGTGACGCCGAACCCGTTCACGGTCAGGTACCGTGTGTGGAACACGAGCAAGCAGACGGCGACGATCAACATGGTGGATCTCAACTACCCGATCGGCGACGGTCTGACGCTCGACCCGTTGACGCCGAAGACGCGGACGGTGAACCGCGTGCTGCCTCCGGGCGACACGCTGACAATGACGTGGACCTTCAGCGTGCAGAACCGGATCACGCGTCGCTTCGTGCCGATGACGGGCATCGCCTATGACGACGAGGGGAACCCGATCCCGTGCGGCGACGACATGCCGATCGCGAACCTGGAGACGGCGCTGCAGTGCGCGGTGAAGACCTCGGAGCCGGTGATCAAGTACATCCCGGTGCTTCAGGAGTACGATCCGACGCGGTGGGTGATCACGGTGGACCTGACGAACACGGGCGGCGCCCCGATCACGGACGTGGTTGCGGAGCTGGAGCTTGCGGACTCGTCGCTGGTGGCACTTCAGGAGTTTGACGCCGGGTTCCCGGACAACACGAACCCGAAGGGCGTTGCGGTGCTGTTCCCGCAGAGCACGAAGACGTTCCAGTGGGGCTTCCGTCTGGCAAGCCCGAACATCAGCGGGATCTCGCAGTTCCTGTATTACAATGTGAAGTACAAGTCGAAGGAGACGCCGACGGTGACGTCGGGGTGCGACGTGCCGGTGGAGATCGAGCCGGTGGTGATGCCGATCCTCTCGTGCCAGCTGATGGCGCCGGACACGATCTACTTCGACGTGGACAAGTACGTGCCGTCGCCGTACGATCTGTATGTCGAGATCGCGAACACGGGCAACGGCGACGCGATGAACGTGAAGGCGTACGTGCTTCAGGACACGCGCTTCAACATCCTGCCTCCGGCGTACCGCGAGTACGGCGACCTGGGCGCGGGGAAGACGATCACGTTCGGTGACACGACGGTGAACGGTCCGTTCAAGCTGAAGGTGAACCCGCGCGCGACGGACGGCTACGACACGGTGCGCGTGGTGGTGATGGCGGACGGCGTGCCGTCGGCGCAGTGCCTGTATCCGATCTACGTGATGCACGAGCAGCGTCCGGTGTTCGAGATGGCGTGCAAGGCGATCCCGGACCGGTTGACGTTCGACGACCAGCTCAACGATTACGTGCCGAACCCGTTTGACGTGGTGACGACGGCGGTGAACATCGGCGAGACGAAGGCGGAGAACTGCCAGCTGGTGTTCGTGGGTCCGCCGCGGTTTACCCCCGCGGACAACACGCCGATCGTGAACGTGGGCGTGGGCGGGCGGATGAACGTGCTCGACACGGTGACGTACACGTGGAAACTGGTTCCGCTTCGCCGTTCGGTCGGCGGGTGGGACACGCTGATCTATCAGATCCAGGGCCGTGGCGGCATGGGCAACCGTATCATCATCGGCGAGTGCAAGGTGCCGATCTACGTGCCGCCCGCACGCGCTGCGGACTACCAGATGGTGTGCACGGCACCGGCGACGCTGACGTTCGACAACTCGGCGGGGTGTACATCCCTGATCCGTTCGAGTTCAAGGCGGTGGTGACGAACGCAGGGCAGGCGGAAGGCCAGGACCTGTCGGTGACGGCGCAGCTTCCTCCGGGCGTGATCCTTGCGAGCGGAGAGACGGCGACGAAGCTGATCGGGAACCTGGCGGTGTCGGCGTCGGCGGAAGTGAAGTGGCTGGTGCGTCCGGTGTCGAACACGTCGGGTGCGAACGTGACGGTGCGCCTGTGCGCGAAGGTGGTGGACAAGCTGGGCAAGGAGAACGACTGCTGCTCGGATGTGATCATTCCGCCGGCGACGAAGGCGACGCTGAGCCTGACCTGCGACAGCCAGTTCGACACGCTGAAGGTGGACCGTCAGCGCGGGACGTACGAGACGAACCCGTTCATGGTGTACGTGAAGATCACGAACAACGGCGACCGTCCGGCGGACAACGTGCGTGTGGTGGTGCTGCCGCAGTCGAACGAACTGCGCGTGCTGGGCGATCCGGAGCGGTACGTTGCGGCGCGCCTGGACCAGAAGGTGACGACGGACACGATCGGATGGAAGATCTACGCGACGCCGAGGACGGTGTCGGGTTGGATCGACATCCAGTTCGTGGTGACGGCGGACGGGTTGGCCTCGACGCAGTGCACGAAGCCGGTGTACGTGCCGGAAGTGGGCCGTCCGTCGCTGACGTGCAACACGCAGTCGTCGATGTCGTGCTCTGGCGACACGCTGTACTTCAACTACTCGATCGGCGATTACCGGGACTGCAACGGGACGCGTTCGTCGACGGGCAAGTACAACGTGTTCACGATCACCTCGCACATCCTCAACGGCGGTGCGGCGCAGGCGAACCGAGTTCGTGCGACGCTTCTTCCTCCGGAAGGGGTGACGCTGGATGCGGGCGAGACGGCGATCAAGGACGCGGGCGATCTGCTGGTGAACGGCTCGACGAGCGTGAGCTGGAACATCCGTCCGGTCCGCCAGTCGTTCGACGCGCAGCGGACGTTCTCGGTGGTGTTGACGTCGGACAACGCGCTTCAGCAGAAGTGCGACCAGACGGTGACGGTGCAGGGTGCACCGAAGATCGTGACGGTGCGTATGCCGGACAACAACGTGGGTCAGTTCAAGCAGAAGATCACGATCCCGGTGTACGTGGACACGACGATCGGCAAGGACATCTACGTGTACAAGCTGAACGTGAAGTTCGATCCGGAGCTGGTGCGCTTCGTGGATGCGGTGAGCACGAACACGCTGACGGCGCGCGGGTGGAGCGGTCCGCGGACGCGCCTGTTGGCGACGCCGGGCTCGGCGCAGTCGAACGTGGTGCGTGTGGAAGACTACACGACGGGTTCGCCGCTGAACGTGCGGGATGAAGGAATGCTGGTTCTACTGGTGTTCGAGGCGGTGTACAACGGCGGCGAGAAGTCGCTGCGCGCGGAAGCGAAGCCGATCGAGTTCCTCGACAAGGTGGACGTGGACGTTGCGGGCTCGCCGAAGACGTGGTACTCGTCGATGAACAGTCCGGATGACGAGAGCGCGGGCACGGATGTGCAGCTCAACTACATCCCCGGCGTGATCACGGTGAGCGGTGACTGCATCGTGCCGCTGATCGGCGGGACGCATTACTCGCTGGCGCAGAACAAGCCGAATCCGTTCAATCCGTCGACGGTGATCGAGTACGAGATCGGCGAGGAGACGGAGGTGCGTCTGGTGGTGTTCGACCAGCTGGGCCGCGAAGTGGCGGTGCCGGTGAACGCGCGCCAGAAGGCGGGCAAGTACGCGGTCATCTTCGACGCGTCCACCCTGGCCTCCGGCACCTACGTCTACCGCATCGAAACCGCGCAGTTCACCAAGACCCTCCGAATGGTCCTCGCACGGTAAACCGACCGGACCCTTTTCTGACAACGCAAGGGCGCACGATTCGTGCGCCCTTGCCATTTCGGCCGCTGCCATGGGACTCACTTCTGATTCCCGCGTTTTGTATATTTTTCATGCAGCGCTGCATCGCTCGTCACCTGCAAAATCCAGATATCCGGAGTACCGTGTCCGCTTCCCGTTCCAGCATGGCAGCTCGGTCCGCCCCGCGCGGTTCGGTCCGGCACGCGCCGCCGTATCGCATGTGCACACGGCGGCGGACGGAATGCGGATCGCGGGCCGGCCTCCTGACGACGCTGCTCTTCGGCATCGCCCTTCTCTGCGCGAACGGCGGGACTGCGCGGGCGCAACCGCAGCTCACGTTTCGCGGCATTTCCGTGAGCTGGCCCACCGTGCGGCTGGATTTTTCGGTGAAGTGCCGCGGCGTCTGGTCAAACAGCTTCGGGACGCAGCATTTCAAGGTGTACGAGGACAGCATCGAAGTCGGCGAATTCGATCTCTTTTGTCCGGACGGCACGCGCCGCTGCGCTATCGCGGTCGCGCTCGTGCTCGATGCCAGCGGGAGCATGGGCGGCGAGAAGAACTACTCCACGAGGCAGGCGGCCAACGTCTTCGTTGACAACATGGACGGCGTCAACGACCGCGCGGCCGTCATCTGGTTCGACAGCGGCGACACCCTGGTGCAGGGCCTGACCGCGGACAAGGCGCTGCTCAAGGCGGCAATCGACAGTCTGCCGGCAACCGGGACCACCGCCGCCTGGGATGCGACGTATGCCGGTATCCTGGAACTCGTCACAAACGCGAACGGGAATGATACCTGCGGCGCGGTCATCCTTCTCACGGACGGAAACGACAACGCGAGTGTGCGGTCTCTGGGCGAGCTTGTCGCGTTCGCGCGGGCGAAACATGTCCGCGTGTACACCGTCGGCCTCGGCGCCGACGCCAACGTCGTCGCGCTGTCGCATCTCGCGGGTGAAACGCAGGGGAAGTTCTTCCGCGTCCTGGATCTCGACCAGCTCGACGACATCTATCAGGACATCTTCATGGATGTCGCGGGCATCGAGAATTGCTCCATCTCGTACACCGCGGCCTGTTCCGACGGCACGGAGCGCCGTGTCGATCTCCGCATCCAGAATTTCTGCGGAGGCACCGATGCCAAGTGGCTCACCTACACCGCGCCCGCGAACACGACCAATCCGACCCTGATCGATATCGCGATCCCCGACACGTCCGCGAAGGAGAATGAATCGATCATCCTCCCCGTGGAACTGCTCACCCCGATCGAGGCGACCGCATTCCCTGTCTCGACGGTGACGGTGACCTTCGACAGCTCCATTCTCGTCTACGAGGCACTGGGCCCGCTGACCGGATGTCTCCTGCAGAACGCCGGTCTCACGGCGACCCTGCTCGGGAATACCGTCGTCGTGACCACCGCCAGAAAAGTGCAGGTCGCGGGGACGGGCACCCTGTTCCGCCTGCGCTTCCGCACGCGCGTTCTCGACCGGACAACCTGCGGGCGCGTGCGGCCGTTCTGGGAATTCAACGCCGGGTGTCTGAAACCGCGCGTGTTCGACAGCGAAGTCTGCGTGCTCGCGAAGGAACCGCGCATGCGCTGTACCATCGACATGCCGTCGAAACTCCTGTGGGACAGGGCCAGGAAGGACTACGTTCCGAATCCCATTCTCGTGCGCGGGTTCTGGGTGAACAGCGGCGAGAAGGCCGCCAAGGGAGCGCGCGTCACGATCGAGGTCGATCCCGCGCGTGTTGCGCTCCTCTCACCGACAACGGACGAACAGATCCTGTTTCCGGGCACGGTCGCTCCGGGCGATACCCTCCGCGTCGAGTGGCTCGTGCGCGCGCTGCCGCGGGGAGCGACGGACACGGTGTCCATCTGCCTGAAGGCGCGCTTCGACAACGCCCCTCTGGAAATGTGCTGCGCGAGCTTCACCGTCGACGTCGCCGATCCCGCCATCGCCTGCGATATCGCCATTCCAATGCTGACCGCGGATTCGTCGAAACTCCGCTACCACCCCTCGCCGCTGGACCTGGTCGTGACCGTCGCAAACGTCGGCGGTCTTCCGACGGACACGGTGACGGTGCGTCTCGATCTGCCGGCACAGCTTCGCATGGCGGACGGACTCGATGTGCCGGTGAAGGTGCTGCAGCCCGCGACATTGCGTCCCGGGGAGCGGGGCATCGCCGTGTGGCGCCTGCGCGTGCCCGTGCGGAATGTCGCGAGCATCGCCGATATTGCCGTTCACGTCTCGACGAAGAGCACCGATACCGCGGGATGCACCCTGGCATATCCCATTCCGGCATTGCACGCACCCGTGCTCGACGCGGTGTGCGCGGTTCCCGACACGCTGCGAGCGGATACCGCGCGTTGGACCTACGCGCCCGATCCCTTCGACGTCTCCCTTCGCGTGGGAAACGCGGGCGACCGCGCGGCGTCGAATCTCGCCGCCACGCTGCTCCTTCCGCCCGGCATGGAACTCGCCAATCCCGCGGAGCAACTGCGGAAGGCGTTCGTCCCGTCGACCATCGCGCCGTTCACGACAGGGCCCTCGGCCCCGCTTCTCCAGTGGCGCGTGCGCATGGCGCGCCGCGGCACGAAGGACGTGTTTCTGCCCTTCCGGTGGCTGGTCGAAGCGACCGGACCGGGCGGGCAGCCGCTCGACACCATGTACTCGGTCTGCACCACGCGGGCGGGCGCGTTTCCCGCGGACCTCGTATGCGCGATCTCGATGCCGGAGGCGATCCGGTCCTCCCCGGACAGCGTGCGACTCGAGCCCGCCTCCTTCACGCTGCGCGGAACATACCGGAACATGGGCCGGCGCCCGGTGCGACTCGAGCATGCCGACGCGTTCGTCACTCCGGACGGAATGCGCTTCGATGCGGGGACGCCGCCGTATGCGTCCGTCGAACGCACACTCGCGCCGGGCGACTCGGTCGTCGTCTCCTGGGTGGTGCACGTCGACAGCCGCATCTATCCGCGACGGAACGAATGCAGGATCCGCGGCGTCGACGATCAGGCGAACGAAGTCGAATGCGCGGGGATGCTTCCCATCGACGGTATCCCCGCGGAACTCGTGTGCTCGATGACGGTCTCGCACGACACCGTGCGACTCGATGCCGCAACGGGACAACGCCTGCCGCCGTCGTGGACGGTCTCGGCGACGGTCACCAACAACGGGAAACGCATTCTCCATGACGTGAGAGGCGCCTTGCACCACTCCGCGAGCGCGCTGGTCGATGCCGATCCCTCGACGGGCGACACCGCTCTCGTGAAAAGCAGTCCGCTCGTGTTTCCGGGACAATCCCGCCTCTTCATGTGGCCGTTCCGCCTTCGCGACAACGCGGATACCGTCGCCATCGCGCAGCTCGCGCATTTCAGCCTCGAAATCGGCAGTCGCGAGATGAGTCCCGCCACGGACGCCTGCGCCGCATCCGTGGTCATCGCGCCGTCGCGGATTCCGCTTCCGCAGCTCTCCTGCGCCGTGTCCGCGCCCGACACCATTCACGCGCTCGACACGGAGTATGCGCCGTCGCCGTTCGCGCTCGATCTGCGCATCGAGAACATCGGCACCGCGTCCGCGCGGAACTGCCGCGCATATCTGCTCCAGAATGAGCGATTCATCGCCGCTTCCCCGGCGCAGCGCACTCTCGGCGATCTGCGCGCAGGAGAACGTCTGGACATCGCCGCCGCGTTTCTCCTGCGCGCGAATGCTGCCGAGCGGGACACGGTCGACACCCTTCGCGTCGCCATTCTGAGCGATGACGCGCCGCCCATCCAGTGCATGATCCCCGTGCGCATCGAAAAGGCGAGAGCGCCCGCATTCGTCGTTTCCTGCGCGGCGATCCCCGATACCGTGCGGTACAGCGCGGTGCTGCGACGTTTCGTGCCGGACACCCTGTCGCTCGCGGTGTCCATCCTCAACATCGGCGATGCCCCCGCGACGGACGTGCGAATATCCTTCGCGGGATCGTCCGCCTTCGTCCCGGTCGACAGCAGCAGCACCGTCATCGCCGGAACCCTCGCGGCCGGCGCTGTCGAGAACGTGATCGCGCGTCTGCGCGCGACCCTTTCCGCCGGGAGCGGATACGACACGCTCCGCGTCTCCGCGATCGGCCGGGGCGGGCATGGGAATGTGTTCGTGTCGGCCACCTGCGCGAGCGTCGTCCGTATCGAACGGGAGGAGCTTCCCGCCCTCGCACTGCGCTGCGCCGCGCCTGATACACTGTCGCCGGGCAAGGATGCGCTTCCCTTCGCATTCAGCGCAACCCTGACGAATACCGGGTCGAAGCAGAGCGCTTTCGGTCTCGTATCGATCACTCTCCCGGCAGGGGTGACACTCGACAGTGCGGAGACACCGGCGAAGCCTGTGACCCCGCTTTCCCCGGGGGATGCATTCACCCTCTCGTGGCGATTGCGCGCGACAGCGGGCTCCGTAGCGCGTCTGGAGGCCATCTGTGCGACCTTCCACGCCGACAACGAGGACTCGGCCCTCTGCTGCGCCCCCGTCCTGATCAGAGCGGCGGGAGAAACCCTGCTCCAATTGGAGTGCGCGGCGCCCGATTCGCTTCAGCTGGACGGCGTGCGTGGAGCATATCGGGAATCGCCCTTCCTCGCCTGCGTGCGTGTGCGCAATTCCGGATCGCGCCCCGTGTCAGGTCTGCGTGCGCGGCTCCAGTCCGGCTCGCCGCGCGTCACCTTTGCCGACACGACGGCGAGGCTCCTTTCCGGGACCCTGCAGCCGGGTGAACTGTCCGCTCCGCTCTGCTGGGTTGCCGATGCCGCCATCGGCGAAACCGACGTGTCGGCCACGCTCTCGTTCACGGTGTCCGGTCCGGAGGTTGAGACGATCTCCTGCGACCGCCGGGTGTTTCTTCCCGGGCGTCTGCCGGCATCGATCTCCGTGGCCGGCCGCACCACCCCGGCGGACACCCTGCATTTCGACTTCGCCGCGCGGGATTTTGAAGGCGTGCCGTCCGTGCGCGGGAACTACACCGTGTTCACGCTCAGCGCCACTGCCCGCAATGAGGGTGTCTCAACCGCGAAAGGGCTGGGCCTGCAGCTCCTGCCGCCGGAGGGCATCGCCTTCGAGGAAGGGGAGTCCGCGGAAAAACGTCCCGCGGTGGATTCTCTTCCCCCCCGGCGGGAGCGCGACCGTGTCCTGGCTCCTGACCGCCGCGCGCAGGCGTGACGGCGCGGACAGGATCTTCCTGGTCAGGGCCGCGGCGGACAACGCCGCCACCCGTGAAGCATCGGTGAGCCTCTACGTGCAGGGAGCCCCGCTGCTGGCGCGCTTCCGCATTCCCGACACCCTCACCGCCGTCGCGGGGCAGACGCTCTCCGTGCCGGTGACGGTGGACGCGGCGACCTTCGGACCGGTCTCGTCCTACCGCCTCCTCGTCGCCTTCGATCCGTCCCTCCTCTCGCTGCGCGACGCGCGCGCCGAAGGGACGCTGACAAACACCGGATGGGACGGTCCGAAATATGGGATGGAATCGATCGCGCCCGACGGACGCGCCGCCGTGCTGCAGGTCAGCGACTCCACATCCCGCGTTCCGCTGACCGGCGCGGGCGCGCTCGTCACGCTGCTGTTCGATGTACGCGCCGCCGCGCTGCCCGGACCCTGGGTGCGCCAGACGACGCTCGCGTTCCCGCGGACAGTGCAGCGCCGTGACGGCGTCGTCCGCAGCGACGCGCTCAACGGGCACCAGGACGCCGCGGACGGCGTGATCGCATTCGAGTACCGCGACGGTCTCGCGACGATCGCGGATCACTGCGTGGTCCCGCTCGCGGGCAGGGAGGGCGCCGCGCAGCTGGAGAACGCGCCCAATCCGTTCAATCCGTCCACCATCATTCGTTTTTCGCTGCCACGGGAAACCGCTGCGCGCCTCGCAGTGCTCGATGTGTACGGTCGCATGGTGCGGCTGATCGCGGATCGCGGCTTCGCGCAGGGGGAGCACGCCCTTCGCTTCGACGCCTCCGATCTTCCCGCCGGCGTGTATTTCTGCCGGCTCGACGCGGATGGCGCAAGCGCCGTCACGAAGATGATTCTGCTGAAATGACCGTTGCGTGGCAATAAAAAACCCGCCCCGGGATCTGCCGGAGCGGGTTTTTTTACAGCGGTATCGCTCAGTGCATCGACGAAGGCGGGTTGCCCATGAACATCTGTCCGGGATCGCCGACGATTTTGATCTCGCCGAATTTCCGTTCGTATTTGTCGATGTTTTCGGCCATGGCGTTCAGCAGAAGCTTCGCATGCACGGGCGTCATGATGATGCGCGCGTGCACCCGCGCCTTCGGCACGCCGGGGAGGATGCGCGTGAAATCGATCACGAACTCCGCGTTCGAATGCGTGATGATGGCGAGGTTCGAGTAGATGCCTTCGGCTTCCTTCTCGCCCAGCTCGATGTTGACCTGCTGCGTCTGCTCGGGAGGTTGTTGGCTCACGGCGTTGTCTCCTGGTTTGCGGGTGGAATCGCCGGTGGTTATTTCTTGGCCCGGAGCTCGTCGGCCTTCTTGTACGCGTCCTGCGCTTCCTTCGTCATGTTGAGCGCCGCGTAAATCTTGCCCGCGAGTTCCCAGTTCTGCAGCGCGTCGGCCTTGAGTTCGAGCAGCATTTTCAGGTTGGGCAGCGCCTTCTCGATGATCGGTTTGTGCGACGTGATCTGCTTCTCGGGATTGGCGGCGCTTTCCGCATCGCGCAGTTTGATGCCCCAGCGGAGACGGCCGACGCAGGAATTATACAGCGCGTTGATCATTTTGGCGTCGAGCACGAGGGCCCTGTCGAGGTAGGTCACGGCATCCTCGTATTCCTTCGTTTCGAGGAGCACGGTTCCATATGCGTACTGCGCGATCTTGTCCTCGGGATGCTTGTCGGCGAAATCCTTGAACTTCTGCTTTCCCTCGACGGTGCGGTCCGCCGCGACGTAGGCGTTCAGGAGCTGCGAGTTCAGATCCGTTTCTTCGGGGAACTTGACCAGCGCCTCCGAGAGAATGACGATGGCTTCCTCGAATTTCGCGTTCGCGAGTTCCTTCTTGTCTTCCTTCTTGAGCTCCATGCCCTTTCGCATGGTGGCTTCCGCGAGATATTCGTAGGTCCGTACCGTCGGATTGAGTTTTTTCTGCTGCTCGATGGCCTTCATGATTTCGGCCTCGTTGTCCGGCTGCGCCTTGCGCATCGCAAAGGCGGCGAAGTAGAATCCCTCGTGCGCCGCGGTGGAGTCCGGCAGCAGCAGCCCCGCAGCCTTCAACGATCGTGCCGCCTCCGCGTAGAGACCCACGTCGTTCTTCGTCTGCGCCTTCTGGAACTTCTTGATGCCGTCATTGAACGATTCGCCCCACGCGGAGAGCGTGTTGGTCTTGATTTCGTTCTGCATCTGCGGACCCGACTGCTTCGAGCGCTCCCAGGACTGCTGCAACTGGAGGTAATCCTTCTTGATGCCGTATACCATGCCCAGCCAGTACCACGCCTCGGCGCTGCCCGGCTTCTCGTCGGCTTCCTTCTGGAACATGCTCAGCGCCAGGTTCAGCTTGCTCGTGTCCTTGGTGTTTGACTGATACTGCTGGAGATACATTTTGCCGCTCGTGATGTTCGGCGACGAACACTGGAACGCGGTGGTGCTGAGAAAGAGGACGCCGACGGCGAGGACGCCGAACGCGACGACAATCGGTCTCTTCATGATAGCCTCGGGGTGTGTGCGATGTGGGGGCAGGTGCATGTGAAAAATTGCATCCACAAAAATACCGAACGATCCCGGCAGAAACAAGGAATCGGCCCGCCCTGAGGCCGCCGCGCGTCCTACGGAAGGGCCGCGATGAAGCGCACGGTGGCTTCCAGCACGGTTTCGCGCGCCTCGAGGTGGGGCACATGCCCGCAGTCGGCGATCAGCATCACAGCCACCCCGCCGGGGCATTCGCGCGCGATGGCATCGAGCTGGGCGGGACTCCCGTAGGAGTCGCCCGCGCCCTGTATCGCGAGAACGGGACAGCGCACGCCGCGCAGATCGGACCGCATCTCCCAGTCGAGCACGCCCTCGCTCCGCCAGGTGTCGGCCCAGGCGTGGAACACGGCGTCGGTCTTGTCGCCATGATAACGCGACAGCTTCCCGCGCAGATCGGTCTCGGCGTACGCGCGCGCGGCGCTGTTGATGCCGTCGAGGGTGATCTGCTCGATGATGACGTGCGCGGCTTCCGAGATGATGCCGCGCGGCACGGAGGGATGCCGGCCGCCGAATGCCAGCGCGATGGTCGCGCCGTCGCTGTGGCCGAAGAGCACCGGCCGCTCGATGCCCTCCGCCTCGAGCAGCGCGAGCAGCGCGTCCGCCTCGTCATGGTAGAACGACATGGTCCGAGGCTGTGTGATCGGTGCCGACTGCCCGTGTCCCTGCCGGTCGTATACGAGACCTCGGCACCCGGCGCGGGCACAGGCCTCCGCGGGGAAACTCTTCCACTGCGCGATGCTTCCGAGCGCTTCGTGCAGAAACACGATGGTCGGCGCAGCGCGGTCGGCATGCGGGATGCGGCGCACTGCGATGCGCGTGCCGCGGACGTCGATGCGTTCCGTCTGCGTCATGTCACCACCGGCCGCGCGGCGGATGCGCGGGAGCGCGGCGACGGCTTCGCGTTCTCAGAAGTAGAACAACACACCGAAGGTGATGCTCTGGAAATTGTCGTTGTACTCCGACACCCAGCCGTCGAGATTGTCGTTGAAGCACAGGGTCTTGGTGAACGCGTAGTGGAAATCCATGGACTTCCCGAGCGTCCACAGGACGCCCACGGAAATCGGAACCATCGCCGCGCTCTTGTCCACCCCTCGATATGACGGGTACATCTGCTCGATGCGCGCGGATTTGATGGTACTCTGCGGATCGAAGAACACCATGCCGAATCCGCTCGAAACGTACGGACGGAACGGCGAGCGCGTGAAGAACTCCACCTTCAACTGTCCGGCGACATGGAAGATGTCGGTCTTGAAATCATACTCGTTCGATGTCGCCTTCAGCGGATCGTAGCCGGCGGTCGCCATCACATGCGCGTACAGGATATTGCCGATTTTAAAGAGCTTGATCTGGCCGGTGACCGAGGCGCTCAGCAGCCATTTGTGGTCGCCGTTGAACTGGCCTCCCTTGTCCACATCCCCGCTGTAGGTCAGCAACCCGAGGTCGAATCCCGCGGCGAAGCGCTGAGGTCGCGCATCTTTGGCGGGCTCGAACATGCCCTGCGATCGCGCGGATCCGAGGAGTCCGGCGGTCAGAAAGAGAAACAGGCATGTGTGACGGAACATCAGAGGGACCCCGTGTGCAGTGACACGAAAAGTACGGAAGCGCGGCGTGCCGAACAATTCCGGAGCGGATGCTCCGTTGTCTGCCGGCCTCAGGAGAGCCATGCGATGAAGTGCCGCAGCGCGTCGGGACGCAGCAGGACGGTGAGGAGCAGGCCCGCGATCGCCCCGTAGAGATGCACGTCATGGCCGATGTTGCCGAGATTGCGTTTTGCGCCGACCATGCTCGCGGCGAGGAACAGCACGCCGAACAGCGGATACGGGATGCCGACGGGCAGGAGAAAGAGGTACACCTTGCCCTGCGGGAAAAACAGCATGCCGCAGAAAAAGAGACCGGAGATCGCCCCCGACGCCCCGAGCGCCCGGTACGCGGGATCGCGCCGGTGACGCACGACGGGAGGCAGGGCGCCGAGAATGAGGCTCCCGAAATACACGATCGAAAAATCGCGCGCGCCGAGGACCTCGTTCAGCGTGAACGCGATGGACGCGTACGAGAAGGCGTTGAACAAGAGGTGCCCGATATCGCCATGCACGAAGCCGTAGGTCACCAGGCGGTGCACGGCTCCCCGACCAACGATATCGACGGGCCAGAGCAGGCAGGCGTCCATGACGGCGCGCCGGAAAAACGCAACGGCGCTCACCGCCACCATCAGCACGAGCAGCGGCATCGCGACGGATATGGTCCCGTCCGTGAGCGGAAAACGAGCGAGGATCGGAAGGAGCGCGGTCTGCATGGCGGAAATAATACGGCGCGACGGCCGGAACTCAAAGCCGCGGCCGTCGCGCGATGCGGAATCATTCCCGCGGACGTGCGCCCGCGGGTCCGGATCAGAAGCCGATGGCGACCCCGAAGGTTGCACCCAGCTTGTAGGTCCTGTGCCAGGAACCTTCGACGATGTACTGCAGGACCGAGCCTTCGAGCCCGAGATTGAACATGGAGTAGTTGGTCGGATACATCTCGAGACCGAAACGGAACTTCGCCAGAGGACCCTGCCTGGTCCCGCCGATGACGGTGCGGGCGTACGGATACACGAAGTCGACGATGCCGAATTTCGGGAAGGACAGCTTCCACACGGCCCCATACCAGTCCAGCATTTTGTTGCGCTGCACGATCGCCGCGATCCACGGCGCCGGAGGCGAGTACACGATGCGAATCGGTTCTCCCGGATCGC
This sequence comes from Ignavibacteria bacterium, assembly GCA_016720835.1. Taxonomy (GTDB): domain Bacteria; phylum Bacteroidota; class Ignavibacteria; order SZUA-365; family SZUA-365; genus JADKJW01. The sequence continues at coordinate 115,368 of JADKJW010000010.1, forward strand.
GGTTTTCGAAGAACATCATGGACTGGTACTCCTGTCCGAACGTCTCGCGGCCGTATTCAAGACCGAAGGCGTGCATGTCGGAGATCTTGTACACGGCGCTGATGGCCATGTCCTTGAACAGGTCATGCGAATTGTAGGGCAGGTCCACGCTCGGATAGGAGCGGGAGTTCAGCACGCGCATCTCGAAGACGAGATTCGACAGGAAATCCCCGTTGCTGTGGTACTGGAAGAAATGCGACCGGGACAGCCCGTCCATCGACGCGTCGGCCAGCATGGCGTCCGGCGGAAACACCGCGACGGGCTGGACGGGGATGTCCTCGCGTGTCGGGGTCTTCAGCGGAGCGGGCGCGATGTCGAGATCGGCCGGAAGGGCGGAATATCGATCCGCACCGATTGGCAGCTCTGCGACGGTCGATGGCAGGAGATCGGCGGGAGGCGGACGGAGCGTCACGGCGGCATGCGCGGCTTCCGCCACAGACGGCGGTGTTCCGTCACCGGTACGGTCTGACCGTTCCATCGCGCCATGCGCGACTGCCGCGCCGGAGCCCTGTGCGGCTGCGCGGGTATCCGCGAAGACCGGCCCGGCGGTGCGCGCGTGCCGGGCGCGTCCGATGCGGGCGGATGCGGGTTCCGCATTCTCCGCATCGCGCGCGATGCGGTCGGCGGAAATCGGGGCCGCTTCCGTCGGCGTCTGCTGCAGCCGCGCTTCCTGCTGTCCGGGAGGGAGCGTGAGGATGGGTGCGGGAGAGAACAGAAGGAACATGCCGCTGGTCATGACCGCGGAGAGGATGGCGGTTGCGATGATCGGGAGATGGCCTTTCACGACGGCCAGCGCGGAGTGCGCCGCATGCATGGGTCCGGAAGACGCCGCGCCGGCGGTGGCAGCCGCTGCTGCCGGGGCGGTCAGGCCTGCGCCCGCGAACACCGCAGCGGTCACCGCCGCGGGCGGCGTGATGTTCCGGAGATCCTGGCTGATGAAGGAATGCAGCCGCGCGTGCTCGCTGAACTCCTTGCGGAGTTCCTGGCTTGCGGCAAGGCGCTCGAACAGCACGTCCTCGTGGGCGGGGTCGAGTCCTTCATCGAAGTACTGGTGGAGAAGTTCAGTCGCGTTCATGATCGATCATTGCTGTTCGTGTCTCGTCGTCGTGTGATGGTTGGTCGACTGTGCCACCCGCATCAGGCGGGGAATGCGGGGCTTCAGCGTGGCGCAGGGCCTTGTCGTGCGCCCCCGCCGCGAGGGCGGGGGATGTCTGTGCGGGAGCGTGCTCCCGTGCTACTCGTGCCGGGCCAGATCGGCGATGTACGGGGAGAGGATCGATCGGATCCGGTCCTTCGCGCGCATGACGCGGACCTTCAGCGATGCGACCGAATCACCCGTGACTGCCGCGATTTCCTTGTAGGACAGGCCCTGATAGAAGCGCAGAACGAATGCTTCGCGATAGGAGGCGTCCAGCAGTTCCAGCGCCGCGCCCACCATGTTGAACAGTTCTTCGCGCTCGTACAGCGGCGCGCCGCCCGTATCCTCGCCTTCCTCGAAGGGCGACCACCGCGCGTTGCTGCGCAACACGTTCAGGAACACGTTGCGCGCGCTCGCCAGCAGATAGGAAAGGATGTTGGAAACCCGCTCGCCTTCCGAAAACTCGTGACGGAAAAAGCGGAGAAAGGTCTCCTGAAACACATCGTTCGCGTCATCGGGACTGCCGGACATGCGGAGACAGTACACGTACACTTTTTGAGAATACCGCGCGTACAACTCGGCGAAGGCTTCGTTCTTCTCTTCCGCTGTTCCACGGAACACCCGGAAGAGTTCGTCGTCGCTGAGTGTGCTGTGCCTGCGCTCCATGGCCTCGATCCGTTTTCCGGCGCCATCGTCATCACTGCGGCAGTTTTCCGCAGCGCATACTTCGAAGACACGATACGGGGGAATTGGTTACAATTCAATGAAATACGGAGGGAATTCGGAAAAGTTGCCCCGGGACCATTCCCCGCCACCTTTTCACCCGAACGGACGCTCGTCGCGGAGGATATCCTCGTCGCGGGCGGTGAAAAGCAGTATTCTCACGGCTTTCATCGTCGCGCGAAGCATCACCGAATTTCCCTGCAGCAGAAACCGTATCCCGTTCCCCAGCAAAGACCACAACAGCCAGGCTGCGCTCCATGGGGTGTAGAGCCCGCGCTGCTTCCGGAATCGCCTCAGCGCGAGAATGCGCAGCACGTGCGCCGACTGCGCGGGGAGACGATTGCCGGGCACTTTGTGATGCAGGATGGTCGCGTCGCGAAGCACCGTGATGGGCCGCTCCCCGGGGAAACCCAGCGCCACTCCGTAGTTGTCTCCGATGCCGTGCGGACCCAGCGCTTCGTCGTAGGGCGACGCGCGCAGCCATTCCCGCGCGATCAGCGACGCGCCGAGCCCGAACACGGCGCAACGCGTCACCGGCTCCGACACCTCTGTCACCAGCGGCCAACCGGCCAGCGTGAAGGTGTTGCCCCGCCACGCGTACCAGGCGCGGAGCGGGCGCCGCAGTAAGGCGGGCATGGGCGTGCGGGACACGTCGGCCCATACCGTGAGCTGGAAGAGGGTATTCCAAAGCAACGTGCGCAGAGGGAGCACGCGAAAATCGGACGAGTACTCGCCATTCGTGTCCGGTTCGGCGATCAATCCCGTCAACGCGCCGGTGTCCGGGCACCGCGCGAGATGCGCGGCGAGCGTTGAAAGATAGCGGGGTGCGACTTCCATGTCGTCGTCGCACAGAAACAGATGCGTGCCCGTTGCTGCCGCGATGCCCGCATTGCGCTGCGCGCAGACCGACGGCGGGCACGGAAGCACGCGAATGCCGAGCCGGGGATGCCGTGCCCGAAGGCCGTCGGCATCGGCGGGCGTGTCGGAGGCGTCCGCGACAAGCACTTCGTGGAGAGGCTGCTCCTGCGCCTCGAGCGAGGCAAGCAGCCGGTGCAGGCATGCGGACCGGTTGCGCGTGGGCACGACCACCGAAATGCTGAGCGAGGCGGGGGAAGTGGCGGACATCATCTCAGCGGCGCGTGAAATCGAGGGACCTGCCCCGCCTGGAATCGATGAGCGCATCGCGATACACGCGCAGCATGGCTTCGGCGGCGGCATCGATGGAGTGGTCCGCCGCCCAGCGGCGTCCGTTTGCGCGCATGGCGGCCCGGCGGTCGGGATCGGACCAGAGCCGGAGGGTCTCCATCGCGAGGGCTTCGAAATCGCCCGCCGGGACAGCGGCGGCACACTCTCCGTCTACGTCGTGCAGCAGTCCCGTGTCCGTGCCGCACACCGTCACGCCGCTGGCGAGGGCCTCGGCGACGGCCACGCCGCCCGCCTCGTGACGCGATGACTGGAGCAGGACGTCCGCCCACGCGTAATGCCGCGGCATGTCCTGATGCGCCACATGTCCCGCAAATTCCACGCTGTCCGCCAGGCCGAGCTCTCTCGCGAGATCCTGCACGCGTCCCAGCATGAAATCGCCGCCGACGATGCGCAGACGCGCGTCGACGGATTTCGAAAGAAGCCGGAACGCGCGCAACAAGGTGTCCTGATCCTTGACGGGGGTCAGATTCGCCACATGCAGGGCGCGGAGCGTGCCGTCGGGAACGCGCGGCTCTGCGAGCGGGAACAGGGCGGTGTCCACACCCGCGGGAATGACGACGGCATCGTCGCGTGCGACACCGTGCGCGGCGAGGGCTGCGCGTTGCGCGGAGGACAACAGCGTCAGGCCCTGCGCGCGCCCGCAGCACCAGAGCGTGAGCGGGCGCAGGAGACCGGACCGCAGATGCCCGTATCCGACATCGGGCAGATTCGCGGTCTCGGCGCCGTGGAGGCTCACGACACCCGGGATGCCCAGCAACGGCGCGAACGAGGCCGCGATCAGTCCCGCCGGGTGCGCCCACACGCCGTGCAGCAGATCGTACCGCTCGTGCGCATGCGCGCGAAGCAGCTCCGCCGACAGGAAGGCGTAGCGGAGAATCGGATCGTGGAGGGGTTTTTTCGACACGAAGCGGATGCGCGCGTCGCCGCAGTCCGCCGGCTTCGATCCGGTCCTCGACGGGATGGTGAAGACCTCCACGCGGCAGGTCCGCGACAGACGGGACACGAGCTGCACGAGGAAGGGGACGGTCACGCCGCCGCCCGGTTCCTCCACGCCGCCGTGCACGAGCAGGGCGATGCGCGGTCCCGCGCCGTTGCGTGCCGGCGTCATCCTCGCGTCTCCGCGCGGGTTGCACGACGACGCGTCAGCCATGCGTCTTCGAACGCGTCGCGGGCGCGGGTGCCGATGCGATCGAAGGAGAGTGTCTCCGCGAAATGCGCGCGCACTCGTTCGCGCGATCCTCGCGTGCCGGCGGCCTCGCGGAGCGCGCGCGCGCAACCCGCGTCGTCCCCCGGCTGCCACAGGTGGCCGATGGCGCCTCCGCCGGTCAGGGCCGCGAACGGCGCGATGCCCGTGACGACGGGCCATGCGCCGCAGGCGAGCGCCTCGATGAGCGCGAAACCGCACCCCTCGCGATGACTGCCGAGCACGAACAGGTCCGCGGCGCTGAGCCACCGCGCGATCTCCTCATGCGGCACGGGTCCGACAAGGCGCACGGCATCGCCGAGGCCAAGCGAGGCGCACTCCGCGCGCACGGCATGCTCCAGCGGCGCCTCCGTATAGAGCATGCACAGGCGCGCGCGAGGAAGGGCGGATCGCGCCGCGGCGAAACCGCGCAGGACGGTCACGGGATCCTTGTTGCCGTCGAGACGTCCGATCCAGAGCAGCAGCGGCTCGCCGTCGACGCCCAGAATCCGGCGCGCCTCGTCTTGATCCGTCGGCGCCAGACGGGTCGAGGATTCAGGCACGTCGATGATGCGGACCGCGGCGGGAAGCAGGCCGAGCCGCCGCCACTCCTCGCCCTGGGCGCGCGAGGCGAACAGCGCGGCATCCAGACGTCCGAGCGCGCGGCGGTAGAGGGGATGAAGCACCGCCGGAGGAAGCGGTCCGCCATGATGCTGCCACAACAGCGCCGTGTCCGCAGCGAGGGCGGAGCGCAGAGCCGGGAGCACGGCGGGAATGCCGTGGACGTGCACCACGTCGGGGTCGAGGGCGCGGACGGACGCGATGGTTCGGGTGAAACGCATGCCCCAGCGAGGACGGGACGGCAGCATGTCGCGCACGAAATGGTAGTCGACCCCGTCCAGCGCGATGCGCCCGTCCGCGGAAAAGCGCTGTACCACCGCGACGGATTCCGTTCCCGCGCGCTTCAGCGCTGCGCACCACTCCGTCATGGTCCAGTACGCGCGCAATAAAGATTCCGGATCGGAGTATCCGGTATCGTAGTACGTGTTGAGGGTGAGCGCGCGCATGTCAGTCTTCGTTCTCCGCGCCGTCGCGCGCGCGGGGATGCAATGCGATGTGCGAATACGGAGGGGGAATGCGCGACACGTGATGGCCGAGCACGATGGTGGTCTTGCCGGCGCGCTCCGCGCGCAGCCGCGTCCACAGAAGGATTTCGAGGTCCGCGTCGAGCATGGCGTTCGCTTCGTCGAGGACGAGGATGGCGGGATCGAGGAGCAGCGCGCGGGCGATGGCGATGCGCGATTTCTGTCCGCCGCTCAGTGTGGTGCCGCGTTCGCCGACCAGCGTGTCGAGCCCGCCCGGAAGGGCGTCGAGAAACTGGTCCACGCACGAGGCCGCAAGCACCTGCTCCAGGCGTTCCGGATCCGCGTCGCCCGGCGCGAAGAGGATGTTCTCGCGCAGCGTGCCGTGGAAGAGCACCGGCTCCTGCGCCACGAGTCCGATGCTGCCGCGCAGATGGGCGAGATCCCATGCGCCGATCGCGATGCCGTCGATCAGGATCTCTCCCCCCTGCGCATCGCACAGGCGCGGCAGCAGCGCGGCGATGGTGGATTTTCCGCAGCCCGAGGCGCCCTCGACGACCAGCCACTCCCCGGCGGCGACGGAAAGCGAGAAGTCCTCCAGCACAGGAATACCCGGCACGTACGAGAAAGACACGCCGCGGAACGCGACCGCGCCGAGCACCGGCGCGCGGTGGACTCCGCTCGCCGGGGGCGCCGTCGTCGACGCGTCGAGAAACAACGCCGATGTTCTGCGCAACGCGCCCGCGAGGCCCTGCCATGTCAGATACAGGCGGCCGAGAGCGACGGATGCCATTGCCAGCGTATAGGCGTAGAGATAGAACGCGACCGCGCCGCTGACGGGCCATTCCGGAAATACGACGCGCGTGGCGCTCACGAAGAAAACGCCGAGCAGCACGATGCCGAGCAGGAATGAGACGCCCTGCTGCGCGCCCGCCTGGCGCTTGGCCGCGCGCATTTCGCCGCGCAGGGCGTCGCGATGCAGCGCGCGGTAACGCGATGCCTGCGTCTCCTCGCGCGAAAAGGACTGCACCTCGCGGATCCCGACAAGCGTCTCCTCGAACAGCGCGCTGGCGCGGGCGTGCAGCGCCGTGCTGTCGGTGTAGAAACCGAGAATCCGTGTGCCGGAGAAACGAAGAAACGGAATCGGCACGAGCATCAGCCCGATCGCCGCGGCGGTCATCAGGGGATGGAGCAGCGCCATCAGCGCGATGCACCCTGCGACGACGAGCATCTGCTGCAGCGCGGGCGCGAGGAGCCCGGCAAAAAACGGCTGCAGGCGGCCGATGTCGTCGATGGCGCGGGCGGACAGTTCCCCCGTCTGCTGCGCGCGGTGAAAGGTCAGGGGCCGCGCGAGGAGCCGTTCGAAGAAGCGCGCGCGCAACTCGTTGCGCAGCAGAAAGCCCGCCTCCATCGTCGCGGCATGGGCGTAGTACCCGGCGACGCTCGACAGCGCGAACAGCGCGGCGAGCGCGGCCACGAGCAGCACCGGGCGCTCGAACACGGGCGCGCGCGGACCGGAGACCGCGTCGATCATCCATTTCAGCAGCACGGGATACAGCAGGGACGTGCAGGCCACGAGCAGCACCGCCGCGAATGCGAACGCGAGTTTCACCGCGCGCGCGCGAAGAAAGGGAAGGAGCAGCAGGAGGATCGCCTTCATGCCGTTCGTCCCCGGGGAGGCGCCGTCCGCGCGCTCATTCGAAGCGCTCCAGGACGATGACGTAATGGTCGCCGAGCGTGGACACGACGGGGAGCGTGTCGATGCGCCGCTCCACGGCCCCCGCGAGCGCGATCAGCTTCGGGTGCCGACGGTACAGCCCCTCGAAGGACGGGGGCGGCGTGAGGATGTTGAGACCGGCCACGTGCTGCACGATGAATTTCCCGCGGATCATGCGCTTGATCGCGCGAAGGGAATGATACCAGGTGAGCACGCTCTGCGTGCCGACGGACACGCTGACGCCGCCGCGGCGCCAGCGGCGGAAGGCCTGCCGCACCTTGCCATGCTGGAGGTAGGCGACGGTCTCCGCGATCGAGAAGCGGTTCAGCAGGCAGACGATGAACACGCCGTTGTCGCGCAGGATATGGTAGGCGTCGTTGAACACCGGCTGCAGGCGCTCGACGCAATTGAGCGCGCCGAAATTCGAGAGGATGCCGTCCATGCTGCGGTCGCGCACGCACGCGAGATGCTCGGCGGGCATGTGCACGAAATCCACGTTCTCCAGGCCATGGCAGCGCTCCCGGGCCACGGCGAGCATGCCGCGCGACGGATCCGTGGCCAGCACGGCGCGGCCGCTCCCGGCGAGAAAACGCGCATCGATGCCCGTGCCGCACCCGATCTCGAGGATGGAGCCGCCGCGGGGGAAATGCGCGAGCATCAGCCGCTGCACGCGCTCACGCAGCACCCGCACCTGCGCGAGGTCGCTGAAGCCCGCGTCGTAGCCGCGCGCGATGTCGGAAAATGGAGAATCTGGAACGGCCATGGTCACTGCCCTGCTGAACACCGGAATGTGCCGGAAAAATCCGTCCCGTGAAACTGCGGCGGGAACATGGCTCTTTCCGCTTCCGCCTCGGTCCGGCGGCGTCGGAAAAATAATCTTCCGCCGCTGTCGTCGATTTTTCTTGCTTTCTCGAATTTCCTATGCTATAATTGCCGTCGAGCTTTCTGTAAATAAAGCCATCCATCGTAACAGCCTCATAAAGTAAAGTGCTAGACACCATAGACATCGCCATCCTCACCGCCCTTCAGGACAACGGCCGGAAGCGGCGGAACGAGCTGGCCGAGGAAATCGGCCTCTCCCTGCCGGCCATCAGCGAGCGGCTCCGCAAGCTGGAGGATCGCGGCTACATCACCCGGTACGCGGCGCTGCTGGACGCGAAGAAGCTGGGCATGGACGTCACGGCCTTCGTCATGGTGTCCATCGATTCGTCGAAGCACTTCGAGGAATTCCTCAAGCACGTGTCGCAGAGCCCGGAGATCATCGAGTGCCATGCCATCACGGGCGAAGGCTCGCATCTGCTCAAGATCCGGACCTGGAACACCGCGTCGCTCGAGGAGATTCTGTCGGCGATACAGTCATGGCGCGGCGTGCTCGGCACGCGCACGAGCGTCGTGCTGTCCACGCGCAAGGAGACCCTGTCCATTCCCATTGATCCCACACATCATTCGGAGAAAGAAACAAAATGACACGACATAAAGCGGACGACGTGACGAAAGTCCTCGAGCTGGTCACCCGTGAAAACGTCAAGATGATCGATTTCAAGTTCATGGATTTTCCGGGACAGTGGCAGCACTTCACCGTGCCGGTGACGCAGTTCGGCGCGGACACGTTTGACGACGGCCTCGGCTTTGACGGTTCCAGCCTGCGCGGGTTCAAGGCCATCCATGAGAGCGACATGGTCATCATCCCCGATCCGGCGACGGCCATGATCGATCCCTTCGTCGCCGAGAAGACCCTGAGTCTCATCTGCGACATCTACGAACCGCTGACGCACGAGAAGTACGAGCGCTGTCCGCGCAACATCGCGCAGAAGGCCGAGGCGTATCTGATTCAGTCCGGTCTCGCCGACACCGCCTTCTTCGGACCCGAGGCGGAGTTCTTCATCTTCGACGACGTGCGTTTTTCCTCCGGCGAAAATCACGCCTTCTACGAGTTGGACTCGGTGGAGGGCCGCTGGAACAGCGGGCGCGACGAGGGTCCGAACCTCGGCTACAAGCCGCGCTACAAGGAAGGGTACTTCCCGGTCCCGCCGACGGATCACCTCAACGACCTCCGCAACGAGATGGTGCGCGTGATGATGGAATGCGGCCTCGACGTGGAAGCCCAGCACCATGAAGTCGCGTCGGGCGGACAGGCGGAAATCGACCTGCGCTTCCAGCCGCTGCTCGTGGCGGCCGACCAGCTCCTGCTCTTCAAGTACATCGTCAAGAACACGGCCTGGCGCAACAACAAGACGGCCACCTTCATGCCGAAGCCGCTCTTCGGCGACAACGGGTCGGGCATGCACGTGCACATGAGCCTCTGGAAGCAGGGCAAGCCGCTGTTCTACGGAGAGAACTACGCGGGACTGAGCGAGATGGCGCTGTTCTTCATCGGCGGGCTGCTCAAGCACGCGCCCGCGCTCTGCGCCATCACGAATCCGACGACGAACTCCTACAAGCGCCTCGTCCCCGGCTACGAAGCCCCGGTGAATCTCGCGTACTCGCAGCGCAACCGCAGCGCGTCCATCCGCATCCCGATGTACTCGTCAAGTCCGAAAGCCAAGCGCGTGGAGTACCGCACGCCTGATCCCTCCTGCAATCCCTACCTCGCCTTCAGCGCGATGCTGATGGCCGGTCTCGACGGCGTCATCAACCGCATCGATCCGGGCCAGCCGCTCGACAAGGACATCTACGACATGAAGCCCGAAGAACTCAAGAACGTCCCGACCGCGCCGGGCTCGCTCGAAGAAGCGCTGCGTGCGCTCGAGCGCGACCACGACTTCCTCCTCAAGGGCGGCGTGTTCAGCGAAGACGTCATCGGCACCTGGATCGATTACAAGATGAATCGCGAGGCAAAGCAGCTCGCCCTGAGGCCGCATCCGTTTGAATTCGGGATGTACTTCGACGTGTGAGTCGTGAATCGTGAGTCGTGAGTCGTGAATCGTGAATGGTGAATAGTGAATCGTGAAGTATAACGGAACAAGGCGCGGAGTATCGCGCCTTGTTCCGTTCTTCACATTCCCTGAAGAATGTGTTGTCCGCTTCGTCTTCTTCTGGATTCTGAATTCTGGATTCTGGATTCTGAATTCCGTCTTCCCGCTACCAGCGCAACTGCAACCCCACCCGTCCCTGCGGCATCAACTGCAGCGAGGCGTGTACCTCGTCGCTGACGTCGAAGTCGTAGAGGTGCGCGTCGACGAAGGCGTCGGCGATCTGCAGGAGATACACCACGGCGAACCACCACGCGTAGGCGTCGCGGCGGTCGCGGTAGAACTCGCGGTAGCTTTTCAGGTAGAGGTCGCCCGAGGGATTGAGATCGGAAATGGAGAGCGCGTATTGATCTCGATAGTCCGCGTAATTGGCGTGTTCGGTGACGATGCCGTACACGAGGAAGGCGCCGACGCCGACGACAATGGGGATTTTCCAATACGATTCGTTGTAGAGCTGACCGAGTCCGGGCAGCAGGGCCGATCGGATCACCGCGCCGAGCGGCGATTTTTTCATGACGAACGACGAATCCGACGGGGGCGGCTGCAGCGTGTCGCCCCGCAGCTCCTGCGCGAGGCTCGTGGAGGCCGCGAGCAGCAGGCAGAGGACGGAGACGGCGAGGATGGAGCGCATGCGGTCAACATAGCAGGAGGGGCAGCGAAAAACAACGCGAAACGGTCTCCCGAATGCGCGTGCCGTTGCATTTCCCGCGCACCGTCCCTAGTTTCTTGAATGCTTTCACTCTCTTCACATTGACGCACATCCCCATGGAAAAGATTCGACTCGGCGTGCTCTTCGGCGGGCGCTCGGGCGAGCACGAGGTGTCGCTCGTGTCCGCCGCATCCGTCATGCAGGCACTCGATCCCGCGCGCTTCATCGTCATCCCCATCGGCATCGCCAAGTCCGGCGCATGGCTGACGGGACCGGACGTGCTGGCGCATCTGAACGGCGCCGAGCGGAGCGAGGGCGTCGCGGACTGTTTCCTACCGCCGGACCCGACGCGCCATGGCCTGCTGGTCTGTCACGGCGAAGGGGCCTTCGAGAACATCGCGCTCGATGCAGTGTTTCCGGTGCTGCACGGCACCTGCGGCGAAGACGGAACCATCCAGGGGCTCCTGGAACTGGCGGAGCTTCCCTATGTCGGATCGGGCGTGCTTGCGTCCGCACTGGGCATGGACAAGGCGCTGCAGAAGCGCGTTCATGTGCAGAGCGGATTGCCCGTGGTACCGTTCGCCTCGTTCAGCGGAAAGGCCTGGCTCGAAAAACCGGACGAGATCATCCGCTATCTGGAAGACGCGCTCGGCTACCCGGTGTTCGTGAAGCCGCCGAATCTCGGATCGAGCGTGGGCATCTCGAAGGCGCGGACGCGCGAGGAACTGATCGTCGCGGTCGATCTCGCGCGCGGCTACGACCGAACGGTGATCGTGGAGCAGTCGGTGGAGAACGCGCGGGAGATCGAAGTGGCGGTGCTGGGCAACGAGGCTCCCATCGCGTCGATGCCCGGCGAAATCGTGCCGAGCAACGAATTCTACGACTACAACGCAAAATATGTTGACGGCGCCTCGGCCACGCTCATCCCCGCGGAATTGCCGGAGGGCATCGGAGAGCAGGTGCGCGCGCTCGCGATTGCCGCATACAAGGCCATCGGCTGCGAAGGCATGGCCCGCGTGGATTTCCTCGTCACGCGCGACCTCGCGCACATCGTTCTGAACGAAGTCAACACCATCCCGGGCTTCACCTCCATCAGCATGTACCCGAAGCTCTTCGAGGCCGCGGGCATCCCGTACACGGAGCTCCTGTCACGGCTCGTGGACCTCGCGCTCGAACGCCACGCCGAGAAGTCCGCCCTTCTGCGGTCCTACGATCCCGGGACGGACTGGCACCGGGGGGTGTGAATGGTGAGTCGTGAATCGTGAATCGTGAATCGTGAGTCGTGAGTCGTGAATCGTGAATCGTGAATCGTGAATCGTGAGTCGTGAGTCGTGAGTCGTGAATCGTGAGTCGTGAGGCCACCGTCATCCTGAACGCAGAAGCCTGCCCTGAGCGAAGCCGAAGGGAAGGATCTGACCGTTCAATCTGCGAGTGATGTTCGAAGTGATGGGCATTTCCTGCCCTGTTCCCACGAGGTGTTCCCACGCGGGAGCGTGGGAACAAGAATAGCGGCATTTCCTGCCCTGCTCCCACGCGGTGTTCCCACGCGGGAGCGTGGGAACAAGAATAGCGGCATTTCCTGCCCTGCTCCCACGCGGTGTTCCCACGCGGGAGCGTGGGAACAAGAAAAGAGTAACGGGTCTTTTACTCCCTACTCCCTACTCCCTACTCCCTACTCCCCACTCCCCACTTCTTCCGTGCAGCGCCATCCCCGCCTGCGCCACTGCGGATTTCACGAGCGACGGCACGGCGCGCAGGTAGCGGCCGTCTGCGAGCGAACGCCCCGCCGCGGCGGAGTGGATGATGTAGCGGTTCGCGTACCAGTAGAAGCGGTCTGAATAGCGGCCGCGCACGGCGATGTTCCGGTCGGTCCACTGCTCGAAGGGCGCCGCAGGCACCACAGCCGCGGGGCCGAGGGCGTCGTAATAGGCGGTGCCCTTGATCGGGTAGGAGACCGTCGTCAGGACAATGTCGGGGCGCGAACGGCGCAGATAGGCCGCTGTGGCGCGTATATCCGAGGCGGTTTCACCGAGATAGCCGAGCATGATGAAGGTGCCGACCTCGATGCCGGCGGCGCGGCAGGCGTGTGTCATCGTTTCCACCTGCCGCACGGTGACGCCGCGGCTCATCGCGTCCAGGATGCGCTGTGATCCGGATTCGGCGCCGATCCACACGCGGCGGCAGCCCATGGCCTTCAAGGCGGCGATGATGTCGTCGTTGAGGCGGTCGGCCCGCGTGATGCATTCGAAGGGGATGTGCAGATCGCGGCGCAGCAGTTCCTCCTGCAGCTCGAATATCCACTTCGCGCTGATCGTGAAGACGTCGTCCACGAACCAGAGCATGTCGGGATTGTACGCGCGCTTCATCGCCTCGATCTCCTCGGCGACGCGCGCGGGCGCCCTGCGGCGGTAACTCTCGCCGTACACGGAGTGGCTGCACCACGCGCAGGTGTACGGGCAGCCGCGCTGCGTGATGATCGAGAGCGAGGTGACGCCGTGCCGTTCCTTCCAGGCCTTGAAATATGGAGTGAAATCGATGGCGCCGCGGTCGGGGAAGGGGAGTTCGTCCAGGGTGCGGAGTTTCTCGCGGGCGGCGGTGCGCACGACCGCGCCATCGGTGTCGCGAAAGACGATGCCCGCGACATCGTGAAGGGATGCGGGCATGCCGCCGTCGGGAACGGCGACGGACGCGCAGCCCCAGACCGCGAGCAGTTCCTCCATCGTGCGCTCGCCTTCGCCGATCGCCACGACGTCGGCTCCCTCATCGAGGTACTCCTCGGCATACGACGACGGTTCGGGTCCGCCGACGACCACGCGGCAGCCGGCGGCGGCGGCCATGCGTATCATGCGGATGGCCGATCGCTTCGTCATCATGTTGATCGAGATGCCCACGACGGGCGGCCGCAGACGGGCGAGCTCCCGTTCAAAAGAGTCGATGGTCTGAAACGTTGGATCGAAGACGCCGACGCTGCAGCCCCGCTCCTTGAGATGGGCGGAGATCGACAGGATGCCGAGCGGTGCGTACGGCTTCATCACGCGTTGTTCGGCGGGATCCTCGTCGAGCGAGTAGGCGTGGGCGAGCAGGACGTCCATCACGCCTCCGTCCGCAGCGGCGCGACGCGCCCGCGGGGCGCGCCCGCGATGCGCAGCGCGAGCGTGCCGATGCGCGCGGCGCAGAGCTGCGCGATGTTCCACGGGACCAGCGCGATGCGACGCAGGGCGGGAGGGGAGAAATCGCGGCGCCGCAGCGCGCGCAGGGCCTGCCGGAGGCGGAATTCCTTGTGCACCGCTGCGTGTAGCGCGCGGTAGAACGCGGGCCGGAACGTGCCGGGGAACATCAGGTCGAGGTCGCCGGAATCGGACCAGTTCCGTTTGTCGCCGAGCCGGTCGCGCACGGTGTCGTAAAAGGCCGTCCCGGGGAGCGGGTACGACACCGAAACGCCAATGTCGTCGGGCGCTTCCTCGCGCAGCAGCCGCAGGGTGGCGCGCACGTCGCTCCAGGTTTCGCCCAGGTAGCCGAACTGCAGGAACCACGCGACGCGGACGCCCGCGCCGCGCAGGAGGCGCGTGGCGTCGCGGATCTGCGCCACCGTCGCGCCCTTGTCCATCGCGTCGAGCACGGACTGCGACCCCGACTCCGCGCCGAGCCACACCGTGTGCGCGCCGGCGCGCGCCATGTGACGGGCATTGTCCTCGCGCAGGAGCAGGTCGGCCCGCGTCTGGCAGGAAAAAGGGATACGGCAGTCTTTATCCGCGACGACGTCGGCGAAGCGCGCGAGCCAGCCCGGCTTCAGGCCGAGAATGTCGTCGGTGAACCAGATGCGGTCGGGCGCGTATGCGCGTTTCAAGAGAAGGAGCTCCTCCGCAACATTTTCGGGCGAGCGCGAGGTGTAGGCCTGCCCGTACACCGGCTTCGCGCACCAGTTGCAGTGGTAGGGACAGCCGCGCGTCGTGGCGACGTTCAGGGAGAAGAATCCGTGCCGCCGTATCCACGCCTCACGGTAGCGCGGGATGTCCGCGAGATCCCACGCGGCGAAGGGCAGCGCGTCGAGGTCGCGCAGCAATGCGCGTTTCGGCGTGATGCGGGGCGGTCCGTCGACATCGGCGTATGCGATGCCCGTGATGGCGTCGAGCGCGGCGCTCCCTCGCGCGTTGAATGGGGTGTGCGCAGAGGCGGAACCGAGGGCGGCGAACAGTTCGACGGCCGTCTGTTCGCCCTCGCCGATGATCGCGATATCCACACCGCGGGAAAAATACTCGGGAAGATGATCCACCGGGTCGGAGCCCTGCGCCACGACCAGGCATCCGCGCCGTTTGGCCTCCGCGGCCATCGCGAAGAGCGCCTCCCGCATGCGGCTGAGACACATCTTCGACAGGTAGTGGAAATTGTCCTCGAAGAACAGCAGTATCCCGGGCCGGAACGCGTCGAGATGCGGAACGATGTCGCGCTCGCCGTCCGCGAACATCGGGTCGAACAGCGCGACCTCATGCCCGGCCTCGCGCAGCACCGCGGCGGCGAGCAGGGTTCCAAGCGGCGGGCAGGGCTGCATCTGCTTCCGCGCCTTCGCGTCAAAGCGCAGGAAATAACTGTGGGCGAGCAGAATGCGGGCCATGCGGGACGCGATCAGGCGATGCCGACGAGCGGAGGATCGGCGTCGAACGCGTACACATCCGGCACAACCGGCTCGCGCAGTTGCGGCTCGCGCTCCCCGCTCCGGATTCCGGGCGTCGCGGGGAAGGTCCGGATCGCATCGGGCGGGACGAGGCCGTACGCCCGGCAGCGCTCCGCATGCGCGGCGAGGATGCGCGTCTGGAAATCGGGTCCGTGCGCCTTCGACGCGGTCTTGCTCACCTGAAAGAGCGCGTTCCGCTTCGCCTCGGGAAGTTCCGGATAGCGGGCGATCCAGACGCGCGCCCAGCGCGCCATGAGCGCGTCGTCGAGGCGGTCGGCGAACGAGCTGCGAAAGGGAATCGCGAGGATGCGCGCGAGGACGCTGCGGCGATCGTTGGCCTTCACCGTGGGATGCACGGCCGGCGACCAGTTCGGGAACACGTCCGAGATCCACGGATTGGCATCCAGAAAGCGGCGCAGCATCGGCGCGTTGTGCAGCGCCTTCACGTGGGTGATCTCGGTCGCGGTGAACACATTTCTTTCGGGAATGGCGAGCGCGTCCTCGCTGACGAAATAGTTCAGGCAGAAATACTTTTTGCTGTTGAAGAGGAAGAACTTCTTGAAGGCGATGAGCAGCGTCCGCGCGATCCACAGGCGGCCCGGCGCGGTGACGATGAAGTAGTCGATGTCGAGTTCGGGTGCGCTGATGTTCTTGCTGAGCGTGCCGGTGATGAAGACGGCGGACACGAAGGGGAAGCGCTTGATGACCTGCGTCATGATGCGCGCGACACGCCAGTGACGGCGCGCGTAGCGTTCCATGTCGCGTCTGCGCCCGACGAGGGCCGTGATGCGCTCATCGACGGCGTAATAGCCTCCGAGCGTATGCAGCTCGCCGCGCAGGACAGCCGCGTCCAGCACATCGAGAGTCTCCCGCAGTGTCGCGGGAGCCGCGGGAAGAAACGCGTGCACCTCGGCCGCGGTGAGCGGGTAGCCGAAAATGTCGTAGTACAGAAGCGCGCTGAATATGTCCGCCCGGGATGGAAGGGCGTTGTCGTGTATCATGGTCATGGGGAAGCTGTCCTGTCCTGAAAGTGTCTGCCCGGGTGCGGGGGCGGAGATCTCCCCCAGCGCCGCGGAACATCGATGCGGCCATCATCCGATTTCCTGTTCGACGAACAGGGATGTCGATCGTGGCGACGATCGTCGAATGATGCCCGGGAGAGGTCCTTCCCGTGAGCACGCGCGTGTGACTCTAGGAAAACAGGATGTCGGTGCGCGGAGTTCCGCGGAAGCGCTCAGTCGCCGATTTTTCCGAGCGCGCGGAAGAGCAGCCTGCCGATGTCGGCGTTGTCGCGGATGCCGCCGAAGCGCTCGCGGCCCGGACCGAACGCGAAGACCGGCACCATCGAGGCGCTGTGCTCCGTCGTGCTCCAGGCGGCGCGCAGGTCGCTGCCGTCGGGCTTCTCGCCAAACAGGGAGAGTCCGCCGGTTTCGTGGTCGGCCGTCACCACGACGAGCGTGGAGCCGTCGCCCTCGGCGAAATCGAGCACGCGTCCGACGGCGCTGTCAAATTCGCTCATCTCGCGGAGCAGCTGCGGGAAGTCGTTGGCGTGTCCCGCCCAGTCGATCTGCGAGCCTTCCACCATCAGGAAAAACCCGTGTTCATGCCGCCGCAGCATGCCGAGCGCGCAATCGACCATGCCGCTCAGCGTCGCGGCGCGCGCCCCGGCCGGCGCCAACGCGTCGGGGGCAAGAAGCATGACCATACTGCCGAAGCGCCCGGGCACATCACGCAGCGAGTCGAAAATCGCATAGCCCTTCCCTCCCATCGAGAGCAGGAGATTCAGTCCGTCGCCGCGCGCGCCACCCTCTTGCGCCGGAGTGAAAAACTGCCGTCCGCCTCCGACGAGCACATTGACACCCGAGACCGTGATCTGTCCCGCGATCTCGTTCTGCTTTTTCCGCGAGTCGACATGCGCGAGAAACGCCGCCGGGGTGGCATGCGTGATCGCGCTCGTCGCGACGACGCCGGTCGCCTTGCCGAGAGATTTCGCGTATTCGAGGACGGTCTGCAGGGGCCTTCCGGTACTGTCCATGGCAACGCGGCCGCTCGTCGTGCGCCGTCCCGTGCTCAACGCCGTCGCGCCGGAGGCAGATTCCGTGACGAGATGATCAGCGGAACAGGTGACGGAAAACCCGGCCGTCGGGAAGCGGTCGAACTGCGTGCGTCCGGCGTGCAGACGCAACGCGCTGACCTGCGCCGCGCCCATGCCGTCGCCGATCATGAGGATGACATTGCGCGGGCGCACACTGTCCGCGTCTTGCGCAGACACCGGAGCCGGGCATGCGAGACAGGCGATCACGCCGATGACGAGGAGGGCGGAGATATTCTTGAAGGCGGTCATGAACATTCGATTTTCCATGGCATCCAATATCCGAAAAAATCCCGTGCACTCTCAGTCGTCTCCATGAGGAATTCGTTGCCTCCGTGTTCGCACTTCATTTACGCGCGGAGACGCCTGAAACGAAAAAACCCGGCCGGGGCCGGGTTTTTTCTCGCCATCGGGAGGCGTCAGTTCTTGTCGGAGGTCGGCTTGACGGTTGCGTCGGTCTTCTCGGTCTTCTCGGCCTTCGCATGGTCGCAGGACGAGCCGGTGCCGCACTTTGCCTTGTCGGCCTTGCTCATGCCGGCGCAGCAATCCTTGGACTTCTCGGTCTTGGCGACCTTGGCTTCCTTCGAGCAGCATGCGCTCTCTTTCTTCTCACCGACTTTTTTCGGGTCTTCCTTCACGCCTGCGGTGGCGAGCGAGAAGGTCAGGGCGAGCATGGTCATCACGCTGAGAATGGTCTTCATGGGGAACTCCTCTATGATTGTGATTGTGGTTTCAGGAACAAGGTCATGCAAGATAGCGTCTTGAGAATAATATCCAAATGGAAAAATCGGTACCGTAGAGATGGGAGATGAAGAGGCCTGAGATGAAGAATACCGCGACATAATATCGGACTGCTAATTCTTTATATTTTGGATTCCGGCCGCGAACCCCGTATTTTTGGTCTCCGTGTGCCTGCAGGGCATAGTTCGCCCCTGAAATCTCACATCTATTTGACATCTCACATCTCTCCCCGACTTCCATGCCCATTCTCGACGACATTGAAACCCGCATCCTCTCCGGAACCCCGCTGAAGCTGAGCGACGAAGAAATCGACGCGCTCACGCCGAGGGACATCGCCCAACTGCAGGAGCGGCACATGGGGAATGTGCTGATGCACATACCGCCGCGAGAACGGCTCTTCTTCGATTGGCTGAAAACCGTGGACCCGGCTGTGTGGGCGGATCTGTGGCAGGACGACGAGGACATGCTCGTCACCCTGGCATTCCTTCCGGCATTCAAGAAGGGCGGGACGGGCTTCATCATCTGCGACCTGATCGATCATCCCAACTACTTTTTCACGCCCCGTCACGTCAAGCCGGACGGCATGAAGGCGCTCAAGACCATCATCGCGCGCGCGGAAAAGAACGAGGAACTCTCCATCGCCGAAGGACTGCTCTTCGACATCGTCGCCGCGCCGACGGATATCTGGCACTTCTGCTACAAGTATTCGGTTCCTCTGGAGAGGGCGAAAAAAGCCGTCGCGCAGCTTGCCGGACTCGACTGGATCGTCCACCTGCCGGAACACGACGATCATGTCCGGTATCTGGAGTGACCGTCAGTCACTCCAGCTCTTGTGTTTGTTGAACTTCTTTCATGGAATGCCTATGTTTATCGATGGCTCACCGCAGCCGTCTCAGCCTCTCCATGTTCGTCACTCTGCGCGCGGATCGCATTCGCTCGTTTTTCTCCATCGTGTGTCCTCACAACCCCTATATGAAGGAGTCTCCATGAACAAAAGGATGACCGCATTCTGGACGGCGATGCTCGCCGTGCTGTGCATCTCCTCCGTCGCGCTCGGTCAGTCCGTGTACGACAACACCATGACGCCGCAACTGAGCAGCCAGGCCGTCTCGATGCAGAAGAGCGGACCGTCGAACGCGCTCGCGCAGTGGACGGGTCTCGCGCCGCTTCCCGCGGCGAAGCAGTATCACGGTTCGGTGTTCTACAACGGCGCGATCTACGTGTTCGGCGGCATCAATCCGACCGGATCAGGCTACGATCTGAACTGTGCAAAATACGACATTGCCGGCGCCACCTGGTCCACCATCGCCCCGCTCCCGTCGCCGCGCGCGCTCCCGTGCGTGGAAGTCGTCAACGGGAAAATCTACATCATCGGCGGCTACAGCGCCACGAATCCCTGGGTGACCGAAAAGGCCGTCATTGAATACGACCCCGCGGCGAACACCTACGCGACCAAGGCCAACATCCCCTTCGGCGTGTTCTCGGCCGGCTCCTTCGTATCGGACAACCGCATCTGGATTCTCGGCGGCGGCACCACCGCATTCGCGACGGGCAGCAACGGCATCCAGATCTACGATCCGGCGCAGGACAAGTGGACATTCTCGCTGAGCCTGCTCCCGGCGCAGCTCCGCGCTTTCGGCACGGCGATCGTCGGAACCACCGTGTACGTGCTCGGCGGCGCCACGTATCCGGGCGGCGCGCTGACACCGAGCGCGAAGTTCTACAAGGGCGTGGTCAACGCCGACCAGATCAATTTCACGACGCTGGCGAACTACCCGAACGGCACCATCCATCGTCACTCGATGGGCACGAACGGCACCAGGGTGTACGTGACCGGCGGCATCGACGCCGCGAGCACCGTCACCGTGGCCACGCAGGAATACGATCCCGTCGCCGACGCGTGGACCGGCAAGGAACAGAAACCCACCGGCGTCTATTACGCCGGCGCGTTCGTTGCCGACGCTTCCGGCAAATTGTACGTCGCGGGCGGCCAGAGCGCGGCGGGTCCTGCTGTGACGAATTTCGAAGCCTTCAACCCGACCGTCGCAGCGCTGCCGAAGCTCGAACTCTCGAGCGTCTCGGTGGATGACTGGGCGAAGCGCAGCGGGACGAAGAAGATCGCGTTCGCCATCAGGAATCCCGGCGGAGCGGCCCTGACCTACAACATCGCGGTCACGGGCAGCGGCGCCACCTGGCTCTCCGCCTCCAAGACTTCCGGCACCGTGCAGGTCGGAAAAGCGGACGCCATCGACATCCTCGTCAGCGGTGCGAACCTGACCGTCGGCGACAACAGCGGCGCCCTGACCATTACCAGCAACGATCCCGACAAGCCCACGGTGGACGTCCCGGTGCTCATTCACGCGCAGGACCAGGACGTGGACGCCGATCTCAACGTGCTCGTCGAGGAAGGCACCGGCACGTGGTGTCAGTACTGTCCGCAGGGCGCCGACAGCCTGAAGTCTGTCATTGCGCAGAATCCCGGACGTGTGTACGGAATTTCCTACCACGGAGGCCACTCGAGCGAGCCGATGCAGACGCCGAGCACAGCTGTCTGGACCGCCCAGATCGGACTCACCGGCTGGCCGCAGGCGTCAATCAACCGCATCCGTTTTGAAGGAGCAAGCGCCATCGCACTGAATCGCGGCGAGTGGGCGGAGCGGGCAAGAACACTGTTAACGACCCGTCGAGCGCCCGTGTCGGTGAACATTCTCTCCTCGACATACAACAACGCCACGAAAGAGATCATCATGGAAGTCGAGGTCTTCTTCCATCGTACGTTCACCCAGCCGGTGCGTTTGAATATTGCGCAAGTCCAGGATCATATGAGCTACCCGCAGCAGACCACCGGCGGCGTAGTTCTCAGGCCGTACTTCCATGATCACGTGCTCCGCCAGATGATCCCGAACGCCTTCGGCGAAGTGATCAGCTCGGGCGCCAACGTCGCATCCCAGACCAGCGTGAAGAAGACCCTCACGTTCACGTCGGTCGACTCCACCATCGGCACCAGCCGGCTCATCGTGTTCGCGCACGTGTCGAACGGCACGACGTACGGTGAAATTCTGCAGACCGAGGAAGTGCCGCTTGCGAGTTTCGTGACCGCCGTGGATGATCGTCCGGCCGCGGAGACCTTCACGCTGTCGCAGAACTTCCCGAACCCGTTCAACCCGAGCACGACCATCTCCTTCGCCGTGCCGCGCGAGTCGCACGTGTCCGTCGTTCTGACCGACGCCTACGGCCGCACGCTCGCCACGCTGGCGGACGAGTCCTACGCGCCGGGCACGCACTCGCTCGTGTTCAATGCCGACGGCCTCGCTTCCGGCACGTACCTGTTCACCATGCGCGCCGGTTCCTTCGTGCAGACGCGCACGATGACGCTTGTGAAGTAAGATCGGAATACCGGCGCGCACAGCCGTGCGCTCTCAGTATCACTGACCTCCGTAAGGGCGCACAACCGTGCGCCCTTACGCGTATATGCGCTGGGCGCGCTGTAGACCTCACGTCGGGGCGAGCGACCGTGCGCCTTGACGCGCATGATACCGGTACAGGGCCTGGCGCGCCGCGTGTTTTGATTTGCGGAAAAATTGCGGACATTTGAAAGATTCTTTCTCAGCATCCGCAGGCGCAATCCCGCGATCTTTCCACGATAGCCGTTCTCCAACAAATCACAGGAGTGAACGATGAATCGACCTGTACGGTATTTCCAAATGCTGATCGGCATGATGCTGCTGCCGTGTTTCCTGCTGCTCTCGCAGGAGCGCGCCAACATGCCGGATGACGCAACCTTTGGACCGGGCACGCCGCCGGTCTCCTTGCTGAAGACGACTCCGCCGACCGTGACTGGTCAGTGGAGCAGCGGCGCCGCGCTCCCCATCCCGAAGAAATATCATGCCGTCGCGTCGCATGGAGATTTCATGTACATCTTCGGCGGCGTCACGACCGGCAATTATTACAACGCCAAATCGTACAAGTACTCGTTCATGAACAACGCGTGGACCGCCATCGCGGACTTTCCGGCGCCGAAGTTCCTCATCGGCATCACCGCCGTCGTCAACGGCAAGATCTACATCATGGGCGGTCTCGAGAACTTCGGCACGTCGTACAAGGCCATCCAGGACATGTACGCGTACGACCCCGCCACCAACTCCTACGCGGAGATGACCCCCATGCCGTTCCCGCAGGGCCAGGCGGCGTGCGGCGTGATCGACAACAAGATTTACGTGATCGCCGGCACGGGCGCGACGAACACGGCGTTCATCAAGACGGTGCAGGTGTACGATCCCGCGACCGACAGCTGGGGCACCTCCACGGAGTATCCCGTCGCGCTGAAGTTCCTCTCCGCTGCCACCGTCGGCAACAAGATCGTGGCCACCTGCGGCTTCAACAACGTGAATCCCCAGATGTACTACATCGCCGATACCTACGTCGGCGAGATCGTGGGCGGCACGCTGACCTGGAACAAGGTGAAGGACTACCCGATCGGTCCCACCATCATGCCGACCTGTGCGGCCATCGGCAACGACGTGCTCTTCACGGGAGGCCGGCCTTCCGCGGACAACAACGCCCCCGCGACGCAGCGCTCCTTCAAGTACAACGTGCTCGCCAATGCGTGGACCACACTCGAGCTGAAACCCACCGGCATGCAGTCGCAGATACAGGGCGGCACCGACGGCACGCGCATGTTCGTTCCGGGCGGCGAGGACGCGGGCGGCACGACGCTCGGCACGCTCGAGATCCTCGACGGCGCGCAGTCGGGCGGTCCCGTGCTGTACCTCAGCACGACGAGTTTCGACACCTGGGTGAAGAAGTCGAAGCCCGTCAGCATCCAGATTCCGGTCAAGAACAACGGCGCGGCCGACCTCACCTGGACCGCGTCCGTGGCAAGCGGCGCGGAGGCATGGCTGTCGCTCGCAAAGACGTCCGGGAGCCTTCTGCCGCTCGTCGCCGACAAGATCGGCGTGACGATCAACGCGGGATCGCTGACGCCCGGCGATCACAGTGGCGCGATCACCCTCACCTCCAACGATCCGGGACACGCGAACGCGGCGGTGCAGTTCGTGATTCACGTGCAGGATCAGGACGTGGACACCGACATCAACGTGCTGATCGAAGAAGGCACCGGCACCTGGTGCGGCTACTGCCCGTACGGCGCGGACAGTCTCAAGGCCGTGCTCGCGCGCAATCCCGGCCGTGCCTACGGCATTTCCTATCACGGGGGCGCCGCAATTCCGACCAACGAACCGATGTGGACATCGACCACCGACACCTGGGCCACGCAGATTGGGCTCACAGGCTGGCCCAACGGTTCCGTCAGCCGGATGCTCTTCGCCGGCGAGGCGAAAATCGCGCTGGACCGCGGCAAGTGGGGCACGCGCATCGAGCAGATTCTCGACAGCCTGCGCAGCCCCGTCTCGATCAACATCAAGTCGGCCAGCTGGAACGTGACGGACAACCGCGTCGATCTCGACGTCGAGGTGTTCTTCCATCGCGGTTTCAACAGGCAGGTGCGGCTCAACGTGGCGCAGGTGCAGGACCAGCGGAATTTCTCGCAGGTATTCTATCCCTCCGGCGGCGGATCGACGAAGCTGTCTCCGTACTTCCACGATCACGTGATGCGGCACATGTTCCCGAACGATTTCGGGGATCCCGTCACCGCCGGCTCGAACGTGGCGTCGCAGACGAGCGCGCGGAAGACGTTCAGGATCTGGGCGCCCGACACGCTGCGCGATCTCACGCGTTTCGTGATCTTTGCGCACGTGAGCGACGGGACGAAATTCGGCGAGGTGCTGCAGGTCGTGGAATTCGCCGCGAAGGACATGGTCACCGCAATCGACGACCGTCCCGTTGTCGAGAGCTTCTCCCTCTCGCAGAACTATCCGAATCCCTTCAATCCCTCCACGACCATCTCCTTCGCCGTGCCGCGCGAGTCGCATGTCTCCATCATGCTGACCGACATCTACGGCCGCAACGTGGCGTTGATCGCGGATGAAGCATATGAGGCAGGCGCCCACAACATCGTGTTCAACGCCGACGGCATGGCATCGGGCACGTACCTGTGCACGATGCGGGCCGGATCCTTCGTGCAGACGCGGACGATGACGCTTGTGAAGTAAGCAATCCGCATCGAATATGGATCACGTACGGGCGCACAGCCGTGCGCCCGTACGTATATGTGCGATTGTCGGGATGCGGTATTCGCGTCGGGGCGCACGGCCGTGCGCCCGTGTGGGACGACGGCACGGCCGTGCGTCCATACGCATCGCTCGTCGCGTCGACGGTCAGCGCAGGAGGAGTTCGAGGATGCGCTCGAAATCGTCGTGGTTGTAGTACTCGATGGTGATGGCGCCTTTGCCGGCCTTGTTGCCTGTGACTTCGATTTTCGTGCCGTAGATCGGGCGCAGGCGGGTGATGACGGCTTCGAAGGGACTCGAGTCGTCCGCCGTCTTCTTCTTGCTCTTCTTCGTCAGCGTGACCGGCTGCATCGCTTCGCGCGCGAGTTCCTCAGCCATGCGGACCGGCAGGCCTTCGCGCACAATTTTCTTCCAGATGCGCAGTTGAATGTTGGCATCGGGGAGATTGATCAGGGCGCGCGCGTGGCCGTAGGAGATCTCGTTTTTCTGGATGCTGTCCTGGATGTCGCGCGGGAGGCGGAGGAGGCGGACGAAGTTCGCGACCGTCGCGCGGCTCTTGCCGACCTTGTTCGCGATCTGGTCCTGCGTGTGGTTGCACTCGTCCATCAGCCGGCGGTACGACTGCGCGATCTCGATCGGGTTCAGCGTTTCGCGCTGGATGTTTTCGATCAGCGCCAGCTCGATCATTTCCTCCACCGTTTCCACCTTGCGGATGTACGCGGGGACGTGCGTGATGCCGGCTTCCTGGCAGGCGCGCACGCGGCGTTCGCCGGAGATGAGCTGGTAGTTCTCCTCGTGTCGGCGGACGGTCACGGGTTGCACGAGGCCGTTCTCGCGGATCGACTGCGCGAGTTCGAGCAGGGACTGCTGGTCGAACTCCGTGCGGCTGGTACGGATTCGGAGAGATGCGCGAGACCTCGATATGCGCGAGCACGCCGATGGACACGCCGTCGTCGCGCGTCGACTGTGTCGGCACGACGCTGACGGCGTCCGCGCTGTCGCCGGAGGGGATGAGGGCGCCGAGTCCCTTGCCGAGGCCGTATTTCATCTTGGACACCGCGCTCACTCCGTCGCCGGCATGGCGGGCTCGCCGGCAGGCAGCGGCGCGGGCACGATGCGCGGAAGCTCCGTGGCGGGGCGTCCGGCGCCGAGGCCGCCGTTCATGATTTCCTGCGCGAGATCGATGTAGTTCTGCGTGCCCACCGACATGGCGTCGTAGAGGATCACCGGTTTTCCGAAGCTCGGAGCCTCGCTCAGGCGCACATTGCGGCTGATGATGGCGCCGAACACCTTCTCGCCGAAATAGCGGCGCACCTCTTCCGCCACCTGCTTCGAAAGGCGGAGGCGGGAATCGTACATCGTGAGCAGCACGCCCTCGATGTCGAGCGCCGCGTTGAAATGCTTGCGCACGAGGTTGATGGTGTTGAGCAGCTTGCCGAGACCCTCGAGCGCGTAGTATTCGCACTGCACCGGGATGAGCACCGAGTCCGCGGCGGTGAGCGAGTTGAGCGTGAGCAGGCCGAGCGACGGGGGGCAGTCGATGATGATGTAATCGTACAGATCGCGGATGGGATCGAGCGCGTTTTTCAGGAGCTGCTCGCGCTTCTCGATGTCGATGAGCTCGTACTCGGCGCCCACGAGGTTGATGTGCGAGGGGATGACGTGGAGGAAGGGGAGCTCGGTGGGACGGATGCCGGAGCGCGCCTCTTTCAGGTTGATCAGGATTTCGTAGATCGTGACGGAGAACTGGCTGACGTCAAGTCCCACCCCGCTCGAGGCGTTGGCCTGCGGATCGATGTCGATCAGCAGCGTGCGCTGCTCCGCGGTGGCGAGGCTCGCCGCGAGATTCACCGACGTGGTCGTCTTTCCGACGCCGCCCTTCTGATTTGCTACTGCTATGATTTTCGCCATGCGTTTCCTTGTTTCCGTGCGGTGCGTCCGGATGGCCGCCCTGCCGGGTTCCGTCCCGTGTTGCGGGACGCGTGGTCATCGGTGTGTTCAGGTGGGATTGTCCTGGGATCCGGTCTCGCGGAGGCTATCGCGCATCCATGCGATGTAGTCTTCCGTAGCGGCCGCGACGCGCACCGCGAGGATTTCCGGGACGTCGTACGAATGCAGTTCGCGGATACGTCTCTCGAGCGCAGGGAAGAGCCGAAGATCGCTTTTGATCAGCAGCATGTGCTCCGTCTCGCGCTGCAACGCTCCTTTCCATCTATACAGGGACTGTATTCCGGGAATCACGGTGCAGCATGCCGCGAGGCGCTCTTCAACCAGGCTGGCGGCGATCCTCTCGGCCTCCGCCGCCGATGCGGTGCTCGTATGCACGATGCATGGTTGTGCCGATTCCGCGCTCGAGTCTGCTAGCCACATCCCGTAAATGTACCGTTCCGGGGGGGAAGAAACAATGTGGGAAGAGGGCGGGGGGACTGGGTCGGGGAAAGGGTCGGGGAAAAGGTGAGGTGAGAAGGTGAAGGTGAAGGGAGAATTGAAATACCGTGTCCCCGCGTCACCGCGTCCCCGTGTCACCGCGTCCCCGCGTCCCCGTGTCCCCGCGTCCCCGTGTCTCCGCGTCCCCGTGTCGTCGAGTCAGCGATTCGCGATCAAGGCCATCAACGCGCGTCAGTAATTTGACAGTGGAAAATTGGCGAATGGAGCGAGGAAAGGCCCGAATGGATAATTCACTTGCTTTTTCCTACGGCAAGCGATACCTTTTTCCGTATTCACGACTGCCGGAAAGCGCTGTACGCATGAGTTATCTGGATTTTGAAGATTTTGACGAGGAACCTCTCGATTCCACGAAGGGGGAGAAGGCCTATTCCGACCTCGAGATGGGCCGTCTGCTCGAAGCCGCTCGCAGCGGCGAGTTGAGCCTTGAGACGATTGAAGAGCTGGCAGTCTACCATTACGATCACAGCAACTTCGAAAACGCCCTGACGTTTCTTGAAGTGCTCACGGAATTTTCGCCCTTCAGTTCCGATGTTTGGGAGCGGAAGGGGATGGTGCTGAACAATCTGGGCCGCTATCATCTTGCGCTCGACGCCTTCGAACGCGCGGAGGGTCTCAATCCCTACGACGTCGAACTGCTCCTGAACAAGGGCATCACGCTGGACAATCTCGGGCGGTCCGCCGAGGCGATGGGGTGTTTCGAGCAGGTGCTCGCCCTCGAGCCGGAGAACGAGGAAGCCCGTTTCAGCAAGGGCGTTGTCTACGAGCGCAAGGGGGATTACCAGACCGCGATAGAGATTTTCACGACCTTGATCGCGCGCAATCCCGAGCACAAGGACGCCTGGTACGAACTCGGGTACTGCTACGATTACACCGAGAAACTGACGGAAGCCCTTGCCTGCTACGACACGTACATCGACAAGTCGCCGTTCAATGCGAGCGCGTGGTACAATCGCGGCATCGTCCTCAACCGCCTCGGCTGGTACCGGAAGGCCATCGCGAGTTACGACATCGCGCTGGCGATTCAACCGGACTTCGGTTCCGTGTGGTACAACCGCGGCAACAGCTGCGCGAATCTGAAATGGCTCGACGAGGCGATCGACTGCTATCAGAAGACGCTCGAGCTGGAGCCGGACGACGAGATGGCCTGGCACAACCTCGGCAATGCCTACGAGGAACTGGGCAGGTACCCCGACGCCATACGCTGTTTCTCGGAAGCCCTCTCGCTGGAGCCGGATCATTTCGAATCGTTCTACGGCCGCGGCAGCGTCTACGACGCGATGGACGACCTCGAGCACGCGTACGAGGACTACAAGGCCGCGGTGGCGCTCGCGCCCGAGATGGCCGAGATCTGGTACGCGCTGGCGGATGTCGAGTACAGCATCGGCCGCATCGAGGAATCCCTCGCCAGCTACCGTCGCGTCGTGGATCTGGATCCCAGCGGCGAAGCCTGGCTGGACTTCGCGGAGACCCTCTACGAGGCGGGACGCACCCTCGAAGCCTTCGAGGCGGTGCAGGAATCCCTGCTCATCGAGCAGAAGTGGGCAGACGCGTACGCGCTGCTCGCGCGACTGGGCTTTCAGCTGCGTCGGCGTTCGCTCGCCATCGACGCGCTTCGGACGCTGATGGCGCGTTTTCCCGCCGTTCGCGCGCAGGTGATGTCCGAGTTTCCGATCATTCACACACATCCCGATTTCGCGCAATATCGCGATGCGGCACGCTGAGAGGGAGACGGGAATGACGGCCCATGCGACGCCGGCGTCGATTCGTTGGGCGGGGCGCATGCTGCTCGCCGCCTGCCTGATCATGGCGGCATCCCAGGCCGTCGCAGTCGCGCATGCACGCCCGGGCGGCGATGAACTCGCGTGGAAATCCTTCTCCGCGGCGCGGATGGCCGCAAAAGAGAGCAAGCGCAAGGTGCTCGTCGACGTGTACACCACGTGGTGCGGATGGTGCAAGAAGATGGACCGCGACGTGTACGGAAACGCCGACGTGCGCGCGTATCTCCAGGAGCACTTCGAGGTCTCGAAGCTCGACGCCGAATCCGCCGACACGCAGACGGTGGACGACGCGGAGCATACCGGCCGCGAGATTGCCACCGCGATGGGAGTCTCCAGCTATCCGACGACGGTGTTTTTCAGCGACAGCGGAGAGATGATCACCGTCGTGCCCGGCTACACGAGCGCGGAAAGTTTTCTTCAGGTGCTCGAGTACATCCACGGCGAGAAATACAAGACCCAGAGCTGGAATGAGTTTCGTTCGTCGAAGGGAAAATGAGTCCGGCGCTGTCCCGCGCATGACCGCGCCCGTGCTGGCACTGGCCGCCGCCGCCGTGCTCTGGACGGGCGGAACGCTGGCCGCCCCGCTGTTCGCGGCAACGGGCCATCCTCTCGCCGCCGCCGCCTCGCGCCTCCTCTACGCGCCGCTCTGCCATCAGGATGCCGCCCGCTCCTTCGCGATTCTGGGTGTTCCGCTGTCCGTCTGTCACCGCTGCGAAGCCGTGTACATCGCGTTCACCGTCACCGTGCTCGCATCGTTTCTTCCTGCGCGCGCGCGCGCGCTGTCTCTCCCGATGCTGACGCTGCTGCTGCTGCCGATGCTCCTCGATGTCGCCTTCGACATGCTGGGGCTCCGGACGAACACCGACGTCACGCGCGTCGCGACCGGCGCGCTTGCGGGCATCGGGCTCGCGCTTTTCATCGTTCCGGCCGCTCGCGAACTCGGCAGCGAGCTCGCGGCGCGCCGCGCCTGTTCCACCGCCTAGCGAGGACTCCCCCATGAACGACTTCACCGTGTCTCCGGCACCGAACAAACTGATCCCCGTCATGATCGGCGCGCTGGCGATGACCGCCACCACGGTCATTCCGGTCCTCAACCTCGTCAATTGCCTCTGCTGCGCCGGCATCATGGGCGGCGCGGTGCTCGGCGTCTGGTTTTACAAGAAGAATTTTCCGCCCGACCGGCCGTTCACCGTCGGCAACGGCGCCCTCATCGGGACCCTGTCGGGACTGATCGCGGGCGCCCTCACGAGCATCATCGAATTTCTGCAGACCGGCTTGCTCGCGGGCGGATCCAGCGAATCGTTCAATCTGCAACTCGATGAGGTCTTCCGGCAGATGGAGAGTCAGGGGCAGGATCCCGCGGCGATCGAGCAGGCCCGGCAGTTCATCGAGATGCTCTTCGGATCGCCGGCCATGCTGTTCGTCATCATCCTCGTCGGTTCGTTGCTTGTCTTCGCGGGCTTCGGCGCACTCGGCGGGGTGATCGGCGGAAACATCTTCAAGACGCGCTATCTGCAGGTGCCGCCGCAGGCGCCGCCACAGATCCCGATGTCCTGACATGCGCCAACACGTCATGCGCCTCCGGCTGTTCCTCCTCCTTGCGATCGCCACGATCTGCGCCGCTCCGCTCGCCGCGCAGCTCAAGCCCGTCGCGGGATTCCCGATCGACATCGTCTACCGGCCCGACGCCGGGACGCCGCTGGCCTCGGCGGACAGCCTCGACGTCGTCTACGCCTTCAACTACTGGGGCACGCGCTACGGGACGCGCCTCGCGCTGCTCGGGAACGTGCTGCGCCCCGACAGCGGCAGCAGCGCCGCGCGCCGATGAAGCGCGGCAACGACGGGTGGAAGGCGACCATCGACATTCCGGCGAACGCCGCCGTGCTCTCCTATTACTTCACCGACGGCAGGCATCGCGAGGACAACGGGGAGAAGACCTTCGCCGCCTACGTGTACGGGGCGGACGGCAAGCCCGTGAAGAACGCGCATTTCTACATGACGTCGTTCCTCCTGCTCGCGCGCGCCGATCTCGATACGCGCGTCAAGGAAGCGGAGATGGAGATCGTGGAATGGCCCGAGAATTTCCGCGCCTACTCGCTGTATTTCACGCTGCTCTTCGAACGCGACAAGGGCCGCGAGAAAAGCCGCAAGCAGATCTACGAAATCCTCCAGAAGCTCGAAGACAAATACCGCGACAATGACGAGTACCTGAATCTCACCGCCCGCACCCTGTTCTATGTGCTCCGTGAAACCGAACTCGCCCTGAAGGTGAAGGGGCAGATCGCTCCCACGAAGCTCTGGCCCGAAGTGTTCATGATGTACGATCGCGAGGGAAAGGAGGAGGAGCGGCGGCGCATCACCCTCGAGCGCGAGCAGCGCCGCACCGCGTTACTGAACGCGCAGGTGCCGGAGGTCTCGTATCTCGACACGGCCATGGTGCGCCGGTCGCTGCGCAGCGGCAAGGACCAGGCGGCGCTCGTCGTGTTCTGGGCGACGACATCGGAGCAATCGATGGACGCCCTGCGGCGGCTCTCGGCGGCGTGGGAAAGGCACCGGACGAAGAACGTCTCCCTCATCGCGGTCAATCTCGATCCCGACGAAATGATCGCCCGGCGGAAGATGGCGGAGCTCGCGCTGCCGATCGAATATGCGTTCCGGGATGGCGCGATGGTGGCGGACCTCGGCGTGGACGCGATTCCCACGGTGTTCTTCATCGATCCCCAGCGTGTCATTCGCAAGATCGCCGTCGGGTTCTCGCCGACGGATGAGGCGGACTTCGCGAAGGCGTTGCAGGAACTCCCCTGATCCCGCCCCGCGCAGCGCGCGCGACCGGCGATTCCGTTTTCTTTCATCCTTCGCATGGCCCCGCACACCGTCCTGCATGACATCACCCTGAGGCTCGGTCCCGGGACGCTCGTCTATCCCGGCGACGCCCCGTTTCGCCGCATGGAGGACTCGTCCGTGCGTGATGGCGACTCGTACACCCTCTCCTCGCTGGCGATGAGCGCGCATGCAGGCACGCATGTGGACGCGCCCTCTCATTTTTTCGCCGACGGCGCGACGCTCGACGAGATCGATCCGACGCGCTGGGTGTCACGCGCGCTGGTCGTCGACACCGGCGATGCGCCTGCGATCCTTCCGGAACACGTGCCGGTGCATGCCCTGGAGCCGGGCCTGTCCGTGCTCTTCCGCACACGGAATGCCGCGGCGCTCGCGGAAGGCCGCTTCATTGAGGATTTCACCGCGCTCACGCTCGAGGCCGCGCAGCTTCTCGTCGACGCGGGCATCGGCATCGCGGGCATCGATTACCTTTCCATCGAGAGGCACGACGACGGCTTTCCCGTGCATGCGCTGCTGCTCGGCCACGGCATCCTCATCGCGGAGAATCTCGATCTGCTCCACGTCGCTCCGGGGTACTACACGCTCGTTCTCGCGCCGCTCCATGTCGCCGGAGCAGACGGTGCGCCTGCGCGGGCGTTGCTGCTGGAAGAGTAGGGAGTGGGGAGGAGGGAGCATTACAAATCGCATCTCATTTCTCAACTCGCATCATTAGTCTCCGATTCTCTATATTTGCTGAGATGGGATGTTTCTGATCGAAGCACCCGCATTTCCCTTCAACCTACGAGGTATGTTCGATGACCGTTGCACATCGTCTGATGCAGGCATGCTCCCGGACTCTTCCGATGCTTTACGCGTTCGCGGTTCTCGCCGCAATGATGCCAGATACGTCTTTCAGCCAGAGCGGACGCACGCTTGCGATTCGCGCCTCGGATGCGCTACAGCCCGTGGTCGCGTCGATGGCGAAGGGTGCAGCGATGCCCGCCTCCTCGGGGATAGCGCTGACCGCGGTGCCGTCCACCCTCGCGCGGCTTCGCGCCGCCGAGCGCGTGCAGATGCTGGCGTTCCCGCTGTCGTCCGGCACGTCGGCGGATTTCGAACTTGAGCGGTTCTCGATCTTCAACGAGCATTCGATGATCGTCGCGATGGGCGCTGACGGACCGGTGCGCCGTCCGCTGCCCGACATCACGCTGTATCGCGGCCGCGTGCGCGGAGAACCGCGTTCGTGGGTGTACCTCGCCGTCGAACGCGACGGGATGAGCGGGACGGTGATATCCTCCGCCGGACACTTCACGGTGGCGCTCGAGCGCGCCGCTTCCGTGCAGAACGGCGCCGCCCCTGTCGTCCGCGTCATGGAGACGACCGGCGACATGGCGGGGTATCAGTGCGGGGTCACGGACGACGACGAAATCGCCGCCCTCGCCTCGTCGATGAAGAACGATCCCTCCTTCACCGCCTCCTCCGACACGCTGCTCGCGCAGATCGCGATCGATGCCGACCTCGAGGCCTACCAGCATTACAAGACCGTCGCGGCGACGGAAAACTACATCACCGCGCGCATGGGCGAGAGCAGCGCGATCTACGAACGCGACCTCGCCATCACGTTGAAAGTGCCCTTCCTGCGCGTGTGGACGACGAAGGATCCCTTCCCCGGGACATCGGACAGCGAGCTCCTGAATGTGTTCTCGAAGTACTGGAAGGAGAACATGGACACGGTGAGCCGCACGCTCGCCGTGATGATCTCCTGCAAGCCGATCTCGGCGGCCGGCGTCTCGCAGGGTCTCGCGTGGCTTGATGTGCTCTGCCGCACCGACCGCGGCACGGCCTTCGTGAAGTTCTCGATGAACGACAATTTCATCTCCGGGCACGTGGGTGTGCTGGCGCACGAGATCGGCCACAACTTCGGTTCGCCGCACACGCACAGCTGCCTGTGGAACCCGGCCGTCGACTCCTGCTACACCGCGGAACCGAAATCCGGCCAGGCGCCCTGCTTCACCGCGGGCGAACAGCACCTCATCCTCGGCGGCGGCGAACTCATGAGCTACTGCCACATGCGCTACGGCAACGGCGCGAAGCTCAACATCTACCGCGACCGCGTCGGCTCGCACGTGCGCTCGCGCGCGGAAGCGGCCGAATGCATCTCCGCCACCAGCATCATCCGCTCGCTGACGCTCACCGCGCCCCTCGGCGGCGGCGCGACCTGCGCCGGCACCGCGATCGACGTGACGTGGGAGGCCTCGGGAAACAACGACTTCATCATCCACCTCTCGCGCGACGGCGGGGCGACCTACGACACCGTGCTCGTCGACGGACTGCCGCGCACCGTGCGCAAATGGACGTGGAACATCCCCGGAAACTTCGCACCGGGCGCGAACTACCGCATCCGCATCAAGGACAAGAAGAACGAAACGCTCGTCTCCCAGATGCCCGCGGTCTTCGAGATCAAGAAGGGCGTGTTCATCATCGACCAGACCCTCTGGCGCAACGTCTGCGTCGGTGAAGGCGTGAGCTTCGACGTGACCGCCTCCGGCTCCGGCACCCTCCGCTATCAGTGGAAGCGCAACGGCGTGGATCTCGCCGGACAGAACGGTCCCGGCATCACCCTGCAGAACATGCAGATGACCGACAACCTCGCCACCTTCACCTGCATGGTGTACGGCGACTGCGGCGCGGTCGAATCCAAACCCGCGCTGCTCAAGGTCTTCACGAAACCCGTCATCCTGAAGCAGCCGAACAACGACACCGTCTGCGTGGGCGGCACCGCCACCATCACCATCGAGGCCGACGGACCGTTCCTCACCTACCGCTGGTTCGAAATGCCGGGCGGCAAGATCTACGACGTGAACAAGCCGGAGTTCATCGTCACCAACGTGACCGCGCAGAAGGCGTACTACTGCGAAGTCACGAGCCCCTGCGGGAAGTCCACCACGCAGTCCGGCTTCGTCATCGTTCCCCAGCCCTCCGTAGCCTTTGTCACGCCGAAGCCGTTCCAGGAACTCACGGCGACGGACACGTTCCATCTGCGCTGGTCGTATTTCTGCCTGACGTCCGTGAAACTCGAATACTCTCTCGACGGCGGTGCGGCATGGACGACGATCGAGAACCGCGTGACGGCGTCCGATCGCACGTACGCGTGGAAGGTCCCGTCCACCGAGACCAACAACGGGCAGTTCCGCATCACGGATGCGGACGCGCCGTCGCGGACCGTCATTTCGGCGATCTTCCGCATCAGGCGGCGGCCGCTCCCCGTGTACTCGTCGTCGGACGTGAACTTCGGGCTCGTGCAGGTCGGCACCACGGCGAGCAAGACGATCACGCTCGAGAACACCGGCCTGTCGGAAATGACCGTGACGCGGGCCGCGATCAGCGGGACGACGGACGTCGTCTTCAAATCGCCGGCCGCGTTCACCGTGCAGGTCAACGAACGCTACGATCTCACCTTCGAGTATTCGCCCCTCATCGCGGGACCGCTCTCCGGCGTCTTCGTCCTCGAGCACAACGGCCTGCCCGCGACGGACACCATGAAGCTCGTCGGCGACGCCTTCCTGATGGTCTCCGCGTCGAATCCGGCCGCCCCGGCGACGCTCGCGCTCCTGCAGAACCATCCCAATCCGGTGCTGCTCGGCCGCGGGGCGACGACGCAGCTCACCTTTGATCTCCCGCAGGCGGGGCAGGCGCGGCTCGCGGTGTTCAATCTGCTCGGCCAGGAAGTATCCGCCGTCGCCGAGGGCTTCCACGCCGCCGGCCGGCATGCGGTCACGTTCGACGCGTCAGCGCTCTCTCCAGGCAACTACCTCATCCGTCTCAGCGCGGGCGGCGAGACGCGCACCCGTGTGATGCACGTAATCCGATAGCAGGGAATTCCTGCGCATACGCGCGACCGGCGGGAAGCACACGTCTTCCCGCCGGTCGTTTCATTTCGAGGCCGCGCGGATGCCCGGTACCATCGTCCTCGTGTTGCCGCAGGTCGCGTCGCGACCGCGGGCTGAATACCGGAGTTTGAGGTCCGCTTATCTCATGACCGAGAAGCGGCGCGAGGCCGTGCCGCGCGGCGTTTCGAGGACGAGCAGATAGGTGCCCGTCCGCAGCGCGGCCACGGAGACAGGGACGGCATGCATGCCCGCCGGGCGCGGACCGCTCGCGAGTTCCGCCACCTGTCTGCCGAGCAGGTCATGCACGCGCAGCGTGGCCGTCATGGCCTCGGGCAGCGAGAAGGCGACGGTGGTCGAGGTCACCGCGGGGTTCGGATACGTTGCCAGCAGCTCCACCGACGCGGCGTCGATGCCGATGGTCACCGAAGCGACGAAGGACACGTCCTCGCTGCCGTCGGTATCCACCTGGCGGAGGCGATAGAGCAGCTTGCCGCGCGGGGCCTGCGTGTCCAGGAAGCGGTATTCGTGCGCCTGCGCCGAGGTCCCGTTGCCGGGCACATAGCCGACCGGTTCAAACTCGAGCGACGGATACGCGGCGCGCTCGATGCGGAAACCGGCGTTGTTGGTTTCGGAAGCGGTGCTCCAGCGGAGGAGCGCGGCGCGGCCTTCCGCTTCGGCGGTGAAGGAGGCCAGGGTGACGGGCGTCGGCTGCACGAGCTGCGCGAGGTGCATGGCGGACGCGACGGTGAGTTTGGTCGCGTTCCGGAACATCGCCTGGGCGCCCGGCGTGTTCATGGTGGTCCAGGAGTCGTTCCCCGTGTGGTAGTACGGATTGAAATCCGACGCGTACTCCTCGATGAGCAGCACGGCCGAGCGGCCGGTGTTCCAGAACGACGAATGGTCGCTCGCGGTGATGCCGGGTTTCCACATGCTGCACACGTTGGGCAGCGTGTACGTGGTGTTCGTCCAGATGATGAAGTCCGCGAGGTCCTCGGAGTACTGCGTCCCCGCGTTGGCGATGGCGTGGATCTGCAGCACGCGGTCGGTGTCGCCGTCCCACATGATCATGTCGCAGTTGATCGCGGCGCGGATGGAGTCGGACGCGTGCGCGGTCATGTACTGCTGGCTGCCCTTCATGCCCTGTTCCTCGCCGCCGAAGGCGATGAACTTGATCGTGTACTCGAACTGCAGGCCGCGGAGGATGCGCGCGGCCTCCATCACGGCCGACGTGCCGCTGCCGTTGTCGTCCGCGCCGGGACAGGTGTTGTTGGCCGAATCGAAATGCCCGCAGATCACCACGTACTCCGCGCGCCTGCCGGGCAGCGTGCCGACCACGTTGAGTTTGGTCCACGGCGACGCGTTGTTCTCGATGACGGGGGAGAGGCCGTAGCGTTCGAACACGTTCGCAATGTGCTGTGCGGCGTTGCGGAACTGCGTGGAGCCGCTGCCCGCCGCGCGGTGCGGCAGCCAGGCGTTCGCGCCGTTGATCGTGATCGGGAGCACGCCGCTCAGCTGACGGACGAAGTTCTGCAGCGAGTCGAGACGCAGCGCGGTGGAGATGGTCGATTGCACCGTCTGGTCGAAGGTGACGGCGCCGAAATGATTCTGCGCGCCGAGACCCGGCGAGAGCAGCGCGGTCAGAAGCAGCAGCGGGGCCATGCCGCGAAGCACACGACGCCTTCCCGCGGTCGCGCCGCGGCGATTCGGAGCAAGGGAGCGGGATATCTGCTGTCTGCTGGTCGGAGAAGGGATCATCGCTGATCTCGCGTTTGGTGGGAGGGAGAACCGCCATGTCACGGTGACGGACGGCGAATGATAGCGGTATTGAACGTCGGATTCAAACCGCGCGAAGGCGCTCAGAGTCCGCGCAGGAGGCGGATGCTGCGGGACGCGCCGCCGCTGGTCACGGTGCAGAGATACAGGCCGGGGGGAGCATCCGCGCTGTTCCACGTCAGGATCCGCGCTCCGGCGTCGAGACGGCCGTCGTGCAGCAGGGCGACGCGGCGCCCGAGCGCGTCCGTCACCACAGCCCGGAGCATCCCGCCGTCGCGCAGGTGCACGGGGATGCGCGCCAGCGTCGCGGATGGTTGCGGATACGCGGGTCCGATATCAAGTCCCGTCGCCGCCGTGGGGAGTTCGCCGACGGAGGTCGGAGCGCCGAGCGTGTACTGGCCGTGCGCGATCACGTCGGCGTTGCCGTCGTCCGCGGTATCGATCGTCACGAAGGCGCCGGCGAGGTCTTTCGACACGAACTGGTAGCTGATTTCCCGTTTGCGCGTGCTGCCTGCGGGTGTTTCGGTGGTGACCGTCAGGACGGAGCGGATGCGCAGGACGGGAAGGTCCATCTCCGGGCAGTTTCAGCGTGCCGAAGGCGTCCACCGTCCAGGATCTGCGCCGCGTGTAGGTAATCCCCGGCACGGGCGATTCCGGGTCGCTCTGCGCGGTCCATGCAGTGCCGAGGGTGCAGGGAAACTTTCGGACGAGGAGCGGCGGCTTCTGCGGCGTGGATTTCGCGTCCTGACCGCGTCCGAGTTGCATGAGCGTGGTCGGCGTGAGTTCGTAATAGACGAAGATGTCGCTTCCCGGCGGCGCGGACCGGTTGAGCTCCGCAATATTCGCGTCAGGGAAGGCGGTGAAGAAGGGCGTGCCCGCAGGATCGACCGCTTCAAGCGCAGTCATGAAACTCCACTGCTGCGCGCTGAAATCCCAGGTCTGCGCGACATCCGACGGCGCGCCGAGATGGAACGGCTGCGGCTGGCCGCCGGGCGAACTCATCAGTTTCCATTGTGCCCCGGCGGCGAAGGCCTTCAAATGGTCGACTGAGGAGATGGTGATCTGCGCGACGGCGACCGGCGCGGAGAAGATGAAAATCGCGGCGAGGAAAAGAAGCGTCGAATAGCAGCGGAAGCGCGGATGCGTACTCATGGTCGATCCTTCCGGATGGATGTGATCGAGGAAATGCTCTCCGCGCAAATGTCAGGATATTCCGCGCGAAAGTCCATGCGGAAATGAGGACCACGGCATCCTCGCCGGCACGGGAACAACTTCGGCGCGCGTTGCCGCGAGTGCACGTTCAACGCGCGAGCAGCATGCCCCGTGTCGCGGAGAACGTCCCCGCCTGCAGACGCGCCACGTACACGCCAGGCGGCAGATCGGCCGTCCGCCACTGTACCGCATGCGCTCCCGCGGGCAGATCGGCGTCCGTCAACACTGCCACCTCGCGACCGAGCGCGTCGTACACGCGCACGACGGCCCGCGCGGCGGTGGAAAGAGTGAACGCAATGGTCGTTGCGTCGCTGAAGGGGTTGGGGGTGTTCTGCCGCAGCGCAAAGCCGGCATGGGCCTGCGGCGATGCGGCCTCCGTGTTCACATCGGTCGTAAACGTCCACAGCGCGGACGCCGCATAGCCGCCGCAATCGTCGAATGCCCGCACGTACCACCAGAATTTCACATTTCTCGCGAGACCTCCGATGCGGCAGGAACTGAAGGGGGCAGCAGGATCGGCTGCGAAGAGCGTGTCCCGATGGAGCATCATCATGACCGAATCGCGCCACACCTGCACGAGGTAGCGAGCGGCGCCGGTGACGGAATTCCAGCGCAGCGTGGTATCGGACCCGAATATCCGGCTTGCATCCACCGGCGCATCGAGCAGCGGGGATGCCAGTGGCGCGGGCATGGTTGTGAACGATCGCGATGCGCTCCATCCTGTCGTGATGGTGCTGTCGAATGCGAGGACACGCCAGAAAACAGTCGTTCCACGCGGGAGACCGGGAAGAATTCGATCGGGTTGAATCGTGGTGTCGTCCAGCAGCAACGGCAGAGTAAACCCTGGCGAACGTGCCACAACAAGACGATATGCAGTGGCGCTAGGAACGGCGGACCAGGAGAATGCTGTGGCTGTGTCGACACACACTGCGCCAGCAGCGGGGGTTTTCAGAGAAGGTGCAGCAAGTGTCCTTTCCCGCGTTGTAAACCGCCATACGACAGACCAGGGGCTGAGTCCATCCACGGTTGCATATCGAACCCGCCAGTAGAAGACCTTGGACGCAGCGAGAGCATTCACGGGCGACATGGGGAAGTTGTATCCCGGCTCGCCACCACAACGGAGGAGAGAAGAGTGAATCGTTTGCGAGCTGCGCTTCGTACGTATCCGCTCCATCTACTGGTTTCCAGACCAGAGTGGTATCAGGGCTGACGTTTTCCGAGAGATTCTCCGAGCGATCAACTCCGGTGCGGTGTCCGGAGGAGCATCTTTCGTCGTGAAACTCCATTCCGGTGAGAAGCTGCTGAATCCCGAGGCAGTGTAGGCCCGTACGCGCCAATAGTACCGCGTTGACCATTGCAGCGGGCCGAGTGTCAGGGGGCCTCCTTTCGTCGTCACTATCGTGTCGATAATCACGAAGCCGCGCGTCCTGGAGAGACTGAACTCGTATGAGGATACCTGGTAAATGCTGTACCATCCGAAACTCACTGTCGGATTCAGCTTCACCGATTCATCGCGTGGAGCAATCAGTCTCGGCGTGTCCGGAACGGGCAGCGCGGGCTCGTAATGGAGGACGTTCGACCAGGGACCTTTCCCGGCGCCATCCGTTGCACACACGCGCCAGTACCTTGCCGGTTCGAACATCGGGTCGAAAAAGACGTTCACCGAGGTTACCGTATCCGCAATCGCGGGATAATCCCAATACAATAAAGACTCTGCAAATGTGGAATCAGGGGAGATCTGCAGATGGTAGAGTGTCGCGCCTTTCACCGCCGACCAGCGCAGCATCGTCGGCACGGGCACGTCCTTCGCGCCATTCGCGGGCGCGAGGAGCACGGGCGCTGCGAGGGTATCGAACGCGTTGCGTTGCGATCCGCTTCCGACGAGCGACGGCGTTTGCGCGTAAAGCCCAAGCGTGGCTGCCGAACAGAGCAGCAACGCGGCGCGGAAAGCGAGGTGCATGGTATTACTCCGGACAAGAGAGTCGTATGTTGCCTGATACCGGAACGTCAATATCGGAAGCAACGAGGCAACATGCCACGCAGGGACAGACAAATGACCTGCTCCGGGAGTGCCCCTCGTCGAAGCGTCTGATCAGGCGGCCCTTGCCATGTCCGGACGCAGCAGCCAGTGTACCGCGGGGGCGGTGGCAATGCTTGTGTTCGGCGCGTCTGTTTGCTACCTTCAATATCCGAGAAGCAGCCGCGCCTCGCGACGCACCTCTCACCCCCGACTTCCATGAGACCATTTCCCAGTACACAGACAGTGCATGCGGACCTGCCGTTCCGGCTTCGGAACGGATGTCCCCTCGCATCCCTGCGCATGCGCGGGCTTCCCGTCGCCACGTGATCCTGCCGGTCCCGCCGGCGACCCGCGGCCAGGCGCCCGCGCCCATTCCGCCAATCCATCCCACCAATAACCGTCCAAAGGTTCTATGGCCAGTATCGTCTCCTACCTCAAGTCGTCCATCCTGAGCAAGGTGGTCATGGCGGCCACCGGGGTGGTGCTTGTGGCGTTCCTGAGCGGGCACATGCTCGGGAACACACAAATGTACCTCGGTCAGGATAAGATGAATCACTACGCGGAAACCCTGCAGAGCCTCGGCGTCGCGCTGTGGCTCATCCGGGGCTTCATATTCCTCTCCGTCGTTCTGCACATCGTCACGTCCATCAATCTCAAGATCATCAACATGCGGGCGCGCCCCGTGGCCTACGTGCAGAAGAACTGGGTCAAGGCCACGATCTTCTCGCGCACGATGCTGTGGACGGGCGTGATGATCGGCCTGTTCGTCACCTACCACATCATGCACTTCACGCTCGGAACCACGAACCCCGGCAGCTTTCACCTGACCGATGCCGCGGGAAGGCACGACGTGTACACCGTGGTGCTGCTCGGCTACCAGAACGTCGCCATCTCCGCCGTGTACATCGCCGCGATGATCCTGCTCGGCTTCCATCTCGCGCACGCCATCTCGAGCGCCTTCCAGACGCTCGGCGTCAACCACCCGAAATACACGGGCATCATCGAGACGGGCAGCGCCCTCGTGTCGCTCGTCATCGTGTGCGGCTTCATCTCCGTGCCGCTGGGCGTGCTGCTCGGCTTCATCAAACCAGTCGCGGTGCTCGCCGCAGGAGGGATGTAACATGAGTCTCAATGCGAACATCCCGTCGGGACCGCTCACCCAGAAGTGGGAGAAGCACCGCTTCGAAATGAAGCTCATCAATCCCGCCAACAAGCGGAAGTACAGCGTCATCGTGGTCGGCACCGGCCTCGCCGGCGCCTCGGCCGCGGCCTCGCTCGCCGAACTCGGCTACAAGGTGGACGCCTTCTGCTACCAGGACTCGCCGCGCCGCGCCCACTCCATCGCCGCGCAGGGCGGCATCAACGCCGCGAAGAACTACCCCAACGACGGCGACAGCGTGTACCGCCTCTTCTACGACACCATCAAGGGCGGCGACTACCGCGCCCGCGAAGGCAACGTGTACCGCCTCGCCGAAGTGTCCAACGAAATCATCGACCAGTGCGTGGCGCAGGGCGTGCCCTTCGCGCGCGAGTACGGCGGCTACCTCGACAACCGCTCCTTCGGCGGCGCGCAGGTGTCGCGCACCTTCTACGCCCGCGGGCAGACGGGACAGCAGCTCCTGCTCGGCGCCTACTCCGCGATGATGCGGCAGGTGGGTCTCGGCGCGGTGAATCTTCACGCGCGCACCGAGCTGATGGACATCGTGATCGTGGACGGCCACGCCCGCGGCATCGTCACGCGCAACCTCTGCACCGGGGCCGTCGAGACCTGGGCGGCCGACGCGGTGATCCTCGCCACGGGCGGCTACGCGAACGTGTTCTTCCTCTCGACCAACGCCATCGCCTGCAACGTGACGGCCTCGTACCGCGCGTACAAGAAGGGCGCGATGTTCGCGAACCCCTGCTACACGCAGATCCACCCGACCTGCATCCCCGTGACCGGCGACCATCAGTCCAAGCTCACGCTCATGTCCGAATCGCTGCGCAACGACGGGCGCATCTGGGTGCCGAAGGCCGTCGGCGACAAACGTGCGCCGGGCGACATCC
Source organism: Ignavibacteria bacterium (assembly GCA_016720835.1). Taxonomy (GTDB): domain Bacteria; phylum Bacteroidota; class Ignavibacteria; order SZUA-365; family SZUA-365; genus JADKJW01. The sequence continues at coordinate 157,697 of JADKJW010000010.1, forward strand.
CCGAGGCGGACCGCGACTACTACCTCGAGCGCATGTATCCGAGCTTCGGCAACCTCTCGCCGCGCGACATCAGTTCGCGCGCCGCGAAGCGCGTGTGCGACGAAGGCCGCGGCGTGGGCGCGTCGGGCTACGGCGTGTATCTCGATTTCGCCGATTCGATCCACCGCCTCGGGCGCGGCACCATCGAGGAGCGCTACGGCAACCTCTTCGAAATGTACGAGCGCATCACGGGCGAGAATCCCTACACCGTGCCGATGCGCATCTATCCCGCCGCGCATTACACCATGGGCGGCCTCTGGGTGGATTACAACCTCATGTCCACCATCCCCGGTCTGCACGTGCTCGGCGAAGCCAACTTCTCCGATCACGGCGCCAACCGCCTCGGCGCTTCCGCGCTGATGCAGGGCCTGGCCGACGGCTACTTCGTGATTCCCTACACCATCGCGAACTACTTCGCGACCGCGAAGACGGCGAAGGTCACGACCGATCATCCCGAGTTCAGGAAGGCCGAAGCCGAGGTGCGCGCCCGCATGCAGACGCTGCTCGCGCTCAACGGCAAGAAGACCGTGGCGCAGATCCACCGCGAACTGGGCGATGTGATGTGGGAGTTCTCGGGCATGGGCCGCAACGACGCCGGACTGCGCAAGGCCCTCGAGCGCGTGCCCGTGCTGCGCGACGAATTCTGGAACAACGCCAAGGTCGTGGGGCAGGGCGAGGAGATGAACATCGCCCTCGAACGCGCCGGCCGCGTGGCCGACTTCCTCGAATTCGCCGAAGTGATGCTGCACGACGCGCTGGACCGCAAGGAATCCTGCGGCGGGCATTTCCGCGAGGAGTACCAGAGCGAGGACGGCGAGGCGAAGCGCGACGACGAGAATTACGCCTACGTGGCGGCCTGGGAATACGCCGGCGTCGGCGTCAAGCCCGTGCTGCACAAGGAAGAGCTGGAGTTCGAAAACGTGAAGCTGCAGACAAGGAGTTACAAATAATGAAGCTGACCTTGCATATCTGGCGGCAGAAGAGCGCCAAAGAAAAAGGGGCGATGGCCACGTACCAGGTGGACCACATCTCCCCCGACATGTCCTTCCTGGAGATGCTCGACACGCTCAACGAACAGCTCATCCTCAACAGCGAAGAGCCCGTGGCCTTCGATCACGACTGCCGCGAGGGCATCTGCGGCGCCTGCGCGCTCACCGTCAACGGCGTGCCGCACGGTCCCGAGGCGCAGACCACCATCTGCCAGTTGCACATGCGGAAATTCAACGACGGCGACGCCCTCTACGTGGAGCCCTGGCGCGCGCGCGCCTTCCCCGTGGTGAAGGATCTCGTCGTGGACCGCTCGGCCTTCGACCGCATCATGGCGGCCGGCGGCTTCGTCTCCGCGCACACCGGCGGCGTGCCCGACGCCAACGCCATCCTCATCGGCAAGGACGCGGCCGACAAGGCCATGGACTACGCGGCCTGCATCGGTTGCGGCGCCTGCGTGGCGGCCTGCAAGAACAGCTCCGCGATGCTCTTCGTCGGCGCGAAGATCTCGCAGTACGCGCATCTTCCGCAGGGCCAGCCCGAGCGCAAGCGCCGCGCCCTCGCCATGGTCGCCAAAATGGACGAGGAGGGTTTCGGCGCCTGCACCAACCTCTACGAATGCGAAGCCGTGTGCCCCAAGGGCATCAGCGTGGCCGGCATCGCGCTGATGAACAGGGACTTCCTGCGGGCGAAGCTGACGTATGTGGAAACGAAGACTGGAGGGGCGTAGCTCCCGCAGATCTCAGCCCTCTGTGTAAGGACGCACGGCCGCGCGTCCTTACGGAAGACGACCATCATCTCAGGGCCTGCTGATGCATATCGGCGGGCCCTTTTGTTCATTTCGTCATCCGCGCGAGGGCGCACCCCCGCGTCCATGCATTTCCGCAACTCAAGGTTGCCTTTGCCGTTTCTTGTCTCTACTTTTCGCACTTCGCCGATCTCAATCAGGGAGTCCAGATTCTTGAATACCGCCCACGTTTCGCTTCGCGAGCCGCATGGCTCTGCTCAGAGCACCCCGGCGTGTGCGCGACGATACAACGTGAGGAAGGAACATGCCCTGAAAGTTCCGCGCACTCGCGCCGGAGTACATCAAGGAGCATGTTTCGTGAATCACTTGGCTGCGTTGGAGAAGTCATGAACAAAAAAATGCGCTCTACCATCGACGTTCAGGGCACGATGGTCACTGTTCTCTCTGGTGCGGATGGCGATGTTATTTCTCTCACCGATATGTTGAAAGCCAAGGATGGAGACTTTTTCATTTCGGACTGGTTGCGCAATCGAAACACCGTCGAGTTCCTTGGTATCTGGGAACGAGTCCATAATGCCGGGTTTAATTATGGCGGATTCGCCACAATTAGAACGCAGGCCGGGCTGAACAGCTACAAACTCAGCGTCAAGGAGTGGGTCGAGCAGACCAACGCGATCGGGTTACGAGCCAACGCTGGCCGTTATGGAGGGACCTGGGCTCACAAGGATATCGCATTCGAGTTCGGGATGTGGATAAGCCCGGAATTCAAGGTGTACCTGATCAAGGAGTTCCAGCGTCTCAAAGACGCGGAGAACGACCGCTTGAAGTTGGAATGGAACCTGCAACGCACACTGGCAAAAGTAAACTACCGCATTCACACCGATGCGATAAAGGAAACCCTGCTCCCGGAAGTCGTGACCACGGCGCAGGCGGCGGCGATATACGCCAATGAGGCGGATATGCTCAATGTCGCCTTGTTCGGACAAACCGCCAAGGAGTGGCGCGAGGCACGCCCCGAAGCAGAGGGGAATCTTCGCGACCACGCCACCCTCGAGCAGCTTGTAGTCCTCAGCAATATGGAAAGCCTCAATGCAGTGCTTCTGCGCCAGGAACTGCCTCAATCCGAGCGATTGCTCCAGCTCAACCGGATCGCTATCACTCAGATGCGTTCGCTTCTTTCGAATACTTCCATGAAAGCGCTCAAATAGTGATCGACTCCGACGCCAATCCGCATGGAGAAGGGAGATTGCACCGAGCCGCGGAAAGCGATCCATGGGCGCGGTGTCGGAGATGCTCATACAGATACTGGCAAAAGCGGAGGATACGGAGTCATGCATGAAATCAACTGCCCGCACTGCGGGAAAGCATTCACAATCGACGAGGCCGGGTATGCGGACATCATCAAACAGGTTCGCGACGGCGAGTTCGAGCAGCAGTTGCACGAGCGGCTTGAGCTGGCCGAGCAGGACAAGCGGAACGCCGTCGAGCTTGCCCGGGCGCAGGCCGCCGGTGAAATGCAGAAGGCCGCCGCGGCCAGGGACTCCGAGATACAGGAACTGAAGGCCAGACTCGATGCCGGTGAGGTCGCGCGGAAGCTTGCCGTGGCCGAGGCCCTTCACGCCGTGGAGAAGGATCGTGACGCGCTCGCGAACGAACTCGCGCAGGAGAGGCGTGAGTCGCAGACCGCTTCCCAGCTGGCCGAGGCGAGGCTGGTGAACGAATTGCAGAAGGCCGCCGCCACGAAGGACATGGAGATCCAGGGCTTGAAGGCCAGGCTCGACGCCATCGAGGTTGCGCAGAAGCTCGCGATCACCAAAGCGGTACATGCGGTTGAGAAGGATCGCGACGAACTGAAGAGCGGCCTCGAGCGAGCCGAGCTTGAGAAGACGCTCGCCGAAAAATCGCTCCGGGAAAAGTACGAGACGCAGATCAAGGATCGCGATGATGCGATCGAGCGACTCCGCGACATGAAGGCTCGCCTGTCCACCAAAATGGTCGGCGAAACGCTTGAGCAGCACTGCGAAACCGAGTTCAACCGCATTCGAGCGACGGCGTTTCCGAAGGCATATTTCGAAAAAGACAACGATGCGCGGACGGGCAGCAAGGGCGACTATATCTTTCGAGACTCGGATGAGGCCGGCACGGAGATCGTGTCGATCATGTTCGAAATGAAGAACGAGAGCGATCGCACGGCGACGAAGAACAGGAACGAGGACTTCCTGAAGGAGCTCGACAAGGACCGCACCGAGAAGGGTTGCGAATATGCGGTGCTGGTTTCCCTCCTCGAGCCCGACAGCGAGCTGTACAACACCGGGATTGTGGACGTGTTCCACCGCTACCCGAAAATGTACGTCGTCCGGCCGCAGTTTTTTCTTCCCATGATCACGCTGCTGCGGAATGCGGCGATGCACACGCTTAAGTACAAGTCGGAGCTTGCGCTCGTGAAGGCGCAGAACATCGACATTACGAACTTCGAGAGCGATCTCGACACGTTCAAGGCCGCATTCGCGAAGAACTACGACCTCGCCTCGCGACGCTTCCAAACGGCCATCGAGGAGATCGACAAGTCGATCGACCATCTGCAGAAGACGAAGGAGGCGCTGCTGGGCACCGATCGGAACCTTCGGCTTGCGCACGACAAGGCGCAGGACGTGACGCTCAAGAAGCTGACGCGGGGCAACCCCACGATGGCGGCCAAGTTCGCCGAACTCAAGGATCCCGGCACTTCAGACGCGGAATGAAACGCGCGTCCAGCTCCGTCGCTGCTCGATCCCGGTAATCCGTCTGTGATCAAGCGGTAGACGGTGTCAACCAAGCATTTCGAAATAGCTAGGAAGGGAATAGATGGATTTCGAAATTATCGGAGAAATTACGCAGGCAGACACAATTGCAATAGGCTCGGCGATCCGTGAAATAGATCGATTGCGTGACCGATTTGGTTCCGGCCGGTGGAGAAAGAGGAAAGGCGTCGCCCGTGTCAGGCTCTCCGATGGCACAATTCGTCTCGCTGAATTACATTGGTATGAAGCTCACGGTATCGGACGCAAGGAATTCAAAATTAAGAGATATCTGGACTGACCCACTATGAGATCCTCCAAGAAAATGTTTGCCATTTGCGTGAAGAACCAGGGCTGCGAGGTTTCTCTGGAAACACGAAAACTCTATCAGGTTCTTCAGGATCCTGAAGCTGAGAAGCACCGCCAGATTCGCATCATCGATGAATCAGGAGAGGACTACCTTTACCCTGAGAATTTTTTTGTGATCATTGAGCTGCCGACAACACTGCAAAGAGCAGTGCTCGCCACCGTGTAACACGTCCTCTGAACTGATCCCAGCGGGGCGGGACCGCTCAATTGACGGTGCTTCGATAGCGTTGAACCAGTAAAGTGTAATGGCAAAACATATGGGCGGTAATTGTCAGGAATCCGCCTCACGAAGTGTCTTGAGAGCGGGACGGTTTCCGCCGTCCAGGACGCACACACTTTCCGGAGCCTTTGATGCGCGCTGGAGCTTTCCTGATTGCATGCCTCGTTGCCGTGTTGGCTGGACTTTCGCAGACGGCCGCGCAGGGCGTGACGACCGTTCCCTTCCCCCTTCCCGGCCATACATTCAGCGCGACGCTCACGGGGGAGCGGAACGGCGTGCTCGTCCATGGCGTCGCCGACACCGTCATCATCGACGAGTGGAGTTACCAACAGGACATTTCGTTTCCGTACGTCTTCGCGAGCGACGGCAACGGCATCACCGAACTGCATTGCGTCCCGGACACCGCGACGAACAACTCTTATAGCGGGGGCTGGTCCCGAGTTGAAATGCGCACCGCGGCGTTGCGCGACGGCGCAGGACGCATCATGGTCGCGTGGAGCGCGCAGCGCTTCTCCTACAACGTCACGACCTCCATCCAGGAGGCCGTGCTCTCGCTCGGCGTGTTCGAGAACAATGTGTTCCGTCTGCTGGGACGTTGGCCGGGCGCTTCGCATCCGCTGTTGTTGCGCGGTGCTGACGGCACGGTGCTTCTGATCTTTGTCCGCCAGAAGCTTTTCAGTCCGCCAGGCCTGCCGTCCTGCGATTATTCAGGAGTAATCCAGGCCGCCTCGTATCGTGGGGATGCTCTTCTGACTCCTCCCGTGACCGTTGCGACGGGGGGCATCCCCAGCGCCGTGCTCGATGCCGCGAATCGCGCGCACATTGTGTCGATGGAATACAACAGCATCCCGGCTTCGGTCATCCGCGTGCAGTACGTCGCGGGCTCGGGCACAGCGTGGGGACAGCCGCGAACCCTCGCCACATTGCCCACCTATGCCAGCGGTCCCTATCGTCCCTCGGTGCAGCAGTTCCCTTCGGTCCTCGCCTTTGCCGCGGATGCTCGCGGCATCGCGCGGGTGGTATTGCAGCGCTCCGATGGGTGGGGCTCCCTCCTCGCATTCTCTTCAGACGGCGGAAGCATCGCGATCGACAGTGCCACCTGGCGTGGGTTTGGAGCGGCCTCGTGCGTGATCGATTCCACAGGCGCAATCTCCTGCGCCCAAATGGGACCAATGCGCGGCTGGGACACGCTGTACATACGTCACGTCGATTCGGCCATGACCACGCAGCGACTCGAGCGCCTCGCGAACGATTCTCCATACGACGAGACCCATTCTCCGTTCGACGATGGTATTGCGTTGCTGCGGACGAAACACGACGGGCTCTGTCTCCTGCACGCGCGCGCTTCCGCCCTGTGGTTGTTCGGAAAGCTGGAAGCAGGGCCGCGCAGCCCGCAACTACTGGCGGTCGACCGGGTGGGATACCTGATGCAGGATCGCCCCGCCGCGTGCGATTCCACAGGCGCCATGTGGCTCGCGTACCGGCAATCCTACGCCGACGAACAGCCTGTCGGCACGCTGCTGCTCCGCATCCCTCCCGGCACCGTCCCTGTCGCGCGCGTCGATGCACCCGACGCCTTCGCTTTACAGTGCTTCCCCAACCCCGCGACAACGGATGCAACGATCCGTTTCACGATGCCGTCACCGCAGGCCGTCACCATCACCGTGCACGATCTGCTCGGCAGGGAGGTGCTGCGCGCGGCAGACGGGCGGGAGTACTCGTCGGGGACGCACGTCCTTCCTCTGCGCGTGGCGGAACTCGCGCCGGGTGTGTACACTGTACGAATGCATGCATCAAGGACGGAGGCATGGACCACGCTCATCGTGCAGTGAAGCGCATGGGCAGCGCACATGGAGGTGCCTTTTTCCTTTCGATTCAGTAGGTTCCGTTCATTCGATTCGCACCTTGGAGGGACGCATGAGACACCTTCTCGCTTTCATCCTCGCACTGTTGCTCGCGTCGCTCTGCGCTGCCGCACTGCGCGCACAGGGCGTGACGACCATTCCCTTCCCGCTTCCCGGCCATTTCTTCGGCGCAACGCTGACGGGGGAGCAGAACGGCGTGCTCGTGCATGGCGTCGCCGACACCGTCATCGCAACGAGCCAGCCGGGGGCGGGGCTTTCGCGGAAAGACATTTCGTTCCCGTATGTTTTTACGTGCGACGGCAATGGGATTGGAGAGCTGCATTGCATTCCGGATACCGCGGTGAACAACTCTTTCGATCTGGGCTCCTCAAGCGTGGAAACGCGCACCGCGGCGCTGCGCGACGGCCCCGGGCGCATCATGGTCGCGTGGAGCGCGCAGCGCTTCTCCTTCGGTTGCGTCTCGACCTCGGTCGAGGAGGCCGTGCTCTCGCTCGGGGTGTTCGAGAACAACGCCTTTCGCCTGCTGGGACGTTGGCCGGGTTCTTCACATCCGCAGTTGCTGCGCGGCGCGGACGGCACGGTGCATTTCATCTTTGTCCGCCAGAAGCTTCTCGACCAGATCGGTCTGCAGTACAGCGAATATTCAGGGGAAATCCAGGCCGCCTCGTATCGTGGAGACGCGCTCATAACGCCTCCCGTGACCGTCTCACGCGGCGTCATGCCCTCCGCAGTGCTCGATGCCGCCGGTCGCGTGCACATCATGTCGATGGAATACGACAGTATCCCGGCGCCGGTCGCCCGTCTGCAGTACGCCACGGGTTCGGGCGCGTCGTGGCAGCCTGCGCGGACCCTCGCCGCATTGCCCTCCGCCGGGCGCGATCCGTATCGTCCGTCGGCGCCCCGACTCCCGTCCATCGTCGCGTTCGCCGCGGATGTCCGCGGCGTGGCCCGGGTGGTATTGCAGGCGCACGATTGGTGGGGTTCCCTCCTCGCGTTCTCGTCCGGGGGAGGAAACATCGCGCTCGACAGCGCCACCGGACGCTGGATTGGAGGAGTATCGTGCGAGATCGATTCCACCGGGGCGGTCTCCTGCGCCTCCACCGTCTCGACGTCCTTCCAGGACACGCTGTACATGCGTCACGTCGATCCCGCAATGACGACGCAGCGTCTCGAGCGCCTCGCGATCGATTCCACGTACAACGGAGGGATCGTGCTCCAGCAGACGAAGGGCGACGGACTCTGCCTCCTGTCCGCCCGCGCCTCCTCCCTGTGGCTGTTCGGAAAGCTGGAAGCGGGGCCGCGCGGTCCGCAGCAGCTCGCGGTCGACAGGGTCGGATACCTGCTGCAGGATTCCCCGACCGCATGCGACTCGACGGGCGCCCTGTGGCTCGCGTACCAGCAATCCTGGGCGAGCGGCCAGCCCACCGGCACGCTGCTGCTGCGCATCCCTCCCGGCACCGTCCCCGTCGCGCGCGTGGATGCACCCGCCGCCTTCGAGTTGCACTGCTTCCCCAGCCCCGCGACAACGGATGCGACGATCCGATTCTCTCTGCCGACAGAGCAGACGGTGACGATCACCGTGCATGACATGCTTGGCAGGGAGGTGTCGCGGGTGGCGGACGGCGAGAGGTTCGCGCCCGGCGTGCACAGCCGTTCTCTGCGCCTCGAAGGCCTCCCGCGGGGAGCGTACGGTGTGCGTCTGCGCGCATCGGATGCAGCGGCAGCCACAACCCTTCTCGTTCGCTGAGCATCCCGCATTCATGAAGCGCTGCCTGCTGTTTCTTGTGTTCCTGCTGAACGCAGGTTGCACGTGGGCGCAGGAAATGCGCGTGCATCAGATCCCGGTGCTGGGGGAGCGGGTCGATTTCGTCGAAGCGATGACGACGAAGAACGGCGTGCTGCATCTGGTCGTGAGAGGCGTGGGACCGGAATGGAGGAAAGCAACGGGAACAGGAACCTGGCACCACGAATATCATTACTACATTCGACGCGATGCGAGTGGCTTTTCTGTGCCGGTCATGCTCGGTGACTCGATGGTAACGAATGAGACGCGTTCGGGAGAAGGTGGGTTCAATTTCGCTCGACTGGTTGTGACAAATGCTGGAAGAGCTCTCGTCGCCTGGTCTTTTCAGGATTCACTACTGGGAGGGGGGAGGAGGAAGAGAAATACGTTATCCCGTCCCGAGCTTCGCATCGCGCGAATAGAAGGCGATTCGCTGCGTATGATCACGAACCTGTCTGGTTACGACATTTGTACCCTGGTATCAGAAAGCGACAATCGTCTTCATCTTCTGGCAAAGGCCGTTGATACGATCGTGTACATGGTGTTGGATGGGAATGCCACGGTACTACGCCGGCACTCGCTGGGACAGACCGACCGTTCATGCGAATTTCTTTTCCTCGAACTCGGAACTGATGGCAGAGCCGTCGCGGTCTTCGGAGGACGAATGCCTGCGACATCGTTGTCCGTACATCTTTTCTTGAACGACACGCTTTCCGAGGCGCTCACTCCATCATTCGCAGACTGGGTCGATGATGCAGTGATAGACGACATGAATCGAGTCCACATCGCGTACACCGGGTCCGAGAAACAGCTTGGTATTTGCCGCGTCGAATCGGAATCGACATTTATCGATTCAACGAGGTATTGCCATCCATACGTTGTTGCGTTGGACAGGGATGGTGGCGAGTTTGCCCTGAGAGTGGCACACTGGAGAGACACTACGATAAATGGGGGCCCGCAATGGATATGGTCCGCCAATGCGGAAGGCAAAGGACGGCTCTTCAAGAATTCCAAGGTGATTGAAGCAGCGGCAAACAACTTCTGGTCCGCCCGCACGCCTGCGGGACGCGCCTGCGTTTTGGTGGACACACCGTCCCCCGAGGCTTTCATTTCCGCAGGCGAGGGAAGAATCATCGCATTCACTCTTCCGAAGGACAACGGCGCCACTGAAAGCAGACCCGTCTGCCTCGACGAAAACGGCACCGCCTGGATCAGCACCTGGGGCGGCACGCTGTACGAAATCCCTTTCGCGCTGAAAAAATAGCCGGGTCCACGGCCTGCCGCGCGAAGCGGGTGTCCATCCCCTCCGCCAGGCACCCCCTCCTGTTTCGTGTATTTCGCGTATTTCGTGGACAATATTTTTTTCGCGGAGGCTGTCAGGATTTGCGCGTCTTGATTGTCTTGTATCCGAAGCCGATTTCCAGGCAGCCCGGACGACTGAGGCAGTTCGATCCGCGTCACTGACGGAAGCACCGGATTCATCATGCAGATTCAATTCTGTACCCTGATGTCCGCGAAGGAGCCGACTTTCGCAGACATCATCGGAACAGCCCTGCCACTCTCCAGGCGGGGCTGTCCCATATTCCAGCGGTTTCGTGTCGTTGAAAAAACCTGCGTGTCTGCACTTTCTGCATGCGTGGCATGCTGGTGAATACGCAGCGCATGTGTTTGATTTCATTGGGTTACAGTGATTTCAAGGATTCGGAACGCGATTTGCATCCTTGTCGGACAGAAATGCCGCGCAAGCGAGGCGGTTCTTCCCTCAAGCTCACATGCAAAAAGCAGGAACATCGATGACTCGCGTACAACGAACTCTGGAAATTGCCCTCGTCGCGCTGATGGTTCTCGCAGGTGTCAATGCACACGCACAGGATACCCGCGCGGCTGCAAAGACGGCAGTCACGACCAACACGCAGGAAGCCGGGGCCTACGATTTGTCAGACGAGGATCTTCGCGCGATTCGCGAAAATGCGCGGAGGTCGGCGCTCAACAGCGGAAGAGCAATCATCCAGGAAAGCGACGAAAATGCAGCACCCGCTCAGGAACAAAGCGCCTCACCCGAACAGAGCGCAGCCCCCGAACAGAGTGCAGCCCCCGAACAGAGCGCCTCACCCGAACAGAGCGCCTCACCCGAACAGAGCGCCTCACCCGAACAGAGCGCAGCTCACCCGAACAGAGCGCGGCTCCCTGAACAGAGCGCAGCCCCCGAAGAGAGCGAGCCCCGAACAGAGCGCGGCTCCTGAACAGAGTGCAGCCCCCGAACAGAGCGAACAGAGCGCAGCTCCCGAACAGAGCGCAGCTCCCGAACAGAGCGCAGCTCCCGAACAGAGCGCAGCTCCCGAACAGAGCGCAGCCCCCGAACAGAGCGCAGCCCCCGAACAGAGCGCGGCTCCGATGAGGACGCCCGTGGCAAAGCCGAAATTCGCGGCAGCGCTCGTGACATCCATTGCCGCCTCCATGAATGAGAAAGCGGTACAAATTCAGTGGACGGCTCAGGCGGAAGACGTGAGCGAGGGCTTCGAAGTCTACCGCATGGTAGATCAGGGCATCTGGGAAGAGATCGGCTTCGTGAGCATCGCGCAGGACGACGAGGACAGGACGGAATTCTCATTCTCCGACAACGTGACACCGATGGACCGCTCACGTCACACGGTGTACTATCGCGTCGGCTACGACGACAAGGAAGGGCTGCACGGATGGTCGCAGGCAACGGTGGTGCGGCTCACAGCGCCGAAGAAAGCCGAGTAAGACGGATCCGGACCGTCAGCCCGCAGCATCGATCCTCTCCGCAAGCGCATTGAAGCGGCGCGCCGACGGCTGCGTCGAGCGCCTCCCTCTATCAGACTGTCGCCGCTTCCGCATGCCCTCGGGAAGCGGCGAAAAAAAACCGGCGAAGGAGAGATCCTCCGCCGGTTTTGATATGGGGAATGGGATGTGATTCTTTTTTCAAGCAAGAGGGCGGACAGGAATGTCCACCCCCCCAGGGTTATTTTTTCTTGGTTTTGCGCGGGTACTGGATGGCTGCGCGGGCGGCGGCCAGGCGCGCGATGGGCACGCGGTAGGGCGAGCAGGACACGTAGTCGAGTCCGATCTGATGGCAGAACTCGACGGACGAGGGCTCGCCGCCGTGCTCGCCGCAGATGCCGAGCTTCAGGTGCTTGCGCGCGTCGCGTCCCTCCTTCACGGCGTGTTTCATGAGGAAGCCCACGCCGTCGCGGTCGATCGCTTCGAAGGGATCCTTCGCGTAGATATCCATCGCCACGTACGGCGTGAGGAAGCGGCCCGCGTCGTCGCGGCTGATGCCGAGCGTGGTCTGCGTGAGATCGTTGGTGCCGAAGCTGAAGAACTCGGCCACCTTCGCGATCTCGCCGGCGGTGATGGCGCCGCGCGGGATTTCGATCATGGTGCCGACGAGGTACTCGAAGGTCGTGTGCGTTTCGTGCATCACCTCGGCGGCGACGCGGCGCACGATCTCCTCCTGCAGTTTCAATTCCTTCACGTTGCCGACCAGCGGGATCATGATCTCGGGGAACGCCTTCTTGCCGGCGTGGATGACGAGCACCGCCGCTTCGAAGATCGCGCGCGCCTGCATTTCAGTAATCTCGGGGAAGATGATGCCGAGGCGGCAGCCGCGGAAGCCCAGCATCGGGTTGAACTCGTGCAGGGCGCTCACGCGTTCGGAAACGACACGCGGATCGACGCCCATCTGCTCGGCGAGTTCGCGCTGTCCCGCTTCGTCGTGCGGCAGGAATTCGTGCAGCGGCGGATCGATGGTGCGGATGGTCACGGGACGGCCGTCCATCGCGAGGAAGATGCCCTCGAAATCGTCGCGCTGCAGCGGCAGCAGTTTCGCGAGCGCTTCCTTGCGCTTCTCGACGGAGCTGGCGAGGATCATCTCGCGCATCGGGCCGATCTTGCCTTCGCCGAAGAACATGTGCTCGGTGCGGCAGAGGCCGATGCCCTCGGCGCCGAAGGCCACGGCGTTGGAGGACTGGTCCGGCTGGTCGGCATTGGTGCGCACGTTCATCTGGCGCACTTCATCGGCCCAGGCCATGATCTTCGCGTACATCTGGTAGACGGGCGCGTCCTTGGGTGCGAGCGTCTTGTCGAGCAGCACCTGCAGCACCTCGCTCGGACGCGTCTCGATGTTGCCGAGCAGCACTTCGCCGGTGGATCCGTCGATGGAGAGGAAGTCGCCTTCATTGATGATGAAGTCCTTGCCTTCGACGCGCATCTCGCGGGTCTTGTAGTCGATCTTGAGCGCGCCGCAGCCCGCCACGCAGACCTTGCCCATCTGCCGGGCGACGAGCGCCGCGTGCGAGGTCATGCCGCCGCGCGCGGTGAGGATGCCTTCGCTGGCGTCCATGCCCTTGATGTCCTCGGGCGAGGTTTCGATGCGGACGAGGATGACGCGTTCGCCGCGCGCCGCGAATTCCACGGCATCCTCGGCATTGAACACGACGCGGCCCGACGCGGCGCCGGGGCCGGCGTTCAGTCCCTTCGTGAGGAGTCGGTTGCCGTCGATGGCGTTCTGCTTTTCCTTCAGGTCGAAGATCGGGCGCAGGAGCTGGTTGAGCTGATCCGGATCGATGCGCATGAGCGCTTCTTCCGGCGTGATCAGCTTCTCCTTCACCATGTCCACCGCGATGCGGATGGCGGCGAAGGCCGTGCGCTTGCCGACGCGGCACTGCAGCATGTAGAGCACGCGGTTCTGGATGGTGAACTCGATGTCCATCATGTCGCGGTAATGCTTCTCGAGCACTTTGCGGATGTTCATGAGCTGTTTGAGGGCCTTCGCGTCCTTTTCCTTGAGCTGTTCGATGGGGAGCGGGGTGCGGGTGCCCGCCACCACGTCCTCGCCCTGCGCGTTCATGAGGAACTCGCCGTAGAAGTAGTTCTCGCCGCTGGCGGCGTCGCGCGTGAAGGCCACGCCCGTGCCGCTGTCCTCGCCCATGTTGCCGAAGACCATCGACTGCACGTTGACGGCCGTGCCCCAGTCCTCGGGGATGCTGTTGAGGCGGCGGTAGACGATGGCGCGCTCGTTCATCCAGGAGCTGAACACGGAGCCGACGGCGCCCCAGAGCTGCTCCCACGGGTCCTCGGGGAAGTCGCGTCCCGTCTCGCGCTTGATGGCCTCCTTGAATTCCGCGACGAGTTCGCAGAGGTCGTCGGCGCTGAGGTCGGTGTCGAAGCTGACGCCGCGCGCGTGCTTTTTGGCCTCGAGGATTTCCTCGAAGGGATCGATGTCGTCCTTGGTCTTGGGCTTCAGGTCGAGAACGACGTCGCCGTACATCTGCACGAAGCGGCGATAGGAATCGTAGGCGAAGCGGGCGTTGCCCGAGCGCGCGATGAGTCCCTTCACGGTGATGTCGTTGAGGCCGAGGTTCAGGATCGTGTCCATCATGCCCGGCATCGAGGCGCGCGCTCCCGAGCGCACGGACACGAGCAGCGGGTTGTCGTGATCGCCGAACTTCGCGCCCATTTCCTTTTCGACCTTGCGGAGCGATTTCTCGACCTGCTCCTTCAATTCCTTCGGGTACTTCTTGCCATGGCTGTAGAAGTAGGTGCAGACTTCGGTGGTGATCGTGAAGCCCGCGGGGACCGGCAGGCCGATGTTGACCATCTCGGCCAGGTTCGCGCCCTTGCCGCCCAGCAGCGACTTCATCTCCGCCCGTCCCTCGGCCTTTCCGCCGCCGAAATAATACACGTACCGGGGCGCTTTCGCGTCGGTCTTCTTCTTGCTGTCCGCTTTCTTTTCCTTGCTCTTCGGCATGATGCTCTCCACAAACTGTATGAAAAGGGATTTTCGCGTCTGTATTGTTCTTTTGTCGGGCTGTCTGCACAGCGTGCGAGCCTTGAAGGTACGAAATCGCTCCGAGATGTGCAAAAATTCACGAATTTCTAACATGAGAACTCAATTTCACGCGAGAATGTTCTATCTTGCAGACTATCTTGAAAGGACGTTTGTTTCATATATGCCAAATCGAAGAAAATTTCTTGCCTTGCTCGGCGCAGGCGCCGTGGCCCCGTCCCTCCTCATTTCGCAACAGAAGCAAGAGCTCAAACGCTCGCGCTGGGACATGATTTTCGGGAGTACCGACACCGTCAGGGCGCGACATACACCGGCTCCGTATTCATGGAGCGACGACACCGTCACCGCGGCATGGCTCGGTCACGCCACGGTGCTGATCAATTTCTACGGCACGTGGATCATCACCGATCCCGTGTTCTCCGAGCGCATCGGCATCAGGGCGCTGGGCGTCACCGTCGGTCCCAAGCGGCTCGTGCAGCCCGCGCTGCCGTTCAACCGGCTCCCGAAAATCGATCTCATCCTGCTCTCGCACGGGCACATGGACCACCTCGATATCCCGTCGCTCGAGCGTTTCGATGCGGACATTCCGGTCATCATGGCCGCGAACACCGCGGACATCGTGGACGGCCTGCAGTTCCGCAGCGTGCGCGAGCTCGACTGGTGGGGCAAGACCCATGTCGCCGGACTCGAGATCGAGGCCCTGCGCGTCAGGCACTTCGGCTGGCGTTTTCCGTGGGAGCAGGACCGTTCGCGCGGCAACACGGAAGGCCGCAGCTACAACGCCTACCTCGTCACGAAGAACGGCCGTTCCTTCGTGTTCGGCGGCGACACCGCGATGCAGGACTACTTCTCGACCGTCGGCGCGCGCAATCTCACGATCGATCTCGCGATGATGCCCATCGGCGCCTACGATCCGTGGATATCGAACCACTGCACGCCCGAACAGGCCGTGGAGATGGCGAAGATGCTCGGTGCGAAGACCGTGCTTCCCATGCACTGGGGCACCTTCATCCAGAGCGACGAGCCCGCGCAGGAGCCCATCGAGCGCTTCGTCGCGGCGGCGTCGCGCGGCGGCATCGAGGCCGCGGTGACGGAGATCGGCCAGACCTGGAGCATGCGCTCCTCGACCACGCGGCTGCAGACCGAGCGCGCGGAGTCCGTGGCACGGTGACGAGAGGCGTTTTCCGTTCCGTCCTCATTCTCGCCGCCTGTCTGCTGGCGGCGCATGCGCGCGCGCTCGGCCAGGACACGACCTATTCGAAGATCGGCATCCTCGTCAGCGCCGGTCTCGGCACCGCGGGCGGGACGGGCAACGAGGAAGCCTTTCTCAGGGCCAGGGGTTTCGCGATGGGGCGCGGGGATCTGCTGCCAAAGAGGAATGGCACGACGCTGCTCATCGCCGCGGACTATCGCATCACGAAACGCTTCGCCGCGGGCCTTGCGTTCGCGACGCTCGGCGGCTATTTCACCGAGGAGCCGAATCTCTACGCGTTCCGTCAGACTCCCGATCCGTACGTGACGGTGAAGAGCACGCAGACCTCCGACGGGTATTACCTCTACGGCGCGTGGTACATCCTGACGACGCCGCGCGAGGATCATTCGCCGAACGTGCGGATTGCCGCGGGCATCGGCGCGAGCCGGATCGCGGTCAACACCTCCTTCGGCGACGATTGGAACGCGGTCTGGACCGGCGACAACGTCGCGAAGGTTTCCCGCGCGTACACGCGGCCGAGCGCGATGCTGCTCGTGACCGCGGGTCTGCCGCTGGGACCCGCGCTCTCCATCGGCGCGAGCGTCGGATACCGGTACGTCACCGATCTCGATATCGCGGAGGAGACCGTCGCCTATCCCGTGAAATACCCCGACCCGCGCACCGTCCGTTTCACCATGCCCGCGCACACCGTCGGATACAGCAGCAGCATGTTCGGCGGGTATTTGGAGTTGCGGTTGTAATTGGATTTGGGCAGGGGGGGGGTGATGCGGTGACGCGGGGACGCGGGGACGCGGTGACGCGGTGACGCGGTGACGCGGTGACGCGGTGACGCGGTGACGCGGTGACGCGGTGACGCGGTGACGCGGTGACGCGGTGACGCGGTGACGCGGTGACACGGTGACGCGGTGACGCGGGGACACGGTGACGCGGGGACACGGTGACGCGGAGGCAGGTGACATGCGGTGACAGGGCTGGACGAGTGTGAAAGGCAACGGTCATCCTGAGCGCAGCGAAGGATCTGTAATGAAAGGGACGCACGCTGCCGCAATGATTCGAAGGCGGCGCGTGTTGGGAAGACTGCCGCGAGCATTTGGTTCCGTGTTTCATTACGTTTTGGGCATCCATCATTTCGTGGAGTCCGGGGTGCCGCGGCGCGTATTGTTTGTTCTTGCAGGAATCTTCGTCGCCCTTTCCGCCGCGTCGCGCGCGCAGGAAACGGCGCGCGTGGTGATCGTGAGCGCGCGGGTGGGCGAGGTGATCGATCGCGCGGAGCGGGACGCGTACAAACTGTTCGGGTCGATCCCGGATTTTCAGTCGGCGATCTTTCTACATGCTTCCCGACAGCGTGTACGCGGGACGCGTCACGCACGGCGCGGCGGGATCGACATCGGATACACTTGTCTGGTATTCGGAGCCCGCGCTCGAGGCGCTCGGTGAGCGGATCGATCACTTCGAAAAGTTCGCCAATTTCGAATACCAGCTCGGTTCCGAGCCGGCGGTACTGGCGTACGGCCGGGCCGTTCCGCTTGCGGAGGTCGGTACCCCGGAGATGTTTGCGCGCAGGCCCGTGCTGCCGGTGCCGGCGCCCGCCCCCGTGCCTCCGGCCGTGGACAGTGTCCGGCTCGACAGCATCCACATTCCCAGCGGCACGGTGCCCGGCATCAGGAATCGCGAACCCATCCTCCTCCCGCCGTGCGCGAAGCAGGATGTCATCATCCCGCGCCTCTGCGACACGCTCGACGCGTATGCATGGCGCTACTACGGCTTCGTGCCCGCATTGCAGGGCGTGACGGGCGCGTCGCTCGAGCGCACGGCGGATGGGGCCTTGCTGCGGGTGCGCATGCGCGACGGAGATACGTCGTTCAACCTCTCCGAGAAGGAGTCTCAGCTGCTGGCGGATTTCATCAGAGATTACGAGCGGAAAATGCGATACTACGACGGGGACAGCACCCTGACTGCGGAGAACATCGTTCGTCTCGGATACGCGAAACGCTTCCTTCCGCTTCTCGAAAGGGGATTGCTGGCCTTGCGTCGAAGCGGTGACCCGGCTTCACAGGTGATCGTCAGGACGGTCCGGGGCGAGGTCTTGTATGGCAACCTCCAGTATGCGAGTGAAGAAGCGGTGTACCTGAGCAAGACGGAAGACGCGTGGAGCGCGTGGAACGCGTGGGACGGATCGGCGGAGATACGGCGCATCGAAAGGCACCACCTCGTCTCGATACGCCTTGGTGGAGATACTCGATTTTCCAGCGGTTTTTTCTACGGGTGGCTGGTCACCACGGCGATCCTGAGCCAGCCCATCGGCGCAGCGATTGCCGAATCCGATCCGACAGGCGGAAACGGAATCTACAGTGTGATGGGTGTGCTCATAAGCGCCTTCGTCAGCCTTCCTGCGGGCTTCATCGTCGGTCTCCTTGCGCAGATCGGAGATCCGATGGCGGACGCCGAGGACATTCGCATGTGGGGAGGGAAATCCGGTCTGCCTGCGCAGTTGTTGTCCGCGCATGCGTTCCCGGGATTGCCGCCACCGGAAGTGCATGCACTGCTCAGCGAAAACGAGAAACGGCTGGTCGACAGTCTCTCCGTTTCTCCGCGTATGCTCGACGTGGTTCCGGAGCAGATTGCATCGTCACCCATCCAGGGGAAGCCCGCTCCGGATCCGCGGCAATCCAGGACCGGCGCCCGCATTCAGGTGGCGGCGAACTTCGGGATCAACAAGTACCACCGGTTGGGTTACACCCATAACCTGAGCGAGCGATGGTTCTCGGGATGGACTGAATCGAATATCGCGATCGCGGCAGATATCGCCGTGGATTTCCCGGTACTGGCATTCAGCGACAGAGGAGCCGGCGTGTCGCTGCGACCGCATGTCGGCGGCAGTCCATTCATATGGTTCGGAGGAACCGAGGTCGTATTGCATTCGAACGGGCCGTTCTACCTCGCAAGCGGCGTCGACTATCAGGTGCTCGACAACAACTATCTGAACTTCGAAGACGACTACGATTTTGTCGAGCAGTCGAACTTCTCCGATCACCTCTTCCTGTCCGTCGGCGCCGGTTTCGCATGGACTTCCACGTTTCTCGAGTTCCAATGGCGCACCGCGATCGGCACACCCCTCTACAGCGTCGGTCCGAAGGAACTCTGGCTGGAGGAACCCTGGACGCTGCCGAGGGACCGCCGTTTTACAACGGTTCTCATGCGATACGGGTGGAGGTGGTGACGGGGGGGCGAGCATTTGGTTCCGTGTTTCATTACGTTTTAGGGATCCATCACTCAGCCGGAGCAGGTCGTGCCGCGGCGCGTATTGTTCGTTCTTGCAGGAATCTTCGTCGCCTTTTCCGCCGCGTCGCGCGCGCAGGAAACGGCGCTCGTGGTGATCGTGAGCGCGCGGGTGGGCGAGGTGATCGATCGCGCGGAGCGGGACGCGTACAAGCTGTTCGGATCGATCCCCGGATTTTCAGTCGGCGAGCCTCTTTCTGCTTCCCGACAGCGTGTACGCGGGACGCGTCAGCGCGGCATCGCGGGATCGACATCGGATACTCTTGTCTGGTATTCGGGCGCCCGCGCTCGAGGCGCTCGGAGAGCGGATCGATCATTTCGAGAAGTTCGCCAATTTCGAATACCAGCTCGGTTCCGAGGCGGCGGTGCTGGCGTACGGTCGGGCCGTCCTGCTTGCGGAGGTCGGCACGGCGGAGGCGTTGGCGCGCAGACCCGTGCGGGCAATGCCGGCGCCCGCCCCCGTGACCCCGGCCGCGGACAGTGTCCTGATCGACAGCATCCACATTCCCGTGGGCGCCGTTTCCGACATCACGCAGCGCGTTCGCATATTCCCTCCGCCATGCGCGAAGCAGGATGTCATCATCCCGCGGCTCTGCGACACGCTCGACGCGTACGCATGGCGCTATTACGGCTTCGTGCCTTCGTTGCAAGGCGTGACGGGCGCGTCGCTCGAGCGCACGACCGACGGCGTCGTGCTGCGGGCAAGCACCCGCGACGGAGACACCGCAATCTTTCTCTCCGTGAGACAGGCGCGACTGCTGGCGGATTTCATCGGAGATTACGAGCGGAAGATGCGATTCTACGACGGGGACGGCACCCTGTCCGCGGAGAACATCGTGCGGCTCGGCCTCCCCTCATCATATGTCCAGCTCTTCGAACGCGGACTTCTCACCCTGCGGCCGAGCGGATTCCGCGGAGCGCTGCGCGTGGCCGTGCGCGACATCACCTACCACCGCACTTCCGGCGAGTTGCTCTACGCCAGCGGGGAAGCCTGCCCAGGGCATGGGTGAGAACTGGATCGCCGTCGACGGGTCGGTGGAAGTGGAGCGCATCCCGATGGAGATGATCATATCCATCGCCACTTCCGGATCGGCGGGAGATTCGGGCAGGGTTTTCTGTACGGTTGGCTGTCCTCCTCGGTGGTGCTGAGCGTGCTGTTCAACAACCTCATTTCCAACTCGCTCAGCGGGAGAGATCTTCACAACACTGGACCACTCGCAATTCTCGCCGGTGCCGCCGCGGGATTGCCTGTCGGCCTGCTCGGCGGGATGTTTGCAGAGTTGTCCGGTCCCCGCTACACGGAGAAGTCTTCCGGCAACGGCGGCTCTCCGCACGCGATGTCCGCCGAATTTCGTTCCGCACTCGACTCCGTGCGGGCCTTCGCCCATGCCCCGCCTCCGGAGCTTCGCGCGCTGTTCACTGCGAGCGAGAGGCGCGCGGTGGACAGCCTGGATTTTTCACCGGCAACGGTGATGGCCGTGTCGACACGGAATGCGCGGCTCGACGCAGCGCGGGATTCCATGGTGGAAGCGCGGCAACGTGTGCGCTCCGCCAGCCTCCGCTTCGCCTTGAACTGGGGAATGAACTTTTACCGGGTGGTGTACACCTCCAGGACGAATCTCGGCAATCCCTATCGCGGCGGCAGCAACGAGTCGAACATCTGGCTCGGCGCCGATGTCTCGGTCGCGCTCCCCGTCTTCGCGTTCGGCGATGGCGGCGCGGGACTCTCGCTGCTTCCGCATGTCGGAGCCGGCTTCTTCTCCGTCGTGCGCGGGCGTCGACGTCGCGGCATATGGAAACGACGCCCTCACCTCATGGCCGGCCTGGAGTACCAGACCTTCGGCAGGAACTTCCCTGAAGCCCGGACTGGGAAACTGGGATAGTATCGACCGGTCGACCCCTGCTCGACAACCTCTCGCTGTCGGTCGGAATCGGATTCGAATGGACGTCCACCTTCCTCAATTTCCAGTGGAGGACAATGCTCGGCACGCCGCTGTACAGCGCTGGTCCGACCGAATTGTGGATGGAAGATCCCAGCACGCTTCCGTCCGCGACCGCGGGTTCAAAACAGTGCTCGTCCGGTTTGGGTGGA
>JADKJW010000011.1 GCA_016720835.1 Ignavibacteria bacterium
ACGCAATTGACGGCGAAGGATGCACTGGGCGCTCACGCCCGTGACGAGTTAGGTATCTCCGACACACTCAGCGCACGACCCGTTCAGGCGGCATTGACTTCGGCCGGCACGTTTGCGGTTGGTGCCGCCATGCCACTCGTGCTCGTCCTGTTTGTTCCCGGATCCGCGCTCGTCTGGACGGTATCGGGCAGTTCACTGTTCTTTCTCGCGCTGTTGGGTGTCCTCGCAGCTCGTGCCGGAGGTTCACCGGTGTGGAAATCAGTCGCGCGTGACTTTTTGGGGAGCACTGGCGATGGCGCTGACCGCAGGGGTTGGTGCATTGTTTGGCGCGACGCTTTGAGACAAGACGGACGACGGAACACCGATTCACGTTCAATGCAGCTATCCCACGCGGCGTGTTGTGAAAGTCATCACAGTCTATGAGACCGTTTCCTCTAATCAACGTGTGACAACGATGGAAAAATCCAAAGGTCCGCAGTTCCTGAAATACTGCATTCCGATTATTGACACGCTGAAAGAACTCGGCGGTTCGGGGCAACCGAAGGAAGTCACGGATGCAGTTATCGACCGGATGAAAATCAGCGAGAAGGAACAGGCGGAAACGAACAAGAACGGTGGTTCGCGCGTACGAAATCAAATTGCGTGGGCACGATTCTATCTGGTCAAAGCGGAATACATCGATGCATCCAAGCGAGGTGTCTGGGCTTTGACGGTGAACGGTCGCAGCGCTCGCCTCACGCCAAGCGGCACATTGACGTTGTTCAAGGATGTGCAGAGCAAATTCCCGGCAAAGGGTGGCAAGACATCAAAGGGGGAGGACGGTGTTGAAAAGCCGGCTCCAATTGATTCTGCGCAGGAAGACCGGACAGGGAAAACACTTTTGGATGTGCTGCAATCACTCTCACCTTCGGGATTTGAACGGGTATCTCAGCGCCTGCTTCGCGAATCCGGATTTGAGCGAGTTACAGTTACAGGGAAATCAGGCGATGGAGGTATCGATGGCCATGGCATTCTTCAGGTGAATCCATTTGTCAGCTTTACTGTTCTTTTCCAGTGTAAACGCTATGTCGGAGTGGTTTCAGCCTCGCAGGTTCGCGACTTCCGTGGTGCGATGGTCGGAAGGGCGGATAAGGGAATCATCATCACTACCGGCACATTCACGACCGAGGCAGCAAAGGAAGCGCGACGCGATGGAGCCCCGCCGATAGAGCTGGTCGATGGAGAATCACTGGTTAAAATGTTCGAACGATTGGAACTTGGCGTAAAACCAATAACCGTCTTCGAAATTGATGAGGCGTTCTTTCAAGAGTACGGTTGAAGCTGGAGAAACCGTCCTTTTACTATCCGACGATGGTGTTCGTCGGCATCCGCTTCTAGCGCTTTCGATCCACCATCCGCTTGAGCGCGGCGAAGGCGAGACGGCTGCCGCGCGAGGCCGCCATGCGGTAGGCGCGCGCGGCGTACCCCTCGTCCTGCATCATGCCGCGGCCGCGTTCCGCGCAGCTCGCGAGAGCCACCTGCGCGATGACGGAACCGAGCTGCAATGCCCTGCGCAGGGTGACGATGGCCGAATCGAGTCGCTCGTCGTCTTCATCCGCAAATGCGATGGCGGCGGCGAGACGGATCGCGGCCTCGGCGTCGCCCTCGGCGGCGGCGCGCTTCCAGTGCTGCTCGGCGCTGCGCGCGTCGCGTTCGACGGAACGCCCGCTCTGATACAGCAAGCCGAGCTGCACCGCGGCCTGCGTTGAGCCTCTCCTCCCGGCGTCGCGGAGGAGCTCGACGGCCTGGCCGTCCGTGATGCGCCGGTCGAAACCGAGGAGCGTCAATTCCGCGAGGACGAGCTTCGCCCGCGCATCGGATGCCTGAGCGCGTTTCTGCACGTCCGCAAGGACGCCCGGCTTCCTTGCGAGGGCGTTGAGGAAGGGAAAGGCGCGCGCGGCGTCGATGTAGAGCGCGCGGAGATACTGCTCCATTCCGGCAATCGGATCGGGTGTTCCGATAATGCCGGTCTCGAGGCAACGGCCGTACAGCACGGCGGCCTCGGGATTGCACGCGCCGGCGGCCTCGCGCAGGAGTTCCCCGCGCACCATGCGCTGCAGCGAGGCGATGGAAGCGGGTGCGCTCCCGGCGCCGACAGCTGTTGAATCGAACACGCTCACCGAAAGGCTGGCGGATGCCTCGCGCGCGAGCGTCGGGAGATCCGCCGTTTCCGCGACGCTGCTGTCGCGCCGGAAGTCCAGAAACACCGGCGACCATCCGCCCTGCCTGCCGGCCCGCGGCGCGCGTGTCGCAGCCCCGTCATTCCCGCCTGCATCGGGCGTTGTTTCGGTTGCATCGTCCTCGCTCGACAGTCCCAGCCGCGCGATCTCCGCGAGGGCTTCCCTGGCCGGCGCGTATCCGGAGTCGGCGGCAAGGGCGATCCAGCGCTTCGCCTCCTTCCAACTGCGCGGGAAGACGAGATCATCAGTAAACAGCAGGCCGTAATTGTGCTGCGCCTCGGGCATGCCGCGGTCCGCGGCCCGGTGGAGGTAGAGCGCGGCGCGCACGGGATTCCATTCCACGCCCCACCCGCTGCTCATCAGCAGCGAGTAGTTGTAATTTGCCTGCATCAGATCCTGCTCCGCCGCCCTGCCGATCCAGTAGGCCGCCTTCGCGGTGTCGGCCGCGAAGCCGTCGCCGAACAAAAAGCGCAGTCCCAGCTCGTGCTGCGCGAACTTGTCGCCCGCATTCGCTTCGCGGATCAGCGTCAGGTCGCGCCACTGCTGCTCGGGATCGGGATTCAGCGGGAGCGCCTGCTGACGCGGAGGTCGGTACGTGCGGAACACGGGACTCTCCACGCGCACCTGTGCCGCGCACGGCAGTGCCGGGAAACAGACGGCCAGCAGAAACAGTGCGACGGCGGGAAAGACCTCGCGGCGCGTGCCTGTCACCGTTCGCCCGCTCATCTGGTGCCGAAGCGGAATATCGCGCCGTCGTTGCCGACAGCCACCGCCACGGTATCGCTGATGAACGCGATCGAATTCAAGACCTCCGCCTGCGCCGTGGTGTGCAGGCGCCAATGTTCACCCTTGCGGTCCGATCGGAGCACCACTCCGCGCTTGCCGACGGCCCAGCCGCGTCCGCGCGCATCGAAACGCACCTTGTTCAGATGCGTCAGGTACGCGTCCTTTTTCGACCACGTCTCGCCGCCATCCTCCGTCTTGCAGACGAGACCGTTGTATCCCGCCAGCCAGCACACCTGCGGGGAGCGCGCGGCGAGCGATGTCGCGGGGATGTTCGACGGCGGCTTCTGCTGCCGCCACGTCGCGCCGCCGTCCGTCGTGCGGAGGAGCAATCCCTGCACCGAGGAACACCATCCGTGCAGCGAATCGGCAAAGGAAATGGCGTCAAGCATCTTGTCGGTGCCCGAATGCTGCGCCGCCCAGGTGAGACCCGCATCCGTCGACTTGAGAATCGTGCCCTTGTCGCCGCTCAACCAGACCGTCGACGTGCCGGCCGCCGCGAGACCGGGCAGGTGATTCTTCCGTCCGAGCTGCACGGGCGACCAGCTCTCCCCGCCGTCGGTCGTGCGGAACAGCGTGGCCCAGAACCCGGAGGCGATGCCGATGCCGGGAGTAAAAAAATGCACGTTGCGGAACGCCAGCTGCGCCGAGGAACGGCCGGGCGCCCAGCTCTTTCCCCCATCCGTCGTCCGCTGAATCACGCCATAATCGCCGACGGCGAAGCCATGCAGGGAGTCGGTGAACGCGACGTCCCACATCGCGGTCTTCGTCATTTCCGGGACGGGCGCCACGGTGCGCTGCGCGAAGGCGGCGGGTGTGGAGAGCAACAGGAAGACAAGAAGCGGGCGAATCGTCATGGGGCGTTTCCGTAGTCCGGTGTCGTGAAGTCCGCCCGCTCGTCGCGGTGCGGGTCGAGGCGAAACGAAATCTACTTCGCGCAGGGGACAGCATGCAAGGGCGTATGCAGCGACCGTCGTCCGCGCGCGACCGCGGGAGATGCCCGGCGCCGCGGTCCGGCGTGTTGGAGCGATCGATTCGCGGCAGTACTTTCACGGACGTCCCCTCGCATCCCAAACGGAAAACGGAGAATACTCGTGGAATGGATCACCGACCCCGCGGCCTGGCTCGCGCTTCTGACCCTGACGGTTCTCGAGATCGTGCTCGGCATCGACAACATCATCTTCCTCTCGATCATGACCGGCAAACTGCCGCCGGAGAAACAGCCGAAGGCGCGCGTCATCGGCCTCCTGCTGGCCATGCTGATGCGCGTTGTCCTGCTCTTCTCGCTGACGTGGATCATGCGCCTGACCGAGCCGCTGTTCACGGTGATCGGAAACGCGATTTCGGGGAGAGACCTGATTCTGCTCCTCGGCGGGGCGTTCCTGCTCTACAAGAGCACGCACGAAATTCATGACAAACTGGAGGGCGAGGAGGAGCATGCACAGAAACTCGTCCGCGCCTCCTTCGGCGCCGTGATCGCGCAGATTGTCGCGCTCGACATCGTGTTCTCCTTCGATTCCGTCATCACGGCCATCGGCATGGCGAATCAGCTCGGCATCATGATCGCGGCGGTCGTCATCGCCGTGCTGTTCATGCTCTTCGCGGCGAAATCGATCGGCTCCTTCATCGAAAAACACCCGACCATCAAGATGCTCGCGCTGAGCTTCCTGCTGCTCATCGGACTCTCGCTCATTGCGGAAGGCCTCGATCAGCACGTGCCGAAGGGGTACATCTACTTTGCGATGGGCTTTTCGGTGTTCGTGGAAATGCTGAACACCAGCTCGAAGAAGAAAAAGGGGGCGCCGGTGCGCCTGCGCAAAACCCGGAAGGCCGTCACGGACTGATCAGGGCGCGAACAGCACGCGGGCCTGGCGGCTGCCGCTCCCGCGCGCCGTTTCCGCTTCCGCGCGCAACCGGTACACACCGGGCGGGAGCACCCCGTGCCTCCCGAGATCGATGGAGATCGTGTGCGTCCCCGCGGACAAGGAGCCCGCGCTCTCGCGCGCGACACTGCGGCCGCGCATGTCGAAGAGTGTCAGAGCGAGACCGGTCGCCGGCACGTCAAGCGCCAGTGTGACGCGAAGCGCCGTTCCGGGCCGCAGAGGCTGCGGGTACAGCGCCGCGATGCGGAAGGACAGCGGATCCACCGCGTCATCCACGGCGTTGACAACCACGGCGATGCCCTCAACGGGAATGCTGTGTGGAGACGAGAGATCGTCGGCTTCCACAAGAACGTTCGTGGTGAAGCTCCCGGCTTCCGTCGGCGAGAACGTGATCCCGATGCTCGACCTGCCGCTCGCGGGCACGGTCAGCGGCGAGAATGGGTCGAGCAGGAACTGATCCGCCCGACCGCCCTCGAGCCGCATGGCGGTTACCCGCATCTCCACACCGCCGGTATTGATCAGCTCGAGCGTCTTCTTCTGCGTGGCGGGGATGACGGTCTTGTCGAAACGCAGGCGGAGCGGACTGTTGTTGAACACCGGATAGCCGCCCGCACCGCGCAACAGCGTCTGCTTGACCGAGTCCGTCGAGGAGTTCTCGATGACCAGGATGGCGGTTCTCGATCCCTCGCCCCCGGGCCGGAAGCGCAGCCGCAGCGATACCGATCCCTGCGCGGGGACGACGAAGGGCAACGTGAGACCGTCCGGCAGAAGGAAATCATCAGGATGGTCGCCGGTCATGCGCAACCCGGTGATGCGGAGCGGACCGGTGCCGGTGCTGCGGATGATGTTCTCGACCACGGTGTCGATCGTCGCGCCGACGCGGGACGCGCCGAAGATGAACATCTGCAGCACCGAGATTCTGGGTATCGCGCCAAAACCGGTGAGCGGCACGACGACGGGGTCGAGCGAGGAATTGCTGTTGATGCGGAGCTGTGCCGTCCTGTCGCCCGATTCCTTCGGCGTGAAGGAGACGGCGACGCGCAGCAGGGAATCCGTCGCGAGAGTGATCGGGAAGGTCAACGGGGTCAGGATGTGGAAATCGCTGTACGCGTTGCCCACGGGCGGACGGCGGATGTCGGTAATTTTCAGAGGCACCGGTCCGGTGTTTCCGAACACAATGGTATCGATGCGCGTCTCGCTGACTTTGACTACCGTAAAGCGCATCGTGTCCGTCGTGCTGAGATGGGGAGCGTAATCGATTTTCTGCGCGTAGATGTCCGCCTGGCCGTCCGCCACGCGCCCGTCGGCCCATACGGCGATGGCGGACCCGCGCCCTGCGGGAACGAGTTGCGGCGAAAGTTGATCGTGATCGGCGGACGCGAGCAGCAGGCCGTTTTGCGTCCACTCGGTGTAGTTTGTCTGACCCGACGCGGAGATGCGGTTCATGTACAGATCGTAATCGAAGGTGTTGCGCTTGTCCTGCCACACGACGAAGGCGCCGCCCGTGCTGTCGCCGACGAGTTGCGCGATCTCCTGCGCCGAGCCGGCGATCGTGCAGATGGGCTGTCCGTACTGCGAACTGGTTTTCGGGATGGTGCCGTCGCTGAGCACCTGGCCGAGGTACACATCGCCATCGCTGAGTCCGTTGCGAAAATCGGTCCACGACGCCATCGCGCCGCCGCGGCCGTCGGTTGTGATGAAGATGCCGGACTGGGATTTTGGCGACGCGGCCAGCTGGTAGCCGTCGAGGAAGCGGCCGTTGCCGTCCGCGTCGAGGAGCTGCATGTAGATGGCCGATTGCGCGGCGCCGCCGCGATAGTCCTGCCAGACGACGGCCGCGCCGCCGTTGCCGGCGGACGCCACCTTTGGCGCGATCTGCCGCTCGGGCAGCGCGCAGACGGCGAGTTCCTGCGTCCAGCTCCGTGCGCCGTTCGAGGCGATGTGTTGCGCGTAGATGTCGTCGCCGCTGCGGCGGTCCATCCACACGACGTAGGCGCCGCCCTGCTGATCCGTCGCGACATCCGGGTAGAGCTGATCACCGGCGGCATCGCAGACCATTGCGCCATCCGCGCTCCAGACCGCGGATCCGTCCGGAGCGAGACGTTGCGCGTAGATATCGTTGTTCCCGCCGCGCCCATCCTGCCAGGCGAGGATGCAGCCGCCCGCGCCGTCGGTGATGACCGTCGCCCACTGCTGATCCTTCACGGCGCCGCAGACGGTGATGCCGCCTGCGGTCCAGAGCGCCGTGCCTGCGGCGTTGACGTGCTGGACGAACACGTCGTGATGTCCGTTCTTGCGATTCCACCACGCGATGTACGCGCCGCCCGCGCCATCCGCGGCAATGCCGCCGAGTTGCTGGCCCGTCGCGGCGGCGCTGATCATGATGCCGTCCTTCAGCCAGGGTGTAAGACCGTCCGTGGTGACGCGCGCTGCGTAGATCGCGGGGGTGCTCCCGCTGCGGATGTCCTCCCAGGCGACGAAGACGCCGCCGCTGCCGTCCTGAACCGTCCGGGGATTTTTCTGCCATCCCGAAGCGGTGCAGACCGGCAGACCGTTCGCCGCCCAGCGCAGGATCTGCGCATGGAGCAGCGCGGGCGCCGCACACAGCGAGAGAAGGAGGAACAGCTGCGGCAAGCCGCTCGTCGGACGTGTCATGGCATCACCTCGGGGATACTCGGATCTTGAACTGAAATGAAAAGTATGCCGCCTTCCGTCAAGAGACAAGATGTATCTGCAAAACGACGCAGTTGCTCTGCATTGCCTGCGGGAAAAATGAAAAAACGAACGAGGACGGGCGTCCTCGTTCGTGATGCTTCCCGGCTCGCGCCGGTCTGATGTCGTTCCCGAGCAAGGGGGGATCGGGAACCGTCTCAACATGGAGGCGGTGAGATGAAGGGAAATGTGGCGAGGTGCCTTTTCATGAGCCTGTTCATCGGGGGGAGTTGAGTCTATCCATCTGGGAGGAAGGTCCCGGCAACTCACCGTCTCTGAATGTAAAACAATGCAATGACGTGAAATGTTACCGGCGTGCCGGCGATTTTCAGGGCAATTGTTTTTCTCCGTATACTCGGGGCGCGCGGTGAGCACGGGATCGGCATCACGCGCGCCGCAACGCACCCCAACGACACCGGAGCAGCCGCCATGACGAACCTCATCTCCGCCGCAGCCCTCGCCGACAGTATCGGACAAGAGAATCTTGTTCTTGTCGACTGCCGCTTTGATGTTGCCGATCCCGAGCGCGGGCCGCGGAACCATGCCGAAGGGCACATTCCCGGCGCGGTGTACGCGCATCTTGACGAAGACCTCTCGCTCCCCGTGGCGCTGCACGGTGGTCGGCATCCCCTCCCCGCGATCGATCGCATGGAGGCGCTGTTCGGACGGCTCGGCATCGAATCCGGCCGCACGCGCGTGATCGCGTACGACGATGCGGGAGGCTCCTACGCCGCGCGCCTGTGGTGGATGCTGCGCTACCTCGGACATCGGCAGGTTCAGCTGCTCGACGGCGGATGGCAGGCGTGGCTCGCTTCGGGCGGGCGGGTGGATACGGCGGTACCGCGGGTACGCCCCGCAGTCTTCGAACCCGCGGTGCAGGACTGAGATGCTGGCAGGCATGGACGACGTGCGCGCGCTCGGATCCGGGAGCACGCTCATCGATTCCCGCGCACCGGAACGCTATCGCGGGGAAACGGAACCGCTCGATGCGAAGGCCGGCCATATCCCCGGAGCGGTGAACCGGCCGTGGATGGCCGCGCTCGCGCCCGACCTGCGCCTCCTCTCTCCGGAGCGCCTTCGCGAGGCCTTCGGAGAATTATCGGACAGACCTGTCGTGTATTGCGGTTCCGGCGTGACCGCCTGCATCAACGTGCTCGCCATCGAGGAGGCCGGATACGGCATGCCGCGGCTCTATGCGGGGAGCTGGAGCGACTGGATTTCGTGGCCGGAGAATCCGATCGCCACGGGACCGGCCTGATCCGGCCGGTCCCGCGCGCAGTCATTACTTCGCGCTCTGATCGACGAGCCGCTCGAGATCTTTTTTCAGCTGATCGAACTCCTCGCCGTACTTCGTCCAGTTTCCATCCTTCAGATACTTCATCGCCCGCGTGTAGCGGTCCATCGCGGAGCGCGCGAGTTGGCGCACTTCCTGCGGTCCGCTCACAGGTCCCGCCTTCGTGGTCGCCGCGGGCTGCGCGGCGGTGGCCGCGGGCGCTTCCGTGCGGCCGAACACCCGCGCGAGCGCGTCCTCGAGCGTCGTCTCCATCGAGATGCGATTGCCGTGCGCGACGATGACGCGCTTGAGTTCGGGCAGCTTTCCCGACGTCGCCTGCAGGTACACCGGTTGCACGTAGATGACTTCCTCCCGGATGGGGATGACGAGGAGGTTGCCGCGCGTCACGCTGGAGCCCTGCTGGTTCCAGAGCGTGAGCTGCGAGGAGATCACCGGGTCCTGGTCGATGCGCGCCGCCACCTGCATCGGTCCGTAGGTCAGATCCTGCTTCGGGAATTTGAAGACGAGCATCTTGCCGTAGTGTTCGCGGTCGCTGCGCGCGCAGAGCCAGGCGATCATGTTGTCGCGCTTGTTCGGCGTGTACGGGATCATCTGGATGAATTCTTCCGTCGCCTCGCCCGGCAGGCGCATGATGGCATAGTAACTCTCCATCTTCTGCACCTGATCCTGCAGCTTCTCGTTCGCGACGTTCCACAGGTCTTCCTTGTTGTAGAACACCTGCGGGTCCTCCATGTGGTAGGTCTCGTAGATCGCCGCCTGGACGTCGAAGAGGTCCTGCGGATAGCGCACGTGCGCGCGCAGCGCGGAGGGCATCTCTTCCTGCGGACGGAACAGCGTCGGGAAAATGCCGGCGTAGGTGCGGATCATGGGATCGACCGATGCGTTGTTCAGGTAGAACGTCGTCTTCCCGTCGTAGGCGTCGATCACCACCTTCACCGAGTTGCGGATGTAGTTGATGCCCTCCACGGGCTTCGAGTACGGATACCGATTGGTGGACGTGTAGGCGTCGTACATCCAGAAGAGGCAGCCCTCCGCGACGACGAGGTAGGGATCACGGTCATACGTGAGGAAAGGCGCGATCTTCTGCACGCGATCCTGGATGTTGCGCACATACAGGATGCGGCTCTGATCCGCGAGATAGCTCGAGATCAGCAGATTCCATTCGCCGAAATGCATCGCGTACATCAGCCGGCGGAAAAACGAGCCGATGCCGACGCCGCTCTCGCCCTTGTACTTCGTCATCTGGTTCTGATCGCCGAGCGGATAGTCGAACTCGTCGATGTTGCCCTTCACCACCACCGGCGTTCCGGTCTCCTCGCCGTAGTAGATCTCGGGCCGCGTCACTTCGAGGCCCACGTTGGACTGGGGCGGGATGTCCTTCAGGAAGAATTCCGGCAGTCCTTCCTCGGTCACGACGTTGACCGGACTCATCCCGAGCCCGTAACCGTGCGTGTACACGAGGTTCAGATTCACCCAGGTCTTCGCGTTCGCGGGCAGCTTCCCCTGATTCAGCTCGCGCGCGCTGAGCATCACCTGCCGGTACGTCCCGTTGGGGAGATGGTAGCGGTCGATGTCGATATCCGGAAAATCGTAGTACAGGCGTATCACCTGCAGCTGGTCGAAGGTGCTTGCCAGCGGACGGTAATCCCACAGCATGATGTTACGGATGGTCGCGCTGTCCGCTTCGATGTCGCTGGCCGTCAGGTCGTTTTTCGGATTGATGCTGCGCTCTTCGATGCGGTCGATATCGTACGCCTGCCGCGTGAACGCGATGTTGTTCCTGATGTACGGCAGCTCCTTGCTCTGTTCGTTCGGGTTGACGATGAACTTCTGCATCAGCACCGGGTACAGCGCACCGACGACGACGGCAGCCACCACGAAACCGCCGAACGCTTTCGCGATCCGCTTGTACGCGCCGACGAACAGACCCTGGGCGATCGCGAGGCCCGCGAAGAGGGTGACCACCATCATGATCCATGCCGCGGGGATCTGGGCCATCGTGTCGGTATATCCCGCGCCGTAGAAACTGCCTGAACGCGTGGAGTACAGCACGTCGTACCGCCCGAGCCAGTAGCCGAACGCGACCAGCGCGAAGAAGATGCCCGCGAGGATGGCGATGTGCTTCCGCGCCTGCGCGGATACCGACAGGCGGCCGAAGGCGAAGGACACTCCCTGCCGCACCAGGTACACGAGCACCGTCGCACCCATCGTCAGGACCACGGCGAAGAGCAGCCAGGTCCGCAGCGAGTTGAGGAAAGGCAATGTGAAAATGTAGAATCCGACGTCATTCCCGAAAAGCGGGTCCTGCGCGTTGAACGGCTGCGAATGCAGGAAGCTGAGCAGCTCCATCCAGTTCATGCTCATCGCGCCCGCCATGAGGAACGCCAGGACTGCTGCGCCGCCGTACACCGCCAGCGTCAGGAACTTGCCGAGCAGCTGCACGAGGGCTTCGAAACGTGGATCCACCGCGAGGGTGCCCTGCGAGCGCAGGCTGATGCGGAGGTTCGGCAGAAGGATGAGAAGGAACACGAAGAAGGCGCCGAGCCAAAGACCGTACTCCGCCTTGTACGTTGTCCAGAACACACTGCCGAGATCCAGGCTGGCGAACCACCACATGTTCGTGAGAAATGTAGCGGAGAATCCCAGCAGGCCGAGAATGGCGACGACTGCGAGGACGGTAAAAAGGAGAATGCGTCTCGGTTTCATGGAGAGGTACCCGTTGTGATCGGAATGGAATGAAATCTATCCATCTTCCCCGTCAATTGAAAGCTGCCAGCCCGGCACGGCGTTCGCGGCGTTCCGGGAACTTGCCATCCGCCGGATTCGTTGAACAACACGGCGAAATAGCGTATTATTGCAGCCACGTCCATATCGAAGTGTGCATTTTCTCCAAAAAAGGCCGATTGTAAAGGGTGACATGAAACTGTACGTATCGAATAAAAAAGAGACGCCGCGGATGTTCGAAAACGAATTCCTGGAATTCGGCACGCGCGTCCATTGGACGATACCGCTCTTTGTCTATATCCCCCTCAATGCGTGGCTTGTCTACTACGCGTCGGCGGCCTTCCACACCGCCAGCACCACTATCGCCGCATTGTTCGCCGCTGGCCTCGCGGTGTGGACGCTCACCGAGTACACGCTGCACAGATTCGTGTTCCATTATCATCCGACGTCCGATCTGGGGAAAAAGATTCACTGGATGTTCCACGGTGTGCATCACGACTATCCCAGCGATCCGCTCCGCCTGGTGATGCCCCCGACCATCAGCATCCCCCTCGCGCTGCTGTTCTACGCCTTCTTTCGCGCGCTGATGGGCGCCGAATATTCCACGGCCTTCATGCCCGGCTTCCTCACGGGCTATCTGTTCTACGACATCTCCCACTTTGCCGTGCATCACTTCCCGATCAAGGGACGCTTCTTCGGCGCGATGCGCGAACACCACATGCGCCATCACTTCAAGGATCCCGACGCCGGCTTCGGCGTCAGTTCCCCTCTCTGGGATGTCGTCTTCCGGACGGTGTACAAGTAAGCTATCGCACCGCAGTCGTGGGGAACTCGTGAGCACCCGAATGGTGTGACTGTGTGACTGTGTGACGCGGTGACACGGAGACGCGGTGACAGGGAGATGCGGGGATGGGGAGACGCGGGGATGCGGGGATGCGGAGACGCGGGGATGCGGAGACGCGGGGATGCGGGGATGCGGAGACGCGGGGATGCGGGGATGCGGAGACGCGGGGATGCGGGGATGCGGAGACGCGGGGATACGGGTACCGAAGATCTACTTGTTCCCACGCTCCCGCGTGGGAACATCTTGGTGCCAACACCGCTTCAGGCTCTGCGATGAGAGCTGGAGCACCATGCCTGTTCATCGGGAGCTCTGCTCCCGATGAATGAACCTCGTCGAGTATCGGATGGCTTCGATCGGGAGCAGAGCTCCCGATCAACATGTCGTTCCGAAATCGCCGCCTCGCTCGCTGCCAACGATAAGCTCAAAGAAAAAGGCCCGAAGAATCACGAAGACGAAAACCTATTGGATTATTCGACCCGTTCGTGTGCTTCGCGATCGCCTTTTCTCCTGCCGGTAACGTCATTGACTACGATAATGGGATACCTCCAAAGAGTGACCCGGCGTAAAAAGAACGGAAGCTTCTCTTCTCTTCAATCCGAAATCGCCGCCTCGACTTCGCTCGGCGTGACAAGAACAAAAGCGGCTCTTTTCTTCAATCCGAAATCGGAAATTCGCAATTCGAAATTACGAGTGCCGCATCGCCTTCCAGTACCCCCGCACATACCCCGCGTCGCGGTACCACACAGTTTGCATCAGACACAACCCTCCCTGCCCTGCGAGCGCCCACAGGCGCGCGAGGCGCCGCAGCGGACCGGCAGCGTGCGCCGCACTCACGCGACGCATCGCGTGTACGTACAATGCCTGAGTGATTTCGGTGCCCTCGCGATTCGCCGGACTCGGGTCGTGACGAAAACGCAGCGACGGCAGCACGCGCAACGAGTGCGTGCGCGCGACGGCGTTGGAAAATTCCACGTCCTCCGCGAAACCGCGGCCAGTGGTAAGCCCGATGGCCGGGCCTGTCAAACCTTCGTCGAAGCGCGTATCGCCGATTGCGCTGCGACGGAAGGAGACGGCCGTGGACGCAAGGAATTCCACCTCGCTCTCCGTCTCGAAATCACAGCCGAAATCCGGAAAGCCTGACAGCCGGAAACGGCCGCGACCGCGATCCGTCTGCAGCAGGAACACCTTCCGGTACAAGAGAAATGGCCAGACGGCCTTGGGCTGATTCAGAGGCAGACCCGCGATGCCGCCGATGCGGCCTTCGACGTCATCCGCGAAACGCCGCAGCACGGCGCCGCAATAGTCCGCGGGGAGGAGCACGTCGTCGTCGAAGAAACTCACGATGTCGCCCGTGGCCGCAGCGAGGCCCGCGTTCTTCTGACCGCTGATGTTCGAGGCCGCGCGAAGCATGGTGACACGCGGCGCCTGAGAAGACTGCGCATCGGGTGACGGAGCGAACGTGACATCCCGTTCCGAAGCATCCACGAGAATGATCTCATCCGGCGGAACATCCTGCGCGGCGAGCATCGCGAGCGACGCGGCCGCCTCGCGCGGCCTGTCCTTCGTGATGACGATCGCGCTGTGCGTCATGCCCGCGGCTTACGAGCCGGTGATCTGTATGCGCAGCTCGAGTCCGCCTTCATGGATGGTCGTGCCCGGAATGCGGGAACCGACGGAGTCGTCGGGCTTCGTGCGCTGATACCGGTAGAACAGCGACGACTGCACGCGCTGGCTGATGGTGTAGCGCACGCGCGGCTCGATGGTGATGCGCGTCGTGCCCTCGCGCGGCAGGCCGCCGGCCTCGAGGTTGTTGATCTCGTACACGAAGGACGACGACTTCGTCATGCTGAACGAGAAACTGAAGTCGATGTCGTTCTTGAGCGAAAGGCCGAAAAGCGGCATGTCAAAACCGGACTTGCGGAAGTTCGCCGTGAGCGTGATCTCGTCCGTTGCCTGCTCCACGATATTGCTCGACGAGGTGTTGAGATCGAAGTTCTTCTGCTTGCCCCAGCGCGAATTCACCGTCATGTCGCCTCCCCAGAGCTTGTTGAAGGAGAACGTCAGACCGATCAGCGGCGCGAAGTTGAACCCGACGCGCTTGCTCTCGGTAATGCGCTCGCCGCTCTCGGGATCGCTGTGGTAGGCGGTGGTCAAGGTGGATGCGTAACGGTGCTCGAAGGAGATGCGGTCCGCGAAACCCTGCAGGAAGGCGAGCTTCTCGAGCCCGTCCCAGCGCAATCCCCAGTTCATGCGCGGGAGGAAACCGCCGAAGGTGCGCGTCAGCCAGGGCACCGCCTCGAAGCCGTCTTCGAAGGCCTGCGTGAGCAGCTCGGACGGATTGGCCGTCGTGTCCTCGGAGCGCAGCTTCCTGTAGCGCTCGGCGACGGCGTCCACATTCGTGTTGAAGAGCCCGAAGAACAGGAAGTCCGGGAACGCCATGTACGAGCGCTCCAGCGAGCCCGTGGAGGTCATGCCCGTGATGGTCTGCTGCCCGAGCGAATCGGTGCGGAACTGCGTGTTCTTGTTCATCGACCAGCGCAGATCCCAGTTGAGGTCCACGCGGGCGCCTTCCCACAGCGGTCGGCTCGTCTTGATCGAGACGGTGTTCGACTGCGAGAAGTTGTCGACGTACGTGCCGTTGGGATTCGGAGCACGCAGGCCGCGTTCATAGCCGTTGATGCCGACGAAGGGGAAGCCGTTCTTGAGCGCGATGCTTCCGGACTTCGGATTCGGGTCGCTGATCAGGCCGAATTGATACAGGCGCGACGGCCCCAACTCGGGATCGCTCGAACCGCCGGGAGATGTGGTCCAGAACGCGCTGAAGCCCGTGCCCCCGCGTACGCCCGCCACGGTGCTGTTGTTGTTCTCCGAGAAGGTGAAGCTCACGTTCTCGTAATCGAGCAGCGGAATCTTGATCAGGTAATACGCGGCCTTGCCGAGGATCTGGCCGACGGTCGGTCCCGGCGCGCTCAGCGAATCGAGCGCGAGCGCGGTCGAGTCCCTGCCTCCCAGCGAATCGGCCGGGGCGCCCGAGCCGATGAGCCTCGCGAGTTCCACCTGACTCTTCTTGAGATCGGCCATCACTTTTTTGTACTGCTCGGGATTCTTCTGCTGCAGATCCGCCGACATCTTCTCGAGTTCTTCCTGCTTCTTGATCAGGCCCTGCTTGGTGTCGTCGATCGCGATCTCGCGCCGGCCTCGGCCCGGAATGGTGCCGCGCTGCAGGGCGGGTGGCTGGCCGGGAGCGGACTCCTTGACATCGAACAGCGGATCGAACAACGACTTCACGCGGAAGTTGACCTGCCAGTTGATCGTCGAATTGTAACTCGCCGTGCGGCCCAGCCCGAGCTGCTGCAGGTTCTCCTGCCAGTTGTAGTTGACCGTGTAGCCGCCGGACATGTCGAAGTACCGGTCGATGTCGAAGTACTTCGGAAGCTGCGGACGGCTGTTGAGGCTGAACGATTGTGTGTAGCGGATCGGCAGGCCGAAGTTCAACGATCCGCGCCCGAAGAAGATGTCGCTGAAGATGGCCGAACTCTGCCGCTGCCGCAGCACCAGCGCGCCGTAGACATCGGTGATCGGATTGCCGAGCCCGTCGGTTTCAGGTTCGGTCTCGAAGGAGAGCAGCGAGGTCTGCAGCGCTTCGCTGAGACTGCCGCTCAGATTCAGGAAGCTCTGCTCGGACAGCGTGAAGGAAATGTTGGCCGTGCGGTTGTGCGTGAAGTCGCGGATGAAGGGACGGAACTCCGGCGGATTGCGGCGCTGTTCCTCCACACGCGAGCGGTTCAGATCGGCCGACATGCCCACGCGCTGCGGCGCGAAGTAGAACTTCGCGTCCTTGTAGAATTCGAGCAGGAAGAGTCCGTCGAAGAGATCGCGGAACGGCTGCACGTAGAGTTCGCGCCCGAAATCGAAGCCGTAGCCCACGCGCGCGCTCCACTGCCAGTTGCGACGTCGCTGTATCGTGGGATCGCGGAAGCGCGTGATGGAATAATTGTACCCGAGTTCGAGACGGTTGACAAAATCCTCGATCAGCCAGCTCTTGCCGGGCACTTTCAGGCGTATGGTCGGAATCGCCCAGGAGTCGCGGATCTCGAGCGTCTGCGTCGCGAGGCGCGCGTCGCGCACGGCGAGGTCGATCTCGCGCTGCGGCCGGTTGTTGCGGCGCATGTCCAGTTCGAGCGTGCGCAACGCGCCTTCCACTTCCACGTCGGGCTGGCCCGGCAACAGCAGCGGCCTCGAGAGATTCTCGGCATGCGTGTAGGTGACGCGCACCTGTGTGCCCTGCCATTCCTTCGGAAACACCTTGTCCATGTTCAGCGTCGTGTTCACGCTGTAGGCGCTCGTGTAGGCGCGCGTGGTGCTGAAGCGGTCGGACAACCCGTGGAAATACGGATCGCTGTAACTCGTCGAGAGGTTCACGTCCGCGAT
Source organism: Ignavibacteria bacterium (assembly GCA_016720835.1). Taxonomy (GTDB): domain Bacteria; phylum Bacteroidota; class Ignavibacteria; order SZUA-365; family SZUA-365; genus JADKJW01. The sequence goes on from JADKJW010000011.1 coordinate 16,891, forward strand.
GTCCGCGAGGCGAATGTTCGCCGATCCGGTGTATGCGTAGCCCTTCTGTTTGTTCGGACCGATCACACGAAGTTCGTTGATCCATATCTGTCCGCTGATCGGATGCATGTCCCGGTGCTTGTTGCGTACACCGGCCGAGATGAAGCGCACGGCCACGATGTCGGGACAGCCCACCACGCGGAACCAGGAATTCGGAGGCCCGCCGGGCACCGGTGCCTCGGCAATCTTGTCGCAGGAGTCGCGCAGGGTCTTGGTCGCCGTGAGATCGGTGAACTTGATCGCCACCTCGTTGCGCGAGTCCCAGCCGGGATAGATCGGCGCGCGATACTCGTAGTAGTTGAGCGTGTCGATGCCGAAGCGCACCACCGATTCGTAGTCGCCGGAGTCGAGGAAATCGTCTCCGTGCAGGTACATCTTCAGGCTCTCGTAGTTGAACATGTCCACGCCCTGCGACGGGAAGAGCCGGTATGCCTCGCGCAGCGTCGTGTCGGGCAGGTTGCTGAACGCCAGCGAGAGCGACTGCTCGTTCATGTACACTTCCTGATCCGGCCTGCGGCGGTCGCGCTCGCGCACCACGCCCGGCGGACTCACGTACTCGGGATTGTCCTCCACGTTCACCACCGACACGCTGAACGAGGATGCCGAGTCGCCCTTGCTCCGCTCGTACCACTGATTGCCGACGAAGTTGAACTCCGCGACGCGGATCTGCGCGAGGTTCTCCGCGCCGGTGACCGACACGCGCAGGTACTCGACGTTGTCGAGCGTCGGCACGCCGATTTGCTTCTTGAACGAGGTCAGCGGGATGCGGAACTGATACCAGCCGTTCGTGCCGCCGCCCACCACATACGGATTGCGCTGCGCGGGCGGGAGGCTGATGGAGAACTTCGACGTGTCGAGGTCGATCTGGTACTGGAAGTAATCGTTCGAAAGATCGAGAATGCCGTTCGGCGGACTGTTGATGTCCTCCGTGTCCGGGAACTGCCCGGCGCCGTCGTCGATGTTGCCCTGCGTGCCGTTGAAACTCGTGAAGACGTCGGGGTTGTACGCGTAATTGTCGCCGCTCGGGTCGTCGTTGGGGAGCCCGTATGTGAGGATCTGGCTCGCATATCGCGCGCGTTCCTCGTCGTCGGTGAGCATGTCCAGTCCCACATCCTCGCCGGGATTGAGGATCTGATTGCGTATCGAACCCGGGACGACGAGGTCTTCGGAATTCAGCGTGTCGTTCGGGATGACCTCCTCGGAGATTTTTCCGAGATCGATCAGCAGCTTCGCCTGCGGATTCTGCGTTTCGACCTTCATCCAGATTTCGATGTAGTTGTAGTTGCCGTCCACGAGGTTGGTGGCGTTTACCGGCAGCGTGCGCATGATGCCGTTCCAGCTCGCCGTGGGGGGCGTGAGCACGGGTTCCATGTTGTACATGCCGCGCTGCGTCGGATCCATCGTCAGATCCAGCACCGTCACGCGCTGATCCTCGCGCGCCGCGAGCTTGTTCGGCCAGATGTCCGTCACGGTGACGTAGCGCGCCGTCGTCGATGCGAGCGGCACGTTGAACCAGTTCATCTTCGCCCGGTGCGCGTGCATCTCCCTGTCCGTCGCGGCATCGAACGTGGGCAGGAATTTCGGCACCGAGCCGATGTGCCACGCCGAGTACGCCGTCTGCAGCGGGATGAACACGCGCGCGCCCTCGAAGTCGTCGATGTAGGCGATGCCCTTGCCCTCGTCGGACGGGATCGTGCTGAGCTTGGTGTTGGGATCGGGCATCATCATCGCCACTTCGGCGGCCAGGGTCAGCGACGATTTTTCCTTGGTCTGAATGAAGGGCAGCGTGTTGAGCGCGTCGGTGATGAAGGGCAGATCCTGCCGCGTGCGCAGGTCCATGCCGAACATCGTGTTGCTGATGGGCTCCTCGCCGATGCGAACCTTGTCGCTCAGCGTCTGCTGGTTCAGGCTCATGAGCGTGAAGCCGAAGAAGGATTCCTTGCCGAGCGCCACGTCGCCGCGCAGTCCCATCATGGTTTTCGACGCGAAGGAGAAGAGATCCTGCTTCTCGAATTCGATGTCGAGCTTCTTGTTGCCGGTCAGCGCCTCCTCGCGGAGAATGCGCACCTGGCCCACCTGCTCGTCGACCGTGTAATCCGTTCCCGCATTGAGCAGCTGTCCGTCGAGGCGCACCTTCACGCTTCCCGCCACCACGAAGGGTCCGAGGTAGTAGCTCGACGAGGTGGACCCCTTCGTCGTGCCGACGATCAGGATCTTGTCCTGCGAACTCATCCGCGCCTGCGTCTTCGTCTCCTTGTACACTTCGGGGTAGAGGTATGGCTCGATGTCCAGCGGATTGGTGTTCAGAATCTTCGAGTACCACTGGCGCAGACCGTCGTTCCACGGTTCCAGCGTCGGGAAAATGATCTCGCCGCGAATGGAGTTGACCGTCACGCCTTCCACGAAATCAATGCGGCCGTCGCTCTGCGAGCCGCCGTTGTCGTCGGTGTGATCGAGGCCGAAGAGGTTGAGCCACTTGTATCCCGCGGGCATCGCCTCGTTGTCCTGCGTGGCGCCCGCGCGGTACACGATCCTGAAATTGGCGATGTCCTCCTTCTTCATGTTGCGCATGTTCAGCGAGTAGATGCTGCGCACGCGATGCTTCCAGGCCTGCGTGAAGGTGGGACTCAGGTTCCTCGGCTTCACGAGTTTCAACACGAGGCGCGGCGTCGGGGATATTTGCTCGAGGCGAGAATCGGTGACGAAGGTGCCGTAGAACACGTTTCCGCCGGTCGCGGGATCCCCCTTGACACGGTAGGCAACGGCGACCACCTGATCCTCCTGTACGCTCTGCAGCAGCGTCAGGATGCCGGTGATGGAATTGTACGTGTAATCCACGTTCCAAATCAGCTTTTTGAAATTGCCTACTTCTATTATGCCGGACTGGGATTCGACTTTGAAAGCGGGGTCGACATACTTTTCGATTTCCGTCGAAAATCTCGCATCACCGCTCTTGTACGTGAACGGGGACATGTCAACGAAAGCGACGGCTGCGCGCTCACCCGGATCGGTCGATGATGCGGAAGATCCCGGACGCGTCCACCAGACTTCCATGTCGTTGATTTCGAGATCAGGCCGGATCGTTATCGGCATGGTGGAGCCGTAGAATCTGTGATTATAGTACGACTCGTACACACTCCGATTCTGAGGTGGCTGCGGTTCGCGGTAGTCGAGACTCACGAAGAAATGGTTGTCGGAATAATCGTACGCGTGCCGCTCGAACTTCGTTTCCGACGCGCCGCCCGAGATCGACATGTGGCTCGCCTCGCCCTTCTTCTGGCTGGCCACCGTCTGCAGATGCAGCGGACCGATCTGGAACTCCGCCTTCAGACCGAAGAGCGCGCCGCTGCCGCTGATGAGCTGCGACGGCGTCTGCAGCGACACGTTGCCGGCCTCGATCGACTGCACGATCTCGTCGTCGTAGCCGGTGTACTTGATCTTGAGCTGATTCTCGTATTCGAACGTGCGCTCGGTGCTCCAGTCCGCCCGTATGCTGAGCTTGTCGCCGATGAGTCCGTTGACGTTGATGTTGACGCGCTGCTTGAAGTTCGGCGAGAACTGCGTCTGGTTCATGAACACGGACTGCTGATCCGATTTCTCGATGCGGAAACCCGCCTCGATGCCGATGTCGCCGCTGATGCGGAGGCTGATGCGGTTGCGGTCGCCGAAAATGCTCATGAGCGGATTCGGCGGCACGGGGATGTCGAACTCGGTCAGATTCTTGAGAAGTCCGGTCAGCTGATCGACATTCTTGTCGTCCCGCTTCCCTGCGTATTCCTGCGTCCGGCGGTTGCGTTCGTATTCGTAGCGGCGCTGGATGTATTCGTCGAGCGACATTTCGTAAGGCACGCGGATGTCGCGCCCGTTCAGCAGTTCGCGGATCAGCACCATGTTGCGGACGGAGTCCACCTTCACGACGCGCTGTATGCCGTAGCCGGATCCCGGCTGAAGATAGAAGGGCGACCGCCGCTCGGGGAAGGGCGAGGCAATCGCGCCGCCGGGCTTCCTCTCCGGCAGGAAGCGCTTCCTCGCAGTGGAATCGGATTTGAGCAGGAGACTGTCGTCGATCGGAGGCAGGCTGCGGCTGAACGCGGCGAGCGCGATGTCGGCTGCCAGCCTCTCCGCATCGTCGTCACGCGTCGAGAGCGTTGCGCCGTTCGCGAATGCAGGGATGGAGAATTCCGTTGCGGCCTGTTGTGCCGGATCCGACCTGGAGAATGCAGCACTGTCGTTGAGGGGCAGGTCGTCCAGGACGATGTCGTACTCCGGCAGCATTCCAAGGTCCGGCCGGGCGTCGCCCGCGGGAAGGGACGCATCGATGCCGGGTGCGAACACGGGATCGGTCGCGGCGAACAGCGCGCCATGGCTGAGCAGGCGATTCCATTCCATCGCGGAGTAAATGGAAACGGCATCGTCTCCCACCGACCGCATGGAGAGGCCGGTGAAAGCCGTGAGCATGAGCGCAGAGCTTCCAAACACCGCTGCGAAGAAGCGGACAAGGCGCATCGAACCTGTGCCGCCTGCCGTTCGCGGGGTGATCGCACGTCGAGGATTCAGAGCGAGACTCCTGAAGGTAACATCGTGATCGGGGAACAACTATGGTCGCTGTAGAAATGGGATCGATAGTTGCCTTTGGAGTCGTGAATGATGTCTGGTGATCGTGTGTATCATGCGCGTTGAGATGCCTGGCACTTCTTCAATCTCCAAAACTACGAAGGTTCCTGGAAATCAGGCAAGGCAACAATAGGGTTTTTTCGCGATGTACCCCACTACGTGTGCGCTTTTTCATTGTCAATCAGCACGCTGCAAGGTATATTTTTTCATGGCCGAATTACAATGGCAAAATCCGGCGGGTCGGCGACCCGCCCCCAAGGCTGAGAAATGATCCTCTGGCGACACATCCTCCGGGCGCATGTCGGACCCTTCCTTTTCGCGAACGCGATCATCATCTTCCTCTTTCTCCTCCAGTTTTTGATGAAATCGGCGGGCGATCTCGTCGGGAAGGGACTGAGTTTCTGGGTGATCCTGGAGCTCATCGCGCTGAATCTGGCCTGGATGCTCGTGCTCGCCGTGCCGATGTCCGTCCTCGTCGCTTCCCTCATGGCCTTCGGGCGCATGTCCGCTGAAAACGAAATCGTCATCATGCGCGCCAGCGGCATGAGCCTGTACCGCATGCTCGCGCCCGGCGTCCTCGCCGCGGCAGCGATCACCGCCGGCCTCATCCACTTCAACAACCGCGTCCTCCCCGAGGCGAACATCCGCCTGCGCACGCTGATGACCGACATCCTGCGCATCAAGCCGACGCTCTCGCTGCAGGCGGGGGTGTTCACCACCGACGAGCAGCTGCCGGGCTACCGCATCCTCGTCAGGAAAACCTTCGAGAAGACCAACGACCTCGAGGGCGTGACGATCTACGACCTCTCGCGTCCCGACAGGAACGTCGTGGTGACGGCCCAACGCGGCACCGTCGGCTTCTCTCCCGATTATTCGAAAATCTTCATGGATCTCCGCAACGGCGAGATTCATGAACTCAACAACCAGGACTTCCTCTCGTACCGGCGCCTCGCCTTCGAGCATCACCGCGTCGCCATTCCCGCCAGCGGCTTCGGCTTCCAGCGCAGCGACTCGAAGAACGCGCAGCGCGACGACCGGACCATGAACGCCGCGATGATGCGCAGCATCGTCGACAGCGTGCAGCGGGAGCGCGAGAAGAAACGGGCCGCCCTCGCGAAGCGCCTGCACGCCTCGTTCGCACTGCAGGCGCCGCCGGACGTACAGATTCCGCGCTACGGACGCCCGGAAACGGTGTTCGGCATGAACCCGCGCGCAAAGCCCGGCCGCGAGCCCGCCCGCGCGCTCGATACCGCCCGCAGGCTCGACACCGCGCGCATTGTCCCGGCGCCCGCCGCAGTCCCTTCGCGCCGCGACTCGATCGATGCGTCGCTGCGAGCCCTCGCGACGCTGCGCCAACAGCAGGCCATCGCCATGTCGGATGTCGGCGCCATCGCCTTCGACGACAGCCAGGCCGACAAGTACCTCGTCGAGATCTACAAGAAATACTCCATCCCCGTCGCGTGCATGGTCTTCGTGCTGATTGGCGTTCCACTCGGAATGATGGCGCGGCGCGGGGGCTTCGGCGTCGGCGCCGGACTCAGCCTCGGCTTCTTCCTCTTTTACTGGGCCTGCCTCATCGGCGGCGAGAAGCTCGCCGATCGCGACGTGCTCTCGCCGTTCATGGGGATGTGGGTCGCCAACATGGTCCTCGGCGCCTGCGGCGTCCTGCTCACCGTGCGCGCCGCCAGGGAAACGACGGTGATCGACTGGACGCGCTTCACCCGCTTCGTCCCGAAGTCGTGGAGAACCGGCCTTGAAGCGACGGACAGAAACCCGCACGAGGCGTAGATGACACGCATCGACCGCTATGTCAGCCTGCAGTTCGTGAAGGTCACACTGTTCTCGATTCTGGCCTTCAGCCTGGTGTTCATCCTCGTCGACATGGTCGAGAATCTCGACGATTTCATCGATGAAAACGTACCCACACACATCATCGTTCTGTATTACGTCTATTTTCTCCCGCGCATTCTCGGCTTGATGGTCCCGATCGCCATGCTGCTCTCCTCGCTCTTCGTTGTCGGAAAGATGAGCAACACGAACGAGCTGACAGTCATCAAATGCAGCGGCGTGAGCCTCTACCGCTTCATCGTGCCCTTTCTGTTTTTCGGCCTGCTCGTCAGCTGCGGCATGCTCTACTTCGATGGCTGGCTCGTGCCGAAAATCAATGCGTCGCGGCTGACCCTCGAGCGGAATTATCTGAAGAAGCACCTCCAGGTCGGCGGCAGATACAATCTCTATTTCCAGGACTCGGGCAACCGCGTCATTTCTCTCGAGTACTTCGACGAGGGTACGGGTTCCGCCAGGCGCGTGACCGTGCAGCAGTTCCGGCAGGACGATCCCACGCGCATGTCCTCGCGCACGGACGCCGTCTCGATGAAATGGAATCCCGCCACGCGCACCTGGAAGCTCTTCACGGCAACGCGCCGCGAGTTCAGGACCGATCCTGGCGCGCCCGCGTCGATCCGCGAAACCGTGACGCGTTTCGATTCGCTCGACATCGGGACGCTGGTCATCACCCCGGCCATCATCCTCCACATGCAGCAGAAACCCGAGGAACTCGCCCTCCGCGAGTTCCGCGAGTATATCGACCGGCAGCGGCTCGCCGGCAGCGATATCGACCGCCTGCTCGTCGATTATCACGGCAAGATCGCGTTCCCGTTCGCATCCCTCATCGTCGTGTTCTTCGGCGTTCCCTTTGCGTCGGTCAAACGGCGAAGCGGCCTGTCCGTGCAATTTGGTATCAGCATTTTCATCTGTTTTACGTACCTTGTCGGACAGAAACTCAGCCAGGTGTTCGGCTACAACGGAAGCATCCCTCCGGTATTCGCCGCCTGGCTTCCCAATGTGCTGTTTTTCCTTGCGGGCTGCTTCGTCATGCTCCGTGTACGAAAGTGATCCGTTCCTGCAAATCTGAGCAGCCCGGCCGAGCGCCGCACCGTATCCGTTCAACCCCCGGCAAACCCCATGCATGAACATCCCGTCAAAATAGCGCGCCTCTTTCACTGGGAAATGGGGCATCGGCTTCCGTTCCATGACGGCGGCTGCGCCAATATCCACGGTCATTCCTACCGGATGTGGGTGGAGGTTGAAGGGATATGTGACGAAAACGGCATGCTGATCGACTACGGCGACCTGAAAAAGGCCATCCAGCCGCTTCTTGATCCGCTGGATCACGCCTTTCTGTGCGCGGAAAGCGATGTCACCATGAGGGAATTCCTCGAAGCGCAGCGCTTCAAATTCGTGCTCGTTCCATTCCACTCCACGGCCGAGAACATCTCCGCGTATCTTGTCGAAAATATCTGGAGTGTGCTCGAGCCATTCTCCCGCATCACGGGCGTCTCCATCAAGCTGCACGAAACCGACAATTCGTATTCCCTGGCCGGGAAGAGCAGACCCCCTGCCTGAACAGCCCGGCGGGACCCGCAATCCGCCGCCACGCGTCTATCGTCAACCCGATTCAATACGTTCTTCGGCGTACCCCGCTGCGCGTGGGATACTCTTCCAATGGAAAAAAATGCCGTTGGGATTGCATCTTGATTTCGCCTTCCGTATTTTCTTACATTGAGTTACGAGTCCCCATCTAAAGTAAAACCTTGGTTCTCCCATGAAGATTTTCATTGACAGCGCCAACATTCATGAAATCCGGGAGGCGGCGAGCATGGGCATCCTCGACGGGGTGACCACCAACCCGTCGCTGGTCGCGAAGGAAGGCAAGAACTTCCGTCAATTGCTCGACGAGATCGTGCAGGTGGTCGACGGCCCGATCAGCGCGGAGGTCGTTTCGATCGACAAGGACGGGATTCTGCGCGAAGCCCGCGAACTGGCGAAAATCCACGAGAACATCGTCGTGAAGATCCCGCTGATCAAGGAGGGACTGAAAGCGGTCCGCGTCCTGTCGGAGGAAGGGATCAACACCAACGTGACCCTCTGCTTCTCGCCGACGCAGGCACTGCTGACAGCCAAGGCGGGCGGCACCTACGTTTCGCCTTTCATCGGCCGCCTTGACGACATCAGCATCGATGGGATGGAGCTGATCAGGCAGATCATCGGCATCTATCAGAACTACGGCTATACCACGCAGGTGCTCGCCGCGAGCATCAGGCACCCCCTGCACGTCGTGCAGGCGGCCCTTGCGGGAGCGGACGTGTGCACGATCCCGTTCAAGATCATCGATCAGATGTTCCAGCATCCGCTCACCGCCAGTGGACTCGAGACCTTCCTGAACGATTGGAAGAAGAACGAATCCAAGCTTGTCTGATACAGGACAGCCCCCCCTTTTTCTTACTTCAGATACCAGACACCGAACATGAAAACCACTCCGTTCAACGACAAGCACATCGCTGCGGGCGCCAAAATGGTGGAGTTCGCCGGCTTCAGCATGCCCATCCAGTATCAGGGAATCATCGCCGAACACAAGCGCGTGCGCTCCACCGTCGGCGTCTTCGACGTCACGCACATGGGCGAATTCGAGGTGCGGGGCAAGGATGCCTTCGCCTTCGTGCAGCGCATGACCACGAACGACGTCACCAAGCTCGAAGCCGGCAAGATCCAGTATTCTTCCATGCTCTACGATGATGGCGGCGTGGTGGACGACCTTCTCGTCTACCACTGCGGCGATTACGTGCAGCTCGTCGTCAACGCCTCCAACATGGCCAAGGACTTCGCCTGGCTGAAGGACCACCTCTCCGGCGACGTGCAGCTTATCGACAAAAGCGACGAAACCGCTCTGCTCGCCGTGCAGGGCCCGAAATCGCTCGATACCATGCTGAAACTGACCGACCTCGACCTCTCGTCGCTCCCCTACTATCATTTCCTTCGCGGAAAAGTCGCAGGAATCGATTGCCTGATCTCGCGGACGGGGTACACGGGCGAACTCGGTTTTGAAGTGTATTTCCAGTCCGATCCCGCGCTGGGCTCCAAAATGTGGGATGCAATTTTCGAAGCTGGCAAGGAATTCGACATCGCGCCGATCGGCCTTGGCGCCCGCGACACGCTGCGTCTGGAAGTCGGCTTCTGCCTGTACGGCAACGATATCGATCAGACCACGAATCCCCTCGAGGCCGGACTCGGATGGATTACCAAGCTCAACAAGGGCGACTTCACCGGACGCGACGTCCTGTTGAAGGTCAAGGAGCAGGGGCTTTCGCGCAAACTGGTCGGTCTCACCCTCGAGGGAAAAAATTTTCCGCGCCACGGCTATGATATCATCGTTGATGGAGCAGTGGCCGGCGTCGTCACCAGCGGCACCGTGTCGCCGATGCTCGAGCACGGCATCGCGATGGCGTATGTGCCCTCCGCGCTCGCCGAGCCGGGCAGCGTGGTCCATGTGCGCATTCGCGCGCAGGACGTTCCCGCCACCGTGACAAAGCTGCCGTTTGTTGTCAAGCAGTAAGCGGGAACGGGCGCCCGCCAGTCATCACCCGAGTGTTCCATTCGCTTGCCTGAGGAGACCGCTGTTTCTTCTGTGAGACGGAAAACCACACATACCGACAGTGCGAAGGATCAAAAGTCCCGCAAGAGGCTGGATCCGCACAGGAAGATGGACATCATCGGCATCCTGATGATCGTCTTCGCGGTGTTCGTCTTTCTCGCGCTGCTTTCCCATTCGTCCGCGGACGAGTCGTCGGCGGATCTCGGCCTCGGCGACCTCGTGCGCCTGTTCGGCGGCGACCAGGACATTCAGGCGCGCGCGGACATGACGCACAACTGGCTGGGATTGTTCGGAGCGCTGATCGCGAAATTCTTCATCAACATTACGATCGGATACTTCTCCATCGCGTTTCCGATTCTCCTCGGCCTGTGGGGGTGGTTCATCCTCCGGAAGAAGGACCTCCGCGCTCCGGCATACTACACGAACTACGCCGTCATTCTCGTCTTTCTCGGCGCCACGTTTTTCGGATTGCTTCGTCTTGTTTCCTGGATGCCGGAGATCTCTCCATCCTGGGCGGGGAACATCGGCGACTTCACCGCCGGTCTCATCGCGCGCCTGATCGGCACCACCGGCGGAATCATCGCCATCGTCACGACCATCATCGTCCTCGCGATCGTCGTCGTCGACTACGACATCCATAAAACACTGGAGCGCGTCCGGCATCTCGGCGGCGCCTTCCTCTCCACGTTCCGTCGCGATGAATCGATGCTTGCCGCGGCGGGCGAACACGGCGCGACAGTCCGGATTGACGTCGACAGCGTCCCCGCTCTTCCCGATCCCGTGCCTCTCCCCTCGGTGAAGGTCTCGGCGCGCAAAAAGGCGGACGCGCCCGCGCCCGACCCTGTGCCGTCAGAGCCGCCCGCTCCGCCGAAACGGATACCCGTCTCGATCGCGAGAACGGATGACGGCCTCCTCCTCCGTCCGGCGGGCGATCTGAAGGTGCGCGCCGACGAAGAATCCCAGCCCGTTCCGCCGGAGGGTGGCATGCGTTCCAACGGCGTCATTGCCAAGGAGAACATCGCCGAGCTGCGCGGCATTTACGCGGATGAAAACGAAGAGGCCTCGCATCACGAAGCCGTCTCAAAGAGTCGCGACACCGCGCAGCAGCGAACCGCGGATGCCGGCCCGCAAGATGCCGAGGACGTGATGAAAACGCCGGAACACCAGGGGAAAGGCGCGGATGCGACCGTTGTCGATCCCGCCGGCGTCATGATCAACGAGCACGAAAAGCGCGCGGTACAGCAGGCAATCGCGAAGAAAGTTGCCTTCGCCGATGCGAGCGTCAACAGCGAGGAGACCAACAAGGAACTCGCCGGGGAAAAACTCGGCGGCTATAAATTTCCGACTCCGGAAATACTGGACGAGCAGGTCCGTTTCCGCGGCGTCACGGACGAAGAACTCAAATTGAAGGCGGAACTCGTCGTCGAGAAACTCGCGGTGTTCGGTATCGGGATCCGCGACATTCAGGTGATTCCCGGCCCGGTGGTGACGCAGTTCGAGCTCGTGCCGGACTCCAGCGTGAAAATCAGCAAGATCGTGTCGCTGGCGGACGATCTCGCGCTTGCGCTCGCGGCACGCGGCATCCGCATCATCGCGCCGATTCCAGGGAAAAGTGCGGTGGGAGTGGAGATTCCGAACAACGCGCCCGAGATGGTGAATTTTCGCAGCGTGGTGTCGTCGTCGCAGTTCCAGAAGGCCAAGCTGCATCTGCCGCTCGGTCTCGGAAAGGCCATCAACGGCGATGTGTTTTGCGACGACCTGGCGCGGATGCCGCACCTTTTGATCGCGGGCGCGACCGGTTCCGGGAAGAGCGTGGGCATCAACGTCATGATCTGCAGCCTGCTCTACAAGCTGCATCCATCGGAAGTCAAGTTTGTGATGATCGATCCGAAGAAGATCGAGTTGCAGCAGTATCGCGGACTGTCCCAGCACTTCCTTGCGACGAGTCCGGACATCGACGAAGAGATCATCACCGATCCCGCGAACGCGGTCATCGTTCTCAAGAGCCTCGAGCTCGAGATGGACATGCGGTACACGAAGCTCGCAAAGGCCGGCGTGCGGCACGTCAACGATTACAATCAGAAGGTTCGCGCGGGACTCCTGAAGGACACGGACACGTTGAGCCATTATAAACTCCCCTACATCGTGGTCATCATCGACGAACTCGCCGATCTCATGATTACGGCGGCGAGGGAAGTCGAGGAACCGATTGCGCGACTTGCCCAGCTCGCGCGCGCCGTCGGGATGCACCTGATCGTCGCAACCCAGCGCCCCTCGGTGGATGTGCTCACCGGTGTCATCAAGGCCAACTTCTCCGCGCGTATTGCATACCAGGTCGCGAGCCGCATCGATTCCCGCACCATTCTCGACACGCAGGGAGCCGACCAGCTGCTCGGCAACGGTGACATGCTGTATCAACCGAGCGGACAGCCGAAACCCGTGCGCATTCAGAATGCCTTTCTCGCGACGGCGGAAGTGGAGCGCATTGTCGATTTCATCGACATGCAGAAGGGCTATCTGCGCCCCTATCACCTGCCTTCCGTGAAAGCGGGAAAACGGGGGCAATCCCGGGAGGATTCCATCGATACCGACGACCTCCTTCACGAGGCGGCGAGGCTCATCGTGCGCTATCAGCAGGGCTCTGTCTCGCTGTTGCAGCGGCGCTTGAAAATCGGGTACTCGCGTGCCGCCCGAATTGTGGATCAGCTCGAATCCGCCGGTGTCGTCGGTCCGGCCGATGGCAGCAAGGCGCGCGACGTCCTCGTCGAGGACGAACAGGTGCTCGACGAAATCCTTCTGCACTATTAAGCGGGAGCTACGGAATGGAAAACGCGACAAATCTGGGAAGGCTCCTTCCGGGAATCATGAAAAGACTGCTGCTCCTGATCGTCCTCCTCCTCGCAAGCACGCTCCTGCTCTTCGCGGCGATTACCGCGAAGGAAATCATTGAAAAAGTGCAGGACCGCTACGATGACATGTCCGATGCCGTGGTAACGTTCACACAGAAGGTCCGCTTCAAAGTGTCGCGCATGGAGCAGCAGACAACAGGAACGTTGTACTTCAAGAAGAAGAATAAATACCGGATCGAAACCGAGCAGCGCACCGTGGTGACCGACGGGAAGTCTTCCTGGTCGTACAGTGCGCAGAACAAGCAGCTTGTGATAAGCGCGTACAAAGAGGACGCGCGCTCGATGTCGCCCGAAAAACTTCTCACCCAGTACCCGAAGGATTACTACTCCGCTCTCACCGGAGAAGAAAAAGTGGGCAGTGAGGCCTGTTACGCCTTGAAATTGACTCCTCGAGAAGAAAGCGGAGCCGCGAAAACCATGAAGATCTGGGTCAGCAAGGCATGGCTGATTCGGAAATTGGAAATCACCGATCTGAACGGGACTGTCACGACCTACGTCATCAAAGACGTTGTTGTCGACAAAGGCATTCCCGACACGCGTTTTGACTTCAAGGCTCCCCAGGGGACGGACGTCATTGACCTTCGATAATTCCAGCCATTACAGGACATCAACCTGAAAAGGAGAAGAGCACCTGGGTAAACAACTGCCATGGCCGTGCGCGGTCAAAGGCGTCAAGAACCAGCCGGACGCGATGTCGTTGGTGTCAGGAATTTGACACCATTTGGAAAAAGTTGATTTTTCGTCCATAAACGTAGATTATTTTTTGGCAGTATTCTTGTAAGAATATCTGGGCCAGATTAGTCTCCGGACGGAATTGAGAAAAATTTCAGACGCAGTTGTTTCAAGGTCATGTGAACGGTATATTTAGAAGCTTAAAAAGTCTGCCCAGTCTCAAAATCGAATCAATGAAACTTGACGTGTCTATATCGAACGAATGTATCATGCATCAACAGGAGGAGCTGAATCATCAGCAGCTAGGAAGCGAAAATCCTCAACGCAGCATCAACCAGTCAACCCTAATTATTCTCTATCAACCATCTAGGAGATTTCACGGATGAAAAAAGGTCTCACCTTGCTTTCCTTCTTGGCTCTACTGCTCGTCGCATCGACGGCGCAGGCACAGCTGAGAACGGGGAAGGGCGACTTCTTCAACCTCACCCGTACGGTCGAACAGACTCGTGATTCCGTGACGTTTGTCACTGACACGTTGTCTCTGTTCGACTCGGGTGCAGGCGTCCAGAACTTCATCGACCGCGATTCCGTGGTGATCATGTTCGTCCAGAACAGGTTCAAAATCGTCAACAACATGTTGACGGGCAACCTGTTTGACTATGTCAAGGTTCGTGTCAGCACGAGCAGCCCTGGCATGACGGTCGGTCGCCAGCAGTACAACGGTGTTGTCACTGCAGTCGGAGTCGGTGGTGCGGTTATCGGCAACGATAACGCCACCGCAGGTCGCGATGTCGGACTCCGTCCGGTGTACCGCAGAGTCGGTAACATCGCGACGTCGTCGCCGTTTTTCCCGAAGGACCCGAACACTTTCCGTCAGATGCTCACCTTCCAGGTGAACAATCCGACTCCCGGAGGTGACGGTATCCAGATCCGCAACATCTATTTCAAGCCGAACATCAACAACCTCACCGGTCTTGCTGTTCCGCCCGATACCACCAAAGACACGCTTCGCGCGTATCATGTGATTGGTAACGTTGCCAACATCGCCAACGCCGGCGACGTTGTCAGCCAGACCGATCTCGCCATTGTCCGCCTGCTTCCGGGCACAACCCAGATTATTTCCTGGATCAACGATTCGGCGCAGGCCGTCGATGCAGGTGAGTACATTGGTTCCTTCGGTGACTATTCCCGTGGTCGTTATTTCCTCGGTGATGATGGTCTTCCGATGGCCCAGTCGCTTACCATGCAGCTTCGCCCGAGTGCGACCCGTATCCTGGGTCTGACGACCGTTCAGAACCCGGATTATGGAATGCTCGTCGACGGTTTCCCGCCCGAGCGGAATCCGCTGAAATTCACGAATCTCTATCAGACTCTCGCCCCGTTCTGGCTGAACAGCGATTTCCCGGCTGTCTATCCGGCCTTCCCGGGCGACATCAACAGCAATCCGAACCCGGAAATGGGTCTCATTCCGCCGTACCGCGTCGGTGAATATGCCGTCGGGCACATCGGAAGAGATCACATGCCGGGCCTCGTTTCCTCTGCCGTTGACACGGTTCGTTTCTATGATTCCTATGGCAACCGTACATGGGATCGTATGACGCAGCCCAACCTGAAAGCGCTTTCCTATACCATGGGAACGCCGCAGGGTGCAGATGCGACGATTTACCTGAAAGGCTACCAGTCCGCCGACGACACCCTCCGCCAGTATGGCCAGATCGTGTATCGCCGCCTGGCCTATACCCACGCCGACATCGGTTCCAATCCCGGTGGCGTCGAGGATTCCGTGCGTATCGTCGTTTCCGCCAACGTGTATTTCACGACTCCTGGTGGCGTCGATGGCATGCTTCAGGCGTATGCTGACACATCGGGCGGTTTCCCGCGCCAGTGGTCATACAGCGTGCGATCGATCGAATCGAATCTCGACAACCAGGCGCGTACCAACGTGGGCTGGCAGATCGATCCGGATCGCACCGGCGTCGATCCGCTTGGCATCAACTCGCTTCCTCCCACCGGCTTGAAGATCGTTGTCCGCCCGAACATCCCGCGTTCGATCGACATCGAAAACAACCCCCGTTGGAAGGGTTCGGCCGATCGTAACTGGATCCAGTCCGACATCTTCATCACGGACGGTTACGGCAACACGGTTGATGACAACGAGCGCTTCAAGTTTGAACTGAGCCCGTTCGGTCATCTGACCTATGTCACTCCGCCTTCCACGCAGCCGTATCGCTTGAACGGTATCTTTGATTCTCTCATCACGACGGTGCCGAACGTGATCGTCAGTGGTCAGAACATCGATTCCGGTCGCGTGCACGTCATGTTCTCGAACATGGGTCATGCAACCCGCGTGATGCGCGCCGCGAGCGGCAGCAACCCCGCTGGTGCGTATCGCATCCGCGTCCGCGCCTCGTATGCATTCAACGATCGGTTCACGGATCTTTCAGATCCGCTGAAGCTCGATCCGGCTCCGGGTCCCGGCTTCTCGCATGCCTATCTGATTCCTGACGGCTCGCCGAACAACAACTTCGGCGTGTGGTTTGGACCGATTCCGGCTCCGGGTAATCCGACTCCGAATCACAATGGAAAGTTCGGCAAGCCCATGGGCCAGACCGTGGCCATGGATTCCTCCGACGTCTATTGGGATGGCCTCGACTGGCAGTATTTCCCGGTCAATCCGCGTCTCGAAGTCGTGACCGGTACGGGTGATGCTCTCATCGTGGGTTCCGTGCATACCTTCACTCGCCCCGGCGAACTGAAGAGCGATCATATCTACAACAAACTGTATGTGCGTATTACGGACATCCAGGGCAACCCGAAAGACATCGCACCGTACTTCGACGCGAACGATCGCCAGAAGAACCGCGTGTGGGTGGAACTGCCGGACAATGCACCGTTCGTCGATGCATTCAACGCGGGCACCTACAACAAGGTGTTCTTCGGTTCCGTTTCCCCGAACGTTGCCTGGAGAGGCGCTGGTTCGCCGGTCCAGTATGACAATCCTACCAACCCGGCCGGTTTCGATCCGTCGTATCCCGACGGTCCGAACATGGGCCAGATCCTCAATGCCGAGCTCGTGAACGTTCCCGCAGGTCAGGGTCTTCCTGGCATCCAGGGCGACATTCAGACCGGTATTTCGTACAACGCGGTTCGCTTCTATCTCCGCGCGCCGAAGAACGTGAGGAAGCTGAGCCTCGCGGGTACTGATGTCATCCGCATCAAAGCCCACCTGACGATCAACTCGAACATCCCGAACGTGGGTGATTTCAGCATCGAAAGCGGTTTCGCTGAAGTCAGCTTCGTTCCCGACGTTGCCCAGAACGTTGAAATCTTCAAGTCGTGGGGCAAGCCTGCCGGAACCGTGACCCCGATGGAAGGCTGGAGCCCCATCAGCGACAATGACGCACTCGCCGCAGCGTACCCGACCGGTACACCGCGCGACGCTGCTGAAGGCGCAGAGTTCTACAAGGGCTACTTCTTCCGCGCGATCGGCGCCGTGCCGCCGACGACGGGCATCGCGTTCCCGACTCCTCTCGAGCCGGTCAACAAGGGCATCGGCGGTTTCCTCGCCAGCGACGTTTCGCTCGACGGCGATTGCACCGCACCGATTCCGCTTGACACTGTCATGGTGTCCGAGCACAACCAGCAGATGCGTATCGTCGCGCGTCTCCTCGATCAGTACAACAACCCCATCGGCGGCCGCCTTGTGAAGTTCTTCATGGAGAGCGAGACCCTTCCGATCACCCTTCCCAAGACGCAGTTGCAGGACAATGCGCAGCGTGGCGGTTTCGGTGAATTCGGCCGGACCTCGGTTTCTGATGATACCCTCAAGCGCACCACGATTGGTGATACCGCAACAGCGGGCTGGGTCACCGCATACTACGTCTCTGGTCGCGTTGCGCATCAGATCGTCCGTATCGCGTTGACTCCCGACACGCTTGCGTTTGATCTCTCCCCGAATGGTCGCAATCTTGGCGAAGGCACCGCGGTTGGCGAAAGCCGTCGTGGTTTCGCGCCTCGCGTGATCATTCCTCTCTACCTGACGACAGCGCCGACGATCCGCGTGCAGATCTATCCGTACACTGCAGCAGCGACGTCGCCGGTTCCGCTTCCGGTGGATCTCATCAACATCCAGGCGCTCGAGCACGTGTCCATCTATCCGGATTCGCGCGGTGCCGGCTATGCTCCGTATTTCCATTCCTATTCCGCGAACCCGTTCTTTGTCGAACAGCGTGCGACGCACTTGGGCCGTATGGCGAATTCCAATATCCGCCCGTACATCCCCGATACGTTGAACCTGAGCGACGATGACAAGAACGGACTCAACTCCGTGACTGCCGGTCGTACCGTGACGCTTCTCGCTCGCGAATACGATCGTTTCGGCAACCTCGTTGAATTGCAGATCAAGCCGCCGTACGACATGAACAACGTCGGCAACGTGATCGATACTGCCCGTATCAAGTTCCGCATGTGGGGCGCCAACTTCGGTTCCCTCCCGGCACCGTACAACGCAGCAGGCGGTACCATCGTCCCGGCCAGCAACTGGACGAACGACGAGTACGGTCCCATGCGCAAGGCGCGTTATCGTCACACGCAGATCAGCAATCTCGTTGCAGGCGTGCATATCAACCAGACCACGTATCTGACTGCCCTCGAGTATCAGACTCCGAAGACGTCCGATGCGACGGTGTACGTTGAAGCATGGGCCGCTGCATGGCCGGATCCGACGCGTCCAGGTGCAACGGACATCATCCGCGACACCATCAAGGTCATGTCCGTCACGAAGAGCCCGACCCGTTTTGACATCCTCCGCGCAGGCCAGGAATATCTGGTGAGCCGCGCTGGTCGTTTCCTTGGTCAGGGTACCCCCGAAACCAGAACGATCAACCTCGGTGCTCCGCAGATCAACCTCCCGGCCGGTACCGACATCAACAAGCATCAGCTTGATGCCGTCGGTGTGGATAACATCCTCATGAGTCAGGCCTACAAGCGCGATGTGTCCGAAGCGCCGATCGGCAAGTACCTTGTCGTCAACAACGACAACGTGCCGCTCGATCGCCAGGGCGATCCGCTGTATGTCGACGCAGCCGCCGCGGAAATCAATCCGAACTTTGACCGCGATCCGTATTCGAATCTCCCGGTCTTCCAGAAACTCGATGTCTACAATAACCTCAGCCAGTTCACCGCACCGACCAATCGCTTTAACAAGCTGAACGACGACATGCAGGTGAAGTTGGGCTACACCATTCCTGGTGCACGCTCCGACGCGACGGGTTATTTCTTTGATCATACCATCGCCGGTGGCGGAAGCATCTACAGCCCGTTCGCACTCGCGACACAGTATGGTACCATTCCGTATGAAGGTATCGGCTGGCATGTCGTGACCGATCAGAACAGCGGTCAGAATGTTACTTCCAACCAGCGTCCGGTTCTTCTCCGCGCGACCCCGATCTGGGAAAACAATCCGCCGACAGGTGGCAATCCTTACGGCGTTGCCAACTTCACAGGAAAGAATGCCCAGCCTGGTCAGACAAGAGAGTACACGAACCGTCTCTATGCTGATTCCGTCTATTCCTATGTCAATGCTCCCTTCGGCGGCACCAAGGCGAACTCCATGCGCGGTGAGCTCATGGGCACGTTTACCGACCGCGGCCGTCCGGGTAGCTTTGCGTCGCAGACGAACGGCGAATTCGACCGCGTGACGCGCATCGGCGCAAGCGGTTGGAGGCCGGAAGACTTCACCATCGCAGGCCTCAATGGCATGGCCCGCTCCAAGAACGGTGTCGGCGTGTGGGGCGGTACCGATAACAATGGTGGTCTCTTCTCTGGTGACTTCGGTCGCCGCATCCTCGTCGTCTCGGGTGCCTTCGGCGTGAGCACCGGCTCGCTTCCGATCGCTCCTGGTGCGTTCATCCGCCTGGTTGACTCCACGACCGAGCAGGTGATCGATCTTCGCATCATCGATCCGACTCTGACCAACAAGGCTGGCAATGTTGTTGACAACAGCTCCAGCTACGATCAGGGCAAGTGGACCGTCGTTCGCAAGGCCCAGCGCATTGCGAATAACTTCTGGCACCTCGACGATACGTACTGGAGAGGCGGCGACGGCATCGAGGATGGTATCCTCGGTCCCAACGCGAATGCCGCTCTGGTCGGCGAATTGCCGTATGCGAACAAGGGCGTCCCGTCGTCCTTCGGCGCAAGCGCTCCGGAAGCAGCAGCGACACGTTCGTTCTTCGGACCGACCGGATCGCGCAACCTGCTCCATTCGTTTGTGGTCGTGCCGTATCGCATCGCATACCTTTCGATCTTCCCGAGCTCCTTCGATCCGAGCCAGGGCATGTTCGACAACACCCGCCTGCCGCTGGGAATTCTCCCGGTTCAGGCTGACATCGATACTCTCCCGCGCGTTGCGCTCGGGTACTACAACGATCAGCTCCATGATCTGAGCAATTTCGAGATGTACACACGTCTCTATGGCCAGATCAGGCACGGCGCGACGGATCAGATCCCGAACAACCAGGGAACTCCGTATGCCCGTCCGGACACGATCTTCCGCGACATGCGCTACGTGTACAATGTGACTCCGTACGATCGCTACGGAAACATGAATCCCCGTGACACCATGTTTGTTCAGATCAGTTCGCGTTTCACGGACTGGACGTTCACCAACCTCGAACCCAGCGGTACCCTGATCATCCGTTCCGGCGGCAACTGGTTTGGCGCAAAGCCGATCAACACGCCCGACGGTCCGGATAACATCAACTACCGCCAGGATACCCTTCGTATCCTCAACCCGCTGCCGCAGTCGAACTTCCGCAATGAGTTCGTCGGTATCAAGCCGGATGACAAGCGTCTCACACTCAACGTCGGTGACCCGGGGAATCTCAACATTCCGCACGGTATCCTTCCCGCGAATGTGATCTCCAGCCGTCCGGTCTGGGTGAAGCAGCCGTTCGCCCCCGCACCGTTCGTGCTCAGCACGGCGACCGCAGGGAACGCTCAGCTGTTCCGCATGGATCACGTCGGTGGTTGCACCGGCAATGGCATCGAAATGGATACCCTGCGCCTCCAGTGGCAGAAATCCAACTGGCAGATCGGTGGCAAGAACAACATCAACGACACCGTGAAGTACGAATGGTTCGGTATCATCGACAGCGTTGGCTCCACCTCGAGCCGTGGCCTGGTCGTCAGCGTCAAGTCTGACAACAATGGCGTCTCGCCGTCGTTGACCATCGCGGGCGACAAGCTTCGCACGCTGATCTTCCGTCCGGGAGTCCAGCCGCAGCCGAATCAGGACAGCATTGTCATGCGTATCAAGTGGTTCATCAAGGCGACCAACAAGGCCGGCTTGAGCATCTACTCTGACACCGCGGGCGCCACGATCCGGAACAATCCGCTTCCGACCGGTGCGCTTATCGTTTCCATCAACCGTCCGCCGGAAAATCCTCCGACAGCGGTGCAGCCGGCCAACAACGCGACAATCAGCGGTCTCAGTTCAACGACTCCGCCGCTTGACGTGATCTGGACTCCGGCCAATGATCGCAACATCAATAAGGGCATCCTTATCGGTGGCTTCAAGGTCTACAATGTCGGTTCGCAGTCGTGGATCGACGATCCGTCGGGCCGCACGGTCGATACTCTTACCTACCAGTGGGTCGGCGAAGTCGTTCGCACCTTCCCGGTTGGCAAGGGCGCCCCGATCGGCACGATCATCGTGAAGAACACCGGAACGACCACAGGCTTCCAGCTTGGTCAGTCCGATCTTGATGCTCTGTTCGCCGGATTCAGCACGGATCCGACCAGCACGAGCGCCGACTCGGTCATCATCCGGTGGATGGTGTACGCGAAGGACTTCAACCAGACGGACAACCTCCCGATGGAAGACGTCAACTTCCGTTACAATCCCGATGGCACGCTCCGCGCCGACACAGCAATGTGGAGCCGCTTTGGCTGCCGTCCGCACGAGATCGCGAGCAACTGGTTCACCCTGAACCTGACCAAGCTCGACAAGGGTGGCGTTGAAATCACTCCGATGGCAACCGACCCCGACATCAACAAGACCGCCGGTGAAGAGGTTGAATTTACTCTCACCGCAAAGGACAAGAACGGCAACATCATCCGTGATTGGGACATCAAGGGCGTGCCCACGACGCTCACGATCAAGGGCAGCACGGCGAACACTGATACCAGCAGCAAGAGCTGGAACAGCGATCCGCTGGGTTACACCTGGTCGGCCATCACGAATAACGGCCAGAACCTGACCCAGTCGGGTCCGGACGAATTCTCGATTCCGAACACAGCATTCGTTGACGGTGTTGCGAAGATCAAGATCACCCACACGAAGGCCGAGAACGGCATCCAGATCGACGTCACCCCGATCCTCGTCGGCCTGAACCAGACCTCCGCAAAGATGAACTTCAACGTTGGCGGTATCACCAACTTCCTCGTTGATCTCACCTCCGCGACAGGCAACCCGGATCAGGTCTATCTCGAGCGCGTGTACGAAATCGTCGTGTCGCCTCGTGACAGGTTCCTCAACGTCTCCAGCGCCCAGATCGAAGCTCGCTTCACCGCGCGTGGCCGGGCGAGTATGACAAGAACATGCCGGGTCTCTCCGACGTGTTCAGCGGAAGCGTCTTCATCACTGGTCCCACGAACTACTTCCTTGCGTCGCGTATCACGCGTCTCAAGGGTACGGACGAGCTCCAGTGGATACGCGTCTACAAGGTGTCCGATAATTCCATCGCCGGTCAGACCTCTCCCTATGAGATCCTTGACCATGCACCGACTGCATTCGCGCTCATCACCCCGCCGGACAACACCATGCTGAAGCTGACTGCAGCCGCGGCACAGGAGCAGTTCAAGTGGGTGAAGCCGGTTCCGCAGGATCCGTACACCGACATCCAGATCTCCCGCTTCGACCGGCGGAAGTACACGGATGACGTGCATTACAACATCGTGTTCGTCGATTCGATCAGCCTCACCCGCGCGGTGAAGTTCGAGTCCGACAACACGGGCAAGCTCGAAACCTATACGACGAATCACGGCCAGCTGGCCAATGTGATCGAGACCATCTCCGGTCAGAAGACCATCCTTGCGTACAACGTTGTGTGGTTCGTGGAAGCGACTGACGGTCTCTATACGACCCTCAGCACGCCGCCGAATGCGGACCCGAGCAACCGTGGTGGATATCACCTGTACCTGAAGAAGGACGGTATTGTCGACGCAGGAACGATCTCGACGCCGAAGGCTTTCGAACTCGGCCAGAACTATCCGAACCCCTTCAACCCGACGACGACGATTTCCTACTCGCTGCCGAAGTCGACACCGGTAACCCTGATGGTCTTTGACCTCCTCGGTTCGCCTGTGAAGAGCCTCGTCCGTGAGACCAAGGAAGCCGGTACGTATCAGGTCACATGGGATGCCACCAACGATCTTGGTCAGCAGGTGCCCTCGGGCAACTACATCATCAAGATCATGGCTGGCGACTTCACGCAGACTCGCAAGATGACCCTGCTGAAGTAAACCTCGTCCAGAAGGGTTCACTCTTCTGATGAAAGCGCCCCGCCTCGGCGGGGCGCTTTCTTTGTATCCGGCCTATCGTAGATTGAAGCCATGGACGTCATTCAACTCGCTCTCGACCTGATACACATCGAATCGATCACCGGAAACGAGGCCGCCATCGCAACCCGCCTTGAAGCGATTTGCACGGGAATGGGCCTGCCTGTGGAGCGGCAGCGCGTGTCCGACAAACGCTGGAACATCGTCGCGAACTGGACAACGGACAACGATATCCTGTTCTGTACGCACATCGACACCGTTCCTCCGCATATTCCTGGACACATGGAAAATGGCTACCTGTACGGCCGCGGGGCCTGCGATACCAAGGGGATCATCGCGGCCATGCTCGGCGCGGGAGAGATCATGATGAGCCGACACGTCACCCCTTCGTATCTGTTTGTCGTCGGTGAGGAGACGGATAGCGCCGGCGCAAAAGCTGCGGCAGTGACAGGACGGAAAGCCAGGTATGTCATTGTCGGTGAACCGACGGAGAACCAGTTTGCGCATGCGCACAAGGGCATGCTCTCGTACACGCTTCACACCAGCGGGACCGCCGCTCATTCGGGGTATCCTGAACGTGGTGCGTCGGCCATCCATGTGCTGCTCGATATTCTCGGTGAGATTCAGGCCGCCGATTGGGGCCGCGATCCGGAAATCGGCGAAGCGACAACGAATGTCGGCCTGATCCAGGGCGGCGCCGCTCCAAACGTGCTCGCGGAGGCAGCATCCGCGACGGTGGTACATAGAATCGTGGATTCCTTCGAAGCGCGTCTCCAGCAGGTCCGGGAGATTATCAGCGGGCGTGCGGAGATCGACGTGCATGCACAGAACAACCCGCAGCGCATGTACGTCCCGCCTGGCGAGCCCAGCATTTCTGTTTCCTATGGTACAGATATTCCGTACGTGCGTTCTATCGGGACTCCGTTGCTCATTGGTCCGGGGTCCATCCATGACGCGCATACCGCGCAGGAGAAAATCTCGTGCGAACAGATTCTGACGGCGGTGGAGCGATACGCGACGCTCGCCACCGCCCTGCAGACAGCATGATACCCGCATGACGAAACCACGGATCGCCATCATCGGCTACGGGAACATGGGCAGGGAAATCGAGCGGGCCGCGCTCGCTCGGGGACTGACCGTGCAGGCGATTCTCGATGTGCAGCCGCAACGGCAGGACCTGGAACGCCCCGAAGAAGCGCTCGCCGGTGTGGATGTATGCGTGGAATTCACGACGCCCGACGCGGTGCTGGAGAATGTCCGCATGTGTGCAAGCGCGGGAAAGAACCTGGTGATCGGCACGACGGGCTGGGGGGACAGGCTCGATGAAGTGCGCGGCATCGCCGAAGGCGCGGACATCGGCGTGATCTACGGCAGCAATTTTTCCATCGGTGTGCATATCTTCCTGAAACTGGTCTCGCGGGCGGGCGAGATTCTCGGACTCTATCCGCAGTATGACGCGGCCGTGCACGAGACGCATCACACCGGAAAGAAGGACGCTCCCAGCGGAACCGCTCTGAGCATCGCGGCGGAACTGCTTCGCCTGATTCCGTCAAAGGTGCATATCGATACCGTTTCCGCCACGGGGCGTGTTGCCGCCGATGCGTTGATTATCTCCTCCGCAAGAGTCGGGTCCGTGCCCGGGACACATACGGTCACATTCGATTCCGCCGTGGATACGATAGAACTCATTCACACAGCCCGCGGACGGCAGGGCTTTGCCGAAGGCGCCCTTCTCGCGGCGGAATGGATTCATCATCGAAAAGGCTTTTTCACCATCCAGGACATGCTGCATGAAATCGAATCCGTTTAAGGGTGTCGGTACCGCCCTCGTCACACCGTTCACGTCCGGCGGAAGCGTCGATCACGACTGTATGCGCGCTCTTGTAGAGCGACAAATCGAGGGCGGGGTGGATATGCTCATCGCCTGCGGCACGACGGGTGAAGCGGTGACTCTCACGAGCGACGAGTTCGAAGACGTCGTCGCGACGGTCGTCGCTGCGGCAGGAAAGCGCGCGCTGGTAGTTGCGGGTGTCGGTTCAAATGCGACAACGAAAACGATCGATGCCGCGAAACAGGCGGCGCGCGCCGGCGTGGACGGATTGCTCGTGGTCGCTCCGTACTATAACAAACCAACGCAGGAAGGCCTGCTTCAGCACTACGCATCGCTCGCGGACGCCGTCAGCCTCCCGATGATCATCTACAATGTTCCCGGCCGCACGGGTGTCAATATCACCGCGGAAACACAACTGCGCATTGCGGCGATCGAGTCCGTCGTGGCGACCAAGGAAGCCTCGGGGAATCCGGGACAGATCATGCAGATCATCCGTGATCGTCCGGAAACGTTCCACGTATTGTCCGGTGACGATAATTTGACCCTTCCCCTCATCGCTGCAGGCGCCGATGGAGTCATTTCCACCATTTCGAACGAAGTGCCGAAGGAGTTTTCTGCCATGGTCCATGCAGCTCTCGACGGCAGACTCGGCGATGCGCGGACCATCCATTACCGCTTGCTCGAGCTCATGGAGATGAATTTCATCGAGTCGAATCCCATACCCGTAAAATCGGCGATGGCCATGATGGGACTTCTGCAGGAAGTCTACAGACTCCCGATGGTGCCCATCGATCCCGGCAACAAGGAGAAACTTCGCGCGGTGCTCCAGCGACTCGGATTGCCGCATTCCGCGAATTGATGCCACGGACACTCCTTCCGCCGAAGCTTCGCCGCGGGGCGACCATCGGCATCGTCGCGCCCGCGAGTCCTCCCAGGATTGCCCGGCATCTGGAAGAGGGCATCGAATTGCTGAAGAGTCGAGGGTATCAGATACGGCGTGGCGCGAGCCTGGATCAACACGATGGCTATCTATCCGGGAGCGACGAAACTCGCGCCTCGGATATCAACGCCATGTTTGCCGACTCCTCGGTGGATGCGATCATCTGTTCTCGCGGAGGGTATGGCTCCGGCCGCATTCTCTCGCGTATCGATTACGAGGGAATTCGGAAGCATCCGAAAATCTTCGTGGGCTATAGCGACATCACCGCCCTGATGATGGCGATACAGCGAGCGACGGGAATGATCACGTTCGCGGGACCCATGGTCGCACCGGATTTCGGACAGGGCATGGATGCGTTCAGCGACGAGGCCCTGTTTGCCATGATCACGCATATACGGGCCCGGAGGCGCCTTCCGGTTGTCCCCGGGGAGATACATGCCCTCTGCCCGGGAAACGCCGTAGGGAGGCTCCTGGGAGGCAATATGGCCGTTCTCGTGACGTTGCTCGGAACTCCGCACGAGCCGGAATGGAACGACTCGATTCTGTTTCTTGAAGATGTCGGCGAGAACATCTACAAGATCGATCGGATGTTTTCCCAGTTGAAGAACGCCGGCGTGCTTTCCCGCATCAGCGGACTTCTTCTCGGGAGTTTCACAAGCATCCCGGCCGATGCGCCAAACAGGGAGCTGCATGACGTCGTGAGCGAATACTCGCTGCCCCTGGGTGTTCCAGTCCTCAGCGGCATTCCGTTCGGTCATCAGGCGCGCAAACTGACCTTGCCCATGGGAGCCACCATCGGTATGGATGCCGCCCGGAAAACCATCACCGTGCTCGAACCGGTACTG
Source organism: Ignavibacteria bacterium (assembly GCA_016720835.1). Taxonomy (GTDB): domain Bacteria; phylum Bacteroidota; class Ignavibacteria; order SZUA-365; family SZUA-365; genus JADKJW01. The sequence goes on from JADKJW010000011.1 coordinate 43,733, forward strand.
CTCCCCCGGTAGCGCAGACGATGCGGTCTTCCCCAGGCACCGCGGTAGCTGCCGCATTGCAAATGCCCCGCATGGACACTACTTTTGCTCTCCATCCGTTCCTCCATCCTGACGCACATCCATGAAGATTCTGGTCACCATCCCCGTGTACAACGAAGAGCGCGCGCTGCCGGTCAGCATCCCCGTGCTGCATCGGTTTCTCTCGGAACACATGAGCGCGTACGATTGGATGATCGAAATTGCCGACAACGCGTCGATAGACAAGACGCCTGAAGTTTCCAGGACACTCGTCGGCGAGTTCGATCGCGTCCAGTATCGGCGCCTCGAGCAGAAAGGCCGCGGTCGCGCGTTGAAGCAGTCGTGGACGGGATCGGACGCCGATATTTGCAGCTACATGGATGTGGACCTCTCCACAAATCTGGAATCCTATCCGCCCATGATTGAAGCTCTGGCCGCGCGCGGCTTCGATATCGGCACGGGATCGCGGTTGATGCGTGGTGCGAACACCGAGAGAAGCTTCAAGAGGGAACTGATTTCGCGCTCGTACAACATCATGATCAAAGCGCTCTTTTTCACCCGATTCTCGGACGCCCAGTGCGGCTTCAAAGCGGTGACCCGGCATATCATCGACACGCTGCTTCCGATCATTGAAGACAATGTCTGGTTTTTTGATTCCGAACTGCTGATCATCGGCGAAAAATGCGGCTACCGCATTTTTGACGTCCCGGTGAAATGGATCGAGGACCTCGACACGCGCGTGAAGATTGTCCGCACCGCAACCGACGACATCAAAGGGCTGCTGCGCGTGAAACGCCGGTTTCTTGCCGGTGACTACAAGCACCTCAGACGCGCATAGGCGTTGTGACACCTGCTTGCCGTCCGTGCCGCAGCACTCGCGATGCGCATGCGACCTGTCTTTCTGAGCCCGCATGATGGACCGCACTGATCCGGGACGCGGCAGGCTTCTGCTCGGGTCGTTCAGGAGCGCATCGCTCGGAGTGATGAAGCGGTACACCGTGTATCTCCCGCCTGGATACGACGAAGCGGACGAGCGGTATTCCGTGTTGTATCTGTTCCGCGGGCACGAGCGCGAGTGGGCGAATGCGCACGAAGACGGCTCCCGCGGCGGCGCAACCGTCGTCGGTCTCCTCGACGCGATGATTTCCACGGGCCGCATCCGCCCGATGATTGCGGTCATGCCAAGCACGTCCTCCGCGGATAATTCCATTCCCGGTCTGGGTGTCAACATGATCGCGGTGCAGCACGCGCGAGGGAGATCCGGGATCGGCAGCGGCCGGTTCGAGGATTATCTGCTGCGGGATCTCATCCCGAACATCGACCGGACATACCGCACGATTCCCGATCGCGAGCACCGGGGCGTTGACGGATTTTCGCTCGGCGGGTATACCGCGATGCTGCTCGCCGCGAAGCATCCGGAGATGTTTTCCTCCGCGGGCTGCTATGATGGAACACACATGTGGCGAGGATTGCGCGATCCCCGATCGCGCGCGGGCGGAGCCTCCGATGCAACGTGGATGCGCAATCCGATGTTCGACGCGGCATTCGGAAATCCGCGAAACCGCGTCTTCATGCGAAAGCACAATCCCGCGGACATCATCGCACACGCCCGCGGAGCCGCGCTGGCACTCCTTCGCTCCATGGTGTTCCATGTGCATGCGGCGGCGTGTGACGGACAGAAGGGGAACCTCGATCGCGCGAGGCACTTCGTGTCCGTTCTCCACGAGGCCGGCCTGCGGAATTCCTTTCCGGATGTCGTTCTCTCGCCGGCGGCAGTGCATGCATGGAACTATGCCGACATGCACATGCGTCGCGCCCTTCCGCTGCACGACAGGGCCTTTCGACGCGATCGCCGATCACCCTAGAAGAGGAACGGTGTGGAAATGCCGATGAAGAAATTCCTCCCCTCGCGAAAGTGATTCAGCCGCCATGCGGCCTCAAGCCGGAAGAGCAGGAAGATGCGGTCCAAAGCGATTCCCGCTTCGTACATCGGGAGACGCGCTTCACCGGTCGCGACCGTCTGCATGCCGCGTGTCGCGTCACGCATGGCCGACCATCCGGCATTCCCGAAAAGAACCAGCGACCACCCGCTGCTCTCGAGCAGAGGCACGTGCAGCCAGCGGAACACCTGGTCCCCGAAATCATGCTCGACCATCGCCATCATGAGCTGGTCCCCTCCGAATTCGCGCAGTCCAAGCGTCCGGAACCGCCATCGGTCGACGATATAATTCACGCTGCCGGGGAGATTGAGCAGACGCTGCGTGGGCAGCGTGCCCTCCGTGGTCGATCCTGAGAGTTGGAAGCGCAGCGCACCGAAGCGGCCGAAGGGAATGGTACCGTTGAGTCCCGCGGTCAATTGCGTGAACGTGAATTGTTCTCCCGCGATATCGGCAGCATTGTATGCGACAGCGACGCTCGGGACCACGGACCGTCCACCGAATCGCCGGATGGTGCCGGCATTGTCGATGAAGTCGCGATCATCGAAGCCCGTCGTCACCTGGAACGACGTGATGACGCCGTCGTTGATTGTGGGATTCTCCCGGAAGTCCCACGACCGTCGCGCAATGCTCCAATCGGTATGCTTGGCGGCGGACAGGTACGAATTTCGTGACACGGTCACCGTGGACGGAAAGAGATACAACACATCGCTGGTGAAGGATGCCTGGCCGCCTTTCACGCGGTAGTAGTCCTTTTCATCAAATTTCGCGAAGAGGCTCGCGATGGTGGTGCCGATGGTGTTGAGCGCGTCTCTGCCCTCGTCGATGTGCCCGAGCCGGTCGTAGAGGCGCGCGGAGAGAGAAATGCCGGGTGATTGTTGCATGCGCACGCGGATGCCGGCGGCATACTTCCAGCGCGTGTCGGAGAATCCGTATCCCGCCTCCACATCCATCGCTTCGACCGGAGCGAACGGTTTGCGGATATCGAATGATGGCGACAGGACGTGCCCCTCCACGCGATTGAAACGATACAGCGAAAAAAGGCCCGGAACCGTCCAGCGCGTGTCATCGTTCTGGAACGTTTTTCCGAAGAAGATATTGGTGTAATCGACTTCGTTGCGGCCGGCTTCCATGACGGCCTTCACGCTGTCGGATTTTCGATACGCGTCGAGCTCCTCCGCGGTGTTCGGAATCTTCTGGTTCCCTGACCAGTAGAGGGAATCGCGCTCGTCCGCCTCCCTGAGCACTTTGATACGCGTGCGATCGAAAAATTCCTCGTTGACCTCCTCGTTGATCGCGTAATCCTGCAGCACTGAAAATCCTTCCATCGCGAGTTTGACGCTGACGATCATCGACACTTCGACGTCCGCATCCACCACCACATCGGTCGGCATCCAGAACTCCTTTTCAAACAGCCGGAAATGCTGCTGGAAGCGAAGGCGCTTGAAGAATGTGGGCATGGCCGCGTCGTTCAGTGTGACGTCGACACTCGTGAGCGCGTAGGTGCCGTCGGCGATGGTGAGGGATCCGACGAGCAGGGGGTCGTTCTCGGACAGCGGACGGATCTCGATGCGAAACAGTTTCTCGCCGTCGAGGACGGTGGTCCCGGCAAGCGTGTAATCATAGTTCCGAAGTCCCGCCTCCGAAATAGGACCGACGATCGGCGCCTTGTCGCTGAGCTTGAGCAGATCGTTCGAGAAATCGATGATGAAAAACGAGCTGATGATGATGTTGGATTGCGCCGGAATGAACGCCGTCTGCTTTCGCGCCTTGACGATCTCCTTGGAACGATTCGGCTTCGCCCACCACGCATCCGTTTGTGTCTCCATCACCGCAGTGAACGCGCTGTCGGTCATGTTGTTCACGCGGACGCCCTTGATGTCACTCGCGCGCACTACGAGCTTCGAATGCGAGGTCAGCCGGTAGTTCTCCAATCGCTCCTTCCGCCGCTCCTTGCTCTCGATTGCCTGCCGGATGATGCGCAAGGCGGGATTGTCGCCGGGCGTCACGGTGACGGCGGGGAAGTCGATGTGCCCGGGCGAGAGCTCGAGTGTCGCGTCAACGCGCTCGCGGTCAATCCGAAGGATCCGTTGTGCGCTCGTGTATCCGATATAGCTGGCGACGAGGGTGTGCGATCCCGGCTCCAGATACAAGGTGAAGCGTCCGTGCTTGTCTGTCGTCGTCCCCTTGGTGGATCCGTCGACCCGCACGCTGGCGAAAGGCAACGCGTCCTTCGTGGAAGCGTTCCGCACGAGTCCGGACACCTCCTGCAGCCGCTGCGACATTGAGGATGGCGACAGAAGAGCGAGAAAGAGAAGGAGGAGGTATCTGCTGGGAGGCATGCAATCTGTGCGCGTTCTGTGGTTGACAGTGTGGGGAGTGCGGGGTGGCGCGTTTGCGCGTCCGCCATCGGGAGACCGGGGATTGTCGTTCCGGAAAGATACGGTGAGCGGCGCGAAATCCCTGAAATCGTACGTGGAGAGGCGTGCAAGGTTGCGCGTTCATCTGGAACAGCGCCTCCCCGCACACCATCCCGATCGGGGACGGCTTCGTAGCCCGCTCTTCAGACGCGGGCGCTACGTCGGGCCGCGGCGGGTGAGCAGGTAGATGCTGACGTCGACCTTGCGGCCATGCAGCGAGGCCTCAACGGTATGGCGCACATGCCGGAATCCGCACTCCGCGAGGCGGGCGAAGAATGGAACGGCGATCAGGCGATTCGGCTCGGCGAGCACGACGGTCCCATTCTTCTCCAACGTGCGGTCGAGAAATATGGCCAGGGGATCAATGAACCGCGCTTCGTATATGACATCAGCCGCGAGTATCACCGGCCATCGCCGGTCGGGCGGAGTGCGAAAATCAAGGGAGGCGAATGAAGCGACAACGCCGGGCAATGTCGTCAGGAGGTTGAGTTCAGCCGCGAGGAGGGCGGTCGCGTCATTGTCGGAAAATGTGACCGACGCTCCGAGCGACGCGGCAATGATGCCGGGCACTCCAAGGCCGCAGCCGATCTCCAGCACGCTCCTGCCGCGGACCAGGTCCGCGCGCTGCAGGAGAAAGTCCCCGAGAGCCACGGCAGAGTGCCAGACGTCCGCCCAGTAGGGCAGGCGCTCATCGTGACGGAATTCCGCCTCGGATATCCCGTTGATGAGGTCTTCGATATCCTCCGCGGTGGTGATGCGCACGGTTGCCGTTCCCACCGGGAGGTCGAAACTGCGCAGGGGGAAGGAGCGGAGCAGAATCTCCCGAAGTTCGTCCGGCGAACGCATGAAATTGGGGCAACTCAGCGCTTCAGGGCGTCGCGTTGTTCTTCAAAGTACTTTGCCATCAGGCTCCCGAGCGCGACGGAGAGGAGTTTGGCGTCGGACGTGTCGGAGCGTGACGCGATGAGGATCGGTGCGGTCCCTCCGACGATGACATGCGAGAGCCGGTACCCCGCGAAGTACGTGGTGCTTTTCGCGAGCGCGTTGGCGGTGTCGATGTTCGCCGCGACGAGAATATCGGCTTGTCCCGCGACCGGGGAGTCCGTCCCCTTGATCGCGGCGGCCTTGCGGCTGACGGCGACGTCGAGGGCGATGGGTCCTTCGATGACGCAGCCCGGAATCTGTCCCGTGCGATTCATCTTGGTGATGACCGCCGCGTCCATGGTTGCGGCAACATTCGGATTGATGGTTTCCGATGCCGCGAGGATCGCGACGCGCGGCATCACGTTGCCGAGGGCGTGCGCGACGACGACGGCGTTCTTGAGGATTTCCACCTTCTGCTGCACGGTGGGCTGCAGGGTGACCCCGCCGTCGGTGATCATGATCAGACGGATGCCGTCTTCGTCGGGATACTCGAAGACGAACGTGTCGCTGAGCAGGCTGCCCGATCGAAGTCCCGTTTTCCCGTTCAGGACGGCGCGCATGAGGGTGGGCGTGTTCACGCCTCCTTTGAGCAAGATGTCGGCGTCGCCGCCGCGCACGATGGCAACCGCGCGTTCCGCCGTCGCCGCTTCGTCGCGCGCGTCCAGGATTTCGTAGTTTCCGATCGGGAATTCCGGGTACTGCTCCGCGCTCGTTCTGCGGATAACGTCCGCGTTTCCGACGAACACCGGCGTGCCGAGACCGAGTTCGACGCATTCAATGCCGGCGTGCAGGGCGGCTTTGTTCTCCGCGCCCGCAATGGCAACGCGGCGCTGCGGGAGCGTCTTCACGAGCGCGAGCATCTCGTCGAACGATCGCACGCCCTTCGGTGTCGGGCTGTCGGGGAGCTCGAAACGCTCGCCCACTTCGATGCGCAACGGCTCATGCACGGACTCCTGCCCCTGATGGAATACCGCGAGGGACGACTCGGGATCGCCGTCGGCCCACTCCCGGATGGCCTGCACCCAGGATTCCTGCGAGCACTGATTGAATGCCGCAAATGCGCCGAGCAGCGTGAGCGCGACATGTCCGTCCTCTCCGGAGAGGTGTTTCGCCGGGATCAGATGAAAGGTTCCGTGGACCGCGTTCACCAAATCTTCGATGTTGTCGGGATACGGGAAGCTCTCGCGGCCTGCGCGCGGCGGAATGACGTCGTCATTGACGATCACGGCGACGCCGTTTTTTCCCATGGGCAGCTGCCGCAGCGTCTCCATCTGCTCGAAGGAAATGATGAAATCGGCTTCGCCCTGGCGAATCACCGGTGAGTACACCTTCTGGCCCCACCGGACATGGCAGGAGGTGCTTTCACCGGAATGCTCGCCGCTGCTGGGCGCGCTCATCTTGACATCGTAGCCCGCGTGCATCGCGGCCCGGCTGAGCAGTTCACCGGCGCGAAGGACGTTCTGTCCGCCGACGCCGCAGAGAATGACATTGACCGTGTTCATGTGCGTGCCAGACAATGAGGGGAATGAAAATGAATGAGTGGTGGGGCTCCACGTGAGCCGCGGGGCTAGCGCGCGGAAATGATGACCGAAACGCCGGGAGCATCGAGCTCTTCCCGCAGCGCCGCCTCGATGGATTGCTCGTCGTCGGGGTGCACGGTGCGGATGCGGCGGACGCCGACACCTTCGCACAGCATGCGGTAGTCCACTGTGGATGCGGGTACGACGCTGTCGCCATTGCTTGGCGCCGCGAGGAGGCAGACTGTTGCGGTGCCGCTGTTCTGCACGATGTTCGCGAGCGCCGGTAATCCCGAGTGCATGAAGGTGGAACCCGATACGACCGACACTGTGCGCCGCGCCGAAGGGGCATCGCTCGCGAGCGACAACCCGAATGCGACGCTCATGCTCGCGCCAATGCAGAAGCAGGCATCCATCTCCTCCGGATCCGCCGGCGGCAACTCTCCGGGATTGAAGCAGCCGATGTCGCCCACGACGTTGAGATTCATCGCCTGAAACACGTTCATCAGTCCCCGGTGCGCGCAACTCAAACAGAGGTTCGACTGCCGCGAGGGGAGCTTCACCGGGACGCTGAGCGCCGAAGTGACCACCGCTCCTTCGGTTGACAGCCCTTTCGCGACAATGTCCGGCGTCAATTCGCCCGTGCGCGGAAAGGCATCCTTGCCGATGACGGTGATTCCCATGGCCTTGATCTGCTCCTCAAGGAACGGATCGAGTTCCTCGACAACATACAGCCGTTTGACGAGCGTGGCGAAGTAGGAAATGAGCTTGTGCGGCAGCGGATGCAGGATGCCCAGCTTCAGGAACGATGCGGTCGGCAGAACCTCCTTGGCGTACAGGTACGGCACGGCGCTGGTGATGATGCCGACATCCGAGGAGCCGACATCAATCGTATTGATCTCGAAGGCCTGCGTTGAGAAGACTTCGATCGCGGCGAGCTGCTTCTCGAGCGCCTCGTGACGGGACAATCCGTCCGCGACCGTTTTCGGAGACTTGAGCCCGATATTGCGGGCTGCGTGCACGGCCGCCTCTCCCGTCATGCAGAGTCCGCGTGTATTGCACAGGCGGGTGGTCATGCGCAGCAGGACAGGCACGTCGTATTTCTCGCTCATGCTGAAACCCAGCTTCATGAACTCGATCGTCTCCTGGGGATCCGACGGCGCGAGCATCGGCAGCTTCGCGGCGCGGGCGAAATGGCGCGTGTCCTGCTCGTTCATGGAGGAGAGCATGCCGGGATCGTCGATCGCCGCGATGACGAGGCCGCCGTTGACGCCGCTGTAGGCGGAGGCGATGAGCGGATCGGCCGCGATATTCATGCCGATATGCTGTAACGCGGCCAGTGTTCGCGCGCCGCCCTGGGAGATGCCAAGGGCGACTTCGAGGCCGACTTTTTCGTTCGGCGACCAATGCGCCGCCGTGTCCGGCAGCGCGTCGAACGCCGCGATGATGTCGCTGACCGGAGCACCCGGGAAGCCGACGACGTGTTGCGCGCCCGCTTCGTAGGCACCGCGCGCGATGGCCTGGCTTCCGGAAAGAAGAGAGGTCGATTTCATGACAGCCGCTGTTGAATGTGAATATGCGTGATTCGATCCATCGCGGATCGCGATGGTGCCGTCCGGCGTTCAATACACTTTTGCCTTCTCCTCGCCCAGCAGAATACGCAAGGTGCCGAGCGCGAGGGCGAGCATTTCATGCTCTCCCGCGAAGTTCATCACCGGCGCGATCCATGCGACCCGCTTCTTCACGGCGCGAAAAACCCGCGACGAGTGGGCGAGACCGCCGGTCATCAGAATGGCATCCACGCGACCCCGAAGCACCGCAGCCATGGCCCCGATTTCTTTCGCGATCTGGTAGCACATTGCTTCTGTGACCTCCAAGGCCCTGGTGTCGCCGTTCTCGATCCGCGCTTCGATCTCGCGCATGTCATTCGTCCCGAGATACGCGAAGAGCCCCCCCTTGCCCATGACCAGTTTCTTCGCCTCACCTTCGGTCAGGGACCCGGAGTAACAGAGTTTGATGAACGGCTGGAGAGGCAATGTCCCGGTGCGGTCGGGACTGAAGGGTCCGTTGCTTGATGCGTCGTTGACGTCGATGATCCGGCCGCCTTTGAGCGGACCGATCGATATTCCGCCCCCGAGATGGGCGACCACGAACGAGCTTTTCCGGTACGGGATATCGAGTTTCTGTGCGGCCGCGCGCGCGACCGCATGCATGTTGAGCGTGTGCGCCAGGGCGCGGCGTTCGATGCGCGGATGACCTGAGTAGCGCGCGATCGGTTCGAACTCGTCCACACAGATGGGATCGACCACGCAGGCGCGGGCGTTCCACTCACGCGCCAATGCGTCCGCGAAGGCGCAACCCATATTGGCTGCATGCTCTCCCTGCAGATTCGCGCGGGCGTCGGCGAGCATCGCCGCATTGACTTCATACGTTCCCCCCTCCAAGGGCTTGAGCAAACCGCCCCGGCCGGCAACAGCATCAATTCGTGCCGCGATGCCGAGATTTCGGAATGCTTCGCGAATCGTATCGAGCCGGGGCTCGAATTCGTCCCAAATGGATCCCGCCGGAGGGGCGTGCCTGGCATCTGCCTGGGCGAGCAGCTTCTCGTTCCTGTACACCGCGATTTTGGTGGATGTGGAACCGGGATTGATAACCAGGGTGTGGAAAATGGATGGCATAGGGGTGCTCCTGATAGGGAGGAGGTGCGGGAGAAGCGAAAATCGTTCGATGGCGCGGATTGCGCATGACGAAGCGAAGTACCTGCAAACCTACGAAGTCGCGATCAAAGCTAAAAATCTCCCCTTTTTCGCGGACCGTCCGTCCCGTGCCTTTCAGGGGGAAACGGTGTGCGCTGTTGACTCCCCTCCGAAGTTTTTGTAATTTTGTGGAAATTTGTTATCGTGCCTAATTGTACAAAAACCAAATATATCGCCAGCGAGCATCTTTGAATGCAGGGATGCATTTTTTCCCTCCTCGCGGGCACATTCATGCATCTTCCGCGCCGGGACGCCCTGCGGTACGGGCGTGGATATGATGTGATCGATCATCGTTGTTGATTAATTCAGGCCATTCGATATGAAATTATCCGATTTTGACTATCCGGTTGTGAAAAATCTCATTGCGAAATATCCCGCGGAACCGAGGGATAGCGCGAAGTTGATGGTTGTTCATCGAAGCACGGGAGAGATCGAGCACCGGACATTTGCCGACATCCACGAGTACTTCAAGAAGAACGATTGTCTGGTTCTCAATGAGACGAGGGTTTTTCCCGCCAGACTCATCGGCAGAAAGGAAAAGACGAACGCGAAAATCGAGGTGTTCCTTCTCCGGGAATTGAGCAAGGACGAGCACCTGTGGGACGTCATCGTCGATCCCGCCCGCAAAGTGCGCATCGGCAACAAAATTTATTTTTCCGACGATCTGATGTGCGAGGTGATCGACAACACGACCTCGAGAGGCCGGACGGTGCGCTTCAATTACGATGGCGATTTCTTCAAGCTGATCGACGCGGTCGGACAGACGCCTCTGCCGCCGTATATCAAGCGCGATGCTGAAGAGTCCGACAAGGACTGGTATCAGACCGTCTTCGCGAAGACCGTCGGCGCGGTCGCCGCTCCGACGGCGGGCCTGCACTTCACCAAGCAGCTGCTTGGAAAAATGAAGAAAAAGGGCATCAACGTCACGTCGGTCCTGTTGCATATCGGGCAGGGGACGTTCCGCCCCGTGGAGGTGGAGGACTTGACGAAGCACAAGATGGATTCGGAGTACTACGAAATTCCGCCGACGGCATGCATCGCCGTCAACCGGGCGAAGGATGCCAAGCGCAGCATCTTCGTCTGCGGAACAAGCACGGTGCGCGCTCTCGAGTCCAGCGTGACGACGATGCGCCAGCTGACACCCGCGAGAGGATGGACGGATAAATTCATCTATCCGCCCTATGACTTCAAGATCACCGACAAACTGATCACCAACTTCCACATGCCGAAATCCACACTGCTGATGCTGGTATCGTCATTCGCGGGGTATGATCTCACGATGAAGGCGTACAAAAAGGCCATCAAGGAGAAATACCGGATGTACAGTTACGGCGACGCGATGTTGATCCTGTAAGAATCCGAGCATGCGTGCATCATCCCACTGAAGGCGAAGTGTTTCCGCTTCGCCTTCAGCATTTTCGAGCTTGACACCTCCCGACATGCCTGAGAGCGTATTCACCGTCTGCATCCCCTCCGCCGGCTCAGGAACACGGATGGGCACCGCACTGCCCAAGCAGTACCTGCGCATCGCGGGAATCCCCGTGCTCGCATATACGCTTTCGGTGTTCGATGCCCTGTCGCAGTGCACGCGCCTCATCATCGCGACGGATGATCGTCCAAGAACCGAGCGCCTGCTTGCGGAGTACCCCCTCTCGACGGAGACGGTGCTTGTTGACGGCGGGCCGATGCGTCAGGATTCCGTTGCCAATATGCTGACGGCATGTCCGGAGACGGAGGGCCTCGTGCTCATTCACGATGCCGCCCGTCCCTGCATCACGTCGGGGGAAATCCTGGCCGTGGTGCGCGCCGTCGAGACGCATGGCGCGGCCGTTCTTGCTCTTCCGTCTCGCGACACCGTCAAGATGGTCCGCGACGGATGCGTGGAGAGAACACTCGATCGTCGCACGATCTGGATGGCACAAACGCCGCAGGGAAGCCGGGTGTCCGTGTTTCAACACGCGGTTTCAATCGCGAGGATGGACGGGTATTTCGGGACGGACGATGTGGAGTTGTTGGAACGGATCGGCGCTCCGGTCGCTGTGGTGGAGGGCCTTCCAACAAACGTCAAAATCACCGTCCCGGAGGATCTCTCACTCGCGGAGGCGATCCTCCGCTCGCAGGGTCGCGTTGTCTCCGCGCTCTGACCGCTGTCCACCTCACGGGATGAAATGAATCATGCACAAACTGCCCGCGGCTCCCGGAACGCTTTTTATCGTTGGCACCCCGATCGGCAATCCCGGGGATCTCTCTCTTCGGGCCCGTGAAACATTGCAGAAGGCGGATATCATCGCGTGCGAAGAACGCAGGGAAGCGATTCGTTTGTTGAAGCGATATGCGATCGACAAACCGCTGATTGAAGTCAATGAGCATACCGAGGCTGCCGTTTCTCAGGACGTGATCACCGAATTGCTGAACGGAAAGTCCATCGCGCTGATTTCCGATTGCGGGATGCCGGTGTTCGCCGATCCGGGAACGACTTTGGTGCAGGCGGCGGTGGGCACTTCGATTCCCGTGACCGTCGTTCCCGGTCCGACCTCGCTCGGCGCTGCCCTCGCCGTCGCGGGCTTCGATGTGCGGCGCTTCTACTTCCACGGATTCCTTTCTCCGAAGAAGGAGGAGCGTCGGAACGAACTGAAAACGTTCGCGGCGTTTCCTGTCCCGATCGTGTTCCTCGATGCACCGTACAGGCTCCGGCAAGTGCTTGGAGACCTGAGCGTCGCGTTCGGGCCCGGTCGCCCGGCCTGCGTGGCGTGCGATCTGACGATGGAACAGGAGCTCGTGAAGCGCGGGAGCCTGAAGAAATTGACGGAGTTCTTTGCACAGGACGAAACACGGCGCGAATACGTCATCATCGTCGACGCGGAACGACGGCGCGACCGAAGCGCGACCTATCGCCGATCGAAATAGACGGGAAAAGAAAACGGAGGCCAGGGGCCTCCGTTTTCACGTTGATGCGCGCGCGGGATTATTTGGTCAGCACCAGTCGCCTCGTTGCCGTGAACTCGCCCGTCATGATCGTGTACTGGTACACGCCGACGGGCAGCGAGGAGACTTCGAACTGCACATCGTGCGTCCCTTTCGTGACGTGGCCGTTGACGAGCTGCGTCACTTTCCGTCCCATCATGTCGTAGAGGGAAAGATCCACGAAGCCTTCGTTGGCAACGGAGTAGGAAATGGACGTGAATCCGGTCCGTTCAAGCGATACAGGATTCGGATGATTCTGCATCAACTGGTTGCCGGAACGATCCGTCACGAGACGACCGTTGCTGATGCAGTATCCGGTGAGATTGAAGACCCCGTCGGTGCGACCCACAACGGTCGCGTAGCCCGAAGTGAACGAAAAATTGGTGGAGATTCGAAGCGGGGTTTGCGCATCGTCACCGAGGAGCACAAGGCACTCGAGATACACGAGCGGTTCGCTGCCTGCTGCCACCGGGACGCTGCCGGTCGCGGCGAGATTCACCTTCCCACTGTCGTGGACATACGACGTGATGTCGACAATCATTCCGGCTGAGGTGGTACCAGCGGTAACCGCGCGCAGCGGGTAGAGCATGCTGCGGTTGAAGGAAACCGAACCGCTCCAACTCGTCACGCTCGCGTTGCCGAGATCCTTGTCCGAGCGCACGGGGATGAGCACCTTTTCTCCCGGAGCCCCCGCAATCGTGCCGATGCTCAGGGTCGCCAACGCGATGGGCTGCGGAATCGAAAGGCCTGTCACCGGGCCGGCAAGCCCGAACGGACAGGGCAGTGTCGATACGATACGGAGACTGTCCGCGTACGCCTTTGCCTGCATCGGGATGAATTCGAGTTGCACGACGACGGACTGGCCGGGCTGCAAGGTCGCAGGAAGCGGCGGAACAGTACTCCGGACAACGAAGTCCGGATTTCCGGGTGTCACCGACTGCACGAGCACAGGAATGGTGGAGGTGTTGAGGATCGTTGCAGCCCGCTGCACCGCCGGCTGGCCGATGACGGCGGTCCCGAAGTCGACGGCCGTCACGCTCAATGCGGGCGACACCGTCAGGGCAGTCAGCGCCGTGCTGCGATTCACAGGCGCGCCAAGCGCGGTGAAGCTGGATTGCAGTGTCGCAGTGTATGCGCGGTTCAAATTCTGGCCCGTGAACGCCACCGTCACCGTCAGGGATCCCCCCGCGGAAATTGGGCGCGGGAAGAGGGTCGGGCTCTGAATGGAGAAAAACGCGGCGTCCGGTCCGGTGATGCTCAAGGCGTCAAGGGTCGCGTCCTGCAGGAACGTGTTGGTGACGGTGGTCTGCTGCGTGCGTGTCGCACACCAGGCATCGCTCCCAAAATCGATGGAACTCTGGATGCTGATCGAGCCCTGCTGCGCCCGGGCATCGATGAGGAACAGGGTCGAATCGACACAGGGTGTCGATGTGAACAAGGCGAGCGTGCCCGTCCATGTCCCGGTGGTTGTTGCGGTGTAGGTGATGGTCACATCCACGGAACGCCCCGGATCGATACAGATGGGCAACGCGGGTGTGTACGTGACTTCAGATGGTTTTCTGTCGGACGAATAGCAGAGACGCGCAGTCCCGGTGTTGTTCAGTGTCACCGTGCGCTGTACCGGCTTCGCGACTTCCACGGTACCGAGCGCGATTGCGCCGCCACCGTCGGGACGTAACGTTTCACGGACTCCATCGAGCGGGATATCGACCTTCGGCTGTATGGGATCGTCCGTCATCACCGTCAACGTCGCGGCCACCGGTCCGTCGGCCGGCGCGAGAGCCGCACTGTACTGAATGCGGAATTCGCGGGTGTTGCCGGGTGCAAGGGCCTCCGTGGATACCACGGGTGTCAGATTCGCAAACGCCCCGCTGCCGGTGCCGGAAATGGTTGCGGAGAGAATGTTGATCGTTCCCGTGCCGCCGTTCGTGAGCGTGTCGCGCAGGACGGACTGCTGGCATTGCGCCAGCGCTCCGAACGATATGGTCGCACGCGAGAGAATGATGCGGCCGCGAACGCCGGTACCCTGCAGATCGACGCAGAGAGTATCGGGACACGGCGTATCAAAGATGATGCATGCCGTCGCTGATTTCAGGCCCTCGGAGGTCGGACTGAAGCGCACTTGCGTGCTGATCGAATTGCCCGCGGTGATCGTCGTCGGATATCCGGATTGGACGAAAAACTCGCCAGCAGGCTGCACCGTGAAGGAGGCGATGTGCGCGTCGAAGCCGCCGTTGTTCTGCACGTTCAGCGGGAGGATCGAAGAAGTCCCGATGTTGACCGACGCGAAGCTCAGCGGCCTGGGCGCGGCGGCGTAGATCTGTTCGATCCATCCGCCCTTCAACGGAATCGTGATGGAGCGTGTGCAACGGTCTGTCGAAACGAACAGCGAATCGATGAATCCGCCGAATGCGGGATGGGTGAACGTCACAGAGAATGTAAATGAGCGTCCCGGCTGCAGAATGACACTGGCGGGCGCGCCGGAAAGAAACGCGTTGCTGGAACCGCCGAGCCTGGTATTGACGACTTCCTGGACGGCGCCATGGTTGTTGATGGTGACGTCGCGTGTGAATCCGCTCGAGCAGTGCAGCATCCGCCCGAAATCAATTTCAGAAACGGATACGGTCACGTTGGAGGAATCACGGTGCGACAGGAGCGCGACCTTCAGTTGCGGCACGACGGGGTCGGTGCTGTTGATGTTCAGCGTCGCGCCGTTGGAACCGGTGAACGCGGGACTCGCGCAGATGACGATATCCTGCTCCTGGCCACCCTGCAGCGTGAACGGCGTGCTGACGGGCGGATCAATCGAGAACACCGCGTTTGTCTGCGTGATCGAAATGCCGGTGACGGTCACCGGGCTGTTCCCTTGATTGCTCAGATGCAGCGTGTCGCAGAGCGTCGTGAAGGAGCACGCGTCGAGCAGGTAATCGATGTTCCCCCGGTCGACGCTCAAGCCGTCCGTATCGCCGCGCCCGTTGATCGACAGCAGCGAAGTAAATCCGCACGGCTGGCTCGTAAAGCGGACGAGGCCGTTGAACGGCCCCCGGCCGTTCGGGAGGAACACCACGTCCACCGTCGTGCTCTGATTCGGTTGCAGCGTCACGGGCAGCGGTGTCGTCGGAGTGACTCCGAAAATCCCCGCGCTCTTCTGCACGACGGCGGCGGTGATGGTGACGACCTGATTGCTGGTGTTCCGGAGCGTGTAGCTGCGCGTTTGCGGCACGAAGATCCGGGTGAAATACTCCGTTGCGGAATCGCCGATGACCGTGAATTCGGAAACCGTGCGGCGGCCGGCCAGCGCGATAAACGTCGGGAGCCGGTCAAAGTCGTTGTGGTTGAGGAACAACCCGGCCGTGCTCGTGCCCTCCGTCGGCCTGTTGTATTCCACAATCAGCCGAACGGAATCCTTCGCGCCTGCGGTGTCACCAAGCACTGGTGAAATCAGCGTGAAATGGGTCGGATCCGCGCCCGAGAATGACGCGCCGAGGAAGGAGAGCGGGCCGTTCCCCTTGTTCCGGATGTACAGCGTGTCGCGGATGGGTTTCGAACAGGCCTGCAGGCCGAGATCCATCGCCACCGGAGGATCGATGTACGGATTCGGCAGGCAGGGGGCCGATACGTCGAGACGCGCGGTATCGGCGCAGACGCTGTTCCACGCCACGACGAGCTGCGTTTCAATCGTCCCGACATTCGCGGGATTGTAGGTCATGGAGACATCAAAGGACCCGCCCGGCGGCAGCAGCAGCGGGAGCGGAGGGACGCTCACGATCTTCAGCTCCGGGAAGTCCTTCGCGAGCTTCACCAGCGTGATATTTGCGTTTGTCTTGCCAGTATTCCGGACAGATACATCTCGTATGACCGGTTTTCCGACGATGGTAGGACCGACGGTAACGCCGCCGCGCGGGTTGAAGGTGATTTCCGTGGAAATGGCCTCGCCCGTGCATCGAATGACGACGGTGTCGGGGCAGGGGCTGTTGATGAGCCGATATTCAGCGGTGAACGTGCCGGTGAACTGCGGCGCAAACTGGAGACGGTACTTCTTGGAACTGTCGACCTTGATGAACAACGGGATCATCTCCGGCGTCGGAAACATGTCGACACCGCTTTTCAACTCGCGCCGATCGACAAATGCGTAGGTGTTGCCGATGTTTCTCAACGTGATGGTGGTGTCGCGCAGGGTGTTGACGCAGACCTTGCCGAAATTGACTTCGGTCACATTCGACGTGAGTTTCGTCCAGTCGCCAAACCCGCTGATGTCGACGAATGTCGTGTCCGGGCAGCTCGGATTTCCGCCGATGAACCGGTACGTCCCTTTGCGCACGCCGGGCGCGGTGGGACGGAAGCGGAAGGTAAACGGATGCGAGCCGTTGATGACGACACCCGGCTTCGGCGAGAGGAGACGAAATTCGTTCTGTCCCGATACGAACTCGATGGCGATGAATGTCGGTGGACGATTCCCGCCGGTGTTCGCATAGTGCGTGTACTCGACACTGTCCTTGATGCAGATTCCTGGATAGACGTCGATGGTAGCGGAAAGGTCGAGGGTACCGTAGAGTCTCTTTCCTTCCAACGCGATGACCCAGGGGTTATGATCCGGATCGTTGCTGAGCAGGGTCATGGAGCCTTGCACGAGGCCAAAGGCATACCTGTTCGGCGTCCAGCGAACGGTGATCTGCTTGCCGCGTCCGGGAAGGAGCTTGAGCGGGAGGACGAGGCCGGGCGCGGTGAAATCCGGCGACGAGAACAAGACGCTTCCATTCGGAATGACCAGTTCGCCGGATCCGGTGTTGCGCACGGTGACGGTGATCTCGACACTCCGATCGCACATGACATCGGGAAAGACCGCGGATTTTTGTGAGAGCGAGATGTCGGCTTTCGGTGGCACGCCGAAGTAACGGATGATCCAGGCTTCATTGGCGGCGGGATCGCCACCGCAGGCCCAGCCGTTCAACGGATCGGCGAAGTCCATCTGGTGCAGCTCGCTCGGAGACGGCATGCCGGCAACCTGAAACTGTTTCCAGCTGCTGCCGCTGTTTATCGTTCCTCCAAGGTAGTTGAGATTTGTTCCAACCCAGCCCACCGTGGTATTGAAAAAATAATTCGAAGGAAAGTCCGTTATGCCGGCGGGGACGGAAGCCGGCCCGATGGAGATCCATCGAACGCCGGCATTCGTGGTCCTGTAGATGCGCGGCCGCGAGGTTTGCGGGTCGGTTCCTGAAATCACGAAGTTGTTTCCATCAATGACGGTCACATCCTTGAATATCTCGAACTGGTTGAATGACGGTGCCGACATCCGGCTCCACACTCCCCCGCTTCGCAGCAGGGTCGTCGACGCGTCACCGCAAGCCACCCAGACGCCGCCCCCGAACATGACCGAGTAGAGGGCGGGGAATCCCGGGAGAGCGGTGCCGGACGGAGTCTCGTCCGTCCAATGCAAGCCAAAATCAGTCGTGCGGTAAATGATCGGTGCATTCGGCGGAGCGCCCACACCGGGGGGTGGAGGCGGGGGCGGGGAAACTCTGTCGCCTCCGACCGCGAAGCCTTCGTGCGCGTCACGGAAATAAATGCTTCGGATGGTGGCGCGCATCGGCGCGGCGGATTTCAACGTCGGGCTGACTTCTTTCCAGTTCGCTCCCCCGTCGCTTGAGATGTACACGAGCGAGCTATCACCGGCTACCGCGATGTATTGCGAATTGGGGGCGCTGATGGTGCGCCACACCGTCCACGAAGGCAGCGGTGGATTGAACTGCGTGGTCATGATCGGCATCCAGGTGTTCCCGCCATCCAGCGTGTAAATGACGCCGGAGAGAAGTCCGGGAAAGTTCGGAACACCCGCGGCGAATCCCGTCTGCCCATCGAGCATGTCGATGTCGTAGAGCGTCGAAACGTTTTGAGGCAACTGCTGGGGATACCAGTTGCCGACCTGCGCAACGAGGGATGTGGAAAAAAGTATGGAGAGAAGGGAAGCAGTAACAAGAACTCGTTTCATTGCGCCACACCGACTGATGGAAGGGAAAAGACGGATGCTGGACCAGCATCTCGTAAAATAGATATTCTCCTCCCATGCCACAATACAGAAGTGTGGTTGCATCGCACTTCCTTGCCGAACAGCGTCCCGCCAAAAACACACAGAGACGCCCTCCGGATGGAGGGCGTCTCTTTTACGAAGGAGCTACGGATCCGCGTTATTCCATGACCGGCGACTCGATAATGACCGTCACCATGCGGCAATAGAAACGTCCTTCCGGAGTGTCGTTCGCGAAGAGGAGCTGGGTGCTGCCGAGACCCTTCGTCGTGACCTGGACGTTGTTGAGCACGCTCCCGAAGGCCGCACGTACGGCATCCGCGCGCTGCTGCGACAGCCTGTTGTTGTATTCGGCGTCGCCCAGCTGATCGGTGTAGCCCAGGATGTTGACCGTCGATGTCGGCGTGATGCTGGTGGAGACTTCCCGGATGATCGCGCTGTTGCGTCGCGAAATCGTTGCGCGGTCGAAGTCGAACAGGATGAGTTTGCTGCGATTCACGCGGCGATCGCCGATCCGCTCTTCGCGTTTTCGCTCCAGCGTCAGCGTGTTGATATCGATGGTCTTCGCTGCCGTCTGTTCCTGGCTCTTTCCGTCACGGACGAAGAATGCGACGCGCACGGGCTGATTGTTCCTCTTGAACGTGTCGCCATTGAATTCCCATTTGAACGCCGGCGGGATGGTCGCGCCCGTGTTTTCGGAAGAGTAGAGGACCTTGTTTTCCTGTTTAACGCTCATCGACCAGCGGTCGATACCATTCGGGGCGCTGACGACCGGCAGGAAATTCACGGCAGTGAGGGTCGCGTTGTACACGGTCTCGTCGCGTCGGATCGGCGCGATGATCGCTTCGTCATCGGATGTGATCTCCACGCGGCGATTCTCCTCCTGACCCTGGACCTGGTCGGTCGCGGACGGATCCTGCGGGAGATTGCGGGATTTCGACGTGATGCGGCGTGCATCAATCCCCCAGACATCGGTGAAGTACTGTTTGATGGTTTCCGCGCGCTGTTTCGAAATCGCGGCCGCCCCGCGCTCGACACCGGCATCGGCATTCGTCCCCGTGATGGAGATTTTCGCCTTCGGATTCTCCTTCAACCTGCGTCCGACGATGTTCAGCATGTTTTGATAGAGACCGAGCTCGTCCCCGGTGGCCTTGTCCAACGTAAACGAAGCCGTCTGCTCTTTCGTGAGGAGGTTCTGGCGCAACGGTCGCGTGGCGTCTCCTTCGGTGAAGAACGCGTACGTCAACAGGGGATACCGCTCCACGGTGCGGATTTCCTCGACGGTGATCGGGGATGCGAACGCCATCTGGCCCGCGGTGTTTCTTCCTTCCATTTCGAGCGACACCGCGAGAGCAGGGATGGGGGGAGGCGGTGGTGGCGGCGGCGGAGGCGGCGGAGGAGGAGGAACGATGATTTTTTCCGGCTCCACGAACGCCCATTTCAATGCGAGCCCGGCCCCGAGTCCGGAAGCCCGCCAGTCGGCCGGTCCGCTGACCTTGGTGAGCGGCAGGCTGTACACGAGCTCCGGAGTCAGGAGCAGATTTCGTGTGACCGCGAGATCGTATCCCGCGCCGACATCGATCGACAGGCGAAGCGCGTTGACGTCCTGGATATCACCGGCATACGGCGTGTGGTCCACGGTCCCGTCGCTGAACTGCTTGTTCGCGGGCGAAAGAATCTTCTCCCGCAGGGAGTATTCCTTGCTGAGCAGGACGCCGACACCGGCGGCGAGGTCGAGATGCAAGGGCATGTCCTCGAGCGGGAAATAGAGAATCCCGGGAGCGATCGACAGGTACGAGAGCGTGTTGTCGAAGGTCTGGTTCACGATGAAGTCAACAGGAGGTCCGGTGGGCTGGTCGACGGGTCCGAGGCGGACATCGCGCTGGAACACCCCCGAATAGTCTTGAAAACCGATGCGACCGGAGAGCATCACCGTCGGCGAAAGAGGGATTTCCACGATGCCTCCGAAACGGACTTTCATGCGGTCACCGTTCTCGAACGTGCAGGTTGCGCAGGGGATGCCGCCCTCGACGACAGCGAAGTCTCCCGAATGGAAATTGAACTGGAGAGCGCCAAAAACGCCTGTCCGCGTCACGGCCCGGTAATCTGGCGGTTCGGATTGCGCGCACACGGTTGCCGTCAAGAGGACAGCCGCAAGGCACAAGGTGATCGATGTGGTTTTCATGGAAATCGGTTGTTGTTGGAAAATCGGAAGTCGCGGTCAGAACGTCTTATTTCGAAAGGACCATTGGCCTCGCCGCGGATGATGCGCCACTTCGAAGAATGCAATAATACACACCGGATGGCAGAGTTACCGCGTCGAAGAGAATACGGTGACGTCCGGCAGTCTGCACGGTGCGAACGAGACTGCGCACGGTGCGACCCATGGCATCCATCACCGAAAGTTCGACGAATCCATCGCTCGCGATGTCGTAGGTGATGGTGGTCGACGGGTTGAACGGATTCGGGGTGTTGGAGAGGAGACCGAAAGAGGGACGGTCGCCGACGAGCCGGTTTCCATCGTCGATGCAGTAGCCGTCGAGGCGGAAAAGACCATCGCTGCGTGATTGCACCCGCGCTCTTCCGGACGTAAAATCGAACGATGAGGAGATTGCGAGCGGCGTCTCGACCGCGTTTCCGATGAGGACGAGGAACTCGAGAACGGCGAGCCGGCCGGTGCCCGCGCTCACGATCCCGCTATCCGCCGTCAACGCGATCACACCATTCGCGTGATCGTAGGAGTCACGGATCCTCATGCCGGACGAAAGAGTGGAAATCCCGGATATCCCTGTCGGGTACAACATCGAGGGATTGAATGAGACGCTGCCGCGCCATCCGCCGACGTTCGCGCTGCCGACATCGGTGTTCAGCATCAGCGGAACGCGCACAATCTGGTCAGGTGCTCCCGTGATGCGGGGGATGCTGACCGTGGCGTTCACATAGTCGTCCAATCCCCGACCCGATACGGTGAAGCTTCGGTCGCCGCCGCATGGCTGGTCTGTACGCACCTGCACGTAGGGCCCGGTCACGCTGCCGTCTTGTGTCGGGCTGAATGTCAGGAGCACCGTGATCGAATCGCCCGGTGCAAGCGTGGCCGGAAGAGGTGCGGACAGACTGGAAAGAGTGAACAGCGCATGCGTTGAGGTCACGTCGACGACACGCACCGCAAACGGCAGCGTGTTCCGAAGGACCACCACTCTTTGCGGCGACGTGAAAATGGGAACGATGCCGAAATCCATCGTCGATGCGAGCGAAGGCACCGGTTCGCGTGCATCGACCGCGACCTGTGCGGACGCGGTGAGCGGCGGAGTGACATCCGCAATGTCGCAGAGAACACTCGCGGTGTAGATGCGGTCGACCGCGGGATCCGGATCGCAACGCAGGGTGACAATTACCGAATCGCGCGGCGCAAGCAGGATCGGGAACGTCGACGGAGAAACCACCGAGAAGAATGACGCATCGGATCCGCTCACGCGGATCCCGGTGATCCGCGCGGTCTGTGCCAGCTCGTTTCGCAGTACCATGGTGCGCGTCGCAGGCTGACAGTTCGGCACAATGCCGAACGAGATATCCGCAAACGTCATGCCCCCGCTTCCGGCAGCGCTCATGTCGATCGTCAGAGAATCGACACACGGCACGGATGCAATGAACCACCCTGAGAGCGAGACCGCACCGGGCACCTGCAGGGTCAGCGACAGCGTGAACTGCACCGTTTGTGCGGGCGAAACCGTGACGGGAAGAGGAGGCGTGAAGGTGACATTCGGAGGGAAATTCGCGGCCGAGAGCGTGAACGGCGCGGAACCGCCGTTGGTGATCTGAATGACGCGCGGCGATGGCGTCCCCACCGGGATGGTGCCGAATGCGACGGGAGGAATCATCGGCATCGTCTGTGTGACACGCGATCCGGACAGCGGGAGGGAGACCAGCGGCTGACCGGAGGATGCGGTGCTCACGTCAAGCGAGGCGCTGACAGGCCCGTCAGAAGAGGCTGTGGGACGGAAACGGACAGAGAAGACGCGTCTCCCCCCCGGAGGGATCTGTTCTGAGGATGCCACCGGATCAAGCACGGCAAAGGCGGCGGCGCCGCCTCCACTCACCACTGATCCGGTGAGCGTCACGGGCGAGTTTGCGGCGTTAAACAACGTGTCCGTCAAGATCCGCTCCTCGCACTGGGCGAGCGATGGGAACGCGAGTGTAAACGGGAGGAAAGAAAGGTCGCCATCGCCGCCCGTGCCGGTCAGGGGAATGCACACGGTATCGTTGCACGGAGCGTCGAAAACCAGACAGGCGGTGGCGGTAACGGATCCCCGCGCCACGGGCGCGAAGCGGATGGGGATCTGCCCGTCCTTCGCGGAGTCGACGGTCAGTGGCATCGTCGTGTTCGTGGTGAATACTCCGGCCGGAGTGATCTGGACGGAAAGGACCCGAGCCGTTTTTACATTCAGGTTCTTCACCGTCACGGGAAGCGTCTGGCTCCCGCCGATTCCCACATTGCCGAAGGCAAGTGTTGAAGGAACAACCTGAACGTTTTCGAGTTCGAAACGTCCCTGCAGCAGAATCGGAATACGTGTTCCGCATCGTCCTGTGACGAGGACAAGCGAATCCGTGAAGCTGCCTGCGGAAGACGGAGCAAACGAAATATCAACCTGCCGTATTTGTCCCGGCGCGAGGGTCACTGGAAACGGCGTCGCGGTTGCGAAGGGGAGCGCGGGCAGATGGCGCGCATCGACAGTCTCAGCTGCCGTGCCGTGGTTCTGCAGCGAGATGGATTGAACCGCCGGCCGCCGACACGCGGGCAGCACGCCGAAGTCGATGCGTCGCTGATTCGCGGATACGTGCGCGGAATCCCTGCGCACGA
This sequence comes from Ignavibacteria bacterium, assembly GCA_016720835.1. Taxonomy (GTDB): domain Bacteria; phylum Bacteroidota; class Ignavibacteria; order SZUA-365; family SZUA-365; genus JADKJW01. The sequence continues at coordinate 67,152 of JADKJW010000011.1, forward strand.
GGACTGGAAGCTCGAGGCGCGGGCGATTCGGATCGCCGCTCAGGATCACGAGCGTTGCCTGGCGCCGCCCGGTGAATGACGCATCCGCGCAGATGATGTATCGTTGCGATTGCCCGCTGTTCAAGGTGAAGGGTGTCGTCGTCGATGCGGAGAGCGTCAACGGTCCCGGCGTGTCGAACGCCACGGAGGTGACCACGACGCTTTGCGCGGAATTATTGGACAGGACGACGGTGTCGCACGCGCCGGCGAAGGAGCACGGATCAAGCGTGAGCAGGAGGGAATCGCGATCCAGCGTGATCCCTTCCGCGCGTGCCAGGCCGAGGACGGGAATGCACAGCGTGTCGACACAGGGAGCGCTTGTGACCACGCAGATTGATGTGAGCAACGATCCCACCGACAGCGGGTGATACTCGAGCGTCAACGTGCGCGACTGGCCGACATCGAGCGTCAGCGGGAGCGATGGAGACGACACCACGGCGAGGGTGGCGTTCGGCGGCGAGACGAGAATGTGCGAGATCGTCACCGCTTCGAAACCGGAATTTGCAATCTGCAGCGGAGCCGATGTCGTCGAGCCAATATTCACCGTACCGAAATTCAGAGGTGTCGGATTGAATCCCACGGGACTGCGCCTGGCCTCGCCCGGCACATGCACGAGCACGGTGAAGGAACACGGCTGGGAGGTGATACGGATGACGGCATCCGCAGTTCCCGGACTCGTCGGCTGAAAGGTGAGGGTGATCGTCACGGTTCCCGCCGGCGGCACGGTGACGGGAAGCGCGGGTCCGCTGACGGTGTAAGCATTCGCGCCCTGCGTCAACGAGATGTCTGAAAGCGACAACGGCCTCGTGCTCGAGTTTCTGATCGTGAATGTGCGGGTGATGCGCGTCTTGACACACGTGGAGAGGACGGTGAGCGTGTCGCCTTCCACAACGAACTCGGTCATCTCGCGCCTGCCGGTCAGCAGCACCGATGTCTGGCCGCTCGGCACGGTGGGATCGTTATGCGTCATGACCAGCGTCGCGGTGCTTGTTCCTTCAATCGGACTGTCGTATTCGATGACGATCGGCACGGAATCGCCGGCGGCAACCAATGATGGAGGAGAGGGACGCAGCACGCGAAAATGCGCGCGTTCGGATCCGACAAGATCGAAATTCAGAAGATTCAGAGGGCCGAGTCCCGTGTTTCGAACGAAGAAACTGTCACGCACTGCAGCGCGGCAGTTCTGCACGCCCATGGCGAAGGCTGTGCGCGCCGAGATCTTCGGGGCCTGCGTCGCAATCGCACTGACGGGAATGCAGAGGCTGTCATGACACGGGACATCCCACACGAAACAGAGGGAGGCGTTGATTGCTTCGATCTTGGTCGGAGAAAATCGAAGGTTTGCATTGAGCGTTTGTCCAGGAGTCAGCGTCAGAGGAAGCGCGGGCATTCCAACGATGGAAAGCGATGGCGACGGAGGGATGATGCGCACGTCGGTAATGGTCACCGGGGTGCTCCCGCTGTTGGTGGTGACAACGGGTTGTGTTGTGGTGGACCCGGCCGCGATCGGGCCAAGGGTGATCAGCGACGATGGAAGGGTGGTGATCAATGGTTTCACGCTTCTTCCCGTCAGCGTGATGCTGACCGTGTCGCTGCACGGAGTCGCAATGAGCCGGTACGTTCCGGTGAAGACTCCCGTGTCATTCGCGGGAGGGGAAAACCGCACGGTATACTGCCGCGAGCTGTCGCTGGGAACGGGTCCGAACGATCCAGGGTAGACGTTGGGGAAGACATCGTCGCCGCTGACGAATTCATGCGTCGTGATCCGGCCAGACGTGTTTCCGATATTCTTCAGCACGATCGTCACGTCCTTCGTCGTTCCCTGGCACACGTCACCGAAGTTCAGCGTGGAAGGAAGCGCGACGATATCAATCGATCGGTAGTCGCAGAAGAAAAACAGCGGATAGGGCGTCGGACAGGTTGGATTGCCGATGAGGAGCCTGTACCCGCCCTGGATAGGACCGGTATGCCACGGGGCAAGGCGGAAGGTGAACGTCGTGGGACCGGTCAGCACTGTTCCAGGGAGTGGAGAAAGGAGCGTCATCCCTGAATCGTTCGTCATCCAGGTGAGTGAAATGAAGGTCGGGTTGGAATTTCCTGACGGCGTGATCGTGAGCGAAGTATCGCTGAAGGTGGTTCCGCAGATATAGGGGAAATGGAGGTCCGGAGGCTGGATGAGCACTCCGCTCTGCGTGCGAAGGCCGGTCATGCCCACGACCCAGTTCGGATGCACCGGATCGTTGCTCTTGAGCGTCAACGAATCGCTCATCAAGCCGGTGAAGGTCGGGAGCGGAGTCCAACGGATGATGAAGTCCGCTGTCTGGCCGGGATGAATGGTGTGCGGCAACGTCGGGGAGACGAGCGAGAAGGCCGGACTCGAAAAGGTCATGCCGTTGATGATCAGCGGGAGATTTCCGCTGTTTGTGACAATGAGCGTGGTGTCCTTCGACGCGCCGCAGCTCATGGTGCCGAAGCTCAGCGTGGATTGTGTCAACGAAATATTCGGCGCGGGAGGAGGACCGACGTACTTGAGGACGAATCCGATAACGCCGCCGCCAAGCGCGCCGCCCGCTGCCCAGCCATATTGCTGGTCGATGAAATCGAGTTTCATGATTGCGCCGGTTGCGGTTCCGAGCGGCGTGTACGTGGTCCACGTGCTGCCGCCGTTCGGCGTGTACCCGATGGGGTCGATCATGTTCGCGACCCACCCGGTGCTTTGATCGAAGAAATACACGGTGCTGTAGAAATTCAGTGTCGCGTTCACCGGTGGTTCGGTCGGGAAACTGCTCCACGAGGTGCCGCCATTGGTCGTCCGGAAAACATGCGAAGAGCCTCCGCTGTTGTAGCCGGAGAACGTTCCAATCTGATCATCCAGAAACTGCAAGCCTTCGATGATCGGCCAGGTCCCGGCCGGAAGTCCCGCGCTGATATTGTTCCACGTCGATGGCGGGCCGAATTTCAACATCGTGTTATTGGCGCCGCTGACATACCAGAAGGTTCCCCCGCAGTGCACGGCATACAAGCCGTTTGTGGTGCCGGTGGTTTGCGCAGTCCAGCTCGTTCCTCCGTTTGTCGTGAAGTAGGCGCTCCCGTTTGCACCGACGACCATGCCCTCGTTCACGTTCGTGAAGAAAATATCAAAGAACGTCGCGCTCCCGCTGATGCCACTGACCTTTTCGTTCCATGTCACGCCGTAGTCGGTGGTTTTGTAGACCTTGGAATTCGATCCGCAGACATAGCCTGTCCCGCTGTTCCTCACTGCGGACACGCCCGACCAAAACGGAAAACCAGATGTCAGCGTGGGCGAGAAATTTGCTGTCGCGACGTTCTGCCACGTCATGTTCCCGGTAGTCTTACGAACGATGCCGGAGATACCCGTCCCGACGGCAGCGCCTCCGACAGCGATCCCGCGACCGGAATCGAACATGGAAATACCCCACAATCCGGGTACGACGGTACTCATCGGTTGCACGTTCCACGTCTGCGATCGCACCTGCGAGGATGCAGTGAGTGCCAGAAGGAACACAAACGCCTGGTATACATGCTTCATGACGGAACCTGCTGCGGGAAATACGGAAAGAACCACTTATCCTCATGAAGATAGGGAGAATGGCAGGAAAGGACAACAAAACGCCCCGCGGGCGGTAGCGTCACTCCGAGATGGGAACCCAGCCTTTTACCGAGCGGAGCCTGTCATACAGCGGAGATGGGAGTGTCAGAAGGCGATTTCCATCGTGTGCAGGCAAGACGGCACGAATGGTTGCTTCTGTACCGGAACGCACTTTCATGATCCACTCGGGTTCGGTGAGCAGAATCCTGCCAAGCGCGGCGAGATTGCAGCCATCGCCGAGGGGGAGCAGCGCGTCCTCCGGCGTGAGGATCTTGCCGACACCGATCACGGGCATGCGCCCGGAAACCCGATCGACGATGCGCTTCGTGGGCCGGCGGAGGTCCGACGCGTCTCTCAATGATCCCTTCCGGTAGTCGCGAACGGATATGTGGAGCCAGTCGAGCGGTCTGGCGCAAAGCGTGTCAACCAAGGCAAGCGTATCGTCGATGGTTATTCCGGGTTCTTCAAGTTCTTCAGGCGACAGCCGATACCCGATGGCGAAGGGTCGCGCTCTTCGCCCCGCTTGAATGACCGCGTCAACAAGAGCGAGAGGGAACCGCATGCGCTCCTCCAGGCCGCCTCCCCAGACGTCGTTCCTTCGATTTGAATGCGGCGAGAAGAATTGCTGCGGAAGGTAGGTGTTGGCGCCGTGGATTTCGACGCCATCGTATCCGGCGGTCATCGCGCGTCCGGTCGCGTCGGCAAACGCGGCAAGCGTTTCACGGATCACCGATTCCGGCATCTCCCTCGGGACGTCAGCGCCCGGCCTGATTGCAGGGATGGCGCTCGCGCACCACGGCGCCTGGCCGATCAGAGAGGACGGGCACATGCGCCCTCCGTGATGAAGCTGAAGGATGGCCGGACTTCCGGCCGCATGGAGGGTGTCAGCGACCCGCGCGAGCGACGGGAGCATTGCGTCGGCGTGACAGCTCCACTGGCCGGGAAAGGCCATCCCATGCGGAATGACGGAGCATGCGGCGGTCAGCGCCATGCCGAGCCCGACTCCACGCCGCGCAAGGTACAGAAGTTCATCGTCGTGGACAGTGCCGTCCGGGTGTGACGACCAGGTTGTCATGGGGGCAAGGACGATGCGGTTCGGCAGCGTCAGTCCGCACCGGAGCGTCAGCGGTTCAAAGAGCGGAGCGTATGCCGCCTTCATTTCAGGAAGCATGTACGCGAGCGTCGCCGCGCCGGACGAGATCCTTCAGCGAAATATTGAAGGCGACCAGATAATATCCGCCGATGACCATCACCGTGGTGTAGTTGATGAAATGCATGATCGTGGCATAGGCAACGGCATCCGCCTCCGTGAACTGCAGCATGCTCATCGTCGCAACGCGCGCGGTCACGTGAAACACCCCGAAGGCCCCCGGCGTCGGCGCCACCGCATATGCGAGCGACGTCACCGCCAGCAGCCGGACTGCATCAAACAGCGACGGCGAAACGGCGAGGCCGCTGGGGACGGCAAAAAACATGATGTACAGCGGGAGCATGTACAGGATATACATGAGCGCGGTCTCGCATACCACGAGGACGGTCTGTCGCGTGGAGTGCAGCGCGCCGAAGCCGATCTGCAGCTTGGTGAAAACGTCGAGGACTTTCGCGCGCACCTTTCCGGGCAAGGGCGCGCTGATCGTTTGCGCGATGCGCAGACCCCATCGGCTCGGCGCAATGACGATGAAGACGAGTCCGAGCGCGATCGCGAGAAACAGCGTGTTTTTTATCGCGCCCTCGAATTCCGGAAATCCCCTGAACAGCGATGCGTCAAAGTAGAGAACGGCGGCGATGATCACCAGCAGTCCAACCATATCGATGAACCGCTCGACGATGATCGTTCCGAGGAGACTGCTGTATGTCGTGTTGTCGTCACGCTGCGTCGTCACATACGGTCGGACGAACTCTCCGCTGCGCGGAATGATGTTGCTCATGAAATACCCGACGATCACTCCCGCGAAGAGCGACGAGATGCGCGCCTGCGGATGAATGCCGGTCAGCATGATCTTCCAACGATGCGCGCGGACGAAGTGCGAGAGCACGATGACGGGGATGATCGAAAGCGCGACGAGGTAATTGGCTTGCCGGAAACTTCTCCCTAATTCGGAAAAATCGACATTTTTTATGGTGAAATAGATCGATGCCGCCACGATAAGTATTGTGGCGATCAGCTTGAGGAGGGACAGTGCCCGTTGTTTTGTCATGGATGACGGGAAAAACGGCGGAGCGGAAACGAATTCAGTTTGATCAGGAGAACCTACGCCAAAAGCGGCAGTTGCGCAACAGAAAGCGATTCCACGGCAACCGGCCGCGTATCGCCCGCCGTCCGAGCAGGATGCATGCCTTTTCGACGTATGTTTGTGAAGACACGCCGCACTCTTTTGGAATAACGGAATGAGTAATCATCGAACAGCAAAAAGCCTCGCGGACCTGCACATGCTGATCCCCGGAGCTTCGCCGCAGGAGGAGAAACCAGGTGCTGGCAAAAATCCCGTGCATGCGTTGGTCACTCTGCACGTGCTCTTCGAGAAAGCCGGGCGGAAGGGCAGCGGGGTGACTCTTGTGCGCGGCTTCCACCACACCAGCGACGATCTGCTTCGCTATGCCAGGGATCTCAAGGCTTTGTGCGGCGCGGGCGGCACGGTGAAAAACAGCGAAGTCGAGATTCAGGGCGATCATCGCCCCAAAGTTGCATCATACTTCGAGAAGCGGGGCTTCAAGGTCAAGGTTCGAACGTAAGCCCGTCCTGACCGGCGTCGATCGTCAGCAACGCCCCCTGCGCGATTTCGCCGCGCAGGATGCGGGCGGAAACAGCATTGACGATTTCCCTGGTGATGAGGCGCTTCAAGGGGCGCGCGCCGAAGATGGGATCGTGACCTTTCGAGGCGAGATAATCTTTCGCGCGTCCCGTGAGCGTTGCGTCATATCCGAGTCGCAGCAGAGCGCCGCGCACGAGCCGCTCGAATTGCACTTCGACGATGCGGTAGAGGTCGCCTTTCGAGAGCGGATGAAAGACGAGCACCTCGTCGACGCGGTTCAGGAATTCCGGCCGCAGACGCTTCTGAAGCAACGCGAGAATTTCCTTTCGCGTCATGTCTTCGATGCTCTCGACGTTGCCTTGCGTCATCGCGCTGAAGCGCTCGACGATCAGTTCCGCTCCCATGTTCGATGTCATGATCACGATCGTGTTTTTGAAATTCACCATCCGGCCCTTGCTGTCGGTCAACCGTCCGTCGTCAAGCACCTGCAGCAGAATGTTGAATACCTCGGGATGCGCCTTTTCGATTTCGTCCAGCAGGACCACGCTGTATGGACGTCGGCGGACTGCTTCGGTCAGCTGGCCGCCTTCCTCGTACCCGATGTATCCGGGCGGTGCGCCGATGAGGCGCGACACCGAAAACTGTTCCATGTACTCGGACATGTCGATCCGCACGACGGCGTTCTCATCGTCAAAGAGAAACTCCGCCAATGCCCGGGCCAGCTCGGTCTTGCCGACGCCGGTCGGCCCGAGAAAAATGAACGAGCCGACAGGGCGGCGCTCGTCGCTCATGCCGGCACGCGCGCGCAGCACGGCGGCGGACACGGCATCGACGGCCTCGTCCTGGCCCACGACGCGCAATCTCAACCGCTCGGGCATGCGGAGAATCTTCTCGCGCTCGCGCTCGAGCATGCGGGTAAGGGGAATGCCCGTCCAACGGGAAACGATTTCCGCGATATCGTTTTCGTCGACTTCCTCCTTGAGAAGGGTGCCGGAAACGTGCAGTTCCTCGAGCCGGGCGTTGGTCTCGTGCAGGTGTTTCTGCAGATCGAGGAGTGTGCCGTACTTCAGTTCCGCGGCGCGGCTGTAATCGCCTCCGCGTTCTGCTTTTTCGGCCTCAAAGCGCGTGACGTCCATGGCTTCCTTCGTCCCGCGCAATTCCTGGATCACGGATTTCTCGAGTGTCCATCGCGCCTGGAGCGCCGCATAGTGTTCCTTCAGGTTCGCGAGTTCGCCGGCAATCCGCGCCAGGCGTTCCCGCGACGGATTGTCGCTCTCCTTGTTCAGCGCGACCGACTCGATCTCCAGCTGTTTGATGCGTCGGTCAAGTTCATCCATCTCTTCGGGCATCGAGTCGATCTCGGTGCGGAGTTTTGCGGAGGCTTCGTCCATGAGATCGATCGCCTTGTCGGGGAGGAAGCGGTCCGCAATGTAGCGGTCCGAGAGCATGGCCGCGGCGACGAGCGCGCTGTCGGCGATGCGCACGCCGTGATGCAGCTCATAGCGCTCCTTCAAGCCGCGGAGTATGGAGACCGTATCCTCGACGGAGGGCTCGCCGACAAGCACGGGCTGGAAGCGTCGTTCGAGCGCCTTGTCCTTTTCGATGTATTTCCGGTACTCGTCCAGCGTGGTTGCGCCGATCATCCGCAGCGCGCCTCGCGCGAGCAATGGTTTCAGCATGTTGCCCGCGTCGACAGCGCCTTCCGCGGCGCCCGCGCCGACGATGGTGTGGAGTTCGTCCACAAACAGAATGATGCGGCCGTCCGAATCGGTGATTTCCTTCAGGACCGCCTTCAGGCGTTCCTCGAATTCACCCCGGAACTTCGCTCCGGCGATGAGCGAGCCCATGTCCAGCTGGAACACGCTCTTTTCCTTCAGGCCCTCGGGCACGTCTCCGTTGGCGATACGGATGGCGATCCCTTCGACGAGCGCCGTTTTTCCCACGCCAGGGTCACCGACGAGGACGGGGTTGTTTTTCGTTCTGCGGGAGAGCACTTGAATGCACCGGCGGATTTCTTCGTCCCGTCCGATGACCGGATCGAGTGTGCCGCGTCGCGCATCCTCGGTGAGGTCGCGTCCATAGCGCTGCAGGGCGCGGAATTTTTCCTCGGGGCTCTGGTCGACGACGCGTTGCGATCCGCGTATCGACTGCAAGGCTTTGAGCATGGCCTCGCGCGTCACGCCCTGTTCGGCGAGTGCGGCCGACGCCACGGTGTCCTTGATTTCCGCGAGCGCAAGCAGCAGGTGCTCCGTGCTGACATAGTCGTCCTTGAATGCGCGCATCTCCTCCTCGGCGCGACGGAAGACCAGCTCCGTCTTCGGCGAGAGATACATTCGCGAACGTTCCGCGCCGTAGACGGCAGGAATGCTTGCGATCGCGCGCTCGAGCGCCGTCACTGCGGCCGACACACTCCCGCCGGTTTTTTTCACGATGGAGGCCGGAATACCGCTCGCATCCTCCAGCAGCGCAAGCAGGAGATGCGCCGGTTCGATCTGCTGATGATTGCGTTCGGCGGCGCGCTGTTGCGCCGCGGCGAGGGCTTCCTGTGCTTTGACGGTAAAGGTGTCGGGGGTCATCATATCGGATTCGTATGTCTGATTCTTGTGGGTGGCCTGATCGTGCATGCCCGGAGGGTCCGCGTGTGTCGGGGCGCGCCGTTTCCCGTGCGTCCCGTTTTCAGAATCGCAGATTCAGCGAGAGTGCGAGGTCCCGCATCATGTGCTCCTGCTCGGCGGTGAGCGCAGTCGGAACGCCCAGATGCGTGCGGATGTACAACTCCCCCGCACCTGTGCCGTCTCGGAATCCCATGCCCTTGACGCGCAGCACTGTTTCGGGTTGCGTGCCGGCCGGGATCTTGACATGCACGGACTTCCCGGAGGGAGTGCGCACGCGAATCGTCGAACCGAGCGTTGCCTGGGCGATGTTGATGGTGATATCCACATAGGCATCGCGGCCTTTGCGTTTGAAGAAGGGATCCTCGGTGGGCTGCGGATCGCCGCTTCCCTCGGGCTCGCCCGCGAAACGGGCGTCGAACGCACGGGGCGCGGGACGTCGCGGCGCCCGCGCCTGTTGCGGGCGTGGCTGCGGTCGACGCCCACTCTGCGGACGTCCGCCGAAGAGCGTCGAGAAAATGTCATCGAGCGATGAGCCGTCGAAGCCCCAGTTGAAGTCATCTTCCGCGCTTGCAGTAGTGCGTTCCTGACCGCCGAAGCGCCGGATGAACTCCTCGTAGGACATCGATTCCTCCGCGGGTCCCTTCGTCGAGATGCGCCGCAGCTCGTCGTAGCGTTTTCGTTTCTCCGGATCGCTGATCACTTCGTAGGCTTCGCTGAGATCCTTGAAACGCGCCTCGGCAGTCGCATCGCCCGGGTTTTTATCGGGGTGGTACTTCTTCGCAAACTTCCGGTACGCGGCCTTGATTTCGGCCGCGGATGCCGTTTCCAGCACACCGAGCGTCTCGTAATAGTTTTTTTGTTTCATCGATGCGCTCCATGCGTGAATGACCCTGACTCGATGACAAGCAGTGGAATCCTGCAACTCCCGTACCAAGATACTCTTTCTTCGTCTGGCAGGATATCTGTCAGATCGTCGGGCGATTGCGTCATATCGCCGCTCCATCGTGGCAAGGGTCCTGGCAGAGTGACCTGACAATCCCAGGATCAGGCAAATTCGATTCTTTGAATTCAAAGCAAAAACGGTTTGGCACGCGATGTGAAATGTCCTTATTCGCGAACACAACGCACTTCATGCAACAATCACGATGACGAGGAGATACGCCATGACACTCACACGATGGAACCCCGCAACAGAATTCAACGCGCTTCAGCGCGAAGTCAACCGGCTTTTCAACGGCATCAGCCCGAAGACCCGACAGAGCGAGGAGTATGATTCGGCGGTATGGACGCCGATGGTGGACATTACCGAGGACGCCGAACAGTATTCGCTCCACTTCGACATCCCGGGCATCGAGAAGAAGGATGTCAAGATGAACTTCGCGGACAACACCCTGACGGTGAGCGGAGACCGCGCTTCCCTCGACGAGCAGAAAGGTCTTACCTGCCACCGCGTCGAGCGCGCCTTCGGAAAATTCTACCGCTCGTTCACATTCCCGACCATGGTCAACGCGGAGAAGATCAGCGCGGGCTACAAGGACGGCGTGCTGACGGTCACCGTCCCGAAGGCCGAGGAAAGCAAACCGAAACAGATCACCATCAACTGACCCACCCCCCTGTCCCACCTTCCATCCCACCTGGAATCATGCCCGCTTCGGCGGGCATTTTTTTTCCCGCCGCGCTCTTCGAGGCAGCCGGGAGGGCGACGAAACAGGAGGGAGAACACGAACGGTATCAGGAGCGGGTGGGTCACGCCTCCTCCGCAATGCGCTTACCGCGCGACGACCATGCGGCGGGAGACGAGACGGCCCTCCGAATCCGAAAGCACGGCATGATACACGCCGGAAGGAAGACCGGCCGCATCAAAGGCGACGGTGTTTCCACCGTGCGCGGAGATGCCCTCGAACAAGGTTGACACGAGGCGGCCGAGGTTGTCGTACACGCGCAACGACGCGGGAGCGGTGCGTGTCATGAAACGAAGGACCGTGGTATTTTCCGTTCCTCCTGTTCCGCCGAACGGCTGTGGATAGTTCGGTTCGAGAACGAGGCCGTCCGCGGGTGCCATGACCGGCGATGTGGTGGACACGGTACCCGTCAGGAAATGCAGCGTGAAATGCGAAGGAGTTGTCCCGCCCATGAACAGGGTGTTCACCGAGTTCGGAACCGGGCCGAGCCACGTAGTTGCCGAATTCATTCTGCGTGTTGGGGATCAGGCCGATGCCGCCATGCACGCGGGCCTCGATCAGATGTCCCGCTCTGATGGTTGCGGCGACAGAGGTCAACTGGAATGAGAGCGCATCCCTGGTCCCGAAAATATTCACCGGGATCTGGGTGAATCCTCGCGAGAGAGGAAGCGCGGCGCCGGTCTTCGAATCAATGTCAAAAAGGGAAAGAACCATCTGGTATTGGTTTCCGGTACCGTCGGCCGACAGGACCGCGCTCCCCGATGATCCCGCAATGACGGCGTCCGAAGAAAAGGGCTTGGTACGGTACGTGACCGGCGTGGACCCAAGTCCGTTCACGTACGTGATCGTGCTTTGCGCCGGAGCACCCGGCGGCGTTTCCGAGAGGCCGGACGGCGTGAAGAAATACGTCGTACTGGCGAGGCCGGACGGCATCGGCGTGGTCGGGCGCAGCCACAACGCGGAATCCTTCAGCGCGTACATGTGCGGCAGATTCGTTGTCGCGTCAAACATCATCACCGCGCTGTCGGGCGATGCGACGGACGCGTGCTCGACCGCATCCTTGAGCCAGAATTCGAACCAGCGATTCTGTAGATTCTCCGTGTACGCGCGCTGCGCCGGGACGCTCGGGGTCGCATGGCCGCCCGGGTACAGCACGATCCGCTTGGCGGTGGGTATGCGCGCGAACTGCCGCAGCGCCGCCGACTGATTGAAGAATCCGTCAAAGTAACTGCACATGATCGCAACGGGGATATCGACAGCGGATTCGAGCGCCGTGGTGCTGTACCCGGTGAGCATCTGTCTCACGAAGGTCAGGTTTCCCGTCTGGATGGCTGCGTTGATGGAGTCCTTCAGGCCGGGTTTGAATCGCACGGGCGCGATGGAAATGGCGCGCGCGAATGTCCAGTTCATGGCGTTGTTCTCGACCCAGTTTTCCTCGAAGCGCCCGTTCGCGATCATGGAAACGACCGTCCGGACGCCGAGATGCGCGGCGGCGGCGGCCCATGCGTGGATGCCGCCCTGCGAACCGCCTGCCACCGCCACGCGGTCCGCGCGCACGTCTGGCAGGGTTTTGGTAAAATCGATGACCGCCTTCAGATCTGCGAGGACACGCTCAGAGGTGAAGAAATCGAATTCGCCTCCTGATCCGCCCTGCCCGCGCACGCTGTAACCGCTGGTCACGTAGCCGCGCTGGGCAAACGAAAGCGCCCAGGATCGAACATCTTCCTTCGAACCCGAAAATCCATGCACGAACACGATGGCGGGATACCCCCCCGCGGGAGGCGGCGATGCCGGGACGATGTACAACGCGTCAAGCGCGACCGCGTCGCTCATGGTCAGGATGGTGTCCTTCTGCGTTTGTGCCGTCAGCGTGAGCGGGACGAGGCAGAACAGGATCGGCAGCAGACGATTCATGGTCGGAGTCCGGATGAATTGGTGGTCGCAACGATATGGAAAGTACGATTTTTGCAGTCTGCATGCACCTCGCCGCAATCGGCGTGGTTGTGGGGCCGGGAGCTTTATACTACTTTGAGACTTCGATGTGTTCGCCATCGCGAGACAGTGTTTTCCGCCATTAGAGGATAGTGTTATGAGACGTTTTTCCACGCTCGCCCCGGTGTTGCTGATTGTCGCGCTACTCAGTGTCACGCTCAGCGCGGACGAAGGCATGTACCCGCTCAGTGAAATCGGCACGTTGAATCTGAAGGCGAAGGGGCTCAAGATCGACGTCAAGGAGATATACAATCCGGACGGCGTCAGTCTCGTGCAGGCAATCTGCGATGTGGGCGGTGGCACCGGGGAATTCGTGTCGCCCGACGGGCTGATCCTCACGAATCACCATATCGCGTTTTCGGCCGTGACCGCGGCGAGCACGCCGGAACACGACTACCTGAAGAACGGGTTCACCGCATCGACGCGCGAGCAGGAAATCCCCGCCGCGAATTATGTGTGCAAGATCACCGAGAGTTATCGCGACGTCACCGCCGAAGTGATGGACGGGATCAGCGCCGAGACTCCGCCCGTCCTGCGCGCGACCGCCATCCGCGACAAGATGAACGCCATCGCGAAGCGCGAGGAGGGCGGCAGGAAGAACATCGCCTGTCAGGTTTCGGAAATGTTTCCGGGCCGGAGCTATGTCCTCTTCACTTATCGGAGCATTCAGGACGTGCGTCTCGTCTACGTGCCTCCGATCGGCGTGGGGAACTTCGGCGGGGAAGCGGACAACTGGGTGTGGCCGCGGCATACGGGTGATTTCTCGTTCCTTCGCGCGTACGTGGCACCCGACGGTTCCACGGCTCCGTATGCGAAGGAAAACGTGCCGTTCAAACCGAAACGCCACATCAAGGTATCGATGAAGGGAGTCAAAGAGGGCGACTTCGTCATGATTCTCGGGTATCCCGGCCGCACATTCAGGCACAAGACGTCGCACTTTCTTGCCATGCAGGAAGGGTTCACCTTGCCATACATCTCGAAGCGCTTCGACTGGCTGATCGCGACGATGGAGAAGGCCGGCATGGGAAATCGCACGCTGGAACTGATGTTCGCCGACGATATCAAGAGCTACGCGAACACCGCGAAAAATTACAAGGGAAAGATCCAGGGATTGCGTCGGCTGGATCTCGTCAGGAAAAAAGTCGCCGAGGAAAAGGAACTCCAGGCGTTCATCAACGCCGATCCCAAGCGCGCAGCACAGTACGGGACCGCGCTTTCCGAGATCGGCCGCGTCTATGACGCGTACCGCGCGGTGGCGCCGCAGGAACTCGCGTATGCGATGCTGGGCCGGACGAAATACCTTGGACTGGCGCTGACACTCTCCTCCGGAGCGGAGAGCAAGGAACCGAAGGCGGAATCCGTCGAGAAGGTCAAGCGGACGCTCGCCGCCCGCTACGCCGACATTCATGCGCCCGTCGAAGCAGCGATCCTCGCGAAATCCCTTGTCGAAATAGCCGATCTCCCGGCCGAACAGTCGTTCCTCCCGGGGATGGAGATCCCGCGCGGCTCCTCGGTGGCGGAGCGCGAAGCTGCCCTGGCCGCGAAGTTGGAAAAAATGATCGCCGCGAGCGTGTTCGCCTCGCGCGAATCCCTCCTCGGTCTCGCATCGCTGACGCGCGACGAACTGGAAAAACACGATGATTTCATCCTCGCGCTTTCGAGACAGTATCGCCGCGCCGGTGAGGCCATCCGGGAGCGGCAGCGCGCGCGCGAAGGAGAACTCAACCGCATCGAGGCATCGCTGCTCGACGTGAAAATGGCGTGGAGGATGAAGAGTTTCATCCCCGACGCGAACAGCACCCTGCGGCTCACCTTCGGGTATATCCGCGGCTACACTCCGGCGGATGCGACCACGTACAAACCGCAAACCACGCTGCGGGGCATCATCGAAAAGCACCTCGGCGAAGAACCGTACAATGCGCCGGGAGGGCTCGTGGAACTCTACGCATCAAAAGCGTACAGCAAGGCCTTCATCGATCCGGCCCTCGGCGACGTGCCGGTGGCGATGCTGTACAACATGGACACGACCGGCGGCAATTCGGGGAGTCCCGTGCTGAATGCTCGAGGCGAACTGGTGGGCGTGAATTTCGATCGCGCCTACGAAGCGACGATCAACGATTACCAATGGAGCGAGAGTTACAGTCGCTCCATCGGCGCCGACGTCCGGTACATTCTCTTCGTTGCGAAATACCTCGGGCATGCCGACTTCCTGCTCGACGAACTCGGCGTGAAGATCTAGGGTGCGGACGCTTTCCCCACACGCAGCATCTCAGCCCTCCTCCGCGTGCGCATCATCGTCCTGAATTCCGGCAGCAACGGGAACGCCGTCTATGTCGAATCCGCGGAAACGGGGACAGGTGTCCTGCTCGACTGCGGCCTGTCGCGCCGGCAGATCGAAACGCGGCTGAAAATCCACGGGCGCTTTCCGTCCTCGATCCGTGGCATCTTCATCACCCACGAACACGGCGATCATATCCGCGGGCTGCCCGGGATGTCGAAAGCATACAAGATCCCGGCCCACATGACGGAGCAGACGTTCCGGCAGTACTGGCGGAAGGACATGCTCAAGGGGTACCGCTTCATGGGCATGCAGGAGTCCGTGACCATCCACGACGTGACGGTGCAGTCCTTCCCGAAATCGCATGACGCCGCCGATCCGGTGTTCTTTCGCGTGAGCGTCGGAGAGAAATCGTTCCTCTACGTGACCGATCTCGGCGTGCACAACGAGCATCTCACGTCGCTCATTCCGACCGCTGACGGCCTGCTGCTGGAAAGCAACTATGATCCGGACATGCTGCGGAACGGCCCGTATCCTGAGCATCTCAAGGAACGCATCGATTCCGAGTTCGGGCACCTCTCCAATCCTCTCGCGCGGCACCTTCTCGAAACGCACGCGGGAGCGAAGCTGAAACTGCTGATTCTCGGGCATCTGAGCGAGCACAACAATACGCCGGAGCTCGTCGCCGCCGGGATCGATGCACTGCTGAAAAAGAAAACGGACCTGCGTCCGGCCGTGCTGGTTGCGTCACGCCACGGGGTCAGCGACGTGATGCAGATCTGAGACGTGTCATGATCGCGACTCGTTCTCACAGGAGACGGTGATCCGATCAGAACGAGAGCGTGATCGAAATCGCCGCGGTGAGTCCGACGAGAGACTGGGCGATCAGCGTGCTTCCGGCAATGGCCCGGTCGCGCTTCATGCCGCGGAGAATTCCGACCGGCGTCCAGTAGGCCCATGTGCAGTGATTGCCCATCACCTTGCGCCCGAGTTCGCCCCTGCTCTCCCACGGATGTCCGGGGTTGATGAGTTCCGCATACCCGTAGTACAGAAAATCGTCGCCGAAGGTCCACCAGATCAGGTTGAAACCGATCGCGGCGGGAAGACCGACCTGTTCATAGAGGACCCAGCTGATTGCCAGCTGGGTCAGACCCTGAAGCACGCGATAGACGCTCAAAGCGCTCGGATGCTGCCGTGTCGCGTTATATCCGAGATAGTCGAACCCTGCGAAAAAGACGCTGACTCCCAGGAGGTACAGCAGCTTCTCCGAGGAGTCGGGCTCGGATTGACCAACGGCCACACTGTCGAGTGGGACCTCGGCGTCGGTGCGCTGTTGTGCGCGCAGAGACGAGAGGGACAGGAGGATGCACGCAAGGACGAGAAGGCGGATGTGCATGGTCATCAATCTGGCTGATACGAAAAACGCGGGTGCATGCCCGCGTTTTTCGAGATGCCCCGAAGATTACATGTAGGATTTCTTGATCTCGAGTTCCTGATGCAGGCCGTCGAGGTCGTTTGATGTCTGCACCGATACCGTGATCACTCCGTTGCGTCGTGTGGTCGTCTCGACCTTCGGGGTGACGGCCGCGGTGATGGGATTGCGCCAGTTTTCCTGGCCTGCGACCGGGATGGACTGGGACGGTCCGTCGATCTTTTCCTTCGCAAAGGCGATTTGATCGCGCAGACGGAGGATGGCGGTTTCCTTCTTCTCGGCGAGCACGCGATGCAGGATCTTTGCGGTCACGACCCGGCTCTCGAGCTGTTTGCGCACCGCGTCGAGTTTCACACCGGCCACAGAGCGCTTCGCGCCCAATTTCTCCTGGAAATCGCGCATGCAGGCTTCATATCCCTGCTGAACGCGGCTCAACTCGAGGCGTGAATGCCAGTACAGTTCCGGATCCGTCGAGAGGAGAAAGTAGTACGGGACCGCGATCTTGAAATCGCGTGGCAATCCGTCAACCGTCGCGTATCCGGCAGGAAAGTGCGACTGCAAGGCGCTTTTCAAGGCGGCCTCATCGAACTGGACCTCGCCTGACGACACCGTGATTTCCGCAAGTTGCACTTCGCCACTGGCGGAAACGTACAGATCGAGTTCCAGCGCACCCTCCAGACCGTTCTGCTTCAATTCCGAGGGATACTCCGGAATCTGGTAGTCCGGCGGAACCGGCGAAGTGAAGTGGACGGTCTCGGTGGACTTCGGCAGCGAGAACGTTGCCGGAAGCGCGCCGCGTTTTACGGGAGAACCTGTCTGCGCGACAGCCGGGAGGATCACGGCACACGCAAGGAGAGCGATGCAGAAGATACGCTTCATGGAGACGAGTATGTGAGAAATTGGTGAGGGCGGAATGAGCTACAAGTCACGCAATATTTCCAAGATCGAAAAAAGATGCAAGAGCCAATTATTCACACCCCCTGGCAT
The DNA here is from genome assembly GCA_016720835.1 of Ignavibacteria bacterium. Classification (GTDB taxonomy): domain Bacteria; phylum Bacteroidota; class Ignavibacteria; order SZUA-365; family SZUA-365; genus JADKJW01. The sequence goes on from JADKJW010000011.1 coordinate 84,540, forward strand.
TCTTCATGAGGAGAATTCGCTAAGAATCTGATAAATCATCTCGGAATCAACGAAAAATAGAGCTTCAGGATTCGCTCGAATTCGACTTCCCAGTTGAATATTTCCCGGGATATGCGGATTGCGCGATTGCTTATCAACTTTCGAGTATCTTCATCGAGGAGCCGGCTGAGACCCTGAGCGATGTCGGCGGGGGATTCAGGATCGACGCAGATGCCGAGCTGAAATCCGTCAACAACAGCCTCGAGACCGGGGAACGCGCTCGTCACCACGGGGAGTCCGGCATGCAGGTATTCGTACAGCTTGTTCGGCGCGCAGTAGAAATTATTGCGGCAGTCGTTCGTGTACAACAGGACGCCGATATCCGCGGAACGGGTGTATGCGGCGAGACGATCGTACGGGACGAAGGGGTGGAAGAATACCCGACGCTGCAGCCCGAGCGATTGACGCAGCGCTTCCAGCGCATCCTGCTGCTCGGCGCTGCCCCGACCCATGATCACAAGTGCCACTGTCGCGGGAAGCAACTCCATGGCGGCAATCAGATGATGGAGGCGGCGGCTCGGGTCGAAAATACCCTGATAGAGGACGATAATTTCCGGTGTAAACCCTTGTTGAGCCAGGGAGTCGCGCAGAAGAGTTGTTGCGGGAAGCGGAGTGAAGAGGGGACAGTTTGCGGCGACAACCGGCAGTGCCGGCGCTCCATACTCTTCCATGTAAATGCGCGCGCGGTTCGGTTCGGGGGCGATCATGGCATCCACGCGCGGGCAGAAAAAGCGATCCACACGGGCCCAAAGCGCGGGGAAAGGAGCGCTCATGCCGTTCGTCTCACTCCACAATTCATGCGCGTTGTACACGACCGGACGGCGCCGGAGCCGCGCGGCAACGTATGCGGGGAGCACGGCCGGGAGGTCATGCGCGACGAGGATGTCGCAGTCCTGCTTCACGGCGAAGATGAAGGCGCGGAAGACGTATTCCACGAAGCGCAGGAGTTTCGCGACGCGGCTCTGCCGCGTGGTGACGCGACGGAGACCCAGTGAAACGCGGTGAAATGTCACACCCGGGAGGTCCGGCGGGGGAGCTGATTGCTCGTCATGATTTGTCACTTCGTACACCGTGGCGGCCTCTCCGCGCGCGGAGAGCTGCACAAGCTCGTTGTACAGCGGCGGGAGCTTGTGGACGGTATTGAACAGAATATGACAGGTGGTGATGGGCATCGCGGCGGTGAAGCTGCTCGCAATGTAGCGTGTTCGGCGGCGTTTTCCATCGTGTGTGCAGCGTGGCGCGGGCAGGAAGGAGTCGGGCTGCGTCCTGAACGCGGGTGCGCAGGTTCAATTGACGCCCCGATTCCGTATTTTCTCGCTGACTCGGATCGCCAGGTTCGAGGCGCCACTGTATCACACATTTTCCGGATGCATGATATGCGATACCGTTCGTTTCCGTTCCTCTTTGCCGTGCTCTACGCGATGGGCTCTTCCGGCGTCGTCGCGGGGCCGGGCGACACGACCGTGGTGCAGACGTTCACGTTCGATCAGCGCGCACCGTACGATGCCCGTTTCCTGTTCCCTCCCGCATCGAAGCGCTTCGAAAAAATCCTGATGTACTACAAGCTCAAGTGCAATCCCGCGCAGACACCCGCATGCGGCGAGTGGGATTACCTGACGTACACGCACGCGTATCAGAACACCGGACGCATGGATTCCGCGCTGCTTTCGCACCCGAATTTCCTCGTCAACGGCGCGCCGCGGGACACCCTCCAATATATGCGCACAGCGTCGTTCAGATATGCGCCGTACTTCGAGCGGTATGTGACCCGCATCGATTCCGCGGGAACGATCACCCGGCACACTCCGGGCGCCGGCGCGACGCGCATCACTCTTGCCGCAGCAAACAGCGAGATGGGCGGACGCATCCGGCTGATGATACGAGCGAGCGAGATCCCCGCGCTCAGGGATTCGATCAACGGTCTCGTACTGGAAGTTCCGGTTGCGGGAGGAACGCTGAAAAATCTCACCATGCGGATGAAAAACCTCGCGCGTATCGCGGATACGGATACGCTGTCGCTCGCCGCGGCGGGCTTCGAGAGCGCGCCGGTGCTGTATCGGCGGACCACCTCCTTCGCCTCGGCCGGAGAGCTTCGCATCCCGTTTCACGGATCCTTCAAATACGACGGAGGCCACCTCGTCATCGAGTTGTCCTGGGACGGAAACGCGGGGCCGGAGACGGTGATCAGCGCGGATGTGCTCGACTGGAATGCCGCACTGACGGCAATCGCGACGGACGACGCGCTCTCGTTCGCGCCGGTGAGTTACGTGGATGTGCCCGTGACGCCGTTCGCGCGCATCGACACCGCGGTGACGGTCGCCTTGTGGCAATTCGGCGATCCGCTCAACCAGCCCCGCGCCTCGAGCATTTTCGAAGCCAACGACGCGAAGGGCGCCCGGGTGCTCAATGCGCATCTGCCCTGGAGCGACGGCACCGTGTACTGGGATGCGGGCGCCGGCGGCTACGATCGGATTCAAAAGGCCGCGCCGGCCGACAACTACAAGGGCCGCTGGAATCACTGGGCCTTCACAAAGAACAGCAGCACGGGCGAGATGAAGGTGTATCTCAACGGCGTGCTGTGGCATTCCGGGACTGCCAAGACGAAAGCCATGAGAGGCATTGCCACGTTCCGCATCGGGACGAACGGGGCCGCGTCCGGAAACTGGTATGCCGGAATGGTCGACGACTTCGCCGTCTGGAACGTCGCGCTCGACGAGAGCGCCATCCGCGCAGCAATGGCGCGCACGCCGGATGCGTCCCATCCCTACGCCTCGAATCTTGTCGCGGGATTTCCCTTCGAGGAAGGTGCGGGCACGGTCGCGCGGAACACCGCGAACGGTGAAGGCGCCCGTATCGTCGGCGTCGCGTCGCGGGTGTCCGCATCCGGCGAGCGCGTGAAGAACTTCGCGGGCAGCACGCTCCGTCCCCTCGTGGCCTTGGAAACAGGGGCGTTCACGACGCGCATCGATTCGCTGTTCGTGTTGGATTCCGTGCAGACGACGCCGATGCTGATCGCGCTGTTCAGCGACACGCTGCATCCGGCCGTCGCGACGGACACGCTGTTCCGCTGGCCGGTCATGCCGCGTCTGACCTACGATGCAGCCGGACGGCTGATCGATTCCACGATGCCTCCGCCGGACTCGACGCTGATACGGGTAAACCGCTCGTATTACGGGACACCATTCGAGGTCGTCAATCGATTCGAAATCGGCCGGTTCATCACGCCGTACGGCAACAACCTCGACATGGGCGCGGGGTGGACCTGGGTGTACGATGTGACGGATTTCCGTCCCGTGCTCACGGATTCCGTGCGGTTGACCGCGGGCAACTGGCAGGAACTTCTCGACATGAAATTCGTGATGATCGAAGGCACGCCGGCGCGCGACGTGGTGAAGGTGCAGAACATGTGGAACGGCGACTGGGCTCTGAACGCGTTCGCAACGAAAGTTCCGCCGAAGACCGTGGACCTCGATCCCGCCGCCAAAGCCTGGCGCCTCAAGGTCACGACCACGGGACATCAGTTCAGCAACGCGACAAACTGCGCGGAGTTCTGTCCGAAGCTGCACAGCGTGGACGTGGGCGGTGTGCGGCGCTTCTCGTGGCAGATCGTTCAGGAGTGCGCGATGAATCCGCTGTATCCGCAGGGCGGCACATGGATCTACGACCGCGCGGGCTGGTGTCCGGGCATGCCGGCCGCCACGAAGGATCTCGAACTCACCCCGTTCGTCTCGGGATCGCAGGCGACCATCGATTACAACGCCGAGTACGATGAATTCGGGAACTACGTCGTCGAAACACAGCTGATTTCCTACGGCGCGCCCAATTTCTCGCTCGACGCCGCGATCGTCGACATCATTGCGCCAAATTCCTACGAGATGCACAAGCGCTTCAATCCCACCTGCTCGCGTCCGAGGATCACCATCCGGAACAACGGATCCACGCCGTTGACCAGTCTCGATATCACGTACGGACCCCGCGGCGGCAACTCGAAGACGCACCGTTGGACCGGCTCGCTCGCCTTCCTCGCCGAACAGACCATCGATCTTCCCGCGTTTCCCTGGGGATCGTGGACGGGCCCGAATATCTTTGACGTGCGGCTCGCCAATCCGAACGGCGGCAGCGACGAGTATGCCGTCAACGACGCAATGAACACGCAGTTCCAGAGCGTGCCGGTGCACAAGGGGACGCTCGTCGTCAACTTCAAGACAAACAATGCCGCCTCCGAGAACTGGTACGAAATTCTCGACGCGGACGGCAATCAGGTCCGCATGAAGAGCAATTTCGCGAACAACACGATCAACAAGGATACGTTGCTTCTTCCGCCGGGCTGTTACGATTTCATTCTGCACGACGCGGGCGACGACGGAATCTCGTTCTGGGCCAACAACGACGGCTCCGGGTATCTGAACTTCCGCATTGTGGGAGGCACGCTGTGGCAATCGCTGATGCCCGATTTCGGCAAGGAGATCCGCTATTCCTTCCGTATCGAGCAGGCGACGTCCGTGCAACCCCTCGCATCGCCCGAAGACTTCGACGTCTATCCCAATCCATCGCAGGGTACGATTTCCGTGACGGTGGACCTGGAAACGCCCGCGCCGCTGTATATCGAATTGCGCGACATGCTCGGTCGCGCGGTACGGTCGCAGAACGTCGAGGAAGGCACGGCGGGACAGCGCACGATCGCATTCCCTGTCGACGGCGTTGCACCCGGTTCGTATCTGCTCACCGTGTTCCGGAACGGACAGCGGCTGCACACCGTGAATCTGCGCATCGTCCGCTGACGACGAGACGCGGCAAGATTTTTCCTGTTCCCGGGCCCGCGCCCGGGAACATTTTTTTTGCTCGCGCATATAACCTGTTGACCGCCCCGTGCGGTCGAAAGATCAAGCACACGGCAGCGCGCGAGCGCCGACCGAGGGAGAAAACCACGCGCGACGTGAGGGCCGCTTCCGTACGATGCAGTACGTGCCCCATTCCCACCTCCACCCCCCAATGGACTGTGCGGAAGCGGCCCCCACGAAATTGTCCGCATGACGATGTTCGCAGAAACCCCCGCACCCATGAACAAGGCATCCGCGTCCGAACCTCACACGCCGTCGGCGCTGCGCGCGCTCGGCGCGCGCGTCGGTGCAGCCGCGCGGCCCTGGCTCGACGTGCTGTACCCGCCCGGCTGCGCGCGCTGCGGCGACCGCATCCGCGCGGAGGACGTGCTCTGTCCGCCGTGCATGGCCGACATGGTGCCGTATCCCGTGACCGCGCAATCGTCGGAGGAACATCTCGCCGCGCTGCGCTTTCGCGCGGCCGCCACGATGATGTCGGTCGGCTTCGAATTTGAAATCGACGGCAGCGTGTCCGCCTGCATTCACACGATGAAATACCGCGGCATGCACCGCGTCGCGCGCTGGCTGGGCCGCCTGATCGGGGAACAGCTCGCGGGGAGCGACGTGCTGCGCGGAGCGCCGGCGCTGGTCCCCGTGCCGCTGCATGCCGTCAAACGCATCGAGCGCGGCTTCAACCAGGCTGAAGAGATCTGCCACGGCATCGCGCGGGAGACCGGGCTTCCGGTCGTGGCGGATGCGGTACGCCGTGTGCGCTACACCCAATCGCAGGCCGCCATGAAACTGCACGTGGAAGAGCGCAAGACCAACGTCAGCAATGCGTTCACGATCAATCCGCGCTACATCGATGTGGTGCGCGATCGCCCGGTCCTGCTGGTCGACGATTTGATCACGACGGGAGCGACCATGAGCGAATGCGCATCGGCATTGCGCGAACAGGGGGTGCGCGATGTCCGCTACGCGGCGGTTGCGCGTCCGCCGGGATAGCGCGGCGGTCGCTATTTCGCCGCAGCGTGCAGTTTTACCAGGATTTCCAGAGCGCGTGGCCGCTGTCCCATCGGCGCTGCAATTCGAGCAGATCCTTCGGTGTGTCGACGCAGTGCCAGAATCCGTCGTGTTCCAGGCACCCGAGCCGTCCCTCCGCCGCGAGCGGCATCAGCACATCCATTTCCAGCCTGTCGTCGTCCCCTCCGATGCGATCGAGAATGCTTTTGTGAAAGGCGAAGAATCCGCCGTTGATGCGCACGGACCGGGTCGGCTTTTCCTCGAAGCGGGTGACGATGCCGTTTTGCGCCTCGACAATGCCGAAGCGGATGGGCGTGAACACCGAGAGCATGGTTGCCGGCAGTCCGCTGGAGAGATGCTGCCGGACGAGCTGCGCGATGTTCACATCCGCGACGCCGTCGGTGTAGGTTGCGAGAAAATGGTCGCCGCGAATATGATCCGCCGCGCGCTTGATGCGGCCGCCGGTCTGCGTGTCCTCTCCCGTCTGAAGGAAGGTGAGGGACCACGCGCGCTCGTCGTCAGGAAGCTGAGAGTGGGTGACGCGGTCCGGCGGATCGAAGGTCATCGTGGAATCGCACGAACTGCGCAGATAGCGCTCGAAGTACTCGACGATTTCTTCGCCGCGGTGGCCGAGCGTCAGAACGAAATCGCGATAGCCGAACTGCGAGTAGATCTTCATCACGTGCCAGATGATCGGTCTTCCGCCGATACGGACAAGGGATTTCGGCGGTCCGCCCCCATCGGCCCGCATGCGCAGTCCTTTTCCTCCGCAGAGAAGAACGATCGTCTGTGGCGCAACAGTCAACGGCATGCTCCTAATGATAGACGAACACCGGAATCGATCCGTCCTTGATGACGGCTTCCGTGACGCTGCCGAACAGGCGCTCCGCGATGCCCCGGTAATACGGCGCGCCGAGGATGACCAGCGAGGGCATCAGTTCCTTCGCCGTCGAAATGATGATTTCCGTCGGCGTCCCTCGGCAGACAAGGATGTCGGAGGTGATGCCGTGCGCGCGGAGGTAGATGTCGGCTTTCTCGAGGTGAAACTTGTTCCGCTCGAAATCCCTGCTGACACACAGCAGGCTGACACGGATATCCTCGGGAAGTTCCGGCGTCGCAGCCACATACGCGTGCAGCGCGCGGGCGGCGCCGGGCGAGCCGTCGTAGGCGATGATCACGTGCTGAGGCAATTCCAGATTGGATGGCACCGCGAGCACCGGACAGACGGGATGTTGAAAGAGTTGCCTCAGCGTGTCGTCCGCTTGCCCGGTGGCGGGGAACGAGAAAAAGGTTCGCAATCCGGTGATGATCAGATCGGCGGTCTTGCCTTCTTCCAGCAGTCCCTCCGCGGCGGATCCCGAGTGGATGATGTCTTCGCATGCGACGGAATGTTGGGTGCACACATCGCGGAATGCGGCAATCAATTCCTCCGCGCGCCGCTTCGCGTCGTTCAGCATCTTCGATGCGGCATCCTGGGACAACTGCAGCGACCCGGGATACGCCCCGACTTCGATCTGCTCGATGCTCGGTCTGTCAACAACGCCGACGCCGATCAGCGTCGACCCGTATCGCTTCGCCCTGCGCAGCGCCATGTTCAGCGCACTCTCCGCATGGGGGGATCCATCCAGTCCAATGACGATGCGCATGCTCATGAGACGGCCTTCCAATCAAAGGAATAAAGACAACAGTGTATGAAAAACGGCGACGCGCGGGTGCGCAACGCAGCCCGCATGAAGGGGGGCTGCACAGTGATCACGGCGATGATGAGCAATGATGAAAGGTACGAAAAAGCGCAGTGACATGCGCAAGTTCAATTCGCGCGCACCCAGATCCTGACGCTCGTCGGAGGGAGGAAGAGCGACACGGCCCGCCCTCCGCGCAGCATCGAATCGCGCTTCCCGGGAATGGGAGCGGTCCCGGCCCGGTCGCCGTCCGCGACGAGCATCCATCTGCCGGGCGGCAATGCCAGTCCGGACATGGTGCTCGGTGAATCGCCGGTGTTGACGGCGACGAGGACCGTGCCTCCGACGATGTAGCCGAGCTGCATGGGATCCGCGCCTTCGATCCATTGCATGTACCCCGCCGGCACCGCGTCGCCGATCCGGAAGACCTTTCCCGCCGAGCTGCGGCGGAGCGCGATCAGGCCTTTCCAGTAGTCGTTCATGCGCTGGTAATTGCATGCGGCGCCGTCGCCGGTGTTGCGCCCGAGATTCTCCCACTGGAACAGGTTCGCGGTGCGGAGGTTGTACGTGTCGCGTTTGCCGTGGATGTAGACCGGTCCGGCGGTGGTGCGCTTGACGATTTCCTCGAGCGGCGCGCTGCCCTTGCTGCGCATGAATTCCGAACCGCCATGCAGCACGACGGGTCCGAGGGACGTCAACAGCATCGCGGCCGCGATGCGGTACGGGCCTTCGTCCACTCCCAGCTCGCCGTTCCAGTCGCGCGTGGCGAAGCGGTCGGCCAGCGCCCAGTTGTCGTGAATGTCGAGGTAGTTGATGCCGTCGTTCGGCGTGCGCTCGCCGGGGAAGGTGTTCGCGATTGCGCGTTTGGCCGCCTCGCGATTGCCGTTGCCGCCGGCATATCCGCGGTCGCGGCGCTTGTCCGCGGGGTTGTCCGGCGGCCCGCACAGCGCGTTGCGGCAGTCGTCCTGGAAAAACGTGATCGGCGCGTCCGCCTTCGACCAGGTCCATGCGGGATTGCGTTCGAAGTCGGGATCGGAGGACGCGATCCACGGCTCGCCGTAGACGATCTTGTCCGGTCCGATGCGGCGGCGGAGTTCCGCCAGCGTCTGCGTGTCCGTCAGCCGCGCGAGGTCGATGCGAAACCCGTCGACGCCATACTCGTTGATGAGGGCGAGGCACTGGTCGTAAATCCACCGCTGCAGCATGGGCCGGTTCTCGGACTTTGTTTCCGTCCCGTAGTCGCCGATGAAGCCGAGGGTGTTGTTGGTGCGGTAGTATGCGTGCCGGTCGAAGACGCGGAAGCCGTGCGTGAGTTCGCGGCCGTCCATGCGCTCCGCGGTATGGTTGAAGACGATATCCACGATCACGGCGATGCCGCGGTCGTGGAATGCCTGGACGAGATCGCGCAGCTGGCGGTTCTGCTCGCCGTAGTCCGAGCCCTTCTCCCGGTACCGGGTTTCGACCGCGAGCGCGTGCGAGGTGCGGTACCCCCAGTCGTAATTCGATTCGGCGACGCCCCGTGCCTGCATGGTTGGATCGCTCTTGAACGCCGGCTGCCATTCGCTGTCGGGGTAGTGGAGGTATTCCTGCATGGGGAGGAGATGCACGACGTTGATGCCGAGATCGACCAGATGATCGATGCCGATCGGCGCGCCGGACGCGTTGCGCAGTCCGCTCTGGATGAACCCGGGGATCGTGCCGCGCTTGCGCGCATCGAGTCCGGTGAGGGCGAGTGTGAAATCCTCGATGTGGACTTCATACGCGACGACGTCCTCCATCTTCGGAATCCCGCCCGCGAGCGGAGCGGCGGGTGTTGTTTTGGGCCAGACGCGGCAGCGTCCGTATGAGTCGTCGTTGACCCGGGCATAGGGATCGCCGACGTGCACCGGATGCTGCTCGTGGAATTCATTGCCCGGATCGTCGGGTCCATGCACGGTAAAATCGTACCAATGGCCTTCGAGGTTGCCGTCCACCGCCGCCTCCCAGATCGCGGAGGAATCGCGGTGCATTGCGATCACCGCGGATGGATCACCTCCGACGCGTTGCGGGTAGAGGTAGAGTTTCACGCCGGTGGCGCGCGGGGCGTAGACGCGGAAATCCGTGCGCCCGGAGCGCGCGTCGTAATTTGCGCCGAGTTCCTTGTCCGAGTGCAGCGCGCGGTACAGCGCATCGAACGTGCACACGCGCTTCACGCCGGAGCGCAGTTCCTCGATGAAATAGACGCGTGTGCTGTCGAGAGGTTGCACGGGGATGATCCGCACCACGTGCGCGCCGAGAGCTTCCACCGCGTGGATCGGCAGCGCCTCTCCTCTTCCGTTGCTGAGGCGGTAGTGCGACGGATCGGGAACGAGTTCGGCATCCCCGAGCACGAGCGTCAGACGGATTTCGTGCGAGCCGATGAGTTCGGCGCGCAGTTCGAGCGAAACAGCGGTGTGGGATGCTGCAACTTGCGCGAGCGCGGGTCCGCAAAGCGGGACCAGAGCGAACAGCAGGGCGAGAATTCGGTTCATCTCGTGTGCGGATATTGTGAGCGGGCGATGGAACATGCGGAATTGCAATCTACTGAAAAAGCGGATGCCGTCACCAGATATCCCGCATTTCAGGCGAATTTCATTCATTTCCCGGGGCGAAATAATTCGGCTTTGCTTTCTCGTTTCTTTTTCTAAATTGCTCGCACTGACGGTGATTCTCTTATCACTTCGATTACAGGAGGATGTCGCCTATGTCCGAGTACCGATCCGAGAAAGATTTTCTGCAGTCCCTGAAGCGCTTCAATTCGCTCTCATCGAAGAAATACGCGTGGCACACCGGAGTATCGGAGAAGGAACATGAGTGCATGTTCGGACACGCGATCCCGGCAGAATCCCTCTATTTCAAAAAACCGCTTGACATGGACGGGGAACAGAAAATCCGTGTCTGCAAAACGTGCATGGAGAAACTGGTGTTTGTCACGGTGGACAGCGACACGCACGCCCGTTCCGTGACCGACCTGCTGTATAAACAGCACAATCCTCCCATCCCGAAGCTGGTGGACATGAGCACGCACTGAGCTGCGCGATGGGCTGCCTTCTGCTATTCATGGGGTTCCGGCGAGGGGCCCCATTTTTTTTCGTGAACACGGGTCGCGCACGGTGAACTGACGACAACGCCATGCGTGTACTCCACCTTTCGTTCGTCGACTGGCTCCTCGTCGCGGTCTACTTCCTGACGCTGCTCGCGCTCGGACTCCGCGGAACACTGCGCGGGGCCTCCGGGACGCGGAGTGCGGAGGAGTACCTGCTCAACGGGCGGAAGCTGACGCTGCCCGCGTTTGTGGCCGCACTGGTATCCACCTGGTATGGGGGCATCCTCGGCGTCGGCGAATACTCCTACCTGTACGGACTGTCGAACTGGTTCGTCTTCGGCCTGCCGTACTACGTGTTTGCTCTGATTTTCGCGCTCTTTCTCGCGAGGAAGGTGCGGGAATCGATGGCGTATTCCATCCCCGATCAGCTTGCCTCGTCCTTCGGCAGCAGGGTCGGCATCGCGGGATCGCTGCTCGTGTTCTTCATGAGTTCGCCCGCTCCCTACGTGCTGATGCAGGCCGTGCTGTTGCAGGTGGTGACCGGCTGGCCGCTGCCGCTCTGCCTGCTGCTCGGCACCGCGGCATCGGTGCTGTACATGGAAGTCGGCGGCTTCCGCGCCCTTGTGCGCATCGATCTGCTGCAGTTCGGACTGATGTTCGCCGGGTTCATCGTGCTCCTCGCGTTCCTGATTCCGGTCCACGGGATCGTGCCGTTCATTCCCGAACACGTGACGCCGTCGCATCTTACCCCGGCAGGCGGAAACTCCTGGCAGTACGTCATCGTCTGGTTCTTCATCGCGCTGTGGACACTCGTCGCGCCGCAGTTCCACCAGTTCACGTTGAGCGCGGAATCGCCGCGCACCGCGAAGCGCGGCATCATCCTCTCGATACTGTTCTGGACCATCTTCGACGGCTTGACCACCCTGTCGGGACTCTATGCCCGGGCCTTGCTGCCGGACCTCGCGCAGCCGACGATGGCCTTTCCGGCCTTGGGCGAGCTGGTGCTTCCCCCGGCGGCAAAGGGCCTGTTCTTTCTGGGCATGGTCGCCACGGTGATGTCGACCACCGACGGATTGACCTTCATCGCCGCATCGACCTTCGGGCGCGATCTCCTTGCGCCGCTGTCCGGCAGGCGGAGTGACAGGGACATCATGACGTTCACGCGTGCCGGGGTCCTGTTCACCGCGGCGGCGGCCATCGGCGGCGCGCTGCTCTTCCCATCGGTCATACGCTTGTGGTACGTCATCGGGACGCTCTTCATCCCGGGTCTGCTCCTGCCGGTGCTGAGTTCGTACAGCGCGCGATACCGGGTGTCGCCCGCATGGACGCTGGCGATGATGCTGGCGGGCTTTTTCTTTTCGCTCCTGTGGTTCCTCTGGGGTCTCGCGCATGCAACGGGCGATGCCGCGCAGTATCCCTTCGGCATCGAACCCATGTACGCGGGACTGGCCGCGAGCGTGCTGTGTTTTCTCGCCGGGGCGGCTATTCCTTCATCCAGCTCGCCATCGCAAGGGCGAGTTCATCGAGCGCCTTGATCACGGAATGTCGCACCGTCGGCGGAATGGTTTCGAGAATCTGATGGTGGATCGAGACGTAATCGATGTTCAGCCGTCGCGAGATTGCGATGCCCTCGGGCGTCAGCGAGATGTCCATCACGCGGCGGTCGATCGGGTTGATTTCCCTGGTCACGTGTTTCTTCGCGACCAGGCCGTCGACGATGCGGGTGAGGCGGCTGCTCGTGAGGTTCATGCGCTGGGCGATGTCCTTCACGCACAGGGTCTTGTCGCTCTGAAAGGAGCGGAGACAGCGAAACTCCGACAGCGACAGCGCGAATTTTTCCGCGATGTACTCCTGCTTCTCCGTGCAATTTTCGAGAAGACGATACGTAAGATCAGCCATGCGTTCCGCTAGCTGCTGGTCGTTCGGGGATGGCATACAATCGCTCCTGATGATATGTGCTTGGGTACGTAATACTCGCATCGCAACAATTGTGGGAATGACAAACGAAGCAGGGTATTTGTTACACCGGTCCGAAAAATTCTCCAAGCGGGCGTTTCCGCACCGTTTCGGGGCGACTGCGGTGTTCCTCCCGACGCGCGAGTGCGGTATATTTGTGGCGCGCCGGCGTGCCCCGGCAGACGCACTTTCCTTCCATTCGCGAGGACACCATGGAACACTTCCGCCAGAGCATGCTTGAACTGATCATCCAGACATCCACCAACCTCCCTTCGGACGTGCGGACCGCCATCGGCAACATTCTGGACAAGGAAGAGCCCGGCTCGCGCGCATCGCTCGCGCTCGCCACCATCGCGAAGAACATCGACATGGCCTGCGACAACGAAGGCGCGATCTGCCAGGACACTGGCATGCCCACCTTCAAGATCAAAACGCCCGTGGGCGTCAACCAGATCGAGATGAAGAAGGACATCCTCTGGGCCGTCGCGGAGGCCACGCGCCTCGGCAAGCTGCGGCCGAACACCGTGGACTCCATCACCGGCAAGAACAGCGGCAACAACATCGGAGATGGCGCTCCGATTATCTACTGGGAGCAGTGGGAGGAGGAGACCATCGAGATCAAGCTGCTGCTCAAGGGCGGCGGCTGCGAGAACAAGAACATCCAGTATTCGCTGCCGATGGAGCTGCCGCATCTCGGCAAGGCGGGCCGCGATCTTGAAGGCGTGCGCAAGTGCATCCTGCACGCCGTATGGCAGGCGCAGGGGCAGGGCTGCTCCACCGGCGCCATCGGCGTGGCCGTCGGCGGCGACCGCACCTCGGGCTACATGCACGCCAAGGGCCAGCTGTTCCGCGCGCTGGACGACGTGAATCCCGATCCGCGCCTCGCCGCGCTGGAGGACGCCATCATGAAGACCGCCAACACGCTCAACATCGGCCCCATGGGTTTCGGCGGCGCGAGCACGCTGATCGGCTGCAAGATCGGGTCCTTCCACCGTCTGCCGGCGAGCTTCTTCGTGTCGGTCGCCTACGACTGCTGGGCCTTCCGCCGCCTCGGTGTGCGGCTCGACGCGAACACCGGCGCCATCGTGTCGTGGCAGTTCCGCGACATGCATCCCGCCGCCATGGCCGCCGCCGCGGGCATCCCGCTGTCGGGCAAGGAAATCCGCCTGACCATGCCGCTGAGCGAAGCCGATGTGCGCGCGCTGAATGTGGGCGACATTGTGCTGCTCAGCGGGCCGATGTTCACCGGCCGCGACGCGCTGCACAGCTACCTGATGGATCACGACGCGCCGATCGACATGAACGGCGGCGTGATCTACCACTGCGGACCGGTCATGCTGAAGGACGAGGCCGGCGAATGGCACGTCATGGCCGCCGGACCCACCACCAGCATCCGCGAGGAGCCGTACCAGGCGGACATCATCAAAAAATTCGGCCTGCGCGGCGTGATCGGCAAGGGCGGCATGGGCAAGAAGACCCTGAAGGGCCTGCAGGACAGCGGCGCCGTGTACCTGAGCGCCATCGGCGGCGCAGCGCAGTACTACGCGGAGACCATCACGAAGGTGCCGGGAGTGCACTTCCTCGAGGAGTTCGGCGTACCCGAAGCCCTGTGGATGTACGAGTGCAGGGACTTCGCCACCATCGTGACCATGGACGCGCACGGGAATTCGCTGCATGCGGATGTGGAGACGGATTCGGCGGCGCGGTTGAAGGCGCTGGAACTGGTGGTGTTGTGAGGATGAAGTATGAAGTATGAATTATGAAGTATGAAGGCGACGATGTGAGATGGGAGATAAAGAGGTGTTTACACGGAGGAGGGCGGATGGATTCGATACGTGAGTCGTTTCGTGAAGCGCAGGAGTGTCTGGCGGCGTTCGTCGGCGATGCGGAGCAGTTCCCGAGGGTCGGGGTCTTCGCGGAGATGCTGGCGGCGACATTCCGCGCGGGGGGCAAGGCGCTGTCCTGCGGCAACGGCGGTTCGATGAGCGACGCCATGCACTTCGCCGAGGAGTGGAGCGGGCGTTACGGGAAGGACCGCGATCCGATGCCGGCCATCGCCATCAGCGATGCCGGGCACCTCTCCTGCGTCGCGAACGATTACGGCTACGCGGAGGTCTTTGCGCGCCAAGTCAGGGCGCTCGGTCGCGAGGGCGATCTCCTCCTGCTGCTCTCCACCAGCGGCAACTCCCCGAACGTGCTCCGCGCCGCCGAGGAGGCGCGCGCGCGCGGCGTGAAGGTGGTGGGACTGCTCGGCCGCGACGGCGGCAGACTCGCGCCGCTCTGCGACCTCGCCATCATCGCGCCCGGCTCCAGCGCCGGCCGCATACAGGAAATCCACATCAAGATCATCCACGCCGTGATCGAGGCCGTGGAGCGGGAACTGTTTCCGGAGTTGTACGGGTGAGGTTAGTGTATCTTTTACGAAATCACCGTCATAATGACGACGGTGGTGAGTGCGACGCTAAACGGTGGACAGATTCGCACGCTTGCTGTTCCGACACCGGGTTGCAGATTATTCGGAAGGAGATGGAGATTAGAGATGCCAACGAACTCGACTTCATCAATTCATGAATATATCATGACCCGCTCCTTGGCTTTACAGCCCGAATTTGACGAAGCGTACAAGTCTGATCTCGATGCTGCAATTGGAGAAATCGGAACGCCACTATTCACCTTGCTTTATGCAGCGTTCAAAGAGGGATCCACTATATCTGGTAATGATACCATGCGCTTGCACTGCTCAACAATGCACTGGAAACGTTGATCTCCTGTCTCAATCTCTTCCGACAAGGAGCAACGCAGCAAGGTTATGCTCTGTTGCGGATCTCGCTAGAAGCGAGCGCTGTTGCGATTTGGATCACCTCCGACGAAGAAGCTTTCAAAGAGTACATTCATGCGGGTCATAAGTTTCCAGCTACTCGAGCGATTTCTGTTTCCAAGAAAAAGATTCCTCAATTGGCGGAGATATGGGGAGCTCTGAGTGCAGAGACCATCCACCCCAACGTAGTTATTTTCGGGCCACAAAGTGGGGCAAACGGCGAACCAACGATCTCCTTAATGCAGCGCAAGCTAGAACCGATACGAGATAAAGCAGCACTCCGCTTTTTTTCTGTCGCAGCGGCAATAATTTTCAGGGCGGTTGAATTATCCCTGCTTGTGGATGATCCCAAGGAATCCGGGATGGCTTCGTTTTCCGGGTACAACCACAATCATTACCCCAATTGCAGCCTCACTGGTGAGGAAGCGGTATGAGAAATTTATATCAAACGCATAAGCTCCGGACTGAAGGCACTTTGCGGTCGCTGTGAATTCGGTAAAATCCTAGTCGGTAACGTTCTCACTTGAAATAGATATGTCTTACCAGTGAATACCATTCTCACCCTCCCCACCGCAATCTCCAGCTTTGGCGCCTCCGTCAAAGCCAAGCTGTCGAATCCTTCTGCGACTGGCGAGCCGGAGGACCAGCTCCGCGCGCCGTTTGAGAAACTGCTCGCGGATATGGCGGAACTGTGCAAGCTTCCCCAGAATGCCGTCACTGCCGTCGGCGAATCCTCCTTGAGCGACTTGAAGACGCGACCGGACTATGCGATCACGGTGAAGAAAGCGCTCGTCGGTTTCATAGAGCTCAAAGCGCCGGGAAAGGGCGCCGATCCGAGGAAGTTCAAGGATCCGCACGACAAGGCGCAGTGGGAAAAGCTGCAATCGCTGCCGAACCTCATCTATTCCGACGGCAATGCCTTCAGCCTGTGGCGCGACGGAAAAATTGTGGATGCGATCGTCCCGCTGGCAGGCGATATCGAAACCTCAGGTAGCAAGCTGCAGGCGCCTGCCAGACTGCTGAACCTGTTCGAGAATTTCTTCCTTTGGAAACCCTTGCCACCGAAAAACGCGGAGGAACTCGCGCGTGTGAGCGCGCGGCTGTGCCGCCTGCTGCGGGACGAAGTGACGGAACAGCTCGCTCTGAACAACGAGGTGCTCACCGCTCTCGCCGTCGATTGGCGTAAACTGCTCTTCCCCGAAGCGTCCGACCAACAATTTGCGGACGGGTACGCGCAGGCCGTGACGTTCGGTTTGCTCATGGCGCGGGCCAACGGCATCGAGCTTGCCACCGGCTTCGACCGCATCGCGAGCGACCTGCTGCACACCAACTCGCTCATCGGCGCCGCGCTCAGGTTGCTGACCGAGGACGCCGACAACCGGGACACGCTCAAGACGTCTCTCGGGACACTCGTACGTGTTCTAGACGCAGTGCAGTGGGCCAGCGTCAGCAAGGGCAGCCCCGAGGCCTGGCTCTACTTCTACGAAGAGTTTCTTGAAGTGTACGACAACGCGCTCCGGAAGAGGACGGGCTCCTACTACACTCCTCATGAAGTCGTGGGATCGATGGTCCGGCTGGTGGATGAAGCGCTTCGAAGTCCGCGCTACGGGCAGCACGCCGGGCTTGCATCGCCGTCGGTGACGGTCATGGATCCCGCCACGGGCACCGGCACATACATGCTTGGTGTGCTTCGAAAAATCGCGGAGACGGTCCGGGCGGACGAAGGCGAAGGAGCGGTGAGCGAGGCGATCAATGCCGCGGTGAAGCGCCTCATCGCCTTCGAGATCCAGCTCGGACCCTTCGCCGTGGCGCAACTGCGCATCCTCGCGGAGATCGCGGATCTCACCGGCGCCCCGCCACATGCGCCGCTTCGGATGTTCGTCACCGATACCCTGGGCGATCCCGACGACGACGAGGCTGGATACCGGGCATCTTGGCACGCATTGCGCAGTCCCGCAAGGATGCCAACAAGATCAAGCGCGACGAACCGATCACCGTCGTCATCGGGAATCCCCCGTACAAGGAAAAGGCCAAGGGGCGCGGCGGCTGGGTGGAAGGAGCAAACGCCGCCGCGGAGAAGCTCGCGCCGCTGGCCGACTGGATGCCGCCGAAGGAATGGGGCGCGGGCGCGCACAGCAAACACCTACGCAATCTCTATGTGTATTTCTGGCGCTGGGCCACATGGAAGGTGTACGACCATCACAAGGAGCACAAGACCGGCATCGTCTGCTTCATCACCGTGGCGGGTTTTCTTGGAGGACCCGGTTTCCAGAAAATGCGCGCATATTTGCGGCAGGCATGCGACGACATCTGGGTGATCGACTGTTCGCCCGAAGGACACCAGCCGGATGTGAACACGCGCATTTTCCAGGGTGTACAGCAACCGGTGTGCATCGTGCTCGCGTCGCGCTCCGCCCGCACTGTGCCCTCCGTACCGGCGAATGTCCATTTTCAGGCACTTCCTGCCGGGCATCGCATGACCAAGTTTGCCGCTCTCGACAAGTTGCGGCTGACCGGCAAGGCATGGATCGAATGTCCGATTGATTGGCGTGCCCCGTTCCTACCTGCGTCCACTGGGGCTTGGGCGGAATATCCTGCACTGGAGGATTTTTTCATCTACAACGGATCAGGAGTCCAGGCAAAACGTACTTGGGTAATTGCTCCAGATTCCTGGTCCTTGCAACATCGTTGGAACGCGCTTATCGAAGCACCTGTAGATAAAAAGGAGGATCTCTTTCAGCCAACGCTGCGGAATGGTAAACCTGCTGATCGTCACATTCGGTCCATTATTAGCGAGGCTCTACCTGGTTTCGCAGCAAATCCGAAACCACTCGTATCGGAGAAGGGGCATTGCACTCCTCCTGTGCCTTACGCCTTTCGTTCGTTTAATAGGCAATGGATCATCGCTGATGCCAGAGTATTGACTCAGCCAAATGCAGAACTTTGGTCGTCCCGGTCTGAAAAACAGATATTTCTTACTGCTCCGAGCGATCGTTCGCCCTCTGCAGGCCCCGCAATCACACTTAGCGCACTTGTTCCAGACCTCCATCATTATAATGGACGAGGTGGTCGCGTATTTCCAGCCTGGAGTGACGCTGAAATATCTTCGCACAATATTCGACCCAAATTATTGTCGAATCTTGCTTTGAAATACAGCATTGAAGTGAGCGTTGAAGATCTAGTCGCCTACATCGCAGCGACCGCTGCCAACCCCGCATACACTGCCCGTTTCCAGAGCGATCTTTCGACGCCGGGCTTGCGGATACCAATCACGGCAGAGAAGCACCTCTTCCTTGAAGCAGCCAAACTCGGCCGCAATGTAATCTGGCTGCATACGTTCGGTGAGCGAATGAGCGATCCTAAAGTTGGCCGTCCTCTGCAGCCACCAAGGTTGCCTGAAGTAAGGAGGCCAACCATACCGAAGGAAGGCGCCATCCCGCAGAACCCGGCAGACATGCCGGATACCATCGGGTACGACGCAGTGAAGCGACGCCTGTTAATCGGGAAAGGATATGTTGAGAACGTGAGCCCGGAAATGTGGGCATATGAAGTGTCGGGGAAGAAGGTGCTGCAGCAGTGGTTCAGCTACAGGAAGGCGAAGCGCGACCGTCCGATCATCGGCGACCGCCGGCCTCCATCCCCTCTTTGCGACATACAGCCCGACCACTGGCTCGCCGAATACACCAGTGAGCTCATCAATGTCCTCAACGTGCTCGGCCTGCTCGTCGAGCTCGAACCGAAGCAGGCAGCGTTGCTGGAGAAGATTTGTTCCGGTCCCACCATATCGGCGACCGAATTGCGCGAGGCGGGGGCGTTTGAGATCCCGATGCAGCTGAAGAGAAAGAGAAAAGGAGCAGAGCATCCTGAGCTTTTTGAATGAATATTTCTACTAGCGACAGAAGGGTAATGTTCATGGATGAAAACAATGGGTGAAGTTTCTTTGACCCAATTAAACGTGTTACTGCAAAGTTTTCAAGGCATGTATCGGTCAAGGTGTCAGGACCGTACATTCATGCAAATTGCGGGATATCCGCACCTCGAAAATGTTGCAAGCAATATTCTGCAATTCTACTTTGATCCGAAACAACCTCACGGACTCCAAGGTCTTTTCATTGAGACTTTGTTCAAGCTTCTGACCGTGAAAAGCGTGGAGGCGACACAGCGTGATGCACGCAAGGAAACATTGAGCGGAGGACAGCTCATCGAATATGAGCAAGTTGAAGTCCATCGAGAAGTCGCAACCACAGAGGATAAGCGTATTGATTTGCTGATTGTCACTGAGACCTTCGTAATCGCGATTGAGAACAAGATCTACAGCACTAAGGGTAATCCATTCGAGCACTACAGGGACCATCTCAGGAAACACTATCCAAATCGAATACAGTATGGAGTGTTTCTATGCCTCCGACAACCCGCGGATTGTGTCAGGAAGGCAGTAGATTCGAGTACTTTCGAGATAATCAGTTATCAGAGATTTTTCCAATCAATTCTTGCAAACCTCGGTTCAGTGGTCTTGCACGCAAGGGAGCCGTATCTAACGCATCTTCGCGATTTCATATCCACGCTCAGACAACTTATCCCGGGTACAACGATGGATCCAAAAATGCTCTCGTATTTCCAGGAAAACCGAAAACAAGTTGAGGAATTATTGGGAGGAGTTCAAGAACTTCGTGCCGACATGAAACAGAAGACAACGGAGCTAGCGCAACGCATCGAAGGTGATAATATTGCTCCATTGTTTATACAAGGAGGATGGCAGCCCCAAATAGAACTGTACGATCTATTATCGTACACTGTGAACCTCCAAAACAATTTGGGATTGCGAGTGAATATTAATTTGAGTCCAAGCGACGGCTGGCTCGTAAACATTTACGATTACCATATTAAAGGTCGGAGCGAATTGCTGGAGTCATTGTTGAACACGTGTGGTATTTCATGGAAGCCCCGGCAACCGCCCTTCCGATACGGATATGGAGAATCGATTGCATACGCTGCTGATATCGATCAGATTTGCGAACGACTCGCGGAATTATTTATAAAACTCGGTTCAGGAATCGTTGCATTGCAGAATACGAAGTAATGTGTGAATGCACATCGTGTCCATGATCATTTCTCCAGCCCTTCATAAGCCCCATCCCTTCTACCCCTCCACCATCGGCGAACTGCTCCACTGGTCCTACGCAAATCTCGCGATGGCGCACGCGGCAATAGCAACAAAGCAGGAGCGGTACGGGCCTGTGCAGTTCATGGTACGAGCGCGGCTGTACAAGGGACTCAATGCGGGAACGATGAAAATCGGTCCGCTGGCGGATGATGACCGTCTGAAAATGATACTCCCGCAAGCCTGCTGTTATTGTGGGACGCGGGAGAGACTATCGGCAGACCATCTCATACCGACGAAACGGGGCGGAGCGAATTCGGCAGATAATCTTGTCTGGGCCTGCCGCTCCTGCAACAGTTCAAAGGGCGCTCTCGATATGCTGGAATGGCTGGGACTCAGGGATGAGTTTCCGCCACTGCTGCTTCTCCGCCGCTACCTCAAACTCGCGATCGAGATCAGCGCGGGGCTTGACCTCATGAACACACCGCTCGATCAGGCGCCTGCCTTGCCATTTTCATTGAATGCCGTGCCGCTCGTGTATCCGAGAGTATCAGAGCTGCGGCTTTGGGTGGTGCGTGGGGTGAAGCACGGTTCTCTGAATCTCACTCCACCGCCTCCTGAAGATACACCGCAATCCGCTCCCTGTTCGCGGCCAGACTGCTGAATTGCTTCTCGCACACGTCGCTGAAGCGGGCGAGATCCTTGCGGTTGATGTTCTCCTGATCTTCGAAGATGGCGAGAGAGCGGTGAGGCAGGTTCCGAAGTTCGAATTGGAGCAGCGAAATCGTCGCGGTCTGCACGCTGTGATCGGTGGCGAGAGCGAAAACCATGATCGGTTTCGGCATGCCGTTGATCCTGCAATCGACGGGGTATTTCCCTCCTGGATCGTGAGCCCTATCGCACCAATCGAACGTGATCCGCTCTTCCGCGACCCTGCTGCGAATGAAGGTCTTGAAATCCTCCATGAACGTGGATCGAACCCGCTCTCTAGAGAGATAGGACACGTCGGTGATTTTCAATAGGGCTTGAACGTAGCTGAACAGGGCATCGCCGAAGCGCTCTTCGGGAACGGAGAGACGCAACTCCCCATCCCGGTCTTCCACAGAGAACGCGGCCAAAGCGTTGGCGATGATCTTCTGTCTGCTGCCCTGACGCAGGTCCTTTTCGTCGAGGTCGTACGTAAGATGCATGTATGTGTGACCCTCGTCGCTCAACACCCACCTGTCCTGTTCCCGTTTCAGCACGACAGCGAGATGATCTCCATCCTCGAAGAGAAATGGAGTGAAGACGCGGTAGCGGTCCATGCCTTCCAATGCAAGGCTGACGCGATCTCCCACCTTCTGGCGGAAATCCAGTTCAATGCCGTCCATCGTCATGACGCACCTCCCTGGTTGAACAGATCGAGAGTTTCATTTCCCGGGATATGGAATCCACAATCCTGAATGACGCATTGGAGCGCGCTTCCAAGATCCTGATACCTCGACGTCGCTTCCGCAAAAGAATCCTCCCTGAGTCCGGTCTGCTGATAGCGCTCCGTAGCCTGGTGGATATGGAAATCGTAGAACCTGTCCGACTCAAGCTTGTTCGTGTGCTCGTGGCTTTTTCCGTTATACCGGCGCAGACGAAATCTGGTTGATGAGTTCGGCGGCAACCATGTCAGGATGATCGAAAAATCCAGATGGTTGTAAGACGATTGACGAAGGATCAATGCGAACTCGTTGCCTTTGACGCCAGTCATCTCGAGTTCGCGTTCACTGTGCCCGTGCTTTGGATTGAGCTTCACCTTCTGTCTGTAATCGGATGGCAGGACTTTCTCCTCCGCGATGAGATCTGCGATTTCGCTATCTGAAAGTCGTACCGCCACGTGCTTACTCCAGGGGTGATGGCGTGATTCTGTGTGAGCGAATCTAATGAAAAAATCCAGAATTGTTTGCGGTCTTCCATGCGCTGTTTTAATCCACACGCCCCGGAGAGTTCGTCTTCGGAGCGTGCGCGCAACTGATACTCCCGTCCCGCGGCCGGGGTGATCAGTCCCGGCGCACGGAGCGGTGTGTCTGGAGGTGTATCAGACTATTCTTTTGAAACGGGCGCGACGGCGGGCTGCGCCGCGGGAGCGGGGGCCGCGACGGCATTGCCGTTCCCGTTCCCCGCGGCGGCGGGTGTCTCGCTCTCAGCGGAACTGCGACGGCTGCGCGGGCCGATGGACTTGGCGCTGCGCAGGGCGTGGTAGTTCTCGTAGAAGGCGGGATGCGCCTCGCGGAGGTGCTCCACCATGGCATCGAGTTCGAAATCGAGGAGATCGTCGGTGGCGTCGAAGAGGCCGGCGAGTTCGGAGCGCGTCACCTTGCGGTCGGCCAGGCTGCCCTCGCGCGTCTCGAGCGACTTCGAGAAGGCGGCGATGGCCTCGCGATATTTGCGGAGCACGTCATCGGTGAGACCATACTGCGCCACGGCCGGGGAGTGCGACACGGCTTCGTTGAGGAAGATGCCGGCCTGCGTGCTCAGCTCGGAGTCGCGCAGCTGATTGAGTCGCCAGCGCTCCACCGAGGCCTTGGCCAGGGTCTCGACGAGGCCGTTGCGCTTCGCGTAGGCGCGGAGGGAATCCACGACGAGGCACATCTGGCTGAAGAGTTTCTCCTCGGCGTCGTGCTTCACGTCGGTCTTGCCCGCCGTGACGCTGCCCTGCCGGTGGGCGCCCTGCTCGATGGCTTCATGGTTTCTCTTGAAATCCGCGACGATTGCCGGAATCGCCTCGACGCCGGCGAGGATGTCCGTCTGCCCGTCGAGGAAGTCGTCGAGCGCCCGGTACATGGTCAACTTTTGCAGTTGGGGGGTGGTCATGAGCTGTGTCCTTGGAATGGTGAGAGGATAAGTGACACCGCGTACGTCGGTGTATGTATGGTTGTATCGAACTTCCATCCGTCACTTTTCGGCTCTCGTCGTCGCCGTGTACCCGTTACACTCACGAACCCCTCGGAATGTTCCCGGTGTATTGAAAAAAACCGTCGAATCCTCGCATGTGGTTGATATTTATGGATTAAAAAACTTCATCGGACCTGATATCGGCCAAAACACGCCATTTTG
The DNA here is from genome assembly GCA_016720835.1 of Ignavibacteria bacterium. Lineage (GTDB taxonomy): Bacteria > Bacteroidota > Ignavibacteria > SZUA-365 > SZUA-365 > JADKJW01. Next base: position 108,127 of record JADKJW010000011.1, read on the forward strand.
AAAGTCGATCGGGACAAAAAAATTTTCCATCGACTCAAAAAAAAATCCAATCACGAAAAAAAATTTCTGATCGAGACAAAAACAGGTTCGATCGAGGCAAAAAAAATCCCGATCGGTCCAATCAAAAAACTGATCGGGGCATATGAGAAGCGCAACACGTCGGCGGGATGCCGAACACGTCATTCAAAAATCCGATCAGTCCATTTCAAAAACCGATCATTCCATCCAGGAAACCGATCGGTCCATTTCGAGAACCGATCACGCCATTCAAAATACCGAATGGCCCATTTCAAAAATCCAACGCCTTTCCAGCGTATGCATCAGGCCGAAAAAAAATTGCATCAGTCCAACTGGAAGTCGAAAGCGTCCATCTGAAAAACGCAACCGTCCGTCTGAAAACCGCATCAGTCCATCTGAAAAACTCGACGGCTCTTCCGAGCCGTTCAAGTGCTTGCGCAGGAGGGATGAAGAGGCGAGCGCCGGGACTGCACGGGTTTTTGTGTACAGGAAGGGATAGCGAGGCTCGCGCGAAGTGCGGAATCGGACAAGCGGGACGCTTGTCCCCACCCGGAAAAAGTCTTTCCGCTCCACCACTCCATCACTCCAGTACTCCGGAATCGGCCGACAGGGACGCCGGCCCCGGCGGCGCTCCGAATGCCGCTTGTAGCCTGGACGGCCAGATCCTTCACTGCGTTCAGGATGACGTGCCACAAATGTCGGTACATGATCGGCAGCCGGTGTCCTCACCCGGCAGGAATTTCAGACCTGCACGGAATCGGCGGAAAATTTTTCAGCATTCCGGTTGCACTGAACCAGGATGCCAGCGGTTTAGCGTTGTTTATAGGAGAGTTACGCGTCAGTAGCGGTTTCTGGCACGTATATGGCATCACTTTCATCGGGTTACCAAGTCTGTTTTTATGTAGCCCCGGATCGGAAGGAACATCCTCGGAGAATCTGCTGGACGCAACACGCGTCCAGTTGCAGGAAACTCCCAGTCTGCTCGAGGCGCAATGCCCCGGCAGAGACGCAGGTGAGAGCGCGTCGATGTGCCAGCCGCAAAAGAATCAATCACACCTTATCTGATGAGAGGACGTGCGATGAATTATTCCGCGCTACTGAATGGAAGGACGCGCTCGTTTGGGCTGCTCCTTCTTGTTGCCTTCCTGTTTCTGGCCACCTTCGCCTTTGCGCAGCCGGGCGGCGGAGAAGCACTCAAATTTCAGAACGGGAACTACCTCGACCATGGCGACTTCGCGTATTTCGGCAATGCCGACGTATTGAGCAACGGCGTCACCAACCTCAACAAGCTCACCGTCGCCGCCTGGGTGAAGTGGACCATCGATCCGCAGGATGCGGCGTATCCCGCCACGAACGGGCACGAGATCAACGAAGGCAGGCGAGCCACCATCATCGCGAAGGAACGGTATCACTCGCGGGACTACGGCCAGTTCTGGATGCAGCATACGTCCAGCAACGGACAATTCGAGTTCTCGATACGGAACATGACGAACCGCTATACAGTGTCGGCCTACGCTCCCGAGCAGGACAAGTGGTACTACGTCGTCGGCGTGTACGATGGCGCCCTCTCGTCGGCGCGGCTGAAACTCTACATCAACGGAAGTCTCGTTGCTTCAGCAAATGCGAGCAGTGGAAACATCTATTCCCACACCGCTGCCGACCGCATGTGCATCGGCCGCTCGCCGAGCGGTTACCGGTTGTTCACGGGACACATCGATGAAGTGCGGATCTGGCGGCTCGCGCTGACACAGGCACAGATCCGCGAGCAGATGTTCATGAAGGGCAGCATCACCATCAGCCCGACCACGAACCTGAAAGCGTACTACAACATGGAGACCGTGAGCTACGGCTCCGTCGCCAATGCGGCTGGCATCAACTATCACGGCGAGTACATGACGGGTCTCGTGGACGTGCATTCCTTCGAGACGACGCCCGATCACACGGTGACGGACACCGACAAGAGCTGGTCAACGTCGCCGCAGACCTGGGCGCCGATCACCGCGCTCATTTCCACACCGCCGGATCCTGACGAGTACGCCGATTTTCCGAAGGCACTGTGGACAGTCGGCGGCATGGGTGTCGGCGATTCCATGGCCATTCAGGGCAACACGGCGACGACCATCACGCTCATGGATTCGGATCCCGTCAACGGCACGCCGTTCTGGTCCGTCGATCCGGAAATCGACAACTACGGCAATCCGTCGACGAACAATTACATGACGTGGTTCGGCATCTATGATCCGCTCGAAACGAACTCACGGACCACGTCATATGCGCCGATCGGCACCTCGGAACTGAACAATGTGACGTACTTCAACTTTGCCGGCATTACGTCGTCGCTGCCGGCGTCCTTTGGCTCTTCCCTGCTGACCATCACCGGCACTTCCGTGCCGACAGACGCGAGTCTGGTCTTCGCGAACGACAGCGCGGATGTGTCGCTGATCTCGTACAACGTTCCGGCATCGACAACCCCGCCGATACTCAGCAGGCTGAACAGGGTGTGGCGCGTGGAAGTGACGGGCGCGGTGACCGCGACGTACGTGTTCAACTGCCACTTCGGTTACGGCCTGCACAACCAGATCGGCGACTGGCAGCATCTGCGCATCATCGACAATCCCAATGGCGCGTATAATTTCAATGTCGCGACGCTTGTCGCCGGCACGTATACGTTCACCGACAGCATGCTCACCGTCTCAGGAGTAACACTTGACCCGGGTGTACACTATATCACGCTCGGCTCCTCCGATGCCGGCACCCCGCTGCCTGTGGAACTCGCCAGCTTCACCGCGCGTGTCCGGCAGTCGGATATTCTCCTGGACTGGGAGACGATAAGCGAAAAGAACAACTATGGCTTCAACGTGGAGAAGGCGCTGGAACATTCACCGCAGGTGTGGACTGAAATCGGTTTTGTCGAGGGAAACGGAACGGTGGACATCCGCAAGCAGTATCGCTTTGTCGACAATGCGCTGCCCGTCGGGAAGGCGTATTACCGCCTGAAGCAGATCGATCGCGACGGCACCTTCGCGTATTCCGACATCGCGACCGTCACGGGCTCGGCCGCTCCGCTTGCGTCCCTGCTGAACACGTTCCCGAATCCCGTGCGCGGTGCGGCGACAATCTCCTTCGTCACGTCTCGTGAGACGCCCGTCACCGTCACCGTACATAACATGCTGGGTAAATGCGTCCAGACGCTCTGCGACAACCGCCTGTTCACTTCCGGCGCGCAGTCCCTGCAACTCAACGCCACCGGACTGCAGCCCGGCTCCTATGTGCTTCAGCTCCGCACCGCGGACGGCACTCTGGCGCGGCCGCTCCTGATAGCCCGGTAACGACGCTTTCCCATGGCTGACGCCATGGGATGGAGAATGCCGTTCGCCGGAGGCGGACTCGCCAAGGTCCGTGGCACCACGCTTTCCCAGGGCTGACGCCCTGGGTTGGGGAATGCCGTCCGCCTCCGGCGGACTGAATCAAGCGCTGTCATGTGCCACATCCACGCGGCCGAAGGCCCGGTGCGAGGACTCAGCATGACGGGCGAGAGAATCCTGTCCGGAATCAGCCGGCAGGGACGCCGGCCCCACCCGGAAAGGTCTTTCTACTCCAGTACTCCAACACTCCAGTACTCCGGAATCGGACAGGCGGGACGCTTGTCCCCACCCGGAAAAGTCTTTCTACTCCAGTACTCCGGAATCGGCCGGCAGGGACGCCGGCCCCACCCCGCGGTCTTCTTTCACCTTCACCCTTCACCATTCCCCTACCAGTGTCCCGTCCAGTTCTGTCGTTCGCGCCAGAGGAAGAAGAGGTGCCGCTCCGAAATGGCGCGCTTGAGCAGGCTGCCGAGGAAGCCGAGGAAGCGCAGGCGGCTGCCGATGGGCAGGGCGGCCCAGCCGACGGCAAGGTGGCGGCCGAGCGAGACCACTTCGCCGAACACTTTCGGCCGGTACGGCTTGAGCGGGGTGCCGGCGACGAGGCGCCGGAGATTGTCGGCCGTGAGCGAACCCTGCTGCAGCGCGAACTGCGCGGCGGTGGGGACGGATTCGCCCGTGGCGGGATTGATGGCGAGCGCGTTGTCGCCGATGGCGAAGACACCCGGGAAGTCGCCGAGCTGCAGGCAGTCGTCGACGAGCACGCGTCCCTGCGTACCGGTCTCGGCGCCCGATTCTCGGATGAGATCGGAGATGCGTATGCCGCCCGTCCAGATCATCGTGCGCGTCGCGAGCGGCTCGCCGGGAGCGCGCAGCACCTGCAGGCGCCCGTCCTGCTCTTCCATGCCCATGACACGGGTGTTGGTGAGGATTTGTATTCCCATGGCCTGCATGGCCTCGATGGAGCGGATTACCTGGCGGCCATCCAGTGAAGGCAGGATGCGATTGGAGGCCTCGAGCAGGACGACCTCCGGCTCGGCGGGATCGATATGGAATTCCTCGCAGAGCGCGTCGAAGCGCTGGGCGATTTCCGTGGCGAGTTCCACGCCCGTCAGTCCGCCCCCGCCGATCACGATGCGCAGCAGTTCCTTGCGTTTCGGCAGGCTGCTCTCGGATGCGGCGATGGCGAACATCCGCTCGGTATGCGCGCGGATGCGTTCGGAGTCCTCGAGCTCCTTGAGCTGAAAGGCGTGTTCCTCCAGGCCCGGGATCTGGTAGAAGTTGGTCTTGCTGCCGAGGGCGATGACGAGGTGATCGTAGCGCACGACGCGCGGCGTACCGTCGCTCGTCTCCGAGCGGCCGAAATCGAGTTCGACGCGCTTTTGCGCGAGATCGATGCGGGTGACTTCGCCGAGATGGAAGGTGATGTTCTTCCGCCGCGCGAGGAAGCGCGCGATCGGCACCACGACTTCCGCTTCGCGCACGGCGCGCTCGTGCAGGCGCGTCTCCAGCAGATGATAGGTGTGCCGGTCCACGAGATGAATGCGCACGCGGTCGTCGCCGCGGAACATGCGCGAGAGACGGGTGACGCACATCATGCCGCCGTAGCCGGCGCCGAGGATGACGATGTCTGTGGATGTATTGTTCATCGGAAGGTGCGTGAGGAAAGTATGAAGTATGAAGGATGAATTATGACAAAGAAGAGAAATGATGCGAGATCTGTGAACACGCCGTGATTCTCTTTTGAAACACACGGAGGGGGTGAATGGCTCCCGGAGGGACAGAAATCACTGGAAAAATGGCTATTTTGTCAGCTCGGTATGAGACCGTTCCCCATTATTCACGGAGATGCGATGAACAAGAACCACCACATGCGAGCGGCGTTGCTGTGCGCAGTGATCGTCCTGCTGGCCGGCGCTGTCCGGGCGCAGGATGCGGCGAAGACGCCGGCCAAGGCCTATTCCCTCACCAGTCCGATTCCGCTCGATCCGAGTGTCCGCACCGGGAAACTCGACAACGGCATGGTGTTCTACATCAAGAAAAACGGCAAACCCGAGAAGCGCGCCGAGCTGCGCGTGGCGGTGAATGCCGGGTCCGTGCTCGAGAGCGACGCGCAGCAGGGCCTCGCGCACTTCTGCGAGCACATGGCCTTCAATGGCACGAAGAATTTCAAGAAGGACGAACTGGTCAAATACCTCGAATCGATCGGCACGCGCTTCGGCGCCGACCTGAACGCCTATACCAGCTTCGACGAGACCGTGTACATGCTGCAGATCCCGACGGACAAGCCCGAACTGCTCGAGAAGGGCATGCAGGTGATCGAGGACTGGGCGCACAACATCAGCTTCGACGACGCCGAGATCGACAAGGAGCGCGGCGTCATCATCGAGGAAATGCGTTCGCGCAAGGGCGCCAGTCAGCGCATCGGCGAGAAGCAGTACCCCGTGCTCTTCCATAAGGCCAAATACGCGGACCGTCTCCCCATCGGCAAGGAAGACATTCTGAAATCCTTCAAGTACGAGACGCTGAAGGATTTCTACAGGCAATGGTACCGGCCCGACAACATGGCCATCGTCGCCGTGGGCGACTTCGACATGGACAAGGTCGAGAAGATGATCAAGGAGCATTTCGGACGCTTGCAGAATCCGTCCACTCCGCTGGATCGGCCCCTGATCCCGATCCCGGATCACGCCGAGACGCTGTACTCCATCGTCGCCGATCCGGAAGCCTCCGGCACCAGTGTGGGCGTGGTGTACAAGCATGAGCCGAAACCGGAGAAGAAGATCGTCGACTACCGCCGCATGATGATCCAGGATCTCTACGAGGAAATGTTCAACGGCCGCCTGCAGGAACTCACGCAGCAGGCCAACCCGCCCTTCCTCGGCGGCTACGCCTCGTACGGCGCTTTCGCGCGCGCGAAGGATGCCTTCCGCCTCGGCGTGCAGGTGGAGAACAACGGCGTGGAGCGCGGCCTCGAGGCCGTGCTGACCGAAGCCCTGCGCGCGCAGAAGCACGGCTTCACCGAGACCGAGCTCGAGCGCGCCAAGACGGACATGCTCCGCCAGTACGAAGAGGCCTTCAAGGAGAAGGACAAGACGAACTCTGGCGGCCTGGTCATGGAATTCGTGCGCCACTTCCTGACGGAAGAACCCGCGCCGGGCATCGAGATGGAATACGAACTGCACAAGAAATACCTGCCGTCGATCAAGGTCGGCGAGGTCAACGAGTACGCCGCCACGCTCACGCTCGAGCGCAACCAGGTGGTGACCGTGAGCCTGCCGGAGAAGGCGGGCGTGCGCGTGCCCACCGAGAAGGAACTCGCCGCCGTGTTCGCCGTGGTGCGCAACAAGACCGTGGAGCCGTACGTGGACAACGTCGCGAACAAGCCGCTCGTGGAAGTGCCCGCATCCAGCGCGACCATCGTGGACACGAAGGACGTGAAGGACCTCGGCCTCACCGTGTGGAAACTCTCGAACGGCATCCGCGTCATCATCAAGCCGACGGAATTCAAGAACGACGAAATCCTGTTCTCGGGATACAGTCCGGGCGGACTCTCGCTGATCCCGGCGTCGGACTACGTGTCCGGCACGCTGGCGGCGCAGATCCTCGATCAGAGCGGGCTTGGCGAATTCGACGCGACGCAGCTCCGCAAGGCGCTGACCGGCAAGGTGGCCAACGTCTCGCCGACGCTCAGCGATCTGCAGGAGGGCTTCAACGGCAACGCCGCGCCGAAGGATCTCGAGACCATGCTGCAGCTCGTGTACATGTACTTCTCGAAGACGCGCATGGACAGCGTCGCCTACCAGTCGCTCATGAAGCGCATGAAATCCATGCTCGAGAACATGGGCGCCCGTCCCGAGGCCGTGTTCAGCGACACCGTCGGCGTGACGATGGCCTCGTACCATCCGCTGCGCAAACCGATGAGCGTGAAGCGCCTGGAGGAAGTGACGCTCGAAACGGCGTACAAGGTGTACCTGGACCGCTTCGCCGACGCGAGCGGCTTCACCTTCATCTTCGTCGGCAACACCACGCCCGAGAAGCTCAAGCCGCTTGCCTTGAAGTATCTCGGCGCGCTGCCGTCCATCAAACGCAACGAGACGTGGAAGGACCTCGGCGTGCGCGTGCCCGAGGGCAAGGTCGAGAAGACCGTGAACAAGGGCATCGAGAAGAAGGGCATGGTGCTGATGGTGTTCACGGGTCCGCTGGACTGGAACGCGAAGGACCGTTACATCCTCTCCTCGCTCGGCGAGCTGATGAAGATCAAGCTGCGCGAGGAAGTCCGCGAGGAGAAGGGCGGCACCTACGGCGTGGGCGTCGGCGCCACGGGCTCGCGCAATCCGCGCTCCGAGTACCGCATCACCGTGAACTTCGGCTGCAATCCCGAGCGCGTGGACGAGCTGGTGAGCACCTCCTTCGACGTGCTGAAGAAGATCATCGCCAACGGCGCATCGGACGAGGACGTGAAGAAGATCCAGGAAATCCAGCGCCGCGAGCGCGAGAAGCAGTTGAAGGAAAACGGCTTCTGGCTCGGACGCCTCTCGCAGGCCTACAGCAACGGCGACGATCCCTCGGAAATGCTGCAGTTCAACACCCTCGTGGACGGTCTCAACTCCGCCACCCTGCAGGCCGCCGCCGCCAAGTATCTGAAGCTCGACACCGTGAAGAAGTTCGTGCTGCTGCCGGAAGCCAAATAGCAGGACGCGAAACGCAGGCAGTCACCCCGAGCGCAGACGCCGCAGGCGTCGGAGTCGAGGGGGCGAATTTCCGATTTCGGATTGAAGAGGTGATGACCTTGTAGCGGTTTCGCCTCACAGAGAGACGGACGATCTCGATACGTCCAATGCAGAGAAGGAAGGGTCCGATTGACATCGTCGATCGGACCCTTCCGTTTCAGGCCGACATCGTTCCGGTACCGGGGAGAGGCCTTTCGTGTCAGTCACAAAAACAGTATGTTCAACCGAATAAGATAATGTCGTCCTATACTATCGGGGGATCGATGAACATGTCACGCGTCACTCGTCCTGTCTTGCTCGCCGTGCTGCTGCTCGCGGTCGGAACGCTCACCGCGCAGGAGAAACCGAAAACGCCGGCGAAATCGTACTCGCTCGGCAGCGCCATTCCGCTCAATCCCGACGTGCGCACGGGGGTGCTGCCGAACGGACTCACGTACTTCATCCTGAAGAACGCCAAGCCCGAGCAGCGCGCGGAGCTGCGTCTCGCGGTCAACGCGGGCTCGGTGCTGGAGACGGACGAGCAGCAGGGCCTCGCGCACTTCTGCGAGCACATGGCCTTCAACGGCACGAAGAATTTCAAGAAGGACGAACTCGTCAAGTACCTCGAATCCATCGGCACGCGCTTCGGCAACGACCTCAACGCGTACACCGGCTTCGATGAAACCGTGTACATGCTGCAGATCCCGACGGACAAGCCGGGATTGCTCGAGCAGGGCATGCAGGTGATCGAGGACTGGGCGCACAACGTGAGCTTCGACGACGCGGAAATCGACAAGGAACGCGGCGTCATCATCGAGGAAATGCGCTCGCGCAAGGGCGCCAGCATGCGCATCATCGAAAAGCAGTATCCGGTGATGTTCCACAACTCCAAGTACGCGCAGCGCCTCCCCATCGGCAAGGAAGACATTCTGAAATCCTTCAAATACGAGACACTGAAGAATTTCTACAAAACCTGGTACCGGCCCGACAACATGGCCGTGATAGCGGTCGGCACCTTCGACGTGGACAAGATGGAGGCAATGATCAAGGAGCACTTCGGGCGTATCGGGAAGCCGGAGACCCCGCTGGCACGTCCCGTCATCGAGGTGCCGGATCACGCGGAAGTGCTGTACTCGATCGTCTCCGATCCCGAGGCGCCCGGAACCATGCTCGAGGTGATGTCCAAGCGCGAGCCGCGGCGCGACAAGAAGGTGGTCGACTACCGGAAAACCATGATCGTCAATGCCTGGCAGACGATGTTCAACGCGCGGCTGGACGAGCTGCGGCAGAAGGCCAACCCGCCGTTCACCTACGGCTACGGATACAACGGCACGCTGGCGCGCGCGAAGGACGCGATGCACCTCGCGGCGCAGGTGGAGAACACGGGCGTGGAGCGCGGACTCGAGGCGCTGCTCACCGAGGCGCTGCGCGCGCAGAAGCACGGCTTCGCCGAGAGCGAACTCGAACGCGCGAAAACCAACACGCTGCGCCGTTACGAGGAAATGTTCAACGAGCGCGACAAGACGAAATCGAACCTGTATGCCGACGAGCTCGTGCGGTATTTCCTGAGCGAGGAAGTCGCGCCGGGCATCGCCATCGAATACGATTTGCAGAAGAAATACCTGCCCTCGGTGAAGGTCGCGGAAGTGAACGAGTATGCCGCCTCCCTCACGCTCGACAAGAACCAGGTCGTGACCGTCAGCATCCCGGAGAAGGACGGCCTTCGCGTGCCGGAGCGCAAGGACCTCGAAGCGGTGTTCACCGCCACGAAGGGCAAGACGGTGGAGCCGTATGTGGACGAAGTATCCAACGCCCCGCTGGTGGAAGTGCCCGCATCGAACGTGACCATCGCGAAGACCAGGGAACTGAAGGATCTCGGCGTCACCGAATGGACGCTCTCGAACGGCATTCGCGTCGTGATCAAGCCGACGGATTTCAAGAACGACGAGATCCAGTTCTCCGCGTATTCGCCGGGCGGACTCTCGCTGATTCCGGACAGCGTGTACGTGTCCGGCACGCAGGCGGCGGACATCGTCAATGAAAGCGGCCTGGGCGAACTCGACGCCGTGCAGCTCACGAAGCGGCTCACGGGCAAGATCGCCAACGTGTCGCCGACGATCAGCGAACTCGAGGAGGGCTTCTACGGGCAGGCCGCGCCGAAGGATCTCGAGGTCATGTTCCAGATGCTGTACATGTACTTCATGCAGCCGCGCAAGGACACCACGGCGTACCAGTCCATGATGACGCGGCAGAAGACGATGTACGACGGCATGAGCGCCTACCCCGAATACGTGTTCATCGATTCGGTCACGTCGCTGCTCTCGCAACGGCATCTGCGCGGCCGCATGATGAGCACCAAGGTGCTCGAGGAAGCCCGGCTGGAGAGCGCCTTCCGCCTCTACCGCGAACGCTTCTCCGATGCGGGCGACTATACCATGTTTTTCGTGGGCAACATCACGCCCGAGGCGCTGAAGCCCCTGGCTCTCAAGTATCTCGGCGCACTGCCGGTGACGCAGCGGAAGGAGACCTGGCGGGATGTCGGTCCGCGCATGCCCGAGGGCGCACTGGAAAAAACCGTGTACAAGGGCATGGAGAAGAAGTGCATGGTGGTGCAGCTTTTCAACGGTCCCTTCGAATGGACGATGCAGAACCGCTACGACCTCTCCGCGCTCAAGGAGCTGATGATGATCAAGCTGCGCGAGGAGATCCGCGAGGAGAAGGGCGGCACGTACGGGGTCGGCGTCGACGCGTCACCCACGAAGCAGCCGCGATCGGAATACGTGATTTCGGTGAACTTCGGCTGCAACCCCGAACGCGTCGAGGAGCTGCTGAACACCGCCAACTCCGTGCTCAGGAAAATCATCGCCGAGGGCGCTTCGGACGAGGATCTGAAGAAGATCCAGGAGATTCAGCGCCGCGAGCGCGAGAAGGCCGTGAAGGAAAACAGCTTCTGGCTGCAGCGCCTGCAGCAGTCGTACTCGATGGGCGACGATCCAGCGCAGATTCTCACCTATAACACTTTCGTTGACGGTCTCACCTCGAAGGCCATACAGCAGGCCGCCGCGAAGTACTTCACCTTCGACAAGGCGAAGAAGTTTGTGCTGCTGCCCGAGAAAAAATAACGCGATTTCGAAATTCGGATTTCCGATTTCGGATTGAAGAAGGGGGATCGGAGATTGAAGATTGAAGATGGATGATTGACGAAGAGTGCCCTGAAGATGTTCGCTTTCGTGCGATGCTTCAGGGCACTCGTTCGTACAATGTCCGCTGACTATTTCGTCACGACATCCAGCGCTTTGGCGGCGGCGGTGAGCAGCGGTTCGGTGGAGATGGGCGCGCCGACGGCGCTGCGCATCCACAGGTCGGGAGAGACGCCGCCGATCTTGCACATGCGTTCCATTTCGGTCGCGAGCGAGCGGGTTTTCATGTACTCCTCGAGCTGGAAGGAGATGATGTGCCCGAGTGAATAGTCCGGCGTGTACATGCCCGCGTCGATCGTGTGCGAGTAGATGGCGAGGAGCGGCACGTCCCTGACGCCGAACACCGGCGCGTAGTACTCGTTCCAGACATCCTTCGCGATGCCGGTGATTGCGTCCTTGAACTGCGCGGGCGACGCGTCGGGATGCGCGTACAGCCAGCGCCAGGCGCGCATGTCGATGAGTCCCACGCCGGCGATTTCCGAAGGTGGACCAGAACACGTCGATGGCGCTCAGCGCCTCGGCGTCGGGATCCTTCTTCGTGAAGCCGAACAGCGCGAGGTCGCGCGACTGGAACACGAAGGCGAAGCCCTCGGTGAAGGCGGTGTTCGGCACGCCGCGCAGCAGCGTGTGGTCGATGCCCTGGAAGGAGAAGGTCTGCTCCACGTTATGCCCGAGTTCGTGGATCGCGATGTTGTAGCCCTTGTAGTTCATGCCGGTCGCGGCGATGCGCGTCCGCAGGTGCGCGTTGTCGGTCAGGCGTCCGGCCTCCATCGCATGTCCCGCGCCGCGCGAGGGATCGACGGTGATGCGCTGCGCGAGCCAGGCCGCCTTGTCCTTCGAGAAGCCCAGCCCGGCGAGGATGTTCGGCAGGTCGCGCTGCACGGCGTCCACGGTCGGGTACTTCTTCGCGACGATCGCGTCGAGTTCCGCCTCGGTGAAAGGCGGACGCGACTTGAAGCCGTTGTACCAGACGTCGAACGGTTCGAGCGGACGGCCAAGGCGCGTGGAGATCAGGGCGCCGACGCGCTTCGCGAGCGGAGAGGATAGCACGGAGGTCAGGAGCGCTTCGACTTCCTGCTCCGGGATTTCCCGGCTGCGCTTGAACTTCCTGTCGATGTAGGTCGGCTCGTCGGGGTAGTACGGATCGAGCTGCCGCTCCGCCTGAAAGATCGCGAGCCATTTCGCGTAGCGCACGTCGGCTTCGGCCGTGGCGCTGACCTCTTTGAGGCCCGATCCCGCGCGGGCGGCGACGGTATTCGCCGCGGGCGCCCAGTCGACCTTCGGGTTGTCGATCACCGCCGCGGGGATGGTCTGCGCGATGATGTGTTCCATGACCGCGCGTATCATGCGCTGGCGTTCGAGACCGCCGGGCAGTCCGTACTGCGCCTTCAATTCGTCGCGCAGGCCCCAGTGCGTGATGAGTTTCAGGCCTTCGGGGAAGGGCCGCGCCCCGCCCGCGTCGAGCAGCGAGTTCATGTGGATGTTGTAGGAGGCGATGTACGCGTCGGCGATTGCGTAGGCCGACGTCGCGGCCTGATTCGCCTCGGCCGGGATGCGCGTCGCGAATCGCGATGCCAGCCGGGCTTCCGCCCATTGGCGGCGCGTCCAGGAGGGTCCGTCCTTCAGCCGCTGCTCGAGCGTGGTGAGCGGAAAATTCAGCAGCGCGACGAAGGCGAGCTTCGTCTTGAAGAAATCGTCGCTGGCGTGCACCGCGGGAGAGAATTCGCTGAACAGCGCGTCCGAGGGAAGCGGCGGCCCGAGATCGAGATCCGTCGGACGGCGCAGGTCGCGGCCGAGTTCAGTCATCGTACCTTCGATGAGCATCAGATTGTGCTCGAAGCGTCGGAAGGTGGCGTTGAGCGCCGCGCTGTCGGCGCAGAAATGTTCCGTGCAGAACGCCGTGAAGTCCTTCTCCGTACCATCCTCCGCGCGCCAGAGCGCGGCCGCCTGCTTCACGCCGCGCTCGATGCGTTCAGCCGCGGCGCCAGGATGGCTGCCGGCGACTGCGGAAATCGTGGCGCTGATCGCGGCATCGGAAATGGCGGCGCTGTGCATGGGTGCATTCTTCGATGTGGGGGAACAGGCGGAAAGCAGAATTGCGAGGACGCTGAAGAGCAGAAGGCTGAAGCGCGAGGCGGGAGCGGACATGGGAACCTCACAGATGGGGGGGCGTATTCCGCTAACATAGTCCGTCCGGAATCGGACGGCAAACGGCAGAAGGCGGGAAGGCGAGAAGGATCCGCCCGATCAGTCCGCCTGTTCGTCAGGCGCAGGATCGCTCGAGAACAGACTGATGACTTGCTGCTCGTGTCCGGATTCTTCTTCCGCGAGTTGCAGGAACAGCGCGCGAATGGCCGGCGTCGTACTGCTCGCCGCGAGACGCTGGAACAGCTGCGCGGCGCGCTGCTCACGTCTGATCGCCAGCTGCACGATGTCGTCCATGGATGAATGCTCGTCGAGCGTCACATAGACGGCGTGACCGCGGGCGATCTCATCCGCAACGTCGGGCGTGTCCAGCGGCTGTGCGGTATCGATCTCCCCCGACGCCTTCAGGGCATGGAGGCGGCGCTCATGCGAACGTTCCTCTTCGACAAGTTCGAGCAGGAAGTCCCTCGCCGACGCATCGCTCACGACGGTGGAAAGGTGCTTGTACAGGATCTGTGATTTCAACTCGTGCTGAATGGCGACATTCAGCAGATCTCCGATGGTCATGCGTTATTCGCCGCTGGTGGTTGGAAGATGCGTTCGCCGGGATGACAATATATTGAAATCTTGTTTGTCCGAAACATGCCGGAAAGGGGAAAAACGCGTCCTCTGAATCAGGATACCCGGAATTTGCATTTCAATTCCCTTCGTCGGCATATTCCGCTTCGGGTTTGTCCATTTCCACCGCGAGGCAACCATGGCACGACGCATCACTCTCTGGGCAGTCGCTCTCCTCATCACCCTGGGGTCGGCCTACTGGCAGCGCAAGACGGGTCCCACGTATCCCGTTTCGGGGAACGTGGAATTCGGCGGGACCGTCGTCGAGTACCATCTCGACCGCTCACACAGTACCGAGAGCGACCAGGAGGTCGTGATCATCGCGCCGAACACCAGGATCCGCGGCCGGGTGCTGTATCGCCGCCTCAACAGCGCCGACGTGTGGACGGGTCTCCCGCTTCTGCGCGAAGGGGACCGGCTTCTCTGCGCGCTGCCGAAGCAGCCTCCGGCCGGAAAACTCGAATATTCCGCGGAACTGTTCTTTGGAGAAGAGCGTCTGACGCTTCCATTGGACGGGAAAGCCGTGGTGACACGTTTCAAGGGGGACGTCCCCGACTGGGTCCTCATTCCGCATGTGATATTCATGTTCCTGGCGATGCTCTTTTCCACGCGCGCCGGACTGGAAGCATGTTTCCGCGACGGCAAGAGCCGCAAGCTTGCGGTCTGGACAATTTCCCTTCTTTTCATCGGTGGTCTGCTCCTCGGTCCGGTTGTCCAGAAGTTCGCCTTCGGCGAGTACTGGACGGGCATTCCTTACGGGACGGATTTGACGGATAACAAGACCTTGATCGCCTTCATCGCCTGGGCGGTGGCCTGCGTCGCCGTCTGGAACCGGAACATCCGCATTTCGCATCCGGGGCGCAGGTGGTTCGTGGTGTTCGCCTCCGTGGTCATGCTTGCCATCTACGTCATTCCGCACAGCATGTGGGGTTCCGAACTCAAGCACGAGACTCCAGCCGACAACGGCTCCGCGCCAATCTCCATGACGGATGCGTCCCTGCTCGAGGAACGCTGCCTTCCGGTCATACCACGAGGCTAGCCCGCTCGACTGGCGAGGAGCGACGACTCATGCCGCAGTTCTACCAGAAACGCGAGGGCGCTCCTCCGGGGTCGCGGCTCTACGATGCGACCGCCCTCGCCGGTGTGGTGTCGATATTCCTCGCGCCGGCCCTCGCGCTCCTGGCGGGCGCGGGCTCGATGCTCGCAGGCACTCTCGGGTACGCAGGGATCGCCCTGTTCGTGGGCGGTATCGCCGCGCGCTACGGCTTTGCCGAAGACCCCCGGCCACCGTTGCAACTGCTGAAGAATCTGCTCGTGTCCGCGGTGTTTTCCGGAGTGTTCTACCTGATATACCTTTTCGTCTTGTGACCTCCGCAGTTCGCGTCGCGCAATGGGCGACGCGAACGGCAGAGCTGCGGAGCGGAGTTGAAAGAGCGGAACGGTCAGAATGGATTCGTCGCGAACACGGTCAGGTCGGTGATGAAGCCGCGGTCGTCCATCTCCAGTGCGCCCTTGATGGCATGCGCGATTTCGACGGAGCGGAGTTTGTTCGCTTTCTCGGGGCGTTCGATGCCGTCGCGCGATCCGAAGGCCGTCGTCACCTCGCTCGGATTGACGAGCATGACGCGGACGTTATGCTTGCGCAGTTCGGCCCGCCAGCACTCCGTCATGCCGCGCAACGCGAACTTGCTCGCCACGTACATCGTGCCCGATTCGTAGCCGCGCAGGCCGGAGGTGGACGCGATGTTGACGATGTTTCCGTACTGCTGCGTCTTGAACGCCTCCGCCGCCTCGCGCGCCATGAGCGCCGCGCCGAGCACGTTCGTTTCCCAGACCGCGCGGAAGCTGTCCACCGTGACGCCCGCCAGCTCGCGATGCTCGCCGATGCCGGCATTGTTGACGAGGGCGTCGAGCCGGGGGAAGGCCGCGAAGAACTCGCTGTACGTCCGCTTCACGTCGGCTTCGGAGGAGACGTCCGCCACGATGGCGAGCGCGCCGAGTTCTTTCGCTGCCGCCTCGACGCGGGAGGCGTTCCGGCCGGTAATCGCGACCTTCGCGCCGGCTTCGATCAGGAGTTTCGCGGTGGCCTTGCCGATGCCCAGACTGCCGCCGGTGATGAGGATGTGTGAACCTTCGATACGCATGGGTGGGGAACCTGAATGTGGGAGTGATGGAGTGCTGGAGTACTGGAGTGCTGGAGTGCTGACTGGACCGTAATTACTCAACATGGAAGGGCCTTCGTTTCTGAACTTGCGAAGGATGGATCGGGATAGATTCGCACTATTGCACCATCGCGCCGGGCAGGGCAGGCGTTCATCGTCGAACACGGGCGAAAACCCGGGCCGACAGGGAACGAGAGGGGGGGGAAAAAACGGGGAAAAGAGGGGGGGAGGGGGGAAGGAGGGGGGAGTTTTTTGGACCGCTGCGGGACGGGCTACCGGACGAAATTCCAGGGGACGGTGACGGGCGCCGTTTCCGGAATTCTCGACGCGGCGAGCGGAGTGTTCGGCGGCCTCTTCGGATCGGCGGCCAATGTGGGCGACCGCGTGCGCAGCGCGACCTGGGAACACGATCACGACAAGGCCTTCTCGAAAGCGGTGGAGGAAATCACGCCGGAATTCATCCAGTGTCCGCACTGCACCACGTGGGTGTGCCGCGCGAGCTGCTGGAGCGACAAGAAAGGCCTCTGCAAGAACTGCGCGCCCGATCTCGGCGTCGAGATGGCCGTGGCGCAGGCGCAGAAATCGAAGGAGGAAATCTGGGCCCATGCCGCCATGGCCGAAGAGGACAAGAAGCTCGGCAAGGAAGTCTGGCGCGAGGGAATCAGAGCGAATTGTCCGAAATGCAACGCGCCGCTTGCGCAGAACGTGAAGTTCTGTCCCGAGTGCGGCGAGCGCATCCAGTCGGCGCAGCATTGCACGAACTGCGGCGCCAAGATGCAGGCCGGCGCAAAATTCTGCGGCGACTGCGGCGAAAAGGCGCCCTGAGGCTTCCGGTCGGCATCGATCCGAATGCAGAAACGTCCCGTCCGCATTGAGCGAACGGGACGTTTCACGTTTCACGGCCGTGAGGCTTCTTACTGCACCGGACCCTCGATGGGTACGAAGGCCGTGTCACCGCTTTCCAGCGCGATGCGGAGCAGCACGGTCTCGTCCTTGTCCAGGGCGCCGAGCACCTTTTTCAGATCGGCCATCGTCTCAATCTTGGTGATGGTGCCGCCCTTGCGGACTTCGAAGATCACCACGCCCGCGCGCAGGTTGTTTTCGAAGGCGGGACTGTACTGTTTGACGTTCGAGACGAGCACGCCCGTCGAGCGGTCGAACTTCTTCTTCGCTTCCGCGTCGAGCGGCTTCACCGTGAAACCGGCCTTGTCGAAGCTGAGCGAGGATTTCGAATTGAGCGACTCGTCCTTCTCTGGCTTGTCCTCGTCGGTGGCGCTGAGAGTGGCGTCATCTTCGGCGCGACCCTTGAGTTTCACGTCCATTTCCATCGGGGTTTTCCCGCGGAACAACTTGATGCGCACCGCCTCACCCGGATGATGCATGCCCACGCGGGCCTGCAGTTCGTTGGCGCTCTGGACGTCTTTTCCGTCGACCTGCACGATGATGTCGCCCTCCTTTACACCGGCGGCCTTTCCGGCGCCGTCTTCCTGGACGCTCTCCACGAGCACACCCTTGAGAAGATCAGAGCCCAGCGCGCGCGCCTTCTTGTAGTCGAGATTCGAGATGCGCACGCCGATGTAGCCGCGCACGAACTTTCCATCCTTGATGATGCCGTTCGCGACCACCTTCGCGAGGTTGATGGGAACGGCGAAGCCGTATCCGACGTACTGGCCGGTCTGCGAGGCGATGGCGCTGTTGACGCCGATCACCTGACCGCGGAGGTTGACGAGCGCGCCGCCGCTGTTGCCCGGATTGATGGCGGCGTCGGTCTGAATGAAGCTTTCGATGCCGGTGCCGTCGGTGTTCCGGCGTCCGAGGATGCCGATGTTGCGGCTGATGGCGCTCACGATGCCGGCGGTGACGGTGGAGTTGAGTCCCATCGGGTTGCCGACGGCCAGCACCCATTCGCCCACCTTCACATCGTCGGAATTGCCCAGCGCGGCGGCCGTGAGATTTTTACTTTCGACTTTGATGACGGCGATGTCGGTGTTCTGATCGGATCCGATGAGCTTCGCGTCGTACTCGCGCGAGTCGTTGAGCATGACGCGAATGCCGTTTTCCGTCGCGCCTTCGACGACGTGCTTGTTCGTCAGGATGTACCCGTCGCCGGTCAGGATGATGCCGCTTCCGGCGCCCTGCTGCAGGCGCTCTTCGCCTTCGCCGTCTTTCGGAACCATGTTTTCGAAGGGCCAGAAATTATGGGGGCCTCCGCCTTCCATCTTGGATTTGACGGTGATCGAGACAACGGTAGGCGTGACGATGTTCGCGACGGACGTAAACGCGTCGTTGAGCGAGGTCACACCCTCGGACGGGGTGTACGGTGCGGTGGTGTTAAAAGTGGTACCCGAGCCCGCCAGCGACAGGTTGATGCCGCTGAAGCCCGTGACCAGCACCGCGCCGAAGATGATTCCGGCGGTGACGAGCACGATGGCGGTGAGTACTGTGCGTTTCGACATGAGCGTATCCTCCAAAAGATGCAGATGAATTCGATCCTCGGCTGCTCGGGAACAGCGCAGAGTCAATAACAATTATGCGATCGAAATGATGCCTCCACTTCTGGATTCGTGAAACTGCCGTACAATGATAAAATCTACGCGCGATTGATGAAAATCCTATGAAAGCTGGTCGAGCAGGTCCAGCGAATGGATTTTCCGCATGCCCTGAATATGGGATGCAATATACTGGTGAAGGATGCGGACCGATTCGTGCGCGCCGTGCGCGGGCATCCCCAGCAGCCCGAGCGCGTCGCCGCCCGCCGTGCTCAGCCACTGTAACCCTTTGAACGCAACGGCGGAAACGGAGGTTCCGCTGACGGCCAGGGCGCAGGCCGAACAGGTGAAGCCTCCCTCGGGAGCGGAGAACGTGACGCGGCCCTGCACCGACTCCTCGGCGCGCAGGTCCGCGCGGCAATGGAGGCAGTGCTCCAGATCGATGGAGAAGCCCATCGCAGTGCTGAAATCGAGGAGGAATCGCAGGAGCGCGCTCACGGGATTGCGCGGGATATGCTCGAGACGGCTGAGCCCGTCCAGCAGCAGGCGGAAAAGTTCCTCGTGCTCTTCCTCTCCGTGCACCGTGGCATGCACGAATTCCACCATCGCGAAGCCGGGCATGAGCTTGTCCGGATGCTCCTGAATGCCCCGGAAGGAGCATATCGAGTCGGCCTGTGAGAGAAAGTGCAGATCGCGGGACTCCTTCTTGTACAGCACCAGCTGGCAGTGGCAGAGCGGTTCGAGGGCGGCGCCGAATTTCGACTTGGCGCCCGCGGCCCCCTTCGCGATGACGCTGAGCTTGCCGAATTGCCGCGTGTAGGCGGTGACGATCTTGCTCGTGTCCCCGTAGCGCATGGAGGTCAGAATGACGGCTTCGGTGGATGCGATCATGGTTTCACGTCCTACGACACGATCGCCGCAAGTGTTTCGTCCCAGGGCGGGGCAATAATCCCGCGCTCCGTCACGATTCCCGTAATCAGCTCTCCCGGAGTGATGTCGAAGGCGGGATTGCATGCCCGCGCGCCTTCGGGCGCCGTGCGGATTCCCTGCAGGCTCGTGACCTCGCTCTCGTCCCTGTGCTCGATCGGAATGGCGTTGCCGTCGGGCAGGGCGAGGTCGAGAGTGGACAGCGGGGCGGCGATGTAGAAGGGGACGCGGTGGTACTTCGCGGCAACGGCGAGGGCGTAGGTGCCGATTTTATTGGCCGTGTCGCCGTTCGCGGCGATGCGATCCGCGCCGGTGATCGCCACCTGAATACGTCCCTCTCGCATGAGCGATGCCGCCATGCCGTCCGTGATGAGGGTTGCGGGGACCTCGTGACGAAGCAGTTCCCACATCGTCAGGCGGGCGCCCTGCAGCAGCGGCCGAGTTTCGTCCACGAACACGTGTATGCCCTTGCCCTGCCGGTGCGCCGCGAGGATGACGGCGATGGCCGTGCCCTCGCCGCCGGTGGCAAGCGCGCCGGCATTGCAGTGCGTGACGACGCCCGCGCCCTCGGGGATTATTATCGCACCATATTGTCCGATACTCTCGCAGCGACGCGCGTCGTCCGCATGCAGCGCGGCGGCCAGATTTTCCAGCTGCAGAGTGCAATTCGCCGGATCGTCCGTGGTTGAGACAAGGGCCTGGCATTGACCCATCGCCCAGGCGAGATTCACGGCGGTCGGACGCGCGGCGGAAATCTCCGCAAGGGCGAGAGACGCCTGTTCGCGAAACGCAGCAGGCGCGCATTCGCGCAGCGCGCGCGCGGCGAGGACCGCGGCGTAGGCGCCCGCGATGCCGATGAGCGGCGCGCCGCGGATGGCGAGGCGTTTCAGCGCGTCGATGACCGCGCGGTAGTCGCGCGTCTCGAGCATGCGTGTTTCGCCGGGCAGCAGGGTCTGGTCGAGGAAGCGCAGCGCGTCTCCGGTCCAGCGCAGGACGTCCGGCATGCCTGTCGGCGCAGGGGTCACAGTTTCTCCGGAAGCTCGAAGGCCGCGAGATCGTGGAACGCGAGGTAGCGTTCGGCGATCGCCTCGGCGGACAGGTCGCGCAGGCCCTCGATGCTGAACTGCTCCACGCAGAACGAGGCCATGGTGCTGCCGCAGATCACCGCGCGCTTGAGATTTTCGAAGCTCGTGTCGTTGGTGCGGGAGAGCCAGCCCGCAAAGCCGCCCGCGAAGCTGTCGCCCGCGCCGGTCGGGTCCTTGATGGCGTCGAGCGGGAAGGCGGGCGCCGAGAAGATGCGGTCCCTGCTCATCAACAGCGCGCCGTGCTCGCCTTTCTTGATGACGACGTGTTCGGGACCGAGCGTGAGGATGTGCTTGCCCGCGGCGATCACGTTCGACAGTCCCGTGAGCATTTTCGCTTCCTGATCGTTGAGGATCAGCGCGTCCACGCGCGCGATGGTGCGCAACAGATCCTCCCTGCTGATGTCGATCCAGAGATTCATCGTGTCGCAGATGATGTACCGCGGGCTGCTGATCTGGTCGAGCACATGCAGTTGCAGAATGGGATGGATGTTGCCGAGCACGATGAACTCGCTGGCTTTCCAGATGTCCGGAATTTCGGGACTGAAGGTCTCGAACACGCCGAGTTCGGTGTACAGCGTGTCGCGGTTGTTCATGTCCTCGTGATAGCGGCCGCCCCAGCTGAAGGTCTTGCCCTCGGGCACGCGCACGAGGCCCTCGAGATCGATGCCGCGCGACTGAAAATATCCGATGTGCTCCTCCGGAAAATCGCCCCCCACGATGCCGACGAAGCGGACGGGTTGCGAGAGGTAGCTCGCGGAGATGGACACGAACGTGGCGCTGCCGCCGAGGGCGTTCTTCATGATGCCATGCGGCGTTTCGAGGTAATCGAGTGCGACGGATCCGACGACGAGGATGGACATGGGGGTTTTCGGTGTGTGTTTTTCGAAGATTGTTGAATTTGTCAGGGGTGCAGGTGGAAGGTCCAAGGTGGAAGGTTTTCACCTTGGACTTGTCACCTGTCACCTGTCACTTGCTCCCTGTCACGGCTATTTGGAGACGCTTTGCGAACGCAAGGATTTCAATCATCCGCTCGTGAATCAGCCCGTTGCTGCCGAGGAAGGGGAGGGAGTAGACGCTGTGCGGGCCGCCTTCGAAGTTGGTGACGGTGCCGCCGGCTTCGCGGACGAGCAGCACGCCCGCGGCCTGGTCCCATGGCTGCAGGGCCACTTCCCAGTAGCCGTCGAGGCGTCCCGCTGCCACGTACGCGCAGTCGAGGGCGGCGCTGCCGAGGCGGCGTATGCCGTGCACGTGCATCATGAAGGCCACGAAGCGTTCGCGGCAATAGTCGGGGTTCTCGAGCACGTTGTAGGGAAAGCCCGTGACGAGCAACGCGCGGGTGATGTCGGACTCTGTCGAAACGCGCATGGGAACGCCGTTCAACGTGGCGCCCGCGCCCTTTTCCGCCGCGAACATTTCGTCGGCCACCGGGTTGTAGACGACCCCGGCCACGATCTCACCGTTTTTTTCCGCTGCGATGGAGACGGAGAAGAGCGGCACGCCGTGCGCGAAATTGGTGGTGCCGTCCAGCGGATCGATGATCCACTTCACGTCCGCGCGGCCCGCGCTCGCGCCGCCTTCCTCGCCGAGTATCGCATGGTCCGGGTAGCGGGAGCGGATGAGATCGATGATCGCCCGTTCCGCGGCGGTGTCCGCGTCGGTGACCAGATTCGCGACCTGGTTCTGCTTGGTCTCGATGACGAGGGCCGTGCCGAGCGCATTGCGGAGGATGTCCCCCGCGGCGCGGGCAGCATCAATGGCGGTTTCAATCATGGGGTTTCATTCATTGCAAAACACAAAAAATATCGACTTGCAGGCCAAGAACCAATCCGGGCGCGTGAAGGAGGCGCCGGACCCATCGAAAAGCCCTCTTGCCGCTGCATGGAGATCTCTCCCGATGCTTCAGTGAGCTGCCTGCGGAAGCACCCGTGCTTGACTTTCTCGACGGAGTTCCGTAATTCGGGACAATCAATATCCGAATATGTGCTGCCTGACGGAATCGGGACATCCTCCTCTCACCAGGGAGAAGCCCGAAACACCCCTGTGTCCACGCAGCCAATCGATATCCACGATAAGGAGAGGAAAGCCATGAGATCTGCGATACTGTTGATCCTCGCGTTCGTCTGCGCCGCTTCGGCGGGTGCGCAGACGCGTCACGACATCACCATGACCGTCGATTCGGTGCCGAGGCAGTTCATCCTTTCAAAGCCGGGCGGAACGCCTCCCGCCGGCGGCTACCCGATCGTTTTCATGTTCCACGGGACGAGCGGCGACGGGGAGAAGTTCTACAACATTTCGGGGTGGAAGGAAGTCGGGCAGGCCGAGAATTTCCTCACCGTGTTTCCGTCCTCGCTCGAGTACCGCTTTTACGACGACAGCGGCAAGACGACGCGGACAACCAAATGGAAAAACGCCGAAGCGGAAGAGATTCTCGTTCCCGGACAGTACATGAAAGACGATGTGCACTTCGTGCGCACGATGATCGATACCATCGCGTCGGTGTTCCCGATCGATCGCAGCCGCATCTACGCGTCGGGTTTCTCCAACGGCGGCTGCTTCGTCAGCAAGCTCGCGGTGGACATGAGCGACGTGTTCGCGGCTATCGCACCCGCCTCCGGGCCCATGTTCCCGGGCGATTCCGCGAAGCCCGCTCGCAACATCCCGCTTTCGTTCATCATCGGAAACAAGGACGATCGCGTGACTACGCCGCTTGGCTGGCCGGAAGTTCCCCTCAACGATTCGGCACTGGGCGTCTTCGGCGGGATGATGCGAAGATATGTCGGGACATTCGGATTATCCGAAGTGTACACGGAAATCCCGACCCCGATCACCCTCACGTACCGCTTTGTCACGCCGCAGCCCGGCGCCAGCGCGACCGAATTCAATTTCACCGTCATCAAGGACATGACGCACATGTATCCGAACGGAACGAACTATCCGATCTCCGCCGCGCAGCAGTTCTGGACCTTCTTCAAGCGCAATCCTCTCGTGCTGACCGACGTGCGCGACGTTCCCGCGCCGCAGCGACTCTCGGTGTATCCGAATCCCGCCAGCGACTGGCTCGTCGTGGAGGGAAGCGGAGACATCACACTGAATCTCTATTCGCTGCTCGGCCAGCGGGTGTTCTCGACGCGCGCCGCGCGGGGAGAGTCCGTTCGCCTGCCGCAGCTCGCGAGGGGCATGTACCGGGCTGAGGTACAGGAGACCGGACCGGCATCTTCCACGATCGTCTTTATCAGGTAGTCGGCGGTCCTTCGGCAAGGGGTGATCGGGTGGTAACTGCCTCATGTCCTTGATTCAAAGGGACGTTCCGAGCTATTTTCCTTGCTGATTCCTCTCAACACCACCAGGATCTGACATGCACATTGGGATTCTCACCGGCGGCGGCGACTGCCCCGGCCTCAACGCCGTCATTCGCGCCGTGGTCCGCAAGGCGGAAAAGCTCAATTACCGCGTCACCGGCATCCGCAACGGCTGGAAGGGCATTCTCGAGAACACGACCATGGAGCTGAACCGCGACAGCGTGAGCGGCATCCTGCACCGCGGCGGCACCATCCTCGGCACCTCGCGCACGAATCCGTACAAAATGCCGGACGGCGAGGCTCGCGTCAAGCAGTGGTTCACGGACAACGCCGTGGACGCGCTCATCGCCATCGGCGGCGAGGACACGCTGGGCGTGGCCGCGAAGCTGCACCTGGCCGGACTCAAGGTGATCGGCGTGCCGAAGACCATCGACAACGATCTCGCGGGCACCGACTTCACGTTCGGCTTCGACACCTCGGTCAACATCGCGATGGAGGCCATCGACCGCCTGCACACCACCGCCGAGAGCCACAACCGCATCATCGTCGCCGAAGTGATGGGCAGGCATGCGGGCTGGATCGCGCTGTACGCGGGTCTCGCCGGGGGCGCCGACATCATCCTCGTGCCGGAGGAACCGTTCAATATCGACGTCGTCTGCGCAAAGCTTCGCGCGCGGCACGACCGCGGCAAGAATTTCAGCATCGTGGTCGTCTCCGAAGGCGCCAAGTTCGAGACCGAGGGCGACGAGGACGGCAGCTTCGTGCTGAGCAGCATGGAGAAGGATTCCTTCGGCCACGTGCGCCTCGGCGGCATCGGCGCCATCCTCGCCACGGAAATCGAACGCCGCCTCGGCATCGAGACGCGCAGCACCGTGTTCGGCCACATACAGCGCGGTGGGTCGCCCACCGCGTACGACCGCGTGCTCGGCATCCGTTACGGCCTGCACGCCATCGAACTGGTTGAAGCCGGGCGATTCGGGCGCATGGTGGCCCTGCAGGGCAACAAGATCACCGACATCGACATCGCCGATATTCTCGGCAAGATGAAGTACCTCGACCCCGACATGTACAAACTCGCCGACGTGTTCACCGACTGAAAGACCATCGCATGAATGCTCTGATCGCGCTCTCGCAGAAACTGGAAGAACTCGCCGCCGCGCCTTCCGCCGCTCCGTACGCCATCCCCACCCTCTGGATGCACCCTCCCGCTGCGGGGGAAGCGCGTGTCACGAATGTGGACCCGCACGCCTTCTTCCTCGAGAAGGTGAACGAGATCATCGCCGCGCCGGACGAGACCCCGGAAATGCTCTCGTCGGGCGGCGAGTGGACCAAGTCCGCGGTCGTCTACAACATGTTCGTGCGTCTCACCGCGGCGTGGGACCACGACGGCGACGGCGCCATCGGCATCGACGACGCGGAGGACGGTTACCGCGAGACGGGCACCTTCCTGAAGGCCATCGCGCTGCTGCCCTACATGAAGCGGCTCGGCGTGAACACGGTGTATCTGCTTCCGGTCACGGCGATCGGCGTGGACGGCAACAAAGGCTCGCTCGGATCGCCCTACGCCATCAGGAATCCCTACAAGCTCGATCCGCGTCTCGCGGAGCCCTTCCTCGGGATGGGCGTGGAAGCGGAGTACGCGGCCTTCGTGGAGGCGGCGCATCATCTCGGCATGCGCGTCGTGATGGAGTTCGTGTTTCGCACCGCCGCGAAGGATTCGGAATGGATTCCGGATCATCCCAACTGGTTTTACTGGATCGACGCCGCGGTGCCCGACAGGAGCGCCGATCCCGCGACCGCCAACGGCTACGGCAATCCGCGTTTCAGTCCCGAGGAACTGCAGACGATCGCCACGCGCGTGAAGCGGAACGACACCAACAGCCTGCCGCCTCCGGGCATGGAATACCGGCGCATGTTCGCGGATCCGCCCGAGCACGCCGAGTTGACGGACGGCCGCTACCTCGGCGTCGCGCCCGACGGCCGCACCGCGCGCATTCCCGGCGCGTTTGCCGACTGGCCTCCCGACGACGTGCAGCCGCCCTGGGGCGACGTCACCTACCTGAAGCTCTATGACCATCCGAGTTTCAACTACATCGCCTACAACACCATCCGCGTCTACGACGCGCGGCTGATGCAGATCGACAACGAGAACCGCGGTCTCTGGAACACCATCATCAACATCATCCCGCACTACCAGAAGAACTTCGGCATCGACGGCGTGATGATCGACATGGGGCACGCCCTGCCGAAGCGCCTGAAGCAGTCGATCGTCGACCGCGCGCGCAAGCTCAATCCCGATTTCGCCTTCTGGGAGGAGAACTTCGCGATCTCCGTGAAGTCCCGCCAGGAGGGCTACAACGCCGCGGTGGGCTACCTGTGGTCGGACGAGCATCTGCCGGCCAAGCTGCGCGAGTTCTGCCACATGCTCACGACGACGGACGTGCCCGTGCCGTTCTTCGCGACGCCCGAGAATCACAACACGCCGCGCGCGTCCGCGCGTCCCGGCGGCCACGCCTTCGCGCACATGGTGCTCACGCTGAACGCCTTCATGCCCGCGGTGTACTTCCTGCACCAGGGCGTGGAACTTGGCGAGACGCGTCCCGTGAACACCGGCCTCGGCTTCACGCCCGAAGAGATTGCCGCGCTGCCATCGCATCTGCTGCCGCTGTTCAGCGAGTCCTCGCTGTGCTGGGACAATCCCGGCGAAATGACCCCGCTCGTCGCGGCACTCGCGGAGATCCGGTCGCGCTGGGAGCTGGTCGTCACCGATCCGCGTCACGCGAGTTTCCATCTCCTGCACACCTCCGATCCGATGGCGCTCGGCTTCGCGCGCAGCTCCGTCGACGGCGCGCACGCGCTTGCCGTGCTCGTGAACATGGACTGCGCGAAGGCCGTGAAAACCTCCGTGCATTTCACGACGGAACGGACCGCGCTCAGCGATCTGCTCACCGGCGCCGCGCTGACTCTGAAGGCCGGCGACGCGTCCGTGACCCTCGCGCCCGGGCAGGTGATGGTGCTGGAGTTGAGTGAGCCCCTGGTCTGATTTCGAATTGAAGACTGAAGAACCTGCATCTCTTGTCCCGCCGAGCGAAGCCGAGGCGCCAATTTCGGATTAAAGACAGAACACCTGCATCTCTTGTCCCGCCGAGCAGCCAGGCGCCGATTCGGATTGAAGACACAGCACGCACGCTGTCCCGACGCACCCGGGCGGGGTGCCAGAGAGTAGCCGGTGCGTCGCAGACCACCGGAAAGCGCACGCACGCGAGCAACCTCGACGCACCCCGGGACGGGGTGCCAGAACGGGCCCATCCCTGAGGCAGAGAATGTTCTCTCGCGTCATCCCTCACCCGGCCTTCCGTCTGCGCTCCTGCGGAGCTACGGCGGACACGTCGGCCACCCTCTCCCAGAGGGAGAGGGTCATCCGCAGCCTGATATTGTGGTGTGGATCACAAAGTGAATGTGAAATGAAGAGTGCATTCCCGCGGCACCTCGGAATCGCAATGAGATCGCAGACTGGGACGCATGATCAATCGTTGCAGGCCTAACAAGCGTTAGGCTGCTTTCGCGACGATTCCGTTCGCACGACTCCCCGTGAATGGTTACTTTCCCAATTCCGATTCACCCCTCGGCTACGCTCGGGGCAGGCTCCTCACCCCTCGGCTACGCTCGGGGCAGGCTCTTCACGATTCACGGCAGACCATGCTGAATAAAATCTGGCTCGCGCTTGTCGTCACCGGCATCCTGACCGCCGCGGGTCGCGACATCTACGAAGCCGCGACCAACGCGTACGGCAACGGCGTCGCGTGGCGCCTGGAGCCCGACGAACTGTCGGCCGTCGCCGGACCCGGTCGATATCAGATGAATCTGTCCTTTTCCGAGGCCCAGGTGCGCGAGCACTTCCCGCATGCCGCCGAGCCGCGCGGCGCGGCCATACTTCCCGCGACCATAACGATGCACGACGCCGCGCGCGGAAGCGTCGTCCTGCAGCTCGACGACAAGGCCCCCGCCGTGTTCACCACCGTCGGCGTCGCCCAGGGCGCGAAAGGGACGCTCAGCGGACAGCTCGCCGTGACGCAGAGCGGGGCGGACCGCATCTGCATGCTCACCTTCGAGCCCGTGCATTTCGTGTACCTCAAGCGCGTCACCAACGCGGCCTTCGAAGCCGCCGGCACCGCGGTGCAGATCGCCATCGGCCTCATCGGCATCATGGCGCTGTGGCTGGGGGTGATGAAGGTGGCCGAGGAGGCCGGACTCATCGCGCTGCTCGCGCGCGCCGTGCGTCCCATTACCGTGCGCCTCTTCCCCGACATCCCGCACGATCATCCCGCCGTCGGCGCGATGCTCATGAACATCTCGGCCAACATGCTCGGTCTCGGCAACGCCGCGACGCCCTTCGGCCTCAAGGCGATGGAGGAACTCAACAAGGTGAATCCGCGCGCCGGCACGGCGAGCAACGCCATGGTGACCTTCCTCGCGATGAACACCTCCTGCATCACGCTGATCCCGGCCACGGCCATCGCGGTGCGCGTGGCCGCGGGATCGGCGAATCCCGCCGCCATCATCGGCACCACCTTCCTCGCCTCGCTCACCGCAACCATTGTCGGCGTGACGACCGCCAAGCTTCTCCAGCGGCTGCGCTGGTACCGCCTGGACGATGCGGAGGCGCAGTCATGACGGCCTTCAGGGACATCGTCGGCATCCTCTCCGCGCTCGCCATCCCCGCGCTGATGCTCTTCTTCCTCGTGTACGGCGCGATGAAGAAGGTGAAGGTGTACGAAGCCGCCGTGGAGGGCGCGAAGGAGGGCTTCGGCGTGGCGGTGAAGATCATCCCCTACCTCGTGCTCATGCTGGTGGCCATCGCCGTATTCCGCGCCAGCGGCGCCCTCGACGTGCTCATCGCCGTGCTGCGTCCGGTCACCACCCTCATCGGTTTCCCGCCCGAAGCCCTGCCCATGGCATTCATGCGCCCGCTTTCCGGATCGGGCTCGCTCGGCGTGATGACCGAGACCATGAAGGTGCACGGTCCCGATTCCTTCATCGGCATGCTCGTCTCCACCCTCTACGGCAGCACCGAGACGACCTTCTACGTCCTCGCCGTCTACTTCGGCTCCGTCGGCATCAAGAACACCCGCCACGCCCTCCCCACCGTATGAAGGTGGAAGAAAACGGAGTTGCAGGGTACTGGAAATAAAAACCCCTGTTTCGCGTGTTTCGTGTGTTTCGTGGACACTCTTCCTCTTCACAAGTCTGATTTTCCTGAAGCTTCGCGTATATTGCGGGCATTCCTACGAGACCACGATTATTTAAAGCCATTGGGGGCGATATGAGTGACACAAACCTGCCTGTCGTGATCAAAGCCAAGCCGCATTTCGCGCGGGGGAACGACTGGTCCCTGCTCGAGGAAGTGCGCGCATTGATCCGCAACGATCACGCGAAGTTCATTCTCGATCTCTCCGGCATGGACCGCATCAACAGCCGCGAGATCGGCGTCATCGCCGCCTGCGTGAAGTCCTCGCGCGACGCCGAGGGCGAGCTGAAGCTCTGCGGCCTCAACGAATTCGTCGAGAAGGTGTTCCACATCGCGGGCATGAACAACGTGGTGGACAGCTATCCCGACTCCGACGCCGCGAAGGCGAGCTTCACCGCGTAGTACGACACGTTCGCCATAACCGGGTCCGGGGCCCGGGCTTCGAATATTCGCCGCTTTGCGGAGAGGCCGTCTCCCGCGAAGCGGCGCTTCCATCCCGTATCGAGCGCGAAACAGCGCTACCGCGCGCCTGTCCCCGCCTTCGTAAACAGCGCCGCGTGTGTGCCGACGCGCAGCAGGTACATGCCCGCGGGCAGCGAGGCGACGGATATTTGTTGTAGAGTTTCGGCGCCGGCGAGATGCCCGTACGCGGCGGTCTTCATCACGCGCACGCCGAGCAGCGAGAATATCTCGATGGATTCCGCACGCGCGGCATCGCTCGCATTGAGGGAAATGACGATATTCTCGCCGGCGGGATTCGGAGTGACGCGGAGCGCCGCGGGAGCGGGCGCGCGCGCTCCAATTACGGATGTGCTTGTCGCGTATTCCGCCGCGCCGATGCTGCGCTTCGTCGCGAAGGGCTTGCCGTAGAAATCGAGCGCGGGATCGGATGCCGCCGCGCCCGCGGCGATGGCGGGACTCCCGGCCGCAAGATGGAAATCGCCTGACGCAGCAGCAATGAACATCGGAACCGCATTGCCGTAGAGCAGCGGCTTCGGATCCTTCACCGCGTCCAGCGCCGGACTGTCCCAGTATGGCCCGTTGAACGCGGCGCTCACGGTGCTGCAGTAGATGTTGCCTTCGAAGGACACGGCGCCGGCGCTCTGCTGGCTGCCGTTCATGTACTGGCTGGCCGCGCCGAAGGCGAAGATGTTGTTGCGCACGGTGTTGCCCGTGAGCGCGGGAAAGTGCGTGCTGGTGGTGAGGAAGCGCATGGTGGCCTGCCCGGTTTCGTAGAAGGTGTTGCTGGCCACGTCGCAATGCACGGCCGACGAGAGCGCGAGACCGCGGTAGCCGCCCACCACGATGTTCGAATGGAATTTCAGATCGTTGACCTCCGTCGTGCTGCCGGGGCAGTAGAATTCGAGACTCGTATCCCCGCCGAATTCGAAGGCCACCCAGCCGTCGCGGGACGCATTGAGGAACAGGTTCCGCTCCATGGTGATGAAGGACGCGCCGCCCTTGATATGTCCGCCGGTGAGGCAGTTCTCGAAGCGGCATTCGGCGATGACGCCCTGATGGCAGGTGTTGAGATCGAAGGCGCCGGCGGCGAGGTTCCCGAACACGCAGCGCCGCACGGCGAAGCTGTCCACCCCCGCGAACTTGAGGGCCGAGTTGGCGGGATCGCTCACATCGAGGAAGGCGCAGCTGTCGATGACGATGTGATGCGTCTGCGTGGCGCAACTGCCGCCGTTGTCGAGGATGAGGAGGCGTCCCGGCTTGGCCGCGGTGGCGCGGAACACGAGTTTCGAGAAGCGCAGATACGAACAGCTTCGGAACTGCCACATGCCGCTGATGCCCGGCGCATCGTCCGCGTAGCGCGTGATCACGATTTCCCCGGACGGCGTGCCGTGCAGGCCTTCCACGAATTGATACGCCGCGTACGTGCCCGCATGAAGCGCGATGGTGTCTCCGGGCTGCGCTGTCGCCGCCGCTGCTTCGATGTTCGCGTACGGTTGGCCCGGTCCGACGTGCAGCACGCGCGCGTCAAGCGCTGCGGAGGAGACTGCCAAGAGCAGGAGAGCGAGGGAGAGGGAAAGGCGGTGCTTCATGATCGTATCCGGGATGAGACGGTATCCAGCGTGTTTCGAATATGGGAAACGCGAGCGGGAATGCATAGCGGTTCTCGGACAGCAGTGCGTCGTTTTTTGCCAAGTCGTTTTTTTTTGTAAGATGGATTTCACGTACCTCGCACTTTCGGGAGTGTGCCATGCGGAAAGCGATCGTGGTCATTGTGGGGATGCTGGCAGGGTCGATGCAGCTCGGCGCGCAGGGGTGGAAAGGAGTAGGTGGAAGGTTGCAGGTGAAAGGTGACAGCGCAGGTTGACGGTGAAATGGAATTGGTCTTGTTCCCACACTCCTGCGTGGGAACGGGGGGGGAATCGCTGTCATCTTGTTCCCACGCTCCCGCGTGGGAACAGGGCCACGGTGGTAAGTGACTGGCGACCGGACTAAGTTCTGTGTGACGTACGTTTCGTGTTATCGGAGAATCGGATGCCTGACTGCCATATCATCGCGGGATCGAACGGAGCGGGGAAGACCACCTTTGCGCGGGAGTTCCTGACGCGGCAGGTGCATTGCCTGAACTTCATCAATCCCGATCTGATCGCGGCGGGCCTGTCGCCCTTCGATGCGAGCCGCGCAATGCTGAGGGCGGGACGGATCGTGATCGAGGAAATCGCGGCGCGTTCGGCGGCGGGCGAGGACTTCGCCTTCGAGACGACGCTCTCGGGCAAAACGTACCTCGGTACCATCGACGCCCTGCGAGCGCGCGGCTACCGTATCCATCTGTACTATCTCTGGATTCCGAGCGCGGAACTCGGCCTGCTTCGCATCCGGAACCGCGTGCAGGAGGGCGGGCACGATGTGCCGGAGGCCGATGTGCGACGGCGCTTCGCGAGGACGCTCGGAAACGTGTTGCACCTGTATCGATATCGAGTAGACTCTCTCCGGATGTATGATAATTCCACCCTCGAACCGCGGCTGCTGTTCAGCGAAGCGAATGGTGTTGAGGCGGTATACGATCCCACGTTGTTTGCACGAATCACGAACGAGGCCGCGCGATGAATCATGATGCATTGAGCATGGAAGAACTCACCGTCAGAGCGACTGCTGCTTTGCAGAACGCGATACACGCCCTCGTCGACGATCATCGCCGCCGCGGGCTTCCGCTTGCCGTGTGGCGCGATGGGAAGGCGGTGCTGGAAGTTCCGGGTCCCGCGCTGCAGGTGCGGGAAAGCGGCGAGGCATACAAGACCGGGCCGCCCGAATCCGCGGTGCCGGGAGAGGAGTGATGGTGGTGGCGGACATCACCGGGATGAATTTCACGCTGCTGCGTTCCGTGGACAAGGGCGCACATTGGGAGAAGGTGTTCCGCACGCTCAGCGCTCTCGATATCTGGCGGGGTGGCTATGATGGAAGCAAGGTGTTTCTCCTGCCGGGAGGAACGCGATACCAGCACGCGCAGGGGACGGATACGACGAACGCGTTTCTGGTTTCCTTCGACCCGACGACGCGAGATACGGCACGCATCACTTTTCCAGTTTTCGGCAGATCATTTTCACCTTCGAACTTTTTTCATCTTGATCTGTCCGTATGTCGCGATGC
>JADKJW010000012.1 GCA_016720835.1 Ignavibacteria bacterium
TGTCGTGATCCTCGTTGCCGGTGAACATCGGGCGGCGGCGTTCATGATCTCAGGCATCGCCGGGGCGACGGGTGCATCAACGTAGGACTCGATGATCTGGGTGTTGAGAATGGTGGTTTCCATGGCGAACTCCTGAAGGGATTGTGAAAAAAAGGGAGGTGTGGAATATCAGTGGTATGTGCCTTCATACAGGGGGGCGTGGTGTCATGTCGACATGTCCTTGCTCAAAGGCACCTCCGTGTCGCCTGGACTGGATAATAAAGACCCCTTGATCCGGGGAAATATCGGCGCGGATGCGCCCATTCAAAGGTGGCTTCCAGCTTCCCAGCGTGGAGAAAGAAACGATGTTGGTTTGGTGTTGTCGAACTCCGAACTTCGGAATTCCGGTCTGCGGCATTCGAAATGAGTCGCTGGCGTCGGAACGTCGAGGGCACCTCGGGGCTGATAGACAAAATTATCGTGAGCGCAAGCAAAGACAATATTTTTTGTTCTTTTTGCAAAAAGATATCGCCGCAGGAGCCTCCGTTGCGATTTCTCCGCGAACAAACGAAACGGAACTTTTTCAGGAATATCACAAAATGAGATTAATATATTCAGGCGAACCACGTCTTTTAGCTGCTAATTGTAGCGTGTTTGCGGTTCTCGCGTGCATTTTGCTGATGCCGTTGCACAACACGGCAGGGCGGAAGCGACGACAAGGAAATATTTTCTTCCAGTTCGGATGATTCTCTGAAAATCGCTCGTGGTATGCTGGAAATCTCGAGAGAATTCTCCAAGCGGCGGAGACGGATTCAGCAGGATTTCAACGTCTGGCCGAGGCTCTGCGTCCGCTTCGGACCGCGTCCCAGCAGAGCGCAGATCTCGATGCGGCATTGGAATGGATACTGCGGCGGATGCTGCGAGGATGGCTTTGCGGACGTGCATGGTGAGGAAGGTGTGCTGGTGCCGCACTGGGTTCGGGCGGGAATCCCTTGCGATGCTCGCGCCGTACGGCAAGGACCTCGCAATGCTCGGTCTCGGCGGGAGCGTTGCGACTCCGGTTGGAGGAATCGAAGCCGAGGCGTTCGTGGTGGGGAGTTTCGAGGAACTGTCGCCGTGCGGACGAGGCGGCAGGAAGATCGTGGTCTACGATGTGCCGTTTACGACCCCCGGTGAAACAGTGACGGCGTATCGGTGGCGCGGTGCGATGGATGCGGCGAGGGCCGGCGCGGTCGCGAGCCTGGTCCGCTCGGTGACACCGATTTCGCTCAACACGCCGCATACAGGATCGATGGGGTACGCGGATTCGTTGAGGAAAATTCCGCATCACCATCACGCCGGAGATGCGGAAGCGCTGCCCGCATGCAGGAACTCGGCGCGCCGGCGCAGCTCCGCTTGTCGATGGAAGCACAGAGGCCCTTCCGGATGCTCCTTCGCAGAACATCCTCCGAAATCCGCGGTCGCGAGGCGCCGGACGAAGTGGTAGTGCTCGGCTGAGACATCAATTCGTGGGATGCAGGACAGGAGCACGCGGCAACGCAGGAGGTTGCGTCGCGGCCTGGGAAGCCTTCGCCTGCTCAAGCGCAGCTCGGCCTGACGCCGCGCCAGACAATCCGCGTGGTGATGTGGACCAACGGGGAGAACGGAGGACGCGGAGGACAGGGCTATGCTGGAGCGCACGCGGACGGGCTTGCGAAGCACGTCCTCGCGATGGAAGCGGACGCCGGCATCTTCGCGCCCGAGGGTTTCGGATTTTCCGGCAGCGATGAAGCGCGAGGCATCATGCGCGGAAGTCTACGCGCTCCGCGCCCCGATCGGCGCCGATGCGGTCGGGAACGGCGGCGGGGGCGTGGACATCAGTTTCATCACTGAAAGGCCAGCGTGCCCGGCGCGGGGCTGAACGTGAAGGGAACGCCGTGCCTGGTATCATCATTCTCCCGCCGACACGATCGACAAAATCGACCCGCGCGCGATTTCAAACGCTACTGGCGGCCCTCATAAATCTGGCCTACGTTGTCGCGGATATTCCGGAGCGTCTTCCCCGCGAACGCGCGAAATAAACCTGACGCCGCACGTTGCACCGCGTCGGTCGACAGTGTAGTTTTCTTTCGACTCGAACAAGGACTCCAGGATGCAGCCACCGATTCTCCGAAGCGCAGGAACGGATCTACGACGCGACGCGGCGTTCGGCTTCGTACGCGAACTTCAACTGGGCATACCACTTATTTTCCGCCGTTTTCCTCGCGTGGCGCGACGTGAAAGTGCGCTACAAGCAGACGATGCTGGGGGTCGGCTGGGCGGTCGCGCGGCCCGTCGTATGATGGCGATATTCACGTTCATCTTCCGCCGGCTGGCGGGCTCCGCTGCCGGCGACAATGGCTACCACGCATATTTCGCCCTGGCGCTTGTCGCTGGAGCCTCGTCGCCGACAGGCGTCCGGCACGGGCAGCGCCGCCGCTGCACCGGCAACACGGACCTCGTGACGAAGGTCTACTTCCGCGCATCGTGATGCCGTTGCCGCGTTGGCAGGGCGTGGCGCTCGTCGACTTCCCCGCACTGTCTGCGTGTTCCCGGTCGCCGATGGCGGTCTACGGCGCCCCGCCGACCTGGGCGCGTGCTGTTCTTCATCCCGCCTTGATGCTGCTCTCGCAGTGCGCGTTCGGGCTCAGTGTCTGGTTCTCCGCACTGTAGGTGCGGTACCGCGACTTGGCGCACCGCGCTGCCGTTCGTCCTGCAGACCCGCTTCTGGGTGTCGCGCGGTGGGTTGGCCCGGAAAGCCATGCCCGTGGGGTGCCGCGATGGTGTACGGGCTCAACGCGATGGCGGGCGTGATCGACGGTTCCGCTGCGCTGCTCCAGTTCCCGCTTCGCTCGACCTCGAACTCAACGGCCTCTCCGCGGCCGTGCGGACTGGGCATCGCTGTCCTCGGTCTCTGGTTCTTCCGGCGGCTGGAAGCCACCTTCGCGGATGTGATCTGAGCGTCCCGGTCACCACGCCGACATCCGTATCGGAGGGGTCCAAGCGCTTCGCCAGGCAGCGCGCGACATAGGTGGGCGCACGACTGCGCGGCGCGATCGCGGGCCCCGATGCGCCACGCCGGGCGCGGGAAAGCCCGCCGACTCTGAAGGCGTGGCGCGGTGTGTCGTCCCGGTATGGTCGCGCAGGCGAGGTCCTCGGCGTCGTCGGCCGCAACGGCGCGGCAAGAGGCGCTGTTGAAACTGCTCTCGCGCATACGCGTCGACCGAGGGCACGTCCGCATCCGCGGGCGCCTTACGTCGCTGCTCCGAGGTGGGCGCGGGCTTTCACCTGGAGCCGAGCGGGCGCGAGAACGTGTACCTGAACGGCGCCATCTTTCGGCATGCGCCGGCCGAGATCGCGCGGAAGTTCGATGAGATCGTGGCCTTCGCGGCGAAGTGGAGCGCTTCATCGATGCGCCGGTGAAGCGGTATTCCTCGGGGATGTTCCTGCGGCTCGCCTTCGCCATGGCGGCCCACCTGGAGCCGGATATCCTGCTTTCGTCGACGAGGTCTTTCGCCGTCAGGGACGCGGAGTTCAGAAAAATGCCTCGGCAAAATGGATGAAGTGGTCCGCCGGCAGGACCATGCTGTTTCGTAGAGCCATACGATGGGAGCGATCCGCGGACTCCTGTCCGACCGCCCTGCTTCACGAACATGGCGGCGTGGTGATGCAGGAGCGCCGCGGTGGATGTCGTGCGCTTGTATCTGAACGCCAACAGGAGCGCGCCGCCGTCCATCGACATCGCGCGCGCACAGCATCTCGACGCGCATCACGGAGCCAGCATCGTCCGCCTCGAGCGGGTGGAGAACGAAGAGCCCTTCGGCGGATCCTTCGCCGTGCCGTGGAAGGAACCGATCCGTCTGACGCTCCGCTACCAGGTGGAGCAGGACGCGACCAACGTGGTCTTCGGCCTGCGCGTGGACGCTTGACAGGCGTGCCGCTGTTCAGCGCCCATCACACGGATGATGGCGCGCAGCCGGTGACGATCGCACGCGGGACGCATCACCTGAACATCATCATCGAAAACACCCTCCAGGCGGGCAGGTACGTCCTCGCGATAGGCGCGCACAGCGCGGGGAGCCGCGACATTCTCTTTCTCGTTCCTGATGCTGCGACGCTGGATGTCCTTGATGTGACGGCGACCGGCCGGCGCTCTCGGAAAGTATGGCTGCCAGACGAACGGCTCGGCAGCCTGGGAGTCCGCTCCGGATTGACCATGGGCGCGCACTTCGTCATCACGGTTCCCTGGGGGAGAATCAAGCGACCACCTGTTTCACAGCCACCTCCCCCGCATCGCGAAGAAGCGCGCGGATACGAGCGCGTGTTCGTGTCACGGCGCTCCGCCTTTCGCCGGGAGGATTACCGGACACTCGTATGGGAAATGAATCCCTTTGTTGACGGGTTCACCGACGAAGAAGGACCGGTGCCCGTGATGACTGCTGTGCCGGACGGCATGAATCTGCTCGACGCCATCATGCTCGCACGCGGCCTCGACGACGGAAGACGCTTTCACGAGGCGGAAGTATTTTACGTTCCGAAGAAGGTGCACGCCCTTGCGGGCGCGCACGTGTACGATCCGAACTACGTGTCGCATGTCGGCGATCTCTCGCCCCGTCGTCTGCGCGCCGCATTCAGGCGAGGCGGGATGCCGGATGCGCAATGCCGTCCCGGCATCCGGGCTGGCCGCTCGAGGGCGTCGCAAAGCGGTCAAACCGGGATCGGTGTTCGACTACTGCGATCTCATTGCGTCCTAAAGCCGCTTCTCTTGTGCGATGTCGGGCGGCGCGTACCCTGGCGCCCGCCCTCAGAGGCGAACCGCCAGTTGTACTTCTCTAGTGCGGCGACACTCCGCGATGTTCCGCCGTTCTCCGATGAACAAGACATCGACATCGCCGCTGCCGCATCAACTGCTATACCGGCGCGTGCGGTCGCTGCTGCCGGCTGCACTGCGAGAGGCGGTTCATGACGATACGTCAAGGAATTGCTCGCCTTCGCCCGAGAGGCCGCGAAGTGGATCGATCCGCGCGATGTCGCGGTCGCACTTGATGTGGGATCGTTGGATGGGCCGAGGTGTCACCCGGCACTTCCGCTCCTGTTTCCACGCCGGAGCCCGCATCACGCCTGCAGATACAACCCGCCGCACTCGGGGACCTGCCGACGCACCCTCGGCGGGCTCGACCGCCGCGCAACTTATGCGAGCGGCTGTCTGCGAAACAGCGACGGCGAGTCGGAATTTCATACATCGATCCCGCGCGGACGCGGACCCCGCACCCGAACGGAAATATCGGAGCATCTTCCCTTTTACTGGCGGCGCTGGCTATCCGCATGAACAGTACGCGCAATCCACGATCCGCGTTCCCGTCGCTGCGGATCGATACCCTAGGCCGCCGGTGCCAGCACATCCCAGAGTGGACGTGCTGTGGATGGACGTGCAGGGGCCGGAATTGCTGGTGCTGCGCGGGATGGGCGTGTTGCTCAGCTCGGTGCGGATCATCCACACGGAGGTGGGTTCAAGACGATGTACACGGGGCGGCCGCTGTTTCCGGACGTCGACGCGTTTCTCCGCGAGGCCGGATTCGTGCAGCGCGCCACCATGTACCGCGACGACTGGTTCCGGGAATCTGGTGTGCGTCCGCAGCGACATCGTTCGGCGCTCGTTTCCGGCATGGATCACGTCACGTCTCCGCGTGGGGTGATGTCCGCCCGTCCGCATCGGCGTCCTCGTCCTCGTGTTCAGCAAGGACCGCGCGCTGCAATGCGATGCCTTGCTCCGCTCGTTCCGCCTGCACTGCGCAGACGCGTCCGCCGCCACGGTCACCGTCCTGTACACGCCTGTTCCGGCGCGCGTCTGAGCGCACCTACGAGATCCTCGCCAGCAGGTGGAGGCACGAGTCGTGGCTGCGCTTCCGCCGCGAAGGACTTCCCGCGCCGATGTGCGCGCGCTGCTGGCGGAGCGGCCGTTCATCCTCTTCGTGGTGGACGACACGCTGTTCGTCCGTCCATTTTCGCTGGAAGGGACCGCCCGGGCGCTCGCATCGCATGCGCAGGCGCTCGGCTTCTCGCTGCGTCTCGGCCGCAACACGCGGTACTGTTACATGTCCGGTGAAATGCAGCCGCTCCCGCGTTTCAGGTCCGCCGGCCCGGGATGTCTCCTCTTCCGGTGGGACGGCGCGCGGCACGATTTCAAGTACCCCCTCGAAGTGTCGAGCTAGCATGTATCGATCGGTACACGATACGCGCCATCGTTGAAACCGCCGGCTATCGCGATCCGACCTCTCTGGAGGCGCGCTCGAGAGGGGCCGCGTCGCGCGCGGCGCGGCGGACTCCCGAGCTGCTGTGCCTCGAACACTCCGTGGCGTTCTCCAATCCCGTCAATACGGTGCTGGCGGCCGGGACGAATCGGGTCGGACGCGCATCGGAGTATGCGAGCGACGCGCTCGCGGAGGCGTACGCCACGGGGCATCGGATCGATGCCGCGGCGTACGGCGGCATGAGTCCGAACGCCTGCCACCAGGAACTGCCGCTGCGCTTCCTGCCTTCTGCGTACGCGCCGCCCGAGAGATGTCCGCGCGTCTCGGTCGTCATGCCCGCGCGAAATGCCGCGCCGTTCCTCGCGGAGTCGGTTGCGAGCATCCTCGCGCAGACGATGAGCGACTTCGAGTTCATCATCGTCGAGGATGCCTCCACCGACGAGAGCGCGGCGGTGCTCGCCTCGTTCCGCGACCCGCGGTTGCGGATCCTTCGCAACGATCGCCCGCGCGGGCAAACCGTGTCGTTCAACATCGGCGCCGGCCAGGCGCGGGGGAGTATCTCGCGCGGATGGACGCGGACGACATCGCCGATCCGCAGCGCTTCATGAAGCAGGAGGCGTTGCTCGACGCGCAACCCGCGACGGGGGTTTGCGGAAGCTGGGTGCGGCTGGTCGGAGACGGACCGCAGATGCTCGTGCGGTATCCGCGGACCCACGAGGGTGTTGCGGCGGGCATGCTGTTCCGCACACAGGTCGCGAATCCGTCGGTCATGATGCGGACCGCGCTGTTCCGCGAGCAGGGCGGCTTCAATCCGGACTACAACCAGGCGGAGGACTACGAATTCTGGTCCCGCGTCCTCTTCCATACGCGCTTCGCGATTCTTCCGGAGGCGCTGCTGCAGTATCGCGCGCATCCCGCGCAGGTGGGCCGCATGCATGCCGCGGAACAGCGGCAGCGCACGCAGGAAATTCAGGAGGCGTTGCTCCGAAAACTCGGCATCGAACCTTCCCCGGAAGAGCGCTCGCTGCATCAATCGCTGGGATGGTACCGATGGGAGGCCACGCGGGAGTATCTCGCCCGCGTCGACGCGTGGTTGCGCCGCGTGCGCGACGCGAACGCGGGCGCCCGGATCTTCGATGCGCGGGCGCTGGACGACACGGTCGGCGCGCTGTGGTTTTCCGTCTGCGCCCATGCCACCGCGCTCGGGCTCGCGGCATGGCGCGTCTGGCGCGCCTCGCCATTGGGCGCGTTGCACGCTCCCGCCGGCGAAGCGCGCGCCCGCTTCCTCGTCAATGCGGCGCGGAGGAAGCGCAGATGAGCGCTCCCCTCGTCAGCGTGCTCATGCCGGTGCGGAACGCGCGTCCCTACCTCGCGGAAGCGGTGCGGGCGGTGCTCGGACAGACGGAGCAGGATTTCGAACTGCTGGTGTGCGACGACGCGTCGGAGGACGGCAGCATGGAGGTCGTGGAAGCATTCCGGGACCCGCGCATCCGCATGCTGCGCGGCCCGGAAACGCCGGGCGTCGTCGGCGCCGTCAACACCTGCATCGACGCGGCGCGGGGAGTTCCTCGCGAACATGGATGCCGACGACCGCATGCATCCGCGACGCTTCGAGAAGCAGATCCGGACTCTGCGCGCCCATCGCGAGATCGGCGTGTGCGGCACATGGATGACGTCGTTCGGGCCGGACGGAGCCGTTCTGTACACCCCCCCGGAACGCCACGAGGAGATCGTCTGCGACCTGCTGTTTCATCCGTCCCCGATCAACGGCACCGCGATGTTCCGTGCATCCCTGCGGGACGAGACCGATCTGCACTGGCGACGGGACTATCCGCGGGCGGAAGATTACGACTGGCTGCTGCGGCTCTCCCGCGTGACGCGCTTCGCGAACGTCCCGGAGCCGCTGTACGAGTACCGCATCCATCCGGCGCAGATCCGGGCCGTGCACGCGCGTGAACAGCACGAGAGCACGATGCGCCTGCAGCGGGCGCTTGTCGAGGAGCTGTTGCCGGACGTCCGCCCCGACGAATTCGCGCTGCACATCGCGCTCACGCGCTGGTTCATCCCGCGGGAATGGACGGCGCTGCGTGACATCCA
Organism: Ignavibacteria bacterium; assembly: GCA_016720835.1. Classification (GTDB taxonomy): domain Bacteria; phylum Bacteroidota; class Ignavibacteria; order SZUA-365; family SZUA-365; genus JADKJW01. Next base: position 8,346 of record JADKJW010000012.1, read on the forward strand.
CGCCTGGCTGCTGCGGCTTGATGAAGCGAATCGTCGCCGCGGCGTCTATGATCCGGATGCGTGCGCCGCCATGCTCGCCAGGCGCTTCTTCTTCGTGTGCGATTACTATGCGCCGCTGGGGGTGGCCGCGTGGAGAGAATTCCGCCGTCTCGCGCTGCACCGCCTCGCGCCGGTGTCCCCGCGCGCGCGTCTGGCGCAGTTCGTCCGCTGTCTCGCCGGAAGGGACGTGCCCGGGCGCCGGTCGCCGGACGGAGACGGCGCATGACGGCGCCCCGCGTGAGCGTGCTGATGCCGGTGCGCAATGCGGGTCCGTACGTCGCGGATGCGGTGCGGGCGATGCTCGCGCAGACGTTCGCGGACTTCGAACTCATCGTCGTCGACAACGGTTCGACCGACGCCACGCCGGACGTGCTCGCCTCGATCGCGGATCCGCGTCTGCGCGTGACCGTCCTGCCGGGGAGCACAGCCTCCCCGCGGCGCGGAATGCCGCCGTCGCGCTGGCGCGGGGCGCGCTGATCGCGATGATGGACGCCGATGACATCTCGCTCCCGCGGCGCCTCGCGCGTCAGGTTGCGCTCCTCGATCGCGAGCCTGGCGTGGGGGTCTGCGGCGCGTGGATGCGCACACTCGGCGCATCGCCCGAGTACCTGTTCCGCTTCGAGACGGGGCACGAGGTCATCGCCTGCGAGATGCTGTTCGATTCGCATCTCGCGCACGGCGCGTCCATGGTGCGCGCGGATCTTCTGCGCGCGCTCGATCCGCCGTATCCCGAGGAGATCCGCATCGCCGAGGATTACGCGTTGTGGATGACGCTGTTGCCGATGACGCGTTTCGCGGCGGTTCCGGAAGTGCTCTACCGGTACCGCATGCACGGGACGCAGGTGAGCGCCACGCAGACCGCCGAACAGGCCGCGATGACGCGGCGCATCCATGCGCGCATGCTTGACGCGCTCGGACTGCCGACCGACGATGCCGCGATGACGCTGCATACCGCCATCTCCCGCTGGGAGATGCCGCGCGACATCGCGGTCCTCGACGCGGCACACCGGTGGTTCGAGGCCATCTGCGCGGCGAACGACCGCGCGCGCGTGCATGACCCGCGCGTATTGCGCGCGCAACTCGCGAAGCGCTTCTTCTTCCTCTGCAATCTGTATGCGGATGGCGGTCCGTCCGCGCTCGCGCGCTTCCGTTCCTTCGCGCTGCATCGCGAGGCGAAGGTCCCCGCGTCGCAGCGTCTGCGTCAAACGGTCAAGGCCGCGCTGCGCATCGATGTGCACGGGCGGCGGGAGGCGGAATCCGGATGAGGGTCCTGTTCGTCGGTCGCTACAACACGTCGGAGTCGATCCCGGGACCGGAGAAGGTCGCGAAACGGGTGTACGACCTGTTCGCGCGCGACGCGCGGGACGAAGTCGCGTTCGTCGAGTACTTCTTCGGTGGTCCGGGTCACGGCGCATGGAAAAAGATGTTCGGATCGGAACATCGGAGTACCGTGCCCGGCGATGTACGCAGACTCGGTCTCGCGCGGATGCCGCACTTCATCCTGCGCTTCCGGCCCGATGCGATCGTGATCGCGACGTACGAGCGCTTCGCCGTCGTGCCGCTTCTGCTGGCGGTGTTCACCGGCATTCCTGTCCTGACCATCGTGCACGGTGTGGTGCGGTACGAGAACGCTCATTTTCGACGGGAGATTCCCCGCGCGCTCGCGCGGCGCGATCGTGTCTGCGAGGGGCTGCTCTTCCGCTTTTCGGACAGGCTCGCCTTTCTCTCGGACGCGGAACGGGACATTGCCGGAACCTTCGGCCCGATCGAGGACGGGCGCGTCGCACTGGTCGCCAACGGCGTGGACGACGCGTTTTTCGCGCAGGAGCCGCCGCGCTCCCACGGCGAGGGCGGACCGCTCCGCGTCCTCTTCGCAGGCGACGAGGCGCGGCCGGAGAAAGGGTGGGCGACCGTGCGGGAAGCACTCGCCGCGTGCCGGGCACCGGTTGCGCTGACAATGGTCACCAACCGCGTATCGGGTCGCGAGGAGATCGCCAATCCCGCGGTGACGGTACGGCGCGTCGCGCCGATGCCGGACGAGGCATTCGCGCGCTTCATGCCGTCGTTCGACTGCATCGTCCTCGCGAGCAGCTACGAAACCTTTTCGCTCGTCGCGGTCGAGGCGCTGGCCGCCGGTCTCGCGGGGATCGTGACACGAGAGACGGGGATGTCACGATTCGTCGAAGACGGCATCAGCGCGCTGCTCTTCGATGCCGGAGACGCGCCCACCCTGCAGGGACATATCGAGCGTCTTGCCGCCGACCGGGATCTCCTGCAGGCGCTGTCCGTGCAGGGAAGGGCGGCGGTGGCGGGACTCGCATGGCCGACAATCGCCGCGCACTACCGCACGCTGCTTGTTCGCATGATCGCATCGCGGAAGGAGCGCGGACAATGACCATCCTCCATCTCGTCGATCGATTCGATGTCGCGGACGGTTGCGCGCGTCACGTCTTCCTGCTCGCGCGTGAACAACAGCGCCGGGGGCATCGCGTGGAGATTGTCACTTCCGGCGGCGACGCCCTGGAACAGGCTCGCGTCGAAGGCATGGACATCCGCATCGTGCCCGATCTCGGGCATGGAGGAAGGTCGCTTGCAGGCTTCCTTCGGGCGCGCCGGGCGCTGCGCGCATTCCGCGCGGACGTCGTGCACGCCCACCATTTTTACGCCGCGAATGTCGCGTGGTTCGCGTCGCGCGACTTCCGTCCCCGCCTCGTGCAGACGGTGCATGCCGTCATCCCGCCCGTCGGCCTGCTTCCGCACTGTGTCGGCTTGCGTCTCATCGCGGTCCGCGACGCCGTGCGCGCGGGATTGATTTCGCGCGATCCCGGGCTGGACGCGCGCATCACGGTCATCCGGAACGGGTCGGAGTTCGTCGGCGACCCGGAGCTGCTCCGGTCGATGCCCGCGTTTTCCGAGCTGCGCGCGGCGAAACGGGACGCGATGGTGATCGCCTTCATCGGACGCATCGTGGAGGCGAAGGGGTGGCGGGTGTTGATCGATGCCATCGGGCAGAGCATCGAACACGGGGACGCGGTGATGCGGGGACGCGGTGATGCGGAGACACGGGGACACGGGGACGCGGAGACACGGGGACGCGGGGACGCGGAGACGCGGAGACACGGAGAGTTGGGCGTCGAGTCAGAAGCGTGTCAGGAGCACGGCAGCATGCCGCGCATCATCCTCGCGATAGCGGGGAGCGGGCCTGATGAACCTGCCATGCGCAAGGCGCTGCGTGATATGGGAATCGCGCACGTCTTCTTCGGGAGCGTGCCCAATGTGCGGCCGCTGCTCGAAGCGGCGGATGTGCTCGTCGTGCCCTCGCTGCGGATGGAAGGACTGCCGATGCTTCTCGTGGAAGCCGGTCTTGCCGGCGCCGCGGTCATCGCCTCGCGCACGGATGGCATCCCCGAGATCATCGACGACGGCGTGCACGGGTTGCTCGTGCCTCCAGGGGATGTCGATGCGCTTGCCACCGCACTCTCGCGCATGCTGCAGGACCAGGCCTTGCGCGTGCGTCTCGCCTCGAAACTTCGGGAGCGCGTGCTGGCGGAGTTCACCGTGGAAGAGATGACGGAAAGGACGCTGCGGGTGTACGGCGCGCGACGCGGAGGGATCGCTTCTTCGCTGCACTGGAGTGCAGCGCTTGCTCGGATCGGAGCGCCTGTCGGGTGAAAGGAAAAGGAAGTATTTTGGATACTGTTGTCAGGAAGCGGCGGAATCGAATGTCCTGACAGGGCGACGCCTCCGCATAAGGCAGGACGAATCCCCGGCGGTTGCTATTCTCGCGCCCTCGTTCATGTGCATCGTCGATCCCTTCAAAAAGGAGCACAGTGATGATCTCCGTCATGCGCATCATTCTCGGCATATCGCTGCTTGTTCTCCCCTTTGCCAGTGGACACGCGCAGTGGGAGCGCATGGATGGTCCTGAAGGCGGGACTGTCAAACAATTGGCAGGTGAGGGCGCTCTCCTCGTGGCAAACCTGTGGTCTGGAGTGTTCGTGAGAATCGGTGGGGGAACGCGATGGGTGTCGACAGGTTTCCCCGATAGATGCGAAGCCGTGGGAGTGCACGGGAATACCCTGTTCGCGGCAAGCTACGATCAAGGCGTGTACCGCTCAACGGACGCGGGCGTTTCCTGGCAGCCCTGCTGCGATACACTCCGATACGCGGAACCACGCATCATCGCCTCCAGCAGCGCCGCAATTGCGATTGCTTCGGAACGAAAAGGCGTGTGGGTCTCGAGAGACAGAGGCGACACCTGGCAATCCGCATCGGAGACGTTGTCGAACCATGATTTCTCCGCGCTCTCGATGACCGGGGACGTCCTGTATGCGGCGGGCAACTACGAGGCGGGCAGCCCGTGCAAACTGTACCGCAGCACGAATTTCGGGACGCGTTGGGATTCCCTGGCCGTCCCGAACAATCCACTCGACCGTGGTGATATTTACCATCTCTCCTCCCTTGGTGCGACCGTCCTTGGATCCTTCAGCCGCACCTTGATCATCTCCAAGGACAGCGGAGCGCACTGGACCTCTTTCGCCAACATTTTGACCATTGGCTCGATCAGGGCCGTTCTCGCAACGGACAACGCATTGTACGTTGCCGCGGATGCGGGCTTCTACCGCTCACTCGACACCGGAAACACGTGGAACCGATGCGGTACGGGAATGCTCGACACGGCCATTCTCTGCCTGTACGAGCATGAAGGCGCGCTCCTCGCCGGGACACGCAACGGCGGGGTGTTGTCCTCGCACGATCGCGGCGCGACCTGGACATCGTCCAATGCCGGATTGAACGAATCGCGCGTCAATGCGCTGCTCATCGGACCCGAGACGCTGTATGCCGGCACGGCGAGCAGGGGGCTGGCGACCTGCGATGCGGAGGGACTTCGCTGGACCATCGGAACATTGCCGCGCTGCCGCCGATCCGCGCTCTTGCGGGCAACGGCGCCGCGATGTACGCCGGGACCTTTCAGGGCGTGTTCCGCTCCCCGGATCACGGCGCGACGTGGACCGACGTCAGCGCGGGCATGAACGGTGGAGATGTCCGGTCGCTCCTGATGCATGAAAACACCCTTTTCGCGGGTGGAGCCGTGATGCAGTTCACGACCGACGGAGGAGCCACGTGGACGTCGCCGTCAGGCACGGTACGCCCGAAGGATATCACCTCCCTCGCCGCCATCGGAGATACCATACTCGCCCGGAACGCCCGCGAACGCGACGTTCCGTTCCTGTGACAGGGGCTGACCTGGAAATGGATGAGTTCGCTTGCCGTTCCCGGTGTCACCCGGGGCTGCTGGCGCATGACGGGGATTTCTACGCGGCGACCGACAACGGGGTGTTTCGATCCACGGACAGGGCGACAACCTGGACGAGCATCTATTCATCGAAAGCTGATGCGATCGGGGCTGGCTCTGGAATGCTTTTCCGGTCGATGTGGTCGAGCTTGTATGTCACCACCGACGGCGGGTCGAATTGGAGGCATATCGGTCCCGGATCTTCCACTGACATGCCTCGAGCAACCTGCATCGCCTTGAGCGGAACATATCTCTTCGTCGGCACGGAAGAACAAGGAATCTGGCGGCGTGCGTTGGCCGATATTGTGGCGGTCGAAGCGATACCCGCGCACGCGGCGACAAGCCTGCGCATCGAACGGAATATACCCAACCCGTTTTCCACTGGAACGAATATCACCTTCACGGTGCCCGGCAATCAGTCTGTCGCACTGCGGATCCATGATATGGCCGGACGCATTGTTGCCGTGCCGGCCTCCGGCGAATATCGAGCGGGAACGCATACAATTGCGTTCGACGCGACGGGACTTCCGTGCGGAATGTATGTCTGCCGTCTCACATCGGAATCGGAGAGCGTGTCGCGGACTATGATTGTCGCGAGATAGTACACCCGAAACCATCCGGACCGGGCCTCGCCATTTCGTGTGCGTCCGCGAAATCATACTCCCGCAGACGCGGCTTCCCTCCAAGCCGCACCTGCGGGGCACGCTTGCAAACCAGCACACCGAAACGTAGTTTCACACCATGTTTGCAGCACGCGCCAAATACGTTGTCCGCCCTGCGGAACGCTTCTCGTGTTCATCTCACCATCTCGCTGTTCTGGTGCGGGGATGCCGGACGTGCCGACGGTGCGGGCGACGAACCAGGCACCTCCACGATTATGTTCCTTCCACTCCGGGCAGGATACCGGCTCCCACCAGCACGGCGACGATTCCGCGAGCTGCATGTGCGTCTGCCATATGCCGTCGATGCTCGGATTCACATTTGACTCTTCGGGCACCCTGCCCGCGCAACGCAGCAGATTCGAGTTCATCGAGTCCTCTTCGTCCTCCCCTCCCGCTCGATCTACCACCCTCCAAAGGCATAGCGCTTCTCCCGCTTCCCGGTTCCGTACGAATGCGACGGGATCATCCATCGGTATGGTGTACATCATTTGAGCGAGGTTCAGCGTGGTGAGACGTATTTCACTTGCGGGGCTGTTGTCCCTTGTTTGCCCATGTCTTGGCATTCTCGCAGCCGGGAGACAGGATTTCCCTGCGTGGTGCCATCGGATTGTTGGGGCAGAATAATCCGGAGAACATCGGCGCCAGACGAAGCATCGTACGCCGCCCAGAGTCGATACCTGCGGGGATGTCCCCACCGCCGATGGAGCTCTCCGTGACGTATGACTACATCCCGGCCGGGAGCGGCTTTGCGAGCTTCGGTGAACGGGTTTTCGGGATCAGTCAATCCTTTGATTTCCCGACGACGATCGCGCTTCGCGGCTCGGCGCTGTCATCAGAAGTCCGCGCAACCGAGGCTGATGCGCGTACCGTTTCATACGCGGTCAGGAGGCAGGTAACGGATGCCTCTACGCGGTGCTCGCACGGGAGCAGAAGCTCCGGCTTGCCGGAAAATCTTCAGATTGACTCCGATTTTGCTCAAAAAGGCGCGCCCGCGCCATACGGTTGGCGAAAGGCACGAGCACGGAACAATTGACGGCGAGGGTACAGCAGACACAGGCGCAGAGCGATGTCGAGAGCGCACGTAACGAACTCGGGAAAGCTGTTCATGCGTTGAATTACGCGCTCGGCCGCGGAGCGGATCTGTCGGTACGAGACTACGTGCTAGTCGACACGCTCGCGTACATCTCGCAGATGTACGACGTCGATTCGTTGATCCGGCGGGCATATCCTCAGACGCGCAACTTCAAGCGGCGGAATTCAGGCGTGATGCTGCCTCATACAATCGTGGCATAGCATGGTCCGCACTGCTACCCAGTTTTAATGCGTCCTATGCGCTGTACCGGCACGCCACCGGCGCCGCGTCCTACGGAGTGGCGCTCGGTATTTCCGTGCCGATCTGGTTCATGTTGGACCAGCGAGGACAGATTCAGGAGGCGGCCGCAACCTACTCGATCATAGAGGCGGAGTTGACTTCCAGAAGGAATTTCTTGAATGCCGAGGTGCGGAAAGCATACTTGGATTTTCGCGATGCCGAACGACAGGTGACGCTCTGCCAGGAGGAATTGCTCCCTCAGGCGGAAGAGGTGCACCGTGTCGCCTCGAGCAGCTACCAGGCGGGCGAAAGCACGTACCTGGAGTTCCTCCAGGCGCGACAGACGTTGATTTCTGTGCGTGGAACGACCATCAACGCGCTGCTCAACTACCAGAGCGCGGTCGCTCGCCTTGAGTATGCTGTCGGAAAACCGATCAATGAATGATACGACCCATCAGATCAGAGGATAGAAACAGATGAAACAACAGACATGCATTTTTCCCTTCTTCATGGTCGTTCTCTGCGCGATCATGGCCGGGTACACGGGCGAAAAAAAGGAGAGCGACGGATGCCGGGGGGCACAACGAACAGGAAAACACCTAACGCTGTCGAAGAATCGGCGCAGGGAGATCGGTCTCACCACGACGATCGCTGAAATGAAACCCCTTATCGGCACCATGGTGGTTCCGTCGAAGCTGCTCCCGAATCAGGACCTCGAAGCGCACGTCAGTTCCTTCGTTCAAGGGGGGTCCGGAAGGTGTTCGCGAACGTCAGGAACGCCGTCAGGGAAGGGCAGGAACTTCTTCGTCGAAGGGCTCGAGGTCGGACAGATCCAAATCGAACTTCATCAAGGCGAAAGCGCAGATGGATTTTGCGGAAGCCAATTACCTGCGCCTGAAAACGCTCCTCGAGCAGAAGGTGGGATCGCAGAAGGCCTTCCTCGAGAGTCAGGCGGAGTTCGACAAGGCGCGCGCGGAATTCAGCGCCGAGGACAAGCGCATCCACTCGATCGGCCTCACCGATGCCGACCTGTTGAAATTCGTGGCGCCCTGAACGCGTTTGAAAAGGAGGGGCATATCGAGGACGTGCTTCCGATTCGGGCGCCCATTTTAGGCACCATCGTCGAACGAAGCGTCGTCATCAGTCGGCTCGTGGATACGCCGACCCTCGGCATTCAAAATTGTGAATTCATCGCAGCTCTGGGCGGAAGGGCAGGTGCATGAAATGGCGCTTCCCCTGCTCAGCGGAAAACCGGATGTCTCGTTCACCGCCACCGCCTTTCCCGGAGAGGAATTTCGCGGCAAGGTCATCTATATCGCTCCGGTCGTCGACGAGCGGAGCAGAACGATCACGATACGCGCGGCGATTCCAAATCCGCGCGGTCGCCTGAAACCGCAGATGTTCGGCGAACTGCGCGTGCCCACCGGCGGCGGCGCGCGGGGGATCCTTATCCCGGCTGAATCCGTGCAGAAGGACGGCGAGACGACGTTCGTGTTCGTTGCAGTGAACGACACGACGTTCGCGCGACGGAACGTCTCCCTCGGGGCGTCGTCCGCTCCCACGGTGGAGGCGCGCGAGGGCATCGCGCCCGGCGAAAAAGAGTCGTGACGAAGGAGCCTTCCAGCTGAAGTCGGAGCTGTTGAAGCACTCCTTGAGGAGGACCACTAGCCATGCTGGAACAGATTATCGCGCTTACGCTCAAACACAAGAGCTTCGTACTCGTGGCCGTGATCATCATGATGATCTTCGGCGTGTATTCGACCCTTACGATACCGATCGACGCCTTCCCCGATGTCACCAACACGCAGGTGGAGATTCTGAGTGACGCCCCCGGCCTCTCCGCGCTGGAGATCGAGCGCTTCGTCACGTTCGATCGAGACGTCGATGCGCGGTCTACCCGACGTCGACAGGGTACGGTCCATTACGAAGTTCGGCCTCTCCGTCGTCACGATCGTCTTCGAAGACGACGTCGACATCTATTTTGCGCGGCAACTCGTCTTCGAACGTCTGGAAGAGGCGCGGTCGAAGGTGCCTCCGGGTCGACGTCGCCCTTGGCCCGATAGCGACGGCCATGGGGGAGATCTATCAGTACACGCTGGAGGGCGACATGCCCTCCGATCCGCGGGAGCAGGCGCGCGTTCTGACGGACCTGCGCACACTGCAGGAATGGGTCATCACGCCGTTGTTGAAAAGCGTGCGGGGCGTGAACGAGATCAATTCCTTCGGCGGGTAGGTCAAGCGGTATCAGATCGTCGTGCAGCCGAACAGACTGCTCGCGTACAATCTCACGCTCAACGACGTCTATCGCGCGGTCGAAGAGAACAATCTCAGAATGTCGGGGGGGAACGATCTCGACCGGCATTCCGAGCAATTCATCGTGCGGGGACCAGGGCGCGGCGCTCATCGACGGAAAGCGCGAAGTGGTGGGCGGTATCGTGATGATGCTCCGCGGGGAGAACAGCCGCGAGGTGGTGGACCGGGTGAAGGAAAAAGTGAAGGAGATCAACGAGAACAACATCCTTCCCGCGGGCATTCGCATCGTTCCGTATTACGTAACCCCGACATCGTCCTCGCAGCGTCTGGACGCCGACACGGGCGCTGATCGAGGGTTCCGTGTTTGTCGTGCCGATCCTCTATCTCCTGCTCGGGAGTTTCCGGGGCGCGGTGGTCGTCCTCATCGCGCTGCCGTTGTCGCTGCTCCTGACCTTCATCGTCATGAAGAATTTCGGATTGAATGCGAACCTGATGACCCTCGGAGGGCTGGCGATTTCCATCGGCATGAAGATCGACGCGACAATCATCCAGGTGGAGAACGTCCAACGACATCTGAGCGAAGCCGGGGGCGGTGAACGCAGACTCTCTACCGTCCTTCGGGCGGTGCTGGAAGTCAGGCAGCCGAGCATATACGGCGAAATCATCATTGCCATGACCTTCATTCCCATCATGGCCCTCGAGGGGTTGGAAGGCAAAATGTTCACGCCGCTTGCACTGACGGTGGCCATCACCCCCTTCTCAGTTCCTCCTGCTCTCGATCGGCGTCATTCCGTGTTGTGCGCCCTGGTGCTTGAGGCCGGCAGGGAAAAGGAGAGCGCCATCATGCGTTGGTCGAAACAGGCGTACACGCCCGCGCTCGCATGGGCAATGCGGAAACGGGTGTTCGTGCTGACTTCCGCGACTGTGTTGCTCTTCGCTGCTCTGGCAACCATTCCCTTTCTCGGCACCGAGTTCATCCCGGTGATGGACGAGGGCGCCTTCGACATGGATGTGCAGCTTCTGCCGGGGGTTTCGCTGGACAAATCTCTGGAGGTCACCAAGCTCGTCGAGAAAAAGCTGAAAAATTTCGGAACTGGCCACCGTGGTGTCGCGCACGGGGCAGACAGGTGTCGCGCTCGAGGCCAGAGGAGTCGACAAGACGGGTTTCACCGGCGTCCTCAAACCGCGGTCGGAGTGGACAACCACGCACGACCGCGAAGAGCTGATCGACAGAATGCGGAGCGAGGTTGCAACCATCCCCGGCATGGCGTTCAGCTTCAGTCAGCCGATCCAGTGCCGCATCGACGAGCTGGTGGCGGGCAGCGCGCGCAGCTCATCATCAAGCTCTTCGGCGAGAACATGGATAGTCCTGCGGGAAAAGGCCGACGCGATCGGACGGATCGTCGGCGGCATCCGGGGAACAGCCGACCTCGTCGTCGAACGCATCGCCGGCCAGCCGTATCTCTCCATCACCATCGACCGCAACAAGATCGCCCGGCACGGCCTGAACGTCGGCGATGTGCAGACGTCATCGAAACCGCGATCGGCGGAAAGGTTGCCACCCAGTTCACAGGGGAGAAGCGGTCCTTCGACGTCACGGTGCGCTACCCGCTCGAGCAGCGGAACTCCGTCGAAACGATCAGCGCGGCGCTCGTCGCCGCACCGGCGGGATACAATGTGCCCGCTGAATCAACCCGCGGCATCGCCGTCGTGGAGTTCGGTGCAGGTGAGCCGCGAGGACGGGCTGCAGAATCGGCATCGAGATCAACATTCCAGGACCGCGATATCGGCAGTTTTGTCGCGGAAGAAGGAGGGCGATACAGCGGCAGGTTGCACTGCCGGCGGGCTATTATACGACCTGGGGCGGTCAGTTCGAAAATCAGCAGCGCGCGATGAACAAGCTGATGTTCATCGGTCCGCTGGTCATCGGACTGATTCTCCTGCTCCTGTTCGCGACGTTCCGGTCCTCCGCCTCGCCCTCCTGGTGATCACCAATCTCCCGTTCGCGATGATCGGCGGCGTCTTTGCTCTGTTCATATCAGGTCTGTACCTGTCGGTCCCCGCGTCCGTCGGCTTCATCGTCCTGTTCGGCGTGGCGGTGCTTCAATGGTGTGGTCCTGGTGTCGCACATCACCCAGCTGCGCCAGGAAGGCGCGCCGATGGAGGATGCCATCCTTCGCGGAAGCCGCGACCGGCTTCGTCCGGTGCTGATGACCGCACTCATCGGAATATTCAGCCTGATTCCGGTGCTGTATGCGTCTGGTCCCGGCTCTGAAGTCCAGCGGCCCCTGGCGATGGTCGTGGTCGGTGGCCTCATCACTTCGACGATTCTCACTCTTGTCGTTCTGCCAGCGTTGTACCAGTGGTTCGAACGGCGCGATGTGGAAGCCGAACTGTAACATCCAAGAGAGAAAAAACCATGAAAGAGATAAAGGCCATCATCAGACCGTTCAAACTCTCGGACGTTCTCGAATCCTTGAAGAGGATTAATGGTCTGCCAGGATTGACCGTCGACAGGACGGTCGTCGGCTTCGGCAGATCGTCCGCCACGAGTTCGGAACTGCATGACGTCACAGAACTGCTCGAAGGTGTACAGAAGGTGAGAATCGAGATGGTCGTTCCGGACGCGATGGTGGAGAGCGTGATAGGCGCGATCCAGGAGCACGCGTACACGGGAAATCCGGGCGACGGGAAGATCTTCGTCTACGCGGTTGAGGAGGTCGTGAAGATCCGCACGAAGGAGAGAGGAGAAAAGGCAATATGAACTCGCCGGAGTTGCGGACTCTCCAATGGCGAGTTGCCAACCTCGATTGCGAGAACGAGGCGGGCAGGATCCGGGCCGGATTGGCGGCGATCCCTGCCATCACCGAGCTGGAAGATTTTCCCACGATCTGCGAAACTGTCTTTCATCCTGGACGAATCGAGACTGGATCCTGATGAAGTGAAATCTACACTGCAGCGGTTGGGGTTCCCTGTCCTTCCTACGCGTGAGATCGAAGTGCAACCCGCACCATGGAAGAATTCAAAGTCATCGCCTCGCTGATTTCCGGCGCAATTCTCGCCTTCACGTGGTTCGGAGTGGAATTCATCTCGGTCCCTGTAACGGCCGCACCATACTGTATGCGATTGGTATCCTCATGGGAGGATACCAATTCGAGCGGAGGCCATCGAAAGCTTGCTCCGCGAGAAGAAGTCGGGATCGAATTCCTGATGAGCGTTGCCGCCATTGCCGCATTCTCTTTGGGGCAAGCCCGGAAGCGCTCGATCGTGTTTTCTGTACTCAATTTCGGAAGCGCTTGAGGGGTACACCGGGGATAAGACGCGAAACGCAATTCGCGCACTCATGAACCTCACGCCAAAGGATGCAACAGTGACCCGGGACGGCCGGGAGCTTGTCGTCCCTGTGGATGAGATTGTTGTGGATGATGTGTTTCTCCTGCGGCCGGGCCAGTATATGTGCCGACGGACGGCACGGTGATCCGTGGTTCATCAAGCGTGAACCAGGCGACGCTGACTGGAGAATCCGTGCCCGTTGACAAAGCGGTCGGCGATACGGTATTCGCGGGTACGGTCAACGAAAGAGGTGCTCTCGAAGTTGTGGCGACGAAAACGGCGAGCGATACCATGCTTGCGCGGATCATTCAGCTCGTCGAAGAGGCGCAGGAAGAAAGAGGAAAATCGGAGAGGTTCATCCGGCGCTTCGGAAAAATTTACAGCCCCTCCGTTCTCTTCACCGGAATTCTGCTCGGTGTCGTCCCCGCCATCTTCGATGGATTGTGGCTCGAATGGGCAGTGCGGGCAACGGTGTTCATCGTCTCCGCATCGCCGTGCGCACTCGTCATTTCAATCCCGTCACAATGTTATCAGCTCTCGGTAACGGCGCGCGGAAGGGGATTCTCATCAAAGGCGGCGTGTACCTCGAAGAGCTCGTGAAGGTTCGCGTTGTTGCGTTCGATAAAACTGGAACGCTGACAGTCGGCAAACCGAGAGTCCATGATGTCATCGCGTTCAATGGACGGACGGCAAACGATGTCGTGACACTGGCTGCTTCCGTCGAACAGTTTTCACAGCATCCACTCGCGCAGTCGATAGTGGATGAAGCAAAACAAAGGGGATGCGCCCTCAGACCTGTGACAAGATTTCAATCCCACATCGGCCAGGGTGTATCTGCCGAAGTCGATGGGCAAATACTTCTCGTCGGCAGTCCTGAATGGTGCATCGCGAGCGGTTCCATGGAGACTGAACCGATGAATCTCCGCATCGATTCGCTTCGAATGGAAGGTAAGACTATTGCGATCATAGCAAGCGATGGAGTGGCATTCGGGATAATTGCCGTACGGGACGGAATCAGACCCAACGCCATTGAGTCCCCTGGTCGCGCTGCGAAAGGAAGGAATCGAGCACATCGTGATGCTCACGGGTGATAATCCGACAACGGCTGCCGCTATCGCCCTAGAGGTCGGAGTGGATGAGTTTTTCCACCATGATGCTTGAAGATAAATCCTCCAAAGTAAAGGAACTTGAAAAATGGCACGGGAAGTTGATGATGGTCGGTGACGGTGTGAATGATGTGTTGGCGCTGGTGTCTGCGACTGTCGGCGTCGCGATGGGTGCCGTTGGAACCGATGTAGCGTTGAGACGGCAGATGTCGCGCCTCATGGAGACGACCTTTCGAAACTGGCGCACCGGCGCTTCGACTTGCGAAACGCGCCAGGCGTGTCGTATTGCAGAATCTGACGCTCTCCATGATTGTCATTACGGGGCTGGCAATCGGTTCGATCGCTGGCGGTTTTACTCTGCCGATTGCAGTCATTGCTCACGAGTTGAGTGAATTACTGGTCATCGTGAATGGATTACGTCTCATGCGGGCGTAACGTGCGGCGAGCATCCACCGGACCAGACTGGAACGGGAAGGGCAGACTTCGATGAGGAGAAGAGCGGTCTCAATTCGAACAGCGGGAGTTGGCGGCGCACATCTCACAGCGTTTGTTTCGGCGCGAGCACACCATGCGCGAAAATCGCGACCGGAAATGTTCCGCCAATTCTGCTCGCGGATCTCCTCTATCTCGGATCAGTATCAGGGCTGGGGGCTTTGGCTGATTCTGCATGGTCGTCGGCCGATAGTGAATTTGGACTCGCGCCGTCACATGGGATGGTTTCTTTCTGCCGTACGTCTCGGCGGGATTGTCGGGCCTGCGCTTCTCACGATCGATCCTTCGAGCACCGAAGGGTCGACCACGTCTTTGCTGGAGCCCTCGACAACTGTATGCCGTTCGTAACGAAAGAGGCGTCGGTATTTGTTGGAACCACTTTTAATTTCTTCATGTGTTGCGCTAGATTCTTGAGACCTCACCCCTCGGTACGCGTCCTTCCGATGCGCGATCTTCACAATGATGACGGTGATGACGTCATCCTCGATTTCGTACAGGACGCGGTACGTGCCCACGCGCAATCGATAGCGTTCGAGACCCGCAGCTTCTCGCTTCCGACTGGTCGCGGCGACGCCGCCAGGCCGTCGATATGGCGGAGAATGCGGGCGACATCCTTTTCCGGAAACGTGCGCAGATCTTTCGCGACGGACTTCCTGAAAACGGGCCTATATCTTTCCATGCTTTCGAGGGGTCCTTCAACAGCGCTTCATAGGTCATCGTCGGCTCTGCGGCGCGCGTTTCGAATGCGGCGAGGTCGTCCGCATCCTCGCGCAGCAGTTCGCGGATCGCGTCATTCACCAGGTCCGACATGCTGCGCTGCGTGTGTGCCGCCCTGATCCTCAGTGCCTGATGCAACGCGGGGTCGAAGTAAATGGTCGCGCGTTTCGTGGTTTCGCTCATGGTTCCTCCTTGGCCAGCAAGCTACGGAATCCTGATGATAACGTCAAGACGTTAAGACGGTACATCTACGTCAACCCCCGGTCATGGGCGAAACGTCGGCGTATACAAATCAGCGACCTGGTCGATGGACTTCCGACTCGTGATGCCTATTTTTCAACAGACAGTTCCTCTCATCCGCACCAGGAATATCATGAAACGCATCCGTTGCATCGCAGCGCTGGGCATGCTCCTCTGCCTTTCGGCGCAGCTCTCCGCGCAGAGCACCGCGTGGACTCGCATGAGCGCCATGGACAAGGGCATCAACCTCTCCAACTGGCTCGAGGCGCTGGCTCGGCGCCGTATCCGAATCCCACCGAATATCTGCGCGGCGAACTCGAGACGCTCGTGCAGATGGGCTCCGCACCATCCGGGTGCCCGTCATCTTCGAGTGGTGACGGATGACAAGCCCCCTACGCCGCGATCACCGACAACGCGCCCGCGATCATCGACTCGGTGATCGTCCCGGTCGCGGGAGAAATACGGTCTCGTCGTGATCCTCGACAACCATCACGGGCGCGAGCCGACCCGAGTATCGCATCGGCGATATTCCCCGTCTGCGGCATGGGGCCTTCCCTCGCGCAGAAGTACCGCGCCTTGCCGCATGACCGGTACTTTTTCGAGCTTGCGCAACGAACCGACGCTGGAGAATCATCGACACCATCCGCGCGCACGACGCCGATCGCACCCTGGTCGTCGGCGCGAACTGGTGGAACGGGGGCGCCAGTCTCGCGCAGTCCGTCCCGTACCGCGACGCGCGCGACAACATCATCTACACCTTTCACAACTACGATCCCTTCACCTTCACGCATC
This sequence comes from Ignavibacteria bacterium, assembly GCA_016720835.1. Classification (GTDB taxonomy): domain Bacteria; phylum Bacteroidota; class Ignavibacteria; order SZUA-365; family SZUA-365; genus JADKJW01. Next base: position 24,588 of record JADKJW010000012.1, read on the forward strand.
AGGGATTCAGCTGGAGCGGCATCCCGCTCGGCGCCACCTTCGCGTATCCGTCACCCGAGGCCGAGAGCCTCTTCGCCGTCTTCGCCTCCGTCCCGCTAGGTCCGACACCCACGACAAACCGGTGTTCCTCGGCGAGTTCGGGGTGAGCTGGTTCGCCGACGCGGCGAGCCGCTGCAACTACATCCGCTGTCTCACGGACGCCTGCGACAGCCTGCGCTTTCCGTGGCTGTACTGGGATGTGAAGCATGCGGATGACGCCTTCGGCATCTTCCGCGGCGGCGTGGTGCGCGCCGACAGCGTGATCCCGTGTTTCCGCGATGCGATGGGTATCGCCGTGATTCCGACGCTTGTATCCGATATTTCCGGCGCGGAGGAAATGTTCCGCCTGTTTCCGAATCCCACCGCCGGCACCGTGACGGTGTCGATGAATGCCCCGTGAGCGAGGCGACGTGCACGCTGTTCCGACGCGATGGGTTCCGGGCGTGATGACGATACGCTTTCACCTCGCGACACTGGCCGAGTGAGCGTGGCGCGTCTGCCGGCGGGATGGTACTGGCTCCTGCTGGAACATGGACACGCGAAGTGCAAGCACTGACGATCCGCAGATGACGCAGATGCACGCGATTCAGCCCGCCGGAGGGCGGCGGCTTGCGGACGCGCGGATGAGGACGGGTTACATCTTCGCGCGACGAAATCGCGGAGGATGCCCTTCAGATTGCGGGTTCGCCGATCTCCTGCAGCTCGTAGGAGACGCGGAGGGCCGGCTTCAGTGATCTTCGATGCGCTTCAGATCGATGGGCGTGCCGATGATCACGACGTCGCAGGGCACCTTGTTGATGGTGGTCTCGAGATCCTTCACCTGCTTTCGCGCCATAGCCCATGGCCGGGGAGGAGCATGCCGATTTCGGATAGATCTCGAACGTTTTCTTGATCGTGCCGACCGCGTAGGGGCGCGGATCGATCACTTCGGCGGCGCTGGCTTCTGCGCCGCGATCATGCCCGCGCCGAACTTCATTTCGCCGTGCGTGAGCGTCGGGCCGTCCTCGACGACGAGGGCGCGCTTGCCCATGATGAGTTCCGCGCGCTCGACGATGAGCGGGGAGGCCGCGTCGACGATGAGGGCCTTCGCATTGACGCTGCGGATGTTGTCGCGCAATTCGAACACCGCCTCGGCGCTCGCCGTGTCGATCTTGTTGATCACGACCACGTCGGCGGGCGCAGGTTCGCCTCGCTCGGGAAGTACGAGCTCGTCGCCCCACGCGCGGCGGATCGGCCATGACGATGCATGTCGGGCTTGTAGAAGGGCAGATCGTTGTTGCCGCCGTCCCACAGGACCACGTCGGCTTCCTTCTCGGCCTGCTCGATGATGGCCTTGTAGTCGACGCTGCGTAGATGATGGTGCCCGACCGATATGCGGTTCCGTACTCTTCCATCTCCTCGATGGTGCAATTGGCTTCTTCAGGTCGGCGACCGACGCGAAACGCTGCACCTTCTGCTTCTCGGGAGGTCGCCGTAGGGCATCGGGTGGCGGATCGCCACGACCTTCAGGCCCATTTCCTGCAGGAGTCTGGACACCTTGCGGGTGGTCTGGCTCTTGCCGCTGCCGGTGCGCACGGCGCAGATGGAAATGACCGGCTTCTTGCGCTGAGCATGGTCGGCTCGGCGCCGAGCAGCTTGAAGTGGGCTCCCGCCGCCGTGGCGCGGGAACCGATGCTCATGACGCGCTCGTACGGCACGTCGCTGTATGCGAAGACCACTTCCTCGACCTGATGCTTCTTGATCAGCTTCTCGAGATCGGCTTCTTCAAAGATGGGGATGCCCTTCGGGTACAGTTTCCCCGCGAGCGCCGCCGGGTACTTGCGGCCCGCGATGTCGGGAATCTGCGCGGCGGTGAAGGCCACGACGTTGTAGCGATCGTTGTCGCGGTACACCGTGTTGAAATTGTGGAAGTCGCGCCCCGCGGCGCCGACGATGATAGTAGTGATGCGATTCTCAGCCATGCTGCGTGCTCCGTAGTGTATGAACGATTCGGGGTCAGTCTGTTAATCCAGTGCGAGAACGACCTTGCTGATGCGGTCGAAGGCCCAGTCGATCTCTTCTTTCGTGATGACAAGCGGCGGCGCAAAGCGGATCACGTTGTCGTGCGTTTCCTTGCAGAGGAGGCCTTCCCGCATGAGGGCTTCACAGTACGGACGGGCTTTCGTGTCGAGCACGAAGCCGATCCAGAGTCCGCGGCCGCGCACTTCCACGACGTGCGCGGAGGGAATGGAGCGGAGCCGTTCCATGAAGTAGTTGCCGAGCTCGAAGGAACGCTCGACGAGTTTCTCGTCGACGAGCACCTTCAAAGCGGCGCGTGCCACCGCCGCCGCCAGCGGATTCCCGCCGAACGTCGATCCGTGGTCGCCCGGCTTGAACACGCCGAGAATGGCCTTGCTCGACAGCACGGCCGACACCGGATAAAAGCCGCCGGACAGCGCCTTGCCGATGATGACCATGTCGGGGCGGATACCCTCGTATTCGAAGGCGAAGAGCCGGCCGCTGCGGCCGAGACCGGACTGGATCTCGTCGCAGATCAGCAGCACGTTGTTCTCCTTGCAGATCCGGGCGGCTTCGCGGAGATACCCCTCGGGCGGCACGATGATGCCCGCCTCGCCCTGTATCGGCTCGACGAGGAAGGCCGCGGTGTTCGGCGTGATCTTCGCTTTCAGGTCCTCGATGTCGCCGTACTTCGCGATCGGGAAGCCCGGGGTGAGCGGCCCGAAGCCGTCGCGGTACTGCGGCTCGGTGGAGAAGGACACGATCGTCACCGTACGGCCGTGAAAATTATCGGTCGCGCAAATGATTTCGGCCTTGTCCTGCGGAATGCCCTTCACCGTGTGTCCCCACTTGCGCGCGGCTTTGACGGCGGTCTCGACGGCCTCGGCGCCCGAGTTCATCGGCAGCGACATCTCGTAGCCGGTCAGGTCGTGCAGATCCGCGCAAAGCAACGGGAGCTGATCGTTGCGGAAGGCGCGGCTGGTGAGCGTGACGTTCTTCGCCTGCTCGATGAAGGCCTTCACGATGGCCGGATGGCAGTGGCCCTGATTCACGGCGGAGTAGGCCGCGAGGCAGTCGAGGTAGCGGTTGCCTTCGACGTCGGTGACCCACGCGCCCTGCGCGGAATGCACGACGACGTCGAGCGGATGGTAATTGTGCGCGCCGTACTGTTCTTCGAGCGCGATGAAATCCTGTGTGTTCATGGAGTCCGTCAGTCTATGAGTGTGATGTGTCCTGGTCGAAAAGCATGGTCAGGAGCGCCATGCGGACCGTCAGTCCGTTGCGCGCCTGACGGAAATACGCCGCCCGCGGATCGGAATCGACGGCGGGGTCGATTTCCACCGAGCGGGGCAGCGGGTGCATGATGATGGCGTCGGGCTTCAGCGTGCGCAGCACCTGCGCGTCGATGTTGTAGCGGGCGAGATTCACGTCCGTGCGGCGAGCCGGTCCCGGTCGATGCGCGTCTGGTACACCACATCGGCCGTGGCGAGGGCCTTCGTCGCATCGGTCAGAAGCTCGTACGAGACGTCGCGTTCGTCGAGGTATTCCAGAATGTCGGGCCGGATCTGCATTTCCTCCGGCGCGATGAAGTAGAGCTTCGTGCGCTCGAATTTTCCGAGCAGGTAGGCCAGCGAGCGGGCGGTGCGCCCCTGATCGAGCGCGCCGATCAGAGCCACCGAGAGGCCGTCGAGCGTGTGGCACTCGTTCCAGATCGTGTACAGATCGAGCAGCGCCTGCGTCGGATGCTGGCCGCCCGTTCCGTCGCCCGCGTTGATGACGGGGACGGACGACACCGCGGCGGCGCGCGCCGCCCCGCCTTCCTCGTGATGGCGGAGCACGATCGCATCGCAGTAATTCGCGATGATCCGGATGGTGTCCTCGAGCTGCTCGCCCTCGATCTCCGAGGAGAATTCGCCGGCCTGCTCCGTCGAGAGCACGCGGCCGCCGAGACGGGTCATCGCGGACTCGAAGGAAAAGCGCGTCCGCGTCGATGACTTGTAGAACAGCGTCGCCATGATGCGGTCCTCGTAATCGCGCGTGCCGCCGCGCGCGAGCACCCGCTCCATGGCGCGCGTGCGCTCGAACAGCTCCATCAGGAGCGGCACGGTGAACTGCTGGGATTCAATGACGTGTGTCAGTTTCATGCTCGTGTGCTGTGTCGGCGCCGTGCTTCCCGCAGTGTTTGCGGGGAACGAACAGTGCCGGAATCATGGAGTGATGTGCGTGCCGGCCTTGTCGTCCAGCGCGTCCGTCAGGTGCTCGTAGGAGGTGATGATCACTTTTTTCCCGCCCGCGCGGAGGAAGCGGATGGCGGATTGCACCTTGGGACCCATGCTGCCCGGAGGAAACTGGCCCGCGTCGAGGTGCGCCTGCATCTCATCGGCCGTCGCCTCGCGGATGCCGCGCTGCGAGGGTTTCTTGAAGTCGACGTACACCTGCTCGGCGTCCGTGCTGATGACGAAGAGGTCCACGCCGAGTCCGGCCGCGAGCAGCGCCGATGCGCGGTCCTTGTCGATGACTGCTTCGCAGCCGTCCACCACGTACGCATCGCGCGCGATCACCGGGATGCCGCCGCCGCCGAGAGCGATGACGATCATGCCGAGGTCCACGATGGTGCGGATGATGGACTCCTCAAACACTTCCACCGGCTCCGGGGAGGGCACCACGCGGCGCCAGCCGCGCGCGGAGTCCTCGACGACGGACCACCCGAGGAGGCGCCGCTTCTCGTCGGCGATCTTTTTCGAGTAGAACGGGCCGATCGGTTTGGTCGGATGCTGGAAGGCCGGGTCCTCCGGATCGACGCGCACCTGCGTGAGAACGGTCATGACGGGCGTCGTCAGCCCCTCGCGCCGCAGCTCTTCCTCCATCGCGCGCTGCAGCAGGTACCCGATCTCGCTCTGCGTCGTCGCGACGCAGACGTCCAGCGGATGCGTGTACACTTCGCCCGCCGCGCGTTCGGAGCGGAGCAGCGCGGCGCCCACCTGCGGCCCGTTGCCGTGCGTGATCACCACGCGCCAGCCCGCCTTCACCATGCGCGCGATGCTGCGCGCGGTGGCGTGGGCGTTGGCGAGCTGCTCCTCGATCGTGCCGCGCTCGCCGGCGCGGATGAGCGAGTTGCCGCCGATGGCGATCAGCGCTGTCTGCCGGGCCTGAGGCATCACTTCATCAGCTGGTACATGATGGCTTTCTGCGCGTGCAGCCGGTTCTCCGCCTCCTGGAAGACGACCGAACTCAAGGGCATCGATCACACCGTCGGTCACCTCGTCGCCGCGATGCGCGGGGAGACAGTGCATGAAAATGGCGTCCTTGTTGGCGGCGGCCATCAGTTCCTCGTTGACCTGGAAGGGACGGAAGACTTTTTTCCGCTCGGCGGCTTCGGCTTCCTGGCCCATCGACGCCCACACATCCGTGTACACCGCGTCGGCGCCCTTCACGCCCTCGAAGGCGTCGTACACGACTTCGATTTTCGCGCCGGTCTCCTTCGCGTCGGCCATGGCGTCTTCAAATGCTTTCACGTTGGGCTCGAAGCCCTTCGGGCAGGCCACGGTCACGTCCACTCCCAGGCGGGCGCCGGCGAACATGAGCGAATGTGCCACGTTGTTTCCGTCCCCGACGTAGGTCAGCTTCAGGCCCTTGAGTTCGCCCTTCACTTCCTGCAGCGTGAGGAAGTCCGCCATCGCCTGGCAGGGGTGCGAATAGTCCGTGAGACCGTTGATGACCGGCACGGACGCGTGCTTCGCCATGTCGACGACGATCTGATGCGCGAAGGTGCGAATCATGATGCCCTGCACCATGCGCTCGAGGTTTTTCGCGACGTCGTACACGGACTCGCGCTTTCCGAGACTGATCTCGGCGGGCGACAGGTACAGCGAGTACCCGCCGAGCTGCTGTATGCCGATGTCGAAGGTGGTGCGCGTGCGCAACGACGGTTTTTCGAAGATCATGGCAAGGGCTTTGCCTTTCAGCGCTTCCGCGTATTTGGACCGGTCGGCCTTCATGTCGAGGGCGATGCGGAACAGTTCGAGGATCTCCTCGCGGGACACGTCCCGGATGCTCAGGAAATCGGTGCTCTTCATGGTGCTATGCTCCTGTGTGGCACGGTGTGCCAGTGGGGTGGAATGTTCGAAGGAAATGTCGTGTATCAGTGCGGAACTCCCGTCCACGCGGACGGCAGTCGACAGGGGAAGCGGAGGAGGACGTCAGATGGGGGCGTCGGTGCAGTAGTGTTTGAACTGGACGATCTTGCGCGAGCGCGTCATGCAGCGGCTGAAAGGGCAACGGAGCGCCGCAAGCATTCCCGAAGGATCGCCGTGCAGTCTGCCGCTGTATGTCCGTTTCACATGCATAAATGGAGATCGAGAATTCGTTCGCAAATCACCTATTCCGGACAAAGTTCGGAAAAGTTAACGACAACGGCAAACGGGGGCCACGCCCTTCCGCTCAGACGTCCACTTCCCAGGCGCACTGCGCTGAAAGCAGACCGAGGAGTTCGACCACACGCCGCTGCCGAAACGTGAAAATGCTCCGTAATTGCGCGCGCACCAGAGGGAGGGCGACCTCGCCGAACGGATGCAGGGGCAGGGCGTACTCGACGCTGTCGCGAATCGTCGTGCCGCTCGCGGTCTCTTCAAACGAATGGCGGTGGCGCCACAGCGCAAACGGACCGCGGCGCTGCTCGTCGACGAACACGCGCGTCGGCTCCCAGACGGAGATGAGCGTGGTCCAGCGAAAGCGCATCCCGTACAGCGAGAGCCGGTACTCGATGATTGTTCCCCGCGCGATCGTGAGCGGCGTCGCGGAAACGATGCTGAAGCGGAGCTGCCCGGGCGTGATGCGCTCGAGGTTCTCCGCCGCCGCGAAGAAGGGGAACACCTCTTCGACCGGAAGCGGGACGGTGAGGCTGCTGCGCAGGTGATGAAGTGTCATCTCGCCTTCCGCACCCACCCCGGCGCGGGAGTGCCGTGGATCCGGAGCAGCGTGTTGAGCTGCGCGGCGTGATGCTGCACATGACGCAGGTTGTAGAGCTGCATCTCGGCGACGCTGAGGTCCAGCCAGTCGAAGGCGCAGCGCTGCTGCAGCGCTCCGTCCGTCAGCGCCGCCAGCACGGTGCGGCACTTCCCGCGCCCGTGCTCGAGGTACGCGAGCAGTTCGGCTTTCGTGTACGCGCGATCGGGGAGGATGCCGTCTTCGCTCAGTTCGTCGAGCGTGAACGGCGCGGGCGGCATGAAGCCCTCGACGGATTCCGAGAGGTAATAATCCAGAAAGAACAGCGCATGGTAGGCCATGTACCAGAATTCCGGATTTCGGGACCGGTCGCCCCACAGCGCTTCCGGACATGCGCGAATCGCCCGTTCCAGCATGTCGATGGCCGCGCCGAACTGGCCCCATAGGACGGAATTCCATGTGTCATTCATCAGGCCACCCTTCTGTATTTCGGATTTCGAATTGACGATGTCGGATGGAATGCGACGCGGGAGCGCCGGCCGCTGTGACGTTCATTCTCAGGACTCCCCGCTCACTCCTCCCCCCTCCCTACCTCTTCGTGTTTCCCTTTCCCGCCGCCATCCCGAGAATGATGCCGAGCGCGACGGACCAGATCGCCGCGAGGCCGATCTGTAACTCCGGAGGAAGCGAAAAGGTGACGGTGTGCGCCGGAATCCAGAACCACACCAGAGTGAGCAACGGCGTGCGCATGCCCGCGAATCCGGAGCGGCGCAGGATGAGATTGTCCTCCACGCGGTGGAAGAACATCATCTGCGGACCGAAGAGCACATTCGTGAACAGCGACACGGCGAAGGCGCGCGGCACTCCCTCGGCGCACACCGCGGGCAGCATGCCGTGCGCGACAAGGCTCTCCACGAAGCCGCGCATGCCCGTGAAGCCGTACTTGATCACCACGCCGAGCAGAGCCCAGGCGGCGATTTTCCCGAGCACGACGAAAGGAGATCCGAATCCGGTTATCCCTTTCGTGCGCATGAGGTGCGAAATCAGCTCTCCAAGCGTTCCGAGCAGACCGAAGTGGATTGCCGCCGAAAGAAGCGGATTGGCTTTGACCCAGAGAATGTAGGCATCCATGAGCAGGGTGGAAATGGTGGACGGAAGCGGAGGCGCTCGGACGATGCGCGGCGGCGTCGGGGGCGAACCCCCTCTTCGCTCTTTTGCCCGTCCCCGCGCTTCTACTCCACGATGAAGGTGCGCGACTGCAGCTGCCCATTCCAGCGCAGCCGAAGCGAATATACACCGGGTGCTAACGAAGTCCGAAATCGCCCAGGATCGAGCACCGCAGCATGCTGTCCGCCATCCATCATGCCGTCGACCAGCGTCGCCACGCGCCTGCCGATCGCGTCGAACACCGCGAGCTCCGCATGCTTCGGCACGGCGCCGTCGAGCGTGAAGCGGACGGTCGCGGCGCGATGCCGCGCGGGCGAGAAGGGGTTGGGGAACAGCGCGTCGATGGTGAACGATGCCGGACCCGTTGACACCGGCGCGGAGGTGAAGCCCCCGTTGCCGGTGTGGCGGATGGTTCCCGCGGCGCCGTAGGCCCAGGCTTCGTTCGGATTCAGCCAGAACCAGCCGTTCCAGTACACCCTCTCCTTCATCGGCATGTCCGTCCAGCTCGCTCCGCCATCCGTCGTTTTGCGCACGACGTTCGTCTCATCGAGCCGCGAGGCGAGCGTCACGCCCCTCTGCTCGTCGAAAAAGTGCATCTGGACTTCGTTGCCGCCGGTGCTGCCTGTCGTCCACGTCTGTCCGCCATCCGTGCTCTTGCCGATCGTGTTGCCGTTTCCCGTCGAAAGCAGCGCTACGCCGGAGGCCGGACTGAAAAACTGGAGCTCCTGAAAGCCGTGCGGATACCGGAGTGGCCGGTACTTCCACGTGTTGCCGAGATCGTCTGAACGCGCCACCCCGTTGCTGCCGGCATACTGTACGGTGTGCGGTGGAAATGCGAAAACCCAGGAACCGGCCATGTACTGATTCGTGAATTCCTGCGCGACGAACAGCGAATCCCAGCTGAGGCCGGCGTCCGTCGAGCGGAGCAGATTGCCGTAGGAGACGCCGATGAACAGCGTGTCCCTGGACACGGCGCAGATGCCCTCGGCCATGCGGTTGTGGACGTAGTCGAAGGTGATCGGCACGGCGCCGGCATGCCGCCAGGTACGGCCCGCGTCGGTCGTTGAAAACAACGCCGTGTTGTACCGGGAATCCAGGGCATAGGCGTACCCGCCGTCGGGACTGTACATCGAGGCCTTGCGCAACGAAAACACGCCGCTCGGAACGGTCTCGTCCCAGCGATTTCCTCCATTCGACGTGGTGAGCAGGGTGGTGGAATAGGTCAGGGCGAAGCCGTCCCGCGGATTTGAAAAATGGACGTCGGAGATGTACCCGAGATATCCCGCGCCGTGCACGATGGTCCACGACGCGCCGCCGTCGCTGGTGCGCAGGATGCGGCCGCCGTCGCCGGCCACGAGACCGACGGATTCCGATGCGAAGGAAATCGCATAGGGATACGCCTCCTTGAACGCCGCCCCGGTAAGACTGATATCCCACGTCCGGCCGCCGTCGCTGCTTTTGTTGACGACGATATTGCCGTCGCTCAGGCAGTAGACGCTGGATCCGAGACGCGGGCCGGCGACGATCGAGACGTTCGAATCGAAGCCGTAGAGGTTCATCTCCTGCCAGGTCACGCCGCCGTCGCGCGTCTGCAGCACCTGTCCCTCGCGGAGCTGATAGCCGTACAGGGAGTCGATCCACACGAGGCGGATCAGCCCGCGCGCCGTGTAGCTGCTGTCCGCTTCCCAGCTCTCGCCCGCATCCATGGTGCGGTAGACGAGACGGTCGCCGATGATGTACCAGCGTGCCGGCGACTGCACGGCAATGGCGCGCATCCAGAAACCGATCTGGACAGGGACCGCGATCGGGGTCCAGGTGAGCCCGCCATCCCGCGTCATGACAATCGACGCGTTGTTGAATTTCACGATCGCCGTCGTGTCGTCCACCGTTGCAATGTCGGAATAACTCGTGCTCTGCGCATCGTCGTACACCAGCGTCCAATTCATGCCGAGATTGGTGGACCGGTACATGCGGGAATTTTCGGCGGTCATGAGTATCGTCCCGTGTCCGAGGAGGGTGAGGCGCTCGAGGTTCTCGTGTCCGATGCTCGCGCTGCGCCAGGTGCGGCCGCCGTCTCCGGATCGCATGACGGTGCCGTTCTCGCATGCGGCGATCACCCATCCTTCGTCGATCATGACGATATCGTTGACGGCATGGCCCTGCGGTGTCGGGTTCTGCCATTCCCAGCCCTGGCCCCGCAGCGACGCAGATACAAGGACGAAGACCAACAATGCGAACAGCAATCGAATCATATGCATTTCACACCAGATCGATTTCAAGATTCAGAATTCGTGTCACAGCGACCGTCCCGTTGGAATATACCAACCGCCGTCCGCCCAAACGAAGGAAATCGAAACCTCTCCTGATCGTGCATGAAGATCCGAAATTACTCTGCTTCAAGCTTTTTTACCATCTTGGCAGCATTCGTATTCCACGGATCAAGTTCCAGCGCTTTTCTATAGTTCCGGATGGCGAGATCCTTATCACCATGCACGAGGTATGCTTCCGCGGCACTGTCGTAGGAATTTGCTGACCGGGGGTGCGCCTCGATACCAAGCTCGAAAATCCCAATCGCGTCCTTGACTCTCTTCGCCTCCAGGAGACGGTACCCCAGCCCGTTGATTTCCTCCGCGTCGAAATTGTATGCATCGGGCGATGTCGCCTTCAATGACCGGTATTGCAGGAGTGCAACCTCGACACTCTGGGTGTCGAGTGTTCGCGAGAGCACTTCTGCGATCGAAGGAATACCGGCCATCCTCTCTCCGTTCGCCAGCATCGCGTTCAGCTGTGCTCTGTCAAACAGCGTTCCTCCGATCACGACCGCCGCGATCCGTCTGGTATTGCCGATGTCGATCAGGGGATTCTCATCGAGGAGTACGAGATCCGCGAGCTTGCCGGCTTCGATGGTTCCAAGCGATCCGTCTTTGCCCATGAAGATCGCGGGATTGCGCGTCGCCGCCTGCAGGGCTCCCATTGGTGTCATGCCGGCCTCCACCAGAAGGCTCAATTCATCGTGCAGGCTGAATCCGGGGAAACAGAACGGGTTATGTGTGTCGGTACTCGCGAGCATTTGCACTCCCGAGCTGCACATCGCCCGCACAATATCAAGCCCCCTCAAGTACTGTCGTTTCGCGATCGCCCAATCGTGGGAAGTATAGGTTTTGAAGCGGAAATCCGATTCCGGCAGCCACGCGGCGGTGATGGATTTCGGCATGAACTTCACGCGGGGGTCATTTCGGAAGTCCGCATCAGCCAGATGCGCGATGGCGCGGTTCACCGTCAGCGTTGGACAGTGCCATGTGTGATTTTCGGCAAAACGAGAAAACAGCAACGATGCTTTCTCCTGATCGTACGTGTCAAGGACCTGTTGGTCGAACTGACGCCATGCTGCCGCGATGCTGTCGGGATGCGCGGATGCCTCGGCGGCACCATTGATTCGTGCCGCCTCCTGCCTGAGGTCCGCTTCGACGGATGAGCAGGAAAGCGTGAGATTGTCCAGATGCTCGATATGGTGCTGCCCGGCTTCCGAAGCCTCCTGCGGAGTGATGCTGTACGGGACGTGTCCGCCGAAACGAATGCCGAGCTTCGTTGCCTCGTCGGCGATGGCGAAGTACGCTTCCCTCGAAAGGAACGAATATACTTTCACGAAATCGTATCCGGCGTCCTTCGCATTCCGGACTTCCCGTCGCGCCTCATCCGCGGTGCCGACCTTGATGGAACCGGGCCACACGGCGTGTACGCCGTCCACAATCGGACTGGCGATGTATTGTCTCGGGGCGAGCACGTCGCCATCCTCGGATCGTTGCCGCAAGGCAAGAAGATTTCGCGTTCCGAACATCTGCCGTATCCCTGTAACGCCGTTGGCGATGAACAGCGGCAAGTATTTCTCGTTGTACCAGTGTACGTGCATGTCCCAGAGGCCGGGAATGAGAAACTTCCCCCTTCCGTCCACAAGACGCGCATCGGCAGGGATGCGCGTACGTTCTGAAGCGCCGATAGCGGTGATTCGATCTCCCTCGATCACCACCGTCATATCAGCCTTGGCCGGCGCTCCTGTCGCGTCGATGACGTGTACATGAACGAGAACGAGAGCCGTCCGATCTCCGCCTGGATTCGTTTGTCCGGACACAGACAACGAGAATGCGAGCAGAAAGAGCGGGAATACCGGCCATTGCGTCATCGAAACCTCGCATCGAAGTCGTACGGTTATAATGACATACAACCTGAAACCATCGAGGTTGGTTCCACGTGCAGAGCGCCCGGTGTTGTCGAATGCATGATCATCCCGCCCTTCCGCGCGGCGAGAAACACACTCACCGCGGCGAGTGTCACAATGAACACATAGGCAATCTTCCGAATGCCGTTGTAACGTTTCTTGGTCTGGAGAAACACGCGCCAGAATCCCGCGCCGCAGAACACCCACACGGCGATGTTTGCATAGGTTTCGTGCTGCTCGAGAATGCCGAGCTGCCGCGATTCCCGGATGAACGTCGACGCGAGATTGCCGCTGAAGACCGCGGCGAGCAGGGCGGGGATGGCAAGCACCGCGAGCACGAAGCTCGCGTTGTCGAAACGGTCGCTGCGAAGCAGAAAACCCGTGATGTCGAGCAGCGCGGAGGTCATGGTGAGCGCAACGGCGAAATGCACGATGAAGGGATGCCAGAGGGCGAGGGCTTCAGTCATGGGTGTCACATCTGTGTGAAGGCGTTGACAAGATGGCGGCAGGCTGCGCTGCCGTTGCGGAATTCCACGGCGACGACGTCGAAACGGCAGGCCAGTTCGCTGAAACCGTGCTCGTACATGTACCCTGCGGCGACCCTGCGCAATTGACGTTGCTTGCCGGGCGTGATCGAGTATTCGGGCGCGCCGAAACGATCGTTGCTGCGGCTTTTCACCTCGACGAACACGGTGTAGTCGCCGTCCCGTGCAATGATGTCGATCTCCCCGTGCCCGTAACGGTAGTTCCGCTCGATGATCACGAAGCCCTTCGACGCGAGAAAGGCCTCCGCGGCATCCTCGCCGTTCCTGCCGGTGTCGAGATGCTCAGCCACCATGCGGCATCCTTGCCTGCTGCGCCTCGAGTTCGCGGACCCGGAATGAAAGCCGGTGCACGGATGACGGTCCGTGCGCTCGAAGCGCGGCGATGTGTTCCGGCGTCGGATACCCCTTGTGCTTCGCGAAACCATAGGACGGAAATTGCGCATCCAGCAGAAGCATCAGCGCGTCGCGATGTTCCTTCGCGAGAATGGAAGCGGCCGCGATCGAGAAACACCGGGCATCTCCCCTGACAACGGTGCGGTACGGCAGCGAGGGATGATGGAAGCGGTTGCCGTCGACAAGCAGAAATTCCGGGCTGATCGGAAGCGCTTCAATCGCCCGGTGCATGGCGAGGATGCTCGCCTGAAGGATATTCAGCTCGTCGATTTCGCCATGGTCGGCGATGCCGATGCCGGTGCCGATGGCCTGTGCGAGAATCGCGTCTCGGAGCATGGCTCTGCGACCGTGCGCCAGCACCTTTGAATCGGCGATCCCGTCCAGCCGTGTGCCGGGTGCGAAGATCACCGCGGCGGCGACAACGGGACCGGCCAGTGGACCGCGTCCAGCCTCATCCACTCCGGCGAGCACGCGCATGCCCCTCGAGAAGAGCTCCGCTTCTATGTCGGAAAACGTGTTCATGGTTTCATCCGATCGTTGCGTTGACGTGCCTGCACTGACCCGGCCACAAGCAGTATATGCACGGGAAGCCTATTTTGTTCCCAGCATGAGGGCGGTCATGCCCACGAGCATGTCGAATTTCAGCACCGTGCACAATCGGGCGATGGTCGATCGTCGCGGCGAAATCCACATGATCGCCGCCGAGGCGGCGAGGACAAGGTCCACGCCGGCGACCACGATCACGAGGTAGCGCGCGGAGTACAGGTCGAGCAGCCAGGGGACGAAGGACCCCGCGATGATGATCGCGAAAATGGCGGACGTGAGCGCGAGCGTGGCGGCGGTACCGTGCACGAGGGGAAAGGTCCGCACGCCGCAGGCCCTGTCGCCTTCCATGTCCTCGATGTCCTTCAGGAGTTCCCGCGCGACATTGAACGCGCAGGCGAAGGCGCCCGGCACGATCCCCGCGGCGGGATTGCCGGCGGCATAGCCCGCGAAGATGAACGCCAGGCCGGTCACGATTCCCACGGTCGCGTTGCCCAGGAGCGGGATGTGCTTGAACGAGACGCTGTAGAGCACCATCAGCGCCATGCTCGCGACCGCGATTCCGAACGCTTCCGGACCAAGCGGCGCACTGCACAGGATGCCCGTTCCGGCGCACACAAGACCCCAGGCGATGGCGGCCCTGCGCGTCACACGGCCGGCAGCGAGCGCGCGGCGCGGCTTGTTGATCACGTCGATCGCCACATCGCGCAGGTCGTTCACGATGTTCCCCGCCGATCCGAGCAGAAACGCCGCAATGCCCGCAAGCAGCAAGCGGGGATACATGCCGGAATCGGCGCCGGCGATGACACCCGTGGCGAACACGCCCGCGACGGCGATGACGCCGTTGAGCGGCCGCATCAGCGAGAGCAATCCCAGGAATGCTGCCGCTCGCGTACGGGAGCGCGCGGGAAGGTGTTGCGCCGGCATCAGAACTCGTTGATCAATCCGAAGTGAATTTTACCGCTGCTGAAACTGTCGCCCTGGCCCAGCGCGTAACTGACGCCGAGCACGCCGAGACCGGTTTCGAGACGCCCGCCGATGCCGTAGCCGTTGCGCGTCACCGTCAGTTCCTCGCGCGCGGGAGCCTCGCCCGGGGCGGAATAAATATACCCAAAATCGAAGAACACGAAAGCGAACGAGCGCCCGCCGAGACTGTACCGGAACTCGAGATTCGACCACGCGAGCCGCGTGCCGCTGAACTGCTCCTCGCGGTACCCGCGGAGCGTGGACGCGCCGCCGAGCCGGTACAGGTCGCTCGCGTCCAGCGAGCCGCCCCGCAGTTCGCGGCCATGCACCGCGACCGCGACGATGCCGCGGGTGAACAGCTCCCGGAACCAGGAGACGTCGGCCTCGATGCGCTGCACGGCGTCGTGCTCCCGGTCGATCGCGCCGGGACGCGTGAAGCTCTTGCTCCCTCCCGCGTAACTGTTGCGCAACTGCACGCCGGAACGCGGATTGAAAGGATTGTCGCGAGTGTCTATCAGCAATTCGACGGACCCGCTGAGCGTGCTGCTCGACGGCAGCGTCGTGAGCACGGTGTTGAGGGCGGGAATCACCCGGATGCCCTGCACGCCGGCGGACACACTGAGCGTGGAGCTCAACAGGACGGTGGCCTTGCCGTCGAAACTGCGGCGCACGTAGGTCGAATCCTGTTGCCTCTGGAAAAATCCCCCTGCAGGTTCAGCGGTATCCCGAATACCCGGGGCTCGAGGCGCGCAGCTCCAGTTCGGTGGTCGAGCGGGACGCGCGCTCCCAACGGGCGTCGAAACGGCGGCCGCTGCCGAAGAGGTTGCGAAAGGACACGTTCACGAGCCCCGTCACATATCCCGCGTCCTCCCCCGCGCGCGGCGGCTGATACCCGACCACGCCGTCAAAGACGTTGGTGTTTCCCTCGGCGATGCGGAGCAGCAGGCCGCCCTTGTCGTTGCGAACATACAGCGCGGGATCGGACACCGACGAAAACAGGTTGAGGCGCTCGAGCCGCGGGCGGATGTCGGCCACTTTGACAGGATCGAAAGGCTCGTCCTTGCCGATGCGGGTTTCACGCAGGATCACATCGGCGCTCGTGGTGCTGTTGCCCTCGACGGTCATTTCGGAGATGATGAAGCGCGGTCCCTCATCGATGCGCAACGAAACGAATGCCTCGGCATCGTCTCCATGCAAACGGACATCGATGTCCTCTATTGTCGCGGACGCGAGAGGATGCGCCGCCGCGTCATCCGCGGCGAGCAGCCGATCCACTCCCGACTGCAGCAGCGCTTCGGAGAAAGGAGGCCCGGAGCGATCGCCATGTCGCGCGCAAGCGTCTCCTCCGGAATGGACACTGCACCGGTGAATGCCACTCCGCCGAAAACAACCGCCGGACCGGCCTCCACCCGGATGTCCGCTTCGCACATGCTCGAATCCGGCGCGAACAGCATCAGCACGGTCGGCATGCCGGCGAGCAGGTAGCCGCGGGCGCGCAGCGCGCCGAGCACGGCTGTGGCGATGCGCGTCTCCACTCCCGGCCGCCACGCGAGCAACCCCGCGCCCTTGAGAACGGCCGTCACGTCCGTTGCCCTGGTGCTCGGGATGCCTGTGAAGCGCGGAAGGATATCCGGTGCGCGTCCTTGCCCCTGGCAGGCCGCCGCACACAGGAAGAGCGCTATCATGATTGTGCGTCGCATGCGATGATTGCTGCCAAGATAGAGAAGTGCAGGCCGATTCTCCCCACGGTTCCGTGCCCTGCCTTAAATGCTCCGTCGCGCGGTGTATATTGGTGCGTTCGCCGTGCCCGGCGTCTCGTCGCTGTCACTGTTTTCCCTGTCAAGCCGGACTTCACATGCACACGCCCGAAATTCTCCGGACCCTCCTCGAGCGCTTTGCCGCGGGCGATGCCTCTCGACGAAACCCTCGCGTCCATGCGCGGCGCGGCCGAGTATGTGCCTGTCGGCGATTTCGCGCGCATTGATCTGGCGCGTGAACAGCGTACGGGCGTGCCCGAGTTCATCTACGCTCCCGGAAAAACGCCGGAACAGGTGGTCGCCATCGCGCGCCGCATGGCGGAGGCGGGCGGACCAAACACATCCTCGTGACGAAAGCCAGCGACACCGTCGCGGGAGGCGCTGCGCGACGCGTTTGCGGAAGTGTCGTGCATGCGCTGTCGGGTATCGTGGTGGTGAATCCGCGTGAACGCACCGATCTGACCGGCGAAATCGGTATCGTGACAGCCCGGCACCTCCGATCTGCCCGTCGCTGAGGAGGCCGAACTGGTCTGCCGCGCGCTCGGCAGCAAGGGACCGAGCATCGCGGATATCGGCATCGCGTGCCTTTCCCGCGTGCTCGATGCCGTCCCGGAGCTCTCGCGCATGAATGTCATCATCACGCCCGCCGGCATGAAGCCGCCCTTCCATCCGTCCTCGCCGGACTCGTTCCGGTGCCGGTGATCGCCGTCCCGACCAGCGTCAGGTACGGGATCAACCGCGGCGGCTACAATGCGCTGCTCTCCGTTCTCGGAGGGTGCGTGCCGGGCGTGCTCGCGGTGAACATCGATAACGGGGTCGGCGCTGCCGTCGCCGCGCATCGCATCAACCGGCTCGCCGTCAAGGGGACTGGATGACCAGCGTGGAACATCGGTACCAGCAACTGCTCGAAACGACCGGCCGGCTGGGAACGCGCGCGGGCCGGAATCTTGTCGCGTTTTCTGGCGGTGTCGACAGCGCGCTTGTCGCACATGTCGTGCGCGAAGTGTATCCATCCGCGATCGCCTGCATCGGCGTGTCGGACTCTCCTCCCCGCGGATCAACGGCAGGCGGCGGCGGAACTCCCGCGTCGCAGATCGGCATTCCGCTGCGTTTCGTGCCGACGAACGAGGGCGCGCATCCGGAGTATGTCGCGAATCAGGGAATGAGCTGCTACTTCTGCAAAACATCCCTCTACGGGTCGATGTCGGCTCTGGTCGACGCTCTCGCCGCGGAGGTCGGTCCCACCGTGCTCTTCAATGGAAGCAACGCGGACGACCTGCAGGACCCCACGCGTGTCGGCCTCAAGGCTGCGAGCGAATTCCGCGTTGCCAGTCCTCTCTCGGAGCTCACCAAAGCGGATGTGCGCGACCTCGCGCGGCACGCAGGACTGCCGAACTGGGACACGGCGGCCTCGCCCTGCCTGCGCTTTCGCGTCTCAACTGGGCGTTCCCGCGACACCCGCGAACCTCGCGCGCGCATCGAGGAGCGGAGCGCCGCTTGCGCCTCCACTTCGCGGTGCCGCGTTCCGCCGATTTTCGCGTGCGTCACCTGGAAGGAAACCTGGCCATGGTGGAGGCGTCCGATCCCGTCTTCGCGGCGCTTGATCTCACCGCGTGCGAAGAGCATCTGCTGCCGCTCGGCTTCGCGCGCGTCGGCACACGGCACTTCGTTTCCGGCAGCGTCTCCGGATATCGCGCCGGCCGACGACTGACGGCACGCGGAACACGACGGACCCTGACACGCGCGTCTGCACATGCTCCTCTCCGCACAACTCGCCCGCAAGCCGCTCGTCATGCTCGACGGCGCGATGGGCGCGGAACTCCACCGTCACGGCGCGGACGTCTCCTGCCGCTCTGGTCCGCCAACGCCCTCATCCGTGCGCCGCATCTCGTCCGCAATATCCACTTCTGGTACCTGCATGCCGGCGCGGACATCATCACGGCCAACACGTTCCGCACGAACGTCCGCGCGCTCGACGCGGCGGGCCTGGGGCGCGCTGGGAGGAACTGAATCTGAGGCCGTCGAATTCGCCTTCGAAGCCCGGGAGCGCTACCGCGCGGCGCGACCGGTCACCGTCGCCGCGTCCACCGCGCCTGTGGAGAGACTGCTACCGCCCGCAACGCGCTCGGCTTCCGATACGGCGCTGGAAGATGAACATGGGCGGCAGGCCAAGCTGCTCGCGCTCATGGGCGCGGAACTGCTGCTCGCCGAGACGATGAACAGCGCGCGCGAGGCGGCGGCGGCGGCGCGCGCCTGCGCGGCCACGGGACGGGAATTCGCGGTGAGCTTCGTCTGCACTGCGGAGGGCGCGCTCCCTTTCCGGGTGAGTCGCTCCATGATGCCGTGGACGCCGTGCGCGCGCCGGTCCCGTCGCGTTGCTGGTCAATTGCGTGTCCGCCCGCGACATGCATGTGCCGCTGGCGCTCCTCCCTCGAAAGCGGTCGATGTGCCTGCGGGGTGTTACGCCAACGTCGGTCCTACTCCTCGCGGAGGTACGCATGCAGCACGACGTCGCCCCGGCGAGCACGAGAATGCCGCCGCGCGATGGGCGTCAATGGGTGCGCGCATCATCGGCGGCTGCTGCGGCACGACGCCGGAGCTCCTCGCGCGCATCGCGGGACGGCTCGCGCCGCTGCCGGCGGACATGATCGCCGCCGGCATTCACCGGCACGCACCGCTCCTCCCGACCTCGCCGCGGCTCTCGCGGCGCACCGCATCGACCCTCGTCGAAGGAGAACCCTCCGCATGACACGCCGCCTGCTCTTCGCCTTCTGTCTCCTGCCGATGTTCCTGCACGCACAGCAGGCGGCGCCGCCACCCGCGAGAGTGGATCCCCAGTCTGCACGCCGATGCCACGAAGTATTACGGCGACTTCACCGACAACCGATTCTCGAGCGGAGGCGCGCTGTCGCTGAGCCGCTCTCCGACTTCTCGGCAGGACGGCGCGCTCTACGCACGGGCGTTCCTCGGGGCATACGATCTGCAATGGCTCGCGACGGGCTCAATGCATCCGGCCTTCGACACGTCGCAGGTGCGCGCGGGCGACAAGAACCGCTGCTTCGTCGCGCCGGTCGGCGTCCAGGCCCTCTACCGCCGCTTCGTGGGCCCGATGGCGGAACTCTTCCTCGGTGTCGGTCTCGAAGCTTGCCTACTTCTCGCCACCCAGGATCCGAATGGCGCAGGCCTCGCCCAGCCGCAGGAATCCACGGGAAATGGACGGTCGGCATTCCGGTCTCGGTCGATTTCGAATCTCATGACCGAAAACCTGGCGTTCAACATGCGCGACCCTGCACGCGCCGTTCACGGATTACCTCGACGGTTTCTCCGCGGGCTCGGGCGCTGACGCATATCTGACCATGGGCTTCGGCGTCGGCTACGCCTTTCCCGCGCCCGACATCGATTCCCATTACGACGGCTCACGGACGGGAAAGACGCGAGATCTCCCGCACGAATCCGTACGACCGCGACAGCGACGGCGGCTCGACAAGGAGAAAGTGATGCATGAACGGATCCGCTCAATCGGACAGCGACGGCGACAGCGTGACCGACGGCATGGAAGCGCACCAGCTGGGGTCGAATCCCCTCGCGAAGGACAGCGATGGCGACGGCCTCTCCGACATGGAGAGGGGAGTCCCGGTTAAGGAAGTCTCGTTCTATCTCGCCGACGGCGACGGCGACAGTCTCAACGATCGCGAAGAAGTGTCGCGCGGCACGGATCCGCGCAATCGCGACACCGATGGCGACGGCCTCCGGACGGCCTGGAGAACATCTCCAGTCCCCTCATCCGCGACAGCGACGGCGACAGGCTGGGTGATGCGGACAGATTGGCGCTCGCCCTCAACCCGCGCTGATCCGGACTTCGACAAGGACGGCTACTTCGACGGACTCGAACACCGTATCAGCCTGGATCCCCCCGAGGCCGACACCGACAACGACGGTGCCGGCGGCGATTACGTGGGCAGTTCGGCGTGATGACCGATCGCGCGCAATCCCGACAGCGATGCAAACTGGGATCGCGGACGGCTTCGACCCGACCCCCTCGATGCGCCCCCGCTCAATCCCGCCAGTCCGTCCAGCTGGACCTTTTTCGATCTCTTTATCCGCGACGAGGCTGTCGACGAACGTTCGCGTTCCTTCGCAGTCCTCCATTCAAGCACCTGTTGCGCAGCGCGCCGAAGGAGATGCTCTTCAGCGTGGATATCGCGGTGTACGGACAGAATACCGCCGAAGCCCGTCAGCGCAAGGAACATCTCGAGGCGTTTCTCCGGAAGTCCACCGCATCGTAGGATCATCCGGTGATCTCTGGTCTACTCGAAGATCAAGTCGAAGGGCGCTCCCGACAGCGCGTCTCACCTAGTGTGGAAGATCGGGGAAGTAACCGTCGCAAGGCGCGGCATCCGTCCCCGCCATTCCTCGCCGCGCGGCGATGACCCTTTACAGGATCTTTACCACCAGCACCGTCATGTCGTCGAGTTGCTCCAGCGCGGCGCTGAACGCGTCAACCGCATCCATGACGGCTTCCTGATCTCGCGCGCGGAGTGCTCCGCGTGCTCGAGCAGCACAGCCGAAACCGCTCCCCGTTAAACTGCTGCCCGGCGCCGTCGGCAGCCTCGGTGATGCCGTCGGAGATGAGAAGGAACACGTCTCCCGATTCGCGCCGCAGGGCGACCTCCCTCGAGATGCGTCGCGAAGGCGGCAGCCGCGTCGAGACCGATGCCGATGCCCTTGGGCTGGTGTTTCAAACACCTCGCCGTCGGCGGCGCGGTAGTGCCGGAGCGGGAGGTGCCCCCGCGGAGATACGTGATGGCGTTGTCGAGCAGTTGCACCCCGCAGCGCGGAGGAGCGTGAGGAAGGCCTGACGGTCGAGATGATCCGAAGATCTGCGTGTTCCCCCGGACTTTTTGACCGGCTCCACAGGAGGGTCCGTAGCTGTCGATGGCGCGGACGATGCCCTGCGCGCGCGAGAGATAGAAGCGCGGCGGACGTTTCCTTTCCCCCGACGTCGCCCACGAGAAGGTGATGGCATTGTGATGCCCGAGGAAATCGTAGAAATCACCTCCCGCACTTCGTACGCGGGAACGGAGGAGGCCGGGAGCGTCCAGTCCCGGAAAATCCGGCAATTCATCGGGCAACGCGCTGAGCTGGATGCGCCTCGCGATCTCGCGTTCTCGGCGCCCCCTTTCACGTTCCTGGTTTTTTCGTAGGAATTCATGGTCACGCTGATGGCGTCGGCGACGCGTTGATCGACAGGTTGCCGAGCAGTTCCCCGTCGTCCTTCGAGAATTCGTGCCCGGGCTTTTTCCACGCCGAGGAGGAGAACGGCCGCCATGCGCGCACGTCGACGAGCACGGGAACGCTGATGAACTCCACGCCGATGCTCCGCGAACTGCGCCCGGGCGTCGAGGTTGTCCACGGCCTGCGCGCCGCCCTTCTGTTCCAGCGCCGCGCACCACGCGCTTCCTGCCGCGAAGCATCGGCGCGTCCTCGGGAAGGAGGCGGAAATTGCGCTTGCGGCATCCACGGTCAGAGACGTCCCGTTCACGCGGCGGGCGAAGGCCGCTCCGCTCAGGTACGCCCGGTCTCCGTCGGGTCCCGCCCGACGGCCTGCGCGAGGTCGCGCGGCTCCTGGAGCGGAGCGACGGCTTTGAGAACGCGGTGAGCGCGCGCCGGTAATCGGCGTATTCTCCGCGGTAGAACTTCCCGTCGATCACTCCGCGCACGCGCGACCGGAGTTTCCTTGGCGCGATTACGTTGCCAGAGACCAGGGATCATCGACGTCGCTCGATGGAAGCGCGTTCCGCGGCGGGAAGGTGGTTGAATCCTGGAACTGGAAGGACGCGTGCCTGTCAGCGTCGCGGAACGAGGATGTTCCAGTGCGTGCCCGAGCGCGATGGCCGCCCGCGCGAACAGCACGACGGTCGAAATGTTCAAGGCCGCGACCGCCCCCCGTTACACGGACGTGCGCCGCACGACGACGTAGAGATCAGAGCAGCCGGTGCCGTACGATCGCCGCAAAAATGAGTCCAGGCACCGCCACCTGGCGGGGAGAGCGCCTGCCAGACTGAATCAGGGCGCGGTCTGCAGGTAGAACGAAAGGAGAGGAACAGGACCGAAAGAACACCGCGATTTCCACCAGCCAGCTTGCCGCCATACTCGGGAT
>JADKJW010000013.1 GCA_016720835.1 Ignavibacteria bacterium
GCTCGGTCGCCGGTCAATATCAAGCCGAGTGCTTCCTGGCGGCGCTGCCCGGCGAGGTGAATATCAAGAAAGAGCTGAAGATGACCGCTGGGCAACTTCCTTGTCCGTAGTTTGATCGGCATTCCCGTTTCTCCTACTCCGTGTGGAGAGCCCCGTGTAGGCTCATTTCGAAGATAGAAAACGTGCAACGGATTTACAACGGTCTTGGCAGAAAATAGGCAAAAAAAGGCAGCGATCGGAAACCGCTACCTTGATAAAAACGCCGATAAATGACTGTATTGTTCGTATTCTTTCTTTTGCTTGCCGATGCTTTCAGGCTGATGATTTTACCACTGAATTACTCCCGCATGGAGAATCAAAAGTATGTGAAAGGGGAATGCATGTCAAGCGGAGACGCAGCCGATTAACAATCAGAAAGATCCGTGACACGGACGCAGCGGGCGTGAAGTCCCGCGATGCCGGCAGCAGACGCGGTAGAAGGACCGCGGCTGCTGCGATTCCCGTTAGGCGGAGAATCATGCGGCGAGACCGGGAACGAAAGCGTATGTGTTCGACGCGTGAATCGGCTCCGTCGTTGCATCAACGGATGAAGATGAGCAGCACGCTCTGAAACGAGAGCAGCGCCCCCGTCGCGAATACGGCGGCCTTGCCGCGCGATGCGCCGGCGGCGACTCGCGCCGCCTTGAAAAAGAGCAGGAAGAACCACGCGAAGTAGATGGTGTACACCGTCCACAGCAGGAACATCCAGATCGTGAGTTCGATGTAGAACACAGTGTACGCGATCGCGGGAATCATCACCGCGAAGAAGCCGTACCGCATGCGCCGCGCATCGATCTCGAGCGCACGGTACGTTTCCGAGGGTGAAAGGAACAGGAACCGTAGTAGGAGAGGAATCCTCAGGCGGGCATGCCGTGTCACTCCGATGTTGGTGCTGTGTCGCGCCGCAGCCCCCCCTCACGCACGCCGCGGGAAGGGTGTGCCGCAACCTAGCGACCTGCACGTGAACATAAAAACGTCAGGAACCGCAAGCACCAGCGGGCCTGCTGCCTTGCTTTTGTTCCTTCTTCTGAGCCGGCAAAAGAAAGAACATTAATGACAGAGCGACGATCATTAGCGATGGACGTCGCTGTCCGGTGGTCTTCAACCACCGGCTACCCATGCCGAGCGCAGTCGAGGCATGACACCCCGTTCCGGGGTGCTCGGATCTCGTCTCTGGATTCTTCGTTCACCTTCTCCTTCACCTTCTCCCTTCACCCTTGGACTTTCTTCGGCCGCTCCCCGAGGGTTCATGCGGATTCCGTCCCGCCGTACCCCGGGTAGCTCGTTCCTCGCAACCCGGGGTTGGAAGACGAAATCCCTTCGGGATAGAAGAGCACGTGCTGCGCAATAAACCAACGCATACACGTACGTCAGGTCTTGCGCCCTTTGAATAATTGCCTGAAAAGCTCCGATGCGAGCAGGCGGATTCGTCATGGGGAAATGCGGATGATGCGCGTCGATGGTACAGACCATTGGAGATCCATTACGAATCCGCCGCGAGCGTTCCTTTCAGCGCGACGAATACGTAATGCTTTTCAGAGCAATTATTCATCAGGCGCTCTTCAAGGTGTTTTCTTTCGTTCTTTCTTTTGCACCAGCAAAAGAAAGAACATTTCATGCGGAGCAGCGATCGTGATTGATGGACTTCGCGTTCCGGTGGTCTTCGACCAACGGCACCTGTCTTGCACCCCGCTTCGCGGGTGCTTTGTGCCGCAGGATTCGTCTCCCGCCTGCCGCGTCGTACCCCGGTAGCTCGTTCCTCGCAACCCGGGGTTGGAAGACGAAATCCCTTTGGGATAGAAGAGCACGTGCTCCGCAATCAACCTACGCCTACACGTATGTCAGGTCTTGCGCTCCCC
Source organism: Ignavibacteria bacterium (assembly GCA_016720835.1). Lineage (GTDB taxonomy): Bacteria > Bacteroidota > Ignavibacteria > SZUA-365 > SZUA-365 > JADKJW01. The sequence goes on from JADKJW010000013.1 coordinate 1,899, forward strand.
GCCGGAACCCTTCGGCAACGAGAACAGCGAGAAAAGTCCGAACAGACCGTAAAATCCGAAGAACCCTTCATAGCCCTCGCGCAAGCCGAGCAAGCCGAGGAATCCCAGGAACCCGAGGAAACCCAACCATTTCTTTTCCATTGCGGTGCCTCCGTGCAATGATGGTGTGTTCTACAGCGCCTTCAATCGCAGGCCCTGCTGTTTCTTCTTCTCCAGCCATGTCTTCTTGTCATCGCCGGCCTCGGCCATTGCGTCGGACCACTCTTCCAGGCACATGCAGCAGGTGTCCTCGTCCTGCCCGGTCAGGGCAATGATCTCCATCGCCGTCTCTCCTCACATGCTCGCGGGGGATGTTCATGCCACAGCTGCACTCCGAAACCTACCGGCTTCCGCGCGGAATGTCAATTCCGAATGTCACTACAATTTTTCGTCAGGCCTGCTGTTTTTGCGTTGGTCCTTTCTTTTGCAGCGGCAAAAGAAAGAACATTCCTGACGGGCGACGATCATGATCGAAGGCCATCGCTGCCCGGTGGTCTTCGACCACCGGTTACTGTCTTGCACCCCGTTCCGGGGTGCGATGACAAATCGCGTGTCGTCGCGTTCCGGTGGTCTTCGACCACCGGCTACTCTCTGGCACCCCGTTCCGGGGTGCTCGGATCTCGTCTCTGGATTCTTCGTTCACCATCACCTTCTCCCTGGTATGTTTGTTTTATGCTTATCCCCCAAGACAAAGGTGTCCTGTATTTCTCTTTCATTTCTGGTGTCGGATACGTATGATATCCGCACTGCGGAACACAACGCCTTATCCCCTGAGACTATGATCTCGTGCCGAAGATTGTTGCTTCCGTCCCTTCGCCGCGTTCGAGGAGTATCTTGTGGCAATGACCACGCATTAACCAGGCTGAACGATCGTCGATCGGGAGGGAAGTCCCCGCAGTTGCTTGCATCCGCAACGCATCTGAGATGGATTTCTTCACCATGGAGGAGACGATGAACACTCTCTGGATCGGAATGGACATCAGCAAAGGCCATGTGGATGTGACAGCGCTCTGCGATGACACGTCCGACGACAAGCGCAGAAGCGATACTGTGCTCTTCTCGCGCACCTACGACGACACGCGGGACGGGCACACTGATCTCAGCTCGATCTTGCACACATTGATCATTTCCGCCTCTCCGCCGTCTGCCATCGACGCTGCTGGGGCGTGCCCGACCGGAGACACTCGTACGCATTCCCGGTGTCACCACGAAGACGGCAGAGACCATTATCGCAGCGGCAAAGACGAGCGTCGCCTCCCTGACCGATGCCTACACACAACGGTGCATCGAGGCGATGGCGTCCGATCTGCGACAGTCGAAAGAACGGATCGAAAAACACCGGCAATGCATCATCGGACTGATGCAGGACGATCCGGTGATTGGCATTCTTGCCAGCATCCCGGGGATCGGGAACTGGAGTGCGATCTGTCTGCGTCTGGAGCTCGGCTACATCGAACGGTTCCATTCGTTTGCCGCGCTGGTCTCCTATGTCGGCATCGATCCTGTCGTCGAACAAAGCGGAGACGGCGTCAAGCGCCGCGGGATCAGCAAACGCGGAAACGCTCGTGTTCGCGCCATTCTCTATCTCTGCGCGATGGCGGCGGAACGGCACAACCCGGTCATCGCAGCGATGGCGCAGCGCTTGAAGGAAAACGGCAAAGCGCCGCGCGTGCGTCTGGTCGCAGGGATGCGCAAGTTGCTCGGCTTGGTGTATGTATGCTGGGTGTCCGATCAACGCTTCGATCCTGCGCACTGGCAGCGCGACGTCCAGCGTGCGAAGGCGATGGAGGAACGCGCAGAGCGTCGGAGGAAAAACGGCGCCGCGGGCCTCACTCCGGAAAAACTTGCAAAGACGCTCAGCGCCCCGATTACGTCGCGAGAAATAAAGAAACGAAAGGCGACAGCCGTGCCACAGGGAGTCTTTACAGACGAGTACGTGGTCTTGGTGCCGCCTTCCGTCGCTCGGAATGGAAAGAGCGTACTGAAACCTAAATAACCGATGTGTGAGGGTCAAGACCACTTGAATTTTAACGGAGTATCTTCACCCTTGGACTTTCTTCGGCCGCTCCTGGACGGTTCATGCAGATCCCGTCCCGCCGTACCCCGGGTAGCTCGTTCCTCGCAACCCGGGGTTGGAAGACGAAATTCCCTCAGGATAGAAGAGTACGTGCTCCGGATTCCATCGACGCCTCCACGGATGCCAGTCTTGCGCCCTTTGAATTATTGCCTGAAAAGCCAGGATTCGGAGATATAACCAAATTTTGTGGATGCGGCCCAATGAAAGTGCAAGACGGTATCCTGATATGATTGGTGGTCACGCCGCTTTTCGCTCTTCTACTCCGTCGATGAATCGAATCCCGACTCCCACCTTTGTGAGGTGTTCGTAGCCGTTGAGTCGCCGCCAGCGCTTCTCCGCCTCGCGCCCGAGTATGTACACCATCATTAACGTGGCATTACTCGACCCGCAGCCCGTCGTCTGTCGTGTGCGGTGACGCACTGTCGCAAACGTCGATTCAATCGGATTCGTCGTCCGCAAGCGCATCCAATGCGCGGCGGGAAAATCGAAAAAGGTGAAGAGCACTTCCTTATCCTTGCGCAAGCACTGGCAGGCTTTCGGGTATTTCGCCTCATACAAATTCAAAAAAATGTCTCGAAGGCTTCCAGAACAGTCTTCTTCGTCGGGGAGAGATACATCTCATGGATTTTCTGTTTCGCGTGTGGCTGCACCGACTTGGGCAATTTGTCGAGAACATTGGCGGTCTTGTGTACCCAGCACCGTTGCTGGCGCGCTTTCCCGTAGACTTCTTCCAATGCGGGCCAGAAGCCAAGCGCGCCATCGGCCGTGGCCACTTCCGGTCCGACGTCCAATCCGCGTCTCTTCACATCCAGCAGCAATTCCTTCCACGACATGATGCTTTCACGCTCTCCATCAAGAATGCCGACGAGTTCCTTCTCTCCTTAGGTTGTCGCGCCCACTGTCACGAGTACGCAGGGTCGATCGTCGGTAAGCCGCACATTTTCGCCGATGGGTTTTCAACTTCGCGTACCGTACTTTGGGTGTGTCTCATGGACGTATCCTGGTTGTGCCCCGCTTCGGGCGGTGGTGTAAAAGCTCCAATCAGGATACGTCTTTTTTTGTTTCACATCAGCACACGTCCACAATTTTTGAACATACCTCCAATCATGGACCGGCTCGTCCACAATGCCTACACCATCACCCTCAAAAATGATTCCTTTCGGAGATTCAGCGGACGGCAACGCGAAGGAGAAGCTTACAGGCGGCTCGGAATCCAAGAGACGATTGTTCCGCGGTCGACTTGCGTGATGTCGTCGTACAGCTTCGTTCGCCTATGTGACTCATACGCGGCTGCCCAGAGGGAATTCTGTTGCAACCGTATCCGCCAATGGGGACCGAACAATCAGGGGCGGAGAAAACTCCGCCCCTGATCTGTCGATAAGTACCGACCGGCTACTTGACGAGAAGCATATGCATGGTTTTCACGTAGGAACCGGCATAGAGTGTGTACGAATAGACACCGCTCGGGAGAGAGCCCGCGTCGAAGCGTGCCGTGTACACGCCGGCCTCGTGGCGCGCGTCCACAAGTCTCGCCACGTGGTTCCCCAACGCGTCGCTGACATCGATGCGCGCCCAGCCGGGGACCGGCAGCACGTACTCGATTTCCGTGCCCGGATTGAATGGATTCGGATGGTTTCTGCGCAGTTCGAATGATCGCGGAGTTTCCGGAGTCCTTTCGTAGGCTGAAGTCGTGCCCGAAATGCGCAGCAGGTAGGGTGCAACGGGCGTGCCCACCACGTCGTCGGGGAAGAATGCGACACTCTCGCGCGCCTCGAAGACGGTGTCGCGAGACGGCATGTACATGAGGAAGCGGAGGCTGTCGCCCGCTGTGTTCGAGTAGATCGTGAAGCAGTGCAGCGCCGTTCCTTCAACATCGAGAGGATATGCGATGCCCCTACACTCGCTGCCCGAAAATGCCGCGACGGTGACGCCTGTGTCGTGAAGCAGAAGGCCGTCCATCATAAGCGCGGATGTGAGATTCATCGTGTATTCGAATCGATGCGGCGATACTTCCCATCCGTGTTTGTGGTCCGCCTTCATGAAGCTTGTAAGCGACTCTCCGTCCCCGCGTGGGGAATGGAAAGCACTCCATCCTGGATAGATGAGCGTCCCGGAATTTCCGGTTTTCAGCATGTAGCCGCTGCCGGGTCTCATTACCCCGAGATTCCCATGCCAGCGGTCCGCGACATCGTGCACCGCGAATCCATGTTGGTCCTTGACGATATCACCTTCGGCGGAGCCAGTCAACGACAACAGCGCCTCGTTGACATCGAGAAACCTGCCAGGGAGATAGCCTATCCAGTTCCAACCGCTCTGGACAGCGATCGGCGTATCGACCCGGACGGACGCGCCTTCTATCCGGATATTGCCGGATTTGTCGGGCGCAGCTTGTACCGCCGCGCCGATGCGAAGCTGTTCATTTGGACCAACCCACCCCGAGCTGGTACCGTATTGCCAGTACCGCGTCTGATCCTTGAGGATATCGCCGCTGCTGGCGGCGACGGAGCGCAGCACCGAATCCGGTTTCATGTTTGACGCGCGTGTATTCAATGAGAACCAGGTCCATCCACCGCTGACAGGGATGTTCTGTTGCCGGCTGGCCGGATGAAGGATCAACGGCGAGAGAAGAGTGCCGCAAGTCTGCGACGGATCGAACGACAGCTTCTCGGCCATGATGAAGATTCTACCGCTTGATGCATCCCATGCGCGGAATGTCACCGTCTCGTTGAAACGGTTGTTGCCGTACACGGCGAGAAAGGCGCGGTGGACATCCGGACCCGGAACGAACTGGATATTCGTTATCCCGCGGCACTCGCTGCCGACGAAGGCTGCGATCAAATCGTTCGCATCGCTGCTCAGCGCACTGTCCACTTCGTACTGACATGTAATGGGCATCGAATGCTCGAATTCGGATGGCTTCACGACCCATTCCGGCGGTCTGAAGAGCACGGTAAGCTGAACGAGCAATGGTTCGGATCCTGCCGGCGTGACGGCATACACGGTGGTGCTTCGTTCCCCGGCATTAAGCTGGTCGCTGATCACGAACGTGATTTCCTGGACGCCTCCCGGAGGGACGGAGCCGCTATGCTGCATCGGAGCGATCCAGTTTTCTGTCGGGGCGATTTCGAACGTTTCCGGTTTCCCGCCATAATTCCGCAGCCGAGCCGTCACGCTCGCCGCCGTTCCCTCGTAGGTTGTCACCGTCGCGTTGCTGGCTTCCCAGACCAGCCTGTTCTGATTGACGGTGAAGGTCCAGGATAGCGAATCGGGCAATCCGTCGCGGTTGGCGTCAGGCATGTGGTTCCCGTTCGTGCTGACCAACCCGAATAGCGTCGCCTTCATCTCGCGATTCTGCATGGACGGGGGCGTGATCAGCGGCTTGACGAGAAGAGTGTTCCCTAGACACTCCACGACGACGGAGTCCCTCTGGGACAACGGGTGTTGTTGTCCGTGAAGCGCAGCTCGACATTCGCGCTGGATGCTGTGCCGCAATCGATATCGCGCGAGAACGAGGCGGAAATCTGATCGCCGTAATTCAAGATGCCGTCGCGCGGTTCCGGAACGCCGAATACTTGCAGGGCGCTTCGGTTGATGATGCCGGTCGAGATGTTGGAGTAGACTATGCCGGAGTCCAGCTTCGATGAACAGCGGAGCATGACGCGGATTTCGTAGGTTCCGTCATCCACTGACTGCGGAATACTCCACGACGTCGTGAAGTACTCGAACTTCTGATCGACTTTCTGATCGAGGATTTCGTTCCGGGTGATCGTTCTTGCCAGATTCCATTTCGGTGTTCCGATTCTCCGGTACTGGAGTTCCAGGTCTGCGCCGATCCGACCAGAATCGAGATCGGTCAGAGTCACCTTCATAATGTCGTTGTCGTTCTGGTTGATCAACCAGTTGTTGGCGGGCTCAACCAGGGTGACATCGCTGCACGGGCTGATAAACTGTGCCGAGAAAAATTTCGAGTCCATGATGTTTCCGTCGCATTCCGCGCGAAGGATTATTTCAAGGCTGTCGTACACGAACGCCAACGGCCCACGTTCGATGGTCATGGTTGCCTTGCGCGTCAGTCCGGGCGGTATCTCGAAGCGGAGTGCGTTTTCGATGTTCACACCGCCTACCGAGATCACCGCGCCGTCGATGTTGGTCAACTGATTGACTGAAAGCAGGTATGTCCTGGTTTCGTCGCTCTCGCTGCTGTTCGTGAGGAAAAGCGTGAATGTCGCCTTGTCGTTGGGGAGAAGGTCGATCACCTCGTACTTGTCTGCCTCGAGTATCGGTTTGGGATACGCGAAGTTCGGTTCCCTGCGACCGTCCCGAGGCTGCGTGCCGGGTTCCCAAGGACAACTGCTACGGCCGGCCCATAGATCGAACACGGGCGTTCGGAAGCATTTGTCTGACTTCAAACTTACGCTGAAATAATCTCCAGGGTCGTCGTCGTTAAGCGAGAACGACACAGTTCGTTGGGATTCTGTCTCGTAATCGTTTGTGGTGGTGAAGGTCGTGCGTGTGGAATAGGCCACTCCCGTTTCACCGCCAAGGAAGTTGTTCACCTTGAATTCGAAGCCGGCAGTGGCATCCGTCGAGAGAAACATGGTCGATGCAACCGAAAACGACTTCGTCGTGTCCTCCGTCCAAGATCGAGTGTACGAGGAACCAGCGCTGAAGCTGACGTTGTCCTCGAAATCCGCAACAGTCTTCAGCGAATCGTTGACGCGCAGAATATTCGTCCACGCTTCTGCATCGGCCTCGAATTGGAGGGCGACTAGCGTATCGCCCGAATTCAATTTCTTCACACTCATGTAGGTCAATTCTGGTATGACGATCGTGCGGATATGATCGATGGTGTAATAATAGGTGCTTCGTATCCCGATGGGTTCCATAACAAGATCCGTATCCGACACGACGGTGCAGAGCACGGGGTCGATGCGTATGACATCGGTTTTTCCGTACCGGATATTGAAGCCGGCGCCGTACACGACATCGCTGGCGCCGCCCGCCTGTCCGACATTTGCATTGGACGTGCTGATGGACTCCGTTGTCGTGAACGACCAGGTCGTGGTTTTACTCTCATCGTCGCCAATTCCGCTCAACCGTTTGAAAGTTCCGTGCGCATCGAAACCGCGGTTGTCGTTCCAAAGCGTATATCCGACCCGCGCATCGGCGTACACTCCTGACGAATTCTCCTTGAGGACGCCGAACTGGAGCGATCGGCTGAAGGTATACCCTTTCTCGATCGTGCAACTGCTCTGGTCTCCGGGGGGGTGACGGAGAATCAGCAGCGGCATTGGTGTCGTTTTCGTGATGAAGGTTTTCGTGCGCGGTTTGTGACCCGTGATGATGAAAGGTTCGACATGCTGCTGCGTGAGGTATCCGTTTGCCTGTATTCTGGTTTTCAGGTCTTTCACATAGGAGAGATTCGGGTTCGCAGCATTTGGGTAGATGTTCGGCTCGCCCGCGAGGAATTTGTAACCAGTCACTTCGAGGCTGTCACCGGAGAAGACGGTCCCCTTCACGATGGTGGTGGTCTGTCGTTGCTGCGTCAGAATATCCGTCAACTCATTCTCGATGATGACCTTGCCGAAACGGATGTTGCAATTCCGGTACCCGCCCGCCGGCAGCGGAATTGATTCGCGGGCGGTCATTCTCACCTTGTACATACCGTACTGCTTGATGAAGCGCTTCGTTCCACAGAGGTCCCAGAATTCATCCATCTGCAGATAGGGTGGTGTATGGAATTCAAAGCGTTGCAATTCTGTCGATGCCACAGGGATCGTGTCGATCCCGAGCTCGTTTTCCCTGATGCTTACCGTGCTGTCGCGGGTCATGTCCCATGTGCGCGTGTACGTGTCGACGCAGTTATCGTGGCCTGTGGGATGGAATGTCACGGCGATGTTCATCCGTCCTGCCGGCGCCGAATATTGAAGCAGCCCAACGCTATCGGAACTGAGCGTCACGGTATCGTAGGCGGAGAATTTCCTCGGATCGGTTCCGAAACGCATCACATGCACGTCGACAGTGCCCATGGGTACATCGTCGGAATCCGATCCGCCGCGGGCGCGGATCGACAATGTTCGAAAGGTCGCATCCTTGAAGGTGAATCCCTCGCTCCCGACACGGTGTTCGTTGATGGTTTCACGAATCGTCGGCGGATTGAACTGGTGATCGAAGAGGACGGGCTTAAAGGTGTATTCTCCTGATTCGTCCACAGCGAACGCGAACGTACCTGTGCTGTCGGTCTTTACTCCTCTGTCCTCGTCGTTGACCAGCACGACCACTCCATCGCAGGAAGTGCCGGGCAGGTCGAGGATTCGCCACGAAACCGATTGTACCCTCGATCCCGAACGCGGTAATGTCAGTGAAATCGACACCGCTGGCAACCGGCTCTGCAATGTCCAGCATGCGACTGAGTGTCGGGACCCTGAATTCATGCTTGGTTTTTCGGGCGGAGATGTCGAATTCACTCGCCTCATCAATGCTCAAGCCGCTGATGGAGTAGTGACCGCTCAGGTCCGAAAACGCGCGCGACCGCGCATCGGGCACATCCGTGGAAAACGTCACATGTGTGGGTCTTCCATGATGACCGCCGTTATACGTGGCATCGCCTATGCGCTCATCGGTGATCGTGTACCTGTTGAAGTTCCAGTATCCGGCGAGCCCGCTATCGCTGCCAGCCAACTGCTGCCGCATCCTCGACTTGATCTGTTTCTGCGTCAGTTCCCGGTCCCAGATCCGAGCTTCATCGAGGCTTCCCCTGTAGGGTCCGTACGTTCCAGCCTTCCCCATGAGCGCGCTGGGATGAACAGTCTTCGTGGTCTTGATCCCCTGAGCGACCGAGTCCCCATTTACGAAGAGCGTGGGTTTCCCGTCCCGGAACACGACTGCGACATGCGACCACACTGTCGAATCGAGTGTCAGATCTTTTACCAGGAGGGAAGGCATGTAACTTCCTCCCGTCATTTCGAACACGCTAATGCCGTTCGTCCCGACGGAAATACCGGCGCCGGTATGGCTGAGCGAACCGTAGAATCTCTGCCCGTCTACCGGAGCAATGGCATAACGCTGTCCCGCCTGACCTGCCACCCCAGCTGTGCTCTGGTCTGTGTAGTCACGAGCCGCGGCAGGCTTCACCCAGATTTCCATGGTGAAGGAGTTCTTGATGCCCGGGTACTGGAGCATGCCGTCCACTCTGCTGTCGGATCCGTTGAAGAGGGCAGCCTTGAGAGAGAGGTCGTTCTTCCGCTCGGCGGTAAGTTCAACATCGCGTACGCCGATTCCGCTCGTCGTCTGCACCTTCCCTTCGATACGTCCGTTCCCGCGCATGAAACCGAAAGTTCGCGCGCGCCTCCGCACGACACCCCCCTGAATCGACTCCACGAAGTAGGAGTACAACTTCCCGGGGAGCGCATCGTAATCGTAATAGGCATTGGCTTCGGGCACTACCACGCCGAGTTCCGCATCGTCGCGAAAGATTTTGACCGCATCTGCGAGCCCGGACTGCGATTCCCACGCGATTTCGACGCGATTCGTGTACTTGCCGTTCGTGGCCTGAGGGAGAATCCACCCGGCGAGCGCATCCGGCCATGCAGAGCCGGATTCCCTGTTGCTCAGCCCGTTGTAATTCCTCACGCAATACTCGTAGTAGTGCGGCAAGGGTCCGACATCGAGATCCGTATAGCTCGCGGTACTGTACTGAGTGGCCGCCTTATCGATGGCACAGATCAGGATGCCGTCACGGTAGATACGATGTTGCGACGCATACTCGGAGGAGTCGCTCCATGACAAGATCTTCCCCCTGATAGTGTCGCCCGAGGAAACGGACATTGTCTCATGGATGGTCAACGCGTACGGGACGTAAAACTGGTTTGGACCGCCCTCGACAAGAACCTTGTTGGATTCTGTACCACCCGGATACGAATGCGTTGCGACTTCCCAACGCGCCGTCTCGCCAGCGGGCAAGGTAAATTGCCATTCGTACGTGCTTGCATTTCCTGACGTTCCAAGAACCGTCGCAACATAGACGTTGTTTTTGTAAATGTAGTAACTGTGTTTATCGTTTGGATGGTCCGTCCCTTTTTGCCAGCGCAGTAATGCGGTTTTGTCAGTCAACGGAACAACAACAAGGTTAATGGGCGCTTTCGTCCCCACTGTGCTTGTCGTAAAGTAGTTCCCCTCCCAAGCGTCATCATCACAAAACGAACCGTCCCACCACTGCTCGTTTTTCCACCATCGCTGCCGCGAAGGTCCTACCGGTAGGCAGATTGTCCCCTCCCACCCGCCGCTCGATGCGTCCTCCGGAACAGACCCGGTGACATTCGACCAATCTATATTGTCGGCACTCATCCAGAGCCGGTAATGGTTATCGCACCAATCTGATTGGTGCGAAGCAACCCTGAAATGCACTCCTGTGTTATAGTCGCTACCGGTGCAGCTGGGATTTTCTACGATCCAATCTCCTCCGGTGATTCTGCTCCCGCCCCCTACGGATTGCGGCGTCGACGTTCCTGTTCCTGGATTGCGGAAGACTTTGGATTCGCCGCCGAAGGCTGATCGCGGCTGCATGCCTTTTCTCTCCTGGCCGTACATGCTGCCCGACAACATGAGCAGCGGGACGAGCAGTGAGAGCAGCAACTGTGCAGCGTGGAAGCGAGAGTTCGGTTTGTCTCCTTTCATGAGATTCTCCTGGGATATGTGCTGAATGGATGTGCTATTCGGTTACAAGGAGCTTTGTGTGCACGAGCCGGTCCTTCGTGGCGACCGCCACGAAGTAGAGCCCTGGGCTGATGCCCTCGAGCGGCAGAACGAGTTCCATCCCATCATCGCCGTTGCTGCGTAGCGCAACGCGGGCGAGCAATCGACCGTTCAGGTCGTAGAGCCACGCCGCGCCGAGGTCCTCTGCGATGCCACGCGCGCGGATGACGAGTGTGCCTCCTCGCTTCAACGAAAACGGGTTGGGAAATATCACGACGTTCGAGGCATCATGCTGCAGGATCGTCGCGGCGTTGAGCAGCTGGTCCCGGAACGGGATAGCGTCGGACACAGCCGCGGAACCGTCCTCCCTGATGGCGAGTATCCTGAATCTCGAGGTCGGGCCGGGCATGGATGCATCCGCGTACCTGTAACTGCCCTCCGGCAGCGACGGAGTGCTGCCTATCAGACTCCACGTATCATCCGCCGTCGCCTGCCTTTCGACGAGCATGCCGCCGATTGGAGCCGGTACATCAGTTTCCCAACGAAGCAGCACCGTGCCTCCGTTTAACAAGCCGGCTTCGGCGTGCTTCATCGGCATTGGCACAGTCGCATACGGCGTGGCCAATCCCCAGATGCCGGCTACTGACGTGACGTTCTGCGCGACAACGCGGTTATCCCGTTTTTCAGACGAACCGGGCATGGCCTGCCAGGCGCCTCGTTCGGGCAACTGCCGCCAGGCTCTCAGCTCCCCAGTGTTGTTGACCTGCATTTTCTCGAGGTCGCTTGCGGTGTAGTAGAGACGCAGGTCCACAGCTGATGAGGGACTCGAGGAGAACATCCGAAAGTAGCGATCGACGTAGCGTAGCCGGGTGAAGCCGTCCATGATTTCGCAAGGATGCATCTCCACCGTGAACGCGGCAATCGGTGCGTTTACCGCGCGGACTTCGGCGTACACCTGCCCGTACGTGTTCGTGAATTGGGAATAGGAAAGTGTCCCGACAGCTTTCGTCTGAGCCACCATTCGGTCGGGATACACTTCTATATCGATCCGCACAGTGAGTGTCGCCGGACTGTTCTCCGCCGGCTCCAGCGTGCTTTCGTTCGAGGCGGTGATCCGAACGGTCCGGAAGTATGTGCCGGGTTGCAGGCCCGTCGTGTTTACTCGCAGGCGTAGCGATTCCCCTTCGACGCCTGACGACACGGGAAGAGAGAGCTCGGGAGCGCTCGTCGTGGCGGACCAGCGCATGGTTCCCAGATTGTACGCCGTATGTCCATTGGCGATCGGCACCGACTTTTCGTAATTGGCAGGTACTTTTATTGCAGCGCAGCCGAACGCGAACGGAAGCGTCGACGATACTCCGTCGATCCGCGGCCTCCGCGAGATGACCCTGAGGTTCCTGCAGGAGGTGTTGTTCCCCGCGACTGGGTCGAGCGTCGATGAAGCGACATTCGGGCAATGCTGCAGCCGCGTGGAATCGGGAATGATAGACGCGAGTGTGAACACTACAGTGAACTGCGCCTGCGCGCCTCCGGTCAGTGTGTCTTTCGTACAGACGATCGGTCCGCGGGCGCCAACTGCGGGTGCGGAGACGGCCCACCCAGTGGGAGCGCTTAAGGATCCGAAGGTCGCCCATGCGGGAACTGAGTCCCGAACGACGACTGCTCGCGCGGTGTTCGGCCCGTCATTGCGGGTTAGGAATACCACGGTCACCTGCCCTTGCGGAAGCGCGGTGTCGGGGCAGGACGTGGTGGTCACCGAAAGGTCGGCCGCCTGAAGCGCAACCCCGGTGGTCGTGCGCGCGGAATTGTTCGCCGGAACGAGGTCCGGAACATCCGCCAGGACGCGTGCGATGTTCACAATCTGCGATCCGGCCGGCGCGACGATGTTGACAGTCAGCCGCACTGTCGCCGATGCGAATGCCTCGATGCGTCCCAGAGAACAGCGGACCGCTCCTGTGCCGCCGCTGGCAGGAACAGTGACGCTTCCCTGACTTGCATGTATCGCGTTGAACGTACTTCCGGACGGGATGGTATCAGTGAGGGTCACGGCTATTGCCGCCTTCGGGCCGTTGTTGCGGACAGTAATCTCGTATGTCATGGGGAAATTCGTGGCTGTAGAATCGGGAGCCATGACGCTGACCGCCACATCGGCGGGAAGGCCGCCACCGCCCGTATTTCCATTTTTTCCAATCGAAAGCAGATAGTCTCCCGCCGACGAGGGCAGCGAAAGCTGCGATCCCGCGCCGACCCGGACGTAGTACGACCCTGTGGCAGGCACTCGCAGCAGCAGCGCCTCGCCCGGGGAGGAGGGCGTGCTTGCAGTCATCGTTCCCGAGGAGCCTGATGTCGACGAAATGCCGCATCCGTCGTTTACTGCAGCAAGCACATTGCCACCGTCGTCCAGGACGGAAAGTGCGAGATTCAACGGTGTGTTGTTGCGGAGCGGGTCACCGTCCGCGCTCACGAAGACGAGATCCCCTGTGACGGCGGTGAATCCATAGTAATCCACATCCGTGGAGGGTGGGGGACCCGGGAGAGCGCCGCGGAAATAGTTCGATCGTTCGTGCGATGCGAGTGCGATGCCATTGTTCGGTTCCGATTCGACACTGGCGCTGTCTGTCTGCACGAGGGCATAGACATGGTACGGTTCCGCGACAACGCCACCGGAGTATTGTGTAATGCGAAGGTAGATGCTGTCGCCGTTCGCTGGCGTCCCCGCGATGTTCGGGGAACGCGCCCCGAGCGGAGAGTCGTTGTCGACGTCGTCGTACTCGAGGACGGTTGGAACTCCCGCGCTGCTGACCGCAACGAGACGGAGATCGTAGTCGACATCGTTGCTCGCCGCGCCATCGACACATGCGAAGACCCGCGCGCCCGGCGGCGGATGCCCGAGCCTGTACATGTCGGCATCTCCGTTCGGAGTTATTCCGCCGGTGACGCCGCATTGCACAGTATTCGCATTGGCGGGCTGGTTATTTGGTTCGGATTCCGTGATACAGGGAGTAACCTCTAGCGTAAAAGTGACGCCGGCGCCGACCCCATTCTCATCGACGTACACGGTTGCCGTCTGTTGCGCCGTCAGAGACACGCATGCAACCTCTTCGGCATTCGATGATGTGCCCCGATTTGCAGCTCCAAGGCAGTTCGTCACAGCGTTTGTCCCCGATCCTCCAGGACATGAAGCAGCGACATATAGTATCAGATCGGCGTAGGACGGAAAATTGCTTATGCGAAACGAATACCACCCATTTGAAGGAGCTGTGAACGTATAAACGACATCACGTCCGCTGCCCGTCACCGGACTGTTTCCTATTCCCGTATAGCAGCTCTGACCCGAAAGCTGGAAGTCGTTGCCCGCTTCGACAGTGGTCCCCTGAATGGGGACGTTGAGCGTCATGGGTAACGCACCGGAACAGAGATCGTTTGATGGAGGCAGATATTGCGTGATACGTAGTTGCACGTTCGATTTATTCGCCGGAGGAGCTGCGGACCCGTATTTCCAGACCAGGATATAATACGTCGTGTCCCTGCTCAGTATTCGACTCACCACCGCCTGGAATGAACCTGAGCCGCAGCCGTCGTCATCACAGCTTCCCGCCGCTTGCGTCAGCGTCCCTGCGCATCCTCCAGTGGAGGTGTACAGAGCGATGACGTCATCCTCGAGCGTCGTTGCTGTCGGCGCCGAGGCGCAACTGGAGATGGTATATCGCGCAGTGACATCTGGGCGAAAGACGTACCACACGCCGCGTGAGACCGACCACTGGCAGCTGGGCGCCGTTGGATCCGCTGTATTGGTCGCGGCGGAAATATCGGTGACGGCCGTCATGTACGGGAACGGGCCCGCGGAAGGAATGACGAGTGCGCCCGCGCATACGTCGTTTACGGGAGGTGCTAGTATCTGTGATGGTTTCTGTCGATCGGCTTGCAGGACGAGTCCTCGTCCATCCCGCAGTTCACCCGCTCTTTGCTGACACCAGATTATTTGTGAAATACTAAGCGAATACAGCGCTGATAGCAGAACAGTTGTCGTCATGACCGCGCAACGACGCATGGGATCCCTCCACGTAACGATTGGATTATGGAAAACGGGAGAAAGCAGTCGATCAGTGAACTCGAATCGAAAAAGTGATTAATCGCGACAGACAGCATCCAGTTCTGACCGGGAGAACTTTCGGTGCCCTCAAATACGTATTTGAATCGAATGCGAAAAAATATACCGAGCCCCCAATAAATGCAAGAGCGGACAAACATATTTTATATTTCTATAATAAGAGTCCACTTCTCCAGATTCAGGCATTCTCGTCCGGTGGAACGGCCCCTGTGGCGTGGACGCAGCAAGAACCCAATTCCCGTCACTTTTCCTGCTGAGATATTTGTTGCGGCAAGAGAAGAACAAACAGACGGAGCTTTCCTTAGCATTGCTTCCGGAGCATGAGAACGGCATGCGGAGTTCGAACCATCGTCCCGCTCGTTTCATGTTCAGGTCGATCACGGTGGCGGTTTGGTGGAGCGAAAGCGGTTTGCGCCGGCCGCTGCTTTTCGAAGTGTTTACGATTGAAGTGATGCTGCAGGTCCAGTCGATCAGCAAGGCGAGCCAGATTCCCATTCTCTCGAGGATGCCTGCTTTCGCCATGCCATAACGAACGACTTTACGAAGCAAAGAATGCGCGCATCCAGGAGATCAAATCAGCAGCACGTGGGTTCGGGAATTTCGAAAAATATCGAATCGGAATTCTCTTCTCCTACGGGAAGCTCGATCTCAAGCCAGAATGATTTCGGAAGAACCGAATAAAGCGGTGATGGAAAACAAGGGAAGGGTGACGAGTGCACTCAAACGACTCATCGGATATATCAGCAGTAATGCAGCGGGTTGCAGATACTTCAAGGCACATACCATTCGAGCCGCTGAATTGAATGACATCCGTCGCTGTCCGCTGGTCTTCGACCACCTGCTACTGTCTGGCAACCGCTCCGCGGGTGCTTTGTGCCGCAGGATTCGTCTCTCGCCTGCCGTGTCGTACCCCGGGTAGCTCGTTCCTCGCAACCCGGAGTTGGAAGACGAAATCCCTTTGGGATAGAAGAGCACGTGCTCCGCATTCAACCGACGCCGACACGTGCGCCAGGTCTTGCGCCCGGAGTGCTGATGCCGCATCCCCTCGCCTCGCGCTCAGCGCAGCAGCGTCATGCGTATCTCCTGCGCCGCGGTGCGCGACGTCGCGCGGCAGGTGTAGACGCCGGAGGCGCAGCGCGAGGCGTCCCAGCGCAGGCGCGTCGCACCGGCGCCGGCGGCGGCGTCGAGGAGGAGCGCGACCATCCTTCCGGACGCATCCGCGACTTCCACGCGCAGCCGCGTCGCTTCGGCGCAGTGCACGACGATTTCCGTTTCC
This sequence comes from Ignavibacteria bacterium, assembly GCA_016720835.1. GTDB lineage: Bacteria > Bacteroidota > Ignavibacteria > SZUA-365 > SZUA-365 > JADKJW01. Next base: position 18,096 of record JADKJW010000013.1, read on the forward strand.
GTGGCGAAGGGATTCGGATGATTCTGTTCGAGGCGGAACGCCGCGGCCTGCGGCGTCTGCACGGAGACGAGGCTTGAGGTGATGACGTTCATCCGCGCGGGGTCGGCGATACCGATATCATACGGTGGGAGCGCGGCCTCGCCGATGTACGGGACGGACACGGCCGCGTAGCCGTTCGCGACGCGCAGCTCGTTGATCATCAGCATTCCCTGGTAGTCGCTCGTCACCGGATCCTGCGACAGCATGATGCGCTGCGGCGTCGCCTGCGGGAGTCCGCTCGGCCCGCCGTTGTACATCGCGAAGAGGCAATCGGTGAGCACGATCCGTTGCTTCGCCGTCATGACGGGGTCCGCCATGATGTCGAGCACGGCCGTCTTGTTCGCATGGATCCCGAGCGAGCCCGCGGGATTGACCGTCCCCATGTGATTCTTGAAGGCCAGCGTCACCGGGAAATTCACGCCGCAGGCGCACGACTTGAGGACGGGCATGTTGATGAGGTAGTCCGCGTCGTGCAGCGTCCGGCTGTACGGCCGGTCCTTCCCGTCGCAGTGCATCGTGTAGCCGAGGTCGGGGAACGCCGTGTCGGTGACGAAATTCACCGCCTGCCCGAAGTACGCCGCCGTGTATCCGGCGGAGGCGAAACTGTGCCGTTCGTAAAAGGTGATGTTCGCCGCGGGGAAGCCTCCGAGCATCTGCACGAGCCGTGTCACAAGCGCCTTCGCGAGTTCCTTGCGCGCCGGCACGCTCGCATTGTAGATGTTCGGTTTGATCGCGATCCTCTTCGCGGTGGTCAGGGCGGGGAAGAGGGAGGCGAGGGCGTCCGCAGGGGACGACGTGATGCCGGTGAACTGCATGACCGCCTGGTCGAACATCCGCTGCACGATGGCCGCGTCCGCATTGTTTGCGCCGATCACCGCGTGCGGATGATGCACGATCACGATCTTCCCGGGATTGGGATACTTGTACGCGGCCGCAGCGGGCGCGAATATCCGCGCTGCCGGCAGCATGCGCGGCACAAGGACCGCGGCCGCGGCGATGCCCGCGCTGCGGAGAAACTCGCGGCGGGATTTTGTCGATAATCCGCTTATCCGTATATTCATATCGCAAGTTACAGCTTTATTCTTCAATGGCCTCCCACCTGACGGGGCCATGCCCGGCGTCGGATATTTTCCAGCGGGGAGTTCGACGTTTCCACCCTGATCCATTCTTCGCCTGATTTCCTCGTCCCGAAAAGGTCGTAGCGGATGCGGCTCCACGTTTCGGTAGCGGTACATCTCAGACTGTCATCGCCGGTCGTCGCGCTGTTGTGCCTCGCCGGCGCCATGCATGCGCAGGAGCTGCACAGGCTGAAGGAACTGACGCCGTTCACCATGCAGGGAAGCGTCAACGGCACCATGACCGGCAACAGCATCTCCGGCATCGACAGACGGCAGATGCCGTTTTTCTGGATGCTGCAGGGTTCGGCAGTTGCCACGGTGTACGAGGTGCAGCTGCCGTTCAGCTTCGTGTTCTCGGAAAGGGAGCGCAGCTTTCAGCAGCCGTTCAACGAATTCGGCATCTCCCCGACGTACAAGTGGATGAAACTGCACCTCGGCTACCGTTCGCTGTCGTGGAACCGGTACACCGTCAACGGCATGCGCTTTCTGGGAGCGGCGGTGGAACTCCGCCCCGAGGATTTCGAGTTCGCCGCCATGTACGGCCGCCTCGCGCGGGCGGTGGAGGAGGATCCTGCCAATCCGCTTGCGGTTCCGGCCTACACGCGCACCGGTTGGGGAGTGATGGCGAAAATGGGAAACAACGAGGGCTTCTTTCAGCTCTCGGGGTTCTGGTCGGTGGACGACACTGCCTCGCTGCAGCGGCTGCCGACGTCTGTGCGTCCGCAGGAAAACGTGACCTCCGCCTTCAGCGCATTCTTCGTCTTTTTCGACTGGCTGTCCGCCGACTTCGACGTGGGAGCGAGCTTCCACACCCTGAACCGCCTCTCCCCGGAACTCTCGGAAAACGGTTTGAGCGGGAAGAAGCAAGCGAACAGGGTGGGGCATTTCAAGGACTACTTCGACGTCAGAACATCCTCGACGCTGTCCTTCGCGACGCGGGCGGGGCTGCAATTCCGTTTTCCCTGGTTCGACGCGCGCCTCGAGTATGAACTCATCGAACCCGAGTTCTCCTCTTTCGGCTCCTACTACTTCAATTCCGACATACAGAACATCACCCTGGCTCCGAACACCACGCTGCTCGACGGCATGCTCCGTCTCAACGCGTCGATCGGCGTGCAGAGCGACAACGTGGGCGACACCAAGGCGGCGACCACCACGCGGCTCATCACGTCGGTGAACGCGGGATGGACGCCGGATCAGATGTGGAACATCGACGGACAGATCTCCAACTACGCCACCAGCCAGGCGGCCACGCGCGAGCCCCTGAACGATTCCATCCGCATACGCAACGTGAACACTTCGGTGTCCATCACTCCGAGGATGATGCTGGAATCGGACGAGCTGCGGCATGTGGTCATGCTCAGTGTCGCGTTGATGGTGTACGACGACATGAACATCGTCAGCGGGAGATTTTCAGGGACCACCAGCACGACCTCCTCGTTGTCCTACATGCTGGGGTTCAAGAATTCCCCATGGTCCACCGGCGCGGCGGTGAGCTGGTCCAGCACGGAAACCTCCTACGGGGTCACCGGCAACACGGGCATCAGTGTGAACGGCGCAACCTCGTTTTTTGAAGGGGCGCTGAATCTCAGTCTTGCGATTGGCTACTCGCTCATCACGGTGGGCTCCGCGGGACCGTCCGGAGTGTTCACGGAGACGTTTTCGACAGGGTATCGCGCATCCGGTAACGATCAGTTCTCACTCTCCGTTTCCGGAAGCCAGAACGGTGGAGGATCCGAGTACAATCCCGCCTTCCGCGAGGTCACCGCGGCATTCAACTACACGCGCGCGCTCTCCTGGGCGCCATACGCGGAAAGCCCTCCGGCATTCGCCCCGGAATCGGCACAGTAACGACCGCTCAATCGTGAAAGGATGATCGCCATGAAAACGTCCCTGCTACGAGGTCTTGCGGTTCTTGGCCTGCTGGTACTTGCGGCGCCGGTGTCGACTCGGGCGCAGCAGTACCCTTTGCAGCTGACGGTGACCATCGTGCCTCCGTACAGTCCGTTGCTCTCCGACTGGGAGGGGCATCCGGAGCGCATTCAGTTGACTGTGCGGAACACCGGCGCGGGCACGCATCAGTTCCGCCTGGCGGGGCAGCTCGAAAGCAGCGACAGGTCGATCCGCATGTGGACGAAACTCGACGCCCCGGCGCAGCCGTTCACCATCGGGCCGAACGGCACGCTCACCTTCTCGGGATGGGATTACAACCTCTTCAATCCGAACATGGTGGACGGCTCCGGTGTGGACAAGGATCAGGTGGCGAGAAGCGGCAGACTCCCGGAAGGCTCGTACACGATTTGCGCGTGGGCGGTGGAATTCACGACGAAGGAGGCGCTGTCGGCGCCGCCGCCCACCGGGTGCACGTTCATCCCCATTCAATACGGCGAGGTTCCCCGGCCCATTTCGCCCGTGTGCACAGCGCAGGTGACGGCGCAATCGCCACAACTGGTGACGCTGCAGTGGATCGCCCCGGTCGCCGGCATTCCGCCCACGGAATTCTCGAACCTCCGGTACGAGCTGATGCTGGTTCCGGTCCCTCCCGGCAAGACGGTGGATGGCGCGCTGGAAGCTCCCGGTGACCCGGCGCTGTTCACGCGGAGCGGGCTGCTCTCCGCGCTGTTCCAGTACGACGCCATGATGCCGCTGCTGACCATCGGCACGACGTACGCGTGGAGAGTGCGCGCGTATGCGCTCGGCGACAGGGTGGCGTTCCGGAACAACGGAATGAGCGTCGCCTGCTCCTTCGTATACGGACCACCGCCGAAGAGAACGAGCGCGCTGTGTTTCACGCTCGATCCGCTGGAACCCGCGACCGGCAGGGCGATCACGAGTTCTCCCTCGCCGGTGTTCACGCTCACCGCCTCCCCGGAAATCTCCGCGCGTGGTATCAAGGGCGGGCGGCTCAGAATCTGGCGCATGGTCACGAAGGACGAAAACCTGTCGGCAGTGATCGTGCGCGATCCGGTGCACGACAAATCCTTCACAGGGAACGACAGCACGAAAATCCGCTTGTCAGCGGGGGTCGCACAGACCACCATCGCGCGTCTCACATTCGCGGAGAGCGGGGACGCGAAATTCACGGCCACGAACGGCATCTGGTATGCGTGGCGTTTCGACCTCACCCACGACAGCGCGTCCATCAGGAAGGATTCGCTGGAGTGCATCCGCGGCGAGACCGCGAGCAGTATCGGCACCTTCACGTTCTCGCCCTGCTTTGCCATGGAAGCGGTGCAGCCGGAGGACAATGGCGTGTGGACACAGAGCGCCAAACCGCTGTTCACCGTCCGGGCCAAACCCGGCATCGTTCCGCGCAGCATCACCGGAGGGACGCTCAACATCTGGAAGATCGCCGACTCCTCGAAGAGTGATGTGGGGACGCGCTTCCCGGACAGGCGAGTCCTGTTTTCGGGGAATCCCGATTCCAACATCTTCGCGAAATCGAGCTCGCCACTGGAGACCGTCCTGGATCTGAAGTTTGTCAACTTCCCGGGCGCGACCAAGGTGTGGCAGCCGGAGCACGGCGCGTGGTATGCCTGGGACTTCACCGCCGACTTCAATCAGTATGCGATACGGCAGGACACCACCCCGTGTTCCGTATCCAGGATCGTGAGCACCCGCTCGGTATTCAGGTACGATTCCTCCCTTATCCATCGAGATACGGGTATTGTCGCAGCCTGTTTCAGCATGGTGCCGGTATCGCCGGAACAGAAAGGCATCTGGTACAAGAGCAGCCGGCCGCAATTCCAGCTGCATGCCGCGCCGGCAATTTCCCTGAACGCCATCACGGGAGGGACCCTTAAAATCTGGGAGTTGAACAGCGCAGCGGAGGACACCGCGGCGGCGATGGCCAGAGCGCCGGTGTACAACAAGCGCTTCACCGGACACGGCGTCGAGGCGATCGCCGTCAAGCCGGATTCGGCGGGCGGATCTCCGCTCAGCCTCGTGTTCATCAATCAACCCGCCTCGCAGTCCGCCGATACGCTGCGCTATGCCTTCACGCAGGGGAAATCGTACGCGTGGCGTTTCATCCTGAATTTCGACAGCGCGAGCATCCGGAAGGACAGCGTCCGCTGCCACATCATGCAGGCGGCCTCCGTGCCGGGCGTCTTCACCTTCGACACGACGTGGAGGCCGGGCGGCATATCGCTGGCCGAATGCGTGCGGCTTGCACCGCTCACTCCTCAGGACCGCAGTTTCTGGAAGAAGGACTCGCTGCCCCAGTTCGCGCTCAGCGTCGCACCGGAGATCGTGACCACCGCCGTGCGGGGAGGCCGCCTCCAGATATGGAGGATGAACAGCGCGCGCGAAGACACGAATACCGTCGTGCAGCGCGCGGCCGTGTTCGACAAGAACTTCACGGGGAGCGCGGCGGCCAGCATCGTGCAGCGCTTCGACTCGGCCGGCGCGCCGCTGCTGGATCTGAAATTTGTGAACTATCCCGGATCCGCGCAGCGCTTCGTGGTGCAGCAGAAGACGAGCTATCTCTGGCGCTTCACGCTCGCGTTCAACAGGGCGGGCATCCGGCGCGACTCCGCCTGCACGCGCGACACGGTGCGCAGTCCGCTGGCCGTGTTCACCGCCGATTCGACCGGAACGGACGGCTGCCTGGACGTCTGCTCCATCGTCGCGCCGGCGAACCGCACTCCGGGCACGCAGCAGCTCAAGGCCAACGACACGCTCCGCATTGGACGGTTCACCCTCAAGCTCGCGTCGGTCAGCGGCTCTCCCGCGTCGCTCAGCGGCACCGGCACCATCGCAATTCCGTTCATGCGGACGGTAAAGATCTCGGTGGAATTTTTCGATGTGAAGGTCAACGCGGCCAATGAGATCTACGAGGGCAACGTCAGCGCGCAGCAGGCGGCGGACGCGACGCTTGGGAAGGAACTTGCGAACGGACTCGGTGACGCGCTGGGGCTCACCGAGGCCCAGTTGAAAACGGTGTATGGCGTCACCACGCAGGCGGCCCGTCTTGTCAGCGCGTTTGCCGGGCAACCCGCGTCCATGCCCCTGGGTTTCGACAACGACATCATGGGTCGAAAAGTCGTGCTCGGAATCATCGGCATGGTGTTCCAGCCTACCGCGGCATACATGAACATGGTGATGTCCTGCGCCATCCCGGAATGGGGGCCGGACATCGCCGTCGGCCTCGGGGCGAGGAAAATCTGCATGTCTCCCACCGGCATCGGCGGCGACGGCAACGTGCAGCTGTACCTGCCTGCCAACCTCGGCTACAGTGCCAGCGACTCATGGAGCTTCAAATTCCTGGCCCCGACCGCCACGGAACCCGGCTGCTTCGTATCGCTCGACTGCAAGGGATTCAAGGAACTGAATCTCAGCGCGCAGGTGGAGTTCCCGCGCACGTGGCTGAAGCCGTTCCCGACCGATGATGGCACGACCAAAGTGAAGGCCGCTTTCCGCGCGGTGGTCTCCCGCGGCGGCAACTTCCTCGCGGCGGCGAGCATGGACCGGTGCGAAATCGCGAGCGCGCCCGGCATGGTGCTGGAAGTGCAGGAGATGGCCATCGACAAGTCCGACGAGGCGAATCCCAACGGAATATTCTTTCCGGACGGGTACGTCGGAATCAAGGACAACACGTGGAAGGGGTTCTTCATCAAGCGCGCCAGCATCTCCCTTCCTCCGGCGCTGCGCACCTTCTCCTCAGACAGGCCGCCGCAGATCGCGGTGCAGAATCTGCTGATCACGAGGGCCGGCATCACGGGCAGTTTCCGCGGAGAGAACGTGTTCCAGTATCCTCAGGGAAATTTCGGATCCTGGGGAGGAAGCCTCGACACCATCGGCGTGGATATCGTCAGCAGTTCGCTGCGCTCCGGGTGGTTGAAGGGCCGCATTCAGATGCCCATATCCGATTCGCCGTTCAAGTACTCGGCCACGCTCTCGCGTCCCTTGTCGACCGACACGGCCAAGTCCATGCGCTACTCCTTCGTCATTGCGCCGGCGGACACGTTTCAGGCGAATATCTGGATGGCGAACATCAAGCTCTTCTCCACCACCACGATCACGCTGGGCAACGACAATCCCCAGCGGCAGTTCCGGGCGGTGGCCATTCTCAACGGAAGCATTTCGATCGCGGGGACCATCGGCTCCGTGCCGGGCGTCAACCTGCTCGGCATCGGTTTCCAGAACATGAAGCTGCAGAACGTGACCCCGTATTTCACGAAGGGCACGTTCAGCTTCGCGAGTCCGCAGAAGGGCCTCGCGGGATTCCCGATCTCCATCTCCAATATCGACATGCAGAACAAGACGTCGGGAGGGAAGAATCTCACCGGCATCAAATTCACCGTGAGCGTCAACTTCGCACCCGGATCCAATTCCATCGGAGGCGGCACGACGCTGATTCTGTGGGGCGAACTGGACAACAGCAGCGGCGGGCAGAAGTTCCGCTACAACAGCATCGAGCTGCAGTCCGTGTACATCGACGCGGACATGGGACCGGTCAAGGTCAAGGGTTCCATCACCTTCTACCGGGAGGATCCGGTCTTCGGCACCGGGTTCCGCGGGGCGCTTCAGGCCACCGTCATTCAGCTGCTGGAGATCACGGCCACGCTGCAGTTCGGAAAGGTCAACGGCTACCGCTACTTCTACGTGGATGCGAAGGTGATCTTCGCCACGGGCATCCCGATAGGGATCGGGCAATTCCAGACGGGCGTGGGATTCTACGGTTTCGGCGGGGGGTTCTGGTGGAACATGCGGCGGGAGGGCAGTCCGACTCCGCCTGTGCCCACGTCCACGCAGGTGGCGGGTCCCGCGCCGGGCGCCACGGTCTCGGGTTTCCGCTTCGTCCCGAGCGAGGGCACCTTCGGATTCAAGGCGATGGTGGTGATGGGCACGTATCCCTCGTCCGCGGCATTCAACGCGGACATCATCCTGGAGATCGAACTCATCCGCAACCTGAGCACCGGCGGGATCTCGATGGGCCGCATCACGCTGCAGGGCAACGGCTACATGATGGCCGAGATCACCGCCAGGCAGAACGCGAAGGTGACGATGTTCTGCGACCTGACCTTCTATTTCCCGGAGAAGACATTCCACGGCGTGTTCATCGTGAACATCAACGCCACGCCGGTGACGGGCGGAGGCCAGGCCGTTCTGCACATCGAACAGAGCACCTGGTACTTCAAGATCGGAGAGCCGTCGAACCGCATGCAGATACGCCTGGCCTCGTGGCTGGGACAGGTGGGCGCATACCTGATGATGGGCAAGAACCTGCCACCGCCTCCGCCTCCGCCCGACAACGTGCGCAACATCATAGGATCGCCTCCCTCGACGCGGAATCAGAACATCGCGGCGGGCAGCGGCTTCGCCTTCGGCGCGAACATTTCCATGAGCACCGGACGCCAGACCTGGGCGATATTCTACGGCGAGTTCAGTGCCGGCGGCGGCTTCGACATCGCCGTGCTCAAGCAGCAGAACTGCACGGGAATCAATCGCTGGCAGGCGCAGGGACAGCTCTACGCCTACGTGACGGGCTCGGTGGGCTTGTACATTGACATCAGCGGCCACCTGTGGAAACCCTGCGGAAAATGGTATTGCTACTTCTGCAAATGGTGCCCCTGTTGCTATTTCGGATGGAGGGGCAACTTCGAAATTCTCGGCGTCAGCGCGGCCATGCTGCTGGAAGTCGGGGCCGCGAATCCGCTATGGGTGAAGGGCACCGTCCGCGGCAATTACAGCATACTCGGCGGTCTCGTCAAGGGAAGTTGCACGTACCAATTCGCCAAGGGAACGGAGTGCAGGATATGAACACCGCGAACATGCTTCCAGCAGCCGAAGCGCGAGCCGCATGCATCGCGCGCCCGGGACGCACATTTCCGGCACGCCGTATCGCTGCCATCATGCTGATTTCCATGCTCGCCGTGGGCTTCGCACCTTCGACGATGCTCGCGCAGTCGACCGAAGGGTCCAGGACGGTGCCGCATGATCCCGGCTCCGCTTCCATCTTCGTGCTCGCCAGAGCGGCGGAGGATTCCGTCGTGCTGCGCTGGGCGCCCTCCACGCCACACGCGTGGCGGCTGTGCAACCGGATCGGGTACACGGTGGTACGGCGTTCGGCTTCCGGCGAGCGGCTGATATTGACTCCGGCCCCGCTGAAGCCCTGGGAACCCGAAGAACTCATGAAGGCGCGGGAAGAGAATCCCGGAAACCGTTTCATCAGCGTCGCGGCACTCGCATTGTGGAGCGACACGTCGTTGATGGGTCACTCCGACAGTCTGGGTCTGGACACCCTCGCCGCGAACGCCGAGAAGAACACCCTGCTGCATGGCTACGCCTTGTTCAGCGCCGACAACGACCAGAAAACCGCCACCATGCTGGCCCTGAGAATGGTGGATCGGTCCGTGCGGAGAGGCGAGCAGTACACGTACACCGTCTCGATCGCCGAAGCGCGCGATTACCGGATAGCGCCGGGAGAAGTGACGGTGACCGCGGGCGCCGGTCCGCCCGCCATGCCTCCGCCGCGCGCGTTCACCGCGGAAGGTCTCGACGGAAAGATCGAGCTCCGGTGGGAAGCCCCTTCGGAGTATGACTTCACGGGCTACGACGTGTTCCGCTCCGAGGACGGAGGGACGACCTTCACCAAAATGACGGCCACTCCCATCGTCATACTGAGGAGCGACGAGGGCGCGGTGGTGCCCGGAGGGTACAGCGACACGACGATCACCAACTACACGTCCTACACATACCGTGTGCAGGGCATTGACGCGTTCGGTTCCAGCGGCGCCGCGGCCGAGGTGCGCGTGACGGGCAGGGATCTCACTCCGCCGTTCATGCCTTTCGTGAGCAATCCGGAGCAGAAGGGAAACACGATCACGCTGAAGTGGATCATGAAGGAAGCGCCGCCCGACCTCGCCGGATTCCACATCCTGCGCAGCGCGAAATCCGACAGCGGCTGGCGCCGCATCACCGGCGCCGCGCTGCCGCGCTCGGCGAATACGTACACGGACCCCGTTCCCGACATCGCGGAGCCCTTCTATGTCGTGTCCGCGATCGACACCGCGGGCAACGCCGCGAATTCGCTTCCGCTGTACGGGTTCGTCATCGATACGCTCCCGCCCGCCGTGCCCGCGGGACTGACGGGCAGCATCGACAGCAGCGGCGTGGTCACGCTGCGATGGCACGCGAACAGGGAGCGGAACCTCCTGGGATACCGTGTGCTGTGGGCCAACGCGCTGGATCACGAGTTCTCGCAGCGCACGGGCCAGGTGTGGAAGGACACCGTGTTCGTCGACACCGTGGAGGTCAACACGCTCACCAGCCACGTCTATTACCAGGTCGCCGCCGTCAACTGGAATTACAACCACTCGCTGCCCACCATTCCGCTCGCGCTCGAGCGGCCGGACGTGGTCCCGCCCGAGGCGCCCGTCCTATCGGACGTGCTCGCTTCAGACACGGCGGTGCTGTTGCACTGGGTGCCTTCGGGCAGCAAGGACCTGTTCTCGCACGAGCTCTTCAGGCGCGTGCAGGGAGAACGCGAGTGGGTCCTGATCGCCACGCTGTCCCGAGCTGCCGACAGCTACGTCGACGCGAAGGTGCGCCTTGGAGTGATGTACGAATACCAGCTGGAGGCGGTGGACAGCAGCGGACTTCGCGCCCGCGCCGAGCTTCCTGTTCAGGCCCGTCCCTACGATACGGGTGTGCGTCCCGCGGTGGAGAATCTGAACGCCGTCTACGATGCGGAGCGCAAGGCCGTGGTACTCGACTGGCGGTATTCTCCCCGCGAAGGCGATGCCGTGTACTACGTCATCTACAGGTCCTTCGAGGATTCGCCTCTGCTCGCCCTCACCTCGGCCGAACTGGGCGGAGCTCGTTTTGTCGATACCTCGCTGGTCGGAGACGGCGCGTACGTCTACGCCGTACAGGTGATGACGCGCGGCGGCGCGGAATCGCCGCTGAGCGAACGCGCGAGGGTGAAGGCGGGGGAGTAGGAAACGAGGAAACCTGGTCTGCCGGCAGCGTGCCCGCCATGCGTCCGCACTCAAGCGTGGCGGGTCTGCGTGCAGCATCCGCGTCTTCGCCGTACCTTGCGCTCCAGCATCACCACACAGGCAGTCATGAATAAGCCTCTTTGCGTCATCGGGATAGTGCTCGCAGCGTTACTGTTCCCAGCATCGGTACAGGCCCAGACCGGCGCGGAAGCAATTCCCTACGGGAACAACACGAGTGCAGGGCACGTCATCACGGTCCGCGGAGCGCGGATCTATTACGAGACGTACGGCAAGGGCAGCGCATCCAATGCCCGGTGGTGGTGCTTTCCACCGACAGGGACATCATCCCGGAGGAGCATACGCTCTTCATCTACCGCAGCATTCCGAAGGCGAACCTGTGCATCTTCACCGGCGAAAATCACTACATGACCGCGAGCAATGCCGCGCTGTTCAATACCACCGTGGCGAAGTACCTCGAGGAGCCCTTCCGCGGTGAGGAACAACGGCGGTAAAACGACATGGACGGGATTTCCCCACCGATGCCCCAGCTGTCCGCCCACCGAAGCGGAGCTCTACGAATCACAGACGGGAAGAGCTGGAGTGAAGCGAGAGACAGAGCCCGCAACCCGTCCGACGAAGTCCGCCAGCGGCGGACGGAATCAGGAATCCGGCATTCTGCGTCCGGTAATGTGACAGTCCGCGGGCTGCGTCTTCATGGCCCTTAGAAAAATTGCAGTGAAAAGCAGCGGAGCTTGCGAGCGGATTCGACGGGAATCGGACCCGCAAGACATACCGCATACGACGAGGCCAGCAGTGAGATTTCGAATCCGCCGCAAGCGAAGCGTCGCTTATCACTGCAATTTTTCGTCAGGCATGCTGCTTTTCTTTGGTCCTTTCTTTTGCAGCGGCAAAAGAAAGGACATTCAAGTTGCTCGCGCGATTACCTACAACTGAAGAGGCAATACAAAGGACCATCACTTCGATAGCACACGCAACGATTGCACTCCGAAGGACACATCGAATTTGCACCGAGAGAAGCAGCATCAGAAGTGGCTATTCCGTTCTCAACCAGTTCAGAGCGCAGCTCTCAGCACCGCGACGATGTCGTCCCTGCTCAGTGCCGGACGGCCGGGCAGCTTCCCCTCCTTGTTGTGGATGACGCGCAGCGTGTCCGCGGCGTAGGTATCGATCAGTTCGCCCCCGATGCCGAGTTCCGACAGACGCGTCGGGCAGCCGATGGAGCGCAGGAAGGCTTCGAAGCGATCGATGCCTTCGCGGGCGGCCGCGTCCGCGTTGCCGCCGTTGCGGCGCACTCCGAACACGCGTTCGGCGAACTGCGCGAAGCGTTCCGGGCGCGACGCGGCCGCGAAGCGCATCCACGCCGGATTGACCACGGCGAGTCCGGCGGCGTGCGCGACGTCGTGATGCGCCGAGAGCGTGTGCTCGATCATGTGCACGGGGAAGCCCGCCTGCGTTCCGATCTGCACCCAGCCGTTCAATGCCACCACCGACGCCCATTGAATCTGCGTGCGCGCTTCCAGGTCGCTCCCGTCCGCAACGGCCTTCGGACCCCATTCCATCGCCGTCAGGATCACACTTTCGGCGAAGCGATCCTGCAGCGGCGTGCCGTCCACACCGTTGAAGTAGCCTTCGGTCACATGCGTGATGAGATCGCAGATGCCGTAGGCCGTCTGGTCGGGCGGCACTGTCAGGGTCAGTTCGGGATCGACGATCGCCGTTTTCGGAAACAGGACCGGCGCCTGTACGAAGGATTTCTGCGTTGTCCGTTCGTTGGTGATGACGGCGCCGGAGTTCATTTCCGAACCCGTTGCGGCCAGCGTCGGCACGGTGATGATGGGCAGTGCGCGCACGGGAAGTCTCGGTTTTTTCTCGCCCGCGAAGAACATGTCCCACGGCTCGCCCTCGTGGAAGACCATGGCGGCCATCGCCTTCGCGGCGTCCATGCTGCTGCCGCCCCCGAGCGCGATCACGACGTCGCATTGCTCGTCGCGCGCGGTTTGCGCGCCCCGCAGCACGGTCGAGAGCCTCGGATTCGGTTCCACTCCCTCGCATTCCGTCACGCTGACGCCCGCGGCCTGGAGACTTGCAACCGCGCGCTCGAAGGTGCCATTGCGCTTGACGCTGCCTCCGCCGGTCACGAGGAGTGCGCGTGTCCCCGCCGCGCGCGCGGCCTCTCCAAGCCGTGAAAGCGTCCCTGCGCCAAAAATGATCTTCGTGGGATTCATGAAATCGAATTGCATGGTCACTCCAATGGATTTCTGATTGCTGCGCCGATTGTCGACATGATTCCGCGTGCTGCGTTTGAATGCCAAGCCGGGACCGGCATCAAGTCAAACGCAAAGTACCGCGAAACATGATCCGCTGGTATTCCGGTGCGGACGAAAAATTCGTGTAATTTTGCATGGCGTGCTTTCATACGGCGGTACTTCAACATCTCATCCCGACAAGACGCAATCCCACAAAGTCCATGAACCTCTCTGATCTCGGTTTCGACAACCATCTCCAGGAGCAGGTCGACGCGCTGCAGCGGCCCGACTGCGACATCGTGCGGATCAGCAGGGTGGACCGCGAGCGGTATCTCGCATTGCATGCGCAGGGCGAAGCGCAGGCCGAAGCGACGGGCAAGCTGCTCTTCGCGGCGGAATCCGCGCAGGATCTGCCCTGCGTGGGTGACTGGGCCCTGGCGCAGCTGCACAACGACGGCGAACTGGCCATCATTCACGCGCTGCTGCCGCGCCGCACGTGGCTGCGCCGCAAGGCCGCGGGCGAACGCGTCGACTACCAGATGATCGCGGCGAACATCGACGCCGCCTTCATCGTGCAGGCCTGCGACGCGAATTTCAATCTGCGCCGCATGGAGCGCTACATCGTCATGGCCGCCGAGGGACATATCGAGCCGGTGATCCTGCTCAGCAAGAGCGATCTTCTGAGCATCGCGGAAATCGAGGAGCGCGTGGCCGCGATACGCGATGCGCATATCGGCGCGCGCGTCGCGGTGTTCAGCAGCGTCTCCGCCGATGGCGTGGACGCGCTGCGCGGCATGCTCGAGAAAGGGAAGACCTACTGCCTGCTCGGTTCCTCGGGCGTCGGCAAGACCACACTGCTCAACCGTCTGCTCGGCGAGGAGGCCTTCGCCACCGCGCCCATACGCGAGAAGGACGGCCGCGGGCGGCACACCACGTCGAGCAGGCAATTGACCGTGCTCGCGGGTGGCGCGATGATCATCGATACCCCGGGCATGCGCGAGTTGGGTCTGCTCGGTGCGGACGAGGCCATCGAGCTGAGCTTCGCCGACATCGAGGGCTTCACCGCGGATTGCCGCTTCTCCGACTGCACGCACACCGTGGAAGACGGTTGCGGCGTGCTTGGCGCCCTCGAACGCGGGGAATTGAGCGAAGAGCGCTACTCCGGGTGGATGAAGCTCAGGCGCGAATCAGCCTGGCACGACATGTCCTACGCCGAGCGCCGCAAGCGGGACAAGGATTTCGGCCATATGATGAAGACCATGCTGGATGAACTGGGGATGCGGAAGCCGGGACAGTATTGAGACGAAGGACTTACGAGCTGGTGTCAAGCATACTTGACTATCGATATCGCATTCGCTAGATTCATAATGTGCGGCGGCTGACGCGCGGAAGCATGCTCCCGCGATGATCGCGAAGTGGCGCACGCGGAGCAGGCCCGGCTGCCAGGAATGGAACACGACCTTCAGGAGCATGACGATGATCTCACCCACGGAAGACGCGCAGCTCAAGTCCTCGAGTGCGAGAAGGGGCCTCCGGGATTTGTTCCACTCCACCTTCGGCAATGCCACGAAGGATGAACGCCTCAATGCGATCCGTTACAAAGCCGGATTCGTTTCGTTCCTCGTCACCTACGTGCTGACATTTGCCGTCCTCATCAGCATGGAATTCGTGGAGGACGCGGAGAGTGTCAGCTATAAAACCCTGCTCATGATTCCCCTGATGGGAGGATTGTTTACGAACATGATCTACCTGTGGATCAAGCGGTATCCCGAGGCTGTGCAGGAAGTCATGACTCGAGGTTCGGAGGGCAGGAGAAGCGTTCGCACGCAAGTAATCAATTCGACAGTGTTTATGGCAATCGGGTTTTTCGCCGGACGTCGACTCTTTCCCTCGTTCTTCGGTTCAACGGGGCTTGTTCCCGATATCGTGTTCTCTTGCTTGATGGGTGTCTTATTCGGACTGATCATGTGGTGGGAGCTCGCCAGGACGCGGAAGAAGAACGCGACCGCGAGGGAGAACAGCAAGGTCTGACCTCGTCTCAAAGGCGATCACGAAACACTCGAACGAGACGATTGCTACGAAATTCCTGTTCGTATCCTTCGTTCATTTCGTGTGCTTCGCTATCGCCTTATGAACAACGCACCCTCATTTCACCACAACAAACTTTCTCACCTGTGTTACACCGCGGCTCACACCGCTGACGAAGTACACGCCTGCAGGCTGGTCCGCGAGCTGGAAGGCGCTCGATTGCGATGCTGCGGCGCCAAGTTCGCACGCGGGCACGATCACGCGGCCCGAGGCATCGAGAATCGAAATCGTGACGGGATTGCCGCCGACTCCACGCGCGCTGATGGATATTGAGCCACTGCTGGGATCGGGAAACACATCGAGCGTCCATGCGAGAGGTCGCGGGAGATCGCCGACAGGCAGCGAACCGACGTCGAACGGGTCGGAGAGGCTTCTGCAGCCGAAGGCATTGATTGCGGCCACCATGTACCGACCGGGAGCAGTCAGCGGCAGGAACGCACTCACCGCGCCGGGAATGGGGACGTCGTTCCTGTACCATTGATTCCGGAAGGCCGGCTGCGTCTGCAGCGTATCATTGCTCCGTGTAATGGACGGTTTCGGCGGCATTGGGGCGAGTGCGGTAATGACCGAATCGGAAAACCCTTCGCATCCCGCGGTGCTGCGCACGCGGGCCGTCCAGATGCCCTCGCTCGCGACGCGGATGCGACGCGTGGTGTCGCCGCTGCTCCACCGGTACGATGCATAACCTGCTCCGGCATCGATGGTGAGCGTGTCCCCCATGCAGATCGTGACCTGGCCGCTTGGCGTGAGGCGCGGGACGGGATTGGGATGCACCGTCACGGTCACCGTGTCCGACACTGCCGACCTTCCCAGACTATCGGTGACGGTGACCCAGTATTTCCCGCTGACCTTGATATTCACCGTCGGCACGGTCGGTCCGTGACTCCACTTGTATGTCGAGAACACTCCGCCTGCGTTGAGCTGCACCTGTCCGCCTTCGCAGAAGGAAAGCGCTCCATTGGCGGCGATGGAGGTTGTGAGGCGAGGGAGCAAGCGCGGGATGACGACGGTCGCGCCGCAATCACCGTGCAGGAACGGTCCGTTCTGCGTTTCCACGCGCACCAGGTAGCGCTTCTCCACGGGAGTGACGGGATGGCGCACCATCCACTGCTGCTGCCCTTCCATACCCGGCGCGAGCAGCACCGGCACGGTGAATTTTTCAGATGCGGCGGGCGAATCCGGCGACGCGTACTCGAGTCCGGCGGGCAGTGTCAACCGCACGCGGATGCTGTCGCTCTGCGCGATCCCGTTGTTCTTCACCGTCACGGTGATCGGGAAGGGCATCGGGTCGTACTTCTGCTCCGGCTCGTTTGCGGCGATGTCCGGGACGGTGATGGAGCAGCTCGCGAAGGACGACACCTTCGGCACCAACACGAAGCGCTCGCAGGTGACGGGGGGGTAATTGTCGAACGTTGCGGTGATAGCGATGCGGCAGGTGTCGCTGCCGCCGCGCTGCTTCGCGTTGAGCTGCCAGCTCACGGCGTTCGATGCCGCGGGTGCGAGACGGCCCACCGATGCGGAGACGGTATCGGTGATCGGATTGACGAGTTCGAAATCCGTTGATTTGATTGTGATGCGGTACCTCGGCCGGACCACGTCCGCCTGTCCGATATTCGTGATGCTCATGTTCACGGTAAAGGGAGAGGGCAAGTACGTCTTCGTGGGCTCGTTCCAGAACACGGTTGTCGGCGCGCTCATGGTGCAGGTGACTTCCGGAAGGAGCGGAAGGATGGTGATCTCGCCGTCGAGCAGCACCGGCTTGCGGCAACCGGCTTCGAAGGACCAGCCCGTCAGATCCAACGGGCTGTGCAGCGTGTCCGTTGTGAACGGGTTCACGACACGGAACGTCAGTTCCGCGAGCAAGGCGGGGACGGATTGCGTGTTGAGGAGTTTCTTGCCGGCGGTGGTGAATCTGACGGTATCCCGTGACGTCGCGATCGTGATCGGGAGGCCTTCCAACTGGCTGCCGGGTGGCGTCGAGATGCCTTTGAACTGGAGCCGCGTCGTGTCGAAGCGAACAGAAAACGAGGCGCCGTAGAACAGTTCGTTGTGCATCTGATCGAGCAGCAGCAACGGCACCTTCGCGTCGGTGTCGCCGAGCGTCTCGCGCTTTCCCAGTTGCAGCCTCGATTGCGTGAACGTCGAGGTATCCTTCGGTGCCTGGTACGTCTTCGTTTTCGTGTCCTGTCCGTTGCAGAAATTGATCACCGACAGGTCCACCTTGCGGAACGCGCCGTCCTTGCACGTCGCGGTGTAGGGGATCACGCATGCCTGAAAGCCCTGATACAGGATCGTCGAAATTTCCTGATAGATCACAGGCAGATTACCGGCACTCGGTGTTTCGTAATAGCGGCCGCCGGTCTGATCGGCGATCTTTTGCAGGAGGATCGAGTCTACGCTGCCTCCCAGGCCGATGCAGAACACCCGAATTCGATTTCTCGAGGCAAGGGCGATGATTTCGTCCGGATTCCTGGATGAGGAATTGTCGCCTCCGTCTGTCATTACGACGACTGCGCGGGCGGGATTGACGCCGTTGTTGATCAGTTCGAGCAGGCCGAAGTAACATCCATCCCACACGGCCGTGGCGCCACTTGCAGGGAGCGTCTTGATCGCGTTGTGGAGCAGATCCTTCCACACGGTCATGCCCTGTGCGACGGTCACCATGGAGGTGAACCAGATGATGGCGGCCTCATCGCTGACGCCGTCCATGATGTCGACGAAGGCGTTCCCTCCCGCTCTGGCGCCGACATTGTTGGACCCGGCCATGCTTCCGCTGGCATCGAATACGAGCGCCGCCGAAATCGCAACTCGCATGGTGGGATCGGGACACCACAGGTCGAACTGCCCGACCTCCACCCCGTTCTCGTACACCTTGAAGAAGCGCTTGTCCGTGAAATACGCCGGCTGGCCGTTGCAGGCCGTTGTGAAGAACAGCGCAATCGTCGGCCAGTTGTTCGCGATGCGCTTGAAATTCAACTGCGGCTGGGTCCGTGCTTCGGGTGTTGCGGCGCCGAACAGCGCGATGAGCACTACGATGAACAGGGAGACGCGGAGGGTGCGTGCGAGAGACATCGTGGCGAGAGACATGGTTCATCCTCTGGATGTGGGGGAAATCCCGCGAAGGATTTCGAGGTACGCGATTGAAATGATCCTCAAACAGATAAGACAATCGAGCAAGCCTGATCCTGACTGCAAGCACGGTTTCTTTCTATCATGACGCTTGAACGCGCAAAAAATTTCATCTCTCGGGGAAATTTCTTTCGTGGCTGCTCCAAGCCGTTGTTTTTATATGGCCAACAAAATCCGGGACCTCGGAGCTTCGTCGCAGCTATGGGAGCAATGATGGGCAGCTTCGCACCCGTTAAACGGGTGCCAGAAAGTAGCCGGTGCGTCGAAGACCACCGGATCGCGCGACAACACGCGAAGAGTCATCGCACCCCGGAACGGGGGCAGAAAGAACCGGTGTGGCGAAGACCACCGGATCGCGCGACAACACGCAGCGAGTCATCGCACCCCGGAACGGGGTGCAAGAAAGTAGCCGGTGTGTCGAAGACCACCGGATCGCGCGACAACACGCGAAGAGTCATCGCACCCCGGAACGGGGTGCAAGAAAGTAGCCGGTGTGTCGAAGACCACCGGATCGCGCGACAACACGCGAAGAGTCATCGCACCCCGGAACGGGGTGCAAGCCGGGGGTCGAAGACCACCGGATCGCGCGACAACACGCGAAGAGTCATCGCACCCCGGAACGGGGTGCAAGAAAGTAGCCGGTGTGTCAAAGACCACCGGATCGCCCGGACGACCACGCACATCGCGCGCACCCGTGAAACGGGTGCCATAAGTTGAACGGGTGTTGATATCGATTTAAAAAAATCTTGGATCGTACGGAATTTTATTCTCCTCGAAAAGGCGCGTTAATTCCTCGAGGTACGACACCGCATGATGATGCGTTTCCTGATGCTCGATGTACGTTCTCACTCTATCCACGCCATCCATTCCAATTGCAAACACTGAATATCCCTCTTGCCAGGAGAAGCGTCGATCGAATCCTGACGCCCAAATGGATGTCGCTTTCTTGAGTTCCCTCATGAAATCTGCAACCCTGTGCGATGGAGTCAGGCCTACGAGAAGATGTACGTGCTCGGATACTCCGCCTACTGCTCTCGCAATGCCGTCTAATCCACGGATAGTGCCACCGAGATATGCATGGAGTTGTTCCCTCCATTCAGCACCTATGATCCGGATACGGCCTTTTGTACTGAATACGAGGTGGTAGTTCATTTGATGATAGGTTGATCCCATTGCCTTACTCCTCCTTATCTTCCTAGGAACAGACGTTACCTCCAAGAATTCAACGCTGGAGGGTTCGATTTGTTCCTGAGCAATTGAGGAATCTGGAACCCCGTTCCGGGGTGCTTGCGATGTGCGCGCGGCGGTCCGTTTTCCGGTGGTCTTCGACGCACCGGCTACTTTCTGGCACCCCGTTCCGGGGTGCTCTGACGCTTCGTGCGTTGTCGCATTCCGGTGGTCTTCGACCACCGGCTACTTTCTGGCACCCCGTTCCGGGGTGCGCTGACGCTTCGTGCGTCGTCGCATTCCGGTGGTCTTCGACACACCGGCTACTGTCTGGCACCCGCTTCGCGGGTGCTTCGATCGTGGAGGGCGTGCCGCCGCGTTCCGGTGGTCTTCGACACACCGGCTACTTTCTGGCACCCCGTTCCGGGGTGCTTGCTTTGTGCGCGTGGCGGTCCGTTTTCCGGTGGTCTTCGACACACCGGCTACTTTCTGGCACCCCGTTCCGGGGTGCTTGCTTTGTGCGCGTAGCGATCCGTTTTCCGGTGGTCTTCGACACACCGGCTACTTTCTGGCACCCGCTTCGCGGGTGCTTCGATCGTGGAGGGCGTGCCGCCGCGTTCCGGTGGTCTTCGACACACCGGCTACTTTCTGGCACCCGCTTCGCGGGTGCTTCGATCGTGGAGGGCGTGCCGCCGCGTTCCGGTGGTCTTCGACCACCGGCTACTTTCTGGCACCCGCTTCGCGGGTGCTTCGATCGTGGAGGGCGTGCCGCCGCGTTCCGGTGGTCTTCGACCACCGGCTACTTTCTGGCACCCGGGGCTTTTGTGGGGGCGGGCCGTTTTCCGGTGGTCTTCGACACACCGGCTACTTTCTGGCACCCCGTTCCGGGGTGCTTGCTTTGTGTGCGCAGCGATCCGTTTTCCGGTGGTCTTCGACACACCGGCTACTTTCTGGCACCCCGTTCCGGGGTGCGCCGTCTTGCATTCAATCCGAAATCGGAAATTCGCCGCATCGACTTCGCTCGGCGTGACAAAGCTGCAAGCATCGTTCTCTTCAATCCGAAATCTTAAAGTCCGAAATCGGAAATCCGCCGCCTCGACTTCGCTCGGCGTGACAAAGCTGCAAGCATCGTTCTCTTCAATCCGAAATCTTAAAGTCCGAAATCGGAAATCCGAAATCCGATATCCTGGTCAGGCTGCCGGCCACAACCACCCGAACGTGCCGGCGGTGATGAGCGCGTAGATCAGGCCGTCGAACACGGACTTCAGCGTGGTGCTCCAGGACTTGCCATACCAGATGGAGGAAGGGATGGTGCTGATGCCGTACGCGAGAAACGCCGTCACGCCCGCAAACCGGAACACGGAGAGGTAATGCGCGCCAGGGACCAGCGCGCGGCCGGACACGTACGCCGCGAAGACGCCCACGAGCAGGCTGAAAACGAACCACATCGCGAGCGCGCTGGTCATGGAGGGCTGCTCGTTCTTCATCACCGTCATCATCAGCACCGGTCCTTTTTTCAGCTTCTCGATGTAGGCAGGAGACCCCATGTCCTTCATGCTTTCCGCGAGGGGCACGGAATAATCGCCCGGCGGAATATTGAACGGCCGCAGGGCGTCCATCGCCCCGGCTTCGTCGGGCAGCTTGCGGTAATCGCCCTTGTGATAGGGCAGCAGCATGTGTATGATGGAACTCGCGATGAACACGAACACCGCGGAGAGCAGTATCGGCAGCAACAGGGCAGTGACAGGTACCATGATATCTCCTGTGACGGTTGGATGCGTGAGAATGGTTGTTGATGTCGGGAGAACATAGCTTCCGGGGAGGGCATTGTCAATGACGAAACACGCATCAGCGGACTCGTAACTCTTGATTATGGTCCGGTCAGGCGCGATCTTTCGTCTTGAAACATCGCTCCACCCCTGGTCACGAACCGGGATTTTCGCGCAATCCGATTACGCAATGCAGTCGCACCTCAGCAGGAGAAAGAAATGAACACCGCGCATTCGCAGCAGGGCCCTTCCCCGTTCAGACACATGCGTCCCCTCCCGTCGCTCCTCGTCCTGCTGGCATCGCTGCTTTCCATGCAGGCGGTGGCGCAGATCCCGCAGTCACCGAACAAGCTCGACAAGAACGGGCAGCGGGACGGAGCCTGGACCATCATCGCCGACGACGACTTCGCGCCGGTCGCGGACGCCTCGAAAGGCACGTGCTACGCGGTGATCTCCTACCTGGAGGGGAAGCCTGTCGGAAGAACAACGTACCGGTACACTTCAGGCGAAGTGCGCTGGGAAGGTGAACTCACGCAGGTCGCGCCCTTCGTGCCCCTGGACGGACAGCACGTGTGCTTCCACAAAAACGGGAAGAAAGAGCGGACCTTCGAGTTCAAAGGCGGCAGGATGGAAGGCGTGGTGACGGGCTGGTACGAGAGCGGAAAGAAGAAATTCGAGATCTCCATGAGCGGCGGCGTGCGGGAAGGGAAGAGCGTCGAATGGTATGAACACGGCCAGAAGTGGAACGAGATGCCGTACAAAAATGGAAAGAAAGAGGGCATGAGTTTCATCTGGTACAAGAATGGGCAGAAGTGGTCCGAAACGCCCTACAAGAATGATGTCCGCGAAGGCCTCTCCACGAGCTGGTATCCCAGCGGCCAGAAGGAACTCGAGACACCGTACGTGGCCGACAAGGTCGACGGCCTCGTGGTGCGCTATCGCGAGAACAGCCAGCGCATTTCCGAAGTGTCGTACAAAAACGGCACGATGGACGGCGCAGCCCGCTACTGGGACGAGAATGGAAACGAGACCGGGAAACGTTGGAAAGACGGCGTGGAAGTCATTGATGACTGACGCGGGCCGGCGGCCACTACGCATGGGAAAAGCAAGACAGGAATCACGGTCGAAAGGAGGAGTCTGCATCATGAGTATTCTCTCAAAGTTCATCGTCCGCTCGTTGGGACTCTTCGCCGTGTTCACACTGACGGCCTGTTCCCAATTTGCGCTGGATGTGGAGACCGGCGCCGTGTTCAGCGGATACAACGATGTGCGCATTCCGGGCAATGGCGGAACGCTCGTCTCCCTCTCGGAAGAGTTGTCGACCGACCCGGCGGCGTTCTATCGGATTCGGCTGCTGTACGACTTCAGCGACCGGCACCATCTCGGCGTGCTCTTTGCGCCGCTTTCGCTTGATGCGACGGGCAGGCTCGATCACGCGCTCGTGTTCCAGGAGGCGACATTTCCCGCCCGGACCCCGCTCAATGCCTCGTACAAATTCAATTCCTACCGGCTGACGTACCGGTGGGATTTCCACAGGTCGGAGGCGCTCGAACTCGGTGTCGGATTCACGGCGAAAATCCGCGACGCCAGAATCGCGTTCGAAGGGAATGGCATCGCGGCGGAGAAGAAGAACGTCGGCTTCGTTCCTATCGTCCACTTCCGCGTCCTGTGGCAATTCAGCGACCCGGCGGCCTTCCTGCTGGAAGGCGACGCGCTTGCCGCACCGCAGGGAAGGGCGGAAGACGTGCTCGCCGCGCTGGTCGTGGCCGTCACCGGACGGATCGACGTGCGGGCCGGGTACCGCATTCTGGAAGGCGGGGCCGACAACGACGAGGTGTACAATTTCACGCTGGTTCATTACGCGTCGGTCGGCGCGCAGTTCCGCTTCTGAATTTCTCGAGACATCGAAGGCTGCACGGGCAATGATGATGACATCGCGTCAACGGATGCTGGCGGCGTTCGCGTACGACAGTCCCGACCGTATACCCGTCGTGTATCATCCTTCGCCGGCAGGGCTTCACATTCACGGCCGTAAACTCCTCGACCTGTTTCATCGATACCCGCCGGACAATCCAATCCGCTTTGATTCCATTCCGGTTCCGCCGCCCGGCGCCGTGAACACGAACGGCGAATATCACGAGTTCAGAGTCGATGAATGGGGTACGGAATGGGAGCATCGGGTTTTTGGTGTTCACGGTCATCCGCGAAGCTACCCGTTCTCCAGCTGGAGCGCAGCCAGAGACTATGCGTTTCCGCCCACCCCTGCGATCGACGCTGCGGAAGTGGCGATACAGCGCGAACAGTATGTGGTGTTTTCGGGTTGGATCTCGCTCTTCGAGAAGCTTCACGCGCTCAGGCCGTTGGACGAAGTCCTGATGGACCTCATGGTACGGGATCCCGATCTCATGGCGTTTCTTGATCGACTCGTGGATCATTGGATCGAGGCGATCGAGAAGATGATATCGGCAGGGGTAGACACCGTCGTCTTCGGTGACGACTGGGGGACGCAGACGGCTCCTATCATCCAGCCCGATCTGTTTCGCGAAGTATTCAAGCCGCGATACGACAGGATGATGACGCCGATCCGACAGGCACACCGGATGATCTTCTTTCATTCCTGCGGCCACCTGGGCGAGATCTTCGCCGATCTGCTCGATCTCGGAATACACGGACTATGGCCACAGATGGGATGGTTTGAATCCGACCCCGCGCACCTCCGCGCAAGCCGGGAGAACGGGATAGCCATCTACATCCACCCTGATCGCCAGCACTTGATCCCCACGGGAACTCCTCGTGAAATCGAGAGCAGGATCCGGGACTACGCAAGCACGTATCACCGCCTCCGGGGCGGAGGGATATTCTACATCGAGATTGAGAATGATGCGCCGTTTGAAAACGTGAGAGCCCTGATCGAAGCCGTGCATCGGTACCGGTGACAGACGGAAGCGCAGTCGCAGCGTATGGACAACCATCGCCCGAAGCAGCCCTCTCCGGTGTTTCACGATCCGAACGGTCCGTGATACGTTCTGGAGAGCACCGTGTGTTGTATCAATGGCGGGATCGAGGGGAACACCGCCGCTGGAATACCATCGGGCGTCGAGTTGTAATAATTCCACATCCGGGAGCGGAAAAGATGTTGACGGACGCGCAATGTTCTGTTACCTTCAACGCAGTCGAAGCAGTCTCTCCTTCCACAACAACAGGCGGGCAGCTATGAAACGAAGCATCGTGTCAGTCGCGGCGATCCTTCTCCTGGTCGGCACACTCCGTGCCGAATCCCCGACACCGTACAAGGCCCTCGCGCGCATGCCGGTGAAGGAAGTGACCGTCTTCAAAGACGGGCACGCCTTTCTGCTCCACAGCGGCCGCATGCCTGTCGATGATGCGGGGAACGTGGTCATGGACTATCTGCCGAATCCGGTCATCGGCACCTTCTGGCCGTTTTCGTCGGACAGCCGGGCCAAACTCTCGGCCGTGACGGCGAGCCAGCGCAAGGTGCTCGTCGAGCGCACCGCGCTGCACCTGAAGGAATTGATCGAGGCGAATATCGGCGCTGAGGTGCTCGTCACGGAGGCGGGACCTGGATCGGTTCCGTACAAGGCCACGATTCTCGACGTCCCCGCGCAGAGCGGCGATGAACTGGAGGCCGCGGACGTTCCGTATTCCGGCGAGAAGCTGACGCAGAAAAGCGGCATCGTGCTGTTGAAGACCGGCGCCGGCGTCAAAGTCGTGAGCATGGATCGCATCCTCGATATCAGCTTCACGGGAAGCTACAAGAAGGCGCTGCCGAGGGAGGAACTGCGCAATCTCCTGACGTTGAAACTCGACTGGAAAGGGGACAATGCGCAGAAGGAGGCGCAGGTCGGTTTGCTGTACCTGCAGCGCGGCATACGCTGGATCCCCAACTACAAGGTCGTGATCGACGGCAAGGGGCAGGCTGCAGTGACGCTGCAGGCGACGATGATCAACGAGATCGCCGATCTCGACGATGTCACCGCGCATCTCGTCATCGGCGTGCCGACCTTCGAGTTCAAGGCCACGAACGATCCCATCTCGCTGCAACAGACGGTGGCACAGTTGTCGAGCCATTTCCGGCAGGAGGGGCAGACCGCCTACGGCTTTGCCAACGCCATCATGACGCAGCAGGCGCTGTCCATGGACGACTCGCGCCGGAGGAATGCGGATGAAAGCAGTGCGCCGATCGATCTCGGCCCCGAAGTTGCCGAGTCCGGGAAGAGCGAGGACCTCTTCGTGTTCACCGTCAAGCACGTGTCGCTGCGCAAGGGCCAGCGCATGGTGTTCACTATCGCCGAGTTCACGATGAAGTACAAGGACGTGTACACGCTCGACATCCCGTTCGCGCCGCCCATGGAAGTGTGGCGCAACGTCGACGGCGCGAGGCAGTCGGAACTGGCGCGGATGCTCAACGCGCCGAAAGTGATGCACAAGATCCGGCTCTTCAACAAGAGCGAGTATCCGCTCACCACGGCGCCCGCGCTGATCCTGCGCGACGAGCGCGTGCTCGCGCAGGGCCTCATGACCTACGCCGCGCCCGGCTCCGAGACCGATCTCGGCATCACGGCGTCCGTGGACATCCGCATGAAGAAGAGCGACAACGAAACGAAGCGCGTGCCGAACGCGACCACGTTCCAGGGCGAGCAGTACGGGCGTGTCGATCTCGCGGGCACCATCACGCTCACGAGTTTTCGTGACGACGCCGTGGAGATCGAGGTGACGAGGCACGTGCTCGGCAACGTCGAGGCCGCCGGCAACAAGGGGAAGATCGAGATGGTGAACGTCTTTGAAGATCCGTCCTTCTCGCGCGGACCGGGTCCGATGCCGCATTGGTGGGGCTGGTTCTCCTGGCCGTGGTGGTGGCACCATTTCAACGGCGTCGGCCGCGTCACGTGGACCGTGAACCTGGCTCCGGGCAAGCCGCAGGAGCTGTCGTACAGCTGGAATTATTTCTGGAGGTAGCGCGTCCCTCGCACTCCGGGACGCATGTCATTCACGAGCGACACGCAGGACGCTGAGGACCCTCGCATGCCGAACAGCAGACTCCGAGGAATGTTCCGACTTTTCCGACTGGAGCTACCCTTCGCCGCCGGCATCTGCGTGGTGCTCGGGGAGATGCTGGCGCTCGGCGCACTTCCCGCCGCGCGCGACATGATCCTGGGGTTTCTGAGCGTGTTCTGCATCTCGGCGTCGGCGCTGATTCTCAATGATTATTTCGATCTCGAGATCGACAGGATCAACGCGCCGGAGCGGCCTCTTCCCTCGGGACAGGTCACCCGGCGGGATGTCGTGCTTCTTTCCACCGGCGTGACACTGCCTGGCTTCGCGGCAGGCTTCCTGATCGGCGGCTCCGCATTGGTTGTCGTGGTTTTTGTCTGGGTTGTCGGATTCCTCTACAATTGGAAATTCAAGCGCGCGGGCGTTCTCGGGAATCTGATGGTCTGCACGTCGGTCGGCATGACGTTCATTCTTGGCGGCATCACGGTCAACAAGCCGTTCGAGAGCATCGTGTGGTTCTTCGGGCTCTGGGTCATGCTGGTGGATCTGGGAGAGGAAATCGCGGCGGATGCGATGGATATGGAAGGGGACAAAGCGCTCGGATCGCGATCCCTGGCGGTGCTGTACGGACGCGAACAGGCATTGAGGATCAGCGCGGCCATTTTCCTGCTCGTCGTGGCGGCCAGTGCCGTCCCCTTTCTGCTCGGGTGGCTCTCGTGGATGCACTTCCTTCCCATCGCGCTGACAGACGGTATCATCGTGTACTCCACGGTGAAACTGCTGGATCCGGAAATCGATGACCGCCGAAAGTATATTCGTTGGATTTATCGCAGCGGTTCGCTCGCGCTCGTTTTGCTCATCCTCTTGCGTGTTGCAATGCGCTGACTGCCGTCCGCGCATGTACCTTGCTGCACTCACCGTTCACGTCGGACCCCCGGTGATCGATGCTCACTGCCGACGTCGCGCCCCAGGTGATCGATGCTCTCCGCCGACGTCGGACCCCGGGGTAGCTCGTTCCTCGCAACCCGGGGTAGCGAGGCACGAGCAAATGCAGTTCATGGAATATGGTGCATGGCCGGATGAAACTCGGAACGGAGAAGAAGCGAAAAAGGAGTACATTTCCTTTTACATTGAATCCGCGTTCCCATGCTTCTTCTGTGTCGATTATCATTGTCGAGGTGGCCATGCGTCCATGTTTCCTGCTGCCGGCGTTGCTCATGCTCTGTTCCCTGTCGTGTTACAGAATGGAGAGAGTTCCTGACAGGGAACAAAAAGCCACGCGCGTCACGAGTATCCCGAAAGGGAGTGTGATTTCCGTCATCGCCGACAGATACGGAATGATCGCGATGCTTGGCGGTGGTTGGTACGAAGCGTCGGGCCTGATCAAGGACACGTCCATCGAGGAGAAGGTTGTGCGCGAAGGGGAGAACGGCGCGTTTGCCACGCTCCTGTTTCGACGCACGGATCTCGTGAACTCCGTTGTCCACGATCTCGATGCGAAGGCGCAGCGCATTCTGGTCGACGGCCTCCGCGCGAGCGACAGCGTCTTCGCGTCGTACACCACGACGAAGGATGGCGTTGAGAAGTTCTGGATCGAATCCGCGCCCCGATCGGCGAGTCAGCCGTCGCGCGCGCTGACGATGTACATGATTCACACCGGCCGGCTGTACCAGCTCTCCGCGGCGGTATCAGGCGATGGGCAATGGATGCACGATCGCATGCGGGAACTTCGAAAAACATACGCTGAGAGCCGTTTTCGCGAGCGGCAGCAGCGTTCGGACTGATCAGGATCATTGATGGAGCCGATGCGGCGGGGCACGATACCGCGCACGACACGGCCCCCGAAGAAGTATACAACAATTTTCCGGAGTGCTGCCAATACAGGTAACCGGCTCAGCGCTTGCCGAACTTCGCCTTCAGGTCGTCGAGCGTGGCGGCGGGCGGGGGACTCTTCTCTGAACGCGCGGTTCCCGGTCCCGGGCCGCCACCCTCGCGCTTCATGCTGAGGGCGATGCGCTTGAGCGCGAGGTTGACCTCGAGGACGCGGACGGTGACGACCTGACCGACCTTGACGACGGTCTTGGGATCGGCCACGAAGCGGTCGGCAAGCTGCGAGATGTGCACGAGGCCGTCCTGATGCACGCCGATGTCGACGAAGGCGCCGAAGTTCGCGACGTTGGTGACGACGCCCTCGAGCAGCATGCCCGGGGCGAGATCGCCGAGGTCTTTCACGCCTTCCTTGAACGTGGCACTGCGGAATTCGGCGCGCGGATCGCGGCCGGGTTTCTCGAGTTCGCGGAGGATGTCGCGCACGGTCGGCTCGCCCACCGTGTCGGTGACGTAGCGCTTCGCGTCGATGCCGCCGACGCGCGCCGAGAGTTCGCTGATGTGTTCGGGCGCGAGCGCGAGATCCCGGGCGATGCGTTCCACCACGTGGTAGCTTTCCGGATGCACGGCGGTGTTGTCGAGCGGCTGCTCGCCTCCGCGGATGCGCAGAAAACCGGCGCTCTGTTCAAAGGCCTTGGGACCGAAGCGCGGCACCTCGAGCAGCTCCCTGCGGCTGCGGAAGGCGCCGCGGGCATTGCGGTGTTCCACGATGTTGCGCGCGATGCCGGGGGTGAGGCCCGAGACGTAGGAGAGGAGTTTCTTCGAGGCGAGGTTGAGGTCCACGCCCACGTAGTTGACGCAGCTTTCGACGGTGGCGTCGAGCTCCTTCTGCAGCCGACGCTGGTCCACGTCGTGCTGGTACTGGCCGACGCCGATGGATTTCGGGTCGATCTTGACCAGCTCGGCGAGAGGGTCCTGCAGTCGCCGCGCGATGGAAATGGCGCCGCGGATGGTCAGATCGAGCTCGGGGAACTCCTCGATGGCGGTGTCACTCGCGGAGTAGATGGACGCGCCGCTTTCATTGACCATCACCGTGACGGGATGCAGATCGGTACCGCGCAGCGCTTCGAGAACGAAGTCCTGCGTCTCGCGTCCCGCGGTCCCGTTGCCGATGGCCACGAGTGCCGAGCCGTGCGCGCGCAGCATGGCGCGGAGCTGCTCCGCCGCCTCGGCGCGGCGGCCCTCGCCGGTATGCGGAAAGATGGTGCGGTACTCGAGGAATTTTCCCGTCGTGTCGATCGCGACGACCTTGCAGCCCGTGCGGAAGCCCGGATCGATGCCCAGCGTCGGCTGCATGCCCGCGGGCGAGGCGAGGAGGAGCTGGCGCAGGTTCTCGCCGAAGGTCCGTATCGACGCGAGATCCGCTTCGTCCTTCTTCTCGAGCCGCACTTCGCCGATGAGCGTGTGCTTCATGAGGCGCTGAAAGGCGTCGGCCGACATGCGCTGCCAGAAGCGGCGGACCTCCGCGGAGCCGCTGCGCGAGGTGTCGGCATCGAGCTGCGCGAGCACGGCGGCCTCGTCGAACTGCAGATCGAAGAGGACAATGCCCTCCGCTTCTCCGCGGCGCATGGCGAGGAGATTGTGCGGCGCGACTTCGCGCACGGGCACCGAGAAGTCCCGGTACATCTCGTACTTGGTGCTGCCGACGGGATGTTCGTCCTTGATGCGCGCGCGGAAGACGCCGTGCGCGGTGAAGTGCCGGCGAACCCAGGCGCGCAGTTCGGCGCGCTCCGACAGCTCCTCGGCGAGGATGTCCGACGCGCCGGCGAGCGCGTCCTCGGCCGTGGGGACGCCGAGTTCCTCGCTGATGAAGGCTCGCGCGGCGTCGAGCAGATCGACGTCGGTGGTCCCCGGGCTGTTCCACGCGCCGATCTGTTCCGCGAGGGGAGTGAGGCCCTTTTCGCGCGCGATGGTCGCGCGCGTGCGCCGCTTCGGCTTGAAGGGGAGGTAGAGGTCCTCGAGCTCGGTCTTCTGCAGGCAGGCTTCGATGCGCGCGCGCAGCTCGTCCGTGAGCATTCCCTGCGAGGCGATGGATTCGAGGATGGCGGTTTTCCGCTCCTCGAGTTCGGTGAGGTAGCCGTGCCGTTCCTGCAGCGCGCGGAGCTGGATTTCGTCCATCTCCCCCGTGCGCTCCTTGCGGTAGCGCGCGACGAAGGGCACCGTCCCGCCCTCGGCGAAGAGCGCGAGGGCGTTTGCTATCTGCCAGGATTGAAGGGAGAGTTCGGAGACGAGAATCGCGTGTATGTCGAGCATGGGTCGGGCTCCGTGCAGTTTTGTACAGCCTTCAAGGTAGCGGCGCGCGCGGATGAATACAACTCCGCGCCACACCCTTGCAATTGGGATATCCCGTCTCTATTTTCTTTTCGTCATTGACCGTACAGATATTCTCTCGAAGCACGTTCCGAGAAGGCGGGCACAGCAGCTGGACCGAATCGGCATGGCATGTCATCGTCTCGTGACGGACAGGCATCGCGTCTTCGACCTCACCGCATCGTCCATTTCAGCTTGCAAGGATAGATCATGAAGGCTCGAATTTTCACCGCAATCCTGGCGTTTCTGCTCTGCGCATCGGCGGCGCAGGCCCAGGCGCCGCGCACGATCAGTTTCCAGGGCGTGCTCACCGACGCGCAGGGAACCCTCGTTCCCGACGGCAATCATACTCTCGCGCTGGCGCTGTATGGCGCGGCCACAGGCGGCACGGCACTCTACACCGAGACGCAGACGGTGCCGGTGGTGAAGGGCATCTTCAATGCGATCATCGGGTCGGTGACGCCGTTGCCGCAATCGCTGGGCTTCGATCGCGCCTACTTTCTCGGCGTGCGCGTGAACGGCGCCGCGGAGCTCGTTCCGCGCACGGCTCTGACGGCGGTGCCCTATGCGATGCGCGCCGCGGTTGCGGATGCCGTGGCTCCGGGCGCGAGCGGCGTGGTCGGCAGCGTCAATGGCCAGTCGGGCGACCTGACCGTGGTCGGCGCCGGTTCCACCATCGTCACGAACAACGGGAAGACCATCGTCGTCACCTCGACGGGCGGCAGCGGGGGCTCGGGCATTCAGGGTGTGCAGAACACCGACGGCAGCATCAACGTGATCAACTCCGCCGGACCCATCGCGACGATCGGACTGCGCGACGGCGGCGTGACGCAGGCGAAGCTCGCGCCGGGCGTGTCGCTCCCCGCCAGCGGTTCCGCGGGCGGCGACCTGACGGGCATCTATCCCAATCCCGCAATCGCGGGCGGCGCCATCATCAAAGCCCACGTCGCGAACGGGGAACTCGTCAAGAGCATCAACACGCTCACCGACGATGTGCAGCTCGCCGCCGGATCGAATATCAGCATCACCCCTTCAGGCAACACCCTGACCATCGCCGCGACGACGCCCGGCGGCGGCATACAGAGTCTGGCCAATACGGATCAGACGATCGACATCGCCAATCCCGGTGGACCCGCCGCCACGGTGAATCTCGCATCGCCGCTCGCGCTTCCCGGCGCTCTCGGCGTCGGCACCGATCCGAAGGCGACTTTCCACGTGAAGGGGACAAGCTGGTTTCAGGATGACTCGACGCCTCTCCCCGCTGAAGCCGGAAAGGGAATCGCCATCGGTTTCGGCGGCGAGACGGGGTACCTTTACGCGTTCGACTACGGGACGTTCACACCGAAGAATCTCATGATCAACCATGGCGGCGGCAATGTCGGCATCGGGACATCAACCCCGAACAGAGGCAAACTGGACGTCGCTTCCGGCAGCCTCACCGGCGTGTTCGGCAGTGCAACCGGCGGTGTCGGCGTGGCCGGCGAGAGCAGCACGAACTTCGGCGTGTATGGTACCAGCGCGTCGTCACACGGCGTCGATGGGCGCAGCAGCGCGAACATCGGCATCTATGGTCAATCCTACGCGACCGCGAGCGCCGGCATCTACGGTCTCTCGCCGTACATCGGTGTCCAAGGACTCGCCAGCGGCGCCGACGCAAATCGCCAGGCGGTCCGCGGCGACAACGGTGGCGCCGCCACCGGTTATGCCGGTTTGTTCTACGGCAATACGTGGGTGGTCGGCACGCTCATCAAAAATGCGGGCGCATTCCGCATCGACCATCCCCTCGATCCCGCAAACAAGTACCTCAGTCACTCCTTCGTTGAATCGGATGACATGAAGAACATCTACGACGGCGTCGTCGTGACCGACGGCAGCGGCGATGCGACCATCGCGCTCCCCGCGTGGTTCGATGCATTGAATCGCGACTTCCGCTATCAGCTCACCGCGGTGGGACAATTCGCACAGACGATGGTATCGCGCGAGATCGCGGGGAATCAGTTCAGCATCAAGACGGACAAGCCCGGCGTCACCGTCTGCTGGCTGGTGACGGGCATCCGCCATGACGCCTACGCGAATGCGCGGCGCATCCCGGTCGAGGAAGACAAGCCGAAGGAGTTCCAGGGCAGCTACATTTTCCCGGAAGGATTCGGCAGCACGCGGGCGCTTGCGCCAATGGGCCTTTCACCCGAGGCGAAGTGATTCGCGGATGAGTGAACGGTGTCGGGTGACTGCTGCCGTGTGACTGGTGCAGGGTGACTGGTGCCGGGTGAAAGGGCCCATGTGGGAGGTGAACGGCGGCATGACGCGCGGTGTGTCCACAGTGGAGTGCGGTCATCCTGAGCGCAGGAGCCTGCCCTGAGCGAAGCCGAAGGGAAGGATCTGTCGCGAAAGGTCGGCACGCTGCGAGATCCCGGGCGATGCGTTCCACGACGTGGTAGCTTTCCGGATGCACGGCGGTGTTGTCGAGCGGCTGCTCGCCTCCGCGAATGCGCGGAAAACCGGCGCTCTGTTCAAAGGCTTTGGGACCGAAGCGCGAGGGCGTTTGCTATCTGCCAGGATTGAAGGGAGAGTTCGGAGACGAGAATTGCGTACATATCGATCGTATCCGGGATTCAAGCGGTTTTTGTTCAGCGTTGAAAGTACACGCACACGGGGAGCAAAACAACTCGCGTCCGGGACTTGTATTTGGGATACGCTGCATCTATTTTCCATCACTCACTGATCATGCAATCATTGATGCGAAGCGAAATAGGGGCCCCGGCATGACCGCCGGGGCTTCGGCATTGCAGCACGAGGTCCGATCACTGGCCGGCAGCAGGCATGCGCTCGCACAGAATCGTCAAATTCAGATAGAAGGATACACCATGAAGGCACGAACCATCACCGCAGCACTGGCATTCCTGCTCTGCGCATCGGCGGCGCAGG
Organism: Ignavibacteria bacterium; assembly: GCA_016720835.1. Lineage (GTDB taxonomy): Bacteria > Bacteroidota > Ignavibacteria > SZUA-365 > SZUA-365 > JADKJW01. The sequence goes on from JADKJW010000013.1 coordinate 51,752, forward strand.
CGCAGATGCCGCGCACGATCAGTTTCCAGGGCGTGCTCACCGACGCGCAGGGAACCCTCGTCCCCGACGGCAATCATACTCTCGCACTGGCGCTGTATGGCGCGGCCACCGGCGGCGCGGCACTCTACACCGAGACGCAGACGGTGCCGGTGGTGAAGGGCATCTTCAATGCGATCATCGGATCGGTGACGCCGCTGCCGCAGTCGCTCGGCTTCGATCGCGCCTATTTCCTCGGCGTGCGCGTGAACGGCGCCGCGGAGCTCGTTCCGCGCACGGCTCTGACGGCGGTGCCCTATGCGATGCGCGCCGCGGTTGCGGATGCCGTGGCTCCGGGCGCGAGCGGCGTGGTCGGCAGCGTCAACGGCCAGTCGGGCGACCTGACCGTGGTCGGCGCCGGTTCCACCATCGTCACGAACAACGGGAAAACCATCGTCGTCACCTCCACCGGCGGCAGCGGGGGCTCGGGCATTCAGGGTGTGCAGAACACCGACGGCAGCATCAACGTGATCAACTCCGCCGGACCCATCGCGACGATCGGACTGCGCGACGGCGGCGTGACGCAGGCGAAGCTCGCGCCGGGCGTGTCGCTCCCCGCCAGCGGTTCCGCGGGCGGCGACCTGACGGGCATCTATCCCAATCCCGCGATCGCAGGCGGAGCCATCGTCAAGGCCCACGTCGCGAACGGGGAACTCGTCAAGAGCATCAACACGCTTACCGACGATGTGCAACTCACGGCCGGATCGAATATCAGCATCACCCCGTCAGGCAACACCCTGACCATCGCCGCGACGACGCCCAGCGGCGGCATACAGAGTCTGGCCAATACGGATCAGACGATCGACATCGCCAATCCCGGTGGACCCGCCGCCACGGTCAACCTCTCATCGCCGCTCGCGCTTCCCGGCGCTCTCGGTGTTGGCACCGATCCGAAGGCGACCTTCCATGTCAAAGGTACAAGCTGGTTTCAGGACGACTCGACCCCGCTTCCCGCCGAGGCAGGCAAGGGCATCGCCATCGGTTTCGGCGGCGAGACCGGGTATCTCTATGCGTTCGACTACGGGAGTTTTACCCCGAAGAATCTCGCCATCAATCATGGTGGCGGCAACGTCGGCATCGGCACGTTGACACCGTTCTCAAGCAAACTGGAAGTCGTATCCACTTCTTCGACTGCCGTATCCGGCACCTCGAACGGCGGAATCGGCGTGGTGGGCTTCAGCAGCTCGAATGCTGGCGTCTATGGATACAGCACATCGTCGAACGGAGTAGACGGACGCAGCAGCAGCAATATCGGTGTGCACGGTGAATCCTACGGAACGGGAGGAGGAGGCATGTACGCGACCGCTCCCTACGTCGGCATTCAGGGAGTAGCCACCGGCACGGACGTCAACCGACAGGCCGTGCGCGGCGACAACAGCGGCAGCGCCACCGGATATGCCGGCCTGTTCTATGGCAACACATGGGTTGCGGGTACGCTCACGAAGAACGCGGGCGCGTTCCGCATCGATCATCCCCTCGATCCTGCGAACAAGTACCTCAGCCATTCCTTCGTCGAATCGCCCGACATGAAGAACATCTACGACGGCGTCGTTGTCACCGACGGCGGCGGCGACGCGACCATCGCGCTCCCCGCCTGGTTCGATGCATTGAACCGCGACTTTCGCTATCAGCTCACCGTCGTCGGGCAGTTCGCGCAGACCATGGTGTCGCGCGAGATCGCGGGGAATCAGTTCAGCATCAAGACGGACAAACCCAACATCACCGTGTGCTGGCAGGTGACGGGCATCCGCCACGATGCCTACGCGAATGCGCGGCGCATTCCGGTCGAGGAAGACAAGCCGAAGGAGTTCCAGGGCAGCTACATTTTCCCGGAAGGATTCGGCAGCACGCGGGCGCTTGCGCCGATGGGCCTTTCACCCGAGGCGAAGTGATTCGCGGATGAGTGAACGGTGTCGGGTGACTGCTGCCGTGTGTTGGGGTCGATTATTGCGGTGCGTTACGGTTTGTTCACCGAGAGCGTCGGAGGGTTCGGGGTGTTCGTACCGCTGTCGTAGACGAAGCCCGTGCCGCTGAGATTCGTGACGCTCATTGTAATGGACGACACGTTGTTGTTCAGCTTGCTCGTGCTGATCGTACACTGACCGTTGCTGCCGGTCACCGCGGTCCTGCTTCCGCTCGCGCCACCGCTCCAGGAGACGGTGACGGTGACGCCTGATTGCAGCTGTCCGGAGGCGTTGCGGACTGTGACGGTAAGACTGCCGATCCAGCCGTTGTTCTTCCGGGAGGATGCAATGGACAATGCGTCCACGTGCACCTGCCGCCACGTGGTGGCATTCGCGGTGTTGCTCCACGCGGAGGATCCGTTCGCATTCTCCGCGCGCACGCGATACCAGTAGCGGGTGCCCTGCGGCAGGCCGCTGTTCGCATACGTGGTCGCATCCGCACCGAGCGTGGCGAGCCAGGCGAAACCGCTGTTGCTGCTCGTCGAGCGCTCCACGGTGAAGCCGGTTTCGTTGTTCGCGTTGTCGTTCCAGTTCAACGTGATGGCGGTGGGCGAAGTGGTGGTGGCGGTGAGATTTGACGGCGCGGCGGGCGGCGCGGGCGGCGGCGGGCCGGTGACGTTGTTGTTCAGAAGGAGATTCGGTGAGCCGGTGCCGATGCCGGACAGAACTCCCGAGGTCGCATTGCCGATGAGCGCGCTCATGACCTGCGCGGGCGTCGCGGTTGGATTGGCGCTGAGATAGATCGCGGCGACGCCCGCCACGTGCGGCGTTGCCATCGATGTTCCGTTCCAGGAGGCGTAGGTGTTCGTCCCCGTCATCGTCGATGAGGTGATGCCCACGCCCGGCGCGAAGAGATCGACGCAGCTGCCGTAGTTCGAGAACGAGGCGCGCGCGTCGTTGCTGCCCGTCGCACCGACGGTGAGCGCCGTGGGCGCGCTCGCGGGGGAATAATTGCACGCCACCGCGCCGTTGTTGCCCGCGGCCACCGCGTACACCACGCCGGAGGCGACGGAGGTCGCGACGGCCTGATTGACGGACGCGGAGTAGCCGCCGCCCAGCGACATGTTCGCGACCGAGGGGCCGTTGTGATTCGCGGTGACCCAGTCGATGCCGGCGATCACCTGGCTCCACGTGCCGCTGCCGGAGCAGTTCAGCACGCGCACGCCGATGAGGTGCACGTTCTTGGCGATGCCGGTGGTGACGCCCCCCACGGTGCCGGCCACATGCGTGCCGTGTCCCTGGCAGTCCGCGGTGTTGTTATCGTTGTCGATGAAGTCCCAGCCGGAGGAGACGCGGCCGTTATACTCCTGATGATCGGCGCGGATGCCGGTGTCGATGATGTACACGTCGACGTCCGTTCCGTCGTTCGGGTAGTTGTACACCTGGTTCAGAGGCAGCGCGGTCTGATCCACGCGATCCAGACCCCAGCTGGGAGGATTCGTCTGCGAGCCGTTGATCGTGGCGATGCCGTCGGGCTCGATGAAGTCGACGTTCGGATTGCGCTTGATGCCTTCCAGCGCCTGCGGCGGGATCGTCGCGGCGAAGCCCTTCAGCGCGAAGCGATATCGGAAATGCACCTGCACGCCGTTCGCTGTCCGTTGCAGCTCGCCGGTTAGCGCGTCTGGGTCGGCGATGTATTTTTTGAAGACGACGATGTAGCGGTTCGTCAGATCGATATCGGCAGCGGCGGTTTTTGCGAACGTCGGGTCCTGTCCGCCTGAGGGAGGCGAGACCGGACTGTTGAGGCGTGACTCTTCAGTGCAGGAGGCGAAGAGCACTGCGAGGGCAATAAAAAACAACGCGCGTGTTTTCATGGCAACACCAGGACTGTGAGAATGAAACTCGATGGGAAGATTGTGGAGAATGTACAGAAATGGATGGCCCGCGTCAATGAAAAACTGCTTGCAGGGCGAAACACGGCGGGAACGTGAGCAGGGGATTGCGCTGTTGTGCGATATCAACCCTTCCACGCCGTTCCATCATTTGAACCATACAGGTGTTTCATGCGATCGATCCATGGCATTGCTCTCCGCGGATATGCAACGGTGCATGCGCGTCTTTCGTTCCAGTCCCTGGCGTTGTGTATCGCATTGTTGTGCTGCGCGTCGACGGCCCATTCCCAAATGCCCCGGACGATAAGCTTTCAGGGGGTGTTGACCGACGCGCAGGGCACAATCGTTTCCGACGGCAATCATTCGCTGGCGCTTGCGCTCTACGCCACTGCCACCGGGGGCGCCGCCGTCTTCACGGAAACGCAGACCGTCCCCGTCGTGAAGGGGGTGTTCAATGCGATCATCGGTTCGGTGACGCCGCTCCCGCAGTCTCTTGCCTTCGACCGCGCGTACTTCCTTGGTGTGCGCGTGAACGGCGGCGCGGAGCTCTCGCCCCGGACAGCACTCACCGCCGTCCCGTACGCCTTGCATGCTGCGACCGCGGATGTGGCGAACGGTCTCGCGCCGTCCGCGACGGGCGTCGTGACGAAGATCAACAACCGCGGCGGCGCACTCATGCTGCAAGGCGGCGGCGGCACCACCGTCACGAACAGCGGCGACACGTTCACCATCAGCTCCACCGGCGGCGGCGGCACCGGCATGCAGGGCGTGCAATCACCCGGCGGAAGCATCGCCGTGACAAATCCGAACGGCCCGGTCGCGAACATCGACGTCGAAGCCGGAGCGATCACCACGGGCCGTCTCCGCGACGGCGCGGTGACGGGCGCGAAGATCGCCGCGGGGCAGGCGGTGCGGAGCGTCAACAACATTACGGATGATGTGGTCCTGAATGCAGGGGCCAATGTTTCGATCACCCCTTCCGGCAAGACGCTCACGATCAGCGCGACGACGTCGGGAGGAGGCGGCATTCAATCGCTGCAGAGCAGCAACAACACGCTCGACATCGCGAATCCGACCGGGCCGGCGACGACCATCGGCGTGAAGAACGGCGGCATCGGCGGAACCCATCTTGCGGATGCCGCGGTCACGACGGCAAAGATCAGTCCGGCAGGAGCGACCAGCGGTCAGGTGCTGAGTTACAACGGTGGCGCGGTGACGTGGGCGACACCCGCATCGGGAGGCGTCGCGGGCGCAGGAACGCTCAATCAACTCGCGACATGGTCCGGTGCCAATTCGATTACGGGCGCCTCCTCGCTGGTGCATGTCAACGGCCGGCTCGGCATCGGAGCGGGCGCGCCAACCGCGCGGCTGCACGTCATCGGACCGGAGGGCTTTGCGGCGTCGGGAACGCATGGCGCCGGTTCTCTCGTCGATCTCGGACCCGGATCGCATCTGCAATGGATGCCCTACCGTTCCGCACTGCGCGTCGGCTACGTCAACGGCTCGCAGTGGGATGACGCGAACATCGGACCCTACTCCGTGGCGATGGGCGAGAGGGCGAAAGCAAGCGGCTCGGGATCCATCGCCGTCGGCAATCTGGCTTCGGCGACGGGACGAACGGCTGTCGCGATGGGGTACTCTCCTCTCGCGAGCGGAAGCGAGTCGGTGGCCTTCGGCAACTACACGGAGGCGAGCGGACTGATCGCCACAGCCATGGGCAGCAGCACCGTCGCCAGCGGCCAGGTCGCGATCGCCATGGGGAACCACACGGTGGCGAGCGGCCACAACTCGTTGGCGATCGGTTCCTACGTGTCCACAAACGGTTACCACGGCTCGTGCTATATCGGTGACGCCTCCACGATGACCATGAACAATAGCAGCGCCGCGAACCAGATGAAGATGCGCTTCGACGGCGGCTACAGGCTCTACACCAATGCCGCGCAGACACTCGGCGCCTATATGAACACCGACGGCACCTCGTGGAGCGCGATCAGCGACAGGAACATGAAGGAGAATTTCGCGCGCGCGGACGGCGAGGACATCCTTGCGCGCATCCGCGCGCTGCCCATCACGACGTGGAATTACAAGGGAACGGACGGCTCCGCGCGCTACATCGGACCGATGGCGCAGGATTTTCATCAGGCTTTCCAACTCGGCGGAACGGACAGCCTCGGCATCAACAGCCTCGTCTACGACGGCGTCAATCTCACGGCGATACAGGCTCTCGAGGTTCGCACCGCCGAGCTTCGCGATGCCATCCGCGCGCTTTCCGAAGCCCACAACCTCCTGGCGCAACGGTTGGACGCGATGGACGCGCAACGCGCCGAACTGTCATCCTTGAAGGAAAGGCTCGCCCGCATGGAAACGCGGTAAATCCTGGGAGGGCGGACATTCCTGTCCGCCATTTTTAATCTTCCGGGTGGGACAAGCGTCCCGCTTGTCGATTCCGAAGTGAGCAAGAGCGAGATTGGCATTCAAACACCGATTGTGGGACAAGCGTCCCGCTTGTCGATTCCGAAGTGAGCGTGCCTGCGGTTGACACACAAGCACCATGGTCCGTATGTTGCCGCCATGAATGCTCGATTGAAAACCACCTGCGGGGCGTGCTTCCTCGCACTCCTGCTCGCCGCTCCCGTTTCGGCGCAGCGGTATATCCAACCCGTGTTCTCCACTGCGACAAAGGCGGCGGACGTCGTCTACGGTGCAGCGACGAATGTACGCGGCGTTCTGGAGAATCTGGCGATGGATGTGTATCAGCCGCAGGGCGACACGCTGTCCTTGCGTCCGCTCATCGTCTTCGTGCATGGCGGAGGATTCGTCGGAGGCGACAAGGGGACGTCACAATTCGTGACGCTGTGCCAGGAATTCGCGAAGCGCGGCTATGTGACCGCGAGCATCAATTACCGCCTCGACACCGCGATGGTCTCTCGCGCAGTCATGAACGCCATGCACGACGCGCGCGCCGCCGTGCGGTACTTCAGGAAGAATGCCGCGCAGTATCGACTCGATACCGCGCGCATCGCCATGGGTGGCGGCTCGGCGGGCGCATACACCTCGCTCAGCGTGGCCTACGTCGACAAGATATCCGAGTTGCCGCCGCTTTCCGGCGCAGGCGACGTGGAGGGCCTCAGCGGCAATCCGGGGTACTCGTCGCGCGTACGGGCGTGTCTCGATTACTGGGGCGCGCTGCTCGACACCGCAGCCATCGAGACCGCGGACGATGCGCCGCTCCTCATCATCCACGGGACGGAGGACAACACCGTCCCTTTTACACACGCGACAATGCTCCGCGCGCGCGCAACGCACCTCGGACTCTATCACGAATTCTACCCGCTGCAAGGGGAGGGGCATGGTCCGTGGGGGCACATGGACTCCATCGTCAACACCACGGCGCGCTTTCTCTACAGAGTATTCTTCGGCACGACGACGTCCGTGGGCGACGTGCGCGCGATACCCGTCGACGCGCTGCTGCTGTCGATCTCACCCAACCCGTTCACGGAACATGCAACATTCTCGTTCCGCATCGGGGAAGCTGCGTGCGTCGATGCTGGAGGAGGCGCCCGGAGCGCGTCACGCGCGCGGGTGACTCTCCGCGTCCTTGACGCGCTTGGCCGCGAAGTCGCTCGCCCGGCGGACGGCGAGTACACTCCGGGCACGCATACCGCGGGATTCGACGCACACGCGCTCCCGGACGGAAGGTACACCGCGCTGCTGCGCATCGGATCCCGCACCGTGACAAGGAGCATCCTGCTGCTGCGTTGACCGGGCGGTTTATACGCGATTCTTGATATTCTTGCCGGATATTTGGACATTGAGAAGTTCCGGTCCATACGATCCGTTCAAGGAGCAGCTCCATGCACAGGACACTCATTGCCATCCTCTCCGCAGCGCTGGTCATTTCTCTTGTGCTGCTCGTCATCGTCTATCAGAAGTACGCCACGCAGCAGCGCGACCTCGAGGCGCGCGCGGCGGGCGGCGCCGGGCAGACCGACCTCCTGCTCCACGCCATGTTGACGAAAATGCCCAGCATTCACATCGGCGCCGAGCACAGCATGCGTCTCGGGGAGACCAGACGATTTCGCATCAAGGTTCTCGGCTTGTCCGCTCCGGACTCCGTCACAACAGGTCCCATCGTCGAAATCAGCAGGGACGAGAAGGTCGTCGAGGTACACCGTTACGGGGAGGCGAACAGCGGCATCCGCGATTCGACGCTGTTCAGCACGACGGGACAGCGCACGTACATCTTCGAATGGAAACCTGCCGAAGCAGGCGTCTATCGCCTCTGGATCAAGGCGGGGACGAATTACATGGATTTCGTGGAGGCGCAGAATTCGAAGCTTGTCAAGGTTGGCGCCGCGCGGTTCACACTCGCGCACCTGCAGGCCCTCATCGACGCCGACCCCATGCTGAAGGGCACACCGCTCGAATCCTTCATTCAGCGTTCGCAGCAACTCGACCCCCTCGTAGTCACCGTCCAGGTGACACCATAGCCGGGACGGGCCGACATCCGGGTTCGTCATATCCCTGTCCCTTCTCCCTTGAAAGCTTTTCGGGGAGAGAGACAGCACCCGCTATTCACGCTCATTGAACGATCGAAGCACGGAGGTTGCCATGCAGTATCGGAGTACGACAGGAATCGTTGCCGTACTTATCCTGGTGTCCGGGATGCTCCCGGCGCGCGCGCAGCACGCGTGGCAACGCGCCAATGGCCCGTTCGGCGGCATCGTCACGTGTTATGCCTCCGACAGCAACGACGTCTATGCGGGCACGGACGACGGTGGCGTCTATCGCTCGTCGGACAACGGCGTCTCCTGGGTCTTCGCAAGTTCGGGAATCAACGGCTCGAAGGTTGCGTCGCTCCTGGTGGCGAATGGTTCGGTGTTCGCCGCCCTCGATGCGGGAGTGTACCGCAGCATGGACAAAGGCGCCACGTGGGTTCACGCCGACAGCGGCATCGCCAAGGGGATCAACGCACTGGCGTGTATCGGCAGCGCGCTGTACGCCGCAAGCAACGGCGCCGGAGTGTTCCTCTCCACCAATAACGGCGCGTCTTGGACAGCCATTGGTCCGACGGGAGCAGGCGTGTATGCGATAAGCCTCTGCGCCCTGGGAACCGATCTCTACGTTGGCACGACAAATTACATATACAAAACGACGAACAACGGCGCGAGCTGGCAGAATCAAAGCTCCGGCATTCCGGCGTCGGGGTACGCCATCTACGGGCTGGCCACTCTCGGCAGCGCGATCTACGCCGTCCCCATCGTCAATTCGAGTTACTTCGGCGTCTATGTGTCCACGAATGGCGGCGCGCAGTGGACCTCGGCGAATGGAAATCTCTCCAAGTACGTCGAGGTCGAAACGATTCATACGGGCGGAACGACGCTCTACGTCGGCACGAGGCTCGGAGTCCACGCCTCGACGGACAACGGCGGCAGTTGGCATGCGATCAATACCGGCATGGAAAACGTGCGGGTCCGTGCCATCACCGGAAGCGGCTCCACCCTCCTTGCGGGCTCGGGCCGGGGCGTGCACCGTTCCTCGAACGGGGGCGCCGCCTGGACGGAATCGATGACCGGGATGACCGCATCCACGATTCGCGTGCTGACACGCGACGCGAGCGATGTCTATGCAGGAACGAGTTGGGGGAAGATATGGCGCACGAGCGACGAAGGCGATTCGTGGTCACTGATCAGGTTGCCCGCGGATGCCACCACCTCGGCGATCTTCTTCAGCGGGAGCAGGATGTTTGCCGGCACGAATGACGGGCTGTTCCGTTCCGACGACCACGGGATCAGCTGGGTGCCGTCCGATACCGGGATGATTGCCGGCATCACCTCCTCCGATGTGCGTTCGATGACGAAGCTCGGCGCGAATCTCTATGCGGCATCGTACGGCGACGGCATCTTCCTCTCATCGAACAACGGCTCCTCGTGGGTCCCGCGCAATAACGGACTGGCGGAGCTGAACGTCACCGTCGTGATCGCGAAGGATGCGCGCCTGCTCGCGGCCACCCGCTTCGAGGGGATACACGTCTCGTCCGACAACGGCAGCACATGGGTACCATCCAACGGAGGAATCAGCAGCAAGAACACGCACGATATCGGTTCCATCGGCTCCACGCTCTTCGCGGCAACGAACTGGGGCGTCAATCGTTCCACCAATGGCGGCGCGTCGTGGATCAACCCGGATACGCTGCTGATGCGGTGGCAGACGGTGCAGTGTCTGGCGGCGAAGGATTCAATGCTGTACGCAGCGGCGGACCGCATCCTGCTGTCCACCAACCTTGGGAACAGCTGGGCATACGCCGACTCCGGCATGCCCATGTTCCAATGGTGGGGTGGTGAGTACTGCCCGGCGGTCAATGATGCCGTGGCGACGGATGGATTCATGATCGCGGGAACGAGCGGGTACGGCGTCTGGCGAAGATCCGTGCGCCCCGATGTTCCGGTCCCGCAGCCCCCCGTGTTGATCTCCCCCGCCGATTCCGCGGCGAACATCGCCGTCGATACGCTGCTCCGGTGGAACGAATCCGCAGGTGCGGCATCGTACCGGCTGCAGTTCGGAACGAGCATATCCTTTGCGGCCGCACTCATCGATACGATTGTCGCGGCGACATCCTTTCCTGTGCGTTCGCTATCGGACGGGACATTGTACGCGTGGCGCGTCATGGCGATGAATGCGAAAGGCGGCAGCCTCTGGGCCGGACCGAGAACATTTCGGACCGTGCATGCAACACCCGCTGCGGTCGTCCTGCGGTCGCCTCCGAACGCCTCCGTCGACGTTCCCCTGACACCGACGCTGCAGTGGAACACTGATACAGGAGTCACGGGTTTTCATCTGCAGGTGTCTCTGGATGCCGCCTTCTCCGCGCCGCTCTTGCTCGACAAGGATACGACAGGCGGGTTGTACGCTCTTCGGAATCTTGCGCAGCAGACCACATACTCCTGGCGGGTCCATGCGGTGAATTCCTCCGGGTCGGGTCCGTGGTCCGCGGTGTGGCATTTCACGACCATCAAGAAGACATACGGGCTGCCTGGTCTCACCGGTCCTCCGGACCATTCGCGCATGCAGCCGCTCTCGACGAGCTTGTCCTGGACCCCGGCGGCAGGCGCCATCGGATATCTGCTGCAGGTTTCTCTGAAGCCGGACTTCAGCGCAATGATCGTGAACGATACCGCGGCGGCATCGGGACGCAGCATTGCCCTGGACGGATATACGGATTACTTCTGGCGCGTTCGCGCGCGCTACAATGACGGCATGAGCGAATGGACACCGGCATGGACGTTCCGCTCGACCATCGCCGCGCCGTTGCTGATCTCTCCCCCTGATGCCTCCATGAATGTTCCGTTGAATCCGCGTTTGACCTGGCGCTCGGCTGCCGGAGCGATGACGTACCACGTCTCCGTACGGGGAAGCGGCCTGACCCTCGATCAGCCGGGTATTGCCGACACGTCCTTCCTCGTTCCCGGATGCCGGGCCGGCACCGTCTACACATGGCGTGTCGCGGGGGAATGCAGCGAAGGCACCGGAGACTCTTCACGCGCACGCAGCTTCACCACCGCATCGTCCACCTCCATCGAAGGCGCAGGACGGAACCCCGCATTCCGGCTTGAGGGATGCTTTCCGAATCCCTGCTCGAACCATACAACAATTACCTTCGAGCTTCCGCAGCACGACCGTGTGCTGTTGACCGTGCATGATGCGCTTGGACGAACCGTTGCCTCGTTGTTCGACGGTTCCCTGACTGCGGGTCGGCACGCCATACCGTGGTCGGCAGCCGATGCGCAACCGGGCGTGTATCTGTACCGCATTGCGACACCATCTCGAGTGGCTTCGGGCGCATGCATTGTGACGCGCTGAGGAACTCTGGTTGATCGCACAGGAATGAAGTCGCACATCGGTCTCGCGTGCGACCACGGCGCGACCGATGGGCATGACGATGATTGCGATATCGCGTCGCGCTGATACCCTGATGTTGAAATTGACTCGTACATGCTCCGGTCCCTACATTTCCGACATGGCGAACACGAACGGCGCAGTGCGGACAGCAATCACGAAGGCTCTGTCCGGAAAGCGCTTCCCGCTTCCTGGCCTCCTCCTGCTCGTCGCGGTGCTCGTGTTCTGGCGCATCGGACAGAGCGATCTGCGGGAATGGGACGAATCCCGCAACGGCGTGACCGCGTACGAAATGGCCCGGAGCGGCGACTTCGTCAACTACACCTACGGCGGTGAGCCCGATACGTGGAGCGCGAAGCCGCCGCTGATGATCTGGCTGGTCGTCCTCACGTACAACGTCTTCGGCTTCAACGAATTCGCGCTGCGGCTTCCTTCCGCCATCGCCATCATCCTCTTCTTTTTCTATGCGTATCGGCTCATTGCGCTGCTCGCCGGCCGCGCGCAGGCGCTGCTGGCCTGTCTCGTGCTCATCTCGAGCAAGGCCGCGCTGGGCGAGCATATCGGGCTGACCGGAGATTTCGACGCGCTGCTGCTCCTGTTCCTGACGGCTTCGGCGTGGCACTTCGTCCGCTTCATCGATCACGCGAAGGCGCGTTCGGCATATCTGTGCGCGGTCTTCATCGGTCTCGCCTTCCTGACGAAGGGCCCGGCCGCCTTCGTGTTCCTGCCCGGCATGGTCCTCTACGCCATCGTGCGGGGCAGGACGCGCGCGCTCCTTGCGGACCGCAGGGTGTGGATCGGGGCGGGCATCGTCGCGCTCTTCGTCGTCTTCTGGTCCTCGCTCGTGCTCGTCTACGGGAAGGCGAGCGGGCCGTCCTACTATGGCAGCAGCAACGCGCTGGAGACGATGCTCGTGCATGATACGTTCCGGCGCATGACGAGCGGCGACTTCGGCGAGATCGCGAAGCACGACCCGCTCTTCTTCGTCAAGGTGCTCGACACGCGGATGAATTTCTGGAACTATTTCTTTTTCGCCTCGGTGATCGCCGGAGGTGTCGGCCTGTACCGGCGCCGCCGCGCACTTGGCGGCACCCTGCGCGACCCTGCGCATCGCTCCATCGTCTTTTCCGTCTGCCTCACACTCCCGATGATCATCGCGCTCTCGTTCGCCGCGAATCAGCACAACTGGTACCTGGCCCCGACCTTCCTCTTCGTCGCGTTCCTGACCGTGCGCGGAGCGCTGTCGCTGCAGGCACGCTGGAAACCGTTCGCATGGATTTTCGGCGCCGTGTTGCTCTTCACCTTCGTCCGGAACGTGGTTGCGATCGGCACGCAGACGCACGCGCTCCACGACCTGTTTCTCGACCGCAACAACGGCTTCGCCGGGTGCGGCCAGGTCCTCGTGACCGAAGAGCTGAAGCAGAACATTTTCCTGTATCTCTCATGGCGTGGCAAACCGGTCGTGCGCGTCCAGAACAACGACGGATGGGAACACGGAAGGGGCAGTGCCTGCTCATTCGAGACGGACGCGCTCCGGACTCGCTGCGCCTGCGTTCCGTCCTGACTTTCGATTCCTACAGTCTCGTGACAATCGAATAGACACCGCTGATTCGCGACGCGTTTCCACCCGCAACCTAGAAAGGGAAGGCCGATGTGAAACAGGATGGCCACGCCAGCTGCCGCGTCGGTACCGGGGTCGATCGCATGTGGATGCGTGAAGCGCGGTTCCGGTCTCAAGGCTCGTGTACGAGCCCGTCGGAAAGCTTCTTCGGGAGATAGTCGAGCACCGCCTCCAGGATGACGGTGTTGATGCTCTGTCCTTCGGTGCTCGCATACTCGGCAAGCGTGCGATGGACGGCTTCGGGCACGCGGACGACGAACTTTCCGGAGTACGGTTTATCGGGGGTTTCACCCCGCTCTTCGCAGAACGCGAGATAGTCATCGACCGAATCATGAAATGCGCGTTGCAGCTCCCTGACGTTGCTCGCCTGAAAGGTGATGACATCCCTCGTGCCCACCACTTCGCCATGGAGAATGTTCGCGTCCTCGATGTATTCGACCTTTCCTTTATATCCTTTGTATTCCAGCATGGGATGTCTCCTTGAATGATTCCAGCACACTGTGCGTTCGACAGGCATTCACGTGGTTGGCGGTTTTTCGTTCTTGAATCCGGCGGTTTCGAGGAATTTTCGCAGAGAGCTCACCGCGCCGGAATCTGTCACCCGTTCCGGGAGAGGCCGATGGAATACGGCTCTTACGCCCTCCAATGCAATGCGCACTCGTGATCCCCGGCCTCGCTGATGCTCACCCCAGCGCGCAGCAGACGTTCCACATCCGACCATGGAATGTCCGTCCGGGTCGGCTTCTCGAAGATGCTGTCGAAGGTACCACGTTGCTTTCGGCTCACATCTGTTCCGCATGCATGCTCGGTGAATATGTGATACTAACCTACAGTACTATCGCGAATTGTTCAAGTCATTTCTTGTCTCCATTTCCCCGCCATGCACGGGTGCCTGATCGTACGCGGACGCACCACGCATCACGCACTGCATTGCTTTGTTCGGGCGCTTTTCGCATACTTGTCCATGCGAAACCTCTTCTTCTGTTGTGTGTTCCTTCTCCTCACCGCCGCGAGCCGCGGGCAGTCGTGCACGCCTCCCGAGGATGCCGGACCGCACGGCGCGGGGTGGCGCTCTGTGACCATTCAGCGCGGAAGCAGGTCGCTGCCGTGCCGCGTGTATTACCCCGCGCTGTCCGCGGGTCAGAATACCGCCATCGACACGACGGACCGGCCCTACCCGATCGTCGCATTCGGTCACGGTTTCATGGCGCAGAACACGTACTACCTGTCAACCTTCGAGCATCTCGCCTCGCGCGGGTACGTGACCATCGCGCCGCAGTTTCCCGACACGCAGCACGGGCAGCTCGCATATGATCTGCTCTACTGTCTCGAGTGGTTGCGGACGCAGCACGGGACCGCAACGAGTTTTCTGTATGGCACGCTCGACACCGGCGCCGCCGCGGTCTCGGGGCATTCCATGGGCGGCGGCGCGAGTCTGCTCGCGGCCTCGTACGATGCGCGCGTGCGCGTGGCCGCCCCGCTGGCGCCGGCGGAGACGACGCCGTCCGCGATTTCCGCCATGCCCGCAATCGCGGGCGCGGTGTGCCTGATCTCCGGGTCGGCCGACGGCATCACTCCGCCCTCGAGCAATCAAGTGCCGATGGTACAATGCCGCCTCGCCGTGCAAGAGCCTGCCCCTGCTGCTCGGCGGCAATCACACGCGTTTCATGGACACGCCGATCGGGGACTGGACCGACCCGAACGGAAACCTCTCGCGTCCGGATCAGCAGCTGCTGTCGCGTCGATACATGACCGCGGCGTTCGATCTCTTCCTGAAGGGCGATACCTGCGGCTGGCATTCCTCCTACGGTTCCCTGTCGACCGATTCGCGCGTGACCATGAGTATTGCAACGAAGAAGCTCGCGCCGCGCGCCTTCGCGCTGATCTCGCCGCTGCGCGGATCGTTCAGCGGGGACGTGCCCCTCGCGTGGCATCGGGCGCGGACGCTGAATCCCCGCGACACCGTGTCCTACACCGTGCAGCTCGCCGACGACATCGCGTTCACCGCGATCTTCCGGCAGATCACCTCGGCCGACACCGGGATCACCGTGCCTGACGCGCAGCTGCATGCGATGAATTACTGGCGCGTCGTCGCGCGCAACTCGCCGACGACCAGCGCGCTCAGTTCGAACTACGGATTTTTCACTCATCCGATTCCCGTCGAGCTGGTCTCCTTCACCGCCTCGGTGCACGACGGAATCGTCGCATTGAAGTGGACAACCGCATCCGAAACCAATAACGCCGGTTTCGCGGTGGAACGATCGCGCGACGGCGTCGATTTCGTGCAGACGGGTTTTGTCGCCGGCGCCGGCACCGCGGGGTTGGACACCGAATACGGCTTCGATGAACCCGTCTCCGATTGCAGCTATTTCCGGCTCAGGCAGATCGATACGGACGGCAGTTTCGAGTACTCTCCGGTACTTCGCATCGCGCTCTTCGGATCCTCATCGCCGGAGGTGATGGTGCATCCCTCGCCGATATCCGCGGGCACCCATCGTGCCGCCTCCATCACGTATTCCCTGCAGTCCGCGGAGCATGTCACGCTGCGCGTGCACGACATCTCCGGCCGCATCGCGCTGTCTCTCCGCGATGCAGCGGAGGAAGCGGGGACGCACTCCGCGCTGCTTCCCGCGTCGGGACTTCCGCCGGGGACATACGTTGTGAGTCTCCTCACCGCGAAGGAGCGGCGCGTCCGCACCTTCGTCGTGCTGCCATGACGCACGCACGCATTGCCTATTTCATCGACGCCCTGAACCGCGACAACCGTGACCCGCGCTTCCTTGCGGGCGCGCCGATCTCGGAGGACGTGGAATACGGCTGGGTGTGGGACGACGAGGGAGGCGCCTGTTCGCTCTGCGCCTTTCACGAGTTTTACTTCCTGAAACACGGGGGAGTGTGCGCGGGCGCCGTGAACCTGTTGCGCCGCGATGTGCACGTGTACATGCGTCCGGAGTTCCGCGGGAAGGGGATATTCCCGCGCCTGTTCCGGAATATCGTCCTCCCGCATCTTTTTCTCGACGGGCGAGGGCTGCAGCCCATCACCTTCGAGCATCCGAAAGTGGCCAGACATTTCGAGGCGCTCGGCTTCGAGGTGGAATGGAACATCGCCGAACGGCGCGCTTCGACGGTTTCATGCGCAGGAGCGCGTCCCGGATCCGTCCGCACTGCTTCCGCCCCCGACGGGCGGGCACCGCAGCGACGAGTGCATCCGTTTGCTCAAGGCGAGGGATTCCCGGGCGGTGGACGCGTTTCGAACACTCGTTTCGGCCGGAATGCCATGAACCCGCCGATCAAACAGGAAATATGGAGATCGCCGATGCTGAACAGGAGCCGTGTGAAATCGCTGTTGTTTCTGCTGCTGATCGTTTTTCCCTGTGCCGTCCACGGTCAGGGGAACAAGAAGATTGTCGGGTATTACCCCGGATGGAAATGGTACGACAGGAGCGGCCTGGTGAAACCGTCCACCATCCGGTACGATCGATACACCATCATCAATTACGCCTTCCTGAATCCTCTGGCCGACGGTCGCCTGGCCTGCATGGACCCCTGGGCGGAAAAAAACCTGTTGCTGGGCGACATCGACTGGACCCTCGCTCCGGCCGGATATGAAACGGACAACGACCTCGGAAATCCCGCGTATCATCGCAGAGGGACCTCGCTTGTCGCGCATGCGCATGCCGCGAGCGTGAAGGTGATGATCTCCATCGGCGGATGGACGCAATCTTCTCTCTTTCCCGGCATCGCGGCCGACGCCGGGAAGCGGGCGGTGTTCGCGCATTGGTGCGCCGAGGCGATGCGCCGCTATGATGCGGACGGCATCGACATCGACTGGGAGGGGCCCGGCTATGCGCCGCACAACGGGTCGCCCGCCGACAAGGCCAACTTCACGCTGCTGCTGCGCGCCATCCGGGACTCGCTCGACGCGCACGGTATCCGCGCCGGACGCGCGATGCTGCTCAGTGCCGCCGTGGGCGCCGATGCGGAGTCGATGCGCAACATCGAATGGGCGCCGGTGTCGGCGTTGCTCGACCAGTCAATCTCATGACCTACGAATTTGCCGGCACACGGAACGCCGTCACAAATCATCTCGCGCCTTGCGCAGGCCGGCACAGGGCGACACGGCGCTGAACGTGCACAGCACCGTGCGCCGGCTGATCGACGCGCACGGGGTTCCGCCCTCGAAAATCGTGCTCGGCATCCCCTTTTACGGGCGCAGCCTGAAGACCGCAGGCGCGCCCGGACTGCACGCCCCCTCGACCGGCGCGCAGGATGCCGTCACGTTTCCGGCGTACGGCGGCGACCCGCAATACTTCGATATTCAGAGAGCCTGGTCTCTTTTTGAGGACCGTTGGGATTCCGTCGCGGAGGCTCCCTACCTGATCGGGAAGAGCGGATTGCAGACCTTCGTCACGTACGACAACCCGCGATCGGTGGCGCTGAAGGCGCGGTATGTGCTCGACCACGATTTGGGAGGCGCGATGATCTGGGAGATCACCGGGGACTATGCGGAAACCGCTCCCGCTTCCGGTGTCATCGCCGGCACGCCCCTCGCCGACACGCTCTCGGCGGTTCTTCATGGCACACCGCTCGGCCTCGATCCAGTCGGACATCGGCGGCTCGACGACGGGAGCGAGGATCGCGCATTCGGCATCGCGACGGTGTTTCCGAATCCCGTCCGGCGGCAGGGGAGCATCGCCTTCACCCTGCAGCAGCCGGGACGCGTGGAATTGGATATCGTCACGGCACGTGGCGAGCGGGTGCGGACGCTGCTGCGCGACGATCGCCTGGCGGGGGTGCACGACGCGGTGTGGGACGGACTCGACGATGCGGGTCGCGCCCTTGCGAACGGCACGTATTTCATCCGGCTCCGAGCAGGAGCGAGGGAAGTTCGCGCCCGCGTGCTGCTCCTGCGCTGAACGGGCGACGGGTTGCCCCCGGTTGTTTTTCCGGCGTTGATTGCGGAAATTTCTTGCTGCGCGGAATTGCATCCGTCCAGTCTGGCGCGCATGCCGCAGAGCGCGGCAGCCGCGGTCATCGCAGGCGACGCTGCTTCGCAATTCGCAGAGGCAGCGCGAAAACAACCCATCCGAGGTGTGACATCGACGAGGCAACGCGACGGACATCCTTTCTCGTCTTCGGCTCCCCGCTCATCGGCGGCGAGGAGATCGCCGAGGTCGTGGACTCGCTCGAATCCGGCTGGCTCGGCACGGGACCGAAAGTCAAGCGCTTCGAGGACGCCTTCCGCGCATACAAGGGCGCGCCGCACGCCGCCGCGCTGAACTCCTGCACCGCCGCGCTGCACCTGAGCATTCTCGCCGCGGGCGTCGGACCCGGCGACGAGATCATCACCACGCCGCTGACCTTCTGCGCCACCGTCAATGCCATCATCCACGCCGGCGCGACGCCCGTGCTGGCCGATGTCGATCCCGTCACCATGAACATCGATCCCGCGGAGATCGAGCGCCGCATCACGCCGCGCACGCGCGCCCTCGTGCCCGTGCATTTCGCGGGGCGGCCCTGCGACATGGACGCCATCATGGATATCGCGCGTCGTCACGAACTGATCGTCATCGAGGACTGCGCACGCCATCGGACGGAGATTGACGGCGCCCGCCGGACTGTTCAGCGCCTTCGGATCTTTCTCTTTTATGTGACGAAAGAACGTGGTGACGGGCGAGGGCGGAATGGTGCTCGCACAGCGCGAGTGGAGGACATCGCGCGCGTGAAGATGCTCGGCCTGCACGGCATGTCGAAGGACGCCTGGGCGCGCTTCAGCGATCAGGGCTACAAGCATTACGCAGTGATGGAAGCCGGCTTCAAGTACAACATGATGGATTTGCAGGCCGCCATCGGACTGCATCAGCTCGCGCGGGTGGACGCGTTCCGCGAAACGCGCATCCGCATCTGGGATCGCTATCAACACGCCGCTTCGCCGGCCTTCCTGTCGCCACGCCCGCGCCTGCCGAGGCCGATACCGTGCACGCGCTGCATTTGTACGCGCTGCTTGCTTAGACGAGGCGCTGCGGCATCGCGCGCGACGCATTTCTCGACGCCATGACCGCGCGCAACATCGGCGTGGGCGTGCATTACCTCAGCCTGCCCGAGCATCCGTACTACCAGCAACGCTACGGCTGGACGCCCGGCGCCTGGCCGCACGCGCGCGACATCGGCCGCTCGACGGTGAGCCTGCCGCTGTCTCCGAAAATGACGGAGCAGGACGCGGACGACGTGATTGCCGCAGTGCGCGACATCATCGCGGGCGGCGCGTGCACGCGGGGAACGACGCCGCCGTGCCATCAATCGGGGACACCGCCGCATGAACATCGCGCTGACCAACGACCATCTTCGCATCGCGGGCGGGGAGAACTTCGTGCTGTACCTCGCGCAGGGTCTCCGCGACCGCGGTCACTTTTGTCGTCGTCGCGGCAATGCGCGGTTCCGACCTTGCCGACGCCGCGCGGGAGCGTGGCATCGACGTGCTCGGGATCGCGTACCGGCAGGATCTCCGGGATGATCGCCGCGGTCACGCCCTCACCGCGCGGATTGCGCGAGAGCGCGCGTCGACGTCGTGCACACGGAACGCCAATCACGACCGAAGCATCGGCGCCTTCGCGGCTGGCGGCTCGGCTGCGCGAACGTCGCCTCCGTGCATTCCTGCCTGTCGATACAGCACAACCTGCTGCACTGGTTCCGCAACCGTCATCTCATCGACCATTTCGTTCCGGACGGGTATTCCACCAAGACGCTGCTGGTGGAAAAAGACGGCATTGCTCCCGAGCGCATCACCGTCGTGCACAATGCGCTGCCCGATGCGCAGGTGCAGCGCTCTGCGGATTTGCGGACGCGCGTGCAGTGAGTTCGGCATTCCGGACGACGCCATTCTCGTCGGCACCGTCGGCCGCCTCGTGGAATTCAAAGGACACACGCATCTGCTGGACGCCATGGCGCTGCTGCGCGCGGACGGCTGCAACGCGCTGCATGATCGTGGGCGACGGCGAACTGGAGCAGTCCCTGCGCGCAGGCCCGGGCGCTCGGCATCGAGGGACCGCGTGATCTTCCCGGGCTACCGCAGCGATCTTTCGGCGCTGTACTCCGCCTTCGACATCTTCTCGCTGCCCTCCATCGACTTCGGCGGCGAAACCTATCCGCTCGTCGTGCTCTCCGCGCTCTCCGCCGGCCTGCCCGTCGCCGCGAGCGATGTGGGCGACGTGCGTTACATGGTGCGCGACGGATACAACGGCTTCCTGCTCCCGCCCGGCGACGCCGCCAGGCACGCGGAGGCCCTGCAAACATTGATCGACAACGAGGTTCTCCGCCGGGAGATGGGCGCACTCTGCTCGGGGAAATCCCCAGGGGGGGAGCCCTCCGAGGCGATGGTGGGGAGTTTGAGAGGGGATACGAGGTGGTGGTGGGGAGAGGACCGAGGAAAAGGGGAGGAGGAGGGTACTGGTTATTGGCCAAATAAAAGTGCATCACCCGAATGATACGTTTGGAGAATTAATTTGAAACGACTGCTCGAGGATCGTTTGCAGTTTTCTATCCCGTTCAAGTGACACGACAAGAGTCTCGGTTCGAAGATTCCACTCCGCAATAACGAAGTAGTTGATGAACGATTCTGGAATACACAGGCACTCATTCAAGACGTCGATGTATCCCGCGCGAGGGTCTTCCGGGTGTTCACGGACCTGTCGAAGAAACAGCACTCGAGGAACGAAGGTTTTCGATCGCTTCCGGGTTGGAGGAGCCGTATACTCATGATACTTCACGACTGCTTGATTGAGCCATGCGAGCTGGCGGTCGATATCTTTGACCGAGGTGAACGTGCGCGCCTTCCAAAAGTTCCTCGCAAACATCGAGTTACTTCCCTCAACCGATGCTTGCGTGAACGGACGACGCGGCACCGAAAAGATTGGAACGATCTGCCGCTGAAGCAGAAACTGGACCACTCGCGAGACCGTTCGTTTTGCCGAAGAGGATCCGAACGCCGCTGGACCGTTGTCGATCTTGAAAAAATCCGGTTCTTCGAACATGGTGAAAAACCGCTTGGATTCCGCCATCATCACATCCGCCGTTTCAGCCAAAACCCGCTGATAGTAGCGCAAACAGGGCTTGATCTTAAACGAGAAGCTGATAAAATGAATCGGAGACGGGTTCCCGGCCAAGAATTTCTGGCCGATAAAATCCGCTTCAAGGACGCGACCTCCCAGTCCCGTGTAAATGGTGTACTCGGGATACAGCAGATACGAAGCAGCACCCTTCGAACGCGGTGTCTTGCGTTTCCGACTCAGTCCTTGCTCGGCCAGGACTCGCCCGATTGTACGGACAGGCGGGGGAGGCGTCTTGTACCGCCGTCGCCATTCCTGCGCAATGGCCGTTGCGCCTGTGAAGAACGCTTTCTTCGACGTCGTCAGTCTTCCATGGAGAGCGCAAATCCGGCGAGTTGTTTGCTCCGTGTGCATTCGACCTACGCCCTTCTTCCAACCGCGTCCATCGATCGAACAGTCCTGATCCGCTGCCCGCGTCCAGCGCTGAACGGTATGGCTACTGGCGCCAGCAAGTGCCGCGATCGTGCGGAGCGACAAACCATCCTTGAATCGAAGATCTCGAATCCACCTTCGATACTCTTCTCGTTTTTTTTCTCTTTCATAGATGCACGGATGGAATGGAGAATGAACGATCTTCGATGCTTTTTTCATGAAATGCAACCCCGATAGAGCGTTGCACTTTTATTTGGCCATCAACCCCTACACCCTACTCCCTACTATGAATCGCTCTCTCGCGAGTGATCCCCTGTGAGCTTGCGGATCCTCTCCGCCATCGGCGCGCGGCCGCAGTTCGTGAAGGCGGCGGCGATGCACCGCGCGATCGTCGCGCGCGGGCATGAGGACATCATCGTGCACAGCGGACAGCATTATGACGAGGGGCTGTCGGCGGTGTTCTTCGAGGAGCTCGGCATCCCTGCGCCGACGTTGAACCTCGGGATCGGGTCGGGTCCGCAGGGAGCGCAGACGGGACTGATGCTCGCCGCCTTCGAACGGGCGATCCTCGATATCGCACCCGACGTGGTGCTCGTGCATGGCGACACCAATACGACCCTGGCCGCGGCGCTTGCCGCGGTGAAGCTCGGTGTCACGCTCGCGCACAATGAGGCGGGCCTGCGCTCCTTCAATCGCGGGATGCCCGAAGAGCACAACCGCGTGCTCACCGATCACTGCTCGGATCTGCTCTTCTGCCCGACCGACGGCGCCGTCCGGCAGCTCGCGGGAGAAGGAATCACCCAGGGCGTGCACAACGTGGGCGACGTGATGCTCGACGCCGCGCTGCTGTTCGCGGTACGCGCGGACGGGCAGGGCGGTGTGCTCGACGCATACGGCGTCGTACCCGGCGACTATGTTCTCGCGACCCTCCACCGGCCGTACACGGTGGACGACACGGAGCGGCTCGCGTCCGTGTTGGACACGCTCGGAAAGCTGGGACGTCCCGTGCTTCTGCCGCTGCATCCTCGGACGCGCGCGCGGCTTGCAGAATTCGGACTCCTGGATCCGGAGAACGTCCGCATTCTCGACGCAGTGGGATACATGGACATGACCGCACTCGAGCGTTCGGCGTACATGATCCTGACCGACAGCGGCGGAGTGCAGAAGGAGGCGTATTTCCACGGCGTGCCCTGCGTGACCTTGCGTCCCGAAACGGAATGGACGGAGACCGTCGCGGCGGGCTGGAACCGCGTGGTCGATCTCGATCCTGCGTTGATTCGCGAGAGTGTCAACACGCGCTGGTGGCCGGAAGAGCGTCCGGCATTGTTCGGCGACGGGCATGCGGCGGAGAGGATTGTGGGAATCCTGGAAGAGGCGTTCAGGGTGACAGGCAGCGTCGCTGATCGATGATCATTGTTTCCGGTCATCCTGAGCCACTCATTGGACGGTATCCTGGAATCGTCTTGAGTGACACCAGCACCGACTGTTCCCACGAACTCATCCCCCCGACCCCCTTCTCTTGAAAAGAGAAGGGGGAGAAACCGAAACGCCCCCATGTTTCGTTGCCAAACTTATGAGGGTGGGAAGTGAGCTTGATGAGTCAACTCGTTTGGAAAGAGAGGGGCTTCGCGGCTCACCCGGCATCTCGTGATGATGATGGTGTTATGGATCACTTTAGGGAGAATGCGATCTTATTCTCTTCCCCCCCTTCTCTTTTCAAGAGAAGGGGGTCGGGGGGATGAGTTCGTGGCAACATCAAAGATTCACGACTCACGATTCACCCCTCGGCTTCGCCCACCTGCGTCCGCCTCCGGCGGACTTCGGCGGACAGGCTCGGGGCAGGCTCTTCACGACTCATACCCTATGAACGTTCCTTTTTTCCGATACGAATTCGATCCCGCGGCGCTCGCGGGTGTTGAGGAATGCCTGCGTTCGGGCTGGCTGACGACGGGTCCGAAGACGAAGGAGTTCGAGCGGCTGTTCGCCGAGGCGGTGCGCAACGACGAGGAAGTGCACGCCGTGGCGGTGAATTCCTGCACGGCCGCGCTGCATCTGGCGCTGGAGGCGATCGGGCTGCAGCGCGGAGAGATCGTGATTGTTCCGACGCTCACGTTCGCCGCGACGGCCGAGGTCGTCCGCTACTTCGACGCGATTCCGGTATTCGTGGATTGCGATCCGCACACGCTCAATCTCTCGATCCCGCATCTCGAGCACACGCTCGCGGCGCTCGCGGCGGGCGATCGTGTTCCGGGACTTGCCGATACGCAGCGGCGCGTGCGCGCGATCCTTCCGGTGCATTACGGCGGTCAGCCCTGCGATCTTGCGGCCGTCACGCGGCTCGCGGCGCGCCATGGCTGCGAGGTCATCGAAGACGCGGCGCATGCGTTTCCCGCGGCCATCGTTTCCACTCCCAACTCCCCACCCCTACTCACGACTCGGGAACACGGGGACGCGGAGACGTGGACTCTGGCTTCGCTGGGCAGGCTGGAGCTACTTCCTCCTCCCTACTCCCTACTCCCCACTCCCTACTCGCATCGGCGGCGGCACCAGTCGTGTATCGTGTTTCTCGTTTTACGCGAACAAGACCATCACCACCGGCGAAGGGGGCATGGCCACCACCACGGATGCGGAGCTGGCCGCGCGCATGCGTCTCATGTCGCTGCACGGCATGAACCGCGACCCGTGGAATCGCTTCGCGAAGACCGGTACCTGGGACTATCAGCTCGTTGCTCCGGGCTACAAGTACAATCTGACGGACATCGCCTCGGCGCTCGGCATTTCCCAGCTCGCGCAGGCGGAACAATTCCGCACCGCGCGCATGCGCCTCTCCGCGAAGTATGACGACGCGTTCGCGGACACGGAGGCCGTGGAACCGCTGCAGGTGCTGGACAGCATCCGGCATTCCCATCATCTCTACGTCATCCAACTGCGGCTCGACCTGCTGGCCATCGCCCGCGCGCAGTTCATCGAAGAGATGAAGGCGCGCGGCATCGTCTGCTCCGTGCACTGGCGGCCCCTGCACATGCACCCGTACTACGCGGACACCTACGGCTATCGCGCGGAGGATTTCCCCGCCGCCGCGTCGGTGTGGCCGCGCATCGTGTCGCTCCCGTTGTATCCGTCGATGACGGACGAGGAGCAGGAGCATGTGGTTCGGGCCGTCATGGAAATCGTCGGAGCGCACAGGCGGTGAATCGTGAAGAGCCTGCCCCGAGCGAAGCCGAGGGGTGAGCCGTGAGTCGTGAACCGTGAGTCGTGAATCGTGAACCGTGAGTCGTGAATCGTGAACTGTGAGTCGTGAATCGTGAACCGTGAGTCGTGAATCGTGAACCGTGAGTCATTTTGGTCCTGTCATCCTTCACTTCGCTGCTCATGACATCTTTTCGAAATGTCGAAATCGGATTAAAAAACGCATTCTCACTTTCGAGAACCGATGTGTGCGCTACGAAGAAATAGCATGTCATCACCACAAATCCACCCGGCCGAAGGCCCGGTGCGAGGACTCAGGATGACGGGCCTTGAGAGGCCGTGACCATCGACCCGCGTCTCCGCATCTCCGCATCTCCGCGCACCGCATCACCGCGTCTCCGCATCCCGATCCATACCTGACGTCTACCATAGTATTCGAGATCACAACACATGACCATCGTCTGGATTGGATTTCACGTTGAGGGATTGCCCGCATTGCGGGAAGTCCTCTCACGTGGGTACGATGTGCGTGCGGTGATCACCCTGACGGAGGAGAACGCCTCGAAGCGCAGCGGCGCCATCGATTACGGCGGGCTGTGCGCGGAATTCGGCATACCGCTTCACCGTGTCAGAAATATCAACGATCCGGAAGCGGTGGAGCTGCTGCGGTCGCTCGCGCCAGATGTCTGCGTCGTCCTCGGCTGGTCGCAGATCGTGCGCGAAGAGGCGCTCGCGACGGCGCGTCTCGGCATGGTGGGCGCGCACGCTTCGTTGTTGCCTCGCCATCGAGGCCGCGCGCCGATCAACTGGTCGCTCATCAAAGGAGACACGGAGACGGGGAACTCTCTGATCTGGCTCGCGCCCGGCGTCGACGAAGGCGACATCATCGAGCAGACCGTCATCCCGATCACGCCATACGATACCTGCGCCACGCTGTACGCGCGGGTGGCGGAGTCGAATACCGACATGATCTTCCGATTTCTCGACCGCATCCATGCGGGGGAGCGTCCGGGTGTGCCTCAAGCTGTCACGGACGAACCCCGGCTTCCCGGGAGAACTCCCCAGGATGGCGATATCGACTGGACACGGAGCGCGCAGGACGTGTATAACTTTATCCGGGCCCTGGCGCGACCCTATCCCGGCGCATTCAGCCTCCTCGACGGCGAACGGATGATGATCTGGCGCGCGGCGCTGCTGCCGCTGAGTTCTCCTCTCGGTGTTCCCGGCGCCGTCCTCGGCGCAGTCGTCTCTCCCGATGCCGCGTCCTGCGGGCAACTTGTCGCCTGCGGCACTGGCGCCGTCCTGCTGCTTGAAACCGAAACCGAACATGCCGGAATCTGCTCCGGGTATTCCCTCAGTAACCTGATCTGGACAGGAAAGGTGTTTGCTCATGGCCAATCGTAGTATCGTCGTCATCGCCGCGCATCCGGATGATGAACTTCTGGGATGCGGTGGTACCGTCGCGCTGCATGTACGCGCCGGCGATCGGGTCACGCTTGTCCTTGCGTGCGAGGGCGAATCCCTGCGATACGGCGAGGAGGGAGTAGGCCAGAAAGCGCATATCGATTGCGCCGCGGAGAAACTCGGTGTGCGCGACGTCCGTCACCTCGGTTTTGCGGATCAACGACTCGACACCATCACGCTCACAGACCTCATCTCGCCACTTGAACTCGTCCTGCGCGAAACGCGGCCCTCCATCGTGTACGTCCAGTATGGCGGCGACATCAATCGCGATCATCAGCTGCTTTTTCAGGCAGCCCTGGTTGCCACGCGGCCGACAGAGGAGTACATCACTGCGGTGTACGCGTTCGATACCGCAAGCAGCACCGAGTGGGCATATCCGCGCTCCTTCGTCCCCGATACGTGGATTGATATCAGCGCCACCCTCGACGTGAAGCTGGAGGCGATGTCGTGTTACACCAGCGAGCTTCGCGAGTATCCGCATCCCCGTTCGATCGAGGCGCTGCGGCACAAGGCCCGCGCCTGGGGAAATCAGGCCTGCCTCGATGCAGCGGAGGTCTTCATGACCGTACGGGCGGTGTTCCGCGATGGCAAAACGCCTCTTTGACATCGTTTTTTCAACGGTGCTCCTTCTGTGCACGTCGCCGCTGTTTCTCGTGGCGGCGATCGGTATCGTGGTCTCGGATCGCGGGCCGGTGTTCTTTCGGGCGCGCCGGAGCGGCGTGAAGGGTCGCGAATTCTCGATGATGAAATTCCGGACCATGCGGATGCGGCAACCGCAGGGGGCGAGTGCCATCACCGCGCACCGGGACGCGCGGATCTTTCCGTTCGGCGCGTTTCTCCGCGCGTCGAAAATCGACGAGCTGCCGCAATTCCTCAATGTGCTCGCGGGCGACATGTCGGTGGTCGGGCCAAGGCCGGAAGATCCCGCCATCGTCGACGCGCATTTCGGGGAGCGCGGGCGTGAAACACTGACTGTGCGTCCGGGAGTTGCGAGTCCCGGGAGCATTTTCAATTACACGGACGGCGAGCGCATGCTTCAGGGCGGCGACACCGAGCAGGTGTACGCGCAACAACTGCTCCCCGTCAAACTCGCGCTCGAACTCGTGTACGTGCGCAATGCATCGTTCTTCTACGATCTCAGAATCATCGCTCGTACTGTGCTCGTGATCGCCGCCATGCTTGCGGGAAAAAGGCGTTTCGCTCCACCTCCAGAGATGGCCGTCGCCCGACGCCTGGGTCTCGTGCCCTGAAGGGACTTCCCATGAAAGGAAAAATGTCCACAGCATCATCGATCCCGCGCACCAGTTCGGGAGCGGAACTCCCTCACACGCCTCCGGGCATTGGTTCGGGAGCGGAGCTCCTCACAACAGGGAGGCCGCGGGGACCCTCGCCTTCGCCCACCTGCGTCCGCCTCCGGCGACTGGGGGACAGGCTCAGGGCAGGCTCCAGGACCCCTCGCCTTCGCCCACCTGCGTCCGCCTCCGGCGGCCCCGGCGGACAGGCTCGGGGCAGGCTCCAGGGCTGCTGTCTTTCTCCCCACTCCACACCTGCGTCCGCCTTCGGCGGACTTCGGTGCGCAGGCCTGCTCCTCACCTACGTCCCGAAATACGGGACTTCGGTGAGCTGGCCCACTCTTTTCCTTTTCATGGCGCTGCTCTCCGCCACCGCCGTCGCGCAGGTTGTCAACGTCCCCGTCCGTCATCCGGTGTACGATTATCTCGACCGCATCGAGGCGCGATACGGCGTGTCGCTCCTGCAGTTCTCGCGACCGCTGCCGCGCATCGCGATCGCGAAGGCGATCGATTCGCTCGCTCGCGGACCGTTCCGGCTCATCCCCTACGATAAAAAGCAGTGCGCGTACTACGCGGAAGAATTCGCCGAGGAACTGCGCCGTCTGCATGCAGCGGATACCGCGGTCAGGGTTCCGCAGGGCGAGCGCTGGAATCTCGCGACACTGCGCGTGCACACGCCGGCGGAGACCTTCCTCGCCGCCGATCTGGTGGGCCGGGTACGGTTCGAGAAGCGCGAGGAGACGGACGATCTGATCGCGCGCTCGAACGGCGTGCAGGTCTACGGCTATGTGGGGCGCAATCTCGGCGCCTTCATGCGCTGGGTCGACAACGGCGTCAAGGGGAATCCTCTCGATCCGCTGAGTCTCCGCACCCCGGAGCAGGGCGTGGTGAAGGGTCCTCCCGCCACGTCGAAGTCCTATGAGTTCGAGGTCGCGGAGGCGCAGTTCTTCTATTCCACCCCCTGGCTCACGGTCGGCGCGCAGAAAATGGACCGCTGGCTGGGAAGCGGCCGCGACGGCGCGATCATCCTGTCGGACAAATCTCCGTCGTCGCCCGAACTGTATTTTCGCGTCGCGCTCGCCGACTGGCTGCACTTCGAATACTCGCACGCGTGGCTCTTTTCGGATGTCGCCGATTCCGTGCGCATGAAAATCGGCCAGAAATTCTACAAGACGAAGTACCTCGCGGCGCACGTCCTCACCGCGCGCATCACTCCCGGGCTGCAGCTCGCGCTCGGGGTCGATCATCTACAGCGAGACTGACGTCAACCTGCTCTTCCTGATCCCGGTGATCTCCTTCCGCGCGGCGGACCGGTGGACGCGGGCGAGCACGGGGAACTCGCAGTTTTTCCTGGACGCGCGGTATACGCCGACGCGCCACGTGACCGTGTACGGCACGCTGTTCATCGACGAAATGGATGTCGGCAAGGTGCTCTCGCTCGCGAAGACGGACGTCGACTACCAGGTCGCGTTCACCGCGGGCGCGACGCTGACGGACCTGACGTACGGCCTGTTCCGTCTGCCGTCCGAGACGCGTCTGGAATGCTCGCGCGTTTTCCCGTTCGCGTACCGGAATGTCGTCGCGTCGCAGCAGTACACCTCGCATCAGATCGTCCTCGGACATTGGATCGGCACGAACGCCGACGTCGTGAGCGTCACGCACACCATGCACCCGGACAGGGGCTGGGACGTCACCGGCACCGCCTCCTTCGCGCGCTTCGGCGATCGCACGGCCGTGCAGGGGGGATCTCCCCGCATGCAGCCGGCATTTCTTGCGGGGCATGAATTTTCGGCCCTGACCGTCAGCGGAGCGCTGCGCTGGACGCCGCTGCACGACCTGAGCGCGCGGGGCCTCGTCGCGTACACCACCATCGACACGGAGGCCGCATTCACCGGGAGCGGTCCCTATGTTCCCGGGCTCACCATCGGCGTCATGGCCTCGTACGGGCTGTATTGACGGCACGCGGATGCGGGTCCGGCATGCGAAGGGCGTTGCCTCCCTGCCATCGACGGAGAGGGAAATGTGATTTTCACTTCGGGCGTCGTATTTTCATATGATTGAATCCATTTTCGTATTCAGCGCCATGGCCGGGGATACCCGCGTCATCGGCCGCGAGCCGGACAGACAACACCACCTGGCATGAGACGACGAGCCTCCTTACTGATACGCATGCGGAACAGGCATTACCTCCTGTTCGATCTCGTGGCCATGCTGTTGATTCCCGCGATCGCGCTGTCGCTGCGGCTCGAGAACATGCTGAACTGGTCGGCCTTCTGGAATTCGATTTACGTGTACACGGCCTGCTCGGTGGTCATCAAGCTGCTGATCTATTACAAGCTGGGCATGTACGACAGGCTGTGGCGCTATGCGAGCATCGAGGAAGTGTCGGTGATCCTGATCGCGATCTTCACCGCGGGATTCACGTTCAACATCATCTACCTCCTGCTGCTCCCGCTGTTTCCGCACATCCCGCGGTCCATCCCGCGCTCGGTCCCCGCCATCGATCTCATGCTCTCGCTGTTCATCAACGGCGGCATACGGCTGCTCAGCCGCATGTACAACACGGAGAGCAAGAAGTCCGGCATGGAAGTGGACACGATGAAGAGCGTCCTCATCATCGGCGCCGGCAATTCCGGGACGATGATCGCGAAGGAGATGCTGCGCAATCCCGCGAGCGGATTGAATCCCGTCGGATTCATCGACGACGACCGCCGCAAGCAGGGCGGCATCATCTACGGCATTCCGGTGCTCGGAGGCCGCGACGAGATCGCGGAGGCGTGCAGAAGCTGAAGGTGTCACAGATTCTTATCGCCATGCCGTCGTCGTCGGGCAAGACGATCCAGTCGATCCTGAAGGTGACGGAGCCGCTGAAGATCAAGACGCGGACGCTGCCCAGCGTCAGCGAGCTGTTGAACGACACGGTCGAGCTGAAGCAGTTCCGCGAAATCCGCATCGACGATCTCCTGCGTCGCGATCCGGTGAAGACGGACATGTCGAATGTGCGCAGCATGCTGCAGGGGCAGCGCGTGCTCGTCACGGGCGCGGGCGGCTCCATCGGATCGGAGATGTGCCGTCTCGTCGCGCAATGCCGGCCGTCCGAATTGTGCCTGCTGGGGCACGGCGAGAATTCCATTCACGCCATCCACCGCGAGCTGTCGCAGGCCTATCCCGAGCTGGCGCTGCCGACCATCATCGCGGACATCCGCGACGATTCCCGCATCCGCCAGATGCTCGAGGCGCACCGCCCGCGGTACATCTACCACGCCGCGGCGCACAAGCACGTGCCGCTGATGGAAGACAACATCGTGGACGCGCTGACGAACAACGTGCTGGGCACGATCACGCTGCTGCGGAACGCGCGCGCGACGGGGGTGGAGAATGTGACGCTGATTTCCACCGACAAGGCGGTGCATCCGTACAGCGTGATGGGCGTGACGAAGCGCATGGCCGAGCTGGCCCTGCAGTTGTGCGCCCGGGAGAACGGCACGCATTATGCGGCGGTGCGTTTCGGAAACGTGCTCGGCAGTCGCGGGAGCGTGGTGCCGCTGTTCACGGCCCAGATCGCGGCGGGCGGACCGATCACCATCACCGATCCCGAAATGCGGCGCTACTTCATGACCATTCCGGAGGCCGTGCAGCTGGTGCTGCAGGCCTCGACGCTGCGCGGCAACGGCCAGATTTTCGTGCTCGACATGGGCGAGCCGGTGCGCGTGCTCGATCTCGCGCTCGATCTCGTCGAATTGTCGGGGCTGAAACCCTACAAGGACATCGACATCGTCTTCACGGGGCTGCGTCCGGGCGAGAAGCTCAGCGAGGCGCTGTTCCGCGAGGGAGAAGTTTTCACGCGGTCGAAGCACGAGAAGATATTCGTTGTCGCCGATCCGGCGATGAACGGCAAGGGCAACGGGCACGCCCCGCTGCCTGTCGACGCCGTCACGCCCGGAGCGGGGATCAGGACGCTCGACGAGTTTGAGCAGTTCGTCCGCGAGAACATTCTCAGCATCGACCACAAGAACACTTCCGCCATCCTCGAGGGGATTAAAAAGCTCGTTCCCGAATTCGTGTCGCTCGAAGACGCGCGACCGAACGGGCACGATGAGGAACATGTGGAGCGGGGGTGAGCGTGCGGTCGAATGACGGGATCCTGAGCCGCTGATCGAACCCCGGTCATCCTTCGTTTCGCTCAGGATGACATAACCCTACCTATTCATCACCATTCACATGAAAACAGCGCTCATCACCGGCATCACCGGACAGGACGGATCGTACCTCGCGGAGTTTCTCCTCGACAAGGGATACACCGTGCACGGCATTCTGCGCCGCAGCAGTTCCTTCAACACCGGCCGCATCGATCATCTCTACAACGACGCGGCGATCCTCAACAGCAGGCTCTTTCTGCACTACGGGGATCTGACGGATTCGAGCAACCTCAACAGGCTGCTCGAGCGCATCCAACCCGACGAGGTCTACAATCTCGCCGCGCAGAGCCACGTGAAGGTCTCCTTCGAAGTGCCGGAGTACACGGCGGAAGTGGACGCCATCGGCACGCTGCGCTTCCTTGACGCCATCAAGGAGACGGGGGTGAAGACGCGATTCTACCAGGCCTCGACCAGCGAGCTGTACGGCAAGGTGCAGGAAATCCCGCAGACGGAGCGCACGCCGTTCTATCCGCGTTCGCCCTACGCGGTGGCAAAGATCTACGGGTACTGGATCGTGGTGAACTACCGGGAAGCCTACGGATTGTATGCATGCAACGGCATTCTGTTCAATCACGAATCCCCGCGCCGGGGTGAAACCTTCGTCACGCGCAAGATCACGCGCGCCGCGGCGCGCATCAAGGCGGGCCTGCAGACGGGCCTCACCTTGGGCAACCTCGGCGCCAAGCGCGACTGGGGGTACGCGCCGGAGTACGTCGAGGCGATGTGGCTGATGCTGCAGCAGGACGTCCCGGACGATTTCGTGATCGCGACGGGCGAGACCCACACCGTGCGCGACTTCGCGTCGGTCGCCTTCTCGGAGCTTGGCATCGAGCTCGCGTGGGAAGGCGACGGGGAGACGGAAGCCGGCCGCGACCGCGCGAGCGGCGCCGTGCTCGTCAGCGTCAACCCCGCATACTACCGTCCCACCGAAGTGGAACTGCTCATCGGCGATCCCTCGAAGGCGAAGGAAAAACTCGGCTGGCAGCCGAAGGTCACGTTCGAAGAACTGGCCCGCATGATGGCACGGTCGGATTACGAGAAGGTGGTCAAGCGCGGGTATTGAAGCGACGCGGGCCTACCCATCTCGCATCTCGCATCTTTCATATCCCTGATCACATGCAAGCGAATACAATGACACCACACGATACCATCTACATCGCGGGGCACACCGGCATGGTCGGGTCGGCGATCCGACGACGCCTGGAAAACAAAGGATATTCGAAGCTGATAGTCCGCGATCTTGACGCGCTGGATCTGACGCGGCAGGCCGCCGTGGAGGAGTTCTTCGACGCGGTGAAGCCCGCGTACGTGTTTCTCGCGGCGGCGCGTGTGGGAGGCATACAGGCCAACAACACGCTGCGCGCCGAGTTCCTGTATCAGAATCTGCAGATTCAATCCAACGTCATCCATGCGGCATGGCGTTTCGGCGCGCGGAAGCTGCTGTTTCTGGGTTCCTCGTGCATTTATCCGAAGCTCGCGCCGCAGCCGATACGCGAGGACGCGCTGCTCACCAGCGAGCTGGAGCAGACCAACGAGCCGTACGCGATCGCCAAGATCGCCGGGCTGAAGATGTGCGAGTCGTATCACCGGCAGTACGGCGCGAACTTCATCGCGGCGATGCCGACGAACCTCTACGGGCCGAACGACAATTTCGATCTGCGCTCGAGCCACGTGCTGCCCGCGCTGCTGCGCAAATTCCATCTCGCGCGCCTGCTCGCCGAGGGCGCGGAAGCCGCCGTGATGGCGGATCTCGGCGCCGCGGACATGGACGCCGCGCGCGCGCGGCTTGCCGAGGCGGGGGTCTTCGCCGATCGCGTGGAAGTCTGGGGCACGGGCACGCCGCGCCGCGAGTTCCTGCACGTGGACGACTGCGCGTCCGCCCTTGTGCACCTGATGGAAACGTACGACGAGGAACCCTTCGTGAACATCGGCTGCGGCGAAGACGTCTCCATCCGCGAGCTCGCCGGGCTGGTGCGCGATGCCGCCGGATTTTCCGGAGAGATCACCTTCAACGACTCGTATCCCGACGGCACGCCCCGCAAACTCCTCGACGTGTCGCGTCTCGACGCGCTCGGGTGGAAGGCGTCCATTTCGCTCCGCGACGGCATCGCGCGCACGGTCGCGCAATACCGGGAGACACGCGGCCGGATCTGATCCGCAACGCGACGATGTGCAACGCCCGGTTCACCGCAGTGAGCCGGGCGTTTTTTTTCGGCGCGGGTATCGGCCCGCGCGGTGATCAGAAATACAGGCCGAAGGCGATCACATGCGGCGTGATGCGCAGGGCGGGGGCGGGAAACTTGATGTAGTTCAGGTAGTGCTTCACGGTTTCCCACACGCCGTTGTCGGAGGGCAGAATTTTGGTGACATCCACATCCAGCGCAAGGTAGAGCTCGATGCTGCCGCTGGTCCGCTCCGGATGCCGCGCGTCGTACCCGTTCAAGGACTCGTCCACCCCGAAGCCGGCGGCGAGGGCCAGCCAGGCGGGCCACCAGCGCGCGGCGCTCTTCGGCAGCAGCGATTTCATGCGGGCGGACAGCCAGTAGGTCTGGTTGATGTAATCGTCGTTCCACGTGCCGGTGTGCTTGATCACGGTGAAGTACTTGTCGGTGTGGCGGAGGTAGCTGAATTTCACGTCGAACGCCGCGAGCGTCGGGCTGTACACCTTGAGCGTGGTGAACAGCGAGCCGAGGCTTCCCGAGGCGACGTCCCAGACGCTGTATCCCCAGCGCGTCGAGAAGCCGTCCTTGATTTCAATCACCATCTGCACGAAGACGCTGAGTCCGAAGCCGTACCAGGCCGACGCCTCCCTGCCGAGGCCCGACCAGCGCAGACCATCCGAGAACATGTCCGCGGCGATCGCGCCGCCGTACACATGGGCCAGCTTGTCGATGTTGCGGGAATAGATCAGGTCGGCGCCGTCGTCGAAATGGAAGCTCGTGTTGCCGTCCTTCCACCAGGCATCCTGTGCGTAGAGGTAGGTGGCCGCGAGGGTGCCGGCCGCCACGGCGCTGACGCCGGCGAAGCGCCATCCGTTGAAGGACGACTGCTTTACGGCGGTGCTGTCGGCGGGCGCCGGGCGCGCGGGTGTGGCCGCGGAAGCATCCGCTGCGTCGTCGCGCATGCGGGAGCCCGGGATAATCCCGGAGGTATCCCCGACCGGGGAACGCTCCTCAACGGCGTGCCTGACGGAGTCCTGCGCGCGGGCGAACGCGAACAGCGAGAGGAGCAACAGCGGGAGAAACGAGAAATGGGACACGATGCGCGACGAGTATCAATGACGAAATCGAAAATATCCTGTTAAACTAGCGGCAGGGCGGATGATTTCCGAATGCGCCGCAGACGAAAAAAGCCCGGGACGATCCGGGCTTTTTTCATCTCGCGGGGATGATTCACTCGAACATTGCGTCGACCGTCTGATACTGGGAGTGCACTTCTTCGACGGCGCGTTCCATTGCCGCGACGTCCTTTCCCTTTGCGGCTTTCTGCAGCGCGAGCGTGAATTCCTCCAGGCTCTTCACGGCGGCACGGAATGCCTCCTCCTTCGACGCGAGCTTTTTCGGCGTCGGCACGGCGGACAGCGTCTTCGCGGCGGCGACGAGATCCGTTGCCGCGTTGCGCAGCTTTTTCGTGTTCTTTTCGGGCATATAGTAGTGGTAGATCTGATAGAGCACCACGTGATAGGCCTCGAGTTCCTTCAGGCGCGGGCGGATGACGCGCACCAGTTTTTCGTAGTTGGCGTGCAGCTTCTCGACGCCGTCGAGCATGTCCTTCTCGTTGTTTTCCGCGACCGCGGTTTTCAGTTTCGCGGTCGAGGCGGTCAATTCCTTCATGCCGGCTTCCCACTTCGGCTTCTTGTCGCGGAGGATGCCGGGGAGTTGCACCGCCTGCAGTTTTGTCGTGAAGTCCTCAACCTTGGGAAGCAGTTCCTTGACAAGCCCGGTGTTCTTGTTCGGCCATGCGTCGTGCCAGAGCGGATAGATGACCTCGTGAAAATCCGACAGCAGGGGGACGCTGGCTTTCAGTTCTTCGGGAACGTCGTGCTCTTTTTTCTGCGCCTGGGCGGCGACCGCGAGCAGCAGCAGCAACAGGGGGAGGATGAACGTGATACGCGATCTCATGCAGGTGCTCCTTCGTGAATGAAATATTCGTGGTGAAGAATGCGGTGTATCGTACACGAATATCCGCATTTCCCGCGAAACAGGAAAGCGCGGAACCATCGCGAGGGACGGCCTTCGATGGAGGCCGTCACTCCGCGATGCGGAACTCGACGCGGCGGTTGCGCGCGCGATTTTCCTCCGTGTCGTTCGGCACTTCGGGGCGCGTCTTGCCGTAGCCTTTCGCGACGAGCCTCGCGTTGGCGGTGCCATGCGAGATGAGGTAGTCGACCACCGACTGCGCGCGCTTGAGGGAGAGGTCCATGTTGAAGACATCCGAACCGACGTCGTCGGTATGCGCGCCAAGCTGGATGCGGATTTCGGGATTCGTCTCGAGGAAGCGCGCGAGGCGGTCGAGTTCCTGCGAGGATTCCGGCTTCAGTTCCCATTTCCCGAAATCGAAAAAGACGTTGTTGACGCGTTGCGCGAGCAGGTCGCCCCATTGATCGCGCTTGCTCTTCATGCCTTCGAGCGACGCCATCATGACGGGGATCTTGAAGAGGAGCGCGCTGTCCCCGCCGCTGTTCGGGTCGTTGGGATCGCGGTTGTTGCCGTTGCGGTTGTTCGGGTCATTGGGATCGCCGTTGTTGCCGTTGCGGTTGTTCGGGTCATTGGGATCGCCGTTGTTGCCGTTGCGGTTGTTCGGGTCGTTGGGATCGCCGTTGTTGCCGTTGCGGTTGTTCGGGTCGTTGGGATCGCCGTTGGTGCCGTTGCGGTTGTTCGGGTCGTTGGGATCGCCGCCGTTGCCGTTGCGGCCGTTCGGGTTGTTGGGATCGAAGCCCTGCGCGATCAGCGCGCGGCGCTTGTTCAGGGCGTCATCGCGCAAGTCGAGATTCGCGGAGTACGGGTAATACCCGCCCGAATCGGCTTCGAAGTAGACGCCGTAATTCCGGCCCGCCGGAAGCGTGAGCACGAACTCGCCCGTCTGCGGATCGCTGCGCACCTCGCCTTCCTCCATGCCGTTCGCGAGGTTGGCGACCTTGACGCGCCCCTTGATGGGATTGCCGTTTTCGTCCAGCATGCTCCCCTTGATCGTGGCCACGGGGGAGCCTTCGGGTTGCGCCGCCACCGGCAGGGACACCTGGTAGATGTCGTTGAGGCCCATGCCTCCCGGGAGATCGGCGGAGGAGAAATACGCGTTCTTGCCGTCGAGCGAGACCTTGTATCCCCAGTCATCCTCGGAGGTGTTGATGTCCTTGCCGAGGTTGACCGGCTCGCTCCATTCCGTCCAGGAGTCTTCCCGGAGGCGCACGGTTTTGAACACGTCGAGCTTGCCGATGCCGGCGTGGCCGTCGGAGCAGAAGTACAGGGTCTTGCCGTCCGGATGCAGGAACGGGGAGCGTTCGCAGTACGGCGTGTTCAGCTTCTCTCCGAGATTCATCGGCGGGAGCCACTGCTTGCCGCGCCGTATCGACACCCAGATATCGCTGTTGCCGCCCTCGCCGCCGTGGAATTTCTTTCCCTTGGCGACGGGTTTCCCGATGCCCCCTGACGGTCGGAGACGAAGAGCAGCGCCTTGCCGTCGGCGGTCAGGAATGCGTCCGAATCCCACGCGTTGCTGTTGACGGGGAAGGGGATGTGCTGGATCGGGGACCAGCCGCGCTCCGTTTTCTCGAAGAAGTAATTGTCGCCGTTGCCCAGGTGTCCGGGAAAGCCTCCGTAGAGAAAGATCTCCGTGCCGTCGAAGGAAATGCTGTTGAGCGTTTCATGATCTTTGGTATTGATCTTCTCGCCGAGATTCTGCGCCGGCTGCCAGGCGCGGTTCGCGTATTTCGAGACATAAATATCCAGTTCTCCCTTGCCGCCCTCGCGGTCGCTCGCGAAGTACAGGCGCGTGCCGTCGGCGGTGAGCGAGGGTTTGATGTCGTTCCCGGGCGAATTGATGGCGGCGCCGAGCGGTCGCACCGCGACGAGCGAATCCGGCGCCGCTTTCAGGATGCCGGTGATGGTTTCGAAGCGCTGTTTCATGGCGGGAAAGCGCGGCGCGAAGCGCTCGAAGACGGCGAGGGCGCCGCTCCAGTTCTTCGCGTCGATGAACGGTTTTGCCGCGCGCTGCACCGCGATGAAGGCATCCTCGGACGGCGCCCACTTCGTGGCGAAGGCCTCGAAGTCTTCCGGATCGTCCATTTTGGTCAATTCTCTGGACAGTGAGCACCCCGCGAGGAGCAACAACACCGAAGCAAGGAATGCGGGGACAAGACGGCCGGAGCGGAGAGGGGACTGGTGTGACATTCGCGCCTGTGATTGGTTATTCTGCAAACAGACAAAAGTAGGGGCGCGGGGGGTCGCGACGCAAGGCGGTTCTTTCGCCGGGCATTCGGGCGGGATGCCTTTTTGATCCTGACCTTGCCGGACTATATTGTAAATCCCTGAACATTTTCTCCTTTCGCACGGCATTTGCATGGTCCGCACCCACCTCTCCGCATGGATTTCCCCGAGCCTGTTCGGGCGACGTCTCACTCACGGCGCGCATCTGTTGTGCGCATTTCTGGCGTTCTCGCTGCTGCCCGCCACGCGCGCGCAGGGGCAGGATATTGTGAACGCGGTGCGCGTCTCGGACTGCTGCTTCACGTTTGCGATCAGAAACGCGAACCAGCAGCAGCAAGCGATCACGGAGTTCGACGTCAAGGCCGACCTGCGCACGCAGCTTCTGCACAATGCAACCGCACCGCCGGGATGGACCATTTCGTATGTCGGCTTCGAGAAGGTCATTTTCCAATCCAGCGTGAACAGTCTGCAACCCGGCGCATTTCTGGACGGGTTTACCGTTTGTTTTCAAACCCCGGGAAATGGCTTCCTCGCGCAGTGGCTGACGTTCGGCAACGGGCTGGTGCTCACGGGAGCTCCCATGCCCCTCGCGTGCCGCGATGTCGATTCCGTCGCCGTGCGCGTCGATACCAGCGATTGCTGTTTCGCGTGGACCATCAAGAACCGCAATATGCCAAAGCGCCCCATCACGCGCGTCACGCTGACGCTCGCCACCCCCGGTTTCACCTGGGGGAACGGCGCAGTCGCACCGTCGCCGGGCTGGACGGTCCGGCAGACGCTGCCCGAGCGGCTCGATTTCGACGGCAGCGCCGCGCCGCTGGCGAGCGGCATCGACCTGCAGGGCTTCGTCTCCTGTCTCTGGCCTCCATCCACCGCGCAGAACATGGTGTCCGTGGAGTGGATCACGTGGAGCGACACGAGCATCCTGCACCGGGACACCGTGGCCATCCAGTGCCATCCCCTGCGCACCTGCGACGCGGTGCTGTTCGACACGGCGCCGTCAGGGTCCTGCTGTTACACGTTCACGCTGTTCAACAATCACACTCCGGGCGGAAATCTGAACGGGCTGAACTTCAAGGTGCTGACTCCCGGAGCCTCGATCACCGGTACGCCCACAGGGCCCTGGGTGCTGCGACGAAGCAACGCGACGGAAGCCTCCTTCGCCGTTCCGACGGACGGATTGGACGACGGAAAAGTGTTGAGCGGCTTCACGCTCTGCTTCGAGAACGCCCCGGGCAATCCGGAACCCGTCCGCGTCCTCTGGCAATCTGCAAAGGATGGTTTTGTCCTCTGTTCCGACACCCTCCTGGTGCCGTGCCGGGCGGCGGGTCCGCTCTGCGATTACGTCGTGGTGCAACCCGGGAGCGCGGCGCCGGCGCAGGCCTGCTGTTACGCGTTGACCGTGCACAACACGCACACGCCGGCGGGTACGGTGGACGGACTGCGCGTGCGCATCCTGAGCGCGGGCGTCACCTTTGCGTCGCCGCCGGGAGGTCCATGGAGCATCGCCTCGTCGTCGAGTACCGAGGTGCTGTTCCGTTCGACCGCCGTGCCGCTGCCTTCCGGCATGAGTGCCGGGCCCTTCGCGCTGTGTCTGCGCAGCGCGGGACCGGCCACCTTCCTCGTGCTGTGGGAGACGCTGAACGGCGCGGCGGTGCTGTGCCGCGACACGCTGCGACTGGCATGCACGCCCGCGCAGCAGCTCGACTGCGATTCTCTGCTGCTCGCGAAGGTGCAGGACTGCTCGTACGACGCGGGCTTCGTCAACCGGCATACCCCCGCCGGCGCCATCACCGGTTTTCACATCCGGATGATCAGTCCGGGCGCAACCATCAGTTCCGTGATACCGCCGTCCGGCTGGAGCGTGCAGTCGAGCACCGGGAATTCCGTCGTGTTCGCGACATCGGGAGCGGGCGTGTCGCCGGCCGGGCGGCAGACCGGTTTCAAGCTCACGATCAGTCCGTTCGGCGGGGCCGGGGCGGCGACGTTCGAGTGGTGCACGTCCCTGCACGGCACGATCATCTGCTGCGACACGGCGGTCGCGCAATGCGCGGCCCGGCAGCTCTGCGATTCGCTGGAAATCGCCGACGGCGCCTCCTCCTGCTCCTTCGTGATGGGGCTGATCAACCGCCACACGCCCGCGTCCACGCTCAACGGCTTCCGCATCGCCGTCTCGACGCCCGGGGCCGCCATCGCCCTCGCGGCCGCCCCCGCCGGGTGGACAATCACCAATCAGACAGGAACATCCGTTGTATTCCGCGACACGTCGGGCGTGATCGATCCGACGAAGCGGGCGGACGGCTTCCAGCTCACCTTCACCGCGGCATCCGGAAATCCGGCGGTGCTCTTCACCTGGTGCTCGCTGTCGGACGGCACGGACCTGTGCTGCGGGCAGGCGACCGTCCAATGCCGCGAGCAGCAGACGCGCTGCGATTCCGTGGGATTGCAGCCCACGGTGGAGGCCTGCACGTTCACGGCGACCGTCGCCAACACCCACACGCCCGCGTCGCCGCTGGACGCCCTCACGTTCCGGATCGCGACGCCCGGCGCCGCGATCGCGAGCGCGATCGCGCCCGCGGGGTGGAAGGTGACGCAGCAGACGCAGACGGTCGTGACCTTCCGCGACACG
Source organism: Ignavibacteria bacterium (assembly GCA_016720835.1). Lineage (GTDB taxonomy): Bacteria > Bacteroidota > Ignavibacteria > SZUA-365 > SZUA-365 > JADKJW01. Next base: position 92,776 of record JADKJW010000013.1, read on the forward strand.
CTCGGGGCCCTGGCGACGGGCGGGAGCGCGTCCGGCTTCCAGCTCGCGTTCACGCCGCCGTCCATGGGCAGCGCCATCCGCATGCAGTGGTGCACCTCGTGGAAGGGAGCGGACCTCTGCTGCGATTCCGCGCTCGTCGAGTGCCAGACGGCGACCGGCGCGCGCGACAGCGTGGCCGTGCTGCCGGACGGGCAGCGCGACTGCTGCTACGAATTCCGCCTGTTCAACAGGCATCTTCCGCCATCCTTGATCAACGGGTTGCGACTCTCCGTGCTCACGCCCGGTGTGACCCTGTTCACGACGCTCGTCGGCGGACCTCCCGGCTGGACGCCGGCGGCGACGTCCACCTCGGTGACGTGGAGATCCCTGTCGCAGGGGCTGTCCTTTGGTTCCATCCTGCCGTCGTGCGTGGTGTGTTTCGACAACAACGCCATCGCCAACGGCGACTTCCGCGTGCTCTGGGAGTCGCTCCTGCAGGACCAGACGATCACCGCCGACACGCAGCGCATCGCGTGCGCGCGGACGCTCGACGTCGAGCGCGTCGAGGGCGCGCAGCCGACCGACCTGACGCTGTCGCAGAATTACCCGAATCCGTTCACATCGCTGACGACCCTGCAGTTCGACGTGCCGGACGAGCGCCGCATCCGGCTCGAACTCGTGGACGCCTCGGGTGCCGTGCTGCGATCCCTCGCGGAGGGCGTGTATGCGCGCGGACGGTATCGCGCGGTCGTCGATGCCGCAGGCCTGCCGAACGGCGTGTATTTTGCGCGTCTGCGCAGCGGCACGCGCGTGCTCACCACGGCGCTCGTCGTCATCCGATAGCGTCTCGCCCGCGAGTCCTTCCCTCCGCAGACGCTTGTCCCGTGGCACACGGCACCATGTCTCCCAGCGCCAACCCCGCACGAAAGCGTTCGAGCATCTCCGGCATCGCGATCGTGCTCGTCGCGGCGGGCGCTGTTGTCCTGTGGAATAATATCGGAGGATGGGGTCCGAAGAATATGATCCGGATCGCGCTGACGTACTGGCCGTGCGTCCTCGTCGGCGTCGGCATCTCGAAGATCTTCTTCGATACCCGGAAACGCCTCGCGGCCGGGATCGCCTTCCTGCTCGTCGGCGGCTTTCTGCAGCTTGTGCTGCTCGATTGGCTGCCCGGCGACATCGGGGATTACTGGCCGGTGATGTTCATACTGGCGGGACTGTGGCTGTTGCTCGTGCCGCCGTCCATCCGCGGCCCGGAGGCATTCGACGGCGATGCTCTCGCGCTGGATGAATTCTTCGCGCACCGGTCGCTGCGCCTCAGCGCGAGCCCCTTCTCCGGCGGGACCTGCGCCGCCACGTTGTCGCGTATCACGGTCGATCTCAACGCATGCGTACCGGAAAGCCGTGTCGTTGTTACGTGCGATGTGTTGCTCTCCCGCGTGGAGCTGCGCATTCCTTCCGCGTGGCGCGTGACCGTGACCGCCACGACGACCCTCGGCAGCGTGCTGCAGCGGACCGGCCAGCGCGCTGAGGTCCCGGAGTCTGCTGCACCGGAGCTCGTCATCCAGGGCACTGTAGCACTCGGCAGAATTCTCGTGCAGAGCGTGTGACGCGCGCAACCCCGACGGGATGTGGACCATCACTTTTCACCATTCATCCTTCACCCTTCACCCTTTCCCATGTCAGCACTCACCCTGATCATAATCGCCCTGTGCGTGATGGCGATCGCGTACCGATACTACAGCGCGTTCATCGCGGCGAAGGTCATCGCGCTCGACGACGCGCGCGTGACGCCCGCGCACCGCTTCGAGGACGGCCAGAACTACCAGCCCACGAACAAGTGGGTGTTGTTCGGGCATCACTTCGCGGCCATCGCGGGTGCGGGCCCGCTGATCGGACCCGTGCTCGCGGCGCAGTTCGGCTTTCTGCCGGGCTTCCTGTGGCTGCTCGTCGGCGTCGTGCTCGGCGGCGCGGTGCACGATTTCATCAGTCTCGCCGCGTCGATCCGCCGGAACGGGAAGTCGATCGCGGAAATCGCGCGCATCGAGATCAGTCCGCTGGCCTCGATGGTGGGTTCCATCGCCATTCTCATCATCGTGGTCATCGCGCTGTCCGGACTCGGCGTGGCGGTGGTCAACGCCTTGAGCGAGAGCGCGTGGGGCACGTTCACCATCGCGATGACCATTCCGATCGCGATCTTCGTCGGGCTGTGGATGACCAAGATCCGCCCCGGCAAGGTGGGCGAGGCCAGCGTGATCGGCGTGATCGCCGTGCTGCTGGCGGTCTGGTTCGGACACGACGTGCAGAATTCGCCGCTCGGCGCATGGTTCACGCTGTCGCGGGAAGGCATCGTGATCGCGCTCGGCGTGTACGGATTCATCGCGTCGGTGCTGCCCGTGTGGCTGCTGCTCGCGCCGCGGGATTACCTCAGCTCCTACATGAAAATCGGCACCATCTTCATGCTCATCGTCGGCGTCGTGGTCGTCAATCCGCCGCTGATGATGCCGGCGGTGACCGAGTACATTCACGGAGGCGGTCCCATCATTCAGGGGAAGCTGTTCCCGTTCGTCTTCATCACGATCGCGTGCGGCGCGATCTCCGGCTTCCACTCGCTCATCGCGTCGGGCACGACGCCGAAGATGCTGAACAAGGAGACGGATGCCCGTTTCATCGGGTACGGCGCGATGCTGATGGAGAGCCTCGTCGGCGTCATCGCGCTCGTGGCCGCCACGTCGATGCATCCCGCGGACTACTTCGCCATCAATCTTCCCGCCGCGAAGTTCCAGCTTCTCGGTCTGACGACCGTGCATCTCGACGCCTTGTCGCTGGCGGTCGGGGAGAATATCGCGGGACGCACGGGCGGCGCGGTATCGCTCGCGGTCGGTTTCGCGCAGATCTTCTCGGGGCTGCCCGGCATGAAGCAGCTGGTGGCCTACTGGTATCACTTCGCGATCATGTTCGAGGCGCTGTTCATCCTCACGACCATCGACGCCGGCACGCGCATCGCGCGCTTCCTCGTGCAGGAATTCGTCGGCAAGGCCTGGAAGCCCTTCGAGCGGATCGACTGGATCCCGGGCACCATCCTCTCGACCGCGGCCGTCGTGTTCTCGTGGGCGTTCTTCATCTGGACCGGCAACATCTCCACGATCTGGCCGATGTTCGGCACCGCGAACCAGCTGCTCGCCGTCGTCGCGCTGGCGGTCGGCACCAGCGCAATCATCAATTCCGGCAAGGCGCGTTACGCCTGGGTGACCCTTGTCCCGATGACGTTTGTCGCGACGGTCACGCTGACGGCCTGCGTGCTCAACATCACAGACAACTTCTGGCCGATGACGCTCCATCCGGCGACCGCCGTATCCGGCTACGTCAACATCCTGCTCACACTGGTGATCCTGACCTGCGCGATTGTCGTCATCGTCGAGGCCTGCCGCAAGTGGAGCAAGGTGTTCTTCCGGGGCGAGCCCGCCTACGCGGTCGATCCGGAATCCGCGCCGGGAGACGGCGAGAAACCCGCGACGACGACGATTTTCCGCTGCTGCTGAGTCCCGCGGATTACGGGCGCACGATGGCGGTGACCCGCGCCCCGCTCCCGGTGCTGACCACGACGCGGTACACGCCGGGCGCGTACGCCGTCACGTCGATGCGCGATCGATCGCCGCGCGCGTCGAATGATTCGACGCAGGTTCCTGCTGCGTCGTACACGTCGATGCGCCGCGCGTCCGCCGCTTCAATCATCACGTATTCGCGCGCAGGGACGGGGTATCCGTGAATGGCGGTCGACGTCGCGTCGGCTTCGGCGCGCACGCCGGTCGGGTTCTGTCCGCACAGGCTCGAGGTGCGGCGGAGGTTGTGCTGAAACATGAGCCACGCCGGTCCCTCGCCCTTCCCGATGCTCAGCGCCCAGGCGCGGCCGAAGTTTTTGGAGAAATCCGGGTACTCCGCGTGTCCGCCCACGATGAACGCATCGAGCGTGTCGTCGCCGTCGAAGTCCGCAATGACGGGCGCGTGGTCCAGCGCGAAGTCGGTGTTCCCGTACTCGGCCGCGAGATCCACCGACCAGAGCGGCGAACCGTTCCTTCCCTTGAGGGCGGCGAGGAGTCCCGCGCTGCTTCCGAAGATCACATCGGGCAGCGCGTCGTTGTCCACGTCGGCGAGCGCCGCGCCGCGAAATGCCGTGGCGTAGCCGGGGATGGCATGTTCCCAGAGCTTCCTTCCATCGTGGGAATACGCGAAGATCTTGTACCAGCTCACGAACACCACCTCGCACCGTCCGTCGCCGTCCAGGTCCGCGATGGACGCGGGGGCGCCGATGTAGTGACCGCTGCCATCGGGCGGTACGGACCACGCGATGCTGCCGTCCTCGGCGTTCAGGACGGAGAAGGTGCCGCTGTAATCGCCGATGCAGAGTTCGGGTTTTCCGTCGCGATCCAGATCGGCGACCGCGCTTCCGTGATACGCGACGTCCGCGAGCGGCACGCGCCAGAGCAGCGCGCGATCCGTGCAGCGATACGCGCGCACGGCGTTGGTGTCGCCGGCGTTGCTGTTCCATGTGGCGACCACGAAATCCATGCGGCCGTCGGAGTCCGCATCCAGCAGCGTGGGCGCGGTTTGTATCCACGAGCGCGTGTCCACGGCAAGTTCCCATGCCACGCTGCCGTCCTCGCCGTTGATGCAGATGACGTAGCCGCCGAACTCTCCGTGGAGGATCTCGATGCTGCCGTCGCCGTCGATGTCGCCGACGCTGGGAGGTGAATCGCTGCCGCGCGTCGGCGCCGCCCATTTCACGGCGCCGGTTTTGCCGTCGAAGCAGTAGGTCGTCGGATTGCAGGAGCTGGGGACCACGACGTCCACGATGCCGTCCCCGTCCACATCGGCGATGACGGGAGCCACATCGTTGCAGCCTTCGAAGCCGGGCGAACTCGCGTTGTATTTCCAGAGCAGCGACCCGTCTTCCGCGTTCAGCGCGTAGATGCAGCTGTCGTTGCGGTAACAGCCGAACACGAGTTCCAGCTTCCCGTCCCTGTCGATGTCGCCCGCGGCGGTTTGCCCGAACGACGCGTCGCGCACATCGAAGGTCCAGAGCGTTCGCGACGTTTGCGCCAGGGCGGTCCCGGACAGCATCAGCAGCGCGAGCAGGGATGCCGTATGGTTCGCGGAATGCATGGACGCAACATGCGGATTTATGCCGGTGAAAAAAAACTGCGTGACCGGATCGCGGCTTTTCGTATTTTATCGCGATCCGCACCGTCCGTCCCATCATCCCGCAGGCACGCCATGAAACAGGTGTTCGCGCTCTCCGCGGCGATTCTCGCGTTCGCCACCGTCGCCGTTTCGCAACCGGTCATCGTCAAAGTCGACAACGGGACCACCCGGGGGTACAATGTCGGCAACGGCAACGTCCCGCTGACGAACTTCGAGGAATCGGCGATGCTGCTGCCGGCCGGCCCGTGCGCGGTCAACAAAATCCTCGTCTACTATGCGGGCGCGACCGCCGCGAAGGACACGCTGTACATCGTCGGCGATCCGTCGGAAGGGGCGATTCCGCCGACGAGCTTCGTGTGGTCGTACAACACGCTCATCCCTCCGATCGTGGTCGATTACCCCGGCACGCCGGGCTGGTACGAATTCGACATCAGCGGCAGCGGGGTGCGTTCGGACGGCTACGACCGCATCGTGATCCAACACCGCATCAAGCGGCTGGGTCCGTTCTTCGGGGTCGACAGCGACGGGACCTCCTCGCCGCTGGCGTCCTTCCTGTACGATCCCGTCTCGACGAACACGCTGGGTTTCCCCGGTGTGTACTACCGCTCCAGCAACGATTACATGATCCGTCTCGAAGTCGTGTACGAGCGCCCCAGCGGAAACACGTCCGAACCGCCGCCCGCGCCGACCATGGTCGACGTCACGAAACAGGCCGGGATCACGGACGTATCGGGCAACGTCATGAAGGCCGCGCGCGTCAGCGTGGCGGACTGGAACGGCGACGGATTCGACGACATCGCGGTCGGCGCGAACTTCTTCCAGAACCAGAGGGACGGCAGCTTCCGGCGCGTCGATCCCGGCATCCAGGCGGGCGCGTCCGTCTGGGCCGACATCGACAACGACGGGAAGCTCGACTGCTACGCGGTGAACGGCGGCGCGGGGGACAAGGTGTACCGCAACGACGGCAACGGCAGCTTCACCGACATCACCGCGCAGACGAAGATCGCGAATCCCTATCCCACCGTCACGCCGATGTGGACGGATCTCAACAACGACGGCTGGCTCGACCTCTTCATCGCCAACGGGCGCGCCGAGGCGGGGGGGCAGGAAACATACTATCCCGACCAGCTCTGGCTGAGCAACGGGGACGGCAGCTTCCGCAACGCCACGTCCTCCGCGGGCATCGCCGCGGGCGAACCGTCCCCGTACTACGACTGCTGGGCCGCGAGCGCCTGCGACTACAACGACGACAACCGCACGGATCTCTTCGTCGCCACCTACCGCCTCGCGCCCGACCTCCTGTACCGCAACAGCGCCGGCGGCGTGTTCAGCGAAGTGGGCGCGACGACGGGCCTGCGCGGCGTGCCCACCGCCGCGCCGCAGTACTTCGGTCACGGCGCGGGCACGGAATGGGGGGATCTGAATAATGACGGATATGAAGACCTTGTTGTCGGCAATCTCGGGCATCCGGACTGGCGCGGCATGGTGTCGAATCCTTCGCTGATCTTCCAGAACAAGGGCAGGCCGAACTTCCTGTTCGAGGAAGTGCACCAGGAACTCGGACTGAAGTTCTTCGAGATGAACTTCGGGGTCGTTCTCCTGGATCTCGATCTCGACGGGGCGCTCGACATCTGGCACTGCCAGTACGCGTACAACGCCGCGGGCGCGAGCGGCGAACCGACCCGGCGCTCGCGGATGTACCGCAACCTGGGCGCCCCCGGGTACCGCCTGCGCGACGTCACCTGGCAGCTCGGCTGCGTGATTCACGGCGCATGGACGGCGGCGCGGCTCGACTACGACAACGACGGCGACATGGATCTCGTGGCCGCGAGCCCGACCGGCGGCCTGCTCCTGTTCCGCAACGACGTCGCGCGCGCGGGCCGCTTCCTCGGCATCCGCCTGACCGGCAGTCCGGCGGACAAGGTCCCGATGGACGCCTACGGAGCGAAGATCGTCGTCTACGCCGGCGGCAGGCAATTCTACCGGGGCAATCCGTCGGGCGGCAGCGGCACCACCGCGTCGCAGAACAGCAACGAGTACCACTTCGGCCTCGGAAGCGTTTCCGGCATCGACAGCGTGGTGGTGCGGTACCCGAACGGCTCCCGCCGCGCGTATACCACGCTCCTGCCGGACAGGAAATACACGCTTGCGTACGACGGCACCATCTCGACCGATGCGGAGCCGCTCGCCGCGGCCGCCGGCGCGTGGACGCTCGCCGCGCCGCGCGCGGACAAGGATCTCGTGCAGTTCGCGCTTCGAGGAGAGGGAACGCTCTCCGCCGCGCGCGCCGAGGTGTTCGACGTCATCGGCCGCAGCGTGCTCAGCGCGCCGCTCGGCGATGTCTCCGCGGGCATGCACGCCGTCCGCGCGGGGCGGTCCCTTTCGGCGGGCATGTACGTCCTCAGGGTATCGTCCGCCTCCGCGTCGGTTTCCGCGAAGTTCGTCGTGACGCGGTAGCTCCGTCACATCCTCCTCGATCGTGCCGCCATTCTTCTCACTTTTCCAGCAATGGAGTGCTTCATGAACCCATCGAAATTCATCGTGCCTTCCGGCGCCAGCATCCGGCTGAAGGACTTCGATCCCGAGGACACCGGGGAATTCAAGTCCAAGGAGGACGCGGTCGAGAAATTGAGCACCGACATCGCGGATCTCGCGAACATGCAGGACATCCTCTACGCCCAGAACACCTACGCCCTCCTCCTCATTTTCCAGGCCATGGACGCCGCGGGAAAGGACGGGACCATCAAGCACGTCCATGTCGGGCGTCAATCCGCAGGGCTGCCAGGTGTTCAGCTTCAAGGCGCCATCGCCGGAGGAACTGGATCACGACTATCTCTGGCGCTGCACGAAGGCGCTTCCCGAGCGCGGGCGCATCGGCATCTTCAACCGTTCGTATTACGAGGAAGTGCTCGTCGCCCGCGTGCATCCGGAGATCCTCGAGCGCCAGCAACTGCCGAAGGAGGCGAAGGGCGGAAATGTCTGGAAGCGCCGTTACAAGGAGATCAACAATTTCGAGGAGTACCTCGTCTCGAACGGGATCATCGTCCTGAAATTCTTCCTGAATGTCTCGAAGAAGGAGCAGAAACGCCGCTTCCTCGAGCGCCTGACGAAGGCGGAAAAGCACTGGAAGTTTTCGCTGACGGACGCGAAGGAACGCGGACATTGGGCCGACTACATGGAAGCCTACGAACGCATGCTCGAAGCGACGAGTACCGTCCACGCGCCCTGGCACGTCGTTCCCGCGGATCACAAGTGGTTCACCCGCGCGGCGGTTGCGGACATCATCGTCAGGAAACTGCGCTCGCTCGACCTTCGCCACCCCGAAATCGACGACGCGCAGCGTGAAGAACTGCGCAAGGCGAAAGCCATGCTGGAAGCGGAGGACTGATCGCCATGCTGTCCACACGCGCCGTCGTCATTCCGCTCACCATCCTCGCCTCCATCGCGGTCGGCGCGGTGCTCAGTCTCCTGCGCCCGGTGCTGCTGCCGTTTGCGCTCGCCGTGTTCCTGTCCTTCCTGTTCAAGCCGGTGCTGATCTTCTGCGCGAAAAAGAAGATCCCGTCCACCGTCGGGATTCTGTTCGTGGTGCTGATCATGGCCGGTGTCCTCTTCGGTCTGTCGATGATCGTGGTGTCGAGCGTGGACGCGTTCATCGGCGCGCTTCCGCGCTACGCGGACAGGCTGAACGCGCTCGTCGCGGGCGCCACCGAGACCACGCGGCTGCTGGCCGCGGAGCTGGGCATGAACCCCGACGAACTCCTCTTCAGCGACGCGATCTCGGCCGGGGCCCTCACCGAGTTCATCAGTTCCAGCATCGGATCCCTGTTCACGCTGCTCGGAAACGCCTTCCTGATCCTGCTGTTCCTGATCTTCATTCTCGCCGGCAGCGGCGATCTCTCGCGCAAGTTCGCGCACGCGTTCGCGGACGCGCAGGCGGAGCGCGCAACCGTCGTCATCGGAAACATCGACGCGCGCGTGCGGCAGTACATGGTCACCAAGACGCTGGTCAGTCTGCTGACCGGCGCCACCTCGGCCATCATCCTCACGATCATCGGCGTCGACTTCGCGCTGCTCTGGGGTTTCCTGACCTTCCTGCTGAACTTCATTCCGAATATCGGATCGCTGTTCGGCACGGTCTTCCCGGTGACGATCGCGCTGCTGCAGTTCGACAGTCCGGCGCAGGCCATCATCGCGCTGGTGCTGCTGGTGCTCTCGCAGAACCTGATCGGCAACATTCTCGAACCCAAGATCATGGCCTTCAGCCTGAACCTGAGCCCGCTGCTCATCCTGGTCTCGCTCATGTTCTGGGGCTGGCTCTGGGGCGTCATGGGAATGATCCTGGCGGTCCCGATCATGTCGACGATCAAGATCATCTGCGAGCAGGTGGAAAGCCTGAAGCCGATCGCCATCTTCATGAGCGGCTCCGTCTCGGTGGTGCGCACACGATGACGTCCGGATCGCGCGTCGGCGACCGTCGCGCCGCGCGGAGGGTCGCGGGCGTCCTCGCCGTGTTTCTCGCGCTCGCGCTCGCCGCGTCCGCGCGCGCGCAGGACGGCGACTCCCAGACGGGCGTCGCGTCCTACTACGCGCACGAGTTTCACGGAAAGACGACGGCCAACGGCGAGCGCTTCAGCATGTGGGCGATGACCGCGGCGCATCAGACCCTGCCGTTCAACACGCTGGTGCGGGTGACGAATCTCGACAACAGGAAGCAGGTGGTGGTGCGCATCAACGATGCAGGCCCCTTCAAGGACGAGCGCATCATCGATCTGTCGAAGGCCGCCGCCGCCCGGCTCGACATGATCCGCCCGGGGAAGGCGCGGGTGCGCCTCGACGTCGTGGGGCAGGCGCCGTCGATCAACGGCGATCACGTATCGCGCAACGAATTCTACAAGATCGACATCTCCCGCGCGAAGCTTTCCGGCTACGGCATCCAGGTGGCGTCGTTCACGGATCTCGACCACCTCATCGTCCGGCTGAACGCGCTCGAACGCAAGGGCGTCGGCAACCTGTACGTGCAGATCGGCACCGTGGACGCGGAAACCGTGCATCGCCTGGTGATCGGCGGGTATGACGACCGTCCGTCCGCGGAAGCGGCGCTCAAGACGCTGAAGAAGAAGGGCGTGCCGGGCTTCGTCTTTCAGGTGCGCTGAGCGGGCGGACGCGTTTCCCGGCCGTCAGAAGAGGAAGAGGATCGCAACCCCGGCGACGGCGAGGAAGGCGCCCGCGACGGCTTTCCAGTGCAGCCGTTCCTTCGAAATGGCGCGCACCATCGGGAGCATGATGATCGGCGGGGTGGCCATGATGGTGGCGGCGATCGCGGTCTTGGTGTTGGCGATGGCGACGAGACTGAAGGTGATGCCGAGGTAGGGACCGATGACCGCGCCGATGCCGGTGAGGAGCAGGGCGCGCCGGTCGCGCGCATAGGCGCGCACGAAATGCCGCGACGAGCGCATGATGAACGCGGCGGGCACCATGACGGCCACCGCCGCGGCGATGCGCCAGAACGTGGCGACGAAGGCGTGGATGTCGCCTTCCATGAAGGCCTGCTTCGCGAAGATCAGCCCCACTGCCTGGCCGAGCGCGCCGAAAAACGCGTAGAGAATGCCGCTCCAGCTCGCGTGCCGTTTGCCGGGGATGTTCTCGCGCCTGTCCAGCACGACCAGCGCGATGCCCGCGACCGTCAACGCCATGCCCGCGACGGCGGCGATCGCGATGGATTCCCCCAGGAAAAAGAAGGCGAGCACGGCGGTCATCGCGGGATTGATCGCCATGATCAGCATGCTGACACGCGCGCCGTTTTTTTCGAAGGCGAGGAACAGAAAGCCGTCGCCGAACACGAGGCCGATCAGTCCGCTGACGGACAACAGCCAGAGTTGCGAGGTCTGGATGCGCATCGGCAGCCCGAGCGCGAGGACGGAGACCGAGAGCAGGACGAGCGCGAAACAGAGACGCGCGGTGTTGACCTGCATGGACCCGACGCGTTTCGACGCCGCCGAAAACGCCAGGGCGGTGCCCGACCACAGGATGGCCGTCGCAAGCGCGCTCAATTCGCCAATCAACAGAGTTCGTTCCTTTCGTGCCTGTCCATCTCAGTCCCCGAGCGGTGCGCACCGGTTTCAGATCCTCAATGTCTCCCTTTTCTCTCCGGGATCAAAAGTCGGGCAAGGGATCTCGGATGAGCGCTGAGGTCGCGCGCATGGACGCAACGCATATGGACGAAGCGCGCGGCCTGCCGTTGCGCGTCGACGCGGGCTTCGTCAGGTGAAGAGCCAATCTCCGAAGGAGGCGGGTTGATGAAAATCCGGCACGGCCGTCGGGATGTGCGCCCAGCATGCGTGCTGCGGATTGGTGCGGCCGCCGCAGCGGTACAGGTTGCCGGTCCACCGTGTCCCCGGCTCGTGGCGCACCGGACATCCCGCGAGCTCCGCGAGCCTCTGGTAGGGGAGCGCCGCGACGATGCGCCAGGAGCGGTCGTCCGCGGATTCCTCCTTCGCCGGGCCCGGAACGGAATGCCAGACCGCGATGTCCTTCGCTCCCGCCGCGTCGATATGCGAACGATCGAGGCGGCCGGCGCCGAAACCGAGGAGGAACACGCCGCAGGCATTGATTTCGACGTTGAAGTACCCTCCCGACGGCGGCGGATGGGGACAGAAGAACAGTTCCACGCAGCTGTCCGTCCACACCGGTCCGTTCAAGTCCCGGACCCGGGAGGAGATATGCCGGTCCTCACAGTCGAAGGCCGCGAGCAGATGCGTGGCGCTGCTGCGCAGCCTGACAGTGGTGCGGTGACGCGCACCGTGCACGTGCCATGGAAAGTGCGCGATGTCCGCGCTCGCGGGCGCGGCGGTCGATGTGTCGCGGACGAGCGCGTCGAAGGGCAGGGCGTCCTCCGCGCGCGGGATGAGCAGCGTCGGCCGCGTCGTCAACGGGGCGGCCGGTTCTTGAAGTAGGCGAACACCGCGAAGGCCCGCAGCGCCTGCGTCTGCGCATGCTGGTTGCCCAGGGCGTCCACGCCGTACCCGTCTTCTCCACCGTTCGGATTCCAGCCGTTTCGGATCGCGTGGTCCGTTTCCCGGTGCAGCGTCAGACGGGCCGTCCCGTGCGCGTTCGTCCACACATGCTCGAGCATGGCCTCGACTTTCGCGGGGATGTCGGCGAGTTCGTCGGGCGCGATTTCATAGGCGTCCATGAGGTAGTGGACGAAGGCGCCGTTTCCATCCATGCGCAGCTGGTAGAAATCCGTCGGGTGCACCCAGCCGGTTTTAGGATCGAGAATCCGTTTCGCCGTGGCGATGACGATCTGCCTGATCTTGGGATTCTTCGTCACGCGGTAGAGCGATGCGCCGATCGAGCAGTACTCCGAACCTTCCCAGGGGAGCTGTTTCCCGAACGCCGCGAGACCCGAATCGCCCTTCCAGACGCCCTTGCCGCGATAGAATTTCTTGATGATGCCGGCCGATTTTCCGTCGCCGTTCCAGACGCGAAGGGCATCGTCCAGAAACTGCTTCTCGCCCGTGCCCTCGTAGAGCCAGCATGCGACATTCACCATCTGGTTCATGTTGCTGTTGGTGAACACCCTGTCCTGCTGCTTCGTGTTCGGCGGCCAGTTGTACCAGCTCCAATACCCTTCGTGGTTGGAGAGGCGGCCTTCGTCCCGCGCCTCGATGTAGCGGTTCTTTGCGCTCGCCACCAGAAGCGCGTTGGTCCTGCCGGTCACGTGCCACCAGTACATCTCGGCGAGGGCGTTCCACGCGCGATCGTCCACCCATGTGCCGTTGAACAGATACAGGAGGTCGTGCTCCACAAAGTGGAAGCGGCGCAGGGCGGTATCGCCCGTGATGGCGTAGAGGTAGGCATCGCCGATGGCGCCGTTCGCCGCCTCCCATCCCGCCACGTATTGTTTCACAAACAGCGGCCGCAGCAGGTACGCGCGTTGCAGCCATTTTTCGGTGGGAACGAAGGGTGCCGGGAGGGCGGGGGCGCCCGCTTCCCGCGTCGCGTCGGCGCCGCGTTGAAACAGCCGCGGCGCGGCCATCGCGTAGAGGATCGCCGCCGCGAGCACCGCAAGTCCTGCGTACAGCGCGCCCTCGCCGAGCGACGGTCCCCTCGTCGGCCGCGCGGGCGGTTTCACGTCACGACGCGTGCTCATTCGCAATTCCCCGGGGCGCCGTCGCTATTTCTCAGGCGCAACATAATTGACGCTCGCCAGGTCCGCGCCGTCGTCCAGCTTGAAAAACGCGAGCACCTGTTTGTTGAGGAACTCATCCGTCTTCGGATCCATCAGGTTGAGCCGGTACTCGTTGATGATCATGATCTGCATCTTGATCCACTCGTTCCAGCAGTCGGGACAGGCGTGCGCCTTCAGCGCGGACGCGGTCTCCCCCGAATAAAAGGCGGTTTTCGTGATGGGCTCTTTCTGCTCGCCGCATCGTGAACATCTGATCATGGGATACCCATCCTGTGTGTGTTGGTCGCGCGAGCGGGCAACTTATGAAATTGGCCGACAGCGTTCAATGATCGCCCCGGGCCGCCGCCGCGAACCTTACAAAGTGTTCATGTTGGGTTCAGCTTGCTGAAAGGTACGTCGTGTACCTTTGCATGCAAGAAACAGCAAGAACAACCCGACGCGCAGACGCAGATCACTTTCAGACGCTTCAGACAACACCGCGAGAATAACAGACGATTAATGTGGAATTCAGACCCCTGTAAGATTGACGCCCTAAATTTGTACGCAGAAACACGGCAATAGCACTCGATCTCGATCATCAGTTTTCCTAACCCCTCTCTCTCTCTCATCACTCTTTTCGGAGGTTTCTCATGGGTACTCAGCAGTTGCTTCTCATCGTCCTCGGTGTCATCATCGTCGGCATCGCAGTGGTCGTTGGTATCAACATTTTCGGCACGAACGCCGACAACGCGAACAAGGATGCAGTGACCCAGGACTGTCTGCGTCTCGCGGCGGCGGCTCAGGGCTTCTATCGCAAGCCGGCTCTTCTTGGCGGCGGCGGCAACAGCTTCAACGGTGTTGATCTGGCCGATCTCGGCATGGATGCCACCGGCGTGAACATCAACGGTACCTACACCGTGACCCCGGCCGACCAGACCTGCGACATCGTCGGCACCTCCGCCACGGTCAACGCGGCGACAGTGACCATCACCGTGAATCCCGGCTCGATCGACGATCCCGTCTTCGCCGGCTGGTAATATCACCTGACGATTCGAACCGGTCACCCGGTTCCGCGAGGCCGCCATCTCAGATGGTGGCCTCGCTCGTTTTATGCTCTTGTGTCAATGAACAGGCAATTCCGGCGATGTCCCTGGCGGGCGGGAACCCGGGCTGTCGATTGCAAAGATGCCCATGCAGGGTGAAAACTTTGCACGCGTCGCACGGCCTCCTGCAGACAGGAGAGGGAAACGCCCGAAAACGATGGATATTGAAAATTTCGAAATTCTGGCGCGAAAATTGGTACATCCTTCACGTGCAGCGTAGGTATTCCTCAATACAAAGGTCGACACATGCCAGAATTCAGATTTACAGGAGCCGTTCCGTCAGGCAAGACGGTGCAGGGCAATGTCACCGCGACGAGCGCATCGGACGCGAGGAAGAAGATCGCAGAGCTCTCGAAGGGCCGGCCCTTCAAGGTCAGCAGACTCGAGAAGCGCTGTACCTATGTCTATCGGGTTCAGAAAGACAACGAAAAGCCCATCGATGGCGAGCAGAAAGCGTTCTCAAAAGAGGAGGTCACCAGCGGCCTCGCCGGCATGGGTTTCAAGGTGCTGTACGTGCGGAAGAAATTTCGCGAGGCGACGGGCAAGCCGCCCATCGGCGACGTGATCACCTTCGTGCGTCTCAGCGCGGAACTGCTGCGCGAAAAGCTTCCGTTCAATGAAGTCCTGACACTGCTTTCGAACGATATCGACAACCGGAGCCTGAAAGAGGCGCTTCGCGACATCAATGCCGAGCTTCGTCAGGGCAAGGAAACCGAGCGCGTGTTTCAGAAGTTCGAGCACATCTTCGGCAAGTTCACGTCGAAAATGCTCGGCCTCGCCTCGAAAAGTGGCGCGATGGCCGAGATGTACGACTCGACGGCGAAATTTCTCGAAAGGAACATGGAATTCCGCAAGGCCATGAAAAGCGCGATGATGATGCCGATGATCACCCTCGTGCTCCTCATCCTGGCCGTCGTGTTCTACGTGGCCTATATTTTCCCGGAAACGGCGCGCATGTTTCTGAAATACGGCATCGAGCTGCCGCCAATGACGGAAAAGACCCTTGAAATGAGCGACTGGCTCGTCGGGCATATCATATGGGTGATCCTCTTCATCGTCTCTGTCACCATCGGGGTTGTCAGCGTCTACACCAGTCACAAGGGCAGGCTGTGGTTCGACAAAACCCTCATGCAGCTTCCGGTCATGGGACCGCTCATCCATAAAACGAATATCGAGGTGTTCTCCCGCGTCTTCTATTCGCTGTACAGCGGGTCCGGCGAAAACATCGACGTCATCAAAACGGCCGCCGAGGCGACGGGCAATCTGTATTTCGAGGAGCAGATCAAGACGATCACGATTCCCATGATGCTCAAGCACGGCAAGGGCCTGCATGAATCGCTGGAAGCGGCGAACGTGTTCACGCGCACCGCGTTGTCGCGCTACCATGCGGGGTCCGAGACCGGCATGGTGAAGGAGACCGCCCTGCAGCTTGCCAACTTTTACGAACGTGAAACCACGTACAGGCTGAAGTCGGTCGTCGATATGATGCAGCTCTGGGTCGCCTTGATCATCATGATCGTGATGACCGCCATCACCGTGGTTTCCTCCGAGGTCTCCATCATCAAGCCGAAGACTCCGGGCATGGGTGCTCTCGATATGCTGCCCTTCCTGCTTCCGTCATTGCTTCCCGTCCAGGATATTCTGAAGAAGTGCAAGAAATGGATTTCCAGACATCGAATTCCGCAAAACTGATAGACAAAGTCGGCTTCGCGCTCCTGCACAAGGGAGTGGTCGACTCCGAGCTTATCAGCCGGGCGATCGCCGTCAAGGAACGTGAATCGGGAAACGGCCAGCGTAGTCTGGCGCAGATTCTCGTCACGGATTTCAAAGTCGACCACGACGCCGTCTTCAGCGAAGTTGCGAAGGTCTATGCCTTCAAGGAACTCCGGCTGGACGACGGTTCCATGGACGAGCGACGCGTGGGGTTCATCAAGCAGATGGTGGACGGACTCACCTCGCAGCAGAAGCAGTTTCTGGTGGATGCGAAGGCCCTGCCATGGAAGTATGACGAGCAGGTTCCGGACAAGCTCATCCTCATCGCGGCGGATCCGACGCACAAGAACATTCCGCGCGTCGCCTACTACTTCCGCGCCCGCAAGTACGAGGTGTTCTTTGTGCGCCTCAGCGCGCTGCAGCCCCACATCGAGAGCCTGCTGCGCACGAACAACGAGTACCTCGACAGCCTCAAGGACATGGAGGGCGAGCTCCAGGAAGGGGACTTCGAGCACAGCATCGATGAAGCCGCTCTTGACCAGGAAATCAACAAGAGCATGCTGGTCAACTTCTTCGAGGGCTGTCTCATCGAAGCAGTGCGACAGGGCGTAAGCGACGTGCACATCTTTCCGACAGGCTTGAGCAGCACGGATTTCCACTTCCGTCTCGACGGAAAACTGCGGCTCTGGAACCGCATCGACGGCAGCCGTCCGGAAGCCGTCATCGCCGTGGTCAAGGACCGCAGCAGGGGCGTGGACCGTTTCGAACGCGACGCGCCGCAGGACGGCTTCATTCAGCGGCAGATCGACAACACCATCATTCGTTTCCGCGTGTCCATCATCCCGATTGTCGGGACGGAGTTCACGATGAAGTACGAGAGCGTGGTGATCCGCGTTCTCGACAGCCGCAAGGTGATCACGGATATCAGCAAGATCGGCTTTCAGCAGAAGGCGTACGAATGGTTCTACAAGGCCATCCGCAAGCCCCAGGGCATGGTCATCCTCACCGGACCGACCGGTTCGGGAAAAAGCACCACGCTCGTTGCCGCCCTCTATGCGGTGATCACTCCGCAGGTGAACGTGCTGACGGTGGAGGACCCCGTCGAATACGTGATCGTCGGCGCCCGTCAGATCAAGATCGGCCCCAAATCAGACTTCGAACACGCCATACGCGCCATCCTCCGCCATGATCCCGACATCGTGATGGTGGGCGAAATGCGCGACAAGCAGACGGCGGACATCGCCATCAAGCTCGCCAACACGGGCCACCTGACCTTCTCGACGCTGCATACCAACGACGCCCCGAGCGCGGTGACCCGACTCTTCAAGATGGGCATCGAAACCTTCCTCATCGCCTACGCCATCAACCTCATCGTCGCCCAGCGCCTCATCCGACGCCTCTGCCCGAAGTGCAAGCGCAAAGTGGAACGCGTCGACATGGTCGAAGCACTGAGTGTCGGCTTCACCGAAGAGGAGATTGCCACAACCACGTTCTACGAGCCGGTCGGCTGCCCCAATTGCATGAATGGATTCAAGGGACGTTCGGCCATCCATGAATCACTGTACTTCTCCAGCGCCATCAGGCGCGCAATCTTCGAATCCGGCGACGAAATCAACGAGGACCTGGTTCGCACCATCGCGATCAGTGAAGGAATGCTCACCTTGCGCGCATCCGCTCGTGAACGCGTAAAAGATGGAATTTCCTGCATTTCCGAAGTGATCGCAGCAACGATGGCGGACGAATAACAGCTCGACCGGCAACACCGTACAGCGCATGTGCAGGCAGTGGAACACCCCGCATGCCTCACCCGCGCACGCCTTCCGCCACCCGAATTATTGTGGATTGAAAATCACTCCTTCCCCCATGCAAGAATTGCACAGAACCAGACCAGATATACGTGTAACAACGAATAAGTCGATTTGTATCAGCATCTTAGAGAAGGGATTGTTTTTGGCCTAATTGTTGGCTCTATTTATTGAGCGAGAAGAAGCACCGATTCGCGGCAAACAACAGATCTACCAAGGAAGATTTGCATCATGAGTCCCTTCGAAACAGCGGCAGCAGGCAACGGAGCCACCAGCACGCTCGATCCAGCACTGCGGAGCGAGAGTGTGGTGCCGAAGGTCCTGGTGCAGAATGCGTTCGCCGTGATGCAGTTTATCGCGAAGGATATTCCTCATCATTTGTTCGGAGCGGAAAAGCAGGAATGGATCGCGAAGAAGCTGGAAGCCCAGGATGACCGCGCCATCCAGGTCCTGCGCATGTTCTATGAAGCGATTCTCCGGCGCATGCGTGAACTCGAGGCGTCCGATATCGATCTCGGGAGCATCGGCACGAACGGCCAGATCTGGTTTCGCGTGCATGGCGACAAAAAACCGCAGCTTGATCTTCCGGAAATCCCGTCGCCGCTCTGCGACGTGCTCATCCAGGGTCTGGTCACGCCGAAGCAGCGCATGACGCTCGTCAATAATCGCAGTCTCGACTTTTCCTACCAGGCGCGGGTGGACGATCAGAATCAACGGTATCGCGGGACGGCATATTTCGATCTTGATTCTCCGGCCATGAACATGCGCGCCATCAGCGCGAAGCTCCGGCCGTACGAGAGCTACGGGTTCCATATCAATGTGACCCACATCGTCAACCTGCAGCATACGAAGGAAGGATTGATCCTGATCACCGGGATCACGGGCTCGGGAAAGAGCACCACGCTCGACGCCATCATCGACGCCAACAACTCCGCGGTTCCGTCGCACATCATCATCATCGGCGCGCCGATCGAGTACGTGCACACGCCGAAGAAATCCGTCGTCCGCCACCGCGAAGTGGGCCGCGACGTGACCTCGTTCAAGGACGGCACGGTGCAGGCGCTGCGTCAGGATCCCGACATCGTGGTGATCGGTGAAATGCGCGATCCCGAAACAATCATGTCCGCGCTGGAAATCACCGATTCCGGACACAAGGTGTTTTCGACCCTGCATACCTCCGCGGCCGTCGAGAGCATCGACCGCGTCATCGGCGAAGTTCCGGCGATCGAGCAGGACCGCGTGCGCAACCGTCTCGCCGACGTGCTGCGCTGCGTCATCTCGCAGAAGCTCGTGCCGACCATGGACGGCAAGCGCGCGCTGGCGAAGGAAGTGCTCGTCGTGACGCCGTCCGTGCGCTCGGCGATCAAGAACGGAAACACGGGCGAGATCTACCAGATGATCAGCGAAGGGCAGGCCCTCGGCATGCACACGATGGAACAGGATCTCAAGAGACTGGCGTTGCAGCGGCTCATCAGCATCGACGAAGCGATGAACTACTCCAACAACAAAAAGCGAATGCATCAATTGTTGAACACGAAATAACCCCGAAGAGACACGTATGAGCGCAACTCCGAAACTGGACCAGGTGTGTATCGGAATCTCCATCGAAGGAGATCTCCTTCGCCTGGCAGCCGTTGGCAGACAGGGGACCACCCTCCGCATTCTCGACCTCGCGTCGATGCCCATACCGATTCTCCAGAAGGTGATGCTCGAGAAGGACGAACCGGCGTCCGCATCGAATCCCTTCGAGCGGGTGGAATTGACGGATTCGGAAGAAGTCGATTATTCCAGTGTCAAGGATTTCCTGACGGCGCATTTCATTCAGGGCGCCTCGCTCGCCGTCAGCCTCGGCGATCACAATATCCGCACGTTTCTGATGCCCTGCGACGCGAAGGACACCCCGGCGAAAATCATCAAACGTATCCTGGGCGAAGTCCAGCACCATCTGAATATCGAGTTGTCGAAGGACATGGTCGCGTACGAACCGATCGGGAAATCGCATATCGTGGCCTCCGCCCGCATCGAATCGACGCTGCTCCTCGAAATCCTCGCGCTGCCGCATGGGACGTCGCGGCGCGGGACGCGCATCAGCTCCGTGACGAGCAACGATGTCGCGCTCGTCAATCTCGTGCGGGTCCATTTCCGTTTCCGCGGCGACGACCTCGTCCACATCATCCATGTCGGCAAGGAAGAAACGCGTCTCTACATCATGCGCGGGTACGATCTCGTGTACCTGGCGCCTCCCGTGCAGCAGGGCGCGAACGACCGCGACTATGTGACGATGCTGAACAACCGCCTCGAGCTTGCGGCGGAAAACGCCGGCTACCCGAAGGCAACCACGGTGGTGCTCTCCGGCTTCGCCGAAGATATCGGCCTGAAAGAGGAAATTCTCGAGAGCAACCCGAACGTGGTGTTCCACTCCCTTTCGAAGATGCGGCTGGACTACGGCAACAACGAAGCACTGGCACGCGATGTCCGCCATTTCCCAATGGCGATTTCCGTCGCGTGGGAGAAACTGCAGCCGAAGAGCCCGCATTTCTATCGCATCAACCTGATTCCGCACTCGATTCGCGAAGAGCAGAAGACGATGAAGCTGGCCTGGCACGGCTATGTGCTCCTCGCCGTTCTCTTCGCCTCGACGGTCGGCTTGACGCTGCTCGTCCTGCAGAAGGAGGAGACCATGCACAAGATGACGTCGCAACTCCAATACGAGCGAAAACAAGTGAACGAACAACGCGCAATCGTGACGCAGATCAACGACCTTGAAAGCCGGTCGGCCTCGCTCGTGACGGCGACAAACACGCTCGACACCCTGCTGCTGAATTCCGAAAAATACAGCGAAACGCTGGATACGCTCGCCCGGGCGGCGGGCGGATTGCGGAATATCTGGATCAACGAAATCAAGCCCGATCCGGACGGCAACATCGCCATCACCGGCTTCGCGTTGACGCGGTCGAGCGTTCCGACCTTCTCGCACCTCGTCGGCCAGACCAACATGCGGGAAATTTCCGTGCAGGAAATCGGCAAGAAGAAAGTGTTCCGCTTCGACGTTGCCCTCAGTGTCCCGGATGCCTACCCGTATTCTGGTTCACCCGCGCAGGCCTGGCACGACACCATCAAGACCACGCTTGGCGATGTGGATACGCGCTTCGTGACCGAGAGCAAGAAGAGTTCCAAGGGCGCCAAGAACGCGAAGAAGGGCGATCCGAAGTCCGCATCATCGAAGAAGTCCGCATCCTCCGCGGGCAAAAAGAAATAAGGGGCCGACTCATGCCGTACGCCATACGCAACTCCATCGTGCTCGCCGTCCTTCTGGTGCTGTTCTCAGGCGCCGGAAGCGGATATATCTACTTTTACCAGGACAAGAAGATCGAGAAGATCACCGAGGAGCGGGAAAAAATCAGCAAGGAACTCGGCGACGTGAGCGACCTCTACAACCGCCTTGCCCAGGTACAGCGCCGCGTGCAGGAATTGACCAACGCGTGGACGCTTCGCCCGAAACTCGTCCCGGGCACCGAAATCGCGAGCAACACGAACATGTATCTCAACGATATCCTCGCCATGAGTCCCGATCTGGACCTGAACGTCCTCACGCAGGAGAAGGTGGAGCAGGACGGCTGCGGATACGTGCGGTATCACCTGTCGGGGCAGGGACCGTTCTTCAGTTTCGCGCGTCTCGTGCAGTACCTTGAACGCGGGCCGATGCTGGTGCGAGTGAGCAACGTGGACGTGCGCGAAGTGCACAGCGTCGACAAGGACCAGGGCGCGCTCGTGCACACGGTGCAGTTCGACGCCGATCTTCTTTCCTACTACACCCAGCAACCGGCGTTTGCGGACAGCGCCTCCGTCGTGCCGTTGAAGGACGTGCAGTTCGAGGACATCGCCTACAATCCGTTCCTCTCCCTCGTCAATCCGGAAATCCCGCCCAATGTGTATGATCTGCCTGATGTGGAAAAATCCACGCTGCTGGCGGTCATGAAGGGACGCGCGTTCATCAGCGATCAGCACAACCAGCTGGTCATGCTCTCCGAGGGCGACGAAGTGTACCTCGGCTACGTGAGCAAAATCATGCCCGAACGCCGGCAGGTCCTCTTCCTCCTCAACAAGGGCGGGATCGTCGAACGGTACATGCTGACGCTGCGCTTCCAGAACAAGATCGATCTTCCGACGAAAACCAAATCCACCAGGTAACACCGAGGCATCCCCCATGAAATTCACGACGATACTCTTTTTCGTTCTCGCCATCCTCCTTCCCTGCGGAAGCAGCCTGGCGCAGCAGGACAAACCCCCGGTGCTTCGCGACAATACGCCCCCGGAGGAACTCCTGTCCATGAGCGGGGACACGCCGTTCCTGAAGGCGATGCAGATCTTCTCCAATTCCTTCAAGCGCTTCGCATCCAAGCCCCTCGTCTACGAGGAAGCGATGTCCACGGCGGTGGGCCAGAAGGGCATAGAGACGCGCACCATCGGCATCAACATCCCGAACATGCACTGGCGAGACGGTTTCGAGCTGGTCATGCGTCTCAACGGGTACTGGTACCTCGAGAACCCGGATTACGTGCGCGTGTACTCCCTTGTCGGGCCGAAGGACTCCGCGGCGATCAACGCAAAGACTGCGATGACGACCCGCGAGGTGGACATTGCGGCGATCTTTTTTGAAGCGAACCGCACGCAGATGGAGCAGCTCGGCATCAACTGGTCGCTCACCAACACCGCGGGATCCGCAACAACGTTCATGGATGTCTCGAACGTGGATATGACCGATCGCAGTCTGGTCGGAACCGGCGGATCGACCGGCGGATCGACCGGCGGATCCACGGGCGGATCGTCGAGTTCCACCGGCAGCTCCTCCGATCTTGGCCTCTTCTCGAAGATCAACATCGCATACAAGGCCGCCGACATCATCGGGAAACTGAAGGCGCTCCAATCTGAGAACCTCGGAGAACTCATCTCGAGCCCGTCCATCACGGTCCGCTCGGGAGAAATCGGCCGCATTCATGTGGGACAGGATTTCTCCATCAAGCAGAAGGATTATTCGGGAAACACGACGGAGAAATTCTACAGCGCCGGCACCATCATCGACGTCACGCCGACCATCATGTCGAAGGATTCCACCGAGTTCGTGCATCTGAAAATCTCGGCCGAGCGGAGCAGCGTGTTCCCCGATCCGGTTTCCACCATCGTGAATAAAACCCTCGCGAACACCTCCGTCATTCTGATCGACGGCGAAGAAACCGTCGTCGGCGGCTTGTTCACCAACGACATGCAGAAGGTCCGCCGCGGCGTGCCCTTCCTCAAGGACCTGCCGTGGTGGGTGTTCGGCCTCCGGTATCTCTTCGGCTACGAGGAGGATCAGATCACGAAAAAGGAATTGATCATCATCCTCAAGGCGACCATCGTCCCGTCGATCGAGGATCGCGTGGCCCGGAAGAAGGCCGAGATCGCGAACGGCCAGTTGACCTTGCAGCTCGAATCGCAGCGCGTGCATGAGTACAGAGAGAATCTGCTCAAGCAAATCGAGACCGCGAAGGCGAAGAAGTAACGGGGAACACCGCATCGGAAGCATCGCGCCGGCGAGGAGTCCGCTCCCCGCCGTGCCGCGCGTCGTTTGATCCCGTGCCGCCATCGCGTATTTTCACAGGATATGGACACCGCAGCCGAGAACAGCAGGGAATCCCCACCACCGCACAGCATTCTGATCGTCGACGACGAGCAGGTGGTGTGCGACGCGCTGGCGCGACATCTGGTGAAAGCCGGATTCGACGTCACGGTCGCGTATCAGGGCGCCGTAGCCATCGAGCTCCTTGGCGCGAAGCGTTTCGATCTCGGCCTGATCGACATCCGCATGCCGCGCGTGACGGGGTTCGACGTGCTCGAGGCGTTGAAGACGCTGCAGCCCGGCGCCAAGGCGATCATGATGACCGCCTATGCCGACATCAAGAGCGCGGTGGAGTTGATTTCGCGCGGCGCGGTGGACCTCGTGAGCAAACCCGTCGACACCGACGAGGTCATTCTCGCGATACGCCGCTGCCTGGAGCCTTCGCAGAATCCTCCATTGTGAACGGGGCGCATCGCCCCGCGCGGCATCCGTGAAACGTTTTCGGATTCCCTGCATCCCATGGCAGTGTGAATGATTGTCCCCAAAACGCAACGCCTATGCCCACGCTGATGATCGTGCTGAAAAAAGTGTTCCCCATCGCGGCCGGGGCCGCCATCGGATACGTGTACTGGCACTTCCTCGGGTGCAGAAACGGCTGCATGATCACGGGCGCGTGGCATACCAGCACCCTGTACGGCGCGCTCGTCGGCGCCACGTTTCTCCTGCCGGGGAAGAAAGCGCCCGCCGCGGCACCCGGTCAGGGCGACAGCCGGGATTCGTCCGGCGCATAAGCGATTATCGCATCCATCACTCCGATTATCTGACCATCGAAAGGAACGCCATGCCTGTGTTCGAATACGTGTGCTCCGATTGCGGCACGCCCTATGAGATTCTCCACAAGACCGCGGAGAACAAAGCGCTCGTCGAATGCCCCTCCTGTCAGTCCAAGGCGCACGCGAAGAAATTTTCCACCTTCGCGGCCTCCGTTTCCGGTTCCGGCGCGTACGCGGACATGCCGTGCGCATCGGGGAGCTGCGGCGTGCCGATGTCCTCGCCGTGCTCCTCGGGCATGTGCGGGCTGGACTAGGAGCATCGCATGAAACCGTCCCTCCTTTCCCGCACCGCGCGGAAAACGCGTTTCACCGTGATCCTCGCCTCCTTCCTGTCCTTCCTCGGGTCGTGCCAGGCCGGCGGCGGGACCGACCTCTCCGTGTCCGATCTGCGCGCAAAGCTGCAGAAGGGCTCCCCGATGCTGTTGCTCGACGTCCGGAATCCCGACGAATTGACCGGCTCCCTCGGCGCGCTCGACGGCGTGGTGAACATCCCGCTCGGGGAGCTCGAGCAGCGGACGGCGGAGCTTGCGAAATACCAGGATCGCGAGATCCTCGTGATCTGCCGGTCGGGCAACCGTTCCGGAAAAGCCGTGAGCCTGCTGCAGAAAAAAGGCATCAAGGCGACCAACGTCGCCGGCGGCATGATCGCGTGGCGCGGCGCGTTCAGCGGCGCGAACAGGTAAGCTCCGCGACGCTTCCGTCGCGGCTCGTCAGAGGACTTTGAGTCCGGCGAACTTCAGCACGAGGGTCTTTTTTCCGACGGACTCGAACAGCACGACCGTGCGGGCCATGTCGCCCGTGCCGTGCAGATCGAGGATCTTTCCGCGGCCGAAGGTGGCGTGCGTCACCATCGCGCCGATGCGGACGCCGTCGTCGTCCTGCCCGTACGATTCTTCCGAGAGCTGGCTGTATTCCGAATGCGCGGGTTTCTTCACTTTCGCCTTGGCCTTGGCGGAGGGCGCGCCGTGGAGTCCGGCCGCGGGGCGTTCGGCGCGATGGCGGGCCGACTCGCGATGGGCGGTGGCGGGATCCACTTCGTCGAGGAAGCGCGACGGCATCTGCTGGAGGCGCTCGCCCCAGCGCATGCGCAGCCGCGCGTGCGTCATGTAGAGCTTGTGCATCGCGCGGGTCATGCCGACGTAGCAGAGACGGCGCTCCTCCTCCACCTCGTCGCGGTCGATGGATTGCGAGGACGGAAACAGCCCCTCTTCCATGCCCACGAGGAACACGACCGGAAATTCCAGCCCCTTGGCGGAATGGAGCGTCATGAGCGTCACGGCATTGCGCGACGGATCGTGCGCGTCCACGTCCGCGACCAGCGAGGCCTCGGCGAGGAAGGCTTCCAGCGTGCCGTTCCCGTCGGCGGGGATGTAGTCCGCGATGGCGGACAGCAGTTCCTGCACGTTCTCCATGCGGGCGCGCGCCTCGACGGTGCCTTCGAGTTTGAACTCCGCGATCATGCCGAGTTCGTCGACGAGCGAGCCGGCGAGCTCCGCGGCCGAGAGATCGGCGCGGAGCGACGAGTACTTCTGGATCAGGGTCACGAACTCGCCCACCCTGCGCACGGCGGCCGAGCCGAGCGACGGCACGCTGCCGGCGTTGATGGTCGCCTCGATGAAGGTGACGCCCTGTTCGAGCGCGTACTCGCGCAGGCGCGCGACGGTGCTCGCGCCGATGCCGCGGGCCGGGTAGTTGATGACGCGCACCGCGGCTTCGTCGTCGCTGGGATTCACGATCAGCCGGAGGTAGGCGAGGATATCCTTGATCTCCTTGCGACGGTAGAAGGCGACGCCGCCGATGATGGCGTACGGAATGCCGTTGCGGCGGAAGGCGTCCTCGAGCGCGCGCGACTGCGAGTTGGTGCGGTAGAGGACCGCGAAATCGCGCAGCTGCAGTTTTTTCTTCCGGCTCTCGTCCTGCATCAGGTGCACGATGCGTTTGGCCTCGTCGCCCTCGTCCGCGGTCTCGATGATGCTGATCGGATCGCCCTCGGCGTTGTCGGTCCACAGGGTCTTGTGGATCTGCTTCGCGTTGTGCTTGATCACCGCGTCGGCGCCCTGCAGGATCATTTTCGTCGAGCGGTAATTCTGTTCGAGACGGAAGGTCTTCGCCTCGGGGAAGGCCTGCTGGAAGTCGAGGATGTTGCGGATGTCCGCGCCGCGGAAGCCGTAGATGCTCTGCGCGTCGTCGCCCACGACGCAGATGTTCTGGTGCGCCGCGGCGAGACGCTTGACGATCTGGTACTGCGCCTGGTTCGTGTCCTGATACTCGTCGATGAGGATGAACTTGAACAGCTGCTGGTAGTTCTCGAGCACCTCGGGATGCTCGTCGAAGAGCCGGATGGGGTGCAGGATCAGGTCGTCGAAATCCATCGCGTTTGCCGCCCGCAACCGCCGCGTGTATTCGAGGTACACCTCGGACGCCTTCTTCTCGAAGAGCTCGCGGGCCGCGTTGGCGTACATCTCGGGCGACAGCATGCGGTTCTTCGCGCTGCTGATGGTGTGCCGCACCGCCGCGGGCGCCATCTGCTGCGTGCTGATGCCGAGATCGCCCATGATCGCCTTGATGAGACTGGTCGAGTCGTCGGTGTCGTAGATCGAAAAATTCTTGTGGAAGCCGATCTTGTCCGCGTCACGGCGCAGAAGGCGCGCGAAGGTGGAATGGAACGTGCCCATCCACAGCCGCTTCGCATCCTCTCCGGGAATGAGCGCCTCGATGCGCTCGCGCATTTCCCTCGCGGCCTTGTTGGTGAAGGTCAGGGAAAGGATGTTGTA
Organism: Ignavibacteria bacterium; assembly: GCA_016720835.1. Classification (GTDB taxonomy): domain Bacteria; phylum Bacteroidota; class Ignavibacteria; order SZUA-365; family SZUA-365; genus JADKJW01. The sequence continues at coordinate 119,954 of JADKJW010000013.1, forward strand.
CGCCGGGACGCCGCATTGCAGCAGGTAGCCGATGCGCGTCGTCAGCACGCGCGTCTTTCCGCTCCCGGCCCCGGCGACGATCATCACCGGTCCTTCAATCGCCTTCACCGCTTCGCGCTGGACGGGGTTCAGATCTTTCAGCATGGGGGTGGGGGACAGGGTCAGGTGACAGGTGAAAGGGGACGGAAGACGAATGCGAGATATCGGATGTCAGATGAGCGCGGCACGGGAGTCCGTGTGCAACGTCCCGCGACCTGCGGGGTTGCTCACCCGGGTTGAATGGTGATCGAGAGCGTCGCGGCGCGCGAAAGCGCCCGAGGTACTGTCCGCTACTCCTGGTCCTGCACGTTCGTCGGCGGAACGACGCTCTCGGGGCTCTCATCGAGGCGCGCCGCATCCGGCGCGTGCTCGTGGACTTTCTTTCCCTCCCTGCCCGGCGCGGTTTCCGGCCGCATGGTCGGAAACAGGATCACGTCGCGGATGGACTCCGCGCCGGTGAGCAGCATGGTCAGGCGGTCGATGCCGATGCCGAGACCGGCGGTCGGCGGCATGCCGTACTCGAGGGTTTCGATGAAATCCTCGTCGAAGCTCATCGCCTCGTCGTCGCCGCGCGCGCGGAGACGCGCCTGATCGACGAGGCGCTCCCGCTGGTCGATCGGGTCGTTCAGCTCGCTGAAGCAGTTGGCGATTTCCTGGCCGTTGATGTAGAGCTCGAAACGCTCGACGAGCCCCGCGGCGCTGCGGTGCTTCTTGGCGAGCGGGCTCAGCTCGATCGGATAGTCGGTGATGAAGGTCGGCTGCACGAGCGAGGCCTCCACGCGCGTCGAGAAGATCTCGTCGATGATCTTTCCCGCGCCCCAGGCGGGATCGGTGTCGACGCCGAGACGCCGCGCCACGGCGCGCAGTCCCGCCTCGTCGAGCCCGTCGATCCGTTCGCCGGTCCGTTCCGCGATCGCCTCGCTCATCGGGATGCGGCGGAACGGCGGCGTGAAATCCAGCGCGACGCCGCCGACCATGGCGGTGTTCGCGTTGTTCACGGCACGGTTGACGGTGAAGAGCATCTCCTCGACAAGATCCATCATCCACGCGTAGTCCTTGTACGCGACGTACAGTTCCATCATCGTGAATTCCGGATTGTGGCTGCGGTCCATGCCCTCGTTCCGGAAATCCTTGCTGATCTCGTACACGCCGTCGAAGCCGCCGACGATGAGCCGCTTGAGGTACAGCTCGTCCGCGATGCGGAGGTACAGGGTCATGTCAAGCGCGTTGTGGTGCGTGACGAAGGGCCGCGCGGCGGCGCCACCGTACAGCGGTTGCAGGACGGGCGTTTCGACTTCGATGTAGCCGCGGCTGTCGAGGAAGCTGCGCATCGCGCGGATCAGCTGCGAGCGCTTCAGGAACACGTCCTTCACTTCCGGATTCAGGATGAGATCGAGCGCGCGCTTCCGGTAGCGGAGTTCCTTGTCGGTGAACTGGTCGAACACCACGCGGTTGCCCTGCTCGTCCGTCTTCTCCTTCGGTACCGGCAGCGGACGCAGGGATTTGGCGAGGAGGACGAAGCCCTGCACGTGCACGGACACTTCCCCTGTCTTCGTGCGAAACACGAATCCGGTGACGCCGATGATATCCCCGATGTCCAGCAGTTTGAAGAGCGCGTACGCCTCGTCGCCGAGATCGTCGCGCTTCAGGTATACCTGGATTCTGCCGGTATGGTCCTGCAGGTGCGCGAACGAGGCCTTGCCCATGCGCCGGATGGTCATGATGCGGCCCGCGAGGGCGACCGTGCGCTGCGCGTCTTCGTCGCGGAACGCCGCGAGCGTCTCGGACGCGGTATCCGTCACCTCGTATCCGTACGGATAGGGATTGACGTTGCGCGCCAGGAGCTCGTGGTATTCCTCCCGGCGGCGGCGCATCAGATCATTCAGTTCTTCCATCTCGTTGGTCGGCGTGGACACGGCGCATCCCTCGAAAAGTCATTCAGATACGTGGAACACAAAATGTACAACCGCCCCTGCGGAAAACCAAAATGAACGGCATGATGGCGCTGCGGCGCCTCATGAAAACGCCGCCGTCGCCGCGGGTGTGCCGCGGCCATGCCGGCGGCGTGTCCCAGTGCGTACGCAATGAAACTTCTCGCTATATTTTCCGAAAAAGAGACGATGGGCGGCGAGGCCGCCGCGCTCCGCATCCCCCCACCGCAGCATCCACGCACAGGACCCCATGGCGTCGAATCGCAAACAGGTCTTCCTGATCATCTTCCTCATCATCGTCGTGCTGAATTTCATCGACGGGTTGAAGGACGCGGTGAGCACGGGAGAGTGGGATCAGGTGGTGGGCCAGCTCGTCCTGATGACCGTCGTCGGCTACATCGCCTACCGCTCGCGGGCGACCTTTCAGCAGGCGCGCGAGCAGTACCGCCGTCGCTTCGAGGAGGGGCAGGAAAACCTGAGCGTGAAGGACGCCGCGCTGTTTTCGCTCTCGTGGAGCACCGAGATCTACCGCGGCATCCCCGAGGACCGCAAACGTCTCGTGAAGCAGGCGTACGTGCTGATCGGCATCGGCATGCTGATCGTGCTTCTCAATATCGGCCTCGAGAACCTGCTCACCCTGCTCGTGATCGCGGCGCTCGTGCTGGCCGGCGTCAATCTCCTGCTCTGGGTCTTTTCCACCGAACGGAGCGACCGCGACCGCCTCCGCATCGAGATGGACACCGCGCGGCTGATGCAGCTCAACCTCATGCCCGCCTCGGATCCCGTCGTGCCCGGGTATGACGTCGCCGGCTGCTGCGTTCCCGCGCACGACGTCGGAGGCGATTCCTTCGACTACGTGCGCCTCGGAGGGGGCGACGGCGCCTTCGGCATCGCGGTGGTGGACGTCGCGGGCAAGGGGATGGACGCGGCGATGACCGCCGTCTTCACCAGCGGCGCCTTCGTGTCGGAAGTGCAGCACGAACCCGATCCGGCGCGCGTGCTCGAAAAGCTCAACATGGCCGTCCGTTCGCGGCACGACAGGACGCGCTTCGTTTCCTTTCTCCTCCTCGCGCTCGATCCCGACGGCCGCGCCGCGCGCTTCGTCAATGCGGGACAGTCCAAGCCGCTGCTGGTGCGGGGCGGCGCGGTGACGGTTCTGGAGAGCGACGGTCCCCATTTCCCGCTGGGACTCGTGGATTCCGTCGACTACGTCGCGGCCCGCGTGGAGCTGCAGCCGTCGGATACCATCGTCCTGTATACGGACGGGCTGACGGAGTCGATGAATGCGCAGCGCGAGATGTTCGGCGAGGAGCGTCTTTCCGCCGCGCTCGTCCGCGCGTCCCGTGAGGGACAGGACGCGAGAGCCATCGTCGGGATGCTGCGCGACGCCGTGCGCGTCCACGGCACCGGCGCGGAGCAGCATGACGATCTCACGATCGTCGTCGTGCGCGTCGCCGGCATCGGCGCGGTGTGACCTCGTGACTGCCGCGGGATCGGACGCGCGTCCTTTGGATTGGCGACCCCGACCTCTATATTTGTCACTGTCGTCTTGTCCATCGACCGCCGTGTTCCGCCCCGATGCGGGCACCCGTGCCATACGAGCCCATCGACATCCCTGAACCGTTGCCTGTATCTCCCCGGAAAAAACTGCTCATCGTGAGCACGCGCGTTCCGTATCCGCTCACGGACGGCGTGCGCATCCGCATCTACAACACCGCGAAGTACCTCTCGCGGGATTTCGATGTCGGACTGGCCTGCCTCACGTACGAAGCGTACACGGAGGAGCATCTCGAGGCGTTGCGGACCGTGTTTTCCGAAGTCTCCGTGCAGAAGGTCAGTCTCTTCTCCTGCGCGTTGCATTCGCTGCGCAGCCTGTGGAATCCGCTTCCGGTGCAGGTCAACTTCTTCCGCTGGGCGTCGTTCGCCCGCAGGCTCGACGCCATGGCCGCGCGGTACGACATCGTGCTCTGCAATCACATCCGCACGACGGAGTACGTCCGCCATCGCCCGTGGAAGACGCTCGTGGATCTCCACGACTCCTTCGGCTTGCGCTACGAGCGCACCATCAAAACCGTGAAGGGCCTGATGCGCCTCTTCGCCCGCTATGAACTGCGGAAGATCCGCGGGTATGAAATTGACGTGCTCGCCGATGTCGATCACGCGATCATCGTCTCGGAACTCGACCGGCAATTCCTCATCCGCGGCGGCGCGCCCCCTGACAAGATCACCACGCTCAATGTGGCCGTGCGCGACGATATCCGTCCCGATCCGCCGTCCGACCGCGGGCGCTGCATCTCCTTCCTGGGGCGCATCGCATACGCGCCCAACGAGGATGCCGTGCTGTGGTTTGCGGACGAGGTGTTCCCGGCGCTGCTCCAACGGTATCCGGATCTGACCTTCCATGTGATCGGCATCGATCCCACACCGCGCGTGCTCGCTCTGCGGAGCCGACAGAACATCGTCGTGACCGGCTTCCTCGACAATCCGTACTCGCTGATCAACGACTCCACCGTGGTCGTCGCGCCGATACGCTACGGTGCCGGCATGCAGAACAAGGTGCTCGAAGCCATGCTGCTCGGCAAGCCCGTCGTGCTCACGGGCATCGGCGCCGAAGGCATCGACGGGCGCGATGGCGAACATTTCCTGGTCGCGGACGACGCGGAAACATTTGCCCGCTCCGTGTCGGAACTTCTCGACGACCGCGCGCGGGCCGATGCGCTCGGCGTCGCGGCGCGGCGGCTCATTCTGGACCGCTACACCTGGGATTCGATCAGCGCGCAGTACAAGACCATCATCGACACGATCCTCGCCGCCCCTCCGCGGTCCTGATTGCCGGCTGCGGGCGGCACGTTCCCGGCGCTCTCCCGCACGCCGGGTGGCCCTACGGGCGGGCGCCGACGGCCGCCGCGGGCTTTCGCGCGACGATGATCAGGCTCAGGAAGAACCAGCGCAGCACGGGATTCCGCTCGATCGCGTGGCGGAAGCCGCGCATGCGGCGCGAGTGCATCGTCTGCCGGCGACCCAGCATCTGGAGAAGTTTCCTCAGCACTTTTGCCGAGAGAGAATCCCATCCGTAGAATGCGATGGTTTCGAAACCGAGGCGTTCGACGAGGAGGGACAATTCGCGCGGCGAGAAGGATTTCTCCCAACCGGGGCCCCATTTCCCGACGGACATCAGGAGATGCTTGTACACCGTGTACGTCGTCCAGCGGTTCGGCACTTCGATGAGCATGATGCCGCCGGGTTTCAGCACACGGTACTGCTCGCGAAGCAGGGTTTCGGGGTCATGGAAGTGCTCGAGCACCCCCTGCGAGAACACCGCGTCGAACGCGCCCTCGCGCAATGGAACACGGCGCGCATCGGCGCGGATCACCTGAATGCCGGTATCCTGTCCCGCCACTCGCTCCATGAACATGCGAATCGCGACGCTCGAAAAGTCCAGGCCTGTGCACACCGCGCCCGCGGCGCGCAGCTGCAGGAGTTCGTTGCCCTTGCCGAAACCGATCTCCAGAACGGCCGCCTGCTCGATGGGTTGCGCATGCGTGATGATCGCCTCGACGATCTGCTCCTGAAAACCGTAGAGACCGTACGCGCCCTGCATGCGCGAGTAGATTTCCTCCCAATGCGCCTGGGATGATTCCTTGGGGGGTTGCGTGTTCATCGGCTGCTTCGGTCTGGTGTTGCGCGTCGCGAGGGAGAGAAAAACAGCGCCGCGCCGTCCCGCAGACCGCGCCACAGTGCCCGCAGCTTGTCGCGCGACTCGTCCCCGTTGCGCGACGACGCGAGGATGACGGCGGACTTCGCGATGGTGTTCAGCGTGCTGTACAGGAGCACGTACGCGCGACGCGCGAGTCCGTCGCCGCGGAACACGAGGAAGCGGTTTCTGTTCATGTAGTAGTGGTATGTGCTGGTGTACGCGCTCCAGCCCGTGCCGCCGCCGCTCTTGTGGTGGATGACGCCGTCGGGAAGATACCACAGTTCCCAGCGTGTCGCGACGCGTCTCGAGAATTCGAGATCCTCGAAGTACAAGAAGAACGATTCATCCATCAATCCGCACTCGCGGAACACCGCGGCGCGCGCGAGGAAGATGCATCCGGAGATGAACGGGACCCGCATCGCGGTCTCCGCCTCGGCCTCGGTGAGCGGCGCCACGTTGCAGCGCGGGAGACTCAGATGTCCGCCGGTCATGTAGCGTCGCGACGGATCCGAGCTGAGATATGCCTTGCAGGTCGCGATGCCCGTCCGCGGATGCGACGCGAGATGCGCGACCATGCCGTCGAGAAAGCCCGCTTCGACGACGATGTCGTTGTTCATCACCAGCACGAACTCCGCGCCGTCGTCGAGCGCGCGGCGTATCCCTTCGTTCATCCCCGCGGCGAAGCCGTCGTTCGCGTGGTGCAGAAGGACGGTGTGCTGCGGGAAGCGCGCACGGAGAGCCTCGCCGGAGCTGTCGGGAGAGGCGTTGTCGACAATCACCAGGGGCAGGTGCGCGTATCCGGCGCGAGCGAGGGAGTCGACGCACGCGACGGTGTCATCGAAGCCGTTGTGGTTCAGGATGACGGCGGTGACCGCCGGTGCCGCGGGTCGCACGGGGCGTCAGGCCTTCGTGCCGCGCATCACGCGGAGCATGTCTGCCGCCACGCGCGGCCAGGAGTAATACGCGCGGCACCCGGCGGCCTGCTCGCGGACGCGACGCCGCATGGCGTCGTCCTGCAACGCACGCTGCATCAGGGCGGCGAGCGTGTCGACGCTGTCGTCCTCGAGGAGATACCCGTTGTCCCCGTGCCGGATGATGTCGGGAATCGCACTGTTGTTCTTCCCGATGCATGGCACGCCCATGCTGAGCGCCTCCGCGAACACGATGCCGAATCCCTCCATCGCGGACGGCATGCAGAACAGGTCGGCCTTGCGGAAGCATGCGCGCAGCGTGTCCCACGACGCTTCGCCGAGAAAGCGCACGCCCGCCGGGATGGGTCCGGGAACGGGCCATGCGCGCGGTCCCGCGATGACGAGCTCGACATCGCCCGCACCGGCTTGCGCGAGTTTCTGGAACGCCGACAGCACCAGAGGCCCTCCCTTGCGGCCGAAATGCCTGCCGATGAACAGGATGCTGCGTGTGCCGCCGTCGAGACCGGGAGCGTCGGGTTCGGTGTTGTCGCGCACGTTGATCCCGGCATGGACCACGTGAATCTTTTCGGCGGGGACGCCGCTGTCCTCCGCGAGACTGCGCGCCACCCAGGAGTTCATGACGAAGATTCCCGCGGCTTGATGGAAGCAGCGTTTCTCGAATGCGGCCCGCTTCGCCACGATGGCGGGCGTGAGCATCTCGTATTGGGGGATTCTGCCGGATTCCCGGATCTGCCTGTGCGCGAGCGCCATCGTCCAGTCCAGGTACACGTAATACGGAGTCGCATCCGGTTCGCCGATGTCGCCGATCATCAGCACGGCATCGAGTTCCGCGGCGGCGGGGCATCTGCGCGCGAAGTTGGCGCGCAGCCACCGGGCATACCACGCCGTGTAATGCGTGACGCTTTTCGCCTCTCCATTGATGAGGCGTCCGCCGGCGAGTCGCAGCAGGAATTTCACCGCGTAGGGCGGAGCCACGTTGATGTCGGTGAGCGCGACGCCGGGAAGGTTCTGGAACGCGCCGAACAACGACGAGGGCGTATGCGACCAGGTCGACAAGCGACGCCGCTTCCAGTCGCAGGCAAATCCGAGATGAAACATGCTCATGCGCGATCAGGTGGTGGAGGAGCGTTGTTCTCGCCGCTGTCGTTCCCCTTCGCGCCGCCTCTGCGGAACACGGAACGGATGAGCGCTTCGTCAACGCGGGAATAGAGTTTCAGATAGACGCCGAGGAACACCGCGGTCGCTCCCGCCGCGAAGACGATGCGGAGGGGCAGCGATGCGGAGAGCGCGATGCCGGCGACGGGAAGCACGAAGGCGAGAACAAACAGGCCGCGGAGCGGTGATGGAAAGAGCTGCCTGAACGATGTTCCGAGAATGCGTTTGGTGAATACGATGAGTGCCACGGTATCGAACATGGACACGAGAATGCGCGAGACGGCCGCCCCTTCGATGCCGAAGCCACGGATCAACGCCCATCCGCCGACGAGGCAGAGCACCACGCCCGCGAGGTCCAGCTTCGCCTTGAGATCGGGACGGCCGAGGCCCTGCACCGCCGCGAAGGGAATATAGGAAAACGTGCTGAACATCGAGCCGACCACGAGCAGTTGGAAGGTCAGCGTGCTCCGTTCGCGGAACACGGGGCCGAGCCAGAGGTCCAGAATTTCCGGAGCGAACACGATCAGCGTCAGCATGATCGGAAAGAGGAGCACACTGAGCAGACGCAGTGATTTCTGAATCAGCTGCTCGCCAACCTCCCGCATTTCTTCCGCCCGCAACCCGCTGAAGCGGGGAAACAACGTAATCGCCAGGCTGAACGGAATGATCGCGGACCGGGTGACGAATTCGTAGGGACTGCTGTAGTATGGCACGATGGCGATGCCGATCAACGAGGCGAGGAGAACCTTGTCCGCATGAAGGAGAATCGGCGTGAGGCCGTTCGTGACACTGACCCAGCCTCCGTATTTCAGCATGCGCACCGTCGTTTCCAGCCGGAATGCCGTCCGCGCAAAGAGCGTGGGATGCAGCCGGTACACCATGATCGCGAACGCGAGCAGCACAAGCACGCGCGACGCCACCAGCAGCAGTGTCACCATCGCGACGGAGAGCGAGAACGCGACGCCCAGCGCCGGGATGATGAAGAGCGCGCTGGTCGAGGGGATCTTGACGGCGTTGGAGAGATCGAAGCGCTGGCTCGCCTCGAGCACGCCGCGCAGGGTGGACGACAGCGTGATCACGGGAACGGAAAACGCGAGGATGTTCAGCATCGACATCGCCTGGCCGACGAGGTGCCCCGGGATCTTCGCGCGCACGCCATGGCCGCCGGCGAACAGGATGATCGCCGCAAACGCGAGGCCGACAACGAGGTTCACCGCGAAGGAGGTCTGGACGATCGCCGGCAGCTCCTTGCCCCGGTCCTGCGCCAAGGCCTCCGCGACATACTTGATCGTGCCGAGACCGATGCCGAGATCGAGGAAGGCAAACGACGTCAAGAGGTTCACCGCCAGCGAGAGCAGGCCGTACTGCTCGTCGCCGTATCCGTGCACGGCAATGCTGATGCAGGGCACCGCCACGAGACTCGGCAGGAGCAGCCCGCTGAAGTTGATCAGCGTGTTCTTCAGTGTGCGTCGCATGGTCTCACGCGGAGAGATCAGAATCGCGCGGCGCGGCGTCCGGCAACGTGCCGGTGCGCGTGTTGCGCAGATGGATGATGTACCGCGAATCGATCAGGGCGATCCACAGCCAGAGATACGGAGTGTGATACGGTCCGATCGAGAAGAACAGACTGAACACCACCGCGACCAATCCGATCCGGAAGCACGCGTACAGCCGCCTCTTCTCGGGCGAGGATTCGGCTTTCAACAACGCGGCGACGGAGCGGAACGCGACGACGAACATCGACAGGAACAGCAGCCATCCGATGATGCCGGTCTCCGCGAACACGCGTCCGAATATGGAGGTCAGGCTTGGCAGACCTTCCTGCTTCGCCCAGACAATCTCGAGAGCCACATCGGGAGGAATCACGTCCGTGAAGTGCGTGGCGACCCCCCCCAATCCGTATCCCACGGATGACCACGAGGTGAAGATGCTGAGGAAGGGGCCGAACGCGCTGTAGTAGCGATCCGTGAACGAGATATTTTCCCCGCCCGCGCTCAGCACGGTCAGGTGCCGCATGATCTGATTCCCGGGAGACAGCACGATGCCGGCAACGCTGAGGGCGACGAACGAGACCATCAGGATCGACAGCATTTTCCGGCTCGGACCGAGGATGACGCCGGAAATCAGCACGAGAAGCAAGAGCAGCACGCCCGTGAGACTGAACGCCCACGAGAAGGCGAGCAACGACAGCACCAGGACGAACAGCATCCCCATGCTCGGACGTCGTGTCCCGAGTTCGTACAGGAAGACCGGGAGCAGCACGGTGACAAGCGATGTGGCGAGCGATGCCGGTTCGGTTGCGAATCCCGTCGCGCGCATGGGCGATGTGAAGCCCTCCGGACTGACGACGGAACGCACGGTCTTCACGATCTCGCCCGCCCACCCCAGGCCGAGAGTTCCCCAGACGATGTTCAGTCCGGCGAGGAGCAGGGAGGGTATCGCGCCAAGAATCATGTAGCGGATCACGTCGCGGTCCTCGACGGCGAGCATGCAGGATCGGAGCACCAGATACGTGACCACGCCGGCGAGCACGGCGACGAGCTGGCGAAACCACGCGTAGAATCGGATGTCGCCCGGATTCGCCATCATGTCCACTCCCAACGCGAGCATCGAATGCAGGACGGCATACCCGGTGAACAGCCCGATCACCGAGAGGAGGGGACTGCGCGGAATGTCGCGCACGATGAAGGGAAAGAAGAGAAGCGCGAGCGCCGTCGTCAACGGCAGCAACTGCACGTTGACGTTGAAGGGCAGCGTCTGGAATTGCAGCGTGAGCAGCAGGAGCGCCCCGATGAACGCGGTGAAACGCTTCGGCTCGCCGTACAGCGCAAGGGCGATCTCGGCTCGCGATGCCGTGCGCGCGGTGTTCCCGATACCGGTCATGGCAGTGCCGGACTCTTGCGGACGCGCGCGCCGGCAGGCGACACGCGCGCCTGCCGCCCATCGAGACGGAGCGCGAGCGCCGAGGAGAGAAAGAGGGCCGCCAGCGCGAAGGCGATGCCGATCAGCAGCCGCTTGGGGCTGTCCCGCTCTTCCGCGGGGACGGCGCGGTCGAGCGCAACGATCGGCAGCGCGTTCCGGTGTTCGTCCAGTTTCGCCTTCTCCAACAGACCCGAAACCTGGATGAGCAGGTTCGACTGGATGCGATATTCTCGCGCGAGCCGCGCGTATCCCATGCCGACGGCGGGGGCGGCCGCGAAGGGGTATTGCATGGACGCGACGGCGGAGTCGGCCTCGGCCGCGCCGAACTTCAAGCGGCGGCGCTCCGCGTCGTATGCCTCGCGCTCGACGCGCTTTGTCGCCGCCTGCGGGGCGCCGGCTCCGAAGGCCCGTTCGAGGATGCCGAGTTCAATGTCCGCGGCTGAGGCGGCCGCCTGCAAATGCGCCGCTTCATCGAGCGCCATCGTGGCCTGCAACGGCAGCGCGTATATGCCGTGGCGGGCCTGATAGCGGGACAGGGCGCGTTCGATGGCGCGCATCGCGGAGTCCGCCTGCATGCTGCGGCGCTCGAGGAATAGCCGGGCGTTGCGCGCCTGCCGCGCGTTGGCGTCGCGGGTGACGTCGCGGAGAATGCGGATGAACGCGTTCGCCATGCGGGCGGCGCGCACGGGATCGGTGTCGTAGACGGTGACCGTGAGGGCGTCTTTTCGCGTCAGTTCGATGACGGTGTTCCGCCGCAGCATCTCGATCGCGCGCTCCATCGACCCGTCGCGCGCGCCGTACACGCGGGGGAGATCGAATTCTCGCGCCACCGTTTCCATCGCGGTCCGGCTCTCGAGAATCTCCAGGGACTGGCTCAGGATGTCGACGGGTTTGGACTTCTCGAAGAGTTCGAGCGGCAGGTACTCCTTCGCGAACTGGGCGGCGCTGCGCTGCAACGATCCTGCCCGATGGGCGCTGAGTGCCGTCGCGCGCGCCCGGTACATGTCGGGGAGGAGAAACGTGACCGCCGCCGCGACGAGACCCGCGGCCAGCGCGCTCGTCAGGATGAAACGCCGCCACGCCCACAGTCGTGCCAGCACGCGCAGGATGTCGATGGAGTCATCGGGCGGCATGGGGGCGTGTGTGTCGCCGTGCCGGTCGATGCGATTACTCCGCGGGGGTCCGGACGCCGTACCGGCGCGCGAGACGGTCGATCCCGCCGCGCAGCCGCAACTCCATCGCCGTGGGGACGCGCGATCGCGTGCGGAACGATTCGAGGAGCAGCGCGAGCATCGAGAAAAAGAAGAGCGATCCGAAGAGCGCGGCGAGTCCGATGGTCATGCGCTTGGGACCGTCCTTCCGCTCCGGCGGTATGCCGCGGTCCAGCACGAGCACGGCGGGGATGTTTTTCTGCTCGTCCACCCGCGCCTGCTCGTAGAGCGGAATGATGAATTGCAGCATCTTCGTCTGGATCTCGAAATCGCGGTACAGGCGGAGGTACTGGAGACCCAGCTCCGGCACGTCCTTGAAGGGCACGAAGAAAGAGAGGTCGTCCTTGGTGTACGATTCCGCGTTGCCGGACTTCATCTGGCGCAGCTTCGTGTGGAGTTCGCGAATCTCCGATTCCTTCAACCGGGTCTGCGGATTGTCGCGGCCCAGCGAGCGCTCAAGAATTCCGAGCTCGACCTCCGAAATCGAGGCCTGCGCGCGCAGCTGCGCGACTTCCTGAATGGCCGCCCGCAGCTGCTCCGGAAGCGCGTAGATGCCGTAGCGCTCCTGGAATCGCGTCAGCGTGTCCTCCGCGGCGCGCATGTCGCTCCGCGCCTGCGCAAAGCGCTTCTCGAGGAATTCGCGGTTGCTCCGCGCTTCCTGCGAGCCGAGTTCGGTGTTCACCTCGTTCAACATCGCGACGAAGAAGTTGGCCATGTCCGCGGCGCGTTGCGGCGATTCGTCCACGACCGACAGGACGATGTTGCCGTTCTTCTCGATGTCGAACAACACGTTCCCGTTCAGTGCCTTGATGGTCTTCTCCATCGATCCGCTGGAGATGCCGTACACCGTCGTGAGATCGAATTTTTTCACCACCGCTTCCATCGTCCTGCGGCTCTCCAGGATCGCGAGGTAATTGTACGTGCCTTGCGACGCGCCGAGCTTGCCCATGAGCGCCGACGGGATCAGGTCCTTGGTGATCTGTGACAGCGCGCCGCCGAGCCCGGCTTCCTGCTTGGGCGGGATCACCGACGCCGTCGATTTGTACGTGTTCGGCATCAGGATGAGCACGATGGACACCAGCACGGTAACGATCAGCGCGTTGATCAGGAGAAACCGTCTCCAGTGCACGAGTATCTCGATGGCGCCGAAGAGCCCGGCCGGGTCGGTACTGCGCGCCGGGGCGTTTTCCCGGGGACGTTCGTCAATCATGGGCTTCTCTGAAAGTGGTGCTCGAACTCGGGACGGAAACGTTCGCGCGCGCGACCGCAGTCGCACCCGCTGCATCGGACGCGGGGAATCGGCGCGTCATCGCTGCTGCATCAACAGATAAATGGTGACGACGGACACGGCCACGGTCAGGAAGTCCCGCGCGGCGGTGAAATAAAATGCGAAATCGCGTTCGTTCTCCCTCGGGACGAAGACCGCGTCGCCCGCAATGATCCTGGTGTCGTCGGGATCGACCCAATCGCGACTTCCCGCCTTGATCACCCGGGTGTCCCCATCCTCGGCGTTCTCGGCGAAGCCCCCCGCGCGCGCGATGTAGTACTCGTCGTCCATGCCCGCGACGTAGGTGACATGGCCCGGATTGCGCACCTGTCCGAAGACGAACACGGAGTTGCCGCTCGTGGGGACGATGATTTCGTCGCCGTCGCGCAGGGTCACCTCCGCGGCGGCGTCGCGATCGATGAAGAGCCGCCTGGCGTCGAGCGCCACGGTGTTGCGGCGGATGGCCGCCTCGTACGCGAAGTACTGGCGCTGCTCGTGGTCCATGTCGCTGAGACGCTGCTCCTCGAGCCGTTCAAAGTCGGGCACCTTCCTGATCGGGTCGAGATCGAGGTTCGGATTCTTTCTCAGGATCAGGACTTCGGCAACCGATGCCTGCGGCGTGAACCCGCCCGCGCGCGCGATGACCTCCGTGAGCGTGCTCCCGTATTCCGATATCGGGAAGCTGCCGGCCGTCTGCACCTCGCCCTTGATGGTGACCGTGTAGCCTGCCCGGACGCGCCGCCGTTCCTGCACGAACACGCGGTCGCCGGGCTGCAGCGCCGCGTCGATGCTCCGGTCGAGCACGCGCGTGCCGTCGAAGGTCAGCAGCGACCAGCTGACGCCGTCTTCGGAGAACCGCGCGATCTGTATGGAATCGAGAATCGCGGTGTTCTTCACGCCTTGCGCGATGCGCAGCAGCAGGCTCAGGCTGTCGCCGCTGTGGAACTCGAAACTGCCCGGGAGACGGACGCCGCCGTAGACGCCCACCGAATTGCCTTCGAGCGCTTCGGGCGGCACGTGCAGCACGTCGCCGTCCTGCAGGCGGGGATTGAAGCGCAGATCGCCCGTCGCATAGTAGCGCAGCAGATCCACGCTCAGGACTTCTCCGCCCCGGAAAATCGTCGCGCCCCGAAGCGAGGGCAACGGCTCCGGTTCGGGCGGAGGGGCGGAATACGAGACGATACGCTCCTGGCCGGATGCGGGCTGTGCCGTCCGCTTCTCCGCATCCCTGGCCGGCGAAATGCTGTTGGCAATCGCGATCGCGCGATCCGCGCGGTCGATGGCCGTGACTTCGTACGACCCCGGCGCCGCCACGACGCCCGTCACATGCACGGTGAACACCCGGAACGAAAGCAGCGTCACCGACACTTCCGCCTTCATGTACTTCCGCCGTATCTGCGCCACCACGGCTGCCTTGGCCTGCCGCAGCGTCATGTCTCTGACCGCGATCTCGCCGACGGTGGGGACGATCATCGTTCCCTCCGAGGTCACGTATGCGACAAACGAGGCGGGGATGTCTCCCCAGATGCTGACATCGAACGCATCCATCGGTCCGACCCGGTAGGCGTCGGGGTCCACCGCGCCGTCGAGCGCAATGAGGGATGGCGTCTTCGCGGCGCCTCCGGCGGTGTTTCCCGCGTTCGAGAGATCGCCGCCAAACTGGAAACCGCGCTGGCCGGATTGCGATGCGAAGGCCTTGCGATAGTACGTTCCCAGTTGATCCAGCTGTTTTGTCCCGTCATTGGACAGGAAGGAATTCGGCTCCTGCTTTTCGGATTTTTTCTGCTGTATGTACGATTCGAGCTGCTGGCCGCGGACGGATGTTCCAGGCACGGACAGGACGCACGCGAGCAGCACACACAGCATGGCGGAGGCGTGCCGGCGGGACGCGGCGAGGGAAAGTGCGTGAGAATACGTCATGCAAGTGAGTCCGCAATGGTCAGACGGAAATGAGCATCGCAAAATACTGCAAATTCGCCATATGTCCGAACCGGCACCCGGCGCAGAAAGAAATACACCCATCGCCGCATCCCGCGCGTCGGAGCCGTGTTTCGCCGCACCGTGCGTTCTCTGCCGATGCCCGAGGACGGCCGTCTCCGCGGAGGGAACCGAGGTGGGCAGTCTGCGGTTTCACGTTGTATGCGGCGCGGCAGGCGCGCCCCGCCGGCCCTTCAACAGTCTGAATGGAACAGTATGCAGCATTTCATGGTCGACATCGCACTCCCGTCCGAATACAATGAACGCTTTCTCGCGCTCATCCCGTCGCAGCGCATGCGGGTGAACGCCCTCATGAACGACGGCGTGCTGATCGGCTACTCCCTGAGCGAGGACCGCACGCGCCTGTGGGCCATCGTGACGGGCGAGTCGGAGCGCGATGTGCTGGAAGTCGTCGAGACGTTCCCGCTGATTTCCTACATGCGCGTCTCCATCCACCCCCTGATGTTCCACAACCAGGGCGCCGGCTTCCGCCGCGTCCTCTCCCTCAACTGATCCCCGTCGTGCCGCGCGCTCAGTGCGCGGGCACGGCATCCTGCTGCTTCAGCACTTTCGCCTTCAGGAATTGCACAAGATCGACAGGTGAGACCGGCTTCTCGAGGTAGAAGTCGGCCTTGATCCATTTGCGCTCCTCCGAGGTCTCGATCGAGAAGCGGAAACCGGTCTCGTGCGCGGCCGATGTCAGCATCACGATTTTCGTTTTCGATCCGTGCGGATGCTGGTCGAGCTTGCGGCACAGGATGAAACCGGAGTCGGCATGCTCGATCACCAGATCGACAATCACCACGTCGGGCAGAAACGAGGCGAACGCCTCGACCCCGCCGGCGGAATCGTAGGCCGTCGCAACGGTGAAGCCCGCCGCTTCGAGGCTGAGCCGGTTCATTTCAACAAGATCGACGTCGTCGTCTATGAGGAGAATTTTCGCGGTCATGGGGGGGAAGGGTGAAGGGTGAAAGGTGAAAATTGAAGGTGCACATCCCGTGCGCCCGCGGGAGCGGCACGTGACAGGTGGCAGGGGACAGGTGAAATGGGGAAAAGGGGAATAGGTGGAATTGAATCTTCAGTTCAAATTCGAAATTGGAAATCTGAAATCCGACATCATCTGAAATCTGAAATCCGAAATCATCTGAATCCGACATCATCTGTTCTGGCGGGCAACATAGTGCGTGTGCAGCAGGGAATGCGCCAGGGGACCGCCGGGCTCGCCGAGGAAGTCGGCGTAGAGGTCGCGGACGGCGTCGTTGCGATGCGAGCAGCGCACGGGCTGGTCGCGGTCGATCGCGTACATGCTCTCGGTGCGGCTCCGCACGCGCTCGGGATCGGCGTTCCGGGGCTGTCCACCGCCGTTCACGCAGCCGCCGGGACACGCCATCACTTCGATGAAGTCGTAGGGTCGCTCGCCCGCGCGCATCCTGTCGAGGATGGCGCCGATGTTGCGCAGGCCGCTGACGGCCGCGAGGCGCAGATGCTGCCCGGCGATATCCACTTCGGCATGGCGCACGCCGTCCATGCCGCGTATCGGCGCGAAGACCAGCGACGGCATGTCCCCGCCCGTCAGCGCGTGGTACACGGTGCGCACCGCGGCCTCCATCACGCCTCCCGCCGCGCCGAACAGCGCCGCCGCGCCGGTGGCCTCGCCCATCGGATCGTCGAAGCCCTCGTCGGGCAGACGGTGGAAATCGATGCCCGCCGCGCGTATCATCTGCGCCAGCTCGCGCGTGGTGAGCACGGCGTCCACGTCGGGCAGCATGCCTCCGAGCTCGGGACGCTGCGCCTCGAACTTCTTCGCCGTGCAGGGCATGACGGACGCGACGAAGAGCTTCGCGGGATCGATGCCCCGCTGTTGCGCGTAGTAACTCTTCACGAGCGCGCCCTGCATTTCGTGCGGCGATTTGCAGGAGGAGAGATGCGGGAGCAGGTCGGGGTAGAAGTGCTCGATGTATTTCACCCAGCCCGGACTGCACGACGTCATCATCGGCAGCGTGCCGCCGCCGCGGATGCGCGCGAGCAGTTCGTGCGCCTCCTCGATGATCGTCAGGTCCGCGCTGAAGTTCGTGTCGAAGACCAGGTCCATGCCGATGCGGCGCAGCGCCGCGACGAGTTTGCCCGTCACCACCGTGCCCGCGGGGAGGCCGAACTCCTCTCCGAGGGCGACCCGCACCGCGGGCGCCACCTGCGCGACGACGATGCGCCCCGGATCGTTGATCGCCTCCCACACGGGTTTCTGGCTGCTCTTCTCGGACAGCGCGCCGACGGGACACACCACGATGCACTGGCCGCAGTCCACGCAGGGCACGGTGTTCAGGCTGCGGTCCATCGCCGGCGTCACGACGCTGCGGAAGCCGCGGTGCGCGAAGTCGATGGCGCCCACGTTCTGCGTCTCGTGGCACACGCGCACGCAGCGGCCGCAGAGGATGCACTTCTCGGCGTCGCGCTCGACGGCCGGACTCGCGACGTCGAGCTTCGCGCGGCGGCGGTCGCCCACGTAGCGGCGCGTGCGCACGCCGTACTCGCGCGAGAGACGCTGCAGTTCGCAGCTGCCGTTGCGCACGCAGACGAGGCAGTCCTGCGGGTGATTCGCGACGAGCAGCTCGATGATGGTCTTGCGCGCGACGCACGCGCGGCGAATTGGTCTGCACGACCAGGCCGTCCGCGGCGGGGAAGGCGCAGGCGGGCACGAGTCCGCGCGAGCCTTCGGCTTCCACCACGCAGACGCGGCAGGCGCCGGTCGGGGAAAAATGCTTCAGCGTGCAGAGCGTCGGGATTTTCATGCCCTCGCGCTCCGCGACGGAGAGGATGGTGTCGCCCTGCTGCGCGCGGCAGCGCTGGCCGTTGATGGTCACGTTCATCGGGTCCTCCGTCAGTTCGCCAGGATGGCGTTGTGGTTGCAATTGACGCGGCACTGGTCGCAGCGCGTGCACTTCTCCTCGATGATGTAGTGCGCGTGCTTCTTCTCGCCGAGGATGGCGCCCGCCGGGCATTTCGCGGCGCACAGGCCGCAGCCGTTGCAGTGCGCCTGGTCGATCGTGTAGGTGAGCAGCTCGCGGCAGGCGCCGGCCGGACAGACGCGGTCGTACAGGTGCGCCTCGTACTCGTCGCGGAAGTAGCGCAGCGTGCTGATGACGGGATTCGCGGCCGACTGCCCGAGCCCGCACAGCGAGGCGTCGGTGATCACCTCCGCGAGGCGCTCGAGGTACACCATGCCCTGGAAGCGCTGCAGCGCGTCGTCGGGCGCGGTCTCGCCGCGATGGCTCTTCGTCAGGCGCTTGAGCGTCTCGAGCAGCCGCGTCGTGCCCTCGCGGCACGGGATGCACTTGCCGCAGGACTCCTCCTCGATGAAGGTCATGAAGTACTTCGCGAGGTCCACCATGCACGTGCTTTCGTCCATCACCACCAGGCCTCCCGAGCCCATCATGGCGCCGACGCTTTTCAGGTGCTCGTAATCGACGGGCGTGTCGATCACCGACGCCGGCAGCGCGCCGCCCGAGGGCCCGCCGATCTGCACGGCTTTGAAGGTTTTGCCGTCCGGGATGCCGCCGCCGATGTCGAACACCACCTCGCGCAGCGTGGTGCCCATCGGCACTTCCACGAGCCCCGTGTTGCGGATGCGTCCCGAGAGCGCGAAGATCTTCGTGCCCTTCGACGAGGCGGTGCCGGTCTTTGCGTACTCCGCGCCGCCGAGACGGAAGACCACCGGCACGTTCGCGAAGGTCTCCACGTTGTTCACCACGGTCGGCTTCCCGAAGAGGCCCGATACCGAGGGATAGGGTGGACGCGGACGGGGCATGCCGCGGCGGCCTTCGATCGAGTTCATCAGCGCGGTCTCCTCGCCGCACACGAAGGCCCCGGCGCCCTTCTTGATCCGCAGGTCGAAGCTGAAGCCGGACCCGAGGATGTTTTCGCCCAGCAGGCCGTAGGCGCGCGCGTCCTCGATGGTCTTGCGCAGACGCGCGATGGCCAGCGGGTACTCGGCGCGGCAGTACACGTAGCCGTGCCGCGCGCCGATGGCGTAGGCCGCGATGATCATGCCCTCCACCACGCGGTGCGGATCGCTCTCGAGCACCGCGCGGTCCATGAACGCGCCCGGATCGCCCTCGTCGGCGTTGCAGATCAGGTACTTCACGTCGGACTGCTGCACGCGGGCGAAGTCCCACTTCTTCCCCGTCGGAAAGCCGCCGCCGCCTCTGCCGCGCAGACCGCTGTCGAGCGCCTCGCGCACCACCTCCTCGTCCGTCATGCTGTTCAGCGCGCGCGAGAGGCCGCGGTAGCCGCCGCGCGCGAGATACTGGTCGATGCTCTCCGGATCGATCACGCCGCAGAATTCGAGGACGCGCTTCTGCTGCTTGCGGAAGAAGGGGATGTCGCCGAGCAGGGGCAGGGCGTCCCAGCCCTCCGCGTCGCTGCGCTCGTACACGCCGAGCACCTTGTCCGCGATCACCTCGCCGCCGAGCACGGTCGTTTCGATGATCGACGGCACGTCGCGCGCCGTGACGCGGCAGTAGCTGAGGCGCGGGCGGCCCGGCAGCTTGACGTCGACGATCACTTCCTGCGCGCAGGCGCCCACGCAGCCCGTCCGCATGAGCGATGCGCCGATGCCGCGCACCTCGAGTTCCGCCGCAAGCGCGTCGTACACGCTCTGCGCGCCGTTGGCGAGCCCGCAGGTGCCCATGCCGACGAAGATGAGCGGCACGTCATGCTCCTCGAAGCGCAGTTCGCGGAGGAGTTGCTGCAGGCGCGCATCCGCTGCCGGATTGTCCGCGCACTGCATGCCGCCGTTGACGCAGTCGACGAAACGCGCGCAGGGCTGCGCGCCACCGTGCGTGCATCCCTCGAAGCACTGTTCACGAAACGGGTTCATGCGCCGCCTCCTTTTTCGTCGCCTGAGCGCGATAGGTCCGCAGAAGTTTCTGCACGCTCTTCGTCGTGAGCCCGCCGTGGAATTGCTCGTTGACCGCAATCACCGGCGCGATGCTGCAGGCGCCGATGCACGCCACGGTTTCGAGCGTGAACACGCGGTCCCTCGTCGTCTCTCCGGCCTTCACGCCGAGTTCCGTCTCGAGCGTCGTGAGCAGGTCGAAGGAGCCCTTCACGTGGCAGGCCGTGCCGCGGCACACCTTGATCACGTAGTCGCCGAAGGGCTGGAAGCGGAACTGGTTGTAAAAGGTGGCCACACCGTAGACGCGCGACACGGGCACGCCGATATGGTCGGCCACGCGTTGCATCTCTTCCTCGGCCAGATATCCGCGCTCCTCCTGAAGATCCTGGAGCATGTCGATGAGCCAGGACGGATCCCCCTTCGGGTATCGCCTGTAAACCTCGCTGTGTGTGTTCGTCTGCATGTGCTTCGCTTGAAAGTGCTTGAAAGGTGCTTTATGGTTCGATTATCAAAACGTGAATATTTTCTCTTTACTGAGCCGATCTGTCGAATACTGCTTCCCGACCTGTGCGACGGATCTTGATTGAAATCGAGGTAAGGTGCTGTCAATTATTCGCTTTATGGTGATTTTTCGTTTTCATGCAGGAGTGCGAACCTATTCGCCGATGATCGTATAGAGAATTTTTTCTCTATTCGAACGCAATATAGCTGCCTCTTCATGAAAATGCAATGAAAGAAACAATGTGGCATGCAGGCGCGGAGTGCAGGCGCCGGAAACAGTTCTTCGGAAATGCGGATCACCGCAAATCGAGAGCCTCGTCGCTTTCAACTGATCCGGGTCTTTGCGAAATTCAGTCCGCTCGCGTTATTGTCATCCGATATTCGCCATACGTTTCCGCGACGGGGGACGGGAATCCCGCGGAGCGTCATCCGGAGGTCAGCACATGTCAGCATGCGTTCTGCAGATCCGTCTTTCCAACAACGAGTCGCGCTTTCAGACCGGCGGCGTTGTCCGCGGGACCGCGCGCGTCACGGCGGAGAAATCCTGTCACATCAACGGAGTTGTCCTTCAACCGGTCTGGTCCGTCGGCGGCTGGGTCACGGACGGCAGCGGCAAAGGCGCGGAGGTGCGCGTGGGAGAGGAGTGCGACGTGGAGGCTGGCGCGGAACTCAGCTACCCGTTTCAGCTCACGCTGCCCGACGCTCCGGCGAGCTACGAGGGCACGCTCTTCACGATCTCGTGGGAAATCGCGGGACGCGTGGACATCGCGCTCGGTCTCGATGCGCGCGAGAAGATCCCCATCACCGTGGTCCAGGGACCGTCGGGCGCGCGTCCGGCGGCGGGCGCGGACTTCGACGCGGAGAAGCAGCGGACCCGCCAGAGCCGCGTGAACCGGTACCGCTTCCTGCGACAGTCGTCAGGCGCCATGGTGGCGGCGCTCGTGCTCTTCATCATCGCGGCGGCGACGGGCAACTACACGAATCCCGACGCGGGCGATCTGTTCCTGCAGCTTCTGCTCATCGCCGCGGGCATCGCGGCCTACGTCGTGTTCAGCGCGGGCGCGAGACGGAACGCGCAACGCGGCGACATCACCGTGCAGCTCGATCCCCTCGTTCCGCATCGCGGCGCCACCGTCTCCTGCGTCGCGACGCTCGTCCTGCGAAGCGGCGCGCGCATCGGAAACGCGGCGGCGCGTCTCGAACTGCGCGAATACGGGAGCAGGCAGAGCGGCAAGCACACGCAGACCCGGCATCACGGCGTGTGGTTCGAGGAGCACCAGTTTCCGGTCAACGACGACATCGCGGCCGTCGTCCCGCGCGACATCACGATGCGCATCCCGATTCCGTCCGACCTCCCCGCGACCATGACCCTCTCCAGCGCGCACTTCGAATGGCGCCTCCTCGTCCGTCTCGAATTCGCCACCGGCGGCCCGTGGGAGGACGAGATCCCGGTGGCTGTCGCGCCGTGATCGAAGGGTGAAGGGCCTGCCCGCC
>JADKJW010000014.1 GCA_016720835.1 Ignavibacteria bacterium
GTTCGACTTGCAGGACGTGACCGGGGTGTACGTCGATCCCCACCAGTAGAAGGCCATCGAGCCACCGTCGAAGGTGTTGCCGATGAACTGGTTGCGGTCGTCGACGGAACTCGCCGAGTACACGATCGCATTGTACGTGCTGGTTGAGGCCATGATGGGATTCGACAGGGCGCAGTTCTGGATGGTGTTGTCGTTCGCCCCGCCGCCCCATGCGAAGACGTTGGAGTACGTGGTGCCGGTGGACTTGATGGTCATGTTCTTGAACGTGACCCAGTCCGCGCCGCTCATGTTCACCGTCCAGTTGTTCGCCGTCGAGGTCGGGCCGTACGTGAGTGTCACATCGGTCTTGTTCCCGGACTCGGACTGGAAGGTGATCGTGTTCGTCGACGAAGCGCCGGCGATGTTGGCGAGATTGAACTGCTCAGTGTAAGTGCCCGTGCGCACATTGAACACGACCGGTCCGCAGATGCCGTTCGCGTTCAAGTCCGCAGCGACTGCAGCCAGATTGGGATAGTTGGGAGAGGCGCCGCCGACGGTGAAGGTGCCGGAGAGCGCGGGTTTCAACGTCGTGGTGAGCGTGTCATTAAAGACACCGCTATCCGAAACCGTGTTCGGCATGGAGGTCCACACCTTCAAGGTATGCGGGACACCACCCGCGAAGGTCCGGGAGCCGAGTGTGATCGGCGTCGACGCGAGGGAGGCCAGGGTACCGGACCAGGGGATGTCCGTCTGCGGCGTGCCGTCGTACACCCACTTGATCGTCGTGCTTGTCAGGGCGTTCTGGCCGTAGTTCATCAGATTGACAGTGATGTTCTGCGTGCTCGCGCAGAAATTGACCGGCGAGAGCAGATTCTGAATGCCGGCATCGTTGAGATACGCGGAGGACAGATCGATGCCGAAGTCGTACCAGTTGCCGTCGGAGTTGCCCGCGGTGCCCGCGCAGTTGGCGCCGCCGGAACCATAGATGCGGCGATAGGGCGGCACGGTCATGCTCGATGCGCGGATCTGGACGCCGCCACCGCTGTAGCCTTCATGACAGACGATGACGATGAGTGACTGCGAGGGATTGTACGGATACGGGGTGTTCAGCGTGAAGCCGAACCAACCGCCTGCTGCACCGGCGGGAATTGGCGATGATGCGGCACTGTATGCGAGCGTCATGCCCGCGGTGGTGTACGTCGTTGCGCTCGGGAAAGAAGAGCTTGTCGACTGGCCGAGCCAGATCTTGAGATTTGTATACGTGGTCGCGGTCCAGGCGGCGTTTCCCTTCCAGTAGACCTTGGTGATGCGTCCGGCATACGCGCCCGAGAACTCGTTCGGGAGGTAATGCTGCTCGACCTTCGTCGTCGAAGTGGTCTGGAACGGGTAGATGTTGTTCGAGTTGCCGGAACCGCCGTTGTTGTACTGCGGTGTCTGGGCAATTGCGGAAGCCGCCATGACGGCGGCGAAAAACACTGTCAGCGCAGCGAGACGCCGCGCACGACTGGAATCAACGGTGTGGAACAGATGCATGAATCCTCCTTGTTGTATGGTCGTCTATCACTGTGGGATCGTGTTCATGATGCGCTGCGGATGCCCGTCAGAGGCAAGCCGCGAGGTGGCAATCGATCATGAAAAACAGGTACTGAGGTTGTATATGAACGCCGAGGCGAGGCGTCTGAGAGAGAGGCGAAACTGATGCCTGATCTTGGAAGCAGGCGGCGTACGGAATCCAACAATGATCATTGAAAATTACCCTTCTTCCGCCTCGTTGTCAATACGGAAGCACAGGTTTTTCAAGAAGATAACGTGCTACTGCTTATTTATTTACTGAAGTGTAGTAAATATATTTTCGACGCAAGCGATTCATCGGATGGTGAAATTTGCAACAAACGCAAGAAATGAAAAAGCCGGTGAGAACGTCACCGGCTTTTTCATTCGGAGCGAGTTGCGATTACCAGTCGCAGCGCATGATGGTGCCGCCCAGGCCGACAGCCCACATCCTTTTCGAGGTCACATACGAGATGCCCGTGAGATTCGATTCGGTCGGGCGATCGAGACGCGTCCACGTTTTCCCACCGTTCATGGTCGTCAGCACGGTCCCCTCAGCACCGATGACTGTTCCGTTGGAGGCGTCTGCAAAATCGATGCCGGTGAGAGGGAGAAAGATATTGGTCGGCATCTGTTCCCAGGACTTGCCTCCATCTTCCGTCAGCAGCACGGTGCCATGCGTTCCGCAGATCCAGCCTTTGTCGCGCCCGATGAATTTCACGGAAAGCAGGTCTTCCTTCACCGGCGAGGTCTGGGCTTCCCAGGAAACGCCGTCGTCGCAGGACAGGGAGATGGCGCCCTGCGCACCGACCGCGACCCAGCAGCGTGCGCCGGCGGCCGCGATATCCATCATTTCCATTTTGCTCGCGAGCGGGCTGATATTCCAGGTGTTTCCACCGTCGTTCGTGGTGCAGACAGTTCCTTCGTCGCCGATCGCGAGGCCGGTTTTCGCGTCACGGAATGCGACGCTGTTGAGGTTGAAGATCTTGTCGGACATCTGTATCGACCATGAGGCGCCGCCGTCCGTGGTCATCCCGATCTGTCCGCGATTCCCGACCGCCCAACCCTGGGACTCGTTCACAAAGTCGATGGCGTTGAGCTGCAGCGTTTTCCCGAACTTCGATTCCGTCCACGAATCGCCTCCATCGGCAGTCCGGAGAATTTCGCCGTCGCGTCCCATTGCGAAGCCGGTATTTTCGTTCACGAAATCCATAGAATAGAATGACGCGCGTGTGCCTTTCGAGACATCGGTCCAGCTTTCGCCCCAGTCCGTGCTGCGGAGGATCGTGCCCTCCACGCCGAGCGCGATACCGGTACCGTATTCGGTGAACGAGACGTCCATCAGGTCGGCCTCGGTGCCGCTTGCGACTTTTCTCCACGTCTCGCCCTTGTCCGTCGTGGCGATGATGACGCCGCCTTTTCCAACGGCCCAGCCTTTGTCGTCACCGACGAAGAACATCGAGATGAGGTCGACACCGGTCTTCGAGTCGATGTTGCGCCATTTCTCGCCGCGGTCGCCGGTCTTCAGCAGCAACCCGTTTCCACCGCAGATGAAGCGAACGGTATTGTTCACGTAGTAGATGTATTCCGGATTTCCGGGCAGGTTGAAATTCTTGCGGAGCCAGGTTGCGCCCGCATCCGTGGTTTCGAGAATCAGCCCCTGGTCCGACCAGCCCATGATCCACCCGCGGTTGTCGTCGTCGAAGTAGATGGACCGGAGGAAGTGCGGGTCGGCGTAGGACTTGTTGACCCAGGTCGTCCCGCCGTCGCTGGTGTAGAGGATGAGTCCGCCGACGCCGACGGCCCAGCCTGTCTGGCGGCTGAAAAAGTTGATGGCATACACGCGCTTGTTGGTGCCGGTATTCTGCCGCTTCCAGGTCAGGCCGCCATCGGTGCTGCGCGAGATGATCCCGTCCTCGCCGCAGGCCCAGCCGTACTCGGCGTCGATGAAGCTCTCGTCATAAAAGGACACGTTGGTCCTGCTGTCGGCCAGTTTCCAGGTAAGGCCATCGTCGGTGGATCGGATGATCCGGCCATGATCGCCAACAATGACGATCACTTTCGGAGCCGGA
This sequence comes from Ignavibacteria bacterium, assembly GCA_016720835.1. GTDB lineage: Bacteria > Bacteroidota > Ignavibacteria > SZUA-365 > SZUA-365 > JADKJW01. The sequence goes on from JADKJW010000014.1 coordinate 3,603, forward strand.
CGCTGAATGGAATTGTTCGTGTTGCCATGCGGCAGCGGATTCTTCCACGTCCACGTCTGTGCGGCGGCGGTGCCGTGCAGGATCGTCGCGAAAAGAGCGACCAACGTCCAGACGACGTAATGCGGCACACGCTCGAGCTCGGGGAAACGGCGATGCATGAGATCTTCCTCGCTTGATAAGGTATGGGTGGAGGTCAAAAAAGAGTCGCCAGAAAATACTTCCCTTTACGCGGAAAACAAAAACGCCACGCGGTCCTTCCCTCGGAGGCAGGCTTCGCATCCATGAACGATTTTTTCGTAGTTTGCGCAATCACGGTCGGTTCCCGTCAACACAGAGAGCATTCTCCCAGGCACACATGCGTTTTCGTCCTCCCCGCTTCCGCACCGTTCTCCCCGTCCTTCTCCCCCTCTGGCTCCCCCTCTGGCTCCCCCTCTGCCTATTGGTGGCAGACGGCTGCGCGCCGAAGGACTCGCGAGAGACACCGAAACTCCTGATCGTGGCAAGCATCGCGCCGCTCGGGTCCCTCGCCTCCGAGATCGCAGGCGCGCACGCCGACGTGCTGATCGTCGTGCCTCCCGGAATGAATCCGCATGTCTTCGACCTGACCCCCGAACTCCTGCGCAGGGCGAGCGATGCCGACGTGCTCCTGCTCAACGGCGCGGGTCTGGAATTCTGGGCCGGGAAGCTGCGCGAAAACATCCGCAACTCCGCGCTCATGGAAATCACCGCGACGGACGGGATGGCGCTGCTCGGAGGCCACGATCACGGCAATCCGCATTTCTGGCTCGATCCCATCCTGGCGATGGAGGCGGCGCGGCGCATACGCGGCGCGCTTGTCCGGAAGGACAGCAGCCACGAGGCGACGTACCGCGCCAACGCGCAACGTCTGCTCGATTCGCTCGGGATTCTTCACGCGGACATCCTCTGTGAGGTCGCCACCTGGCGGAAGCGCACGTTCATCGCCACCCACGCGACCTGGGATTACTTCGCGGCGCGCTACGATCTGCAGCAGCTGGCAACGCTCGAGAGCATTCCCGGGCGCGAAATCTCGCCACGGGAAATGGCCGATATCATCCGCGTAATGCAGACGACCACGACGACGGCAATTTTCGCGGAGACGCTGTCGTCGTTGAAAGCCGTGGAAATGCTGGCCACGGAGACCGGTGCGCGGTACGCGGTTCTCGATCCGCTCGGCAGCCCGCAGACCGCGACGCGGTACATCGACCTCATGCGGTACAACCTCCGTCACATGTCCGGGATCATGCGGTGAGCGAGCACTCCCCATACCCCGACGTCGCGTTCGACCATGTCAGCATCGCCTACCAGGACCGGATCGCCCTCGAGGACGTCACGTTCTCGATCGCGCGCGGGAGTTTCTGGGGCATCATCGGGCCCAACGGCTCCGGTAAGACGACGCTGGTGCGCGCCATCATTGGTCTCGTCGGCGCGCGCAGCGGGCGCATCCGCACGTTCGGCGTCGACCCGCGCGATCTGAGGGAGCAGCGGACCCTCATCGGCTACGTCCCGCAATCCGCGGAGGTGGATTTTTCCTTTCCCATCTCCGTCTCCGACGCGGTGCTGATGGGCGGCTACGGCAAGGCAGGCCGTTTCCGCCGCCTGTCGCGCGAGCTCCGCGACGCGACCGCGGCAGCCCTGGAACGCGTGCAGATATCCGATCTCGCGGCGAGACAGATCGGCGAGCTGTCCGGCGGCCAGCGGCAGCGCATGCTCATCGCGCGCGCGCTGGTGCTGCATCCGCGACTGCTGATTCTGGACGAACCCACCGCGGCGCTTGACCACACGAGCAGCGAAGGGTTGTACGAATGGCTGCACGGCCTGAACGAGACCGACGGCACCACGATCCTGCTCGTCTCGCACGATATCGGCGTCGTCAGCAAGTGGGTGGATTCCGTGGCATGTCTGAACACGCGCCTCGTCGCGCACGGGCGCCCGTCCGACATCCTGACGACCTCGGCGCTGGAATCGATGTACGGTTGCGGCGCGGTCATTTTCCAGCACGGTCATATTCCGCACATGGTGGTGGACGCGGACCCGCACACGCACTCGGGAGACGGCGCATGATCGACCTGCTCAGTTACCCGTTCATGCAGCGCGCGCTTGTGGAAGCGGTGATCGTCGGCGGCGTGTGCGCGCTTGTCGGCGTGTACGTCGTGTTGAACGGCCTGTCCTTCATCGGCGCGGGCATCTCGCACTCCGCCTTCGGGGGCGTCGCGCTCGGCCTGACGCTGGGCATCGAACCCACGATCTCGGCGCTGGTGTTCAGTTTTCTCGTCGCATTGAGCATCGGCGCCATCAGCGACGAAGGCCAGGTGAAACACGACACCGCAGTGGGAGTGTTTTTCGCCGCGACCATGGCGCTCGGCGTCCTCCTCATCAGTTTCCTGCAGGGATATTACATCGACATCTTCGGGTACCTGTTCGGGAACATCCTCGCGGTCACCGCGGGCGACCTTCTCCTGAGTTCCATCATGGCCGCGGTGATCATCGCCGCCATCGTTCTCACCTACAGGGAACTGCTCGCGATGAGTTTCGACCGCGAGCATGCGCGCGTCATCGGGCTCCCCGTGCGCTTCCTGTCCTTCATGCTGCTCGGGCTGATCTCGCTGACCATCGTTGTTTCCGTGAAGGCGGTCGGCGTGGTGCTGGTCTCCGCGCTGGTCGTCACGCCGGCCGCGGCCGCACAGCAGCTGACCACGCGCTTCCGCACCATGCTCGTGCTGTCGGTGTGCTTCGGTATCGCGTCGTCGCTGGGCGGACTCGTCCTCGCATCGGCGGCCAACATTCCCTCCGGCGCAACGATTGTCCTCATCGCGACCGTGCTGTTTTTCCTGAGCTGGACCTTCTCCCCGAAGCGCGTCCGCCGGACGGCGCGGACATGACCTCGCGGTGTTCGCGACGGCGACACGCGATCAGTACGGAACGACAAACGGCAGGATGAGCATCACCGCGGCGATGGCGAATTTGCGCAGGCCGGCGTTGCGATAATCGGCGCTGGTCTTTTTATTCAGCGTATTCTTCGTGCGGTCGCGGAGGAAGCTGATGAAGTTCAGCGGGATGGTCAATTCCGTCATGATGATCTGCACGTAGAGCACCAGCTGGCCGAGCTTCGGCACTTCGGTGATGAAGTGGACGAGCAGCATGGCGAAGGCGGCCGAGCTGAGGGCGAAAAAAAGCAGGTCGAACGAGCCCGGCTTCCCGGTCTTGTAAAACCGCAATTCCGCCTCCTTGTACTGCGCGGGTGTCGCAATCGCCCGTATCGCCGTCAGGAGATATGCGCAGAGGAAAAGGATCAGGGAGAGCGTTTCAAATTTCTGCATGGGATGGTCTGTCTGTTCCGGAGAGTGGCCAAATATACGACGTCCCGCACTGATTTTCCGCGCCGCGCGGCCAGCGGTTTCCGAACGGACGTGCGCCATGCCGAAATCCGGCCTGTTTTCGACAGTCATGAAAAAAAATGAGCCGCGGATGTCAGGAATCGCATTTCCCGGTTGTCTTGCTCCTGTATGGCGTATTTCGAGCCATCTGTGTAGATTACGTGTTGCGGTGCAATTGTTCTCGACGCACCTCATGCCGGAAACGGCGGCCTTCCCTTGAAGCACTTTCGAAATCACGCACATGTCTGGCTTCCCGAGCAGTTCGTCCACATCATTCATCCCCTGAACTGAAGGAGTTCCCATGAAACACGTTTCGCTCCGGCATGTGCTTGTTCTCGCGATCTTCGTCCTCCTCCCGGCTCTTCTGCTCGTATCGTGCAAGGACGAGCCGACCGCCGCCCCGGATCAGAATTCCGTCATCAGCGGCATCGCGCGCGACGAGCAGGGATACATCGTCCCGAATGCCTTTGTCGAAGCCATCGATGCCGCGAGCGCGCGCATCGCGGCGGACTCGACCGACGAGTTCGGGCTCTTCTCGCTGACGAACATGCCCGCGGACCGCTCGGCACTGCGCATCCGCGTGACGCAGCCTGATTTCAAACCGTTCAGCGCGCCGATCTCCTCCGTCAGCGGCAGCGGAACGAATGGCGCGGTGGTGCTGATGGTGCATCAGGACAGCGCGTGCGGACGGCTCAAACTGACCATCACCGAACTCGCCAACCATCAGCCGATCCCGGGCGCGGAAGTGCGTCTGAAGCGCAACGGCACGCTGGTCACCACCGTCACCTCCGACGCCACCGGCATCGTGGAATTCAACTACCTCATGGCGGGCACGTACTCGCTGCGCATTGCGAAGACCGGATTCAAGGTCATCGAGCGCAGCGCAACGATTCAGTTCTGTGACAGCACGAGCATGGACATCCGCATGGAGCCGACCGGTGGCGAGCAGGACAGCTGCTGCCACGGCATTCTGACCGTGCTCCCGCAGGGAGGCACACCGCCCGCGTTGCTCGTCGGCGCGATCGTGAAGCTCACCAAGGGCGGAGCGGTCATCGGCCAGCAGACCGTCGGCGCGAACGGGGCCATTTTCGACGGGCTCTGTCCGGGCAACTACGCCGTTCGCATTTCGAAGGGCGATCAGTACAAAGTGAAGGAACTCGAACTCGCGCTCGGCTGCAACGAGACGCGCACGATCGATCCGGTCCTCGAGGCCAACGCCACCAACGACAGTTGCTGCCACGGATCCATCCAGTTCACCATCGTCGATTCCACCACACGGGCCGCGCTCAACGGCGCCACCGTGAAACTGTGGAAGGGCAACACCTACATCACCTCGCAGGTCACCGGCGGCGACAACCGCGGCGCCGGCGTCGTGCTCTTCCCCAACCGCTGCGACGGGCAATACCAGATCAGCATCCTGCGGGATGGCTACACCTCACGCGAATTCGGCTTCACCATCGGGTGCAACGAGAACTACACGCACACGCTCGGCCTGAAGGAACGCACCGTCGATTCCTGCCGGACGGCGATTCTGCGCGTGCGCGTCAAGGACTCCACGTACGTCGATGCCGGCTGGCTCTCAGGCGTCACCGTGACGGTGATGTCCGGCGGGATGGTGTACGCGACGGGAACGACGGACGGGGAAGGCTGGTTCGAGGCCACCGCGCTGACGGCGCCTCGGAGCTACACCGTCACGTTTTCGAAGAGCGGTTTCCAGAACAAGACGGTGCAGTTCACGTACAACGAATGCAAGACGATTCAGGAAACCATCCGTCTCGCTCCCTGACCCTTTCTCAGCAGCTGTAACGCAGAACGCGCCGTCCGGCATCACCGGGCGGCGCGTTCTGCATTGTGCGAAAGAAGCATTGTCTGCTTTGCGACAGTGCGCGCAGGGATCACGCTCCCTCGCCGTTCTGCGTCGGCGCCTGTTTGAGGATGACGCCGTGCCCGCTCTGGCCGTCGACGCGGATTTCCAACTCCTCGTCGAGGCTCACATGGCGCACGTACTCCATATCGGTCACCACGGTGCGGCTGTTGAGCCAGTCCCAATCGATGACATCCTGTTCCCGGTAATGGCGAAGCGTGAAATACGCGATACGGAACGAGGTCAGATTCTGAAAGAAGTGCGAGCCCTGCGAGGGATCGGGGATCATGTTCGGAAGCGAATTCTCCACGATCGCCCGCACCCCCGAGATGTTCGGGAACTTCACCGGAATTCCGAGCCAGGGATCGGATGAACCCCAGCGACCCGGCCCCATGAGCAGGTACGGTCTGTTCGCGTCGACAAGGGTGCGGTTGATCGCGTCGATTTCGACCGCCATCTCGCGCGTCTTCGCGTGGTCGAAGCTCTCGGGCCGGACGAACACGATATCCCGCAGGCGCGTGACGCCATTTCCGAGGGCCTTGTCGCTCTGGAGCAGCACATCCGCGGCATCCACCGGCATTGCGGCGACGTCGAGGAAGCCCTCCTCCTTGACCATCGGCCGCACCTGGAGAAAGCTGAACTCGGCGGGCAGGCCGTTTTCGTCGCCGAGCGTCCCGGCGAATTCAATTTCCACCGGGCAGTTCATTGCCGTCTCGCAGAGGCGCAGCAGCAATTTGACGATGCGCGCGAGCGGGATGAGTTCGGTTTGCAGCAGCGGGGCGAAGTTGATGAAGCGATGCCCTTCCCGGAAGATGCCCTCGTACAGCGCGTCGTTCTTGAAATCGTAGGTGGACGCAACATAGCGCAGCGAGCCGTGGCGCTCCGCCACCTTCACATCCACCGACACGAGATTCTGGTCCTCCACGGGGTGGCGCATGACGATGTCGCCGCCGAGATCGAGCGCGTAGAAACGCCGCTGGGAATTGTTGAAGTAGTCCTTCGTCGACATGAATTGCGGCGTCACCGAGGGATACTCCGGACAGAACTGCACGCTGAGGCCGCCGTCGACGATGGTCTTCCCGAGACCGAACGCGAGATTGACGATGCCGTCCTGCGCCTTCGCATCGCCGAACGGGTAGTAGTTGTACGAGCGCGCCACGCCGGAATACTGCGGGTAGAAGAAATGGTCGTGGCGCTTGCCGGTCACCTGCTGGATCACGACGGCCATCTTCTCCTCCTCCATGCGATGGCCGGTGGCCTCGATGTAGTTTTTCGCTCCCTTGAAGTACGTGGAGGCGAACACGAACTTGATCGCCTGCACGAGGCGCTGGTAGCGGACTTCCGGGTTGCGGTTGCTGTTCGGCAGCATGAGGGTGGAGTAGATTCCCGCGAAGGGCTGGTAGAGGGTGTCCTCGAGGAGACTCGAGGAGCGCACGGCGAGCGGGTAGTGATTGGCGCTGACGATGAGGCGGAGATCCTCCTCGATGTCGCGGGGAAACTTCCCGTGCAGGAAGTGATCGAGGATCTCCTCGTCCGGGATATTCTCGACCACGACGGGAAGGAGCCCGTTCATCTCCATGAATTCCGAGAACACGTTCGTGCAGATCACGTAGGTTTTGGGAATCGCGATGGTGACGTCCGGGAAGTAGTCCGGCTGCAGGTAGCTCTTGAAGATGGTGTCGATGAAGGCCAGGCCGCGGGCCTTGCCGCCGAGCGAACCGCCGCCGATGCGCTGGAATTTCGCGTGCGGGTCGTACTCCTCGCGGGAGAAGTCGGAGATGATGCCGCGATTGTCGCGGATGACCAGCTGATCGATCTGTTCGATCATGTAGCCGCGGAGATCGTCCGGGTTTTCGAACTGCTCGATCTTGATGGGTTTGAGCGCCTCGGCGAGGTGGAAGCGCGTGCGCGCCATCAGCCAGTTCGAGAAGTGGTTGCTGGAGGCATGGAACAGGAGCGATGCGTCCGGTATCTCGCGGAGTTTCTGCCGCATCTCGCGGATGTTGCGCGCGCGCTCCACTTCGGTGCCGTCGGGCAGGCGGAAGATGAAATCGCCGAAGCCGAAGTTGCGCTTCATGAACTCGCGCACCTCCTGCAGCAGGGTGCGCGAGTACTTGTCCGAGAACGAGCAGTTCTGCGCCTCCACCATGGCCTGCAATTCCGTCTGGGCGGACTGCACGAGGATGGGGAGGTCGGGCTTCACCAGCCGCACTTTGTTGATGAAGGTGAGGCCGGCATTTTCGACTTCCGACCCCTGCACCTTGAACTTGAGATCGGTGATGATGCCGAGGAGCACGTCCTGATACTTGACGAAGAATCCGTAGGCTTCCTCGTAGTTGATGGCATGGAGGATTTTCGGGCGCGCGCGCTGGCGCAGGAGCTTGTCGGCGAAGTTCTTCCCTTCCTCGATGAGTTCCTGTCCCTGCTGTATCACTTCCGTGTAGATGAGCGGGAGGTAGGACGAATAGTACAGGGGGGAGTCCTCGACGAGGATGATGGCGCGGACGCCGAAGTCGACGCAATCCACGGCGGCATTCTGCAGATCCTCGAACACCTTGATGAGGGCGAGAAAGAGCTTGCGGTCGCCGGACCAGATGAAGATGCGGTCGAACTGCGTGAGGTTGTCATGCTCGAGGAGGAGCTGCAGTTCGCGGGACTGGTACGCGAGCAGCACCAGGGTGAGATCGGCGTCGATCGCGTGGGCCGCCGTGCAGAATGCTTTCAGCTTCATGTCGCCGATGCGCTGCATGGTGATGACGAGGTCGAAATTCTGGTTGCGCATCGCCGCGAGCGCGGCCTCGCCGGAGTACACGCGCGTGATGAGCGGCGCGTAATGCAGGTTCAGGTCGAGGTATTCGCTGATGATGGCTTCGGTCAGCTGCCCGTCGTCGACGAGCGTGTAGAAGTCGTAGCGGCTGGAGACGAGGAGGATGTTGTTGACGCGCACGCGCATGAGGTCCTTGAAATCCAGTTCATGCGTGTCGAGGTGCCGGGTATCGATACCCGCGTTGACGATGACGTCCTTGAGTTCGTCGCGTTTGAGGATTTCGCGTTTCATGCTGGTGACCGGATGGCGCGCGAGGCATTCCCGGAAGTCCGGAGCCGACGCAGCGCGGAGTGATGGGACTGCTGTGTGATGCAAGCGGCGCCGGGAATCTACGCGAAAGCGACCGCCCCGCGCAAGCAGCCGCGAGGACATAATTCGGATACTGTTTTCCTGATTTCGAAATATTTCCTTTTTTATTCCGCCCGCGTTCGTCTACTTTTGCAGTGATCGCAACCGTAGTACCTCCCCATCCACCACTTCTCACCCCTCCCTCCCACCAGCGTAAGGAATACCTTATGTCAGCCGCGTTCGAATCCTTTATGTCGGAAGTGAAAGCGAAGAACCCGAATCAGCCGGAGTTCATTCAGGCCGTCGAGGAGGTCGTCAGTTCGATTTATCCGGTGATCGAGAGGCACCCGGAATTCCGCAAGGCGAAGCTGCTCGAGAGAATCGTCGAGCCGGAACGCATCATCATTTTCCGCGTCCCATGGGTGGACGACAACGGCGACGTGCAGGTCAACCGCGGATATCGCGTGGAGTTCAACAGCGCGATCGGTCCGTACAAGGGCGGCCTCCGCTTCCACCCGAGCGTCAACCTCGGCATTCTCAAGTTTCTCGGTTTCGAGCAGGTCTTCAAGAATTCCCTGACCACCCTCCCCATGGGCGGCGGCAAGGGCGGATCGGATTTCGATCCGAAGGGCAAGTCGGACCTCGAGGTGATGCGCTTCACGCAGAGCTTCATGAGCGAACTGTTCCGTCACATCGGACCCAACACCGACGTGCCCGCGGGCGACATCGGCGTGGGCGGCCGCGAGATCGGGTTCATGTACGGCCAGTACAAGAAGCTCGCCAACCGTTTCGAATGCGTGCTCACCGGAAAGGGCCTCAGCTGGGGCGGTTCCCTGATCCGTCCGGAAGCGACCGGCTACGGCGCGGTGTACTTCGCCGCGAACATGCTCAACACGCGCGGCCTCTCGATTGAAGGCAAGACGGTCACCGTGTCCGGCTCGGGCAACGTGGCGCAGTACGCGGTCGAGAAAGTCAATCAGCTCGGCGGCAAGTGCGTGACGCTTTCCGATTCGAACGGCTGGATCCACGATCCCAACGGCATCACGGGCGAGAAGTGGGATTTCGTCATGGACCTCAAGAACAACCGCCGCGGCCGCATCTCCGAGTATGCGGAGAAGTTCCCGGGCGTGGAATACCACGAAGACGGAACGCTCTGGCAGGTGCCGTGCGACATCGCGCTCCCCTGCGCGACGCAGAACGAACTCAACGGCGCGGATGCCGAGACCCTCGTGAAGAACGGCTGCGTGTGCGTGTCCGAAGGCGCCAACATGCCGACCACACCGGACGGCGTGAAGGTGTTCATCGACAACAACATCCTCTACGGCCCGGGCAAGGCGGCCAACGCGGGCGGCGTCGCGACGTCCGGTCTCGAAATGAGCCAGAACTCGATCCGCATGAGCTGGACCCGCGATGAAGTGGACAAGCACCTCTTCAACATCATGAAGAGCATCCACGAGTCGTCGGTGAAGGCCGCCGAGGCGTACGGCACGCCGGGCAACTACGTCAATGGCGCGAACATCGCCGGCTTCCTCAAGGTCGCCGACGCCATGATGGCGCAGGGCGTCGTCTGATTCCTGCTCCGCAGCGCTGATGCATGGACCGCCCCGGGCAACCGGGGCGGTTTTTTTTCGCCCACCCGGATATTCGGTGGGTGTATATTACCCACTCGATGGGTTATTATTACCCACTAACGCTTGCGAATCATCTCGTGTATCCATAGGTTTCCTCCATGAAACCTCGTCACCTTCTTCCCCGTGTCCTCGCCGCGCTGACGGACACGCCTGTCGTCTTCGTGCAAGGTCCGCGGCAATCCGGCAAGACCACCCTTGTGCGCAGCATCACCATCCGCGGCGCAGCCATCGACTATCGCACTCTCGACGATGCCGCCACGCTGGCATCCGCGCAGCACGATCCCGACAGCTTCGTCGCCACGCGCGCGCGCCGGGTGATCCTCGACGAAGTGCAGCGCGCCCCTGACCTTTTCCGGGCGATCAAGCGTTCGGTAGACCGGGACCGGATTCCGGGCCGATTCCTCCTCACTGGATCTGCGAGCGCACTGCTGCTGCCGACGATGTCCGATTCGCTCGCCGGACGCATGGAAGTGATCACGCTGCGCCCGTTTTCGCAGGGCGAACTCGGGGATGTTCGGGAGAGCTTCATCGATGCCTGTTTCGCGCACCGCTTCCGTCCCGTCGACAGCATGGAGTCTTCCTGGGCGTCGCTGGCCGCGCGAATCGTTCGCGGCGGCTTCCCGGATGCCGTGTCGCGACGCGATCCCGCGCGTCGCACGGCATGGTTCGACAGCTATATCACGACGATCCTCGAGCGCGATGTGCGCGATCTGGCCAACGTCGCGTCGCTGCACGATCTGCCGCGCCTGTTGCGACTGCTCGCCGCCCGCGCGTCGGCCGTGCTCAACCTCTCGGACGTTGCGCGCGATGCGCAGATTCCGCTCACGACGCTGCAACGCTACTGGGCGCTGCTGCATGCCGTCTTCTTCGTTTCCACGCTGCCGACCTGGAGCGGGAATCTGACCTCCCGTATCGCGAAGGCGCCAAAACTCCTCTTCGGAGACACCGGGCTGTTGTGCCATCTGCTGGCTCTCGATGAGAAGCGTTTGAAGTCCGACGCGATGATGACCGGCGCCGTACTCGAAACCTTCGTGGCAAGCGAACTCCAGAAGCAGGCCGCCTGGAGCCGTGCTCGCGTGCAGCTGCACTCGTACCGCACCCCGAAACAGCAGGAAGTGGACATCGTGCTCGAGGACGCACGCGGGCGCATCGTCGGCATCGAGGTGAAGAAGTCCGCGTCTCCCGGTTCCCACGACTTCACCGGATTGCGCCATCTCCGTGACGCCGCGGGGCCCCGATTTCTTCGCGGCATCCTGCTCTATACCGGCGACCGCAGCGTGTCATTCGGCCCCGGCATGTTTGCCGTTCCGGTCGGCGCACTGTGGAGTGCCTGAACTCGGTCCATCGCACTTCCCGCCTCTTCGCGTTCTCGTGACTGTGGGTGTAAATCACCCACTTGGTGGGTTATATTCACCCACGTATCATTCGGCGTCGCCCGTGGATCCTGTCGCACAACGCATCGGCGCGCGTTCACTGAACACCTACGCCCGTTACGAACAAGGCGTCTCGATGCCGAGCATGCTGCAACTCACGCGGCTGCTCTCCGCGCTTTCTCCTGGGAGAGATCTGGTGCTGAGCCTGAGCGCCGAGGCGGGCTGAGACGCCGCTGCGCGTCAATCGATTGCGAATTGCCTCGTACGCACACTTCCTGCGCAGGACATTCGCACGGCGTACATCCCCTTCGCCAGTCCGGTGATTCCCTGACGCAACGTGTGCGATCCCGCACTCAGGTGACCGTCGTGCAGCGTGGCGACGCGCCGCCCGAGCGCGTCATGGATTGTGACGAGGACAGGCGTTTCCCTGTCGAGTGTCAGCGGAATGAAGATGTCTTCGTGCGCTGGATTCGGATATAGAGGTCCGATGTTAAAGCTCTTGAGACTGGCCGAGACACGCTCGATTTCCGTGGATATTCCCTCAATCGAATAGACCCCGTAACCATCGCCGGCCGCATACAGGATGTCCGCATTCGGATCGACACCGAGCATCGTCAGTCTCCTGCCCGGGAGGTCAAGGCCGGAGCGAGCCCAGTGCCTACCGCCATCGAAGGTCCAGCAAAGGGTATCCCGATACACTGCGTATACGGATCCCGGATCTCGTTCATCCACTGCGAATCCGGTCTCAAAAGGAAAGAGGCCGCGGAGAGTCCACGTATATCCTCCATCGATGGAAGCGCGCAACGCCGTTCCGAAAGAACCTTCCTCCGAGAAAAGGCCGGTTCTGAGATACAACACGTCGGCCGATGGATAGAATCGGGTTTTCTCCCAGTCCAATCCGTGTATGTCTGGGCCGAACATGAAGATGCCTTGCCACGTTTTCCCGAGATCCATCGATGTTTCAATACAGAGTCCGATTGGTGCTTCGCACCAACCAGTCCGAACGAGGCGCTGAGAGACGATATCCGCAGACGCCAGATCGGCGTGCCTGAATCCTTGCAGGTAGTTGTTATTTGCCTTCGGCCATGTCCTTCCGCTGTCGTCGCTCCGGAATAGTACTCCACCATACTCCGCATACACTCGCGAAGGTTGCCCGGTGACGAACAACAGCGCCGGCAATGTATCGGCACATGGAAGAATCCAACTAGCGCCGAATGTTCCGGACCCCGGTCCGACGCGGGTCATGGATTGCGCGTTCATGTTGTTGTTCGAATTCCAGCTATTCTGTGCCATGAACGCGATCGAGTCCTCCCATGGCGAGAACCAGAATCCGGATATCCCATTGCTTCGCCACACGGGGTCCCAGCCTATTCCGACGCTTCTCGCCGACCACGACCCCTTCTCGAAAATCGCCGCATGGCGATTGACGAGCAGACCGATCCGAGTTTGTCCGCCATGATCCGAGCACACCTGAAGAGTTTTACCCCCAAGAGATCCGGAATCCGGTCCGAGGAAACGCACGCGCAAGGATGGGGTCTGTGCGCGGGATACGCCGGCACCGACGAGCAACAGTTCCATTATCAGGCCCGCCATGAGCACTGCTTCCGCGAAGACTCTCCTTGCTGTCATGTCGCACTCCCGCGTTGACATTGAGTACCCGCTTTCATTATCCGATTTTGAAAGTACCACGCTTTCGTCTGATGTTCAAGGCAAAACCAACATGCGGGAGACGCGCCGATTCGCGCGACAAACGCTATGTTTCACCTCTTCCATGTGCAGCGAGTTCTATGCCTGCACCCCGGAATCTTCAGCTCCCTCCTCCTCGCCTGCGTCCGCCTGCGGCGGACTTCGGTGAGCAGGCCCACTCCTCGCCTGCGTCCGCCTACGGCGGACTTCGGTGAGCAGGCCCACTCCTGCGTCCGCCTGCGGCGGACTTCGGTGAGCAGGCCCACCCCGCGTCACGACGCCATTCCCCGTCTGCCCGTCGACGATGACTTCCAGCGCGTCGTCGAGGCGGACGTGGCGCACGTGCTCGGTCTCCTGCACGGCGGGAAGCGCGTCGAGCCAGGCCCAGTCGATCTCCTCGCCCGCGTTGTAGTGGCGCAGCGTGAAGTAGAAGATGCGGAAGGAGGTCAGGTTCTGGAAGAAGTGCGAGCCCTGCGAGGGGTCGATGATCATGTTGTCGAGCGAAGTCTCGATGATCGCCTGCGCGGCCGAGATGTCGGGGAATTTCACGGGGATGCCGAGCGAGGGATCGGAGGAACCCCAGCGTCCCGGGCCGATGAGCGCGTAATGGCGTTTCTCCTGCGCGAGCTGCGCGTTGATTGCCGAGATCTGCTTCACCATGCCGCGCGTCTTCATGAAGTCGAACACGGCCGGCTTGATGTACACGATGTCGCGCAGCCTGTGCGTCCCGTTGCCCAGCGCCTGCGAGGTCTTCAGCAGCAGGTTCTCGCGCGGGATGGCGGAGAGATCCATCGCGACGCCGCTTTCCTGCTTCACCATGGGCCGCACCTGCAGGAAGGCGAATTCCGCCGGCAGCGCCTCCTTGCCCGAGAGGCGCACGGCGAACTCGATTTCCACCGGACAGTTCATCGCGGTTTCGCAGATGTTCACGAGCAGGCGCAGAATGTCGGTGAGCGGCACGACTTTGGATTTGAGGATCGGCGCGAAGTTGAGCACGCGCGGTCCCTTGCGCCATACGCCCTCGTACAGCGTGTCGTTCTCGCCGGAATAGGTGGAGGCGATGTGCTGCAGCGTCCCGTGCAGTTCGGCATCCTGGATGTGCAGGTGCTCGAGGTGTTCGTCCTCGGTCGGGTACTTGCGCATGATGTCGGAGGTCAGATCCAGCGCCCAGAACTTCGTCTGCGAATTGCTGAGGCAGTCCTTCATCGTGCCGAACTGCGGATGCACGGTGGGGTACACGGGACAGAACTGCAGACTGACGCCGCCGTCGACGATGGTTTTCCCGAGGCCGAGCGCGAGGTTCACGACGCCGTCCTTCTGCGTGGCCTTCCCAAACGGGTAGTAGTTGAACGACCGCGCCACGCCCGAGATGTGCGGGTAGAAGAAATGATCGTGCTTCGTGCCGACCATCTCCTGCACGATGACGGCCATGCGCTCTTCCTCGATGCGGTTGCCGGTGGCCTCGATGTAGTTTTTCGCGCCACGGAACCAGGTGGACGCGAACACGAACTTGATGGCCTGCGTCAGGTTGTGGAAGCGCACCGCGAAATCCGCGCTGCTGTTCGGGATCATGAGCGTCGAGTAGATGCCCGCGAAGGGCTGGTACATCGCATCCTCGAGCAGACTCGACGAGCGCACGGCCAGCGGGAAAGCGACCTTCTGCAGGATGGCGCGCAGATCGCCGAGCACGGTGGCGGGCAGATCGGCCTGCAGGAAGGCGCGGAGGATCTGCTCGTCGGGCAGGTTCTCCATTGCCAGCGGGAGCAGGTCGTTCATCTCCACGAACTGCGCGAAGACGTCGGACCCGAGCACGACGGTGCGCGGGATCGAGATGCGAACGCCGGGGAAGAAGTCCGGCTCGAGGTACTTGTTGAGCATGCTGTCGACGAAGGCGAGGCCGCGCGCCTTGCCGCCGAGCGAGCCCCCGCCGATGCGCGAGAAAATCGCGTCAACGTCATAGTCGCCGCGCGCGAAATCGGAGATGATGCCCTGCTGGTCCATATGCAGCTGCTGCGAAATCTCCGCGATCAGGAAGCGGCGCAGATCGTCGGTCGTCGAGAAATGGCTGAGCTTCACCGGCTTGATTTTTTTCGCGAGCGCGAAATGCGTGCGGGCCATCAGCCAGTTCGAGAAATGATCGCGCGACGCGTGGAAGGTCAGCGATTCATCGGGGATGTACCGCAGCTTTTCGCGCACGTCGCGGAGATTGCGCGCGCGGTTGACGACGGTGCCGTCGGGCATGCGGAAGAGGAAGTCGCCGAAGCCGAAATTCTGCCGGATGAATTCGCCCACTTCCTGCAGCAGCGAGCGCGAGTTCTTGTTGACGAACGCGAAACCTTCCATCTCCACGTCGTCGCGCAACTGCGTTTCCGACGATTGCACCAGCACCGGCATCTCGGGGTTGTCGCCCCGGACGTAACGCGCGAACTGGAGTCCGGCGTCATCGGTCTCATGATGGTCCTTGAGCACCTTCATGTCGGTGATGACGCCGAGCAGGGTGCTCTTGTACTTGTCGTAGTAGCGGACGGCCTCCTCGAAGGACACGGCGTGAAGGATCTTGGGGCGCGCGCGCTGCCGCAGCAGGCGGTCCGCGAAGTTCTTGCCCTCTTCGATCAGCGAATGGCCCTGGTTGATCAGATCCGTGAAGATCAACGGGAGGTAGGACGAGTAGAAGGCCGGCGAGTCCTCGAGCAACAGGATGGTCCGCACGCCGAAATCGAGGCAGTCCACGGGTGCGTTGCGCAGATCCTCGAGCAGCTTGATGATGGCGAGGAAGATCTTGCGGTCGCCGGTCCAGATGAACACCTTGTCGAGCAGAGAAAAATCGTCGCTCTCCAAGGAGAGTTGCAGTTCGCGGGACTGGTAGGCAATCAGGACCACGGGCAGATCCGCGTGCTGTTCCTTCACCGCGGCGCAGAACGAGGTCAGATCCATGTCACCGAGGCGGAGCATGGTGATGACGAGGTCGAAGCGCTGCCCCTTCAGGGCTTTCAGCGCGGCTTCCCCTGAATTGACGCGCGTGAGATGTGGCGCGTAGTGCAGGTTCAATTCGAGGAACTCGCTGAAAATGGCTTCGGTAAGCTGCCCATCCTCCACGAGCGTGTAGAAATCGTAGAGGCTCGACACGAGCAGGATGTCATTGATGCGATACCGCATCAGATCCTTGAACTCGAGCGATCTGCCTCCGTTCTCCCCGCCCGTCACGCCCAGCTGGCGGATGACGTCGGTGACTTCGTCATGTCTGCCGTTCTTTTCCATCGTGCTCCGGGGTGATGAGGGATGCGAGATGAGGCGTATGAGATGTGAGATGTGAGATGTGAAAAGCGGGGAGGGATGCTCGTTCACGATTCACGATTCACGACTCACGATTCACCTTCCCCCTGTCACACCCAACCCCGCATCTTGCAGGCTTCGGCCACGCGCGAGATGGCGATCATGTATGCCGCGTCGCGGAGGACCAGGTTGCGCCGGTTGGCGAGATCGGAGACGGCGTAGTATGCGTCCGTCATCTTCGTGTCGAGCTTGCTGAGCACCTCGTCGCGCGTCCAGAAGTAATTCATGTTGCACTGCACCTGCTCGAAGTAGCTGCAGGTGACGCCGCCCGCGTTCGCGAGGAAGTCCGGAATGACGTGGATGCCGCGCTCGCGAATCACGCTGTCGGCTTCTGGGGTCGTGGGGCCGTTGGCGCCCTCCGCGATCACCTTCACCTTCGCGCCGATGGTGGCCGCGTTCGCGGCGTTGATCTGATTCTCGAGGGCCGCGGGGATCAGGACATCGACGTCCTGGGAAAGCCAGGCCTCGCCGTCGAGCACGTCGAAGCCGCTCGCCGCGGCCTTTTCGCGGTCGATCTCGCCGTACTTGTTCGTGATCGCGAGCAGCGGTTTCAGGTCGATGCCTTCGCGCTTGCGATAGGTGAAGGCCTTCTGTTCCTTCTGGTCCCAGCACGCCACGGCGACCACCTTCCCGCCGTACGAGCGGTACAGATCGATCGCGTACTGCGCCACGTTGCCGAAGCCCTGCACTGATGCGGAGGTATCTGCGATGTTGATGCCGAGTTCTTTCAGCGCTTCGCGCAGCGTGTAAACCAGCCCGTATCCCGTGGCCTCCGTGCGGCCCAGGGAGCCTCCGAGTCCGACGGGTTTGCCCGTGATGAATCCCGGGTATTTCTTGCCGGTCATGCGCTCGTACTCGTCGAGCATCCAGATCATGTGTTGCGAGGACGTCATGACATCGGGCGCCGGCACATCCTGGAAGGGACCGACATTCTCGGCGATCTGCCGCACCCAGCCGCGGCACAGCGCTTCCTGCTCGCGCTGTGAGAGATTGTGGGGATCGCAGATCACTCCGCCCTTCCCTCCGCCGAGCGGGACATCGACCACGGCGGTCTTCCAGGTCATCCACATCGAGAGCGCGCGCACCGTGTCGATGGTTTCCTGCGGATGGAAGCGGATGCCGCCCTTGCAGGGGCCGCGCGCGTCGTTGTGCTGCACGCGGAAACCGCGGAACACTTTGAAGCTGCCGTCATCCATTCGGATGGGGATCGAAAAATGGAATTCGCGATCGGGCGTGCGCAACAAGTCGCGCGTGGCATCGTCGAGTCCCAGTTTTTCCGCGATGGAATCGAACTGCTGCTGCGCCATTCTGAAGGGATTGAAGGCTTCGCTGGCCATGTTCCGTGCTCCGGTTGTGGTGAAATCCGAACGTCCGTCAACCTACCATTTTTTCGAGGAACCCCCAACGCGATCGCGGACACACCGCGTCCCATCAACAGACAAAAAACGCCGCCCCGGAGAACATCCGGGGCGGCGATATGGGAGACGGAACGCGGAGTCTACGCGGCGGGCGCTTGCTCGCCTTCAGCATCGAAGCTCGACAAAATGCCGTTCATCACCTGCTGATCGGCGCGGATGGACTCGAGCTTCTTCGAGAGCATGTTGAAGTGCTCGCGCTCCATGACCGCCATCTCGAGGAGAAAGACGCGGACGTCCGTGGACTGCGCCATTTCCGACGCCTCACGGTAGAATTCCTCGGCATCGCTTTCCTTGTCGATGGCGTCCTGCAGGACCTCGACGAGCGTTTTGTAGGCGGGAATGACGCGTTTCATGCATGCTCCTGTCGTGTGCGCGGGGATTACTTTCCCTGCACCTTCTGAATGGTGTGCGATTCGATTGTCTGGTCCGGCGCCGGGGCGGACGGATCGGCTTCGCCCTTGCCGCGCACGATGCCGAACACCTGCAGAAACGCCTCGCTCTTCTTCGTCTTGATGCGCAGCTGGCCATTGAGCTGCCCCTTGTATTCCGGCGTCACCGTGACGGTCACTTCCTTCGATTCGCCCGGCTTGAGCGTGAATGCGCTGGGCGACACCTTGGCCTTGTTCAACGGGATGGAGACCGTGCTCTGTCCGCCCGCCTTGCTCGTGTCCGCGTACGACGTGGCGGTAAACGGAAGCTCGATGATTTCCAGATCCTCGGTGGTCATGTTCTTGACACTGGCCTTGCCGGAGATGCTCGTGCCGACTTCCGCGCCGAGGAGCTGGATGTACTGCGGCTGGATGTCGAGTTCGCTCTTCACGTCGGCAGAGAAGCGCAGCATGGTATGCACTTCGGCGTTGCCCTTCAGATACACGCTCACCGTCTTCTGCACCTTGCCGCGCGAACCCTTGACCGGAGTGAACTTGACCTCCACCTTCGCTTCGCCGCCGGGCGGGATCACTTTCTCGGATATCACTGCGGCCGTGCAGCCGCAGCTCGCGCGCGCCTGATCGATCTCGATGACGTCCTTGCAGTTGTTCTTGAAGATGAAGGTGTGATTGACCGGCGTGTCGCCGTCGATGCTGCCGAAGTAATAATCCGCGGTGCCGACGACCTCGAAGCACTTGTTGGCTTCGGGAGCGGGCGTGGTGGGCGCCTGCGCGAACGCGGACAAGGTCAGTGCGGCAAACACCGCGATGAGAAAGATTCCGTTGCTGGGTTTCATGGATCGTTCCTTGTATCTGTGGTCTGAACAGTTCGAATTCGTTTGGACTCCGGATGATGCGCGGACATCTACTTTCCGGGTGATTTGTTGTAGTACACCACTCCCACCACGGGGATGCGGATTTCGGTGTTCGGCAAGGCGATGCGTATGCTGCCGTTCATCTGGCCCTTGATACGCGTCTGCACTTCGAGGGTCACGGTCACGGATTCCCCGGGCCGCAGTTCCTCGTTGTCGACGCGGAGCGTAAAATCCGTCAGAGGCCGCGCGATCACTTTATCGGAGTGGTACGCCTGCCCCTCCGTCGTATCGGCATATTCGGTGATCGCCGCCGACATGTTGTCCAGTTTGAGCACCTGATCCGTGTTCGATCGAAGCTTCATCGAGAGTGTGACGCGTTCCCCGGCCTTCGTTTCGAAACGAAACATCGAAGAATCGGGGATCAGTTCACCGACCACCGTGGCACGGATCGTGAGTGTTCCGGCATTCCTCTCTTCGCCGTTGATGCGCTGCAGGACCAGCACGTTCTTCTCGATCTTCCCCATCGTGCCGGCATAGGAATGATATTCCACGCCGATCTTGCCGGACTTTTTCGGAGGAATGACGGAGGCGCTGAGTATGGCGGCCGTGCAGCCACAGCCCGGACGCGGAGGAAGGAGATACGCGGTGTCCTTGCCGATGTTCGTGAACTCGAATTCGTAGCTCGCCGCCCCCTTCTGCTTGACGATGCCGAAATCGTGTTCCATGGTGGCAAATTTCAACGTCTGTGCCTGCGCCGGGGCGAGAAGGACAAGCAGAGCAAGCATCGCGAACGATGCCGGAGCCAGGTGTCGATATGTCTTGTGTCCTGTAATCACGCGTCCTGCTTCATAGACAACGATGTGCGTCCTACCCTGACAACTGTTTTCCGATATTTTCAAGCAACCTCGGACATTCTCGTGGCAACATCATTCGGTTCATGGGGTTGCGATGGTCAGCTCATGCAGGAAAGACGGTGAATCCTTCTCTTTTGCATGGATATCACAACCGCCCAAACTAAAACGATTCAACTTCCGTTCCAATACCTCGAAACATACCCAATGAAGATGAAGGCGAAGTGAACGTCCTTCGCCTTCAGGGAAAACACAGCGCCTCGTGGCTGCAGAACGATCAGACCGGCACGCCGGAGCGCGCGAGTTCCCGTCCGCGATTCAACGCGGTCTCATTGAGCGGGATAAGGTGGTGATGCCGCTCGGGAAGCACTTTGCGCAATGCGGCAAGCACGGTTTCGATTTTCACCGTGCCTCGTTTTTCGATGTAGGCTCCGAGCACGATCATGTTCATGATCTTGGTGTTCTTGAGCCGGACCGATTCCTCGCTCGCCGGAATCGGCACCACGTCGATATCCGTGCGCGTCGGCGGTTCGATGATGTTCGTGCTGTCGTAGATCAGCGTGCCGCCCGGTTTCACCGCGTGCTCGAACTTGTCGAGCGAGGGCTGGTTGAGCGCGACCACCGTATCGAAGCGGCCGATGATCGGGCTGCTGATTTCGTCGTCGGCCACCTGCACGATGCAATTGGCGGTACCGCCGCGCATTTCGGGACCGTAGGAAGGCATCCAGCACACTTCCTTGTTTTCGATCATGCCCGCGTAGGAGAGCACCTGCCCCATGGAGAGGACGCCCTGTCCGCCGAAGCCCGCAAAAATCACTTCCTCATGCATGGATCAGGTCCTCCTTCGACGGCAGCTTGATATCTCCGAGCGGGTAGGCCGGGAGCATGTTTTCGACGAGCCATTCGTTGGACTTCACGGGGGTCAGGCCCCAGTTCGTCGGGCAGTTGGACACGATTTCGATGAAGCTCGTGCCCTTCTTCAGTTCCTGATACTTGAAGCCGTTGAGGATCGCCTTCTTCGCCTTGCGGACGTTGCCGGGCGTATTCACGGCCTGCCGTGTCACGTAGAAGGCGCCCGGCAGCATCGCGAGCATCTCGGTGATGCGCAGCGGGTAGCCGTTGAATTCCTGCGCGCGTCCGTACGGTGAGGTGGACGTCTTCTGCCCGAACAAGGTGGTCGGCGCCATCTGGCCGCCGGTCATGCCGTAGATGGCATTGTTGATGAAGACGATCATGATGTTCTCACCGCGGTTGACGGTATGGATCGTCTCGGCGGTGCCGATGGCCGCGAGATCACCGTCACCCTGGTAGGTAAAGACGTACTGGTCGGGCAGAACGCGCTTGATGCCTGTCGCCACTGCCGTGGCGCGACCGTGCGCGGCTTCCTGCATGTCGATGTTCATGTAGTGGTAGGCGAACACCGAGCAGCCCACCGGCGCGACGCCGATGGTCTTTTCCTGGATGCCCAGTTCCGCGACGGCTTCCATGATGATGCGGTGCGCAACGCCGTGCCCGCAACCGGGGCAATAGTGCATGCGCGCATCCTTGAGCGTGTCGGGTTTCTCGCAGACGAGGGAAAGGCCCTCGTGTTCGTCGATGATATCGAGTTCTTGCATGGTGGTTCTCCGTGGGTTGCGTCGATTACGAGGCCGATGCGTACATCCGCTCGAGGACGGATACGATTTCTTCGGGCGTGGGGATGATGCCGCCCATGCGGCCGTAGTGCTCGACCGGACGCTGACCGTTGACGGCGAGGCGCACGTCCTCGACCATCTGTCCCGCGTTCATTTCCACCGTGAGAAAGCCCTTGGCCTGCTTCGCGGCGTCTCTGATGACCTGGTACGGATACGGCCAGAGGGTGATCGGCCGGATGAGCCCGACCTTCATGCCGTTGGCGCGGCAGAGTTCCATGGCCTTGCGCGAGATGCGCGCGGAGAGGCCGTATGCCACGAGCACCATGTCCGCATCCTCCATGTGCACGGTCTGGTACTTCACTTCCGCCGCCTCGATCTCGGCGTATTTCTTCTGCAGCGCGATGTTCACCTGCTCCATTTCCTCCGGCTGGATGAACAGCGACGTGAGCACGTTGGCGGGGCGCGAATCCGGCTTGCCGACCGTGGCCCATGCGGGAACGGGGCGGACGCTGCGATCGACCTGATCGCGCAATTCCACCTTCTCCATCATCTGTCCGAGCGCGCCGTCCGTCAGGATGAGGACGGGATTGCGGTATTTCTCCGCGAGGAGGAAGCCGTCGAGCACGAAGTCCGCCATCTCCTGCACCGTTGCGGGAGCAAGGACGATGAGGCGGTAATCGCCGTGACCGCCGCCCTTGACGGACTGGAAGTAATCACCCTGGGAAGGCTGGATGGTCCCGAGACCGGGGCCTCCGCGATTGACATTGACGATGAGGCACGGAATCTGCGAGCCGGCGATGTAGGATATTCCTTCCTGCATCAGGCTGATGCCGGGGCTCGACGAGCTGGTCATGACGCGGCCGCCCGCGCCGCCCGCGCCGTACAGCATGTTGATGGACGCGACCTCGCTCTCGGCCTGGAGAATGGTCGCTCCGGTCCGCTGATACGCTTCGCGCGTGAGATATTCGAGCACTTCCGATTGCGGCGTGATGGGATAGCCGAAGTAGGCATCCATGCCGGCGCGGATGGAGGCCTCGGCCAGTGCCTCGTTGCCTTTCATGAGTCGCAGCTCACCCATATTGTTCTTCTCCTGAAGAGAGGTTCTTCGCTATGAAGGGTTTGTGAATGTCGGGGGGAGGGATGGTCAGTTGACCTTGATCGTGATGTCCGACGTCACCTTGCTGATCTCGGCGACGGGGATTCTCTCCTTCGTCTTCTTGTCCTCGCGGAACACGGTGATCACCGCGTCGGGACAGACGAGCGCGCAGTTGGTGCAGCCGGTGCAATTGTCTTCGAGCAGCACGGCATAGTGGTAGCCCTGCTTGTTGATCTCCTTCGCCATCTGTAGCGATTCCTGCGGGCAGGCGACCACGCAGAGTTCGCATCCTTTGCACTTTTCTATGGCGATGTCAATGGAACCACGGATGGATGGCATAACGTCACTCCATGTATCGGGAAACGGTGGGGTTGGTCCGAAGCAATGCGTCAACGCCCGGCGCCCGGCGCAGGCCGTGAGGGAAAGGAAGGGATGTGGGGGGGGAGGGTGGGAGGGAATGCAAGGTGCTTCGACACAAAGATGAGATATCGAATGACCGGAATTAAGATCATCGACACAAATGTACGGGACGGCGGGGGGAATAACAAAACCACCAATTTCCACATCAAGTGGGATCTGAACCGATTCTCTCCCATTTTGCCGTCCCATTTCGGATCACACCGCGCATGTCCACCGATTTCCCCACTTCCATCGCCCTCGTGCACGACTGGCTGACCGGCATGCGCGGCGGCGAGAAATGCCTCGAGGTGCTGTGCGAACTGTATCCCGATGCGCCGATACACACGCTGCTCGCGTTTCCCGGACGCGTGAGCGACGCGATCCGCGCGCACGAGATCCGCACGAGTTTTCTGCAGCACATGCCGATGATCGAGAAGAGGTACCGTCACTACCTGCCGCTGTTTCCGCGCGCGATCGAGTCCTTCGACATGCGGGAATTCGACCTCGTGGTGTCGTCCTCCCACGCGGTGGCGAAGGGCGTGCGCATCGGCCCGCGGACGCTGCACGTGTCGTACGTGCACACGCCGATGCGGTACGTGTGGGACATGTTCGACCAGTATTTTTCGAAGGAACTCGTCGGCAGCGCGCAGCGCGCGGCGATCAAGGTCGTGGCCGCGTGGTTGCGCCGCTGGGACGTGGCATCGAACGCGCGCGTGCATCATTTTGTCGCGAATTCCGCGTACGTGCGCGACCGCATCGCGCGCTTCTACGGGCGCGACGCCGCCGTCATTCATCCGCCGGTGGATACGGCGCGCTTCCGGGTGTCGCCGGACAACGAAGGGTATTTCCTCATCCTGTCGGCGCTGGTCCCGTACAAGCGCGTGGATCTCGCGGTGCTGGCCTTCAACGAACTCGGACTGCCCCTGCGCATCGTGGGCGGCGGACCCGACATGGAACGTCTCCGCGCACTGGCGGCGCCGAACATCCGCTTCGACGGCGCGGTGGACGACGCGGACATCGAACGCGCCTATGCCGGCTGCGTCGCGCTGCTCTTCCCCGGCGAAGAGGACTTCGGCATCGTGCCGGTGGAGGCCATGGCGTCGGGCAAACCGGTGATCGCCTACCGCAAGGGCGGCGCGATGGAAACCGTCGTCGACGGACTGAGCGGAACATTCTTCGACGAACAGCGCACAGCCTCGCTCACCGCGGCGGTGCGGCGTTTCCGCTCGCAGGATTTCGATCCCGCCGCGATCCGGCGTCACGCGGAACGATTCGACCGCGCCGTGTACAACGCGACGATGGATGCGTTCGTGCGCGCGCGCTGGGACGAGTGGACGCGGCGCTGACGCTCACTGAAAGCCCAGGTCCGCCCGCACGGCGTCGATGGTGAACACGCCACGCAGGTACGCGCGGTTCACCAGTCCGTCGAGCCAGAACACCGCGTCCGCGCTGTTCCGCTGATCATAGATCGCGACCGACGGCACTCCCCGCAGCGACGGATGCAGGATGGCCAGCGCAACGAAGGGGAGCATCACCCGCACATCCTCGCGGCAATCGAACACGACGAGCGAGAAGCGGTGTTCGGCGCGCAGGAGCGTGCCGAAGGCGTCGGCACGGCCCGCATCGATGCGCAGCACCTCCGTGTCGTGCCATCCCGCATCGAGGACGGACACGCCGCGGGCGACCGGACCAATCACCACGACACGGTGCAGGATGGGCGGGACGGCCGGCGACAGGTCGTGCCGCAGCGACGCGAAGCGCTGCACCGCCGCCCGGTACTCGTCCACCGTCACCGGTTTGAGGATATGGTCGGCCGCACCCAGTCTGAACGATTCCGCGCTGTCGTGAAGAACGGACACCATCAGCACGGGAATCCTGGCGGTGGACGGATGCTCGCGCAACTCGCGGAGCAGTTCAAAGCCGTCCTTCCGCGGCATCATGACACTGGTGGTGATGACGTCGGGCACGTAGCGGCGCGCCAGCGCGAGTCCCTCGATGCCGTCGCGCGCGGAGAGCACCATGCAATCGGTAATCGAAAGCGCGAAGCGGAACAGGGTGAGCAGCTGCGGATTGTCCTCGACGATCAGCACCTTGGTCTGATCCCCCTTCTCGGTCCGGTGCAACGGGAGGAGCGGAATGAGGCAGTGCAGCGATGCGACGCCCGGCTTTTCGGAAGAGAAAAAGCAGCGCAGCCGCAACCGTTCACCCAGCACCGCGGCGAGCCGGAAAGGTTGCCAGATGTCCGTCAGTTTTTCCATCAGGACGGGCAGCGTTCCGCACTCGTCGCGCGTGAATACGCCCGGCAGCCTGGACGGAAGGGCGGCGCGAACGCTCACGTCGAGCCGCACATCGATGAGCAGCGGATGCGAATCCGCGGTGATGCTGATGAAGGCTCCTTCGGGCGCGATGCGCGAGGCCGCGAGCAGCAGCCGTTTGAGAAATGCGGCGAAGGCCCCGGCATCGTCCACCGGCGCGTCGAGATTCCGCGGCAGCACATTCACGAAGATGCTCTTGCACGCCGCCATTTCTGAAATGCGCGCGGCGGCTTGATCGACCAGCACATCAAGCCTCACCGGTGCAGGCTGTTTGACAATGGATCCCGTCACGGTGTCGAGCATGATCATCGCGCCTCCCCGCGCGCCGGTCTCTTGTCGGGCGGACGATGCACCCCGCTCGTCGCTGCCGTCTTCCTGTATGTGAACGTCGCCATGAATGCGTGCCTCATGAATTTCTCTTTTCTTCTTCAAACTCCGTTTCGCATGCTCTCCGGACAATGCGGAAAGCGGTCCCGGTGCAATTTTTGCAAAGTTCCCGCTGTTTGAAGTGGAATGCGCTATTTCTCGTACGTTTTGACCGATTTCGAGAAAGTGGTGAAACACGCGGGTCCACGCGATTCCGCTTGCGATTCAAGATATGCTTGTCTACTTTTTCGCTTTCCACAGCGCGGGCGCGGCCATGAAATTGTTGCTTCAACTTCTGAGTGTCGCGGTGCTGCTGGTTCAGTCCGCCGACGGGCAGCCCGCCGCGTACCGGCCTCGCGGCAGCAGGAACTACCTCGTCAATTACGGCGCCATCGGTGGCGACCGCTTTCTTGCGCGCTTCGCCGCGCGCCGCTTCGTGCTGGTGGACGAGGGGCAGCGGACCGACATCGCGCTGCTTCATGCCGCGAACCCGGCTCTCCCCATCCTGTACTACAAGGACGTCGTCGCCCTGCATCGCGGCTTTCCGGAATACGCGGCGGTGAACCTCGACGAGCACGCGTTCCTGCACTCCGCGGATCCTGCGGCGCTCGCGATGGACATGCACGGAGACACGGCCTCGCTCTTCTGGCTGCCCGACCGCAGGTGGAGCGACAGCGCCGGGTACCGCATCTACGGATCGCTGGATTCCGCCGGGGCGGGCACGAGACTGACGCCCGCCGCGCTCGCGCAGACCGCGGTTTCGATCCGCATCCCGAAGTCCGTCCTCTGGCTCCGTGTCGTCACGGTGCTGAAGGACGGCATGGAGTTGAACTACGGCCTGCCCGTGCGCGTCGCGCCCATCCCGAAGGGAGAACCTTCGCTCGCCCTCCGTTCAATCGCCGCCAGCGGCGGTGCCGGCGGCGACCTGCGCGTCGACGTCGCCTGCGCATCCATCGGCGACGGCATTCCGGACTCTGTTGTCCTGTTTTGCGACGCGAACCGCGACAACGCCCTCGACATGCAGCGCGAGCGGACGGCGCTCGGGTTTGCGCAGGGGCAGTGGAGCGGCAGCGCGTCCTTTGCGGTGCCTGCGGAAAGCAAGGGCGGCTTCGAATTCGCGCTGTACGCATTCCTGAAGGAGAAGCGCATCCGCATTCCCGCCATCGGCGCGTTCGGAACGAACGTGAACAACCGGGTGATGAACGACGACTACGGCTTCTACGTGATGGACGTCGGCTCGAGCACGTGGCGCCAGGCGTACATCGGACAGACGCTCGAGACCTTCGCATCGACCGGGTACAACGGACTCTTCGAGGACGACACCTGGTACCGCGTCGAGCCGTGGGGCGTGGATGTGTTTCCATCCATCGGCTACGGCCACGCGACGTGGCGGACGGACATGTACGCGTTTCTCGATTCCATCAAGCTCGCCATCGCGCCGCGGCCGGCGTACTTCAACGGGTTGTACGCGGGCGCGGCGGACAGTCTGCTGCTGCACGCCGACGGCGGCATGACCGAGGGCTTCGCATACACGCACTGGTCGAAGCACGTGACCGGCGCATACTGGAACACACTCTGCGACGTGGGACTCCGCTGCATGCACGCGTTCCGCCGCACCTGGCTCGCGCTCGGCGGCGCGCCCTTCGACGATACCGAAGGACGGTTGTACACGCTCGCGAGTTACCTGCTCGTGCAGGACAGTCTCGGCATGTACGCCAACGCCACCGACTACCAGGAGTTCTCGCATTTTCCGGAATTCGATCTCCCGCTCGGAAGTCCTGTTGACCCGGTCTTGAACACTGTCGACGAGCTGAAGCGGCTCGACGCGAACGGCGTACCGTACTACGCGCGCCGCTATCAAAACGGGACAGTGGCCGTCAATCCCGATCCTGCGAAGACCGCGCTGTTCGACAGCCTCGAGTGGAACGGACGTCCTTCCGTCATCGCGATCGGCGGCATCACGACGGACAGCGGACGCGTCGAGACGGTGCTGCGCGGACGCAACATTCCTCCGAAGAGCGCGCGCATCTTTCTCAACGTCCCGCCCGGCGGCGTGCTCGCGTCGCCCGTGTTCGAAGCCGTCGAAGTGACGCCCTCCCCCGCCCCTTCCGATGGCGCGACGCCGGTGCGCATCCGCGCGCGCCTGCGCGACGACGCGCACGCGATGTTCCGCAGCGATTCCACGCTGCCGCTGCACGTCACCGCCGACCTCGGGCATCTCGGCGGACCGAAGGAACTGCGTCTCGTGAACGACGGGAGCTTCCGCGCCGGCGTCGCGTCCTGGTACGAGGGCAGCTTCACCATCCCCTTCGGTGCGCCGCCGCAGGGCATCGACGCGCCTATCACCGCCTGCTCGACCACCGGACTCGTCTCCGTCGCACAGGCGCGCGTGCTGACGCGTTCGCAGGACAGCGCGAACCTGCTCCTGAATTTCAGCTACGAGATCGACGACAACGAGGATGGCATTCCCGACGCGTGGCGTCCCTACGTGAAGGGTTTCGCCTACGACACCAGCGGCGCGGAGGCGAAGACGGGTCTCCGTTCCGTGCATGTCCGCAACGACAGCACGACCGATGCGCGCGGCGTGTACTGCACCGTGACGCTGAATCAGACCGTGGCGAAGGATCTCGAACTCAGCGGCTGGTCGAAGGCCGTCGCGGTGAGCGGCGCGAAGAACAACGATTACGCGCTGTACTGCGACGTGCGCTACATGGACGACACCCCGCTGTACGGGCAGTGCGCGCAGTTCACGCCCGGCACGCACGACTGGGAGTATTCCTCGAAAATCATCCGCGCCGCCAAGCCGATCCGGCTGCTGAGCCTCTACGCCCTGTGCCGCAACCGCACGGGCGAGGCCTGGTTCGACCAGATCGCGCTGCGCGAGTACACGGACCCAAACGGCGTCGAGCGCACGGAGGAGCCGGCCTCGATCCTCTGCGACGTGTATCCGAATCCGATACGCGGATCCGGAACTCTCACATTCACCCTGCGACGCGCCTCCTACGTGCGCATCACGCTGCACGACGCGCTGGGGCGCAGCGCGGGAGATCCCATCGAGGGCGCATACGAAGCCGGGACGCACCGCATCGCGCTGCCTGCGACACCTCCCTCAAGCGGCGTCACCTTCCTGCGCATCGAGGCGGATGGAGAACTGATTGCAAAGCGCGTACTCAGCCTTCGATGACCGTTATCACCTCTCGAATAATAGTGCCAGAAGCTCGTCACGCTCAAGATGATGCTTGTCAGCAACATCGTTCAAGTTGGAGTCGAACAAGCTTCGGTACCTGTTCCGGTTCGAAATGACAATGCACGGCGTCGACGATTTCTCGTTTCAAGTCTTCGAGCGAATCGGCTTCGGAGTAAATCGAGGGACCCAGCGAGCGGGCAGTATAGCCACCTTCGGGCGCCTCTTCAACCACAAAAATCAATTCTGTCACCTTTTCGCGAAACATCGGTAATCGTTTCAGATGGAATTTCACGAAATTCTCATTCAACAAAAGCAGAAAATGCAGCACTGTTGAGCACGCGGCAATTTCTGAAGAATGCAGATCCATTCCCGTCGTGCGCGATGTCACTTTCCGCACGCCCCGCGACACCTCCTGTTGATGCCCGCGCCCGGTGCGATGCAACACGATGTATCCTTGTACCTGCTTCGTGAATTCGCGAAGTTGATTTTCTCGGAATCACACAAGGATATCGCAATGAGCCGGTGCCCGCTTTTGCTCGTCGCATTTCTTGCGGCAGCGCCGCTGTGCGTCGTGAAGGCGCAATCGAGTTTTTCGGCCGTTGGAGAGCTGCGCGTGTCGGACAGCGCCTGCGGGCAGGTACGACCAGAAGTTGCAGTGAGTCAGGGCGGACGCGTCTGGGTGCTCTGGCGCGAGGCCGGGCGTTGGCTTTCGCAGGATCTCCGCTTCGAAGGAGTTCCTGTCCCGTCGGCCGGGAAGCGATCGGGAGACCCGCGCGGGGCCTGGCCTTCCGCCGTGAATGACAGCGAGTGGACGAAGATCGATTCGAGCTTCTATGGCTGGTGCACGGACCGAGGGACTGGCGGCTTTATCGTGGACTGTGATTGGTTCGGGCGCTGGTGGCATACGATGTATCGAAACGGTGTTTTCGCTGCTCGGAGTGACACCATCCTCTCGACGTGGAGCTACCATTACCAATCAAATATCACCGAGGCATATGACGCCGTTGCCATGCTGCAGCGCGTCAGTTGCCAGGACTTCTCTCTGGTCGGTTACTGTCGAACACACGATGGCGGCGGCACTGAATTTGAACTTCGGGAGTACCGCAGACACCCATCCTCGCATCGCATCGTGTTCAAGGCCACGGGCGCCTTCCTTCGAGAGGATGCGTACGCGATCATCCTGTCGCCGATCACCGATTCGGGATACTCGATCGGCGTTCGTTCGCGAGAAAAGAACGGCACACATACATTCCGCTCTCAATCGTTCAATGCCAACGGCGATACGCGCATTCCGCTGACGGACATCGATACCGTGGACGCACGGAACCACTGGGGGAGTTTCCGTCTCATCGCAAAAGAAGACGGAGGCTCGTGGTGGATCAGCTCCGATCCGCCGTCGCAATCCCTCTCGGTGCGCGAAATATTCCGGGACGGGAAGGTCTCGCAGAAGCGCCGCTTCCTCGACAGCGTGCGGAATGCGAACGAGTACGAGGTCAGAGCAATCGGATCGAATGGATACGTGTGCGTCTGGAGCGGGACAGCGGCAGACGGATCAACGAACGTATTTGCAGGAGTGCTGGACCGTTCCATGCAGTGGCTCACCGCTCCGATCCGCGTCAACAGCGACACTGCGGGCGTTCACATCATGCCATCGCTCGCAGTGCGCGGTGATACCGCGTACGTCGTGTGGCTCGACAGCCGGTCCGGGACAAGGCACACGTACCTCCGCACATTCACCGCCGGGAGTGTGACCGCCGTGCAGCGAGAAGAGGTTCTCCCGATATCGTGCGCCCTTGAACAGAACTTTCCCAACCCTTTCGGACGCGCTTCGATATCAGCAAAGCCCGCCACATCCATCCAGTTTACGCTCCAGAAGCGAGGTGCGGTTCGCCTCCGTGTGTTCGACCTGTTGGGAAGGCAGATCGCCATGGTGCATGAAGCAGTCGAGGATGCGGGCACACACACTGTCGTGTTCGAGGCGAACGGTGTACCGCCGGGAAATTACCCGTACCTGCTCGAGGCGGACGGACGGTACGTTTCGAGAATCATGACAGTGCTGCGATAGTCCGGCCGTTTCGGGTATGTACCGATGCGCCCCGGTTGAAGGTGTTGCGGACTATTTCGTCACGATCATTCTCGTCGTCGCGACCGATTCGCCGGCGCGCAGACGGACGAGGTAGACGCCGGCAGGCAGACTGCCCGCATCGAAATCCGCCGAGTGCGCCCCGCCCTGCTGCCGCACGCGCAACACTGTCGCAACCACGCGGCCGCTGACATCGAGCAGGTCCAGCGTGACATCGTGCTCGCCCTGCGGCAGCGTGTATTCAATCACCGTCGACCGTGCGAGCGGATTGGGATAATTCCGCAGGAGGACCGCAGACGACGGCCGTTCCGCACCGCCCACGGCGAGGGCGTTGAGCGACTTCCTGGTCACGCTGCCGAAGGCCATGGTGTCGCAGACAGTCACCGCGACGCCGAGCGTATGTTCGGCCGCCAGCGGATCGGGAGAGGTGTAGCGGACCGTGTATTCATCGAAGCCCCGCCGCGCGAAGCTTGCGATCTGCAGGAAGATCGAGGCGAGATCGTTAGGCGACGGCGTCTGGAAGAACAGTCCGCCCGTCGTGTCGGCGATGTACTGCAGGTGCTGCGTCTGCGGTCCCGTGCCGAGCGCGATCGTGAACACGCGCTTGTTGTGCTGCAGCGCGAAGAGCGCGACGTCCTGCGGGGTCTTGCTGCTCATGTTGTCGCCGCCGTCCGTCATGACCACGACGGCCTGCGACTGCTTGCCCTGATGCGCCGCGAGCAGCTGAATACCGGCGCATGCCGCATCCCAGACCGCCGTCGCGCCTGTTGCATTCAGCGAATCGACCGTCGCATGCAGGCGGGATTTATCCGATGTGAAATTCCGTCGCAGCGTCACCGTGGAGCTGAAGCTGATGATGCCGGCTTCATCGTCCTGCGGATTCAAGAAATCGACGAGCGCATTCGAGGCGACTTTCAGGCCCGCGATGCCCGCTCCCGCCATGCTCCCGCTGACGTCGAGCACCAGCATCGCGGTGAATGGATTGCGTGTCAGCGGCGACGCATAGGTCACGATGGAGATGTCGTTGACCGCCTTGCCGTTGTCGGTCAGCGTAAACAGCGACGGGCGAAGGTCATAGTACGGTTGACCGTCGCACAGGACACGGAACGTCGTGTGCGCCTCGGGGGTGCCGACCTGCGATTTGAGGGAAGTCACTCGCACGTTCGTCTGCGCCTGCAGCGACGCGGCGGCAAAAAGCAGCGCTGCTGTGGCGACAAACATCAGTCTGAAAGTTCTCATGGAAGGTGCTCCTTGTCCGGCGGTGATACGCGAAGGTAATGACATTGGCGGTCAGAAGTGATGAATTCCGCGTTGGGCGGCTCTTTCGCCGTTTCGGGAGCACACATCCAAAACGCGGAGGGGCGGGCAAGTTACAGGGTGAAGGCGCGTAATGACTGAAAATAGCACTTGACAAACGCGATGCGGCTGCGTACATTTGGTTAGACATTAATCTAACCACGCAGCGTCATGTACCAACCGTCATTGTTTATCGAGCAGGAGGCCCGGCTGATTCCCCCGCGCAGCATCTGGAAGCTGGCGAAGCGGGGCATTTTCCTCGGGACGAGCGGCTACTCGTACGAGGACTGGGTGGGGCCGTTCTACCAGCCGGGCACGAAGAAGCCGCAGATGCTGGACTACTACCAGCAGTTCTTCCCGGCGGTGGAGCTGAACTACACGTATTACGCGATGCCGCGGCCGAGCACGCTGTTCCAGATCCGCAACCGGGCGCCGTACGCGAAGTTCAGCGTGAAGGCGCACCAATCCATCACGCACGAGCGGCGCGCGATACGGCAGGACTGGCAGCAGTTCGCCGACGCGCTCGTGGTGCTGGCCGACACCGACCAGCTCGCCTCGGTGCTGTTCCAGTTCCCCTCGAGCTTCAAGTGCTCGCACGAGAACTTCCTGTACCTCGACGCGATCTGCGAGTTCTTCGAGTCGCAGCGCATCGTGCTCGAGCTGCGGCACGCGAGCTGGCACAACGACACGACCTACGAATACGCGCGGCAGCGGCGCGTCGCGCTCTGTTCGGTGGACGCCCCGCATCTCCCCGGACTCACGCACAACGTGCTGTACCCTTCGCGCAAACTCTCATACTACCGGCTGCACGGCCGCAACGCCCGGAACTGGTTCACCGGGGACAACGTCACACGCTACGATTACACGTACACGGAGCAGGAAATCGATGAACTCGTCCGCAACATTCTCATACTCGCCGACTATTCTGAGCAGGTCTGCGTTTTCGGCAACAATCATCCACGCGCCCAGGCAATCGAGACCGTTATCGCGCTGGCTCACGCACTTGACAATGCGCCTGCGCTGGCTGCGCTTTGACCTCCACAGGACCCGGAGGCGGGTGGAGCGGGTTCAATAATAACATGTGCTGTTGGCGGCATGTCGTTTGTTCGCAACGCATTGCGCCTTCCTGTTTCGTGTTGGCCGCTGCCCCAGGGCTCACGCCCTGGGTCGGGGAATGCCGCCCGCTTCGCGGGCTCGCCGTGGTGTGTGGCTTGCCGCTGCCCCATGGCTGACGCCATGGGTCGGGAATGCCGCCCGCTTCGCGGGCTCGCCGTGGTGTGGGGCTTGCCGCTGCCCCCAGGGCTCACGCCCTGGGTCGGGGAATGCCGCCCGCTTCGCGGGCTCGCCGTGGTGTGTGGCTTGCCGCTGCCCCATGGCTGACGCCATGGGTCGGGGAATGCCGCCCGCTTCGCGGGCTCGCCGTGGTGTGTGGCTTGCCGCTGCCCCAGGGCTCACGCCCTGGGTCGGGGAATGCCGCCCGCTTCGCGGGCTCGCCGTGGTGTGTGGCTTGCCGCTGCCCCAGGACTCACGCCCTGGGTCGGGGAATGCCGCCCGCTTCGCGGGCTCGCCGTGCTGTGTGGCTTGCCGCTGCCCCAGGGCTCACGCCATGGGTCGGGGAATGCCGCCCGCTTCGCGGGCTCGCCGTGGTGTGTGGCTTGCCGCTGCCCCAAGGCTGACGCCCTGGGTCGGGGAATGCCGCCCGCTTCGCGGGCTCACCCGCGTTGCGTGTTACCGTCGGGGACGGGGCTTGCGGCCGGCCGCCGGATCGCGTCCGCGGTCGCCGCGGTCGCTGCTTTGCTTGGGACTGGCGGGCACGCGTTCGGGCTCGGGCGAGAAGATCGGCTGCTGCATGCCCTGCAGGTAGACGCGGTCGAGCATCATCGCGAGGAGGAGCTTGCCTTCGTCGGTCTCGATGAGATTTTCGACGAGCGGCAGGTAACGCGGGAGGCGCTCCTTTTCCATGAGGCCGAGCGTGGTCATTTCCGTTTCGAGGCGGATGATGAGGCGCTCGCTCGTGATGGCCGAGACCTCTTCGGGGGTCGGGAGCACGCCCTTGGCGATCGAAAAGTTGTACTGCCGCGCGATGCCGAGCAGGCGGCGCTCCTCGATGTCCTCGCAGAGCGTGATGGCGACGCCCGTCTTGCCGGCGCGGGCCGTGCGGCCGGAGCGGTGCACGTACACCTCGGTGTGCTCGGGGATGTCGTAGAGGATCACGTGGCTGAGGTCGCTGATGTCGATGCCGCGCGCGATGACGTCGGTGGCGACGATGAAGCGCAGCGTGCCGTCGTGCATCTGCTGCACCGTGCGCTCGCGCGTGTTCTGCGCGACGTCGCCGGTCAGATGCTTGGCGTCGTAGCCGCTGTTCTTGAGCACTTCGGCGAGATACTCGACGGAACGCTTCGTGTTACAGAACACGATCGCGGAGTCCGGATTCTCCTTCTCGAGGAGGCGGAGGAGCATGCGGTCCTTCTGCAGCGGCGGGACGATATAGTAGGAATGCTCGAGCGTGGAGACCACCTCGGCGCCCTTGCTGAGGATGAGGCGGTCCGGATTGTGCAGGAAGACGCGCGCGAGTTCCTCCACATGGTACGGAATCGTGGCCGAGCAGAGAACGGTCTGGCGCCTTTGCGGGAGCTGCGAGCGCAGCTTGCGCAGCGCGGGCAGAAAGCCCATCGAGAGCAGTTCGTCCGCCTCGTCGAGCACCAGCCACGCGATGCGCTGCAGGGTGAAGGTGCCACGGAAGATATGGTCGAGCACGCGGCCCGGCGTGCCGACGACGATATGCGCGCCTTCGCGGAGCTGGCGGTTCTGTTCGTTGTATCCCACGCCGCCATAAAGCAGCGCCGAACGGACGGGAAGATTCTCGGTCAATTGCTCGAGGACGGCGAACACCTGGCGTGCCAGTTCGCGGGTGGGCACGAGGATGAGCGCCTGCGAGAAGTTCTGACCGGTGTTGATGGATTGGATGATCGGGAGCAGGTAGGCTCCCGTCTTTCCGCTGCCGGTCTTGGCCTGGACGATGAGGTCCGTGCCGCGCATGAGGTACGGGATCGCCTGCGCCTGCACCGGCGTGGGTTCGGTCCACCCGACGCGCTGCACGATGTCGAACAGTCCCTGCGGGAGCGAGGAGAACGCAAAATCGGGGAGGGCCTCGGCTTCGGCCTCCGCTGCGGGGGGATCTGCTGCAATGATTTCGGGCGCGGGGGCCTCTGTTTCGCCGTCAACGGGCGGGTCTACGATGTTCTGGCTCTCGGGGAGCGGCGCATCGGCGGAAGGTTTGCGAGTGCTTTTCATATAGTTGATAAAAATAGCGGAAAGTTCGCGAGCAAGCAAGCGGGCGCGCGTGCGTGACGTATGATGTGTGATGAGTGATGCGAAATGTTTTAAATCTTCACATGAGCACGAATCCTCTCCCCGTGAAATGCTTCCAGAGGGTGTGAAGAAGTGGCACAGGTAACCCGTTACAAATCAATGTAATTCGTGTCCGATTTCAACGAAGACTTGAGAGAAGATACCGTGTAACCTATTGCAAGGTAAAGTGTTAAGGGAAAATAATCCCTGCTTTCACTTGACAAATGAAAATTTTCCACCTAGATTGGAAACGCTTCCATACATTTTGGCGTTATACGCGAAAGCCCATCAAGAACGTGCCCAACAAGGAACACATGAATTGAGCGTTACCATTTACGACATTGCCAAGAAGGCGAAGGTCGGAGTCGGCACTGTATCGCGCGTTCTGAACAACCACCCGTCCGTGAGTCCGGAGACCCGGGCGCACGTGCTGGGGATCGCGCAGCAGCTGGACTACCGGCCCAACGCTTCCGCGCAACGGCTCGCGCGCAAGAAAAGCCGCACCATCACCGTGATCATGCCGTACATCACGAATTATTTTTTCGTCGAGATGCTGCGCGGCATCCAGGATACGCTGTTCAAGCACGACTACGATCTCCTGCTCTACGGAGTGAATCATCCGAAACAGATCGAGGCGTATCTGCACCGGTCGCTGCGCGTGGGGCATGCCGACGGCATCCTTCTCGCGTCGCTCGATCTCCCGCCGGAATACTCGAAGGCGAAGCTGCGCGACAACTTCCCGCTCATCCTGATCGACAGGAAGAACGAGCATTTCGATTCCATCTCCGTGGAGAACATTTCCGGAGCGCGCATCGCGACGGAGCACCTGCTTGCGCTCGGCCACACGCGGCTTGCGATGATCACCGGGAACGCGGACACGAGTCCGTCCATCGAGCGCTCCGACGGCTATCGGCAGGCACTCGCCGCAAAGCCCGGGTGCGAAAACGCGGGCATCTTCCATCCCATCGCCGAATACGTCAATGACGGCTTCAGCAAGGAAGCGGGCTTCGAGGTCATGAGCACCATCCTGGACCTGCCGACCGAGAGAACACCGAGCGCCGTGTTCGTGGCCAGCGACATCCAGGCGATCGGCGCCATCCACGCGATGCAGGAGCGCGGTCTCAGTTGTCCCACCGACATGTCCATCGTGAGCTTCGACGATATCGAACTCGCGCAATATTACGGTCTGACGACCATGCATCAGCCGATCGCCACGATGGGCGCGCTCGCGACGGAGCGCCTCTTCGAGCGCCTCGACGCGCCGAATCTCGATCCCGTGCACAAGACCTTCACCCCGGAATTGATTCACCGACACACGACCGCCGTCGCCTCCCTCGGCGACGCGACCGTACCCCATGCTCACCCACACCCAGCAATCGCGTGACCGTATGAAGACAGTGCTGCGCCTCCTCCTCATCGCCCTGCCCCTTCTCTCTCTCGCCGCCGTCGCCGGACCCGGAAAAATCGCGGGCAAAGTCAGCGACGCGAAGACCGGAGAAGGAATACCGGGCGTCAACGTCGTCATCGTCGGCACGTCCATGGGCGCGGCCACCAACATCGACGGCGACTACACCATCCTCAACGTGCAGCCGGGCACCTACGAATTGCGCGCTTCGGCGATCGGCTATTCCCCGGTCACGGTGAAGAACGTGAAGGTCAACATCGACCTCACCACGCGGACGAACATCCCCATCGGACAGTCCATGGTGGAACTCAAGGACGAGGTGGTCATCACGGCCACGCGTCCCGCGGTGCAGAAGGATCTCACCGCGAGTACCGCGGTGATCGGCGCCGACGAGATCGACGCGCTGCCCGTCACCGAAGTCTCCGAAGTGCTGAGCCTGCAGGCCGGGTACGTGGACGGGCATCTCCGCGGCGGCCGTTCGGGCGAGATCTCGTACTGGATAGACGGCGTGCCCGTCACCGACGTGTACGACGGCGGTATGGTGGTGGAGGTCAACAAGAACCAGGTGCAGGAACTGCAGATGGTGAGCGGCGCCTTCAACGCGGAGTACGGTCAGGCCCTCTCCGGGATCGTGAACATCGCCACGAAGGACGGCGACAACCGCTTCCGCGGGAGCATCGGCACCTACGTCGGCGACTACGTGACCGGCAACACCGGCGTGTTTCGCGGGACGCAGACGGTCAATCCTCTCGGCATCGCGAACATCGACGGCAGTCTCAGCGGCCCGGTGATCGGCGACCGCATCTTCTTCGTGCTGAACGGCCGCTTCAACAAGTTCGACGGGTGGCTGCGCGGAGTCAACCGCTTCACGCCCTCGAACATCGCGTACACCGACAGCGCGGGGACCTTCATCATGAACCGCGACGGCGCCTCGGGTCTGGGTGACGGCAAGACGGTGGCCATGAACAACAGCGAGAAGATCTACGGGCAGGCGAAGCTGTCCTTCCGCGTGTTCGAAGGCGTGAAATTCTGGTACCAGTACATCCACGACGACGTCACCTACCAGGACTACAACCCGTTCTTCGTGTTCAATCCGGGCGGCAATCCTACGAATCACCGCATCGGCCAGACGCATCTCGCGCAGGCCACGCATGTGCTGTCGAACAGCACCTTCTACACCGTCGGCTTCTCGCTCTTCAAGAAGGATTTCCGGCGTTCGGTGTATGACGACAAGAACGACCGGCGCTACGTGCATCCGAATCTGCTCGAGCAGGTGACCCCATACAGTTTCTCCACGGGCGGCGTGGACATGGGATACTTCAACCGCACGACGACGACGATGTCGGTGAAGGCGGACTTCACGAGCCAGTTCACGCAGCAGCATCTGATCAAGGGCGGCGTGCAGGTGAGCGCGCACGACCTGTACTTCAACAACATCACGCTGCGCCCGGTCGAAGCGCAGACCGAGATCAATCTCGCGACCGACTCTCCCTTCATCGCGACGCGCATCCTCGACGTGAGCACCATCTACCACGACACCTACACCCGGAGACCGCAGGAATACTCCGCATACCTGCAGGACAAGATCGAGCTCGACAATCTGATCATCAACGTCGGCGTGCGCTTCGACTACTTCTCGCCCGACGGCAGCATCCTCGCCGATCCCACCGACCCGAGCATCTACAATCCGATCAAGCCGTCGAACCGTTTCCACGACGCGAACGGAAACGGCGTGCAGGACGCGGGTGAATCGGCCGTGTCTCATGGAGCGGGAGGCGTACTGGTACACGAAAGCGACGGACAAGTCGCAGTTCAGCCCGCGCTTCGGCGCCGCCTTCCCCATCACCGACCGCGGCGTGCTGCACTTTTCCTACGGACATTTCTTCCAGATTCCGCGCTTCGAACTGCTCTACACCAATCCGTTCTTCAAGCTCGGCTCGGGCACCGGCAACCAGGGAACCGTCGGCAATGCCGATTTGAAACCGGAAAAAACCATCAACGCCGAGATCGGCCTGCAGCAGCAGCTCACGGAGGACATCTCCGCCGACCTGACCGCCTACATCCGCGACACGCGCGATCTGGCCGGTACGCGCGCGGACCAGATCACGATCTTCGGCGGCTCGGCCACGTATTCCCGCATCGTGAACAGCGATTTCGCCTTCACGCGCGGGATCGTCCTGTCGTTGTCCAAGCGTTTCATCGGCGGTCTCGCCGCGTCGCTCGACTACACCTTCCAGATCGTGCGCGGCACGGCTTCCGATCCCTACGCGGCGCAGCAGGCCGCCGCGCGCGGCGATCGTCCCGAGGTGCAGCTCACCGCGCTGAGCTGGGACCAGCGCCACACGATCAACGGCACGGTGTCGTACAACGGCCCGTCGTACGGCGGCAGTCTGATCGCGCAGTACGGCAGCGGGCAGCCCTACACGCCGCGCCGCACGGACGACATCACCTCGCTGATCATCAACAGCCAGGTGAAGCCGAGCGTCCTCAACATGGACGTGCGGCTCTACAAGAATTTCTCGCTCGGATTCACGACGCTCAACCTCTTCCTGCGCGTGTACAACATCTTTGACGTGCTGAACGAGGAGAACGTGTTCGACGACACGGGCCGCGCGGGTTACACGACCGACCTCGCGCGCATCAAGCAGCAGAACACCCCCACGTACGTGAACTCCATCGAGGACTGGTTCCTCGCACCCACGAACTACTCCGAGCCGCGCCGTTTTGAAATCGGCGCGACCTTCGACTTTTAACCGCGGAGCACAGAGACATGACGACACGACACGGAATCGCGATCCTGCTGCTGGCAGTGCTTGCCGGGGCGTCCCTGCACGCGCAGAGCGGCCGCGAATACAGGCGCTCGAATGTGATGGCCGGAAACCGCGTGAAGACGGTGTTCGGCAACTGGGGCGTCATCGGACAGCCCGGGACCGGCGGCCCGCGCGGCGCATGGATCTACGACAACAACGGGTATCTCGGCGATGTGAGCCCCTTCGTCGGCGCCGAAGCGACCGCGAACGGGAAGGTGTTCCACAGCGTGGTGACGGCGCCGGTGGATCATCCCACGAAGCGCCGGGACGAGGCGCCTTCGGGCAAGGCCTGGACCTTCGAGCCCGTCGCGGGATATCTGAACACCACACAGCAGGGCGTGGCGCTGTACACGAACGCGAAGACGTGGCCGCCGTTCTGGCCCGACAAGCTGCAGGACGCGACCGATCCCGGATGGCGGAATTCGTGGAACGGGTACTTCGGCAAGACCTCGAGCGCGGACGAAGAGACCTTCTACGTCATGGACGACAACAACGACGAGCGCTTCAACGCCGCGAACAACAACGGACTCGGCGTGGCCTTCAAGCCCGACTCGCGCAATCCCGCCAGGAACGGTCTCGGCCTCGAGATGCAGGTGCGCGCCATGCAGTGGGCCCAGTTCCTCGCGCAGGACAACGTCTTCTGGCTCTATGAAATCAAGAACACGGGCACGACGGATTACACGCGCACCGTGTTCGGCATGCTCGTCGGAACCTACGTGGGCGTGTCGGGCAACGACAATACGCCGCAGGAATACGACGACGATTTTTCGCTCTTCGACATCAACCAGAACCTCACCTACACGGGCGACTATCCCGACAACAACGGGCGCAACCCGAGCTGGATCGGCCCCGTCGGCCTGGTCGGGTACGCCTTTCTCGAGAGTCCGGGCAATCCCTTCGACGGCATCGACAACGACAACGACGCAGGATTTGCCGCGGCCTCTCCGTTCTTCGACGAGCGCAGCTTCGACTCCGTGCTCGTGCGCGCCGGCGACAAGCTGGTGCTCATCGACAACAACTACGCGCGGAGCACGATCACGGTGCCCGGCACGACGAGCACCGTCACGACCCGCGGCGCCGACATCGTCATCGAGCCGGGCGTGACGAAGCTTGCCGAGGGCAACATCATCAAGGACCCCCTCGGCAATCCGATCGTGAATCCGAACGCGTACGACGGCATCGACAACAACCTCGACGGCGTGATCGACGAGAACTACTTCCTGCATTACCGGCAGCTCAAGCGCGACACGCAGGGCAATCCGCTGATCGACGTGCTGCGTCCCCTGCGACGCTTCGATTACAAGAACGGCTCCGTCTCCGACCGACTGATCGACGAGCGGCGTGACGACCTGATCGACAACGACGGGGACTGGAGCATCGACTACGACGACGTGGGCCGCGACGGCGCGGCGAACACGCGCGATTACGGCGAGGGCGACGGCACGCCGACGTCGGGGTACGACAGTTTCGGCAACGACACCGGCTTGCCGGGCGAGCCGAACATGGACAAGACCGACGTCGACGAATCCGATCAGATCGGACTGACGAGCTTCCAGTACTTCGCGCCGGCGGGCGACCTCACGCTGGGCGATGACGAGGACCTGTGGAAGCGCCTCGCCCCGGGTTTCTTCGATGTGCCGAAGTCCATCATCAACAACCGGCCCTCGCGCGGCGAAGACGGCGACTTCATCTACGGCTCCGGGTACTTCCCTCTCCGCGCCGGCCTGACCGAGCGTTTCTCGCTCGCGCTGGTGTACGGCGGCGGCGACGGCGGCTTCGACGCCGATCTCGCCGATCTGACCAAGCATCGCGGTACGGTGCAGAAGATCTACAACAGCAACTACCGCTTCCCCGTCGCGCCCGACAAACCCACGCTGACGGCCGTTCCGGGCGACAGGAAGGTGACGTTGTACTGGGACCGCAAGTCCGAGCGCTCGTACGATCCCGTGCTGCGCGAATACACCTTTGAAGGATACAAGCTCTACAAGGCGACCGATCCGAACTTCATCGACGCGGCGAAGGTGACGGATGCCGACGGCATCATCGTCGGGTACAAGCCCATCGCGCAGTTCGATCTGATCGACAGCGTGCGCGGCTACTTCCGTTCGAGTCCGACGCTCTTCGAGGCCGTCTCCGGCCGTTCTTTCTTCCTCGGCGACAACAGCGGGCTCGTGCACCAGTTCACCGACGTGGACGTCGAGAACGGGCGCACGTACTACTACGCGCTGGTCGCCTACAGCCGCGGGAACGAGAAGATCGACATCTTCCCCGCCGAGAATTCGAAGCGCATACGGTTGACCGCCACGGGCGCGCCCGAACTGGACGTCAACACCGCGATGGCCGTCCCGAACGCTCCCGTGGCCGGGTACCTCGGACCGCAGAATCTGACATCCGCGACCGCGGTGAAGAGTTTCGCGACCGGCACGCTGCAGTACCAGTCCGTGGACGCGCAGCGCCTGGAACCGAACACCTACGAAGTCACCTTCACCGACATCTCGAGCGACGGTCTCGACAACAACGGCAACAGCCGGATCGACGCCGCGGACCCGTTCGAGGTGCCGCAGATCACGACCACGTACAGCGTGCAGAATCTCACGCAGCAGCGCTTCGTATTCACCGTGAAGGATACGCTGCCCGTCAAGCTGCCGCACGGCAACCTCCTCGCGTCGAGCATCCTCGTGAAGAACGCGAGCGGCGTGGTCGACGCCTCGAAATACCGCATCGACGCGAGGCGGGGCGACATACGGCCCGTGTCCGCGGCCAGTCTCAGCGGCGCGTATGAAATCCTGTACACCTATTTCCCGGTGATGCAGAGTCCCTTCATCGCGAACAGCCCGTACACGCCCGAGGCCCTCGACGCGGACATGTTCGACGGCCTGCAGCTGCGCTTCGGCAACGACTGGCAGGTGCGTCTCGTCGACACGGCCTCGGGCTGGAACACCGGCGCGCGGAGCATGCTCTTCACGTTCGCGACGACGAGCATCCTGCTCGCGCCCGGCGACACGCTGCGCGGCGTGCGCTACCCTTCGGACTACGAGATCCGTTTCTCCGGATCCATCGTCGACACCTCCGCCGCGCTGTACGGCGCCCCGGCGGTGCCGGTGAACTTCACCGTCTTCAACGTGACGGACAACCGGAAGAGCCCGTTCATTTTCACGGACACCGACGGGAACGGGAAGCTCTCGTCCAACGACGAGTTGTCGCTGTTCGATCTCGCGCGCGACGGCAAGGCGGTGTTCACCTGGACGATGAGTTTCGTGAACCGGCAGACGGATCCGCCCGCGCTGGTCTTCGATTTCACCGACGGCGACAAGCTGGTTCTCAAGACGTCGAAGCCGTTCCGCAACGGCGACGTGTACCGCTTCGCGCCGTCGCTGCCGAAAGTGGACGCCGCGAAGGAGAAGGACGAGCTGGCGCGCGTGAAGGTGGTGCCGAATCCCTACATCTCGGCGACCACGCACGAGGCGCCGCTGCCGCCGAACGTGACCACCGGACGGGGCGACCGGAAAATCGACTTCATCCACGTGCCCGCGAAGTCGGTCATCTCCATCTACACCTCGCGGGGCGACCACGTGATCACGCTGCGGCACGAGAGCGACATCGACGACGGCACCGTGTTGTGGAATCTGAAGACCAAGGAGAATCTGGACATCGCCTACGGCGTGTACTTCTACGTGCTCGAATCGCCCGCGGGTTCGAAGTCCGGCAAGATCGCGATCATCAAGTAACCCGAGGACACCACGATGAACATGACACGGATATCCGCATCAGTCGCCGCGCTCCTCGTCGCGCTCACGATCGCGTCCTTCGGCCAGTCGAAAGTCGGCACCACGGCCGCGTCCTTCCTCGGCATCGGCGTCGGGCCGCGCGCCTCCGCCATGGGCGGCGCCTTCGTGGCCGCGGGTGGAGACGCCTCGTCCCTGTACTGGAATCCCGGCGCGGTGTCGCGTCCGGGTCAGTCGCAGATCATGGCCTCGCACACCTCCTGGCTGGTGAACACCAGTTTCAACTGGGTCGGGTTGCAGCTCGCGCTCGACGAGGCCAACACCGTCGGCATCAGCCTCACGCAGCTCGATTACGGCCAGGACGACGTCACCACCGTGCAGGCGCCGGAGGGAACCGGGCAGATCTGGACCGCGCAGGACATCGCCGTCGGCGTGTCGTACGCGCGCAACCTGACGGACCGCTTCTCCATCGGCGGCACCGTCAAATACATCTCGCAGCGCATCTGGAACGAGAGCGCGTCGGCCTTCGCCTTCGACGTGGGCTTGCTGTTCATCACGCCCTTCAACGGCATGCGGCTCGGCATGAGTCTCTCGAACTTCGGCACCGACATGCAGCTTGCCGGCAAGGACCTCGTGCACCGCATCGATCTCGATCCCGGCGTCAACGGCAACAACAAGACCATCGTGGCGAGCTTGAAAACGGACACCTGGGAGCTGCCGCTCAATTTCCGGGTGGGCGTCGCCTACGATCTCCTGAAGAGCGAGCAGTTCAGCGTCACCGTGGCGGCGGACGCCGCGCGCCCGAACGACAACGACGAAAACGTCTGCATCGGTGGCGAGGCGTCGTTCAAGAACATCCTGTACGTGCGCGCCGGCTACAAGTCGCTCTTCCTCGCCGACACCGAGGAGGGCTTGACGGCGGGCATCGGAGTGAATTATCCGATTTTTGGAACCACCGCCGCATCGGTGGACTACGTGTACCAGGACTTCGGCATTTTCAAGAACGTTCAATCGATCACCCTTGGAATCACCTTTTAGCACCTGTTCACTCACGCACCTTCGCGGCGCGCGCGCGATTCCCGCGGGCGTTCCGCAGACTCCGGCATTCATGACCCACACGTCTTTTCGGTGCGTATGTCCGATACATTCCATCACATTTCTCTCACTCATTGGAGGTTTTCCATGAAACGGTTGAACATGGTTTTCGTCATGGCACTGACCGTGCTCCTCGGCAGTCTCGCTTTCGCGCAGACGGTCAAGGTGACGTTCATCGCCAACACCTCGACGGTTCCCGACACGCTGTGGCCCGACAAGGCCGTCGTGCAGGCGCGCGGCGACACATCCCCGCTGACGTGGAACGGGAGCACCGGG
Source organism: Ignavibacteria bacterium (assembly GCA_016720835.1). Classification (GTDB taxonomy): domain Bacteria; phylum Bacteroidota; class Ignavibacteria; order SZUA-365; family SZUA-365; genus JADKJW01. Next base: position 48,550 of record JADKJW010000014.1, read on the forward strand.
GTGAATTTCACAAACATCGGCGGCGACTACTGGACGGCGAACGCGGAGTTCCCGGCCAATGACACCATCTACTACAAGTTCTTCACCAACGCAACGAGCGCTCTGGGCGACAACGAGAACAAGGGGTGGGAACAGAATTCGACGGATCCGAGCGGCAACCGCGTACTCATCACCGGCACGACGGACATCGTGGTTCCCGTGCAGTTCGTCAACGGCACGGCGTCCAACAAGCCGGCGGACTTCAAACCCTGGGGCACCGCCGACAGCATCGCCATATGGGTGCGTGTGAACATGCAGGGCTGGCAGGCCTTCAATCCCGCAACCGACATGATCGGCGTGCGCGGAGGGGCATCTCCCGGTTACCTCGGCAACATCAGCTGGGGACACACCATGTTCCTGAAGAAAGAGGATCAGCACGGCAACGGCGGTTCGCGCCAGTACAATGCCGACAACTTCTATTCGGGCGTCATTCTCCTTCCGCGCGATTCCGTGACCGTGGGTCAGAAGGTCGAGTACAAGTTCGTCATCGCGACCGCCGATCCCAATGCAGATCCCAAGACCTGGGAATCGATCAACAACCGCTCCGTCGTGATCTCCGCGGGTAAAACGGACACGACCATCCTGTGGGATTGGTTCAACAAGGTTCGTCCGGTGCCCTTCGTCGGGGCGGACACACTGAACCTGACCTTCCGCGTCGACCTGTCGAAGGCGATTCAGACGCGCGGCTACAAGACGGGCGACACCATCATCGTTTCGACGGGATGGAACGGCTCGGGACGCGATGCGGCGGGCAACAGCCCCGTGCGCACCGTCCTGACGAAAAAAGGCTTCACGAACGTGTACGAAGGCCAGCAGCAGATCATTGCGGCGCTCAACGGCGCACTGTACTACCAGTACTACGTCGTCAAGGAAGCGCAGGACATCCGCGAGTCGTTCTATAATTTCGATTACACCGGCAGCGACAATTCGCTCGCCGAACGCCGCATGATCAAACCCGATGCGGTGACGATGGCCATCGAGGACATCGAAGTCAGCTCCACCAGCGCCCGCCGCATGCCCACGTTCCGGAACCTCTCGGTTCTGTCACGCGCTGTGAAGGTGACCTGGACCTGCGACCTGCGTCCGGCATACTACACGACGCTGCTCGGCGACACCCTGTTCGACATCCAGGGCACCGATCACATCACGAATTCCGGCATGGTGTACACCTCGGGTCTCATGATGAACGGACCGGCAACGGGCGGATGGACGACCTGGGGCCAGACCCTCCGCGATGATGCTCCGAAGGTCATGTGGGACGACGGCACGCACGGCGACGCCGTGTCGGGCGATCACATCTACACGGTGCAGATCCAGTATGCCCCGGACAGCACGGGCAGCAAGAAGTTCGTCGGCCAGGAATTCAAGTTCGGCATCAAGGGCGGCGACAACGAAGGCGGCAAGGGCGGATTCGGAAACAACCACTACGAGAACATCGACGACACGCAGGCCGAGGTGACGATCAACTCGCAGTTCGGGTCGATCAATCCGAAATACTACCGCGGCTGGGACTACAACACGCAGACGCAGACGGGTGTGGAGCAGCTCGGCGGCATCCCCGTGGTGTACGCAGCTCGACCAGAACTACCCGAACCCCTTCAACCCGAGCACCACGATCACGTACTCCGTGCCGAACGCCGGCAACGTGACCCTGACGGTGTTCAACGCCCTCGGCCAGAAGCTGGCGACGCTCGTCAGCGGTCCGGCGGAAGCGGGCAACTACAAGGTCGTCTTTGACGCGTCCGGCTTCCAGAGCGGCGTGTACATGTATGAACTGCGTGGCAACGGCTTCACGCAGGTCCGCACGATGACGCTCGTCAAATAAGCGTCCTCATCGTTCGATCAAAGGCGCGCCGTGCATCACGGCGCGCCTTTCATTTTTGGAAGCGGGGGAACGAGGGGTCCGCATGCGTCCGCGGAACACCACGGGTTGCGACGCTACCGTTTCCGCAGCACTTCAGTGAGTTCCCGAAGCGAGATTGCTTCGATATCCGCGCCCAGAGGATACCGCTCCAAACCGGGGTACACCACGAACTTCTTTCTTGGCGCGAGGTCACTGCACGCTTCATGAAAGCCTCTGTCGATCCGAGGTCTGAAGCTGCGTTTGATCTCCACTGCCCACAGCTCGGTATCCGGGAAGTCAATCACCAAATCGATCTCCGCCCCTCCACTGCTGCGGTAGAAATACGGGGTCGCCTCAGCCGGGAGATGCGAGAGGAGGTTCTCGATGACAAAACCCTCCCAGCTCGCACCGAGTACTGGATGGACGAGGAGCGCATCCAGATTCGGAAGGTTGAGCAATGCGTGGAGAATCCCGCTGTCCCGGACGTAGATCTTCGGAGCTTTCACAAGACGTTTGCCGACATTGGCATGCCACGGCTGTAAACGACGGAGGAGGAACAGATCCACCAGAAAGCCGAGATACCGCGTCACAGTTGCCGTATCGATGCCGATGTTGCGCGCGAGTTCTGCCGTATTCAGAGGCGCTCCCTGCCGATGCGCAAGCATGGTCCAAAATCGGCGCAGATTTTCCGCGGCGATCCTGGGTGCGAACTGGGAGAAATCTCTCTCCAGATATGTTCGTATGAAGTCCTGCCGCCAGCGGAGACTCAGCGTTTCATCCGCCGCAAGGAGACTGTCCGGGAAACCGCCGCGCAACCAATGGATATCGGTGGAAATACTCACCGGTTCGAGCACCGAGAACGGCGCGAGCTCCAGATATCGAATCCGCCCCGCGAGTGTTTCCCCCGATTGCCGAAGAAGCTCCGGCGAGGCTGACCCGAGCAACAGATATCGTCCGTTTGCCGATCCACGACGCCGTGCATGATCGATCAGTCCACGCAGCGTCGGGAACAGACCAGGAGCCCGGTGCACCTCATCGAGGATCACCAGTTCGTCGCGGTGTTGATCGAGGTAGTATTCAGCTTCGGCGAGTTTGGCCCTGTCTGTTTCCGATTCCAGATCAAGATAGAGCGCCGCTCGATTCTTGCCTGTCTCCAATGCAAGTGTCGTTTTCCCTACTTGTCGTGGACCGAGGATGCAGGTTGCCGGTACCGAATCGAGGGATTGTATGAGCGATATGGATAAGATGCGTTGTATCATCCTTGTAAATATAGGTACGCATGCGGTGATTTACAAGGATCAATTGAGACAAATGGTGCAAATATGAAGACAAAAGGATGAAGGGGGAGATGCGAGAACTGAGATGGATGCGTTGAATTTCATCCCTTCGGATGATATTGGCCGAGGATCTGACGAATTGCGCGGATATGCTCGGGAGTTGTCCCGCAGCACCCTCCGATGAAAGAGGCGCCAGCGGCGAGAAGTTCAGGAACGAAGGATGTATATTCGGATGGCGTTGTCTTATATAGGGCCGAACCATGCTCGAGTACGGGAAGCCCGGCGTTGGCCTTGATCCAGAGCGGGAGGGTCGTGGCGCTGCGGAGGGCGCGGCAGACCGTCTCGAAGGATTCGATGCCCGCGCCGCAGTTCGCCCCCATGATGTCCGCCCCCGCGTCGGCAAGAGCTCGAGCTGCATCGGAAGCGGAGAGACCCATCATGGTATGGGCGCCGTCTGCGCCGGAGTCGAAGACCATGCACGCCGCGACGGGTAATCCCGTCTCCTTCGCAGCGCGCAGCGCGCACAGCGCTTCCTCGATATCCGACATGGTTTCGATGGCGATGCCGTCAGCTCCGGCATCGGCGATCGCCTGTGCCTGCTCGCGAAACGCTACCTCCAACTCGTCCGCCGTCACATCGCCCATCATGAGCAGCGCGCCTGTCGGGCCCATGGACGCAAAGACCCGCGCGCGGTCGCCGGCCGCCTGTTTCGAGAGCGCCACACCGGCGCGGTTGAGTTCGGCCGCGCGGTCCGCCAGACCGTAGCGCGCCAGTGCGATGCGATTGGCGCCGAACGTGTTCGTGAGGATGATGTCGCTGCCCGCATCGACGTAGGATCGCGCGACACCGAGCACCCAGTCCGGGTGCGTGAGCGAGAGCGCGTCCGGACAGTCGCCGATCGCGAGACCGCGTATCTGCAATTCCGTCCCCCAGGCTCCGTCGAGCAGAATCGGTGCGCGGAGGAGAAGGTGAGCCAGGGTCTCGTGCATGGAAAGCCGCCTTTTCCGGGATGATGATGGGGCGGAAATATAGCACGAACGGCGCATCAACGCACTTCGCGGGCGCGGCGCATTTCATCCCGTCCTTCAAGTTGAATATTTTGTGACGCAGAATATCCGGATCATCAGCAAGGACTTCCGCTCCATGAAGTGGCCTCCCCACCTTCCCCGTCCGATCGCCTCGCAGGACACCTATTCGACGCCTCCGGGCCGTCAGGGACGATCCGTGTTCTGGTCGACCCTGCGCTTCTATCCGCGTCTCGTCAAGCTTGTGCTCACCGCATCGCGACACGCCAAGCGCGGAACGTACAGCAGCGAGAACTGGTCGGACGACTCGATGATCACGCTGCTGGATCTCGAGGCGTCGGGGTGCAGCATCGTCATCGAGGGAATGCGCAACATCGCCGCCGCGAAAGGACCGGTGGTCTTCATCGGCAATCACATGAGCACTTGCGAGACGTTTCTGCTCCCCGGAATCATCGATCCGGTGAAGCCGGTGACCTTCGTCATCAAGCCGAGCCTCATGGAGTACCCGATATTCGGCCCCGTGATGCGCTCGCGCAATCCGATCGTGGTCTCGCGCGACAATCCGCGACAGGATCTCGTCACCGTGCTGGAGGAGGGCAAAGCCCGTCTCGACGCGGGCATTTCGGTGGTGCTGTTTCCGCAGACCACGCGGGTGCGCGCCTTCGACGCGGAGAAGTTCAACACGCTCGGCGTGAAACTGGCCAGGAACGCGGGCGTGCAGGCGGTCCCCTTCGCGCTCAAGACGGACGCCTGGGCGAACGGCCGCTTCATCAAGGAATTCGGACCCATCGATCCGAAGAAGATCATCCATTTCCGCTTCGGCGCGCCCGTCACCGTCACCGGGAACGGCAAGGACGCGCACGAGCGCATCGTCCGCTTCATCGGCGACACGTTCACGCGCTGGCTGGAGGACTGATCCCCCCTTCCGAGCCGTCACCGCGCTTTCCATTGTTTCTGCGAAGGCCCGGGTCTATTTTGACCGGCACCGTCTGAAGCCTGTCATTCCAACCGTGCACACGCGCTCCCATATCCTTTCCGCGATCATCGCTCTTTCGCTGCTGGCGTCGTTGTGCGCGGTGTCGCGGGCGCAGGACGCGCCGAGCGGCTCGCCGGGCACGGGCCTTGCATACCGCGACACACTCGAGGTCGGCGCATCGGACACGCTGCGCCTGTCCGGACGCTTTCTGCGGCCCGGGTCGCTGCGGCTCACGACCGATTCCGGAGCGGTGCTGCGTGATTCCATCGATTACACCGTGGACCGCCGCAGCGGAGTCGTGCGTTTGAAATCCACATTCCAAGACACCGCGAGAATGCACGGACAGCGCAGGCTTGTCGCGACATACATCGCACTGCCGTTGACCCTGCCGTCCGAGTTCCGCCTTCGGGAGCTCGTGCCCAGGCGCGACAGTGCGCGCGGGGACACGATGCGCCTCGCGATGCCCTCCGCGCCCATCACCATCGACAATATTTTCGGCGCGGGATTGCAGAAAAGCGGGTACATCGGGCGGGGCTTCACCGTCGGGACAAACAAGGATCTGAGCATCAACAGCGGCTTCCGCCTGCAGCTCGCGGGGAAGCTCGCCGAGGACATTGACGTCGTCGCGGCGCTGACGGACGAGAACACGCCCATTCAGCCGGAGGGCAACACGCGCACGCTGCAGGAGCTGGACAAGGTGTTCATCAAGATCTCGAGTCCCTTCGCCGCCGCGACGCTGGGCGATTTCAGTCTGGCATACGGCGGCACGGAATTCGGGCGCTACACGCGCAAGGTCTCGGGCGTGCTCGGCGAGGCGTACGGCGACATGGGCAGCGTGTCCGCGTCGTACGCATCCATGAAAGGAACGTTCCGGACGATGCAGTTCAACGGCATCGACGGCACGCAGGGCCCGTACCGCCTGACCGGGCGCAACGGCGAACCGCGCATCATCGTGCTCGCGGGCACGGAGCGCGTGTACGTGGACGGCGTGGAGATGCAACGCGGGGAGACGAATGACTACGTGATCGAGTACGCGAGCGGCGAGCTGTTCTTCCGGCCGACGCGGTTGATCACCAGCGCGGCGCGCATCACCGTCGATTTCGAGTACGCGGACCGGCAGTTTGTGCGCTCGCTCTTCACCGCGAACGGCACGGGCAGTCTCTTCTCGAAGAACCTGAACATCACCGCGCGCTACATCCGCGAGGGGGACGACAAGGACTCCCCCATCGACGCGGATCTCGGGGACGCCGACCGGGCCGTGCTGGCGCAGGCGGGCGACGACCAGCGCAAGGCCGCGACGAGCGGCGTCGCCTACGCGGGGATCGACAGCGCGCGCGGCATCGGCGCCGGGCAGTACGTCCGCGTCGACAGCAGCATCGGAGGTGCCCCGGTCACATTCTATCGCTATGATCCGGGCGCGGACAGCGCCACGTACACCGTCTCCTTTTCGTACGTGGGTGCGGGCAACGGCGAGTACACGCGCCGGACGCTCGGCACCTTCGTGTACGCGGGACCCGGCGCGGGCGACTACGCTCCCGTGCGTCTGCTGCCGATGCCGCAGTTGCAGCAGCTCGCGAACATCCTCGTCGATGCGACGCCCGTACGCGAGCTGAAACTCTTCGGCGAATTCGCCGCGAGCGATCTCGTCCGCAACCGATTTTCGACGCTCGACGCCGCGGACAACGGCGGCTCCGCGCTCAACGCGGGCGGGTCCTGGAAACCGTCCCTCGGCGCGCTGGGCGACCTGGAAGTCGGCGGGCGTTTCCGCGCGACCACCGCCCATTTCACACCCATCGACCGCATCAACGACATCGAGTTCTCGCGCAAGTGGGACATCGGCGCGGCGGCCCTCGCCACCGAGACCATCCGCGAAGGCACGCTCGCCTGGCGCCCCGCGCGCGGCCTGCGCCTCTCTGGCGGCGCCGGCAGCTACACACGCGGCCTCTTCTCCTCGCAGCGCATCGAGGGCGGGCTGACCTCCGACCGCGATACCGCCCGGCTCTGGCTGCCCGCGCTGAGCTACTCGTTCGAGCGCATCGCCAGCGAGGACCGGCAGACACCGGGCACGGGCGAGTGGTTCCGGCAGCGCGGCGAGGCGCGCTACGATTTCGCTTCCGCGCAGCCGTACATCCGTTTCGAAAGCGAGAATCGGACAGCGACATCCGGTATCAACGACACGCTCACCGACGCCTCCCTCTCCTTTCGCGACATCCGACCGGGCGTCCTCTTCCCGGCGTTCTGGAACATGAGTCTCGGCATCGATCTCGGCTTCCGCAGCGAGGACGCCTTCCTCCGTGGAGCGGTGCGGCATCAGGCCGACGACGTGTATCAGCAGCTCACGTGGACGCTGCGTCCGTGGCATGACCTCTCCGCCAGCACGGCGATCACCGTGCGCGACAGGACCTTCTCCGAGGAGTTCCGCCTTGCGGGAAACAAGGATCTGCAGACCATCCTCACGAAATCGCAGATCCAGTACGCGCCGCTCAAGCGCGCCATCGCGGCCGATCTGCTGTATGAAGTCTCGACGGAAAAGACCTCCCGTCTCGAGCGGCTCTTCCTCAAGGTGCCCTTCGGGCAGGGCAACTACGTGTACACGGGCGACCTGAACAACAACGGCGTGGCCGACGAGAGCGAGTTCGAGCCGACGCGCTTCGACGGGGAATATGTGCTCATCACCGTGCCGACCGACGCGCTCTTCCCCGTCATCGACCTGCGCACGAGCGCGCGGCTGCAGCTCCGGCCCTCGCGCATCATCGGGAGCGGCAGCGGCGCGCTGGGCGACGTGCTGCGCGCGGTGAGCAGCGAGAGCATCGTGCGCGTGGAGGAGAAGAGCTCGAGCGACAAGACATCGGACATCTACCTCCTGCATTTCTCGACGTTCCTGAACGACAGCACCACGCTGCGCGGCTTTCAGACCTTCCGGCAGGATGTGAACCTCTTCGAGCAGGAGCAGGATTTCTCGCTGCGCCTGCGCTACGAGCACGCGCGCGGCTTCAGCCAGTACGCGCTGGCGAACGAGCGCAGTTTCCGCGGCGAGCGCTCGCTGCGCCTGCGCACGCAGCCCGTGGCGGATATCGGCTTCCAGGCCGACCTCGCCTTCACGAACGACAACGTCGCCTCGACGCAGGCCAGCAACCGCGCGCGGTCGCTCACCGCGACGTCCTTCGCGGGCGACCTGTCGTACCGGCCGTTTCCGCGCGTCGAGGTGGGTTTCGTGCTGGCCCTCAAATCCGCGACCGACTCCCACACCGGCACGCCGCTCGAGGCCGCGATCAACGCGCAGACGTTGCGCAGCACCGTGAGCTTCGACGGTCCCGGCCGCGTGCGCGTGGAAGTGGAACGCAGCGAAGTGGGGCTCTCCACCGCGGTGCAGAGTTTCCCCTACGAATTGACCGACGGCAAGCCCGAAGGCCAGAGCTGGGTGCTGCGCATGAATTTCGACTACCGCATCACGAGCTTTCTGCAGGCCACGCTGTCGTACGTGGGACGGACGGAAGGCACGCCGCAGCTGCTCAGCACCATGCGCGCCGAGGTGCGGGCGTTTTTCTGATTCGGATTGGAACCCGTCATCCCGAGCGAAGTCGAGGGATCGGATTGCGGATTTCCGATTTCGGATTTGAAGAAGGAAGTCAGAAGACAGAAGTCAGAATCCGGAATAAAGAAATCCAATCGAGAATTCGGGATGGAGCGATCGGGATTCAACGATGAGCGGCGCAGGTACGACGATCCGGGCGATATTCATTTCACGATCGTCAGTGTTGTCGCGGCACTCGCGGCTGCGCCTTGTCCCGCTGTCAGCACATAGGTACCTGCTTCGAGACCGCTCACATCCAAGACTCCGTTGTAGGGCGTGGAATCCCATGTCGCGCGCAGTTTTCCGTCCATGCTCCACAGGGAGCATGTTGAGAACGGATGTCTCCAGCCCATAAACTGGACCGCTACTCTGTGCCGCGCGGGATTCGGATACACACGAAGCGCCGAACCCGACGGAATTGCTCTCAGACCGCCGAAGCCGGTCACAAAGGGAGTCTGGAATTGCCAGGTGCCGCTCCAGGCGCTCCGGGCGGTGTCGTGGAGGAACGGATTCAGCGCGCGTACACGCCAGTAATACGTCGCCGCCGGCATGAGGCCACTCACGACATCTGTGACGTTGCGCACGGTGTCGTTGCGGGGCGCGGTGAAGAGCGGCGAACGATCCGTCTGCACCGCGTAGCGATCCGCGTGCCGCACCGGCGTCCACTGCAGAGGGACGGAGGCCGCGTACATCACTTCGTTCATGTCCGGATACACGCGGCTGGGAGTATCGAGCGCGACCGCGACGGCTGCGATGGTGTCTCCTGTCGCGACGAGCGAGGGAAGGAGATCGAGGATCGCCCTGCCGAGTGGATCCGCGGGCGCCCGGAACGTGTTCGTCATCACAACCACACCGTCGTGAGTGTCGGGCACGAAGATATAATGCGAGTATGTCTTTTCCTGCCCGCCGCCGTGCGAGAGTGTGCGGTGCCCGTTCCAACTTCCGATGAAATAGCCGAGGCCGTACGCGCCTTCCGGCGAGAGCACCGTCCCCATAACATCGAGCGTCCCTGTGCTGTCGAACACGCGTCCGTCCATCATCCCCCGCATGAAGTGGCAGAGGTCGAGCACGGTGCAGACCATGCCTCCTCCCGGCACCTTGTAGAGAATGCCCGTGTTGTCGAGCGTCTGCCGCAGTGTGCCGCTCTCGTAATCGTAGCCCTTGGTTTCCTCCGGATACGGGCGCAGCCGTCCGACCTCGGGCTGCAGGTACGGCAGGGATAGACGGCGGCGGATGCGCTGCTCCAGCAGATCCTGAAAGCGCGTGCCCGCGGCCCGTTCGAGAACCGCTCCGAGCAGATTGAAGCCGAACGTGGTGTATTGGTAGGCAGTCCCGGGTTTGAAGGAAATCGATCCGTTCTTGAAAATATCGAGCGCCCCGATCGCATCGTATTCGCCGTGCGTCGTCTCGTAGCTGGCCAGCAGCGCCGAATCGTATTCGACGTAATGGCGGATGCCGGAGCGATGCGTGAGCAGATGTCCGATCTTCATCGGCCCCTGAGGCTTTGCGGGATATTCCGGCACGAGCGTGCGCACGTCCTCGTCGAGGCGCAGGCGTCCCGCCTCGGCGAGTTGCAGGGCAAGCACCGCGGTGAAGGTTTTCGCGATGGAGCCGGTGCGATAGATGGTGTATTCCGTCGCCGGGAATCGGTTGTCCAGATCCCTGTATCCGAATCCCCTCGCGTACACGATGCGTCCGGCCTTGACGATGCCGACGGAGCAGCCCACGATGCCGGCGGACTGCATGCGCTGGGTCACCGTATTCTCCACAAGCGCTGCGCTTTGCGCGTCGATGCCGATGAATTGCGCGACGGACGTCTCGGAAACAACGAGAGGAAGCAGCAGAAGCGCGACACGGAAGAAACGCATGGGATCCTCGCAGATGGGCAGAGACGTGAATGAAGTGATTTCCATCGGGACACGCAAACACCGTGCGTCGCCGCTCCCGAATCGGATGCGGAAGGATATCGCACAAACTCTTCCGATATTCGCAGCACCATGGCAGGCATCACCGCAATACTCACGAACGATCCGCAGCACCCCGCGCATGCGGCGGCGGCGGAAGCGATCGCGGCGCACAGCCTCGGCATCGCCGCGTGCAGGTCGCTCTCGATGCGCGCAGGCGACGGCCGCCTGACCGTGCTGCTGACCGTCCCCGCGCACATCCGCGCAAGCGTTGACGATGCCTCCGGCATCGCGCGCTTCGGCTCCCCCGAGTCTGCTCGCGCCGAAGAGAGGGCCGACGCCTGGGAATCCGGCCTCTACGACGGTGTCACGGTGGCCTTCGACAGGGCTGCAGACAGCGTGACAATCCGTACCGACCGCTTCAACCGGCATCCCGTGTTTTTTGCGAAAGACGATGGGGTGGTCTTCGCGACGACGGAGCCTTCCGCATTGCTCCGCGGCGGTGTGCTCCCTTTCGAGTGGGATATGCCGAGCGTCGCGTCCGTACTTCGCTGGGGATTTCCGCTCTTCCCGGGCACCATCTATCGCGGACTGGAACAGAGCGCGGGCGCGTCACTGTACGCCCTCGATCCCGCGAACGGTCAGCGACTGCTGCGCACAGCGACCGAGACGCTGCCCGGATCGGTGCGTCTCGACGACGTGATCGACCTGTACGCGCAGGCGCTCGAACGCGTGTTCGCCGAGCATTCCAACGCCGCCGTCGCCCTCTCGGGAGGCTGGGACACCCGCGCCACGCTCGCCGTGCTGCTGGGCCTCGGGCGCACACCGACGCTGATGACCTTCGGCGTCGAGGGGAGCACCGACCTCTCCATCGCGCGCGTCCTCGCGCGGCGCAGCGGACTGCCGCACCGCGTGCTGCTTTTCGGCGACGAGTTCGTGCACGCCATGCACGAGTACCTCGCGCGGCTCGCGCGCGCGGGAAACGGACTCGCGACTCCGATGGCCGCGCACGAGGTGCACATCAACACGGTGCTGGCGCGCGAGTTCGACACGCTGGTGGACAGCGCGGGCTGTGAATTCCGCCGCGGCTACCGCATGCGCCGGAGCATGGACGGCGCTCCGGACGCGCATGCCGTCGCGCGCGTGTTCCTCGCATCGCACGAACGCGGTCTCTGGAACCGCGGGGTGCTGTCGGATTCCATGCTGCGCGAGGGAGGCGAAAGCGAGCGCACGCTGCTCTCGCGCTTCGACCCTTCCGCATCGAAGGACGACACCGTCGACGCCCTGTTCGGAACCTACGTGTGGAACGGGCATTACGCGCACAGCTACAACTCGCAGGCGCACGCGATGCACTGCAGCATGCCGATGTACGATCCGGCCGTGCACGCGGCTTTCCTCGCCCTGCCGAAGGAACAGCGCTGGGGCAAGGACTTCCAGATCCGAGCGATGAAGCGCTTCCGTCCGGAGCTCCTGCGCGTTGCGATCTCGCACAATGGCATGCGCGTGCCGCCGACCGACGCGCTCTGGACCAAGGTCCCCGCCCTCGCGCGTCATGCTCTGGCGACGAAGCTCTCGCGAACATTCGGCATCGAGGCCGCCTGGCTCGACTCCAAGCACAGCCACCTGCGTTACGGCGAATGGACGGCCTGGATGCGCGACCACACTCCCCTCCTCGCTCCCGCCTTTCTCAGCAGGCATGCGGAGTGGTTCGCGGACGACCACGATGCCATCGTTGCCGATCCCGACGCGCTGCTGGCCGTCGAGTACATGGCGCTGATCGAGAGTGAAGCGAGTGACGACTGAAGCAGGATCGAAACTCAGTCCGGAATCCGAAGGAAAACTCACCCGTAAGGCCGCACGGCCGTGCGGCCGGTCGACGGTCCTGAATACTGATACGAGAATCCTGTGCTGATCGGTCAGGATTGGCGGGTGCGGATTGTCTTTGGAATGCAGGCGATCGCGCAGTCTTCATTTTGCAGGACAATGATCATGACCCGGCAGGCATTTCGACGTTCAGGCACCCTCGCACTGCGCTGCTGCATGCTCGCAGTCTTGCTGCACGGGACAAGTCTCGCTCAGGCCGTGATCACGTTCAAAGGGATCGACATGTCTTTCTGGCCGAGCGTAGAGGCAAGCTTCACAGTGACTTGCGATGGGAACAACGTCCAAATCTACCCCCAGCACGTCGTCTCCTTGAAGGAAAACGGAGTGTCTGTGAAGGACTATTACATTTCCTGCCCGCAGCCTCCCTGTTTCCCCAGTTTTTCCGTGGCGACCGTATTCGATGCGAGCGCAAGTATGGCTGGAGCGTACAGCGCCGGAGCGAAGGAAGGAGGGCACGCCTTTGTTGCCCTCAATCAAAGCGGCGGCCGGAGCGAGAGCGCGATCATCTGGTTCAATTCCACGGTCCATGTTCAACAGGCCATGACAAAGGACAAGGCCCTCCTGCATGCCGCCGTCGATTCGATTCCTGCCGAGGGCGGCTCCGCGCTGTGGGACGGCGTCTGGGCCGGCATTGAAGAATTGCATGCCCATGGGTCGGCGGGATCGCACATGCTCATACTCCTCACGGACGGCGCGGACAGTTCTTCCGCGCATTCGCTGGCAGAGGTGATCGCTTTCGCACGAAACACCATTTTCCGAGTGTATGCGATCGGCATCGGAAGGAATGTCGACTCCGTATCGCTGCGACTCCTTTCGGATACTACCGACGGCAGGTATTTCGCTGTCGCAGATCCCGGGGATCTCCCGTCTGTGTATCGGACCATCTGCTCGGATTTCGAACGGCCGTTTGGACCGTGTACTCTCTTCTACCAATCGACGTGTCTGGGAGACACTCTTCGTACGCTCGAACTTTCGATTTCGAATGTCTGCGGCGACAGCGCGAGCGCGTCGACGTCATTTCCGGCCCCTGGTGTTCCGATCATACAGGGACCCCGGGCGGCATGTCCGAACACGCCACTGCAGTATTCTGTGACAGATCATCCGGGAAGCTGGTACAGGTGGGAAGCACGAGGCGGTACCATTATCCAGGGCGGAAGCAGTGCATCGGTCCTCATCGCATGGCCGCATGGGGGCGAGGGCCCGGCAGGAACGGTCATCGTGCGTGAAGAGACTGATTACTGCAGCGCAGTGGACAGTCTCCACGTCACGCGGCTGCGCTCCGCCTTTCCCGTCATCGACGCACTTGGTCCCACGCAGTTTTGTCAGGGTGACAGCGTGATTCTGGATGCCGGCGCGGGCTGGGATTATTACCGGTGGTCCACCGGCTGGCCAACCGGTGATACCACGCGCAGGATTGTCGTGAAGAAGAGCGGCTCCTTCAGTGTCGGGACTGGATGGTACGGCGGTTGCGGCGACAGGTCGCTGCCCGTCACTGTCACGGTCTTTCCGAAAGCGTATACCCCGACCATTCTCCGCCGGGGCGACACGTTGCGCTGCGGCATGGCGGCGGTCTCGTACACGTGGATGCGCAACGGAGTTCCTCTTTCCATCGGCAATGCACGCGAGTTCGTCCTTGCGGAGACAGGGACGTACACCGTGACGATAACAAACGCGAACGGTTGCAGCAGCACCTCGCCGCCGTTCATCGTGACGACTCTTCCCGTGGAGAGAACCGAACCGATGACATGGCGATCGAATGGTACCCCCAGCCCGTGCGCGGGGATTTCACGGTGCGTTTCGGGGATGGGTATGCAGGTTCAACGCGGATCTCCATCATGGATATTCTTGGACGAACCATATTTTCAGAGACGGTCGATATCGACAATCATGGAAGGGGCCGGGAGTGATCTCCTCCTTTGGTCGAAAGCACGGCGATGTCCCTGAGTGTGTAAATTGGCATGAAGGAAGTTGAGGAGAGCGCACGGCGCCAGTCACGGACGCGGTGGCATTTCTCGCCACAGGATAGTTACAAGGAGCAGAATCCGATATATGGGATGCGCCAGGCCAACGGCATGTAGTTGGCAATGGTTGAGTCATCCTTCGCAGTGAACTCCCTCTGATGAACATTTCATTGATACCCCAGCGCATTGTACAGCGCATCACTCCCATGGTGTTTGGCATTTATCGACATGATGGATGGAAGGAACGACGAAGCGACGATCGTCTGGTTCAACGCGACGGTGCACACGGCCGCAAGGCATGACCACCTCCCCGATCTGCTCCATACGCGATGGATGCTCCCCTGCGAATGGCCTGACCGCGATGTGGGACGGCGCGTATGCGGGTCTGCAGGAAATCGTCACAAGCGGTTTCGGATACCGGGCTCTCATTCTTCTCACGGATGGAGCCGATAATGCATCGACGAAGACGACCGAGGAGGTCATGCCCTTTGCGGTCTGAAAAACCAGATTCGCGTGTACACCATCGGGCTGGGAGCGAGCATGATTCCACTGCCCTGAGGCGCCTTGCCGACACCACCGGGGCGAGGTACTTCGGGGTCGCGGATCCGGCAAACTCCCGTCGGTGTACCAGAGCCATCTACCCTGGATTTTTGGCGGCCCGGGCCCTGCCAGATCAACTATACATCCTCGAACTGCTCCGGAGCTACCTCGCTTCGCACGATTCTACATCGCGGTTTCCGATGTCTGCGACGGCTCGACCAGCAAGAAGAAAACATTCGCTGTTCCCGACTCCGCCAATCATCGTGGGCCCCGGGCGGTCTGTCGCGCCGAATGTGCTGCGTACTCCGTTCCCCATCGCCCCGGTAACGGCGCCTTACCTCTGGGAAACGGGAACCACTGTACCCAACGGACTCAAAGGCACCATTGTCGGGAGGAATGACTCATCCGCCGTGCGGATCGTGTGGCCGAACGGGAATCTGAGTCCCGCGGGATATGTGTCGGTTCGCGAAGTCTCCGGCTCCTGCACGCTGACAGACAGCATCGCCGTCGAACTGAAACTGTACGCCTACCCCATCATCGACGTGCTGGGGCCGGATCAATTCTGCGAGGGGGACAGCGTCATCCTCGATGCGGGGGGCCTGTGGGACTCGTACCGATGGTCCACCGGCGACACGACGCGATTCATTGTCGTCAAGCGAACCGGCGTGTATACCAGGTTCTCGCCGGCTGGAGGGACGGCTGCGGCGAGCTTTCCCCGCGGCGAAATCACGGTGTTTCCTGAACCTGCGGCGCCTGTCATTTCCCGTACCGGCGATGTGCTGCACTGCGGCACACAGGCTGCAGCCTATCAGTGGCAGCGGATGGGTGTGCCCATTCCAGGTGCGACGTCGCGAGACCACAGCCTGACGATGACCGGAGTGTATTTCGTGAGCATCACCGACACGAACGGCTGCACCAACACTTCCGCGCCGTTCACCGTCCTCTCTCTCCCTGTGGAGAAGCTCCCGCCCGACGATGTCGGCTTCGAATGGTACCCGCAGCCCGTGCGCGGGGATTTTACGGTGCGCTTCGGGGATGGGTATGCAGGTTCAACGCGGATCTCCATCATGGACATACTTGGACGAACGGTATTTTCAGAGACCGTCGATATCGAAGATCGTGGAATCATGCTCATTCCCTTCGAGAGGCCGCTGCCGGGAGTGTACTTTCTCACCGTGCAGAGCGGTACGCGGCGGCTGTCCCTGCCGTTTCTCAAGGTGAAATGAGGGCGTTGCGGCAATTGGAACGACAGGCGCCCGTCCGGCCTGCATTACGATTTGAATCCGGTACTTGATATCGTTCCGGCTCGGTGCGGGAGCGGAGCTCCCGCACAACAGGAGTTCGTGTGCGTACGTATCCGTGCGGGAGCCAAGCTACCGCACAACACGAGTACGTGTGTGTGCGTATCCGTGCGGGAGCCGAGCTCCCGCACAACAGGCGCAGTTGCAGACAAGCACGAATCCTGCAGGAACATGCAGGAATCGTCGAGGAAGGACAAGCCAGAGGCTTGTCCCCACCCGGGCATCTATTCACTTCGGAATCGGACCAGCACGGAGGCTGGTCCCTACCCGGTTTTTGTTTTACTTCCTACTCCCCACTCCCTACTCCACCGTCCAAGCCCCCGCCCGCATGATCACCTCCTCCCGGCCGTCGGGATAAAAGAGCGTGACCTCCTTTACCTGGATGTCGGGTTGCAGGGAGGGGACGTAGACCCGGTCGATGTGTATGACTTTTTTCGGATCGTTGAAGGAGGCCGGCGAGACGATGCCGCCGAAGTGCTCGCTGCGCCCGAAGGCCACGTGCAGGCCGAGCTTCTCGTCCATGAGCAGATTGCCGACGGCGGTGCAGCCGAATTCGCCCAGCACGCCGTGCCCGAGCTCCGCGATGTTGCCGTAGGCGGGTTCCGCATTGAGATAATCGCGTTCGGCGCTGCTGCGCGGCCCCTCGGTCAGCACTTCCACCGCGCGGTTGCCCTCGACGCGGTACAGGACGATCTCGTCGCCGAACTGCACGGGCAGCGTGCCGCGCGTTTTGCTGGGCTCACCCTCGCGTTCGCCCTCGTAGGGCACGATGTAGGTTTCTCCCGAGGGGAGGTTGCCGACGACCATGTCGTCGCGGAACATGCCGCTGCTCGCCGTCGCGGTGCGGTAGCGCAGATCGGCATCGAACACGTAGTCGACGCCGCGCGCCGTGAAGATCATCACTTCCCTCTCGGCCGCGTCGAGGCGCGTCTTGAGCTGCATGATGCGCTCGTGCACTTTCCCGTAATCAAGCCCGAGCGACGGCAGCATGGACGGAATGAAACCCGGCATCGTCGTACCGCGGAAGTTGTGCACCTTGGCCAGCATCTTGAGCGGCGCCGTGGCGGAGAACTCCGTCGGCGCGATGATCAGGTCCGTGCGCCCGAGCACTTCCGTAAGCGGCACGGGCATCCCCTGCGCGCGCAGCACGGCCGCGGACAGCTCGCCGGGCTTTCCCGCCCAGTGGTATAGCGTGTCCGGCAGGTTGTTGTTGTTGCTGCCGACGTTGGGGTACCAGAAGATCTCGACCTGCTCGAGGCCGATGTCGTTCTTGAACTCGATGGACTTCACCCACCACTCGTAGGCCAGTTCCCTGCGGCTGCGCCACTGCTCGTTGTCCGGCACGGCCTCGTCCGGCACGTCCACGATGGTCGTGAGCACCCTGTCGCTCGGCCGCGGGTGGAAGACGGTGGTGAAGAGGTCTCTGAGTTCTGCTGCTGTGAGTGCCATGGCGAGATGGAGTACTGGAGTAATGGAGTGCTGGAGTGCCCGAGGTATGAAGTTCGGGTAACGCCAATGATGGGAGAAAAATACGAAATCCTGTCGCATCTTGTGCCGATGTCGCCAAAATTCTTGCTCAAATCGAGCGCTTGACATTTTCGGACGATGCGGAAAGCTCCATTCGTCTCAACCTGCCGTCTTTCTTCTGAATTCTGGATTCTGGATTTTGAATTCTGGATTCTGTCCACTGGATTCTGTCCACTGGATTCCGGACACAATTATTCTTCTTTTCCTTTTCAAAGGAAATCCGTATGTTGAGATGACGAATTCGATATTCGATTCACTATTACGCACCTTCATCGTTCCGATGCCTGTTTTTCCTCCCTCCTCCCACCTTGTTCTCCCGCGTTCGGGCCGTCTGACGGCAGCAATCGGGGAATTCTTCACTACTTCACATACATCGCTGCTCTCTCCTCATTTCGTCCCACCAGCACGAAAGGGCCGCTGCATGCGCGCATGCTGAGTCGCCGCTTCACCCCCTCCATCCGCAACCATCTCTCCGACAAGCAATAGAAGGATTCCCCATGAGCGAACGCAAGAAAATCACCATCGACGGTAACGAAGCCGCGGCGTTTGTCGCGCACAAGACCAACGAGGTCTGCGCGATCTATCCCATCACCCCGAGTTCGAACATGGGTGAGTGGGCGGACGCCTGGTCGGCCGTCGGCCGCAAGAACATCTGGAACACCGTCCCGACCGTGGTCGAGCTGCAGAGCGAAGGCGGCGCCTCCGGCGCGGTGCACGGCGCGCTGCAGAGCGGCTCGCTGACCACCACGTTCACGGCATCGCAGGGCCTGCTGCTGATGATCCCGAACATGTACAAGATCGCGGGCGAACTCACCTCCACGGTGTTTCACGTCTCCGCGCGCTCCCTCGCCTGCCAGGCCCTCTCCATCTTCGGCGACCACAGCGACGTCATGGCCGTGCGCCAGACCGGCTTCGCGCTGCTCGCCTCCAGCTCCGTGCAGGAGACCATGGACCAGGCCCTCATCGCGCAGGCCGCCACGCTCCAGTCGCGCGTGCCCTTCCTCCACTTCTTCGACGGCTTCCGCACCTCGCACGAGGTCATGAAGATCGAGGAGCTGCTGGATTCGGACATGCTCGCCATGCTGCCGCACGAGCTGATCGACGCGCATCGCAAACGCGGCCTGACGCCCGACAAGCCTGTCCTGCGCGGTACCGCGCAGAATCCCGACGTGTACTTCCAGGGGCGCGAGACGGTCAATCCGTTCTACGAGGCCTGCCCCGACATGGTGCAGAAGGCCATGGACCACTTCGCGCAGCTGACCGGCCGCCAGTACAATCTCTTCGATTACATCGGCCATCCCGAGGCGGACCGCATCATCATCATCATGGGTTCCGGCGCCGACACGGCCACCGAGACCATCGACTATCTGACCGCGCAGGGCGAGAAGGTCGGCATGATCAAGGTGCACCTCTTCCGTCCCTTCTCGGTGAAGCACTTCATCGGCGCCATCCCCGCCTCGGTGAAGAAGATCGCCGTGCTCGACCGTACCAAGGAGCCGGGTTCCGCGGGCGAGCCGCTGTATCAGGACATCCTGACCGCGCTCGCCGAGACCATGACCACCGGCGGACTCCCCACCGCGGGCTTCCCGCACGTGATCGGCGGACGCTACGGCCTCTCCTCGAAGGAGTTCACGCCGTCCATGGTCAAGGCCGTGTACGACGAGCTGAAGAAGGACAATCCGAAGAACCACTTCACCATCGGCATTCACGACGACGTGTCGCACAGCAGCCTCGAGTGGGATCCGGCGTTCTCGACCGAGCCCGATTCGGTGTTCCGCGGCATGTTCTACGGTCTCGGCGCCGACGGCACCGTGTCCGCCAACAAGGATTCCATCAAGATCATCGGCGAGAAGACGGACAACTACGCGCAGGGCTACTTCGTGTACGATTCGAAGAAGTCGGGCTCGATCACGACCTCGCATCTGCGCTTCGGCCCGAAACCGATCCGCTCGGCGTACCTGATCACGAGCGCGCAGTTCGTGGCCTGCCACCAGGCGGTGTTCCTCGAGAAGTACGACATGCTCCGCAGCATCATGCCCGGCGGCACCTTCCTGCTCAACACGCCGTACAGCCGCGACGAAGTGTGGAATACCCTTCCGCGCAAGGTGCAGAAGCAGATTATCGACAAGAAGCTCCGCTTCTTCGCCATCGACGGCAACAAGGTGGCCGAAGCCACGGGCATGGGCCAGCGCGTCAACCGCATCATGCAGACCTGCTTCTTCGCCATCTCCGGCATCCTCCCGAAGGAAGAGGCCATCGAGAAGATCAAGACGTCGATCAAGAAGACCTACGGCGCCAAGGGCGACAAGATCGTGCAGATGAACTACGTGGCCGTGGATGCCACGCTCGAAGACCTCTTCGAAGTGACCATCCCCGCCACCGTCACCAGCACGCTCGAACTCGCGCCCACCGTGTCGACGAACGCGCCCGCCTTCGTGCAGGACGTCACCTCGTCGATCATTGCCGGCTACGGCGACGACCTCCCCGTGAGCAAGTTCCCGGTGGACGGCACCTACCCCACCGCCACCGCGCAGTGGGAGAAACGGAATATCGCACTCGAAATTCCTGAATTCGATCCGAACACCTGCATCCAGTGCGGCAAGTGCGCCATGGTGTGTCCGCATGCCACCATCCGCATCAAGGTGTACGAGGAGCAGCATCTGGAAGGCGCGCCCGCAACGTTCAAGTCCTGCGACTACAAGGGCCGCGAGTATCCGGGCTGGAAGTACAGCATCCAGGTCGCGCCCGAAGAGTGCACCGGCTGCGGCGTCTGCGTGGACATCTGTCCGGCGAAGAACAAGTCGGAAGTGCGTCTGAAGGCCATCAACATGGTGCCGCAGCCGCCCATCCGCGAGCAGGAGCGCGCCAACTGGGACTTCTTCCTCGGCATCCCCGAAGTGGATCGCCGCACCGTGAAGGTGGACACGATCAAGGGCTCGCAGTTCCTGCAGCCGCTCTTCGAATTCAGCGGCGCCTGCTCGGGTTGCGGTGAAACGCCCTACGTGAAGCTCGTCAGCCAGCTCTTCGGCGACCGCACCATCATCGCGAACGCGACGGGCTGCTCCTCGATCTACGGCGGCAACCTGCCGACCACGCCGTGGGCGCAGGATCCGAACGGACGCGGACCGGCCTGGTCCAATTCCCTCTTCGAGGACAACGCGGAGTTCGGTTACGGCTTCCGCCTCACCATCGACAAGCAGACCGAAGCCGCGCGCGAACTGCTCGTGGCGATGACGGACGACCTCGGCGGCGACACGGTGCGCGCGCTTCTTGACGCGGACCAGAGCACCGAGGCGGGCATCTTCGACCAGCGCGCCCGCGTGGCGGACCTCAAGGTGAAGCTCGCCTCCATCGCGAAACCGCTGTCGCAGCAGCTCCTCTCCATCGCCGACTTCCTCGTGAAGAAGAGCGTGTGGATCATGGGCGGCGACGGCTGGGCGTACGACATCGGCTACGGCGGCCTCGACCACGTGCTCGCCTCGGGCCGCAACGTGAACGTGCTGGTGCTCGACACCGAAGTGTACTCGAACACCGGCGGCCAGATGTCGAAGGCCACGCAGATCGGCGCGGTGGCGAAGTTCGCCGCGGGCGGCAAGCCCATCGCGAAGAAGGACCTCGGCCTCATCGCCATGTCCTACGGCTCGGTGTACGTCGCCGCGGTGTCCATGGGTTACAGCGACATCCAGACGCTGCGCGCCATCGTGGAAGCCGAGGCGTACGACGGTCCCTCGATCATCATCGCCTACAGCCACTGCATCGCGCACGGCATCGACATGGCGCGCGGCATGCAGAACCAGAAGCACATCGTCGAGAGCGGCATGTTCCCGCTGTACCGGTACAATCCGGCGCTCGCGCTCGAAGGCAAGAATCCCTTCAAGCTCGATTCGAAGGCCCCGAGCATCTCCGTGAAGGACTTCACCTCCACCGAAACGCGCTTCAGCATGCTCTTCAAGAGCAATCCCGCCGAAGCCGAGAAGCTCGCCGTCCTCGCGCAGGAGCATGTCAACCAGAAGTACCGCTACCTCTCGGGCCTCGAGAAGATGTTCGCCGAAGGCGCCGCCGCCACCGACGCCCTCAAGGTGCTCGCCTGATGTCAATGCGGTAGCAGATTGCCGATACCGGATTGCGTTCACGTAATCCGGTATCTGTCAATCTCCCATCTGACATCCTCACGAATCGCACACATTCCAAATCACTGGATCATACAGGAACCGCTATGGATCTCACCACCACCTACATGGGTCTCACGCTGAAGAACCCGCTCGTCCCGTCGGCCTCCCCGTTGTCGAAGGACATCGGCACGATCAAGGCGATGGAAGACGCGGGCGCATCGGCCATCGTGATGTACTCGCTCTTCGAGGAGCAGATCACCCACGATCAGAAAGCGCTCGATCATTTCCTGACCGCCGGCGCGGAGAGCTTCGCCGAAGCGATCAGCTACTTCCCCGTCCAGACCGACTACAACCTCGGACCCGACGAGTACCTCGAGCACATCCACATCGCGAAGGCCGCCACGGATATCCCGATCATCGGCAGCCTCAACGGCGTCTCGGCGGGCGGCTGGATCGACTACGCCCGCAAGATCGAGCAGGCGGGCGCCGACGGGCTCGAACTCAACGTGTACTACATCCCGACCGACGGGAAGTACGACGCCGCGGCCATCGAGAACATCTACCTCGAGGATTTGAAGCTGATCAAGAGCAGCATCAAGATTCCCGTGGCGATGAAGCTCAGTCCCTTCTTCAGCTCGATGTCGAGCATGGCCGCGAAGCTCGACGCCGCGGGCGCCGACGCGCTCGTCATGTTCAACCGTTTCTATCAGCCCGACTTCGATCTCGACAAGCTGGAAGTGGTCCCGAGCCTCAACCTCAGCACCTCGGCCGAAGGCCGCCTGCCGCTGCGCTGGATCGCCATTCTCTACAGTCACATCAAGGCGAGCATGGCCGCGACGACGGGCGTGCACACGCACATCGACATGCTGAAGATGCTCATGGCCGGCGCCGACGTCACGATGATGTGCTCGGCCCTGCTGCATCACGGCGTGCCGCACATCCGCAAGACGCTCGCCGACCTCGAGGCGTGGATGACCGAGCACGAGTACGAGTCGGTCAAGCAGATGAAGGGCAGCATGAGCCAGCGCAACGTGGCCGAGCCCGCCGCCTTCGAGCGCGCGAACTACATGAAGGCCCTGCAGAGCTGGAAGATCACCGTCTGATTTCCGATTTCGGATTGAAGCGCCAGATCCTATACGTTGTCACACCGAGCGAAGTCGAGGTGGCGAATTTCCGATTTCGGATTGAAGACGGGACGACGCGATTTTCGAGATATCTTCGAACGATGAAATGACGAATGCCGACAAGCCCCGTGTCCGGAAGGATGCGGGGCTTGTTGATTTCGGATTGTGAATTTCCGATTTCGGATTGAAGACCTGACAGCGTGAAGTCCGGCGCGAGAGAAGCACCCGCGAATCGGGACCCATGCCTCGACCCTGCTGCCGATGACATGTTTTCCGAACGGCACACGAAGCCTGAACGATCAGATCCTTCACTTCGCTGCCGATGACAGCATCAGGAAAACCAGAAGAGATCGCGAAGCAATCGAACAACACGAATACTACGAAAATGTCTGGTTTCGTGCTGTTTCGGCCCGTTCGTGTGTTTCGCGATCGCCTTTTCTTCTGACGGCAATGTCATTGACGACGAAAATGGGATACAGTCCAATACGTGACCCAGGATGACCGTTGCCTTTCACACTTGTCAAGCCCTGTCGCCCTGAGTCCTCGCCGATTCCTCATCATCCCCCGCTTTCCGATCCCCCGCGAAATCCGTATTTTCCGCAATGCAGACCGATCTCTCTTTTTTCACATATCGCAGAACTTCGGAGCCGAGATGAACACCGCCTCATCACGAATTTTTACCGCATTGCTGTTCCTTTCGACAGCGACCGCATTCTCCCAGGTGTCGATCACCACGCTCGGAGTCCCCTATACGCAGAATTTCGATTCCTTCGACACGGCCACAACGGCCGCCATGCCAGCAGGCTGGAAACTGAGCAAGGACGCATCGAACGTGCGGACCGTCGGCGCCTACAGCGCGGCTGTCACGGCCACCGAACGTCGCGCGGGCAACAGCATGAGTTCCACGGCCGCGAACGGCATCTACAATTACGGCGCGGGCGATGCGGCGGTCGTCACCGAACGCTGCCCGGGCTTCATCGCCTCCGGCAGCGGCACGAAGAGCGGCAACGTGTATGCATGGTACCGCAACAACGGCGCGAACGGCATCGCGAGCTTCACCATCACCTACAACGTGGAGAAATACCGCGGCGGCAGCAATTCGGCGGGCTGGGGCATGCAGCTCTACTACTCCTTCGATGGCACGAACTGGATCACCGCCGGCGCGTCCTTCTTCACCGGCTTCACGGCGGATGCCAATAACAACGGCTATGCCAGCGCGCCCGGCGCCACGAGCAGCGCCGCGGGTGCCCTCGCGGTGTCCGTCCCGGCGAATACCGACATCTACTTCGCGTGGAATTATTCGGTCACCAGCGGCACAACCACCACCAACGCGCAGGGACTGGGCGTCGACGACGTCTCGATCACTCCGCAGCCGTCCACCGGACTCTCCCCCACCGTCGTGCAGTTTGCAACAGCAACCTCCAGCGTTTCCGAAGGCGCGGGGTCCGCGTCCATCACCGTGAACATCGCCAATCCCTCGCCCACGGCTGCAACGACAGTGCAGGTGGCGCTCACGGGCGGCACGGCGGTGAACGGCACGGACATCGTCCCGGCGTACGTGACGCAGACGCTCACCTTCCCCGCGAACGACGGCGCAAGCCGGACCGCGACCTTCACGCCCTTCGACGATGCGGTGTTCACGGGCAGCCGGACCGCCATCTTCCAGTTGCAGAACGTCACAGGCGGGACCACTGCACTGATCGGCGGACAGAGCACGCACACCGCCACCATCCTCGAGAATGATTCCCCGCCCGCGCCGACCGTTGTCGTCAACGAATACTACAACGGCAACGGCGACATCAGCAGCTTCGAAGCAGTGGAACTGCTCGTCGTGAAGGACAGTCTCGACATGCGCGGGTTCTCCATTGCCGATGCCACCAGCGGCGGCACCTACCCCTTCGGCTCGGTGAAATTCACCAGCGATCCGCTGTGGAGCAACGTGCAGGCGGGGACCATCATCGTCGTCGGCGGACTCTTCGCGCTGCCGGCAGAGGATCTCGATCCCTCCGACGGACTGCTCATGGTGTACTGTCCCGACGGTGGCGACACGACGCAGTACCTCATCGCCAGCGGCAGCGTCCCTTCCATTGCGGCGGCGTCGGACGCCGTTGCGATACGCGACGCGGGCAACAGCTTCATTCACGGTCTCGCGCACGGCACGGCGAATCAGAACACGCTCCCCGCGGGCCGCAGCGGCTGGCTCAGCGGCTCCATCGCCAGCGGGCAGACCGTCTCCTTCACTCGCACCGCCGGCGCGATGACGCTGGCGGATTTTCTCACTCCCACGTTCATCGCAGCCCTCCCATACTCCTTCGGCGCGGCCAACGACACGACGGGCAACCGCGACTTCCTCCGCGGCATCCGCAGCAGAAATGTGGTGCATGCGCGCAATCTCGCCGGCACCTTTTTCTGGAACATCACCGTGAGCGGCGCGACGGTGAACATGACCGGACCGGTCAACATCGGCAATGCGCTCACCGTGAATGAAGGCACGTTCAATGAAAACGGCCTTGGAATGAATCTCGACGGCGGCGGCAACGCGCAGAACGGCATCGGCGCGGGTACGCTGACGGTGGGCGACAATGCCGGATCGTCGGCCGTCCTCAACCTGACATCGACGCCGTCCATCGTGAGCGGTGCGTTCAGTGCCGGACAATCGGATGCGACAGTCGATTATCGCGGCACCGCGACGCAGACTGTCCTTCCGGGCACCTATTTCAATCTCAAGATCACGAACGGCAACGCGAGTGCGCAGAAGCTGCTCGCGAACAACGCAACGGTGAACGGCGCGCTCACGATCAATGCGGGCGCCTACCTGAATGTCGACAAGACGAAGCTCGTCACGCTCGGCCCGACGGGCAGCTACACGAATGCCGGGCGCTTCCTCGGCAGCATTCAGACGACGCGCAGCATCAGCGCCGCGGCGGTGCCGGAGAGCTTCGGCGGCATCGGCCTTGCAATGACGGCGAATGGACCGGCCTTCCCGGGATCAACCACGGTCAAAATGACCAGCGGCTATTACCTCTGGGTCGCGAATCTTCCATCGATCCTGAAGTACTACACGGTCACTGCCGCGAACGGCACAGGCAACAACGTCACGCTGACATACAAGTACGAGGCGCTGGATCTCAACGGCCAGATCGAAGCCTCTCTGGGACTGAAGAACTCCACCAACGGCGGAGGCATCTGGACCAACAAAACCGGCACGCTCAGCACCGGCGCGAAGACCATCACGCATGCCGCCACAGATGTCAACGGCATCTGGACCGCGCACGCGAATCCCCCGCAGGGCACGATCGCCTCGAGCGCAGCCGCTCTCAGCTTCACCGCAGAGCAGAATTACCTGCTCCCCGCTTCGCAGCCTGTCACGGTATCGAACGTGAACGGCAGCGGATCGATCATCGAATGGACCGCAACGCCGTCGACCACCGTCCTGCCGACCTGGCTGGCCGTGACGCCAAGTCCGGCGAGCGGTGTGAACAGCGGCGCCTTCACGGTGGACGTGCTGCGCACCGATCTCGCGCCCGGCGTGTACACGGGCAGCATCACCGTCGCCGATCCGCATGCGACAAACTCGCCCTTCATCATTCCCGTCACCTACACCGTGCTGGCTCCGCGGAAACTCTGCGTGGGCGCCGATACCATCTTCATCAAGGCGACATGGAAGATGGACAAGGCGAAGAAGACCGTGGCCGTGCTCAATTGCGGCGGCGCCTTCGGACCCGACGTCATCCTCTGGACAGTCTCCACGGCCATCCCGTGGCTCGGCATCGAGCCCGTTTCGGGGAGCGAGGGGCAGGCCTTCGTCCTCACCGCCAACACGATGCATCTCGATCCGGGGAGCTACGTCGGCAGCGTGACCATCACCGGGATACTCTCCGTGCGCGGCACGCCGGTGAGCAATTCGCCGCTCACGATTCCAGTGATACTCGAGGTCGAACCCGACGGCATCGTGACCGCACCCGTGGGACCGATGTCGCCGGGCGACACCCGCCTCATCCTCAATCCCCGCGGACAGCGCATCGCGAAACTGAAGCTCAACAGTGGTTCGTTGACCGGCGTCACCGTGCATCTGATGCCTGACGAACTGCCGAGCGGCATCTCGCGACTGCGCTACGCTCTCCGCTGGTACACCTTCGCGGCGACAGGCAGCAATTACAACGTGGACCTCACGATGTATTACACGAGCAACGAGCTGGATCCCATGATCGCCATCCCCGCCGATCTGCGCGGATGGAGGCAGTTCCCCATCGGCGGCATCTGGTATCCGACGGTGAGCAGTGCCAGTCCCATCGACAACAGCGTGACGGTGACGGGCATCACCGATCTCACGGGCGCATGGACCATGGCACATCCCTACTTCCCGATCGTCATGCCGCTGCGCGCCCTCAGCGCGGACTGGCAGGACGCGCAGAGCGCGCGCATCGCGTGGGAGAGCGAACTCGGCATCACCCGGCTGGGCTACATGGTGGAACGCAGCGTGCGAGGCGCCGGTGAATGGTCCACCGTCGGTCTCGTCGAGAGAAAGGACGGCTCCGCGTACAGTTTCATCGATCGTGTGCCATCCGCTGACAGCTACGAGTACCGCCTCATCGCCTTCGACGACGCGGGCGAGGCTTATCAGTCGGAGTCCGTGATTCTGGATCCGATGCGCATCCTTTCCGTCGATGATGGCGCAGCGCTCAGCGGTTTTGCGCTCGCGCAGAACACGCCGAATCCCTTCGAGAGCAGCTCCGGCACCATCATCCGCTTCAGTCTCGCCGATGC
Organism: Ignavibacteria bacterium; assembly: GCA_016720835.1. Classification (GTDB taxonomy): domain Bacteria; phylum Bacteroidota; class Ignavibacteria; order SZUA-365; family SZUA-365; genus JADKJW01. Next base: position 76,404 of record JADKJW010000014.1, read on the forward strand.
CGGCGACACCCGTCTCGCGCTGTACGACAGTTTCGGCCGCGAAGTGCGCGTGCTCGCCGAGGGCTTCCGCAGCGCGGGCCTGCACATGCTGCAATTCGACGCGCGCGGCCTCGAGAGCGGGACGTACTTCTATCGGCTCATTTCCGGTGCGCAGTCCGTTACGAGGAAGCTGGTTGTGACGAAATAGGTGAGATGCGAGATGCGAGGATTTTCACGCACGCATAAGGGCCCGTCATCCTGAACGAAGTGAAGGATCTGCACGTCCGAATTACGAGCGGCATCGGGTCGGGAGATATATCCTCTGCACCACTGCCCTCATTGACCGCGCGATGAAGTATCCTCGCGTCCGCATTGCGTGAACGAAGGATTTCCCCCACGCCGCGTCGCTTTTTTCAATTTTTTCCGTACCTTTTAGGGCTTCGCACAATGTTTTGCTGAACCCCGGGGCAGCCTGTGCCGAGGGGACACAATGCGCGAAGCCCTGAACCGACACCAACGAACATTCATCCTTTCTTTCGGAGACACTCCCATGGCGTATCAGAAGCTCACCCCGCCGGCGTCGGGCGCAAAAATCACCGTCACCGACGGCGTCCTCAACGTGCCGGACAATCCCGTCATTCCCTTCATCGAGGGCGATGGCACCGGTCCGGATATCTGGGCTGCCGCGGTGCGCGTGCTGGATGCCGCGGTGGCGAAGGCGTACGCGGGGAAGCGCAAGATCGAATGGTTCGAAGTCTTTGCCGGTGAAAAAGCCTTGACCGTATACGGCGAAAACGTGTGGCTGCCTGAAGATACCCTCGAAGCCGTGAAGGAATTCGTGGTCGGCATCAAGGGACCCCTGACCACGCCGGTCGGCGGCGGCATCCGCTCGCTGAACGTGGCGCTGCGGCAGATGCTGGATCTGTACGTGTGCCTGCGTCCCGTGCGCTACTTCCAGGGCGTGCCCTCCCCCGTCAAGCACCCCGAGCTGATCGACATGGTCATCTTCCGCGAGAATTCCGAAGACATCTACGCCGGAATCGAATGGAAGGCCGGCACGCCCGAAGTGAAAAAGCTCATCGATTTCCTGCAGAACGAGATGGGCGTGAAGAAGATCCGGTTCCCCGAATCCTCGAGCATCGGTGTCAAGCCCGCCTCGCAGGAAGGGACGGAACGCCTCGTGCGCGCCGCGATCAAGTATGCGCTCGACTTCAACCGCGAGTCCGTGACCATCGTCCACAAGGGCAACATCATGAAGTTCACCGAGGGCGGCTTCCGCGACTGGGGCTACGAACTCGCGATCAAGGAATTCGGCGGCACGCTCATCGACGGCGGTCCCTGGGTGCGGCTCCCCGAAGGCGTGGTGGTGAAGGACGTCATCGCCGACGCCTTCCTGCAGCAGATCCTCACGCGTCCCGCGGAGTACGACGTCATCGCCACCATGAATCTCAACGGCGACTACATCTCCGACGCCCTCGCGGCGCAGGTTGGCGGCATCGGCATCGCGCCCGGCGCCAATATCAACTACCAGAACGGCTACGCGATCTTCGAAGCCACGCACGGCACCGCGCCGAAGTATGCCGGACTCGACAAGGTCAATCCCGGCTCGGTGATCCTCAGCGGCGAGATGATGCTGCGGTACATGGGCTGGACCGAGGCCGCCGCGCTGATCATCAAGGCAATGGACGCGACCATTCAGCAGAAGACCGTCACCTACGATTTCGCGCGTCTCATGGACGGCGCGACGGAAGTGAAATGTTCGGAATTCGCCACCGCCCTCATCGCAAACATGTGACACGTCCTCACGATCCCATACAGGAGCTGCACCCATGAAGCACTTTTACACCGGACTCTTCGCGGTGCTCGCGATCGGCCTCCTCGGAGCGTCGTCTCTCACCCCGCCGGATCCGAGCGAACTGATGAAGAAAAAAACGGAACATGCGCAGAGCATCCTCAAAGCCCTCGCCCTCGCCGACCTCCCCCTCGTGAAAAAAGAGGCGGAGGCGATCGAGAAACTCACCGTGGAAGCGGGCTTCGCCAACACCTCGGAGAAGTACGCGGACTATGGCCGTGAATTCCTTCGCATCGTCCGCGAACTGATCAAGGAAGCCGAGAACAAGAACATGGCGGGCAGCTACTACCAGTTCACGCGCATGACGTCGGTGTGTTTCTCCTGCCACGAGCATCTGCGGACAAAGTAGTCAATCAAACGAACTCTGCTTTCCCGAATCACCGTGAACTCTGTATCGCTTCACACACGAATCACGCACTGACGCGAACTCATCCCCCCGACCCCCTTCTCTTGTAAAGAGAAGGGGGAGGAAGAATGACGACGCATATCTCGAATCTCGCATCTCTCATTTCTCCCCTCTGAAAGGCACCCGATATGTATCTCTTCCACCAGGGCAAGCACACACGTCAGGCGCACGTCGGACTGCCGGAAGGCACGTTCGAGGAGGAGCATGGCAGGCAGGGTTTCTTTGGACAGGTGTCGCATCTCTACAGGCGGCATGCGCCGACGGATTGGACGAACTTCGAGGGCGCGCTGAGACCGCACGCCTTCGACTTCAACAACGCCGAGCCGTCAGACGGCCGCAACGAGCGCGGCGCCCGAATCCGGCTGCTGTACAACGACGACGTGGCGGTGCACATCTCGCGACGGAGGGCGGCGATGCCCTTCTACTTCCGGAATGGCGACGCGGATGAAGTCCATTTCGTGCACGAAGGAACAGGCGTGTTCGAGACGGACTATGGGACGATCCCGTATGAAAAGGGCGACTACGTCGTCCTCCCCCGCTGCACGACGTATCGCGTGGTGCCGTCCACGCCGGAGAATTTCTTCCTGGTCATTGAGGCGTTCTCCGCGGTGCGGCCGCCGAACATGCAGGAGAAGGGCCTCATCGGCATGCACGCGCTGTACGATCTCTCGGCCATCACCACGCCACTGCTCCCCGATGTATACGACGAGCGGGCCGGCGTCGAGCACGAGATCCGCGTGCAGCGCGACGGTATTCTCTCCTCCGTGTTCTATCCGTTCAATCCGCTGGACGCCGTGGGCTGGAAGGGAGATCTGTTCTCGTGGAAAATCAACGTACGCGACATCCGTCCCGTGATGAGCCATCGCGTGCATCTCCCGCCGCCGGCGCACAGCACCTTCGTGATGCACAACGCCGTGATCTGCACCTTCCTGCCCCGGCCCCTCGAGGAGGATGACGACGCGCTCAAGGTGCCTTTCTTCCATCGCAACAGCGATTACGACGAGGTGCTCTTCTATCATGCCGGCGATTTTTTCAGCCGCGACAACATCAAGCCCGGCATGGTCACCCTGCACCCCACCGGCATTCATCACGGTCCGCATCCCAAAGCCCTGCTCAAGCAGAAGGATCTCAAGCGCACCGACGAAATCGCCGTCATGCTCGACACGGTGAACACCCTGCACATCAGCCCGGAGGCTGAAGCGGTGGAGTGGAAGGACTACTGGAAGAGCTGGGGCGGGGGGAAGAAGTAGGGAGTGGTCCTCACGAAACCGCTGCCGGTATCATCGCATTCACCTCGGCCAGGGAAAGCCGTTCCCATGCGTCGGGATTTTCGTAGTGCACGTATATGACGTCCTGGAAGATGTCGATCTTCTCGATCTTGGCGAGGCCCTTCGGGGTCTTGAAACGATAATCGAGGGGCGGAAAGCGCTTTAAAAGCTCGGCGTACACCTGCAGTTCGTACGAGAGGCAGCATTTGAGTCGGCCGCACTGACCGGCGAGTTTGAAGGGATTGAGCGTCAGGTTCTGCAGCTTGGCCATCTCGGTGGAGATGGGTTCGAACACGCCGAGGAAGGAAGAGCAGCACAGTTCTCGTCCGCACACCCCGTAGCCGCCCATGCGTTTCGCTTCGTCGCGCGGTCCGATCTGCCGGAGTTCGATGCGCGTGCGGTATTCGGAAGCGAGTTCACGGACCAGTTCGCGGAAATCCACCCGTCCATCGGCGGTGAAGTAGAACGTGATGCGATTGCGGTCGAATTGAAATTCCACGTCCACGAGTTTCATCGGGAGCTTCAGCTTGTGAATCTTCTCGAGACACACGTCATACGCCGTGCTCTCCTGCTCGCGATGCTGGGCGAGGATGCTGACATCGCTTTCGGCGGCGGGTCGGACGAGACGCTTCAGGGGCTCCTCGCAGGGCTTGCTGCGCAAGCGGCTCTTGTAATAGGCCTGCTCGCCCGTCAATCCCACCGTGCCGAGATCCACGCCTTTCTCCGCTTCCACGAGCACGTGCATGGACAGCGCAAGTTCGAGTTTGGTCTCATTGAGGAAATACGCGCGGCGCGAGCCCTTGAAAATGACTTCGGTGTACATCTCGACGTCGGCGGGCAGATCTCCGTTGGCGTGCGCGCAGCCGCATGCGCCGTCGGGATGCGGGGCGGGATCGGCATGCTCCCCTTCGGACGCTCGGCGCTGCATTCCGGGCTCGCCATGCTCGCTGCTGTAGGCCAGTACCGCGTCGTCGAGGGTGGATAATTCGACAGGGGGTGTCCTTCGCGGAGTCTCTTCGCTGCCGGGTACGTCGATGTGTGTGGGAGGTTGCATGTCATTTCGCGGAATGAAACCGCTTCAGGTGCGCGGCATGATGCATCGCCTGAGCCTGTGGGACAGGACGATGAGGATGGTGACAAGATGCACATTTTTGATAATCATGTCAATCGCTGTCTCAATTGCATCGACGGCCTCGGAGCAGCGCACATCGGGAAAGTGTCCCGCGAAATCCATGATTGGCTTTCCGAGGTCGGTGTTGCGGATGCGGTCTTCCGCGCCCTCCTGCACGGCGAGGACGTCGCGGAACCAGGAGGCGACACTGACGAGGAACAACGCCACCGCCTTCTTGTCGTCCACATCGGCGATCTTGCGGATATGCTCCATGAGCATGGCGGGCTTGCCCTGACACACCGCGCGGAGAAACAGGCGGATGGTTTCGCGCGGAATCGCCGCCTCGCCGCCCGCGATGGAAAGCGCTTCGGTGACGCTGCCGTTCGCGAGCTGCGCCGCGGAAACCGCCTTTTCGGGCGGAACGTCGAAGAGTCGCACGATGCCCTCCGCGATGTCGGACTCCGCGAGCGGATCGAAACGCACCTGCTGGCAGCGCGAGAGGATGGTCGGGAGCATGGCCTCGCGTTTCGCCGTGGTAAGGATGAGCATGGTGTCGCCCGTCGGTTCCTCGAGCGTTTTCAGCAGCGCGTTGGAGGCGGCATTGTTCATGCGATCGGCCTCGGATATCAACACGACGGATCGCCCCGCGGCAGCGCTGCGGAAAGCGGACTCGTGCCGCACATCGCGGATGCTGCTGATCTTGATGCCCGAGGCCTTGGGCATCGCGAAGCGGCAGTAGGGGTTCTCCGCCTTCGCGTCGATCTGCCGGTTCATCTCAGCCAGCTCGGCCTCGCTGAATTTGTCGATGGCGGTGGACTCTTCCGGTTTGGACGGCAGCGCGAACACGAGGCGCAGCCGGGGATGCCGCAATTGCTCGATGCGCAGGCAGCTCTGGCACACACCGCACGCCTCCCACGCGCCGCCTTCACAGTTCAGCACCCGGGCGAGTTCGATGGCGACGGCATCCTTCCCCGCTCCTTCCGGACCGTGAAAGAGCATCGCGTGCGGAAGACGCCCGCGCTCCCACAGCTGTTTCAGGAGGGATTTCACCCTCTCCTGTCCGATAATGCCGTTCCATGCCATGCGGTGCCGTGTCTCCGTTAAAAGGCGTGACCGATACCGAGGACGAGCTGTCCCTTGAAGAAGACGTCGGACCAGAAATGTCGCTGCGTGAACCACGGGTCCTGCGCATCGCTCGGATCGAAACCTTTCAACGCGTAATCGACGCGAATCGGCCCGAAGAAGAGGTTGTACCGGATGCCGACACCGAAGCCGATCGCCGCTTCGTTCAGGCGGATGACCGAGGCCTCGCGCCAGAGGTTGCCGGCATCGGCGAAGAGCACGAGCCAGAGGTTCTCGGGCTCCACCGCCAGCCACTTCTTCGCACCTGGAAACATCTGCCAGCGCAATTCCATGCTCGCTTCCACCAGGGCATTGCCGCCGAAGGCCGCTTCCTCCTGTCCCGCCGCAGCGAGCGTGCTCGCCGACCACGCCCGGACGCTCTGTGATCCTCCCGCATAGTAGCGCCGGTTGAATGGTACCGGAATATCTCCGCTCAAGCTCTCCCCATAGCGAAAGATGGCCCCTGCCTTCAGCTTCACCCCGAAAATGCTGCTTCGGTTCCGGGACAGATCGGTGAACCAGCGCACGGTCCCTTCCGTCTTCCTGTACTCGGTGCTCTGAAAACCACGGAAGGCGCCGGGGATCAGGGCCTTGAGGATGCCAGCCTCCTCGACCGTTCCACGCAGCGACAAGCCGCTGGACGGGTAGAAGAAGTCGTTGGTATAGTCGCGGTCCAGCGTGACGGCGACGATGGAATTTCGGTAGTCGATGCCCGTGGTGTCGAACTGCGCGAAGGGCGTATTCACCAGGGACTGCCCGCTCGCGATGATGTTGTACTGCGACTGCTCCAGCGTCCACGCCACGAAGCCCTGGAGACGTTCGGTAAACAGGCGCTTGAGTTCGACGACTCCCTGCACGATGCTGCCGCCGTAGAGGCCGCTCTCCTGCGCGAGGATGTAGGAGATCGTCAGTACGCCGGAGGTCTTGTTGTCGAGGAAATACGGCTGGTCGAGCTGCACCTGCGCGCTGGCCTGGTAGGAATTGACCGGGAGATCCACCTTTGAAAGGACATTCAGCTTCGTGGTGATCGTCTGCGCGCCGCCGAACGCGTTGCGGAACAGATAGGCGACTTCCGCGCCCGCATTGAAGCGGTTGAACTGGGTGTTGACGAGCACCGCCGGCGTGAGTTCGTGCCGCGGTTTCATCGAGAGCAGCATGGTCATCGGGACGAATCGATGCGCGGAATCGGCGAGCGCGGGGAACGTGGTTATCAGCTGCGCGTTCGAGAAAATATTCAAGCGGTTCAGATTGACTTCGGAGCGCTCGCGCTGTTCGTTCGACCACACTTCGCCGCTCTCGAGCTCGATGCGATCGTCGATGATCTGCTGCGCGAGATTCAGTTCTTCCTCGTTCGAGATGGATTTCTGGATATCCCCGACCAGCAGCTGGGTGCCGCAGGTGAACCAGAGGTGCACGGTCACATTCTTGTTCGAGAGCTTCCGTTCGACGAGGATGCTGTCGCTGACGGCGACCGGAAACCCGTTGTTTCCGAGCAGCCGCAGCACGCGGTTGACTTCCGCCTGGGTCGCGTCCGCGTCATAGGGCTGCCCCACGACGAGCAGCCGGTCGCTCGAGTGGCGGATGAGTGAATCGATGCGCTGCGGCAGCCGCTGGAGATTCCGGTAGTCGACGGAATCGATGTACGAGCGCTGTCCCTTTCTGATGCGGAACACCGCGCGGACGTCCCGCTTCGATTCGAGAAGCTCGTACACGCCTTCCACCGCGGCGGAAATGTAGCCGGTGTTCTTGAAGTGCCGCTTGAGCGCGTCGACATCGTCCTTGAACGCGCCGATGTCGAAGTACTCCGGTTCGCCGGAGAACGGGAAGCGCGATCCGAAGGCCGAGTAGAGCCAGCGCGCAAAGCTGCCGGGCGATTCGCGCGTGGAGATCTGCCCGAGCAGCGTCTCGCGATCGCCGGGCGAATCTTCCTCGAAGACAATCTCGTCGACGAGCAGCGAATCAAGAATGAGGACGCCGTTCTGCTGCGCATGCGCCGGGTCCAGCCCCAGCAGCAGCAGCGCGCACATGGCGGCCACATGAAACAGCCCAGCGGCGTACCACTGGGCTGCTGCGTGTCTTACGATCGGGCGAGGGCGGGCGCACTGCATGACGTTCTGCGCCTGATCAGTAGTCGTTTTCCTCGTCTCCGTAGTAGTAGTCCTCATCGACGGGAAAATCGGTCCAGATATCCTCGATGCCTTCGTAGGTTTCGTCCGGATCTTCGAGCTCCTGCAGGTTTTCGATGACTTGTGTCGGCGCCCCGATCCGCGTCGCGTAATCGATCAGCTCGTCTCGGGTTGCGGGCCACGGCGCGTCATCAAGCCACGAGGCCAATTCCATGGTCCAGATCATGGGAGGTACTCCTGAATACTCGGTTTCAACGCAGAGCGAAATGCCTGCGTGCGAATGAAGTCGCGCCAATAATAGCAAACGCGGTGTGCTTTGTCAAGGACGAAACTGCAACCAGAGAAACAATCTCTCCACGGACATGGGATCAGCCTTTGAACGCCTTCTGCGCTTTCACGATCGCGCGTTTGGCGGCCGTCGCGCCGTTCCATCCGAAACTCATCACATGCTTGCCTTCGAGCAATTTGTAGCTTGTGAAGAAATGCTCCACCTCCACCAGCAGATGCCGCGGAAGCTGCCGCAGATCGGTGATCGGAGAATACGTGGGATCGTTGATCGCGACGGAGATGATCTTGTCGTCCGAACCCTTTTCATCCCGCATGCGCAGGATGCCGACGGGCCGCACTTCGACGAGGATGCCGACATGCAGCGGCTGGTCGATGAAGACGAGGACGTCGACGGGGTCCCCGTCGTCGTAGAGCGTGCTCGGAATGAAGCCGTAGGCTTCGGGATAATGCATCGACGAATACAGCACCCGGTCGAGTTGAAACACGCCGAGCTCGATGTTGTACTCGTATTTGTTCCGGCTCCCTTTCGGGATCTCGATGATGGCGTTGACAATGTCGGGAGACGTTTTCCCCGAGGGAATGTTTTTCAGGTTCATGTTCAGAGGTCCGGGTGATGGAATCGTGCGGTGTGGCACGAATGCGCAAAGGTACGAAAAACGGGGACTCTTTCGAAAAGAAAGAGTCCCCGTCCAACGGGAATGGTCCGCAATCAGAGGAAGAGCGGCGCGAGCACGAGGGTGATGGTGCTGAGCAATTTGATGAGCACGTGCAGCGACGGACCCGCGGTATCCTTGAACGGATCGCCGACCGTGTCGCCGACCACCGAGGCCTTGTGCGAGTCGGAGCGCTTGCCGCCGTACATGCCGGTCTCGATGTACTTCTTCGCGTTGTCCCATGCGCCGCCGCCGTTGTTGAGGAAGAGCGCCATCAGGATGCCGGCGATGGTGCCGACCATGAGGAAGCCGCCGACGACTTCGGCGCCGCTTGCGCCGAATGCCGGCTTGCCCGATGCGTAGTAGATCCAGCGGAAGACGAGTCCCGTGGCGATGGGCATGAGCACGACCAGCAGGCCGGGGGCGACCATCTGCCGCAAGGCGGATTTCGTCGCGATATCCACGCACTGTCCGTAGTCCGGCTTCGTGGTGCCGAGCATGATGCCGGGGTTGTTGCGGAACTGCTCGCGCACGTTGTTGATGATCGCGTATGCGGCCTTGCCGACGGCCTTGATGGCCATCGACGAGAAGAGGAACACGAGCATGGCGCCGAACAAGGCGCCCACGAACACTTCGGGTTTGTTCAGGTTGATCACCACGTCGGTGGTGTTGGTGTACATCTTGATCTCGTCGATGTACGCGCTGAAGAGCAGGAAGGCCGCGAGCGCGGCGGAGCCGACGGCGTAGCCTTTTGTGAGGGCCTTCGTGGTGTTGCCGACGGAATCGAGACGATCGGTGCGCTCGCGCACTTCATGCGTCTGCTGACTCATCTCCACAATGCCGCCCGCATTGTCCGTGATCGGTCCGAAGGTGTCCATCGCGAGGATGTACGCGGCGGTGCCGAGCATGCCCATCGTCGCGACCGCGGTGCCGAACAACCCGGCATGCTGCAGACCGGAACTCTGGCCGAGGAAGTAGGAGCTGATGAGCGCGACGGCGATCGTCAGGACCGGAAGCGCGGTCGACTCCATGCCCACCGCGATGCCGCTGATGATGTTCGTTGCCGGGCCGGTCTGCGACGCCTCCGCGATCGATTTCACCGGGCGGTACTTGTATTCGGTGTAGTACTGCGTGATGAACACGAAGGCCAGCGAGGTGAGCACGCCGATGACCCCGGCGATGAAGAAGTTGAAGTAGTACTGCGGTCCGAGCAGCCAGTACGAGGCGATGTAGAAGCCGACGATGGCAAGCGCCGATGTGACGTAGTACCCGCGGTTGAGCGCCTTCATCGGGTCTTCCTTGTCGTTGGCCTTGACGCTCAGGATGCCGACGATGGAGGCGAGGATGCCGAAGGCGCGCGCGACGAGCGGAAAGAGGAGCACGCCGAGCTGGGTCAGGCCGCCCTGGTTGAAGTACTCCATGTTGGCGCTGTACAGTCCCGCGGCGAGGACCATGGCGCCGATGTTCTCCGCGGCCGTCGATTCGAAGAGATCCGCCCCGCGACCCGCGCAGTCGCCCACGTTGTCGCCGACAAGATCCGCGATGACGGCGGGATTGCGGGGGTCATCTTCGGGGATGCCCGCTTCCACCTTGCCGACGAGATCGGCGCCGACATCGGCGGCCTTCGTGTAGATTCCGCCGCCGAGCTGCGCGAAAAGCGCCACGAAGCTCGCGCCGAAGCCGTAGCCGACGATGAGCAGCGGGATCTTGCTGATGTCCTCGACCACGCCCGCCGACTTGACGATCGTGAACAAGCCCGCCACGCCGAGCAGGCTCATGGCGACCACGAAGAAGCCCGCCACCGCGCCGCCGCGGAGGGCGGGCTGCAAGGCGCTGTTCATGTCGCGCATGGCGCCAGCGGCCGTGCGGATGTTGCTGCGGATCGCGACCCACATGCCCATGTACCCGGCGGCGACCGAACTGGCGGCGCCGAACACGAAGCTGAGCGTGGTCCACAACGCGAGTTCCATCTGCCCGGCGGGATCGTGCTGCTGATGCGCGCGCACAAACGCGTACAGAATGTATATCAGTGCCGCGAGGGCGATCGCCAGATAGATGATCGTGCGGTTCTGCCGCCGGAGAAACGCCTCGGCGCCCTGTTTGATCGCGTTTGAGATCTCCTGCATCTGCGCCGTGCCCGTATCGCGTTTCAGAACATCGCGAATGAGATACACGGCGAAGAGCAGGCCGATGACGCTGATCCCGAGAATCAGTGACAGTTCCATACGCTCAGTTATCCTCCATCATAGGTGACGCTGCATGAACCATGAGCCATGGCCGGCGACGACGTTGAATTCCGACCTCGACCACGCGTAGGCGGTCGCGCCGGCGATGAAAGGCGGGGAAGACGCCCCCCCGCGATTCCTCCACGCGTACAGGCACAAAGACAGCACGGAGAAAATTGTTGGTTAAAATGCGTCAGTTTTCCATCGAAAACAATAATTGGGAGAAAGAAAGTCGCCGAATGGCCGGGACCGCGGAAGCACGGCGCGACCCCGCCCCATCGCGCCGTCACGACGCCTCTTTCTTCCTGTCGTATTCGATGCGGAAGGTCACCGCAGGATACGAGCGCGGGAGACGCATCATGTTCATGACGAGCACGCCGATGGAGAACCGGTCCAACCAGGACGACATGGGCCAGCCCAGATGCACCGTCAGCTTCTTGTGCGGCAGCTCGTACAGCAGGAGATCGATGTACGTGCACATGTTCTTGAACACGTTTTGCAGCGTGAACGGGAAGCGGAAATGATTCTCGGTGAGCTTCACGGGAATGCCCTGCCGGGGCGTGTAGAAACTCACGTACGCCCTCCCCTGCTCGAGATCGCGGGACACGGCGTTCTCCTGCGGACGCTTGAAGTAGAGATGGACGTCTTCCTCCTCGGCCATGCCGAGCCAGGTGACGAGGTCGATGGGACTGTCGGACTGCCGCAACTCGTGGATTTCCGGCGCGCGCTTCCGCGCGATGCTCAATCCCGCAAACAGGAATATCCCTGTCACGATGGACCAGAGTGCGAGGCCGTACGGTTTTTCGTACGCGAGGTACAGGAGGCACGCGAGCAGGATCAGGAAGAGGAGCACCGTCAGCGAGCGGTGCGTGAAGTAGTTTTGTATCTCCTTCGTCCCTGAGATGTAGCGGTACACGATCAGCGAACCCATGTTGATCACCATGCTCGCGATGAGGCCGATGGCGTACATTTCCGCGAGTATCGCCTGAGAGCCGCTGGTGATCGCGATGATGATGGAGAAGAGGATGGCGCTGAAGATGTGAATGCGATAGTAGCTGTGCCGCGAATTCGTGACGGCCAGCCAGTGGAAACCGTACCGCTCCGCGACCCGCTCGAGCAGCTCGCTCGACGCGACAAAGGCCGTGTTCACGGCCATCGTGAGCGTGAAGCTCGCGAGCGCCCCCACGATGATGCCGAAGACGGGACCGTTGAGCATCGACGCGTACGCGGTGATCAGATCGGTTTCGTGCGCGGCCGGATCGATGTTCGACGACAGCACCAGCGCAGAAATCACCGGCGTGAAAATGCCGACCGTGAGCGCGAGGAAAAGGTACGCCTTGCGGATTTCATGCCAGGATCGCACGAGTCCGGCGGTCTGCACCACCGACTCGATGCCGGAGTACGCCAGAATGCAGCTCGAGACGCCGATGATCACGAAGCCGATATCCATGGTCAGCGTGCCGAGATTCAGCGTGAGGAAGCGGCTGCCGACGTTGCGGCCGCTTTCGACCACGGTCGCGGCCTGCGCGCCGTCCATGTGCAGCAGACCGGAGACGACCAGGATGACGAGGACGAAGGCGGCAAACGTGAAGATGCCGAACGTGAAGCGGGCGTTCTCGCGAATGCCGCTGATGTTCAGCGCAGCGACCAGCCACACGATCGCGAAATTCAGCAGCATCGCCGTGCCGTGCGAGATGTCGATGAAGGCGAGCCCGTTTTGCACGGCACTGACCGTCGAGATGCTCGCAGTCAGCACATAGTCGACGAAGATGGACGACACCGCCACAAAGCTGACCGTCGGGCCGAGCACGAGGTAGGAGAACGAGTACACGCCCCCGCCCCGGATATTGTGGTGCTCGAGGATCTGCGCGATCTCGGTCATGCGATTCGAGAGCACCCGCATGAGAATCGAGGTAAACGCGATGAAGAAGATGGCGTTCTGCCCGATGAATCGGTGCGCCTCGCTCGGCGCGTAGAAAATGGACGTCAGTTCGTCCATCAGCGTGATGATCGCTATGGCGATCCACGTCAGCCACCACTTCCCACCCTCAAATACGGAAAGAAAGTTCTTTTTCTTCCAGAGAATGAAGAACACCACCGTCATCGCCGCGGTCACGGCGACGAGGATCGGGATTTTATACGCAATCATGGCGAGAATATCTCCTTCTGCGCGATGGAACACAATCGCCGTCACCCATGCGTATCCGTCTCGTGTGCGACCGGGCGCCGAGCAGTCTGCTGTATCAGAATCCCTCCGACGATGAGGACGAGACCCGCGATGGTGCTGGTCCGCACCGCTTCGCCCAGCACGAAATGAATGACGATGAGCGAGAGAAAGGGCGACAGGAACACGAGGTTGCCGACCATGGCCGTCGTCTTCGAGAAGTGCAGGGCCCGAAGCCACAGCACGAATGCCAGGCCCATTTCAAAGATCCCCACGTACACTCCGCCGATGATCCCTTCCACCGGCAGCATGCGAAGCCTTCCGGACACGACGTAGAGGACCGCCACGAATGCCGTCCCGAAGATGCTGTTGACGAGCAGACGCTCGACGGGACCCCGTTCGTCCTTCATCGTCATGATCCAGTATGTCGCCCAGATCGCCGAGCTGCCTATCGCGAGCGCAACGCCGAAGGGATCGGAGAAGCGGAGGCTGAACACCTCGCCATGCGTGGATATCAGCAGCACCCCCGCGAAACTCACGAGGAGCGCGACAAGAATCCGCGCGCTCACGCGCTGCCGCAGAACAAGCGCGGAAAGCAGGACCAGCACCAGGGGCCACGTGTAGTTGAGCGGCTGGGCTTCCTGCGCCGGCAGCAACGAGTACGCCTTGAAGAGCACGAGATAGTAGAGCAACGGATTGAGCGCCCCCAGCATCGCGGAACGCGCGTACTCGCGCATGGGCCAGGACAGCACGCCCGCGAGTTTGCGCTGCATGGCAAGAACCGCCGCGAGCGTGAGGCACGACGACAGCGAGGACACGGCCAGCAGATCAAGGACATCGATGCTGCGAAGACTGAATTTGAACGCCGTCGCGACCGTGGACCAGCACAGGATCGCCGCGCCCGCCGCGAGATATGCGTGCTGCTGTCGTGTCATTGTTCCGGGCGATGGGGGGATGCGCCGTCAGGCACGAAGCGCGCGGACATGCGCCGCCGCGCTGCGCGCCAACGCATCGAGATTGTACCCGCCTTCGAGAACCGAGACCAGACGACCATCGCAACAATCCTCCGCGATTTCACGCACGAGCGTTGTCAGGTACGCGAAACCAGATTCGGTCAGGGCGATATTGGCGAGCGGATCGTCCCGATGCGCGTCGAAACCCGCGGACAGCAGCACGAAGTCCGGGGCGAAGGCCTTGGCCGCGGGCAGCACGATGTCCTCGAAGGCCTCGCGGTAATGGTCGTCGGTCGATCCGGGCGGCATGGGGAGATTCAGCGTGCGTCCCTCCCCCGCCCCCGCGCCCTTCTCCGACGCCGCGCCCGTGCCGGGGTATAACGGCGACTGGTGCATGCTGATGAAAAAGACATTCGGATCTTCATAAAAGATGTTTTGCGTGCCGTTGCCGTGATGCACGTCCCAGTCCACGATCAGCACGCGGTTCGCGCCCCGCTCCTCGCGCAAAAACGTCGCCGCAACGGCCACGTTGTTGAACAGGCAGAATCCCATCGCGCGTTCCTTCTCCGCGTGGTGGCCGGGCGGGCGCACCGCGCAAAATCCATTGCGGAGTTCCCCGTTCATCACGCGCGCGCACATTTCCAGAACGCCTCCCGCCGCGAGCACGGCGACGTCGAAGGATCGCTTGCAGACCGGCGTGTCGACATCGATGCGGAACGGCGCATCGGCGCACATCGCACGAATGGCCTCCACATGCGCCGGAGAGTGGGTGCGTTCGAGCCAGTGAAGATCGGTGGGAAGAGCCTCCACCGGATGCAGCGTAGAGAGCAGTCCGGCTGAAGAAAGGCGCATCACGATGGCGGCCAGACGGTCAGCCGTCTCGGGATGCGAGTATCCCGTGTCGTGCTCGAGGAACTGTTCGTCGTAGAGGAAGCCTGTGCGGCTCATGCGCTGGGAAGAGTATGTGGATGGGTCTTGCCTGCGCCAAAATACGAAAGCGCCCTCAGGAAGCAAGAATGAAAAAGCCGGCCCGGAGGCCGGCTTTTTCAAGCAGGATTCCACGGTTACTTGTTCACGGACATTTTCACCGTCCTGGTGAACGCCAGACCGGACTGCGTCCCCGTCATGGTGACGACGGCGAAGTAGGTGCCGGAGGGAAGTCCCGCGGCGGAGAACGTGGCCGTATGCACGCCTTCGGAAACGATGCCGTCGACCAGGGTGGCCACGAGACGGCCGAACACATCGGTGACGACGAGACGCACCGAGGCGGCTTCAGGCGCGGCGTAGCGAAGCTGCGTCGCCGGTCTGAAGGGATTCGGAGAATTCTGTTCGAGATCGAAGGTCCCGGCAGTGAAACCACTACCCGGCTTCAAGGAACTGCCGTGCGTCCTCATCCAATTCAGCTTGATGGCGAGGTAATCGAAATTATCGACGAGTCCGTTCCCGTCCGTATCCATGTAGCACCCCATCAGGGTATTCCAAGGGACGCTCACCTGCGCTTCCCACTTGAAGTAGGTCAACGGGTTGGTCGTGGCATCGACGCGGTAGCGCGCGGGTCCCGTCAGCCAGGTCGGGCGCAGATTGGCGTCCTGGATATACTGGTTGAGCGCCTTGCGGTCGCCGAAGTTGACGATGTTGTCGTTGTTCGCATCGCCGGGCCAGACGAGACAGGGTTCCTGTCCGGGCTCGAGGATCATGATCACCTGAGACTGCACGATATCGGAGAGCTTGTCGCAGAAATCCATGGTGTTGAAGGTCGTTTCCAGCCGGTAGAAGCCCGGCGCGAGAATGGTGCTGGGCACCGTAAAGACGCCTGTCACGGTGTTCGCGTTCACCGCCACGGTGGTGGTCGCGGTATGCATCAGCGCACCGGGTGGCGTGAAAAAGCGGAAGGTCAGCGTCGCGTTGAAGCTCTTCGTCGGATGTCCCACCGTATACGAGATCGGGATGTTCGCGGGAAGGTTGATCCCGCTCGGCGCGATGAAGCTCACCGTCGAATTCTGCCCGGTGCAGGAATTGCGGATTTCGATTTCGCGGAAGTTCGGATTGCTCGTCTGTCCCACCGGCGCCATGAGGAAATTCGTGATGCGAAGCTGCGTGGTCGTCACCGGCGCGAATGTGATGGTCCGTTCCCACTCGGTATAGGTGGTCGTGCTGAAACTCCCGGCCAGCGCCCAGGCGGTGCCGGTCCAGTACATGATGTTCGCGCCCGCGAGATAGCGATTGCTGATTCCGGCGTAAAACAGTTTGACTTCGCCCATCGTCATCGGCGTGGACCACATGAAGTTGATCCACGCGCTGGTGCCCGACGAACTGCTGCCGGTGGTCCATCCCCAAGGCAGCGAACCCTGCGCAGCGATGACGCCGTCATTGTAGTTGGAGGGCGCGTACGTCGTCGCGCCGCCGCCGGAGTGCGTGGCAACCGCCTGCGGCGCGATATTGAGCGGTTGCGCGACGGCAGCGGCGCCGAGACACAGCATCGCGACGAGGCACAGCGCGCCAACGGTCAAGCCGCGCCGTCGAGGAGTGTTTGAAGCAATGAACATGGCGAAATCCTCCTTGTATGTGAAACGTGGCATCGACCGCGAGAAGCGCGGCCGGAAGATCGTGGTGGATCGGCATGGTCTGCGGATCTCCATCAGGTGCCGGGGCACTCTTCGCCGGTGTGAGGAATGTTCACACCCAATGTATCGACCC
Organism: Ignavibacteria bacterium; assembly: GCA_016720835.1. Classification (GTDB taxonomy): domain Bacteria; phylum Bacteroidota; class Ignavibacteria; order SZUA-365; family SZUA-365; genus JADKJW01. The sequence continues at coordinate 93,248 of JADKJW010000014.1, forward strand.
TACAAGACACAGGATAGTGCAATTCGTTACAGTCCGACATTTTTTTCGTCGGGACTCGCATGCAGCGACAACGGGATCTCGGATCGCGCTCTGCATTGCTTCTCCCTCCGTCGGCCAGTATCTTGCCGTGCTGAAAACAACAGACAAGGGAATACATGGCACGCAACGAATCTTCCGAAGACCTCGAGCTCTCACCGGAGTCGATCCCCGCAACGCTTCCGCTGGTCCCTCTTCGCGATGTCGTGATTTTCCCGCATATGATTTTTCCCGTCCTCATCGGCCGGGACTCGACGATCCGCGCCATCACGCACGCGATCGAGGGCGACAAGCTCGTCTTCGTCTGCAGTCAGCGCGACCCGCTCGATGAAGAACCGGAAGCGAAGGGCATCTATCCGCAGGGAACCGTCGCAAAGATCCTCCAGGTCCTCAAATTGCCGAACGGACTGATGAAGGTGCTGGTCGACGGACTCTTCCAGGCGAAGGTGGATCTCTTCTCCGAGCAGGGCGCCGATTTCCGCACTGCCACCGTCCGCATCATTACGCCCAGCTACAAACTGACCACGAAGCTGAAAGCCCTGGTGCGGCAGATGGACGTGCTCTTCGAGGAGTACGTCAAACTGAACCGCAATATTCCGAACGAGACCCTCATCGCGTACGAGAGCATGTCGGATCCGGCACGGAAGCTCTTCTACGTGTCCTCGAACATCCTGGTCGGCGTGGACATCAAGCAAACCTTGCTCATGCTGGAGCGCATGGACGAGCAGGTGTACGAGGTGGTCCGCATGCTCTCGCACGAGATCGAGATCATGAAGATGGAAGTCGAGATCGACAGCAAGGTGCACGACAACATCCAGCGCTCGCAGCGGAAGTACTATATCCAGGAGCAGATCCGCATCCTGCAGAACGAGCTGGAGGAGGACGGCGAGAACGAGCCCGCGAACGAGTACGAGGAGTTGCAGGCCGCGATCGCCGCCTCGGGCATGCCGGCGGATATCGAACGCAAGGCGCTGGACGAGCTCGACAAGCTCGGCCGCATGGCGCCCATGTCGCCTGAAGCGACCGTGTCGCGGAATTATCTCGACTGGATTCTCGCGATGCCCTGGACCAAGTGCACCGACGACAACCTGTCGCTCGACAATGCCGCCACCGTACTGAATGAGGACCACTACGGCCTCGAGAAGCCGAAGGACCGCATCCTCGAACACATCGCGGTGCTGAACCTCGTCGGTGAGATACGCGGGCAGATCCTCTGTCTGGTCGGACCGCCGGGCGTCGGAAAGACGTCGCTCGGGAAATCCATCGCGCGCGCGCTCAACCGGAAATTCGTCCGCATTTCCCTGGGCGGCGTGCACGACGAAGCGGAAATCCGCGGACACCGCCGCACCTACATCGGTTCCATGCCCGGCAAGATCATCCAGGCGATGAAGAAGGCCGCGAGCGCGAATCCGGTGATGCTGCTCGACGAAATCGACAAGATGAGCAATGATTTTCAGGGCGATCCCGCGTCGGCGATGCTCGAAGTGCTGGATCCGGAGCAGAACAGCACCTTCAACGATCACTACCTCGACGTTGATTTCGATCTCTCGCGCGTGCTGTTCATCACCACCGCGAACGTGCGCTACAACATCCCGCTTCCACTGCAGGACCGCATGGAAATCATCGAGCTGCCGGGATATCTCGAGCACGAGAAGCTGGAGATCGCCAAACGACACCTGATCCAGAAGCAGATCGCGGAACACGGCCTCGCGACCCGCCGCGTGCGTTTCGATGACGCGGCCGTGATGCGCATCATCCGCGAGTACACCCTGGAGGCGGGCGTCCGCAACCTCGAGCGGGAGATCGCGACGGTCTGCAGGAAAATCGCGAAGCAGGTGGTCGCGGCCGAAAGCGGAAGACCGCAACGCGGTCCGCGCAAGAGCATTCGCGTCAACGCCGCGCGCATCGAGGAATGCCTCGGCGTGCCGAAGCAACGGCAGAAAAAACTGCAGAAAGGCACGGTCGGATCGGTGATCGGACTGGCGTGGACCAGCGTCGGCGGCGACATCCTGCACGTGGACGTCACGCTCATGCACGGGCAGGAAAAGCTGACGCTCACCGGTCAGCTCGGCGATGTCATGAAGGAGTCCGCGCATGCCGCCCTGAGTTACATCCGTTCGCACGCGGAAGAGCTTGGCGTGCCGCCGTCCTTCACCGAAAAACGTGAAATCCACATTCACATTCCCGAGGGCGCGATTCCGAAGGACGGGCCTTCGGCGGAACTCACGATGGCGATGGCCATCCTGTCCGCCGTGAAGAAGGAATCCGCGCGGGGCGATGTGGCGATGACGGGCGAAATCACCCTCCACGGGGAAATCCTGCCTATCGGCGGCCTCAACGAAAAGCTGCTCGCGGCGAAACGCTACGGCATCAAAAAGGTCCTCATCCCCGCCGACAATGAACCCGATCTCCGCGAAGTCCCGTCGAACATCACGGACGGTTTGGTCCTTGTCCCGATCCGGCGCATCGATGAAGCCATTGCGCACGTCTTCGGGCCGGACACGCCCGCGCGGAGGAAAGCTCGCGCGTGAGCACGCCGGCCAACGCGGAGACGACAGTCCAGTCACTGTTGTCGAAATCGATCGGGTACCTGCAGGAGAAGCAGATCGCCGAGGCGCGCCGCTCCGCCGAGATGCTGCTCTGCGACGCCCTGCATTGCACGCGGCTGGACCTGTACCTGCGCTTCGAGCAATTCGTCGCCCCCGCGGAACTCGAGACCTTCCGCGCGCACATCCGGCGCCGCGTGCTCGGGGAACCGGTGCAGTACATCCTCGGGACGACGGAATTCTACGGGCTTCCCTTCCGCGTCACACCCGACGTCCTCATCCCGCGTCCGGAGACCGAGCATCTGGTGGACCGCGCGCTGGAAATCGCGAGGGCGATGGCGGGCGCGCGGGGCGAGGTCCGCATTCTCGACATCGGCGCGGGCAGCGGCAATATTCCCGTGGCGATCACGAAACACTGCGAGGCCGCGCACGTCACTGCCATCGATATCAGCGCGGCCGCCCTCGCCGTGGCAGCGGAGAATGCCGTGGCGAACGGCGTCGGCGACCGCATTCGCTTCGAGCGCTGCGATGCCCTGTCGACGAGCATCCTCGCTCTCGACGGCCCCTTCGACCTGATCGTCTCGAATCCCCCGTACATCCCGCGAGCGGACGAGCACGAACTGCAGATCGAGATCGCGAAGTACGAACCGCGCCTCGCCTACACCGACGACGGCGACGGGCTGACCTTCTACCGGCGCATCGCCGAAGTCCTGCCTTCGCTGCTGGCATCCGACGGTCGCGTGCTCTGCGAAATCGGTTTCGGCCAGCGCGAGGATATCGCAGCCGTATTCGAGGGCGCCGGCTTCGTCGTCACGGAAACCATCCGCGACTACTCGGGCGTCGAACGGGTGCTGGCAATCGGGCAGGGGGAAGGCGTCGTCTGATCATTCCACATGCGCGAAGGCGCAGGGATGTGCCCCGCGCCTCCGTCATTGAAGCGAGCTTCGGCCGGGCGGTTCCGCGCCGCCCAGCGCGTCATCTCATGCGTGTCATCACGCTGCTCGTCACCGCACCGTCGACCGTCAACCGACAGATGTACTGGCCGCTTTCGAGGCTGCCGGCATCGAAAGCGACGGTGTAACTTCCCGCCTCCTGACGCGCATCGACGAGGCGCGCAACCTCCCGTCCAAGCAGGGAGTGCACGGACAGCGTCACGGCGCCTCCGGCGGGCAGCGCATAGGAAATCGCCGTCATCGATGAGAAGGGATTCGGATAATTCTGGCTGAGACTGATGCGGTCCGGCATCCGCAATGCGACATGGAGAACGCTTGAGAGGCTGGAGGACCCGTCCCTGTCGAACGTGCGCAGACGATAGTACACATCCGCGCCGACCGGAAGCGTCTCGTCGATGAATGCGTACGAGAGGTCCTTGTCCGACGATCCGGCAGCAGCCACGGAACCGAGCACCGTCCATGGTCCGGTGGCGCGAGCGGCTCTCTCGACATCGAAGCGCAGGCTGTTGAGTTCGCTCGCGGTTTTCCACGCGAGCGCGACGCGGTTGCCTCTGTGCGACGCCGTGAAGGCCATAAGTTCGACGGGCAGCGGATTGGTGTTGTCGCTCAACGCGAATTCTGAGACCGTGGTCAAGCCGGAGAGCGTCACGGTTTTTGCCGATGTATTGAGAGACGCATTCTGGTAATGCGTCCACACCCCTCCTGCGCGCTTGGCGATGCGTGTTGAATTCTCCGTGGATATCGAACCAAGGATTGCGGGCGTGTAATGCAGCGTCACGGAGTAGGTGTACCCGCTCCCGCCCGTCGCGGTGACGTACCAATAGGCGTTGCTGTACGCGCCGGTCAGAGGACTCGGCGGATTCACGCCGCTGTAGTACCGGAGCGACAGTGTTGAAGGCACCGTACCCGTTGCCGCCCAGTCGACGGTCATGACCGTCCGTCCGAGGTAGGTGAAGGCGCTCGTTCCACCTGATACGGGCGTCAGGACGAGTGTCGGCGGATTCGACGTCGGCGTGAATTCGTCCGCGCCGATATCCGTCGGGATTCCCGGATTCGCCGCCCGTATGCCGTTTGCATCGTGATCGTCGGTGATGGAGCCGGTCTCCGCTCCGGCAATCCCCTTGCCGTTCACCGCCCAGGCCTCTTCGTTGTTGCCGACGATGGTCAGCGTTCCGTTGCCCGCGTTCGTGAAAAGCGAGGACACCGGCAGTTGCGCGCTTGTCGCCGCGTGGCTGAATCCGTCGCTCGCCGAATACGAGCGCCATGCCGGGAAATCGCAGTTGGCGCCTTCCCAGACAGCCGTCGTGGATGCGGCGACCACGACCAGCGCGTTGTAGTCCGACGTCAGCGCAGCGCTTCCGTCGGCGATCGCGATGGCGGCGTGTGCTCCCGTTCCTCCGGAACGCGCGTTGTAGAAAATATTGTTGCGGAGATTGTCGATGGACGCATCGCTCTTCCGGTACGCGGATGTGGCCGTGGCGCCGACCGCGCTTCCCTGCACGAGGAGAGAGTTGAAGTACACGTTGACCGTGTTGCCGGGAGCGGTCTGGTTGTCGATCGGCTGCCACGCAATGCCGTTGCTTGCGCCGGTGCCGAGTGTGATCATGTTGTTCGCGAGCGTATAGACGGGCGTGGCAGATGCCGCTCCGCGACAGAGGATGCCTGCGTTGCCCGCGGTGCTGGCTGATGCCGACGTGCCGCCCACATTCCAGATCGTGTTTTGTGTCGCACTCATGACGCCCGAGCCCGCCAGCGCAATGCCGGCGAATTCCCCGGTGGATCCTCCCGTCTGGCGCACATTGGCGATGGCATTGTGGCCGACCGATGCGTCACCGCTCAGGCAGGAGATCGCAGTCACGGTGCCGCTGCTCCAACTCTGCACGCTGTCGGCAGCCGATGATCCGCCAACGGTGTTGTCGAAAACCGTGGTGGACCCACCGCTGGTGCGTATCCCGATGAATGCAGCGGTATCGCGTATCGACCATCGGGTGATGATGTTGCCGGAGATGGTGGAGGTCGACGCCGCCGTATTGGCGAGGTCAATCCCGATGACCGGTCCGGTGCCGCTGTGCGCCCACATCCCGCCGCCGCAATTCGCCGCGGTTCCGCCGATCATGTTGTTCATGATGCTGTGCCCTTCGCCCTGGAGGAGAGACACCACAGTCTGCGAGCCTGAGGCAGGTGATCCAAGCGATCGATAGAAGCTGTTGCCGGTCACATTCCAACCCGAGTCGGCGGCGGCTGCGTCGATGCCGCTGTTCGTCCAGTTGCTGATGCTGTTCGACAGGATCGTGATGGACGCGTTTGCCGACGAGTTCGAGCTGATGGCATTCGCGGGAGAGCCGGAATTGTCAGCGGTCGCATCGTGAATCACATTCGCGGCGATGAGAATGGCGCTGCTGGCCGCGCCACCTCCGATGTTGACCGCGCCGGATCCGATGGAGGTGCCGTTGTTCTCGATGATGCAATTGATCAGCGAATCGTTCATCGCTCCATTCATGAATGCGATGGTCGGACCGGTACTCTCCGGACTTGCGCTTGAATTGCGGAACGTCAGCAGATTGGAAGCGGTGCCGTTGATGGAAACCCGTTTGGCGCCGTTGATTCTGATCATCGGGGTGTTCGGAGCCACACTCAACCCTCTGACCGTGCGCGCGACGGCGTCCGGGACAATGCGCAGCGAGTATCCGCCCGCGCCCTGTTCCGGCCACGGGTCGAGTCCGTATGTCCCCGGTTCCGTAATGTCGCTGCTGATCACCGCAGTGAGGTCGCCAGCGAGCACGCTTGTCTTCAAGGCCTGGAACAAGCCGCCGGACCCGGTCAGCGTCGTGTAGACCTGTCCCGAGCCGACTGCAAAGGTGCCGCTGATCGTCGTGCAGATGACGAAGCGGTGAATGACGGCCGTATCTCCGATCGGGAATGCCGCGGCGGACAGGGCGACATGCGCCGGCAGCGCGGCAAACACGCCGTGATCGGATCCGACGTTGGGCGAGGTGGCCAGATCCTCGGCAACGAGGAAGTACATGATGGTGTCGCCCAGCGCCATGGATCCTCCGTGCAGGATCGATGCATCCAGCGTGAAGCTGAACGGCGAAGCGCCTCCCGTGCTCTCCACCCATTTCCATCCATTGTCCGCGCTGGTATTCCCGTTGACCGCGTTGAGATCGTGCAGCTTCTTGTAATACAGGCGCGGCTTGTATGCGGTTCCATTCACTCCGCTCACATCGGTCATCACCACGTCGGCAAGGGTTCTATTCCCCGTGGATGCGGTATTCGACCACGGCGTATACGCGAACACCGGCGGCGAAAAATCACCCGATGCCTCGTACGCGCCGATGGTGGGCGTCGTGATGCTGCGCGTGGTGCCGGTGAAATCATCCGACACCGCTGCGATCGGCGTCGCTGCCGCCTGGACCGGCGAACCGCTCAGCGGAGAGAGATTGCTGCCCGAATTGAATTGCGGATTCGCGGAGATCGAGTTCGCGTCCTGCGATGTCGCTGTCCGCCATCCGGCGAGTGTCGAGATATCGCCGCCGAAATACCCCAGCACGCCGTAGGAACCATTGGGATAGTAGTCGTTGTAGTTGATGGCCGTAAAGACGGTGCCGCTCGCAACGTAGATGGAATACGCCTTCGTCCCCGTCACTCCCGACTGTCCGTTCGCGAAGATGTTATTGCGGATGTTCAACCCGGGGATGGGATTCGTGATCATGAGCGCGGAGGAACCGCACGGAGCCGTGAACGTGAACGCGCCGGTGAGCGCGACGCTGTTGTAGTAGATCATGTGTCCGGTACCGCCCGCGATGCGGATGCCGATGGGATTGTCGACGGCGCTGATGGTGTATCCGGTGGTGTACACATCATAGATCGCGTTGTTCGCGAGAAGGATGTTCATCGTCCCGCTGTTCGTCCCGGCGATGTTGATGCCGTAGGCGCCGTATCCGCCCGAATTCGTATTGCGAATTGCCGAAATGGCGTTGCGGGTGACGACCGCATCGGACACATCATTGCCCAGCGTGATGCCCGAATTGGAGAACAGGAAGGTGGAGATGATGTTGAAAATGGTGTTCCGTGAGACCGTCGGCGCGGCTGCGCCGCTGATGTCGACGCCTCGGTAGGTGATGTACTCCGATGCGGTTGTCGAGCCGATGGTGTTGCCGGTGACGGACAGGCCGGTGATGGGAAGGAGTTCCGTCCCGCGCGCGTAAATCGCCGTGAGTGCCTTGCTGAAGACGTTGTTCTGAATGGTCACATCGGCGTGTGCCTCGCCCGCGCCGATGTATGACATCCCGGTACCGCCCGCATAGACTCCATAGGTGTGCGTGCCCGAATTGCTCCCCGCGGAAATCCTGCAGTTCTTGATCACCGTCCCGATGGTCCCGGCAGTCGCACCGAGACTCACCAGACGGATCGAGGCCGTGCTGTCCGCGCCGGAGGTATTCGATATCGTCAAATCGCGCGTGGTGCCCGAAGTGGTGTTCGAGCCATCGAACACGATGTACTTCGACGCTTCCAGGCTGAACAGACTGCTGGCACATGCTCCGGATACGACCGGTGTGGCGCCTGTCGCGGGTTTGATCGTGAGCGTGTTCGTCGGGCTGCTGCCCGGATTGGAAGCGAATGTGATCGGGAACGTCTCGCCGCCTCCGTAGGCGGCATCGGTCAGCAGAAATGTCGTCGGACCGCTGATGATCTTGATGTTGTAATCATTCACAGCCTCCGTGATCGTCCCGTAGTTTTTTCCGGCGCCGACGGTGAATGTGCCGCTGATCGTGGGCAGAATCGCGTAGCGGTTGATGCTCGCCGTATCGCCCAGGGGAAATGCGGCGGAGGTCAACGTCACATGCGCAGGCCTCGCTGCGAACGTCCCCGCATCCAACCCGACATTGGGTGTCGAAGCGCGGTCCTCCGCCACGACGACGTACATGAGCGTGTCGCCAGTCGATGCCGAGCCTCCGTACAGGATCGAGGTATTGATGGTGAATGAGAACGGCGACGAACTGTTTGTCGCGGCGGTGTATTTCCACCCGTGATTGGCGCTGGTATTGCCGGCATAGGTGTTGGGATCATGCAGCTTCTTGTAGTAGATCCTCGGCTTGTAGGACGTCGTGACGTTGACACCGCTGACATCAGTGATCACCACGCCCGTCAGGTTGCGATTTCCCGTCGACGCGGTGTTGAGCAATGGCGTGTAGGCGAAGCTGGGCGGCGTTGCGTCGGTGCGGATGAAATTGCCTTCGTCCGCGCCCACATCCGGTTTCGTGCCCGTTCCGGTATATCCTGTTTCATACTTGCGCGGCTGTCCGTCGATATCGTCAGGGACGGCGATCGGCGAGGTGATGCGCACGCCTCCGCTCTCGCACTGCGTCGATGTGCTGGTGCTCAGATGCAGATTGTACGGCGTCGTCGTGGTATTGACGAATGGAGGGAACTCGGAGAAGGACGCGTTGTCGCGGGGCGATACCCGCGTCTGAAAATCGCCGATGAGGGCGTCGTTGTCGGATCCGTCGGAATAATACACGTAGCAGTTCGCATCCGTGGTGACGTAGAAGTTGTTGTTGTTCGACGCGGCATTGTACGTGCCGAGGTTTGATGTGCTCCTCCGGTATGCGACAGTCTGACCGAACGACCCCGGCGCTGCAACGTTGATCAGATTATTGTTGCGCAAATCCACGGTGGCGGTTTCCACCGCATACAAGGCGGAGCTTGCGAAATCCGAATTCGAGCTCGCACCGTCCAGGTAGACGGAATTGTAGAATACATAGATGTTGTTGCCCCCCGCAATGGAGATGCCGGTCATGGTCGGATTTGCGCCGCCGGCGTCAGGGGTCGAAAGTCCGTGAATGAAATTATTGAGAATGTAGACGGTGGTGCCCGTCCCGATGAAAATACCGTGCACCGAAGCGGTGGACAGGGTCGTGCTGGTGAGACCGTAAATATGCGAGTGAGATATCCGGATCTCGCTCCCCTGCTGATTGTAGATTCCGTAGATGGCGCCTCCCGCCGACGTGAACCCGGAGAGGGTGTCCCGCCGGAACGTCTTGACGGACCCCGTGCCGGTGCTGCTGTAAAAACCATAGATGATGCCGGTGCCCGCGGTGCGGAGACGCGAGATCCTATTGCTGTCGAGCGATTCCGACGTCGTGGATGAATTGCTCTGAAATCCGTAGATGGCGCCGGGACTGCTCGTGTGCGTCAGTTGATTCGAGTCGATCACATTCCGCGCAAAGCGGATGTTGCCCGTGCCTCCGATGGTGGCACAGTACATGTGCCCCGCTGCGCCGGTCTTCTGATTCCCGGTGATGCTGTTCAACTCGATGTTCAACGACGCCGGCGATCCCCCGACGATCCCGTAGAAGCTGCTCGCGGACGTTGTTCCGGACATCGTATTGTCGCTCACCATGTTGCCGGTGATGTACATCTGCGAGGCGGTGGAGGAATTGTAGATGCCGTAGAATGCGCCGGAAGTAGCCGTGGTGAAGGTGCAGTTGCGGATTTCGTTGTGATGGATGGACGCGATATTCGTCGTTCCTCCGCTGCCCGCCGCGTTCGATATCCCGTATACGCTCGATCCCGAGGCGTTGCTCGCCAGCATGATGACATTGCCATACACCTCGAGCGACGCCGCCGCGGAAACCTCGAGCAGAATGCCGGTGAGGACGTTGCTCGTCCCCGTTCCGCCGGAAATGAGATTGTTCGCGATCTTCTGCCTGTTCTGATACTTGGTGGAAATACCGTAGGAGGCCACGCCGACACCGCCGAAATTGGTGATCCTGTTCCCCCCGGCAACACCGATCTGATTATTATCATCGAACAAGGTATACGGGCTCGCGGTGTGATTGTAGCCTTTGACCAGAATGCCGAGATAAACATTCGACAGGGTATCGGCATAAAACTGGTTGTTTGAATTCGTTCCCCAGGTGCTCGTGGGTGTCACGACGGCGGAGGTGTCGGTTTCAGCGCAATAGATGCCGATGGTGGTGGTATGCGCCTTGTTCAGTGAGATCGCGCAGTTTTTTATCGTGATATTCTGGCATCCGTTGTTTCCTCTCCTGAACAGGGCGAAACCGAATTCTGGCCGTGTGGTGGCAGTCGTGTGGTTCGAACTGTCCTGAATCGAAATCCCGTCGAAGGTGATTCCGTCTCCTCCCACGATTGCAATGACCGCGTCGCGCGTCCCGAGCCCGGTCGCCGCGGTGATGCGCGGATTCGGTCCCGAACCGCTCTTCTGAAAAACGACGGGCTTCGAAACGCTCATCGAGGTATCCCTGATGTACCCGGCGCTCCTCGCGGTGAAGGTCTCCAGATGCCCGGCAGGAATGTTGAAGGTCACCCCACCGCTCCCGACACCTTTTGCGTTGATGTCCGCTATGGCACTTTGCACCGTCGTATAGGTCTGTCCGGCGCCAATCGTATGTGTCCCGGTCAGCGGCTGAGAATTCGCCTTCAGGCACACGATGGCGATGGCCATCGCGAGTAGCATTCCATGGAAAATGAAATTTTTTCCGCGTCGTCCAGTATCGCTTGTCATATTTGCACTCCGGTTGCCCGTTTTGATTGGCAATTCCATGATTACCTGGTAAATCGGTGAAATTAATGCAATTCCCGTGCCGATTTGCCGAATTACCGTATTTTACAGTGAAAGCGTGCTTGACATTACACTGAGGTTCGGATATTTTCTTCATGATGCATTCGAGCAATGCAGAATCGCAGCACTCCCCTGTGGAACAACCATGAAGCATGACCAGATTACGTCGTTCGCCGGCGTCATTGTCGTATCCTCGCTTATACTGCAAGGATGCCTCTTCCCGAAACGCGATGTGCCTTTTCCGGCAGATGCGGATGGAACCGGTTCTGCTGAACGAGGATCATTCTCCTGGGGAACACAGGGGACAGTGACGTGGGATATTCCCGATCCGCGGGGCGTCGCAGTTCCGACTCCTGTTCCGCTCGCATGGACTCCGCTCGCGTCCGCACGTGTCGACATGGCTGAGTACACGTCCTTCGAGGCGCCGATGAATGAAGAGAGCTTCATCATCGTCGATGAACCTGCGACCGTGTGTGATTTCAATGCCGTGCCGGTACAGACCGTGACGTTCTCGACATCGCTGCTCGGACTCGGGGCAACCACTCCGGGCGGGAGTCCGAAAATTTCAGATCTCGCGACACGCGGCGTGCTGCGGATCGACGGCGAGATGGGACTGCCCGGACCCGCGTGCAATTCCATCTTGCGCGACCGTCACGACCGCCTCTGGGTCGCGACCGCGCACGGTCTCTGGATGGCAGACGGCGAAAGCGGCAGCACGTACAGCACCATGCAAGGCCTCGCGAGCAACGACATCACCGCGCTCCTTGAAGACGGCGAAGGACGCATATGGGCGGGCACGCGTCACAGCGGCATCGACGTCATCGACCCGGCGACAGGCACCGTCAATCACGCGGATACACGGCAGGGACTGCAGGATCAGCGCATCCTGGGCCTCGCGATCGACTCGCGGAGGCAGATATGGATGAGCACGCAGAGCGGGGTGTCCGTGCTCGATCCAAGCAGGGGAAGGTTGAAGCACATCGGGCCGGGTCAGGGGTTGAGCGGCGTCTGGAGCGAACCCGGGACGACCATCGCGGAAGACGCAGGCGGAGCGATGTGGATCGCGACGCCGAAAGGCATCGACGTCCTCTCTCCCGCGACCGGAACCCTCGCGCGGGTGCGACTGAAAAGCGGCGTCCCCATCGGACCCGCAACGGCCGCCCTGCGCGCGATCGACGGCACGATGCTGGTCGGCGCGAGAGGGGGCGCCGATGTGTTCGATCCGTCGACGAAACGCGTGAAGCATGTCGGACCGGCACAGGGGCTCACACTTGCCGCGTCGTGCATCGGGCAGGACGGACGGGGGCGGCTGTGGTTCGGTACGGCGGGCGCGGGCGTCGTCGCGACGGATCCCGCCGAGATGCGCTTCACGGTGTACGGCACCCGCGAGGGACTGAGCGACAACCGCATCGCCTCGTTGGAATGCGACAGCACCGGCGCGGTGTGGATCGGGACGCAGGAGCATTTTCTCTCTCTGCTCGATCCCGTCGGCAGGGGGCTGATGCATTTCGGCGCGCCGCACGGACTGCGCTTCGGCAGCGTCACGGGCATCGTGCCGGATACTTCCCGCACGATGCTGGTCGGAAGCACCGGACTCGGACTGGTGCTGGTGGACCGCATGAGCGGAACCGCAAGCACGGCCGCCGTGCCCGCCGTGCAGCTGCGGAGAGACCGCTCCGGCGACGTGTGGGCGGCCACGCGGAACGGCGTCGTCGTCATCGATCCGTCTCGGCAACTGGCGCGCATGCTCGACATGCGGCACGGACTCGGCAGCGCCGACATCACCTGCACCATGCGGACGCGCGGCGGCGCGGTGTGGATCGGAAGCAACGGCGGCGGCGCGACGGTCACGGATTCCGCGCTGTCCCACCCGAAGCGGCTGCGCGCGGGAAACGGCCTCGGCAGCGATGTGGTCACCGCCCTGCTGGAGGATGCGGGCGGCGCGATCTGGATCGGAACGAATGCCGGCGTGGACGTCTTCGATCCCGGCAGCGGGACGACCCGACACGCCGTCATCCGCGGCCTGCGCGATGATGCCGCGATCGCCGCGCTCTTCGAAGATTCTCACGGCCGCGTCTGGATCGGCTGCGACGGCGACGGCCTCGTCATTCTCGATCCGGCGAAAGGAACCTCACTGTGCCTGACCGGACGGAACGGGCTGCCCGGCATGTTCGTCGCATCATTCGCGGAGCGGGGCGGGGATGTCTACTGCGGAACCTCCCACGGTCTCTGCGTCGTGACGCTGCGCGGGGACAATCCTCCCGTGCTTCGGAATTACGGACGCGCGGAAGGATTCCCCAAATTCGCGTTCAACGCCCAGTCGGTTGCAATCGCGCCGGACGGCGCGCTCTGGTGGGGGGTCGGCGATCTCCTCACCCGCATGCCTCCGGATGCGGTCGCGGACGACCGCGCGCCCCTGACGCGCGTCACCGGAATTGAAATCATGGACCGGCGCGAAACCTTCGCCACGCAGCGCTGGCTGCGCGACGTGCTGGCACGCGTCAACGTGCAGGTGGATTTGCGGCGGAGCGCCGCTTCCCAGGGTGCGCCCGGCGCGAAGGACGACGGGATGCACGCGCGCGCCGGTATTGCGTGGAGCGGCATCGAGGGTCCGTACCAGCTCCCGAGGGATCTCGCGCTCCCGTGGGATCAGAACCACGTGCGCATCAGTTTCACGGGTTCGCAGCTGACGCACCGGCACGGGACGCGATACCGTTTCATTCTCGAGGGCGCGGACGACAGCTGGAGCGCGATGACGGACTCCCCGTTCGCGGACTTCCGAAATCTGTCCGGCGGTTCCTACGCCTTTCTCGTCAGCAGCCGGGGATTCGACGGCCGCTGGAGCGCGCCCGCCGTGTTCCGCTTCACCGTCGCTCCCCCCCCCTGGCGCACCTGGTGGGCGTTCCTCATCTACGCGGGACTCCTGTGCGGGTTCCTTATCCTGATGGCACGCATGCAGAGAAGGCGCGTGCTGCGAAGAGAACTCGCGTTGGCGCGTTCGCGGGAAGCCGAGCTGCGTGAGACCATTCAGCGTGCGGAACACGCGCGCGAGGAAACCGCGCAGATGATGTCCTCCGAGCTCGAAGCGACGCGGCGCGCGCTCAGCGAGACGCGCGCAACCCTCGAGCGCAGTCCCGTCGGCAAAGGCGAGGCACGCGAGGTCGATCTCAATCACCTGCTTGAAGAGAGCGTGCAGGCGGCCTTCCACGCCATGCGCGCCACCGCGCCGGATTTCCGCTGCGCGATCAAGCGGGACCTGGATCCGCAGCTCCCCGCGCTTCGCGTCATTCCGCAGGACGTGTCGCTCGCGTTCCATCATCTTCTCCGCAACGCGTTTCAGGCGGCGGACGAAAAGCGACGCGGCGCGGACACCGATCCGTTGTACGAGCCCGCGGTGGGCGTGCGCACCGCGATGCGCGGCGATGCCGTGATCGTGTCGATCCGCGACAACGGCAACAGGATCGCCGCGGACATGCGCGCGCATTTTCGAACCGAACTTCACCACCAAAGCGGCGGGCGAGGCCGCGGGGATGGGCCTGACGCAGAGCAACGAGATTATCACCTCGCATGGCGGCACCATCGCCGTCGGCAGCAAGGAGGGCATCGGCAGCGAATTCATCGTGACCCTGCCCCTCGCCTGAACGATGCGCCATGAATGCGCGGAGCCACTCCTGGGGCCGACGATTTTCATTGACCTTTTCCATGGAATGCGCTACGTTTCGGCACTGACAAGGATTTCCGAGACATGCCGCGATGGATGCTTCCAAAACCGCGTATTCCTGCCGGATTTTCCGGGCGGCCTGCGTTATAACTGGGGATATCATGAAGTGTACGGGCATCTTTGTTCTTGCTGCGTGGATGTGCGCGTTGACAATTGACGTTTCGGCCGGAGTACTGTATGCGCGCAGACCCGGAACTGAAACGCCGGTGTATCCGCTCCGAATCTCCAATATCCGTACCAGCGTCACCATCAACGGACAGTTCGCCGTCACGCATGTGGACGAGGAATTTTTCAACGACAACAATCTCACGCTCGAGGGCTTCTACGCCTTCCATCTGCCTGACGGTGCGCGCGTGGACGGCCTCTGGCTCTGGGAAAACGGTCAGCGCAAAACATTCGTCTGTCTGAAAAAGGAAGACGCGATACGCACGTACGACAGCCTGCTCAGCGACCCGAGTCACGATCCGGCCATGCTCGAAGCACTGGGACAAAATCGATTTCAACTCAAGGTCTACCCCATCGCTCCGAAGAGCTCCCGGCGCATCGAGATCCAGTATTTCCAGACGCTCGCGCTGACAGAGGACGGGTTCATCCATTATCGGTACCCGTTGAACCTCAGCGGATATCAGACGAAGCCCGTAGAGAGCACATCGATGACGTTCACCGTGTCGTCGTGCACACGGATACTCGATTTCAAAACCGCCTTCGATGGCAACCCCATGCTGAACCGTGTGACCAAGGTGGACGAGAACACCTACACGGTTTTCTTCGGTCTGGAGAATACGCTCTACTCCCTCGACTACGAACTCGCTTTCGCGCCGGAAGGGGTCTTCGATATGTTCCCGACCCTGTCGTGGAAAGATCCGGTACACCTGAGTGCTGACGGGTACTTTATAACCTGGCATGGGTGGAAAGATGACAGCGGCAGCTCGCGCCTCCGCGATCTGGTTTTCGTGCTCGATAATTCGGGAAGCATGGCCGGCGATCGCGTGCGTGAAGTGACTGGCGCCGTGACGCAGGTGTTGCAGAAACTTCGTCCGACTGATCATTTCCGCCTCGTGCTTTTCCATCCTTCGACGAATGAGTTTCGCCGTCTCAGTTGCTTCCTCAGCGGGGTCCCGGACACCATCGCCCTGGCGATCGACTTCATCAATACATTCTACCAAGGAAACGTGGCACCACAGTTACGAGCAGGGGTTCAAATGCGGACTGCGCGCAAACTTCCGGCCCGACGCCGACAAGCGCCTGCTGTTCCTGACGGATGGTCAGCCGAATACCGGGAAGACCTCATTCGCGGATCTCATGGCGGTGATCAATGCGGAAGGCGTGCCGGGCGTGCGGATATATCCCGTCCTGTTCTACACGGACAGCTTGAAACTCCTCTACGACATCGCGGAGGCGACGGGCGGCAAAGCACAGACCGTCGAAAAGGGCGACAGCCTGGAGTCGGTCATCACGCGCCTCATGTTCGATCTCGATATGGGAGGAGTGAGGCAGCCTGTCGTCACCTATCTCGACGGGAAGACGTACCAGGTGTATCCGCCTGCCTTCGGCCTGATGGTCGCGACGGACCAGATTGTCACGACAGGCCGCTGGACCGGTGACGGGAAAGACCGCGCAAACGTGCGTTCAATGAAGTCCGATTCAACCTTCCGAGACCTGACGCGCAATGTGGACTTCGCAACCTGCACATCGAATCTCAAGGACGTCGGCGCGTACTGGGCATCGAAGCGCATCGACCAGCTCCTGGCGGATATCAAGCAGTACGGCGAGACCGCGGAACGGAAGGATACTGTCATCGACTTGAGCATCGCGTTCGGCGTGCTCACACCATACACTGCATTTCTCGTGCTTGATCCAACGCAGACCCGCATTGAAGCTGCACCGCAGGCTGTGGGCTTCGTGCTGGGCCGCTCGTATCCGAATCCCCTCTCATTGTCGCGCGGCGCACAGGTTTCTCTGACACTCGACGTGACGCATTCAGCGCCCGTGCGTGTCGTGATCACCGATATTCTCGGCCGTGTGCTGCGCGTGTTGCCCTACTCCTTCTTCGATCAGGGCCGCCACATCATTTCGTGGGATGGCCGCGACGAGGCGGGCCGGTTTGTCGCTCCCGGTACCTATGTGCTGCGCGTCATGACCGATGCGGGCGCGTCGCAGCAACGCCTCGTCATCACACCGTGACAGTTCAGCGCAATCTGACGAAGCCATAAACCATCGTTCCTGTGGTCTCACATCGTCCTTCGTTTCCATTCATTTTTTCGCGCAATGATGAACGTTTCAATATTCAACTCCGGTCTTCCGAATTGTACCCCTGTTTTCAATGCCGGGAGCAGTCGGTGCTGCTCCGAACACTGATGACAATCGGGAGTGCCGGAATCACTCGTCTTCCTGCGGGGGAAACCATGAAGTTCATGAAGGTGGTTGCCATTGTTGCCGCTCTCTTCGCATTGACCATCGAGATGTCGGCAGGCGTGCTCTACGCGCGCAGACCGGGAACCGAGACGCCGGTGTATCCTCTTCGCATCTCGCACATTCGTACCAACGTCACCATCAACGGGCAGCTCGCCGTGACGCACGTGGACGAGGAATTCTTCAACGACAACAATCTCACGCTCGAGGGCTTCTACGCCTTTCAGCTGCCTGACGGCGCGCGCGTGGACGGCCTCTGGCTCTGGGAGAACGGTCAGCGAAAGATTTTCGTCTGCCTGAAGAAGGAGGACGCCGAGCGCAAGTACGACAGCGTCGTGATCGGCACGAGGCGCGATCCCGCCCTGCTCGAGGCGCTCGGGCAGAACCGCTTTCAGCTCAAGGTCTTCCCCATCGCCCCGCACAGTTCGCGGCGCATCGAGATCCAGTATTTCCAGACGCTCGCACTGACAGAAGACGGTTTTGTCCATTATCGATACCCGCTCAATCTCGCCGCGTACCAGACGCAGCCCGTCGAGTCCACATCCATGACGTTCAACGTATCGTCCTGCAAACGGATCCTCGGCTTCAAGACCTCCTTCGACGCCAATCCCCTCCTCAACCGCGTGACGAAGGTGGACGACAACACGTACACGGTGACCTTCGGCCTCGAGAATCAGCTGTACGGTTTCGACTACGAATTGTCCTTCGCGCCCGAAGGCATCTTCGACATCTTTCCGACACTCTCGTGGAAGGATCCGAAGCAGCCGGCTGCAGACGGGTACTTCATGACCTGGCATGGGTGGGATGACGGGAACGGCACGCCGACCGTCAAGCGGGATCTCGTCTTCGTCCTCGACGCCTCCGGCAGCATGGCGGGCGAACGCATCGCATCGGTCACCGGCGCAGCGAAGCAGGTGCTGCAGAAACTCCGCCCGTCGGACCACTTCCGTCTCGTCCTGTTCAGCACGAACGCCATCTCCTACCCCGCGGACCGAAGTTTTCTCGTCGCCGATCCCGACACGATCGCCGCGGCGCTGGACTTCATCACCAAAACGTACGTGGCCGAGGGCGGCACCAATTACGAGCAGGCCTTCGTTGCTGGGCTGTCCGCGGATTTCCGGGCTGATTCGGACAGACGGCTCCTTTTCCTCACCGACGGCGAGCCCAACATCGGGAAGACGACGCTCGCGGATCTGATGACGGTGATCAACGCCGTCGATCCCTCCGGAGTGCGCATCTATCCCGTGCTCTTCTACACCAATTCCATCCAGCTCCTCTACGATATCGCGCAGGCCCGCGGCGGCAAGGCGCAGAACGTGGAACGCGGCGACAGCCTGCAGACCGTGATCTCGCGGTTGATGTTCGACCTCGAAATCGGCGGCGTGAGCCAGGCGTCGGTGTCGTACCTCGACGGCAGGACGTACCTCGTCCATCCGCTCACTTTTCCGCCGATGGTTTCGAACGACCAGATCGTCACCACGGGCCGGTGGAACGGCGACGGCAGAGACCGCGCGAAGGTCCGATTCATGAAGAGCGACGCGACCTTCGATGAAGTCACGCGCGACGTGGATTTCACGTCCTGCACGACAACCCTGAAGGAAGTCGGCGCGTACTGGGCGTCGAAGCGCATCGACAAGCTCCTCGCCGACATCAAGCAGTACGGCGAGACCGCGGAGCTGAAGCAGAACGTCATCGATCTGAGCATCGCCTTCAGCGTGCTGACGCCGTACACCGCCTTCCTCGTCCTCGAGACGAATCCTGTCGATCCGACGCTGCGGCCCGACGACCTCCTCGCGGCCGCGGGCTACACGCTCGGCGCGTCGTATCCGCAACCGCTCGCGCTCGCGAAGGACGGTCAGGTCTCGCTCGTCCTCGACGCGGCGCATCCCTCGTTGGTGCGCATCGTCATCCCCGACGTCCTCGGCCGCGTGCTGCGCGTGCTGCCGCAGCAGTTCCTCGCCGCGGGACGCCATGTCATTTCCTGGGACGGACGCGACGATGCCGGGCGGCTGGTCGCTCCGGGAACCTATATCGTCCGCGTGACAACCGCAGCGGGATCGCTGCAGCGGCGCATCGTCGTGACGCGCTGACGACTTTCCAGCGCGCGTGGGCGCGTCGCCTGCAATCCAGCCAGAGCGCGGGAAAAGCCTCCGAAACCGGAGGCTTTTCCTTTGCAGTATTTTCACCTCGCGCCGAAGGAAATCCCCGGACGTATTGAAACCCCGTCCGGACGGGTCTATATTGACCGGCAATATTTCGAGGAACGGACATTCCCGTCCTCAACCGCAGAACAAGAGAACCTGCATATGCCGATACCTGTTGACCTGTCCCGTCCGCACCGCCGCGTCGCGACGCTGTTCGCGCTGCTGCTCGCCCTTGCCGCGCCGCATTCCCCCACCTTCGCGCAGCGCGCAACAGGCCCTGGCGTATCCGGTCCAGGCGCAGCCATTTCGCGGAGCGACGCATCCCTCTTCGTTCCGCGCGAGGCGCCTCGCAATCTTCCGGGCGCAGCGGCGAGCCGCTTTTTCGAAATCGATCCTTCCGTCTTCGATGTCTTCGATCCGGAGCCGGATGTCCTTTTTACTCTGACGGGTATCCCGATGCCGGATGGACGATCCGTCACTGCCCTCGTGTCGCGCTTCGCCGTGGTGCAGGGCGAGACGCCGTTCCTCGTCGACGACGCGAAGCCGATGGCGCCGCCGCGACACGTGCTGCTGCGAGGCGAGATCGAGGGAGAGCCCGGCTCGCGCGTGTACCTCGCGATGTTCAGGGGCACGTGCTTCGGCTACGTGCAGCGCGCTTCGGGCGCGCGCGTGGTGTTCTCTCCCGTCGGTCCGCGCTCCACGCTCTGCGCGGTGACCGCCGAAGCCGACATGCCGCGGACCACCGCCCCGCCGGAATGCCACGCCGAGGAACTCCCGCAGTACGGTGAAGCGCTGCGCGCCATGCTCCCGCCCTCCGCCCTCCCCGCTCCGCGCAAAGGCCGCGCGACCATACAGAGCACGGCCACGCGGCTCAATCTCGCACTCGACTGCGACCAGAATTTCTACCAGCTTTGCGGCTCCAGCGTGAGCGCCGCGACGAACTACGCCATCGCGCTGCTCGGCGGCGTCAGCGACATCTACCGCCGCGACGCCGGCATCGTGTGGTACATTTCGTATCTCAATGTCTGGACGACCACGGGACCGTACCCGGGACCGAATGCCGACAGCCTGCTCACGCAAGTCCGTCGCTACTGGCTCGCGAACCATGCGACGGTGCCCCGTGCAGTGGTGCAGCTCCTCCACGGGCCGGGAACGGGAGGCATCGCCTGGGTGGACATCCTGTGCGGGAACAGCTACGGGTATTCCATGTCTGGTGTCGATGGCGTGTATTCCTTCCCCCCTTCGGGATACATCTGGGACATCGACGTCGTCTCCCACGAGCTGGGCCACAACGTCGGTTCGCCGCACACGCACAATTGCTGGTGGAGTCCCGCGGTGGATTCCTGCGTCAACGCGGAAGGCGGAAGCTGTTACTCCACACCCAACGTGGTGCGCGGAACGATCATGAGTTATTGTCACCTGACCAGCGCCGGCACCGAACTGAAATTCCATTCGCGCGTCGGGCCGTTCCTGACAAGCAAGGCGAACGCCGCGTCATGCAAGGTCAGCCAGAGCGTTCCAGACGTCAACGCGGGACCGCCGAAAGCCGTGTGTTCGGGCATTCCCGTCCAGATTGGAAATCCGGCCACGAGCGGCACGCCTCCGTACACGTATCTCTGGTGGCCGTCGGCGGGCCTCTCCAGCGCGACCGTCTCGCAGCCGATGGCGAGTCCCGGCGTCACCATCAAGTATCACGTTCGCGCGACGGATGCGAACGGTTTCCGCGCGTACGACAGCGTCGTCGTCACTCCCGCTCCGTCGCCGTCCGCTGAGGCGGGTCCGGACCAGACCTTCTGTCAGGGGAACGGTGCAACCCTCGGCGGCACACCCGCGGCATCCGGCGGAACGCCGCCGTACAGCTATTCGTGGACGCCGGCAACAGGTTTGAGCGCGACAAATGTCCCAAATCCGGTGGCGACCCCAGGCAGCACGATACGCTATCGCGTGCTCGTCACCGACTTCGCCGGTTGCACGGCGCGCGATTCCGTGCTTGTGCAGGTCGGAAGCCGATTGACCGTTGACGCCGGCCAGGACCAGACCATTTGCAACGGGACATCCACCGTCATCGGGAGTGTCGCCTCGGGAGGACAGCCGCCGTACGCCTACACCTGGACTCCCGCCGCGGGCTTGAGCGATCCCAATATCGCCTCCCCTGTCGCCGCCCCGTCGAGCAGCACCCTGTACACGCTCACCGTCGTCGACGCGTTCGGCTGCACCGGCAACGACGCGGTGCTCGTCACCGTCGTCACGCACCCGAACGCATCCCTCACGTGGACGGGCGCGGTGAACAATGAGTGGAGCACGCGCGGGAATTGGGATCAGACCTGCGCACTCCCCGGCACGGGGAGCGACATCACGATCCCGTACGGCACGCAGTCCCCCGTCAACGTCCCGGCGATCAGCCTCGGGGATCTCGTCATCAGCAACGGCTTGACGCTGGCGCTGTCGAATCCCATGACCGTCACCGGGACGCTCGCGCTGCAGGCAGGCTCGATCGAACTCGGCAATTCGGATCTGACCATCGGATATTCCGGCTCGATCAGCGGCGGCGACGCCGCGAGTTTCATTGTCACCACCGGCAACGGCGCGCTCGTGCAGACCGCGCTTGGCACGGGCGGGCGCACAGGGACGATTGCCTTTCCCGTGGGTCCGGCCGCCGCAACGTATGCGCCGGTGCAGCTCGCGAACACCGGAACGCCGGACCTGTTCGCCGTGCGCGTGGAGCCGCTGGCACGCACGCGGGGAAGTTCCGGCACGCCGCTCGCTTCCGACGCCGTCAATCTCACCTGGCACATCGGCGAGGCGCAACTCGGCGGATCGAACGTCACGCTCGGACTGCAGTGGAACGGCGCCGACGAGCTGCCGCTGTTCGACCGCGCGCACAGTTTCGTCGCGCGTTACAACGGCAGTGTCTGGACGCCGCAGGGAATCGCGAAGCCCGCGGCGGGAACGGATCCGTACACCCTTTCGACCTCCGGAGTCTTGTATCTCGGGGTATTCGGCGTCGGCGATCTGCAGTCGCCGTATCCCGTCGACTTTCTGTCCTTCTCCGCCTCCCCGATGGGAGACCGTGTCCTCCTTTCATGGACAACCTCGTCCGAAATCAACAGCAGCGGCTTCACCGTGGAGCGCCGCGCCCTCGAGCGACACGAAGGGACGGCACGCGGCTTCGTTCCGTCGAGCAGACGCGCAGAGGGCGGCCGCTACCGCGTCGAGGAGGGCAATCCTCCTTCCGCGAGCATCGCGTACAGGCTGAAGCAGATCGATCAGGATGGCGCCTGGAGATACTCGCCGGAAGTGCAGCTGGACCACAGCGCCTTGCCCTCCAGCGTCGCGCTTGCCGTCATTCCAAACCCATTGACCGACGGCGCGACGATCCGTCTCTCGCTTCCCGCCGCGGGCATCGTGTCGCTCGGCGTGTGGGACGCGCTCGGCCGTGAAGTCGCCCGTGTGATCGACGCCCGGCACTTCGACGCGGGGCAGCACGCCGTTCCCTTCTCGCGCGCCGGCATTCCAGCGGGCGCATATTTCCTCCGCGTCGTCACAGCGGACGAAACCAGAACACACAAGCTGCTCCTGCGATAAGCGCGTCCTGCGGCACCGCCGTGAGAGAAAGGCGGGTTATTTTTCGAGAAGCAGTTTTCTGACCATCAGCCGGTCCTTCACGCGGACGGTGAGCAGATAGAATCCCCGCTCGAGGCCGGCGGCGTCCGCCGTCAACGTGGTGCTCCCCTTTCGCAACGCGCCTTCGTGCAGGATGCGCCGCACGCGGCCCGCCGCATCGGTCAGCGCAACGCGCGCGTCCGCATCATGCTCCATCTCGAGAAGCAGCGCGAAGCGCCCGCTCGCGGGATTGGGAAAGACCGTCCCGAGGAAATCGTTCGTGTGTGCGAGTACCTGCGTCCCGGTAGTCGTTGCCGGAGTTTCGCGCAACGCGAGTTGCAGCTTCCAACCGGGATTCACGCCCGATCCCGAATACGCTCCCCGGTACGTCCAGTCGTACGACCTCCCGTTGAAGTCCTTGTCGAAATCCGTGAAGGTTGCGAAGCGCTCGGAACCTGTCGCCACGCCCTGCAAGGCGGCTGGAAGCGGATACAGGTTCAAGAGGGACAGCGTCGCGTCCGGCGCCCGCACGTGCGCCGCGGCGCCCGCGTACGTGCCCGTGATGTTGTCGACCGCATGAGCGGGAAGAAAGCCGCTCACGGGTTGCCCGGCGAACACCGCGTTCGCGCTGCACGCCTGCTCGTAGGCAGGGTCGGCGCCATAGAGACGAATGCCGCCCGTCGCGCCGTTCGCCAGGACGGTGTTGTGAAACACCGCGACGTTCCGCGGCTGGAAGCCGTTTTGACTCGTCACGTACACAGTGCGAAATCCCGAGGCCGCCTGATGGTTGACAACGACGTTGGCGTACAGCGCGGCGTTCCCCGTGATCTGCAGCATCGCCTCCACGGGATTCTCGTAGAAGAAATTCCCGTACACCTCGTAGCGGTCGTTCGCGCCGACCCCGGTGGACGGGAAGGCGCCGAGCAGCAGCACCGGCCGCGCGTCCGCGCCGGTGGACGCGCCGCTCTCCTTGCTCATGACGTTGTAGCGGATGATCGTAACCTGCGAATCGACAGCGGTACCCGGAAATGCAAGGCGGACGGTATTCAGCTGATGCTTTATCTGCATGTCGTAGCCGACGCAATTGAGTACGAGATTGTTCTCGATCAGTCCGTTGACGAATGGCGCCTCGCCGTTGGAATTTCCGAGATAGAGTCCTGTGCCGGCCCCGATGATCGTGTTTCCCCGGATCACCCAGCCCCATGCGCTGCACTTCGTGCTGATACCGACGATCTGCTGATTCGCGCCGTGATTGACGATGAGGAGATTCTCGATAGTGATGTGATGCGCCCAGTTCCCCGACGTCCCCTCGGCCTTCACCGCGTCCACCTCCAGGTTCAGGCCGTCCACCTTCATGTTCTTGATGACGAGGTACTGGCACAGGGTGATGCTGATGGTGTTGCAGCAGGAACGCGCCGTGAGCACGGTCGTGTACTCTCCTTCGACGCCCATGATGACGATCGGATTCTCCGCCGTACCGTTACGGCCCTTCAGAGACAAACCCTCGGCGTAGACACCCGCGGTCAGGAACAGCGTATCGCCGGCCACAAGTCCGTTGAGGTAGCCCGTGTAGTCGGCGGGTGTGGCGGTGATCCGCGCGGCACTTGCCGTCCAGTGCCCGAGAATGCAGAGCAGGAGGGCGCAGAATGTTTTCATGGAGGTGTATCCTGCAACATCTGACGGAATGGACGTCTAACGCAGACCGCGCGCGCGGAGCCCGACTCCTCTACGCGGAAAGGAGCGATGCCCTGCGCGCGCGGTCTGCGACGCGGAAGGTCGGGGATCAGCGGACGACGAGCATGCGTCCGGATGCCTGGATGCCGTTGACGGACAGGACGAAGCGGTACATGCCCGCAGGCGTGGCGCTCGCGTCCCACGAAGCCGAATACGAGCCTGTCGCGCGATCTTCATCCACCAGCAGCGCCAGGGTCTGTCCGATCATGTTCTCGACGCGCAGCGTCACCTTTCCCGCACGATGCAATTCGAAGGGAATGGCCGTCGCGCTCACGACCGGATTCGGGAAATTCTGTCCGAGGGTGAAGCCCGCAACGGCGGCCGATGGTCCCTCGATGCCGGTGGAGAACTTGCCCTCACCTGTCACCGTGATCTTGTCGGGCGTCGATGCCGAATTGCTCACGAAGGTGATCGTGCCGTTCAGGGTTCCTGTGGTGCCCGGCGTGAAGCGCAGCGTGTCGGCGAAGGTGAAGCCCGGAGGGATGCTGAGCGTCGCCGGGATGCACCGTGAAGGCGGGATTGTCGCTCGTGATGCCGCTGATGTGAAGTGTGTCGGGTTTCTTGTTCTCGATCATCACGAGCGTGTCGCGGAATGTCCCGATCGTCACTATGCCGAAGTTGAGAGACACCGGCGCGAAGATCACATCGGCAATCCCGATCGTCGAGACGGTGATGGTGTCAGGGGATGTCGTGGAGTTTCCGGTCATCGCGAGCTTGCCCATCGCCGGCCCGAGATGCGTCGGCTTGCAGCGGATGCGTAGCGAGGCGGTCCCGAGCGGAACGGTGTTGAAGGCCGAGGGGACCGCGACGAACGCGTCGTCGTCGGACGTGATGGACGAAACACGCAGGGTGTCACCGCTGGTGTTCCTGATCTCGATGATCGTGTCCATGGCCGTTCCGACCGGAAGATTGCCGAAGGCGATCACCCGCGGAGTGATCTGGACGGCCACATCGAAGAAGCCGGTACCAGTAATGAACATCGTGTCGGGCGAGGACAGCGCATTGCTCGTCAGGTTGATGCGGGAATTGATGGTTCCCGCCACCTTCGGCGAGAAACGGATGCGCTGCGTGACGCTCTTTCCGGGCGCAACGTTTGCGATGCCGGGAGAGATGGTCACCGCCGAGTTGGTGGAATTCGCGACGGTGATTTTCAGCGTATCGAGACCGGTGTTGTTGAAGACGATGTTCGTGTCCTTCAGCAGGCCGGTTTTCACGTAGCCGAAGTTGACCTTTTTCGCCACAACCTCGAGTATCGGAGTGCCTGTGCCCGATCCCTTGACGCGGATCGTATCAGGCGACGTCCACGAATCGCGCGTGATGACGATGAATCCGTTGTCCGGACCAGTGACCGTCGGGGTGAAGCGGATGGTGTCGTTGAAGGCCGTCCCGGAGGCGAGTACCTTCGAGGTCGGCCTGGGGACGAAGTTGGGATTCGACGAGGTGATCGAAGTGATATGCAGATCGTCGCCGCCGGAATTCGTGATATTGAGGGGACGGTCGCGTTTCTGTCCGATGGCGGTGATGCCGAAGTCGACGTTCTTGGTGGACAGGGTCATGGCCGGCTGCGATTTGGGATAGCTGCCATCGGCGAGCACCTTGAACGCGTACAGATTGGCGTTGTTGAAACTTTGGCGGTAGTCCTCCCATGCGAACACCCCGCCGCCGGATCCGTCGTTGAGGACGACGGGAGATGTCTGCGTGTTGGCCGCGCTGGAGATCAGGAGCCCGTCCGCCGGCCACAGGGCGTTGCCGTTTGCGTCGAGCCGCTGCGCGTAGATGTCGCCGTTGATGTTGCCGTTGCGGCGGTCTTCCCAGACGATGATGACGCCGCCCTGCCCGTCGCGCGCGATGTAGGGGATGTACTGGTTATTCGTCGCGGTGCAGATCGGGATACCGTTCGCGGCCCACATCGGCGCGCCCGCCGCGTCGAGGCGCTGCGCGTAGATGTCGCACGTCGCACCGCCGCGGAAATCCTCCCAGACCACGATGGCCTGGCCGCCACCCATGCCGACGATGGCAGGATGGTCCGACTTGCCGCCGGCGGTGGTAATTTTCGCCTCCGGCCATTTTTTCACTCCCAGGCTGTCGAGCCGCTGGGTGTACACGACCTGGGCGGTGGCGCGGAAATCCGGCCATGCGGTGACAACACCTCGCAATCCATCTTCATCCGTGACGGGATAGCCCTGACTCCCGGCGGATGTGCAAAGACCGATGCCCTTGTTGCCCCAGCGCAGGTACCCGCTGGCGTTGATGCGTTGCGCATACAGATCGTACTGGCCGCTCGCGCCGCCGATGAACCACTGCCACACGACGATGCACCCGCCGGCGCCGTCGGAGCAGATCATCGGCATGTACTGGAACATGCCGCTGCCCCTGGTGATCGGCGACACGTAGCCGGCGCTGCTCCACGGGATGTTGCCCGACGAATCGATGCTGATGAGCATGATCTGGTTATCGAAATTTCCGCCCTGAATGTTGTCCATGAATGCAACGTACGCGCCACCCTTGCCATCGGTGCAGATGACGGGATCGCTCTGCTCGCGCGCCTTGAGTCCCATCGGAACCAGGTCGATGCCGCCGGACGCGTAGAGCGGGGTTCCCGTCGAATCGATGCGTTGAATAAAGATGTCGTTGTCCTGATTGCGCACGTCCTTCCACACGATCCACGCGCCGCCGCGCTGATCGCTGACGATCTGCGGCTTGTTCTGCGACCCGAACACGGAGCAGACAGGCACGCCGTTCAACGCCCAGAGCAAATTGCCATTCGCATCCATGCGCTGCGCATAGATGTCGTACGCGTTTGTCATCGGACGTTCGTCTTCCCACGTGAAGATGGTGCCTCCCTTGCCGTCGCTGATGATGCGGACAAGCCGCTGGTTACGCGTTTCCAGGCAGAGGGGATTGTTCGCGGCGGGATTCGACGACCACTGGGCGAACAGCTCGGGGATCATCGCGAGGAACAGTGCGAGGCAGAAGGTAAACAAACGTACCATACGGATACCTGATGAGATGTGAGGTGGGGATGCAACCGCGAAAAACGAAGCTACCATATTCCGTCATCCCGTTCAATTGCAAAATGCGTGCGACACTGAAACAACGGGCTGAAAGACGCATGCTATCGCACAATTACCGTCTCGCACAACCATTGAGCAGCGCATGATACCGAATGCCATCACGCCTCGAATGTGCATCATGCATGCGTTAGAATCGATACGAAACGCTGACGCCTCCGGGCGATGCTCCGATGCGCAGACGCTCCGCCTTCGCGCCCGGGATCCCGTCGCGTCCGCGCTCGCGCGCGCAGACATACCGTCCGGTGATGACGCCGATGGCGGCTCCGGCGAACACATCGGAAGCCCAGTGCAGATCGCGGTAGATCAGCGAGAGACCCGTCACCCCGGCGACGGAATACGCGGCGATCTTCCAGAGGATATTGTCGCTCCGTTCCGCGAGCACCGTTGCGCATGCGAAGGCGATCATCGTATGCCCGGACGGAAGGGATTGATGCGTGTTGTCGAACTGCCCTGGATGGTAGGAGAAGGCGCCGTCATTCACGTAGGGACGCTCCCGCCCGGCCGTGAACTGGAGAAGAAAAGTCAGCGCTCCTCCGAAGATCATTGCCTCGCCCATCATCCGGGCGGTGACACGCAGCGAATCCGCGCCCAGCAGAAGGGCGGCGCCGTACAGCATGGCATCGGCAGCGGCGATCACTCCCGCCTTCCCCGGAAACGTGGCGTAGTACGACGTCTTGTGCAGCGTGTACGAGTATGGCTGCCGCAGCAGCCATCGTTGCAGCGGTTCGTCCACCGCGAAGAGTCCCGCCGTCCCGGCCGACACCGCGCCGGCGAGGAGCCAGTCGCCGGCGTCGAAGGACGCGGGCGCGGACACATACCCCAGCGCGTCGCCCAGTCCGATGCTGAAGTCGTCGCTGAAGATCGCCATGACCGACCGGTCCGCCACGGGCGTACTGTCCGTCTGCGCGACGGAGCACGCCGATGGAAGGACGGCGAGGAGGGCGAGAAGCAGTGCGCATCCCGGCGTGCGCGGCGAGGCAGGCACGGCGGTTCAGCCGATCAGGATGGAAATGCCGAGCATCGGCAGCACGCGAGTCTGTTTCTTCTTCGTCTCCAGATTGATCTCTCCGTTCGGAAGCACGATCACTCCCACGTCGAAGGCCCCGCGCGCTGCGAAGAAGCGCGCGCCGAACGCGTGCATCGAATGCATCGAACTCGCATCGAAGAAGTGCTCGGTCATCAGCGTGCAGCCGCGCGACACGCGCGATTCGTAGCCGAGACCGATGCCCGCGAGCAGTCCCGCGTTGAGTCCGATGCTGAAATCGCCGGCGATATCCGCGAAGCCCACGCCCAGCGACAGCGCGTTGTCGCGGTCGCCGATGGTGGTGACGGCGAAGACGCCTGGCAGCACGACGCGGTCCCAGCTGCTCCCCGACGGACGCACGCGCTCCTGCCCCCAGAACATCGCCGCCGCGCCGATCGCGATGCTCGTGATGCCGTCGTCGTAGATCGCGTCCTTCACGAACAGGTACGAATAGTACGCCTGTCCGGTGCCGAGCACGTTCCGGAAAATGTACACCCCTCCCGCGCTGATCTGCACGCCCTCCGCGACGCTGAACGCTCCGTATGGAATGTACGGCGCCGCGAGGCCGAAACACCCGCTGCCCGCGGGCAGCGTGCGGCCTGTGGGCATGAGCAGCAGCGAGCACGCCGCGGGATCGCGCGGCGGCGCCGCGGCGGAATCCTCCTGGGAGCGCGCGGTGCATACCGCGAGCAGGAGACACAGACACACAAGACGGATCGCGCTCATCGCGCTCCCCCGCCCCGTCCCGCGCCCGCCCAGTACGTGAACTCCTTCTCGTGGCACACGCCTTCAAGATCGAGCACGCGAGCCTGGAAGTAGCTCTGCGCATCGCTGATGGCTTGATTGTATATCGAAGGTCCGAGCTCCCTCACGCAGAAATCGAGGAGCAGCGTCGCGGCAAGATCACCGAGATCCGCGTCCAGGTTTTCGGCGAAGTAGCGCTTCAACGAAGCCTCGAGCAGCTTCGCGGTTTCAGGCGTCAAGGTGATTGCCATGTTCGCTCAGTCGCAGAAATCCTGAGTGAAAGTTTGTCGCTCAGGTATTGACAGGTCGCTCTTCCGGCGCTGTTACCGCCCGGGGGGGGGGGGGGGGGGGGGGGGGGGGGGGCGGGGGGGGGGGGGGGAGGTTCCGGTTTTCTCGACTCGCATGAACTTTGCAAGAACGAGTGGGGCATCGACGCGACAGTCCTTCCTTCTGCAACCGTTTCGGGGGGGGGGGGGGGGGCGGGGGGGGGGGGTGGCGCGCCGTGGGGCGATGAGGCCCTTACGCAGTTCTTCGTCCATTGCCAGCCATGCGGCTGAATCGGGTGCCTTTGGGATTGTATTGCACGGCCCGGCCTCTTTCGACGGAAATATTGTTTCGCGGCAAGGTACGATATTCCGCGCATTATGCCCACATCCTCGTGAAGGTGTTCCTCCGGCCGATCAATGCCTCCACCGAAAACACCCCTTCAATTGAATGCGCCTTCCGGAGAGTTCACGCAATGGATGGAGCTACTCCGGTGCAGCGGAATTCCTCCGCGATGGCTCGTTGAGCTTCACGCTTCGCCGCGACCGCTGCTCTTCTCGCACAACGTCTTGAGGATGTCCAGCGCCTTCGGCCATGGCTCCGAAAGCGCTTCCTCGAATTCCGGTGACACATCCATCTCGACACGGCACCCAGGTCCCAGGAACCTTCGAAATAGCACCCCTCCATGAAGGGAGCCGTCCAGAGCGTGTAGGTGTCGGGACGCAGCATCGTATCCCAGACGATCTTACGCGATGCGTTGATTCGTATGGAAAATGTCAGGCGTTTCATGGTGTTCCTTTCGTGCATGAATGGGAGATTGGATGAGGGCCGCGTGTGTTCGTGCATCATGCGACAACGCGTCGACACGGGGTGATCCGTGCCGACGCGCGTCGGGAATGATGTCAAGAAAAGTCAGCGAAGAATCGCGACCGATACTCCTAGCGCGAAACGGTGATCTTGTAGGTGGCCGCGCCGGTGCTCGTCTTCAGGATCGCGACGTAGGTGCCCGGCATGAGGCCGTTCATGTCCAGCGATACCGTGTGCTCGCCGCTCTCCATGGCTTCGTCCTTGTGCAGCGTCAACACTTCCCTGCCAAGCATGTCCTGCACCGTCAGGCTCACAGCGGTCGATGCGGGCAGACCGAAGCGAAGGGCCGTTGTGGTCTCCGTCACCGGATTCGGATAGACGCTGAGGATGGTCGGCTGCGCGACGGACTCGAAGAAGTTCGCGACGAGAATGCCGGAGTACTCTTCGGCGCCATTTCTGTCGATCTGCTTCAAACGGTAGAGGAGTTCCGCGCCAGCGTTCTTGGCATTGCGGTCGGTGAACGAATACTCGTTGGGGACGTTGCTCGTGCCGTTGCCGGGGATGAATCCGACGGAAGTCCACGTCTGCGACCCGTCGGCGGAGCGCTGCACTTCGAAACCGAAGTTGTTCACTTCCGTTGCGGTCCGCCATCTGAGCAGGACATCCACATTCTGGATACGCGCGGTGAAGCTGACGAGCTGCACGGGCAGAAGCTGACAAAGCAGACGCGAGGACGGAGTGAAGAAGGCGTTCAAGGCCATGCGGGGGAGGTTCTCGAAGTTCCCGCCGCTCTGCCCGCCCGAGCTGGACGCCGTGTGATTATGACCACCGCAGTAAAACACCCAGCCATAGTCGGCGATGTTCTGAAATCGCTTGGCGCTGATCTTCGTGTAGAGATTCGTCACATCGAAGTTGCTGTTCGTCCGCGCCACATCGATGAAGCCGTCGCGGTAGCGTGAACCCGAGGAGAGACGCCAGTACGGCGTCTGTGATGTGAGCGAATTTTCGAAGTCTCCGACGAACTGTCCGTAGCCGAGCGTCGCGCCCGTGTCCGGATATGCATACGAATTGCCGTCGGAAGTGGTGCTCCTGCTGATGCCTCCCGTGGGCGTCATGGTCGTAAACGTGCGTCCGTAGGTGGACCCCGCGCCCGAAGCATTTTCCAGCTCGTCGATGGCGGCGCACTGCGCGTACACGTTGCCTCCGTCCATCAGAAAATCGTGTATCGAGTTGATCTGCGTCGAGGTGATGCCCTCGTCGTGTGGCAACATGAGAATCGAGTAGCACGTCGGCGCACTCATCCCGCCGACCGACGGCATGGTGGTGGATGTCGCGTACGCGGAGGAGGGAATGGACGCCTCGGCGAACACATTGACCAGTGCGGGAAGCTGGCTCGCGGAATTGTCGAAGATGAGCGCCTTGGGAATATCCGACAGGGTATGCACCACGGGCACCGTGGTACTGAACGCCGTCAGGACCTGATGCACGGTCACGAGATTGAACGTGCTGTTCCGGAGTATCGGACCCGCAACGGCGGTATCCTGCACATCGATGATGAAGGCGCTGCCCTTGTAATTGAAGGACGAGGTGATGGTGGTGTCGCCGCGACGGCGCTTCACCTGATTCGCCGAAGCCTGGAAATCCGCGCCGTTGTGCGTCTTCGCCGTGGAGAAGGCCCACTTGACATCCACATTATTCGCGAGCAATGTGTACACCAGTCCGTAGGCGCGGCGAAGGCGCGACTGCTGGCCGCGGCGATTCTCGTTCCCCTGTCCCGAACCAACATCGAGATTGTTCATCGGAATGATGAGCGATCCTGCGTTGACGGACTCGAACACGGCCTGCGGAATGCTGATGGGAGGGAGACCCGGCAGCGAGTAATACACCTGCACCTGCACGTGGTCGATATTCAGATCACCGCCGCCGCTGGTGGCATCGCAACGCACCATGAAGTTCGTCCCGCCAAGTTCCGCGACA
Source organism: Ignavibacteria bacterium (assembly GCA_016720835.1). GTDB lineage: Bacteria > Bacteroidota > Ignavibacteria > SZUA-365 > SZUA-365 > JADKJW01. The sequence continues at coordinate 125,875 of JADKJW010000014.1, forward strand.
GTCCATGCATGACCCCAGGTGTTGGATGCCCCGCCGATCGTAAAGACCGCATCGTTCCCGCCGAATGCCGAGATCTGAATGGGTGGTGACGTGAAATTGCTGCCACCGTTCCAAGTGAGACTGACATCCAGATCCCTGCCATTGCTGCGGTTTCCCTCGACCTTGACGACGATCCCTTCGATGTTCGCATTGAAGGGGAGGCTGCTGAAATCGAAAGTCCCGTAATCGACGCGGTCGCTGCCGCTATTGAACACCGCGTAAGTGTTGTTTGACGAATAGCCTTCCGCCGGGTTACTGACACTATTGTTGTTGGAAAAGCTTGTCGGGCTTTTCAGGCCGGTGTCCTGAGCGCGCACCAGTGTCATCGACGTGATCGCCAGCAGGACAAACAGAAGAAAAATTCGCATGGGATAGGGTCCGTATGTAAAGTGGATAAATGTTTGTTCTGAAGAAGTGCTGTGCGCTGCCATATCTGTGTTCTGTTCGTTGGACCGGCTGAGAGCAGGGCCTCAAAGCAGCTGCCGGTCTTTCATCGTGATATTTGCAGCAGTAACGTGCGGCATCTTTGATATTCTTATCGGCATAAATACAAGGTGACATATGCCGTGCCAGAAATTATTGCCGATTAACGCTCAAATTACAAGCACTTACACTCGAAATGTTCTCAGCACATCAGATATTGGACAATTCATACAGGAACTGTCCACAATATGAACACCGCCCTTTTCGTCAGGCGGCGCGTTCGGTGCAGATGAACATCCAGCGGATGCCGAAGCGGTCGGTGCAGTTGCCGAAATACGCGCCCTGGAACATGTCGGCAAGCGGCATCACCACTGCGCCGCCGCCGGAGAGCGCCGCGAAGAGCCTGTCCGTATCCGCGCGCGTGTCAGCTCGACTGTCCATGCGGCCGCGGTGTCACGATGCCGCCCTCGGCGCCGCTGAGGGGATGGAAGATGATGAAGGCCGAGGGATCGAGATCGCGAACGATCGTCCGGACCTTGCCGATCTCCAGACGCGTCACGACGCAATAGAGGATGTCCTTCTCCTCGCCGCTCGCGCCGCCGTAGCCGCGATACACCGTGACTCCCCTCCCGAGGTCGCCGGTGATGCGCTCACGGATCTCCGCATGCTGGTCGGATACGATGGTCATGGCCGTGTACGCGTCGATGCCGTTGAGCACGAAATCGAGCGTCTTCGCCGCGGACATGTAGGTGAGGATGGAGTAGAGGCCGGCGTCCACGCCGAGGAAGAACATGGCGAGGAGGAAGAGGCACGCATTGAAGAACAGGATGACGTCGCCCACTTTGAGGATATGGACCCGCTTGCTGATGAGCAGCGCCGCGATCTCGGTGCCGTCGAGCACCGCGCCGCCGCGCACGGCGAGTCCGATGCCCGCGCCGATGAAGATGCCGCCAAAGACGGCCTTCAGGAGCAGGTCGGTGGTGACTTCGGGATACGGGATCGTTGCCCGCGCGGCCGCGAGACCGCCGATGGCGAGGACACTGCGTATCGCGAAGGCGCCTCCCATCTGGCGGAAGCCGACGGCGATGAAGGGCAGGTTCACCATAATCAGCCACAGTTCCAGCGGCAGCGGCGTCGTTTTCGAAAGGAGCATTGATACGCCCGTCACTCCCCCGTCGATGAAATTGCTCGACAGGAGAAAGCCCTTCAGGCCCATGCCGGCCGACAGCACGCCGAGCGCGATGAAGCCGGCGTTGCGAAGCTCGCGGATGACGATGGTCTTGAACACGAGGGGGGCTTTCCTGGGTGTGAGTGTGAAGAGCGAAGAACGAAGGGCGAAGGCGAAGAGTGGAGGGCGAAGGGTGGGGTAAAGGGTGAAGAGTGAAGAGAGAAGGAAAACGCGGTGATACGGATCCGCACTGTCTTGCGATGCCGATTGAAGCTGCCCTGAAGGAGTACAAACGATACGCCTTTCCGGTTGAAAATTCAACCAGCCTTCCCTTCAGGCAGTCTGGGAGCGGACGGCGACTGGCGCCAGGCATCATTGTTTCCGGAGTTGCTTTTGACAAAAAACCACAGTATTATTGCAGACGCTTCGTAAGAAGCGTTGGATACGGAGCGGTAGTTCAGTCGGTTAGAATGCCTGCCTGTCACGCAGGAGGTCGCGAGTTCGAGTCTCGTCCGCTCCGCCCAATGAGACGCAAGCCGTTTTCTTCACCGGAAACGGCTTGCTTCGTTATTGCAGGGACGTTCCTAAGCGCAAACAGGTCAAAGGGTTGCCGGTACACCGGAGTAAGGACTCCTTTGTCCCACACCGAGTTAGAGACCACGAAATCGAGAAGCTGGCGCTTCGTCGTGAGATCCGCCGCAACGTAGGCCGGAACAATGCGTTGCGCGAGTTCAGAGGATTCTCCACCGTCGAGCAGGTACGACTGTTCCGCGGCCTGGTGCCGTTCGATCTTCTGGAGCGCCTCCCGCTGCTGGGTGCGCAGCTCTTCGCTCTTCGTCACGAAGAATTCCTTCGTGATGAGCCCGTCCAAGCGGTCGGTGTACATCTCGTCGATGCGGTTGCCGAGTCGCGTGTGCTGGCGTTGGAGACCTTCGATCACTTCATTGTGGTAGGCGCTTTCGTCGCGATGGCTCTCCTTCAGGATGCCTGCAAGCCAATCGGCATCTTCTGGTCAGACAAATCCGGCCGATGATCTCGCCGAATGCCTCGACCAGCCGTTCCTCCTGACGTACTCCCCGGCGTCACAGCCGCCTTTGGCGTTCGTGCAGCGGTAGTAGACGTAGCGGCCTTTGTGCTTCTCTGCGGAAAGAACGCACCCGCACGATCCGCAGCGGACAAAGCCCTGGAACGCCCAGGAGTATTTCTGTTTTCTGAATGGATGCCGGTTGATATACAACGAAAGTCATGAGCCCCCTCTGTCAGGGCAGTTGTCCGATCGAAAAAATCAGCCTATCATAGGCGAGAGCGGGCAACAACGGAACTTCTTTGAAGCGTGAGTGATGTACAACACGCTTCAAGCTGTAAGATGAATTCATCATCATTTCACCACCTCCATCAGTTTGAAGCGCGAGACGGACGGCGTGTGAAGTTGATAGATATAGGTTCCCGAAGGAAGTTCGGACGCATCGTAGGGCAGCACGTACCTGCCGGGAGCGTGCAGGCCGCTGAGCAGCGTCGCAACACGCCGGCCAATGAGATCCGTGATGAAGAGATCGGTCTGCCCCATTTCTATCAGTTCGTATTCGATGAGGGTTGTTGCGTTGAAGGGATTCGGCCTGTTCTGCCCGAGTGCGAGCGTGCCGGACGCGAATATCAGTCGGGCTCCGCCTTCGCGGCAGATCGCAACACAGTATTCGCATTCCGCGGATGCAAATTGTGTGTGCACCCCGCTTCCCTGCCAGAGGAATGAATCGATGCGCACCGTTGCGCAGGCGGCACCTCCCAGTACCACCATGAAGGGCAGCTCCAACAGGACGCCGCTGCCGGTCTGCGCTGGACGCGTACCTGTCACAGTTATTATCCGGTCAGCACCATCGTCGCGCGATGTCGCCGGCCGGAATTGCGGCACGAGAACACTGCGATTGAAACGCAATTGCGCCGTGAAGGCATTTGCATTCACGGCATCAAGTTGCGCGGATCTCAACAGCTGGATGGGCAGCAGCACCACGGCGCCGACAGGGAGAGGGGCCGCCGCTGCGCAGGCGAATCCGATTTCAGAGCTTGCCCGCGCGGGAGTGTAAAAAAAATGGCTGCGAGACACCGCTGCAACCGAAACTATCCGTAATCGTCACACGGTAGAGGCCAGAATCGCTGACGGTGTATCTTGCGGCAGTGGCGCCGGGAATGTCCACTCCGTTTCGCTGCCACCTGTAGGATACCGCGGGAGTCGAGATCAGCTCTGTTCCTTGTACCGTAATCGTGGGAACAGGATTCGGGTGCACCAGTACCACAACGTCGGCTTCTCCGCTGCAACCATTCGTATCGATTACCGTGATGCGATAGCTGCCCGCCTGCGTAAGCGTTACTCGCCGGGTATTCCCGCCTGTAGACCACAGATACGAAACATAGCCGGATCCGGCATCGAGCACGGTACTGTCGCCTTCGCAAAACTCCGTAACCCCCAGGATCACTGGGACAGGACGGGGTAGCACGGTCACGTTGATCGGCACGGCGGTCCCTGAACAACCCAAGCGTCAGTGACCGTCACCGAGTAGCTTCCGGCTGTGGACACGGTGATGGTGCGCACCGTTTCACCACTCGACCATTGATATGCGATGTAGCCTGCGCCGGCATCGAGTGTGACGCTCTCGCCATTGCACAAGCGCGACGGCCGGTTCGCCGTAATGACCGGCTGGAGCGTGGTGTTCACTGCGACAATCATCATGGTATCGCGAGTGCAGCCCGCCGCACTCGCGACAGTTACGCGGACAGTGTCGGCGCCGGGCTGTGACCAGCGAATCGTCACCATATTGCTGCCGGCTCCACTGCGAATACTCCCCCGGGATGACGACCAGGTGAAAGCGGTACCAGTGGCGCTCGACACCGAGAATTGCGCATCAGTATTCAAGCATACAGCGCCGGGGCCTGAAAGCACCGCGTCGGGACGCGGGAGCACACTCACCAGCACCGGTGCAGATTTTCCAAGGCAACCGGACAGATCGGTGACCGTCACGAAATAGCTGCCGCCCCTGCGAACACTGATAGTGCGCGTCGTATCACCTGTGGACCATACGTACCTGCCGTACCCCGCCCCCGCATCGAGCGTGACTGAATCGCCAGGACACATGGAGGTACCTCCCGATGCAGTCAGCACCGGAACGGGGGAGCGGCCGGAACGTCACGGAAATGGTTGCGACACACCAGTGCAGCCGTTCGCGTCCCGCACGGTGACGGAATACGCACCGCTGCCGTACACCGTAATGTGCTGCGTTGTTGCGCCGGTGGACCATTGATAGCCCGCATACCCGTCGCCTGCATCGAGCAGGATGCTGTCGCCCTCGCAGAGCACTGGGGATGTATTGCCGACGATGACCGGCGAGAGCGCATTCTCGATGCGTACAACGAGAACGGTGTCCCTGATGCATCCACTGCCGTTCGCGGTCATGCGAACCTGCACGGTACCGGTACCGGCCGCCGACCAGCGGACACGCAGAGAATCTTCATCCAGTGCGTTCAGCGGCGCACCTCCTGCCACCGACCACCTGCACGATAGCCCTGCCGGTCGATCCAGTCGATACGTCGCTTCCGTATTCGGACAAAGCGAGGGGGGCCCGGTGATCCGCGCGTTCGGTAACGGCAGAATGGTTACCGCGTATGCCGCTGAAGTATCGGTGCACCCGTCGCTGTTCCTGACCGCAAGGCGGTATTGTCCTGCTTGAACAGCCGTGTATTCCAGGTGAGTTGCTCCTGCGATGGCAACTCCGTTCCGCATCCAGGAGTATTCCAGATTCGTTCCATTGGGCGCACGAAGTGTTACACTCCCGCCTTCACAGAAACTGGTTGGACCATCGGCAACAACTCCGGCCACCGGCCGAGCATACCGGGTCACGTCCACAGCGGCTGAGGTATAGATGCAGCCCGCGGCGTTGCGACGACACGAAACGAACCACTCTGCGAGGCACATATGTCGTACTTCGTGCATTGGTGATATCCACGCCATCGCGCTGCCATTGGTGTGTCCACCCTGCCCCGCTGTCCGACCGGAGGATGAGCTTGTCACCGTCACAGAGCCTGAGTGCCCGCCGGGGCAACCGCTGCTATTGGTGCACTGTTCACTATGATAAGCGCCGCAACCGAAGTGTCGGGTGGCAAGCAGCTGCCGGTCAGTATGCAACGATATCGAAAGGCGTGGAGGCCGAGACTGGCCTTAATGATTACGAGCGTTGCGGGTGTGGTTTCCAGTATAGGGCACAGAATCCGATATGTCGGTAAAACCTGTGCCATTATCGACCTGCCACTGATACGCTGTCACGGTACCGGTTGCAACGACCGTGAAGGGGAGGCGTCTTCACCGTCTCGCATACCGTCATTGCGTCGGCTGCGATGCGATCGAAGGGGCCGGAATGACGGTCACTCGAGCAGAGAGGGTCATCGCGTCCGGAGGACAGGGGCCGGATACGATGCAGCGATACTGATACCCGTTCATTCCGGCTTTCACCGGAGCAAGCACCAATTGCGGAGAGGTTGTTCCCTGATAGGGCAGCGTCGCCGCGAGGTCGGAATACGCTGCGCCTTGATCCTCCTGCCATCGATACGTCAGACCCGATCCGGATGCTGACACGACAAACCTGGCCGTGTCGCCGACGCACAGCGATTGATCGACCGGTTCCCTCGAAATGATCGGCGGTTGTGCCACCGTAAGGGTGGAGGGATTTGTCTCCACGCTTCCGCAGGAATTCTTCACCACCGCCCGGTAGAGTCGTCCATGCAGTGTGATGGAGGCTGTGATCGTGAGAACGGTATCCGTTGCTCCGGCCAACGCACTCCAGCTTGCGCCACCGTTACTGCTCGTCTGCCACTGAACTGACGGGAGGGGGAAGCCGCTTCGGGATACGGACAGGGTCACAACGCTGTCCACGCAAGCACCGATGCCGGATGGAAGCACGGATGCCACGGGTTTGATGCATCCGAATTTTACAATCACCGCGTCAAGCGTTCCGCCGCCGTACACTTTTTGGAAGGCATTTTGCGTCACCGGAAAATCCACCGATTCGGTCACTCCGGTAAATAGAGTTCACCGGAATTGTCCGCAATTTTCGCCCCACCATCATCGGCGCTTCCTCCGTAATACGTTGCCCATTGCCGGGTAAGATTTTCATCGAAACGGATGAGATAGATATCCTGCCCTCCTGCGTTCGACGATTGGAAAGCATTGAAACCTGCATATCCGAACTGACCGTCAATCCTCCCGTGACGAAATGATTATTATCGACAGGTGTCAGGAAATTACAGTTATCATACCCGCTTCCCCCGATATAGGTTGCCCATATTCTCGAGCCGGACGGTGTGATTTTTATGGCCACGCCGTCGTAATCACCCGCGATGGCATTCTGGTACGCGCCCTGGACCGGGAAGTTGCTACTGTTCGACAAGCCCGACACGAGTACATTCCCGGCGCCATCAAGCGCAATATTGATCAGCATATCCCACGCGGAACCACCGTAGTATGTTGCCCAGATTGGAATCCCTGCACTGGAGAGCTTCAGAATCAGACCATCAGTACCCCCTCCCAGCGCTGGTTGAAACGCGTTGGACACCGGGAACGTACTACTCCGCGTGTACCCTGCGATGTAGATGTTTCCGCTCCCGTCGGTCTTCACATAATTAAATACATCATCCAGGTTACCACCGTAGTAACTTGCCCACAATCGTGTGCCGCTGCTGTTGAATTTGATCGCGAATGCGTCATCGGCAGGCGCCTTCACGGGTTGATATGCGTTGAGCACTGGAAAATCGCTGCTTTTCAGGTACCCCGTGACGATGATGTTTCCACTCCCGTCAATCGCCGTCCCGATACCCCATTCATCCGCGCTCCCGCCATAGTACGTTGCCCACTGCCGCAAACCATTAGCGCCGAATTTCAAAATATAGATATCGATCGCACCTTTCCTTGTGCTTTGAAATGCCCCGGCAGTAACCGGGAAATCCGAACTGGTGGTGATGCCGGTCACGGCAACACTGCCGCTGCCGTCCACGGCAAGGTCCCAGCCCTCGTCACGCGCGCTTCCTCCGAAGTACGTTGCCCATAGCCGGTTTCCATTTTCGTCAAACTTTACGAGCATGATATCACTGTCGCCGGCTGGGGGGCTGGTCCGCGTTCAGTATCGGCAAATTTGCGCTGCGGGTAGACCCGGCGACAACAACATTTCTGTTTGCGTCTGCAGCAATCGCGGAACCATCGTCGTGCGCGCTCCTCCATAGTACGTAGACCACGGAGTGGAGGCGAGGATACTGCTTTCGCCGATGACGCGTACGTCATGAGCTTTCGCAGTGCCAGAATAGAGAATGTGCGCGTCCAGTTGATCCGCTCCCACGACGATGTCGGACGAGGCTGTCTCCATCCTGCCGGGCGCCGTGTTCATGCGCAACATCCCGTATTCCGCGCGCGCGAGTGCTGTCGCGCCAGAGTATTTCATCCGGATATCACCGGCTCGCCCCCCCGCGTGGACGATGAAATTGTATTTCAGTGTCCCCGCGGCGGCAACCAATTCAAGGTCGATGTTCTCGTACACATGCTCGTACACGATGCGCCGGTACTCCTTGATGCCGGTAATGCCGTCAGGACAGTGCGCGAGATAGTATTGACGACGCCGGGATACGGATCTTCCTTCCGCAGATGTGTCTCCTGCCTGCCTCCCACAAACGTCATGTCCATGCGATACTGCCGGGCGTTCGTCGCAGCTGAATTCTCCCAATGTTGCGATGGACGAGGGCACTCGTCTCCTGCACACTCGTGTCGGGTTTGATGAACACCGTGCTGATGCCGTCGCGCCGGAAATACAGCCGGGCGCCTGAAACGGTTGCCGTGAACATGATATCCGGACACGGCTTGCCATCGGTATCGACGATCTGCCCCTTGTTTTCCTGAAATCGAATGCCCATGTGTGTTGACACAGACGGAGTTCCAACAGGGTTCCCGTGAAGAGTACGCGCAAAGGGTCGTTCGCGTGAAGGCCAAATC
>JADKJW010000015.1 GCA_016720835.1 Ignavibacteria bacterium
CGGGCGGTCGTACAATCGTGCCGGTCTCGCCGACGGAAGATCGTCCTCCAAAAGGCAACAGGCCTGCATTCGAGTGGAAATTCGATCCGGGATCGGAGGAAGTCACGTATTCGGTCGTGCTGAGGCAGATCGAAAAGGGACGCAACCCGGAAGAGGGAAAAATTCTCTTTGAGGAGAAGGACATCCGGGGATCGAGTCTTCCTTTCCCTCCAGAAGCTGCGCCTCTCGACTCGGGGCAGGCCTATGCGTGGAAGGTCAGCGCGTTCAACAGCGTTGGGCAACTCGCCGCGACGAGTCCGTGGATAGCGTTCAGCTGGCATATCTGCTGGATCTGGCCGTATCCGGCGCAGTATGATCTGTGCGGAAACCAACAGATCACCTTGAAATTTGCCTCGATCATCTTCGGGTACAGCGGACCCTTGCAGACATTCGTTCAAGACGAGGGCAAACTGGACGCCAATAATGCGGAGTTCCTGTCCCGGAATGATCAAATGCATCGACATGCCCAGCGGTCTCCGAATCCGGGAATCTATACCTACAACATCAAGGTGAAGAAGGGCTCGTGCGAAAACACACTCGCTTATACCTTGAACGTACCTTTCGCTCAGCGCGTGTTCCGTTGTTCGAGCCCGATCTGCGAGGGCGAGGCGGCCGTGTTGTCGCTGAGCGGTTTCTGGCCGTCGAACGCGCTCATAAAATGGGATTATGTCGATACTCCGCCCGGCGGGAGTGCCACGCCCTGGTACAACGGGCCCGTGGTGAATACCAATGCCATCGATCCGAACAATCCCAATTGTTCTCTCGGAGCGCAGATCATCAGAACATATACCGCCATCATGCCGCTCGATCAATGGGGGTTCCCCCACTGCGCAGCCGCCTTCGACGCTGAATTGCCCGAACAGTTGCCAGGCGACGGTGGCCGTGGACTGTCCGACGCATGCAGGCGCCCTATCGATAACATCAACATCTCCTCCTCGCTGCAGCCCGGCCAAGATATGCAGCGTGATAACAACGGAGACAGGCTTCCCAACTACCCGGTAAACGTCACGTATTCGCTCGCCGGCAACATCGGCACGATCACCGGGTGGAGCGTGAACGGGTCGGCAATCACGGCCTGCGGGACTTCCAACACATGCTCGTATTCCTTTACGTCCAGCGGGACCTATACAATAGAGGCCGCCGTCGTGAACGGCACCTGCGAGCCGGACTATGCCAGGCTCACGATCATCATCGCGGATCCGCCGCCGCAGCCGGTCATTTCCGTGTTGGATCCGGCGGGTGCAGCCTGTCCGTTTCCCATCTGTCCCCATGAGGATGCGATACTCCAGGTGGGAATCAGCGTCCCGAACACCAATTACCAATGGTATTATTGCCCCAATCAAACAAACTGCCCGCCGTTTCCGGGCTCGGCATGGATACTGGCGGGAAGCGGTACCGTTCAGAACACGAACTCGATCGGTCCATGGAACACGACATGGACGAACGTCTGGTGGGTCGTGACCGCGCAGGACCAGAACGCCATCTGCAATGCCATCGCGTCGGCCTGTTGCGAGATAAAAGTGATACAACCTCCCTGCGCGCCGGTAATCACGATTGCGGGGAGCATTCCCAAATGTCCGGGGCAGCCGGTGACGCTGAATGCGACCGTGCCACCTTGCGGGCCGATCTTGAATTACCAATGGTATTTCTGGGATGGCATGCCGTTCGGACCGCAGATACCGGCGGGAAATTCACTTTCGATCCAGGTGACCGAGCCGGGAGGATATACCCTGGTCGCAAACGGACCCTGCGCTTCGGCGGAATCCGACCAGGCGCTGGTGAAGGATCATTCTTTGTCCGTCATAATCAAGAACTGTCCGTGCTGCTTCGATGGCATCAATCCCTTCAACCTGTACGCGATAGGAACGACAACATGCACCACCCGGGCCAGGGAACATACGTATGGACCTGGACGGGGGAACTTTCACAGGCCAATCGACCCCGGCTTTTACACCAACCTTGACGGATACATACACGGTCACGTATACGGATCCATGCGGATGCACGGCCACTGCCAGTTGTATTGTCACCGTATGTCACTGACGACCACCGGAAGAACGAAGCGATATCAAGCAATCCATAGAAAGGAGATCCATCTCATGAAACAGATAGCTCAGAAGCATTGTGCGCCGATCATTCTGCTGTTCGCTTCCGTGTTGTGCATCTCGACCGTCGTTGTCCGTGCGCAGCCGAAAAGCCTGACGCAATACACATTCTCCACACCGCAACTCATCGCCAACGGCGGCAAATGCTATTGGGAGTTCACGCTCACCTTTGCATGCATCGACGATGGAACGACCAAGAAGGTGGGGAAATTCGTTCACGGCGTCCGCGCGGTTCTCAGTCCAGGCGCGCCGGTGGGCGGAGCGATCACCGGAGGGACTTCCACGTGGAATGCCCCTTCGAGCCCATCCATTACGGGAAACACGATAGAATGGGCCAGTACTGAAACGGCGGGCGCGGCAGGCACATTCATCCTGTGCAACCAGCTGGCGGGATACCCGAACATCTTTCAGCCGGGGACGAAGACCTTTCGCATCTGTGTCACGCCCCAATCTGCGCAGCAGATCACGTTGTACACGCTCATCCTCGCAAATGATCTCTCCTTCGAAACCGCGGACCAATTGCCGCAGGTGACGGCACAGCCGCCGTCGGAGCCTCTGGCCGTGCCGGACAACCCGACTATCTGCAAGGGAAGTCGACGATCATCCGATTGGTCCCGCCCCTGGTCCTCCCGCGAAAATCAAATGGTACACGGCGATTCCCACGTCGGGCACGACATGTCCTGCCGCGACGAGCGTCCCGCCAAGCCCTCCGTGGAGCGAAATGAATACCAATCCTCCCCAGCCGGGCGTGAACGATGCCGACCAACCCCGCTGCAGCAAACCACTTGCTACATCGCCCTGATCGAGAACGAGTGCTTCCAATACCTTTCCGCGCCCGCCACGGTCGTGGTCTGCGATCCGCCTGCGGATTTCGCGATTCAAGCGCCGGCCGGGCTCCAGCTGCAGTCGCCTGGCGTATACAGGGTCTGCGGGAGTTGGACCGGAACATTCACGATCAGCCGTCCCCTCCTGACGTCTCCGACGCAATGCGGGGAGCAAATAACCTGGAAGGAAGCGTACGTCAACGGCCCGCCGGATCCTCCCCTGCCTCCCGCGACGGTTATCTCACCGACAAATCACACCCTCACCGTGCCGCTCACCCCGACGGTATGCTATCGGAAATATGTCATCACCGCCACCAACGCGCAGCCGAATGCTCAGTGCGGCACGCAGTCGCGCTCGATCACCGTGTACGTCGACAGGCCTATCAGCCAGCAGGATGTGAAACTCAAGGGAGCGGAGTGGGACTCTCCGCCCACACAGCCATCCCCGTTGGGCGTCCTGTGCTATGGACGGTCCGTGAGGATCAAGGCGCTTGTCGCGTGCAATGGAATCAAGGTCGTGGAGTGGCAGCGTTCCGCCGCGCCATGGACAGCTTTCGCGGCGGTGCCGAGCATATGGACCACGCTTTCTGGCACGGATCAGACAATGTTGTACTTCACCAACAACCTGGAGAATCCCGGTCCCGGCTCGAAGTCCGTGTGGTACAGGGTGAAGATCCAGAACGGCGCGTGTCCGGCAGTATGGAGCGCGCCGTTTGAGATCGCGTCAAGCCGAAGCTCACCGTCACTCTCGCAGCGAATACCACGCAATTATGTCCGCCTTCCACTCCTTCGGTGATACTGACCGCAACGCCGTCCTATCCGTTGCCCCCATACAAGTGGTACAGGAATGGCGTGAGCTTCGCGACCACCAACGGCCTGTCGCTCACTGTTTCCCAGCCCGGATTTTACCGTGTGGAAGTGACAGACCTCGATTGTCAGACCAAGGCCAAATCAAACGTCGTCAGGATTTGCAGCGCTCCCATCGTGAGGATATCTGGTCCGTGCGGAATATGCGATGATGAACAGATCACGCTGACCGCGATCACGGCAAGCACACCTCCAGGCTGTTGTCCACCCGGCGGACTGTCATATCAATGGACCGGTCCGGGTATTGTGTCTAATCCATCATTGCAATCCATCACCTGTTCGCTACCCGGACAATATACCGTCGCTGTCACGTGTTCCGGCTGCACGAAAACAGCAAATCACACTGTATCGTTGTGTCCCAATCTCCCGGGCAAGAAAGTGCAACCGGGCAAAGACGACAGGGTTCGGTAATGCCATTAATGCTCGACGGAATCGTATTCGTCTTTTATTCATCAGCATCGTGATTGCATTCTCCGCGGGTGCGGACGCCCAGGTCACCATCACCCTCCAGCAACCCCCGCCATACCAGTTCAAGCTGGAACACATGTGGAAGGTGACGCTGATGAATCCGACGCGCACGACGTTCAACGTGTACACGGTAGGCCGGGCGACGGAACGCAGGGACGGCCGCATCGTCGAGGCGACGACAGCCATATCCCCGTTCCCGCCCGGCCTCTACGCGTACAACATGCGCGCAAGACAGTTCAAGCGGACGCGCTACAACGTCATCATGATATAGCACGCTTCTGAGAGAAGGAGCGGCGATTGCCGCTTCTTTCTCTTCATTGAATCATACCAGTAATATCAGAACATCTAACCTGTCATTGCCCCATTCCAAGGAGATGAAACTCATGATAAAAGTGATCCTCCTCATCGCCTGCCTGTTCGCAAACACGGCAATCGCGCAAGTACTGGTGACGCTGAGACAACCGCCTCCCAACCAGCTCGGCGCGACCGACATCTGGAACCTCACCGTGACGAACCAATCGCCTGCCGAAGTCGAACTCTATCTCGAAGGAACAGTCGACGAAGCGCAGGACGGCAGAATCGTAGAAGGCACCTGCGGTGCTTTCAAGCTGAAGGCGAACGAGACCAAAACATCACCGCGAACAACATTCCGGGCGGCGGAAAGTACAATTGGCGGAACGGGAAATATCAGGAAGTGATGGCGCGCACAGGGAGCGCGGGTACGGGCGAGTACACGGTCTGTATCTACGCGAAAAGCACGGCGGGCGGGCAGCTGGCCCAAGCATGCATGCGGCATTCCATCGTGGTCCTGTCCCCACCCACGCTCGTATCGCCCTCCGACGGGGAGAAGCTTCCGCCAGGTCGGCAGACGACGTTCACATGGCTGCCGGCGACTCCCACACCGGGCAACGCCTCGTACGACATCAGGATTGTCGAAGTGATGGGCGCTCAGACACCCGTCGAAGCAATGAAAAAGAACAATCCATTTTACCATAAGGACGGGTTGAACTCTACGATGCATGTCTATCCGGCATCGGCGAGGCCCTTCGTGCTGGGGAATACGTATGCCTGGCAGGTCACCTGCGGGAGCGCGCAGAGCGAGGCGATGGCATTCAAGATACTCGTCGACGGCACGACCATTACTCTCGATCTGACGCCGTTGCCATGCATGGGATGCTGTTTCGAAATGAAAATAGGAGGGAACTTTACTTCCCCCATAATGGATGCATTTCATCTCAGTTGCACCGGCGCGCCTCCTACCATCCTGTCGGTAACGACGACGGCGAATACAACCATTGTCGCCCAGCAGCCGAATTCTGTTATCATCAAACACAGCGGCGGTCCCTTTGTGAGTGGTTTTGTTGTTGGAACCATCTGTTTTCAGAATTCCGGTATGATATCCGGTGCGGTTGTTGCATGGTCCACGAACGGTGGTACAACCTTCATGAACCCCCCGGACATCTATAGCATACCATGTCCGCTTCCACCGCAAAGCAATTGTGCGATTCAGATGGGAGTCTTCGAGGACCAGAACCCACTCGCCGGGCCCTTGGATTTCGGCACCGTGCCCGTCAACTCTTCTTCATCGAAGCTTGTCACCCTAAAGAATACTGGAACCAGCGGCGAATTAATCGTCAGTCCCCTTGCGTTATCCCTGCCTCCGTTCACGTGTGCGTTCGTTTCGACTTCAGGGACGGTGATGACCGGAAATGCCCCGTACACAGCGTATACATTGCTGCCAAATCAAATCGTAACATATTCCGTTACCTTCAATCCCACGACCGTTGGCGCTCATACCAAAACGTGGTACGTTGCGCAAAACTCCGCCAATTACGCCGCTCAAAATCCATTTCCTATTCAATTAACCGGATCGGGAACCTCGCCCGCATGCCCGTCGGGGAAAATCGTGAGGACATATGTGGGGTCGGTCGCTGCCGCAAACGATATTACCAACTCCCTGGTGTGCGATTTTGGCACGCAGACAATTGGATCATACGTGAAAACGGTGATAATAAAAAACACCTCAGCCGCTTCCTGCGGCCCGATCACCATCACTCCCGCGGCTTTGAGCGGCGGCCAGTCCCCATTCAGTACCACCGGTACAACGCCTTCAGGCGGATGGACCATCGCGCCGGGCGGGACCAAGGAGTTTCTTGTGCACTACGACTGCATCCTCGGTCCAAACACGCAAACCTGGGCTATCAGCCATACTGCCGGGAATATTATGACGCCCTACGAGATCGTATTGCAAGGCACCGGAATCTCCGGGCAAACGCATACGATGAAGGTGACAGGCGACGCGACGACCATGGCCGCCGGCGTAAACTATGTACATAATTCGTCCTATGATTTCGGGAATACGACTACCGCTGTGCCAAAGAACAAGATCTTCAAAATATGGAGCTACGGCGACGCGTCGTTGTTGATAGAAACAATAACCATCACGCCCGTCACTTCTCCATTTACGCTGCTAACCACGCCCCCCCCCCCGTGGACACTGGCAGTGAATCTCTCCGGACAGCCGACAGGAAAGGCCTTTACCATACGGTATCTTCCAACCGCCACTGGTTCCCATGCGGCCCAGCTAAACATCTCGAATAATTCGACAAACAATCCGACCTCGTACGTGATCAACCTTACGGGTGAATGTACCGGGGAGCGCCAAGATGAAGGTGACACAGGACGCAACCTCTACGATAAGCTCACCTATAAAGGCTCACAACACGACACATACATTTCCCAACACGCTCATAGGCGCTTCCTCCACGAAAACGTTCAGGATATGGAATATGACGACGTCACAAATAGCGTTACAGATCGATAATATATCGACAGAAGAGCCTTTTCAAGTACTCCCAACAAGTCCCGCACAGATATCGTCGGGATCATCTTATGATATTGTGGTCACCTTTTCTCCACAGGCGCAATATACGAACGTACAAAAACAGCTCAAGATCAATAATCAGTCGACGAACGAGCCAAACACATATATCATTAATCTGAAGGGGACGAGCCATTATTGAGGCCGGAATGTTGTGAGCATGGCAGTGTGCCGGACCGCCTTCGTGATTCGCATGGTGACTCCTGGTGCGAATTCGTGAGCCCTGCAAAGGCCGGATGGAAGTTCGATCCACGGAAACGAGGCAACGCGTACGGCATGTAGCCACCTTGTCGTATGACAGGATGAGGAAAGCCCCAGGAATAACTATCGCAGGAAAGAGCATGAAACACAACGTACGACCTCTTTTTGCCGCCTTCGCGGTGGCCGCACAGATGATATGCATGGTGCCGGCATCCGCCCAGATCACCCTCACCCTCCAGCAGCCTCCGCCGTACCAGTTCAAGCTGGAGCACATGTGGAAGGTGACGCTCATGAACCCGACGAAGACCACGTTCACCGTGTACATGATCGGCCGGGCGACGGAACGAAAGGACGGGAGGATCGTCGAGGCGACGACAGCCCAATTCCCGCTCCCACCCGGACTGAAGATCGTCGGCAGCCGCGAACTCCAGCCGTTGGACGTGAAGGAATCGAACACGCGCTACTCGGACGTGGTCAAGCAGATCGGATCGGTCCCGACGGGGGACTACGACATCTGCGTCACGGTGTACGATGCTTCGAATAACGCTGTCCTAGGGGAGATGTGCGTGCAATCGCTGGTCGAGAACCTGACGCAGATCGAGTTGCTGGCTCCGCTGAATGGAGTCGCGTTCAGTTCAGGTCGCACGGATGACGAGGCGGAGATGGGAGTGTATCACGATCTGCCTCGATCGCTTCGAATACTGCTCGCGAGCATCCCGAGAGACCTGGACCCGCGGACGGCCATCTGGGCGATCATGCAGACCAGAGCGGCGGGATTTGTGCACCAATACCCTCCCGCAACGAATGCTGTCGCACCTCCGGAGCAAGCCTTCGGTGATCCATGGGTGGTCAGGAACTGGCCTGAGTGGGAAGAGTATCTCGACGAACGGCGTGCGATCGAAGCCGGCGGTCACAGCCATGGATACTCGGCACAGAGAACTCCGCAGGATAGCGCCAGGAGTCATGTGATGCTGGAGCACTTTCAAAAGGAAATTCTCGCTCTCGACAATCCCGCCGCGTTGCTCCAAGCGCTGAAGGACGCTGAACATCCGCAGATTATCATGGACGTTCTCGCTCGGAGAGTCTATAATCGGATGCATGGCAACGGTGCTGACGGTGTGCCGGATAACCTCACGGCTGGTCCAACTATCGTGTGTTTCTACTGCCCGGCATGCAAAGAAATTCACTGCTACGTGAAGGAACCTCCCAAGAAGGATCCCTTCGATGATTCCTGGAATTCACGTCGCGCTACAGGCACACAACCGGAGAACACTTCTCCCCTCCCCGGCGGCATCATGACCTTCAGCTGGCTGCCTCCGGCTCCCATCCCGCCGCAGTCACGATTCACCTATTCGTTGAAAATTACGGAGATCATCGGACGGCAATCTCCGTACGACGCATTCCACTCCAATCCGGCAGCGATTGTCCTGGCGAATATCGCGACGAACATGGTGCAGCTGCCTCTTGCGGCAAGGCGGTTGGGAGACGGGCATTCCGGTTCGGGAGAACGCTATCGTGGAACCAGCGGAACAACCAAATCAACCGCCACGCGCGGAGAATTTATGGGAACCTGGTCGGATCGATACGCTAACACGACATACCGTCCTGGTGCGAGATACGCTTGGGGAATCGATGTGTACCTGAACAACGTGCTCGTCCAGTCAAGCGAGGTATGGTCTTTTGTGCTAGAAAATGAAGGTGCATTCGGTGCCCGTCCACCACGTGACGTCATGATTGAGACTGAACAAGACGTGCGGGACAGGCGACGCGCTCCGGGCAGCACAGGCGTGTTGCGTTCACACGAAACTCTCTATGCCTCGCTGCTTACCGATCCGGAATTTCTCCGCGGACCCTTCAGCGCGGATCCATTGCAATTCCCGCTTCCGGAGCCCATCGTTTTCTCCGGAACGGCGAGAATCGACGCGCGCCACGCCAGCCGTGTGGGGTCGTATTCAGAGATGCCGAGAAACTCACTCACGGCGGATATCCGGCCCGGTATGGTACTGTACGGGTTGCCCTTCGAATCGTACTTCCAATACTCCACGCTGCAGGACAGCAGCCGGCAGAGCATGAATTCCTTCGGCGTCAATTTCAATTTCGACGGGTTTCGGCAGGGTCTCGAATCACGCTACCAGGACCTCGCCTCCGCGTCGCCGAATTTCTCCTCTCTCGGATACGAACAGTACTCCGACATGGCGGATCCGCGAAAGCTCGCCGGGAATCTGGATCAGTACGGCGCGATCAGCGGTGCGGAAAAACTGTTCATGAGCATACGGTCCCTGGGCATCGGCACGAACTACCCGTCCTACTCCGAGTACGTCCTGAGCGGTGTGCCGGTCACAGGGGTCAACGTCGAGCTGAATCCTGGCATGTTCTACACCGCATTCACTGCATCACGCAACCAGCGGCCGATCGACAATGCGGCCTACCTCCGGGATCTCTACGCGGGCCGGCTTGGCGTAGGTGCAAAGGAAGGAGACCACCTCTATGTCAGCGGGCTGTATGCTGCGGACGATGGGGCATCCATCCGTCTTGATCCTGCGAATCTCACGCTCACCCCGCGGGAAAACTACGTGCTCGGAATGGAAGGCCGGCTGAAGCTCTTTGGTGACGCGCTCGCCTTCGAGGCGGAAGGCGCGGCTTCGCTGTTCACCCGCGACACGCGCGATCCGGAGTTCGCCAGCAGCTCCATTCCGACCTTCGTGCGCAACATGACGAACCCGCGCCTGAGTTCATCGGTGGATTACATGTATAGCGGCCGCCTCGTCTACTCGAACATGGGATCGGCCACAAAGATCTCCGCCGGCGTGAAGATGATCGGCCCTGGCTACGCCTCTCTCGGCGTGCCGCAGCTCCGGACCGATCAGTTCGGCTACGAAGCGAAGCTCGACCAGCAACTCTTCGACCGCCGCGTGACTTTCGGCTCCTTCTTCCGCATGTACAACGACAATCTCATCGACTGGAAATCATCCACCACGACCATGACGGCCTACGGGATCAATCTCGGCCTGAACATCCCACGCCTGCCGTACCTTCGTGTCTCCTTTTCTCCCATCATGCAGAAGAACGATGCATCCGATCCCCTGTACAAATTCCAGAACACGATGCTCATGGTCACCGCCATGACCGGGTATTCATATTCGATCGCGTCGCTGGGTGCGTCCACTTCGTTTTCGTATGCAGGACAGCGGACGGAGACGGGAAGCACGTTGACCGATTACCAGACCAACTCCTTCATGCTCACCCAGATGCAGTCTTTCGCTTTCCCGTTGACGATCGGGCTCAACCTGGGCTTCATCGAATCGAGAAACACGTTGGGCTATGGCATGATCCAGACGGTGGACGTAAGCGGTTCGTCTCCACTTGGCGAGATGGTCACTGTGGGCCTCGGCGTCACTCTCGCCTTCGACCGCAGCAGGAACGAGCGTCTCGGCGTCTACGCCGATGGGGGGCTTCGTGTGATCGATGGCATCGACCTCAGTGTTCGTCTTGAGAAGACGAACTACAACGACTTCTTCCTCTCGACCGACACATACCGTGAGTTCCTGGCGTCGCTGGGAATCATGGCGAGGTGGTAGCGGCAGAACGCACCCTCCATCCATCCGTGTGGTGAAGCGCTCCGCTGCGACGCAATCCTCGATTCATTCTCACGAACGTATGCGCTGACACTCTGACCGAATTCTTCCACGGGCGCCCCGGATTTCCGGGGCGCCCGTTGTGTTGTCCGGCTCCATTTCCGTTCATCGCGGCGGGAATTTTCGTATTGTTGCGGCAACGCACTGCAGGATCACCTCGAGACCGCCATGCCGCAACCGGATATCGCCCTGTTCTCCCCTCTTCCCCGCGCGGAAGTGATCAAGGCCGTGGAGCGCCGTTCGCCCGCGCGTGTGCCGCTGGTGCAGACGAAGTGGTGGGGGGAAGGATTCGCGGAACTGCATGGCAACGCACTGCGGCGTTTCGATCGATATCCCGACGATGTCGCGTTCCTCTGGCTGCAGCCGGTGGACATTCCGCGCATGGGACTTTCGTGGAACACGGACGGCGGCGGCGCGCTCGACGCCCGGCGTGTGCTCGACGACTGGTCCCGCCTCGACGAGTTCATCGACAAGCTGCCTCGCGCCGATCTCGATCCGCAGTTCGATGCGCTGGCGCGGGAGACCGAGCGGTTGCGCGCGCAGGATCGCTACATCGTCGTTGCCTGGTGGCGGCTGTTTTTCGAACGGCCGTGGGCCCTGCGCGGCATGGAGAATCTGCTGCTCGACTACGCTCTTGAACAGGAAAACGTCCACCGCCTGCATACTGCGCTCTGCACCCAGTACTGTTCGTATCTCGATCGCGCGGCGCGGATGTTCGCTCCCGACGGATTCTGGACGAGCGACGATCTCGGGCATCAGACCAATGCCATGATGAGCACCGCGACCTTCACCGCGATGATCAGGCCCTACTATGACACCGTGGGGTCGTTGCTCCGTGAACGAGGAATCCACTGGTGGCTGCACAGCTGCGGCGACAATACCGCGCTGCTGCCCCTGCTCGCGGACGCGGGCGTCGCCGTGTTCCATCCCGTGCAGAAAGGGACGATGGACGCGCGCGCGGTTGCCGACGCGCACGGCGCGCGCATCGCGTTCTGCGCCGGCATCGACGTGCAGCATGTGCTCCCGTCGGGCTCGACCGACGACGTCCGCGCCGAGGTGCGCGCGCTGCTCGAGATTTTCGACCGCCCGGACGGGGGCATGTGCATCGCGGCGGGCAACGGCATCCTGCCCGGCACACCGCTCGAGAACATCGAGGCCTTCCTCGAGGAGTCGGTGCGCGCGGGCGCACGGCACCGGGCGGCGTTTCGCTGACGAGCGCGCTGTTTTGATTTTCACCCCCGCCCGATCTAGCTTGCGAGTTCTTCACCGACATCGATCCACGGACAGCATGAGAACCACCCTCACCTTTCGCCGCAACCTGTCGGGACGCGCAGCCCTGCTGACCCTGATGTTCGTCCTGTGCGGCGGACGCGGCATCGCCCAGACCAGCCCCTTCGACACGTTCTTCGGGGAGTTCAACGGCGTGGCCATCTGGACGTCGCTGGGCGTCAATGCGGACCGCGTGCCGTCGCGGAGAAACGACGTGCCGCTGTTCGAGCAATCCCCGATCCGTTTCGGCTTCGAACTGCTGCTCGGACCCTACCCCGCGCAGGAGGAGTCGCCTGAAATGGCGGGCACGAAGCACGCGATCGACAGCCTGCGCACGCGTCTTGAAACGGAAAAACTCGGCGCGACGCTTCCCGCCGACACCACGCTGATCCCGCGCCTCGAATCGTCGCTCGAGGCGCAACTGCGCAGGCAGAGCGTGTTGCAACGGTTTGCCGACGAGAACGCGCCGGCGGTGCAGGTGGATCTCGGCGTCGGCTTCGAGTACACGGATTCGTTCAGACCCGATGCCCGCGACTACACCATCAAGATGCCGCTCACCGGCGTGTACGTCTCCGCCTATGTCAGTCACGATCTCGTCGCCTGGGAAAACGGCAGCGCGGGAATCTACGTCGGCGGCAACGTCGGGCACTTTGAACTGCACAACGCCGTGGCATACGGCAACACGGGCGACGACGCGGAGTACGAGGTCACCGCATCCACGTACGCGCTGGAGCCTATACTCGGCTGCTACCTCTACTACGAAAGCGGCCGCATCTCGCCGTTCATCGAATTCTCCTACAAGTACCTCGCCTTCGACGCGCTGCACTACCGGGAGATCAGCGGCGGCCCACCTGCGACGGGAGCTCCGAGACGCCTGGATCTGAGCGGCGTGTATCTGACCATCGGGCTGCAGATGGCAAAGAAGTAGGGAGTGGGGAGTGGGGAGACGGAAACGGTTCCTCGAGAGATGATCGGGACAGACGTTCCCTAACGAGCGTTAGGCATGCTGCTATTTCGCGTCGTGCGACTTCCATGCGCCTCCCACCTCCCCTGCACGAATCCGTTCGGATACGCCTGCGACGACAGCAGGCGCAGTCGCACATCCCCGGGGAGCGGTCCGAACAACGGGATGCCCTCGCCCAACAGGACGGGCAGCACCGTAATGGTCATGTCGTCGATCAGTCCGGCCGCGAGAAATTGTTGTATGGTCAATCCGCCGTCGACGTAGATGCGCCCGACGCCCTCCGCGTGCAAGCGGGTATATAACATTTCCGGTGTTTCGGATGTCGCGAGCACGTCTGCTATGGCCGCAGCGGGCCGCGCGAGCGGCCTGTGTGTCAATACCATCACGCGTGTGTCGCCGTACGGCCATGCATCGAAGGCGGCGACGGTGTCGAAGGTGTTGCGCCCCATCACCAGAAGATCGACGCTGTCCATGAATTCCCGGTACCCGTAATCCTCCCCGTCGATGCCTTCGGCTCCGGTAAGCCAGTCGATGCTGCCGTCTTTTCGCGCGATGAATCCGTCGAGGCTGATGGCGATGAAGATGGATGCGCGCATGGGGTCATTCCGATGTGAAAATGGAGTGGTGGAGTAGTGGAATAAAGGAAAAATTGCGGGTGGGGCCGGCGTCCCTGCCGGCTGATTCCGGGAGTGATGGACTGATGGAGTGATGGAGTAGAGGACTGAACAGAGATTCCGCGTCCGTCATCCTGAGCGCAGCAGCCTGCCCTGAGCGAAGCCGAAGGGAAGGATCTGCCATGAAAGGCCTGGACGCTGCTTGCAGACTGAACGGCCAGATTCTTCTCTTCGCGCAGAATGACGGGAGAGCTCAGATCTCTCTTCACGATGTATTCGCTTTGTACGAAGCGCAACATGGCGAGGCCAGCATGAACGATCGCTTCAGGAACGCCTTTGGCGCGGTCTTCTTTGCCGCCAACGCGACGGCGAAATGTCCGATGAACATGAGGAAAAACTGGGTTGTGAAGGGTGTTGTGCACCGCGAATCTAGCATCTCGTCACCATGATTCAAAGAGCCGCATCCACATGCCGTACCGAACGTATTCAACGCCACGATGGTACTCTGAATTGCTCATCCGTCTTCTGTCTTCTGTCTTCTGACTTCTGACTTCTGTCTTCTATCTTCTGACTTCTGTCTTCTGTCTTCTGACTTCTGTCTTCTATCTTCTGACTTCTGTCTTCTGTCTTCTGGATTCTGGATTCTGGATTCTGGATTCCTGGATTCCTGTCTTCTTGGAATTCGCCCCGTCGCTGTCTATGTTTCAAGGTTATGGAACCCGCAACACTGAAGGAATGCATCGACCTGCACCGCGAAGAGATTATTCGCGTCTGGTCCGAGCTCTGGAATTACATCCAGCGCCGCCGACCCGAGTCGCACTTTCCCGATCCGCCGTACGCGTCCATCCTTGCGCAGATGCCGCATGATCCGTCGTACTCGCCCCCCCTCTCGGAGGACATCGTGGCGTGGTTCGAGGATTCTCCCGTCTTCTGCACGGGCGCCGCGTTCTGCCAGATGCATGTGTCGATCGCGTCCATCCTGGTGCGCGAGCAGTACCCGCAGCGGGCGGGCATTCTCTCCGAACTCGAAACCTCGCTCGAGGCCCTCATCCTCGACTCCGGCACCCGCAAGTGGATCGCGAATGTCCTGCAGGACACGGGCAAGCAGGAAGTGGCGCAGTCGGAGCGTCTCGCCGTCATCGGGCAGCTCGCCGCGGGCGTGGCGCACGAAATCGGCAATCCGCTCACGTCCATTTCCTCCATCGTGCAGCTCCTCGAACGCAGAAGCGAGGATCCCTTCGTCTCCGGCCAGCTCAAGGAAGTGAAGCGGAGCATCGACCGCATCGCGCGCATCGTGCGCGAGCTCGTGGATTTCTCGCGCCCGGCGCCCTCGGTGCCCTCCATGGTGCAGGTCAACGACATCCTCGCCACCGCCATCCGGCTCATGCATTACGACCACCGCGCGCAAAAAGTCGAATTCACGGCCGAACACAATCCCGACCTCCCGATCGTGCATATCGTCGCCGATCAGCTGCTGCAGGTGCTGCTCAACCTCCTCATCAATGCCGTCGATGCCATGGACGGCGTCGGGGCGGTCGCGACGCGCACGGGCTGCGATTCGCGCGGCGTCGTCATCACGATCACGGACAGCGGGCACGGCATCCCCGCCTCGATCATTGCGCGCATCTTCGATCCCTTCTTCACGACCAAGCCGATGGGCAAGGGCACCGGTCTGGGCCTGTCCGTCAGCTACGGCATCATGAAGCGCTACGGCGGACACATCGACGTCGACAGCGAAGTCGGCGTCGGCAGCACCTTCACCATTGTCCTCCCGCTCGCCCCTCCTCCGCCTGCCGCGACAGTTTCCGGCGTCAAAAGCTGATTTCTTCCGATTCACGATTCACGATTCACGATTCACGATTCACGATTCACGATTCACGATTCACGACGCCCCCATGCCGCACAGCATTCTCATTGTCGACGACGAACAAGGCATCCGCGATTCGCTCGGCCTGCTGCTGGCGGACTCGGGATACGTGACGGAGCGCGCCGAAACGGGCGAGGCCGCCCTCGAGCAGCTCTCGAAGCGCGACTTCGATCTCGTGCTCTGCGACATTCGCATGCCCGGCATCGACGGCATCGAACTCCTCCGCCGCACGCGCGAATGGTATCCGCGCACGTCGGTGATGATCATGACGGCGTACGCCTCCGTCGATACGGCCATCGAAGCCCTGCGCAACGGCGCCTACGACTACGTCATGAAGCCCGTCGACTTCGACGAACTGCTCATCCGCGTGCGGCACCTCCTCAAACACCGCCGCGTGCTCGACGAAAACGCCGTGCTTCGCAAACGGCTGCGCGACGATGCCGCCTTCGACACCATCATCGGCAAGAGCCGGCAGATGGAGAAGGTGTTCGACCTGATCCGGAAAGTCGCCCCGGCGCGCAGCAACGTGCTGATCACCGGAAAGAGCGGCACCGGCAAGGAACTCGTCGCCAAGGCGATCCACTACAACAGCGAGCGGCGGGACAACGTCTTCCTGCCCGTGAACTGCGGCGCCATCAGCGAGACCCTCATCGAGAGCGAACTGTTCGGACACAAGCGCGGCGCCTTCACCGACGCGTTCCAGGACAAGCAGGGCGTCTTCCAGCTCGCGGACGGGGGCACGCTCTTCCTCGACGAAGTGGGCGAGATTCCCATGCACCTGCAGGTGAAACTGCTCCGCGTGCTCGACGAGCGCGAGGTGACGCCCGTCGGCGGTTCCGCCTCGGTGAAAGTGGATGTCCGCATCCTCAGCGCGACGAACCAGAATCTCTTCGCGAAAGTGCAGGAGGGCACCTTCCGCGAGGACCTGTTCTACCGCCTGAATGTCGTGGAAATCCGCCTGCCCAGCCTGCAGGAGCGCACCGAGGACATCCCCCTGCTCGTCGACTTCTTCGTGCAGAAATACAACGCGGAGATGGGACGTTCCATCCGCGGACTGAGCAACGACACCATGCGCATGCTGATGCAGCACGAATGGCGCGGAGGCGTGCGCGAACTCGAGAACGTGATCGAGCGCGCGGTCATTTTCTGCGACACCGACACCATCTCGCCCGCCGAACTGCCGACGACGTTCCGCGGCGAAGAAGCCGCCCTCGTCGCCCCGGACGATTTCCGCGACGCCATGCGCCTCTACGAGCGCAGGCATATCCTGGAAATGCTGCAGAAGAACGGGTTCAACAAGGAACAGGCCGCGAAGGCGCTGAACATCGGCCTCTCGTCCCTCTACCGGAAAATCGACGAACTCGACATCGGCGCCGGCGACCTGAAAGGCGCATAACGCGTGAAGGCGGCCCGACAGGCCGCCTTCAAATGGCAATGTCATTCGCCAGGAGCCCGGATGCGTAGCGTCTCCACGGGATCAGCGCTTGATCACCAACATCTTCTTTACCTTCACATCCACTCCGACGGAAGCGGTGATGAAATATGTGCCGTCAGGCAAACCCTCGTTATCGACCGGGACGATAAAGGTGCCCGGTTGCCTTTCGCCATCGGCGAGAACGCGTAGCTCACTGCCGTTGATGTCGCAGAGTGCGAGACGGACCTGACCCTGCTCACGCAGGGTGCAGGATATCACCGATTCCGCCATTGCCGGATGAGGATATATCTCGGAAAGCGTCAATGCACCGGCCAATGGCACCGCGATTTCGCGAATACCAACAACACCGCCCGTTGTGATTTTTGCAACGTATGAATTCGCTGTGCCGGATCTGAAATCCATCCAGGAGAGCATCAACTCTCCCGGAGCTGTCGCAGCGATGTCGAAATATGATCTTTGACCGGAAGGGATCTGGCATACGAGCAAACCGTCTGGCCCGTATATCGGTATCCGGTTGCTGTCGATGCGTTGAATATATATCGATTGCAGACCTTTCCCTCCATTCGCGAACCACACACCACCCTTTCCGTCCACAATCATATTGTGACCAGTATCCCTGTATGCTCCCGGGCTCAGAATCAGTGTGCCGATCGAATCGCCCCAGACAACGCGATTATCGGCAGTGATCCGTTGCATGTAATAATTCGGTACCGTTCCGTAGGGGCCCCAGCAATTCGCTGCAATAATGGCTCCACCCCTTCCATCGGAGATCATATCATATTTTCCAAAACCATCGCAGAAGAAATAGCCATCCTGGCCGAGAGGCAACGCGCCTGTACTGTCGATGTGCTGCACGATTTCATTGTGAACGCTTCGCGCTGACCACGAGACAAATGCGCCGCCGCGTCCGTCGCTGATCGCCCACAACTTATCTCGTTGTCCAGAGGGAGTCATGCTGAGCGGGATGCCGTATTGTATCCAACGATAATGTCCATCACCACTGAACAGTTGCGCCCAGGTTTGATCTTCATTGTTGCTCGCGGATCCTTCAGCCCAGAATACCATTGCAGTACCCGGCTGTGGGCCGCTCACAACACGGACGTTTCTAAACCTCACTTTGTTGTTGCGGTTCGTGAGCCGATTTCCTTCATCACCCCATAATCTCTTCCCATCACTATCGATGTGTTGAAGCCATGGTGTGAAATTTCCAGCAGTATCATTACCGATGGATCCAACAAAAACACCTCCAAGACTGTCGACCGCCATGGTTATTCCATAACAGGAGATGGAACTTGCCAGCGTGCCATTATCAGGCCACAGGAGCCTGCCGGAAGTATCCAGTTTCTGGACGCGCAAGTCAGATCCATATTCCCAGGCGATGAACACGCCGCCATCATGCGGATCGGCGATCATTTCGGCATACGCTTGCGTCCGGACACCGTCGCCGAACGACACCTGCTGTCCGGATTGACTCCAGAGATACCGTCCATCGGATGATATCCGTTGTGCCGCGATGAATATATCCGTTGTGGAGTGCTGCTGCCAGCATACAAACACTCCGCCTTGTCCATCCGCTTCGATACTGGGCAGGGCGTGCAAGTCTTTATCCATGGTATCAGGCACAGCAACAGAGATACCGCATGGGAGCCATTGCGCGGTTGCAGTTACTACCGGAAACAGCATGCTTGCTGCGATGAGGATATGCATCATCACAAATGATGTTGAACTCGCGCTTTGCAGGTTCTGTGACCCAGAATAGCTGTCTAAACGATAGTTCGTTCGCGGCGGCTGCTTCGAATTATCATGGTTCATCTCACCAACCTCACTTTCCCGGATGCGCTCCCGTATCCGGTGTTGATCACGTAGTAATACACGCCATTCGGCAATGCTGGCGCCGCCGTGAAACGCACATGGTGTTCTCCGGCGCTTTGCATGCCGTCATGCAGCACGGCGATTTCCTCGCCCAATGCGGAGTACAGCACGAAGCGGACCACGGTTTCTTCCTCCAGCCGGTAATGGAAGGACACATGCACGCCGAACGGATCGGGAGAGGCATGAACCTCGATTCGGGAAGGGATACGGTTCATGTTGGTTGTTGATTCGTTGGATACCCAGGCGCGTTTTCTCAATGACGGTATGCTGTTCCTGCGCGGAACGCGGAGATACCCGTATTTCATTGCCTCCGCAATGCGCAATTCAGAAATCGACGGTCCGTTCGTTCTCATGAGCGACAGGATGATATTTGCCGTGAGCGTGTCATTCCGCGACAGGGCGTTTCCGAACGAGAGCATGTGCGCATTTTTTGCGTATGCGGACGCGGGCGCGATGTTGTGCAGCTCGCCGATCGCGGCATCCGCGCTCGATAAATCGCCGGTCAGGGAATGCAATGCTCCAAGGTAATACAGGAGTCCCGCGCGAATTGTCGTATTGGAGGCCCGCCCGTACTGCGTATTGCAGAAATCAGTGAAGCGCCCCGCGATGCGCCCTGCGCTATCCGGATATTCAGCGAGTTGCGCCCGTTCGAGTTGCAGGACGGTACTCAGCACAGACAGCACGCGATTCTGCTCCAAGGCGGGATTCGAAAACGCCGCTGAAACGAAGCGATAGATTTCCGAAAAGTTCCCCGCCGCGGCGATGTCCGGCAGATCGAACACCGATTGCGCGGGAATGTTCGCCACAACAGTTCCCTGTTTTGCGAACGGCGGGGTGGAGAACAGGTCCCGAGATGCGATGACGCAATCTCCCGGGTTCGACCCGGCTGTGTCGCAGCGCGCCGAGGAAAGATCGAGATATGATTTGATCGAGCAGTAGACGAGCGTGTCTTTTTGCGCCTTCGTGAGCGCGCAATTTCCGTATTGATCGATGCTGTCGGGCAGCACTCCCCACCAATCGGAGCACGCTTCTACGACGGTGCCCACGGAATCCACCCAGAGACGAAGCGCGCCGTTTCCGGATGTGATCTGATTCCGTCCTGCGACCGCGCGGCTCTGGTTTTTCGCACCAGCCCAGAGATGCGCGCCGAAATCCGCCTGGAGTTGCCGGTAATCGTTGTTCGTGACCTTGTTCTTTCCGAGAAGCCCGCGGCCGGACTGGCTGTCACCAAGCCAGCCGGTTGATGCATGCAGCGAAATTCCGATACCCGTCGGCCAGTACAGATCCGCATTCTTCGCGTTCCTCACCGTGTTCTCGAAAAACTTGCCGTTAGAGTACGACGATGCTTCCACGCCGATATGGTTTCCATCCACGAGATTGCGGAGCATGTCGAAGGTGGATCGCGATGTCGTCACGCCACTCGCCCATGCATTTCCGATCTCGTTGCATTCCATGTTGAGATAGGAGGCTGTTGCGCTGTCTCCCTGAAGGAAGACGGCAATGCCCTTCGCAGTATCGTACACCGTCTCCAGGTACCGCACGATGCGCGTATGTTTCATGCTGTTCGCCTGATTCGGCGAATGGTAGAGATGCAGCGCATAGCCTGGATTCGATGATGTGCTGGTATGGACATCCATGATCACGCATTCGTCGAGCTGTACCTGCGACGAACCATAGGCCACAATCAATCCTTCCCAGCCCACCGAGCCGGCGGGCGAGAGTTCGCTCTTGGCGAATTCCGTGTATTCCGCGTCGATGTGCCCTGTCACGAGGCATTGCACCGTGTCTCTGAAGTGCAGCTTGCATCCGGAGTCCAGCGTCCCGTTCGAGGAGATGCTCGCATTCGGCACACAATGCATGTAGGGGAGATGCAGGAGAAACGCGCCGGTGTCCGCGTGCATGCTCGATGCGAACAGGCCATCCCAGGCGCCCACGATGATGGTATCGAGACAGGCCCCGAATTCATAAGGGTGTTCGGAGCCTTTGAAAAGCACCGTCCCATACAACAGCGCTTTCGTATCGAGATGGACAACGGTGTCGCAAGTGAAGTCCAGTTTCGCTCCGCCGGTGAAGCGAAGTGTGTCTGACCTCCGCACCATCCAGCCATTCGCCCATTCGATCCGTCCTCCTCGGATCTCGCCGCTGCCGGTAAGCCCGATGGAATCCGAAACGAGAATCGAAGCCACGGATCCGCTTCCCTCGCATTCGATGATGCCGTTTCGAAGATCGATGTTCGCGCCTGTATCGACCACCAACCTTGCTCCGTTGCGGACGACGATTTTCGTACCTGGCTGGAATATCACTGTCGTTCCGGGTGTGGCGGTGACGGTGACCCCTGAGTCGATGGTCCAGATTCCCGTGACGATTTCCAATTCATGCAAACGGCTCGATGTGTCCTGGACGCCCTGCAGGCAACGCTTGACGTGGTACAGCTCTCCCCAGCCGGCATCGAGTGTATCTTTGAATGCAGTGCTGTCGCCGTTCTCATACCAGGTCCCGAAGGAAACCATGCCAGTCCGAACGTCCCGCGTGAAAAATCTCCCGGAATTCATCACCATTCGCACTGTGTCCGGGTCTGTGAGGACTCCATTGTCATTGTTCAGACGGCGATTGACGAGCATGACGTAGTCCGTCGCATCTCCCCAGTAGAACTTCTTGAAGGTCCCGGCTTCCATGCGCGTTCCGTATATCCTTCTGATGCCCGCACTGTCCGTCTAAGTTGCCTGCTGGCTGGTCAGTCCGTCCCGCACGAACAGCGTGCGTAACGTAGGAGTAAGGCTGGCCAGTTCCAAATGGAGAGCGGCGATACCATCGAACATAGCATGACTGTCAAAAGAATTATTGGGATTTCTCGCAGGGGTGACCAGCCCGTTATATTCCGGCATCAGATAGCCCTCAACGGAAGAGCCGTAGACAAACCAGTTCAGCCCTTTCGCGCCGCGGCTGAGACTGAGATAGGCCTCCGCTCTGAGTTCCGACGGTGTGGGATACCGCATCGAATGAGCCTGGAGACAGGCCCACATCTCCACAGGTCTGAACGTGAAGATCTCGCGCGCATAATCCAGGTTTGCAGTCAGAGAATCCAGCTCCTGCTGTTGAATCGCAAACGTCGGGGTGATGTACGGCCGGTACTGATATCCCGGTTCGAAGCACCACATCCGGGTTGGGACGCTGTCGAGAAAATGAGAGAGATCGAAACCACCCGCTCGTCCGCCGACGAAATAGAGCTTCTTCGTGGGATAGGGACAACGCGCATTCCACTGCTCGCATACGTATTGATACGCGATTTTCCGGTTGGGACGGAGTTCGTCGAGGTTGTTCAGCCCTTGCTCGGGTATGTCCCACGGATAAATGTCCGATTCATGGCCTGCATAAAATGTCACGACACTTGGGTTGTTTCCGTACAGATGCAGCAGCGAGGAAATACGCAAGTCGGCGCCCGCTCTCCAGACATCCCATCGCGCATCAGTACTGTCATTGAGCGTTTCCGGCACCGTCGCTCGATCCGTGCACCAGAAGCGGAGACTGCACGTGTCGGGCCGAGGTGGATACACGTTCGGTTGCCGTGCGATGTTGATCCGGTACCCGAGCGGAGCGACATGACTGATGAGCATGTTTTCGATGTGCTCCGGGATGTGATCGACCATGTAATTCGCGTGGATATCGGTAAAATTCTGATCTTCCTGTGACCAATCCGGATACCCGCCCAATCTGGGCGCATCGTTATTCCAGTCGATCCAAATTCCCCAGAGACCGAGCGGGAAGAACGTAGTCGAATCGACCGGGCGAGTCTGTGCGGCGACGCTCTGACCCAGACAAAGCATGAGAAAAAGCAAGTAACCTATGTACCAACGCATGACTCCTCCCAGAGAAAGGTGGTTTGGAAATGAGGATCATTCCTCCAGAGACCTCAGACGGATACGATCTCCTTCCGCATTTTGAATTGGCCCGAATATTCAAAAAAAAACGGAATTAAAGGTATTAATTTCCCTCTATTGGGCTACCAAAGCTCCTTTGTTCGCAACGCGGTTGCGCGTGGGGCAGGGTATCAAGGAACAGGCCGCGAAGGCACTGAACATCGGCCTCTCCTCGCTCTACCGGAAAATCGACGAACTCGACATCGGCGCTGGCGACCTGAAAGGCGCGTAACGCATGAAGGCGGCCAGAGAGGCCGCCTTCATCGCGAGATCGATACAGGATCGTCAGCTCTTTTTCTTCGCCGAGGCCTTTTTCACGGCTTTCACTTTCTTCGGTTCGGCCTTCTTCACCGGCTTCGCCTTCTTCGGTTCAGCTTTCTTTACCGGCTTCGCCTTTTTCGGCTCGACCTTCTTCACCGCCTTTGCCTTCTTCGGCTCGGCCTTCTTCACCGGCTTTGCCTTCTTCGGCTCGGCTTTCTTCACCGGCTTCGCAGCGAGCTTCTTGTCGGCCTTCTTTTCCGCTTTCGCTTTTTTCTGATCCGCCTTCTTCTCGGCTTTCTGCGCGGCCTTCGCGTGCTTCGGTTTGCTCTGGCCGTGTTCCTCGAGCTTGAGGGCCTTCGCGACGGTGATGCCGATGAGGGCGGGACTTTCGACGACGTGGATGCCCGCTTTCTTCATGGCCGCCATTTTCTCGGCCGCCGTGCCCTTGCCGCCCGCGATGATGGCTCCCGCGTGACCCATGCGGCGTCCCGGAGGCGCGGTGCGGCCGGCGATGAAGCCCACGACCGGCTTGGTCATGTGTTTCTTCACGAAGGCGGCGCCTTCCTCTTCCGCCGTGCCGCCGATCTCGCCGATCATCACGACGGCGTCGGTGTCGGGGTCGTCGTTGAACAGGCGGAGCGCGTCGATGAACTGCGTGCCGATGATCGGGTCGCCGCCGATGCCGATGCAGGTGGACTGGCCGATGCCGATGTCCGTGAGCTGCTTGACCGCCTCGTAGGTGAGCGTGCCGCTGCGCGAGATCACGCCGACATTGCCCTTCATGTGGATGAAGCCCGGCATGATGCCGACCTTGGCCTGTCCCGGAGAAATGATGCCCGGGCAGTTCGGACCGATGAGGCGCACGCCGCGGCTCTTCACGAAATCGAAGGCGCGGATCATGTCCTTCGTCGGGATGCCCTCGGTGATGCACACGATCACCGCCACGCCCGCGTCGGCCGCTTCCATGATCGCTTCCCCGGCGAAGGCCGGCGGGACGAAGATGCAGGCCACGTTGGCCTTCGCGACGTCGACGGCCTCGCGCACGGTGTTGAACACCGGCACGCCGATGTGCTCGGTGCCGCCCTTGCCGGGCGTCACGCCCGCGACGACCTTCGTGCCGTACGCGATCATCTGCTGCGCGTGGAAGG
This sequence comes from Ignavibacteria bacterium, assembly GCA_016720835.1. Classification (GTDB taxonomy): domain Bacteria; phylum Bacteroidota; class Ignavibacteria; order SZUA-365; family SZUA-365; genus JADKJW01. The sequence goes on from JADKJW010000015.1 coordinate 24,368, forward strand.
TGCCTTCGCCGCCGGTGATTCCCTGCACGACGACGCGGCTCTTTTTGTCTACCAGAATGCTCATTCGACTTCTCCGGGATGTGCGGTTGCTTCGGTGGGAAAAAATCAACAACAAATCTACGGATTCCCGCCGGTGTGAGCAAACGGCAGCGCGGGGATCCAGCCGGAGATGACGGCGCATTCCGAATGCCGCTCGAAACCTGAATGGGCAGATCCTTCACTTCGTTCAGGATGACGGACCCAGGGGATACGAGAAGCTCCTGCCCACGACAAGCTCAGGGAAAACAAAAGAGATCACGAAGCAAACGAATATGGCGAAAACTACGAACACATCTTTTTTCGGACTCGTTCGGTCATTTCGTGTGTTTCGCGATCGCCTTTTCTTCTCAATCCGAAACCGGAAATCCGCAATCCGAAATCTTCTACGTTTTCTGCTGCTTCTTCTTCGCGGCGGGGAAAAGGATGTTGTTCAGGATGAGGCGGTAGCCGGGCGAGGTCTTGTGCAGGGAGAGGTCCGTGGGAGGATCGCCGACCTGATGCTGATAGTCTTCGGGATCGTGCCCGCCGAACCAGGTGAAGGTGCCGCGGCCGAAGTTGCCGTGCAGGTACTTCACCTCGCCCGCGCCGTCCTTTTCGCCGAGGATGACCACGCTCTTCTTGACGAGCGCCTTGCGGAAGGCCGTGGTCTGGCCGAGGAAGCCGGGCACCACGTTCACGTGATCCTGCGTGAGCATGGAAGGCACGGGATCGTACTTGGCGGAGAATTCGAAGAGCGTGAAGTAGTCCGCGTCCGGACGGCCGCCGAAGGCCGGGGTCATGTCGATGTCGCTGTACTCGTACTCGAGCGGGTTCATCACGAGCTTGAAATCGGTGAAGGCGAAGGTCTTCGCGTAGTCGAGCCGCTTCTCGCAATCGGCGTCCGGCGGATCGCCATCGTACATCACATCGCACATGTCGGTGTTTTCCGCCGCGAGCCCGATGTCGAAGGTGTCGGTCGCCGAGCACATCGCGAACATGAAACCGCCGTTGCCGACGAAGTCGCGGATCGCGGCGCGCCACGGCCTTCTTCATTTCCGAGACCTTCTTGTAGCCGAGCTGCTTCGCCATCGCTTCATTCATCGCAACCTGCTGGATGTACCAGGGGAAGGTGCTGAACTGCGCGTAGAACTTGCCGTACTGTCCCGTGAAGTCCTCGTGGTGCAGGTGCAGCCAGTCGTACTCGTAGAGCTTGCCCTTGAGCACTTCCTCGTCCCACACCTTGTCGTAGGGCACCTGCGCATATTCGAGTGCCAGCGTCACGGCGTCGTCCCAGGGCTGGAAATTGGGCGGCACGTACACGCAGATCTTCGGGGCCTTCTCCAGTTTCTCGACGTCCATGTTGTTGTCGGGCGCCTGGACTTCAGCGTAAATCTCGGCGGCCTGCGCGCCGCTCAGCACGGTGAAGGAGACGCCGCGAATGCGGCACTCGGCTTCGATGAAGGATTGATAGTTGATCATGAAGCTGCCGCCGCGGTAGTTGAGCAGCCAGTCCACTTCCATCCCCCTCGTGAGCACCCAGAAGGCGATGCCGTACGCTTTGAGGTGGTCGGTCTGCTGCAGATCCATCTCGATCAGCACCTTCTGCTGTGCCTGGGCGGCGGTCGAGGCGACGGAGAGGAACAGGAGAGTGGCGAGGAACGCGGCGCGCATCAGGAGTTCTCCTTGCGCAATGCGAGGATGCGTTCGCGCGCCTTGCCGGCGAGCAGGGAGCCGGGATGCTCGGTGAGGACTTTCTGGTACACGTCCATCGCCCTGGTCTTGTCGCGGAGGAATTCGTCGTAGGTCACTGCAAGAGAAAAGAGCGCGCGATCGCGGATGATGGAGTCCGGATTCTTCTCGAGGAACTCGTCGAGCGTCTTCACCGCGTCGGCGGCCTGTCCGGAGCGCCGCAGCATGTCCGCGAGCTTGAGCGAGGCCTGATCGACAATCGGCGCCGCGGGGAAGGCGGCGGTGAGGCTGCGCAGCACGGCGGCGGCTTCGGAGTACTTGCGCTGCTTCTCGAGCAGCGCCGCCTGCGCGAAGCGCGCGAGCGCGGGCTCGGACGGCTGCCGGAACTGCTGGATGAAGAGCAGGAGTTCGAGGGCATCGTTGACGATGTCCTGCGCGCTGTTCTCCGTCAGCGGCGCGAGGTCCGCCGAGGCGCCGTCGAAATCACCCTGAAAATACTTGAGTTCCGCGGCCTTGAACTGCACGGCCTGCTTCTCCTGCTGCGAGAGCTGCGCCATGCCGAGGGCGGCCTGGTACTCGGCGAGCGCGCCGGGGACGTCGCCCTTCGAGAGACGCACGTCGCCGATCAGCACGTAGGCGTCGGCGCGGCCGATGACGTTCCGCCGTTTCGGGGCGAGGTCCTTGAGAATCGCGAGCGCGCCGTCGGGATCGCCGAAACGCGTGTGCTTCAGCACCGCGATGCGGAACAGGCTCTCGCTCGCGAGCGGTTGTCCGGGAAAGGTCGAAACGACCTTCTCGTAGAGGGCGATGGCGCCGCGGTACGACGTCACCGCCTCGCTGCTGGGATACGCGGTCGGCGTGTCGGGTTCGAGCGGAGCGGGCATCGAGGATTCGTCGGCCAGGGCCTCGGCGCAGCGCGCGCGATAGAATGCCGCCTCGGCGGCGAAGGTCGCGCCGGGGTAGTCGTTGCCCAGTTCCGTGAAGGAGCGCATCGCCGCGGAATAGGCCTTGTCGTTGAACGCGCGCTGCGCGAATGCGAGCAGTTCGAGGCCGTTGGACCTGCGCCGCTTGTCGATATCAGCGTACACATCGTGCGCCGCGTCGTAATCCTTCGCCTCCATGGCGAGCCAGGCGAGGAGGTATTTGATGGATGTGTTGTCGGGATGGTCCTCCGCCGCGTCGCGCGTCGCGCGCTGCGCGCTCGCGAGGGCGGCGGGAATCTCGGAGAACTGGGAGATCTGCTGCTGCACCTGCCAGACGACGGCCGGAGACTCGACGAGGTAGCGGAGGTACTCTTCCATCGCCTTGTCGAAATTCATGCTCATCGCGTACGCGCGCGCGATTTCCATGACGAACAGCTGCGGGCTGTTCACCGCCTCCCGTCCGCGCTTCAGGTATTCGACCGCGCGGTCGTACCGCTTGTTGCTGACGGCTTCGTCGCCGATGGCCGAATACACGGAGAAGTTGGTCGGCGCGATCCGCGTCGCCGCGTCCCAGTCGCCGAGTCCCTCCTTTTCCTTCCCCTGCCGCATGAACAGGCTGCCGCGCTGCACGAGGAGGTTCACCTCCGCGGGCCGGGCGGCGATGCGCAGGCCGAGCAGCGCGATGGCTTCGTCGTAGCGCTTGAGCTGCGAGAGGCAGCGGCGCACGCCGTCGAAGTATCCCGGATTCTCCGGATGCGCCCGGAAGAGATCCTGGTAGTAGCGGAGGGCGTCCTCCACCTTGCCGGCGCCTTCGTAGACCTGGGCGAGGCGGAACGTATTGACTTCATCGGCCACCTGCGATTGCGCGCGGGGAGAAAGGGCGCAGCAGAGCAGTATGACAAGCGTTGCGGTGTATTTCATGCGTGCACTTTTCGGTTCGAAACAGGGCCAATAATAGCCGAATTCCGGTCGCGAAGCAATGAGTACCGCAGAATGCACCCGTCGCGCGCGCGGGGGAAAGCGCGTCTCCGCCGAACCTTTTGGCGTCCCGCAGGTGTTGGAGTGTCGCCATCGCTTTGACGCGTCCAACGCGTATATTGGATGTTTGCGCTCAATCCACGAAATCACGGGTCTCCGCCGCTCATGAAGACGCTCGCCATTTTCGGATCCACGGGATCCATCGGGACCAGCACGCTGGATGTCGTGCGGCAGCATCCCGGGCGTTTCCGCGTCCGCTACCTCACGGCGCACAGGAACGCGGCGCTGCTCTGCGCGCAGGCGCGCGAGTTCGCGCCCGACGCGGTGGCGGTGGTCGATCCCGCGTCCGCCCGGGAGGCGCGCGAGATCCTCGGCAGTTCCGTGGACGTGCTTTCCGGAATGGACGGCCTGCTGGAACTCGCGCGGCGCGAGGACTACGACACGCTCGTCAGCAGCCTCGTCGGCTTTGCGGGCATGCTCCCGACCATCGCGGCCATTCAGAGCGGACACGACATCGCCCTCGCGAACAAGGAGACCCTCGTGGTCGCGGGCGAGATTATTTCGCGTCTTCTGGAGCGGCACGGCGTCGCCTTGGCGCCCGTCGACAGCGAGCACAGCGCCATCTGGCAGTGCCTCGCCGGCGAACCCCCGCACAGCGTCGCCAAGCTCATCCTCACCGCGAGCGGCGGTCCCTTCCGCGGCCGCAGCCGAGAGGATCTCGCGGACGTGACGCGCGAGGAGGCGCTCCGCCACCCGAACTGGACCATGGGCAGCAAGATCACCATCGATTCCGCGACGCTGATGAACAAGGGTCTCGAGGTCATTGAAGCGCACTGGCTGTTCCGCGTGCCGCCGGAGCGCATCGAAGTGATCGTGCACCCGCAGTCGATCATCCATTCCATGGTGGAGTTCGCGGACGGTTCCGTCAAGGCCCAGCTCGGACTGCCCGACATGAAACTGCCGATCCAGTACGCCCTCTCGCATCCGGACCGTTTCGCGGTACCCGGACCGCGTCTCGATCTGCTGGAGCTGCGGCGCCTGACCTTCGAGGAACCGGACCTCGAAACCTTCCGCTGCCTGGCGCTCGCCTACGAGGCGCTGGCCGCCGGCGGCACCGCGCCCGCGTGTCTCAATGCCGCGAATGAAATTGCCGTCCAGGCCTTTCTGGACGGGCGCATCGGATTTCTCGACATCGCCCGGGTGATCGAGGAGAGCCTCGCCGCGATCCCCGCGGTCGATGCCGCGGACATCGAGAGCATCATTGCCACAGACGCCGAAACGCGTATCTTTGCCACTTCGTGTGCGGCGCGCAGCGCACGCACTGTTTCGTTCTCCTGACACACCCTTATGGAATTTTTCAGCTCGCTCTTCTACTTCATCATCATCATCAGCGTACTCGTGCTCGTGCACGAGATGGGCCATTTCCTGACCGCGAAGTTTTTCGGCATGCGCGTGGAGCGCTTCTCGATCGGCCTCGGCCCGCGCGCCTTCGGCAAGGTGTACGGAGATACCGACTACTGCATCTCCTATGTCCCGTTCGGCGGTTACGTCAAGATCCTCGGCATGCTCGACGAGAGCTTCGACACCAGTATCGAGAAGACGGAACCGCAGCCGTGGGAATTCCGCGCGAAACCCGTGTGGCAGCGTCTCATCGTCATCACCGCGGGCGTCATCATGAACGTGCTGCTCGCGCTGGCGATCTTCTGGGGCCTCAATCTCGCGATGGGACGGGAGATGCATCCCGTGACGACCATCGGCCACGTGCAGGCCGGATCCGTGATGGAAAAGGCGGGTTTCCAGGCCGGCGACAAACTCGTGTCGGTCAACGATGCCGAGGTGGTGTACTGGGAAGACGCGCGCAACGACATTCAGGCGGGCAGCGCCGCCGGCGAACTTCGCGTCGCCATCGAACGCGGCGGCGCCCGCATGACGCTCGTCGTCCCGCCGGCGGACCTGGCGCAGATCGACGGACAGGGCATCGGCCTGTATGCCACGGGCAACCGGCCGGTCATCACCGGCGTCAGCGCCGACCTCCCCGCGTCGAAAGCGGGACTGCTGCCGGGCGACGTGCTGTTGTCGATCCGCGACACGGTGGTGCACGGCTCCGAGGAAGTCACGAGGATGATCCGCGCGAATGCGGGACGCGACATCGCGATGACCTGGCAGCGCGACGGCAAGACGATGAGCGCGGTGGTGACGCCGAACGCCGAAGGCATGATCGGCATCGGCCTGATCAACGATATCGCGGGCGAAAAGATCACGCAGCGTTTCGGCGTGATCGAGGCGTTCACCGCGGGCGCGCGCAACGTGTACGTGATCGCGACCATGACCGTGCAGAGCATCTGGAACGTCATCGTCGGCCAGACCAGCTTCAAGCAATCGATCGGCGGACCGGTGAAGATCGCCAAGATGGCCTCGCAGCAGGCCGACGCGGGGCTCGCGAGCTTCCTCGGTCTCGTGGCGGTGCTGAGCATCAGTCTCGCGGTCATCAATATTTTCCCCATCCCCGCGCTCGACGGCGGCTATGTGATCTTCCTGCTGTTCGAGCTGATCTTCCGCCGCGAGGTCCCGTATCGCGTGCAGTACTACCTGCTCCAGGCCGGATGGTTTCTGCTCATCGGGCTGATGCTCTTCGTGCTGTACAACGATATTTTCCACTGAGCCGGCTGACACGTCCGTCCCGCGGCGCCCGGTGAAACGCGCGCCGCATGCATCATGCGGGAAAGGCTTTCTCCGCGAGGAAAAAGCCCTTCGATTCGGTCCCCATGGACAATGCCGCCTTACTCGGCGGCCTCCGGGATTTCTTCCGGAACGTTCAGGTTCTTGAGGAAGTACGACAGCGTCATGAAGCCCGCGATGATCTGTTCGTTGCGCACGCGCACCTGCTCCGGCACGCGGAGTTCGGTGGGCGTGAAATTCCAGATGGCGCGGACGCCGGCGCCGACCGCGATATCGGTGACTTCCTGCGCGGACGGCCGCGGCACTGTCAGGACGATGAGCTTGATCTTCTTGCGTTCGATCGTGCTCGCAAGGCGGAACACCGAGAGCACTTCGTGCGGTCCGACATAGGATCCGATCTTGCCCGGGTCGTTGTCGAGGATGCCGGCGATGCGGAGTCCGTACTGTTCGAACCCGTGATAGAGCGCGAGCGCCTTCCCGAGATGCCCCGCGCCGATGATCAGCGCGTCCGTGCTGTCCTGCAGGCCCAGATAGTCCTCGATGGCCCGCTTCATGACTTCGATCGCGTAGCCCTGGTTCTGTCGCCCGCGGATTTCCAGATCCGCCATGTCCTTGCGGACGAGCGTCTCGTTGATATCGAGGATCTGCGAGAGTTCCTTGCTCGAAATGTACCGCCTGCCCAAACCCTCGTACGCCGAAACGATCTGGTGATAGTGCGGCAGACGGCGAAATGCGGCCTTTGAAACGCCCTTTTTCTGGGCCGGTTTCAGCGGGAATTCAGGTTCAAGCGGTTGATCGGTCATCTGCATCGGACTCCTTGCTGCTCATCCGTGATCTTCTGAGCCTTCAATATCCGGCATATTTCGCAGGGAAATCACTGCACGGTAACGGCCATCCTCGAAAGAGAATATTTTCACAAACAAGATACATCAGAATGTCCAGCGAGACAAGCCCCTGTCCCCTGTCCCCTTTCCCCTTCACCTCCCCGCCCCCCACATCGCACTTCCGATAATACATTCCGAGCACAAGCCGGGAACGCACAAGCCGTCATGCATCTCGATCAGGCCTTGCTGCATGTATCCATACAACTCGGAAGGGACCGTGAACTGTGCGGCGAGAGCATCCAGCTTCGCATTGCGCGGGGCGGGATGCAGGCGGTGATAGAGAGCCGATGCAGTTCTGCAGAGCCGTTCCTCCTCGCGATTCCGTCCATACGCCAGCAAAAACGGGGCGATGACATTCAGCAGGATTTCCCGGGAACGCTCGCCTGCCGCAGACGCCGCGGGGCGGACAGGCGGAAGGAAATCGAACACCCCCGGCAGGACGGCAGCGTGCACGGGACCCTGCTCCGCGAGCGCGGCCTCGAGCCGGACCAGCCAGTGAAGGCCCGCCAGGCCGCGTACTGCGGCGGCAAGCTGACCGAGCCGCAGGTCAATGCCGTTGACAGCGCGCACGCGGCCCGAACGCCACGCGTGCGTTTCGACGACAGGAGGCCGGACGCCATGCGCGCGGAGACTGCGCCGCAGACCCGGGACGGTTTCGCGCGCGTCCCTCCCGGCGGCAAGGCGCAACGCCGCAAGGGCGTTCGACTCCCGCCCCTGGGAAACGGCGTCAACGACGTGCAGCGGAAGCGCGCGGGCAAGCGTTTCCATCGCGTCCTGATTTCCTCCGTACCCAAGCGCGCGCGCCAGCAACTCGTACAGCGCCTGCGACGCGGCGGCTTCGGCTCCCACGGCGGGAGTCCACGCGTCCATCCGCTCGGCGACGCCGCGCTGCTTGCGCTCCAGACGCTGTGCGGCGGCGAGCAGCATGGCAACATCGGACACCACTGCCGGAATCAGACCGGCATAGGGCGCGCAGAAAAAACGTGACGCCGAGGGCTCGTCGGCGAGGAGGTCCGCCCAGACGGAACGGAGCGGCCGCGTCAAGGCATCGACAAGAACCACGGTGGGAATGCCCGTCACGGCGCCCGGACGTGAAGCACCGTAGAGCACGACGTGCAGTATCACGCCGCGATACCGCGGGTCCATGCCGTGACGGTGCGCGGACCAGTCGTCCTCATGCACGTGGATTTCGATCGGCCCGGCATGAAGCGCACCGTCAATCTCGATGCGCGCATCGAGGAAATCCGGACCGTCCTGCCGGTTGGGCGTGCCGACGGAGACGATGCGCGCGACCGCGCCCCGCGTCGTCAGGAAACGGGCGCCCGGCACGGCCTCGCGGAGCCACATCCGGGTGACCTGATCTTCGGGAATGCGCGGCCGCCTCCGCGACGAGCGCGCGCGCTCGCGCACCATGGTGACGAACGCGCCGTGCCCAGACTGCGGCGCTGAATACGATGTCGGAATGTGCACGGCTTCCTCCCTGATTGCCGGGAACTTCGATACCGAATGACGATGCCGATATAACAACGGAATCCCGCGCGCGAGTTCCACAATACAGGACACGCCCGGTCCGAATGGAACGGGCGTGCCGGAATGCGGGCGGCGTTGCGTGGAACGATTACGCGATCGTGACGTCCTTTGTGAGATACACGTCCTGAATGGCGTTGAGGAGTTTTGCTCCTTCGTCCATCGGTCGCTGGAAGGCCTTGCGTCCCGAGATGAGGCCCTGCCCGCCTGCGCGTTTGTTGATGACGGCCGTCTTCACCGCTTCGGCAAGGTCCGTGGCGCCGGAGGACGCCCCGCCGCTGTTGATGAGTCCCGCGCGGCCCATGTAGCAGTTGACCACCTGGTAGCGGGTCAGATCGATCGGATGGTCGGTGGTGAGTTTCTCGTACACGAGTTTGCTCGTCTTGCCGAATTTCACCGCGTTGTAGCCGCCGTTGATCTCGGGAAGCTTCTGCTTGATGATGTCCGCCTGTATCGTCACGCCGAGGTGATTCGCCTGACCGGTGAGGTCCGCGGAGAGGTGGTAGTCCTTGTCGAGCGCGAACGCGTTGTTGCGCAGGTAGCACCAGAGGATGGTGGTCATGCCGAGTTCATGCGCGTGGGCGAAGGCTTCGGAGATTTCGACGATCTGCCGTCCCGATTCTTCGGAGCCGAAGTAGATGGTGGCGCCGATGGCGGCGGCGCCCATGTCGTAGGCCTGTTCGACGCTCGCGAAAAGAATCTGATCGTGCTTGTTCGGGTAGGTGAGCAGCTCGTTGTGGTTGATCTTCACGATGAAGGGAATCTTGTGCGCGTAGGTGCGGGCGACGGATCCGAGCACGCCGAGGGTGCTGGCAACCGCATTGCACCCGCCTTCGACGGCCAGCTTCACAATGTTCCCGGCATCGAAATAGATGGGGTTCGGCGCGAAGGACGCTCCGGCGGAATGCTCGATGCCCTGATCCACGGGGAGGATCGACATGTAGCCCGTCCCGGCCAGCCGCCCGGTGTTGTAGATGCGATGCATGGCGCCGAGCACGCGTGGATTCCGGTCGCTGTCCTTCCACACGCGGTCGACGAAATCCGACCCCGGAAGGTGCAGCAATTCCTTCGAAACGGCGGGCGTGTTGTAGTTCAGGTAGTATTCGGCATCGCTGCCGAGCAGCTCTTGAATTTTGGAGTACATGGTCTTTTTTTCCGGTGGACTGATGGGAAATGGGAGGAAGAAAAAAGGTACGGGTTTGATTGCGAAAAGGCAAAATCCCGCGACGAGTCCGATCGCGTCGCCTCGGCGCCGTTTTGCATTCACCGGCGAATCAGGGATGTTTGATGGACACGGACGATGTTGCACCACACACGGAGGCCCTGGCCATGCGCGTTGTCATCACCGGAGCGACCGGATTCATAGGAGGGCGGATGGTCACGGCGCTCACGGCGCGGGGTGACAGCATCACCGTTCTGTCCCGCCATCCGGAGCGCGCCCTGGCCGCCGTGCCGGGCGCCGAGCGCGCGCTGCTGTGGTCGCCCGGCGTGCACGGCGCATGGGCGGGAGCGGTGGACGGCTGCGACGCCGTGATCCATCTCGCGGGCGAATCCGTGGGCGGACAGCGCTGGAACGCGGCGTTCAAGCGCCGGCTTCTCGAGAGCCGCGTGCTGGGCACGCGCGACATGGTGCGCGCGATCGCCGAGGCGAAGCGGAAGCCCGCGCTGCTGCTGTCCGCATCCGGCATCGGCTACTACGGCGACGCGGGCGAGGCGCGCGTCGACGAACATTCGCCGGCCGGCGAGGACGTGCTTGCGAACATCTGCCGCGCCTGGGAGGCGGAAGCGCTCGCGGCGCGGGAACACGGAGTGCGCGTCGTGACTCCGCGCCTCGGCCTGGTGCTCGCTCGCGATGGCGGCGCGCTGCCGCGGCTCGCGCTGCCCTTTTCCCTCTTCGCCGGAGGGCCCGTCGGCAGCGGCCGACAATGGTTTCCCTGGGTGCACGTCGACGATGCGATCGCGGCGATCCTCCACTGCATGGACACGGCGGCGCTCGATGGAGCGGTGAACGTGGTTGCGCCCGAGCCGGTGCGCAACAGGGAGTTCTGCGCCGCTCTCGGGAAGGCCATGGGCAGACCGTCGTGGCTGCGCGTCCCGGGGTTCGCGCTGCGCATCGCGGTGGGCGAATTCGCGGAAACCCTGCTCGGGGGCCAGCGCGCGTCCTGCGATGCGCTTCTCTCGAGCGGGTACGCGTTCCGCCATCCCCTCCTCGACGAGGCGCTGGCGTCATTGTACGGCCGCAGCTGAACCCCTTCCGGCTTCGGGATCTCGCGCGGGGCCTGGTTGTTCCCGGGTTCTGATCCTGTCCCGCGCGAGGCGGGACTCCGACGGTCAGTCTTCGCGAATCGCGTCCTTGATCGCGCCGGCGACGAAGAGGACATGTTCGTCGAACGGCAGGCCGAGTTCCTCAGGTCCGCGCAGGAGATCGTCGCGGCTGACCGCCCTCGCAAACGCCTTGTCCTTCATTTTCTTCCTGACCGACGACACTTCGAGACCGTCGAGCGTCCGGTCCGGCCGCACATAGGACACGGCGGTCAGAAAACCGCAGAGTTCGTCGCATGCAAAGAGCGCCTTTTCCATGGTGCTGATGCGGGGAACGCCGCTGTGGTCCGCATGGGAGAGAATGGCGCGGCGCAGGTCCTCGGGATAGCCGCGTTCCTCGAGGATGCGCGATCCGGCGACTGGGTGTTCCTCCGCTGAAGGATACCGCTCATAGTCGAAATCGTGCAGCAGTCCGGCCAGGCCCCACTGGTCGGGGTCCTCCCCGAAGCGCAGGGCGTACGCGCGCATGGCGGCCTCCACCGCAAACGCGTGCTTGATCAGACTCGGCGATGACGTGAACTCCATGAGCAGGGCGAGCGCTTCTTCGCGTGTTTTCATGAAGAAACATACGAATAATTCCACCTGCCACCTTCCCCCTCCACAATTGGATTCCCGCCCCCTTGGCGGTAATTTTGGAGACGATTGTTTTCCGCGACAATCCCGCCACGCACCCTCATTCATTCCGCACATACCCCATGGAGAAGCTCGATGAGCGACCAGTTTGACAATGACGCCTATTCGAAGGAAACGCGGCTGATCTACGGCCGCAGCCATTCGGAAAAATGGGATTACTCGCATCACGTGATTCCGCCGATCTCGTCTTCCGCCACCTACCGTCTCGACTCGGCGCAGCGCGGCGCGCAGGGCTTCATCGATTTCGCGCACACCTCCGATCAGCCGAAGCACAAGGAGCCGATCTATATTTACGACCGCCTGGGCGAGCCGAACAAGGATATTCTCGAGGAGAATCTTGCGTTTGCGGAAGGGGGAGACAAGGCCGTGACGTTCTCCACCGGCATGGCGGCCATTTCCGCGATCTTCGGGGTGCTGCTCAAAACGGGCGACGAGATCATCGCGCACCGCACGCTGTACGGCTGCACGTATTCCCTGCTCACCACCTGGTACCCACGCTACGGCATCGACGTGCAGTTCATCAACCTGCACATGATCGATGCCCTCGCCTCGGCGATCACGCCGAAAACGCGCGTGATCTTCTTCGAGACGCCCGTCAATCCGACCATGACCCTGATCGACATCGCCGCCATCACCGCGCTCGTGCGCGACCTGAACCGGGTCCGCGAAGAGCACGAGCACATCCGCGTCGTGGTGGACAACACGTTCGCGACGCCCTTCTGCCAGCGTCCGATGGAGCTGGGGGCGGACTTCGTGATGCACTCGCTCACGAAGGGCATCGGCGGATTCGGCACCGACATGGGCGGCGTGATCGTCAGCCCGCAGAACTACTACGACATGCTGCTGCTGTACCGCAAGGACTACGGCGGCGTGCTCGCCACCAAGAGCGCCTGGCCGATTCTCGTCTACGGCCTGCCGACCCTCTCCCTGCGCGTCAAGCGCGAAATCGAGAGCGCCATGAAGGTCGCCGCCTTTCTCGAGCAGCATCCGATGGTGAAGGAAGTGAACTACCCCGGTCTGGAGAGCTTCCCGCAGCACGAGCTCGCGCGGAAGCAGATGCGCGACTTCGACGGCAACTTCGCCCCCGGCACGCTCATGTACTTCACCCTGAAGAGCGCGTCGCCGCAGCAGAGCCGCGATCTGGGCGAGCGCTTCATCAATTACACCGCGGACAACGCGTACACGATCACGCTCGCCGTGAGTCTCGGACATCTGCGCACGCTCATCGAGCACCCGGGCTCGATGACGCACTCCGCCATCCCGGCCGAGGAGCAGGTCAAGCGCGGCCTCGATCCGGGCGGGGTGCGCCTCTCGATCGGCATCGAGCATCCCGACGACATCATCCGCGATCTCAGCGCCGCCTTCGACCATCTCGCGAAGGGGTGACGCGAAAACCGGAGTTCCGGTTCCGGAACTCCGGTCCTCTCCACACGCAGCGAAAGGCCGCCATATGCCCGACACCGTCCCCGTCGCCTTCCCACTCGTCCGCAGCAGGCTGCTGTCCCAGTTCCCGCACATCGTGTTCGGGATGAGCACGCGTCAGGGCGCGGCGAACGGCGAGCCGTACGGTTTCAATCTCGGCTTCCATGTGGGCGACGATCCCGCGCGGGTGGAGGAACGGCTCCGCCGTTTCCTGGACGCGCTGGGTCTCGCGCCCGACGAGATCGCCTTCATGGACCAGGTCCACGGCGACCGCATCGCGATCGCGGAAGAGCCCGGCGAATACCCGGCCTGCGACGCGCTCGCCACGCGTGTGCCGCATCTGGGACTCGCCGTGCGCGTGGCGGATTGCGTCCCCGTGGTCCTGTACGCGCCGGGCGAGAACCTGGTCGCCGCGATCCACGCCGGGTGGCGCGGGACCGCCGCGCATATCGCCGCGAAGACCGTGGCGCAGCTCTGCGAAACCTACGGGTTGCAGGCGTCGGATTTCTGCGCCTACATCGGTCCCGGAGCGGCCGCGTGCTGTTACGAGGTCGGCGCCGACATCGCCGCGCTCTTCCCCGCCGCCGTGCTCCGGCCTCTCGATAACGGCGGCGCGATGTTGGACCTCCACGCCGCGAACGCCCGGCAACTCGCGGACGCCGGGCTGCACGCGGAGAACATCGACGCCGATCCCCTCTGCACCGTGCACAACGAGGCGCTGTTTCACTCGCATCGCCGCGACGGCGAGACCGCGGGGCGCATGCTCGCCGTGATCGCCATCCAGGAGGAAACGGAATGACCGCGGGCGGAACGGAACGGCCGTTCGCATTCATCGACAGCGGCGCGCACGACGGCGCCTGGAACATGGCCTTCGATACCGACCGCGCGCATGCGGTGGATGCGGGCTCGGCCGAGCCCGCGCTGCGCGTGTACCGCTGGGAGCCGTGGTGCATCTCGCTCGGGCGGCATCAGGCCGAGGAAGACATCGACCGGGTCCGCGCGCGGCGCGACGGCATCGGCATCGTGCGCCGGCCCACCGGCGGACGCGCCATCCTGCACGCCGAGGAACTGACCTACAGCGTGGTCATGCCCTCCGAAGGCCTCGGCATCATGGAGGTGTACAAGCGCATCAGCGACGCGCTCGCCGCCGGACTCCGCGCGCTTGTTCCGGGCATCGAGATGGCGAAGAGCCAGCCCGATTTTCAGAAGCTGTACCGCGAGCCCGGAAGCATCCCCTGCTTCTCGAGTTCGGCGCGCTACGAAATCGAGTTCGGCGGCCGCAAGCTCGTCGGCAGCGCCCAGCGGCGCATCGGATCCACGGTGCTGCAACACGGCTCCGTCCTCATCGGCCCCGCCCATCTGCGCCTCGCCGACTACCTCGCCGTGCCCGACGAGACGCGGGCCGACATCCGCAGCGACATGGAGCGGCACACCGTGACGCTCCGCGAGATCGCGGGGCGCGACGTCACGTACGAGGAGGTGCGGGACGCGCTTCGCGCCGGCTTCGAAAATACGTGGGGCATGCGTTTTTCTCCTGATTCGCGGAATGATTACATTCCGGCACACACTGCCGACGTGGACGTCTGATGGATCAACAGGGCAATACCGTGTCAACAAAAGTCACCCGCATCACCACCCGCACCATTCAGGAAATGAAGGACGCGGGCGAGCGCATTGCCTGCCTGACCGCCTACGACTTCCTCGTCGCGCGCATGCTCGACGACGCCGGCATCGACATCATCCTCGTGGGCGATTCGCTCAGCAACGTGTTTCAGGGCAACGCCACCACGCTCCCGGTGACGCTGGACGAGATGATCTACCACACGAAGATCGTGAGCAACGTCACCCGGCGCGCGATGGTCGTCACCGACCTTCCCTTCATGTCCTACCAGGTGACCGTCGAAGAGGCCTTCCGCAACGCCGGACGCATCATGAAGGAAACCAACGCCCTCGGCGTGAAGGTGGAAGGCGGACGGCGGGTCGCGAAGGTGGTGGAGAAAGTCTCGGGCGAGGGCATCCCGATTATCGGACACATCGGTCTGATGCCGCAGTCGATCCTGAAATACGGCGGCTACCGGCCGCGCGGCACGTCGGAGCAGGAGGCGGCCGAGCTGATCGACGACGCCATCGCGCTCGAAGAGGCGGGCGCGTTCGCGGTCGTGATCGAGAAAATCCCGGCGACACTGGCGAAGCGCATCACCGATCTGCTGCACATCCCGACCATCGGCATCGGAGCGGGAGCACACTGCAGCGGACAGATTCTCGTCACCCACGACATGCTCGGACTGTTCGAGGATTTCCGTCCGCGCTTCGTCCGGCGCTACGCCGCGTTGACGGAAGAGATGGAGCGGGCATTCCGCGCCTACATCAGCGATGTCAAGAGCGGGACGTTTCCAAACGATTCGGAGAGTTACTGATGGACAGCGACCAGATGGCAGAGCTGAAGCGGAGTCTGAAGGCCGAAGGCTACAACATCTACGTCTACAGCTACCCCGATGGCATGATCTTCCCGATGCACTCGCACGAGTACGAAACGATTCACGTGGTGCTGAGCGGCTCGATGAAGGTCACGATGGCCGACACCGACCACATCCTCTCACCCGGAATGCGTTTCCTGGTGCCGCCCGGCGTCGCGCATTCAGCGGAGGTTCTCGGCTCCTCGCCCGTCGTCTGTCTCGATGCCACGCGTCCCGCGCGCTGACGCATGACTCCCACGGGCATCACGCTCACGCCCGAGCACGACCTGAAATTCGTCTGGAGCGACGGCCACGCCGTCCGCTTTTCCCTCGCGTTCCTCCGCGACAACTGCCCCTGCGCCGGCTGCCAGGGCGAGACCGACATCCTCGGCAACCTCCACATGCCGCTGCAGCTTCCGATTCTGAAGCCCGGGAAATACGAGCTGAAAGCCGTCACCCCCGTCGGCAACTACGCCGTCGCCCTCGTGTGGGGCGACTCCCACGACACCGGCATCTATTCCTGGCAGTACCTGCTCGGACTCGAGCAGCGCCTCTCCGGCGAGCCCGCATCGGGCGGCTGACCCGTCCCGGCGAGACACCGTTGCGCATCGCCATCACGCGGCTGAACACCGGGAAATATCCCTTGTACGGCGACTGGCTGCGGAGGCGAGACGCATCCGTCGCCCTTGTCGACCTCGAGCAGAGTCCGGACCCCGCCGCCGCCCTCGCGGAATCCGACGGCCTGCTGCTTCCGGGCGGCGCCGACGTCGCTCCCCATTATTACGGACAAATTGATCCTGAGAGCCTTTGTACCGGCATCGATCCCGCGCGCGACGCGCTCGAATTGCGCTCCCTCGAACGCGCCCTCGGCGCAGGCAAGCCCGTACTCGGCGTCTGCCGCGGGCTGCAGCTCGCGAATGTCGCGTTGGGCGGAACGCTCCTCCTCGACCTGCCGCGCGCCGGCATCCCGGGGCATGGAAAGACCGATGGGCGCGATGCATCGCACGACGTCGTGGTGGAGCACGCTTCCCTGCTTGGGCGCATCACGCGATGCGAGCGCGGCACGGTCAACAGCGCGCATCACCAGGCGGCGGGCATCGTGGCGCCGACCCTGCGCGTGACAGCGCGCTCCGTCGACGGTGTCGTCGAGGCGATGGAATGGGCCGATGCGTCCGACCGGCCGTTCCTGCTCCTCGTGCAATGGCATCCCGAACGCATGGAGGATCCGGCAAGCCCCTTCTCCCGCCCGATCGCGGAAGCCTTCCTCCGCGCGTGTGCCGACGACAAATAGCAGCGTCTCCGCGTCTCCGTATCTCCGCATCCCCGCGTCCCCGCATCTCCGCGTCCCCGCGTCCCCGCGTCCCCGCGTCCCCGCATCACCGCGTCACCGCGTCCCCGCCTCTCCGCGTCCCCGCGTCCCCGCGTCCCCGCAGCTCCGTATCCCCGCATCACCGCGTCACCGCGTCATTTAAACCGACTCTCGTCAGCCAGTCCCCTCCGCCAGCTTCTTCAGCTCCTCCAGCGCCTGCCACGCCTGCACGGGAGTGAGCGCGTTGACGTCGAGCGCGCGCAGTCTGTCCTTCAACTCGAAATCGCTGGCTTCGAAGAGGGCGATCTGCAGCGCGCTGCGCTGGGCGGCGCGGGCCTTCGACACCTCGCCCTGCGGCCCCGCGAGCACGGTCAGGTCCTGTCCTTCGAGCGATGAGAGCACGTCCTTCGCGCGCTGGATGACCGCGTCGGGCAGCCCCGCCATCTGCGCCACCTGAATGCCGTAACTGTGGTCGGCGGTGCCTTTCGACACGGTGCGGAGGAAGATCACCTTGTCCTTGTATTCGCGCACATCCACCTTGTAATTGTGGATGCGCGGGAAGATGTCGGCCATCTCGTTGAGTTCGTGATAGTGCGTGGCGAAGAGGGTCTTCGCGCGCGAGGCGGGATGGTTGTGCAAATGTTCGGTGAGCGCCCACGCGATGGAGATGCCGTCGAAGGTGGAAGTGCCCCGTCCGATTTCGTCGAGGAGCACCAGGCTCCGGGGCGTCGCGTTGTGCAGGATGTTCGCGGCTTCCTGCATCTCCACGAGGAAGGTACTCTCGCCCGCCGCGATGTTGTCGGACGCCCCGACGCGCGTGAAGATGCGGTCCACCACGCCGATGGTCGCGCTGGCGGCGGGGACGAAACTGCCGATCTGCGCGAGCAGCACGATGAGACCGGTCTGGCGCAGGTACGTGCTCTTGCCGCTCATGTTGGGTCCGGTGATGACCATGATCTGCAGCTCGGTACCGAGCTGCACGTCGTTCCCGACGAAACGCTCTCCGGGCGGCAGGAGGCGCTCGACCACGGGATGACGGCCCTGGGTGATCAGGATCTCGTCGCCGTCGTTGACCAGCGGACGGACGTAGGCGCAGTCGAGCGCGGCGGTGGCGAGCGATACGAGGCAATCGAGCACGGCGATGGCGCGGGAGACGCGCTGGATGCGGTCGGCGGACTCCGCGACCGCGATGCGGAGCTCGTTGAACAATTCCGTCTCGATGCGGAGGATCTGCTCCTTCGCGTTCAGGACCTTGTCCTCGTATTCCTTCAGCTCCGGAGTGATGAAGCGTTCCGCGTTGACGAGCGTCTGCCTGCGGATGAAGTGCGCCGGGACCTTGTCGAAATTGGCCTTCGAGACGTTGATGTAGTAGCCGAAGGCGCGGTTGTACTCCACTTTCAGCGAGGCAATGCCGGTCTCGCGGCGTATCTGCTCCTGATAGGCCGTCATCCAGTCCTTGCCGTGCGTGGCGATGTCGCGGATCTCGTCGAGTTCCGCGTGATACCCCGCGCGGATGGCCCCGCCGTCGGACAGGGAGAGAGGCGGATCGTCGGACAGCGTCTCCTCGATGCGGCGCACCACGTCCTCGGGCGCGTCGAGCTGCTCGCGCAGGGATGCGAGAAGCGGAGAAGCGACGTTCGCGAGCGCCTGGCGCAGCAGGGGGACGCGCCGCAGGCTGTGCTTGAGTGCCACGAGTTCGCGCGGCAGGGCGCGCGCGGTGCAGATGCGTCCCATGAGGCGGTCGAAATCCACGGTTTCCCTGAGCAGCGCGGTGGCGGTCTCCCGCTGCTCGTGCGCGACGGTGAGTTCCTCCACGGCGGCGAGGCGCTGCTGTATGGGCTCGACGCGGCGCAACGGATGCGTCACCCAGTAGGTGAAGAGGCGTCCCCCCATCGAGGTGCTCGTGCGGTCGAGGATGGAAATCAGGGTTCCGTCCTTGCCGGAACCTCCCATCGAAAGGGTGATTTCGAGGTTGCGACGGGTCGCGCCGTCGAGCGTGATGAACTCGTCGATGTCGTAGCGCCGCAGCGACTGCAGGTGCGGCAGCGCGGCCTTCTGCGTTTCCTTCAGGTAGTGCAGGGCCGCGCCCGCGGCGGCGATGCCCGCGTCCATGGTCTCGATGCCGAAGCCCTTGAGCGTCTGCGTCTTGAAGTGCGTGACGAGCAGCTCGTACCCGACGTCGCGCGCGAAGAGCCAGTCGTCGAGTTTCGTGACCGGCGCGGGAGGCTGATGGCCGCCGAACAGCGAACGGAAGCGCTCCACATCGCGCTTTGCGAGCACGATTTCGCTCGGCGTGATCGTGTCGATCTGCTCGCGCAGGGAGTCGACGGACATTTCCGCGACGAAGAAATCGCCCGTGGAGGCGTCGACAAACGCCACGCCCGCCCGCTCCTCGCGCAGACTCACCGCGGCTAAAAAATTGTAGTGCTTGTGATCGAGCAGCTTGTCGGTGAAGGCCACGCCGGGCGTCACCACCTCCACGACATCGCGCTTGACGATGCCCTTGGCCTTCTTCGGATCCTCGAGCTGTTCGCACACGGCGACGCGGTAGCCCGCGCGCACGAGCTTCGGCAGGTACGTGTCGAGGGCGTGATGCGGGAAGCCCGCGAGCGGCACGTCGCTCGCGCCGCCGTTCGATCGCTTGGTCAGCGTGATGCCCAGCACGCGCGCAGTGGTGACCGCGTCGTCCTCGAAGGTTTCGAAGAAATCGCCCATGCGGAAGAGCAGCACCGCGTCCGGGTACTCATCCTTGATTTTCCGGTATTGACGCATGAGCGGGGTCATGCGCGCCGCGTCTCCGGAATCAGACATACACGTCGGTGAGCTCGAAGCGCACGGCGTCGACGAGGCCGAGGTCCGTCACCTTCAACGCGGGAATGGGCGACAGCGCGAGGAAGGACAGGGTCATGAAGGGATCGGGCAGCGTGCAGCCGAGACGCTGCGACGCGACGAGCAGCGCGTCCACCTTCTCGCGCACCGCCCGCAACGGCTGGTCGGACACGAGTCCGCAGAGCGGCAGCGCGAGCCGCTCGATGACCTCGCCGCCGTCCACGACGCACTGGCCTCCGCCCATGCGCTCGAGTTCGCGCGCGGCGAGCGTCATGTCGTCGTCGTCGGCGCCGACGACGATGATGTTGTGCGCGTCGTGCGCCACGGTGGAGGCCAGCGCGCCGCGCCGAAGTCCGAAGCCGCGCACGAAGCCGATGCCGATATTGCCCGTCGCCGTGTGCCGCTCGATGACGGCGAGCTTCAGGATGTCGCGCGAAGGATCCGCGACCACCGCGCCGTCAACAATCACGGGGGCCGCTTCGCCGGCGCGCGTGACGATCTGCCGCGGCACGAGGTCGATGACCTTGATGTTGCCCGCCCCGCGCGCAGCGACGGAAAGCGCGGACGGCGCGAACGGCCGCACCCGCATCGTGTCGCGCAACTGCGCATCATCGGGAGGCGGAGCGTCCGGGAGAAGATAGCGGCCGTCCTCGGCGACCAGACGCCCGCGATGGTAGACCATCGAGGCGCGCACGTTGTGCAGGTCGTCGAAGACGATCAGGTCCGCATGGAAACGCGGCGCGATGGCGCCGAGATTGCGCAGCCGGTAATGACGCGCCGTGCTGATGCCGGCCAGCTGGAAGGCCGTGACGGGATCGATCCCGAACGCGATCGCCTCGCGCACATGATGGTCGATGTGCCCTTCGTCCTCGAGATCGGCCGGGTGCTTGTCGTCCGTCGCGAAGGAGAAATTCATCGCGTTCGCGGGGGTGACCAGCGGCAGCAGGTCGTGCAGATTCCGCTCGGCGGTGCCCTCGCGGAGGAGGATGTGCATGCCGCGGCGGAGTTTCTCGCGCGCCTCGGCGAGGGTCGTGCACTCATGGTCGCTTTTCACGCCCGCGAGGATGTACGCGTTGAGCGGTCCGCCCGTCAGTCCGGGCGCGTGCCCGTCCACCGTCGTGCGCTTGCCGAGGGCGATTTTCGCAAGTTCTGATTCCCATCCCAGGAAGACGCCCGGAAAATTCATCATCTCCGCGATGCCCGCGACGTTCGGCCTGCCGAGGCGCGAGGCGATATCGTCCGCGCTCAACGCCGCTCCCGCCGTTTCCAGCGGCGTGGCGGGCACGCAGGACGACATCATGACGAAGATCGACAGCGGCGTGAGACGCGCCGCCTCGAGGAGGTAATCGATGCCCGCGAGACCCGCGACGTTCGCGTACTCGTGCGGATCGATGACCGCCGCGCCCGTTCCGTGCGGCACGACGGCCTTCGCGAATTCGCCGACCGTGAGCATGGTGCTCTCGATGTGGATGTGCCCGTCGATGAGCGCCGGAGCGAGATAGCGGCCGCGGAGATCGACGATCTCGATCCCGTCGCAGCGCTTCGCCGAGCCGGTCTCGCCGAGCGCGACGATGCGTCCACCCGACACGGCCACGTCGCCGTCATGGATTTCGCCGCTGAGGACGTTGACGATCTTCGCGTTGCGGAAGACCAGGTCCGCGGGTGCTTCTCCCCGCGCGACCGCGAGCTTGTGCGAGATGTCTTTCATTGCCGTGCCTTCAATGCCATGATGCGGCGGTAGGATTGATCGATGCGTTCCCGTGTGATCGCGCCGGACGCCACAAGCGCGCGGAGAGCGGTAACGGCCTTCGTCGCGACCTGTTCGTCGAACACGCCCGCATTGTTTCCGAACAACAGGATGTCCACGCCCGCCAGCACGGCCAGACGGATCGCATCGTCGAAAGCGAAATGTTCCGTGATCGCCTTCATCTGCAGATCGTCGGACACCACTACCCCATCGAAACCGAGCGAATCGCGCAGCAATCCGGTGATGACGCGCGCCGAGAGCGTGGACGGATACACGGCATCGAGACGGCGATTGACGATATGCGCCGTCATCACCATGTCGCAGCGGCCTTCGCGGATGAGCGTCCCGAAGGGCTCGAGTTCACGACGCGTCCAGGACCCCGTGACATCCACGAACCCCTCGTGCGTGTCGCCCGCCGAACTGCCGTGACCCGGGAAATGCTTGACCGCGCAGAAGATGCGCGCGGGTGGAACGCGTCGATCATCGCGCGGCCCTGCGTCGCGACGTGCGCGGATCGGCGGAAAAACTGCGCTCGAGCTTTGCTATGACGGGATTGGCGGCATTCGCTTCGAGGTCGAGCACGGGCGCGAAGTTCAGCGTGATGCCGGCATCCGCCAGCGTCCGCGCGGTGCGGTCCGCCGCGGCGGTCGTCGAATCATGCAGATTCAGACGGCCCAGCGCGCGCTGCGACGGCGACGGCGGAAACCCGTACTTCGCTTTGAGGCGGTTGACGCGCCCGCCCTCCTGATCGATGGCCACGAACAGCCGAATCGCGCTGCGCTGTTGCAGCGCGCGGGTCAGCGCGCGGACTTGCGGGGGCGACACGATGTTGCGCAGGGGCGATTTCGCGGGCACATCATAGTCGAAGAGAATGACACCACCGAGGCGGTTCACCGCAATATCGCGCGCGATGGCGCTCTGGACGCCGGCATCTGTTCCACGAAATCCCACCATGAGCATCTGCCCGATCTTGATGCCGAGGCTGTCCTCCCCGGGCGCTGCGCATGGCGAGGCCGTGACGTGTTCGGGCGCGAGGAGGAGAAAGGACAGGCAGACGAGGGAGAAATTCATGCGCGCGGTTTCTGTTGAATGTTCAGGAAGCACAATCTTGAAAACGCGGGCGTGAAAACAAAGCGGTCTTGCCTGCGGCGTGAGGGCACAGGTACAGTTGCTGTGATCATTCTTCACAGATCCGGGAGCAATTTTCACGGTTCCATGGGAAATACCCGGAATTCATCCGGATTTTAAAGCCTTTGATGTGGCTCATTTATTGCATGTTTTTCTGTAACAGCAAGGACGCAACGCGATGATCGGTCAGTGCATCATGTCGGAAATGAACGGAAACAGGCACCGCAGGAACGCGCAGCTTCAGCACGCGCAGCTCTTCCTGCAGTGTTCCGCGCATCCCGTCGTGAAAGCGCACGGCATCCGGGCGTTCCTGAACGCGATCGTCGCCCTGTTCCGGCATCCGTAATTCGCGGCGCGCGTTCACGCACACGCACCTCCATACCTCCTCGAAGTAGGTCAGGGCTGCCCCGGGAACATCCGGAGCAGCCCTGATTTTTTTCGGCCGCTTTCGCATCGTTCCACGCATTAAACTTTTGCCTGTCCGAAATTGTCTTTCGTGCAGGCATTTGCGTTTATTCCCTCCGTCATTGTCCATCGACCGAAGGTATTCCCCATGCGTGTTCGTCACAACAATACACTCGTCTTCCGCATCTTCATCTGCCTCGCCGGCGTCTTGATATCACTGTCCACAGTCGAAGCGCAATTGACGTCTCCAAACGAAGCGTCCTCGCGCGACGTTTCGGTGGCGGCGGCCTGGGTACCGTTCAGTATTCCCATGCGGGACGGCAAGGCACTCGCCGGAGACCTCTACGCCACGGATACGACGGTCGCGAAGCCGGTCATCCTGATTCAAACTCCGTACAACAAAAACAATTACCGGCTGAGCTTCCCGCGCAGCGCCGGACCCGCCTTCCCCTCCGACACCGCGAAGTACCACTACGTGGTCGTGGACTGGCGCGGCTTCTACGGATCCAAGGACGCCGACGTGAAGGGCTACGACCGCGGGCTCGACGGCTACGACGTCGTGGAATGGATCGCCGCCCAACCTTGGAGCAACGGACGCGTGGGCACCTGGGGACCGTCGGCCCTCGGTCAGATTCAGTTCATGACTGCACGGCGCCATCCGCCGCACCTTCTTTGCAGCGTGCCATTGGTGAAGGATTACCAATCGAAGTACTCCGATTACTACTACGGCGGAGACTTCCGCAAGGAGCACGTCGAGACACTCGAAAAACTCGGCTTCCTCACGGTGCAAAGTATTCTGTCCCAGCCGGTGTATAACAATCTCTGGAAGGTGGTCGAAAATACCAACGATTACCCCGAGGATATCGCTATTCCCATGCTGCTGATCAGCGGCTGGTTCGACCATTACCCCGATGATGTGCTGCGGGCCTTCGCAGATCTGCGCGCGCGCAGCGGCGCCTCGGTGCGCGACCGGCACAAGCTGATCATGGGCCCGTGGCTGCACAGCGGGGTCGGAGCGGCGGAGCAAGGCGAGCTGTCCTACCCGAACGCCACGGACGAGGCGCGCGAAGCAACCCTGCAGTTCTTCGGCTACATGTTGTGCCAGGAGAAGAACGGATATCCGTTGCGTCCGGATGTGCGCTATTATCAGATGGGAAGCAACGAGTGGCGGTCGACGAGCGACTGGAAGTCCGTCGCAACCGCCACCCGGACCTTCTATCTGCACGATGGGGACCTCCTCTCACCGGAATTGCCCCTCTCCGGCGCAGCTCGAAAATCCTTCTTTTCTGATCCACGCGATCCTTCCCCGTCGCACGGGGGAGCGCGCTTCAATCCTTTCGATGCCACGGCGGTGCCCGGGCCGCTCGACCTTCGCAGCGCCGTGGAGAGCCGTTCCGATGTGTTGCGCTTTTCGACGCCGCCGCTCACGGAGAATCTCGAGATCGCCGGTCTGGTGACCGTGGCCCTCACCTTGTCCTCCGACCGCACGGATACGGATCTCAGCGTGCGGCTGTGCGACGTGTACCCTGACGGACGCTCGATGATCATGGCCGACGGCATCGCCCGCGCCCGCTTCCGCAATGGCCTGGACAGGCAGGAATTCCTCATTCCCGGACAGGCCGCGCGCGTCACCGTGACGCTGCAGAACATCGCCCTCACGCTCCTTAAGGATCACCGCCTGCGCATCGTCGTCGGAGGCGCGAACTTCCCGCGCTTCGACGTCAACCTCAACAACGGCGGCGCGATGTACACGGCCGGCGACACGCTCATCGCGGGAAACACCATCCAGCTCAACTCGGCCTTCCCGTCCTCGATCACCCTCGCGGTTCCCGCGACCAGCGCCGCGGACGCAGGCGCGCCCGCGCCCGGACCTGCGAGTATCGGACAGAACTATCCGAATCCAATCCGGGGCGCGACCGAGATTCCCGTCACGGGCGGCTCCACGGCAGGGTCCGTCTCGGTCCGTGTCCATGACATGCTGGGACGGATGGTCACCACGCTGTTTGACGGAAGCGCGGGACAACTTCCGCCGACGCTGCGCTTCGACGCGTCCGGACTCGCTCCCGGCGCCTACGTGTGCCGTCTCGAAAGCGCCGGCAGTATCGTCACGCGCGTGCTCACCGTGTTGCCATGATCCGATTCTGCCTGACCCGGAACAGCGTCACGGGTTGCCGGCTCTTCCTTTTCACGTTCGCGCTGTTCGTCGCGGGCGCGCCCGCGCTGCACGGCCAGCGCAGTCTCGCGAAGCGCGCCGCCGCCGTCGTGCAGACGGATTTCTTCCTCCAGACGAGCGACGGCATCCTGCTCGACTGCACGCGCTTCGCTCCCGAGGGTGCGCGACCGAAAAAGGGCTGGCCGGTCATCCTCTACTGCCACGGCTATGCGGATTCGAAGGACGTGGAACTCGCCGTCGCGCGCGACCAGGCCGCCTTCGGCTACGCCACCTACGCGTACAGCATGCGCGGACAGGGGCGCTCCGGCGGCCGCTCGCATCTGATCAGCCGCGTCGAGATGCGCGACCTCTTCGAGGTCGTGGACGCGATCAAGCGCGACACCCTGGCGAACGGCGGACGCATCGCCATCTACGGATCCTCGCAGGGCGGCATCCTGCCGTACATGGCCGCCTGTTACGGACTCGATGTCCGATGCATCCTCTCCGATCTCGCTTCGCCGATGTTCGCCTCCGATTGGATGGCCAATGCCAGTCCGAAGATCACGCTATTCTTCACGGTGGACTACGATTCGCTCACCGTCCGATACGACGATGAGGTTCGCGAAATCCGCAGGCTCATCCTCTCGAAGCTGCCGGCGGACCGGGACAGTCTCGCCGCGCGTCTCCCGCGCGACCGCGATTTCCTGGAGCGCGTGGACAGTTGCCGCGTGCCGCTGCTGATCACGAACGCGTGGCAGGACAAGTTCTTCAGCGCCAATGGCAGCATCGCGGGCGCGGAGCGACTGCGCTCGAAGAACATCGTCTACATCGGCGCCATCGACGGGCACGGCGCCGACAGCACGGCGAAGGAGAACCGTTTCATCTCCTCGCTGCAGAACGCGTGGATCGAGTACTGGCTGAACGGCATTCCGCATCCGCTGATCGATTCCGCGCGTTACCAGTTTGCCGCCAGTCACGCGCCGCGCCTGGGAAGGCGCTGGTCGTTTACGCATCTGTCCTCGAAGGTCTGGCCGCCGGAAGGCGTCGCGCCCGCGGAGTTGTTCTTCCGTCCCGACAGCGCGCTCGCCGACCGACCGCCGACCGCATCGGACGCGTACACGCTCGAGAACATCCTGCGCGACACCGCGCTGACGCTGCAGCAGGGCATCGACGCGCAGTTCCGCGGACCCCAGTTTGCCGCCCGCTTCCCGAAGCAGACGCTCTCCTTCGACAGCGCGCCGCTCGCCGGCGACATGCCTGATGGCGGGAATACCGGAGCTTCGGATCCACTATTCCACCACGGCGCGCGCCTTCCAGCTCAACGCGCAGATCTGGGACGTGCAGCCCTCGGGCGATGCGGACCTCGTGTCGCGGATCAACCACTCCTCCTTTCACGCGTCGCCGGGAGTTGCGCGTTCCGACACGGTCGCGGGCATGGCGCACGCGCACATCTTTCGCAAGGGCGCCCGCATCCGCATCGTGCTGACGAATCTCGACACGCAACCCGAGGACGCGTTTCTGCTCAGCAATCCGCACGTGCTGCCCGTGCTCGTCCCCGGCACGCTGACGCTGTTCATGAGTCCTGAGCGGCCTTCGAGCATCGTCCTGCCGATGAAGGCCTTCGATCCCGTCGTCGCCGCGGAAGCGCCGCCTGCGCCCGCGTCTCTACGCATCGCGGGCATCACGCCGAACCCCTTCCGCGGCAGCGCGCGCGTGACGTACACGCTGCCGACAGAAGCGCGTGTCACCTTCCTCGTGACCGATCTGCTTGGACGCACTGTCGCGCGGTTTGATGAGGGTCAACGTCCCACGGGCGTGCACAACGCGACGCTCGACGGCAGCCGCCTCGCGCCGGGCTTCTACTTCGCGACACTCGTGACATCGGATGGGATGGCAACGACGAAAATTCTGGTGAAGTAGGGAGACAAGCGGGACGCTTGGCCTGACCGCCGAAGTCCCGCGAAGCGGGACGCAGGCGGGTCCCCACCCGGGCGGGGTTTGTTCAGATCGGAATCGGACCAGCACGGAGGCTGGTCCCCACCCGGTTTTTGTTTTCTCCCTTCTCCCCACTCCCCACTCCCTACCCGGCTCTATAGCTTGAGACACCGGCTGTACCTATATTCGTTCTTTCGTTTTGCGCGACCCACCCCCGAGGCCTGTTGAACGTTTTTGACGCACATCCCACGACGCTGATCGCGGTCATCCTCGGCCTCGTTCTGATGTTCGGCATCCTGTGGCGCCGGAAGGATCTCCTGTCGATTTTCGCGAACGGGCGCTGGTGGCTGACGTGGTTCGCCATCTCGATCCTGACGCTGATGGACGAGCTGACGTCCATTTTCTACGCGCCCAGCGAGGCGCACCGCTTCATCGGCGAGAGCGCGCTCGTCTTCATCGCGCTGACCTCCATCCTCATGCGTTTCCTGTCCACGCGCATGACGGAGATCGCGCAGATCCTCGAGCATCACAACATCCGGGGCGGAGGCGTGTATTCGTTCTCCTACCTCGTGCTCGGCCCCACGGTCAGTTTCGTCGCGGTCTCCTCCATCTTCGTGACCTACGTGCTCACGGCCAGCATGTCGACGGTGAGCGCCGTGCAGAACGGCACGGCGTTCTTCGACATCTCTCCCGCGACGGCCATGGCGCGGAACGTCATGAGCGTCTGGGGTGGCGCCGGTCTCAACATCCTCGGCATCCGCGAAAATGCGCGCTTCACGTTCGGCATCTTCACCATCGCCGCGCTGGTGCTGATGGTGCTGCTGGCGTCGGGCCTGCTCGCGATGGACGGCACGCAGATGGGACGCATCGGCCACGCCACGCAGCAGACCTTCAGCCGCTTCCTGACGCTCGATCTCGGCTCGCAGACGCAGAACCTCGGCTACCTCATCATCGGCACGTCGAGCTGCATCCTGGCGTATTCCGGCATCGAGTCCGTGATACAGACCGCGGGTCTGGTGCGCTCCTGGCACGACATCCGCAAGGCGTATCTGTTCCTCGCGCTGACCGTCGGCATTTTCACGCCGCTGATTTCCATGCTCGTGCTCTCGTCGCCCATCGATCCGGCGGTGTTCGAGACCGACCTCATCACGCAGTACGCCGCGATGCTGAACGGCAAGTGGTTCGGCCTGCTCGTCGGCGCCATCGCGAGTTTCACGCTGATCATGGCCGTCAACACGGCCTTCGTGGCATCCGCCGAGCTGCTGGAGCGCGTGGCGGAGAAGTACCATTTCCAGTGGCTGATGAAGATCAACGCGCGGCACAGCCCCTACCGCGTGCACGTCATCAGCGCCGTGCTGTACTCGGTGATCATCATCATCACGAGCGGGCAGCAGAGCCTGCTTGCGGAAATGTACGCGATCGGGCTCATCGCGAGTTTCGCCATCAACATGGGCTCGCTGCTCGTGTACCGGTACTTCCTCGGGACCAAGGAGATCCAGAACTACTTCACGCACCGCACCATGACGCTGGTGGTGTTCCTGATCATCGTGGCCTGCTTCGCCTACATCGCGATCAACCGGCCCTACGGCACGGCGCTCTGGGCGGCGACGACGGGTGTGTTCCTCTTCGCCGGCTTCTACATCGCGCGGAAGCGCTCGCCGGAGATCCAGGAGCTGCGGCAGACCGACAGTCCCATCGACCTGATCACCTGGCTCGGCTCGACGGAAGCCGACCGCATTCACCTCTACTTCCGCAGGCCGAAGGAAGAGGGCTCTGTGGAGTCCCTCGACAGCAGTCGCGCCTACGTGAGCTTCTACTCGCCGCGGCAGGGCATTCCGCAGAGGGCCGGCGAGAACCACTTCCGCTTCCCTTTCGCCCTGCAGAACGTGTACGCGAACATCTGCACCATCATCGAGCTGCTGCGCTACGAGCTGCCGCACATTCCGCTCACCGTGCACCTCGGCTGGCCCATGTCGTCGTGGATGGACCGCTTCGCCATCGGCATCCTCGTCATGAACCTCATGCGCCTGCCCAAGCGCTTCCCGCAGGTGACGTTCCGGATCGAGTACGATGAGGAAGTGAAGAAGTGATGCGGGTATTGTTGAAGGGGATAGGCTGACGCAGGGATGCGGAGATGCGCAGACGCGGGGATGCGGAGACGCGGGGATGCGGAGACGCGGTGATACGGAGATGCGGTGATACGGAGATGCGGTGATACGGAGACACGCGGATACGGCGACACGGGGAAAGGCTGGCCGACGTTACCTCATTCTCCGTCGATTTCTGGTATCGTCAAGCCTCTGCAAATCTTTTTTGCGAGAAGGTTCGGGATTTCAACATGGCGCGGCACCGCTTCCATCTCCCCCGTGGAAGGATTCGTCCATAACGAGTGTGACCGACCTTCGCGCTTGAGGTGACACCCATGACGCCGGAGATGCCGCAGCAATGCTGAGCGTTTCATTCCAACACGACGATCTCACGTTTCACACCCTTCGGCACACCGCGAAGTCCGTTTTCTCGCCGCTCCTCGAGGATGAGAGCGATGGCATCCTTCAAACTGGCCAGGGCTTTTGCTTTCGACTTCCCCTGACCATTGGCCCCTGGAATCTCCGGACAATACGCGATGATCCACTTCCCGTCTTGTTCGATCACCGCCGTGAATTCATTATGCATGCGAAACCTCCTTCATATTCTTGTGCGCAATGTAAGCGCCATTCTTGAGCAAGACAAAAGGCGATCGCGAAACACACGAATGGGTCGAATAAATCCGAAACAGGATGATTTCGTCGTATTCGCATTTTTCGATTGCTTCGCGATCGCTTCTGTTTTCCGTGAGTGTGTCAATGGCAGCGGATCAAGGATCTGCTCTTCAAGATTTCACACGCCCATAGGAGTGCGAACTCCCGACGCACGACAACCATCCCTCACCGCGCCACCGTGATGCTGTTCACATACGTCCTGCCGCCGAGCGCGGAGAGGATGTAATACACTCCGCTCGGATACTCGCGCACGTCGAAGAAGCACGACTGCGGGCCCTCGCCGTGCATGGAAGTACTTTTCGAGACGAGCTTTTTCCCGAGTACGTCGTGGAGATCCGTCGTGATTGACAGGGGCTCGTGCAGGGAGTATGTCACTTCGACGACGTCCCTTCGCTGTGAAACGGTAATCGACACCTTCGGCTCGACTTCCTGTGTAGTCCGCTCCTCATGCACGCCGAGGAGCGACGGCGTGTATCTCCAGATGCGGCCGGAGCCGCCACAGGCCCAGCAATGTGTGGCATCGGTGCAGGAAATGCTGTTGACGAATGTAGCACGTTCAACTGTGTCCCGACTCCACACACTTCCCCCATCCGAGGTTCTGAAAATATTTGGGCTTCTTCCAGATTTGCTCCCAATAAGCACAAAGGAGGAATCAACGCTTTCAATGGTATTGTAGCTGTCGTAGACGCCTCCTATGCTGATCGAGGGTCCGGAGAAAAACCAATCACTGCCCCCATTCAATGTTTTAATCACCTGTTCCGAAGAGCCGAATGGAAATACTCCGGTAGCCCAACCCAATCGCGAATTATAAAAAGACACTGCAGCAAGTCCTCCCAGAACTCCGCATTGTTGAACTTCCCAAGTAACACCTGCGTCAGTTGTATGAATAATCCGACTCGAATCGAAATTGTCCGTTCCATTGAATCCAACGATCCATCCAACATTTCTGTTTCTGAAATCGATTGATCGAAAACTCCCTCCACGAGAAGAGTCCCGCACCCGTTGCAATGAATTGCCACCATCCTCGGTTCGAAATATCACACCTGACACTCCACTGCCCCCGACCATCCACCCGACATTGGAGTCCGAGAAAAATATATCGCTGAAGATTTGCGACGTCGGTATTTGGTCTTTTTCCCAAGTCTTCCCACCGTCAGTTGTCTTAATAATATAATTCGTCTTGCTGATTACCCAGCCGTTCATAGTGTCGATGAAGGACGCAGACTGGTATGGTGCGGTGGTCTCCCCGCTTTCCAGGTTCAGCCACTGTCCTCCCCCATTCGTGGTGCGCAGGATCGTTCCATTCTCACCCACGGCCCAGCCGTGAATCGAATCGACAAAAACGATTTTATTCAGATCGTTGCTTGTGCCGCTGTTCTGCACGCGCCACACCTGCGCGGATGCGGGAGCGAACTGGAAGAGCAGCGCGAGGAGGACAGCGCCGGGGTGAAGCGGAACAGTCGTGACCCTCCGATCCGTCGTCCCTTTTCCGTCCGTTCGCGCTTCATGGTCACTCCGCATCGCTGGAAAGGTGTGTGCTTTCCCCAAACCTACCCATCAGTGGCTGTGGACACAAGCTCCTGTGCCCGTACGGTGTGGCAGGCGGGAGACACTCCGGGAACGTCCCCCGTCCAGCCGTAAGTCCGCAAGTTGTTGATTTTTTAACGTTAAAAAAGAATGGATCTTGGCTGGAGGCTACTGAAACATCATATTTTGAACTTCGATCGAGGCGAAAAAAAGATCAATCGTCGCAATAAATAAACTCATCGAGGCAAATAAACAATCGATTTGTCCTTCCAAGAAAACGAACAGACGCCGGACAGTCCGAACTGTCCTTTGAAAAATTCCAACGGTCCATTAAAAAAATCGATCGGGGCATCTAAAATACTGATCGATCCATTCAAAAAAACCGATCGCGACATATAAATAATCCAATGGGACTTTTTTTCGTCGCGACGGTCTGCCCGGCGACGCATCGCGGCATTTTGCGTTTCGATCGTGCCATGCAAACATCGGATCGGGCCATGTAAAAATCCGACAAATCCGCTGGATGGAGCCCGCACAGTGGAATCGGACAAGCGGGACGCTTGGCCTGACCGCCGAAGTCCCGCGAAGCGGGACGCAGGCGGGTCCCCACCCGGAAGGATCTGTTCAAATTGGAATCGGCCGGCACGGACGCCGGCCCCACCCGCTCAGCAGTTTGTTTTCACGATTCACGACTCACGATTCACGATTCACAACTCACGATTCACGACTCACGATTCACGACTCACGGCGCACAGCAATCATGCCCCGTACTGTCCGGCACAGCACGTGTCGTATCGACAATCACCGTCGTGCCCTTCGCGAGCATGCGCTCCATTTTTGGACTGACGAAGGGGATGCCGAGGGCGAGGCCGCGCAGGATGAAGAAGACGCCCATGAGCGCGACCATGACGGGCACGGCCCTGACGAGACGGCGGCGCATGCCGGCGGTGAGCAGTCCGCCCGCGAAGCCGAGCGCGAACATGGCGGGCAGGGTGCCGAGACCGAAGAGCGCCATGAACAGCGCGCCCTGCGCGATGCCGCCGGCGGCGATGGAGGCCGCGAGGGCGGAGTAGACGAGTCCGCATGGCAGCAGGCCGTTCAGCAGGCCGATGAAGAAGAGCGACGACAGCGCGTCGGATTCGAGCAGACTCCCGAGGCGCCCCTTCAACGCCGCGAGCGTAGAGGTCATGCGCGCGGGAATGGCGCGCGACAAGGCGCCCGCCGGGAACGCGACACCGGCGATCATCAGGACTCCCGCGACGATGCCCAGCGTCTGCTGATACCCCGCGAGCACGACGAACTGCCCGAGCACACCCACTGCGGCGCCCAGCAGCGCGTAGGTCACCGCGCGTCCGCCGTTGTAGAGCAGACGTCCCGCGACGAAACGCGCCGAGCGCGCGGTCCTGCCCGGCAGCACGAGGACGATGGGTCCGCACATGCCGAGGCAGTGCAGGCTGCCGAAGAATCCGAGGATGAGGGCTGTCCAGAACATGGAGAGTAGTGAGTAGGGAGTGGTGAGTAGGGAGATAGTCAATTCACTCGGATGCCTTTCAAGACAGATGCTTCTGCGCCTGGGACGCATCAGCATGACAGACCTTTATAACGGTCACATACTCCGCAGATATTGTGGGCAGAAACCATTCCTGTGAATCGGACAAGCGGGACGCTTGGCCTGACCGCCGAAGTCCCGCGAAGCGGGACGCAGGCGGGTCCCCACCCGAAGGGGTCTGTTCATGTCGGAATCGGACAAGCGGGACGCTTGGCCTGACCGCCGAAGTCCCGCGAAGCGGGACGCAGGCGGGTCCCCACCCGGCCATGATCTTACTATTCACCATTCACGATTCATGATTCACGATTCACCATTCACGATTCACCATTCACGATTCACCATTCACGATTCACTATTCACGACTCACGACTCACGATTCCACGAACAACGGCGTTTCAAGATAGTACTCGAGCCCCCCGCGCTGCCAGGAGAGCTGCACGGTCCAGCGGCCGCTTTGCTGCGGAGTGAAGGGGAAGCGCTGGGTACCCGAAGCATCGAGGGCGAGAGGCAGCTGCCAGTCGCGACGGGCATCGTCGATGCGGAAGAAACGCGCGGTGCCGGTCACGGCCCCCGCCGCCGCGCTGTCCTTGAAGGCGATGACGCAGGCATGCGCGCGTGCATCGAAGGTGATTGCCGGCTTGACGGCCAGCGCCTCGGTGCGTTTCAGGATGATGATACGCTCCTCGTACGCGATGCCCTTCTCGTAGGCGCGATCGGTCACGAGATCCACTCGCTCGCTGCTGAGGACGAGCACCACGGCCACCGTCACGACGATGAAGAGGACGATGAAGATGCTGATGCCGATTGGCCAGAAGGTTTTCTTTTCGGTCACGGGTGTATCTGATGAAGCGACGGTGATGGGACTGGTGAATGTCGTGTGGAGATTCGCGAAGCCGTCTAGCGGCGATCCTCGTGCTTCTCCTTCTCGTGATCGTCCTCGTGCTGCGGCTCCATCGAATTCGGACCCGGGCCGACGAAGGTGGTTTCGATGCTCTCCAGCAGCCGCTCGCCGGCGTAGAGACCGATGGTCACGGGAACGGTCGCCGTCTCCAGCTTGCTCCTGGGAATGTCGATGAAGAACACCGCCTGCGCGTAGCCGCCGGAAGGCGCGGTGGTGGAGGAACCGACGAGCGTCAGGGTTCCTTCCGGCTCGAGCAGTCTCGCGGTGACGGCCACATCGTCGTGGGTCTTGTTGATCACCTTCATCGTGTACAGGTTGCTGATCATGCCGCCGGGTTTTTCCTGGTACAGCGTGCCGGGAGCGCGGAGCACCGTGGCTTCCACCGTGGGACGCGCCGCGAAGAGGTACACGATCAGCGCGACGAGCAGGAACAGCACCACGGAGTAGCCGATGACGCGCGGGGTGAGGAGCTTCGCCGCGCCCGCCTTGATGGCGGCATGCGAGGAGTAGCGGACAAGGCCGCGGGGCAGCCCGACGTTGTCCATCACGCTGTCGCAGGCGTCGATGCAGGCGGTGCAGTTCACGCACTCGAGCTGCGTGCCGTTGCGGATGTCGATGCCGGTGGGACAGACGAAGACGCACTGCCCGCAGTCGACGCAGTCGCCCAGCCCCTCGCGCGAGGCGCCCTTGCGCATCTTCGTCCGCGGCTCGCCGCGCTTATAGTCGTAGGTGATGACGACGGAGTTCTCGTCGAGCAGCACGGACTGCAGGCGGCCGTAGGGACAGACGAGCACGCAGGCCTGCTCGCGGAACCAGGTGAACACGAAGAAGAACATGCCCGAGAACACGAGCATCGCGGTGAGTCCGCCGATATGCTGGGACGGCGGATCGGTGACGATTTTCGCGAGTTCGTCCACGCCGATCAGGTAGGCGAGGAAGGTGTTGCCGATGAGGAAGGAGATGGCGAAGAAGATCGTGAGCTTGCCGACGCGCTTCGCGACCTTGCCGGGGGTCCACGGCGCGGTGGAGAGCACGCGCTGCTGCTGCGCGTCGCCGTCGATGAGGTACTCGATGCGGCGGAACACGAGTTCCATGAACACCGTCTGCGGACAGATCCATCCGCAGAAGAGGCGGCCGAACACGGCGGTGAAGAGGAAGATGAAGACGATGGTGGCGACCATCACGAGGCCGAAGAGGTAGAAATCCTGCGGCCAGAAGATCACGCCGAAGATGGCGAACTTGCGCTCGAGGACGTTGAGGAGCAGCAGCGGTTCGCCGTTGATGCGGATGAAGGGCGCGCCGAAGAGGAAGGCGAGCAGGAAGTAGCTCAGGAAGGTGCGGGCGCGGGTGAAGCGGCCGGACGGCTTCTTCGGGAATATCCATTTCCGTTTGCCTTCATCGTCGATGGTGGCGATGCGCTCGCGGAAGGTGATCTCGTCGGCGGGACGCTCGGGAGGGTCAATGATTTCGGACATGCGGGCCTTTCTGCGATCGTCGAGGTGCGTGTGCTGTGCGTTCAACCTAGTGGAAAAGCGAGAGGGATTCAAATCGGCGCCGCGACTGAATCCCTCCCGATTTCGGATATACTGCGCTTATTTTTTCGCGCCTTCCTTCGCGGGAGTCTTCCCTGCGGGTGCGGCCTTGCCGTCGGCGGCTTTGCCGTCGGCGGGCTCGACATTTTCGACCGCCGCCGCGGGAGCGGCCTTCACGCCCTGCGGCGCTTTGGGATTCGGCGGATTCGTGCCCTGGAGCTTCACCATGATGTAGCTCGCGAGCTGGTCGATCTGCTCGGGCGACAGCGTGCGCTCCCAGGTGACCATGCCCTTCTCGGGCACGCCCTTGCGGATGACGCGGATCACGTCCGGCAGCGTGCCTCCGTGTATCCAGGAATCGTCCGTCAGGTTCGGCCCGATGAGGCCTTCGCCGAGCTTTCCGTGGCAGGTGAAGCATTGGGTCTCGAAGATCTGTTTTCCCGAGGCAAGCGCGGCCGCATCCTTGAGTGGCGCGGTGATCGTGGGTTCATTTGCGGTGCTTGCGCTTCCCGCGCCGGCCGTGAAGCCGCCGGTACTGAAGGTTTTGTAGATGTCGGGGAACGCGGCCTTCAGCTTGTCGAGCTGCGTCGCGTCGGCCTTCGACATCGCGCGCATCACGCTCTGCTCGAAGGTCGCGTCCGTCATGCGGGCGATTTCGGCGCGGACGCGCGGCGTGAGGTTTTCGTCGCGGGAGAGGAAGGGCGACTGGTACGGCGTGAGGAGTCCGCCGCTCGCGGCGTCGAGCGTGCTCGAGTACGACGGGTTCATCTCCTTGAGATATTCCACGCGGGACGAATCGCCCGTGCTGAACACGTGGTAATGCAGCATGTACACCGCCGCGAAGGCGATGGAAATGTAGAAGAGCCACTTCCACCAGCCCGGCAGATCGTTGTCGAACTTCCTGGATGCCGTCGAAGGAGTGATGGAACACCTCATCGACAGGTTTTTTCTCGGCCATGATTATTCTCCGTTCTTGGGAGCCGTCGCGGCGCCATCGTCAAGCGGCAGGAGGCTCATCCGTTGTGTATGGCTTTTTTTCAGAAAGAACACGCCGATGCTGAGTCCGGTGAAGAGCACGAAGAAGAACACCGTGCTCAGCGAGGCCCAGCCGTTCCAGGCGCTGAAATCGAGCAGATTCTTGAACATGATCACTTCGCCTTGATGTCGGTGCCGAGGCGCTGCAGGTAGGCGATGAGCGCGATGATCTCGCGGTCCGGCGTGGTGCGTATGCCGGCCATGGCGAGGTCCACCGTGATCTTCTCCGCCTGGTCCTTCAGATCGGCCACCGCCTTCTCTTCATATCCGTCGGGATACGGCACGCCGATCGAACGCATGGCGCCGATACGGGACTTCACCGTGCTCGCGCGCAGCTGGTCGGTGATCAGCCACGGGTAGCGCGGCATGATGGAGCCGGGCGACATGGAGAGCGGATCGTCCATGTGCCGGAAATGCCACGCATTCGGATACTTGCCGCCCTCGCGAAGCAGGTCCGGACCGGTGCGTTTCGAGCCCCAGAGGAACGGATGATCGTACACGTACTCGCCCGCCTTCGCGTACTCGCCGTAGCGCTCGGTTTCAGACCGGAAAGGCCGGATCATCTGCGAGTGGCAGTTGAAGCAGCCTTCGCGCTGGTAGAGATCGCGCCCGGCGAGTTCGAGCGGCGTGTACGGCTTGACGCTGGCGATGGTCGGGATATTCGATTTCACGACGAACATCGGCACGTTGCCGATGATGCTGCCGATCAGGATGGCGACCGCGGAGAGCACCGTGAACTGGATGGGACGGCTCTCGAGCCAGCGATGGCCCCAGTACGACTTCTCATCGGCCACCATCTGCGACTTGAGCGACGGCGCTTCGGCCTCTTCCTCCGGAATGAACCTGCCGGCCTTGGCGGTCCGGTACAGGTTGAACACCATCATGACGGCGCCGGTCAGGTACAACGCCCCGCCGACGGCGCGGAGTTTGTGCAGCGGCATGATCTGCAGAACGGTCTCGAGGAAATTCGGGTACTGCAGGATGCCGTCGGGAGTGAACTGCTTCCACATGAGTCCCTGCGTGATGCCGCTCCAGTACATCGGGACAGCGTAGAAGAGAATGGCGAGCGTGCCGATCCAGAAATGCCAGTTGGCCAGCTTGCTCCAGAGCTGCGTGCCGTAGAGGCGCGGGACCAGCCAGTACAGGATGCCGAAGGCCATGAAACCGTTCCATCCCAGCGCGCCGATGTGCACATGCGCGATGATCCAGTCGGTGAAATGGGCGATGGCGTTGACGCTCTTGATCGAGAGCATCGGCCCTTCGAAGGTGGCCATGCCGTAGGCGGTCACGGCGATCACGAAGAATTTCAGCACCGGATCCTCGCGGACGCGGTCCCACGCCCCGCGGAGGGTCAGGAGGCCGTTGAGCATGCCTCCCCACGACGGCGCGATGAGCATGATGGAGAACACCGTGCCGAGCGACTGCGCCCAGTCCGGCGTCGCCGAGTACAGGAGGTGATGCGGCCCCGCCCAGATGTACAGGAAGATGAGCGACCAGAAGTGGATGATGGAGAGCTTGTACGAGTACACCGGCCTGTTCGCCGCCTTCGGCATGTAGTAGTACATCAGGCCGAGGTACGGGGTGGTGAGGAAGAACGCCACGGCGTTGTGCCCGTACCACCACTGCACCAGCGCGTCCTGCACGCCGGCGTAGATCGAGTAGCTCTTCAGGAAGCCCGCGGGCATCTCCATGGAGTTCGTGATGTGGAGCACGGCCACCGTCACCAGCGTCGCGATGAAGAACCAGATGCCGACGTACAGGTGCTTCTCGCGCCGGATCAGCAGCGTGCCGATCATGTTGATGCCCCACACCACCCAGATTGCGGTGATCAGGATATCGATCGGCCATTCGAGTTCGGCGTACTCCTTCGCGGTCGTGAAGCCGAGCACCAGGGTCACCGCCGCGCAGACGATGATGAGCTGCCATCCCCAGAAGTGAATCTTCCCGAGCAGGTCGCTGTAGTTCCGCGTCTTGAGCAGGCGCTGGATCATGTAGTAGTACCCGAGGAACATCGCATTCCCGACGAACGCGAAAATCACCGCATTCGTGTGCAGCGGACGCAGACGCCCGAAGGAGGTGAATGGCGTTCCGAAATTCAGGCCCGGGAAGGGAATTTGCAGGGCGATCAGCAGGCCGACGATGAAGCCGACGACGCCCCAGAGAACCGTGGCCATCATGAACATGCGCACGATCCGGTTGTCGTAGCGGAATTTTTCGAGTTCCATTACTCCTTGCTCCTGTATTCTGTCTGTATTGCGTCTTCCTTCGTACTCTCTATCGATTCGGCCGGGCGTTTCTCTTCGAAGAGCATGCGCACCGACGGCGTGTACTGGTCCTCGTATTGCCCGCTGCGCACCGCCCACAGGAAGGCCCCGAGAAAGACGAGCGCCACCAGCAGGCTGAAACCGATGAGGACAAACATCACGTCCATCAGTGCAAGCCCTCCCGCTTCGCCATCAGGCGCGTCGCAACGGTCGTGAACGCCACCACGCTGACCGAACTCACGGGCATCAGGATCGCCGACACCAGCGGCGACAGCAACCCCATCACCGCGAAGGTCAGGCCGACAATATTGTACGCGAACGAGATCGCGAAGCTCGTGTGCACGATGGTCATGCTCGAGGCGGCGTAGCGCAGAAAACGCGGGAAGGCGTGGAAGCGGTCCGCGGAGAGAATGGCATCGCAGGCCGGCGAGAACGTGTTGATATCCTCCGACACCGACACGCCCACCTGCGCGGCCTTGAGCGCGCCCGCGTCGTTCAGTCCGTCCCCCACCATCAGCACGTGCCTGCCTTCGGCGCGCAGCTCCATGATGCGGCGCATCTTGTCCTCGGGCGTCTGCGAGAAGCGTAGCTCGGTTTCCGGCCCGAAGAATCCGCGCAGCGTCGCTTCCTCGCGATCGTCGTCGCCGGACAGCACCACGCATGTGTAACGCTCGCGCAGCGTCGCGGCGAGCGTGTCGAGCCCCTTCCGGTAATTGTTCGCGACGGAGAACACCCCGCGCACGCTGCCGTCGATGGCGACGTACACCGCCGAGTGCTCCTGAGGCGGCAACACCGCATCGGCGGGAGCTCCGGTCCAGGAGCGCGATCCGATGCGTACCATGGCGCCGTCCACCAGCGCCGCGATCCCCTTCCCCGCCGCTTCGTCGTAGCCCGTCACCGGCAGACCGGCAGGACCCTCGAGCGTCGAGAAGAGCTGCCGGCTGAGTGCGTGCGCGGACTGCCGGGCAAGCGACTTGATCTTCATCCGTTCGTCCGGCGTCAGCGGTGTCCCGTGATACTCCACCGACGGGAGGGACGCCCGTGTCAGTGTCCCAGTCTTGTCGAACACCACCGTGTCGATGCGCGACAGCGCCTCGATGGTCTCGGTGTTCTTCACGTAGAGCTGGTTGTTGCCGAAGATGCGCTGCGCCGATCCGAAGGCGAAGGGCGACGAGAGCGCCAGCGCGCAGGGGCAGGCGACGATGAGCACGGCCGTGAACACCATGGTGGCGGCGCCCGCGCCGACGCCGAGCCAGAAGGCCCCGGCGATGAAGGCGATCGCGATCACGACCGCGGTGAAGTACTTGCTGATGTTGTTGATCAACAGCGGCAGGCGCACGTCGGCGTCCTTCGTGAACACATCGTTGTTCCACAGCCGCGTGAGGTAGCTCTGCGAAATGTCCTTGAGCACTTCCAGCTCGATGGCCTGTCCCGACTGCCGCCCGCCCGCGTAGATCATGTCGCCGCTGCGCTTCGGCACCAGGGTGGACTCGCCCGTCACGAAGCTGTAGTCGACATTGGCCTCGCCGCGAAGGAGCACCGCATCCGCCGGGATCAATTCGAGATTGCGCACGACGATGCGGTCGCCCACCTTCAGCTTCGTCAACGGAATCGACTGCTCCCGGTCCTGATCCTTCAGCGTCACCCAGAGCGGGAAGTAGGAGCGGAAGTCCCGCTCGAAGGACAGCGCGTCGTAACTCTTCTTCTGGAAGATGCGTCCGATCAGCATGAAAAAGATCAACCCGCAGAACGAATCGAGAAAGCCCGGGCCGGTCTGCGAGAGGATCTCGTACACGCTGCGCCCGAAAAGCATCACGATGCCGAGAGAGATCGGCACATCGATCGGGAGATGCCGCTGCTTCAGGCCGATCCACGCGGGCCGGAAAAATTCCCAGCAGCTGTAGAAGAACACGGGGATGGACAAGGCGAGATTCACGATGCCGAAGAAGGCGCGGAAATGCGCGGGCAGCGTGCCGATGGGCGCGAGATACTCGGGGAAACTGAGCAGCATCACATTGCCGAAGGCGAAGCCCGCGATGCCGATGCGGTAGTACAACTGGCGGTTGGTCGAGTGCCTCCGCTTCTCGACGGCGCTCTGCAGACTGATCAGCGGCTCGTAGCCGATGGACGTCATCAGCACCACCACCTCGCGCAGCGTGATC
This sequence comes from Ignavibacteria bacterium, assembly GCA_016720835.1. Classification (GTDB taxonomy): domain Bacteria; phylum Bacteroidota; class Ignavibacteria; order SZUA-365; family SZUA-365; genus JADKJW01. The sequence goes on from JADKJW010000015.1 coordinate 65,133, forward strand.
GCGCTCCGGCGCCAGGTGATCGTCACTTCCTTGCGCGGGAAATGCACTTGGGATTTCAGCACGCCGGGGTGCAGGCTGTTCATGCGCTCGAGCAGCCAGATGCACGAACTGCAGTGCATGGCCGGGACGTTGAACGTCGCGACCGCCATGTCGCCGTCCGAGAAATCGAGCAGCTGCGCGGCCACGCTCTCGTCGTCGAGGAATTCGTAGCGGCGCGTGTACAGGTGATCCTTCGGCGTGAGGCCGGGCATCGCCTGATCCACGGAGTAGTACGTGCAGAGGTTTTTCGCGGACAACAGTTCGTACACCGTCTTGCACCCGTTGCAGCAGAACGCGAGGCCGCCGATCGCGATGTCCGCGCTGTCGCACACGTCGCCGCAGTGGTGGCAGAGGAGCGTTCCCTGCACCGCGGCGGTGGCACGAGTGGCGGATGATTCGGTCGGATTCACGATGTGCGTCGGTTGAACGTGTGGAAGCGCGCGGGATCAGACCCGGTGCGCGATCGAATCCTGGAGCCGGGGGTCGCCCTTCGGGACGATCGGGTGCGACGCGAAGCGCCGGTAGAAGAGCCAGACGACGATGCCGCCGATGCCGAGCACGGTGGTCGCGTCCATCCACGACGGCTGCACGGACTGCGCGGACATCGTCGGCATCACGAGCCAGTACATGTCCACGTAGTACATCACCATGAGCAGCGCGGCGATGCTCCTGAGCACCGTCAGGTTGCGCTTGGCCGCGTGAAAGACGAGCACGAGGAAGGGCACCGCGAAATGAAACGCGATGAGGCACAAGCTCAGCATTCTCCACGAGTCCGCGTCCCAGCGCTTGAGGAACCAGGAGGTCTCCTCGGGGATGTTCGCGTACCAGATCAGGAAATACTGCGAGCCGCCGATGTACGCCCAGAACACCGAGAACGCGAAGAGCAGGCGGCCGAGATCATGGTAATGCTCGATCGTGACGGTGTCCGCGAGGATCCCGCGCCCTTTCAGATGCAGCAGGAACAGGGTCATGAACGCCATGCTCACGAGGAAGCCGCCGACGAACACGTACACGCCGAAGATGGTCGAGTACCAGTGGGGGTCGAGACTCATCAGCCAGTCGAAGGCCGCGAAGGTGATGCTGAAGGCGAAGAAGAACATGCCGCCCGCGCTGAGCTTGCGCAGCGACAGCGTGCGGGCCGGATCGCCGCTCGCGTCCTGCGCGAGCGAGTGCCTGTTCAGCAGCCACGCGAGCGCGGTCCAGATCGCGAAGTAGAGCACCCCGCGCACGGCGAAGAAGCCGAGGTTCAGATAGCCCGCCTTCCGCGCGAGCACGGCGTCGGAGGCCATGACGTCGGCGTGCGACCAGTGGAAGAGCGTGCCCGCGCCGAGCAGCACCGGAATGAAGAAAAGCGCGAGCCACGGCAGCGTCGTGCTCATGGCTTCGGAGACGCGGCGCACCACGATGCTCCACACGGCGCCGGTGACGTGCTGCAGGAGGGTGAAGAACAGCGCGCCGAGCGCGAGGGTGACCCAGTAGGCGAAGGCGACATGCCAGGAGAAAAAGAAGCGGCCCGCGTCGAACAGATACCCGACCGCGCTGAGCGCGAGCCCGGCAATGCCGACGATCAGGGCGATCGTGCCGAAACGGCCTTTGTTCTGAAGCGTTGAAGATTCGTTCATGGATGCACTCACTTCGCTGCTGCGGTCTGTGGCAGAATGTAGCCCCGGAGGCTGTCGGGCAGCTGGGCCTTCTGCAGTTCGCGGACGTGTCCGACGATGCTCCATCGGTCGGCCACAGGAATCTGCGCCTTGTACGCCGCCATGTTGCGGATGCCGTTCGAGATCACCTCGAAGAGATATCCGTCCTTCGCCTGCAGGATGCGCGGATCGAAGTATGACACCGGCGGAATGGAATACGTGGTGTATTTGGTCATGACCGGACCGCGGCCGTTGCCGAGCGCGCCATGGCAGGGCAGGCAGAAGATGTCGTACCGCTCCCTGCCGCGCGCGAGGACGCCGGGAGTGAACGCGACGGGCGAATCGACGAACTGCCCGTCCGCGGTCTTGCCGCGGTACAGCGCGTCGTCGGCGCGCAGTTCGCCCCGCGCGACGGTGTGCTCGACGGGGGTGCGCATCGTCGAGCCGTCCTCGAACCAGCGGCTCTCGGACTGCGGCTTGTACTTCTGCTGCGTGGCCATGTTCCGCTGCAGATGCACGGGCGGTTTTTCGGAGATCGCTTCCCGGCAGGAGGCTGCGCCGAGAAGAAGCGCGACGGCGCCGAGGAGGAGGAATGTGCGTGGTCGCATGGCGTCAGTCCCCCTTCACGAGTTCGATGTTCGTGCCGCCGATTGACGAGAGGAAGTCGCGCGTCCCCGTTTCGTCGAAGAGCGGATCGCCCGCCTCGATGCTGACCATGAAGGCGTTGTCGGTGACGCGCCCGAAGCGCTCGGAGTAGAACAGCGGATGGTGCAGGCGCGGCAGCCTGTTGAGGCGCAGCATGCCGATCACCCCGCCCAGCGCGCCGAAGAGCACGAAGAGCGCGAAGGTCACGATGATGTAGGCCTGCCAGCTGTACAGCGGCTTGCCGGAGATGATGATCGGGTAGGCCGTGGTGGTGACCCAGGTCTGCAGGCCGTAGCCGATCGACGCCCCGAGCAGCGCCATGCCACCGACGATGTAGCCGATGGGCGAGCGACCCAGGCCCATCGCGGCATCCATGCCGTGTATGGCGAAGGGCGAATGGCAGTCGAAGGCGCGGTAGCCGGCGGTGCGGACCTTCTCCGCGGCATGCAGCAGCGCGCCGGGGGTTCCGAAGTCCGCGAGGATGGCGAGCGTTTTCATGCCTCACCTCCCGCCGCTTCGGCCGCGTGCCCGTCGTGCCCGTGCGCGTGGGGATCGGCCTCGGGCATCACGCCCTTGATTTCCGTCATCGAGATCATCGGGAGGAAACGGAGGAAGAGCAGGAACAGCGTGAAGAAGAGGCCGAAGCTGCCGATGAAGATCATGATGTCCCACTTCGACGGCGCGTAGTAGCCCCACGACGAGGGCAGGAAGTCGCGGGCGAGCGAGGTGACGATGATCACGAAACGCTCGAACCACATGCCGATGTTCACGAAGATCGAGATGACGAACATCACCGGGATGCTGGTGCGGATCTTCTTGAACCAGAAGAGCTGCGGCGTCACCACGTTGCAGAGGAACATGATCCAGTACGCCCAGGCGTAGTTGCCGAAGGCGCGGTTCACGAAGGTGAACGCCTCGTAGATGTTGCCGCTGTACCACGCCATGAAGAATTCCGAGATGTACGCGTAGCCGACCATGCTGCCGGTCACGAGCATCACCTTGTTCATCTTCTCGAGGTGGCCGATCGTGATGATGTCCTCGAGCTTGAAGATTTTTCGCGCGATCAGCGCCAGCGTCATCACCATGCCGAAGCCGGAGAAGATGGCGCCCGCCACGAAGTACGGCGGGAAGATCGTGGTGTGCCAGCCGGGGATGAGGCTGGTCGCGAAGTCGGTGCTCACGATGCTGTGCACGGAGAGCACGAGCGGCGTGGCGAGTCCGGCGAGCATGAGGTACACGAGCTCGTAGTGCCGCCACTGCCGGTTGCCTCCCCGCCATCCGAGCGAGAGGATGCCGAAGACGATCTGCCGCGCGCGCGTCTTCGCGCGGTCGCGCAGCGTCGCCAGATCGGGGATGAGTCCGACGTACCAGAAGATGGTCGACACGGTGAAGTAGGTGCCGACCGCGAAGAAATCCCACAGCAGCGGGCTGCGGAAATTCGGCCACATCGACATCTGGTTCGGCACCGGGAAGAACCAGTGCAGCACCCAGATGCGTCCGACATGGATGGCCGGGAACATCAGGGCGCAGATCACCGCGACGATGGTCATGGCCTCCGCGAAACGGTTGATGGCCGTTCTCCAGCGCTGGCGCATGAGGAAGAGGATCGCGGAGATCAGCGTGCCCGCGTGGCCGATGCCGACCCAGAACACGAAGTTCACGATGTCCCATCCCCAGCCGACCGGGTTGTTCAGGCCCCAGATGCCGACGCCCTCGTACACGAGCCAGCCGATGGATCCGACCAGCATCAGCAGAACGGACGCGGCCAGCGAGAACGCCAGCCACCAGGCCTTCGGCGTCTTGCGCTCGACGATGCCGCTCACCTTCTCGGTGATGCCGCCGAAGTCGAGTCCCCCGGTCACCAGGGGCTGATCCGCCACCAGCGCCGCCGCGTCGGGCGAAGCGGAATGTTGTTTGATGATCGCGCTCACAAGCAGTGTACCTGTGCTGTGGTTATGGGAGGTTCGTAGATTTCATGTCGGTCCCGGGATTCCGGAGTTTCGCCAGATACGTGGTGCGGGGACGCACGTTCAGCTCGCCGAGCAGCGCGTAGTCGCGGTCCAGCGCCTTCATTTTCGAGACGCGGCTCGCGGGATCGTTGATGTCGCCGAACACGATGGCCTGCGTCGGGCAGGCGGACTCGCACGCGGCGACAATGTCGCCGTCCTTCAGCGGCCGTCCCTCGCGCTTCGCGGCGATGCGGGCGAGATTGATGCGCTGCGTGCAGTACGTGCACTTCTCCATCACGCCGCGGAATCGGACTGTGACGTCCGGATTCTGCGCCATCTGCACGGTCTCGGGCATGTCCTTCGTGTAGTTGAAGAAGTTGAAGCGGCGCGCCTTGTAGGGACAGTTGTTCGAGCAGTAGCGCGTGCCGACGCAACGGTTGTAGGTCATCACGTTCAGGCCCTCCTCGTCGTGCGTCGTGGCGGCCACGGGACACACCTGTTCGCAGGGCGCCATCTCGCAGTGCTGGCAGCCCACCGGCTGCGCGAGCACGGTCGGATTCTCCACCGTGCCGGAGAAGTACCGGTCGATGCGGATCCAGTGCATCTCGCGGCCGTTGAGCACCTGCTCCCTTCCGACGATGGGGATGTTGTTCTCGCTCTGGCACGCGATGGTGCAGGCGCCGCAGCCGGTGCAGGCGTTGAGGTCGATGGTCATGCCCCACTGATGCCCGGTCTTGTAGGTGATGTCGTCCCACATCGAACGCAGGGGCGGTTCTTCGACGCGCTCCTTCGCGAATTCCGGATGCGCGCGGTACTCCTCGAGGGTGCCCTCGCGCACGATCATCGGCAGGCGCTCGGCGACGCCCTCGCGCGCCATCTGCTCGGCGTCCAGACCGTGGTGGTCCTGCACGCACGCCAGCCGGTGCTCGCCGCGGATGCGCGCGAGTGTCGCACCGCCTTCAAAGTCTGCGTCGCCGCTTCCGCGAAGTTTGTACGCGCTGGCGCCGACGCCCCCGGCGACGCGGCCGTGTGCGCGGCCGTAGCCGAGCGCGACCGTCACGCAGTAGTCCGCCTGTCCCGGCATGATCCACACGGGCAGTCCGATGTCGCGGCCGCGCAGGGACAGCCGGATCAGCTCATGATTCTTGAAGCCGAACGCGTCGGCCGTTGCCCGGCTCATCACCGCGGCGTTGTCCCAGGTGAGCTTCGTGACGGGATCCGGAAATTCCTGCAGCCAGCCGTTGTTGGCGTAGCGCCCGTCGTGCACGCAGGGAGAGAGCTGGAAGACGACTTCGAGCGCGTCCTTGCCGGGCGCGGCCGCCTTCAGCGCCGCAGACATGGATACCGCGACGGCGCCTGTATTGACCGGAACGATGTCCGCCGCCGGCGCGGGAACGCGCAGCAGACCGTCGTGCAGGACGGTGCGGAAGTCCTTGTCGAAGTCCGCCGCGGGGAGCAGCGTTTTCCAGGTCGCCACCACGGCGTCGTAGCCCTTGACGTCCTTGCCCGTGACGAGCAGCGCCAGCATCTCCGTCATGCTGCGTCCGTCCACCAGCGGCGCGATCAGCGGCTGGATGACGCCGGGCGCGCCGTCGAAGCCCACCGCGTCGCCCCAGCTCTCAAGGTAGTGATGCAGCGGGATGTGCCACGCGCAGAGCGCGGAGGTTTCGTCCGCATGGGGACTGGCGTGAATGGCGGTGCGCACGCCGGGCAGGGCCTGCGCGAAACCGAGGTCGGCGGGCGCGTGGTACGCCGGATTGCCGCCGAGCATCACGAGCGTCTGCACCTTGCCGGCGTTCATCGCGTCGACAAGCGCTTTCAGGGATGCGGTGTCGGACGATTCGGATTTCGGGATCTCGATATACGAGACGGTCGCGCCCTGCGCGCCGAGCACGTCGTTCATCGCCGCGACGAGCGCGTGCACTTCCGGCGGCTGCCGCCGTCCCGCGAGGACGAGGGCGCGTCCCCGCGCCGCGGAGAGCGCGGCGGCGATGGCGCGCGGCGCGTCGGGGCGCACCGATGCGGGCAGCGCGGCGGGGGCGAGGCCCTGCAGACCGAGGGCGGCCGCGACGTGCGCGGCGAAGACGCCGATCGCGCCCGCGGGCACGACGTACCGCGCATCCGCCATCGTGGCGGTCTGCGACAGCGTCGGTTCCACGAGGAAGAGCCGGTTCATCGTGTCCTTCCCGTCGCGGATGCGGCGGCGGTCGGTGAACGCGCGGGCGTTCTCGATGTGCCGCGTCTCGGTGCCGAGGAAATCCGCGTCCAGCGACAGGATCACGTCCGCCTTCGAGAAATCGTAGACCGGCATCAGCCGCCTGCCGGTGACCTGCGCGATGCCGCGCTGAATATTCTCGTCGCTCACCGGATCGTACACGGCCCACAGGGCCTTCGGGAACGCGGCCCGGAATTCCGTCGCGAGGCGGAACAGCGTGGGCGAGGCGAAGGGTTCGACGAGCACCGCGAGTCCCTCGCCCTGCTTCGCGAGCGCGGCTGCATGGAGACCCGCCCATTCGCCCGCGAATGCGGCGGAGCTCGATGCGACGCCGCGCGAAAGCGGTGTCCGCGAGCGATCGGGATCGTACAGGCCGAGCAGCGAGGCGCTCGCCCAGGGATCCACCGCGCCGCCGGTCGCTCCATCCAGCGCATTGCCTTCGATGTGGGTCGGCCGTCCCTCGTGGCTGTGCGCGAGCAGGCGGAGATTCTCCGTGCCGCGCGGCATGGTGGTGGCGTAGCGCTGCGCGATACCGAGGGTGATCTCCTCCGGTTTGGAGACGTAGGGCACGATGTGCTCTTCCGGCCGACGGCACCCCGCCGTGCCGGCGAGGGCCAGCGACGCGCCCATCAGACCGAGGAAACCGCGGCGGTCGATGCCGCGCCCGGGTTCCATCGCTCCCTCGGGAAACTCGGCCGCGATGCGATCGGCGTATCCTGGGGTGCGCTCGAGATCATCGATGCTGCGCCAGTGCGGCGCCGTGCGCGGGGAGGAGAGGTGCTTCGTGGAATCGTCGGAACCGTTCATCGGTGGCATCCTGAGCAGTTCGTGGGTGGACGGAGGTTGAGCTCCTTGATGACGCGCGCGGCGAATGCGGCCTGTTCGGGGGGCGCCTTCCAGCGCATCGCGGTGATCGCGCTCTGCGGACGCAGATGTGCTTCCGGATTGCGATGGCATTCGAGACACCACCCCATGCTGAGCGGCTGCCGCTGCGTGACGACGTCCATTTCCGAAACCGTGCCGTGGCAACTCTCGCAGCCGACGCCCGCGCGCAGATGCGCGCTGTGGTCGAAGTACGCATAATCGGGAAGCTTGTGCACACGCACCCATCCCATCGGCATGCGCGTGTCCCAACTCTGCTTCAATGCGGCGAGCTTCTTGCTCGACGGCTTCACCAGGGTATGGCAGTTCATACAGGTCTGCGTCGGCGGCACCATGGCGGTGGCGGATTTCTCCACGCCGGTGTGGCAATAACGGCAGTCCATCCCGATGTCGCCCACGTGCTGCTTGTGGCTGTACGGCACAGGCTGCACCGGCGCGTAGCCGACGTCGGTGTACCACGGCGAAAAATAGTACCAGATCACCGCGACGAGCGCGACGAGGAAAAGACCGAGACCTGTGAGCAGGAGACGGGGAACGGCGTTCGCCCGTTTGGGGAATAGTTGCGCCAAGGTATGTCCTCTACTACGTGATGTGCTTCGGAACGACCGACACGTTTATGGGGAGCGCGAGGGAAAGAAATGACTCGGAATTTCGGGAGGACGAACAGCGAGAATTTGTGTTCGCGGTGGGAATCTACAGAAAAGACTTTCCCAGCGCAACTCGGATATGCGATATCCCAAATCAAAACAAGAGGTTAGAATTTTTCGGATGTACGGATAATCGACTCGATTATCGACAACGGCGGGAGATTTCGGGCAAGACGCTCCGATGAATGCGCGCCAACCACCGATCATCGGATGCGACAGACCGATTATTTCCGATGCACGATCGCCTGCCGATGCTCCCCGTTTTCCGCGACGATGCGCACGAGATACACGCCGCGGGGCAGTGCGGACAGCTTCAGCGCAAGATACTCAGCACCAGTTCGTTGTCGAAATGGCCCTTCAGTTCCGGATGCTGACGGCCGTCGGTGTCCTTCTTGACGGCGTCGCCGACGTACTCGGCGAGTTCGTCGATCGTCACGCGGCCGTCGCCGTTGAGGTCGCCCGCCTTGCGCAGGCCCTCGACAAGACGGTACGTGAAGACCCCGTGCCCGCCGCCCCAACGCGCGCCCTCCTGCGACTGCTCCATCGAGCGCGACGCCGTGAGGAAGGCGGTGCCGTTCTTCTTCGAGAGAAGCTCGGTGAGCAGCTTTCCCGAGAGAACGGTGTTCGCGCCGCGCATGCGCACACCGGTGAGGCCGAGTCCGCCGCCGTGACAGGCGTCGAGGAAGAACACCACCTTCCCCGCCTTCACGCGCTCGGTGAGCAGCGTGGTGATTTCGGCCTGGTCCACGGCGCTGCGGGCGAGGTCGGACAGGTTCGCGTCCGTGCTGAGGAAATACGTCGCGTTCTTCTCGGGGGATGTGATGCCGTGCCCCGCGAAGTAGATGAAGACGAGATCGTTCCGTGTGGTTCCGGCGAGGAAACCGCGGATGGCGTCGAGGACGTTGTCGCGCGTCGCATCCTCGTTCAGCAGCACGCGCAGGCGCTCCTTCGGAATGCCCGCGCCCTCGGGGGCCTGCAGGAAGTCCGCCACCATGCGCGCGTCCGCGTCGGCGTAGCGCAGGCTCTTGATGCCGGCGGATGCGTACCGCGACACGCCCACGACAAGCCCGAAAATTCTGGGGGCGGCGAACGTGGTCCTGCTCTCCGTCCCGGGGATGTCGCGGGCGCCCTTGGCGATTTCGGCGGGGGCCGTCTTGATCAGCACCGTCGCGCTGGTGAGCTGCGCGCCGGCCTTGAAGGCCTGGTCGTGAAACGCGACATCCAGCGCGTCGAGAGCGCCCGTCAACCGCACCATGCCGCCGTCGAGGACGTCGCCCGCGGGCTTGGGCAGAGGCCGGGTGCTCGCGTAGGCGCGGAGCATCTCGCCGCCGAAGGGCGCGGTGACTTCAAATTCGAAACCGTCCACCTCCGTGCCTCGGCCGAGGACGATGTCCTTCGTTCCGTCAACGCGACCGTCGGCGGCGGAGCCGTTGTTCGGAAAGATGAGGAAGTTCTGCTTTGCGGCGTCGTGATACACGAGCTGCACGTGACAGGGCATGGAGGCGCGCACCGTCACGATGATCTTCTCACCCGCGCGGTAGGTCTCGCCCGCGGACTTGTTCACGCGCAACGTGATCTCCAGCGGCTTCGCGGCATGCGTCGCCGCGCTCGAGAGGATCAGGACGCAGACGAAGAGGAGGATGCGCTTCATGGCTGTCTCAGGGTTGATGGCACGGAAAAACGGCGGCACGCGCGACGAGGCCGTACCGGGGCGCACTGCGGGGACACGGGTCAGAAGGTGTAGAAGATGTTGGCCGTGGGACCGATGGCGGTTTTCGTGTCCACGCCGTTCTCCACGCGCAAGCCGATTGCGACGCCGAGCTTCGTGTCGGGGAAGCGCATGCCCAGTCCGGCATCCAGGAAATACAGCAGCTCGGTGTTCGAGTCGGCCTCCTGCTCGAGCGGCACCGGGACCTTGTCAAGCTCAAGCGTCATGTTCTCCTGCTTCACGGTGTTGGTGAACGCTCCGGTGCTCATGAACGAGTACAGCGGACTGCTGCCGCTGAACGGCACCGTGAACTGCGCGCCAAGGCCGAAGCCGGTGCCGTTGAAATCCTGCGTGAACAGGAGCTGATGCTCGTAAATCGTCGCCACGGCTTCGCGCATCGTGTAGCTCAGCAGCTTCACGTTCGCGAAGACCGTGACTTCCGGCGTGACGGTGTAGTTCAGGAACACGTTGATGTCCTGCCGGTCGACGTGGATCTTCCCGTCGAAGGCGAAATCGTAGAACATCCCGTCGCTGCGCTCCGTCCCGTGATAGGTGACGAGCGCGGTGCTGTACATCACCGTCGCCGCCACCTTCCCGAAACGCAGGTTGAGGTACGGCCCCGCGAGCAGCGCGGGAGTCAGATTCGACAGTTCGATACCCTGCGACTGGCGCAGCGGAATGTTCCAGGTGGTGTACCAGGCTTTCGTGCCGATGGTCGCGCGAAACTGCGCGTCCGCCCGATGCACGGGGGAAGCGAGGAAGACGATGCCGACGAGCGCGGCCACAACCGCGTGGCTGCGAAGGGCGGAGGATGAGACACGGATGGGCATGATGATCCTCCTACTGCACGGTGTGAAACGCGAGGCCGTTCTGCGCCACCACGACGTCGTAGGCGAACCAGACGAAGGAGCCGTCAGTGTTCTCGAACGAAAAATCAAAGACGCCCGGCTGCAGCCGCAGCTGCACGAAGAACCCGTCGGGCAGCGACGGCGTGCCGGCGATGTCGGACATCAGATTCCGGCTCCACATCTCCGCGTTGTTCGTCCCACCCGCGGGACGGTAGCGGATGATGCCGATACTTTCACCGGTGCCGTTGGTGATCTTGATGCTGCCGAAAGCCGGCGTGGACGGAAACTCGGGATCGATGTCGCATGACGAAACCGCCGCGGCGAGCGACAGGAGCAGGAGTCCGCGCAGCAGACGGAATGCGCCGCGCCGCTCACGGAGGCGGGGTGAAGATCTCATCGTTTTTCTTCTCCTCTTTTCGGGGTTTGTCCTGCTGTTCCTTCTGGTCCTGCTTGAGCTTCTCGTTCTCTTTTTTGAGGCGCTCGAGTTCCTTCTTCATCGCGTTCTGGTCCTTCTCGTCCTCGTGCCTCGCGGGCGCGACGTCGCGCGATTGCGTCTTCCCATCGTCCCGGTGCATCGCGTCCGGATTCACGAAAATGAACTCGCCCTCGTCGCTGGTGAGATTCTTGAACTGCGGCGTCTGCTTGTTGTTGGTGATCTTCGGCACGCGCGTCTTGATGTACTGGCCGATTTCGCCGGAGGTGATGACGCCGTCGCCGTCCGAATCCGCCGCGCCGCTCTCCATGCCCTCCAGGAACTTGTAGGTGAACGCGCTGTGGCCCCAGTCGTCGTTCTCCTCCACCTGCTCGCCCTTGCCGCCCGCGGTGAGGATCTGGCGGCTCTTGAGCCCCGCAAGTTTTCCGACATACAGCTCCGTTTCCGCGCTCATGCCGCGCTCCGACACCGCCGCCAATCCGCTGTAACAGGCGTCCACGACGAAGAAGATGTGCTTCGCCGGAATCAGGTTGCACAATTCGCGGATCTGTGTCATGGGAAGCAGCGTCGCGAAGTAGTCGTTCCTGTCCGTGGAGCCGTCGAAGGGCACGAGGTAGCCGAGGTTGCCGCCGTCGGGGAGATCGATGGTCTCGCCGTGACCCGCGAAGAAGACCACCACGCCGTCGTTCTTCTTTGTCTTCTGCGGGAGAACGCCGCCGAGCGTCGTGCGGATGTTGATCAGCGTGGCGTCGTCGTCGAGCAGCTCCATGATGTGCTCGGATCGAAAACCGTATTTCGACACGAGCAGCTTTTTCACGCTCCTCGCGTCATCGACGGCGTAATCGAGCTTCGGCCAGCGCTGGTACTTGTTCACGCCGATGACCACCGCCCAGAGATTGTCGTACACCTTGCCTTTGAAGGCCTGCGCGGCGGGCGACTTGGTGTTGACCTTCACCCCGCGCTGCTTCTGCTTGTTCTGGGCCAGACACGCTTCGGACGTGACCATCACCAGCAACAGCATCGCCGAAAAAACAACACGTGAAAGCGATTTCATGGGTATACCCGCCGGGAGACGTAATTTCAATTGACCGCCGAAACATAGAGAACCACGCGCGAAGAATCAATGCGCTCTCGAAGATGGGGAGATGGGCCTGCTCACCGAAGTCCCGTATTTCGGGACGCAGGTGAGGAGAAACGTACTCGAAGTGTACAAAGCGGGCAACCCCCGACGGAAAGTCCGCGGGGGTTGCATGAGGGGACGATGATTGATGGTCAGCGGATCTTGATCAACCGCTGCGTCTCCGTGATCGCGCCGGAGCGCAACGTGTACAGGTACACGCCCGGGGTGAGGGCGGATGCGTCGAATCGGACAGTGTTTCTGCCGGCGTCGCGCACGCCGTCGAGGACGCGCGCAATTTCCCTGCCCTGCAGGTCGAAGACGGTGATCGTCACAGACGAGCGTTCCGGCAACGCGAACACGATGTCGGTGGCCGCGCGCACCGGATTGGGAAGATTCCCGAGCAGCATGGAACGCGGCGCGGATACCGTCTCCGCGACGGGCGCAACGGGACCCGTCCTGCGCAGGGGCGTGTACGACGGATTCTTCTTGAGATAAGCGTACACGACCTGAAATTCGGTCAGGTCGTTGTAGGTCCTGATATTCGAAAGCGTGTCCAGACCGAGCGACCGGGTGATCGACTCGAAGACGGAAAACACGAACTCGTTGGCCGTGACGGAGTAGCGCCTCGCGGGGTCGATGGCCTGCCCGTTGATGCGCGGCTGGCCTGGCAGCAGCCTGCCCATGACCGGCATTGACGGATCGTAGGTGTACGAGATGTTCGATCCCTGAATGAGGAACTCGTCGCCCAGTTCGATCTGCGAGACGCCGAATTCGAGTCCGCCGATGATCGCGGCGCCGTTCACTTCGAAGGACACGATGCGGAATCCGAGAAAGTTCACGTCATTGAATCCGTAGCCGATCATGCGCATGATGTCGTTCGGCACGATGGGCCCCTTGTACAGCGGCTGCGCGGTGGACCCGCCGGCCGTGATGGCAATGTCCGTTTTCGTAAAATCGCGGAAGGCGTCCGTGACGAGGTTGCCCGCCGGCGTGTCGTGCGGTCCCGGTTTCAGCAGGTCGCCGGGGACTTCGTCCGCGGTCTGCGTCAGTGTCGTGACGGTCTCGCTGAACGCCGGGAATCCGAAGATCGATTCGACGCCGTTCGCATCGAGTTCGAGATACGCGGCCAGGCCGGGCTCTTCATCCACCGTCGCGTCGAGCGCGATGGGCGTCCAGTCGAGGAGCGACACGGCGGTGTTCTGCACGAGCAACCGCAGCTTCCCCACCGTGCTGTAAAACGCCCCGGCCTGCACGATCGGCACCATGGTCCCCACGGGATTGCGCACGCGCAGCGGCGTGGTCATCAGCGCATGATCGTGTCCGGAGACGACGGCGTCGATGCCGGCCACGCCGGTCACGATGGCCTGATCCATCTGCAGTCCGAGATGGGACAGCATCACGACCACGTCGCAGCCGCGCGCGCGCAGCGACTGCACTTCGGCGCCCGCAATCTGTCCGAGCGCGGTGTCGAGAAAGGCCTGCGGCAACGCCGCCGACAGCAGGTTCGTCTCGGGCGTCGTCAGCCCGAACACGCCGACGCGGCGGCCCTTGACGTCGAAGATGGTGTCCGCGAAGACCCAGGCCTTCAATCTCCCGACCGACGTGTCGAGGATGGTGAGATTCGAACAGATGACGGCGAAGGACGGCGCCGCGGCGTCGAGCGCGGAGAGCAGCGCGGCCGGGGTCAGATCGAACTCGTGATTGCCGAGCGTCATCGCGTTGAGTCCGAGGATGTCGAGGTACTGGAATTCCGGCACGCCGAGGTACGTGTTGAAGAAGAGGTCGCCGATGAAGGTGTCCCCTGCATGGAAGAACAGTGCTTCGGGATCCGCCGCCCGCTCGCGGTCGATGACCGTGGTCATGCGCGCGAATCCGCCGCGCGTCTGCGTCAGGTCCGCCGCGCGCGGTCCCGATGGCAGCAGATTGGAATGGGTGTCGTTGACATGCAGAATCGTGATCGTGTCGCGCTGCGCCAAGGCCGCGGCGCCTGAAACGAGAAGCATGACGACGAGCGGTATGCAACGGGACAATGCGTTCATGTGCGTATCTCCTGAACGGATGACGGAAGGACGGCTCGGGATGTCCGGATCTGCGGCCGTGCCGCATGGGCGAAACGGAAATATGCCGAAGCCGAAGCCGACGCGCAATACGCGCGAAGCGCAGTCGTCTGGGGGGGGGGGGGGGGGGGGGGGGGGGGGGGGGGGGGGGGGGGGGGGGGGGGGGGGGGGGGGGGGGGGGGGGGGGGGGGGGGGGGGGGGGGGGGGGGGGGGGGGGGGGGGGGGGGGGGGGGGGGGGGGGGGGGGGGGGGGGGGGGGGGGGGGGGGGGGGGGGGGGGGGGGGGGGGGGGGGGGGGGGGGGGGGGGGGGGGGGGGGGGGGGGGGGGGGGGGGGGGGGGGGGGGGGGGGGGGGGGGGGAGGGGGGGGGGGGGGGGGGGGGGGGGGGGGGGGGCGGGGGGGGGGGGTGGGGGGGCGGGGGGGGGGGGGGGGGGGGGGGGGGGGGGGGGGGGGGGGGGGGGGGGGGGGGGGGGGGGGGGGGGGGGGGGGGGGGGGGGGGGGGGGGGGGGGGGGGGGGGGGGGGGGGGGGGGGGGGGGGGGGGGGGGGGGGGGGGTGGGGGGGGGGGGGGGGGGGGGGGGGGGGGGGGGGGGGGGGGGGGGGGGGGGGGGCGGGGGGGGGGGGGGGCCCGGCGGGGCCGGGGGGGGGGGGGGGGGGGGGGGGGGGCGGGGGGGGGGGGGGGGGGGGGGGAGGTGCCGGCCGGGGGGGGGGGCGGCGGGGCGGCCGGGCGCCCCGCGCGGTGCGCGCCAGGTGGTGGCAGGGTGCGCTGCAGACGCCCCCGCGGGCGGGGCGGCAAAACCCGCTGTCACCTCCGGCGCCGTTTCCGCCGCCAGTGCAGGTGGTCCCGCGGGGCGAGAAACGCGGCAGCCTCCGGAACGAGCGCGCGCGCGGGCTCTGCAGCTCCGCGCGCGCGTTCACGACGGTCGGTGATGGATGGGACTCCGCGTCAGTTCGCGACCCAGCGGGGGATGGTGAAGGTGAAGGTGCTGCCGTTCTCCGACGCGCTGTGCGCCCAGATCCGTCCCTTGTTCAGTTCCACGAGTTCCTTGCACAGAATCAGGCCCAGGCCGCTCCCCTGCTCATCGGCCGTCCCGGCTGTCGTGGAATGCACATCGATGCGGAACAGCTTGCTGAGCTGCTGTTCCGACATGCCGATGCCGCGGTCGATCACGGACAACTGGATCTCGGAGCCGGTGTTCTCCGCGACGATATCGATCGATTCTCCGGGGCGGCTGAATTTCAACGCATTCGAGATGAGGTTCTGCACCACGGACCGCAGCATGCGCTGGTCCGCGAGCACGACGGCATCGCCGTTCAAACGGTTTTGAATGGAGAGCCTCTTGCGCAGCGCGCTCTCCTGGAACAGCTCCACCGCGTCCTGCACCACGTCGTGCAGATCCACCTTGATGGGCTGATATTCCATGCGGCCCGCCTGGAGACGCGACCACTCGAGCAGGTTTTCGAGCAGGGAGTGGATACGCTTCGTGAGGCCGTTCATGCTGCCCGCCATGGTCTTGATCGTCTCAAGATCGTACCCATCCACATCGTTCATCAGCAGGTCGGTGTAGCCGAGCAGCGTGCTGAGCGGACTGCGCAGATCGTGGGAGATGATCGAGAAGAACTTGTCCTTGCTGGTGTTCAGTTTCTCCAGTTCATCGGTATAGCGCTCCATCTGGACCTGCGCTTCCTTGCGATGCGTGATGTCGGCGATGGTTCCGAGCAGCAGCCCGTCGTTCATCAACCGCGCGCTTTCCAGCACCCAGACCTCGGTATGGTCGTTTCTGACAAGCCGGGTTTCGTGAGAGGACAGCGTGCCGTGCTCCCTCAGCTTGGCAATGAAATCCGCGCGGTCGTCCGGGGAGGAATACAACGTCCGGGCGCCGTTTCCGAGAATCTGTTCACGATCGTACCCGAGCAGCCGGGCGAAGGCGGCATTGCAGTCGAGGATCTCGCCGTCGATGCTCGAGCGGTACACGCCGGTGATGTTGTTCTCGAACAACGACCGGTAGCTTTCCTCGCTTTCGCGGAGGGCGTCTTCCGCGCGCTTCCGCTCCTCCTCCACGCCGATTGCGGAGGACACGATGCTCAGGAGTTTCTTGTCTTCATCGGAAGGCTGCATGTTTTCGCGGTAGAGCACGCACAGGGATCCGACGCAGGCGCCGCCGAATATCACCGGCTTGCCCAGATAGCACCGCAGGCCGTATTTCGTGACCGCGGGATCGGTCTCGGCGTAGCTGCCGAGATGCAGATCGCTCAGCAGGCGGACGTCGGGTTGCCCGTCGTGGATGATGTCGGCGCAGATATGGCCTTCGGCGGGACTCAACGCGACGAAGTCGTCCGGAGCATTCCATCTCCCGAGGGAATGCAGCATGAGGCCCTCCATGCGGTTGTACAGCGCCACTTCGGCGTTGAGTTCCTCGCCGCAGAGGGCAACGAGACTGTTGATGTTCTGTACCGGATCGGTACCGAAGCTGAGCAGGCATTCGTTCAGTTTCGCGTAGCGCTGCTCCTGCTTCCTGCGCTCGCTCATATCCTTGATCATCGCGAGCACGCCCGTCGGATTGCCCGCGGCATCGCGCATGATGCTGGTTTTCATGTCGACCCAGACGCGTGTCCCGTCCTTTCTTCGCGCCGAGCATTCGCTGGAGCCCTCGCGCCCGTCGAGCACGTCGGCCAGCAATTCCGCCACGCCCTGCTCGTCGATGGATTCATACAACTGGGCGGGCGAACGGCCCGTCATTTCGTCGGCGCCGTAGCCGAAGAGGAGTTCGGCCCCGATGTTCCAATAGGAAATGCGGCCGCCGATATCGGTCACGATCACGCCGTCCCGCACGTTGCCCAGGATGTCCGACTGGAATCGCATCTGCGTTTCCACGCGTCTCCGTTCCGAAATATCCGTGGAGACGCCGACCAGCGCAACCGGCTCGCCGCTGTCGTCGCGCACCACCGAGGTGGACAGTTCGATGACGAAGACGCTGCCGTCCTTGCGCACGTTCGGCATCTCTCCGTGCCATCCTCCTTGCAGCGTTTCCTCAAGGATCGAACTCGAAATGTTGTTCTGTTTCGGCCGGAGCATGCTGGTGGGCTTGCCGATGATCTCGTGACGCTCGTAGCCGTACACCCAGAGGAACGCGTCGTTGACGAACAGAATATTGTCCTGCATGTCGGTCACGGACACGCAATCGCTGACGCTCTTGAGCGCATGGGCGAGAAGCCGCACTTCCTTTTCCTGCGATTTCTGGGCCGTGATGTCGAGGAACGACACGATACTCCGTTTCGTCCCGGGAATGACCGACACGTGGGTAAAGGCAGTGCGCAGTTCACCGTTGTTATGGAGGAAATGGAATTCGTAACTCCTCGGCGCGCTGGTCGGATCGAGCAGACGCTGCACGTGGTACATTTCCATGAACGTCGCGTCATCGGGATGCACGAGCGAGAGCCAGCGCACCTTGCCCTCGATGTCGTTCCGCGCGAAGCCCGTCAGGCGCTCGAATTCGGTATTAACCATCGAGATCATCAAATCCTCTTCGACGATGACGGTGGCGGTGCCCGTGGTTTCGTAGATGTTCCGGTACCATTGCTGGCTTTCGTTTGCGGTATGCAGCTGCACGCGGTATTCCGCGATTTCCCTCTCGAACGCTTCCTTCGTCTTCTCCAGTTCGCTGCTGAGATGGCTGACCTTCTCGCGCAGTTCCAGGCTTTGCTTGCGCATGCTGCGCGAGAGCATGAGGAGTATCGCCCAGATGATGACCAGCGCGACAAGCATGTAGAAGACCATCTGGAAATTCTGCGCCTGCACAAGACCGAAAAAGCCCGCCGCCGCCGCGGGCTCGGTCGAGGAATTCGAGATGCTCTTCATCCGAGGAGGATTGGCGATTTTCCGCACGGGATCCGTGATCGTGGAGGAAGACGCCGAATCAGCCTGCGTCTGCAATACAGCGACTGCGTCTTGTATTTTCGGCCTCGTCATGTTCGTGATGCGCAACGCTGTCGATACTTCTGATTTCTGCGCTGCACCAATCTCTTTTTCAAGTGTGTCCAGGAAATAGGAAATTCCAGCAAATACCATCACCGAAAAGGTGACAGTGGCAATTCGTGCGAATAGCAATCGTATGCGGTGAGATGCGGTTGTGCCTGCTTTCTGCTTCATCATTGCCTTCGTTCATTCGGTCAGAGTATTGAAATCATACGGCTTCCTATCATGGCGATTGAAGCAACGATTATGCCGGGCTACGATTTCGTGTCAATTTTGGCGAATACGAAGAAAGTCTGCAGAAATCTTGCATTTTATGCAAATTCAACCACGCCAGCTCAGTCGGCCATGCAGTAGTTGCATTTTGCGCCTGAAATCTGGCGAGTATAAGGAAATCTTTTCAGAATTTATAGCCGATCGTTCGTATAAACTTCTGTCTTTGAAGGATATCGGATTCGTTTTCGATACCAAGACTCCTCATCCCATCGATAACTCCCAGGATGCCGCGGCCTTGTTCGGTTTCCGCGATGACAACTTCCACGGGATTTGCCGTTGCGCAGAAGATGCCCGTCACTTCAGGGACGGCCTTGATTGCATTCAGGATGTTGATCGGGAAGCCATTCTTCAGAAAAATGGCGAAGCTGTGCCCGGCCCCGATGTTCATGGCGTTCCTCTGAGCCAGATCGATCAGGGTCGCGTCGTTCCCCGCCCACCGGACGAGCGCTGGTCCGGAGGCCTCGCAGAAGGCGATCCCGAAGGACATCGAGGGATTCGTCTGCACGATGGCTTCGTAGAGGTCCTCGATGGTCTTGATGAAGTGGGAATGGCCGAGGATCACGTTGACATCCTCGGGCTTTTCGATCGAATACACGGACAGTTCCATGCGGACCTCCAGGTTGCGGTGTCGGGAACAGTGATCAGCGGAAAGGAACGCCGAAGGCCGCGCGGTTCCTCACCCGCGGCCGGCAGCGCGCAGAAGCTCCGCAACGGCCGCCCGCGCCCGGTCGTGCTTGGGGTACACGATCTCGCGGTATCCGGTGCAGGTCATCGGGACGCGGAGCGCGGTGAGGGCGTCCGTAGTACTCGCGAAATCGTCACGGAGATACGCGCCGATCACCTCGGTGAGATACCAGTCGCGGAATGCCTTCTCGCGCGCGTGCCAGCGCGGCAGCAGACGACGAAGCCAGCGCATGCGCTTCATCGCGAGCAGCATCCAGTTGCGCGTCTGCATGTCCCATTCGACGGACGTGCCAAACACGTCGAAGCGCGGCCGGTTGATGTGCAGGTAACGGATGCGGTCGCCGCGCGCGGGATCGACGTCGTAGCGGGCGCGGTCGGCGCGAAGCTTCTCATCGCTCGTCAGGAGTGAGGCCACCCAGATTTCGTCCTTGATCGCCATCACTTTGGCGAGATTCCAAATCACCGCCGCGGTGGCTGCGAACGGAGACGGATCGGTGCGGGCCGTCCCGGTTTCTTTTTCGTACACCTTGAGGACGGCCTCGGCGTAGCGCTCGGCATAGCGGTTGTCCTGGAAAACGAGGAGGTCCGCATAACGGCGGGCGAAATCACGCAACGCGTCTTCGGGCAGACGCGGCATGACCTCCGCGCACGCGCGCATGCGCGTATCGAAATGCCCCGCGTATCTCCGGCGCTCGCGCCGCAGCGTGGCGCGCTTGTCCGCGAGCACCGATGCGAGCGTGTCGGCCGATGCGGGTTCGAGCAGCATTTCAGGATGCGTCACAAGGCGGCGTCCGATGCGGAAGGCGCGCAGGTTGTTCTCGCGCTCGTCCTTGCGTACCGATTCGCGGATGACGGCCTCGACGGACGCCGCGCGCACGGGCAGCAGGCCGCGCTGGTACGCGCTTCCGAGCATCATCAGGTTCGCGTAGAGCCGGTCGCCGAAGTAGTGTTCGCTGAGGTGGAAGAAGTCCGCGCCGAAATACTTCTCGCGGCGGGAGTAGCGGAGGATGCGTTCCTCGATGCCATCGGGGAAACGGTCCTCGCCGGTCAGCATCATGATGGTGGGCGTCTGCGCGGTGTTGCAGACGACGGCGGTGCGCTCGCTGCTCGCGAGCGCGAGACCGCGCACGGTTTCGAGGTAGTCGAGCCCGAGGATCAGGTCCGCCTTGCCCTCGGGAATGCGCTGGGAGACCGGTGTTCCGTCGACGGAATAGAGGATGTGCGAGACCACGGCGCCGTTGCGCTGGGCGAGGCCCTTCTGGTGGTAGAAATTGACGGCATAGCCTTCCTTCGCGCCCGCTTCGGTCAGGATCTTCGCGACGAAACCGAGGCCCATGCCTCCGACACCGGGCACGAAGATCGAGAAGATGGAGCGGTGCTGCGCGTCGAGCGCCGGCAGGTCGGGGTGCGGGAGGTCGCGCAGCCACAGATCCCAGTCGCCGGTCTTCGCGGGAGGCGCCTTCACGCGGGTGATCTCGACCTGCTCGAAGGAGGGACAGGCCTTGATCTTGGTGCAGTACTTGTCGTCCACGCAGATGCTGCCGTCGATGCCGATCTTCTCGCCGTACGGGGTGTTGACGATGGTCAGACCCGGGCAACCGGTCGCGACGGTGCACTCGCGGCAGTTCTCGCAGACCTCCGGCGTGATGTTGATGTGCGTTTCGATGCGCCGGAACCCTTCGCTGCGCACCCGCTCGCGCATGGCCGCGCGCTTGCGCCGGTGGTAGGTGATCGCGCACTCGCGGTCCGCGATGATCACGCGCACGCCGTCCATGAGGAAGGCATCCTCGAGCAGGGCCATGTAGCTGTCACGATCGGCCGGATTCACGCGCCGGATGAAGAGGCGGCCATCGCGGTCCATGCCGCGCACGACGGACTCGATATCCTGCTGAATGGTCTTGTAGCCCATGACGTCGTAGGCGGAGCCAGGGGTGGTCTGATGCCCCGTCATGGCGGTATTCTTGTTGTCGAGGATGATGTAGAGGATATCCTGCGAGTCCTTGATCGCGTTCGAGAGCGTCGACATTTCCGAATGGAAGAAGGTCGAGTCCCCGCACAGCACGTAATGCTTGTTCGTCGTGAAGGGGTACGCTCCCAGTCCGGCGGCGCCGCCGAGGCCCATGGCGGCCATGTTGTGCATGTCGCGGAAGGGCGGGAGGAAGTTGAGCGAGTAGCAGCCGATGCCGCCGTGCGCGACGATATCGACGGGTTCGCGGCCGTGTTCGCGCCGCATGTACACGGGGTCGTTCAGTTTCGCGCGCAGGTCGAGCACCACGCTCGACGTGCCCCGGTGCGGGCAACCGGCGCAATAGGACGGTGTTCGCGCCTCGAGATCCAGGTCATACGCCCCGACGCGGTCGAGCAGCGCAAGTTCGGTTTCAATCGTGGACATGCAGGGGTGCTTTCACAAGTGCGGTACGGGAAACTTTCCGGACGCCGGGGCGTCTTGGGAAAGGACGCGGAAAGATAACACATTCTGCGGCCTGATCGTTTCGATCGTCCGGAAGAGCCGGAAGGGCATGCCGCCTGATCGCGTCTCGCGCAGTGAAGGAATTGCATGCGGCGCGGAATTGCCTGTTGCACCGAACGAGGTCCGACGATACCTTGGCACGATGACCATTCACACGAAACGGAGCCGGGCATGCCGATGATACGATATTTTCTCACAAGCCTCGCGGCGCTCGCGCTCGTCGCGGGCAGCGGGTGCTCGGACTCCCCGTCCTCTCCGAACACGCCGTCGGAGCCCAACCTCGCGCCGCCGTTCAATCTGCGCGCCTGGTCCGACGACAGCACGATCGGCATCCTGTGGAATGCGTCGGTGGACGAATCCCGCAGCGGCTTCGGCGCCTACGCGATCGACGTGTGGGACAAGGCCACCGACCGCCGCTTCAGCACGACGGCGCCGAAAGGCACAACGACGCTGCGCATTCGGAACCTGACGAACGGGGACCGGTATCTGATCACCGCGCACGCGGTCAGCACCGGCGGGCGGAGGGGCGACGATTCCTCTTCCATCGAGTGGTCCCCGGCGAAACGCGTGACCCGCGATATCCACGGCGAAACGATACGCGTGTACGCCACCACGTCCGCTTTTCCCTGCGCGGTGGACCTCCTTGCCGATTCGGCGCATGCCGAACTGCTGGACATGACCTCCGCGGCCTTTTCGACGCGCGGCGATCTCTTCGTCTACGCCCCCAATTTCGTGGGTGAATGCCGTCTCATGAGCCCGAGCATCTCCGCGGTCGCACCGGGACAGTTGACGCAGTTCTCCTCCGTGCCCGTGATCCTCGCGACGAGTCTCAACGACGCGGCCGCCACGTCGTCACCCTCGTTTTCCACCTACACGCTCACCGAAGTCGTCATCGACAACTCCTGGTCCCAAAAGGGGAAAATCTATTTCGGGCGGACGCAGCGCGGCACCGCATGGTACTACTTCCGCGTGTTTCTCAAGCCCGGCACGGACGGCTTTGTCGTGCAGGGCGCCGGATCGGACCGGTACATCGTCATCGAGGCATCATTCCAGAGCGGACGCAACGTGCCCTTCGCGAAACGATAACGCCGCGTCTCCGCATGCGGGGCAGCCGGAGAGGATTCCCGCGGGCAGGCCGGGACCGGATCAGAAATTGAACGTGAAGGCCAGCGCTGACTGGAACTGGAAGCTCCCGTATCCGTCGATGCCCTGCATCCCGCGGAAATCGAAGTCGATGCTGCCATGCTCGTATTTCAGCGCGGTGATATTGACCACGGCAAAGACCGAGGGAATCCATCGGGGCTCGAAGAGACCGACAACGTCCGACACGACGTCCGCCGAACCGCTCAGGTACTGGACGCCGGCGCCGAGCTGCAGTCCGATGCGCGGCACGACATCGATGGTGAGTATGATGTGGAAACCGAGGCCGTTCACCTGCTCGATCGCGTCTACGGCAGTGCTGTCATTCCTGTAGTACACATCCTCGCGCTTGATCAGGCGCCGCTTCGCAAGCCGGAAGCTTGAGACGTCGGCGCCGAGCCAGAAGGGCCGTCCGATGGTATCGATGAGCACCGAACCCTGGAGGCCCATCAGGAGTCCCCCCCACTCGGTTTCGATGGTGTTTTCGAAACGGTCCTGGAACGGCTCCGCAATTTCCGACATCCCGTTGTAGCCGCCGTACAGGCGCACGGTGACGGGCATCGTTTCCCGTTTCGTGCGCTTGAGCTGGAATTTCGGCTGGGCGGAAGCCTGCTCCGCCGCGCCTCCCGCGAGGAGAACACAGAGCGCCAGAAGCGCGAAAAGCCCCGGCGCTCCCGTGGAGGGAAAACGAAAAAGGGATTCTTTCATCTGATTCTTTGGGCGCATCGCGCCGTTCTCGCTGGGAAGGTCGCTGAAATCCGCATGCGGCGTGTTGTTCGCGCGCGGCCAGCAAACAAAATAGATGCATGGCGAAGAATATTCCAACCCGCACCCGCGGAAAAATTCGTCCCCGCACGGCGGAATGACCGTGCGGGCGTCGGCATCGGCTACGCGATCGCGGCCAGAAATCCCCGCAGGTGCGCGTTGAACACGTCCGGCGCCTCGAGGTTCGAGAGGTGTCCCGCGTCCGGGATGACGCGCAATTCCGCATGCCGAAGCAGACCCGCCATGAGCGCGGCCTCCGATGGCGGTGTCAATGCATCGTGTTCACCCACGAGGACGCAGGCCGGAATGTCGAGCGCGGCCAGTGTCGCGTCGGAGGACGGACGCGCGGCCATCGCTTCGAGCATGCATGCGGTGCCTTCGGGCGTCGCGCGTTCCATGATGCCCCGTACGCGGGATTCCAGTGACGGATGCGCGGCGCGGCTTGCGTCGCTGAGCAGTTTCGGCACCATGGCTTCCACCACGCTGCCGATGCCGTTCGCCCGCACCTCGGCCGCCTGTTTGATACGGTTGGCCGCGGCTTCCGCGGAATCGGGACCCGAGCGCGTGTCCGCGAGCACGAGACCGCCGAGCCGTGCCGGATGCAACCGGGCCACCGCCATCGCGATGTAGCCGCCAAGCGAGCAGCCCGCCGCAACGCAGCGTTCGATGCCGAGATGGTCGAGCAGCGCGATAAATTCGTCGGCTGCTCCCTCCATGCTTGCGGGAGCGAGGGCGGGTGCCGCGCGCGCGAAGCCCGGCATGTCGTAGGCGACCACCCGGAAGCCGTCGCGCAACGCCCCGATCTGCGGCGCCCACATGTCCGCATTCATTGGAAACGCATGGATGAACACGACGGGATAACCGCTTCCTTCATCGACGATATGATTCGGGATGTTCATGAGAATATCCTGGATTGAGTGACTGGCGGAGGAAATTGATCGACGCTGCAAGCTACGAATTATTGCTGAATCTCTCAACAGCAGGAAATTGAGAAATCAAGCGAAAAACTCAATTTTCCCGCATATGGGAACCCTGTTGACGTATGCGCCCGCGTTGCTGCAGGTCATGCCGAGAAATCGGGAGAAAGACGCTCTCATTTGATGGCATAGTAATTGAGAAAACACTGTTGCTGGACCCTTTGAAGCAATTCATCAGACTGAACATACGAGAGAAAGCGAAACGACATGCAGCACATCAACATCCCCATGCACCTTTCCCGCCTCCGTCGAGTATTCCCATTCAGTATCGCGATCAGTCTCGTCCTCGTCCTCGCGGCGCCAGTGCTGCGGTCCCAGACGAAAGAGGACTGCCTCGCCTGCCACAGCGACAAATCGCTGACGATGGACCGCAACGGGAAGACCATCCCGTTGCACGTGAAGCCCGAGGCTCTGGACAGATCGCCGCACAGAAAGCTGAGCTGCGTGGGCTGCCACTCCGGTTTCGATGCCGGGAACATCCCGCACAAGGAGAAGATCGCGCCGGTGAAGTGCAGCTCATGCCACAAGACGGCCGAGCTGAAGCACCCGTTCCACGCGAAGATGCTTGGCATCGCGAGGAAGGCCGGCAAGTTGGACGCCGCATGCAAGGATTGTCACGGCAGGCATGATGTGGTGTCGCCGAAGGTGCCGGGCTCCAAATTCAGCGCGGCCAACATCGTGAACGCCTGCAAGGAATGCCACAGCGATGTCGCCGATCACTTCGCCACGTCCGCGCATGGACTGGCTCTCGCGTCCGGCGCGAAAGGCGCGCCGACCTGCATCGGCTGCCACAAACAGTCGATCACGTTTCCCTCCGTCGGCGCCGACACCGCCAAGGTGAAGCTCGCGCAGGAACGGATCTGCCTGTCCTGCCACCTCGACAATCCCGATGTGCGCGAGCGCACGGGCATGAGCCGCGGCTTCGTGCAGGCGTACGACAAGAGCGTCCACGGCGCGGCGCTGCAGCGCGGCAACGGCAAGGCCGCGACCTGCGTGGACTGCCACGGCAGCCACAACATGATGAAAAGCCTCAATCCGGCCTCGCAGACCAACAAGGCGCACATTCCGGAGGTGTGCGCGAAGTGCCACGGCGCCATCGCAACGGAATACGGCAGCAGCATTCACGGCAGCTCGCTCGCGAAGGGCAACAAGGACGCGCCCGCCTGCACCGACTGCCACGGCGAACACAGCATCCTCGCGCCGAGCAATCCGAATTCGCCGGTCGCGCCCGGAAACGTGTCGCAGAAGATCTGCACCCCCTGCCACAGCTCGGTGAAACTCTCGGAGAAGTACGGCCTCACCGCCAACAAGGGCAAGACCTACGAAGCCAGCTATCACGGTCTCGCGCTGCGCGGGGGATCGGCGGTCGTGGCGAACTGCGGGAGCTGTCACGGTGTGCATAACATCAAACCAAGCGCCGATCCGACGTCGATGGTCAACAAGGCCAACCTCGTCCACACCTGCGGCAAATGCCATCCCGGCGCGAACGAGGCGTTCACCGTCGGGTCGATCCACGTCACGATGGGAGAAAAGGATGAACCGATCCTGTATTGGATCGCGACGCTGTACCTGATCCTCATCGGCGCGATCATCGGCGGCATGGCGCTGCACAACATCGCGGACTTCCGGAAAAAGGCGAAGCGCAAACTGGCCATACGGCGCGGCGAAATCCCCGCTCCGCATCCGCCCGCGCACCGCCTCCATGTGCGCATGACGCTGAACGAACGCATCCAGCACGCCTCGCTGTTCTCGAGCTTCTTCCTGCTCGTGATCACCGGCTTCATGCTGCGCTTCCCCGACGCGTGGTGGGTGGTCGCGATCCGCGGCATCAGCGACAGCGCCTTCGAGCTGCGGAGCCTCGTGCACCGCATTGCCGGCGTCGTCATGATACTCGCGAGCCTGTACCATGTCGGCTACGTCACCATGACCCCGCGCGGGCGGCGCCTCATCATCGATCTCCTGCCGCGCTGGCAGGATGCCAAGGACGCGGTGGGGGTGCTGAAGTACAATTTCGGATTCTCGAAGGTCAAACCGCTCTTCGACCGCTTCAGCTACATCGAGAAGAGCGAGTACTGGGCCCTCGTCTGGGGCAACATCATCATGGGCGCGACCGGGTTCATCATGTGGTTCGACAACTACTTCATGGGCATCTTCACGAAACTCGGCTGGGACATCGCGCGCACGGTCCATTACTACGAGGCATGGCTCGCCTTCCTCGCCATCGTGGTGTGGCATTTTTACTTCGTGATCTTCAACCCCGATTCCTACCCCATGAATCTCGCGTGGTTCAAGGGGACGCTCTCCGAGGAGGAGATGGAAGAGGAGCATCCGCTCGAGCTCGAGCGCATCAAGGAAGCGGAAAACACCGTGGATATCAGCGATGCCGCCCTCCGCAACGCCGCGGACGACACGCCGACGGTGTGACAACGCGCCTCGACTCGCGACCACCGACCGCCGCGATCTCCCGCGCCCGGTCCTCGACATCATCCCGCATTCCGTCGCACGGGTCTTGCGTCTCGTGCGACGGAACGCGTATGTTCCGGAAAGGATTCCCTCCATGTCCCCGTTCATGATTCCGCGAGACCCCATGCCTCACGCACCTCACCCCCGCGCGCTCCCGCGCCTCGCCTGCGCAGCGCTCCTCCTCTTCGCGCTCGTTTCCGTCCGCGCGGCGGCGCAGGAGAACAGCGACTGCCTGATGTGCCACGCCGAGAAATCGATGACGATGAAGCGCGGCACCCGCACCGTCTCGATGTTCGTCGACGAGAAGAAATTCAAACTTTCGATACACGGGTCCATCCCCTGCGCCGGCTGCCACGCCGATCTCGCCGGAAAGGAATTCCCGCACGAGAAGCCGAAGCAGGTCGACTGCGGCACCTGCCACGGCGCGGAAGAGGCGTTGCACGTGAAATCGCTGCACGGCAAGGCCATCCTGCGCGGCGACGCGCTCGCCCCGCGCTGCAAGGACTGCCACGGCAACCACGACATCCTCGCCGCGAAGAACCCGAAGTCCCCGGTCTCCCCGATGCAGATTCCCTACCTCTGCGGGAAATGCCACCGCGAGGGCTCGCCGGTGATGCAGCAGCGCGCCATCCATCAGGACCACATCCTCGAGAATTTTTCGGAATCCATCCACGGCGAAGGACTGTTGCGCAAAGGCCTGTCGGTGTCCGCGAACTGCGCGAGCTGCCACACGGCGCACTCCATTCTCCCGCATACCGATCCGTTGTCCTCCATCGCCCGCAAGAACATCGCGAAGACGTGCACCCAGTGCCACACGATGATCGAGACCGTGCACCGCAAGGTGATCGAAGGCAAGCTCTGGGAACGCGAGCAGCACGTGCTGCCGGCCTGCGTGGACTGCCATCAGCCGCACAAGGTCCGCAAGGTGTTCTACAACCAGGGCATGGCCGACAGCGACTGCCAGCGTTGCCACGCCAAGGCCGACATCAAGGCGAAGGACGGGCATTCGCTGACCGTCAACCCCGCCGATCTCCAGCATTCGCGGCACGCGAAGGTGGCGTGCAGCCAGTGCCACTCCGAGGTCAATGTCTCGAAGATCCGCCCCTGCGAAACCATCGTGAATCCGGTGGACTGCACGCAGTGCCACGCGGAAGTCGGCAACCTCTACAAGAAGAGCACGCACGGCCTCCTCTTCGCGAAAAACGATCCCAACGGTCCCACCTGCAAGGAGTGCCACGGCGGACACGGCGTTCTCGGCAAGCATCAGCCGAACTCGCCGATCTTCCCGACCAACATCCCGAAACTCTGCGCCCGCTGCCACCGCGAGGGCGAAAAGGCCGCGGTGAAGTACAAGGGCGCCCAGCACGACATCGTCAATCATTACGCGGAGAGCATCCATGGCAAGGGCCTGGTGGAGAGCGGCCTGACCGTCACGGCCACCTGCACGAGCTGCCACACCGCGCACAGCGTCCTGCCGCAGAAGGATCCCGCGTCGAGCGTCAATCCCAGGAATGTGCCCGCCACCTGCGGCGCCTGCCACCACGGCATTCAAGAGCAGTTCGAAAAGAGCATCCACTCCACTCTCGTGTCGAAGACCGACAAGAAGCTGCCGGCCTGCAACGACTGCCACAGCGCGCACCAGATCCGCCGCGCCGACGAACAGGGCTTCAAACTAACGATCATGACGCAGTGCGGCCGCTGCCACGAAGAGATCGCCGAAACGTATTTCGACACGTATCACGGCAAGGTGACGCAGCTCGGGTACACGAAGACGGCGAAGTGCTACGACTGCCACGGCGCGCACGACATCCTCCCGGCGGAGAATCCCAGGTCGCATCTCAACCGCCTCAACGTCGTGAAGACCTGCGCCAAATGTCACCCGGGATCGAACCGCCGCTTCGCGGGCTACCTGACGCATGCGACGCATCACGATCCGGACAAGTACCCGTACCTGTTCTACACGTTCTGGGGCATGACGTCGCTGCTCATCATCACGTTCCTTGCGGGCGGCCTGCACACGCTGCTGTGGCTGCCGCGGGCGCTCAAGATCCGCCGCGAACAGAAAGCCAGAGAAAAGGCGCGCCATGACGCGCTGCATCCGGAGAAGAAGGCATGACCAGTCCCGAAGAACAGACCCCGCCCGTGATGGAAATCCCGGAAGACCGCCACTACATGCGCTTCTCGCGCCTCAACCGCCTGCTGCACGTGCTGATGATCGTGAGCTTCATCAGTCTCGCGCTCACGGGCATGTCGCTCAAGTTCTCGTACACCACGTGGGCCGCGGTGATGTCGCGCTTCTTCGGCGGCTTCGAGTCCGCCGGCTACGTGCACCGCTTCGCGGCGGCCGTGATGATCGGCGTGTTCATCACGCACATCGTCGATCTCTTCCGGCGCAAGAAGCAGGACGGCGTCTCCTGGCGCGGCTTCATCTTCGGGAAGAACTCGATGATGTTCAACAAAAAGGATCTCCAGGATCTGATCGCGTCCGTGAAGTGGTTCATCGGCAAGGGCGAACGTCCGCCCTACAGCCGCTGGACGTACTGGGAGAAGTTCGATTACTTCGCGGTGTTCTGGGGCATGATGGTGATCGGTTCGACGGGCCTGACGCTGTGGTTCCCCGAGCTCTTCACGAACGTGTTCCCCGGCTGGATGATCAACGTCGCGAGCATCATCCACAGCGATGAAGCGCTGCTGGCCGTGGGCTTCATCTTCACGGTGCATTTCTTCAACACGCATCTGCGCCCCGAGAAATTCCCGATGGACACCGTCATCTTCACCGGCCGCATGTCGGTGGAGGAACTCGCCGAGGACAAGCCCGCCGAATTTGCCGAACTCGTCGAGAGCGGCAACCTCGAGAAGAATCTCGTCGAGGCCTACCCGCCCATCGTCATCCGCGCCATCCGTTTCTTCGGCTGGACCGCCGTGGCCCTGGGCCTCGGCATGGTCGGTTTAATCATCTACGGGATGGTGTTCGCGTACCGCTGATGCGGGGGAAAGGATGAATTATGAAGGATGAAT
Source organism: Ignavibacteria bacterium (assembly GCA_016720835.1). GTDB lineage: Bacteria > Bacteroidota > Ignavibacteria > SZUA-365 > SZUA-365 > JADKJW01. The sequence goes on from JADKJW010000015.1 coordinate 95,077, forward strand.
TATGAAGGGTGAAGATGGCAGGTGAAGGTGACAGGTTGAAGGTGAAAGGTGAAAAGATGGGAGATGGGAGATTTTCAGATGCTCATTTCCGATTCATGTCTTCACGATTCACGCCTCACGATTCACGATTCACGCCTCACGATTCACGATTCACGATTCACGATTCACGATTCACGCCGGGCCGGAGGAAGATTCGTGAGCGCAAGCGTACTGACAACGCCGGTGGCGAGATCAAGCACGCGGATGCAGTGGTTGTTCGTGTCGGCGATGTAGAGGGCGTTGCCGAGCGCGCAGATTCCCGAGGGTTCGTCGAATTGCGCTTCGAGACGCGGACCGTCCACGCGCCCCGCTGAACCGGTGCCCGCGAGCGTCGTGCTGGTGCGGCGGACGGGATCGATGCGCTTGATCTTGTGATTGTAGGTGTCGGCGACGTAGAGCGCGCCGTCCTTCCACACGACGCCGAGGGGATGCTGCAGGCGCGCGACCGCCGCGCCGCCGTCCACGTCGCCGAATTCGAAGAGGTCCTCGCCCACGATGGTGCGTACCCGGCTGCCCGGGGTGGCGTTCACGGCGCGGATGGAACTGGTCTCGCTGTCGGCGAAGTACAGGACCTTTCCATCCGTTGTCAAACCGCTGGGCTGGGCGAGGGCGGCCTCGAGCGCGGGACCATCCACGCGCGCTTCGTCGCCGGAGCCCGCGATAATCGCCGCGGTGAAGGCCGCGAGGTCCGCGCTCCAGAGCTGATGCCGTCCCGCCATGGCGATGTACAACGTGTTGCCGAGGGAGATGAGATCCCATGGCGATGCGAGTTCGATGGCGGCGCCGCGTCCGCTGAATGCCGTTTCATAGCCCTGCCTGCCCGTGCCCAGCACCGTGCGGACAGTGCCGGATTTCAGATCCGCGGCGCGAATGAGATGATTCTCCGTGTCGGCGATGTAGAGGATGTCGCCGGCGAGGCAGGTGCCCAGAGGACCTGCGAATTCGGCCTCCGCGAAGCCGCCGTCCCTCCGCCCTTTCTTCCCGCCGCCGATGACGGACTGCACGGCGCCGGATGCATCGGCAATGATGATGCGGTTATTCTTCGTGTCACTGATGAAGAGGCGTCCGCTCTTCTCGTCGGAGGAAATCTTGCCGGGAAAGGACAGCGCGGCGGCGGGCAGTTTCGAGGTTTCGAGCGTGACATGCGCGGGACTGCGCTTCAGTTCGCCCTTCGCGTCGAAATACGCGATCGCCTTGCGAAGGATGGGGTCGATCTCCTCGAAGACGCCTTCGCCCGAGCGCTGCGAGATGATGCGTCCCGCGGGTGTGATGAGCACCGTGGTGGGCCAGCCGTGCACGGCGTAGGCGTTCCACACCTCGTAGTCCGCGTCGTTCACCACCGCGTGCGCGATGCCGTAGCGCATGATGGCGTTGCGTATGCTGTTGGTGCCGCGCTCTGTCTCGAACTTGCCGGAGTGGACGCCGATGACAACCAGTTCGTCCGCGTAGCGCGCCTCCAGCTTCGCGAGATCGGGCAGGATGTGCAGGCAGTTGATGCAGCAGTACGACCAGAAATCGAGCAGCACGAATTTGCCGCGCAGCGAGGCGAGCGGACGAGGCGCATCGGTGTTCAGCCATTCGAGCTGCGCCGGGAACTCGGGCGCATGCACCGCGCCCTCGAGCGTGCTGTCACGCGGCGGCATGGGGGATTTCGAGGGAGCGCCATCGTCCTTCCTGCCGCAGGAAGCGAAGAGCGCGAGCGCAATGAGCGCGAAGATGAGTGGTTTCATGCATCTGCTTCTGTTCTGGCCTGTGCTCCTGACAACACGCGCGGGCATCGAATGAATCCCGGGGAACTTCGGATTTCGCAGTGCCGATATCGGAGACGGCAACCGGGCCGGCCTGATGCGCCGCGGCACTTCAATCCAGCGCCGCGAGCACGATGCTCAGGGAAAGCACGAGCAGCACGATCGCAGAAATGAGCACATACCGCCAGTCGCGCTCGATGGCGAAGGTGATCAGGGTCATGAGCACACGCAGGATTGGCGTGAACATCAGGAGCAGAATGCCCGCGGTGAGGTAAAAACTGGGATGCGCGACGAGGGCGGAGAGCGGTTGCGACGCGAGCCAGGCGAGCTGCCACTGGTCCGCGGCCATGGATTCCGGACGGAACATGGCGAGCGCGAAGCCCGCCACCATCAGCGCGCCGCTGCCCGCGATGCCCGCCTTCAGCGTGCGCGACACCAGCCGTTCGAGTTTCCGGTCGAGCGCGTGCGGCATCAGAAGAACATCCGGAGGGCGGTGGCGAAGATCACGACGATGAAGAGCGCGATGAGCGTCGTGCCCTTGATCTTCGCGCCCAGCATGGTGCCGACGCGCGAGCCGCCGAGCACGCCGAGCACCGCGGCGGCGGTGTAGAAGGGATGCACGTTGCCGTGCAGAAAGAAGATGAACGCGCTGGCCACGGCCGTGACGCCGATCATCAGATTGCTCGTGGCCGTGGAGGCCTTGATCGGAACGCCGCAGACCATGTTCATCACCGGGACCTTGATGATGCCGCCGCCCACGCCCAGCAGGCCGCTCATGTTGCCCGCGAAGAAGGAGACGAGCATGCCCGCGCCGAGCTTGCGCACGCTGTACTCGACGACCCGCTGCTCCGCTTCATCGTAGTACGAGCCGTGTATCGAGGCCGCGGGATCGACACGGATGACGCCCTCGCCGTGCGTGCGCGAACGCCACCACATGAGCGCGCCCATGCACAGGAGGAACACCGCGAAGATCTTCTTCAGCGCGTCTCCCGCCAGTTCGTTCGCGGCGAGACCGCCCAGCACCGCGCCGATGGTGGTCATCACCTCCAGTGACATGCCGAGGCGGATGTTGCTCATCCCCTTGTCCACGTACACCGAGGCCGTCGCGCTCGAGGTGGCGATCACCGCCACGATGCTGGCCGCGATGGCCTGATGCATGGGCAGCCCGAAACCGATGCTCAGCACGGGCACGAGGAAGATGCCCCCGCCGATGCCGAAGAGGCCGCCCAGCACGCCCGCAACGGCGCCCGAGAGCAGCGCGAGGAGGAAGTGCAGCGGCGTCATCGAAATAGAAAGCGCAGCGTGATGCTACGGCGGTTGTTGCGAGAACAGGTCACCGGGCGATCGACAAGGGACGAACCGCAATCCCGCCCGGCGTGTCGGCCAGCAGGAAGTACATGCCCGCGGCGAACGGCGACGCATCGAAGGGGAAGCTGTGCGCGCCGCTGGCGCATTCCGTCCGTGCAAGCGTTGCGACGACGCGGCCCAGCGCGTCGCGCAGTTCAAGACGCAGCGCGCCCGCGGAAGGCAGCGACACGACAATGCTGCCCGCAGCGGCTGCAGGATTGGGGAAGGCTTCGATCGCGGGATGCGCGGGCATGCCGCCCGTGCGGACTTCCACGATGTGCGATTCGCGCGCGCTGCCGTCGAAATCCGTCTGCCGCAGGCGGTAGAACACGCTGCCCGCCGGCATCGCGGCAACGGACATCGGATCGACATATCCGTATTGCGTGCGTCCGCGCGTCGTCCCGTTGCCCGGCACCGCTCCGATCGGATGCCACGCGCGGCCGTCGAAGGAGCGCAGCACCGTGAAGCCCGCGTTGTTGTCCTCGCTCGCGGTGACCCAGCGCAATGCGACGCGGTCTCCCTCGATGGCCGCGTCGAAGGACTGCAGTTCCACGGGGATGAGGCGGCACTGGTACACGTAGCTCGCGAAGATGTCCGTCGACGTCGCGCTGTTCCTCTCGTCCTCCCAGAGCGCGATGCACCCCTGGTTGAAGGCGGGGAGGAGACAGACGTCGTGCTGGTTCTGGTAGGCGCCCGCGACGAGGATGCCCGTCGCGCCGCAGAGCTGCACGCCGTTGCTGTCGACGCGCTGCGCGAAGATGTTGAGATTCGTCGAGCCGCCGCGGCCGTCCTGCCAGGCGGCGATCATGCCGCCGGCGCCATCGCTCACCATGCGGTGCTTGTCGGCGAACTGGGCGGCGGGACAGACGTCGATGCCGTCCGCCTGCCAGAGCGCGTTGCCCGCGGCATTGACGCGCTGCGCGTAGAGGCGCGGCGCGTAGGAAAACCGTTCGTCGCGCCAGGAGATGATGGCGCCGCCGCGCAGGTCGCTCGCGATTTCCGGCGGCCCCTGCTGCTCGGGGAGCAGGCAGACGCCGATGCCGTTGGTGAGCCACCGCGCCTGTCCGGCGCTGTCGATGCGTTGCGCGTACACGTCGGAGAGCGCGCCGCCGCGGGCATCCTGCCACGCGATGATGGCGCCCTCGTGGTCGTCGCTCACCATCCGGGGGGCGCGCTGCGTGCTGCCCGCGGTGCAGACGGGCACGCCGGACGGCGGCCACACCGTCGCGCCGGCATCGTTCACGCGCTGCGCGTAGAGATCGCCGCCGTTCTGCGGGTTGCGGCCGTCCTCCCACACGGCGATGGCTCCGCCGCGGCCGTCCGGCAGCGCGCGGGAGAGGATGCAGCGCCGCGATGTTCCGCTCACGAGGAGGCCGTTGTCCGTCCAGAGCGCCGCGCCGCTCGCCGACAGCCGTTGGGCGTACACGTCGTATCCGGGAGTCCGTCCGTCCTGCCAGAACACGATCGCCCCGCCCGCGCCGTCCGTCACCACCTGCGGATACTGCTGCGCCCACGGCGCGATGCAGACGGGAACGCCGGTCGGCGACCAGCAATGGCGGCCGGACGAGTCGATCCGCTGCGCGTAGATGTCCGCCTCCACATTCCGCGTGTCGTCCCAGACGACGATCACTCCGCCCGCGCCGTCGGGGGCGAGGGAGGGTCGCCGTTGCGCGCCTTCGCCTCCGCAAACCTCGATGCCCGACGCGCTCCAGACCGTCGCGCCGGAAGCGCTGAGGCGCTGCGCGTAGAGGTCCACGCCATTGGCGGAATTCCGGGAGTCCTCCCAGACGACGAACGTCCCGCCGTACCCGTCCGGAATGGCGCAGAGCGCCTTCTGCTCGTTCGTCTTGTCGCACACGAGGTTGTTGATCTCGGGCACCTGCGACCACTGCGCCGCGCATGTGGCGGTGAGGGACGCTGCGATGACGAGAATCGGGCCTGCAATGCGCATGGGAGATGCAAGATGTGGGATGTGAACGATGCGTTCGATCACTCGAATGAAATCTGCGTCGCCGTCGACGCGATCATCGGCGTACCGGCGGCGACATCATCGACGCCCGATACCGAATTTCGGGCGCAACATAAAATGGTACGACTTTTTTCGGGCAATGTCCACTTTCCCGTGCGGGCAGAATGCGACAGGCCCGGAAGAGAGACGAGCATGCCTCTTCCGGGCCTGGAAATGCAAATACACGATGGTCGCACGAGCGCTTATGGCGTCTCCTGCTTGTGGATTTTTTTCAGATCGAGCTTGAGCTTCATGCGCACGGAATCCGACGAGATCACCGTGGCCCCACCGGCATCCGCCGATCCGCGGGAGCGCGTCTCGTCGTCGAGTTGCTCCTCCGTCCGCGCGGCCGGCTGCATTCCGGCAGGCACGGCGCGCGCCGCCTCGCGCTGCGCTGGCACGGCGTCCCCGGCACTCCTCTCTTCCGTTGTCACCGCGGGTTCGGAAACAGGCGGAGGGATTGCGCGTTCCATGTTGATCATGCCGGGCGCCGGGAGGCGCAGTCGATTTTCCGGTTCATGGGATGATGTCAACAGCATCGTCGATCCGACGATGCCGAGCGCGGCGGCGACGATGGTGGCGAGCTTGGAAGCCGCGAGGCTGCCCAAGCCGAAACCGCCTCCCGCGACCGGCGCGACCATGCCGCCCGGGACGGTGCTGAGCACGCCGAGCACGCGGTTGCGGGTTTTCGAATGATCCGTCGGGATGGCGAGGCGATCCTTGGCGAGCGTGCGCCGGATCAGCACTTCCGCGCGATACGTCGCCGCAAATTCCGCATCCGACGCGAGGCGCTGTTCGAACGCGAGGCGTTCGTCGGGCCCCATCACGTTGTCGTGATAGCGGTCGATCATCCGTTCTTCTTCTGTCCGTCTCATGATATCTTCCTTCCTTCGAGCGTTCTTGATCAGTCCAATCCCGTCAGTTCCTGCCGTTGAAAATCCGGCATCGCCAGCACGGCGGCGCGGAGCTTGTCCCGCGCGCGCGAGGCGCGTTTCCATATCGCATCGGTCGATTTGTCGAGCATCTCTGCGATTTCCTGGAGGGTGTACCCGCAATAGATGTTCAGGATCAGTACTTCGCGGTATTCCAAGGGCAGTCCGTCCAATGCCGTGAGCACGATCTCTTCGAGTTCCGTCCGGTCGCCCTCGGTGTCGCGCGGATGCGTCGATTCGTCCATCGTGGAGAAGTGCGACACCCGTTTGCGGTTCTTGATCTGATTGAAGCAGTGGTTTCGCACCATTTTCATGATGTAGCCCACCGGATTCAGATATTCCTGCGGTTGCCGGCGCAGCATGATGAGTTTTTCCCACACTTCCTGGGTCACATCCTCTGCCTGCACGCTGTCGCCGAGAAGTTTGAGCGAGTAGATGAACAGCTTGTGATTGAGGCGCGAAAACAGCTCAAGGAACGCGTCGTCGTCGCCGGCGAGATGCCTCGACATCAACACGGCTTCATCCGATACCGCAACCGTCGTCTGCGTCATGAACGTCCGCCGTCGCTCCTGTATTGGTCGTGCTGTCGCTACTAGAAAAAACATCTGCCTCGCCTGCGTATCAGTGCTTCAACACCTCAAAGACAACCGGACCCGGCAAATCCTGACAACAGGCGGAAAACTATTTGCGCAAATCGAGGCGAATTCGCGTTTGCGGCGCAGTTTCCCCTCAAATAATCACGGAAGGGGCCCCTTTTCCGTTTCGCTTCCATTCGTGACTGCGTATTTTACGCGTCGATTCACTGCGGACCGTCAATCTACGCGGGTCCTCCATGATGCGCAAACGCCACGAACCTCCCCACTCGCACCCGATCCGCACGGTCCTGATGTGCGCGGCGCTGTGCGTCGCGGCGTGCATGGCGACCTTCACCTCGGGATGCGAGGACCGGCTGCCGGCGCAGGCGCTGGGTCCGGGCCCGAGCGACACCTCGGACAACATGTTCGTGCTGGACGGCGACGGCTACCAGGGCGCGGTGTTCAGTTTCCCGCGTCGCAGCGCGATCGCCTACCATTTCACCGACAACGACATGACGAGCATCCTGAACGCCGAACGGATCACCGGACCCGGCGGCCGTCAGGTTCAGGCCGTGGTGCACATCACCGTGCCGGGCCTGGCGAGCGGGAGCTTTCCGTGGAAGGACGGCACTGTGGATCCGACGCCGATGAACAAGGTGCGCATCGCCATCGACTCCGTCGAATACGTGTCGGTCAGCGGCAGCACGCAGGTCTTCTACACGCTCGACCCGGTGTCGCGCAAGGTTCGCGGCGGCTATTCCGGCATTCTCGAGAGCGGAGCCGGCAAGCAGGTGCGCCTGTCGAGCGGACGCTTCGACGGAGGATTTTTCTGATGCGCCTCCGCGCATGTATCGGACTCACGTATCTTTGTATCGCGCACGCCGTCGCCGCGCAGTCGTTTTTCCAGTACGGCATCACGGCGGGGTACGATTTCAGCGTGCCTCTCGGGCTGCAGCGCGCGGCTGGAAGCATTTCCTACTGCAACTGCGACGGGACGGGCACGTCCCTGAACCACAGCGCGCTGATCGGGGGGTTCCTCTCGCGCAGGGATTATTTTTCGGAGGCCTTCGGGGCGAGCGCGCGGCTCGGACTCGGCTGGTCGCAAGGATCCTTCCGATCGAACCAGTACGTCGGCGAGTCGTTCTTCGATCCTGTCGGGCTGCAGACGATCACCCCGCTGGCCCGCTTCGACGTGGAATCGGAATATCTGTTCGGCATCGTCGACCTGCTCGGCACGCTCGGACTGACGGAATACGTCACGCTCGAAGCCGGTCCCTGGCTGTCGCTGCGCCTGCACTCGCGCTTCCGTCAGACGGAATCCCTCCTCGCTCCCGACGGCGCCGTGTTCCCCGAAAACGGGAGCCGCGCGCGGACGCTCCGCGAGGATGGGGAGATCGCGGGACCTCCGCTTTCGGGCGGCGCACTGGTGGCGTTCCGTTTCGCCTCGCCGCTCCCCGGTGATGTGGACCTGATGTGGGATCTTCACACGCGCGTCGACGCGCGGGCGCTGCGCGAAAAGCTGTCCATCCGCTCCTTCAGCATCGGCGCGGGCCTGACCATCGTCTTCCGGAGCGAGCTCGCGCCCGACCCTCCGCCGCGGCCCGAGACGATGCCGGAGTACGCTCCCCCACCCATCGCGGTGAACAAAGCGCCGAAGAAGCTCGAGGCGACCATCAGCCTGTTCAGCGAGACGCCCACGGGCGAGCGCGTGCACTACGCGCTGGTCCGCACTTCGCAGCATTATTTCCGGCAGAAGACGCCCGTCATTCCCGCCGTGTATTTCGAACGGAATTCCGCGCTGATCCCGCTGCGCTACACGCAGCTCGCTCCGGCATCCACGGCCGCCTTTTCGACGAAATCGCTGATCCGCCAGGATGCGGTGTCTCAGCACGCCCACGTGCTCAACGTGCTCGGCATGCGCCTCGTGACGCACGGGGACGCCTCCGTCACGCTCATCGGCAATTCCTCGCCGGACGAGCCGATGTCGATCGCCCTCGCGCGCGCCGAAGCGGTGCAGCTCTACCTGCGCAACGTCTGGGGCATCAAGCCGTCGCGCCTGAAGCTGGAGACGCGCCCGCCGCGCGCGATGAAAGCGCCCTCCGATGCGCCCGCACTGCGCGGCGTGGAAATCGCGAGCGCCTCCCGCGATATGCTCGAGCCCGTGGCGACCGACTGGATGGTGGAAAAATTCCACAGCGCGCCGATCAATCTCGATCCCGCCATCCGCAATCCCGGCACGCTGAAGGACTGGACGATCACCATCTCCCACAAGGGACGCGAGGTGGCGCGCTACTCCAACGCCGACGGCGGGTCGGGCGGCGACATCGACGCGAACCTGCTGCTGCGCGGCGCGGGCAGCGAGGAGACCGATGTCCCGCCGCTGATCGCGCAGATCTCCGCCGCGGATTCCACGGGCACCATCACCACCGCCACGGACGCGCTGAGTTTCCGCTTCACCGGCGATTCGCTGGACGACGGGCACGACGTGACGTATCTCTCGACGATGACCGACGTGTTCCCCGGCACCGATTTCACGCTGTCGCCCGAAGGTTCACGCAACCGCGAGATGCTGCGCGAAATGGCGGGCCTGTTGTCGGATGGCGACAGCGTCACCGTCTCCCCGGTGGTGGACGACCGCAACGGCTCGCTCTCGTCGAACAGGAAGATGCAGAGCGACGTGCAGCATGCGGCGTCCGTCCTGCAGCTCGAGCTCGGAAAGAAAAAAGTCGCCATCAGCATCGGACGCGGACATCCACGGCCCGCGAGCACGGAACACCTCCCGGAGTACGAACGCCTGGGTTCCTTCGTCGCGATCACGCTTCACAGAAATCTGGGAACGGCGCGCGCAGCCCGATAGAATTTCGAATTACGGATTTCCGATTTCGGATTGAACCCCTTTCCACCTTCACTCTTCACTCTTCACCTTTCACCTTTCACCTTTCACCTTCACCCTTCACTTTTTTGTTCCTGCTCTTCCAGTTCCTGGAACGCGTCCTTCACCTCCATTTCCACCTTGCGGAGAGTTTCGCTCATGTCCTTGATGAGCTGCACGCCCTCCTTGACGTCCCGCGCCAGCTCGTCGATCGGAGTTTCGGAATTGTCGAGGCGCGTGAGAATTTCGTCGAGCCGCGCGGCCTTCTGCTCGTAGGTCGGTTGATCTTCAGACATGCTGGTCCTCTGTATGTGTGATCGTTGCATCCGCGGTGCCGTCGTGAAACGCGATGCGGACGGCATCGCCCGGGCGGGCGTCCGCGACGCTTCGCACGACGCGCTGTCGGGCGTCCGTGATGATCGCGAAGCCGCGTTTCATCGCGTTGACGGGATCGTGCGCATCGACGAGACGCGCGCGCTGTTCATTCAGGAGTATCAGATGCGAAATGCGTGAAAGCGCCGGTCCGCCGCGAAGGCGCTGGCGGAGCAGTGCCGCGCGCTGGCGCCGGAGCAGGACCGCCGTCCGCGTCCCGCGCCGCAGGACGTCCGCCGCGCGCGCGAGGGCGCCGCGTCCGCGCTCGAACAGCGGCCGCACGCGCTCGAAGCGCAGGCGGACGCTCCGGTGCGCCAGGAGGCGCCAGGCGCCGTCGAGCTGTTGCACGCAGGCGTCCCGCAGCGTTGCTGCCGCGCGATGAGCGCGCTCCGCCGCTTCTCCCACCACGTGCTCGGCCTTGATGCGCAGATGGCGGGCGGCGACGGCCAACCGCTGGTCGTGCGATGCGAAGCGCTCGGTGACCGCGAGATGGAGGCGTTCCGCCGTCGAGACCAGCTCGCTGCGTGAGAAGGCATGCAGCTTGCGACTGCCTTGCCGCAGACCGACAATATCGTCGCTCAGGAGGGTGCGTTGCGTCTCGATGCGGTGCGTCCACTCACGCAACAGCGCCGTGCGCGCGGCGAGCATGCGGTTGGCGGCGTCGCGGTAGCGCGTGACGATGCCTTCCGCGAGGGCGGTGGGCGTCTTGAAGGCGGTATGCGCGACGACGTCGAGGACGCTCGTGTCGGTCTCGTGGCCGATGGCCGTCCACACCGGCGCCGTGCAGGCGGCGATGCGGCGGGCGACGCGTTCGTTGTCGAGCGACGCGAGTTCGGTCCTGTTGCCGCCTCCCCGGGCGACGATCACGAGGTCGGGCGCGAGCGCTTCCAGCGCGTCGATGGCGCGCAGGATCGAGGCTTCCGCCTTCTCGCCCTGCATCAGCGCATCCGCGAGCAGGAGGCGGAATCCGTAGCCGCTGTCGCGCAGGGTCTTGACGATGTCGTTGTACGCGGCGCTGTCGCGGCTGGTGATCAGGCCGAGGCGCAGGGGCAGCGCGGACACGGGCAGCGCGGCGTTGCGCGCGGTGTCGCCGTCCGCCTGGAGGCGCTCGATCATTTCGCGACGCCGCAGTTCGAGTTCGCCGAGCACGAAGCGCGGGTCGGCGTCGACGACCACGAGTTTGAGGCCGAAGACGGCGTGAAAGGACAGCCGGCAGTGGAGGCAGGCCTTCATGCCGCCCGCGAGCTCGAAGTCCAGCCCCGCCTTCCTGAAGCCCGCCGCGATGCGCGCGTGATCGCGGCTCCAGATCACGCAGTCCAGTTTGGCGACCTGCCTGCCCGCCGCGGACTCCACCAGCGTCGCGTAGACATGCCCTCCCCGCGTCGACGCGCTCGCGACTTCGGCCTGCACCCAGAACGCCTTCTCCTCGTGCGGCGCGAGGATGCTCGCCAGGCGGTTCGTGATGTCGGAAAGCGAGTAGATGGTGGGTGAGGGCATGCGGATATTCCTGTCCGCGCAATATAGGGTGCGGAGGGCTTCGGACGTACTTGTGAGGATTGCAGGTGAGTCGTGCGAATGGATCAGCCGGTGCTCAAGGCCGTCGTGACACGCCGGATGCCGGCCGCGGAAACGCCGGCCTCGCGCGCAATCCGTCCGAACGCCGCGACAGCGCCGGCGGCACGATCGAGCAGCTCCCGGATTTCACGCGGACGGAGTTCGATCGCTGCTCCGAGTCTCTCGAGATCCTCTCTCCCGGGCATGTTGCCCACGCCGGCGACGGAAAGCGTCTGCCAGCCGTGTGGTCCGGGATGGAAGGTGAAGTCAAAAAGGGGCGACAGTCGCCACTCGCCCTTTCTGTCCATGAGGAAGGCGAAATTTTTCAAGTGATCGTCCCGATTGCAGGCAAGGACGTTGAGGCACGCGCGGAGAAACAGTTCGCGCTTCTGCTCGTGGTCGCGAGTCAGGACCTCGGTGAGACGGAACAGCGTCGCATACTCTTCACCCGCGATACGGTAATCGGCATGCAGCAGACCCGCCGCGGAATGAAGGTGCAGACGGCGCCGGGAGGAGGGCCGATCGAAGCGCCGCACCGCAAAGAATCGTCCTTCCGCGGTCTCGAGCAAGCGGTGCTCCGGGACGGACACGCCGGCGCTCAACGCCATCTGCATGTACGCGTACTCGAGCGGACCGGCGTCCGGACCATCCGAGCGCGAATCGAATTTGACAATCCAGTGTCCCCACCCTTCCGGGAGATCGCCGTCGCCGGGCAGGACGCGGGCAGGTGCGGCTTCGTCGTCGGGGAGCCCGACGAGAACTTTCGGCCGCGCGCCGCCCGAGGTTCCGGCAGCCTGACGAAGTTCCGGGATCGCATCCTCGAGCAGCGTGGCATCGAAATCCCACGCCTCGTGCGCAAGTCCCGCGAGGTCCAGTGACATATTGGGGAGCTCGGTGCCATGAGTCGGCGGATGGAACGTCAGAGCGCCCCGTCCCCGCGTGCCGGTGTAGGCGAGTCGATCCAACACCGTGGGCACACGACCACGCGCGGACTGAAAATGTTTCTCCATCAGTCGGCGTCCCCAATTGTCCGGCAGCGCATCGTCGAAGAGGCCAAAGACGGTCATGCCACCAGTACCATCATAGACCTGCGCGTCGGTCCGCAACGGAAGCCGGAACGGCGACAGCGCGATTCCGCGCGCGAGGAACCCTGGATCGTATTGGAAGGCGACGTCTCTCCCGATCATCGCGAGTCGACCGACAGCGTCGTCCTCATCGGGCGAGAAGGTCAGTCGAACATCCAGCGATGCGACGCTCATGGGTTCCCTTCCGCGCCGCGGACCGGCCTGACGCGACGGCGCTCGCCCTGCGGTTCGCCGACCACGTCGGCGAGATCGCGCGGGATCGACGCGAGACGGATCCGCTCCCGCACCACGGCGGCAAGGCCGTCCAACTCCCCCAGCGCCTGAAGAATCCGCATCATTCCGGCTGTTGATATCTGACCTGTCCGTTCGAAACGGGAAATGCTGGATACCGGCACTCCGGATTTCTTCGCCAGCATCGGAAGCGTCCAATTCCGCCTCTGCCGCAGGAGGCGAATCCAGTGCCCGAGCGAACCCAGCGTTTCTCCGGGACGAGCGACGGAAGCAAATATATCATAATCGAGATTCATGCTGCAATATTAATGCAACATCTGGTAATTAGCAAATATAAATCGCGTTTGTGCTCATATGTTAGCACTACGATTCTAAAATATCATTGTTGGTCTCTGCCGTGCGCCAGGAAAATCCGGCGGCGGCCATCAGTCCGGCTTGGTCGGCGTCTCCACCACGATTTCCACGGTGCGATTGTACAGGCGGCCTTCGGGAAGGGCGTTGTCGTACAGCGGCGCGGTTTCGCCCATGCCCTGGACGGATTCGGCGGGGACGCGGAGCATGCGCGCGGTGTTGTCGGCGCGCTGTTGCGAGAGCGCGCGGTTGCTCGCCTCTTCCCCGATGCGATCGGTATACCCCGCGATGCGCACGCGCCCCGTGGACGTGATGACGGGCCGGATATACTGCGAGATGATGCGCTCGTTGCGCCGGCCGAGCTGCGGCGAATTGAAATCGAAGAGGATGAGATTCAGGCGTGTGATGACGTTGTCGGCCACGCGGTCCTCGCGCTTCTTGCGCACGGTGATTTCGCGCACATCGATCGCGCGGGTGTCGGAGACGCGTGTCTGGCCCGTGGTATCGGTGACGGTGAGCCGGTACGACAGGGTGTCGCGCCGCGCGGAAAGGCCGGGGAGATCGTCCGCGAAATGCCAGTCGATTTCCTCCTTCGGCATCCCCTCGCCGCGGAAAGCGCGGATCTCCTTCTCCCCGCGCATCACGCGCAATTCCCAGGAGCGGACGGGCGCCTCGCTCCGCACGCTCGGCAGGAAACGGATGATGTCGCGCGTCACGCGCCGTTCGAATGCGCGGGTCACGAGCGGATCGAGAATGGCGTCGTCGTCGGAGGTGATTTCCACGCGCCGGTTCTCCGCCACGCCATCCGTCTCCTCCGTGCGTGAAGGATTCTCAGGAAGGTCACGGGCATCCACCGCGACGCGTGATCGGTCGACGCGCCAGACGCGCGTCAGATACGCGGCCACGGCATCCGCGCGCGCGCGCGACAGCGCGAGGTTGCCGCTCTCGGCGCCGGTGCCGGCGTTGCAGCCGGTGACGCGTATCGTCGCGTTCGGCACATCACGCAGGCGGCGGCCGACGACGTTCAGGAGGTGGTGGTAGGAATCGATGGTACCGCCTTCGTAGAGCTTGTCCATCGTGAAATCCGCGGTCGCCTGTTCGTCCAGCGCTTCATATCGAGAGGGAATTGTGCTGGACGCGGAATCGAAAAAGATGTACGACAGCAGCGGCCGGACCTGCATCGACTCGAATTCCTCCACGGTCACGCGTGCCGCGTCGGCGGTCCGGCCCTGCGCATCGACACCCGTCGCGGTCACCGACGCGTCGAGACGCGGACGCGATGCGATGCGCGGCGGATCCTTCGAAATCTGGACGGGGGGAGGAGGTGGTGGTGCGGGTGGAGCCGGGAGGAATGCGTACTGCACGGAGAGTCCGGCGCGCGCGTGGTCCGTCTTCCATTCCACCCCAGAGGAAAGCCGGTTCAGGCCGATGGTATACGACAGCTCGGGCACGAGCCACCACGCGCCACTCCGCGAGAGCGGGAGCTTGTAGCTGACCAGGCCGAGCAGCCCGGTGTACAGCGATGACGCGTCGGGGATTGGAAGGCCGGCGTATTCGTTGCGCGTGCGCCGGTTGTTCTCAAAGGTGCCGACGCCGGCCGGCTCGACGAGTGTTTCCTTCTGATCGAACGTCGATCCTGAAACGTAGCCGATGCGGCCGCCAACGTACACGCCGAGTCTGTCCAAGGGCGAATATCCGATCAACGGCTCGACGCCCATGGTCGAAATGCGCGCGTCCATCCGATGTTCGATGAGGGCCGGAACCGCGGCCCCGCCAACGAGGACAACCTGCGGTTCCGTATCGGCAAGAACGCCATCATGCATCGCGAAGCCGGCGCGCACCTGCAGCATCCATGCGCCGGACAGCGGCACTTCCACGAGCCCGCCAAGCGCGAAACCGCCTCCGTCTCCGTCGGTGTACCGGGGACAGCAGCTCGGCGTGCCCGGCAGCCCGGTCATGTCCGCGCGGTAGAAATTCCGCTGATACCCGGCGTATGCGCCAAGCATGGTTCGCGGCGCCTCCCGCGCGGTATCCGCCTGCGGAATGGCGTGCTTCTGCTGCGCGTACAGCGGTTGAATCATCGCGATCAGAACGGCACAGGACAACCAACGTATCACTTGAGAACCTCCATCACGTGCATGCGATGCTCCGTCGGGGTGAGGAGCAGACAAAGATACGTCCCGCTCGCGAGGGTTCCAGCATCGAAGCGCAGCAGGTAGCGGCCCGGCGTCACCTCGCCGTGCAGCAGCGTCGCCACGCGGCGGCCCATCAGATCGAACACCGACAGGTCCGTCACCCCCTCCTCGATCACTTCAAACTCCACCATCGTCGACGCGTTGAACGGATTCGGACGGTTCTGCAGCGACACCTTCCCCTCGGTGCGGAACAGCCGCGCTCCGCCCTCGTAGCACAGCGCCGCGCAGATCTCGCACTCGGCGCCGCGAAGGTCGGTCACCGTGCCGTCCTCCCAGCGCAGCGTGTCCACCCGCACTCGCGTGCAGGACGTGTCGCCCCACAGCACTTCGAACGGCAGGTCCAGCAGCGTGCCCTGCTGCAGCGAAGGATCGCGCTGACCATCCACACGCACCGAGATGCGGCGGCCGTCGTTCGCCAGCGTGGATGCGCTGAAGCGCGGGTATGCCACGGACGGATGCATGGATATCACCGCCGTGAAGCGCGTCGCGCTCCCCGCCGGCGCGTTCGACAGACCCTCCAGGCGCAGCGGCACGTTCACGATCGAGCCCACCGCATGCTCGCGCTCCGCGAGGCATTGCAGCGACACGCGCGCCGTCCCCATGCCGCCCGCGATATCGACCGGCGGCGACATGCCGACGCACCCGTTTGCGTCCGTGACGCGCACCGCGTAGCGGCCGCGGGTCAGCGCAGGTACGCTCCGCTCTGTCGCGCCCGGGATGTCCGCGCCGTCGCGCAGCCACTGGTACGACGCCCATGTGGTGCTCTCGAGCGTGTCGCCACGCTGCGTGATCCGCGGATCGGGAAGAGGATATTCGGCCACGTCAATCGTGCCGCGTCCTTCGCATCCGCCCGGCGTCGTGACGCGCACGATGTAGGTGCCACCCAGCGTCGCCACATGCTGTCGGTTGCGGCCAAGGATGACCGTCGTGTCCTGTGTGGACCAGGCGTAGCTTGTGAAGCCCGCTCCTGCATCGAGCGTGTCGACAGAACCCGTGCAGAAACCTGTCGCGCCCGCAATGGACACCGGCACACTCGCACCCGGCCGCAGGTCCGCGAGCAAGGTGTCGTCGCAGCCGTCCGCGGTGGTCACGCGCACCCAGTATGCTCCGGACGCGGAGACGGTGATGCTCGTCGCCGTCGACCCCGTCGACCATTCGTACGACGCGTAGCCCGCCGTCACCGCGAGCGTCGCCGTGCCGCCGCTGCACAGGACGCTATCACCCGTGATGCGCGCGTTCACGCGCGGATACTCCGAGATCAGCAGAGTGTCGATTCCCTGACATCCGCTCGAATCGCCGATGCGCACGATGTACAGTCCCGCCGCCCGGACTTCGAACACGCGGTCCGCCGACAGCACCGTCGTCGTGTCGGGACCCGACCAGCGGTACCAGGCCAGGCCCGGACCCGCGTCCAGCGTCGTGCTCCGGCCCGCGCAGAACGCCCGCGCCCCGCCGATGCTCGGCGCGAGCGTCGTGCTCTCCCGCAGCGTGTCCGTCACCGTGCCCTCGCAGCCCGTGCTGTCGGTCACCCGCACCCAGATCGCGCCCGCCGTCCGCACGCTGATGTCGCGCGTCCGCTCGCCCGTCGACCACAGGTACGACACCGCGCCCGGCCACACGACCGTCAGACGCGCCGTCCCGCCCGTGCAGAACGTCTTCGTCCCCGCGATCACCGGCGTGACGGTGCGCGCGACGACGCGCGCGGATGCCGTCCAGGAACAGCCGCTGCTGTCCACCACATCCACCGTGTACGTCCCGGGGGCCGTGACGACGATACGCCGTGTCGATTCCCCGCCGTTCCACCGGTAGCTCGTGTATCCGGAACCCGCGTCGAGCGTGTCCGCGGATCCTGAACAGAGCAGCATGCGTCCGGTGATGACCGGAGTGACCGAGGCCTGCGTCACGTCGATCGTGACGCTCCCGGAGCACCCGCCGCGATCAACCACACGCACGAGGTACCGTCCCGGCACATTTGTCACGTAGCGCCGCAGTTCGCCGAGATACGCCGTCGTGTCGGACTCCCGCGTCCAGATATACCGGATGTAGCTGTCGTTTGAATCCGCCTCCAGCGACGCGCTGCCGCCCGGACAAAAGACCGGCCTGCCCGATATCGTCGGACTCAGCCGGTCGCTCTCGATCACCGTCACCGTGTCGCTCGCCGCGCAGCCGCCCGTGTCCTTCACCGTCACCCAGTACACGCCGGCCGCGCCCACCGTGATCCGCTGCGTCGTCGCGCCCGTCGACCACCGGTATTCGGCGAAGCCCGCACGCGCGTCCAGCGCCGTCTGCCCACCCCGGCAGATGCTCCGCGACCCCTGGATCGACAGCGACGGCGACGGCTTCACCGTCACCATGACGCCGCTCGTCGCCGTGCAGCCCGCGCTGTCGGTCACCGTCAGTTCCACAAGCCCCGCCTTCGTCACCGTGATCGTCGGCGACGTCTCGCCCGTCGACCAGCGCAGCGTGCCCGCCGTGCCCGCGGCGACGAGCGTGGCGCTCTCGCCTCCGCAGATCGTGGTGTTGCCATCGATGCGGGAAACGGGCACGGGACGCACCGTCACCGCAACCGCGGCGGACGTGTCCTTGCAGCCCGCCACCGCGTCGGTGACGATGACCGCGTAGCGGCCGGAGAGCATCGCGACGTGCCGCATGGAGGTGGCGCCCGGGATGGGGGCGCCGTCGAGCAGCCACGCGTACGTGACGCCCGTTTCGGGTTTCGCCGTCAGCGCGACGCTGTCGCCCGCGCACAGCGTCGTGGCTCCCAGCGCAGTTGCGCCGGCATCCGGCGCGGCTTTCACGACGATGACCAGAGGATCGGAGAGCGCCGTGCACCCCGCCACGGTCACGCCCGAAACGCGGTAGCTGCCCGGCTGCGTCACCAGGTATGTCGGGCCCGTCGCGCCCAGGATCTCCGCGCCGTCGCGCAGCCACGTGAAGCGGGCATCGGGGACCGCGGTGACCACAAGCTCGACGCGCTCGCCGGTGCAGAGCACGGACGGACCATTCGCGCGCAATGTCAGCACCGGCCGGGGGTTCACGGTGACGAGGTAGGGATTGGAGACGCCGGTGCAGCCTCCCGGATCGCCCACCTCAACAGTGTAGGAGCCGGGGGTGGTGACGATGATGGTCCGGACGGTGATGCCCAGCGCGGTGTTGTTCCGGAACCACTCGTACGAGGTGTATCCCGCGCCGGCATCGAGCCGGAGGCTGTCGCCTTCGCAGAGGATGCCGCTACCGTCGCTCATGATGACGGGCCGCAGCGAGGTGGTTACCGATACCGCGAGCAACGTGTCGCGCGCGCACCCCGTCGCCGTGTTCGTGATTCGGACGCGCACCTCGCCCGACCCCGCCGCGCCCCAGCGGACATCAATCTTTGGAGTCGATTGTCCGGTGACGATGGTGCCGTTCGTGACAGTCCACAAGAACGTGAAGCCCGCGCTGTTCGTGATGAAGTACGACGCGAGCGTGTTCGGACACACCGAGGTCTTGCCCTCGATACGTTGATCGGGCATGGGATTGACGGTCAGGATCACCGCGGCGGATGTGTCCTTGCACCCGGGGCCGGTGGTAATGATGACGCGATAGCTCCCGGCCTGCGTCGCGCCGTAGGTCTGCCCCGTCGCGCCGCTGATCGTCGTCCCGCCGCGCTGCCATTCGTACGAGAAGCCCGCGCCGCTTGTCGCCATCAGGAGGACGCTTGCGCCGTCGCAGAACGCGAGTGGTCCCGGCGGAGAAATCGCCGCCCCGGCGCGCGGATTCACGGTGACGAGAATCGCGGCCGACGTGTCCGTGCAGCCGTTCCCGTCGGTGACGAGCACCTGGTAGGCGCCCGATTCCGTCGCCACGAACCACGACTCCGCCGCGCCCGCGAGGAACACTCCGTCCCGCAGCCATTGGTACGTGACGCCGCTGCTGCCGCTCGCGTTGAGCGTGACGCTGCCCGGTTCACAGAAGACCACGGGCCCTGCCGCGGAGAGCGAGACATTCGGCTTCGGATACACGCTGACGACAAACGCCGCGGAGGTATCCGCGCAGCGGGCCGCGGAGGTCACGATCACGCGGTAGCTTCCGGCCTGGGTTGCGTTGTGCGTCGAGGCCGTCGCCCCGGCGATGGGAACGAGGTCCTTCAGCCAGACGTAGGTGAATCCCGTGCCGGTATTGGCGCTCAGCAGAGCGCTGTTTCCTTCGCAGATGATGGGCGGTCCGCCCGTGATGACCGCTCCGGGCCGCGGATTCGCGGTGACCGTGATCGCTGCCGAGGTGTCGGAGCAGCCGTACGAGTTCGTGACGATCACCCGATAGGTGCCGGACTGCGTTGCCACGGTGGTCTGCGACGTCGCGCCGGTGATGATCGCGCTGTTGTGCAGCCACGCATAGGTGACTCCCGTCGCCGGAGTGCCCGTCAGAATCACGGAGCCCGGTTCGCAGAAGACGGTCGGTCCACCCGCGCTGATTCCCGCAGTCGGCCTGGGATTGACGGTGACGACGACCGCCGCGGAGGTGTCGGTGCATCCGGTGCTGTTGCTGACGATGACGCGGTAGCTGCCGCCGGTGGACACGAGAAGGCTCATGCCGTTCGCGCCGGTGATGACGGTGCCATTGCGTTGCCAGATATGGGTGAGCGACATTCCCCCGTTTGCATTCAACCAGACGCTCTGGCCCTCGCAGAGGGTCGTCGGTCCAGACGGAGTGATGGTGGCGCCGGGGCTCGGATTGACGGTCACGCTGACGGACGCGGAGGTGTCCGGACAACCGTTCGACCCGGTCACGATGACGCGGTAATTTCCGGCCTGCGTCGCGAGATAACTCGACGACGTGGCCGAGCCGATCGGTGACATGTCTTTCAACCACTGGTACGTCAGCCCGCTGCCGGTGTTCGCGTACAGCATGACGCTTCCGCCGTCGCAGAAGGTGGTGGGTCCGCCGGGCGTGATGGTTGCGCCAGGTCCGGAAAGAATGCTGACAGTGATCGTGGCGGACGTGTCGGGACAGCCGGCGGCATTCGAGACGATCACGCGGTACGTGCCCGCCTGCGTGGCAACGTAGCCCGGGGCCGTCGCACCGGTGATCGTCACGGCATTGCGTTGCCAGATATAGGTCAGGCCGGTACCCGTGTTCGCGTTGAGCGTGACGCTGCCGCCGGGACAGAACGAGGTCGGTCCCGACGGAGTGATCGAGGCTCCCGGACCCGCGCCCTGGGAAATCGTCGCCACGGCCGAGGTGTCGTAGCATCCGGCGGGATTCGCGATGCGGACGCGGTACGCGCCCGCCTGTGTCGCGTTGTAGTTGGCGCCCGTCGCGCCGCTGATCACGGAGCCGTTCAGGAACCAGATGTACGTGAAGCCGGTGCCGGTCGTCGCATGGAGCGTAATCGTGTTCCCGGGACAGAGCGTGCCCGTCGGCGGGGTGATCGCCGCTCCGAGATCGATGATGGTGACGGTCACATTGTCGGTCGACACGCAATTGTTCGCGTCGGTGACGGTCACCGTGTAGGTGGTCGTGCTCGCCGGCGATGCGGTCGGCTGCGCGATATTCGTCGCGCTCAGGCCCGCCGCGGGGCTCCAGGCGTACGAGAACGGGGTGGCGCAGGGCGATCCCGTCGCGGGGCGTCCGATGTTCGCGACGCTGCCCGGGCAGATGGAGGTGTCGTTGCCGGCGTGGGCGTTCACCATGCCGTTGCAATCGTTGACGAAGCGCATCAGGAAACACTCCTCGCCGCCGGCGGATGTCGTACGGAAGGCGCCGGTCGTCGTCGGGAAATTGCCCCAGGTGCTTCCCGTGATGAAGAAGTCGCCGTTGGCGGCCACGGCCGCGCTGTGTTCGGTGCGTTCGCAGAGGACCGGCCCGTTCCAGCAATTCTCCTGGCTGCTTCCGCCGATGTACGATGCGTAACACCGCTGCCCCGCGTCGTTGAACTCCGCGATGAAGCGGTCCTCGACGCCGCCGTAGGTGGTTTGATACGCGCCGGAGGTGACGGGGAAATTCGTGCTGTATGTGCAGCCGGTCACATGGATCTTCGCGTTCCGGACGCGGACGCTGCTTGCGTGCTCCTCCTGATTCCCGCCGAGATACGTCGCCCACACGACGGCGTTGCCCGCTGCGTTGATGCGCGCGACGTAGCTGTCCTCCGCGCTGCCCTTCGCGGTCTGAAACGCGCCGGTGGTCACGGGAATGGCGCCGCCGCTTGCCGTGATATACCCCGTCAGAATGAAGTCGTTGCCGAGCGCGTCGATGTCGTAGCCGACGGTGGACGATCCGAAGTAGGTCGCCCAGAGTCGCGCGCCGCTGCTGTCGAATTTGATGGCGAAACCGCTGGTCGTGCCGCCCGGGTAGGTCGTCGCAATGCTGCCGCTCGTCACGGGAAATCCCGTGCCGGTAGTGCCGAACACGGCGATGTTTCCGGTCGAATCCACCGCGCAGCCATGGCCCCACTGTGTCGTGGAACTCCCGATGTATGTGCTCCACAGCCGCTGGCCGCTGGAATCGAACTTCATGAGGAACGCGTCATCCCCGCCGCCGGCGGTCGTCTGAAACGCCCCGCTGCTCACGGGGAAGTTGGAACTCGCCGTGAGGCCGGTGATGTAGATCCGTGTCGCGGGGTCGAGCGCGAGTCCCACGCCGGTTTCATTGCCGCTGCCGCCGACGAACGTGGCCCAGCTGCGCAGGCCGTTGCTGGTCAGCTTCACGATGAAGGCGTCGTAGCCACCCGCGTTGCTCGTCTGATAGGCGCCGGCGGTGACGGGAAAAGCGGAGTAATTGGTCGTGCCGGTGAAAAATGCATTGCCGTCCCCATCGCAGCGCAACGCGACGGTGATGCGAGAGCCCGCGTAGTAGGTCGCCCAGAGACGCGCGCCGGACGGCGAAAATTTGATGATGTACCCGTCGTAACTCGCGCCGGAACGCGTGGGCTGGAAGGTGCCGGTGGTCGTCGGGAAATTGGTCCCGCCGCAGCTCCCGCAAAGCCACACATCGTCGTTCACATCCACTTCGAGTCCGCCGGCCTCATCGCCCCCGTTGCTGCCGACGTAGGTGGACCAGGACAGCGTCGGATCGATCACGATGGTCGATCCGGACGGCGCGGCTGCCACGACGAAACGGAGGGTGCGGCCGTCGAGCGCGAAGCGCCCGTCGAGCGAGGCTCCGCCCTCGATCCAACACCGCGGAGCATCCTCCTCCAACAGACCCAACGCCGTCCGCACGCGGAGCGATCCATCCGCGAGCAGCGAGGGAGACGCGTTGTCGGAGTACCGGAGCGCTATATCCTGTATGCGTCCGCTCGGACGAACGATGAATTCGTACTTCAAACGGTTGTCGTCGATGCGCAAGGCGAGGTCCACCCCGCTCCAGACGTTTTCCAGCACGACGCGGCGGCAGGGGCGCAGGAAGGTGGCACCGTCGGGTGCGCCGCCGCTGTAGTAGTTGACGTACCAGTCCAATGGCATGTCGCCGCGCGCATGGGGCGCGGGATTCGACGCGATGAAGTCCAGGTCGGTCCGTTCGATGAAGAGGCCCGTGTCAGCCGTCCGGGGCGCGGACGTTCCGCGATCGTGGTCGCCGCCGGCTGCCCCGGCGAAGCCGCGATCTTCGGTCTGCACGAAACTGAGGCCCGTCGAGCGCACGAACACCCGCATCGTGCCGGCGACAAGCACGTAGCGGATATCCCCGCGGGCGCGGCCGTCCATATCGGTGAACTGCCCGCGGTTCTCCACGAAATACATCTGCCCGGCGCCCTCCAAGGGTGTGAAGGACGGCGACTGTCCACCTGGACGCTGCTGCGGGAACTCCACAGAACGTGCGCGCACATTGGCTCCGGCCGGCGTCCCTGCACCTCGGTCCGCATACGATTTTATCGGGCCGGCGACAACGAGGCACAGGAGCACCGCGAGCGTGAGCACCTGCGATGCGTGAACGGACACCCCTCGCAGCCACGCGCATTGCGCGAGAACGCCGTTCTGAAGACGGCTGCGATGGGAACGTCCCGCGCACTGCAGTGAGGTGATATCGCCATCGGACATGTCTGCTCCGGGGGAAGTGGGAGGTATCTCGTAAAGACAATCCGAACAGCGGAAAGTGCTACGCTGATCTGACGAAAAATGTCAAAGAATCCCTCCGTATTCGGGACCTTCGCTGCTGCAATATCGGATGCACCCATGCGTCTGATTCCTCGGCGTCCGGAGGAATGCGCGTGGAGACAGCGGCATCCTCACTTGAGAACCTCCATCACGTGCATGCGATGCTCCGTCGGGGTGAGAAGCAGACAAAGATACGTCCCGCTCGCGAGGGTTCCGGCATCGAAGCGCAGCAGGTAGCGGCCCGGCGTCACCTCGCCGTGCAGCAGCGTCGCCACGCGGCGGCCCATCAGATCGAACACCGACAGGTCCGTCACCCCCTCCTCGATCACTTCAAACTCCACCATCGTCGACGCGTTGAACGGATTCGGACGGTTCTGCAGCGATACCTTTCCCTCGGTCCGGAACAGCCGCGCTCCGCCCTCGTAGCACAGCGCCGCGCAGATCTCGCACTCGGCCCCGCGAAGGTCGGTCACCGTGCCGTCCTCCCAGCGCAGCGTGTCCACCCGCACTCGCGTGCAGGACGTGTCGCCCCACAGCACTTCGAACGGCAGGTCCAGCAGCGTGCCCCTGCTGCAGCGAAGGATCGCGCTGACCATCCACACGCACCGAGATGCGGCGGCCGTCGTTCGCCAGCGTGGATGCGCTGAAGCGCGGGTATGCCACGGACGGATGCATGGATATCACCGCCGTGAAGCGCGTCGCGCTCCCCGCCGGCGCGTTCGACAGACCCTCCAGGCGCAGCGGCACGTTCACGATCGAGCCCACCGCATGCTCGCGCTCCGCGAGGCATTGCAGCGACAGGCGCGCCGTCCCCATGCCGCCCGCGATATCGACGGGAGGCGACATGCCAACGCACCCGTTTGCGTCCGTGACGCGCACCGTGTAACGGCCGCGGGTCAGCGCAGGTACGCTCCGCCCTGTCGCACCCGGGATGTCCGCGCCGTCACGCAGCCACTGGTACGACGCCCATGAGGTGCTCTCGAGCGTGTCGCCACGCTGCGTGATCCGCGGATCGGGTAAGGGTTTTACATCGAGCTGCAGACGCAACGTGTCTTCGCAGCCGTCCGTGGTGGTCACGCGCACCCAGTATGCTCCGGACGCGGAGACGGTGATGCTCGTCGCCGTCGACCCCGTCGACCACTCGTAGGTCGCGTAGCCCGCCGTCACCGCGAGCGTCGCCGTGCCGCCGCTGCACAGGACGCTATCACCCGTGATGCGCGCGTTCACGCGCGGATACTCCGCGACCATGAGAGTGTCGATTCCCTGACATCCGCTCGAATCGCCGATGCGCACGATATACAGCCCCGCCGCCCGGACTTCGAGCAGGCGGTTCGCCGACAGCACCGTCGTCGTGTCGAGACCCGACCAGCGGTACCACGCCAGACCCGGACCCGCGTCCAGCGTCGTGCTCCGGCCCGCGCAGAACGCCCGCGCCCCGCCGATGCTCGGCGCGAGCGTCGTGCTCTCCCGCAGCGTGTCCGTCACCGTGCCCTCGCAGCCCGTGCTGTCGGTCACCCGCACCCAGATCGCGCCCGCCGTCCGCACGCTGATGTCGCGCGTCCGCTCGCCCGTCGACCACAGGTACGACACCGCGCCCGGCCACACGACCGTCAGACGCGCCGTCCCGCCCGTGCAGAACGTCTTCGTCCCCGCGATCACCGGCGTGACGGTGCGCGCGACGACGCGCGCGGATACCGTCCAGGAACAGCCGCCGCTGTCCACCACATCCACCGTGTACGTCCCGGGGGCCGTGACGACGATGCGCCGCGTCGACTCCCCGCTGCTCCACCGGTAGCTCGTGTATCCGGAACCCGCGTCGAGCGTATCGGACAGACCCGCGCAGATTGCCAGCCAGCCGCGAATGACGAGCGTGTTCGCGGCCTCCGTCACTTCCACGACCTGGCTGCCGGAACAGCCGCCGCGGTCGGCAACACGCACGAGGTACCGTCCCGGCACATTTGTCATGTAGCGCCGCAGTTCGCTGAGATACGCCGTCGTGTCGGATTCCCGCGTCCAGATATACCGGATGTAACTGTCGTTTGAATCCGCCTCCAGCGCCGTGCTCCCGCCCGGACAAAAGACCGGCCTGCCCGATATCGTCGGACTCAGCCGGTCGCTCTCGATCACCGTCACCGTGTCGCTCGCCGCGCAGCCGCCCGTGTCCTTCACCGTCACCCAGTACACGCCGGCCGCGCCCACCGTGATCCGCTGCGTCGTCGCGCCCGTCGACCACCGGTATTCGGCGAAGCCCGCACGCGCGTCCAGCGCCGTCTGCCCACCCCGGCAGATGCTCCGCGACCCCTGGATCGACAGCGACGGCGACGGCTTCACCGTCACCATGACGCCGCTCGTCGCCGTGCAGCCCGCGCTGTCGGTCACCGTCAGTTCCACAAGCCCCGCCTTCGTCACCGTGATCGTCGGCGACGTCTCGCCCGTCGACCAGCGCAGCGTGCCCGCCGTGCCCGCGGCGACGAGCGTGGCGCTCGCCTCCGCAGATCGTGGTGTTGCCATCGATGCGGGCAACGGGCACGGGACGCACCGTCACCGCAACCGCGGCGGACGTGTCCTTGCAGCACGCCACCGCGTCGGTGACGATGACCGCGTAGCGGCCGGAGAGCATCGCGACGTGCCGCATGGAGGTGGCGCCCGGGATGGGGGCGCCGTCGAGCAGCCACGCGTACGTGACGCCCGTTTCGGGTTTCGCCGTCAGCGCGACGCTGTCGCCCGCGCACAGCGTCGTGGCTCCCAGCGCAGTTGCGCCGGCATCCGGCGCGGCTTTCACGACGATGACGAGAGGATCGGAGAGCGCCGTGCAGCCCGCCACGGTCACGCCCGACACGCGGTAGCTGCCCGGCTGCGTCACCAGGTATGTCGGGCCCGTCGCGCCCAGGATCTCCGCGCCGTCGCGCAGCCACGTGAACACCGCATCGGGAGTCGAGCGCGCGGTGAGCAGCAGGCTCTCACCGGCGCAGAGGACGGCCGCACCGTTCGCGTCAAGGATCAACACGGGACGCGGCTGCACCGTGACGGCGTACGGACTGGAAATACCGGAACATCCTCCCGGCTCGGTGACGGAGACTTCGTACACACCGGGACTGACAACGAGCAGTGTGCGCGTCTGAACACCCAGCGGCGCGCCGTCCCGCAGCCATTCGTATGTCGCGTATCCCGCGCCGGCATCGAGCCGGAGGCTGTCGCCCGAGCACAGGATGCCGGTGCCGTCGGAGACGATGACCGGACGCAGCGCCGTGGTCACCGACACGGGCAACAGCGTGTCGCGCGTGCATCCCGTCAAGGCCTGCGTGATCGTGACGCGGACTTCCCCCGCGCCCGCGGCGCCCCAGCGCACGTCTATATTCGGAGACGATTGTCCGTTGATGATGCTGCCGTTCAACACCGTCCAATTGAATCTGCATCCCGCGCTGTTCGTGATGAAGTACGACGCAAGCGCGTTCGGACACACCGAGGTCTTCCCTTCGATGCGCTGATCCGGCCGCGGATTCACCGTGACGGAGACGGCGGAGGACGTGTCCACGCAGCCCGCCCCGGTGGTGATGATGACGCGGTAATTCCCGGGTTGCCCCGCCGTGTACGTTGCGGTCCTGGCGCTGCTGATCGTCGTGCCGTCCCGCTGCCATTCGTATGTGAAACCTGCGCCGTTCGCGGTCGAGAGAATGGTGGTTGTCCCTTCGCAGAAGGCCAGCGGTCCGGGAGGAGTGATGATCGCGCCCCCGCGCGGGTTCACGGTCACTGCCAGCGCGTCGGAGGTGTCCGTGCAGCCGTTGAGATCGGTCACGATCACGCGGTAGCTCCCCGATGCCGTCGCGTCGTAGGCGGAGGCGCCCGCTCCGGCGATGACGGTGCCGTTCCGATACCAGGCGAAGGTGGCGCCGGGCCCGGTGCTTGCGTTGAGCGTGACCCTGCCCGGTTCGCAGAACAGCACCGGTCCCGCCGCGGAGAGGGACACGCTGGGCTTCGGAAACGCGTTCACCACGAACGTGGCGGACGTATCGACACAGCCTCGGGCCGTGGTGATGATCACCCGGTATCCGCCCGCTTCGATGGCGGTGTAGACCGTGTCGGTCGCGCCGATGATGGTGCGCGCATCCCGCTGCCAGATCGCGGTGGATCCGATGCCGAGATTCGAGCGCAGGACCGCGGCGCTGCCTTCGCAGATCACCGGAGGCCCCCCGGTGATGAACGCCCCGGCGCGCGGGTACACGGTCACCGCGATCAAGGCCGACGTGTCGGCACAGCCGGAGGCATTCGTCACGATGACCTGATACTTGCCGCTCACCGTCGCATTGAAGGTCTGCGACGTCGCGCCGGGGACGAGCGCGCTGTCCTGGAGCCAGGCATAGGTCACACCGGTCGCGGGCGTGCCCGTGAAGGTCACGCTCCCGGGCGCGCAAAACGTCGTCGGTCCGCCCGCGCTGATGCCTGCCGCCGGTCTCGGATTGACGGTGATGACAAGCACCGAGGAGGTGTCGGGACAGCCGAAGCCGTTGGTGACGATCACCCGGTAGTTGCCGCTGGTGGTCACCAGAAGCGTCCTGTCGATCATGCCGCCGACGATGATCCCGTTGCGCAGCCAGATGTACGTGAACCCGGTTCCGGTGTCGGCGCTCAGGATCAGACTCTGGCCTGTGCAGATTGTCGTCGGACCGCTCGCCGCGATGGAGGCGACGGGCCGGGGATGGACCGTGACGTCCACGGTGGAGGATGAATCGCGGCAGCCGTTTGAGGCGGTCACCACCACGCGGTATGTGCCCCGCTGCGTGGCGAGGAAGGTGGTTCCGGTTGCCGATCCGAGCGGACTCCCGTCCCGGAGCCATTGGTAGGTCAGCCCGGAGCCGGTATTCGCGCTCAAGAGCACGCTTTCTCCATCGCAGAAGGTGGTCGGACCGCCGGGATTGATCGCCGCTCCCGGACCGGGCAAAATCGTGATGACAAGGACGGCGGACGTGTCGGAGCATCCCGAGCTGTTCGTCACGATGACGCGGTAGGATCCCTGTGCTGATGCGAGGAAGGTGGAACCCGTGGATCCGACCACGGTGCTGTTCCGCAGCCAGACGTAGGTGTAGCCCGTCCCGGTGTTTGCGCTCAGCATCACGTTGCCGCCCGTGCAGAAACTGGTGGGACCCGCCGCGGTGATCGTCGCGCCCGGGCCGCTTCCCTGCGTCACCACGGCGACACCCGACGTGTCGAAACACCCGAGCGGCGTGCTGATGATCACGCGGTAATTGCCCGACTGGGTGGCTGCATACGTATCGCCGGAAGCGCCGAAAATGGCGATCCCGTTGCGAAGCCATGAATACGAGTAATTCGTGCCCGTCGTCGCGCTCAGAACGACGTTCCGCCCCGGACACAAGGTCGAATTCGAGGGAGTGATCGTCGCGCCAAGCGAGGTGACGGTCACCGTGACAGTGTCCTCCGACGAGCAGTTGTTGACATCCGTCACCGTCACGGTGTACTTGGTCGTGACGGTCGGAGCCGCGCTCGGCTGCGCGATGGTGGCGGAATTCAGCCCCGTGGCCGGACTCCAGGAATACGTGTACGGTGTGCCGCACGGCGATCCGGTCGCGGGCTGTCCGATCGACGCGGCGCTGCCGCGACAGATGGACGTATCGTTGCCGGCTTCCGCGACCACGGCGCCGCCGCAATCATTCAGGAAGCGCATGAGGAAGCATTCGTCCCCCCCCGCGGAGGAGGTGCGGAACGCTCCCGTGGTGGTCGGGAAACTGCCGGTCGTGCTTCCGATCACGTAGAATTCACCGCCCGACGCCAGGGTGATCGCATGCTCGGGACGCTCGCCCACCGACGGCGTGCTCCAGCACTGGTCCATGCCGCTCCCGCCGAGAAACGATGCCCAGCACACCTGACCCGTGGGAGTCATCCGCGCGACGAAACGGTCCTCGGAGCCGCCGAAGATTGTCTGGTATGCGCCCGGTGTCACCGGAAAATTCGTGCTGTACGTGCACCCGATGAGGTGGATCGTGCCGGTGCTGCCGACCTTGACGCCCGTCACGTGATCGAGCTGCGAACCGCCGCAGTACGTCGCCCATGCCACGGACGATCCGCTCGAGGACAGCCGCGCGACGAAACCGTCCTCGAGGCCGGGTCGCGTGATCTGAAACGCGCCGGTGGTCACGGGAACGGAACCCACGGTCCATCCGACGATGACCGGATCGTTGCCGATCACGTCCACATCGTACCCGAGGGTCGACGATCCGAAGTACGTGCCCCAGAGCCGCGCGCCGCTGTTGTCGAACTTGATCAGGAAGCCGCTCGACGATCCGGCGGGATACGTCGATTGCACGGTTCCGGAGGTGGTGGGGAATCCCGTTTCCGTCGTGCCGACGACGAGGATGTTGCCAGCGGAATCGACGACGCAGCCGTGTCCCCACTGATCGCTGGAACCCCCGATGAATGTCGACCATGAACGCGCGCCGCTCAGGTCGAATTTCAGGAGGAACGCGTCGGAACTTCCGGATCCCCCGTAGGTCGTCTGAAACGCCCCGCTGCTGACGGGGAAATTGCTGCTCTTCGTCTCGCCGGTGACGTAGAGCGCCGGACCCGGACCGAGCGTGAGCCCCATGCCGACATCGTCGTCGTCTCCACCGTAAAACGTCGCCCAGCCTCGGGTGCCGTCGGATTGCAGCTTCACGATGAACGCGTCGTATCCGGAAGAAAGGCTTGTCTGAAACGCGCCGAAGGTGGCCGGGAACAAGCTCGAACCCGTGCCGCCGGTGAAGTAGCCGTTGCCGCTGCCGTCGCAAGTGATCCCGGTCGCAACGTTCGCACCCGCGAAGTAGGTTGCCCAGATCAGCGCGCCGGCGTTCGAGAACTTGATGATGAACGCGTCCATCGAGGCCGCGCTGTGGCTGGTCTGGAACACCCCCGTCGTCGTCGGAAAGTTCGTGCCGGTCGTGCTGCCGCACATCCACACGTCGTCGTTGCCGTCCACGTCCACCTGCCCGCCGTAATCCGACCCCGCGCTGCCGACGTAGGTGGACCAGGACAGCGTCGGATCGATCACGAGCGTCGATCCCGGAACGCCCCCGCGCACATCGAATTGCACCGTGTTGCCTACCGCCATGAAGCGCCCGTCAATGGCGGTCCGCGCGCCGCCGTCCTCTCCGATGGAGTAACAGACCGGAACGTCCTCTTCGATGCTGCCGATGGCCGTGCGCACCGCAAGGCGGCCGTCCGCTCCCACCGCTGGGAGCGCATTACCGGAGTACCGGAGCCGGATATCCTGCACGCGGCCGCCGGGCCGCACGCGGAATTCGTACTTGACGAGCCTGCCGTCGAGGCGCAGCTCGAAGTCCACGCCGGGCCAGACGTTCTCGTAGACGATACGCTGCAGGGCCGGGAGCTTCGTCGCGGCGTTGCCGCCGGAATACACGTTCACATGCCAGCCGAGCGGAGAGTCGCCCCTCGTGCCGGGCTCGGGATTCGCCCCGGCAAATTCGACGTCGACGCGCTCGATGGAATCTGACGCCGCGAAGGCCGCTTCTCCTCCGTGACCCGCGTCGCGATGCGCTCGCGCATCCCGCCCGCCGCGGACCGTCTGCACGAAACTGAGGCCCGTCGCGCGCAGGAAAATGCGCATGCTCCCGGCGTACAGCACATACCGTACGTCCGGCCGGGTGGCGCCGCGCATGTCCGCGAGCTGTCCCCTGTTTTCGATGATGAACCAGGCGCCCGGCCCCTGCGCAAGCGTCTTGAACGCTGAAGGCGCGCCATGAATTGTCTTGTCCAAGGTCGCCGGACCGTTGCCGGTTCCGCCCGCCAGGGGGACGAAGCCCTGCGCGTGTCCTGAGGTGCCAGGCACCGAGAATGCGAAGAGCAACAGCGCCGTCAAACGGCGTGCGGAAGCAGAAGCAAGCAGCATGCGCATCGGGAACTATGGGAGTTGAAACGCCCTCACGGGATGGATTGAAGCTGATCCCGCGGAGCATGAGAATCTATCAACTCTCGCCAACAAGTACAATAGAAGACTTGCGGCCCAAGGTTGTCACACCGGGCGTGGTCTCGGCAACACTGAGCACATTCGACGTCTCCAATGAGGACTTGTCAGGCCGAGCGAAGCCGAGGCCCCCGTTACTCCGTTTCCTGCTCTTCCTCGCTGATCAGACAGGCCAGCGCCAGCGCCGAGGTGTTCTTGTACACGCCCTCCATGGCCTCGAGGAAGGGGCGCTCGGAGCGCCAGAAGGGCAACGGCCCCAACCGCTTCGGAAAGGCCGCGCTCATCGCAGGCTTGACGGGCGCTTCCGCGGATTCCGGCAACGGCAGCTCGCTGCTCCAGAAGAACTCCGGATCCACCGGCAATTCGACGCGCTCGGGCGCGGCCGCGGCCGGCGCGGCGGCCAGTCCCTGGCCCGCGCTGTTTTTCTGCAGCGCCGCGAGGAGTTCCTCGTGTTCCATGCCGCGGAGACGGAAAAGCAGGAAGGGATCCATGTCCAGCGCCTCGGCCAGCAGGTAGTGCACCGCGGCGATATGCTTGCAGGGATTGGACCAGTCGGGGCAGGAACACTCCGTCGTGAAATCGTGCTTCGGCCCGGGGAACAGCGACAGTCCCAGGGATCCGAACACCGCCTCGATATCCTCGGGCATCTCGTTGCCCAGCAGCCGCGCCGTGTAGATCGGCTGCCGGAGGAGCAGATCACAGACGGCATTCCACTGCCCGTCGCTCAATTGCTTCAGCCGCATCGTGACGCGGTACGCGGCGCGGCGCGATCCCTGCACCTTCGCGGTCACTTCGCCCTTCACGATGCGCAGGTCGGCCACCTGCCCGTCGCGCGCGTAGGAACGGCCGCGCGTGAGCCGCCCGGCGACCGGACTCGCCTCCAGCGTCGCGATCCAGCGCTTGCCCCACCAGGTGCCCGCGAAATCGCCGCGCCTGCTCTGCGCCCGGATGCCGCCCTTCACTTTCAGGGCGGGCTTCGCGACAAAGAGCGGATCGTCCTCGTTCGATGTCGCCTTGCGGTGCTCGGGCCTGTCGCCCGGTCCGACCTTGCGCCTCCGCCTGCGGTTAGTCATCGCCGTCCTCCCCGATCGCCTCGGCGCCGAGACGGAAGAGTTCGAACAGCGCCTCGTTCGACAATTCGGTCAGCCATTGCTCTCCTCCGCTCACGATGCTGCTCGCGATGCCGCGCTTGCTCTCGATCATCGCGTCGATGCGCTCCTCCAGCGTGCCCGCCACCACGAGGCTGCGCACCACCACGTTCTGCTCCTGGCCGATGCGGTACGCGCGGTCCGTGGCCTGCGTCTCGACGGCGGGATTCCACCAGCGGTCGAAGTGCACCACGTGATTCGCTCGCGTGAGGTTGAGCCCGGTGCCGCCGGCCTTCAGCGACAATACGAACAACGAGGGCGCGCGGGCGTCGTTCTGGAAACGCTCCACCATCTCGTCCCGCTTCTTCCGCGGCACGCCGCCGTGCAGGAAGAACACCTCCTCGCCGAACACGTCCTGGAAATACGTCTGCAGCATCGTTCCCATCTCCGCGAACTGCGTGAACACGAGCGTCCGCTCCTTCAAGGCGCGGATGTCGATGAGGATGTCGCGCAGGCGGACCAGCTTGCCCGAACGCTTGTCGAGCGCGGAATGGTCCTTCAGAAAATGCGCGGGGTGATTGCACACCTGCTTGAGCTTCGTCAGCGTGGCGAGGATCAATCCGCGCCGCTCCATGCCGTCCTTCAGGATCAGGTCGCGCTCCATGTCGTCGAGCACGGCCTGGTACAGCGTGGCCTGCTCCTTCGTGAGCGTGCAGAAATCCTTCATCTCGAGCTTGTCGGGCAGATCGGAGATGATGGTCTTGTCCGTTTTCATCCTGCGAAGCAGGAAGGGTCCGGTCAGCCCGCGCAGCTTGGTGGCCTGCCCCGCGTCGCCCAGGGTGTGGATGGGACGGTGGAAGGCCTGCTGGAAACCGTGCCGGCTGCCGAGCAGTCCGGGATTGAGCAGGTCCATCAGCGCCCAGAGATCGCCGACGTGGTTCTCCATCGGCGTGCCGGTGAGCGCGACGCGGTAGTCCGCCGTGAGTGCGCGCGCGGCCTTCGCCTGCAGGGTGTCGGGATTCTTGACGTTCTGCGCTTCATCGAAAATCGCGCCGGCCCATTCGATGTCCTTGAGGAAATCGATATCCCGATGCAGAAGTCCGTAACTCGACACCACCAGCGCGTGCTTCTTCGCCGAGGTCAGGAAGGCGCGCTTCTTCTTGCGGTCGATGCCGTGATGGATCAGCACCGGAAGGCCGGGTGTGAAATTCTCGGCCTCCTTGCGCCAGTTGCTCATCACGGAGGTGGGACAGAGCAGCAGCACGGGACGTTTCTCGCCGTGCGTCCGCTCGTGCAGGATCATCGCGAGGGCCTGCACGGTCTTGCCGAGGCCCATGTCGTCGGCCAGGCAGGCGCCCAGGCGCCAGCGGCGCAGGAACACGAGCCAGGAGAAGCCGCGCACCTGGTAGGGGCGCAGCGTGCCGCGGAAACCCTCGGGCTGCGGCAGTTCGGTGATCTCCTCGCGCTGCTTCAGCGAACGGACGAGATCGTCGATCCAGCCGTCCACCTCCACGGACTCCACGTCGAGCCCGCCGAAACTCTTCTCGGCGCCGAGCGCCAGCGCCAGCAGGTCGCGGCCCGTCAACTCCTCGCGCTGATGCTTCTCGAGCATGCGCACCGCGGCTTCGATCTGTTCCTCCTCCAGGTGCGTCCACTGCCCGCGCACGCGCACCAGCGGCGCCTTCATGCGCGCGAGCATGCGCAGGTCGCCCAGCGAGACTTCCTCGCCTCCGAGCGACGCGGCGATGTCGAACGAGGTCAGCGCGTCCAGCGACATGCCCCCCGCGCCGCGCATCGCGGGCGACGAGGCCTTGACGGTGACGCCGAGACGGCGCGCGGTCGCGCCGCCGCTCCACCACGACGGGAACAGCACGGAGAAACCCGACGCCTGAAGGGCGGGAGCCTCCTCGCGCAGGAATCGCCACGCGCCCGTGGTATGCAGTTCGAAGCCCACCGGATGCTTGCGCTTCAGACTGTCGGCGATGGGCGGACACAGCCCCGCCGCCTGTCCGAGGGCGGTGAGCGCGAATTCCAGGCTGCCTCCCCCGTGCTTGGCGAGCTGCCGCGAGGCGCGCGAATCGGGGTCCCAGATGCCCGCGATGGGCAGCAGCAGGCTCGGATCCGCCTTCGGCTGCAGCAGGTATTCCACCTTCCACAGCGCGAGACGCTCCGGCACGTTGGGCGCCGGTTCGGTCAGGCGGAAGCAGAGCGAAAACGGCGACTGCGCGAGCAGGCGCATGGTGCGCGTCCAGCGGAGCAATTGCGATTCCAGATTGCGGACATCCTCGTCGGATGGCCACGAGAGCACGGGATTGCCGGAGACGAGGGCGTGCAGCCAGGCGTCGTGTATGCTCTCGGCCGCGGACTGCCTGCCGGCGTCGGGAGCCGAGGCTGCGGCGACGCCGCCGCGCGCCCAGCGGACGAAGGTGTCGACGGCGCCGTCCACCACGCGTCGCGCGATGTCGGCCGGCGGCACGGCGGGCGCGGTCTTGCCGTTGACGCTCAGGCAGCGGCAGGCAGCGGGCATGCAGGCCTGCAGCACGGCGAGGTCGCGCTCGGTCTGTTCGTCCGGAAAGGGCACCCAGCGGGCTTCCCAGCGGCCGCTGCGTTTCGAGAGGCCGGGAAGGAAATGTTCGCTCGCCGCGATGTGCAGCGCGGCCTTGAGCAGGCGCCCGCACCAGGCGATGGAGGGACCGAAGGACACGCCCGTGCCGAGCAGCGCGTCGTTGTCGGCATGCGGCGCGAGCAGCAGCGTGTCGTCAAGACCCAGGGGATAGGCCGTCACCGCGAACGGCGCCAGCACGGGATGCCCGCGGCCTTCGAAGGGAACGCCCAGCGCGGCGGTGGAAGGCGCGGGCATGTTCGCCTTCGAGGGCAGCCAGGCATTGATGCGCAGCACGCGTTTCGGACTGATGGTCAGGTCCACACCGATGCGCCCGAGCGCGAGTTCCAGTCCCCGCGTGCCCGCGTCGAGGGGATGCACGCGCGGACCTCCGCGCACGAAACGCGGGATGGGCGCTTCCGCCCGTTCTCCCCAGAGATGCGGGACACCGTCGAGGAGTGAGAGGTGCAGGACGATCATGAAAGAGAGAAAACGGTCATTGTTCCAGGTGTTGTGTGTGATGGCGACAGACTGCCGGCCGGGGGACGCGTCGACGGCGTTCCTCCCGGAGCACCGTAATCATTGGTCGAAATGGATACGCGGCCTCGTGTCCGCATGAGCGCGCGACTCTTTCTACCGGGGCCGCCGACCCTTCGTGTGGCTGAAGGGCGGCCGGGCATCCCGTGCCGCGATCCGCATCGACCTCTCGATCACATTCTCTTCGTCCCGCTGTTCCCCGCGTCCTGCTCCGTCCCGCTTCCGATCCCAGGAAGCGTCCCGACGGCACGCTGCGAATACTGAAACGACATTCTGAAATTCCCGGCGCTCTTCGCAGCCCTTACGCATTCCGCGCGCTGACTGCAGCACCCTCGGCGATCTCCGGCGCGCCTCCCGTGAGGCTTCATCCCTGCTGCCGACTCGCGTAAATCCGGCAGTTGACGGGGTGCGCTTTCTGCTGTCGCCAATTGGGAATATAGTACAACCGGGGCGGTTTTCCGAACGAAGCGCGATGAACGGGATTCCTGCTCCCCACAGTCCGCGTCGTCAGCGACCGGAAGGCTCCGCTACTCGTCGTTTCATCGACGGCTCAGCCGCAAGACTGGGATATGCAGGCGCAGGCTGAATCAGGCCCGATCGTTCGCCTGCATCGATCGTCTGCAACAAAACAGGAAAAAGCACTTCTCCATAGAACGCATGGATTTTACGAATGATCTCCTCCTCGCCGCCAAGCTCTCCGGCAATACCGACCAGCCTCTCGAGCTGTTCGTGAATGGCCCGCACCAGTGGGGTGACTCTCTCGGCGGTGGTTCCGCGTTGCGGCTCGAAAAGCAGCGTTGGCTTGACGTCGATTGCCTGACAGTAGGCAGTCAGATCCGTCCACGTCAATGAGTCGTCTGTCCCGGTTTCGAGTCTTGAAATTTTGCTCGGGCTGCACCTGCATCTCCGCGGCGACTTGTTCCTGCGTTCTTCCGGAAGCGGTGCGGAACATCTGAAGGCGCGTCGAGACGTTGCTGCGGTCCACCACATCTTGAAGCCGCTCGCGCACGGCATCGTCATCCGCAAGGAATGCTGCCGCATCGGCAACCGAGGTGTATTTTGTGGACTGTG
This sequence comes from Ignavibacteria bacterium, assembly GCA_016720835.1. Lineage (GTDB taxonomy): Bacteria > Bacteroidota > Ignavibacteria > SZUA-365 > SZUA-365 > JADKJW01. The sequence goes on from JADKJW010000015.1 coordinate 131,728, forward strand.
CCGGGGCGTGGTCGGGGGTTCTGGTTTTCTTCATCTGCTTGCTTGCAAGGCCGACGTCAATCTGCCATTCCACTTCTTTTTCTCCCGAGCCCTGAAAGTCGTATGCATCACGACGCCTGTTCTACATTACGCACGAAAAGTAATTAAAATTTTCACTTTTCGCAAGTGTTTTTACAATATTCCCTGTTTCAGCATAAATACATGCAATTTCATGACTAGGCCCGATTCAATACGTGTGTTCCCGTTTCCCGGCGTCTCCCCCATCTCCCCACCTCCTCACCTCTTCACTGCCACCCGGCTCATCATTCCATCCTCTCCATGCATGCGCACGACATACACACCCGGCGGCAGAGCCGACATATCAATCGTCTCTCGATCGTCCCTGATCGCGTACTCCCTGAGAAGACCCCCCTCCCGATCAGGTCCGATACGATGAGACGATGCGTTCCGCCCCGCAGATCCCGCGCGCTCACGGTGAGGCGATCACCTGCCGGCTGCGGGTACAGGTCGAGCCGGGGTAGCGGCGGCCTGGTTTCGGATACGCCTGTCGATTGTTTCGGATGGATGCAGACTTCGCCGTCCGTCAACACGGGTCGGAAGCAGCCCGCCTCGAAGGACCAGCTCAGCAGGCGCAGCGGACTGCACACGGTGTCCTTCCGATCCGAATCCGCGGCGGTGAAGCTCAGTTCAAAGAGCGTCGCGGACGCAGTGTGTACATCGATGAGCTTCTTGTCCAACGTCCGAACGATGATTGTATCGCCGTGTTCGACCACCGATATCGGCACGCCCTCGAGCGCGCTGCCCGGTGGCGTGGTGATGGCTTTGAAGCGCAGCAGCGATGTATCGAACTGAATCGCAAACGTCGATGCATTCAACATCTCGTTGCTAACCGAATCGCGCAACTCCAATGGCACTGTCACGTCCGTATTCGCCCGTGCTTCGCGTTTCGCGATGCCGAAGCGCAGCGGCTGAAATGTTGACGTGTCCTTCGGGGCCTTGTACGTTTTTGTCTTCGTGTCCTGGCCGTTGCAGAAGTTGACGAGGGACAGGTCCACGGTGCGGTTGCCGCCGTCCGCGCAGTTCGACCGATAGAAGATGACACACTCGTAGGGTCCCGGGAAGACGTAATATGAAATCTCCTGGTAGATGGCGGTCAGCTGTGAGGGACTTGGCGTTTCATAGTATCTGCCGCCTGTCTGCGCTGCGATATCCTTGAGCGTGTCCGATTGAATGCCGGCGCCAAGCCCGATCGTGTACACCTTGATACGGTGAAGTTTTGCCAGTGCAATGACTTCTTCGGGGGTGTGCGAGGAGAAGTTGTCCGCGCCATCCGACATCACAATCATTGCGCGGCAGGGATTCACGCTGTTTCTGATCAATTCCTGCAACCCGAAATACATTCCATCCCAGATCGCGGATGAATCAGCCGCCGGGAGGGAGTCCACCGCCCCGTGGAGGAGATCGAGATACGTGGTCATCCCCTGCGCCACAAAGGGCGCTGCGCCTGCCCAGAGGATTGCAGCCTCGTCGTTGATGCCATCCATCATGTCGACAAACGCGTTGCCTGCCGCCCTCGCTCCGGCGTTGCCGGCGCCCATCATGCTCCCGCTCGCATCAAGCACCAACGAGACCGAAATCGTGCAACGCCCCACAACGTCCGGGCACCACAGAGTGAAGTCACGGATTTCCACACCGTTCTCGAACACCCTGTAGTTCCGATCACTGGAAACGTATGCTGGTTGCGCGTTGCACGAGGTTTCGAAGTCCAGTTGAATTTCCGGCCAGTTATTATGAAGCCGCTTGAAGTTCAGCTGCGGCTGGGCGATCGCGGCGCCGGAAAACAGCAGAACTCCAGCCAGCAGCAGCACACACACCTGCAGCCGGGACCGCAGGCAAGACGCCGTACTCTCGATGTTCATCGTCGCTTTCATCCGAGCGCTCCGCTCCAAAATTTGGGATTTCGGATTGTCGATTTCGGATTGAATGCGACGATATTCGTCGTCTCAATCTGATTTCGAAAATCCGGGAGCCGCGCCGTTTCAAGGCAGGCACGGTCAATGCTGCATTCGAGAGACAATCGGGAGCGAGCTTTCCTGACAAGCTCTCCGTCGATTTCGCTTCCGATGTCAAGCGTAGGGAAAAGAGAAGAGGATAACGAAGCACGCGAAATAGACGAATACTACGAAAACATCCTATTTCGGTCTTTTTCGAGTCGTTCGTGTGCTTCGCGATCGCCTTTTCTTCAATCCGAAATCTCCTACTGTTTGACCAACTCCACTCGCCTGTTCTTCGCCTTGCCCTCATCCGAGTCGTTCGAGGCGACGGGGGCACAGGGACCGGCACCGAAGGGCCTCAGGCGCGCGGCGGCGATGCCGTGCTTGCTGACGAGGGCCTGCACGACGGCGGCGGCGCGGTCCTGCGAGAGCTTCATGTTGGACTCCAGCACGCCCGCGTTGTCCGTGTGCCCGACCACGTACACCTTCAGTCCGGCGTCGCCCTTCAGCAGTTTCGCGACCTCGGTGATGGCCAGATCGGACTCCGGCTTGAGCGCCGACTTGCCCGTCTCGAAAAGAATGCCGTACACCGCGGCGTGACCCGTATTCCTGATATCGTTCGAGAACACCGCGGCATTCGCGACGATGTCCTGCTCCATCGCCTTCCGCTCGACGATGGTGAGGCCGTACTTGCCGGTGAACTCGGCCCCGACCTCGACCCAGAACTCCTTGCCGTCCTTGACGATCTTGAAGGTCTCCCTGTTCTTCTCGCTGAAGAGAACTGTCCCTCCCAGTTTCCTGACGGCGTTTTCGAAATTCCTTAGAATCTGCAGCTCGCTGGGCTTGGAGACCGCCGTGGCCTGCGGGTAGTACCGGATCAACCAGTAGTGGCCTTCCACCTGCTCGGTTTTGCCCTGGGCGATCTTGAAGGCGTACGCGTAGAAGTCCTTCTGCGTGCAGCTGTGAATCCAGGAATCCGGCATGCGGGTGAAGAGCGGATGGTCCTTGCAGTTCTTGTCGTCCTTCTGCTGCGCCATCCCCGGAGTTGCGAAAAACAGAATGCCAAGCAGGATGCAAACGGCGGTTTTCATCTGGGACCTCCAATCGTCGTGAAAATGTGCGTTGCGAGGAAAGTACGACAGCGCGCCGATTAATGCAGAGAATAAAACCCGCATACCCTTATTTCGGATACGGGTACAGTCCATTACAGGAACGCGATCATCACCGCTCCGGCAGCCTCGCGAGCAGCCCGGCGAGATCGCACGAGAGTCTGTTGCCGCTCTCCAGCACCGCGGATGCTCGCGACACGAGCACGCATCGCGAGGCGCCGATCAAAGAGGCGGTGGCGTGAAGGCGATCCATGTCGGCAGGACTCGGCGACGATGTGAGTTTGAATTCCACCGCCCACAACGCATTGCCGAATTCGAGCACGAGATCGATCTCGTACTGATCCGAGGTGCGAAAATAGTACGCCTGGACGGGAACACCCTTTGCGGCGAGCGTTCCAAGAACCTGTTCGATGCACCATCCCTCCCAGCTTGCTCCAACCCACGGCTGTGAGAGCAGGGCGTCCCCGTCTGGAACATTCATCAGCGCATGCAACAACCCGGAATCGCGCCAGTAGAGTTTCGGCGATTTCACCAGACGCTTCCGGATGTTCGCATGATAGGGCTGCAACACGCGGAGAAGATACGCTCCGATAAAAAAGTCGAGATACGTGTTCACCGTTTTGTAATTCAGTCCGAGACTCGAACCGACCCGTGACGCATTCCAGACCTGACCATGCAGAGCAGCCAGCATGCGCAGAAGCCGTGTCGTCACCTGGGGCTTCGCGGGTAGTCCCCATCCCGGGAGATCGCGCTGCGCGAGCAGGGTGAGGTAATTCGTCTGCCAATGCGGATAGTTTCGTGGGTGGATAACGCCTCCGTCGGGATACCCGCCGAACATCCACGACCTGTCGCGTTGCGCTTTCGTCTCGAGTTCCGTGAGGAGCAGGGGCGTCATCTCCACGAGCGCGAGCCGGCCGGCGAGGGACTCTGAAACGCGCGTCATCAACGCGGGAGACACGGAACCGAGCAGCAGGAACCGTCCGTTCCGCGAACGATCGGCATCGATGGCGCCTCGAAGGCGCGGAAACAGCGCCGGCCAGGATTGCGCTTCATCCAGCAGCACGACTTCATTTCCCGCGCAGAGACGATCCCATGCAAGATCCGCGCGCAACTGGTCCGCCTCCTGCTCGAGATCGAAGTACACCCCGCCAAGCATCTTGGCGAGTGTCGTTTTTCCGCATTGACGCGAACCGACCAGCGCAACGGCGGGTGTGGTTTTCAATCGCGCGCGGACGAGCCGCTCTGTCAGTCGGTCAAGCATGATTTGCAAATTAGGAATTAATTCCTGATTTGCAAACACTTCAATCCGAAATCGTGGACTTCTACCGCACCACCATGGTCCGCTGCACCGTGGCGCCGCCGCTTCGCGCGTTGAGAAGGTAGCAACCCGGCGTCAACGCGGAGGCGTCGAAGCGCAGCACGTGGGTTCCTGCCGCGCGGTCCTCGTCGATCAACTGCAGTCTCTCTCTGCCGAGGAGATCGTGCACCACGATTGCGACACGGCCCTCGGCGGCCATCGAGAATCGCACTGTCGACTCGCCATGCGCGGGGGAAGGGCTGCTGCCGAGCAGCGCGAACGCTGCGATCGTCGCCGCCTCTTCAACAACCACTTCTGATGAATACTGCGCCGAGCCGTCAAAGTCCGTCTGCCGCAGGCGATAGGTGGCGGTCCCCGCCAACACTGCGGGATCCGTGAAACCATACTCTCGTAACGTCCCGCTGTTGCCCGCTCCCGGCACGAAACCGATGGTGTTCCACTCGTCGGCGGTCCCTTTCCTTTCGATGGAGAAGCCATGGTTGCGCGCTTCATACACGGTGGACCAGCGCAAACGCGCATGCCCATCGTCGAGAGATGCGGTGAAGGACGTGAAGGTCACGGGGACGACCTGCTGTGTCCGGAATATCTCGCCTCCATGCTGATGCCCGGCCCACAGGTACCCGCCCGAATCTGTCATGATGCGCGGAGCGGCATAATTGGTCTGAATGGTGCCGGCGTCCTGCCAGGTGAGCCCGTCGTCCGCGGACCGGTAGAGAGTGGACGTCGGGCCAACGGGGCTGGTAACGATGAACATCTGCCCGCTGCTCCGGTGCACCGCAAAACGTTGGAGACCGCTCTTCAGAAACACCTTGGTCCAGTGCGCGCCTCCGTCATCCGAGCGATAGATCCAGCTGTTGGTATGCGTGACCACGGTGCCTGTTTTATCCGAGGTGATGATGGAATTGAACATCCCGTTCGTGGGAAGCCCGGCCGTGTCCTGCTGCCAGCTGGCGCCTTCATTGCTGGAGTGGAACATCTTGCTGGTTGTGGTGCCCATGTACAATCTGCCCGCGTATGGGCCGGCATTCGATATCGCCATCGCGCCGACCAGCGTGTCGGGCAGGCCGTTGTTCACATTCGTCCAGAAACGTCCCGCATCGGTACTTCGATATATCGCGTCTCTCCAGCTTTCGAACGCGAAAATCGAGCCGCTCGGATGCGTCGTGACGTGCCAGACGCTGTTGTCCATCCGGATGTTACCCAGCTTCTTCGCGAGGCCCGAATCGGAGAGCGACCAGGTACCGCCCGCATTGCTGGATCGATACAACCCCTCATTCGTGCCAGCGAACAACGTATTGCTCGGGGGATGATGCGAGAGAGAATTGATCGAGGTATTCTCGAGCCCGCTGGAGACGTTCGTCCAGCTGCCGCCGTTGTTGGCTGAACGATAGACGCCGTTGCTGCTCGATCCGAAATACACCGCGCCGGGGTCCGCGACCATGGCCGTGATGGGGACGGCGCACAATCCCGTATTGCGCGTCTGCCAGACGTTGCTGCTGTCCGGGCAGAAATGGATTCCTCCTGTTCCGCCGAGCAGGGCGCCTGTCGTACCGGACGCCGCCATGCTCGATTTCCACTTCGTCGGGAAGGGAGCGAAAACGCGCTGCCAGCTTGCCCCCGCATCGTGCGATTCCCACAGCACATCCGTCGCGACGAAGAGGGTGCGCGTCACGGCATGCCGGTATATCATCGTCACCGGCCAGGAGGTTGTCGGCGTTTTCGGCTGCGCCAGTTCCACCCAGCTGTTGCCGTTGTCCGTGCTGCGGTACACATACGGACTAAACCCGTTCCCCAGATACACATCGCCGTTCAGCATGTCGGCGTAGAGAATGTGGTTGGTGTAGGCTGAGACCTTCGTCCACGTTCCACCGTAGTCGAGGGATCGGAACACGCCGCTGTCGCGCGTTGCGATGAACACGTGGTCTGCCGGCGTGACCACCAGTCTCTTCGCGTCGATCTTGTTGGTGTTCACACGCACCCACGCCACTCCGTTGTTGCTGCTCCGGAACAATCCGCTGTCGGTACCGACGTATATACGACCGCCTTTGTCGCTGGCGAGTGCATAGGTCCCGGTCTTGGTGTTGCATTTCTGCCATGACGCGCCATCGTCCACACTGCGGTACACATTCGAGCTCTGCGCCGCGTACAGGGATCCGTCGGACGCGAGCGCGACGTCGCGTACGCCCTGCGTGAGCAGTCCGCTGCTGCATGCCGTCCACAGCGCGCCCTCATTCGATGAGCGGTACACGCCGTTGTTCTCCGTTCCGGTGAACAGGTATCCGGTCGACGTTTTGCGCACGATGGCGACGGTGCGCCCTCCTTCCAATGGCGTCGCGGGCGCCCACGCCACCTGCGCTCCCGTGTCGATGGTAAATGAGACGAGACACACGATCGGCAGCAGCCAGCGTTGGGAAGAGGTGCGAGGCATGAATCCCCCGGTTGGAACAGTTGGACGTGCGCGCGCGACGGGCAAGGACGGCCGCTTCGCGAAAACTGCGGCGCACTGGAAATGGTATGCGGGGAAGATACGAACGCGGATCGGAATAAACAGAAAAAAGCACCCTAAAACCTTATATCGGACACAGGACCACGCATTTCGCAGATCGGCGCCTCACACCATTCATCCGGAGCAAAAAAAACGCGTTCCCTGCCGAGCAGACAACGCGTCCATTTCTCATCCTCGCCCCGATCTCCCTCCTCCCTACTCCCTCCTCACTCCTCACTATTTCGTCTCCGCGCCCCACCCCGAGTATTCCATCTGAATTCCGCCATTCGCGTCGACGCTGACAGAGACCGTCGAGCCCGGCACATCGAGGGCCGTGCCAATGATGACGCATTCGTCGCCGTCAGCTTTCACCACGTACGTTCCGTTCTCGTTGCTTTCGGACGTGAAACCCATGTCCTGAAGCGTGACACCATCGAAGCTTCCCTGGCCGCCGCCCATGAATGCGGGCTTCTTGTAATAGATGCGCGCCTCGGCCGCGAGGCGGAGGCAATCCTGCGTGACGGCATCGCGGACGGCACTGTCCTGCTGCTCTCCGGCAAACCCGATCGCGACAAACACCGAGATCCCGACGATGATCAGGCTGACTGCGATATAGAGTGTTTGCTGAAAGCCCATTGTATTCTCCGTGAAAGGAATGTCAAGCGATGTGTGAAAAAAATAGTCCGTGGTATGAATTGCTTGTCTCAATCATCGTACCAACGTGTATTTTTTCAATAGCACCCGGAAACCAATTGAAATTTCAGCATTTACCGGCATCTCCACGCAAGAGTTGCGTGCAGTTTTGGTACAGCACGCGCCAGATTGCCTTGATACTGGACGTCCTCCATTGAAATACTTGCGCCTCCCGCCACACCAGTTTCCCCTTCGACCTCCCCCCTTACACCTGACACCTTTCACCTGCCCCCTTCCACCTGACACCTTCCGCTTACCTCGCAAGCACCATGACCCGTTCCCGCGACACAGACCCGCCTCCGGGAGGTGTAACAGTGAGTCGAAGCAGATACGCGGCACTCGGGAAAATGTCCGCGTTCCATTTGAAACGGTGGATTCCGGTGTCGAGCGCTCCATCGAAGACGGTCGAAACAACCCTGCCGAGCAGGTCGTGAACGCTGAGCCGGGCAATGCAGGCTTCCGGGATCGAAAAGGAAAGGGTGGTCACGGCAGCACCCGGTTGGACGGCTGCGCCGAAAGGGTTCGGGTAATTCTGGAACAGCTCATACTCCGAAGGCCGCGAGCCGGGCGAGGCCGAAGCGTGCCCGATCGCCACGCCCGTCGTACCCGCATTCTCGTATCGCAGCTGCGCGGGAATCTTGTTCACGAGGCCGGGCACATCGGGACCGATGGGAGGCCAGACGCACGCGCCCCACCATGCGGGCTTTGCCGGTTTGTACAAGGATGCCGGCAGCAGCGTGTCGGCGATGACGGGATCGTCGACGACATGGCGTGTGACGTAATCGTAATTGCGATGCCGCAGGAGGGTCGCTTTCACGTTCATGTCGCCGGCCCACGACGGACCTCCGTAGCCGAGTCTCCAGATGTTTCGGAAGAGATTGTCCGGCGCTGTCGGATAGGCCGTTTCATAGGTATCCGAACGGCCCGGCGTTCCGAGCACGCAGCCCAGCACATTGTAATGCGTGTTCTTGTACTGCAGTTCGATGGCGTTGTTGTTGCTGGTGATGACGCTGTCCTGCCAGCCGCTGAAACGGCAGCGGAACACGGTGTTGTGGCTCGACGAACCGTGTATGAAATCCGCCGCGGCCTGCACGCCGATGTTGCCTTCCCACAGGTTCATGGAGGGATGCGGCGCATGGTTGAGCGACGGACTGGCGGTGAGCCACCAGGGATCGTCGAAGCGCGAATCGATCATGTAGTTGTAGCCGAACACGTTGCCCGACGCGCCGCCCGCCGTCATCAGGAAGCCGCCGTCCAGCGTGTGCAGGATGTTGTTCTCGATGAGATTGGACGAGGCATACGCGTCGACGAGAATACCGTAGCCGTAGGAGCGCCCGAACCCGTTGATCGCGTCGTGGAAGTAACTGTCGCGCACCTCGTTCTGCAGGCTCTCGATGAGCCAGAGACCGCGCCGGTTGACGCGCGTCACTTCGATGTTCTTCAGCCAGCAGTACTGCGCGCCGTCCATTTCGATGAGGTAATCCACCACGGCGCTGTCCTCGGTGACGGTCAGATCCTCGATGCCCGCATGGCGGATCATGCTGGCGGCATCCACGAGCGTCGCCTGCGGCAGCAGCGATGCGGACAGCGTCCACGAAAGCGGCAGATTCAAGCTGACGGTGTTTCCCTGCACGTGCGTCACTTCCGCGATCTGTCCCCGGGCGCGCTGTCCCTCTTCGCGGCCGCAGTAGGTGCACAGGCCTTCATAGCCCACGGGATCCACCAGCAGCGGATCGTTGCGCTGATCGATGAGCAGGATGTCCCCCTTCGCGATCGTGCCGATGCTGTCGAGGGTGATCTGCGTGGAGCCCTTGACGCCTCCCGCGACGATGCCGAAGCTGCGCTTGAGACCGTAGACGTTCCAGTAGAACAGTCCCCGCATGTCGAGGATGGAGCGGCCCCAGTCGTTCGCGAAGCGGATGATCGTCTTCCCCGGACCCGCACCGCGCAACGTCCTGTTGCTGAACAGGTGTATCGTCGCGCTCGTCTTGTACACGCCCGCGGGGAGGTACACCACTTCGCCGTCCCGGCTTGCGTCGAGCGCCTGTTGTATTGCGGCTGTCGCATCCGTGACACCGTTGCCGTAGACGCCCGCATCGATCGTCGCGGAGATGCTTGTGCGCGCGGGAATGCCGCCCGGAATTCCGGCAAGGGTCCAGTCCACGCGGCGGTCGGGGGGAATGGGATCGGCCGCCAGCCCTGCGGTTTCACCATTCCCTGAGCGCCGGCACTCGACATTGCGAGACTCGCGGCGAAGAAATCCCTAGCCAACGGTGCGTGCATTCATAGCAACGCTCCCGTGATGGAGTGACTCAAACTGACCGACTGAGAGTGTGGCTTCATTTCTGCATGCCCGGAAGGACTCGAACCTGCGACCCTCTGCTTAGAAGGCAGATGCTCTATCCGACTGAGCTACGGGCACGTGTGCGTCGGCATTGCCGATGGGAACGTGGTAAAATACGAGAACAGTGAGGGAAATGAAAGCACGAGCCCGGTTGTTGTGAGGGCGCTCTGCGCCCGAACAAATGACGCGGGGACGCGGGGACACGGAGACGCGGGGACACGGAGACACAGGGACGCGGGGACATGGGGCAAGGGGATGTGGTCCGAGCCCCGAAGGGGCGGCATTCTTCAACCCAGGGCGTCAGCCCTGGGGCAGCGGCACACCACGCACATGAGCGGCTCCACTGAAGGCGGACGCCATTCCCCAACCCAGTGCGTCAGCCCTGGGGTAGCGGCACACCACGCACATGAGCGGCTCCACTGAAGGCGGACGCCATTCCCCAACCCAGTGGCCAGCCCTGGGGCAGCGGCAGGCCAGATAATCCGCGACACAAGTCAGGAATCCCCTCCGCCGATTGTCTTCACCATATACACAGTCCCGCGTCTTCCGAACAATCGGGGTACCATATTGAACTTGCGCCGCATTTCCAGTCGATCACTTCTGCCGGTCTTCATCGCGCTCGCGTTCTGCACGGACCTGGCACAGGCACAGCCGGCGCTCAACTTCAAGCGCATCGTCAACAACTGGCCGACGATAGAGCTGTACATGAACCCGACCTGCAACGGGAAGAAAATCTGGTTCACGGACAAGCGCTTCTTCAGCATCCGCGACAACGGGAGGGATATCGGGGATTTCGAACTCTGGTGCCCGGATCCCACGGTGCGTTGCGCGGTATCCATCGCGCTCGCCCTGGACGCCGGCGCGAGGATGCGCGGCCCCGCCCTGGATTCGATGCGGCGCTTCTGCAAGGCCTTCGTCGCGCTGTTCGATGGCGTCAATGACGAAGCGGCAATCACCACCTTCAGGGATGTTCCGCGCCTGGCAGTGCCGATGACCAGCGATACCGCGCGAATGCAGAGAGGCATCGACTCGATTCGCGGCGAAGGTCCCGCCGCGGTGTGGGACGGAGCCTACGCCGCGCTGCTGGATCTGCTCAATGAAGGCGTGAATCCCTGCCGCGCACTGCTGCTCGTTTCGACTGGCCGCGACAGCGGCAGCACGCAGACACCGGCCTCTGTCGCCTCGCTCGCAAGCCGGAATCGCATCCGCATCTTCACTTGCGGTGTGGGAGATTCCGTTGACGACAGCGCTCTGCGCAGTGTGGCCGACCTTACCGATGGACAGTATCGACTGAATCCGGATGTCGACTGGGCACAGAAGATCTATGACGTGATTTCCACAATCATCTTCAGCGGCGGGGACGATTGCCTGATCACGTATCAGAACCAGTGCATGGACGGCGAGAGGCACGTCGTTGAACTTTCGCTGAACAATACCTGTGACGGCAACTCTCACGAGACACAATCCTACGTCGCACCGGTCATCTTGTCACTCCCCGCCGTCAAGGCGC
>JADKJW010000016.1 GCA_016720835.1 Ignavibacteria bacterium
ACCGCAATTACCGATGGCACGCTCGCACCGAAATATGTGACCACCGTCAACAATCGCCTGATCGCCAACGGCGCTTACGGCGGGTCGTGGTCCGAGTGGATCGATAATGCGATCACGCTCACAGGCGCGTGGCCGGAACTCTTCACCATTGAGAACAATATCATTTCGAACAATGCGCGCGCGATCACCAATCTGACCGGCAAAGTGCTCTACCGCGCAGAACAACTGGTGGGGGGAGTAATGAGGGTCCCTTGGATGCCGCGGGAAGCACGGAATATCGCTGTCCACATGCGGGAGCCATACTGTCACGCAGATGAAGAATGTTACTCCCGCAGGGTCACTCGGCAATTCCGTCTCGGAAAGAGTGATGTACTGTCCCTGGGATGCGACATTTCCAAATATCGCGGTACGATCCTGTCCCGTCATCCTGAACGTGGAGCATCCGACCGCTTCTGTCGGCGTGCGTTTCCTGGGAGGAGCGAGCGGTCCGTTGTTCGGATACTCGATGACGTTTCTTGGAACAAGGGCATCGTAAAGGTGAATAGTGTCACTGAAGGCGATCTGTCCGGAAGCGGCACCACGTTCCAATGGACACGCATCGGTGATGACAAGATTGCGTCGACGCGGCCGCTGCAACAGAGCCGGGGGTGGGGTCATCGCTCCGGGCACCATGTTCACGGTGGAGTTCGAGGCAGCGTCGTCAAGCGCCTGCGGCACAAGCGCGGTCGACCTCACGCTGCTCAACGCGCGGAATGCGCAGAATGGCGCCATCACCGGAGTCCTTGCGTCTGATTGCGAACTCCATGTGGACACACGAGCCCCGCTTGTCACCGCTCTGTCCATCACGAACGGAACCGTGTTTCCTATCACGGGATCGCATGGGTGGCGAAGGACGGCGACGCGCTCGTGCTGACCGCAACCGTCTCCGATCCGGGAGATTGCTCGCTCCCGCCGTCGACGCCTCTCGCGGATTGAGCGCCCTCGGCGGCGGGTCCGCCGTCGCTCGACCGGCAATACGGGAAGTACCCTATCATTGGGACTTCATCCCCAATTCTCATCCCCCGTCATTGCCGGCGATTGGCGACGGATCGAAAGATGTTCTCGTGTCAGTCTATGACGGCCTTTCAAATCTCGGTACAGGATCCGCGTCGATATATCTCGACAACACGCCTCCCGAGACCCCTGCATCGGTACTCAAAGCGCATCCGAAACACATGAAGGTGGATCTCGACTGGACGACAGGCGCGGTGAGCAGCGGCAGTCCGTTGTTCGGATACATGATGAAGCAGAACGTGTCGAGCGATTATCCGCCGTACGATGCCGTGCCGCCCGGGTATCCGGTTCCCGCGGTTGGTGTGTTCGATCAGCCGTACGTGGCGGCCGACTTCATCCTTTCTCCGGCGGTGACGTACACGTTCGTTCCATCCCCTTATGCGCTGGTCCGCGGTATCTGGTATTTCCAGATGTACACGTACGACTATGCGCTGAACAAGGCGACGTCCACCTCAGCGATGGAAAAAGCCACCGATTACTATCTCGGCGACTTCTTGAAATCCCCACTTTCCGCGCCAGCACTTCCGCCGACGTCTGGCGACTTCGATGGCTATGTCAACTTCGACGACATGGCGTGGTTCGGTGGTGTGTACTGGTCGGGCCTCAATGCAACGCCATTGACGGCGGTGCAGGCGGTGGCGGACATCGCGAAGCTGGCGGCGGCGCCACCGAGCGCACGTATCTCGCGGGCGATCCGTTCGGGATCCCGGAGACGGACAATATGATCGAGTTCGAGACCTGATGATCGTGTCGTTGAACTACGGCATGGCGGGGCCCGAAAGCTCCGGCACCGGTGAACGCCACGATCAGCAGGGACTTTGAGCTCAATCTGCAGCAGAAGGCGTCGGGCAATGAGCTGGCAGTGACCGTGCAGCTCGAGAACAACGGCATGTCAGTGAAGGGCGCCTCGCTTGTTCTGAGCTACAATCCGGAAGTCCTGCGTATCAAGGACGTGACGAGCGGGACGCTGTTCGGCGAGCCGGGCGTGACATCGTTCTTTGCGCACATGGAGCAGAACAGCTCGGTGCGTGTGGATGCGGCGATGCTGGGCGCGGGCAGGACGGTGTCACACTCCGGCGACCTGGCAACGGTGCGCTTCGAAGTGCTTCGCGACGGCGATCCGGGTCTGGTATTCGGAACGGCGCGCCTGCGCGACGGCGAGAACAGGAACATCGTCGCTCGTCTGAAGTCCACCTCGGCGAACGCGCCGCAGGGCTTCGCGCTGTCGCAGAACTTCCCGAATCCGTTCACACCGATGACGACGATCGCGTATCAGGTTGCGGAGAACACGACGGTGACCATCGACGTGTACAATGCCCTTGGCGCGAAGGTTGCGACGATCGCGAACGGTCCGCATGATGCGGGCAGCTATCAGGCGCAGCTCGACGCGAGCGGTCTGCCGAGCGGCCTGTACTACTACACGATGCGCGCGGGCAGCTTCACCGCAACCCGCTCCATGACAATCGCCAAATGACGATGCCCGGCTCGCAGTCGCGTACCGGCTACGATGACGGTTCGCGACTGAGAGCCGGTTCCGAGATCCGGTAGGGAGTGGTCAAAGGCGCCGGCGGTCACACGCCGGCGCCTTGTATGTCGGGGTTGCAATTCGTTCGAAAAAACAATAATATTAGACTTCATTCTGCTTTACTCCCTGCCCTCTCAATGCACCTCCTTCAGGGAGGTGGACATGCCATCACTCGCCGCTCTTGCGACGTGAAAGACATGGCCGTTACCTTTCAGGGACAAATACCTGTACATGCGAGGAGGGCACGCAACAGGAAGGGAGAGAACGCCAGACCCAGCTCTGGCGTTTTATTTATCACTTCCTGCCCTTGAGCGCGATCCTCGCGATTTCTTCCGCGGCAAGAACGTACTCGGCCGAGGTTGAAATGGAAGGCAACCCGCCGTACCAGTTCCGGGTGACGGGATCGACCAGTTCGGGAAGCTGGAAACTGCCGGCCTTCGCGATCGCGGTCACACTGTCGAACAACGCCTGGGCACGGACGAGATCGCCGCTCAAGGCGTAGGCGCGCGCAAGGCGCAGAGCGATGAAGGGCCGCGCCATCCGGGCGAAGGAATCGCCGTTTGGCTGCGCATTGTACATGCCCGGGGCGTCTTCAATCGCAAAGCTGATCTCCAGCACCTCAAGCGCGAAACGGGCCTCCACCGTGCGCGGATCGATCAACCCCAGCACGATGCAGTCGATCAGCAGGGGATGGAACAGGAGCCGTTCCTGGCGCGTGAGCATCGCGGCCTGCGTGCGCGACATCGTGGATGCGATCAGACCGGCGATCGTCTCGATGGTTTCATCGGCGGCTTTCCTGTAGAGGAAGGCCTTGGTGCCGTCACGCATGAGCCGCGCGTAGCGCGCAGCGACGAGCAGCGCCCCCGCGGCTTGCAGGGACGCCGGAATGCCTGGATCGGAAGAGAGCGATGCGCTCCACGGCCCGCTGTCATGCGGAATGAGGCCCGCGGAATCGCGCATGAACAGGAGCACGTCCGCGGCCTTCGACGAGAGGGTCTTCCAGTACGGCGCGACGAAGGCGCTGTCGTTGAAGCGCTTTCCGGAGACGCTGGCACGCCGTTTCATCGACGCGCGCAGAGCCTCCACCGCCTGGATGTACAACGCGGCGCCGTCATAGCCGAGCACGGCATCGTCCGGACGCGTCCAACGCTGTTCACTGCCGTTGCCGAGGTAACGCGCGGGAGTCACCAGATACGGATATCCGACTCCGAATTCCCTCCCAAGCACGTCGTAGAGCGTACGCGGATCCGGGATTGCGCAGGAGGAAGTCCAACCCGTCGCGGCCTCTTCCGCCAGACCCGCTTCGGCAAGGGCCATGCAGGCGAGGAGGTGATCGCGCGGTATCGTGCAGGCCTGCGTGCCGGGACTCCACGCCGCGACGATCTGTCCGTGGCCCGCGCCGTCCTCGCGCGATTGCGCCTGGACGAGGGTTGCGACGCTCCTGGAGGTACGTCTCATGCGCGTCCGGGAGAGCGTCGAGGGGGAAATGCCGTTCTGCCTGCGATTTCGCTCCAGTAATGCGAGCTCCGCTTCGAGCGTGTGCGGCGCGCGCTTTCCCGACGGGAGAGGGGAAAGAAGGGCGGCGAGATCCCGCTCGGCGAGTTCGGTGCAGCAGGAGTTGTAGCAGAGAATGAAGTACTGCCTCGTCTCGAGCACAGTCTCCTCATCCACCTCCCGGAAGAGCCAGTAGTCCTTGTCGAAGCGGGAGGACAATCCGGCGCGCGATGCGCGGGATCCCTTCGAATGCGGACGCAGACCACGAGCGCGCGCACCGCGGAACGTGCGGATGATACCACGACACGTCGAAGCCTTCCCGGAATCGGGCGTGCGCAATGCCGCTGTGCTCCATGAAGCCGGTCTGCAGCGGGGTGCAATCGCGCAGCGGCCTGCGCCTGCCGTCGATATCGACGGTCACTTCCACGGAGGAGAGGCTCGTCTCTGTCCGTAATCCCGCATCCATTTCCGTGAAGAGGTGCGGTTTTGTCCATTCGACGACATGGCTGACGGGATCGAGCGCAGAAACCATCACGCCGTTGGAGAAGAAGACCGGGGGCCTGCGGAACGGCGAATCGACGATCTCGTTGAGGACGGAGGCCATCGAATCGGCCCGGATGATGCGGAATATCGACCCGGTGATGCCGCCGGAATCGCCCGCATCGTAGACGCGTATCGCGAGGAGGTTGAACTCCTCGAGCGCGGCGCGGGGAATCGGATACACGCGCAGCGACGTGGGTTCGAGTCGCGCCCTCGGCGGGAATGTCCCCGTGGCGCCGATCATGCCGCCGTTGAGAAAGGTCTCGTCGGCATCGTCCACGCCGCTCATCACGAGGAGCAGCGAGTCCTTGCGCATGGACGCCGGAAGGCGGAAGCGGATGCGGTACCAGCCGATGCCGTCGAGCGTCGGGAAACCGCTGCGCTCCCAGGCGCCCGGCACGGGGATGAAATTCCACTCCGCCGATTCGTCGATGTACTTGCTGCGCCACACGTCGTCGTCCCCGGTGCGGAACGCGGCCTTCCCCCGAAGGTCCACCCACGACGAATCGCGCCACCGGCAAATGCGCAGTGCGCGTAGCCGAGCAGCGAGAGCGTGAGCAGGACGGCGATGGTCATGCGTCGGAACCGTGGCTCAGTACGAGCGGAGAATTTCCCGCAGCAGCGCGGAGAGACTGCTTCGGCCTCCGCCGCCACACGCGTGACGTCGCCGTGCGTGGTGACGGTTGCGACGGTCTGCGCCTTGTTCGTGATGCAGGAAATCGGAACGACCCGCATGCCGCGCTGCCATGCGGCGAGAATTTCAGGGACCGTGGACATGCCCACCGCGTCGACGCCGATGCGCCGGAGCATGGCGATCTCCGCACGCGTTTCGTAGGACGGACCCGAGCAATAGCCGTAGGTCCCGGCGCGAAGAGGGATGCCTGCGGCAGTCGCGCAACCGATGAGCCGCCGTTGCTCGCCGGAGGACAGGTACACGACGCCGCCGTCGGTGTTCCGGTCGCCCGCGGGCAGTTCCTGCAGCGCGGCGCCCATGCGCGCGGCGAGCGGGAGGACGATGAAATCGGTGACGAGCATGAGATCGCCCGGTTCGAGGTCGGGGTGCACGCCGCCGGCGGCATTCGTGGTCAACAGCAGCGACGCCCCGAGGGCGTGCGCGAGCAACGCGGGGAAGGCCGTCGTCGCGGCGTCGTGCCCTCGTAGCCGTGGACCCTGCCGAGGAAGACGACCACGCGGCCTGTTCTCGATCGTGCAGAACGCGATGGAGCCGTCCTGTCCCGGGGTTGTCGCGATCGGGGTGCCGGGCAGCGCATCGGCGCCGTACCGGATTCCCGCCGCGATCTCTTCGTCGAAACTCCGGAGTCCGGATCCCAGGATCAGCGCCGCATCGACACCGTCGTGTCCCTGTTCGCGCAACCACGCCGTGGCGAGGGAGAGATCGGGATGCGTCATGCGAAATCGGGACCGGACGGCTGCGCGGGCAGGGAGGCGAGGTCGGTGGTGAAGCAGCGGCGGCAGCGGGCTTCGTAGGCGTCGCCCGCGCCGACAAGCACGCGCTCTCCGCTCCGCGTCACGCGCTGCGTGCGGTTGGCGGGATTGCCGCAGACCATGCAGATGGCAAGCGTCTTCGTGATGTATTCCGCGATCGCAAGCAACTGCGGCATCGGATCGAAGGGTTTGCCGAGGTAGTCCTGATCGAGACCGGCGACGATGACGCGGCGCCCGCGGGTGGCGAGGGTCTCGCAGACGTCGACGAGGTCGGTATCGAAAAACTGCGCTTCGTCGACGCCGACCACATCCACGTTCCCGCATCCCTCGAGGATGTCGGTCGCGCACGTGACCAGGACCGACGGCAGGACGATGCCGCTGTGCGAGACGATGTGTTCGGTGCTGTACCTGGTATCGATGGCGGGCTTGAAAATGGCGACGCGCTGCTTCGCGATCTGCGCCCGCCGGAGGCGGCGGATCAGTTCCTCCGTTTTGCCGCTGAACATGCTGCCGCAGATCACTTCGATCCATCCGGTATCCTGGGGCAGATTCTTTACTGGTATGGTGTCCACGTGGTCGATCCCTGTGTATCTGGTGCCAATGTGGAGCAAAGTAGCGCGGACGGGGGGAAGAAAAAAGGATGATGCATCGATCCGTTGAAAGTCCGTACATTGGCGATGTCCTGGTACGATGTTGGACCACAACGGTTGAACGATGTCCTCTGCTTCCGAACTCTCCAGAAGGGAATTCCTGACCCGCAGCGGCAAGGCCGCCGGACTCGTCCTGCTCACCGCCGGCGCGGGTTTCGCGCTGCACACGCCCGAACGGCGCCCCTTCGACGAGAAGGAGGAGAAGGTGCTGCTGCGCGATCTCCGCATCCCCGGAGTGACGCAACAGATGATCGTCGCGCACGGCGAGGACCCCGGGGCGATGACGCGCGCGTGCATCACGGCGCTCGGCGGCATGAGCGTCTTCGTGCGCAAGGGCGACGTCGTGCTCGTCAAGCCGAACATCGGCTGGGACCGCATGCCCGCGCAGGCGGCGAACACGAATCCCGACGTCGTGCGCGTCGTGGTTCAGGAATGTCTCGCCGCGGGCGCCAAAAAAGTGATCGTGACCGACGTTTCCTGCAACGACGCGGAGCGCTGCTTCCAGCGCAGCGGCATCGCGCAGAGCGCGGGGGAAGCCGGCGCGGCGGTGGACCGACCCGTGGAGACGAACTACACCGAGGTCAATCTCGGCGGCGCCATGCTCGGGACGCAGCACGTCCTCCGGCCCTTCCTCGAGGCGGACAAGGTGATCAACATCCCGATCGCCAAGCATCACAGCCTCACGGGCGCCACGCTCGGCATGAAAAACCTCTACGGCATTCTCGGCGGCAACCGCTCCCGCCTGCATCAGGACATCAACAACAGCATCGCCGACCTCGCGAACTTCCTGCGCCCGACGCTCACCATCCTCGACGCGTACCGCGTGCTGCGCCGCAACGGCCCGCAGGGAGGCAACCTCGCCGACGTCGATCTTCGCAAGACCATTGCGGCTTCCACCGATCCCGTCGCGCTCGACGCCTGGGCGGGGGAGACCTTCTTCGGTTTCACGCCGGACCGCCTCCCGTACCTCGCGCTCGCCGAGAAATACGGTCTCGGCAGCGCGGCGTTTTCCTCCCTCCCTGTAACGGATATCACGGTCTGATACTCCGAACCCGCCACCCCGTCACCACACCGCATGAAGAGTTTCAAGACGTATCGCACGCTTCGCGGCGCCCGCCGGGTGTCGCAGGGGGTGTTCCTCGCGTTGTTCGTGTTTTTCCTGCTCAAGACGAGCATCGACGGCATCACCGCGCCCGGCGCGCTCCCGTCCATTTCCGCGCCGGTGGGCTTTTTCCTCGAGATCGACCCGCTGATCGCCATCTTCACCGTGCTCACGACGCACGAGCTGTACCGCAACCTGCTCTGGGCGCTGCCGCTGATCGCGCTCACGATGCTGTTCGGCCGCTTCTTCTGCGGATGGATCTGTCCGATGGGCACGCTCAATCACATGATCGCCTCGGTGAAGTCGAGCAGACTGAAAGGGAAGAAGCGCCTCGACGCGAACCGGTACAAACCGTACCAGCGCTGGAAATACGGCGTGCTCGCCGTGTTCTTCGGCGCGGCGCTGTTCACGTCGCTCGATGTGGGGCTGCTCGATCCGATCGCGCTGCTGACGCGCTCGATGTCCCTCGCTGTTGTTCCCGCGTACAACACCGGCGTGCGCGCGCTCGCGGCCGCGGCGTCATCCGGGACCTTCGGCTTCGCCACGCCGCTGATGGACGGCGTCGGCTTCGTCCTGCAGCATCTCGTGCTTCGCGCAAAACCCGTGCTGTTCCAGAGCGCGCTCTTCATCGGTCTGCTCTTCGCCGCGCTGCTGGCTGCGAACCGGATCATCACGCGCTTCTGGTGCCGAGGCATCTGCCCGCTGGGCGCGATGCTCGGTCTGCTCTCGCGCTTCTCCCTGCTCGGCATGCAGAAGCATCCTTCCCTCTGCACGGACTGCAACCGTTGCGCGCTCGACTGCCAGGGCGGCGACGATCCGCAGCCCGGCTATCAGTGGCGGCAGTCGGAATGCCACCTCTGCCTGAACTGCGTGGCGGACTGCCCGGAAGCCGGCATCGAATTCACCCTGTATCCCGACATGGCCGATACGCGCAGCGGCCCGGACATCACCCGCCGCACCGTCATCACCAGCGCGGTGGCCGGACTCGCCGCGGTCCCCCTCATGCGCGCGGAGACGGGCTTTTCGAAAGGCGGCGATCCCTCGCTCGTGCGACCGCCGGGTTCGGTGGGGGAGAAGGATTTCCTTTCGCGCTGCGTCCGCTGCGGCGAGTGCATGAACGTGTGTCCCAACAACGCCCTGCATCCGACCTTCATGCAGTCGGGTTTCGAGGGAATCTGGTCGCCCATGCTCGTGCCGCGCATCGGCTATTGCGAGCCCACCTGCGTGCTGTGCGGCACGGTGTGTCCGACCGGCGCCATCGATGAGATCACCGAGAAAGAGAAGGCCTGGGTGCCGGTGAAGGGGCAGTACAAGACCGAGCGTCCGCCATTGCGCATCGGCCTCGCGTTCTACGACTTCGGGCGCTGCCTGCCCTGGGCAATGGCGACGGAGTGCATCGTCTGCGAGGAATGGTGCCCGACGTCGCCGAAGGCGATATACTTCGAGCAGGTGGAAGTGCAGAATCGCAAAGGCGACTTCGTCATGCTGAAACGTCCGCATGTGGACCCGCAGCTCTGCGTCGGTTGCGGCGCCTGCACCTTCGCCTGTCCCGTGAAAGGCCAGCCCGCGATATACATTTCCAGCGTCGGCGAGACCCGCAATCCCGCGAACAGCATTCTTCTGAAATCGAAACCACCAGCTTCCTGATCAGCAACGGATATCCCATGAAGCGTTCCCGCATATTCCCCGTTCTCTTCCTGCTTCTCGCTCCCCGTGTCTTTGCCGCGGGACCGGACGCGCTGCGCCTGCTGCCCAAAAGCGGCGAGCACAAAGGCTGGATGCACAAGGGCGCACCTCGCGTGTTCGAACACGACAAGCTCTGGGAGTACATCAACGGCGGCGCGGATGTGTACCTGGACTTCGGCTTCCAGCGCGTCGTCACGGTGGATCTCGAGAACGGCAAGCGCAGCATGACCGTGGACCTCTACGAGATGAAGACGCTCGAGGGCGCCTTCGGCATCTACGCGCGCGAACGAGCCCCGACCTACGCGTTCCAGTCCATCGGCGCGCAGGGCTACCTCGAGGGCGTCGCGTTGAATTTCTATCAGGCCAATTATTACGCGAAGATTACGGCGTTCAGCGACGACCAGGAAACGCGCGCGGCGATGCAGAAAATCGCGGGCATCGTCTCCCAGAAGATCGGCATCGTCAAGAAGGCGCCCTCGCTGCTCGGCTTCTTTCCGGCCTTCGGCCTGCAGAAGCACTCGGAAACCTTCGAAATGAAATCCTACCTTGACCGCACGGAACTGCGCGGCGCGTATACGGCGAAGTACACCGTGAAGGGGAAATCCTTCACGGCCTTTTTCGCGACGGCCGACAACAATACTTCCGCACTATCGCGGCTTCGCGCTCTGAAAGCCGCCCTCTCGCAGCCCGTTTCGAAGAACAAGGACTACGCCGGCCTCGGCGACGAAGTCCTCACCGGCAGGCATCGCGAAGCGAAGGACATTGTCCTCATCGCAAAAGGCAGGTACATCGTCGGACTGTTCCCCGCAACCGATGCCAAAGTCGCGAAGGAGTTTCTGAAGGGATTCCTCTCCCGCATCGAATAGCCTACAACTGCAACACCACCTGCAGCATGAGCGACTTCGTCTGTTGCGCGGGCACGTTGCCGGCGGGGAGATAGGCGACGAGGGAAGCGGCGAGCCGGATGTACGAGGATGGCAGAGGGTACAGGTCGAGTGCGAGAGTGTTTGATATCGATCTCCGCTCGCTCGTGTGCCCCGGATTGGGCGGCCTGTTGCTGCTGCCGCGCTCCGCATTCCAAGTGACGTCGTACCGCGTTTCGAATTTCTCCATCGCCGGCAGCTTGTCGAAGCTCAGTGTGACGTTTGCGCCGATGGAATACTGGCTGTTCCGTGTCTCGTCCAGTCCCGCCTGCATCGTCATGAAGTTCGCGGCGCCCGTGGCGCGTGTGATGACGACGCGGCTCCATCGATGTTCGAGCCAGACGCTCGGGGAGAGACGGGACAATTCGCCGGAGGGACTTGTCATGCCGTACCACGCCCCTTGCGCGGAGACGAAGGTCATCGGATCCGGCCGCAGGTCCACACGCTGCACCAGCTCACGCGTGTGTGCGCTGTTCAGGGTCGCGTACAGCCTGTTGTGCGTCGCGGTGTACCGGCCGGTGGTGATGCCCAGGAGATCGGGAGACGGCCGCCACTCGAGCTTGCCCTCGTGGAAACGCGTCTCCACGCTCGACGAGGCGACACCGGCACTCGTGGCGAAAAGGGACACGAACATCGCATGGTCTGACTGAACGTCGGAATAGTACGCGGAGCGGTCCAGCCTCGTGTTCACCTCCACTGTGAAAGCCTGCAGGGACGGGACGGTCACTCCCGGTGAAAAGCGCGCGGCAACCTGCATCGACGAGCGGTCGTCGCCGTCGTGGGTCGGTTGTGAAGCGCGCGCGTACATGCGCCGGTAGGTGTCGGTGCCGCGCAGAGTCAGCGACAGGCCCCTGACGTGCTCCACGATGACGTCGGCCGAAATCTTCTCGTCCGTGAGAAAAGGGTTGGAGGAGCCGTCCGCGAGGAGACGTTCGGCATCGCCGCGATAATAGGCGTTGACGATGAACAGGGGACGCGGCGAGATGTTCAGACGGAGATAATAGTTTCGGATATCACGCTCCGATGATTCTCCCGTCGGCGGCGTGCGTCGTTCGCGGGAGTAGCGGACGTACGACGTGAGCGTTGCCGCGCTGAAATCCACGGCGCCGAGAAGTCCCGCCGGGGCCGCGTAATCGATATCCGCGCGCAGCGCCTGCCTGCGCGACGCCCCGTTGACGCCGATGTCCGAGAGCCGCTGCCAGCGCACGGTGAACGCGGGCAGATCCGCAGGATTGGCCTTCACTCCGGCGTCGATCGCGTCGTCACGGGAGAAGGCCCTGCTGACAAGCTGCACGCCGTTGCGCACCTGCCATCCCGCGAAGAGCCGGAGTTCCGGCGACACATCGACTTCGGCGCGCGCGTTGCCTGTCGCGCGTTCGATGCCTTGTGTGTACCGCTTCTCGTACATCTGCACGTAGTTGTCCTCGAGACGGCGGCCCATGGCCTGCACGCGAAGGGGACCGCTGCTCGCCGCGGCCGTAAATCCGTAGGCGTTGCTGCCCGCGCCGTCTTCCCTGGCCGATCGGGAGAATTCCGGGACGATGCGGATGTCCGTGTTGTCGTCCTGGAAGCGACCCTCGACTGCGGCATGCAGCAGATAGACGTCGCCGGTGCGGTCGGCGCTGGTCAGGCGCACCGCCGACACGGACGCCTGCGCGAGATCGGAAGGCGACACCGTCGCCGTGACCTGCGCGTACTTTCTGTCGGTCTTGTGCTCCACGAACTCGTACGCGACCTCGATGCGGCTGTCGCCGTTGATGACGCCGTCGCGCGTGAAGGTCAGCGTGCCGCTTGTGTAATCGAGAATGTAGTCGTCGCCCGCGCGCGCGAGGAGACCGTCGACGAGGACGCGTTCGGTGCCGCGAATGAGCTGCCGGTGGGCGAGCGGGAAACTGCCGCCGAGCGTCTCGTAGGTGAATCGCAGGATGACGGATGAGGTCGCGGAATCCGCGTACGCTGAAGCGGAAAATGGACGCATGGCGGGGAAGCTCAGGAAACCGTATTGCGGATCGAGGAACTCCGCATCGACGCGTCCGTCGCCGTCCCGGTCCAACCCGTACGCGGAAAGCGGCTGCGTCTGGCCCGTCGAGGCGTCCTGAAGCGTGACAGCAAACGAGCCGGGGAGGATGGCTGTGCCTGAGAATGCGTACACATTGAGCATCTCGTACGTGGTGCGCGAGCTATCCGTCAGCAGGATTTCCACGGTGCGGCCGCCGCTGCTGTACGTTGCCGCGAGTGTCTGTCCCGCGAACGGAGGGGTGAACAGACGGATGATTCCCCGATCGGGATCGAGCGCGTGCGCGGTACTGATCCAGGTGCCGTCCACTCCCGCGATGCGCGCGGTGATCGCGTTGTTCGTCGTGACGTCGCCCGGTTGCAGCAGTGTGTACACCCGCACCGTCGACGGATCGACGGGGACGTCCCGCTGCAGCGAGTCGAGCCGGAAGAAGCGCCTCTGCGCGAAGTCGATGTCGCGGAGCGTGCGCGTGAACGTCCTCGTGTTGCCCTGGAAGAATTCCGCGGTCAGCCGCGTGGTCTGGTGCCCCGCGGCGCCCGCAAGGTCCACGAGTCCTCGATGATACTTCGGAGTCCGCTCACCGATGACGGCCCGGCCGCCGCCACCGAAGATGCCGAAGGACTGCAACAGCGTGCGGTCGCCATGCTCGGCGCGGAGATCCCCCCACTGCGCGGTCTGCACGATGTCGCTCTTCGCACCGCGGTACTGCACCCCGTACTGCAGATCGCTGTAGTCTGCGTCGTTGTACGCGGCGCTGATGCTCCTGTCACCGCCGAGATCGAGCTTCGCCTTCAGATCGAGGCGATGCGACGCGTCGGTGCGGAGCGTCCCGAATTCGTCCCACGTATAATTGGACAACCAGGACGCGCGTGATCCCGTGAAACTGAGCGTGTAGTCGTTCCCGAAATCGAAGAAGGTGCCGCGCGAAGGATCCAGGGTGAAGAACGCTTTCCCGGACGACGGGCCTTGCGCCGCGAGCATCGGGAATGTGTACCACCGGTTGTCGGCCGCCTTCCACGTGGCGAAGGATGCGCGATCCCTTCCGACGATGCCTGACCCGCTGGGGAACAGTGAGACGTACTCGGTGACGGGCATGCCGCTCGATGCGGTCAGGAAGGTCCACGTCTTCGTGCTTCTGTCGAACCGCGAAACGCCGGAGGCGGTGGAGAAACAGATGATGTCCCCGCCTGCCGAGAAACCCGTCGCGCGGATGGTCCGGTCGGGCAATGCGGTGATTTCGAGGAAGGGACGCAGCGCATCCGATTGCGCGTCGTATTGCCAGAGGTTGTCCGCCGTCGCAATCCAGAAGGACGCGCCGTCGATGAACACGTTGCGGATGGCCGCGAAGCTCACCGCGCCGGGCATGGGATAGCGCCGCAGCACCCGCGTCGCGATGTCGAAACGCAGCATGTCGCTGTCGCGCAGCAGCCAGGCGCTGCCCCCCGCGACGAAGGCGTCGCGCACGGGAGAGGCGTCGCTCTCGTCACGGAACACGCGCCAGCGCTCGTACTTCGGGTCGTATTCGCACACCGCGGAATCCGTGAGCATGTAGACGAGACCCTCGATGCACGCGATGTCGTGCACCGCGCTGCCGGTCAGACCCTGCGCCGCGCCGATACGCTGCCATTGCTCGATCAACCGGTCGTACCGCGCCGCGCCCTGCTCCGTGCCCACCCAGACATACTCGGGATCGAACGCGAAACAGAGCACACGGCCAGGAGGGAAGCCGGATGACGAATCGTATGACAGCACGGTGTTGGAACGCAGATCGAAACGCGAGACGCCGAGGTCCGTGCCGATCCAGAGCACGTCCTGATCGGTGGCGAGCCTCGTGATGCGGTTCGAGAGCAAGCCGCTCTCGCGGCTGCGCGCGGACCAGACATTCTCGTTCTCCCGGTACTGGTACAGCCCGCGCTCGGTGCCGATCCACAACGCATCCTGCGCGCGCGCGACGTCCTGCCCTCGGTCGGGAAAATGCGGCGTCACCTGCGCCGTCGCACCGACTCCGCACCACAGAAGCAGTATCGCGCAACGCGCCGCCGCACCGCGCACGGAAGGTGCCACGTGAAGGAACTGCGTGCCGCGCCGGTACGGGGACACTGCCGGTATCACCCGATTGTCTGGCGCTGCACGTTCATGCCCGAAAGATCGATGCTGCCGAGACCGCGTTCCGACGCGAGGGCGAGATGCTTGACGTCGCCGGGTGCGGTGCTTCGTCCGTTCCACATGCCGATACCGCAGCCCGCGGCATCCACCGCAAGGGGATCGATGCCCGCGATGATGGTGTTCGCCTGTTCGGTCTTTCCGGGTCCCTGCGGTCCATTCGTCAACAGGAGGTACGTGCCATCGAGAATCGTGAGCTGCGGCTTGAGCACCGTCGCGAGATCCGCGATCGCGTTGTGCAAATTGAAGTCGACGTGAAAGCGCCGGCGATCCCAGAACAGCCCCATCAGATTCTTCAGGCCGAAACTCACCGTCGTTGCCGAGTGGACCTTCGCGGTGGGGAGATTGATGAAGACGTCCGCCTTGCGAAGGAGCCGCGGCACGTCGAGCGTCTTTACTTCCTGGCCGAGAGGCAGCTCGATGGTTTCGAACTGCGCCTGCTCCTTGATTTCCACGAAGGTCAGTTCCTTCATGGATGCCGCGAGCGCGTTCATGCCGCTGCGCTCGAAACACTGCGCGGCGCGGCCCATCGGGAAGTCCGCCGCGATGACCCGCTTCGCCCCCGCATCCAGGCAGAGCTGCGCAACGGCGCGGATGACCTCCGGATGCGTGGTCGTGCCCATTTCGGGGGGATTCGGGAACGACATGTTCGGTTTCAGGAAGACGATGGCGCCCTTCGGTACGAAACGCGCCATGCCGCCCATCGCCTCCACCGCCGCCCGCACGTTCTTCGCGATGTCGCCACCCGTGATGATGGCGATATCCACCGCCCGCTGCTGAAGGTGCGGCGAGGCGATCAGTCTGTCCAGGGACGACAGGGCGCCGATACCGGCGATCGAGGAGAGGATGAATGTGCGGCGCTTCATGGAGGCGAGTGTAAGGGGAAAGGGGGAAGGGTCAGAACGAGCGTGTGTACCTACTGGATCTTGCCGGCGATGTTGTTGGCGAAGACTTCGATCACTTCCTGCGCCTTGTCGTCCGCGGAACCGACCATGATGGTGACGTAGTACTTTCCCTTCGTGAACTTCATCTGATACGAGAAGACGTCCTTCTGAATCTGCGCCCGCGCAGACGGAGGATTGGCCGGGGTGATCGGGCTCGAGAACACCTTGTCGGGATCGTCGAACAGATCCCCGGCTTCCTTCTCCGAATTCTGATTGTACACCTCCACGATGCATTCGATGCCCGGCGCGGCGTTGACCTTGCCCGTGTACTTCTGCGACGCGCCCTCGATGAAGCCGTGTTTCGCGAAGATCTCGAAGCCGCCGTTGATCTCGCGCTGCAGATCCTCCTTGTTCCGGGCAACCCACGCATCCGTCGCGCGCGCCCAGCCGCTGATCTCATTGTCCTTCGGCAAAAGGTCGCTGATGGTCGCGACGTTGTTGTTCGACGGACTCTCCGACTTGTTGCAGCCCGGAGCGGCGGCGAGCAGCAGGAAGATGGCGGCGAGGCCGGTGCAGGTTCGTGCGATCATGAAATCACCTTGTGATCAATGTGCGGAGAGGACCATGGCTTTGCGCGTGAAGGCGACGCCGTCCACGGACACGCGAAGCAGATAGAGTCCGGCGGCGATGCCGGCGGGATTCCAGACGAGACGCGTCGTGCCCGATGCGCGGGCGCCGTCGACGAGCGTCTGTATCAGCTCGCCCGTGCTCGAAAGGATCTCGGCGCGCACCTGTCGCTGCGCGGGCAGCTCGAGCGTCCACTCGGCCTGCGCGGAAAAGGGATTGGGATAAGTTTCGGAAAGGGTCCAGTCCGTCGGTGCGGACGCTTCGGCGCCGCCCGTCGACAGTTGCAGGGGGATGATGTTCATCTCCGCGGGATTCGCGACGCCGAGCGCGTAGGGCGCGACCGATGACTCTTCAATGTACCCGCCGCTCTTCGGCGCCATCGCCTTGGCCTTGCGGTATTCATTGATCATCTTCCGGCCCTGATAATCGGTGGTCACCGGATCCTGCGCGATGGTAATGGTATTGGGCGACACAGTCGGCGCGCCGCCGGGACCGCCGTTGATGACGGCGTAGAGGCAGTCCATGATCACGAGTTTCTGCTTCGCGACCATCACCGGATCGGCCATGATGTCCATCGCTGCGCGCTTGTTGCTGCAGATGCCGAGCGGCCCGCCGGGATTGACCGTGCCCATGTGGTTCTTGAAGGCGAGCGTGAAATCCATCTCGCAGAAATGATCCTTGAGCACCGGCATGTTGATCAGGAAATCCGAGTCGTGCAGCGTCTTGCTGTACGGCCGTCTCTTTCCATCGCAGAGGATGGTGTAGCCGAGATCCGGAAACGCGGTGTCGGTAAGGATGCCGACCTGCTGCCCGAAGTACGCCTTCGTGTAGCCGAGCGAGGGCATGTCGTGTCGCTCGTACAGCGTGATGTTGGTCGCTGGAAAGCCCCCGAGCATCTGCACGAGACGCGCAATGACCGCCTTCACGAGTTCCTTGCGGGTAGGCACGGTCCCATTGAGCAGGCTGGGTTTGATCGCGATCTTCGACGTCTTCGTCAATCCCGGGAAGAGCGACGCAAGCGCATCCGCCGGCGACGACGTGATGCCGGTGAAGCGCATGACGCCTTCATCGAACATGCGCTGGACCACGGCCTCGTTCACCTTGTTGTATCCGAGCACGGCGCCCTGATCGGTCACGATGACGATGCGCCCTGGATTCGGATACTTGTACGCCGCCGTTTCCGCGGGCGCCGCCGCAAGTTCGGCCAGAGGAAGAGGCAGCGTGCCCGCGGCCACCGCTGCCGCAGCGCCCTTCAGAAAAGATCGTCTGTCGCCGTGTTGCTTCGCCATGAGGTTCTCCGTTATTTCAGCACGATCAATTGAATTTCGCGCCTGCGGTTCTCCGCCATGCCGCGGCAGATGTACACTCCCGCGGATACCTGACTCGCATCCCAGGTGAAGTAGTGCCTCCCCGCCTCCATGCTCCGATCACAGAGCACCGCAATGCGGGCGCCCTTCGTGTCGAGGACCTCGAGCGAGAGGGGGCCGGGATGCGGCAGGGACACCGGGATGTCCGTGTTCCCGCTGAAGGGATTCGGGTAATTCTGCTCGAGCTGCCAGACACCCTCCAGCGGCCGCGTTTCGACGCTTGCGCTCACCGAATACTCGTGCTTCCCGTCGACATCCACCTGGCGAAGGCGGTAGAACAGCGTTTCGTGCTCGTCCAGGAGACGCTCAGGCCCGTCCTCGAATGTGTATTCCTGACGCTGCGTCGCGTTCCCCGCGCTCTTCACGAAGCCGACCTGCTTCCAGTCGTTCTGTCCATCGACACTGCGCTCGATGCCGAAGCCCGCGCTGTTCGTCTCGCTCTCCGTCGCCCAGCGCAGCAGCACGCGCCGATCCTGCAGCATCGCGCTGAAGAGCGACAGGCGCACGGGCAGCAGCACATTGACGACCTGCATGAGCGCCGGATTGGCGATGCCGATGGAATATGGCGCTGCGGCAGCCTCGTCGATGTAGCTGCCGGCCTTCGTGTTGAGTCCGTTGGCTGCACGCAATTGATTGAGCAGGATGCGGCCCTGCGCGTCGATGGTGACGGGGTCCTGCGAGATCATGATCTTCTTCGGCGAAGCCTGCGGCGAACCGCCCGGACCTCCGTTGTATATCGCGTACAGGGCGTCGAGGATGACGATGCGCTGCTTCGTCGTCATCACCGACGACTTCATGATGTCGAGGACGGCGGTCTTGTCGCAGTGAATTCCGAGCGACCCGCCCGGATTCACGGTGCCCATGTGGTTCTTAAAGGAAAAGGTGAAGTTGAGCGCGCTGCTGCAGCTGTGATCCTTCGCCACGGGCATGTTGATCAGGTAATCCGCGTCGTGCAGGGATTTGCTGTACGGTCTGTTCGCTCCGTTGCAGGCGATCGTGTAGCCGAGATTCGGGAAGGAGGAATCGACGACGAGATTGACCGGCTGACCGAAGTAGGACTGCGAGTACCCGCCCGCGGACATGGCGTGGCGCTCGTACACGGTGATGTTGGCGGCGGGAAAGCCCCCGAGCATCTGCACGAGTCGCGTGATGACGGCCTTGAGCAACTCCTTGCGCGTCGGCACCGCGGAGTTTATCAGATTCGGCTTGATCGCAATTTTCTTCGCGGTGGTCAGATTCGGGAAGAGCGACGCGAGCGCATCGGCGGGGGAGGAGGTGATACCCGTGAACGTCATGATGCCCTGATCGAACATCGCCTGCACCACGGCCGCGTTCACGTTGTTGTAGCCGAGCACGGCGCCGGGATGCTCGACGATGACGATCCGTCCCGGATTCGGGTAGAGCGTGAGCGTCGCGGCCTCATCCGCCGCTGCGGAATGCGCTTCAGCGATCGAAGGAAAAGAAGGTGCGACGGCAGCGAGGCCGGCGAGTGCAGTGCCGGATTTCAGGAATCCGCGGCGTGTAAGAGGACGTTTGGGCATCGCGACCCCGCCATTTATCGAGTGAAAAAACCTTTCTTTTCAGTGAAACCTTTCAACCCCGGAATATAGGACCATCTCCCGTTCCATTCAATCCCTCGCGCGAAATCATGCGCTTCCGCAAACGGCTCTATCCGTTCCGGCGCCGCAGTGTGCTGTGCCTCCGTCCGTACAGGATATAGATCAGAATGCCGACGGCCAGCCAAATCGCGAAGCGGTACCAGGTCACCAGCGGCAGACCGGTCATCAGGAAGATGCACGCGAGCATGCCGAGAGCCGGGACCAGCGGACTCCACGGCACACGGAAGGAGCGCGGCCTGTCCGGTTCCCGCCTGCGCAGGAGGATCACGCCAAGGCACACCAGCACGAACGCGAACAGCGTGCCGATGTTGGTCAGATCCACCATCTCGTCGATGTTCATGAAGGAGGCGAAGAAGGCCACCACCACCCCCGTGACGATGGTGGTCACATGCGGCGTCTTGAAACGCGGATGCACTTTCGCGAACGACTGCGGAAGCAGGCCGTCGCGCGCCATCGAGAAGAAGATGCGCGGCTGCCCGAGTTGGAACACCAGCAGCACGGCGGTGTGCGCCACCACGGAGCCGAAGGCCACGATGCCCACCGCCCAGTCCTGATGGATGTATTTCATCGCCATGGTCAGCGGCTCCGCCCGCTCGTGCGCCAGCGCGCCCGTCAGCACGGGGAAGGGCACGAGGCCGGTGAACACGGCGGCAACCACCATGTAAATGACGGTGCATACGACAAGCGATCCGATGATGCCGATGGGCATGCTTTTCTGCGGATTGCGCGTCTCCTCGGCCACGGTGGAGACGGCGTCGAACCCGATGTATGCGAAGAAGACGATGGCCGCGCCGGCCTTGATGCCCGCGAAGCCATTCGGCGCGAAGGGCACCCAGTTGTCGGGCTTGACGTACAGCGAGCCCACGACCACGAAAAAGGTGAGCACGAGCAGCTTGATGCCCACCATGACGGCATTGAAGCGGGCGCTCTCGCTGATACCGACCACGAGCACGGCCGTCAGCGCGAGCACGATGCCCGCCGCCGGGAGATTGGCGATGAGCGGGATGCCGAGGATCCGCGGCGCGTCGTGCACCGCGTGCCAGGCCTGCGCGAGACCGCCGCCGAGCGAATCGAGCGACGCGCCCGCATTGAGCTGCTCCGTGGCACGCGCGAAGCCCTGCATGGCCGTCCGGTAATCGAGCGCCGCCCAGGGAGGAATGCTGATTCCGAGCCCGTGGAGCAATTCAACGAAGTATCCCGACCAACTGATGGCCACCGCCACATTGCCGACCGCGTATTCAATGATGAGATCCCAGCCGATGATCCACGCCACAAGTTCGCCGAGCGTCGCGTACGAATACGTGTACGCGCTGCCGCTGATGGGCACGAGCGTCGCGAACTCCGCGTAGCAGAGCGCCGCGAAGCCGCATGCGAAGCCCGTCAGCGCGAAGGAGACGATCAACGACGGACCCGCGCCCGGCCTCGCGATATCGCCCGCGGCCGCCGTCCCCACCGTCGCGAATATCCCCGCCCCGATGATGGCGCCGATGCCCAGCAGCATCAGGTCCATCGACCCCAGCGCCCTCTTCAACGACCGTCCCGGCGCCTCGGCCTCCTTCAGGATGTCGGTCAGCGATTTGATGCGAAAGAGGTCTGCGAGCGGCATTGGGGAGGTGGAATGGGGGAATGGGGATCGGAAACTCGTCGACCGAATTATGGGAGTAATGGAGTGTTGGAGTGATGGAGTAGAATCAAGAAAATTCCAGGTGCCTGGGTGGCGACCCTCCTTTGTGCCGCTTCGCGGCACTTCGGCGGGCAGGCCGGCGTCTCGCCGGTTGATTCACGGGTGTAATGGAGAGATGGAGTGTCGGAGTAATTGAGCGGATTCAGCACCGGTCACCAAATATTTCCGCACGTCGATAATAAAGAAATCCTCCAAATGATCCGCATCCAGAATGACCTCATTCCCAACCCCTGTTTCGTGTGCTTCGAGTATTTCGTGGACCACTTATTGACTCTTCGCGTGCTTCGCGAGGTGTTCCGGCAGGAAGGGCTCGGGCAGCAGCTGCGCCAGCGATACAACCCTGTACGATCCATCATCTGATACGAGGATGATTTCCATCGAGGGGTTGAAATCCGCCAGGGCCTGCCGGCACACACCGCAGGGCGGGGTGGCGTCGAGATCGGCGACCACGGCGATGGCGGCGAACTCCTTCTTCCCCGCGGCCACCGCGGCGAAGAGGGCGGTGCGCTCGGCGCAGCTCGTCACCGAATAGGCGCTGATCTCCACGTTGCAGCCGCGGGTGACCGTGCCGTCCGATGCGAGCAGGGCGGCGCCGACGTGGAAGCCGCTGTACGGCGCGTGCGCGAATTGCCGGGCGGCGCGGGCTTCGTCGACCAGATGGCGGATGACGTCTTCCTGAAGGGCCATGATGCTCTCGCTCTGTGATGACGGAGGGGCTCGGACGCGGCGCGTATGAAAAAAGGCCTGATGGTATCAGACCTTTTGTGGACCCAGACGGTTTCGAACCGACGACCTCTACAATGCCATTGTAGCGCTCTACCAACTGAGCTATGGGCCCGGGAAGCGATCACAAAGATAGGAGGAAGAGCGAACGAAAGCAAACGACCGGCGCGAAATGCGCTCTCGTGCGGGCGTCATTTCTCCGGGATGTGCATGAGCGTGAAGTAATCGGATTTCTCCATCGTGTGTATCGCGAGGATGCCGGCGCGCAGCAGTCTGATAAGCAGGCGGGAGGCGCGGCGCTCGGAGACGTTGATGAGATCTGCGTATTCCTTCACGGTGATGCGGTCCCGCGTTTCGAACCAGGCGAAGAGGCGCTTCTCCGCCTCGCCGATGGCCAGACGGACCGGACCCGCATCGCCGCTGCGGAGCTGCATGACCTTGATCATCTCGCGGCTGGCCTGCACGCTGTTCTCGCCGACGCGCACCCAGGCCCTGCGCTCGTCCTGTCCCGCCTCGATGAGAAAGTGCGGCTTCCTGTCGCTCTCGGGAATCTCGATGCAGAGCACGTCGCGCCCGTGCACGTTGAAGATGGTCAGCGTGTGCTCGATCGGCGGATCGCAGAGTTCGCGCGCCGCCAGTGTGATGAATTCCATCTCCCCCTTTTCGCTCACCACGCCCACCACGGACTTGTCGTCGTCGATCCCGAAAATGATGGTCCCGCCCGAGGTGTTCGCGAAGGCGATCATCTCCCGCGCGATCTTCTCCGGCGTGGACACCTTCCGCTTGAACTCCACGCGCAGGCCTTCGCCCGCATCAACCAGCTCTGTGAACTCCCAGTATTTCATGTCGATCGATGGGATGCACTGTGAATGGAATGCGCGGATAATAGAAAAATCCCCGCATCATTCCACATCACTACACCGGTCTCAGCCCAAGGTCAGCACTCGATTCATCTCGGTCACTCCAATACTCCATCACTCCATTTCCCCAATCCCCAATTTCCCCAATTTTCCGCTACTCCTCCCCCCCGCCTCCGATCTTCCGGTGGATCACGCCTTTCCGGATGTTGATGAACTTCGTGTTCTCGAACGGCGAGTGCTTGAGGGGACTCGAGATGATGGCGGCGAGGCGTATGGCCTCGTCGCGGGTGAGGGAAGCGGCGCTCTTCTTGAAGTAATGGCGCGCCGCGGCCTCGGCGCCGAAGATGCCGTCGCCGAGTTCGATGATGTTCAGGTACAGCTCGAGGATGCGCTTCTTGGGAAGCTGTTTCTCGAGGCGGAAGGTGAGGACGGCTTCCTTCACCTTGCGCAGATAGGAGCGGTCGTTCGAGAGCCAGAGGTTTTTCGCGAGTTGCATCGTGATGGTGCTGGCCCCGAAGCGGATGCGCTTGGCGCGGAGGTTGATCTCGTAGGCGCGTTCCATGGCGTTCCAGTCGATGCCGGAATGCCGGTAGAAGCCGCCGTCTTCCACGGCCAGCACGGCGCGCACGAAATTCGGCGATATCTTGTTCAGGGGGACGAACTGATACTGGATCTTCATCGTCCCGCCGCTTTCCTCCCAGCGCAGCTTCATCAGCGCCGAGAGCTGCGGGTTCTCGTCGCGCAGCGCGATCACGCTCGCCCCCGGCATCGTGTAGTACACGAAGAGCAGGTAGGCGAGCACGAGCAGGGCGAGGATTCGGAAGAGCCTCTTGATTGTCAATGGCGGGCGTGATATTCTCATAACGGCATTGCCCGAAAATAGCCAATCCCGACCAATCGCCCAATCGTTCCCACCATCTCATATCTCCCATCCGCTACCATCTGTCATCTTTAACTTTCAACCTGACCCCTGTAATGGCCATCCTCTGCAACTACTACGTCACCTACCGCTGCAACGCCACCTGCGCGTTCTGCCATTTCGGGGATCATGGACCGTTCAAGAACACGAAGCATGCGAAGACGGACGATGTGCTGCGCAACCTGCCGCAGCTCCGCAGGCTGGGAGTGCGCTTCATCGACTTCACGGGAGGGGAGCCGCTGCTGCATCCGGACATGGACGTCATCACGCGGGCGGCCAGGGCGCTCAGGATGCAGACCAGCATCACCACCAACGGCCTCCTGTACCCGAAATACGCCGAGCGCCTGCGCGGCCAGGTGGATCTCCTCCATTTCTCGCTCGACAGCGCCGACCCCGCGGAGCACGATGCCTCCCGCGGCGTGCCCTGCTTCGATGCCGTGATGCGCTCCATCGATATCGCAAAACAGCTCGGCGAACGGCCCGAGCTGCTCTTCACCGCGACCAACGAGAACTACCGTCAGCTGCCGGCCGTGCACGACATCGCACGGAGCCATGGATTACTTCTGCTGATCAACCCCATCTTCAGCTATTTCAACGAACAGGGGCTTTCGGATGAAGCCATGGATTTCATCGAGGACTTCGCGTCGGGTCCGATGGTCTACCTCAATCCATCCTTTCTCGACCTGCGCCGCAAGGGAGGAAACGACATCGAGAAGCCCCTCTGCAAGGCCGTCTCCCGGGTGATCGTCATCTCTCCGGAAGACGAGATTCTCCTGCCATGCTATCATCTGCATTACGAGAAAATCCCAATTAACGGCGATCTCCTCGCCGCCCACGCCTCCGACCGCGTCACCTGGCATCGCGGCATGGAGGGACGCCATTCCTTCTGCAAGGGCTGCACCATCAACTGCTACTTCGAGCCGTCCTTCGCCTTTCCGACGAATATGCTTTCGATGAAGGCGGTACCTTCGAAAATTCGATACGGATACAACAAGTACGTGCGGAGGAATCCGTGAAAGTAGAAATGCGATCGCGAAGCACGCGAACAGGACGAAAAACGCGAAGGAAAATATTTTCGCAGCATTCGGATCGTTCGTGTGCTTCGTGATCTCTTCAATGTGGGTAGCACTGTCCATACTGCCAATTTGAATCCTTGCTTCTCTCCCGCCTTTTCCGCACCTTTTTCCTGATAATCGTATCGTTTACTCGGGGATTTCAACAGCGGAGGACCCAGGCATGCATCGAACTCTCTCCATCGGCCGGCTGCTTCTCCTCGCCTGCGTCCTTGCCTCCTGCGCGAATACTCCCTACGTCGTGATCTCCCCCGCCAAACCGAAGCCGGGAGAAACACTGCAGATCACGTACGACCATTCGTCGCCGGACGCGGTGTTCAAGGGTACGGAGCCGCTGACGGCGCATGTGTTTCTTCCGGTGAGGCGCAAGGAGAATTCGCAGCGCGGTTCCAAGTTGGATTCAACCGGAAAGCAAACAATCATGACGTCTATCACGTATCGCATCATCGATACGATTGTAGCTGTTCCCATGACTCGGGAGGGGAGCCGGTCTTCGGCATCGATGACGCTCCCGAAGGAAATGCAGAGTTTTGCATTTGTGAAGTTTGGAGCGTTGGGAACGTATGACGTGAACAGAGGGGCCGCATGGCGTCTCCTTCTGCACCGTCAAGACGGAACTCCGTTGAAAGGCGCCTGGGCGGATGCCGCGCGAAGCTACCAGTATACTTCGTTCTTCGGCATACTGAACTCGAACGATTCTGTTCTTGCCTGTTACAGGAACGAGAGAACTCTGTACCCCGGGAATCCGATGTTGATGTATTCGTGGAAGTACAGGTGGGCTGTCGATTCAAGCGAGACGATGCGCGCGGAAATTTCCGCCGAGCTGGATTCCATATTGCAAGGATTCAAGCAAAATGTCTGGAGCGACATCCCGGTTATATGGCTGGAGAAATTTGGCCGAATTAAAGAGGCAGCCGTACTGCGAGCGCGGTATATCGCCGAAAATCCTCCGAGCGATACGGCGGCAGATGGCCGACTGATGAGGGTGTGGAACGAGAATGATCCCGTAGCCCGCACTGCGGCCATCCTCGAACTGATGAACAGTGGTTCTGTCGCTGAGGTGAGCCGTTTAAATTTGATCAACTCCCTGGTCGGGCGGTACTGCCTCGACGCCAATATCGACAGCGCCTCGATCTGGTACGATTCCCTCCGAACTCCGTACATCGAAACGACGTTGGAACTCGCCGCTCTTTGCATTCGCGATGCGCGATACCGTGAGAGAGGTCTGGCTGTAGCGAAAGCGGAGATCGACCGGGCTTTCAACAAGGACTCCAAAGGCCGGTTGCTCCTCAAAGAGGCGTGGCCTGTGGTCTCCGGGGAATTCCCTGCGGAGGAACGTCTCCTCCTGGTCTCCACCGATGGGTTGAGCCGAGCGGGCCGCAGCGCGGAACTTCGTCGATTTTGCGAGGATGCCTTTGAGTCCCTTCAGGGAGCATCAATCATGTTGAATACCCGCCTCGCGAAGGAATATTTCGCAACAAAGGAGTATGCGAGAATGCTCCGCTTCGTGACGGAGTGCTTCGATCGGGATCGCGCGACGGACGACATGATCAACTACATGCGCATGGCCTACATTCGGCTGAATGGCAGTGATGCGGGATACGAAGATTCGCTGTCCGCCATGCGGTTGAGGCTCCGTGAGCGCACGCGCCTTCGCATCTCTGCGCAACGCATCGACAAGGAACCTCTCCATGGTGGATTCACCACGCTCGACGGCAGAGATGTGCAGATCGCGGACCTGAGCGGCAAAGTGGTGATCCTGGCCCTCTGGCTTCCCGATGCATATTTCTTGTCGCGCGTATCCCGCATACTCGCGCATGCCTGCGCGCGATTCCGCAGTGATTCGGATGTCGAGCTGTTCTCGATAAGTCTGACGACTGGTTGCGTACCTGAGGAGGTCCGCACGAATCTCGTGCGAAAGGGGAACGACTTGAAGTGTCCTCTGCAATATGTCGTCGATGATGGCTTTGCCAGAACAAACCGCATCGCAGGGACTGAACACGGTTCGTCATTGGCAAAAACGGCCGCATTCAATTCCGCGAGAGGATGACGCAGAATACCATGATGGCGGAGGAGGAACTGGCGGCCGAGATCGAGTTCCTGCTGAACAGCGATTGATGAGGGGAAGTGAATCAGTGAAGAGGTGAATTGCTGAATTGAATCCATCGTGTGCAATTATCGGAGAAGGTTATGCGGAAATCCATCGGACTGCTTCTCGTCGCCCTTGTCTGCGCGACGGCGAACCTTTCAGCCCAGCAGCTCGTGTTCCATGCGGCGAAGGACATGCTCGGGGATGCCATACAGACCGCCCAGCGGGATTTCTCGCCCGATGCGCAACTGGCCGGCATCATGTTCGTTGCAACGGCCGTCCCGCCGGTCAATTTCGAGATGGATATCAATACCGGGGAGGCGACGCTGTGGATGTACCTGTTCTCCTCCGCGGCAATGGATTCCGCGGTCATGGTCGTGTGCTTCGACGCCCAGGGACTGGGCATCATCAGCAGCCTCGAGGCCGGTCCGGAGTCCGAAGGCGCGGCGACTCCGCTCATCCAGGGCGATCAGTGGCTGGACAGCGACGTGGTGTTCACACTGATCAAGGCGAATTCCGCGAAGCAGTTCTTCGAGACGCAGCAGGGCATCGCCGTGCAACTCGCGGTCCTGCAGTTCGATTCCACCGTGCAGAGCAACATCTGGACCTATTTCATGGTTTCCACGCAGGATACCATCATCTGCGGCGCGGATGCGGTGACCGGCACGCAAATCAGTTTCTGCCAGTCGCTCGTTACCGCGGTGGAGAAGCTGGCGGCGGCGCTGCCGTCCGGCATGGATCTGTTTCCGAGTCCGCTCCTTCCCGGCACGCACAGCGAACTGCAGTTGACCTGGCGTCCGCGGGCGAGCGAGGACCTCGTCATCGAGGCGTCCAACAGCGCCGGCAAACTCGTGTTCTCGCAGTCCGTCACTGCCGTATCCGGAAACCCGCTGCATGTCTCCATCCCTGCAACGTATTTCCCGTCCTCGGGCGTCTACCTCCTCCGTGTGCGTTCGCAGTCAGCCCTCCGTGCGACAGGAATCGTGAGGGTGGTGAAATAGCTGGCACAGTTCCATCACAGTGATGAATTGACCGGCGAGACGCCGGTCCCACCCTGTGCATGAAGGGTGGTGAAATAGCAGACACAGTTCCATCACAGTGATGAATTGATCGGCGAGACGCTGGTCCCACCCTGTGCATGAATAGCAGTTTTGACTTCACTCCAACACTCCATTACTCCATCACTCCGAATCCCATGCCCCGCCTCCCGCGCCTCCTCCTCCTCGCGGCCCTGCTCCCGCTGCTCGTGTTTCGGGGGG
The DNA here is from genome assembly GCA_016720835.1 of Ignavibacteria bacterium. Lineage (GTDB taxonomy): Bacteria > Bacteroidota > Ignavibacteria > SZUA-365 > SZUA-365 > JADKJW01. The sequence continues at coordinate 27,704 of JADKJW010000016.1, forward strand.
ACCATCGTGGACCGGATGGGATCGCGGCTGGACAGCAGAAGCGCTCGGCGGTCGCCACCTCACAACAGGACCAACTCATCCGCCGCGCGCTGGACGAGATCCGCTTCGTCGAGAACAGGGGACAGTATCCATCCGACGTGCTCTTTGTAGCCCGGCTTTCGAATGGGAGTGTGGCTTTCTTCACGGACAGGGTGGTATTCCGCTTCGTGGAGGAGGAGACGACGGAGCCCGAACGCGAAGAACGGAACATCCATCTCGCGGGATACAGTTCGAACAAGAGCAGGCACACAGCGCGGCATGCGGAAACTTCCGTGCGCACCGTCACCGTGCGCTATCCCGGGTCCCGGTTGGACGCGGAGGTACGCGGCATCTGCGAGCGGGAGGAGAAGGTCAACATTTTCCGGGGCAGCGATCCGGAGCAGTGGAAGCGGAGCATCGCCACCTTCGACACGCTCGTGTACCGCAACATCTACGACGGCATCGATCTGTTCTTCTTCGATGGCGGCGGCAGGCTCAAGTACGAGTTCGTTGTTCAGCCGGGATCCTCGTACGAGCGCATACACATTGCATACGACGGCGTCGATGCACTGACCGTCACCGGCGACGGAGATCTTTCGATAGGTATTGGCGATGAAACGATGGTGGAGGAAAAGCCGCTCGTGTATCAGAAGGACGGGAACACTGTCCGGCAACTCCAGGCGCAGTACGCACTCGAAGCTCCGAGGCAGCTCGGCTACCAGATTGCCGATGTCGATCCCATTCTGCCACTGGTGATCGATCCGCTGTACAGTACGTTGATTGGGGGATCGTCGTACGAAGCAGTGCGCGATATAGCTGTACTAAGTGATAGTTTGGTAATTCTCTGTCTTGCAGCCAAATCGAATGATCTCGTGGGAACAGATAAATCATACCAGCAGCACAACGGAGGGCAGGGAGATGTATTTATTATCGAAATAAATGTATATACGAGCGAAATTATCTTCTCTACATATTTCGGCGGCAGTCAGGACGATTTTGCTATAACAATTCAAGCTGATGACGGCGTCCTAAGGATTTCTGGAGGAACGAAGTCTGCGAATCTGCCAACAACAACTGGCGCATTGCAAAGGACATTCCGTGGCCAGGAGGACTGTTTTGTCGCCGCCTTCGGTCCGAAATGCGAAACGCTGATCTATTCCACATACCTTGGTGGCACTGGATTAGATTACGCGGAGGATATCTGTTTCGATGCTATAGGTAACGCCTACCTCGCCGGCTGGACGGACTCGTATTCGTCCTTTCCGAGAACGAGCGACGCCGTCCAAAGGACATACAGCGGTGGTGATGACGACGCGTTTGTGTCGAAGATCAGCAACGATGGTTCGAAGGTTCTCTACAGTACACTTCTCGGAGGAGCGGATTTCGATGAAGCACGCGGGATTTCTGTAGACCCTGACGGACGCATTGTTGTGTGCGGATACACCTCGTCGGGCAATTTTCCTGTACGAGGAAACGCACTGCAAACGAGCAGGAAGGGTGTGGAGGCTGGATTCATCTCCGTCATTGATTCTGGCGGAAGGGTTTTAACATTCTCGACATACTTTGGAGGTTCATTCAACGATTTGTTCGAGGAGATGACCGCCACGGACGATGGAGGATACGTTTTCCTCGGTGAAACAACATCGCTGAATCTTCCAGTAACACCCGGAGTGATTCAATCGACAAGAGCGAACAAGGATTCGTCGATCTTCAGTTGGGATTATTCGCTTCTTCGTCTTGACTCTGCATGCAACGTGAAGTGGTGCAGCTATCTGGGCGGATCGAAGGAGGAGGAAGCTGAGGCGATCTGTTACAGCACGGAAAAGGTGTATGTGACAGGAACTTCGACATCGAAGGATTTTCCGCTGAAACACTCTTTGCTCTCCGGTATGGCGGGGTGGAATACGACGCTTTCAGCCATTGACGGATCAGGAGAACTCTTGCTGATGAGTACGTTATGGGGAGGGAATGGATCCGATTACGTGTGCGCCGTACAGGTTCATCGAGATATCGTCTATCTTCTGGGCGCAACCTACTCCACTGATTTTCCGCTCACTGATAATGCACTGAAAAAGGATAGGAGCGGTGGGAATGACGCCTATGTAACAATATTTAGCTTTGACGAACTTCATCTTACAGAAGCAACGGAAATGCCCACTGCTTCGTCAACGATTATTTTATCGCAGAACTACCCCAACCCTTTCCACACCGCAACGGAAATCATCTACGAAACACAAAAGCCCGAAGACATCGAACTCCGCGTGTATGATATACGAGGCCGCATCATCGATCTGCAGTCATGGTCGCGCGTCGCACCCGGCCGGCACGTGTATCGCTTCGAGAAGGGCGGCCTGGCGCCGGGGATCTATTTCTACTCCCTGCGCGGCGGGGGAGTGACGGTGACGAAGAAGATGGTGAAGCTCAACCCGGGATGATTTTCGATCTCTGATTATAAAATAAGACACCTTCATCTGTTGTCACGCCGAGCGAAGACGAGGCGGCGGATTTCCGATTTCGGATTTTAATACAAGATCCCTTCTTCCGTTGTAATGACGAGCGAAGTCGCACCCCGGGACGGGGTGCCATAATGTTCGTGTGCCGTCGCTCTCCGGTGGTCTTCGACGCACCGGCTACTATCTGGCACCCCGTTCCGGGGTGCCATAATGTTCGTGTGCCGTCGCTCTCCGGTGGTCTTCGACGCACCGGCTACTATCTGGCACCCCGTTCCGGGGTGCTTCGTTTGTGAAGAGCGCCCATCGCGTTGCGGTAGTTCGTTCCTCATAGAAGAGCATGTGCTCCGGATTCAATCGACGAATACACGTACGTCAGGTCTTGCGCCCTTTGAATAATTGCCTGAAAAGCCAGGATGCGAGCGGGCGGATTCGTCGTGGGGAGATGCGGACGATGCGCGTTGATGGCACAGACCGTTGGGGATCCATTACGAATCCGCCGCGAGCGTTGCTTTCGGCGCGATGGATGTGCAGCGCTTTTCAGAGCAATTATTCATCAGGCGCTCTTTGGCTCTTTTCTTTCGTTCTTTCTTTTGAGCCAGCAAAAGAAAGAACATTTCTTGCGGAGCGACGATTGTAATTGACGCCTGTCGCTGCATGGGGTGCGATGGAATAGGCAACGCTCCAAGCCCACGGTCTGTGACTCGACGCTTTCCCATGGCTGACGCCATGGGTCGAAGAATGCCGTCCGCCTGCGGCGGACTCGCCGAGGTGTGTGGGATGACGCTCACCCATGGCTGACGCCATGGGTCGAGGAATGCCGTCCGCCTGCGGCGGACTGAATCACACTCTATCATCCATCCCCGCGTCTCCGCATCCCCACCTACGCTTCGCTGCGCTCAGCTTCGGTGGGCAGGCCCGCGTGGTCACAGTTTTCTGCCCCGCCCACCCGCATGGCGGCCGTTGCATATTCGACGAAACGGGCGTAAATTTGTGGAATAGAGCCGCGTGCGGCGATGTTTTTCGGAGCGCCTTCCGATAGGGTTGAGAACCATTCCAGGGCGTTTTTTCTTTGTCACTCGATGAGGATAGGATATGACGGTCGACATTCAGGAAATCAACCAGAAAATCCAGCAGGAAAGCGCGTTTATCGACGCGCTGCGCATGGAAATCGGCAAGGTCATCATCGGGCAGAAGTCGATGGTGGACCGGCTGATGATCGGATTGCTCGGCAACGGGCATATCCTGCTCGAAGGCGTGCCGGGCCTGGCCAAAACCACGGCCATCAAGACGCTCGCCGCCGCCATGAAGGCGAAATTCCATCGCATCCAGTTCACGCCCGATCTGCTGCCCGCCGATCTCATCGGCACGATGATCTACAATCAGAAGACGGGCGACTTCCAGACCAAGCAGGGCCCGATCTTCGCCAACTTCATCCTCGCCGACGAAATCAACCGCGCGCCCGCCAAGGTGCAGAGCGCCCTGCTCGAAGCCATGCAGGAACGGCAGGTCACCATCGGCGACCACACGTACAAGCTCGAGGAACCCTTCCTCGTCATGGCCACGCAGAACCCGATCGAGCAGGAAGGCACCTACCCGCTGCCCGAAGCGCAACTGGACCGCTTCATGCTCAAGGTGAAAATCGACTACCCGAAGCGCGACGAGGAAATCCTCATCATGCGCCAGCAGGTGTCGGGCGACATTCCGACGCCGAACCCCGTGGTCACCACCGAGGACATCCTCCGCGCGCGGCAGGCCATACAGGCCGTGTACATGGACGAGAAAATCGAGAAGTACATCCTCGACATCGTCTTCGCCACGCGCTACCCGAAGGAATTCAAGCTCGACAAGATCGCCGGCTACATCTCCTACGGCGGGTCGCCCCGCGCCACCATCTTCCTGGCCATCGCCGCCAAGGCCTACGCCTTCATCATGCGGCGCGGCTACGTGATCCCCGAGGACGTGCGCGCCATCTGCTTCGACGTGCTGCGCCACCGCGTGGCCGTGACCTACGAGGCGGAAGCGGAGGAATGGACCTCCGAAATGATCGTGCAGGAAATCCTCAACACGGTGGAAGTGCCGTAACAGTCCGCCCGCGCGGGACACGGCTTCAGGAACCAGGCTCCATTCGGCACGACGTGGATACGAAAGAAATCATCAAGAACGTACGGCAGATCGAGATCCGCACGCGCGGACTCGTGAACCAGCTCTTCTCGGGCGAATACCACAGCGTCTTCAAGGGACGCGGCATGGAATTCTCGGAGGTGCGCGAGTACGAGTTCGGCGACGACGTGCGCACGATCGACTGGAACGTCTCCGCCCGCTTCAACCGGCCCTTCGTGAAAGTCTTCGAGGAGGAGCGCGAACTCACCGTGATGTTGCTCGTGGACATGAGCGGCTCGCAGGAGTACGGCACGGGTCGCAAGCTCAAGCGCGACATCGCGGCCGAGATGTGCGCCGTGCTGGCCTTCAGCGCGCTCAAGAACAACGACAAGGTCGGCATGATCATCTTCACCGACCGCATCGAGCTGTTCATCCCGCCCAAGAAGGGCAGGACGCACACGCTGCGCCTCATCCGCGAACTCATCGCCTTCACGCCGCAGGGCCGCGCCACCAACATCCGCGGGGCCCTCGAGTACGCGAACCACGTGATGAAGAAACGCTCCATCATGTTCCTCGTGTCGGACTTCATGGACAGGGGCTTCGACCAGGCGCTCAAGATCTCGGGGCGCAAGCACGATCTCATCGCCGTGCACCTGCACGATCCGAAGGAGAGCGGCCTGCCCGACGTGGGCCTCATGAAGCTCGCCGACGCGGAAACCGGACAGGAGCGCTGGATCGACACCTCGCTCGCGGGCGTGCGCGAAGCCTACCGCCGCTCCTGGCTCGCGCGCAAGCAGGAACGCGACAGGCTCTTCCTGACTTCCAACGTGGACAGCATCGGCATCGACGTGCACGGCTCCTACGTGCAGCCGCTCGTGGCGTTTTTCCGCATGCGGGAGAGGCGGCACTGATGCGGAAAGTCCCGTCCTTCCTGATTCTGCTGGCCTTCGTGCTCGCGCCCGCGCTGCGCGCGCAGGACGTGAAGGTCAGCGCCACGCTCGACTCCGCCTCCTACGCCATCGGCGACTGGATGCGCGCCGTGCTCACCGTGGACGCTCCGCAGGGTCTGCGCGTCGTGCTGCCCGTGGACAGCGCCGACGTCGTGCATGCCGAGATCGTCGACTCCGAACCGCTCGAAAAAGTGACCGAGGGAGGTCGCGACCGCATCACGCGCACCTACGTGCTCACGGCCTTCGACACCGGACGCGTCGCCATCAGCCTCAAGGTGCGCTACCGCAAACAAGGTGACACGACGCTGTACACGGCCGAGACCGCGCCGGTGCTCGTCAGCATCCGGGCCATCGAGGTGGACACGAGCCATGCGTACAAGGACATCAAGGACGTGGTCGACGTTCCTCTTACCATCTGGGAAATCCTCGCCTACATCGGCATCGCGCTGGCCGTGCTCGCCATCGGCTGGTACGCGTACCGCAGGTACATGCGCGTGCCCGTGGAAGTGCCGCCCGAGGAAGTGCAGGAAGTCGTCCGGCCGCCATATGATATCGCCATGGAAAAGCTCACTGCGCTCGAAGCGCGGAGGCTCTGGGAGCAGGGCTTCGACAAGGAGTTCCAGTCTGAACTCACCGAGATCGTCCGCGAGTACATCGAACTGCGTTACCGCGTCCCGGCGCTCGAGCAGGTGACCTCCGAAATCGTGTCGGGCGTCGCCATGATGGGACTCCAATCCGAAATCATCCTCAAGCTCGAGCAGATGCTGCGCGTCGCGGACATGACCAAGTTCGCCACGTACACGCCCGCGCCAAGCGAACACGCCCTCGGACTGCGCATCGCGCACGAATTCCTCGAGCAGACGAAGCCGCCGGCGATGGCCGCACCCGGAACGGAGGAGCAGCCGCATGCTTGAGGCGCACACTCACTTCGCGAATCCGCTGTTCCTGTGGCTGCTCGCGCTCATCCCGCTGATCGCGGCGTGGTATTTCTGGCGCTCGGGCAGGGGAACGGCGGCGCTGCGGCATTCCTCGCTGTCCCTGCTGGACGGTGTTCCCTCGGGCTTCCGCGTGCACCTGCGGCATCTGCCCTTCGCGCTGCGCATGCTCGCCTTCGCGGCGCTCATCGTGGCCTTTGCGAGGCCGCAGAGCACCGCAAAAGGGGAGAACGTGTACCGGGAGGGGATAGACATCAGTCTCGCGCTCGACATTTCCGGTTCCATGCTCGCCGAGGACTTCCGTCCCAACCGGCTCGAAGCCGCGAAACAGGTGGCAGAGGACTTCATCACAGGCCGCATGAGCGACCGCATCGGCCTGGTGATCTTTGCCGGCGAGAGCTTCACGCAGTGCCCGCTCACCACGGACTACGACGTGCTCGTCGATCTGCTCAAGAAGGTGAAGATGGGCAATCTGAAGGACGGCACCGCCATCGGCGAGGGCATCGCCACCGCCGTGAACCGGATGCGCACCAGCAGGGCGAAGAGCAAGGTCATCATCCTGCTCACCGATGGCGTGAACAACATGGGATCGATCGATCCGCTGACCGCGGCGCAGATCGCCTCCCGCTTCGGCGTCCGCATCTACTGCATCGGCGTCGGCTCGCGCGGCACGGCCCCGTATCCCGTGCGCACGCCCTTCGGCGTGCAGTATCAGCAGATGCCCGTCGAGATCGACGAGGACATGCTGAAGCAGGTTTCGAGCGGCACGGGCGGACAGTACTTCCGCGCCACAGGCAATCAGAAACTCAAGGAGATCTACGCCGAGATCGACAAGCTCGAGCGCACCAAGATCGAGGTGACGGAGTTTCACCGCTACCGCGAGCTGTTTCCGCAGTATCTCCTGATCGGCGCCATGCTGCTGGCCGTGGAACTTCTCCTCGCCGGATTCGTCTTCAGGAAAATCCCGTAACCGCCGCCGACGCAACGATATGATACGTTTCGCTCATCCGGAATACTTCCTCTGGCTCCTGCTGCTGCTGCCGCTGGCCGCGCTGTACTGGTACGTCTGGTACCGGAAGCTGCGCAGCATCCGCGCCTACGGCGACGAGCAGACCATGCTCTCGCTGGTCGCGGAGCGGAGCCGCGTCAAGCACTGGCTGCGCGCCGGCATCATGCTCTTCTCCGCGGCGCTGCTCGTGCTCGCGATGGCGCGCCCGCAGATCGGCACACGCTATGAAGAAGTGAAACGGCAGGGAGTGGATCTGATCGTGGCGCTCGACGTTTCGGCCAGCATGCTCGCGCAGGACATCCGCCCGAGCCGCATCGATGCCGCGAAGCGCGAACTGACCACCCTGATCGAAGGGCTGACCGGCGACCGCATCGGCATCATCGTCTTCGCCGGCAGCTCGTACACGCAGCTGCCGCTCACCACCGACTACAGCGCGGCGTCCATGCTCAGCGACATCATCTCGGTCGGCAGCGCGCCCACGCCGGGCACGGCCATCGGATCGGCGATCACGCTGGCGCTGGAATCCTTCGAGAAGGAAGAAGGGAAGTACAAGGCGATGATCATCATCACCGACGGCGAGAATCACGAGGACGACGCGCTGAGCGTCGCGAAGGACGCCGCCTCGAAGGGCGTGGTGATTCACACGATCGGCATGGGATCCGCGGACGGCGCTCCCATCCCCGTGGGCGAGGGCGAGGAGAACATGGGCTTCAAGACCGGTCCCGACGGCGGCAAGATCGTCTCGAAGCTCGACGAGAGCACCCTCCGAGGCATCGCCGACGCCACCGGCGGCATCTACGTGCGCGCCTCGAATTCGCGCGACGATCTCGCGGCGGTGTTCAAGGAAGTCGAGAAAATGGAGAAGAAGGAATTCGGCACGAAGCAGTTCACCAACTACGAGGACCGCTTCCAGTATCCGCTGGGACTCGCGCTGCTGCTGCTCGTCTACGAACTCCTCCTGTCGGAGAAGCGGAACCGCTTCCTCTCGCGATTCAGAATCTTTGCACCCGAAAGGACGCTGCGATGACGCGCCGCAATACCGTCATGCTTGCCCTCGCGCTTGCCGCCCTGGCCACCGGCCTGCAGGCGCAGTCCTACCGCGGCGCCATCAGCGACGGCAACGCGCTGTACCGCGACAAGAAGTACGACGAGGCGAAGGCGAAGTACAAGGTCGCCGCGGGCGCGAAGCCCGAGCGCTCGGAGAGCTACTTCAATTCCGGCAACGCCGCCTACCGCAGCGACGACGTCAAGGGCGCCGTCGAGAACTACAAGGCCGCGGGCGAGCGCGCGCGTTCCAAAGAGGAGGGCGCCAAGCTCTGGTTCAACGGCGGCAACGCCATGATGAAGGCCAGTCAGTACAAGGAAGCCGTGGAGGCGTACAAGCAGTCGCTCAAGCTCAATCCGCGCGACGAGGAGGCCCGCTACAACCTGCTCTACGCGATGAAGAAGCTCGCGCAGGATCAGAAGAATCAGCAGAACAAGGACAAGAACCAGAAGCAGGACCAGAAGCCGAGCGACAAGGACAAGGACAAGCAGGACAAGAGCCAGGATCAGAAGCAGGACCAGAAACAGGATCCGGACAAGCAACAGCAGAAGCAGCCGCAGGATCAGGATCAGCAGAACGACAAGCAGGATCAGAAACAGCAGCCGCAACAGCCGAAGGACGACAAGAAGATGTCCAAGCAGCAGGCCGAGCAGATCCTCCGCGCCCTCGAACGCGACGAGAAGGACCTGCAGAAGAAACTCCGAGAGAAGCGCGGCACGCGCGTCCGCGTGGACAAGGACTGGTGAGCATGCGCGCGCAGCATCGGTCTCTCGCGTTCCCGCTCGCCGCGGCACTGCTTTTCGCGGCACTGTCCACGCATGTCTTCAGCGCAGGAGGCGATGTTCTCCGCGTCCGCGAGCAACATGCAGGTGACCGCGGGCGAGCAGTTCCAGGTGACGTTCACGCTGTCGGGCGGATCGCTCAAGCAGTACAAGGATTTCCGACAACCGGATCTGAATACCAGTTTCCTGACGCTCGCCGGACCCAGCACCTCTCAGTCCATGCAGTGGATCAACGGCAAGACTTCCACCTCCATCTCCTGGACGTACATTCTGCAGCCGCGCAACGCGGGGCAGTTCACCATACAGCCCGCGACCATCGTCTACGACGGCGCAGTGATGAAATCGAACCCGATGATCATCAAGGTGGTGAACGCCGCGCCCGGGGTGAAGCAGCAGCAACAGCAACAGAAGGCGCAGGAAGACAAGGCCGTGAACGTGGAGCTGGGCGACAACCTCTTCATCCGCGCCATCGTCGACAAGCGCACCGTGTACATGGGCGAGCCCATCCTCGTCACCTACAAGCTGTACTCGCGCGTCACCTTCCAGGTGAACAACATCGCGAAGATCCCGCGCATGGTCGGGTTCTGGTCCGAGGACATCGAAACGCCCTCGCAGGTGCGCCCCGAAGTGGAGAACTACAACGGCAAGCAGTACGAGACCTTCCTGCTGCGCAAGGTGGTGTACTTCCCGACGCAGGCGGGCGAGCTGAGCATCGATCCCTTCGAGATCAACTGCACCATCCAGGTGCGACAGAAGCGGAAATCGGGCGACGACTTCTTCGACCGCTTCTTCAGCGACCCGTACTTCGACTCTCACAAGAACGTGCAGAAGTCGCTGCTCACCGAAAAGATCCCGATCCACGTCAAGGCGCTGCCCGAAGACGGCAAACCCGAGAGCTTCCGCGGCGCGGTGGGCAGCTACTCGATGCGCACGACGCTGGACCGCGGCACGCTCAAGGCCAACGAGCCCGCCACCCTCCTCGTGACGATAAAAGGAGAGGGCAATCTGAAACTGCTCGAGGAGCCCGCGCTGAATCTCCCTACGGGTATCGAGCACTACGATCCGAAGATCACCGAGGACATTGTCCGCAGCAGCGGGCGCATCACGGGCAGCAAGGCGTTCGAATTCGTGCTCATCCCGCGCTTCCCCGGCAAGCTCGAGATACCGCCGGTCGCCTTCAGCTACTTCGATCCTGAAACGAAGAAGTACGTCACGCTGACCTCGCCCGCGTACACGCTGGACGTGAAGGAAGGCGATCAGCAGAGCGCCTCGTCGGGCACGGCGCAGAGCGGCATCCGCATGCGCGCGAAGGACCTGCATCCGTTGAAGGCGCCCGACACCTTCGGGCGCGCCTCGTCGGCGCCGGTGAGTCCGCTCTCGATGTTCCTGCTGTATCTGCTGCCCGTCGCGCTCACCGCGGGCGCGCTGGTGTACAAGAAACGCTGGGACCGCATACATGGCGACGTGACGGGATTGCGCATGCGCCGCTCGACGCGCATCGCCGAGAAGCATCTCTCCAAGGCGAAGGGCTTCCTGCAGAAGAACGCCATCGACGCCTACTACCTCGAGATCGCCCGCGCCCTCTGGGGCTACGTGCAGAACCGCCTCGCCATGCCCACCTCCGACACCTCCGTGCAGAACGTGGTGGAGCACCTGACCGCGCGCGACGTCTACGTGGGCGTCGTGCTCAAGGTGCAGGGCGCGCTGACCGCCACGGACGAAGCGCGCTACTCACCGACGCGCGCCACGGAGGGCGAGATGCGCGGACTCTACGACAAGGCGAAGGAAGCCATCGTGTCGATGGAACAGGCATTGAAGGGATGATGAAACAGCTCGCACTGGCACTCCTCGTCCTCCTCGCCGGAGCCTGCGCCATGCGCGCGCAGGACGCGATACAGAAGCGCCTCGCCGAAGGCGCGGCCGCCTACGCCTCAGCGGATTTCTCACGCGCCGCTGCCGTGTACGAGGCGCTGATCAAGGACGGCCACGCGGACGCCACCGTGCTCTACAATCTCGGCAACACGTACTTCAAGAGCGGAAAGAACACGCGCAGCATCCTCTGCTACGAGCGGGCGCTGCTGCTCGATCCGTCGGACGAGCAGATCCGGGACAACCTGGCCATCGCCAACACGCGCATACGCGACCGCGTGGAGACGATGCCGTTGTTCTTCGCCGTGCAGTGGTGGAACGACATCAAGCGCGCGCATACGCCGTCCGGACTGTTCTGCTGGTCCTTCATGCTGCTCGGCGCGACCATGGCGCTCGCCTTCGTCTTCTTCGGCATGCACAACGTGCTGTTGCGGCGCGTCGCGCTGGCGCTGGGAAACCTTGCCGTGCTGCTCTTCGCCGCGTCGGTGTTCCTGTACTTCGACAAGGTGGAGGATCTCGAAGCGCGCAGGGACGCGATCGTGACAACGGGGGAAGTCGTCGCGCGCAGCACCGCCGACAAGAGCGGTGTGGACGCCTTCACCGTGCACGAGGGGCTCCGCGTCGAGATCACCGATGCACGCGCCGACCTCGTCAGGATACGCCTTGCGGATGGCACCGAGGGCTGGGTTTCGGAAAAGGCGATCGAGCGGATCTAGGACGCTTGCCCCGCACGCCGGCGCGTGCAATATTGTGCTTTCCCCACACCTCCTGTCATCACACGGACAGACCGCTGGTGCATCGTTTTCCCGCACGTACTTGTCTCTTCCTGCTGCTTCTCGCGTCGGCCGCCGGCCGCGCGCAGGAAGGGGAGCAGGGCGTGCGCCGTCCTTCCACGTATCCGCCCACGCCGCGAAACTCCGCGGTGACCTTGCCGAGGCCGCTGCTCGGCGGCTTCCTGGGTGCGCAGCGCAACTGGTCGCTGGGGTCCTTCACCACGAGCTGCGACTGCGGCTACGACGAGGGGCGCGGTTTCGGGGCGATGCTGGGCGCGCTTGCGGAGTTTCCGGTCTCGCAATCCTTTTTCCTCCTCGCGGAAGCCGGGTACCGGGATTTCTCGACCTCCTACGCCGTGCAGGAGACGCGCACGGAATTCATCCTCACGCGCGGCGGCTACGCGCAGGTGGACTTCGAGCGCAGCGCCGACATCTCGCTCGCGCACGTCACCGTGGGGCTGTCGGCGGCATGGCGCGTCCCCGGCTCCGGCTTGTATTTCTTCGCGGGTCCGCGGCTGGGCATGCTCGTCTCCGACGAGATAAACGAACGGGAGACGGTGCTCACTCCCGGTATCGGGTACGCTTCCACGCGGAGTGCGGAGAAGAATTTTTCGAACGGCTCCATCGACGGCGTCTGGGAGAAGCACTCGCTCCGCTTCGACGCGGTGATCGGCGCCGGTTTCGACATACAGATCAGGCGGTCGGTGTTCGTCTCGCCCCGGCTCGCCTTCGCCTATCCATTCACCTCCGTCGTCAAGGAGCACCCATCGTGGCACATTCCCGCAGTCGAACTTTCCGCAGCGCTGCTCTTCGCACTCTGATCCTCGCCGCCGCATTCGTATGCGCGCCTCTTGCGTCGTCCTTCGCGCAGGGGAGCGATGCCGCCTCGCAGCCGGCGATGCCTGGCGCCGAGCGGCGGCTTTGGCTCGGGGTGTACGGCAGTGCCGCGCTCCCGGTGACGATGGGAGAGTTCTCGCTGCTCTGCGACGACTGTGTGTTTTCATCCGGATCGGGCATGGGTGTGGAGGGTGGCCTCCTCGCAACGTACCCGCTCGACGAGCGTTGGTCCGTGACCGCGCGCATCGGCTGGGGGATGTCGCAGACCACGTACGAAAAGGAGGCGTCCGCTCTCCGCTACGTCACCTCGGGTCAGCAGGTGATGGTGTCTTACATGCGCAAGGCCGTCATCGATCTCTCCGCCGTCTCCGCGTACTTCGCTGCGCGCTGGAGCAGCGGCATCGGAGCCTTGTACGTCGTCGCCGGTCCCCGCGTCAATTACAATCACGCGAGCAATGCGAAGGAGACGGAGCGCATCGTCACGCCGGACATGGTCTACTTCGAATCAGGCACAAACCTTGTCACGCTGTACGACGGCGCGATTGGAGGCGCCGTCGATTTCCAGAAGCTCGGCCTCGGCCTGCGCGCGGGCGTCGGATACGACTTCGCTTTCGGCCCCGATCTCATCATCGCGCCGGAGGTGGGCTTTGCATTACCGCTGCTCGGACTCTCGCCCAAGCACAAGACCTGGAAGATCGGCGGGCTGGATTTCGTGCTGATGGCGGCGATGAGGATGTAGGCACGAAGGTTTCATGCATTCCTGAAACCTGCTGTACGCATTGCCGGCGGGTGACAGGGCCCGTGCCGTGAATCACTGTGCGGGCTTGTCCTGACTCCCTTCCGCCAGATGTGTCTTCTTCGATCCGATGCGGTCCACCAGAATGTAAAACGCCGGCACGACGAGCAGGCTGAGCATCGTCGCGACGATCAGTCCGCCGATGACGGCGATGGCCATGGGCGTGCGGATTTCGGAGCCGGGACCGATGCCGAGGGCGGGAGGCACGGCGGCCATGAGCGTCGCGGCGGCCGTCATGAGGATGGGGCGCAGGCGCACCGGACCCGCGTGCTTCACGGCTTCCAGCGCGCTCATGCCCGTCGCGCGCATCTGGTTCGCGAAGTCCACGAGGATGATGGAGTTCTTCTTGACGATGCCCATCAGCAGAAGCAGGCCGATCATGCTGAAGATGTTCAGCGTCTTGCCGAAGATCAGCAGCGCGATGACCGCGCCCGCGACGGAGAGCGGCAGGATGGTGAGGATGGTGATCGGATGCTTGAACGAATTGAACTGCGAGGCGAGGATCATGTAGGCCACGATGAGGCCGAGGATGAGCGCGAAGAAGAGGCTGCCCATCGACTCGCGGAAGGCCACGCTGGCGCCGCCCAGCACGAGGCGGTTGCCCAGAGGGAGATCCTTCCCGAGTTCCTCCACGTACTTCAGGGCTTCGTCCTGTGAGCGACCCGGAGCGACGTTGGCGTAGATGGTGATGGCGCGCTCGCGGTCACGGCGGGTGATGGCCTGCAGGGCGGGCTGCTCGGTGGACGTGACCAGCGAGGAGAGGGGGATGAGGTCGCCGCTGCGCGTGCGCACGCGGAGGCGCGAGAGGTCCTCGGGGCGCGAACGCTGCTGCGCGAGCAGACGCATGCGCACGTCCATGCGCCGTCCGCCGTCGCTGTACTTGCCGACGCGGATGCCGCCGATCATGGCGTTGATCGTGGAGGCCACGGTTTCGACCGGCACGCCCACGTCGGAGGCGCGGGCGCGGTCGGGCTCGATGCGCAATTCGGGCATGCCGAGCTGATAGTCGGTGTCGAGATCGATGACGTGGCCGCTCGCCGAGAGCTTGCGCATCACGTCCTGCGTGGCCGTGACGAGCTTGTCCCAGTCGTGCCCGCGCAGGGAGAACTCGACGGGGAAGCCGCGCTGCGCCGTGAAACCGGCCTGCGAGAGATCCTGCACCACGGTGCGCATGCCGGGGATGGAATTGAGTTCCTTGCGCACCGAGGCGGCGAATTCGGCCTGCGTGCGCTGCCGCTCGGATGGCGGCACCATGGTGACGAAGAGGGTGGCGCCGTTCACACCGCCGCCCCCGCCGCCCCCGATGAAGCCGAACAGGCGGTTCACCTCGGGCTTCGCGGAAAGGATGGCCTCGGCTTTGCGGACGAGCTTGTCGGTTTCCATGAGGTCCGCGCCCACCGCGGTGGTCATGCGCATCATGAGGCGGCTCTGATCCTGCGAGGGCACGAATTCGCTCGGCATGAAGTAGAACACCACGATCGACGCGGCGAAGAGAATGCCGCCCCCGAGGAGGATGGATTTCGGACGCCGCAGTCCCTTGTCCAGCAGACGCGCGTAGAGGCGCTCGAGGCGGGTGAATCCGGCATCCACCGCGCGACCCACGCGGTTGCGGCTCTCGCGCGAGGTGCGGAGCATCTGCGAGGTCCGCGCCGGCGCGAGCGTGATGGCTTCGAGGTAGGAGAGCAGCACCGCGACGCAGAGGGTCACGCCGAACTGCAGAAAGAAGCGCCCGACGATGCCCTTCATGAAGAGCACGGGGAGGAAGATCGCGATGACGGCCAGCGTGGCGGAGAGCGCGGCGAAGGTGATTTCCTTCGTGCCCTCGCGCGAGGCCCGGACGCGGTCCTTGCCGCCCTCGGCGTGCCGGTAGATGTTCTCGAGCACCATGATCGCGTCGTCCACTACGATGCCCACGGCGAGCGCGAGTCCGAGCAGCGTGAAGGTGTTGAGCGTGAAGCCCGCGAAGTAGATGACCGCGACGGTGCCGAGCAGCGACATCGGAATCGCGAGAATCACATTGAGCGTGCTCGACATCGAGCCGAGGAACATCCAGCAGATGAGCGCCGTCAGCAGCACCGAGAGCAGCAGCTCGAAGGCGATTTCGTTCACCGAGTCGCTGATGAATTCCGTCGAGTCGAAGTTGACGCCGATCTCCATGCCCTCGGGCAGCGACTTCTGCACTTCGGCGATGGCGCGCTTCACCTCGTCGGCCACGGCCACGGCGTTGGCGCCGCGCTGCTTCTTGATGCCGAGACCCTGCGCGGGGACGCCGTTGACGCGCGAGAGGCGGCGGATGTCCTCGAAACCGTCCTCCACGATGGACACGTCCTCGAGGCGGACGGGACGGCCGTCCTCCTCGCGGATCACGATGCCGCGCAGCGTGGCGAGATCGACGGCCTCGCCGAGCACGCGGACGTTCACCTCGCGCCCCTGCGTCTCGAGGCGGCCGGCGGGCAGCTCGATGTGCTCGCGCTGCAGGGCGGTGATGACGTCGCTGACGGTGAGTCCGCGCTCGTCGAGTTTCGAGGCGTCGAGCCAGATGCGGACATTCCGGTCCAGATATCCGCCCATGGTGATCTCGCCGATGCCGGCGATGGTCTGCAGTTTCTCCTTCAGGCGGTAGCGCGCGTAATCGCTCAGGATGCGCTGCGGGTAGGGGCCGAGAGGCCGATCCACATGATCGGCTGGTCCTCGGGGTTGGTCTTGGAGATGACCGGCGGATCGAGATCGCGCGGCAGGCGGCGCTGCACCTGCGACACCTTGGTCTGCACGTCCTGCAGCGCGAGGTCGACGTCGCGCGAGAGGTCGAGCTCCAGGGTCACGTTGGCGCTGCCCTGGCGCGAGGAGGAGGTGATCGATTTCCAGCCCTCCACCTGTACGAGCGATTCCTCGAGCACTTCCACGACATCCTTCTCCATGACCTCGGGCGCCGCGCCCTCCCAGGTGACGCTCACCGAGATGGTGGGGAAGTCCACATCGGGGAACTGGCTGATGCCGATGCGCGAGAGGGCGACGAGGCCGAACACCACGGTGGCGGCCATCAGCATCCACGCGAAGACCGGCTTGTTTATCGAGACATCGGTGATGCTCATCTGGCGGAGGGCTCCCGTCCACGCGCGCCGAGCGAATCGTCTGCGCGTCCGGCCTTGCCGCCCATGCGCACCGCCGCGCCTTCGCGGAGCGCCTCCGCGCCGCGGATGACGAGCTGCTCGCCCGCGGAGAGTCCGCTGAGGACCTCCACGAAACCGTCCGAGGTCCGCATGCCGATGGAAAGCGTCCGTTCCTTCGCCACGCCCTTTTCCACGACGAAGGCGAGGAAGCCGCGCTCGCTGGGACGGATGGCCGTCTGGGGAATCACGGGCATCTGCTTCGCGTCGCCCACGGGGACGCGCACTTCCGCAAAGGTGCCCGGGCGGAGAAGGTCGCGGCCGGGATCCTTGATTTCGGCGGTGACAGTCACCATGCGCGAGCGTTCGTCCGCGCCCGCCGCGACGTGGCTGATGTTCGCGGAGAATTCTTTCGCGCTGTTGTCGCGGGTGTGGAAGTAGGCTTTCTGTCCGATGCGCAGGCGCGACGCGTCGGCCTCGGCCACATTGAAGCGCAACAGCATCGGATCGCGCCGCAGCAGCGTGGCGAGGACAGTGCCGGGCTGCACGTACTGGCCCGTCTGCACGGTGCGCGACTGTATCACGCCGCCGACGGGGGCTTTCACCAGCGCGTCACGCAGATTCAATTCGGCCTGATCGAGAGCCACCTTCGCCAGCGCGAGATCAGCCGCCGAGGAGCGCACCTTTGTGCGCCAGGTCTCGATCTCCTCGCCGGGGATGAGGCCGGGATTCTGTTTGACGACGCCTTCGCGACGGTCGAGTCCCGCTTCGGCATCGGCTTTGGCCGCGTTGGCGCGTTCGACCGAGGCGCGGGCGGACTCGACGCCGAGTCGGTAGCGATCCGGTTCGATATCGACGAGCACCTGGTTCGCGGCGACCTTGCGGCCTTCGGTGAAGCGCACCTGCTCCACCACGCCGGCCACGCGCGAGGTGACCTGCACCACTTCGAAGGCCTCCACCGACCCGACGGCGGTGACGCTGTACTCGACCGTGCGCGACTCCACCTTCGCGAGTTCGACGGGGAATTTCATATCGCCTTTGCCGCGTCCGCCGCCTTTGCCGCCCGCTTCGGAGGTGCTCTTCGAGCAGCCGGCCAGCGCGAGCGGGACCAGAATGGCAATCAGTGCTGTCTTTTTCATACGGGACTTACTTTCCGGATACGTTGTCAAGAGGATCGAGACCGACGGCGGCGCGAAGGCCGAGGAAGGCGATGGCGAGGCTGTATCGTTCGCCCGCGAGCGCCACTTCCGCTTCGTAGAGACTGACGGTGGCGTCGGCAACCTGCAAGGCGCTGCCGAGTCCCTGGCGATACATTTCCGAGGCTCTCCGTCGCATTCCTGCGTGCCGCTTCGAGGCCGACGCCGGCCTGCCGGATGGCGGCCTGCGCGTTGCCGAGCGCGACGAGGGCGGAACGGATGTCGACCGCCACTTTCCGCTCGGCGGCGGTGACCTCGAGTTCGGCGGCGCGCGCGAGGGCGTTGCGCTCCGTATTGTCCGACACCCAGATGCCGCCGTCGAAGAGATTCCACGTGAGGTTCGCGCCGACGAACCAGTTGGTCGAGCGTCCGCTCAAGCCCGCCTCGTTCGTCATGCGGTACTGATACACCGCGCCGAGGCTCGGGAAGAAGCGGAGCGCGGCCTCCTTCGCCGAGTAGTGCAGTCCCGCTGCGCGTGCCCGCGCGGCCGCGAGGTCGGGACGCAGTTCGAGCGCCTGCACCGCGAGCTGATCGACGGGAGGCGGCGGACCCGCGGCTTCCGCGAGCAGCGCGTCGGGAGAAGCCAGGGGAGCCTCGATGCGGTCGTTGACGAGGTAGCCGAGCTGCAGCATCGCGATTTCCCCGGCGCCGCGCGCATTGCTGCGGGCCCGGTCGGAGGTGGCGAGTTCCAGTTCGGCGCGGGTGACGTCGTTGACGCTGGCGAGTCCGGCGTCGTAGCGCGCCTTCGACGCGTCGAGATTCTTGCGCGCGAAGTCGAGACGGCGCTCGGAGGCGTCGGCCACCTGCGCGGCGTTGAGGGCGGCAAGGAAGGCCGTCGCCGCCTCGAAGGCGAGCGCGCGCGTGCTGCCTCTCGCATCGGCGGCCGTCGCGTCGCGGTCCGAGAGCGCCTGTCCGTACACCGCGAAGAGGCGGGGATCGAGCAGCGTCATCGAGGCGTTTGCGGTGGCGGAGAGCGCGTTCAAACTCTGTATGGTGACCTCATCGCTGCCGACGGTCCGCACGGTTCCGAAGGCGCGACGCGTGTAATTGCCGACCACGGAGAGGGAGGGCAGAAACGCGGCTCGCACTTTCGATACGCGCGCGAGGGAAGCGTCCACGCGTTCATCCGCGCCGAGCGCGCGCTCGTTGTGCGCGAGGGCGCGAGAGAGCGCCTGCTCCAGGGTCAATCCACCCTGCTGCGCGAATGCCAGTGTTGGAAACAGGAAGAGACAACACCACAGGCCGCCCCGTTTCAAGCGGAGGGCGGCGGTGCGCGATATCGTATCGTGGTTTCGCCTGGTGCGCGGTCTGGAAATCATCATTCACAAGTGTACCATTTTTCGCGAGATTTCCATATCCCACTCACCGTCCCCTTTGTAAATGCTCCATCTCCCGTGGTACATTGCCTCGATATTATCGGAGTACCCATGAAAACCATTGCCGTCATCGTTCTTCTCGCCCTCGCTGCCGGCTGCGGCGGCGCTTCGCGCATTGTCGTGCGCGACGTGATCCAGATCCGGCCGTTGCTCGCGGACGATCCGCTCGCGACGAAATTCGACGCGAAGGACGGCAGCACCGTGGGCTGCGGCGATCCCGTGCTCACCGATCAGCTCATCAGCTACACGTACTTCAAAAAGACGGCCGACAGCGCGAGCTTCGACCTGTACGTGGTCATGACCGAGCGCGGCGCCGCGCAGTGGAAGACGTACACGCGCAGAACCGGGAAGACGGCCGCGTTTCTCCTCGACGGCAGAATGCTCCTCTCGTTTCCCGCGGAAGCCGCGGCGGACAAGGCCGCAATAAAGGTCGTCATTGCCTCGGCGGCCGCGTCGCAGGAAGAGGCGGACGCGCTGCAACTCCGGCTCGACAAGAAGAAGAGCACGAAGTAAGCGCGCGGGTCCCGCCGGCGGCGTCACGTCTGGATGAATTCCTTTTCCTTGTCGCGGACGGTCATCACCGGACAGGGCGCCTTGCGCACCACCTTCTCCGCCGTGCTTCCGAAGAGCACGTGCTCGATGCCCGAATGGCCGTGCGTCGCGATGATGATGAGGTCGGCGTCTTCTTCCTTCGCGAGGCGGTTGATTTCCGCGAAGGGCTTGCCGCTGCGCACGAAGGATCGGGCGGGGATGTCCTGGCCCGCCTCGGTCTCGATCAGCTTCCGGAGCTGTTCTTCGCCGCGCTCGCGGAGTTCGTTTTCCATCGACGGAATCGCGACCTGCCCGAAGCTGAAATCGGCGGGGTAGATGACCGGTTCCACGACGTACACGAGGACGATCTCGGCGTGGAACTGCCGCGCGAACTCGACGGCGTAGCGCAGGGCCTTCTTCGAGTAGTCGGAAAAATCGATCGGGACGATGATGCGTTTCATGTCGATCATTGGGGTTCCTCCATATCGTCCTGTGAAACAGGTGGCGGCGGTGGCGATTCCGTGTTGGTCGAGCGCAGCAGCAGCTCGGATTCATATTCCGCGTAGTTGATCTCTTTCTTGAAATCGTACAGTGCGGGACTCACGGCAAAGATATCGATTGCGTCGGCCGCCTTCTTGTACAATTCTCGGCGCTGGTCTTCGAGGTCCAGGTACACGATCTTCCGCAGGTGCCACGAGTATTGATGGTTGAGCGCCCGGAGGCGCACCGCCAGCACGTCCACATCGCGCGCGGCGCCGGCGGCGTCCTGCAGGTCGTTCAATTCCTCGATGAAGGTCTGCATGACCTTGCGGTCGAACTGCGAGATCATCGTCTCCAGGGGGTAGCGGAGCCGGCGTATCGCGATGCGCAGTTGGTGGATGTCCTCGTCCGCGCGGTCGTGCTTGAAGGTGACGATCCATTCGAGCACGGTGAACAGGCGATGGGAGAGTATCCTGCATGCCGCCTGCCGGAATTTCTTCTCGGAGGCGAGACGGGGTATTTCCCATTTCTTGGCTTTGCGCATACATGATCTGATACGTGGAAACAGTCCTCAATATCCCTTCTTCGGGTGGGAATGTCAAACGCCGCTGTTTGGCACACGCTGTCCTATCGGGGCGCGGCGAAGAGCGTGTCGTAGACGTTGGACCCTGCGGGACTGCCGCCGCCGCCATTCCACTCCGTCGGTTGCGGCAGCACCTCGCGGAATTCACCGATACCCGCACCGCCGTGATCGTCCTGCGCTCCCGCGATGACGTGGTAGCTCCACGTGTCGGCATTGGGGCCAAGCACGGACAGCGGGATGGCGAAGGAGATCGTCGCGGAGCGCACATCGCCGAAGGCGTCCTTCACCGTTCGCGGGATGTACTCGGCGAGGATGATGCCTTCCTTGTCGGTGATGCGCAAGCCGCCGCCGACGAGGATCAGCTTGTCGAAGCCCTGCTTCTTCGGGAGCGTGTGCCGGGAATTATTGCCGAAGGAGCGAGACTGCCGGGCCGGAATGCCGCTCTGATCGATGCCAATTGCCAGCATCGTGAGCTGGAAGCCATACTCCGGATGCCAGCCCGGCTGCGCGAGCGCACCCATCTGTATCGTGAAGTACGCGTTGTCTCGATCGAGTGCGACCGAGAACTTCCTGAGGTCGAACATGCCTTTCTTGAAGTACGGGCTCTTCGGATACACGAAGCTCCCGACCGGCCCCGTGTCGTCGCCCGCGGGATCGTTCATGGATACTGCCTGCTTTGCCGAGGGATTCTTGGACGTCACCGTCTCGCCGTCGAGCATGCGATGCCGCGGCGCACGGATGGAAGCGAGGGAGGAGTCGAGGCGGGGCTCGCAGAAGGACACGGGAAATATTGCGCCGGAGCGCTTCAGTATCGGGGCGTTCAGTATCTGTGTTTCCCCAGGGAACAACCTTACGGTTCTGACATTGCCCATCGCGGCGGCATAGATCAATGCAAGCGTCACTGCAGCCTTTCCATTCACGTGCCGGACTGTTGCGCGCCATGTGTCGTGTTCCTCGCGATCGATGCGTACCGAAAGCGTGACGGAACCTACGCGGACATTGCTGCTCATGGATGCGATGCTCTTCGGAAGAGCTGGGAATATCGTCAACACGAGACTGTCTCCAAGTGCCGAAGGTCTCAAACCGAGGTAGTCATCGGAAAGACTCCGCAGGTACTCGGCATTGCTCCACGCCTGGCTGAATGTGCCAGACCAGCGCGGCTCCGTCTCGCCCGGGCGTGCGATTGCGTCCGTGCATTCCGGCAGTGTGCCCGCGGCGCCCTGTGTCAAGGCCAGATGCTCGAGTGCCTTGGTCAATACCCAGGCGGAATCCTCCGCATCGTTCGAGCACAGAATGCTGACGGCCGGTCCGCTCAACCAGGTCCAGATAATGCCGTTGTGATACGCGGCGTCCTTGGGATAGCGCTCGGGATACTCATGATACGGATGGAAGGCCGCATCCTCCTGAGACAGTGAGGCGACGCCATACCGGTAGACGCATTCCCGGAAACTTCGATGTACCGTGCGGCGTATCGTCTCGTCCGACTG
The DNA here is from genome assembly GCA_016720835.1 of Ignavibacteria bacterium. GTDB lineage: Bacteria > Bacteroidota > Ignavibacteria > SZUA-365 > SZUA-365 > JADKJW01. The sequence continues at coordinate 50,031 of JADKJW010000016.1, forward strand.
GGCCCGAAGGAAGAGCGCTGTGCCGGCGACGAGGGCGAGGAGGACATTGGGTCTCGATCGCTCATCAGTCATATTGTGCACTGTGAGATGATCGATGAGCAATCCGGTCATCGGGGAGATGAACGCTGATGCGAAACTCGCGACCACTTTTTCTTCAAGGAGAGTCCACGCGTTCTGTTTCGAAGGATCGCCGGCGAGACGGGCAATGTCTGCAGAGTGTTTGAGCTGTCCGCACCACAGCGCCTGCACTTCCACTGCTCTATTTCCTCTCGGCGACCACGGACCCTCGGGACCAACGGCATCCATCCACGTATCGGCGTCGCCATGTGTCAGGAAACCGGAGCTGTCGGTGTGATATTTCAGCGCGCCGCGTATCGATCGCTCCAGAAAAGGCAGCAGCTCTCGCGCGAATGCAGTATCACCCGATGCTTCGATATACCGCCACGCGGCGCGCACGAAGAGCGGCGTGCCGTCCACGGTGTTGTAGATGATCTCCTTCGGCTGCACGCGGTTGGGGATGCGGCCGAAATTCGGACTACCCTCGTCGCGATTCTGAAAACTCATGAACGATTTCAGCACGGCCTTCGCTTCCTCGAAGCGTCCGTTGACCAGCAGCGCGCCGGGCAGGGAAATGAAGGTGTCTCGCCCCCAGTAATCGTCGAACCAGGGGAGTCCGGCGTAGATGCCGATGCCGCTCTGCTTCATCACGAGCGCGTCCATCGAGGCGCGTATCCATGCCGCGACGAAGGTGGTCGTGCTGTCGCTGCACGCGAAGCCCGCCTCGTCGATCACGCCGCGGATGCGCTTCTCCTTCGCTGCCAGCAGTTTGTCGAAGTCCGAAGCGCGGCGCTCGGGTATCTGCGCGGACAGCGCCGCGAACTCCACGAAGAAGGTCGCCGTAGTGCCGCGCGTCCTGCCGGTGAACCAGGCAGGCGCTTCCATCGGACCCGGATTGCGCAGCCTGTCGATGCGGCTCTGATCGGAAGGCTCCCATTCACCCTGCGCGTCGGGAGAGGAGGCGATTGTTCGAACGTCCCCATCGATGGAATACCGCTTCCCGCGCAGCGCGTTCGTCCGCTCCTTGAAGTGCGCCGACCATGCGGGAATGAAGGTGACCTGCGCGGACTTGTCCGTCGTGATGCGTACGGCGAGGAGCGTAAGCGAGTCGGCAAAGAACACCTCTTCCACAACGCCGAGCGACAGATAGCTGCGCTTCAGCGACCACGGGGTCAGCTCCACACGCGCCGAGGCCCTGTCCAGGAGTGTGCCGTTGACTTCGATCCAGTACTGTTCGAACAGCTTCACTTTCGCCTGCGTGATGCCGTGGAAGCCGTTCGAATTCTCGCCGTTCACCGCGCCGCAGTAAAACGCAGCCTGCTTGTTGGTGTACGCGAAGAGCCGCTCGGGAGTGCCGGGGTCTAAGACGAAGCGGGGTTCCTGGGCATGAGCAGCCGATGCGCAGAGCAGCAGACACCCCAGAAGTCGAGGCGCATATTTACTCCACCACTCCATCACTCCAGTACTCCTTTCAGTCAGTCAATGACAAGCCAGAGGCTTGTCCCACCCGGACTCCTTCCCCGCAATTTACTCGTACTCCACTCCCATCACTCCATACGCCCATCACCCAATGACAAGCCGGAGGCTTGTCCCACCGGAATCAGCTGAATTCAGATCCTTTTTCCGACACCGCATCAAAATAATGCGCCAGCGCCATGTCGAGATGCACAGTGAGGGCTTCTCCCGAGGCCGAAGGGCTGCATCGAGGCCACGCGGGCGGTGAGGAGACGGGCCGGCCTTGAGATAGAGGTACACTTCGTTCCCCAGCAGTTCCGAAACCTCGTGACGGCCGGACAGCGCCAGCGGCAGTGCGCACGAGGCGGCGTCGAGGCGCACGCATTCGGGACGGATGCCGAGCACGACGGACTTTCCTGCCCATGGCGCGAGGCGCGCGCGGTGCTCTTCCGGAAGGCGCAGCGCCATGTCGCCGCATGTGGCGGCAAGGGGATCGGAAGCGGACAGCGCGAGCGGCAGCACGTTCATCGCGGGATTTCCGATGAAGCCCGCCACGAAGAGGTCGGCGGGACTGTTGTACAGCGCGAGGGGAGTGTCCACCTGATGGATGACGCCGAGCTTCATGACGGTGATGCGGTCGCCCATGGTCATGGCTTCCACCTGGTCGTGCGTCACGTAGATCATCGTGGTGCCGAGCTGCATGTGCAGCTTCTTGATCTCGGTGCGCATCTGCACGCGCAGCTTGGCGTCGAGGTTCGAGAGCGGCTCGTCGAAGAGGAACACGTTGGGCTTGCGCACGATGGCGCGGCCCAGGGCGACGCGCTGCCGCTGCCCGCCCGAGAGGGCCTTGGGCTTGCGGTCGAGCAGGTCGGTGATTTCGAGGAGCTGCGCGGTGTCGTCCACGCGGCGGACGATCTCCTCCTTCGGGAACTTGCGCAGCTTCAGGCCGAAGGCAAGGTTCTCGCGCACCGACATGTGCGGGTACAGCGCGTAGTTCTGGAACACCATCGCGATGTCGCGGTCCTCGGCGCGATGTCGTTCACGCGGCGCTCGCCGATGAAGATGTCGCCCCGCGTCGCGTCCTCGAGGCCCGCCACCATGCGCAGGGTGGTGGACTTGCCGCAACCGGAAGGACCGACGAGCACCATGAACTCGCCGTCGAGGATCTCGAGGTTCAGGTCGTCGATGGTCGCTGCCTTGTTGTTCTCGTACGTCTTCGCGACGTGTTCCAGTCGGACGGCTGCCATGGAATATCCGGTCTACTGTGGTGGAGGAAGTGCCGCCGCCCTTCGTGAGCGTCTTCACGAGATACAGCTTCATGGAGAGGAAGAGCAGGATCAGGAAGCCGTAGCCTCCCATGTACCAGCGCACGAGCGGGTCGGCGCCGAGGAAATGCCAGAGCGCCCACTCGCCGACAAAGAGCAGCGCGAGGGAACTGACGAACACGAAGATCTTGAAGGTGGATTGCGGGATCATGGTGTCGGAATCCGTTTAGCCTTTGACGCTGCCGAGCGTGAGGCCGCTCACCAGCCATTTGCTGAGGAAGAGGAAGAGCGCCATCGCGGGGATGCTCACGATCAGCGCGGACGCGGCGTAGAGGCCCCACTCGGTGCTCATGTTGGACTGGAAGGTCTTGAGCCCGATGGGAAGGGTGAACATGTTCTCGTAGTACAGCACCTGCGCCGCGACGATGTATTCGGTCCACGCGGACATGAAGGAGAACAGCGCCGTGATCACCAGCGCCGGCGCGGCGAGGGGGAGTATCACGCGATAAAAGGATCCGAATCGCCCGAGTCCGTCGATGCGCGCGGCTTCCTCGAGGCTGAAGGGGATGGTGTCGTAGTAGCCCTTCATCTGCCAGATGCAGAAGGGCAGGGCGGTGGAGGAGTAGATGACGATGAGTCCGATGAAGGTGTTGATCAGCTGCAGCTTCGCCATCATGATGAAGAGCGGCAGCAGCAGCATGGTGGCGGGGAACATCTGCGTCACGAGCAGGCTCAGCAGTCCGGCCTTGCGCCCCGGGAAGCGGAAGCGCGAGAAGGCGTAGCCCGCCGTGGAAGCGAGCGCGACGCCGATGACCATCACCGCCACGGTGATCAGCAGCGAATTCCGCACCCAGAGCAGGAAGGGCTGGTCGCGGAACAGCGCGATGTAGTTCTCGAAGGTCGCGCCCTCGGGAATGATTGCGAGCGAATCGCTGAGCAGCGTCGCGCGTGGACGCAGCGAGATGCTCACCACCTGCAGCACGGGATACACGGCGATGGCGGTGAACAGGATCACGATCGCGTAGATCAGGGCGAGCTTCGGTATGCTGTCGCGTTTCTGCATGGCTCAGTACACGTTTTCCGTCGCCGAGCTGCGGCGCATGAAGGTGATGGAGAACAGGGCGAGGATCAGGAAGATCACGAAGCTGAAGGCCGCCGCATATCCGTAGCGGTACAAGTTGAAGGCGGCGCGGTACACATAGCTTACGAGGATGTGTGTCTGATCCGCGGGCTGCCCGCCGTTGGAGACCAGCCAGACCACGTTGATGCTGTTGAAGGTCCACACGATGCCGAGCGTGATCGCGGGAATCATCACGGGCTTGAGCAGCGGCACGGTGATGGTGCGGAACTGCTGCCAGGCGCTCGCGCCGTCGATCTCCGCGGCCTCGTAGAGCTCGCGCGGAATGGACTGCAGTCCCCCGAGCGCGATGAGCATCATGAAGGGAAAGCCGAGCCAGATGTTGGTCATGATCACCGACACGAAGGCGAGCGTTGAATCCGTGAGCCAGGGGAGCGGAGCGATGGAGAAGACCTGCTTGAGGATGGCGTTGATCGCGCCGCTGTCGGTGTTCAGCATGCCGCGCCAGGTCAGCGCGGTGATGTACTGCGGCACCGCCCAGGGGAGGATGAGGAGGATGCGGAACAGCGATTTGCCCGGCAGCTTCCGGTTCAGCAGCATGGCGAGGAATACGCCGATGGTCACGTGGAAGAACACGTTCACCACTGTCCAGATGATGGTCTTCACAAAGACGCCGTAGAACTCGGTCGAGAACATCTGGCCGAAGGCCATCCACACGCTCGCATCGGGTTTGGCCATGGTGTCGAGAAAACGGTCGATGCCGAACACCTTGCCGTACTGATCGAAGCCGATGATGGACCAGGAGTTCACCGTCAGCATGCTCATGTTCGAGAGCGAAATCACGAGATTGTAGAAGAACGGGTACACCACCACGCCGAACATGAGCACGGCCGCGGGCAGGATCATCATGACCGCGAAACGCGCGTTGCCGCTGTCGAGCGTCTTCGCGTTGCGGAACAGCGGCACGAGGAAGCGCGTGACGAGCAGCACCAGAGCGACGAGCGCGATGAGCGCGCCGAGGATGTAGATGATCCCGACGACGAGGGCGTTGCCCCTCGCAGTCTCCTCGTTGTCGTCCTTGCCCTCGTTGAGTTCGCCGATCTTCTGCAGGGCGAGGCGCTGCTGCTCGCGCGCGGCCTTCGCGGCGGTGATGTTGCCGCCGAGCAGGTTCTGATACGGCGGGCGCATGGCGTCCCAGATCGCGCGCATCTCCGGAACAAGAGGCATGGCCTTGCCCACGCGTGCCTGCTCTATCGACACGGCGATGACGGGATCGCCGAGCACCAGCGGATCGCGCTGCGCGGCGAGGTTCGAGGGGATGGTCTTGAGCTTCGTCGCGAAGGCGAGCTGCGTCTCGGGCGAGAGCATGAAGGTCACGAAGGTCCGCACGGCGTCGAGCGTCGCGCCTTCGACGGAGGTGTTGACGAAGTAGCCCTTGCTCGACACCATCGGCGCGGCCCACAGCCCTGTCTCCTCGTTCATCGGCAGCATCGCGATGCCGAAGTCCGCGCCGAGCGCCTCCATGTACTTGCTCCAGGCCCAGGAGCCGTTGATGATCATCGCGGCGCGCGCCTCGGTGAATTTGCTGTCGGCGATCTCGTAATCGCACTCGCGCGGGATGATGCGGGCACGGTCGCGCAGCCCGAGCACGTAGTCGAAGGCGCGCACTGAGGCAGTGTTGTCGAGCGCGGGCGCGCCCTTGTCGTCCATCACCCAGCCGCCGAAGGACGTGTAGAAGGGGATGAAGAAGAAGGGCTCGGTGTAATTCCACACGAGACCGTACTGGTCGGTGACGCCGTCGCCGTTGCGGTCCAGCGTCAGCTTCTTTCCGAAGGAGACGAGTTCGTCGAGCGTCTTCGGCGCGCGGTCGAGTCCGGCCTGCCTGAACAGGCGCTTGTTCCAGATGAGCGCGAGGTGGTTGCCGATCTCGTCGCCGATCTGGTACAGATGTCCGCGGTACACAGTGTGCGCCTTCACGTCGAGCTGGTCCAGCATCGCCTTCGGGAACACATCCTCGAGCGGCTTGATGATATGCATCGATTCGAAGGCGCCGACAAAATCGCTCGGACCGTAGACGAGTTCAGGACCGCCACCCGTGAATGCCGCCGCGGCCTGATAGCCGACGCGCAGCTCTTCATTCTCCTTGTACAGCTGCATCACGGTGATGCCGGGATGCAGTTTCTCGAAGACGCGGATGCGCTCCTTCAGGATCTCGCGCGCGTCGGGACGCATCTGATGCCACAGGTGCAGGTTCACCTGTGCGCGAGCCGTCCCGCAAAAAGCAATGCAGACAGCCGCGGCGAAGGCGGCACGTTTCCATGGAATTCTTTCAATAATGCGCATTGAAATGAACATAGAAGTTCACGGAGTCAAAGACAACAAGGCGCTTCGAAACCGGGTGATTTCTGAATGAAATGCGTCCGCGCTACTTTTGCAGCACACAACCGGCAGGCATTCCATGAACTCGTTCCGTCAGCTTCTCGTCCTCACCGCAACAGCGACGCTCCTTTTCGCGTCGTGCAAGACAGGCACCCCGAAAAAGGACACCCCCATGCAGGGAGAACTCCCGCCCATCGCTGAGCGGCTCACGGCCTATGCGCCGACCACGATACAGGCCGACCTGTCCATCCTCTCCTCGCGCGAGAAACGGCTCGTCGCCAAGCTCATCGAGGCGGGGAAGCTTGCGGACGAGATCTTCTGGAAGCAGTCCGCGCCGGACGTCGCTCTGTCGACGCCTGATGCGAAGCAGGTACTCGAATACGTGCTGATCAACTACGGTCCCTACGACCGCATCTACGAGGGACACCGCTTCACCGGCACGGGCGCGGAGAAGAAACCCGATGTGGCGGGCTACTACCCGCAGGACATGACGAAGAAGGAGTTCGAGGACTACGTCGCGGCGAATCCCGCGATGAAGGATGCGCTCGAGGGGCAGTACACCGTCGTCGTGCGCGACGGCGCGGGCTTCAAGGCCGTGCCCTTCAACCAGGCCTATCCCGAATCGGAGCAGATCGCCGCCAAGCTCGAGGAAGCCGCGCTGCTCGCCGACAACGCGTCGCTGCGCCGCTACCTGCAGCTCCGCGCGAAGGCCATACGCACGGACGACTACTACGCGAGCGACATGGCGTGGATGGACATCCGCGACAACAACGTGGACGTGGTCATCGGTCCCATCGAGAACTACGAGGACGCGCTGTTCAACTACAAAACCGCCTACGAATGCGCGGTGGTGGTGAAGGATCCCGAGGGCACGAAGGAACTGCAGATGTTCACGAAGCACATCGACGCCTTCGAGCACGCGCTGCCCGTCGACAAGAAATTCATCCGCGCCACCGCGGGCTCGGGCAACATCCTCGAGGTGGTGAACATCGTGTACTTCGGCGGCGACTTCCAGAAGGGCGTCAAGACCATCGCAGCCTCGCTCCCGAACGACCCGCGCGTGACGCAGGCCAAGGGCGGCAAGAAGCAGATGTACCGCAACATGATGGAGGCGAAGTTCGAGAAAATCCTCCGTCCCATCGCCGAGCGCATCCTCGAGCCGTCGCTGCTGCCCTTCCTCGACCGCAAGGCCTTCACGAGCTTCGTGACGCTGCACGAGGTGTCGCACACGCTGGGCCGCGGCTTCGTGTTCGGCAACGACTCGCTCAGCGTGCGGCGCGCGCTCAAGGACCGCTACTCGGCCATCGAGGAGTGCAAGGCCGACGTGCTCGGGCTCTACAACAACACGGTGCTGCTTGCCGAGAAGGCGATGACGGAGGAGCAGCTCAAGCGCGCCATCGTCACCTACGTGGCCGGGCTCTACCGCTCGCTGCGCTTCGGCGCCGAGGAGGCCCACGGCCGCGCGAACCTCATCCAGCTCAACTTCCTCAGCGAGCAGGGCGTGATCACGACGGACAAGGACGGCCGCATCGGCATCGACCTCGCGGGCTTCATGGATGCGCTCGGGAAGCTCGTGACGCAGGTGCTCACACTGCAGGCCAACGGCGACTACGCCGCGGCCGGCGTCCTGCTCGAGAAATACGGCGTCATGAACCCCAGCATCGAAGCCATGGTCGCCAAGCTCGCGGACGTGCCGCGGGACCTGGATACGAAGTACGTGTATTGATTCGCCGGCGTTCGAGGAACGAAAAAGGCCGATCGCAATGATCGGCCTTCCTCATGTGCGCATCCGTTCACACTACCTGCTGTAGAAATCGATCTGCCTCTCGATGGCCGCGCGGCAGACGGGATCGAAGTCCACGAGGCTGAGCGAGAACATGCGGCAGTCGAGCGAGGGGCGGTACAGGCCGTTCGGCATGTAGCCCGCGCCTTCAAAGGCGCCGACCTTGCCGACGAGCTGCGGATTCTTGATGATCTCCTGCTGCTTCTTGCGGATGGGGTCGCGCTTGCCGTAGTAGTCCTTCGCGAGGCGGTCCAGCTTGCCGAGTTCCGCGCCGAGCGTGTCGTAGGCGGCCTTACCCCAGTCCGTCGGGATGGCGAGGCCGGGCGACACGGAGGACTGCCACTTCAGGTCGCCGTTCAGCAGTCGCGTGACGTTGGGTTCCCAGGGCTCCACGCCCGCGGGATAGAAATCGTTGTAGCCGGTGGATGAGGAGTAGTATTCGTCGCCCAGGCCGCCGAAGCTGTGGCCGAACTCGTGCACATACACGTAGTCGCGCTGCCACTCCTGCCCGTCGTTCTTCTCGATGGTGTACGTGGTCGTGTAGAGCTGGTAGATGCCGCCGCCGCCGTAGCGGCTGTCGTTGAGGAGGATGGTGATGAAGTCGTACGGCGCCGCGCCGGCGATGTCGCGCAGCTCGCGGTTGGCCTCGGTGAGCACGTAGCGGGCGGACCCGAAGGTGTTGTACATGGTGCCGAGGGCCGTGTTTTTCCAGACACTCTTGTCCGGAACGTCGATGCCGCTCTCGAGGGACGCGGCGCAGACGGCGCGCACGTTGAAGTCCTTCGCGCGCTCCTTGAAGGGGCTCGTCGCGAACATCACGTCGTTGAAGTGTTTCGCGTCCTTCTTGAATTTCTCCATGTCGTCGCTCGCGTAGCCGTCGCCGAGGATGAGGATGTCCACTTTCTTGTGGATGTCGCCGTTGTCCATCAGCGTCAGGATCTCCGCCGCGGGCGCGCGCTTCTCCGTCACGACCTGCGTCGGATCGTTCGGATCGATGGCCGCGGAGAACAGTTCATGGAACACGGAGTACTTGTCGCGCCTGCTGATGGTGAACTGCACCGGGCGCTTCGGGAAGGGGATGCGCACCGTTTCCGACACCGTCTTCCAGGCCCCGCGCAGCGCCTCGTCGGTGGTCTGCCACTCGTTGAACAGCGCCGAGAAGCCCCGCGAATACAGGAGCATGCCGCTCTTCAGATCGTACACACGGGCGAGGAACTCTCCGAGATTCAGCGTGTCCACGAGATTCGTCGTGCTGCCAGGCCACGGGCCTTCGGCGTACACCTTGTCGAGCGAGTACTGATCCTTGTCCTTCGCCCCCGTGTGGAAATAATCCACGCGCATGGTGCGGTCGGTGAAGTACCGGCCGAAATGGACCTGCGCCGAAGCCTCGGCGGTGAACAGGAACGCGAACAGCAGAAAACATGTGCGCATGGGAGCCTCTTGAATGATCGTGGGAATGCCGACGGGGCAGAATTCCGCAAGATCGGAAAATCTTTCGCATCGTGAAAACACCTCCCCATGCGGATTCCATCCCTCCCGAGGCAGACACAGCCGCGGCAAACCGAATCAGGGTGGAGCATGTCCGAAACATTGCTTTTCGGGGCGGCTTTCTTTATACTTTGCCCCGAGTTTGTACGCTACCCTCATCCATTTCTCATCGGTATTTCGGAACGTGAAGATCCGGTCCATTCTTGTTGCAAACAGGGGCGAAATCGCCGTGCGCGTCATCAGGGCGTGCAGGGAGATGGGCATCCGCGCGGTGGCGGTGTACTCCGATCCGGATCGCGCGGCGCTGCATGTGCGCGTGGCTGACGAGAGCTATCACATCGGACCGGCGGCATCGCGCCTGAGCTATCTCGATCAGGACAAACTGCTCGCGATCGCGAAGCAGGCGCACTGCGACGCCATCCATCCGGGCTACGGCTTCCTTTCCGAAAACGCCGGCTTCGCGCAGGCGGTGGCCGATGCCGGTCTCATCTTCATCGGCCCTCCTGCCGCGGCGATACGCTCGATGGGGGACAAGACCTCGGCGCGCCGGCTCATGAAGGAGCGCGGCGTGCCCGTCGTTCCCGGCACGGAGGACGCCATCACGTCTCTCGACGAAGCCCTCGTCACCGCCGACGCCATCGGCTACCCCGTGCTCGTCAAGGCCGCGGCCGGGGGCGGCGGGAAGGGGATGCGCGTCGTCGCGTCGCGTGAGGATCTCGTCAAGTCGGTTGAGTCCGCGCAGAACGAAGCGCGCCTGGCCTTCGGCGACGACCGCGTGTACATCGAGAAGTTCGTCGTCAAGCCACGCCACATCGAGTTCCAGATCGTCGCGGACATGCACGGCAACGCCGTGCACCTTGGCGAACGCGAGTGCTCGATACAGCGCCGCCATCAGAAGGTGATCGAGGAAGCTCCCTCCGCCATCATGACTCCCGAATTGCGCGAGCGCATGGGCGCCTCGGCCGTGATGGCAGCGCAGGCCTGCGGCTACGTCAATGCCGGCACCATCGAGTTCCTCGTCGACCACGAGCGCAACTACTTCTTCCTCGAGATGAACACGCGTCTGCAGGTGGAGCATCCCGTGACGGAGATGGTCACCGGCATCGATCTCGTCAAGCTGCAGATACGCATCGCGGAAGGGGAGGCGCTTCCCTTCGCGCAGAAGGACGTGCGCTTCCGCGGCCATGCCATCGAGGCCCGGCTCTGCGCCGAGGATGTGCGCAACAACTTTTTTCCCTCCACCGGCACGCTGACGCGCTACAAGCCGAGCCAGGGCTACGGCGTGCGCGAGGATTCGGGCGTGGAGGAGGGGAGCGAGATTTCCATCCACTACGATCCGATGTTCGCGAAACTCATCGCGTGGGGGACAGACCGCGCGGACGCCATCGACAAGATGCGTCGCGCGCTCGACGAGTTCCGCATCGTCGGCGTCGAGACCACGATCCCGTTCTGCCGTTTCGTGATGGACAACAAGCAGTTCCATCGCGGGGATTTCCAGATCGATTTCGTTGAACAGCACTACCGCGCCGAGTATCTGCGCGAGCCGGCGCCCGATGAACTCCGGGCGGCCGCCATCGCCGCGGTGCTTCTCGGCCGACATGCGCGGACGCAGTCGGTGACAGTCCCCGCGGCGGGCAACGGACGGTCGCGCTGGAACGCGCGCAGCCGCGCGAGGGACTGATGGACTCCTTCCGCGCGCGCATCGGCGACAAGGAGTACGCCTTGAAGCGAAGCCTCGAAGGCGCGCTGTCCGTCGACGGCCACGAGGTGACGCACGAGTTGCTGCCGCTCGGCAACGGCAGGCATCTGTTGCGCATCGGCGCGAAAAGCTACGAGGTCGAACTCGGCGGCACCGGCGATCAGGAGAACAGCCTGCTCGTCTACGTGAACAATCGCGCCTTCACCGTGGAACTCGACAACGAGACCACGATGCTCCTCAAGCAGATCGAGGCGGGGCAGCCGACGCGCGTGCACGCGGCGGTGCTGCGCGCTCCCATGCCCGGCAGGATCAGCAAGCTCCTTGTCGCACAGGGAGAACTGGTGGAGGCCGGTCAGGGCATCATCGTCCTCGAAGCCATGAAGATGGAGAATGAACTCCGCGCGCCCGCCGCGGGCATCGTCAAGACCGTCCGCGTCAAGGAAGGCGACGCGGTGGAAAAGAACGCGCTGCTTCTCGAACTGTCGTGAGACACGCTGCAATGCCCGCCGCACATCCCGTACCGATGCATCGCAATCCACCATACATTGGTTCTCTCACCAGCATCCGGAGGGTCCGTTGAAACGAGGAGTGACTCCATTCATCACCGCGGCGCTCATCGCGCTGCTTCTTCCCGCCGCGCTCGTCGCGGGAGGGTTTCAGCTGAACGAACATGGCGCCCGCGCCATGGCGCAGGCCGGCGCGTTCTGCGCGCGCGCCTCCGATCCGTCGGCGATGTTTTTCAATCCCGCGGGACTTTCGTATCAGCGTGGCTTCCAGTTCATGGCGGGGGCGACGATCATCGCGCCGACCTACAACTATTACGGTCCGACGAATTTGCAGCGCAACGACAAATGGGAAATGGAATCCCAGGTCTTCACGCCGCCGAACGCATACCTCTCGAACACATGGAATGACGGCCTGCTGAAGGGCCTCGCCATCGGCGTCGGTCTGGTGACTCCGTACGGCCTCGGCACGAGATGGGCCGACGACTGGATCGGCAAATCCATCACGCGGGAAATCGACCTGAAGACCTTCTTCGTCATGCCCACCATTTCCTACGCGGTCAACGACATGCTCTCCGTGGGCGTCGGCGCGAACATCGTCTTTTCGAGCGTCATGCTGCGCAGGGCCGTGACGAACTTCTCGCCCGAGATGAACCTCGAACTGGAAGGCGACGGCAAGACGGCGTTCAGCTGGAATGCCGGCGTGCTCTTCAAACCGGTCGAGACCATCTCCGTCGGCGTCACGTACCGCGCGCAGACGACGCTGGAATTCGACGGCACCGCCAACTTTCATCCGCCGGCATCCCTCGCGGCGCTGTTCCCCGGCGGTGATGTGACCACCGGCATCGATCTGCCCGCCACCTACTTCGTCGGCGTCGCCTGGATGCCCAACGAGGACCTCGAACTGGAACTCGATTACCAGGGCATCGGCTGGTCCTCATACGACAAGCTCGAAATCGATTTCAAGGACGACGCGACCACGAATCCCGTGATCAAGCAGGCCGACGTCTCCTCCCCGAAGAATTACAAGGACGCGTTCATCGTCCGTCTCGGCGGCGAATACAAGCTCCCGATCCTCGGTCTCAAGCTGCGCGCCGGGTACTTCTACGATCACAATCCCGTGCCGGACGAGCATCTCGAGCCGCTGCTGCCGGATGCGGACCGCCACGGACTCAACCTCGGCGCGGGCATGAATCTCCTGCCGAATCTCACAGTCGATTTCGCATACCTGAACCTCATGTTCATGGATCGCTCGACCGACAAGACCAGCCAGCCGGACGGCGTGTATCTCGACGGCCTCTATCAGGGGAACGCCCAGCTGATCGGCCTCGACCTGACGTATCATTTTTAACGGCCGATGGAGACACTCACCATGAAACGCATCCTCTCGCTCGCCACCGTTTTCTCCCTCATCCTCCTCGGCTGCTCCGATACCGATCAGAACCCGAGCGGACCCAATTCCAACGGATCGATCGATCCCACCGTCTACGTCGCCATCGGCAACAGCCTGACCGCCGGCTATCAGAGCGGATATCTGACCGAAGCGTCGCAGATGTACAGCTATCCGAATCTCATCGCGAAGCAGTTCAACGTCAATTTCGTGCAGCCGCTGATTCCGGCGCCGGGCACCGGCGCGGCCATCAGCCTCACGTCGATGAATCCGCCGACGCTCGTCACCGGACCGAACAATCTCACCGCGCCGTCCAACATGGCGCATCCGGCGCCGTACAACAATCTCGGCATCCCGGGCTCGATTCTCTATGACGCGCTCGACACCGCGGACATCACGCCGAAGTCGATAAACCGCGGCAATCCGTTCTTCAAGCTGGTACTGCGCGACCAGGTGGGCTTCGGCAAATCCATCATCGAGCAGGCGCTCAAGCTGAAGCCGACGCTCATCACCTTCTGGCTCGGGAACAACGACGCGCTCGGTTTCGCGACGAGCGGAGGCACCTCGCCCGCGGCGCCGACGCAGTCCGCGATGTTCGACGGCCTTGTCAGCAACGCATTGACGGCGTTGCGCAACGGGGCACCGGACGCGTCCATCGTGGTCGCCAACATCCCTGATGTCCGGACCATACCGTTCTTCCTCACCGTCGGTCCGCAAGTGGCGCCGGTGCTCCTTGCCAACGGCGGACTCTCCATCTTCTACCAGCGGCACGGCAACAAGGGTCCCGCGATTCTCACGGACACGACCAATCTCATGCGTCAGCAGAACGTGCTGTTGACCCTCAAGGGCGGCGCCTACGCGCCATTGATCGGAAAGCCGACCGGACAGTGGTACCGCGATCTCGCGGCGATGCTCGGCGCTCCCGTCGGCGCAGTCATCGGTCTTGGCATCGACACGACCAAGCCGTTCGGCGTGTATCCCACAAATCCCTGGCCTGATGCGCTCGTGCTGGACATCGAGGAGCAGAGCACCTGCGCGACGGCGATCAAGGCGTACAACGAGAGCATCCTTTCCGCCGTGAACCGCCTGAGCAAACCCGGCAAACCGATTGCGCTGGTCGATATCAACAGCGCGTTCAACACCATTGCCGCCCAGGGGTATTCGCTTGCGGGCGAGGCTCTGACGATCGATTTCATCAAAGGCGGGATGTTCAGCCTTGATGGCGTCCATCCTTCCAGCAAGGGACACGGCATCGTCGCCAATCTCTTCATCGATGCGATGAACAAGACATTCGGCGCCAATATCCCGAAGGTGCATCTCGCCAGCATCCCGGGCATCGCGGTCCCGATGGGGAAGCGTGGACTGCCGTCGATCACATCGTGGAATATCGGACCCGACGTGTTCAACCACGCCATCCGCCTCTTCCAACAGTAAAAGATCAGACCATCCGATAATCAGGCCCCTCCACCCCTCGCGGCGGAGGGGCTTTGTTTTCAGGCCCTGTGACCGTCTCCGCTCCTGAGCGATAGCTCCAAATCTGCGAAAGTCAACCCATCTTCGTATTTTCATTCTTCATCTTTCATCTCCGATCTTTCTTCTTTCTCCTTCCACCTGTAACCTGTCACCTTCAACCTGCCTCACCCCCGTCGCCCACGCAATGCAACCAACCGCCCCCATGCCATCAGAACCCGAAGTCACCCTCGCCCTCGCCCGCGAACTTGGTCTCACTGAAGAAGAATACGCCAAAGCCTGCGCCGAAGTCGGCCGCGTGCCCACGTATACCGAGCTCGGGATGTACAGCGTGATGTGGAGCGAGCATTGCAGCTACAAGAACTCGATCGCATTGCTCAAGACGCTGCCGCGCGACGGCGCGCGACTCCTGGTCGGCGCCGGCGAGGAGAACGCCGGTCTCGTCGATATCGGTGACGGACTCGCCATCGCCTTCAAGATCGAAAGCCACAATCACCCGTCCGCGATCGAACCGTTCCAGGGCGCGGCGACGGGCGTGGGCGGCATCCTGCGCGACGTGTTCACCATGGGCGCGCGGCCCCATCGCCGCCTGCGATTCGCTGCGCTTCGGCGACATCGCAAGCGAGCGCGTGCAGTACCTGCTGCGCGGCGTGGTGAGCGGCATCGGCCATTACGGCAACTGCTTCGGCGTGCCGACCGTGGCGGGGGAGATCTACTTCGATCCCTGCTACCACGGCAATCCGCTCGTCAACGCGATGGCGGTCGGCATCGTCAATCATGGCATGGTCGCCTCCGCCACCGCCAAAGGCGTCGGCAATCCGGTCATGATCGTCGGCTCCTCCACCGGACGCGACGGCATCCACGGCGCCACCTTCGCGTCGGTGGAAATCTCCGAGGAGTCCGAGTCCAAGCGCCCGTCGGTGCAGGTGGGCGATCCCTTCACCGAGAAACTGCTGCTCGAAGCGACGCTCGAAATCATCCGCGAGGACCTGATCGTCGGCATCCAGGACATGGGCGCCGCGGGCATCACCTGCTCCTGCACCGAGATGTCCGCCAAGGGCGAGAGCGGCATGGACGTGGACCTCGACAAGGTGCCGAAAGGGGAAGAGGGCATGAGCGCATACGAGATCATGTTGTCCGAATCCCAGGAGCGCATGCTCGTCGTCGCGAAGAAGGGCTGCGAGGATCGCGTGCGGGAAATTTTCGCGAAGTGGGATCTGCACGCTGTGATCATCGGCGCCGTCACCGACGACGGCATGGTCACCGTGCGGCATCGCGGCGCCATCGTGGCCCACGCGCCGGCCTTCGGCTTCGTGCTCGGCGGGGGAGCCCCGGTGTATCACCGCGAGACGAAGCGGCCCGAATACCTCGACGTCACCGGCGCGTTCCATGCGGAATCCGTGCCCGTGCCGCACGATCTCACCGCCGTGCTCGGACAGCTGCTCGCGTCGCCGAACATCGCGAGCAAACGGTGGGTGTACGAGCAGTACGACACTTCCGTGCGCACCAACACCGCGCAGCATCCCGGAGGCGACGCTGCCGTCGTCCGCATCAAGGGCACGAACAAGGCCATCGCCGTGAAGACGGACTGCAACGGCCGCTACGTGTATCTGAACCCGCGGCGCGGCGCGATGATCGCCGTCGCCGAAGCCGCGCGCAACGTGGTGTGCGTGGGCGCGGAACCGCTGGCCATCACCAACTGCCTGAACTTCGGCAATCCCTACAAGCCGGAAATCTACTGGCAGTTCTCCGAAGCCATCGCGGGCATGGGGGAGGCCTGCCGCGCGCTCGACACCCCGGTCACCGGCGGCAACGTCAGTTTCTACAATGAGGATCCGAGTCATGCCGTGTATCCGACCCCGGTGATCGGCATGCTCGGGCTGATCGAGGACGTCGGACACATCATGACCGCGGGTTTCCGCAACGAGGGCGACCTGGTGTTCCTGCTCGGCGCCAACCGCAACGACATCGCCGGCAGCGAGTACCTCGCCACCGTGCACGGGATCGTGGGTGGCGATGCCCCGCACTTTGCGATGGATGAGGAAAAGCGCCTGCATGCCGCCGTGCTGCGCATGATCCGGGAGGGATTGCTGCAGAGCGCGCACGACGTCTCCGACGGCGGTCTCGCCGTCGCCCTCGCCGAGTCGTGCATCCTGGCAGAGGCGCCCGTCGGCGCGGAGCTGCGCGTGTACGAGACGTTCCGTCGGGATGCCGTGTATTTCGGCGAAGCCCAGTCGCGCATCGTGGTGTCCTGTCGCCCCGAGCGCAAGCGCGACCTCGTGCAGGTCGCCATGGAGCTCGAAGTGGAGATCCAGGAACTCGGACGCGTCGGCGGCACGGCGCTGCGCATCAACGATGATATCGCGCTCGACGTCACCGCTGCCGCGGACCTCTACACCCGCAGCATCGAACGCATCCTTTCGCCGCGGTGAGCACGTCGACCCTCGCCCGGTACTGGCGCAAGGCCGTCGCGGCCGGAGTGGAGGTCCTCTCCCTGCATTGGATCCGCGACACGTGGATGTACCTCGTGCGCATCCTGGAGCGCATGGAGGACAATCATATTTTCCTTTCCGGAGCAGGAATCGCGTTCAATTCCTTCCTCTGCTTCATTCCGCTCGTCCTCATCATTTTCTACGTCCTCGGTCTGTACTTCGATTCGGAATCCGCGATCAGAACCATCGACGGGTATCTCGACTCGATGCAGATGTTTCCCTACGAGCGCGACTACCTGCGGACGCGCGTGCTCGGGCTCGTCCGGGAATTCGTCACCGCGTCTCCGCTTGCGGGCATCATCGGTCTGGTCGGCCTGGCATGGGCCTCGCAGGCCCTGTTTGCGGCGCTGCGGACGGTGCTGAACAAGATCTTCAACATCCGCGACACCAAGAGCATCGTCGTCTCGAAGCTGAAGGATATCGCGCTGCTCTCCATTGTGGGTTTCGCCCTGGTGATCATCACCATCCTCAGTTATGGCATGACCGTGGTGAAGGGCATCGCACAGGGGATACTCGGCGGCGAACCGGTGCACTGGTTGATCGAGGGATCCGCGCTGCATGTGTCCTCGGCGGTGCTCAGCTTCCTGCTGTTCTGCGTCGTCTTCTGGCTGGTGCCTGACAAGCGTCTGCCCCTGCGTGCCATCGCGCTGTCCAGCGCCATTGCCGCAGTGCTCTGGGCCGTGGCGAAGGCGGTCTTCTCGTATTACGTCGCCAATCTGTGGAGCATCGGGAAAGTGTACGGACCCTATGCCATCATCGTCGCGACCGCCGTCTGGGTCTACTATTCCAGTGTGACGCTCCTGCTCGCCGCGGAGATCGGAGAAATGTACATCGAGCGCAGTCGGCTCAAGAGCCTCTTCCGGGAGAAGGGCATGCGGTCCATCATCGCGTCGTTGCACGAACCCGATCTCGGCGTGCATCCCTCCAGGCCGGAAGACGACGCCTGACCCGAGCCTTCCTACCGGGCCTTGGCGAGGACGATCGGCGTCAGGCTGATGTCCTTCGCCGACTCGATGACGAGTTCAGGCTTGCCGTCGTACACCTTCACCTTACCGCGCACGTAGACGAACCGTTGCGCGAACGTCGTCCATGGGATCGCGGCGAAGAGCGGCTGCATGGTTTCGAAGAAGACCATGTTGCAGGAAAGCTTGTTCTTGTGCATGAGTTCGACGAGGTAGGGAAAGCGCGCCTGCCTGATCGCGCCGAGTGCGCCGAAGGCCACCACGGTTTGTGACGAAGCCAGGGCAAGGCGCTCGTACTCTCCGTCGCGTCCGAGGAAGAAGTAGCGAGGGTCATCCGCGAAGCGACGGTCAAATTCCCCGATGGCAGCACCGCGCTGTCCCCACCATGCGAGGCGTTCGGTGTAGTCCGGGTAGCACGCGGATTTCGCGTTCCAGATGCCGCGCCTGGCCGCCTGCGCTTCCTTCTGCGCCGCGACGAAGGCGTCGTTGAAGCGCGTGCTGGGACCGTACTTCACCGAATACGGCGAGTAGCCGAGCCGCACGCACTCGACGTTGAAGTTGACTGCCCGACCCTTCTTGAATGCGATGATGTATGCGAGATAGCGTCCGTAGTAGTCGTAGACCTGGCTCGTGACGTCGCGCTCGAGCCGGACGGAATCCGCCTCGGCGAACCACTGCTTCGCCCACATCGCCGTTTCGTATCCGAATGGCGAATCGTGCTTTATCGGGAATGCCGACTCCCCGCGCTCCCGGGTGTAGATCCCCGGCCACTGACGGCGCAGTTCTTCCACGAGGGCGGACACATCGCCGCGTTTCGGCGTCTCCTCGGTATCGATGCACAGGAAGCGGATCGACCGCCCCAGGCCCTCGATCTTGAACGTGTCCCCGTCCACCACGGTGACGGTGCGATACGTCCCGATGATCAGTCCACCGTCACCCGCCCGAGCGGCAACGATGAACAAGGTGCAGAGGACGAGAAGGACAACGCGGGAGATGTGGCGATGGGGCATGGCTCGGGTGTTCGGTGGTGAAGGAGACTCCATCGGAAAAGTACCCTTCGAAGGTCGATGAACAAAATTGCCTGCGGTCGCGAGCAGACCCTATCCATATTCCATGGATGAAGCGTGAACAGTTGAGAAGCATGTCGGAAATCGTTAATTTCATTTGCTATCGCGCAATCGATTTTCCCGCCTCGCGATTATGCTCCATCCATCGAAGCTGCATCCAGGAGTTGCCATGAGACGTTTCGTACTGATTTCCGCAATCCTCATCGTCGCGACCGGAACACCGTTGCTCGCGCAATGGTCGTCGAATCCCGCCGCAAACAATCCGGTCTGCCAGGCTGTACGCAATCAGCGTTTCCCGAAAATGGTGGCCGACGGCAAGGGGGGGGTCATCATCGTCTGGGAGGACGAGCGCCCGTCAACCAGCGTCTTCGACATCTATGCGCAACGGATCGATGCCGGCGGGACGATCAAGTGGACATACGACGGCGTGCCGGTCTGCACCAGCGTTGGCGGGCAGAACAAGCCCGTCATCACGACGGATGGCAGCGGCGGCGCCATCATCGCCTGGAAGGATGTCCGCTTTCTGCAGAACGACATCTACGTGCAGCGCATCGACTCGTCCGGCACGGCCCTCTGGGCGCGCGACGGAGTGAGCCTCGTGCCATCGGCCATCGCGGACAAGGAGCAGAGCGATCCGGCCATCGTCAGCGACGGTTCGGGCGGCGCCATCATCGCCTTCATGGACAACACACCGGGCGGGAACAGCGACAACCAGATCATGGTCGGAAAGGTGGATGCCAACGGCGCCCAGCCCTGGGGCGATGCGTACTACATTTCCCCGATCGTCCCGTCGAGCGGCACCTATCAGTATTCACCCGCCATCTGCACAGACGGTACAGGCGGCGCGATCATCGTGTGGGCGTACATGTACACCGGCGGAAGTTTCGACCTGTACGCGCAGCACATTGCAGCCAACGGCACGGCGGATTGGGGAGTCCCCGGAGCGCCTGTCAGTACCGAAGCGGGTACGCAGAGCCTGCCGGTCATCGACAGCGACGGTCTCAACGGCGCTGTCGTGGTTGGCCCGATGGGCGCGGATCGGTCACCGGCGTATTCACGGAACGCATCGACGGCAGCGGCGCGGCGAAATGGAACGGCCCGCAGGTCTCGAGCGCGGGCGGCAAGCAGGATCGTCCGGCGATCTGCGGCATGGGCAACGGCGCGGCGGTGGTCGTGTGGGAAGACAATCGCGGCGGCGCCACGTCGGACATCTACGCGCAGTATTACGACGCGAACGGCACTGCGAAATGGACCGCCAACGGCGTCGTCGTCTGCAACGCTCCCGCGAATCAATTGATTCCGACGGTTGTGCCCGACGGCGCGGGCGGCGTGTTCGTGGCGTGGGAGGACAGGCGCAACGGGAATACCAACGCGGATCTGTACGTTCAGAGGCTCAGCGCCGCCGGACAGCCGCTCTGGGCGGCGAACGGACTCGTGGTCAGCTCGGCCGCAAATTCGCAGACATCTCCCAACGTGGTGGCGGACGCGTCGAGCAACGTGATCTTCGCATGGGAGGACTATCGCAACAGCTTCAGCAACGGCGGGATTTTCGCGTTCAAAGTCATGGCCGACGGAAGCTATCCGCGTTCGCAGCCGGAGGCGAGCTTTTCGTCGTCGACAGTGGCTTTCGGCTCGGTCCCGGTCGGGATCAAGCGCGACAAGGTGATCACCATCACCAATATCGGTAGCGATCCGCTGCAGATCAGCAACATCACCTCCACGCACCCGGACTTCGTCCCGCGCCCCACCATCGGCACCATCGCATCGGGACTGACCTTCAACGACACGATCCGCTTCACCCCGTCGGGCACGGGGACGATCAACGCGTCGATCATCGTGTTGAGCAACAGCTGGACCTCGCCGGACACGATCCGGGTGACAGGTGTTGGAGCCGGCACGGCAGTCCTCGCGCTCAGCGCGACGGGCGTCGGCTTCGGAGCGGTCAAGATGGGCTTGAAACAGGACTCCGTGGTCGTCTTCTCGAACACGGGCGTCGACACGCTCAGGATCACCGGTGTGAATTCCTCCAACAGCGCGTTCAGCGCGGCGCAGAAAGTCATGAACATCCCGCCGGGCGCATCCGTCAACAACACGATCACGTTCACGCCGAAAGCGATCGGCAAGGTAAACGCCCGTTTCCTCGTCGTCAGCAACGCGCTCGATTCGCCGGACACGCTCTTCGTGAACGGCATTGGATTCGGCGAGGTGGAGATTCTCATCAGTCCTGACCGGATCAGCTTCGGGAAGAGTCCCGTCGGCCGCGCGCGGGATACGGTGCTTTCCATCAAGAACAACGGAAACGACTCGCTGCGCGTCACGGAAATCACGAGCGATGAGGCGTCGTTCACCGCGCTCCCTTCCGCCTTTACCGTTCCCGCCGGCGGAACGGCGCCGCTCACCGTCCGCTTCACTCCGGACCGTATCGGCCAGATCAATGGGGAACTGTGGATGTACAGCAACTCCGCGTCGAATCCCGACAAGATCATTGTCGGTGGAACAGGGGATGCGGATGTCCTGTTTTCGTCGTATTCAGTGAATTTCTCGACCGCGTCCATCGGCATGGTCAAGGATACGGTGGTCACCCTGACGAACCGGCGCAGTGACACGCTGCGCGTGACGGATGTGACATCGGATGAGGGCGCATTCGCCGCGGTGGAGAAGACCTACACGGTGGCGCCTTCCGCGACGGTGAATGTGACGTTGCGCTTCGCGCCGACCAAAATCGGACTCGTCAACGGGACCCTCTCCTTCATCAGCAATTCCGCGACATCGCCCGACCGTATCGCCGTCAACGGCGAGGGTCTGCTCACGAATGCGATGGAAGGCCCCGCTGCTTCTCCCTCGGCGTGCGTGCTCTCGAGGAATTACCCGAATCCCTTCGCGGAGCAGACCGTCATTCCGTATGAACTCCGCCAGCGGTCACGCGTCACGCTGACTGTCGAGAATGTCCTCGGCCAACGAGTCGCGACACTCGTCGACCAGATGCAGGAGCCCGGAATGTACCGTCCGGTATGGCATGCCGTCGGTCTCCCGAATGGAATGTATCGCGCGGTGTTGCACGGAAGCGATCGGGTCAGCACCGAATCGTTGTTGCTGCTGCGTTGACCATCCGTGATGCGCTTCAACGGCCGGGTGCGAAAGCGTCCGGCCGTTTTTGTACCTGTCATCGGTCGTTTCCGCGCGTTGGCGCGGTCTGTCGCGGAACATCGCGGACAGCAGCTGCCATCCGATACACAGGGCTTCGCATTGGAAAATCAGGGCGTTTTCGTATTTTCAGGAAATATGTCCGGCATTTCCCGGTAGTTGGCCGCAGCGTGCACGTCTGAGAAGGAGCCGTAGGATACAGGCCGATTCGAGGTGGCGACGCTGTGTCATGCCCGCAGGTGTGCGGAATCCGGCGTCAGGAGCAACGGGCCGATGGGCGGTCATATTTCAACCCTCCTTTTTTTTGCTTCACATATAGTGTGAAAGGATTCACCATGCGCACGCGAGAGCCTCGCAACGGCCTTGAGCGCCTCTCAAGGAACGGCAATGGACACGACAGCGCTCTGCACAGAGTTCCGTCCGACGTGAAAATAGACGTCCTCGTTTCTCAGGAAAAACAACGCCTGACGGCGGAACTCGGCATCACCGACCGCGTGGTCGTGCACGCCGCGCGTCCGGCGGAACGCCCCTTTACCCGGGCGGAACGCCCGTTTACCACCGTGTTGTTCGGCGGCCTGACGTGGAAGCACGAACGCCTCATTCAGGCAATGATGACCGGTCACGGGTACATCGCGGAGTATCTTCCGACGCCGACCGTCAGGGCGTTCCAGGCGGGAAAGGAGTACGGAAACAACGGGCAGTGCAATCCGACCTACTTCACCGTGGGAAATCTCGTGGAGTATCTCGTGGGGCTCGAGGCGGAGGGATTGTCCCGCAGGGAAATTATCGACAAGTATGTCTTTTTTACAGCGGGCGCCTGCGGACCGTGCCGCTTCGGCATGTACGAGGCGGAGTTCCGGCTTGCCTTGCGCAACGCGGGATTCGACGGCTTCCGCGTCCTCATCCTCGAGCAGACCGGAGGGTTGAACCAGGCGCTGGATGACGCGGGTCTGGAGCTGAATCTCGATTTCACGCTCGGCCTGCTCAACGCGTTCATGATTGCCGATATTCTCAACGATGTCGCCTATCAGCTTCGGCCCTTCGAGCGCGAACCCGGCGCGACCGATACCGCGCTGAAGGCCTCGATTGAGCACATGGCCGACATCCTCGCCGAGCGGCCGACCTATATGGTCGACAAGCTCGGCTTCCTTCAGCGCATGCCCGCGGCTGCGTCGGTCTCGAAATTGCTGAGCCGCTTTCTGGATCAGATCGTCGGCAATCGCATCGTCCTGGGCATGCGGGATTGCAGGGAGATTTTTGCGGGCGTCGAGGTTGACCGCACGCGCGTCAGGCCCATTGTCAAAATCACCGGCGAGTTCTGGGCGCAGACCACGGAGGGCGACGGCAACTTCAACATGTTCCGCTTCCTGGAGAAGGAGGGCGCACAGGTGCTGGTGGAGCCCATCGCCACCTGGCTCCTGTACATGCTGCATCAGGCACGGCAGGAGAATCTGGACCGGCGATACCTCGACGTGCCGAAGAATCTTTCCGGTCTCGAGCGCTTTCGCGCCCGCGCGCGAAGCCGCAGCCGGACCGCAAGGAAATCCGTCGCGCTCCGCATCGCCGAGGTCGTGTTCGTCCGCGAATACAACCGGCTGCGCGCGGCGTTCGGCAACATGCCGCACGCGTTGACGGATCAGTACGAGATGCAGCGCATCGCGCATCCGTACTACAATACGCGTCTCGAGGGAGGCGAAGGGCATCTCGAAGTGGCGAAGAACATCTACTACACGAATAAAAATCTTTGCCACATGGTCCTCTCCGTCAAGCCCTTCGGCTGCATGCCGAGCACGCAGTCCGACGGAGTGCAATCGGCGGTGATTTCGCACTTCAAGGATATCCTCTACCTTCCCATCGAGACATCGGGGGAGGGGGAGATCAACGCGCACAGCAGAGTGCAGATGGTTCTGGGCGAGGCGCGCACGAAGGCCCGGCTCGAGATGGAGCAGACGCTCACTCGCGCCGGCCTCACGATGGAAGAATTCAAGAGCATGGCGAATGGGGAGAAGCAACTGTCCGATGCGTTCTTTGCGCTGCAGGATCAGAGCGCGCTCATCGGCGTCTCCGCCCGCTTCTGCTCGGATATCGCGCACCTTTCCCGGAGGAAGAAAGTGAGTTCGGCTGTATGATAAATCAGACAGACTGCCTCTTCATCGGCCTCGATGTGGGCAGCACCACCGTGAAGGCGGTGGTGATGGATCCGGCGGACGATCGCATCTTGTGGCAGGAGTACGAACGCCACGAGACGAAGCAACCGGAGAAAGTCCTTGAATTCCTTGAGAAAATTCTGAATTCAACGAATCTGCCTCCGTCACGCTTCCGGATTTTCGCGACCGGATCCGGTGGCAATGCAATCGCCGGTTTCGTTGGCGCAAAGTTTGTACAAGAAGTCAATGCCGTCACGCTGGCGGTGGAAAAGCTCCACCCGAAGGCGGGTTCGGTCATCGAGCTCGGGGGTCAGGACGCGAAAATCATCATCTTTCGTGAAGACCCCGAGACAGGCAAGAAGAAGAAGATTCCATCCATGAACGACAAGTGCGCCGGAGGCACCGGAGCTGTTCTTGACAAGATCAACGCCAAGCTGAGAATCCCGGCGGAACAGCTTTCGGCGCTCGGATACGATGGAATCAAGCTTCATCCGGTCGCGGGGAAGTGCGGCGTGTTTGCGGAGACGGACATCAACGGTCTCCAGAAGCAGGGCGTGCCGCCCGACGAGCTGATGGCCTCGCTCTTCGAATCGATCGTGCAGCAGAATCTGTCGGTGCTCACGCGCGGGCATACGCTCCGTCCTGAAGTGCTCCTGCTTGGCGGACCGAACACCTTCATCAAGGGCATGCTGGAATGCTGGCAGGCCAACATCGTGAAGGTGTGGGAAGAACGCAGCATGGTGTTGCCGGAAGGCGTCGACCCCGCATCGCTCATTCACGTCCCCGCAAATGCGCAGTACTTCGCGGCCATCGGCGCCGTCGAATTCGGAAAGGACAGCGAGGACGACGGGAGCCGCTTCATCGGCCTGGACAGCCTCCGGCGGTACATCGATGTCGGCCGTCACGAAATGAAACGCGCCAAGGGTTCAAAAGCCCTCTGCGCTTCACCCGACGAACTGGCGGAATTCAAAAAGGAATATTCGGTGACGCCGTTCGTTCGAAAAGTGCTCGCGCCGGGTACGGTATTTCGCGCCTTTCTCGGCATCGATGGCGGCTCTACTTCGACGAAGGGAGTGCTTCTCGACGAGAAAAAGAATGTCGCATTCAAAGCCTACCAGCTCTCAAAAGGGAACCCCATCGAGGATACCATCCAGATCATCGGATCCCTCCACGACATGGTCACCTCGCAGGGAGCCTCCCTCGAAATCCTGGCCGTCGGTACCACCGGATATGCGAAGGACATCCTGAAAAACACCATCGGAGGCGATGTCGGACTCGTGGAGACTGTGGCGCATACCCAGGCCGCTCTTCATTTCTACGACAATGTCGACGTGATATGTGACGTTGGAGGACAGGACATAAAAATCATTGTCCTGAAAGATGATAGGGTCGTAGACTTCAAGTTGAATACACAATGTTCGGCTGGGAACGGATACTTTCTGCAGAGCACGGCAGAAGGTTTCGGATACCCCGTCGAGCAGTTTGCCGACATCGCTTTCACTGCCACGGCGTTGCCGGAATTCGGGTACGGCTGCGCGGTGTTCATGCAATCCGATATCGTCGATTTTCAACGGCAGGGCTGGCAGCCGGAAGAAATCCTTGCGGGACTCGCGGCGGTGCTCCCGAAGAATATCTGGCTGTACGTGTCCCAGATCGCCAATATGACGAAGCTCGGTACGAAATTCGTACTACAGGGCGGAACGCAACACAATCTCGCCGCAGTGAAGTCGCAGGTGGATTTCATTCGTTCCCGTTTCCGTGGAAAAGACGTGCAGCCCACCGTGATCGTGCACGAGCATACCGGCGAGGCCGGCGCCATCGGCTGCGCGGTGGAGGCCGCCCGGCTTCATGCGCTGGGCCAGCGCACGAGCTTCATCGGACTCGATGCAGTTTCCCGAATACGGTTCACATCGTCGAGGAACGAAGACACGCGATGCTACTTCTGCAAGAACAAGTGCCTTCGAACCTTTATTGACGTCGAAACCTCCGAACCCGCGCACGAGGAGAGCAACAGTTTCGAGTACAAGGCCGGACCGGAATCCGTCCGCGCGGCGCGCTTCGAAACCGCGGATGAACAACGTCGGCACTCGGCATCGAAGATTCCTCTCGCGCCGGGCGCCAACCGCCTCATCATCGCGACCTGCGAGAAGGGTACCGTGGAGGACATCGAAGACATGCGCATGATCGCGAAGGGTCTCTCCGACTCGCGGAAGCAGTTCCCGAACCTGCTCGAGATCGCGGCCAGGGAAGCGTGGGCGGCCTACCCGGCCGCAGCAGCGCCGAGAGAGACCTCTCGCGGATTCTTCCGGCGAAAGGCCGCTGATCCCGAAGCGGTGCGACGAGAGAGGGCGGCCATCCGCGTCGGCGTGCCGCGCGTGTTGAACCTGTACTCCTACATGCCGTTCTTCTCCGCCTACTTCGAGAGTCTCGGTGTCCCGCACGCGCACCTCGTGTTCTCGGACTACACGTCCGAGGAACTGTACAAGGAAGGCTCGAAGCGCGGGAGCATCGATCCGTGTTTCCCGAGCAAGGTCGCCCTCTCGCACATTCACAACCTGCTGTTCCGCAAGCATCCGAAGACGCCGCTGTCGTGGATATTCTTCCCGATGATCGACGACCTGACGACGGATCTTCACGGCGTCCTCGCGTCGAAGGCCTGTCCCACCGCCACCGGTACCTCCGAATCCGCGAAGGCCGCGTTCATCAAGGAAGAAGATCTGTTCGCCAAGCACGGCATCCGCTACCTCAATCCCTACATCTCGCTCAACGATGCCGACCGGACCGCACAGCAGCTGTTCGAGTATTTCCGCGAGCTCCTGCAATTGGAGGAGGAAGAGAATCGCTCGGCGGTTGCTCAAGGATTTGCGGCGCTCGACCGGTACAACGAGAGCGTGAAGCGTCAGGCTCGCGACGTGCTCGACGAGCTGGAGCGGGAAAACCGCATCGGCATCGTGGTCCTGGCGAGGCCCTATCACAACGATCCCGGTCTCAACCACGAGATCCTCGACGAATTCCAGAAAATCGGCTACCCCGTGTTTTCGCAGGATTCCCTGCCCACGGACCCGGACGTGCTCGAGCGCGTCTTCGGCGAGGACATCCGCGCCGGACGCATCTCGCATCCCATGGAAATCTCCGACGTCTGGAAGAATTCCTACAGCGAGAACACATCGAGGAAGGTGTGGGCCGCGAAGTACGTGGCGCGTCATCCGAACCTCGTCGCGCTGGAACTGTCGAGTTTCAAGTGCGGCCACGATGCGCCGATTTATTCCCTCGTCCAGGAGATCGTCGAATGCGCAGGATCGCCGTACTTCTCCTTCAAGGATATCGATGAGAACAAGCCGACCGGCAGCATCAAAATCCGCGTCGAAACCATCGGGTACTTCCTGAAGCGCTATCGCGAGGAAATGCTCGATCAGAAACGGAAGCGACGGACGCTCCAGGACCTCATGCAGGAGTACGAAGCCCGCCTGCGGGTGGCACTTGACCGCGCGGACCACTCGCGGTACAGCCTCCCGCTGATCGACGGCGTGAAAGCCGATCACGAACCGGTCTCGATCCGGATCCCGGACAATGTGGGCGTGTAGGAGCGCGAACCATGACCGTTGAAAAACTCATGTTCGAGATCTACCGCGAGCGCGAATTCAACCGCGCGTTTCGCGTCGTCTACTACTCCGAATTGAACGAGCACAACCGCGAATTCGAAATCAACCGCGCGATGGCGGGAGAGTCCTACTTCGATGGATACCTCCTCGACAAGAGCAAGGATGCGGCGAAGTCCGCCATCGACGCGCTGCTGCATCGCCTCAACGCGGGCGATGCGGTGGACGCGACGGCGGCTCGCGCGGAGCTGCAATCGTATCTCGCAGAATGAACGCCAGCCTGACACCCGCCCTGTTCGCACTTGCGCTCCTCGCGGGAGTGTCTGATCGCGCGCGGAGTCAGGCGGCAACCTCTCCGATCCTGTTCTTCGGCGACTCGATCACGGAAGGATGGATGGACGCGGCGAAACATGCGTCCCTGGCGTACCCCGCGGTGTGCGACTCGCTGCTCCGCGCCGCGGGATACGCCGGAGAGACGCGCAATCTCGGGCGGGCGGGGGAGACGACCGACGACGCTGTCGCGCGCATCGACGCCGACGTGCTGGCGGTGCGGCCTTCCGTCGTGCTGATCGCCTTCGGCTCGAACGACTGGTACATTCACGGATACGCGACCGCCCCGCGTGTGCCGCTCAAACGTTTCAAGGAAAATCTTGATATCCTGATCCGGAAAATTCGCGGCCTTGGCGGCCGGCCCGTGCTGCTCGGCCTGCCGCCGGTGCTTGCGGACCGCTACTACCAGTATTCCGCCGCGCGATTATATGCGGGGTTCGGCGGCGTCGCCTCGCTGCGCGGGGACTACGATGCCGCGATCGCCGAGCGCGCATCCGCGTTGCGCGTGCCTTTCATCTCCGCTGCTTTCGACAGCGCGGACGTGCCGGATCTGCTCGGTGTCGATGGTGTGCACCCGACCGCGGAAGCGCACCGGCGCATCGCCCGCGCGCTCCTCCCCGCGCTGCTGGAAGCATACGCCGCACAGCCGACGCCGCTCGCGCGGCCCGCGACCCTGGCGGTATATCCGGTCCCCATGCGGTCGGATGACGCGCACACGCTGATCGCGGAAATCGGCACGTCGGGCCCCGGGATGTTTTATTGCGCGGTGCTCGATGCGCGGCAGGCGTGTCAGAACCTTCCGCTATTTCGCGGCGGCGGCCGGCACGCACTTCATCGTCTGGGACGGCCTCGCCGACGACGGGGCGCGCGCCACTCGCGGCATGTACCTGCTGGTGCTCGACTCGGGCGATGGCAGATCAGAAAAAAAATTCACCATACTCTAGGAGATCCGTTCGTGAAACACCTTCCGATTCTCGCGGCCACGCTGCTTCTGGCGGCATTCGCAACACCCTGCGCGCTTGCGCAGTCCATCCCGTCGAAGGGGGAAGAGTCCATGTTCCGCAAAGGCTTCGACATGCCCGTCGGCATTCCGCACGGGACCTGGGATTTCGACGAATGGCCGGGAGTCGATCATCCCGTCGTGTACAAGCAGAACTACATGTACAACAGTTTTCCGACGGAGAAGATCAAGATCGATTACTTCCTCAGCGTTTTCGACGCGAACGATCACGAAGGGTATCTCAAGCTGCCGGACACGCTCCGCGCTCGCGGGTTCACGGATTTTACGGGCATCATCAAGTCCAAATCCGCAAAGAATAAAACCATGCTCGGCATCTTCTGTCACCCCGATGACGAGGTCCTCCTCGCCGGGGGATTGCTCTCGTATGCCGCGGCGAACGGCTGGAGAGTCAAGGTGATTCTCCTCTCGAACGGCGCTGATGGCGCGGAAGGGCAGTCGGACGCGCCTTCGTCGGCGCTCGGCGGGTACAACAGCTTCGGCATCACCGCCGACGGGAAAACCGTGGTGAAGAACGACGTGATGGGCGAACGGAAACTCGACATCATCAAGAAGTACGCGAATGAACTCGGGGTCCCCGTCGAAGTCATGTCGATCGATCTCACGGTCGACGGAAAGAAGGTGGTGCAGCTTGGCGAAGCTCCCGGACTGGATTTTCCGATGACCTTCGGGACGGCCAGTCCGTACCGGGCCGCCGTTTTCGCGCGTCTCAAGGAGATCATCAACGCGGAGAAACCCGCGATCATTCTCGGGCACGGGAAGGACGGCGAATACGCGAACTACCTCCACAAGATGGCGCACGATCTGACGATCGATGCCGCGCGAGAATACTCGTCTTCCTCTCCAGTGGATGTCTACACCTGTTTCCCCGAGTACAATCATCAGGACCGCATCACGCATTTCGTCGACCTCAACCTCGACAAGGCCGGGGCATGGATACGGAAGTGGAGCGCCATCAAGAACATTTCCTTCCTCTACAAGGAAGGGAATGATTATGACAAACCGTGGGATCCCAACGATACGCTCATGGATGGCGCCTTCGTGAAGGATTACGGCTTCACGCCTGAAACGGGCGAACCGCCGCGCTACGAATTTTTCCAGAAAGTGAATCTGTAATCCTCGCCGCAGCCTCCGCCATGACCATCGTCTTTTTCACGCATCGCTTCCTGCCGGACATCGGCGGCGTGGAAATCGCGACCGCCCGTCTGGCGGAAACGCTCGCGGCGATGGGCCATCGCATGATCGTCGTCACCGAAAGTCCGTCGGAGGAATGCGCGCTCGCGGGAGTCACCGTGCTGCGCATGCGCGTCCGTGCGGCGCGTCCCTTCACGCGGCTGCTTCACTGGCGATGGATGTGGAAACACCGCGCAGTGTTTCGGGAAGCGGATGCGCTCCATTTCCATGACTACGGCACCTTCGTCCACTGGTTCCTGCCGCTGAAATGGGCGGTGCGCGGTCCGGTCTATGCCATGACCTTCCACGGCTTCGATTCCTGGCCGGTCCGGAAACGGGATGACCGGCTCCGCGCCTTCGCGGCTTCACGGATGGACGTGACCTTCGGGTGCGGACGATTCATCGCGCGGCATTATCGGCAGCGCATCGATCACTTCTACGTCGGGGCGCCCGTGCGTCTGCCGAAGTCGCGGCCGGGTCCGGTCACCGCGTCGTTTCTGTACATCGGACGGGTCGCGGACGACACCGGCATTCTCGCGTTCGCGGAGTGCCTCGCTGTCGCGGCGACGCGCGCGGGGCATGTGCCGGTATTGACCATCGTCGGAGACGGACCCTTGACCGGCGCGGTGCTGCAGGCCACGGGGGTCACAGTGACGGTGCGCTTCCATCCGCCGACAACGGACGTCGCGCCGTTCCTCGAGGAGACCGGCTACGTGGTCGGCACGGGATTTCTCGCGCTGTTCGATGCCTTTGCCTTCGAGCGGCCGGTGCTTGTCCCGGCATTGACCACCATCAAGCGCGATTACTTCGATTCCATCGACCGCATCGGGGAACTCGTTCTGCTCGCCCGCGACAGGGACGAACTCGTTTCGCTGCTGGCGGGCATTCTCGAGACGCCGGTTTCCGACGCCGTCACCGCGCGTGTGCGCAACGCGAAGTCCTATGTCGACACCCTGTCGTGGGAGGGCATTGCGCGGATGTATCTGGATGGTTATGAGCGGCACGCAGCGTAAGCGCCAGGCGCGCATCGCGTTCGTCGCCCGGCCCGATCTGCTCGCGAATCCGGGAGGCGACACCACGCAGATCCTCGCCACGAGAGTGGAGTTGCAACGCATGGGCATCGATGTTCGCCTGCTGCTCGCGGATCGCTCCTGCGCCGCGTTGCATCGCGACATCATCGCGGAGTGCGACCTGGTCCACTGCTTCAACATGCTCCTCGCGTATCAATTCGAGTGGATGATCGACCTCGCGATATCGCATGGCAGACCTGTCGCGCTCTCTCCCATTTTCTGGGACATGGAGGCATACGAGCGCGGGGGACACTCCATCGCATGGTGGAAAAAGACGACGCTTGCCGTGCTGTCTTCCGGGCTGGGCCGGCCGGCGCAGGCGATGCTCTCGCAGCGGCTCAAATCCGTCACCTACAATCCGTACTTCCGCGCTCGCGTGCGGGCGATCCTCGCGAAGTGCCACGTGTTGCTGCCGAATTCGTCCGCGGAGGAAAGGTTGCTCCACGAGCGCGTCGGTGAGCGCCTTCCGTGCCGCGTCGTGCACAACGGTTGTCGCGCGCTCGAAATCAGTCCCTCGCGTCCTGCCGGCGCCCCGGAACGATACGTCCTGTGCGTCGGGCGCATCGAACGACGGAAAAATCAGCTTGCCCTCGTGCGCGCGGTGGCCGGCCTCGAGCTTCCTCTGGTGTTTCTTGGCTCCGTCAACCACGCGGAGGAAGGGTACTGGCGCCAGTGCCGGCACGCGGCCGCCCGGCTCGGTGTCCGGGTCGTGCATGTGGACGGGCTTCCCTGGGAAGAGGTGTGGCCGTACTATGTCCATGCGGACGCGCATGCGCAGCCGAGCTGGTTCGAAACTCCCGGGCTTTCGAGCCTTGAGGCCGCGGCCGCGGGTTGCCCGATCGTGTGTACCGATCAGGGATCGGCCGGAGAATACTTCGGAGAGTACGCGGAGTACTGCTCTCCCTGCAACGATGCATCCATTCGCGACGCGATCAGGCGTGCCCTCGCCGCCCCGTCGCGGAAAGACGAGCGCAGCGCCTTCGTTCGCGCGCATTACACATGGACCATCGCCGCGCAGCAGACGCTCGACGCGTACCGCGCGCTCGGTGTGGCGGTTCCGTCGAAGGAGATCACCACCGATGCGCTGGCGTGACTCGATGCTGGAGTACCTGCCCGCGCATGCGCGTGAAAGCGGCGTGGTGTTTGCCGGGGATGTGCTGTCGAAATTCCTGACCTTTCTGATCACCATCCTGTTGCTGAAGCTCGTCACTCCGGCCGAGTATGCCTTGTACGGCGTGTTCATCGCGGTGCTGCCGACGGTCAACCAGTTCACGGATTCCGGCCTGAGTTCCAGCATCGTGCGGTTCCAGGCCCTGTATCAGCATCACGATCCCGATCGCGCCACGGCGCATCTGCGCGTCGCATGGATGGTGAAATGGGCCGTGCTGCTGCCGACGGCCGCGCTGCTGTTCGTCTGCGCGCCGCTGCTCGCCGAACTGGTGTTCCCGCTTCCCGGGCGCGGCGCATGCGATCCGTCTTGTGAGTCTTGGTGTCGTCGGCAACGGGCTCTATGAATTCATGCAGGCGGTGTTCCAATCGCGGCAGCGCTTCGGCACCCTCACCGCGATGCGGCTCTCGGAAGGCGGGGGCAAGCTGCTCTTCATCGTGGCGTTCATCGGGATCGGCGCCTTCAGCCTCGACGCGGTGTATCTCGCGTACGTGATCGTCCCGACGGCGGTCAGCGCAATGGGGATCGTGCTCGCGCGGTCCATGTGGGGGCGCGTGCAGGGTGCGTGGCGCGATATCGCGAAGGAGATGTTCGGATTCGGGAAGTGGATGATGCTGTCGTCTTTCGCCACCATGTTCCTCATGCGTCTCGACCTTTTCATGATTCCGCGAATGCTGCGGGACCAGCCCGATGACATCGGGTTGTACGCGGCCGCCGCGCGCCTGTGCATCCCGCTCATCGTGGTGACGGGATCGGTGGCGACCGTGTTTTTTCCGAAGGCGATGGCGCTGCGGACGATGGACGGCATGCGGCAGTACATCAGAAAATCCTTGCAGATCACGGTGCCGCTGCTGGTCCTCTCCGTGCTCTACGCCGCGGCGGTCACCATCGGCATCACGCTGTTCCTTCCGAAGTACCTCGGTGCGCGTCCGCTGTTCCTCGTGCTGTTCATCGGATATGCCTGGACGATTTTCGGAAATCCGCTCACCATGCTGGTGCTGAGCATCAACCGCGCGCATGTCGTCACCACGATCAGCATCGTGCAGCTCTTCTGCACGGTCGCGTCGCACTATTACTTCATTTCCGTGATGGGGGCGATGGGAGCGGCGGTCAGCACCGTGCTGATGTGGTTCCTCGCGGGCGCGGTCTCCCTGTGGTACTTGTACACGCATCGGCACGCCATTGAATCCGCCACGGAGAGGGGACAGCCATGAATCCGCTCCTTGCCATGTTGCACCGGCTTTTCGTCTCGATGGAAAGCATCGAGCGCAAGGCCGTGGTCGCGGCGCTGCGCCGGGCGGGCAACGTGCTTCCCGCCTCGCTCAGCCTCGGCAGGCGCGTGCAGCTCGACGTGCACGCGCGCGGTCGTCTCGTCTGTGGCGAGCGCGTGTCCGTCCTGCAGGATTCCTGGCTCATGGTGGAAGACGGCGACGCCATGGAGTTCGGCGACGACGTGTTCATCTCGCAGCATTGCACGGTGTCAGGATCGGTGCGCATCGGACGCGACACCCTCATCGCGGCCTACGTGACGATCATCGACGCGAACCACGTCATCGAGCGCGCGGATGTTCCGATACGCCTGCAGGGCGGAGTCAAGCGTCCGATCCGTATCGGAGAAGATGTCTGGATCGGCGCGTCCTCGGTCATCCTGCCGGGCGTCACGATCGGGGACCACGCCGTCGTCGGCGCGAACAGCACCGTCACGCGCGACGTCCCCGCCTGGGCGATCGTCGCGGGGAGTCCGGCGCGCGTGCTGCGCATGCGGGAGCACCCATGACGGTCACGCGGACGGACTTCGACGACGCGCGCGTGCGCGACTGGTGGCGCGACGCCTACCGCAGCGGATCGTTGCGGGTGAATACCGCCTTCCAATCCTGGGAGTGGAACGCGGCATGGTGGGAAACCTTCGGCGCGCACGATCCATCGAGGGAGTTGCTCCTCCTGATGGGGGAAGGGGATGGCGGAATCGAATTCGTCGCGCCCCTGTTTCTGCAGCGCCGCCGCGTCGGTTCCGCCGTCGCATGGGAGCATGTGCTCTGGCTCGCGAACGAGCTGTCTCCGTATCCGGATCTCGTCACGACCTCCCGGGATTGCGCCGTGGCATGGACTGCCATTCTCGAATGCATCGGGCGCGAACATCCGCGCGCGTGGCTGCAACTCGCCGACGTGTTTCCGCGGAGCACCTTCACGGACTCCGCGCTGTCGTGCGCT
This sequence comes from Ignavibacteria bacterium, assembly GCA_016720835.1. Lineage (GTDB taxonomy): Bacteria > Bacteroidota > Ignavibacteria > SZUA-365 > SZUA-365 > JADKJW01. Next base: position 84,979 of record JADKJW010000016.1, read on the forward strand.
GTCGATCGAACGACTGGTTCGACCTGCCTGCAACTGCGGTTCCCCGCGGGCGCGTCCTGGACCACGGCGGACGTGGTGCGGCCGTCCTTCCGTCGTACGCTGCGCAAAGCGCTCGACAGCGCCGAGGACGCGGGCGATCTTTCCTGGGAGATGATCGCGGCGCCGGAGATGCGAGCTCTCGACCTGCTCCGCGCGCTGAGCATTGCGCGTTTCGGCACGCGATCCTTCTTCCGCGACCCGGCCGGCGCGGCCTTCTTCGACCGGATCACCCGGACGGCGGCACAGGACTCGATGCTGGCCGTGCTCTCGCGCGGCGGGCGCCCGGTGCACGCTATATTCGGATTATATCACGCGGATATCTTTTATTATTTTCTTTCCGGCATGGAGAGCGGGTCGGGGGAGACCACGCCCGGCTTCGTGAATTTCCACCATCTCTACGGATGGCTGGCGGAGCGCGGCGGCACGGCGTTCGATTTTCTCCGCGGAACGGAACGCTACAAGAAGGACCTCGGCGGAAGCGCCATCACGAGCGAGCACGTCAGCATCGTCCCGGAACGGGCCGCGATCTCGTTCGCCCTTGCCGGCGCCGCGCGGCGTGTTCGGGGAGCTGTTGCGGCAATGCGCGCCGGGGAGGCCGCATCATGATCGCGCTGTCGCGCATCGATTTTTTTCACGCCGCGACGGCCGCGCCGGAATCAGGCGGAGACCAGTTTGTCGTTGTCGCCTCGGCGAACGCGTTTCCATGGCATCTGCTGGACGATCATGCGCATGACAACGCCTACCGCGCGCGCTTCCGGGACGGAGCGCGCGTCGTGCTGCGCATCGAAGGCGAGGCGTTGGCGTTCCGCTGCTGGCTTGCCTCGGGAACGCTCGAGATCGACGAACTCGCAACGCGCTGGTCGTTGCCGACCGGCGACCTTTGCGTGTACGATGTCGTCACGTCGGCGGCGTTCCGCGGGCGCGGACTGTATCCGGAGGCGTTGGGATGGATTCGGCGTCACACGCCGTCGCCGGCTCCTGTCCGCAGGGTGTGGGTATATTGTTCCGCGCAAAACGCGTCTTCCCGCCGCGGCATAGAGAAGGCGGAATTCACGCACACGGCACAATGTTCCGCGCTGTTGTTTCGCGGCAGGGCGGTATGGCGGCACGGTCGGCTTCCCGGAGAGCGCGCATGAAATCCATCGAGCGGTTGTACCGGAAGCTCGCGCTGCGGCGCCTGCTCGCCCGCGCCGGCGATCTCGCGGATCTCGCCTCGAATCCATTGCGCACGGTCTATCCGAGGGAGATCGGTTTCGATCCGGGAACGGCGCAGCGCGTGCTCGTTCTGACACCGCATGCGGATGACGAGACCTTCGGCGCGGGGGGCACGCTGGTCAGGCATCTCGAACGCGGTGACGAGGTCACCGTCGTGCTGTTCTCCGACAATGTTGCGAGCATCGACGGGGAGGACCGCTCCCCGGAAGAGAAGCGCGCGCTGCGTGAAGAGGAGTTTTCCTCCGCGATGGATGTCCTGGGCGTGCGGGACCGTCGCCTGCTGCGCCGCGGCACCGGGGCGCTCGAATCGCCGTCCGTTCAATCCGTCGTTGCGGACGTGCTGATTGAGAAAGAACCGCATGTTTTGTATCTTCCGTCGACGTATGATAATCATGAGGAACACCGGCGTATCAACAGAGTAGCAAGCCGCGCACTGCGCGCGGTACGGCCGCAACACCTCACCGTGCGGGGGTACGAAGTCTGGTCCCCGGCCCCGGTGACGGCCGTGGCGGATATCTCCCGGACCGTCACACAAAAGCGCGCGGCCATTCGCTGCTACGCCTCGCAACTCCAGGCGATGGAATATGAACACCACATCCTCGGATTGAACGCGTATCGCGCGATGACGCTGCCTCGGGGCGCGCGCTTCGCGGAGGGGTTCCTCGAATTACCGTCCGACGCATACACCGCACTTGTTTCCCGCCATCTCGACCCATAACGAATATCACCATCTCCCAGGAGGAACGCGTCAATGCTGAAAACCCGCGCACTCATCGCAGGCATGATACTGGCGATCGCCGCTCTCGGTCTGAACACGCCCCAGGCGCATGCACAGGCAGGGAAGAAACTGATCATCAACAATTTTGCATCCGACCCGGAGGAGAGCGAAACGCACGTCGTGATCAGCGATGTGGATGGTATCGGCCCGAACATCAAGATCTCCATCTTCACGGAAGACGGTCGCCTGGTGTATGAACGCTACGAGACGCTCAATGCCTTCAGGAAAATCAACTATAATCCGCTCACGTACCTGAACGCGTACCAGCACGGCTACAACCAGCATCCCAAGTTCAACGGCACGCTGCGCATCGAAAGCGACGGCGGAAACATCATCGGCCAGTACTGGGAGATGCGGAAGGACAAGAAGAAATCCTATCTCAACGTCGCCGTGCCGGCTGCCGACGGCGAGGGGTACGACAAGCTCGTCTGCCAGCATTTCGTCTCCGATAAAACGATCGATGCCGGCATCGTCGTGTCCAACGCCGAGACGAATCGCCCCGTGACGATCAACGTCAAGATGTATTCCGACGACGGCGGCCTCGTCGCCACCGAACAGTTCATCATCCAGGCGAACGGCATCGTCCGTATCGATCCGTTCAAGGTGACAAAAGGGGTGCGCATGACGGGCACGGCCTACATGGTGGTCGTCGGCGCGGGAAAGATCACCGGAGAATACTGGCAGGCGTCGCCGGGAGAAAAGTATCAGGTGGCGCTGCCGCTTGAAGGCGTCACAAAGATCCGCTGATCATGGCGCGGTCCCGGTTCCTTCGCATCCTCGCGTTCGGTGTTTCGATTGCGTGCCTGTCTCCGGTGGCAGGCGCGCAATCGCGCGCTTGGGACGACGCGTCTCGCGGTTTGCGTGTCGGTGACCAGCTGGTGGTGAATTTTTTCGATTCCGATCCCGACGAATACGAAACCCACCTGGTGATCACCGACGTCGAGGGTTCGGGATCCGTGTGCAACGTGCTGGTGTACGACAGCGACGGGGCCTTGCTCGATCAGCAGTCGTACTTTCTGCCGATCTTCGGCAAGGTGAATTACAATCCCGCGGATCGCATCAAGAGCAAGCTCTTCAAGGGGACGATCCGCATCGTTTCCGATGGCGGAAACGTGGCGGCGCAATATTGGCAGTTCTACCGGAAACCCGAGAGAATGCCGTTCAACACCGCGATCCCTGTGTCCGACGGCGAAGGAGCCGTCTCCTTGCTTTGCCAGCATTTCGTCGCGGACCCGAAGATCGACGCGAAGCTGGTCCTCTCGAATCCGGCGAGCGACAGTGCGGTGACGGTGGCCGTGACGTTTTATCTCGACAAGGGAAAACAGCTGTCCCGCGACAGATATCGCATTCCGCCCAACGGGTCTGTGATCATCCAGCCGTACGACGCGAACGAAGGTCTTGTGCGAACCGGACTCGCGTACTGCGAAGTGATCTCCGCCGGAAAAATCACCGGAGAATACTGGCAGCTCTCCGAAGGGGAAAAGTACCAGGTGGCATTACCGCTCGAAGTCATTCCGAAACGATTGAAGGACTGGTGAGCAGGTACGGTTTCTCTTGGCCCTCCAGGAGAGGGTGATGCAGACTTCAGTCAGCTTTACATAATATTTATTATAAGAAGTATGAGGTCGCTGAAAGCGGCCGTATCGCGAGGATAGATGAAAGAATCGACGAAGAAGAACTGGGATACGTTCTGGGAAGAAAAATCGGAACTCGGCGAAGTGTATGCGAATACCGACAGGATACGCAGAAACCTGAGCAAGCATCTCGATCTGCGCGGGAAGAAAATTCTTGAAGTCGGTGCAGGCACCGGACGAGACAGCTTCTACATGTCCAAGGATGGAGCAACGCTGTTCCTCCTCGATTATTCGATGAATTCCCTGACGCTCATCAAGAAAGCGGCACCGCCGGATCTTCCCGTGAACGCCATCGGCGGAGACGCCTTCTCGCTCCCGTTTGAAGACGGAACCTTCGACGTGGTTTTTCATCAGGGGTTGCTTGAACATTTCCGGAAGGATCGCGCCTCGGCCCTGCTTGCCGAGAATATCCGCGTGCTCGCCAAGGGCGGCCTCCTTGTCGTGGACGTCCCGCAGCGCTGGCACATCTACACGGCGGTGAAACACCTGCTGATCGCGCTCAACGCGTGGTTCGCAGGCTGGGAGCGCGAATTCTCCGTGCGCGAGCTTCGGACGTTGCTCGAGAGCATGGGCATGCGCTCCCGTGACGCGTACGGTGAATGGATGTATCCCAGCTTCTTCTATCGCTCCATGCGCGAAGTTCTCCGGAAAACGGGTCTCAAGCTGCCGCTGTATCCCACGATCATCCCGGGAGCTCGAAACCTGAGAAAAAAGATACGTAACTCCGTAGAAGGGTCCGCACTGCACCTCAACACGTCGCTCTCCATCGGCGTCATTGCGGAGAAACTCTGAACGGCCGCCTCTTCCACAGAAGCCCGGACCGACCATTGACGTGAAAGAGCCCGGAACACTGAAGATCCTGGTCATCAACTGGCAGGACATCTCGAATCCGCTTGCAGGTGGAGCGGAAGTGCATTTGCACGAGGTATTCGAACGACTCGCCGCGCGCGGCCATTCGGTGACCCTCTTCTGCCACCGGCACAAGGGATCCGCATCCGAGGAAATGAAGAACGGTATCCGCATCATCCGCAAAGGCGGCCGCTTTTTCTTCAATTTCCACGTTCCGTTCGCCTATTTCACGCGGTTCAAGCGGGAACGCTACGATGTGGTTGTCGACGATGTGAACAAGATTCCATTTTTCACGCCGATATTCATGTCCGAACCGGTCCAGGGCGTCACGCATCATCTCTTCGGAAAGAGCATTTTCCTGGAAGCGGCCTTCCCGCTCGCCCTCTACGTCCACCTTGCGGAAAAGCTCATCAAACCGGTGTATAAAAAGGTGCATTTCATCATCGGGTCGCCGAGCACGCACCGCGAATACCTGGAATGGGGTTTCCCGCCGGAGCAGGTCTCGATCATCAACTACTGCGTGAACACGAAGACGTACTACCCTGCCGCGACTGACAACCACGATCCCGACCGCATCTGCTACTTCGGTCGCTTGAAAAAGTACAAGTCCGTTGATCAGCTCCTCCAGGCGTTCTCGCTGCTGAAGGACGATTTTCCGAAACTGACAGTGGACATCATCGGTGACGGAGATGACCGGGAACGGCTGCAAGCGCTGAGTGCCGAAATGGGGATCTCAGACCGCGTGCACTTCCTCGGCTTCGTCGATGAGGACAAGAAGGCGCCGCTGCTGCAACAAATGAACTTCGTCGTGAACACTTCGTCGAAAGAAGGCTGGGGACTCACCGTCGTGGAATCCAACGCGTGCGGAACGCCCGTCATTGCCGCGAACGTGCCCGGATTGCGCGATTCCGTCATTGATGGAAAAACCGGCATCCTCTACGAATATGGAGCTGTACAGGAATTGGCCGAAAAAATGAGATCGTTGCTCTCTCATCCCGAACAGCGGCAACTTCTACGGGAGAATGCGCTTGCCTGGGCTGCGAGTTTTGATTGGGAAATTGCCGCGACCGAAACACTGGAATTCATCACCAGGACAATCGACCGGAAAGCGCGTTCCCGTAAACCGTGACAGGACTCGTCAATACCCGAGCTGCTTGAGGTAATCCGTTGTCATGGATGTACTTCCTGCCCGCACCTCAAGCATGTTCACGATGTATTTCCCGAGCATGTCGTACTCGATATTGACATCGTCTCCGCCCTTGTAGAAGGAAAAGATGGTGTTGTCGCCGGTATGCGGAATGACGGAAACGAAAAATTCGCCGTTCGTTTTCTCGGCAACAGTCAAGCTTACTCCGTCCACGGCGACGCTTCCCCGGGGAATGATCCAAGCCGACGCTGACGCAGGATAGGCGATTCCTATCCACAGACTCTCTTCCCTTTTCTCAATGGAAAGGATGCGCGAGACGGCGTCGACATGGCCTTGGACAAAATGTCCACCGAGCCGTCCGTCGGCCTTCATCGCGCGTTCGAGATTGACCCGCTTCCCGCCGTGAAAACCGCGGAACGAGGTTTTTTTCATTGTCTCCTCCACCGCTTCCACGGAGAAACTGCGTGGCGAGCAGGCCACTGCGGTCAGGCAAACCCCGTTGATGGCGATGCTGTCACCGAGCTGCAGGTCTTCGACGGTCAATGACGCGGCAATGTCGATGCGCCGCCCGTTGCCGAGCGGAGACACTCGTTCAATGACTCCGACTTCTTCAATCATCCCTGTAAACATTCGTCATTCCTCCTGCAACGGTCGAAAAGTAATCTGCGTGTCGTCCCCGGACGCGACGGTATGCTCCACGGCGAAATTGCGTGCATCACCCAGAGGAAGGGCTTTGAGCGCGGAGAAGGCACCGAGCCCTCCTCCGATGATCTTGGGCGCGAGGAAGACGTCGATCCTGTCGGCGAAGCGCTGGTCGAGGAATGCGGAGAAGACGCCTGCCCCACCCTCCACCAGGAGACCATGGATCCCCTCCTGCAGCAGCCGTTTCAACACCACAGGCAGGTAGGCGCGCTCTCGCACGTCGTTCGTCGCCTCGATAACGGTGATACCCTTCGCGCGGAAGGTGTCCACGATTTCCTGATGCCTGTTCGCCGCGCGTTTCGATGTCACGATGATTGTCCGATGCGCTTCCGGATCTGCAAACACGGCGGATTTCATGGGAAGCTCCCACGAGGAGGTCAGAATGATGCGCCGTGGATTGTTTCCGGTGACGGCGCGTACGGAAAGCGAAGGATTGTCCTTGCGGACGGTTTCACTGCCGACGAGAACTCCGTCTGCATCCGCGCGCATGGCATGCACACGCGCGCGCGACTCCTCGCTCGTGAACCAGCGCGAGGGTCCCCGCAGCGGCGCGATGAATCCGTCGAGTGTTTGAGCGACTTTCAGTCGTACGAACGGTCTGTCCTTGGTAACGCGGATGACAAACTTCTCGTTCAACGCGAGGGCCTCGCGCTCCATGACTCCGCTGACGCAGTCGATTCCCGCCTGCCGCAGCCGCGTCAATCCGTTTCCCGCGACATGGGGATTGGGGTCTTTCATGGCCACGACGACAGACTCGATGCCCGATGCGATGATGGCATCCGTGCACGGAGGCGTTTTCCCAGCATGATTGCACGGCTCGAGCGTCACATACATCGTCGCGCCCCGGGCAGCGCCCGCGGAATTTCGGAGCGCTTCCACTTCCGCGTGGGGGCCGCCGAATTTTCTGTGCCATCCTCGACCGATGATTTTTCCGTCCCGGACAATCACGCACCCGACTTGGGGATTCGGCTCCACGTCCCGTCCTCCCCTGCTTGCCAGTTCAAGGGCTTTCCTCATGAAGGGGATATGCACCGCTTCATCCATCATCGGTCGGGCTCCTGTCCTGCGTGGATTTCCGATGTTGTGCTCACGGATCGTTCACGTCCGAAAGATCATGGGTTGACGACCAGCAACGCCGTGGAAATTTTTCTGCTGCTGCGATTTCCTCCCGGCGGGGACACGGTGGTGTCATCGATCACCATCGTCGCGGAACTCCCCCCATCAAAGTTCAACGCGTGGTACGCCCCGCGTTCGACCATGAGGGCGGCGAGGTCCTGGAGCGATATGCCCCTCCTCCGCTGCCGCCGATTCGGCGGTTCCACCGTGACGAGGATCGCCGTTTTGCCGTCCCTGCTCAGTCCGAAGGCGGTACGTCCGAAATTTCCAGACACGAAACGCGGTTTGCGCAACCCTTCCTGCTGCCATTCGACGGAGACCCTCCCGTCCCTGACCAGGCGCGGAGTACCGCTCGTCATCTCCACGACGGGGCCCTGGACTTCCGGGATGAGCCGTGTCGCCAGACTGAATGTATCTCCGATCATGACCGAAAAGAATACCGGGAACTGCCCTTTCCCGAAAGAGAGCACGCCGCCGTTTCTCGGAACGATCACGAATCCAGTGTCCACATGCGTGATTCGGCATGGAACGAGCGTGTTCGCCAGCGGCGGCGCGAGATACTCGAACTGGGCTTTGAGGGTCCCGCTTTCAGGACTCACCCCCCAAATGGAGTCGACTGCGGCAGTAAGGCCACTGTCGGACTCCGACTCGTCGGTCACCGAGTCGGCACTCGCCTGCAGGATGTAGGACATGTCAATGGATGGGACGCTCGAGCCCGTGTACGGCGTGTAGATGACCACGGACGTCGAATCGTATCGCTCGTTGAAGCGTGAAACCGCGAAACGCCCGTACCTCGTGACCACTTCCGCCTCGAGGTCGAACGTATCAAGGAGCAGACGTCCCGCTGTCGTGCGGGCCAGACCGGACCAGTTTTTATACTTCCTGTTGTTCAGGATCACCCCGTCGATCACTGTCGGGCCGATCGGGTGGTTGCTTCCCGCCTGCCAGAAATTGGCGTTCACGCCGGCGATGACCTTTTTGTACAGTCCGAGACTGTCCGCCCGGTGCATGATCGAATGCACGCGCTCGAGGCCGGAGATGTGATCAAGTCCCTTTCCGAGGCGCAGGGCCAGTCCGGGCCGCGACAGATCGACAAGAACGGTATGAACGGTACAGCGCGCTTTCTTGAGGATCAGGGAGGAATAGGTGACACCGTCCGCGAGCCGCCGTGTCTGCTCCTCGTCGCGTTGGTCGGGCCGCTTCGATCCGGTCTGGGACGCGCTCTCCGCAATGAACAGCAGGACGCACGCAAGCAGGATCGAAAGACGGCGGGTGTTTCGCGCGAGAGAAGGCGCGATACGCGGGACCGGGGGATATGGCAGGCCGCGTCGCACGTGTCAGAGGATGATTTCGCGCATCGAGGCCGCGGACCGGTACGCGGCCTCGACGAGCCGCATGCGGGCGGCTGCTTCGTCGCCGGTGGAAATAACAGGATGGAGCCCCCGTATCGCGCCGGCGAAATGCCGCAGTTCATGCTCGTACGACTTTCGGAAGATACTCGCATGCGGATCCGGCAGCACCGGTGTCACGTTGGCAGGAGATCCCGCAATCACTTTGTGGATTCGCAGCGGGTTGACGCTCGCGCTCCCCTTCGAACCGATGACGTCGAGGTAGTACTGCTGCTTCTCCACGGACGCGTTCCAGCTGACCTGCAACGAGACGGAGGCGGCATTCGCGAGACGAAAGAAACAGCTCGCGGAATCCTCCACGTGCTTCGTCTTGTGCGAAAACATGCTCGCGGACACGGTGTCCACGATCGGGAAGTCGAGCAGCCAGAGAATGAGATCGATCATCACGATGCCAAGATCCATGAACACGCCGCCGCCGGCGCGCTCGCGTTTCGAGAACCAGCCTTGCGTGGAGCTCTGGTAGTTCAGCCAGCCCGCCTGGATCATGAAGATCGTGCCCAGTTCTCCGCCATGGATGAAATTCTTCAGCGCGGCGTTGTCCTGCTTGAACCGGTGGTTCATGCCGACCATCAGAACGAGATCCCGATCCCTCGCGACGCGGGTCAATTCCTCCGCTTCGCGCACCGTGGTCGCGAGGGGCTTTTCGATGAGGACATGCTTCCCCGCGCGCAAGGCGGCGAGTCCGATAGGATGATGGGTGTCCGTCGGCGTCGCGATGATGACGGCATCGAGGTCCTCGCGCGTGACGAACACCCGGTAGTCCGTGGACGGGTCCTTGACTGCAACGCGCGCGGCGACGCTGTGCAGCATGTTCTTCTGCACATCGCACAGACCGGCGAGCTCGAAATCGTCCATGCGGCTCACGACGGGGATGTGTGCGGTCTGACTGATCTGACCGGTTCCAATGATGCCGATGCGGATGGATTTCATGGGCTTGTCCGGTCAGGAGTCGGCTGAAATGGTTTCGACCTCGGCGCCCATATGAGCCAGGGCGGTTCGCGCGATGCCAAGCGGATCGAGATCGATGCTGCGGTACAATTCTTCCTGCGTGCCATGCTCCACGAAGGCGTCGGGAAGTCCGTGCACGCGCAACGAGACATGCTGATGCGCCGGGACGGACGAGAGGTACTCCGCGACGGCGCTTCCGAAGCCGCCGATGCGGGAATTATCCTCGACAGTGAGGACGTACCGGTGCCGCGCGAAGATGTCGTCGAGAAGATCGGTATCGAGCGGTTTGATGAAGCGCATGTTCACGACCGTCGGATGGATACCGCTGTTCTCGAGCAGCGCGGCGGCCTTCGTGACGGACGCGACCATCGAACCGACCGCAAGGATCGCCAGATCGTGGCCTTCCTGCATCACGACTCCCTTGCCGATCGGCAGGCGCTGGAAGCCCGGTCGCAGCTGCATTCCCGTGCCGGTGCCGCGCGGGTACCGCAGCGCGACCGGACCATGCCCGTGCTCGACGGCGGTGAACAGCATGTCGCGCAGTTCCTGCTCGTCGGCGGGCGCCATGAGGACAAGACCGGGGATGACGCGGAGGTAACTCAGATCGAAGGACCCGTGGTGCGTCGGTCCGTCCGCGCCGACGAGGCCTCCCCTGTCGACGGCAAAAACGACAGGGAGATCCTGAATTGCCACATCGTGGATGATCTGGTCGTAGGCGCGCTGGAGGAAGGTCGAATAGATGGCGACGACCGGCACAAAGCCTTCCGTCGCCAGTCCCGCGGCGAACGTCACGGCGTGCTGCTCGGCGATGCCGACATCGTAGCAGCGGTCGGGAAGAGCGGCCTGCAGCAGATCGAGTCCGGTGCCGGAAAGCATCGCGGCGGTGATGCCGACAACCTTCGGATTCTCGCGGGCAATTTCCACGAGCGCGTTTCCGAAGACCGAGGTAATCGCGGGGAGGGCGTCCTTGGTCTTCGGCGATTTCCCCGTGATCTTGTCGAACGGATTCACGCCGTGCAGATTCATGCCGTCCTTCTCGGCCGGCTCGTATCCCTTGCCCTTCTGCGTCACCACGTGTACGAGGATCGGACCGCTCCACTGCTGCACTTCCTTGAACAGGTGCACCAGGCTCACGATGTTGTGACCGTTGATCGGGCCGAAATACCGGAAGCCGAGCGCTTCGAACAGCATGCCAGGAGTCAGAACGGCCTTGATGCCGCCTTCAAGTTTCGATGCGACGCGGCGAAAGCGATCGCCCAGGTGATCGAAATGTCCCGCGAGTTCCCAGATGTTGTTCCTGAACCGGTTGTATGTCGGGGACGCGACGAGTTCATTGAAATGGTTGGCGAGGGACCAGACGTTCGGTGAGATGGACATCTGGTTGTCGTTGAGCACGACGATGATGTCCTTCTTCAGGACGCCGCAATTGTTCATGGCCTCGTAGACCATGCCCCCCGTCATGGAGCCGTCCCCGATCACCGCGGCAACCTTGTAGGATTGCTTCTGAAAATCGCGCGCGGCCGCGATGCCCAGGGCGGCGGAGATCGATGTACTCGCGTGCCCCGCTCCCATCACGTCGTATTCGCTTTCCTTTCTCTTGAGGAAGCCGCTGATGCCGCCGAACTGCCGGAGCGTATGGAAGCGGCTCTTCCTTCCGGTCAGCAGCTTGTGCGGATACGCCTGGTGCCCGACGTCCCACACGATGCGGTCCCTCGGAGTGTCGAAGGCGTAGTGCATCGCGACCGCCAGCTCGACGGTTCCCAACCCTGCGCCGAGGTGCCCTCCGGTCTTCGCGACGGTGTCGATGAGGAATTCGCGCATTTCCGCGCAGACGAATTTCAACTCATGAATGTCGAGGGTGCGGAGATCCGCCGGCGAGTCAATCGCGTCAAAAAACGTCCTGGTCTGCTGTGCGGGGTGTTCCATCGAGTGTGTCTCGCCTTGGTGAATGTCCTACTCGTGCGCATCTATCAATTCGAAGGCGCCGTCCGCGCGCGTACGGAGTATCTGCAACGTCGCCTGCGCTTCGGAGAGCACGCGGGCGCACTCTTCGACGAGTCCGACGCCTTCTTCGTAGAGAGCCATCGACTCCTGCAACGGCGTTTCATCGCTTTCGAGCGCGGCGATGATCTTCTGCAGACGCGCAAGCGCATCCTCGAATCCGGATTTCTTCGGTGTTTTGCTCATTCGTCGATATCCTCAATGGAAGCCGTTGCCTCTCCGTCATGAAAGCGCAGCCGCACGCGATCGCCCGGCCGTAACATTCCCGTCGATGGGACGGGCCGGCCGTCCATGGTCACCGCCGTGTAGCCTTTCCGCAGAATCCTCGCGGGATCGTGCGCAAGAATCCGATGACGCGCCACTTCCAGCGTGCTCGCGGTGCGTTCGAGCCGCAACGCCGCCGCGTCCTGGACGGCCGTCATGCTCGTGTCGAGCGACTGCATCAGCGGGAGGAGCCGATCCAGAGGACGCGCCAGCACCCGCGATCCGGACAGTGCTGAAAGACGGAGCCAATTGCGCTTCATCCTTGAATTTACGGATTTCCAGAGCGCGGTTGAAATATCCGCAACCATGGCGGCGAGGTCGGCAGCGTCGGGCACCACGATTTCCGCCGCGACGGAGGGCGTTGCCGCTCGGAGATCCGCGACGAAATCAGCGATGGTGAAGTCCACTTCATGTCCGATGGCGCTGACGACGGGGATCGACGACCGCGCGATGGCCCGCGCCACGCGCTCCTCGTTGAACGCCCAGAGATCCTCGATGCTTCCGCCGCCGCGAGCGACGATGAGGACATCGATGCCCCCGAACGCGTTGCACCGGTCGACGGCATCCGAGATGTCCTGCGCGGCGCCCGCGCCCTGCACCTGCACCGGGACGAGGATGATCCGCACGGTCGCATTCCGCCTGCGGATCACGCTGACGAGGTCGCGCACGGCAGCGCCGGTCGGTGATGTCACCAGCGCGATGACGCGTGGGAACGCGGGCAGCCGGCGTTTGCGGGCCGCATCAAAGAGGCCTTCGTCATGCAGGCGCCGCTTCAGTGCTTCGAAGGCGACCTGCAGGGCGCCCTCGCCGCGAGGAAGCATTTCGGAGACCACGATCTGGTAATTGCCGCGCGGTTCATACACTGTCACGCTGCCGCCGCAGATCACCTCCATGCCGTTCTCCGGGCGGAAAAACATCGACATCGCGTGACCGCGAAACATCACGGCGGACATCTGCGCGCCCCGGTCCTTGAGCGTGAAGTACAGGTGCCCGGAACTGTGACGGGTCAGATTCGAAATTTCTCCGCTCACCTGCACGGCTCCGATGCGCTCCTCGAGCAGGCCTTTGATCGCGCGCGTGATCTCGGAGACGGTCAGGACAACGCCGGACACACGGAGCGCTTCCTTCATGGCGCGTCGAAGATGGACGCGACCGTATCTCGCTGGGACAGTGCGGGATCGGGAGCGGGGTAGTCTGTCGTGAAATGGAGGCCGCGGCTCTCCGCGCGACGCAGCGCGCATCCGACGATCAGGTGCGCGACGAGCGTCATGTTCCGCAGCTCGATCAGATGCTCCGATACGCGCGTGCGCTTGTGAAAATCCTCCACCTCGCCCAGCAGCAGCTCGATGCGCCGCATCGCCCGCTCAAGGCGCAGCGTGGACCGCACGATGCCCACATAATCGGACATGAGAGTCTGGAGTTCCCTGCGATTGTGGGAGATCAGCACCCACTCCTCCGTGTTGTATGTCCCGCTGTCGTCCCACTCCAGGATGTCGGCGGAGGCGGGCATCGCGGGTGTGTCGGCGAGCGTGGCCGCGGCCGCCCGGTTCGCGAAGACGAGCGCTTCGAGGAGCGAATTGCTCGCGAGCCGGTTTGCCCCGTGCAGGCCCGTCATCGCGCTTTCGCCGCACACGAAGAGGCCGCGGATGCTGGAGCGCCCGTGCAGGTCGGTGCACACGCCGCCGCACACGTAGTGCGCCGCGGGCACCACCGGAATCAAGTCGGTGGTGATGTCGATGCCCAGCGATTTGCAGGTCGCGTAAATGTGCGGGAAGCGCGATTGGATGTCCTCGGCGGGGAGATGCGTCAGATCCAGGAACACGCAGTCGTCCCCGTGTTTCTTCAGCTCGCTGTCGATGGCCCGGGCGACGATGTCGCGGGGCGCGAGTTCCTTCCGTTCGTCATAGCGTTCCATGAAGCGCTCGCCCGCCCTGTTGCGCAGGATGGCGCCATGTCCGCGGACGGCTTCCGAAATGAGGAAGGAGCGCGCGCCGGGATGGAAGAGCGATGTCGGATGAAACTGGATGAACTCCATGTTCGCCACCGGCACGCCGGCCCGGTACGCCATTGCGATGCCGTCACCCGTCGCGATGGACGGATTGGTCGTGTGCAGGTAGACGCACCCGCAGCCGCCGGTGCTGAGCACGGTGTTGCGCGCGAGGAAGCGCTTGACGACGGAGCGCTCCTTGTCGAGCACGTACGCACCCCAGCAATGCACGCGCGCTCCGGATGCGGACGCCGCACCGCGGAGGTTATGCTCGGTGATGAGTTCCAGCGCGACGTGGTTCTCCAGAATGGTCACGTTCGGATGAGACTGCGCGCGCATGACCAGCGCGCGTTCGATCTCCCGTCCTGTCAAATCCTTGGCATGCACGATCCGGTTGCGGGAATGTCCCCCCTCCCGCCCGAGATCGAGTGTCCCTCCGTTGGAGGTGAAGCGAACGCCGAGATCGATGAGCTCCCGTACCAGACCCGGTCCTTCGGTGATGACCGTTTCCACGACGTCGAGATGACAGAGACCGGCGCCGGCGGTGATCGTATCGTCGATGTGCATCTGGAGGCTGTCCGTTTCGGAAAAGACCGACGCGATGCCTCCCTGCGCGTAATTGGTGTTCGACTCCACGGTCTGTTTTTTCGTGACGAGAATCACCTTCCGGTGCTCCGCGACGCGCAGGGTGTAGAACAATCCCGCGATGCCGCTCCCGATGACGAGGACGTCGGTCTGCACGGTCATGGGCGTGTCTCCCTGGCGGCGAGCTCGATGGCGCGGGTGAGAATGCCGAGTGCCCTCTCGATGTCCTCATCACGGAGGATCAGCGGCGGCAGCAGCCGGATGACGGTGGAATGGGTCACGTTGACCAGGAGACCGGACGCGAGGCAGGCGTCGCGCACTCCCCCCGCCTCGATGCCGAGTTCCAGACCGATCATGCAGCCGCGCCCGCGAACGTCGACAATCACGCCGGGGTACCGGCTGTGCAGCGATTCCAGACCCGCACACAGCCTGTTCCCGATCTCCGTCGCGCGGGCGAGCAATCCGTCGCGGAGGATGACGCGCAGCGTTGCGATCCCGGCGGCGCACGCCACGGGATTCCCGCCGAAGGTTGAACCGTGCCCGCCGACTCCGAACACCTGCGACATGTTCTCGCTCATGAGTACCGCGCCGAGCGGGAGACCGCCACCGAGTCCTTTCGCGAGCAGGACGAGATCGGGCCGCTCATCCCAGCGCTGCGATGCGAGAAACGTGCCTGTGCGTCCCATCCCCGTCTGCACTTCATCCGCAACGACGAGAAAGCCGAAGGTCCGCCGGAGCCGGTACAGCGCGTCGATGAAGTCGTCCGAAGCGGGGAGCACGCCCCCCTCGCCTTGGATCATCTCGATGAATACCGCGGCGGTATGCTCGGATACTGCCGCTTCGAGAGATGCAATGTCGTTGAACGGGACGGCGGCGCAGCCCGGAAGCAGCGGCTCGTACCCCTCCCGGTAGGCCGAACCCTCCATGAGCGCGAGCGCGCCGGTCGACCGTCCGTGAAAGCCGCCACGGAACGCGAGGAATTCATGCTTCCCGTTCGCGTTTCCCCATTTCCTCGAGAGCTTGATGGCGGCTTCCGTGGCCTCCGTGCCGCTGTTGCAATAGAAGACGCGCGGGTACCCCGAGAGTTCCCGGAGCAGTTCCGCGAGATCGAGCTGGGGCGCCTGCGGGAAATAGTTGGAGACGTGTGCGAAGCTTCCGGCCTGCGCGTGAATGGCGTCGACCACCGTTGGGTGGCAGTGTCCGATGATCGTCACGGCGAGACCGCCGAAGAAGTCGAGGTACTCGCGGCCTTCCGCATCGAACACGGAACAGCCGCGCGCCCGCGCGATCGAAAGAGGCAGGCGCCGGTAGGTCGGCACGATGAGCTGCGCGTCGCGCTCAGGAAGCGTCACGATGCTTGGCGAGCGCTTCGATGAGCGTGAGCACGAACAGGGTGTTGCGCCGAAGCGCGTCGACTCCCCCGTCGTTTCTGATGGCGAAGTCCGCCCGTCCCGCCTTCTCTTCCGGCGGCAGTTGCATCGCGAGCCGATTGCGGATATCGTCATCCGTAAATCGAGTCCGGTCTGCGCGCCGCGCGACGAGCGCGGGATCCGCAACGACCGCGAGAATGAAATCGAAGGTGTCCTCGATCCCGGCCTCGTAGATCAGCGCGGATTCGACGAAGACGAGGCGTCGGCCCTCGGCCGCAAGACGCGCGCACTCCCCGGCAATTCGCGCGAGCACGGGCGGATGGAGGATGCTGTTGAGACGACGCAATTTTTTCGCGTCGGTGAAGACCAGGGACGCCAGCGACCGCCGGTCGGGTCGACCGCCGGCATCGAAGATCTCCGCACCGAAGGCGGCGCGGAGCGCGGCCTGAACGCCGGTGTCCGTCCCGGTGATGTCGCGCGCCATCGCATCGCTGTCGAGCACGGGATGCCGCTCGGCGATGATGGATGCGACGGTGCTTTTCCCCGAGCCGAACCCGCCGGTGATGCCGGCGAGAACGGGCGGGCGTGAGGATGTCGATGCGGCGGCCACGGCGCGCGGCGGTTTACTTCGCGTAGGCGATCGCCCGCTTCTCGCGGATGACCGTCACCTTGATCTGTCCCGGATATTCCATCTCGGATTGAATTTTCTCCGCGATGTCGTTCGCGAGCTGGTCTGCGAGGGAGTCGTCGATGCGATCGTGCTCCACCATGACGCGCACTTCTCGGCCGGCCTGAATCGCGTAGGTTTTCGCGACGCCTTCGAATCCCTTCGCGATGGATTCGAGTTTCTCGAGACGCTTCACGTAGCCTTCAAGGGATTCTCGACGCGCGCCGGGACGCGCGCCGCTGATCGCATCCGCGGCCTGCACCAGCGCGGCATACGGCGTCTCCATTTCGACGTCCTCATGATGCGAGCCGATGGCATTGATGATGATCTGATGCTCGCGGTATTTCTTGGCGATATCCATTCCAAGCAGGGCGTGCGGACCCTCGACGTTGCGGTCGACGCATTTGCCGATGTCGTGCAGGAGCCCGGCCCGCGTGGCGATCTTGGTGTCGAGGTCCAGTTCCGCGGCCATGATACCGCAGAGCCACGCGACCTCGATCGAGTGCTGCAGCAGGTTCTGCCCGTAACTGGAGCGGAATTTCATGCGCCCGACGTTTCTCTTGATTTCCGCATGGGCGTTGTGAATGCCAAGATCCAGCAAGGTGTTTTCGCCGACGCGAAGGACCTCTTCTTCAAGATCCTTGCGAACCTTTTCGACCACTTCCTCGATGCGCGCGGGATGGATGCGGCCGTCGGCCATGAGCGTCTCGAGCGCAATGCGCGCCACTTCGCGGCGAAACGGATCGAAACCGGAGAGAATGACGGCTTCCGGCGTGTCGTCCACGATGACGTCGATGCCGGTGGCGGCTTCGAACGCGCGGATGTTCCGGCCTTCCCTGCCGATGATGCGCCCCTTCATTTCCTCGCTCTGCAGGTTGAGGACGCTGACCGTGGTTTCCACGGAATGGTCCGACGCGGTTCTCTGAATCGCCTGGATGATGACTTTCCGGGCCTCCTTCTTCGCCGTCGTCTTCATCTCATCGCGGATCTCCTTCAGCTGCTGTGCCGACGCGAGCTTGGCGTCGCTCAACATGTTCTCCATGAGCACGTTTTTGGCATCTTCCCGCGACATGCCGGACATGCGTTCGAGGCGGCTGGTCTGCTCGGCGACGATGGTATCGAGATGCGTTGCCTTTTCCGCCAGCTCCGCCTCGCGCT
Organism: Ignavibacteria bacterium; assembly: GCA_016720835.1. Classification (GTDB taxonomy): domain Bacteria; phylum Bacteroidota; class Ignavibacteria; order SZUA-365; family SZUA-365; genus JADKJW01. Next base: position 102,848 of record JADKJW010000016.1, read on the forward strand.
TCGCAAATCGATCCTCCAATTGCTGCGCCGCAGCTTCCTTCTTGTTGACGAGTTCGAATTTGCTGGTCAGTGATTCCTCGCGCGACTGCAGCTGCTTCTCGAGGCTTTGGAGTTTGTTTCGCTGTTTGTTCGCTTCCCGCTCGAAATCCTGTTTTTTTCTGAACCACTCGTCCTTGACTTCAAGCAATTTCTCTTTCTTGAGATTCGCAATTTCCTTCTCGGCGTCAGCCTTGATTTCCCGCGCGCGCAGTTCCGCGGCTTCGAGCTTGTTTCTTCCGGCTTTTGCATGGATGGCCCAGCCCAACCAGAGGAACAGCGCGCAAAGCGCGGCGACGGTCGGCACGAGCCAGTACAGTTCAAGAGTCATGAATCTATCCTCCAATAACAAATCGTACCGCACTACCCCGGAAACAGGTAAAGGGAATAAAAAGAACCCCCTAAAGCACGGTGGGTAAATGCCTTTTCATCGTTTGCTTCCACTGCCGGTCCGCAAGGGCCGAAACCGGATCCCCGAAGGGAGTGAGGCCTGCAATTGATGAGAAGAGTCAGATTCCCATGAAGAAAGTGTTGGTTCTTTTTAAACGGCTGCCTGCACCAGGGTGAGTGCGGTACGAATGGCGGGAGGCGTTATCCGTATTCAGGTGTCACTGCTCCAGAGCCTCGTCCAGGGACCGGGAAAGAGCGGTCGCGTCAAGTTCGAGTTGCTTCAACACCTGCATCGTATAACGTTGTTCATGAAACAGAGATTCGGACACGTTCAGGGCAGAGAGGACCGCCAGCGTTGTTGGCGGCTGATCAGGTAATTGGGTGTGCAATTCCGACATCATGCGGTCGATGTGCTGGGCGGCCCGGAATGTGAGCTGCTCGTCATCGACCCGTAACGGATACTCGGTGCCGTATATTCGAACGCGTATGCTTTTCTGTTCCACTTCCGGATTCATGCTCATCTGTCCTGTGGGGATGGAACCGTTGTCAAAAGAACTTATCTCAAGTGGGAATCGACGCGCTCGAGCAGTTCGGCTATTTGTCGCTCCAGCGCTTCTCTTTCATCGGGAGAAAAATATAAAAGTTCACTGGCAACATCAATAGGCATTCGCATTCCTGCATTCCGGTCTGCACCCTTCGCCGAACGCTGGGTTTCCAGATTTCGCAGCTGCTCCTCGAGGTCCGCGTTGCGGGATTCCAGCTCGGCATTCCGGACTCGCAGCTCGCGCAGGACCCCTGCAGCCCGTGTCCATTTCTCGCGAATATCCTTGAGCGCGCTCTGGATGTTCCGGAGAACGATGTTCTCCGCGGCATGTTGCAAGTCGTTTTCCATTTCCGCTTCCCGTGCTCGTTGATCGATGTCAGGACCGCAGTGTGGCATTCCAGCGCGCGGTGATGGCAGCCACGATGCTCTGCACGCCGTTGGCGACCTCCGCCTCAGTCAATGTACGATCTGCAGACTGGAAGGACAAGGTGATGGCGATGCTCTTCCAATCTTCACCGAAACTTTCGTGGCGAAACACGTCAAGAATTCTCGCGGCAGTCAGACACTGCGCGCCCGCGCGCATGGCTTCGTCCACGATGTCGCCGCCAAGGACCTCCACGGGAAAAAGAAATGCCAGATCGCGTTCCACCGTCGGAAATTTGCTGGGAGCCTGGTAGACCGTCGCGGACATGCCGGCGCGCGCCAGGGTCTCGACGTCGAATTCCGCATAGAACACGGGCTGCTCGATATTGAATTCCTTCAGCACGTGTCCTGAAATTTCCATGAGGCGACCGCAGGTACGGCCCTCTGTTTCAACCGCCAGGAGTACTTGGATAAAGCATTTTTCGCATCGGAAGAGAAACGTACCCTCGTCTCCATGCGCAACTTTTCCAGCAGCGAGTGGACGAATCCTTTCAGATCGAAAAAATCGTACGGGCGTGATTCGCCGAACCATTCGCGGGTCTGGGCGAGCCCCGTGATCGCGAATGCGAATTGGAAGCCCTCGTGATGTTTTGGATTCTCCAGCTCGGAGGGTTGGGCGCTGAAGATCGAACCGATCTCGAACAGGCGCATCGACTGCACGCCGACACGGATGTTTCTGTCCGCAGCTTCGAGCATGGACGGCAGGAGGCTCGTGCGAAGACTCGGCCGATCGGCGCTGACCGGATTCAACACTGAGACGACCGCGTGTTCCCCCGGAAGCTGCGCATGCGCGTGCTGCACGAGACTGGAGGATACCATCTCGTCCATTCCAAGACTGAGTGCCGCGGAACGGAGTTCGGACAGAAACGCCTCATCGTCGTACTGCTCCTCCGTGGAGATTTCCATGCGGGCGGGCGTCGGAATGTTGTCGTACCCGTGGATGCGCGCGACTTCCTCGATGAGATCCACTTCCCTCTCGAGATCGGAACGGAACGTCGGCGCGGTGCAGGAGAGGACGTCGACGCCCTCGATGACCGTACAACCGAGGGCGCGCAGAATCTCCGTGGCTCTGACCCGGTCGATGGAGATACCGAGCAGCGAGTCCATGGTTCGGAGTCGCAGATCGATCACCCGGGCGGGGTCGGGGTGCGGATAGACATCGGCCGTGCCCGTGCACAATCCCCCGGAGGTCTCGATGATGAGGTCGATCGCCCGGCGCAACGCCCACATCGTGCGTTCCGGATCGGTGGCCCGCTCGAAGCGGTAGCTCGATTCTGTGGAAACTCCGAGGAGCTTTGCCGTTTTCCGGATGGATGACGGATTGAAGTATGCGCTTTCCAGCAGGATGTCCGTGGTGCCCGCGCGAATTTCCGAATTCGCGCCGCCCATGATGCCGCCGATCGCGACGGGTTTCTCGTCGTCGCAAATCAGCACCGCGCTGGGCGGCAAGACGTGTGATTTCCCGTCGAGCGTGACGAAGCCTTCGCCTGGGCGCGCGTCCCGCACCGTGATGGACGGTCCGGCAAGCGCGGAGAGATCGAAGGCGTGCATGGGTTGACCGATCTCCATCATCACGAAATTGGTGATGTCGACCACGGTATTGATCGAGCGCATGCCGACGCTTTCGACCGCGTTCTTCAGCCATGCGGGCGATGCGCCCAGGGTGATGCCTCGGATGATCGCCGCGGAATACCGCGGGCAAAGCGTCGGAGCCTTGATGGTCACACGGACGTGTTCCCGGGTCACGGTCGCGGCCGAGAGCGGCTCGGGGATGCGGAGTTCGCGTGACAACACCGCGGCGAGGTCACGCGCGATTCCCACATGGGACAGGGCGTCACCGCGGTTCGGCGTGATTCCGATATCGAAGATGACATCGGTCATGCCGAGGTGCTCCGCGATCGGGGTTCCGGTCTGCGCGTGATCGGGAAGCACCATGATGCCGGAATGATCGTCATTCAGTCCCAGTTCCTTCGCGGAGCAGATCATGCCGCTCGATTCGATGCCCCGTATCGCCTTTTTCTCGATTCGGAATCCGAGCGTGTGCATCCAGGCGCCTTCCGTGGCGAACGGGACTTTCTGCCCGGCGGCGACATTCGGCGCTCCGCAGATGACCGTCGCCGTACCGGAGCCGCTGTCCACGGTGCAGATCGACAGTTTGTCCGCCTTCGGATGCTTCTCGCAGGTGACGACGTGACCGACGACAATGCCGTCAAAACGTGCCTTGCGATCCTCGATCCCCTCCATCTCGAGTCCGGTGCCGGTCACGATGCGATCGAGCTCCTCCGGTGATTCAGGGAGATCGACGTATCGTTTCAGCCAATGCAGGGAGAGTTTCATGATCAGATGAACTGCCGGTTCACGCGGAGGTCGTTTTCAAAAAGGAGCCGGATATCGTCCACGCCGTGCCGCAACATGGCGGTCCGTTCGATGCCGATGCCGAAGGCATACCCCGACACGGCGTCGGGATCGTAGCCCACGGCCCGGAACACATTCGGGTCCACCATGCCGCACCCGAGGATCTCGAGCCACCCGGATTGCTTGCAGACGCGGCACCCTTTCCCCGCGCAGAGATAGCACGTGATATCCATCTCCGCGCTCGGTTCGGTGAACGGGAAAAAGCTCGGGCGGAAGCGGTACTTCAGGGCGGAGCCGTAGTAGCGTTTTGCGAATGCCACGAGCGTCCCCTTCAGGTCCGCAAACGTGACATGCGCGTCGCAGAACAGGCCGTCCACCTGGTGAAATTGCACGTGACTGCGCGCGCTGATCACTTCGTTGCGGAAGACCCGGCCGGGCATGATGATCCGTATCGGAGGGGTACGCTGTTCCATCACGCGGATCTGCACGGGCGTGGTGTGCGTGCGAAGGAGGCGCATGTCGTCGATGAAGAAGGTGTCCTGCATGTCGCGTGCGGGATGATCGGGCGGAAAATTCAGCGCCTGGAAGTTGTACCAGTCCGTTTCGATTTCAGGACCGGTCGCGACGCTGAATCCCATGGCCTTGAAGATCGTCTTGATCTCGTCGATCGTTTTCGTGACGATATGCTGATGTCCGACGGGCATCGCGCGCCCGGGCAGCGTGAGATCCAGATGGGCGGCGTGTGCCGCGCCCGCGATGCCGATGCTCGCAACCGCGGCGGCATGGATGCCTTCCGCCTCGACGCGCAGGGCGTTCAGCAGTTTCCCCGCGACCGGTCTCTCCGCGGGAGGCAGCGCCTTCATGTCTTCGAACAGCGTCGCGATGCGGCCCTTGCGCGCAAGGTACTGTATGCGAAAATCCTCGGCGTCGTCACGCGTCGCGAGCCGACCCGCGCGCGCTCGAACTTCGTCGAGGAGCTGTGTGATTGCGTCCTGCAATGGACCCTCGAAAAGCGGTGGTGGAACGGAAAACCGGACAATGCACCGCGACGGGCGCATCGTCCGGTCAGAAGACAGGATCAGTTGGTCGCGTACTTGACGATTTCCGCGAATGCCGCGCCGTCGTTCACCGCGAGATCCGCGAGGATTTTCCGGTTGATGTCGATGTTCTTCTGGTTGAGCCCGTGGATGAGCACCGAGTACGTCACGCCGTTCGCGCGGGCGGCGGCGTTGATGCGGGCGATCCAGAGCTGCCGGAACGTGCGCTTCTTCGCGCGGCGATCGCGATAGGCGTACTGCAGGCCCTTGTCGACCGCATGCTTCGCGACGGTGACGATTTTGCTCCGTCCCTGGAAATACCCTTTGGCGCGCTGGAGAAGTTTCTTGCGCCGCGCGCGGGAGGCGACTTTATTCTTTGATCTTGGCATGATGCACCTTGGCTGATTGTTAACCCAGAATGAGAATCTTCATACGCTTTTCCTGCGTGGAGTCGACCAGCGTCGCGTGCCGCAGATTGCGTTTCCGCTTGGTCGTCTTGCTCGTCAGGATGTGGCTGCGATAGGCTTTTTCGCGTTTGATCCGGCCGGACGCGGTCATCAAGAAACGCTTCTTCGCGCCGGATTTGCCTTTGAATTTCGGCATGGGTGTCTCCAGAATATAAAAAATGCTGTTGGTAGTGTGCGTGGTATTACTCTTCGGTTTCCTCTTCCGCAGGTGACGATTTTTTCGTCATCGCGGCGATCTTCTTCTTGTCGGGCGCGAAGATGGACACGAGCGACCGGCCTTCAAGGCTCGGTTCTTTTTCAAGGAGCCCGACGTCGTCGAGCGCCTCGCGGAATTTCCTCAACAGTTCGACCCCGAATTCCTGATGCGCGAGCTGACGGCCGCGGAACACGACAGAGGCTTTGACCTTGTTCCCGTCGAGCAGGAACTGCCGCGCATGTTTGACCTTGAAGTCGAAATCATGCGTGTCGATGTTCGGATGAAAACGGACCTCTTTGACCAGGATGACCTGCTGCTTCTTCTTCAGCAGCCGTTCCTTCTTCTGCTGTTCGTATTTGAACTTGCCGTAATCCATGATCTTGCAGACCGGCGGCTGGGCCTGGGGCGCGATCTCCACGAGATCGAGTTCCAATTCCTCAGCCATCCGAAGCGCTTTGTCCGGTGTGATGATGCCGATCAGTTCGCCGTTCGGGCCGACGACGCGTATCTCGCGCGCGGAGATATCGCCATTGATGCGCGTCCGATTCTGTTGCCTATCCGTGTTCGTGGGGCCTCCTCGTATCATTGTGGGTCTTTCATTTTAATCTCTGCAGTGAGTCGCATGATGAAGGCGTCGAGCGCCATCGCGCCGAGATCGCCTTCCTTGTGTTTACGCACGGAGACACTCCGGGCAGCCTGTTCCTTCTCGCCGACAATCAACATGTATGGAATTTTGTGCAATTCCCAATCCCGGATCTTGTACCCCACCTTTTCTCCGCGGAGGTCCAGTTCGCTGCGGATGCCGGCGGCGGTGAAGGCGTCGTGCACCTCGGTCGCGTAGCCGTTGAAGGCGTCGCTGATCGGCAGCACCGCGGCCTGCACGGGCGCGAGCCACGGGGGAAACGCGCCGGCGTAATGCTCGAGCAGCACGCCGATGAACCGTTCGAAGGAGCCGGCGATCGCGCGGTGTATCATCACGGGGCGCTTGCGCTCGTTGTGCTCGTCGACGTATTCGAGCTTGAACCGCTCCGGCATCTGGAAATCGAGCTGAATCGTCGCCAGCTGCCACGATCTCTTGAGGGCATCCCGGATGCTGATGTCGATTTTCGGCCCGTAGAACGCGCCGTCTCCGGGCTTGACGGCATAGTCGATGCCGTTCGCGACGAGCGCGTCCGCAAGCCCACTTTCCGCGGTATCCCAAAGCGACTGGTCCCCCATCGCCTTTTCCGGGCGAGTGGAAAGGAAATAGCTAGGCTCGAACTGGAAGATGCGGTAGAAACGGTCCACGAGGCGCAGGAGCGCGCTGATCTCAGAAAGGATCTGGTCGGGGCGCAGGAAGATATGCGCGTCGTCCATATGGAACTGCCGCACGCGGAACATCCCGTTGAGCACGCCGGACAGCTCGTTGCGGTGGTTGCGACCGATCTCCGAGTAGCGGATGGGAAGGTCGCGATAGCTGCGGGTCTTGTGCCGGTAGACGAGGGTGCTCTCCGGGCAATTCATCGGCTTCAGGCTGAAAATTTCATTCTCCGCCTCGACGAGGAACATGTTTTCCTGGTAGTGCTCCCAGTGTCCGGACTCCTCCCAGAGATCTTTCTTCACGAGAATGGGCGTGAGGATCTCCTGATAACCCGACGCGTCAAGGAGTTCCCTGATGAGTTTCTCGAGTTCGCGGAAGATGATCATGCCGCGAGGCAGCCAGAACGGCGCGCCCGGCGCGATGTCGTGGAAGGTGAAGAGATCCAGCTCCCTGCCGAGCTTGCGATGGTCGCGCTTCTTCGCTTCCTCGAGGAGGCGCAGATGCTCGTCGAGATCCTTCTTCTTCGGGAAGGAGATGCCGTAGATGCGCTGCATCTGTCGATTCTTCGCGTCCCCCTTCCAGTAGGAACCCGATACGGTCAGGAGCTTCACGTGCTTGAGCCTGCCGGCGGACGGCACATGCGGACCGCGACAGAGATCGGTGAACGCGCCCTCGCTGTAGCAGCTGATCTTCTCGGACGATTCGTCGAGACCGCTGATGATTTCGATCTTGTACTGGTCGCCTTTCTCGGTGAACATGCGAAGCGCCTCGCTCTTCGACATCTCGCTTCTCGTGAAGGGCTTGTCCTCCTTCGAGAGTTCCTCCATGCGGCGCTCGATCAGGACGAGTTCATCCGGCGTGAGGATGCGGTCGATATCGATGTCGTAGTAGAACCCGGACTCGATGGCAGGTCCGACTCCGAATTTCGCTCCCGGATACAGGCTCTCGATCGCGTGGGCCATGAGGTGGCTGGTGCTGTGCCAGTAGACCTGCTTGCCGTCGTCGTCGTTGAAGGTCAGGATCTGCACGGTCGCGTCCGCGAGGATCGGGGTGTTGAGATCGACAGTCACGCCGTTGACTTTTCCAGCCAGGGCGTCGTCGGCGAGCCGCGGACTGATGCCGCGTGCGATGTCGAGGGCGGTGGCACCTTGCGGAACCTGTTTGGCGTCCCCGTTTGGAAGGGTGATGGTGATGGTCGCTTCGCTCATACGTGTTGTTGTGTCTGAAACGAAAAAATCGGATGGTCTCCGATTTTTTCCTCTTTCGAGTGTGGGTTCTACAGGAATCGAACCTGTGACCTCTACCATGTCAAGGTAGCGCTCTAACCAACTGAGCTAAGAACCCAGCAAATCTCGTCAAAGATAGGAAAAATCATCAGATGATGCAAGACATCTCAGATCTTTCTTCACTTTCCTCCGCTGTTGACAAGCCTGGCCATGTCTTCCACCGCTTTTGGAAGGCCGACAAAGACGGCGCGGGCGAGGATCGCATGCCCGATGCTGACTTCATCGATTTCCCGCACCGCGGCAAGGGTGCGGAT
>JADKJW010000017.1 GCA_016720835.1 Ignavibacteria bacterium
CCCTTCTTGTACTTGAAGACCATCGAATATCCGTACAGCTGATTCGTCAACCCTCCTAAGTAGGTGAATGCGACTGTCTTGACAGGATTAACCTTGTTCAGCTTGATCGGGCACTGGCCGGATGTCGGGTATGAGGTGGAGCCGATGCCGGGGACGGGGATGGAGCCGACCGTAAGGGCGAGCTTATTAGTCTCCTGACCGCCGTTTAATGGCGGAGTATACCCAAGAACAAGATCGCCTTCGATCACGAACGCTGCACTGAAGTCGAGACCGTCGACATGCCAATCCAACCAGCCAGCGCCGACAAAATTCCCGAGCGCAGCCGAGCTTAGCGTGACGTTCATGAAGTTTACCGTTGTTCCGGTCGCTCGATTGGCTAGCGTGATCTGCAAATAATTCAGAACCCCCAACCCGCCCATATCCATTTGCATGCAGTAGCTCTTGCTGGCATCGACTTGGACATGGAGAATGTTATCCGTAGCAAGTTTCCAGAATTTTACACGATTACCGGGAGTGCCGGTATTCCATGATCCGTAGTAATTTTGCGTTAAATCGCATGGTAGTCCGCGATAGAAGTCCATCTGGACATTTCCATCGCCGGATTTCTGAAGCATCCCCTTCATATCCCTGCAATCCCGCTGGATTCACGAGATTTCTCAGACTAACTGCGCTCCGGGTTGTGCATCAGTCCGCCAGCCCGTATGCACTGTCTGTGCATACATCGTCCCTGCAAATGCCGTGAGCATGAGGAACAATACGAACTTTTTCATGATTCTCTCCTTGTGATGTTGAGGATTGTCTTGATCGCTTTACGCTTGTTCTGTTTCTCTTCTGGAAAGAGTCGTACCAGATGTGAGATGAGTGCATCGCCCGAAAGTTCACCCACAGGTGCTCAATTCCAGAAGCGTCAGTCGCGGTTCACGGAAATGTCATAGCTCTATGTAATCCTTCGATACTTGTCCTTGTTTCATGCGATACCATGATGGCGTCATGCGCCATTACTTCACGATGGTCATCGAACGCGTGGCGGTAAAGCTGCCCGCGCGCATGGTGTAGTAGTACAGTCCGCTCGGCAGACCGCTCGCATCGAGCTGCGCCTGATAGCTGCCCGCGTCGTGCGGACCGTTCGCGATCGTCGCCACCTTCGCGCCCAGCGCGTTGAACACATCGATCGTGACGGTCGTGTTTTCCGCAACCTGATACGCGATCGTCGTCGCCGGAGTGAACGGATTCGGGAAGTTCTGCGAGAGCGCGAAGCCCTGCGGCGCATCCGCCGAGGTGGACTTCAGACGAGCCACGATGTTCTTGTTCTCGCCGTCGCGCAGACGTGCCGTGCCGAACACCAGGCCCGGATCGCCAGCGCCGATCACTTCGAAGCGCAGCGTTGCGATGTCTCCGGAGTATTCCACCGTCCGGCCCGTGCCCAGCATCGCCGCATCCACACGCACCGAATTGTTCTGTTCCACATGCGCAAAGAACGACGACACGCCCGGCTCCCCGAACAGGCTACCGTCGGTCACGTCTCTCACGCGCAGGACTTCCGGATTGTAGCTGAGGGTAACGGAGGCGCCCTTCACTGACATGCCGTTGTTCTCGAGCTGCACGGTCACTGCCAGCTCATTGCCCGACGCCTTCTGCTGCAGGTTCAGGGCGAAGTCCTTGCTGATCGTCGCATTCACCGGCGCGGGGGCTTTCGGGCCCACCATGCCGTAGTTCAACGACACGATCATCAGGTCCTCGAACTCCACCATGTTGTCCGTTTCCGGGATACCGAACGGATCACCAACCAGATACGTGCGCTCGGTGGCGCCGCCGCCCAGCTTCGCGATGTCCGCCACAGCCTCCACTGGCGACAGCGCCACTGCGTCAAGACCTTCCCAGTACACGGAACCGAACCACGCCATGTCGTCGAAGTTGACATAGCCATCAAAGTCGCCTGATGTCGGCGGAAGTGCTGGTGCGGAAAGTGGGGATTTCAGGAAGTCGCCCAGATAGTAATCGGTGGCTTTTTCCATATCCGAACCAGACGTCGCCTTGTTCAGCGCATAGTCGTACGTGTACATCTGGAAATACCAGATACCGCGGACCAGCGTATAAGGGGATGGAACGAACGTGTACGTCACCGCCGGATCAAGGATGAAGTCGGCCGTCACGTACGGCGGATTGAACACTCCAACCGCGGGAACCGGATACCCGGGAGACACCGCGTCATACAGCGGATAATCGCTCGACACGTTCTGCTTCATCATGTATCCGAACAACGGACTTCCGCTGCTCACCGAGCCAGTCGTCCAGTCGAGATCCACCTGCATGTGTTTCGGATGCGCTTTCAGCGCCGAGGCGGGCGTCTCCGGAGGCGTGTTGTCGAGACCGATGTTGTCGCTGCCTGTCCCGACGTTCAGGAACGGATCTGTCGCGGTGACGATGATGGTCTTGTTGCCGTCACCTATCACCGTCGGTGTAAGCGTGTGATTCGTGAAGGTCCACGTGTACACCGGCGGGTGCCGCCGACATCGGGAAGCACCGCGCTGCCGCCGCCCAGCGGCGAGAGATTGGCGGTGATCGTGAGCGGAGTCGTCCAAGCGCCACATGCATCCGGATTGGTGACGGTTGCCGTCAGCACGAGCGCATCGCCATCCTTGGTCCATTCGTGCGACCCGGTGATCGGAAACACCGTGGTGTTTGTGACAGCGACAGAGGCAACCACCGGAGGCTGCGTATCGACGGTGATGTCGCACGGTCCGGCGATCATCCCGGTAATGGGCGCATTGTTCGGATCACGCGCATTGAGAAGTTGCAGGATGAGCGGCGTGCTGCCACAGGCCGCTGCTGCGTAGATCTTCACCGTGAACATCGTTCCCGGCGCGGACACGCCGCCAAGCGACTGGTTGAGACGGGCCGCGTCGATGCGATAGCGCGAGAAAACTTCTCCCCCGATGACCTCGTCCGGGAGCTTCGTGACATTGAAGGTCGTCCCGCTTCCCAGGAACGTCCCTTCGAGGATCTCGGCTTTGGCTATCGACACGACGGAGGGCTTGTACTTGAACACGAGGGAGTAGCCGAAGAGCGGCGCGTTTGCGCCTCCGAGGAAGCGGATTGCAACCGTTTTGGACGGATGTTCCGCGTTGAGGACGATGGGACAGTCTTCAACCTCGATATGGATGTGGGTGTCATCCCATGGACAATAGTCCACGTTCTCCGACACCGCGTTGCCAAGCAATCCTGCGGGCAGGGCGTTCCGTATCTGCGCGACGGTGAGTGTGCCGCAATTGGAGGCATCGATCTCATTCGGGCCGAGAACGTCGAGCGGACCATGAGCAGTTCCCCACCAGTTGCCCTGCGCATCGACGACGGTCGTCGTGGTATTGACGACCCCATACTCCGAATTCCCCGTGATGCTGTTGCCGTTGATGTGCAGCGTGGAAACATCGAAACCGCCGTACTCGTCGCTCACGCGGACGCCCTGGGCGTTGTCGTGAATCAGGTTTTCCTCCAACGTTACATTCTGCGAGAGAAGCGTGATCCCTCTGGAGGTCCGCGAAATGTCATTATGCCGGAATGTCGCGTGACCCCACACGGCGGGATCGGGATATCCCCATGTTCCGATACCGGCGCTGCCGCCATCGCCCGTAACGGTATTGTGCTCGAGGAGCGCATGCTGCGCCTGCGTGACGGACATGGAGGCGAACTTGTCGAGAATGGCGTTGTTCAGGAAGGTGAAATTCACCACGCCCGGATTGATGTAGAACCCTCTCCTGCCTTCACCGATGCGGGGAATGAACTCGTTGCCGGTGACGATGAGGTTCTGCACGAATTGCGCCGGCGTCACGGTGTACGTTGTGAGAAGACCGATGCCCGCGTCCGGGTTGGATCCGCCTCCGTGATTCGGATTCTCAGCCGGTTGTCCAGGATGTGAATGGTGCTCAACCCGGTGCCGAGAATAATATTCGTGCTCGGCAACGTCCCGTCGGCGCCGTCATATCCCACGATCGTGAAATCGCGGACGGTGACGTCCGGCGCGGTAATCGTCAGGGCTGAGAGGTACGTCCCCGTTGTGAGACGGATTGACGTGACATCCCTGCCGTCGCCGCGGAGGATCACGGATTTGTTCACAAGCGGACTTTCCCAATACGTCCCCGCCTTGACCCGCACAATATCTCCGTCCACCGCGTGATCGATTTCTCCCTGGATGATCGCACCGATTCGGCGGACATTGGGGAAGGTGTACGCTCCGCTCGTGTAGGAGTAGGTCCGGATATCCGCCGGGGGATTCACTCCGACCGCGACAGCCCTGTCAAAGGAATTCGTGTTCCAGTAGTCGCCCCAGCTAAACTGGCTGTTGTCGTAGTTCCCGCGAGCGCGGATCTGCTGGTCGCTCCCCGCGAAGGAGTTGCCCGCGATCGTTGCGCCTCCCACGGAGCACACAAACCAGGGCACGCCAGTCCCTGATCCGTTGAAGCTGATGCACGGCCAGTACGGTTGCGGATCCATCTCGCCGGTGAACATGTTGTTCGAGATCAGCCGGCCGCTCACCGGACCGCTGTATCCCGCGCCGCTCGCGATATCGACGCTCGTGCCGTACCGGAAGCGATTTCCCTGCACGGTGTATGCGGTGACGTATGAGACATTCGTCGTGGAATTGTAACGCCAATCGTTGATATACAACGATCCGCCGTCACGGAATTCGCAATGCTTCACCGTCACGCCATTGCCAATCACCTCGATCGTCTTGTTCACATCAGGGACGTTGGGATTGAAGCGCAGGCCTGATATCGTGATGTTGTCGGCTTCCACGAACACTCCGCTGTACCCGAAGGAGTTCGTGGCATTCGTCGTCACGGTCGCAAGAACGGCGCTCGCGCTGACGATCTCCGCACCCGCAAAGTTCACCCCATCACGGTGATGCCGGGTTTGGCTGCTTCAAAGAACAATCCGAATTGATACGGCCCTGTCGCATTATACAAGATTCGTCCGCTGGCGGTTTCGCTGTACGTCCCGGGATAGACGCGCACCGTTCCTCCGGAAGCGACCGCGTCGATTCCCGCCTGAATGGCGGTGAAGGCGTCAACACCCCATGTGTGCCCGCCGCAGCTGGAGGAGGTGTAGTTGTCATCCACATACACCGTGGATACAAGAACCGGGGGCGCTCCCTTTCGCCATGATGACGGGGAGCTCACACTGCCTGCCGTTGGAAACACTCCACCCACCTCGCCGGGACGATGGACGTTTTGAGCGAGCGCATGAACAGTCAGAACGACGCACAGCGCGATCATCGCGCGTATTGATTTCATCTCTGCTCCGGTGTAGGTGTAACAGGAAATAATGCTCGGGTCACTCCTCGGCTTCTCTCATCCCTCCGGCGAACAGGTATACAATATTTGAAACATGAATGGATTCTCCTTTCCCCGCGCAACACGTGTGTGTTTCGGGTCGAATCGCGGCCGGTGACTCTCTCAGAAGCGCCGCGCGTTTCCTCGATATGCAATGCACCGTTACGGTGGATTATTCAACTGGTGTTCTCCTTTTCTGTTGTATAGCATGTTTCGCCGACTGCATGACTCGCCGTTTCAACGCTCCTCGCGGAACGTCGCCCGCTCCTGCCGCATCAATTCGCGCGTTATCTGTTCGAAATCGATCATTTGCAGAAATCGCTTTTCATAGAATGCGTGCTTGATGACGACGGCGCCTCGCTGGATATAGGATTGGAACACGAGATACCGGAGCTGGGATTCCTGGACGTTCAACATTTCCACAACGCGATCCACGATAAATCCGACCCTCCCCTTCGCGTTGTCCATGATCAATACCTTTGCTGTGTCGCTTGCGTCGCTTTCCTTCGATCCGAGCAAATGCCCAAGATGGAAGACCGCGGTGGAATTTCCCGCGTCTCCGGCGGATGGAAGAATACGCTGCGGCGAATCCGGCGCGTCCGCACAGAGCGCGCTGTCGAGAATCGTGGTGATGTCGTCACCATCCGCAGCAAACTCCTCATTTCCCACGACGAACGTGATGAGCGTTTGCATGACTGCAGGTGCGAAATACTACATGTGTGATTGGGCCCGCTTCCACAGGCGGAGACATCATTGCATTGATCGTGCCGAAAACAAATGCGCTATAATCACGCGCAAACGCCTTCGTGCACTCGCTCACGGGAAAGAAACTTTCCGCATGCCGGAAGATTTCTTTCATCATGGATATCCCCGAGTATCAGGGGGTATAGTCCTCTATTCCGCTTCTCGTACGCGCCGCCGGAATTCGAAGGACTACTCCGCCTGGGAAAGTCCGTACCTTTTGATCTTGCTGCTGAGCGTGGGCCTGGAGATGCCGAGTATCGCGCAGGCGGCCTGCTTGTCCCATCCCGTATGCGCGAGCACCAGTGCGATATGCCGTTTCTCGATGTCGTCGATGCTCAGAAGGTGTTCCGCCTTCTCGGCCGTCCTGATCCTTGCCCCGATGAGGTCAAGCGATTTCACCTCGAGCACATCGCCCTTCGATCGAAGCACCGCCTGCAGCAGCGTGTTTTCAAGCTCGCGCACATTCCCCGGCCAGTGATGCGATTGAAGCAGTTCCACGGCTTCATAAGGAACCTTGTACACGTTCTTCTTGAGTTCGCAGTTTATCTTCCGCAGAAAATGCATGACCAGTTTCGGAATATCATCACGCCGCTCGCGCAAGGGGGCACGTCGATGCGGAAGACGCTCAAGCGGTAATACAGGTCCTCCCGGAATGCGCCGTCCCTGACCAGTCTCCAGAGATCCTTGTTGGTGGCGGCGATGACGCGCGCCAGAGCTGCAGGCTGCGCTCCCCGCCCACCTGTTCGTACTCGCGCTCCTGCAGCACGCGCAGCAGCGGCCTGGAACGCGGGCGAGACGTCGGCGATTTCGTCGAGAAAGATCGTGCCGTCTCCCGCCAGTTCGAATTTCCCCTTCTTCTCGCGATCGGCGCTGGTAAACGAACCTTTGACATGACCGAACAGCTCGCTTTCAATCAGCCCCTCGGCCAGCACGGTGCAGTTCACCGCGACGAAGGGCAGTCCCCTGGTCACGCCGCTCTCGTGCACCACGCGGGCGATGAGTTCCTTCCCGGTGCCGCTGTCGCCCTGCAGCAACACGGTGATGCGGCTGTTCGAGACCTGTCCGATGTGCTTGAATATCTGCTTCATGGGCGGCGTCGATCCGATGATCGTGATCCCGCCATTCCCGGTTTCAGGTGCCGCCTGCATTGCGTTCGTGCGGCGGCTCAGTTGCTGCTGCTCGAGGGCGCTGCCGACGACGACCTTCAACCGGTCGATATCGATCGGCTTCTCGAGAAAATCGTACGCGCCGCGCCGGATTGCCTCGATGGTGTATTCCATTTCGTCGTAGGCGGTGATGATGATCACCGGCAGCGACGGATGGGCGGCCTTCAGGGTGTCGAGGAGTTCGAGGCCCGTCATGCCCGGCATTTTTACGTCGACGATGCACAAATCGGGGTTCCATCCCTTCATGATCTCCAGGGCGTGGAAGCCGTCATGCGCGGCGCGCGCGTCGAGGCCCGCGCGCACCAGGAACAGCTCGATGGACTGCCGTATGGACTGATCGTCATCGACGACGAGGACTTTGCCTGTCATGGCTCAGGAAACCGCTTCCAGAGGAAGAGAGAACGCGAACACGGTCTTCCCCGGCTCGGAAGATTCGAGTGTGAGGGTTCCTCCATGCTGCTCGAAAATGCGCCGTGCGTTCGGCAGCCCGAGTCCCGTGCCACCGGTCTTGGTCGTATAGAACGGCTGAAAAACATTGACGGTGCCCGGGATGCCCGGCCCATTGTCCGTCACAGAACAGTCGATGCGCGTCCCGTCGGGATGGAGGGCGCCGGTCACGCGTATCCGGCCCTCTGGTCCGGCCGCATCGATGGCGTTATTGACCAGATTCGAAATGGCCGCGCGCAGTTTCTCCCTGTCGGCAAGCATGGAACACCGCGGAATGTCGATGTCGCACGAGAGTTTTCGATTCTGGAGCTGCACACCGAACGTCGCGAGGATCTCGTCGAACAGGGCGCGCAACTCCACTTTTTCCTTCGTCATGCGTCCAAAGCTGCCGATGTCGAGACTGCGCTGCACCAGATTCTGCAGGCGCGTCAACTCCTGACTGATGATGGCGAAAGAGGGAGCGGAGCGCGGATCTTCCTCGAGGTCGCCGCGAAGCATGTCGAAATTCATCTTGATGGACGTCAGAGGGTTTTAATCTCGTGCGACACCATGGAGGCCATGCGCCCGAAGGCCTCGTACATCCTGTTTTCGTTATCCCGTTCCTCGTGATCGCGCATTTCGGTGATATCGCGCCCGAGTCCGAGAAAGCCGAAGATGTTTCCGTCGAGTCCGAATATGGTGGACGTGGCGATGGTGATGTGCGCTCCCCGGGCGGCGGTACTGGCTTCCAACCTCGTGCTGCGACGCATCTCTTCGAACTGATCGGGAGACAGGCCGGAGATAAATTCGTTCAACGGCATGTCCTGCACAGCCGTTCCAGCGCATCCAAGCGTGCTCAGGCATGCCTTGTTGGCGAACCACACGTGCCCGGACTCACTCGCAATGACGACGAGATCGCTGGTATTCTCAGACTGAGAGTTGCGTTCGTGCGCTAGCTCCGTGACGTCGCGGCCGACGGTTTGCACTTCGACGAGTTTCCGCTGTCCGTCGAGGAAGGCGCAGGCTTCCCAGCGGAACCAGCGCGGCCCGGCGGCGGTGCGCGCGCGCGTTTCGAAGGCGACGCGATGGGGCGCTTCGAGCAGCTTTTCGAAATGCACGATGAGCGTCGGGAGGTCATCGTCGTAGGCGTACACGTCCGCGGTGTTTCCGATCATGTCCGCGGCTTCCTTCCCCAGCGTCCGGCACATCGCATCGTTGACGAAGGTGAAGCGCCCCGCGTCGTCGCAGCGGAAGATCAGCTCGCCCTGCGACTCGACCACGCCGCGGTAGCGCGCCTCGCTGCGGCGCAATGCATCGAGGGTGTTCGCGCGCGCGAACGAACCGCCCAGTTGCACTGCGACGGATTCCAGCGCTTTCTGCACGAACGGCGGGAAGCCATCCCGGGTTTTCGACGCCACGCTGAGGCTCGCGACCGGGTGGTTCTCGAAACGTATCGGAAACACGGCGACGGCGTGCACACCCTCCGATTCGTAGAGGACGCGCGTCTCCCGGGTCGCCTCGGAGGCGCGGAAGCACGTGGGCGACTGTGCGCGGGCCCGTTGCGACTGCGGAGCATCGTTTCCGAATCTCGCAACGCGCTTCGCGAATTCCGTCGGCAGATTCCTGTGATCGAGGAGTTCGATCCCGCCTTCTTTTTCGTCGACAAGATACACCGCGGCCCAATCGACGCCGTCGAGTTGGAGAACCACGTCGAACACCGTGCGGCAGATGTCCTTCATCTCGGTGACGGTATTGAGCGTGATGCCGAGATGGCGCTCGAGCTCGAGGATCTTCTCCGCTTCTTTTCTCGCCGTGATATCGCGCATCATGATGCAGACGGCGAACGTCAGCCCGGAGTCGTTGGCGATGGGAAACGCCCTGATCTCCAGGGCTCCTGCGCTGTCCGTTCACCGAGGAACTCCATTCCAGAAAGACGGGGGACCGGCCCGCGGAGTCGTCCGAGGCCGCCGCCATCGCCTTTTCCCACAGGCCCCGGGAAAGCGTCTCCGCCGCGCGAAGATCCGTTCCGAGCAGGCTTTTCGCGGAACCCCTGAAATCCGATGCGGCGGCGTCGTTGATGAAGATGATGCGTCCTTCGAGGTCGCAGACGATGATGCCGTCGTGCGAGGAATGGAACACCGCCCGGAAACGTTCGCTTTCGCGCAGCGCTTCGCGCGCCTTCTCGCGATCGGCCGCTTCGCGCTCGATCGCGTCGAAGGCATCCTGCAGTTCGCGCGTGCGCTGTTCGACGCGGACTTCGAGTTCCTCGTTCACGCTGCGGAGCGCGTCGAGCATCTGCTTCCGCTCCGTGATGTTTTGCGACATCCCGAGCACCGCGCTGACCTTTCCGGACGAATCGCTGACGGGCAGCGTCATCATCCGGTAATGGCGCTCGCGGAATTCAAGATCGGTTTCGACGAACTCTCCCGAGAAACTCCTGCGTATCGCGGCTGCCACGATCGCGCAGGTGTCTTCCGGCAGGAGCTCGCGAATCGTTTTCCCGATCATCTGCACTTTGTCGAGCCCGAGCGCTTCGAGTTCGAGACCGTCAATGCGCAGATAGCGCAGGTCCCGGTCGAACAGTGCGATGACGCCGTTCGGAAAATTGGAGACGATGGTGTCGCTGAGCGCGCGTGTCCACCAGGGCTTTCTCCGCACCGGCGAGCGTGGTGATGTCGGTGATGGTCGCGAGGAATTCCAGTTCGCCGGTGCTCGAGGAACGGGTTGGTTCCACGTTGACGATCACCCATGTTCTATCCGCGCTTCCCTGACGCGGGAAACCGAGCACCGCGTGCCGCACCGCCGTTCCGCGCAACACGGCCTGCACGAACGGGAGGTCGCGCGACTCGAGCGGGCGGCCGCGTTCGTCGACGGCGTTCCAATCCAACTCGACGCAGTTTTCCGTGAACAGCTGCCGCTCGCCGATCCCGGTCAGCTCGGAGGCCTGTTTGTTGCAGAGCTGCAGCGAGCCGTTCGCCCGGTACAGGAGCACTCCATCCGAAATATTCTGCACCAGGGTCATGTAGCGCTTGTGGCTCTGACGCAGCTGCCGGTCCATGGCATGCTTCGTGAGCGCCACGCGGACCACGCTCGCGAGGTCCTCTGCCTTGAACGGCTTGACGAGAAAACCGTACGGTTCGGTCTGCTTCGCGCGTTCGAGCGTTTCGAGATCGGAGAAGGCGGTGAGGAAGACGACGGGGATGTCATGGAACTTGCGGAGCTCCCGTGTCGTCTCGATCCCGTCGATGGCGCCTTTCAACGCAATGTCCATCAGCACGAGATCCGGCTTCTCCGCCTTCACCATCGCGATGGCATCCTGCCCTGTCGCCGCGGTGCCGCACACCGCATAGTGCAAGCGCTCGAGAAGGATCTGCACGAACCGCGCGGCGAGCGGTTCATCTTCAACGATGAGAATGGATTCGTGTGCCACGCGTCACCCCTGTGGAATGCCCCCTGTCAGGATGCAGATGCCGGACTCCCGCCGGAAACCATGAACGTCCCGGAAATATCTCACTTCTTCGCAGACAAATCAACGGCGGTCTTCCGCGCGTGGACCAGCATCTTGTTGTTGAGAGGCACGACGGTCATGACCGCGTCCCAGATCCGCGCGAGAACGGGGCGAAGCCAGGCGGGACGGATGCGGGCAAGGTACAGGAGCGTCGGTGAATTCCGTGCGCAACTCCAGGTGCTCGACCGTGAATCCGTGATCGGCGAGGATGCGCGCGATGTCCCGCCGGGAGAAGAGCTGCAGATGCGTCCACGAGTAGCGATACGTCAACGGGAACTGGATGGCGCCGAAGGAAAGATCGTAGAGCGCAAACGCCGCCTTGTCCCAGACGCTGTCGAGGCACGGCGTGGAAAGAAAGAACATGCCGCCATTCCTGACCACGCGCGCGATGGCCGCGACCGTCGCGTGGGGATCGTTGAGATGCTCCATGACCTCCCACATCGTCACCGCATCGAAGCCGTTCCCCTCGATCTGAAGTTCCTCGACGAGGCACTGATCCACGTCGATCCCGAACGCCGCGCGCGCGAACTCCACGCCGGCGACATCGAGATCCAGCCCGCGCACGCGCGCTCCGCGTTCCTTCGCGACCGCGAGAAATCTCCCCGCCCGCTCCGACGTGGAGCACGGAGGCCCCGTGGAAGTCGAAGACGCGCGAAAGTTCATCGCAATACGACCTGAATTTCATCGCCAGCGCGGGCGCGTGCGCGGCGTAATCCCAGCCCGTATCCATGGGCGCCTGCGACACGTCATTGTAAAAATCGACGAAGCGGAAGCCGCAATCCGCGCAGCGCAGTATCGTGAGCGCGCGCGCGCGCATGCGGTACCGCGGTGTGACGGCTGCGCTGCCGCAGAGCTTGCACGCGGCGTAGGTCATCCCGGAAAATTTCGATGTGGCCGATTCATCCTTGAATGTAGCATATTTTGGAAAGATATTTCCGGCACGGAAATGATCATCGCCTTCCATAAACCCTACGGCGTTCTCTCGCAGTTTTCGAAGGAAGAGGAACGCCAGCGCACGCTCGCGGAATTCGGGTTTCCGACGGGAGTCTACCCCGTCGGCCGTCTCGATGCCGATTCTGAAGGCTTGCTCATCCTGAGCGACGAGAAGGCCATTGTGCAGAGGCTGCTGGACCCCGTGCACGCGCATCCTCGAACGTACTGGGTGGAAGTGGAACGCGAACCCGCGGACGAGACGCTGTTCCTGCTCTCCCGCGGTGTGCGCATCGCCGGCCATGAGACACGTCCCTGCACGGCCGTCATACTCGATCCGCAACCCGACCTCGCCGCGCGCGTTCCTCCCGTGCGCTTCAGGAAGGACATCCCCACATGCTGGATTGCCATCACGCTGCGTGAAGGAAAGAACAGACAGGTGCGCCGCATGACCGCGTCGGTCGGGCATCCGACGCTCCGTCTCATTCGCATTTCGATCGGGGCGTTCTCTCTCGGCACGCTTGCTCTCGGGATGTGGCAGACACTCTCGCCTGACGAGAGAAGGCGTCTGCTTGCCCGCGGTTGACTCGCTTCTCCCGGCTTCCTGCAATCATGAAACAGTGATACGCGCTATTTACGATCACAATCTCTTTAAAAAAATTTCCAAAAAAAATTGCATTGTTAGTGGATTTTTCTCATTAATCACTTAAGTTGAGCGTGATAGTCTATTCATATCCAACAGGTTACGAGGTATAACATGCCCGCCCAGTACCGACGTCCTCTTTCCCTGCGCAGGGACATCGTTCGAGCAGCATGGTTGCTGGGATTCGTTCTGTGCGCCGTGAACACCCTGCAGTCCCAGGATATTCGCACTTCATTGACGGCGTTCGACAATCTCGGTAACAGCCGTACAGTGACGATCGGCATCAACTCCACCGCGACGGATGGCATCGACGGTCCGCTTGGTGAATTCATCCTGCCTCCGAGCATCCCCGGGAACTTCGATTTCCGGATCATCGACTCGGATATTCGTCCTGTGCCCCTGCTTGGCAACGGGGTGTGGACCGATTTGCGAGGGATATTCACCGGGCCACCCATCGTGCAGCAATTTGAAATCCAGGCTCGCAGAGCGATAGGTGCTGCATCGACATTCCTCAGCTGGCCTCTGCCGCTCGCGGTCGGCGTCACCTCCGCGCGCCTGACCTCGTATCCGAACAGCGCAATCCTCGATGTCGACATGGCGGGACAATCGCAGGTCCTGCTCCCCGTGGGCACAAACAGATATGTCCTGACCGTCACCTACGGCGGACCGGCCTTGCAGCGGTACACGCTCAACACGCAGGTCGATCCTCCCGGGACAGGCCAGGTCATGGTCCTTCCGATGCAGCCCGACTACGCGTCCGGATCCACCGTCCTGCTGCTCGGTCTCGATCTTTCTCCGCCCGACACGTGCTACACCTTCTCCCGCTGGTCAGGCGACGCGTCGGGGAACAATCCCGTCTACATGCTGACGATGGACGGCCCGAAAAACGTCACCGCGCATTTTGTGAAACGGCAATTCCCCCTGACGGTGTCGTCGCTCACTACATTCACCGTGGTCTCGTCGCCGCCGCCTTCGCAGCTCCTGCGGATCGGCAACAGCGGCCTCGCGTGCGTCCAATGGACCGCGAGCGCGAGCGATCCGTGGATCGGCATCTCGAAGACCAGCGGCACCGGCGACGATTCGATCCGCGTCAGCATCATCTCCTCCAGCATTCCGTGCGCCGGCACGCACATCGGCAGGATCACGATCACGTCCGACGCGTCCATCCCGCAGACGATCGATATTCCGGTCATCGTCGTTGTGGGAAGAGGCGATCTCTCCGCCACGGTGTTCGGAAACCCGCTGATCCTGAGCTGCGAAAGCAAGGCCGGCGACCTGATCTTCGTGACGGTGCACAACGCCGGGCTTGCTCCTCTCACCTTCCCCTCGTCGCCGCCGGGTTCCCGGGGATTCATTCTGAAGAATCCCGGAATCTTCCCGCTGACGGTGCAACCGGACGATTCCGCGCGCCTGTACTACGAGTTCCATCCGGAGCCGTCGCAGCGCGGCGTCATCACGGACAACGTGATCCTCAGCGCGAGCCAGTGCGGCAAGCAGGTGCTCTTCAAACTGACCGGCACGCGCGTCGCGCCAACAGTCACCGCGGATGTGAACGAACTCGATTTCGGCAGAATCAACGATTGCACGATCGATCCGTTGCCGTCGCGTTCGGTGATTCTGACGAATGCGCACACGCAGCCCGCGCAGCTCCGGTACACGTTGCCGTCCGGCTTCACCTTCACCTCGCAGCCCTCGGCCATCCCGGCGGGAGGCAGCGCGACCATCACCCTGCAGCCGTTGCGCGCCGGTGTGGCGACGATCGACGACATGCTGTCCATCGAAGCGGATTTCGGCGTCTGCCAGGAAGTTTTTGCCGTGCGCCTGTCCGGGAAGCGGCAGAAGGCATCGTTCCTTGTCGATGCGGTGGCGACTCCCGGAACGCTCCCGCCGCAATTGTTCGACACCACGTGCGTGGGCAGTTACTCGCAACCCAAGGCCGTGCGAATCAGCAACAACGGCACCGCGGAGCTGGTCATCACTCTGGCCATCGCGCCGCCGTTTGAAATCGACGCCTTCAGTTCGCCCTTCACGCTCCCGGCCGGCGAGTCGCGGATCGTCAACATCCGGTTCCGTCCGACCGCGGCGGGAAGCTTCAACCAGACTCTGTCGATCAGCGCCGACCAGTGCGCGTTGTCATCCGTCGTCGCGCTGCGCGGATCGACCTTCAGCCAGCAGGTTCTCAGCGCCGCCATCGCCCCGGCGAATGTGGCGCTCGCAAATTGCGAACCCGAAGCGCGCATCAGAATCACCGTGACCAACACCGGAACGCAACCCGTGCTGTTCACCGCATTGCCTGCGCTTCCCAACGGCTTCGAATGGGACAGCACGACGACGCTTCCCGTCTCGATCGCCGCGAACCCGGCTGCGCCGTTCGTCGGCACCATCGTCTTCCGGCCGCCGCTCGGGCAGAGCGGGTCGTTCACGGGCAGTGTGGAGTGGTTCGGCCAGCCCTGCGGAACAAGCGTGTACTTCACGCTCACGGGGCTTCGCGTCCTCCCGCAGATCGCCATCACGCCGCGCGAACTCGACTTTGGAGAGATCGTCGATTGCGGCGTCGGCGGCGCATTGGCTCCGCAGGCGGTGACCGTGACAAACACGAGCGCGTTGCCGGTGACGGTCACCGCAACCGCCCCCGTCGCGTTCTATACGTTGATGAGCGGCGCGCTGCCCTTCCCGTCGCAGGGCATGACCATTTCCGCGAACAGTTCGCTCGATATCACCGTGTTCCCGAAATACGGCAGCGGCGGCGCGTTCCACGACAGCCTGCGACTCGGCATCTTCGCAGGCACCGGTGGCAGCTGCAGCGAGAGCATGGCCATCCCCCTGACCGGATCGCGGTTCAAGCCGGGCTTCGCCCTGCGCGAGCCGACGGTCGACGCGTTCGACGGCGTGTGCGTCGGGACGAAGACGGTGCAATCGTGGCTGATCGAGAACACCGGTGACCGGACGCTCACGTTCACCGCCACCAGTTTCCCGCTTTCATCGGCCTTCGCGCTTCTCTCGACGCCCTTCCGGACAACGGTGGCGCCGGGTCAGTCAAAAGAGCTTCCGGTGCGATTCTCCCCGACTGCCATCGGCGCGCAACAGGCGATTCTGACGCTGACGAGCGACGCCTGTCCCGATGGACTGACCTTTACGTTCCGCGGCAAGGCCGTGCAACCGTCGTTTGCCGTCACGGCCGTCACTCCCCGACGGACCGCTCACGATGCTCACGTGTCAGCAGGGTCTTTCGCGGCAGATCAAGGCCACGGTGCGCAACACCGGAACGGACCCTGTGACCATCTCCGATGGTTCGCTTCCGCCGGAAGGTTTCCGGTACGATCCCGCCGGCCAGTTCCCCTTCACGCTCAGGACCGGCGAAACAAAGGAGGTGACACTCCGTTTCATCGGCACCGATCCCGGCAGCTACGGCGGCATCGTCCGTCTCTTCTCGAGCGCCTGCAACAGCGAGGCGTCCTTCGTTCTCGATGTCACTGTCGTGAACACCGGTTTCGCCGTCACGCCCGAGGCGCTGCCGCTGGGGGACATCACGATCTGTCCGAACGGCCTGGTCCGCGAAGGTGACTTCGAGAAACTGACCGCGGAAGTGGAAGTGCGCAATACCGGAACGGTCCCGATGCTCGTCGATGCGGTGCTGAAATCCGGCGCCGACGCGCTGCGCATCCTGTCTCCCTTCGTGCCGCAGTTCGTCGTGCTCCCCGGCGCGGTGCAGATCGTGCGGGTGGGTATCTCGGATCCCATCGACAGCCTGGCGACCGCGCTCAACGGGACACTCGAGTTCGTGATCCGTCCCGCGGATTCGCTTTCCGGATGCCTGCCTGCATTGGTCCGCGTTCCGGTCACGGCGCGCATTCAGCGTGTCGGTTTCGCCTTCATCGGCGACAGCGTGACGGCAACCACCGCCTGCGGCATACAGCCGGTGACGCTGATCGCGCGACTGCTCAACACCGGCACCGCGCCCACGCGCTTCCAGTTTTCCATTTCGGGATCGACGGCGTTCGTCATTCTCGACAGCATTCCCGAGCCGTTGCTGGAACCGGGCACGGGCAGGAGCATCCTGATCCAGTACACTCCCGATTCCCTGCAGCCGGCGTCGGCGGTGCTGATCGTGCGCGATCGCTTCTGCGAAACCGAAGCGTCGATCCCCCTTTCCGTGAGCGCGAAGCAGGTGAGCATCGGGCTCTCCTGCTCCAAGGAAGGCACCGCATCGCCGTCGCTCAGCGGCAGGCCGGGCGACAAGGTCCTGCTTCCGCTGTTTCTCGGTGACGACGTCTCGTGCGGCGATGAAGATCTCGCTCTGACGTTCGAGGTCCAGTTTGACCCCTTCTCCTTCGCGCCGCAGAAGGTCTTCTCCACCACGGGGACGGCGACGCTGGTTCGCAGCGCGCTGGACCGCGTTCGCGTGACGATCGCCGGGTCGAAGTTCCGCAAGGGTGAACTCGCCTCCCTCGAACTGGAGATTCTCGTCGGCAAGACGAAGACGCCGAAGTACACGCTCGAGAATGCCGCGATCTCGCCCGCCATCGGTCTCGTCAGCCTCGCGGGAAGCTGCTCGGGCACCGTCACCATCAGCCAGAGAAACGGAATCGCCACGCTGAGAGATCTGGGTATTGAAGCGTTGTACCCCCCGCGGCCGAACATGATCACGGCGAGCGGCCAGGAGACCGCCATCGACTTCGAAGTGACGCGCGACACGCATGTGGAACTGACGGTGTACGACCGGCTGGGCAATGCGGTGGAGAGGGTCTTTTCGGGCATGAAGGAGAAGGGCACGCACACCGTCGTGTACCGCCCCGATCGCCTGCCCGCGGGCATGTATCTGTTGACGCTCGCGACCGGATCCGAAGTCCTGACACAGAAACTGATCGTCGCCAGATAAGGAGACCGGAACCATGACACAGTACGCACGTCTTTTCACGCTCGCCCTCCTGCTCGTCGCCACGGCGGCGCAGGCCCAACGGATCAGCGACCGCACCTGGCACGGATGGCGCGGCGGTTTCGAAGCCGGCCTGACCGAAACATTTTACGGCGGAGATGTTCCCATATCTCCGTCGGTGGACAATCCGAAATTCGTCACCGGCAGCGATGCCAATTTCCACCTTTTCGGATTCCTCGAGAAGGGCGTCTCGCGCTCCTTCGTCCTCGGCCTGCGCATGGGCTGGGATCCGATGAGCGCGGTCATGGAAGGCACATACGCCGATCCGGGGCGCATCGCCGATCCGCAGGGCAATGTCTACACCGTGCTGCGCGCGCACAAGATGGAGTACATCCTGCGCTACATCACTCTCGGCGGATACGGAAAACTCTACCCGATGGGCGGACCGGGTCTCTTTCTCGGCGCGGGGGTCAACGTCTCCGTTCTCACCCAGAAGCGCTACATCGACAACGCGACCATCATCGAACCCCAGTTCGCCGCGGGACGCGAGAGCCCGCCGCTGACCGGACCGCTCGAGGATACGAATCCGTTGCGCGCCTCTCTCGATGTGCTCATCGGGTACGAGCAGTTCTATTCCTTCGCATTCATCGCGCCGCAGATCCGGTACAATCTGGGCTTCGGCCACCCCGTGAGCGCATCCTACGGCGATTCCTGGACCATCAGCAATCTTACCATCGGCGTCGCCTTCGCGTTTCCGCTGTCGTACTGACGAGCACGCGCGCAGCAGGGCTGCCGCACCGCTGCATGCACAGAGGCTGATCCTTCCCGGGTCAGCCTCTGTCCTTTTCCCCCGCAGCTCGATGCGGAACGAGATGACAGCCGCGGCGTTCGCAGAGGTTACCGGATCCGAAACTCCTTTGTCGTCGCATTCCCGAGCATGTCCTCCGCGCGAACGCTCAGCACGGATGCACGCAGAGTCTTCCATACGTCCGGCGGCACGAAGTAGCTTTTCTGCCCTTCGCTGAACTCGACGGGCACGATGGCGTCTCCCGCCTTCACCACGATGGACAGCGGCGCGACTCCCGAGAGCGAATCGACGATGCGGAAGCGGAAGCCGCCTTTGCCGGATCCTCCGTCGATCACGGGACCGCTCCTGTCCTCGCGCAGCACGTATTCGCCGAGGAGACGGCCGAAAGCCCCCTCCACCATTCCCTGCGCAGACGGCGAGGCGACACGGTTGTACCGCAGGAACACGAACGGATGGAAGGCCTTGATGAAGGAAGCGCGTGTGTTCTCCGAGGGAACCGTGAAGGATACGACCGGTTTTCCAGCAAGCGGGACATCATCGGGCCAGGCATGCCACACGGTGCGGCCGTCCCGCGACTGTGACGTGACCCAGCAGAGCATCGATCGATACACGTCGCCCGGCGCAAATCGCATGGAGAATTCACCGTTCCCGGAACGCAGTGTCCCCCCCTTCCCGGCGGAAATCAGAAAAGCGTCGAAGGTGTCCCTCCACTGTTCACTTTTGCCGGCGGTCTCGGACGTGATGATTGTCTGCGCCGTACCGGCGAACCCTTCCCACGCGCGCAGCACCGCGCGGTAGCGGCCGGGCGTTTCCTCGACGACCGTGGCGCTGCGTGTCGTCCCGCCCTGCGTCACTTCGACGGCGGGAGGTTTCGAGAGCGCTCGCGCGCGGATGGTGTACACGATCTCATCGAAACGGAATTCCCGTGTTGCGGACAACGCGCCGGGGACAGCGTCCTTTGCTCCCCGCGCGTTCTTCCCGCGCTTCGGAAGCGCAGGCAGGACGACTTCGGGAGCGGCATGCGGTCCGCAGTTCACCTCGAACGAGATCGTCGAGCTGTTCCCGGAGACGTCCGCAGCGAGAATGGTGACGCGGTGCTTCCCATCATCGGCGGTGTGCGCGCGATAGACGCTCAGCGCGTTTTCCCTCCTCGCGAAACAGCTTGCGGAATTCGCCCTGCTGCGCCTTCATCATCGCATGATCGCGGTCGATGCGGATATGCCAGCCGAAACGATCCTGGATACGGTCGAAGCGCGACTCGAAATACGGCTTGCCGTCCACGCGCATGTCGAGGAGATACGGCGTCGGGTAATCCACGGCGTCGTTGGCCCGGTCGTGCGCGCGGAGCAGCACCCCGACGCGCCCTCGCAGCACCGGGACGCCCGCGAGACGGTATGATTTCGGACCCGTGCCTCCGATGGAAACGATCAGCGGTTCGGTCCTGCCGTTGACGGTCGAGCGCGCGTCCATCGGCATGAAGCAGAGCTGCCGGGGTTCGGGAGCGATGCTGTCGAGGGGACGCAGGTGCCTCGCGAGCCCGGGATTCACGGGGTTGTCGTCCTTGTCGCGCACCTCGAAGTGAAGATGCGGCGGACCGGCTCCCGTATCGCCGGTGTACGCCACCACCTCGCCCTTTTTTACCGGCACCTCGTCCGGCGCGAATTCGGCCAGGCCGTAGCTGTGCCCGGATGCGGTGAGTTTCGCGAGATAGGCCGCGCGGATTTTCGCGGGAAAGCCCTTCAGATGCGCATAACTGGTGGAGTAGCCGTCGGGCTGCTTGATCGTGAGTATCCAGCCGTAGCCGAACGGCTCGAAGGAAACGGAATGCAGCCAGCCTCCGCGCGAGGCGAACACCTTGAAGCCGGTCTGCATGCCCGTGCTGACGTCGATGCCCGCATGAAAATGGTTGGCGCGGAACTCGCAGAAGCAGGACGTGCGCTTCGTGCTCGCGTCCGTGGGCCATTGATAATCGTTCCAGTCGGTCTCGCTCAGGATGGCGCGCACGGGATCGCCGCCGCTGTCCTTCCCGGCCGACGCCTCGGGGCGTTGATGAAAAAGAAACAGCGCGGCGGGCGCGCCCGCGCAGAGCAGCAGAAGGAGAAGTCCGGTTTTCATGTTCCTCGTCACGTGAGTGTCACCGCACAAGGAATTGCGCGGACACGGTGTCCATCAGATGCAATGAGAGCACGTCGCCGCGCGCGATGGGCGCCACGCCCTCGGGCGTGCCGGTGAAGATCAGGTCGCCTTCGGAAAGGGTGAATACGGTGCTCAGATACGCGATCAGCACGTCCACCGGGAAGAGCATCATGGCGGTGTCGCCCGTCTGCCGCCTCTCGCCGTTCACATCGAGCGTGAAACGCAGCGTCCGCGGATCGGGCAGCGCCTCCTTCGGGACGAACGCGGAAAGGCATGCCGACGTGTCGAACCCTTTCGCGATCGTCCACGGCAGGCCCTTCGCCTTGAGCGCGTCCTGCGTGTCGCGCGCGGTCAGATCGAGACCGATGCCGTAGCCCCGCACGCAGCCGGGCGCATCCTCGCGAGGGATGTCTTTCCCGCCCCGGCCGAGCAGGACGACGAGCTCCGCTTCATGATGGATCGTGTTTGAAAAGGACGGCAGCTCGATCGCGCGGTCCTCGCCGATGAGCGCGGAGACGGGTTTGAGAAACACCACGGGCGTTTCTTCGACCGCATTCCCGAGTTCGGCCGCATGCTTCGCGTAATTGCGGCCGATGCAGAAGATCGTGTTGACCGGCACTGACCGGTTGTCGGGGAGAAGTCGTACGGATGCCATCGCGCGCCATGCCTCCTGTGGAGTGAAACGGATCCGGCGCGCCGCGCGACGGGCGGCATGCCGGCCGGTACGAAAAAGCCCTTCCCGACTGGGAAGGGCTTTTCCCGTTGTCGCGACCGGGATCAGGTCCCGGCGCTGAAATCTTCCATGTACAACTTCTGCTCGGCGGTGAGCTTGTCGATGGCCATGCCCATGGTCTTGAGCTTGAGACCGGCGATCTCCTGGTCCTGTTCCACGGGGATGTCGTGCACGTCCGTCGAGAGGCGCTTGCCCTTCGCGGCGAGTTCGGCGAGGCGGAGCTGCGCCATGAACTGGTTCGCGAACGACATGTCCATGACTTCCGAGGGATGACCTTCGGCGGCGGCAAGATTGACGAGGCGGCCCTGCGCGAGCAGGTAGATGCGGCGTCCGTCCTTCTTCAGATACTCCTCGTTGTTCTGACGGATCGTGCGCTTCTTCTTCGACACCTTCTCGAGTTCGGGGATGTTGATCTCGCAGTCGTAGTGGCCGGTGTTGCAGACGATGGCGCCGTCCTTCATGCTCGCGAAGTGCTTCTCGCGGATCACATCCTTCACGCCCGTGGCGGTGATGAAGATGTCGCCGATCTTCGCGGCCTGGTCCATCGACATGACGCGATGGCCTTCGAGCGTCGCCTTGAGGGCGGCGGTCGGCTTCACTTCGGTGACGATCACATTTGCGCCGAGGCCTGCCGCGCGCGTGGCGACGCCCTTGCCGCAGTGGCCGTAGCCCGCCACGACGATGTTCTTGCCCGCGAGCAGCACGCTGGTGGCGCGGAGGATGCCGTCGAGCGTGGACTGCCCCGTGCCGTACACGTTGTCGAAGTCCCACTTGGTCTCGGCATCGTTCACGGCGATGATCGGGTACTTGAGTTCGCCGGCGGCCGCCATCGCGCGAAGGCGGTGGACGCCGGTGGTCGTTTCTTCCGTGCCGCCGAGGATCTGCGGGATCAGGTCCTGATGCTTGCTGTGAATGGTGAAGATCAGGTCGGCGCCGTCATCGAGGGTGAGGTTGGGACGGAAATCGATGGTCCGTTCGATGGCCCAGTAGAATTCCTTCACCGACATGCCGTGCCACGCGTAGATGGACACGCCCGCAGCGGCGAGGGCCGCCGCGACTTCGTCATTCGTGGAGAGCGGGTTGCAGCCGCTCCAGCTCACATCGGCGCCGGCCGCGATGAGGGTTTCGACAAGCACGGCCGTTTCCTTGGTGACGTGCAGGCAACCCGCGATGCGTGTACCCTTGAGGGGCTTGGTCTTGCGGTATTTTTCGCGAAGCGCCATGAGCACCGGCATGCGGCTCTCGGCCCATTCGATCTTCATGCGCCCTTCGGCGGCGAGTTTGATGTTCTTGACCTTGGAGGGAGTCTTGGCAGACGATTTCGCCATCAGTGCAGTTCCTATATCGTGAAAGTGTGCGGTTCGTAAGAATCAGAGTTTCTTGAAGGTGTCGACGAGGTCGAGCTGTTCCCAGCTGAATTCCTTGCCGCTGCGGCCGAAGTGTCCGTAGGCGGCGGTCTGCTTGTAGATGGGGCGGCGCAGATTGAGACGGGCGATGATGCCGTGCGGCGTCATGTCGATGTGCTTGTGGATGAAGGCCGCGATCTTCTCGTCGGGGATGCCGTCCACCGCGGTGCCGTGCGTATTGACGTAGATGGACACGGGCTTCGCGACGCCGATGGCGTAGCTGACCTGGATCGTGCATTCGCGCGCGAGGCCCGCGGCCACAACGTTCTTCGCGAGATGGCGCGCCGCGTAGGCCGCGCTGCGGTCCACCTTCGAGGGATCCTTGCCGCTGAAGGCGCCGCCGCCGTGCGGAGCCCAGCCGCCGTAGGTGTCCACGATGATCTTTCGGCCGGTGAGGCCGGAGTCGCCGTGCGGTCCGCCGATCACGAAGCTGCCTGTGGGATTCACATGCACCTTCATTGCGCCCTGACGCATTTTCTCGGGGATGACCGGGTTGATCACGTGCTCGATGACGTCGCGCTTGATCTGGCTTTGCGAGATGTGCGGGTCGTGCTGCGTGGAGACGACCACGGTATCGACGCGCACCGGCTTGCGGCCGTCGTATTCGATGGTGACCTGCGATTTGGCGTCGGGGCGCAGGTACGGCATGAGCTTCGGGTTCTTCTTGCGGATGTCCGCGAGACGCTTGACGAGTTTGTGCGCGTACACGATCGGCATCGGCATGTACTCGGGAGTCTCCTTCGTGGCGAAGCCGAACATCATGCCCTGGTCGCCCGCGCCGCCGGTTTTCACGCCACGGAAGATGTCCATGGACTGCTGATGCACGTGCGAGGCCACGCCGCAGCTGTCGGCGTCGAAGCGGTATTCCGCCTTCGTGTAGCCGATGTCGCGGATGGTCTGCCGCGCGATTTCCGGAATGTCCACATACGCGTCCGTCGTGATCTCGCCGCCGACGAGCACGAAGCCCGTGGTGACGAAGCATTCGCATGCCACGCGCGACTCCGGGTCCTTGGCGAGAATCGCGTCGAGCACCGCGTCGGAAATCTGGTCGCACACCTTGTCCGGATGGCCTTCCGAGACGGATTCAGAGGTGAAAAGGTAAGCCATTGATCGTCCTGTTATCTTTTGATGTTGTGTCAGTTCTGAAAAATCGTATCAATATACGGGAAATGGTGATGTGGGGCAAAGAATTCAGCAGAATTCAGAATTCAGAATTCAGAAGGAAGATGGCAGATGAGGGATGACGGATTGTTGCACCGTTGCACGACATCCAATTCTTGCAGGTGAGTGTTGCTGCATCGCGTCGGCTTACTCGACGTATTGGCGGATCGGGCCTATGGTCGCCTGGGAAATCGTCGATGAACGCGAGGTGGTGTATGGACGGGGGTCGGAATCCGCGTGGATGACGATGCGGATGTCCAGACCGTGGCGGGGGTCCGTTTCACTGGACACTGTTGTGTCACGCGTTGAAGCGGGTTCGATGCGAATGGAGATGCCGAAGCCGGCATCTACGGCGGAATCGTGAAGACGGAACATGATGAATCTCCTGGTGGCCGGAGCCACGAAAAAACCTCTTCTCGATGATGGGAAGAGGTTCGCGGGGAGACCCGGTGCACCGTCCTCTGCTCATCTTCCCCCCGGCGACGAGCCGGAGGCAGGATTTAGCACCTGTCGTTCCATGAGGTTGTACGGAACCGGTTGCTACGGCGTCGCAGGGCCTGATCCCTCAGCCGTTCTTGATAAGAGAAGCGTCGTGAAACGCAGGGCAAGATAATTCGATGACGAGGAGTTGTCAAGGGCATTCGTGACGGCGCGGGGAGCATTGGAGAGATGGAAGATTTGAGAAATGGAGTTTCGGAGTAATGGAGTATTGGAATCTCGAAATGCTGGAGTGATGGAATTGACAATGCGCGCGGGGATGGCTAGTTTTCGACGAATGCCATGAATCCCATGCCTCGACAGATTCGCGACGCGCTTGCCTTCCTGCAGCGAGAGCTGCTTGGACGCGGAGAGCTGTTGCTCTTCGGATCTCAAGCGCGTGAAGATCCCAGACGCGGCGCTGATTTTGATATCGGCATCCTGGGGACCGAGTCTCTTCCCTGGCTGGAGTTTGCTGTTATGAAAACGCGCGCCGAAGATTTGGCGTGGCCTTGGAGCATCGATCTCGTCGATCTCCATCGCGTCCCTGAAGAATTCCGGATGATGGTGCAACGTGACGGGATACCAATTACGGAGCTGACCGATGGTCCCACTGCCGTCGCCTGAACGGGTGCGCTACGCCGTATCGCGCGCAAGCATGGCGCTCAATCAACTGGAGAAGACACTCCTGTGGCTCGATGCCGATCCGCAGAGCGAGGAACGCTGGGGCCGGCTCGACGCGACCGCGAAGCGCTTCGAGATAGCATTCGAGTACGTCTGGAAAGCGCTCAAACTCGCGATCGACTATAGCGGCGATGAAGTCTTCGGTCCTCGTGACGCGATCAATCTTGCGATCATCAGAGGATGGATCGCGTCGCCCGATACGTGGGCCGCATTTCTTCAGGCGCGCAACGCGGGCGTGCACGATTACTTCGGGATGGAGCCGGAAGAATACGCCGCTGTCGCAAAGGATTTTCTTGTCGATGCTCGAGTGGTTCTCTCCCGCATCCCTGTCTGACAAGAACCTGACGGGCTCCGCACAATGAGGCGTATTCAGGGAGAAACGTCTTCCTCAGTGGACAGCCCTGTATCCTGATGTAGTCACGAACCGTGATCATCGGTGACGCATGGAGTGCAATTCCGAACAGAGCAAGCAGGAATAAAGGAGATACTTACCCTGTATGTGACGTCGCCGTGCTGGCATGATGTCTGTTCAGGATTTCGCATTGGCGTGAAACGGATCGAATGCTCCGAAGTGGATGGATACAAAGGTCTGCATCCATTCCGCACCCGGAAACTGCAGTCGGCATGATTCCGTCCTCCTGTCGTACCAGCCACTCCTCACCATCAGTTATGGAGACAACACAATGATCAGAAAAGGGATGGTCATCCCATTGCTGCTATTGTCCTTCGTGAGGCTCAATGCGCAGGAGCGCAATGTCGAGCCGCTTTCGAACACCGTGCTGTTGACACTCACCGGAGGCTATTCCTTCGGGTATCAGGCTCTGCTCAGCGAACATTCGTCGCTGCGCTGGGATGTGAATCTGTCATATAGCAGCAATGCCCGCGATCGTGATGAAAACGCGTCATCGTACTCGTATTCTTACCAGAATCCGCTGAATCTCACAGTTTCCACCGGCGAAAGCAAAGGTGAATCCTATAGCATTTCATTTTCCCCAGGGTATTTCCTCAACAGTCCCGCTTCGAAGATCGTGACTGGATATCTTGGCGCTGGTCCCGTCGTGGGATACAGCGGGAGCTGGTCCCGCTATGCATACAGCGACTCACCGCGCGATACCATCCAGCAGCAGTCACACTCCAGCAATCATCAACACGATTTCAGTGCCGGTCTTCAACTCACCGCCGGACTGCGCTGCATGGTTTCCTCGTCGTTCTCGTTTTTGCGGAGGTTCAAGCTCGGTGCACGTACAACTGGGCGGTGATCTCCAACGCGAGCAGCACGACAAACTTTTTCACCACGGGCGGCCTTCCACGTTTGCAATCCGAGTCCCGTTCCGAAAGAACAGAGACGGGGTGGGATGTCGGCCTCGGCGGCGTTCGGCTCGGTGTGGCCTTCTCGTTCTGAACAGACTGCCCTCTCGGCAGTTCTGCAAGCAGATGTTAACGCACGACGCACAGCACGCGGGCCTGCATCTGCATGCCGACATGCACGCTGTACATATACACACCGGCCGGAAGGACGCCGCCTGCTGCATCCCGTCCATCCCAGTGCACAATGTAGCTCCCCGCGGTCCGATGCCCTTCATCGATTGACCGTACCGTCACTCCAAGGGCGTTCGTGATCTTCAATCGTACATGGGCGCTGCCGTGCAATGCATAGGCGATGGAGGTACCCTGTCGACCCGCGACGAAGGGATTCGGGTAGTTCTGCGAGAGGGAAACGACGGAAGGCACGGCCAGGTTCTCGATGCCGGTTGATCCGCCGCGACGCCTCGCCAAGGTGAGCCGGAACCAGGGGCTGGAAAGTTCGTGGGGACGTTCGCCATAGCGGCTCCACAACGCGGTGTCCGGTCGCAGCATCCCATTGGTGTCGTAGCGGAAATTGACTTTCTGCAGCATGGGGCCTTCAGCGGTGTTGAAGTCCTTCACGAACACGCACCAGTCCAGAACCACTGAGTCCGCTGCCATCACCGAGGTCGAATCCATGCTCCCGAGAAGCGAGGAGAGGTCCGCTTGTTTCAACTGAAAACCCGTCACTGCTCCGGTGTTGCGCACGAACGTTGTGCCGACGGGAGCTCCCTTCCATGCCGGCACGTTGCGCACAACCACGCACACCCATTGATACGTCAAGGTGTCCACCTCGCGACCGGTCCAATCATGAACCCATTCCATGCGCTGCGCATCGAAGATCTTGAAACAATCCATCCAGAATCCCTTGTCGATGTTCCTGTCCCTGCTGGGTGTCCAGATGACATCGAGTGGTCGCGATAGCGCGGTCAGGTCGCCGACCACCGCATTGTGCGTCGGCTGAATGGCCACTGGAGCCCACTCCGGCGGTCTGTTGTACGAAAGCACGAGCGGTGGAGTGGGCGTGAAGCCCTTTCGCATGGTCGCACCCGCGGTATCGGAATACGTGAAGCCAACGGAATTGTACGCGCGCACAAACCATGTCACACGCATGACGATCGTGTCCGGCTCGGGCTGCGGCCAGGGATCGGGCCTGAAGAGACGTCTATACACCTCGACACCAGGGATGGCAATCTCCGTGGCGCGACCGTTCACGTTGGAAGGAAATGACACGGTCAAGGTCTTGGACGTCGCGCCAAGGCTGTCGATGATGATGTTCACTTCGTAGCGGATGGTGTCCGCAGGATCGTTTCGATCGCTGTCCGGCGGTTGCCACAAAGATGGTTGCCAGCGCAGATGCAGCGTGTCGCGCGACAGATTGTCCGGGAACCCTGGAACAACGCCGACATGGTCCATGCGAAAGAGCGTCGCGTTCGGTCTGGCCTGCTCAGGCGTCAACACGAACGAAGCGGGCGGATACTTCCCCGCGAAAATGGTGGCGTCGCGCACCTGCAAACGCTGACCGCAGGCATTCGACGGCAGTCCGGGCGGGAGGCTGTTCCGCGTGGTGTACAGGCCGTCCGTCGCGACGACGTGCCAGGTGAGCACCGCATCCTCCGGTGGCTGCGGACCGTACACGCGCTTCATCAACGCCAGCAGCTCCGCACCGCTGAGGTCGAGCCACGACCACATGCCTGCGCCTGCCGAGGGAAGGCTGTCCACCGCGACGCAATTGCTGTCTGCGAACACGACGATGTACCAGAGCGTGTCGGACAAGAGCCTCCAGTCGTTGCGCCCGACGCGCACCTCCGTCCAGGGGTCCGGGACGGCATCCCGCGCCCATGAAAAGCGCAGCACCTGATTCGGATTCTTGATGTCCGCGAGGGATCCGAAGAGCGGTGTCGACAGCGAAAACGGCGCCGGCGCATGATCGAGGATCTGAATTCCGTCCGAACCTCCGCGAATCGTGTTGTCGTTCTCCGCGGTGACAGTCATGGACTGCAGATCGTCGACGCCCGCGCGCCGCGTGACCGTCGGTGTGAAATAGAAGCTCGCGCTCCCCGCGACCTGTTTCGGCGCGCCGAATTGCTTTGCAGTGGACGCGGTGAACTCGTCCTGGAAACGCGCGGAAAGCTGCAAGGGTTTCTGTGCGCTGTTCTTGTTCAAATAGCGGTCGCGCGCCGTGACGACGATCTCGAAGGGCCGCATGCGATACACGCCATCCCAACCCGCCTGCGGCGTGAGTTCCACGAGATAATTGGTGACCGGTCCCGGGCTGAAGTTCATCAGGGCCGACCGTTTCCTCCCCGCGCCGTGCAGCGCTTCCGCTTCGAGATACACGCCTCTCTCCGCAAGCGTCGAAATGAGCGTGACCATGAGCCGCCCTCCCGTGAACGCCGTCGCGGGGATGCGCCACTCGGTGGGTCCGGTGCGAAGGGGATCGGCTCCCGTCCCTGAAGCATATGTCAACGCGGCCCAGGAATAGCCGAGCGGGTCGCCGCTCCAGGAGCGCAGGCTTGTATCCTGTTCGACGATGGACGCCCGCAGCCACACGATTGCCGTGTCGCCGCTGGCATCCCAATCCGTGATGAGGGAGCCCGCCGCGCGTGTCGCGCTGAGAGTGAACTGCACGCCTTCACCGGCAGTCTTCGCGATCGCAGGCATGGAGCTGGCCGGCGTCACTTCCACCAGCACATCCGCGGGTCGCCGCGCATCGGATGACTGGGCAGTTGCGTGGGTACAGGAGAGACTGAGCAGCAACACGGCGAGGCTTGCGCCGGACAACACATTCTGCGTACGGGACATGATGGAACTCCTGATCTGTTCACGTGCTTCGGGACGAGAGGAAGAAGGAAGCACCCGTCATCCCGCTCCCGAACCCCTCTCTCAGCACATGAACGCGCCAGCACTGCAGGAGTTACCGCAGATACGGAAAAAGCCCTCATGCGAGGGCCTTTTCCTGTGTGCCTGGAGCCACCCATCGGACTCGAACCCACGACCTGCTCATTACGAATGAGCTGCTCTACCAGCTGAGCTAGGGTGGCATAGCATGCAAGTATAGCAACGGGTATGGAAAAATGCAAGCGCCTGGAAACGGGCAGGCACTCTCGTGGATGATGACGGTTGATACTGAACGTCCAGATCCTTCCCTTCCCTTCGGCTTCGCTCAGGGCAGGCTCCTTCGCTCAGGGCAGGCTGCTTCGCTCGGGATGACCGCATCCTGTGGATGTCTGACAGCTGAAACACGGTTCCTGTCGGCACGTTGTGAATTGCGGCCCGGTTTGTACGAAATCGACGGACGGGCTATATTCGTGAACCTCGTTTTCGAGCCCTCGCGTCGCCCCCCATCCCGGAGAAATCGTGACTTTCGAGACCATCCTGTTCTACGTCCTTGCGCTGGCGGGAATCGTTTCGGCCCTCCTCGTGATCACGCGGAGAAATCCGATGCATGCCGCGCTGTTCCTGATCGTCAATTTTGTCGCGCTGGCGGGAATTTACCTGACGCTGCACGCCCAGTTCGTGGCCATCACGCAGGTGCTCGTGTACGCGGGCGCGATCATGGTGCTCGTGCTTTTCGTCATCATGCTCCTCAACCTCCAGAACGAGCAGGACCTGTTCGAGAAGCGCTCGTGGCGAAGCTATTCCGGACCCATCCTTTCGCTGCTGCTGCTCGCGCTGTTGCTGCGCACCGTCGCGTTCGTGTCCGGCGGGTCCTTCGACCGCATTTCGCCTGAATCCGAGCGCATCGGCACGGTCGCGAACATCGGCCAGCAGCTGTTCACCGCCTTCGTGTTCCCCTTCGAAATGGCATCGCTGCTGCTCCTCGCCGCCATGGTCGGCGCGGTGATCCTGGCCAAGAAACGCTTCCCCTGACATCAGCACGGACCTCCGCACCATGATCCCCATCAGCCATTACCTCATCCTGAGCGCCGTGATGTTCACCATCGGCTGCGCCGGCGTCCTGACGCGGCGCAATGCCATCATCATCTTCATGTGCATCGAACTGATGCTGAACTCCGTGAACCTCACGTTCGTGGCCTTCTCCGCGTATCTCGGCGATTCCGCCGGTCAGATCATCGTCTTCTTCGTGATGGCCGTCGCGGCCGCAGAGGCAGCCGTGGGCCTGGCGATCGTGCTCGCGCTCTTCCGAAACAAAAAATCCGTCGACATCAACGACGTCAACATTCTCAAGTGGTAACACGCGTCCCGCCGAACGCCTGAGCGGCGTCACGACGGCAGGGACGGAACGATCAACCCCGCAGAGAGGTCCATGCATCACTACGTCGGTCTCATCGTCCTCTTCCCGCTGATCGGCCTCATCGTCAACGGGCTGTTCGGCAGGCACATCCGCAGCGAACGCGTCGTGGGCTGGATCGGCAGTCTCGCGGTGGGCATCCCCTTCCTCGTGGCGGCCGCGATCCTGTACGGCATGCTCGGCTCGCCCGTCGAGGAGCGCAGCAACACGGTGACGCTGTTCACGTGGATCGCCGCCGGCAGCTTCCAGGTCAACGCCGCGTACCAGGTGGACCAGCTCTCCATCCTGATGACGCTCATCGTGACCGGCGTGGGCTTCCTGATCCACGTGTACTCGATCGGGTACATGCACGGCGACCGCGGTTTCTGGCGCTTCTTCACGTATCTGAACCTGTTCATCTTCGCGATGCTGAATCTCGTGCTCGCGGACAACTACGTGCTGATGTTCCTCGGTTGGGAAGGCGTGGGGCTGTGCTCGTACCTCCTCATCGGATTCTGGTACGAGAAGAAATTCGCCGGCACTTCGATCACCTGGACCGGCGATGCGGCGAACAAGGCCTTCTGGGTGAACCGCATCGGCGACTTCGCCTTCATGCTCGGCATGTTCCTGATCTTCCGCGAATTCGGCTCGCTCACCTTCTCGACGGTGATGGATTCTGCCTCGTCGCTCGCGCCGGGCAACTCGACGATGTTCTGGATCACGCTGCTGCTCTTCATCGGCGCGACGGGAAAGTCCGCCCAGATCCCGTTGTTCGTCTGGCTGCCCGACGCCATGGCGGGCCCCACGCCCGTCAGCGCGCTTATTCATGCCGCGACGATGGTCACGGCGGGCGTGTACATGGTGGCGCGCAATTCGCTGCTCTACGCGCTCGCGCCCGACACGATGATGATCGTGGCGGTGATCGGCGCCCTGACCGCGATCGTGGCCGCGAGCATCGGTCTCGCGCAGAACGACATCAAGAAGGTGCTGGCATACTCCACGGTGAGCCAGCTCGGCTACATGTTCCTGGCGCTGGGCGTGGGCGCGTTCACCGCCGGCATCTTCCACGTCATGACGCATGCCTTCTTCAAGGCGTGTCTCTTCCTCGGCAGCGGCTCGGTGATCCACGCCATGCACGAGGAACAGGACATCCGCAAGATGGGCGGACTGGCGCCGGTGATGCCGAAAACCTACTACACGTTTCTGATCTCGAGCTTCGCGATCGCCGGCTTCCCGCCGCTGTCCGGGTTCTTCAGCAAGGATGAAATCCTCTGGAGCGCCTTCAGCCAGGGTTCCGTGCTGTTGTGGGCCGTGGGCGCGCTGGCCGCGCTGATG
The DNA here is from genome assembly GCA_016720835.1 of Ignavibacteria bacterium. Taxonomy (GTDB): domain Bacteria; phylum Bacteroidota; class Ignavibacteria; order SZUA-365; family SZUA-365; genus JADKJW01. The sequence continues at coordinate 31,942 of JADKJW010000017.1, forward strand.
ACCGCGTTTTACATGTTCCGCATGGTCACGCTCACCTTCCTCGGCACCCCACGCTGGGCGAAGGACAAGCACCCGCACGAATCGCCCCCGACCATGACGATCCCGCTCATCGTGCTCGCCTTCCTCGCGGTGACCGGGGGCTTCCTGGGTATTCCGGCGGCCCTGGGCGGCGGCAACGCGCTGCATCACTGGCTGCATCCGGTGTTCGAGAGAGCGCTGGACCGTCTGCCCACCGCGCACGAGTACAGCCACATGACGGAGTACCTGTTCATGCTCGTGAGCGTGGTGATCGGCGTCAGCGGCTTCTGGTTCGGAAGGAAAATCTATCTCGCGAACCCGGACGCGGACGACACGTTCGCAGCGAAGGCGGGAGGCGTGTTTCGCACCCTGTCGCGCAAGTACTACATCGACGAAGGCTACATGCGGGGCATCGTCAATCCGCTTGTCGCGACCTCCGACCGTTTCCTCTCGCGCGTCGTCGACACCGCGTTGATCGACGGGTTCGTGAACGGACTCGCGAAGGTCACCGCATCCTTCAGCGGCGTGTTGCGCCTGGTGCAGACGGGCGTCGTCCAGAGTTACGCGTCGATGATCGTCGTCGGTCTGCTGCTCGTCCTCGGTCTGATTTTGCTCGGTTAATGGAGAGAGCGATGATTCCACACCTGCTGTCCGTTCTGATTTTCGCCCCCACCATTGCCGGCGTTCTGCTCCTGCTGCTGCGGAAAAACGAAACCGCGTTCAAGGGCGGCGCCATCGCCGTCACCGTCGCGATCTTCGCGCTCTCGCTGCCGCTGTACTTCGGCTACGATGCCGCCGACGCGCGCATGCAGTTCAACGAGCACATCGCGTGGATCCCCTCGCTGAACATCGGCTATCACGTGGGCATCGACGGCCTGTCCCTGCTGCTGGTGCTGCTGACCACCCTGCTCACGCCCATCGTGCTGATTTCCTCCTGGAACTCGATCACGAAGCAGGTGCCGATGTTCGTGTTCCTCATGCTGCTGCTCGAGACCGGCATGCTGGGCGTGTTCTGTTCGCTGGACACGTTCCTGTTCTACGTGTTCTGGGAAGTGATCCTGATCCCGATGTACTTCATCATCGGCATCTGGGGCGGGAAGAACCGCATCTACGCGGCTGTCAAGTTCTTCATCTTCACGATGGTCGGTTCGCTGCTCATGCTCATCGCCATCATCTGGCTGAGCTGGTATGCGTCCACGCTGCCCGGCGGCATCTTCACGACGGACTTCATTGCGCTGTCGCGCATCGCGCCCGCGATACCGATGCAGGCGCAGATGTGGCTGTTCGCGGCCTTCGCGCTGAGTTTCCTGATCAAGGTGCCGGCATTCCCGCTGCATACGTGGCTGCCCGACGCGCACGTGGAGGCGCCCACGGGCGGCTCGGTGATTCTGGCCGGCGTGCTGCTCAAGCTCGGGACCTACGGACTGATCCGCTTCAACGTGCAGCTCTTCCCCGCCGCCGCGTTGCAGGCCGCGGGCTTCCTCGCCGCGATCGGCGTAATCGGCATCATCTACGGCGCGCTGGTGTCGATGGTGCAGAAGGACGTGAAGAAGCTGGTCGCGTACTCGTCCGTGAGCCACATGGGCTTCGTGCTGCTCGGCATTTTCGGTCTGACCGTGCAGGGCATGCAGGGCGGCGTGATACAGATGATCAATCACGGCCTGTCGACGGGCGCGCTGTTCCTCATGGTCGGCATGATCTACGACCGGCGGCACACGCGTCTCATCGAGGATTTCGGCGGGCTTGCCAAAATCATCCCGGTCTTCTCCACGCTCTTCCTGATCGTCACGCTCTCGTCGATCGGACTTCCCGGTCTGAACGGCTTCGTCGGCGAGTTCCTGATCCTTCTCGGTTCCTTCAATTCCGCGGCCCTTGGCTCGCACTGGTACGTGGTGTTCGCCGCCACCGGGGTGGTCTTCGCGGCGGTGTACATGCTGTGGATGTTCCAGCGCGTGATCTTCGGCACCGTCCGCCACGAGGAGAACGCGACGCTGAAGGACCTGTCCGTCCGGGAAATCGGACTGCTCGTTCCGATTCTCCTGTTCATCTTCTGGATCGGCATCTATCCGTCCACGTTCCTGAGCAAGACCGAACCCACCGTCCGCCGCATCGTGCAGACGGTGGAGGCCGTGCAGCAGGGCCGATCCCTCACACCCGCCAATCCCGCGGGCAAGTAAGCGCCTGTTCATGCGACGCACCGTGCACTTGTTGCCACCCTTGCAGGAACCGTCGCGTTCCTGTGCCTCACGCCGGCGGCGCTGTTCGCGTCGGGCGGCGAGGCGGCCACGGCGCCCTCGCCATGGATGATCCTTCCGTTCATCGCGTTGCTCCTCGCCATCGCGTTGATGCCGTTCATCGCAAAGCACTGGTGGGAGAAATACTTCCCGCACGTGTCCGCCGCTCTCGGCGCGGTCACGGTGGTGTACTACATCGCGATGCTGCACAATCCCGTGCGCATGCTGCATTCGGGCATCGAGTTCGTCAGTTTTCTCTGTCTCGTGGGGTCGCTGTTCGTGGTATCCGGCGGACTGCACATCCGGCTCCGGGGCTATTCGACGCCGATGTCCAATCTGCTGCTGCTGCTGTTCGGCGCGGTGATCTCCAACTTCATCGGCACCACCGGCGCGTCCATGGTGCTGATCCGGCCGTTTCTCCGGAACAACAAGTATCGTCTGCATCCGTACCACGTCGTGTTCTTCATCTTCATCGTGAGCAACGTGGGCGGCGCCCTGTCCCCCATCGGTGATCCGCCGCTCTTCCTCGGGTACCTCAGGGGCGTGCCGTTTTTCTGGGTGGTCGAGCACCTCTGGCACATCTGGCTGCTCGCGATCTCGCTGATCCTCGGGGTGTTCTACGTCATCGACACCCGGTATTACCGGTTGGTTCCGAAGCATGTTCGCGATGAGAAGGAGCGAATGGGCGAGAAACTGCGCTTCGACGGCCTGCACAATCTCGGCTTCCTGCTGATGATTCTCGTAGGAGTGTTCATCCAGAATCCGCCGTTTCTGCGCGAAGCGATCATGGTCATCGCGGCGATTGGCTCCTACAAGACGACGAAGCGTAACATTCACGAGGCGAACGATTTCAATTTCGCGCCGATCAAGGAGGTGGGCTTCCTCTTCCTCGGCCTGTTTGCGACGATGGTCCCGGCGCTGGACTGGCTGGAATTGAACGCCACATCTCTCGGCATCACCTCTCCTGCGCATTTCTACTGGGGATCGGGCGTGCTGTCTTCCTTCCTCGACAATGCCCCGACGTACTTAAACTTCCTGAGCGCGTCCATCGGTCTCTTCGCGACGCCGGACCTGGTGGCTGCGGTGCAACGCATCATCGCCGATGCCACGCATTCGAATCTCGGGCAGTATTCCGTGGAAATTCAGCAGACGTTCACGACCCTGTTCAAGTATCATGGCGACATGGTCGCCTCGGGCAACGTGCCGGTGGTCGACATCCAGGTGTCGTACCTGCTCGGCGTGCACAACATTTACATCATGGCGATCAGCATCGGTTCGGTGTTCTTCGGCGCGAACACCTACATTGGCAACGCGCCGAATTTCATGGTCAAGTCCATCGCGGAGCAGAGCGGCGCGCGCATGCCGTCGTTCTTCGGGTACATGTTCCGCTATTCGATTCCCGTGCTTCTTCCCGTGTTCACCCTCGTCTGGTTCCTGTTCTTCCGCGGATAGGCGCCCGGTTCGTCTCAGGTCATCGCACACTTTTCATTGGTATTTCCGGTATTGCGTATGCAACAGCTGCTTCAGGACACCCTCGCCACCGCCCCGCTCGGCGTCACCATACTGCTGAGCCTCGTCGTCATTCTGCTCCACTCCTTCGTGAAGAATTCCGAGCGCGCGCAGGCCATGGTGTCCGTCGCGGGACTCGCGATCGCCGCTGCCGCGGCGTTCTGGACCTTCCCGATGCGCGGCACGGCCTTTTCCGGCATGGTGATGACCGGCGGCTACGCGAGCGCGATGTCGGTGCTCTTCATCGCCGGCGCGGCATTGACGATCCTCCTCGCGCGCGACTATCTCGGAAAGATCGGCGCGGACTTCGGCGAATTTCACATTCTCGTGCTGCTCGCCGTGACGGGCATGATGGCGTTCGCGTCCGGCCTCGACCTCATTGTGACCTTCATCGGCCTCGAGGTCATGTCGGTGTGTCTCTACGTGCTCGCGGGAATGACGCGCGGCCGTCTCGAGGCGAACGAGGCGTCGCTCAAATACTTCCTGCTCGGCGCCTTCGCGACGGGTTTCTTCCTGTACGGCATCGCGCTGATCTACGGCGCGGCGGGCACGACGAATCTCGCCGCGATCGCGCAGTCCGCGTCGGCGCGCGCGCAGGACCCGCTGTTCCTCGCGGGGTGCGGTCTCCTGCTTGTGGGCTTCGCCTTCAAGGTCGGCGCGGTCCCCTTCCACATGTGGGTGCCGGACGTGTATGAAGGCGCCCCGTCCGTCGTGACCGGATTCATGTCGACGGCCGCCAAGGCCTCGGCCTTCGCCGCCTTCATGCTCGTGTTCATCGCGAAGTTCGACATCGCGCACGGCCGCATCAGTCTCGCGCTCGCGATGCTGTCCGTGGCATCGATGGTGCTCGGAAACGTGGTCGCGATTTCCCAGACGAGCATCAAGCGCATGCTCGCGTATTCGAGCATCGCGCACGCCGGATACATGCTCATCGGGCTCGCGGCCGGCACGCCCGCGGCGATCAGCGGCGTGCTGTTCTACCTGCTGTCCTACCTGTTCACAAACATCGGCGCGTTCGGCGTCGTGTCGATCATCGAGAACGAGAAGCAGGAGAATGTTTCCATCGAGAGTTTTGCGGGACTCGGAACGCGGCGCCCGCTCCTCGGCGCGCTGATGTCGCTCTTCCTGTTCTCCCTGGTCGGTCTGCCGCCGCTCTCGGGATTCTTCGGCAAGTATTACATTTTCTATGCCGCCATCGCGGAGGGGTACACGTGGCTCACGATCGTCGGCGTGCTCACGAGCATGATCTCGATCTACTACTACCTTCGCGTCGTCGTCGTGATGTACTTCCGCTCGGACACGGACGCCACCGCCGTGCCGGTCACCACGCTCGGCACCGCATCGCTGCTCCTGTCGGCGGCAGGCGTGCTGGTGTTCGGGTTCTTTCCCCGCTTGATCACGGACATCGCGGACACACTCTTCTGAGGTTCCCATGAAACCCGTCTTCACGTCTGCGGAGATGCGCGCATGCGACGCCGAAGCGACCGCGAAGTATGGCGTCCCGTCTCTGATGCTGATGGAGAATGCCGCGCGCGGCGCGGCGGATGTTCTCGCGGCCTCCTTCAATCTCATGCCCGGCATGCACGCCCGCCTGTTCTGCGGGAAGGGCAACAACGGCGGCGACGGTTTCGCGCTCGCCCGCCATCTGCTGAACCGCGGTCTCGTCGTGACCGTGTATGTGGCGTGCTCCGAGGGCGAGATCGCCGGAGACGCGCTGATCAACCTCCGCGTGCTGCAGCGCACCCTCTCTGATGCTCCGCAGCTGGACGTGCGCTTTCTCGACAGCTCCGACGGTTCCGGCCTCGCGACGCGGGCGGATTTCATCGTCGACGCCCTGCTCGGCACGGGGCTCACCGCGCCCGTTTCCGGCAGCATGGCCAGCCTTGTGCGCAAGATCAACGATTCCGGTGTCCCCGTCGCGTCGATCGACATCCCCACGGGAATCCACGCCGACACGGGAGAGATTCTCGGCGAAGCGGTGAACGCGGAGCTGACCATCACGATGGGCGGGCTCAAACGCGGTCTGCTTTTCTTCCCCGGTCGCGAGTACGCGGGAGCTGTGCACGTCGTGGATATCGGCATGCCACGGCAGGGCTTCTACGAGCGCGCGGCGTCCGCGCATTTCATCGAAGATGCGGATGTCGCGCAACTGCTCCCGGTGCGCGCCGTCGACGCGCACAAGTACGACGCGGGCGCAGTGGGACTGATCGCCGGTTCGGCGGGCTACACGGGTGCGGCCGCGATGGCCGCTGAAGCCGCACAGCGCAGCGGCGCGGGCCTCGTCATCCTCGGCATTCCGCGCAGCCTGAACTCCGTCATGGAGGCGAAGCTGACGGAGGTGATGACGCGCCCGCTCGGCGACACCGGCGAGGGCGTCTTCAGCGTCGGCGCGTTCGAAGGAGCGGCGACATTGATCAACGGCACGCAGGCAGGCATCCTCGGTCCGGGTGTCTCGCGGCATCCGGAAGCCCTGGAACTCGTGCGCGCTCTCATCAAGACCTCCCGCGTTCCCCTCGTGGTGGACGCGGACGGGCTCGCCGCACTCGTCGGTCATCTCGATCTCCTGCGCGCCTGCACCGCTCCCATCATCCTGACGCCGCACATGGGCGAGTTCGCCCGCCTCTGCGGCATCAGCGCCGACGACATCGAGCGCAATCGCCTGGAAGCGGCCCGCGCCTTTGCGAAGCAGACGAACACCATTCTCGTGCTCAAGGGTTCGCCGACCGTGACCGCGACACCGGACGGCCGCGCCTTCATCACGGTCACCGGCAATCCCGGAATGGCCACCGCCGGATCCGGCGACGTGCTCACGGGCGTGATCGCGAGCCTCATTGCGCAAGGGTTGACGCCCGAAACCGCCGCGTGGACCGGCGCGCATGTGCACGGCCGCGCGGGCGACCTTGCGGTCCGCGACACCGGCACCCTCGGGCTCATCGCCACCGACATCCTGCGAGCCATTGCGACGACCATGCGCGACCTCGCTTCGCCCGTCGCCCCTGCCGAAGGATGACACTGTTCGGCCAGCGCATCTGGCGGGTCCTCGCCGCGGCCGCATGGACCGTGTTCATCCTCGTTCTGTTGATGCTGCCGGGGAATTCCGTCCCGTCACTTCCCGAATGGACCTTGGAGTTCTCGCCGGATAAAATCGTCCACGGTGTGCTGTTTTTCGTGCACGCCGTGCTGCTGTACGGGGCGATGGTCACGTCGCCCGTCTTCGCGTCCCGCGCCTCCCGAATACGCGTCGCCGCGTGCGTCGCGAGCCTGGCGTTCGGAGGCGCGACGGAACTGCTGCAGCTGCTTGCGGTATCGCGATCCGCCTCCGCGGTCGATTTTCTCGCGGACGGCATTGGCGCATGCCTGGCATTGTGCGTGCTCATCGTCCGCGCACCACGCCCGCGTGATCCGAACGGGCTGAAACGCGAAACCCGGGAACGATACGTTCTCCGGGTTTCGCGCAGAAGCGCTTGCATGCGGGGCTTAGAACAGCCCGCTCAATTTCAGCGCGAGCATGATGAGCATGACGCCGATGACGGCGAGCAGGAACATCAGGCCGCCGGGCTTCTCTCCGTGTGTCTGAGGTGCATCGGACATGGCACTCCTCCGAGGACAGGGGTGATCGAATCCGTGTGTGCCATTCGCATGTCACACGACAGAAGGAGGAGCGCGCGGAGAACGATGCTCGAGGTCCGGAGGAATTGTTGCGGAGAAACGGATCGCACAGTGCGGAATGGGCACTGCCGGCGCTCTCGGGGGCGCCAGCACAACATGCGCGAGCCGCGGTATGCGCCGCGCCTGCGTCTGCGCATAGACGGAGACCGAGCGCCTGCGGCTTTCGCTGTCCGAGTTCTGACCTGGTCCCTGCGATGGCTGTGTAACGATCGAGCATTCCGTCGACCACTGCGGCGCGTCGCGCAACAGCGCGAACGGCGCGGACAGCAGTCCGCACAGGCAGATGGTAATGATGGAGACGCGGCGAAGCATGGCTGAAAGATCTCGAAGTGACGAGCAAAACGCAAGGCGGTTCGCGGGGATTGCCGCCAGCGGGGAATCCGCGGGTGTCGGCCTGACTATCCGTGGCGAATGGTGAGCATGTCGCCATCCTTGACGATGTACTCCTTTCCTTCCAGTCGCCAATGGCCCTTCTCCTTGCAGACGGCGATCGATCCGTCCGCCATGAAGTGGTCGTAGTGGACGACTTCGGCGCGAATGAAGCGGTTCATCAAGTCGGTATGGATCGTTCCGGCAGCCTCTTGCGCGTTCGTGCCCTTGCGAATGGTCCACGCCCGGCATTCGTCCTCGCCGTACGTGAGAAAGGAGATCAGTCCAAGCATGCGATAGGCCGCGCCGATGATGCGCACGAGGGCGGACTCCTTCAGTCCGTAATCGGCCATGAACACCTCGGCATCCTCGTCGGCGAGCTGCGACATCTCCATCTCGATTTTTCCGAAGAACGCGTCCACCGCGATGCCCGCCTTCGCGAAGGTTGTCGCGAGCGCATCCACGATGCGGTCCTTGTCGCCGATCTGGTCCTCGGCCATGTTGACCGCGACGAGGAGTGGCTTCTCGGTGAGGAACTGGTAGCCCCGGATCGCCCGCTTCTCGTGGACATCGAGTTCGAGGGTGCGAAGCGGGAGTTCCTTCTCGAGATGGGCGAAGCCTTTCTCCAGCACATGCAATTCCAGTTTGAGCTTCTCGTCCTGCATCTTCTGCAACTGCTTGCGGAGCTTCTCGAGACGGGTCTCGATCATCGCGAGATCCGCGAGCAGGAACTCCGTCTCCAGGATGTGGATATCGCGCTCGGGATCGACACTGCCTTCGGGATGCGGGTACAGTTCGTCGTCGAAGGAACGCACCACGTGGATGAGCGCGTCGTTGGTCTTCACGTTCGTCATGAACACGCCGGTGAATTGCGTGGAATCGCGGTCGCCCTTCTTCAGGCCGATGACGTCGACGAATTCCGTGGAGGTGTACACCTTTTTCTTCGGCTGAAACACGCCCGCCAGCCCGTCCACTCTGGCGTCGGGCACTTTCACGGTGGCGATGTTCGCCTGCTGGCGATGGGCGGCCGCGTCATCGAGGTGCGTGTGAGAGAGGGTCTGAAACAGCGTGCTCTTGCCGCTGGATGGCAGACCCACGAGTCCTATTTGCATGCGGATGGTCCTGTGATGGATGAAAGAGTGCCGCGCATCATTTCACGATTTCCATGATGCGGAATGCGCGGGCTGTCGGCGTCGATACAGTGCAAAAATACACTCCGGAGGGCAAATGCCCGCCATGAAAACGGATCGAGTGGCGGCCGGCGCGCATGGAGCCGCTGTGCAGCACCCCCACGGTTCTCCCGAGCTGGTCGGTGACGCGTATCTCGGTCCACCCGTCCTCGATGAGGTCGACGTCGATCACGGTCTCCGCATTGAACGGATTCGGGCGGTTCTGGCTGATCTGAAAACGCGCGGTGCCGTCGAAGAGCCGGCTGCCCCCCTCCTCGCAGACAAGGACGCGCAATTCGCCCGCGACAGCACTGACGGCGATGCGGCTGTCGCCCCACGTGAAACGGGTGACGCGGAGGGACGTGGAGCGGGAATCGCCCAGCATCACCATGCCGGTGATCAGGGCGAGCGAATCGGACACGGAGGCATCGCCGCCCGCAATATCGACAAAGCGCACGCCGGCGCTGTCGCGGAACTGCCGGCCGATGGGATGGAAGAGATTCGCGTCGAAGGCGATCGTCCCCGTGTACGCGGCGCCGCTGCGCGAAAAATTTCTCGCCGCGTCGAGACGCAGCGGGATCGAAATGCGGTCGCCCGGCGCGGCTTCGATGAGCGGAATCGACAGCACGCTCGACATCACGGAACGGGACACGACAAACGGCAGCGAGCGGGAGACGCAGCCGTACTGATTGGCGACTTCCACCGTGTAGCTCCCGTCAGCCGGATCAGGGAGCAGCACCGCCTCCGCGCCTGCGAGCAGCGTGTCGTTGCGGAACCAGCGGTACGCGTCCGCAGCAGGCGCGAACAGGGAATCCCCCGTCATCACAATCGCGGGCCGCGGGGGCCGGGCATGGACGATCACCGCAACCGGCACCGTCTCGGCGGAGCAGCCGTTCGCGCTGTCGACGGCCGCGAAGTACACTCCCCCGCTCTTCACCGTGAACACCGGATCCGTGCCGCCGGTGTTCCAGCGGATGCGGACATAGCGTTCAGGGATCGAGAGCACGACGCTGTCGCCTTCGCAGAACTCGAGCGGTCCCGAGGCGCGGACGGACGGGCGAGGCCTCGGCGTCACCGAAAGCGACACCGGTTGCGAGGCTGCCGTGCATCCGTTCGAATCGACCACGGTGACGCTGTACGTCCCGCTCGAACGCGCATGCTGTCTCCGCCCGGTCCAGCCGTTCGACCAGAGGTAGCTCCGGTATGCCGGGCCCGCGTCGAGCTCCACACTGTCTCCTTCGCAGAACTGGGCGTTCCCGCCGAGCGTGATCACGGGCGGCACGGCCTGCGTCACGCGCACGTCCACCGTATCGGACCACCCCTCGCAGCCGGTCGCGTCGCGCACATGCACGGCGTAGCGCCCGGTCGAGGAAACCAGGATGGAGACGCCGCTGTCACCCGTCGTCCAGAGATAGGACGCGTACCCCGCTTGCGCGGAAATGCGGACCGAATCACCCGGACAGAGCGTGATGCGCCCCGCCGGCGAGAGCGCGGGCCGCAACCTGGTGGAGACCTCGATCGGGAAGAGCGCGTCCGCGCCGCAGCCATCGGCGGAGGTCACGCGGACGGACAACGTGTCGGGACCGACAACCGACCATCGCATCCGTATCTCGTTTGTTCCGATGCCCGCGACCGCGGTACCGCGGGCCGAGTTCCATGCGTATGTTGCACCCGGAAATGGCGCGACCGAGAAACGTGCCTCGCTGTTGAGGCAGAGGGAAGACGGACCCGTAATGATCGCCACCGGGCGCGGATGCACGGTGATACGCACCGTGTCGGTCACGGCGTTGCATCCCTGTCCCGTGGAGACTTCCGCCGCGTACACGCCGCTCCGCTTCACGATGAGCGTGCGCTCCGCGCTGCTGTCCGGCCAGCGGACTGTCGCGAAGCCCGCCTGCACGGACAGGACGACGCTATCCCCTTCGCAGAAGGAGGTCGGGCCCTGCACCGAGAGCACGGGAAGCGGTTTCGGCGACACGAGGACGTCCAGCGACTGCGATAATCCCTCGCAACCCGCGGAATCTCTCACCAGGACGTTGAAGGATCCGGTTCTCCTGACGATGACCACGCGGGTCGTATCACCGGAGTTCCATCGATAGGAGGCGTACGCTCCCGCATCCAGCGACACGCTGTCTCCGTCGCAGAAACGCGTGTTTCCCGATGCGGCGATCACGGGAGCGGGAAGAGGATTCACGCGGACCGTCAACGGATTCGAGGTCCCGCTGCAGCCGGAGGAGTCGGTGACGAGCACGCTGTAGGTTCCGGACACGCGCACCACGATCGACGGTGTCGTTGCTCCCGTGTTCCACCGGTACGAGGCGAAACCCGCTCCGGCATAGAGGAGGACGCTGTCGCCCTGGCAGAGGACGCCGTTGCGCGAGGCCGTGATGACCGGCTGCAGCGACGACCCGACGGAAACGTCGAGTCGCGTCTCCGTCGCGCAACCCGTCGCGGTATCGGTCACGGTCACACGCACCGTTCCCGTCCCGGCGGCAAGCCAGCGCACGGCGAGAGTGTCCCGATCGATGGCGGATTCCGCGCTCCCGCCCTGCACCGTCCAACGGATGCGGACGCCCGCGGAAGCCGCGACGCGGTATGTTCTGCGGGCATTCAGGCACACCGTCCCGGGTCCGGACAGCGAGGCCGAGGGCCGCGGATGCAGGGTGATCGCGACGGGCAGTGATGTATCTGCGCAGCCGACCACATGCGCGGCAATGAGGAGGTAGGTCCCCGCGTCCCGCACCACAAGGCGCTCCGTCGTGTCGGATGCAAGCACCTGTCCGTTCCGGTACCATCGGTAGAGCACCTCGCTTTCGAAACGGACGGCGAGCGTGATCGAATCCCCCTGGCAGAGGGGATTGCTACCCGTCATGGTCATGGTCACCGAAGGAAACGCGATGACGCGTACCGACAGCGGAAGGGATTCCGCGGAACAGCCGTTGGTGTCGTGCGCCGTCACGGAGTACGTGCCGCTTTCCCGCACCACCCGCGAGGCGCCGGCGACGGCCGGCAGATCCGCTCCGTCCCGACGCCAGATCAGCGTGGCGCTTGCCGGAGCGGTCACGCGCAGAACGATGCTGTCACCGATGCAGACTTCCCTGCGGTCCGCGGAAAGCGCGACGGGCGGCGCGGGCTTGACGGTGACAGTCACTGGCGGTGACACGGATTTGCATCCGGACGGGCTTGACAGCATGAGGGTGTAGTTGCCGCTTGCGCGCGCTATCAGCGTGGGGAAGGTCTCGCCGGTAAGCGCCGTTCCGTCGCGATACCATTGCATCAGGCACGCGCAGCCGGGCGGCGCCGTGAGTTGCACCGCTTCGCCATCGCAGATGACGTGCGGACCGGGCGGCGCGATGATGGAAGCGGGCAAGGGATCGAGATCGATGACGATGATCCTGGACAGCGCGATGCAGCCGTTTGCGCCGGTGACGCGTACCTGATACTGGCCGGATTGCTTCGCGTGATACTGTGCGCTCTGCGCGCCTCCGATTTCGGCGGCGTCGCGCAGCCATTGATACGCGGCCGCGCCCGCGGCCGCCTGCAGTTTGACGGAATCCTCGCGGCACAGGCGGATCGGGCCCGGCGGCAGCACCGATGCGTCAGGTTTCGGAAGGACGATCACCAGGACGGTATCCGATCTTCCCTTGCACCCGTTCCCTCCAAGCGCGATGGCATTGTAGACGCCTCCGGCTGCCACCGTGAGGGTTTCATTCGTCTCGCCCGGGATATCGAAGCCGTCACGCTGCCACTGAATCGGCGAGGGCGGCGTGGCGGTGGCACGGAGCACGATGGTCTCCCCGTCGCAGAGGCTTATCGGACCGGCCGGGGCAACGGTGACGGATGGCCCGGAGATGAGCGAAACGCGGATGCCTCGCGATTCGATCGGACAATGCAGTCTGTTCAGGATGCGCACGGAATAGACGCCGGTGTCGCGCACGGAGTAGCAGACGCCTTTCGCGCCAGGGATCGGGACGCCTCCCTTCATCCACTGGTACGAGAAACGCGGGCGGTATCCCGCGCAGAGCGTCACGCTGTCACCCGCGCAGATTGGGATCGAACCGGTAATGGTGATGGTCGTATCAGGGAGAGCCAGAATGACGATGTCGCGTCCGTTGTTCGTGCCGGTGATGGCGGGAGACGTGGAGACGATGCGGATGCGGTACTGGCTGCCTTCCACCACGTACGGAGGAATGGTCGCGGCGATGACGCCCGATCCGGTTCCGCTGATCTGACCGATCACCGACGGAAAAGAGAAGGAACCGAAATTATTCGAAAGCTGGGCGAGGAATTCGTTGTTCAGATTGAACTGTCCGGCGGCGGTGAACGGAATATTCAACGTGGAACCGGCGCAGAGGGTATCGGGAGTGATGCTGGTCACGATGGAGTGCCCCGACGCGCCGCCGAAAAAGCGCGCGATGAAGCCGTCGCTCACGCCGCCGCCGTAGTTCGTCTGATGCGCCCCGGTGGTGGAGATGTCGGCCGTGCTCGCGGTGACGCCGACGAGCGTGGGCACGTTGCCCGCGTCGACGGCGACGGCCACTCCCTGTTCCGCTTCCACGCCGCCGAAGTAGGAGCCCCACACCATGGAGCCGGCGGAGGAGAACTTGTTGATCGATGCGTCACCCGACCCGCCGTACATGATCTGATGCGAGCCCGGCGTTGCGATGCCGCCCTGGCTTTCCGTCCAGCCCGCCAGAAAGATGTCGCCGTTCGCGTCGGCCGCGATGTCGTAGACGATGTCATTTTCGCCGCCGCCCGCGTAGGTGCACCACTGCAGGATGCCGTTGTTGGCGTAGCGCGCGAGGAAGCCGTCCAGCATGCCCGGAGAGCTGGGCAGGAAGGCTCCCGGCGTCGCGATGCCGCTCTGGCTCAATGTGAAGCCGGAGACGTAGAAGGCGCCTCCGGGACCGCGCACGATGGAGAGGCCTTCATCGTCGTCGGGGCCGCCGTGGTATGTGGCCCACTGCCTCGCGCAAAGGGAATTCAGCAGCACGACGAACGCGTCGCCGCTGCCGCCGATCGTGTTCTGCTGGCCGTTGTACGAAATACCGGATGCACTCGTCGTAAATCCGGTCACCGCGATGCCTCCGGTCGTGTCGAAGGCGACGCCGCGGCACACGTCGTCGCCACTGCCGCCATAGAACGTACTCCAGACACGGCCGCCGGAATTGGTGAAGAGCGACACGAATCCGTCATGCGCCCCGCCGCCGTACACCGTCTGATGCGCGCCGGCGGAGGCCACGCCGAACGTGCTGGCCGTCATGCCGCACACCGCGATGAAGCCGCCCGAGTTCATGGACATGCCGTAGAGATCGTCGTCGTCGAAGCTCCCGACGTACGTGCCCCACTGGCGCACACCCGAACCGTTGAATTTCACGATGTAGCCGTCGCGGCCTCCCGACGGCGTGGTCTGAAACGCCCCGGCCGTGGCGATGCCAGCGGTGCTCGAGGTGGTACCGTTCACGACAATCGTACCCATGCCGACCACGCGCAGCAGTGCCAACCGCTCCTCATCGGCTCCTCCGAAGTATGTGGCCCACTGTCGGTTCCCGGAGGAATTCAGCTTCACCACGAACCCGTCGGCGTCGCCCGCCAGCGCGGTCTGGTGCGCCCCGTTCGTGGCGATATTCCCCGCGCTCTTGGTGGTGCCGGTGACCAGGACATTGTCCGACGCATCGGCGCCGACACCCGTCGCCCGGTCTTCGCCTGCGCCGCCGTAGTATGTGGACCACTGCACCGTGGGATCGATGACCAGGGTTTCGCCTGACCGGGCACCGGAAACCGCGAAGGACAGCACCTCGCCATCCATCGCGAAATGCGCGGCACAGGCACGCGCGCCGTCGGGCACACGGATCGGGGTTGTCCGAAGCAGAGCGCCTGTGACGTCGCTCGCGTCCGCCGCAGCGACCGTGTAGGAAAACGGAATCCGCTCCGCCACCTCGCCGTTCGGACTGGGGATACGGAGCACACCATCCGCGGAAAGGACGGGCAGCGAACCCGAATACCGGAGCCGAATATCCTCCGCCTTGCCTCCGGGATGCACCACGAAGGAGTACTCGAGTCCGGGACCGGAAGCGGCGTTGACGGGATCCGTCACGGAAAACACGAGATCGATGCCCGGGTAGAGACCGCGATACGCCACGCTTCCGTAGCTCCGCACCTGGAGAACGCCGTCCACCGGCAGTCCCTCGAGGTAGTAGTTCGTGACAGCCGCGAACGGCCGCGCCGCATGGACTTCCTGCACGATCGATGCGCCGAGGAATTCCACATCGACACGCGAGACCGACAGGGAGCCCGACGAGGACCCGCCGACAGGCTGGCCGGTTGCTTCGGACACTCCTCCCGATGCGGGGGCATTTCTCAACCACTCATAGCTGAACCCCGTTCGTCGCAGTTGCAGGCGGAAGCCGCTCGCGGAGAAGACGTACAGCACATCATGACGCGGGCGCCTTTCCTGATCGAGAATCTGCCCCTTGTTCTCCATGAAACCGGACTGCAGTGAGAGGCCATTCGAAAGAATACGGACCGACTGTCCGGTACTCCCTTCCGGCTGGTCTTTTGACTGCGGGTGCGCGCACGCGGTTGTCGCAAGCATTGCGCATGCCGCGAGTGAGACCATGGTGGCGAATCGCCGGAGAAAGAGAAACATGATGTGCGTACGGTGAGTGGCGGTCGAAGGTCGCCCGGTGCATGTCCGGGAAATTATCCTGGTAATTTTAAAGGAAAAAGATCACGAAGTCAAAGGAGCAGAAAAAACGCCCCGCGCCGGAATGCGGCGCGGGGCGCGAGAATTGTCATGCGTGAGATCAGGCGGTGACGGCTTTCTTGAACGCGCCGGTCGGCAGCGACTTGGGACGCGTGATCGGATACGCCATCGCGCGATTGACGACGGCCTGCGACGTGATCCCGAGCGCGCGGCTGACGCTGAACAGCACGGTGTAGTAATCGAATTCCGTGAGGCCGTAATGATACAGGAGCGCTCCGGAGCCGGCATCGACGTTCGGCCACGGATCCTTGATTTTCTGCACCTGCTTGAGCACTTCCGGCACGGTATCGAAGACGTTCGACACGATCTGGAAGATCGGATCATCGGCGCAGTACTGCTTCCCGAATGCAAGGAAGGCGTCGAAGCGCGGATCCGTGATGCGGAGCACCGCATGGCCGTAGCCCGGGACAACCTTTCCGGACTCGAGCGTCTTCCACGCAAATTCCTCGAGTTCCTTGTTCGTCGGTACGTGCCCGAACATCTCGTGCGTTTCGAGCACCCACTTGAGGCACTCCTGATTGGCGAGGCCGTGCAGCGGACCCGCGAGTCCGTTGAGTCCCGCGGAGAGCGAGTAGTAGAGATCGGACAGGGCAGAGTTGACCGTCGCCGCCGAGAAGGCGCTGACGTTGCCGCTCTCGTGATCGCTGTGCAACACGAGGTAGAGCTGCATGAGCTTGGTGAATTCGCCGTTCGGATCGCCCAGGCCCAGCATCTGCACGTACCCCTGGCCCCAGTCGGCGCCGGCGGCCGCCTCGATGCGCGGACCCTTGTTGAAGCGCATGCGGTAGATGCCCGCCGCGATGTTCGGGAGTTTCGCGACGATGTTCAGCGCATCGTCGAGCGTCGCCTTCCAGTACTCGTCCTTGGTCATGCCCTCGTTGTAGCGGCGCGCGAACACCGATTCCTTCTGCATGATCAGGATGGCGGTGTTGAACATGGCCATCGGATGCGAGTCCGCCGGCATGGCGCTCATCACCGACCACACATACTCCGGCACGGCGGAGCGCGCGCGCAGTTCCTGCTGCAGCTCGGCGAGTTCCGCCGCGTTCGGCAGTTCCCCGCACAGGAGCAGCCAGTAGATTTCCTCCGGCAGCTTGCCGGTGAGTTCTTTCAGCTCGATGCCGCGGATGATCAGCCCTTTGTCGGGCGGCACTTCGGAGGTGTCGCAGACGAGGCTCTTCACGCCGCGCATGCCGCCGTACGCCTGCGCGAGCGTCACTTGCGAGACGACCTTGTCGCCGTGCTCTTTCACGAGTGTTTTGATCTCGTCGCGCGCAGCCGCGTACACGCTGCCAAGTTTGTCGGTGAGGAGGGACATGTCAGGTACCTTTTGATGTGGAGATGAGTATAAAGAAGAAGGACAAATGCGATGCAAAAGGTACTCATTGGATGCTCGAAAATCAATCCGCTTTATCTCAATTCGCGTCACTCCGATCTGCATTGAGCTCCCGATTTCTTTGGCTATATTACCCTTCATCATTTCCTGCGATCCGGGGAGCATCTGCCTGATGACGGGCATCAGGCCCCGGCGGATCGGTTCACTCCACCAACCGCATGTGAGTCGCGATGTACGGAGAATCAGAAGCATCGGTGCGCGTCGCGGCGGGCATCATAAAAAAAGACGGTCTCGTCCTGATCTGCCAGCGCGGCATCAACCACCGCTACGGGTTGAAGTGGGAGTTTCCAGGTGGCAAGCTCTACCCGGGCGAAACGCTCGCGGAATGCCTCACCCGCGAGCTCTCCGAGGAACTGGACATCGAACCGGTGACATACAAGGAACTGAAGACGCTGCAGGCCGATTATTCCGACGGCGGCAAGTTCCTCCTGACCTTCTTTCTGGTGAGCGAATTCTCCGGCGAATTGACGAACAAGGTCTTCGAGCGGATCGAATGGGTGTCCCCCTCGCGGCTGCACGAGTACGATCTGCTCGAGGGATCCCTTCCCATTCTTCAGTACCTCTGACCGGTTCCGCGGCGGAGCAGTGAAACGCCGGCACGCCGAACCCGGGAACCGCGCGGAGGTGCATCGCGCCGTCCTGCGATGGTATCACCGCCACGGGCGATCACTGCCGTGGAGAGACACCCGCGATCCGTACCGCATTCTCGTCAGCGAGGTGATGCTGCAACAGACGCAGGCGGACCGCGTCGCGCTGAAGTACGCCGCATGGCTGCGCGCCTTCCCCACCGTGCGCGCCCTGGCGCGCGCGACGACCCGCGACGTGCTCCTCGCATGGGCCGGTCTCGGCTACAACCGCCGCGCGCTGCACCTCCACGCCGCCGCGCTGCGCATCGTTGAAGCGCACAGCGGCCGCGTCCCCTCACACGGTGAGGCCCTCCGAGCGCTCCCCGGCATCGGGCGCTACAGCGCGGCAGCCGTCGCGGTCTTCGCGTTCGAGAAGCGCGAACCCGTCGTGGACGTCAACATCCGCCGCATCCTCTCGCGCATCAGCGAGCCGCGCACATCGTCCGGGGACGTCGTCGCCGAGGCCGACGCCTGGGCGCTCGCCGAACGCATGCTGCCGCCTCGCGCGTACAGGGACTGGAATCAGGCGCTCATGGACCTCGGCGCATTGTTCTGCACGGCGCGCGCGCCGCGCTGCGCCGCGTGTCCGTTGCACCGCTGCTGCGCGTCGGCATTCTCGATCGAGCCCGGGACAGCAAGGAAACCGCCGTCTCCCGCCCCGATCCCGCGGCGCATCCATCGCGGCCGCGTGATCGCCTTCCTCCGCGCGCAACCGGGCCATCGCGCGACCCTGCGCGGCGTCTCCCTCGCGCTGCCCGGCACGCCCGCCGCTTCGGATCACGCATGGCTGATGGACGTGCTTGTCTCGTTGCAGAAGGACGGATTGATCGAAGCCTGGAGCGGCAGGAAGCGCATCACCCTCCCGGTCGGCGCGCAGGCTCGCGTCCGCATCGCCCTGCCCGGGTGACGCATGCGATCCGCCGACAGAAACGAACTTCTCGCGCTGCACGCGGAGAGCGCGGAGAAGATCCGGACACGTCTGTCCGAATTTCGCCGGGTGCCCCCCTCGCGACATTTCTACGAGCTGTGTTTCTGCCTGATGACGCCGCAATCGAGCGCGGCGCAATGCGCGCTGGTCGCGGCCGAGCTGGAGCGGCGGCGCTTTCAGCGCGCGCCCTTCGATCCGGAGCAGCTCCTGCGCGCATTCGAAGGCGGATACGTCCGCTTCCACCGCACGAAGGCACGCCGTCTTCTCGCCGCGCGCGAGAGTTTCCCCGACGTCGCGGATCTTCTCACGAGCGACGAGCACGAGAAGGACATCCGCGAAGCCCTTGTCGCGCGCATCAACGGTCTCGGCTACAAGGAGGCGAGCCACTTTCTCCGCAACATCGGGAAAACACGCGTCACCATCATCGACCGCCATATCATCCGAAATTTCATCCGCCTCGACCTTCTCGACGCATGGCCCGCGAGCATCTCGCGCGCGCGATACCTCGCCCTGGAGGCGCTGTTCGAGGACACCGCCGCGGCGCTCGGCATGCCGCCGGACGAGCTGGACCTCCTGTTGTGGAGCAGGGAAACCGGCTTTATCTTGAAGTAACTTCCCTTCTCAACCGGACACGCACGTGAACCCGCAGACAACGCAGGAAACACCCGATACGCACCGCACCCCGGCTCTCGAGCTCGAAGGAGTGCGCTTTCGCTACGGCGTGACGGATGTGCTGCGCGATGTCACCCTGCGCATCATGCCCGGCGAGTTTGTCTGCTTCGTCGGACCCAACGGCGCGGGCAAGACGACGCTGCTCCGCGTCATGACCCATTTTCTGACCCCCGCGAGCGGCCATGCGCGCATCTTCGGACGAGGCGCCGCCGCATTGTCCGCGAAGGAACGCGCGCACGGTGGCGCTGGTGCCGCAGTCGGAGGACATGCTCTTTCCGCTCAGCGTGCGCGCGATGGTGCTGATGGGCCGTTACCCGCATGTGTCGGGCTTCGGTTTCGAGAGCCCGGAGGATTACGACAAGGTGGATCAGGCGATCAGGCGCGCGGGGCTCGACGGCTTCGCCTCGCGTCCGGTGACCGCGCTCTCCGGCGGCGAGCAGCACCGCGTCACGATCGCGCGCGCGCTGGCGCAGGACACGCCCGTGCTGCTGCTCGACGAGCCCAACGCGCATCTCGACATCCGGCATCAGATGGACCTCTTCGAACTCCTCCACAGGCTGAACCGCGAACAGGACCGCACCATCGTCTGCGTCACCCACGACCTCAATCTCGCCGCACAGTACGCCTCGCGTGTCGGCGTTCTCGCGCGCGGCAGCATCGTCGCCTTCGGCGAGCCGGGATCGGTCCTCACGCGGGACGCCATTGCGGAGCATTTCGGTGTCCGGATGACGGTGTCGCTCGACGCCGTCAACGGGAGAACATCCATCGTCGCCGTGCGATCCTGAGGAGAGGCTTTCATACGAGGCTGCCGCGGCGTATTTTATGCATCCGCACCGCCGCGCCCGTTCCCCGACAACGACGGCGGTGTTTCATCAGAAGCAATGATTGCCGCAATACCCACATCCATGGACTCCAACGACCCGGTCATAACACGACGTGATGTTCGCGAACGAGCCATGCAGGTCTTGTACGCCTACGAGATCTCCCGCGAGCCGATCGAGATGCTCGTCGAATCGATCGCGGGCGAGGACATCGACCGTGAACCGGAGACCTTCTCGTTTGCGCAGCGTCTCGTGTACACGGTGCTGAACCACCGGCACGAAGCCGACCCGATGATCAAGAAACACGCGCGCAACTGGGATTTCGAGCGCATCGCCGCCATCGACAAAATTCTCCTGCGCATGGGCATTTGCGAATTCCTGTACTTCGGCGATGTCCCCGTCAAGGTGACGATCAACGAGTACGTCGAGATCGCGAAGAAATTCAGCACCGAGAACAGTGGAAAGTTCATCAACGGTCTGCTCGATGCCGCCCTCGCCGAACTGCGCGCGCAGAACCTGGTCACCAAGACCGGCCGCGGTCTCATCGAACTCTAGTCCGGCCCGCTCACACCGGTTCATCCGCCGTGGCGCACCGCAGACAGATTCCGGACTCCCTGCGTCGCCAGCGCTTCGGCTGGTACATGTATGACTGGGCCAACTCGGCCTTTGCGGTCACCATCCTCGCGGCGTTGTTCGGACCGTACCTCGACCGCGTTGTCGTTCCCGCAGGCGGCTGGACGCCGCCGGTACCGGGCATGGGTGCACTGAGTTCCACGTCGCTGTACGGGTACACGCTCGGACTGTCCGCGCTCTTCGTGCTTCTCAGTTCCCCCGTCCTCGGCGCCATCGCGGACAGCGGGCACACGAAGAAGCGCTTCCTCATGTTCTTCTGCGGACTGGGCAGCTCGGCCACCGTGCTGTTCTTCTTCGTCGGTCCCGGCGACGTTGGCCTCGCGCTCGCGTTGTTCTTCGTCGCGAATTTCTGCTTCGTTTCCGCGAATGTATTCTACGACGCCTTTCTGCCGCATCTGGCGACACCGGACGAGCAGGACGACGTGTCCGGCAGGGGCTACGCCTACGGCTACGCGGGCGGCGGGCTGCTCTTCATTTTGCATCTCCTGCTCGTACAGTTCCACGCGCAACTCGGCATTGCGGACACGGGACTCGCGATACGCATCGCGCTGTCGAGCGTCGGGCTGTGGTGGGGAGGTTTCGCGCTCGTCTCCTTCCGGCGGCTTGTGGAGATTCGCGTCAAGGCTCCGTCGCGTTCCCCGCTCGCGCTGGCTCGGGAGGGCTTCCGCCGCGTGCTCCAAACTTCGCGGCTGGCGGGGTCGCTCCGGCAGCTGCTGCTGTTCCTGCTCGCATTCATGATCTACAACGACGGCATACAGACCGTGATCGCCATGGCGACGATATACGGCAGCGAGGAGTTGGGTTTCGACACGCTGACGCTCATGGGCTGTCTGCTGATGGTGCAGATCGTCGGTATCGCGGGCTCGCGGCTCTTCGCGCGCATCGCCGCGCGCATCGGCACGAAACGCGCCGTGCTGTTGTCGCTTGTCATATGGACGGGAGTGGTGGTGTTCGGCTATGTGATGACGCAGCCGTACGAATTCTGGATACTCGGCGGTATCGTGGGTCTCGTCCTCGGCGGCAGTCAGGCGCTGTCGCGCTCGATGTACAGCAGGATCATTCCGGCAGCCGCGTCGGCGGAGTTCTTCGGGTTCTTTTCCGTGTTCGAGAAATTCAGCGCCATCTGGGGACCCCTCGTCTTCGCGATCCTCCGTCAGACGACTGGAAGTTCGCGCCTCTCCATCCTCGCGCTCGTCGTCTTCTTCATCGTCGGCGGCGCTCTCCTGTCCTTCGTCAATCTCGAACGCGCCCAGCGCGACTCCGAACAGATGGGCAAGACCCTTGCTCTCTGACAGCGACTACCGGTTTTTCCCAGTCCTCCCCACTCCCTCCTCCCCACTCCCTCCTCCCTCCTCAATTGTATCCCTCCCCGAAACTCCGTATCTTGTGAAACTTCGGGGAGTAGCGTAGCCCGGTATCGCGCCTGCTTTGGGAGCAGGAGACCGTCGGTTCAAATCCGGCCTCCCCGACAACGCGCCCCGGCACCGAGCCGGGGCCTTTTTTCCGCCCGTCCGCGTTGCTGAAATGCGCGGCACAGCGAAGAATATTCGTTCGTATCATTTCCCCACGAAAGGAGCCTCCATGTTTACCGATGCAGAACGCGGCGCGATGATCGACGACATCGCGGCACTCCCCGCCCTCGCCGCGCAGGCCGTCGACGGTCTCGATGACGCGCAGCTCGACACGACGTACCGCGACGGCGGCTGGACGCTGCGGCAGGTGCTGCACCATCTCGCCGATTCGCACTTGAACGCGTACATCCGCACGCGCTTCTTCCTCACCGAGGAGCACCCCACGCTGATGGCCTACGATCAGGACCGCTGGGCCGCGCTCGTCGATGCATCCACCGCCCCCGTGGAGGACTCCCTGATCCTGCTCGGCGGCCTGCATCACCGCTGGACGCAGCTGCTTCGCAGTCTCGCGGCATCGGACTGGTCCCGCACGGCGCATCACCCCGAGAATGGCGACATGGTGCTCGACGACATCCTCCGCATCTACTCGTTTCACGGAAAGCACCACGTGCGTCAGATCACCGAGGCGCGGAAAAGGAACGGCTGGTAGCTGTCGGCGCCGCGCGCGCGGACGGCGGCGCGGACGACGCCACACGTTCGTCTCACCCCGCCTCCAGCACCTCGATATCTTCCGCGACGACGGACACGACGCCGTACTCCGACGCGATGCGGCCGCGCACCTTGAAGGGGCCGGTGCCGCGCAGCAGGTGCCCGAAACGTTCGTAGCATTTCGGGAACACGACGATGTCCACATTGCCCGTCGAGTCGTCGAGATTCATGAACATCATGCGCTCGCCTTTCTTCGTTCGCGCCATCTTCGCCGCGATCATCCAGCCTCCGACCGACACGCGGCGGCCGACATGCTTCGCGAGATCGACGGCGCGCACCGTGCCCTCGAGTTGCGCGGCGAAGTGACTGAGGACGTGCGTCGAGACGGCGTAGGAAAACGTCTCCAGCTCGATGGCGGTGACCTGCTCGGGAGAGTACGACCGCAAATGCGCGAGTTCCTCGGCGAAATCCGGGAACGGCAACGGGAGTTCCTCGCCGGCGGGCGCGCGCCCCGCCTTGAGCGTCATTTTGGCTTTCATCAGCATCGCCGAGCGCTTCTCGCCAAAGCCGTCGCAGGCGCCGCAACGCACGAGGATGGACGCGTCCTCGTAGGTGACTCCGCTTCGGGTGAGGAAGTCGTGCACGCCGCGATAGCGGCCGTCGCGCTCCCGCACCGCGATGATGGACGCGGCCGAACGCACGCTGAGTCCCTTCACGTGCAGCCATCCGAGCTGTATTGTCGACTCGTCCGGACATTCGCACAGGTCCATGCTCGCGTTGACGTCCGGCAGCAGCATGCGAATGCCGAGGCGTTTCGCTTCCTGGATGTACACGTCGGGCCGGTAGTATCCGCCCTGATTGTTGAGCACGCTGCAGAGGAACAGCGCGGGCCAGTACGCCTTCAGATAGGCTTCCTGAAATGACAGCACCGCGTAGGACGCGGAATGCGCCTTGCAGAACGAGTAGCCCGCGAAGGACTCCATCTGCCGCCATATTTCCGCGGCGACATCGGCGGCAATGCCCTGCCCCAGGCAGCCCGAGAAGAAGCGTTCCTGCAGTTTCATCATCGCGTCGCGGGAGCGCATCTTGCCCGACATCGCGCGCCGCAGCAGATCGGCCTCGCCCAGGCTGAGCTTGCCGATGAAATGCGCCACCTTGATGACGTCCTCCTGATACACCATGACGCCGAACGTGGTGCGGAGCAGTTCCGCCATCGCCGGATGCGGCGGACGGATCTTCGCGGGATCGTGGTAACGCTCGATGAAGGCCTGCATCATTCCCGACTGCGCCACCCCCGGCCGGATGATGGAACTCGCGGCGGTGAGCATTTCGAAGGTATCGGTGCGCAGCTTGCGCAGCAGCTGGATCATGGCGGGCGACTCCACGTAGAAACAGCCGATCGTGCGCCCCTCGCGCATGATGGCGCGCGTGCGCGCATCGTCCATCGCGACGCGGTAGTCGAGTATCGGAGGCCGCTGTCCTGTTCTGATCTCCACGGCGCGCATGGTGTCCTCGAAGGTGCCGAGTCCGCGGGTCGAGAGGATGTCGAGCTTCTCGAGGTGCCAGTCCTCCATCGAGTACATGTCCTGCTGCGTGATCCGCACGCCCTTCGGCGCCACCTGCGTGGCGGTGTAGCGCGTCATGCGTTCGGGCGCGAGGATGACGCCGCCGCTGTGGATGCCGTAGTGATTCGGGAACTCGAGGATGCGCCGCGCCACGCGCACCCAGTCGCGGCCGTAGGGCGACGACAGCGCGACACCCGTGTGCCGGTGAAAGGGGCTGTGCGCGTCGTCGAGGTCGCGCAGCGAGCCGTACGACGGCATCATCGCGGTGAACTCCTTGATCTCCGCCTCCCCGAAACCGAGCGCCTTGCCGACCTCGCGCAGCGCGCCGCGCGGACTGTACGTGGAGATGGTGCCGATCATCGCGGTGTTCGCGCGGTCGTATTTCTCCAGCACGTACTCGATCACGTCGTCGCGGTTGCGCCAGGAGAAGTCGATGTCGAAATCCGGCGGAGACTTGCGCTCGGGATTCAGGAAGCGCTCGAAGAAGAGATCGAGCGCGATCGGATCCACGTTGGTGATCTCGAGGCAGTACGCGACCATGCTGTTGGCGCCCGATCCGCGTCCGACGTAGGGGTAATTGCGGTGACGGGCGTAGCGCACCACATCCCACGCGACGAGGAAATAATCGACGAAACCGAGCTCGGCGATGATGCGGAACTCCTTCTCGATGCGCTGCCGGTGCGCGGGCGTCGGATGCGGATACCGCGCCTCGAAGCCCTGCCAGGCCAGCGTGCGCAGCAGGTCGAGCTTGCGCGGCATGTCCTGACCGCTGAAGGACGCGAACTTGCTCGAGGTGAAGTCGAGGCGGATGTCGCAGGCCTCGACGATGCGTTCCCGGTTCGACAGGGCTGAAGGAATCGCGTGAAACCAGGCGCTGAAGTCCGCTTCGGAGCAGAAATGCGAGGCCTCGCTCGCGAGCTGCCCCGGATCGAGCGTGCCCATCGTCGTGTTCGTCGAAATCGCGCGCAGGATGCCGTGCAGCCTGTGCCCGCCAGGCTCGCCGAAATGCACGTCGTTCGTCGCGACGAGCGGAATGTCGAGTTCCTCCGCATCCCGCAGCAGCGCTGGCCAGCGCCCCTCCTGCGCCCTGGTCAGTTCCGCGAACAGCGTCCCTGCAGGCCGACTGCCGCGCAGATCGCGTAAAAGACGGCGATCCTGTGTCAGGACGATCACGTCTCCGGTGAGGAGATCGGGCAGCACGGAGCGGAGTTCCACCCGGTTGGGTCGCTCCTCGTCCTCGATCGCGCCGCGGGTGGGCTCTTCGCCATCCGTGAGAATGCGCGCCGCGGGATAATCGTTCGAGAGGCAGGTGACGATCTCGCAGATGCTCTGATAGCCGTCCCAGTTGCGCGCGAGCAGCACGGCCTTTTCGTCCGCTGTCCGCACCTCCGCGCCGAGTATCGGACGCAGGTCCGCGTCGCGCGCGCGCGTGAGAAATTCGGTCGCGCCGGTCACGTTGTTGGTGTCCGTGAGCGCGAGCGCCTCGCAGCCCCCCGCAGCGGCAAGCGCGACGAGACGCTCTATCGAGAGCGTGCCGGAAAGGAAGGAATACCAGCTATGCGCATGCAGGTGCGCGAACATGATCGGCGATGCGCGGGAGAACGGTGATGCCTATTTCAGCTTCGCGATTTTTCCGAGCGTCTCGGTGACGCCCGTTGGCGAGCGCGTGATGAACTTGTAGAAGTACACGCCGTTGCCGGGCAGGTCGCCATCCTCGTCGCGGCCGTCCCAGCGCAGCATGTTGAGTCCGATGCGCAGCTGCTCCCGACCCGCGGCGAGCCTGCGGATCAATCGGCCCGTCACCGTGTAGAGCTTCACCTCCACCACGTCTGGCGGTTCGGAACCCGTGAGCGTGAAGACGAAGGCCGTCGCGTCGGCAAATGGGTTCGGGTAATTCGTCAGGTCGAGAATCTTTCCGTCGAGATCGACCAGCACGCGCACGATGAGATCTTCGCTCAAGGCGGGATTGCCCGAGGCATCACGCGCGTTGAATCGGAAGACATGCTCCCCGGTTTCGAGGGCGGGCGTCCACTGCAACAGCGCGGGGACGGTGCTCGTCATGGGGGTGAACTGCAGTCCCGCGGTCGACACCGTCGAGTCATCAAGGGTGATCGAGAAATTCGCGGGATTGGTGACTTTCAGCGGACTCGCATCGGACAGTGTCATCGTCACCAGCGGCGTCGGACGGATGTAGTCGCCTTCAGGCGGGGTGTGGCCGTCGAAGAGCACGGAGAGGCTCGGAATGATGGTATCGCGTTGCACGGCGATGCGGGTGATCGCGACGTTGTTCGTTTCGAACTGCTCCGGCACCGCGTCCTCGCGATCCACCTGCACGAGCAGGCGCTGCACGCCCGGCAACGACGTCGTCGACACGGTGAGCGCCGTATCGAGCCAGGCGCCTCTCGCGAGGCCGGCGACATTCCCGCGGAAGAGCTGTTTGCGGATGTTGTCCGAACCGACCGCATCAACAATGACCGAGAAGGGACCGGCGTCGGTCTCGCCGGCATTGACGATGCCCACGGTCATGCGCACGTCGATGCCCTGCTCCACGGAATCCGGCGTCACGGTAACGGACTGGTAATTCAGCGCCAGTTCCGCGCGCCGCTGATAATCGACGTCCCAGCCGCGCAGCACGGGAAATGGTTTTCCCGCTTGCGGAATGAGGTCCGCTTCGAGCTGCAGCTTCGGATGGATGGCCGCATTGACGAAGGACAGGCCGAGCGTATCCGGATTGCTCTCGCTGCGCAGCAGCGCGCGCGACCCGTCCGACTTCACACCGTACACGCGCAGCGCAATGATGGAAGACGCGGAGGACGAACGCTGCAGCCGAATGCTCCGCCAGGCACTGGCGGGTCCGATCGTCACCGAGGTCACGCTCCCCGTGTCGGCATCCGCAACGTACGAGGTATCGAGCGTGACCTTGCCGCCGAATTTCGGATTGAAGGCCTCCTGTACGCTGCCGATTTTCGCGCCATGCCTTCCGATGATCGCGAAATTGCCCCGGAAGGCGCGCGCGTACACGCCCAGCGTATCCGCGTAGCGACTGCCGATGGATCGCATGCCGGCGATGAGATCCGAATGGTAGAAGTAGGGATCGTCCATCGTCGAGATGGCGACGATTTTCCCGAAGGGCAGTGCGAGCAGGAAGCGGTTCAAGGCCAGCGAGGCGTCCGGATTCTCATACGTGTCATAGATGGCGATCGTGTCGACATCGATTGAGACGCTGTCGAGGATGACGACGAAGTAGCCGCGCCCGAACGTCGTCGGCAGAATGTTCCGGCCGTCAAGCTCCACCGATCCGTATCCGCCGTCGTTGTAGCCGGACGAGATGACGGAGAGGGTGCGCCTGCCGGGCAGGTTCGTCAATCCGCCGCTGTCGAGGAACAGTTTCTCACGCTGATTCCGCGCGAGATCGATCGAATCGCGCTGCACGAAGGGTGCGCGCGGCGTGGTGCTCCAGAATTCGAAGGGGCCGACAAACTCCGCGCCCGGTGTGTCGAGACGCGCGCGCCAGTACCAGCGCCGGTCCGCCGTGAGCGGAGGCAGGGGCCCCGGCTCGGTCACGGTCTTTCCGTACGGCGCCTTCATCGAGAGCGGTGACAGGAAGGCGCTCGTGAGATCGAACTGGAATTCCACGTCCTGCACCTCCCCGGGCGAGAGCATGGGATTGAGCAGCCGCGCGTCCACGAAGCCCGCGGAACTGCGTCCGAAGGCGGCGTTCACCACCTGCAGATGCGTGCTGAGCACGGCATAGCTGAACTGCGCGAGATTGTCGCGCTCGTCGCCCTCATCGATGCGATCGTCGGAATCGACCAGCACCTCGAGCAGGTGATTGCCCGCAAGATTGCCGCTGGGAAGCGTGACCCGTATCGTATCGAACAAGGACGGCAGCGCGCGCCGGTATTCGCGGGAGATCCGTGTTGCGCCGGCGAACACGTCGCGCACGGTGACGGTCACCGAATCGCCGCGCAGCGTCCCGAGGTTCGCCCAGGCGATGATGAAGCCGAGACTGTCCATCGCGTTCGTGAAGATCTCCTCACCCTGGCGCACCCACTCCGCTCTCGCCACGACGTTCGGTTTGTGCGGAACCGGCAGGCGCGCGATCGGGTCGCCGATCAGGGAGTTCGACTGTATCGCGACCTTGTTCACCGTGGACGTTCCGTACAAACGGGCGAGGTCGAGCTTCGAGCGTCGGTGCGCATCTCCGATGGAGGACGCCCCGTCCTTCAGCAATGCCTTGTAGAAGAGCACCGGCATGACGGCCGCGGTGGACGTGAAGCCGATGGCGGCGTTGCCGACATAGGCGATGGACTGCGTCCCCTCCGGAACGACGAACAGCTCGGCGAACGCCGCGCCGTCCGGATCGGCGAACTTGCTCGTGGAACACCCGAAGTCCGACACCAGCGAGGCACGGTCCTTCGTGTTGCGCAGTTGCGACGGATCGCCGATGGTGTTGTCCCAGGTGCGTATGGCCGCGTGCCCGATATAGGAGATCACGAGACCGCCATCGTCGATCGTTTCCTGCACGAATGCGGGCGTATACGGTCCGAAGTCCGTCTGCGGGACCTTGGTCTTGTAGAAGTGCACCGGTTTGCCCGCGTACGGCTTTGGAAGCACGGCCTCGTTGATAACGGCATCGTTGATGGCGCGCAACTCGTCCAGCTTCTCCTGTGGCTGCTGCGAGGTGCCGCCGCTGAAGTGGATTGTCGACTTGTTGAAGACGTCCGCAGCCTGCGTGAGCATCTTGCGGTGCTTTTCGAGGTATGCGAGCACCTCGGAACCGCTGTGCGCCGTGAGCCGGCCGATGGCATACGACGGCTCCAGGGCAGGCGCGTCGAAGGCCACGAACCAGATGTCGCTCACGGGAAAGCCGTAGCTCGGCACGAAGTTCTTCGACTGCGGCGAGGGCGCGGCCTTGTAATTGTAGTTCGCGTCGCCCACGAGGAACACGTTCTGCGGCGGCTTCTGCGTCCACGTCGTCCAGGTATCGAAGAGAAAGACCTTGATCGCTTCGGGATTGAAGACCCCGTAGCTGTAATTGTCGTAGATGCTCTCGACAGTCACGACGCGGGTATCGACACCGTACTGCTGGCGGATGAAGGCCGCATATTGATCGGACTCCGCAGCGAACTGCGCGGCGGTGATGAGGAGGTACTGGGCCTGGCGGTCGGTGGCGCGCAGGCGCTCCACCGTAAGGGTGCTGCCGGGATTCGGCACGGCGAGACTGTCCGACGAGCACACGATGTATCGCGCGGAGTTGAACAGCGTGTCGGCGAAGCGCAGTCTTCCCGCGGCGAAGGACAGCGGCGCGAGCTGCGAGAACTGCCCCCCGCGCCGACGCAGAATCAGCGGCGTCGTGCCCTGCAGGGAATCGATGGAGACGATCCTCGCGCCCTCGCCCATCTCCTTCGAGACCTCGAACTGCAGCGATGGCGCGGCGGCGACCAGGACGCGCGGATACTCCACGTTCCACCAGTCCGCATAAATGACGTTGTCGCCATCGTAGAACTTGACGTTGGTGACGTCGAGCGTATTGCCCCCTCCCGCACTTCGTCCACGTGCGCCTTCGCCGCGGTCATGCCGATGCGGTTGACGTCGTAGTCCACCGAATCGAGCGCGGGCCCGTTGTTCAGCGACACTTTGACGCGATGATTGGGGCGGACGGATGCCAGGCTCGACCAGCTTCCGCTTTTCTGCCACACGCGCGCGGCGCGCCCCGGTTTCACATGCGTCGCGACGAAGGGCCAGCGGCTCGTCCCCGTTCCCATCCAGGTATCGAACCAGGTCTTGTCGACGGTCCAGTCGCAGATCTGCTGCCGGACGTTGTCGGTCGAAACGGCGAAGAGCCAGTTCTCGGGCTCGTTGTGTATCAGGGAATAGGCCCAGTCCACCGTGTCCTGCGGCAGGGGCGAGGGCGCCGCCGCTGTGACGATGCGCGCCCCGGGAGTGGCGCCCAGCACGATCCAGTACGCCGTGGAATCGCTGTACTTGTTGAGGTATTGCGGGCAGGGCTCGTCCATGGACGCCGGGACGAAGCGGTAGCCGCCTTCATCGTAATTCCGTTCCGCATAGAACACGAAATAGTCCGAAACTCCGAACACATTGCCCGTGAAGGCCGTCGCGAGCAGGGGGATCTCCTTCCCTTTCCGGTAGAGGCGGATGCGCGAGGGATCGAGACCCGCGACGTCCATACCCGAAGCGAGGAACCACGCCCTGTCGAGTTTGTGCAGACCGTCGCGCTTCACGTGGAAGCGCAGGCTGCGGTTCGCATGGTCGATCCACGCGCCGCTGGTGTCCAGATCGTGACTCCGCCGGATGAAGGGCTGCGTGAAGTAGCCCCCCGCTGCCAGAGGACTTTCGATGGCACTCGACGTGAAGCGCGGTGACGCTCCCGTCGCAAAGCGGTACGATCGCACCCAGCGGACCTCCCCGCGCGCCGCATCGAACGCGAACAGCGGCACCTCCACCGTGGCGATCCACCGGCCGCCTTCGCGATGGACGCGCGTCGACACGATGGACACCGCCGTATCCAGCGAAGCCGGCAGGTCGCGGCGCGCATGGTACCCGGCGAGCAGCAGCGAATCGGGGCCGACGCGGTACGATACATGATAGAACGGCCAGGCCTTGTGC
Source organism: Ignavibacteria bacterium (assembly GCA_016720835.1). GTDB lineage: Bacteria > Bacteroidota > Ignavibacteria > SZUA-365 > SZUA-365 > JADKJW01. The sequence continues at coordinate 63,007 of JADKJW010000017.1, forward strand.
GTCGAGGCAAACGGAGCCGCCTCGAGCCGCACGGCATGCGAGGCGTCCGGCAGCGGCACGTCGATGCGCCGCGTGGGGATGCGGGGCGCCTCTGCTGCCGTCGGGGCGATGCCTTCGATGACAAAGAGGTCTGTTCCGTCAGCACGGAGGATGCGCGTCGTGTACATGTCGTTCGGCACGACGAGCGTCTGCGCGGGCGCGAGACTCCCTGTTCCAAGCAGGCAGAGGAGCAATGCGGCCACGCAGCGCCAGCGGGGCCGGAGCAGAACAGTGCATAATTCGGAAATAGACACGAATCGGTCGGAAACAATCATACGCGGCGCCGCCTGGAAACAGGGTGAATCTCGTCGTCCTGCGATCAGCGTAATTTCGTCGATTCGGCCCTGAAGTCAAAGCAGCCGCCGAGGTCGCGCAGCACGAGCATCACCCTGCCGACGATGTAGAATTCGTCGTCGGGACCCACGTCCATGGGCTTGTACGACGGGTTGCTGGGCAGCAGGCGCACCTTTTTCCCTTTCATGGAGAGGGTCTTGACCGTGAGGCCGCCATTGAGCCAGGCGACCACCGTCTCGCCGTTCGAGGCGGATTTCTGTTCGCGCAGGAGGACGACGTCGCCCGGCATGATGCCGGCGTCCTTCATGCTGTAGCCGTCCACGCGCAGCGCGACGGGCTCGGGGAACGGCACCATGCGCTTGTCGAAGGAGAGGTACTCGAGCGCCTCCTCCTGCGACTGCAGCGGCGAGCCCGCCTGCACCTCGCCGAGCACGGGCACCTGGATGAAGTTGGAGGCCACGAGCCGCACGCCGCGGCTGATGCCGGGGGTGATTTCGATGACGCCCATTTTTTCGAGGCCTTTGAGGACGATCTCGACGCTGCGCTTCCACAGGCCAGTGGCGTCCGCGATTTCGTCCATGCTGGGCGCGCGTCCGTTGCGCTCGATGTAGCGTTCCAGGTAGCGCGCCACCTTGCGTCTGTTCTCCGTCCACTGTCCTGCCATGCCCGCCTCCATGTATACAAATGTCTAACCAAATGTAGATCGGGGAATTCCGAAAAGCAAGAGGGAAATTCCGGTCGAACTTCAGATGGCGGGCCGACGAAGGAAGAGGATGCGGCTACTCGAGGATGAAGCTTTTGTGATTATCTCATCACCAGGAAAGGCCGGACGAGCGGTGCCTGTCCTGCTGTTCGTATGACGATCAGATACGGTCCCGGAGGCAGGGCACCAACACGGAATGAGACGACCGCGTCATCCCCGCCAGCCATAGGGCTTCCAATGCAGGATGCATCGATCTGCCTGCCGAGTATATCATGCAGAAACACTTCCACAACAGAGCGGCCGATGTGCTGAACACGAATGTTGACTTCCTCGCTTGCGGGTTGCGGATGGATATCGACGACCATCGGTGTCACAGGGGCGGGAGGAGGCGACTCCGCGCTCATCAGGATGTCGAAGCTCTCCCGCCCTACGAGTTTCCGCAGAAACACGCCGTTCGTATCCACTTCCCACACCATGCTTACCGAGTCGCAGCGGCAGGCGAAAGACACCAGAAGCGTTCCATTCGAGGTCCAGGACGGGTAATAGTAATTCCCGAGCACTTGCGAGGGCAGGACTTTTGTGAGGCGGTTCGTCCGGAGATCGAATACGCCGAGGAACTGCTTTCCGTTGAAACGGTCGTTGCCGAACTCGAGGAAATCCGCTGCGACGCGCGTTTGATCGGGAGACATTCACGGATAGTCTACGAACATGATTTGCGAGAGATCGGGCGCGGTGACGATGGAATCCGTACGGGTTTTCAGATCATACGTGGAGTACGTCCCACGTAAAAGGTTGTCACCTCCATCCTCATGGAAGTAGAGAAATTTCTCGTCTCCGAACGGAAGGTTTGCCCGGAATTTTCCGAGACGTTCGAGTCCTCCGCCGTATGAAGAACACCGGTAAATCTGATCCCAATCGATGAAGTAGACGGACTTTCCGTCCGCGGCCCAGAACGGAAGCTGCCCCCAATTCCAGCGGCAATTCTCCCAGACACTGTCCTGCTCCGGATCGTAGGTAAGCGCATTCGTCAAGAGAATGGAAGGACCTGGGGACCATTTTCCGAGGCCGACGCCATCGAGCAATGCGATCCTTCTGCCAGAAGCGGCTTCTACGACTGCTGTACCCAGGAAATAGGGATCAACGTATTGGATGAGAGCGTAAGCGAGCAGTTTCCCATCCGACGATAGAACAGGGGTCTGGATCTCGTTCGTGAGATAAGGATACCACCCGAACAACGAATCCTCGTACGTCAGCGGATCGTGGTTCCGGCACAGACTGTCGAGTCGGTCTATGGATAATGGTTGTGCAAGCGCCGGAAAGGCCGGAAAGAGCGTCGCGATCGTGAGGAAACGTGCCGCCTTTATAAGATGCTTCTTCATGCTCCGCATGGGCTTCACCTCAGGACAAGGACTTTGCGCATGACCGGCAAATACCCCGGAGCGAAGGCGCCGACAAAGTACACGCCGGCAGGCAGGTGCGAGATTTCGAACAACGACCGACCCACACCGGACCGCATGTCAAGGTCCGTCAACGTCTCGTTGCATCTCTCCCCGAGATGTCGAACAAACGCAGGCTGATTGCCGTCCCGGTCGAAGCCTTGATACGAGTCTGAACTCGATCAGTGGCTGGTTGCGGGAATACATCGAGAGTCATTGCAAGTGCATGGTCCGGCGCTTCCGATACCGCGACAGGGAGCGGATTGGCATTCGCGAGAATGGAATAGGTGAACCAGATGCTATCCGGCGGATGCGGCAGCCAGGCGGAATCGCCGAGCGAGCCGTCGCTGCGCAACTGCCAGACCTTGTACACGTAGGTCTCCATCTCGAAGTCATTCTGATTGACCGTCGTGTCGCCGACTACCGCGCACCAGCCGACGCGGTAAAGGGGAACGCGATATAGACGTCGTTTGAATTTGATCGGATTCGCAAAACCCGTCAAGGAATTGCCGCCCCGTCCCCAGATCCTTTCGATCGCCGCAGTGCCCAGATTGAGGCGCTGACGATTTATCTGGATACGCTCTGTCAGATGATACCTGTGCACTTTATACGTGGCATCGGCGGCTCCCTGGAACGGTTGCATGGTGGCGTCCTGCGTCCATCCGGGGAACACGATTTTTAGTGTGTCCCCCTCATAAGCCGGCAAATTCTCGTAGCTGTATCTGACGGAGTCGTGCTTGAGTATGTACGGATGCATGAGCGTCCGCACTGCGCGAATTCCCTTCACCGCTCCCCAGCCCACCCTCTCCGTATGCCTACCTGCTGAGCCGGGTTCCGATGTGTGTTTAAGTATCCATTCGATGTCATCAGGAGCGAGATACGAGGGCAGGCTGTCCGCTTGGACACGATTCTGGGTACTTGAGTCCTTGAAATACGAAAGCAACAGACCGCCGATCCCTGCGGCGATCGGGCCCGCACCAGAACTATTTGAGAACATCCTATGTGAGAACTTACCCAGAGTCCACGTAGCAAATTGCATTCGAGGATGGTGCGAGAATGTCGAGGTTGTCGCCAAAGTCTTCGGTGCATAATACGTTGTATGGATCCCCGGCGGAAACTGTGATGACCCACTCCTTGTCGACATCCTCCGGCGCCCCTCCATAAGTCGTTTCAGAGTTGACGAGGTCGTGTTTGTGTTTTCCGTTGCCCATCGCGCAAAATGTCGTTCTTCCGTTTTGGTATCGAAATGCCAGGATGGCGCGGACGATCTCGTCCTTGTACCCGAGACCGACCGTATCGGCCCAAGTGCCAGTGGTCATCGAAAAGCTGAGGATGTCACATTGCCAGAGTTGTCCGGAACCCGCAAAACTGGGAGTGCTGCCAGTGTTGGCTGACGCCTCCCATACCGCATTCGCGACCTCTCCGCTGATGGTTGCGCGAAGAGCGTACATCGCGGCCCCGGATGTTCCCGAGCTGTCGCCACCACAGATTCCGGCAACTCCTAAAGAGTCGTTATTGCTGATAGCCCCGATGACGCTCAGACTCGCGGTCCCATGGTCTACTTGATACGCGTTAAGTCCAACATATGTATTCTGCGTGTTTGAATGGTAATTCCAACTGCCGCGTACTCTGTACCCTGGTCCCGCGCCGCCTCCCAAGTCCGGGTGCCGCCAATCGAAACCGCCATCGATACACCCGATACGCACCGTGGAGTCACCCGTGGTGAACGCCCAGATCGAATCAATCCATGCCTGTCCGACATACCTGCTCTTAAGGTGTTCCTGATATTTGTTCACGAACATCGAGTCATTGGGCGAAACCCCGTAGGACTGCATCGTCGGTTGCGATGCCTCCATTCCGAACCCGCCAAGCAACGTATACTTGAAATTCGGCTGCGCCCAGAGGATCTTGTCGCTGAAAAGATTGACGAGTCCGTACGCAAGCGCCGGGATGTCGTAGCCGGTGTTGAACCGAAAGACGAGCGCGTTCCAGAACGCAGGCATTCGGAGAACCTGTCCCGACACGGCATACGAGACTGTGTCCTGGCACGGATTTACAGCAGGGATCATTTTCCTGATCGCTGCAACCCCGAGAGTCTGGAGATAGTTGACGATGGTCTGTGAATAGATGAACGATGTGTCGAGGGGCAGCTCGGTGAGCGGCCTTGGATGTGCCCCTCTCTTTCCAAGCAACTCGCAGCCGAGGTAGTCCGTGTTCAGCGCTCCCTCCTGAAACCAGATGATGATCTCGTTGTTCACATACGCCGAATCCGGGATTCCGGAGGAGGGTTGGGCGAACGCGAACTCAGAGAGAGAGAGAGAGCGAAAGAAGTGTGCCAAAGCCCAGAAAAACGGCTTTCAAGCGTAAGGTGACGATGGTGGAGCGGAATAACATGACGCCTCCGATTCTGTATGAATCCTGCACGCGTGGATTACATCGCCGTGTACCGCTGTTGAACTCAATCATCGAACGTACCTTGTCCCGTGATGAATGTCAATGCCGTAATGGAAGCCCGCCTTCGCTCCGATCGCGTCGACCGAATTGCCGCACGTGCACCGCTGCTTGGATGAATGGAGGCAATGATCGCTGTTTGATCTCCCCATCCGTCGCGCTAGTTTGCGGGGCAACAGATGAGCGCGCACATGCCGGAACACCCCACCAAACATTCATCGATCTCCGCAGTCCTGGCCGCGATCGGCCTCTCGGCACTCCTCATCGTTCTGCTGCGCGAGGGCTTGAGCGCCTCGGGGATCGGCAGATACTGGGGCTTCGATTTCTTCGCCGACACGAGACGGGATGTCTTTCCCTGGCGTATCGGACTACTGCTGCCGCTCGTCGCATTCATTCTGAAACCCGTCTATGCGCGCGTCATCCGGAATGAGGCGCGTATACGCACTGCGCTGCCCTTGCTCCTCGTCGTCGCAGCCATGGCCGTGCTGTTCCTGTGGCCCATGCGCACGTTTTTCTACGGCGACGGGGGTCCCCTGCTCGTGCAGATCTGGCGCATCGGCGAGCAGCAGGCGGTGGACATGTCGCTGCTGCTGAACTGGAAGTCCTCGCCCCTGGCGGGCGCCTTGATTTACGGTCTCGCCGTCGCGGTGCCGAAAACGTTCAGCGCGTTCGGTCTCCCGCTGCCCACGCACGCCGCGTATCCCTTCGTGGCGATGTCCGCGCTTGCGCTCATCGCGCTTGGAGTGTATTTCTTCATGAGACGCAGAGACGAACGCACGGTGATGGAAGCGCTGCTTCTCTTCGGCACGGCAGGGGCGCTTTTTTTCTTCGGATACGTGGAGTTCTACCTGCCCGTCTTCGTGTTCGTGTTCCTCTATCTCTCCACCGCGGAGCGCGCGCTTGACGGCGGTTCGCTCTGGCCGTCCGCGCTCGCCCTCGCGCTTGCCATCGCCGCGCATTACGCTGCCGCCGTGCTGCTGCCCTCCTTCGCCGTGCTTGCGCTGTCCCGGAATAAGGAGTCCAGGATCCGCATATCCGGATCCCGCGTCCTGCTCGTCCTGGGAGGCGCAGTCGCCCTGTATCTCGCACTGCTGTTCGGCGGAGTGATCGGTTCCGGCGATTCGCGTCTCATCATGCCGCTGCATCCGGTGGACAGTCCGGCAGGACGCTGCGTGTACACGGTGTTCTCGAGCTGGCATCTGGCAGATTTCGCCAACCTCCTCGCGTTGCTTGCCGCCCTGCCGCTGCTCGTCATTGCAGCCCTGGCGTTCACGAGGCAGGGACGGAGCTGGTTCTCGACGACGCATTTCGCCTTTCATGCCCTCGGTTCGGGTTTATTCTTCCTGTTCATTTTCGCGGCCAATACTTCGCTCGGACTCGCCCGCGACTGGGATCTCGCCGCGCCGCTCGGACTGCTGCTGGCCTTTTTCGCGCTGTCCATGCTCCGGCATGCGAGCGGGAAGGACTGGCCGCGGAGCGGGCATCTCTTCGCGCTGAGCGCGATGCTGCTCACGCTACCCTGGCTCGCGATCAATCTGAATGCGGACCTCTCCGCAAAGCGTTTCGAACGCGTGCTCGCGCTGGATGCGGAACACATGTACCGCGACTATGCGCTGAGTGGCTACGAGGCGCTCCGGAAGTATCATCAGAACGCCGGGCACCGCGACCGCGACCTGGAACTGTCGCGCAAGAAAATCCTCATCATCGACTATCCGTCCAATTACCTTTCGCTCTTCGGAAAATCCCAGTATATGCTGGAAGCGGGACTGCGGACGGACTACATCGCCACGCAGCGCTGGATGCTCGAGCGCCTCGCGCGCAAGGCCCGCGAGCTGCGCACGGCGCGTGTCGAGCGCGACTACGCCATCGGCATTCCGCAGATCGACTCGCTCGCCGAACTCATCGCCGTGCACGCGTTCATCTCCCGCACCGATTCCGCGCTTGGCGACACCTTTCGCGACGTGGGCGATGCCACCGGATACGCCTATCCTTTTCTCTCGATCCGGGGCATGGAGGCGTATCAGCGCAGAGAGTACCCCGCAGCTGCTGAACTGTTGCAGCAGGCGCTGAACCGCGGCTTCCACAGCGCGCGCGTCTACGTCGTGCTCGGCACCGCGCTCGGTCTCGCCGACCGGCACGGCGAGGCCCTCCGCGCCTTCGAAGCCGGCGTGCTGGCCAATCCCGCCGACATGCAACTCCACGTGCTCCTCGCCAAATACTACATCCGCGCGGGTGTCAATCTCCAAGGCGCGCGCGTGCTCCTCGAGCGCGCGATGAATCTCGAACCGGATCCGACTCAGCAGCGGGAGATACAGGGGTTGGTCGAGCAGATTGGGGGACCCTGAACGGACGCGGTGACGCGGTGATGCGGTGACGCGGGGATGCGGGGACGCGGGGATGCGGGGACGCGGGGATGCGGGGACGCGGGGACACGGAGACATGTAGACACGGGGACGCGGAGACGCGGAGATGCGGAGACGCGGGGACACGGAGATGCGGTGACTCAGAGCTCAAGCCCCGTTATTCTGAGCGAAGCGAAGGATGACTGCGTCTCATTCATCGCCGCTCGACAGCTCGTACCTAACGAGCGTTAGGCAGAACGGAAGGATGAAAGCACTGCGCCGTCGCTTGGCTCTCGACAACGATCCAGGAAGGGCGCGCGCTGCGAATGTCACTCGTACGCTGAACGTCCAGATCCTTCCCTTCGGCTTCGCTCAGGGCAGGCTTCTCCGCTGCCAATGACAGTGGTGCCTCTACTAAGAAACATTGTAGAGGTTTCTTCCCCTCTCCCTCTGGGAGAGGGCGGGGTGAGGGGGTGGCGCGCACGATCACTATTCCGAATCGCCGTTGCGAATGCGAACAATGTCACTGCCGACGATAATGGGATACCGTCCAATGAGAGACTCAGGATGACGGTGTATCATTCATCGCCGCTCGACAGCTCGTTCCTAACGAGCGTTAGGCGAACCGGAAGGATGAATGCATCGCGCGAACGTCACTCATATACTGAGCGTCCAGATCCTTCCCTTCGGCTTCGCTCAGGGCAGGCTACTGCGCTCAGGATGACGGTGTCCGATTCATCGCGTCGATCCGCTTTCGTCCCCGCGTCTCCGCGTCCCCGCGTCCTCGTGTCTTCGTGTCACGGCGTCTCCGCGTCTCCGCATCTCCGCGTCTCCGCATCTCCGCGTCTCCGCATCTCCGCGTCTCCGCGTCTCCGCGTCTCCGCGTCTCCGCGTCTCCGCGTCTCCCCCGCGTCTCCCCATAAATGGGGATTGTCGTCGCTTTCTGCCGCAGGTAGTTTTGTATCGCGCTGCATCACGCTTCTCACGCGTGTCAGCAGCGGGAAAGAACGAACCTCCCACCTGCATCTCCTTGGAGCGACAAACATGCACCTTCCTCATCTGCAGATCCGCAAACTGACATTTCGCGCCTTCGCGCAGTTGCTGCTTCTGCCAGGCCTCGCCCTTATTTCACAGCCTGCACGCGCGCAACAATACTCCCCCGCCATCGAGGACAATTCCTTTTTCATCGAAGAAGCCATCAATCAGGAAACCGGGGTGATACAGCATATTTCGAACGGATACTCCCGGTCCGCGCGAAAGGATGCGTTGTATACCTTCACTGAAGAATGGCCGGTCGGCGGGCAGGACCATCAGGTGAGCGTCACCCTCCCGTGGGCCGTCACGGATGCGGCTTCACAAGGTCTGGGCGACATTGCGGTGAACTACCGCTACCAGCTCATGGACGGCAACGACTGGTGCTGGGTGGCGCCGCGCCTTTCCGTCGTGCTGCCGACGGGCGATGATGCCGCAGGCCTTGGCGCCGGCGCCATGAGCGTGCAGACGAATCTCTGCGTCAGCAAACGCTGGTCGGAAAACGTGTACATGCACGCGAATCTCGGTGTTGCGATGCTCCCGCAGACGAGTCTGCCCGGCGGCGGGATCAGGAAAACGCTCCCCGCGTACACCGCCGGCGCCAGCGGCATCTGGCTGCTGAGCGAATCCTTCAACATCATGTGTGAGGCGCTGTTCACGCACGCTTCCGCGCTGGACGCCGAGGGGGGCGCGTCGTTCTCGAACGAGGTCATCCTGTCTCCCGGCCTCCGCTACGCCGCCATGCTCGGGACGGTGCAGATCGTGCCGGGGGTCGCGGTCCCTCTTGTTTTCACGCGCGACGCCGTGGATAGCGGAGTGTATTTCTACCTATCTTTCGAGCATCCACTTTGAGCACCATCACAGTCGCCCCGACCATTTCCGAATCCTGTACCGGCACGGTGACCCCATGAGCTACAAGCGTTTCACCCTGAGGATGAAACTCAGCGACATTCTGCACACGAACTATTTCCTGCTCCCCATCGTGCACCGCTTCGACATCCGCTACGGCATCGGCGACCTCAGCGTGGCGGAGATATGCAGGGAACGAAGCATCGATCAGGACTTCTTCATCGAAATCCTCAACATCTACCACGACGAGCACTACTTCCCGGAAGCCGAACTCCTGAAAGCCGACGTGCGGCTCATCGTCGGGTATCTCCGGAAAACCCACGCGTACTACGTGGACTACCTGCTCCCGAGCATCGATTCGCTCATCCACGCGCTCGTTGAGTCCGGCCACGCGCACAACAGCACCCTGGGGCCCGTCGCGTCGCTGTTCGACGAATTCTCTCGGGAGTTCCGCAAGCATATCGACGGCGAGGAACAGCAGGTGTTCCCCTACGCGCTGTCCGTCGCCGACGCGTATCGCGGACAGGCGGACGGCACGCGCCCGCCGACCGGCTGGGACGGCGGCATCCGTTGCTTCGAAGACGAGCACCTGCTCATGGACGAGAAGCTCTTCGACCTGAAGAACCTCCTGATCAAGTACATCGGCGAACCTTTCGACGTGCACGTCTGCAACTCCATCATCTTTGAAGTCGACCGCCTCGAGCGCGACGCGCGTGATCACGCCCGCATCGAGGACCGCATCCTCTTCACCGCCGTCGAGCAGATGGAAAAGGCGCTGCGCGGGGCGGCGCGCGCATGAACGGACCGCGTGTCGCGATCGTCGCGGCGGACATGCTGGCGGGTCTCGGACTCCGCACTCTGCTCTTCGAGCTCTTCGGCCTCGCCGCCAGCTTCTTCTCCGCCGGAAGCGGCGACACCTGGCGCGAACTCGCGGCGAGCGATCATCTGCTGCTGTTCTGTGACAGCGCGACCCTGCCGGAACTGCTCCGTCGCTGCGCGGAATCCCGCAGGAAGCGCATCGTCGCCTTCGGCCACGGCGAGCCGTCGGATGACGACGTTGTCTCGCTGCGCACCGATGTCCCTCCGGAAACGCTCCTCGAGGCTCTCGATCACCTTCTCTCCGCGCGCCTGCAGGAGACGCTCGACGAGCCCGCCGCCCTCACCCCGCGCGAAATCGACGTGCTGAAACTCCTCGCCACCGGGCGCATCATCAAGGAGATCGCCGACCTCCTGCACATCAGCGCGCACACGGCGATTTCGCATCGCAAGAACATCTCCGAAAAACTGGGAATCAAGACCGTCTCGGGCCTCACCGTCTATGCGACGATACACGGATATGTGTCGTCGGAGGGGATACTCTGAATCGAGGCGTATTCGCTGGCTGGATCAATGAAGGGAGAATGGAGAAGGTGAAACGATGAAAAAGGGAGAAGAGACCTCGACGATTATTCATCGTGGAGACACCGCTGTCATCGGCAGCGCAGCGAAGGATCTGTCCGTTCAGCCTGCGAGTGACAACGGTGTCATTACTTCATGCGACAGCTCGTACCTAACGAGCGTTAGGAGGACCGGAAGGATGAATGCACTGCGCGGACGTCACTCGTACACTGAGCGTCCAGATCCTTCCCTTCGGCTTCGCTCAGAGCAGGCTTCTTCGCTCAGGATGACGGGTACTCATTCATCGTGGCGATGTGCTTTCATCCCCGCGCCCCGCGCCCCGCGTCACCGCGTCCCCGCGTCCCCGCGTCACAGCGTCACAGCGTCCCCGCGTCGTTCAATGATCATTGGTGCAATGCGCATTGCCGTGCGTCCCGGCGGGTATTTCGTTATCTTGATCGGAATTTCAACGGAATCCCATGTGTGGCATCGCAGGCATCTTCCCCTTCCATAACGCACAACCGCCCATCACGCAGGAATTGCTGAAGGGCATGAGCGACGCCATCGCGCATCGCGGGCCGGACGACGAGGGCCACTTCGTCGATGCGCGCGGACGCGTGGGCCTGGCATTCCGCCGCCTCTCCATCATCGACCTCTCGCCCGCGGGACATCAGCCGATGTCCACGCCCGACGGCTCGGTGTGGATCGTCTTCAACGGCGAAATCTACAATCACCTCCGCCTCCGCGCGGAACTGGAAGCGGCCGGCTACCGCTACCGCTCGCGCTCCGACACCGAGACGCTGCTCTACGCCTACCAGCACTGGGGCGAGCGCTTCGTTGAGCGCCTTGAGGGCATGTTCGGCATCGCGCTCTGGGACGCTGAAAAGGACGTCCTCATCCTCTATCGCGACCGCATCGGCATCAAGCCCGTGTACTACGCGGAAAAGCACGGACAGGTGATCTTCGGCTCAGAAATCAAGGCCCTGCTCGCGCATCCCGCGCTCTCCCCCGCGCTGGACCGTGAGGCGTTCCATCACTACCTCACCTACATCCACACGCCCGCACCGAGCACCATGTTCGAGGGCGTGCGCAAACTCGAGGCCGGCCACTACCTGCGCCTCACGCGCGGCGGCGGCATGGACGACGTGGAGTACTGGGACCCGCTGCAGGCGCCCGAGACGGACTTCGACTACACGGACGAAGCCGCCGTCACCGCCCGCATCCGCGCGCTCTTCGAAGAGGCCGTCAGCAAGCGCATGATGTCCGACGTGCCCTTCGGCGTCTTCCTCAGCGGCGGCATCGACTCCTCCGCCAACGTCGCCTTCATGGCGCGCATGATGGACAGGCCGGTGGACACGTTCACTGTTGCGATCAAGGGACAGGAGGACACCAACGAATTCCAGTGGGCGCGGCGCATCTCCGCCTTGCACGGTACGAATCACCACGAGGTGATCATCGACGACGCCGGCTTCCTGGAACTCATGCCGACCGTGGTGTACCATCAGGACGAGCCGCTGGCCGATCCCGTCTGCTTCCCGCTCTACCACGTTTCGAAACTCGCGCGCGACAACGGCACCATCGTCATTCAGGTGGGCGAAGGCAGCGACGAGCAGTTCGCGGGTTATCAGAGCTATCTGCGCGGCGCTCGCCTCTCGGAGCAGGCGCTCCGCTATGGCCGCGCGATGCTGCCCGCGCGCCGCGCGCTGTACCGCGCCATGATCCCCGCGCTCAAGCGGCGGCGCGTGGACTACCGGCAGAACGTCATCCGCAATCTCTTCGAGGGCGATCCCGTGTTCTGGGGCAACGCCGTCGCCTTCTACTCCCGCGAGAAGGCGCGCGTCGAGTCCGCGGACTTCCGCGCCGGCGCCGCGTACCCGGATTCGTACACGCTGGCGCACGCGAAGTACGAGCGCATCCGCAATTGGGGGAAGGCCACCGGCTGCGCCGTGACGCCGCTCGATGAGATCATCTACTGGGAACTCAAGAACCGCCTCGCCGAGCTGCTGCTCATGCGCGTGGACAAGATCACGATGGCCGTCTCGCTCGAAGCGCGCGTACCCTTCCTCGATCACAAGCTCGTCGAATTCTCCATGCACATCCCCGCGGCGATGAAGACGCGCGGCGGCGTCACCAAGGCCATTCTGAAAAAGGCCCTGCGCGGGGTGCTACCCGACGAAATCATCGACCGGAAGAAGATCGGCTTCGCCGGCTCGGGCAAGAACATGCTCACACCCGGTATCTACAAGCATGCGCGCGAGGTGCTGCTGACGGGCCGGCATGGACTCTTCGACCTCGCCTACGTGCGCGGACTGCTCGACGAATACGAACGCACGCGCATCAACTACACGCCGCAGATCTGGGCCTTGTACAACTTCGAGCTCTGGCACCGCCGCTGGATCGAAGGCGACCGCGCACTTTCCCTCTGAACCCCAACACACACGCGCATGTCAGACACCGCCGATCGCCTCTACTGGGTGGACGTTTTCCGCGGACTCGCGATCCTCCTCATGATCCCCGCGAATCTCGCGCCCTACTATGCCGAGCCGCACGAGATGTGGTACCGCATCTTCGGCTCCTACGCCGCGCCGATGTTCATCGCCATCAGCGCCGGCATGGTGATGCTGCGCGGCGACCGCCATCCCTTCCGCTACTACCTCGTCCGCGGCCTGCTCGTGCTCCTCATCGGCATGATCATCGACACTGTGCTGTGGGGACTCGCGCCATGGACCTCCTTCGACGTGCTCTACATCATCGGTCCAGGAATGATCCTCGCGTATGTCGCAAGGAAATGGCAACAGCCGGCGCTGCTCGTCAGTGTGGCGGTGTTCATCACCGCGGCCTTCATCCTGCGGACGCAGTTCGGATATCACGAAGCGGCACTGCAGCTCTACTTCAACGAATGGGGCGGCGCGGAATTCAGTCTGCCGAGTTTCGGACGCCTCATGCAGAGCTGGTTCGTCGACGGCTGGTTCCCAGTGTTCCCGTGGCTGGGCTTCAGCCTCTTCGGCGTCTGGCTCTTCCGCAATCTCTTCGCCGCCGGACGCGACGAGGCGCGGAACGGTCTGCTCGCCTTCGGCATCGTCTGCGCGATCGCAGGCTTCGCGCTGCTCTACCTCCCGATTCGCGGCATCGACAATTTCGCGAGCGGCATCATCATCGTGAGCCGCGACGCCTACTCCGAGATCTTCTATCCGCCCACCATCGCCTACGCCCTCTCTGCGCTGGGCGTGGTCACGCTCGCGGCGCTGGCCGTGCGCCTCGTGCGGCCGCATGCAATCTGGTCTTCGCTCGCGTGGTTCGGCCGTTCCGCCATGCTCGTCTACATCCTGCATCAGGCCTTCGGCTACCACATCGTGTCGCCGCTGCTCGAACGGATGTACGGAACCAATCAGCTCGTCACCGGCTGGGCCTTCACGCTGTTGAATCTCCTCGTCGTCGCCGCCATCGCCGCCTTCAT
>JADKJW010000018.1 GCA_016720835.1 Ignavibacteria bacterium
ACGGTCAGCGCAGGATACGCACGAGCTTCGCCGCTACATCCCTGCCGGTCGTCAACCGCGCAAGATACAGGCCGGACGGCAGGCGGCCGCAGTCCCACGATACGGAGTGCCACCCGGCCGTGCGCCGCGCATCGAGCACCCTTGCCACTTCATGCCCGAGCATATCGACCACTGTCATCGCGGCATTCCCCGCTTCCGTCATGAAGAACTCGAATACGGTGCCCGTAGTGAGCGGATCTGGATGGTTCCGCAGTGCAGGCGTCTGCGGCTGATGCGCGCGAGGCTCGTCTCCCGTGCCGAGCGGCATGTTGGGAGAGGAATAGATGCGGACGTTCTTCACCGTGCCCCGGAACGCATCCCCGCTCGCGTAATTGGTGATGCCGAAGGTGCGGTCGAACGCGCCAACACCATGATCGATGGTGAAGGACGCCGTGCAGGCCAGCGCGCCGTCCAGATACAGCTTCCCCTCGGCGGCGGCGCTGTCGTACGTCATCACGGCCTCATGCCACACGCCGAGCGCGCATGTGAGCGAACTTGCGACGCCGCTGCTGTTGGTGCGCAGGTACATCGTGCCGTTGGGCCGCACGTCGATGCCCATCCAGCGGTAGTCCTTGCCCCCGATGAACACCGGGCTGTTCCGCGCGGGCAGCGAATCCACCTTGAACTGCACCGCGAGACCGAAGGCCCGGAATATCGTGAGCGGCATCGCCGGAGTTTCCGCGTCGCACCAGCCGGGCTTGCCGGAGTTCCTGTATATGCCGCTGCAGAGTATGCCCCCGCCGCTCGCGAAGGGGGTGTTCTCGAGCAGCATCGGACCGTACTGTCCGGTACTGTCGTTTGCCGACCCATTGAGCGGGTACCAGGCCATGAGCGAAGCGTGCTGCGCGCGGGCGCTGAAGCACAGGAAGAGCAGCAGAACCGCGGACATCGTCAGTGCTGATTTCATTGTTCCTCCAGTATTGTGAGCCGATCAAGGAGACCCGAAATACCCCGTGAGAATCGCAACCATGGTCGTAATCTGCAATAATACGGAGATGATTATACGATATCAAGGGGGCAGACTCGCGCGCTATGAGAGCCGGCCGGTAGGAATCTTCACACTTTCGTGCCCTGGCGGCACATCGCTTCCAATACCGGGCTGCACTACAGGGCCTTGCGGCGCAGTTTCGGCATATCGCTCACGCGTTTCTGTGGCATGCGTATTGCGCTCTTTGAGGTACACGAGACCGGAGCGCACATGAAACTCGCAGAAGGATTGTTACAACGGGCCAGCGCGCAAGCGCGCATGGCGAGGCTGCAGAAACAACTTGTTCAGAAGGCAATGGGGCGGTCGTACGATGAACAAATCAAGATCCCGCAGAAGCTCCTGAAGGACATCGAAGCCACCAGTACGAACCTGGATCTGCTCATTCGCAGAATCAAGGCCACAAAAATGCAGGTGCGCATGCAGGGCGGCGGCACACTGGCCGACGCTTTGCTGCAGCGCGAACAGTTGCGCCTGCGCTACGCAAGCTGCCGCACAATGGCCAAGGCCGCGGTGATGCGTGGCGACTGCTACAGCCGCTCGGAAGTGCGCTTCACGAATGCGGTAAGCGTGTCAGACATGTATCGCGAAGTCAAGGTGCTCGCCAAGGAGCTGCAGGATCTCGCAGCGCGAATGCACGCGGTGAGTTGCATCACGGATCTGGTAGAGGGGTAACGCCAGGCAGTTGGCCGATTGTCGTCGACGGACCGGCCGCTGTCACACCGAGAACGGCAGCGGTATGGCACCCTGGCGCGTGACGTTCGTGCCCCGTCGTACCCCGGGTAGCTCGTTCCTCGCAACCCGGGGTTGGTTGATGTAATCCCTTCGGGATAGAAGAATCCGATCTTCGCTGGTTTGTCGTCTTGGGTTGTCTTCAATCCGAAATTGGAAATCCGAAATTCGAATTCTACACAATCAAACTCTTCATGAACTCCCTCACCGTCATCCCCTCGCAGGAGAATATCATCTCCTTCGCCAGTGCCTGCCGCTCGGGCGTCAGCAGCTTCGCCGACAGCGAGTTGAACTTGTTCTCGAGGTCATCCATGGACATGGGTTCGCGGGGGTCGCCCTTGGGGAATTCGAAGTACTCGGTAAACTCGCGGCCGTCCTTCGTGCGAACCACGACGCGGGAGGGCTGCTTGGCGGGGAACATGGCTTCGAAGTCCATGGAGGCCTCGCCCTTGATGCGGTCGATCACTTCCCAGATGCGCGGGTCGGCCATTTTCTCGTCGCTGAAGGACTGCGTGGTGACCTTGTGGTCCACCAGCGCGGCGGCGAGGCAGTACGGGAGGGAGTGGTCGGCGGTTTCGCGCGACTCGGGGCGGTACTTGTGCGGGTCGAAGAGGATGTCGCAGGCGCGCGCGATGGTGGTGACGGTGACGGACTCGATCTGATCGTACGAAATGTTGTTCTCGGTCACGGCCTTGAGCGTGCAGGAGATGTGCGTGTGCGTGAGGGCCTCGGTCGGGAAGGCCTTCATGGAGCAGTCGAGGATCCGGTACGTTTCGCCCAGCCCGCCGGTGAGCTTGGAGAGGTCCCAAGCCCAGGTGGAGACGCCTTCCCTGCCCTGCATGTCCACGGGCGCGACGGCCTGCTCCTTCACGTCCCAGCCGAAGAAGCAGTCCATGAAGCCCTCCTTGCCTTCGAAGACGGCCTCGGTGCCGGAGTAACCCTTCTGCGCCATGAGCGCGGCGAAGACGCCGGCCTGCACGGCCATGGGGTCCACGGTGTTCTTCATCATGGTGAGCTTGCCCGCCGTGGGGCAGCCGATGGTGTGGCTGTGCGATCCCGCGATGCCGATGGCGTGCACCATCTGGTCCACCGTGAGGCCGAGCATGCGTCCCGCCACCACGGGAGCGACGAACTGCGTGAGGGTGGCGTGATGCCATTTGCGCTCGCGCACGCCGGGCACGGCGAACTCGCAGAGGCGCTGCTCGAACTCGTAGGCGAGCACGATGGCGACGATGGCCTCCTTCATGGAGGCGCCCGTGCGCTCGCCCGCCGCCAGGGCCGCGGGAATGAGGTCCGACGGATGCGAGGGATCCTCCTTCCAGTAGATGTCGTTGAAGTCCAGCGCGCGTATCATGAGCGAATTGACGAGCGTGGCATTGACGGCCGGCATCTTGTCGCCGAAGCCGAACAGCGTGGCCTCCTCATTGCCGGCCATGTCCAGTGCCAGCTCGCGCATGATGGTGACGTCTTTCGTGTGCTGCGCGCCGTACGCGCACCCGACGGAGTCGTACAGGTAGCGCTTCACTTCGTGCACGACTTTTTCAGGAAGGTCTTCGTATTTCAGGTTGATTGCGAATTCAGCAATGGTGCGGGCGATGGATTTTTCCATGAGTGATTCGTGATTCGTGAATCGTGATTCGTGATTTAAGATTCGAGATGATTTGACAGGGAGTGAAGGTGGCAGGTGTCAGGTCGAAGGAAGAAGGAAGAAGGTAAAATGCGGCGCCGCTGAACGTCTGCATCCGGCTTTCTTCATTCTGAATTCTGAATTCTGGATTCTGAACTCCCTCTTCCGAAGATTACAGTCGCAGTCTCACCCATTCCTCCAATCCACCCACGAGAACAAGCTCCTGCGCCGAGGGCCCGACGGGATCGATGGAGTAGGTCTTGCCGTCGGCGGTGAGGGTGGATTTGCGGAAGTCGATGAGGGCGCTGATGCCGGTGCGGACGGTGAGCGCTTCGGCGCCAAAGCGGGCCTTGAGATCGCGGATGAGCTGCGGCGCCTCGATGATGAGGAAGCCGTTGTTGAGCGCGTTGCGCTTGTAGGTTTCGTTGAAGGAGCCGGCGAGCACGAGGCGTATGCCGCGGTACTTGAGCGCGGTGGCGGCCTGCTCGCGCGAGGAGCCGGTGCCGAAGTTGAAGCCGCCCACGAGAACGTCCCCCTCGCGCGCCAGCGCGCCGAAGGCGGGATCGTAATTCTCCATGGCCACGGCGGCCTGCTGTTCGGGCGTCATGTCGTCGTTGTAGGTGTACTTGCCGGGGTAGATGCCGTCGGTGTTGAGATTGTCCTGATGGCAGAAGATGATCTCCCCTTCCAGCGTGGCCGGGAAGCCCTCGAGCACCGTCGTCTCGCTCGCGGCCGCAACCGGACGCTCGTTGATCTTCAACCTGCCGTTGACAACGCTCGCGCCGGCGAGTCCCGGCATATGGATTTTCCCGGCGATGGCGGAGGCCGCGACCACGGCGGGCGACGCGAGGTAGGCCTTTGCGGTGGCTGCGCCCATGCGGCCCTTGAAATTCCTGTTGGTCGCGGAGATGCCGGTCTCACCGTCTTCCAGCAGACCCACGCCGAGCCCGATGCAAGGGCCGCAGCCGGGAATGAGCGGAATGGCCCCGGCGTCGATCAGCTCCTGCCAGGCGCCGAGCCGCTCGGCCTCGCTCTGCACTTCGCTGGAGGCGGCGGTGATATAGAACTGCACGCCCTCGGCCACCTGCCTGCCTCGCACCTGTTCGGCGGCTGCGAGGATGTCCTCGAGGCGGCCGTTGACGCAGGAGAGCAGGTAGGCCTTGTCGATCTTCACGTCCTGCGCGCTGAGTTCGGCGACGGAGGCCATGACCTTGACGGTGTTGGGTCCCGATACCATCGGCTGAATGGTGGAGAGATCGAGCGTGATCTCGCGCGCGTAGAAGGCGTCGGCATCGGGCACGGGGATGTGCGCCTCGAGGCCGTCGATGCGGGCGCTGTTCAAGCGGGGATGCGCGCCGTTGCCGTCCGCATCGGACGCCACGCCTTCCAGTCCGCGGGCCGCGACGAAGGACGCGCGCGCGCGCAGCCACGCGATGGTGACGGCGTCGATCGGGAACACGCCCGCGAGCGCGCCCCATTCGGTGGTCATGTTGGCGATGGAGAGGCGCTGATCGATGCTGAGCGAGGCGAGCCCCTCGCCCGCGAATTCGATGGCATGGTTGAGCACCTCGTCCTTGGCGAAGTGGCCGCAGAGCGCGATGATGACGTCCTTGCCCGTGACGCCCTTCGCGAGGGCGCCGCGCAGTTCCACGCGCGCGACGGGCGGCACCTGCCACCACGTCCTGCCCGTGGCCCAGATGGCCGCGGCGTCGGTGCGCACAATGGGGGTGCCGAGGCAGCCGAGTCCGCCGTACATGTTGCTGTGGCTGTCGGAGGCCACCACCATGGCGCCGGGCCAGGCGTAACCCTCCTCGCACATGATCTGGTGACCGATACCCCTGCCCGCGGGATAGAAGTCCACGCCCATGCCCTTCGCGAAGGCCTCGATCTTCGCGTACTTCTCGAGGTTCTTGTCGCTCCTGTTCTGCACGTCGTGATCCAGCGCTGTCACCACCTGCCGCGGCGCGTACACCTGCGTCGCCCCGATGCTCCGAAATTTCGGAATCACCGCTCCGGTATTGTCATGCGTCATCACATGCGCCGGCTGTATCGTGATATAGTCGCCGCTGTGCACCTCGTGCCCGTCGGCCAGATCGGCCGCAAACTTCTGCGCAATTTTTTCGATCAGATTCTGACCCATGAATGATTCCTTCAATATTCCCCTCTCCCCTTTGGGAGAGGGTGGCCGAAGGCCGGGTGAGGGGTGCGTTGTCAATCACCGAATCCCTTGGGGGGGGGGGGCCCGACCGTCCGCGGAAGCGGGGGGGAGCGCAGGTGGAAGGCCGGGTGAGGGGTGTCGTTGTCAAATCACCGAATCCCTTTGGGAGAGGGTGCCCGACCTGTCCGCCGAAGCTCCGCAGGAGCGCAGGTGGAAGGCCGGGTGAGGGATTTCGTTGTCAAAGCACCGAATCAATCAGTAGAGTTTCTCGCACATCTCTCATCATCTTCCATCTTCCACCTGTCCCCTTCAACCTTCCATCTACTTCACTAATTCAAAATCGATAAAATCACAGTGATGAAATATTATGCTTTCCGGCAGCCGTTTCTCCCCTTCGCCCTCCTTCGAGTGCGTGGCGATGATGTGCATGACTTCGGAAGGCAGCCCGTGCTTGAAGGCCAGGCCCACGCCGCTGAAGGGATGGCGGATATGCCTGCCGAAATCGGACTTGACGGCCTTGCCGTCCACGATCTCGAATTCGCAGAGCTTGCCCGCATCGGCGAGCAGCGCGCCGGCGATGAGGTAATCGCGATTGACCGGCGTCTTCTTCGCGCCGTGCATGGTCGTGAGCACATCGTCCACCGCGGTGCACATCTGGCACACGGCGCGCACGTGATCGATGAAGGAGATGGTCACGTTGCTCGCGAGCAGCGTGAAGGGAATCGCGCGCAGCAGTTCCTCCGTCCATCCGCGAAACTCGATCGCTTCCTGCCAGCAGGCGATCACCTTGTCGCGCAGCGCCGCATCCTTGATCTCGTTCACTTCCGGCAAAAGGCGGATTACCAGTTCATGCATGGGTTCCTCGTTCATTTCGTTGTGGGTGCTGGATTTGTAACGGAAAAACAGAAGAGATCGCGAAGCAATCGAAGAAAACGAATACTACGAACAAATCCTGTTTCGGACGTATTCGGCCCGTTCGTGTGTTTCGCGATCGCCTTTTCTTCTGACGGCAATGTCATAGACGTCGATCATGGGATACCCATATCATCACGCGAATGATTTATCCTGAAAAAGCCCGGTAACACCGCTCTTCGGGAACAACACCTCCGACCCACCTGTACGCTCCACATATTCGGTCACCTCGCCGGTACAGATCGATGGCGTGGTGTAGGCGTGCAGGATGCCGTCTTCTTCGCTGCCCGCGACGGCGTCGGTGGAGAAGACGATGCCGCGCTTTTTCTGCAGCGCGTACACTTTTGCGACGTCGCTGACGGCGAAGCTCAGATGCTGTATGCGCGGACCGTGCGCGCGGATGAACTCCTCGGCGCCGCTGTGCTCGTTGCGGCCGCAGAGGGCGGCGATGGCGAAAGGCTTCTTGCCTTTGCGGAAGGTCAGGAGGCGCGCGTCGTTTTCGTCCAGATCGGTGATGCCGAAGCTGGTGTAGGGCGTGGCGGCCAGGATCTCCTTCGCGGCGTTCATGAAACCGTGATGGGCGACGCGGTACAGCACGTGATCGAAACCTTCCATATAGGTGAAGGTCTTGAGACGCCTGATCTTCTTGAAGGCGTCCGCGATGTCCTTGTCCACCTCGCGCGGGACGGCATTCTGGAAGAAGAGGTAATCCTTCTCTCCCCGCTTGCGCTCCACGTACCAGAACGTGTCGCCCGTATTGGGCGACTGCGTGGTGGAGATGAAGCGCGTGCCGTTGTAGTCGAGCGGCGCGTCGGTGATGAAGTTGACGCCGCGCTCGCGCAGGGTGCCCAGGACCTTGTCGAGACCGCGCACATCGAAGCCGATGCTGTAGATGCGGCAGCCGAACTTGCCCGTCATTTCCGCGACGCCCGCGCCGTCGTCCTTGCCCTCCACGACGATGATGTCGGGCGTCTTCTCCGCGCCGCGCAGCACCGTGGCCACCTCGTCGCCCGTCTCGAAGCACTCCACCTCGTCCACGGGACAGCGGTTCAGCAGATCCAGCACCGCCGCCGCCCGCATTCCCGGATGCACCGCATACACGAAAAAGCTGATATCCGACACCGCCTTCCCGATATCGCCGGGCAGGCTCTTCTTGTACTCTTCAAGTTCCTCGATAATGACGCGCATGGGGGGATCTCCGGATGTATGTGAGAAATGGAGTGGTGGAGTAATGGAGCGGTTGAGTAATGGAGTAATGGAGTGCTGGAGCAGCGGAGAACACGGGAAGAGCCTAGATGGCCGGTGCTTGTAGAGATCACACCACACGCCAACGGGACAAAATATTAGAACCCCTGTTTCGTGTGCTTCGTGTGTTTCGTGGACCTCTTCTTCTTCACGCCGATTTGCGTATCACCGCCACCAGGAACCTGCGCGGTCCATGCACCCCGGTCACGAGAACTTTCTCGATGTCCGCCGTCTTGCTCGGTCCGCCCACAAGGGTGATTGCGGAGGTTTTGTCGGTTTTCAGGAGTTCGGTCATTTCGTGGGAGAAGTTGCCGAGATCGGGAAGGATGTCCGCTTCCCGAAGGACGGCGAGATGCGTTTCAGGCAACAAAGATAGCGATCTGCTTTCATTTCGCGAAGAAAGAATGGCGATGGCGCCCGAATCCGCGAAGCCCGCCAGCGCCCTGCCGATGCCCATGGCGGCGGCTTCGGCCTCGGCGATCATGGCAGAATGAGCCTCGGCGCTGAACGCAGCGGGCAGCTCATGTACACGCAGAGCCGGCAGCGTGGCGCTGATTTTCGTCGATAATCCCATTTCGGCGAAATCCTTGTGCGATGCGAGAACGACGGACGCCGCTCCGGAATCGCGCAGTTCCCCGATCAGCCATCCGAGGAAGTGCTCCACGGACTCATGCACGCGCGCTTCCCCGCCGGCCTCGTTCAGGCGCTCGACGAAGCGCTGCAGCAGTCCCTCGCGCGAAGGCACTGGCAGTGCCGCAAAGACGCGGTCCAGTTCCGCTGCGAGCGCCGCATCGCCGGGCGCATCGTCGCCGCGATCGGCCTTCAGGCGCGTGAAAAGCTCATCCCTTGCGCTCATGCGTCCTCTCCTTCCATTGATCCCTGAAGCTCGGCTCCGCGGGCATGCGGAAATCGCGGGAGCGCGACCACAACGGCAGGCGCGTCGTGCCGTCGCCCTTGTGGAACAGCGGCGCGAACATCGATGCCGCCTTCGCCGCGAAGCGGTACAGAAACGGACTGCGCATGGCGGCGAGAAAGCCCCGCATGGCCAGGCGCTCGAACCAATGCCCCAGCTTCCCTTCCACCGCGCGATGCCGCTGCCAGAGCAGCATGTGATGCAGATCGATCTTCACGGGACAGATGTCGCTGCATGCGCCGCAGAGCGAGGAGGCGTAAGGCATGGCCTTCGCGCGTTCCATGCCTTGCAGCACGGGCGTGATCACCGAACCGATGGGTCCGGCGTAGATGGAGCCGTAGCCGTGCCCGCCCACGGTCTGGTACACGGGGCAGGTGTTCATGCAGGCGCCGCAGCGGATGCAGAGCAGCGCCTCGCGCAGGCGGGCGTCGTCCAGGAAGCGCGCGCGACCGTTGTCCATCACCACGACGACGAGTTCTTCGGGACCGTCGAGTTCGTCGGCCTTGCGCGGACCGGCGATGATGTTGGTGTAGCAGGAAATGCGCTGACCCGTGGCGCTGCGGGCCAGGATGTTGACGATGTGCGTGAGCGAGCGCATGTCGGGCACAAGTTTTTCGAAGCCCATGAGGGCGATGTGCACGCGGGGCAGTGTGGTGCTCATGCGCGCGTTCCCCTCGTTCTCGACGATGGCGATGGCGCCGGTGTCCGCGACGGCCGCATTGACGCCCGAGATGCCGACGTCGGCATGCAAAAACTTTTCGCGCAGCACGCGGCGGGCGACGGCCGTGAGAGTTTCGGGATCGCTCGTGTACGCGATGCCGAGATGCTCGGCGAAGAGGCGTCCGATTTCCTCGCGCGACTTGTGCAGCGCGGGCGCGGTGATGTGCGAGGGCATCTCGCCCGCGAGCTGCACGATGTATTCGCCGAGATCCGTCTCGATCGGTTCAATCCCCTCGCGCGCGAGTGCGTGGCCCAGGCCGATTTCCTCGGACGTCATCGACTTCGCCTTCACCGCCACGCGGCCACCCGCGCGATGGATGATGTCGACGATGATGGCGCAGGCTTCCGCGCCATCGCGCGCGTAGACGACGCGCGTGCCCCGGGCCGTGGCGTTCCGTTCGAAGGTCTCGAGGTAGTGCGCGAGATTGTCGAGCACGAGTCTCTTGATGCCGTGCGCGGCATCGCGCATGGCTTCCCAGTCCTCGTAGTCATCGATCGCGTGCAGGCGCTTGTCGAGCGAGGTCCGGGTGGCACGCATGATGTTGCCGCGCAGGGTGGCATTGCCGATACGCTCGTGCACGAGGGCGCGGAGATTTTCCGGGCGCAGTTCCACGGGCGCGCTCATGCAGCCTCCGAGGCGAGGATGTCCGCGATATGCACGGCGCGCACGGCGCTCCGTTTCCGCTCGAGCAGGCCGCCCACATGCATGAGGCAGCTCGAGTCCACGGCGGTGACGACGTCGATGCCGGCGCGGGCAATGGACGCCAGTTTTTCCTCGCCCATCGCGACGGACAGCTCCTCGTTCTTGATCGAGAAGGTGCCGCCGAAGCCGCAGCAGCGCTCGGCGAGGTCGAGCTCCACGAGGTCGAGTCCGCGCACCTTGCGCAGCAGCGCGCGGGGCTGCTGCTTCACGCCGAGTTCGCGCAGGGCGTGGCAGGAGTCGTGCACGGCCACGCGCGCCGCGTAGCTCGCGCCCACATCCTCGATGTGCAGCACGTCCACGAGGAATTCCGTGAACTCGAAGATGCGTCCGCGCAGCGCCTCCGCGCGTTCACGGTGCGAGGGCGGCAGTTGCAGGAGATCGCCGTAGAACACCTTCGCCATCGTCACGCAGGAGCCCGAGGGGGCCACCACGTACTCGGCATCGTCGAAGATGTCGAGGAAGCGCATGGCCAGCGCGCGCGCCTCGTCGTGATAGCCGGTGTTGAAGGCGGGCTGCCCGCAACAGGTCTGCCGCGCGTCGTAACTGACAGCGATGCCGAGACGGTCGAACACGCGCACCATGTTCATCCCCGTCGCGGGGAAGAGCTGATCCGTGATGCAGGGAATGAAGAGGGAGACGGCCACGCTGCCGCCGCGTTACTCTATGCCCTTCGAGGCGAGCCAGCGCTCGGCGTCTATCGCGGCCATGCAGCCGGTGCCCGCGGCGCTGATGGCCTGCCGGTACACGTGATCCTGCACATCGCCGCAGGCGAAGACGCCCTCGATGTTCGTATACGTGCTCTTGCCGACGGTGCGGATGTAGCCGTTCTCGTCCATGTCGATGAGTCCGGTGAAGAGCCCCGTGTTGGGCTGATGGCCGATGCCGATGAAGAGGCCTTCCACGGCGAGGTCGGAGTACTCGTTCGTCTTCACATTGCGCACTTTCAGATGTGTCATCTTGCGCACGCCGTTGACGTCGGTGCCGACCACCTTCTCGATCGCGGTGTTCCAGAGGAATTCGATCTTCGGATTGTTCGCGGCGCGCTCCTGCATCGCCTTCGAAGCGCGCAGGGCCTCGCGGCGATGGATGATCGTGACCTTGGAGGCGAACTTGGTGAGGTACGTGGCTTCCTCGATGGCGGTGTCGCCTCCGCCGACCACGGCCACTTCCACGCCGCGGAAGAAGAAACCGTCGCAGGTGGCGCAGGCCGAGACGCCGTAGCCCATGAAGTGCGACTCGCTCTCGAGTCCCAGCAGCTTCGCCGATGCTCCGGTGGAGATGATCACCGCGTCGGCGGTGTATTCCGTCTCTTCGACGAAGAGGTGAAACGGGCGTTTCGAAAAATCGACGCGGTCCACATGCACGAACTTCGTCTCGGCGCCGAAGCGCATGGCCTGCTTGCGCATGTCGTCCATGAGCACGGGACCCAGCACGCCGTCGGGGAAGCCGGGGAAATTCTCGATGTCCGTGGTGATGGTGAGCTGACCGCCGGGCTGCATCCCTTCGAGCACCAGCGGCTTCAGATTGGCGCGCGCGGTGTAGAGCGCTGCCGTGAGTCCCGCGGGTCCGGATCCGATGATGACGACTTTCCGATGTTCCATGTGCGTTTCCTGCTTCTATTGAGGGTCGTTACGTGCTTCCATGTGATTCGCGCTGCCGCAAAAGGATTCGCGCGTTGCGCCTGAGTCCGGAGTGTTTGGTGCGCGCGACGGGACTCTTTCTGAAGCGCTCTCGGAATTCTTCCCCGCCCATCACGAGCACATCCTCGATGCGCGTATCGAGCGAGCGCGGCCTCGGCGCAAAGGCCGTTTCTCCGGAAGGAACGGCGAAGGAGTTCCAGGGGCAGACATCCTGGCAGATGTCGCAACCGAAAATCCAGCTCTTGAAATCCATGTCCTCGACGCCGGGAATATCGTCCCCCTTGAGTTCGATCGTGAGATACGGAATGCACCGGTTCGCGTCGACGACGTACGGCTCGGGTATCGCGGCCGTGGGACAGGCGTCGATGCAGCGTGTGCAGCTCCCGCAAAAATCGGCAATCGGCACGTCGTACTCAAGCGCCGCCGTGGTGAGGATGGTGGCGAGGAACACCCAGGAGCCGCGGTCGCGGGTGATGACGTTGCCATGTTTGCCCAGCCAGCCGATGCCCGCGCGCACGGCCCAGGCCTTGTCCATCACGGGTCCGGTGTCCACATACCCGCGCGTTTCCGCGTCTGGAACGAGTTCCTTCACGCGTTCCTCGAGCGCCCGCAGTCTCGGCAGCAGCACGTCGTGATAGTCGTCGCCCCACGCATAGCGCGAGATGCGCGCGATGGCCGCGTCCTCCGGATGGATCTGCGGCGTGTAGTAGTTCGCGCTGACGCTGATCACCGAACGCGCGCCGGGCAGGACTTCGCGCGGATCGCTGCGGCGCCGCGGATCGCGTTCCATGTACGCCATGCCCGCATGCCGGCCGCTCCGCAGCCATTCGAGCAGGCGCATGCCCTCCGGCTCCAGCGCCTCCGCGCGCGCAATGCCCGCATGCGCGAAGCCGAGTTCGCGCGCCGCGGACTTGATGCGCGCGGTGACCGATGCCACCGGATTTACCATGCCAGATCCAGCGGCGGACCGGGATCGAGGATCAGGATGGCGTCGCCCTCCACGCGCAGCGTGTACTGCTTCAGCCGTCCGCTCGCGTTCACCGTCCGTCCTGTCACGACGTCGAAGCTCCAGCCGTGCATGGGGCAGGTGACGATGCAGCCATCGAGCATGCCCTCCGCAAGCACGGGCGAGTGCTGATGCGGGCAGACGTTGGTGACGGCGTGGTACGCGTCGCCGATGCGGAAGATGACGATCTCGTGTCCGCGCAGTTCCCTGACAATGGCGGCGGTCTTCGCGAAATCGCGCGTGGAGGCGACGTGGATGTACTCCCGTGTGGACTCCGCTTCCGCGTCTTCACGCGTACCGGCGGCATCGCTCCAGTCGCGTTCGTCCGACAGCGCGTCGGCGTCGCCGTCAGCGGGCGGACACATGCGGCATCAGGCGTCCTTCCCTGCCGCAAGCAGTTCGTGTATGCCGCCCGTCGCCGCGGCGCGGTAGCCGCGTTCGTCCTTCGTGACGATGGCCGCTTCCATGCCGGGATCGTGCTCGAAGACGAGCACGTCGCCGTTCGCGGCGGCATCGTCCAGGAGGCGTTTCTTTTCGTTGAGCGTCACCACCGGCTGCAGGTCGTAGCCCATGATGTACGGCGCTGGGATGTGCGCCGACATCGGCACGAGATCCGCGCAGTACAGCACCGATCGCCCCTCATGGGTGATGCGCACGAGCTGCTGGCCGAAGGTGTGGCCGTCGATGACGTGCAGCGCGATGCCCGGGAACAGTTCGGTGTCGCCGTCCAGCAGCGCGAGTTTTTCCGCGTCGCGCAGCGGCAGGTAATTGTCGGGCAGGTAGCTGGCCTTGTCGCGGTCCGACGGCGCCAGGGCCCATTCCCATTGCCTGCGCTGCACGTAATGCGTCGCGTTCGGGAAGGCCAGCGCGAGGCGGCCGTCGTCGCGGCGCACCGCGCCTCCCACATGGTCGAAGTGCAGATGCGTCAGGATCACGTCGGTGACGTCCTCCGGCGCGACGCCGTGCGCGGCGAGGGAGGATTCAAGAGTGTACTGTCCGAAATCCAGCGCGAAGATCTGCGCGAACTTGTCGGGATTCTTGTTGCCGACGCCCGTGTCCACAAGGATGGTGCGCTCGGGCGTGCGGACGAGCAGCGCGCGCATGGTCATGGCGATGCGGTTGTGCTCGTCGGGCGGATTGCTGCGGCTCCACAGCGTGCGCGGCACCACGCCGAACATGGCGCCGCCGTCGAGCCGGAAATCCCCGGTCATGACGGGGTCGATGGTGAAAGGTCCGTGCTTCATGAGTGGCGTTTCAGCGTTCTCTGTATTGAAAAAGAGGTCTGCCGTAAAAACAGACCTCTTTTTCCATTCGTTCCGGCGGTGCGATTAGCGGCCGATTTCGTCGAGGTACTTCACCTTGGCGAGCAGGGCTTCCTCGGTTTCGACGACCTTGGGATCGGGCAGGCAGCAGTCCACCGGGCACACGGCCGCGCACTGCGGTTCGTCGTGGAAGGTCTTGCACTCGGTGCACTTGTCGGGCACGATGTAGAAGAAGTCGGCCGACCAGAAGCCCGTTGCGCCGGCGGGGGCCGCATCGTTCGCGCCGTAGGTCTTGCCGGCGAGCGTCCAACTGGCGCCGCCTTCGTAGATGGCGGTATTGGGGCATTCCGGCTCGCAGGCGCCGCAATTGATGCATTCTTCGGTGATGTAGATGGCCATGGATGTCCTCCGGTGTGTTTTCTATGAAAAAGGTGGGTTACGCGTGAATGGGGATGATGGGAATGTCCGCGGTGTCGAACGTCGCTCCGTCGTGGTGTTTCAGCGTCTCGAAGGCCGAGCGGTGCGCTTCGAAAATCGGGATCAGCTCTTCGAGCGCGATGCCGCCGTATGCGGGGAGACAGGAGGCGAGCTTGGGCAGCGCCTTGGAGAACTGGCTCTCCGCGCCCTTGAAGTTGCCGTTGCCGGCGTGGTAGTAGCCGACCGCGACCTGAATCATGCCCTGGTAGAAGAGCCGGTCCGGCCCCTGTGTTTCCATCCAGAGACCTTCCCAGACATCGTGGCAGTCGAAGAATTCCCTTGCGTTGAAAAGGGCGAGTCCAGCTCGGAAGGTGTCGTTCATCGGCGTTCTTTCACCCGCGAAATTACGAACTGCGGGGGGAAGAATCAATTTCGCTTGATCGGTTGATTATTTCGAACTCAACCACGGGTTGCGAGGAACGGCGATTAGGGGGGGGACGCTGAAGAGAATACAAATGGTGAATGGAGAAGGTGAAGAAGAATTCAATGCTCAAGGCAGGTTTCTTCGCTGCCGTCAGTTGCACTGCTTGGAGCTTCCCGCCCCGCGGTTTATATTTTTGTTTTCCCAGTCGCCACACGCACCCTCCATGATCACACTCCCCTTTTCCGTCCTCCCGGGCGTTTCCGACCTCTTTCTCGATTACAGCGCCGGCGTGTCGGGGGCAAAGAACTTCTTCCTCGGCCATTACGCGGACCTGCTCGCCTTCGAAACGCATCTGCACTTCCTCGAGCGGCGCACGTACTTCCGTCCCGAACTCACGGAGGTGCTCCTGGCGCAGAACCGCCGCTTCGGCGCGCCGCAAGCCACACTCGACAGCATCCGCACGCTGGCCGAAGGCACCACGTTCTGCGTGATCACCGGACAGCAGGTCGGCATCTTCACCGGTCCGCTCTACACCATCTACAAGGCGCTGGCTGCGAAGCACCTGGCGCTGTGGCTCAAGGATCAGTTCCCCGCCTACAACTTCCTGCCGCTCTTCTGGCTCGAAGCGGAGGATCACGATCTCGACGAGGCGGCCTCCACCGCCGTGATCGACCGTGAGAACAACCTGCGGCGCATCGTCTACGCGGAACCCGCCGCGGACGACGCGAAGAATGTGGCGCCCGTCGGCGCCCTCGTGTTCGACGAGCGCATCGCGCGCTGCGTCGAGGAACTGCGCGCGGCGCTGCCCGAGACGGAGTTCACGAGCGAGACGATGGCGCTGGTCGAGGCCGCGTACAAGCCGGGCGTCACGTTTGCCGACGCCTTTGCGGCGATGCTGCAGCGCCTCTTCCCCGCGTCGGGACTCGTCTTCGTCGATCCGGCCGATCCGGAGTTGAAGAAGCTCCTCGCGCCCGTCATTCTGCAGGAACTCGAGACCTATCCCACCTCGGGCGAGGAAGTGATCAAGCGCAGCGCCGAACTCGAGGAGCAGTATCACGCGCAGGTGAAGCCGCGCGCGGTGAACCTCTTCTATCTGCACAAGGGCGGCCGGTATCCCATCGAGCCGATCGACTACGGCTTCTTCCTCAAGGGCACGCGGCAGCGCTTCACGAGTGACGAGCTGCTGGAAATCGCGAACGAGCATCCCGAGAACTTCAGTCCCAACGTGCTGCTGCGTCCGCTGTTCCAGGACTTCCTCTTCCCCACCGCCGCGTACGTGGCCGGACCGTCGGAGGTGGCCTATTTCGCGCAGCTCCAGCCGGTGTACGATCATTTCCAGGTGCCGATGCCCATCATCTTCCCGCGGCCGGGCATGACCATTCTGGAGAAGAAGATCCAGAAGCTGTTCAACAAGTTCGATCTCCCCTACGCGTCGATGTTCGACACGCCGGAGGAGCTGTACCGCATCATCGCTTCTGCCGAGAATTCCGACGCCGTCTCCGCGGACTTCGCCGCCTTCAAGACCGAACTCCTCGCCATCGCCGAGCGCCTGCCCGCCATCGCCGAGGCAGCGCAGCCCTCGCTCGTGGAAGCGGCAAAGACCACCACGCAGCAGATACAGCGGCACGTTTCCCTCTTCGAGGAGCGCCTCTTCCAGTCCCGTCGCGAGCGCGACGCCGTCGTGCAGCGCCAGCTCGAGAAGATGCAGGTGTACCTCTCCCCCGAGGGCAAGCCGCAGGAGCGCCAGCTCAACATCCTCACCTTCCTCAACCGCTACGGCCGCGACATCCTCACGCAGATCGACGACATGTGCGTGCCCTTCCCGGCGGAGCATCGGGTGTTGATGGTGTAGGAGGAAAGGATGAATTATGAAGGATGAATTATGAAAGAAGAAATGAAACAGGTTGTGGGGATGGGTAAAGGCGACAGGGTGAAGGGGAAAGGACAAAGAGGCGGAACTGAAAGTGGAATGGGAATACGCGAACATTCATGCATGGTCTTCTATCCCGAAGGGATTTCGTCACTCAACCCCGGGTTGCGAGGAAAGTATGAAGGATGAATTATGAAGGATGAAAACGACTGGTGATGATGACGGGTTCCAAATGACAGGGTGAATGTGCAATGGGACTCTCCATCGATGGCCGTCCGTCTGATCGACGCACCCCGGAACGGGCGCGAGCAACCGTGCGGGGTGCAAGAGATCTAACGCCGGTGGTAGCGAATACCACCGGCCCACGCAGCCTGCCCGCCGCACCGCAGCGAGGCTGGAGCGTGGAAAAGCACCCCCGGAACGGGGCGTCGGAACAAGGACCCTAACGCTTTGTCCAGGAACGGCAGATCCCATGGCTTCGCCAGGGAAGCCTGCTCCCAAGCGCAGCCTGCCCGCCGGAGCAGAGCTACCCGGGGAACAGCCGAATTCGGAAGGGCAAGAGACGCCTGACGCCAGCTTGGCATCTGCAGTCAGCCAGAACCTTCTGCACCTCCAGCGCATCAAGGTCGCAGCTCGCGAAGGAATCGGCAAGCGGGACGCTTCGGGGGGGGCCGCCACCCGGATCTTGACTCTTTTACTCTTTCCTCTCCCTACGGCGCTCTCTCTATCAACAACCCCACCGTGCGATTGTAGAAGCGCCCTTCGGGACTGGTGTTCATGTACAATGGCGAGGTTTCACCGACGCCGGTGGCGGCGACGGTGGCGTCGTCCACGCCGGGCTGGGCACGGGCGAGGAGGAGTTTCTTCACTTCGGCGGAGCGGTTCTGCGAGAGAGTGAGATTGTATTCCTCGGAGCCGATGGCGTCGGTGTATCCGGTGATGGCGATGCGCGATCCGGTCTTGAGACGCGGGAACACGTACTCGTCGAGGATGCGCTCGTTGCGCGGTCCGGGTGTGGAGACGTCGAAGGGAAAGAGGATGAGGCTGATCTTCTCCTTCGTGATGCCGTCCTCCATCGTCACGTTGAGATTGCGCTCGCGCTTTACCTCGCGGACGGAGATGGACTTCGCCACCGTCGTCGCGACGTCGCCCGCCTTGTCGCTCACGCTGTACACATAGCGCAGCTCGCCGGTGCTGGCGGGCGCTTCGCCACGCGTGTTCCTCCAGTTCCAGGTGATGCGCGGCTCGAACTGCGCGCCGCTGCGCGCATCAAAGGGCGCGCCGTTCTGCTCGATGCGCAAGGTCCAGGATTTCAGGCCCTCGGGAAACGCGGCCGTCGGCGTGAACTGCACGGTCTCAGGCTTCACGCTCGCGGTGCGGCGCACGAAGGTGACGGGCTTCAGCAACTGCCAGTCCTCGGAAGTGATCTCCGCGCGGCAGTTCTCGATGCGCCCGTCCTCATCCTTCAGCGACGACGGCACCGGCGGCAACGCGCCCGACGCCACCACGATGCGCCCGGCTTCGATGCCCCACACCGTCGTGAGGTATTGCTGCAACACGCGCGCGCGGTCCAGCGCCAGGGTGCTGTTCTTCTTCTCGATGCCCGTCTCGTTGACGTAGCCCGTGATGGTGATGGCGCTCGCGGGCAGCGCGCGCATGCGGCTGCCGAGCACGTTGAGCATGGTGTAATAGAAGTTCATCGCGCCGCCCTCCACGCCCGCTTCGGTGAAGGTGGCAGCCTGCTCGCCCGTCAACCGCGTGTAGCGCTCGGGCAAGGCAGCCGAGCCCTGATCGAAGAACACATAGTTGAGCAGAGGAAAGGTCTCGCGCACCACGTCCTCCTCCATCGTCAGCACGTCGGCGGAGGTTGCGATCGCGGCGCTCGGACCGTCCTTGAACTTGTAGCGGACCTCGTAGCCCTTCGCGACGATCTTGTTCGCGATGGCCTGGAAGATGGTCTCGAGTTCGCCCGCGGTCTTCGCCTGGAAATGCTCGCCGGACGTCGAACGCGCGAGCTTGACGAGGAAGTCGTTTTCCTTCGTGAGGTAGTCGATGGTGAAGAAGGTGGTCCCCTTCTTGTCGGCGCGGAGGATGGTCTCCGGCTCCACGGTGCTTGCATTGTCCTCGCCGTCGCTGAACACGATGGCGTAGCTGCGGTCCACGCGCCCGGTATCCTTGGCGATCTGCTCGAGCGTGCCGTGCACGCCGTCGTACAGGTAGGTGCTGCGCGAGAGCAGGCGCTCGGCGATCATGTTGTTGCAGTAGTCGGTGGCGCGCTTCTTGTCCGCGGTGTACGGCAGGCGCACGAGCGGCAGCGGCTTGCCGTTGTACTCGAAGGGCGGCGTCTTCTGCTGCTGCTCGCTGAAGAAGATCACCGACACGCGCACGGCCTTGCTGAAGCGCGCGAGGATGTCCTTGAGCGTGGCGCGGAGCGTCGTGAGGTAGGGACTCATCGACTGGCTGTTGTCCACCATGAAGATCACGCGCATCACGGTGTTCTCCACCGCGGTCAGTTCCTTCACGTCGAGGATTTCCGCTTTCTTTGCGCCCTTCGTGACGGTGAAATCCGCGGTGCCCAGGCCGGGGAGATGCTCCCCTTTCGCATTGACGGGCGTGGTGGCGAGGGCGCCGGGATTGGCGTCGCTGGTGATGCGAAAGTCCGCGCGCGCCGCGTTCTTCGCGGTGCAGGTCATGGTGACGGGCTGATTCAACTGCGCGTGCGCGACGCCGCAGGTGAAGAGCAGTGCTGAGGCGATCAGGCGAAATGTCATGGAATGGCTCCGGGTCCGGTGGACGAAAGTCGACGTCAGAGCTTCCGGTCCTTCCACACCACCTTGCCCGTGAGAAACACAATGAACGGCAGCAGCGTCACGTACACGAGGTAGTACAGCTCGTAGTGCAGGAAGTACCGGTAGAGATGACGGATACCGAATATCGTCAGAGGGCGCGAGAGAAGAAAGGCATCTCCCGCGAACTTGCCCGCCAACGCGGCGATCCAGACGAGGGGCGACACGCCGAGAAACGGCACGACGAACAGCGCGATGTTCATCAGCCAGCCGATGCTCATGATGCCGAAGCCGACGGGGTGAATGTCCACTCCGCCCCTGCCCCAGCGCTTCTTCTGCCGGTACACTTCGTGCAGGTCGGCGCAGGGCTCGCTCCATACCACGGTGGATGGCTCGACGGGATAGCGAATTTTCCACTTCGTCTTGTACGAGATGGCCTTGAACAGCGCGAAATCCTCGGTGACGCTGAAGCCCACGCCGCGGTAGCCGTCCACGTCGTCGTAGGCCTTGCGGCGGAAGGACATGTTGTTGCCGACGGCGCTGAGCGGAAAGCCCCAGCCGACGCCCGCCGACGCGATGGTGAGCAGGTACACCCAGTCCAGCGCCTGCATGCCGTTGAAGCCCCCCTTGCCTCGTATCAGCGTGAAGCCGCAGACGCAGCCCGTGTCGGGCGCGTACTGCCGCACGGTGTTGCGCACCCAGGCGGGCGAGACGACGCAGTCCGCATCGGTGGTGAGGATGATCTCGCCGCGCGACTGCTCCACCGCCTGCGCCACGGCGTTGGCCTTGCCATGGAGGTCGTACAGCGAACCCGTGGTGCGCAGCACGCGCAGTCCGGCGCAGCGGCCCTCCCAGGCGCGAAGCAGTTCGGGAGTGCTGTCGGTGGACTGATCGTCCACCACGATGATCTCGAGCATCTTCGGCGGATACTCGATGCGGCTCAGGCCGTCGACGCAGGCATCGATGTTCGTTTCCTCGTTGCGCGCCGCGACGATGACGGTGACGACGGGTTCCGAATCAAAGGCTTGCGGCTTGCTCGCGCGCCTGGATCCGCTCCAGAACAGGAGAATCTTCATCAGGTACAGCGCGAGGAGGATGAGCAGGATCTGGTCGATCATGACTGTGCCTCCCGTGGAAGAAGGACGGAGGAGAGTTTCCTGCGATGGAGCACGGATGCAAGCGAGCGGATATTCGATCCGATGCTGTCGGCCGTCTTCGCGTTGTCGTGCAGCACGATGATGGACCCGCCGTGCACCGAGCGTTGCAGTTCACCCGCCAATTCTTCACCGCGCATGCCGGGCAGGTAATCGCCGGGCATGCAGTTCCAGAGCACGAGGCGCAGGTCCAGACCGTCGAGCACGGATGTCATCGCCGGATTCCATTGTCCGTACGGGGGACGGAAGTATCGAGGCAGAATGCCCGTCGCTTCCGCGATGGCTTCTGAAGTCGTCCGCACGGACTCCTCGATGCGCGAACGCGAAAGCAGGAACATGCGCTCGTGCCGGTATCCGTGATTGCCGATGCCGTGTCCGCGTTCGTGTATGGCGCGCGCAAGGATGCGCTCCACACGGACGCGCTCGCCCGAAAGGAAGAACGTGGCGCGCAGGCCCGCCTCGTCGAGCGCATCGAGCGCGCGGCGTGGCCTCGGCGTGAGGACCGTCGTCTATCGTAATCGCCACGCCGGCGGTATCGGTCAGCGAGCGGAGGGCGCCGGGCATCGCGCGCGAAAGCGCCGAACTCGTCCGTGCAATGAAACGCGCGCGCATCGATGGAAGAACATTCACGGGAGTGGACTTTCGAAAAAGGATGAATGCGGCGGATGCGCGGCGTGACCGCGTCCCGTCAGAGATCGACAGTGAAGCCCCAGCCCCAGGAGGTCCAGCGCGCGTCGTAGTACTCGCCGTGATCGCTCGTGCCGGAGAACCAGGAGAGGAAGATGTTGAGTCCGCGGCCGTTCCACTCGCCCGCCTTCACGCCCGCCTGGAACGTGTGATTAGCCGCGTACGCATGCAGCTTCGCGAGACGGAAGTCATACGCGGCGTAGGGATGCAACCAGGGGATAGTCGCGATCGGGATGCTGTACTCGGCGCCGGCCTGCAGGCTGCTGCGCCCGAGATCCGCCGGATCGATGTGGTAGACGTACTGCCCGCCCGCGTACACGCGCAGCGAGGGCGTCCATTGCAATGCGCAGACGAGATCGAAGAATTCCCTGCTGTACACGCGAGGCAATTGACCGTTGCGCCAGGCGCCCTGCAGCTTGTCGTAGCTGCCGTCCACGAGATGCGCGCTGATGTGGCTGATGCGAAGGCGCGCCGACAACGCGGAGACATCGTCGATGACGTGGCGCGCGTTGAAGTTGATACCGAAGAGGTAATCCACCGCGTCGACGGGAAAATGAAAATCGTCCGCCTGGCGCAGCGAAGTCCAGGTGAAGAAATCCGCGCCCGCGGTGACTTCCGTGCGGCCGTCGTCGCTGGTCGGAAAGGCGTACAGATCGACGCTGCGGCCGATGTCGAGACGGAGACGCTTGACGTCCTTGAGCACGAGCATGCCCGCGCGGGGTTCGACGGTGGGAGCGATGAGGGGCGGGAAGAGATTTCCGCCGGGCAGCCATGATGCAGGCTCGGTATCCTGTCCGTGGGCGGGCAGAACGAGCGCGAGAAGCAGGGGCAGAAGGTGCGGGAGATTTCGCATCAGCGAAAGGGACTCAGTCGTCCTCCTCGAAAATGGGTCCGGGCTCTTCGCTCGGTTCGGCGATGAAGAGACGGGAGCAGACGTCGCCGTCGAACTTTCAGACTTTCTCGCAATTCTGGAAGCGTTTGCGCAGCGCTTCCTTGTTCACGGCCTCTTCATCAACCGCCATATCGTCGATATCGTCACAATTCACGCAAAACTTGACTCCCTTGCCAAGCGGGAGCGGTACTTCAACGTCAGGGAGTGATCGGGGAGCTTTTTTCATGGGTGTCCTTTCCGGAAAGCGCTGGGAATATATACTTGAACACCGGATCATTCAAGCTTAATTCCCCAAGATCGGAAAAAAGTCCACCCGGGTAATGAGGATTTCGATTTCAATCCGAAATTTCAAATCCGCAATCCGAAATCTTCGTCACTCGTACCGCAGCGCCTCGATCGGATCGAGATTCGACGCCTTCCAGGCGGGATAGGTACCGAAGACGATGCCGATGACGGCGCAGGCCACGAGACCGAAAATCACCCAGCCGGGCTGGATGATGCCATCGATACCGAGGGCGATGGCCAGCGCATTGCCGGCGATCAGCCCGAGGATGATGCCGACCACTCCCCCCATCAGCGAGATGAGCACGGCTTCGTTCAGGAATTGCAGCACGATGGTGCGCTTGGTGGCGCCCACGGCCTTGCGGATGCCGATCTCGCGCGTGCGCTCGGTGACGGACACGAGCATGATGTTCATGATGCCGATGCCCGCCGCGAGCAGCGCGATGGCGGCGATGGCCAGCGTGCCGAGACGGATGTACTCGGTCATCGAGTTGAACTGCGTGATCACGGACTCGTTCGAGAAGATGGCGAAGTCGTTCTCCTCGCCCGGACGCACGCCACGCACCGCGCGCAGCACGCCGATCACTTCGTCCTGCACGGCTTCGAAACTCTCGCGCGAGGGCGCCTGCACCATGATGTGGATGTCGCGGTTCTTGCCGAATTGTTCGAAGAAGGTGGTGATCGGCACGATGAAATAGCGGTCCTGATTGCCGAACATGCCGCCGCGATCCTTCAGCACGCCGATGACGGTGAACTCCCTGCCCCGCATCCGCACCTTCTCGCCCACGGGATTGAGCGACGGCGGGAAGAGTTTCCGCGCAAGCTCCGATCCGAGCACCACCACCTTGCGCGTGAGATCGAGATCGGATTGCGTCAGCCCGCGGCCATCCTCCACTTCCCACTGATTGGTGGGCAGACCGCCCGGCGTCTCGCCCGCGACGGACACGTTGGGATCGGTCTTCACATTCTTCCACTGCACGTCGACGCCGAAATGCCAGGACTCGAGCCCGATGGTCTTCATGCTCTTCACGGCGCGCACCACGGCAAGACCGTTCGCGTAGCTGAGGTCCTTGCGGTTGCGAAAGCGGTCGCGCCAGCCGGGACCGCCCCCCTCGTTCGGCGGATGCTTCTGCACCTGGAAGGTGTTCGCGCCGAGCTGGCTCAGGCCGCCTTCGATGCTGTTCTGCAGCGCGCCGATGGAGGTCATCACCGAGATGATGGAGAACACGCCGATGGACACGCTGAGAATGGTCAGAAAGGCGCGCAGCCTGTTCCCGGAAATGGTGCGCAGCGCATCGACGAAGGTTTCGGCTTTCGGCATGACATGCCTCCTATTCGTAGCGCAGCGCGTCCACGGGATTCATGCGCGCGGCGGTGTACGCGGGCACGATGCCGGAGACGAGACCCACGGTGATCGAGATCGACAGCGAGACGCCGACCACCCACAGGGGCATGGATGACGGGAGCACGGTGTCGATGATGAGACTCAACGGATACGAGAGTCCGATACCGATGATGCCTCCGATCAGGCACAGCGCGGCGGCCTCGATGAGGAATTGGATGAGGATGGTGCGCCGCTTGGCGCCGAGCGCCTTGCGCGTGCCGATCTCCTTGGTGCGCTCCTTCACCGACACGAACATGATGTTCATGATGCCGACGCCGCCCACGAGCAGCGAGAGCGAAGTGATGAGGAAACCGATCACGCCGATGGTGCCGACGACGGATTCGAAAATCTTCTTGAGGAAGTCCTGCGTGTTGACGCCGAAGTCGTCCTCGTCCGCGGGCGGCACGCGCCTGATCTGCCGGAACAGCCCGATCATCTCGGCCTTGGCGTCCTCCTTGTCGACGTCGGGACCCATCTTCACATGAATGTCGATGCTCCGCTCATTGCCGAAGACGCGGTAGAAATTCGGCAGGGGGATGAACGACTGCGAGTCCTTGCTGAACATGGCCGAGCCGAGGAAGCTCCCCTCCTTCTCGAACACGCCGATGACGCGGTAACTGTATCCGTTGATCTTGATCGTCTTGCCGATCGGATCCTCGTTCTCGAACAGCGTGTTCGCCACGTCGTGCCCGATCACGCAGACGGGCCTGCCGCTGCTGCCTTCCAGATCGTTGAAGAATCGCCCCTGCTCGGGCACCACGCCCGAGGTGATGAGGTAGGCCTCCTCCGTGCCGATCACGTTCCCCTTCACGGATTTGTTGCGGTACTTCATCGTCTTCTGCCAGGCCTGCACCACGGGAACGACGGCCTCCGCGAGCGTGAACTTCTCCTGCATCTGACGCGCCTCGGCGAGCGAGATCTCCTTCCTGTTGCGCGATTTCCACCATTCGTCGCTGAACCAGTCCCATTTGCTGATGTAGTACACGTCGGCGCCGAGCGACTTGATGCTGTTGTCGAGCGCGGTGCCGAGTCCCTCGATCACGGTGGCCATGAGGGTGACCACCACGATGCCGATGACGATGCCGAGCGTGGTGAGCACGGACCGCATCTTGTTGGAGATGATGGCGGTGAAGGCGATGCGCAGCCCTTCGCGCAGCTCGTGGAGTCGGAACATGGGGTGCCTCGCAGCCTAGGAAGTTCTCGCGTACACTTTGGGATTGTCCACGCGCACGTCGCTGGCGATCTCGCCGTCGAAGAGACGCACGATGCGGTGCGCGTGCGCGGCGATATCCTCCTCGTGCGTGACGAGGATGAGCGTGTTGCCCTGCCGGTGCAGTTCGGAGAAGAGCTGCATGATTTCCTCGCCGGTCTTCGAGTCCAGGTTGCCGGTGGGTTCGTCGGCGAGGATGATGGACGGAGTGTTCACGAGCGCGCGCGCGATGGCGACGCGCTGCCGCTGGCCTCCGGACAATTCATTGGGCTTGTGCGTCATGCGGTCCGCCAATCCCACGTTCGCGAGCGCCTGCTCCGCGCGTTCGCGCCGGTCGGCGGCGGGGATGCCGGCGTAGATCAGCGGCAGTTCCACGTTGTGCAGCGCGGTGGACCGCGCGAGCAGGTTGAAGGTCTGGAACACGAAGCCGATCTGCTTGTTGCGGATCGCGGCCAGTTCGTTGTCGTTCATCTCGCCGACGTTCGAACCGCCGAAATTATAGAGTCCCGACGTGGGCGTGTCGAGGCAGCCGATGATGTTCATCAGCGTGGACTTGCCCGAGCCCGACGGGCCCATGATCGCCACGTACTCGTTCTTCCGGATGTCGAGCCCCGCGCCGCGCAGCGCGTGGACCTTCTCCGCGCCCATATCGTACGTCTTGGTGACGTTGACGATGTGGATGAGGGGGGTTTCTTCTTCGGGATTACTCATTGTCTTTCTTCACAAACTTCTTGTCGTTGTCGACGCGGACGCGCGTGCTGTCTTCGAGCTCGCGGCTGATGGCGCGATAGCTGCCCTTGACGATCTCCAGGCCTTCCTTCACGCCGTCGATCACCTCGATGTACTGGTCACTGCTGATGCCGGTCTTCACGATTTTCTTGCGCGCGAAACCGGTCTCGATGGCGAACACCACTTCGTCCGGTTTCAGCTTGTCCTTCTTCTTCTCCGCATCCGCGGCGGCGGCCTCGCCCTCGTCCCCGCTGCCTTCTTCCGCGCGCTTTTCCTTCTGGTCGCGCGTCGTGACGCTCTGCAGCGGCACGGCGAGGACGTCGCGTTTGGTTTCCGTTTCGATCTTCGCGGAACAGGACATGCCCGGACGGAACTCGACGGACTTGTCGAGCAGGAGCAGGCGGACCTCGAAATTCGTCACTTCCTCCTGCGTGCCCGCGGCCCGCGTGAGCGCCGTGTTCGCGATCTGGTACACGACGGCGGTGAAGGTGCGGTTCGGGTAGGCGTCCACTTCCACGCGCGCCGTGTCGTTGAGACTGATGAGCACCACGTCGTTCTCGTTCACCTGCACGCGGGCTTCCATCACGGACAGGTTGCTCACCGTCATGATCTCGGTGCCCTGCATGAAGCTCGAGCCCGACACGCGCTCGCCCTGCTTGAGCAGGAGCTGCGAGACCACGCCGTCGATGGCGGAGTAAATGGAGGTCTTGTTGAGATTCTCCTTGGTGCGCGAGAGCATGGCCTCGGAGTTCTCGATATCGTACCGCGCCGCGTCGACGTTCGATTTCGCGACCTCGAAGCTGTTCTTGATCGACTCGAGATCCGATTCCGAAATCAGCCCCTTCTGGAACAGCGTCTGCTGCCGCTTGTACTCGCTCTCGATCTTGCGGAAGTCCGCCTCCCGCTGCTGCAGGAAGGACTTCGACCGGTTGACGTTCGCGACGGCCTGCTCCTTGTCGGCGATGTACGTGTCGGGCTTGATGCGGACGAGGAGCTGTCCGCGCTTGACGCGGTCCCCTTCCTTCACCGGAATGTCGATGATTTCGCCCGACACTTCGGCGTTGATCTTCACCTGTGTCTGCGGATCGATCTTGCCCGTGGCCTCCACCACCTGGGTGATGGTCATGCGCTTGACCTTTTCTGTCTGCACCGTGACGATGTTCTCCTTCTTCCCGCCGAAGATGACAACGGCGATGAGAACGAGGACGAGGATGCCGATCCCGGAAAAGATGTAGATCTTCTTGCGGTTCTTTTTCTTGTTGGTGGTGGCCATGGGTGTGCCTGTCTCAGAGCTTAGTTGGTGATCGTGCCGAGTTGGTATTCCACCTGCTTGCGCGCGATGAGGTAGTTGAACGTGGAGTTGACCACGTCGCTCTGCGCGGCGGTGAGATTGGAGTTCGCGACGATGACGTCGAGCAGCGTGCCGGCGCCGAGCGAGTACCGTTCCGTGGCGATGCGCTGGTCTTCCTGCGCCGAGAACAGGGTGCGCTTGGTGATCTCGAGATTCTTCTCGGCGGATGTCAGCGTGTTCATCGCCTTGCGCATGTCCGCGGAAATGGAACGCTCGATGGTGGAGAGCATGGTTTCGGAATCCATGCGGTCGATCTCCGCGCGTTGCACCGCGGTCGAGACGAGGAAATTGTTGAAGATCGGTACCTGCAACTGCAAGCCGTATGAGAAACGTGTGAAGTCCGAGTTGCTGAAGTCCTTCAGCTCCGCGTTGCCCCAGTTGTAGGAGGCGAAGGCCGACAACGACGGCAGATGGCCCGACCAGGCGATGCTGACGCTCTTCCGCGCGCTCTGCAGCGTGAGATCCGCCTGCTGCACGTCCTTGCGGTTCAGCCTCGCGGCGCGCAGCGACGCTTCTTCCGAACCGATATCGCTGCGGAACTGCTGCATGTCGCCCGCCTCGATGCTGGCGGGAATGGCCGACGCGTCGAGCGCGAAGTCGTCCGCAATGGCAAGCCCGAGCAGCGTCTGCAGATCGATGAGCGCGTTCTGCGAGTCGTTCTCCGCCTGCAACACGCCGAGTTCGTCGCGGCCCGCCTGCACCTGCTGGCGATACACGTCCGCGAGCGGGACCGAACCGACGGCGTTCAATTCCTTGATGCGATCCAGCTGCTTCCTCGAGCGCTCGAGATTGCTCTGGTTCACTTTCACCAGCTCCTGCAGTCGCAGCGCGTTGAAGTAGCCCTGGTGGATTCTGTACACCACGTCTTCCACCATGCGTTCGTGCCCTTTCTCCGCGGCCTGATACCCGAGAATGCTGCGGTCGGCGTTGAGAATGTTGCTCATGCCGTCGAAAAGCGTCATCGCCGAGGAGACGTTGTAACTGTAGCTGTTCCGCGACGTGAAGAAGTTGTCGCCCCGCAGGACGATGTTGTCCTTGTCAGAGCGCGTCCACGCCGCGGAGGCGTTGAGTGATGGCAGGAACGCGCCCAGGGCCTGTTGCTTGTACGTCGCGGAACGTTCGATGTCGTTCGCGCTGCGCTGCAGGTCGGGACTTCTGTCCATCCCGATGCGGATGCAATCCTTGAGGGTGTACTTCTTCGGCTGCGCGGAGACGTTCGGCGCGACAAGCGTCGCGAGAAGGGCGAACAGAAAAAGCGTGCGTGATGTTGCGTTGACCATGATGCTCGTTGCTCCAGTGGTGACCTTCGGCGCGGGAGCGGTGCCGAAGCGGGGGTGATCGTTGTCCCGCTCGTTCAAACGGACGAAAGGGAGGAAAGTTTCAGGGCTGTAAACCCTCGGGGAGACTTTTCAGACGGCCTCGCAGCGGTTGATCCTTCTTGATTGCGGGTTGCTTCAACACCTCGTCCTTGATCGAGAGGAGGAATTCCTCCGCCGCAA
Organism: Ignavibacteria bacterium; assembly: GCA_016720835.1. Lineage (GTDB taxonomy): Bacteria > Bacteroidota > Ignavibacteria > SZUA-365 > SZUA-365 > JADKJW01. The sequence goes on from JADKJW010000018.1 coordinate 28,628, forward strand.
GGCGCTCGTTCGGGATGAGTCCGTCGAGGATGGCGTCCTCGATGCGCGTCTTGATGATGCCGACCATGATGCCGCTCGGGATGCCGCAGATCTGCATGATCTCCTCGCCACGCAGTGGCGGCTGCCAGGTGCGCAGCTTGTCCTTGTCTTCCACGTCCTTCATCTTCAGAACCAGGTTCTCGTAATTCCGGAGATAGCGCTCCACGAGGCGCGGATTTTTCGACGTGATGTCCGCGCGGCACAGCATGATCAGGTCGTCGATATCCTCGCCCGCATCGAAGAGCAGCCTGCGTATGGCGGAATCGGTGACTCCCTCGTTGACCAGCGCGATGGGACGCAGGTGCAGCGCCACCATCTTCTCGACAAAGTGCACCGCTTCGAGAGGCAATTTCATGGCGCGGAAGAGGCGCTTCACCCTGCGGGCGCCGATCTCGGCGTGCCCGTGGAAGGTCCACCCCGTCTCGGGATGGAAGTACTTCGTCTGCGGCTTGGCGATGTCGTGCAGCAGCGCGCTCATGCGCAGCCAGAGGCTGTCGCTCACCTTCGCGAGGTTGTCCACCACGCGCAGCGTGTGGTAGAAGACGTCCTTGTGATGGAAGTTCTTCACGCCGTCGGGGTATTCGATCGAGCGCTGGTCCACGCCCGCGAGCGCGTGCAGTTCCGGAAAGAAATGCACGATGAGCCCGTTCTCGAGCATCGGCGCGAGACCGAGCGACGGCTTGGGCGAGGCGAGGATCTTGAGGAACTCGTCGCGTATCCGTTCCATCGAGACGATGAGGATGCGCTCGTTCAGCTGCCTGACCGCTACAAGCACGTCCGGATCGATGCGGAAGTCGAGCTGCGAGGCGAAGCGGAAGGCCCGGATCATGCGCAGCGGATCTTCCGTGAACGTCACGAGCGGATCGACGGGTGTCCGGAGCAGGCGGCGTTCAATATCGCCCTGTCCGTCGAAGGGGTCCAGGAGTTCTCCAAAACCCCGGGCGTTGAGCCGTACCGCCATGGCATTGACGGTGAAGTCCCTCCGCAGGAGATCGTCATCGATGCTGCCCTCGGCCACCGTGGGCTTCCTTGAGTCCTCTTCGTAGGTCTCCTTCCGCGTGCCGACGAATTCGATCTCGATCCCGTCCGCCATCAGCCGCGAAGTGCCGAAGCGCTCGAACTCGACCGGGATGCTCGTGCGCAGCTCTTCATGCACGATTCGCCCGAAGCGGACACCGTCACCGACGACGGTGATGTCGATGTCCTTCGAGCGTCTCCGCATCAATCCGTCACGGACAGCGCCACCCACCAGGTAGACTTCCAGCCCGTGCGCGTCTGCCAGCCGTCCGATGCGGCGAACTATTTCGTCGTGTATCTCGAAATCGGGCATACCGTGAATTTTCATTTATTCGCTCAAGGTACCATTCTCCGCGCAGCCGAACAACAGTAAAAAGAGGACGAAATGCGGAACTTCCCCTGAACATGGGAGTTCCGGGAGTACTGACGATTTGGCAGACATGTTCCGCCATTTCTTGTGGACCTCAAATTCCCCAGTTGATGGCTGGCATGACTTCTGTTGATATAAAACGGCTTACAGCTGCTATCGCAAGCGATGTGGGAATGGTACAGGATTTGCATTGGTGTATTGGCTCTACACTATCTCACAGGAGTTGACAGCATGCCGCATCTCAAGATTGATCCCGTAAAGGAACTCGAGTATCTCTCGAACAGAATGAAGAAGTTCATCAATGAAATCCCGGAAACCTTCTCCGTTGAATTCGGTCGCGGTTTCGAACCGAAGGTGGACGTTTCGCACACGGATCAGGCGGTGATCGTTGCCGTGGAACTCCCGGGTGTGGCGAAAGAGCAGGTCAAACTCGCGTTGAAGGATGACGTGCTGTCGGTTTCGGGCGTCAAACCGGAGAAGGAAGCGGAAGCCACCCGTGTGCAGACAAGGCAGGAGCGCGCCTTCGGCGAGTTCAAGCGCAGTATTCCCCTCCCGTGCGAAGTGGTCGCCGGAAGCATCAACGCCACGCTCGCCGATGGAGTGCTGACAGTGACACTCGAGCGGAAGCCGGCACGCGAAGAACAGGAAATTCCCATCAATATCCAGTAATAGCCCGGCGGTCCGGCCTGCACATCAGCGCCGGAGCCGGGAATCAGGAGTCACACAATGAGTAAAATCATCGGAATCGATCTGGGCACCACCAACTCGGTGGTGGCCGTGATGGAGGGCAGCACGCCCGCCGTCATCCCGAATTCGGACGGCGGACGCACGACCCCATCGGTGGTCGGCTTCAAAAAGGACGGCGAGAGAGCCATCGGCAATGCCGCCAAGCGCCAGGCCGTCACCAATCCGCAGAACACCGTCTATTCGATCAAGCGCTTCATGGGACGCCTCCACAACGAGGTTGCGCAGGAGATCACCGAGGTCCCGTACAAGGTGATCGTCGGCGACAACGGCTCGGCGCGCGTCGACATCAGCGGCCGCGTGTACTCGCCGCCCGAAATCAGCGCCATGATCCTCCAGGCGCTGAAGAAGTCGGCCGAGGATTACCTCGGGCATCCGGTCACGGAAGCCGTGATCACCGTCCCAGCATACTTCAACGACGCGCAGCGCCAGGCGACCAAGGACGCCGGCGAAATCGCGGGCCTGAAGGTGCGACGCATCATCAACGAGCCGACGGCGGCCGCACTCGCCTACGGCCTCGACAAAAAAATGAAGAACGAGAAGGTCGCGGTCTACGATCTCGGCGGCGGCACCTTCGACATCTCCATCCTGGAACTGGGCGACGGCGTCTTCGAGGTCAAGTCCACCAACGGCGACACGCATCTCGGCGGCGACGATTTCGACAAGCGCATCATCGACTTCCTCGCCGACGAATTCCAGAAGATGGAAGGCGTCGACCTCCGCAAGGACCCGATGGCGCTGCAGCGGCTCAAGGAAGCCGCGGAGAAGGCCAAGATGGAACTCTCCACCCTGCTGCAGACGGAAGTGAATCTCCCGTTCATCACCGCCACGGCGGACGGCCCCAAGCATCTCAGCACGATGATCACGCGCACGAAGTTCGAACAGCTCGTGGAGGATCTCATCAAGCGCACCGTCGAACCGTGCAAGAGCGCGCTGTCCGACGCAGGCCTCACGCCCGCGGACATCGACGAGGTGATCCTCGTCGGCGGCTCCACGCGCATCCCGAAAGTGCAGGATCTCGTGAAGGAACTCTTCGGCAAGGAGCCGCACAAGGGCGTCAATCCGGATGAAGTGGTCGCGGTGGGCGCGGCAATCCAGGGCGGCGTCCTTTCGGGCGACGTCACCGACGTGCTGCTGCTCGATGTCACTCCCCTGTCGCTCGGCATCGAAACGCTGGGCGGCGTGATGACGACGCTCATCCAGGCCAACACGACCATCCCCACAAAGAAGAGCGAGGTCTTTTCCACGGCATCCGACAGCCAGACATCGGTGGAGATTCACATTCTCCAGGGCGAGCGTCCCCTCGCGGCGGACAACCGCACGCTGGGCCGCTTCCATCTCGAAGGCATCCCGCCCGCGCCCCGCGGCATCCCGCAGGTGGAAGTGACCTTCGACATCGACGCCAACGGCATCCTCCACGTGGCCGCGAAGGACAAGGCCACCAGCAAGGAGCAGTCCATCCGCATCACCTCCTCGAGCGGCCTCTCCACCGAGGAAGTGGAAAAGATGCGCCGCGACGCGCAGGAGCATGCCGCCGACGATCACAAGCGGAAAGAGGAGATCGAGATCCGCAATCAGGCCGACAGTCTCGTGTTCCACACGAAGAAGCAGCTCGAGGACTTCAAGGACAAGCTTGATGCGGCGATGATCACGCGGCTGCAGGAAGGCATGGCGAAACTCGAGGAAGCCATCAAGACCAATGTGGTCGTCGACATCAAGGCCCGCATGGAGGAGCTGAACAAGACCTGGAACGAAGCCTCGACGGCGATGTACCAGAACGCCTCGCAGGAGCAGGCGCCGCCGCCGAATCAGGAAGGAGCGCCCTCTTCCGGTCCCGATGGCAAGAACGTCGAGGACGCCGACTACGAAGTGGTGGACGACGCGAAGTAAGCTCGCGCGCGAAATTCAACGCTCCGCGTGTCTTCCTGGACACGCCCAAAGGGCCCGAGCGATCGGGCCCTTTTTTAGTGAGGAATTGTCACGCCGAGCGAAGTCGAGGCGGCCGATTTCGGATTGAATGCAAGACGGCGATCGCCGGTGTGCGCCACCCCCTCACCCTTCCCTCTCCCAATGGGTAAGTATGAAGGATGAATTATGAATTATGAAGGATGAAAAGCGACGGGCGATGATGACGGGTTCCAAGTGACAGGGTGAAGGTGGAATGGGACGCGCCAGCGATGGACGTGCGTCTGATCGACGCACCCCGGAACGGGGTGCAAGACAGTAGCCGGTGCGTCGAAGACCACCGGACAGCGCGCGCCCCACGCGATTTCACGCACCCCGGAACGGGGTGCAAGAAAGTAGCCGGTGCGTCGAAGACCACCGGACAGCGCGCGCCACGCAACATCGAGCACCCCGGAACGGGGTGCAAGACAGTAGCCGGTGCGTCGAAGACCACCGGACAGCGCGCGCCACGCAACATCGAGCACCCCGGAACGGGGTGCCAGACAGTAGCCGGTGTGTCGAAGACCACCGGACAGCGCGCGCCACGCAACATCGAGCACCCCGGAACGGGGTGCCAGACAGTAGCCGGTGCGTCGAAGACCACCGGACAGCGCGCGCCACGCAACATCGAGCACCCCGGAACGGGGTGCCAGAGATTCCTAACGGTTGTTAGGAACGAATACGGAACTACTCCAAACGTTTCTTGTCGTCTGAACGGCCAGACCCTTCCCTTCGGCTTCACTCAGGGCAAGCTACTGCACTCAGGGTGACGGGTCCGTAAATCGCTCTCCAGGAGCAGAGCTCCCGGAGAACAGAAGATCGTCATCCTGCATTCAATCCGAAATTCTTTTCTCCTTCACCTTCACCTTCTCCCTTCACCTTGCATTTCTACCGTTTCATAACCATCATCATCCTCGCCTCCGTCCTTCCACCCGCAACAAGCGAGTACCAGTACATCCCAGAAGGCAGCACCCGAGTATCAATCTGGAAGGAACTCCTCCCCGCCGGCAACTCGCCATCATGTACCACCGCCACGAGGCGTCCGTACGCGTCATACAACAATAACCGCGCTTTCGACTGTCGCTCCAGCGTTGCGGTAATTGTTGTATACCCTCCAGCCGGATTCGGATAATTCTGTCCGAGCATCGAGGCAAGCGGTACAGCAATGTCGTCCATGCCCGTCTTTGTGGTGATATCATACACAACGCGTACTCCCACCGGAGACACGCCCGGCACTGCCGTCATGTCGATGCGCCCTGCGTGACTGCCTTCAGGGAGCGCGGTCGTGTTTGGCACCACCATGACGCGCGCGCTGTCCGTGCCGCTGGAGGGCTGCCAGTCGATCCACGCAGTTGAGGACTGGAGTTGCCACGGCATCGCTGCCGCGCCGCCTGTCCAGAGACGCAGTTCCTGCGCCGCGGGCAGCGGACCGTTCCTCTCGGCCTGGAAACGCAGCAGCCACGGAGTGAATACCACCGCCGCGGGCGAGGCTGCGACAAGCGTGATGGAGTGCGTACACTGCGGCGTCGCCGCGAGCTTGTCGCAGCTCCACACCCAACTAATGATTTCCGGCAATGGCTGTACCTGGTCCAGCAGCGGATCGAGCAGCCATTCCCTTGACGCGCTCGCGCCGGGTTGCACGACCGGATATCCCTGTATGCTGTCCAGAGGATTCACCAACGCATACATCGGCGAATGCACGATCGCAGCGCTGCATCCGCCGAGCGGCACATTGCCCGTGTTCGTAATCGTGTACTGCACCTGCACAGGATGCGGAATGATTGCCTCGTAGCCCGCGTCCGCCCACACGGTGTCGTGGCCGATGGACGAGCAGGATGCCGATGTGATACGCTCGGCGCCTTCGATGAGTATCGTCCGCTCGCACTGCTTCCACGCCGTGTCGCCCGCGTGACGATAGCGAACGGCGATACGCTCCGCGACATTCGCCGTTATCGGCGGCAGGATTGTCAGCGTCCAATCCACCGTTTCACTGCCATGCGCCGCAATGCCCGCGATATCCTTCCGTGCCTGCTCCCCTGCCGCGAGCGCGAGATGCGGTGCGGAGGAGAGATCGATTTCGGTTTCGATGAGTTGGTGGGCGGTGTCGAGGACGTTGCCGAGAGTGAGAGAGGCAGTGAAGGGGTTGGGGTGTGGGTGTCGGTGAGGAGGTTGTAACGGATGGAGTCGGGGGCGGTGAGGGAACAGATGAGCTCTGCTCCGAGAGGAGGAATAATCACACTTCGCTCGCAACGGACGAGAACTTCACCGGAAGAGTCACGCGAGACGAACACCAGTCGTGCAGTCCCACCCGAAGGCCTGAGCGCTTTTGTGCGTACCGTCCAAATAGTGGTATCCGTTACACCAGCAGAGATAACGTGGCCTGGACGAGACGGCGGCTCGGCGATGGTGCACAAGTTTGGAGGTTCGATGCTCAGCTCGAACGCAGTAACCCTGACAGGGCGCGCACTGCTGTTGATGGCCATGCCTCGCACGTCAAACGGTGACGGTTGATACCCGAGCTTGTCGGGCGTGAGGCCGATGACGTCCGGGGCGTCAAGCGCGCAGCGCATGCCGGACGCAGGGACGATGCGAATCGGCAGGGAGCACCAGCGCCAATCCGGATGCGCAGCCGTTCTGTAACGGACGACCGCGGTATCCCACATCGCTTCCGAGATCGGCGGTTTGACCATGTACTTCCATTGGAAAACACCGTTCAGTTTCGGTGGAATAACAACATCTGAAACCAACGGAACACCTACAGGGATGAGATGACCTGAAGTTCCAGGCAGAGCCTCAGCAATGATAATGTGTTGCAGCGAATCAAGAGGGTTGAACATCGTCGTGGTGCAACGTACCGTGTCCGGATCTGATATGTATGTCGAAGTATCCAAGGAAACAACGGATGGTCCGTCCATTCGGCAAGGGAGAGCATCGGATCCTGGAGCGTAAAGAATGAATTGGCATTGTGAAATGGACGCGTCCCACTCATCGTACGCAACCACGGTAAGAGGAATGGATCTTGAAGTGAGACGAATGTCGGCCCGAATTTCCCATGTCAGATTGTAGGATTTTCCGGGGGCGACAGTTGCGCCGGGTCTCGCGATGCCCGCTGCCGGACTTGCATTCACGGCAAGATTGCCTGGAGCGGAAAGTACCACTTTCGAGATAGTAATCGGTTTCACATCCTCATTGTGCATCGACCAGGCGAGCGTAAACGGTGAATTGACGTATCGCGTTTGCTCTGGCGCGATGACCATCGCACTATCGGCAACAATCGAACACGATGTCGCTGGCTCTGCTTCCTTGTACACGAGCAATGGGAGCTCCAATGAACAATGCTCCGTCGGCGCGGGCGTGACAGGCCCCGAATCGGGTGTGTACATCGTTGTCACTTCCACCGTTCGATTCAGCGGTGCGGCGCACGTCGAGTCGATGCGCAGAGTCCAAGTGTGCGATGCCGTCATACCTGGTCCGAATATCGGCGGGGGAAGCGAAACAAGAGTGCTCTGGAAAGGCGGATCGAGGTAGATGCTGTCAGGGAGTGTGAGTTGTACGCGCACATCCTTTACGGGAAGATTGTTCATGACGTTTTCAACATTCACCGTCACAGCGATCCTGGAGGTCGAGAGGTTCCTGCGTCGCGCGGCTTGTTTGAGCGTGTCCGAGGCCAGAATGGAACACACGACACGTTCGCATGTCGGATAGCGGAATCTGGATACCAGGATGTCGGAACTACCGTGCATGTTGCTCTGATACGCATTGAACGCGCCGAAAGAAGGGACAGAATAATAATCGGCCCAGAGGCCTACTTGCGCGACTCCGGTTAGATATCCCGCCGCATCGGAACGAACTCCTTGAAGCCAGGGTACTGAACCGTCTGGATAATTGAGAAAAGTTGAAAGGAGCAATTTCCGACAGTCCGGATCGAAAACGCTTAATGACATTGCATATCCAGAAGAACGAAGCACAGTATCCGAGGCGTGAACAAATGGAAAATCGCTCGATCTTGACAGTCCGCCTAACAGAATATTTCCGCAGACATCAAAGTCCAATAGAATACCTTGATCTCCATTCGTACCTCCGAAATATGTACTGGCGAGCGGTGTTCCATTTGAAGAGATCTTTGCAATAAATGGCATCGTGCTTCTATTTGTACTCTGCAGCGGAAGAACAAGGGGAAAATCCTGCGATTCCGTTTCACCAGTAATAATGATATCGTCCTTTTCGTTCAATATCACATCCCATAAATTATCGGTTTTACTACCTCCGAAGTATGAGGAGAATACATACCTTTCAGCGCTACTATCCAATTTCGTTATGAAAACATTCAAAACACCGCGATTATCCTGAATCGGATTGACCTGTGGTACAAATCGCGGATACGAGGGGTAGTTATGCAAAGTCGGTTCCGCGAAGGAACCTATGACGATGGGATTGTGATGGTGATCGACGAGGACACGAAATCCGGGAAGCTGCCATGGCTGTGGCTCTGTGAAGTTCTCTCCATCCAATGCATAGAAGTAAGATCCCCAATACACGCTGTCAAGATCAGAAGTGAGTTTCACTATAAACCCGCCGGAATACAGCCAATCATTGCCGGAAGGCAATGGTCCATAGGTGCGTAAAGGCCGGTTCGTTAATTCGTGTTGAACGGTTCTCTTCGTTACGAACCATAAGGAATCTGCACCAAACATGCCTCCAATATACCCGTTATCCATATCGTCAAGTGAGAGAGAATGGATATTGGTTGCGCCAGGTCCTCCCAAATACATACTCTGCAGCATCATGCCTTCTCTCGAAAATGAAGAGATGACACCTGCAACATCCGTACCGATACTCCGTTGCACGACATTCGAGGTTATCGGAAAATCTGGTGAATTTGTTCCACCACAGATATATACTTTTCCTGCTCCTTTACCTAGTTTCAATCTGTGCATGATTGATAATTGCGATACACCCCAGTTGGCACGAAAACCGTTCCAAAGCATGCAGGTATCCGATTTTGAACCGCCGAAATACGTGCTGAATGACAACGTCTTGCCGTTTGGATCGAATCGTGCAACGAAAAGATCAGAGAAGCCGCCTTGAAACGTTGGTTGTGTACTCCGCAGAGTCGGCAGATCGTGTGATGTTGTCGCACCAAGGACGAAAATATTTCCCAGTGGATCGATATCGAATCCGGAAAGCGACTCAAGCCCACTACCACCAAAAAACGTTGAAAATTCTGTCACAAGTATAACATCGTCACGCAGAATGTCGGAATACCCATCGATGGAAACGCATCCGTTCGAATAGACTGCTGAAGGTGTTCTTCCGTTCAAGCGCGTCGACTCTCCAGGCTGAACAGTGAATGCTTCTCGCACGTTCAGGGAACCGGAATAGTTGATCCGAATGTCATGCGGCGAGGCTCCACGATGCATCCGGAAGGTTTGACGAAGTCTCCCATTCTTCTCCACGTACTCCACATCGATGTTATCCCATACATTTTCATATGTAACAGTCTCGAATGTTGCTGCGTTTTCCACCCAGCGGGACGGTTGCTTGCCGTAGTAGAATCGAGACTGCCTCGTCGTCTGATGCGAAGCTATAGTCCGGCAGCGTGAGGAAACCCCAGCGAACGACAGACAGGCGACGAGTTTCCCGCTTGCCGGCACAACTCCATCAGTGATTGTCGCCATGCCGGCGCCCTGCCGACTTGAAGTCAGGACGAGACCATCTCGCGTGAACCACGCGGCATCGCTTCCCCGCAGCAGCGCATACCTGACATCGGAGGCCCACTGCCCGCGGTTCTCGGTAAACTGGATGGGCAGGCGCAGCGACGGGACAGGAAGTCTCCCCCCGTGCGGAGATCCTTTCCCAACCGTAACAACAAGTGCGGTAAGCAGCGCGATACACGAGAGCAGGTGTTTTTGGAAGCGCATCGCTCACCTTTTGGGAGGTACTGGTTCGCAGGGACCGTTCGCATGAGCAGCCGGGTAACAATGATCACGGCATGACGCTAAAGGGCCCGACGCGAAAAGGTTCGTCCGAACGCTGTGATCACGGAACAGTTGAACCATGGAAACAAGATTGGAATGGGGATGGAAGAATCGGCGTGGTGAGTCCGCTGCATCCCGGCACTTTCAGGCCGCGGGATCGTGCTCAAACTGCCTCGTCCAAAACCAGAAGCAGTCTACACACTCGTGCGGAAAATGTCAACAGCGAAAGCGATGACATTATCCGTTAAGAAAAATATGTTCATGGCGGGCCATTCTCCTCATACTGAAGCGTCGCGGAGTCAGAAAGGTCTGGCAGATCAGATGACGAGCGGCAGGAATCTCTGGCACCCCGTCCCGGGGTGCTTGATGTCGCGTGGCGCGCGATGTCCGGTGGTCTTCGACACACCGGCTACTGTCTAGCACCCCGTTCGGGGTGCTAGCTGTCTCGTGCCGCACGCGATGTCCGGTGGTCTTCGACACACCGGCTACTGTCTTGCACCCCGTCCCGGGGTGCGATGACGTTTCGTGTGCCGTCGCGATCCGGTGGTCTTCGACACACCAGCTATTGTCATGCCGAGCGCAGCCGAGGCATGGCACCCCGTCCCGGGGTGCGATGACGTTTCGTGTGCCGTCGCGATCCGGTGGTCTTCGACACACCAGCTATTGTCATGCCGAGCGCAGCCGAGGCATGGCACCCCGTGCCGGGGTGCGATGACGTTTCGTGTGCCGTCGCGATCCGGTGGTCTTCGACACACCGGCTACTGTCTTGCACCCCGTTCCGGGGTGCGTTGTACCGTGGGATTCGTCTCTCGCCTGCCACGTCGTACCCCGGCTGGCTCGTTCCTCGCAACACGGGGTTGGAGAACGGAATCCCTCCGGGATAGAAAAAAACGTGCTCCGGATTCAATCGACGCATACACGTACATCAGGTCTTGCGCCCTTTGAATAATTGCCTGAAAAGCCTGGATGCGAGCAGGCGGATTCGTTGTGGGGGGATGCGGACGAGGCGCATCGATGGCACAGACCGGTGGGGATCCATTACGAATCCGCCGCGAGCGTTGCTTTCGGCGCGACAGTTGGTAACGCTTTTCAGAGCAATTAGTCATCAGGCGCTCTTTGGCTCTTTTCTTTCGTTCTTTCTTTTGAGCCAGCAAAAGAAAGAACATTTCTTGCGGAGCAGCGTTAAGATTGGCGTCCATCGCTGATCGGTGGTCTTCGACGCACCGGCTACTGTCTTGCACCCCGTCCCGGGGTGCTCCTGGAACGCAAACGGGGTCCTGCATTCAATCCGAAATCCGAAATTCGCCGCCTCGACTTCGCTCAGCGTGACAACGCTGCAGGCATCGTCCTCTTCAATCCGAAATTGGAAATTCGCCGCCTCGGCTTCGCTCGGCGTGACAACGCTGCAGGCATCGTCCTCTTCAATCCGAAATCGGAAATCCGCAATTCGAAATCATCGAGGTTTTATTTGACGCGCTTCGGGCGTATTTTCAGTGCTTGCAATACACTATTCCGAGGACGCTGTGATCAGAAAAGAACTGCTGGACATCCTTGTCTGCCCCATGGGCAAGGCGGAACTGCGCCTGGAAGGCGACTGGCTGGTCTGCACGAAGTGCGGGCCGCGCTTCCGCATCGAGGACGATATCCCCATCATGCTGATAGAGGACGCGGAACTGCCGGAAGGCATCGACTCGATCGAACACCTCCCCTGCATGCAGACGCCGCACTGACGGGCATGCGCGTACGCGCTGTACCGTCAATGCATGATGTTCCGTGTCAGCCCGAGCGGGGATTCCCCTCCCCGCCGCTTCCTCATCAGGCGATGAGGAATTCCCTGACCTGTTCGTAAATGCCCGCCGTGTCGAGACGATGCCGCGTGTAGAGGGCCTCGGGAGAACCCGACTCGCCGTACTCGTCGCGCACGCCGATGCGCTTCATCAGGGTGGGCGCCGCTTCCGAAAGCACTTCCGCCACCGCGGCTCCCAGGCCGCCGATGATGTTGTGATCCTCCACGGTCACGACGCGGCCGGTTTCCTTCGCGGCGCGGACGATGTACTCCGCATCGAGCGGCTTGATGGTGTGGATGTTGACGACGCGCACGTCGTGCCCTTCGGCGCGCAACTGCTCCGCGGCATGCAGGGTGTTCGCGACGACGGGTCCGCTGCAGAACAGCACGGCGTCCTTCCCTTCCAGCAGCACATCGGCCTTGCCGAAGCGGAATTCGTAGGAGTCGTCGTGCACGTCCTCCACTGCCTGCCGCGTGAGGCGAAGGAAGGACGGGTTCGGATTGGCCGCGAGGTAGCGCACCGCCGCGCGCGCTTCGCGGTCGTCGGCGGGCTGTATGATGTGCATGTTCGGCAGCGTGCGCATGAGCGCCACGTCCTCGAGCGCCATCTGCGAGTAGCCGTCCTCGCCGATGCCGACGCCGCAGTGCGTGCCGACGATGGTCACGTTGGCGGCCGAATACGCGACGGACATGCGGATGGTGTCGAAACGGCCCGTGACGAAGGTGGAAAAGGAGCAGATGAACGGCTTCCTGCCCATGAGCGCCATGCCCGCGGCGGCGCCGATCATGTTCTGCTCCTGAATGCCCATTTCGAAGAAGCGATCGGGGAAGCGCTTGGCGAAGATCTGCGATTGCGTGGATTTCGAGAGATCCGCATCCAGAACGACGATATCGTTGTCCGTGGCGCCGAGGGCGGCGATTTCCTCGCCGAAAGAAACGCGCGTTGCGATTTTCATGAGAGCACCGAGGCGGCTTGGTGGATGAGGATGTCGATTTCGGCCAGCGCTCTCGCTGTTTCCTCGGCATTCGGAGTCTTGCCGTGCCATTCGTTGGGATGCTCCATGAAGGAGACGCCCTTGCCCTTCATGGTGTCGGCGACGATGAAATGCGGCTTACCGTTCCGCGCATGGGTGTTGGTCAACGCTTTATCGATCGCCGCAATGTCATGTCCGTCAATGCGTTGCACTTCCCAGTTAAAGCTCTGCACCTTGTCGACCACGGGTTCGATGTTCATCACTTCGCTGGTCGGACCGTCGATCTGTCCCTTGTTGAAGTCGAGGATGACGGTCAGATTGTCGAGCCCGAATTTCGGCGCGGAGAGCAGCGACTCCCAGATCTGTCCTTCCTGAAACTCGCCATCGCCCAGGAGCGCGTAGACGCGGATGTCCGTGTGCTCGATTTTGGCCGCCATTGCCATGCCCTGCGCTATGGAGAGTCCCTGCCCGAGCGAGCCGGTGGAGGCTTCCACTTCGGGGAGCATCACATTATACGGGTGTCCCTGCAGCCGCGAGCCCAGTTTGCGCAGCGTCATCAGCTCCGCGGGCTCGATGATGCCCAATTTGGCGAACAGCGCGTACACCGCCGGCACGCCGTGCCCTTTCGAGAGGATGAAGCGGTGGCGGTCTTTCGCCAACGCATTGTCGGCCGTCCGCTCGAGGTGGTTGTAGAAGAGCACCGTGAGCAGGTCTATCGCCGACAGCGAGCCGCCCGGATGCCCCGATCCCGCTTCATGCAGCATCCTGATGATATCGGCCCGCATTTCGTGCGCAAGCAGTTGGAGAGTCCTCGGATCCTTCGGGGAATGCGGCATCGGTGCAGTGCTAGGAGTGATTGGGAAAAAAATGTCGGGTCAGGCGAGCTCGGCGTCGTCGACGGTGATCATCATGCGCAGGATGGCGGAGCTGATGGTCTTGCCCTGCGCGTCGTTTTTGAGGGAGACGGTGCCGCCTCCGCCAAGCGTATTGTGCAGGAGGAAGTTGATCGCTCCGAGGTTCGGCAGTTCGAAGCGCTCCACCTTGCCGAGGCAGATGCCCTCGAAATGCTTCTTCACGCGTTCGGCGCCAAGTTCGCGCAGGAGAATGGGATAGTGGCGTTTGTCTCGCGCAATGACTCCCACGTTGGCGGCGTCACCCTTGTCGCCCGAACGGGCATGGGCGATGTCGATGAGCATGATCTGTTTCGAGGCCATCAGACTCCCTCCACTTCAATGCGCGGCGTGACGAAGGTTTTGGCGAGCAGGGCGGGCCAGTAGGCCACCACTTCGGAAGGCTTTGGACGTCCCGCGGCGAAGCCGGTGACGGAGGGCGGACCGGTCAGAATCAGCGGCGCCAGTTCCCTGCCGAAACGCTCGACGGCGTCGAAGGTCTGGCTGCGTACGCCGATGCGCAGGACCACTTCATTGATATCCGTCGGAATCGGCGCGAGCGGTCCGTGACAGGAGTTCAAGCCCACATATTCCGTGCGGATTTCATCAAATTCGAGCTTCAGATCCGAAAGTCGCGTCCGGAGTATGCCGTCTGCCGCCCGGGCCTTTTCGTAGGCATCGGGCCACGCGTAGGTGAGCGTGCCGATTGCCGAATAGCCGTCGAGATAGGACATGGAGACCTTGAAGGAATCTGTCTCGGGACGGCCTTTGATTCCGAACACGCGCACGCGGTTTTCCGAGAGCTGTTCGAGCTGTATGGAAGTGAAATCGGCGATGCAGTCGGGAGTGATGTAGGTTTTCGGATCGCCGATTTCGTAGAGAAGCTGCTCGGACACCGTGGCGACGCTGACGAGTCCGCCCGTGCCTTCGTGCTTTGTGATGACGAATTCCCCGTTGGGATAGGCTTCCGCGATGGGAAAACCGACGTGCGCGAGGTCCGGTACAGACCTCCAATCGCCGAGGAAATTCCCTCCCGACGACTGCGCGCCGCATTCGAGAATATGCCCGGCAACGGTGCCTGCGGCCATTTTATCCCAGTCGTCGAAGGACCAGCCAAACTCGTATATCATGGGTGCGAGCGTCAGTCCGGTGTCGGTTGTCCGCCCCGTGATGACGATGTCCGCCCCCTGCCGCAGGGCTTCAACGATGGGCGCCGCGCCGAAGTACACGTTGGCGCTCTGGAGGCGGTTACGCACACCGGAGAGTTCCGCGCCGTTTTCCATGTTCGCGAGCGCCGCGCCTCGGGAAGTGAGGTCGTCGAGAGAATCGAGGATGTCGTCGCCCAGTACCACGCCAACGGTGATGCCCGTAATGCCCATTTTGCGGGCCGTGGCGAGGATGGCGTCCTTGCAGGCAATCGGATTCACCCCGCCGCCGTTTGTGATGACCTTGATGCCTTTCCCGGCGATATGGGGCAGAATACGCTCGAACTGCGCGATGAGATCCTTCGCGTAGCCGAGAGCGGGATTTTTCCGCTTCTGCTTCTGGAGGATGGACATGGTCACCTCGGCCAGGAAATCCATGACGAGGTAATCGATCGGACCCTGCGTCACCTGATTGTAGGGCGCGTCGATGAGATCGCCCCAGAAGCCCTGCCCGCTGGCAATTCGGATGAAATCTTTCACATGTGTGGGAGTTTGTCTGAAGTGAATAGGACAACAGACATGCAAAATAACACGCCCGGCGCTCAGCTCAAAGTTCGAGCATGAGCGCGACCCGCGACAGGGGTATTCGGCGCCGCAGGAAGCGCGTATTCGTCAGCTTCAGCCTACCAACCCTGAGGAAGCCTGGTGACGCCCACGGCGATGAGCGCGAAGGCGCCGAGCAGAGCGAACGCGGTCTTCTTTGCGCGCTCGGGACCGTCGACCTTCTTCCATTTGACGGGCAGATGCGCGAGCGCAGCGGCGATGATCATGGTGACCGCATGCTCGATCCTGAACATCGGGAAACTTCCGGAGACGCTCGCGTCCCAGATCAGGAGGATCAATCCGAGAAGAATCTGCAGATCGATGAGACCGGTGAGCGACGAGAGCAGGATGGAATCGAACTTTTCCATGCGGCCTTTCTGCAGCCAGACGGCCAGGAGCTTTGCGATGGTGACAACGGCCAGCAATACCAGCAGCCAGCGGAAACCCGAATGCGCTTTGAAGAGAATCAGATACATGAACAGGTACTCCAGATGATGGATGGTCGACGGTCCGCGCGGACCGCCCTCAGTCCATGGTAACATACTTTTCCGCGGAATCATTTCCCGACCGCGCTCCGGCATGGAGAAAGAAACGACATTGCGTATCTTCCATGTCGAAACTGCCGTTCGGCAAGCTTCCCATCCCTTCCACCTCAACACGCGAGTGCCCATGGCCGAAGACACGCGAAAACCCTCCCTCAAGGACTATCCGCCCGCCTACTGGCTCGTCATCATGTTCGAGTTCTTCGAGCGCGGCTCCTACTACGGCATGATGAGCATTCTCTCGGTGTACCTCACCGATCAGCTCGGCTTCAGCAAGGAAGGCGTCGGCGTCATCAAGGGCACCATTCAACCGCTGCTCTACTTCCTTCCCATCCTGACGGGAGCGATCGCGGACCGCATGGGCTACCGACGGACGCTCATGGTGGCCTTCGCGCTGCTCGGCACGGGGTACTTCCTGACGAGTCAGACCACGTCGTACACGGCGGTGTTCTTCTCCCTCGTGGTGATGGGCATCGGCGCGGGCACCTTCAAACCCATCATCTCCGGCAGCATTGCGCGGCTCACCAACGAGCGGACCAGCACGATGGGCTTCGGGATTTTCTACTGGTCCATCAACCTCGGCGCCTTCCTCTTCCCGCTCGTGCTGGTGCCGATGCTCAAGGCCGTCTCCTGGAACCTCGTGATGGTCGCCTCGGCCATCTTCACGGGCGCGATGCTCATCCCGACGATCTTCTTCTTCAAAGATCCTCCAGGCCCGCCGGTGGAGAAGCAGTCCATCGGACCGATGTTCGCCGGCATCTTCAAGAAGATCCTCGTCGTCGCAAGCGACTGGCGTTTCATGCTGTTCATCTTCATCTACTCCTGGTTCTGGATTCTCTACTTCCAGATGTTCGACAGCGTGCTCTGGTACGTCAAGGATTTCGTGGACGCCTCCGCGCTGAACGCCTTCATCCATTCGGTGACCGGCCTCGACTGGAAGTTCGACATCGAGCACGTCACCGTGATCAACGCGATGACCATCATCCTGCTGCAGTTTGTCGTTTCCTCCCTCGTCTCGAAGCTGAAGGCGCTTCCAACCATGATCACCGGCGTATCGCTGGCGACGATCGGCATGGCCATTCTCGCGATCAACACGAACATCTGGATCTTCCTGCTCGGCATCGTCGTCTTCTCCATCGGCGAGATGACGGCGCATCCCAAGTACATCAGCTACCTCGGCCTCATCGCCCCGCCGGACAAGAAGGCGACGTACATGGGCTTCGGCTTCCTGTACGGCGTCTTCGGATCCTTCATCGGCGGCATCCTCGGCGCCTTCCTGTACGTGCGCTTCATCGACCGTCCCATGATCGCCTTCATCCGCGAGGAACTCGCCGCGCGCGGAGGCAGTCTCGCGTCCGACCCGACGGTGGCGCAGGCACTGAAGGCCGCGGAGGGAATCGGCCTCACGAAAGCCGAGATCGCCACGCACGCGTACACGTCGGAACTCTGGCTCCTGTTCAGCGGCATCGGCGTCCTGTGCATCATCGGTTTGCTCCTCTTCCAGAAATTCGTAGCTTCGAAATCCAAGTACTGATCGATCCGGACACCAATACAACACTGCCGCTCCACTCATTCGAGGTAACACATGAAAGGCGACCCGCAAGTCATCGAGGCCCTCCAGAACGTCCTCACCGCAGAATTGAAAGCCATCAACCAGTACTTCCTGCACGCGGAAATGTGCGAGAACTGGGGCCTCGCCAAGCTCGCGAAGCACATGAAGATGGATTCGATCGAAGAAATGAAGCACGCCGAGAAGTGCATGGAACGCATCCTGTATCTCGACGGCGCGCCGAACATGACCAAGGACATGGCGATCAACATCGGCGCCACGGTCCCCGAGATGTTCAAGCACGACTTGCAGCTCGAGTACGAGGCCGTCGCGCATCTGAACAAGATCATCGAGGTCGCGGCGAAGGCCGGCGACAACGGCACGCGCGACATGTTCCTCGTCATCCTCAAGGACGAGGAAGAACACGTGGAGTTCATCGAAACGCAGATTTCGCTGCTCGAGCAGATCGGCCTGCAGAACTACCTCGCCTCCCAGGCGTAGTCCGCGTCCCCGCATACGCAGAAAGGCGATGAGCGCGGTGCTCATCGCCTTTCCCATTTCAGGAGGAAGCGGCGGCTATCGCAGGACCGAGAGTTTCCTGATCTGCCGCTGACCGCCGGACTCCATGGCGTAGTAATACACGCCGTTCGGCAGGCCCGAGGCATCGAATACGGCGACGCTCTCCCCCGCCGGTCGCGCACCGTCCACAAGCGTGCGCACCGTTCTTCCGGCGGCATCGTACACGGCGAGGCGGACGAGGCCGCTCTTCGCGAGGAAAAACGGAATCGACGTCGACGACGATGCCGCGCCGACGGGATTCGGATAGTTCTGTCCGAGAGTGAAGCCGTCGCGTCCCGCGGTCGCGGTCTCCTCGACCGGCACGACGCTGCTCGTCACCCACATGCCGCGGCCGAAGGTGGCCGCGATGAGATTGCCGTCGGGACCCATGGCCATGTCGTACACGACGCAGTTCGGCAGGCCCGTGGAATACTGCTTCCAGTTCACTCCGCCGTTCACGCTGTACCACACGCCGAAATCCGTGGCGAGGAAGAGGAGATTCTGATCGGTGCGCGAGCGGAGGATGGAGCCTGCAGGCAGATCGGGCAGATCGCCCGTGATGTTGGTCCAGTTCTGTCCGGCGTTCGTGGACTTGAACGCGTGCCCCGCGCCGTAGCCGGAGACGGAGACGTAGATGGTGTGATAATCGTCCGGATCGATGTGCACGCGCGTGATCCACCTGTTCGGCAGGCCCGCGCTGATGTCGGTCCACGTCGGATCGGTCGCGAGGATGTTCTGTGAGAGCCAGGCCTTGCCGTCTCCCGTCACCGCGTACATCCAGTCGCCGTTGTCCTTCGGCGTCGCGAAATCGGTGATGGCCGAGCCGCGCGTCAGGTCGGGACTGACGAGTTCCCACTGCGGATCGGAAGCGGTGGGAGCGTTGCGCATCCGGTACATGTACTGGCAGCTGATGAAGAGGATGGTGTTGTTGATCGGATGCAGGGCCATGGGTCGCCAGTAGTACTCGCGGTCGGCCGTCGGACCGGCGTTCATGCCGCTCTCGATCCTGTTGAAGCTCGAGCCCGAATTGGTGGACCGGTACGGCGAGCCGTTGATGACGATGTAGAGCACGTTTCCGAGCTTGGGGTCCACCGCCACCGCGCAGCCGTCGCCGCCGCCGAGGTAGGCCCAGTTCACGTCGCCCGCGGAGCTCTGCCGCATGTTGCTCTGGTCCTGCGTGCCGCCGTAGATGCGGTACGGTACGGTCGCGTCGCTGGTCACGCCGTAGAATTGCGTGGTGGTCATCTTGTACGATTTGATCGCCCAGGTGTCGCCGGTGTTGGTCGAGATGTGGACGCCGCCGTCGGTGCCGATGATGACGCTGTTCGGATCGCCGGGTTTGAAGATCAGCGCGTGATGATCCGCATGCGCGTAGCGCGGGCTCCCGGGGTTGGACGTGCGGAGCGACCAGTCCGTATTCCGGACGAAGTTCGCGCCGCCGTTTGTGCTGCGCCACAGGTCCACGCCGCCGAGGAACACGAGGTTCGGATTCGTCGGTGACACGCCCAGCACGAGGTCGTAGTACGCCTGGCTGTTCGTGAAGGAGCGCGCGATGGCGTTGGGTTTGCGTTCCCAGGTCTCGCCGCCGTCGCTGGAAAGGAGGACCATGAAGAAATCGTTCGGATCGCGCGCCACCGTCCGGCTGAGCAGTCCCCGGTTCAACGCGACGGCCGCGTAGACGCGGTTCGGGTTCGATTCGCTGACGGCGATGAGGATGCGCCCCGTCGAATCCGCGCGCGGGAAATTCGCGGTGAGTTTGCGCCACGAGAAATTCTTGCCGCCGGCGTCGGACACGTAGATGCCGTTGGACGAACTGCCGTTGTCGCTGCCGAGGGCCGCGTACACGCGCGACGGGTTGCCCGGCGCGTAGAGCACCTCGGTGGCGACGCCGCTCAGCACGCGCGACCAGTTCTGGCCGCCGTTCGTGGATTTCCAGAGATCGGAGGTGGAGGCGGCGAAGAGCGTGTCGGAGTCCGCGGGATGCAGCGCGAGGCGGTGTATCATGCTCTTGCCGTTGGGCCACGGGTACGCCGTCCAGTTCGCGCCGCCGTCGTCGGTGCGGATCACGCCGACGCCGTAGTACGCCGGAGAGCCGAATCCGTGCGTGGTGGAGGTCATCGTGATCGGCTCTCCAGTCCCGAGGAAGATGCGATCGGGATTGTTGCGGTCGATGGCAATGGCGCCGCACGCGAGAGCCGGCAGCTGGTCGGAAATCGGGAACCACTCGTTCCCGAAATTCGTCGTTTTCCACACCCCGCCGGAGGCCGACGCCGCGAAGATCGTGTTCGGGTTCGACGGATGGATGGCCAGCGCGCGGACGCGGCCGGCGATATTCAGCGGACCGGCGGACACCCATCCCGCGGCGGCGCCGTTCGCGGTCTTGTTCATCGAGAGCCTTGGGGACGCGCCCAGGTCCTCGTAGGTGCGGAGCAGCCGCTCGTACGGATTCACTCCGGGATTCCCGTACGATCGCTGTATGTAGAACTAGCGCAGCGCCTCAGGCGAATCCTGTGCGAGAAACGCCTCTCCGGATGCCGACGATTCGATACGGGCGGAATCCGGAAGCAGCCACGCGGTTGCGGCGGTCATCAGAACGAGCAGGAACAGACGCGGGAAGAGGCGGATCGAAAAACGGTGCATGGGTCGTGATACTCCTGGTAAATCGTGTCATGCAACAGCGAAGGGCACGAAATCTTCGTGCCCTTCCCGTTGCCTGTGTCAAAGAACGATCATCTTCCGTGTCTGCCGTCCGCCGTTGAAGTCCATCGCGTAGAAGTAGACTCCGGGGGGAACACCGCGCAGCGACACGGCGATTTCATGACGGCCCGGAGAGCGATCCTCGTTGAGCAGCTGCGCGAGGATGCGCCCGCTCATGTCGTGCAGCGTCAGGGTGACCGTTCCGGCGCTGTGCAGCGAGAACGGAATGGCGGTCTGGGCGCCCGAACGCGCGGACGGATAGTTGCTCTCGAGTCCGAACCCGTAGCGCCGCTCCTCTTCGCCGGCCACGGAGAGAATGGCGCTGCTCGTCCACATGCCGCGTCCGTGCGTGCCGACAACGAGCGTGTTCGCCGGGGTGATCTTCATGTCGTATGCGACCACGTTCGGAAAGCCGGTGCCGAAGCGCTGCCATTGCGTCCCGCCGTTCGACGAGTAAAAGACCCCGATGTCCGTTGCAACGAAAAGGGCCATGGGATCCGCGTGCGAGCGCACGATGGCGTTGGCCGGTACATCCGGAAGGCCGTTGGTGATGTTCGCCCAGTTCTGCCCCGCGTTCGCGGTCTTGAACACGTGTCCCGCGCCGAAACCGGACAGCGAGATCCACGCGGTCTGCGGATCGGTGTCGTCGACGCAGATGTCCGTCACCCAGCGGTTCGGGAGACCGGACGCGATCATCGTCCACGTCGGATCGGTGGCCGACAGGTTCTTGGTCAGCCAGACGCGTCCGCTTGCGGTGACCGCGTACATCCATTCGGCGTTGGACGGCGCGACGGCCAGCTTGGTGACGATGGAGAAGCCCTGTCCCAGATCGGGACTGATGATCCGCCAGGCGGGCGGCGTCGTGGCGTCGGGATTCTTCATGACGTACACGTACTGCGTCGCGGTGTACAGTCTCGTTCTGTCCGCCGGATGGAAGAGCAGCGCGGGCACCCACGTGAAGTAATCCGCCGTGGCGCCGGCGCCGAGTCCGTTCGCGAGTTGTACCGCTGCACCGACACCGGTCCGGACGATGGAGCGGATCACCTCGCCTCCGGGTGCTCTGCCGGTCGAGTTCACGTAGCGGACCGTGTTGCGCTGCGGGTCGATGGCCACGCTGCCGCCGTCGCCGCCGAAGAGTTCGTACCACGCGGCATTGTCGTTGTTGAAGAGTCCGAGCGTGCCGTTGTCCTGCGTGCCGCCCATGATGCTGGTGGGTGTGGACGGATCGTAGGCACACGAGTAGTACTGGATGGTGCTGAGCTTCGCGATTTTCCGCTTCCACGTGGTGCCACGATCGGTGGAAAGACTGATGCCGCCGTCCGTCGCCGCGATCACGTTGGTCGCGCTGCCCGGCTGGAAGGCGAAGTGGTGGATGTCGGCGTGCACGTACTTGGGATCGTCGTTGGCGCGGGTCCAGTCGGAGACGCGGGTGAACGACTGGCCGCCGTTGGTGCTGCGGAACACGTCGAGCCCGCCGAGCAGCACCACGTTCGCATCCGCCGGCGACGCGCTGAAGGAGAAGTTGAAGTAGCCCTGTCCGTTCGTGCAGGACGTGTTGATCGCGTTGACTTTCCGCTCCCAGGTCTCGCCGCCGTTGTTGGATACGAGCAGCATCAGAAAGTCGTTGAGAATGTTTGTGCCGAGCTGCCGGCGATTACGCAGCACGGCCGCGTAGATGCGATCGGGATTGGCCGGCGAAATGGCGAGGCAGATGCGGCCGCAGGAATCGGGCGCCGGGAAGTTGGTGGTGAGCTTTCGAAAGGTGAAGCTCTTGCCGCCTGCATCGGAGACGTAGACGCCGTTGGTGCCGCCGCCGTTGTCGTTGCCTGTCGCATAGTAGACTCTGCTCGGCTGGCCAGGCTTGTACACCACGTCGGTGATGATGCCGGAACCGGCGCGCGACCAGGACGCGCCGCCGTTCGGCGATTTCCAGAGATCGGAACTCGTCGCGACGAGGATGGTGTCACCCGCGGGATGCAGGGCGATGCGATGCGCGCCGCCGGTCGATGAAGCCCAGGTGACCGTCGACCATGATCCGCCGCCGTCTTCCGACTTCAGGAGGCCGATGCCGGTGGACCAGATCGGAGTGGCGTTCACGCGGCCGTTCGTGAAGATGTCGGGCTCCCCTGTCCCCGCGTAGATGCGATTCGGATTGGTGGGATCGATCGCGATGGCGCCGATGGGAAGCACGGGCGCATTGTCGGACACGGGCGTCCAGCTGTCGCCAAGGTTGGTGGATTTCCAGACGCCGCCGGATGCCGCTCCCGCGAAGATGACGTTCGGCTGCGAAGGGTGAATCGCGACGCCGCGGATGCGCCCGCCGATGTTCCAGGGACCGCGCTCGGTCCAGACATTGCCGTCGAGGGCCGTCTTCGCCATGGACGCATTCGCGTTGTATCGCTGGTTTTCCAGGAAAAGCCGCTGATAGACGTCCACGTCGGGGTTTCCATACAGGCGCTGCGCATAAAAGTATTCGCGAAGAAAGGCGGAGCGTTCGCCCTTTTTCTCCTGTTCTCCGATCTGCTCCCGCCCCTCGCGGGAAGGTGCGTGGTGTTCCTTTTCAGCGACAAAGACGAGCGTGAGGCACGCGGTGAAGCTCAACGCCGCAGCGAGCCGCAATTTCATTGGAATCATACAAATCCTGCTGTGATAGGAGGTACTGTGGGCGTCCGATGTCGTCCTGCATTCTCAGGCCCGGCAACGCGCATCTCGCAACGGCGAAAAATAGACCGAATCGGCGAGAAAGACAACCGTATTCGCCGTCCCCATGCGCGTGTCCACCGATGTCGCCGGCGCGTTCCGCCCGGCGCGTTCCGCATTGTTCCGAGGCAAACAATATGGTATTTTTGCCCTCTCAGCTTTCTCATTCACACCCATCTCGATGACCGCACCCGACGAGACGAGCGTCCTTCTCGAAATCGCGACACAGGCGATAAAACATGCCGTGCTGAAGCGCGGATACCCGAACGACATCGCGTCCGGTCACCCGGAATTATCGCGCGCACATGCGGGCGTGTTCGTCACCATCACAGTGCACGGCGCGTTGCGCGGATGCATCGGCGACATGGACCAGCAGAAACCGTTGCGCGAAGCGGTGATCCACGCGGCGGTGAGCGCATGCACGCGCGATGCCCGTTTCGACGCAATCGAAGCGAAAGACCTCGAGGGCATGTCCATCGATATCACCCTGCTCGAGCCCATGGAAATCATTCGCGGAGAGGACGACATCGTCGTCGGCGAGCACGGCGTCTTCATCGAGGACGGCGCGCACCGCGGCATCCTGCTTCCGCAGGTGGCGGCCGAAAGACAGTGGTCGTCACGCCGCTTCCTCGACGCCCTCTGCCAAAAGGCCGACCTCCCGGGTGAGGCGTGGAAGCGCGACACCGCGACCCTGAAGCGCTTTCGAGCGCGGATCATCTCCTCCGGACGTCATTCGTGACCAGCAGCCATCGCATGCCATGATCATCAGACCCCCGGCCGTGAGCGGAACCTTCTATCCGGCGGATCCGACGCTGCTGTCCCTGCAGGTGGACCGCTTGCTCGACGGGCAGGAGCCGCACCGTCTCTCCGGTTCCATCGTCGGCATCGTCTCGCCGCACGCGGGGTACATGTATTCCGGATACACCGCCGCATCCGTCTACGCGCAGTTGCGCGGGCGCGGCATCCGCACGGCGGTGATCGTCTCGCCGAGCCACCGCGAGTATTTCAACGGCATCTCCATCTATGAAGGCGACGCCTACCGGACTCCGCTCGGCATCGTCGAAGTGGACAAGCCCCTGCGCGAGCGGCTCCTGAAACACAAGGGGGCGTTCATGCTTTCCAAGTTCGGGCATCGCGACGAGCACGCCATCGAGGTGCAGCTCCCGTTTCTCCAGCGCGTGAACGAGGACGTCAAAATCCTCCCCATCGTGATGGGCGACCAGCGCGGAGAGCTCTGCTCCATGCTCGGCGACATCCTTGGCGAGGCCGTCGACCGCGACGACGTGGTCATCATCGCCTCCAGCGATCTCTCGCACATGTACGAGGGCGCGGTGGCGAACGCGATGGATGCCGTCGCGTCCGACGACATCGCGGCGCTGTCGTCCACCGCCCTGCTGCAGCATCTCGCGTCGGGAAAAACCGAAGCCTGCGGCGGCGGCCCCGTCAGCGCCGTCATGCACGCGTCCATGCTCCGCGGCGCCGACACCGCCACGGTGCTGCATCGCTGCACCTCGGGCGACGCGACCGGCGACCAGTCGCGCGTCGTGGGCTATCTCTCCGCCGCATTCACCCGCTCTGCGCGTCAGGACAGGAACGACTGATGGCCATGCTTCCTTCCGTGGTCATTGTCGGCGCGGGAAATGTCGGCTGCGTCCTCGGGCGCTTCCTCTACTCGAAGGGGCTCACGATCTCCGCGCTGATCGAGCGCGACGGCATGAAACTCGATCTTGCCCGCTCGGCGATCGTCGCGCTCGCCCATGAGAAACTGCTCTCGGGCATCCCGGAACATCCCGCGGCCGTGCTGCTCTGCGTGCAGGATCAGAAGATCGCCGTGCTCGCCGAGAAGCTCGCCGCGCTCGACCGCTCGTGGGAAGGCGTCTTCGTCGCGCATACCTCCGGGATGCAGACGTCCGACGACCTGCGCCCGCTCCTCGACCGCGGCGCAGTGGCCGGCTCGTTCCATCCCATCCAGTCCTTTCCCTCGCCGTACATCGACGTGCAGCGCCTCCACGGGATCGGCTGCGGCATCGAGGGCGACGGCGCGTTCCTCGCGCAGGCGCGCGACTTCGCCGCGCAGATCGGCTGGGAGCCCGTCGTCATCAGAAAACAGCAGAAGGCGCTCTACCACCTCGCCTGCGTCTACGCGGGAAACTTCATCACCACGCTCGCCGCGGACTCGCTCGAGATCCTGCGCGGCGCCACGTCCGAGGACGCCGATCTCGCGCCGCTCATGCCGATGATTCAGAGCGTTCTATCCGAAATACTGGCATCCTCGCCCCGCGGCGCCTTCACCGGCCCCGTGGCGCGAGGCGATGCGGCATCCATCGAGACGCATATCGCGGCGCTCACCCGGTTCAAACCGGAACTGCTCCCGCTGTACCTGGAACTCGTCCGCAGCTCGCTTCGTCTCGCCACCCTTCCCGAAGGGAGACGGGCGGAGGTTCTCGACGTGCTCGCACGACACGCGAGCTAGACGCGCCCGCCGTCCGTCACGGCATTGTCGACGAGCGCGCGGAGGCGTTCGGCTTCGCTGCTCCAGGCGTAGCGCTGCCGGGCGCTCTCGCAGTGCGTGACGCAGGCCTCGCGCGCTGCCGCGTCATCCGTCAATTCCCGCGCGGCGCGGACAAAGGCCGACGCATCGTCCGGCGCTGCGACGCGTCCGACACCATCGCCCGCGATGACGCGCGCGATTTCGGGGAAATCGCTTCCCACCACCGGCAGGCCCGCCGCGATGTACTCGAAGAGCTTGTTCGGGAGCGAGAGGAAATAACTCTGTCCGAGATTCTCGATCATGCACAATCCGATGTCCGCGGACGCGGTCCACGACAACAGTTCACGCGACGGCACCGAAGGATGCACGAACACCCTGTCTCCGACACCGAGCCGCCGCGCCCTGTCGAGAACGTCATTCGCGAGCGGTCCCGACCCGAGGAACACCAGGGCGCAGCCGGGAAGCTCCGCCATGCCGTCCACATACAGGAAGGCGCCTCTGCCCTTCTGCAGCCCGCCCTGCGAGAGGAGGATGGTCAGCTCGCCTGGTATCCCGAGCGCATCGCGCAGCCGTGAGGTCCGTTCCGGAGCCGCGGATTCCGGGTAATTGTGCAGCACCTCCACGCGCTTCCCCGGGTAGCGCCCGCGCAGGATCTCCGCAATCGATTGATTGACCGTGGTGATGCTCGACGCCTTCGACGCGTGCCTGCGTTCGGTGTTCCGCCAGTAGGCGCGGACGATGGGATGGCCCTGCAGTGACGCGATGTTCGGATACAGTTCCCGGGAATCGTAGATGAGCGGCGCGCGCGTTCTCGTCGCGGCGGCGCCCGCTGCCGGCAGCGAATAGAGATCGCTCGCAATGTAGACGTCCGCCCGGAGGTCCGCCGCCGCGGCCCCGCCCTCGTCCCAGAAACGCCAGAGCGATGCGCGGAGCGACGACGGATTGCCGCGCGCGAACTGCATCACCGTCACATCACCGACGCGAAGGCTGTCCGCGGCGTCCGCGAGCGCCAGCACGGTGACGTCGTGATCCAGGGCCAGCGCGCTTGCGAAACGGAGGCAGCGGGAATCGTGCGGCAGCTCCCCGACGAGGGTGATGCACACGCTGCGTCGCCCGCCCATGGCAGGACTCAGAACAGGATGGAGACGGAGAACGCGTGCGTGGAGCCGAAGCTCTGCAACCCCGGAGTCAGGGCATAGTCGAAACGCAGCACGGAGTAGGCGACACCGAGTCCCGCCGTGAAGCCTTTCGTGTCGTAATTGCTCTGATACCCCGCGCGAAGGAAGGCCATCTCTTCGTAGCACACTTCCACTCCCGCCTGCAGGTGCAGGACGTCGCCGTCCAGAACCTTCACTCCATCCGCCGCGACGGTGATGGCGCTGCCCGCCACGCCGAACGACTGTCCCCACGCCGCGCCGAATCGGAGCAACTTCGGAAGCGTCGTCGCTTCGGTGCGCATGTCGGACATCGATCCCAGATTGGAGAGCGAAGCGCCGAGGGAGAGGTCTTTGAAGGCGCCGGCATCGATCGGCCGCACGCGCACGCCAAGATCGACGGCGTAGCCTGTCGCGTCGTCCACGTAGATTTTCTCGTAGAGCAGCTTGGCCGTCGCGCCGAGATCGATCGCATTGCCGAGCTGCGTCGCAGCGGACACGCCGAAGACGATATCGCGGGAGGTGAAGTCGCCCTCCGCCGGTCCCGGGACGTCGCGGATCGGAATGCCGGGCACGCTTTGAATGCCGAACTGCATGCCGAAACTCCAGCCCGCGGACGGCAGCACGACGCCGAGGAACTGCGCGTTGATGTCTTCGATCGACTGCGTGTGCGCGATCACGATTGACGGGCGGCGTTCCGCAGCGATGATCGACGGGTTGAAATACAACGCCGTCCCGGCGTGCGCGCCAGCCACGCCGCTCTCGCCCATCGCGATGTTGCGCGCGCCGACGCCGTTGCCGAGGAAACTCATGCCGGTGTTGCCCGCCTGCGCGACCAGCGCCGCCGGCAGCAGAGCGAGGAAGAAAAGACCGCGAAGCATGGAATATATGCGCATGGCTCAGAAGGACAGTGCGAACGAAAGAACGTGTGTGGGAGCGGGAGCGACGGGCTCGAGAATGATCGCGTACGCGACCACGGGCCGCATGCCCCAGAACGGCTACGAGAACGACACGCCGAAGGTCGGCCGAGGGTCGACGCCATTGTCCGTGAACGCGATGCGCTCCACGCCCGCGCGCAGTGCGAGCTGCTCGACGAGCTGCACTTCGGCGCCGGCCCGCGCGAGCACCGTCTTGCCGTCGTAGAGTTCGGCCTCGGCGGCGACGAGCGCGCCTTCGAGGACGTCGACCCGGTACGCGCCTCCCGCGCGGAAAATGCGCGCGAAGGGATTTTCGGTGGTCTTGCCGCGCTCCGCGCCGTACAGCGAGCCGGTGTCCCATTTGTACTTGGTGAGAATTTCCTGCGCGACGAAGGAGACGGTCAGCCGGTCGGTCACGATGTACAGGGCGCCGAGATCCAGGCCGAAGCCGGCGCTGGTGACGCCGTCGTACAGTCCGGAGTAGTAGAACTTGACGTTGAAGCCCGCCGAGAAGCGTTCGGAGAAGCGATTGCCGAAGTTGAGGAAGAACTGGTTCTCGAAGACGCCGAGCTTCTCGGTCTTGAACCCGTCGCTGTCGTAGCCCTGGATGTCGGCGTCGCCCGCGTTGATCCAGCCCGCGGACACGCCGGCGATGGACTGCGCGTCGGGATCGCCCGCGAATTTCTGTGCGCCCTTCCGCCGCAGCGTGATGCTCTGCGTGTAGCTGATCTGGTTCAGCTTCCGGTCGAGGGACAGGATGCCGTAATTGCCGTAGAGGACGTGATCCTTCTGGAAGGGCGTGAGCGCCGGATTGTAGTGCGAGGAGATGATGCCCGTCGTCACCGACGACATGGCGTTGCCCATGCCCTGACCTCGCGCGCCGAAGCCGAGACGCGTGAACGCGCCCGCGGTGCCGCCCAGCTGCGCGCGGGCGTCGCCGGCGCAGAGAAGCACGGCACACGCGACGAGGATCGCGGCGACGGAAACGCGTCGATGTGCGCGTATTGCGCGTGTGCAGGTCATTGCAGCACGATCACTTTCGCCCACGCGGGCTCGCCGTCGCCGATGGTGACGCGGAGGTAGTAGATGCCGTTGGCGACCTGTGCGCCGTCGTTGTTCTTGCCGTCCCAGATTTCGTCGTACTCCTTGCCCGGCAGCCGCTGGGCATTGCGCAGTACGGTGCGCACGGGCAGCATGCCGAAGTCGTAGATCTCGATCGACACCGTGCCTCCCGCGCCCATGCGGAAGTGCACGCGGCAGACTTCCTCCGAGGGCGAGAAGGGATTGGGGTACGCGTACGCGCTCTCCGGCGTGTCGGCGGGTTGCGCCGCGCGGAAGATGGTCCACTCGTCACCGAAGAATTTCTGCCGGCTGTCTTCCGTCTTCATCAGCCCGTCGGCGTTCGCCACCCAGACGATGTCGCCCTGCGAGGCCGCCGCATAGCAGGCGGGATCGGTGGAGCGGTTGCGGGAGACCCTGTCGTAGAACACGGAGTGCTGCGACCAGGTGCGGCCCGCGTCATCCGAACGGAGAATGCCGGAATTCGTCGCGGCATAGACGACGGGACCCTTGAAGCCGAAGTTGTGCGTGAATTCTCCGCGCAGCGACTTCGTCCAGGTGCGGCCCATGTCGGTGGTGACGCTCACGGCGCGATACTCGAGCGGTTCGAGGGCGTTGATCGTCGCCGCCCAGATGTGCTCCACACCGCCGATCACATTGCGCCCGAGCGCGACGACGAAATTGCCGGAGATCGGATCGAACTGATTCGTGAACGTGCACTTGCGCCAGCTGTTGCCCGCGTCGGTGGTCACGTTCACGCCGCCCGCGGTTCCAACCCAGACGAGCGAGTCGGTGATCGCGAGGACGGAGAAGACGCGGTGATTGAGATTGCCGCGCATGCCCTTCTGCGTGCCCGCGAGATTCCAGAAGTCGGGGCGATCGACCGGCGAGAGGTCGAAGGAAAGCGTGTCGGTGACGCGGATGGAGTCGAGGTTGTCGGGCGGAAGCACGACGGGCAGGAAGGTCTTGCCGTTGTCGGTGGAGCGCCGCAGTCCGCCGGCGAAGCTCGCCGTCCACACCGCGCCAGGCGATACCGAGAGATCGTACGTGATGTTGTTGAATTCCGTCGTGATGGCGAGCGCCTTGAGCCGGTTCGCGCCATAGGTGACGATGAAGGTCGAGTCGCCGCTCTTCTCCATCGGCTGCGGCATGCGCGTCCACGTCGCGCCGTTGTCGGTGGACGATGCGAGGCCGAGGCCCTTGGGGAGCGTCGTCGTGTTGTCGATCTTCTCCGAACCCGCCAGTGACGCCCACATCACGGGTCCGACGGCATCGAGCGAGGCGATGTCCTCCTTGTCGAAGGGCGCCGCGTCCCCGAAGAAACGCCAGGTCGCGCCGCCGTCGGTCGTGAGGTTGAGGCCCTTGCCTCCGGCAACCCAGACGCTGTCATTCTTGATGAGGATCTCGATCGCGCTGTTGCTGGAGGGACGGTCGAGGGACGCGTCCTGCGCCTCGAGCTGAAATCGCGACGGGCTCTGCTGCGCGAGGCACATCGACGCGGCGAGACTGCTCCACGCGACGAGCAGGAAGGCGGCTCGGGATCGGCTTCGGCGGCGCGTCATGTCAGTTCACCACCAGCAGCGTGTGCGCGATGAAATCGCTGAGATTGCTCAGATCGTAGACGAAGAATTCGAAGCGGTACTTCCCCACCAACGCGGTGGAAGGAAACTGCACATCGACGGAGAAGATGCCGTCCCCCGCGACCGGATCGCCGTTCGTCCCGTTGTCGTTGAGAAAGACGGGATTCGCGATGGACGCGTTCCCGTTCGGAAGAAACGAATTGAAGTACACGCGCTTGATGTCGGCGCGGCCGCTGGAATCGCTGACGCAGGCCTGCACCTTCAACAGCACGAAACCGTCCGTCGGCAGCGTGAGCGTATCGGGTGCGGTGATGCCGCAGAAATGCGGCGGCCGCTTCACCGCGATCACGCGGATCTTCGCGATGACGGGATTCACGACGAGCTTCGCGCTGTCCGTCGTTCCGGTGATCACGACGCGGTAATCACCGACGTCGCCGCGGCGGATGTTCATCCGCACCACGCCCGCAAGCATGCCCGGCGAGACGGCGCTGAGCACCACCGATGCGATGGTGTTTCCCTCTTTCTCCGTGAGAACCTTGCACTCCGCTCCCGTCACAAGAGTGTGAGGGAGAGAATCGCGGTGCGCGCGTACGGAAAAAATCACGGTGATGTTGTCGCCGGGAGACTTGTCCTTCCCTGCAACAACTGAAATCGTGTCTGTATCGAAGATGTATGCGCTGAGTTCGACGGATCTGAAGGAGACGGCTTGCTGCGCGGAGTCCTGCGAGGGATCGACAACACCGGAGTTGTCGCTGCACGAGAGGAAGAATGCCGGAAGAAAAAGGAGAATCGCTTTTGTGGAGCGTAAGAGCATGAAGAGCTTTCCGTGCTGTAAATATGACGAAGCCGGGGCACTTGAAGCAAGTGTGCCCTGGCTTACAATCACACTATCAAGGAGGCGTTACAAACATACCCAACCGATTCTCAAAAGTCAATCGCAGAATGTGATGCGGATTTATTTTTCACCAAAAAGTCATTGAAAAAGATCGGCGCAGGCACGACACAGACGAGAAACATCACTCCCGCAAACACCCCAGCGCAATTCTGCCCGCTCCAAGTTCTTCAAATTGTTCTACTTGTGGATGGTCAACTTTGATAACGAAAAGCAGGATCAGCACCCACATCAACCAGCCTGGCCAGAACAGCGCCCAAAAATTATCAAAAGATTCCACCACACTGACCGCGAGTTCGAGATTGCCGATGTAGCCGAGTAAATAGGGGAAAACAGCCATCAAACCGAGGATAAGGAGCACTGCGATGGTCATTCTGGCCACAAACGCGTGTTTTCGGCCGATAAGCGCGTACAGGACGTGTCCGCCATCCAATTGGCCCGCCGGGAGCAGGTTCAGCGCGGTGATGAGCAGTCCGAACCACCCGGTGATAAGGTACGGGTAGTGATACATCTCCCACATCGGAGGAATCCATGCGCCGGACGCGCTGAAGAGGCTCTGCATCCACTGATAGAGCAGCGGCGCGCCGAATACCAGCGTGCCACCCTGCTGCAGTCCGGGCACAGTATTGATCGCGAAGTCGAAATCCGGATGCATCGAAAGGATGAACTCTTTGCCCGGAAGTGACAGGAAGCCGATCATGAGCACGATGATGCTCGCAATGAAGCCCGCGATTGGACCCGCAATGCCGATATCGAAGAGCGCCTTGCGATTCGGAATCGGCTCCTTCGTGCGGATGACCGCGCCAAGCGTTCCGAAATCCACGCCGCTCAACGGCGGAATCGGGATATAGTACGGCAGGGTGACGCGCACACGGTGATACCGGGCGGCGAAGTAATGCCCGAACTCGTGGCAGGAGAGAATGAACAACAGACTGAGGCTGTACGGAAGGCCTACCGCGATATTCAGCAGATCACGCTCCATCTGCCAGAGCATGCCCGCAATGAGGGTGGTCGCGAAGGTGATCGCGAAGAAGAGGCCGTGCTTGAATATCTGCATCGGCGCAAGCTCGGGTTCCGTGCGCCTGACAGTTTCGGGGAATTCGCTCTCCGCGGATGGGTCGCTCATGTCGTGCTGGTATCCGATGCGTTGTTGAAAATCGATACTGCCGGTCGCCGCGCAGGCTTCATCCCATGCTCCAGACCGACGCCCTGTTCAATGCCGCCTGCCGCGGACGGCGCAGATCGCCGCGCGCAATCATCCCTTCGAGATCCGCGCGCACCTCGGTGAAATCGCGGAAGCGGCGGAAGCTGATGTTCTCACGCTGGCAATACGTCTCGAGTTCCGCCTTCGCGAAGACGACGTCCGCATGCCTCGCCGCGCAAAAATCCGAAAGCCCGTCCCCGATGAGCACGATCACGTCGCGGTCCGCGGAGTGCACGAGCATCTGGTTCCGCTTGCAGGTGCCGCAGCGCTCGCACCATTCGTCGCGGTACGGCTGACGGATGGCGCAGCTGCCGTCGGGGTTGAAGGCGAGCGCGTTTGCGCGAAACGGGATGTCGAGGCCCTCCCGCGACAACATGGCGGCGATGTACGCGTCGAGTCCGTCGCTGAGGATCATGAGCGGGTATTCGCGCTCCCGGGTCCATGCGGCAAAATCGCGGAATGTCGGATCCGGAGAGAAACTGTCGGAGAATCGGACGACGGCATCCGGTGTCAGTCCGGAGATGCGGGAGACGAGGCGCGCGAACAGGCCGCTGCTCGTCAATTCCCCGTCTCGAAACTTTCCGGTATCTTCCAGCCATTCCGGACCGGAGAAGCGCTCGAAAAACGCGTCGCCAACGTCCTGCGGGACAATGGTTCCGTCGAAGTCGCAGAAGATGCGGACCATGCCGAGGCGTCCCCCTCTCATGCGACAGCTCCTCCCGGGACGGAATGCGCGACCATTTTCATCCCGACGCACCGCATGCCCACCATCACCATCCATCCGTTCAACACCGCCATCCCCTGCGCGATCGGGGAGAGTGTCCTGCACGCCGTGCATGCCGCACGGCATCCGCTGGCTTCCTCCTGCGGCGCTGATGGCGTGTGCGACAAATGCCGCATCCTCATCCTCGACGGCATGGACCACGTAGCGCCGCCCTCGAAGATCGAGCGGCGCGTCATGCGCGAGCGTCCCTTCTCCGCACACGAGCGCATGGCCTGCCAGACCTTCATCGACGGGGATGTGACCATCACGACGACGTACTGGTGACCGCGGTGACGGCGTTCATCGCCGCGCGGCTTCAAGGAACGCGCCCGCGGCGAACAGCCCGCCTTCGTCGAAATGCCGCGCCAGCAGCTGCACGCCGATGGGCAGTCCGCGCGCGTCCGTCCCCGCGGGCACGCTGACGCCGGGGATGCCCGCGAGGTTGGCCGACGCGGTGAACGTGTCGGAGAGATACATCTGCAGGGGGTCGTCGATTTTCTCTCCGAGCGAGAACGCCGTGCCGGGCGCGGTGAGCGTGAGCAGCACGTCCACATCTTCAAAGGCCCTCGTGAAATCCTCGCTGATGAGCCGGCGCACCCGCTGCGCCTTCCGATAGTACGCGTCGTAGTAGCCCGCGGAGAGCGCGTACGTGCCGAGCATGACGCGGCGCTTCACCTCGGGGCCGAA
The DNA here is from genome assembly GCA_016720835.1 of Ignavibacteria bacterium. Classification (GTDB taxonomy): domain Bacteria; phylum Bacteroidota; class Ignavibacteria; order SZUA-365; family SZUA-365; genus JADKJW01. The sequence goes on from JADKJW010000018.1 coordinate 62,911, forward strand.
ACCCTCGCTGCGCGTCGCGGCCATGACGCCTCCCGCCGCCCGATGCCCGTAGCGGACGCCGTCGTAGCGGGAGAGATTGGAGGACGCCTCGGCCATGGCGATGATGGTGTAGACCGGGATGGTGTACTTCGCGTGCGGAAGGCTCACGCGGCGCACCGAAGCGCCTCCCGCGCGAAAGGCCTCCGCGGCACGGTCGAGCGCGGCCCGGATTTCCGGATCGAGCGATCCTGGAACGTATTCTTCAGGGATGCCGATGCGAAGTCCGGCGACGCCGCGAGAGAGCGGCGGCAGCGGATCCTCGACGGCCCGCGGAGCGGAGGTGGCGTCGAGCGGATCGTGCCCCGCCATCACGGCGTACATGCGGGCGGCGTCCTCCATTCCGGCGGCGAAGAACCCGACCGTGTCGAGCGACGACGCGAAGGCCACGAGGCCGTAGCGCGAGAGGCGGCCGTAGGTCGGCTTGAATCCCACGATGCCCGTGAACGACGCGGGCTGGCGCACCGAACCGCCGGTATCCGACCCGAGCGCCGCGTGCACGATGCCCGCGGCCACCGCGACGGCGGAACCGCCGCTCGAACCTCCCGGCACGCGCGTCGCGTCGAGCGGATGCAGCACGGGACCGTAGGCGGAATTCTCGTTCGAGGACCCCATGGCGAATTCATCCATGTTCGTCCGGCCGACCAGGATGGCGCCCGCATCGAGGATCCGCCTGACCACGGTGGCATCGTACTGCGCGCGGAAGCCCTCGAGGATGCGCGAGGCGCAGCCGGTGTCGTGTCCTGCGACGCAGAAATTGTCCTTGACCGCCACGAGCATGCCCGCGAGCGGACCCGCTCCGCCGGCCGCGATGGACGCGTCCACATCCATGGCGCGCTGCTCCGCGTCATCAAAAAGCTCGCGGAAGGCATTGAGCCTTGCGTGTTCCCGCGCCGTCGCGCGCGCAACGGCCAGCAGATCCGCGCAGCGGGAACCGCCCGCGAGGAGCTGTGGTCGCAGCGACGAATACGGGGTCATCAGACGGCCCCGTTCCCTCTCCCCGGGGATGCGGAGCGCAATGGGTGCTGCTTCGCGAAGGCGGGATTACTTCTTGTCTTCCAGTTTCTTTTCATCGACGCTGATATCCTCCTGGATGTCCTTGGCGGCCTTCCGGAATTCGCGCATGCCCTTGCCGAGGCCCTGCGCGAGTTCGGGAATCTTCTTCGCGCCGAAGAACACGAGAATGATCACGAGGATGATGATGATTTCGCCGGTTCCAATATTTCCAAACATGCGCTAGACCTCCACTGAAGCTGTTTCGCGGCGCGAGAGCGCCTGAATCACCGATTGAAAAACTCCGATGCCGTCGTCCGATCCGAGGAGCGTTTCCATGCTCCGTTCGGGATGCGGCATCATTCCGAACACGTTGCCCGCCCTGTTGACGATGCCCGCGATGTTGTTCAGCGAGCCGTTGGGGTTGCTCTCCGGCGTCAGAGCGCCGTCGGCGGAACAGTAGCGGAACACCACCTGGCGGCGCGCTTCGAGCTCCTCGAGCGCAGACCGGTCAGTATAGTAATTTCCCTCCCCGTGCGCAACGGGGATCGTGAGAACCTGTCCGGCGGTGAGCGCGTTCGAGAACGCGGTGTCCGTGTTCTCCGCGCGCAGATGCACCTCGCGGCACACGAACCGGAGCGAGGCGTTGCGCAGCAGCGCGCCCGGCAGAAGCCCGGCCTCGCAGAGAATCTGAAAGCCGTTGCAGACGCCCATGACATGCCCGCCCGCATTCGCAAAGCGGACGACCTCCTTCATGATCGGCGAAAAACGCGCAATGGCGCCGCAGCGAAGATAGTCGCCGTAGGAGAAGCCGCCCGGAAGGATGATGGCGTCCGCGCCGCCGAGATCGCTCTCCTTGTGCCAGAGGAAACGCACGTCCTGCCCCATCACGTGCTTCACGGCATGGTAGGCGTCGTGATCGCAATTGGATCCGGGGAAGACGACGACGCCGAAACGGTGGGCCGCCATCACGCGCCCGCTTCTTCGAGGGCGATGGTGTAGTCGTCCATCACCGGATTGGCGAGGAGCTTGCGGCAGGCTTCGTCGACGGTGGCGCGCGCGGCGTCCGCATCCGCGGCGTCGACGTGCAGTTCGATGAGTTTGCCGATGCGCAGTCGCGCGACGCCGCGCAGTTCCAGGGACTGCAGCGCGTGCTCGACGGCCTTGCCTTCGGGATCGAGGATGGTGGGTCGGCGCCGCACGGTGACGGTGGCTTTGAATGTCATGGGAACCTTCAACAGTGCAAATCGATGGAATGCGAGTGGATTATTTGGACTTTCCTGCGGGCTTGCCCGTGAGGAGTTTCCTGATCTGCCCGTACGCCGAATACACGACGCCGGCCACGATCACGAGCGCCAGCACGGGGAAGAGGCCCTTGCCCAGTGTCACGGCGATGATGATGCCGCCGAGCACGCAGCCGCCGGTGAGCCAGGGCTGCTCGCGAAAGGCCTTGCGCGTGAATTTCGGCAGGGTCGGGTAGCGGATCGTGCTGACCATCAGGAGGCCGCATGCCGCGATCACCGCGGTGAACACGTGCTGCAGGGTCGCATCGGCCTGAATGACGTCCGGTCCGAAAAAGAAGATGAACGCCACCAGCACGAGCGCGGAGAGCGGAATGGGAACACCCACGAAGGAGTCCTTGCTGAAACCGACGAGCTGCACGTTGAAGCGCGCAAGACGCAGCGCGCCGAACACGAGCGGTGCGGACGCCACCAGCGTTCCGAACGGTCCGTAGGAGTGAAGGAACAGCGCGTACACCAGCACCGACGGGGCCGCGCCGAAACTCACGGCGTCGGCGAGCGAGTCCAGCTGCACGCCGAATTCGCTCGACGAGTGCGTCAGCCGCGCCATGAGGCCGTCGAGCGTGTCGCAGATTGCCGAACAGACGACGTAGATGCCTGCAAGGACGAACTTGCCGTGCATCGCCTGGATGATGCAGAGAAAGCCGAAGAAAATGTTCAGCACGGTGAACAGATTCGGAAGAATGGAACGGCTGAGGCGGATCTTCACTGGCGTGCTGTGCTTCTGCTGGTGTGGTGCGTGTGGAATCAGGGCGCCGGCGGCGCGGTGGCGGCGGGGCGAAGCCGCGCGAGAATGGTCTCGCCCGCGACGACGATTTGGTCCATCGACACGAGGACTTCCGCATCCGGAGGCATGAGGACGTCGACGCGGGATCCGAACTTGATCATTCCGAAGCGCTGACCCGCGACCGCGCTGTCACCCACGGCAATGGGACAGACGATGCGGCGCGCGACGGCGCCGGCGATCTGCTTGAACAGCACCTTCGACGTCTTGCCGTCGATGCCGATCAGCGTCCGTTCATTGAGGTCCGAGGCCTTGTCCGCAAAGGCGACGAGGTACTTGCCCTCGATATGCCGGAAATACCCGACACGGCCCGATATCGGGTAGCGGTTGACGTGCACATTCAGCGGGGACATGAAGATGCAGACCTGTTTCGCCTTCCCCTTCAGGAATTCCGGCTCGTCCACCTCGGTGATGCTGATCACCTTTCCGTCGGCGGGCGAAATGACGCCGTCGGCGACATCCGGCACGGTGCGTTCCGGATCGCGAAAAAAGTTGAGCGTGAAACCGAGCACCAGGACGCCGAGCAGGATGAACCCGATTTTCAGCGGAAGGTTCGAAATGAAGAAGCCACCCGCGATGAGCAGCACCGAGATGACGATGATCGGGATGGCGGTATCGGTGCCGTATTTCGTGAGCGACATGGGGGAACTCAGGCCAGGAGCCGTTTATGAAGCGCCGCGTACGCGTCGGCGAACTCGCCGATGCCCAGACGGAAGAGGGACCCGTCGTGCAGCTGGTGGCTTTCAACGTCGAAGATGCGCATGACGTCGGGAAAGATGGCGTCGCCGAGGAACACCTCGCCGTTCTGCCTGCCGAATTCGAGCCAGATATCGACGAGCCGGAAACGGCGCCGCTCCATGAAGGAGCGCAGGACCGCATTGGTCTTGGTCGCGATGCGAATGGTGGTCCGTACTTCCTCGGGCGTGGATACACCCAAAGCCAGGACATGCGACTCGTTGATCATCGGGTACCCGAACTTCTGGCTCCGGTACACCAGTTCGACGATGGGAAAGTCCAGCTCCCTGCCCTCCGTCACGCCGTAGCGCTCGCAGAGCGCCCCTCCGGCGATGTTCCGTACGACGACGGCGATGGGGATCATGTCCAACCGACGCACCAGCAGCGCGGATTCGTCGTGCAGCCCGAGGTAATGCGTGGGAATGCGAAAGCTCTGAAGGTAGTCGAAGATGTGCGCCGCGATCTGCACGGCCAGCATGGGCTTGACCGGACCGTTCGCGGCGTGCTTGTCGCGCGCGGGAAAATCGGATTTGAATTCGAGGAACACCTTGTCCGCATCGGCGCTTTCGAGGACGCGCTTGCTGTGACCCTCATAGAGCAGCCGTCCGCGCCGCATCTGTTGTTCCGTCGATTTCTCCTTGGGGACTGGGCGCATGGGGTGTGTGGGACCTGAATGCCGTTTCCTTATGAATCATCCAATATAATCAACCGCACGTGTCCGCGAAACACCCGGAGAGAAACGATTCCGTGCCGGGCACCCCGAGCATCCATCGCGCGCGGGCCGCATCGTTTTTGAGAATTGCGTGCCGTGGAGCTACCTTGCGAGACGACATCGAGGTATCCCCCTTTGACACTCAGCCAATTCCTGTTCAAGAACCGCAGTTACGCGCCCATTCCCTGGGTTATCGCCATGCTCGTCTTCGCAAGGCCGACCCCCGTCAGTCTCGTCGGCGGCTTCGCGCTCGCCTGTCTCGGCGAGTTTTTCAGGGCCTGGGGCGTGTTCTATGCCGGCAGCGAGACGCGCGTCACCGGCAGCGTCGGCGCCACGCGACTGGTCACGTCCGGCCCGTTCTCCCGGACGAGAAACCCGTTGTACACCGGCAACATCCTCATCTACATCGGCATCGGCGTGATGTCGATGGCGCTCTTTCCCTGGCTGCAGCTGGCCGCGCTCGCGTGGTTCCTGTTCCAGTACACGATGATCGTCCTCGAGGAAGAGCGTTTCCTGCGCGCGGAATTCGGCGCCGAGTACGAGGCGTACGCCAGGGCGGTGCCCCGCTTTGGTTTCGCGCTGACGCGCTACGAGAGTCCGAAAAAGATTGCGATCGACTGGCGCGGCGGCTGGGAATCCGAAGCGCGCTCCATCCAGGCATTCGTGTTCGTTTCCGCGCTCGTCGTGGCGGTCTGGCTCCTGCGATGACCCCCGCCCCGCGCTTCATGCTTGTCGCAGGGGAGGCGTCGGGCGATCAGTACGGAGCGCGCGTCGTGGAAGCGATCCGCGCGCGCGTGCCGGACGCGGAATTTTTCGGCATCGGGGGAGACCGCATGCAGGACGCCGGCGTCGAGCTGCTCTACCACACGCGGCAGACGTCCATCATGGGCTTCATCGAGGTGGCGAAAAACTACCGCTTTCTCCGCAACATGCTCCGCCACTGCACGGAGGAAATGCTGCGGCGACGGCCCGCGGTGCTGATCCCCATCGACTATCCGGGCTTCAATCTCCGACTCGCGCGCGCGGCCCGCGCCTCACGCATTCCGGTGCTCTACTACATCAGTCCGCAAGTGTGGGCCTGGGGAGGCGACCGGGCGGCGAAGATGCGCGAACTCGTCAATCACCTCGCGGTCGTGTTCCCGTTTGAAGAGGCCGCTGTACCAGAAACTCGACGTGCCCGTCACGTTTGTCGGCCATCCCCTTCTCGAGATCCTGCCGGACACCGATCGCGCCGAATTTCTCGCGGATGCGGGCCTCCCCGATCGTCCCCTCCTTGCGCTGCTGCCGGGCTCGCGGGCGCAGGAACTGCACCGGATGCTGCCGGTCATGCTCGAGGCCGCCCGCGTCCTGAAGGAACGCACCGGCTGCTCCGTGGCCATCGGCGCGTCGCATCTGCCCGACGAGGCCTATGCGGCGGCGCGCGCCGGCGACGCGACCCCCCTGCTCCGCGGCATGACGCATCGCCTGATGGAACACGCGCACGCGGCCATCGTCACCTCCGGCACCGCGACCGTGGAGACCGCATTCTACCGGACACCGATGATCATCGTGTACAGGACATCCGCCCTGAACTACGCTATCGGCAGGCGGCTCGTGCGGGTGGAACACATCGGCATGCCGAACATCCTCGCGGGAAGGATCATCGTTCCGGAACTGCTGCAACGCGAGGCATCGGTCGAGAATATCGTCGCGCATATGCTGCCGCTGCTCGTCGACGATGCCGCCCGCGCGGCGATGATCCGCGACCTTGCCGACATGCGCGCGTCCATGGGCGATGCGGGCGCGTCGCGGAAGGTGGCCGATCTCGCGCTGGCCATGCTCTGAGACCCGCGCCTCGGAGCGTCAGCCGATACGCGCGTCTTCCTCGAAACGGTAGCCGCGCAGGAATTCCGCGGCGTTCATCGCCTTCCGCCCTTCCTGCTTCAGTTCCAGGATGTCGAGCGCGCCGTCGCCGCAATGCACGATGAGTGAGCCGCCGTGCGCCAGGACGGATCCGGGCGGAAGCGGGCGACCTGTATCGGACACGCGTGTCCGGTATATTTTCAGGACCCGTTCGCCGTGCCGCGTCCACGCGCCGGGAAAGGGGCTCAGGCCCCGGATGAAGTTGTGCAGCTGCGGCGCGGAGCGGCTCCAGTCGATGGCGCAGGTGTCGCGGAAGATCTTCGGGGCGGGCGTGGCGAGCGCGTCGTCCTGGTCGCGCGCGACGGCGGTGCCGTCCGCGATCGCATCCACCGTGCGCAGGACGACCTCCGCCCCGAGCATGGAGAGCGCGTCGTGCAGCTCGCCGGCGGTCATGTCGGGAGGCGCCGCGAGCCGCTCCTGCAGGATCACGGTGCCGGTGTCCACTTTCTCCTTGAGGAAAAAGGATGTCACGCCCGACTCCGTTTCGCCGTTGATCAGCGCCCAGTTGATGGGCGCCGCGCCGCGGTACTTCGGAAGAAGCGACGCGTGCAGGTTGAAGCTCCCCCGCGCCGGCAGGGTGAACACTTCGCGCGGCAGAATGCGAAAGGCCACCACGACGAAGACGTCGGCGGACAGCGCGCGCAGGGCGTCGATGAAGGCCGGATCGCGGAGCGACGCGGGTTGCAGCACAGGGATGCCGGCGTCGAGAGCAGCCGCCTTCACCGGGGTGGGCGTGACCTTCTGCCCTCGCCCGCGCGCTTCATCGGGCGCGGTGACCACCGCCACCACGCGATGCGGACTCCCGAGGAGCTTGCGCAGCGACGGCACGGCGAAGTCCGGAGTGCCCATGAAGACGATGGTCATGCGTCGGATCCTTCCGCGGTATGGCGCCGCGCGCGTCAGCGCTCGACGGCATCCATGCGATGGACGGGCACCAGCGGGTAGTCCGCCTCCATCTCGCCGCGCATGATTTTCTTGAGCGAGGGCAGCACGAGCCTCTTCTTCAATCCCTTGAGGTAGTCGGTGAAGAAGATGCCCTGCAGGTGGTCGTACTCGTGCTGGATGACGCGCGCCAGCAGGCCGTCGGCCTGCAGTTCCTGCTCCTCGAAGTTGAGGTCGCGGTAGCGGATGTTGAGCCATTCCGGCCGGAAGATCTCGTCGCGCACGTTGGGGATGCTCAGGCAGCCTTCCTCGTAGCCGACGTCCTCGCCCCAGAGTTCCGTGATGACGGGATTGATGAAGACGAAGGGTCCGGTTTCCTCGTAGCCCTCCACACCCGAGACGTCGACGATGAAGAGCGAGGAGCCGTTCCCGACCTGGTTCGCGGCGAGTCCGATGCCGCTGGCGGGTTTCATGGTTTCGAACATGTCGAGCGCCAGCGACGTGATGGCGGCATCGGGTTTTTTGACTTCCCGGGTTTTTTCACGGAGCACGCGGGCGTCGTAGGTGTATATCGGAAGAATGGCCATGGGTTCAGCACGATGAGGGGGAGGCTGCGAGTTTTGATTCGAGCGGCCCGGTGGTAGATTTATCGACGGGCGCGGAACGCTGCGTCAGAAATGAGAACACGAAAACCGGCAAAACGATTCACGACGAAAGGCAAAGGTATGAAACTCGGTCTGAACGGAAAAACGGCCTTCATCGCCGCATCCAGCGACGGCATTGGTCGCGCCATCGCCCGCAGCCTCGCCTCGGAGGGCGCGCGGCTCGTGCTCTGCGCCCGGCGCGAGGAACCGCTCTCCGCGCTGCAGGAGGAATTGCGCGCCGCGCACGGAGCGGAAGTCGAGTACGTCACCGGAAATCTCGATGCCGCCGGGGACGTGACCCGCATGACGGACGCCGCCCTCGAAATGTACGGCACCATCGACATCCTGGTCGCGAATAACGGCGGTCCGCAGCCCGGGACCTTCGAGGCGCTGGACGAAACCGCCTGGGCGGCTGCCTGGGAACGCACGCTGCTGAGTCCGGTGCGCCTTATCCGGGCGCTCCTGCCGGGAATGAAAGCGCGCGGCTGGGGACGCATCGTCACGGTGACCTCCATCAGCGTGAAACAGCCCATCGCGCGCCTCATGCTCTCGAATACCTACCGCGCGGCGGTGACGGGCATGGCGAAGACGCTGTCCGACGAAGTGGCGGGCCTCGGCATTACGGTCAACTGCATCGCGCCGGGGTATATCGGCACCGACCGCCTCACGCATCTGTTCGCCGATCGGGCGGCGCAGAGCGGACGCACGCCGGACGAGGAACGCGCCCTCATGCTGGCGGGCATTCCCGCGGGACGACTCGGCCTCCCGGAGGAGGTCGGCGACCTCGCGTGCTTTCTCGCCTCAGAACGCGCGGCCTACATCACGGGTGAGACGATCCTGGTGGATGGCGGCCTGTACCGCGGATCGCTGTAGCGGAGCGACCTACTTCTTTTCGACGGTCACCTGCACGGGTGCCGAGAGTTTTGATTCCGCGCCGGAAGCCGTCACGATTTTCACGGCGTACTCGTACACGCCATCGCCCTGCAAGGAGCTGTCCGATACCGTCGGCGCCGCGTCGCCCTGCACCGCGGCATACTTTCTCAGACCATTGCCGCGCACGGACCGGTACACGAAGGCCTGGAAGACTTCCTTCAACGCGGGATTCTTCCAATTCAGCGTCACCCGTTTCCCGTCCGCATCGACGGTTGCCTGCAAACCGGTGATGCCCGGCCTCACTCCCGTGTCGTACGGACGCGCCTGCACGCTCACCGACATCTCCGAGCGCAGACCGGCGCTGTCCACGGCCTCGAGCGCGTACTCGTACACGACGTTCCGCTCGACGTCGCGGTCGAGCGACGAGACCGCATCTCCCCCGAGCGTCGCGATTTCCTTCCATGCGTCGCTCCCGCCGCCGCGACGGTAGAGCCGATGCGACTGCACGTCCTCGCTGGCGCTGGGGTAGAAGTGCAGGACGACGGACGTGTCGCTGACTTCCACGTCATGGATGACGGGAGCCACGGGGGCGATCTTGTCCGGGCGCCGCACCACAAGGATGTCGGACGGCTCCGACTCGTTGAAATTGCGGTCGAGCGCCGTCGCGCGGTAATACACGTTTTTCGTCAGCGACAGCACGGTGACCGTATCCACGATGACGGTGTCTCGCGCGGAATACCCGTCGTCCTCCCCGAACCATTCGATGATGGAGGAGAATTCGTGATCCGGCGCGTTGGCGCGAAGAATGCGGTAGCCGGCGCAATCGCCTTCCCTGTTCGCGCGCAGCACGAGCGTGACCACGCCAAGCGAGTCCATGCTTCCCCGCTCCCATCGCGGTGGCAATGGCGGTGTGGAATCGGCGATGGCCACGTAGGACGGAAGTGATCGCGCCTCGTTCCCCGCGGTGTCGACGGCGACGACGATGTAATAGTTCGGGCGGTCCTCGAAGAAGGTCGTGTCGATGAACTCGCGCGCGGTGGCGGCGAAGGGACGATCCGTGAGCGCGCGGTAGGGACCATCCTCCACCGAATCGCGCAGGACGCGGAAGCCCGCAAGATCGCCGTCCGTCGGCTCGTCCATGCTCCACTGTATGCGCACGGCGCGGGCCGCGATCTGCTTCGCGTTCGGCACGAAGGGCGTGCCGGGCGGCGTGCGATCCCGTCCGTTCGCGGTGATCGTTCCGACCAGGTCTTCATCGGCAAATGCGGTGAAGCCGAACACCCTGTACGTGTAGGGCCGGTAGTTGACGATCGTCGTGTCTGCAAAGGACTCGACCGAATCGGCGGCGTCCGCGTCGCGCACGGACAGCAACGGCGCGCTCGTCATTGCCTCGTACGTGCGGCCCTTGTCTGCGGAACGTTCCACGCGATAGGCAGAATACTCTTTGGCGCGAGGCCACAGGAGGAGGATGGTGCCGTCGCGTCCATCAGCGCGCAGGAGCTCCTTCTGCACGTCCCGCGCGGGAGTATTTCGCACGGTCACATACCCGGTATCGACGCGGTACACGGGCGATGTGCCCGCGAGACGGATGCGGTACACATAGGTCTTCCCTGCCTCCGCGCCGGCATCCATCAAGCGGAGTCCGAGCCCCTCCGCCGCCGCCGCGCTGCGATCGGCGGCGAAGAGCGCGAAGCTGTAGCGCATTTCGAACTGTGCCCGCTGCTCTTTGAGAGCGGCGAGATCGTCGGTGCTGACGGGTCCGCCCGAGGAGGCATCTTCGTCCTCGAGCAGGGCTGCCGCAATCATCGCGTAATCAGGCACGCCTTCACGCGGAGTCGGGCTGTTCTCGAAGTGCTTCCGCCACTGCTCCCCGGACCAGGGCAGCACCGGTCCGGCGCTGAGCGCGCGGAAGGCGGATGCTGCCGGCATCCTTCCTCCGGACACGGCATCGGCGCGCTCGAGGATGAAGCCGGTTTTTTTCGCGATCAGCCACACGGCCGGTTTATCGACCGCCCAGCGCAGCACGACGCCCGCGTTCGTGGGCTTTGCGATGAGGCCGATGTGCGACCGCAGCGCCGCATTGAGGTCGTCCTGCGTGTCGGTCTGCGCGGCTCCGGCGACCGTCATGACGAGGAGGAGAAACGCAGCCGGCACTGCATGCTTGCGGGACATGAGGTTCTCCATGGTCAATTGTTCTGAATGATGTTCTTTTCTTTTTTCACCGGCTGCGGCGGGGGCGAGGGCGTGGAGAACAGCGTCGCCGCCGTACTCATGACGGCCTGTCCCTTCTTGTTTTTCGCGATCGCCCAGGAGTTGTTCTTGTACTCCCAGAGCGTCCCGGTCGCCATGGCATAGTACGTCGTCGCCGAGTCCAGATTCCATCCGAGATTCATGGGAGGCGGCGCCTGATTGCCTTCGCCCGGGTCCATCATGTTCTTCGGCGCGGCGACGACTGCCATTCCGGTGTTGAGGAGGACGACACGCTCGCCAAGGGAGTTCGTGGGTGTGTTGATGGTGATGGGCGCGCTGTACGTGTTGTAGCCCGTTCTTTTCCTGAACGTCAGCGTGTAGCGCGCCTGGAAGGTTCTGTTGACGGTGCTGCCCGACGCGCTCCCCTGCTGCTCGATCACGTCGAAGGTTTCGTTCGGCGTGAAGCCGTAGAGCACGCGCGCGCGGTCGCCGACGGAGAAGCCCGACGTGTTGTTGGCCGGGTAGATCGACTGAATGAGCATGGCGTTCTGCTCCTGCGCGGCATCCTGGGCCTGCACCACCGGTCCCGTTTCCGGTCCCGCGGCGGGCGTGCATTGCGAACCATAGTCGATGTTCACGTTGAACGAACCCTTCACCGCGCCGTTGAGCAGATTGAAGCTGCCACCCGCCTGCCCCTGCAACCAGGTCGGTTTCGGGAAGCCGCCGAGGAGGTAGGCGCCGAGCGTGACGTTGGCGAGCGTGAAGTCGCAGCCGTTCGGATGATTGCCCTGACAGCAGTACAGGCAGGGCGCGCCCTTCGGATCCACATGGATGGTCACATTGACGATGACGTAGGCGGCCACGCCGCCCTGCGCGTACCATTTGTTCACGCCGGTCAGCGCGGCCCCGCCCGCGCAGGTCGCATTGTCCGGGTAGCGGAGCAGCGACAGATTGATCTCGAAGCCGCCTGCGATGCGGTAGCGGAGCTTCACCCTCCCGAACAGGTGCTTGTCGCGGTTGCCCGTGTCGTAGTTCACGCCGACCCCCGCGGCAAAGCCGTTCCCGGCGATGGCGTCGTTGGTCGCGTTCGCGTTCGGCGAGAGGTTGTAGACGCCGACAGAGTGCAGGCCGTTGGTGATCGCCTGGCTGAAACCCGTCGGCGCCGTGATGTTCTTGCCGAACATGAAATACGATTCGGTGCTGACGCCGTACACCTTGATGATGTTGCGATTCGACGGCTCGCCGATCTTCACGTACCAGATGCCGGTCTTGCCCTCGAGGTGCATCACCATGTTCGCGCCGCCCGGCGTGGAGATGGGATCCTTCTCGATATACACCTTGGCCTGCATGTGGAAGATGCGCTGCGGGTGGTTGTAGTCGATGTCGATGACGCCCTTCACGGGAGCGGTGGCGCGCTCGGTGATCTTCGCCATCGCGTAGAGGTCGCCCTTGATGTGGATGTTCACGAGTCCGCCGCTCGGCGTGAACTGCCCGCTCAGCGTGACGTCGGCGTTGAACTTTTTCGAATCCGGCGACGTGCCCAGCACGGCGGTGAGCGAGAAACCGAAACCGATGTTCTTGCTCGGCGTGAAGGTGGCGCCCGAGGCGGGGGCGCCCGATGGCGACGTGGCGCCGGCCACCTGCGCCGCGTTCAGCGCGGGCATGGTGGACACGTTCACGCGCTGCCACGCGCCCACGCCCATGCCGTAGAACGCGTAGCCTGGCAGAAACACGACGCCCGGCGGCGGCAGGATGGCCTTGGCGTCCACGTACCAATAGCGGTACGGTGTGGCGCTCTGATAGCTCGTCGACCCGAACATCGCCGTCGCGGCGATTTCCATCTGCGCGGTTGCGAACGTGGCCTTGATCGTGCCCTTGAAGCCGTTGCCGAATACCGGATCCTCCTGCATGAACTTGATGTAGCCGCTCATGACCACCGCCGAGGTCTTCACGAAGAGACTGATCGAATCGACGCGGGCCTCGATGAACTTCGGCACGAACTTCTTGCCCGCCGGCCGCTCGATGGCGCCGATCACCTCGAGCTTCGTGCGCCCGCCCACCTTGTCGCCGATGTTCGCGATGATCTCGAGCGACACGCCGCCGCGCAGCACTTCGCTGCCCTGTTTCGTCTTGGAGATGTACTTCACGTTCTCGATCGTCACGGGGAAATTCGCCAGCGATTTCTGCGGGCTGGCGAAGCTCCACTTGCCGATGTCGAAAGAGAGCGCGGCCCCCTCGGTGTAGAGCAGGCGCATGCCTTCGAACTTCGTGGCAATCCTCACCTTCTTTACCGGACCGATCGTGATGTCGGCCCACTCGAAGTCGCCCGTCAATTTCAGATCGAAGGAGTTCTTCTGCGCGAGCGTGATGACGAGCGAGGAACTCGGCGTGAGCGTGAGCTTCGCGCCCGAGAAGAACGCCGCGGTGACCGGACCCTTCGGCGTCAGCGAGAACTGGAAGCCGTTGCCGTTCTGGAACAGCGCCTTGTAGTCGAGCGTGTTCGCCTTCGCGCTGTCGGCGATCGGAATCGTGATCGCCCCGCGCAGATACGCGGTGGTCACGGAACTGTTCACCAGCGAAAGTTTGACGGTGTCGATGCTGGCGCCGAGCGCGGCGATGTTGGCCTTCGGGAAATTGAGCACGTTCCGCGCCTCGATGTCGCAGGTGACGCCGCTTTTGTTGACGATCAGATTGTTGATGTACGCCGTGATGCGCTGTGCGGGATCGTCGTAGCTGCTCAGCTTCTCGGGGAGCATGAGCTTCGCCTGCTTGATGAAGAAGCCCTGGAACGCGAGGCTGCTGTCGCCCAGGTATCCCTTCGGAAACACGATGCCCGCGGGATTGCGCACGTCGGAATGATCCCAGGCCATCGAGAGCACCTCGAGATCGGTGCCGTTCGTGCCGACGATGGTGCATTTGTTCAATTTCGCGGTGACGATCCAGTCGTCCCAGTCGCTCACCCAGGTCTTGATGTTGGAGATCACCTGCTTCGAGTCGTCGGGACTCGGCACCACCCAGGTGCGCGGAAGCGCGACGTCGATGTCCACCTGCAGCTGCCGGAATCCGTCGCAGTCCCAGTCGACGAACGTGCCCGTCCCCGGCGCGGCGGGCGCCTTGAAGGTCACGCTGTACGTATTGGCGTTGTTGGCGAAGACCACATCGCTCAGCAGCGCGAAATTGCCCGACGTGAAGGACGGTCCCGAGGGCGTGAAGAAGATGCTCGAGGCCTTGAAGCCGAGGGAGCTGTCGTGTTCCAGCACCGGCAGCGACATCACCGCCGCGGCCTGCGCGCCCGAAGCCGTGAACTTCATCTCCGCGATCGCGATGGTGATGCCCTTGATGTCGTTGAGGCCGAGCGGCAGTTTCACCGGGTCGTCGATGGCGCTGTCCACCTGCTGCTGCAGATTCAGATTCTTGACGAGCTTCGGGAAATTCGCTTTCAGCCAGGTGTCCAGATTCTTGATGCGCTTCGTGGTCCACGGGAGTCCGCCGACCATGTTCGTGGCCCACTGCGTCTGATACGGATCGGGCACGGCCTCGAGTTCGGACACCACGTCGCCGTCGTAGGCCTCGTCGTTGGGATTCACCTTCAGCGCGGTGAACTTCACCGCGATGGGCGTGCGCAGCCAGGGAATGACGATGGAGCCCGTGCCCGCGAGCGACGCGGCCGAGCCCGTTGCCGTCAGCACCTTCATCTCAAAGAAGCCCACCTTGATCGAATCGCCGATGAAGGCCGCCGCCGCTTTCGTGCCGGGCGTACTGCCGACGGGCGTCGGGACGACGTTCCCCGGCTGGCAGCCGCTCGCGGGGGTCTGCGGATTCCCCTGTCCGAAATTGGTCGTGTCGATGGGAGGCGGACCGCCGGATTTGGTTTTTACAGGACCCTGCGCCATCTGAAGGCCGCCAATCACGACAGGACCAGCGTCCTGCTTGCCTCCCTGCTTCTTCGCCGTCTGCTCACCGCCCTGCTGCCCGGTTTTCTGTGCCACCTGTTCCCCGCCCTTCACCGCTATTTTTTCCGCACCGCCGGCTTCGCCGCCGCGTCGCGCCTGCGCGCCCATGGTGAAGGTGAACGGCGGGGCGTAGCCGTCGTTTTCGCCGAGGGGATTGCCCTTCTCGTCCAGCGCCCGCACGGTCCAGATGTAGCGGTCCACCCTTCCCGGCAGCTGAAAATCCGCGGGCCACAGCAGTTGCGTGATGCCGGCGATCTCGCGATCGAGGATGGGCTTGTTGACGCGGAAGGCGATGGAGGGCGACTGTCCCTCGAGCACTTCGAAGACCATGACCCGATACCGCGCCGGCAGCGGCGGCGCGGGCGTCACGGGAGTCCATCGGAACATCGGGTAGGACTGGCTCTGCACCGTCGCCCCCTCCTCCGGTTGCAGCAGCGAAGGCGCCTGGTACGTCGTGAGATAGAAGGAGCGGCAGACCACCGCCGTCAGCAGACTCGCCCGGTCGTCGGGCGTGCGGAGGTCGAGGCAGAATTCGTAGGTGCCCGCGGGCAGCTGGCCCGTGCGCGCGGCGGTGTTCTTCGCGTCACCGACGAAGTCCACCGCGGGAAACGAGATGAGCTGCTCCGCGAAGTAGGTGGACGTGCCCGCGGGGATGTTCACCACCGGCATGTCTGCGGTCCTGGTCCGCGCCTGCACCACGCCGTCCTTGCGGATCTCCGCGTAGAACTTCGCGGCGACGCCCTGCGATCCCGCCGGCGTGGTGATGGAACACAGCGCGGTTTCGCGCCGCGAGGCCCAGTCGGAGAGGTACGGGCTCGGGCGCGCGGTGACGTTCAGCGTCACGATCATCTGCTGCGCCGCCGCCGGCAGCGCGCCGAGGAGCAGGAGGGCCAGTGGGAGTATGCGATGTATCCTCATGAGAGAGCCTCGCTGGAAGAACGGTGGAAATCTGGCTGACGTGAACTGACGCGGGGACGCGGAGACGCGGGGACGCGGGGACGCGGGGACGCGGGGACGCGGGGACGCGGAGACGCGGGGACGCGGGGACGCGGGGACGCGGAGACGTGGGGATTCCGCCGGAGGTATGAATCGGTTCAATCATGATGATGCAGCGTGGTGTCGTGGATCAGAAGCGCCAGCTGGCGGATGATTCGAGAAAGAGTTCGACGAAGGCGACGCCCGGACGCGAGGAGCCGTAGCGGTAGTCGTTGCGGGATACGGCCACGTTCAGCGCCAGGGATTTCGTGGCGGCCCATTGCACGGCGAAGCGGCCAAGCAGCTGCCTGTCGGGAGTGAAGGCGCCGAGCGCGTTGCTCGACCAGCTCAGTCCGAGCGACGGCAGCAGCGCGCCCTCGAACAGGCGGTACGACGCGTTGAACGACGCGCTGTACAGCAGCAGCTTGCTGACGGGCAGGTCGTTCGTCATGCGGCTCCCGGTCACGGAGATTGAGAGCGGATTCTCCATGAAGGACACGGAGTACACGCCCATGAGGGTCTGCGTGTTGTTACTGCCCTGCCTGCCGCTCACGACGTTGTAATCGGTGAACGCGTCGATGGAGAAGATCGCGGTCATGGAATGCACGGCGCCCTCCGTCCGCAGCGTGTAGGAGGGCGAGATCGATACGGAGTTGGTGACGGTCTCGAGCTTGAGCGTGTCGTTCACGAGGTTGTTGCGTATGCCGAAATTCGCGTAGCGCGCGGAGATGGACAGATCGTCCGTGGCGATGACCAAAACGTTCGCGGAGCCGATGAGCTGCGTGGTGGTCGCGCCATTGGTCTTTGAAAGGTTGTTGGTCCGGTAGCCCACCGATCCCGTGATGTTCACGTGCTGATCGAAGAAGCGCACGCGCGGCGCGGCGAGGAATTCGAGACGGTCCGGCTGCAGATACGGAAACGCCAGCGTCGAGTACCCCGCGCCGATGTACTTCGAACTCAACCGCACGCCCCAGTCCTCGTTGTTGACGTCCACGCCGAAGGTCCCCGCGTAATCGCTGCGCGAGGATTCGCGCTGCCGGTACATCGACTGCGGCACGGGACTGTCGCCTTCGATATCGGCCGAGCGCATGTCGCGCGTGAATGCCGAGGCGGCGGCTTCGCCGAACACGCCGACGGCATCGGTGAGCGCGATGCGGAAATTCGTCGAGAGCACCATGCCTTCCTGCGGCATGACGCCCGCCGGCACGCGCGCGATCGAGGCCGGATCGTCCTTCGCGCGCACGAAGTTCAGATGCCCGAATGTGGTCTCCGATCCGTAGCCGATCTTGGCCGCGTACTGCTGCCGCGCGTAGGCGCCGCGCACGCTCGCCGCGGAATCGGGCTGTATCGCGCGCTGCGAGGAGCCGGCCGACAGCGCGAAGCGGAACAGCCCCGGCGTCAGGTCGATGCCCGCGCCGAACACCTGCTCGTCGCCGGTGGACAGCTCCGAGTAGCTCGGCACATGCGAACCCAGATGCGCCTGCGCCCAGCCCGCGCGCGGCGAGAAACTCAGGAAGCCCAGGCTGTTCATGGGATTCTGGATGAACTGCAGGAAGGAGGAATTCTTCGCGTTGGGCGTCACCACGTTCGTCTCGCTCGACGACAGCATGATGTTGAACGGCAACGTGATGTATTCGCCGATGGTGATGGTCGGATTGAACACGAGGCGGAACAGCGAAGGCGGACGCCTCCCCTGCTCGGCGCTGTCCGGCGTCGACTGGAAACCGTACACGTCTCCCGTGACCGTGACGCCGCCGCTCACGCGCACGGCGGAGCCGGCGCCGTCCTGCGCCTGTGCCTGCGCCTGCAGGAGAAGCAGACCGCATACGAACATGAAGAGAAGAATACGTGCCATACACTTCTTCCAAATGGCAACACACCGCGTCCCGCGCTTTCTCGTGAAGCGAAAGCGGAAGGTGCGGAACGGGACGGTGCTGCGAAGGGCCGAAACAGTTGTTACAGCCTGAATAATGCGATTCCCTGGAAATAATCCAAACGGTATCTCAAATATATTTCCGGGATGTCGCGAGTGCTCGCTGTGCGCCCCTCCATCTCCGGTGTAGCGCGGACAGCGATGCGGTCATCCGGGGTTCAATCCGAGCTGCGCCGCCCGCGTATCGAGCAGCGTCAGGAAGCGTTCCTGCATTTCGAGCGGGACAAATGACGTTGTGATGAAGGCGCGCCAGGCCGGGAACGCTCTCGCGAATTTCACATACAGGGAGTTTGCCACCTTTGTATCCACCCCTGCGCGATTGAAGGCCGAGTCGAAGTCCTTCCTCCGGAGATGCCGCTTTTTCCCGTTGAGCGTCAGCGCGAGTTCCTCCGTGTCGCCCGGATTCACCAGGGCCGTCGCGACGAAATCATAGCCAGGCGCGAGCGCGTATCCGATGCCCGGCCTGTCGATCAATGAAAAATTCTTCAGGTGCATGTCGGCATTGCCGGTAAGGAAGGAAAACAACACCTGCTCGCAGAATCCGATCACATCGAGGCCGGGATTCGCCGAGTACTGCTGAATCGTCCGCGCGATCTGTTCATGCGAACCGCGGTACTTGTACTCGGTGAGCCGTTCCGTGAGCTGGCACATGTCCTCCATGTGCAGCTTGCCGTTCTCGTGCCTGTCGATGCGTTTCGTGATGTAGGCGAGACTGCCGGACCTCATGCGTATCAGCGCATGCGGCACGACGGGTATCCTCGCGAGCGAGGCGAGGTGCATCGTGAGATCCTCCACCTCGGGAAGGAACGGATACTGCGCCGTGGGAGGCTTGAGAATGTATGCTCCCCATAATCCAACGATGGTGAAGCGGCGATGCCGCGGTGGTGTTTTTTCGATGTCGACGGAGAGCTTCGGCTGCACGCCTGTGATCGACACCTGTTTGCGGATCACCTGCAACGCGAGGGCCTCGAGATCCTCTTCGGCGTAGGGCAATTCGGGAGGCTCCGACGATCCGAACATCTTCCTGCTGCACGTGGCATGATAATCCCGACGATCATCCTCGAGGGGTTCGTAGCAGAAGAGACAGCGTTGCATGTACTCCATGTCACTCCCCCGCCGGGTGCACGCTCACCGCGCCGATGCAGTCCATGCAACAGGTCAGCAGGAGACCCATGCGATCGCGCCGGTCCAGTTTCCAGTTGTCCGCGGCCACATCCAGCAGCCAGCCCTCCGGAATCAGTCCGTCGAAAAACGGAAACAGCACCGGACTGGTGTATTCCGTTTCGCTCAGCGGCAATGTCGCGCTCACCGCCTTGCTCTGCGTGCGTGCGAGGTATGCCTGCTCATACGAGAAGCTGTAGCCGCTCTCCGTTTCAACGAGCGTCCCGGCGCGAAGGTCCTGCATGCGTATTTCGGCGCGCCTCATTTCCCGCTCCGTGTATTCCTGCGATCGGGAGTATCCGCCTTCGATTCGAAGCGTCCTCGATCCATGGGGACGGGCGCAAGCTCGTGACCGAAAAGCGCGAGGACCGTGTTGACGCTGTCGAGCCTCAACGTGGTCTTGCCCGCTTCCAGCTCGCGAAGGAAACGCAGACCGACACCGGCCTTCTCAGCCAGTTCCGGCTGCGTCAGGCCAAGAGTTTTTCGACGATCTCTCACAAACTCATCAAGTGGTGGCATTTCCGCTCCTTCGTTTATACCCGATCGGGTACGAATATCACAGTTTCCTGACGGAATATACCCGATCGGGTACGATTTGTCAAGCAATCGTCAATTTCGTACCCGAACGGGTACGATTTATTCGATAAGCCGATGTTTCGTACCCGATCGGGTACGGTGTGTTCGATTATCAGATTTTACCTAACTGATCGGGTACGGTGTGTTTTCCTGAAAATCAGATTCCAAGATCGGAACACATTGTGAATGATTTCGTGGCAGCTTCGCATTCGGTACCTGACGCTGATACGCGGTGTTCGGTCTTCGTCTCAAACAACGCATCCAGCCACGAACCAACTCCCTAGCCCCCTTCCACCTCCCCCTGGCCCCCTCCACAGTCGTGGAGGGGGAGGAAGAGCGCGTTCAGTGGTTCTGCAATCCGCGTCAGCGAATCAGCTATCGAAGCAGCAGCATCCGCATGCTCTTCACGACGCCCGCCGCTTCCATGCGGCAGAAATACACCCCGTCCGGCAGCGCCCGCATCGAAGCGCGCCTCGTGGCTTCCCGCCTCGCGATATTCATCTACGAGCGTCGCCACGAGACTGCCGAGATCATTGTACACTGCGAGACGGACATGCGCGGCGCGTGGCAGATCGAAACGAATGCTCGTGCTCCGGTCGAAGGGATTCGGAGTGTTGTCGCAGTTCAAAGGCGCGCGACGCGTGCGGGATGCGGGCATCTGTTGTCGCGCGTACATTCGCGATCAGCATGTCGCGCATGCACGGCATTGGATTATCTTCTTCATCGTAGGCGATTGCGGTGATCTGGACGTACCTCCGCGTGATGCGGTTCTCCACATGCATTACCCAGGTCACGGTCAACGTGTCTCCCGGCGCAAGCGTCCGGTTCACGTTGTGTGTTTTTGGAGTGGCCGGGTCGAGTGAGAGTCCATTGCCCATCGGGTAGTTCAGATCGATGCGTTGTATCGTCCCCGTCTGATGGCTCGGGTTCCAGAGGCCGTATCGAATGGTGAAGGGATTCGGCGTCACATCTGTTCCGTCCTGATTCACGGGGAGCGAGTCGGGCATCTGTATATGGAGGCAGCGGGGAAAGAACCGCACGCCCTTCACGCGCATGCGGCACATTGTACCGACGGAGTCGGTCGGGTTCTGTTCGTCATCCGCTCCGCCCACGATGAATCTGAAATCCGGATATTCATCGATACGCGGCCTCGACGTGTAGCGGACCCGCCACGTCACCCGTGGTACAGTGTCGCCGGGTCTCCATTCATTCATTGGCGATGGAAACGCCTTGCGCAGGGATTCCGTGCTGTCCGCGAGTTCGGTATTCGCCGGAAGATAGACGAAGCCCGTCACGCCCAGCGCCGGGAGGCCGCCTCTGTTCGTGCAGGTGAGGGTCACTTCGAAGGGATTCGGCATGTAGCTGTCGAGGGATTCGACCATGAGCAGACTGTCCGGCAGTTGACACTCTGGAGCAAGCACGGGAGCTTCGAGTTTTGGAATTCGGATGTTCACTTCGCAATAGGAAGAGAGCGCGTTGGAGGTACGGACCCATATGCGGAGGACGTACTCCTTGTCCGAGAGAGTAATCGGATGCCACAAGGTCCAACTCGCGTTGCCGGACTCACCCGGTTGCAGCAGCGAGGGCGTTACGACCTTGTCGTAGCGTCCCGGCGCGTCGGGACCGTCAGAGCCGCAGATCCTGCGGAACGGATATGTGCGCGAACACCGTATCGGTTGCTGCTGTCCCGACATTATTCACCGTCACCGACACATCGAACGGCATGGGCACATAGCGTGATTCGGACGATCCTTGACGATGCGGGGCGCAGTCGCAGTGCATGTGAGCATCGTTGCGGCCGGCGTCGCGCGTACAGCGTCCGGCGAATCTCCTGCCGTTTGCGCGATACCGGTCGAGGTCCATGCAAACAGGTGCACGGCGATGATAGCGAGGACGAAGCGGAGTGACGTTTTCATGGCTAACGCAGCAGCAGCATGCGTATGCTCTTCGCAACACCCGCCGCTTCCATGCGGCAGAGGTACATGCCGTTCGGCAGCTGCGGCGATTCGAAGACGGCGTTGTGCCGGCCGGCTTCCCTCACCTCATCAACAGGACCCCGACTTCCCCCGCCGAAGCACGTCGTACACGACCATGCGCACATGCATTGCCGCCGGGACTTCGTAGGAAATAGTCGTGGCTGATGAGAAGGGATTCGGAGTGTTCTGTCGTAAATCGAAGCCGCGCGGCGCTGGCGGCTGCGAGGCGCCGGTGAGCACAGCAGCTTCGATCTCCACAGGCACGTCGCAACCCGATATCATGAAGTGCGTCTCTTTCGCTCTGTACGTGAGATTGTACACGAGAAATTGCGAAACCCCGCTGTTATTCGAAGCCGCAAGCCTGAAGCCCCATTGGAACGTCTTCGTACTCTGCGGAAACAGCACCGCCACGCGCTTCGGGTTCGTGTTGTCGGGGAATTCAGGATCGAGCTCCTGCAACGCCATCAGCGACGAATCCGCAAGATCCAGAGTCGCCATCAGATCCGTGAGAGGCGAGCCACCCGTGTTCGTCAGGTCCGCCGTGATCACCCAGCGCGTCGGATGGTACTGTTGAGCCCACGGGTGGTACCTGATCACCGACTCCGACGTCATTAACACGCACTGCAGCTGCGTCTCGAGGTTCGCGATCCACATGTCGTCGCTGCACGCGACAGGGTTCCCGCCGTCGTCGTACGCGATGCATGTGATCTGCACGTCGCGACGCTTGACCCGATTCTGCACGCTCAATACCCATGTCACCGTGAGCGTGTCGCCCGGCAACAGCACCCGCTTCACCGTCCGCGTCTTCGGCGTCGTGGCGTCGAGCGTCAAGCCGTCGCCGATCGGGTAGTTGAGATCTACCATGTCGATCGTCGACGAATATTTGCTCGTGTTCCACACGTGGAAGCGCACGGTGAACGGGTTCGGCGTCACGTCCGTCTTCGTCGCGTTGAGCGGCAGCGAATCGGGCATGTGCATGACGCACGCGAACGAGGGCGCCAGACCCGGCACGCGCACGCGGCACCACGTCTCCACGGAATCGAGCGGGAGGCCTGTCGGACCCACACCGCCCGTCACGAACTTGAAGTCGAGGTACGTGTCGTAGCGCAGCTTCCGCGTGTATGTCACATTCCATTTCATCGACGGGACCGTATCGCCCGGTTTCCATACAAGCAATGGATTCGGGAACGCCCGCCGAAGCGAATCGCCGGGATTCGTCAGCACCACGCTCCGCGGCAGATACATGAAGCCCGTCACATCCGTAGCAGGCAGCGCGCCAGTGTTCGTGCAGCGCAGCGTCACATCGAAGGGATTCGCATCGTAGCGATCGAGTACAGGGTCGTAGTGCAGCGAGTCCGGCACCTGACAGACCGGCGTCAGTACCGGCGTCTCCAGCCGCGGGATCAGCACCTTCACCTCGCAGTACGAGGAGTCCGCGTTCGATGTCCACACCCATACGCCGACTGTGTATGTCGTTTCAACTGCGGTCACCGGATGCCACAAGTACCACTGGGCACTGCCCTGCTCCCCGGGATCAAGTATTGACGGAAAAACGCGCTTCGCGTCCCGATCCGGCGAATCCGGGTTAGTGAACCGCAGTTCCTTCGGCAGCACGAGGCGCGCAAACACGGCGTCGGTTCGCTTCCCGCCTTCGTTGAGCACCGTCACCGTTACCTCGAAAGGCATCGGCCAATACTTCTGGTTTCCCTGAACCGCATTGATTGCTGGTGCAGTCGCCGTGCACGAGAGCACCGCATCAGCGGCAGGGATCCAGAACCGCGTGCAACAGCGCGAAGAATCAACGCCATCGCGAGAGTACACGATGCAGATGCTCACCGAATCGCCATGCAATCTGCGTGCCGCGCGCATGGTCCAACGTCCGACGGTCGTATCGCCCGGCTGCACCGTGGACGGTGCGCCGTCCTGCACGTTCACCACTGGCTCAACGAGGACGAGGTTCTTCTTGTCGTATTCAATCTTGAATCGGACGTTTCTCGCTTCCCGGTCGCCCGTGTTTCGCAGCGTCCGGTACACGGTGAAGGGATTGGGATCGTAATCCTTCAGCGATCGAGACCAGAGTAATGCGGGCGGCGCGTAGGTCCCACCGCATGTCAGGACAGTATGCCTCGGGATGATGGTGAGCAGGCCGTCACGGGGCAGCGGAGAGAAGCTCCCGGCGTCGAAGCTCCAACTGTAAAGCGTGAGCGCGCAGCGCAAGGTATCTCGTTCCTCAGGATCCGGAGTCCGAAACAGCAGTTCGAGGAGCGTCCCGGAGAGCATGGTATCACTGACAATCAGCTTTTCAGTGATGCGAAACTCGATCCCGCCCACGACCGACGCCATGGTGACCGGGATACCTTCGAGCATGGTGTTCGATCCAGTTTCCACGCTTCGGAAGCTCGCCTTCGTCGAATCGAACAGCACCGTGAACACCGCGGGATACAACGTATCGCCAGGCGACAGCACATCGTACAGCAGCAGCGGCACGCGGACCGTGGTGTTTGCGGGAACAGGCATGGAGGAGAGTTCAAGGCGTAGTTCGCGGTTCATGCCAATTTTCAGCGCCTCGCCTTCACCTTCGGAATCAACAATGCGACAGAGCGCTCCGGGTTCATCCGCAAAGGCGCATGATCGCCGGATGAGTTTCGACTCCGCCCGGCTGCACAGTGTCACAGCCATGAGGAAAAGGAGCAGTACAAGCGGACGTCTCATCGTCTCCTCCTGAAATGTGCTACGTATCGGAGACTGTCTCCATCGCGTCGTTTCTATCTCGTGAGCACCATCACTCGCTGCATTGTTACGCCGCCCGCTTCGTATCTGCACAGGTACGTCCCGCTCGGCAAAGCGCCCGCATCGAAACGTACAGTGTGCCGCCCCGCTTCGCGAGTATCATTCACTAGCTCCGCGACCTGCCTGCCCAGCGCATCGTGAATCGAAAGCCGCACATGCTGCGACGTCGGGACTTCGAACTGAATAGTCGTGACCGATGAAAACGGATTCGGGAGGTTCTGATGCAGCGCGTAGCTCGCGGGGACGAGCGGAGTCTCCGCATCGTTGAGTATCGTGACCGCGGGGATGAAGACGTCCCGCGAGCAGCTTGTCGGATTGCCGAGCGCGTCGAACGCCGCCGCAGAAAGACGAACGGTGCGCGGAGCCAGACGGTTCGTCACGTGCAGAAGCCAGGACACTGCGAGCGTATCTCCCGGCTGCAGCGTCCAGAGACCGGTGATAGTGGACGGCGTCGCGGCATCGAAGGACAGATCCGATCCGCCGGGCAGCGCCAGCGTGATGGACGCGATGTCGCCCGCCGATACGCTGACATTCGTGATGCGGTACCGCACGGTAAATGGATTCGGCTGCACGTCGTTTCCGGCGCCATTCAATACGAGACTGTCGAGCGCGAGCAACGCGCACTGCCAGGCCGGCGGGACGCCCTTGACGCAGAGCACGCACGTTGCCATCGACTGCACTGTTGCGCCCGTCGATGAATCGGTGCCGGCGACATTGAAGCGGAAGCTCAGGCAGGTGTCGCGCGGGAACGGCGTCACGCTGCGCAGCATCCAGCGCAGGCGCGGCGCCGGACCACCAGTATCAGGCGCGAGCGTCGAAGGCGTGAAATTCTTCATCATCGTCTCGCCGACTGCAAGGATGAAACCCGGAGGCGGCGCGATCACCCCGGAGACATTCAGCGCGGACACCGAACCCGCGTTCACGCAGGTGACGCTCGCTTCGAAGGGACTCGGCAGGTACCCTCCGCTCGCGGCATCGTAACGCAGGGTATCGGGAAGCGTGCAGACAGCCACGAGCTGCGGCGGCGTCACCGCCTCGATTTCCACGGGCACGCTACACCCGGTGGCGTAGAGAGGCAGACCGGCAGCGGTGTAACGGATGCGGAACTCCGGATATACCGACGCGCCGGTCCTGTTGTCCCCGCGCAGCCGGAAGCCCCAGCGGAAGGCACGCGAACCCTTTGCGAACACCGCCGGATAACCCTTGGGATTCGTGTTGTCCGCGTACGACGGATCGAACTCCACCCAGGGCGCGAGCGACGAATCGGCGAGGACGATCTCCGCCGTCACGTTCGAGACCGCCGTGCCGCCCGCATTGGTGATGGTGGCGGCAATTACCCACTGCGTTGTACCATATCTGCGTGCCAGTGAGTCATATCGGATCACGGACTCCGTTGTCTGCGCATCGCAGGCGAGGGATCTCTCGAAGTTCGGTATCGGCAGCGTGTCGCAACAGCGCAGCGCGCTCCCCTGATCGTCGGTGGCCGAGGCGCAGAGCTGAGCCTTTCTCGATGTGGAACGCGGGCCTGCGCGCAGGAGCCAGGTCGCGCTCGCCGTGTCGCCCGGAGCAAGAATGATGTGGACGTTCTTCACGCGCGGCGTCGAAGGATCGAGCGCGAGATCGTCGCCCGCCGCCCATTCCACTTCCATCTTCGTCAGCAGCGCGTCCTGTTTCCCGATGTTTCGCACGCGGTAGGTCGCAGGGAACGGATTCGGCGCATAGTCGTTCTTCGCCGCGTTCATGCCGAGCGAATCAGGCAGGAGCAGTTCACAGGCAAGGACGGGCGGCAGACCCGGGACGCGCACCGTGCAATACGTATCGGAAGAATCCACCGAAATACCCGTCGGTCCCTGCCCTCCCGCCACGAAGCGGAATTGCAGTTCGTTCGACACCCGCAGCCGCTTCGTGTACTTCACGAGCCAGGTCGCTTCGCGCACAGTGTCGCCGGACTTCCAGGGATTCATCAGTGCGGCGAAATAGCGCTGCAGCGAATCGGAGGGATCGGCCAGCACGACCCCGTCAGGAAGGACGAGCCGCCCGCCCACATTCGTCGCTGGCAGCCCGCCGCGGTTCACGCAGCGCATGCGTACGATGAAGGGATTCGGCGTGTACTGATCAGCGCTTTCGATGTAATGCAACGAGTCCGGAACCGTGCACTGCGGCACGAGCGCGGGACCCTCCAGCGCGGGGACGATCACCCGCACGTCGCAGCACGTCGAATCGGCATTGGCGGTGAAGAAGCACACGCGCACCGCGTACTCCTTGTCCACCGGCGTCGGCTGATGCCACAGCGTCCAGCTGATCGCGCCTTGCTGTCCAGGATTCAGAATCGCCGGCAGCACGCGCTTCGTGTTCCGGTCCGGAGCGTCCGGGCCGTACAGCTTCAAATCGGCCGGCACCGTGATGCGGGCGTACACCGAGTCCGTGCGCTTTCCGCCCTCATTCACCACGCTCGCAGGGATGTCGAACGGCATCGGCGTGTAACGCTGATGGATTCGGTCGGCCGTGATCTTGATGACCGGCGACTGCACCGTGCAGGAGAGAACCGCGCCCGAGGGTGGCACCCACACCTTCTTGCACAAGCGCAGCGTCGGCGCGTTGTCGAACGCCGCCTCGATGCAGATGGGAATGGAATCTCCCACCAGCCACCTGACTACGGTGAAGCGCCATTCCGCGGAAGCGTTGCCGTCCGGAGCGATGTTCGCAGGCGTCAGAAATATAGTGTCGCGCTGCTGCGGAAACGGCGTGAGGTCCTTGGGTGTATAGATAATGCGGCAACGCCCGTTGCGGGCCTCCCTGTCGCCGCTGTTTGTCACGGTGATCGAGACGATGAGCGGATCGGGATGGTAGCCTTTCGCCGCTCGCACCCACGTGAGCGAATCCGGCATGTCCATGCTCGCGCTCATGTCGGGACGACGCGGCGCGATCAGTATCGCCCCGCTCTCGAGCACGGGCTTGAAGCAGCCTTTGTCGAACACCCAATGCGACAGTGTCAACGGACAGGCCACGGTGTCCGTTCCTTCCGGATCGGACGCCTTGAACACGAATCCCAGCAGCGGACCGAACTGCGACGCGGAATCGACGATCTTTCTCGCCGGGATACGGAAGCGCATACCGCTCAGCATGGGCGAAGCAGTAACCGCCATGCCTTCGAAGAGCGAGCCGGCCGGTACGAACAGGCTGTCGAAGTGCACCTTCGTTGCGTCGTACAGCACGCGGAACTCCGCGGCTTCCAGCCTGTCGCCCGCCGTGAGCGCGTCCCGCAATTCCAGCGCTACCGTCGCGCTGCTGTTTCCCCGCACGGCCGCCGAGGAGAGCCCGAACCTGATCGGAGCGAAAGTCGTTGTATCGCGCCGTGCGGAATAGGTGATCGAATCCGTGTCGCTGTACTGGCAGAAGCCCGTATTGGCCAGCGTGACGAGGCGGTTGGAACCGTCATAGCACGACGAGGTATAGGTGATCTGGCAGCCTTGATACCCGATATCGATGGTCGGGGTAATCTCCGAATAGACCGCCATGATCTGCCCGGGACCGGGATTGAAATAGTACCGGCCTCCCGTGAGGTCCGCCATGGTCGTCAATGCAGCGCTCTGCACATTCCAGCCGTACCCGAACGCGAATATCCGGATGCGTGCCATGTTCGCGAGCGCGACGCATTGCGCCATCGTATGCGTCGACGCGTTGTCGACGCCATTGGTCAACACGATGACGCACGAGGACACGCGGCTTTTCCTCGCGTACACCGCCTCCACCGCCGCATACACTCCATCCCAGAGCGCCGCCGCGCTGCCGCCGGCCGGAAGCGGCGCGATGGCCGCATGCAGGAGCGCCGTGTCGGGCGTGAAGTTCTGCAGGAGCGTGTCGTGCTGGTTGAACCAGCGCACCGCGACGCTGTCGAGCGCCCGGTCGAGGGTGTTCACAAACGCATGCGCGTCTTCCTTTGCCGCGCCGTTCGAGGAATCCGACATGTTGCCGGACGCATCCAGCACCAACGCCGACGTGAGTATCGACCGGACGGTCGGAGAGGGACAGAACAACGTGAAGTCCTTGATCTCCACCCCGTCCTCCATGAGGCGCAGGTATTTCCTGTCGGTGAAATACACCGGCTGACTGCTGCAGCTCATCCCGAAATCCAATTCAACAGCCGGCCATCCACCGGCGACGATCTTGGTGATGTTGATGATCGGCTGGGCGTGCACGGATGCCGCCGCAAGCAGAAGGCAGAGAAGGAGCAGTCGTTTCATCGCAGGTCTCCGTGAGGCGCGCATGTGCTGCAGACGGCAGCTGCCGTGTGGACGAGTTGCCGTCCCTTTGTGGTCCGCATGCTGATAAGACAACCCTGGGGGCCGATTCCTGACCGGCAGCGGCAATTATTCGTCATGGGCGCAGATAGCGCCGAACCCGCTTGCTTCTTACGCGTTCATGGTGTATGTTGGTATTCTCACCGCGGGGTGGAGCAATTGGTAGCTCGTCGGGC
>JADKJW010000019.1 GCA_016720835.1 Ignavibacteria bacterium
GCCGATCGCGAGGCGGCCCACATAGTCGGAGTAATCGAGATCGGAGACGAGCAGCTGGAACGGGGCGGTGGGATCGAAGCCGGGACCGGGGATTTCCTCGAGCACCGTCTCGAAGAGGGGACTGAGATCCGTGCCTTCCTCCTCGAGGGTTCGCTTCGCCATGCCCAGCTTGCCGATCGCGTACAGCACCGGAAAATCGATCTGCGCGTCGGTGGCGTCGAGATCGATGAAGAGGTCGTAGATCATCTGGAGGACTTCCTCCGGCCGCGCGTCGTGCCGGTCGATCTTGTTGACCACGACGATGATGCGCTTGCCGGATTCGAGCGCCTTCTTGAGCACGAAGCGCGTCTGCGGAAGGGGGCCTTCCGAGGAATCGACGAGGAGGATGGCGCCGTCCACCATCATCAGGGCGCGCTCCACTTCTCCGCCGAAATCGGCATGCCCGGGCGTGTCGAGAATGTTGATCTTGGTATCGTGCCAGCGGACGGAGCAGTTCTTCGCGGCGATGGTGATGCCGCGCTCGCGCTCGAGATCCATGCTGTCCATGACGCGCTCGGCGACGTCCTGATTTTCGCGAAACGTGCCGCTCTGCCTGAACATGTGGTCGACGAGCGTGGTCTTGCCGTGATCGACGTGCGCGATGATGGCGATGTTGCGTATGGTGTTGTTGCGTTCGATCTTTTTCATTCCGTCGGTGGGCTGTGAGTGTGCATAGCCGATAAAGATACGGAGAAAAAGCGGGATTCAGAAGGGGGGAGACCGATTCCCCCCGTCTGAACTTTCCCCCCGCGGCCTCGTACAGGGCGCGGCCGAGCGGCCGAATGCTGCTCCTGGGCGCTGGCGAAAATCAGCGCAGTGATGCTTCGAGTGCCAGGGCCTTCGGAAAGAGGATGTTGTTCTCGAGATGGATGTGCACGTGCAGATCGCGCTCGAAGTCTTCGAGTTCCTTGTACAGCGTCGAGAAGGTAGCGCAGGCATCGGCCGGGATGGCATAGTCCGCGCTGAGGGTCCGCATGGATTCCAGATCCTTCCCCACGTTCTCGTGCTCCGTTTCCATCATGACGATGGGATTGCGGACCGTGCCGAACTGCGGGGCGTCCGCGCCGTTGGCGCTCCGTGCCGCGAGCGACAGACGGGTGATGTACGGAAAGAGGATCTGTTCCTCCTTCATCATGTGCTGCTCGAGATCCGCTTTGACGGTGTCGAAGATGGCGGCGATGCGGATGGTTTCCGGATGGTTGGCGCCGTGCGCGCCTGCGACCTTCTGTGCATGGCCGTAAATGAGCGGCAGGGCCCGGGCGACATACCGATGATGGGTGTCGATGATGTACTGCGCGAGGACGGCCGCATCCCAGCACGCGAAATCGAGGGACGCGCCCGTCTGTGCTTCCGTAGCGGCGGAGAGCGTTCCGAGAATTGCGGACGCATCCAGGCCTTTCTTCTCGCAGGCCTGGCCGAGGCTCTGTTTGCCTCCGCAGCAGAAATCGATGCCATGTTCTTCAAAAATGCCCGCGGTGCGGAAATCGGCGGAAACGATATCTCCGACGGTGCTGTCTATGGTGATGGGCTGCATGTCTGCTCCTTGCTGTTTTCATGTGGGAACGATGGTGTCTGCAGAGGCAACATAGCCCCCGCGCCGCCGGGATGATTTGACTTCGGTCAGATCCGCGCATTTTTCCGGCGCCATCGGTCCCGGCCGCGTTTTCGTTTCACCCTGATCGCGTGTATGTTGATGCATGGCCGACGACACCCTCTCCGCGCGCCTTCGCGACATTCCGCTCTTTTCCGAGTTGAGCGACGCCGATCTCGCCATTCTCGGACACTGCTGCGCCGAGACCTCCCTTCCGAAAGGGACCATGCTGTTTCACGAAGGAGACCATTATTACGGTTTCTACATCGTGATCACGGGGAGCGTGAAGGTCTACAAGCTGACGCAGGAAGGGCGCGAATCGATGCTGCATATCATCGGTCCGATCAACACCCTGGCGGAAATACCCATGTTCCTCGGTTCGGGCTACCCCGCCAACGCCGAAGCGCTCGAAGACAGCCGCCTCATCTGCGTGTACAAGGAGGGCTTCCTGCGCATGCTGCAGACGCATCCGGAGCTTGCGCTGAAAATGCTCGCGGGACTTTCGCGCCGATTGAAAACGCTTGGCGAGCGCATCGAGAAACTGACCGTCCTCGACGTGAAGACTCGTCTTGCGCGATACCTCCTTGATGAAGCACAGTCGCAGGGCGGTTCAGGCAAGAACTCGATCACCCTTCCCATCTCGAAGACGCTCCTCGCCTCGCAGCTCGGGACCATCACCGAAACCCTGTCGCGGACCTTCCGCAAGCTGGAGGACGAAGGACTGATCCGCGTGGAAGGCAAGCGCATCGCCCTGTTAAACCTTTCCGAACTCCGCGCTCGTTACAAGGGCACCCACGCATGAAAACACTACGGACCTGCCGCGAAACCACCCTTTCCTGGGTGCAGCCGAAAACCATGGAGCGGCGCCACGAATTGCGTCACGGGGATTTTCTGTACGCCGTACTCGATTTCCGTTCCGCTCTCGGGACGCTGGCCGTTGTGGAAAGCGCCGACGGTGCATGGTCCTTCAAACGCGTCGGCTTCATGCATCCGCGTGTGAGCATACGCGTCGCGGGTTCGGAACGCGATGTCGCGGAGTTCCAGCCGAAGGCCTTCGGAGGCGGCATCGTGACCTTCCCCGACGGCGGAACCTGTCTCTGGAAGTCGGCCAATTTCTGGTCGACGAAATGGTGTCTGACGGACGGGGATTCGCCATTTCTCGAATTCACCGACGGTCTCGCGGGCGGGAAACTCTCGGATATCTTCAAGACCCAGGCCATGATGACAATGCATCGTTCCACCCGGTTCAGCACAAGCCTACCGATGCTGGCCGGCCTGGGCATGTACCTGCTTCTCCTGCAGGCGGAAGACGGAGCCGGGGCCGTGGTCGTCACGTCGTGAAACGCGGAAGCATTCCGCATATACAACCGCATCCTCTTTTCAACACACACCCATTCTCCCCATGACAAAGCACTGTGTTCTTGCGATTCTTCTCTGTGCTTCCGGATGCGTCGGCATTCCGGAAAACGTGCAGCCCATCGGCGGATTCGAACTGAACCGGTACCTCGGGTCGTGGTACGAAATCGCCCGGCTCGACCACTCCTTCGAGCGCGGACTCGAGCAGGTCACCGCGACGTACAGCATGCGCGATGACGGCGGCGTGCGCGTCATCAACAGGGGATTCAATGCCGGGAAGAACGAGTGGAAGGAGTCGGAAGGGAAGGCGTTTTTCATCGGATCGCCCGACGTCGGCAGGCTGAAGGTGTCGTTCTTCGGCCCGTTCTACGGCGGGTACAACATCATCGCGCTGGACAAGGAGCGGTATTCGTGGGCGATGGTCTGCGGTCCGGACGTCTCCTATTTATGGATCCTCTCGCGCACGCCGCGCATGGATACC
Source organism: Ignavibacteria bacterium (assembly GCA_016720835.1). Taxonomy (GTDB): domain Bacteria; phylum Bacteroidota; class Ignavibacteria; order SZUA-365; family SZUA-365; genus JADKJW01. The sequence goes on from JADKJW010000019.1 coordinate 3,468, forward strand.
GGCGTGTACGACATGCTCGTCGCGAAGGCGCGGTCGCTCGGCTTCGAGACGGAGCAATTGATCCGCGTGAAGCAGCGCTGACGCTTCCGCCGATCCGGGGAAAATCCGTACTTTCGCAGGGAAGAAACACGAGGCACCACCAGGAGTTTTGTTCATGAAGCGCATTCTATTCGCGATCCTCGCTCTCGCCATCGTTTCGATGCCGGGCATATCGGCTCCGAAGAGCCTCAGCACGATGAAGCCGGCGCAACCGCAGCGGGGCGACAAGGTGACGGTGACGTATCTGTCGACGCATCCGAAGGCGAAACTGCTCGGCGCCGCGGCCATCACGCTGGAGGTGCTGGTGATGCAGGACGGCGAGCAGCCGGTCCTCATCGAGGCGCCCATGAACGCGAAGAATGGCGTATGGTCGGGCGCGTTCACGATCGACCAGAAGAACGCTGCGATGCTCCTCTATCGTTTCGTTGCGGGAGAGCGCCGCGACGACAACGGGGAGAACGTCTGGACATCGCTGGTCTACGCCGGGCGCACTCCCGTCAAGGGCGCGCGCCAGCAGCTCGCGAGCGTGCTCCGCGGCGGCGGCTACGACGAGTGGACGCATCAGAAGGACATGAAGGCCGCCAAGGCGGCGCTCCTGGAGGAACGCGCGGCGTATCCCGACAACTGGAAGGCGCAGACCGCCCTGTGGAGCATCATGATGCGGGAGGATCCCACGGACGAGACGAAGGCGACGGTGAAGCGGGAACTGGACGTCATGTACGAAAAGTACAAGGGCAATGAAGACGTGCTGGTGACGCTCGTCGGCTGGTTCGACCAGACGGGGCAGAAGGACCGGGCGGCGCAGATCCGGCAGTCCGCCGCTGAAGCCGCACCGACCGGCCCGCTCGCGGAGGCGACGGCGAAGAACGCCATCAATCGCGAGCGGGACGGGGCGAAGCGGGCGGACCTCATCGAGGAATACCTCGAGAAGTTCAATCCCGAGGGCAAGGCGCGCTGGAGCATGGAAAGCATGTTCGTCACCGCCGCCGCGCAGAAGCTGCAGTTCGAGCGCGCGATGAAGATGGCGGAAACCATGCAGAAACCGGATGCATCGGCCTTCAACACGCTGGCGTGGGAGATTCTGAAGGAGAACATCTTCATCGACCGCGCCATGGAATACGCCCGCCGCGCCGTCGAGATGTACCGCAACAGGGAAGCGGGGGAGAAACCCGCCTCCATGAGCGCGGCGGCATGGAAGAGGCAGACCGACACGCAACTCGGCAATGCGTTGCATACGCTCGGGACGGCCATGGAGAAGGCCGGGATGCTGACCGAGGCCAGCGTGTCGTACGAGGAAGCCGTCACCCTGACGAAAGGCGAGGAGATGGAGATCGCGGAGTCCTACGTCACCTGCGTCGCGCTGCTCGGGCAGAACGAGCGCGTCATGGAAATCTGCCGCGAGATCATCCGCCGCGGCTCGGCGAGTGAAAAGATCATCGCGGCATTCTCGAAGGCCGCTGTCACCATGCACGGCGATCCGGCCATCGCCGCGAGGGAACTCGACGATCTGAAGAATGAAGCCCGCGTGTTGCTGATGCAGAAACTGCAGCGCGAGCGCCTCGACAAGCCGGCGCCGGATTTTTCGCTCAAGGATCTCGACGGCAAGCTCGTGTCCCTCTCGGGGCTCAAGGGCAAGGTGGTGGTGGTCGATTTCTGGGCCACCTGGTGCGGGCCCTGCAAGGCGTCGTTCCCCACGCTGCAGAAGGTGTACGATCAATACAAGAGCAACGACCGCGTTCGCATCCTGGCCCTCGACACCTGGGAGAACGAGAAGGGCGCAAAGCGCGAGGAACTGGTGAAGAAATTCCTCGCCGACAACAACTACAACCTTTCCGGTGCTCTATGACGACAAGGCCGTCGACGCGTTCGGCGTGACGGGCATTCCGACGAAGTTCATCATTGATGCGTCGGGAAAGATTGCTTTCCGCAGCATTGGTTTCAGTGGTGCGGAAGAAATGTATTCAGAACTTACCGCCCAGCTCGAGCTATTGCTTGAAGGGAGTTCAAAATAGGTTCGTTGTCTGGATCACTTCCATCTGCTTCGAGTCAAAAAAACAAGTTACTCGGTTAATTCTCCATAGTTGGTGATCGCACCGCGAGCGAGGGCGAGCACCTTCTCCCGCAACGCGGAAGGTTCGATGACGACGACGCCTTCGCCGCGGCTCACGACCCAGCCGGCGATTTCCTCGAGGGAGTTGACCGTGGTTTCGAAGTCGACCGAGCCGTCGGCATGCTCGGTGATGACCTGGGATTCCATGAGCTGCCGCGGCGTGATGCGGCGCGCCCAGAGAGGGGAGAGACGGATGCGCACGTGATGGCGTTCCGTGCCGATCCAGGAGCGGAAGGAGTGGCGGAACATCTCGTCGATCTGCTCCTGCGGAATGCGGACGAACGTCTTTGGTGTGGGTCGCGCGGCGAGGATCTTGTTCAGATGGTACTGCTTGATACGCTCGTCGTTGACGGCGAGCACGCGCCAGTGCCCGTCGGTTTCGAAAATCAGCAGGGGACAGATGGCGCGGCCCGTGGCCCAGCGCGGCCGCGTCCAGGCGGCGCACCATGACGGCCGTGGCCTTGTCGATCGCGAGCTCCGACGTCGACATCGAAAGATACTGGCTGATCAATTCCTGGATGCGACGAACGTCGAGCGGTGAGGCGAGACGCACGCCGGCCCGCCGGTCGGAATGGATGTCGATGCCGTTCGCGCGCAGCTCGCCGAGATCCCGCTTGATGGTCAATTCCTCGCAGCCGTAGAGGTCCGCGAGATCGGCGATGCTGCGCGTGATGGACGCGTCGGTGCAGAGTCCCGTGATCTCGATCTGACGCTTCAGTTTCTTGAGCTGTTCCAGCACGACGCACCTCGCGGATTGGAAGAGAAATTCATGCGCGCATGTTACCACAAAGTCGGGAAGAAATCACGGGCCGGCGGGAGATCGCGCGCACGGCCGTATTTCAGACCCGGGTGTCGGCAAAAAGTATCACGGGATGATACTCTCGCGACGGGAGGGAGGATGTAGCTTTGCATTGAACAACCGAGGAACCCTCATGCACACCACCGCAGTATCCTACCACGCCGAAGCCGGCATCGCCGTCGTGCAGCTCGCCACCGCCGGGCACGACACGCTCGACTACCGGAGCATCGGAACGGCCATCCGCGAAAAGCGCATCGAAGTGCGCGAAGTCAACGACGCGGGGAGCGTCAATTCCCTCCTCGTGCTCAACCACGCGGATCTCCCGATCTTTCTCATGGACGGGGACATCCTGATCGGCGCCAAGCAGAATCGCGTCATCAACACCTCCATCCTGCTCGCGCCGCAGTCCAAGACCATCATCCCCGTGAGCTGCGTGGAGCAGGGCCGCTGGCGCTCCACCTCGCCGACGTTTTCCTCGTCCGACTACATCGCGCCCACGTCCCTTCGCTCCGCAAAGAGCAAGCAGGTGAACGACAGTCTCCGGTCCATTCATCTCCATCAATCCGACCAGGGCGAAGTGTGGGACCGCGTCTCCGTCCTGAACAGCCTGCACGACGTGCAGTCTCCGACGCAGTCGCTCTCGGACGCGTTCACGACGCGCGAGAAGGAGTTCGACACCTTCATCGCGTCCTTCGAGGCGCATCCGGAGGCGAACGGGCTGGCCGTCTTCAACAGCGGCGGCATGTTGTGCCTGGATGTGTTCAACCGGCGCGATGTCCATCGCGAGTACTTCAAGAAGATCCTCCGCGGCGTCGCGATGGAAGTGTCGCAGCTTGCGAAGGGGAAGGCGCCCGCGGGCGAAGCGGAGGCGTCGTACAAGGCCATCGACTTCATCGACACGTTCGAGGCGGCGGAGCATGAATCCTTCGACGGGGTGGGTCTCGGCGTCGAGAAGCGCTTCGATACCGGCGAGCGCGCGGGCTTCGGGCTCTTCCATCTCGATCAGCTCGTGCACCTCACCACGCTGCAGATGGACTCGCGCCGTCCCCCCGCCAGGAAGCGGCGTCCTCCCCTGGAGTGATCCTGGTCATGGCGATTGCCGCCGGGGATCCCCCGGCGGCCGGGAAGCCCGCGGCGAGGCGAGAGGGGAGATCGCGCGCGCGGGCCTTCCGCGGTGCATCAGCGCCCGTGCCTGGTAGCAACAACAGCGTGAAGGAAATGCACTGCGCATCGACGGAAACAATCGTAGCATTGCGTGAGAATGCGTCCTGGCAGGTCTGTTCACCATGGTACGCTTCTTGCTGACTATTCATCAGACAATGCATCACATCCCCATCACCCTCCTGACGGACTGCGCATGATCGGTTGACACCCTCTTTCGTTTTTCCATGATCCCATCGTGGAGTGAGGGCATGCACAGGAATTCACGCGACACACAGACACACGCCGAGCGCAGCGCGGCGCATGCACCGGACACCCCGGCGCAGGCACCGCGCGAGCGCGACGGTACTCTTCCATCCTCATCCGTCAGGAGGATTTCATGACACGCCTCATCCTCGTCCTGCTCCTGTTGCTTCCCGTCGCCGCGACGGCGGGAGCGCCGCCGCTGACCCTGCCGGCCCTGCAGCAGAAACTCGCGTCGGAAGCGCCCGCGCGCAGCATCGACCAGGCCACCGCCGACGAACTGCAGCGTCTGCTGCCGAGCGAAGGGGGTCTCGCGGCAAACCTGCTCAACCACGCGTACGTCGTGAAGATCGGCATGTCCACGTTCATCGTCGACATGCGGCTGATCACGCTGGTCAGCGTGATCTCCCTCTTCGTCGTCATGCTCTTCTTCACGCCGCTGGGGCTGTGGATGTTCAAGGGCAGACTGCATGTGCTCGTCGGCAACCTGCTCGCGATGACGGGGGTCGCGCCGGAATTCGGACGGCATCTCGCCATCGAACCCAAACGCTATCTGCACCGCGAGGGCAGCGTGCGCCGCGCCTTCGCGCTGTACATGCACAACGAGTTCATCCCCGAGTACCGGAACAACATCACGGCCATCGCCTTCATCGGCACGGCCTTCCTCATCCTCAACATCGGACTCCGCGGGATCAAATTCATGGTCGCGCATCAGCCCGACATGATCATCATCGCCATCCTCGTCGAGATCACCGTGCTGTGTCTGCTCGGCATGACCACCTGGTACGAGAAGAGCATGCCCGAAGCATCCGTCCCGGCACCGGCGCTCCCGGGGGCGGACCTCCGGCTCGCGGACGTGCTCGCGCGCGTGGACCGGCTCCGCGAGGATCTGGAGAGCGCGCAGGGCGCCACCGTGCACGCGTCGAGATGACGCGGGTCCCGACGCGCGAAACCGTTCATCACAGCACCCAGGCATCAGCGAAGCGGAGGTCCGTCATGAGAGATCCGAAATCCTACGCGAAGTACCAGGTGTATTTTTTCCTGTACCTCGCGGTCGTGTGCGAACTGCTGATCATCATCGTGGAACGCGACGAGGCCGAGCAGGGATGGCTGCTCGAGCAGGCCCGTCTGAAGCAGACCATCGCGTCCATGATCGAGAATCTGCAGTCCGCCGTCCCCGTGTCCGTCATGCGCGGCGCCACCGAGATGAAAGTCGGCGAGACGCGCACCTTCACCTTCGCCGTGTCCGGCCTCGGCGCGCGCGACGAAGTGACCGTCAATCCGACCATCGCCGTGCGCTCGCGCGGCCTGACCATCGACAGCCTGATCTATCCACTGACCATCCGCGACTCCGTGCTGCGCAACGAGCACGGCGAGCGCATCTACCAGTTCGCCTGGCGCGCGCCGCGGACCGGGGAGTACGAATTCGCCGCGCGCACCGGCACCAACTTCACGGAGACGCGCGACGAGGACAGCGTGAAGATCGGGCCGCTCGTCATCGCGCGCGATCTCTTCCAGGAAATCACGGGCAAGGACATCGACGACATCCCCTCGGAGAGCATACGCAACACGATGCTCGTCCACGTGATTTCCACCGCGGAGCAGCTCGGCGTGCACGCGTCCAATCTCAGCACCACCGCGGGCTATGCCGTTTCCCAGAAGATCGAGGTGGAAGGCACGACGCCGGAGAAGGCGGACGCCCGGCCGTCCGTCGGGCGCATCGTGCGGCGCGGGCGGGATCTGTACTGGGAGCACACCTTCGATGAACCCGGTTCGTACACCGTATCAGTGAACGCGACGGACAACCGCGGCGAGGGCGGGAAGAGTCACGCCGCGGCATCGTTCGTCGTGGACGTGAAGGGCAGCGCGCTCGCGAAGAATCCGCCGGAGAAGGTGTTCGCGAACGAGACCTTCCGCTTCGGGATCGCCGTGGCGGGACTGAACGAAATGTCGCAGTACCGCTGGACCGTCCTCACGGACGGGAAGGAAGTGAAGCGCGGCAGCGGCACCATGGTCGATTACAAGCCCACGGCTCCGGGCCGCATTCTCGTCAAGGCCACGTACGACGGGCGTCCGTATCCCGTTGGAAAATCGGGCGTGTCGGAATTCCCGATACGCGTGGAGGACACGCCCTGGCAGATTTACGATCAGTCCTTCGCCGCGAACGGCGAATACCCGTTGCGGCACAAGTTCGAGTTCCGCGCCGCGCGCTTCGGCAAGCGGCCGGGCGAGTACTCGAAGCCCGTGCCGGGCTCCGAGATCCGCATCGAGGCCGAGGACGAACTCGGCAACGACCTGCTCGACGATTTCGACGCGCAGGTAGCCGGCGATCACACCGTCGTCACCTTCTGGCTGAAGGGCAGACTGCAGACGGAGGTGGTTCCGGCCACGTTCACCATCCGCATCGGACGGGAGTCGGAGCGCTACGCCATCCGTCTGTACCGGGACGATGCGACGCTGCGTCCGTAGGAGCGGTGTCAGGCGGAGGCGCGCAGGGCGCGCACTCCTCCGATGAAGACCGCGACGGCGAACACCGCGTACGCCGCGCATTGCAGCAGCACGGTGTTCGCCTCGCCCGTGCCGACGGAGAGGTAGCGGAGGATGTCGGTGTGCCAGGTCAGCGGATTCGCGCCCGCGAGGATTTTCAGCCACGCGGGACTGTTGTCGAGCGGGAAGAAGATGCTGCTCGCGAACATCAGCACGAAGTAGGCGACGTTGATCACCGTGTTGTACAGGTCGTTGCGGCGTATGCGAAGGGCGAAGATCGAGAGGCAGAAGAACCAGCCGGCCGTGCAGACGGCATTCGCCAGGAAGAGCAGCGGCAGCAGCGGCAGACTGATCTGCACGCGGAGAACGGCCACGCCGATCGCCACGGTGATGGCGGACTGCACCGTCGTGATGCAGAGGCTGAAGAGGATTTTGCCGAACAGGAATTCGCCGCGCGTCATCGGGTAGGTGAGGAATTCGTAGAAGATGCCGTTGTCGCGATCGACGAAGAAGCCGTACGAGGTGTTGATGGCGATGCCGAAACCCGCCATCGAAAGCACGCCCGCAAGGAAGAAGGCATTGTAGCTGATGACGGCGCCTCCGACGGCGACCCCTCCGGTGAACGCGGTATTCAGTCCGATGCCAAAAAGCAGCAGGTAGAACGCGGGCAGCGCGAGATCGTAGAACAGCCAGGTGAAGCTCGTGATGCGGATCTTGTACTCGCGGTACATCACGGCGGCGACGTTGCGGAAGGGCGAATGCGCGCGCATCACGGCTTCTCCTTCCCGAGCACCTGCATGAACACGTCCTCCAACGTCGCGCCGCGCACCTCGAATGCGAGCGTGGGTCCGAGGTCCAGCAGCGTCCCCAGCACGGCGTGCGGCGACGCGGTCGCGCTGTCGATGGTCAGGAGCACGGTGGAATGCTGCACCTCGCGCTTGCGGGCGGGAATGCGCTCCACCGCATCGCGGATGTCGGGCGTGAGCGTTTCGTACGTCACACTGACGTCCACGATGTTCCGCGCCAGCGCCTTGATCGTAAAGAGATCGCCTTCGAGGATTTTCCTGCCCTTGTCGATGAAGACGATGCTGTCGCACAGCTCCTCCGCCTCGTCGAGCAGGTGCGTGGTGAGCAGGATGGTGCGGCCGCGGCGCGCCTCTTCCGCCACGGCGTCGATGGTGGCGCGCTTGTTGATCGGATCCATGCCCGTCGTCGCCTCGTCGAGGAAGATGACGGGCGCGTCGATCATGAACACCTTCGCGACCTGCACGCGGCGCTTGTAGCCGCCGCTGAGGTCGATGGCCTTCTGGCGGCGCTCCGCCTCCAACCCGAACGCGTGAATCACGCGGTCGCCGCGTTCTCGCCGCTCACTCTTCGAGAGGCCGTGGAAGCGGCCGAAGGTTTCGAAGTTGTCCTCGACCGTGAGATACTGCTCCACGGCGTTCTGCTGCAGCACCAGGCAGATGCTCCGGCGCACATCCAGTGCCTGCTTCTCCACATCGAAGCCCATGATGTGCGCAGAGCCCGAGGTCTTCGGCAGCAGCGTGGTGAGAATCTTGAGCAGCGTGGACTTGCCCGCGCCGTTCGGCCCGAGCAGGCCGGTGATGTGCCCGCGCTCGACGGTGAGGCTGAAGTCGTCCAGCGCGCGGACTTCATCCGTCCCGCCGGAGTTGTAGACCTTCACGAGGTCGCTGATATGAATGGCGTGTTCTCTCTGCGGCACGGGAAATCCTGAACGAGGGACCGGATGCGGATCAGTTCATGAAACGGAGTCTGGGATGGGCAAATATACGCTTTCAGCGCGTGTCCGCGTTCATTCCAAGCGGAAGAATGTGCAAGTTGTCCCTCGATATCTCTCATGGATCAATGGAAATGCGCATGCGGCACGTCTTGAAATCCCTTCCGCGCATCGCGGTGTTGTCCGCCGTCGCGAGTCTGCTGATCGCGACGGCATTCGGTATTCACGCCCTGCTGTCCACCGGCTACGCCGGGACCGTCGCCTCCTCGCAGCGAGCGGACAGTCTTCACGCGGCCGACAGTTCCATCAGCATCGCGGCGGTGGGCGACATCATGATGGGGACAACGTACCCGGTTCCACAGCTTCCGCCGGACGACGGCCGCGGCATGCTCGTGCCGTTCCACGCCGTCCTTCGCGCGGCGGATATCGCCTTCGGAAATCTCGAGGGGCCGCTGCTCGACGGAGGCACGACGACCAAGTGCGCCGGCGACACGGCCAACTGCTACGCGTTCCGTGTTCCCACGCGTTACGGGGCGTATCTGAAGGACGCCGGCTTCGATCTGCTCAGCATCGCGAACAACCACGCCCTCGACTTCGGCGAACAGGGAAGGGAGAGAACCGTGCGCGTGCTCGACAGTCTCGGCATCGCATGGTCCGGCATCCCCGCGAGCAGCGCGATCCGGGTCGTTCGTGGCCGGCGCGTGGGCTTCATCGCCTTCAGCTACGACGACGATTCGAACAATCTTCGCGACCTGGACAGGGCGAAGGTCCTCGTGCGCGCCCTCGCGGCGCAGTGCCACATCGTCCTCGTCTCCTTTCACGGCGGCGCGGAGGGCGCGAAGCACCAGCACGTGCCGCATGGCGAGGAACGCGCCTTCGGCGAGAATCGCGGCGCCCTGCGCCAGTTTACGCATGCGATGATCGATGCCGGGGCGGATCTCGTGCTGGGACACGGGCCGCACGTGGTCCGCGGTCTCGAGATGTACAAGCAACGGCTCATCGCCTACTCGCTCGGGAATTTCGCGACCTACGCCATGTTCAATTTGAACGGGCCCAACGGACTGACCTGCATCCTCGAAGCGCGCCTCGGTGGCGACGGACGCTTCCTCGACGGGAGACTGGTCCCCGCGAAGCAGTTCAAGCCGGGCGGTCCCGTTCCCGATCCCGTCGCGGCGATCATCCCGGTCGTCCGGAAGCTCACCACGGAGGATTTCGGTGAAGCCGGTCCGATTATCCGTGATGACGGACGCATCGACATCCGCCGCTAGCCGCCGCCGCGAGCGTCAGTCGAAGATCCATTCCTTCTGTTTGCGCAGCCGTTCCTCGAGCCCCTGCTGCTGAAGGAACTTGACGGTTTCCTCCCTGCCGCGACGACGCAGTCCGGACGGGGGCGCATTGGCGAGTTCCTTCACGAGCACGCTGGCCACCGCCGCGCCGTCGGCGAGGTAGCGCTTGCTCACCTTGTCGAAGCTGTCGCCGAGGTCGTGATAATGGCGGACCATTTCCGGATCGAGCCTGCCCCATACGGCGATGGTGGGAATTCCGTGCAGCATGAAGGGCTGATGGTCGCTGTTCGTGCCCGCGGACGTGCCGACGGCCGGACTGATCGCGAAGCCGTTGAGATCCTTCGCGAGCTTCTCGAGGAAGGGCACGAGCTCCGCCGTGCCGCCCGCGCTGAATGTGGTGGGCGAGCCGGTCATGTCCATGTTGAGCATCGCGACGATGGAGTCGCCGTCGTGCTTCTCGACGTAGCGCTTCGAGCCCGTGAGCCCGATTTCCTCGCCGTTGAACCAGACGCACTCCACCGTGTATTTGTTGCGCGGACTCACCGACGCGAGCACACGCGCCACATCGAAGAGGATGGCCGTGCCGATGCCGTTGTCGACAGCTCCCTGGCCCACGTCCCAGCCGTCGAAGTGCGCGCCGACCACGATTTTCTTCGCGGACTCGCCCGGGAAAGTCACCACGGCATTGGCCGATTCGAGGTCGCGCATCATCGAGCGCGTGGTGACGCCCACGCGCACGGGCTTGCCGGCCGCGGCGAGGCGCTGCAGCCATTTGCCCTCCTCCAGCGTGATGCTGAAGGCGGGGATGGGGCTCGGCCTGTTCTGGAAATTCGCCATGCCCGCCATGGTGATGCCGCCCGCCTTGTCCATGATGAAGAGGATGCACTTCGCGCCCCTGGCGGCGGCGACGGCGATGGCCTCGGAGCGGAGGAATTCCGGAAGGCCCGGCGCATGTTCCTGGGTGACGAGCACCACGCGGCCCTCGACGTCGAGGTCCTTGTAGGCGTCCTCGCGCCCGTCCTTCGCGTAGACGAGGTCCGACTCGATGCGCGGCGCGGCGTCCACGTTGCCGAGCGCCACGGCGCGCAGGCGGCGCCGCAGCGGGACGAGCATCTCCACGACGTCGTCGCCGCGGACGAAGCCGTGATAGCGGAAGCGCTCCAGCTTCACCGTACAGCCGTGCTTCGCCATCTCCTCGGTGAGAATGCCGAGCGCGCGCTCGTTCTCCGGCGAACCGGTCAGGCGGCCGCCGGCCTCGTCGCAGAGGCGCTGCAGGAAGGCGTAGGAGGCGTTGTCGAAGTATGCCGACCCGATGAGGCGCGACCAGTCCTCGCGCTCCTGCGCGGCGGCGGCGGAACAGAGCAGCACGAGGAGCAGGGCGGCGCGGAACAGAAGGGAGAAGCGTTGCATGGTGTCCGTTGCATCTATCGAGGAGTTGGGGAAATCCGGGTCCGATAATCTTCGGTACGCGGTCAATGGCCGGTTTTCTGCAGGCGGTCGCCCATCCAGCCGCGCGCCATCCAGAGGCCGAGCGGTGTGACGAGCGCGATGGCGCCGTAGATCAGCCAGAGCAGCTGCGTGTTCTGCGGTCCGTCGGCGGGGCAGTAGGTCTGCAGCATGTAGCCGGAGTACAGGCCCGTCAGCATTTTCGTGAGGAACCACGGGAACTGCGCCACGCCCATGTACTGCCCCGTCTTGCCTTCTGGGGCGATCTCGGCGGCGAGCTGCAGGAAGCGCGGCTGCCACATCGCCTCGCCGACGGACATGAAAATGATGTACGCGAAGAGCGGCACGATGGAGGGGCCGATCGCGAGGAAGAAGGTCGGCAGGCCCATCACCAGCGTGCCGAGTATCATCATCCGGTACACCTTCACCTTCGACGTCATCGCCGTGATGATGGGCGTGAGCACGAAGATCAGGAGGGGATTCAGATTGACGAAGGTCTCCATGTTCTCGCTCACCCAGCCGGGATAGGCGCGCGCCACGTATTGCGGCATCGTGAGCCACTGATGCGCGAAGAGCGTCTGCACGGGAATCAGCACGAAGATGAAGAAGGAGAAACGGATGTCGGCCAGCGGATGCTCGCGCAGCCAGGTGCCGAGGTCGAAGTTTTTCTTCGCGGGCTTCGTTGCCGAGGCGGCGTTTTCCACCGTCACCCTGGGCTTCTTCTCCTTCACAGCGGGTTCCGCGGTCACCTTCGGCGCCTTCTCCGTGACAGCCGGTGCGCTCGTCATTTCTGCGGGCGCTCCGGGCGCAATTCCCGCGGCATCGTCCTGCGCCTTTTTCGCCGCGCGCCTGGTCAGCAGCACGACGACGGCCGCGAGTCCCGCGAAGGTGATCGCCGTGTACACCCAGTAAATGCCGGTGACGCCGGCCGCGCGCCGCACCGGCGGCGAGAGGAAGCCCGAGGCGAAGCCGCCGAGATTCATCAGCGCGTACAGCATCGCGTAGCCCATCGCCGCGGTCTTCTCGTTCGTGAACAGACGCACGGCCGCGTAGGCCGCCGGCTGGTACATGCCATAACCGATCACGACGAGGAGGAGGCCGCCCGCCGCGCCGAACATCATCGGCGAGAACAAGCCCGCACCGCCGAACAGCGGACTGCCGCTGAGAAGGATGCGCCCCAGCGCCATGAGCAGCAGCGAGAGGATCAGCGCGACGCGCACGCCCCAGCGGTCAGCCAGCTCGCCGAAGAAGAACATCGCGAGCGTGATGCCGCCGGTGAACACGCCGACGATCCAGCCCGCGTGCACGTCGCTCAACTTGCCGTAGTCGTTGAAGAATATCGCGAGCAGCGTCAGGATGCCGAAGTACACGAGTCCTTCGAGGAAGTACGAGAGGTTCACCGCCCAGAGCGCGCGCGGGGCTTTCACGATGTTGATGAAGGGGTCGATGATTTCGCGCAAGGGGGACGCGGGTTTCGGGGAATCGGTCATTGGGGATGGGGAAAGGGTGGAGGGAGAAGGTGAAGGTGAAGGAGAATGAAAAGATGAAGAGGGCAGGGGAAAGGGGACAGGTGGAAAGGAAAGATGAATCAGGGCGTGTTCCGCGCGGAGGGACAGTACCTGGCGATGATGCAGTCGCCGCATTTGGGACGGCGGGCGATGCAGGTGGCGCGGCCGTGGAGGATGAGGAGATGGCTGGCGTCGGTCCAATCCTCGGGCGCGAGCAGGGCGCAGAGGTCGCGTTCGATGACGACCGGATCGCATGATTCCGTCAGCGCGAGCAGGCCGGAGATGCGCGCGACGTGCGTATCGACGGCGAGACCCGGAATGTTGAAGGCGTTTCCCAGCACCACGTTCGCGGTTTTGCGGCCCACGCCGGGCAGGGCCGTCAGTTCCTCCATGCTTCGCGGCACCGCTCCCTTGTGCCGTTCGACGATGGCGCGCGCGCAGGCCAGCAGGTTCTTCGCCTTCGCGTTGAAGAAACCCGTGCTGCGGATGATGTCGCTGATGGTATCGATATCACCGCGCGCCATTGCCCGGACGTCCGGATACTTCCCGAACAGCGCGGGCGTCACCATGTTTACGCGCGCATCCGTGCACTGTGCGGAGAGGATCGTGGCGGCGAGCAGTTCCCAGGCGTCGTGATGCTGCAGCGCGCAGCCGGGATCTGGGAACTGCTTCCGGAGTTCGCGGAGAATGGTGGAGAAGCGGTTCCTGCGTGACCGCCGTTCTGAAGCGCTGATCGTGGGTTCTGTTCGGGGCATGGCTGCGGCGAGTGAGGATGCTTCGGGAAGATAGGACATTCCCGACTTTTTTCATCTTCCGCCGGGCGTCGCGGCTTGAATTCCTTGCAAAAGCTTCGCATACTTGCACAACGAATCACGATTCCATCTCTGTCCGGAAGGCCACGATGAAGGGATTACGCATCTGCCTGCTGCTGCTTGTCCTGTTCGCTACGCTCTGCGCGGACGCATCCGCGCAGCGTTCGCGCGGTCGCGCGGGAGTCGCACCCCCGAAGGGAGCATTTCGCGTCGGGGCGGACGGCGGCACCGCCATTCTCGGCGACGATCTCACGAAGTCCTTCGACAACTACCGCCTCGGCCCTTTCGCCAACATCGACGTGGGTTACGTCGCGCATCAGAACTTCGTCGTCGCGCTCTACGGGAGCATCGGATCGATGTCCTCGTCATTCGGAGACCAGGAAGCCGGGAATTTCTTCCTCTCCTACGGCATGCATTTCGAGGGACGCATCCTCAGCAACCGGGGCGCCATCATTCCCTTCGCCTATCTCCGGCTCGGAGGCCTCACCATGCGCCCTTCGCTGACGCACGCCGGCGAGACCACGGAGGCGGATGAAGTGACGGCGTTTACCTACGGCATCGGCGCGGGCATCGAGTTTCTGGTGAAGAAGGGAAGGAACCCCATCAGCATCCGGCTCATGGGCGGAGGCACCCTCACCACGACGGACGAACTCGACATGCTCAATTCGGGAGGCAACAAGGACGGCTTCTCCTACATCTCCGCCGGCATTCTCTTCTACTTCTCCAGGCGCTGACCGGACTGCCTTCCGCGTGGCATGACCTGCTTCTTCGTCTCCGATCTGCACGGACGGCGCTCCCGCTACGAGGCGCTGTTCGGTGCCATTGCATCGGAACGGCCCGATCGCGTCTTCATCGGCGGCGACCTCTTTGCGGGAGGACTGCGCCTCTCGAAGGACGCCGGCGCGCGCGGGGACTTCGTCCAGGACTTTCTCGCGAAGAAACTCCGCGGCCTCCGCGACACACTCCGCGCGGCGTATCCGCGCATCTTCGTCATCGCGGGGAACGACGACCCGCGCAGCCTCGAGCCCGACATCCGCGCGCTGGAAGCGGCGGAAATGTGGACCTACGCGCACGGCAGCATCATCAGCGACGGCGAATACCTCGTCGCGGGGTACTCGTACGTTCCGCCGTCGCCCTTCCGTCTCAAGGACTGGGAGCGGTACGACGTGTCCCGCTTCGTCGATCCCGGGTGCACGGCTCCGGAGGAAGGCAGCCACTCGGTGCCGGTGGACGCATCCGTGCTCCGCTATCGCACCATCAAGGACGATCTCGAGGACATGTTCGCCGATGCGGATCTCGGGAATGCGTTGCTGCTCTTCCACGCGCCGCCGCACCGCAGCGCGCTCGACCGCGCCGCGCTCGACGGCGTCATGGTGGATCATGCGCCGGTGGACGTGCACGTGGGCAGCATCGCGATACGGCGCTTCATCGAGCGGCGCCGGCCCCTCGTCACCATGCACGGGCATATCCATGAATCGGTCCGCCTGACGGGCGCGTGGCGCGAGCGCCTGGGCGGCACGCAGCTCTTCGGCGCCGCGCACGACGGCCCCGCGCTCGCGCTCGTGCGCTTCGATCCGTCGCGGCTTGACGCCGCGGACCGTCGCCTGCTTTGAGCGCCGTCGTCTACGAGCGCAGCGGAAGCAGGCGCGCTGCGTCGGTCACCGCGCCGATCTTGGACGCGAAACTCGTTTTCGCCTCGATGTCCGCGTCCGTCACGAAGTGCACGTCGAGCAGGCTGTCGGAACGCGTGCCGCTGCGGAGGAAGTTCATCTCCGCGAGGCAGAGGCTCCAGCCGCGCAGCCAGGTCTCCAGTTCCGCGCGCTGCTCCGCGCTCGCGTCGACGTGCAGGAGCAGGTCGATGTCGCTGCCCGCTCCCGCCGTCCCGTTCTTCGTGCTCCCGAACACGTAGAGCGCCTTGACGCCGTGGCGCTTCGCGTCGAGGTGCCAGGCGATGCGCTCCGCCATGCGCAGCCGCCACATCCAGTGGTCATCCGGCTCGTGGTCCAGCGCCTCCTCTTCCTCGATCAGCTTCGCGGCGCCCGTGCGGGGATGCGCGAGGTAGGCGACGGCCTCCTCATGATCGGCATTCATCAGCACGCGGAGAATCAACCCGTCGGTGCAGCCGGGCACGTCGATGACGCGGATGCAATCCGCGAGCGCCGCGTACTCGGGGAGAATATCGGGCAGAATGTTGGTCATGCGCTGCAGGAAGCCGTCGTTGAAGATCACGCCCGCGTCGTCGGGGTACAGCGGCAGGTAGCGGATGGAGGCTTCCACGAGGTCCTGGAAGAAGTGCGTGCCGAAGGAGAGATCCGGAACGTAGTTGCCCTTCTTGCGCGCCACTTCGATCAGCATCGCGGTATTGTTGATGTCGGAATACGTGACGGGCACGCCGAGCTTGATGTCGCCGCGGCTGCCCCAGCGGCCGGGTCCCATGAGGATGAACTGGCGCTTGGGCAGCAGCTTGTTGAGGCGGCCGATGGCGCGGCCCACGGTGAGCAGGTCCTCGCGCTCGGGCAGCGCGGAGTAGCGGTCCGGATCCACGTACACCACATGGGTGATGTCGGGCACGGCGCCGTTGGAGATGTACCGGTTGGCGGTGAAGATTTTCCGGTGGTTCGAGATGTCGCGCGGAATCGCGGCCGGCGCGCTGTTGCGCGTGAAGCTCTGCGGGCGGCACTGCAGCAGGTACAGGTGCTGGCCGTCGCAGGCGAACTCGATGTCCACCGGCGTCTCGAGCTTCTCCTGCAGCAGGCGCAGGATGGCGTGGATCTGCTTGACGAAGGGCGTGGTGGTGACCAGCCCGTCGAAGGTGACGGCCATTTCCGCGCGCTCGAAATCGATGTTGATGCCGACGGGCGGACGCATGTGGTCGTGCTCGAAGATCGACACGATCCGGTGCACCAGCGGATAGTCCTGCCCGTGCTCGCGCAGCAGGTCGGCCACTTCGATGGTCTCGAAGGTCTGCGTCTCGAGATTGATGACGTCGATGCGCTTGGGCGAGTAGCGGAGCATCTCGTCCGGAGACACGTTGACGCGCAGATTGGGCTGCCCGGGCGCGGTGAGGATGGGGAAGTCGTCGCTGACGCGGTCCACCGCCCGCGTGCCGAGGCCGGGCACCATGCGGATGAGACCGTCCTCGCGTTTGATGCGCGGCGACCAGCGGAACTCGTTGTTGCTGAAGGCCACGCCCGCGAACGCGGAGAAGAAGTACTTGCCGACGCGCGTGCCGACCACTTCCTGGATCATGATGCCCATTTCCTCGTGGAAGTCCAGCAGGCCGCGCTCGGCGCGGTACTCGATGGGGTCGGGTCCGAAGATGGAGGCGTACACCTCGGTGATGGCGTCCATCAGCGCCGCGAGCCGTTCGCTTTTCGTGCCGGTGTTGGCGAGGAAGAGGCTCTTGTACTTGCCGGAGAAGGCCGCGCTCATGCTGTCCTCCAGCAGGCTGGAGCTGCGCACGATGATGGGCGTGTCGCCCAGGTCGTCGAGCGCCATCGAGAGGCCCTTGATGATCTCGGGCGAGAGGTAGGAGTTCTTGAACACCTGCACAAGATGCGGGTACTCGTCGCGCACCTGGTCCAGCTCGAGGTACTTCTGGTTGAAGACCTCCTCGAGGTTGTTGTAGTGGATGAAGTTCAGGATGCCGTCGGAAATCACGTACCAGGTTTTCGGCACCTTGATGTTCGCGAACAGCTCGTTCTGCAGGGCGCCGCGGCGGAGGATGCGCGCGGCGAGGAAGAGGCCGGCGCTCTTGCCGCCCAGCTTGCCGTGGCTCTTCTGATGGTAGACGATGCAGCGCAGCAGCTCGTTGAAGTCGCGCACCTCGATGTACTTCTTCGCGATGTTGATGAAGGGCAGCTGATCGTTGAAGAAGCGGCGGATGAGCGAGACGCGCAGCACCTTGTCGGTGGACGGCGTGAGGTCCAGCCCCCCGGGGAAGAGGTGATGGAAGCGGCCGAGCGCGTCGGCGATTTCGGAGACGGAGGTGTCGAGGCTCTCGGCCACGTTGACGAGGAAGGAGGCCTTGTCGTCCTTGATCCACTTCTGGATGCTGAGCAGGATCTCGGCGTCGCTCAGGTACTTGGCGGCGATGACGAAGATCTCGTCGGTGGTGATGATGAAGTTGTGCAGTTCCTCGCGCTGCTGTGGGCGGTTGGTGCCGAACTGCTGCACCGTCTCCTCCACCTTCAGCTCGCCGATGTTGAAGCTCTGCAGCAGCAGGGTGGCTTCCTTGATGCCGATGCGGCAGAGGTGGTTGAGCATCTTGCGGGAGATGCGCGTGTACAGGCTCTGGTCCGTGCGGCGCAGCACGCCGAGGAGGATCATCCACTCGCTGCGCTGGTTCTCGGCGATTTCCTGCCGGTACGATTCCCACTCGGAGAACATGTTGCGCAGGCGCTGATGCATGAGGTGATGCCCCACGCGGTCGGCGATGGTGTCGAGCAGCTTCCGCTCCTCCTTGAGAAAGGGGCCCTCGTCGGCGGACGGCACTTCCAGCAGGTAGTACACCTCTATCGTGCCCTCGGCTCTGTCCTGCACCACGAGGTCCGTCTGCAGCATCCAGCGCGTCTCCTGGAAGCCCGATCCGGCGTAGGTTTCGTCGCCGTAGCGCACCTTCACGCGGCAGATGTCCGGGTATTGCCAGCCCGTGGGGATGGCCTCCGCGATGCCGGTGAACAGCTCCTCGAGCGACAGCTCGGGCATGGCCAGCAGTTCTTCCACGCGGTACAGGCAGTTGAGTTCCTTGGCGCGTTCGCTGAACGCGCTCAGCATGCGATGAATATCGCGCTCGGGGAGTTTCATGCCCGAAAATACGAGATTCCGTCTCGGAAACGAACAAAGGAGAAACACCCGGTGGGCGGACATTCCTGTCCGCCATCTTCCTTCTTTGTGAAAATTGTCTTTGAATAATGAAGCCTGAATGCAAAACGCCGCCCTGTCTGCACAGGACGGCGTTCCGCGGGAAACGGGAAATGCGGGGGAATGTCAGAAGTAGAAGCAGGCGCCCACCGCCGCGGTGAAGAGGCCGAGCGTCGTGTGCTTCGTGTCGGCGCTCACCGTGCCCACCGTGGTCGTCACCGTGCGCATGTCCACGCCGAAGCCCACATGACTGAACACACCGAAGTTCTTCACCACCCAGGCCTGGCCGCCCAACACGACGGAGAAGCCGATGGTCTTGTCGTCCTCGTTGGGCGAAGCGTAGTTCACCATGGCGCCGAGATAGGGCGCCACGTCGCCCGCATGCAGGAAGTAGCGCAGGCCGAGGCCGAAGCTCATGGACGTGACTGCATCGGGATCGGGCGTCGGATCGGGATTGTCCACGCTGTGGCTCATGAAGCCCACAAGCAGGGCGAAGTCCAGATTGTTGCTGGCCGCGTACACGCAGGCTGCGCGGCGTCGTTTGCCGCCGGCAAACGAGGCGCCGATGCCCGAAGGAGCCGCCCTTGAGCTGGGCGTTGGCGCTGGCGATGGTCAGGAGGCCGAAAGCGGCGACGATCAGAATCTTCTTCATACATTCCTCCAAAGAGTAAGTGGATGATGGGGATTACGCGAAGTTGCGGATGTACAGGATTGGTACCGCGAAAATACCCTTGCATGCATCCAAATATCAAGTCTTCCGGCCGTATTCTCGAAATTTTGTTTTTCCGGCCCGGACTCGTACCTTTGTCAACTGTCCGGGCCATGCATCGGGCGGGCATTCCAACCGGAGAGGTGGCAGAGTGGTTGAATGCGGCGGTCTCGAAAACCGTTATACCCGTAAGGGTATCGAGAGTTCGAATCTCTCCCTCTCCGCGAAGTACTCCAAATGGCGAAAATCACACGGTTTTCGCCATTTCTTATGCTCTGGAGACGGTATAAACCGCCTGTTCTGAACCCATCCATGTACTTTTTCTGTACTTCTATTTCAAATTTGAAATAAAAATGGCCACCGATTGAGAGTGGCCTCGTGTTGGAGCAACGATCAGTCCAGAGATCGTCCAGCATCGAAACTTCCGCCGACATGTGATCGCTCTTGTTGTGCGCATAAACATCGTCCGTTTCACGAATGCTTGCGTGTCCTAAAAGTTCCTTGATGGATTCCAACGGTTGCCTACGCTGTACGAGGTGTGTCGCGAAGGTGTGGCGGAACTTATGCAGGAAGGCGCGTGAAGTTATCCCCGCGCGTTCGGCGATCTTCTTGCAGACGTGCAGCAGGGAACGTTCGCGCATGATGCGACCGGTCGGGGAACAAAATACGTACGTGGCAGATTTAGGATTCGCACGAATCTGGGTGATGATTATGACGAGACTCTTGTTCAGCGGAATCTTCCGTTCGGCGTTATGCGTCTTCGTCTTGAAAGAGCCCTTCGATCTTACGTGTACGTGCTTCGTGCGGAGATCAATGTCTTCCCATGTCAGGTTCGCCATCTCCGCGAAACGCATGCCCGTGTACAGGAGTCCATAGAACGCGTTGCGATATGCCTCGTGCATCGGCTGATTGAAGAACGCCTTCAACTCCTCCTTAGTATAATACTCCGGGCTCTTTTTCTCGACGCGAAGGTTTTTCACGTGTAGAAATGGATTCCTGTCGATATGCCGCTTCGCGACTTCGTTCGTGAAGATCGCCTTGATCGTCTGAAGGAAAAGATTCACCGTCTTCGCCTTCGGTGCGAGTATGCGCTTGGTGTTGCCCTTCGGATCGACTTTC
This sequence comes from Ignavibacteria bacterium, assembly GCA_016720835.1. Taxonomy (GTDB): domain Bacteria; phylum Bacteroidota; class Ignavibacteria; order SZUA-365; family SZUA-365; genus JADKJW01. The sequence goes on from JADKJW010000019.1 coordinate 23,788, forward strand.
TCCCGCACCAGCTCATCATGCAGCCATGTCGCGTGGTCTGGCGAAAACTCATCGACGTAGGTGACTCCCGCACGCATCGCAGAAGATTCGAAGTTGATGGAGAATGGACCGGTAGCGTTTGATTGAGCTGGCACGTAGAGATTTCTTGCTTGTCTCGAAATCCGTGATCGCCTGTTCCATCAGATACCGTTCCTTCTTTAGGCCCGTGCGCACGAGCTTCGCCTCGTACTTCTCCTTGCGGATCTGCGCTTCGAATGCAACCGCGTCCCGGCGCTTGTCGAAAATCCTCCGGGCGCGGGTTCCGTTCGGGCGGACCACATCGACCTGGTACCTGTCGTCTTCAAGTTTCCTGATTGCCATTTTATGTGACTCCTGTTGTAAGAATGCGTGCGAGTTCGTGAATTGGAATGAGGCGACGCCTGCCGAACTGGATCGATACGATATGGCCCTCGGCAACTCGTCAGCGCACTGTCTCATAGTCCACGCCCAGCATAGCGGCCACATCCTCCGGGGAAAACGATATGCGATCCGGGAAACGCTCTACGAGATGCGCCAGCATGTCGACGGGCGCTGCGGGTTCGACCGATCCAAACGGCTCAAGCTCCTTTGCGCGCACGGGAAGCATGCTTGCGCTAGGAGGCTTGAAACCGCTGAGATCGATCTTCTTCATGTTCTTATCCCGAAAAATCCGGATTACCGGATATATCCCCAGTTGACGGTGTTGCATGCGGCGTACCCACAATCGATTTCCTTCTGATCGACCATTTTCATGCGCGCGGCACGGAGCGGTTGATTCACGTCCCATCCTTCGCACGCTGGCATTTCAACACGGACTGGAAGAGCACCATTGATGTCCTCTCCACTTTTGATCGCGAGATCCGGCCAGTGCGCATCGTGGCGCCAACTAGTGACTTTGACCTTGTCATTGAGCGATCGGTGTATGACAGATTTCAGAACTCCGGCCAGTCGAAGTAGTTAAGGCCTCTTTCCTTGAACGCCCGCGCGCCGTGTGCGAAGGTCAGATCACGAAGTACGTTTGCGTCGTGTCGGTCACCAACAAACGGGATCGCCATCGTACGAACGAAGATTCCAGCATCGGACAAAGTTCGAATCGTATCGAGTCGTTTCTGAATCGAGGGCGTAAAGAATTCGAAGCTTCGCATGAATGCATCGCTATCGTCCATGATCGAAAATTCCAACTGCACCATGTGCTGCATGCGGGTAAGCACTGGCAGGTGGAAAAGGACGCGATGCGATTTCGTGATAAGGTGGATCATCCACTTGTTCCCGTTGTTCCAGTGCTTCTCGAAAATCTCGAGACCTGGCTCAAAGCACATCGGGCACCGCGCGGGCCTTGATCGCGCGGATGAGTTCCGGGGTGAAATATTCAGTCGCCTCGCATATCTGGATGCGCTTGAGATGCTGCGGCAGGTCCGATAAACTTGTCAAGCGTCTGTCGATCGCAGCGGGCGCACCGGTCTTCACCACGATATTTTCGAAGAACTGCTTCCGCATTCCGGTCGCGCCTTTGCGACGAAGATCGGAGAGTAGCAGTATTTGCACCCGAACGTGCAGCCGATGGTCGGATTGAACGTGAAAGGGAAATCATACTGGCCGATCGGATACTGGGAATTGAGCGGCTTGCTGCTTGTGGATCGCTGAATGATGGAGATGTTACGTTTCATTGGACTGGTTGTTGGAGTGTTTGTTTGGGTAAAATCCCCAGCAGTCCACGCCCATGTGAGCGACGTGGACCGCCAGGTTCGAACGTCTACGCCGGCGGAAGCTTCTCTTGCTCGTCATCCTGCTCATCGCAGTTGCATTGATTGCGAGCGCAGCTTTCGCAGTATTCCGGATCGAGCAAAACAACCGGAATCAGTGTCGTACCATCGACGACGCAGGAGGGAACCGAACCGGCTTCGATACCTTCGTAAAAGTGCTCTTCGCACATGTTGAAGTAGGGAAGCGCGTTCTTCGGAACCAGCAGTTCCACGGTGACTTCGTGTGACTCAAGAACGTGCAAAATGTTCTTACCAAGGTTGAGGTTGTATACCTCGATTTTCTCTTGTTCCATCTGAATATCCTATGAAAAGTTGATGAGAATCTGGAAAAATGAAGCTGTGAAAATGTGGGCCGGTTTGGAGTCCCGGCCCTCGTGGGTCGTCAGGTTACTTCGTCGGGGTGTTCAGGAGCGTCTTCAGGAAGATGTCGATGAACTTCTCCTTCTGATCGCGAAATGCTGAAGCATGGAGAATGGGATCATACTGGCCGGAGAAAGTCCTCTGCCTGAGCAGCCCGTTTGGAGTCTGTGGCAGGAAGCGCATGGATCGCTTTAAGCTGTTCAGCAAACGGCTCCCATTTCGTCCTGACCTTCTCCGTTTTTTGGCGTGCATACCCTTTTCCCCATCGGACTTTATGGCGTTGAGCTGCGAAGAGAGGCCGGTCTCGTGTCCCAGAACCCACTTCGGGTCCTTCCCATTCCGTTCGGCACGGCAGCGTCTTGGCGTCTGCGATTGTGTCGATGCGCTTCAAGATTGCAGTCTGAAGGTCGGTGAGCTGCTCGCGGTCTCCGCGCAGGTCGGCAATTTCATCCCGACAGGCCTTCTTCATTGCACGGAGTGTCTCATCGCGCCGTTCGTCGACCAGGGACGCGATTTTTGTGTCGAGGGTTTCGATCTGCTGCTTGCACTCAATTGCAGCAGCACGCAGATCGGCGATTGAGGCATTTGCGTTTTTCAGCATTTCTGCTGGGTTGATGCGATTTCCGGGTGTACCGGGATCTACTGGAGATCTGACTGAGGTGTCCATAATGGACTCCTTAAACTAGTTATGAAAGTTAATTGACGTGCATTTTGATGGTTAATGCGGGGAGACATCCTGCGTGGCAGGTCAAACTCGTCCAGATTTTAACTTTGCTCAGGCATTCTTTTGTTAGGGCGTAAACCTCTCTTGAAATGTTTTAAATGGCGATACACATATAGCCTTACAAGCCGCGTACCACAAAATACGCGGCCAAATTTGGCTGGAATCGCCATATTTCAGAGGTAAAAAAACAATAATCCGCGCCCCGCCGGAAAGTGCCCGACGAGACGCGGAAAATAGAATGTGTGTAAGTGCGGCTAGACTTCTTGAGAATCGGCATCTCTTTATACTTGGCGTAGCTTGTCCAGGGAGTTGTCGTTGCGATTACCGTCAATTCCAAGAATGGAATTGGATTCGGTTTTGTTGAACCGTTTGTGCAAATCCTTTAGGAAGACTTTGCAAGAACAGGTTCCAAATAGTCATCACGGAAACTTGCCGTTGGCAAGAGGGTCCCATTCTTCAAGAAGGATATGAGGACGTTTTCTAGCTTTTCTGTTGCGGTGCCGCCTCTAATGCTATAGTTCCTTGGTGGGTCCTTCATAATTACTTTAGACGATATTTCAGAGTATCCGAAATGCAGCGCATCGTAGAAACGATACTCGATGTAACTATTTAGTTGCCGAATATTACCGGCCAATAGAACTTGCACAAAGCTGAAATTGCATTGTGTGAAAACGCAATAGACGATTTATTCTGGGAGTTGGAGCTTTCCCAGCTTGAATTCAATATAATAAGGAATATCCCCGGCCCGTTTGCGAAGTGGAGGAAGTGTGAAGGTTAATCCATTATCTAGTCGCTCATAAAAAATCATGCATAAATGTTCCATTCGACCCAAGTTCCCTAAGATCTTGGTTCGTGCCGAAAATTAGTCGAACATTTGCAGTTATCTCAGTTTCACAGCCGTAACGTTTGAACGTCTTATTATCTAAAATGTCAAAAGACTTTGCTGAAAGTACGTACTGCTATAGCCTACTTCGTCAAAACACGGTACCGCCATCGGCGATCTCAAAAATACTTTTGTATCCTTAGGAACTTGAGAAAATTTGTCCTTGTCTGCTCCAAAAACTGATGTCATTAAATTATCCGGCGTTATAGCCGCACAATTCAAAGATTCAAATTTACTTAATTTACGCGGCCCGTTCTGGTGAATCATCTTTGCAAGAGTTGACTTACCAACGCCCGTTTCACCGAGCAATAGAATTGATCTCTCTCCTGAAATACAGTAACTGATTGAATCCAGCATTTGGATGAATTCGGGATCATGAGTATGCCAATCTTCAATGAGCTTTTTTTGGATATCGCTTAAATCCTTCCTTGCCTTTCTGTAATATGCATCCTTCAATGAGTAATTCTTAAAAATCTGCTTGAACCGTTGAAAGATATTTACATCTGAGATGGCGAAATGAATCTCGGGTGAAGTATCTGCTGTATGGCTGTTAAGATACTCTGTAATTGTTTTAGCAATGCAATCAATAATCTCTGATTTCTTTTCGTGATCCTCCGATGTTGACATCCCGATAGGGGCAAACGCGATTTTGCGATATCCTCTGGATGAACATTCGTGAAGCAAACTGATTATGCCGGATTCGAGACTGCCTAAATCAACTCGTTGTTATTGAAGTATATTGGGATATGAAAACTGCGTGGAGCAGAAAGTTCTGTGTGACTAAGTTCGTAAAAACGAACATCTGTTTGACTCTTGTGTGGTTTTAATTCTTGCGCAAGATACTCGGTGCCAAGTAAGTCGATAAACCGCTGAGAAAGACTTATTGGAGAATAATCGAAGAGCCTTTCTTTGTGTACGGAGTTGATTATTGCATCACATTGATAAAACGTGATGTTCGTATCAACAAGTATTACCTTATGAGAACTACTGATATCTATTTCATGGATATTTGGATACTGACTTCTTCGCACCTGCTCGATTATGAGGGTTATCGTGCTTCTTTTGAAGCGTTTTTACTGTAACACGAAAATGCAGGAGATCGGAGTACGCTTCCGACTCGTCTTTATCATTTAAATCCCAGGGGGTGTTGTCGAGCGTTGCTTTGATTTTATCTTCAGCTTCTTTGTATTTGCCATCATTTATGAGCTGTCGAATGCTGTCAATCATAACGCCTCAGTTGTTTAAGTAAATAAGTTTTACTTGGTATAAGAATATTGAACTAGTTCTTTAAATCATCCAAGGAGTTTTTTTATGCCATTCTGGACCATCATTGCACTGCTGGCTGAAGCGATCATCAAAGTCTTGAAGAAGATTTGATGGACGCTCCCGAAGCAGATTTCATGGAAGAACTGCTTGCGGAAGCAGAAAAAAAGGAAAATTCGCAGCAGGACGCAGTTTTCGACATGGTTCTTCTCGAAATTTCGAAGATCGAGACACAAATCGCCCGTAACTTCGACATTTCGGCGGAAGAAGTCAAGATAATCAACGATTGGGCGTTAAAACGGAACTCGAAGCTCCAGGACCGGATAAATTGGCTCGCGACCAAGTTGGAGGCCTTTATTCGTGAAAGAGGCGTCAAAACCGTCGATTTACCGCATGGAACGCTGAAAATCCGCAAGTCACAGGACCGACTGGAGTTCTTCGACTTGGACGAGTTTATGCAGACGACCAATCCCGCGCTTCTAACCCTCGTACCGGCCACGTACAAACCGAATCTGGCGGGCATCAAGGAACAGATCAAGCTGTATGACGTGGTGCCGGACGGCG
>JADKJW010000020.1 GCA_016720835.1 Ignavibacteria bacterium
CGAAGCACACGAACGGGCCGAATAACTCCGAAAAAGGCCTTCTTCGTAATATTCGCCATGTTCGATTGCTTCGCGATCTCTTCTGTCTTCGCTGAGGGTTCTCGCGATGCTCTTCTGTTTTCATTGAGCATGTCACCGGGAGCACGGTCCGGCTGAACGAACTGCCATTTTCCGGCCTTCACGACGAATTTTCCGCAAAAACGCGGAACCTTGGGCGGGGCGCGCGCGTTTCCACTCTGTAGACTCTTCCCAGACAAGAACCTGCGCGGTAGCCCACGACGGGGTCGCGCGCAACCCTTCACAGATCATTCCCTCCCGGCATGAACTCATCGTTCCGTGTTTTTCTGGCATGCACGCTGGCCGTTGCGCTCGGCGCAGGCGGCTGCGACGCCGTGGATCCCGCGCCCCCGGAGGCGGTTGTCACGGCGCAGGCGCTGGACTCGAACGACGTGCGGACCATCGTCGCACAGGCGGTGGAAACCGCTCGAAGCTTCGTGCCTCAAGTGCCTGTCGTCATTGCAATTACGGACAGGGAAGGCAACGAGCTGGCGATGTTCGTCATGAATGGCGCGGATGCGGCGGGCGACACGTCGCAGGCGCGCGCGAAGGCGCGGACGGCGGCCTACCTCAGCAGCAACCAGAATTCCTTCTCCACGCTCACCGCCAGCTTCATCACGCGGCCGCATTTTCCGCCCGGCATCGCCAACACGCCGGCTGGTCCGCTCTACGGCGTCGGTTTCTCGAGCCTGCCCGGCGGCGATGTGCAGCCCAACGGCGGGGCGCTGAACGACAGGCCCGGCGGACTCCCACTCTATAAGAATGGCATGCTCGTCGGCGGCCTCGGCATCGCGGGCGCGGGCGACGGCTTCGACACGCTGCTGTGCACCGGCGCGACGCGGGATGAAATCATCGCCGTCACGGCGCTGCGCGGCTTCGAGGGTCCGCGCGACATACGCGGCGATCAGAGCATGATCGGTGGCATACGCTTCCTCTATACAAACGCGACGCCGCTTGCGCTTTCGTTCACCGCGGGCTTCGATGCGCGCGCATGGCGCGTACTCGTTTTCACCCCAACGCGGAGAGACGGGGAAATTCCCCCTGCAGGGCGAAGTGACGCAGGGCGGGGTGACGTCCTTCGCGAGCAGGGGCAGCGGCCTCTCGCCGCAACCGCCGTACCTCAGTGTCGCGGAGGTGCAGGCCATACTCCGCAACGCCTCGGAGCAGGCCGACCGCACGCGCGCAGCGATACGCAGGCCGCTGGGTGTGCCCGCGCGCGTCTTCATCGCCGTGGTGGACCGCGACGGCCGCACGGTGCTCGGCGTGTGGCGCACGCGCGAGGCGACGCTGTTCAGCTTCGACGTGGCGGTGCAGAAGGCGCGCACGGCGCTGGCCTTCAGCGATCCCGACAATGTGGAATTCGGTCAGCGCATCAGGACGATACTTGGGTTGCCATCGCTGTCCGTACTCGCCATGACCACGCGCGCCGTGGGTTTCCTGGCGCAGGACGCCTATCCGCCCGGCATCGACAGGGATGGACTGGACAAGCCTCTCGGACCGGGGCCGCTGTACTCTGGTCCCGGTTTCCAGTATCAGCGCAGCCTGCTGCGTCCGGGTCTCCCGCCCTACGGCAACGGCATCACGATCTTCCCCGGCGGCATTCCGCTATACCGCGGCGGCGTGCTCATCGGCGCCATCGGCGTGAGCGGTGACGGCGTGGATCAGGACGACCTCATCGCCTTCGCGGGCACGAAGGGCTTCGAAGCTCCCGAGGCCGTGCGCTGCGATCAGTTCTTCTTCGACGGCGTGCGTCTGCCCTTCATCAAGCTCCCCAGGCAGCCGGAACTGTGACAGCACCGCGCCTCTCCCTCCACGCATTGCGCGCGCTCGCAGCGGTCTGCCTCGTCGCGGCGCTGCCCGGCGCGGCGTTACGCGCGCAGCAGCGTGCCGACTCGACGTCCGCATCGGCAGCCGACTCCGCGAGAAGCGTTGATCCGAATGTGAAGCATTTCGAGCCGGTGCCCGACCGCTGGCGCTCCATCGTGCCGCCGCCCTACGAACTGAACGTGGAGGGGCGCTGGTACGATCCGTACAACCAGAACATCCTCAAGGGCGACTATCCCATCGCCGGACAGAACACCTTCTTCGTGCTCGCCGCCACGCTCGACAACGCGGGGCAGTTCGCAGACCTGCCCACGCCCAGCGGCACGAGCACGCGCGAGGCGCTGAGTGATCCATTCTTCGGCGAGGGCCGGCGCTTCGGCATGAACAACACGCTGAAGCTCACGCTGGAACTGTATCACGGCGATGTGGCGTACCGTCCGCGGGACTGGGAAGTGAAAGTCACCGGCGTGATGAACTTCAACTACGTCGCCCTGAACGAATTCAACAACGTGCACATCAACGTGCGCAAGGGCGACACGCGCGCGGACCGGCACTTCGCCTTCGAGGAATTGTCCTTCGAAAAGCATCTCGCGGACCTCAGCGACCGCTACGACTTCATCTCGCTGCGCGCCGGCATACAGCGCTTCTCGAGCGACTTCCGGGGCTTCATTTTCAGCGATTACAATCTGGGCGCGCGGCTTTTCGGCAATGCGGACGACAACAAGTACCAGTACAACGTCATCGTCCTGCCGATGCTCGAGAAGGAGACGAACAGCGAGTTGAACACCGTGTTCGACGATCGCCAGCAGACCGTGGGCATCGCGAATCTGTACCTGCACGACTTGCTCGCGCTCGGGCACACGACGCAGTTCAGCGTGCACTACAGCAACGACAGGGCGTCGGAGCACTTCGACGAAAACGGCGTGCCCGTGCGTCCCGCGCTGCTCGGCAACAGCCGTCCCCACGAGATCGCGGTGTGGTACGCGGGCTGGGCGGGCGACGGGCATTTCGGCGCGCTCAACATCACGCACGCCGTGTACTACGCCTTCGGCAGCGACGACTTCAATTCGCTTGCTGGCCGGGCCGTCGACATCGGCGCGCAGATGGCGGCGCTGGAGTTGTCGGTGGACGAGGACTGGATGCGCTTCCGGGTGTCGGCCTTCTACGCATCGGGCGACGGCGCGCCGGACGACGGCACGGGCGCGGGCTTCGACGCCATCATCGACGCGCCCTTCTTCGCGGGCGGGGCGTTCAGCTTCTGGAATTCGCAGGGCATCGGTTTGCAGGGCGTGGGATTGGTGCATCGGGCGAGTCTCCTGCCCTCGCTGCGCAGCAACAAGTTCGAGGGGCAGGCCAACTTCGTCAATCCCGGCATCCTGATTCTCAACGCCGGCTACGATGCGGAAATCGCGCCGACACTCAAGGGCGTCCTGAACGCGAACTTCCTGCGTTTCGCCGAGGTGGCGCCGCTCGAGACCTTTCTGCATCAGAACAGTCTGCATCGCAACATCGGCATCGACTGCGGCTTGGGGTTCGTGTACCGGCCTTTTCTGAACAACAACGCCATCGTCACCGCAGGCGCCAGCGCGCTGCTGCCGCTCGACGGCTGGACAGACATCTACGAGAGTTCCTCGCCGCGCTTCGCGATGTTCGCCTCGCTCATTCTCACGTACTGATATACCATGTCGTCGAACCCGTCACGCAGACTCTACAGCAATTCCGCACTTCGCCGCGCGGCGCTGCTCGCTGCCGTCCTCGCAGGCATCGGAGCCTCGGCGCTGCGGGCGCAGGACAGTCCGCTGCTGCGGCAGAGCAGGGAGGACGTGGAGCGCAAGAGCAGGGGCTGCAACGGCTGTCACGGCGGCATCGAGCCCATGCACAAGACCATCGCGCTGGGCTGCACCGACTGTCACGGGGGCGACGCCGCCGCCACGACGAAGAAGGCCGCGCACATCGCGCCGCGGTATCCGGACGCATGGAAGACGTCGGCGAATCCCGAGCGCTCGTACACGCTGCTGAACCGCGAGAGTCCGGAGTTCATCCAGTTCTTCAATCCCGGCGACCTGCGCGTCGCGGACCGCGCCTGCGGATCCTGCCACGCCGCCGAAGTGCTGAACGTGCAGAAGAGCATGATGACCACTTCCGCGCTGCTCTGGGGAGGCGCGGCCTACAACAACGGCATCGTGTCGACCAAGACGTACATCTTCGGCGAGAGCTATTCGACGGACGGCGTGGCGCAGCGCATCAACACCGTGCCGCCGCCCACGAAGGAGGACATGGAGAAGCGCGGCATCCTGCCCTTCCTGCTGCCGCTGCCGCGCTGGGAAATCACGCAGCCGCCGGAGAATTTCCGCAGCTTCGAGCGCGGCGGTCGCGTCTCGCGCGCGAATCCTTCGGAGATCGGCAATCCGTCCCCATCGGAAGAACCCGGCAAGCCCGAGAATCGGCTGAGCGTGCGCGGCCTCGGCACCGAGCTGCGCATCAGCTCGCCGCTGCTCAATATCCATAAATCCCGATTAAACGATCCGCATCTCTCCTTCCTCGGCACCAACGACCATCCCGGCGACTACCGGTCCAGCGGCTGCACCTCCTGCCACGTCGTGTACGCCAACGACCGGTCGCCCGTGAGCGCCGGACCCTACGCGCGCTACGGCAACCGGGGGCTCTCGCGCAGCGGGGACACCACGATATCGAAGACGGAATCGGGTCACCCCATCCTGCATCAGTTCACGCGTTCCATCCCGACGAGCCAGTGCATGGTGTGCCACATGCATCAGCCGAATTCCTTCGTGAACACCTTCCTCGGCTATCAGATGTGGGATTACGAGACCGACGGCGAGCGCATGTATCCGAAGGAGCAGACAACCCCGTCGTCCTCGGAGGCCTTCGACATGCTCTCGCGCAATCCCGAGGAAGCCGTGCTGCGCGGATACTGGAGCATCGGGAACTTCCTCGCCGAGGTGTCGGGCCTCAATCCGGGACTGAAGAACACGCAGTTCGCGGATTACCACGGGCACGGCTGGAATTTCCGCGGCGTGTTCAGGAAAGATCGAAAGGGCAACCTGCTCGACAAGGACGGCGCGGTGATTCCCGCAGGCGCAGAGGACAAATTCGAGGGCGTCGTGCCGCTGGTGGACAAGGACGGCAAGCTCGTCGAGTGGGCAGCGCCCGCCGCGCCCACCAAGCAGCGCGCCGTGCATCTGAAGGACATCCATGCCGAGAAGGGCATGCACTGCGTGGACTGCCACTTCAAGCAGGATTCGCACGGGAGCGGCAAGCTCGTCGGGGAGTTCCACAACGCCGTGGAGATCCAGTGCATCGACTGTCACGGCGACTACACGCAGCCGCCCGCGCTGAAGCCGTCCGGTGTGGCGGCGACCGAGAACAGCACCGCGCTCGACGACATGTTCACGCCCTTCAAGGAGCGGCGTTTCCGCAAGCGCGGCAAGGCCGTGATACAGCGGTCCGTGATCGACTCATCGCTCGAATGGGAGATCAGCCAGACCGCCGACGCGCACGATCCCGCGTCGAAGAGCTTCAACGCGAGGGCGCAGCGCGCGCATCTGATGGCGAAGGGGGGCGGCACGTGGAAGTCCGATCTCGATCCGGCCCTGCTCGCGCACTCGTACAAGAAGATGGAATGTCAGAGTTGTCATACGTCGTGGATCACCAATTGTTTCGGCTGCCATCTGCCGCAGCAGGCGAACTGGAAGAAGGAGATGAACCACTTCGAGGGCGAGGTGTCGCGCAACTGGACCACGTACAATCCCCAGGTGCTGCGCGACGACGGGTACATGCTCGGACTGACCGGCACGACGAAGGGGAGCAAGGTCACGACCGTGCGATCGTCCAGCGCGCTCATCCTCAGTTCGCGCAACGCGAACCGCGAGCAGATCTACCTGCAGCAGCCGCCCATTTCCACGCCGGGTTTCAGCAGCCAGGCCTTCAATCCGCATTACGCGCACACCGTGCGCAAGACGGAGACGCGCGCCTGCACGGACTGCCACGTCTCGACGAAGAACGACAACAACGCGTGGATGGCCCAGCTGTTGCTGCAGGGCACGAACATGGTGAACTTCCTCGGCAAGTACGCGTACGTCGCCGCGGGCGACGGCGGCGTCGAAGCCGTGCAGGTGACGGAGGACGGCGAACCCCAGGCCGTGATCGGCAGCGTGCTGCAGCAGCTCGCGTATCCGGATTTCTACAAATCGCATCTTGGCGCGAAGCGCGTGCTGAGCACGTCCTTCGGACACGGCGGCACCGTCCTCGGTTTGCAGATGCGCGGCGAATACCTCTACGCCGCCTGCGGGAAGGAAGGTTTCCGGGTGTACGACGTCGCGAACATCGACAACAAGGGCTATTCCGAACGCATCGTGACCTCGCCCGTGTCGGGTATCGGACAGAACACCCGCGTGAAGACGCGCTACGCGACGGCCGTGGCGCTGCCGACGAACATGCCCATCGACACGCGGCGCGTGTATCGCAAGGAAAATCAGGAGCAGGGTCCGCTGCATCCATTGTACAACTTCGCGTACATCACCGACAGGGAGGAAGGGCTGATCCTCGTGGACGTGATGTGTCTCGCCGACGGCGAGCCGCGCAACAACTTCCTGGAGCGCGCGCTCACCTTCAATCCGGGCGGCAAGCTCGCGGGCGCCGTGAATCTCGCCATCGCCGGCAACTACGCGTACATCTGCTGCGACCGCGGCGTGGTGGTGGTCGATATCAGCGAGCCGCTCAAGCCTGCCATCGTCGCGGAAATCGGCGCGCCCGCCATCAGGAAGCCGCGCGCCGTGGCGGTGCAGTTCCGCTACGCCTTCGTGTGCGACGAGGACGGCGTGAAGGCCGTGGATATCACTTTCCCCACACGTCCGAAGGCGGTGGAGAAGTCGCTGCCGCTCGTCGGCGCAAACGACATCTACGTCGCGCGCACGTATGCGTATGTGGCCGCGGGCGCGCAGGGGCTCGTGATCGTGGACGTTGAGAATCCCGAGAACATGGCGATCGAAAAGATCTACACCGCCGACGGCGCCATCAACGACGCGCGCGGCGTCAAAGTCGCTTCCACCAACGCGAGCATCTTCGCGTACGTGGCCGACGGCAGGAACGGGCTGCGCGTCGTGCAGCTCACCTCGCCGCGGGACACGCCCGGCGCGTCGGGCTTCAGTCCCAAACCCGTACCGCAGCTCATCGCGACGAAGAAGACGCGCGGGCCCGCGCTGGCCGTCTCGAAGGGTATGGACCGCGACCGCGCCGTGGACGAAAGCGGCAATCAGGTCAGTGTATTCGGGCGTCTCGGCTCGCGCCCATTCAATCTGGAGGAGATGATGCGCATGTACCTGAAAGATGGAAAGCTCTGGACGGTGAGCGACGACGGCACGGTGGAGTATCAGAAATGACGCGCGCGCTGCCCGCACTTTCCGGACTTCTCGCGCTGCTCGCATTCGCGGCCCCGCAGTCTTTTGCGCAGGGCAAGTACCAGACGCTCGGCATGGGCGGCTGCGGCACGGATCAGAACAACTGCCACGTGAAGGAATACAAGATCTACAAGAACGATCCGCATCAGAAGACCCTCGAAAAACTCTACGACGACGAGGAGAAGGCGAAGGAGTACGGCGAGAAGCTCGGCATCAAGGACATCTACAAGTCCAACTCCTCCTGCATGAAATGCCACGGCACCATCGTCTCCGGCAAGTCGGCGGTGGAAGACGGGGTGAGCTGCGAGAGCTGTCACGGCGCCGGCAGCGGCTACAAGGAGCCGCACAAGGAGGGCACCGGCGGCGGCGTGCAGCGACCGGGCTACGCGAAGGGTCTCGCCACCGGCATGCTGGAACTGAAGAATCTCGACACGCGCGCGAAGCTCTGCGTGAGCTGCCACTATGTGACCGATCAGAAGCTCGCCGCGACGGGGCACAAGAACGGCGCGGGTTTCAACTACGTGTCCGGCATCAAGACCGTCGCCAAGCACTGGAAGCGCGCGATCACGCCCGACGAAACGCAGAAGGCGCTGTTCACAAAAGCCTTGGGCGGGCGTGGTCCCGCGGCGCAGGTGGCCAGCGCTCCGGCGCCGCCGCCGCAACCCGCCGCAGCCGCGCAGCAGAGCGCGTCCGCACCGTCGGGCGCCCCGGCTGCGAGCATGGCGTCGACGGGCAGCGTTGCTCCGCGTCCCGCGCGCCGTCCGCCTCCTCCGCCGCGTACGCCGGCACCCGAGCCGATTCCCGCAACTCCCGATCCTGGAACGGAGGAGGCGCCGGCCGCCACGCTGGGCCTGCCGCCGTTTCCCGCGCTGTCGGACAGCATCCCTCTTCGGCAGCAATTGCTGCTGATCAAGCAACGCATCGAACTCCTGTACGAGCGGACGAAATGACCATGACGTTTTTCATCGACACCACCTTTGCGCGCGCGGCGAAGCCCGCGAGGACGACCCATGGCTGACAAGCAGATACGCAACTTCGGCGTCACGCAGATCAAGCGCCTCGAGCAGTACAAGGACCGCTGGACGAGCTTCGGCTCGTCGACCGGCATCCTGGAAATCTCCGAGAAGCCCACGCCCGAGCTGCTGCGCCGCTACGAGATCTTCAAGGAATACGACGACAAGTTTCTCGAGAAGATCAGCCCCGATATCTCGATCGCGAAATGGAAGGGCGGCACCGTGCTGTTCGAAGAGGGCAGCTACCTCGACATCGCCTTCTTCGTGGTGGACGGCAGCGTGGACGTGTACATCGAGAAGCAGCAGAGCGCCGCGGGCGGTCGGCCGATTTTCGACGCGAGCAGGACCGTGTTCGAGGGCGCTCCGGACGATGGCGCGTCCACGGGCGGCGGGAAGACCGTCTTCGACATGCAGAGCGAGAAGCAGGAACTGAAACAGGAAAGCGCGTCGAAGCGCAAGGGCGCGGCAGCGCAGCCCCGGGAAATCACTTTCCTGTCGGTCATGGATTTCGACATGCCGACGGGAGGCGCGATGCGATTGGGCGCTGGAGAGATCTTCGGCGAGATCGGCGCGCTGAGCGGCTGGCCGCAGTCGGTCACCGCCCGCACGACGGGCGAGTGCGTGCTCGTGCAGATCCGCGTGCCTGCGTTGCGCATGATGCGGCGCAAATCGCGCGCGCTCAAGGAGCGACTCGACGCGTTGTACCGGGAGCGGAGCCTGTTCTCGCAGTTCAAGGCCACGCCGCTGCTGCGGCAGTGCGACGACGCGTTCATCAAGGACTTGACCGGCCGCGTGGAGCTGATCTCCTGCGATCCGGACGACGAAATCACGGTGGAGGGCGAGACCGCGGACGCGTTCTACATGGTGCGCTCGGGCTTCGTGAAGCTCTCGCAGCAGGTGTCGGACGGGCGCATCGCCGTGTCCTACCTCTCGAAGGGCATGACGCTGGGCGAGTCCGAATTGCTGCTCGCGGACAGCGCGACGTGGATGTGCACCGCGACGTCCAAGGAATACTCCGAACTCGTGAAGTTCAACCGCGCGGACTTCACCTCCCTGATCAAGCAGTATCCCGGCGTCGAGAAGCAGTTGTGGCAGGCGACCGTGAACCGGATCAAGGAGACCGGATTCAGCCGGAAGAACATCCGGCATTCCGCCTTCCTCGACACCGCGCTGACGGAAGGTCTCGTGGAGGGCAACAGCATTCTCGTGATCGACCTGAACCGCTGCACGCGTTGCGACGATTGCGTGAAGGGCTGCGCCGACACGCACGGCGGCATTCCGCGCTTCGTGCGCGAGGGGGAGAAGGTCAAGGACTTCCTCGTCACGCGCGCCTGCTACCATTGCGAGGATCCCGTGTGCCTGGTGGGTTGTCCGACCGGCGCGATACGCCGCACGGCCGTGGGCGACGTGGTGGCGATCAACGACGACCTCTGCATCGGGTGCATGAGCTGCGCGAACAACTGTCCCTACGACGCCATCACGATGGTGGAGCAGGGCGGCGCGTGGCCGGCCGACATGATTCCCGAGGGTCTGCGCGGACAGCCGCGGCTGCTCGCGACGAAGTGCGACCTCTGTTACACCTCGGCCACCGGACCCGCCTGCGTGAACAGTTGTCCGCACGACTGCGCGATGCGCATCAGCAGCATCGGCGAGTTTCAAACGCTCATCGTCAAGGAGGCGTAGACCGCCATGCCGGAACGGAATCGACTGCTCGGGGACTGGTTTCAGGATCCTCGCTGGCTGCGCTGGTTTCTCGTCGGGACGGGCGTGTCCCTGCTGGTCTACCTGGCGAACATCGTGTTTGGGGAGGTCCGGCCCGGGAATCTCTGGAGCTTCTTCTACGCGATCGGCGCCACCGTGCTCATGCTTGGCGCGGGGGCGATCGGCCTGCGGCGCCGCATGGTGCGTATGGCCGCGCGGCGGCCGCTCGGCAGGACCGGCACCTGGCTGCAGTTCCACCTGTACGGCGGCGCGCTGTCGCTGCTGCTCGTCTTCATGCACTGCGGCTTCCGCGTGCCCGTCGGCCTGCTGGACTGGTGGCTGTGGTTCCTCTCGATCTGGGTCACCGCGAGCGGCCTGCTCGGCGTGCTGCTCCAGAAGGTGATTCCGCGCATGCTGGCGTCGGGCCTCTCGATCGAAGTCGTGTACGAACGTATTCCGGACCTGGTGGTCCAGATTCGTGAACGCAGCGAATCTCTGGCGCTGACCTGCGTGGCGCCGGTGCAGGACTACTACCGGAAGACGATGGCCGCCGCGCTCGCGGAGCCAACCGCGCGGTGGACCTACGCCGTCGACATCACCGGCGGCATCCAGCGGCAGCTGCGCGAGTTTTCGTACCTGCGCGACGTCCTTGCGACGGAGGAGCGGGAGAAGCTGGACCGGCTGCAGGAGCTGTACCGCACGAAGCTGGAGATCGACGCGCATTTCACGCTGCAGAAGGCGCTGCGCTGGTGGCTCGTCACGCATGTGCCGGTCTCGCTCGTGCTGCTGCTGCTCATCTTCCTGCATCTCTTCGCGGTTCTCTATTATTAAGCGGCACGGCCATGGCATCGAACGACACCCCGACACAGAAAGGCAATTTCAGCAAGGTCCGTCTTGCCGTTTCCCGCGCGTACATCATGCCGCGCTCGCGCAGGCCCATGATGATGGCGGGCGGCGTCGCCTGTCTCGCCATCCTCGCCTTCACGCTCGTGGACGCGACGCTCCTCGACAACACCGTACTTTCGGGCGGCGACCTCTCGGCGAACCACGCGATCACCGGCTCCAACTGCCGGAGCTGCCACGAGGACGCGGGCAAGGCGAGCACCAGGAAGTGTTCCTCCTGCCACGAAAAAAGCGGCGACACGCGCGGCGTGTACTCCATGTCCGCGCATTACCTGTACCGCTCGGAGGACGCCGGTCGCGTCGATCGCGCGGTGCGGGAGCATGGCACGGAACAGGAGTGCAGCACGTGCCACCGCGAGCATCAGGGCCGCATGGCGCTGATCACCGACGTGAGCGACAAACAGTGCGTCGCCTGCCACGACTACGGGTCCTTCAATTCCGGGCACCCGGAATTCGCCTTCGCGCAGAAGAAGACGCCCGACGATTCCACGCTGATCTTCACGCATGTGCGGCATATGAAATTCGTGTCGGAGAAGCTCGCGAAGTCGGGCATCACCTACCTCGAGCAGTCCTGCCTGTACTGCCACAATCCGCGGGAGGACGGCAAGAGCTTCGAGCCGCTGGATTTCGACAGGCAATGCGGCGACTGCCATCTGCCCGTGACATCGGAGACGGCGTCGCTTCCGGTGCTCGATCCCGCGAACCCGATGAGTCCCGGCGTGGAGACGCTGGGCATGATACAGGCGCGGCGCGGTCCGGGCACCCGCTGGGCCTTCTACACGAACCCGAACGAGTTCACCGTGAGCGGCGGCGGGCGCGTCAAGAAATCGCCCGTGTACCACGCCGATCCCTGGGTGCTGGAGAATCTCAAGCTGATCCGGCGCATGCTGTACGCCGATCCGGGCCTGTCGGAACTGCTCGCCAGCATCGGCACAACCTCGCAGCCGCGGACGCGCGAGCAGTATCTGGAAGCCATCGCCACGCTGCAGGCGCATGTGGACGAACTGCGCTCGCGCCCCGAGCAGGAGGTGCAGGACGACGTCGCACTGCTCGACGACTATCTGAAGCAGCTCCGGGCGAAGATCGTGCGGATGAGCGTGACGCTGACGCCCGGCGCCTTCGATCTTGCCATGGCGCCCGAAAACCAGAACATCACGCCCGCGCAGAAGGGCGCGTTCGAGGACCTCGCCTTCAAGCTCACGAAGCCCTGTCTCGTCTGTCACGTCGTGGACAAGGCCGCGATACAGGCCGTGCAGAAGGATCAGCGCGTGCTGCGCAGGGCGGAGTTCAGCCATCGCGCGCACATCGTGGACCGCCGCTGCCTCGAATGCCACACGGGCATTCCGGTGACGAAGGAGATGGCGGGCGGCAAACCGCTCGGTCCGCTGGCGGACCGCGCCGCGATCCAGAACATTCCCGGAAGGGAGAACTGCATCGCCTGCCATACGTCGTCGAAGGCGTCCAACACCTGCGTGTCGTGCCACAGCTTTCATCCGAACAAGAGCAACCGCTCGAATCTGAAACTGTTTGTCGACACGAAGTAGACGCGTCGCACCGCAACACCATTCTTCATCGAACAGATCACCAGCGCGCCATGCAAGCACGACTCTTCTGCAAAACGGGACAACTCGCCGGGGCGAGTTTCACCATCACCGGCGATGCGAGCATCGGGAAGGCCGCCGACAACGCCATCCAGCTCTATCCGGAAATCGTGTCGAGCCATCACGCGCGCATCTATTTCGATTCGAAGCGCGGCTGCTACGTCCTCGACGACCTCGACAGCCGCAACGGCACGCGCATAGACGGCGCTTCCGTGCACGGCACCGCGCTGCTGGACCGCCTGAACGTCATCACCTTCGCGAACAAGTTCGATTTCGTGTTCCAGGTGCTCGATGAAGCCGCGCAGAAGAGGGCACCGAAGGTCGCGTCGCCCGCAAAGCACAGCCCCGCCCCTGCGGAGAAAGGCGTCGCGCCGAAGTCCCCGGTCCCCACTCCTTCCGTGCCACCGAAGATCGATGCGGCGGGCGCGGGGAAGACGGTGTTCGGTGACGCTTTCGAGGCCATGCCGAACATTCCGGGGGGCACCGCGGCGGCAGATGACGCGAAGTCCGCGTCGGCAGGCAAGACGGTGTTCGGTGACGGTTTCGAAGCCATGCCGAACATTCCTGGGGGCGCAGGCGCGGCCGATGATGCGAAGTCCGCGTCTGCAGGCAAGACCATGCTCGACGACGCGTGGGGCGCTCCGCCGATACCCGGCGACGCCGTCCGGCCCGCGCCGGAGCCGGTGCCCGCGGCGCGCAGGTATCGTCTCGCGCTCATCGCGATCGACGGGACGACCACCGCCACCTTTCCGTTGAAGGACGGGGAGAACAGCATCGGACGCGATCCGCGCTCGGACGTCACGATCGAAGACGGCTCCATGTCGCGCGCCCATGCCACCATCGTCATCGCCGGTGGCGAGGCGCGCATCCGGGATCTCGGGAGCAAGAACGGCACCTTCGTCGGCGAGGCGAGGGTGCACGACGACATGGCGCTCGCCCCCGGCAGCGATGTCCGCTTCGGCCTCGCGACGCTGAAATTTCTCGTCGACATCTAGCACCGGCCGACCAGTGCGGCAGCATCTCACACAGGAAAGGACATGAACAGCAACGCGGAATATCAGCCGGATGGAACACTGATCGTCGACGCCCCCGTGCCGCTTCCGGACATCCTCGACATGCTCGTGGTGGGCGGAGGTCCGGCCGGCACCGCCGCGGCATTCCGCGCGAAGGAACTGGGTCTCGCCGCCCTCGTCATCGACTACGACGACATCATGAAGCGCATCCGCGATTACGCGAAGGACAAGCTGATCCTGCCGGATTTCGGCGGCGGCGACAAGATGCAGTTTCCGAAGGCCGGCGAGCTGATCGCGAAGCTCGCTTTCGGTCCGCTCGACAAGGACGAGATGTTCGCGCTCTGGAAATCGTACTACCGCGTCCACAACATTCCCGCGCAGACGGGGATGGAACTGCTCGGCTTCGACGGCCGGCCCGACGGCGTGTGGAACGTCCGCGCGTACAATCACGGACTCAAGGCCGAGCGGACGTTGCGCGCGCGGCACGTGGTGCTCGCCATCGGGCGCGGCGTGCCCCGGCGTTTCGACATCCCGGGCAACACCGACGGCATCGCGTACCGCCTCAACGACGCGTCTTCGTACATCGGACAGCCCGCCTGCGTCATCGGTGGCGGCACCTCGGCAGCCGAGGCCGTGATCGAAATTTCCGGCGCCAAGGTCCGCGCCTCCGATCCTTCCGCCGTGTACTGGTCCTACCGCGGCGACAAGCTGCCGAAGGTCTCGAAGGCGCTGGCGGACGCCTTCTTCCGAGGCCTACATCGGCAACGGCAACATCCGCTACCATCCGGGCAGCGAGCCCTTCGCGGTGATCGCCGGCAGCGACAAGCGGGAGTATCTTTCGATCCGGACGGACCGGCGCCTCATGAGCGACCGGCCGAGCGAGAGCATCCACCTCGAATTCCTCAAGGAGTACTGCATCGCCTGCATCGGCGAGGACATTCCGGAGGGATTGCTGAACGGGATGGGCATCTCGCTCGCAACCGGCGGGCCGTCGATGAAGAAGCGCATGACCGTCACGCCGCTGCTCGAGACGCAGCAGCCCAACGTGTACCTCATCGGCGACATCCTGAGCCAGGCCTACCTCGAGACCGCGGATTTTACCGCCGACCCGTCCGCGTTCAGGGAAATCAAGCATCGCGGCAACATCAAGGCGGCGCTGGTGGACGGCGTGTACGTCGCGGACGTCATCAAGCAGAAACTCGAAGGACGCACGGATATCCGCGTGGAAATCCAGCTCTCGGACGAGGCGCCCGCGGCCAGTGCGAAGGGAACGGACATCGCGGCTCCGCTCGCTCCCCGGGTGGTCGAGAGCGCCGGACCGCCTCCCGAAAGCATCGCCCCGGCGCGGGAAGTGCGGGAGCGCGGCGCCTACCTCGTGCGGCTGCTGCCCGGGAACGTGGAGGAGGACGAGTATCCGCTGCGCGCCGGAGGCATGACCACGCTCGGAAAGAATGAGAGCGACATATCCTTTTCCAACGACCAATTCCTCTCCGAACGCCATGCGTCCATTACGCAGGGGCCCGACGGATACACGCTGCGCGACGAGGGCAGCGAGAACGGCGTGCTGTACCGGGCTCCAGAAGGCGTGGCCTTGGAAGTCGTCCCCGGGCAGCTCGTGAAACTGGGGAGGCAGTTCCTGCGCTTCCAGGGTTCCGGCGGAGTGAGCGGCTTCGTCCACTACAACGGCGCGGGCGCGGAGATCCGGCGCGTCGAGCTCCGCGAGGGCACCATCGTCGCGGGAAGGGACGCGCCCGATATCACGCTCGACGCGGACGACGGCACCATGTCGCGTCGCCATCTCTCCATCGCGATGAAGGGCGGACGCGTGTTCATCAAGGATTTGAAAAGCACCAACGGCACCTGGCTCCGGCTGCTGGCGCCCGTCCCGCTGAAGAACGACGACCAGTTCCGCATCGGGCAGCAGCTCCTGCGTTTCGTGATGAAGGAGGAGATTTCCAGCGACAGGCTGCACAGCGGCTTCCATCCCGCGTACGTTCCGGAGCCGCAGCCCGAAGCAGCGGAGGCGCCCGCGGCGCAGGCGCCGCAGATCAGGGACGCGTCCCCGGCGTCGATGGCAGCGGATGGGGCAGGGGCCGTCGTCAGCGCGACGGAGGTCACGTTCCAGAACATCGGCAGAAGCGTGCCGCTCGAGAAGGGCCGCACCATCTGCGAGATCGCCGAAAAGAACGGCATCACCATCGTGGCCGAATGCCATGCGGGCATCTGCGGGAGCGATCCCATCCGCATCATCGCGGGAGGCGAATCGCTCGCGCCGCCCGGCGACGACGAGACCGGGACGCTCGAGGACATTTGCGGTCTGAAGGCCGGCGAATGCCGCCTCGCCTGCATGGTGCGTCCTGGCAGCGGTCTGGTCGTTGACATCCTCAAGAACGAGTAGGAAAGACACCCCGACGTGAAACGCAAAGCCATCATTCTGTTCGGTGCCGCGTCCGACGTCGGCGTCGTGCGGGAAGAGAATCAGGACGCCATCGGCTCCTTCCCGCCCGACACGCTGAATATCGAGACGCCGAAGGGCATGATCTTCATCGTTGCCGACGGCATGGGCGGCCACCGGGGTGGACGCACCGCCAGCAGCATGGCCGTCATGACCATCCCCGAAGTCTACTTTTCGATGCGCGGCGCCACCGTCGCCGCGAGTCTGCAGCGCGCATTCCAGACCGCAAACACGAGGATCTACGAGAAGAGTCTGTCCGATCCCGCCTGCAGCGGGATGGGCACTACCTGCGTGGTTCTGGTGTTACAGGAAACAAATGCATACATCGGGCATATCGGCGACAGCCGCGTGTACCGCATCACCCGCAACAAAGTCATCCAACTGACCAATGATCATTCCAAGGTCGCCGAAATGGTCCGCAGGGGCATCATCACCCGCGAGGAAGCGCGCACCCATCCGGAGCGTTCGCACCTGTATCGCGCCCTCGGCGTGCGCGCGGAGACGGATATCGACGTGATCGCCGACATCGCCCTCACCACCAGCGAATCCTTCCTGCTCTGCAGCGACGGCCTCTACGAGTACGTCGACGAGCAGGAGATGCAGTCCGTCGTCCTCGCGAAAAAGCCGCAGGATGCCTGCGATCACCTCGTCGCGCAGGCCAACGAGCGCGGCGGTCGCGACAACATCAGCGTGATGATCGTCACCGTGAATTACTCCGGCAGCTTCCTTGACAAACTCATGCTCTGGGAGACGAAATGACCCCGCGCACGGACACGCAGCGGAAGGGGTTGCGCGCATGAGCGGACTGATCGGCCAGACCATCGACGCGTACGAGATTCTCGGGGTGCTCGGGACGGGCGGCATGGGCATCGTCTACAAGGCGAAGGACACGACGCTCGACCGCGTCGTCGCGCTCAAGATGATGGACAGCCGCTTCGCGGACGACGAGACGTTTCTCAAGCGCTTTCAGTCCGAAGCGCGCGCGCTCGCGAAGCTGCAGCACCCGAACATCGTGTCCATCTACGCGCTTCGCGAGACGGAGCAGGGCTTTTTCCTCGCCATGGAATTCGTGGACGGCGTCACCCTTGCCGACAGAATCAGACAAGTCGGTCCGATGCCCATCGACGCGACGATCAAGATCTTCATGCAGATTCTCGTCGCGCTGGAGCATGCGCACAACGCGGGCATCATCCACCGCGACATCAAGCCGAGCAACATCATGCTGGCGACGGAGGATCTGGTCAAGGTCACCGATTTCGGCCTCGCCAAGATCCAGCAGGCCTCCGCGATGACGATGACGATGGGCACGGCGGGCACGCTGTACTACATGTCGCCGGAGCAGATCCGCGGACTCGCGAACGTCGACAAGCGCGGCGACATCTATTCGCTGGGCATGACGCTGTACGAGGCCATCAGCGGAAGCGTTCCGTTCGCCGAGGACTTCACCGATTTTTCCGTGCGAAAGGCCATTGTCGACGGGGATATTCCCGCGCTCGACAAGGTGAAGCCCGACGTCCCGAAGGGCCTCTCCAGGATCGTGATGAAGGCGATGGAGAAGGATCCCGAGAAGCGGTACCAGACGGCCATGGACATGTGTTCCGCGCTTGCCGATCTGGATCTGGAGACGGTCGGCGCCCGGCCCGGCGCCGGCGCGGCAACCGTCTTCATGCCCGAAGCGCGTCCCCCCGCGCGTTCGCGGAAGGGCCTGTGGATCGCCGTTGTCTCGGTGATCCTGCTCGGCATCGCCGGATTGTCCTACGGATACTTCACGTCGAAGTCCCCGTCCGGTGAACGCGGGGGAACCGCGGAGACCCTCCCGGAGAGCCCGGCGAAAACCGAACCGGTTGCGGGCGCGCGGGCCCTGCTTTCGGTGGAGACGAATCCCGCCGATGCGGCGGTCACCGTCAACGGCCAGGACATGGGCACCGCGCCGATGAAGGAATTCGCCATCCCGCCCGGCACGCTGCGCATCGTGGCGTCGCGCGACGGCTTCCTGACGAAGGACACCACGATCACGGTCGCGGCGAACGAACGCGCGTCGCTCGCCCTCGCGCTGCTCGCGCGTGCCTCCATGAGCGACGCCCCCGTCGCGCCGAAGCCCGTGCAGCCGAAACGCGAGCCGCCGCGCGAGCCGAAGGCCGAAGCGCCTCCCGCGTCGACGACCGTGGGCAAGCTGGCGGTCATGCTGTTCCCCTCGGGGAAGGTGACGGTGGACGGGGTGTCCCGCAGCGCCGACGCGTCGCAGGCGGCGATGTTCGATCTCGCGGCGGGGACGCGCAGCATCACCGTGACGCATCCCCAGTACGGAACGAAGAAGGTGAGCGTCGCGATCGAGGGGAAGATGCGCAGCGTCTCGTACTACTTCGAGCAATCGATCACCATCCTCGTCAAGCCCGTGTTCGGCAACATCAGCGTCAACGGCGAAACCATCGGCCTCTTCTCCTCGAAGGTGCTGACGAAGGGTCCCGGCCGCTACACCATTTCGGTCATGAAAGAAGGATACACCGTGGAAAGTACCATGCTGAACGGACGCGCGACGGGCGCGGGGCCGCAGACCATCACGGTGGAGCCGGGCGAGCAGAAGCGCGATATCCGGGTGATCTTCTCGCTGAAGGAAAAATGATCAGTTGAAATTTCTCGATGGCCATTCACATAGAACGGAGTACTCTCGTATGAACAGCATAGTCATTTCCCCCACGATCGCACGTTTCGCACGCGCGGGCGTCGCGGCGCTCGCGAGCCTGCTTTTCCTCGCCGTGTTCGCGCCGCGCGCCGCGGCGCAGCCGGTCGCGGAGACGCGGACGAAAATGCAGAAGGCCCTCGAATACTATAACACCGCCTACAACGACGAGGCGATCGCGCTGCTCACGGAGCTCGCCCAGGACGCCGCGGTGACGAAGGAGGACAAGACGCAGGTGTTCCTGCTGCTCAGTCGCTGTTACTTCGCCAAGGACATGCTCGACAAATCGAAATGGGCCCTCGGGAGCCTCGCCGCCCTCGCGCCTCCCCGCATCGAACTCGATCCCGAGAAGGAATGCCCGCAGATCGTGAAGATGTATTACTCCGTCTGGAAGGAAAACACGGGCAGCGCGGCCATCGAGCGGCCGGATCCCGGCATCCAGACCATCGCCATCCTCGACTTCAAGAACCGGCTGATCGGCGACGACATGAAAAAGTACGATCCGCTGGAAGGCGGTTTTGCCGATCTCCTGATCAGCCAGTTGAGCGGACTCGTCAATCTCAAAGTCGTGGAGCGCGAGCGCATCGCGTGGATCCTCCAGGAAATCGGCCTCGAGAACGATCCCGGCAAGTTCGACCAGGCGACCGCCGTGCGCGTCGGCAAGCAGCTCGGCGTCAACGCGGTGCTCTTCGGAAGCTACATCGGCTTCCCGGGCAAGATGAAGCTGAGCACGCGGCTCGTGAAGGTGGAGACGAGCGAGATCCTCGCCACCGAGGTCGTCAGCGGCGACATCGACGACTTCGACGAACTGACGGCCAGGCTCGGCGCGAACATCGCGAAGAAGATCAACGTGTCCGTCACCGAAAAGGCGGTGCTCGACAAATCGCCCACGAAGTCGCTCGACGCGATGCTGCTCTACGCCGACGGCGTGACGCTCTACGAGAAGGGCGATTACAAATCCGCCTTCAGCAAATTCCAGCAGGCGATGGAACTCGACCCGACCTTCGAGAAGGCCAGGAAGCGCATTGAGAGCCTGAAGCCGCTGATCGGATAGCCGGCATGACACGGCACGGTATCGCCTGGCGCGCGGGACTCTCGCTCGCCGCGCTGCTCCTTGTTTCGTCCTGCGCCTCCGTGCGCACCGGCGAGAAGATCGAGGACTATCGCGACGACGTCTCCCGGCTCGAAAACATCCTGCAGATCAACCCGCAGAACGCCGAAGCCCTCCGCGATCTCGGTGTCATCTCCTTTCGCACGGGGCAGTATCCGCGCGCGAAGGACCTCCTCAAGCGCGCCATCGCGCTCAACATCCGCGACGCGAAGACCCTCTTCCACTACGGGATGGCCCTGGAGCAGGAGAACGACACGCAGGGCGCGCTGGCCGCGTACATCACGTACACCGACTACTCCGTGTTCTCGGCCTACCGCCGCCTGCTGGAAGGCCGCTACCACGCGCTCACGAAGGAACTCATCCGCGCGCAGTTCAAGACGCTGATCACGCAGGAACTGCTATTGACGGACGCCGACGCCGCGCCCAATACCGTCGCCGTCTTTCCGCTGCTCTACAGCGGCGGACCCGCGAAGTACGCGGCGCTCGGGAAAGGCCTGAGCGAGCTGTTCATCACGGATCTCGGACAGGTCGCCAGCCTGCGGCTCGTCGAGCGCATCCGCGTGCAGGAACTGGTCGACGAACTGCAGCTCTCCAATTCCGCGCTTGTCGACACGGCCACCGCGCCGCGGCTCGGGCGGCTGATGAAGGCGGGACAGATCGTCGCGGGCAGCTTCAACGTCTCGCCCGACGACGTGCTGCTGCTCAACGTCCAGTCGGGGAGCGTGCAGCGCGGGAAGCCGGGCGCGTCCTTCGCGCGCAAGGACGATCTCTCGAAGCTCTTCCGACTGCAGAAGGACGCGGTGTTCGATCTGCTCGGCAGGCTCGGCATCGACATCACGCCCGCCGAGCGCGACCGCATCGCGCGGAACCCCACGGCGAACGTGCAGGCCTTCACGCTCTATTCCATCGGCCTCGAGAAGGAGGACGTGCGCGATTTCCTCGGCGCGCGCGCCTACTACCAGGAGGCCGTCGCCCTCGACAAGAATTTCCAGCTCGCCGCGAAGCGGGCCGAGATGATGGACGCCCTGATCCAGGCGGGCACGAAGGAGAAAGCGATGGCGAGCAGCCGAGAGATCGAGTCGCGCTCGGGGCGCTTCCCGGTGGACGCGCTCGTAACCACGCGCATGATGACGCTGATGTCGAATGCGGGCATATATCCGCTCAATGGCTCGGACGAGCGCGCGGCGCCGTCGGACGCCTACCGCGCGCCCGCGCCGATTCTCACGCTCCGCGAACCGCCTCCGCCACCCATTCGCTGACATCACGCGGACGCAGTGCCTGCGTGCGCGGCAGCGTCGCGCTGCAGCATCATGTTTCTGGAAAAACCGACCACCCATACACCACGAAATTCCCATCGGATGCCGCATGAAATGGTTATATAGTCTTCCCGTCACGCTGTCCCTGCTCGCCGTCCTTCTGGGCGGCACGGCGTCGGCGCAGAATTTCTGGGTGCCGGTGGCGTCTCCCGGCAGCCTGAACATCGACTTCCTCGTGACGCATCCCTCGAATTACCTTTTCGCCGCAAGCAAGCAGAGCGGCGTCTGGAAGTCCACCAACAGGGGCGCGACCTGGTCGGTTTCCGGTTTCGCTTCCATGCCGGTGCTGGCGATCGGGGCGAATCCCGTCTCGGGCATGCTTCATGTGTCGACCGGGGCGGGCTATTACACTTCGACGGATGACGGCGCGTCATGGCAACCGATCGTCAATTCGCCGCTCAATATCGTTCCCGTGCGCAGCTACGCATTCCGGTCGGCGGATGTTCTCTATGCGGGGACGCTGTACTTGCCGACGTTCGGTGACGCAAAGGCATACAAGTCCACGGACGGGGGGATGTCGTGGCAGGAAAAATTCCGGAAACCGAAAGAGATGTCCTGCATGATCGTCAACCGGGCAAATGGAAATCTGTTTGTCGGAGTGAGGGACAGTGGCATCTATCGAAGCGCGGACGACATCGTGTTCGTCAAGTCCAACGCCGGATTGAAAAGCCTCGTGCCCATCTGCATGGCATCGAACTCCCAGGGGCACATTTTCGTGAGCACCGTGACGGAGGGTGTGTACAGGTCCACCAACAACGGCGGGTTATGGACGGCGATGGGAGCGGGTCTCGGCAGCCTTGAAGTGCACGATCTGTTGATCAACGACGCCGACGACATCTTCGCCGCCACGGATGCGGGCGTGTACCGCTCGGTGAACAACGGTGCGACCTGGCAGCCGCTGAACAGCGGCCTGGCATTCCCCGGGGTGCTCGCCCTTGCGAAGAACGAGGAGGGCATCCTCTTTGCCGGCGGCGTGTACGGAAGCACGCACAGGAGCCGCGCCTCCACCGAGGTGCAGTTCGTCCTGCAGCAGCGGAATTACTCCTTCGGCGACGTGCCGGTGGGAGGCGCCGCACAGGTGCCCGTCACGGTGGTCAACGGCGGAACAAAACCACTGGTGATCTCTTCCATCAGGACCTCCAACGCAGTGTTCACCGCCGTGCCGTCCGCCCTCACCATTCCGGGGTTAAGCAGCCGCGACGTCATGCTGGAATTCTCGCCGCGAGACATCGGCGCGCAGGTGACCGACCTGATCTTCACGCACAACGGATTCTCGTCCGAGGACACCGCCCGCGCCATCGGCAACGGCGTGGCGCCGTTGTTCGACGCGAATCCGACGACGCTCGCCTTCGGCGGAATTCCGGCGGGGCAATCGGACATCCAGAGCATTGTCGTGTCCAATCCTGGCCGCTATCCACTCACCATTACCGACGTGGTGAGCGACAATGCGGTGTTCATCGTGTCGCCCACCGACGCGATCATTCCCATTGGAGCACAGCAGACCTTTCAGGTGACCTTTTTTCCGCAGGCATCGACCGCATACACCGGCCGGCTCGTGTTTTACAGCGATGCGCAGAGCGCGCCGGATTCCATCCTCGTGACGGGACGCGGCGTCGCGCCCGATATCCGCGTCAATCCCAGGCAGGTCAGTTTCGGCGACGTGCCCGTCGGCCAGATCGCGCACGACACGCTGATCGTCACGAATCCCGGAGGTGCGGATCTGCTGCTGCAATCCCTGGAAGTCGGCAACCTCGTGTTCTCCGCCGAATTGCCCGGGACTGTGGTCACGCCGAACGGAACACTCCGCATCCCGGTCGCGTTTCAGCCGCTTGCGCCGGGAATGCAGCAGGGCAATCTCACGATCTACAACAACACGGGTACGCCCGTCGATATTCCGCTGGACGGCACCAGCGTCGCCGCGGAATTCGTGGCCGACCGCTCGGACATCGATTTCGGCAATGTCACCACCTCTTCGAGCAAGACGGACAGCGTGCTCGTGACGAACACGGGAAACTTCCCCCTTTTCGTTCAGAACGCGACAACCGACGCGCCTTTCTCCGTCGTGCCCGACGCCGCGTCCATCGAGCCGCAGGAATCGCGCCTGTTCCGCGTGCGCTTCAGTCCCTCCTCGCCTGGTCCGTCGGCGGGTGCGCTGAAATTCACCAGCAATGCCCCCGGTTCGCCGCACAGCGTGCGGCTGAAGGGCAACGGCAGCTCGTCGCAGGTCCCGTCCTTCGCGGCGGCGCCAGCCTCGCTCGATTTCGGCGACGTGGTAGTGACGCAATTGAAGAGGGACACCGTCCTCGTGCGAAACACCGGGACGGCGCCCCTCGTCATCAGCGCCGTGCAGGCCTCGCCGGGCGAATTCTTCGTGAGTCCGGGCGGCGGCACCGTGCAGCCGGGCGGCGCGCTCGCGTTCGCCGTCAGCTTCATTCCGCAGTCGCTCGGCGTCAAGAGCGGCGTCGTGCGCTTCACGCACAATGCGGGAGCGGGACTCGACTCCGTGCCCGTCGCCGGGAGGGGAGTGCCGGCCCTGCGTCCGATGTACCAGCGCACGCCGGCGGCGTTCTCGATACAGTCGACCGTGATCGGCTCCTCGCGTGCCGACACCGTCGTAGTGCGCAATCCCGGCACGGCGTTGCTGAAGGTGACCGCGGTCACGAGCAGCAACACCGCGTTTTCCGTCCTTCCAAACAAGGCCGATATCGACACGCAGAAGTCGGCCTCGTTCATCATCACATTCACTCCGAAGACAGCGGGCCTGCAGAATGCGGAGATCGTCTTCACGCACAACGCCTCCCTGACTCCCGACACGCTGCGCGTCACGCAGCGCGGGGCGGATCCCGCGTTGCCGGTTTTCGCCGTGTCGAGGGTCGAGGTGAACCTCGGCGAGCTTCCGCTGGGGAGCACGAGGCGCGACAGCGTCATCGTGTCGAATCCCGGCACCGCGCCGCTCGTGATTTCCTCGATCGCCGCGGACAGACAGGGCTTCACCGTTTCCCCGCCTTCCATGACGCTGGCGCCGGGCGACGCGCGAGCCTGCATGATCGACTTCTCTCCCTCCGTCGCAGGTGTGCAGAAAAGCATCCTGACCTTCACGCACAACGGCACGCCGCCGTCGGCGCAGGTCGTGCTCACCGGCATCGGCGTCGACACCGCGAGCATCCGGCCGGCGTTCGCGCTGACGCCGCAGGCCATCGAGTTTCCCGGTGTGACGATCGGCAACACCGTCACGGATTCCGTCTTCGTGGAGAATCCCGGGACGGGCATGCTCGACATCCGCGTCATCTCGTCGTCGAATCCCGTGTTCTCCATCCGGCCGTCCGCGCCCCTGTCCATCGCTCCGGGCGACCGCCGCGCCTTCGCCGTGACGTTCGCCCCGACGGCGGCGCAGAACGAGGCGGGCGTGATCATTTTCGAGAATAACGCCGATTCGACTTCCAACGCGGTCTGGCTTTCCGGCTCCGGCTTCGAGTCGAGGATTCAGATTTCAACAGATCATTTGAACTTCGGCGAAGTGGAACTCGGCCTCTCGCGCGATGATACCGTGCGTGTCACGAACCTCTCGGAATTTCCGCTCACCATTTCCTCGGCCGCGTCCACCGATCCGCAGTTCATCGTCACCCCCGGGCAGGCGACCCTGGCAACCTTCGAGGAACGCAGCTTCGTCGTGCGATTCAGCCCCGCATCCGTGGGCGCGCAGGAAGCGACGGTCACCTTCACACACGACGCGAGCGCCGAGCCGTTTGACGTGACGGTCACCGGCATCGGCGTGGCCTCGGCGATACAGGTGACGGCGGGCGACGGCAGGGAAGGCGCCGGCATTCCGTTGCGCATCACGCTGCCATCCGGCTTTCCCGCGACCTCGACCCTCGCGCACTTCCGTGTGGCGGGGAAGAGCGGCTATGATTCGATTCCGCTGACGTCGTCGGGCGCGGAGTTCGCAGGGAACATTCCGGCCGGGGCGGTCGGCCTCCGCGGCGTGGAGTACTACGTCGCCGTGACGAACGGGAGCGGCGATTCGCTGTTCTATCCGTCGGTCGATCCCCGCGGAAAGCCCGCCTTCCTCAGCGTCGCCGTCGATCGCGCGCCGTTTCCGGGCGCGATGCAACGCGAAACCTATCGCATGATTTCCGTCCCCGCGGCCCTGCGCAGCGCGCTGCCGCTGTCCGTCCTGTCCGACGATCTCGGTCCCTACAACACCCGTCACTGGCGCCTTTTCCACTGGGAGAACGACGCGTACGCGGAATTGCCGGCGGTGCGGGCCGCGCTGCTTCCCGGCGCGGCGATGTGGCTCGTGACCTACGACGGCGCGGGCTTCGACATCGATTCCGCCGCGTCCGTCAATACGAGCGGGATCAACCAGATCGTGCTGCAGCCGGGCTGGAATCAGATCGCGTCGCCCTACGCCTTTCCGGTCGCGTGGGACGCCATCCTCGCCGCCAACGGCACAAGCGGCGACGAGATATCGAACCCGTATTTCTTCGACGGCAACGAGTACGCGCCCGGACGCCAGGCGATGCAGGCCTGGGAGGGGTACTTCGTGTACAATTCGCTGTCGACGGCGATGGTCCTCGTCATTCCGCCCGAGGAGGCGCCGCCCGGCCTGCTCAAGCGCGGCATCGATGCCCCCGTCGCGGAGGACCCCGCGAGCAGCCTGCAGCTCGTCGCGCGATTCTCGCCGTCCGGCGTCGTGGAGCGGCACAACTTCGTCGGCTTCACACGGGGCGAGGCGCGGGCGTCGACGCAGCTCAGCGCGATGGAACCGCCGCCGGCTCCGGATCAGCAGCGGCTGTCCATCCTGCGCGGTCCGCAGCGCGTGATGGAATCCTTCCTCCCCGACGACGGGGGAGGCGCGTCGTGGGACCTGCTGCTCTCCTCGCCGGTGACCACTTCCTGCGTGCTGTCGTTGACGCAGCGAGGCGACTATCCCGCGCGCTACCGCGCGTATCTGTTCGATCTCGACGCGGGGCGCGCCATCGGTCTCGGCGGAGTGACAGCGGACATAGGGACGTTCGCTTCCGAACGCCGGCTGCGGCTCGTCATCGGGACCGAGGCGTATGCCCGCGCGCACAGCGACGGCATCGCCCTGCAGCCCCTCGACTTCGCGGCGGAGGAGCCCTCGCCGAATCCCTCGCGCGACGCCGTCACCATTCGCTACTCGCTCGACGCGCGCGCTTCGGTCACGGTGGACGTGTACGACCGCCTCGGCCGTCTCGTGCGCGCGCTGGCGCGAAGCGAGCATGTTTCGGGAGTCTACAACGTCGTCTGGGACGGTCTCGACGACCGGGGGCGTCCCGCGGAGAGCGGCGTCTATTTCTGCCGCATTACGGCGGGCGAACGCGTGCTCGTGAGGAGGATCGTCCATGTCTACTAGCCTCCGCCGGCTCGCCGTGTCATCCTTCCGCCATGTTCTTCTCGTGCTGCTGGCCTGCACCGCCGGCGCGGCCGCCCAAGAGGGGATCGACATCATCAGCCAGCGCGGATCGCTGGCGATCATGCCGCTGTATCAGACCTGGAAGCTCGGGTCGAGCGAGAGCTTCTCCGAATTCGGCACCGACGTCTCGCTGTATGTTCCCGTGCTGCGGGAGGCGGCGGTGACGCTCCGCAACGCGCCCGTCATGACCTCGGGCGCGGGCGTCGAGAAGATCTCGGGCTTCACCGACACGCAGATCGGTGCGCTGTACCATCTCGAGGACCAGCATCTGCTGTTTTCCATCGGAGTGAATCTTCCGACGGGGAAGCGCGAATTGACGCGCGAGGAATTCCTCTCGAACGTGCTTCTGAGCACGCCCGCGCTGAACATGCAGGTGACGCAGTTCGGACAGGGCCTCAACATCAATCCCGGCGTGCTCTGGTCGATCTCCGGCGGCGAGAGCGCGGCCTTCGGACTCGGCGTGACGTACCACTACAAGGGCGCGTTCACGCCGCTCAAGAACAGCGGCGACTACGATCCGGGCGACGAAATCCTCGCCACCGCGGGCATGGATATTTCCGTGGCGGAGGCGACAAATCTCTCCGTGGATGTTATCTTTACGCATTACGGCAAGGATGTGTTTGAAGGAGAGGACGTCTACGCCCCGGGAAACAAGGTGGTCGGCGGAGTGCAGTTCATGAAATATTTCGGAAACGACAGGCTCATCGTGGCGGGACGCTACCGCAGCTACGGCAAGGGCGAAACGCCCTTCGCCGGCGTGCTCAAACCGACGCTCGCGAAAAGCGAACCGGACAATTTCGAGCTGCTCGGCGCGTACGCCCTGCGGGTGTCCGACGCTTTCACCGTCACCTTCACCGCCGAAGGCCGCTATTTCCAGGAAACGACCGCGCCGGTGTCGGGCCTGCGCATCGGCGGACTCGGCGTGATGCCCGAGTTCTGGTTGTCGCGATCCATCAAGCTCCCCCTGCGTTTCAAGGTGCAGGCCGGCACGATGAAGGGCGGGGAGAGCGTCCTCGGCCTGGAAGCGGGAATGGGACTCCAGTTCGGATTCTGACGTGAG
Organism: Ignavibacteria bacterium; assembly: GCA_016720835.1. GTDB lineage: Bacteria > Bacteroidota > Ignavibacteria > SZUA-365 > SZUA-365 > JADKJW01. Next base: position 27,589 of record JADKJW010000020.1, read on the forward strand.
CACCGCCATCGTCATCTTCGGCGCTTCCGGCGACCTCGCGGCACGAAAACTCATCCCGGCGCTCTACGCCAACTTCAGGAAACAACGGCTGCCGGAGCAGACGCGCATCATCGGTTTCTCCACCAGCGCCTTCTCCGACGAGCAGTACCGGGAGAACATGCTCCGCGCCGTGCGCACGCAGACGGGGGACGATTTTGACGAGGGCGTGTGGGCGGGTTTCGCCGACATGCTTCACTACCGATCCGGAAATCTCGAGAGCCCCGACGACTTTGCCGCGCTCGCCGCGGAACTGGGCACCGGCGACAGGGCGGCGGACGACATTGTCTACTACCTCGCCATCGCGCCGCATTTCTTCACCGCGGCGCTCGGCAATCTCGGCGCCGCGGGCATGCTGGACCAGAGCGCGGGGACCGGCACGCGGCGCATCATCATCGAGAAGCCCTTCGGCCGCGACCTCGCCTCCGCGCGCGCGCTCAACGCGGCGCTGCTCGGGGTCGCGTCGGAGGATCAGATCTACCGCATCGATCACTACCTCGGCAAGGAGACGGTGCAGAACATCCTGATGCTGCGCTTCGGCAACGCCATCTTCGAGCCGCTGTGGAACCGGAACTACATCGACCACGTGCAGATCACCGTCGCCGAAACCGTGGGCGTGGAGCACCGCGCGCGCTACTACGATTCTGCCGGGGCGTTGCGCGACATGTTCCAGAACCACCTCGTGCAGCTGCTGACCCTCGTGGCGATGGAAGCGCCGTCGAAGGTGGAAGCCACTGCCCTGCGCAACGAGAAAGCCAAGGTGCTCGAGGCCGTGCAGATGACGGCGCCCGAGCATGCGTCGCTGAACACCGTCCGCGGCCAGTACCGCGGCTACCGTGCAGAACCGGGCGTCGCGCCGGATTCCTCCACCGAGACCTACGCCGCGCTGCGGCTCTTCGTCGACAACTGGCGCTGGCAGGGCGTGCCCTTCTTCCTGCGTTCGGGCAAGATGCTGCCGGACAAGACCTCGGAAATCATCATCCAGTTCCGCCGTCCGCCCACGCAGATCTTCGACACGCAGGCCGGCGTCACCGAACTGTTCACGAACCGCCTGCGCATCACCATACAGCCGGACGAGGGCCTGCACCTGCGCTTCATCACGAAGGTGCCCGACCGCGGCATGACCACGCAGCCGGTGGACATGGACTTCCGCTACCGCGACACCTTCGGCGGGAAGGCGATTCCCGAAGCCTACGAGCGGCTGCTGCTCGACGCGCTGCGCGGCGACGCCTCCCTCTTCGCGCGCAGCGACGAAATCGAGCTCGCCTGGCGCGTGATCGACGACATCCGCGCGGGCTGGGAGGGCGAACACGCGCCTCCGCTCGAGGAGTACGAGCCGGGGTCCTGGGGCCCCGCCGGCGCCGAGCGTCTGCTCGGTCGCAGCGGGCGCTGGTGGCTGCACGAAAGCGCCGACCCGGCCCCGGCGCCGCCGCAATGACGGAGACGAATGCGCGCATGATTCCCGTCGTCGAGATATCGGATTCCCTCGCCGCGCTCGAGCGTGCCGCCGCGGAGCATGTCGTCGAGTGCGTGCAGTCGGCAATCCGGGAGCGGGGCGCCTGCATCGTGTCGCTGGCGGGCGGATCGACGCCGCGCGGCGTGTACCGCCGTCTCGCCGCGTCCGAGGTCTCCACGCGCATCGACTGGACGCGCGTGCATCTTCTCTTCGGCGACGAACGCATGGTGCCTCCGGATCACGCCGACAGCAATTACGGCATGGTGCGTGAGGCACTGCTCTCCCGCGTTCCGCTTCCCGCCGCGCAGGTGCATCGCATACGCGGGGAGGCGCACGCGGACGTTGCCGCCGCGGAATATTCCCGGGAACTATACAACATTTTCCGCGGTGTGACGGATCGCATCGACCTCGCGCTGCTGGGTCTCGGCGAGGACGGCCACACCGCCTCGCTTTTTCCCGGCGTCGACGCGCTGGAGGAGACGGAACAGCCGGCTGCGCGGTGTTCGCGCAGGACGCGCGCGCGTGGCGCGTCAGCATGACGCTGCCCGTGCTGAACCGGGCGCGGCGGGTGCTCTTCCTCGTCGCCGGCAAGGGCAAGGCGGCGATGGTCGCGCGCATCGTGGCAGCGCGCGAAGGCACGGCAGCGCTGCCCGCGACCATGATCCGTCCGGACAGCGGGCGCGTGCTCTGGATGCTGGACGCGGACGCCGCGGCGGGACTCGACGTCTCCGCTCCGCGGGGAATGATGGAGAATTGATCACATGAAGGGGGCGGGATGAACAAGAGCGATTTCGGATTGATCGGCCTCGGCGTGATGGGACAGAATTTCGTGCTCAATCTCGAGCGGCACGGCAACACCGTCTCGGTCTTCAACAGAAACACCGCGACGACCAGGGCCTACATCGAGGGCGCCGCCGCCGGGAAGCGCATCGTCCCGGCATACTCCTTCGAGGAATTCGTCGCCTCGCTCGCGCCGCCGCGCCGCATCATGCTGCTCGTGAAGGCGGGAGAGCCGGTGGACTGGACTATACAACAAATTCTGCCGTTCATCGAGAAGGGCGACCTCATCATCGACGGCGGCAACTCGCTGTTCAGCGACAGCGAACGGCGCGCGAAGGACCTGGAGGCGCAGGGCTACGGCTTCCTCGGCATGGGCGTGTCGGGCGGCGAGGAGGGCGCGCTGTGGGGACCGAGCCTCATGCCCGGCGGTTCCGAGAGCGCCTGGCGCGCGGTGGAACCCATCCTCTCCGCGGTCGCCGCCAAGGCGAAGGAGGATGCGGCTCCCTGCGTGATGTACATCGGTCCGGGCGGCGCGGGGCACTTCGTCAAGATGGTGCACAACGGCATCGAGTACGGCGACATGCAACTCATCGCGGAGGCCTACGATCTGCTCCGCCGCACCCTCGGATGCAGCGCCCGGGAATTCCACGAGATCTTCTCGAACTGGAATACCGGACCGCTCTCGTCCTTCCTCATCGACATCACCGCGAAGGTGTTCCTGACCGTCGATGCGGACAGCGGCGCGCCGCTGGTGGACCTGATTCTCGACAAGGCGGGGCAGAAGGGCACCGGCAAGTGGACCACGAAGATCGCCGGCGATCTCGGCGTCGCCATCCCCACCATCTCGGCGTCGGTGGACGCGCGCTTTCTCTCGGCAAAAAAAGAGCAGCGCATGCAGGCCTCCGCGCTTCTCGCGGGACCCGCCATGTTCTTCGACTCCTCGCAGAAGCAGCGCCTCATCGATGCCGTGCGCGACGCGCTGTACGCCTCCAAGGTCTGTTCCTACGCGCAGGGCATGAGCCTGCTGCGCGAGGCTTCAGAGGAGTACCATTTCGATCTGGACCTCGCGGGAATCGCGCGCATCTGGCGCGCGGGCTGCATCATCCGCGCCGATCTGCTCAACGACATCAGCAAGGCCTTCTCGCGCGACCCGGAGATGGACAGCCTGCTGCTCGACGAACACTTCCGCGTGAGCGTCGACGCGGCGCAGACCGGTTGGCGCTACGCCATCCGCACCGCGGTGGAACTCGGCATCCCCGTCGCCGCAATGAGCGGCTCGCTCGCGTACTACGACGCGTATCGCAGCGCGCGCCTTCCCGCCAACCTCGTGCAGGCGCAGCGCGACTTCTTCGGCGCGCACACCTTCGAGCGCATCGACAAGCCCGGCATCTTCCACGCGGACTGGAACAGCCCGCCCGCGTGACACGCGCGACGCCTACGCCGCGTCGATCTTGAACTCTGAGGTGAAGTGCAGTTCCACGTCGGGGAAGGCTTCCTTCACCGTCTTGATGGTCCAGGATTCCTCGGCGAGGAACACCGGGTGCCCGTCCTTGTCCTCCGCGATGTGCCGCGCGTAGCGCTTCTCGAAACGGTCGAGCTGTTCGGCGTCCGTTGACGTGAACCAGCAGGCCTTGTACACGTGCAGCGATTCGAAGTCGCAGCGCGCGCCGTACTCCTGCAGCAGGCGGAACTGGATGACTTCGAACTGCAGCTCGCCCACCGTGCCGACGATTTTCTTGTTGCCCTGCGGATGAATGAAGAGCTGCGCCACGCCTTCGTCCGTCAACTGCCGGATGCCTTTTTCCAACTGTTTGGACTTGAAGGGATCGCGGTTGATCAGTTCCTTGAAAATCTCGGGAGAAAAGCTGGGGATGCCCTTGAACACGAAGTCCTCCCCCTCGGTGAGCGTGTCGCCGATCTTGAAGGACCCCGTGTCGTACAGGCCGATCACATCGCCCGGCCAGGCCTCCTCCACGATGCTCGTCTCGTTGGCCATGAAGCTCGTGGGGGAAGGGAAGCGCAGTTCCTTCTGCAGGCGCGTGTGATGGTAGAACTTTCCGCGCTCGAAGCGCCCCGAGCACACGCGGCAGAAGGCCACGCGCGCACGGTGGTTGGGATCGAGGTTCGCGTGGATCTTGAAGATGAAGCCGCTGAACGCCTCCTCCGCCGGATCCACGAGGCGCGTGGACGTCTCGCGCGCCTGCGGCGGAGGCGCGATGGTGACGAAGGTCTCGAGCAGCTCGCGCACGCCGAAGTTGTTGATCGCGCTGCCGAAGAACACCGGCGCCAGGTAGCCGTCGCGGTAATGGTCCGCGTCGAAGGCTTCGTACACGCCGTCGATCAGCGCCGTGTCCGCGCGCAGCTTGTCCGCCGCGGAGGAGCCGAGCTGTTCGTCCAGCACCGCGTCCGAGAGGTCTTCGATGCTGACGATGTCCTCGGAGATGCCGGTTTTGTTGGGCGCGAAGAGTTCGAGGTGGTTCTTGTAGAAGTTGTACACGCCCTGGAAGCGCGCGCCGCTGCCGATGGGCCAGGTGAGGGGACGCGCGTGGATGCCGAGTTCGCGCTCCAGCTCGTCGACCAGCGCGAAGGGTTCGAGGCCTTCGCGGTCCATCTTGTTGATGAACACGATCACGGGCGTGCTGCGCATGCGGCAGACGTCCATGAGCTTGCGCGTCTGCTCCTCCACGCCCTTGACGCTGTCGATGACGAGGATGACGCTGTCCACCGCCGTCAGCGTGCGGTACGTGTCCTCGGCGAAGTCCTTGTGCCCCGGCGTGTCGAGGATGTTGATCTTGTAGCCGTTGTATTCGAAGCCCATCACCGACGTGGCCACCGAGATGCCGCGCTGTTTCTCGATCTCCATGAAGTCCGATGTGGCCGTCTTCTTGATCTTGTTGCTCTTCACCGCGCCCGCAGTGCGTATGGCGCCGCCGAAGAGCAGCAGCTTCTCCGTCAGTGTCGTCTTGCCGGCATCGGGATGGCTGATGATCCCGAACGTGCGCCGGCGGCTCAATTCATTATTTTCTGCACCATTTGTTGTCATAGCCTTTCAAAATACGGAATATGGCGGTTTGCGGCAAAGGGGGAGTAGGGAGGGGGAGTAGGGAGTAGCGATGTGGAGGTTTGCGCAGCAGATCCGGTCATCCTGAGCGAGCAGTCGGCCGTTCAGTATGCAGCTCTCGTGGCGCGGCTGTCGAAACAACGAGAAGGAGAAGGGAGTTTCAGTACTGGCGCGAGTAATCCATATCCCGTATTCAGGACGGTCTCCGACATTGCGGATCGGAAAGCCTTTGAAATTGGCGTTTTTATGACGTACCATTTTCCCTTGTCCATTGGCAGGCGCGCTGCTCGGCATGTCATAATCCGTTATTCCTCCAGCGGGAGGTTCTGTGAGAAGCACGCGTCCTCATTTGTCCATCGCGATCATCCCTATTACTATTTCTGTCGCGAAGAGTCAGTACCTTAAAATCAAACCGGATTCGAACGGCCGAGCATACTGTGGAGTTTTTCTTCCTTCGCACAAATCCTTGCAGGCCTACCAGGCGAAATACGGCACTCCTGCGATACTTGTGCAATTCAAATCCTTCCGTTACGACAGCGCATTTGTCGATCCCGGAGTGGATTCGTGCACCGTGCCTTTGATCACGCTGGAGATATGTCATCCAGACAGCCTTAGCATTCGGGAACCATACAAATTGGATCGCATTCTGGCGGGCGATTTCGATCCCTGGCTGCGTAAATGGGCGGCGAGTCTCAAGAAGTATCGTCGCCCCGTCTTCCTGCGCGGGGCCGAGATGAACATCAATGCCTGGTCAGGCGAATACAATGGGGGGCACCAGACAGGATCGGCGACCCAGAAGGAAGACGGGCCAGCCATTGCCGGATACCGAACATTCTTTTCCGATTCGGAACCCGGCGGCCCGGGGACCGGCGACCAAGGTTTGGACACGGGGCGGGGGGGGGGCGCGGGGGGGGGGGGCCCGGGGGGGGGGGGGGCGGGGGCGGGGGGGCCCCGGGGGCCGGGGGGGGGGGGGGAGTTCGGGGGGTTCCGGGGGGGGGGGGGGGGGAAACACGGGGGGGGGGGGCCCGGGGGGGGGGGCGGGGGGGGGGGGGGGGGGGGGGGGGGGGGGGGGGATTCGGGGCCGGGGGGTTGGTCTTGGTGACGAAACGCCCACCCAAGTCGCTGTTGTGCCTCCCTCCTCTCACGGGCCGAGGCGCCGGTCACACGCGGACCCAGAGGAGGGTGAGGACGGCTGCGCTCCGGGGTCCCGAGGAGCCGGCCGCACCCGAACGCACGGTGTGCGATGCGAGCATGTGAATGATAACCAATTCCCGCAGTTGTGTAACGCCGCCGGGGAGCGGCAGGTGTACCTTGATGAAGCAACGATCTCTCCGTTCTTCCCGGCCAGTGCGACCTGCTGACGTCCGCGACGGGGATCGACGCGCGCATCGTCAGGCGGCTGGACACCCAACTCCCCGTGCTGAATGATATCATCCGCCCCGCAGGCGGAAACAATGAGGAATCGTCATGAACGGATTTGTCCAGGACATCGAGGCGCTCGCCACGATGAATGAGGAATTTCGCCGCGTGCTCTATACCGCGCCGCACAGCCAGCTCGTCGTCATGTCGCTGAAACCCGGGGAGGAGATCGGCGAAGAAGTGCACACACTCGACCAGTTCTTTCGCGTGGAGGAGGGCTCGGGTGAGGCAGTGCTCGATGGCGCGACGTCGACGATACGGCCCGGCTTCGCGGTGCTGGTTCCGGCCGGGACGACGCACAACATCGTCAATACCGGCACGGTCTCCATGAAGCTCTACACCCTGTACGCGCCCCCGAATCATCGTGACGGCGTCGTCCACCATACCCGCGCGGAAGCGGAAGCCGACAACAAACACTTCGACGGCAAGACCACGGAATAACACCCAGGAGAAAGCGCGATGAGCACCATGACGACGAAGGACGGCACCAAAATATATTACAAGGACTGGGGCTCGGGACAGCCGGTGCTCTTCAGCCACGGATGGCCGCTCAGTGCCGACAGCTGGGAGTCGCAGATGCTCTTTCTCGCCGGCCAGGGCTACCGCTGCATCGCGCACGACCGCCGCGGGCACGGGCGCTCGGACCAGCCCTGGGACGGAAACGACATGGACAGCTACGCCGACGATCTCGCCGAACTGATCGAGTTGCTCGACCTGCATGACGCCGTCCTCGTCGGCTTCTCCGCCGGGGGCGGCGAGGTCGCGCGTTATATCGGACGGCATGGCACGGCGCGCGTCGCAAAAGCGGCGCTCATTGCCGCGGTACCACCCCTCATGCTGAAAACGGAGGCTAATTCCGACGGACTCGCCATCGGCGTGTTCGACAAGATCCGCGAGGGCTGCATCGCCGATCGCTCGCAGTTCTACCAGGATCTCGCAAGCGGCCCCTTCTTCGGGGCGAACCGGCCCGATGCCAGGGTCTCGCCTGGCATGATCGATTCCTTCTGGCTGCAGGGCATGCGCGCCGGTCACAAGAATACCTACGATTGCATCAAGGCCTTTTCCGAAACCGATTTCACCGAAGATCTGAAGAAGTTCGATGTGCCGACGCTCATCGTGCATGGCGACGACGATCAGATCGTGCCGATCGCCGCGTCGGCAATGCGCAGCGCGACGCTGGTTAAAAACGCCACACTACGGGTGTATGAGGGAGCGCCGCACGGACTCACCGACACGCACAAGGAAAAACTCAACGAGGATCTTCTGAAATTTCTCCGATCATGACGTCACGCAACAACAGGAACACCCCAATGAAAACGCACGCAGGTTTATGGATCGATCACCGGCACGCCGTCGTCGTGCTCCTCACCGACGGCGTCGAGAACGTGCAGGACATTCAGTCCGGCGTGGAAAAGCATGTCCATTTTTCCGGCGGCAACGCCGCGGAACTCGGCTCCACCGAGGACGTGCGCGACCGTCAATTCCAGAATCATCTGAACACCTACTACGACGAAGTCATCGCCGTCATCCGCGAGGCCGAAGCGATACAGATCTTCGGTCCCGGTGAAGCGAAAGGGGAGCTGGAAAAACGCCTGCAGCACGCGGGCCTTGCCGCGCGCACCCTCCCCGTCGAAACCACGGACAAGATGACAGCGCTGCACATCGCCGAGAAAGTCCGGACACGCTTCGCGGGGTAAGGACCTGGGGAGTGGAGAGAAAACAAGGTGAAGAGAGAAGGTGAAGGTGAAGGAGAATTCAATCCCGTCGTGCGATGCACCCCGGAACGGGGTGCCAGACAGTAGCCGGTGTGTCGAAGACCACCGGACCGCGAACGACGCAACGCTCCATGTCCGCACCCCGGAACGGGGTGCCAGACAGTAGCCGGTGTGTCGAAGACCACCGGAAGGCGTGCGGCGCGGATATACACGAGCTCACTCGACCAGCGTGAGCACCTCAATCTCGTGGATCCTCTCGAGGAGCCGCTGCTGCCCCCGCTGGCTCCTTCGACCTCCATGACCGACTCCGTCTCACTCGTCACAGAGAGAATGATGCCCCGCTCGATGTCGTACACCATATCTTTGGTGCCTTCCGTCTGCGAGACCAGCCCGACGTTCACTGAATCCACGGCGACTGTAGAATGATTCTGACTGTTCGTCACCCCATGGATGATATAACACGCTCTCCCCTTGATGACCAGGCTGTCCTTGACGGCGTAGGCGGTGCCGCCTGTTCCCTTGTCCGAAAATGCGGAGTCGTGGCGTGTCGCTTTCGTGACCACGCTCCATGCGTGGCCCAGTTTCAACTTCCCGCCATCGAGCCTTGGGAAACACATCAGCATCACATTGCCTGTAATTTTTCCTCGCACGGGAAGAACCAATCCACTGTCCGGAGTCCACGTGTATCGGAGCGTCTTCCCCGAGTCATTGAGGCCGACATTCTGTTTCCCCATCGGTGATTCGAGCGTCTCGGTGGCGTGCAGAACCGTGCCGGAAATATGGATCATCCTTCCCGACATGGAGTCCACAGTGACGCGCATCTGTATCTTCGTCTCGGTCTTCATCTGAAACGAAGCTCCACTGAACGTCTGATCGTGCGTCGAGGTGGAGCGAAAGTCATACACGTACGGGCGGCCGAGCACATGACGGAAGGGTGGCTGCTGCGCATGGAGCAATGTGCAGACAAGTGAGGAGAGGAGAAGCAGGATCAGTGAAAGACGCATGGAGGTTTTGTTGAGTGGTGTAAGCCGCTTGACGCAGAAACATCTGCTTGCCGATGAAGATGATGGGACGTCGGCATCAGTCATCATGCTGTTGAGGTTGCCCTAAACCGGTCGACTTGTGATCGTACGTCTTCAACGTTCGTCGCTTCCTGGCTGCACCGACACGATCACCCCACGTTCCTTGTATTCGATCACGATTTTCCGGTCCCGATCGATCGCGGCTCGAACGACGCTCAAGACGTTCGGAATCCGGGCTGGCAACTGCCATTCGTCCATGATTTCGGCACGGCCGGCGACGACTTCTTCCACATCGCGTTCGTCTCCCCATGTGACGTCCCGCCACGTTTTGCGCTCATCCCACGTTCTCGATCCTGCATGCGCCCCGACCTCGGCTTTCGATGCGCCGAATTCGAGGCCGAGCGCCCCCTTCAGTTGCTCCTGCGCGAAATATGACGCGGTGAGGATGATGCAGATTACAATACATTTCATCGGTGTTTCTCCGGTCTTCTGAAGTTGAGACGACGTCAAATCTGCATGGAATTTACCCCTGAAACAAGGCGACTTCGGATGCCCTTATCCTGCAGTGTGATTCTGAACATGGTGTGACACGCAGCGAACATGCCGTCGAGCTGTCGCGGCACGGACAGACGCGCATCCACGATTTCAACTCGGTAGAGGAACAAGCTCTCGACCCCGGCGATTTTATTGTGATCGACGGTGTAGACAACACCAAGCCGTGAGGGATCATAGTGAAAATACCGCAGCGATGCGCCGCACGCGAAGAAGTGTCTGGCTGTCCTGATGATCATCGGCGTTGAGAGCATGTATTGATTCGTACCTAACAAGCGTTAGGCACGTGTCATGCCGATCACAGTCGAGGCATGGCACCCGTCCCGGGGTGCTCGGACCACCTGTCTGGATTCTTCGTTCACCTTCTCCTTCACCTTCTCCATTCACCCTTGGACTTTCTGCATCCGCAGCCCAAGGACTCGTGCGGTTCGGAATGCATTCCTGGGAGGACAAGCGGGACGCTTGTCCCACCCGGGATGCAAGGTATTTCAAGCAACGCACGTTCGGTCTCGGCGCTTCAATCCGAAATTGGCCGCCTCGACTCCGCTCTGCGTGACAATCCCTCTCGTTTCTTCGACTTCAATCCGAAATTGGCCGCCTCGACTTCGCTCGGTGTGACAATTCATCTCATATCTTCGGATTCAATCCGAAATCGGAAATCCGCAATCCGAAATTCCCCCGCGCCCCACTTGACATTCTCCGCCGTCCCTGCCAATTTGTCGCGATCCACAATTCCCGTTCCCCGACACGCCGCTCCGAAATTCGCATGGAGGGATGATGAGTACCGTCTTGCGCAATCCCGCGTCGATACCGCCGAAGCCGCCGCATCGCCTGCTGCGCGGGTATGCCTTCGATCCGAGCCTCGCGAGCCGGCTCGACACGATGGCCGTCAGCGAAATCCTGTACAAGGTGCCGTGGGAAGATTTGCGCGACGGTCCGCGCGGCGAGTATGTGGAGGTGGTGGACGTCGATCCGCCGAGCGACCGCTTCTACGCGCCGGTGGACCTCGACGCGCCCGAAGTGCTCGCGCAGAACGGCCTCGCGCCGTCGGACGGCAATCCGCAGTTCCACCAGCAGATGGTGTACGCCGTCGCGATGACCACCATCGACCGCTTCGAGCGCGCGCTCGGCCGGAAGGCGTTCTGGGCGGACCGCATAGTCACGCGCGGCCGCAGGGTGGAGTACACGTACATCCCGCGCCTCCGCATCTATCCCCACGCCCTGCGCGAGGCGAACGCCTACTACAGCCGCGACAAGGCCGCGCTGCTCTTCGGCTATTTCCCGGCCGGCACGGATGCCCGCAGCAGCGAGTTGCCGGGCGGCGTGGTGTTCACCTGCCTCTCGCACGACGTGGTGGCGCACGAGACGACGCACGCCCTGCTCGACGGGTTCCACGAACACTTCATGGAGCCCACCAATCCCGACGTGCTGGCCTTTCACGAGGCCTTCGCCGACATTGTCGCGCTCTTCCAGCATTTCACCTTTCCCGAACAACTGCGGCACCAGATCGCGAAGACCCGCGGCGACCTCTCCAACGAGAACCTGCTCGCGCAGCTCGCCACGCAGTTCGGACACGCGAGCGGCTCGCGCGGGGCGCTGCGCGACGCCATCGGACGCTACGACGACACGCTGCAGAAATGGGTGAAGCACGTTCCCGATCCCGACGAACTCGCGCGCACCGCGGAGGTGCACGACCGCGGCGCCATCCTCGTCGCGGCGGTGTTCGACGCCTTCCTCTCGATCTATGGCAGCAGGACGCGCGACCTCCTCCGCCTCGCCACGGGCGGCAGCGGCGTGCTGCGTCCGGGCGAACTGCACCCGGATCTCGTCAAACGCCTCGCGGACGAGGCCGCGAAATCCGCCGGCCATATCCTCAACATGTGCATCCGCGCGCTCGACTACTGTCCTCCGGTGGACATCACCTTCGGCGAATACCTCCGCGCATTGATCACTGCCGACAAGGACCTGATGCCCGAGGACGCGCTCGGGTACCGTACCGCCTTCATCGAGGCCTTCCGTCGGCGCGGCATCTATCCCGACAATGTGCGCACGCTGTCCGAGGACAGCCTGCGCTGGTCCGGTCCCGACGAGGACCCCACGCTGGATCCGGGAAAGATGCGGGGATTGATCAGCGAGTTCGTCAGGATCGTCGGACTCCGCGCCCAGGTGGACACGCTGCGCTACGCGAAATCGCGCGAGGAGATATGGACGAAGAGCGCCGAAATCCGCAAGAAGATACACGGGACCATCGCATCCGAAATCCGCAAGGCCGAGGTGCTGCAGCGCATGACGGGCCTCGCGCTCGCGGAGTACCAGGCGCCCCCTGGCGTCCGTGTGCGGCGGGACGGCGTGCCGAGTTTCCAGATCCACGGCTTCCGCGAGGCGCGCCGCCTGCGGGAGGACGGGCGCATCCTCAACCAGGTGTTCATCACCATTCTCCAGAAAGTGACGGTGGAGCACGACGGCGAACTGCACGAGGTGCGCTGCGGCAGCAGCATCGTGATGGATCTCGACGACATGTCCATCACGTACGCGATACGCAAGGGTCTGAATGATCACCCGCGCCTCATGCGCAGCATCGAATATGCCGAGAGCGGGCAGATGGCCGCCGCGCTCGGCAGCACCTACTTCGGCGCGGGCAGGGAACCGTTTGCCGCGTTGCACCGTACCTGAGCATCCACGCCTTCAGCATTTCGAGGATCGAGCCATGCCAGCGAAGCAGAAAACGACCGGGACGACGCCGCGCGCAACGTCAACAGGAAAACAGAAGCCGTCCACGTCACCCGGCGGCCGCGCGTCGAAGGCCACCCCAGGCGGCCGGAAGACGGTGAAGGCCGGCCGTCCCGCCGCCCGGAAATCGAAGCAGAAGTCGTACACCGTCCGCGTGCGCATGTACCGGCATGGCCTGGGCGACTGCCACCTGCTGAGTTTCCCGCGCGAGGGGAGGGACCCGTTTCATCTGCTGATCGACTTCGGCGTATTGAACCGTGACGCGGCCTTCATGCGCAGCATTGCAGCGGAGATCGAGGAGACCGTGCGCGGCGCGTCGAAGAAGCCACGCATCGATCTTGTCGCGGTGACGCACGAGCACAAGGATCACGTCTCCGGCTTCAACCAGGCGCGCGACGTGTTCGACCGCATCGAGATCGGCGCGGTATGGATGGGCTGGACGGAGAAGCCGGGCGACAAGGACGCGGAGAAGCTCGCCCACGCCCGGAAGCTCGCCGCCACGCAGTTGCGGGCGGCGCTCGCCAGTCCGCGCGCCGGGAAGGGTGCCGCGGCGGTCGCGCGGAAGGCCAATCTCACGGGTCTTCTCCAATTCGCCGCGGCGGACAACACTCTCGCCGCGGGCAGGAAGACCATCGCCGACGCCATGGCCTACCTGCGGGAGCGCGGCAGGAATGCGGGCGCGATCGAGTATCTCAAACCGGGAACGGGACCTCTCGAGCTCGATGGCGTCGACGGCGTGCGGGTGTACGTGTTCGGTCCGCCCACAGACCGCGCGGCGATTAAAAGGAGCACGGTGACGCAGACGATGCAGGACGAGGGAGTCGTGTATCATCTCGGCAGGGGTGGCGATCTGGCCATGGCGGCGAATGTCGCAGCGCTCTCCGCCACCGACAACCCACGCCCGGGCGGCGGCGAGACGGATACGCAGCAGCCCTTCAGCCGCAAGCACGGCATCACGCGCAGCGGACCCTGGTGGGGATCCATCGCGAAGTACGTCGCGTCCACCTACGACGCGTCGGGAGAGGAGTGGCGGCGCATCGACGACGAGTGGCTCGGGGCCTTCGATCAGCTCGCGTTGCAGCTCGATTCCGACACGAACAACACGAGTCTTGTTCTCGCGTTTGAAATCGTCGCCACAGGCGATGTACTCCTCTTCGTCGGCGACGCGCAGGTGGGCAACTGGCAGTCGTGGAGCGGCGTCGAGTTCGATGCGCCCGATGGGAAGGGGAAGGTCGCCGCGCGCGATCTCCTGCGCCGCACCGTGCTGTATAAAGTCGGTCATCACGCCAGTCACAATGCCACGTTGAAAACGGGCGGGCTCGAGGACATGCAGAGCGGCAGGCTCGTGGGCTTCATTCCGCTCGACAGGGAGACCGCCGCTGCGCAGGGCAGGACGGATCCCTCCACCGGCAAGCCATCGGGCTGGGAAATGCCCGCCAAAGCCCTGTACAAGGCCTTGAAAAAACGCACCGGCAACCGCCTCGTCATCTCCGACGTCAAGGAGAAGCTGTCAACGGAAGCGGCCGCGGCGGGCGTGCGCGAGACCGACACCTACGTGGAAATCATGATATAGAATTTCGGATTTCGGATTGAAGATGAGGACGCGCCAACTTTTGTCCCACCGAGCGAAGCCGAGGTGTCCGATTTCGGATTGAATACCCGTTGATGCGCAGATTATTTGTGCATTCCGGAGCGGGGTGTTGCTCCGCCCGAGGGCTCGTGCAGCTCCTTTCCCGTCGCACCCCGGGTAGCTCGTTCCTCGCAACCCGGGGTTGGTTTACGTAATCCCTTCGGGATAAAAGAGCACGTGCTCCGCAATCAACCTACGCCTATACGTACGTCAGGTCTTGCGCCATTTGAATAATTGCCTGAAAAGCCAGGATGCGAGCGGGCGGATTCGTTGTAGGGAAATGCTGCATGATGCAAGTCGACCGCACAGATCGTTAGAGAGCCATTACGAATCCGCCGCGAGCGTTCCTTTCAGCGCGACGAATACGTAATGCTTTTCAGAGGAATTATTCATCAGGCGCTCTTCTAGGTGTTTTCTTTCGTTCTTTCTTTTGCACCAGCAAAAGAAAGAACATTCCAGGTGAAATACGCATTTTCGGTTCGGAGGATTTTCAATGGACGGGGGAAGGAAAAGGCCGCTCACCATCACTTGAGGGTCGAGACCGCTCGCATGCTGCACGGCTGAGTGCTTCGCTGCCGCCAGAGGTCTCTCGAATTTCTCTTGATTGTATATCTGTGAATTCCTACGTTCCTGTATGCATTCCGCATGAGTTTATCTTCTTTTCAATGATATCCCGGGCGATTCCGAAGGCGGATGCGGAACGCGCCTTCATCACCAGCACAGAATGGCCAGTCATGAAACGCACATCTCTCGCCGCGCTTTGCCTGCTGTTCATCGCCGTCGCATCAGTGGCGGCGCAGGACAATGTTTCAGCACCCATGGCCGACAGCCCGATGAAAAAAATACCAGGCGGTCCGTATTACGATCTGTCGACGACGAAGGGCTGCAACCTGCGCGTCAGCATCTGGGGCTTCGTGGCCAATCCCGGCAGTTATCTCATCCCCTGCGAAACAAGCCTTGACGAGCTGCTGACGCTGGCGGGCGGCCCCGTTGCCGGCGCGAAACTCGGCCGTGTGCGCGTCATCCGCAGCGGCGAGGCTTCGGGTGTGACGCGTGACGAACACATCGTCGATCTGTCGCAGCACGGAAAGACGCGTGTCCACTTCGGCAGAGGAACAAGCTATCGACCCCGGCGATCTTATTGTGATCGATGGTGTGGACAACACCAGGCCGTGAGGCGTACGAACGGTTATTCCACGGCGGGCAAAAAGAAGCGCGCCCTCATTCACACGAACGCATATCTATTGATGATATACCTGGGATGACAAGCGGGACGCTTGTCCCACCCGGAGAGTAAGCATACGTCAAGCAGCGAACGTTCGGTTGCCGCTCTTCAACCCGCAATCGGCCGCCTCGACTTCGTTCGGCGTGACAATTCATCTCATATCTTCGGATTCAATCCGAAATTGGAAATCCGCCGCCTCGACTTCGTTCGGCGTGACAATTCATCTCATATCTTCGGATTCAATCCGAAATCGGAAATTCGCAATCCGAAATATTTTACCGTGCACGTAACACGACGCGCAACCGCATCTCTCCTCCCGCGACGAGGCGGCAGAAATACGCGCCCGGGGGCAGGGCCGTGCCGTCGAGGCGGAACGCGTGCGTGCCCGCCTCCCGTTCTCCCTCGAAGAGCAGGGCCACCTGACGCCCCAGAGCGTCGAACACGCGCAGGGACACGCGCGCGCGTTCGCGGAGGACGACAGGAATGACGGTGGATGACGTGAAGGGATTCGGATGATTCTGTCGGATATCGAGACGTGGAGACGCGGGCAGGGTGCGAGGCAGTTCGATACCGGTCGCGGGCCTGCGGTCCCATGCCGCGATAAGTTTTGGCTGCAGAGGGGAGTTGAAAAAGGGCGCCGCGCCGATGTAGCAGACCACGTCGCCCGACGGGAGCTTGAGCACGGAGGGATCGAGCTTGAACATCGCGGGGAGCGCGGAGTCCCCGACGAGCAGGCGCGCCTGCGTGGTGTCGAAATGCAGGCCGTCGTCGCTGTCCGCGCAGCCGATGCCGGCCTTGTCGGGCGGACGGCCCATCCCCGCGCGGAAATACAGGCGCACGCGCCCGTCGGTGAGATACACCGGCTGCGGATCCACGTCGCCGTTGTGGAGGATGTTGTTGACGGATTCCTGCCGCCACGTGTTGCCCCAGTCGGAGGAGAGGGCCGTGCGGGAACCGTTTGTTCTGTAGAAATCGCCGACGTAGTACATGCGCCACACGGAATCGCGCACCTGGATGACGGAGGGCACGCTCGAAATCGAGTCGTCCTCGGCGCCGGGCTGATAGCGGATGCCGGGCTCGCGCGTCCATTGCCGCCCGTCACTCGAGATCCAGCTGATGATGCGGCTTTTGTGCCGCTGCGGCGTGTTGCCCGGCGCCGGCTCCTCGCCGAGGAAACGCGTGCGGCCGTCGGGCAGGTACACGAAACCGCCGTCGGGTCCGCGCTTCGAGATGACGGAGGGCGTGTACGTGCGGCCGTCGCCGCTGATCTCGAAGAGCTTCAGGCTCTGCATGCCCGCGGCGCTCAGCAGCATGGCGCCATCGTTGGCGATGTTGAGGACGGGCACGCCGCTGCCGGGCGCGATGGCCGCGGTGTCGATGACGAAGTTCAGTCCCTCCTCCGGAGCGAGCGTGAAGAAGGGTTTCCACTGTACCGGCTGGCCCGGTTGCGCGGCCGCAACGGCAAGGATGCACGGAAACAGCAGCGCGGCGCGGCGCGC
Organism: Ignavibacteria bacterium; assembly: GCA_016720835.1. Lineage (GTDB taxonomy): Bacteria > Bacteroidota > Ignavibacteria > SZUA-365 > SZUA-365 > JADKJW01. Next base: position 44,714 of record JADKJW010000020.1, read on the forward strand.
TTGGCGCGAAACGATGGAGAGCATACGGGAGGGAAGTGAGGGACGCATGAGTGGCGGGTTCCGTGCAGTGGGCGCAATGTGAAGCGGGGCACGCGTGACGGGGGCAGTGTCGCCGCCGCCGCCCTTGTACCGGCAACATAACACAATTCGCGCGGTGAGAGGGTCCCGATGAAACAGCGACGGGGTGGGTCGACACGGATGAAGCGATGCAACATGGATATTGTTGGCTCTCACCACGAGGATGTGTATCATAAAGTCTGCATGGCCTTGCGCGGCAGGTGAACTCTGGATGTACAGGAGTGGAACAATGCGAACGCGTTGGGTATGGATGATGTTGGATGGGCGCGTGTTGACGGGTATCAGCGTGTGTCCGTGGCCGGCTCAGGGAGAGCGGGAAGGGCCGGTCGCGCACGAAGGGCACGACGCGGGGATCGAGCCATGAGCGCCGCCGGCCGCATCCTCATCGTGGAGGACGATCCCGACGTCCTGAACGGCACCGCATTGCTGCTCGAGAAGGCCGGATATACGATCGACAAGGCCTCGACCGGCGAGCAGGCATTGCAGCGCATTCGCGAAACGCCGCCGGACCTGATTCTCCTTGACCGCGACCTGCCCGATTGCGACGGCAATGTGCTCTGCCGCCAGCTCAAGCAGGACGAGGCGACAGCGAATATCCAGGTCGTCATCGCGTCCAGCACCTATGTGGAAAGCGACGAGCAGGCGCAGGGACTCGAATCCGGCGCCGACGGCTATATCACCCGTCCCATCAGCAACCGCGAGTTCCTCGCGCGCGTGCGCTCCTTCGTCAGCATCCACGATCTGACGCGATCTCTGCGAGAGCAGGCGGCCCAACTGCAGGAGCAGAATGAAACTTTGCGGCGGCAGCGCCTGGCCTCCCTCAACCTGATGGAAGATGCGGTGGAAGGTCGGGAACGCGTGGAGACGGCCAACCGCGCCCTCCGTGAAAGCGAGGAACGCTTCCGGCGCGTCTCCGCGCTCACATCGGATATCGCCTATTCCTGCAGCGCGCCGGACGGAGCATCCTACGTTATCGAGTGGATGACGGGCGCGGCCGACCGCATCACCGGGTATACGACAGAGGAAATCCAGGCGAGGGGCTGCTGGCGCTTCCTCGTGCTGAAGGATGACCGCCATCTTTTCGATCAGCACGTCATCGGCATCGCGACCGGCACGACGAGGAGCTGCGAACTCCGCATACAGCGGAAGGACGGAGGGATCGGCTGGATCGAATCCACCACCGAATGCACCGTGGATCCGCAGCACCCCGGGGCACTGCTCCTCTACGGCGGGTTGAAGGACATCACCGAGCGGAAGATGATCGAACAGGAAATTCTCGCGGCGCGGGAGCGCGCGGAGCGATCCGAAAAGCTCAAGGATTCATTCATCGCCAACATCTCGCACGAAATCCGGACGCCGCTCAACATCATTCTCGGGTACATCGGCGTAATCGGAGAAAAATTCCTGCCGCAGGCGGATGAAGGGGATCAGCGCTTTTTCGAAAGCGTGGAGCGCGGTGGCGAACGGCTGATGCGCACCGTGGACATGATCCTCAACGTGTCGCGTCTGCAGGTCGGGGAATTCGTTCTGCGTCCCGCCGAGGTGGACCTTCCCGGGCTCGTGCGGCGCATCGTGTCCGACCACCAGTCGCAAGCGCAGAAAAAAAAGATCGTATTATCCTCTGTCGATGAGTGCGGCAACGCCGTCATCGTGGCCGACGAATACTGCATCACGCAGGCCGTGAGCAATCTGCTGAACAACGCCATCAAATTCACCATGCACGGACAGGTGGAAGCGCGGGTGTTCCGCGATCGCGACGGGCGGCCCTGCATCTCCTGCCGCGACACCGGTATCGGGATCGGGAAGGACTACATCCCCCTGCTTTTTTCGCGGTATTCGCAGGAACAGTCCGGGTATTCCCGGCCGTTCGAGGGCCTCGGACTCGGCATGGCGCTGGTGAAGGAGTACTTGGCGCTCAACAACGCCACGATAGAGGTCGAGAGCGAGAAGGGCGTCGGCACGACATTCACCATCACCTTCCACGAAGGATCCGCGCCGGCGGTCGGCGCATTCGCGGAGGAAGAAGTCCTCCGTCCCGCTCCGGACAGCCCAGCAGTGACGCGGACGATGGCGCCCGGCGTTCTGCCCTCGGTGCTGCTCGTGGAAGACGACGAGATGACGATCGAATTCATGAACGTCATTCTCGAAGGGAAATGGCGGGTCCATTCCGCGCGCTCCGGGGAGGAGGCCTGGGCGGTGTTGCGCAGCGCGAGCATCGACCTCATCCTCATGGACATCTCCCTCGCCGGGCCTCAGACAGGCCTCGAGCTGACACAGGAAATCCGGCAGAGTCCTGCGCACCGCATCATCCCCATCATCGCCGTCACCGCCCACGCCTACGCCAGCGATCGCGACAACTGCCTCGATGCCGGCTGCGACGATTTCATCCGCAAGCCCATCGAGAAGCGCGGTCGTCTCCTACGGCACCATGGACCGGTTGCTCGCGAGATAAACGCCCCGCTGCGATCGCGCGATGTTTGTCCGGCAAGTGCAATTCGCTCGCCGAGCGGCGATTTACCGCCTTGTCATTCGCCAACCGTCTGTACTATCGTTCCACAAGCACCATACGTGGAGTCTGCTCGGCGTAGCGTCCCTCTCCTCCGTTTCCGCCACCGCCTTTGCAAGGACGGTACTGCGTCGATCATTGATCGCGAAGAGAAGCGCGCTATATGAAGCGGAGTGTTGCCCCGGTGGACGCAAGGAACGGACAATGAACCTCAATCGAACGTGAAATGGCACGAAGCCTGCTTTGAGCTGGCGGTCAAGCTGCTGTTCGTGCTAGTGTCGACCATCCCCTTGGGGGAGAGTGCTGACATCTGTGCAGCAGACGGAAATCCTGTACAACGAGCCGGTGTCCCGTTGGCCTGTGCCGCGGCGCCCGCGCTTTCTTCTGATAGTGAACAGCCGAGCACAGCGCTGTTCCTCCCGGGGGGCGACGGCGGGACGCATCCTGAACAGGATCGGCGCGTCGAAGGCCGACGCCCTCGGAAACCGAATCAGGATCACGGCGCGCCACGGCTGGTGTCGCGCACGAGGATGGATTCGGTCAGGCAATCCATCACTTTCTGGTTTCCATGGGCGAGGAAACGATTCGTCTGCTGCGCGCGGGCGGGACGGCGCGGGCATGCCGCAGATCCGCCGGACACCGGCAGCAGCGCGGCGCGGGTAGCCGGCGTGCTTGCCGGGCTGCGCTGGATCGACGAGGACGCGAAAACCAACCCCAGGGCGGCCATCCATGCCCGGTCGCGCTCGCTCAATGATTCCCTGAACAGGCAGCTCGTCCTCCTGATCGCGTTCATCCTGTCCTGTCGATCCCTGATCAACACCGTCGTCCTGCGCAACATCCGCGCGCCGATCCGCGAAAATGACCCAACGCCTCGGGCGCTTTCACAGCAGCGACATGAACCCGCGCAGCTCCTTTACGTCCAAGAACGGAGTTCCGGCGTGCTGTCCGCGTCCTTCAATACGCTGGTCGAGACCGTGCAGACCAACGCAGACCCTAAGGCGACAAGACGGCGACCATCGCCGGCATCATGCTCCAGGTCCAGCGAGGCGCAGTCCCTTTTTCCGCACGACGCTCGCCGAACTCTGCACTGAGACAGGATCGCAGGTCTCGGCCGTGTATGCCTGCCTGAGCGACGACAAGCAGACCTTCGAACGCTTCGAGTCCATCGGCGCCGTCGACGCCGCGCCAGCCTCTCTTTGCCGCCGACGGATTGGAAGGAGTTCGGCGCCACGCTCTCCTCGCGAAAGATCCAGCGCATCGCCAGCATCCGCGGACACGCGGGTGATATTCCAGACCGTGAGCGGGACCTTGCTTCTGCCGCGCGCCATCATCACCATTCCGATCTATGCCGACAACGAGGCAGTCGCGGTCATTTCGCTCGCGAGGCGGCGAATTCGCCTACAGCGAGCAATCCATTCGCCTGATCGACAATCTGCCCGTGACCCTGACCGCCCGCGCTGGAAGGTATTCTCGCTGTACCGGAAATCGGCCAAGTACGCGGGCGCGCTGAACGAAGAGCTCAACAACGAGCTGGAATCGCAGAAGGAGGGAGATAGCCTCGCAGTCCTACAAGCTGCAGGAAATCAACACGGAACTGGAGATGCAGAAGCGGCAGTTGAACAAGGGCCGGTCTTATGAAATCGAACTTCCTCTCGAACGCCAGGCCACGAACTGCGCACGCCGCTGAATTCCGTCATCGCGCTCTCGGGCGTCCTGCATCGCCGCCTCTCGCGCGCATTCCGGAGGAGGAGGCGGGTATCTGGAAGTCATCGAACGCAACAGGGAAGCACCTGCTTCTCGCTGATCAACGACATTCGGACATCTCGCGCATCGAGGGCGGGCTTCCACGACATGGAGATCCTCCTTCAGCGCGAATTCGAGTGATCGCCGACATCGTGCGCATGGTGCAACCGCTGGCCATGGAGAACAGCACGGGTGCTGCATGCGGACAGCGAAACACGCCTGTCATGATCTCCAGGACAGGGACAAGTGTTAACTTATATCCTGCAGAACATCATCGGGAACGCCGCGAAGTTCACGAAGGGCGGCACAGTGGACATCGCAATCCGGCAGCTGGACAGGTATGTGGGAAATCACGGTGAGCGACACGGGCATCGGCATCGCCGAAGACCACCTCCGCACATCTTCGATCCAGTTCCGGCAAACCGACGGGAGCACCTCGCGCCAAGTACGGCGGCACGGGAGTCGGCGGCAGTCGCCGTCAGCCGCGCGCATCTGCTCGGCGGCACGATCTCGGTGAAAAGCACCCTCGGCACCGGGTCAGGTTCACCATCACCCTCCCGCAGCGCTACCCCGAGTCGACCGATCATCGCCGGCAGGAGCCTGCCGATCGCGCACGCGACCGAGTTCCCGCGCGCGGCTCCCGCTCGCCCCGGAGCGTCGGGGAAGACCATCCTCCTCTCGTGGAGGACAGCGAACCAGCCCTCATCCAGATCCGGAATTTCCTCGAGGAAACCGGGTATCGGATCCTCGTCGTCCCCGACGGACGCGATGCGCTCAGGAGCATCGCGCGC
>JADKJW010000021.1 GCA_016720835.1 Ignavibacteria bacterium
GATACATATATTACGGGAGTCGGGCGGATTCCATTCATCTCCCGATAGAGTGATATATAGCCCTGACTCCATGCAGTACGAAATCGGCTCACGTGCTCATCGTATTAGTGATATAAATGGTGATGAGTTCGACGATTATCTCCTTACAGGACAATACGGTATCAGAGTCGGTATGGCATTTATCTATCTTGGTAGTTCGCAGGGAATGGAATCCTATCCTGTAGCGACTGCATACAATCCACAGAGTGGAGAGATACTAGCAATGGAAGCCATCGGTATCCCAGACATCGATGGGGACGGATATGGAGATTTTGTTGCGAATTTCGTAACGTTTGGGGAAACTGGTTTTGTAGTGTTCGGAGGAAAAGCATGGAGACGAACACCCGTTGATAATGTACCAGTTCCGGCCACTCCAGCCATGACGGTATTTCCCAACCCCTTCACGGAGTTCGTGACAATTGTTGCTTCTGGAAGTGTAAAGAATTCGTCATCGCTCATGGTGCATGATGTTTACGGCAGGGATATTCGCAGAATACCCGTCTCGGGAAATTTGGGTACGGAAACGCGTACCTTCTGGGACGGCCGTGATTCTCGTGGCGCGAAGGTCCCGCCTGGCATGTACTACTGTATTCTCGAAACAACAGATGGATTTTTGAAAGCGAGAATAATCAAGCAATGAATTACGTGCACCTTCGGATACTCCGGTTCTGACATCTGACTTCTGATCTTCTGACTTCTGATCTTCTGACCTCCGACTTCTGACTTCTGACCCCCAACCTCCAACTTCTCACTTTCCGTTTCCATCTTCACAGGCACCCCATGTCCACCATCCGCCCCTTCAAGGCCTTCCGTCCGAAACCCGAACTCGCGGCCGAAGTCGCGTCCAAACCCTACGACGTCCTCAACTCCGACGAGGCGCGCGCCGAAGTCGCAGGGACATCCGCTGTCCTTCCTCCATGTCGGCAAACCGGAAGTGGATCTCGATCCTTCCATCGACCTGCACGACCCGCGCGTCTACGCCAAGGGGCGCGAAAATCTCATGGCGCTCATCAGCGGCGGCGCGCTCGTCGAAGATCCCGCGCCCTGCCTCTACGTGTATGCGCAGACCATGGACGGACACACGCAGTTCGGACTCGTCGGCTGCGCGTCGGTGGAGGAGTACTGGAACGACACCATCAAGAAGCACGAGCACACGCGCAAGGACAAGGAGGAGGACCGCTGCGAGCATGTGCGCGTCACCAACGCGCATTCCGGTCCCATCTTCCTGACCTATCGCGACGATGCGCAGGTGGACGCCATCGTCGCGCGCGTGGCCGCCGGCCCGCCCGAGAACGACCACGTCGCCCTCGACGGCGTGCGGCACCAGTCATGGCTCGTCCGCGACCCTGAGACCATCGGCGCGCTGATGAAGCTGTTCCAGCAGATTCCGAACCTCTACATCGCCGACGGCCATCACCGCTCCGCGTCCGCCGGCATCGTGGGCCGCGAACGCGCGCTGGCGAACCCGCACCACAACGGCTCGGAGGAGTACAACTTCTTCCTCGCCGTGTACTTCCCCGCCAGCCAGCTCCGCATCATGGACTACAACCGCGTCGTGCGCGACCTCAACGGCATGACTACCGACGAATTCTTCGCGAAGCTCGCCGCGCATTTCACGGTCACGAAGTCGGACGGCCCGCTGCGGCCGTCCAAAAAAGGAGAATTCGGTCTGTATCTCGACAAGACCTGGTACGCGCTCAACGCGTCCAAGGCGCTGCTCGACAACCCCGATCCCGTCGCGCGCCTCGACGTCTCCATCCTGCAAACGCAGATCCTCGCCCCCATGCTCGGCATCGCGGATCCGCGCACGGACAAGCGCATCGACTTCATCGGCGGCATCCGCGGCTTGGGCGAACTCGAGCGCCGCGTGGACTCGGGCGAGATGCGCCTCGCCTTCAGCCTCCACCCGACCTCCGTCCACGAGCTCATGTCCATCGCCGACGCCGGCCAGATCATGCCCCCGAAATCCACGTGGTTCGAACCCAAGCTCCGCGACGGACTGTTCGTGCATTTCCTGGAGTAGAATATTCAAAATCCTCTTCCATCCGGGTGGGACAAGCGTCCCGCTTGTCATTCCCTGGAAATCTCCCATGGGTTCCAGCCACAACTTTCAGAGAAGACGCACAACCCGGAGGTTGTGCCACCGGGAGTTCATCTGATGAATGTGCGGTTGTCGACTGATCACTCTTGAATCCGGGTGGGACAAGCGTCCCGCTTGTCATCCCCTGACACCTCCCATTGCCCTCGCCATAACTTTCAGAAAAAGATGCACAACCCGGAGGGTTGTGCCCACCCGGAGTTCATCTCATGAATGTGCGGTTGTCGACTGATCACTCTTGAATCCGGGTGGGACAAGCGTCCCGCTTGTCATTCCCTGGAAATCTCCCATGGGTTCCAGCCACAACTTTCAGAGAAGAATGCACAACCCGGAGGGTTGTGCCCACCCGGAGTTCATCTGATGAATGTGCGGTTGTCGACTGATCACTCTTGAATCCGGGTGGGACAAGCGTCCCGCTTGTCATTTCCTGACATCTCCCATTGCTCCCGCCACAATTTTCAGAAAAAGATGCACAACCCGGAGGGTTGTGCCCTGAGTTCATCTGAATGAATGTGCCGCTGTCGACTGATCCTCCTGAATCCGGGTGGGACAAGCGTCCCGCTTGTCATTCCCTGAAATCTCCCATGGGTTCGCCCAACTTTCAGAAAGATGCACATCCCGGAGGGTTGGTTCCGCCGAGTTCATCTGAATGAATGTGCTGTTGCCGACTGATCCCTCTTGAATCCGGGTGGGACAAGCGTCCCGCTTGTCATTTCCTGACATCTCCCATTGCTCCCGCCCCAATTTTCAGTAAAATATGCACAACCCGGAGTTGTCACCCGGAGTTCATCTGAATGAATGTGCGGTTGTCGACTGATCCTCTTGAATCCGGGGACAAGCGTCCCCTGCTTGTCATTCCTGCACCTCCCATTGCTCCCGCCACAATTTTCAGTAAAAGATGCACAACCCGGAGGGTTGTGCCCACCCGGAGTTCATCTGATGAATGTGCGGTTGTCGACTGATCCCTCTTGAATCCGGGTGGGACAAGCGTCCCGCTTGTCATTCCCTGGAAATCTCCCATGGGTTCCAGCCACAACTTTCAGAGAAGAATGCACATCCCGGAGGGTTGTGCCCACCCGGAGCCAATTGATTTGTACGTGCTGCGAGCTGATGAGTCCTCTGCATCCGGGTGGGACAAGCGTCCCGCTTGTCATTCCAGAGCCAGGGACTTCTCCTGCTGACGATGCATGGTCGCCGCGGGAGTACCAGAAATCAGCATGGGCAACCTTGATTCCTGCTTCGACGAGTATTCCACTCTTCAATCCCCGTAGTCGACGGGCGGCCAGACCCACGGATACGTGATCAAAGTCGGCCATCTCCGTTGAGGATTCGATTGGATATAGCAGATTTTTTCCCACAGATCTCTCGTATTCCTTACAATCCGATCATACGATTCATGTTGCCATACCTGGCCGGTCCTGTGAGTTCTCCGGTTGAGTTCGTGCGCGGAGTATGACTTCCACGAGTGCATGATAGATGACAGCGTGTGGCCTTTGAACGGACGCACGATGGCATGTACATGATCATCCATGACGACGCATGCGTAGAGGTGGTACCTCCGACCACGAAAATATCGCAGCACCTGTACTACGATACTTCGGTCCTCTGGCGACAAGACTGCGCTCCGATCGTCGAGCCGCCATGTCGAAAAATATGTGACTCCATCGAGTCTCCAATGCGGGAGGTTCCGATGATAGACAAGACGTGGTTCGAGAACAGTTGTCATTTTCGATCCTCCCGGGAAAGCTCCTGAGGATTAAACTCTCGGTGCGCGTTTTTGTTCCCTATTTTTTTGAATTCCAAGATAATCTTGCATCTCGTTTCGTCCTCTGCATCCGGGTGGGACAAGCGTCCCGCTTGTCATTTCCTGACATCTCCCATTGCTCTCGCCATAATTTTCAGAAAAAGATGCACAACCCGGAGGGTTGTGCCCACCCGGAGTTCATCTGAATGAATGTGCCGTTGTCGACTGATCCCTCTTGAATCCGGGTGGGACAAGCGTCCCGCTTGTCATTTCCTGACATCTCCCATTGCTCTCGCCACAATTTTCAGAAAAGATGCACAACCCGGAGGGTTGTGCCCACCCGGAGTTCATCTGAATGAATGTGCGGTTGTCGACTGATCCCTCTTGAATCCGGGTGGGACAAGCGTCCCGCTTGTCATTTCCTGACATCTCCCATTGCTCCCGCCAAAATTTTCAGAAAAAGATGCACAACCCGGAGGGTTGTGCCCACCCGGAGTTCATCTGATGAATGTGCTGTTGTCGACTGATCCCTCTTGAATCCGGGTGGGACAAGCGTCCCGCTTGTCATTCCCCGGTTCAAGGATAGAATATGCCGGATGCTGGAATCTCCACCTCCCCAAGATCCAACATGGCATTGAACAGCGACACGACTCTGAAGAGATGCAGATCCTCTAATCGGATGTCCTCCTCCACGATGCGTCCTTCGCGCAGCAGCCGCTCGCGTCGGGTGCCGCGGAGCAGCGGCCGTGCGGGAGTGATCCAGCGCGCGCCGTCGAAGAGCGCGATGTTGGCGTAACTGGCATCCGTGAGAAGTCCGTCGCGGACGACGATGATGTCGTCCGCCTCGGGATGCGCGCGCTGCAATTCCTCGAGGCGCGAACGGTCCGTGAATTTGTGCGCGTAGTCGATGTCGTCGCAGACCGCCACCGCGAGCGAACGGACAGGCTTCGGCGTGTACGGCAGGAAATCGACCGAGAGCACCTCCGGCCCGTACACCACCCGGCATTTCACGACTCCGGACGCGGCGATGTCCGGCACCACGAGCGCGCGAAGATCGACGGGATCGGAAATGTTGTATAACTCCAAACGGCTCCGTTCCATGCGCTCCCGGTGCGCGTCGAGATTCGCGATGACACCATCGATCACACATATCGATTCAAACAGCACGGCAGTTCACCTCGCCAACGGAATGGGGTACATACAATCCAGCATCTCGCCTCTCCAACCTCCTTCCTGTTTCCACCTTCCACCTGCAACCTGCTCCCTGTCACGATTCACCATTCACGATTCACCATTCACGATTCACTATTCACGATTCACGCAATTTCCACCTTGTCCACCAACTCCTGATACTCCGAGTCCGGATCGCTGAAACACGTGATCCCGCCGCCGCTTTTGAAGACGAGGCCCTCCGGCGTCGCTTCGAGGAAGCGAATGAGCACGCAACTGTCGAGGGTGTGCCCGTCGAAGTATCCGGCGATTCCCGTGTAGAACCCGCGCGCGTACCCTTCCGCCTCGCGAAGGATCTCGACGGTTCGCTGCTTCGGCGCGCCGGTGACGGAGCCCGCGGGGAGCAACGCGCCGAGAATGTTGCCCAGACGCTCGCGCCAGTCCTCCGGAAGATCGCCCGCGATCTCCGAGCTGACCTTGCAGCAGCGTCTTCCCGCTCGTCTCGACGCGGTCGACGTAGCGGAAGCGCTCGACGCGCACCGCGTCCGCGATCATGCTCAGGTCGTTGCGCAGCAGATCGACGATCGTGTGGTGCTCCGCGGTTTCCTTCCGATCGGCAAGGATGCGCGCTTCCGCGTCCGGAATCGACGCGTCGATGGTGCCCTTCATCGGATGCGCGCTGATGCGTCCGTCCGCGATGCGCACGAAGGTTTCGGGAGAGAACACGGTGAAACGTTCCGCGAAAAGCAGGCGGTAGGGGGCGCGGCTGCGCAGGAAGATCTCGCGCAGGGTGAGCGAGCACTCCACCGGCGTGGGCAGCGTCAGGTTCGCGAGATAGGAATTGCCGTTGGCAATGTGCGCCGCGACGATATCGAAGGCCGCGCGATACCGCCGCGGTGCGACGGGGTGCTTCGCGAAGCGCAGGGGCGCGCGGGGGCCGTCGTCGGCCCCGTGACGGCCGTCGTCCGGCGCGCGGTTCGTCACACCGCGAAAATCGTAGAACACGCCACGCGCCGCCGCTTCCGCCGGAGAGAGGACAGCGCACTCGGAACCGTCGTAATCGACGGCGAAGAAGACGGGCTCGCCCGCCCTGCCCGCGGCATTCATCTTGCGGATGAAATCCGTATACTGCATGCGATTCCTTTCCATCGAGAGCGACACCGCACGGAATATACGACGCTTCCCGCTCATGACGCTGCTGATCATCGACAACGTCGACTCCTTCACCTGGAACCTCGCGCAACTCGCCCGGTCCTGCGGCGCGGGTGAGGTGACCGTGCGCCGGAACGATGACGTCGACGTCGAGACCGCCATGCGTTTTGACGGCATCATCCTCTCGCCGGGACCCGGAGTCCCCTCCGAGGCGGCCAGCCTCTGCGACGTCATCCGCGCCTGCGCGCCGTGCAAGCGCATGCTCGGCGTCTGCCTCGGACATCAGGCCATCGCGGAGGTGTTCGGCGCGACCCTGGTGCGGCTGGACACCGTCTTTCACGGCGTCACCGCCCGCGTCCGCGTGATCGACGAGGGCGAACAGCTGTTCCGCGGCCTCGGGACGCCGTTCGCCGCGGGTCTCTACCATTCCTGGGCGGTGTCCCGGGAGCCGTTCCCCGCCGCGCTTGCGGCCACCGCGCTGTCCGACGACGGCATTCTCATGGCGCTGCGGCACCGGCAGTACGACGTGCGCGGCGTGCAGTTCCATCCCGAATCGGTGATGACGCCCGCGGGCGCGACCATCATGCGCAACTGGCTGGACGGTTTCGGGAGCCCGGCTCCGCGGATCGCTACTGCCTGATCGTGTAGCGGATGCGCAGCGGTTCGATTTTCAGCAGGCGCACGCCGGCGGGCAGAAGGATCGCGGGAGTGATGGCGCCGGTTGTATCGGATACAAGACTCTGATATTCAATCGAGGCGCCGAAATCCTCCGCCGTGAGGACGGCGAGCTTGTCGACGCCGCCGCGGACGAAGACCGTCACGGTCGGATTCGCCAGCAGCACCTGCCGATCGCGCGGCGCGTCATTGACGATGACCGGCACGTCCGCGAAAGACATGTCGGCAAACTGCTCGACAGGCACGGACACGCGAACCGTTTCGCGCCGGAATCGTATCAGCCCGGGCAGCGAGTCGGCCAGAACGGTCTCCTCGGCGGCGGGAACGGTCAGATCGTGAAACGCGAGGGGCGCCGTGGGCCACGAGACAATGCCGCGCAGCACCTTTTCCGCTCCCATCAAGGTGACCGAATCCGGCATGGCTGTCACCGGACTCGCAAGTCCGTAATCAGGCTTGAAGGACAGGACGCTGAACGCGACACGGATCGGAACCCTCTTCTGCATGTACTGGTCCACCGCCACGGTCAGCGTTTCCGGAAAGGCCTGACGCGCGACCACTCCGCTCGGAAGCTTCATGGATGCGCCCAGGTAGCGGCTCGTGACGATCAGCCGGTCCGAGCGCAGGCGCGCTCCCGGCAGATCGAACGAGAGCCGGCGGCCGGCGGAGAGGACGAACAATTGCCAGCCGCTGCCTTCGAGCTCCACCTCTATCGTCCGCGGCAGGGGCTTCGCGATCGCAAGGTCCGCCGGGAGGTTGACCACCCCCAGCGGCACCGTGAAGCGGGCCGTGTACGTGTTGTTGAGAGTCACCGACACCCACACCACCGTCGCGAGCAGCATCGAACCAAGTATGGAGAGCCAGGAATGCTTCAGCATGATGAGTTTTCAGCGCCCGGAATACGTTCGAACCAATCCGTAAATATACCCATCAGCGCTCCCACCATCAACAGGATGCTGTCTGGCGCACCTCACCGCGCGCACTGCGGACCGACGCACCGCCCAACACCCATTTTGCATGAATTTTGTCCTTGACATTGGGATTCCATGGAGCTAATATTCGTCACATCATAGACAATGCCATTGGCTATTCATATACACCGGTCCCTGGTGCGCGGAGGGACGGAGGCGACATGCTGGCTGCACAACAATCCGAACTGCGGGAAATCATCCTCGCGAAAATTGCGACGATCCTCACGGGTGTCTACAACGAGCCTGTTCCGACCATCACGCTTGGCGACGTCCTCGCGCGCACGGCATTCAAGGCCGATCCGCTGCTCAACGAGCTGCGGCTCGCCCTTGAACGCCTTGAACGCGGGGACTTCGGTCGCTGCATTTTCTGCAAGGAAGACATTCCGTACCCCATCCTCTCCGATCTGCCGACGGCCCACTTCTGCGATCGCTGCGCCAACGTGCTTCGCTGCCGCACGCACAGCGCCGTCGCCATGCACGCGTGAGTGGAAACCCCGGCCCCGCCGCCGGGTCTGCCGATCGTCAGCCCTAACGCGCGAGAACGATCCGCGCGCCGCGGGATGCCGCGCGCGGTGCGCTCCCGTTCACTTCCCGATCATCTCCTGCAGCTTCCGGTCCATATTCGGATCATCGGATTCAATACTCCTGATCTCTCCGGAGGTCGCGTCGATGTAGACGGCCGCGGACGCCCGTCCGAGCTTGACGTCGAAGAGCCATTCCTCCACATCGCTCACGCGTACCAGCGACCCCTTGACCACGCGGCACCCGGGAAATTTCTCCTGCACGATGAACCGCGCCTCGTTGAGCGACAGCTTCTTGCGGCGCACCTGGTCGTTGTCGAGGAACATCGACGCATCGACGGGGCCCATCGCCGTAAATGCGGTGTCGGGATTGGGATCCATCGTGTAGTTGCGCAGCATGCGCAGGCGTTCGTCCGCGGCGAATTGCAGCACGGCGACGCGGGGCTGATACCCTCCGCAGGTGATGGTGACGGTGTCCCCGTCGCGCGGATGCTGCGCGACGTACCAGCCGTCCCTGCCGGTGCGGGCGTGACGGTCTCCGCCGCTTCCGAGCGTCAGGAGGGCGTCACCGACGCCGGCGCCGCTGACGGCATCCGTGACCCTGCCGGTGAGCGTGACCGGTTCCTGTTTCGCGCAGGCGGCGAGCAACAGCAGCAGCGCGATGCCGGTGACGCGGTTCATGCGGCCTCCGACGGACGGGAGAGCAGACGCTCGATGAGCGCGAACAGTCCCGCCTCGTCCGGGAAGGTTGCGCGCATAACGGGGTAGAAGAGTTCCATATCCGACAACATCTCCGCGTGCGCGGCGAGGCGCACGGCGTCTTTCTCGGTGGTCAGCATCGGGCGACGGCCCGCCACTGCGCGGAGACGCTCGATATCACGGGCGGTGTACGGGTGATGGTCGTTGAAATCCATATGGCGCGCACTGCGGACCCCGAGCTGCTCCGCGGTGCGCAGGAAACTCGCGGGAACGGCGATGCCGCAGAACGTGAGCATCTCGCGGCCGTGGAGGGCGTCCGTCCCGAGGCGGGTTTCCGATCCGAAACGGCGGAGTACGACGGGCCCATACGCGCTGCGGAACACCGGCGCGTCCGTCTCCTCATGCAGCGCGCGTTCGGCTGCGTCCGTCCTCGGACCGTCCTCGCAGCGCGTCAGAATCACCGCCGAGGCGCGGCGCAACGCGGACAGCGGTTCGCGCAGACGGCCGAAGGGCAGCAGCGCGTCGCCGCGGAGATCGCGTCCGGCATCGACGGCGACGATGTCGGCATCGCGCGCGCAGGCGCGATGCTGGAAGGCGTCGTCGAGGACGATACGCTGCACGGCGAAGCGCGCGACCGCCAACGCGCAGCCTCGCGCGCGCTTTTCGTCGGCCACCACCGCGAGCGCGGGCAACGCGCGAGCGAGCATCACGGGCTCGTCGCCGCCGTCCTCCCACGATGCGACCGCGCCGGCGCCGTCGGAAACGACAATGCTCCCGCGCGTGCGGCGGCCGTAGCCGCGCGTCACGACCGCCGTGCGCAATCCCTGGTCGAGAAAATGCTCCGCGAAACGCGCGACGAGCGGCGTCTTCCCCGCGCCGCCCGCGGTCACGTTGCCCACGGAAAGCACGGGCACGGCGCAACCGTGCGCCCGGAGAATGCCGCGGTCGAACGCGCGATTCCGCAGGTGCATGGCGGCGCCGTACAGCATGGCAAGCATGCGCGCTACGATTGCGGGACGCAGAGCACCGCTTCGCGATGCAGCGCCACGAGAAGTTTTTCGATTTCCTGACGACGCGCCTCCAGCGCCTCCCCGTCAAGGGCGGGATCGATGACGAGGGGTTCGGTGGCGAGCAGCCTCGAACGCGTGAACGGGGAGGGGATCAGAAAACGGTCCCAGCTCCGCAGCTGTCTCGACGAACGATACCCGACGGCGACACCGAGCAGGGGCACACCCATGGTCTGCGCCACGCGCACGGCGCCCATTTTCAACTCGTGCTGCGGGCCGCGCGGACCGTCGGGCGTCACGCACAGCACGTGCCCGCCGCGCACCAGCTCGCGCATCGACGCCATCGCTTCCTTGCTGCCCCTGCTGCTCGAACCGCGCACCACGGTGTATCCCCAGCCCTGAAGCAGTCGCGCGAGCAGCTCGCCGTCGGCGCTCTGGCTCACCAGCGCCGCGGCACCCTGACGCCGCAGCACCCACCACGGAAGAAGCATCGAGCCGTGCCAGAAGATCAGGACGAAGGGCTTGCCCGCCGCAAGAAGCGCGTCGAGCGCCCCCTGCCGCGAGGTGTCGATGCGCAGCGTCCGCAGCAGCGCCTCGACGAGCACGCGGAGTGCAACGGACTTCCACATCATACGCGAAACGCGTCAGGCGCGCGGTCAGCATTCATAGCAGTCCGGTCTCCGGTCCGCGAAAATGTCGTTGTACCGCGAAAAGCTCTTGTCGAGCGTTCGCGCGGGATCCACCGTCGCGGCGATCCAGCCTTCGGTGACTTCATCGGTTTCCGCGAGCACCGCTCCATTGATATCGGTGATCTGGCTGCACCCATGAAACGTGAGCGATGCGGCGCCGTGCGTCTCGGTGCCGATGCGGTCCGCCGTGACGGTATAGACCTTGTTTTCGAAGGAGCGCGCGCGCATCACGGGCTGCCAGAGTCGTGGCAGCGCGACGAGGGCGGACGGATGCGCGATGATCTGCGCCCCTCTCAACGCCAGCGTGCGGGCGGATTCCGGAAAGCGCCAGTCGTAGCAGATCATGGTGCCGATGCGCACGCCCGCGCAATCGATCACCTGGAACCCGCTGTCGCCCGGCGTGAAGATGTCCTTCTCTTCCGCGAAAAGATGCGTCTTGCGATAGACGTGCAGCGCGCCGTCGGGCGTGGCGACGGCGGCGGCATTGTACACGCGGTCGCCGTCCCGTTCGGCGAAACCGGCGATCACGGTCATGCGATGCTCGAGAGCGAGATCGCGGAATAGCGTGCAGGCCGCGCCATCCCTGCCCTCGGAGAGCGACAGCAATTGCTCGCGCGACTCGAACCAGTACCCGGTCGTCGCCAGTTCGGGCACGACCGCCAGGTCGGCGTCCAACGCGCGGAGCAGCGCTTCGAGCTTCACGAGATTGGCGGCCTTGTCCATGAAGGCCGGAAGGAACTGCAATGCCGCGATGCGGTACTCCATGCGCGGGTCACCCCTCCGGAGCGTCGCCGCGCGGCGCCTTGAAACTCCGGTACTGGTCGAGACGCGGCTCGTAGAACACGATGTTCATGTCCGCATCACGCAAGGTGCCGCCGGACGGATAGTAGTAAAACGTCGCGATGACCTCGGTTTTCTCCTTGCTCGGCCGCTTCCCGTTCGCATAGAACCGCACCTCATAGAAGCCCTGCGTTGGAGTCATCTCCGAAATCTGGCGAAGAACGTTTGCCGTTGAATAACAGTGAAGGTCTTGCACGGGGAAATCGTGAATCGTGAGGTCGTGAATCGTGAGGTCGTGAATCGTGAGGTCGTGAATCGTGAGGTCGTGAATCGTGAGGTCGTGAATCGTGATCGTGAGGTCGTGAATCGTGAGGTCGTGAATCGTGAGGTCGTGAAATGGCTCGAATCGAGTGTTTTCGCATCGGGTGACCATTCATAGCAGGTCATCCTGAGCGAAGCGAAGGATCTGGCCGTTCAGCTCGCGAGCAGCTTTCGTTTCAGGCCTCTGGAATGCTCGCGCTCATCTTCAGCCGAGGAGAAAAATACAAAATCCGCACCGATTTCTGCTTACGACGCAAAATAGAAGACATTCCGTATCTTTTCTTCGTATTTCTTGTCTTTCCTTCTCCCTTCCCCTTCACCTTCTCGCTTCACTCTTGCCATTCTCCCAACGCACGTCGACGTTCCCCGCTCACAATATCGTAAACTCGACCCGCCTGTTCTTCCCGCGGCCTTCCTCCGTCTCGTTGGACTCGACCGGAATGCCCTTGCCATACCCGACGGCGGTGAGGCGAGACGAGGAAATGCCGTGCGAGATGAGGTAGTCGACAACCGCCTGCGCGCGGGCCTGTGAAAGCGAGATGTTGTACTCCACCGTGCCGACGCTGTCGGTATGCCCGCTGATCTGGATGCGCACATCGCCCTGCGAATTCAGAAAGGAGACGAGACGCTGGAGTTCGGGGATGGATTCCGATGTGAGCGAGGCCTTGTCGAAGTCGAAGAAGATGTTGTTCAGAAGGATCGTGCTGCCACGCGCGATGGGCACGAGCACGAGATCGCGGGATTGCTCGAGATACGAGTCGAGTTTTCGCAGATCGATATTCTCGCTGATCGGGTAATATCCATCCAGTTCGGCGCGGAACTGCCATTGCTCTCCCGCCGGAAGCGCGATCGTGAACGCGCCGGTCTCGGGATTCGCCCGGGCCTCGCCCTGCCGGAGTGTGTCGGAAAGTTTCTGGTAGTAGATTCTCGCGGGAAGCGGCGCGTTGGCGAAATCCTTTGTGATACCGGTCAGCAGCAGCACCGGTGTGGGCTTGTCCTCCTTCTGCAGGGGCACGCGGAAGATATCACTGAGGCCGAAGGTGTTCACCGTGGACACGAAGTACGCGAAGGCGCCGTTGGCCGGCACCGAGTAGTACGCATCCCATGCGGGGGTGTTGATGGGATACCCGAGGTTCTGCGGCTCGCTCCATGCGAGCCACGTGTCGTCGAGCCGACGGGACATGTAGATATCGTTGCTCCCGAATCCTCCCGGCCGCGCGCTCGAAAAATAGAGCGTCTTCCCATCTGCGGCGAGGAAGGGCGTGATGTCCTCCTGCGCGCTGTTGAGCGGAGTTCCGGGATTGACCGGCGCAGTCCACGTGGAATCATCCACGCGCATGCTGATGTACATATCCCGCTCGCCCGCCGACTGGTCGTTCTGAATGGACATGATCAGGACGCTTCCGTCCGGAGAAATCGTGAATTCCGCATACCGGGATTCGTTCCTGAACTGGCGTATCGTCTGATTGACAGGCCAGCTCCAGCCGCTCGCGAGCCTGTGCGACATGGCGATACCCTGCCGCTGTGTCCCGTCGGGCAGGTACTGATTCCCGAGCAGCAGGTTGTTGTTGTCAGGCAGCACCGCACAGACGTAATTGTACCCCGCGTTGTTCAGAGGCGGACCCGCGTTCGTGGCGATGCCCCAGGAGCTGTCGAACAACAACTCGCCGCACCAGATGTCGGCCTTCGGCCCGCCGACGTTGCCCGGATACTCCTTTCTGACAAAAAACAACCGCTTCCCGTCCGGTGAAATGATCGGGTAGACTTCGTCGAACTCGGTGTTGATCATCGACCCCAGGTTCACGCGCTCGCGATAGTCGAAGGTCTGAGCCTCAGCTCCGACAGAGCCCAGCAACAGTCCCCCAGCGGAAATCAATACACAGACCAGGGCGTTGCCCGATATCATGAAACGCTTCTTCTTCTGTTGAAATTCACGTCCGAATGTAACCGAATCGCGCATCCGGTACAATGTGAATCTCGCGGATCCGGACGGAAAGGAGGCGTCACGGCGGGACATATCCTTCCGTCGGACGCCGTCCGATCCATTCCTGCCGACGATGGCGCGGCCTGCGCGCCAGACTACCGGAGCACGGTGACGATGCGCGTCACCGCGAAGCCCCGGATTTCGAGCACAATCGCATAGGCGCCGCTGGGAAGGGCGGACGCGTCAAAGGAAGCGGTATGCCGCCCCGCCGCCGAGTCGCCATCGTGCAGAATCGCCACGACGCGGCCGTACACGTCGAGCACACGCAGGGAAAGGCGCGATGGAGACGACACGCTGTACGGGACGAGCACTGTCGCGCCCGCCGCCGCCTTCGCGGGATTCGGATATGCCGATCCGAGAAAGAACCCGTCGAGGCCTGCGAGCTCATCGATGCCCACCGGCGCGGACTTCCCGCAGAAGAGACACGCGACGCCGGACGAGACGTCGAAGGCCGCGCCCGCGGATGAACTTCGCGCAGCCGCCTGCCCGAGCACGGATATCGCCGTGAACGACGCGCTCCTCGGGGCGGCGTAGCCGAGTCCGCCCGCATCGAACACATCCGTCTCAATCAGGAAACTCGCGCTCGACTGCGCGTACAACCCGGCCGCGGCGATGCACAGCCAGGCAAGGAGGACAGCGGCGGTCCTCATCGCGGACTCCGTTCCTGCGCGGGCACGGTATTCCGCGGCGCCGCGACCGGTGCGGGTGCGGAACGTCGCGAGGACTTCTTCAACGCCGGAAGCGCCCGCTTCGCCGGCGATGGCGCGTCCGTCGTCTGGAGCACCGGTGTTTCGACAGCCTGCACGGGAAACGCGGGCGGCACGGGCGCCGGCATCTGCTGCTGCGTTGCCATCTCTTCGCGCGTGGCGGCTCGTTGATATTCCTCCATTCGCGCGCTTTCGTAGCCGCGCCGCTTCACGACCACCTGCCAGTCAAACGGGGTCGATGAGACGCCGCCGCCCAGCTCGCGCACGACGAAGTGGTCGCGTCCCTTGCCCGCGACGTACAAGCCGCGGCAATCGCCCGCAGGCGTCAGCGACACGATCATCGGATGGACATCGTCAATGGTAACGGTTTCGAGAAAGATGGGGTCGAGACGCACCACGGCTTCCCCGTTCGCAAGGCGCGAAGAACCGTAATCCGTGTAGCGCACGTCCGGCGCTTCCACCGCGTACATCTGCCGCGTGCCGTAGCTTGCGGTTGGAATGATGTTGTTCTTGGTTCCCACGAAAAAGAAATTCCCGACGGGGTTGAGATGCCCGACGAAACCTCCTGTCGGATTCTTGATCGTGAGGCCTTCCACCGGATCGAGGCGCATGATGTTGCCGTTCTGCAACGGCACGGTGACGCCGGCGTAGTACGTTTCCGGCTGATAGTGGAAGGAGTGTCCGCGGCTGTCGTGATATGTTGCAGTGGTTCCGGCGGAATCAGCGATGGAGATTCCTCTGAAAAATCCGTGTCCGGTTTGCGAAATGCCACCTTGGATGACCAGGCTCCCCGGTTGGAATACGCCGAATCCATTGGGCGTCCACTGCCCCACTGTCCGTCCTGCCGCATCGTTGACAAAGAAACTTGAACCGACGACCTGGCTGCCCAGGATCGTTGTCGTGTCGGCCTTGCCCGTCGAAGGGTCGGTGGAGATATAGAACTCGGGAACGCGGTGCACGTAGCGATTCTGGTCGAAGGTCACCACGGGCGTCCCGCCGCTGTTGACCACGCCGATGTTCCGTCCGGTGATCGTCCCGCCGTCAATGACCGTCGTGTCGCGCTTGCCGGTGAGCGGGTCGACGTGCACGTACATTTCCGGAACTTCGTGATACGATCCGGTTTCATCGAAACCGACCTTGAGATTACCATCGCCGTCGTACACGCTGATGGCGTTGGTCGACAGTTCTCCGCCGTGAATCGTGGTGGTGTCCTTTCTTCCGGTGGGGGTCGTGTAGATGTAATACTCGGGAACATTGTGCTCGGATTTCTCCTGATCGAACAGCACCGCCGAGCCGCCCCTGCCGTCGCCGATCAGGATCTGCCCTCCGTGCAACTTCGTCGTATCCTTGTGCCCGGTCACGGGATCGGTGTAGATGTACAGTTCCGGAATATTGTGCACCGATCTGTCCTGATCGAAAGACACGGCCACTCCCCCCTTGCCGTCGGTGATCCAGAACTGCCCGCCATGAATGCGTGTGGTGTCCTTCTTTTTCGTGACAGGATCTTCGTAGATGAAGTACTCCGGTCCGTAGTGCTCGGAGAGTGTCAGCACGACGAGCGAGTCGGTGCGCACGATGGAGACGGTGTCCTTGCCGCCGCCGCCTCCCGGAGGTCCGGCGGGTCCGCGCGGACCCTGGCAGTCGAGCGCATCCCATTTGCCGTCGGCGTTCTTGTCTTCGGCGGGATCGCCCGCGCCGTTGCCGTTGAGATCCCAGCAGTCGATGCCGTCGGCGCCCTTTGCGCCCGGGACTCCGGGAGGACCCTGCGGTCCCGGAGGCAGCGGCTGTTTCAGTGAATCGGCGTAGAGCGCGACCATTGCGATCGGCGTCGTGTATATCGGGATGAGCGGAAGCAGCGTCTCGTTGTTCACCGTCAGCCGCAATGCCACGCGGCGCTGGAAGATGTGCGGATCCAGTTTGTTCCCCGCGGTATCCACGCTGCCGATGGCGTGCTCGAAGAGACCCTTCTTCGTGGTGATGGACGCGCTCTCCGAGAAGAGCACAGCGCCGATATTCACCGCCTGATCGAGGATCTCGAATTTCATCTGATACGCGCCGTCCGGCTGCGGCGTGCCGTCCGGTTTGTTCAGACAGCCCTGGTAGTGGAACTGTCTCGCGACACTGGGTGAAGGGATCGCAAGCGTCCCGGAAATTCCCGCTTCCTGTGCCCTCACCGACGACAACGCGGCGACGCAGCACAGGACCATGTATCCGTACCGTACCTTCTGCATGGCAGGCTCCTTTATCCGAAATCGAACAACGGTTGCCGCCGCGCGCTGAACGCGCTCACGCGGCAGCTTCTGAAATGAGGTGTTATTCGGATATGATATGGAGCAATTATGGGAAAGTCAATAGCTGCCAGTGGACGATCGGCATACGAGTGGTATGCTGCCGCGCCGTCTTATCGCAACACGAGCAGCGGGACGCTCCGCATCGCGCTTCCCGCGCTGACGCGGCATTCGTAGATGCCCGGTGTCAGAGCAGATGCATCGAAAGGCCACGACACGGTGCCGCCCGGCCGATCACCGTCGGCCAGGATCGCAACACGGCGACCCAGCAGGTCATGCACGGCGACTGTCAGAGCATCGCCGCTCCCGCACTCCACAATGATGCGCGCGGATGCACGGACCGGATTCGGAACAACGCGGATGGTGAAGGAAGAAGGCACAGCAACGGCAGATACTCCCGTCAATGGATCCCCCGTCCACTTGTGCACGCCTCCGCCCCAACTGCCGCTGTAAAACACATTGCCGCCCGCGCTGGCGATGGCGCGCGTGTCGAGATTCGTGAGGCCTCTGCTGAATTCCCTCCACGGAGTCGAGGACGAAACCACATCGTACGCGAACACCCCCCAGGCGGCGGCCACCAGCGCGCTCGAGGAGGTCCTGGCGAACTGTGCGATGCTTCCTTGAATTCCGGGAGGGTATGGGGACCAGCTGTCGCCATTGTCATTCGAGACACGGATGTCCGAGCCGGTGGAAATCGCAATCTCGCCGGCATCGGCATTGATCGCCGGGATACGGGAAGCGCCCGTGATGGTGAGCTTGCTCCATGTACCACCGTCGTCGGTCGAACGATACACGCCGTCGGAAACCGTGCCAACGAACATGGCGGTCGCAGTCCAGGCCATGCCGAGTACCTGCGACGACCCGAGGCCGTTCGAGACGTCCGTCCATGCCGCGCCGTTGTTCGTGCTTCGGAACAGCTTGTCGTTCAGTCCGCCGACGAACACATGCCCCGCCGGACTCACCTCCACGGCGCTCAGATCGTTTTCCGGCACGTCGCCGCTTGTTTTCGCGAAGCTCCTTCCTCCATCCGTCGAAATGAGCACGCCGCCGTATCCTGCGGTGAAACAGGATCCGTCGGGCGAGACGGCCACGTGCGTGAGCCCCGCGGTGTTCTCCGACGATGCCGCCCACGTGCCTCCGCCATCGCTGCTCAGCATCAGCGGGCCGCCGTTCTGGCACACGAGCACGGTCCCGGATGTGGATACGGCGATGTCGCTCACCTGCAGGTTCGTGAGTCCGGCATCGCTGCGTTTCCACGTCGCCGCGCCGTCCTCGCTGCGCCGTATGCCATCCCACTGCGTCCCCGCCAGTAATGTCGAAGATGTTTTGATAACGTCGTAGACGAGTGTCTTCGAAGCGGTACTCTTCGTCCATAGCGCGCCATCGTTGCTGCTCGTGTAGACGAAGCCTCCCGATCCCGCCGCGGCAAGGGAACCTGCGGACAGCACGACGATGCATTCGAGGTTGAGGGCGGTCACCCCGGAATTTCGCGCCTCCCAGCTCGTGCCATTGTCGGTCGAGATGCGCACGCCGTCCGAACTCGCGATGTAGATCTTCGATCCCTCGAATGCGATACGATTGACGCTTGCGCCGGTAAGCGACGGATCGGCTTCCGTCCACGTCCCCCCCTGATCCGTCGATCTGTACAAGCCACGCCTGTACAAGCCCGCGTAGAGCACATCCGCGCTGCTGATCGCCAGCGACATGAGACGTTTTTCCGGGAGTCCGGCCGTGATGTCCGTCCAGTCCTTGCCCCCGTTCGTGGACCGGTGCACCCCTTCCCAGCCGCCGATGAAGAGGTGGCCGCTCGCATTCAACGCGACACCGAAGCCGTTCTGCCCGCTCGGGACGGGGATGTCGGTCCACGTGTTTCCGTTGTCGCTCGAGAGCAGCAGGCCGTTCTGCAGACCGGCGTAGATCCGCGTGCCGTGCATGAAAAAGCGGCGCACGGTAACGTTTTGGACAATCGGATGCGGCGTCCAGTTGAGGCCGTCGTCCGTGGATATGTAGAGGCCGCCCGACTCGCAACCGGCGAGCACCTGCCCGTTCGACGCCGCGCACAGCGTGAACACGCGGCCGTTGCTCAATGCCGTCACCGGGGTCCATCGATTCTGCGCCCGAGACGTGAACGACGCGGCCAGCATGGCAATGCATGCGAATGCACTCATCTTTGCGAACATGATCCGACCTCCATGTGCTGTGTTTCCGATGCGACGCGGCGTCCGTCCCGTGACCACGGCAGCGTCGCGGCGATGTGTGTGAATACGCAAAGCTACCGCGAATAAACCGTCAGAACAAGAGTATGTTGTCGTGATTATTCGATCCGCCAGCGGCCGTCGCGTCGATGATGATGCCGGCCAGAGGAAGGTCGGCAGCGCTCACGAGCCTCCCCGCGATGAATGCGCCGCCGTTGCGAATGCGACGAATCCCGCCGTGAAACGGTCGAATCCGTGCAGGGACATTCCGCCTCCCGTGATTGAGAAGTTCAGGATAAGAAAGACGCTTTTGTGGAATTTATTGCGTCTCCACCCCGCATTCAAGGTATTTCGAAGCGTCAGGCCCGCTCACTCCGTCTTCTTCGCGAACACCGACCAGCCGAGGTAGCCCACGAGGCCGACGATGATGGAACCAAGCAGCCAGAGCCAGGTGCGCTGGGGGAGGAAGCCGAAGGCGAGGATCTCGCTGTTCCCCGATCCCGCTTCCATCGCCCCGCCGCCGAAGAGCATGAAAATCGCGAGCGCTGCCAGGAGCGCGATGATGGGGGTGATATGTGTCGTTTTCGTCATCGCTCATGCCGTGTTTTATTTCGGGCGCCACTGCACGCGCAGGCCTGTGCCTTCGAAGGAGGAATACACGCCCACGGATGCATTCTCGCCGCTGATGCGGTGGAACTCGGGGATCAGAATGCCGCAGAGCATGCCCACACCGAAACCGACGGCGATGTCGGACGGAAAATGCGACAGCGCGCGCAGACGCATGTACGAGAGGATGAGCGGCGGGATGGACGCCGCCGCGTAGACGAAGTACTTGTTGTTTCCGAGTTCCGGATGGTAATCGCAGAATATCTTCGCGGTGATGAAGGAGGCCGATGCGCCCGAGGCGACGTGGCCGCTGTACATCGAACTGCGGTTGCTGCCCCGGGTCCTGATCTCGCTGTCGCCGAGTTCGTCGTAGTACACCACGGGACGGTACTTGTTCTGGAACGTGGGGCCGAACGGCGCGTACAGGTACATGTTGTTCGTCAGGAGGATGGTCTCCGCGTAGAGGAGCAGGATGTCCAGCCAGTCGCGCCGGATCTTCCCGTCCAGCATGGTCAGCGCCGGCAGCAGGATGATGCCCGTCAGCACCTTATCGGAGAGATCCACATAGTACTTCATGGTCGAGAGGTCCTGCTGCAGGGCCCAGTGGTCGATGCCATTGATGTTGTCCCTGGTGACGGCCTGCAATTCCGCGTTCGACAGGATCGTTTTTCCCGTGATCCAGGCGATGCCGATTTTCTCCGCGGCGAGTCCGCCGGCGAGAATGCCTCCCGTGACCCAGTAGTTGATGCGGTAGGGATGAAATGCCGTGTCCCGCTCTGCGGTTTGCGCGCCAACCGGTTGTGCCAGAGCGACGGAAGTGAGGACGAAGACGAAGAGGAGTATGCCGGGGGAGCGAAAGTGCATGTTCTGACTCGGATGGATGTTTCCTGGGCCTGCCGTTGTGGCAGAACCGCACTGAAATGTCCGTGAATTCCATACCGGAAGCGTTACACATTTGCGGCAGGATGTTGCATGATTCACACACTGCTCCGGATTGGAATTCCCTGCCGGGGATGCTAGTTTGATTTTCCGATGAAAAAGCTCTCACGCACCCCATGACCACGCGCAGGACCATCGCCTTCGGCGTTGCCGTTTCGCTGGCGATTCTGGCTGTCGCGGGGTATTTCGCCCTGCGTCACGTGGTCCTGAAATCACTGCCGGAAACGGAAGGGACGCTGGAGGTGGACTGCGTCAGCGCCCGGGTTGAAATCCGGCGCGACGGGGCCGGTATTCCGCACATCTTCGCTTCCAGCGACGCGGATCTGTACGCGGGCAACGGGTACGTCCACGCGCAGGACCGCCTGTGGCAGATGGATCTGCTGCGGCGGTACGGGCGCGGCCGCCTCGCGGAAATCTTCGGCGCGCGCGCCCTGCCTTCTGACCGCCTTATGCGTACGCTCGGCATCGGACGCATCGCCGACTCTCTCTACTCCGCTGTTTCTCCCGAGACGCGCCGCATCCTCGGCTGGTATGCCGACGGCGTGAATGCCTGCATGCGCGCGCAGCGGGGAAGATACCCGGTCGAATTCGACTTGCTGCAATATGCGCCGGAGCCATGGACACCGCAGGACTGCCTCGTGATCGACCGGCTGATGGGCTGGGAACTCGCGCTGTCCTGGTGGTCCGACCTGCTCTATGCGGATCTCGTCCTGACACTGGGAGAGGAGAAGGCGCGCGAAGCGTTCCCGCGCGAATCCGACGAGAACATCACCATCGCCTCCGCATCGTTGCGCGACGCGGCCGGGCCGCTCCGCGCCTTCCGCGAGGATTTCCTCGCCGCCCGCGCCGTGCTCGGAATGGACGGATCAGCGATCGGCAGCAACTGCTGGGCCGTCACGAAATCGAAGTCCGCCACCGGCCTGCCCCTGCTCGCGAACGATCCGCACCTGCTGCACATGCAGCCCGCGCGCTGGTACCTGGTGCATCTGTCGGGTCCCGGCATGAACGTGGCGGGCGCGGGCATTCCCGGCACGCCGGGCGTGGTGATCGGACACAACGACCATCTCGCATGGGGCGTCACGAACGGCATGATCGACGATGCGGACTTCGCCCTGGAACGCGTGAGCTTCAAGGACAGCACCTACGAATACCGCGGCTCCATGCGCCGTCTCGGCGTCCGCGTCGACTCGATCCTCGTCAGGGACAGCAGCGCCGTGGAACTGACGGTGTACTCCACCGCGCGCGGTCCGATCATCAATGGCGCCCATCCCTCGCGTCCGGACCCCTCGTCCCTGCGCGGCAACGCGCCGGTGTCGCTGCGCTGGACCGGCTTCGAGGCCTCGGACGAAATCCGCGCGATCGCGCGCATGAACCGCGCGACGGATATCGCGGGCTTCCGCGAGGCGCTCCGGGATTTCGGACTCCCCTGTCAGAATTTCACGGTGGCGGACCGCGGCGGGTCGATCGCGTATCAGCTTGCGGGTCTCGTGCCGCTGCGCGACGAGGCCGCCGCCACCCTGCCCTCGAACGGCTGGGAAGGCGCCGGCGAGTGGCGCGGCTTCCTGCCCTTCGACGCGCTGCCCGCGCTTCGCGATCCGGCGGACGACATGCTCGCCTCCGCCAACAACCGCATCATGAAGAATCCGCCGGCGTATCTCTCGCGCCTGTGGGAGAGCGACTCGCGCATCTCGCGCATCCGCGACATGCTGGCCGAACAGAAACACTTCGCGGCAGCCGACTTCCGCTTCATGCAGATGGACGTCCGTTCGAACCATGCCGCGAGCATCCGCGATGATCTCGTCCGCGCCCTCGGCAACATGCCAGGCCGGGACCCCGAGCTCACGCGCGTGCTCGCGCGTCTCGAGCGTTGGGATCTGCGCATGACCGAAAACTCCGTCTCCGCATCCATCTTCAACGCCGTGTTCGTGCGGCTCCTGCACGAGACCTTCGAGGACGAGATGGGACCGCAACTGTTCTCGCATTACCTCCGTCTGTCGAACATTCCCGTGCGCGTCCTTCCCGTTCTGCTCGCGGATACTGCCACCACCTGGTTCGACGACGTGCGCACCCCCGGCCTCGAAACACGCGACGACATCCTGCGAAAGTCCGTGCTGCTCGGCGTGCTGGACCTCGCGCGTCGTCTCGGCCCCGACATGAACACCTGGACCTGGGGCCGCCTCCACACCGTCACCTTCAAGCATCCCGTCGGAGAAATCGCGCCGCTCGACCGGCTCTTCAACGTCGGTCCATTGCCCGTCGGCGGACAGACCACCACCGTCAACAACGGCGAGTATGCGCTCGCCGATCCCTTCCGCGCCGTGGTCGGACCCTCGCTGCGCATCATCATGGATCTCGCGGCACTGGACACCTGCCTCGTCACGCTCACCACCGGGCAAAGCGGCCAGCCCCTCAGCGCGCATTACTCCGACATGGCCGTGCTCATGCAGAACGGCGCGTATCAGAAGCTGATCAGTAACGTCGACGCCATCCGGCGTTCAGGCTGGGAGACGCGAAGGTGGCGGGGGTGCCAGGGGGAAGGTGAAAGCGGGAATGCAACGTGAAGGGAGAAGGTGAAAGATCGGAGAGAATGCAAGGTGAAGGGAGAAGTTGTCGCGCCATGATGGTATCTTGAGCTTGGCATTCTTGCTCGGCACTCCCTACTCCACTACTCCCTACTCCCAGTCCCCACCCCCATGGACGCCTCGCTGTTTTCCGACCGACTGCACAGCCTGCTCGAACGGGCTGATTCCATTGCGGTGCTGACGGGTGCCGGGGTGTCGGCGGAAAGCGGCGTGCCGACGTTCCGCGATCCGGGCGGACTGTGGTCCCGGTTCAAGCCCGAGGAGCTGGCGAACGTGGATGCCTTCATGCGCAATCCCGATCTCGTGTGGGAATGGTACACCTACCGCCGCGAGCTGATCGCGGGAGTGCAGCCGAATCCCGGTCACGTTGCACTCGCGGAAATGCAGACGCTGATCCCGGACTTCACGCTCGTCACGCAAAACGTGGACAACCTCCATCAGCGCGCGGGCAGCACGGACGTCGTCGAGCTGCACGGCAACATCGAACGCAGCTTCTGCATGGACTGCCGTGCGACCGTCGACAAGATCGACCTGCCCGCGTCGAAGGCCGTGCCCCGCTGCGCCCATTGCGGCGGGCTCATCCGCCCCGGTGTGGTATGGTTCGGCGAGATGCTGCCGGACGCACAGTTGCGGCGGGCCTCCGACGCGGCAGCGCGCTGCCAGCTCTTTCTCAGCATCGGTACCTCGGGTGAAGTCTACCCCGCGGCGCAGCTCCCCGGCCTTGCGCGCGAACACGGCGCCTGGGTCGTCGAGATCAATCCCCGTCCGTCCTCGATCGCGCACCGCATGCACGAGTGCATCGAAGCGCCGTCGGGCGTGGTCCTTCCGCTGCTTGTGGACGTTTTCCGGCGGTCGCGGTTGTCGGCGTGAATGTGCGCGGATTGTGCAATTGAAGGACGCGGGGACGCGGGGACACGGGGACGCGGAGACACGGAGACACGGAGACGCGGGGACACGGGGACACGGAGACACGGAGACGCGGAGACGCGAGTCGAGAGAGATGTTCACGCAATCACCTGTTCACCTTCAACCTTCCACCATTCACCCCTCGGCTTCGCTCGGGGCAGGAATCACGATTCACCATTCATTCACTACTCACGATTCTCCATTCACGATTCACCATTCACCCCTCGGCTTCGCTCGGGGCAGGCATCACGATTCACTACTCACGATTCACCATTCACGATTCACGACTCACGCACCCCCATGAGAAGAACAAAGATCATCGCAACCATCGGTCCGGCATCGGCCGGCGTCGAGATGCTGACGGAACTCATCAACGCGGGCATGGATGTCGCGCGCCTCAATTTTTCGCACGGCACACACGAGGAGCACGAGCAGATGATCGCCGATATCCGCGCCGCGGCGGAAAAATGCGGGAAATCGGTGGCCATCCTCCTCGATCTGCAGGGACCGAAAATCCGCACGGGCGACGTCGAGAACAACGCCGTGCCGCTCGAGGACGGCGCGACGCTGATCATCACCGCCGACGACGTGCCCATGGGCAACGCGCAGCGCGTCGGCACGACGTACCCTGATCTGGTCCGAGATGTGCGCGCCGGCCAGACGATACTGCTCGACGACGGCTACCTGATCCTGCGCATCACCGCCGTGCAGGGCAACGACATCGTCACGACGGTGATCAAGGGCGGCGTGCTCAAGAACCACAAGGGCATCATCGTGCCGGGCGCGACGATCACCGCCCCGGCCATCAGCCAGAAGGATCTCGACGACGTGCGCTTCGGGCTCGACCGCGGCATCGACCTCGTGGCGATGTCGTTCGTCTCCTCCGAACGCGACATCATCGAACTGCGCTCCGCGATGCGGGTGTTCGGCCGCACCGTACCGGTGATCGCGAAGCTCGAGCGCGCCGAGGGCATCGGCGACATCGAGGACATCGTGCGCGAGGCGGACGCCGTCATGGTGGCACGCGGCGACCTCGGTCTCGAGATGCCCGCCGAACAGGTGCCCGTCCTGCAGAAACGCATCATCTCGCGGTGCAATTTCTACGGGAAACCCGTCATCACCGCAACGCAGATGCTCGAGTCGATGATCGAGAATCCGCGCCCCACTCGCGCCGAAGCGAGTGACGTGGCGAATGCCGTCATCGACGGCACGGACTGCGTGATGCTCAGCGGCGAAACGAGCGTGGGCCGCTATCCCGTTGAGGCGGTGCGCACCATGGATCGCATCGTGCGCACGGCCGAGGAGCACTTCCCTCCGAATCCTCCCCAGTCCGACGTTCCCACCGATGAGCGCCACAACGTGGCCGATGCCGTCGGCCGGGCCTGCTGCGTCATCGCCGCGCAGATCCATGCGGCGGCCATCGTGCCCGTCACCTCTTCGGGAGGAGAGGCGCGCATCATCGCGAAGTACCGGCCATCCGTGCCGATTCTCGCGTTGACCGATTCGGATGAGGTGATGCGGCAACTGGCGCTCGTCTGGGGCGTCTGCGCGCATCGCATCCCGCACATCGCCGATCACAGCGACCTTCTCACCGAGGTGGTCAACACGCTGCTCGAACGCAAGCTCCTCAACGAGGGCGACCACGCCGTCCTCACCGCCGGCACGCCGTTTCGCAACCGCGTCCCGACGAACATGCTGCGGGTGGTGCGGTTGTGAGTCGACACGTGAGTGCGTGAATCTTTTCATGTGACGCGGAGAAGCGGTGACGCGGTCCTGCCTGCCGATCCGGAGCGTGCTCACCGAATTTCGTGACAGGCACGAGCGAAGGTGAGGACGCGCATCACCGAGGCAGCGTGATGAGGAATTCCGTGCCGCGGCCTTCCGTGCTCTCAACCGCGATGGCTCCTCCATGACCGTTCACGATGATGTCGTGACTGATGGAGAGGCCCAGGCCGGTCCCTTCGCCTGTCGGTTTCGTCGTGAAGAACGGCTCGAAAATCTTGGAGCGCGCGCCTTCGGGTATGCCGGTTCCGTTATCCGCGATGCGGATCTGAATCGATGCACCCTTCACGACCGTGGATACCGTGAGCATGGGTTTCCATTCGAGATCCCTGCCGTCCATGGCCGCGCGGAGCGCGTCGAACCCGTTGGAACAGATGTTGAGGAACACGCGTGTGACATCCGGCGACACGAGGTCCGCCTTTGGCTGTGACGGGTCGAAGCGCTTTTCGATGCCGAACATGCAGTCCGGAAAACGCGCGCGCATGCCGTGCCATGCGAGCTGCACCGCATCCTCGAGGAGGGTATTCACATCCGCGCGCTGTTTCTCCGTCGACCCGCCCCTGGCATGAAGCATCATGCTCCGCACGATGGAATCGGCGCGGCGGCCGTGCTCGTGGATTTTCGCCGTGCTCTGCGCGAGTTCCTCGAGGAGGTCGTCACAATTCTCTCCGGCGGTGAGACGTTCGCGAAGCTCCGGAACAAGCTCCACTCCAACGGCCGCGAAGTTGGTGATGAAATTGAGCGGGTTCTTTATTTCGTGCGCGATGCCGGCGGTCATCTGGCCGAGTGATGCCATTTTCTCGTTGTGAATCAGCTGCTGCTGCGTGTTCCGAAGATTCGTGAGCGTCGCGGCCAACTGTTCGCTCAGCCGCTTGCGCGACCGATAGCGCTGGAAGATGACTGCGACCAGGATCGCGAGCGACGCGGCGCCGCCGAGAAGCATGTTCCGGAGAAGGGCGGCACCGCGCAGTTCGCTTTCGCGCAAGGCGTTGTCTTTCGAGAGCAGTACCACATCCTGTTCCCGTCTTGCGCCGACGGCCTGCTCGCGCGCAAGGTCCGCCTCCGTCCTGGAGAGCACCAGCGTTTTCTTCTCCTGCTCCACCGCGAGGAGCTGCAATCGCTGGCGCTGCTGGACTGCCTCGATCGCGCGACGGCGCAGTTCGAGCTGCTGCAGGGACCGGTCCTTTTCGAGCAGCGCGATCTCCTGCCGGTTTTTCTCCGATTCGTAGCGGGCGCTCATCTCCTCGATTTTCTGCGCCGTGCCGAGGGTCACGAGGCTGTCGGACAGGCGGCCATACTGCGAGGCCATCGTCCATGCCTTCTGCCAGTCCTGCATTTTCACGCTCAACTCCTCCGATCTCCGCAGCGCTTCCTTTCGCGCCTCGGCCATGCCGCCATGCATGTTGGGTGCGTTGAAGAGCACGATGCTCGAGTCGAGGAGCGTGGACGCCGTTCCCAGATCGCCCTGGGCTTCGGCGAGAAGAGACGACACGGCGTAGCACATCCCGATGTACACGGGATCCTCCGTCACGCGCGCATTCTCCATCGCGAGCGCCAGATGCGCCCGCGCGTCGTCAAAGTGCTTCATCTCCATGTCCAGGCGGCCCAGACTCGTGTAGGTGCTCGCAAGCGCGTAGGGTTCCTTGTCCTTGTTGAACACCTGCAGCACGCGCTCGAAGATGATGCGCGCGGAGTCCAGGTTCTTCTCGTCCCGGTACACCTGCGCGAGGTTCAGCTCGAAATTTGTGGCATTCCGATCCCGGCCGATGGATTTGAGGATGCGGATGCTTTCGATCAGGCAGACCTTCGCGTCCACCAATTGATTCATGCCCGCATAGATGGCGTACATGGCGTACAGGAGCCACCCTTCGTTCTTGCCGTCTCCGAGCTCATGGGCGCGCGCGGTATTGCGCTTCGCCAGAACGAGGGCACGATCATACAGCTTCTGTTGACGCAGCGCCTGTATTATCGAGATGGCGACTTCGAGCGCATTGCTCTTCAGGCCGGCCTGTTCATACACATCGTAACTGTCCTGAAAGTGCTCCAGCGCATGCGTGTCGTCATTGCGCAGGGAATAATAGATTCCGAGGCACTTGAGCGACATGCCGATTCCGGGCTTGTCGTTCAACGAGCGCGCCAGGGCAAGCGCATCCGTTGCATGCCGCCGCATCCGTTCATTGTCCGTGGCGCGGAGACCGAATGCTATGCGCGTCAGCAGCGCACGCGGGAGGTATCGGCCTTGGTCCCCGCCAGCAGCGCCTCGAGACTGTCCGCTTGCGCCTGCTGCCCCGCGGCAGGCTCAGGCACAAACGACAACAACGCGCAGAAAACGCCTGCGATCATGATTCCGTGTTTCATGCCCTTCGTTCCTCCCGACGGAAAACGAACTGTTTCCCGCCGATTGAAGCCGCCATGGCGGAAGGCTGCGGAACTTCGCGCTCCCGCTCCAGAATACCTTCCAAAAAATGGAATCTATCTTGTGAAACTGAGACGAGAATGGACAGGATATGGGCGGATTGGAACGAAAATGTATCCTGATCTCGACCGAAAGTCAAGAAGCGGCAGTGCCCCGCCGTACGCTCGAACTGCTCGCAACGATTTGTCGCCTGAACGTCGACGATCAACAGCTGAACCTTTTCATATGTATTCGTGAAATAATTCCGTATTTTAGTGATCCGACTTCGTTCCACTCGGTTATCAAACACGCACATACACAACGGAGATACACGGCAATGTCGTTTTCCCAGAAGATGAAGGACTTCTTCTCCAAGCGCACCACGGTTCAGAAGGGAGGAGGCGACAAGGCGCTCGAGAAGCAGGTTGCCATGGGCAAGCTCACCGCGCGCGACCGCATCATGACGCTGCTCGACAAGGATTCCTTCCACGAGTACGACCTGTTCGTCGAGCACAAGTGCCAGGACTTCGACATGGGCAAGAAGTCGCTGGCCGCCGACGGCGTCATCACCGGCACCGGAAAGATCAGCGGACACCCGGTCTGCATTTTCGCGCAGGACTTCACGGTGGCGGGCGGCTCGCTCGGCCTCATGCACGCGAAAAAAATCACGAAAATCATGGATCACGCGATGAAGCTGGGCATCCCGCTCATCGGCATCAACGATTCAGGCGGCGCCCGCATCCAGGAAGGCGTCAACTCGCTGGCCGGCTACGGCGAGATCTTCTACCGCAACACGCTGGCCTCGGGCGTCATCCCGCAGATCTCCGTCATCCTCGGCCCCTGCGCCGGCGGCGCGGTGTACTCCCCCGCCCTGACGGATTTCGTGTTCGTGGTCGACAACATCT
The DNA here is from genome assembly GCA_016720835.1 of Ignavibacteria bacterium. Taxonomy (GTDB): domain Bacteria; phylum Bacteroidota; class Ignavibacteria; order SZUA-365; family SZUA-365; genus JADKJW01. The sequence goes on from JADKJW010000021.1 coordinate 29,153, forward strand.
CGAAGATGTTCATCACCGGACCGGAGGTCATCAAGACCGTGCTCGGCGAGGAGATCTCGATGGAGGATCTTGGCGGCGCGAAAGTGCACACCACCATCACGGGAAACGCGCATTTCTTCGCGAAGAGCGAAATCGAGTGCTTCGATCAGATCAAGAAGCTCGTCACCTTCATCCCGTGGAACAACCGCAAGAAGGCCGACAACTTCCCGCCGAAGCTGCCGCGCGCCAGTTTTGAAATCGAGAAGATCATTCCCGCCGATCCCTCGCAGCCGTACGACATTCGCAACGTCATCAAATCGCTGAGCGACGACTCCGACTTCTTCGAAATCCAGGAGCACTGGGCCGCGAACATCGTCATCGGCTTCGCGCGCATGAACGGCATCACCATCGGGGTTGTGGGCAATCAGCCGCTCGTGCTGGCGGGCGTGCTGGATGTCGATTCATCGGACAAGGCGGCGCGCTTCATCCGCTTCTGCGACGCCTTCAACATCCCGCTCCTCACGCTCGTCGATCTCCCCGGATACCTGCCGGGCGTGGATCAGGAACACGCGGGCGTCATCCGCCACGGCGCCAAGCTGCTGTACGCATACAGCGAGGCCTCGGTGCCGAAAGTCACCGTCATCCTGCGCAAGGCCTACGGCGGCGGCTACATCGCCATGTGCTCCCGGCATCTGGGCGCGGATTTCGTCTTCGCGTGGCCGACCGCCGAAATCGCGGTGATGGGTCCCGAAGGCGCCGCGAACATCATCTTCCGCGCCGAGATCGCGGGCGCCGCCGATCCGAACGCCATGCGCAAGCAGAAGGTGGCCGAGTACACCGAAAAATTCGCGAACCCGTACATCGCCGCGGCCAACGGGCATGTGGACGCGGTCATTGCGCCGAAGGAGACGCGCGAGTACGTGATCCATGCGATCGAAATCAGCGAACACAAATCCGATCCCCGTCCACGCAAGAAACACGGCATTCCGCCGTTCTGAGCCATGGAAGACACCCCCGATTTCCGGAAGCTGGTGATCGACGACACCGCCTACCAGACCCTGCACACCACCAAGTTTTCGAAGCGCAAGGCGTACGCGCCTCCCGATCCGAACAAGATCCTCGCCTTCATCCCCGGCATCATTCTGAAAATCCATGTGACGGCGGGCCAGCGGGTGAAATGGGGCGACAGCCTCCTCATCCTCGAAGCCATGAAAATGAAGAACGACCTGACCACCCCGCGCGACGGCGTGATCAAGACGATACACGTGCAGCCGGGGCAGATGGTCACGAAGCATCAGCTGCTCGTCGAGTTCGAATAGCCGCGCCACCTGCGCCGATCTGAATCCGGGCGTGCCGTCATCGACACGCCCGGTTTTGTTGACAAGACGCTCCTGCAGTGTCAGCAAGCCGAGGTTCGTTTCCTGTCCCGCGTTCACTTCCACGGTCTGCGCGATGAAGAGGAGGCCGGGAATGTCGACGACGCGCGCCGAATACTGTCCATGCATGGCGGGCGGAATCTGCACAGAGTTCCATCATACCGATGGACCCGATATCCTTCAGCGTTGCAGTTACTCGGCCAGACGTCACAGGTACTCGGGGAAATCCCCGCTTGCTCATTGGGGGCTGTGCGGGTGGCTGCGCGCACATACCTTTCGGCATTCTTCCGAAATCATTTGCACATCCCATGGGAGGGACACGATGAAATCATCACTCGTACTCGCGGCAATGGCATTCGTCCTCTGCTTCCTGTTCACACCGTCGACGGCGTCTTCGCAGAACGCGGGTGGATGGTGCTGGACAATGGAGTATCTCGAGCACCTGACAAAACTGGATCCTTCGCTCGATGCGAGAATGCGGGAGCAGGAGAACGTCCTGCAGGAGAGCCTGCGCGACGCAGCGGCGCGCGGCCATTCGATGGCGAAAACCGCGCAGACCATCGTCATTCCGGTTGTCGTGCATGTCGTCTACAACACCGCCGCACAGAACATCCCCGACCAGCGCGTGTTCGATCAGATCGCCATCACCAACAGGGATTATGCAGGATTGAATCCGCACTCCATGTGGTCGTTCCCGCATTCGCTCAAGGCGAATACGGACGTCCAGTTCTGCCTCGCGCAGAAGAAGCCGGACGGCTCCGCCACAAACGGCATAGAGCGGCGGTATACGGCAAAAACCATGTTCACTGGAGATTCCGTCAAGTACACGAGTCTCGAAGGACTCGATGCATGGGACCCGACCCTGTACATGAACATCTGGGTGTGCAACACGACGGGTGTCTGCTGGGGGAAGTTCCCGGGCACTGGCGTGAACGAAACCTACGGCGTCGTGATGCATCACGGGTACTTCGGTCTGATCGACACCACACTGAACATGGGGAGCGGAGGCGTCAATACGCACGAACTCGGTCATTGCCTCGATCTGCGGCACATCTGGGCCGATGATGGCACCGCCTGCACCGGCACGGACTACGCCGCCGACACGCCGAATCAGGCCGGACCCACCGCCGGATATCAGTCGGGCCTCCTCACCGACGCCTGCTCGCCTGCCAGCCCCGGCATCATGTACATGAACATCATGGATTACACGAGCGATCGTGTCACGGCCAACTTCACCCCCAATCAGAAGACGCGCATGCTCGCCTGCTTCGCGTCCCCAAGCGGGCCGCTGTTGCCGCTGCTCGCCTCCACTGCATGCATTCCTCCAACGGACTGTGAGGTGCCGACGGCACTGAAGGCCACTGCCATCACACGGTCCAAGGCCACGCTGAGCTGGACGGCCATGGTGAATTCGAACGGCTACAACATCCGGTACCGGAAAGTCGGCTCGAGCACCTGGACCACGACAACATCTGTCACGAACAGCAAGCAGCTCACCGGACTCACGAAGAACACCTATTACGAATTCCAGGTACAGAACAACTGCTCCATCCTCAGCCCGTATTCGGCGTCGAAGGTGTTCCAGACACTGAAGACGGGGGCGGCGAAGGAAGGTGAAGGGGAGGATCCGGTGTCGCCGGAACTGTTCGCCCTGTATCCCAATCCCGCCGCGGATCAGGCCACCCTCTATTACACGATGGCCGAAGCCGGGACACTCTCGATCAGCGTGACGAACACGCTCGGAGTGGAAGTCGATCGCCTCGCGCCGGTCTACCTGCAGGAAGCGGGAACCTTCATGTACCAGTTCCCTGTCGCACACCTTGCGCCGGGGGTGTATTTCTTCCGCGTCACCGCGGGCTCGACCAGTGAGACCAAGCGCCTGACCGTGCGCCGCTGAAAATTTCCGCCGAGTTTCCCTCCCGGAAAACGATTCCAGACCGCTTTCGTATTCACGATTCCAACGGACGCGCCCTTCGCGCGTCCGTTGCATATTGGTTGTTTTTCAGATACGATTATCGTAATATTCGCGACAGCTTCAGCCCCACACCGCATTCCATTTTCCTTGAGTCACCGTGCTTCGGAGAGCTTCCCGGAGAATTCCCTGCAATCCCTGCCTGCGTCGGTCTGGAGCGCGGACCCGGCTTGCTCATCGCGCAGCCGGATTGTTCACGATCCTCGCCGTGATCGTTTGCGTCAAAGCGTCCGGGCAATCCTTCGTGCACACGCGGCAGCTCGACATGAGGGACGGGCTCTCGCATAACATCGTGTTGTGCGTGCTTCGCGACAGCCGCGGATTCATGTGGTTCGGCACTAGGGACGGGCTCGACCGGTATGACGGGTACACCTTCCGTCATTCCCGAAGCAAACCCTTCAACGAGAACTCCCTTCCGAACAACGTCGTGCTGTCGCTCGTCGAAGACCCATGGGGGTTGATCTGGATCGGCACCGACGGTGGAGGGTTGTGCGCCTACGACAGGACACAGGATACATACACGCATTTCCATCACGACCCCGCAAACACGCAAAGCCTCGGGGGCGGCACGGTCTCGACTCTCGTGATCGATTCCGCGCGTACGCTGTGGATCGGCACCGTGGGGGGCGGGCTCTCCCGTCTGGATCTGTGCGCGTATCACAATCCGTCACTTCCGGCCAGGGAACGCGCGCGCTTCAGCACGGTCACAACACGCGGAGCTGACGGAAAGAGATTAAGCAGCGATGAAGTCCTTGGCTTGTACGTCAACAGCGATGCGTCGATCTGGGCCACGTTGAGCACGGGGAACTTCGACCGCATTGACCTCCGGAGCGGCGCCGTCAGGACATATTGGCACACGCCGCCGTTCGGATATCGAAGCGACGCGCCCCCCGTCATTCGCAGCAGGGGAGTGCGGTTCTCCTTTCTTCCGATGGCTTCCCACGGCTTCATCTTCAGCGACAGGGAAAAGATTTTCGAGTATCGCAGCAGTGACGACCGGATTCACGACGTCGGCGCGCTCCGTGGGTCGAGAGCTGACGGTAACCGCGTCGTGATCGGGGCGAACGGCAGAATGTTGACCGTTCTCGATACGCGCGGGCTGCGCGTGATCGATGCCGACAATGGCAGGGCGTCGCCCATCGCGGCCCATATCACAAACGCAGAATCATTCCGGACTTCAGATGGATTCAGGGTGATCGCGGTCGGGAAGGACCAGGCGTGGCTGGCAAATGGCAGCTACGGAGTGATCGCCTTCGATTTCTCGGAATCGCCGTTCCGTCAGTGTCTCCCCGATCCTGTGAGCGCCTCCTTCGAGTCACGCTCCGCCGTCCGCGCTCTCGGGGAAGATGCGCAGGGAAACATCCTCGCGGGTCTCGTGCATCGCGGACTCGGAGTGCTGGACAGGCAACACTCATCGACGTTTCACATGGTGAAACCGGACATCCTGCCGCTTCACGCTCCCGTTGATCTTGTCATCAACGATGTCTTCACGAAGCGCGACTCCGAAATTCTGCTCGCCACACGATCCTGTGTCCTTGAACGGCGGCGGGGCGTGGCGAAATACCGCAAGGTCGCCTTCGAGTCGAAACGGGACCCGTCTTCTCCTCCAGACCTCGTGACGAAGGTAAATCTGTTCACTGTCTGTGTCGACCATCAGGGCGCCGTCTGGACAGGAGGCGTTCGCGCACGGCATGGGATACTCATGCGTCGCGACACACAGGGGACGGTGGTCTCCTTCTCCGACGATCGCGTGTCATCTTCACGGAGCTTTGGAAGCGGTGTCTGGACACTTCTCGAGGACCGCGACGGGGTGATGTGGGTCGGTGCGCAGAACGGGCTGCATGCGTACGATCCGCGCAACGCGTCATGGAAGCACTATCAATTCGATCCGGCGGATACGGCGGGTCTGATCTGCAACGAGATCTGGACCTTGCACGACGACGGACAACACACGTTGTGGATCGGAACCCTCGGGGGCGGTCTCGATGCGTTCGACAAGCGCAACGGGCGCTTCCGGCATGTCACGACGAAAGAAGGACTCGCGAGCGATCTCATACTCGGCGTGCTGGCCGATGCGCGCGGCCGCCTGTGGCTGAGCACCGGAGCGGGGATATCGCGATACGATCCGCGCACCCGCGAGGTGATGAATTTTCGAGGCGGCGCCATCGAAGCCGTGCTGCCGTTTTCCTTCGGCTCGGCGCTTCGCGCGTCCAACGGCACCTGCTTTTTCGGCGGAAACTCCGGCGCGCTCGCGTTCCATCCCGACAGCGTCGACGCTCCGCGGACTCCCGCAAACATCGTCATCACCGGCGTGAACATTCCCGGTGTCCCTGTCGCGAGGGACATCTTCGACGGGGATCTTCTCGAGGTGCCCAATACTGCATATTTCCTCACCGTGGATTTTTCCTCGCTGGACTTTCGCAATCCCTCGGGCATGCGCTACGCCTGGCGTATCGAGGAACGCGACACTGCATGGATCCCTCTGGGCACCCAGCATCAACTGACACTCTCCGACCTCTCTCCCGGCCTCCATACCCTGCGCGTCAAAGGGGCGAACAGCGAGGGCGTGTGGAACGAACGCGGCGTGATGCTGCGCATCCGTGTCATTCCACCCTGGCACATGACCTGGTGGTTCCGCGCGCTGGCGGGTCTGCTGCTGCTGTCGGTCGTCGTGGGGGGCGGCGTGCAGCGTGCGCGCGTCATGCACAGCCGGGAAAGGACGCGGCGGCGGCTGATCGAAAGCGAATTGAAGGCGCTCCGCGCCCAGATGAACCCGCATTTCCTGTTCAACTGCCTCGGCGCAGTGCAATCCGCCATGCTGGGCAACGACATCGAGCGCGCCAACGATCTGCTCGCGAAAATCGCGCGCCTGACGCGCATGGTGCTCGAGCACTCCGCGCAGAAAGTGGTGCCGCTGGAGGACGAGTTGACGCTGCTGCGCCTCTACTGCGAGATGGAGGCCCTCCGGCACGGCGACCGCTTCTCGTGGTCGGTGGATGCCGATCCCGCGCTTCCGCCCGATCTGCCCATTCCCTCCATGCTCATCCAGCCGTACGTGGAAAACGCCATCCAGCACGGACTCCGTCCGCTGACGCGCCGCGGGCTGCTCCGCATCGCGCTCACACCATCGGAAGATGGCGTGCAATGCGTCATCGAGGACAACGGCATCGGCCGAGCGGCCGCGATGGAGCAGCAACAGCAGCGAAGCGAGAAGCACCGCTCGATGGGGATGGAACTCACGCGGGAACGTCTCGAGATTCTGAATGAATACCGATCGCGGCGCATGCACCTCACCGTGACCGATCTCCTCGACGCGGATGGTCTTTCCGCCGGCACGCGCATCACCATCGTCATTCCTTCCGACACCGATTGATCACCGGCCCGACAGTCATGACACCACCCCGCACCATTTCCACGGTCATCGTCGAAGACGAACGTCCCTGCCAGGACGCCCTCCGCGCGCTGCTCGCGGGCGCATGCCCTGAAGTGACCATCGCCGCCGTGTGCGGCGGAGTGGAGGAAGCGCTCCGCGTCATTCCGCGCGTTGCCTGCGACCTGCTCTTCCTCGACATCGAGTTGCCGGACGGCATGGGCTTCGATGTGCTCGAAGGGCTCGGCGACGCGGCGCCCCCGGTCATCATCACCACGGCGCACGACGAATTCGCCGTGCAGGCGATGCGCTGCGCCGCCATCGACTATCTGCAGAAGCCCGTGGACGCGATCGAGCTGCGCAGCGCCGTCGACCGCGCGCTGCTCAAGCCCGCATCAGAAACGCGGACCCGTCAGTTGCGACTCCTGCGCGACCACATGCGGCAGGACGGCACGGCGATGGAAATCATCGCGCTGCCCTGCCTCGACGGCTGCCGCTTCGTCGAATTGCGCGACATCATCCGCTGCACCGCGCAGAGCAACTACACGGAATTCCACCTGCGCGACAAAACCAGTCTGACCGTCGCGCGCACGCTGAAGGAGTACGACGAACTTCTCACGCCGGCGGGCTTCGCCCGCGTGCACCACTCGCATCTCATCAACCTGCTGCATATCCGGCGCTACGTGAAGGGAAAAGGAGGCATGGTCGTCCTCGCCGACGGCAGCGAAGTGGAAGTGAGCGAACGGCGCAGGGACGAGTTTCTCGCGCGCATCGGCCTCTGACGTCCGCACTTGCTCGCCGTCCGCGCGTCGTTGCTCATGCAGCGGCGCGCCGACTCGTTCGTGCTGTCCGCGCCCGTCGCCATCGGCTACATTGTCCCCCGCACACCATGTCCTTGCGCGGGGAAAGAGTCCCCGTGCCGGCCCGCCCGACTCCGGAGATCGCGCCGTTTCGGCCGCCATTCCCGCTCGCGGTATCCCGGGCTTTCGAAGCGCGGTGTGTGCCAACCTCACGCACATGCGAAACACTCCGCTCACCTGCATCATCGCCGACGCCGAACCGCTGACCTCCGCGGCTCTCGCGCAACTCATCGAACGGTATTGTCCGCTCTTCTCCGTTGCGGGCATCGCCGCGACGGCCGACGCCCTTCGCGCGCTCATGCGGGAGGTCGACCCCGACGTCGTCTTCTTCGACCTCGACTCCCCCGACGTGCTTCCCGTCACCGTCCTCAACGCCGCATCGACCGACCGGCCCTGGTACATCGTGTTACGACGGGGACCGAACCGAGACATCCTCTATTGGCCTCCCCGCGCACGATCGTGCTCCTGAAGCCCATCAGCGTTGCCGAACTTCGGGAGGTGGAGGAGAGGGTGGCGGGAGAGGCGGGGTGAACAGATCTGCAGCAAGGAAGATGGTCAGCGACATGCGTTGACACTCAGCAATCATGTTCCCGAGTTCCAGGAAAGAATCCATGCACCTCACCAGAGAATTCCGCCGCGTGACAGCACTCGCCGTGGCATGCCTCACCGGTCTGATGCTTTCGCCCGTGATACCGCTCGCGGCACAAGAAAACACGGAGAGTCCGTCGGCGATCCGATTATCGGGATCGGCGACGCTCACGGGCGACGTCTACGATTTTTCCTCGACACCATCGGGCGCGGAGCAGGCGCGGAGACCTGTCAACTTGTGGCGGCTGATATTCAACCCGGTCATCACCATCGGCGATCTCGTCACGCTGCCCTTCAGCATCATGGTGTCGTCCCGCGAGACGAACACCGTGACCGCGTCCGTTCCATCGCCCTCATTCATTCAGTTCCTGCAGAATCCGGCGAATAACATCGGGATGCTGAGCTTCACGCCGCGCATCGGCTGGGCGCAGGCGTCGCTCGGGAGCCACGTCCCGCAGTATTCCGAACTGTCGACAGGCGACGAGCAGATTTTCGGCGCCGGGCTGGAGTTGAAACCGGGCAGCTTCCGCTTCGCCGTCAACGGCGGCACCTCGCAGCGGGCCATTGAACCCGATTCCCTGAACAGCGTCAGAGGCGCGTATGCGCGGCATATGTATTCCGCGAAGATCGGATACGGGAAGGAAGACGCCTCCTTCGCGGACCTGAACATCGTCCGCGCGAAGGACGACGTGTCGTCGCTGGGCACGCGTCCGGCAGGCATCGACCCGCAGGAGGGTCTGGTCGTGACAGCAAATTATCGGATTGGTTTGTCCGATAACACGAGCGTCACCGGCGAGATCGGCGGGTCGGCGTTCACGCGCGATCTCGGCGCCGACATCGCTTCCGTCTCCAGCCCCGTCCCCGAGTCGGTATACAAGCACCGCATCTCGACGGCGACCGACTACGCCGGCACGCTGATGTTCAACTATAGCGAGAAAGCGTGGGGCTTCAAGGCGGGCAGCAAGTACATCGGCGCGGGGTACTTCTCGCTCGCATTTCCGTACATGCAGCCCGACCGCCTGGACTTCCTCCTTGCGCCGTATGCGAAGCTGTTCGAGAACACCCTGTCCATGAACGGATCCATCGGATACAGGACCAACAATCTGTCCGAAACGAAGGCAAGCACCTCAAGCCAGCTCATCGGTTCCTTCACTGCCATTGCGATGGTGAGCGAGAATATTTCATTCAACACCCGCTACGCGAACTACGGGATCAGGAACCGCATGCAGGTCGACACCCTGAAGATCGACATGGTGACGAATTCGTTCAGCCTCTCGCCGAGTTTCAACATCCCGACGACGGCGTTGATCAATACCATCCCCCTGAGCTGGTCGCTTGATGCCTACAACGAAGTCAACACCATGACGCAGCGTGAAATGACGAACAACACGCAGAGTTACATGGGCATGTACATGGCCTCGTTCATCGAGATTCCGCTGTCGAGCACGCTGACGGTCAGTTACATGACGAACGATGTGCCGGATGCGGAACTCGAATTGTTGAGCGCCTCGGCGGGCCTTTCGTACCGGCTGCTGGAGAATGCCGTGCGTCCCTCGCTGAATGTCACATGGTCGCAGAATTCCATGGCCTCCTTCACGCCGGACGAACAGTTTCTCGTCCGGGTCGGAGCGGAGTGGAGCATCACGCCGTCGCTGACGTTCACTCTCGCCGCAACCTCCAACAGCTACCGCTACGGCACCTCGCGCCCGGACGTGTCGTTCCGTGAAACGTTCCTGGAGACATCATTGTCCATGAGTTTCTGACCCGATACACCCATTCGATCGCAACCGGAGGCACGTCATATGAACAGGTCAATCACGCAATGGGTGCAGATGCTGCTTGCAGTGCTGCTGACGGTTTCCTTCGCGGTCGCCCAGAACATCACCGTCACCGTGACGATGTCCCCGCGTCCCGCCCCGCATATGAACTCCTGGAAGACGCGTCAGGAAACCGTCATCATGACGATTGGAAACGCCAACGGCGCGATGGTGCAGGCGAAGATCCGCGCACGCCTGCTGAGAGACGGCGATCTCGTTGCCCAGACGAAGGATGCCTCGATGCCTGTGGTCAGCTTCCCCGTCGGGATGAGCCTCTATCATGCGGAC
>JADKJW010000022.1 GCA_016720835.1 Ignavibacteria bacterium
ATCAGCAAGCCCAGGCCGACCAGGCCCACGCCAATTCCAAGAATCCATTTGCCGCTATTACTCATCCAAACCTCTGGGAGTGATAACTCATTGCGGATTCTAAAGTTACGAAAATCGCTTCCGATTGTCAATCAATCAGCGCCGTTGTATCGAGAAAATCAGTACATTTTTTTCGAAGATCGGCCCAAAAAATGCAAAATTTGCGCCGCTTTTTACATTGCTTTTTTCACTTTTCGAATCGAAGTCCTTATGTTGATGTACCATTGCTCAAACACGGGTGCCCGTATGAAATTCACTACGCTGTTTCTTCTCTTACTCCTCCTCGCAGCAGCCTCCTCCTCCGCACAGGAAGTCTCGGGAAGCATCCGCCTTCCGAACGAGGGCTACACCGCTTCCTATGAGAGATTGATACGTACCGCGCAGGCCGACAATGCGTCCTCCGCGCGCTGGCAGGCCTTTCTCGAAACGCACGGGTCATGGCAAGCCCTGTGGAACGAGTACACACACACTCCGTACAGGGTCTGGGGCGAAGGCACCCAGATCCCGGGTTACCGGCGCATCGACTCCGCGAACGCGGATGCGGCGGCACGGGGCTTCATCGCGACCATGGGCGATCTCCTGCGTTGCGACGGAGTGGAACTGGCACTGACCGACGTCAATGAATACGAAGGGAAATGGACGGTCACCTACGAGCAGCGCTTCAAGGGCGTCCCTGTGCTCACTTCGGAAGTCACCGTCAGCATGACCACCGGCGGACGCGTCTTCCTCTTCGGGGCCGACGTGTTCCCGCAGCTCGAAGTCCCGGTCGCCCCCGTCATCAGCCCTGACGACGCGAAAGCGTTCGCCGCCACGGGACTGGTGCTCCCGGTCGGAGCGGCAGCAGCCACGGTGGACGGGCAGTTGTCCATCCTTCCGTACAAATCCCTCGCCGGCGTCACCCATCATCTCGTGTACGACGTGACGCTGCCGCAGGACGAATTCCACATCTGGAACACGCTGGTGGACGCGCGCACGGGCGCCGTGCTCCGCCGCGCGAACCAGATCCTGGACGGCATCTACGGGACCGTCAATTCGAGCGTGAAGAACGTGTCCTACGCCGTGCCCGCCACGAACGTCGCCGCGTCCACCATGTACGTGAAGGTCAACGGGGCGAACGTCACCACCGATGCAAGCGGCGCGTACACCAGCACCAACAGCGGGACGGTGACGGTGAAATTCGAGGGTCCGTACTGCAAGATCGCCCGCAAGGATGGCGCGGATGCGGTCATCACCCAGACCATCGCCAACAATCAGACGTACAATATCACCTGGTCCAATTCGAACAGCGTCCCCGCCGAGCGCGATGCGTTCTGGGCGGTGAACCGCTCGCGCGACTACATCATTGGTCTCGACAACGGGGTGACCGCCCTCAATTATCAGGTGTTGACCAACGTGAACATGTCGAGTACCTGCAACGCGAACTTCGACGGCACGAATCTGAACTTCTATCGCGGCGGCACATCCTCGCAGGGCGTCTGCCCGAATGCGGCGGAGATGGTGGACGTGGTGATGCACGAATACGGCCATCTCACCAACGCCAAGTGTTACGTGCAGTTCGGGAAATCCAACGGCATGACCAACGGCGCGCTGAATGAGGGCACCGCAGACGGCTTTGCCGCGTTGCTTCTCGACAGACCGGAGATGGGCGTGGGCTTCTTCGGGACCGGCACCGTGCTCCGCAATCTGAACAATACCCGCCGCTATCCGGACGACATCATCAACGAAGTGCATTACGACGGCGAGATCATGGGAGGCATCCTCTGGGATCTTCGCCAGAACATCGGACTCTCCCTCGCGCAGCATCATTCGCATTACACGCGTCGCGGCAAGCCCGACGACGCCAACACCGGCAAGGCCTACACCAAGTACTTCCTCGAAGTGCTGAAGGTGGACGACAACGACGGCAACCTCACGAACGGCACGCCAAACGCCACGGGCATCGTCGCCGCTTTCGCGAAGCACGGAATTCCGGCCGGCATGCTGACGCTCACGCATACGAAGGTTTCTTCGGCCGCCCCGAATACGACGATTCCAGTCACCATAACCGTCGCGTCGCCGATGACGGAGATCTCCGTCCCGCAGGTCCGCGTCTACTATCGCCCGACAGGCGGACAATGGTCCTCCTCGGCGATGACCAAGACCAGCGGGCAGAACAACGGGACTTCGCAATGGTCCGGGAACATCCCCGGGCAGGCAGCTGGGACGCTGTTGCAGTATTACATCGAGGCGACCGAGACCTGGGGCAGCACCGCCTTCTCGCCCGTCGCCGGCGACGCGCAACCGTACCTCGTGCTCGTGGGATTCACCAGCTACACGAAGTTCGATTTCGAAAGCGCCATGGGATGGCAGGGTCACATCGGCAGCGATGATGCCATGACCGGCAGATTCATCCTGGCCGATCCGGTGGGAACGCTCGTCAGCAGCATGTACGTGCAGCCTGAGGACGATCACAGTCCGACGGGTACGAAGTGCTGGGTGACCGGCAATGGCGCGGCAAGCGGCGGCGCAGGCGATAACGATGTGGACGACGGCGTCACCAGCGTCTGGTCGCCCGCGCTCGGCATTGCGAGTCTTAACATTCCCGTCATCCGGTACTGGAGCTGGTTCTCCAACGATCTGGGCGCGGCGCCGGGCGGCGATCCGTGGGTGGTGCAGATCTCCAGCGACAACGGCTCCACCTGGGTGAATGTCGAGAACACGACCTCGTCGTTCAATTACTGGAATGAAAACGTCATTGTCGTTTCCGACTACGTGACGCCGACGAATACCGTAAAGCTGAAATTCACCGCCAGAGACGACGATCCGCAATCACTCGTCGAGGCAGCGCTCGACGATGTGGAAATCCTGTACGTGCAGAACATCCCTGTCGAATTCGCCAGCATGTCGGCCGCGCGCAAGGGCGATGCGGTGACGGTGGAATGGCGCACGGCGATGGAGACGAACAACCAGGGCTTCGAAGTGCAGTACCGGCTTGCCGCCGATGCGGACTGGCGCGTCGCGGGCTTTGTCGCCGCGAAGGGAGGCACGCTCGCCGAACGCCGCTATGCCTTCAGCTTCGACGAAAGCACCGGGGGCGAGGTCACCGTGCGCCTCCGTCAGCTCGATACCGACGGCACGCAGAGCTACTCGCCGGAAGTGCTGGTGTCGGGCCGCGCATTGCAGTTCGCGCTCGGACGCAACTATCCGAATCCGGCCAACGGCAGCACCGTCGTGCCGTTCGAGCTCGCGAGCGGCAGCGGCGTCACCGTCGTGCTCCGCAACATGCTGGGCGCCGAAGTGCTGCGCATGGACGCCGGCGCGCTGCCAGCTGGCGCGCATGCGGTGCGGCTCGAGACCGGCCGGGTGCCGAGCGGCATGTACACCTGCCACCTCGAGGCCGGCGGAGCGGTGCTGACGCAGAGGATACTGATACAGCGCTGAGCAATCGTCTTGTTTGAGCGGGCCTGCTTTCGTAGTTTCTGAAACTATGGAAACAGGCCTTCTCCTTCTCGTCGCCGCCGGGGCGTTTCTTCTCGGCTCCTTTCCCACCGCCTTCGTCCTTGTTCGCAAAACCTCCGGCAAGGATCTGCGGACCTCCGGCAGCGGCAACATCGGCGCGCTGAACGCCTTCGAGGTGTCGCGCTCCAAGGGCGTCGGCATCGCCGTGCTGCTCATCGATCTCGTGAAGGGGGCGCTGCCCGTGCTCGCGGTGCTCCTGTTCCTCGGCGATGCATTTGTCGCGGGAGCCATCGCGTACATCGCCGTGGTGCTCGGGCACAATTACTCGCCATGGATCGGCTTCAAGGGCGGCCGCGGACTCGCCCCGGCTCTCGGCGCATCCATCGCCTTCAATCCGGCCTTCCTCATCATCTGGATCGCGCTGTGGCTGCTCACGCGCCTCTGGTCAAAGGATGTGCATGTCGGAAATATATTCGCCACGGCGGTCTCTCCGTTTGTGCTGTTCTTCGCGGCGCCGCTCGCGGGGAGGCTCTCGCAATTCACCGCACCGTCCGACATGGCCACGGTGGCGGTCGGCACGGCGCTGTTCGTGCTGATCTTTCTCAAGCATCTGGATCCGCTGCGCGCCTTGATCGCGCACCGACGCTCCGCTCCCACACCTCCTTCTGAACAATGAACAAGGATTCCATGACTGCACGGACTTCCGCGCGCGCTCTCTGCGCGCTCGCTCTTTTGTTGATCACCGCTTCTCCCGCGGGCGCCCAGAACGGCATCGATATTTCGCGCCGCAACGCCATCACCCGCGCGGTGGAGATTTGCAGCCCGGCCGTGGTGGGCATCACCGTCACCGAAGTGCGCACCCGCGAGATGGATCCGTTCTGGCGCTTTTTCTACGGCGACCGCAGCTACACGGACAGATCGACGAGCGTCGGCAGCGGTTTCATCATCTCCAGCGACGGGCTCGTGCTGACCAACGATCACGTCGCGGGGAACGCGACGGAAATCATCGTCACCTTGACCAACGGCGAAAAAGTGCCGGCCAGGCTGCTCGGCACCGATCCCGTCACCGACGTCTGCCTTCTCCAGCTCAAGGACAAAAGCGGCCTCGCCTACCTGAAGCTTGGCAACTCCGACGACGTGATCGTCGGCGAATGGGCCATCGCGGCGGGCAATCCCTTCGGTCTTTTCACTTCCAGCGCCAAGCCCACCGTCACCGTGGGCGTGATCAGCGCCACGCACGTGTACCTCGAGCAGCGCGAAGGCCGCATCTACCGGAACATGCTGCAGACCGATGCGTCCATCAATTCGGGCAACAGCGGCGGACCCCTGCTCAACAGCCTGGGCGAAGTGGTGGGCATCAACACCGTCATTTACAGCCCCAACCAGGGCAGCGTGGGTCTCGGCTTCGCCGTGCCCAGCAATCGCGTCAAGGAGATTGTGGAGATTCTCAAGCGCGACGGCAAGGTGGACCGCAGTTTCTCGCCGGGCTTCCGCGTGCAGGTGGTCAACAGCGCGATTGCGCGCGCCTACAAGCTCGAGAAAGTGGAGGGCGTGATCGTCAGCGACATCGACCGGCGCGGCATCGCAGCGAAGGCCGGCCTCGAAGTGGCCGACATCATCGTCCGCGCCAACGGCGATCCCGTGGTTTCCTTCGAGCATCTGCAGGGTCTCATCAGCTATTCGAAGGTGGGCGACGTGGTGCGCCTCGACGTGGTGCGCGACCGCAAGAATCTCACCATCGATCTCAAACTCGAAGGGAGATGACGCCATGATCGCGCGCTACACGCGTCCCGCCATGGGCGCCGTCTGGACCGACGAAGCGAAATTCCGCATCTGGCTCGACATCGAGATCGCCGCCTGCGAAGCGCAGGCCGAACTCGGCATCGTCCCGAAAGAGGCGCTGCCCGTGATCCGCGAGCGCGCCGCCTTCACCGTCGAGCGCATCAATGAACTCGAGGCCACGCTCAATCACGACGTGATCGCCTTTCTCACGAACGTTGCGGAGAACGTGGGCGAGAACTCCCGCTACATCCACCTCGGCCTCACCTCGTCCGACATCGGCGACACCGCACTGTCCGTGCAGGCGCGCAGGGCCGGACTGCTGCTGCGCGACGCGCTGGCGGGCCTCGTGCCCGTGCTGGAAGCCCGCGCACGCGAGCACCGGCACACGCCCATGATCGGCCGCACACATGGCATACACGCCGAGCCCATGACCTTCGGCCTGAAAATGCTGCTCTGGCGCGAAGAAGTGAAACGCGACCTCGCACGGCTCGACCGCGCCATCGAGACCATCTCCTTCGGCAAAATATCCGGCGCCGTCGGCACCTACGCCAACATCGATCCCTCGGTGGAACGCTATGTGTGCGAGAAGATGGACCTCCGGCCCGCTCCCATCTCCACGCAGATCCTGCAGCGCGACCGGCACGCCGAGTTCCTCGCCACGATCGCCATCATCGGCGGCACGCTCGAGAAAATCGCCACGGAAATCCGCCACCTGCAGAAGACCGAGGTGCTGGAGGCCGAGGAGTATTTCTCGCCCGGACAGAAGGGCAGTTCGGCCATGCCGCACAAGCGCAATCCCATCACCTGCGAGCGCGTCGCGGGCATGGCGCGCCTGCTGCGCGGCTACGCCATGGCGGGGCTCGAGAATCAGGCGCTGTGGCACGAGCGCGACATCACGCATTCGTCCGTCGAGCGCGTGGTGCTGCCCGACGCCACCATCGCGCTGGACTACATGATCGCGAAGATGACCGGCATCCTCGAGAAGCTCCTCGTCTATCCGGACAACATGCTCCGGAATCTCAACGGCACGCACGGACTGATCTTTTCGCAGCAGGTGCTGCTGGCGCTGACGAAGAAGGGCATGCTGCGCGAAGACGCCTACCGCATCGTGCAGGACGCCGCCATGCGCGTCTGGCGCGAGAAGGTTGAACTCCGCGACCTGCTCGAGGCCGATCCGCAGGTTTCCGCGCTCCTGAACAGGGAAGAGATGGACGGCTGTTTCAACGTCCTGCGCGGCTTGAAACACGTGGACACGATCTTCGAGCGCCTCGGTCTGTAACTTCGCGCCCCTTCGCAAGGTCTTATTTTCTTTACGCCCGGCCGCCCCGGGATGGCTTGTCCATTATCCCGCCGCAAGGAGCATCATGAAGCGTATTGCGACCGTCCCGGTTTCACTTCTCATTCTCCTTCACCTTCTCCCTTCACACTTCGCGCCAGCGCAACAGCCCATCACTCTCGATCCGATGGCCGGCCAGATGAACTGCGTCGCGCGCGTCCCAGCGCTGGGAAGGGCGTCCTTCATTCTCGGACTCCCCGAAACCATCGCGTCATCGGAGGGGATGATCCTGAACTTTCCCGAGGTGACCATACAGTGGGAAGGACCGAACCGCGACGGCGTGGTGCAGCATACCTGGCGCACGGAAGGAAAGATCGAGTACACCGTCCGCGTCATTCCGCATGTGGATTACGTGGACGCGGAGATGCGCATCAGCAACCTCACGGCGGCGAAGTGGACAAAGGTGTTTTCCTTCAACTGCCTGAATCCCGGTTCGGCGGATCAGTTCAAGGACTGGGACCTGAAGCGCACCTACATGTCGAAGAACGGCCGCCCCTTCCGCATGGACAGCACCGTACGCGTGAACAACGGCTCGATGAAGACCGTGCAGTGGTACCTGCACCGCGACTATGCGAATCCCTCGCCCTTCGTGACGGGATTTCAGGCGACGAGTCCCGACAGGACCGACGATTCCTACATCGTTACGCTCGCCGACGACGGCAGTTCGTACATGGCTGCGACCAGTCCGTCGAGCAACGTGCTCTTCGACAATCTCGACCGCTGCTGCCTCCACTCCACGACGAACTTCGGCGATATCCCAGCCGGAGGCGAGAGGACCGTCACTTCCAGATTCTACATGGCGAAGGGGACGCTGAACGATTTCCTTGCGCGTTTCAACGCGGAAATCAAGAAGCCGCCGCAGCCCGATACCCGCGTACTGCTGTGCTATGGCAATCCCTGGGAACTCGCCGATACCGCGAAGTGGAGCGGCGTGTACGGACAGCTCGACCTTTTCAAATTCTACATCGACGGCATCGATCCCGCGCGGATCGGGACACAGAAGGTCAAGGATTTTCTTGCGGTGTTGCTGAAGAAGAACATCAGGATCGCCGTGGAAATGGGCGGGCTGGTGGACTGGCGGGCGGATAAAAAGGACCAGTCGGCCGAGTTCTCCTTCCTCGATGAGTTCGCGAAGCTCAAGCCCTTCATCGCGGCGATCAAGGAGATCGATCCATCTCGGAATATCGACATGCTCGATTTCGACGGACCGATACGGCGCATGCTGTATCCGAACAACGCGAAGGCGGACCACCACACGCTTTCCACTGCGGTCGCGGAGCTGTTCGAAGTCCTGCAGATGTACCGCGATTCCATCCCCGGAGTGGAGGTGAATCTCCTCACGAATTTCCCGAACTGGGCCTGGGGCACGACGCCTTCGTACTTTGCCATCGATGGGAACCGGGACGGCTACGGGCGCTACGAGGATGTGCTCGATTCCGTGCAGGCGCGTTCGCTCGCGACGGGCAGGCACTTCGACGGACTGACCGTCGACAACCCCTACGACTACGCCACCGGCGTGGCGCAGACAAATCAGCCCGCCGCCATCGCAGGTGTGGACTGGATGCAGCGTCTCGAGGAACTCGATGCGAAGGCGAGGGGCATGGGTCTGAAAGTGAACATGATCTTCAACAGCAATGGCGGTCGCACAGCCAAGGGGTATTCCGATCAGACCCTGGCCTTCATCGATCTCTACCATTCGCGCGTCGCGAAGCCCGACGGATACTGGATACAGTCCTGGTACCAGTTGCCCGGCGCCTGGCTTCCCGAGGGCACGCCGTACACCATGACCAACATCACGCTCGAGGCGATGAAGAAGCTCGCCCCGCCGGTGAAGACCGCGGCGTTGATGGAGCCGCCGGACGGCCGCGTGTATCACGGCGCCTGCATGATGACGTACGAGACGACGTCCGATCCGCTGGCGGGTTACCTCGGCATGCTCCCCGACTCCACGCAGCCCGCGGCGCGCGGTCTCTTCTTCTCGATACCGGGCACGCGTGGTCCCGCAAACTCCCTGCGCGAACTGGCGAATTACTACAAGCGCGCCGACAGCGTGGGCTTCATTCCGGAGCTGAGCCTCTTTCTCGTGAGCGACGTTGCTACCGACAGCGCCATTGCGATGACGACGCAGTACGACTGGGTCATCGACAGCATCGCCGCGATGAGCAAGACGTATGGAAAGCGCATGTTCCTCCGCATCGGCGGGGAATTCAACGGCGCGGGTCCGGGCTGGAACGGCGGCGGCTACCATCCGTACATCTTCGTGACCATGTTCCAGAAGATCGTCGATCGCTTCGCCGCGAAGGGCATGCGCGATTCCATCGCCACCATCTGGTGCTACGAACCCGACGCGCCCAACGATTTCGATTCGACCGACGGCAGGGGAGCGCGCTGGTATCCCGGCGACAGCTACGTGGACTGGTTCGGAATCGACGTGTTCAACGTCGAACATTTCGATCAGGCACTGCCCGATTACGTCCGTGGCGCGATCACGCGCAAGGGCAAGTCCGAGCGCTTCCTTGCCATGGCGCGCGCCAAGGGCAAACCCGTGTACATGAGCGAGACCTCCGCCCACGGCGTGAACATCAGCGCGGATCCTGCCGACGGCATCGCCGACTGGGACAACTGGTTCGCGAAGTTCTTCGCCTTCATCGCGGCGCACACCGAGATCAAGGGCTTCAGCTACATCGACGCCAACTGGCCCGTGGGCGCCTATCCCGGCTGGGGCGACGCGCGCATACGCAACAGCGCCTACGTGATGCAGAAGTACCTGGAGGAAATGCGGAATCCGAAATACATCCATCTGCCGGTGAAGAGGACCACGGGAGTGGAAACGGACCTTCCGTACAGTGTTGCCTCCGGCATCACCCTCTTCCAGAACTACCCGAATCCCGCGAGCGGTACGAGCACCTTCACCTTCGAGCTTCCGGCGGACGATCATGTCCTCCTCGGGCTGTACGACACCTTCGGCCGCCGTGTTTCGACCGTGCATCAGGGCGCAGTCTCAGCCGGTCGGCACTCCTTCGATGCCGACCTCTCACGCCTCGTCCCAGGCGTGTACTCCTGCACTCTCAGCGCACGCGGCACGACGGTGACGAGGATGTTTGTCGTGGCGAGGTGAAATAATCGGTCATGGTCCTTGCTCATGGACCTTGTTCCCACGCTCCCGCGTGGGAACAGATTGGTCCACGCCGCGTGGGAACAGATTCCCGGAACCTCCGCTATTGGACAAGTGGAGTTGATGAACGCCCAGATATCAGAGGCCACGTCATCCTGAATGAAGCCGCCAAAGCGAAGCGGAGGCGGGCGAAATGAAGGATCTGGCCGTCCAGATGACGAATGACGTTCGGAGTAGTTCCGTATTCGCGCCTAACAAGCGTTAGGAATCTCTGGCACCCCGTCCCGGGGTGCTTGCTGGGAGCGTGGCGCGCGTTGTCCGGTGGTCTTCGACGCACCGGCTACTTTCTTGCACCCCGTTCCGGGGTGCGTTCTCGAAACCCGTGTCTCTTCGTTGTCATGCCGAGCGCAGCCGAGGCATGGCACCCCGTTCCGGGGTGCTCGGATACGGTATCTGGATTCTTCGTTCACCTTCTCATTCACCTTCTCCATTCACCCTTGGACTTTCTTCAGCCGTACCCCGAGGACTTGTGCGGTTCCTGCCCCGTCGCCCCCGGGTAGCTCGTTCCTCGCAACCCGGGGTTGGATGACGTAATCCCTTCGGGATAGAAGATAAAGATTATCTGATCCCATGTTCTCTTCCCCCTCTGGGGGGGGGCGGGGGGGGGGCGCAGGCGGAAGGCCGGGAGAGGGGTGGAGCGCACTGACTCGCATTCAATTCGAAATCGGAAATTCGCAATCCGAAATCCTCCTTCTCCATCACCCTTGTTTTCAGCTGCACCGAGAATGGCTGTCGACAGTGGATATCAAGCTCGCAAATAGCTACATTCTGTTGGCATCCGCGTATCCACTCGAGAAAGCGGGAATTTCTCACCTGTAACCTATCAGCAGGTGATGGGTCTTGTTACTGATAACACCTGAAACCGTCGAGGGACCGATGAAAACCGGAATTCTCTTCGCAACGCTCCTGTTCGTTTCAACTCAAGCCACGAATGCGCAGGACTGGGAATGGCTCATTCCCAGGCCCCATGGACAGATTATCAGTGCTGTGGGAAGCGTGGGCAGAGACACCCTGTTCGCTGGATGCACCGGAGGAATCGTTCAGAGATCGTACGACGGAGGTAGTACCTGGACGAGCTGGAAGCTGGAGACGCCGAAGATCTCCGCGCTCTTTTGCGTAGACGCCGGGCACGTCTGGCTCGGCACAAGCGGCGCCATTCTGTTTTCATCCAATCTTGGCGAATCCTGGACCGAACAATTCCGTCAGGGGAGTCTGGACTTTACCAGCCTCCTTTTTGCTGATGAGAACACGGGGTACGCGCTGCTTGGCGGTTCCTTGTTTCGGACCTGGGATGGCGGGAATAGTTGGGAGAATGCTAACCTGAGCACGCGAATCTCCTCTGTCACCCTCGCGCGTGACGGTGTGCTCTTCGCATCCATCGATTCCACCGTTTTCCGGTCTGTGGACAAGGGAAACACATGGACGACTTTCTCCAACCTGTCCTTCGCGCCTGCGGCGGTCAGGTTCTTTTCAGCGAATATCGGCGTTGCATTCTCAACCGCCATGCAGATCGTCGGAACAACGGACGGCGGGAAGAAGTGGAGCAAGATGGGGTTTTACTCCGCAATGAACGTGACCGATATGCTGTTTCTCGACAGCACGAAGCTTGTCCTGATTCTCCCGACGAGTACGGCCCTGATCAATATCACCACCGATTTCGGTTTGAATTGGAACACACCGGCACTTCAGATGCCGGTTACGGGATACATTCGAAGTACTTTCGCAAACAAAGACGGGTCGGTGACACTCTTTGGAATGTATGGAGGAGTGTTGCTGAAATCTCTCGATTCAATTCAATCCCTGACGCAGATTCACGGATTCGGGAGTGAAGCCGGCAATATGATCCCATTCTTTACACAACAAGGTGACGGGGTACTGCTCTCCGGTTTCAATAATTCCACCCAGTACTCCCGAACCCATGACTTCGGCAATACCTGGACCGTCGAGAATTTTCCGAACAACATCAGTCCGGTGTGTCCATTGCGTGTACGTGACACGATCATCTATGCGGTGTTACCGAGGGAACCATCAGTCGGTTTTGCCGTTTCCAGCGACCTCGGAAAATCGTGGGACATTCGCGGCCGGCTTCCTACCGATACGGTGAACAAATGGTCGGAAAGCAATCTGAAGTCGGGGGACGCCCGTTCAGGCGACATCTGGTACAGCTGCAGCGGTGGATCCATATTCCTGTCTGAGGATGAAGGCCGTACGTGGAAATTGACGCATATCGATATTCAAGATGCTGCGGAGCGCGGGAGTGCGGGATACAGAATCTCTGCTCCGGACAAGGACGCGGTCTATGTGATGGCGTCCACCCTGGTCTTCGTGTCGCAGGACAAGGGGAGGATCTGGCGCAGTTACGAAGTATCAAGCAGGCAGGGAGTGCGGCTGGGCGACATGCATTTTGTTACCCGACTGAAGGGATTTGTTGCCGACAAATCGTACGGGATGTTCTTTAAAACGACGGACGGTGGCGTCACATGGCATCAGGTGCCGAATGTGAACGCGAACAGAATCTATTTCCTGGATCAGGATCATGGATGGGCGACCTCCAGTTCTTCGATTGCTCGAACAACGGATGGAGGGGAAACGTGGATAACAGCGAAGTTCGACGAACTGTACAATATCGCCACGATGTTCTTCCTGACACCGTACGAAGGCTGGATGACCGGCACGGTGCGCGAAGGTTCGACAACCGGCGGGGGAGTGACTCTGCGACACACAAGGAATGGCGGAGTCAATGCTGTTCATTCACCGTCTCCCTCCGCGACTCTGATACGTGTCTATGACATAACAGGCAGGGAGATTCTTCATGTGGAAGAGCACAGTGACCTGACCGATCAAAAGGCGTATTCACTCAGAATCGGAGACTGCGCGCCGGGCATGTACTGGTATACGGTCCGGATCGGAAAGGAGATCCAGGCAGGGAAGCTTGTGGTGGTCAAATAACCGGATATTCGATCTTCGGTCTTGATTGGACCTCGAGAAGTCAATGTCATCGATGTATGAACAGGACGCCCGGCATGTCGCATCACTTTATTTCAGTATTCGCATGGTCGATTCTCTCCTGTGGATGTTTGACCACTGCATGGTCCCAGCCGGGAATCGTCATCACATCGATCAATATTGGGAACCTTCCCACCGTAAGGTTGCGTATCGCGTCAACCCCGGCCGTTGGAATCGTCATTCTCGCTGTCGAAATCGAACATTTCCGTCAGTGAAAATGGCATTCTTCAGAATGCGGACGTGCGGTGCGGCGATACGGCCTCGGCGGTAAACGTAATGTTCTGCCTGGATGCGTCGGGATCAATGCAGCTATCCTTCCCGGATCTCAAGGCAGCTGCGAAGGACGTGATCGATAGTCTGCCGCTGCACGACCGGGTAGGAATTGTTTCCTTCGGATCGTCCACCAAACTCGAATACCCGCTCAGTACCGACAAAGAGGCGGTGAAGCGCGCAATCGATTCGATGAGAACCAGTGGATCGACAGCGATGTACGATGCTCTCGATTCCGCTATCGCGCGAATGGGAAATGTTTCAGGCGAAAAATACATTGTCCTCCTTACCGACGGTGTCGACAACATGAGCAAGACGACGCTCGATCGCGTCGCGAAACGAATACGGGATGCGGGCATCGTCATCATCGCCATCTCCTTCGGAGATCCGGGACGTGCGAAGGAGGATCTGCAACGATTGGCGCTGCAGAGCAACGGACTGTACTACACATTGGTGAGTCAGGCGCAACTTCTCAATACCTTTCGCGATATCTCCGGGTTCCTGCGGCTTGACTTCTGTGATCTCAGCTATACGACAGCACGTTGCGCTGATTCGCTTCGTGCAGTGCGGGTTGAAGCTGCATCCAATCAACAACGATACTTCGCTGATACCACCATTGCCTCTCCCGCGCTTCCTCAGGCGATCACTCTTCGCGTCGATGCGCCGTCGATTCTGAATCCGGGAAGCGGGGCGACAATATCATTGAACGTCCTCGGTACTCTCGCTCCATCGTTGTTCGCATTCGAAATTCATCTCACATCACCCGGGAATTACTTTCCCATTAATCCTGCGCCAGTAACCACCGGCACGATCATCGGCGACCAGGCGGTGACTATCCTGCAACCGAATCCTTCGGAACTCGTCATATCGAGCGGTGGGATATATCCTCGCCAGTTGTCGGGAACACTGCTATCGCTTTTCCTTCCGATTCCAATCATCGATTCCAGTCGATCCTATCCCATCGTCATAACCTCCGCAATTCTATCGCAGGGCTGCGACATCCAGCTGTCCGTCATCAATGACACCATCGAGGTCTGTGCGTGCAGGAAACGGTATTCCGTGCGACTGGATACGGGGTTGATCGTCTCAGCCGGAGCTGAGCTGCTCGTGCCGCTCTACGTCGATCTCCAAGGCGAATCCCAGAGGACGTTGGAAATATATGGAACGCTGCATTACGATTCCTCGAAGTTGACGTTCGTGGGATTCCGTACGACAAACACCTTGTTGGAAGGTGGGTTGATACAGACGACAAGTAGTTCAAGCAATCTTGTTGCATTCCATGCGGTTACGCAGATCCCTGTGACGACCGATGTCGTGCCGATATGCATGGTTCTTTTTGCGGTCAACATTTCGCGCGAATCAGCATCGACATTGCTCGCTCTCGACAGCGTGCGTGTGTACGCGCGTTGCTGTCCCGACGAAAAAGTTCATGCTCGCGCCACCCCTTTTTCGCCGGAGTGTGCGAATGCCTCACTGTTCGAAGGTCCAGTCTGACTCAGAACTCCCCCAATCCTGTATCTCGTGTGGCATCCATATCTTTTTCTGTCCTTCATGACCAACCGGCAACCGTCTCATTGTATAATTCTCAGGGCGAGTGCATACGTGTTCTGTACCGGGATGTTGCATTCCGGGGAGAGCATGTCCTTCGCGTGGATTGCGGCAACCTTCCTGCAGGGGTCTATCTTGTCACATTGGAGACGAAAGAGGGTGCGGAGTCGATGAAAATGTCGGTCGTGCGATGAATCCTCAATGTCATGAGCGTTCGTTTGCCTTTCACTGCAGACCCTTCTGCGCATCGGGGTGACAGGCTGGACGAGTGTGAAAGGCAGCGTTCACCCTGAGCGCGAGGGTCTGGCCGTTCGGATGTCAATCGGTGTTCGGAGTACTTCGATTGTCGTTCCTAACAAGCGTTAGGCATTTGTCATGCCGAGCGCAGCGGAGGCATGGCGCCCCGTTTCGGGGTGCGGTTCACGGGATCACCTTTATCATGCCGAGCGAAGTCGAGGCATGGCGCCCCGTTCCGGGGTGCGGTTCACGGGATCACCTTTGTCATGCCGAGCGAAGTCGAGGCATGGCGCCCCGTTCCGGGGTGCGGTTCACGGGATCACCTTTGTCATGCCGAGCGAAGTCGAGGCATGGCACCCCGTTTCGCGGGTGCGTACGATGCTTGCCCCGTCTTCAATCCGAAATCGGAAATCCGCAATCCGAAATCTTCCGGTCTTCTTTGTTCCCGACTCGGAAATTCCCGATATTGCGATGCTATTTGATAACCACAACGGACCCATGAAACGCATCTACGGACAAAACAAGGCGGCAGCGGCACTCAGCACGAGGGCCATGCTGCGTTTTGTCAGTCTCACGGGCTCCCTCCCGGCATCGTCGTTCCCTCACGCAACCGACAACATCCGTATCGTTGAATCGCCTAGCCGTGGAGAACACCATGTCGTACGAAACACCCAGCCTCACCCCTGAATCCCGCACGAGCGGGTCCAAATCCTTCTTCCTCACCCCGACCGATGTCCATTCCACGCTCCGCCGGCACCTGCTGGTGGACGGCTTCGAGATGGTGGTCGATCTCGAACGCAGCCGCGGTTCGCGCATCTATGACGCGCTGAACGACCGCCAGTACCTCGACTTCTTCACCTTCTTCGCCTCGTCGCCCGTGGGCATCAATCATCCGAAGATGCTCACGGACGAATTCCGCGACCGCATCTTCCATGCCGCCGTCAACAAGCCCTCCAATTCCGACATCTACACCCTGGAAATGGCGGAGTTCGTCGACACGTTCTCGCGCGTGGCCATCCCGGACTACCTGCCGCATGCCTTCTTCATCGAAGGCGGCGCCTTGGCCGTGGAAAACGCGCTGAAGACGGCCTTCGACTGGAAGGTGCAGAAGAACTTCGAGAAGGGACACGGCGAGGAGCACGGACACAAGATCATCCACTTCGAGCACGCCTTCCACGGCCGCTCGGGGTATACGATGTCGCTCACGAACACCGATCCCACGAAGATCCGCCATTACCCGAAATTCCCGGGCTGGCCGCGCATCACGAGTCCCGGCCTGCGCTTCCCCCTGACGCCCGCGAATGTGGAGCAGGCGATCGCGCTCGAACAGCAGGCGGTCGCGCAGATCAAACAGGCCTTCCGCGACAATCCCGACGACATCGCGGCCATCATCATCGAACCGATCCAGGCCGAGGGTGGCGACTTCCACTTCCGCCCCGAATTCCTGCAGCAGCTCCGCACGCTCGCCGACGAGAACGAGGCGCTGCTGATCTTCGACGAAATCCAGACGGGCATCGGCCTCACCGGCAAGATGTGGGCGCATCAGTACTTCACGAAGCCCGACATCATGTGCTTCGGCAAGAAAATGCAGGTGTGCGGTATCCTGGCCGGATCGCGGGTCGACGAAGTGGAGGGCAACGTGTTTGCGGTGTCGAGCCGCATCAATTCCACCTGGGGCGGCAACCTCGTGGACATGGTGCGCAGCCAGCGCTACCTCGAGATCATCGAGGAGGAGCGCCTCGTGGACAACGCCGCCACCGTGGGACTGCATCTCCTCGACGAACTGCATGCGATCGCCGAGGAGCACGCGTCGCTCGTGTCCAACGTGCGCGGCCGCGGCCTCTTCTGCGCCATCGATCTCGCCACGCCGGCACTGCGTGACACGGTGCGCAACCGCTGCTTCGAGCTGGGACTCATCATCCTCGGCTGCGGCGCACAGTCCCTGCGCTTCCGTCCGGCGCTCAACATCACGGGGAATGAGATCGACGAGGGCCTGAACCTGCTCCGCACGGCCCTGCGCGAAGCCAAGAAAGCGTAATCTGCATCCTGTTATCCGATTCTCCCGACATCAAGAACATTTCTCCCGATAGAGAGGCACTCATGGAATTCCTGAACATTCTCGGCATCAAGAAGCTCAACTTCGGCGCGTCCACCGGACAGCAGTGGATCGAAACGACCGGCACCGAACTGAAAATCCACTCGCCCGCGACGGGCGAATACATCGCGTCCGTGCGCCAGGCGACGGAAGCGGAATACGAAACCGTGGTCGCGGCGGCGCAGAAGGCCTTCGAGGCATGGCGCCGCGTGCCCGCCCCCAAGCGCGGCGAGGTCGTGCGCCTGCTCGGCCTGAAGCTGCGCGAGTACAAGCAGGAGCTCGGGCATCTCGTCGCGCTCGAGAACGGCAAGTCTCTCAGGAAGGCCTGGGCGAGGTGCAGGAGATGATCGACATCTGCGACTTCGCGGTCGGTCTTTCGCGGCAGCTCTACGGCTTCACCATGCATTCCGAGCGCCCGAATCACCGCATGTACGACCAGTACCATCCGCTGGGCGTCGTGGCGACGGTGTCGGCCTTCAATTTCCCGGTGGCAGTGTGGTCGTGGAACGCCATGCTGGCCGCGGTCTGCGGCGACACGAATCTCTGGAAGCCGTCTTCGAAGGTTCCCCTGACCGCCATCGCCTGCCAGAACATCGTGGCCGAGGTGCTGCGCGAGAACGATCTGCCCGAAGGCCTGTTCTGCCTCGTGGTGGGGAAGGGCTCCAGCGTGGGTGAAATGATGCTCAACGACAAGCGCATCCCGCTGATCTCCGTTACCGGCTCCACGAATGTGGGCCGCCATGCGGGCGAAGTGGTGGCGCGCCGTTTCGGCCGCTGCATCCTCGAACTCGGCGGCAACAACGCCATCATCCTCACGCCCGATACCGACATGAAAATGGCTGTCCCGGCGGTGGTGTTCGGCGCGGTCGGCACAGCCGGACAGCGCTGCACGTCCACACGCCGGCTCATCATCCACGAGTCGGTGTACGACAAGGTGAAGGACGCGCTCGTGAAGGCGTACGCCGGACTCCGCATCGGCACGCCGATGGATCAGAGCAATCACGTCGGTCCGCTCATCGACAAGGCGGCGGTGGACATGTTCCTCAAGGCTCTCGAGAGCGCGAAGCAGGAAGGCGGCACCGTGATTTCGGGCGGCGAAGCGCTGAGCGGTCCGGGCTACGAGAGCGGCTGTTATGTGCGTCCCGCCATCGTCGAGGCCGAGAACCACTACCACATCGTGCAGGAAGAGACCTTCGCGCCCATCCTCTATCTGCTCAAGTATTCTGGTGATGTAAGCGAGGCTATCGCGTTGCAGAACAACGTGGTACAGGGACTCTCCTCATCCATCTTCACCCTCGACATGCGCGAGGCGGAGGAGTTCCTCTCGGCCTGGGGCAGCGATTGCGGCATCGCCAACGTGAACATCGGCACCTCGGGCGCCGAGATCGGCGGGGCCTTCGGCGGCGAGAAGGAAACCGGCGGCGGCCGCGAATCCGGCTCCGACGCCTGGAAGGCCTACATGCGCCGCCAGACCAACACGATCAATTACGGCACGCAGTTGCCGTTGGCGCAGGGGATCAAGTTCGATATTTAATCGAGCACCCTGGAATCGGCTCCTTGCCGGTTTTTAACGCGGTGATGCGGAGACGCGGTGATGCGGAGACGCGGGTGACACGGAGACGGTGACGCGGAGACGCGGTGACACGGAGACGCGGTGACACGGAGACGCGGTGACACGGAGACGCGGTGACGCGGAGGGGTACACGGCAGTGTGCCCCTCGTGCCTTTGTAAGGTCTAGCCCGCGTCGTTGCGGCGTTGTTTAGCGACCTTGCTGCGTTTTCGTGGCAAGGGTACCAAGTGAAGCTCGATGCCGCAACCCACGGCCTGCGCGTATTTCTTCAACGTGACCAGGGACGGCGAATGTTTCGGAGCAGCTTCGAGACGCGAGATCGCGCTCTTGGTCGTTCCCATGGCCTCGGCCACCTGCTCCTGTGTCAATCCTGCTCGCGCGCGTGCAGCAAGCAATTCACGGATAAGCGAATATTCTACCTCAAGATCGTCATACGCCTCTGTGAAGCCCTCTCGTTTCCGTGCCTTTCTGAGGAACGCATCATGATCGTGAGGAACGGGATTGAAATCGAGATCAGCCATGGTTTACCTTCATCTTTCGCTTTCGTGCAATTTCGAGTTCGTGTCGAGGGGTGCTCCGCGTTTTCTTCACGAACGAGTGCAGTATGACAATCCGTTTTCCGATTAGGAAACAATACATCACCCGTCCGATGCCTTCACGACCATGTATTCTCAGCTCGAAGAGGCCGTTTCCCATTGCGCGGGAATTTGGTATTCCAAGATTCGGACCGAATTCAGCAAGCAATTCGATAAGGCGTGCGTAGCTCGCGAGCATTGATACCGGCCATGCTTCAATATCAGACCGAACACGCTGGTTGAAGTATTCGACGGCGTATTGAATGCACTGAAGTTAGCGTATTCGTGAACATCAGGCAAGAAGGCCGTCTGGAATCGTACAGAGGTGATTCATGCACGCCAAACCAACACTATCAATTCCTGCAAGGACATCGACTGGCGCAGGGGATCAAGTTCGATATTTGAATTCCGATCGCGAACCAATAATCGACACCCGAATAAATTCCCGCAGGGGCGCACGGCACTGCGCCCCTCGTTCGGTTACGCATACCGTTATCTGGTCAAACGTGCGCCCCTCGTTCGGTTATTGCCCCCGTTATCCGATGAGCAGGCTCGCATCGTCGAACCAATTGAACAACGCAAGTGTTTATGTTCGATACCGCATCATGGCGGAGCACATTCGCACAACGCAAGGCAGCACATGGATCCGATTCGATATTTCAAGAACGTCATGGCCTCGTTTCCGACCGGGGTGACCGTCGTCACATCGCGTCTGAACGGCGACGTGGCCGGACTCACCGTCAATTCCTTCATGTCCGTCTCGCTCGACCCGCTGCTCATCCTGATCAGCATCAGCAGAACTTCCACGACGCACGAAGTCATACGGCAGGCGGGGAGGTACACCGTGAGCATCCTCGCGGAGGGGCAGGGCGGCGTGTCGACCACCTTCGCCGGCGCGCCGAGCCGGGAACGCTTCGCCTGCGTGCCGACCTTCGATTCGCCAATGGGACATCCCGTGGTGGAAGGCGCCATCGCCTACATTGACGCCGAAGTCGTCAACGCGCACGACGAGGGCGACCATACCCTCTTCGTCGCCAGAGTCACGGACATGCACATCCTGAATCCCGACGCAAAGCCGCTGGCCTATCACCGCAGCCGCTATCAGCGACTCGCCGACACGGAGTAGTCCGGCCCGGTGTAAATGAACAGCGGGCCGGGACGGATCAGTCCGGTTCGGCGTGAATGAAGACCTTCGCGATGCGGATCAGTCCGGCTCGGCGTGAATGAAGACCTTCACGATGCGGGGATCGATGCGGCTGATCGCCGCCTCCATCGCGTTGACCACATCGTGCGCTTCCTTGAGCGTGAGTTCCGGATTCACGGCGCACCCGACCGCCACCTTGATTCCCTTCGACGTCCTGAAGCAGCGTACGCGGACACAGGCGCGCACCTCCGGCGTTTTGGCGACGACGTCGCGTATGCAGGTGACAAGCGTCGCTTCGCGCTCGCTGACGTCTTCCCCGTTCACCGCGTGCGTGGCTTCCTCCTCCAGATGCACGGCCACATCGCGGACCTGCGGCACCTGCGCGAGGATACTGGCCTCCACCTCGCTCGCGAGTTCGTGCGCGCGGCCGAAACCCGTGCCGGCCGGATATTCGATATCGAGCTCCACGTGATAGGTGTCGCTCGTCGACAGCACGAGGATGTTGTGCGCGGAGAGTCCGGCCTGCTGCACCAGCCACATGACGGCCTCACGGACTTCCTCGTTTTCCCCGATGACCGGCTCGGCGTGGACGACAACGTCCGCGCGCGGGAAGAGTTCCGCCAGACGGTTCTCGACGGCGTCCATGATGCTGTGCGACTGGTCGAACGTGGCAAGGCGGTGAATTCCGATACTTGTGTCGATGAACATCCTCGCGCCCGCCTGGCGGATGCGCACGGAACGGATCTCGCGCACGCCATCGACGGAGGCGATGCCGGCCTCCACTTTTTCCTGCAGACCGTCGGGCACGCGGTCGAGAAGCATGTCCACGGTCCGCTTCCCGAGGCGATAGCTGATCCAGATCACGATCATCGCGACAATGGACGCGGCGATGGCGTCGCCCTCGGGGAAGCCCGCCATGACGCAGAACAGGCCGACGATCACCACGGCGGAACTGTAGATGTCGGAGCTGAAATGGATGGCGTCGGCCTCGAGCGCCTGGCTGTCGTACTTCTTCGCGACGCGCAGCAGGGCGCGCGAGCGCGTGAAGTCGATGACGATGGAGATCGCCATGATGATGAAGGACCAGACGTTGACGTCCACCTTCTCGCCGCCGATGAAGAGACGGTGATACGCCTCGTAGAGAATCCAGCCGCAGGTGATGAAAAGGAGCAGCGTCTCGATGAGGGCGGAGAAGTTCTCGATCTTGCCGTGCCCGAAGTGATGCTCCTTGTCCGGAGGCCGGTCGGCAAGGCGTACGGCGAGGTAGGTGATGGCGGCGGCGATAAAGTCGAGCCCGGAATGCGCCGCCTCGGACAGGATGCCGAGCGATCCGGTCCAGAGGCCGATGCCGAGCTTCATCGACGTCAGAACGATCGCGGCAAACACCGAGGTGAGCGCGACGCGGTTCTTTTCGAAGAGCATGCGCGCGTGGGCGGCCTGTGCTGGTGTTTCCGTCATGCATGCAACCTAGCGCAGTGCGGGCAAAGATAAAAGACATGGATACCGCAAATCGGACGCAAAAGGAAACGCATTGCAGCGCATCGGCGCGGCGTCGTATACTGTCCGATATGATTGGAGAGCCGTCGAGCAATACGCGCGCGAACACACGGGAAGCGGGTCCAGGCCGAAGCTGCGCGCGCGTGCTGTCCGTGCTGCTCCTGCTCTGCATGCACAGCCTCGTCGCAATCGACGCGACAGCGTTCGCGCAGGAGGATCCGCCAAAAAAGTCACGCCGCGCAGTACCGTCCGATTCCGTGAAGAGCGCCCGGACCAAGGTCAACACTCCGGCGCAACGCGCGCCGACGCGGGAGCGCGCGCGAACGGATGCGCAGCGCTGGAAGCCGACGGACAGGAAAACGGATACGAATATCGTACAGCCGCCTCCGATATTCACGCCCTTTCCGCTGCGGACACCGCCCGCGGGCGTGGTGTACGACACCGGTGTCTGGAAGCCGGCGCGCGGCACGGACGATCGATTTACGAAGCTGCTCACCGAGCGCAACCTGACGCCGGAGGAAGCGGTGGAGGAACTGCTGACCCTGCTCGAGAAGCATCCGGAATTCCGGCGCACGATCCTGCGCGAGATCTTCGCGGGCGAGGGCATGAAGACCGTCAAGCCCCTCGAAATAGAGGAATACCTGCGCCTGGCGATGAAGGCCATGCGCTTCAAATCATCCTACGAATACGAACTCGCCAAACGCGGCGGCGGAGGATACACGGGACCGTACGATCCGATCTACGGTTTCGACCGCGACAAGACGCTCGGCTTCCAGGTCAACGTCTTCGAACTGCTCAAATTTCTGAAAGGGCTGATCGGCGAGTAGCGCGGGATGCTCAGGGATTGATCGTCACCAGCACGGAATCGCTTCCCTCCGCGCGGCCCTCCACCACCCCGCGCACCTTGATCCAATGCTGTCCGGTGATGCCCGAGATATCCCAGTCATACGAGTAGTCGGGAATGAAATCGCTGAACACGTGCGCGCCGTCGATCCAGAATTCCGCGCGCGCCTGGCAGCCGCAGTTCTTGTCGAGCGAGATCAGCACGCGCAGAACGCTGTCGCGCACGACGGCGCTGTCCAGCGGCTGCGTGATGGTCACGCGGACGAACGGTGGATCGGAACTCGTCGTGTTGGAATCACATGCGGTGAGGATGATCGCCGCGGCGAATACCGCGAAAAGCAGGGGGAAGGGGGCAGGGTGAAGGGTGAAGGGGGAAGGGGGAACAGGGAACGGAAAAGAAACAGTCGGGTTTTTCATGATGGCATATCCGTCTAGGCGCTGGTGACGAGTGCGGTGAAGGCCGAGAGGACGGTGTCGACGGGGAGGTCGCGCATGCAGACGTTGCCGATGGGGCAGGCGGTGAGGTTGCAGGCGAGGCACTCGAGCCCGTCGAGGCGCACCCAGGCGCTGCGTTCGTTGAACGGTCCCTGAAGATACGGATTCGTCGGACCGAAAATGCCGAGCACCTGCAGTCCCACGGCGGCGCCGATGTGCATGGGCCCCGTGTCGTTCGTGATCATCGCGTCGCAGCCCGCAAGCAGCGCGCCGAGCTGCTTGATGGATGTCCGCGGCGGGATCACCGCCTCGCCGCGCATTCGCGAGCGGATCTCCTGCACATCGTCCTCCTCGCCGGGCCCCCAGAGAAGAAGGGGCATCACGTTGTGCTCCGCGTGGAGCCGGTCGGCGAGTTCCGCGAAATGCTCGAGGCCCCACCGCTTCGTGGGCCACGTGCCGCTGGCGTTCAGCGCGACGAGCAGGCGGCCGTCCGCGCGCAGCGGCGCGAGGAAGCGCTCCGCCCATTCGGCGGCCTCCGCGGGGATGGTGAGAACGACGCTGCGGTCCACGATGCCGATGCCGGCGCGCGCGATGGCGTCGAGGTTGAACTCGGTGTTGTGCACACGGTCGGCGCGCGTGGCGACATGCGTGGTGTAGGCCCACGCGCGTCCCCGGAAGGGGTACCCGATGCGCGTCCGGGCCCGCGTGGCGAAGGCCATCTGCGCGGAGCGCGGGTTGCAGAAGAGATCGATGACGAGATCGTAGCGCGCGCGCCGGAGGCGCCAGAAGAACAGGAGCGGATTGTCCTTTTTAGGGTGGAAGACGATGACGCGCGCTCCGGACGGATGCCCCTCCACCACGTCGCGGGAGGGAGTCTCCGTGAGGAAATCGATGTCCGCGTCCGGCCATGCGGCGCGGAGATTGTTCAGCACGATGGTCGAGAGCAGCACGTCGCCGATGGCGCGCAGCTTGATGACGAGGATGCGCCGGGGAGGGCGCGGCAGGACGGCGTCCGCGGGGGGTGCGTGCATTCCGTGCCCGTGCCCGCGGGATTACAGCGCTTCCAGCGCGCGGTTCTTGACCATGTTCTTCATCGTCGGGGGCAAGCCGCCGTTGACGATGTTCATCGTGTCGAGCGCGATGACGAGTTCCTCGTTGGTCGGGATGACGCCGACGGTGACGCGCGAGTCGGGCCGCGTGATGATGCGTTCCTTCGGTCCCTCGGCGTTGAGCGCGGGATCGAAGTCGATGCCCATGAACTCGAGTCCGGTGCTCACCGCTTCGCGGACGCGCACGCTGTTCTCGCCGATGCCGCCCGTGAACACGACGGCGTCCACGCCGCCCATCGCCGCGGCGTAGCCGCCGATGTACTTGCGCACGCGGTAGCAGAAGATGTCGAAGGCGATGCGCGCCTTCGGGTTGCCCTTCTCCATGGCGTTCTCGATCTCGCGCATGTCGCTGCTCTCGCCCGAGATGCCGATGAGGCCGCTGTGCTTGTTCAGGAGCGTGGTCGCCTCGGAGAGGGTCAGCCCTTCCTTGCCCATGATGTAGAGGATGAGCTGCGGGTCGAGGTCGCCCGAGCGCGTGCCCATGAGCAGGCCTTCCAGCGGCGTGAAGCCCATGCTGGTGTCCATGCTCTGCCCGTGCTTCACCGCGGCCATGCTGCAGCCGTTGCCGAGATGGCAGGTGACGATGCGCAGGCTCTCGATCGGTGTGTCGAGCACTTCGGCCATGCGGCTCGACACGAAGAAGTGCGACGTGCCGTGGAAGCCGTAGCGGCGGATCTTGTACTTCTGGTAGAAGATGTACGGGATGCCGTAGAGAAATGCGCGCGGTTCCATCGACTGATGGAAGGCGGTGTCGAACACGCCCACCTGCGGGATGGTCGGCAGGTGCTGCCTGCACGCCACGATGCCGCGGATGTTGTGCGGGTTGTGCAGCGGCGCGAGTTCGATGTTGTCGCGCAGCGACTGCAGCACCTGCTCGGTGATGAGGACGGAGCCGGCGAAGTCCTCCGCGCCGTGCACGACGCGGTGTCCGACGGCGTGAATCTCGGATTTGTCCTTTATGACGCCGTGATTCTTGCTCAAGAGCACGGCGAGCACGTACTCGATCGCCATGCCGTGATCGAGGATGTCGCCGGTGAGCTTGATCGTGTCGCTGTCGTAGCGCGTGTTGGTGAGGACGGCGCCGCTCATCCCGATGCGGTCCACCAGGCCCTTGGCCATGGTCGTGCGGGATTCGGCTTCGATGAACTGGTACTTGATGGAGGAACTGCCGCAGTTGACGACGAGAATGTTCATGGAGGTTCTGCTTTCGAGTGGAGGGGTGACGATGGAGATCGGGACCAGTGCGGTGACCGACGCGCGACGCGCGGAAGTCGCTCGGATTGGCGGGCGCTTACTTCCCGTCGTCCTTGATCCGGTTGCCGGAATCGTCGTATTCGAAGAAACCGATGCCGACCTTCTTGCCGTACTTCTGTTCGCGGACGAGCCTGCGCAGCAGAGGGCAGGGGCGGTACTTGGCTTCGCCGAATTCATGGAACATCGATTCCATCATCGCCAGCAACTCCTCGAGGCCCATCGAGTCCGCGAGTTCCAGCGGCCCCATCTGGAAGTTGAACCCGAGCCGCATGGCGGTGTCGATATCCTCGGCGGATGCGACGCCTTCCATCAGGATATACATGGCTTCGTTCAGCATCGGAATGATGGTGCGCGTCGTGATGAAGCCCGGGTACTTGTACACTTCCACCGGCGTCTTCCCGATCATGCGGATGAAATCCTTCGTGCGCTTGAACGTGTCGTCCGACGTGTGGAAGGCGCGGATGATCTCGCAGAGCGGAGTCTTGGGGACGGGATTCGAGAAGTGCAGGCCGATGATCTTGCCGGGGTGCAGCGCGGGCTTGGCGATCTTCGAGAGGCTGAGAGTGGACGTGTTCGAGGCGATGATCGTTTCGGGGCGGCAGAGCTTGTCGAGCTTCGCGATGATCTCGCGTTTCAGGTCGAAGTTTTCGTCCACCGCCTCCATGGCGAAATCCACATGCGCGATTTCGTTGAGGTCGGTGGTGACCTTGATGCGCGAGAGGATGGCGCGTTTCTCCCCCGTGGTCATGGCCCAGCGCTGAATCTCCCGGTCCATGTTCTCGCCCAGTCCGTCGAGGCAGGCCTGCACGCCCTCACTGTCCTTCTCGAGCATGATCACGTTGATGCCGTGCGTCGAGAGCGTCTGCGCGATACCGCGACCCATGACGCCGCCGCCGACGAGCCCCACCGTTTCGATGCGGGAGGTCGACGGTGCCTGCGTGGGCATGTCGTTTGTCAGGTCTGATAATGTGAGCGGTTCTGTTGCCATGTCGTTTCCTCCATGCCTCCGCGACGATCGCCGTATCGGCCTCGATCATCGTGTCGTTACAGGTGCGTGATTGATAATGTGAAAAATTTCTCGATGAAGTGAGCGCCCGGGCTGGCGCGATCCACGAATTCAACAAAAATAAGGAGTATTGTATCGAGAACCAAGGGAATGGGTGAGCAATCGGCCATTGCGTGTCGATTTCGCGCGTTTGAATGGGCCCACGGACGTCATTCCCCCCGCTGCAGATTCATGTGGGAATGGAGGAGCAGTCCCGCTGCGAGCATGCTGGTGAGGAAGAAGGAACCGCCGTAGCTCATGAACGGGAGTGGAATGCCGACCACGGGCAGCAGACCGAGCGACATGCCGATGTTGACGAAGGTGTGGATGAACAGTGTGGAGGTGAGTCCCAGGGCCAGGACGCTGGAAAAGTGATACGACGCGAGCCGCGCAATACGCAGGCCACGGTAGAACAGGGTTCCGAAGAGGAGGAGAATGGAGGACGCGCCGATGAAGCCGAACTCCTCCGCGGGCACGCAGAAGATGAAATCGGTCCACTGCTCAGGAACGAAGCGCAGCTGCGTCTGCGAGCCCTGCAGGAACCCCTTGCCGGTCATGCCTCCGGAACCGACGGCAACTTTGGACTGCATCACGTTGTAGCCGGCCGTCTTCGGCGCGCGCGCCGGATCCAGAAACACGGCGATGCGCGCCTTCTGGTACTCGGGTAGATGCCCGTAGAAATACTGGACGGAGAAGCCGACGGCGAGGTTGAGCGTGACGAAGAGCAGCGCGACGCCGAGATTCTTCTTGATCAGATAGAACAGAATGGACACGAGCACCGCGACAACCAGGAAGACCCACAGGTTCAGGATCGAGAGCACCGCGACGATCACGGGCGAAATGAAGGTGAGCACAATCACCAGGTCAATCCCGGCCCAGAAGAGCATGAGGAGGAACACGGCCCAGTAGACGAGACCGGTGCCGAAGTCCGGCTGCAGAAAGATCAGAAACCACGGGACGAAGACCATGCCGAAGGCGATGCCCACGTCCCGGAATGAGTCCAGTTTCGTGGTGGTGTCGGATAGGAAGCGCGCGAGCGCGAGCACCGTGGCGATTTTCGCGAACTCCGACGGCTGAATGCCGAAGGTGCCGATCCCGAACCACCCCGCATTTCCTGAAACGGATTTGCCGAGAAACAGGACCAGCACCAGGGGTACGATGGACAGCGCGTAGACGAGATACGCGCTGTAATGGTAGAAGCGCGGGGGAGCGGCCGCCACGAGCACCACGAGGAGCACGCCGAGCACCGCCCAGAACACCTGCTTCTGGAATTTGACCGACATGTCCGCGCCGTGCGTCGCGCTGTAAATGGACAACAATCCCGCGGTCACCAGCGCAAGGACGGAGAACAACAGGAGGAAATCGATCCTTCCGAGGATGCCGGACAGAGGGGCGCGCCGCATCAGTCCGGCAGCTCCTCAGCCGCTTTCTTTTCCACGAACACGGGCGCAACCGCCGCGGTGTCGCGCGCCGCGCCGCTCCCCGGACCGGAGAGGGCGCGCCGGATGACCGAGCCTGCGACGGGCGCGGCGGTGATGCCGCCGGTGCCTCCGTTCTCGATGATGACGGCGACGGCGATCTTCGGGTTCTTGAACGGCGCATAGCCCACGAACCACGCGTGATCGCGGCCGTGCGGATTTTGCGCGGTTCCGGTTTTTCCCGCCACCTGCGCCCCGTCGACGCGGGCCGCGAAACCCGTGCCGTTCCCGTTCACCACCCGGTACATGCCGTTCTGCACGATGCGCCAGACGCGATCGCTGATCGGCAGCTTTTCGCGTATCACCGGGATCTCCTTCCTTCCGCCGGACGTGCGGTCGATGACCGCGCGCACCGCATGGGGACGGAAATACGTACCGCCGTTGGCGAACGTGGACGTGTACGCGGCCATCTGCAGCGGCGTCGTGTTCACCTCACCCTGTCCGATGCCGAGACTGACGAGATACCCCTTGTTCCAGCGTTTCGCGTAGCGGCGATTGTAGTACGCCTCGCTCGGAAGCGTGCCCGGGTTTTCGTTCGAAATATCCATGCCGGTCTTGCGACCGAAGTGGAACATCGATCCGTAGCGCGACCACTGTTCAAAGCCGAGCTTGAAGATCAGCTTGTAGAAGAACACGTTGCACGAGGCCTCGATCGCATGCACCACATTGATGTTGCCATGCGCCCCGTGGCATTTGAACGTGGTGCCGGCGAGCGTGTATGAACCCGGGCAGGGGATGGTGCTGTTCTCGTCGATGATCCCCTCCTGCAGGGCCGCCGCGGCGAGCATCATCTTGAACGTGGATCCGGGAGGGTAGGCCGCCATCGAGCAGCGGTTGTACATCGGGTGGCGCTCGTCGGTGTTCAGGCGTTGCCAGACGTCCACGGGAATCCGGCCTGTCAGATCGCGCAGATCGTAATCCGGGCTGCTCGCGAAGGCGAGGATTTCCCCGTTCGACGGATCCATCGCGACGATCGCTCCGGCGCGGTTGCGCAGGATACCCTCGGCGTACGCCTGCAGACCCATGTCCAGGGAGAGCACGAGGTCCGTCCCCTCGGCGGCGGGGATGTCCGACTGCCCGTTTTCGAAACTCTCGACCACCTTGCCGCGCGCGTTGACGGTGAAGAATCCGAAACCCTTTCGGCCACGGAGAATGTTTTCGTAGTAGGATTCGATGCCGTTGAAGCCGACGATGTCGCCGGGCTGATAATAATCACCGAGGCGCTTCAGCAGTTGCGGCGAGATTTCCTTCGTGTAGCCGAGCAGGTGCGCGAGTTTGGAGTTCATCGAATATTCACGCCGGCTCTCCACCACGAAGTTGACGCCCGGCAGTTGCGATTTGTTCTCCTCGAGCATTGCGAGCTGCTCGAAGGAGATGTCTCGCGCGATCTTCACCGGCTCGAAGGAATAGCGGCCCGCCTGGATGATACGGTAGCGCACGAAGTTCGAGTCCACCCCGAACATGCGCCCGAGGACCGGCAGGGCCTCCCACTTGAACTCGAACGGAGTGACGGTGAGGGTATACGACGGGTTGTTGTTCACGATCAGCTTCATGTCGCGGTCGTAAATCAGTCCGCGCATCGGCTCGCGGGCGATGCGGCGTATCGAATTGCGCTCCGCGTGCTGGCGGAACGTGTCGTATTCGATGAACTGCAGCTGGTAGAGGCGGTAACCGAGCACCGCGAGGAGCGCGAGAAACGCGCCTCCGATGAGGAGCAGCCGCCCCCGCGTGGCGAAGGAACCGTATTCCATGATCTATTCCTGAACGTCGATTCTGTGCGCGATCCGTGACAGGATAAGCACGGAGACCGACGTGAAAACAGTCGAATAGATCGCCCCCCCCACGCCGTGCTCCAGGAGAGCGGAGAAGAATTGCTGGTCGAGCGTCCGGAAATACGCGAGCAGCGACAGGAGGTTGTGGAGGACGCCGAGCGCGAGCGCGGCGAGGACAAAGCGGGGAGTGCGAAGCACTTCCCCCGGATGCTCCTCGTCCAGGAGGTACCCCGCGGCGAAGCCCGTGATCGTCTTGGCGAGGGCGAAGAGCCCGACCACCTCGCCGAGGCCGAGGTCGATCACGAGGCCGGCGCAGAATCCCACCACGGCGCCGGTGAGCCGGCCGCGCCGCGCCGCGACGAACAGCAGACCGACAAGCACGAAGTCCGGAACGACCGGACCGATGGCGATGAGCGGCGCAAGCATGATCTGCAGCGCGACGAGGCCGGCCATGAGCATCGCGTCGCGCAACACCGCGCGCGGAATCGGCGGCGGCATCACCGGACTCCCTGCGGCAGCGCGCGCTGCTCGAGGGCCTGCTGCTCGGCGCGCGGGGCGAATCGTATCACGAACACGCGCTCGAGCTTCTGGAACTGCACATGCGGCTGGACGTCGATCGCGCTGAACACCCCGCGCTCGCCGGGACCGATGAACGTGACGGTGCCGACCGGGATATCCGGCGGGAACGTGTTGCTGTACTCCGAGGTGATGATCGTGTCGCCGAGCCGGATGTCCGCGGTCTTGACGATGTTCTGCAGCGCGAGTTTCTCGCCCAGACGCCAGGCGATGATGCCGTCGATGCGGGAGCGTGAAACCTTCACCGTCGCGCGGAAATCCTTCGTGATCGCGAGCTGTACGATGGCGTAGCCGCGGCTCACCGCGATCACCTTGCCGACGAGTCCGCGCTCGGTGACGACGGGCATGCGCACGCGCACGCTGTCGGCCTCCCCGACGTTGATCGTCAGCGTCGCGGTTCCCGGCGCGAAGGTCTTTCCGACCACCTCGGCGGGCACGAGCGACTGGGACGAGCGCTCCATGAAGCCGATCATCGCGCGCAACTCGGCGTTCTCCTGCTTCACGCGGCGCAGCTGCAGCAGCTCCTCCATCAGCTCCATGTTGATGGTGCGCAATGATGCGTTTTCATTGCGCGCGGAGAGCATCGAGGATACCCATCCCGTCGACGACTGCAGCGTCGCCACCGCTCCCACGGTGAGCGAGCGGAGCACCTGGATCTGCGGACTGTCGCTGTGCGCGATCAGGAAGATCGAAACGAGGGACAACGCCGTCGCGACGACGTAGTCCTTGAAGGTTTCAATGAATCGGAGGAGGGAATGCATGGTCCCGCATCAGCCGGCGGATGGCGTTCAGTACTTCTTGCCCTTGAGGATGACCTTGCTGTATTTCGTCAGATTCTCCATGATGGCGCCGGCTCCGCGCACCACGGCGGTCAGCGGATCTTCCGCGACGTGCACCGGAAGGTGGGTTTCCTGGCGGATCAGCGTGTCGAGTCCCTTGAGCAGCGCGCCGCCGCCTGTGAGCATGATGCCACGGTCCAGGATGTCCGCCGCGAGTTCCGGCGGCGTCCGCTCGAGCGTGGTCTTCACGGCCTCGACGATGATGGCGATCGGCTCCTGCAAGGCTTCGCGGATCTCGGTGGAGGACGCCTCGACGGTGGTCGGGAGGCCGCCGATGAGGTCGCGGCCCTTCACGCGCACGGCGAGCTCCTGCTTCAACGGCACGGCGGATCCGACCTCGCACTTGATGATTTCCGCGGTGCGCTCGCCGATGAGGAGGTTGTGATTCTTCTTGAAGTGCGTGATGATGGCGTTGTTGAGCTCGTCGCCCGCGATGCGGATCGACTCCTCCTGCACGATGCCGCTGAGGGCGATGACGGCGATTTCGGTGGTGCCGCCGCCGATGTCGATGATCATGTCGCCGACGGGCGCGTCCACCTGCAGCCCGATGCCGATGGCCGCCGCCATGGGTTCCGCGACGAGGTAGACTTCCTTTGCGCCCGCGTGCTCGCCGCTGTCGCGCACGGCGCGCTTCTCGACCTCGGTGATGCCGCTCGGCACGGAGATGACGATGCGGCGGCTTTGCACCCAGCTCGTGGAGATTTTCTTGATGAAGGCGCGGAGCATGCCCTCGGCGATTTCGAAGTCCGCGATCACGCCGTCGCGCATCGGCCGGATGACCTGGAGGTCGCGATGCGTCTTGCCCTGCATCTCCCGCGCGTCGTTGCCGATGGCGATGATCTTCTTGGTGTTGACGTCGAAAGCGACGATGGACGGCTCGCTGAGGACCACGCCCTTGCCCTTCACCCAGATGAGCGTGTTGGCGGTGCCGAGGTCGATGGCGATATCGTTGGCGAAAAGGCTGAACAATCCCATGCGTGTCGTGTCCGTGTCAGTGTTTGAAATGGCGGATGCCCGTGAACAGCATGGCGATTCCATGCTCGTCGGCCGCGGCAATGACGTCTTCGTCGCGGACGGATCCGCCCGGCTGTATGACCGCCGTGGCGCCCGCCTCGATGGCCGCGAGGAGACCGTCGGCGAAGGGGAAGAACGCGTCCGATGCAACAACGGATCCCCGGAGGTCGAGGTCCGCCCGTTGCGCCTTCATGACCGCGATCGTGCTGGAATCGACGCGCGACATCTGGCCGGCTCCGACGCCGAGGGTCTTGCGCGCGTTGGTGTAGACGATGGCGTTCGATTTGACGTGTTTCGCCACCTTCCATGCGAACGCGAGCGCCGCGCGTTCCTCCGCGCCCGGTTCCCGCTTTGTCACGACGCGCCAGGAGGCCGGATCCTCCTCGGGCGCATCGACGGTCTGACAAAGATAACCATTTGCGACGGTTTTTATGTCCCATGCGGTTGTCGAGGATACCCGGTTCCGCTGAAGCAACAGACGCCGGTCCTTTTTCTTTCGCAGCATCGCGAGCGCCTCGTCGCTGAAACCGGGTGCGATGATGACTTCCGTGAAGATCTCGTTGAGCGTTTGCGCGAACGCGGCGTCGACATCGCGGTTGACCGCGATGATGCCCCCGAATGCCGAGACCGGATCTGTCGTGAACGCTTCCCGATAGGCCTCGTGCACCGTGGCCGCCACGGCGCAGCCGCAGGGATTCGTGTGTTTGATGATCGCCGCGGCCGGCTCCGAGAATTCTTCGACGAGCGCGGCGGCCGCCTGGATATCGACGATGTTGTTGAAGGAGAGCTCCTTGCCGTGGAGCTTCTCGAAGATCTCGAAGAAGCCCCCGTACAGCGCGGCCTGCTGATGAGGATTTTCCCCGTAACGCAGCGTATGCGTCCGCGGCGACACGAGTCGCAGACTGTCCGGCAGCGACGCCGGCTCGTCGCCACGCAACTGCGCATCGAGATAGGCGCTGACTGCCGCATCGTAGGCCGCCGTGCGGCTGAAGGCTTTCAGCGCGAGCCGGCTGCGCGTCGCGAGGGAGATGCCGCCGCTGTTCTCGATCTCCGTCCAGACCGTCTCGTAATCCGCGGGATCGCAGATGACGGTCACTGACGTGTGATTCTTCGAGGCGGAACGGAGCATGGCGGGTCCGCCGATGTCGATCTGCTCGATGCATTCGGCGTACGGCGCGCCCGATGCGACGGTTTCTTCAAAGGGATACAGATTCACCACGATCATGTCGATGCGGCCGATACCATGCGCTTCCAGCGTTTCCATGTGCAGGGGAAGATCCCGTCTGGCGAGGAGGCCGCCATGAATGAACGGATGCAGGGTCTTCACCCGGCCGTCGAGCATTTCGGGGAAGCCGGTGACTTCGTCGATCTTCTTCACCGGCACTCCTGCGCCATGCAGCGACGCGTAGGTCCCTCCCGTGGAGATCAGCTGCACCCCCATGGAGACGAGTTTTTTCGCGAATTCGATGATGCCGGTCTTGTCGGAAACGCTCAGGAGAGCACTGCTGATCTGGTCCATGGTGGGATATCCTCAGGATAGGTGCGTGGTGCGAAGCCCGTTGACGACGACGCGCCGGGTCGCGAAAAGCTGCAATGCTTCTGTGTACATCTCATGCTCGACGGCGAGCACGCGGTCGGCGAGGCTCGCGGGAGTGTCCGTATCCTCCACCGGAACGACGCGTTGCATGACGATCGGGCCTCGATCGTATTCCTCGCTGACGAGATGAATGGTGGCGCCGCTGAATTTTGCTCCCGACGCGATGACGGCGTCATGCACGTGATGGCCGTACATGCCCTTCCCTCCGAAAGAGGGCAGGAGAGCGGGATGGATGTTGACGATGCGCTCGTGAAATGCGCGGACAACCTCGGCGGGAATGAGCAGCAGGTAGCCGCAGAGCGCGACAAAATCCGCGCCGTGTTCGTGCAGGAGCGCCGTCAGAGCCGCTCCGTACCCTGCGGCGGCGCGTTCTTCGCGCGTTTCGACGATGGTTGGGAAGCCCGCCTCGCGCGCATACGCCAGTGCTCCCGCCGCGGCGTTGCTGCTCACGACGAGGCATATCCGGGCATCGAGTCGGCCTTCGCGGCATGCGCGCTCTATGGCTCGGAAATTCGTTCCGTTCCCGGAAACAAATATGGCGAGATTTAGCACTTTTCGTCCGAAAACTTCATCTTTAAAGGTACGGAATTGCTGTGGATCAATCAACGAAGCCGCCATGAACACTCCGACGCCGATCTACCTCGACTATCAGTCCACAACGCCCGTGGATCCGCGCGTTCGCGAGGCCATGCTTCCCGCGCTCGCGGAGTGGTTCGGAAATCCGTCCAGTTCCCAGCATGCCTACGGGTGGACCGCGCGAGGCTGTCGCCCAGGCACGGGAACGCGTCGCGGCGCTGATCCATGCCGACGCTGCGGAGATCATCTTCACAAGCTGCGCGACGGAATCCAACAATCTCGCGCTCAAGGGT
Source organism: Ignavibacteria bacterium (assembly GCA_016720835.1). GTDB lineage: Bacteria > Bacteroidota > Ignavibacteria > SZUA-365 > SZUA-365 > JADKJW01. Next base: position 34,545 of record JADKJW010000022.1, read on the forward strand.
GTCGCGGAAACCTTCGCCATGAAGGGCGACCATGTCATCGTGTCCGCGATCGAGCATGCCTCGGTGCTTGAAACTGTCCGGCGCATGGAGAGGCAGGGGAAACGGGTGACCGTCATCGGTGTCGACCGGCTCGGCCGCGTCGATCCGGAAAGCGTCCGCGCCGCGCTGACACCCCGCACCATCCTCGTCTCGATCATGCACGCCAGCAATGAGATCGGCACGATACAGGATATCGAAGCCATCGGGGGCATCTGCCGCGAGGCGGGCGTGCTGTTGCATTGCGATGCCGCCCAATCCGCGTCAAAAATTCCCGTCGATGTGCGCGTGATGCAGGTGGACCTCCTCTCGCTCAGCGCGCACAAGATGTACGGACCGAAAGGCGTCGGCGCGCTGTTCATTCGCGCCATGAAACCAGGTCTGCGGCGCGCTCCGCTGCTGGACGGCGGGGGACAGGAGGATGGGCTGCGGTCGGGAACGCTGAACGTGCCGGGCATCATCGGCTTCGGCGCCGCGGCCGCCATCGCGCGCGACGAGCTCGGGGACGCCCCGTTCCGCATCGCGCGGCTGCGTGACGCGCTTCAGGGACGCATCGAGACCGGATGCAGCGGAGCGGCGGTCAACGGCGATCCTGCCCGGCGGCTTCCCGACAATCTGAGTGTGCGCTTCGAGGGGATTCCGGCCGCCTCGCTGTTGCGGGCGCTTCGCGGGCTCGCCGTCTCCAGCGGCTCGGCGTGCAGTTCCGAGAGCGGTGAAACGTCGCACGTGCTCGCGGCCATCGGTTTGGAGAAGGATGCCGCCGCCAGTACTTTGCGTATCAGTCTCGGGCGCATGACCTCTCCCGGCGATGTCGAGACAGCGGCGAAGGCCGTCGAGTCCGCCGTCCGTGAAGTTCGCGCGCGGCTGCGCGGCGGGGAATGACAGGGCAGACACAGCATTTCGAATCATATACCCAGGAGGACGGGAATGGCTTCCCCAACCATCATCGGCAAGGAAATCGCGCTCTTCGACTTCATGAAGGCGAGCGGTTTCCCGATTTTCCATCGATCGAACATGTTTCTGCGCGACATCGAGTACGGCATACGCGACTTCTTCCGTGCCACCGAGAAGATTGACATCGGCTCGCGCCAGGCGGACATCCTCGGCGACGAGTTGATCCGCGATCTTGAAGTCAAGGGAATGCTCATCCGCCAGAGCGCGTCGCAGTGGCTGCTGAACAACGAGAAATATCTCAATCCGCCGAAGGTGGAAGAGAAAAAGGCGGAACCCGCGGCGGCATGATCGGTGTTCTTACCTCCAGAAGGACTGTTTCAGTCATCGACACACCATCACACGAAAGGAATACAGCATGTCCGAAACCATTGACACGACCATGGACATCCGCCTCACGGAAAAGGCGGTCGCTGAAATCAGATCGATCATGAAGGAGAACAGCATTCCCGAGAACTACGGCCTTCGGGTCGGCGTCAAAGGGGGAGGTTGCTCCGGACTCTCGTATTCGCTCGGCTTCGACGGCGACATCCGCGAGACGGACTCCATCCTTGAAATCGGGGACGTCAAACTCGTGATCGATGCCAAGAGCCTCTTCTACCTCTCCGGGACGGAACTCGACTACACCGACGGGCTGAATGGGCGCGGCTTCGTGTTCAACAACCCGAACGCGGTCAAGAACTGCGGGTGCGGGAGTTCTTTCGGCGTGTGATGCAGCGTGAATCGCTACCCGCATGCGGCTCGCGTCCGCGGCGCCGGTCGCTTCCGCTGAGACAGACGATCACTCACGTTTCATCTCACACCTCTGGAGAAAGACCCCATGGCCTACGAATGGAAATTCAAAGCACGCCCGTACACCGACGAAGAAGCCAAGACCCTGCTGAAAGACGTGGTCTCGCCCGAAACGTCTGATTGGCATTACAACACGCACCACAAAGGGTACGTCACCTTCCTCAACAAGATCGAAGCCGCGCTCGAAACGGCCGACCGCTCCGCCGCCAACGGCAATTACAGCGAGATCGGCGAACTGAAACGCCGCCTGACCTGGAACCATAGCGGCGCACTGCTCCACGATCTGTACTGGGAAAATCTCGGAGGCGACGGCGATCCTTCGAAAGGCCCGGACGTGGTGAAGGCCATCGAGGAGAACTTCGGCTCCTTCGACGCTTGGAAGGCCGACTTCAAAGCAGCGGCGGTCGCCGCCAAGCTCAGCGGATGGGGACTGCTCGTCCACGACAAGCTGTACTCGGGCCGCCTCCTGAACGTTCTCGTCGACGAGCATCAGTACGGTGCCATCTGGGGCGGTATTCCGCTCATCGCGTGCGACGTGTTCGAGCACGCGTACTACCACAAGGATGGTCCGGCGCGCGCGAAATACATCGACAACTTTCTGAGCACACTGCATTGGGGACGCATCAACGAGCGTTTTCTGGCGCACTGCGTCAAGTAAACACACTTCAACGCAATGCGTTCAGCGCGGGCACGACACCCGCGCTGAACGCATTCTCGTATCCCGCACATCATGGTTGGTGACCGGCAATCGCTTCCGCTCTTTCCGCTGAACCTGGTCTTATTCCCGGAGTCGCAGCTGACGCTGCATATCTTTGAGGAGCGATACAAAACCATGGTTCGGCAGTGTTGGAAGGACGAGACGGAATTCGGGGTCAATCTCTACGAGAACAACTACCTTCATCCCGTCGGCTGTACGGCCCGCATCGAAGGTATCCTGCGTTCCTATCCCGACGGCAGCTTCGACATCCTGATCGTCGGCACGGCGCGCTACCGGCTCGTCGACTACAAGACCACGTCCACAGGGTATTTTCTGGGCGAGATTAACAGGTTCGGCGACACGCAGGCCGAGGTGCCGGACGCGCTGGTGAGCAAGGCGCTCGCATTGTACAACAGGATTGTCGAGATGGCGTATCCCGGCAAGGACGAACTGCGACTCGCGCGCGAGTCCCGGGATATCTCACTCTTCTCGTATGCGATCGCGGAGAAAGCCGGCATCGAGCTGCAGGACCGCCAGCGGCTCCTGGAACAGACGTCCGAACTCGAGCGTCTCACCGAGGTCGTCGCGCACATGGAACGGGTGATGCCGCTGCTGCAGGATTTCGAACGCGTGAAGCGGATCATCAGCAACGACGGGTACATGCCGCGGAGATAGCGCTTCCGCCGCGTGCCGGTGGGGAGGAAGAGAGGAACTCCGGATCGCCCGGTCCGCATGCCGCGCCCAGCGGCGTTCAGTGCCCGGTGCTCATCACCAGTTCGTATTGCGCGGGATTCCGGAGCACGGTGATGGCTCGACGCAGGGCGTCGTCGCGCTTCCACGCATGCTGAAAGCGGAGCAGGGTTCCGCCGAGTTGCGAGGCGAATTCCGCCTGCAACTCCGCGCGAACATCTTCCCATCGCGCGTCCACTTGATCCGGCCGTCCCTCCCGGAGCCCGACTCCCAGGGCATGCGCGCGCTGCAGCATCTTTTTCGAGTACCCGTCCGCCTCGAGCTGTTGCAACAGGGCGCGGTAGCGAACTTCGGACTCCGGTTTCACGAGTGCGGTCATGGTGTCGACATGCGCGTGCAGCTCGGCCTTCATGTCGTCGTCGATCTGGGGAACCGCGGTCAGACGGTTGCGATGAATGTGCGTGGCGGCAAAGGTGAGCAGTGCGCCGCTCTGCCTGAGGATCTCCAGCGCGGAGGAAGAGTCTCGCGGTACCGCGATGTCGGGCTCGATCCCGCCGGAGCCGTGAAGCACGCGGCCGCGCACGAGGGAATGGAAATCGCGCGCACTGTCGAGGGGATCGGGCATGATCACGCCGTCCCGGCCCCGCGATCCATAGTCCATTTTCTGGATGCAGCGGCCGGATGGCGTGTAATATTTCGACGTGGTGAGTTTGAGAGACGCGTTGTTGCCGAGCGGCAGGACCGTCTGCACGAGGCCCTTCCCGAACGTCCGCTCGCCAATGATGACGCCGCGATCGAGATCCTGAATGGCGCCCGCCACGATTTCGCTCGCGCTCGCGCTGTTGCGGTTCACGAGAATCGCCAGGGGCAGCGTCGCAGTGACCGGCTCCGCGTCGGAGGAGTACTCGCGCGTGTAGAGCGCGAGCGACCGGCGGCCGCGCGTCGAAACGATGCGGTTGCCTGCGGGGACGAACACTTCCGAGACTTCGACGGCGGCGTCGAGCAGACCGCCGGGATTGTCGCGGAGATCCAGGACAATGCCGTTGGGGTGCGGATTCGACGCGAGGAAGGATCGTACCGCCGCGGCGATGTCTCCGCCTGCCGAACGCGGAAAACGCTCCAGTTTCAAGTACAGAATGCCGTCGTCGATCGTCTGGACGATGCTCAGGCCGCGGACGAGCACGTCTCGGCGCACGATGGGCAGAAGCATGGTCGAATCGATCCCGGGACGGCGGGCGAGAATGCGCACGATGCTTCCGGGAGCGCCGCGCAGCAGCCGCTTCAGATCGAGTGACGAGTTGCCCTGCACGTCGGTCGAATCGATGCGCAGGATCTCGTCGCCGATGCGCAGGCCGGTCGCGGCTTTCACGTCTTCACCGGCGAGCGTCGCGACAAGATACCGCCCGCCGCGGTTGGTGACCGTGATTCCGACGCCGCCGTACGTGCCGGTTGTCAGCATGTCGACATCGGCCTTGTCCTGCTCGTCGACGTAGCCGGAGTACGGATCGAGAGAAGACGTCATGCCGGAGATGGCGGCTTTCATCAGGTTTGCGCTGTTCACCGGCTCCGCGTAATTGCCGACGATCTCGTGCGCGATGGTGGAGAGCAGATTCAGGCCGCGCGCGATGGCCGCGAATTCGTCGCCCACCTCGCGCGCGCCGAAGAACAGGGGCACGACCAGAAGAACCAGAAGCGCGATCCGGCGCGGGAAGCGTCGTCGACCGTGGTGCGGAAAGCCGGGGCGGGAGGGCATGGTGTCGCCTTTATCTGCTGATGACGTTCTTGACATGCGCAATGGTGTCGCGTGTGACCGCGTCCTCGTCGCGAGAGCCGTCCACGACGACGACGCGCGACGAAAATCGGGCGGCGAGCGCGAGATAACCTTCGCGGACGCGCTCGAAGAAGCCGCGATCGCCCGCCTCCATGCGGTCCGCATCGCCGCCGCGTGCGCGCCGTCGCTCCAGGCTCGCCTCGTAGCCGATGTCGTAGTAGAGTGTCATGTCGGGCTCGAGTCCGTCCGTCGCGAGGGCGTGGATACGGAAAATGGCGTCGAGATCCAGCCCGCGTCCGTACCCCTGATACGCGGTCGTCGAATCGTGGAAGCGGTCGGCGATGACGGAGATCCCGGAGGCAAGCGCGGGCCTGATGCGCTCGCGGACGAGTTGCGCGCGCGCGGCGGAAAAGAGGAGCAGTTCGGAAACAGGACTCATCGCATCGAAGCGCGTGTCGAGAAGCAGCGCGCGTATCTGTTCGCTGATCGCCGTGCCGCCCGGCTCGCGGACGAGCAGCGTCGGCATGCCCTGCGCTTCGAACCACGCGAGGATGTGTCCGCACTGGGTGGATTTTCCCGAGAAATCGATGCCTTCGAGCGTGATGAAAACTGGATGCATGCGCGTGTGCGTGGAGTGGTCTCGTGGGTGAATGGTGCGTGAATCCGCTACCCTCGCGGATGAAAGGTCCGGTGCACATCCTTCAGATACTCGCGGTCGAGATGGGTGTACAGTTGCGTGGTGCTGATGTCGGCATGTCCGAGCATCTCCTGCACCGAGCGCAGATCCGCCCCGCCTTCGAGAAGATGGGTCGCGAAGGAATGCCGGAACGTGTGCGGATGCACGTCGCTGCGAATGCCCGCCTGCGCCGCGTACTTCTTGACGATGGTCAGCACGCTCATGCGCGAGAGTCCGCCGCCGCGATGGTTCAGATAGACGATGTCGGTGGGCGCCCCGTGCCGCGACAAACGGATGCGCGCCTCGCGGAGATAGCGGCCGAGCCATTCGAGCGCGATCCCGCCGATCGGCACGATCCGCTCCTTGCTGCCCTTGCCGAAGATGCGCACGAGGCCCTGGTCGGTGTGCACCTGATCGATGCGCAGCGTGATGAGTTCGGTGACCCGCATGCCGGCGGCGTACAGGGTCTCGAGCATCGAACGGTCGCGCAGCCCCCGCGCGGTGGAGATTTCCGGCTGTTCGAGAATCTTCGCCACTTCCTCCTGCGTCAGGACCATCGGGAGGGCGCGCGTCAGAGCGGGCGCGTCGAGGAGGACGGTCGGATCCTGCGGCGCGAGATGTTCCGCGACAAGGAAGCGGTGAAACTGCCGGATCGAGGAGACCGTCCTCGCCAGGCTGGGCGGCGCGAGGCCGCAATCGCGAAGTGCGCCGAGGAAACTGGTGATCGCGTCGAGCGTGACCGCTTCCGGCGCGTCGACGCGCTGCTCGTCGCGGAGAAATGCGGCGTAACGCGCAAGATCCCGCTGATAGGCGGAGACGGAATTGTCGGCCAGGCCGCGCTCGAGCCGGATGTGTGTCCGGAATCTGCGGAGGGCGGTATCGAGCGTGATGCGCGCCATCGTCAGAGGTCGAGCTTCTTGATGCGTTGCGTCAAGGCTTCCGTCGTGGTGGGGAGTTTGAGCAGTTTCGCCGTGCGCTCCGCAATTTTCCGCGCCGCCTCGGCCTCGTCTTCCGTCGGGTATTTGATCCGGCTGTGATGGATACCCGTGAGAATGTTGAGGAAGCTCTTCTTGACTTTCGACAGATCGCGGAAGGTGAGATCGCTCTCGGCGAGCTGGCCGTCGTCGAGGCGCTTGGCGGTGATGGAATCGATCAGGCGCTCGATTTTCTCGACGGTGGGTTCCTCGAGCGCTCGGGTGGCGGCTTCGATCGTGTCGGCGAGCATGACGATGGCGGTCTCCTTCGTCACGGGCTTCGGGCCGGGATAGCGGAACTCCGTCTCGTCGATTCCGTCGGGGTGCTCCGCCTTTTCCTTCTCGAGGAAGTAGGCCACCGTCGAGGTGCCGTGATGCGCGGGAATGAAATCGATGATCCGCTGCGGGAGCCGCGCCTCGCGCGCGAGCGCCATGCCCTCCTCGACGTGACGGATGATTCGCGCGGCGCTGTCGCGGGGCTGCAGGGTCTCGTGCACGTTCGGGGCGCCCTTCAGGTTTTCCACGAACGAGCCCGGCTGCGCGATCTTGCCGATGTCGTGGTAGTACGCGCCGACGCGGGCGAGCGTCGAATTCGCGCCGATCGACGCGGCCGCCGCTTCGGCAAGCGTTCCCATCACGATGCTGTGATGGAAGGTGCCGGGCGCGCGCGCGGACAGTTCGCGCAGCAGCGGCTGATTGAAATCCGACAGTTCCAGAAGCGTCAGATCCGTGTCGATGCCGAACAGCCGCTCGAAGAAGTACAACAGTCCGAAGGTCAGAATCGGGGAGATGACGGCGTTCGCGAACGCGTAGCCGAGCGCCGTGGTCACTTCCGCATAGGGCACGGACCGCTGCAGCCCGTCGAACAGGATCGTGGCGGCGTACCCGATGAAGATGTACGTCAGCGAGCGGAAGATCTGCGTGCGATGCTTGATGTCGCGCACGGTGTACAGCGCCATCGAGCCCGCTACCGTGGACGCGAGTATGATCCCGTAATCATTGCCGCGCAACGCGCCCACGAGGAAGGCGACGGTCACCGTCGTGTAGAACGCCACGCGCGAATCGAACAGCATCGCGACGAGCATCGACGCGACTGGCACGAGGATCAGGTACTGCACGGGTCCCGACAGCGGCACGGTGAACGACAGGTAGGCGAGAAACGCCTGCATGAACAGGATCAGCGCGAGCAGCATCAACCGCGTGTTGCTCCGGATGATGCGTTTGCGGAACAGGCTGAGGTAGATCAACAGCACGAACAGGATCGCGGACGTGTGCCCGGCGCGGCCCAGGAACTGCAGGATCGTGTTCACTTCACCCGTCCGCTCGTTCCGCGCGCGCTGGTAGGAGTCGAGCTTCGCCTTGATCGAGGACGTCACGCGTTCGTGCCTGCTGACGATGCGCTCGTTCTGCTTGACGATGCCGTCCATGCGCGGGACCTTCTCCTCCGCCGCCTGGAAGGCGATCTGTGTCCTCGCGGCGTTCTGCACGATGTTCGGCGGGAGCATCGGACGGAGAAAGGAGGTGATGAGATGGATGCGGAAAGGCTCGCGCACGCCCCACTCCTCGAGCCGCGCGAGGATGTACGGCTGCAGCTCGGCCTTGTCGAGAAAGGCCTTCAGCGGGAGCAGTTCCTCGTGCGACGGAGTGCTCAGCGCCAGCATCGGCTGCGCGAAGGTGTTCTTCATCTTGTCGAGATACCCGCGGCGATACACGTCGTCCACGACGCGCAGCGCCGGCTGAAGGACGTCGCGAAACGGCGGTGTCCTGCCCGCGCCGCGGCGCTCCTGCATGCGCATCGACATCAGCAGGCTCATGTCCTCCACCGACAGCGGGAGCAGGATGGCCTGCTGTGGCAGCTTCAGCGTCAGCATCCGCGCGCGCACCGCGATCTGGGCGGCGTCGATCTTGCGAGGGGAGGCGGCGATCTCCGCGTCGATCAACGCGGCGAGCCTGCCGGATATCGCCAGCATGCTGTCCTTCACCATGCCCGGGATGGAGTCGACGCGGTCGAAACTCGCGGGGGTCGCCCGAATCGCCTCGCGCTGCTCCTCCTGCACGAGCATGGGATTGCGGTAGATGGGAAACGCGAACGACGCGATGAGGTCGCCCTCGTTCCAGACCGATCCCTCCGCGTACTCGTAGAATTTCGACAGGCCCTTCGGAAACAGCATCGCGATGAGCAGCACGAGCGCGAGACCGATGGAGAGGCGGACGAACAGGCTGCCATCGTGCCGCTCTCGGAACGCGGCGATCGCGTCGCGCAACGGCCGTGTGCTGTGCGCGCTCATGTCGCCTGCGCCTCGTAGACGAGCGTCAGGAATTCGGCCACGCCGCTCTCGTTGTTGCTGTTCCGTGTCACCATGTCCGTCCGCGCCTTGAGATCGTCAATGGCGTTGCGCATGGCCGCCGAGAATCCGGCGAAACGGCACATCTCGAGATCGTTCGCGTAGTCGCCGATCGCGCCGATGCGCGCCGCGGGAAGGTCGAGCTGCTTCGAAAGAAATCGCAGCGCCTTGCCTTTGTTCACCCCCCAGTTCTTCAGCTCGAGGTAGTACTCGTCCCCGCCGCTTTTGCTCCGGTACAACACGCGGTCGACCATGCCCCTGAAGTCGCGCGCGATGCCGACGGAGATGTCCTGTACCGGCGAATACGGACCCTTGATCACGATCATCGCGACGCGGTCGATGTACGGCAGCGGATCCTCGATGCGCCGGTGCTCGCCGGGATGCGCGGCGAGATACAGCGGGAGACGCAAGGGCCATGTCGTCGAAAAGATTCCGTCGGACGTGAGGAAGGAGATGGCCATGCCGGGCGCCTGCTTCGCCGCGGCCAGCACACGATGCCCGACGTCGGCGGGGAGCAGTGACTCGTACAGGAGTTGACCGTCGGCATCCAGGATCAGACCGCCGTTCAGGGAAACGACGGGAAAGCGCGTGCCGATTTCCTGCGCGTACGAACGGATGAAGCCGTCGGTTCTGCCTGAAATCAGCAGGAGGTCGACTCCGACGGTTTTCAGCAGGCGGATGGCATCCATGGTTTCCGGACTGATGTCGTTCTCGTCGTCCAGCAGGGTCCCGTCCAGATCGCAGGCGATGAGTCGAAGAGCGCAGAGCTTCGCGGTGCGGCGGCGTTCGGTGTTCAGGAAAGAAAACAGACGGGCTCCTTCTACTCTGCGGGGAGTGAGCGTGTGGTGGATCGAACAAGGAAAAATAAAAGGATTCCTGCTGCCGATGAAAGGCCGAACCACAGCGCCATTTCCAGGACGGTTCCGAAGAAGAGCTTCCCGAAACCGAACAGGATGGAATAGACGAGGACGATGCCCGTCACCCAGGACGCGAACATCGGCAGAAACGGCATGGAGGGGGTCTTCAATCCCGTGCGCGCGGCGAATGGCTTCCACAACGCCCCCCCGGGCTGCGTCTTTCTGTAGAAGCGCTCGAGGACGGCATCGTCCGTCGGCGGTGTCAGGGCGGTGACGAGCAGCCATCCGACCGTGGTCAGTCCGACGGTCAGAAACAGCGTCACGGGAAACACGATCTGCGCGTCGGGAGCCGCCAGCGCATTGCGGATGACGATCGCGCCGTACACGAGGATGGGCAATGCGGTCGCGCTGATCTCGCTCCACGCGTTCACGCGCCACCAGTACCATCGGAGGATCAGGACCAGTCCGAGTCCCGCGCCGCATTCGATGATGAACTGCCACGCGCCGGAGATCGAGGTGATGAGCGGCGTGACGGCCACGGAAACGAGCATCAGCAGTATGGTCGCGATGCGCGAGATGCGGACGTAGTCCTTTTCGCTTTTTCCCGGCTGCACGAAACGCCCCCAGAAGTCGTGAACGAGATACGACGTCCCCCAATTCAGGTGTGTCGCGATGGTGGACATGTACGCCGCGAAAATGCCGCCACCAGCAGGCCCTTCAGTCCCGCCGGAAGGAAGTCGTTCATCGCGTAAATGAATCCGAGCTTCTTGTCCACGAGCGGCAGCGCGGGGTAGAGGACCAGGCTTGCGAGACCGACGAGTATCCACGGCCACGGGCGCAGGCAGTAATGCGCCACCTGAAAGAAGAGCACCGAGAACACCGCGTGCTGCTCGTTTTTCGTCGACATCATCCGCTGCGCGATGTAGCCGCCTCCACCGGGTTCGGCGCCGGGATACCACGACGCCCACCACTGCACGCCGATGTACGCGAAGAATGCGCCCGCCGAAAGCGCGAGCACTCCCGTGGCGCCGTCACTGAGCGATCCGACATGCGGCAGAAGATCGAAGGTCTGCGCGGGCAGCGCGCGCTGCAGCCCGTCGATGCCGCCGACTTCAGGGGAAGAAACCACCACGATCGCGAGCACGATGCACCCGCCCATCGCGACGAGAAATTGAAACGCGTCGGTTACCGCGACGCCCCAGAGACCGGCCAGGGAGGAGTACACGGCGGTGAAGACAAGCGCGCCAGCCACGTACCAGTAGACCTGCGCGTGCGGGATGCCGAACATCCCCTCGAGGATGGAGCCCATCGCGACATTGACCCAGCCCATGATGATGGTGTTGAGGAAGAGTCCGAGGTACAGGGCCCGGAAGCCCCGCAGAAACGCCGCCGGCTTTCCCGAATACCGCAATTCGATGATTTCCAGATCGGTCATCACTCCGGATCGCCGCCAGAGCCGGGCAAAAAAGAACACGGTCAACATGCCGCCGATCACCATGTTCCACCAGAGCCAGTTTCCGGCGATGCCCTTGGTCGCGACCAGCTCGGTCACCGCGAGCGGGGTGTCGGCCGCAAAGGTGGTCGCGACCATCGACAGGCCTGCCAGCCACCACGTCATTTTCCTGCCGCCGAGGAAGAATTCCTGCGTGTTCCTGCCGGCTCGGCGGGAATACCAGAGGCCGATGGCGATGCTGGCGACGAAATACAGGGCGATCACGCCCCAGTCAATGAATTCCATGGTGCTCTGCGATCGGAGGTGAAGGAAGGAACACGGAAGCCAGCAGCGCCGAGGCGATGCACGCGCTCGAGCCAATCAGGACGTACCAGGTCCATGCGACGGGTGTCAGGAGAATCACACACGCCATGGTCGCAATGGCGGCCGCGAAGCCGATGATCGCCGCCGTTTCTCCGACGGCACGGAACAGCACCCCGAGGAGGAACACGCCGAGCAAGCCGCCGTACGTGTACGAGGCGATGCTCAGCGCGAGTTCCACCACGGCCTTCGGCGTCTGAATGAACAGCGACGCGGATGCAATGAGCACGAGGCACCAGCCCATCGAGAAGAGGCGCGACCAGCGCAGGACGACGGCATCGGCCAGTGGTGTTCGTCGCAGAGGGAGGACGATGTCCATCATCGTGGCGGACCCGAGCGCGCTGATCGATCCGGAAAGCGTCGACATCGCGGCTGCCAGGATGCCCGCGACAATCAGTCCGGTCACCCCGCTCGGAAGCTGCTCGAGAAGAAACGTCGCGAACACTTCGTTCGCGGCGTGCGGCTGTCCCTGGTAAAAAATCCAGAGCAGACTGCCGAGCACGAGGAACATCGCGAACTGCGCGAAAACGATGATGCCGCTCACGATCATCGCGCGCTGCGATTTCCGGAGATCGCCGGTGGTGAGCACGCGCTGGATGATCAGCTGGTCCGTGCCGTGCGAAGCCATCGAGAGGAACACGCCCCCCGCGATGCTCGCGAGAGTCGTGTACGGTTTCGCGAAGAATCCCGCCCATCCCAGATCGAAACCGCTCGAAAATATATGCAGCTTGCCGGCCTGTGTGAGCGAGGCAAACCCTTCGGCCATCCGCTCACCGAGCAGGTCCTGCAAATAGTAGAGCGCCAGCATCGCTCCGCCAATGTAGATGAAGAACTGGATGACGTCGGTCCAGATGACCGCGCGCACGCCTCCGAAATACACGTACACGAGCGTCAGGAGCGAGAGCACGCCGATGGCCACCAGGTATACCGTGGTGTCGCTCGTTCCGGGCAGCACGCCGAAACCCTTCAGGAGCAGTGCCAGCGGGATCGCGGTGGTGTACAAACGCACGCCGTCCGCAAAGACGCGCGTGGTCATGAACACCGTGGACGCGGTGCGCCGCATCCGCATGCCGAACCGCGTCCCGAGATAGGCGTAGGCCGTCGACAATTCGCCCTGAAAGTATCGCGGCAACAGGAGGCGCGCGACAAGGATGCGCCCGATGATGTACCCGATCGCCAACTGGAGGAAACTCAGGTCCGCCGCGTACGCGATACCGGGAATCGACAGGAAGGTCAACGCGCTCGTCTCGGTGGCGACGATCGCGAGAGTGACCGCCCACCACGGGACCGCGGACTCGCTCAGGAAATAGTCGCGTGCCGAGCGTTGCTTGCCACCCGAGAGCGCGCCGAACAACGCGATCCCGCCGAGGTACACGATGACGATGATGATGTCGACGACGGTGAAATGCATGCGCCAATCACGCGGGAGAAATCATTCGCGAGAGAGAATGGCGGAGGGGAGGGCGGCGGCGCGTCACTCTTCGAGGGCGGCGCGCGCGTCGGCGATCGACGGGAAGACCGGGATGATACTGTCCAGCTTCGCGATCTCGAGCAACGAGCGAATCTTTCCCGCCTTGTCGACAACCAGCACACCGCCGTCCTTGTCGCGCATCTGCCGCTCGGCAAGGAGCAGGGCACTGAGACCCGAACTGTCGCAGAAGGTCACTGCGGACAGGTCGATGATGAGCACGTGGATGTCCTCCTGGCACAGGATCAGCAATTCGGCCTTGATGTCAGGCGAACTGACCGAATCGAGCCGCGGATCGGACAGGGTGAAAATCGCGAGATCGTCTTCTTTGTTGATGGTGAAATTCATGGTGCCTCCTTGTGTTCAATCCGATGGGAGCGCCGCGATGAAGTCCTCCTCCGTGAGGACCTCGACGCCGAGCGTCCGTGCCTTGTCGAGTTTCGATCCGGCCTCCGCGCCGGCTAGGACGTAGTCCGTGCGCGAACTCACGCTGCCGGTGACGGTGCCGCCGCAGCGTTCGATGACCGCCTTCGCCTCGTCACGGGTGTACTTCCCGAGCGTGCCGGTCAGCACGAAGGTCTTGCCGTCGAAAAACGGGATCGGGACCTGGCCGCCATCGGCGACAGGACTCCCCGCAACACCGCGGGAGAGGAGCTGCGCGACAAGCGCGAGCGCCTGCTCGTCCTCGAAGAACCGTTTCACGCTGGCGCTGATGACCGGGCCGATCCCGGACACGGCTTCCATTTCCTGCACGGTCGCGTTCGCAACGTGTTCGAAGGACGGGAAGCGCCCCGCGAGCAACTTCGCGACGCCTTCGCCGACGAAACGGATGCCGATCGCGAAGAGCACGCGGTCGAAACGCTGTTTCTTGCTCCGTTCAATGCCGGCGAGCAGCTTCGACACTTTCCGTTCCCCGAAGCGAACAAGCGCCGCCATCGCTCCGGCATGCTCCGCGAGTGCGTACAGATCCGCAGGCGTGCGGACGAATCCGTTCGTGACCAGCGCGTCGACAACGGATTCGCCGAGACCGTCGATGTCCATCGCGCGCCTCGACGCGAAATGCTCGAGACGGCTCCGGATCTGCTCTGGACATGCGGGATTCTCGCAGAACCACGCGGCAACGCCCTCAGGACGCACGAGGCGCGTGTCGCACGCGGGACAGGTGCCCGTGAATCGGATGCCCTCGCTGTCCGCGGGCCGTCTGGCGAGTTCCACGCTGCTGACTTTCGGGATAACGTCGCCGCCTTTTTCCACGACGACCGTGTCTCCCTTGTGGAGATCAAGGTCGCGCATGAAATCCTCGTTGTGCAGCGTCGCGCGACGTATGGTCGATCCCGCGAGGAGGACAGGTTCCAGTTCCGCCACGGGGGTCACGGCACCCGTTCTCCCGACCTGAAACGTGACGCCCCGGAGCACGGTTGTTGCCGTGCGCGCGGAAAACTTGTAGGCGATGGCCCAGCGAGGACTCCTCGAGATCGATCCGAGGATGTCCTGATCGTTGAAGCTGTCGACCTTGATGACGACGCCGTCGATGTCGTACGGCAGTTCATCCCTGCGCCATTCCCACTCCTCGCAGTAGGCCATGACCTCTTCGAGGCTGTCGCAGACGCGGGAATGCCCGTTGACGGGAAAGCCCATCCTCGCCAGAGCGCTCATCGCGTCCTTCTGCGAGCCTATGCCGCTGTTTTTTGCGATGAGCGTGTACATCGCGGCATCGATCTGCCGGGCGGCGACGAGAGCCGAGTCCTGCATCTTCAGCGTGCCCGCGGTCGAATTCCTCGGGTTGGCGAACAGTTTCTCGCCGTCGGCTTCCCGCTGCGCGTTCAGCGCGCGGAACGCGTCCTTGCGCATGTATGCTTCGCCGCGCGCTTCGAATTCGTCCACCCCGGGGACGGTTTCGCGGATGCGCAACGGCAGGGCGCGGATGGTCCGGAGGTTGGCGGTGATGTCGTCGCCGCTCTGTCCGTCGCCGCGTGTCGCGCCCGCCGCAAGCACGCCATCGCGGTAATGGAGCGTGAACGCGACGCCGTCGAGCTTCAGCTCGCAGTGATACCGGGGCGCCCGGCCCTCGAGGAGTTCCCGCACGCGGCGGTCGAAGTCCGCGACGTCGGCGGCGGAGTAGGTGTTCGCGAGACTCAGCATCGGAGTCGCATGCGTGACGGTCGGGAAATCCCGGGTCACGCTGCCGCCCACGCGCTGCGACGGTGAATCGTGCGCCCGGAGCTCGGGATGCGTATCCTCCAGCTGCAGGAGCCTGCGGAACAGGGCGTCGTACGCGTCGTCCGTGATGCGCGGATCGGCGAGGACGTAGTAGCGGTAGTCGTGCTCGCGCAGATCGGCCGCGAGTTTCGCGTGTTCCTTCCGGGCGACCGCAGGCACTCCCATGGTCAATTGCCCGCGTTCAGGTTCTGCCGGGAAATGGTGACGTTTTTGATGACCGCGCCTTCCTCGCCGAACGGCGCAAGCTGCTTGCCGTTCAGGAAGAACGTCATGGCGCCGGCATCGCCGAGAGTGATCATGAAGCGGTCGCGCGCCTTCCACACGCGGTGATCATTCGTGCTCATGTTTCCGCGCTCGGTTCGCGTCGTGTCCATGCGCACCGAAAACCAGACGGGCGTGCTCGAGTACGCCTCGAGGATCAGGCTGTCGTCCTTCGCGCGGCCCTTCTGCTTCGGGTCCACGGTTTCCGGAGCGACGATCACCGTCTTCGCGGTGTCGGACGGAATAGGAAGGACCTCGGCCGCAACATGCTGCGTCGAATCGATGAATTTTCCGGCCTCCAGACTTGCTTTCAATCCGGTCGAATCCACCATCGAATCCGTCGGAGTGTCCGTGGGCTGAAAATGGAAGTATGCATAGATGCATACGATCACGATCAGCACGACAACCGATCCGACGACGAGGATGCGCTTCTCTTCGCGGTTGACGCGACCCGCGGGTGGCGCGTGTTTCGGCGGAACGGCCGGAACCGGGGGCGGGGGAGCATGCTGCGGCTTTGCCACGTAGACGCTTCGCCTCGGTTTCTGCTCGGGAGCCGTCGCGGCAGGGGGTGCATCGGGTCGTGTGAATTTGTCCAGTATTTCCGATCGCAGGGTCCTTTTCTCAGAAACCGCGGCTGGCTCGGGCGCCGGGACAGCGGGCGGCGTCAGTGGGGCGCTGTGAGCGGGCTCTTCAGGCGCGGCGTCGGGTTCCGTCCGCGCGGGAACCGCTGCCACCGCGTCGACGGAAGCCGGCGTGGCGGTTTTCGCGTCCGCGGAGCCTGCGTCGGATACATCAGGAGCGGAACCCGGTGCGGCGGAGTTGTCCGCGGCCTCGGCAGGTTCCGGAAGGGGATCGCTCACGGTGGGGGAAACGGGCTTCGGCTCCTTCCTCACGGAGGTGCTGATTTCGATCGCGGGCGACGAAGAATCGGACAGCGATGTCGATTTTCGTACCGGAGGAATGTACGCCGCCGTCGCTTCCACCTCGGCCGTTCCCTGCACTTCCACATGCTTCGGGACAACGGAGCCGGGGATGATGATCTCTATCGAATCGTCGAGGTGCGGAAGAAGATGCGCCGAATCGATAGCCTCCGGAGGCTTCGGAATACCCTTTTCCCGCTCGGCGACATCATTGTATGTCGCGACGGTCTGCTCTTCATCGAGTCCGACGATTCGCGCGTACTCCCGGATGAAAGCGCGAACATAGGTCTGCGGAACGGATGGAAAATCTCCGGTTTCGATCGCGCGCAGATGCTTGATCGCAATCCGCGTTCTCTCGTAGATCTCTTCCAGCGTAAAACCCGAAGCTTCCCGGGCCTTCCGCAGCGCTGCACCGAATTCGACCATGAAACAGGAAACTGATGAAAAGAAGTGATTTCCATGCGTTGTAGGAGCAAATCAAGTTAGCGAGGCAGGGCAGGAAAAGCAAGGAAAGCACGGCGGGGGCAAAACCCGTGTGCATGGGAACGGTCCTCGTGTGAGAGGGGTTCCGCCGCGCGGGCAGGAGCGTGCGCGGGGGGGGATTCGCGTGAGCCGCTACTCGTCGCTGCCCACGGGCGCGCGGAGCCGGAAATCAAAGGCGGTTCTTCGCGTGATGTCGGCAAGCGCGACGTTGTAGTCGATGAGGGCGTCGAGAGCGCTCAGCCGCGCCTGCAGCAGGCGCGTCTGCGATTGCGACAGTTCGATCGAGCCGATGGTCCCCACATCGTAGCGCCTGGTGTTGATGTCGTACGCCTGCTCCGCGACGAGCCGCGACTTGAAGAGCACCCGCACGCGCTCCGCCGCCGAGGAAATGCCCCGGACGAGATCGGTGATTTCCTGCTCGATGGTCAACTCCACGTTCCTCGCGGTGTATTCCGCGGCGCGCAGACGCGCCTCGGCGGCTTCCACATCCTGCGCGTGCCTGCCCCAGTCGAAGATGGGCACCGTGACCCGCAGAACGGCGCCGCGCGTGTCGCGGTAATTCGAGAACAGATTCTTCAGGATCTTGTCATCGTTGTTCAGCCCGTAGCGCATCGTCAAATCCCCGCGGATGGCCCGTTGTCCGTCGACTTCTTCGAGCGACAGCGTGCCGCGCTCGATGTTGTTCACCGCGCGCTGCAGATCGACCCGCGTCTTCTTCGCCTCGGAAATCGCGTTCTCCACCGGAATGGTGATCGCCTGAAAGGTGGTGTCCGTCAACGCCAGGGCGACGGAATCTGCAAGCGGCAATCCGATCAGCAGCTTGAAGTTGTTCGAACGGGAAATGGAGGAATTCTCGGCGCTCAGCAGATCGTTCCGCGCCGCGGCGAGATCCACTTCGAACTGCAGCGCGTCCACTTCCGCGATGAGCCCGGACCTGTACTTGCGCATCGCCGTCGTGTACGACTCCTCCTGCTGGCTCACGCGATCGCGCTGAATCCGAAGCTGCTCCTGCGTCGAGTAGGTGCGGTAGAACGCTTCGGTGACGGAGTATCGCAGATCCAGGGTCGCGCGCCGGTATTCGGACTTGGCTTCCTCGAAATCCAGCTCGGCACGCCGGTAATTGATGCGCTGCGTGTTCGGCACAAGCAGGGGTTGCGAGAGTTCGATCACCATGTTGCCGAAGAAGTCCCGCGAGAAGTAATCATCCGAGCGCTGATCCCAGCGGTAGACCTGCCCGCTGAGCGTCACGGTGCTGTTCGTCCAGATCAGCGGCTGGCGGATGTTCAGGCTCCCGCCCCATTGCAGGTTCTCCAGCGGCACGAAGACCTTGAGCTTCGTGTCGGGATTGATCTGCGACTGCAGCGTGCGGTCGTACGACGGCGCCTCGAAGGTGAGATCGACGGTGGAGAAGAGCGCGCGCCGGGCCGCCTGCGCCGACGCCTCCGAGGTGCGGAGTTGCTCGCGCGCTGATCGCGCGGTGTAACTCTGGTCGAATGCTATCCGCAGACACTCCTGCAAGGTCATCTGACGCTGTCCGAATGCGGACATGGTCGTCAGTATTCCCGCCATCGCGAACAATCCCAAGGGACGTTTGATCCTGAATTTCTTCACTCGGTTACTCCATTACTCCACGACTCCATGACTCCTGTTCCAGTCCTCACTCGTACCGCAGCGCTTCGATGATGTCCTCGTCCGCCGCGCGCTTGGCGGGGTAGTACCCGAAGAGGATGCCTGTCGCGCCGGCCACGCCGAAGGCGAGCAGGACGGACCACAAGCTGATGATGGTCCGCCAGCCGGCATAGGCGGTGATGACCTTCGTGAGGCCCCAGCCGAGGAAAATCCCGGCAACACCGCCGACGATGGAGAGCACGGTGGCCTCGGCGAGGAACTGCACGATGATCATCGATCTCGTCGCGCCGATCGCGCGCCGGACGCCGATTTCGCGGGTCCGCTCGAGGACGCTTGCGAGCATGATGTTCATGATGCCGATGCCTCCGACGAGCAGGGAAATCCCGGCGATGGCGCCCATGACGATGTTGAAGATGCTCTGCGTCTTCTGACTCTGCTCGATGAGTTGATCGGGGATCGTGACGGTGAAATCCTCCTGGTCGTTGTGCCGCTTGCGCAGCAGCGCGGTGATCACCTTCGAGGCCTCGTCCACCGGACTGTTTTTTTCGATGCGCACCGCGATCTGGTCGATGGTGTTGCGGTCCAGGTATTTCTGGTCCTCGCCGCCGCGGAAACGGAAGCGGCCGAAACGTCCGAACATGCGCGAGCCGCCCGTCGCCTCGCGGGGAAACTTCGCCATCGCCGTCGGGAGCGGAATGAGGACCATCGAATTCGCGGACGGCAGCGCGATCTCCACGGATTTCACCGCCTTTTTCGACTCCATCACGCCGATGACGGTGAACCACTGGTCCTGCAGCTTCACCAGCTTGTACATCGGATTCTTGAAGCCGAACAGCGCCTTCTTGATCTCGTCGCCGATGACGCAGACGTTCGCGGTCTGCGCGAGATGCCTCCGCTCCAGGAACGTGCCCTCGCTCATGCGCACATTGAAAATCGGCGCGTATTCCGGTGTCGCGCCGACGAGCGTCACCTGCGTGCTGCCCTCGTAGGTGCGCGCCTCGATCTTGCTCTCCCACGTGACCGCGACGCTCTCCGCGAACGGGCAGATGTCTTCGATCGCCTCCGCGTCCTTTCGCGTGATGCCCAGGGGTTGCGACTTCCTGTCGTCGCCGGAGGCGTCGTCGCCGCTCGCCTCGATGCTGCGGATGATGATGTTCCGCACGCCGAGCACTTCAATCTGCTCAAGCGATTCCTGGCGAGCGCCTTCGCCGATCGACAGCATGGATATCACCGCGCCCACCCGAAAATGATGCCGAGCATGGTCAGCAGCGACCGCGTCTTGTGCAGGGGCCAGACTGCGCAGCGCGATCAGCAGCGATTCGCGATGCTGGGCGGAAAATCCTTGCGGCCTCATGGCAGCTTCGTGCCGCCGCGTTTCCCGGCAGTCTCCGTCCTGGCATCCGGTCCGGCGGCTTCCTCGCCGTCTTCCTCGGGATTGCGCAGAGCGACGAGGTCCTCCGCCGACAGGCCTTTCTTCACCACCACGTAATTGTCGTTCCGCTCCCCGAGAACGACCTCCCGTTTGTCGAAGGATCCGCCGCTCTTGACGAAGGCGAATGTCTTCCCTTCGATCTCGATCACGCTCACGATGGGAATCGAAAGGACGTTCTTCACGGTGCCCACGATGATCTTGTTCGTGGTGGTGATGCCCGGCTTGAGCACCTCGTCCGTGCCTTCGAGGTCCACGACGATGTCGAACACCTTGACGTTGGATCCGGAGCCCTTCTCGTGTCCGATCTGCGACACCGTGGCGATGGTGCCGGTGAACGTCTTGTCGGGAAACGCGTCGGGCGTCACTTCCACCTTCTGACCCGCTTTCACCTTCGCGATGTCCATCTCGTTGACGCTCACCTCCACCTGCGCGGCGGAGAGATCGGGAAGACTGATGATGGGCATGCCGGGCCACGGCTGGTCGCCGACCGCGATCTTCCTTCCCGTGCTCCAGTTGTTCTCATAGACGATGAGGCCGCTGATCGGCGCCTTGATGTTGAGCATCTCCATCTCTTTTTCCGACGCCGCGATGTCGGATTGAATCTGCGAGATCCTGAGCTGGATGTTCCCGAGTTCCGATTTCCGCACCACCGTCCGGTTCTCCACGTTGGAACGGGACTGCTCGAACACCAGTTTCGCGCGTTCAAACTCGAGATTCGCTTCGCGCTTCTTGGCCTCGGGTTCGAACTGCATCCGCTCCTTGGCGATTTCCGCGAGCTGAAAATTGAGCTTCGCGGTTTCGAAATCGGTCTTGGCCTGCGACTCGTCCGCGGATTGCTGCGCCTTGAGCTTTGCGAGATCGGCCATCGCGGTCTTCAGATCGGTCTGCCTGTCCGCGATGCGCTTCAGCGCGTTGCTCGGATCGAAGCGCACGAGAATCTCCTCGGGCCGCGCGGTCGTTCCTTCCGCCGCGAGATACACGACCTGCAGGTTGCCGCCGCTCAACAGCCGCGGTGCGGTGATCGTGAACGAATTCTTCGCGCGGATGGAACCGCTCTCGATGACGAGAATGTGAAAATCGCCCGCTTCACCGGTGCCGTCGGAATCCCCGACTTCCCGGTCGGGGCGAACATCCAATAGAGGAGCAATGCCGCGACGGGGATGCCGGCGGCAAGGAACAGGCGGGTGCGTTTTTTCATGAGAATGCGTGTGGGGAGATGAATGGGCGGGCTGCGTGGGAGCCCCAAGTCATGATAAGACGAGAAAATGGCAAAAATGTTCCAAGCGGAAAAGGGACTTCATCATCCCTTCGTGAAATACTTCCCGGGATGCTGTCTCGCAAGGCTGCGGAATTCCATGTGCAGGAGAGTCACCAGCAGATCGGATGTGGGCAATCCGAGGCGCAGCGCAAGGCTGTCGATATGACGCGGCTCCTCGTCGAGAATGTCGTACAGCTGCTGCTCCGCGATGCTCATCTGCGCGGGAACCCTGCTCTCGCCACGGGTTCTGAACAGCGAAGGCAATTCGTCGGCGAGATCCTGCAGACAGGTAAAGGGACGAGCAACGCCTTTTTTCAGCAGGAGGTTGGGACCGGCGGATTTGGGATTGAAAATGCTCCCAGGGACGGCGTAGACGTCCTTGTTCTGGTCGAGAGCCAGCTCGGCGGTGATCATCGCGCCCCCCTTGACGCCGCTTTCCACGACGATGGTTGCGGCGCTCAACCCGCTGATGATGCGGTTTCTTCTCGGGAAGTTCACGGCGTCTGGAAGCGCGTCGAGCGGCAATTCGGAAAGCACACATCCGTGCTCGGATATCTGCGCCGCCAGGCGGCGGTTCGACGCGGGGTAGATGTTTGCCAGACCGCTGCCGAGCACCGCCACAGTCCGTCCGCCGCAGGACAGCGACACGGCATGCGCAACGGTATCGATGCCCAGTGCGAGACCGCTGACGGTTGTCAGTCCTGCATCCGCGAGTTCCTGCGCGAGCATCGCGGCTGCCTTCCGTCCGTAATCGCTCGGCATTCTGGTGCCCACGACAGCCACCGCCCGCTCGTCCGGACCAATCAGTTCGCCCTTGCAGAAGAGGAACAGCGGGGCGTCGTAGATGCGCCGAAGCGCGGCGGGGTACGCCGGATCCGTATAGGAAAGAAGCGCGAAACCGCCGCGCTCTGCAAGCTCCCTGTTTCGATCCACGGTGCGCTCGCAGAGCGCCTGATGCGCCGCATCATGCAGCGTCGTGTGCACGGCGCGCGCGAGCACTTCCTGGAAGCCTTCCGTTCGCAGGAGATCCCTCAGGGACGCGCGTGCGATCTCCGCGTAACTTCGGAACCTGCGCGCCAGCGCACGTCCGCGAGTCGGACCAACCCGCGGCAGTAACGAGAGGCGGAGAATGTCATACGGATCAGTCATGGTCATGCAGTCGTCTCTCCTGGAGAGTTGGCTACTAGGCTTACTCGCGGTGCCCCTGCTTTGTTCCCGGGCGCGAGGAGAAAACCGCGCTATGCAATTTCTACACCAAAAGCTGAAACAGTATTGCGCATGCTTTCCCTTTTCCATATGTTCCTTTGTTGATACGCGATGAAAGAACTGTGCCATACAGCTGAATGCTCAAGAAATGATCGATTCCAGAATATTTTCGACAAAGTTTGCCTGCGATCTTCAGGCCTGCAAGGGGGCGTGCTGCACGTTTCCCGGCGGACTCGGCCCTCCCGTTCTGCAGGAGGAAGCGGAAATCCTACCACAGCGCGCCTATGATCTCTTGCGGGCGGAACTGCCGAAGGAGCATACGGATGTCGTTGATACGTTCGGGTTATTCGAACACCACGCGAAAAAACTGTACCTGCGCTGTTACAATCAGCGCGCCTGCGTCTTCGTCACCTATCACGGAAAGATTGCGAAGTGCTCCATACAGCAGGCGTTTCAGGATGGCCGCTTCGAGTGGATGAAACCGATCAGTTGTCATCTCTTCCCTGTTCGCGTGAGCGGACCGCATCGGAAGCATCTGAAATTTGAGGAGTTCTCCGAATGTGCTCCCGCAATCGAACGGGGCGAAACCTCGGGAATTGCGCTGCTCGATTTTCTCGAAGAAGCCCTGGTACGGGCGTTCGGCCCCGAGCACTACGAGGCGCTCAAGGCCAGGGCGAGCGAAGAACAGGCGACATCGTTGTAACCACCCGGTATTCTCGCCATGCTTAAAATCACACAAACCCAGCGCCTCCAGCAGAAACTCACGCCTGCGCAGGTGCAATATCTGAAGATCCTGCAGCTGCCCGTGCTGGCGCTTGAGCAACGCATCAAGGACGAGCTCGAAATCAATCCGCTGCTCGAAGAGGGGATGGACCAAGAGGAGATGCAGGAGCAGGATGAGAGCCTCGATGCCGACATCATCGAGGAAGAACTCGCCCCGGTTGCCGATGGGAAGGATGGCATGGAAGTGGATGTCATCATTCCGGAGAGGGAAGCCCAGAAGGAGCAGGACGACTTCATAGAAAAGGAAATCCGCGAGCATCAGGACGAGGAGTATTCCTGGGAAGAATTTTTCGAGGACAACGAAGGCGCGCATTCGAAGAACTGGTACGACGAGGAGGATGACCGGGAAATTCCCACTCCGGCCTCCGTTTCCCTGACGGATCGACTCATCGAACAGCTGCACATGCTGCAGATGGATGAGCGCCTCACGTTGCTCGGCGAGGAAATCATCGGCAATATCGATGAGGACGGCTACCTGCGTCGGAACCTCGAGGACATCATCCTCGATGTCAATCACGAGCATGCGTCGGGGATCTCGCCGGAAGAGGCCGAAGCCGTGTTGCAGCGCATACACCGTCTGGACCCCGTCGGCATTGCCTCCCGGAACTTGCGCGAGTGCCTCATTGTCCAGCTCGAACGGTCACCGGACAATTCCACCGCCCGCATTATCGCCATCCGCATCCTGCGGGAGTGCTGGGATCACTTTGTCAAAAAGCACTTCGAGAAGATCAAAGCGGAACTGCACATCAACGACGATCTCCTCAAGAAGGCGTTCGGCTGCATCAAGCATCTGAACCCCAAACCCGGCGAGGGAAACATCTCGGCGACGTTGAACTACATCATCCCGGATTTTTTCGTCTCCCGCGACAAGGACGATTTCATCATCATGCTCAACGACCGCGGCGTGCCGCCCCTGCGCGTGAGCCGCGCCTACCGCGAGCTGATGACCACGAGAAAGAACGGCATCTCCACCGAAGCGCGGCAGTTCCTGCGCCAGAAAATGGAGACGGCGAAGTGGTTCATCCAGTCCATCAATCAGCGCCGGCAGACCATGCTCGCCGTCATGCACACGATCGTCGAAAAACAGCGGGACTGGTTCGAAAAAGGACCGGGAGCCCTTCGCCCGCTGATCTATCGGGACATCGCCGACGTCATCAGCATGGATATCTCGACGATTTCCCGCGTGGTGAACGGCAAGTACGTGCAGACCGAATGGGGCGTGCACGAGCTGCGCTACTTCTTCAGCGAAGGCATCCCCACCGCGTCGGGCATCGAGGTATCCAACACCGAAGTGAAGAGCATCATCAAAGGCCTGATCAGCGCGGAAGATGCGAAAAAACCGATGAGCGACGAGGCGATCATGACCATGCTCCGCGAACGCGGCTTCGATATCGCGCGCCGCACTGTCGCCAAATACCGCGAGGCGCTCGGAATTCCCGTGTCGCGACTCCGCGTGAAGATCTGACCGCGCGTCGCCCGGGCGTGTCCGTCCGAAGCCTCCGCTTTCTCCGCATCGCCGGATCACCTATTTTGATGGAATGACACCACACGAATCGCCGAACCGCATCCGCTCCACCACCGTCGTCGGCCTGATCCGCGACGGGAAGGCCGTCATCGGCGCCGACGGACAGGTGACCGTCGGCCAGACGGTGATGAAGCACCACGCCCGCAAGGTCCGCAAGATGTACGAGGGCCGCGTGCTGACCGGGTTCGCGGGCTCCGCCGCGGACGCCCTGACCCTCTCCGAGAAATTCGAGGAGAAGCTCCAGGAATACCGCGGAAATTTTGAGCGGGCGGCCGTGGAACTCGCGAAAGAGTGGCGCACGGACAAGTATCTCAGGCGCCTCGAGGCGCTTCTCGCCGTCCTCAATTCGGAGAAGGCGCTCATCATCTCCGGCACCGGCGACGTCATCGAGCCGGACGACGGTATCGTTGCGATCGGATCGGGCGGGAGTTACGCGCTCGCCGCCGCGCGCATGCTCGTGCGGCACACGGCGCTTCCCGCGCGCGACATCGTCGAGGAATCGCTGCGGACGGCATCCGAGATCTGCATCTACACGAACGCGAACATCGTCATCGAAACGCTGTAACACCGGCATGAACGACCTGGCACCACAGATACACGATCTCTCCCTCACGCCGCGGCGCATCGTCGAGGAACTCGACAAATTCGTCATCGGACAGGACGCCGCGAAGCGCGCCGTCGCAATCGCGCTGCGGAACCGCTGGAGGCGCCAGCACGTGTCCGACGATCTGCGCGACGAGATCATCCCGAACAACATCATCCTCATCGGCCCGACCGGCGTGGGCAAGACGGAGATCGCCCGGCGTCTCTCCCGGCTCGCGGGAGCGCCCTTCATCAAGGTGGAGGCCACGAAGTATACCGAGGTCGGCTACGTCGGCCGCGATGTGGAGTCGATGGTGCGCGATCTCGTGGAGATCGCCATCAATCAAGTGCGGACCGAAAAAGCGCGCGAGGTGGAGGACAAGGCGGCCGCGCTCGCGGAGGATCGCATCCTCGATGTGCTGTTCCCCGGCCGCAAGAACGGGGAAGAGGCCGATGCCGCCCACAGCGAGACCCGCGAGAAGCTCCGCGCGCAACTCCGCGCCGGCAACCTCGACGAACGCATGGTGGAGCTCGAACTCAGCGCCGGCGCCGCCCCGATGATGCAGATGTTCGGCCCCGTCGGCATGGACGACATGGGCATCGACCTCCAGAATATTCTCGGGAACATGCTGCCGAAAAAGACGCGGCAACGGCGGATCACCGTCCGCGAAGCGCGGGTCCTCCTCAAGCAGGAGGAAGCGCAGAAGTTGATCGACCCCGAAGCGGTGGCGCGCCTCGCGATCGATCGCGTGCAGAATTCCGGCATCATCTTCCTTGACGAAATCGACAAGATTGCCGGTGCGTCCGGAAAGGGAGGGGGCATCGACGTCTCGCGCGAGGGCGTGCAACGCGATCTCCTGCCGATCGTCGAAGGCACCACCGGTCAACACGAAGCACGGACCGGTCTCCACCGACCACGTGCTCTTCATCGCGTCCGGCGCCTTCCATGTCTCCAAGCCGTCCGACCTCATTCCCGAGTTGCAGGGGCGGTTCCCGATCCGCGTCGAACTGCAGAGCCTGTCGGAGGAGGATTTCGTCAAAATCCTGACGCTCCCGGAGAACGCCCTGCTCAAACAGTACGCCGCGCTGCTCGCGACGGAAGGCGTGGAGATCGTCTTCACCTCCGAAGCGATCCGCGCCATCGCCCGCACCGCCACCGATGTCAACGACCAGGTGGAGAACATCGGCGCGCGGCGCCTCCATACCATTCTCACCACGCTTCTCGAAAACGTGCTCTTTGATGTGCCGGACGTGCTCCCCGAGGCGCGTATCACCGTGGATGCCGACATGGTGGAACAGCGTCTCGCCGGTATCGCCAAAGACAAAGACCTCAGCCGTTACATCCTCTGACACCCGCCCCCATGTCCCAGCACCCCGCTCCGAGGAGACCGCGTTCGGCAAGCCGCTGCGCGCCTGGCTCATGCTCCTCACGATTTCCGCGATTTTCTGGCTCGGCGGCTTCGCGCTGCGCACGGTGATCGGCAACGAGTTCTTCGTGCCGGGAACCCTCGAGTACGAGCCGGGCATCTCGCTCGATCAGGAGCGGACCCTTTTTCAACTGATTTTCGCCTCGTCCATCGTGGTGCTCGTCAGCTACACGCTCGTGCTCGTCAGCGCGATCGCCGTCGTGCGCCTCATCCCGCTGCGCTTCAAGGAGCACGGCTGGCTGCTGATGGCATCGCTGCTCTTTTTCCTCTTCGTCCCCGTGGAAGTCTTCACAGGGTATCTGGATCTGAAATTCATTTTCCTCTGGATGTCGACGCAGGACATCCTCTACCTGCAGGGTCTGCAGGCGTACGAACAGCACAGCACCCTGATGCGCGAAACGCTTTCGCACCGCATCGGCGCCCTCGGGGGATTGCCCGTGATCGCGACCCTGAGCTATTTCACGGCGATCTGCGTCGTGGTCTGGCGGCCGCTTCTGTACCGCGGCGGTGCCGCGCGCACCGCCGACGCCGCGCGGCGGCAATCCTGATTTTCGATCACCAGACAGCGAGCATCCGTGGCAGGCATCAACAAGACATCATGCTCGACGAGCTGCGCGAGGCATGCGAGCAACTCGGGTATCGCATCCGTTTCGAGAAAGGGCGACTTCGCCGGGGGACACTGCATCCTGAAGGACCAGCAGCTCCTCGTGGTGAACAAGCGCTTCTCCATCGAGCGGAAACTCGCGACCATCGCGCGCGCCATCGGGGAGATCGGCATCGACGGCGTGTTCCTCAAATCCGCCGTCCGCACCTTCATCGAGGATGAATGGAGCAAAACCGCATGATCCGCGCCGTCGTGTTCGACCTCGACAACACCCTCGTCGACTTCATGCGCATGAAGCGCAACTCCGTGGAGGCCGGCGTCGCCGCGATGATCGACGCGGGACTCACGGACGCGAAGGAGGACATCGACCGCACCATCAAGGGCATTTACGACGAGCAGGGGATCGAGTACCAGCACGTGTTCAACAGCATGCTGCAAAAACTCATCGGCGCGGTCGACTACAAGATCCTCGCATCGGGCATCATCGCGTACCGGCGGGCGCGCGAGGCGACGCTGGTGCCGTACCCGCACGTCCACTCG
>JADKJW010000023.1 GCA_016720835.1 Ignavibacteria bacterium
TTCGCTCGTCATGAGTCTCGGTGAAGCCGCGGCGGGGTACAACATCGCGCGGGTGAACGATCTCGGAGGCGGGGAAGCCGCGGCGATCGGGTCGGCGGGGAATTTCGGTCTCGGCATCGGCCTGGCCGCATCGCAGATCGCGGACGAGGACGCGGAGCTGATCTCGAGGAGCGGCGCCGCGTGGGGACTCGGCGTCTCCGCGCTGGGCTACGTTGCCGGAGCCATGTTGACGCGTGATGCGCGGTACACGAAGGGCGATGCGGACGTGCTGAACGCCGGCGGCCTGCTCGGCGCCGCGCTGCCGGTTTCGGCGCTGTATTTTGCGGGCGAACGGGACACGAAGCCGGTGATGAGCGCCGGCATCGCGGGCGCTATCGCCGGCATCGCCCTCGGGCATCTCTTTCTTCGCGAGCGGGATTTTTCGTCGGCGCAGGGAAATTTCGTCTACCTCTCCACCGTCTCCGGCGGACTTGTCGGCGCCGGTCTCGGCTACGCCTTCGGTCCGGAGGAGGACGGCGACCGCGTCGTCGCGCTCACTGCCGCGGCGGGGGCGGCGCTCGGTTTCGGTCTCATGGTCGCGGGAGTGTCGGAAGAAGCCGGGGCCTCGTGGAGGTCCTCCGCGTGGAGGGTGTCGATCTCGCCGGCGGGTTTCGCCGCGGCATCGCTGCCCGGGATGGAGACGCTTCGGGCGCCCATTCCGTTTCTCCACATCACCGCATCGTTCTGAGTTTGCGCGCACACCGATCACGGCTGGAATCCTCCATGAAGCATATTGCCCTCGTTGTTCTCTGCGCGCTCGTCGCGGCGGTCACCGCTTCGACGGCGCAGCAGATTCAGATTCCCGTCGACGCTGATTCCCGTCTGGAACGCATCGGCACGGATCTCGAACTCTCCTGCGCCTGTTTCCGGAGTATCCGGGATTCCGCGACGCGCGCCTCTATCTGCTCCAGGATTCCACGTACGCGCTCGACATCGAATACCTGCGCAACGGACTGGTGGAACGCCTGACACGAACCATGACGCGCGAGCAGATGACCGCTTTCCGCGCGCAGGTGACGCAGCGTGTCAACAGCCTCGCGCCGCAGGTGGTGACGGAGCAGGAAGGACGTTCGAAGTTCATCGGAACGGTTACGACACTGTCATCCCTGGTCTACGGACCTCTCATCGTCGAGGCGTTCGACGTCACGCCCTCGCGGAGAGCGCTGGGCGTCGAGATGCTCGCGGCGGGCGGCGGGTTCTTCGCCCCGTATCTGCTCACGCGCAACGCCAGAGTGACGGACGGCATGGCGACGCTCGCCTTGCAGGGCGGCGCGCGCGGCGTGGTGGACGGCGTCTTTCTCGCTACCGCCCTCGGCGTCGACGGGAGCTCCGAGCATGCCAGATTCGCCCTGGCCTTCAGCGTCGCGGAGATGCTGGCCGGGTACGAAGTGGCGCGGGCCTTCGACATCAGCGCGGGCGACGCGGCGCTGGTCGCCGATCTCGGCAACTTCGGACTCGGCATCGGTTGCATGACCGCCGTGACCATTGACGAACAGGCGTTGAACGGGGATGGCGTCGCGGGAAAAGTCGCGGGACTGGCGGGCACGGTGGCCGGATACGGCGCCGGGGCGCTCCTTGCGAACTCCTCCCACTACACCGCAGGAGACGCGGACATGCTGTCCACCGCGGGTGTGCTCGGCGCCGGCTGGCCCACCGCGATTCTGCTTGCCTTCGATGACGGAGCCAACATCACCAATTCCGAATACGCGGCGGGCAGCGGGCTCGGCGCCATCGCCGGTCTCGTCGCCGGACATGCCCTGCAGGCACGGCGCGATTTCACGCAGACGCAGGGCACGTGGATACGCCTCTCCACCATCGCGGGCGGACTCATCGGCCTCGGCATCGGCGCGATGATCCTGGCGGACACGCGCGAGGGATACAGGGTCTCCTGCTCTCGAGCATGATCGGAGGGACGGCGGGCTTCGTCATCTCGCTGCGCGCGCATGCGCCGGAGCGGAAGCCGCCGCGCGGAGTTCCTCGTGGCGCGTGTCCTTCTCGCCCGCCGGGCTCGCCGACCTGCTCCGGCCCTCGCCGACGCAGCCGCGTGCGCCCCTGCCGCTGCTCGGCATCTCCGCGTCCTTCTGAAGTCCTTTCATTCCAGCAGCGCGCGAGGTATTTTTTTCGCGTCATTCGAGCACGAACCATGAGGCGATCATGACGCACCGCTGCCTTGTCCGCGCACTCCCATTTCTACCTCTCCTCATGCTGTTTGCGGCATCGACCAGCGTCGCGCAGACGGCGGTGTCGCTCGGCGCGTATGTGTCGCATCGCGTCGCAGCCGACGGCGTGGAGATCACCGGCGCAAACGCGAGCGTGCGCGTGCGGGCATATGGGGACGCATCGGTGCGCGTGCGCATCTCCCGCGAGGGATTTTCGAAGCGCATCTCGTATGCGGTGTCCGCATCACCGAAAGGGACGTTCGCCCGCGTGCAGGACGACGCCGACCGCCTCGTCCTCACGCTGCCCGCGCTCACTGTCCGCATCGCAAAGCGCCCGCTGCGCTTCGCCTTCTTCAATGCTGATGGGAAGGAGATCAATGCCGACGACGCCGGTCTCGGCGTTTCCTGGCTGGGCAGCGAAGTGACGCGGCACGTCGCGCTGCTCGAGGGCGAGCGCTTCCTCGGGCTCGGTGAGAAGACCGGTCCGCTGGACCGCCGCGGACGCAGCTACGTGCACTGGAACAGCGACGTCCCGGCCTACGGGGTGGAGGACGATCCGTTGTACGCGAGCATCCCGTTCTACATCGGCGTGCACGATTCGCTGGCCTACGGCATCTTCTTCGACAACACGCGGCGCACGCGTTTCGATTTCGGCGCGTCCTCCGACGGCCGCATGGCCTGGTACTCCGCTCCGGACGGCGAGATGGACTATTACGTGTTCGGCGGTCCCACCGTCGCGCGGGTCATCGAGCAGTACACCTCGCTCACGGGCCGCATGCCCATGCCGCCGCTCTGGTCGCTCGGCTATCAGCAGTGCCGCTACAGCTATTATCCGGATACCGAGGTCCTGAATATCGCCCGCACGTTCCGGGAGAAGAAGATCCCCTGCGACGTGATATACCTCGATATCCATTACATGGACGCGTACAAGATCTTCACCTGGCATCCGGACCGTTTTCCCGATCCGAAGCGCCTCATCGATTCGCTGCGCGCGATGCATTTCCGGGTGGTGACCATCGTCGATCCCGGCATCAAGGTCGAGGACGGCTACTTCGCATACGAGGAAGGGAAGAAGAACGGGTTCTTCGCGCGCTATCCCGGAGGCGATTTCTACACGGGGAATGTGTGGCCGGGGCGCTGTCACTTTCCGGATTTCACCAGCGCGCGCGTCCGCGACTGGTGGGGCGCCTCGCTCGCGCGCCTCACCGGGCCGGGTGTGGAGGGCTTCTGGAACGACATGAACGAGCCGGCGGTGTGGGGACAATCGATTCCCGACGCGGTGCAGTTTTCCTTCGAAGGCGATACCGCGACGATGCGCGAGGCGCACAACATCTACGGCATGCAGATGGCCCGCGCGACCTACGAGGGCGCGCGGAAACTGCTCGGCCGCCGTCCCTTCGTCCTGACCCGCGCGGGGTACGCCGGTCTGCAGCGCTCGACGGCCATCTGGACGGGCGACAATTTCGCGAGCGACGAGCACATGCTGCTCGCGACGCGCCTGGTCTCGAGCCTGGGGCTCAGCGGCGTGCCTTTTTCCGGTCCTGACATCGGCGGCTTCATCGGCGACGCAGGCCGCGACCTCTTCTCGCGCTGGATGACGATCGGGACGTACACGCCGCTGTTCCGCAATCACAAGGTGTACGGCGCGCGGCGGCAGGAACCCTGGTCGCTCGGCGAGGACGTGGAGACGCTCTGCCGTCAGACGCTCGAGCAGCGGTACCGTCTGCTGCCATACATCTACTCCACCTTCGACGAGGCCTCGCGCACGGGCATGCCGGTGGCGCGCTCCCTCGCCATCGACTGGAGCTTCGATCCGAAAATCTACGACTGGAATTTTCACAACCAGTATCTCTTCGGTCCCGGGCTGCTCGTCGCGCCGGTGAGCAGCGCCGTCTCCCTGGCGCGCGTCTATCTCCCGACGAATCCCGGCGGCTGGTATCGCCTGCATGACGATACGCGGTACGCGGGCGGGCAGGAGATCGTCGTCGACGCGCCGGTGTACGAACTCCCCGTATTCGCGCGCGCCGGCGCGGTGCTTCCGATGCAGCGTTCGCTGCAGCACAGCGGAGAACGCGCGGATACCCTCGAGCTGCACGTGTATGCCGGAGGCGGAGGATACCGCACGGTGTATTACGAGGACGACGGCCTGGGCTTCGACAACGAGCGCGGCGTCTTCCATCGAAGGACGATCACTTTCCGCGATGGAATTCTTGCGATGGAAGCCGCGCAGGGGAGTTTCCGCTCCGCGCGAAAGGCGCTGCGTTTCGTCCTTCACGGCTTCGAGACCGCGCCCGCGATCGCGATCAACGGCACGGCCGCGTCGTGTAGTCTCGTCCAGGGCTGGACCAGGCCCCGTTTCGAGACCTCGTGCCCCTACATGCCGGAGCGACTGGAACTGCGCATCACTTCGGCCCGATGAAACCATTCGGCCTCTCGCGCGTTCTGACGGTACTATCGATCTGCACACTCACACATACATTTCGTCCAGAAGGAGAACACCATGCCGCTTCATAGACCGCTGTCGCTTCGTCTCACACCTTCCTCTCTGTGCACGGAATCCGCGATACCGCGCGCGGCGCTGCTGTTGCTCGCCGCATGCATGCTGCTCTCGCCGAGAATTGCGGCGCAGACGGTCTGGGAACAGATGAAGGATTTCAAGGGCGGCATCGTCACCGCTCTGGAGCCGCATCCCGACGGCCGCATCTACGCGGGGACGCTCGGCTCCGGTATCTTCGTCTCGGTGGACGAGGGAAAGAGCTGGACACCGAAGAATACCGGTCTCGACGCGCGCGACGTCCACGATATCCTGATCGACTCCGATCAGGCCCTCTACGTCGGCACATCCGAGGCGGTGTACAAGTCGACCAACGGCGGCGACAGCTGGTTCCATTCGAGCAACGGCCTCACGCAACCAGGAGTGAACGCGCTGCTTCAGACCCGCAACGGAGCCATCCTGGCGGGCACCGAGGGCCGCGGGATTTTCATCACCACGAACGGCGGCGCGAACTGGAGCAACCAGAGCAACGCCATGAGCGTGTTCCGCGTCACCGCCCTCGCCATGGATGCGGGAGGCATCGTGTACGCGGGAACGGTGAACAAGGGCGTGTATTCCTCGAAGGACGGCGGCAGCACCTGGGTGAGCAGGGGCAGCGGCGCGGGCGCCATTACCGCGCTTGCGGCGCGCGGTGCGGCGGAGCTCTTCGTCGCGTCGAGCAACACCGGCTGCTTCCGCACGCTCGACACGGGAAGAACCTGGACGCCGATCAGCGACGGCCTTACCTGCCCGGACATCCGCGCCATTGCCGTCTCTGCGACGGGCACCGTCTACGCGGGCAGCACGGACGCCTGCTCCGGATTCGGAGGCATGTTCAAGTCGACGACGAGCGGCGATTCCTGGGTCGCCATCACGAAGGGCATGTTCAGCCGTTCCGTGCGCTCCATTCTTCCGTACAAGGCGGGACTGCTGCTCTGCGGCATGCAGGGCGACGGCGTGTACGCATCCAGCAATGACGGCGCGCAATGGAACCCGTCCAGCGAAGGCCTGCATGCCGTGACCGTGCAGGGGCTGGCGACCGACGTCGCGGGCGCGATCTACGCGTCGACGCTCGGCGCGGGCATCTACCGCTCGCGCGACGGCGGACTGTCCTGGACGCGGCAGAATGTCGGACTCAACAACGTCAATGTCGGAGCGATCGCCGCCAGCCCGACAGGGGATGTGTACGCAGCAACGGAGGACGTCGGTCCGCTCAGCGGCGGCGTCATGCGCAGCAGCGACGGCGGGGACAACTGGTGGAAGGCGAACACCGGTCTCCCCGCGGGCATACGCATGATCTCTCTTGCCGCGGGGCCGGAAGGCGGCGTGTACGCCGGGACGCAGAGCAACTATCTGTACCGGTCCACAAACTTCGGGGCGAGCTGGTATCAAATCTCCGGGTGGGAGGCGAAGACCGTCGCATGCATCGATGTCGACGAATTCGCGAACGTCTACGCCGGCACCTACGGCGTCAGCGGCGCCTACGTCTCGACGAACGCCGGCGCGGTGTTCGTGCAGCGCAAGGTCGGGATGACGGATTTCAACATCTCCGCGATACGCGCCGTGTCGAATCGTCTCTGCTTCGCCGGCACCAGCAGCGGCATCCTGTACCGGTCGACGAATCAGGGAGAGCTCTGGACGACGGTGAGAGCCGGGAACGGCATCCGTGCGAAGACGATCGCGGGGAAGGAAGGCAGCAAGCTGTACGTCGGTTTTGACGGGCTGGGCGTCTTCGTCACCGCGGACGAGGGTGTGAGCGGAAGCGAGATGAATGCCGGATTGACGGACCTCCACGTCATGGCGCTCACCGAGGCGGCCGACGGAAGCGTGCTCGCCGGGACCTACGGCGGGGGAGTGTTCCGCGCCGCTGCGACCACGGGAGTCGAAGAGTCACCATCGCGTGACGCCGTGCTGAACCTCGGCGCCTTTCCCGATCCCTTCACGGCGTCGACGCGTGTTTCCTGGACACTGCCCGCCGCCTCGCACATCACGCTGCGCGTCCATGATGCGCTCGGCCGCGTGGTCGCGACGCTGTTCGACGGCGAGGCGCCGACGGGACCGCAGTCCGTGTCTTTCAATCCCGCAACCGATGCACCGCGCATGCGCAGCGGCGCGCATTTCCTGGTGCTGAGCGGGTCGGAGCGATCCGTGGTGAGGGTGGTGCACTTCGTGAAATGACTCCTGTACATGCAGAAACACCAGGAGCGGCCGTAGCCGCTCCTGGTGTTTCAGACAGGGGACTCCGTTATTTCAGTATCGTCATCGACTTCGTGATCACGCCGTTGCCGGTTTCCATCTTGTAGAGATAGGTGCCGGAGCCGAGCGACGCGGCGTTGAACTGCACCGCGTGCGTGCCGGCGTCCTTCACCTCGTCCACGAGCGTCGAGACGAGCGTGCCGAGCATGGTGTACACGGAGATGCGCACGGCGGAGCGGGAGGGAATGCTGTACACGATGTTCGTCGAGGGGTTGAAGGGATTCGGGTAGTTCTGCAGCAGTTCGAAGTTGCGGGACATCGGCGGCTCGACCGCGGTGAGCATGCGGTCCGCGAAGCCCTCGGTGTAGGCCTGGATCACTTCGCCGGTCTTGTCCGCGTCGCCGCGCGTCACGAAGGCGACCAGTTCGCAGTTCTCGGCCACGGAATCCTCGGAGATGAAGGCGAAGTCCTGCGTGAAGACCGTTCCCTTAGGCATGGGATTCACGTCGGCGATCAGTTCGCCCGTGATGTCGGGAATGACCTGCTTCACGACCTTCTCGTGATAGTACGGAGTCAGCACCGGAATCGGCCACGAGTATTTGTCCTGCGCGTAGTTCTGTCCGGTCTCCGACTGCAGGAGGTTGAGACGCAACGGCGCCTGCACGGCCTCGTTGAAGGTCACCTTCACCGTGAGTGTGGTCTGCCGTGTCGTGGGAGTGTATTTTTTGTTCTCGATCGAAATATCGACGAGATTCTGGCTCCGCGAGGCGACGCTCCACGTATTTGCCCCAGTCGAAGCGGCCGACCATGGTATCGGTCTCGCCCGCGAAGTAGGCGCGGTCGACGAGACCGCCGGGGAAGAACTTGACATGAAGGAAATTTTCCTCGGTCGGCGAGAGGAAGGCCATGGCATCGCCGTTGTGGTACGACGCGACGACCAGGTTGTCCGGGTAGCGCGACTGCAGGGAGTGGATCGAGTCGACGCCGTAGGGGCACCAGCCGCACCAGGTGCCCGTGAATTCCTCGAGGAGCACGCGCTTGCCGGAAGTGACCGGCCCCGTCTGCACTTTCATGCTGACCGGCATGGACACGGAGGGCCGCGTCGGATCGTTGCTCGCAATCGGGATGGTGGCGGAGTAATCTCCGGCGCCGACGTTCCTGCTGCTCAAGGCCACGGAGAATTCCGTGGAGGCGTCGGGCTGCAGGCTTCCTGAAACCGGACCCACGGTCATCCATGCGTCGCTCGCGGGCGCGACCGAGATGTTCCAGGTCAGCAGGCCGGAGCCGGGATTGCCGATCCGGTAGGTCAGCTTCTTCGCGCTGCCGACCTGCATCGTGGTGCTGACGGCCTTGCCGGAGAACGCGATGACCGGGACGGTCACGGTATTGATCGCCTCGACGATGTTGGTCTGGCCGCTCGCGAGCTGTCCCGCCAGGCAGTACAGTTTGCTTGTGCCGTCGAAGACGAAGCGTCCCGCGCTGTGCACGGGATTCGGCTTGTCGGACTGCTGCTCCCAGGTGTCGGACGCGAGATTGTACGCGTAGGTCTTCGCGGAGACCGTCTTGTTTGTCTGTCCGCCGGTGATGAAGATCTTCGTCGCCGTCGCGCCGGCGCTGGCCTTGTTGAGGCCTTCGCCGCCGGGCCAGTCGGCCATCTTCGTCCAGGTGATCGTGGTGCCGCTCACCTCGCCCCTGTACGTGGCGCCTTTCACGGCCGGCGCCACCTTGTTGCTGTAACCGCCGGTGACGATCACGCTGCTTCCCGAGGACGCCGCGACGATGCTGCGCGCCGCGAAGGGGAGAACGGTCGCCTGCGCCCAGGTGTTCGTCGCGGGATCGTAGACCTGGACCAGATCCTTGTAGTCCTGGTTGAAGCCGCCGGACGCCGATCCGCCGAGCACGTAGATCTTGTCGTTCATCACGAAGGACGCCGCGCCGGCCACCGGCGTGGGCATGGCGGCCTTGGTCGACTGGGTGTTGCCGACGGGATCGTATTCGAGGACTTCGGAGACGATCTTGTAGATCGGAGAGAGCGACGAGTACCCGCCGATGATGTAGATCTTGCCGTTCACCGCTTCCGCGACCGCGTAGTTTCTCGTGGACGGAATCGTGAACCCCTTCGACCACGCGTCCTGCGCGATGGAGTAATTATACGTGTCATTGGAGGGATCACTTCCGGTCGTCCCGCCGATGACGTAGATTGTGCCGTTGACGATCGCGCAGCTATGGTTTATTTTGTTGACGGGCATCGACGAGCCGCTCACCCACTGGCCGAGCAGCTGCCGCGACCCCGCGCTCTGCGCGCGGGCATGGGAAAAGGGCGTGATCGTGATCGCGACGAGCGCCACCGCGGCGATGAATAAACGAAGCATGGAGGTCATACGCAGCTCCTTCGTGGTCGTGAAAGAAATGAGAAACGAAGTATCGGGTGAGGCGCGAGCACGCGCTCATCGGCATTGATGAGGGGCCGTTCGGACACGGGATATGGTATCGGAACATAGGATTTCGCCAGTACAACTTCAAGCTGAGAAGGAGGGTGAGATGAAATTACAGGCTGCCCGTCATCCCGGATCCGCCGCGCATGGGACATCAGCCCGCCACGTATGCGCGCTGCTGCTCCTTCTGCCTCTGTTCCTCTCTCCGGTGATCGCACAGCCGCGGCTGTCCTTCGGAGTGGTGGCCGACGTGCAGTGGTCGGACAAGGACAAATCCGGCGCGATGGACTACCGGTCATCCCTCGGCAGCCTGCAGCGCTGCGTGGATGCGCTCGCGCTCGAGAAACTCTCCTTCATCGTGCAACTGGGAGACTTCATCGACGGCTGGGAGAAGGACGCAGTCCGTTCAGCGGCCGACGTGGATACCGTCTTGAAGGTCTTCAACCGGCTGAAGGGAATGAAAGTCCATGTGGCCGGGAATCACTGCTACCGCGCCACGCCGACGGTGCTCTTGAAGAAGTGGAAGCTGAAAAAGCTGTATTACGATTTCGCCGCGGCGGGGACAAAAGGCTGGCGCTTCATCGTGCTCGACGGCAACGATGCGGGCTACGGCGTCATCAGTCCGGCGCAGGTGGACTGGCTGAAGAAAATCCTGGCCGCGGCGGTCAAGAAAAAGGAGAGAGTGGTCGTATTCTGCCATTTCCCGCTGCTGCGCGAAGCGTCGCCGAATCATCGGTTGAACAATCCCGAACTGCTGCTGCCGGTCCTCGAGGGCAGCGGCTGCGTCGTCGCGTATATCGCCGGGCACGATCATGCCGGCGGCTATACCGAGCAGAAAGGCATCCACCACATCACGGTCCGTGCGCTCGTGGAGAATGCGGAAAGAACGACCTACGCGGTCATGAATCTCCACGACACAAAACTCGTGGAGCACGGCTTCGGCGCCGAGCCAGTGCGAAGCTGCGTATTCGGGGCAATCATAAAAGAAGCGAAATGAGCCGGGGCGCGTCTCGCGCTGTTGGCGTCATCAAGAATGTTTCTCAGACTGGAAAGCCCCTCTCTTTCCAAGAGAGGGGTTTGGGGTGAGTTGGTGGACAACAAGACTCACGAACTTCAAGATCACCTCTTTCATTCGCAGCCGCCACCTTTACATGCTCTGAAACGAACTTGAGCGATTGTCCGGAATATCTTGTCCGGCATGATGTTACAACGATTGTTTCAGGTTGACAAATCCTTCAAGAAGCCGTGTAGTTTTTACACCTGAGGAGACCGTTCATAGGCTAAATCCATGTTTACAAAGAAAGAATAACAATGGCACGCTCATTGCTGGTAGTTGTCCGTGTCGGTTATTTCATCTGAAAAAATGTAACATGGATGCCCTTTTGAACACTGCGACTGAAGATTCGGAGACCGGCGATGAAAAATCGGTGAGGATCCTCATCATAGAGGATGAAAAATCCGATGCGGATCTGCTCAGCATGCGTCTGCTTCACCGCGGCTATACTCCCTGTGCTGTTGCGGAAAGCGGAAAGGAGGCCATACGAAAGGCCATCGCCTCGAAACCCGACCTCGCCCTGGTCGACATCAGACTGCACGGCGAAATGGACGGTATCGATGTCGCGCAGATCCTGCGCTCGCGCTACGGCATCCCCTGCATTTTCGTCACGGCGCATGACGATACAGAGACGCTGCAGCGGGCCAGCCGCTCGGAAGCCTACGCATACATCATCAAGCCGTTCACCGATCGCGAGCTCTTCTCGGCCATCGAAATCGCGATGTACAAGCACGAGATGGAACGCGCGCTGGACGAGAAGCAGCAGTGGCTCGGGACCACGCTGCGCAGCATCGGCGACGCGGTGATCGCGACCGACACGCACGGCTCCATCCGCTTCATGAACCCGGTCGCGGAATTGCTCAGCGGCTGGACGCAATCCGCGGCGCTCGGCAGAACGCTCGAGGACGTATTCCGCATCATCCATGAGTCCACCCGCGAGGCCGTCGAGTCGCCGACGGCGGTGGTGCTCCGTACCGGTGTGGCCGTCGGCCTCGCCAATCACACGATTCTTCTCTCGCGGGACGGGCGCGAAATCATGATCGACGACTGCGCCTCGCCCATCAAGGACGAGACCGGCGCGCTCACCGGCGTCGTGCTGGTATTCCGCGACGTCACCGAGCGGAAGCGCGCAACCCAGAACCTGCGCCACAGCGAGGAGCATTACCGCTCCCTGTTCGAGCGCAACCTCGCGGGCGTCTACAAAAGCACCCTGGACGGCAAGATCCTCGATTGCAACGATTCCTTCGCCTCCATGCTGGGCTTCGCCTCGCGGCGCGATGTGGTGGTGCACTCCGATCTTCCGCTGTTCGAAAGCGCCGCAGAACGCAACCTGTTCCTGCAGCGCGTCAAGACGGAAATCGACGTCGTCAATCAGGAATGCTCCCTGCGGACAAGTGACGGAAATGACATCTGGGTGATCCAGAACGCGAGCTTCATCGACGATGCCGACCTCGGCGGACTGATCCTCGGCACCGTCGTCGACATCACGTCCCGCAGAACCATGGAACTCGAGCTTCGCGCCGCGAAGGAGCGCGCGGAACAATCCGACAAGCTCAAGGCGTCCATTCTCTCCAATCTCTCGCACGAAATCCGCACGCCGCTCAATATCATCCTGGGCTATGCGGGCGTGATCAAGACCGTGCTCGAGGATCGCGTTTCGGAGGAGGAGCAGGATCTGTTCACGCAGATGGACTGGGGCGCCAAACGGCTGATGCGCACGGTGGAGAACATCATCAACATCTCCAAGATCCAGGCCGGGATGTACCAGTATCAGCGCGAGATCGTCGACATCACCGCGGAAATCTGCACGATCGTCGATGAAATGCGCATGAATGCGTCGCAGAAGGAAGTCGATATCGAACTCATCACCGCCGGACCGGTGTACCTGTGCGTCGATCGCTACGCCGTGGATCAGGCCTTCATCAATCTGATCGACAACGCGGTCAAGTTCACGCAGGAAGGGCGCATCACCGTGGAACTCCTCGACTCGGGCGAGGAAGCGCGGGTCACCGTGCGGGACACGGGCGTCGGCATCGCCGGGAATCCTCAGGGAGATATTCTCCGAATTCGTGCAGGAGGCCAGCGGTCTCACGCGGAGCTACGACGGCCTCGGTCTCGGCCTGCCGCTCACGAAAAAGTACATCGAAGGGAACGGCGGAAGCATCAGTCTCGAGAGCCTCAAGGGAGTGGGCACGAACGTGACGGTCTGTTTCCCCTCGCTCGATCTTTCCCGCCCGGCCTCCGTGGCCGCGGCACAGATCCTTCCGGGGAACAGCGCGGCGTTTGCGATCTGACACTGGAATTCCCGGCACGCCAGGGCCGTCTGCAAGGAGATGCCTCGCCTGCCGGGAAACCGTTTGAAGGGCGACCGCGCGCACGCGTCCTGCCGCTGATACCGGGCAATTGACCGGTACGCGAGAGTCGGATATTGCGGGGCCTGTTCCGGTTCCGCACCTTCATCCCGTACTCCTCGTCACCCATCATGCGATACCTCCCGCCCTTCCCGCGCGCCGGCCGCTCGCTCGCCATTGCGCTGCTGCTGCTTCCCGCGATCGCTCCTGCATTCGCTCAATCACGCTCGGACCTCGTTCTCACCGAGGCGCTGCTGGTGTCGCTTCCGCCGTCCGACTACCAGGTGGTCGGGTCCGTCGATCCCGTCCTGCAGCTCCTCGTTTCGGAGAAATGGAAAATGCCGAAAGCGGGAGACGCCCTCGTCACCAGAGGGGACACGGTCTACCGCTGGGAGCGCGCCGCCGCCGATTCTTCCGGCTGGTTCCAGCACGCGGCGCTCAAGCGAGGCTACGCGCTGTTCACCGTGCGGATGGAGAAGGACAGCACGCTGCTGCTGCGTGGCATGGGGCATTCCATGGCCTGGGTCAACGGCGCGCCGCGCGCGGGCAATCCCTACGGGACGTCGGAATCGTATGCGAGCTGGGAGCCCGACTTCCGCTACTCCGTGCTTCCGGTCGCGCTGCACAAAGGCGAGAACACGATCCTCTTCTCCTGTTCCCGCGACGTCTGCAAGGCCGTGCTCTCGGCGCCTCCCAAAGCCGCGTTTTTCAACATGCGGGATGTGACCGTTCCCGATCTTGTTGTGGACGAGAATCACGATACTCAGGCGGCGGTGGTGGTGGTCAACAGCACGCATGCGCCGCTCAGGGACTGGAGCATCCGTGTTTCGGCCCTCGCCAATACGCCTCCCGGTCGGGGGCAAGCTTCGAGTGAACTGCCGATCATACAGGCGATGACCGTGCGCAAGGTCGCGTTCCGTGTCACGGCATCGTTTCTCAAACCGATGGGCTCGTACCCTCTGCGCTTGGAATTGCGCGATGAAAAACAACGGCTCATCGACACGGCGACCCTCGTGCTGCGCGTGGTGGGGAAGTCCTCTCCGCGGCGCGAGACCTTCAGGAGCGACATTGACGGGAGCACGCAATACTATGCGGTCAATCCGCAAATCCCGGCTGCGGCAGAAAGGCTGAACATGCTGAACGTCCGGCGCTGTTGTTCTCTCTGCATGGCGCGGGCGTGGAGGCGATCGGTCAGGCCTCGGCCTATGCGCCGAAGCGCTGGGCCACTCTTGTGGCGCCGACCAACCGGCGGCCCTACGGCTTCAACTGGGAGGACTGGGGACGACTCGACGCGCTGGAAGTGCTCGCCATCGCGAAGAAGAAATTCGCGATCGACGAAAGCCGCGTGTATCTCACCGGACATTCCATGGGCGGACACGGCACCTGGCACCTCGGTACGCTGTATCCCGACAAGTGGGCCGCCATCGGTCCGAGCGCCGGCTGGGTGAGCTTCTGGTCCTACCGCGTGCGCGGCAAGGTGCGCATGGCCACGCCGGCAGCGGCGATGACCTTCCGCGGCACACACGGCAGCGACACGTACCGGCTTGCCGAGAATCTGAAACCGATCGGCGTGTACATCCTGCACGGCGCCGACGACGACAACGTGCTCGCGAAGGAGTCGCGCTCGATGGCCGAGAGGCTGAAGGGCTTCCATCGCGACTTCATCTACTACGAGCAGCTCGGGCAGAATCACTGGTGGGACCTGTCCGACGAGCCGGGCGCGGACTGCGTGGACTGGGCCCCGATGATGGACTTCTTCAATCATCACCGCAGGCCGGATCCGTCGCAGGTTCGCACGGTGGAATTCTCCACGCCGCATCCGGGCATCTCGTCCGCGTGCTCCTGGCTGCGCATCGAAACGCAGAAGGCGCCGGCGGCGATCAGTAAGGTGTCCCTGCGCTTCGATCCGGGTACTGCAGCGCTTCTCCGGCACGACGACGAATGTGGAACGCCTGTCTATCGATCTTGACGTGCTGCACGTGAACGACAGTGTTGTGATCGCCATCGACGACAGTCTCGCCACCACGGTCGCCGTCACCCCGAAGCAGCAGCGGCTCTGGCTCGAAAAGATCAACAGGCGCTGGACGGTGATTCAGGATCCGCCAGCATCGGACAAGAATCCTGGTCGTTCCGGTCCGTTCAAAGACGTATTCCGGAACTTCGTGACGCTCGTGTACGGCACGAAGGGCTCGGCGGAGGAAAACCGCTGGGC
Organism: Ignavibacteria bacterium; assembly: GCA_016720835.1. Taxonomy (GTDB): domain Bacteria; phylum Bacteroidota; class Ignavibacteria; order SZUA-365; family SZUA-365; genus JADKJW01. Next base: position 14,980 of record JADKJW010000023.1, read on the forward strand.
CTTCGAACAGGCGCGCTACGATGCAGAGCGGTTTTGGTATCAGTGCAGGTGCTCTCGGATATCGAGTCCGGAAACGCACGCCGGCGGAGCTGGACAAGCCTTGAAGAGCGCTGCAACGTCGTCCTCTACGGCAATGCGAAGACGAACACGATCTGGAAAACGCTGCTGGCCGACAGGTCCCGTGCAGGTGCGACGCGGCTCCGTGACGGCGCGGACAAGACTGTCAAGGGTTCCGGACTCTTCTGTCTCTTTATTCGTCCGCATCCTTCCGTCGAAACGGCCTGCGTTGCCGTGGTATCAGGCACCGGCATCGACGGCATGCGTGCGGTGATGCCGCTCGGGTATCTCTCGCCCGGACTGCCGTTTCCGGATCTGCTCGTCGGCTTTTCCGACATCTTCACGCGCGGCGAGGACGCCATCGTCGCGGCGGGGTATTTCGGCACGAACTGGAGTGTGGAAACCGGGGACATCGCCTGGAATCCCGCCCTCCCGAAGATCCGTTGAAGGGCTCGGGCCACAGCATCCATCCACCCAGGAGGAAACGCATGAACGGATCGAACGACCATCGCATTGCTGCCCGATCTCTTCGCGCGCGTCCGCTCGCCAGGCGCGGCGTCGCCGTCCTGTTCCTCCTCGCGTTGACCGCCGCCATGCATGCGCAGATCAAGGCGCCGGCGCGCATGGACGTGCAGCCGAAGGGCTACGTCTGCGGGTACGCCGCGAAAGACGCCCGAGATCGACGGGAAGCTGTCCGACGCCGCCTGGGCGAAGGCGCCGTGGACCGACGATTTCGTCGACATAGAGGGCGATGCCAAACCCGCGCCGCGCTTCCGCACGCGCGCGAAGCTGCTCTGGGACGAGCGCTGCCTCTACATCGCCGCCGAACTCGAGGAGCCGCATGTATGGGGCACGCTGCTGCAGCGCGACACGGTGATCTTTTACGACAACGATTTCGAAGTCTTTCTCGATCCGAACGGCGACACGCACGAATACTTCGAGTTCGAAATGAACGCGCTCAACACCGTATGGGATCTCTCGCTGCCGCTGCCGTACAAGGACGGCGGCAAGGCCATCGATTCCTGGGATATCGAAGGACTGCGGACCGGCGGTCAAGGTGAACGGGACCATCAACAACGCGCGACAACGACAACGGCTGGACGCTCGAAATCGCGATGCCGTGGACCGCGTTCGGCTGGGCCGCGCGGACCGCCTGTCCGCCGCACGACGGCGACCGCTGGCGGCTCAACTTCTCGCGCGTCAATGGACCACCGACATCGAAGAGCGCCAGCTACGTCAAGCGCAAGGGCGTGCCGGAGGACAACTGGGTGTGGTCGCCGCAGTGGGTGGTGGACATGCATCGTCCTGAACTCTGGGGCTTTCTCCAGTTCGCGCCGGAAGGCAGCCCCGACGCGAAGGCCGGACACCTGGACTGGCCCGCGAAAGTGGCGCTGCTGGACGTCTATTACGCGCAGCGCCTGTACCGCGAGGCGACGAAGTGGGCCACGAAAGCTCGCCGAGCTGGCGCGTTTCGCTCCGAAGGGCCGTCCCTTGCGCAAGTCCATCGAGATTGTCGCGACGCGCGAAGGATACACCGCCACGTTGCGCGGCGACGGCAGCAAGCACTGGAAGATCAAACAGGACAGCCGCCTCTGGGCAGAATAAGCCGCATCGGACCCTTCGATCCGTGTCAGTGACCGAATCCCACCCCCCCCATGAACACACGCGCACCATCGTCTTCTTCCTCGTCTCCCTGCTGCGTCGCGCAAAACGGTTTGAAGGAAAGCGACGCGCAGCGCGACGAGCGCATGGCGTGGTGGCGCGAGGCGCGCTTCGGGATGTTCATCCACTGGGGCGTGTACGCCATCCCGGCCCGCGGCGAGTGGCTGATGTTCAATGAAAAGATCAGCGCCGCCGAGTACGAGAAACTGCCGCCGCAGTTCAATCCGGCGCGCTTCGACGCCGACGCCTGGGTGCGTCTCGCGAAGGAGGCGGGCATGAAGTACATCGTCGTCACCTCCAAGCATCACGACGGGTTTTCGATGTACGACACGAAGGTCGGAAACTACGACATCGTGGATGCCACGCCCTTCAAGCGCGATCCCATGAAGGAACTCGCGTCCGCGTGCGCGAAGGAGGGCATCCGCTTCTGCTTCTACCACTCCATCATGGACTGGCATCATCCGCTCGCGAAGGGGAAGGATTTCCCCGCCTATCGCGACGGCGTCATGATTCCCCAGCTCCGCGAACTGCTCTCCAATTACGGTCCCGTCGGCGTGCTCTGGTTCGACGGGGAGTGGATCGGCGAGTGGACCGAGGAGCAGGGGCGCGACCTCTCCCGCCTTCTGCGCGGCCTGCAGCCGTCGCTCATCGTCAACAACCGCATCGGCAAGGGACGCATGGGCATGGAGGGCATGAGCCGTGATCCGGACGCCGTGGGGGATTTCGGTACGCCTGAACAGCGGATACCCGAGTCCGGTATTCCGGGGCTCGACTGGGAATCCTGCATGACGATGAACGACCACTGGGGGTATGCGGCGAAGGATTCGAACTGGAAATCCGCGCGCGTGCTCGTGCGCAACCTTGTCGACATCGCCTCGAAGGGCGGCAACTACCTGCTGAATGTCGGTCCCACCGCGGAGGGGCTGATCCCCGAGGAGAGCATTGCGCGCCTGAAGCAGATCGGCGCATGGATGAAGACGAACAGCGAAGCCGTGGTCGGCACGGAGGCGTCGCCCTTCGAGCGCACGCCGTGGGGGCGCTGCACCGTGTCGCGCAGCCGCGACGGCGTGCGGCTGTTCCTGCATGTGTTCGACTGGCCGCGGGACGGAAAGCTGCGCGTGCCGGGTCTCGGCACCGTGCCTTCGCGCGTCCACGCGCTGCGCGACCGCTTCACAGGATTTCCGTCGAAGGTGGAAGATGGGGAAGTGGTCGTGTCGTTGCCGTTTTCAGAGCCTGATTCCCTCGACCCCGTCATCGTGCTCGAATTTCCGCAGGAGCCTGTGGTGTACCGCGCCCCGCGCATCGCGTCGCCGTCGCCGCTCTTTCTCTCGAACGCCTCGGTGACCCTGCAGGTGCCTTCGCAGAAGCTCAGTCTGCGCTACGCCGCGGTGAGCGGCGCGGATACGGCGTGGAAGGTGTATGTGGCGCCGTTCACGGTGGACCAGTCCTGCAGCGTGCTCGCGCAGACCTGGTACAACGGGCGGCCCGTGTCCGACATCGTGCGGCGCGATTTCACGAAAGCCGTGCTGCGGAAGGGCGCCGCCGGTCGGCAGACGCAGCCGGGCTGGCGCGTCGATTCCTACGAGGGGACATGGAGCGCGGCGCCGCAGTTCGACACCGTGCAGGCGGTGCGCACGGGCGTCGCGACGGTGGTCGACCTCGCGCCGCGCACGCGCGAGGAGTTCTTCGGCCTGCGCTTCACGGGTTTTCTGCGCATCACCCGGGACGATGTGTACACATTTTCCGTCGATTCCGACGACGGCGCGACGCTCGACATCGGCGGCGAGCGCGTCGTCGACAACGACGGGTTCCACGGCCTGCGCGAGCGTCGCGGCAGCGCCGCACTCGGACGCGGCCTGCACGCCGTGGAACTCCGCTACTTCAACGGCACGGCCGACCACGCGCTCGCGCTGAAGATGTTCGATTCATCGGGGAAGCTGGTCAGCATCTCCGCCTGTCACCTCCCGGAACGGCCCGCCGCGGGCCGCCCGCGCATTCCACGCACGGACACTCCATGACCCCACACCGCACCCTGCACTGCTGCGCCGCGGCGCTGCTCGCCCTCGTCCTGCTCGCGCTTCCCGCCTCCGCCCAACGCGCGCACAGCGACAGCCGCAGCAAGGACAACACCACCTGGCTCATGCTCTCCAACGAGCGCGTCGCCTTTGAAGTGACGATCGACAACGGGAAGCTCGCGCAGGACCGCCTCGCCGTGCAGCACGCCTGGGCGAAGGAATACGGCACCCTGCCGTCCATCCTCGAAACGGATGCCGACTGGTCGGCCGAAATCATGTGGACCGACTGGCGTGCTCCGCTGAAGGCGAACAATGCGGACAATCCCGTGGAACTCACGAAGCGGGACTTCACCGTGAAGTCGCACAGTCTGCGCGATCTCGACGACGGCGCCGCGGAAGCCGAACTGCTGTGCGAGTCGCCGTACGCGGCGATGACGGTGCGCATCATCTACCGTCTCGACGGCGACGGCTTCCATGTACGCAAGAAACTCGTCATCGCGGACAGCGCCGATGCCGCCCACTTCCTCGAGAAGCTCGCGCCGGTGGACGGGCTCGTGCTCGGCCGGAACAAGGTGGTGAAGGACGGCGGTTTCGGGCAGCCCATCGCGCTGCAGACACTGGACGGCGGCGCCTTCCTCGGCCTCGAGTATCCCGCCGCGAACAACACCCTGACGCAGACGGCCGGGAAGTTCCGCGTGCTGTGCAGCCAGGATCGCGGCGAGCGCATCACCCGCGCCGGCATCGAAAGCGACTGGGCCGTGATCGGCGTCACGCCGAACTTCCACGTCAAGTGGTGGTTCATGCGCTACGTCGACGGCATCCGCGTCGCGCCGCTCAAGCCCTTCGCGTTGTACAACAGCTGGTACGACCTGCGTTCCACCGAGTATCCCGGCATCGCTCCCCAGAACGCGATGAACGAGCAGAACGTGCTGCGCATCGTGGACCTGATGAAGCGCAACATGGTCGACAAACACGGACTCGCGCTCGACGCCTTCGTGCTCGACGACGGCTGGGACGCCTACGAGAGCGACTGGGCCTTGCGCAAGGCGGAATTCCCGCGCGGTCTCGCGCCCGTCTCCGACGCCCTGCGCGCGATGGGCACGACGCTCGGCATCTGGTTCGGTCCGACCGGAGGCTACTCCTTCCGCATGAAGCGCATCAGCTGGATGCAGGAGCACGGGTACGAAACGGTGGGGACCACGAAGAACACCGCCATGCTCTGCGTGGGCGGAAAGAAATACGGCGAACTGCTGCAGCGCCGGGTGACCGACTTCATCGATCAGTCGGGCGTCGGCTATTTCAAATGGGATGGCGTGCAGTTCTCCTGCAGCGAGCCCGGGCACGGGCATCTCCCCGGCATCCATTCCCGCCGCGCGGTGCTGGAATCCGTCACGAGCCTCGCGAAGGCCGCGCGGGCGAAGAAGCCGGACACGTACATCAATCTCACCTCCGGGACCTGGCTGAGCCCGTGGTGGCTGCGCACCGCGAACCAGATCTGGATGCAGGGCGAGGATTACGGCTACGCCGACGTGCCCTCCATCAGCCCCCGCGACGCGGCCATCACGTACCGCGACCTCGTCCTGTACGACGGGCTGCGCAGGAGCAACTTCTGGTTTCCGATGGCGAACCTGATGACGCACGGCATCATCAAGGGCACGCTCGAGAAGCTCGGCGGGGAAGAGGAACCGATCGACAAGTTCACGAACGAAGTGGTGTTGTACCTTTCGCGCGGCGTCTCCATGTGGGAACTCTACATTTCGCCCGACATCCTCAGCGACGCGGAATGGGACGCCCTCGGGGCCTCGCTGCGCTGGGCGCGCGACCGCTGGCCCGTGCTCGCGAACACCGAGATGGTGGGTGGCGATCCGAAGAAGCGCGAGCCGTACGGTTACGTCCACTTCACGGGCGCCCGCGGCATCATCGCCGCGCGCAATCCGTGGATCGACGTCGACGGCCTGCGCGTGCAGCTGCTGCAGGCCTACGGAGTCGATCCCGCGGCGGTGGATCTCGTCATCGAGAAAGTGTACCCCGAGCGCTGGATTTCCCCGCGCCTCTACAAGGCGAACGAGACCATCCTCCTGCCGCTCGTCGGGTACGAGACCGCGATCTACGAAGTGTACCCGCTCGCCGAGGCGCGTCGTCCGCTGCTGGCGGGCCTGACCTTCGCGCGCGCCCCCTCCGCGCAGGGCGCCTACGGCATTACCGCCTACGGACGGACAAAGGATGCCGTGCTCCTGAATCCCGTGCTTGCCGGCGCCCCCGGCATCGGCGGCAGGAAGCAGACGATCGACGAGATCACCGAGCGCATCGGCTTCGTGCCGGAGGCGACGCTGCGGAAGGGAACGGACGTGTCCTTCGATTCGCTCAAGGGCGAAATGCGCGTCACCTGTTCCTTCGACAAGTCCGTGGAGCGCGCCACCATCGCCGTGCTGCTCGAATCGACCGGCGCGGAGAAGCAGACGAAGTCGCCCCTCCTGATGCTGAGTGCGAACGGCGCGGAGCAGCCCGTGAAACGGGTCGAAGGCGAGAGCGCCTCGCGCTAGTACACGCTGTCCGTCTCGCCGGACGATTTCAAGGGCGCCTTCACCCTGCAACTCCCCGACGGTCTCGATGCCTGGCGCGGCGAGGCGACGGTCTACGCGCTCTGCGTGCAGCGCGAACCGTCCGTCGACATCAGCTTCGGCGCCGCGCACGCCATCGAGGAGGCGCCCATGCCGCCGCGCGCGTTTCCGGTCGGTCTCATCGAGCGGACCATCAAACTCGGCGATGCGGACGTGAGCGTCCGGCGCGAACCGTGACGCCCCCCACGCAGAGTACGCGCGCACTGCCGCTCGCTGCGCAACCCCGGGACCTCCTGGCTGTTACTCGAGGCGGCTCCCCGCGTCTTTGGGCCGGACTGCTCGCGATCGCGTTGTCGCTCGCCTGCCTCGCCTCGTCCTGCACGCACCGGCAGATGGTCAAGCGCGACAGCTTCGGCACGCTGCCGGACGGCCGCGAGGTGTTCGTCTTCACGCTACGGAACGAGCGCGGCATGGAGGTGCGGCTCACGAATTACGGCGCCACCATCGTCTCCATCCTTGCGCCTGACCGGGAGGGGAGGCTCGCGGATGTAGTGCTGGGCTACGATTCGCTGCGCCAGTACCTCGACGGGAAGCACTATTTCGGCTGCACGGTCGGGCGCTACGCCAATCGCATAGCCGGCGGACGATTTATGCTCGACGGCAACGAGGTCCGCCTCGCGACGAATGACGGACCCAACCACCTGCACGGCGGGGTGAAGGGCTTCGACAAGGTGCTGTGGGAGGCGGAGGAGCGCATCCTTCCCGAGGGTCCGGCCGTGCTGCTGCACTACGTCAGCACAGACGGCGAGGAGGGATATCCGGGAACGCTCGACGTGCATGTCACCATCACTCTCACCGCCGACAACACGCTCCGCATCGTCAGCGAAGCCACGAGCGACAAGACGACCGTGGTGAATCTGACAAATCACTCGTATTTCAATCTCGCCGGAGCGGGGGAGGGCGACGTGAGCGGACAGATCCTGACCATCGCCGCGAACCGTTTCACGCCGGTGGACAGCACGCAGATTCCGCTCGGCAGATATCGCGACGTGGCGGGGACGCCCTTCGATTTCCGAACGCCCCGCGCCATCGGCGACCGGATCGACGAGGACGACGTGCAGCTCCGCATCGGGAGCGGCTACGATCACCATTACGTGCTGAACCGCAATGTGGGCGGTCTCATCCTCGCCGCCCGTGCCGAGGATCCGCGCTCGGGACGTGTTCTCGAGGTGCGGACCACCGAGCCCGGGCTGCAGTTGTACACGGGGAATCATCTCGACGGCACGATCGGCAAGGGCGGGAAGCGCTACGCGCGGCGCGGCGGATTCTGCCTCGAAACGCAGCATGCTCCCGACACGCCCAACCATCCGTCCTTCCAATCCGCCACCCTCCATCCCGGCGGGAAGTATCACTCCGAAACGGAATTCGTCTTCAGCACTACCCCGCGTTGATGCATCGCAGCGCACTGCGGGACCTTTCGATGTTCCGAGCCATGAGCACACCATGAAACACGCACTCCGTCACACCTTCATTCTCGGCCTCCTGCTCGCGGTATCCCTTTATGCGCAGGAAGTCGGCATCGTGCCGCGTCCCGCGTCCATGACGCCGATGCCGGGCAGCTTCACGCTCGATTCGAACACCGTTGTCGCGCTGCGGGGCGAGGGACCGATGCCGGGAGGCGTCGCGGTGCTGCTCGATATGTTGCGGGCGGGCACGGGCCTGCCGCTCCCTGTGGCCGAATCGAAGGGCATGAAGGTCGGACCCTCCGTCATCCTGCTCATGCTCAACACGCATCCCTCGCTCGACTCGGACGAGCGATACACGCTCGAGATCGGCCCGAACCGCATCGCCGTCCGCGCGTTCAAATGGAAAGGGATACAGTACGCGCTGCAATCCCTGCGGCAACTGCTGCCGCCGTCCATCGAAAAAGAAAAACGGATCAGGCGCTCTGAATATCCCCTGCGTGCGCATCGACGACGGTCCGCGCTTCCCCTGGCGCGGCATGCATCTCGACGTCGGACGCCATCTGTTCCCCGTCGACTTCATCAAAAAATACATCGACCTGCTGGCGATGTTCAAGCTGAATGTCTTCCACTGGCACCTCACCGAGGACCAGGGCTGGCGCATCGAAATCAGGAAGTACCCGAAGCTCACCTCCGTCGGATCGAAGCGCGAGGAGACGATGGGCGACGGCAAGCCCTATGGCGGCTTCTACACGCAGGAGGAGGTGCGCGCCGTCGTGGAATACGCCACGCAGCGCGGCATCACCGTCGTGCCGGAAATCGAACTCCCCGGCCATTCCGTCGCGGCCCTCACGGCATATCCGGAGCTTTCGTGCACGGGCGGACCCTTCAAGGTGCGCACGACCTGGGGCGTGAGCGAGGACGTATACTGCGCCGGCAATGAGAAGACCTTCGCGTTTCTGGAAGACGTGCTGGGCGAGGTGATGGAACTTTTCCCGTCCCAGTTCATTCACATCGGCGGCGACGAGTGCCCCAAGGCGCGCTGGAAAGCCTGCCCGAAATGCCGGCAGCGCATCACGGCTGAGAAACTGAAAAACGAGGAGGAACTGCAGAGCTGGTTCATCCGCCGCATCGAGCGCTTCGTGAACTCCAAAGGCCGCCGCATCATCGGCTGGGACGAAATTCTGGAAGGCGGACTCGCGCCCAACGCGGCGGTCATGTCCTGGCGCGGCATCGACGGCGGTATCGCGGCCGCGAAGGCGAAGCACGACGTGGTGATGAGTCCCACCTCGCACTGCTACTTCGATTACGCGCAGGGCCGCGCGGGCGAACCGACGAAGGCGGGCGGCTTCATCCCGCTCGAGCGCGTGTACGGCTACGAACCCGTGCCTGATGTGCTCAACGCGGAAGAGGCAAAGCACATCCTCGGCGCGCAGGGGAACGTGTGGACCGAATGGATGCCCGACTCGCGCATCGTCGAGTACATGGCACTGCCGCGCATGGCCGCGCTGGCCGAGGTCGTGTGGTCGCCGCGCGAGGGGAAGTCCTTCACCGATTTCACCCGCCGCATGGAGCAGGTGTACGAGCGCCTGACGCTGCTCGGCGTGAACTTCCGTGTGCCTTCGCCCGACGGACTGGCGCAGCGCATGATCGTCTACGGCGACACGGCCATCGCCCTGCGCTCGCAGATACGCAACGCGGTGATCCGCTACGAGACGGGCGGCGCGGATCCGACCGCGGCATCGCCGGAGTACACGGCGCCGATCAGATTCACCGGCGACGGCACGCTCGCCGCGCGGCTTTTCCTGCCCGACGGACGGATGAGTCCGGTATCGCGAGGCAGCATACTCCGCATCGAGCGCGGGAAGAACGGCGTCGTGACGAAGTACTTCGAAGGCCGCTTCGAGAAGCTTCCGAACATGAAAACGCTCAAACCGTTGAAGAGCGTGGTCGTGGACGATCTTGATCATCTCCTCGTCCGCCAACGCGCCGAGTACTACGCGATCAGCTTCACGGGCCACATCGCGCTGCCGGCGGACGGCGAGTACACCTTCACCACCGTCACCGACGACGGAAGCATCTTTTTCATCGACGGGAAACAGCTCATCAATGACGACGGGTTGCACAGCAGGCACGAACGCAGCGCGAGCGGGAGGTTCACGAAGGGCCGTCATCCCTTCGAGCTGCGCTACCTGCAGGCGGGAGGCGACAGCGCGATGGAGGTATGGATATCAGGACCCGGTATTCCGAAACAACTGCTCCCGCCGCGCATGCTGTATCCGGCGGCGGGGAAGTAGGCACCACGAATGCGAACAGCGAGCGCCACCATGCATGCATCCCGGATCTCCCTTGCGATCGTCTTCCTCTGCGCGGTATTCGCTCCAGCGCGTGCGCAGGACGCCCTCGGCTTCGTCAATCCCTTCATCGGCACCGGCGGGCACGGGCACACCTTTCCCGGCGCGACGCGGCCCTTCGGCATGGTGCAGCTCAGCCCCGACACGCGCGTCGAGGGCTGGGACGCCTGCGGCGGCTACCACTACTCGGACAGCAGCATCCTCGGCTTCAGCCACACGCATCTCAGCGGCACGGGCGTGCCGGACTACGGCGACATCCTGCTGATGCCGACCGTGGGGAAGCTCACGCTCCGGCCCGGCGACGCGCGCGCGCCCGGCAGCGGCTACCGTTCGCGCTTCTCGCATCGCGAGGAGACGGCCAGTCCGGGCTTCTACGCCGTGCGCCTCCTCGATCCGAACATCCGCGTGGAGCTGACGGCGACGGAGCGCACGGGCTTCCATCGCTACAGCTTTCCGAAGGCGAAGCAGGCGCACATCGTCGTCGACCTGCGCCACGGGCTCGGTCCCGACGTCGTCACGGAATCGGAGCTGCGCATCCTGAATCAGAACGAACTCGCCGGCTTCCGCCGCTCCACCGGCTGGGCGAAGGACCAGCGCGTGTACTTCGTGATGCGCGTCTCGAAGCCCATGACCGGCGGACTCGTCGACAGCATAGGCGCGCAGCACGAATCGCTCGCGGCGAAGGGCGGGGTGGTGGCGGGCATCCGCTACGAGACCGCCAACGACGAGCAGATCCTCGTGAAGGTCGGCATCTCGGGCGTGGACATCGAGGGCGCGCGCAGGAATCTCGACGCCGAGAATCCGGGCTGGAACTTCGACGGCGTGCGCACGGCTGCCGCGCTGGCCTGGGAGCGCGAACTCTCGAAAATCAGCGTCGAGGGCGGCAGCACCGAGCAGCACACCGTCTTCGCCACCGCGCTGTATCACAGCATGATCGCGCCGAACATCTGGAGCGACGTGGACGGCCGCTACCGCGGAATGGACGGACGCACGCACCGCGCCGAGGGCTGGACCATGTACACCGTGTTCTCGCTCTGGGACACCTTCCGCGCCCTGCATCCGCTGCTCACCATCATCGATCGCGCGCGCACGCGCGACTTCGTCCGCTCGCTCATCGCGAAGGGCGAGGAGGCCGGCGGCCAGCTCCCCGTCTGGGAACTCGCCGGCAACGAGACCTTCTGCATGATCGGCAACCACGCCATCCCCGTCATCGTCGATGCCTGGGCGAAGGGCATACGGGATTTCGATTCCACAAAGGCTGAGGCGTTGATGGCGTCATCGGCGCAGAAGAACAGGGGAGGGACTCGAGTTCTATCGGCCGCTGGGGATTGATTCCCGGTGAATGCGAGTCGGAATCCGTGTCCAAGACGCTCGAATTCGCCTACAACGACTGGTGCGCGTTGCGATTCGGCGCAAGCGGCGCCAACTCGCCCGGCACCTGGCTCAACTACTTCGATACGGAGACGCATCTCATGCGCCCGCGTTATCAGGGCGGATGGCTCACGCCCTTCGATCCCACGATGGTGACGAACCACTTCACCGAGGCCAATGCCTGGCAGTACAGCTTCTTCGTGCCGCACGATATCAACGGCTTGATACGGCAGCATGGAGGTAAAGAGCCCTTCATTGCGAAACTCGACGAACTGTTCACGCATTCCTCCGCAACCACCGGCCGCGAGCAGAGCGACATCAGCGGAATGATAGGCCAGTACGCGCAGGGCAATGAACCGAGTCATCACGTCGCGTACCTGTACAACTACGCGGGCGCGCCGTGGAAGACGCAGGCCATCGTGCGCAAGATCATGGACTCGCTCTTCTTCAATCGTCCCGACGGCATTTGCGGAAACGACGACTGCGGGCAGATGTCCGCCTGGTACGTCATGTCGGCGATGGGACTGTATCAGGTGTGTCCCGGCAAGCCGGAGTACGCGATCGGCACGCCGCTGTTTCCGCGGGCGACGATACAATTGGAGAACAGCAAGAGCTTCGTGATCGAAGCGGATAAGCCGACTGCGAAGCGCAAATATATTGCCACGACGAGATTAAACGGACAGTCATATCCGAAATCATGGATCACGCATTTGGATCTTGATACCGGAGGGGCGCTCGCGTTGACAATGGGCACACTGCCGAACACGGAATGGGGAAAGTCCGGCAAATACCGTCCCGATACCTCAGGAATCAAAGTGAATTTTGTCGCGGTTCCGCTCATCGATTCACTACCGACGGTATTCAACGATCCCATTGTTGTGCGCCTGTCCTGTCCCACTCCCGGTGCAACAATCTACTACACGGTGGAGCGATCGGATCAGCTTCCACTGAGCATGGTTGACGGCGTTGTAACATGCGACGTACCGGATACAGTATCGACTGCCTTTCATCAGGAGCGCATGCTCTATGGAAAGGAGCCGATCATTCTCAAGGATCGGTGGAATCGGATATCCGCCATGGCCAGGAAGGAATTCAATGTTGGCGGGGGTTGGTCCTCGAATGATCAATACACTTTTCTGGTTGAGGAACATGATTCCCGCATGCTGACCCGCCAGTTCTTCCGCCACACCCCCATCGGCAGATTAGCCCTCCGCACGAGGTACCAACCCCAGTACACCGGCGGCGGCGATCAGGCGCTGGTGGACGGCCTGCGAGGGCCCACGGACTTCCACCTCGGCGCGTGGCAGGGCTACGAGCGGGACGACCTCGACGCCGTGCTCGATCTCGGCGCGGTGAAGACCGTCAGCGAGGCGGGTCTCGGCTGCCTGCAGGACAACAACGCGTGGATCTTTTATCCGACGTCCGTGTCCTTTTCTTTTTCGATCGATGGAAAAAGATTCACCGGCGAGAAAGTGATCTCCAACGCCATCCCTCCGGAAAAGGAGGGCGCGCTGCTGCAGACCTTGACCGCGTCGGGACTCGACGCGCGCGCCCGCTACATCCGCGTCCATGCGAAGAACCTCGCCGTGTGTCCCCCCTGGCACAAGGGCGCGGGAGGGAAGGCCTGGATCTTCGCGGACGAAATTCTCGTGACGGCGAAGTGACCATGGACAGACGCCGCTTCCTGATCAGCACCGGAGGACTCGCCCTCATGAGCGCCGCAGCGCCCCTCGACACCCTTGCATCGAACATCATTCCTTCCACAGCGGCGGAGGGACGTCCCCCTCGCGTGGCGCTGTTCTGGGAAGACGGCTTCCCGGATATCGACGGCATCGGCCTGTCGAAAACGGGCATCCTCGAGGCCCTGAGCACTGCCCAATGCGCCGTGGTCGATGTCGCCGGACTCGCGGCGCTCGACCGCGCAACGGCGGACGTGCTCATCACCCCGTTCGGCTCCGCGTTTCCGCTGGCGGGCTTCGATTCCATCCTCGCCTTCCTGAAGAAGGGCGGCAACTGGATCAACCTCGGCGGCGCGCCGTTCTCGGTGCCGGTGACCCTGGGCAAGGACGGCTGGAAAGGTCTTCAATCGACAACTGCGTATCATAAAAAACTCGGCATCACCCAGGTGCTGCCCGTCGATGCGCGCGGTCTGAAGGCGAAGGAAGCGCAGCGCTTCGCGCCCGGCGCCGTCATGACCCCGGAAACAGTGTACGAACTCTACGCGCGCTGCACCACGACCAAACGCTATCCGGACGAGGACGGCAGCGACGGTCAGCGCGAGACGCTCGTGCGGCCGCTGTCGCGACTCTTCGACGCGCAGGATATCTCCCGCGCCGTGCCGCTTGTCATGTTCGATCATCTGCTCGGCGACTGCCGCGGCGGACGCTGGATCTTCCTGGCCTTCAAGGGCGCCTGCGACGCCGCGCTGCTGCCCTTTCTCGTCGATATCGCCGCCGCAGGCACGACGGCGCTCGAAGCGCGCACTGCGCTCGCCTGCATCGAGACGGGAGAAGCGCCTGCCATCACCGTCCGCTGCACCGTCTTCCCGCCGGCCGATCCCGGACACACGCGCATCGCGGCATCATACGCATTGCGCAAGGCCGGTGGACCGATACTCGCGCAGGGGCCGGTGACGCTCAAGGATGGCGAAGGGGGAGTGACGGGGACCGTCGCCATCAACACGCGCGACATCGTCGTCCCCGGACTCTACATCGTCGGCATCGAGGCGGAATTCGCCAGCGGCATCGGCAGTGTGAAGCAACGGGAACTTGCAGACACGGGCTTCCGTGTGATGGACGAGGGGCTGCTTGCCTCCGGCGAGGCGCTCACACACGACGGGACGCTGTTCCTTCGCGGCGGCAGGCCCTTTCCCGTCACGGGCACGACGTACATGGCGTCCGATGTGCATCGCCGCTTCCTCGTCGAGCCCAATCCCGCCGTGTGGGAGCGCGACTTCGCGCAGATGCGGCGCGCGGGCGTCAACATGGTCCGCACCGGCATCTGGACGGGCTGGAGCGAGCACATGGAAAAGGATGGGACTGTCCGAAATGAAGTCCTCCGCGCCATGGACGCCTTCCTGCTCACCGCGAAAACGCACGACATCCCGGTGATCTTCACCTTCTACGCGTTTCTGCCGGAGTACAGGGGATTCGACAATCCGTACCTCGATCCGCGGGCGCAGGAGCGGCAGAAGCGCTTCATCCGTTCCTTTGTCGAGCGCTACAGGAACGTGCCCGACATCGGCTGGGACTTCATCAACGAACCCTCGTTCTGTTCGCCCGCGCAGCTCTGGAAATGCCGCCCGAACTACGACGCGTACGAGCAGCGAGCCTGGCGCCTGTGGCTCGCGAAGCGGTACCGCACGAATGATGAGACAGCGCTGGCGTCGCTCCTCGCGGACCGCTTCCGCTGCCTGCCCGCCGACGCCCTCGCGCTTCCCGCCATGGACGATTTTTCGGACGCGAACATTTTCGAGAACAGGCATCCGCACAAGGCCGCAGATTACCGCTTCTTCGCGCAGGACGTGTTCACGCGCTGGACCGCCGAACTCGCGGCGGTGATCCGCGACGTGAATCCGACGCAGCTCGTCACCGTGGGGCAGGACGAGGGCGGATTGATCGAGCGGCCGTCGCCGCAGTTCCACCACAGCGCCGTCGACTACACCTGCGTGCACAGCTGGTGGTTCAACGATGATCTGCTGTGGGACTGCCTCCTCTCGAAAGTGCCCGGCAAGCCCGTGCTGGTGGAGGAGACGGGCGTGATGTTCTACGAGACGCTGGACGGCAGGGCCTGGCGCAGCGAGGAGGAGGCGAGCGAGCTGCTGGAACGCAAGATGCTCCTCTCGCTCGCGGCCGATGGCGCGGGCTTCATCGAGTGGGCGTGGAACACGAATCCCTTCATGGCGTCGGACAACGAGGTTGCCATCGGCCTGCATCGCATCGACGGCACGGCGAAGCCGGAGCGCGACGCGCTCGCGGACTGCGCCGCCTTCTTCCGCGAACATGCATCGGTCATGACCGGACGCGTCGATGCTCCGGTGCTGATGGTCATTCCGCACACGCAGCAATTCTCCTCGCGGAATTTCGCGACCGAGGCCACGCGCAAGGCCGTCCGAGTGATGCACGCACGCGGCCGCGTGCGCATGTCCGCCGTGTCGGAATACGCGCTGAGCCTCGTCCCGGCTCCGCCGAAGCTCATCGTCATCCCGTCGCCGTACGCGCTGTCGAAGCGCGCCTTCGACGCGGTGATCGGTTTCGTCGAGCGGGGCGCGGCGCTCTTCATCGACGGGCCCGTGCATCGCGACGAACAGTGGCGCGCCGTCGAGCGCATGCAGCGCCTGGGCCTCGCGCTCGGGCGCACACGCGGCATCCGGCAGACCGAGACTCTCGAAGTCGGTGGCAGGCGCATCGATTTCGATTTCCGCGGTGAAAAATTGCAGCGCCTGGAAGTGGAGACCATCCGCAACACGGAACGCGGCACGGTGACCACCGCGCTGCTGTCCGTCCGGCTCGATCCTTCGGGCCCGTTGTTCTGGTCGTCCATTCCGTGCGAACTCTCCGAGGGCGACGAGGCCCTCGCCGTGCTGTACCGGCACATCCTCGCGGAGGCGGGCGTCGCGCCGCTGTTCACGGTGCAGCCCGATCTGCCGTCCCTGCTCGTGCTGCCGACGCTGTTCGCGGAGCACGTCCTGTACGGATTTGTGAACGAATCGTCCACGGATGCCAGTGTGCGCCTGACGCATCGCGAAAGCGGCGAGACGATCACCGTCGAGGTGAAGGCCGGACGCACCGCACTGCGCATGTTGAAACGAACACCGTAACCGCCCGCCGCACAAGGAACCCCCGTGTCACCTGAAAAACGCGCCGCCCTCCGGGACTTCTTCCGCGAACAGCTTCTCGACGACATCATCCCGTTCTGGTTGCGTCACGGGCTCGACCGCGAGCATGGCGGCTTCCTGCATCATCTCGACCGCGACGGGCGCGTGTACGGCACGGACAAGGGCGTATGGATACAGGCGCGCGCCGTGTGGATGCTGTCGAAACTCTACAACACCGTCGAGCGCAACGAGGACTGGCTCGACGCGGCGCGTGCGGGCTACGAGTTCCTGCTCCGCCACTGCTTCGATGCCGACGGCCGCATGTTCTTCGCCGTCACGCGCGAGGGACGGCCGCTGCGCAAGCGCCGCTACCTGTTTTCGGAAGCCTTCACGGCCATCGCCTGTTCGGAGTACGCCCGCGCCTCGGGCGATGCGAACGCGCTCGCGAAGGCGCACGACGTCTACCACGGGATGGTGCACGCGTACCGCACCCCCGGAATACTCGCACCCAAAACCGATCCCGCGACCCGTCCGATGCAGTCGCACGCGATGCCGATGATCCTCATCGCGACGACGCAGGAATTGCGCATCTCGAGTTCGGACCCGCTCTACGACGACGTGATCGATCAGTCGCTCGACGCGATCCTGCATTCCTTCGTGCATCCGGATATTCCCGCGCTGCTCGAGAATGTCGGACCGCGCGGCGAGCGGCTCGACACGCCGGCCGGACGCCTCGTCAATCCCGGCCACGCGATCGAATCCGCCTGGTTCCTCATGCACGAGGGCCGGCACCGCGGCGATCAGGAGCTCATCACGCGCGCCTGCGACATCCTCGACTGGTCGCTCGAACTCGGGTGGGACTACGAATACGGCGGACTCTTCTCCTTCGTCGATGTGGAGGGACTGCCCTGCGAGCAGCTCGAGTGGGACATGAAGCTCTGGTGGCCGCACACAGAAGCGCTGTACGCGCTGCTGCTGGCTTTGCATCTCACGGGCGACGAGCGCTACGAGGACTGGTACGACCGCATGCACGACTACACGTTTTCGCATTTCCCGGATTCCGGCCGCGGCGAGTGGTTCGGCTACCTCCACCGCGACGGCTCCGTCGCCAACACCATGAAGGGCGGACTCTGGAAGGGGCCCTTCCACATCCCTCGCGCGCTCTGGCTCATGTGGCGGTTGCTGGATGAAAAACCGTGACAGTTTGCCCAATGTTCAAGGACCGATCATGAATACCGCACACCGCGCTTCGATCAAGACCGTCCTTTTCTCTCTCCTCCTCTTCCTCCCCGTCGGCCTTTTCGCCCAGGAGGATGCCGACCTGCGCCGGGCCGCGAAAGCCCTCGGCGTCAAGGGGACCATCGTCATCGAATCCCTCGATGGAAGCACGCGTTACATCTTCAACCAGAAGCGCGCCGCGACCCGCTACTCGCCGGCGTCCACCTTCAAGATTCCGAACACGCTCATCGCCATCGAGACAGGCGCGATCGGGGGAGCGGACGACACCATCCGCTGGGACGGCGTCACGCGCGGCATCGACAACTGGAACAGGGATCAGACGCTGCGCTCGGCCTTCCAGGTGTCCTGCGTCTGGTTTTACCAGGAACTGGCGCGGCGCGTGGGTTTCCCGCCCTACGAGCGCTTCCTTCAGGCCATGAAGTACGGCAACAGGGTGACGGGCGACAGCCTCACGCTGTTCTGGCTCAACGACGCGCTGAAGATCTCCGCCCTGGAGCAGATCCGCGTGCTGCGCGGTGTCGTGCGTGAAGAGTTTCCGTTCCGCACGGACGCCTACGCGACACTGAAACGCATCATGGTGGCGGAGGAGAAAATGGATTCGTATGTCCTGTATGGAAAGACGGGCTGGAGCGTCCGGCTCCGGCAGCAGATCGGCTGGTACGTCGGCTACGCCGAAACTCCCGCCGGCGTGTGGCTTTTCGCGGTCAATCTCGACATCACGTCCGAAGCCGATCTTCCTCTCCGCAAGCAGCTGGCCTTGGACGCGCTGAAGGCGAAGGGGATACTCTGATTCGTTGTGCGTGCTCTTCGGGAGCTGAGCTCCCGAAGAACAATCGCCGGAACAGGGACTCGACTTTCACATTGCTCTTCGGGAGCTGAGCTCCCGAAGAACATGCCCCGGGATTTCCTGTTCGACTTTTTCCCCGCATATCGGTACCTTCCCCCCGTATCCGAAACTCCCACTCGCAGAATCCGGGACATGGTCCGATCCACCGCACTGACATTGGCGTTCGCCGCCGTCCTCGCGCTGCAGGCTTCCGCCCAGCAGCGGGACTCGCTGCGGCCGCTGCGCACCATGAGCGAGGTGGTCATCCAGAACGACACGCTCATCGTCCGGGGCATCACCTACAACACGAAGAGCTGGGGAGAGTCGGACTTCATGGTGGGCGGCGTGCTCGCGTTCTCGCAGCTGCATGGCGATGTGAACAACGGCAGCACCTTTCCCGGCGCGGAACGGCCCTGGCTGTGGGGCGTCAATTTCCCGCTGTACTACCGGATGACGACCTTCGATCTTCCGCTCTTTGGAGAAACGGATCTTCTTCTCCGCGGCGGCTTCCAGTTCAACCGCATTCAGGGCGACTATCCCGGCTATTCGGTCACGAATTGGTTGTATAATCCGCACGTGGGGCTGCAGCTCGACTTTCTCCGGTTCTGCGGTCTCGACTGGGCGGTACAGCCGATCGTGTACGGCGGCGCGGGCTACCTCTTCCACAACCCGAACGTGGAGGGCGTCACCGCGAAATACCGCGCCATGAAGGAGTACATCCAGGGCACGGGCACGGAGTCGGCCACCTTTCTCCTCGGCGGCGGTTTTCAATACATGCTCACCGAAAACCTCGCGCTCTTCGTCGCCTACGACAAGACCTTCACCTTCACCGACGCGCTGGATCATTTCGTCGCGAACCGCAACGACAATTACGCGGGACTGTCAATCGGCGTGCGCGTGTCCTTCGGATCATCCATCGTCGATACCACCGCCGAGACCTTCGAGTCGCGCACGTACATGCCGCCGGGCAAGGTGCCGGACCGCTGTGGCGCCACGGGTCTCGCCGTTGCGAACTGTTCGCCGTGGCTCTCGCGCTCCTATGACGCGCTCACACAGGTGGAGAAGGCCGATTACACCGCGAAGAACGACATCGATTCCGATGGCGACGGACTCTCCGACGCGCAGGAACGCTATCGCTACCTCACCGATCCCGAACGCGTCGACTCCGACGGCGACGGACTGGACGACATGGCCGAAGTCGTCGGCGTCATTGACTACGAGCAGCTTGGCGCCCTCGACGTCTGCGGCGCGCCCGGCATGACCATGCGCCGCATCCAGGCCATCCTCGCGACCAATCCGAAAAAGCGCATCCTCATCACCGATCCCGCCCGGGCCGACTCCGACGGCGACGGCGTGGACGACCGCACCGAACTCTGCTATACGCGCACCGACCCCTGCAAGTACGACAGCGACGCCGACGGCCTGAGCGACTACGTGGAGGCCTTCGTCATCAACACCAATCCCAACCTCGCCGACACGGACGGCGACGGCCTCAGCGACTGCGACGAGCTGCTGACGTCGAGCACGAATCCGCTGCTGCGCGATTCGAACTTCGACGGCATCGCCGACGGTGGAAACGCGCGCGAAGGCGCGAAGCGCGACACGCGTCCCGCCCTCGCCGGATGCGCGGAGGGACGGCCGCTCGAGCCGGTCATCACCTTCGCGAGCGGCTCCTGGGAGATCGGGGAGTCCTTCCAGCCCGCGATCCTCGCGGTGTACGAATTCCTGATGCGCCATCCCGCCGCGCGCATCGAGATCGCGGGCTTTGCCGACACCGATCCGCTGTATGAGCGCGACGTGCAACGCTCGCGCCGGAAGAACGAGGCGCTCCGCAACCGCAATCTCGAGCTGAGCGAACGGCGCGCGCGCGCCGCGTACAACGCGCTCATCGAACACCGCATCCCGCCGCGCCGCCTCGTCCTGCGCGCGGGCGGCGAACTGCCCGGCGCGACGGAAGAGGAGAAGAGCCGGAACAGAAGAGTGGTGTTCACCGTCGCGGCGTGCAAGTGAGCGCGCCTAGCGCACGACCATCACCCGCCGCGCCGCCGTCTCCGCGCCGGAACGCAGCAACAGCAGGTACATGCCCGCGGGGAGTTGGCTGACATCGAAGAGCGCGATGCCGGATGCGTGCGCCTCAGCGCTCAACACGCGCGCTCCGTACACGTTGTACAGTTCGAGATTGCCAATCTCGCCCTGTGAATCGTAGCGCACCAGCACCTGATCCCTCGCGGGGTTGGGCTGGACGGAAAGCTCCGGCGCCGCGGCTGCCGGATGATTCGTCGGCGCCTGGACATCGGTGAGCACCATGTCGGAAAGGGGACGGCGCCAAACGCCGTATCCATTCGTTCCGGCAATGAGGTCTCGATCACCTCTTCCGTCAAGCGTGATGCACAGCGAGAGCACCAAGATATCGCGGAGGCCCGTACTCACCGCAGACCAGTTCGCTCCTTCGTCCGTGGAAAGAAAAACGCCGCCGTCTCCATCGGCGAGCGCGGCGAAAAGCATCGATCCTTCCACGCCGTCGTCGACCGTCGCGAATGCGGAAATACTGGCATTCGTCAACCCCGTGGCGACCCACGTGAGCCCATCATCGGTGGAACGAAAAACGCCTGTCCCCCTGGTGCCCGCGAAGATGTTCCTGCCATTGCCCGCCCTCCGCGGAGTCACGATTATCGTAGGAACCGCGGGATGTCCCATCCCATTGTTCATTGCATTCCAGCTTTGTCCGTTGTTCCTGGAAAGGAAAACACCATGCTCCGTGGCTGCGAGAATGCGCGTCCCGCCCACTCCGCCGGGCAGGAACGCGAGATCGAGGACGCTGGTGTCTCTCAGACCCGCGCCGGTGGAATTCCAGGTCCCGCCATGGTCTGTCGACAGGTACACTCCGTGGACTTCGGTCCCCGCGTAGATGTTCGTGCCGCCCTTGCCGTTCGACAGCGTGTCAAGAGTCAAAATCCGTACAAACTTCGGCAGACCCGAAGAGAGTCGTACCCAGTGTTTTCCGCTGTCGGCAGACGGCCGATGTACTGATCCAGTCCGGTGAGGAGATAGGATATGCCGTGTTCGTTGAAATCGAAGGCCATCGATCTTCCCCATTCATCAGGGATGATGAATACCGACTCGTCGAGCATGGGAGACCAGGTTTCACCCGCATCATTGCTGCGATGTATCCCCATGCCGCTCGTCCCGGCGATAAGCCGGGCACTCCCTTTGCCATCGGGAATGGTCGCGAAACTCACCACGGATGAATTCGCCTTTCCGAAAGAAATCGCCTCCCAGCGTCCTCCGAAATCGGTTGATCGGTGGATCCCACGATAGACGGTTCCAGCAAGGACGTTCGTTGCGCCTGTTGCTTTCTGCGTGAAGGCGAGGGCACGCGTTTCAGCGATATTCCCCAATGCGCGAAACCACACGCTCCCCCTGATCAAAGAACATAAAACGCCGGTGGCCGTTGCCGCAAAGAGCGTGGCGCTGTCTGTGCCTTCCGCCGCTGGTATGATGCACCAGATGTTGCTGAGCGGACCAGCCCAGCCCGGCGGCACCTCCCAGGTTTTGCCGCTATTGGTGGAGAGATAGATACGGCTGCTGTTGTGCGCCGTTCCGGCGACGAGTGTCCTGCCGCCTGTGTTGTTGGTGAAGGAAGTGAAGCAACTCACTGTTTCGTATTCGAGAGGGCCGGGGACTTTCGTCCAGGTCTCCCCGCTGTTTGTGGAGACACAGACACCGTGCTTCATCGTACCGGCGAAGACGCACTCCACCCCCGCCGAATCCGTCGCGATAGTGAGACTGAGGACTTCGTCATTCTGCAGGCCGTTGTTGACCGCCGACCAGCTTTTTCCGCTGTTTGTCGAAAGCCATGCGCCTTCAAAAGAACCTGCGAAGATCCTGGCTTCGCCTCCGGGCCTTCTGGAGACGGCCAGGCACGTTATCGACCGGTTTCTCACCCCCGCATTCGCGGCATTCCATTTCACGCCCTCATCCGTCGAGAAAAAGACGCCGTCTCGTGTCCCGGCAAAAAGAATCGTACCGCCTGCATCATCGTGGATTGACGCGAGCGAGAGGACGATCGGATTGCCCAGGCCGGTATTTGTGGCCTTCCATGTGAGCCCGTCATCAGCAGAACGCAGGATGCCGCGTTTCGTGCCCGCAAAAATACGCGCGCCTTCACTTGCGCCCGCGGACACCGTCATACAATAGGTGGGATACTTGTAATACGGCCCGTTCGTCCGCACCCACTGCGCGCGGAGGGCGCCGGATGCGCAGCACAGCAGGGCACAGGTCCACGCGGCAATCGTTCGAGCGTTCATTGCGGCCATCCTTGTGCTTCGGCTCGACATGGTCCGGATGTTTTCCGTTTTCGTCGCAGAGGGAAACACCGCAACGTCGCACCTGCCGGAATGGAATGCAATCCGGAAACGCCCGGATCTATGCGCAGTGACGCGCGCGATTACCGGAGTATCGTGACCGGCCGCATCGAAACATCCTTGCCCGATCGCGCCACGCACAGATACTGCCCGGATGACAGAGTGACGTCGTACCAGGGGATGGCATGCGTCCCGGCGGGGAAGCTGCCTTCCGCGAGCAGCGCAACCTCTCGCCCGAGCAGATCGACGAGGCTGAGACGCAGATGTCCCGCGCGCGCAAGCGTCACCGGGATGACGGTCTCTGACCTCACCGGTTGCGGATACACAGGTCCGATAATCAGCGCCTCGATACGCGAGGGCACGGCCCCGGCGTCGGACGCGGTGCCCGGCGTCTGGTATCCCGCGCTGGCCGTGACGGTCGACTTGCCCCGGTCGGTGGAATCGATGCTGACGCTCGCGCCGTGCAGGGTCTTCGTGACGAAGTTGTAGCGGAAGGAGCGGAGCATGGATCGTCCAAGCGGCGTCTGTGATACCGTGACGGTTTCCGTCAGCAGCCGCAACGCCGGGTAGTCGCCGCCGGGCAGGCGCAACGTGCCGTGCGCGTCGCAACTCCAGGAATAGGTGGTCTGTATCGTCACGCCGGCCACGGGCGAGGTGGCGTCGGCGACGTAGGTCCACGTGGTGCCGATGGTGCACGGAAAGCGCATCTGCACCGCCGGGGGCTTGTACTGGTACGTGGCCGTGCCGCCCGTGTACCCGACCGCGTGCAGAAGATATTCGGACGGCGTGATCTGATTGTACTGGTACATCACCGTGCCGGGCTGCGCCGTCACCGTGCCGCGCAGCACCGCGTTGGCGGCGGGGAAGAGGCTGTGTTCGGGCGCCGTGGCGGGGTCGATCACCTCGAAGTCCGAGGACGCGGCGAAGGGCAGCGAGCGGAAGTCCCAGGTCTGCGCGCCCGTCGACGCCATGCCGACGGTCATCGAGACCTTCTGTCCGGCCGGGGTATTGAAACCCGACGCGCGCGTGCCCGTTTTCATGGCAGTGGACCAGTCGCCGGAAGCGACGGTGATTTGTCCGCGCAACGCGAACGGGAAGAGAAGCAGTGCGGCGGCGACGGCCGCGGAGCACGACATACGCGGGGAGCGAAAACGCATGGTCCCTCCTGGAGAATTACGTATAAGGATGCCCGAATATACCGGGTTAGAGGAATGGATACAAGGGAATGCGAATCGTCCTGAGGATAATGCGCAAGGGCCGTCTTGCGACAGCCCTTGTACAGCACGTTGTCCGTTTTCTAACGGGTGATGGCGCCGATTGCGCCTACAATCCGATCCGCACACCCCAGCGCGGGCCCGTTCCCCGACCCGATGGAAAGGTCGACGCCGATGCGGTTCTCCGACATCGTCTGCTGCAGTTTCTCGAGCAGGCCGTCGTTGTATTTAGCGGTCTGCTCCGATGCGTCCATCATCTCCAAAGAGCTTGAGGGGCTGGAGAAGGCCGCGACGCCGATCGAGAAGCCCTGGGTGAATTCATACGTGGTTACCTTCGACGTGTAGGTTTTCTTCTCCCAGCCGAGTGGCGGGAAATCGACGCCCAGCGAATAGGTGTACGTGTGGGTGACTTTGTCGATCCCGTTGACCGCGACGATGGCCGCAAGCACCTCGCCGGCCAGAAAGAGCAGACCTCGCTCTCCGCACCCCGCGTACGCATGTCCGGCCGACGGAATCAGCAGCGCCCAGAGCGCCGCGCTGCCGGGGGATTTTTCGCCTGGAGTGTACTCGGCGCTGTTCCATGACAACTCGGTATCTGCGCCTCCGGCGCTCGGTTCCCCGACGCGATTGATGCGGACAATCACGTTGTAGGGGACTTCGGTCTCGACGCCGTTTTCCAGGCGCAGCAGGAGGTTGCCGTCGGTCATCCTGTTGAGAATGGTTCCTTTCAACATGCGGCCGTCCGTGAGCGCGACGGTATCCGCTGCACCCTGAGCATGTGCGCACAGGGCGGAAAGTGCGAGGAGGAGGAGAACATGCATTGCGCGTTTCATGGTATCACCTGCGGTAAAGTGGAGTGGACGCCTGTCAGTTCGATACGGTGTGGATTCCGATTCGCGCTTGAGCTGCCTTCGCCGGGCGGATGAGAATCTCGAGGGCAACATACTTCCGGGGGCATCGGCCGATGTCACCGTTCTGTCATGGAACCTTCATGAAATTCCATCGGTCATGTTCACACTGAAATTCAACGTCTTGCCTCGTGGAAGTCGAGCCTCGATCACATGTGACATTTTCATGACACGCGCCGCCGCGCTCGCGTTCGTTTCGCAGCGGCTTCGGCAGGACAAGGAGTTCTTGAGCGACGCGAACAGGTAGCGCTATTTGTCGAGCAGCATGAACCTCGTCATCGGCATCATCGTCATCGGAGTGAATGCGAAGGTCATGATGGAGCCGAAACGCGAAACGTAGTTCGAGTGGGAAGTATCGCGGGAGCCGGCGCAGGCATCATTCTCAGGAGCAACGACGGCGGCGACACAGGGTCCGTGCAGCAGAGCGGCTTTTCGCAGGCGCTCTATTCCGTTTCGTTCAGCGACGATCGCATCGGCACAGTCGTCGGCGACAACTGACGCGGCACGCGCAGAGCATGGTGTCGCTTCTTGCATCATCCGGCAAACTGCCGTACATTTGCTGATCAAGCAATGAATGCAGAAACGATAACGAGTTAGGAGCGATCATGGCCACGACAGCGGAGCAGAAAACCTCACGGATCGAGATCCGGGTAGATCGCAAGGCGAAGAAACTGGCGGAAAAGGCGGCCGCGCTCCTCGGCCAGTCCTTGAGTGCTTTCATCGTTTCGCGCATGGTCGCCGATGCGCAGCAGGTGATCGATGCGCATCAGCGGACACTCCTCTCGCTCGCGGATTGGGAACGGTTTCAAAAGATCCTCCGGAATCCGCCAGCCCCCAACGCGGCGCTCAGGAAGGCCGCCCGCCGGTACAAAGAAACGGTGACACACTCCGACGGTCTCTAACATGCGCATTGTGCTCCTGGACAGGACGCACGATCGCGAGGGCTTCGATTGCGGGGAGGTGTCGTTGAATGCGTTCCTCAAGCAGCATGCCCGGAAAAACGCTGAATTGGGATTCAGTGTGACCTACGTTCTCACCGCGGATGACAGCAACGAGATCTTGGCGTATTATACCATCGCGGGCGGAGAGTTCGATTGCGAACTCCTGCCGGCGACGAGCAGGAAAGGGCTGCCGCGTCATGCGGTGCCGGTCATCCGCCTGTGCCGTCTTGCAACGGACCTGACGCAGCGCGGGAAGGGACTCGGAGAAATCATGCTGCTGGATGTGTTGCGCCGGGCCGTGAGCATCTCCGAGCAGCTTGGTGTCCACGCCATCGAAGTTGACGCGTTGAGCGACGCTGCTCGAACGTATTACCGCAAGTACGGTTTCCAGTCGCTTCTGAACGACCCCGCCCATCTCTACTTGGCGATTGAAACCGCACGAAGGTTGCTCCCGGACAGGAAAACGATACCTGGAGCCTGAAGCGAGCCGTTGACATTCGGATAATGCGGTGGTAAATTCCCGCTTACTCGCGTACCCCTCTCGCCTCACTTCCACGGAGTTCCCATGAACCAATTTCGAAGCGGATTGGTCGTCGCCACGCTCATGCTCGCAATGAATGGAGCACACGCGCAATGGGAGCCCGACCTGCGCCTGACAAACAATCCCGCACTCTCGCTTGTCGGCGGGGCGAGTCAGAAAAACGTCGCGGCCGATGGCGGCAGGGTGCATGCCGTGTGGCATGACAGACGCGAGAAGAATGAGGAGATTTATTACAAGCGATCCACCGATGGCGGCGTCAGCTGGGGAGCCGATGTCCGGCTCACGAACGACACGTCCAAATCAAGCTATCCTTCCATCGCGGTATCCGGTGACGTGGTGCTTGTCTTCTGGAACGACAATCGCGACGGGAACTACGAGATCTATGCCAAGCGGTCCACCGATGGTGGCGCGACCTGGGAGCCCGACAGGCGATTGAGCGACGGGGCTGGCTGGTCTGATACGCCGTCTGCCGGTGTTTCCGGATCCTTCGTCCATGTCGTCTGGGCGGATGAACGCGATGGCGAGACCGAGATCTATTACAAGCGTTCGACCGATCTCGGGGCAACGTGGGGCGCCGATACACGTCTGACGAATGAACCGGCGGAATCGAATTTTCCTTCGCTTTCCGTCTCCGGATCCAACATTCACGTCGTCTGGTCCGATTATCGCGACACGGAATTTTCCGAACCGGAAGAAATCTACTACAAACGATCCACGGACGGGGGAGCGACATGGGGGCCGGATATACGGCTCACCAATGAAGAACACTGGTCGGATTATCCATGCATCTCTTCATCCGGTCCACTTGTCCATGCCGTATGGTATGACAGTCGTCACGGGGGGAATGGAGGCTCGATCTATTACAAGCGTTCTGTGGATGGCGGAAACACCTGGAAGGCCGATACACTGCTCACGGACGTGCCCTTTGTGTCCAGCTATGCGTCCGTCGCGGCCTCCGGTTCGATCGTGCATGTCGTATTCGACGATGCACGTGATCCCGCGGGGAACGAAGTCTTCTACAAGTGTTCGACGGATGGCGGCGCCTCGTGGGGTGCGGATGCACGGTTGACGAACAACAATTACTCCTACCTTCCGTCAGTGGCGGTATCCGGCTCGGGGATTCATGTCGTATGGAATGACGGGCGGGATGGAAATGGGGAAATCTATTACAAGCGCAATCCGACAGGGAATACGACCGCAATACAGGATGTGCACCCGTCGAGCAGCAGTCTCCAGCTGTACCCGAATCCGGCAGGCGATGCGCTGCACGTGAAGTACGCATCCGAACGGCATGCCCCCGTTTCCATCGTCGTATCCGATTTTCTGGGAGTACCGGTGTTTGAGCGCACGGAAGTGCACGATGCCGTTTCCATCCCGACGGGCGCAATTCCGCCCGGAGAATATTTCCTCACCGTCACAAATGGAGCGCGTGTCGAGCGAAAGCCATTTGTGATTATCCGGTAATCCCGCGCGTGAGGCTTTACTTCAACAGCGTCATCATCCGTGTCTGACTGAAATCGCCTGCCGTGAGCTTCAGCATATAACTGCCTGAGGGAAGTTTCCGGCCGAGATCGTCGGTCGCATCCCATGAAACCTGGTACGCGCCGGCGTCTTTGCTCTCGTTCACGAGCGTTTTCACGGGCGTTCCGAGAAGGTCGAACACCGCCAGCGTCACCCTCGCCGGAGCCTGCAGCGAGTAGGAAATCGTCGTCACCGGATTGAACGGATTCGGATAATTCTGGGAGAGCCCGGTGAACACGGCATGCACGCGAGTGGTCCTCGCGCTGTCAGGATCGGATTCATCACGGGTGATTTCCACCCCGCCCCGGTCGAGCTTCGTCAGCGCGAGACGGAACCAGCTCCCGCCGATCTCGTGGGGACGGCAACCGAAGCGGCTCCACGTCGCGGTGTCGCTGCGGAGGGTGCCATCGGAGTTGTAGCGGAATGACACTTCCTCTATGGGGAGATTGTCGGTCCAGTGGAAATCCTTCGCGTACACGGTCCAGTCCAGGATCACCGAATCGGCGCTCGTGCCGAGCGGATCGGCGCTGAAGCCTCCAAAGAGCGCATCGAGATCGGACTGCGAAAGCTGCGTGCCGGTGGTGGCGCCCGTGTTCTTCACGAGGAGGGTGCCGCGCGGCGCGCCTTTCGTGGCCGGAAATGTGCGCAGCACCTTGCCGACCCACTGATAGCCGAGCGTATCGACGGTGCGGCCCGAGGGATCGTCCTTCCAGGACTGCGAGGCGACGTCGAACACCGTGAAGCCGCCGATGAGCGTTCCCTTCTCGATGTTCCTGTCGCGCGCGGCAGTCCAGATCACGTCGATCGGCGGCGTCGCGGCGCTGATGCCGCTGATCGTCGCGTTCTGCGCGGGCTGCACGGCCGTCGGCGCATTTTCGGGAGGGCGATTGATCGAAACGATGAGCGCGGCGGTCGGCGGCGGACTGTTCCGCACGGTGACGCCCGCGGTGTCGGAGCAGACGCTCTGGCCTGCCTTGTTCGTTGCCTTCACGAACCATCGCACCCGCATGACGAGGCTGTCCGCGTTCGGCTGCGGCGGCACGCCCGGACGGAACAGCAGCGCGCGGAGTTTGTCACCCGCGATGGTGAGCGACGGAGTGACGCCGTTGTCGTCCGATGCGACGCTGACCGTAAGGCGCTGCGATGTGGAGAGCCCGACGCTGTCGATGATGCCGCACCATGCGTACTTCACCGTGTCGTTGACGTTGTTCTTTCCCGAGGCATTCCAGGTGGACGCCTGCCATTGCAGACGCAGCGTATCCCTCGCGATGCCATTGCCCGCGCAGGCGCCGGTATGGTCGAGCCGGAACAGCGTCCTGTTCGGCGACGCTGCATTGCCGAGCAGGAAGGGCGCCGGCGCGAAGGCTTGCTTCACCCACACGGGACGGCTCGAGATCACGTTCGCGGGAAGCAGACCATGCGGAATGTTCGCGCCGCCCGGATCACCGACCGCGAGCGTCAGACGCCTGTCGTCGGGTTTGATGCCGACGTATTCGTTGCGAAGAGACGACTGCCCGAAATTATTGAAGATGCGCAGCGTATCCTCTCGGAGGTTCGTGTTGTCCGGACCGTCGGGTGTGTTCATCGGCCTTGCGCTGAACCAGTTGCCCCCGGAGCGGATGATCAACGTCCCGCTCGGCTCGAGATTCGTGAACCACCAATCCGTGTAACGCGAGCTGATCTGCACAAACAATGTGTCGCGCGTGTTCATGTTGCCGTAGCGATCGTACGGCGTCACGCTGTACACGTAGCGCACGTCGCGGAAGACGGTATCGGGACGGGCGTACGGCGTATTCGCGTTGTTCGGGATCTGATCGGTGGCGCCGTGCCGTATCTGTCCGTACAGGCGCGTGTACATTTCGAAATTGCCGAGGTCGTGCGATCCGTCATTGTAGTAGCCGAGCGCGACGCGCGGCAGGGTGTCGATATCCGCCTGTACCGGGAGGATGCCCATGGGCAGGCGGGTGTTGTCCCTGTTTCCCTGACTGGCGTCGAAGCTGCTCGGGAAAATGGACAGATACGCGATGCGGTACGGGACGACCACGAACGTGTGCTGCAGATAATGCGCGCTGGTGTTCCAGAAATAGTACCGGCCGATCGAGGGCTCTGGGTACGCCGGTTTTAGCCAGGGCACGCCGCGGTTCGGGAACGGTTGTTCGTCGAAGAGCCGGGCGGTAGCGTTCGGGCCTTGAATGCCGTCCTCGACGCCTTCGCCACCCCTCCAGTAGGTGTCATCGAGATGCCAGACGTTGTTCGCGATGCGTTGGGCCTTGCGGACCACCGTGTATTTCCCGTGATCGTAGCTCGCGTTGTCGTCCACCACCTCGCCGGCCATGTCGGTGAGTGTCGGGTCGACTATGCGCAGATCGATCACCTGCTCGGCCGTGGAATCCACGAGGCGGATGAACACGCCCGGAGCGATGGGCAGTGGTCCGCTGCTGATGCCGAAGCCGCCGGAGACGACGAGCACGCGGCGCGCGAAATCCCCGGACCAGAGACCGCCGTTGTTATCCATGCCGCCCCACACGCCGATGGCGTTCTTCGTGCGACTCATGCCGTTCAGTCCCGCGATGGTGAAGTCCTCGGCTCTCCAGCCGCTTGCGCCGATGCGCGTGACGCGGTCGAATTCGCCGTTGCTCTGCGAGGCGTAACTGCCGGGCCGCCCGCGATCGGTGAACGTGCCCATGAGTTCGCCGCGCACGGAGTTGTTCTTCTGGCCGCCGAAGGCCGCGTTTACGTAGGTGTACACGGAGTCGGCGTAGAGACGGTGCTCGTATGCGAGCGTCTGTCCTGGTTGCGCGTTGCTGCCGGTGAACATCGCCGGGCCATACGGATTTCCGCCGGTGGGAGGCGTGTTCTCCCAGACCGGGGTTGCGCGAAGCAGCACAGGCCGCATGTTGACCGCGCGCTGGACGCCGCTGCTGTGATCGGTCACGATGTGCCAGCCGAGACATTCCGGCATCAGCGTCCCGTACGCGGTGTTGACGCCGAGCGGATTGACGACCGCACCGCCGCCCGCGATGGTGATGTCGAAGAACTCCCCGCGCGCGTCGATACGGGCGCCCGGAATGGTGTAGCCGAGCTTCGCGCGCATGTCGTCGTTCAACTGGTTGTAGCGGCTGTACGGCGTCGCGTAGATTTCCTGACTGTTGTACGCGTCGAGCTTCTGAAACACCGGCAGGTTCGAGACGGGATCGCGCGCGAACGCCGGATTGATCTGCATCGCTTCGGCATCGAGATACAGCGGATTGCCCGCGCGATCCAGGGGGACATTGTCGTTGTTCACCACCAGATACTTGCCGACGGAGGCATCGGAGACATTGCGCCTGTACGCCTGATTGAGGAGGATATGGTCGACACTCACCGCCTCGTAATGCCCCTCTTCCTTGATGCGGTCGCTCCCCGCGGGAAGGCTGATCCGCGGAGCGCTGAGGTCGATCGTCCGGGCTTCAGGGGTTCCCGTGCCGGGGAAACGGCCCGCGCGGCTCACCACGTATTCCTGTCCCGCCCGCAGGATGTCGAAACGCGTCGGCGCCTTGGTCACGGACACGATCTTGCAGGTGTCGCGGATGATGTCCGTCGCGCCGGGACGGCTGGGATCGGGCCAGGCGTTTGCCCAGGCTTCCACAAACACGCGCGCATCCGTCGTCTTCGGGGTCGGGTATTCGAGGCGGTGAAGAAGGATGTCTGATTGATGAACACGCCCGCGACAAGGGTGCTGATCTGCGTGTGATGATAGCGGGCCTTGCGCATCGGTCCGTACTCGTCGCGCGTCCAGTCGAGCGCGGGGACGATGGTCGCGCCGGTTCCGTAGGGCGCCGGCAGGGCGCCGCTCTCGGCCCACATGCGGAAGATGATGCGGGCGGTGTCGATGCCGTTGCCGACGTTGTTCCGGTCGTACGGCGGC
>JADKJW010000024.1 GCA_016720835.1 Ignavibacteria bacterium
TATGTCGGGGTCAAGTTGAACGGATACCTTGCTTCTTCCCCATACACCCTCTACGATCAGGGCAACGAAGTCGGCAAGGATGGCGCCAACTCGATCACCAACTACGGCGGAGCAGCACAACGGCGTATGGCGTCTATGCCATTTATCAAAACGTGCTCAAGATCGCAAACAACACGATCAACGGCGGAAGCGGGACAACGACCACGCTGTACGGCATTTTCGTCTCGACGGCCACGAGCGCGAACATCGACATCTACAGCAACACCGTCACCATCGCCGGTGGCGCAACCACGTCAGCTATTTACGGCATCAACAACGCCGGAGGGAGTACCGCGTCGTCGAACACCGTGAACATCTATAGCAATACGGTGACCGGCTGTACGTACACGACAGCGACATCGGGGATTTTCTACGGAATTTACAATAACGGAACGCCCGCCACGCTGAACATGTACGGCAACACCGTGTCGAGCAATGTGCTGCCGGGACCGGGAGCATTCTATGGCATGTATAATGCCGGTGCGCTTGGAACGAACCCGTGTAATTTCTACAACAACACCATTGCCAGCAATTCCAAGAGCGGTGCGTCGGGAGCAATGTATCTCACGTACGGAACCACGGCCACGGTCAACTATTACGGAAACAGCATTCACGACAACAGTAACGGCTCAGGAAGCGGCCTGATTTACTGCTCGTACAATGGCAGCAGCCCGGTTACGGAGAGCTACTACAACAACACGTTTTACAATAACACGGCAGGCGGTGCGGGCACGGTATACGGCATCTATCTCCTGACGACTTCAGGAACAAAAAACATATACGGCAACGAGATCTACGGTCTGAGTTCCACCGGCGGCACGGTGGCCGGCATCATCAGCGGGTACGGTGCGCCTCTGAATGTGTACAAGAACAAGGTGTACAACCTTTCCTCGACGGGAACAGGCGGGCTCGTGTATGGCGTGTCAGTCAGTGCGACAAACTCCTATGTGTACAATAATTTCATTTCCGATCTGCGCACGCCGACCGCCACGGGAACAAACGCGGTCATAGGAATCAACGTCACTGGCGGAACGACGGCGGGTCTTTTCTACAATACTGTCTATCTGGACGCAACGAGTTCCTCGGCAACATCCTTCGGAACATCGGGCGTTTCCGTGTCCGTAACGCCGACGACGGAAATCCGCAACAATGTGGTCGTGAATGTTTCCAACCCCGGACCGACGAGCGGTTTCACAGTGGCGCATCGGCGGAGTACGACGACGCTGACCACGTATGCCAGCGCCTCGAACGGCAACGATTTTTACGCGGGCTCCGGTTCAAACCGGTTCCTGTTCTACGACGGAACGAATTCCGATGCGACGATCGCGGCATACAAATCTCGCGTCACACCCCGGGACGGGGCCTCCTTCACCGAGCTGCCTCCGTTCACCAACGTTGGCTCGACTCCGTACGATTTGCACCTGATGAACGCACCGGCGACCCAGTGCGAAAGCGGAGGTTCCAGGGTGACAACACCGCTCGCCATCACCACGGATTAGCGACAACGACACGCGCCAGGGAGAGACGGGATACGGCGGCACTGGTACCGCACCAGATGTAGGGGCGGACGAGGAGAATTCCAGCCGCTCGATCTGTCGCCGCCGACAATCACGTACACGCTGCTCGGAAATTCCCTTACCGGATCGACCCGCTCCTTCTCGAACGTCACCATCACGGACGGGAGCGGTGTGAATGTGAGCAGCGGAACGAAACCCCGCGTGTACTACAAGAAATCAGGCGACAACAACACCTTCGTGGGAAACACCAGCGCGGACAACGGGTGGAAATATGTGGAGGCGAATGGAACGAGCACCCCGTTCGATTTCACCATCGATTATTCGATCATCAACGGCGGTTCCATCGGCGTCGGCGATGTGGTGCAGTATTTCGTTGTGGCGCAGGACAATGCCCCCGCGCAGAACGTCGCGATCAACAGTGGCACGTTCGCTGCACAGCCGACGAGCGTGGCTCTCACATCGGCGGCCTTCCCCATCGGGGGGACTATCAATTCGTACACCATTCAGGCCAGCATTAGCGGAACATTCCACGTCGGGACGGCACAATCGGCTCCCTACAACACGCTGACGGCCGCGATCGCGGAAGTGAACAGCAAGGTGATGAACGGGGCTGTCACGCTTCTGCTCGACGATGCGACGTACAACAGCACGAGCGAGACCTTCCCGATCACCATCGCGCAAAACAGCGGAGCGAGCGCGACGAATATCCTCACCATCAAACCGAACACCAGCAATACGGCGACGATCACGGGCAGCGCATCGGCGCTCCTGAAACTCAACGGCGCCGATTATGTGATCATCGACGGTTCAAATTCGGGCGGAAGCACCCGCGATCTTACGATCAACAACACGAATACCGCATCCTGCACCCCGGTATGGATCGCCTCGCTCGGCACAGGGCAGGGCGCGACGAACGTGACATTGAAGAATTGCACGCTCAGCACGGGGTCCACGACAGCGACGACAACCTACGGCGTTTTTACAGGAGCATCTTCCGCTGTCGGCACGGCAGGCGACGATAACGATCAACTGCTGATCCAAAACAACGCGATCAACACCGCATATTACGGCGTGTACGCCGCGGCGGGCTCGACCGGTCTTCTCGACGGATTGCAGATACTCCAGAATGCCATCGGCTCTTCCGTGACAGCCAATCAAATCGGCAAAGCGGGCATCACTGTCATTCAGGCCACCGGGGCAACGATCGCGCAGAACGAGATCTTCAACATTAACGGCGCGGTGACGAATCCGCAGGGTATCGTCATCGGCACCGGCGTGGTGAGCAGTTCGGTGTCGCGCAACAGCATTCACGGATTGTTCTACAATGGCACCGGCGGCTACGGTGGAAAGGGCATCGACATCAACACCGGTACCGCATCGAGCGCACTGACGATATCCAACAATATCCTGTACGACATTCTCGGTGACGGCTGGAGCACGTTATCTTCCGACGCTATTGTCGGAATTCGTATTCTCGGAAGCACCGGCGGTGTGAACCTGTATTACAACACTGTCAACCTTTCCGGGAATGCTCCCAGAACTGCGGCAACCGTCTCAGCCGCTCTGTATATCGTGTCTACAGCATCGTCGTTGAATATTCGTGACAACATCCTTTCGAATTCCATCGTCAACGCCACAACGAGCTCGAAGGCCTATGCCATTTATTCGGACGCGGCTTCATCGGCCTTTACGGCGATCAATTACAACGACTATTATCAGCGGCACCCAGGGAGTGCTCGGTACATCGGTGCGGCGGACAAGGCGACGCTCTCTGCCCGGCAGCCCGGTACGACACAGGACGCGAATTCGATTTCCGCCGATCCACTGGTCAACTCCGCAACAAGTCTGAAACCGCAGCTTGGATCGCCCGTCCTTGCAACAGGAACACCCGTCAGTGTCACCGTCGACTACGACAACAATTCCCGCAGCGGATCCACGCCTTCCATGGGCGCGTACGAGAACGGCGCCGACGTCGTCGGCCCGGTCGTCACCTACACCGCGCTCAGCAATGCTCTCGTCGCAACCTCACGGACATTCTCCAATGTGGCCGCAACGGACATCAGTGGCATCAACGGATCGTCCGGAACTCGTCCGCGTGTCTATTACAAGAAGGGCAATCTCTTCAATGAATGGAACGACAACACCAGCAGCACCCAGGGTTGGAAGTGGGTCGAGGCAATGGCGCGACATCGCCATTCGACTTCACGATCGACTATTCGAAGTTGCCATTGGTAACGGGTGTGACAGGCGCTTCGCCGGCAGGCGTCATCGCCGATGGCGACACCGTCCTGTACTTCGTGACAGCACAGGATCTCGCATCGCCCGCCGAATGTCTCGATCAACAGCGGCACATTCGCGGCCGCACCCTCGAGCGTGGCATTGACGTCGACTGCATTCCCGATCGGGGGCACGGTGAATCGGTACTTCATCGGCGCAGACTTCAACGGATCATACACTGTCGGAGCCACGGGGCAGTACCTGAACCTGACGCGCGTCGCCGCGGCGCTGACGCGCGGACAGGTGAGCGGCAACACGACATTCAAACTCCTGTCTGATTACGACGGCACGACGGGCGAGACCTTCCCGATCGTCTTCAACGAGTTCCTCTCGATCGGCAGCCTGTGGACTGTCACGATTCGTCCTGACGACGGTGTGACTGCGCGCTACACGAGCAACGGAGGAACAGCACCGACAACCGCCCTCATTTCCCTCAACGGCGCCGACCGCATCGTGTTTGACGGGCAGGGCCGCACGGGCGGCGGAGCTCCGACCGGCGTAAAGGAGTGGACGGTTCGTGCACAGACCAACACGAACAATGTGCCGA
Source organism: Ignavibacteria bacterium (assembly GCA_016720835.1). Taxonomy (GTDB): domain Bacteria; phylum Bacteroidota; class Ignavibacteria; order SZUA-365; family SZUA-365; genus JADKJW01. Next base: position 4,381 of record JADKJW010000024.1, read on the forward strand.
ACTTCCTCTTCATCAATGACGCCAGGGCGAATACCCTCACGTACCTCACCATCGAGGGCAATGCAGTTTCGACGGGCGCCAGCGGTACGATCTGGTTCTCCACGACGACCGGCGCCAACGGCAACGACAGCAACACCGTGTCCTTCTCCGACATCCGCGACCGGAGCGACGCGTCCGGCGTCCCGACAACAGCTGTGTATTCGCTCGGCACGACAACCACCACCGCGTCGTTCAACAGCAACAACACGTTTACGAACTGCAACATCTATAACTACTTCAATCCCGCAAACGAGTCGAACGCATTCAAGGTTGCGGGCGGCAACACCGACTGGACGATCACGAACAACAGCATCTATCAGGTGAACGCGTTGACCGCCACGACGGCAGCCACGCACTACGCGCTCAACATGAACAACACGAGCGCGAACAACCACACGATCAGCGGAAACTTCATCGGCGGCAGCGCGCCGAATTGCGGCGGAACTCCGTGGACGCTGGGAGGCAGCGTCGCGGTCCTGTTCGACGGCATGTATCTCAACCTCGGCGCCACGACGGCATCGACGATAGCAAACAACACCATCGCGAACTTCGCGGTCACGACCACGAGCGCATCGACGTCCTCGCCGGGCATCTGGACCTCGATGTGGCTGGCGGCCGGCAATGCCACCATCAGCGGCAACACGATCGGCAGCGGCAGCGGAACGGGTTCGGTGACCGTCACAACCTCCGCGGCGGGAGCGATCAGTTACTGTCTCGTGTCGTCCACGGGCGGGACGGCGACGATTTCCGGCAATACCGTCGGTTCCATCACCGCGCTCGGTGCCACAACGGCAAATTCGCACTCCCTCGTCGGAATCTCCGTCACCGGAAGCGGCACGCACACCATCACGGGCAACACCGTCGGAAGCACGTCGACCGCGAACAGCCTGTACTGCGGGACGGCGTCGACATCAGCCACGGGACAGCAGCTCGGCGGCATCCTGACCGGTTCCACAGGGACGACCACCATTACGAACAACACCGTCGCGAATCTCCGGAACGAGTATGCGTCCAACGGGACGACGACGTTCTCCGGCGCAACGCGCGGTATCGTCGCAAGCAGCGGCATAAACACGATCACGGGCAACACCGTGCGTGACGTATCGACCGCGAGCCTTCACGTCGGGACGGGCGGACCGAATGCGGGTCTCCTCGGGATCTCCGCGTATTCCACCACCGCGGGAATTCAGACCGTCTCGCAGAACACCGTCCATGCGCTCTCCAACTCTGCAGCAGCAGCCACCACTATCAGCGCGATTGGGATCCAGTTCTCCGGATCCACATCCAATGCACACGTCATTGAAAGGAACCTTGTGCACGGCATCACCACCGCGACGAGCAACACCGGAGCGATGGTACTCGGCATCCAGGTGACAGGCGGAACGGCCACATTCAAGAACAACATGGTCCGGCTCGGCACGGACGTCGCGACCACCAACATCGTCGCGGGCATTTCGAAAGAGACGGCGACGAACAACAACTTCTACTTCAACAGTGTCTATATCGGCGGATCGAACATCGGCAGCGGCGCCGCCGAGCCGAACACCATGGCCTTCCGGCGTACGTCCACCGCGACGGATGACGTGCGAAACAATGTGTTCTTCAACGCGCGCTCGAACAGCGGCACGGGAACCGGCAAGCATTACGCCGCGTATCTGAATGCCACGACGACGATGATCATGGATTACAACGTGCTCTTCTCGAACGGCACGGGCTCGGTGCTCGGCTTCGACGGCACGACGGATCGCGCCGATCTGGCGGCATGGAAGAACAACACGCCGTTCGATGCGCACTCCTCATCCGCCGACCCGCAGTATGTCGATGCGACGGGGTCGACACCCGATCTGCACATCTCGACGAGCCTGACCACCCCGGTGGAGAGCAACGGTATCACGATCTCCGGTATCACGACGGATTATGATGCCAATACGCGCAATGCCGCGACGCCGGATGTCGGTGCGGATGAGGGCACATTTACCGGATCGGATCTCGTCCCGCCTGCAATCACGTGGTCGACGTTCACTTCGGGAATAGCTCCTCGCACGTTGACGGCAACGATCACGGATGCTTCGGGTGTCCCGACTTCAGGATCCGGACTGCCGGTGCTCTATTGGAAGATCAATGCGGGGAGCTGGACTTCCTCGACAGGCGCCTCGATCGGCTCCAACCAGTACGACTTCACGTTCGGAAGCGGCGCGGTCACGTCTGACGTCGTGTACTACTACATCGTTGCGCAGGACAACGCCTCGACGCCGAACGTGATCGCACAGCCTTACGTGGGAGCGAGCGGGTACAGCGTCAATCCGCCCGCGTGTTCGACGCCTCCCACCACGCCGAGCAGTTTCACCGTCATCAGCAGCATCAGCGGCGTCATCCACGTGGGCACTGCCCAGACAGCGCCGTACAACACGCTCACCGCTGCCATCGGAGATCTGAACGCGAAACAGATGACTGGTCCCGTGACCTTCCTCCTCGACGACGCGACATACAGCGCGAGCGAGACCTTTCCGATCGTCATCAATCAGAACATCGGCAGTTCGGCAACGAACACGTTGACCATCAAGCCGAATACCAGCGCGGTGCCCACCCTCACCGGTTCATCCGCATCGAGCATTCTCAAGCTCAACGGCGCGGATTACGTCATCATCGACGGATCGAACACCACGAACGGCACCACGCGAGACCTGACCATCGAGAACACTTCGACATCGGCGACCACCGCCGGCGTATGGATCGGCAGTCTCGGTACGGGCACGGGAGCGCATCACAATACACTGATGAACTGCAACGTGAAGACGGGCATCGGCACGACGGCGTCCACGTATGCGATCTTTGCGGGGTCGGCGACGAGCATCGGATCGGCGGGCGACGACAACGACAATCTGACGATTCAGAACAATCTTCTTTCGCAGGCGTATTACGGCATCTACGCTCTGGCGACGGCAACCGGCGTCAACAACGCACTCTCGATCACGCAGAACACGATCGGCTCCGCAAGCACCCCGATCGGGTTCTGCGCCGCGTACTTCTCGTACACGGCGGGCTCCGATTTCTCCTTGAACGATGTGTTCGGAATCACGCAGACGTCGAGCTTTGACGCCGTGTCCATCAACGCCGGTGTCACCAGCATGAGTTTCACCCGAAACAAGGTTCACGACCTCCTCAACAACAGCACCAACCGCGCGACGGCATTTTACATCAATGCCGGCACGTCGGCGTCTCTCGTTTTCGCCAACAATCTGATCTACGGCGTCATCAACAATGGCACGGGAGGAAACACCTTCCAGGACTGCGGATTTTACGTCAATGCGGGCGGCGGGTATGACTTCCTCTTCAATTCCGTGTTGATGAGTGGCGATCGCGATGCTGCAGGCGCAACGAAACCCTCGACGCCCGGATCATGCATGTTCATCAACACCGGATTGACCGGCATCTCCGTGATGAACAATATCTTCGTCAACACGCAGACTGCGGCGACGAACAATCCCAAATCGTACGCAATCTACGATGCCGGCACGAATGCCGTGTTCTCCTCCATCAACAACAACAACTACTTTGTCAGCGGCGCGCAGGGCGTCCTTGCGTACCTCGGGGCGGACATTTCCACCCTCGCCGCGTGGAAAACTGCCGTTCCTGCGGACATGTACTCCGTGAACGGCGATCCGGGCTTCACGTCAACAACCAATCTGCTTCCTGACGCGACACTGGCGGCCTGCTGGAACGTCAACGGCATGGGCACGCAGATCGCGTCGGTATCGACCGACTACGCGGGCAGCGCGCGCAGCACGACGGTTGCCGGCGGAGCGCCCGACATCGGCGCGTACGAATTCACGCCGGCGTCTACTCCGGCATCGGCAACGGCCTCGGCAGCGCCCGCAAACAGCACGACGACCGTATACACCGTTTCCGGCCTGCCCATCGCGAGCATCACATGGGGCGCGGCGGGAACGGTTCCGAACGCCATCGATCTCCGCTTCTATCCCGGCACGAATCCTCCGGCGCCGCTGCAGGGGAATTTCGGAAACGGGTATGTGAACATCACCGCCACCGGCGGCAGCGGATACACGTACGACATCGTGTTTGGCTACGAACCCGGCCAGCTCGGCACCATCTCTTCGGAATCGAACATCCGTCTCGCCAAGCGCGATGCAGGCATCTGGAGGGCGTTCACGGACAGTTCCACTGTGAACACCACCACCAGGACCGTCACCATGACGAATCTGGCCTACTTCTCCGATTTCGCCCTGACCGACGTCACCGCGCCGCTGCCCGTGCAGCTCGTCTCCTTCACCGCCTCCCGCAAGGGCAGCGCGGTGGATCTGGCGTGGAAGACGGCCAGCGAGCTGAACAGTCTCCGCTTTGCGATCGAACGCCGCGCGTCGGCGAACGATGCATGGACGGAGATCGGCTCGGTGCAGGCGCAGGGTTCGGTGGATCGTCCGACGGCGTACAGCTTCATCGACGCGAAGCTGCCGAAGGCGGACGAGCTGTTCTACCGCCTCCGCAAGATCGACCGCGACGGCAGCTTCGATTATTCGAACGTGCTGCGCGTGGCCATGAATGCGGACGGTTTCCAGGTGTTCGCGAACTACCCGAATCCGTTCAATCCCGGCACGACGATCTCCTTCGCGATTCCTAGCGAGCAGAGCGTGACCGTGCAGGTGTACGACATCACCGGCCGTCTCGTGGAGACGCTGGTTGACGGTACGATGCCCGCGGGCGTGCATTCGGCCACCTTCTTCTCGCGCGATCTGCCGAGCGGCATGTACCGGTACGTGGTGCTGGCCGGCGGGCAGATGAAGTCGGGGACGATGATTCTGGCGAGGTAGGACGGAATCAGGAATTCAGAATCCAGAATTCAGAATTCAGAATCCAGAAGGAAAACGAAGAGGGCGGCCCGAAAGAGCCGCCCTCTTCGCGTATTCGATGTTGATCGACCGCACCCCGTAGGGCCGCACGGCGTGTTCACGATGTGAATCGGAAGAGGGCGGGTTGGAAAACCCGCCCCCCCGGGAAGGACGATGTGTATCGGAAGAGGGCGAGTTGGAAAACCCGCCCCCCAGGAGGGACGATGTGAATCGGAAGAGGGCGGGTTGGAAAACCCGCCCCCCCCAGGAGGGACGATGTGAATCGGAAGAGGGCGAGTTGGAAAACCCGCCCCCCTCATAGGGGCCCGTTCGAGTAATTGATATCGCGCAACAAATGTGCGGATAGGGAGATCCGCCACCCCTTGATGGCGCTTGACAATGGGGAGGTGGTCGAGTATGTTCATTGCATCGTTGAGATTTACCCCCATCACGTTTTCAGTTCAGGGCAGATCTATTGGCTGTTGTTACGCCATCCTTGCATCGCCATACCCTGTCGTCAAATTCCCATACGGAGAATGCCATGAAAGCCAGCGCGTCCCCCACCGGTATCGCTGTGTCCGTTTCTGATGTGCCGTCGGCAGCGCAGCAGCGCGCCGGTTCTCAGGATATCAGGACCTTGTTCTCGATCATCCTGTTGCTCGCGATTGCCGGTGCGTCCGCGCTTGCGCAATCGGTGGCGAATTATGCGCCGAGCATCTCGACGGGCGCGACATTCACCTCGATCACGGGATCCGGAACCAGTTTCCCCGGTTGGAGGAATGCCACGAGCACGGAAGACAACCGCAGTCTCGCGACCAATATCGGTTTCACATTCTATTTCATGGGACAGGCGTACACGCAATTCAGCGTGTCGACGAACGGATTTCTGGACTTCTCGACTTCGACGGCCATCGGGAGCGGCACGGGCGCGTACGGGTATGCCAACACGCAGTTCAGCGCCTTGTCGACGCCGACCATCAGAGCGATCGCACCGCTCTATGACGATCTGCGCACGGCGGGAAATCCCGGCACGCAAGCCGCGTTGGACGCGAGCATGAAATACCAGATGAGCGGATCGGCGCCAAATCGCGTCCTGACCGTCGAATGGAATAACTTCGATATCTCCGGCAGCACGGGCATGTCCATCTCGTTTCAGGTGAAACTGTACGAGACCAGCGGCGCGATCGAGATCATCTACGGCACGATGACGCGCGGGACCGGCGGCACCCTGTCGTACACCGTGGGTATCAACGGCTTGACGATGTCCGCGACGCCGACAAGCGCAGAGCTGCTCACGAGGCAGTGGGCGGACAATTCGTCGCAATTCGGGAATCTGCCAAAGAACACGCTCGATACAATTCCGGCCACGAACGATAAAATCACGTTCACTCCGGTCCAGAATGTCTCCCCTGCGTCGCCCACGAGCCTCACGTTCACCAATGTGGGAGCGTCGATCCAGGTTGGGTGGACGGACAATTCCACGACGGAAACCTACTTCACGGTATTTCGTTCCACCGACAACGTGAATTTCACACAGGCAGGGACCGTCGCTTCGACCACGAGCGCCGGAACCAGCAGCACGTATTCGCTGCTCGTCACCGGCCTGAGTCCCAGCACGCCGTACTATTTCCGCGTGACTGCGAACAACGAAGCGAGCGCGCCATCGTCCAATCTCGCGGGAAGCAACACCTCCGGCGCCTGCGCGAAGACCGGCACCTTCACCGTCGGTCCGAGCGGCACGTACTCCACACTTACCGCCGCCATTGCCGACGTCACCGCGAGCGGGCTGAGCGGCACGGTGATCCTTGAACTTCAGGCCGCGTACACGAGCACGGGCGAAACCTTCCCGATTACCATCGGCAGCATCCCCTGCGCAAGCGCGACGAACACCCTGACCATCCGGCCCGAGACCGGGGCCACGGGCCTGATCATCAAGGATTCATCATCGTTGGCGCAGATCACCTTCGACCTGAACGGCGCGAAGTACGTGACCATCGACGGACGGCCGGGAGGGAGCGGCACGGCAAAGCACCTGACCATCGTGCAGACCGCCCTTTCCGCAACCGCGAACGCGCTCCGTTTCATCAACGACGCGTCGTACAACACCGTGCAGTACTGCGTGCTGCGCGGCGCGAACACCAGCAGCACCGGCGGTGTGGTGCTGTTCGGCGGCACCACGGGAACGACCGGCAACGACAACAACACCATCGACAATTGCGATCTGCGGGAGAGCTGGACCGGCTTCCCGCTCAACCTCCTGTACGCCTCGGGGACGATCACGACGCTCACGCATAATAACAGCAACAACACGATTTCCAACAACCAGGCTTCAACTGGTTCAACGCGTCCACCAGCACCTCGGGCCTGCTGATCGCGGAGGAAACACACGCATGGTCCATCACCGGCAACAAGCTCTTCCGGAAGCGACGCGGACGTACACCGCAGGCGCGACGCACTACGGCATACAGATTTCGAACACGACCGGCAACAGCTTCAACATTTCGGACAACAGAATCGGGCATAACAGCGTGGCCGGGACGGGCGCGTATACCATGGCGGTGAGCAGCACGACGCTCGCATTGAACTATGTCGCCATCGCGCTGAGCGTGGGCGCCTCCGCGGCCACCACCGTCCAGAACAACCCGCTCATCGGTTTCACCATGACGACGGGTTCCACCAGCAGCTTGGGTCAGGGCGCCTGGTGCGGCATCAGCGTGACGGCGGGCGTAGTGAATATCGGCACCGTTACAGGAAACGTCATCGGCAACAGCGGCGCGGACTCCATCTCCGTGACGAACAGTTACGCGTCCTCTCCTTCGGTGGCATTGGTGGTGGGCATCAACAATTCCAGCGCGGCGCCGGTGGTGATTTCGAACAACAGCATCGGATTCATCATCCACAACGGTTCCGCAACCACATCGGTGGGATTTCGCGGTATTCAGAACATCTGTTTGAATACCATCGTCATCTCCGGAAACACCATCGGTCACAGCTCCGCGGCGGCGAGCATTTCACTGCCCACGCCGGCACGTCCAGCTATGGACAGAGGTTGGTGGGCATCTACGATTCGTCGTCCACGACGGCGACGATTTCGAACAACACCGTCGCAAATCTGAGCAACCTGTACACCGGCACATCGACGGGACAGATCGTCGGCATCTCCGTTGCGGCGGGCGTGGCGACCGTCTCCGGCAACACCGTACGGGATCTCGTGACCTCGAGCGCGAGCACCGCGACCACGACCGGCGCCGCGCTGATCGGCATCCTCAACACGAGCACCACCGGCATCACCATCCTTTCGCAAAACACGGTGCACACGCTCGTCAACAGCAGCGCGGCAGCGGGTGCCATGTCCTCCATCGGCATCTAGCAGTCCGTCCACCAGTGTCTGGAGCACGGTGGAAAAGAATTTTGTGCACAGCTTCCGGTACGTGAGCACCGTCGCATCGTCGAACATGATCGGCATGTACATCGCGGGAGGGACGGCGACGTACAAGAACAACATGATCCGCCTTGGCATCGACGAGACCGGAGCGGACGTCAGCACGGGATTCAACATCACCGGCATGCTCAAGGGCACGGCCACGAACAACAACGTCTACCACAACACCGTGTATATCGGCGGAGCTGGCGTCACGACGGGCACGAACGCGACGTACGCGTACCGCCGCAGCGCCATCGCGATCGACGACGTGCGTGACAACCTCTTTGCCAACGCTCGCAGCAACGGCGCAGGCACGGGAAAGCATTACGCGTACTGGCTGAACTCGGTCACCGCGCAGACGAGCGATTACAACATGGTCCGCGCGAGTGGCACGGGCGGCGTGCTTGCATCAGTGGACGGTGGCGCGACGGATCGCAACACGCTCCAGGCCTTGCGCGCGGCGTTCGCGACGATGGAACTGCACAGCGTCGCGGCGGATCCTTCCTTCGTCGCGCCGGGCGGCACCTCCGTGACAGTGGACCTGCACCTCAACAGCACGACCCCCGCGGAAGCGGCGGGCATCGCGATCGGCGGTGTGACCGATGATTTCGACGGCCAGACGCGCTCTTCGCTGTCGCCGACGGACATGGGCGCCGACGCCGGGAGCTTCACGGCGGTGGATCTGTCCACACCGGCAATCACCTTCACGCCGCTCGCGAATACCACGAGCACCTCGAACCGCGTCCTCGGCAGCGTCGTCATCACGGATATTGGCACGGGTGTCCCGCTCGCAGGCAACGTCCCGACGATCTGGTACAAGAAGAATTTCACGGGGGGCTGGGTCATGAATGCCGGCGTGAACATGTCGGGGAACGGCAACAGCGGCACGTGGGACTTCACGATCGATTACAGTCTTCTCACCCCGGCGCCGGTGAGCGGCGACTCCATTTACTACTACATCGTTGCGCAGGATCAAGCCACCCCTCCGAACCTGTGGTATAACGCGTTCACCGCGACGCAGCCCGTGCATTCGAGCGTGACAACGCAGACCACGCCGATCGATCTGCCGAACGCCTACGTCATCGGGACCACGCTCTCCGGCACGGTGAACGTCGGTGTCGGGCAGACGTACACGTCGCTGACCAATGCCGGCGGGCTGTTCCAGGCCATCAACAGCGGCACCGTTTCGGGAAATATCATCGCCTCGATCACCTCGGACCTTGGGGAAGACGGGACCTTCGCCTTGAATCAGTGGACGGAGAGCGGCGTCGGCAACTGGACCCTCACCATCCTGCCGGACGCAAACACCATGCGCACCATTTCCGGTATTGGCGCCGCGAATACCGCGCTGATCCGCTTCAACGGAGCCGACAGAGTGACCATTGACGGCCAGTACGGCGGGAGCGGGGCATACCTCCTGTTCCGCGAGAAGGGCGCCACGCAGCCACTGTTCGCCTATCTGAACGACGCGACGAACAACGCGATCCGGAACTGCACGGTCGAGGGATCCAACGCCTCCTCGAGCGCCAGCAATGCGGGGCTGGTGTACTTCGGCACTGGGACGTCGAGCGGTAACTCGAACAACAGCATCACCCGTTGCACGCTGCGTGATCGCAGCGACACGACGACGGTGAATTATCCCGCTTTCGGCGTGTACGCGTACAGCACCGCCGCGGCGGCGGCCTTCAACAAGAACGTGTCGGTATCCGAGAACGAGATCTTCAACATCTATAACCAGAACGGCACCTCGGGATACCTGTACATCTCTACGGGAAATACCGACTGGACGCTCAGCGGCAACAGGATCTACCACAACATCGCGTCGCCTCCGGCGTTTGCTTCCGGTTTCCTCATCAACGGCATCTACGTCAGCAATACGGGCAACAACTTCGTTCTGAGCGGCAACATCATCGGATACAACGATTCGACGTCTAGCGGCGTGTACACGATCTCCACCGCACAAACGGTCACGTTCAGCGGCATGTACCTCTCCGTCGGCACCGCCGTCGCTTCCTCCGTGCAGGGGAATGCGATCAAGGCGATCAACTTCACGACGGCGGGGACTGGATCCTTCTTCACCGGCTATAATTTTGCGGGCGGGAACATCAACGTTGGGACGAGCGCGGGCAACAGTTTCGGGGACACCACGAGCACCGGGTCCATCACCACGACCTGCGGTTCCACCGGCACGCTCTACGCGATGTATTGCCTGAGCAGCGGCGCGTTGAACGTGTTCAACAACGTCATCGGTTCGGTGCTCGTCAACGCGACGTCCACTTCGGCGACGGCGAACATGTCCGGTTTCTACATCTCGAACGGAGCGCATGTGATCTCCAATAATCGCATCGGCAGTTTCGGGACGACGTCGAGCATCAATCTGGCGACGGCGAGCACTTCGGCCACGGCCCAGTCGATACACGGCATGCAGATCCTCGGCGGCACGACCACGGTCAACGGCAACGTGTTCTCGAATTTGAACAACAATTACGCGGGGACGGGCGCCGGATTCATCCGTGCCATCTCCATCACGGGCGGCGTCATCACGACGACGAACAACGTCATCCGGAATTTCACGACCACGAGCGGAAATCCCAGCACCGTCACCTCGGGAAGCAGCGCCGTGATGGGCATCTCCAACACCAGCTCCAGCGCTGGGCAGGTGATCACCGGCAACCAGATTTTCAACCTCTCCGCTTCGCATGCCACCGCGACCACTTCGGCGGCCGGCATTTACTACGGCATGACCTCCACGGGCAACATGGTCGCGAAGAACTTCATTCACAGCCTGAGTGTGGCGACGACGAGCACCTCCGCGGGCATTGGTGGCATCGTCTCAGCTCCCACAGCGGGTGCGGGCACGATTCAAAACAACATGATCCGTCTCGGACTCGACAGCGCCGGCAACTCCCTGGCAACGCCTAAGTTGATCTATGGCATCCACAAGGGCACGACATCCGGCTTTCTCGTCTATTTCAACAGCGTCTATATCGGCGGAACGGGAGTCGGGACAACGGCAGTAAACACGCACGCGATGTACCGGAGCACAGGTGTTGCAACGGACGATCTCCGCAACAACGTATTCGTGAACAACCGTTCGAACAGTTCGACGGGCGGCAAGCATTACGCTGATTACAATGCCAGCACCACCGTGGCATTTTCCGATTACAACTTGTACCAGGCAGGCGGTACCGGAGGCATTCTGGCGTACGCAGGGGCGGATCGCACCACACTGCAGGCGCTCCGCGAGAACTTCGCGAACCAGGAACTGCATTCCGGAGTCGGGGATCCGGCATTCGCCGACGCCACCGGGCCGTTCAATACCGTCAATCTCCACGTCAGTGCCACGACCCCCGTCGAAGGCGCGGGTATCGCCATCGGGACCGTCGTCGACGACTGGGACGGACAGTCGCGCAGCGGCCTCACGCCTCCGGACATCGGCGCGGACGCGGGCAACTTCACGAACAGCGACGTCTACACGCCTTTCATCAGCTTCACCGCCGTGGGCAACACCTCGAGCACCGGCAGCCGGACTATCAGCGCTGTCGTGATCACCGATCAGGGTACGGGGGTGCCGACGAGCGGTGCGAACGTCCCGCGCATCTGGTACAAGAAGAACTTCACGGGTGGATGGGTGAGCAACGCGGGTTCTTTCATCTCCGGTTCCGGCACAAATGGGACGTGGGATTTCACTCTCGACTACTCGCTCCTCTCCGGGGCACCGGTCACTGGAGATTCGATCTATTACTATGTTGCCGCACAGGATGCGGCCGGCACGCCGAACATCTGGTACAGGCCGTTCGCCGGAGCGCTGCATGCGGACGTGAACACGCAGACCGCGCCGCCGAGCACGCCATTCTCGTACAAGATCGCCCCGGCGATCATCACCGTGGGATCCGGGGGCACCTACGCGACCCTGACCGGCGCCGCCGGGTTCTTCCAGACCATCAACACCAGCACCGTGTCGGAGAATCTGACGGTGCAGATCATCTCCGATATCACCGAGCCCGGCACCTATGCGCTGAACCAGTGGGTCGAGAGCGGGGCGGGCGGCTACACCATCACCATTCAGCCCGACGGCACGACGATGCGCACGCTGTCGAACACGATCACGAACGGCCTGATCCGGCTGGATGGCGCCGACCGTGTGACGATCGACGGCAGCTCGGGCGGGAGCGGACGTTACCTCACCATCCGGCAGACGAACGTGTCGTACCCCACGGTGACCCTGATTAACGATGCGCGAAAAAACACCGTACGCAACTGCGTTCTCGAGGGGCAGCTGACCTCCACGAGCACCGGCATCGTGCTCTTCTCGACCACGACGGGCACATTGGGCAACGACAGCAATACGGTGACGCAGTGCCTCATCCGCAACGTGTCCGCGCAGAACAATTCCATCGGCATCTACGCGAGCGGCACGACAACGACGACGAATCATTTTAACAGCAATAACGCGATCACCGACAACCTCATCGCGAATCCCTTCCTCGCGACGGGCACCTGCGCGGGTATCTACGTCACCACGGGAAACACCGACTGGACCATCACCGGAAACCGGATCTACCAGGAAGCCACGCGCGTGTTCACTTCCGGCATCACACACTACGGCATCTACGTGTCGAACGCGTCCGGGAATAACTTCGTCGTCAACAACAACCTGATCGGCTTCGCTGACTCGACGGGCGCCGGGTTCACGACGCAGACGATTTCGACAACCGCGCTTGCCCGCTCATACTACGGGGTGTACCTGAGCGTCGGAACGACCACCGCATCAAGCGTGCAGGGGAACGTGATCGGAGGGATCGTCGATACTTCAGCGGTCACCACGATTTACGGCTGGGCGGGTATCTACCTCGTCGGCGGCGCCATCAACGTCGGAAACGTGACAGGGAACACGATCGGCGACGCGGGCACAGGTTCGATCTCATGCTTCCGGTACAGCTCTTCGGGGGGGGCGACGGGCATCTACTCGACCTCCTCGGGGATCGTAAACATCTCGAACAATGCCATCGGGTCGATACGCACCTACGGCACGACCGGCGCGACAAATGGCTCGGCCAGCATCTACGGCATTTACGCGACAACGGGAACGCTGACCGTCTCCGGGAACACGATCGGCCACCCATCCACCGTCAACAGCCTCAACGCAAGCTCGCAGGCGAATACTACAAGCAGCCAGCGCGTGTGGGGCATTTTCAGTTCATCGAGTCCCGGCACAACCACGATTTCAAACAATCTTGTGGCGAACGTCAACAATAGTTCGATCGCCACCGGGACGTCGTCCACGTCCGAATTCATCGGCATCAATGTGACCGCGGGCGTGAATCTGATTTCGGGCAACACGATCAGAAACGCGACCACGTCGACGATGAACACCAATCTCGGCTCCACTGCGGCGATGAACGGCATTTCTCACAGTTCGGCGACGGCGGGGCAGTTCATTTCACAGAACACGATCCACTCGCTGTCGAACAGCGCGGCCGCGTCCCAGGCGAACATCATCGGCATCAGCTACAATTCCGCGTCCACCGGAACGAATCTCGTCGAGAGGAACTTCATTCACAGCCTGACCTCTCCGAGTACGGGTGGCGCGGGTCTGGTCGGCATCTACGCCGCCTCCGGCGCAGTGACGTATCAGAACAACATGGTGCGCCTCGGCATTGACACCGCCGGCGCCTCGATCACCGCGCCGTGTTACATATACGGATTCCTGAAGGCGATCACCACCGCAATGAACTTCTATCACAACAGCGTGTACATCGGCGGCGCGGGCGTCACCGCATCCGCCGTCGGCGCATCGGCGGCTTTCCGCCGCGCCTTCGCGGGAACGGACGACATCCGCAACAACATCTTCGTGAACGACCGCTCCAACGCCAGCACGGGAGGCAAGCACTACGCCTACGTGCTCGAGTCGAGCGTGATCGCGTTCAGCGACTACAACATCTACAAGGCCGGCGGGACAGGCGGCGTCCTGGCCAGCATCACCGGCATGGCGAATGACCTCGCCACGCTGCAGGCCCTGCGCGAAGCATTCGCCGGGCAGGACCTCCATTCCGGCGCGGGCGACCCGAACTATGTCAACGCGACGGGATCCGCATCCGTCGCTGATCTGCACGTGCAGAGCAGCACTGCAGCCGAAGGTGCAGGCACAGTCATCAGCGGCGTGTCGAACGACTTCGACGGCGCCTCGCGCGCGAGCAATACGCCGACGGATATCGGCGCGGATGCAGGGACGTTCACCACGTCCGCCGGGAGCGATATCTTCCCGCCGGTGATCACGGTCACCTTGCTGAGCAATACCAGCAGCACGAGCAACAGGACACTGACCGGCGTCGCGGTGACGGACGTCAGCACGGGCGTCCCGACGAGCGGCGGGAACGTCCCGCGCATCTGGTACAAGAAGAACTTCGCCGGCTCCTGGGTAAGCAATGGCGGGACGCTGGCAGCAGGATCCGGCACCAGCGGCACATGGAGTTTCCTGATCGATTATTCGCTTCTTTCGGGCGCGCCGGTCAGCGGCGATTCCATCTACTACTACGTCGCGGCACAGGATCAGGCGACGGTTCCGAACCTCTGGTATGCCCCGTTTGCGGGGGCGTCGCACAGCTCGGTCAACACCCAAATCACCGCGCCGACGATGCCGAGCGTGTACGCGATCACCGGAACGCTGGCGGGAGCGATCAACGTGGGCACCGGACAGACCTACACGTCGCTGACCAATGACGGCGGCCTCTTCCAGGCAATCAACGGCACTACGGTTTCCGGCAACCTCACGGTGTCCATCACTTCCGATCTGACTGAATCGGGAAAACATCCCCTCAACCAGTGGCTCGAGAGTGGCGCGGGCAACTACACGCTCGCGATCGGTCCCAGCAGCGCCACCGAGCGGTTGATTGCAGGCGCGAGCGACACAGCCAACGGCCTGATCCGCTTTACGGGTGCGGATCGCGTGACCATCGACGGCAGGTACAGCGGCTCCGGCAAGTACCTGCGTTTCCGCAATCAGAGCCTTCTGGTCGGCACGATCGGATTCTACAACGACGCGACGAACAACGTCATGCGTAACTGCACCGTGGAGGGGTCGACAATAAGCCTGATCAACGGCACGATCACCTTCGGAATGGGCATCACGACGGGGAACGACAACAACACGATCACCGAGTGCGACATCCGCGACCTGAGCAACGTCGTCGCGACCCCGCGCACGCCCGTGCATTCGCGCGGCAACAACGCGACGTACGCGCAGTACAACAGCGGCATCACGATATCGAACTGCAACATTTACGACTACTGGCTGGACGGCGGGCAGGGCTTTGCGGTCCGTGCCGACACCGGCAGCACGGAATGGACCGTGAGCGGAAACAGCGTGTACCAGACCGTGGTCCGCAACGCGACGCTCGGCAACTCCGGCTGGCGCGGCCTGTACTTCAGCGATCCGCTCGCGGGCGGGCATCTCGTGTCGGGGAACATCATCGGAGGAAGCGCCCCCAACGCGGGTGGCGCGCCGTGGACCAGCACGACGAGCAACGGCCAGTTCACGTCCTTCTATCCGATGTTCTTCAACCTCCACAGCCCGGCGAATGCGAGCAGCGTGCAGGGCAACGTGGTAAAGAACCTCGATATGACCATCACCAGCCAGGCGTTCGTCGTCGTCGCGGGTGTCCTCGTCAATTCCGGATACGTGAATATCGGGAACGTGACGGGCAACGTCATCGGTGACACCGCATCCACCGGTTCCATCGTCTACACGATCAACGGCCTCACCGGATGCACGTACACGGGCATCGATCATCGCGGAGTCGCGGGAACGATACAGAACAACCGCGTGGGATCGATCACGTTCCAGGGCAGCAACACCGGAATCGTGTCCTTCTACGGCGTGTTCTGCACGGCGGCTGCGGGCGCATTCACCATCAACAACAACATTGTGGGCAGCGTCACCACGGCGAACAGCATACAGACGCCGACGTCTGCATCGTCGCTCTGGATTCAGATGACGGGCATCTACAGCCAGCTCCCGGCATCGGGACTGAGCCAGCTCACGAATAACACGGTGGCCAACCTCACGAACAACAGCGAAAATCTCAATTCGTATGTGCGCGGCATGTATCACGTCACGTCGGCCGCGACGATTCAGTCCAATCAGATCTACAACCTGACCTGCGCCTCGGCGATGGTTGGCGGCGGAGCGCAGTCGGCCGTCACCGGCATGTCCATCAGCAACAGTTACGGGCCGACGCTGGTCTCGCAGAACGTGATCCATTCGCTGAGCAGCACGGTCACCACGGGCGCTCCGGCTGCCTACGTGCAGGGCATGTACTACTTCGGCCCCTTGGGCGCCGGGAACCTCATTGAGCGCAACTTCATCCACAGCCTGAGTTCCGTGACCCCGAACGCATCCTCGTTCCAGATCGTCATCTACGCGGCCGGCGGGACGGCGACGTTCCAGAACAACATCGTGCAACTCGGCATCGATGCCGCCGGGAACAGCGTCACCACGGAACAGATTATGGCGGGCATCTACAAGAATTCCTCGAGCAACAACACCTTCTTCCACAATTCCGTGTACGTCGGCGGCACGGGCGTCGGATCCGCCACGAACGCGCCTTCCTACGCGTTCCGGCGCGCAACCTCCGCGGTGCTGGATGATATCCGCGACAACCTTTTCGTCAACGAACGTTCGAACGCGACGACAGGAAGCAAGCACTACGCGTACTTCCTGAACGCCAACACGAACATCAACAGCGACTACAACATCTACCGGGCGAGCGGCACGGGCGGCGTACTGGCGACCGTGGACGGTGGTACGACCGACCGCCTCACGCTCCAGGCGCTGCGCGAGAACATGGCCGGCTTCGACATGAACTCCGGCGTCGGCAACCCGAACTTCGTCAACGCTGCCGGAAACGCCTCCGCGGTGGACCTGCACCTTTCGAGTCCCACCCCGGCCGAAGGCGCGGGCACCTCCATCACGGGCATCACGGACGACTTCGACGGCCAGACTCGCGCCGGGTTGACGCCGGTGGACATCGGCGCGGATGCGGGATCTTTCACCACCAATGCAGGCACCGACATCTTCCCGCCGACGATCGCCTATGCACCGCTCGGGAACACCTCGAGCACTTCCAATCCAACCCTCTCCAACGTGGTGATTTCCGATGTGGGAACGGGCGTTCCGACCTCCGGCTCCCTGCAGCCGCGCATCTGGTTCAAGAACTTCACCAAGGGCGGCGCCTGGGCCAGCACGGCCGGGACGCTCGGTGCGGGTTCCGGAAACAGCGGCTCGTGGAGCTTCACCATCGACTATTCCCTCGTCGGAGGCACGCCGTCGAACGGCGACGTGATCAAGTACTACATCGTCGCGCAGGATCAGGCCACCGCGGCCAACCTGTGGTACAACCCGTTCGCGGGGGCATCGCACAGCGACGTCAACACTCAGGGTTCTGCACCGACGACGCCGAACAGCTACACGATCTCGGGCGCGTCGCTCGCAGGCAGCTACATCATCGGTCCCGGACAGACCTACACGTCGCTCACGAATGCCGGCGGCCTGTTTGAAGCGATCAACAACGGCGCATTGAGCGGCGACCTCGTCGCGAGCATCGCGAACGACATCAACGAAGTTCGGCCTGAACGCCCTCAACCAGTGGAGTGAAACGGGAACGGGCGGGTACACGCTGACCATACAGCCCGACGCCGCGAGCGAGCGGTTGCTGTACGGCGACGTCTCGGTCAGCGGAGGCATGATCCGTCTGAACGGCGCCGACCGCGTGCGGATCGACGGGCGATTCAGCGGCAGCGGCCGGTACTTCCGATTCCGCAACAACAACACCGCGCAGCCGGTCTTCACCCTGCTGAACGATGCGAGCGCGGACACCGTGCGCAACTGCTTCATCGAATCGGGCTGCACGTCCACCGGCGCCATCGTCATCGGTGCGGGCGTGACGACGGGTAACGACAACACGGTCATCGCGCAGAACGTCATTCGCGACCGAACTGACATCACCACCACGCCGCTCTATGCGGGCATATTCTCCAACACCGCGTCGTCTTCCTACGCGAGTGCGGGGGCGACGATATCGGACAACGAGATCGTGAATCCGACCTCCTACGGCATGTATCTGAACAGTACATCCATCGGCGATGCGTGGAGCATCACGGGCAACAGCGTGTACTTCAACCATCCGACGCTCGTCGCTCGCCATTGGCGGCATCTGCTTCGCCCCCGGCATCGGCGCCAACGGGCACACGGCCTCCGGGAATGCCATCGGCGGCAGCGCGGCGAACTGCGGCGGCGCGGTCTGGACCAACGCGTACACAAGCACCTGGTACGGGATCTCCCTCTCCGTGGGGCAGACGGTCCCGACGTGAGCGTACAGAACAATACCGTCGCGAACTTCTCCTTCACCGCGACGGGCGCACTCTCCTTCAATGGTATCTACATTGGTGCGGGCATGGCGAACATCGGCACGGTGACGGGCAACACCATCGGTCATGCGAGCACGTCGAACAGCATCACCGCCTCGGGAACGGGCGACATGCGCGGTATCTATTCCGCTTCTGCAGACCCGGTGCAGGTGAAGAACAACCTCGTCGCGAACATCAGCATCGTTCCCGCAGCGGCCACCACCGGGACGCGCGGCATCGAGGTGAACGGGAGCACGGGTTCCATCACCATCGCCAACAACGAAGTGCGCAACCTCAGCACGACGAGCAATTCCGTCTCTGCGGCGCCGACCGCCACCACCGCGTTGTACGGCATCCTCCTGCTCTCGAATGCCACCGGGCATCTCGTCGAGAACAACCTCGTCACCGGACTGACCAGCACCCCCGCGACACCCGCGAACACCGTCGTGTTCGGCATCAATGTCGGCAGCGGCGCGGGGACGGTACGGTTGAACAAGATCACCGGACTCGTGAACAACAGCAGCAGCGCGGCTCCCGTGGTCGCGGGAATCTGGCCGTCGAGCGGATCATGGACGGTGGCGAACAACATGATCTCGCTCGGTTCCGGCATCACTGGAAACGTCGCCGTCGCGGGCATCCGCGATGCGGGTACGAGCACGCTGACGTACGCGTACAATGCGGTGGCCGTCATGGGCAGCGCCGGCGCGGGTTCGAACAACAGCTACGCGTTCCTGCGCGCGTCTACGTCGTCCTCGACCTTGCGCAACAACATCCTCCTCAACGAGCGCACGGGCGGCTCTGGCTATCACTACGCCATCGGTACGCCATCCACGACCAACTGGCTCGCGGGCGTGTCGGATTACAATCTCCTCGTCACTGCCGATCCCGATCGCATTGGCGAGTGGGGCGCCAGCGCGCCGGTGAACCGCAACCTGGCCAATTGGAAGACGTCTTCCAGCGGCGACACGTACAGCTTTGGCGAGGTTGCATCCGCGCTCTCGTCCACCGCGCTCTTCTCGAGTCCATCCACGGGCGACCTGCACGTGAGTACGGGAGTGAATTCCTGGTATGCCAACGGCAACGGCATCGCCCTGTCAACCGTCACGACGGACTACGACGGAGACAGCCGCAGCGCATCCATCGCTGGCGGAGCAACCGATATCGGCGCGGACGAATTCACTCCGGGCGCGGCGCCGGCAGTGCTTGCGGCAACGCCGTCGTCCGGTGGAACGAATGTCTTCACATTTGCCGGGCGCACGCTCGCCTCGCTGACCTGGGGGACGGGCGGTACTGTCCCGTCTTCCGTCTCTTTGCAGTTCTACTCGGGCACGACACCGCCGAGTCCGACCACCGGCAATTACGGAAACGTCTACTGGAACATCACCGCGTCCGGCGGCAGTGGATTCACCTACGATGCCACGTTGAACTACACGCGGGCGCTCCTGGGCACGATCGGCTCGGAGAGCAGCACGCGCATGGCCAAACGTGACGGCGGCGTCTGGACGCATTTCCCGACATCCGTGCTCAACATGACGCTCAAGACGGTGACGGAGACCGGCCTGACCTCGTTCTCCGATTTCGCGCTCAGCGACAACACGAATCCGCTGCCCGTGCAGCTCGTGGCGTTCACCGCCGTGAAGAAGGGCGACGCGGTGGAACTGCGTTGGCGGACGGCGAGCGAGCTCAACAGTCTGCGCTTCGGTGTCGAGCGCCGCGCGGGCAACGGCGACGCGTGGACCGAGATCGGATCCGTGGGCTCCATCGGCTCCGTGGATCATGAGACCTCGTACCAGTTCACCGACGCGGAGCTTCCCAAGGCGGACGAGCTGTATTACCGCCTGCGGAAGATCGACCGCGACGGCACCTTCGACTTCTCGAACGAGGTTCGTGTGGCGCTCGCAACGCCTGCCGGCTTCGAGGTGTTCGCGAGCTTCCCGAATCCGTTCGTCTCGAGCACGGCAATCAGCTTCGCCCTGCCGCAGGAGCAGTTCGTGACGGTACGCGTGTATGACGCGTCGGGCCGCATCGTCGAGTCGCTCATCGAGGAGACGCTTCCGGCGGGCACGCACACGGCCACCTTCCACGCGCAGGATCTTCCGAACGGCGCCTACCAGTACGTGATCACCGCGGGCGGCGAAACGAAGGCCGGGACGATGATTCTGGCGAGGTAATCGGTACAGGCATGCCGTTGAATTCAGCATCCAGAATTCGGAATTGACGAAGTCAAACGAAGAGGGCGACCCGTCAGGGCCGCCCTTTTCGCGCATCCGATGGTGATCGACCGCACCCGTAGCGCCGCACGGCGGTGCGGCGCGTTCACGATGTGAATCGGAAGAGGGCGGGTTGGAAAACCCGCCCCCCGGCATGACGATGTGAATGAAAACGGGCGGGTTGGAAAACCCGCCCCCCCGGCATGACGATGTGAATGAAAAAACGGGCGGGTTGGAAAACCCGCCCCCGGCATGACCCCCCCCGGCATGACGATGTGAATGAAAAAACGGGCGGGTTGGAAAACCCGCCCTCCCGGGGGTGTCGGATGGTGTGCAAACCGAGTATATTGTTGTCTCTTGTACCTGTATATGGGATGCACTGCCGATGCGCCCGATTTCCCGCCCTTCCGCCCTCTCGCTTCTTCTCCTCCTCGTGTTCGCAGCATTGCCGCAGAGTGCGATCGCCCAGCTGACAGGGACGAAGACCATCAATCCGGCCGGAGGCGGTTCGAACAACTATACAACGTTTTCTGCCGCCATATCAGCGCTGAATGGCATGGGAGTCGGCAGCGGCGGCGTCACGTTCAATGTCGCGACGGGTGTCGTGTTCCAGGAAAATCTCCCCGCGCTCACCGCGAGCGGCACGGCAGGCAATCCGATCGTCTTTCAACGCAGCGGCAGCGGCGCGAATCCGATCGTCATGCCGGCAACGATGGGAAAACGGAACGGCACCCAGTTCGGGAACGGCGATGCCATCATCCAGATCACGGGAGGAGATCACATCACCTTCGACGGCATCGACGCCGTGGACGACACGCTGAACTTCTTCTACCACGGTCGCTACGAGTATGGATACCTCCTTCGCAAGGCATCCTCGAGTGACGCATGCAAATACGTCACCATCAGGAATTCCTCGGTGATCCTCGCGAAATCCAACCGCTACGCCACCGGCATCCTCGTCTCGAACATGCTGCCCACCGCCTCCGCGACGTCGTCCAGCGACACCTCCGCCACCGGCGTGACGGTGACCGACGAGAGCGGCCGCCACGAGTTCGTCAAGATCTACGGGAACACGGTCACGAACGCCCTCGTGGGCATCGGCGTGCGCGGCTACAACCATCAGAGCACGTACAACTTCTACGATCATTTCGTCGAAATCGGCGTGGACGGCGCGAACACCGTGACGGGATTCGGCTACGGATCCACGACGGCGCCGTACGGGATCTACGCCGTCTACCAGGACTCGATGCAGGTGCAGAACAACGTCATCGAGGGCGGGCAGGGGTGCACCACCAACTGTTACGGCATCGCTCTCCTCGGCAGCCAGAGCGCGACCGCCTGGATCCATTTCAACGACGTGACGCTCACCAGTTCCGGCAGCACCTCGAGCGTCGTCGCCATGTCCATGAACCAGGGAAATACCGGCAGCTTCGTGAGCGTGTTCGGAAACAACATCCACGACTGCACCTATCCCACCACCGGCAGCGGCGTCTTCTACGGCATCAGCAATCTGGGGGCGCCGGACTATCTCGCCATCGACAGCAACCGCGTCACCGGAAACACGCTGGACGGGACCGGGGCGATGTACGCGATCTACGGCGGCGGATCGAGCGGTGTCACGACGCTCGTGATTTCCCGCAACACCATTTCGGGGAACGTGAAAACGCAGAGCGCGGGGACGCTCTTCTGCGTCTATGCCGGATCGGAAATCGTCCGCGTTTCGAGAAACGTCTTCAGTGACAACGGCCACGCCACCGGAAGCGGCCTGGTGTACGGATACTACAATGTCGGCGGTCCCTCGGTAGAGCACGTGGACAGCAACCGCTTTCTGAACCTCTCGGGCGGACCCTTGTACGGGATCTACTCGGTGACGATTACCCGCTCGATCAAGATCTTCCGCGGTGATACCATGACGGGCTTTTCCGGCGGTCCGATCTACGGGATCCATGATGCGAACGATTCCACCTGCCTCGTTACGCAATGCATGTTCTCGAATTTCCGCGCAGGGCAGACAATCACAGGGGTCTCGATTTCGGGGGGAAGCAGCACGGTGACCCAAAACACCTTCTCCGATTTTCTCGCCGACTCATCCGGAGCAGCGATCACAGGATTGGCCGTTTCCTCTTCCAATGCGACCACGATATCCAACAACATGATTTCGGATTTTCGGACACCGACAGCGACACGGCTGTACTCATACAACGCGCTGACGGGTATCGGAGTCGCAGGTGGAGGAAACGCCTCTCTCAGTTACAACACCGTCTTCCTGAACACGCACAGCTCATCCACAACGTTCTTCGGATCGACGGGTCTCATGATATCCACGACGCCGAAAACCGTGCTGACGAACAACATCATCGTGAACCTCTCGGATCCGGGACCGACGGGCGGGCGCACCGTCGCGTACATCAGGAGTTCATCCTCCCTCGCGTCATACGACAGCGCGTCGAACAACAACCTGTTCTACGCGGGTTCGCCCGCGAGCAACCGGCTGATCTATCACGACGGCACAAGCGGCGATCAGACGCTCGCGTCCTTCATCGCTCGCGTGACGCCTCGCGACACGGCGTCCATCACGGAACTTCCCCCTTTCGTCAACGTGACCTCGACGCCGTACAACGTGCATCTTCAAGGCAATGCCCTCACGCGTTGTGAAAGCGGCGGCAAGGCCGTCGCGGGCATCACGACGGATTACGACGGCGATCTCCGCTACGGCGCGAGCGGGTACGCGGGACAGGGGACGGCGCCCGATATCGGCGCGGATGAGGGGGACTTCACACGCAGTGATGTTGGTCCTCCGGACATCGTGTATTCCCCGCTGCCTCCCGGTCCGACCGCGTCCTCCAGGCTCTTCCCGAACGTGGTGATCACCGACATCAGCGGCGTCAACGGGGCGAGCGGGACACGGCCGCGGGTGTACTACAAGAAATCGGTCAACGTCAACGGCCTCGGCGACAACAGCAGCGCCACGGAGGGCTGGAAGTGGGTGGAGGCGTCGGGATCGTCCTCGCCGTTCTCCTTCACCATCGATTACGCGAAGTTGTACGGTGGCAGCGGCGTCGCGCTGGGCGACGTCATCCAGTACTTCGTCGTCGCCCAGGACAGCGCGTCCACCGTGCATGTCGGCATCCAATCGGGGACCTTCTCCAACCAGCCCTCCAGCGTCGCGCTGACAAGCTCCGCATTCCCCATCGGCGACACGATTCGCAGTTACACGATTTCCAATTCCATTTCCGGAGCGGTGACCGTTCCCGGCACGTACCCGTCTCTCACGGGCGCGGGCGGCTTCTTCGCGGACGTGAACGCGAAGACCGTCACCGGGAACATCGTCGTGTCGATCACCGACTCGCTTTACGAGGACGGCAGCAACGCGTTGAACCAGTTCACGGAAGACCCGCCGAATTCCCGCTTCACGATCACGCTACAACCCGACGGCGCGACGGAGCGGACCGTCCACGGCGCCACGACGGGCGACGGGCTGCTCCGCCTGTACGGCGCCGACCGCGTCACCTTCGACGGCCGGCACGGTGGCGGCGGACGCTACCTGCGCTTCGTCAATGCGGGCTCCGACGCGCCGGTGTTCGCCTTCCTGCACGATGCAAAGGAAAACACGATCCGAAACTGCATTATCGAGGGGCGCAATGCCGCGGACAGTAGCGGACTCGTATTCTTCGCCGACGGGTACACCGCAGGGAACGACTCGAACACGGTCTCCCGCAATGTGATCGGGCGTTCGCGCTGGGGCGCCGGACCGGCCGCAACCCTCGTCTGTTCGAAGGGCGGCAATCCCTCAGCGACGAATTCGTGTAACGTCATCACGGACAATGAGCTGGTGGACTTCACTGCGCACGGCGTACTGCTCGCGTCCACAGGGAACGGCGACGCGTGGAACATCTCCGGCAATCACGTCTATCGCACGACGAGCGGCCCCGTCTCTTCCGCCGTCACCGCGATCGCGCTGCTGACAGGCGGAAACGAAAACATCGTGCACGACAACAGCATCGGCGGCGCGGACAGCAGCAGGTCCGGCGCGGCGTTCGCGTCGGCCGCGACCGTCACAGCCATCGCGCTTTCCGTGGGGAACACGCCCGCCTCGCGCGCGACGAGCGTGCAGAACAACCGCATTTCGAACATCCGTTCGCAGGGTTCGCAGACCGTCTCGCTGCTCTCCATCCTGGGAGGGAAAGTGGATGTCGGAACCGTGGCCGGGAACATCCTCGGCGGAGGCACGGGTGCGTTCGATACCATTCGTGTGTCGGCGGATCTGAACGCCATCGCGGTGAGCAGCGGCGATACGGTCCGGATGGAGAAGAACACGGTGAGCCATTGCGCGTCCACGCAGGGCAGCGTGCGGGGCATTGCCGTGTCGTCCTGCGCTCCGGGGAGCCGCGTCGCGCGGAACCGGGTGTTCGGACTCAGGTCGGATGATCCGGGCATGGGCACGAACGCGCCGCGGATCGAAGGCATACGAGTGCTCGGCGGCGCGGCGCGCTACGCGAACAACCAGATCACCATCGGTGACACGCTTGGCAGCGACGCGCATCTAGTCGGAATCTCGGACGAAAGCAGCACCGCGAACCGCTTCATCTACAACTCCGTCGTGTTGCAGGGCGTGGCCGCCGCCGCGGGGAGCAACGACACGTACGCATTCCGGAGAAGCGCCGCGGGCTCCCCGCTCCTGCGGAACAACGCGCTCGTCAACGCGCGCGCCAATGGTGGCGGGACGGGAGCGCATTTCGCCATCGGGACGAGCGTTGCCAGCGGTTGGGTCGGCGATGCCGATCCCGCCGTGGTGACCTCGAACTACAACTTCGTCGCGGCGCGCGATTCCGCGGCGATGGGAGAGTGGGCTTCGACCGCGCAGGACTTCGCGGCGTGGAAGGGCAACGCGACAAACAACGACGTGTTCTCTCATGCGGCCATCGTGGCGTCTGCTTCCTCTGTTTCGCGCGTCCTGCCGACCGATCTCTTCCCCGCGATGGCGAGCGGGAACCTCGCGGTCGACAGCATGAACACCGCGTGCTGGTTCTTGAACGGGAAGGCCATTGCGGGAAGCGAAAGTGATACCATCGGCGCAGACATGGCAGGCGAGGCGCGGCGTTCGACAATAGCCGGCATTGCGAGCGACATCGGATCGTGCGAATTCTCCACCACAACATTGCCGACGGCTCTCCTCGCGAGCGGCGCACCAGGCGCGTCGCAGACGACCTCGTATTGGTTCGCGGGACGCAAGCTCGCCGATATCGCGTGGGGGAGTTCCGGGACAGTCCCGGATTCGATCACCGCGCGCTATTTCCCGGGAGTGAACCCTCCGTCTCCCTTGCAGGGCCACTACGCGAACGGGTACTGGAATATCACCGCATTCGGTGGCAGCGGCTACACGTATGACCTGACGCTCCTGTATACCCCGGCGATACTCGGGACCATCGGCACAGAGTCTGACGTCCGGGTGGCGAAACGGGACGGCGGCGTCTGGACGCATTACCCCGGCGCGGTCGTGAGCATAGCGACAAAGACCGTCTCTGTGAGTGGGTTGACGTCGTTCTCGGATTTCACGTTGAGCGACGCCGTGCATCCTCTGCCCGTGCAGCTCGTGGCGTTCACCGCCGTGAAGAAGGGCGATGCGGTGGAACTGCGTTGGCGGACGGCGAGCGAGCTCAACAGTCTGCGCTTCGGTGTCGAGCGCCGCGCGGGCACGGGCGACGCGTGGACCGAGATCGGATCCGTGGGCTCCATCGGCTCCGTGGATCATGAGACCTCGTACCAGTTCACCGACGCGGAGCTTCCCAAGGCGGACGAGCTGTATTACCGCCTGCGGAAGATCGACCGCGACGGGACCTACGACTTCTCGAACGAGGTGCGTGTGGCGCTTGCCACGCCGACAGGCTTCGAGGTGTTCGCGAGCTTCCCGAATCCGTTCGTCTCGAGCACGGCAATCAGCTTCGCCCTGCCGCAGGAGCAGTTCGTGACGGTACGCGTGTATGACGCGTCGGGCCGCATCGTCGAATCGCTCGTCGAGGAGACGCTGCCTGCGGGGACCCACACGGCCACCTTCCACGCGATGGATCTTCCGAACGGCGCCTACCAGTATGTGATCACCGCGGGCGGAGAAACGAAGGCCGGGACGATGATTCTGGCGAGGTAGGACGGAATTCAGGAATTCAGAATCCAGAATTCAGAATTCAGAAGGCAAACGAAGAGGGCGACCCGTAAGGGCCGCCCTTTTCGCGCATCCGATGGTGATCGACCGCACCCGTAGCGCCGCACGGCGTGCGGCGCGTTGACGACGAATTGGAAGAGGGCGGGTTGGAACGCAGGGCGGGTTGGAAAACCCGCTCCCGGAAAATGACGGGGCGGCCCGTTGATGTAAATCGGAAAATGGCGGGTTGGAAAACCCGCCCTCCCGGTATGACGATGTAAATCGGAAAATGGCGGGTTGGAGAACCCGCCCTCCCGGTATGACAATGTAAATCGGAAAACGGGCGGGTTGGAAAACCCGCCCTCCCGGCTAATCGTGATTTTGTGAGGGACGGAAGAAACCGCCCTGCCGCGCGAAGGGTTCGATGAAGCCGCTGCCGAATACCGAGGCGGGCGTGTGCGCGCCGGACGGCACATCACCGCGCGTGACGCGGATGGCGACTTCGACCGCGGTCCGCGCCGTCGTCGCGTATGCCTCCGGGACGACGAGGAGCAGCGCATCATGTCCGCCGGCATCATCCCACACGTCGCCGCGCAGATGCACAGTGATGCGCATGCGCTCGGTGTCGTCGGGACCCGGTGCGATCTGCCCTGCATGCCGATGGAGAAAATCGCGCACGGCCCCGTTTTTCGCCAGCCACATGGCGGGGCGACGGAACAGTTTCATCAGGAGCGTCGTCGCAAGCGCGTTGTTGATGTACACCTCGATGTTCGGGATGCCCGTTGATTCCCACGCCGAAACGAGATCGCCCCAGGGCATGGACATGCACCACCATTTCCCGTTGTCAAAGGCGATGCGCTCCGCCTTCCACGCATGCGGCACGCGCGCGAGGATGCCGTCGATGCGCGCCGCACCGCCGTTCGGGATGGCGTTGACGGTCGCCTTGAAGGTCCCCGGACTCTGACGCAGCGGTGCCTGAAACGCGAGACGCAGCCGGGTTGCCGAAGGCAACCGCTCCTTCAATGCGAGGGCGAGACAGTCCGTCGGCACCACGTCGAAGCCGGATCCGGGGAGGATCACGATACCGCGAGCCCGCGCCTCCGCCTTGAGCGAGAAAAGATGCTGCAACACGGGCACTTCGCCCGCGATGTCGACGTAATGCACTCGCGCATCGAGACAGGCACGCACCATCGGTGGTGCAGTGCTCGCGAATGGACCCGCGCAGTGCAGAACAGTCGTGACGCCCTGTAATGCCGCGACCACCTCCGCATGCGCATCGAGTGCAAAGACGCGGTGTGGCAATTGCTCAGTCTGCGCGAGCTCCCTGATTTCCACGTCGTTGCGGCCTGCAAGGATCGGACGCAGGCCCCGCCTCACCGCTTCGCGGACAATCAGTCGGCCGGTGAATCCGTTCGCTCCGTATACCAAGATCTGCCCTGTCATGTCACAGCTCTCATCGAGTGAATCGAACTTCTCAGACAATATCGAGACTGCGTCGCTTCACTGCGTCACAATAATGTCAAAACATTCTCACAGGGCACCGGAGTATCGTGATTTCCCGTTCCCCGCGGATGTCGTTGCGCGACGAGTGCCATCAGGTATTCGGAATACTTCGTCGGCCTCCGCGCTCCTGGTGGAAGGCCATGATCATCTCGACCGCCTCGTCGACGGCGAGGGAGGTCCGATCGCTCAACTCCTCACCATGTGTGAAATCGAAGCCGGGGATTTCACACTGCCAGCCTTCAGGGACCGCACCGAACAGCGCGCGCGCCATGGCGAGCAGCGCGGGAAAAGAGAGCGCGTGAAGTTCCGCGCGCCCGGCTTCCGCAGCAATGCGGCGCAGCGTCACCGCGGAAGCTCCACGCGATGCATCCACGAAAATGCACACGTCATGCCCGGCGATCAGCTCGGCATGCTCGGGCAGAATCTGAAAGGCCGCGTGCACGGAGATGTCCGCGAGATCCAGAGCCGCAAGTTTCCGTCCCGCAGCCGGACCCGCGCCGTCGTCGCGGCGAAGGTCGTTCCCGATGCAGAGGACGATCATTGCTGCTGCTGTGCGTCGTACTCGACGGGGGTTTCCACTCGTATCAGCACCGTGCGGCTGTACGTCCGGCCCTCCGGCAGCTCGTTGTCGAAGGGACGGAAGTCCTCGCCCAGGCCGGCGGTGTAACCGTTCGCCGCTCCCAGCGCGGTCAGGACCTCTCTCGCGCGCCGAGCGCTCAGATCCTTGTTGTACGTCTCGTCGCCGATGCGATCCGTGTATCCGGTGATGAACACCGTGGATGCGGGTTTCAATGTCGCCTTGATGCCGTCGAGGATTGCCCGGTTGCCGCCGCGGATATCGGCCTTGTCGAAATCGAAGAGGATGAGCGCGTAGCGGTCGATGAGGCGGTCCTCGATGCGCTCGGTGCGCTTCTTCTGCACGGTGAAGCGCTCGATGGTGATGTCCTTTTCCTCGGTCACCAGGGTCTTGCCGCGGGTGTCGGTGACACGGAGCCGGTAGTGCAGTACCGAGGAATCCGCGGGGAGGACGCCCGGATCGGCGCTGATATCCCACAGCAGCTGCGCGGGGATGTCTCCGCTGCCGGAGAAGGATTTGACGGGACTGTCCGCGCGCGTCACGTCCACGCTCCATGAGGCGAGCCCCGCGTCGGCGGTCACCGTGGGACGGAAGCGGATCACGGGTTTCGTAGGCAGGCGGAAGGTGTCCGTGGTCACCACGGGCGCGAGAATATCCGCCACGTCGGACAGAATTTCCACGCGGCGGTTCTCCTCGACGCCGTCTTTCTCGTAAATCGTCGAGTTCATCACGGGCAGATTCCGTGCCTTGACGGACAGGCGCGAATCCGCGATGCGCCACGCGTCCTTCAGGTAGGCGCGGACGCGCTCGGCCCTGCGCCTCGACAGCGGGATGTTGCGTTTCTCGGCGCCGTCGTCGGCATTGCAGCCCGTGATGGTGAGGTGCGCGTCCGGGAAACGCTGCATGCGCTCGCCGATGATGTTGAGGACCTGATAGTAGGCCTGCAGACTGCCCGTCACGAGCATCCTCTCGGTGGAGAAGGCCGCGGCGTCGTCGCGCGAGAGTCGCGCATAGCGGGCGGGGATGACGTCCGAATTTTCGGCAAAGTACACGAAGGGCAGCAAGGGTCGCATCTGCGTGCCGATGAATTCCTCGATGCGCAGATTGGCGCTCGGGCTGTCCGCGCCCTGATCGTCCACGCCGAACGCGCGCACCTCGGCGGTCAGCTTCGGCTCGGGCGGCGGCGGGGGTGGCGGTGGCGGAGGAGGCGGGGGGGGCGGCGGAGGAGGAGCCGGCCGCGTGTACTGCACCGACAGTCCGCCGCGCACTCCGCTCGTGTGCCACTCGAGCCCGGGAACGACGGAGGTCAGTCCGTAGGCGTAGAACACTTCCGGGACGAGGTGCAGGCTGCCCTCCGCGTTCAGGGGCAGACGGTACCCCGCCCCCGCGAGCAGCGACACGGCGAAGGGTCGCGCGTCCGGAATGTCTCCGGATTGGGAGTTTCGGGTCCGTAAACCATTTTCTACGAAGACGCCGCGATCCGCCGGCGCGACGATGGTCTCGATCTGCCGGTACGACGCGGAGGAGACCGCCGAGACGCGCAGGCCCGCGTGCAGGCGCAGACCGCTCGCGAGCCGGTAGGTGAGGAGGGGTTCGAACGCGATGGTGCCCAGCGTTGCGTCTATTGCATGCTCGAATGTTCCAGGGACGCTCGCGTTGCCGACGATCAGCGTTGTCTGCTCGTTTGCGACCAGACGGGCGCCGTCTGACACGAACCCGATGCGCGCGCCGAGGGACCAGCGATCCGCGACGGGCACCTCGAAGAGCGCGCCGAGGGCATAGCCGAGACCGCTTCCGTTCGTGAATTGCGGGCAGCAGTTCGGCACGCCCGGCAGGGCCCGGAAATCGGCGCGGTGCGCGTTGAGTCCCGCGCCGCCGAACACGCCGTACGAGGGTATCCGGGCGCGGTCGTCCTGTGCCCGCAGCGCGACGACGTTCGGCGCAAGCAGGAGCAGCGCGACGACGAGAGGCCGCACCCACGAGCCGCGTGAGCGTGAAGGAACGGATCGCACCGCGTGCAACCTCATTTCACGAGCAGCATCGGACGCGTCAGCGCGCGCGTCGGGGTTTCCAGCACGGCAATGTACACACCGGACGGGAGGGCCGTCGCATCGAAGAGCACGGAGTATTTGCCCGCGGCCATCATGCCGTCCACGAGCCGCGCCACTTCAGCGCCGATCGCGTTGCGCACGGTGAGCCGTGTGGGAGCGGACTCGATCACTTCGTAGCGAATTTCCGTCATTGGATTGAAGGGATTGGGCGTGTTCGGGTGCAGGGCGAGAACGCCATCCGGATCGATCAGCCTCGTGCCGCCCTCCCGGCAGACGCGCTTGAGCGTGAAGCGCCCGGGCACGCTGCCGATCGAGACAAATCCGTCGGTGCCGATCGGATCGTCGAAGGAGAGCGCGGTTGCGGTGTCCGTCCCGAGCGCCGCTTCGAAACGCAGGACTGCCAGCACGCTGTCCGCGGCGGATGCGAGAGGCAGCGTGACGTTGATGACGCGGTCCCCGCCCTCCACGCTGCCGGCATCGCCCGAGAGTGGTCGCAGCAGTGTCCGGTTGAAACGCAGCCGCGCGGTGATGGTGGTGGCGCCCGACAATGCGATATGGCGCGCGCCGCGCAGAATGAGAGGAAGCTCCACGACTTCGCCGGGAGCGCCGGACACGCTGCCGGCAACCAGGGTCGCGCGGGCGGTGACGCGCTCGCCGGTGACTGTGGTGCTGACGGGTCCGCATGAGGGAACCGTCGTCCACTGCAGCGCGGCGCTGAAGGCCGTATCCGTTCCGGGATCATTGAACTGCAGCAGCACGGACGCCGAATCACCCGGCGCGATGACGGCAGGGAGGCCTGACACGGAACCGAACACGAGGCCGGCAGTTGAAGCCACGCTGCTCACGGTGAAGGGCACCGTGCCGCTGTTGCGCAGCATCACCGCGCGCCGCGCGGGGAGACCGGCGCCGAGCTGGATGCCGAAATGGACCGTGTCGACCGAGAGTGCAAGGAGCTCGCGTCGTCCCCGCAGCGAGACGGAGAGTGTCAGTACTTCTCCGGCCGTGTTGATCACGCGAAGCACGGCCGCCTTGTCGCCGGGCGTCAGGGGCTGGAAACGCACCCGCAACACCGCGGAGTCGCCCCGCGCGATCGTGAACGGCACGAATGCCGGGACGAGCGCGAAGTCGGCGTCTCCGAGGATGGATGCATCGGAAATAAAGAGATCGAGACCTCCGGTATTCCTGAACGTGACGATCGTGTCGGCGAAGTCGCCCGCGCAGAGCAGCGGCGCGAAGTCCACCGCCGCGGGCGCGCTGAAGCCTGGACGCGTGTTCCGCGTTCCCAGTACCGGGATGGCGAGTCCCGCGCATTGCGGCACCGACGTCAGGCGGAGGTGTCGCGGTATGCGCCGTCCGCGCCCGGATCGCCGAACGTCACATCGACGAGGCGGCTGCCGCCGGCCGGAATCATGAACGGAACTGTCGCCGCGTGGGAGAAGGGCGTTGCGCCGGTGAAGCGCGCATCGACGACAACGGCGTCGACGCTGCCATGATTGCTGATGCGTACGGCGAGCGTGGCCGGCAGTTGCGTCGGCTGCAGGGTGCCGAAGTCCACCGGGAGCGCGGTCAATCCCAGCGAATCCTTCGCGCCCCGCAGCGGGATGCTCAGCGCGGAGGTCACGGATGAGTTGCTGACGAAGAGGAGCACGCCGCTTTTCTCTCCCGTGGAAAGGGGGAAGAAGCGAACCAGAACCGCCAGCTCTCCGCGCGGCGCGATGCGCGCCGGGAGCGGGACGGCAGACGCGAGCGAGAATGACGCGTCGCCCGACACCTGCACGCCGGTCACGAGCAGTTCGCCTCCACCGGTGTTTCGCACGACGATCAGGCTGTCCCGGAAGGCGTCGGGGCAACGCTGCGTTGCGAAGCGGATGCTGTCCGGCCCCGCGATGATCGGCCGGGAAAAACGCTCCCCGAAAATCGGGATCTCCGTCGCGCCGCAGGTGGGCGTATACTGCAACGACATGCGCCGCGCGAAGGTGCCGTCCGTCCCGGGATCCTCAAAGACGACCTGTACCTGCACCGAGTCGCCGGGCTGCACCGTCAGCGGCAGAGCGCTCGCAAACGTGTACGGCAACGGAATGTTGAAGGTGGCCGCGTCGAGACGGATCTCGGCGTGCCCGGTATTCACCAGCCACACGGAACGAGACACGGGAAAGTCCGCGGGGATCACGCTGCCGAAGGCGATCGGCGCCGTCGTCAGGCCCGGACGATCCGCGGTCGCGAACACCTGCACGACAAACTGCGGCTCGTTGACGGCATTGCTCCACAGCGTCATCGCCGTGCTCTTGAACCCCCAGCCGGAAGGCGTGAAGCGTACCGATATGGTATCGGACATGCCGGTCGGAATATCGCGCGGCAGGCGTGTCGGCACAGAGAAGTCCGGGCTACCGCCCAGGGTGATCGCCGAGATGCTGAGCGTGTAGGCGCCGGTGTTCGAAATGACGACGGCGCTGTCCTTCGGCGCGAGCGTGCACAGGCGGTCGGAGAAACGGAGGGTGGACGGTCCCGCGATCTTCGGCGCGGAGATGCGCGTGCCCGCGACGAGGACTTTCAGAATCTGGCACATCGGCGAGTGATGGATCGTCAGCGTATCGGAATAGTACCCATCGCTGCCCGGATCGTCGAAACGCACCGTGAGATCCGCGGACTGGCTCGGTTGCAGCACGAGAGGCAGGCCGCCGATGACGGCGAAGGGCGGAAACGCGCCGAAGGTCAGCGAGTCCACCGTGATCTCCACCGTGCCCGCGTTGCGTATGGTGAGGAGGCGCGTCGCGGGGAAGAGATCCGGCGTCAGGCTCCCGTAGTAGATGGACAGCGCGACGAGCACGGCGGCGTCCTTGATGCCTTCGAGCGGCACCTTCAGCAGCGGCGCATTGACGGCCGTGCTGCTGACGTTGAGCGTGGCGTACTTGCGGCCTGCCGATTTCGGATTGAAGCGCAGCCCGACGGCGACGGCGCCGCCCGCGGGGATGGAGAAGGGGAAGGAGAGAGGGGGCGTGACGGTGAAGTTCGAATCGTTCGAGAGCGTGATGTTCGTCACGACCAGCGTGTTTACGCCCGGGTTGGTCAGGAGTACGGTGGTGTCCTTCGGACCGGGATCGCAGATGCCGAGCGACATCTCGACCAGCGCGGGTCCCTCGATGCTGGTGCGGAACACTTTCTTTCCGCGCAGCAGCGCCGTGACGGGCGACCCCGTGGGCGCGACCGTGAAGCGCATCGTGTCCGTGAACTGCTGCTGGATGCCGGGATCGCTGAAGCGCACGACGATCGGGGACGACGCGCCGGGCGCAATCGTGACGGGCAGTCCGGACTGCACGCGGAACGGCGATCCGGGCGGCACCGTCGCCGCGCTCACCGTCACGGTGGAGGGACCGCTGTTCGTGAGGGTGAGGATGCGGTCCTTCGGAAATTCGATGTCGGTGACGACGCCGAAATCGATGTTCGATGCGCTGACTTGCGCGTCCGCAGCCGCAGCGCCGAGCAGCAGGAGAAGAAGGGCGGACAGCAGCGATGCGCGCCGCGGACGGAAGCGCTGCGGGACCCCCGCCACATGCGTCATCGCTGCGCTGCGCATCCGTCTTGTGTCGCGGTGTCGCGCCGGATCAAATGCTGAAGAGATACGCGACGCCGATCTGCAGCGACGGGAGGCGGAAGTTGTCGTCGAGATGCGGGAGCAGACGCGTCGTGGTCGTTCTGGTCTGTCCGTTGCCGAGGTCGGTGATGATGTCCTCGCCCTTGGCCGACGCGGTCATCGTGTTGAACGGATAGCTCGCGGTGACGGTGATGTGCAGGCTGCCGGACGGCGTTTCGACCAGCGACCAGTCGCCCGCGATGCGGCCTTCGATCAACAGGGAGCGCTCGCTGGATGGCGGGGAGATATCCTTGCGGAAAATGTACTTCTCGTCCGTGCCGAACGGGAATTCCGCGTAATAAAACGCGTCGATGGAGTTGGTGATCTTCGCCGTCAGCGGGATGCCGAAGGACAACCCGACGCAGAAATTCGAATAGCGGAGCATCGGCGCGATCGCGAGGTAATTGAAACTTCCCTCCGTCGTCAACGTGGCCTGGTTCGTGAAGTCGTAGTCCCGGTCGACGCCGGCGCCGGAGGTGATGTCCACCCTCGTGTTCTTGTCGCTGAAGCCGAGTGTGTAATACCCGATGCTCGTCATCACGGAGATGTTCCTGCCGATGGGAATATCCGCCGCGACGCCGATGAGGCTGCCGAAGGTGGTGGCGCGTTCCGGGCCGGAAACATGGTAATCGGCGATGTTCTTCGTCGCGTTGATCGAGACGAGCGGGCCGATCTGGATTTTCGGAACAGCGCTGCTGTATCGGCCGTCGTCCTGAGCCACTGCGGATCCGCTTGCCAGAATTGCCGCCAGAAGAAACGCGAGGATGGATTTCATGGGAGCACCTGTATGGTGGACGAGAATGGTGGCCGGGGGGTGATAGCACGGCAATATACGCAGACGGCGCGGAAAATCCGTCTGCCGGATTCGCGCGGTGACCGCCGCGTGTTCGCGCGCGGGCGTGGTGGCGCGGCGTGCCTAGCGTCGCTTCGTGCGGAGCGGGGTGCCGTCCGGCCCGATGTACTGCACCTGCATCGGCATCCTGCCGATGGCATGCGTGGAGCAGGAGAGGCAGGGGTCGAAGCAGCGGATGCCGGCTTCGATGCGGTTGAGGATGCCCTCGGTGATTTCCGTCTCGGGATCGCTGATGTAATGCATTGCGATCTGACGGATCGCGCGGTTCATCGAGAGGTTGTTCTGTCCTGTGGCGATCACCATGTCCACGTGCTTGATCACGCCGTCGCGTCCCACGGTGTAGTTGTGGAACAGCGTCCCGCGCGGCGCCTCGCACGCGCCGACGCCGTGCGGCTTGTTCGAGAAGGCCCGCGCGCGGTAATCCTCCTGGTTCACGGTGTCCGGATCGGTCAGCAGTTCCTCCATGCGCTCGAGCGCGAAGAGCACTTCCAGCATGCGCGCGTAGTGGTAGTAGAAGGAGTTCAGCACCACGTTGCGCGTGCCCGCCATCTGCTTGAAGACCAGGAGCTCCTTGTCCGATTTCGGCGACCCGGTGTGCGAACACACGTTGAGGCGCGCCAGCGGTCCGACACGGTAATTGCCCTGCGGATACCCGAGCGGCTCGTAGTAGGGGAATTTCAGGTACGACCAGTCCTCCACCTTCTCGGAGATGTAGTCGTTGTACTTCTTCGGATCGAGCATGTCGGCAACGATGTTGCCGCCGCTGTCCACGACGCGCAGGAAGCCGTCGTAGTATTCGAGCGCGCCCTCGGCCGTCACGTGGCCCATGAACAGGGAGGGGAAGTTGCCGAACACGTCCAGCTTGCCGTGATTGGTTTCGATGAAGGCCTTGATGTACTCGAGACCCATGCTGGTGATGTCGTACGCCTCGGGCAGCCCGGCCAGGATCTTGTCGCGGGTTTCCACGCTCAGGGGCGCGCGCACGCCGCCCGGTACCGCGTACACGGGGTGGATCTTGCGCCCGCCGAGATCCTCGATCACCTCCTGCCCGAATTTGCGGAGGCGGATGCCCTTGCGCGCGAATTCCGGATGCGCTTCGGCCAGACCGAAGATGTTGCGCTTCTCGGGCGCGGCGTCGAAGCCGAGCAGGAGGTCCGGCGCGGAAAGGTGGAAGAAGCTCAGCGCATGCGACTGCACCCACTGCGCGAGGTTCAGGACGCGCCGCAGGTTCTCGGCCGTCTTCGGAATCTCCACCGCCAGAATGTCGTCGCCGGCCTTCGCGGAGGTCAGCAGGTGGCTTACCGGACAGATACCGCAGATGCGCGAGGTGATGCCGGGCATTTCCCACACCAGCCGCCCCTCGCAGAATTTCTCGAAGCCGCGGAACTCGGTGATGTGGATGCGGGCGTCTTCCACCGCGCCCTGATCGTTGAAATGGATCGTGATCTTCGCGTGCCCCTCGATGCGCGTGACCGGATCGATCGTGATCTGTCGCGTCGGCTTAGCCATACTTCAACTGCTCCTCTGTCAGGATGGGAATGCGCCCCTCCAGCAATTCGGTGATCACGTGCCAGATCAGGTCGGCATGCGGGGGACAGCCGGGCAGAAACGCGTCCACCGTCACGACCTTGTTGATGGGCAAAACGGTCTCTTCGAGAACGGGCAGGGGACTGTAGATGCTCCGCCCGAGTTCCTTGCCGATATCGCCGTAGATCTGCTTGAGCATCTCGTCGCGGTCGATGCCGTTGCGCATCGCGGTCACGTTGCCGTTCACCGCGCAGTCGCCGAAGGCGATCAGGATGCGCGTGTTCGCGCGGATGGTCTCGAGCAGTTCGCGGTTGTCGCTGTTGGCGACCGCGCCCTCCACGAGGGCCACGTCCACGTTTTCCGGGTAGCGCTTCACGTCCATCACCGGACTGAACACCACCTCCGCGCGTCCGTGCAGATCGATGAGCCGTTCGTCGAGATCGAGGAACGACATGTGGCAGCCCGAGCAGCCGCCGAGCCAGGCCGTCGCCAGCCTTATTTTATCCATTGTTTTTTCTCTCTCGCATTGACGATGTATTCGAGGAAGTCGCTGTTCTTGCTCATCTCGCCGACGGCCTTGCCCTTGTCGAACAGCGCTCCGGTCGGGCAGACGAGCACGCATTTGCCGCAGGAGGTGCAGGACCCCGACCCGCCCCAGTCGCCCGCGAGGTCGGTGACGACGAAGGTGCCGATGCCGCGCCCCGCGACGTCCCAGGTATGCGCGCCCTCGATCTCGTCGCACACGCGCACGCAGCGGGTGCAGAGCACGCAGCGGTTGTGATCGAGCACGAAACGCTCGTGCGTGGCGTCCACCTTTTTCGTCGGGTACACGTAGTCGAAGCGCACCGAGTCCATCCCCACTTCGTAGCCGAGGTTTTGCAGCTCGCAATGCCCGTTCGCGACGCAGACGGAGCAGATGTGGTTGCCTTCGGCGAAGAGCATCTCCACGATCATGCGCCGGTATTTCTGCAGGCGGGCGGACTTGGACTGCACCACCATGTTCTCCTCGACGCGCGTGGTGCAGGCGGGCTGCAGCTTGTTCTGTCCCTGGATCTCGACGAGGCAGAGGCGGCAGGCGCCCACCGCGTCGAGCCCCTGCAGATTGCAGAGCGTCGGGATATGCAGGTCGTTTTCCATGGCCGCGTCGAGAATCGTCGCCGAGGAAGGCGCGCTCACGATCTCGCCGTCAATGGTCAGAGTCTTGATTTCATCCATGGCGTTGCTCCGTGCCTGCGTCGGCACTCATGTGGATTTCTTTTTCGAACCGCCGTTCTTCTTTCCCGCGGGCGCTTCCGCTGCGGGAACAGTCTCCGCTGCGGAAACAGCGGGGACGGCAGGGACGGCGGCCGCAACGGGCGCGGGTTCGTCGAGGGCAGGCATTTCGCACACCCCCGCGTTGCATTCGTGCTTCAGGATGTGCTCGTCGTATTCCCTGCGGAAGAAGTGCAGCGTGCTCACGACGGGATTCGGAGCGGTCTGTCCGAGACCGCAGAGGCTCGTGTCCTTCACCATGTCGCAGAGTTCCTCGAGGGTGTGGAGGTCCTGCACGGTGGCGGCGCCGGTGGTCATCCGGTCGAGGATCTTGAAGAGCTGCACGGTGCCCACGCGGCAGGGGATGCACTTGCCGCAGCTCTCATCCATGCAGAATTCCATGAAGAAGCGGGCGAGATCCACCATGCAGGAGGTCTTGTCCACCACGATCAGTCCGCCTGATCCCATGATGGAACCGACCTGCGCGAGGGATTCGTAGTCCACCGGGATGTCGAGGTGCTGCATGGGGATGTAGCCGCCCGAGGGACCGCCGGTCTGCGCGGCCTTGAACTCGCCGCCATCGGGGATGCCGCCGCCGATGTCGAAGATGATTTCGCGCAGCGGCATGCCCATGGGCACTTCGATGAGGCCGGTGTTGGCGATGCGTCCGGCGAGCGCGAACACCTTGGTGCCCTTGCTCTTCTCGGTGCCGATGCCCGCGAACCACTTGCCGCCGTTCAGGATGATGGGCGGGATGTTGGCGAAGGTCTCCACGTTGTTGAGCAGCGTGGGCATGCCCCAGAGGCCGGACTGCGACGGGTACGGCGGGCGCGGGCGCGGCTGTCCGCGCCGTCCTTCGATGGACGCCATGAGCGCGGTTTCCTCGCCGCACACGAAGGCGCCCGCGCCGATGCGCAGGTCGACGCGGAAGTTGAAATCGGAGTCGAAGATCCTGTTCCCCAGCATCTGCGTGCGCTCGGCCTGCTTGATGGCCTTCTTCAGGCGCTCGATGGCCAGCGGGTACTCGCCGCGCACGTACACGTAGCCCTGCGTCGCGCCCACGGCGTAGCCGGCGATGGCCATGCCCTCGAGGATCGCGTGCGGGTTGCCCTCGATCATGGCGCGGTCCATGAACGCGCCGGGGTCGCCCTCGTCGGCGTTGCACACCACGTACTTCTGCGTGGATTTCACCTTGCGCACGATGCTCCACTTCAGTCCCGTCGGGTAGCCCGCGCCGCCCCGGCCGCGCAGGCCGCTGCTGCGCACTTCGAGGATGACGCCGTCCTGCGTGTAGTAGGTGATGGCCTTCGCGAGCGCCTCGTACCCGCCGTGCGCGATGTAGTCGTCGATCGATTCCGGATCGATGCGTCCCATGTTCTTCAGCGCGATCTGCTGCTGCTTCGCGAAGAAGGGCGCGTCGGCGGGGTAGGCGAGTTCCGTCAGGACGCGTTTGCCGACGATGTGCTCGTCGACGATACGCTCCACGTCCTCGCGCTGCACCTTCACGTACAGCGTCTCGGAGGGGAAGAGACGCACCAGTGGTCCCGCGCCGCAGAGGCCGATGCAGCCGGTGCTGATGATGCGCACGTCCGCGCTGATGTTGCGGGCGGCGCAGGCCTTCTCGAACAGTTCCTTCAGCGCCAGGCCTCCCGTGGAGAAACAGCCGCCGGAGCAGCACACGTGGATTTCGGCGGAGAAGCCTTCGAGCTGCTTGCGGAAATTCTGCCCGATCTCGTAGAGTTCGTCTATGGTCATGATGCAGCCTCCAGCCAGGTCTGTAAGCGGGACGTGATGCCCTCCGGGGTCACGACAGGCGCGACTTCATTGTCGTACACCACCACCGGCGCGATGCCGCAGGAGCCGACGCAGCGCGCGGATTGGATGGATACCTTTCCGTCCGCCGTGGTCTCGCCCGCCTTGCATTTGCATTGGTGTTCGGCCGCGGCGAGCAGTTCGCCCGCGCCCTTCACGTAGCAGGCCGTGCCCATGCACACCGTCACCGTGTGCTCGCCCTTGGGTTTGAGCGAGAAGAAGTGATAGAAGGTGGCCACGCCGTACACCTTGCTCGGCGGGAGCTTCAAGCTCTTGGAGATGTACGTGAGCAGATCCTGCGACAGGAAGCCGAACAATTCCTGCGCCGTGTGCAGGACCTCGATCAGCGCGTCGCCGCGGAACTGGTGTTTCGCCAGCGCCCTGTCGAGGTACTTGAAGCGGTTGTCGACCGCCTTCGGCTCGGCCTTTTTCGCCGTTTCGATTTCAGTGTTGGACATGTGCGCAGCCGCAAATGGCGGAGATTTCGAGGGAAACTATTAACGAGAAATATTTCTCGATTCTATTCCCATCAAAATATCACAGCGGCGTGGAAAACGCAAGCGACGCATTTGCCAATTTCCACGCCCATATAATCATCGGTCATCGTGAATAATATCGCGAATATCGGGGCGCGGAGGGGCGGGGACGCGGGGATACGGAGACGCGGAGACGCGGGGAGGCGGGGATACGGAGATGCGGGGATACGGAGATGCGGGGATACGGAGACGCGGGGATACGGAGACGCGGAGACGCGGGGATACGGAGACGCGGAGACGCGGAGACGCGGGGAGGCGGAGACGCGGGGAGGCGGAGGCGCGAGGAGGCGGAGGCGCGAGGAGGCGGGGAGGCGGGGAAGCGGAGAGGCGGGGAGGCGGGGAGGCGGGGAGGGCGGGAGCGCACCGTACGGGCGCACGGCCGTGCGCCCCAACGGTGCGATTCACGATTCACTACTCACGCCTCACTACTCACGGCCTCATAAAAGATCCGACGCCAGCT
Source organism: Ignavibacteria bacterium (assembly GCA_016720835.1). Classification (GTDB taxonomy): domain Bacteria; phylum Bacteroidota; class Ignavibacteria; order SZUA-365; family SZUA-365; genus JADKJW01. The sequence goes on from JADKJW010000024.1 coordinate 45,648, forward strand.
CGGCCAGCTCCGACCGCTCGCCCTTCTCCAGCGTCACGTGCGCATAGAGCTTCTGGCCCTGCATGCGGTCGATGAGGTAGCTGAGGCCGTTGGACATGCTGTCGAGGTAGGGATGGTCGATCTGGTAGATGTCGCCGGTGAAGATGAACTTCGTGCCCTCGCCGGCGCGCGTGATGATGGTCTTCACCTCGTGCGGCGTGAGGTTCTGCGCCTCGTCCACGATGAAGTAGATGTTCACGAGGCTGCGCCCGCGGATGTAGGAGAGCGGCGAGATGACGAGCTTCTCCTCGGTGAGCAGTTCCTTGATGCGCCGGTGTTTGATGTCGGTCTCGGGAAACTGATGCTGTATCACGCCGAGGTTGTCGAAGAGCGGCTGCATGTAGGGATCGAGTTTCGACTGGATGTCGCCGGGGAGGAAGCCGAGATCCTTGTTGCTCAGCGGCACGACGGGACGGCCGAGGTAGATCTGCCGGTACAGTTTCTTCTTCTCGAGTGCCGCGGCGAGCGCGAGCAGCGTCTTGCCGGTGCCGGCCTTGCCCGAGACGCTCACGAGCGGGATGTCGGGATCCATCAACGCGTGCAGGGCGAAGGTCTGCTCCGCGTTGCGCGGCGTGATGCCGTAACCGCCCACCTTGTCCACGCGGCGCATGAGTCCCGAGGGCGCATGGTACATGGCGAGGGCGGATTTCTTCCCGTTGCGCAGGATGAAAAACTCGTTGGGTTTGAAGTCGTGTTTCGGCATGAGGTCCGTCGCAGCGACTTCGAAGGGCATCTGGTACATCGCGTCGATCAACGCCTCGTCCACGGCCTCGAGGATGCGCCGACCTGTATACAACTGGTCGAGATCCGTGACGCGGTCGGTGGTGTAATCCGAGGCCTGCAGGCCCACGGCCTTCGCCTTCATGCGCAGGTTCACGTCCTTGGTGACGAGGATCACCTCGCGCTTCGGGTACTGCCTGGCGAGGTGGTAGGCGAGATTCAGGATGCGATGGTCCGCAATGTGGCTGCCGAAGCTGAGCCGCAGGTCGGCGTGGAATTCCGGATCGAGGCGCACGGTGATCTTGCCCTTCTTCGGGCCGATGCGCACGCCGCCCTCGAAGAGCTTGTCGCCCGCGAGCGCGTCCAGCGAGCGCACGAACTCGCGCGCGTGGAAGTTCAGGTTCTCGTTGCCCTTCTTGAACTGGTCCAGCTCCTCGAGCACGGCGATGGGAATGACGATGTCGTGCTCCTCGAACTGCGTGAGGCAGGAACTGTCGTGGAGGATCACGTTCGTGTCGAGGACGAACAGTTTCACGGGCGGTTTTGCGGGCATGGGATGAGGTGCTCCTGGCTGAGGTCGATGATGCGCAAGATATCGCGATGCGGGGGAATTGCAATACGTCTCGAGAGGGCTATGCTGGCCGCGATCGGCGTCGCAGCACACTGCCATATGTCCGGAAGCATGAATCGCTCGTCGCTCATCTGCAGGAAACAGAAAATGCCTGAATAAGGACTTGCATTTGTTTTTTTTTGTTTACCTTTCTTCACGAATCGTTGCCTGTATTGTCCGAGAGAGCATACCGAGAGGGTGGAGTTCGAGTGAATTGTTTCAAAGCCGACGCTCATTGAAGAATGACTACGTGCGTCGAATGGAGGAAGATGCGATGAACCGCTGCCTGAGAGTGATATCGGGATGGGCCTTCACCATCGTCGCTGTATCAGTGCTGACTGCCAATCCTATTCTGACGCCGAGCGCACTCATTTCCGAACTCTTCTTCTCCGAAGATGGCGCCTGGAGTATAGAGCTGTTGATCCAGGACACGGATGCCGGCAAAACGATGGACAGCGTGGTGTTGAAATCGGACGCCTCTCGCGCGACGATCGGGACTACGTCGATTCCTCGCGCGAAACAATCGTGTGTCGTTCTTCAGCAGAGTGCATTGAAGGAACCGTTCATCATCGATGGGAATGGCGATTCATTGATCGTAGAGTATTATTTCGAACAACACAAAGGTCGGCATGTCCTTGCGTATGGATCGCAGAGCTCCGCGCCCGTGCCGGCCCCGTTATCCGGCCAGTCCATCATGTTGCTGCATGGCAACACCTTTGCGATTTCGAAATCGCCTTCGATCGGAACCATGAACGATACGGCAGGTGCATGCGGTACCCTCCATGGAATGATCTTGGATGATGGAGGGCATCCCATCCCGAATGTGCAGTTCATTCTCGATTATCCATTCACTACATCGTCAACGGGAGAATTCACCACGGGCGTCCTCGCGCGGAATGTGACGCTGCGTCAGCTATTCTATACATCCGGATTGATGCAGCGCACCTGTCCCGTCCGGGAAATGCGCTTCTCCGTGAGGCCCGGTGCGACGCTGGATACAAACCTTGTTCTGATGGAGAAGCTCGTGTCCGTGGATCGGGTGCCCTCCGCCTCGAATGCTTCATTGTTCTCGCTGTACCCGAATCCCGCGCAGGCCGGCAGAACGGTAGTCTGTTCGACGGAGCTTCCCGTCGCTGCCATGGGCATGAACTGCGTGCTGTACGATGCGAATGGGAGGGTCGTTCTGGAGAAAGAGTTGAATCAATCCGTGACCGTCATGGCACTTCCGAAAAGCATCCCCGCGGGAATCTACATCGCGGTATTCTATTCGCATGGAAAGCTGTTCGAAACGCTGAAGTATGCGATTCTGCAATAATTGCGGCTTCGTGCTCGCGATCGCAGCAGGCCTGTGCGCAGGCACGCCGGCGATTGCGCGAGCGCAATTCGTCTTTGTCGGTGAATACATCGATTTCACGCTGACGGACAGCGTCTTTCACGTCGCTGCGGTGTACCGTTTCGCGAATGCCGGCGCTGCGTCGTCGACGCGCAGGATTTCGTATCCCTTCAAAGACGATGTGAAGGAGATCAGACGGATCGTCATCGTTGATGTGCGGACGGGAATGAACATTCCCTTCGAACCGGGCGGGAACATGGTTGTCTTTCCGCTCACAATCATGGGAAACGATTCGGCCGACGTGCTCGTGCGCTACGAGCAACAAATCCGGAAGGACAATGTCTACCTGCTGACCACGACGCAGCAGTGGGGGGCACCGCTACGGTATGCGCTGTACACACTGACCGCGTCCAGCAAGCTCTCGATCGCCGGATTCTCCTATGAGCCGGATCGCTGGGAGGAGACTCCCACCATGAAGAAATACTCCTGGACCAAGGCCGATTTCCTCCCGCTCAAAGACTTCGTGGTAACGCTGAAGGAGGGTAAGTAACTCGGCGCCGTCAGAAGTCGGTCTTCCGTCATATCCCGATCGTGAGCAACGATCATAGGGAGCGACTTCTCGTGGGCCCCTGCCTGGACGAGAATGCGATTGCGCCCGGCAATAACGACCGCGGCGTTCAATCGAAATAGATTCGGATCTTTTCTCCCCCCTCCCTCTCCCTCCCTCTCCTCCCTCTCCCACTCCCTCTCCCCTCTCCCACTCCTCTCCCACTCCCTCTCCCACTCCCTCTCCCACTGAGTGAGGACAGGGTGAGGGATTGTGGCACCACTCCATGCGGATCCCGCCGTGCGTCCCACACGGATTTTTCGTACTTTTGCTGCCATTCCTCATCGACACAGGACCCCCGCCATGACACGCTCGCTCCGCATCCTCCTCCTCATCGCCTTCATCGCCTCGGCCGCGCTCACCGCACAGGCGCAGAAGAAGGCCATCACGCTCGCGGACGCCATGGGCGGCGAACTGGCCATGGGAGGCGGCGGTCGCGGCCTGGGAGCCATACAGTGGCTGAAAGACGGCGTCAGCTACACGATCACGAAGAAGGACTCCGGCGCCATGACGTCGAGCATCTGGAAGGTGGACGCGAAGACCGGCAAGGAGCAGCTCCTCGTGGACCTCCGCGGCCTCAAGAAAATCGGCAGCGACAAGTCTTTCTCCTACCTCTCGTACACCTGGAGCGCGGACGAATCCAAAATCCTCTTCGCCACCTCGCGCACGCAGATCTGGCGGCGTTCCAACCTCGGCGAGTACGCGGTGTACGACATCGCCGCGAAGAAACTCATCGGCGTCATCAATCACGAGGAAGGCCTGCGCAACGTGAAGCTCTCGCCCGACGGGAAGTGGGTGGGCTATGTCGCCAAGGACAACATCTGGGTCATGAACCTCGCCAGCGGCGCGGAGACGCAGCTCACCAACGACGCGCAGGAAGCCGTGTACAACGGCCGCTTCGGCTGGGTGTACGAGGAGGAATTCAGCATCGTCGACGGCTGGCAGTGGTCGCCCGATTCGAAACGCATCGCCTTCTGGCAGGAGGACGAACGCAAGGTTCCGGAATTCACGCTCACGGACTGGAAACCCCTCCATCTCGAATTGACCAAGATCCGTTATCCGAAACCGGGCGATGCGAATCCCATCGAAAAAATCGGCGTCATCGCTCTCGACACGAAGAAGATCACCTGGATGGACCTCGGCGCGGAAACCGACATCTACATCCCGCGCATCGCATGGACGAGCGACGCGAACACGCTCTCCATCCATCGCCTCAACCGCCTGCAGAACCGCCTCGAGCTGCTCTTCGCCGACGCGAGCACCGGCGCCACGCGCACCGTGCTCGAGGAGAAGCGCGACAACGGGTGGATCGAAATCGAAAACGGCGCCGCGCTGAAATTCCTCAAGACGAAGAAGCAGTTCCTCTGGGCCTCCGAGCGCGACGGCTGGAATCACCTGTACCTCTACGACATGACCGGCAAGCAGCTCGCGCAGGTGACGAAGGGCAACTGGGAAGTGACGCAGACGCCGGGACTCTCCGCGGACGAAAAGTGGCTGTACTACGTGTCGACCGAAGTCTCGCCGCTCGAACGGCATCTCTACCGCATCAAGCTCGACGGCTCGGGCAAGGAGAAGCTCACGGAGGAAGAGGGCAGCCATACGTTCAACGTCAGTCCCGGCTGTGCCTTCTACGTCGATACCTGGTCGAGCACGAAGCATCCCTCGATGTCCAAGCTGTTCGAGGGCGACGGCGACGTGGCGCGCGAGATCAGCCAGCCGAAGACGGCGCTGTACGAGAAGTACGCATGGGTGCCGAAGGAACTCTTCACCTTCACGACCAGCGACGGCCTCGTGCTGCACTGCTCGATGATGAAGCCGCCGGACTTCGATCCCGCGAAGAAATACCCCCTGTACTTCGACGTGTACGGCGGTCCGGGCTACCAGAACGTCCGCAATTCCTGGCCCACGTGCATGCACGAGTACCTCGCCAACGAGGGCTTCATCGTGATTGAAGTGGACAACCGCGGCGGCGGCGCGCGCGGCACGGATTTCAAGTTCCGCGTGTACAAGCAGCTCGGCAAGCTCGAGGCGGCCGACTACGTGGAATGCGCGAAGTACCTTTCCACGATGCCCTACGTGGACAAGGACAGGATCGGCATCTGGGGTTGGAGCTACGGCGGCACCATGTCGGCCCTCTCCATGCTCCTCGGCGCGGACGTCTTCAAGGCGGCGGTGTCCATCGCGCCGGTCGTGGACTGGCGCCTCTACGATACCATCTACGCCGAGCGGTACATGCAGCGTCCTTCCGACAATCCCGACGGCTACAAGGCCGGTTCCTGCCTCGAGCACGCCTCCAAATTGAAGGGCAAGCTGCTCCTCATCCACGGCGGCGCCGACGACAACGTGCACCTCCAGAATCACATGCAGTTCGTCGACAAGCTGCAGCGCGCCGGCAAGCAGTACGACGCGCGCATTTACCCCTCCGGCGACCACAGCGTGGCCGACGGCGCGACGTTTCTCGGATTGTACGAGTACTTCGTCAACTACATGAAGACGAATCTGAAATAGCGGGGGACAGGAAGTCAGAATTCAGAAGTCAGAAGTCAGAAGTCAGAAGTCAGAAGTCAGAAGTCAGAAGTCAGAAGTCAGAAGTCAGAAGTCAGAAGTCAGAAGTCAGAAGTCAGAAGTTTGCTGCTGGATTCAGGATTTGTCGAAAAGAACATGAAAGAACGGCGAGCATGAGCCCGCCGTTTTTCATTGTCGATACTGCGATCGCCTTTCTCTTCAATTCGACGCCTCGGCTTCGCTTGGCGTGACAAGGAAATTATTTCGTGGCGTATTTCACGGAGCAGCCGTAGGGCTGGGTGGATGAAGTTTCCACGGTCTTGCCGGCGAGGAGGCTCGAGACGGCCTGGTCCACGTAGTTGACCACTTCGGACTTGTCCTTGCTGCCACGCGGATTGTTGTCGATGGCGCCCTGGTAGGCCACGTTGAAATTCTGGTCGATGACGAACATGTGCGGCGTCGTCTTCGCGCCCCAGGTCTTGCCGACGGTGCCGTCGCTGTCGAGGAGGAAGGACGTGCTCGCGGGTTTCCAGGAATCGTAGGTCTCGCGCACGCCTTCATTCCTGATGTAGTCCGCGTGATCGGGATTGGTCGAGGAAATAGCCAACCAGACGACGCCCTTCTCTGTCCATTTTTTCTGGAGGGACTGCATGGCGCCGTCCTTGTACTGCCGCACGACGAAGGGGCAGCCGGGATTGATCCACTCGAGGACGATCACCTTGCCCTTGAAATCCGCGAGGGAGTGTTTGGTGCCGTTGAGATCCGTCAGCGTGAAGTTCGTGGCCGACGGCGTTGTTGCTTCCCCGGTGCCGCTGTGCAGCATGGGAACAATCATGGGGGTGATGGAAATGCCGACGGCGAGAAGGCCGAGAATGGCGACGGTTTTTATTTTCATGGGAACACCTGTGAATGGTTGTAATTCGGGAATTGCATTATCATGTGCGCCGGAGCATCAGAAGCTCAGCGCCGTTTCGTATCCTTCGGCGCCCTTCATCACAAGCCCGCGGAGGCCTCGCAGCCGCGCGGTGCTTTCCGCCTTCAGATACGGGAGCGTCACCGCGCGATCGCCCACACGCACGGCCGCGTGATTCAGCACAAAGGACTCGTCGCTCTCGGGGAAGAAGTCCGTGATGTCCCTCGCGCCCGTGCCGGAGAAGCGCAGGGTGACGATGACGCTGTCCGCCGTCTGGCGCACTGCAGGCACACCCATGGTCACTCCGGCGTCGTGCAGCGGATGCGGGAGTTTCTTCGACCAGGCGGCGATCAGGGCGCGTCCCTCCGCGATCGACTTCGGAGGAATCGTGCCGATGGCGATGGATATGGAATCCCCGCCGCGGATGCATCGATCCTTGCAGGCCAGCCAGTCGAGTTTGGCTCCGATGCTCACGCGTTTCTGCTTTCCCCGATCGGGCGGCACGATGGTCGCGAGCAGCAGCACTTCGTGTTCGTACATGTAGCACGTGGCGTCATCGCTCAATTTTTTCACCGGGACCGGGTGCCGCAGCGGCAGGGCCTTGTACCCCGGAGGCAACGACCATGCGACATCGATGGGCAGGCCGGCGTCGCCGGGATTCTTCCAGTAAAGATGCCACTCCTTCTCCATCCTGAAGTGCAGGCCGACAGTGAAGGGCTTCGACGCGTCATTGGATCCGGACACGATACTCGCTTTGACGAGAGTCACGCCGTTGAGCGTCTGACCGCTTCCGTCATGAACAAGGAGAAACAGTGCACATACAGCCAATATGGCCGATTTCACTGCCGAAAAACGCATCTTTATATCTGGGATCTGAGGCATACAGATACAACCCTGCGGGCAGGGAAAATGTTCCGGCGGGGAGGGGGGAAAGGAAGGGAGAAGGAGAAGGGAGAGCCAAACAAAAACGCGGATACGGCTCAGAATTCCCCTTGCCGAATATTCTGATGCCACAACGGCGATGGGTCACCCGGCACGAAGAGATACTGCCGGACGATGGGGAGTGCAGAAGAATAATGACCGGAGGTCATTTTTTTATTTCGGCACGAAGCGTTTCCATGTCGGCGACGCGCCTGCGAATGCGCGTTGCGCCGTCGTTCGTGAAGGGGGCGAGATCGAAGCGCCCGTTGGCAAGCACCCAGTCGCATTCGCGCCTCGCCGTTTCGAGATCGCCGAGATGATGGCTCATGCGCGCGAGCTTGGCCCGCGCCTGCACTTCGATGTACCGGCGCTCCAGCACTTCGCCGTCCAGCGACTGGACGATGCGCTGATAGGCCTCGCGGGCGAGGCGCCAGTCGAATTTCTTTTCGGCCGCGGATGCAAGACCCCAGAGGAAGAGGCGGTTCATCGGGAAGCGCTTCAGGACGGACTGCGCCACGCGTATGGCATCGTTGTACCGCTCTTCCTCGATGTATATCCAGATCAGTGAATTCGACGCCTGGGCGCCGGTGTACACCGCATGTGCCTCCGCCTTTTTCAGGATGGCGATGCCTTCCTCGCGATCGTCGTCCACAAGCGGCGACCAGGTGAGGAAGCTCATCTTGCGGCTCTTCCAGTACTTGTACGTCCCGACACCGGTCATCGCATCGTACGCCTTCGGATCCGCCTCGAGGCAGTCGACCAGCGAGCTGTTCGCATCGAGGCCGTGCTTGAGACCGCTCACCCAGTTCTCGCCGTCGCGGAATTTGTAGTAGGCGACGTAACTGTGCGTCATGCCGAGATGGTACAGGGCTTCGGGGGATTTCGGATTTCGCTCGAGCATGTGCTCCGCGAGCTGCTCGGACTTCTCGATCAGCTTGTCGAATTCGGGTTGCGGAACGGGGGTCTCGAAATCCAGCGACATCACTTCGAGCAGGATGACCTTGTTCAGGTAGCCCGCGGGATGATCGGGAATGCGCCGCACAACCTCGTCGAAGACGGTTCGCGCCTGCGAGTACTTCTGCTGTCCCGCGAAATCGATGCCCTTCAGGAGCAGCGCGTGTATTTCGGGATTCGGATGCTGCTGCGCCGCGCGCAGGGCATTGCCAGGACGAAGAGGATGAGAAGCAGAGAAATGGATGGGAACCTGGTCACTGAGCTTGCCTTTCGTTTTCCGCGTCATGAAAATATTCCCACACGGCCTTGCCCGCCGCCCAGCCGATCACGTCGGCGATGGCTTCGACGGTCGCGCCCTGTACCGCGCGGACGGAACCGAGTTTCTCGAGCAGGTCCTTCGCGCGTTTCGGTCCGACGCCGTCGATCTCCTCGAGCTCGGTCTGCAGCGTCGCCTTGCTGCGGCGCGCGCGATGGAAGGTGATAGCGAAGCGGTGCGCCTCGTCGCGGATGCGCTGCAGCAGCGCGAGTCCGGGCGACGTCTTCGGAATGTTCATCGGCAGGCTCTCGCCGGGCACGAACACTTCCTCGAGCCGCTTGGCGAGACCGATAACGGGCTGGGCCGTGAGTCCGAGTTCCGTCAGCACCTCCACCGCGCTCGAGAGCTGGCCTTTTCCTCCGTCGATCACGATGAGGTCGGGCAGCACGAGCCCCGCTTCGAGCACGCGCGTGTAGCGGCGCTTGACAACCTCGCGCATGCTCGCGAAGTCGTCCACGCCCTCGACGGTTTCGATCTTGTACTTCCGGTATTCGCTCTTGCGCGCCTTGCCGTCAAGGAAGGAGACCATCGACGCGACCGTCTGCGCGCCCTGGAAGTGCGAGATGTCGAAGCACTCGATGCGCCGCGGCGTGACGGCGAGGCGCAGGTCGCGCTGCAGGAACTGCACGGACTTCGGAATGAACTCGTCGGTCTTGAATTTCTGCAGGAGGATTTCGTCGAGCAGGTACTTCGCGTTGGCCTGGCACATGCGCACGAGCTTCACCTTGTCGCCGATTTTCGGGACGACGATGTCGACGGACATCGAGGCGCGTTCGGCGATCCAGGCGGTCACGGCGTCGACTGCGTCGAGGTCGGCCGGGAGCAGGATTTCGGGCGGGATGTCGAGCGTCGCGGCATAGTGGCGCTGCAGGAGATGCGAGAGAATTTCGTCGTCGGCCTCATAGTCCGCGCCGGTGAAGGTGTAGTGCTGCTTGCCGACGATCTTGCCGTCGCGTACGCGGAACACCACGCCAACGGCATCGGAACCCGCGGATGCGACCGTCACGATGTCGCGGTCGCCGAAATCCGCGGCGGCAACCTTCTGCCTGTCCTCGAACTTTTGCAGGGCGAGGATGCGGTTGCGGCAGGCGGCGGCCTTCTCGAACTCGAGGGCTTCGGCGCAGCGTTGCATCTCCTGCTCCAGGTCCTGCCGCAGGCCGCGCGTCTTGCCCTTCAGGAGCAGCTCCACCTGCCGGATGTGCGCGTTGTACTCCGCCTGCGAGACGAGGCCCTCACAGGGTCCCTCGCAGCGCTGGATGTGATAATCGAGGCACAGTTTCACCTTGCGCTTCCCGATGACGTCGTCGTCGAGCAGGAAGTCGCAGCTGCGGATGGGGAAGATGCCGCGGATGGTGCGCAGCATCAGGTGCATGGCCTTCACATCGCTGTAGGGGCCGTAGTAACGCGAGCCGTCGCGCCGGATGACGCGGGTCGGGAACACGCGCGGGAAGGGTTCGTTGGTGATGACGATGGACGGGTAGCTCTTGTCGTCCTTCAGCCGGATGTTGTAGCGCGGCGCGTGCTCCTTGATGAGGTTGTTCTCGAGGAGCAGGGCCTCGAGTTCGGAGTCCGTGACGACGAGGTCCAGCGACGCGATCTTCGAGACCAGCGCCTCTTTTTTCGGATCGGGAGGTCCTTTGTCGTGAAAGTATGAGCGCACGCGCGCGCGAAGGCTCTTGGCCTTGCCGACGTAGATGACGTCGCCCGCCGCGTTGCGGAAGCGGTACACGCCCGGCGAGGGCGGCAGGTTCTCGAGCGCGCGGCGGAGTTCCTCCCGGGAGGAGGCGCGGAGCGTCGGCTGCGTCGTCGTCGCTCATCGCGGGAGGGCCTTTCCGGCGGCGCGTCGGCAGGATCACGCCCCGTCGCCCGCTTTCTGGCACAGCTCCACGAGCACGCCGTTCGCGGATTTCGGGTGGATGAAGACGACCCAGAAATTATCGGCGCCCATGCGCGGCTGCTGGTCGATGAGTTGCACCCCGGCGGCCTTGAGCCGTTCGACTTCCGCGCGGATGTCGTCCACCTCGAAGGCCACGTGATGGATGCCTTCGCCGCGCTTCTCTATGAATTTCGAGATGGGGGATTCGGGGGAGATGCCGCTTGTGAGTTCGATGTTGGTGTCGTCCACATGGAAGCTGGAGACGTCCACTTTCTGCTCCTCGACGCGCTGCACGTGCGAGGGCGCCATGCCGAGGAGCGTTTCGTAAATCCGTTGCGCCGCCGCGAGGTCCTTGACCGCGAGGCCGATGTGTGCGATGCGTGTGATCATGGGGGTGGGAAAGGTGCTGGGGTGGTGGAGTGGTGGAGATGCGGTGATACGGTTCAATCTGAAAA
>JADKJW010000025.1 GCA_016720835.1 Ignavibacteria bacterium
ACCGGCGACACAAGGCGAGTACTATTTCCGCCTCGAAGCGCGAGATCCATCAGGAAACCTGGGTATCGCGCGGAATTACATCACGGTTGGCGGTGAATATGCGGGACCAGGCACGGTGAACTCCAATCCGCAGTGGGTCCGCGATGCCATCGTGTACGAGATCTTCGTGCCCGCCTTCTCCGCCACGGGACAGCTCCGCGGCATCACCGCGCGCATCCCGGCCATCAAGGCGCTTGGCGTCAATACACTGTGGCTGATGCCCATCATGGACAATCGCGGCACGGTGAACGATTTCAACGGTGGCTACGACATCATCGATTTTTACGCGGTGGACGAATCGCTCGGCACGCTCGCGGACTTCCGCGCGCTCGCCGATTCCTGCCACGCAAACGGTCTGCGCATCATCCTCGACATCACGCCCAATCACGTGTCCTCTGAGCATCCCTGGCTCTCCGACATCCGGCGCTGGAAGGACGAGAGCATCTACCGCACCTTCATCGAGACGCGCGTGCTCGGCGGCGACCGGGGTCTCGGGCAGTCCGTCACCAGCGAGGGCGGCTACCCCCTGTACGCGCATTACAGCAACTGGGCGCTTCCGAACATCAACCTGTCGACGCGCGGCGCGCGCGAGGCCATGCTCGACGTGTTCCGTTTCTGGGTGCGCGACATGAAGGCCGACGGCTATCGCATGGATGTGTACTGGGGCCCGCAGAATCGCTACGGCGCCCCGACATGGTGGCGGCCCTTCCGCGAGCAGCTCAAGCGCGTCAAACCCGACATGCTCGTCCTGGGCGAAACGGACGGCACGGGATCGGGCAGCGAAGTCAACTACGCGGAACGAGGCGGCGCCATGGACGCCGGCTACGACTGGAACTGGTTCGGACAGATCAAGAACACGATCTCCAACGGCGACATCGCCGGACTCAACAATCGCACCACCAACTTCTCGCCGAATCTGAACTACACGCATTACACGGGCCCGTACGCGCATTACCTGCGCTTCCTCGAGAACCATGACGAGGACCGCATCGCGCGCATCGTCAACGGCAATCTCGAGCGCACGAAACCCCGCCGCCGCGGTGCTGCTCACCGCCCCCGGCATGCCGATGATTTATGCGGGACAGGAAGTCGGCTGGCAGGGACGGCGCGACAAGATCAATTTTTCGCATCCGGCTGCAGCGACAATTCTCCCGTATTATCAGACGCTGATTGCCTTGCGCAACCGCTTCCCGCAGCTCCGCACTCCGCGCATGAAGCAGCTCGCAAATACCTCCTCCGGAGTCTACACCTACCTCCGTCCCGGCCGCGACGCGAACATCGTCTGCGCCGCCAACTTCAGCGCCTCGGCGCCCGGCGTCACCGCGAGCATTGCCGAGCAGGATCTCGATCTCTCCTCGCCGCTGGACTCGAACCGCGTGTACTTCTTCAACGACCTGATCGACAGCGTCGCGTTTCCCGTCACGAAACACGCGCTCGCGGCCTTCCGCTTCCTGCTTGCCGCCTGGCAGTCGCGCGTCTTCCTCCTGGCCGACACCGCGATGTTTCCGCTCGCCACCGCCGTCGAGGATGCGGGCGCGCCGCCGGAACGCCTCGACATCGGATCGATCTATCCGAATCCGTACAGCAGCGCCGCCGGCATTCCGCTTTCGGCCGCGTGGTCGATCCCGCGCGGGAGCGGCTCCGCCATGCGCGTGACGCTCACGTTGGTGGACGCGCTCGGTCGGGTGCATCATACCCTCGTCGATGAAGCGCGCGCGCCGGGCAGGTACGGCGATGCCGCAACGCTTCCATCGACGGCGTCGCTCGCTTCGGGCACGTATTTTCTCCGCCTGCTCGCGCGCGACCCGGGTACGGGCGCGTCGGAACAGGTCCTGCGACCGTTCACCGTGCTGCGATGAGACGCGTCTGCTCTATCATCGCGCTCTGCCTGCTCGCGTCAAGCTCCGCCGCCTCGCAGACGTTCCCCGATTTCGTGATCCGCGTCAACATGGCGCCCGAAACGGCGCGCGGCGCGCTCGTCGACAGCTTCCTCGCCGTGCAGCCCTCGCTGCCGCTCATTGAAAAGGATACGATCGTCCATTTCATTTTCCGCGGGACGGGCACGTCCGTCGCGCTCGCGGGCGACATGAACGGATGGACGCCCGCCTCCGGCCCGCTGCAGCGCCTTTCGAACACCGCACTCTGGTACCGGACCGCAATGTATGAGGCCGACGCGCGGCTCGATTACAAGTACGTCGTCGACGGCGTGTGGCTGCTCGACGCGCGGAATCCGCGGACCTGCAGCGGCGGTTTCGGACCCAACTCCGAGCTGCGGATGCCGCGCTGTCCGGAGCAGCCCGAGCTGGTCCGTGTACCCGGCGTGCCTCGGGGCACGCTGCGGGACACGTCGCTGTCCGGCGCCGGTCTGGGAACGCGCACGGTGCGCGTGTACCTTCCCGCCGGGTACGACACGCTGTCCGTCGCCTGTCCGGTGATACTCTTTCACGACGGTCTCGATTACCCTGGCGCTCGGCGGCGCGGATGTGATACTCGACAACCTGATCGCGGAGGGCGCATCCCGCCGGTCATCGCCGTGTTCGTTCCCGCGTCGGACAGGGCGCCGGAATACTCGGGCGCGAAGATGTCCGCCTACGGCGCCTGGATCGCGAACACCGTGATGGGGTGGGTGGACGCGCGCTACCGCACGCGCCGCGATGCCGCCGGACGCGCGGTGATGGGAGCATCGGACGGCGGGAACATCTCGCTGTACTGCGGCGTCACCTTCCCGGCGGTGTTCGGCAATGTCGGCGGGCAGTCGAGCAACGTGGTCGGATCGATTTCCTCCGCCGTGCAGAGCGGCCCGAAACTTCCGCTGCGCGTGTACCTCGATCTCGGCACCTACGACATCGGCGTCCTCCTTCCGCGCGTGCGCGGCCTGGTGTCGCAGCTGATCGCGCAAGGCTACGAGCATCGGTACCGCGAATACCACGAGGGCCACAGCTGGGGCAACTGGCGCGCGAGAATAGACGATGCCCTGATCTTCTTTTTCGGCGCGACTGTCCCGGTCCGGGAAGTGGCGCCCGAGGAGCCGTCCGGGCTCTTCCTCGATCCCAGTTATCCAAGTCCTGCGCGGCACATGACGACGATCCCGTTCCGCACCGGCCATGACGCGCGCAACAAATCGCAGCCGCGCCCGCACACCTTGCATTGCCGCACTTTGGAGATTCTCCTCATGTCCCCTGTTACATCCAAAAACGACATCAACGACTTCCTCGCGCAGCGCACCATCGCGCTGATCGGCGTCTCGCGCGACAAGAAGCATTTCAGCCGCCGCATTCTGGAAGAATTCGTGAAGCGCGGCTACGATGTCCGCCTCGTGCACCCGTCCGCCGATACCGTGGACGGCCATGTCTGCGCGAAGTCCGTTTCATCGATCAACGGCGGCATCGACGGCGCCATGCTCCTCGTCCCCAAGGAAGCGGTGCGGCAGTCCGTGGAGGACTGCCTGCGCGCGGGCGTCACGCGCATCTGGATGTACGGCACGCGCGGTGAGAAAGGTCTCGATCCCGCGCACATCGCCATGGCGCGCTCCGACGGCGCGAAGGTCATCGCGGGACATTGTCCGATGATGTTCTTCAGCGACGCGGGCTGGTTTCATCGGGTTCACGGGTCGATGCAGAAACTCTTCGGATCGTATCCGCGCTGAGACCCGCGTGAACCGCGACGCGTTGGACATTCCTGCCAGCCGCTGGATCAATGCACGTTTACCAGCTGATAGTGCTCTGAGGTCTTGCGTTCTTTCTTTTGCAGCTGCAAAAGAAAGAACCAAAGAAAACAGCAAGAGGCCGATGAAAAATTGCTCAGAAAACCTGCGCTCATCTCGCGGCGGATTCGAAACTCGGCCTCCTTCGTTCCTCCCACCGTACGATCCTTCAAAGTCTCGGCGTTCGGGTCGGAACTTCGGCGGCCTCAAACAGCCGAATCCGTCCGCGAGCTTCACGGGTTTTCTGGCAATTTTTCAAAGGGCCAAGAGAAGAAATCAAGACAGAGGGTATGCGAAAGCGCTCGTACGATCTCGAGCAAGTCATCAGGACACATCCATCCGAACGAAAGCCCTGTGCAAGAGCTCGGCGTGACAAGAGCCTGAGGCCTTCCGGTATTCATTCGAAATCGGAAATTCGCAATCCGAAATCTTCAAATCGAAATTGGAAATTCGCAATCCAAAATCTTCAGAGCGGGATATTCCCGTGCTTCTTCTTCGGATTTGAGTCGACTTTCGTCTCGAGCATTTCCAGCGCGCGGATGAGGCGCGCGCGGGTTTCGCGCGGGAGGATGATGTCGTCGATGAAGCCGCGCTCGGCGGCGACGAAGGGGCTCGCGAACTTCTCGCGGTACTCCTCGATCTTTTCGGCGAGCGCCGCCGCGGGATCGGGCGAGGCCGCGATCTCCTTCTTGAAGATGATCTCCACGGCGCCCTGCGGTCCCATCACGGCGATCTCCGCGCTCGGCCACGCAAGATTCACGTCGCCGCGGATGTGCTTGGAGTTCATCACGTCGTAGAGCGCCGCCGTAGGCCTTGCGCGTGATGACGGTCACCTTGGGCACGGTGGCTTCGGCGAAGGCGTAGAGCAGTTTGGCGCCATGGCGGATGATGCCGCGCCATTCCTGATCGGTGCCCGGCAGGAAGCCCGGCACGTCCTCGAACACCACGAGGGGGATGTTGAAGCAGTCGCAGAAGCGCACGAAGCGCGCGCCCTTCACGGAGGCGTCGATGTCGAGCACGCCCGCGAGCACGGCCGGCTGGTTCGCGACGACGCCCACGGGACGCCCGTCCAGCCGCGCGAAACCCACGAGGATGTTGCCGGCGAAATGCTCGTGCACCTCGAAGAAGTCGCCGTGATCCGCGACGAGGCGGATGACGTCCCGCATGTCGTACGGCTTGTTGGCGCTGTCGGGAATGATGGCATCCAGCGCGGCGTCCTCGCGCGCGGGATCGTCGGTGGGCGGCACGCGCGGGGGATCGTCGGCGTTGTTCTGCGGCAGGAAGCCGAGCAGCCGCCGCACGCCCAGCAGGGTCTGCGCCTCGTTGTCGTGCACGAAATGCGCCACGCCGCTCTTCGTCGCGTGCGTCATCGCGCCGCCGAGGTCCTCGGACGTCACGTCCTCGTGCGTCACGGTCTTCACGACGTTGGGACCCGTGACGAACATGTAGCTGGTCTGATCCGTCATGAACACGAAATCCGTGATCGCGGGCGAGTACACCGCCCCGCCCGCGCAGGGGCCGAGGATGGCGCTGATCTGCGGCACGACGCCCGAGGCGAGGGTGTTCCGGAGAAAAATATCCGCATATCCGCCGAGGCTCATCACGCCTTCCTGGATGCGCGCGCCGCCGCTGTCGTTGAGTCCGACCACCGGCGCGCCGACCTTCATCGCCATGTCCATGATCTTGCAGATTTTTTCCGCGTGCGTCTCTGAGAGCGAGCCGCCGAAGACGGTGAAGTCCTGGCTGAACACGAAGACGAGGCGGCCGTCGATGGTGCCGCTGCCGGTCACCACGCCGTCGGCGAGGAAACGCTGCTTCTGCAGGCCGAAGTCGTGCGAGCGGTGCTGCACGAACATGTCGATTTCCTGGAAGCTGCCGCGGTCGAGCAGAATCTCCAGGCGCTCGCGCGCAGTGAACTTCCCCTTTTCGTGCTGGGCCTTGATGCGATCCTTGCCGCCGCCCAGGCGCGCCTTCTCGCGCATTTCTTCGAGTCGTTTCTTGTTGTGTTCGCTCATTGCGGGATAGGAGATACGAGATGAAAGATGTGAGATGAATAATGCGAATTACACTCCGTCGTACGCGCTCCCCACTCCTCACCTGCGTCCCGAAATACGGGACTTCGGTGAGCAGGCCTACTCCCTACTCTCCCACTGTCTTCGCGAGGTCCTTGTCAAACGTCGCAAGCCCGTCGCGCAGTTCGTCGTAGGCGCGGGCGGAGGATTCGATTTCGGTGAGCAGGGTGTCGATCTGCCGCGTCACGTCGGAGGGATCGCGGAGGGCGAGGGTCTGATCGCGGAGCAGTCCGGCGAGGTCGTCGAAGGAATCGAGCTGCGCGTGCAGGAGTTGCGCGTTGCTCTCCGCCTCGCGCACTTTCTCGATGCGCTGCAGGAGGATGTCGCGGCGCTTTTCCTGCACGGCGCGCAAGCGGTCGTCCGCGGTCTCGATTGCGGCGTCGGCATCGCGCAGGCGCTGCTCGAGGTCGCTGGAACTGGACACGGACAGTGCCTCGTCGAGCGCCGCGGACGCGGAGAGCAGCGACGCGTACTTGCCGAGCATCTCGTCGGCGCGGGCGATGGGCTGTTCGAGGAGGATGCGGTCCGCGGTATTGGCGTTTACGTAGGCGGCGCGGATTTTTCTGAACGTCGCGGCCATGCGTTCGAAGCGCGCGCGGCTCGAGGACGGGACCGACGCCAGCAGCCGCGCCGTCGCGTCCTCCGCGTCGATGCGCCGGTATTTCTCGGCGCGTTTGTCCGCCGCGCGCCTGAACGCGGGCAGCAGGGGCGCGACGCCGAGCCAGACGGCTTCGCCCGCGATGCCGATGAACAGCGGCAGGGGCGTCCATGCGACCAGCCCGAACAGCCCGCAGGCCGCCAGCAGCACGATATTGAGCTGCGAGGCGAGCGCCGCTTTCAAATACTGCGAATGAGATCCCATGATGCGCGGTTCCGGAGGATGGAAGGAAGTCGTAGCTCGGTGAAGATACGGACTCCCGCTGTCGAAGAAAACCGACCGCTCATCTCATTTCTGATCCCTCATACCCATCCATCTGTGTAAAAAAGAGGCGCAGACCGCGGGTTTTGGCGATGAAGCCCGCAGTCCGCCCTCAAGAACGGATCTGAACATGTGTCTCTCCTCAGGCCGGGAGAGCGCGGCGAAGTGTTATCTGACCGTGGCGAAGCCGTTCATTCTGCGATGCTCGATGAAGGCGCCTTCCCCCACAGAGGAGAAGCTGCTCCAGGCGTTGCTCTCGTTTGAAATGCCGCCGATCTGCAGTGCGGGCGTCGCGTCCTTCAACGAGGAAGTGACGCGAAGCAGCGTGGAGTTCGGAGGCAGGTTGATCGAAAGCGAGACGTTGGCTGTACGGAAAGGCTTGCACGCGAAAACCCGGGTCGGAGCTTCATCACTGACGATGAAGAAGAAATCCCCTTCCCTGGGACCTATGGCTGCGGCGACGAGCTTCAACTGATGCTCGTTCATCGCGCGGGCCAGTTGCATGGTTTGGAAACCCACGTGCACATGCGAGGTTCCGACGAGGAGGACGGTCTGCTCGGGCTTGAGTTCAGCGGCGAAGGCGGTTCCGGTGTTCAGCAGGAACGCCATCGTGCCAAGCAATGCCAGACGGAGAAGGTATTTTCGGGGAGTGATATTCATGGTGTTTCTATCTGTTTTCAGCGTATTGAGTGCAGTATTTCAGTTCCACAGGAGACTGATGCAACTATCGAACCAATCGAAATCCGGACCTGCCACACCTTCATTCTGCCGGTACAAGTGCTTGTTTACAGCCATTTAGGGGAGTTCGAATGAAATTCGCGGCAAAAGAGCAAAATGGCCGGCTGCCCGGAAATGAAACATTCTCAACATGAAAGCACTTTTTCGCAACACGGCCGATTTGCCCTGCGTCCAGTGGTTTCGAGCCTTGAAAACGGCTAAATTGTGATGATCCAAGGCACTTGCAACGCGCGCAGACACGGAAAGGACAATGGACAAATTCATCATTCGGGGCGGAAACCGGCTGAACGGCACCGTTGAGATCTCCGGCGCCAAGAACGCCACGCTCGCACTCATGCCCGCCGTGCTGCTCAGCGGAGGGGTGTGCCGCCTCTCGAATGCGCCGCGCCTGCGCGACATCTCGACGATGTCGGCCCTGCTCGAACAGATGGGCATGGGGATCAAACATCCCGGCACCACACTCGAACTCGATGCATCCGCCATCACGCATTTCGAAGCGCCGTACGACCTCGTCAAAAAGATGCGCGCGTCCTTTTATGTGCTCGGTCCCCTCCTCGCGAAATTCGGTTCCGCCAAGGTCTCTTATCCCGGCGGTTGCGCCTGGGGTCCGCGGCCCGTGGACCTGCACATCAAGGCGCTGCAAAAACTCGGCGCCGAGATCGAAATCGAACAGGGCTACGTGCTGGCGAAGGCGAAACGCCTGCACGGGGCCACCATCACCTTCGACGTCTCCAGCGTCGGCGCCACGGGCAACACGCTCATGGCCGCGGTGCTCGCGCAGGGAAGCACCGTCATCAACAACGCGGCCGTGGAACCCAAGATCACACAGCTCGCGAACTTCCTCGTCGAGATGGGCGCACGCATCGTCGGCATCGGCACGAATCACCTCCTTATCGAAGGCGTCGACGCCCTGCACCCGGCGGACGACGACAACATCCCCGACCGCATCGAGGCCGGGACCTATCTCACCGCGGCGGCGGCCGCGGGCGGGACCGTCACCGTCAACGGCGTGAATCCCGCGCACCTCGAAGCGGTCACCGCCAAGCTCGAGGACGCAGGCTGCACGCTCGGCTACGGCGAGCGTTCCATCACGATCAGCAGCGACGGCGCGCTCAGGCCCGTCAACGTGACCACGGCCATCTATCCCGGTTTCCCGACGGACATGCAGGCGCAGTGGCTCGCGCTGATGACCACGGCCGCGGGCTCCTCGAGGGTGACGGACACGATATACCTGGACCGCTTCAACCACGTCCCCGAACTGCAGCGCCTCGGCGCCTCGATCGACATCAACGGCAACAGCGCCATGGTGCGCGGCGTCGCGCAGCTCACCGGCGCGAAGGTGATGTCCACCGATCTGCGCGCCAGCGCCTCGCTCATCATCGCGGGCCTCATCGCGAAGGGGCAGACCGAGGTGCTGCGCGTCTACCACATCGACCGCGGCTACGAAGCCGTCGAACTCAAACTCCGCAACCTCGGCGCCGACATCCAACGCGTCGACAGCGAAGAGTATTGATTGCACATCCATATCCGGAATCTCCCCTCTTCTTCATAATTCATACTTCATAATTCATCCTTCAACTTTCACCCTTTCCCGCCCGCATGTTCAAGCTCCTATCAATACCACTGACAATGCTTCTCCTCGTCGCCACGGCGCATTCCCAGCCCACCGAGCGCCGCATATTTTGTTGCATGTACCAGACCCCCGCTCCCGGATCGATAAAGATGCTCCGCCCCGTGTACATCGGCGTGGCGGCAAGTACGGATCTCGGCGCGACGTGGAAGTCCATGGGCTGGCGCACGAACCGCACGAACGACATCGCCTGTGATCCGGCCAAACCCGCGCAGCTCTATCTCGCGAACGATTACGGCCTGCTCGTCAGCAGGGATGACGGCGCCACGTGGAAACTGGCCACGTCGGACAGCATCCCGGGAGTGCTCTCCGTGAAGGCCTTCGGAGACACGGTGCTGCTCGGCACGCCGACGGGCGTGTTCATTTCCGCCGACCGTGGCGCGACGTTCACGCAGCGCAATGCCGGACTGCGCGCCCTCAACGGCACGTACGTGTCCAGCGTGCTGCCGCTGCGCGGCGTGTGGCTTGCGGGCACCGCCGACGGTGTGTACCGCAGCAGCGACGCGGGCGCGTCGTGGCATGCGTCGGGACTCGCGGGCAAGGCCGTCGACCGCATGGTGGCGGGTCCGGCCGGCACGGACATCCTCGCGGCGTGGAATGCGCGGGACGGCGTCTGGCTGAGCGAGGATCGCGGCAAGTCCTGGTCCGCCTGGTCCCCCGCCCTGCCGACGCGGCTCGTGCAGGCGGTGCTTTTTCCCACGACGGACAAGAGGACCGTCATCGTCGCCACGAAGGATCAGGGTGTGCTGCGCACGAACGACGGCGGCGCCACGTGGACGAACAGCAGCGGCGGCATGCAGAACCTCAACGTCACCGCGCTCGCGCGCGATCCGGAGGACGAGGCGCTGTTGTGGGCCGGGACGGAAAACGGCGTCTATCTGTCGGACAATCGCGGCGCGACCTGGAAGCTCAGCGCGCTGCAGCTCGGGTACGTCAGCAACATCAGCATCTGGTGAGGACGCGCACATGACCATCCCCGCCTTCCCTCCCCGCGCAGCGCGCATCGCCGCGCTCGCCTCTCTCCTGACCTCGATGCTTCTCCCGTACGCAACGGCCACAGCGCAGATCCCGTTCAAGGCGCGCATCGATTCCATCCAGGCCTTCCTGCGCTCGCCGGATGCTCCCCCCACCTACTATTCCGCGCTCGAGCGCCTGCGTCACGACAGCACGCGGGCCGCGGGCATCGCCATGTTCGAGAGCGTGACGCGCATGCCGACCTCGGAGATCATCGACCGCTTCCGGCTCACCGCCGCGTGGTTGTTCATCCGCGCCGCGCTGCCGGATTCGCTGTCCGCGCGCGTGAAAAACGCCTGGTATCTGCTCCCCACGCAGCCGCCGTCGAGCGAAGCCGAACGCGTCTGTCATCACGTGTCCTTCCTGCTCGCCGCCGAGCATTTCGGGCTTTCGCAGGAGTGGTACAACGGCCGCAGCACGGCGGAGAACCGCAGGGAGTCCGCCGCCTTCCTGCGCAGATGGATAAAGGAGACGACTGAACTCGGGCAGCAGGATTTCGACTCGCCCACCTACGGACCGCTCTTCATCAACGGCATGCTCCTCCTCGCGCGCTTCACGAGCGACCCCGACCTGCGGAAGCAGGCCGAGCTGATGGTGTCGTGGCTGCTCGCGGACGCCATGCACGAATATTTCGGCGGACAGCTCGGCGGCGCGCACTCGCGCGAGGACATGAATTCCGCCATGCAGCCGCTGTTCTCGGAGATGTCGGCCTTCGCCTGGCTGTACTTCGGCGACGGACCGCAGATGTACACGCGCGAGCAGTACCTCGCCACGCTCTGCAGCTACAGGCCGCCGAAGGAAATCGTCGCGCTGGCCGTCGACAAATTCACGCCCTTCGAAGCCTGGGAGAGCAAGCGCAGCGCCACCCGCGTCCGCGGCGATACGGCGCCGTGGCGGATCGTCGCCAAGTACACATACTTCGATCCCCTGTACGTGATGGGGCATCTCGAGCGGGGTCTCGTGCAGCCGCGCGAGCAGCACAGCTGGGACGTGACCTGGTCGAGCGACCAGACGAGCACGACGCTCTTCACCATGCAGCCGTACGCGGAGGCCGACGGCCTCGCGGAGTTCCTGCCGCAGCCCCCCGAGACCGTGCTCCGCGCCGTGTCGCTCGTCGATCCCTACTACGGCACCGTGACGAAGACGGTGGGCGGCTCGCCCTTCGAGGATATCTTCCAGTATCGCAACACCGTCATCGCCCTCTACGACATTCCCGAGATCAAGCGCTTTCCCTACCTCGTGGGTTTCCTTCCGAGCGAGGTGAAGACCTTCGAGGTCGACAGCGTCAAGACCGGCTGGATCACCATCGACGCGGGCGACGTGTACCTCGCGTACTACCCGCTCCGGCAGGCCGTCGTGCGCGTGGAAGCGCTCGGACGGCGGCTCTTCTCGCGCGACCGCAAGAACGGCGCCGTGGTGCAGGCCGCGGGACGCAATGCCGTCGGCTCCTACGCGGACTTCAAGAAGCGCATCCTCGCGTCCGTGCCGGACACCTCGGGCTTTTTTGCGAAGGGCCGGGTCCGCTACACGACGATATTCAAGGACAAGCTCGATTGCGCCTTCGGCGGGAAACTGACGGTGAACCGCAAGCCGCTGCGGCCGAAGCCCGAGATGCTCTTCGACAGTCCGTGGCTGTCGTCGAAGCGCGGCAGCGGCGTGCTGCGCATCACGACGCCGAAGGGCGCGCTCGTGATCGACATGCCGGCCCGCGCGCTCAGAAACGAGTAGGCAATAATTGCACGGAATTCGATCAGGGCTGGTCCCGTTTCGAAGCGGAATTTGGGTATATTTGAGTGCTCGTTTCGCGCACCGGAGCTGACCCGGGGCGCATCCTCAACACCCTCTGACCGAGACGGAACACCCGCCATGCATCGATCCCGCACCTCCGGCCGCGCGCAAGCACTCTTGTTGTGCCTCGGCCTTGCCGTCTGCTCCCCCGTCCTCTTTTCACAGACTTCGCCGCCCTTCAACCCGAAGAGCGCCACGGAAGGCAATCTGATCTTCCGCGACAGCGAGCGCTGGATCAGCGAGCGCTTCAAGTGGTTCCGCGAGCAGCGGCTGCTGCCGGGCGAGACCGTGCCCGAAGGGCTGCGCGAGCAGGCATGGATGGAATCGAAGGCAATGGACGTGTACCGGCCGCGCGTCGCGATGTCGAAATCCACCGGCCTCGCCACATGGGTGCTTGCCGGACCGCAGAATGTGGGCGGGCGCATCACCGGCGTCGCGATCCATCCCACGAATCCGTCCATCGCCTACTTCACCGCCGCCGACGGCGGCATCTGGAAGACGACAGACGGCGGCGACGAGTTGCTGCCCATCGCCGACGATCTGCCCACCATGGCGATGGGCGCGATCGACATCGATCCTCGCAATCCGGACATCATCTACGTGGGCACCGGCGAGGCGAACGGCAGCCTGGACTGCTACCCCGGCGTCGGCGTCGTGAAATCCACCAACGCGGGCGCCACGTGGTTCCTCACCGGCGGAACCTTCGCCTCCAACATTGCGATGATCCGCGTGCATCGCACGAACGGCAACGTCGTGCTCGCGGCCACGCGCACCGGGATGTTCCGCAGCACCAACGCGGGCACGAGCTGGGCGAAGGTGAGGGACGGCCTCGCCTTCGACGTGATGTATCATCCGGCCACCCCGAACATCGCCTTCGGCGCGATCCAGGGCGTCGGCGTCGTCAAGAGCGTCGATACCGGCGCCACGTGGACCACGCTGAACGTCGGCGTCGCGGCGGACAGCATCGGCCGCATCGGCATCGATCTCTGCCGCACGCAGCCGAACATCATGTACGCAGTGATCGTCAGCGCCAAGGGCACGAGCAATCTCAAGGCCATCGTGAAGACGACGGACGGCGGCAACACCTGGGTGAAAACCAGCAACGCCTCCACGCCGAACTTCTTCTCCTCGTACGGCTGGTACCTCGTGGACATCGCGGTGGATCCTTCCAATCCGAACCGCATCCTGAGCGGCGGCGTGGGGCTGTACATGAGCACCGACGGCGGCTACGTCTGGTCGGCGCGCAGCGGCCTGCATGTGGATCAGCACGCCATCGAATTCTCGCCCTCCGACAACAAGGTCGTCTACATCGGCAACGACGGCGGCTTCTACAAATCCACCAACAGCGGCTCCACCTACACGAGCCTGAACGACAATCTCCCCATCTCGCAGTTTTACGAACTGGGTATCGCGCCGCAGGACGTGAATCTCATGGGCGGGGGCATGCAGGACAACGGCTCCTGGGCAAAGCGCAACGCGAGTCCGTCGTGGACCAGTTCCACCGGCGGCGACGGCGGCTACTACGTCTTCGATCCCATCAATTCGATGTACCAGTACACCGAGTATCAGAACGGCTCGCACATGCGCACCACGAACGGCGGGCAGACCTGGTCGGGCGCCAACACCGGTCTCATCGGCAGCGGCCAGTGGGTCACGCCCGTCGCCATCAATCCTGTCAATCCGACCATTCTGTTCACCGCAACGACGAAGCAGCTCTACAAGTCCACGAATCGCGGCGCGTCGTGGTTCGCCTTCCACGGGAACATGGATTCCTCCTCGTCGATCAATTACATCGCCGTCTCCCCGAAGAATCCCGACCTGATGCTCGTCGGATTCAACAGCGGGCGCATCTGCAGGAGCACGAATGCCGGCGCCACATGGACGACGATCTCGGGCACGCTGCCGGGCCGCAAGGTCGCGGAGCTGCTCTTCGATCCGAACGAGTCCGACACCTACTACGTCTGCTTCAGCGGCAACACCCGCAACGCGATCTACCGCACGAAGAACGCCGGCGCCACCTGGACGGACATCTCGGGCAATCTGCCGTCGACCTCGAAGAACACGATCGAAATCAATCCGAACAATCCGGCGAACCTCTTCGCCGGCACCGACCTCGGTGTCTATGCCACCAGCGACAGTGGCAAGACCTGGGCCATCCTCGGCGACGGCATGCCCAAGGTGGTGATCGCCGATCTCGAGATGCAGCCCAAGACGGGCATGCTCATCGCGGCCACGCACGGCCGCAGCGTGTACCAGTTGTCCGTCACCACGCCGGTGGAATTCTCGGCCTTCTCCGCGTCCCTCGAGGGCGCCTCGGTGCGCCTGACCTGGAAGACCTCGGTCGAGACGAACAACGCCGGCTTCGCCGTCGAGCGCCTCGCGCAGCCCTTCGGCTCCTGGCAGGAAGTCGGCTTCGTCGCCGGGCGCGGCACGAGCGGCTCGGTGAACGTGTACACGTACATCGACACGCCGCTGCCGCAGAACGCCGAATCGCTCATCTACCGCCTGAAGCAGATCGATACCGACGGCGCCATCGATTACTCCCCAGAGGTGCTGGTCGCGCTGCAGCGCGCATCCGCCTCCGGCTTCGCGCTCGAGCAGAACTATCCCAATCCCTTCGGTTCCGCCAGCCTGTCCGGCAGCGCCGTGACGACGATCCGCTACACGCTCGGCCGCACGGCGCAGGTGCGGCTCACCGTCACCGACGCCACCGGACGCGTGTTTGCGACGGTGGTGGACGACGCGATGCACGCCGGGCACCATGCCGTGAGCTTCGATGCAACGGACCTCGGAACCGGCGCGTACTTCGTCCATCTCGTGGCCGACGGCGCGCGGCTCACCAGAAAAATGACCGTGATCAAATAGAAAGGCAGCGCATGCAGGCGACACTCGTTCTCGAAAATGGAACCATCTTCCGCGGCGCCTCCCTTGGCGCCGCGGGCACGACGTCCGGCGAGGTGTGCTTCAACACCAGCATGAGCGGCTACCAGGAAATCCTCACCGATCCCTCCTACTGCGGACAGATCGTGACGATGACGTATCCGCTCATCGGCAACGTGGGCGTCAACGACGAGGACGTCGAGTCCGTCCGCCCCTGGGTGCGCGGTTTCATCGTGCGCGAGTATTCGCGCGCGCACAGCAACTGGCGCGCGGGCGGCGCGCTCGAGGACTATCTGCGCGCGCAGGGCATCGTGGCCATCGAGGGCATCGACACGCGCATGCTGACGCGCGCGCTGCGCAGCGGCGGCGCGATGCGCGGACTGATCACCACCGACGACCTCGGCGACGCCGAACTCCTCGCCGCCGTCGCCGACGTCCCGGGCATCAGCGCGGAGGATCTCGCGGCGGCGGTGACCACGCGCGAGCGCTACGCGTGGACCGACACCGGCGCGTGGAATTATTCCGATGGCGGCTACGACGGACCCCGCTATCGGGTCGCGGTGCTCGACTACGGCGTGAAGCGCAACATCCTCCGCCGTCTCGCGCGCTTCGGCTGCGACCTCACCGTGTTCCCCGCATCCGCCACCGCGGCGGACGTGCTCGCATCGCAGCCCGACGGCATCTTCCTCTCGAACGGTCCGGGCGATCCGGAGGTGGTGACCTACGCCGTCGAGACCATACGCGACCTCGTCGGCGTGAAGCCGGTGTTCGGCATCTGCCTCGGCCATCAGCTCCTGGGCCTCGCCTTCGGCGCCCGCACCTACAAGCTGAAATTCGGCCACCGCGGCGCGAATCACCCCGTGATGAATCTGCGCACGAAGGAGATCGAGATCACGTCGCAGAATCACGGCTTCGCCGTCGACGCGGACTCCCTGCCGTCCGGACTCGAACTCACACACCTGAACCTCAACGACAACACCGTGGAAGGCTTCCGACACCGGGAACTGCCCGTCTTCTGCGTGCAGTACCATCCCGAGGCCAGCCCCGGTCCGCACGACTCGGATTACCTTTTCAGATCGTTCCGGGACTTGATGACTGTGTAAAGTTTTGAAGGGTCGGCCGAAGAAAAGGCGATCGCGAAGCACACGAACCAGCCGAAAATACACGAACAAGAATTTTTCGTCTTGTTCGTCTTGTTCGCGTGCTTCGTGATCTCTTTCCCTTCGTCCGGTACCGTGCCCTTCGAAATCCATACAGCTCCGGAACCATCACCCGGAACCTGTCGTTTTGTCTGTACATCCGACATCGGAAATTCACAATCCGAAAACCCCCCCATGCTCACACTCGCACTGTTTTTCACCATACTCGGTTCCCTCATGATGCCTGACACTCCAGACTCCATCGCAAGCACGCCCAACGCAAAACTCGAAACCGCGACGCTCGGAGGCGGATGCTTCTGGTGCGTCGAAGCGGTGTATCAGCGCATCGACGGCGTGAAATCCGTCGAGTCCGGATACGCCGGCGGCTCGGTGAAAAACCCGACGTACGAAGCCGTGTGCTCGGGGAGCACGGGGCATGCGGAAGTGGCGCAGATCGTCTTCGATCCTGCGGTGCTCAGCTACGAGAAGCTGCTCGACGTGTTCTGGAAGGCCCACGATCCCACGACGCTCAACCGCCAGGGCAACGACGTCGGCACGCAGTACCGTTCCATCATCATCACGCACAGCGAGGCGCAGCGCGTCGCCGCCGCGAAGTCAAAGGCCGCCGCGCAGGCGCATTTCAAGGCTCCGATCGTCACGGAAATCGTCCCCCTCACGGCGTTCTACAAGGCCGAGGACTACCATCAGAAGTACTTCACGAATCACAAGGACGCGCCGTACTGCAAGTTCGTGATTCAACCCAAGCTGGATAAACTCGGATTGAAATGACGGGAAGATTGCAGTGAAAGGCGAATCGAGATTTTTCCACCCTCTCCCCTCTCCCGGCCTTCCACCTGCGCTCCTGCGGAGCTACGGCGGACAGGTCGGGCACCCTCTCCCAAGGGGAGAGGGAAAAACAGATCCGTATATCTTCGATCATCGCAGGTGCACCGAAATAGTGAGAGGAGTCCTTTCCCCACCCCTGTTTCGTGTGCTTCGAGTGTTTCGTGGACCTCAGCTCCGTAGCGAATCCAAAAGCGCCAGACACACCTGCACGGCCTCCGCCTGCGGCACGATGCGGCGCTCACCGGTGGAGCGCACCTTGATCTCCACGTTGCCGTCCTTGAGGTGTTTTTCACCGACGATCACGTTCAGCGGCATCCCCAGCAGGTCGGCGTCCTTGAACTTGAAGCCGGGGCTCACGCCCGCGCGGTCGTCGAACAGGGTCTCCACCTTCGCGGCTTCCAGCGCGGCGTAGAGCGCTTCGGCGGCGTCGCGGACGATGTCGCTCTCGATCTTGAGCGAGGTGATCTGCACGTGGAAGGGGGCGATGGACGGATGCCAGACGATGCCGTCGGCGTCGTGCCGCTGCTCGATGTGGCAGGCCACCACGCGCTCCACGCCGATGCCGTACGAACCCATGATGATGGGATGCTCCTCGCCCTTCTCGTCGAGGAAGTTCGCCTTCATCGCCTGCGAGTACTTGGTGCCGAGCTTGAAGATGTGGCCGACCTCGATCGCCTTCTTGACGCTGAGCGGACGCCCGCCGAGCGGGTCGGGCTCGCCCTCGGCGACGATACGCAGGTCGTGATACACGCCGATGTTCGCGTCGCGGTCCAGGTCGATGTTCCGGTAGTGGAAACCGTTTTCGTTGGCGCCGCTCACCATGCCGTTGGCGTGCGCGATGCGCAGGTCCGCGATCTGCGGCAGCGAGGATTTCAGATTGATCGGTCCGATGGAACCGGCATCCGCGCCCGTGAGACCCGCCAGTTCCTCGTCGCGCGCGGGACGCACGTTCGCCGCGCCCAGCGCGCCCTGCAGCTTCGCTTCGTTGAGCTGGTCGTTGCCGCACATGAAGATCAGATACGGCTTCTCGTCGGCGAAGTACACCAGCGACTTCGCGCAGCGCTCCTCGGCGATGCCGTGCTGCGCGACGAGGTCGTCGATGGATTTCGCCGTGGGCGTCGCGAACTTCTCGGCGGCGGGATTGTCCGCCCCGCGCTCGAGCGCGGGGAGCTTCGATGACGCGACCTCGATGTTCGCCGCGTAGCCGCTCTCGAGGTTGAAGGCGCAGAGGTCCTCGCCCGCGTCCGATTCCACCATGAACTCCTCCGAGCCGCTGCCGCCCATGGCGCCGCTCGATGCGCCGACCACGAAGAAGGTGAGTCCGCAGCGCGCGTAGATGCGGCAGTAGGCCTCGTGATGCTTGCGGTAGCTCTCGTCCAGGCCCTCGCGCGTGGCGTCGAGCGAGTAGGCGTCCTTCATCGTGAACTGCCGTCCGCGGATCACGCCGCTCTTGGGACGCGGCTCGTTGCGGAACTTCGTCTGTATCTGATACCAGATCTGCGGCATGTCCTTGTACGACTTGATGGAGGCGCGCGCGATGGAGGTCATGATCTCCTCGTGCGTCGGCGCCAGCACGTAGTCGCGGTTCTTGAGATGGAACATCGTGTCGCCGAAGGCCTCCACGCGGCCCGTCTCCTCCCAGATCTCGATGGGATTCAGGGCCGGCAGGTGGAATTCCATGCCGCCGATGGCGTCCATTTCCTCGCGGATGACGGCCATCACCTTCTTCCACACGCGGTAGCCCAGCGGCAGCAGCGAATAGATGCCGGCCGACAGCGGCCGTATCATGCCCGCGCGCATCATCAGCTGATGGCTCGGCATCTGCGCGTCGGTGGGAATTTCCTTGAGCGTCGGAATGAAGTAGTTGGTAAGGCGCATGGGGGTCCGGATGACTGTGTATGAAGTGCGCTCCCCGCGATGCGGAGACGCGGAACCCTCCAAGATACCGCATGAGGAGCTCCCGGAAAAATGGAGCCGGGGGCAGCGGAGTACGAAACGGGGATCGCAGGAGGAGGCGTTGCAGCGAATGGGACTTCTTTGTATCTTTTCTTCTCATTGCACATTGTATCCCATGCCATTCCGTGGAGGAGACGAGACATGACCATGTCGAAGAGTCTGGCATTGACCGCGATCGCATTCGTGCTCGCCGCGAGCGCCGCCGCGCAGCCGAGTGATGCGGACGTGAAGAAACAATTGTCCGGTTCGGGAGTTCTGGAAGTGCGCCTCTCGAAGAGTCCCGGCGTGCGCGAATGGAACACCGACCGCAAAAACTGGGAGTACAGGAAGTTCGCTGAAGTGCTTCGATCGACGGAGTACCCCGGCGTGAAACTGCTCGTGGGCGGGTACGCCGTGTATCAGGCGCTCGGGCCCAACACATACGGCTACCTGCGCTTCGTCGTCGCATCCAACCGCTACGACGGCATTCCGGATCCGGGCGAGCAGGAGGTTCAGACGCTGCTCTCGAGCGATTGGAAGAAGTTCTACGGCTACTCCTACAACAAAATCACACGGCTCGTTTCGCCGCCGAAGCTCGCGACGGATCCCGGATTCGACTGGGACAAACCCACGTCCGTCTCCTTCACCATGACGGCGACCTTCGACGTGATCACGAGCAACACCACCATCGAGACGGTGGAACAGCTCTTCAACGTGAAATTCTTCCGCGACGACATGAAGCAGCCCTGGAAAAGCTTCCACTCGACCGCGAAGCAGGGCAAGGACGGGCGCACGCTGCTCGGGACCAACACGTTCACCGCGGAGGAGATCAAACAGTTCGAGAAGCGCACGCTGGCCTTCACGTCCGAAGAGCAGCGGAGCAAGGAGACGGCCGCCGCGCTTCCCGCGGTCGAGGTTCCTGAATTCGCATCGATGCAGGATCTCGTCCGCTTCCTGCACGGCATACTGCTCGACGGCAGTCCCGAGCAGCTCGAGGCGGCCCTGCTCAAGGTGCTCTCGCCCCGCTTCTTCGTTGCGGGCAGCACGACACAGCTCAATCAATCCGGCGCCGATCTCATCAACAAGGCGGCCAATGCCGCGTACAAGGGTGCGGCAACCTACAAACTGGAGTATTGCCGCTCCCTCATGTTCAACACGTCGCTCACCACGCCCAAACACGCCGTGCTTCTCGCCTGCATCGACAAGGTGGCCAGCTCTTTCGACGGCGAGCAGATCAATGCGGGGTATGTGGAGGGCAAGCCCGTCCTGAAGTGGAAGCTCACCAATCTGTCCCTCGGGGTGCGCAAGGACCAGGACGCGCTGAACTTTCTCAACTCTTTCAGCGACAGAAAGAAGTTGTGCCCGAACGACTGACGCCGATCGAAGGAGTCTACGCTCTCCCTCCTGAATGTTGCGAGGGAACTGTCCGGGCATATCAACAATGGGATGGCACAGCAGAAGCGGACAGCTGCCGCTCAAAATGTCAGGAATGCGCCTGCTGAATTGTCTCCAAGGCATGCACGGTTTCTCTTCCAGCAACCAACCTACCTGCCGGGCCACCCGCGATGCGTCCGGGACGCGGTCTTTTTCTGGATTCTGGATTCTGAATTCTGGATTCCTGCTTTTCCTGTTCCTCGCCTCCCCGCTCCTCACCGCACAGGCACAGTGGCGCCTCGACGTGCGCCGCATCAACATGGAGGATATGCCGACGGTGCGCATGAACGTGCTGCTGAGCCTGGACGGCTTCCCCTACGTGCTGGCGTCGCGCGCGTCGTGGATGCTGGATGTGGACGGTCGGCCCACACCCGTCAGAGCGGTCTGCCCCGATACGAGCTGGCGCAACTCCGTGGCGCTGGTGCTCGACAATTCTGGATCCATGATGGGCACGAGCTTCACGGCGCTCAAGGACGCCGCGAAACAGCTCGTCGACAGTCTCAAGCCGGAGGATGAAGCGGCCGTGTTTGCCGTCAACCGCAGCCCGGGACTGCTGCGCGACTTCACCGTGTCGAAGGATTCGCTCCACGCCACCATCAACGCCATGGGCGCTTCCGGCAATACGTTTCTGACCGATGCCATCCTCGCGGCCCTGCGCGCCGTCACCGCGCGCGGCGGGAAACGCTCCCTCATCGTGTTCAGCGACGGCTTCGACACGGCCCTGCTCGACAGCCTTCCCGTGATGAGCGCGCTGGCCGCAGCCTCCGACGTGCGCCTGTTCACCATCGTGTACGGGGCAACGGGCAACGGCGCAGATATCCTGTGGACGCTTGCGAAGCAGACAGGCGGGCGGCACTTCCAGGTGGGCGGAGCCTCCCAGTTTGCGATTGCCTTCGCCGCCATCGCCTCCGAACTCAACGCACCCGGCTGCCTGCTGCTCTGGGACGTACCGGGCTGCGCGGACAGTCTGCGCGACGTGCGCCTGCACTGCCTGATCGAGAGCCACGGTATCTCCTGGGATTCGACACTCTCCTTCCCGTACTGGCGCGACACGGTGCGCATGAGCATTTACTCCCCGCCCAGGGCAGAACCCGGTTATTCAGGCATTTCCGTACTCGTCGCGCCGCGCATCGACAAGCGCATGGACCTCTCATTCCGCGTCCTGGTGCGCTATGACCCAGCGCTGATGGAAGCGCTGCCGGGGTTTACGTTGACAACGAAAGATATATTGGACCGCGCCTCGCTGGGCCTGCGCCTCTTGCGACCAGGCGTGCTGGAATGCAGCGCCAGCTTTGCCCATCCCCTGCGCGAGGAGGGCGTACTCTTCAGCGTGCAGTTCCTGATTCCCCCGGCGGACAGCAGCCGCCCGGTCATCCTTTCCCTCGACAGCGTGGAGTTCGCCTCGGGCTGTCCGAACATCGTCATCGCGACGCCGGACACCGTCGACGTCTGCCAGTGCATACGCGATGCGGACGCCATCATCCACGTCGATTCCGTCTTCCGCTCCGGTGGCGAGGGGCGGGCCGAAATACGCATGCCGACGCCCACCGGCACGCAGCCGCGACTCTTCCGCACCGTGCTGCAGCACGACGCGCGCCATCTGGAATTCGGCGGAGTCGAAGCGGCACGCGACGTATCGCTCTCGTGGGGACCTCATCTCCCCGATGCGCTCCGCATAGACGGGCGCGAGGAGCCGCGCGACGCCACGGATCAGCCCCTGTACACCGTCACGTATCGCGGCGCCATGCTGCCGGAGGCCACCCGGACGAGCCTGCGTCTCTCCGCCGCGACAGTCTATGCCGACTGCTGCTATTTCCTCACCCATCCTGCTGAAGCGTCCCTCGATCTTGACGGCTACTGCGAGCGCCTCCTGCGGCAGCGCGCGGGTTCGAGCATCAACGCCGCGTATCCGCAGCCCGCCACCGGCCGCGCGGAGCTGTCCGTGCGCATCGACGGCGCACCCGGCGGCGCAGCCCGCCCGACGCGTCTCGCCCTCTGCGACGCCTTCGGCCGCGAACTCCTCACCATCTTCGACGGGCCCTGCGCACCCGGCGCACATGTCTTCCCGATCGACGTCTCCGCCCTCCCCTCAGGCGTCTACCTCTGCACGCTCCGCGTCAACGGTGCCCTCGCCACACGCATCCTGCAAGTGCTGCGATAGGAAGTCGGGGGAAAGGCCTGCCCCGAGCGAAGTCGTGAATCGTGAAGAGATCCGGCCCTGAGCGCAGCGAAGGGTGAAGCAGAGAGGAGAACCTGAACGAAGGTCCTTCTTTTTCATAATTCATCCTTCATACTTCATCCTTCATACTTCATCCTTCCCTTGTACCCCCGGGGTGACTCGAACACCCGACAAACGGTTTAGGAAACCGCTGCTCTATCCACCTGAGCTACGGGGGCGGATCATCGTTGCGCAAAATACACTACTTGCAGCAGTTTGTAAAACGACGCGGTGCGGCTGTGCAGTCGGCGCGTAGCGCCGTATGCCGCATGCCGGGATCAGGCATTTGCTTGAGAACGGGGCGGGAAGACCAGACGTTCGAAAACCACGGCGGCGCTGGCGCCAATGGCGTACATGAGGAGGTCGAGGGGATCGAACGTACGACCGAAGAGCGGAATGCCGAGGTACTGAAGGAACTCGACGGCCGCACCGAAGAGGAAGACCGCGGCAGCGCGTACAGCCGGAAGGCGAAGCCGCGGCGAACGGTCCAGCCCGACCCCGAGAAGCAGGACGAGCGAGAACGGAAGGAGCAGGTCGATCAGATAGCCGGTGACGAACGCGCGTAATGGGCCGCGATAGTGAGGTCCGGTGAAGAGATGCAGGGCGCCGACGGCCAGGCAGATGGCGACGGCCACGGGCTTGCGAGGAAGGTTCAGTGAAGGCATCAGTGACTGAGGGGCTGGGGATGATGAGATCATACATCTGCGGGAATTCTGGAACGGATTTGTGTGATTTCGATATTGCGCCAAACGTCTCCAACAACGTACGGCTCGTTCGATAACCACAGCTTCTCAAGTTCGTCGCGTGATGCGAATTCGCAAACAATCACGGAGCCAACCATTTGTTGGTTGTCATCAAGAATTGCGCAGCCATATTTAAAAAAGCCCAATTTTCTGAATGTATCAAAACAATCCAGATGCTGTTCTCGAACTGCAAGGCGTCGACCGAATGCACCTGCATCTGTTCCATCGCGTCCAATAATCATGAATTCCATAGGGGCTCCGATATGTTACGGTCAAATACACGTTTACCCTCAGCAGCCAGTTCTGCGAAGCGGATCGGCGCGGTTGAACGGTTGCATTGGGAACTTTCCTGCCGAACAGGAGCGGAACGGCCTCCTCGCGCGAGGGCAGTTCGAGCACCGTGAAGCCGCTGTCGAGCGGGGGCGCCCATGGGTAGCCGCCCTCGGCGACTGTTTCGTCTGCCGCGACGAGAACGGGCGGCACTCCTTCGTCGATGCCGCCGGCGAAGACGTAGACGCCGGCGGCTTTCGCCTCGTCGATCACGGCGCGCGCGTCGCGACCCACCGCCTCCAACTCGCCTTCGGGCACGACCATCGCAGCGCTGGGAAAGGAGATCAGGTACCTGGCCATGGTGCTATGCGCTCTGAATGATCATCCACATCTCATCAGGCAGCTAAAACACAACTTCCACCTCCGGCGACAGTTCTTTGATGATTCTTTCTCTTTCCAGCTGCGCGATGGGATTTCCTTTCAGATTCAGGTATCGCAGCGATTTTTTCATTTGCGCAAGACTGTCAGGCAGTACGGATATGGCGTTCCCATTCAGCCAGACGTTCCAGGCCTTGAATTTTACGAACGAAGCCGGCAGTGAGGTCAGACGGCAACTATCCATAGCTAAAATAAAAGGTCTCTTATCTGGAAGAAGCTCCAGACTATCCGGAATGCGGGATATCGGATTTCCAGTGAGAATAAGTGTATTTAGATCGCGCATACAGAATGCCTGATGGGGGAATGCTGTCATTCGGTTTCCATTGAGTTCAAGCCATTCAATTGGTAGATCACATATCCCGTCCGGAAGAGAATCTATTCCACAGTGAGGAAGAACAAGCATGTCCATATTCTTCATCCTGAGTATTTCAATTGGAAATCCGACACACGGTGCCCAAGTCAGATCCAGTACCCAGACATCGAGCGGGTCCTCCAACGCGGCTTCCAGACTGAAGTATTCATGGAGATTATCACTTGATGTGCCTGACTCGCAAGACGACATCATGACGACCATGCATGTTCCTGCGAGTACGGATGCAATTAATTTGTTTGTAGCAGCGTTCATGATGAAGCTCCCTGGTATTGGGATGATGCGGCGGCAGCGTAAAACCTGCTGCGAAGGAAAACCGGGCGTTTCATCTTCCATGCTCCTGAACCTGCGCTCGAAACGTAGCGCCTTCCCGCGTCGCGATCAAGGAAGAAGGCTCTGCAGAAGGGGTTTTGCGGAGCCTCTCAGAAGGTCGGCACCTTCTGGCACTCAACCGTCCACGTTGCGAATTCCTTCATGGTGCTCAACTGCACACCGTCGATGCGCGGGAGCGTGTCGACACCGCGCGCCTCCGAGCAGCCGCCGCAGCTCTTCACCTCTCCGCCTTTTGCAGCACGGACTTCAACATCCGCTCGATGTTGTCGTACCCGCCTGGCGTGCTCTGCTTCTCGAGACCGCAAAACACCGCTTCGGCCAGCAGAAGGATTTTCACCGCCACCTCCTCCCCGTGCGCCTTCTGCAGCGTCATTGCCATCCGGAGCGCATTGTATGCCTTCTCCGTGCCGTACCCAGACGCAGAAGTATACACCCGAAGGGAAATAATGCGGGGCAGATTACTCCTTGACGAATCTCACGCGCAGCATTCCGCCGTCGCGCAGGCGGATGCTGCCGATGTAGAGACCCGGTGGGAGCTGCCCGATCGGGATCGTGCCGCCGGGCGGATCGTGCTCCTCCAACAGCAGCACCCCGAGGAGGTTGTACACGCGGACGCTCGCGATGGCTTCCGGTGCGCGGAGGTGCAGCCGGTCCCTGGCGGGATTGGGGTACAGCGTGAGGGTGCGCGCGGGATCGAGGCGCGCAACGCCGCTGAGGCCTGCGCAGGGCGGCGCGCCGTCCTCCAGGTACTGCAGGGCGATGAAGCGATACACAATGCGGACCAGACTGTCCACAAACGCCGAGCGCTCGTCCCCATCGGAGCGGATGGCGCTGTACAGCTCCAGCTGCACGGCATCGATGCTCCCTCCCGTGCGCGAGCCATGCGTCAGGGTGTTGTAGCCGCCATTGAAGTAGTCGTCCTCCGGCAGCGGAAACGGATCCTGGGACGAAGGCACGGCAGGATACCCGGCGCGCGCGAGCATGGACCCGAGACTCGGCTCGCCGCGCAGGAGCATCGCATGCGTGAACGACTGCCGGTTGCCGCGCGCGAGATGCGCGATGGCGCTGGAGTCGATGCAGGAGGCGCTGTTGAGGACGCTGTCGCTCTGCCGCAGCGTGAGCGACCGGAGGAGGTAGCCCACTTCGATGCGCTGCTTCGCATGGCCGTGCCCATGGATCTCGAGGAACAGCCCCTGCCCGAAATCCCGCATGATCCTCGACTTCGCCGAGTCGATGAATCCATGATAATCCTGCCAGTAGATCTCCGACGCGGCGTTGCTGTCCGTCGCGGCGGTGATGTCCCGGTTCATGTCCAGCTTCCTGCGATGCAGCAGATTGATCACCATGTGCGGCGAGCACCCCGTCACTTCCGCATAACGCGCGGAGAATTCCCGCGCCAGTTCCTGCGTGCGGTAGTCGAGTCCGTAGCTGCAGTCCTTGCAGTCACGATTCGGTATCGACACGGGGGCGAGCGTGCCGCCGTGGGGCACCGACACGATGAACGCCGTGTTGCCCGCGTGGTATTCGATGTACCCGTCGCTTCCGAAATACGTAGTGCCGGGTATGAACGGCTGCGCGCGGACATGGGAGTGACCGGCCGCGAGCATCGCGATGCATGCGGGGAGACAGCGGCTGCCGAGCCTGCGCAGCGCGAAGACGACACGCGTGATCCCTTTCACAGAGCCTTTCCTGCCGCGTTCGTGAATGGATGTGCGCACAAGCACCTCGAGCACCTGTCCGAATGACGCCGCTGCGTCACTTCCGGACCACCATGCTGCGGACACGGATGTTCCCCTCCGCCTCCATGCGGATGAGGTACAGGCCGCTGGCAAGCCGCGACGCGTCCAGCGCAGCCGCGTGCCGCCCGAAGGGGTAATCGCCATCCGCGATCGTCGCGATGTTCCGTCCGAAGAGGTCTTGGATGACGATGCGTACATGCGCTTCCCTCGGGACGGAGAACGCAACGGACGTCTCGCCGACGACGGGGTTGGGATAATTCGGGAGCAGCGCAAAACCGAGGTCCACGATCGCGCGCCGGGCGCTGTCTTCCGTGTGGAGCATGCCGAGGTAGACGCTGTCGACAGCCGGACCGATCAGGCGGGCGCGAAACCGGTAGGTAATGGAATAATTGGTCTGCGTATATCCATCCGTGTACAACGAGTCGACACCGAAATTGCTGATGAAGCGGATACGGCATATCGAGGCGCCGACGCCGACACCCTTGGATGTCTCAAACACATAACTTGGCGGGCCGGTGTATGAACGGTACAGGGAAACCGCTTCCGCTTTCGTCCTGATGTAGTCGCTGTACGGGAAATTCCAGGGGAACGCAATTCCGGCTCGAGAATTCACCCCGAAGACCCGCAGCTCGTGCCGGCCGGAATCGATTTCGAGCAGACGCACGGTATCCACTCCACTGATGCGTACAGGCGGAGTATTGTACCGCGAATGGTTCACGTCCATTTCCTGCCGGATGCTCCAGACGATTCCGCCCGGTTGCGCTTCGTGCGACAGCACCCGCAGCCTGACGTCGCCCTGATACAGATCATACACTTCAGGCGGGTATGTTCATCTCAGTTGTTTAGTTGAATCGCCGCACCGTGTACGAGCGCTCCATCCCGTCGTACAGCGGAAAAAACTCGAACGCGGTACTCTGCGACCACGCCTGCCACGGATCGGCAACGCAGCCGAGGACAAGGAATAGCGCAAAGAGCCGACAGCTCCGCGATGCTGTTTCACGGGGCTTGCGCCGGCGTCGGGCCATGCGACGCGATTCGCGCTGCTCGTTTGCGGATGAATGCCCCGGGCGAGCGCATCCGCTGTGAATGGAAACCGAGCGTTTCATCTACCCTGCCTCCGGGATGTCCGAACGCAATGTAGGCTCCACCTGCCACACGATCAAGAAGTAAGCGCTCTGCCCGCTCGCGCAGTGTATTGCAATGTTCCGCTCATCTGCCTTCCTACTTGCCGTTCGAATGGAACGCCGGGTCACGTCTGCAATCACCTGTTCTCCCGCATTGAGGATGCGGGGGTGAGATATCGTCTATTTACAGCACCTGTATCAACGCGTAGATCACACCGGGGAGCCAGAAGCACAGGGTGAGCAGAAGATCTATCCAGAACTTGTCCGTGATGCCGTACACCAGGGCCACCGCGAGGGGAGGCAGGAAGATACACAACACGATGAGGAACCACTTCGGGACTCCGCCGGAACCTCTCGGCGCCGGCGCGGCCTGCGCCGATGCTTCGGTGGCCTCGGTGTCGACAGTTTCAGAGGCGTTCATCGAAGGGCCGCGCGACGCGCGCTTCACGTCCAGCGCTGCCTCATGGCCGGCGGGACGATGCGGACGGTCGGCACGTGCGGCGTTCCGCTCAGGTGCGCGCCCGGTCTCGGCGACCTGCGCGGTGTTCCGATTGTAGCCGGAGCCCTCCGCGGCGTCCGTGCCGGACGGCGCGAACGGCGGGCGCGTCGCTTCGACGGCGTCCGGTCTGCTTCCTTCCGTCGCCGGGGGATTCTGCGACTCCTGCGAGACGGACGTGCTACCCGTTTGCTCGGAGTAGGCCGGGATGAACCTGTATGAATGACCGCAGGCGGACAGCAGAATGCCTGAAGCGACAAGCAGCGCGGCAAGGAGTACTGGTGTTCTCATCGTGATGTTCTCCGTCATGCTATGTGAGAGGTATGCGCAACTGGACACAGGGAAGGCGGGCCGGTCCCTGCGCGCCGTGTGCGCGTCCGGACCGTTCGTTACGTGATTTTCACGCTGTTGAGGCTTCCGATGACGCCGAAGGTCTGGAGCAGCCAGAGCACGATGACGATGACGACGACGGCATTGAGGATGGTCTTGATCTTCCTGTCCATCGGGATGTAGTTGTTGATGAGATAGAGAATCACCCCTGCGACGATCAGCACGATGATCACGGTTATGAGCGGCATGGCGGTACCTCGGTTATCCGGTTCTTGTCCGTGGCATGGGATGAGCCCCATCCACGCCCGCAAGATGGCCCGCTTTCTCCCGGTCCGTGTTACTCAACTCTGGAAATTTGTTACAACATTCACACATCCGACGGGCAGGCACGCGCGTCCCCCACCGGATGCGAAGTTTCCGACTGCTCTGCTTCACTTGGCGAGCTGTGGAAAAACAGAAGAGGATCGCGAAGCACCCGAAGAGGACGTTTACTCCAAATCC
This sequence comes from Ignavibacteria bacterium, assembly GCA_016720835.1. Classification (GTDB taxonomy): domain Bacteria; phylum Bacteroidota; class Ignavibacteria; order SZUA-365; family SZUA-365; genus JADKJW01. The sequence goes on from JADKJW010000025.1 coordinate 28,700, forward strand.
GTACCCAGCAACGAGTCCACTTCCAAACGTGTGAGTCCCTCGGGCAGTATCGTTCCGTCGGGATTGAGTATCCAGATGTTCGAGGCAATATCGGAACGGCGGCAGAGGATGCGATAGGCGGCGAGGCGCTCGGCGCCCGCTTCGTCGCGAAGCCGTATTTCACCGGCGCTACGGATGTTCAATGCGCCTTCCCTCGCATGGACGCTGTCGCGCACGGCAGCGGGTATTTCTTCCGCGCGGAGGAATTTCTGCCACGCCACCAGTCCCCTGCCCGGCACGACGCGCGCCGTGCGACGGATGCCGCCGCTGTTGAATGCCGCGACGTAGGTGCGCCAGCCCGAAGCAGTGTTGATCTCCGCATACCTGTCGATATGCGCCCCTTTGAAGCGCGACGCCAGCGCTTCGCTGAGCAGGCGCGGCGGTTGTCCGGCACTCTCGCCGCGGTTTTCGTTATCCTTCAAGAGCTTGCAGCCGGGCAGGAGGCAGGTGAGGGACAGGCAGCAGAGGAGTGCGGTCAACAGTGGGCACGTGGGAAATCGCGTCATGGCAGGTTCTCCGGAGTATGAAGTGGGTAGGCGCCTGAGTAATGCGTTACCAGGATACGACTATTTCCTTCGACCAAACGTGCCCTTTGACGGCGACACATATAAAGTATGTTCCTCTGTTTACCCGCCGGCCATAGTTCGTCAAATAGTTCCATTGGTATTGATTGGTTCCGGGAACAAGGTCCCCTGTAAATACATTTGCGATAGTATTTCCCAGAACATCGCAAATAAATATCTCCGCATGATGTATTGTGCTGGCAACTACTCGTACAGCCACGGAAGAATTTTCCAAAGTCGGGTTGGGGTACACCTCCATCGAGATTGCCGGTACCATGGGGTGAATACTACCTTCATCAACTGCATTCGTGCCTGGATATACCCGACCACGTATTTGCGCCCTTTCAAGCCGGTAAGATTCATCAATACATCTGTACACGAGGCCGACATCCGGAGCAAGCCAATCAGTGAACTCAAGAGTTGAATTTTGCATCTTGAAATAGTATTTCAAGCATCGAGTAAAATGACCCGCTGGGACCGTCATGGTGTCATCCCTCGCAACGAGTGTACCAACAAAGCCGTAGTTTGGGCCATGTGTCAACCGCAGATTAAACCCCCAGGATTCACCAACCTGAATATTCGTTTTATAGAATGGCTGCTCCACTCCCCAATTATACATAACGATGTTCCCGGCTTCGTCCCTCCTCATGGTATCAGGCGTGAGAAAATACGAATCAAATACGCTATACGGAGTTCCATTGATGATACAGCTCTGTGTAATGCGATGCGAACGGTATGGATATCCGTGGTATGTGATGCTGTCCGGATGGCATCGTGAGACAAACTCGTAGGAATACGAATTCCCTACTTCGAGTGGAAAATAATCAACCGAATCACCATTGACTACGCCATTCTGACCCTGCATGAGCTCCCGGATAATCTGATTTGGCTGTCCTTGCGCAAGCATTGTTGAAACTGAAACCCCAATGACCATAAGCACAAATACCATACGAAGCGCGTTTCCATTCCACAAGAATGTCGGAGAAGCCATTATTCTTTCCTCTTGAAACTCATTTCGAATACGACACCAGCTCCGTACTCATCACGACGTCGTCTCCCCAGTTGTCGTCGGTGAAGATGCTGCCGCCTTTGGCGCTGTATTCGCGGATCAGGCCGATGCCGTCGGCGAACCACCAGGAGATGTGGACGTCCTGCTCGCCGGTGAAGTCCACACGCACGGCGGAGTACGATTTCCCCTGCACCGTGATCGTTTCGCGCGTCCCTTCGGAGGCGCCGTACTGGTGCTTCCAGCCGAAGCTGAACGGCGGCGTGGGAGGATTGCTGGTGGACGGGAAATCGCCCCAGGAGTAAATGGTGTTCGCGCTGTCGAGCAGCACCAGGAAGTGGTCCCACCGCTGCGACGGTGCGGACAGGCGCGCGAAGTACCACCAGTACAGCCCGCTCACCGGACCGTTGCGGTGGGTTGCGGTGTCGATCTTCAACTGGAAGGTGGTGTCGGCGACGCCCTTGGTGGCGAAGATGTTCGTGCGGAAGTTCCAGACGTAGTTCCGGGAGAAGGGGAAGTAGTCCACCGTGGCGGGTGGCGCGGAGGAGCTGTCTTCGCTGCAGCCCGGAAGGATGGACAGGGAACCGACGATGCAGCAGAAGAGTGCGGTGTACAGCGTGCGTGCGGCCATACGCGTCATGGAAGGTTCTCCGAGGTATGAGGCGGGTGTGTGAAGGCGTGCGGCGCTGCCCGTTTGCTTCTCTCTCCGCCGCGCCATCGCGCAGCGAGACGGACGGTATTGACGGAACATACGATACGCTTGTCTGATAGTCAATCGAAGAAGCTTGACAGAATCTTACCATAGTTGTATTTTCAGTTCGTGATAACCGCAATGGATACAATAGAGTCTGCACTCAATAAACTGCACGATCTACCCACTCCTGTAAAGTCGTGGCAGGTCGAAACAGGGCCCGATGCAACAGAGGGATCTGCCGTATGGGTTTGGGCTACACTCGAAAATGACGAGGTCAGCGCAGCAACCCGAGCGTTGTTGCGAGACATGGTGCGTGAAACAGTTCGCCAGGTAATGGACGCCACAACGTGGGTGTACGTCCGATTCCGTGGAGCTTCGGAAACCCGGCAGTCGTGAGTCTTCACAGCGATCTCCTTCGACAAGCCCGGTAACTGGTTACACGCGAGCCGCGCCGACCATTACAGGCCAGTCTGCGCCGAGGCGTGTCCACGGCGTACTATGCCCTTTTCCATCTGCTCGTCAACGAAGCCTCCAGCCGTTTTGTCACCGGCAGGGACCGGGACGCGCTTCGCCATTGTCTGGCGAGGGGGTTTGCTCATTCCAACATGAAGACCGTGTCGCAACAATTCGCGACGAATTCAGTCAGCGCCAAACTCTCCCCCGGCCTGAAGGGCCGACGCCTTCAGGTGGAACTGACACGAGTTGCGGAGGCATTTGTCGATCTTCAACAGGCCCGGCATGAAGCAGACTACGACACAGCGCAACGCTTCACCCGGAGAGAGGTACTCGACTTGGTGGAGCAGGCGGAACAAGCCTTCCAAGATTGGCATGCCGTGAGGAATAGCCTTCAGGCCGATACATTCCTGGTAGGCTTGCTGGCTTACAAGAGCATGCAAGTGTGATTTGGAAGGGCAACCTTCTCAGTACTGTCGTCTCTCCTTCACTACTGGAGCAGCATGGTTCTCGTCGCGCTTCCCTCTGCGGTGTTGAGTCGGTAGTAGTATACACCGCGGCTGAGTCCGCGGACGCTGAAGCTGATGCGATGCGCGCCACCCGTGTACAGTCCGTTCGCGAGTGTTGCACATTCACGGCCGAGTGCGTCGTAGAGGCGGAGTTCGAAGTGTCCGGGCCGCGAGAGTGAAAACGGAATCGTGATGTCCGAGGAAGCGGCCGGCGGATTGGGATAACATTGCTGCAGCGCGAAGGCGCATTCCTCGCTCGGTCGTCCCGCGGAGAGCGGTATCGTATACCTGTCCGTCGATGATGCAGCCCTTCAAGCGGTGTCCATCTGATTGGTGCCTGGCGGTTTCGCCTTCGTTATGTTGAAAACGGGACCGAAGTCTCGTGCCAGTCGCACATCAGTGGCGCCGACGAGTCCGTTATCCACCCGGTACTCTCGCGTGGTTTGAAGCTGTCCGAACAGCGAATCCTGCCCTCCCGCAGTGAACTCTACCGTCGTGTGCATGGCAACCGGGAGCTGCCAGCTCTCCTTCGCGGCAGCGGTCAGATCATACAGCGTATATTCCGTCTGCGTACTCGTGTCATACGAGAATACCGCGGCGCTATCCGCCCGCAGGTAGCGCCGATGCGACTGCGAAAGGACAGCATAGCGCTGCTGATTCGGCATCACCGTGTCGCGAAGCACTTTGACGACGTACTCCCCGCTGCCGAATTCCGGGACCGGTCCGGAATAATCGTAGCTGTCCCAGTGATAGTGCCACTCGTTGCCGACGTGGAGCGGGAAATACTCCTGCGCGATGCTGCTTCCGTGCGTGCCTCCCAACAGCGCAATGGAAACAAAGACGACGATCTTCAAGGTGCGTGACATGGTCCACTCCCGAATTACTCAGTCTGAGCTGCCCGGCATGACTGTGCAAGCTAGTACACTTGTCATCCGGAGGCAAGATATTTTCTCGAGCCCTCGAGGCGGCGGCTTCGTTTTTCCATGCCTGCCATTCCTCGGTGGCTCCGTGTCGATCGGACCGTTCAAGTTGATGCGCATCGAACGCGCGCAGATGACAATCTGCGCTGAAAATCGTAGTTTCCGACGCGGGTCCGCCAACGGCCCCGGCGCCGCAATGACCATTCCTCGCGGCACCTGTTCCTGAAATTTCTCGCGGCATTCGCGCTCGTCGCCATGCTCTGTCCCGAGCCGTCCGCGCGCGGCCCTGTATCTACACATCCAGGTGAACAGTACGTTTCCTGCCATCCACGTTCAGCGCCGGCGGCACGGTGTTCAGCGACTACGCGGGCGGGACCGCGGCGGCAGGGGCGCGATTCGCACTCGTGCGGCCCGATGGCGGACGCATCACGCGCTGCCGCCGTCAGGATTCGCTCGGGGAGAATATTCGCGAGCGCCATTCGGCCCGGACGCTATCTCGCCTCCGTCGCGGGACTGCGTTCGCGCAGCTGGCACGACCTGCCCCGTCGGGTGACCGCTGCAACGCCTGTCACGTGGACGGCGGCAACGGCTCCGCGCAGCTACGTCAAAAGGCTGCATCAGTTCCAAGCCGGAATTGCGCCGCAGGACAACAGCTGCCTGCCCTGCCATCACTTCCCCGCCTCGATGGACTACGCGCAGCTGCGCACGCCCGGACGCCTCAGCGCCAGGCGGCGCGGCGCTGCCCGTGCAGGGTTCGGCGGTGGTGATTCGCGGCACGGCACATCCCTTCGATGCCGCGGCCTTCGATATCCGGACAACGCGCCCCGATATTTTTTCGGAAGGATACTATTCCCTCTTCGATATGCTGCTGGCGGTCGCGGCGAGCAAGGGCATCGTCCTCGCCTGGCACTGGGATGCGGCCTGCGGCACGCATTTCATCGACAGCGTGGACGGTGCGGCGGGGTCGTTCTGGTACCGCTTCAGCTACGACGCGGGCAGCGGCACGCAGGCGGAACTCGGCAACCGGCGCGAGATCCGCTGGGACGAACTGCTCTATCAACCCGGCGCATGGGTGCAGCTCGTGACCGGCGAGAACCTCGACGAACTCAAGAACGAGTATCGCGAGGAAACCGCGCGGGAAAGGCGTCAGGCACGTCGTCCCCCTTTTTGCAGATCTCCATCAACCCGAGCGATTTCCGCGGCAATCCGCCCGGGTCGGGACGCATCACCGTGCAGCGGAATTTCAGCAACGTCGCCGTCGGAGCGCACGGCTTCCGCGAGACGGGCAGGGACTCGCTCTACCGCATGCCGTTCAAGGCGGGCGTCGTGACGGCCATGGACGTCCTCTATTCGCTGCAGGATCACGGCGATCTGAGCGTGGTCGGAAAGGCCTACTACACGCGACTCGCACAGAAGGTGCAGGACAGTTGGCGCGTGCAGGAGATCGGCTTTCCGGGCATCGGATCGGCGCACGGATCGGGACGCCACGGCTTCGTGTACACGACCGGGAACGACACCCCCGCAGCGCCTTGCGAACAACGCCAGGACCACAAGCAGCACGTGCATTCCGACATCGTGGTGCTGCATGCGCCGGACTTCGCGCTGTGGCGATGGATCGAACTCGGGAATCCCTACTACGAAACGAACGATCCGACGGGACTCGAAGAACTCGACGCGGATTTCAACGCCCGCGACAAGGGCTTCCGTCTGCAGCGGCCATTTCCGCTGCCAGCCGATAACGCCGTGCATCTTCCCTTCGCCGTCTTTGAGCAAGGCCGTTATCGCATGGATCTGATCGATCTTTCAGGACGCCATATCTCAACAATACTCGAGCGCGAGATTTCCGATGTCGGCATCCACGAAACGTCTATGGACTTGACGGCGCTTGTCCCGGGCGTCTATTTCGTCCGGCTCAGTAACGGACAATCGTCCGATACGCAGCGCCTCGTGATTTCCGGGGGCGGTAGGAGCGGCGGAGCGGTGCGGATGCCGCTTGGTCTCCCGTAGCGAACTCCCTATATTCAGATGCGTTACATCCGTTACATTGTCATCCCTGGTATTTCCGTTGGACCGCGCAGCGTGCAGGATTCTCTCTGCGCGCGATGCGGATCGAAAGGACAGCATTCCATGGCCGCTTTTTCGGCGCATCGAAAGTCCTGCGTCCTCGCTGTCGCCTTCACGGCGCTGTGCCTGCATGTGCCGGCGCGCGCGCAGTCGGGCGACTGGACGATTTTCAACACGCAGAATTCGGCTCTGACCGCAAACTGGATTCTCTGCATCGCCGAGGACTCGAGCGGCAACATCTGGATGGGCACCGGCGGAGGCGGCGTGTGTCATTACGGCGCGTCGGCGATGGAGGTGTTCGATTCGACGAACTCTCCCCTTCCGAACAACGACATACGCATGATCTTCATCGACAGGCACGACAACAAGTGGATCGCGACGAAGCGCGGTCTCGCGGTATACCGCGCGGGGGGCGTGCTGCTGTCCGTGCCGGATACCGCCGCGTCAATTCCGGAGTCTTTCGAACTCTTCCAGAACTACCCGAATCCGTTCACGACCGGAACGTCTTTTACGTTTTCGTTGCCGGATGCGGCAATCGTGCGCCTCGAAATACATGACGCGTTGGGACGGCTTCTGGATGTTCCGATTGCTGCACAGGAGTATGCAGCCGGACGGCATTCGGTCAAATGGAATGCTGGTGCGTTGCCATCCGGCGTGTATGTGTATCGGATCAAGGTCACGCCTTTGAATGGAAGTGTGAAAACCGCTTCACGCACCAATACCGGATGGAGCCACGCGAAGCAGGCGGTACTTCTTCGTTAATGTTGAATAATCCCGCCGGAAATCGATTCATCATCCTCGACGGTCTCCAAATACAGGGTGATCGCTTCCTGGATATTGGAAAGTGCCTCCTCGCGCGAATTCCCCTCGCTGATGCATCCCGGAAGCGCCGGAACGGAAACAGTGTCCCCGCCTTCATCACTCGGCTCTAATATTACCCGCACGTTCATTTACAACTCCATTTCATGATATCGATAACGAAAAAGCGCCGCAGATATTCTAATGAATCACGGTCTGAGAATCAATGAAAATTGCGCCGCGACCATGAGGATCGTGTCGTTTCATGAAGCAGGAGGGGGTCTTCCGTTCGCAGGGAGAGCCTCCACGTCTCACATCCCGGGGATGAACTGTTTGATCGCGCCGTACACGAAGAAGAACGAGAGGAGGAACAGCGTGATGCCGAGCCGGAAGCACATCCTGCCGACCGCGCGCTCCGGGGCCCTGCGTTCAGCGCGACCCGCTCACTATCGTGTACTCGCTCGGGGTGATGCCTTTCCCCTGTACCCTCTAGGATCCAGCGTGTCGTAGATGTACAGAGCGCGAAGAGTCCAACTCCCCACGGCAGGGAATGGTTCCTGAAAGCTGCGCGAGACTTGTATTGAGGTTCCGAACCTGATGCTTGTACGGCGGCGAAGCGTCCCGCAAGCTTACCGTCACGGTATCGGAGAGCAGCTCCGCAAAGGAGTCGCCTTCGCTCGTGCTGATGAGGCGCGCGGCTTGGTCCCGATCCCATACGCGGGCTTGAAGGCCCACCGGGAGGGCGATCACGTGGTGTCGATGCCCGCGATGATGAAGAAGGCGGGGGAACAGCGGAGGCGGGTTGTCGACTCTCCACGCCCGTAGCCCATAGAGCACTCCCGTGCCGTATATCCTGCACGTCCAGGTGACGACACGTGTCACGGCATTTCCGGCCCATGTGGAATCGATATACGTCCATGTATTCCCCACCGCGCCGGGCAGCAGGGCGACGACGGGTGTAAGTTCCGGCGGATCGGCGATGCCCTGTGGGCTACGCCATCGTCGCCGCAGGGGCGAGGCAGAACAGCAACGCGAGAGCGCGAGGAAATTGAGGAACTGCGTCGGTCGCATGAAATTGTTCCTGCGTGGGTTGATGGTGTCGCGGAGGGCCGCGGAAGCAGAACGCGCCGTCCGCATGACGCGAGGCGAATCGATGAGCCGCAATCGGGTCGTGATATCGGTTTTGAAATATCAACAACGATCGCCGGCCCGGGATTCGCTGCCTGACGTTGCTCAACCCGCCTCCATGTGCGGGATCCGCTTCACCAGCGACGGAATCGCTATCTTCTCCGTTGCGATGCGCAACAACGGATACACATACACCGACCGCATCTCGCGCGAGCACGAGGGCATGACGGCGCTGGACTACTACGCCGCGCGGCATCCGCACTTCACGCGCGCCGAGTGGCGCGAGCGTATCGAGACGGGTCGGATCAGCTGCAACGAACGCATCCTCACGCCCGACGACAGGCTCCGCGCGGGACAGCGCCTGCAGTACTTCCGTGAGGCGTGGACGGAACCCGACGTTTCAACGGACATCCCCATCCTGTATCAGGACGCGCACTGCATGGTCTTCGACAAACCGGACGGCATGCCCGTGCTCGCGGGCGGGCTGTATCTCGAGAACGCGATGGTGATGATGCTGCGCCGCACGATCCATCCCGCGCTCGCGCCTCTGCATCGCCTGGGGCGCGGCACCACGGGCGCCATCCTCTTCACGCGCACGCAGGAGGCGGCGGCGGCGTTCAGCGCCATGATGCGCCGGCGGGAAATCTCAAAGACCTACCTCGCGCTCGTGCACGGCTGCGAAATGCCCGAGACCTTCACCATCGATGCCCCCATCGGGAAGGTGCCGCATGCGCGGCTCGGAGAGATTCACGACGTCACGCCGGAAGGAAAAGCGTCCGTGAGTCATTGCACGGTGCTCGCGCGAAACGCGGACGATGATACGGCGCTCGTGCGGGTGTGCGTTCCGACGGGCCGGACGCATCAGATACGGATTCACCTCTCATCTGTCGGTCATCCCCTCGTGGGCGACCGATTCTACCGCAGTTGCGGCGCGAGTGGCGAGATTCAGAGTGGATTGTCCGATACCGTCACTCCCCGGCGATGCAGGGGTACATCCTGCATTCGTGGAAGCTTCGGTACTCCGGTCGTTCACCGGCAACGACACGCCCATCGTCGCGCCCATGCGTAGGGAGATACTCGCGTGGTGCGAGCGGGTGGGGTACATCCCATGACGAGACAGGCCCCGTCCCGGCGGGAACGCCGGAACAGGGCCTGACACAGTGAGAAACGCGCTCGGTTACGGGAGCAGAATCATCTTCCTGCCTGCGAGGCGGGTCCCGCTGCCATCCGCCTCGGTGGCGCGCAATTCGTAGAAGTACATGCCGCCTGGCACGCGCGCGCCGTTGAGGTTGGCGCCATCCCATGCAGCGTGGTGCGTGCCGGCGTCGAGCACACCGTTGACCAGCGTGGCAACACGTTCGCCGAGCATGGAGTCGACGGTGAGCGTCAC
>JADKJW010000026.1 GCA_016720835.1 Ignavibacteria bacterium
TCTGCACGCCCAGATCCTTCGCTGCGCTGCCAATGACAGCGGTGATCTTAAAGTTCGTGAGCGTTGTTGTCCACGAACTCACCCCAAACCCCTCTCTTGGAAAGAGAGGGGCTTCAAGTTTGAGAGACATTTCTTGACGATGCCTTCAGCGCGAGCGTTGCTGCAAGGCATGGTGTTTATTCTCTTCCTCCCCCTTCTCTTTTCAAGAGAAGGGGGCCGGGGGGATGAGTTCGTGGGGCCCTCCAATACTGACATCACTTTCGACGATAATGGGATGCCGTCCAATGAGTGACTCAGGATGACCGCACCCTTTGGGATTCACGTATCACAGAGAGCCGCTCGCACTCTGAACGCCCAGATCCTTCGCTTCCGACTACGCCTCGCTTCGCTCGGCTTCTTCGGACCAGGTCGCTCGAGGATGGCGGGGGGCCTTGTATAAACGCCCGCACGACTATTTCAGGTTCGCCCCAGATTCCTGCTCGAGCAACGCGATCGTCGACGGCGAGAGCTTCGCCTCCTGCGCGAAATGTTCCAGCTTCGCGCGATAGGCGTCCGCCTCGGCAACCATGCCCGCGGCGCGCTGAGGCTTTCATGGTAAGGCGATGCCGGGCTGAAGGGCAGCATCGCCGACGCGTCGGCCTCGCGAGTGCTGCGGTACATGGAGCGGTCGTGCGCGGCGCATTGCGGTCCGGTGAAGAGCGCGGGCTTCGCGTCGTCGAAGGTAGCCTTCTTCGTGCTGCCGGGTCACCGCGCCGGACGCTTCGCGTTCGGTCCCTTGCGTATGCGTGCCGCAGTCGATGCCGCAGCGGAGGTCAAGAAAGGTCCATGCCCGTGCCGTCCGCAGGTGGCCGCGATGGCGATGGGACGCGGGAATTTCCCGAGGCGCTTCTGCTCGGCCCACCAGCGCACGACAGCGGCGTCCGCTGAACGCAAGGAAGCGCGGATCGTCCACACCGTTCGTATGCAGATTCGGATCCTTCATTCTTTCCTCGAGCCCCTTCGGCATCGGGACCTTGTACTCCTTGTAAAGCCGCGCGGCGCACAGGGTGTATTCGTCCAGTTCCGCTCTGGACGTCGGCAGCCGGAATCCTGTTGCGCGCATGCGGCGCGCCGCGTACCCAGGGTGCGTTGAGCATGGCGCTGTTCAGCACCGCGACATCGGGCCGCATTCCGCGCGCCGTCTGCAGGGCCATATGGGGAAGGTGTCGAAGTCGCCGCTGGTGATCAGGATAAGCGTTCTCCGGCATGGCGCGCAGCATCCACGCGTTCATCTCCACGATGGCGGGGTGAGGAAGCCGCTTTCGAGCATGCGTGCGAGGCCTTCTTCTCCATGGCCGCGTCGCCGCGCCAGATCGCCTGCGAGCAGATGCCGATCCACGCGTCGCCGTCGGTGTCGTCGTATTGCACAGCGAGATTGAGGTGTTCCGGGGCCTTTCGTAGCCCTCTGTCGCATTGTTTTCTGTCATGCCGCCGTACTGCGGGTTGTAGGCGTGGGCGAGTTCCACGTGCGCGAAAGGCGTTGTTCCGGATCGATGGCGAGCGCCCTGCGGGCGAAGGCCGCGCAGGAATCCATGACGGCGTTGCCCGCGGTGTTGCTGAATTGCTGATACTGCATGGCTTTCGCGCGCCAGGCCCACGCGTTGGCGTTGTCCAGATCCGCGTCCGTTGCGGCCTTGAAGTGCACCGCGGCGGAGTCCGCATTTCCGGCGCGGTAGAATTCCAGGCCCTTGTCCAATGCTCGCTTCGCGGCCTCGGTGTCGCCCGGTTTGGAGCAGGAGGAGAGTCCGGCGAAGAGCGCGAGGGTGAGAATTGTCGCCAGGAGGCGGGTGAATGTCCTGTTGCCTGAATGCTGCGTCATCGCTGCTCCAAAGACGTTGGTGGAATAATTCGATCGAACAATCCAACATACTCATCGAATCGGTGAAATCCACCCCTCTGGCACCCCCTCCGGGGTGCTTGGATGTCGCATGGCGTGCGCGCGTTCAAGTGGTCTTCGACACACGCTGCTCGGCACCCCGTTCCGGGGTGCGCCCGGCCCCGACCACGGGCCGGGTCCTATTCCGGGGGGGGGGGGCCGGGGGCTTCGACGCACCGGCTGCTTTCTGGCACCCCGTTCCGGGGGCGGCACCAACAATTCGCGCGTCGTCCTATTCCGGTGGTCTTCGACGCACCGGCTACTTTCTGGCACCCCGTTCCTTCTCCTTCTCCTTCTCCTTCTCCTTCTCCTTCTCCTTCTCCTTCTCCTTCTCCTTCTCCTTCTCCTTCTCCTCGCCTTGCTCTGTTGCCGTTCCACGGGGACCCAGGGGGCCCGTTCCCCGCACCCAGGGCGGGGGGGCGGCCCCGGGAGACAACGGTCGGGTAAGGGCGACACGCTTGCACAAATGTCACTCGTACACTGAACGGCCAGATCCTTCCCTTCGGCTTCGCTCAGGGCAAGCTACTTCGCTCAGGATGACGGGGCCGTATCATTGCCCGAGCGCCGCCACTTCGATTCAATCCGAAATTGGAAATCCGCCGCCTCGACTTCGCTCGACAAAAAATGTTTCCGGAATCGTGAATCCTTTCCCAATCGGCAGCATCCCATGTGAAATATGAACCGAATTTCGCATGTTTCACCGGTTCATCATTGACTTCACGTATTCGCACCTCGTTTTCACACAGCACCTCTCAACCATGAAAGAATCTTCCTCGTTCTCGCGGTTATCGCTGTGACAGTGATATCCGCCGTCGCCGTATTGGCCCCCGACAATGCCGCTCCAAGCGATCTCACATTGCTTCGCGAGCGGCTCGAAGAAACCGTGCAAAGCGGTGGAGCACGACCGCTTCGCCATCCTTCAACAGAAGTTCTCCACCCCCCAGGAGATTACCGGGGCTTGCATCTCCTGCCACAACCACCGGCATACCGAGGTGATGCAGTCCAACCACTGGAACTGGGAGCGCGAGGAGTACATCCAAGCGAGAGGGATCGTTTCCATCGGCAAGAAGAATGCGGTGAACAACTTCTGCATCGGCGCGATGGGCAATGAACAGAGTTGCGCCAAATGCCACATCGGTCTGGGCATGACGGCGGACGGATTCAGCTTCACCGACGCGAAGAACATCGATTGCCTCGTCTGTCACGACAACACCGAAACCTACGCCAAGGGGCAGGAAATGGGCGGCGCGCCTGATCCGGCGCTCGACCTCGGAAATATCGCGCGCCACGTCGGACGCCCGCAGCGCGCAAACTGCGGAGTGTGCCACTTCTATGGCGGCGGCGGAAACAACGTCAAGCACGGCGATCTCGAACAGGCCCTCTTCGAGCCGCAGCGCGACGTGGATGTGCACATGGGAATCGACGGCGTGAACATGGTCTGTGTCGATTGTCACACCACCGAAAAGCATAACATCGCCGGGAAACTGTACTCCCTCTCTTCGATGAACAGGAACAGGGCAATGTGCGAGCAGTGCCATACCGCCACTCCGCATGACGACGATGTGCTCAATGAGCATACCCTGAAGGTCGCCTGCCAGACCTGCCACATTCCCGTCTATGCGAAAGTGAACGCCACCAAGACGCATTGGGACTGGGCACAGGCCGGCAAACTGCGCGACGGAAAGCCGTACGAGGAGGATGACAAGGACGGAAACCACACCTATCTCTCCATCAAGGGCAGATTCGAATGGGGAAAGAACCTTGAACCGGAATACGTCTGGTTCAACGGCACCGCGTCACATTACCTTCTCGGCGACACGTATTCAGATACGACGCGGCCGATCGTCCTGAATACCCTCCATGGATCGTACGACGACGATGAAGCGAAGATCATTCCGGTGAAAGTTCACCGCGCGATACAGCCCGCCGATCCTGTCAACCGCACCCTCATCATGCCGAAGCTGTATGCCGATGTGGAGGGAGAAGGCGGTTTTTGGAAAGACTTCGATTGGAAGCGGTCCTCGGAGATCGGCATGAAGGCCGCGGGCTTGCCGTTCAGCGGACAGGTGGCCTTTGTCAAAACCGAGATGTACTGGCCGGTCAACCACATGGTCTCCGCGAAAGGCGCCACGGTGCAATGCACGGAATGCCATACGCGGAAGGACGGGCGTCTCGCCTCGCTCACGGATTTCTACATGCCGGGCAGGGATTACTCAGGACCCGTCGAAACGGGAGGGGCCGCGCTGCTGTTGTTGACGGTATTCGGCGTCGTCGCCCACGGCTCTCTGCGCGCCTTCGTTGCGGTGCGCCGCAGGAAGGGAGGTGCGCGATGAACGGGAACCGCGTGTATGTGTACCGCGCCTTCGAGCGCTTCTGGCACTGGAGCCAGAGTGTGCTGATTCTGTTTCTCGCCGTCACGGGTTTCGAAATTCACGGTGCGATAACCTTCTTCGGCTTTCACCAGGCGGTCATCTATCACAATACCGCGGCGTATGCGCTCATCGTGCTGATCGCCTTCGCGATATTCTGGCATCTCGCCACCGGGGAATGGAAGCAATATGTGCCGACCGCCACGCATATCAAGGCGCAAACAAATTATTATATATTCGGCATTTTCCGGAATGTGCCGCATCCGACAAAGAAAACCGCGCTCAGCAAACTCAACCCGCTTCAGCGGCTGGTCTATTTCGCGTTGAAGGTTCTCGTCATTCCCGTGATCGTCACCTCCGGTTTGCTGTACATGTTGTACCGCTATCCGCACCGGCATGGCATCGAGGCGTTGAATATCGACACGTTGCACACCATTGCGATCATCCATACCGTCGGAGCATTTCTGCTGATCGCCTTCATCGTCGCCCACATCTATCTGATCACGACAGGCACCACGGTTCTCAGCAACCTCAAAGCCATGCTGACCGGCTATGAAGATGCCGCGCACATGGGGCAGCACGACACTTCGGAAACGCCATCGCAGATCACGGACAAGGAGGTGCAGTCATGACAAGCCCGAAAGAGTACATGAATCCGTACGTCGCCGGAGCGCTGCTCGGCCTCCTGCTGACGCTCACCATCTTCATCACCGGACGGGGTCTCGGCGCGAGTGGCGCGATGAAGAGCGCGACGGTCGCCACCATGCAGACGATTGCTCCCTCGCACACGAAGGAGGCGACCTTCTACAAGGACTACACGGTGGAACATCCCGAAGGCGCGTTGAAGAACTGGCTGGTGTTCGAGGTCATCGGTGTCGTCATCGGCGCCTTCCTTTCCGGACTGCTCTCGAGACGCCTGTCCTTCGTGCTGGAGCATGGTCCACGGACGACCCGCGCGGTCCGCGTCGTCGGCGCGCTGTTCGGCGGCGCGCTGTTCGGATTCGGCGCGCAACTCGGAAGAGGCTGCACCAGCGGGGCCGCCCTGAGCGGGATGGCCGTGCTTTCCACCGGCGGCATCATCACCATGCTCGCGATCTTCGGCGGCGCCTACGCCTTCGCGTACTTTTTTCGAAAGTTCTGGGTATAAGGAGCGCACACCATGGGACCTCTCGTACCTGACATCATCGGACCGAACCTCAATTTCGTAGTCGCCCTCTTCATCGGCATCGCCTTCGGGTGGATCCTCGAACAGGCCGGATTCTCGACTTCGAAAAAACTCGTCGGCCTTTTTTACGGATATGATTTCACCGTGTTGCGCGTGTTCTTCACCGGCGGCATCGTCGCGATGGCGGGCGTGATCACCCTGCAGCATTTCGGCCTTCTCGATATCAACCTGACCTACATCAACCCCACGTTCATCTGGTCCGCGCTTGTCGGCGGATTGATCATGGGGCTCGGTTTCGTTGTCGGCGGCTTCTGTCCCGGCACGAGCGTCTGCGCCGCCGCCATCGGAAAAATTGACGCGATACTGTTCATCGCGGGCTCCGCCCTCGGCGTCCTGCTGTTCGCCGAAGGATATCCCTTGTTCGAAGGCCTGTACAAGGCCGGGAACTGGGGCAATCCCCAGGTGTTCGAGTCGACGGGCCTGTCGAAGCCGCTCTTCGCGTTTCTTCTGACGACGATGGCCTTGCTGGCGTTCTGGGCGGTATCGCTGATCGAGGCGCGCGTACGCGGCGAGAAACCTGCGTACGTGCACCTCTCACGGACATCCATCGCCGTCGCAGGCGTGGGAGTGCTGATCGCGTTCTCCGCGTTCGTGCTGCCCTCAAAAAAGGATGCGCTTCTTGGAGAAGCCGCCGCATCGGCCTCGACGCAGTCGCGCGCCAGAGTGATGTCGCTTGACGAGTTCGCATTCCGCGTGCTCGATGCCGATCCGCGCCTGCAGATCATCGATTTCCGTCCGGCGAAGGAAAGCGGAAGCGGGCGCCTGCCGAAATCCGTTTCGTTTACCGTGGACAATCTTTTCGAAAAGGAACCTGCCAGGCTTCTCGGGCGCCGGCATGTGATTTCCGTGTTCGTCGCGTCGGACGAAGCGACAGAGCGTCGCATGGCCGGGATTGCGGAAGGGTTGGGCTACAAGCACATCCATGTCCTGGAAGGAGGCTTGAACGCCTTCAACACGGAGATTCTCCACTTCGACAGCACGAAGGTTCCGCATACCAGACAGGAAATCGACACGTACCGGTTCAGGAATCGCGCCCGCCGGACCCTCCCGGCGCTGATTGCCGCGAACACGTTTTCCGGTCCGGTGAAGAAGACCATCAAACGCGCCGTCGGAGGCTGCTGATCGCGTTGCAGGTTCTGCCCGCCTGCGACATCCCTCAGGCAGCAGGAGACCGCTCAAAGCACGGCGCCGCGCATCTCACCCGAGGTGCGCGGCGTCGTGTTGACAGAACCGCAACCGGCGAATCGGCGAATGTCAGCGACGGCCTCGTTCCTGGCGCTTCCCACGATGCTGTCGAACAATGCTTTCGAAATGAACTGCGGCTGGTAGGCGCCGTTGGCGGCGAGGATTTGTGCATGGAACGAACGCAGGTGATTCCGCGATCCCTTCGTGGAGATTTCCATAGACCAGCAGAATATCCTGCGCGGCGATGCCGGCGCTCAGATCCATCAGATCCTTGATATCCGAGTCCTCGATCGTCGCGCCGACAATGAAGGCGTCGAGCAGGCTCTTCGCTCCCGCGCCCGTCAATTGCGTGTAGAGCGCGGTCATTTTCGGATCGACAAACGCGCCCCGGACGTCCGATGTGACCGGATCCGTCACGCCATACCGGTCGAGCAGCACCTTCACCGCCGCCATATGCGTGGCTTCGCTTCTCGCGATATTGCCGAAGATGTTCGTCCCGTATTTCTCAAAGAAATACTGATAGACGTCGCGCGCGAGTTTTTCCTCTTCGCGCATGTGCCGGAGCCCCGCGATCACGGTATCGTTGATGGACGACGGGGCGATGGCATTGATCGATGTCGTGAGCATTTCGAGCTGCTCCATGTCGTCCGGATTTTGCGATTGCGGACCGACTGCCGCGTCATCCGTGCACCCGGCGGCCGCCAGCGAGCCCAGAAGGAGGAGAAGAACGGGGAGAGTTTTCATGGTGAACCTCTGATGTGGAAGAACGAATGGAATGGTGGTTTCTCATGCGACAGCTTGCAGGATCTGCGCGTCGATAGTCACTCATGCGAAAGGAGCCTGGGCGCCTGCATGCGGCCGCTGTATACCTTCCTGTCGATTACCGTGCCACATCGCGACACACCATATTTGGATCGGAATCGCTGATCTGTGCAGATCGGAAACGTGGCACTCGACGATTCATGCCGCGCACACGGCAAGGATTGTCAGGATTCCACCACAACTCCGCAGCGCGTCATGGTGGGCGGTCCTTGCACCTTCCTTGTTGATTGTTTAATGTACATGTTCCGCTTCCTCTTTACGGTGGTAATGGCAGATGAGAGCGACACTCCGGGCAAGACCGTCCCCACGATTCGCGAACACCATCCTCGACAGCATTGCCGATGGCGTGTTCACCGTGGATACGGCGATGCGTATCACATCGTTCAACAGGGCGGCGGAACGCATCACCGGCGTGTTGCGCGACAGCGCCGTCGGGCAGTACTGCTTCGAGGTGCTGCGCGCGAACATCTGCGAACAGACCTGCGCCCTGAGATGCTCGTTCGAGACCGGCGGGGAAACCATCGGGAAGCAGGTGAACATCCTTCGCGCCGACGGCAGGGAGATCCCGATAAGCATCAGCACCGCCGTGCTGCACGACGAGGCAGGCGCCATCGTCGGGGGTGTGGAGTCCTTCCGCGATCTTTCCGTGATTGAAGAACTTCGGAAGGAAATTGCCGGAAGGTACACGTTTCAGGACATCGTGTCGAAAAATCATGCAATCGGAAAACTGTTCGATATCATGCCCTATGTCGCCGAGAGCGAAAGCTCCGTGCTGCTGCAAGGCCCCAGCGGTTCTGGGAAGGAACTCTTCGCCCGGGCGATACACAATTTGAGTCCGCGCGCGCAGGGCCCCTTCGTCGCCGTGAATTGCGGCGCGCTTCCCGACGCGCTGCTTGAATCGGAATTGTTCGGGTACGTGCAGGGCGCGTTCACCGACGCGCGCAAGGACAAACCCGGACGTTTCGCGCTCGCGGAGGGCGGGAGCCTTTTTCTCGATGAAGTGGACAGCCTCCCGCGCGCGACGCAGGTGAAACTGCTGCGCGTCCTGCAGGAGCGTGAATACACGCCGCTTGGCGCATCACGGGCCGTGAAGACGAGCGTCCGCGTGATCGCCGCCTCGAAAGAGGATCTGGCAACGCTCGTGGAGTCCGGCTCGTTCCGCGACGACCTGTATTTCAGGCTGAATGTGGTGAAACTGACCTTGCCCCCGTTGAGCGCGAGGCGCGACGATATCCCCCTCCTCGTTCACCGGTTCATTGAAACATTGAATCTCAGGATGGACCGCGGCATCACCGGAGTGTCCGAGGACGTCATGGAGTTGTTGATGCAGCATCCGTTCCCCGGCAATGTCCGCGAGCTGGAAAACATTCTGGAGCATGCCTTCATCATGTGTCGCGGCGAGGTCATCGGCCTGCCGCATCTTCCCCCGGAAATCGTCCAGAGGAGGGCGACGATCGCTGTCGAACCGCTTTCGCCCTTCGATTCGCTTGAGCGACAGGCGATAGTCGACGCCATGGCTCGTCATGATGGCGTGAAGGTCCGGGTTGCACAGGCGCTGGGGATACATCGCAGCTCCCTCTGGCGGCTGATGAAGAAACACGGCCTCCGCTGACCCAGGCTACGTCACGTTCATGAGACGGTTGCATCGGCAGCGTCTCGAATATGCAACGCACGCGCGCGCAGTGCCCTCCCTTTGTATCCAATAGGCGCTGCAGAGCGGGGTTTCCACTCTGGCGTGATCATTGCAAAAGGTTCTTCCAATGGAAGCACCTTCAATGATCACTCTGGCGATATCCACCTTCGGGAATCGCGTCTCCGCCCGACTTGACTGCGCTGAGAGCATTCTGCTGGTCATTATCAGGGATGGCGTGGTCGCCTCGCGCACGCCGATGAACCTGCTTCCTCACGGGAAGCGACAGATACTGGAGCGTCTCGGCGTCGATGTGCTGATTTGCGGAGGCCTTACTCGGAAATGTGTCAGCGTAGCCCGGGGATCGCGCATCAGGGTCATTCCCTGGGTTCAAGGCGACGTCGAAGACGTGCTGGCGCACTTCATGCAACACGAACTCACTCCCACTTCATAACAGGAAATTCAAATCATGGAAACGAACACCGACACTCGCGGCGCATCCATGCCCCGCATCGGCGACACCGCGCCCGCATTCAACGCCGTCACCACGCAAGGTCCCATCGACTTCCCCGCGCAGTATGCGGGCTCGTGGGTGATTCTCTTCAGTCATCCCGCGGATTTCACTCCCGTCTGCACATCGGAGTTCATGACGTTCGCAACACTGGAACCCGAGTTTACCAGACTGAACTGCAAGCTCGTCGGATTGTCGGTCGACGGCCTGTACAGTCATATCGCCTGGCTTCGCACGATCAAGGAGAAGATCGAATACAAGGGCATGAAGGATGTGGAGGTCACCTTTCCGCTGATCGAGGACATCACGATGGACGTGGCAAAAAATACGGGATGATACAACCGAGCGAGAGTTCCACCAAGGCGGTTCGCGCTGTCTTTGTGATTGATCCGAAGGGAATTATCCGGGCAATCATCTATTATCCGCTCAGTCTGGGCCGGAATTTCGATGAATTGCTCCGCGTCCTGATGGCCCTGCAAACGGCGGATGCCTTCTCCGTCGCGACACCGGCTGATTGGCGCCCGGGCGACGACGTCATCGTCCCGACCGCGGGCTCCTGCGGCGTCGCGAAGGAGCGCATGGAAAGCACGGATGCGGATGTGACCTGCCACGACTGGTTCTTCTGCACCAGGCGCATCGAGAAGGAGCGCGTGCTGAAGACGATACAACAGTGATGACGGCACCGCAAAACACCAACGGACTATCACCGATTTCACGCACTCTCACACCATCGCACCAGAATGAACACTGATACACACACCCATCCCATGCGCAAGGCGACGAAGGCCATTCACGAAGGAAAACTCGAGTGCATGGATTTCGGCCAGGTCTCCGTGCCCATCTTCCAATCCTCCACATTCTCCTTTCCCACCGCGGAGGAAGGCGCTGCGCGTTTTGCGGGCACGCAGGAAGGCTACATCTATACGCGGCTCGGAAATCCGACGATCGACGCGCTGGAACGAAGTGTCGCCGCCCAGGAGAACGGGTACAGGGGCCTCGCGACCGCCTCCGGAATGGCAGCCATCACCACGGTATACGCGGCGTTTCTGGGCAAGGACACCCATATCGTCAGTACCGATTGTGTGTATGGCCCTTCCCGCACGGCTCTTGAGACGATCTTTCGCCGCTTCGGCGTGGAGGCCACTTTTGTCGACTCCTCCGACGCGCGCAACATCGAACGCGCCATTCGACCAGACACCGCACTCGTCTTCATCGAGACGCCGGCAAATCCGACCATGCGTATTACGGATATCGCCGCCGCCGCAACAATCGCGCGCCTCCACGGCATTCCCCTCGCGGTGGACAACACCTTCGCAAGTCCCTATCTTCAGCGGCCGATCGAACACGGCGCCGACATCGTCATCCACAGCCTCACGAAGTACATCAACGGGCACAGCGATGTTGTCGGTGGAATGATTGTGACAAAGGACGAAGCACTGTACGCAAGAATCAAACCGGTGCTCAATCATCTGGGCGGTACGATGGACCCGCATCAGGCGTGGCTGGTGCTGCGCGGGGTCCAGACACTGCCGCTGCGCATGGAAAAGAGCCAGGAGAACGCCGCTCGCATGGCGGCATTTCTCAAACAGCACCCGATGGTCACGTGGCTCAACTTTCCCGGATTACCCGAGCATCCGCAGTACGATATCGCAAAACGCCAGATGGACGGTTTCGGAGCCATGATCGCGTTCGGCGTGCGGGGCGGGCTTGACGGAGGAAGAACCGTGATGAACAACGTGCGGTTGTTCACCCTCGCCGTTTCGCTCGGCGGAGTGGAATCGCTGATCGAACATCCCGCTTCGATGACCCATGCAGGCATGCCTGGAACCGCTCGAGTGGAAGCCGGCATCATGGATGAACTCGTCCGGATATCACTCGGGTGCGAGGACATCGACGATTTGCTGGAGGATCTGGATCAGGCGCTCAACGCCATCCGGACGGACGGCGGAGATGCGTGAGACGGAAGCAACGACTGTCAGTTTTGTTGAACACTTCTACATGAACGAGGAAATACCAATGAAAATCGCAGCAGTATCAGAAGATGGAAGCACCATCAGCCGTCACTTCGGACGCGCGCCGTACTACGTCGTCGTCACCGTCGAAAACGGGCTCATCACGGCGAAGGAAACACGCGACAAGCTCGGACATGCGCAATTCGCGTCCGGCGAGCACGAGCACGGCGAACACGGGCACGGCGAACACGGAGGTGGAGGACACGGGCACGGACATGGAGCCGGCGGGGGGCAGGGTCACGGCTTCGGAGCGGAATCGCATTCACGGCACCACATGATGGCAGCGGCCATCGACGACTGCGAAGCATTGCTCGCACGCGGCATGGGAGCGGGAGCGTATCAGAGTCTGCAGTCCCTGAACATTCAGCCGAAAATCACCGACATCGCAAACATCGAGGACGCGGTCCGCGCCTATGTGGATGGCACCCTCGTCGACCATATCGAACGTCTGCATTAATCGATCCCGCCTTCCGATCGGCATTCGCGGCTTCGCGTAATACTGCACAACAATTGCCCGGCGGTCATCGAAGGATGTATACTTTCCCGATGCACGCCGGGCACTTGAGATAGTCTGGCATCAAACGTGCTATTATCAACTGATGGCGATGCAATCGTTTAGTGATATACGCCATCCGGAGACCGAATCGCCACATTGTCCGTCCCCCCTGTGACAAAACATCCCGATTCATTCCCATAACCAAGAGACTGCACCTATGAAACGCACATCATCCCTCATGCTGGCCGGAGTGTTGCTTCTCCTGCTCGCCTCCTGCACGAAGAAGGAAGACCCGGTGACGCCGCCGCCTCCCGCCGTTTCGATGACCTGCATCGGCTGCCACGGCAACGAGGCGACGCTCAAGGCCGTCGCCGATCCGAATCCGCCGTCCGATCCCGGCGAAGGCGGCTGCGGCGGAACCCTGCCGGAAATGGAAGCTGGCAGAAAGTGTATGTCGGCGGCCCCAACGGCCAGAAATTCCTTGCCTCCACGCACGGCAAGCTGAAATGCGTGGACTGTCACGGCGGCGTGGAACCGGCCGTCGACAAGAAAGCCGCGCACACGGGCACCTTCGTCGGCGCGCCGTCGAAGGACGCGCAGAAATACTGCGGCACCTGCCATGCGGCCATCGCGGCGACGGACCAAGACCAACATCCACGTCCGGCTCCGGCCAGAAGCACATGGTCGCTGCGCGGCGGCTCCGGACTACGACCTCTTCCCCACGGACCTGAAGAAGGGCTACGACACCTACTGCGGCAAGTGCCACGCCTCCTGCGGCGAATGCCACGTGCAGCGCCCGAAGCAGGCCGGCGGCGGCTTCCTTTCCGCGCACAATTTCGAAAGCGCCCGACATGCGCCTCAACTGCACCGCCTGCCACTCCGCGCGCGTTGCCAACGCGTACTTCGGCGAGGCCTTCGGCACGCGTCCGGATGTCCATTACACCGCGCTTCCCGGCGGCGCTTGCACCAACTGCCACAGCGGCAAGGAAATGCATGGAGACGGCACGTGTACACGAACCGGTACCAGGTCAAGGACCTGCCGCAGTGCGTCGACTGCCACGCCGCCAAGTCGAAGTCCAACAGCTTCCATACGCTGCACTGGGACAACCTCAGCTGCTACACCTGCCACTCGCAGACCTACCAGAACTGCGGCAGCTGCCACGGAGCGCGGAAGGCGTGCGCAACGGACCCTACTTCGCCTTCAAGATCGGCATGAACGCGATGCCGCAGACTAAGGCCTACAAGTTCGCCGTGGTGCGCAACGCGCCCTTCGCACCGGACACCGGACAAGTTCGGCGTGCCGACCATGAGCAACTTCGCCGCCGCCCCCACGTTCAAGCTCGCCTCGCCGCACAACATCCAGCGCTGGACCGAGCGCACGAAGACCGAGGCCGGCAAGCCCTGCTACGACGCCTGCCACATCATCGACGGACGCAACAAGCAGTGGTTCCTCTTCCAGAGCGACCTGCAGCCGTTTGAAGTGGTCGCCAACCAGAGCGTGATCGTCGACGGCAAGCTCCCCGCGAGCTGGAAATAAATGAACTTCATCGCACATCCCTCCACTCCCACATCACCCGTTTCGGAGCACATCATGATTCGCAATGCGAGATTCCTCACACTCCTGATTCCCGTCCTCCTGTTCGTGAGCAGCTGCTCGAACGACGACACTCCCGTCACGCCGCCCGTCGTCGTCAATGAAGCCGAACTCGTCGTACAGGCGCTCGAAGGGACGACCGGCGGCTACCTCAACACCGATTATCCGGCCCTCGTGACCGCCCAGATGGTGTACGAGGACATCAACGGCGCGAAGAAGTTCTACCTCGTCGACGTGCGCGCCAAGGTCGATTACGACAAGGGCCACGTGGCCGGCGCCGTGAACGTGCTGATCGCCGACATCCTCACGCACATGAAGACCGTGAATCTCACCGCGTACGACAAGGTCGTAGTGATTTGCTACACCGGCCAGTCCGCGGCCTTCACCACGTCCATCCTGCGCATGTCGGGATACAACACCGCCTTCTCGATGAAGTTCGGCATGTCGTCCTGGCACGCGGATTTCGACAGGCTCACCACGCAGTGCTCGAGCCAGTACGCAAGCACCTTCGTCGACACGCCGACCGCGATGGCCGCCGTGGGTTCGCTCCCGACGCTCAGCACCGGCAAGACCAGCGGCGCCGACATTCTGAAAGTGCGCATCGACTCCGTCCTCGCGGGCGGATACGCGAAGAGCTCGATTTCCATCGCGCAGGTGATGCCCGATCCGACGCAGTTCTACATCATCAATTACTGGCCGCTTGCCGATTATACCACGCTCAAGCACATCCCGGGCGCCATCCAGTACACGCCGAAGGCCGATCTCAAGCTCGCGAAATTCCTCAAGACGCTGCCGACGAACAAGACCATCGTGGTGTACTGCTATTCGGGACAGACCAGCGCGAACGTCGCCGCCATCCTCCGCGTCATGGGCTACGACGCGAAGAGTCTCGGTCTCGGCACGCAGGGCATGAACTGGCAGGTCATGAAGGACGCCAAGAAAACCGCCTACGACGCCACCGTCGATTGCATGAATTTCCCGTACGTCAAGTAAGCTCCCGTTCTCCCCTTCTGGGAAATGCCGCTCCGCACGCGCGGGGCGGCATTTTCGAACCGCGGATCGGCCGCTATGAACGCGGGAAGTCCTGTCGGGGATGAATGTCGAAAATCAAGCAAGCCTGCGGAACGGAACCGTTCAGCGCGCTGATATC
The DNA here is from genome assembly GCA_016720835.1 of Ignavibacteria bacterium. GTDB lineage: Bacteria > Bacteroidota > Ignavibacteria > SZUA-365 > SZUA-365 > JADKJW01. Next base: position 14,910 of record JADKJW010000026.1, read on the forward strand.
ATCTTATCGATGCGCTCCGCCGTGTTCCGTGATCCCGAGCCGGAAATATTCCATATGCCCAGCGTAATCCATTCAATCCGCGAAAATCCGACCGCCGAGGGCGAGGAGGATATCGTCCGGCTCCGCAGGCGGTGATGCTGCGGCGGTCCCTTGTCCTCCTTGCACGGCCACTCCAGAATCGCCACGCGGACGCGGGCGCAGCGCCTCGGCTTCCGCGAGCGCGTGCAGGAGATCATCGGCCTCGTGCAGCACGTGCCCGAGAAAGACGAGGTCGAACGACGCGTCCTCGAAGGGCAGTTCCTCGAACGCTCCCCGGACGAAATCGCCGTCGGGGACGAATCCCGCGCGGCGGCGAGCATCTCCGGATTCGTGTCACTCCCGTCACCGCGAGTCCCCTGCCCGCGAACGCTTCGGCAAAGAGCCCGCTTCCGGTGCCGATATCCATCACGTTTCCGGCCGATACGCCCTCGAGGGTGAGTGCGGTGACGCGTTCGATTTCGAGCAACGCGATCCGCTCCGGGGGCCGGAGCCGCTCGATCGCCGCGGAATATCGCCGTTCATGCATGTCGGTCCCTCCATTCAAACAGGTGGTGCATTGCGTATGTTTCGGAACGCGCGAAAATGTCTCCCCGATAATACTGCGATTTTTCGTGGAAGGGTAGCGGGGTCGCGCGATCGCGGTTTATTATTCAGCACATGACGACCTTCTTCTCCTCCATACCCATCGGTTCACGCCGATTGCGCCTGCTCCTGGCGGGCGGCGGAATGCTCGCGGCGGGACTCATCGCCTTCTCCTTCATCGAACTGCGCGAGAGCCGCGCGGACCTGCTGCAGTCCTCGAAGCTGGAAGCGGAGACGCTCATCGAGGCGATCAACCGCGGCAACGAGAGCGCCATCGCATCGGGCGCGGAAATCGAGAACATGCTCCTCGAGCGGCTCCGCGCCTCGGCCGCGCTCATCGCCCACCTCGAAGAGCACACCCGGCCCGGCGACGCGACGCTGCGGGCGCTGGCGGACGAGCTGTCGCTGGACTACATCGCGCTGACGGACGGCACGGGCCGCGTGGCGGTCGCCTCCATCGGCGCCCATGGCGGGAAGGCGCTTTCCACCGACCTGGCGGACGTCCTCGCGCAGCCCCTCGGCGATTCCCTGCGCGCGTGGCTGCCCGGCACTCTCGCGCCGGTATCGGACAGCGCGCTCTTCTACTTGCTCGCCGTGCCGCGCAGGCGTGCGCGCGGACAGGTGCTCGTGGGCGTGGACGCGGACGCCATGCTTTCCTTCCGGAAGAAAGTGGGCATCGGCAAACTCCTGCGCGACATCGCGGACAATCCCGACATCTCCTTCGTGACGCTGCAGGACATGGACGGCATCCTCGGCCGCGAGCACCTCCGTGACGTCGATGGTCGCCATCGAGGACGATCCCTTCCTCGCGGAGGCATGGCACGCCGATTCGTCGCGCACGCGCGTCATCGACAGCGGCGACGCGCCGTTGCTGGAGGTGGTCCGTTCCTCCGTCTGGAGGACGGATCGCACGTGCTGACGCGCGTCGGCCTGCGCCTCGACAACGTCCGCCGCATCCAGCAGCGCGGCCTGCAGCGCCTCGCCATCATCGCGGCCCGCGATGTTCGCGGGCGGCATCGCCCTGCTGCTGCTGATGACCACCCGCAAGCGCTTCTCCGCGCTGCGCGAGGAACACGCGCTCGTGAAATCGGAGCAGGAGCGCATCGCCGCGCAGCTCGAGCGCCGCGACCGGCTGACCGCCATGGGCGCCCTCGCGAGCGGCATCGCGCATGAAATCCGCAATCCGCTCAACGCGATCTCCATGATCGTGCAGCGCTTCCGCACCGAGTTCCAGCCCGCGGAGGACGTCGAGGAATACCGCCAACTCGCAGACACGATGCGGTCCGAAGTGCAGCGCGTCAACGGCATCGTGACCCAGTTCCTGGAATTCGCGCGTCCGCCGAAGCTCGACCTGCAACCCGCGCGTCTGGCGGACATCGTCCGCCGCGCGGCGGACGTCGTCGACAGCGAAGCCCGCCACGCGGGCATCACGGTCGCGCTCGATCTGCAGGAGTCCCCGGCGCCGTGCCTCATCGACGTACCGCGCATGCAGCAGGCGCTGCTGAACCTCTTTCAGAACGCCCTGCAATCGATGCGGAGCGGCGGCACGCTCGCCGTCTCGCTGCGCGTCACGCATCGCGCGTGCATCCTGACCGTGCGCGACACCGGCTGCGGCATCCCGCGCGAGACGCTGCCGAACATCTTCAATCTCTGCTTCACCACGAAGCAGGGCGGAGCGGTCCGGGCTGAGCGTCGTGCACCAGATCATCGCGGAACACCGCGGCGAGATCGCGGTGGAGAGCACGGTCGGCACCGGCACGACCTTCACCATCACGCTCCCCGGCTCCTGACGCAACCGTCACGCGTTCGCGCTTCATCCACTCTCCACGCCTCATCGTTCCGTCACCCGCATGCATACCGCACCGTTCCACATTCTGCTCATCGACGACGAACGCGCGCAGCGCGAATCGCTCGCCGGATTTCTGCGCAAGCAATCCTACGACGTCACCGAGGCCGCATCGGGCACCGAGGGCCTGCGCGCGCTGCGCGGCGGTGGACCTGGTCCTGACCGATCTCCGCATGCCCGACATCAGCGGCGAGGATGTGCTTCGCGGGGCGCGCAACTCCGACCCCTCGTGCCCGTGATCGTCGGACGGCCTACGCCTCCATCGAGAGCGCCGTCGGCTGATGAAGCTCCGGCGCCTTCGACTACGTGCAGAAGCCCGTGGAGCTGGACGAGGCGCTCCTCCTCGTCGAGCGCGCGCGGGAGCGCTCGCTGCTGCTCTCCGAGAACGCCATGTCTCCGCGCGCAGCTCGCCGAGCGCTTCTCTCCTTCGACACCATCGTCTCGCAGAGCGGCGAGATGGACGCCGTGCTCAACACCGCCGGACGCGTCGCGCGCAGCAAGGCGTCGGTCCTGATTCGCGGCGAGAGCGGCACGGGCAAGGAGCTCATCGCGCGGGCGATACACCACGCGAGTCCGCGGCGCGACGCGCCCTTCGTGACCATCAATTGCGCCGCCCTGCCCGACGCGCTGCTCGAGAGCGAGGTTGTTCGGGCACGAGAAGGGCGCCTTCACCGGCGGAACGGCAGCGCATCGGCCGCTTCGAGCAGGCCGACGGCGGCGCGCTGTTCCATCGACGAGGTGGGCGACATCCCCGCTCGCCGCGCAGGTCGAAGCTGCTGCGGGCGCTGCAATTCGGGAGATCGAGCGCGTGGGCGGCAGCGAGACGCTCGCTGGACGTGCGCATCGTGGCCACGACGAACCGGGATCCGAAGCCATGATGCGGGACGGCGGCTTCCGCGAGGATCTGTACTATCGCCTGAACGTCGGCTGGGCATCCACATCCCGCCGCTGCGCGCGCGCCGCGCCGACATCCCGCCGCTCGTCGACGCCTTTGCGCAGGCATGCCGAGCGAACGGCCGCGAGGCGCTGCGGCCCGTATCACGCGAGGCCATGGATCTGCTCCTCCGCCACGATTATCCCGGCAACGTCCGCGAGCTCGACAACATCCTCCAGCACGCGGTAGTGCTCGCGCGCCGGCACCATCACCACGCAGGATCTGCCCGGCTCCGTGCGGTCCCCGCGCGGGAGCGGCGGCCGCAGCGACGGCGGGATCTCCGCCGAACCCGGGAATCTGAACGAGCGCGTGGAACTGCTGGAGGCGCATGATCGAGGGCGCATTGCAGCTCAGCTCGGGAATCAGGTCCGTGCCGCCGAATTGCTCGGCATATCGGACCGGACGCTCCGATACAAGCTCGCGAAGCTGGAAGAGCAGGCGTCGAAGCCGGATGCATCGACGAGACCTGCCTGAGCTTCGACCAAGTTGTCGAGCGAAGCGCCACCACCCTGAATCCGCCCTCGAATCATGGGTTTATTCCCCGCACACGACATGCAATACTCCTCGCTGTAAGGCCTTCACCCTCTTCATTCATCGTATCACGCAGCAGGAGCACATCATGAAATCCCATCTTCTCCCTCGCAATCGCAGCCATCGTGCTGTTCGGCATCGGTCTCTCGCAGCCCGCAATGGCGCAGAACGGCGGCGGAAAGGGCCTCGGCAACAAAGGGCACCGTCCATGCAAACTTGGTTGGCGCCAATGGCGACGGCATCTGCGACAACTTCGGCACCGGCACCTGCAGGCACCGGCACCTGCACCGGCACGGGCAAGGGGCCTGAACGGGCAAAAGCCACCGGCACCTGCAACGGCACCGGCTAGCGTCTCCGCCTCCGCGACGGTTCCTGCGGCATCACCCCGCCCCGCCGACCAAGGAAATGAAGCAGCCCAAGCGCATCGCCCCCCGCAGCAAGTAACATTCCGAACTCGTGGGCGGCGGATCTCCGCCGCCCCTTCATTATCAGGCTCGATCATGAAAAACGCCCTCGTCTCCTCCTCCTGTTTCTCCCCTCGCTCACCCTCGCGCAGAGCGACGCCGATCAGTCCAAGCCAGCCCGCGGCAAACGCGTCACGGAAACGGAGAATGCAAGAGGTGTCTCCGCAGGAGACGAAACCCCGACCGTTCGAAATCGGCCGAGACGAAAGCCGCGAAGACGAAGCCGGAAACGGCCCCGCGCTTCGTCGACGAAAACAGGGGATGGCATCAACGGGTGACCCTGCCTGCAGACGGGAAAACCGGCGGAGAGAATGCGGAAGAAGGGCGAACGCGCCCGCAAGCGCGACTGCTTCATCGACCTCGACGGCGACGGTATCAACGACAGCCGCTGCAACGGCCTCGGCTCCAAGATGCCGCAGAGGCGCCAAATAACGCACGGGCGTCCCCCGCACGAGCGACGGAACGCCGGCGCACGCCCCACACCGCGATACCTTTCCGATCGACCCATGCCCACAACGCCCCAGACATTCAGCCGCTCCCGGAGCCCGGCGAAACGCAAGACGCATCGCCGCCATCGCACTGTCTTCACACGGTGTCGGCCTCCGCGCGCAGGCGCAATGGATCGGATCTTTTCCTTCGACAACGGCTATGCCAGCAACGCGTTCGGCCTCGTCGCCGGAGCGGCCTCCTTGACGGGCTCCGGGCGGCCTTCGGTTACATGCACTGAAGACGCGCCACGGTCCGTGGTGTACGCCGGCACGCTCGCGCTCATCCCGCAGTTTCGACCAGCAGTATTCATTGCATGCGCTCACCCTGTCGTGGGAACTGCCCGTCGGACGGCGAGCCGGCTTGCAGCTCAACGCCGCGGCGGAGCCTCGTCGCGCTTCGGACGCGAAACCTACCCTCTACGATTACTGGCAGGGCGCGGCGCAAGAGCGGCATGAAGGTCGCGATCGCCGACAACCTCGTTGCGCGCGCCGACTACCGCTTCCGCACGCGACTGTATCCGCAGTCCAGGTCGTTGAGCTTTCTGGAACACGCCCCGTCGCTCGGCGCATCGTTGACATTGCAGACAAAGACCAGCATTCACGCGGACGTCTTCTACGGCAACAAGCAGTTCCTCGAGACCAGGATGCGCACAACGAATGTCACGTCCATGTCCGCCGCGCCCGATGCGGCAGCACGACCGCCGATGGCGGCATGACCGTCGATGGCGGAGGCCCCGGCGGTGGCGGTAACGGCGGTGGGGGAGGCAACGGCGGAGGCAATGGCGGTGGGCTATGGCAACGGCATGCACGCGGGAAGCGCGGCCAGCGCGCCGATCCTCGCCTTCGATGTCCCGTCCTCTCGCGAGTGCGCGTGTCGATAGGACAAGCACTGACGGACGCCCTCGGCATCGGATTGAAATACCAGCGCCGCTGGAATCTCGACGCGACATGCACGCCCTCGTGGCGGGCGTGCTGAACTCGGGAGGGGACGACGAACTCATCGACGATCCCTTCAGTTACAGCGGCGACGAATTCTCCGCGACGCTCACTTCCATTCTGCCTTGGTCGATGACGATGAGGGCGTCGGCGACGGCGCATCTGAAAGCCTATCCCCTACGCAGCCTCGCTCGATGTCGCGATCGGCGGACCGGACCGCAGCGGACGCAGATACGGATCCTCGCTCCGCTCGAAAAAACCTTCGACGCCTCGTGGTTTCCTCTTCGATGGGCCCTCGCTGACCCTCGCGTACCAGTACATCCGCAATCAGTCCAACGCCGCAATCTTCGATTTTTCGGCGCACGGTATCGCTCGGCATCGAAGTGGGTGGTAAGCTGGCATCCTCACGCATGGCGCCGCGCCGCCTCCTTCGCATGCTCATCGCCCTCTGTGCCGCGTCGGCTCCTCGCCGCGCAGCCCCTGTCCGCTCGAGCCGCTCCGTCACGGGCGCGCTGGACCGCGATTACTACCTCGTCAATTTTCCCGACCGCGACAGCACGACGGGCATTCGAGATTTCGCCTGCGGCTGGTACACGCACGACGGACATCAGGAACGGATTTCGTCCTGAAAGATTTCGCGCATGGACAGCGGCGTGACGGTGCTGGCCGCCGCTCCTGGCACGGTGACGCACATCACCGACGGCCTCTTCGACCGGTCGAAGGCGATCAACAGCGGACGGTTCGGCACCATATCTCCGTGCGGCACAGCGACGGCAGCATCGCCTTCTACGCGCATCTGCGGAAGGGGAGCATGCTCGTCGCGGAGCAGCAGGCGGTGGTTGCGGGGCAGCCGCTGGCGCTCATCGGAAGTTCGGGCAATCCACCGATCCGCATCCCACTTCGAGCTGCGCAAGAGCGGGGTGACGATGGACCGTGGATGGGCGCATGCGCGCCGTGGCCCTCTGGAAACAGCAACCGGCGTATTCCACGGTCCGGGAAACGATGGACGCGGGCCTCCTCGCCTTCGAGCCCACGCTGGACACCCTGCGCGAACGCCCGCCCACCGTGAGGAGATTCAGCGTGTCGGGAACGCAGGTCTGGTTCTGGGCGCACACCCTGTCCGTGCATGCCGGCGACACGAGCAGCGTCGTCTGGAGGAATCCCTCGGGCGCGGTGCATCGCGTGGAGCGCCACGTGCACGACGAATTACCGCTACTCCGGTGGTGGTTCTCGATGCCGCTCCCGCGTCGCTGCCGGAAGGCGCATGGAAAGCGGAGTACTCGATCAACGGACAATTGCAGCGCGTCGAACCCTTCGAGATCGGGGGCCTCCCCTTTCCGCGGAGCATCGCGACGCTGGCTTCCGCGCGCGCTGGTGGAGCTGTATCCCTCTCCTGCGCGCCGGTCAACCGCTGTCCATCCGCGTCGCGAACGGCGACGGGCCGCGGCTGCGGCTGCGCCTCTTTGACGCGCTCGGCATGCAGCGACTGAACACGCGCACCGGGGCCGATGGCACGCTCGTTTCTACGGGCGCTCCCTCTCCCCCGCCGGATTCGTGCTCGTCGCGGACCGCGCGGGCGAGATCGTCGCGCGATCGGGGCTGTTGCTGCTGGACTGACCCCGCGTGTGCGCGGAAATCCGTACCTTCCGCGCATGCCCCTCTCCATGCTGCACATCACGGGCACAGACGAGCGCCATATCACCGGCCAGCTCGCGCGCTTCCTCCGGACCGGGAATCCTCGGCGCTCCAGCGTGGGCTCGCCATGATCGCGCGGGAGCGACGAACGCTCGAGCTGCTTCATTCCGCGAGTGCTGCTCTTCATGCGGCCCTCGGCGCTCGCCCGAGGCGACGAGGACACCGTCTCATGCATTCTGAGCGCGCTCGCGGCTTCGCCGCCGGACGGCATTGTTCTGACGCGGGCGCAACTGCTTTCGCGTGCGCTACGGCGGCAGCTTCGCGGTGCACGCCCTGCCCGGCGATTTCGATGCCGCGCGCGGTTCCTCGGTGACCCGCTGCGGCGGATTTCTCGTGCTCGGCGAATACGGCGATCCAGGAGCGCGCATCGCCGTCGTCGGTCCGCGCACCTGCACGATGGACTTCAGCTACGCGCGCCTCGCGGGCGTCCGTCATATCCACGCGCTGCGTCCGGGCACGGAAGATTGGGGCCGTCCTCATACTGCGGGGACTCTCGCCGTGTGCTGGATCTCTACGGGGTTCGAGGCTCAGAAACAGGCGCCTGCGGCGATCGATCCCGTTTCGCGGGCTACACCGCCCTCGCCAGCGCCGGAACGGGCTGTACGCGGGAACGGACTTCAGCAGCAGGCCCTACGTGTCGCGATGCTCGACGGTTTCCGCTACCCCTTCCCCGCCGCGGCCTGGCGCGAGGTGGACTCCTTCAGTGCACGAGGACAAGTATCTCTGTTCCATCAATTGCAAGATGCTGGATACCTCAGGCGACGCGCACGGTCAGCATCTTCGACGCACGCGGAGACGCGCGTTCACTGCGGACCCGGCCCTCCGTACACAGCAACGCGCGTAAGCATTTCCACGCGATGCATCGCGTGCCTTGGACACAACGCCAGGCGCCGACGGTTCATTTCCCGCCGCCGCCGTTGCCGCCTCCTACTCCGCAGAACGCACACCGCCGACCGCGCCGTGTGCCGTTGCACTGGGGTCACGATGCTACATGCACGGCGCGGCATCGCGCGGGTTCCAGCCGAACTCCCGCACGCCCCACGCGCCCGCGTCGCGAATGCCGGAACGCGCGACGATCCGGCCGAGCGCATCGCTGATGACGAACTCCGCATCGCCGCCGCGCGGCAGCGGGATATCGGACCATGGTGTGCCGTCACCGCGTCCCCCGCGCCTCCGGACCAGCGGAAGCAGATTCCGGGTACCACGCCGAGGATGCGCATCCGTCCTCCGCTGGCGGGCCGTCGACCTACGGCGGTTCCTACCTCGATCGTGAAGCTCCATGCCGGGCGACCAGGCCCGCGCCCGCCTGCGTTCACTCCGAACACGCGACACCAGACGGGCGTCCTGCAGGAGGTACGATGCTGGAAGACGATGTCGCGCCAGGAAGCGAGTCGTTCACGAGGAGGATTACAAAGCCGGTGTCGGAGAGATCTGCAGACGATACGACGACGCGGGAGGCGACGAAGCCCACCGCAGCAAGGGACTCGACGAGCGGCGCGCACTATCCGCGGGCGATCGGGCACGGGCGCGGCAGGCGGAGCGGGAGCCGTGATGAACGTCCGCACCGTGCTCCACGCGCTGACGCACGCGACGGTTCCCCGCGCGCACGCCAGAAGGTACCGGGTCTCCACGGCGAGTCCGGACAGCGCGGCGGCGGTGCTGTCCGCGCAACAGACGCTGTCCGTCACTCCGTCTGAAACGCCCCGTCAGTGGCGACTTGCAGATCGAAGGACTCCGCTCCGCCGGGCCGTCCACACAACGCACCGGGATGGGATCCGCGCTTCGTCGCGGGGAGCAGCTAGCACCGGGCTTTCAGGGAAAGACCCCGTGCTGATGAATGTGCGGGACAGGCGACCCGGAGCGCTCCTCTCCGGGCTTGGTTGCGCGCACCAGAAGTATGCATGGTATTCCGAGCCAAGCCGTCGATGAACGCCTACGAACCGTGACGCAGAGTATCAAGAATAGGAACTCCGTGTCGCTGTCTGTCCCGAGTTCGAGATCTGTAGAAGTCGGCGTAGGGCACCGTTCACCTCAGGCGTCCGGTGCCCGGTCCGACAGCCGAGGAATCGGGGTCACCCAGTTCCGGCGCCGTCGGCAACGAATCGCCGTCACAAAAGCTCCATACATCGCTCCATGGCGCGACGCCTCCCGTGTTTACTGCGCCCGGACGCGTCTGTTAACACGCGGTGCGCCGTGATTGCTCGCGGCGACCCGCCAACTGGTATCCCCGAGCGCCAGGGCCCAGTCAGCGTGTTCACAAACGCCGTGTCGGGCGGTCTCAAACGATACGACGGCGCCGTCGCTGCGCCTCCGGAAGTGATCGGCAGTTCCATATCACGCGCGTCATCAGTGAGCGCGAGAACTAGGACGACCGGAGGCAGGTCAGGCACAGTGCGGAAGCGCCACGCGCCCGCTCCAGCCGCTGCCGTCGGGGGATCCCTCGGCGCGTACGCGCCAAATACCAGTCCCCTTCCAAGGCGCCCGTCATCCGTCGGTATCGCTCCCGCGGCGTGTTCCTGCATCGACTTCACGGCGACGGTGCTGAATCCTCCGCGATCTGCGCGACGGTATCCACGTCGCGTCGGGATGCTTCCCATGAGGGGCGGCGCGTTGACCGC
>JADKJW010000027.1 GCA_016720835.1 Ignavibacteria bacterium
GGGGCTGCCTTCTTGGCCGGGGCTGCCTTCTTGGCCGGGGCTGCCTTCTTCGCAGGGGCTGCCTTCTTGGCCGGGGCTGCCTTCTTCGCAGGGGCTGCCTTCTTCACCGGGGCTGCCTTCTTTGCAGGGGCTGCCTTTTTCACCGGGGCTGCCTTCTTAGGGGCTGCCTTCTTCGCAACCGGCTTCGCGGCCGGCTTTGCTGTTGTTTTTGCCATGTGTGCCTCCATGATAGTGGATATGGAACGTTATGCCGAAACGCGGAGTATCCGCGCGTCAGCGGGTCCCCTTCCGCTGTAGTGAGCAACGAAACGGGGGTAGATATCTGATGACGAGAAACTCGAAGGAAGGAAGACGGCGAGAGTGTCGGACGAAGCGGGAATTATTTCACTGAGCATGCGCGGTTGGGTTTTATTTCAAACGGAAGGTCGATAACTTGTTCATCGTTTGCTCGATGGGCGTATCGCTCTTGCGAAGGCTCGGACACGCGGTCCTCTCTGCTTCTCTCTTTTCATATCCGTTGAAAATTCACAGTGCAAACTAACGAAAAAAAAATCAGCACATCAACATATCCGCGCATGTGCAAAAAAATATTTTCGTGCGTCGCGCGCTTCGCGCGCGACGTCTCTCGCACGCGGCGATCGCGATCGCGATCGCATCCGCCGCGCTCGCACCGATGCCCATGCAGAACGCGCGGTCGCAGGACACGCTCCGCAACGCCTACGGCATCGTCGCCGGCGCATCGATCAACACGCACGCTGCGTCGTTCACGGAACTGCCCGGCGTGCCGAGCTGCTGCACCGGCTTCGAGAACGGCAGCGGCGCCGGACTGTACGCGGGCATCGCGTACGCCGTGCCGTTCGACGCCGCATGGTCACTGCATCTCGCGCTGCTCTACGCGGATCTCTCCGCGACGTTGACGAAGCAGCAGTCGATCGGTCCGGTGCTCACGCCGCGCGGACCCGAACAGGCGATCACCGAACACCGCATCGCATCCACGACGTCCGCGCTCGCGCTGCGTCCGACACTCGCGTACCGCGTCGCCGGCGGCGTGCCGCTCTCGCTCTTTGCGGGCGGACACATCGGCATGCTGCTGTCGAACGAGTACGCGCAGCGGGAATCCCTCGTGTCCCCCGCCGACGGAACCTTCGCGGATCAACGCGCGGTGCGCAACGAGTCCGCCGGCACGGTCCCGGAAGCGAGCACGCCCTACGCCGCGTTCACGGCGGGACTGCGCGCCGACATCGCGCTCTCGCCGCGGTACTCGCTGCATCCCGAACTCGCATACAACGCGGCCGTCACATCGCTGAGCAGCGGCGTGACGTGGACGCCGAACAGCATCACCGCGGGCATCAGCGTGTTGTATCACCCGCCCGTGCCTCCCCCTCCTCCACCGCCGCCGCCGCCACCGCCGCCGCCCGCGCTGCTTCCCGCGCTCGCGATCGAGGCGCGCACCGCGCAGGGCACCGCGCTGCCGGACGTGCGCATCGTCGTGGAGCGCCTCACGCGCAGCGAGCTGTTCCCGCTGCTCCCGTACGTCTTCTTCGACCAGGAGCGCAGCGAGCTCTCCACGCGCGCGCAACACCTGTTGGACGCCGGCGGCACGGCGGCATTCGACGAGACGTCGCTGCCCAACAAGACGCTGACGATCTACCATGATCTGCTCAACATCGTCGGCTCGCGCATGCGGGCGACGCCCGCCGCGAAGATCACCCTCACCGGCTGCAACAACAGCAACGCCGCGGAACGCAACAACCTCGCCCTCTCGCGCGGCCGCGCGGACGCCGTGAAGCGGTACCTCACCGCGGTGTGGAACATCGATCCGAAACGCATCGCCGTGCAGTCGCGCAACCTGCCGAAGGAAGCGCCCGACGCGGCGTCCATCGAGGGCGAGCAGGAAGCCCGCCGCGTCGAGATCGCCGCCACGTCCCATGAAGTGCTCGCGCCCCTGCGCTGGCAGGCGGCGGAGCAGATCCTCACCACGCCGGTCATCGTGCTCAAGCCGTCGGTGAAGGCCGAGGCGGGCATCGCCGACTGGACCGTCACGCTCTCGCAGAATGCCTCCGTCCTGCAGCGCTTCAACGGCACGGCGGACCTTCCCGCCGAGTTGCTGTGGCGTCTCGACTCCGCGTCGCTGCCGCGCGAAGGCGTTCCGGTACAGGCCGTGTTCGAGATCGCGGACCGCGCGGGTCAACGCCGCACGACGACGGTGTCCCTGCCGGTGGAAAAGGAAGTGCGCACGACGGAAGTGATCGAGCAGCAGGGCGGCAAGCGTATCGACCGCTTCAGTCTCATCCTCTTCGAATTCGAGAAGTCCGAGATCGGCCCCGAGAATCAGCGCATCCTCGACATCGTCCGCCGCGCAATCTCATCGCGTTCGCGCGTCACCATTTACGGCTATGCCGACCGCACGGGAAATCCCGACTACAACCGCAATCTCGCCACCGAGCGCTGCGAGTCCGTGCGCAGGGCCCTCGCCTCGTCGCTCGACGGCATCCAGGTGCAGATCGAAGCCGTCGGCAGCGACCGGCTGCTCTTCGACAATGACATTCCCGAAGGCAGGAATTACTGCCGTACCGTGCAGATCGTCGTGGAAACAGGATTGAACAAATGATGCACACATCCGATACCCCCCGTCCCGCGCGCGCCGCGTCCTCTCGCATCGTTCTCGCCGCGCTCTTCTCCTGCGCACTGGCGATGCCCGCCGCCGCGCAGATCACGTTCAATCTGCTCGGGACCGACGCGAGCGGGTACCCGCTCGTGAAGGTGTCCTTCGACGCGAAGGACCGCAACGGCGTGCACATCGGCAACTTCGTCCCGTCGGACTTCACCGTGGTGGAGGACGGGATCGTGCGCCCGGTGCAGAGCGTCTCCTGTCCCCCGCCGATCACTCCCCCGCTGTCGCTGACCCTCCTCATCGACGTCAGCTACAGCATGGGACTCGCGGGCCGCATGAACAACGCCCGCGTCGCCGCGTCGACGCTCGTGCGCTCGCTCTCGTATCCCCCCGCGGCCACGGGCATCATCTCGTTCGACGACACCACGCGCATCACCCTGCCGTACACCTCGGACACGACGACGATCCTCTCCTCGATCGGCAGTCTCAGCGCGATGGCCGGAGGCGGCACCGATGTGGTGGGAGGCTTCCTCGACAAGATCACCGGCGCCATCGAGTTCACGAAGAATCAGCCGGGCGACAAGTACGTCGTCATCCTCACCGACGGTGCCCCGTTCCTGCTGACATCGGAGGAGAAGAAGATCATTGACGCCGCCACCGCCGCGGGCGTGCGCATCCACAGCGTGACCCTGAGCGCCAACACGCAGAACTTCCCGCTGCGCCGCATCACCGCGGGGACGAACGGTCTGTGGTTCGAAAGCATCACCACGGAGCAGGCGGCAATCGACGCGTTCAAGACGATCGGCGACCGCATCTTCACCTACCCGCCCTGCGAACTGGTCTACCTCACCGACGGCTGCGAAACCCTCCGCAACGTGGACATCACCCTGCGCAAGAACGCGTCCACCGTGACGAAGTCCGCCGTGGTCAACGTGCCGCCGGCCTCCATCGTGTGGCTCGACGCCTCGACGATGTTCGTCGATTTCGGCGCCCTGCCCACGGGCACCACGCGCACCGCCGACGTGACCCTGACAGCCCGGAACGGCACCGTGACGGTGCAGACGCTCACCTCGGTCTTCGGACCGTTCACCGTGATCAACACGGGCGGCGCCGTGCCGTTCACGCTCGCGCCCGGGCAATCGCGCACGATCCGGATACAGTTTCTGGCGCCGAACGCCAATCGTGTGTCCAATGTGTTGCCGCTCACGACCACCGCGCCGTGCGTGCAGCGGGTGGTATGCGCGGGCGGCGTGCATTCGGACTCGCTGCGACTGGTGCAACCCAACGGCGGCGAGGTGCTCTACGCCGGCTCGAGTTATCAGTTCCGCTGGGCCGGAATTCCCGCGAGCGAGGAAGTCCGCCTCGAATACAGCACGGACGCCGGATCGACGTGGCTGATGATCGCATCCAACGCCTCGTCGCTCTTCGCGAACTGGACCGTGGCGAACACGCCGAGCACCACCTGCCTCGGCATCGTGTACACGCTGCAGAAGCGCAACGCGCCCGCCGACGCGACCTGGCTCCCGTGGCAGCCGAGCGAAATCGTGGACCTCGCCTTCAGTCCGTCGGGCACCATGCTCGCCGCGACGCTCGCCGACGGCCGCATCAAAGTGTACTACCCGCTCACCGGCGCGCTCGTCGACATCCTCGCCGGACACGGCGCGCGCGCCCACGCGCTCGCCTTCTCGCCCGACAGCAAGCTGCTCGTCACCACCGGCCACGACGGCCGCGTGAAAGTATGGGACGCGGCGACGGGCGCTCCGCTGCGCGATCTCGCCGGCGGCAGTCAGATCCACTCCGCCGTCTTTTCCTCCGATGGCGCCTCCCTCGCGACGGCCGATCAGAGCGCGGTGACGCTGTGGAAGACGTCCGACTGGACGCAGGCGTGGACGCGCGCGGGCAACACGATGGCTGATGGCGCGCTCGCCATCGCGCAGGGCAACGCGTGGATCGCCTCCGCATCGGGCAGCAATGTCATGATTCTTTCGACGGTGAACGGCGCGCCGCTGCAGACGCTCAGCGGACACGGTGGAGCGGTGCGCTGCCTCTCCGCGAGTCCCGACAAGGGCTGGCTGGCGAGCGGCAGCGACGACCGCACCATCCGCCTCTGGGACACCAGGTTGTGGACGACGCGCGCAACGCTGAGCGGGCATTCGAATGCCGTGACGAGCGTGTCGCTCACAGGATCCGGACTGTACATGGTGTCCGGCTCGCGCGATCGTTCCGTGAAAGTGTGGGACGTCCGCAACGCCATGGCCGTGCAGACCTTCACCGGACACACGGGCGACGTGAATGCCGCGCGCTTCGAGCGGCGCACGGGACTCATCGCGTCCGCCGGACCGGACAGGACGATCCGCATGTGGGGATACAAGGTGCCGCTGTCCGACGCGAGCGACAGCCTCTGGTCCATCATCACGCCGACCACCACGCTCAAGGCGGAACCGCCCGTGTTCGAGACCCTGCTCTGCGCGGGCGAAACATCGGAGTCGACAGTCTTTTTCAAAAACGACGGCAACCAGCCCATCACGCTCACCGGCGCGTCCTTCGTCGGGTCCGCGTTCGAGTTCGTGCCGGGAACCAGCATCCCGCCGTCGCGCACGCTCGGTCCGGGCGACACCCTGCGCCTGCCCGTGCGTTTCGCCGCGACAACAGCAGGCGGACATTCCGGCACGCTGCACGTGACGACCGACGCAACGGGGCTGCCCTTCCTCGACATTCCGCTCGCCGGGCACAAGGACTCGGCGCTCGTCACCTTCGCGCCCGATACGATAGACGTCGGCGAGGTGTACCCCTGCACGCTGCCGCTCCTGACGCCGCTCGAGCTGATGAATGTCGGCACCGTGGACGGCAGGCTGG
Organism: Ignavibacteria bacterium; assembly: GCA_016720835.1. Taxonomy (GTDB): domain Bacteria; phylum Bacteroidota; class Ignavibacteria; order SZUA-365; family SZUA-365; genus JADKJW01. Next base: position 5,471 of record JADKJW010000027.1, read on the forward strand.
ACTCCACAGCGAGCGTTCCGGACGGCCTCGTGGACTTCGGCGGCAATCTCTCGAAGAACATGCTCGCGGGCGCGGTGGACACCGTCTGGGTGTCCGTCAACACGAAGACCTTCGGCGCATTCGCATCGACCGTCGAGCTGACATCGCGCCCGTGCGACATCGCGCAGACATTGCTGGTGAAAGGTTCGCTCGTCGATCCCACACCCGTGCTCCGTCCCGCGTCCGTCGTGTTCGGCTTCACCACGGTCGGCGACACCTCGTATCAAACCGTGGTGATACGCAATCCCACCAAGGTCGACATGACGCTCGATTCGATCACCATCTCCGGCACAACATTCGCGATCGCCGATCTGGTGACGGTACCGATGACGATTCCGGCCAGCGACAGCGTCTCGGTACGGCTGCTCTTCGCGCCTGTCGCCGACGGCACCTGGACGGGACGGTTCAGCGTGCATGCATCCGCTCCCTGCGACGCTTCCGCGGGTGTTCCGCTCTCGGGATCCTCTGCGCGCAAGCCCGCGATCGAGGTGCTCGGCGGAGAGTTCCGCACGCTGTTGTGTCCGGACGAGAGTTTCGCCGACTCCATCATCGTGCTGAAAAACACGGGCGGCGAACCGCTCGTCATCAGCGGCATGACTGTCGGCGGCACGCATCAGGGCGATTTCACCGTCCTCACCGCGACTGCCCTCACGATAGCGCCCGGCAACTCCGACACCGTCCGCCTGCGCTTTTCGCCCAAAGGCACGGGCTTCCGCAGCGGCACGCTGACCATCGCGAACAACTCCGCGCAGCAACCGTCGCTGGTGCTCTCGCTTTCCGCGCGCAAGGATTCCGCGGGCATGGAAATCCTGCCCGCATCCATCGACGCCGGGACCACCTGGCACTGCTCCTATCCCGTGCAGCGATCGCTGGGCGTGGTGAACACCGGCACTGTTCCGCTCGACGTCGCCGCGCGCGCGTCCACGCTGCCTGCCTTCGTGTCGCTGAGCCGCATGACCGTCACGCTGCAGCCGGGCGACACCGTCTATATTGATGTCGCGTTCCATCCGCCCGCGTTCGGCACGCACAGCGGCGCGATCGACTTCACCGGCGCGCCCTGCACCCTCGCGCAGAGCGTCCCGGTGCGCGTGGTGTACGAGCCGTCCGATCCGCGTTCGAACGTGGTATCGATCGACTTCGGCACCGTGGGAGTGGGATCGACGGCGAACGGCAGCGCGCGCATCTCCAACCCCTCCTCGGCGCCGATGCGCATCGCGTCCATCACCGTGCTTCCCGCGCCGGCCTTCGTGACGCGCATAGCGCCCGCGGCGCTGCCCGCCGTCATCGCGCCGGGCGGCAGCCTCGACATCTCGTACGGGTATGCGCCCCTCGCCTCCGACACCGTGGCCTCGCGCATCGTGCTCGTGACGGATCAGCCCTGCGTCGACACCGTCGTCGTCGAACTGCGCGGCCTTTCCCGCGCCGCCTTTTCCACGCTCACGCTCGCGGATCTGACCGCGGAAATCGGGACGCGCATTCGCATCCCCGTCATCCTGACCGCCAGCGCGAACCTCGCGCTGACCGGCACGCGGTCGTTCACCGCGGACGTCGTCTTCAACCGTTCCATGCTCTGGCCGGAGCGCGTGTTCTCGAGCAGCGGTCAGCCGGTCATGGCGCAGAAAGCGGAGGGCGACAGTCTGGTCGTGACCGTCACCGTCGATCAACCCGTTTCGCCATCGAACGGCATACAGGCCGAAGTCGAATGCCTCGTGTTGCTGGGCAACAACGACGTGACGCCGCTCACCTTCCGCACGTTCACCTGGACGAACGGCACGGCGAGCGCCAGCACGCAGAGCGGCAGTTTCACCGCGACCGGCATCTGCACCGCGGGCGGCAAGCGGCTGATGTCCCTGCCTTCCGGATCGGTGACGCTGCGCAACGCGCCGAATCCCTTCAATCCTTCCACCGAGATCATCTTCACGCTGCCGGAAGCCGCCACTGTGGACCTGCGCGTGTACGACGCACTCGGCCGTGAAGTCGGCGCTCCTCGCGACTGGCGACCGGGCGAAGGGTTCGCACACGGCGCGCTTCAATGCCGAAGGACTTCCCTCAGGAAGTTACCTCGCCGTACTGCGCGCCGGCGACCGGACGGAATCGCTGCGGATGCTTCTTTCGAAATAAACGATTTCGGATTGCGAATTTCCGATTTCGGATTTGAAGAATGTGACACTCTTCGCTCCGATGCTCCTCTACTCCGGAATCGGACAAGCGGGACGCTTGTCCCCACCCTACATCCTCCTCTTCACCGCCGAGATGCGCAGCACCCATGCATGCTCGCAGGGCGGTGACATGCGCAGGGCATCCGGAATACTGATCGTGAGACCGCCGTCCTCGTTACGCCACTGCAGCGCGCCGGTCGAGCCGAGGAGCGAGACCGTGGCGCCTTCGACTGCCTGCAGCGTCGAGAGCCGCACGGACGGCGGCAGGGCGCTTTCGCCGTCCTCGGGCAGGTAGATGGCGTACACCGCGCCGCCGCTCTTCTTTTGCGTGAGACGGAGCTTGCCCTCGAAGTGCGGCGCGACGGCGCGCGTGCCGTACACGGCCTCGCCGTTGACGCGCATCCACGCGCCGAGTCCGCGGAGCCTGTCGTACGCGTCCGGCGCCCATTCGCCTTCCGGCGACGGCCCGATGTTGAGCAGCAGGTTGCCGCCGCGGGAAATCACGTTCGCGAGGAGACGCACGAGCTCGCGTACCGATTTGTACGTGTCTGTCCGGACGTACGACCAGCTCGTGGCCATGGTGATGCAGGATTCCCAGGGCACGGCCAACGGACGCTCGGCGACGCGCTGCTCGGGCGTGAGATAGTTCTCGAAGGGTCCGCTGACCCATCGGTCGACGACGATGAGCCCGGGTTGATGCTTCCGCGCCATCGTGGCGATGCGCGGCATGTCGATGTCCTGATCGAAGTTTTTCTTCTTCGCCCATGCTTCATACTGCGGCGGCATGTTGCCGATCGGGCGCACCCAAGCGCCGTCCAGCCAGAGCAGGTCCACGGATCCGTAGCGTGTCATCAATTCTTCGATCTGTCCGAACGTGAAATCCTGGAAGCGCCCCCACCGGTCGCGATACCGCGCAGGATCATAATTGACGTGCCGGTCCGGCGTCGGGAAATACGGCCACCAGTAGTCGGGCGAACTCCAGTCCGGTTTGGAGTAGTACGCGCCGATCATGAACTGCTCGCGACGGAAGGCGTCGAAGAGTTCCTTCGTGATATCGGCCCTGGGATGCGCGTGGAATGCGCAGTTCGGCGATGTGACACGGTAGTCCGTGCTGCGCGTGTCGAACATGCAGAAGCCGTCGTGATGCTTCGTGGTGAACACCAGGTACTTCATGCCGGCCTCGCGCGCGGCGGACGCCCAGCGCGCGGGATCGAAGCGGTCCGGGGAGAACGTCCGCTGCAGGCCGCGGTACGCGATCTTGTATCCCTCGTAATCGGCCGCGAATGGTCCGGTGCGCGTGCACCAATCCTCGTCCTCGGCGCAGAGCGACCACGATTCGACGATGCCCCATTGACTGTAGAGGCCCCACGTCATCATCAGGCCGAGTTTGGCATCCTGCCAGGCCTCGAGTTTCTGCAGCACCAGCGGATCGCTGTCGGGCACATACGTTTCCTCGTGTTCCTGCGCACGCAGGGACGCGGGCCTCAGCGCGATGGCCAGGCATATCGCGACGACAATGAGGCCGTACGCGGCCGTTCGCGGTCGCTCGCGGAATTGTGCCGGGGGGATTTTCATGGTAGTTTGCTCCGGGTCCATTCCTGTCAATCACCAGAACATCGAAAAAGAAATGTCAGCAAAGAAGCGGCACTTCATCAAGCCGGCGGAACCCGATGCCGATGCATCGGGCGCCGGACAGCAGGCGGAAAAAGGCGACAACCTGATTCTCGTGGAGAACATCGTGCGCGAACTCCTGCGCGGCATGTCGGCAGCGGCGCTGGCGAAGGCGGCGGAGGTGAATGTGATCACCGTCAGGAAGATCGCGAAGGGCGACAGCAAGCGCGTCTCGAAGAAGGTGCTGTTCGCGATTCAGAAGTTCTCCAACCGGCACCGGACCGCGGATGCGGAAGCGCCCGTTCCAGCGACGCGCGGAAGAAAGCCGAATGCCGCGCCCACATCCGCCCTGGAACGCGTCGACAAGGGGCTGATATTCCCGCTTCCCGACGCGGTCCCCTCGGAGGCATCCGGATTCTTCAGCGTCTCCGCAATTCAGGCCGAGATCACGGCGCTCGAGCGCCGCATCGGCATCCTTCGGCAGCTGCAGGTGCTGGCGAAGGAGTTGTAAATCGTCCGCGGACGGTTCAGCGCACACGGACAGCACCCGCGCTCCGCGCGCGTTGCGCGGACTGCGCCCTATTTGCTCTTCGCGATGACGCTCTCGAGAGCCGCAAGCACGGCGGGCTGCTCCGGACCGTTGAAATGCCCGGCGCCCTTCACGATCTGCACGGTGCAGTCCATGCGACGCTTCCATTCAAGCGCGTTCGACTGGTAATCGCTGGTCAGCCGGTCATTATCCGCAATCAACACGGTCAAGGACGGGAGAAGGGCGCGCGCCCGCGCAAGGTCCTCGTCGTGGCGCGTCCATGGCGCAAGGGAAGGCCAGACCTGATCGACGGTCCACCACCCGGCGACGAAGATCGCCCCGAGGAGCTTCGGCGGCTGTTTCACCGTCGCGAGGGCGCGAAGGATGGCGTGATTGCCGACGCTGTGGCCGATGAGCAGCGTGGGCGTATCGGCGGGGAGCGACGCGAAGGCGTCGAGCACCGCAACGGTCCACGGGCCGACCTTCGGTTCCTCGGGATGCGGAAGCGCGGGGATGTCGATCGTGGCGCCGAGCCGCGCGACGTGTCTCGAAATCCAGGGATACCAATCCGAGGCCGGGTGACCGCTCCAGCGGCCGATGAGCAGGATATGCATGGGTGGTCCTTTCGTGAAGTGCCGGGATGCGCGGACACTGCGTCCGCGTCTTCACCAAACGCGGCGGACGCGCGCTTGGTTCGCCGGACCCGAAGGAAATTCCCGCATGCGACATGATTCACCGGATGGACAGCTGCGCGGGGCGCTGTCCATCGGCCGGAGCCGCCCGTGCCTGCGCCGCTACCGCGCGAGGAGCCGCTCCATTGTGCTGGCGAGCGCGTCGGTGTTGACCGGCTTGCGAAGGAAGTCGTCGCACCCGGCGGCGAGGCAGTTGCTGCGGTCGCTGTCGTACGCATGCGCGGTGACCGCAATGATGGGCAGCGCGCAATGCTCCGGACTCGAGCGGATTTCCCTGGTCAACTCCACGCCGGTCTGACTTCCCGCGAGGGAGATGTCCATCAGAATGATATCGACGGGCACCGCGCGCAGGATGTCCCACGCTTCGGGACCCGAACGCGCCGAGGACACGTCCCAGTGCGGAGCCAGCACGAGTTTCATGAAATCGATGGTCATTCTGTCATCTTCGACCAGCAGCACGGAACGCTTGCCCTGATGACGCGGCGTCCGGTCCGGCAGCGCTTCCGGCGCGGCGCGAGGGGCGGAGGCCGTCGCGATTGCCGGCCGGGCGTGCGTTTTGCCATTCTTCTGGAAGGTGATGGTGAACGTCGAGCCGACGCCCTTTTCGCTTTCCACCGCGATCGTGGCGTTGTTGATGATGAGATACTCCTGAATCAGGGCCGTACCGAGGCCGAGACCGTCGAAGGGCCGCGTGTAGCCGCTCTGCTCCTGCGAATAGCGCGTGAACAGCACCGGAAGATATTCCTTCGAGATGCCGATGCCGGTGTCGTGGCAGGAGAGGCACACGCGCTGCTGCGCGTCGCGGAAGATGCGTATCTCCACACCGCCGTGCGCGGTGAACTTGATGGCGTTGTTCACCAGGTTGCTCACCGCCTGGACGATGCAGTATTCGTCCGCCACCACCGTGACGCTGCCGCACTCGTCGACGGTGGTCAGCGAGAGGTTCCGCTGCCGCGCAATCGGCTGCATGTCCGCGACCACGCCCCGCACGAGCTGGGGAATGTTCACGTCCACCAGTTTCAACGGAAACTCGCCCGATTGGAGGCGCGAGACGTTGAGGATCATGTCCACCGTGCGCATCAGGCGTTCGCCTCCCCGCTCCACGCTCTCGAAGATGTGGTGGTCGGCCACGCTGGCGGCGGGCAGGTACATTTCCTCGATGACGTTGGTGAAGCCGAGAATGATGTTCAGCGGCGTGCGGATTTCATGCGAGATGTTGGCGATGAAGACGTCCTTGAGTTTTTCGGAATTCTCCGCGCGGACCTTCGCCGCAAGGGTTGCCTCCTCGGCGCGCTTGCGCTCGGTCAGGTCAACCCGCACGAGTAACTCTTTTCGCCGAGGGTGACGTAGCCCCAGGAGATGTCCTTCTTCGAACCGTCCTTGCAGGTGACCACGACTTCCATGGGTTCGATGGGCGATTTCGTCTCGATCGCGCGCTGTACACGGCGCGACCACTCCGCGGCGATTTCCGCGCGGTACTGCTCGTCCGGATAGGCCAGCGGCCACCAATGCGCGAGCGTGGGCAGGTCGGTCAGGGTGTACCCGAACAGGGACAGGAAGGTCGGGTTGAGATATTCGGAGGTCTGGTCGTCGCCCACGGTCAGGTGAATGGCCAGCGGCATCGTCTCGACCATGGACCGGAATTTTTCCTCGCTCGCGCGCAGCGCTTCCTCGCTCTTCCTCCAGGCGTCGTTCTCGCTGCGGACTGCCTGCAGCAGATTGAGGGTCGATTTGTGCGTCGCCTGCAGTTCGCGCGTCTGTTCCTTCACCATCGCCGCGAGCCGCTCGTGCTCGTCGCGCTTGATGATGCTCAGCAGATTGATTTTCAGCATGGCGCGCACGACGGCGGTGAGTTCGATTTCGTCGATCGGTTTCGAGAGGAAGCCCTCGGCGCCGCACTCCAGCGCCCGGATGCGGCTGGCCTTGTCCACTTTCAGCGCGGTGACGAACACGACCGGGATATCGTGCAGCGCGGGGTCGGCCTTGAGGGCGCGGCACACTTCGAAGCCGTCCATGCCGCTCATGACGATGTCGAGCAGGATGACGTCGGGCTGCTCCGCTGCCGCCAGTTCCACGCCCTTCGCCCCGGAGAGGGCAGTGAAAACCTTTACATCGGGGAAGGATTCCCGCAGCAGCGCGGAAACGGTGATGAGGTTATCGGGATTGTCATCGATAGCCAGGATGGTGATGCGCGTGCTATCCATGGAGGACTTCATTGATGGTGCGGAAAAGGATTATTTCGTCGACGGGTTTCGCGACATACGCGTCGAAGCCGAGCGCCAGAAAGCGCGCGCGATCGTCCGACATGGCGCTGGCGGTGAGGCTGATGACGGGAATATGCCGGAGCCGCGGATCCTTCCGGATGGCTTCGAACGCCGCGATGCCGTCCATGCCGGGGAGCTCGATGTCCATGATGATGAGATGCGGCACGTGCGCGGTCGCCATTGCGACGCCCGCGTACCCGTCGATCGCTTCCAGCACGGTGTAGGCATCGCCGAGCAGCGCCTTGATGGTGATCATGTTGTCGGGATTATCCTCCACGACCAGGATCACCGGCTTGCCGTCGATGACGCGCACCGGCCGCGGTGTTCCGGCATCGATGCCGAGTTTCGGGAACACCATGGCGATCACCGCATTGCGCAAGGCGCTGCCGTTCACATCGCCCTTCTGGATGAGTTGGTGAATGTTGTTCCGCTTCAAGGTCTGCAGCGCTTCCCTGGTGATGTGCATGGCGGTGAGCACAAGCACCGGGATGTGGGCCGTCCGCTCCGCGTCGCGCAGCGTTTTCAGCACGGCGAAGCCGTCCATGCCGGGCAGCATGAGATCCAGGATAATCGCATCCGGAATCGTGTGCGCGATGATCGCGAGCGCCTCGGCGCCATCGCGCGCGACGAGAATCCTGCAGCCGGTTTCCTCCAGAAAGTCCTGTATCTGCACCAGCGCCGGCTCGCTGTCCTCGACGAGGAGGATGACCTTGTCGGCGGCGCCGGGCGGCGGGGTGAGGTTCCGGTGTCCGCGCGCGAGCGCGGAGGCGCCGGCGGTCTCGGCCGCGAAGATCGGGACGTCCGCCGCGTGGAGCAACGGCAGCGTGAGCGTAAACGTGGTGCCTGCTCCGAGCGCGCTTTTCACGGCGAGACGGCCCCCCAGGAGGGCGGTGTATTTCTTCGCGATGGCCAGCCCCAGGCCGGTGCCGCCGTATTTGCGCGCGGTGCCCCCGTCGGCCTGGCGGAATTGCTCGTAAATGTGCGGGAGGTGCTCTTCGGAGATGCCGATTCCCGTGTCGGTCACGGTAATCTCGACGTCGGATCCCGAGAGGGTGGCGACGACGTCGACGGCGCCATGCTCGGTGAACTTCGCCGCGTTTCCGATGATGTTCTGCAGGATATGCCCGCATTTGCCGCTGTCGCTGGTGATGAACACCGGTACGTCCGACGCGCGGTGCAGCAGCGTCGTGTCATGTTCCTCCGCCAGCGGCCGGATCATGCGCACGATGCCGTCGATGACGGCGTTCACGTCGAAGACGGTGATTTCCAGGTCCGTGTTGCCGGCTTCGATTCGCGAGATGTCGAGGATGTCGTTGATCAGCGTCAGCAGGCGTCGCCCGTTGCGTTCGATGACTTCGAGGTAACTGCTCTCCTCCGCGGGGATGCGGTCGGCCAGACGGCGGTACAGCACGCCGGAGAGCGCGATGACCGAATTCAGCGGTGTGCGCAGTTCATGGCTCATGTTCGACAGGAAATTGGATTTGAGGCGCCCCGCCTCGTTCAGCTGCGATTTCTGCATTTCCAGTTCGGTGTTGATTTCGTGCAGTTCGTACGACTGGGAGGCCAGCACTTCTTTCTGTGCCTCCAGTTCGCTGTTCAGATTCTCCAGGCTCTCCATATACCGCTTCAGTTTCCGGTGCGCGAGGATCCCTTCGACGCGCGCGGTCAGGGTGACAAGCAGATCGTCGATGAGCTTGATGGCGAGTTCGCTGTACGCGGCGATGCTGGCCAGTGAGATGACCGCGACGGCTTCATGCTCCGCGAAGATCGGAATCGTGATGATGGCGCGCGGGAGGAAGGTTCCGCTCGCCGTGTGAAACACGGAGCGCGTATCCTCCGGAATGTCGGAGATGCGGCGGATTTTGCGCGTGGAGAGGGCCGGACCGAACTCCCCTTCGAATTCGTCGGCCGCGAAGGAGCGGCGCGCGCCGCCCGCCGCGCCGATGGACGCGTAGTGCTCGAAGGTCTGCTTGTCGTCGCTCAGCAGGTAGACCGCCGCCACCTGCGAATCCGTCTGTTCGCAGAGCGCGGTGAGCGTCGAGTGGAAAAACGTGTTGGCGTCGCTGGTCCCGAGCATGATCCCCGCGATGGTCGCGGCCTTGTCGCTCCGTTCCGTATTCTTGTGGATCGTGTCCACGAGGATATTGAACGACGCGCTGAGGCGGCCGAGTTCATTATTGGAGACGTACGTGCTGCGGGCGTGAATGTCGCCCCCGTGAAAGCGGGTGGAGGCGATGGTCATGTCCTCGATCGGGGTGCGGATATTGCGCAACAGGAAGTGATTGATGAGCAGCGAGAAGGACAGAATGAACGCGATCAACAGGATCAGCTGCCGATTCAGGGAATCCGTGAGATCGCGCGAACTGGCATAGATCGCATCGCCCTGCTTCGTCGCCTGGTCGTCGATGCGCTGCAGGCCGTCGAGCACGTGCGCCGCCTGTACCGATAGGCTGCCGTTATAGCGCACCCGCAGTTCGGCCGCCGAGCTATCGCCCGTGCGCAGCATGCGAATCGTCTCTTCGCGCATGGCGTTCCAGAGGATGAAGGCGTCACGCACCGCATCCAGTTCACTGCGCGACACCAACCCGTTGCGTCGGAGGTACTCCATCTGGCTGAGGGCATCGGCCTTCGACGCGTCGATACGATTGAGGTCGAACGCCATGTCGCTCTCGCCCGAGACCAGGAACAGGTCCTTCGTGTCGTTGCGGATGGACATGATATCGGAGCGCAGGATGCCGATCGCGCGTCCCACCTGCAACGGCTGATGGTACATGATTTCCGTTTGCCGATGGATCTGACCGCTTTGCATGTACGCGATGGCGCCGAGAATGATGACGAAGAGCACGCGTGCGGCGGAGCCCAGTTTGAGCTGTGTCGCGATGGTGATGTTGTGCAGTTTCATGGTCGTTCCTTCGTATGCTCTCCTGAGCGTCACACGCGAAAAATTGCCGACTGTGGAATGACTTCAACATGGGCGTTCTGCAGGAGAATTTCCCGCTCCGTTTCGCCGGTCACCAGGTACCCCCCGCGCGCGATCGCGCTGCGGACCTTGTCCAGAATCACCTGCCGGTACTCGCGCTTGTAGTAGTACAGCAGATTTGCGCAGAAGACGAGATCGAAATCGCCGTAGATGCTTTCGGGCGGAAAGCGGGACTGTTCGCTGAAGAGATCGAAGACCGAGAACTGGATATTCGCGCGCAATTCCTCCCGCACGATGTACACGCCGCCCTGTTCGGTGAACCAGGCCGCCACCCGCTTCATGCTCACATTCTGAATTTCGCCGGCGGAGTACCTGCCCAGCAGCGCTTCCTCGATCACGGTGTCGGATTGATCGGTCGCGAAGATGCGGTAGGACGGCGCATCGGGGTCGCCCGGGCGGCGTTCCTCAAGGAGCATGGCCAGGCTGTAGGCTTCCTGTCCCGCGGCGCAGGCGGCGCACCAGATGCGCAATTCCTTTCGTTTGCCGGCCTTGATCTTCGAGAGGAGCGACGGCAGGATGATCCCTTCCAGCACGGAAAACGTGAGCGTATTCCGCAAGAACTCGCTGTACTGGATGTTGAGATACTGAAGAAAGAGATCGGCCGCCGATCGCCGTTCCTTCAGAAGCACTCCATACTCCTCGACGGAGGCGCAGCGCGACTCGGTGGCGCCCTTCAACAACGCGTTGTGGAGGAAGGAGTCTTCGTATTTCGAAATGTCGATGCCATGCAATCGAAGGAGCAGTTCGGAGAGATATGGCGTCGTGTCGTTCACCGGGTCTCCCCGCGGGTTCGTATCGTGGCCTGGTCAACCATACAGAGCATCGCTGATCATGGTGAAGAGTTTCGTTTCGTCCACCGGCTTCGCGATGTAGCCGTCGAAGCCGAGTTCCAGCAGGCGCGTGCGGTCGGAGGCCATGGCGCTTGCGGTGATGGCGATGACCGGGATGTGCTGCAGGCGCGGGTCCTTCCGGATCGCCGCGAAGGCCGTAATGCCGTCCATGCCCGGAAGCGCGATGTCCATGAGGATCAGATGCGGGACGTAGTGCGCGGCCATCGCGACGCCCGTGTTGCCGTCCCCCGCCTCGAGCAGCTCGTACATCTCGCCGAGCAATGCGCGGAGCGTGAGCATGTTGTCGGGATTGTCCTCCACGAGCAGCAGCACGGGCTTGCCTTCGAGGTTCTGCACGACCTTCCGCACGGCGGCCTTTTCCGCGGACTCGGGAAACACCATCGCCGTCACGGCATTCCGCAGGGCGCTGCCGTTCACCTCGCCCTTCTGGATCAGCTGATGAATGTTCTTCCGTTTCAGGGAGAGCAGCGCTTCCTTCGTGATATCCTGCGCCGTGAGCACCAGCACCGGGATGTGCGCCGTCAGTTCCGCGTCGCGCAGTGTCTTCAGCACCGCGTAGCCGTCGGGACCGGGGATCATGAGATCGAGGGCGAGCGCGTCCGGAACGCTGCGCGCGATGCTCTCGAGCGCATCGCGTCCGTCGCGGACGACGAGGATCTGATACCCGGTTTCCTCGAGGAAATTCCGGATCTGGATGAGGGCCGGTTCGCTGTCCTCCACGAGGAGGATGGTCTTCCCCGACGCTCCGGGGGCGAGCGTGCGGGAGCCGCGCGGGAACTCGGTCGCGTGCGCGATCGGCAGGCTCCTGCCGGCGATGATCATCGACTCGGGGTAGCGCTGCGGGAGGGTGATGGTGAACTCGGACCCGGTGCCGAGGGTGCTTTTCACCGAGATCGTGCCGCCGAGCAGATGCGCGTACTTGACGGCGATCGCCAGGCCGAGTCCCGTGCCGCCGTACTTGCGCGAGGTGCTCCCGTCGGCCTGCCGGAACTGATCGAAGATGTGCGGGAGGTGGTCTTCGGCGATGCCGATGCCCGTGTCGCTCACCGTGATTTCCACATACCCGTCCAGTTGCCGGACGGCGATGTCCACCGTGCCGTGCTCCGTGAACTTCGCGGCGTTCCCGATGATGTTCTGCAGGATATGCCGGCACTTGCCCCTGTCGCTGGAGATCATGACAGGCGTGTCGCTGTCCGCATGCAGCAACTCCGTGCTGTTCTCCATGGCCAGCGGCTGCACCATGCGCACGATGTCGGCGATCACCGCATTGGCGCTGAAGGAGGTGATCTCCATGTCGTGGAAGCCCGCCTCGATGCGCGAGATGTCCAGAATGTCGTTGATCAGCGAGAGCAGGTGCTTCCCGTTGCGTTCGATGACTTCCAGATACCCGCTCTCCTCCTCCGGAATGCGCGCGGAGAGGCGGCGATGCAGGACGCCCGAGAGCGCGATGACGGAATTCAGCGGCGTGCGCAGTTCGTGGCTCATGTTCGAGAGGAAGTTCGATTTCAGGCGACCGGCCTCGTTCAACTGCCGCTTCTGCATCTCCAGTTCCGTGTTGATTTCCTGCAGCTTGTAGGACTGCGAGGCCATCTCCTCCTTCTGCGATTCCAGCTCGTTGTTGAGCTGTTCCAGCGCGCCCATGTACTTGGCCGATTTCCGGTACGCGAGAATGCCTTCCACGCGTGCGGTCAGGGTCACGTGCAGATTGTCGATCAGGCGAATGGATTGCTCGCTGTAGGCGACCACGCTCGCGAGCGAAATGACCGCGATCGCCTCGTTGTCGGCATAGATCGGAATGGTGATGATGGCGCGCGGCAGGAAGGTCCCGCTCACGGTCTGGAACACGCTCCGCGTGTCCGCGGGGATGTCGGCGATGCGCTGGATCTTTCGCGAGGAGAGCGCGGCGCCGAACTCCCCTTCCAATCCGTCGGCGGCAAAGGAGCGCCGCGCGGCGTCGACGGCGCCGATGGACTCGAAATGTTCGAAGGTCTGCTTGTCGTCACTGAGCAGGTACACGGCCGAGACCTGCGATCCCGTCTGCGCGCAGAGTTCGGCGAGCGTCGTGCGGAAAAAGGACCGCGCCTCGCTGGACCCGAGCATGATGCCGGCGATGGTCGCCGTCTTGTCGCTCAGGTCCGTGTTGGTCTGTATCGTCTCGACCAGCGTATTGAAGGACGCGGACAGCACGCCGAACTCGTTCTTGGACGTGTAGGAGCTGCGCGCGTTCATGTCGCCGCCGTGAAAGCGCCCGGAGGCGTTGGTCATTTCGCGGATCGGCGCGCGGATGTTGCGCAGGACGACGGTGTTGATCAGGATCGACAGGGACAGGATGAACGCGATCAGGAGGATGAGCTGCCTGTTCAGGGAATCATTGAGCGAGCGCGACCGGGCATGGATGGCCGCCCCGTTGGTTTTCGCGTCCTCGTCGATCCAGCGCAGCCCGGCAAGCACGCCGGCCGCCTGCGCCGCGCTGCTGCCGGTGTCCGCGATCTGCGCGGCCGCCCGCGCCGTCCCGCCCGCGCGCAGCAGACGAATCGTTTCCTCGCCCATGGAAAACCAGAGAATGATGGATTGCCTGACCGAATCCATCATCGTGCGCGACACCAGGCTGTGGCGCGCCAGGATCCCGATCTGCTCGAGGGCGTCGGCCTTCGACGCGCCGATCCTGTTCAGGATGCGCGCGGTCCCGCCGTCGTTCCCTGGGAGGAACAGCGCGCGCGTGTCGCTCCGGATGTTCGCGATATCGAAGCGCAGGGCGCCGACGGCGCAGGCCAGCTGGAACGGCTCGTTGTACAGGATTTCCGTCTGCTGCTGGATGTCGGCGCTCTCCTCGAAGGCGATGGTCCCGAGCACGAGCACGAACAGCAGCTTGATCGCCAGCCCCAGCTTGAGCTGCGTGCCGATCTTCACGTTCTTGAGGTTCATCGTCCCGTTCCTTGCGGCCGCCGGGGCAACGCTCCGCCCCGCGCGCGCGCGCTCTTCTCTTCGCGATCAATGATCGACACGGTACCGTCCTTGCAAAGGCGGTGGCGGAAACGAAGGAGAGAGGGGACGCTACGCCGAGCAGACTCCACGTATGGTGCTTATGGAACGATAGTACACAGACGGTTGGCGAATGACAAGGTAAATCGCCGCTCGGCGAGCGAATTGCACTTGCCGGACAAACACCGCAACCGCGGCGGGCGATTATCGCGCGAGCAACCGGTCCATGGTGCCGAGGACGCCCGCGCTGTCGATGGGCTTGCGGATGAAATCGTCGCAGCCGGCGTCGAGACAGTTGTCGCGATCGCTGGCGGAGGCGTGCGCGGTGACGGCGATGATGGGGATGATGCGGTGCGCAGGACTCTGCCGGATTTCCTGTGTCAGCTCGAGGCCTGTCTGAGGCCCGGCGAGGGAGATGTCCATGAGGATGAGGTCGATGCTCGCTGCGCAACACCGCCCAGGGCCTCCTCCCGGAGCGCGCGGAATGGACCCGCCATTTCCCTTCGAGAATGACGTTCATGAATTCGATCGTCATCTCGTCGTCTTCCACGAGCAGCACCGAGGGCAGATCACCGGGCGCCATCGTCCGCGTCAATGCTGGGCTGTCCGGAGCGGGACGGAGGACTTCTTCCTCCGCGAATGCGCCGACCGCCGGCGCGGATCCTTCGTGGAAGGTGATGGTGAATGTCGTGCCGACGCCCTTCTCGCTCTCGACCTCAATCGTGGCGTTGTTGAGCGCCAGGTACTCCTTCACCAGCGCCATGCCGAGTCCGAGGCCCTCGAACGGCCGGGAATACCCGGACTGTTCCTGCGAATACCGCGAAAAAAGCAGGGGGATGTAGTCCTTCCCGATCCCGATACCGGTGTCGCGGCAGGAGATGCAGGGCCGCCCTTCGCGATCGCGGAACACCCGCGCTTCCACCTGTCCATGCATGGTGAATTTGATGGCGTTGTTCAGCAGATTGCTCACGGCTTCCGTAATGCAGTATTCGTCGGCCACGATGACGGCGTTGCCGCACTCATCGACAGAGGACAATACAATCTTTTTTTTCTGCGCGAGCGGCTGGTGGTCGGACACGATGCGCCGCACGAGCCCGGGGAGGTCCACCTCGGCGGGCCGCAACACGAATTCGCCGACATGCAGGCGCGAGACGTTGAGGATCATGTCCACCGTTCGCATCAGCCGTTCGCCGCCGCGCTCCACGCTTTCGAAGAAGCGCTGATCCCCTTCATCCGCCTGCGGCAGGAATTTTTCGGCGATCACGCCGATATAGCCGAGAATGATGTTGAGCGGCGTGCGGATTTCGTGCGAGATGTTGGCGATGAAGGAATCCTTCAATTTCTCGGATTTTTCCGCGCGCTCCCGAGCCGCGAGAATATCCTGTTCGATCATCTTCCGCTCGGTGATGTCCTTCAACCCGCCGTAGAGGAGCAGCCCCCCGGGGCGCTGCGGATCCGTCGTGCATTCGGCGGTGGATTCGATCCAGCCGATCCCGCCGTCCTTCCGCTGTATGCGGAGTTCGCACCTGCTCGTCGTGCCGGCCGCGAGGCCGATAACGTCCTGATCGAAAAGCGCGCGATCGTCTTCCAGCACGAGGAAGCGCCAGCAGCCCCTCGCCTGGATTTCCTCTGTCGTATTCCCGGTAATGCGATCGGCCGCGCCCGTCATCCACTGGATGGCATAGCGGCCGCCCTGCGCCGCACCGCAGGAATAGGCGATGTCCGACGTGATGGCCGAGACGCGCCGGAAGCGCTCCTCCCCTTCGCGCAGGGCACGGTTGGCCGCCTCCACGCGTTCCCGCCCTTCCACCGCATCTTCCATCAGGTTGAGGGAGGCCAGGCGCTGCCGCCGCAAAGTTTCATTCTGCTCCTGCAGTTGGAACGCCTGCTCTCGCAGAGATCGCGTCAGATCGTGGATGCGGACGAACGCGCGCACCCGGGCGAGCAACTCGCGGTTGCTGATGGGACGGGTGATGTAGCCATCGGCGCCGGATTCGAGTCCCTGCGCCTGCTCGTCGCTTTCCACATAGGTGCTGGACGCGATGACGACCAGAATATTCGCTGTCGCCTCGTCCTGCTTGATTTGGCGGCAGAGATCATTGCCGTCGCCATCGGGCAGGTCGCGGTCCAGGAGAATCAACACCGGGAGATCCTCGCGGATGCGCTGCAATGCCTGCTCGCCGGTCGAGGCCTTGTCGATCGTATATCCGGCCTTCTCGAGCAGCCATGCGGTGCCGTCCAGGACGTCGGGATCGTCCTCCACGATGAGAATGCGACCCGGCGGTATTCATGCCTCCTCCCCCGCGCGTGACCGAATGCGCCTCGTCATGTTCCATGTTGCTCGTCGCTGATGCGCACGAAGACGGGGATGTTGACGAGCAGCCACCGGAAGAACGGGTACACATCACTGAATGCGGTCGGGGAAAGCCTGTGCCGCAGCAGTTCCACGAAAGTATCGATGTTCGCGGGCCAGTACGTGGTGGCGAAGCCGTGCGCGCGGTAGGCGCGGAACACCCAGAGCACGGTCTGCACCAGCACTTCGGGCTCGTAGGCGTGAAACATCGCGCCCATGAAGCGGCAGAAGTTGCGGCTGTTGTCCTGCATCATCGCCAGGTTGCCCGGACCGATCAATTTCTCCAGATCCGCCCTCGCGGACATGAGGCGGTTCAGCTCTTCCGCGAGGCCGTCCCGGAGGGACTCGAATTCGTCCGCCGAAGCGGGCTGCTGGTTGGCGAAGCGGTGTCGCGCTCTCGACGAGATACTGCAGATTCATGCGTGTTTCCATGATATCACTTATATCGGTTCGTGACGGATGCGATCGACATGTACTGGCGGAGCAGACGCAGCCGCGTCCGCGGGGAGGAACACGAAGAACGTCGCGCCGGCGCCCGGGACGCTTTCCACCCAGATGCGGCCGCCGTGCGCGTCCACCACCTGACGCGCGATGGAGAGCCCGAGACCGGTGCTGCGTTCGCCGGCGGTCTTGCGCGAGCCGACGCGCGAGAAGGCGCTGAAGATCCTGGCCTGATCCTCCGGGGCAATGCCCGCGCCCTCGTCGCGCACGGAAAACAGCGCGTCCGCGCCTTCCCAGCGCGAGGCAAGCCAGACCCGCGCGCCTGCGGTGGAATGCTCGATGGCGTTGTTCAACAGATTGACGAGGACCTGCGCGATCTTGCCGGCATCCACGTCGAGCGGACGCCGTTCCTCCGCGCCTCTCCAAGAACAGCGCGATCCGCTTTCGCGCGGCGGCGGGTTGCACCATGAGCAGGACACCCTCCAGAATTTCCGCGGCCGTGGTCCACGACCGGTCCAGGCGCAGCTGTCCCGATTCGATCACCGTGAGATCGAGAAAGTTGTCGATCAGCTGTTTCATGGCGGCGGCCGCCCGGAGCGTCGTCCGGACGAAACTCCGCTGCTGTTCGGTGAAGCGGTCGTCGGCCTCGTCGAGCATGAACTCGCTGTACGTGATGATGACGCCGAGCGGTGTGCGGAGGTCGTGCGCGGCCATGCCGAGGAATCGGCTCTTGAGCTCGCCCAGTTCGCGCAGTTCCGCGTTGGCGAGGTGCAGCTCGCGCGTCGCCGTATTCAAATCGCGATTCAGGCCGAGCACCGTCTCGCGCAGCTGCTGCTGCTCGCGGTAGTCGAAGCTGCCGAGGGCGAGCGTTCCGCCGGGCACCGGATGAAACTGGAGGCTGATGGTTTCGGGCATGCCGGCAGCCGTGTTCACGGTGAGGTGGTGGACGACGCCTGTCTGCGAGAGCAGGTTTGGAAGGTCGATACATCCCGCAAAATCAACAAGGAGTTCGTGAAAGGGACGGCCGACGGCCTCCGCGGGAAACAGCGCGCGCGCCTGCGCATTGGCGCGCACGATGCGCTGCGCCGCGTCGAGCTGCAGCGCGAAACAGGGGCGCGGTTTCCACGCGTCACGTCGAGGGCGCCGGTGATGCCGGGAACGTCACTCATGGCCTTCCTGCGATGCGATCCACCGTTCCAGTTCGCGCAACGACGTCAGGCAGCGCACGCCTTCAGTGCGTTCGAGCCGCTCGCGTCCTCCCCAGCGGAACGCCTGTCCGCCAACGAGGATTGGTATATCGGGAACTGTGTCCGGATTTCCGTGGCGGCGGTGATGAGCGGCGAGATTGAAGGCCAGGCTCACGGAGAGCACGAGGACATCCGGATCCTTTTCCTCCATGAATGCGATCACATCGCGCACGGGGGTGTTGGCGCCGAGGAAGTACCCGCGCCATCCGTGTAGTTCAAAGAAATCGGCGACCATCCGCGCGCCGATCTGATGGTATTCGTTCGCCACGCATGCGACCACGGCGCTCTTGCCGACACGCGGCAGCGCGAAGAGCCGGGGATACGCGAGGGTGAGGAGGCTCTCGCTGATCGCCGTGGCGGCGTGCTCCGTGGCGACGGAGACGCTGCCCCGTTCCCACCGGTCTCCGACGTCGTAGAGCGCGCGCTGCACCAGGTCCTCGTAGAGCGAGCGGAGGTCCGGATCAGCCTCCATCCACTGTTCGAAGCTTGCGCGACACTGCGCGTAGCTCTGCGTCAGCAGCCCGTGAAGGTAGCGCTGATACGCGCCTTCACCGCGCGCGTCCGTCTGCGGGTGGCCGGAGCGCCTCGCGCGATGTCAACGTCGGGCACGTCGGTGACGAGCCGATGGCGGGGCGGGAGCTCGAGCGTTTCGCACAGCGCGTTGATTTCCGCCTTGAGTTCGATCATGCGCAACTCGCGATCCACCGCGGCCTTGTTGAAGCGGCTCAGTTCCTCGTTACGGGCGCAGAGCGCGTCCTCGCTCCGTTTACGCGCCTCGTTCTCCCGTTTCAAATCCTCCAAAAGGTTCAACGTCGCGATGTGGGTGGCGTTCAGCGCGCGTGTCCTCTCCTCCACCAACGTGGCAAGCCGCTCCTTTTCGTGGCCCTTGGCGATGCTGGCCGCGCTGATTTTCGCCATGGCGCGCAGCAAGGCGGCGAGTTCGCTTTCGTCGATGGGCTTGCTCAGGAAGGCCTCCGCGCCGCACTCGAGCGCGCGGATGCGGCTCTCCTTGTCCTCCTTGAGCGCGGTGAGAAACACGACGGGAATGTCGCGCAAGGCGCTGTCGCTCTTCAGCCGGGTGCAGATATCATAGCCGCTGATATTTGGCATGACGATGTCGAGGAGGATGACGTCGGGACGGAGCGATGCCGCCAGCGCAAGAGCGGCCCCGTCGCTGGTGTGTTGCAGCGCGGGAAAGATCCTCGATCAGAGCCTTCACGCTCAGCAGGTTGTCCGCATTGTCGTCGATGGCCAGCACCGTCATCGATCTATCGTCCTGGAGCACCTCGCGGATGACGGAAAGAAGCGATCCTCATCGATCGGTTTCGGCAGTATACGCGTCGAAACCGAGGGCGAGGAAGTCGCGTTCCGACGCCGGGCGCTGGCGGTGAGCGCACCGGAGTTGCGCGTCTCCCGCGGCGCGGCGGACGTCCGGGCGCATGCCGGGAAGTTCCGGGTCCAGCAGTATCAAATCAGGCTTGTGCCGCGTGGCCAGCGCGACGGATGCGCGCCCGTCGACCGCTTCAATGACGGCATACTCGTCGCCGAGCAGCGCTTTCACGGTGAGCATGTTGTCTGCGTTGTCCTCGACGACGAGCACGACGGGGGTGGCGCCGGGTCGATCGCTGGCGCGGGGACTGGAGCTCCGCGGGACCCGCCCGCTCGTGTCGCAGGCATCGAGCGCGCGGGGGTTGATGTCGCCCTTTTGGATGAGCTGATGCACGTTGTTGCGCGACAGGAATTTCAGTTCATCCGCGGTGATCTGCTTGGCGGTGAGAATCGCGGGACGCGCGGTCCGTTCCGCCTCACGCAAGGTTCCGAGCACTTCGAAGCCGTCAATACCCGGCATCATCAAATCCAGCACGATCGCATCCGGGATCGTCCGCTCGATGATCCCGAGTGCCTCCTCGCCACCCCGCGCGACGAGCAGCTGGTACCCGCTGTCCTCCAGGATGTCCTTCATCTGGATGACGGCGGACTCGTTGTCCTCCACCAGCAGCAGGGTGTTCACTACGCCGCCGTCTTCGCGCGCCGGCGGCCGCTTCGTCCCCGCGGGACTCGTGCGAAGCGCGGCATCGGCCGCATGGGGGGCGCCTCGAGCCATCGGGGAGCGTGATGGTGAGGTCGTCCTACGGGGACGCTCCGCACGGCGATATCGCCAGGAGCTGCGCATACTTTTTCGCGATCGTCAGGCCCAGCCCGGTCCCCCCGTACTTGCGGGAAGTGCTTGCATCCGCTTGCCGGAATTCGTCGAAGATGCGCGGGAGCTGCGTTTCGGTGATGCCGATGCCTGTATCGGTGATGTCGATCTCGAGCGCTGCATCCGTGTTCCGCAGCACGACGTCCACCGCGCCGTGCTCAGTGAATTTCACTGCGTTCGCGATGACGTTCTGCAGGATATGACGAAACTTCTTCTCATCGCTCCGCATCGTGACGGCGCCGTCGGCGGCGGAAGTCCGCAGCGCGATCCCCTTCTGTTCCGCCTGCGGCTGTATCATGCCCGCATTCCGACGACGGCGGCCGGGGAAAACTCGCCGATGTCGATTTCGTCCCGACCCGCCTCGATGCGCGCGATATCGAGAATGTCGTTGATGAGCGAGAGCAGGTGCTTGCCGTTGCGTCCGATGACCTCGAGGAAACGGTATTCCTCATCTGCAATCTTCCCGGAAAGACGGCGTCCGGCACCGACGACAGGGCGATGACCGAATTGAGCGGCGTCCGCAGCTCGTGGCTCATCGTCGAAAGGAAACTGGTCTTCAAGCGCGCGGCTTCGTCGAGCTGCGCCTTCTGCCGCTCGAGTTCCACGTTGTGCTCGCGCAGCTCCCCGGCCTGGGATGTCAGCTCGGCGCGCTGCAGTTCCAGCTCGGTGGCTGCGTGACAGGCCCTCCAGACTCATGTGCGCGGGCATGCCCGCCGATGCGCGCATCGGATGTCCTCGACGCTTGCGGGCAGCTCCAGCGCGTGCTCGTCGTACTCCGCGAGACTGCCGGGGGACGATCGCGACGATCTCCCTGGGGCGGATCGGAACGGTGATCGTTCCCGCGGCGCGAGGCCGACGCGGGAAGGATACGCGAAACGGAATCCGCCGGGATGCGCCGAACATGTTGCATGACGCGAGAGGCCGGGCGGGACCGATTCCCCTCGCCTCCGCATTGAAGGACTCCCGCGCCTTGTTGTCGACACCGATCGATTCGAAATGGTCGAAGGTCCTGCCGCTGCTGCTGCGCAAGTACACCGCCGCCATCTGCGAGCCCGTGTGCCGGGCGAGCGTGGCCAGCATCGCACGGAAGAACGCTCGCGTCTCGTTTTCACGGAGGAGCACACCGGCAATGGCCGCAGTGCCATCGCGCACCGCAATGGCGCGTTGCAGACTCGCCGCCAGCTCGTTGAACGCGTCGGAGAGCACACCGAATTCGTCGTGCCTCCCCCAGGCGCTCCGCGCGGAGAAATCACCGGCCCTGAACCGTTCGGTGGCCCCGGTCAGGACGTTCAGCGGCGCGCGCACAGCGCGAAGCAACGTGTACCCGACGAAGACGGACAGCAGCAGAATCGCGCCGACCAGCAGGGAGAGTTGCAGATCCAGCGCTCCCTTCTCCGCATGCGACGCGGCGTACAGGGTGTCGGTTGCGCTCGCGGATGTCGCGATCGCGATGCGCTCCATTGCCTGTTCGATCCGGCGGTCGATCGGGCTGTGCGGATGCAAGAGCATCGGAATGCCCGCCGGTTGCCGCCCCTGAATCCTCCGCAGCGCCTCCGCGCGCAGCGTCCGCAATCGCGCGAGCGCGGCGGCCAGGCTGTCGACATCGGCGCGGGAGCCGAGGTACCTGTCGGATAGAGTTGCGAGATGGCGCGCGGCGTTCTCATCAAGAATCGCGCAACTCTCGGCTGTCTCTTCCGGATCCGCGGACCCCTCCACCTGCGTGAGCGCGAGCATGTGCACGTGCATCTGCAGGACGTCGGCACGGATGCCTTCGAGCGCGCGGCGCACCGGCAGAGGATGGTTGAAGATCAACTCCGTCTGCGCATGGATCTGCGTCGATTGCCGGTACGAGACGACACCAAGAACGATGACAAACAAGAGCAGGACCGCGACGCCGAGCTTCAGGCGCGTCTGTAGGAGAGGGTGCGAGTTCATGTCACTGGTACGGATTGGTGGGGTTTCCGGCGTTCCGGCGGGGTTCAGCGCCGGAAGATCGCCGCATGTGGATGGATTTCATGATAACACTGCCTGAACAGGATATTTCGCTCCGTCTCGTCCACGATGAGACACCCGTCCTGCGCAAGGCAGGTGGAAAGACGGTCGAGGATGGCCCGCTGCACGGCCGGCGCGTAGTAGAGCAGCAGATTCGCACAGAAGATGATGTCGAAATCGCCGTAGATGCTGTCCGGCGGACAGCAGCCATCACCATCGAGCAGGTCGAACACGGAAAATTCGATACCGCGCTTGAGCGCTTCCTTCACGGCAACCGTGTCGCCGTCGCGGTCGAAGCACTCCTGCGCCCTCCTGCCCGTCACCGTCAGCAAGGCCGCGGCGGGGTACCGGCCTTCGCGCGCGAGCGCGACCTGCTCCGGGCTGCGGTCGGTGGCAAAGATCCGGTATGACAACCGTCCGGCATCCGCTCCGCGGCGTTCGTTCATCAGCATGGCGAGACTGTAGGCTTCCTGCCCCGCCGCGAGGCTGCGACCACGACGAACGTTCCTGCGCTTCCGTCGGCGGCGCGCTGCAGCTGCGGGCAGGACAACACGCTCCAGCACGGCAAAGGTAAGAGGGTTACGGAAAATCGCCGTAGGTGTTGCCGAGCGCGGAGCAACGCGCAGGCCCCGGGTCACGATCGAGGACGCCTCGCATCTCATCGACGGATGCGAGGCCGAGCTGCGCCGCCCTGCCTTCGAGAGAGCGCCGCAGGTGTCGGCGTCGTAGCGGGTCACGTCCGCGCCGTGACGGTTCAGGGGAGTTCCGCGATATGGACGAGGTCCTCGCTCATTCCACGATCACGTATTTGGCCGCGCGCCCGGCGGCGACAAGCAATGCGTTGACCTCTTTTTTCAATTCGATCATCGCCAGTTCCCGCCCGACGGTGACGTCGTGGAAACGCTGCAGTTCGCGCATTTTTTCCTGTAATGCCTCTTCGGCCTCCCGGCGTTGACGGCGAACCAGGCTCTGCTCCACGCCGCTCACGACCGCGCCTCCCAGGCGCTGGATGTGGTCTTTCAACACATAGTCCGTGGCGCCGGCCTTCATGCAGGCCACCGCCGTCTCTTCATTGATGGAGCCAGTGACCAGGATGAAGGGCACCTCGGGCAGGTGTTCCTGCGCAAGCTGCAGCGCGGTCATGCCGTCGAAGTCGGGAAGCGTGTAGTCCGAGAGGATGAGCGCGGGCTGGAACGACTCAACGCGGCGAGAAATTCCGCGCGGGTTTCCACGCAGAGGAACTCGCATCCGGGCAGTACGGCACGGACCTCCCGTTCGTTGAGTTCCGCATCCGAGGGCAGGTCTTCAAGAATCAGAACGCGTATGGGCTTGTTCAATTCCTCCTCTCCTCCCGCATGGACGGGCGCTGGGTGGGATTCCCACGATGGGACGGGCATCAGAGCGGCGGCTTGTTGACGAGCAGCCAGTACAGGCCGAGTTTGCTCATGGCGTCGATGAAGTCGTCCGAACTCACGGGTTTCACAACGTAGCTGTTCGCGCCGAGCGCATACGCGGTCTTGATATCCGGATCTTCCTGGGATGACGACACGATGACCACGGGAATCGATTTCGTGCTCTCTCCTTCTTGATGGCTTCCAGCACTTCGAGCCCGCTGACCTTCGGCAGTTTGAGATCGAGGAGAATGACCTTCGGTTGCCGCGAGATATCCCGCCCGTCGAATTTTCCCCGGCCAAAAATGAAGTCCAGCGCCTCGGCTCCGTCCTCTACCGCATAGAGCGGATTGGCGACGCTCTGTTTGCGAATCGCCCTGCTGATCAATTCGGCGTCATTGGGATTGTCCTCGACCAGCAGAATATCTACGATGTTGATGCTGTCCATGGCGTCAGTCCTGTGGGTATGGAAAATGAAAATGTGGCGCCGTTGCCGGTCTCGCCCACGGCCCACACGCGGCCCCCGTGCCGGTGGACGATGCGTTGCACGATGGCCAGTCCGACCCCCGTGCCTTCAAACTCTTTGGCGCTGTGCAAACGCTGGAACACCCCGAAGAGCTTGTCCGCATACTTCATGTCGAAGCCCGCGCCGTTGTCCCGGATCGAGTAGACCACTTCCTCGCCGGTGGTCAGGCCGCTGATCGTGATGCTCGCCCGTTCCCGTCTGGAAGTGAACTTGATCGCGTTCGAGATCAGATTCACCCACACTTGACGGAGGAGGCTCGAATCTCCAACCGCGACCGGAAGCGCGCCGATGGCGACCTCTATCCTCTCCCTGGCCTCCTCGCTGATCAGCTCGAGGAGAATGCCGCGTATCGCGGCCGCCATGTCGAAGGCCGACGGTTGCAGCGCCGCGCGGCCAATGCGCGAGAACGCCAGCAAGTCGTCGATGAGCCGGCCCATGTTTCTGGCGCTCGTGCTGATGATCGCGCACACGCGCTGGCCTTCCACATCCAGCATCGAACCGTAGTCCTCGAGAAGGACGCGTGTGAATCCGTCCACCGCCCGCAACGGCGCGCGCAGGTCGTGCGAGACGGAGTAGGTGAAGGCTTCCAGCTCCCTGTTCGCGTCCTCGAGTTCGGCCGTCCGGACAAGGACCCGCTGTTCCAGTTCCGAGGCGTACCGTTTCGTTTCCTGCATGAGCGTGGCCTGCTGAAAGGCGATGGTCACCTGCCTGGCCACTTCGCCGACGATCTCCATTTCTTCCGGGAGAATGCGCCTCACCGTGTCCCAGCCGATGTTGAGAGCGCCGTAGAGTCCGTGCGCCGAAAGCAGGGGGACATTGATCGACGACTGTATCCCTTCCACCCGCAGCAAGCGCGCGACGACGGGCGGGGACTGCAGGCCGGACATGTCTTCGACGACTTCCGTCTTCCCCGTCTTCAGGATCTCCAGGTCGCCGTACATGTCTTCCGCGAGCACGGTCCCCGTCTCGACGATAGACTCGCCATCGACATTGGCGACAAAGACGCGCACCTCCTTCCGCTCAACGTCGAAGATGCCGACGCTCGCGCGCTGGCACTGCAGCATGGCGCGCAGATGCTTCAGGGCTTTTTGCACGATCGCTTCCGGTGTCTCGATGGCCTGGAGGATATCCTGATCGATGCTGTCCCGCCCCCCCCCCCCCGTGCAGACTGCGCAACCGTTCGCCGCTGTTCGGGGGAGGGAGCCCCCCCCCCCCCCCCCCCCCCCCCCGCCGGGAGCCACCCCCCCCCCCGCGGCCCGGCGCGACGTCGGCAGGTGCGGCATGCCTTCCGCAGCGCTCCTCCGCCCTCTTCCGGTCGGTGATTTTGACTGAGAGCGTCAGGATGTTCACCACCTCGCCGGCTTCGTCCCGCAGAGGTCCCGACGTGATGCTGAAATGATCGTCGCCGAACGCACCCTCGAATCGCACGGTTTCGCCTCTCAACACGCGCTGGTACTGTTCGTCCACCAGGGCCGCCATGTCGGGAGAGAGGATGTCGTGGATGCTCTTCCCCTCCAGGAATTCATTCGACAAACCCAACCGTTCCAGTTCTTCGCCGGCGCTGAACACGTAGCGGAAGTCCCGGTCGAAGATGTGGATGAGACCGCCCGGTATATTGGATACGATGGTCCGGTATTTATTCTCACTCGCTCTCAGAGCAATCTCCGCCTGCTTCCGCGCGCTGATATCGCGGGTGAGGCCCTGCATGCGACCGTCGGGCAGCATGCGCGCGCTGATCTCAACATCCAGGAGCGAGCCATCCTTGCGAATCAGGGAGCGTTCGCTGAGCAGCACCTTCCCCGCGCGGAGTTCATCAATCCTCACGGGACGGACCTGCACATCCGTCGAAGGGAGAATATCGGTCACGGTCATGGAGAGGATCTCATCGCGCGAATACCCGAGCATGGTGCACGCGCGCGGATTGACATCGGTGTAACGACCCTCCCTGTCGGAAATGAAAATTCCGTCCGAGGCCTCCTCGACCAGCGTCCTGTACCGTTCCTCGCTCATGGCCAACGCGTGTTCCGCTCGTTTCCGCGAACGGTCACCTGCGTAGACCGCGATGCAGATGATGGACAGCAAAATCACCGATGCCCAGATGGTGCGGATTTGCACCGCATCATAGTCGAGCAGGACGGCGGACAATTCGGTCTGCATCTCCGCCTGGATCCCATTCGCCTGTCGTTCCAGGTTGAAAAACGCGATCGCAACGGCCGCCGTGCGGACTGCCCGCGCGTTCTCGCCTTCGGGGAGTCGTACCAATAATTCGCGGAACCGCGACACCGACTGCATGATTTCGAGGAGGTGCGCTGCTTTCCGCTGTCGACGGTCGGAACGGCCGTTCCGCGCGAGAATGCGCTGTGCGCGTGCCAGGCGCGGTTCAGAGGACGCGGCTTGATCCGGAGCGCGAGACCCTCCGCACGATCGAATGGGGCTTGCGGCGGCCCTCGCCATGGAGACGGCCATAGCCCTTCGCAAGATCGAGCTGCGACTGATGGAGCATCGCTTCCATCGTTCTGAAATGCATGATCAACGCGTTTTGCCGGACTTCCACCACGTAGATCGATCCTGAAAGCGACACCACAACAACGACGGTCACCCACACCCGGGCCATGGGACTGATGATCCGGCGGAGGCGGAACTCCGTGAGCTGCTTCATCGCGTCCTCGATCGCGCGGGGTATTCAGACAGGATCTGTGCGGTCGTCCGGTCTGTCGGAAGGTCTTCATCGGTGAATCCAAATTTTCTCCGAACCCGCCGGTTGTCCCCGCTGGCCAAAATATTCGCCTGCTGCCTGTTCCAGCTTTCACACAATTCTTGATCGGGCAACCGGAACACGAACGCTCCGAAGCCATCGCGCGCCCATGTCCCGATCCTCATGGGAAGAAACGGCGTGGCTGCTTCCGTGCTTCCCAACGTCCCTTGAGCCCGCATGAAACTGATCGCGGGCGAAGAAATCGCGAGCCCGTCCGCCAGTCCCGTTTCCACCGCCACCCTGCCTGTGCGCGCGTCAGGCACCAGAACGATGCGCGACTCCGGCATGCGCATGTCGCGAAGCATTTCTGATTCGTTCGAACCATGCAGGACGGCCAATTTCAACGTCGGCTGCGTCGCGACATCTTTGTAGGAATGCAATGCATGCGGATTGCCTGCCCGAACAAGCAAACCCTGCACCGCGCGGAAGGTTGGCTCGGAGAAGCGGACTCTCTTCGCCTTTCGCGAAGTGATGAACATGCCGGCGGCGATGACGTCGAAGCGTCCTGCCTCCAATTCCGCAAGCAGGGAGCCGAATGTTGTCTGCTGCCAGTCGATCTTCGCGATTCCCATCCGGGCCACGATTGCCTTCGCCAGTTCAATCTCCGAACCGGTGAGCTCGCCGTTGCCGTCGAAGAACACATACGGCGCTCCAACGGAGTACCCGATGCGGACGACCCCCTCCTTTCGGATGCGCGCGAGTGTTCTTTCCTGTTCGCAGGGAGTCAGCCACACCCAGAGGCCCCATCCCGTCAACAGGAGCACTGACAACCACCGCCATACCCAACGCGTCCGCATCGTTCCACTCCTGAGAATCCAGAGTTCACCTGCTGCGAAAGGCCGTTCAGACTTGCTGATACCACACCTCGTGGTTAGACAACAACCATCCAAGTTGTCCAGTTTCAGTAGGCCGCATCGGGACCCTCTCACCGTGCGAGCAACCGCTCCATCGTTTCCAACAGGACGCGGCTGCTGACGGGTTTGCGGATGAAATCGTCGCAGCCGGCATCCAGGCAGTTCTCGCGATCGCTGGGGTAGGCGTGCGCGGTGACGGCGATGATCGGGATGACACGGTGCGCAGAGCTCGGCGGATTTTCACCGTGAGCTCGATGCCGGTCTGCCTTCCGGCCAGCGAGATATCCATGAGGATGATATCCACGCGATCGGCGCGCAGGATCGTCCACGCTTCCGGACCGGATCGCGCGGCGAGCACGTTCCACTGCTCACTGAGCACGACGGTCATGAATTCCACGGTCATTTCGTCGTCCTCGATAAGCAGCACCGTGCGCCTGCGATCCGCCGGTTGCGCGCCTGTGGAAGCTGCTCGGATACGGGCGCCGGGACGGTGATGGCTGCATCGAGGGCG
>JADKJW010000028.1 GCA_016720835.1 Ignavibacteria bacterium
GGAATGGAAGGCCATGCGAAGCGATGCGGAAGAGGGGAAGGAGACGGGCAGCGGCACTGACGAGCGCGCCCAGCGGGAAGCGGATCTCATCGCGAGCGAGGAGACCTTCCGGCTGATTTTCGAGAACAACTCTGCGGCCATCGCGATCATCGAGTTCGACACCACGATCCAGATGGTGAACAGCGCGTACTGCGCGATGAGCGGGTACACGAAGGAGGAAGCCGTCGGCATGAGCTGGTCGGCGCAGATACCGCCCGGGGACCTCGCGCGGCTGCAGGAGTATAACCGGCGGCGCCTCGCGAATCCCGATGACGCGCCCGCGAGCTACGAGTTCACCTACTATCACCGCAGCGGGGACATCAGGCACGGACTGATGTCGGTGTCGATGCTGGCGAGCGCGCGGAAGATCATCGCTTCCTTTACCGATATCACCGACCGCAAGCGCGCGGAGGCGGAGCTCGCCGACGCGCACGCGCAGATCTCTTCGATCAACCAGGAACTCTCCGCAAGTCTCGCGAAATTGCAGACGCGGAACGAAGACCTCGACGCCTTCTCGCAGACGGTGGCGCACGACCTGCGCAATTCGCTCAACCTCGTCATCGGCTACGCGGGCTTCCTTGAAGACGGGCTCACGGTGGACAGCCCGGCGGTGTACCATGAAGCCGTGCACGCCGTCAAGAAGTCCGGCGAGAAAATGATGGAGATTCTCGAGGAACTCCTGCTGCTCTCGCAGGTGCAGGCGATGGAGGCGCAGATGACGCCGCTGGACATGGACGCCATCCTGCACAGCGTTCTGGGCGAACTCTCCTTCCAGATCGCCCATACGCGGGCGGACATCACCGCGCCCGCCGAGTGGCCCGTGGCGCTCGGCTACCGCCCCTGGATCGAGGCCGTGTGGCGCAACTACATCGGGAACGCCCTGAAGTTCGGCGGGGAAAAGCCCCGCATCGAACTCTCCGCCACGATGCAGCAGGGTGAGGTGCACTTCCGAGTCCGGGATCATGGCATCGGCATCGATCTGGAACAGCAGGCGAAGCTCTTCCACGCCTTCACGCGCCTGCGCAAGGTGCGGACAGATGGTCATGGTTTGGGCCTCTCCATCGTGCGCCGCATCGTGGAGAAGCACGGCGGCCGCGTGAGCGTCGCGAGCAGCGGCGTGAGCGGTGAGGGGAGCGAGTTCGGGTTTACGCTGCCGGCGGGGGCCCGGGGGGACTCCCGCAGGGCTGACTGCCTGCGCTGCGGGCTCGCCCTGGGGATTGCGCCCGCCTGGGCACGCCCGCTGGCTCGCTGCCCCAGGGCTGACGCCCTGGGTTGGGGAATGCCGCCCGCCTGCGGCGGACTCACGCCCGTTGCGTGCTTGCCGCTGCCCCAGGGCTGACGCCCTGGGTTGGGGAATGCCGCCCCTTCGGGGCTCAGGACCGCGTCCCCGCGTCCCCGCGTCATTGCCACAAGGACGAAACACTTCGCGGATTTGTTCAGATCGGGAATCGACCGGCAGGGACGCTTGACAAAATCAATTTCACTCCGGGTGGGACAAGCGTCTCGCTTGTCATCTTCTCTCAGGTTTGTACAGATCGGAATCGGACAAGCGGGACGCTTGTCCCCACCCGGCGGATTTGTTCAGATCGGAAATCGACCGGCAGGGACGCCGGTCCCACCCTTTGTCTCGATGCGGAAAATCCAGTACATTTACAGGCTAAAGGAACAACGCAGCAACCACTCATGACCGGCATCGTTTTCATCGTTTCCATGCTCTGCACCGCGGTGCAACCGGGCGACCTGCTCGCACCGGCGGCCGCGCGCTGTCAGATGGAACGAGCGGCGTCGGCGGGGTCGGAACGGGCGGGGCTCATCCGCCATCTGCTCCCCGAAGTCAGGACTGTGCGCATCACGCCAACGGTGAATGCGTGGTCGACCACGCACAGCGCGCCGCTGCTGGAAGGCCGGTCGCGGTTGGTTCTCGTCATTCCCCAGTCTCCCAATTCCCCCGTTCCCCATTCTTCCCGCCCGATACGCGCTCCCTCCCGCGCCTGATCACGCGCGCGCGGTGTCAATGACGCTGCCGCGCCTCACTGCGATCATCCCGTTTTTCAAGATATCTGACACGTTTTATTCCGGAAGGAATCCATGCTGAATTTCATCACCAGACTGTTTGGTGGGAGGAAGTCCGACAGGGACGTCCGCCTGCTCGAACCGTTCGTCGCGGAAATCAACGAATTTTTTGAAGAATACCAGTCCCTCACCGACGAGGAACTGCGCGGCAAGACGCAGGAGTTCAAGGACCTGATCAAGGAGCGCAGCCGCGAGATCGAGGAACAGCTCGAGGCGGTGCGCGAGTCGCTGCGCTCGGACGACAGCCCGGACTTCGACCGCGAGGCCGCGCACGATCAGCTGAAGCAGCTCGAGAAGGACCTCCACACCGCCAGCCAGGACGCGCTGGACGAGATCATGACGCAGGCCTTCGCCGTCGTGAAGGAAACCTGCCGCCGCCTTCTGGGGAAGGAATTCGTCGTCGCCGATCACAAGATGATCTGGGACATGGTGCCCTTCGACGTGCAGCTCATCGGCGGCATCGTCCTGCATCAGGGCAAGATCTCCGAAATGGCCACGGGCGAGGGCAAGACGCTCGTCGCCACGCTCCCGATCTACCTCAACGCGCTGGCCGGCAAGGGCGTGCACATCGTCACGGTGAACGACTACCTCGCCAAGCGCGACAGCGAGTGGAATGCGCCGGTGTTCGAATTCCACGGCCTCACCGTGGGCTGCATCCAGAACTGGATGGACTCGCAGGAGCGCCGCGTCATCTACGCGAAGGACATCACCTACGGCACCAACAACGAATTCGGTTTCGACTACCTGCGCGACAACATGGTGGTGGATCCCGAGGATCTCGTGCAGCGTGAGCACAACTTCGCCATCGTCGACGAAGTCGATTCCGTGCTCATCGACGAAGCGCGCACGCCGCTCATCATCAGCGGTCCCATCGGCGACACGGGCGATCACAAGTTCGACGAAATGCGGCCGCGCGTGGACCGCCTCGTCAACGCGCAGAGCGCCCTGGTGGCGAAGATCCTCGCCGACGCCGAGCGCCTGCTGGCCGAGGGCAAGCGCGAGGAGGCCGGCGTGCTCATCTACCGCGGGCAGCGCGGCCTGCCGAAGAACAAGAAGCTCCTGAAGATCTTCAGCGAGCCCGAGAACAAGTCGCTCTCGCAGAAGACCGAGAACGTGTACCGCAGCGACAACGCCCGCCGCATGCCCGAGATCATCGAGGAACTCTTCTTCGCCATCGAGGAGAACAACCACACGGTGGACCTCACCGAGAAGGGCCGCGAATTTCTGGCGCCGTCGAAGGACGACGCGGACTTCTTCGTGCTGCCTGACCTCGGTTCCGAGTACGCGCTGCTGGACGGCAAGGGCCTTTCGCCCGAGGAGATGCAGCGCGAGAAGGATCGCCTGCAGAAGGTGTACTCCGAGCGCAGCGACCGCATCCATACCGTGCATCAGCTCCTGAAGGCCTACTGCCTGTACGAGAAGGACGTGGAGTACGTGGTGCAGGACGGCAAGATCATGATCGTCGACACCTTCACCGGCCGCATCCTGCCGGGTCGGCGCTATTCGGAAGGCCTGCATCAGGCCATCGAAGCGAAGGAGAACGTGAAGGTGGAGGGCGACACGCAGACGCTGGCCACCATCACGCTGCAGAACTACTTCCGCCTGTACAAGAAGCTCGCCGGCATGACGGGCACCGCCGAAACCGAGGCGGGCGAGTTCTACGAGATCTACAAGCTCGACGTGGTGGTCTGTCCGACCAACAAGCCCATCGTGCGCAACGATCACGAGGACCAGGTGTACAAGACCAAGCGCGAGAAGTACAACGCGCTGATCGACCTGCTCGAGGAGCGGCGCGAGAAGCGGCAGCCGGTGCTGGTGGGCACGACCAACGTGGAAGTGTCGGAGACCATCTCGCGCATGCTCAAGCGCAAGGGCGTGCCGCACAACGTGCTCAACGCCAAGCAGCACGCGCGCGAGGCCGAGATCGTCGCGAACGCGGGTCTCCCCGGCGCCATCACCATCGCCACCAACATGGCCGGCCGCGGCACCGACATCAAGCTCGGTCCCGGCGTGCGCGAGGCGGGCGGCCTCATGATCGTCGGCACCGAGCGCCACGAGGCGCGCCGCATCGATCGTCAGCTCCGCGGCCGTTCGGGCCGTCAGGGCGATCCGGGCGAATCGATCTTCTTCATCTCGCTCGAGGACGATCTCATGCGCATGTTCGGCTCCGAGCGCATCTCGAAGACGATGACGCGTTTCGGCGTGGAGGAGGGCGAAGTGATTTCGCACTCGCTCATCACCAAGTCCGTTGAGCGCGCGCAGAAGAAGGTGGAGGAAAACAACTTCGGCATCCGCAAGCGCCTGCTCGAGTACGACGATGTGATGAACCAGCAGCGCACCGTCGTGTACGCCCGCCGCCGTCAGGCCCTCGTGGGCGAGAATCTCAAGGACGAAGTCGCCGACATGCTGGACCAGTACTGCGACGACCTCTCGGAGCGGCATTATGACGAGGGGACCTTCGAGGAACTCCGCGAGGAAGTGCGCCGCACGCTGGTGGTGGATGTGGATTTCCGGAAGGAGGCGCCGTCGCTCGGCACGCAGGACGCCCTGGCGGCGCTCATCAAGAAGAACGCGCTCGAATTCATGGCCCGCAAGGAGAAGGACCTCGGCGCGCACATGATGCAGCAGCTCATGCGCATGGCCATGCTGCAGGTGATCGACATCCGCTGGAAGGAGCATCTGCGCGAGATGGACGACATGAAGGAGGGCATCCACCTGCGCTCGTACGGGCAGAAGGATCCGCTCATCGAGTACAAGAAGGAGGCCTTCGGACTCTTCATCCAGATGGTCGGGCAGATCAACGAGGAAGTGCTCGGCATGGTGTTCCGTCTGTATCCCGTGCAGGAGCAGCAGATCCCGCGCCGTCCGGTCGCGCCGCGCATCTCCGATCTTGTCACCTCGCACAAGGAATCCGCGGGCATGGGCTACCAGGGCGACCGCGGGGCCATCCCCGGGGCCGAAGCGCCCGACGAGGCCGAAGCCGGCCGCCGCATGCCCGTGCGCAAGGAGAAGGAACCGAATCGCAACGACCCGTGTCCCTGCGGGAGCGGGAAGAAGTACAAGAAATGTCACGGAGCGCTGTAACGCTCTCCTGTCCCGTGTGCGGCAGCGCCACCGACGCGCTGCTGCCGACCTGCGGTTCCTGCGGCGCCTTCGTGCAGGACCGCGTGCCGGCCATCAATCTTTTTGAAACCGCGTTCGGCCTGGTCGACGATCCGGCGGCCGCGTTCCGGCGCATCGCGCGCAGCGAGCAGAAGAATTACGTCTTCACGCTGTTTGCCGGGTGCGGGCCGTTGCTCGTGGCGCTCGGCTGCGTGGCGGCGGCCACCGGCAACGCGCATGTGCATTTCGGTCTCGTCCTCGGGGCGATCGTCGTCGGAGGTCCGCCGGCCGGACTGCTGCTGATGACTCCCGCCGCATGGGTGGCTGGCCGGTTGAACGCCGCCCTGTGGAAACTGCGTCTGCCGTTTCGTTCCACTGCCGCGCTGCTGGCGTACGGGGTGTTCCCCGTCGTGCTCGCGTCCTGCATCATCCTGCCGATACAGGTGGCGCTGTTCGGGGCGGACCTGTTCTCGGCGCAGCCCGCACCGTGGACGCTGAAGCCGGTGGCGTTCTGGACATTGGCGGGGATGGACGCGCTGCTGCTGCTCTGGAGCGGATGGCTGCTGACGCGCGGCTTCCTCACGTACGGACTCGATGCGAAGAAGAGTCTGCTGACCGTCACGCCGGTGTTCGCGGCGCTTGCCGCGCTGGTGTATGCGGCCGGCAGCATCGCGAGGGGATTCCTTCCATGAACACTGTCGCCGCCGGATACGCCGCGCGGCCGGAGCTGAGCCCATGACCCATCTCAAAGATCTGCTTCCGACCGGTCTCGTGGTCTCTTGCCACGTGGACGCCGTGGACCCGATCGCCCCGATCGATCTCGTGCTGGCGGTGGCCAGGGCCGCCGAGCTGGGCGGCGCGGTGGCGTTGCGTGTGGAGGGTGTGGCGGCGATCGCGGCGCTGCGCAAACAGACCGCGCTCCCGATCGTCGGTTTCGTGAAGGGCGAGTACGCCGATCAGTCCGACCTCATCACGCCGGAATTCTCCGACATCGAGGCGTTGTTTGCGGCGGGCGCGAACATCGTGGCCATCGACGCGACCAAGCGCCGCAGGCCGTCGGGGCAGGACGGCTTCCTCTTCTTCGAGGAGGCGCGGAAGAAATTCACGCAGCCGCTCTGGGCCGACATCTCGCTGTTCCGCGAGGGCATCCACGCGGCGGAGATGGGCGCGGACTTCATCGCCACCACGCTGGCGGGCTACACGCCCGGCACCGTAACGAAGGACTACCGCACGCCCGACTTCGGCCTCATCCACGAACTCAGCAGCTCGCTCATCATTCCCGTCATCGCCGAGGGCCGCATCTGGACGCCCGAGGACGCCCTCCACGCACTCGACGTCGGCGCGCACGCCGTGGTGGTCGGCAGCGCCATCACGCGGCCGCGGGTGATCACCACGATGTTTGCAGATGCAATCAAGCGGCATGTGTCGGGCGGATCGACGCGGTGAAAGGTGGAGCATGAAGCATGTGAAAATCGTTCGCGCCACCCCTCACCCCGGCCCTCTGGTATGTTTGTTTTATGCTTCTCCCCCAACCCAAAGGTGTCTTGCATTTCTCTTTCATTTCTGGTGCCGGATACGTACGATATCCGCACTGCGGAATACAACGACCGGCCCCCTGAGACTATGATCTCGTTTGGGAGATTGTGGCTTCCGTCCCCTCGTCGCGTTCGAGGAGTATCTTGTGGCAATGACCACGTATTGACCAGGCTGAACGATCGCCGATCGGGAGGAAGCCCCGCAGTTGCTTGCTTCGGCAATGCACCGCGAATGTATTTCTTCACCGTGGAGGAGACAATGAACACCCTCTGGATTGGAATGGACATCAGCAAAGGCCATGGATGTGACAGGCTCTGCGATGACGCGTCAGGACAAGCGCAGGAGCGATACCGTGCTCTTCTCGCGCAAGTTCGACGACACGCGGACGGGCACACGGATCTCAGCTCGATCTTGCACATTGATCATTTCCGCCTCTCCGCCGTCTGCCGTGTATATCGGCATGGAGGCGACTGGTGGATATCAGGGAAACTGGGAACGGTGGGCCAGAGAGGAGCAGCATCTTCTCGCCGCGTATACGTCGGTGCGTGTGATGCTCAACCCGTTGGCGGTCAAGCGGTATCTTGATCGAGAGCTGCATCGCGCTGTCACGGACTCCTCCAGTGCGCTGGGATCGCCCAGTATCTCGCCTACGGGATGCGTGCAGCCGATACCCCGTCGACGGCCGCGATGGAGGGCGCCACGCAATACTATCGCGCCATTCGGGCATGATACGTCGGGCGGCGTCGTTGATGACAGAACTCGAATCGCTTCGCAGCGCACGCATCCGGAACTGATTCGCTACTGCCGCGACGGGATCCCACCCTGGTGCTTCAACTCATCGAACGCTATCCCACATCGACGCTGCTGGGGCGTGCCCGACCGGAGACACTCGTACGCATTCCCGGTGTCACCACGAAGACGGCAGAGACCATTATCGCAGCGGCAAAGACGAGCGTGGCCTCGCTGACCGATCCCTACACGCAGCTGTGCATCGAAGCGATGGCGTCCGATCTGCGCCAAGCCAGAGAACGCATTGAGAAGCATCGTCGGCAGATCATCGCGATGATGCAAGACGATCCGGTGATTGGCATTATTGCCAGCATCCCGGGGATCGGGAACTGGAGTGCGATCTGTCTGCGTCTGGAGCTCGGCTACATCGAACGGTTCCATTCGTTTGCCGCACTGGTCCGATGTCGGCCTCCGATCCCGTCGTCGAGCAAAGCGGAGATGGCGTCAAGCGCCGCGGGATCAGCGTGTATGTATGCTGGGTGTCCGATCGGCGCTTCGATCTTGCGCATTGGCAGCGCGACGTCGAGCGTGCGAAGGCCATGGAGGAACGCGCAGAGCGTCGGAGGAAAAACGGCGCCGCGGTACTCTCTCCGGAAAACCTTGCAAAAACGCTCAGCGCCCCGATTACCTCGCGAGAAGTAAAGAAACGAAAGGCGACAGCCGTGCCACAGGGAGTCTTGACAGACGAGTACGTGGTCTTGGTGCCGCCTTCCGTCGCTCGGAATGGAAAGAGCGTACTGAAACCTATATAACCGATGTGTAAGGGTCAAGATCACTTGAATTTTAACGGAGTATCTCCCAGAGGGAGAGGGGGAAGAAACCGCGACGAGTATAGATCGTGGAGACACTATCATTTGCTGCGCAACGAGGGATGCGGACATTCGCATCGCGAGCGGTTACCGGTGTGCCTTGATCTCATCCTTCCGGTTTGCCTAACGCTTGTTAGGTATGACTTCAGGATGACGGCCTCGCTCACTGGCAGAACGGCCAGATCACTTCTGCCCTCGCTTCGCTCGTCGGACAGGTCGCTCAGATGAGCATGGTGTCTGCGATGCTGAAGTAAGCCAGACCTTCGCTTCCTCGCCTCGCTTCGCTCGGCTTCGTCGGACAGGTCGCTCAGGATGACGGTTGATTGATGTTCATGCGATAATCACGACTCACGATTCACGACTCACGATTCACGACTCACGACTCACGATTCACGATTCACGATTCACAACTCACGAACAACCATGAATCTGACAGAACAAATAAACGCCGACATGAAAGACGCCCTGAAGAGCGGGCGCAAGCTGGAACTCGAGACGCTCCGTACGATCAGGGCGGGGATACTCGACATCGAGAAGAAGAAGATCGGGACGGTGCTCACCGCGGAGGATGAACTCGGCGTGCTCACCACCGCCGCGAAGAAGCGGCGCGAGGCGATCGAGCAGTACACGCAGGCGGGACGCGCGGAGCTGGTGGAACAGGAGACGCGCGAGCTGGAAGTGATCATGCGCTACCTGCCGCAGCCGCTCACGGAAGCCGAGATCGAAGCGCTCGTCGCGGAGACCATTGCCGCGACCGGCGCGGTGGACATGAAGGACCTCGGCAAGGTCATGGGTCCCGTCGTCAAGGCCACGAAGGGCAGGGCCGACGGCGGCGCCATTCAGGCCGTCGTGCGCCGTCTGCTCGGAGGCGCGTAAGTGGCTGCGACGCATCCCTTCCGCGACGCGATCGACAAGCTGGAATTCGCGCTCGTCCGGCAGACGATCGGCGCGCGTGCCGTGTCGGTGTTCGGCCGCGAGCGCATCGACGCGCTGGAGCCCTCCACCGTGTTCGCGGAGGTTCGCGACGAACTCGACCGCGTCACCGAGTACGGGCGGCTGCTGGACGCGGACGACAGGCCGCCGCTCGACACGGTGGACGACTGCCGCGCCGCCCTGCACCGAGCCGCCATCGAGAGCAGCCTCGTCGCGTCGCAGGACCTGCGGCAGGTGCTGCAGGCGCTGGTCGTGTTCCGCCAGCTCGCCGCATTCTTTTCGAAACGCGAAGAGCGGGTCCCGCTGCTCGCCGGCCTCGCCGCGCAGCTCTTTGCGGACAAGCTTCTGGAATTCCACATCGACCGGGTGATCGACGAAGAGGGGAACGTGAAGGACGCCGCGAGCAGGGAACTGCGGCAGATCCGCAAGGACCTGATCGAGAAGACGGGCCAACTGCGCCGCAAGATGGAGAACATCCTCAAGCGCGTGGCCGAGGATCAGCTCGTGCAGGAGGAACTCGTCACCCTGCGCGACGGGCGCATGGTGCTGCCCGTGAAGAGCGAGTACAAGCGGCAGATTCAGGGCTTCATCCACAGCACGTCGGCCTCGGGGCAGACCGTGTACATCGAACCCACCGAAACGCTCGACCTCAACAACGACATCCGCGACCTCGAGTTTGCCGAGATCCGCGAGATCGGAAAGATCCTGACCGAACTCACCGACCGCGTGCGGCCGCATGTCGCGTCGCTGTTGCAATCACTGGATGTGTACGGCGAACTCGACTCGCTGGCCGCCCGGGCGCGATACGGGCAGTCCGCCGGCGCGTCGGCGCCCGCGATGCAGGTGCGCGGCGCGCTGCAGATCATCCAGGCGCGGCATCCGCTGCTGCTGCTGCACAAGAAGGCGGCCGACGTGGTGCCGCTGGACATCGCGCTCGCCGATCCGGAAACGACGGTGGTTATCACCGGACCCAACGCCGGCGGCAAGAGCGTCGCGATGAAGTGCGTGGGTCTGCTCGTGCTCATGGCGCAGAGCGGCATCCCCGTGCCCTGCGATCCGCGCAGCGTCTTTCCGATGTACGCCGGCGTGTACGTGGACATCGGCGACGAGCAGTCCGTGGAGAACGACCTGAGCACCTTCAGTTCGCACGTGCGGCGCCTCGCGGGCATCGTGGACGCGGCCGACGCGCGCAGTCTCGTGCTGATCGACGAAATCGGCACGGGCACGGATCCTTCGGAGGGCAGCGCGCTGGGCGCAAGCATCCTCGAGACGCTCACGGCGCGGCAGGCGCACGTCATCGCGACGACGCATCACGGCATGCTCAAGGCCTTCGCGCACGAGCATCCGATGATGACCAACGCGGCGATGGAGTTCGATCTGCAGTCGCTCGAGCCCACGTACCGCTTCCGCGCCGGGCTGCCCGGCAGCAGCTACGCCTTCGAGATCACGCGGCGGCACGGCATGGACGGGCGCATCATCGACCGCGCGAAGGAGATCCTCGGCACGCGCAGCGAAGCGCTCGAGCATCTGCTGGCCGATGTGGAGAAGAAATCGCAGGACCTCGGCCAGCAGCTGCGCGGCGCCGAGGCGGCCGAGCGTTCGCATCGCGCGAAGGTGGAGGAACTCGACGAGAAACTCGCCGTGCTGAAGCGCGAGGCGAAGAACATCAAGCAGGACGCGCTTGAAGAGGCGAAGACGCTGCTGCGCGACGCCAACGCCGCCATCGAGCACGCCGTGCGAGCATCCGCGAAGCCCAGGCCTCGAAGGACGCCATCAAGTCTGCCCGCGAACGCGTGGCCGGAGTGCGTGAGAGCATCGACGCCGCCCTCGCCGACGATACGGAGGCGGGGAAGCAGCCCGGGAAGAAGGCGCCGCGCCTCATGCCCGGCGACGCCGTCGTGCTCCGCGAGAATCCGTCGCAGGCCGGCACCGTGATCGACGTCCCGCGCGAGGGACACGTGACCGTGGCTTTCGGTTCGATGAAAATGCGCGTCGACCTCGACGCCCTCGACCGGGCGGAAACGAAACCCGCGAAGCAGAGCGTGTCCGTGCATCTGCAGGAGGAACGTCCGAAAAGCGAAATCGACGTGCGCGGCATGTACGGCGACGATGCCATCAAGACCATCGACAATTACCTCTACGAGGCGTACACCGCGGGCTTCGAGCGCGTGGACATCATCCACGGCAAGGGCACGGGCGCGCTGCGCAAGCGCGTGCACGAGTACCTGCGCGATGTGCGTATCGTCGCGAGTTCCCGCCTCGGCGAGTGGAACGAGGGCACCTCGGGCGTGACGGTCGTCTTCTTCATCGAGGACTGAGCCGTGCGCGCCGCCCTGCTGCTGCTGCCGCTCCTCGCCGTGTGTCTCGCGCGGACTTCCGCCGCGCCCGCTGACGATTCGTTGCGCCTGCGCGTCATGAGCTTCAACATCCGTTACGCGAATCCGGGGGACGGCGCGAACCGCTGGGAGCTGCGCCGCGACCTGGCGTTCACAACCATCAGAAATTACGATCCCGATATCCTCTGTCTGCAGGAGGCGCTCAAGCCGCAGCTCGACGACATTCTCTCCGCGTTCCCGGGATACGCGCATGCGGGCGTGGGCCGCGACGACGGGAAGAGCGCGGGCGAGTACGCCGCCATCCTGTACCGCCGCGAGCGTTTCGCGGCATGGTCCGACAGCACGTTCTGGCTGTCCGACACGCCGCAGCTTCCCGGTTCGAAGAGCTGGGGCAACAACGTGACGCGCATCTGCACCTTCGTGGAACTCACCGATCAGTCCACCATGCAGGCGGTGACGGTGTTCAACACGCATCTCGATCATGAATCGCAACCTGCGCGGGAGAAGGGCGTGGAGCTGATCTGTGCCTATCTCGACCGGTGCAAGGGTCCGTACATACTCGCAGGCGACTTCAACATGGGGCGGGACAATCCCGCCATGCAGAAGCTGCTGGCAATACGGAAATGGCAGAAGCCCCCATGGCCGGCCGGGAAGAAGGAACCGTGTTGGGTTGTCGTCGATGGTCCGCCCCGCGTCATCGACAGCTATCGCGTTGTTCACGGGGTGGGCGGCATCGAGGGAACGTACCACGCATTCACCGGCAGAACGGAAGGCGAACGAATCGATTTCATTTTCATTGAACGACTCTTACCGGCGTGGCGTTTTTCTCCTCCGACATCGTGCGCGACAATGCGAACGGCCGCTATCCTTCGGACCATTTTCCCGTCACCGCCACGATCGCGCTGCACGTGCCCAGCCGCTGGCGGGGACAGAAACACTAACGCCCGCAGCGTCGCCGATCCACCACCGACTTCATCGCCCATGCACCGCACCTTCGCATCTCTCCTCCGGCGCGTGTCCGTCACGGCGCTCTTCTTCTTCTTTCTGTGCGCGTGTCCGGCGCAGGCGCAGGTGAAGGCGGCACTTCCGGAAGGCGCAAGCGCGCAGACCCGCATTGCGCGTGTATCTCGACTGCGCGTACTGCGAGATGGATTTCTTCGTGAAGGAACTGCCGTATGTCGATTTCGTCCGCGATGCGGCAGACGCCGAGGTGCACGTCCTTGTGACGGATCAGCCGACGGGAAGCGAGGGCACGGAGTACACCCTGCGCTATGTCGGCAAGGGACGCTTCGCGGGCGTCGACGACGAGTTGCGTTTCGCGTCGCGCTCCTTCGAGACGGATTTCGAGGTGCGAGCGCAGGGCGCGCGAGTCCTCGCCCTGGGTCTGGCGCGCTATCTCGCGCACACGCCCTACGCGGCCGAGCTCTCCCTCGCTTTCGCGAAGAGCGACACGCCCGTGCAGCCCGAGGATCCGTGGGATTTCTGGGTGTTCAACATCGCGGGCAGCAGTTACATCAACGGCGAGCAGACGTCGACGTACCAGTCCATGAACGGTTCGCTCTCGATCAATCGCGTCACGGAGCAGTGGAAGTTCCGCTCCTCCGCGTCGCTCAACTACCAGGAGAACACTTTCGAGATCGACGACAGCACCAGTCTCACGAGCATCTCGCGCAACCAGGTGGCGGATGTGTTGCTCGTGCGCGCGCTGGGCGCGCATGTCTCCGCCGGCGCGTCCGCGGCGTTCAGCACGTCCACCTTCAGTAACGTTGCCTTTTCGGCGTCGTTGATGCCCGCGATCGAGGTCAACCTCTTTCCGTACGAGGAGGCCACATGGCGGCAGTTGCGCGCGCTGTACTCCATCGGCGTGAAGGACGTGCGGTACACCGATACCACGATCTACGACAAGCTGCACTCCACGCTGTTTCTGCATACGCTGTCGCTGACGTACGAAACCAAGCAGCCTTGGGGGAACGCCAGCGGCTCGCTCTGGTCGTCGAGTTACCTGCACGATGCCGGGAAGTACACGGTCGGCATCAGCGGGTCGTTCACCGTGCGCATCTTCAAGGGATTGGGCATCGATTGCTACGGAGGCTACTCCGCGGTGCACGATCAGCTTTCCATCGCGAAGGGAGATTTGAGCACCGACGAAATCCTGCTGCAGCGCAGCCAACGGGAGACGCAGTTCAGTTACTACGCCTCCGTCGGCATCAGCTACACCTTCGGTTCCATTTTCAGCACCATCGTCAATCCGCGCTTCGGGAATTGACCATGGCAGCTCGGGTCGCATCGCAACGCATCCCACACAGTTTCGGAGGCGTCCATGCCGTCGTTTGACGAACTCCCTCTGTGGTCCGCGCCCTTCGGTCTGCGACTGCTCGACGCTGCGATGCAGGAGCATGCGACGCGCATCCTCGATGTCGGCTGCGGCTCCGGCTTTCCGCTCGTGGAACTCGCGGAGCGCTTCGGCCGCGCTACCGTCGCGATCGGGGTGGATCCCTGGCGCGACGCGCTCGGCTGGACGATGGAGAAGATCCGGTACACGGAAGCACACGGCGCCTCGGTGGCCGGCGGCGTCTGCGAGCGGCTGCCGTTCCGCGCTGCAAGCTTCGACCTGATCGTCTCGAACAACGGATTGAACAACGTGGCGGATCTCGCCGCGTCGCTGCGCGAGTGCGCGCGCGTCGCCGTGCCGGGCTGCCGCATCCACTTCACGATGAATACCGACGGCTCCTTCCGCGAATTCTACGGGATGCTCG
The DNA here is from genome assembly GCA_016720835.1 of Ignavibacteria bacterium. Classification (GTDB taxonomy): domain Bacteria; phylum Bacteroidota; class Ignavibacteria; order SZUA-365; family SZUA-365; genus JADKJW01. The sequence continues at coordinate 14,374 of JADKJW010000028.1, forward strand.
GCATCGTGCTGCGCGAACGGGGATTGCGCGAATGCGTCGAGGCGATGGAACGGCACATCGCGCTGAAGCGACCGCCTGTGCGGCAGGTCTGCGCGCTGTTCCGCGACGCGGGCTTCACGGATGTGCGCATGAACGAGGACGAGTTTGCGATGCGCTATGCGTCCGGCACCGCCTTCTTCGCGCATCACTTCATCCGCCTGGCCTTTCTCCCGAGCTGGCGCGCGCTGCTGCCCGAAGCGGAGGCGGACGAGATACTCGCCGAGATGGAGAAACGCCTCAACGTCGCTTCGGAAGAGGGGCCACTGACGATGACCATTCCGTTTGTGTTGATTTCTGCAAAGCGAGAGTGAAACGTCAGAGGGTTTGCGTATTTTCACGCGGTCCAAGCATGCCTCCTTTTAAACGACAGCAGCAGCGATGAAGAAGCAGACTCGCAAGAATCCCGCTGAGAGCGACCGGCGCGCAGCGTCACACGCATCCGATCCCGGCCTGCAGCGCGCGCTGCTGCTCGCCTGCGTGGCATACGCCGTGCTGCGCGTCGCGGCGTCGTTCGCAGGCGGCGGTCTCACGCGGGTGTGGGGCATCGACTACGCGTCGTATCTCATCGCGCGGCCGGACATCCTCCTCGCGCTCGCGCTGCCGTTCCTCGCGCTGCTGCCCGGCGTCGAACGGCGCGTTGCGGCCTGGCTGACGAAGCCCGCGACGGGACGATTCCAGCGGCTGCATGGACTGATCGCGGCTATGTGCATCGTCGCCGCGGGAGGCATCGTCGCCTCGTTCTCGATTCCGTTCCCGTACCTCGGCGACGCGCCGTACTACCTCGGCGATACGTTCCGCGCGGTGCAGCAGACGGGCCGCAGACGGGCATGATCAAGCCGATGGCCTTTCTCACGGGGCATCTCCTCGTGTTTCTGCTCGAAACGTTCCGCTTCGAGCGACTGGACACTCCATTCGTCTGGCTCGGCATTGCGGGAATCGGCATCATCGTCGCATCGCTCTTTCTCGCACTGCGCAGGGAGAAGCGCCTGGTCGCGGTGCTCATCGCCGTGCTGATCCTGGCCTCGCCCGCGACGCTGATGTTCTTCGGCTACCTCGAGCTGTACGCGCTCAGTTACGCGCTGGTCGTGTCGTATTTCCTGTTTCTGTGGTCTGCGCTGCGGCATGGCACGCACGCGGCCATTCCCGGCGTGCTGCTCGCGCTCGCAGTGGGTTTCGGGGCTTCGGCCGTCGTGTTCGTTCCCTCGTACATCGTGCTGCTCGTCTGGAAGTACGGCGCACCGCGCCTCCGCATCGGACCTGCCAGGGCGGGACTGCTCCTCTCCGCGCTGATGCTCGCGGGCTTCGCGGGGGATGTTCCTCGTCATCGACACCGGGAACAAGGCCGCGCCGATACTACCGCTCGTGCCGTCCATGATCATCGCCGACACGGGCGAGGCCATCGGCGTGCAGCAGTACTCGGTGCTGTCGCCTGCGCATCTGGTCGACATCGCGAACGTCCTGCTGCTCAACCTCGGCGTGCTGCTCTTCCTCCTGCTCGCCATCGCCGTGCGCGGGTGGCGGTCGATTGACCGTTCCGATCCCGCGCTTGCCGTGTTTGGCACGGCGGCGGTGGGCGGTTTCCCGATCTGGTTCGCGGGGCAGAGTTATTTCGGACTGGGGCGCGACTGGGATGTGATGACCGCGCCCGTCTTTGCGATTGCCATGCTTTCCGTCGCGCTGCTGGTGCGGGCGCACGAACGGAAGCTGATCGATCTCGGGCGCATCGCGCCGTTCGTCATCGCCATTGCGCTCAGTGGACTCTTCCTCTGGCTGCGGCCCAACATGAACGCCGCCGCGTCAGCCGCGCGCTTCGAGGACCTCATCGCGCAGAACGCTCCCGAGCTGCTGCCGCGCGAATCCTTCGTCGCCTACGAACATCTGCGCAAGTATTACCAGAGCACGGGCGAGTCGGAGAAGACCATGCGCGTGCTGCGCAGCATGGCGGAGACGAAGCATCTCGCGCTCGAGTCGTACCGCCGCGTCTTCATCGCCCTGGCGAACGCGCGGCACAGCGAGGCGCGCGAAAGGGACTTCGCGTGGCTGCTGGAGCATCTCGTCGACGATGCCCGCCATTTCGGGCAACTGCGTCCGAAGGACATCGGCGACGCGCGCGACTTCGACGAATTCGCCACGCGCGCGTTCATCGGAGCGGCGCAGGCGGGGTATCCGGAACTCGTGCGCAGGTATCAGCCGCAATTCGAAGCTGCGCGACCGGCATGGACCGGCGCCGGGCTTGTCCGCGCGTCCGGTGATGCGGCATTGTCCGCGGAGGAAGCTGTATCACTCCTACGCGCTTCAGTGACCGACTCCACGCGCGACGCCGAGCTGCTCATCATCGCCGCGGGCGCGTATCAGCAGAAGGGGATGGACGACGAGGCCATCGCGCACGTGGAGCGCGCACTCGCGCGGCAGCCGGTGTACTATCCGAAATGGTACCTCGCGCTCGCGGGCATGTACCATCAGAAGGGCCGCGTGGCGGAGGAAGCCGATGTGCTCCGCAGATGCGTGGCGAACTGTCCCGGGACGCCGGAGGCGGAGGAAGCGCGCAGGCTGCTTGATACTCCTGCGGAAGCGCCCGCACGCGCACGGTAGCCGAGCGGCGGCGCGCATTTCCGCATGATCACAACCACTTCGCTGTTCGTGCTGCGGACCGTGCGCTTTTTGAGATGACATGTGACGCTCCCGGCGTCGTTTTACCACATCTTCCTGAAATGCATCCGTCGTGTCTTCAAGTATTTTGCGGCAGACTGATTTTATCCTTGTTTGAGCTCAAGAATCTAGTGCAACAGATTTGCGGATGAAAATCCGTATCCTGGAGCACTACGGCCTACACCAGAATGACAGATCCATCGATGAGCCCTTTTACAAAATTCTTTCGCCGCCTTTTCCTCCCGGCCTGTACGGTGTTCCTCATGCTCGCCGCGATCTCATGTACCGACGACCCGCCCGTGCAGCCCCCGCCGTCCGGCGTGGAGGAGAAGATCACTCTGACGCTGGCGGAGGTCGGGTTGACGGAAGCGACGCTGCGCGTGAGCCACCGTGACTCGATCTCCTCCTGGACGCTCGCTCTTCGGCGGGATGGGAAAACAGTGAGCACGTTAACGGTGCTCGGCAAGGATACGCTCCTCACGGACGCAGGATTGGAACCCTCGCACACGTACACGTACTCCGCTGTGCGCATCGTTGACACAACCGTGAAGGAGAAGAGCAACGACCTCCGCGTGACGACGGAGGCACCCACTTCCTCGGCGTTTCAGTGGAGGATCGATTCGTTGGGCGGAGCCACTTCGAGTACACTGTATGACGTGGCGATCATTAGAACGGATCCATCATTAATTTACGCAGTCGGTGATTTATATCTTCCAGGTGAATCCAAACGATATAACCTCGCAGTTTGGGATGGATCTGGCTGGTCGCTCGAAAGAATCCCATACAGGTATGAAGGGAGGGACTTCTATAGTCCCATTACAACGGTAATTGCGTTTGGCGCAAACGATATTTGGTTCGCCGGAAATGGTGTCTTGCGTTGGGATGGTTCGCAGTACATCCCCATGCCACTTCCCTCAGATGTTTGGGGAGCTTACTGGATTAACAAAATATGGGGGACTTCTTCATCGAATATCTATATCGTTGGGGATAACGGATCTATCGCCCACTACAATGGAAGCACATGGCGAAAAATCGAGAGCGGGACGACACTGCCGATACGAGGTCTCTCCGGAGCTATGAAAGAGGATGGAAGCGGATAGGAGATCCTCTGCGTAGCTGACAGTTACATGGAACCGGAAGGAAGCAAGGTGATCAGGATCGAGAACAACAAGGCGACCGTGGTCTGGAATGACCGGCGCGATTTCGGCCTTGATGATATTTGGTTCATCCCTGGAAAGAGATATATCGTCGTTGGGGACGGGTTCTGGGAAACGGAATCGCTCGTAAAACCTTTCAAGGATATCAAAGTTTTAAGATGTTGTTTGAATACAACACGGCGCCATAGGCTACGATTCATGGTGAGAATAACAAGGTATCGCTATCTCGGGTTCCTTCAAATTACTCGTACATCTTCAGTGGACACAAATGGACTTGGTCTTACCCGTTCAGTTCCGAGCTTTCCAGGGTCCGCTAAAACGAAGAGTAATCTTTATTGTGGCAGTCGGTTCGGATGGGAGGTATGCAATCGCAGCGATCGGGAGAAGATGAAGTGAACGAAAATGAACGACATACACTTTGTATTTACATTTTCATCAGGCAGAGGAAAATCTTACAACCCCATATTTTGAGGAGCGCTCGCCTGCCTTCACTGATCCTTTCAAACAACTTTCCCCGCCTTTTCCTCCCGCGGTAGGTTTCAGGCAATATCTCAGATTCGATTTACTAGATTGGCTATTAATCTGCACTGTTGATCTGTGCTTGGAGTCTTGACGTTTCTTCAATCCCGTAGCGCTACAAGTTCACCGTGACGTTTCCGGGCGGTTGCGCCGATGCTCGGCAGAATCGTTAGGTGTTGTTTGAAGATCTCTGTTACGACCTTGGTGGACATTTTCCGGAGTGACAGTATCGAGCCCGGAGTGCAGATGCTCGGTATTGTACCAGGAAAAGAAGTGCTGCCGCCTCAACGAGCACTGCGTTCTTCCGCCGAAGTTCGGTTTGGAGGGCTTTCACATCCACAAAATGCTCTGCTTCGCGCACACGATGTTTTTCCCGCTCAGCCAGTTCCAGTCCTGACAGGGCCATATCGCGCCAGGAGAGCAGTTCTTCGACCATCACGCCTTCGAGCCGCAATACGTGCGAAGATCGTCGCCTTCGAGAGTAAAACTCTTGATGTCCTCACGATGCTGATACTGCTTCCGCATGGTGTCCGTTCCTTCGCCCCTGTTGAGTTAGAGGATCGAATATCCGAACCTGAAACATAAGGGACACGGGAGGCGAGTAGCGGCGAGGACAGCGCCTGGTGCCGAGATGAACAGCGGATGAAATGTTGACGAGGCCGCCGCCATCGCCAACGAACGCGCTGCGCGATATCAACCACCGGTCTGCTGCGACGGGCGGGAACGGAAGCGTGCGCAGAAGGCCACCCCCCCCGACCGCGCGGGCGAGATGATCGAGGAAACAAGACGCCCGCGGCAGCACACGTCTCGAGCAGTCCGTACTGTCAGCGGAATGCAAGAGAAGGGCGCGAGGCCGCACCACGCGAGGAAGAAGCGCAAGCGAGACCCAGACGGCTTCCGGCAGCCAGAAGGCGGCTGCGGCGGCGAAGAGCAGCGGCCAGGAAAGCACGGTGCCGAAGATGAACAGCGGATAGATGTTGACGAAGCCGCCCGACACCGATCCGCCGAGCTGTCCCAGCGAACCGGCGAGGCGGACGAAGGCCACGCTGCGGTCGAAATCGTTGGCGAGCAGTCCGCCGAGCGTGTACGATTTCAGATGCTCGACCTCGAGATTCGGATTGAAGGCGATGCGGATATCGGAGCGGCGTGATCCGTTTGCCGAGTTCCAGGTCGTCGATGCCGATGGTGAACATCGCGAGGCGGTCGAAACCTCCCACGCCGTGGAACACCTCGCGGCGGATGGCCGACACCGCGCCGAAAATCCAGTCGATATGACTGCCGC
>JADKJW010000029.1 GCA_016720835.1 Ignavibacteria bacterium
CGAAATTCTGGATCATGCGCCGTGCGCTTTCCATCTCGATACGCCGACGGATCATTCCACTTGGAGGATGCTCGCGCCCGCTGACCTGCGAACGTTCGGGTGGACGCCGAACGCCGCCCGATCCGTACACGGAGATACAGGTTTCACGTTTCGACCCGGGAAGGATCTCCGACAATGTCCACTACGACATCGTGTTTGTCGATTCGGTCACCCTCACACGTGCCGTGAAGCGGGAAGCTGACTACAAGGGCATGGGCCCTCAATACAGTACGAACGATGGCCGGATGGTCGAGGTGATGAAAATTATCTCAGGTGTAAACTATATCCGAGAATACAACCTCGTCTGGTACGTGGAAGCGACGGACGGACTGTACACAACGTACAGCAATCAGAATGATCCGCTTCCCTCCAGGCGGAATGGTCATCATCTCTTCCTGAAGATAGAACCTGGTGAGACCGGCATCGAGGAACTTCCGAAGTTCTTCGAACTCGGACAGTGCCATCCGAATCCATTCCACAGTTCAACAGTGATACGATACACGTTGCCGAGACCTGCGCATGTCACTCTGGCGGTATTTGACCTGCTCGGGACGCGCGTGAAGACGCTGGTCAGTGACATGACGGACAGCGGCGCGCACACCATCAGCTGGGACGGTAGCGACGAGGCGGGCCGGCGCCTTCCCTCGGGCACGTACGTGGTCAGAATGACCGCGGGCGAATTCGTGCAGACGCGGGTGCTGATGTTGATGAAGTAGTGCCTGAAACTCCCCTGTTCGGGGCGTTTGTTACTCATGTCCACGCGCTGGACACGATCATGAAACGTGTCCAATGTTTACGATATACAATCGCTGGGAAACGAATGGGACGGCAGCGACGATGCGAGCCGGCGCCTGCCGTCGGGGAGCTACTTGCTGCCATTGACAGAGGCGTATTTGAAGATCAGGAGTAGTGCCGTCCACGAACTCACCCCAAACCCCTCTCTTGGAAAGAGAGGGGCCTTCCAGTTCGAGAGACATTTCGTTACGACGACACCAGCGCGAGCATCCAGAAACATTGAAAGCGGTTTTCTCTTCCTCCCCCTTCCCTTTTCAAGGGAAGGGGGCTGGGGGGATGAGTTCGTGGCAACTCCCAACGTTGATGTCACTTCCGACGATAATGGGACGCCGTCCAATGAGTGACTCAGGATGGTGGCGGGCGATGTCGTGCAGACGCGGGTGCTGACGTTGATGAAGTGAGCCGTTTCACGGGTCATTCATCGCAACATCGACGAGATGCTGCACGAACTTCTCGCGCGTGTTCCCGCCGCCCTCGCGGCCGCGGAGCGCTCGCTTCCGAAGCGCTTCCCTGCTGATACTGCGCATCCCATCCTTGACGGTGTGAGAAAGGCGGCGAGTCAATTGGGAGGGACGAAGTAAATCGGAGAATGCGGACCTGTTCCGGATCGATTGTCTTGTTGCAACTTCAGGCTGAAGCGCGGCTGTCGAGAAGAGTTGCAATGTTGACAAGTTGTAGCCTAATGGCTACATTCGTGTCATGTACGAGATTCGTAAGACCGACATCTTCGCCAATCAAAAGATATTCGACAAGCCATGAAAATGGCTGAAAACATATGAGGCATGTATGGGCAAACTGAAGACATCGAAATTCGACGTGGCAGAACATCTCCGGACTTCCGAGGAAAGGGCAGCGTACCTGGAGGCGTGCATCGAAGAAGCACCGCACGACGCGGCATTCATCGCGAAGGCATTGGGCGACATTGCTCGAGCGAAGGGTATGAGTCAGGTGGCGGTCGATGCCGGTCTCTCACGCGAGAGTCTGTACAAGGCGCTCTCCGGTGACCGCAGTCCGGATTTCGATACTATCCTGCGAGTCATGTCAGCGCTTGGACTTCGCCTGCATGCCGGAACTGGACCAGCATGAGACCGTGCTGCTATTCGTGTACCGGCGTTTGGATGTATGATCCTGCGCGGCGGGTATTCAACCTGAAACGCGCGGTATTCTGAATACCGCTCCGATCACTTCACCAGAAAGATCGTCGCTCCCGCGCTCATCGTCGGACTGCGCAGCACCACGCGATAGACGCCGGAAGCCAGCGCGCTCGCGTCGAATGTGACGCGCCCGCTGCCCGCGTCACGCGGACCGTCCAGCAGCGTCGCCACTTCCCTGCCGAGGGCGTCGAGCACCAGGAGCTGCGCGGGACCGGATTCGACCAGCGTGTATTCGACGACGGTGGCGGCGTTGAAGGGGTTGGGATGCGCCGTGACGCCGAAGTGCGCGCCTTCGATGAAGAGGCGCGCGCCACCCTCGCGGCAGACGGTGAGCAGAAACTCGCCGTCCGCCGTGACGACACGGGCATTCGTATCCGCCCACACGAAATTCGTCAGCCGCAGCGCCGTGCGGTCGGAGTCGCCGAGCAGGGCGGTGAAAGTCATTTCCGACAACGGCGTCTGATTATCGGCGTAGCTCCCGACGAAGGGAATGACGCGCTCTTGGCCCTGAATGCTTCCCGTCGGCGTATTTCCTGACGGGAAGAGCAGGCTCCTGTTGAAGCGCAGTTCGGCGGTGAAGTCCGTTCGCGAGAGCGCCGCGATGTTGCTCTGCGCGGCGAGGCGCACGGGCACGATGACGCGCTCTCCCGGCGCGGCCTGCAGCACGGGAAGCGCGACAGTGGTGAGGATGGAGACTGATTTCACGAAATCGATCGGATCCGATTCCGCGCGGCAGCCATTCGCGTCGGTGATGCGCACGGTGTAGCGGCCGTCGATGGCCACGATGATCGACCGTGTGGTCGATCCCGTCGGCGCGTTGTCTCTCATCCACGAATACGACGCCGCGGGCGTGGATGTCAGCGTGTCGCCGCTGCGCGTGATGCGCGGAATCACAGGATCGGGAAACAGCGCGACGGGGTGCTCGGGAGAAGCGCCTGTGCAATTGTTGCCGTCGGTCACGATGACATGATAGCTCCCCGCGGAGGCCACGCGCAGGAATCGCGCGGACGAGAGAGATGCCCCGGACGCCGAGCGCCACTCGTAGCGCGCGTATCCCGGCCCGGCATCCAGCAGCGCCGTATCGCCGGGACAGATCGCATCGGGACCAATGATGACGGGCATGGGAAGCGGATTGGCCGTCGCCGTGAAGACAGGCGACGTCTTCGAACAGCCGCTGCTGTCCGTGACGGTGACGTTCACTTCCCCGCTCCGCCCGATGCGCAGAAATCGCGTCGCGCCGAGTGCCGTTCCGGAGCCGTCACGCCAGTCATAAGATGCGTACCCTGCGCCGGCGTCCAGCGTTGTGCTGTCGCCCGCGCAGAAGACCGCGCGTCCCGAGATCGACGGGCTCGGCGGAGGCAGGAGGCGCACGTCCAGCGTGTCGGAGGCGCTGCATTCGTCCTGCGTGACGGTGACGATGACGCGGCCCGACGAGGCGTTGTTCCACAGCACGGCGATGCGGTCCGTGCCGTCGCCGTTCGTGATGCTGCCGTTGGAGACCTGCCATGCGAACTGCGCGCTCACCGGCGGGGTGACGCGGTACACGGCAGCGCCCTCCGCGCATGCGACGGGCGGACCGTCGATGTGCGGCATCGGCGAAGGAAGCGCGGTGACGGTCACCGGCGGCGAGATCCCGCTGCAGCCGTTCGCGTCCGTGACCGTAAGAGTATACACGCCACTCCGCTTCGCCACGATGGCTGATGCGGAATCGATCACCACTCCGCCCGCGTCGCGCCAAGCATAGGTTGCGTACGGTGCACCGGACCGCAGCGTGACGCTGTCGCCCGCGCAGAAGCGCAGCGGGCCGGAAGCGAGAATCACGGGCTGCGGTTTCGGGTTCACCATCAACACATGCGTTGCCGTGCCGCTGCAGCCTCCGTCGTCCCTCACCGTGAGCGTGCATTGCGCTGCGTTTGCGAGGCGGAGGGTGCGTGCAGTACCGAGAATCGCGTCCGCGCCGTCCTTCCATTCATATGACACGTAGCCGTCCCCCGCATCGAGCAGGGCCGTGTCGCCCTCGCAGATGCGCGTCGGACCGATGATGACGGGCGCGAGCTCCGTGCCTATTGTCACTTCCATCGATGCCGTGCCCGCGCAGCCGGCCTGTGCCGGAGTCACCGTCACCGAGATTCTGGCGCTTCCCGCCGCATCCCATCGCACGCGCAACGTGGCGGTCCCGTCGCCGGAGAGGATACTGCCATTGCTCACGGACCATGCGTACGCGCCGGGAATGCTGTCGCGCACGCGGTAGGTGGCGGTGGATTGTGTGCACACCGTGGTGGGGCCTGTAATTCCGATGGTCGGAGGAGGATCCACCGTCACCCGTACGGGCAGGGATTCTCCTTCGCAGCCGAGCGAGTCGCGCACGCGGACGAGGTACAGTCCGCTCCTGCGCGCGACGATGCTCCGCGTCGTTTCTCCTCCGCTCCACCGGTACGAGGCGAACGGATCGCGCGTTTCGAGCAGGACGCTGTCGCCCTCGCAGAAGCGCGTCGGGCCGCTCGCGCGGATCGACACGTCGAGCGAGGTGACCGTGACCATGATGTCTTGTGATCGCGCCACGCAGCCCAGCGCGTCACGGCCCTCCACCGCGTACGTTCCGCTGTCCTTGACCGCAATACTCCGGCCCATCCGCCCGTCCGACCACCGGTAGGAAACGAAGCCGGTATCCGCTTCCAGAAACACGCTGTCTCCTTCGCAGATGCTCGTCGGACCCAGCGCCCGCACGGCGAGCGGTGGCGCTGGCAGCACCGTCACACGGAGCGAGTCGCGGCCCGTGCAGCCGACGGAATCCGTCACCTCCACGACGTAGACTCCCGTTGCGGAGGGTTTCGCCGTCGAGGTCCGCCCGGACGGGTTCGACACGTTCGCGCCCGTCCAGGAATACGTGTACGGCGGACGTCCGCCTTGTGCCTGCGCGCGCAGGTTCACCGTGGCGCTGCCGCACACGGTCGTATCGGCGCCCGCGAGCGCCAGCGGCGGAATCGATTCGGGGATCAGCACCGAGTCTTCGGCCCAGCAGCCGTTGTTCATTGTCGCCTTCACGCGGTACAGTCCGCCGCGCGTGATGACGATGTCCTCGGTCTTCGCGCCGGTGTTCCACTGCACGCTCGCGTAGCCCTTCGCGACGCGCAGGCCGAGCGGGGTTCCGAGGCACAGGATGTTGGCATCCCTCTCGATGAGCAACTGCGGGAAGTGCCGGACCTTGACGGTGAGCATGGCAGTCGTCGTGCAGTTGCTGCTGTCGAGCATCACGGACACCGTCACGCTTCCGTCTCCGTCCTGCGTCCAGCGCACCACCGCGCTGTCGCCCACCTGCAGCTGCAACTCTCCGCCGACGATGGTCCACGTGGCGGTGCATTGCGGAGGGATGGCGGCGCGGTAGGTCCGTTTCTCGAACTGGCACGCCGTCAGCGCGCCTGTCAGCGACACGGCAGGCAGCGGATGCGCCGTCACTTCCACCAATTCTGAGGTATCCGCGCAACCGGCGGCGTTGGTGGCAATGACCCGGTACCGGCCGCCTCGGCGGACGATGAGATCCGCCGTCGTGTCGCCGGTGGACCACAGATAGCTCTTGAGACCGGGGGTCGCGTGGAGGATGACGGAATCGCCGTCGCAGAAGGGCTTCGGGAACATCGGAATGATGCCGACCGCGGGCGGATCGACAATCGACACCTGCACGGGCGGCGACCAGACGCGGCACCCGGCGGGCGAGGTCACGATCACCCGGTAGCTTCCCGAGTCGCTGACCGGCAGTTGCGGCGCCGTCCCGACCGGTCCGAATCCGTCCTTCTCCCATGCGTAGGTCCACTCCGCGGACGAGTCGGCGCTGAGCGTGATCGCATGCCCCCTGCACAGCGCGATGGGGCCGGGAGGAACGATGACCGCGACAGGCCTTGGATAGATGGTGAACGGTGGCGTCGGCGAGCCCGTGACGCGCGGGATCGTCGATACGACGCGGAGACGATACGCGGTTCCGAACGGCGCATTCACGGGCAGTACCACGGGGATGGGTGTCGCGGTGTATCCGCCGATGCGTCCGACTTCCACGGGCGCATCGAAGAAGCCATTCTCGTTGGAGAGCTGGACGATGAATTCGTTGGCGTCGGCATACGATCCGGCGATGATGAAATCGACGGACAGCGTGTCGCCCGCGCAGTACGCCTGCCCGACGGGCAGCGTGGCGATGCCCCACGACATCGAGCCGAATTTCGCAAGGAACGCGTCCTCTCCCCCGCCGCCGTGCGACTGCTGCCAGGATCGGCCATAGGCGATGTGATCCGTGGCTTTCGTGAAGCCACTGACGTAGATGTTGTCCGCCACATCGACGGCGAGTCCCACTTCGCTCGCCACCCAGTAATAGCCCGCCTCCGTCTCCGCGGCGCCGAAGTATGTGGCCCAGAGGCGGCGCCGGCATTCCGGCGCCATCTGGACGAGGAAGATGTTCTGGTCGCCGATCAACGTCGACTGATGCGCCGTTGCTCGACACGAGGCCGGTCACTTCCGCGTTGCCGACGAACACGATATTGGAATCCGAATCTTCGGCAATTGCGGCGACCGATGTGACATTGCTGGCGACGGGACAGTAGTAGGTTCCCCACAGGCGCGAACCGCCCGAGGTGAATTTCGCGATGAAGCCCGCGTGCTGCCCTCGGAGCGTGTCCTGGTACGCGCCTCCGGTCGCGATGCCCGCGTCGCTGTCCGTCCAGCCGCCGACAAGGATGTTTCCGTCGCGAGTGGCGCAGACCGTCTGTATCTGCTCCCAGCCCGCGCCGCCGTAATAGCTTCCCCATGCGAGCGCGCCCGACGCGGTGAACCTGGCCACGAAACCGTCGAAGTCCCCCTGGAGCGAGGGACTGAACGCCGAGCCGGAGGCGATGCCCCAGGGGCTCCAGGTCCATCCGCCGATGACAGGATCGCCTGACGTGGTGAGCGTCATGGCATACGGGAAATCCAGTTCGGCCCCACCGTAATACGTCCCCCAGAGGAGCCGGCCCGAAGAGGTGAATTCCGCGACGAAGACCTCCGCCGAATGAATACCGGGACGAGTGGACTGATACGTGCCCGGAGTCGCGACGCCGGAGGGGCTGTTCGTGAACCCCGTGATGAAGATGTTCCCTCCCGCGTCGATGCTCACGCCCGTGGCGACCTCGGTGGAGTCGCCACCGTAGAGCGTGGCCCAGCGGCGCTGTCCGGTGGGGGTAAACGCGAACAGGAGCACATCGAGCACGCCACGCAGGACGGTTTGATGCGTGCCGGACGTGGTCAGGGAGGGAGTCATGGAACGGCCGACACAGATGATATCAGTCACGCCCACATCGAGTGACGAAAAGAAATCGCTGCTGTTGTAGGCCGCCACATAACTGCCCCATTCCCGCTGCCCTGACGAATCGAACTTCGCGACGAAGGCGCCGCCTCCGTTTGCCGTCGACTCGAACGCGCCGGTGGTGGCAATGGCCGTGAGGCTGCCTGTCTGGCCGCAGATGTACACCTTGTCCGTCTGGTCGGTCCCGACATCTTTAATGCCGTCGTAGCCGTTTCCGCCGTAGTAGGTGGACCAGATCAGGGACGGATCGAGGATGAGATCGCGCCCGGCATCATACGGTCCGAGTTCGACACGCAGCATGCCATCGCGCAGCGTCCTGCGCGCGTCGACGAAGGCCGTGTCGCCGTGCAGGGCGTGAAACGCGAGCAGAGGCGTCTCGCGAAATTCTCCGAGCGGCGTCGCGACGCGCACCGACTGTCCGTCCGCGGCGTCCACCGCGATCGCTCCGGGGTACGTCGTGCGGATGCGTCCGACATCGCCGCCGGGATGGACGATGAATGCATAGGCGATGCCGCGCGCATCGGCGGTGACGACAAAATCGATGGCCGGCCAGACGCTGGAATACACGATGCGCCGGAAGGTCGGGATGCGCTCGAGTCCCTGCGGGTGTTCGCCCGTGTAGTAGTTGACCGTGTACGCCGCCGTATCGTGCGCGGTGACCGTCGCATCCGCGGCCGCGTCCTCCAGCCGCAGGTCGACGCGGTGGTACCGCATCTTGCGTGGAGCATTCTCCATGTCGCGCATGAAGGACTGCGGATCGAAGCCGCGCGTGCCGGTGGCTTCGCTGATTGCTTCCGTCCCGGCGGACGCGGCGAACACAAGCTCGATCCCCCGCCGCGTCAGGAACGCGTTCACCGCACCACCGCGGAGCGCGTAGAGCACATCGGGACGGGGTGCGCCGCGTTCGTCGCGCACCTGTCCGCGATTTTCCTCGAACAGCATGGGCGCAACGCCGAAGCGCGCCGGCACAGGTCCCGCATCCGGGTTCCCCCGGACCGCGCGCGCGCGGAGCAGCAATGCACACTCCTGCGCGAGCTTATCTGGGAATGAATCTGGCGAGAGGAGACGGGAAAGCAAGGACGGGCTGCCACGAAGTCCGACGCCGGGATTATCCGGGCAACGAGACGAGGAGTTCCGTCCCCTCCTCCAACCGGGCACAGGAAAGCGATCCACCATGCCCTTTCACGACGATGTCATGGCTGATCGACAATCCCAGGCCGGTTCCATGCGTGCATTTGGGTGGGGAAAACGGCTGAACATGCTTGCCTGCGTCACTCAAGGCCTTGCCACGGAATTGATAATGCCTTCCTCCCGCGTCGTTTTCCCCGCGATCGGCTGCGGACTGCGTGCTGTTCGTCCAGTTCACGCGAGTCATTCCAGCGGACAGAATTCTCTTCTTTTTGTGTTTTGTTCCCGGTTGCGCGTCCTGAGGGGCGGAGAACTCCAATCGCGCATCGCGACGCATTATCGATGAAACGGCGCCACCTTGTCAAGAGACCGAAGGCTCTGTGAAGTCGGCGTACTCCTGACAGCCGCGCGCTGGAGCATCGATTTTCGACTTTGATGTACGGCATGCAGTTGTCCGAAATCTTCCGGACCCTTCGAATGCTTCGATCAGCGGATCGATCGAGGCCGTTGCAGATCTTCATTCCCGGCTTCGATCTTTCCATCGAGATCTGAGGACGTTGGTCTGCGAATGAGGCCGGTGTCATAATTTGCGCGGATGGGCGTGACCGATGCGGGCTTTTCGTGGTATCAACAGGTTTTGCATTAGCGCGCAGCTCCGCGAGTTCCGGCGTCAATTCCTCAAAGCGCTTGTTGCAGCGCGGATACCGATTATACTCGTCCTCCCCAATGGCGCCATCAAGAATCCCGGTGATCAACGTACGAACGCGTTTTCCGCTGGGCATCGCGCGGACAGTGCTTTCGAGAATGAAATCGTGTTCCTTCAAGATCTGGCAGTAGTCGGCGTCGATATACTGACTCCCGAAATCGCTATGATGGATCGTTTGCAGCTTTTTCCGTTCGTCTCCCGCTCGGAGGATCGCCCCGTCAAGCGCTTTGATGTTCGCTTCCGCGTGCATCGATTCGCCGGGCGACGTTGCGGCGATGCCGGGAATGCTCAACCGCGTTGGGTATTGTTTGCGTTCCGGTACGCCACATCCCAGAATGAAGAACCAGGGATAGACGACCAGGCCGCCGATCCAAGATCGCGGGAATAGTTCGCCCGGATGTAATGACCCAGGCCTGAGTGGGATGCCATGCGACGCTCGTAAGTTACCGCTGAGAGCATGGTTCGAAGCGATTAAGCACGTGTTGGGCCTGCGTGGTTACCCACGGCCGACGAACATGGTGTACCGACAAGCCATGATCACGCATGAGAGGACTCAGATTCGCGAGGGCCTCTCGAGGTCATCGCTCGGTAGTGGTCCCAGCATCACCTGCGACACTTTTCTCAGCCCGATTTGGGGATGGCCATCCGGAACCTTGCCCTGCGAGAACCTTTGATTCAGGTGTCAGCCCGAGAACGGGCCATGCGGCCGTATCACGGACGCTTCGGCATGCGGAGATCCGCTTGCCTCGCGCCCGGCAACACAAGCCAGACAAGCTCTGCCTGGCAAGGTCCCGGAAGGAATCAGACTGCAGTCATCGAATACCCGTGTTCGGACCGGTTGTTGTGAAACCATGTGAGGGTATCGAGGAGTGTTTTTTTTTCCACTCGTCTCCCAGTTCTTGGCCAGCCAGATCCAGCATGGTCCGGAGAACATCGATCTCGAGAGTCTGCTTCAATGCCGAGCCGGTCCGCTGGAGCATGGCGCGTGCGCCGCGACCCGTTTCGAGGCAGCATCCTGATCTGGGCGATACGGCGGGGCGCACGATTCGAAGTCGACGACCCTGCCTGGTATGATGCGGTCGAAATGCGCGGTCGGAATACTGCATGGTTGGATGCAACGATAGATGACCGAAATCGAAATGCCAGCGGTCAGACCCGATGGCGTCTGCCGAACGGTCAGCATTCCACATTTCGATGTTCAGCGACGGGCGAGGATCGCGCGGACATGCTCATGCGAACTCGCACCAGCGGAAGCGCGTTTCTTTCAGGGGCTCGATCGTTTGGGCGGATGGGGTGAGCGGTCTCCCATCAGGCGACCTTAGAAATGCTTGCGTTTTGAGTACATCGGAGCACATTCCTCGATGCGTGACGGAAAGACCACTGAAAGGTGGCCTTCGAGATTTCGCGGGTCATCGTTGCATCGGCTTGCATTCGTACTGCGGGCAATCTATTTTTTCGGATACACATATCCATTGCCGCGGGAGCTGAGATGAAACAATATGGTACGCGCGTCCCGATCTTTCGCCTGACGCTGGCAGCCGTGCTGTGTTTCCTGGCATGCATCACCGCCTCCGCGCAAGCTCGGCACACCGTCGCGGAGCCGGAAGACGGCGCGCGCGCTTCCCTGCTCACGCCGCGTCTCGAGCTGGTCGTGGGCGGCGGCGAGGCTCTCGTCGTGGGTTCGGTGCACAGCTTCACGCGCCCCGGCGCGCTCAAGAGCGCGAATATCCGCAGTCAGTTCTACATCCGGCTGACGGACATCTCCGGAAATCCGCTCGATATCGCGCCGTACTTCGACGCCGGCGATCGGAAGAAGAACAAGGTGTGGGTAGTGCTGCCGGACAACGCGCCGCTGGTGGACGCCTTCAACGCGGGGCAGACGAGCAAGGTGTTCTTCGGCTCCGTGTCTCCGAACGTGGCGTGGCGAGGCGCGGGTGCGTCGGTGCAATACGACAACCCGACGAATCCGGCGGGTTTCGATCCGTCGTATCCCGACGGTCCGAAAGCGGGACAGCTTCTCCATGCCGAACTTGTGACCGTCCCCGCGGGACAGGGTCTGCCCGGCATACAGGGCGACATTCCAGCCACTCAGGAATACCATGCCGTCCGCTTTTATCTCCGCGCGCCGAGAAACGTTGCGCTGCTGGGTCTGACGGGAACGGATCGCCTGCGCATACAGGCGCGGATCAGCGTCGGCTCGGGCATTCCGCACGGCGGCGATATCGACATCGAGAGCGCGTACGCGGAGGTCAGCGTCGTGCCGGATGCAGTGCAGAACGTCGAGATCTTCAAGTCGTGCGGCAGGCCGGCCGGCACCGTTGTTCCGATGGAAGGCTGGAGTCCGATCAGCACGAGCGACGCCCTCGCCGCGGGATATTCCACAGGCACACCGAGGAATGCGGCCGAAGGAACGGAGTTCTACAAGGGCTACTTTTTCCGCTCCAGCGGCGCCGTGCCGCCCAGCACGGGCATCGCCTTTCCGACACCGGTGGAGCCCGTGAACAAGGGCATCGGCGGCTTCCTCGCCAGCGACGAATCGCTCGACCGCGAATGCACGTCTCCGATTCCGCTGGACACTGTCATGGTCTCCGAGCACGATCAGCAGATCCGTGTCGTGGCGCGTCTGTTGGACCGCTTCAACAACCCGGTCGGCGGACGCCTGGTGAAGTTCCTCGTCGAGAGCGAAACCCTCCCGATCACCCCGCCCAAAACGCGGAAGCAGAACAACGCGCAACGCGGCGGTTTCGGGGAATTCGGCGAGACCTTCGTCTCCGACGACACCGTGAAGCGCACGACCATCGGCGACACGGCCACGGCGGGCTGGGTGACGGCATTCTACACCTCCGGCCGTGTCGCGCATCAGATCGTGCGCATCGCGTTGACGCCCGACACGCTGGCCTTCGATCTTTCGCCGAACGGTCACAACCTCGGCGAGGGCACCGCCGTGGGCGAAAGCCGCCGCGGCTTCGCGCCGCGCGTGATCGTCCCGGTGTACGTGACCAGCGGGCCGACCGTCCGCGTGCAGATCTATCCCTACACCGCCGCGGCCACGTCGCCGGTGCCGCTTCCGATGGACCTCATCGCGATGCAGGCGCTCGAGGATATCTCCATCTATCCCGACACCCGCGCCGCCGGCTACGGGCCCGCCTTCCATGCGTTCTCCGCGAATCCGTTCTTCATCGATCAGCGCGGAACGCACCTCGGCCGCATGGCGAATGCCAACATCCGTCCCTACATCCCCGATACGTTGAATCTCGCCGACGACGACAGGCGCAGCGTCAATGCCGTGACCGCCGGCCGCACCGTCACACTGCTCGCGCGCGAGTACGACCGTTTCGGAAATCTCGTCGAGGTGCAATTGAAGCCGCCGTACGACCGGAACAACGTCGGCAACGGCATCGACACCGCCCGCATCATCTTCCGCATGTGGGCCGAGAGCGGCGCCCTGCCGGCGCCCTACGGAACCGGCGCGACCATCGTCCCCGCGCTCGACTGGACGCGCGACGAGTACGGACCGATGCGCAAGGCCCGCTATCATCACACGCAGATCAGCACCCTTGTCGCGGGCGTGTTCATCAATCAGACATCCTTCTTCACCGCCCTCGAATACCCGACCCCGAAGACGACGGATGCGCGCGTTTGCGGAAGCCTGGGCAAACGCCTGGCCCGATCCCAGCCGTCCCGGCGCGACGGACATCATCCGCGACACCTGCAAGATCGTGTCCGTGACCAAGGCGCCGACGCGTTTCGACATCCTGCGGGCGGGACAGGAATACGTGGTGAGCCGCGCGGGCCGTTTCCCCGGCACGGGAACCCC
>JADKJW010000030.1 GCA_016720835.1 Ignavibacteria bacterium
TTCGCTGCCTGCTGACCCTTGATATAGAGTTCCCTCCACCGCCCGTTCTTCTTCGTTCCACATACTTTTTGGAGGTCTCATGGACTCTTCTCTTCCGAGATTTTTCCGGGCAGGTTCGACGCTCTTCGGATTGAGCCTCGTGCTGCTTCTTTCGTTTGCATCGTCATCGGCGCTTGCCCAGACGGGCAATATTGCACTTGCGTCCCTCGGCTGCACGTGCACACACTCAGGCGGTGGGACTGGATACCCCGGCTACGGACCTGAGAATTACAACGACGGCATCACCACAACCACTTGGGGCTGGACAAGCACCGCCGCGAATCCAGATCCCAATTCATGGATCCAGTTCGACTGGGGTGCCGTCGCCAAGAGCATCGGCGAGGTGAAGTTCTTCAATGTGGATCTGAGCACCCGGTACATGTCGTCGGGTCGCATCCAGTATTGGAACGGCACGTCGTGGATCAATCACTACGACTTTCCTGCCGCGAGTATCCTCACCAGAACGATTACCTTCTCACCAGTGACGACGACGAAGCTCCGCGTGACGAACATGACCATCACCGGATCGCAGACCAGCAACCCGAACTTCTATGAGATCGAGATCAGGAGCACGGTTCTCGGAATGAACAATGCCGGTATCAGCGCGATGCCTTCTCCGCTGAACTTCTGCACGGGGACCTACCCGGTTATCGTCACGCTCGTGAATTCCGGCGGGAACCGGATCACTTCCGCGACAATCAACTGGACGCTCAACAGCGTCGCGCAGACGCCAGTGACGTGGACAGGCCTGCTCGATACTTTGAACGCGACGACACGTCAAACTGACGTCACCCTCACCACGATGAATTTCCCGGCCGGCACGCCGCAGAATTTCCAAGGTGTGGTCATCCCTGCCGAACGGCGTCCCCGATACGGTGAGAGCCAATGACACGCTGTACGTGGTCAAGAAACCCGCGATTTCGGGCACCCTGACCATAGGCGGTGCATCACCGAGTTATCCGACATTTGCCGCGGCCGTGGCGGACCTCAATGCCAACGGCATTTGCGGCGCCACGGTGTTCAATGTGCGCTCCGGCACCTACAACGAACAGGTGAGCATCAATCAGATCAACGGCACATCCGCGACGAACACCATTACCTTCCAGTCCGAGACCTGGAACAGGGCCGACGTGATTCTCACCTTCGGCCCGACGGCTGTGGCCACGAACTACACGGTGAACATGAATGGCGCGGACTTCATCACGTTCAAGAACATGACGATCAAGTCGACGGGCACCACGTACTCCATTGTGCTCCAGTACCTGAACGGCGCGAACGACAACATGATCCAGAGCTGCGTGATGATCCGCCCCTGGCGCCTCCACGAACAATTACAACGCTGTCGTCTACGGACCGTCAGGCTCCATCGATTCGCGGAATCAGTTCATCGGCAACACCTTCGACGGCGGCGCCTACGGCTTCTACTGGTGGGGATCGACGTACACGCCGGTCACATCCTGCGATCAGTACACGGTGTGGGACGGCAACACGTTTACGAACCAGTACGTCTACGGCCTGTACCTGTACTATCAGGACACGCCGATCTTCAAGAACAACACGATCACGATGAACAACACGTACACGAACTACGGCCTCATGACCTACTACATGATGGGGCCGCTCGAATTCACCGGCAACAAAGTGCCTGACGGCCGTCGGGCACCGTACGGCGTGTTGATCTATTCCTACGGCTGCACAAACAGCCTGAGTTCGCACCGCTGATGGCGAACAACTTCATCACCACCGGGGTCCGCGGCCTACGGCATGTACCTGTACTATCCGACGCTCACGCGAAGGCCTACCACAACACCGTCCGAACCTTCGCAGCACACAGCTACGCCGGGGTGTACGTGTACTATGGCGACAACATCCAGCTCCGCAACAACATCGTGTACTGCCCGTCGGGCGCGATGCCGTACTACTGGTATCCGAACACGAACATCATCGCTGCTGACCGGAACATCTTCTACAACACCGGAACCTACTTCGGCTATTACAACGGCACGTACTACGCCAACCTCGCCGCCTGGCAGACGGCCACCGCGAAGGAAGCGAATTCGAAATCGCACACGGTGACCTTCGCAAACACGCCGACATGCGATCTGCATCTCGCGGGCGCCTCGCAGTACGATCCGAACCTGACGAGCGTGCTGCTTCCGGAAGTGACGGACGACATCGACAGGGACATGCGCGTGGTTCCGTACATCGGCGCGGACGAGGCCTGCTACATTCTCCCGGCGCAGGTGAAGTTCGAACTCCGCAACGCCAGCGGCCAGAAGGCCTCGTACGTGGAAATTCCCGGCACGCTGTACCTGTACTACGACATCAACTTCCCGAACACCGCGGCTTCGATCACCGCGACGGTGAAGCTCTTCAATGCCATCACGAATCAGCTGGTCTGGTCGTCAAGCTTCTCCTTCAACAAGCCGGCCGGCTCGCCCGTGCAGGGCACGCAGGCGATCCCGATACCGGGCAGCCTGGCTTCTGGCGCGTACAAGGCAGAAGTCGTGTACAACATGCCGAACTCCTGCGGCTTCTACATCGACTGGATTGCCGGAACGGCAGCGCTTCTTGCCGTGCCGCAGGGCAGCGTGCCTTGCGTGGTGTGGCCGGGCGACGTGAACAACGACGGCCTGGTGAACTTCGGCGACCGCTCGGGTCTCGACAAGTACATCGCGAACGCGAACCTGCGCGCCACCTGGCTGCAGGGTCCCGCGCGCTACCGCACGGACTTCGCCACCAACCCGCTCACGTACTACACGTGGGAAGGGCAGGCGAGCGTGCCGTGGGCGACGCCGGAAGGCTGCTACATGGACTCGGACGGCAACGGGATGATCAACAACATGGATCACCTCGCGATCAAGCTGAACTGGATGAAGAAGCACGGCGCCCCGAAGGCGGGTGAAGCGGAAAGCTTCGACGTCGCGCAGAACTATCCGAATCCGTTCAATCCGATGACGACGATCCGCTACTCGGTTCCGGAACGCAGCCGCGTGAGCATCGTGGTGACCGATATGCTCGGCCGCACGGTGGCGACGCTTGTGAACGGGACGATCGAGAGCGGCTCGCACACTGCCACCTTCGACGGCTCGCAGCTCGAGAGCGGCGGCTACATGGCCACCGTGAGCATGACGGGCGAGGAGAGCGGCCTCACCTTTACGAAAACCCTCAAGATGAGCCTGGTGAAATAACTCGGTAAAGGTCCTCGCTCCCACGCTCCCGCGTGGGAGCGGATACAAACCATCATCGCTCCCACGCTCCGCGTGGGAGCGTTGTATTTGTGGAATGTTCCCACGCAGGAGCGTGGGAACAAGGGCCAGGTGAAACCAGATGTTCCCACGCAGGAGCGTGGGAACAAGGATGTCGAATTCTCCCTCTTGCCGGCCCGCACTTCCCGAGTGCGGGCCGGCGTTTTCTTGCTCCCGCGTCGCGTTGTATCTTCCGCGATGATTCGCGAGCATTCCAGATTCAGGTTCGCATGGGACGTCGCCGTGGTCGTCGCGATCGCGGCGAGCCTCTTCCTCATCCCGCTGCGCACCGTGTTCGGTCTCACGCTGTTCGCGTCGCAGAGCGCGTTGCTGCAGGCGTTCGACCTGGTGCTGTTGACGGACATCATGCTCAATTTCTTCACATCGTACCGTCGGCACGGAGTGGAGGAAGTTTCGCCGAAGCGCACGGCGATGCGGTATCTGCGGACGATGTTCGTTGTGGACGTCCTTGCGAACATTCCCGTCCACTACGCGTTGCTGGCGGAGCAGGGAGGCTTGGCGCATGCCGTGCTGCTCCTCCGTCTCCTGCGTCTCGTGCGCTTCCTCGCGCTCTTCAAAACGTGGGAGAGGCGCAGCTGGTCCATCGCGGGGTATCTGCGGCTGTCCAAGCTTGCCGTGACGATCGGCGTCGCAATGCATGCAATCGCCTGCGCATGGTTTCTCTCGGCGCAGCTCGGTGGTTTTCCGTCGGACTCCTGGATTGCCCGGCGCGGGCTCATAGACGCGTCCCCGGTCACGCACTACGTCCAGTCGCTGTACTGGACGGTGATCACGATGACCACCGTCGGGTACGGCGACATCTCCGCGGGCAGAAACGTCGAGTACGCGCTGGCCGCGCTGATCGCGCTGCTCGGCGCGTCCGCATACGCATTCATGATCGGCAATGTGGCGTCGCTGCTGGGAAACCTCAACGCGGCCAAGACGGCCTATTGGAACCGCATTGAGACGGTGAACCGCTACCTTCACGAACGCAAGCTCCCGCGCGCGCTGAACATGCAACTCCGGGATTATTACGAGTACGTCTGGGCGCGCTACCGCGGCGAACGCGAGAACGCGCTGTTCGACGATCTTCCGGTGCAGCTGCGCGCGGAAATCGTGGAGCATCTGCTGAAAGATGTCATCAGCAATGCGCCCATCTTCGTGCACTGCACGCCGGCGCTCCGGCGCGTCCTCATCCTCGCCCTGCGGCCGCATACCTATCCGCCGGATTGCCTCGTCCTCAGGGAAGACGAAATCGGCAAGGAAATGTGCTTTCTGATCGAGGGGCGCGCGCGCATTGTGACACTGCACGACGGGCGCGAGCACGGGACCTTCGAGGCCGGAGAGTATTTCGGCGATCTGTCGATGGTGCTGAAGGAGCGCCGCACCGCATCCGTCATCACGGACACGTACTGCGACATTTTCGTGCTCGGAAAAGACACCTACGACACGATCCTCGAGGAGCACCCGGAATTCATCGACGTGCTTTCCAAGACGTCCATGAACAAATCAGAGCGCATCGCGGACTTGCTCATCCAGGGGATCGTCATCTAGCGGTCGCGCGCGGTGGCCGACTCTCGTGCGCGTTCCCCCGTTGCACCGGAAGACGCGGGCGCATAGATTGCATGACCGTTCCGTCCAACATATCTCGAAGGGTTTTCGTCCATGAGCGATGTCTCCTCGTCCCGCGCCGTCGATCGATCGGTCGTGCATGCGGGTTTCGCTATCGGGCTGCTCGCGGTCGGCGCCGTGTGCGGTGTGCTGTACCTGCTTTCCGCCTTCCTTTCCCCGATGTTCGGGGAGTTTTCCATCCCCGCGGTTCTGTCCTTCGTGGAGGCGTTCGCGAAAGGGTGTCTGCTGCTGCTTGCGGGGTTCGCCGGATGGCGGCTTTCGCGCGGCGCCCGCGACACCGTCGCGCAGCTCCGCTTCGTGGGGAGATCTGGCCTGATCGTGTTCACCGGCTTCGCGGCGTTCACGATTCTGCTCTCCGCCATCGCGGAGGCCGACTGGACGGTGTCGTACGTGCGCGGACAGGGAGCCGTTCCGATTCTCCTGTTCCTTGCGCTGTTCGCCGGTCTTGCGTTCGCGATGGAGCGTCCGCGGATCCTGCGCCAGTTCACTGCGCGGTAGAGAGGGCGTCATACCATGCGCAATCCCCGTTTCAGAGACCGCTTGCGGTATCGCGTCGACCGGTTCTTTCAATCCGGATTCACGTTTCAGGTCTTTATCTCCTTTTCCATCGTCGTCGCGATCATTTTCGTGTACTCGGTACTCGCGCATTTCCTCGGCGTGCTGCCCGGCAGGGATTTCGATGTCGATGCGGAGGATCTCGCGGCGGGAAGAGAACCCTTCTGGCCGTCGGTGCGTTTCTGGTGGGTGTTGACGCATATCTTCGACACCTATTGGGTGGAACGCGGCTCGCTCGAACAGTTCCTCTCCATCGCGTTGACCCTGCTGAACTACCTGGTCTTCGCGGGCCTCGTCGGACTCGTCGGCTCCAAGCTTGCCGAGCGACTGGAGCGCGTCCGCCGTGGGACCTCGCGCATCGTCGAGAGCGGACACATCGTGATCCTGGGCTGGAGCGACAAGGTTGTGCCCATCGTCCGGCAACTGATCGCGGGCCTCGATCTCAAAGGCACGGCCATCGCGATTCTCTCCGAGCGTCCGATGGAGGATATCGAAAGCGAGCTGCGGCGCGAGTTCGGCAAGAAGCAGCGCGTGCGATGGGCCATTCGCACGGGATCGCCCACGGACGTGTCCGATCTGCGGCTCCTGTCGCTGCAGACAGCGCGGACCATCATCGTGCTGCAGCCGGGCGAGGAGGTCCAAGGCGATTCCCGCGTCATCAAGAGCATCGTCACCATCGCGCATACGCTCGGCGATGCCGCGTCCATGAAGGGCGCTCCATCGCTCATCGCCGAAATCGAGCAATCCGCCATGCACGCCATTGCGCGGGCCGCGGCGCACGGACTCTGTCTCTCCATCGTGCATCCTTCCGAGTATATCGCGAAGGTCATCCTGCAGACCGGCCGCCAGCGGGGTCTGGCATCCGTGTACGAAGAACTGCTGGCGTACGACGGAAGTGAATTCTACATCCGCCGCCAGCCCGGGCTGGACGGCATGCGTTGGAGCGACGTCGCCTTCGCGTTCGAGGACGCCCTCCCCGTCGGGTTCCTCCATGAAGGACGGACGACGCTGCTGCCCCACAGTGCGGAGCGCGCGGCTGTCTGCCCTCCGGGAGCTTCGATCATCGCTCTCGCGCGGGACCAGCGCGCCCTTGATCGCATGTCGCCGTCCGCGCCGATGGTTCTTCCAACCGGAAGACGGGAGCGGGGGGCGATTCAACCGGCGCGACGGCTGCTCCTTCTGGGCTACGATCAGAAGATTCCACGCATGCTCCACGAGACCAATGAGTATGCGCGTGCGCTGGGCGAATCGTTTACCGTCTGTCTGGTGAGTCCGCACTATGCCCGGAATCCGGTCGGCGACACGAAGACGCCGTTCGCGGGGGAGTACGCGCATCTCGACATCGAGGTGATTCCCCGGGATCCGCTCGTGTCGGGGGTCCTCGAATCGTTGCATCCGGATTCGTTCGATGTCATCATCATCATCGGAGAGCACGCCGCGACGGAGACCGTCGAGGACATCGACACGCGCTCCATCATGATCCTTCTTCTTCTGCACGCGAGAAGAAGGGAAGGAGGAGGCGACTGCGCGGCGATCGCGCATCGGCAGATCGTCGTCGAAATTCACCACCACGAAACCGCGAGGTCACGGCGTCGATCGCGGGCGAACACGACGTGATCATCACCAACGAACTGGTCAGCCGCATGATCGCGCAACTGTGCCGCGAACCCGGGCTCGAGGAGGTTTCGCGATCTCTTCGACGTGGAAGGCGCCGAGTGTACTTCCAAACCGGTGCACCGATACGCTTCCGACGGCCTCACCGCGAGTTTCGGATCACTCATGGCGGCTGCGCTCGCAGCGGGGGAGACCCGCAATTGGTTTCGATGACCCGCGGCGCGCGGGCGAAGCCGTCCTCAATCCGCGAAAGGAGACACCGGTTCCGCTCCGCGCCGATGTCAGACTGTGTGGCTCTCGGAATCCGAGTTATGACCGGCAGAACGCGCGGCCGGCGACGACGCGCGTCCTTTTATTTTCGCCGCAACTGGAGTACTTTCCCCGTTTCACGCACAACGAAATTTCTCGTGACGGGGTGTCATCGCCCATCGACACCCATCGCAGCATCTGGAATGCAGCCACAGTTCCTCTTCATTCATCACGGGTGAATCCATGAAAACACTTCTCACCGTCCTTCTCATTTCGGTCTTCGCGCTTGCCCCGGTAATCGCGCAGGAGCGCACGGTCGAGCGGACCGTCATAGTGCGTCAGGAAACGGACTTTTTCTCGCTTCGCGTCGGCACCTGGTTTCCCAAAGACAAGGAGAAGGAATTCTCCACGAACAACATCAGCACCCAGCAGATCGACCAGTCCCAGGCTATCGGGCTCGACTTCACGTACCGCTATCCGATGGGTCGCCCATTGTATTTCGATTTCGCCATCTCGGGATGGTACTCGACGTACAACTTTAAATTCAGGGAGATCATCAACGATCCCGCCGTCGTGCAGGAAGCGGATGCATGGGTGGTCATCGTGCCGGTCACGGTTGGCATTTCCATCAATCCGCTGCCCGACAATCCCCTGCAACCCTACGCACAGATTGGTATCGGCGGGTATTTCGGTACGTCAGGCCGGTCCGAGTATCAGGTGGCAAATACTGTGAAAACGACAACCAAGTATGACAAGACCCTGATTGCCTTCGGTGGTTTCGTCGGGCTCGGTCTTGATTTCTTCATCACGCCGTCCTTCGCGCTTTCACTCGGCGGCAAATACCATATCGTGACGTTCGACGAAGAATTCCTGACGCGTCAGAAGGATTTCACCGGTCTCCAGGTGCTGCTCGGCATCACCACGAGAATCTGACCGGTCCCATTCGTGCCATCAACGCAGGCGCGCCGGCTCTCTCAGGACCGGCGCGCCTGTGTCTATCATGGGGGTATTCGGGGAGCCGCTTCGCGCGTGAAGCAGCTCGCGAGATGTCAGGAAGCGTGCTCAGGGACTTTCGGGCGAGCAGTTGCGTGGCGCTGGGTGACTTCGTCGGTCCCCTGGGGAGGAGGCACCGCGCTTGCCATCAGTGATCGTTTCGCTGAAGGCTTCGAGCCGCTTCTCCGAGCGGAAACCCGCGTTCGAGATCATCTCCTTGAGTTCGTGCTTTTCGCCGCCGGAAAGGAGGCTTCTTCCTCGCAGACCAGGGAAGAGTATCCGACGAGGATGTTCAAATCAGTGCGGATATCGTGCGCAAGGCGGTTGAACAACGCGGCGAAACGCTGCTGCTGTTCGAAACTTCGCGGCGCATCGCGCGCAGCTGTCGTTCGGTGTCCCGGATTCGCGTGACGTCTTTCAGATAGACGCGAACGCGTTTCGTCTCGCTGTTCAACACCAGATACGCGTGAAAGATGCGGCCTTTGATTTCGAATTCCCGTTCCGCTTCGCAGGTCTTCCCCGCGGCGAAAAGATCCAGCACCGGGACGATGTGGTTGATCAGCGTGTGCGATGCGGATTTGACGATCAGGCCCGGGAAGGAACGGCGCGCGGCGGCGTTGCAAAACGTCACATGGCCGTTGGAGGAGACTTCGATGATCGGGTCCGGACTTTTCTCCGGCAGACTCGCGACTCTGTCAGTTCTCTGTGCGCGAGTTCGCCGTGCGCTCCATCAGGATCCTTCGGTCTGGGAAGGAGATCAGTCTGTGAAGATATCGTCCATGCTGAACGCATGGAAGACCGGCTCAGTTCCTGGTGTTAATGGACGCGCTCGCAGAGTTACAAGGTGAAGAAAGGACCGCCGGCCTTCGCTGCTCGACATCAATTGGGGATGAAGTCCCGGAAAATGACAAACGGTACTGGTTTCGCGTTCGATGAAGCAACGATTTCCTGCCGGTCAAGCTGATGTGTCGGTTTCCCGGGTTGCACCGGAGCTGAAGGATGAGCCGATGCCCTGCAGAAATGCACGAATGCTTCGACTGGTCCGTATGGTCTATCGTGCTGTTCATGATCTGAGCTGATGGGTTCTGGTCGCTTTGGAAGTCGTTTCTCGGTGGGTGGTATATCGAGGATTTCAGGAGTACGTGGAGCGCCGGAAGGGGCAGCCAACAAATCTTCTTCATGAAGAGGACCTTGCCTCCCGAATAACTCACGTCCTTCCCGTCGGCGATGCTGCTGCTGTCCGTTGTCGTCCCCGTGGCGAGCGTCTCTTCCGATTTCATATCTGTCGGCATGAATTGGAGATCGCATCCGACCTTTGACGAATCAACGGCAGAAAAGCGACTCCTCGCAGTTTCCCTGCTTCTGCATCGCGGACTGCCCATAGGCGGGAATCGCCAGAGCTGCGAGCAAAAATGTGGTTGCGAGGAGTTTCATGGTGACTCTGGGAAAATGAAAGAATTTCATGGGGTGGTGAGAAGCACGTCGATCTTGATGAAGAAATAGCAAAACGTCTGCCAAAGTTTTCAATGCCTGTAATTCGTTGAATTTCATTCATTTCTACGTTATAGAAAGCAACTGCAATCATTTCCGTGTGTTCCGTTATGGTACAGTGTCGAGATGGAAAAGTATTTTCTGGACAATGTTCGCTTCTCTACGGTCCCGGTGGATGCTCTTTCCATCGTTCGGTGTGGTGTTTTGATTGAAGTGTGTATTCAGTAACTTTCGTATAACTTGCTCTTCCTCGCGTTCCCGGTACGAGACGCACATGTTTGCCTGAACAGGCTCTGTCATGCCCCAGGAGATTCGAAAAGCTCGAAAAACTCACTTCTCCCGAACTCGACTCGATTCTCGGGGACGCCGCTAAAATGCTTGACGATGGGTTTATCCGGGTGATCGATTACATGGGATCAGACGCCTCCATCGTACAGGCGGCGAGGGTTTCCTATGGAAAAAGGCACGAAAAAGCTCCGACGAGATCGGGGTTTGATTCGCTGCATCTTTTGCGGCACAGGCACAGCACGCCGTTTGAGATGTGCGAGATCAAGCTGCACGTGCGCGTCCCCATGGATACCTGGCGGCAGTGGATCAGACACCGGACAGCGAACGTGAACGAGTATTCCACACGGTACTCGATCGCCATCGACGCGATGCGAAAACGGCGCCGGGGGAGTGGCGCGTACGGGCGACGGGGGAACCGGAGGGAGCGAAAGGTTTCCTGGACTCGGCCGCCGGCGCGAATTTTTCCCCGCGAGGGAGACTGCACACGATGGCCCGCGAGATCTACGACGCCCGGCTCAGTGCGGGCATCCCGTGAACAGGCGCCTGCAAGGACCTTCCGCTCTCCACATACACGGAAGCCTACTGGAAGATAGATCTGCACAATCTCCTGCATTTCCTGGCGCTGCGCATGGATGCGCACGCCCAGCTCAGTGCCGGGAATACGCCACCGTCATCGGACGTGAAATCGTGCGGCGCTGGTGTCCCGCTGACCTGGGAAGCATACGGGGACTACCGGTTTTCCGCCCTCGGTCTAACCGCGTATCGACATCGAGGTCATCGGCCATCCTGGCCAATGGGCGGACTACGGAAGCACTCGCGGCCGTCCGCGCAGCGAGACTACTCCGCCGGACAGGCCCGTCAAGCGCCACGTGGGCGTGAGGAAGTGGAGGCAAAGCTCGATACGCTTGTGGTATTACCGTGCCATGGCGAAGAGGGACTGCGTAGGCAACGTATGCTGCCCTTCGGCGGTGGTGAGGACTTCTGCGGCAACGGCGCATAAAAAAGAGGCAGCCACCTCCTTTTCGTCCCTCACGCGCGAGCGCTTATTTCCGAATGCCCTGAGATGAAGGCCTCCACCTCGGGGATGCCGCCCTGCGATATGAGATAGCCGTTGTGCGGTTCGCGTTCGGTGATGTCGCCGCCGATCGGCGTCAGCATGATGCGCTTGACTTCTTCCAG
>JADKJW010000031.1 GCA_016720835.1 Ignavibacteria bacterium
ATGTTCCCGCAGGAAGCGTGGGGAACAAAGAGGCCAGTGAAACCAGATGTTCCCACGCAGGAGCGAGGGAACAAGGATATCGAATTCTCCCTCTTGCCGGCTGCCGAAGTTTTTTATTGCGCCGGCGTGTTCTTGCTCCCGCGTCGCGTTGTATCTTCCGCGATGATTCGCGGGCATTCCAGATTCAGGTTCGCATGGGACGTCGCCGTGGTCGTCGCGATCGCGGCAGGCCTCTTCCACTCATCCCGCTGCGCACCGTGTTCCGGTCTCACGCTGTTCGCGTCGCAGAGCGCGTTGCTGCGGAGGCGTTCGACACAGGTGCTGTTGACGGACATCCTGCTGAAATTTCTTCACATCGTACCATTTGGCACGAGTGAAGGAGATTTCGCCGAAGCGCACGGCGGTACGGTATCTGCAGACGATGTTCGTTGTGGACGTCCTTGCGAACATTCCCGTCCACTACGCGTTGCTGGCCGGAAACGAGAGAGCTTGGCGCATTCCGTGCTGCTCCTCCGTCTCCTGCGTCTCGATGCGCTTCCTCGCGCTCTTCAAGGCAACTTGGGAGAGGCGCAGCTGGTCCATCGCGGGGTATCTGCGGCTGTCAAGCTTGCCGTGACGATCAGCGTCGCAATGCATGCAATCGCCTGCGCATGGTCTTTCTCGGCGCAGCTCCGGTGATTTTCCGTCGGACTCTGGATTGCCCGGCGCGGGCTCATAGACGCGTCGGTCCCACGCACTACGTCCAGTCGCTGTACTGGACGGTGATCACGATGACCACCGTCAGGTACGGCGACATCTCCGCGGGCAGAAACGTCGAGTACGCGCTGGCCGCGCCGATCTCGCGCTGCTCGGCGCGTCCGCATACGCATTCATGATCGGCAATGTGGCGTCGCTGCTGGGAAACCTCAACGCACGGCCAAGACGGCCTGTGGAACCGCATTGAGACGGTGAACCGCTACCTTCACGAACGCAAGCTCCCGCGCGCGCTGAACATACAACTCCGGGATTATTACGAGTACGTCTGGGCGCGCTACCGCGGCGAACGCAGGAACGCGCTGTTGGAAGCGATCTTCGGTGCAGCTGCGCGCTGAAATGGTAGAACACCTGCTGAAAGATGTCATCAACACCGCGCGCCATCTTCATGCACTGCACGCCGGCGCTCCAGCGCGTCCTCATCCTCTCCTTACCGCCGCATGCCTATCCGCCAGGTTGCAGAATCCTCAGGAAGACGAAATCAGCTTTGAGAGGTAGCCTTTCTGATCCAGGGGCGCGCGCGCATTGCTGACACTGCACGACGGGCGCAGGCACGGGACCTTCGAGGCCGGAGAGTATTTCGGCGATCTGTCGATGGTGCTGAAGGAGCGCCGCACCGCATCCGTCATCACGGACACGTACTGCGACGCATTTTCGTGCTCCGGAAAGACACCTACGACACGATCCTCGAGGAGCACCCGGAATTCATCGACGTGCTTTCCGAAGACGTCCATGAACAAATCAGGGGGCATCGCGGACTTGCTCATCGAGGGATCGTCATCTAGCGGTCGCGCGACGCCCGACCCTCGTACGCGTTCCCCCGTTGCACCGGAAGACGCGGGCGCATAGATTGCATGACCGTTCCGTCCAACATATCTCGAAGGGTTTTCGTCCGCCGAGCGATGTCACTCGCTTCATCGCCGTCGATCGATCGGTCGTGCATGCGGGTTTTCGCTATCCAGGCTGCTCGCGGTCCGGCGCCGTGTGCGGCATGCTGTACCTGCTTTCCGCCTTCCTTTCCCCGATGTTCGGGGGTTTTCCATCCCCGCGGTTCTGTCACCCCGTGGAGGCGTTCGCGAAAGGGTGTCTGCTGCTGCTTGCAGGGGGTTCGCCGGATGGCGGCTTTCGCGCAGCGCCCGCGACACCGTGGCGCGCTCCCCTTCGTGAGAAGGATCTTGGCTGATCGTGTTCACCGGCTTCGCGGCGTTCCCGATTCTGCTCTCCGCCATCGCGGAGGCCGACTGAACGGTGTCGTACGTGCGCGGACGAGGCCGTTCCCGATTCTCCTGTTTCTTGCGCTGTTCGCCGGTCTTGCGTTCGCGATGGGCGTCCGCGGATCCTGCGCCAGTTCACTGCGCGGTAGAGGGCGTCATACCGCATGCGCAATCCCCGTTTCAGAGACCGCTTGCGGTATCCCGTCGACCGGATCTTTCAATCCGGATTCGTTTCGAGTCTTTATCTCCTTTTCCATCGTCGTCGCGATCGCTTTTCGTGTACTCGGTACTCGCGCATTTCCTCGGCGTGCTGCCCGGATTTTCGATGTCGATGCGGGGTCTCGCGGCGGAAGGCCCTTCTGGCCGTCGGTGCGTTTCTGAACAGGTGTTGACGCATATCTTCGACACCCTATTGGGTGGAACGCGGCTCGCTCGGGCAGTTCCTCTCCATCGCGTTGCAGCCTGCTGAACTACGGTCTTCGCGGGCCTCGTCGGACCCGTCGGCTCCAAGCTTGCCGAGCGACTGGCGCGCGTCCGCATCGGGACCTCGCGCATCGTCGAGCGACACATCGTGATCTCTGGGCGTGGGCTGGGCGACAAGGTTGTGCCCATCGTCCGGCAACTGATCGGGCCTCGATCTCAAAGGCACGGCCATCGCGATTCTCTCCGGAGCGTCCGATGGAGGGATATCGAAAGCGAGCTGCAGCGCAGTTCGGCAAGAAGCAGCGCGTGCGATGGGCCATTCGCACGGGATCGCCTGGACGTGTCCGATCTGCGGCTCCTGTCATGCAGACGGCGCGGACCATCAACGTGCTGCAGCCGGGCGAGGAGGTCCAAGCGATTCCCGCGTCATCAAGAGCATCGTCACCATCGCGCATACGCTCGGCGATGCCGCGTCCATGGAAGGGCGCTCCATCGCTCATCGCCGAAATCGAGCAATCCGCCATGCACGCCATCGCCCGGCCGCGGCGCACGGACCTGTCTCTCCATCGTGCATCCTTCCGAGTATATCGCGAAGGTCATCCTGCAGACCGGCCGCCAGCAGGGGTCTGGCATCCGTGTACGAAGAACTGCTGGCGTACGACGGAAGTGAATTTACATCCGCCGCCAGCCCGGGCTGGACGGCATGCGTTGGAGCGACGTCGCCTTCACGTTCGAGGACGCCCTCCCTGTCGGGTTCCCTCCACGAAGGACGGACGACGCTGCTGCCCCAAAGTGCGGAGCGCGTGGCTGTCTGCCCTCCGGGAGCTTCGATCATCGCGCTCGCGGGACCAGCGCGCCCTTGATCGCATGTCGCCGTCCGCGCCGATGGTTCTTCCAACCGGAAGACGGGAGCAGGGGCGATTCAACCGGCGACGGCGGCTGCTCCTCTGGGTACGATCAGAAGATTCCACGCATGCTCCACGAGACCAATGAGTATGCGCGTGCGCTGGGCGAATCGTTTACCGTCTGTCTGGTGAGTCCGCACTATGCCTGGAATCCGGTCGGCGACACGAAGACGCCGTTCGCGGGGGAGTACGCGCATCTCGACATCGAGGTGATTCCCCGGGATCAGCTCGTGTCGGGGGGCCTCGAATCGTTGCATCCGGATTCGTTCGATGTCATCATCATCATCGGAGAGCACGCCGCGACGGAGACCGTCGAGGACATCGACACGCGCTCCATCATGATCCTTCTTCTTCTGCACGCGAGAAGAAGGGAAGGAGGAGGCGACAGCGCGGCGATCGCGCATCGGCAGATCGTCGTCGAAATTCACCACCACGAAAACCGCGAGGTCGCGGCGTCGATCGCGGGCGAACACGACGTGATCATCACCAACGAACTGGTCAGCCGCATGATCGCGCAACTGTGCCGCGAACCCGGGCTCGAGGAGGTGTTTCGCGATCTCTTCGACGTGGAAGGCGCCGAAGTGTACTTCAAACCGGTGCACCGGTACGCCTCGGACGGCGACACCGCGAGCTTCGGATCACTCATGGCGGCTGCGCTCGCAGCGGGGGAGACCGCAATTGGTTTCGATGACCCGCGGCGCGGAGCGGACGCTTGTCCTCAATCCGCGAAAGGAGACGCCGGTTCCGCTCCGTGCCGATGTCCGACTGTGTGTGCTCTCGGAATCCGAGTTATGACCGGCAGAACGCGCGGCCGGCGACGACGCGCGTCCTTTTATTTTCGCCGCAACTGGAGTACTTTCCCGTTTCACGCACACAACGAAATTTCTCATGACGGGGTGTCATCGCCCATCGACACCCATCGCAGCAGCTGGAATGCAGCCACAGTTCCTCTTCATTCATCACGGGTGAATCCATGAAAACACTTCTCACCGTCCTTCTCATTTCGGTCTTCGCGCTTGCCCCGGTTATCGCGCAGGAGCGCACGGTCGAGCGGACCGTCATTGTGCGTCAGGAAACGGACTTTTCGATGGGTCGCCCATTGTATTTCGATTTCGCCATCTCGGGATGGTACTCGACGTACAACTTTAAATTCAGGAGATCATCAACGATCCCGCCGTCGTGCAGGAAGCGGATGCATGGGTGGTCATCGTGCCGGTCACGGTTGGCATTTCCATCAATCCGCTGCCCGACAATCCCCTGCAACCCTACGCACAGATTGGCATCGGAGGGTATTTCGGCACGTCAGGCCGGTCCGAGTATCAGGTGGCAAATACTGTGAAAACGACAACCAAGTACGACAAGACCCTGATCGCCTTCGGTGGTTTCGTCGGGCTCGGTCTTGATTTCTTCATCACGCCGTCATTCGCGCTTTCACTCGGCGGCAAATACCATATCGTGACGTTCGACGAAGAATTCCTGACGCGTCAGAAGGATTTCACCGGTCTCCAGGTGCTGCTCGGCATCACCACGAGAATCTGACCGGTCCCATTCGTGCCATAACGCAGGCGCGCCGGCTCTCTCAGGACCGGCGCGCCTGTGTCTATCATGGGGGTATTCGGGGGAGCGGCTTCGCGCGTGAAGCCGCTCGCGAGATGTCAGGAGAGCGTGCTCAGAGGACTCGGAGCGAGCAGTTGCGTGGCGCTGGTGACTTCGTCGGTCCCCTGGGGAGGAGGCACCGCGCTTGCCATGGTGATCGTTTCGCTGAAGGCTTCGAGCCGCTTCTCGAGCGAGAAGCCCGCGTTCGTGATCATCTCCTTGAGTTCGTGCTTTTCGCCGCCGGAAAAGGAGGCTTCTTCCTCGCAGACCAGGGACGAGTATCCGACGAGGATGTTCAAATCGGTGCGGATATCGTGCGCAAGGCGGTTGAACAACGCGGCGAAACGCTGCTGCTGTTCGAAGACTTCGCGGCGCATCGCGCGCAGCTGTCGTTCGGTGTCCCGGATTCGCGTGACGTCTTTCAGATAGACGCGAACGCGTTTCGTCTCGCTGTTCAACACCAGATACGCGTGAAAGATGCGGCCTTTGATTTCGAATTCCCGTTCCGCTTCGCAGGTCTTCCCCGCGGCGAAAAGATCCAGCACCGGGACGATGTGGTTGATCAGCGTGTGCGATGCGGATTTGACGATCAGGCCCGGGAAGGAACGGCGCGCGGCGGCGTTGCAAAACGTCACATGGCCGTTGGAGGAAACTTCGATGATCGGGTCCGGACTTTTCTCCGGCAGACTCGCGAGCTCTGTCAGTTCTCTGTGCGCGAGTTCACGCGCCGTGCGCTCCATCCAGGATCCTTCGGTCTGGGAAGGAGATCCATCGGTGAAGATATCGTCCATGCTGAACGCATGGAAAGGCGAACGGTTCCTGGTGTTCATGGCCGCACTCGCAGAGTTACTGGGTGAAGAAAAGGAACTGCCGGCTTCGCTGCTCGACATCCAATTGGGGATGAAGTCCGAAATGACAAACGATGCTGGTTTCGCGTTCGATGAAGCAGCGATTTCCTGCCGGTCAAGCTGATGTGTCTCGGTTTCCCGGGTTGCACCGGAGCTGAAAGGATGAGCCGATGCTCCTGCAGGAATGCACGAATGCTTCGACTGGTCCGTATTGTCTATCGTGCTGTTCATGATCTGAGCTGATGGGTTCTGGTCGCTTTGGAAGTCGTTTCTTGGTGGTGGTATATCGAGGATTTCAGGAGTACGTGGCGCGCCGGAAGGGCAGCCAGCAAATCTTCTTCATGAAGAGGACCTTGCCTCCCGAATAACCTACATCTTTCCCGTCGGCGATGCTGCTGCTGTCCGTTGTCGTCCCCGTGGCGAGCGTCTCTTCCGATTTCATATCTGTCGGCATGAATTGGCGATCGCATCCGGCCTTTGACGAATCAACGGCAGAAAGCGACTCCTCGCAGTTTCCCTGCTTCTGCATCGCGGACTGCCCATAGGCGGGAATCGCCAGAGCTGCGAGCAAAAATGTGGTTGCGAGGAGTTTCATGGTGACTCTGGGAAAATGAAAGAATTTCATGGGGTGGTGAGAAGCACGTCGATCTTGATGAAGAAATAGCAAAACGTCTGCCAAAGTTTTCAATGCTTGTAATTCGTTGAATTTCATTCATTTCTACGTTACGAAAGCAACTGCAATCATTTCCGTGTGTTCCATTATGGTACACGAGGAAATGGCAAATAGTATTTCTGGACACAGTTCGCTTTTGTACGATCCCGGCGGATGCTCTTTCCATCGATCGGTGTGGTATTTTGATTGAAGTGTGTATTCCAGTAAATTTCACGCATAATTTGCTCTTCTTCGCGTACCCCGTTTCCGAACGCAATCATTTGCCTGCACAGGCTCCGTCATGCCCCAGGAATTCGAAAAACTCGAAAAACTCACTTCTCCCGAACTCGACGCAATTCTCGGCACGCCCTTCAAGGTGCTCGACGATGGTTTTGTCGGGTGATCGATTACATGGGATCCGACGCCTCCATCGTGCAGGCGGCAAGGGTTTCCTATGGAAAAGGGACGAAAAAGCTTCACGAAGATCGCGGACTGATTCGCTACCTCTTGCGGCACAGGCACAGCACGCCGTTTGAAATGTGCGAGATCAAGCTGCATGTGCGCGTCCCCATGGATACCTGGCGGCAATGGATCAGACACCGGACAGCGAACGTCAACGAGTATTCCACCCGGTACTCGATCGCCATCGACGCGATGCAGAAGACGCTGCCGGGAGAGTGGCGCGTGCAGGCGACGGGCAACCGGCAGGGGAGCGAAGGTTTCCTGGAGGCTGCCGCAGGCGCGGAGTTCTCACACCGCGAGGAGGAGCTGCACACGATGGCCCGCGGTATCTATGACGCCCGGCTCGAGGCGGGTATTGCCCGTGAGCAGGCCCGCAAGGACCTTCCGCTCTCCACCTACACGGAAGCATACTGGAAGATCGATCTGCACAATCTCCTGCATTTCCTGGCGCTGCGCATGGATGCGCACGCGCAGCTCGAGGTGCGGGAATATGCCACGGTCATAGGCAGGGAAATTGTGCGACGCTGGTGTCCGCTGACCTGGGAAGCATACGAGGATTACCGTCTTTCCGCCCTCGATCTTTCGCGTATCGACATCGAGGTCATCGGCCATCTGGCGAACGGGCGGACTGCGGAAGCACTCGCGTCCGTCCGCGCAGCGGGACTGCTCCCGCCCGAGGGCGAGGCGGTCAAGCGCCACGTGGAGCGTGAGGAACTGGAGGCAAAGCTCGATACGCTTGGTATTACCGTGCCATGGCAGAGGACTGCGTAGGCAACGTATGCTGCCCTTCGGCGGTGGTGAGAGACTTCTGCGGCAACAGCGCATAAAAAAAGGAGGCAGCCGCCTCCTTTTTTCATTCCTCACGCGCGGGCGCTTATTTCCAGTGCCCTGAGATGAAGGCCTCCACCTCGGGAATGCCGCCCTGCGAGATGAGATAGCCGTTGTGCGGTTCGCGTTCGGTGATGTCGCCGCCGATCGGCGTCAGCATGATGCGCTTGACTTCTTCCAGATCCGAGGTCTGACCGAGCGCCCATCCGAGTTTCACGTAGGCGACCTCCGGGAGCATGTTCGCGGCCGGAACGATGCCGAGTTCCATCAGATCCCGGCCTGTGTCGTACACATACATCTGCACGTAGCCCCAGAGCGTCTGCACGGTCATGTAGATGGCGATGCCTTTTTCATGTGCACGCTTGATCGAGGGATACAGCGGCTTGTTCACGTGCCCGAGGCCGGTGCCCGCGATGACGATGCCCCGGTACCCATTGTCGATCAGCGCGTCGATGATGTCGGGCTTCATGTTGGGGTAGTAGTAGACGATGCCCACGCGATCGTCGAACGCGGTGTTGATGGTAACGCTCCGTTCGTGGCGACGATGGTTGTAATCCTGGCGCAGCGGCGTGATCTTCTGCCGGTCGACCATCGCGAGGGGAATGTCGCCGATCGTGCGGAAGGTGGAGCGGTAGCTCGAGTGCATCTTGCGCACGCGCGTGCCGCGATGCAGCAGGCCGTACATGTTGGATGTCGGGCCGAACATGCACACCATCACCTCCGCGATATCGGAATCGACGGCCGTCTTCACCGCGTGCATCAGATTCAGCGCCGCGTCGGACGAGGGACGGTCGCTGGAGCGCTGCGAACCCACCATCACGATGGGCACCGGTGAGTGCTGCACCATGTAGGTAAGGATGGCTGCCGTGTGATGCATGGTGTCGGTGCCGTGCCCGATCACGATGCCCTCCACGCCCTTTTCGATCTCCCGCCCGATGGCCTGGGCCGTGCCGACCCACTGCTCGGGCCCCATGTTCTCGCTGAACACGCCGTAGAGCTTCTCGGTCTCGAGGTTGCAGATGTCGGCCAGCTCGGGAACGGAGCCGTACAATTCGCCCGGCGAGAATGCCGGGATCACCGCGCCCGTGCGATAATCGAGGCGGCTCGCGATGGTGCCGCCCGTGCCGAGGAGTTTCACGCGGCCCTTTTTCGGATCGACAGGGAACTCCTTCTCCGGAATCTTGTAATGCGCTTCCTTGCGGCCCGAGATGACCATGTTCTGAATGGTGGACGCGGCGATGCCGACGTTGTACCCGGAGCGCATCTTGATCACGACGTGCAGCGGATCGGCGGTCTCCGAGCGCGGGAGGATGATGCCGGTGTACGTGCCCTTGTCGGTCGTGATCTTCACGTCGCTCCACACCTGCGCATCGAAATTCTGCAGCGTGCTCAGCGCTTCGCCGCGATAGCCCTTGAAATCACCGGTGGTCATCATGCGTGCGTCTCCTTCAAGTACTGTTCGACCAACGCGCGATGCGGGCCGCCGCGAAGCGTCCGCGGACGGCGCGCATGACCCATCCAAGCAGCACTTCGCGCTTCTCCGGAAACGCAGGCGCTGCGCGATGCATTCCGCTTCCATGACCAGCGGGGTGAGTCTCGGCAGGGCAGG
Organism: Ignavibacteria bacterium; assembly: GCA_016720835.1. Taxonomy (GTDB): domain Bacteria; phylum Bacteroidota; class Ignavibacteria; order SZUA-365; family SZUA-365; genus JADKJW01. Next base: position 9,291 of record JADKJW010000031.1, read on the forward strand.
CCCTCGGGTTGGGGGTCGGCGATGGAGCGGGTTTCAGGGCGTGCGTTCATTGCTGCACAGGATCGCGTCTTTCGGGAGGCGTCCTTCGTGGTGCGCGCGAAGCACGCTCTCCATGGCATGCGCAGGCAGTTCGAATTTCCGCCCGAGCTGCCGGCGCAGGCGCTTCGAGAACTGCACCATCGCGACGGAGCAGAGCACCGGATCCATGCGCCATTCCTTCACCGCGGTTGCGAAGAGCTTCGCGTATGGCGAAATGGCGAGCGGTCTGACGACATCCGCCGGGACACCCAGCGTGGCATACCATTGTTCGCGTTCCCAGAAGGGCGCGGGAATCATCGCGCGGATCGCGTCGAGGCGCTCGGCGGTCACGCGCTTCGGCGGGAGATCGGTGTCCGGATACATGCGGTCGGGACCGGGCAGGATGCGCTCGAAGCCGTTGGTCCCGCCGGGCAGGGCCTGCCGGGTTTCCGACGGGATGCCGATGGTGGCTTCCTTCGCGCGGATGATGATTTCCTTCGCCGCGGTGGTGGTATCGTCTTCCGAGCCCCAGACTACGACGAGCGTGTCGTTCGCCGTGGCGTTCACCGCCTTGCGCAGTGCGGCCCACTCGGAGCCGGAGCAGCGTCTCCGCGGGATTGTCGGAATTGATGATGTTCGGCAGTTCGGTGAGGCAGGCGATGACGCGCACGCGATCCGAAATCTCCCGCGCGAAGAGGGTGTCGGTCTGCGTCTGCCAGCGCAACAGATCCTTGAAGCCCTCGAGCACGACGCAGGCCACGGTCATCTCCTTCGCGATCGCTTCCTGGACGGGACGGAAACGCGTCTTGCGGAGCTGCCGTCGTGACAATTTCCGTCCTCGCCGAGAAGGTCTCCGCGGTGATGCCGCGCGTCTTGAGTTCCTCGCGCAAGCGGAGGAGATTCCACTGGCGCATGGCTTCGTTGTAGGTCAGCAGCGGGATGTCCGGAATGCGCGGCGTGCCCTTGATCTCGATGCGCGTGCCGCCGGTGACACTGACGTTCACGTCCTGCCGCGCCGCGCCGATGCCGGTGCGCACCTTGCCCGTGCTGCGGACGATGCGCCGGCAGATGTCGCCGACCTCGGCCACCTCCGTCGGGGTGCGCATGTCGGGTCCGGTGACGGTCTCGATGAGCGGCATGCCGAGGCGGTCGGTGATGTACACGCGCCGGTGGCCCACGTCGCTGATTTCGCGGCAGGCGTCCTCTTCGAGTCCGAGCTGGATGATGTCCACCATGCGATCCTTGTACGGGATGGCGCCGTCCACGCCCGCGATGGTGGTGCGCTGAAAGCCGGTGGGAATGCTGCCGTCCAGGTACTGCTTGCGGGCGATGTGGATCTCGTCGACCATCGCGCACCCGTAGGTCATGGCGATTTCGAGCGCGATGTCGAGCGCCTCCTCGTTCAATTCGAACGGGGGCGTGTCGTCCATTTCGTAGGTGCAGACGGTTTCGTAGTTGATGCGGTAGACGATCTCTTTTTTCGTCTTGAATTCCATGAGCGCCGTGCCGTCGTACTCGCCGAGCTCGGAGAGCGTCGGACGCATGGCGCGCAGGATCTCCGCGTTGTACTGATCGCTGTAGCGACCGGCGGGGCAGCGGCAGAAGAGCTTTTTCTGCGTCAGGAGCTGTTGATGGATTTCGAGACCGGATTTGAAGCCGACGCGCGCGTAGTCCTCGTCGGTCATCTCGGAGAAGGGCTTGAAGAGGAAATCGTACATGGTGGTGAACGAAGTGGGTGGGACAGGGCGGATGGTGGCCGGATTGGACCAAATAAAGCCGTCCACAAAGCTAGCACGGATGGAGACAAGCTCCAAGTACGCGGCGGGCGCGCCGGCATCAGATCGCCATGTGCGCGCGTCGATCAGCGGCTGTTTTCCGTCTCGTAGCGTGAAAGGAAGGCGCGAATGATGGGATCCTGCGAGGCGCGCAAGTCGTCCGGAGTGCCTTGGAAATACGTGCGTCCGTCATGCAGCAGCGCCACGCGATGGGCGATGGCGTAGACGCTGAACAGGTCGTGTGTGACGATGATCGACGTCACGTTCAATCGCGACGTGATATCCGCGATGAGGGCATCGATCTGGTTCGACATGACCGGATCGAGCCCCGTGGTCGGTTCGTCATAGAGGAGATATTCCGGATTCGTGGCCAGCGCCCGCGCGAGACCCACGCGTTTGCGCATGCCGCCCGAGAGTTCCGCGGGCTTCAGTTTTCCGGTGCCCGGCAATCCCACCATCTCGAGTTTTTCCTCGACAACGCGCTCCATCTCGGCGGCACCCAGTGAAGTATTCTCCACCATCCCGAGCGCGATGTTTTCGAACACCGTCATGGAATCGAAGAGCGCCGCGCTCTGGAACAGGAAGCCGAAGCGCGTGCGCAGTGCGTAGAGATCGGCCTCCGCGAGCGTGTGCACCGACTTGCCATCCACCACGACGCTGCCGGCGTCGGGGTGCAGCAGCCCGATGATGTGCTTGAGCAGCACGCTCTTCCCGCAGCCGCTCTCGCCGATGACGGCGATCGATTCGCCCGTCTGAATATCGAGATCCACCCCGCGGAGGACCTGCTTGCCGTTCTGAAACGATTTTGTGAGACCGGAGATTGCTATCATGATCGCGCAATATACGGACATCCGCGCTGAGCCAGAACTTCGGACGAGTCCGATCCGCGTTCCCGCCGCCTCACTCGCGGCGCGTCAATGCCCGGATCAGCACCGGATGGACACCGGACAGCGCGCACGCGCCGCGGATTGCAGTTAGTCATGCATCTAACGTATATTTCCGCATGAAAAAGCTGACATTGAAAAAATCGACGCTCGCGCTGATCTCGTCGGACGAAGCGCGCTTCAAGATCGATTATCGCAAGGCGCTCAATGCCGCGCAGTACGAGGCGGTGACGCATGCGGGCGGACCCGTGCTCGTCATCGCGGGCGCCGGGAGCGGCAAGACGCAGACGCTCACGTACCGGGTCGCGCGACTGATCGAGCAGGGCGAGCGTCCCGAATCGATTCTGCTCCTGACCTTCACGCGCAAGTCCGCCAGGGAGATGCTGCGGCGCGCGTCGGTGTTGCTGGACGAGCGGACGGAGCGCGTGGCGGGCGGCACCTTTCACTCCTTCGCGAATCTGACCCTGCGCGCGGAGGCGCCGAAGCTTGGCTACGGCAGCAACTTCACCATTCTCGATCAGGGAGACGCCGAGGATGTGGTCAACGTGCTGCGCACGAGGCTCGGTCTCGCGTCGAAGGAGCGGCGCTTCCCGAAGAAGCAGACGCTGTGGAAAATGTACAGCATGTCGGTGAACACGCTCACGCCCCCTGGAACTCGTGATCGCGAAGGACTTTCCGCAGTTCGCGCAGCAGGTCGGCGAGATCGAGCAGCTTGCCCAGGCCTACGTCGCGTACAAGCGCCAGAACAACGTGATGGATTACGACGATCTCCTCGTGAATCTCGTGACGCTGCTGGAAACGGTTCCCGAGGTGCGCACGCGACTGGCGAGCAGATACCGGCACGTGATGGTGGACGAGTACCAGGACACCAACGCGCTGCAGGCGCGCATCGTGCTGCACCTTGGCGCGCACGGCAACGTGATGGTGGTCGGCGACGATTCGCAGAGCATCTACGCCTTCCGCGGCGCGAATTTCCGCAACATCATGGACTTCCCGAAGCAGTTTCCCGGGGCGGCGGTGATCACGCTCGAGGAGAATTTCCGCAGCACGCAGCCGATTCTCGACCTCACGAACGAGATCATCGCGCGCGCGGCCGAGAAGTACTCGAAGGAACTCTTCACGCGGCGGGAAGGCGGCGAGAAGCCGATGCTCGTCGCGGTGGAAGGGGAGGCCACGCAGTCGCGTTTCATCGCGCAGCAGATCCTCGAGCTGCGCGAGCAGGGCGTGGAATTGCAGGATATCGCCGTCCTTTTTCGCGCGGGATATCAATCCTTCGATCTCGAAATCGAACTCGCGCGGCTGAACATCCCGTACGTCAAATTCGGCGGCCTCAAGCTGATGGAGACCGCGCATATCAAGGATGTGGTCGCGCACCTCCGCGTCCTTGAGAACCCGCGCGATATCGTCTCCTGGACGCGCATCCTGCTGCTGGTCGATGGCGTCGGTCCGGCGACGGCGGAGCGCATCACCGACGAAATCCTGCGCGGCATGAATCCCCTGAGCTCCGCGTCGGACGCGCGTCTGGCGCAGCTTGTCCGTTCCGGGGGCATCGACGCGATGCTCGGCACGCTTCGCGCCATTGCGCGGGACACGGTGGCAGTCGGCGACAAGCTTTCGCGCCTCATCGAATACTATCTCCCGGTGTTGCGCGAACACTACGACGATCATTCCAAACGCGTGAAGGATCTCGAGATGTTGCAGAACATCGGAGAGCGCTATCGGGAACTCGGACCGATGCTGACCGACCTCGCGCTGGAACCGCCGAATGAAAGCGTCGAGGACCTGTCCCCGGAGGGTTCCGAACGCGAATTCGTGACGCTGTCCACGATCCATTCCGCGAAGGGGCTGGAGTGGCACTCCGTGTTCGTGATCTATCTCGTCGACGGCCGCTTCCCGATGTCCTCGGCGGCGGAGAACATGGACGCGATGGAGGAGGAGCGCCGGCTCTTCTACGTCGCATGCACGCGCGCGAAGCGCAACCTGTACCTGACATACCCGATGAATCTTTTCGATCGCGCGACAGGCACGATACTCAGCAAGCAGTCCCGCTTCCTTGACGGCATCCCGGAGGCGTTGCTGGACGGATACGTCGTCGAGGCGGATTAATCTTCGATCCGTTCGGCAATCGCGCTGCGCTGCGTCGCTTCGGCGAGCGCGTCGAGAAGAGCCTGCGCACGAGATGCGCGTATCGAGACCGTGTACACCGGACTCTCCAGATACTCCCGGCCGATGATGACGGCGCCCGTTTTTTCGATCGCGTAATGCGCCTGACTCGTGAGGTCGTACGAAAAGCGCACGCGATAGCTGTGCAGGACGTACCGTTGTTCGATGTGCGCGTTGTCCAGCACGAGGGCCGCCGCCTCGGCATAGGCCTTCGCAAGGCCTCCGACGCCGAGTTTCACGCCGCCGAAATAGCGCACGACCACGATCGCGGTGTTGGTGAGTTCACGGTGATCGATGGCGGAGAGGATGCGTTTCCCGGCGCTGCCGTTCGGCTCGCCGTCGTCGCTGAAGCGGAATGCCGCGCGGTCCGTCCCGGCGCGCCAGGCGAAGCAATGATGCGTGGCATCGTGATATTCCTTCCGAAGACCTTCGAGAATGGCCGCAAACGACGCCGGAGCATCGAGAGGGAAGGCAAACGCAAGGAAGCGCGAGTTCTGCTCTTTCAGTTCCGCATGTGCCTTCCCGGTGATGGTGAAGAAGGAATCGGATTCCTGAAGATCGTCACCGGACATGCGCATGCTCGCTGCGGTTTTGGCAATGGGCCATGGAGTGACTAGTTTCTGAAGAACATCATGCACCAACGAGGCGAAACAACGTGAATATCGGCATCACATGCTATCCGACCTACGGCGGCAGCGGCGTGGTCGCGACCGAACTGGGCATCGCCCTTGCGGAGCGCGGACACGAGGTCCATTTCGTCAGCTACGCATCGCCGTTCCGCCTGCAACATTTCTACGAGAAGGTCACCTTCCACGCCGTGGAGCAGAGCACGTACCCGCTCTTCGACTTCAATCTCTACACTCTCGCGCTCGCGAGCAAGCTGGTGGAGGTCGCGCAGTATCAGAAACTCGACATCCTCCACATGCACTACGCCATCCCGCACGCGGTGAGCGGCTATCTCGCGAGGGAAATCGTCGGACGGAAAAACGTGAAGCTCGTCACCACCCTGCACGGGACGGACAGCACGCTCGTCGGTCTGGAACCGTCCTTCCTTCCGCTGACGCGTTTTTCCATCCAGGAGAGCGACGGCGTCACCGCCGTCTCCCGTTTCCTGAAGGAGAAGACGTTGACCAGTTACAACATCGAAAAAGATATCGAGATCATTCCAAACTTCATCAACTCGACGCTCTACGCGCCTTCCACGTCGCCTGATCTGCGGAACCGCATCGCGCCCAACGGCGAAAAGGTATTGTGCCACATTTCGAATTTCCGGCCGGTCAAGCGCGTGACCGATGTCATACGCGTCTTCAAGCTTGTGCAGCAGACGTTTCCGGCAAAGCTCCTGCTCGTCGGGGACGGTCCTGACAGGCTGGAGTGCGAATCGCTTTCGCGGGATCTCGGTATCGCGGATGATGTGCGCTTTCTGGGAAAGCAGGATGCGCTCGTGGAGATTCTCTCGGCTTCCGACCTGTTTCTGCTTCCCAGCCAATCCGAGAGCTTCGGCCTTTCCGCCCTCGAGGCCATGAGTTGCGGCGTCCCCGTCATTTCCTCAAGCACCGGCGGCATACCCGAGGTGAACATCCACGCGGAAACCGGCTACATTTCGGAAATGGGCGATCTCGACAGAATGGCCCGCTACGCCATAGAACTGCTCACGAACGAGAGCAAATACAGGAATTTCTCCACTGCGGCAAGAAAGCGTGCCGTGGAGGTGTATGACTCGGCGCTGGTGGTGCCGAAATACGAGCAGTTCTATTCGAAAATTCTCGGAGCGAGTCAATAATGGCCCTGTCGGCCGGCAATCGAAGTATTTCTCGTGGCGTCAAAATTTTGACGTTTTCTCATTCGCAGGTGTAATTGTTGCACAGTTATCTCGAAAATCTTGTTTTTTCAGAACATCTGTGAACATGTCTGTTGTTGGCTCGAAAATTGCTTTTTGTGCTATGTATCGAGTCACTTCAGGTCACCATGAAAAAAATCCTCAACATCCTGCTCAGCATCTTCCGTTCAAAGAAAATCCTCTATGACGCATCGGACGATGGGATCTGGGAGCATCTTGACGGGGCGGAATTCTTCGTTGTTCCCCCGAAGACGCAAGCCAGCACCTCGCTCGATTGACGCGCCTGCCGAGTTGATCCCGTCTCGGTGTCCTGACTTTTCCTCCGCGAACGCCGGTATTCATTTTCCGTTTCAACGTTGACAGCGCAGAGCGTTGTCCCGAGCCCGCTTTGAATAGTTGGGAGGGGGCGTCCTGTGCTGTATTTTCGCATGGCTTGCATTTCTTGGCCCCGGGCCGCAAATTTCGGAGAACAGCTGCCTGCCTGTGCATACGAACACCCCCCACATACGATTCGCGACATCACTCATCCTGCTCGTCCTGGCATTGAGCCTGGACGGGTGCGTTGTCTGGAATTTCACCGAAACGCGTTACCAGAACGCCACAGGCTTTTTCAACACCTATTACAACGCTTCGAAGCTCTTTTCCGAAGCGGAAGAAGAGATCAGACTCGAACGGCAACTTGTCGACAACAGCGCGGAATCGCAATCGAAGCCTGCTGGGTCGATGGGCATGTCGAGGCCGGCTGCCGGGGTGGCGGGAGCGGACGGCTCAACCGACGGCGCCGGAATCGTCGAGATCCCCGGAATGCAGGGAATGCCCGGTATGCCCGGTATGCAGGGGATGTCCTCCGGCGGTCTCAAACCCCCCGGCATCCCGTCCGGCGCCGTGGAAAAGCTGGACCGCGTCATCGCCAAATGCTCCCGCATCCTCGTCGATTACCGCAAGAGCAAATGGGTGGACAATGCCTTGCTGCTTATCGGCAAGGCCCATTTCTACAAACAGGAATACACGCGCGCTGAAAGGAAATTCAAGGAGCTTCTGGACGGTTTTCCGGAGAGCGCGCTCGCCTCGGAAGCACTGCTGTGGATGGGCAAGAACTACGCGATGATCGGTTTCTTCGACGAGGCGGAAGAGTACTTCGACAAGGCCATCGAGCGCGGTGTGGCTGACGACCGTCCCGAAATCGTGGCGGAATCCTACTACTCCCGCGGAGAAATGCTCCTCGCGCGCGGGATGGAGAAAAAAGCCGTGGAGAGCTTCGAGAAAGGCGCCGGCTTCGCGAGAGGAACGGACATGAGCTTGCAGATCCTCCTCGCGCTTGCGAGGGAACAGGAAAAGCTCGGTGACAAGAAAGCCGCCGCGAAGTCGTACAAGCAGATTCTGCAGCTGAATCCGGACAGGGAAGTCTCTTTTTACTCGGAACTCAGCCTCGCGCGTCTTTCCCGCGAGACGGGACAGATCGACGACGCCGTCAACACGCTGGTGGACATGCTGGACAGCCCCGCCTATCTCGATTACGACGGACAGATTCAGCTCGAGATCGGCCGGCTTTACGAATCGGTGACCGAGTATGCCGCGGCGTTGGACCAGTACCGTTTTGTCGACACGACATTCCGGAACAAGCCCGAATCCGCGGAGGCGGCGTTCGCCCTCGGCCGCCTGTACGAGGTGCAGGGGAAAAACTACGACAAAGCCTTCGAGTTCTATTCGGAAGCGCGCACCAATTTTCCTGGTGGCGCCGCCGCCTTCAACGGAGGGGTGCGCGCCGACATGTTCGGGGAGTACCGCAGGCAGCGCAACCGGATGTTCGAAACGGATACGCTGCTCTTCTACGTGCTCCATCCTGATTCGCTGACCAGCCGCGATTCGGTCCAGGCCATCGCGGACAGCGTCTCGCGCGCCGAGGCCAAAATCTCAGGAACTCGCGCCGTCCTCTCCGACGAGGAACGGCAGCGGGAACGCTTCGCCCGCCGGAGACCGCATGGACGAAATACCGGACGCGTGAATCCATACGACGTGCAGAAGCCCGTGATGACGATGGTGCCGCAGCCACTGGGCACGGGAGGGACTCCGGCGGGAGGCGCAGCCGCGTCACCAGCGGGCAAGGGCGGGCAGCCCTTGTACCGCCGCTTCGACCTTCGCAAACTCTCCGCCGATTCGGTGCTGCAGAATCTCTCCATCCTGCGGATGGATATGGGGTGGATTCTCTTCGACAAACTCGGAGATCTCGATTCCGCGTCCTACTATTACCGGCTTGCCCTCGACGGCAAGCTGCCTGACTCCGTGAAGGCCAACGCCTATTACACGCTTTCGGAAATCGCCCGCCAGCTCGGCGACAGCACCCTCGCGGCGGATTACGAAAACCGCCTGATCCGCGAACTGCCGAACACACGCTACGCGCTCAGCGTCATGAGGGACCGGGGCATACAGCTCCCGAAGGATTCCCTGACCGTCACCCGGGAGGCTTATGAACGGGCCGCGCGCGTGCTCGAGCAAGGCAACACCGCCGACGGCCTCGAAGCGCTCGCAAAGATGAAAGACGCATATCCGCATTCCGAGCAGGCTGTGCGTGCCAAACTCGCGATCGCGATGACGTACGAGAAAACTCCCGGCCAGGGCGAAAAGGCTCTCGAGATGTACAAGGGCATGGTGAAAGACCATCCGAAATCCCCGTACTCGAAGCGGGCAAAGGACATCCTCGACGCCATCGACCGCGTGCCGAAAGAGGAGGAAGCGCGCAGAAAGAAGGAGGAGGAGCAGAAGAAGCTCGAGAAGGAAAAGGAAGCGCAGAAGCTGAAGGAACTTCAGCAGAGCATTCCCACGCCCGTGCGCGACACCACGCGCAATACGCGTGTGAAAAAGAAAACCGATCCGACGCAGGATATCGACTTCCCGCTCAACCTGCCCGGCGACGTGCCGCAGAAGGGCGACTCGACGAAGGGCAGAATGTTGCGCGACCTGAAGAATACCCCGGAGCTGCCCGGAGGCGGCGACATCCCGCTGCCCGGCGGCAGACCCCCGCAGACACCTCCCGAAGAAGAATCCGAGCCACTCCCAACCCCGTCAAAGGGATCATGACCGCATACAACACCGACTATCCCGTCATCTCCGTACGACCGGTCGCTGACGAAACATTCGCGCTGCGTTTCCACGCACCGGAACTCTCCGCGGCGTTGCGTCCGGGGCAGTTCCTGAACATCCTGACGAGCGAGCTGTACGATCCCTTGCTGCGTCGGCCCTACAGCATTTCCAATGTCATCGGCGAGGAGTGCGAGATCATCTTCACCATCGTCGGCAAGGGCACCGCGCTGCTCGCCGAGAAACGCAGCGGCGACACGATCGGCGTGCTCGGTCCACTGGGAAACACGTTCGGATACGAGAAGGACTTTGGAACCGCCATCATCGTTGCCGGCGGCATCGGCGTCGCGCCCTTTCCGTTTCTCGTCAGAGAATTGCAGCGCAGGGAGAAGAGCATCCACACCTTTCTCGGCGCCCGCAATGCAGGGCGCGTCGTCAGGGACGGACTCGCCGGCCTGCACATCGCAACGGACGACGGGAGCGAGGGCTACCACGGCACCGCCGTCGCATGCCTCGATGCCTTTCTCGGCACGCACGAGCCCGACCGTCCGCGGATCTTCGCCTGCGGTCCCAATCTCATGCTCCGGGCAACGCAGGAACTCGCCGCCCGACGCGGCATCGCGTGCGAGCTGTCTCTGGAGTCGGAAATGGCGTGCGGGGTCGGGATATGCCAGGGATGCCCGATCGAGCGCACGGAGGGCGAGCGGAAGTACGCGCTCGTCTGCACGGACGGCCCCTGTTTCGATTCGCGCGACATCATCTTTCACGAGCATCATCACGCATGAACAGCGCCTTCGCACTCGGGAGTCTCGTCCTCCGCAACCGCGTCCTCGTCGCGTCGGGCACTTTCGGCTACGGCAACGAACTGGCGCCGTACACCGCGCTCGATGCCATCGGCGGCATCGTCACCAAGTCCGTGAGCATGCTCCCGCGGCAGGGCAACGCGCCGCGGCGCATCGTCGAAACCGCGAGCGGAATGCTGAATTCCATCGGGCTGGCGAATGTCGGCCTGGACGCGTTCATCAGCACCAAGCTGCCGTTCCTTCGCACGGTCGACACGGCGATCATCGTGAACATTGCGGCGAGTTCGGTGGAGGAGTACACCGCCGTCCTCGAGCGGCTCGAGATGGAGGAGGGGATCGACGCCTACGAGATCAACGTCTCCTGTCCGAATGTCAAGGACGGCGGCCTGAGTTTCGGCACGAAGCGTGAAGCGACCGCAGCCATCACGCGCGATCTGCGGCCACGCACGCGGAAGCCGCTCATCATCAAGCTCACGCCCAATGTGACACGCGTGTCCGATTTTGCCGCGGCATGCGAGGACGAGGGCGCCGACGCCGTTTCGCTCATTAACACGCTCGTCGGCATGGCCGTCGATGTCCGCACGCGCGCACCGAAGCTTTCGACCATCACCGGCGGCCTCTCGGGCCCCGCGATCAAGCCCGTCGCGCTTGCCAAGGTGTTTGAAGTCTCGAAGGCCGTGCGCATCCCGATCATCGGGATCGGCGGCATCATGACCTGGGAAGACGCCATCGAGTTCCTGCTCGTCGGCGCCAGCGCCGTGCAGGTCGGCACCGCGAGTTTCCGCGATCCGGATGCGGCCGCAAAAATCGCGACCGGCATGGACGCCTACTGCGAACGGGAAGGCGTCGCCGACATGCAGGACCTTGTCGGCGGCCTGCGCATTCCGCAGAACGTCACCGCGCCCGGACTCGTCGCGTCCCGGTGACGGTTCTCTGACAATGCAGCGGTCCTTCGTCCGGAGACTTCCCGCACACGGCGTGCTCCGCATGGACGGCCGCGAAGCGCTCGACCTGCTGCATCGCCTGTCCACCAACGCCGTCTCGGACATGCAGCCCGGCGACGCGCACGAGACGGTGCTCACCACCGAGAAGGCTCGCATCATCGACTGCGTGCTCGTGCTGGCACGGGCAGATCATGTGCTGCTGCTCGTTTCGCCCGACCGCATGGCAACGCTGCGCGCGTGGCTGGAGAAGTACACGATCATGGAGGACATCCGCTACACCGATTGCAGCGCAACGACCATGCAGGCGGAAGTGAGCGACCTCGGCGAGGAGGACGTGCAGGCCCTTTTCGACGATCCGCTTCCCGCGGTGTGGCAGGCGCGCGAGCAGCGCATCGGCGGCAGCGTCGCGACGCTCATCCGGCACGACAGCATCCAGGGTCCGGGATGGCGTCTGCTTTTTACCGTCCCCGAGAACGCTCCCACGCAGCCAGAACATTCGCTTGATGCATGGCTTTCGGAGAAGAAGGTCCAACACTGCTCAACGGAGGACTACACCTTGTGGCGCGTCAGACGCGGTCATCCTGCAATCGGCGCGGAGCTGACGGATCGCGTGAATCCGCTCGAAGCGGGAGCGGAAGCAGCGGTGAGTTTCACCAAGGGCTGTTACATCGGTCAGGAAGTGATCGCGCGACTCGACAGTCAGGACAAGGTGCAGCGCCGTCTCCGCCGATTGCGCATCGACGCCCCCGACGGCACGGAAGGTTTCTCAGGCGCGGAGCTGCTGCTCGCGGATGCCGATGCGGGATTCATCGGCTCTGCCGTCTTCGACGCGTCCGCGGCGTCGTTCGCCGCGCTCGGGTGCGTGCGCACGGCCTTTCTCGAGGAAGGAACCGTGCTCTCCGCGCGGACCGGAGAGCAGGTGTTCCGAGTGACGGTGCTCGCGGATCACCATGAACGATGAGCGACCTGCGAGCGACGTCATGAGCGAGGGCGAAGCGTCCCCTGTCGTTTTTATCACCGGGTCGGGTCGGCGGCTCGGACGGCAGCTCGCGTTCGCATTCGCCGATGGCGGTTACGACATCGTGCTGCACGCGCATGCGTCCGTCGAGGGCATGGCGCAGGCACGGCAGGCGATCGAGGCGAAGGGCAGGCGCGCGTTCGCCGTCCGGGGCGACGTCTCTCGCGTCGCGGACCTCCGGCGCATGGCGGACGAAGCGCTCGCGGCGGCGGGGCGCCTGGACGTGCTGGTGCACAACGCGGGGACGTTTCCGGAGGCCGCGTTTGACGAGGTCACCGAGGAGATGTGGGACGCGGCGCAGCACATCAACACGCGCAGCATCTTTTTCCTGACGCAGGCCTGCGCGCCGGCATTGCGCGCCAGCAAGGGCAGCGTGGTGGTGATAGCATCGGTGGGAGGAATGCAGGCGTGGCGCAGGCACATCCCGTACAACGTTTCGAAGGCCGGCGCCATCATGCTCACGCGCGCGCTCGCCAAGGAGCTTGCGCCCGCGGTCCGCGTGAACGCCGTTGCTCCCGGCATCGTGCTCGTCCCGGGTGAAGAGGAACGCGCGCATCCATCCGCGGAGCGCATCCCGCTTCAGCGGTACGGACTGCCGGCGGACCTTGCCGGCGCGGTGCTCTTTCTCGCACGCGCGCCGTATATTACCGGCCAGGTGCTCGCCGTCGACGGCGGCACATCCGCCGCAACCTAGAAGGATCCGCATGGCCCCGACCAAGTTCACGACCAAGGCGTACAAGAACCTCGACTTCCTCAACAGCAGCGACGCGCGTCCGCTGCGCCTGCTCGCGGAGTACTTCGAGCCGCAGCAGCGCATCCGCAAGAACCAGATACAGGACACGATCGTCTTTTTTGGTTCCGCACGGCTGATGTCCCGCGAGGCCGCCGAGCAGCGGAAGCAGGAGGTGCTGGCATCCATCAACAGCGGCGGCGCCAGGGGCGCCTCGAAGAAGCTCGTCGCCGATCTGCAGGATGCCGAGAGGCATGTGACGTCCTCGGAGTATTACGAGGACGCCGTGGAGCTCGCGAAGCTCCTGAGCAAGTGGAGCCTCGGACTTTCGAAAAAGAACCGCTTCGTCATTTGTTCCGGCGGGGGACCGGGCATCATGGAGGCGGCCAACAAGGGCGCGCAGCTCGCGGGTGCAAAGTCCATCGGCCTCAACATCAGCCTCCCCTTCGAGCAGGAGCCGAACCCGTACATCCCGCCTGAACTGAACATGGAGTTCCACTACTTCTTCATGCGCAAGTTCTGGTTCGTATATCCGGCCAAAGCCCTGGTGGTGTTTCCCGGCGGTTTCGGCACCATGGATGAACTCTTCGAGGTGCTGACCCTCGTGCAAACGGACAAGTTGCGCAAAGAGGTGTTCATCGTCCTGTACGGTTCTGATTTCTGGAAGAAGGTCATTAACTTTGACGCATTGATGGAAACGCGGCTGATCAGCAGGGAGGACATGAACCTGTTCACGTTTGCCAACACGCCGAAGGAAGCCTTCACGCACCTGCGCAAAAAACTGACCGAGCGGTACCTCTGACATGGTGAACGAACGCGAATTGTGGGCGCTGTTTTCGCTGCTCGACGACGCGCAACCGTCGGTGCAGGACGCCGTGCGTCAGCGGCTCGTGACCATCGGCGACGATGCCGTCGCGCCCCTTCGCAGCCTCGCGCGCATCCACAACCTCCATGCGGACCGCGTCGAGGACGTGGTCGACGAGATCCGCATGACGCACACGCTGCGGCGGCTGGCGGCGCTGTACGCGGACGACGCGGGCCCGGTGGATCTCGAAGAGGGCGTGTTCGTCATCGCGCGTTACGGCTATCCGGATCTGAATGTCCCCGGATATCAGAAACGGCTCGACGAAATGGCGCGCGACGTGCAGGTGCTTGCCGGCGCGCGCGGGACGCCCATCGACCGCTTCATGAAGATGCGGACCTACCTGTTCAGCGAACTGGGGTTCATGGGCAATCAGCACGACTACTACAATCCCGACAACAGCTACTTCAACAAGGTCATCGATTTCCGCCGCGGCATTCCGATCACGCTCTCGGTGCTGATGCTCCTGATCGGGAAGCGTCTCGACCTGACATTGCACGGCATCGGCATGCCCATGCACTTCCTCGTGCAGTTCGACGATGCGGACCGCATGTTTTTCGTCGATCCGTTCAACGCCGGCATGATCATCACGCAGGAGCAGTGCCGCTCACTGTTGAGCACGAACGGCATCCAGTTCCTGCCGTCCATGCTTGCGCCCGTCGAGAGGAAGGAAATCCTCGAGCGGATGTGGCGCAACCTGTTCCTCGCGTATCAGAAGGTCGGGAATACCGCGGACGTCGCCCGCATCGGCAATATCCTCCATTTCGTGAATCCCGAATTTCCGGTCAACTCCTCCTCCTTCGACGATGACGACATCGAGGAAGAGGAAGACGACGACGTGTAGCAGCTGGGAGGCAGACCCGCATCAGAGTCGCATGCACTTTCCAGAAATGCGATACGGGAGCATCGCATTTCCTTTTAAGTGCCCCATTATGTGCTGATCTGTTGTGTTCATGGCGTGAACAACAGCTGATCGGGTGTACAGATATATTACACGACGATCTGAACGGAGCATGCAGTCTCACATTGTTTATACCCTCCATTTGCGATGAGCGATTCTAAAGCGATAAAATATAATACTTTGAAGCACATGAAACCGTTTCCGATTTCAATGGATTCATCACTGACTCTTCGTTCGCGGATGGCATGAAATCTGCTGTACCCTGTGTACATCCTTTTCACTCCCGTCCTATCAATTGGTGTACCTTATGAAAAAATCCCTGCTTGCAATCGCGATACTGGGACTGCTTTTCGGTCAGAATGCAAGTGCTCAGCGATCATTCGCGAAACGAGTCGGTTTCAACATCAAAGGCAACATGACGATCATCGGCAATGTCAACGTTCGCGGGTATACAACCCAGTACGGGAGCACCACCGGTGGAAATTATGACGCCGGCGTCAATAACGACAGCTACTACATGCGGCATGTGGATGTTGACGGGACTACCGGGGACAATGCGGTGACGTTCAACTCGAGTTCCGCGACTCTGAATCTCCCTGTTTCGCAGGACAGCATCCTGTGGGCCGGATTGTACTGGCAGAGTTATTCGAACAGCAACTACCAGCAGAGCAACCTCTACGCGAATCGGAACTCTCAGCGTTACAAGATCCGTTTCAGGAAGGGAACCGGAGCCTACACGCAGTTGACCTCGACACAGAACGACCTGATCAGCACGTACGATTATCGCGGCTACTACGCGTATCAGGGTTTCTTCGACGTCACCGCACTGGTGAAGGCTGGCGGGAATGGCGATTATTTTGTTGGAAGCATCGTCACGCCGTACGCCGAATACGGTGTTGGCGCGGGCTGGTCGATGGTGGTCATTTACAAGGATTTCTCCGGCAGTCCGCTCAGAAATATCGTGGCGTGGGACGGCTATCAGGCCGTGCAGCCGGGGACGACGGTCAACATCAATCTGAGCGGATTCAAGACTCCCGTGACGGGTGCTGTGCAATCCAATGTCGGCGTTGTCGCTTTTGAGGGTGATGATGGCCTCACGAACGACCGTCTTCGTCTTGGCCCCACATCGTACCTCTCGGACTGGCTGAATCCGTCAACGAATGTGTTCAACAGTTCCATCACCGAGTTGGGATCCCGTGTCACTGCCAAGAATCCGGATTTCACCAATCAGCTGGGCTACGACATCGATATCCTCTCGACCAACGGTATTCTTGCGAACAACTCCACGTCCACCACGGTCCGTCTCGAAACGAACGGAGACCTGTACTATCCCGGCGTTGTGACGTTCAACACCGACATTTCCGGTGCTGCCGTGACCACGGAGAAGATGTTCTTCGATCCAGGCAGCAACACCTTGAGCACGACGAGGATTGTGACGATCCCGCCAAACACCATCGATAACAGAACAGTGCAATACCAGTTCAAGCTGGAAAGCATTGGAGAGATTACTGCGACGAGTGTGCGGCTCATCGATACGATTCCGATGTATCAGGATTACATCACCGGTTCGATGCAGACCTCGATGAACGGCACCACATGGACGAATGTCTCCGATGCGAACGATGGCGATGCCGGGTACTATGACTCCGGACTCAAGCGTGTCATCATGGGCATCGGCAACAGCGCCACCTCAACCAATGGCGGACAGATGCTTCCGGGGGCCGTCAGGTATGCGCGCTTCAAGACCCTCATACAGGATCCAGTGAACTTCAACCCGCCGCCGCCGAACCTGTACGAGATTCCGAACTTCGCGGCAGCATTCTATCAGGATACCGCCAGTTACAACTACGAATCGAACAGCAATGGCGTCCTTCTCAGTATCGACAATGCGCTTCCCGTCGAGCTTGCCTCCTTCACCGCGAAGGCGAAGAGCAGTGACGCCGTCCTTGATTGGACGACGGTGACGGAATCCAACAACTACGGTTTTGAAATCGAGCGTCGTGCCACTGAGGGCGCTTGGACGATGGTCGGGTTCGTTGCTGGGAACGGGACCGTAAACTCACCCAAAACCTACGCGTTCACCGATATCGGAGCCGCCCAACACGGTTCGAAGCTCCAATATCGTCTCCGGCAGATCGATCGTGGAGGCAGTTACACCCACTCCAGCGTCGTGGAAGTGAGCTTCCTGTCTGAAGGCGGCACCACACTCTCCGCAGCGTACCCGAATCCTGTGACCAGCAACGCGGCGACATCGGTGTCGTTCACGCTTGCGAAGTCGGCAACTGTCAGTCTTGCGGTGTACGATATTTTCGGAAATGAGGTTGCGTCCCTGACGGAAGGCCAGCATGCCGAGGGCACATACGCATTCACCCTCTACACACGGACACTGCCTGTTGGAATGTACTACATCGAACTGCGCACCGGTTCGCAACGTCTGACGCGGAAACTCGTCGTTCGCTAATTTCAACAGTCACGTTTTTCTTCTCGTGCCACTGCCCCGTTATTGCGGGGCAGTGGCATTTTTATCTGGAGCATGCAAGGGGATTTCCCTTTGATATGAGCTGGAAGACGTCTATGTTGCACTACCCCGGGGATGCATTGGTTTCGACGGGGAGCGAGGTGCTTGAAACTGCGCGCCGTGCCTGTCGCAAGCACGTTAATCTTACGGCAAGCAGTATAACTGCCGACTACAACTACGCACTGGCCGCCTAACCATAGGTGACCACGTCCCTCCGAGGCCTGCCTGTCGGCTGAGGATCGGGGCGTCGCAAAAGACAGGCTAGGTTTCCGGGCGTCCGGCGAGGAAACCGAACCCCTCATCCGGACTGGCCTGCCGGTCGTCCTGTCTGTCGGATTACCGTCGGGCGAGATTAAAAGACAGAATACGCACGTAGAT
Source organism: Ignavibacteria bacterium (assembly GCA_016720835.1). GTDB lineage: Bacteria > Bacteroidota > Ignavibacteria > SZUA-365 > SZUA-365 > JADKJW01. Next base: position 27,203 of record JADKJW010000031.1, read on the forward strand.
GTTTCAGGGTCTTCTCTTCGGACGGGGGTTCGATTCCCCCCATCTCCACAGTTCAGGACAATCGCCGTTCTTCTCACCGAGAACGGCGATTCCTTGTGCGCCGCCAGCTCGATCAGACGGCGTCCATCGGCATCCAGCTCGAGTTCAAGAATTGACATCGAAAAAGGGATTACCGGAGCGGCGCTCCGGTAATCCCTTGAGAGAGCGGAATCGTGAAATTATCGAGACTGGAGGTCGCCGGGTTGTCCTCCTGGGGACGACTGGATAGTCATCGCAAAGTTCTTTGTAACGCCGCCTGAGATGAATGGAATCTGCAGGACCTGACCCGCGGAGCCGGCATCAGCCGAGAGAGTAATGTTGACAGGTGTCGAGGCCAAAGGGGGTATGATGCCGTTCATCGGGGCCACGGTCACTCCCTTCGGGAGATGTCCGACCCTCCACTTCATCTGTTCCGTACCCTCATTCTTGATCTGGATACCGACAGGCTTGCCAGAAGAGCTTCCCTCCGATGGGAGAAGATTCCACTTCGGCACGACACCGGCATCAGAAGCGGGGCCAATTGTCACGGTGACACTCAGTTTATCCCCGAGGTCGTTCATGAAACCGACCACGCCGCGTTCACCGGCCTTGCCTATCGCCTTGATCGACACTTTCGTGTCGCCGTTCGCCGGTATCGGACCGCCGCTGGGTGTGACCGCCACGCAGGTCGGGAGCGGAAGCACGAGTTTCCACGTTTGCGGCTTCATGATCTTGCTCTGCAGCACAACCGTTCCCATCCCGCCGGCGGGTATGGTGAGACTTGTCGGTTTGGCGACCAAGCCTGGTACCGCGCCCACATCCTGCGCCGGAACTGTGGCGCTTGTGAAGGCAGCTACAAGCGCGATGAGAAGCATGTTCATGATGAGTTTCATGGTACACATCCTCCTGAAAGATGATGATGATCGGATCTGGATCTCGGCGCAACCGGATCCCCGTCCATGCCATGAGAATGCTGCAGTCGGAGCATCCGCCAACCATATGGCCGGCATGGTTCGGCGCCGTTGCGCTGCCGGGGCTTTTCCCCGAGGTTGGACCCCGATCATAGGTCCATTCGTATTCTTTGTCCACACACAAGCTTTGTCCATCACACACGTCGAGCCTCGCGTCACGGGGTTGCCATTCCCTGAATCCGTCTCGCACGACCACCCATCGATCAGTCAAACCGCAATCCGGCGCCTGCAAGGCGAAGGATATTTCGAACAGCATGACCTTTCCAGGACAACCTCATCCTGACAATGGGTGGTGTCCGAGACAGAACGTGTCAGGGAACAGCAGCCGGTGACGGGTGCGCCGAGCGAGGCATGGAATGAAACGGATAGCGGAACTTAGTCATCGGAAAGCGTAATGTCAAATCAGGATAATATATTCTGCTGTAGCGATTGCGGAGCGCAGTGATTCAGGAGCGCAAGCGCAGCGCAATACCAACAATGAACGAAAAAAGGCCACCGCAGCGGGTGGCCTTTTCATTAGATGTGCGGCGGTCTCAGTACGCGACGGTGAACTGCCGGTTGAGATGGGCTTTCTTCTCCACTTCATCCACGATCGCAATGGCGAAATCTTCCATGGAGATTCGGCTTGTGCCGCCGGCGTCAACCAGCAGGGATGTGCCTCCCGTGCGGAAGGACCCGGTGCGCTCGCCAGGCTCGATATAGGCGGCAGGGCTGCAATAGCTCCACGGCAGCTCTTCTTCCGCCTTGTACAAGGCGAGACTGTCACGGTGGGCAGTGGCGATGCCTTTCCACTCCTCAGGGAGCGTATCAACCAGTTGCACACCGGGCGCGACTTCCAGGCTTCCGGCGCCGCCGACGGCCACCAGATGCGGCACCGTGGCCTTCTTGAAACCGGCGATCAGGGATGCTGTCGCATCGACGAGAAGGTTGACGTCGGTCCAGCCCGGACCGTAGGCACTGACGACCGCATCGTGCCCCGTGACCTTGGTACCCACATCATCCGGGTTCATGATATCGATCTGCGACACCGAAAGATTCTTGTGGGTGATGGTCACTTTTTCGGGATCGCGCACGAGCGCAGTGACGGTATGACCGCGATCCAGCGCTTCATTGAGAATGCGCTGGCCGATATTTCCTGTTGCAGCAATAAGGGCAATGTTCATAGGGAATCCTTGGAATGGTGATGCATTCAGAACGTCTGGATGGAGGCAAGAGTTCCGATGCTCCGCCGAATCCAGGGACGCGCGCGCCGCGTACGCACGGCGGTCGGAAGTTGTTTCCCGCGCGCGCGTGTCGTACTATCTTCCTTTCCCGAAACGACCGCGATTTCCAGTTTCCCGACCGCACATCATCTTCCACCGTCTTTGGGTTGACCATGCGCTGTATGAACATCCATGCCTTTCGCAACACCGCTCTCTGCGCGATCCTGCTCGCCTGCGTCCTCGTGTCGACGGCGGAGGGTCAGCGGCGCAGTTCCCGACGCAACGCGCCGGAGAGCTGGTTCAGCATGCAGGGGGGCGTATGGTATCTCGAGAAACCTGCCGATGTGTCGCCGGAAACCAACGACGCGACCGGCGTCGCCTTTTCTTTCCGCTTTGGGATGACGCGGTCGCTCGCGATGCTCGTCGACATGTCCGTCTGGCATACGCAGCACGCACGCAGCTCCCTGGTGCAGTACGGAGCGGGAGAGTCATACCGGCGCTACAGCATCGACGCATGGAGCCTCACCGCGCCGTTTGAAATCGGCCTCTGTCTCGGCGCCGCTCCGGGCAGGAGCGTGCAGCCGTATTTCTCCGCTGGCGGCGGAGTGGCCGTCACCATCAGCAAGCGCACGACAACGCGCGTGGACATTCCCTCCGATCCGACCTCGGTGACACGAAATCTTTTCGCTCCCTGCGTCTTCGCGGGGTGCGGGATCGACTTCAATGTTTCGCGCGACTTCGGATTCACCCTGGGCGCGAAGTACCGCTATGTTCCTCTATCCGAGACCCTTGCAACGGAACAGACCGTGATCGCCGGCGCGCTGGCCTCAGGGGGCATCCGGCTCAGGCTTTGAGGCCGGTCGCACTCCTTGAACACCGTTCACCGCTTCTCCATCATCATGAGCAACCACCATGCGCTTTTCCCGAACTCCGCTCCTCTGCCGCCTCGCCATGTCGGGCTTCCTGCTTATCGTCGGTTGCACGACGCTGCTCCACGCGCAGGCGCCAGGTGATGGAAGGACGGGAACTCCGGCGGAGATGACGCTTTCGATTTTCGTCGGAGGATGGTTTCTGCCCACTTCCATATGGGAAAACAACAACCCTGCGCTCGGGGCCGGCGCGGTGTTGCGCTACGGATTGAGCACGGTGTTCGCCCTGCAAGGAGGCATCTCGCTGTGGCGCATTGGCAGCGACGACCAATACCGCACGCTTGACTCGAGAGGCAACTTCCTCGGCATATTCCGACGAACCGCGACGAGCACCATCATTCCTGTGGAAGCTGGAGCCATCTACACACCGGAACTCGACACACCGCTCCGTCCATGGATTTCGTTCGGCATCGGCTTCTATCCCGCGTTTTCGAGCGGGAAGGAAACACTGCTGGGAGGAGGCGGATCGACGGAAGACATCTCCACCACGCTCACTGCTCCGGGTTTCTACGGAGGCGCGGGCGCCGCGTACGAAATCGACCATGCGTTCGCGCTGACGCTCGAGGTCGTATACCGGAGCGTTTCCTTTGGCTCCGAGTGGCTTTCGACGTGGCACGATTCGCTTTCCGGCGTGAGCGTGCAGGCAGGCGTGCGCTTCGCGCTCTGAACGAAGAGCGCCCCGCGCGCGGCGAGGGACGCTGCGTGCGGCGGTCATACACGACGCCGCCCGGCATCCTGCGATACCGGGCGGAACGACGTCTCGTACGTGCGGGTGAAACTCAGGCGGGAACGAGTCCCGCAAAAGAGAAGGAGCGGATGCGCTCCTCGATGGCCTCGAGTTCCGTGATGATGGCATGGCGCGCGTGCTCGGTGGCCTCGAAGATATCGGGCAGCACCGCCTTGTAGTACGCGATGCCGTCGAGCAGGTTGTTGCTGAACGTCGTGAAGAAGCCCTCGGCGCTCGCGGAGATCGGCGGGAACGACTCCTGGATTTTCTTCATGAAGTAATCGAGGTAGAGGCGCAGTTCCTTGATGAACATGTTCGGCCGGTCGTGATGCGTCATGATGTTGATGCGGCCGTAGATGTGGTCCACCATTTCCTTGAGCGACACGATGCGCGAGAAGTAGGCGAGATTCGGGCCGGGGCAGACCGACACCGCGTCGCTGATTTTCGGAATCGCGATGTTGTGCGAGGACCGGGCGGAGGCCACGAGGCCTTCGCAGAGGCAGACCTTGTCCATCGCCTTGTCGTAGGCCGCCTTGAAATCCTCGGGACCGGGGATGGAATCCTTGAGCGTGTTGAATTTTTTCTTGATGAAGCTGATCGAGGCGGTGCACTGCGGGCGCTCGGAGAACTCGGTGTTCAGCTCGAGAAATTTCTTGGTGCAGGGACTGCCCGGCCGGCCCGCTTCGATGCGGTCCGCCTTTTCCTGATCCTTCGAATTTCCGCGGAGGTTGTTGAAGGGCACGCCGAGGGGCGAGACGTTGCTCAGGTAGATGTCGTCCTCGCCGGCGTCGCAGAGTCGGGCGCGCGTATCGGCGTCCACGTTCGTCGCTTCCGGAACCAGCAGGAAGGGGCTGCCCCAGCCGACGGACTGCACGTCGTAGCGGCGGAGAAGGATTTCCTGTTCCTGCGCCGTTCCCACGCCGCCTTGTGCGGTGACGATCATGCGCAAGGCGTCGGGATCCGTGCTGCGGCCACGAGCCTCAAGTCCGGAGAGAAACACCTCGCGCACCGCGGAGAACAGTTCCTCGCGCCGTGTCTTGAATTCCTCGAGGATGGGACCGAAGAGGTAGCCGTCCGTGGCGAAGGCATGGCCGCCGCAGTTGAGACCGGACTCGATGCGGTACTCGGAAACCCAGAGGCCCTTCTTCGCGAGGAACTTGCCTTGGATGAGGGCGGATCGGAAATCGCTGACCTTGATGATGATCTTCTTGCGGAAGCTGCCGTCGGCGGCGGGGAAGAAGTCATCGAACTGCGCGATATAGCCGTAGAGCCGCGGGTTCATGCCTGCGGAGAAGACCACGCCGCTTTCGAGATCGCTCAAGGCGAAGCCGCGCAGCGACGCATGCGCGTCGTTGTCGGTCGAGGGAAGCGCGGCTCCGTCGGTGCCGTAATTCGCCTTGTCGATTTTCGTCATGATGTTCACGTCGATCGAGCCGGGAGCCATGGTCGCGCGCAGCCGTTCCTGCATGCGCAGCGCCGTTCCCGCGTCGGTGGTCGCGAGCATCTTGAGATAATCCGCCTTGACGGTGGATGTTTCGGGGAGCAGCTCGAAGTACGTGTGCAATTCGCTGCCGGGATCGAAGGATTCCATGCGCAGGGAGATGAACTGTTCGTCCACCATGCGCTTCACCATGTTCAGATACGCGGTGATGCGCCGCGCGCGCGCGTCTTCTTCCTTCGCATCGATGGGCTCGTAGGGCAGACCGTCGAGCTGGAGATAATGCTGGCGCAAGTCCTCGCAGAGGGTATCATCCACCAACGACATCACGGAGGATATGCCGTACTTGGCGACCGCGAGCGGGGTTGTGATGGAGAAGCCGATGCCGAGCACCGGGATGTGGAATGTATGTTCTGGGATGGCTGCCATGCCGTGTACTTCTTTCCAAAAGGTGCCCTGAGTGCAGCTCCGGGGGGGGGCCCGGGGGGGCGCTGCCGGGGGGGCCCGGGGGGGGGGGGGGGGGATAGGGGGGGGGCTTTCGGGGAAAAAGCAATGCGCCGCGACTGACATCTCTACAAGATAGACAAACCGGAGGTAAAATCTGCCATCCACAAGTGGGAAAATGTATCGCCTAATCTTCCATCGCGGCAGCGATCTTCTCGCCGCGCGCGCGGTGACGGTCGAGCGCCGGGAGGACGATTTTTCTGAGGCGGATGGATTTCGGCGTCACTTCCACCATCTCGTCGTCGCGGATGAATTCGATGGCGCGCTCGAGCGTGAGCGGCACGACGGGCGTGAGGCTGATCGCGTCATCCTTGTTGGAAGCGCGATGGTTCGTCAACTTTTTCGGCTTGCAGACGTTGACGTCGATGTCGGCATCGCGATTGTGTTCGCCGACGATCATGCCTTCGTACACCGGTGTGCCGGGTTCCACCATGATGATGCCGCGCGGCTCGAGGTTGTACAGGGCATAGCCCGTGGTCTCGCCCCTGCGGTCGGAGACGATGGACCCGGTGAGGCGCGTGGGGAATTCCCCGCGATACTCCTCGTACCCCTGGAGGTAGGAGTTCATCATGCCCGTGCCCTTGGTGTCGGTGAGGAACTCGGTGCGGTAGCCGATGAGTCCGCGCGAGGGGATGGAGAATTCCAGCTGCACGCGTCCCGTCCCGTGATTGACGAGATTGATCATGCGTCCCTTCCTCTGCGACATCTTCTCGGTGACAATGCCGGTGAAGGCTTCCTCGCAGTTGATGAAGACGTGCTCGATCGGTTCGAGGAGCTTGCCGTTCTTCTCCTTGTAGATGACGTGCGGGCGTCCGACGCTCAGCTCGTAGCCTTCGCGGCGCATCGTCTCGATGAGGATGGCCATCTGGAATTCGCCGCGGCCCTTGACGACGAAGGAATCGGCGGTGTCGCCGTCCTCGATCGCGAGGGCCACGTTGCTCATCGTCTCGCGCTGCAGGCGTTCGCGGAGCTTGGCGGACTGCACGAATTTGCCTTCGAGACCGGAGAAGGGCGACGTGTTGATCGCGAAGTGCATCGAGATCGTCGGCTCGTCGACGGTGATGCGCGGAAGGGCTTTGGGATTCTCGGTCGTGCAGATGGTGTCGCCGATGTGCACGTCCTCGATGCCGGCCAGGATGGCGATGTCGCCGGGTTCGACGCGGTCGGTTTCACGAAAGCCGATGCCGTCGTACACCTGGATCTTCGAGACGCGCAGCGGCTTGCTGCTCCCGTCCTCGCCGATGCACGCGAGCGAATCGTTCTGATGCACGGCGCCGTTGAAGACGCGGCCGATCGCGAGGCGGCCCACATAGTCGGAGTAATCGAGATCGGAGACGAGCAGCTGGAACGGGGCGGTGGGATCGAAGCCGGGACCGGGGATTTCCTCGAGCACGGTCTCGAAGAGGGGCCTGAGATCCGTGCCTTCTTCCTCGAGGGAGCGCTTCGCCATGCCCTGCTTGCCGATCGCGTACAGCACCGGAAAATCGATCTGTGCGTCGTTCGCGTCGAGATCGATGAAGAGGTCGTAGATCATCTGCAGGACTTCCTCGGGGCGCGCGTCGCCGCGGTCGATCTTGTTCACGACCACGATGATGCGCTTGCCGCTTTCCAGCGCCTTCTTGAGCACGAAGCGCGTCTGCGGCAGCGGGCCTTCGGAGGAGTCGACCAGCAGGATGGCGCCGTCCACCATCATCAGCGCGCGCTCCACCTCGCCGCCGAAGTCGGCATGGCCGGGGGTGTCGAGGATGTTGATTTTCGTGTCGCCCCAGAGTACCGAGCAGTTCTTCGCGGCGATGGTGATTCCGCGCTCGCGTTCCAGATCCATGCTGTCCATGACGCGCTCGCCGACGTCCTGATCTTCGCGAAACGTGCAGCCCTGCCTGAACATGTTGTCGACGAGCGTGGTCTTGCCGTGATCCACGTGCGCGATGATTGCGATGTTTCTGATGGCGTTGTTGCGTTCGAGCTTTTTCATTCCATCGGTGGGCTGTGATCGAGCAAAGCCGATCAATATACGGATAAAAGCGGGATTCAGAAGGGGAGACCGATTCCCTGTCTGAACTTTTCCCCCGCGGCCTCGTACAGGGGGCGCGGCCGAAAGGCCGAATGCTGCAATCCCGGGCGCTGGCGAAAATTCAGCGCAGTTATCGCTTCGAGCGCCATGGCCTTCGGGAAGAGCATGTTGTTTTCGAGATGGATGTGCATGCAGGTCGCGTTCGAATGCGACCAGCTCCCTGTAGAGCGCCGAGAAGGTCGCGCAGGCGTCCGCCGGCAGGGCATAATCCTTGCTCAAGGTGCGGATTTCGGCAAGGTCGCGGCCTGACATTCTCGTGCTCGGTTTCCATCATGGTGATTGGATTCCGCACCGTGCCGAACTGGGGGCGTCCGCGCCGAACCTTGGCGTTCCGTGCCGCGAGCGACGATCGGGTGACGTACGGGAAGAGAATCTGTTCCTCCTTGATCATGTGCTGCTCGAGATCCGCTTTGACGGTGTCGAAGATGGCCGCGATGCGGATGGTTTCCGGGTGGTTGGCGCCATGCGCACCGGCGACCTTCTTCGTCCATGGCCGTCAATGAGCGGCATGGCGCTGGCCACATAGCGGTGATGCGTTTCCACGATGTACTCGGCGAGGACGGCCGCTCCCAGGTCGGAAGAGGTCGCCCCGTTCCGTCGCTTCCGCGTCGAGTCCGCGGAGCGCGTCCGATGACGACATCCGGCCTGAGATTCTTGCCTCGCAGGCCTGGCCGAGGCTTTGCTTGCCGCCGCAGCAGAAATCGATGCCGTGAGCTTCGAAAATGCCCGCGCTGCGGAAATCGGCGGTAACGATCTCTCCGACGGTGCTGGTGATGGGCTGCATGTCGGCTCCATGTGTTGTTCCTGTGGGAACGGTGATGGTTCGAGTCTGCACGAGAACATAGCCCCGCGCAGCCGGAATGATTTGACTTCGGTCAGTTCCCGAAAAACGCATGGGCGCCGTCGGGGCCTCGATTTTCGATTCGCCCCGGTCGCGTGTATTTTCTTGCATGGCAGAAGACAGCCTACAGCGCGCCTTCGCGGACTGCCGCTCTTTTCCGAACTGAGCGACGCCGATCTCGCCATCCTCCGGACGCTGCTGCACGGAGACGCATCCGCAGCGTGGCACCGTGCTGTTCCGTGAAGGCGATCCGTATTACGGCTTTTACGTGGTTCTGGAAGGGAAGGTGAAAGTCTACAAACTCGGGGCCGACGGTCGCGAATCGATGCTGCACATCATCGGCCCCCTGGCGTCCCTCGCCGAGATCCCGATGTTTCTCGGCGGCGGGTATCCCGCCTACGCCGAAACGCTGGAGGACAGCACCCTGCTCTGTGTGTTCAAGGACGGATTTCTTGAGCTGCTCCGCACGCATCCGGAGCTTTCCCTGAAAATGCTCGCAGGACTCTCGCGCAGGCTGAAGACGTTGGGCGAGCGCATCGAGAAACTGACCGTGCTCGACGTGAAGACCCGTCTTGCGCGCTATCTGCTGGATGAAGCGGGGGCGCACCGCCGCAGGACGGCGCGGGCGGACGATCACCCTTCTCCATCTCGAAGACGCTGTTGGCCGCAGCTCGGGCACCATCGTCGAAACCCTTTCCCCGGGCGTTCCGCAAACTCGAAGGCGAGGGTTACTATCCGCGTCCACGGCAAACGCATCGCACTGTTGAACCTCTGCGAACTCCGCCCAGGTATGCGGGGGGCGGGGCGGGCCCCCCCCCGCGCCCGCTCGTTCACACAGAGGCAACAGATGAAACCATTGGCCGCACATTCCGGAGACACGCTGCAGTGGCTGCAGCCAAAGGCGCTCGCGCGTCGATACGAACTTCGCGGAGGCGACGATGTGTTCGCCGCGCTCGAGTTTCGAAGCAGCATGGGCACGCTCGCGGTCGCGGAAAGCTCCGAGGGTACCTGGACGTTCAAACGCGTCGGCTTTCTGCATCCGCGGGTGACGGTCCGACTCGATGGATCGGAGCGGGACGTCGCCGAGTTCCACCCGGCCTTCTTCGGAGGAGGAAACATTGAGATCCGGCAGCGGAACCTGTCCCAATGGAAGTCGGCAAATTTCTGGTCGACGAAATGGGGGTCTCACCGATGCCGCCGATGCACCTTTCGCGGAGTTCTCCCAGGGTCTCGCGGGCGGGCACTCTCCGACCTCTTCAAAACGCACGTGACAGTGGAAATCCACTGGCACGGAACTCCCGGCATCCCGCTCGTGGCGCTCGCCTCGCTGGGGATGTACCTGCTGCTTCTTCAGGAAGAGGAAGCGAGCACCGCCGCAACGGATCAGTGACTTCATGACGACGATTTGACGCACTCCGGCAATGAAACGCGTAGTCCATTCACGACAAAGGAACATCCCGATGCGAACCGCTGCTGTCTCATGCTGTTTGCCCTTTCTGTCCGGCTGTGTGGGCATCCCCGAGAATGTGCAGCCCGTCAGAGGCTTCGACTTGAACAGGTATCTCGGCACCTGGTACGAAATCGCGCGGCTCGATCACTCTTTCGAACGCGGGCTCGAGAAGGTGACCGCGACGTACAGCCTCCGCGACGACGGAGGCGTCCGCGTACTCAACAAGGGCTTCAAGACGGCAAAGGGAGAATGGAAGGAGGCGGAGGGCAAGGCCTATTTTCTCGAAACGCCGGATATCGGACGATTGAAGGTCTCGTTCTTTGGACCGTTCTACGGTGGCTATAACATCATGGAACTGGACAAGGAGCGCTACCAGTATTCGATGGTGTGCGGGCCTGATCTCTCGTATCTGTGGATACTCTCCCGCACACCGGTCATGGACAAGACCATTCTGCAACGCCTTGTTGCAAAAGCCAAGTCGCTCGGATTCGAGACGGAATCCCTTATCTACCCCCCCCGCGGAACCTGAAGCAGCGCAGACGCTTCCGCCGCTCCGGGGAAAATCCTTACATTCCAGGCGAAGAAACACGAGGTTCCACCAGGATTACTCCATGAGACAGCCCATGCTGTTCCAAGTCTGCTCTTCCTCCTCATCATCGGCCACGCGAGTGCCGGCCCGAAGGACGTGTCGACCATGTCGCCCGAAAAACCGAAGCGCGGCGACAAGATTTCCATTACCTAACTGCGGCCCACGCGAAGGCGCGCGTCATCAACACGCTGCGCATTTCGCTTGAGGTCATGGTGCTCCGGGACGGTGAGGACCCGCTGCTGCGCGAGATCCCCATGGAGGGAAAAAATAACGCATGGAGCGCCGCGTTCACCCTCGACCATCAGAATGCCGCCTGCTGCTGCATCGCTTTACCGGCGAGGGGCGCATCGATGACAACGGCGAAAATGTCTGGACGAGCATGGTGTACGATACCAACAAGCCCGTGCGCGGTGCGCGACAGCGCATGGCGGGTCTCCTGCGGAGCGGCGCATCGGGCGCGTTCCTGCATCAGCGGGACACGAAGACCGCGAGAACGCTGCGCTCGGAGGAACTCCAGGACTATCCCGAGAATTGGAAGGCGCGGACCGAGTTGTGGAGCCTGCTGTTGAGAGAAGATCCTTCCGACGCAACCAAGAACACGGTGAAAGCCGAACTCGACGCGCTCTACGAGCAGCATCGCGGCAGTGAAGAAATGGTCATCGCGCTGCTCCCGTTCTTCGGGCGTACCGAGCAGCAGGACCGCGCTGACAAGATCCGGAAGGAATGGATCGAGAAGAACCCGACCGGCGCCATTGCGGACGCCGATGCCCGGCGCGCGATTTCCCGCGACCGGGAAGGAGCCCGACGCGCGGATCTGATCGAAGCATAGCTCGAGAAATTCAAGCCGGAGGGCAAGACCCGCGTCGATCTGGAAAACTCCTTCGTCACAGCAGCGGCGAGTTCGATGCAGTTCGAGCGCGCAGGGCAGATGGTGGAGCGGATGAAGAAACCGGACGGCACGACGCTTGCGGGGCTCGCCTCCGAGATGTTGAAGAACGAGGGGAATTTCTCCAAGACACTTGAATACGCGGGACGCGCGGTGGCGCTTCTCCGCGAGGTTCCTCCTTCGGAGAAACCGTCCTCGATGAGCGTCAAGGAATGGAACGACGCATGTAACCTCGAGCTGGGGCTAGCCCTCTTCACCCAGGCGAAGTGCCTCGAAAAAAGCGGCGCGTACATGGAGGCGTTCACCGCCTACGAGGAAGCGTACCATCGCACGATGACCGGCCAGCCCGAGCTGTGCGAGGCGTATATCCTCTGTCCGATGAACGGCGGCGAGCCTGATCGCTGCGTGGAAATCGGGCATCGTATCGTCCGCGAAGGACGCGCGCCGACCGAAAGGTGATCGAGGTTTTCAAGAAAGCGTACGTCCCGGAAATCGGCCAGGGCGCGAGCGAACCTTGAACGATCTGCAGGAAGAGTCGCGCAAGATGCGGATGAGCAAGATGATGGTGGGGCGGCTCGACCGTCCGGCTCCGCCCTTTGCCTTGAAGGACACCCGGGGCAAAACGGTGAAGCTCGCCGACCTCAAGGGCAAAGTGGTCGTGATCGATTTCTGGGCGACCTGGTGCGGCCCCTGCAAGGCCTCCTTCCCGACGCTGCAGAAGGTGTACGATCAGTATAAGAAGGACGATCGCGTTCGCATCTTCGCAATCAACACCCGCGAAAACGAGAAGGGCGCGAAACGCGAGGAGGTCGTCAAGAAATTTCTGGCCGAGCACAAATACACCTTTCCCGTGCTCTTCGACGAGAATGTGATCGACGCCTATAACGTTCCCGGCATTCCCACGAAATTCGTGATCGATCAGAACGGCGTGGTGCAATTCCGGAGCATCGGTTTCGACAACGCCGAGGAGATGGAATCGGAACTGACCATGCAGATCGATCTTCTTCTCGAGGGCCCTGCGAAAAAAGCGGGGGCGACGCGGCGACGCGCGGCAAAAGCCGTCGGCCGGGCCAGCGAGGAAGGCAGGTTCTGAACGAAACGGAAACGACCGCCCATCGGGCGGTCGTTTTCGTATGCGTTGCCCGTTCCCGAATGTTCAGATCAGATAATTGCCGAGCGCTCCTTCGGCGATCGAGATCACCTTTTCCCGCAACGCGGGGGGATCCAGAACGACGACGCCCTCGCCACGGCTGACGATCCAGCTGGCGAGCTCATCGAGCGAATTGACGGTGGTTTCGAAGTCGACGGAGCCGTCGGGATGCTCGATGAGCACCTGCGATTCCATCATCTGATTGGGCTTGATTCGTCGCGCCCACATGGGCGAGAGGCGGATCCGCACATGGTGCCGGTCGGGCCCGATCCACGAGCGGAAGGAGAACTCGAACATCGCGTCGATCTGCTCCTGCGGGATGCGCTGGAAGGTTTTGGGCGTGGCCGAGGCGGAAAGAATCTTGTTCAGATGGTATTGCTTGATGCGTCCGTCATGAACAGCGAGGACGCGCCATTGTCCATCGGTTTCGAAGAGGAGCAGGGGACAGATCGCGCGCTCCTTCTCGATGTCGCCGGCTTCCTTTTCGTAGTCGATGACCGCGATGGTGCGGCAGTCTATACTCCGCTGCAACGTGACGACCAGTGTCAATGCCGTCCCGCGCAACCGTTTCACCATCACGGCCGTCGCCTTGTCGACCGCGCTGTCCGATGCGGCGAGCGAGAGGTACTGGCTGATCACTTCCTTGACCCGTTTCATGTCGAGCTGCGTGGCGAGCCGGACGCCCGCGCGACGGTCGGAGTGGATGTCGATCCCCACCGTTCGCAGTTCGTGCAGGTCCCGCTTGATCGTGAGATCCTCGCACTGGTACATCTCGGCCAGATCCGCAATCGTGTAGCAGCGGCGCGGCTCGGAGCAGAGTCCGAGAATCTCGATTTGACGTTTGAATTTTGTGAGTTGTTCGAGCACGGCGCTTCCCGGTTGTGACAGGAGAATCGGAAATGTACTGGGAAATCCCGTCAGAAGTATCACGTGCTGATACCGAAGTCGCGAGGGTGTGCGCGTAGCTTTGTATTGAACAACGGAGGTACTCCATGAACACCACAGCACTCTCGTATCACTTCGCAGACTCGGTCGCCGTCGTGCAGCTCGCACTCACCGGGAGCGACACGCTCGACTACATCAGCATCGGCGCCGCCCTCGAGGCGGGCAAGCTCGAAGTGCGGGAAGTGAGCGATTCCGGAAGCGTGAACACGCTCCCTCGTCCTCAATCACGCCGACGTGCCCGTCTTCCTGATGGATGGCGACATCCTCGTGGGCGCCAAGCAAAACCGCATCGTGAACAGCTCGATCCTGCTCGCGCCGCAATCGAAAACCAGCATCCCCGTCAGTTGCGTGGAGCAGGGGCGCTGGTCGTATGTGTCGAAGGGCTTCCAGACGCCTGACTAGCGGCGCCCACCTCCCTCCGATCGTCGAAGTCCAGCCAGATTTTCCCAGTCTCCCGCTCGTCGCGCGTGCACCATGCCGATCAGGGCGAAGTGTGGGGACGTGTGGAAGAGCTTCGCGACAGCTGCGACGTGTCGTCGCCGACCGGCTCCCTCTCGGACGTGTATCGCACGCACAAGACGGGTTTCGAGACCCTGGTCAACTCCTTCGAAGCGGACCCGCTCGCCAACGGGCTTGCGGTGTTTCACGGTGCTGAGATGCTCAGTCTGGATATCTTCAACCGCAAGGCGGTGCACCGCGAATACTTCAAAAAAATCCTGCGGGGCATCGCGCTCGAGACCATGTATCGGAAGAGCACCGTGACGGCCGTTCCCGAGGCGGAGGCGAGGTTCCGCGCGGTCGATTTCGTGGATCGCTTCGATCAGGGCGAGCTCGAGAGCTTCGACGGCGTCGCCCTCGGAACCGAGAGGCGCTTCGACAACGGAGAAACCGCCGGATTCGGACTGTTCGTTGGCTCGGACGTGGTGCATCTCACTTCGCTCCGCTCGGACACACGCGCCGGGAAGAAGCATCGTCCGCACCCACCCATCGATTGAGTTGCTGCTGCCGGGCTGGCTCGGGGCACTCCGGCAAATGGAAGCGCGTGCCACGGGAGAGGGAGTCCGGACACGCGTGCCTTCCGCGGGCGACGCTGTGAACATCAGCCACAGCGGCGTGAACGAATTGCACTGCACACGGCGCCTCGTCTGTCGTACACTGATCCCCGTCGCACAATATCCATAGTGGATTTCGCATCTGGTACACTTCTAAAAGAAACACGACGGACTCGATCCAACATCGATACCGCTCCCCCCGTCCTCGCACACTTCCTGACCAACAGCACAGGCGACGCGAATGATTGTTTGACACCCTCTGTTTCCTTCCATGACCACAATGTGGATAAGAGGGCATGCGCTCTACAATCATTCCAACTCGACCATCGCCACAGGCCGCTCCGCATACGTCGTTCGACATATGCGGAGATTCCGGCATCGCGCCGCGGCCTGCATTCTCATCATCACCTGTCAGGAGGATGCCATGACACGCCGTCTTCTCATCTTGTTGCTTTCCTTTGCGCCGCTGCTGGCGGTTGCCGAACATGCCACCCAGCCGGCTGTCGGTGTCCGGGAGACGCCGGCGTCCGCACCTGCTTTTCACGATCGAGGAACTGCAGACGAAGCTGGCCTCGAGCTTCCATCGCGCGCGCTCGACCAGGCGACGATGGAGGAACTGCAGTCGTTGCAGCCCAGCACGGGCGGTATTGCGTCGAACCTGTTCAATGGCGAGTACGTGATGAAAGGGGGCTATCCACCTTCATCATCGACATGCGGCTGATCTCGCTGGTGATGCTCGCGTCGTTGTTCGTCATCGGACTGTTCTTCACTCCGCTCGGACTCTGGGTATTCCGGGGCGGAGCGCACCGTCTCTTTGGCGCGCTGCTTTCGGCGAGCGGGGTGGCGCCGGAATTCGGACGGCATCTGGCACGCGAGCCGAACCGGTACGTCGCGCGGGAAGGAAGCGTGCGCAAGCTGATTCTGAACATCGGGATGCGCGGCATCAAGTTCATGGTGGCGCATCAGCCCGATTCCGATCATCGTCGCCATCCTCGTCGAGATCACGGTGTTGTGTCTGCTCGGATTGACTACGTGGTACGAGAAGACGGTGCCCGACGAGCCGGCTGCCATCGCAGCGATGAGCAACGGGGAACTTTCGCTCGACGAAGTGAAGGAGAAACTCGCGCTGTTCATGGCGGAGCTTGAGCAGTCGCACCGCGAACCCGCGCGCGCCGACGCAAGGCGCGCAGGCTGAAGGCGCGTTGCGCGCAGGTCCATCACTGTTCTCGCTCACAGCGCAATCCGGAGGCAATCCCATGAGTTCCACCGCATCGAACAACAAGTACCAGGTGTACTTCTTCCTGTATCTCGCGGTCATCTGCGAACTGCTCATCATCATCGTGGAACGCGACGATGCCGAGCAGGGCTGGATGCGCGAGCAGGCGCGTTTGAAGCGCGCCCTGGCCGACATGATCGAAAATCTCTCGTCCACCGTTCCTGTCTCCGTCATCCGCGGCGCCACGGAGATGGCGGTCGGCGAAACGCGGTCCTTCACCTTCACCGTCTCCGGCCTCGGCGCGCGCGATGAAGTGACGGTCGCGCCCACCATTGTCATCAGTAGGAACGGCAGTCTCGTCGATTCGTTGACGCAGCCGGGGGCCATCGTCGATTCGGTGCACCGTAACGCGCATGGAGAGCGCGTGTACCGCTTCGCATGGCGGGCGCCGTCGGTGGGACAGTACGAATTCCGTTCACTGACGGGCACCAACTTCATCGACCACGTCAACGCCGACAGCGTCAAGATCGGACCGCTCGTGATCGCGCGCCGCGTCTTCGAGGAAGTGACGGGCAAACGGCCCGAGGAATTGGCGTCGGAGAATATCAGAAACACGATGCTGGTCAACGTGGTCTCGACGGCCGAGCCGCTCGGCGTGCACGCGCCGGGCAACTCGCTACCACGGCCGGCTATCCCGTGTCGCAGCGGATTGAAGTGGAAGGCACCACTCCCGAACGCGTCCACGCCGTGCCCTCCGTGGGACGCGTGGTCCGGAGTGGCCGCGATCTCATGTGGGAACACACCTTCGCGGAGGCGGGCGAATACAGTGTTCAGGTGCAGTGCCGCGATGGCAATCGCGGGCGGGCGGCAAGAGCCACGCGCTTGCGGCATTTACTGTTTCCGTCAAGGAGAGCGCCCTGCCCAAACCTCCACCGGAGAAGGTGTTTGCGCACGAGACGTTCCGTTTCGGCATCGCCGTCCCCGGTTTGAACGAGGTGACGCAGTACCGCTGGACCGTGCTGTCCGACGGCAGGGAACTGCGGAGCGGCACGGGAGCCACCGTCGAGTTCAAACCGCTCTCGACCGGGAAGCTGACGGTGCGCGCCACCTGCGCGGGCCGCGAGTATCCTGTCGGCAGGGGGCGTCGGTGTTTCCCGTCCAGGTGTTGGAGCCCCCGCCGCCGGATCTACGACGAGTCTTTCGCCGCGAACGGCGGTATCCGCTGCAACACAGTTCGAGTTCCGTGCGGCGCGCTGGCAAGCGCCCTTCGGAATTTTCAATACCGATCCCCGGATCCGATATCAGGATCGAGGTGGAGGATGAGGACGGGGCGTGACCTCCTCGACGCGGTCGATGATGGCGTCCGATCACACGGTGGTCGTTTCCGCCTGAAGGGCGCGCTGCGCGGCGATGTGACGGCGGTGACGGTGACCATCCGGCTCGGACGCAGGTGGAGCGCATTCCGCTGCGCCTGTACCGCGAGGACGAAGGGGCGCTGCGGCCGCTTAACGCGCGCCGCTGAGACGGGGTTCACCCCGCGGAGCCGGGGGCGATCGCACGCCGACGATAAAGGAGGGCGCGGCAAAGACGCGAACCCGCCGCACTCCAGCAGCACGGTGTCGATCGCCCGCTCCCACGGTGAAATACCGCAGAATGTCCGTATGCCAGGTGAGCGGATTCGCGTACGCGGCGACGCGCAGCCAGGACGGGCTGTTGTCGAGCGGGAAGAAAATGCTGCTCGCGAACATGAGCACGAAATACGAGACGTTGATGATGGTGTTGTACACATCGTTGCGGCGGATGCGCAACGCGAAGATGCTTTCAGGAAAAAGAACCCGCGGTGCACAACGCGTTGGCGACGAACAGCATCGGCAGCCATGCCGCGTGCAGCGGCACGTCGAGGACGGCCGCGCCGATCACTACTGTCGTCAACGCCTGCACCGTCGTGATGCACATGCTGAAGAGAATCTTGCCGAGCAGAAACTCCGCACGCGTCATCGGATAGGTGAGGAACTCGGAAAAGATGCCGTTGTCGCGGTCCACGAAAAACCGTACGACGTATTGATGGCGATGCCGAAGCCCGCCATGGAGAGCACCCCGCGAGGAAGAAACCATTGCAGCTCAGCGCCTTCGCATCGTGCACCCGCACGCCTGGCTGAACGCGGTGTTCAAACCGATGCCGAAGAGCAGCAGATAGAAGGCGGGCAGGGCGAGATAGCGCGGTGTTCTGCTGGTACTCCCGTTTGAGCGCGGGGATACCGCCGATCCGCTCGCGGATGTCCGGCGTCAAGTGCGCGTAGGTGACGCTCACGTCCACGATGTTCCGCGAGAGCGCCTTGATGCTGAACAGATCGCCTTCGAGGATTAGCGCGTTTGTTGATGGGATCCATGCCCGTGGTGGCCTCGTCGAGAAAGATCACGGGCGCGTCGATCATGAACACCTTGGCCACCTGCACGCGCCGTTTGAAGCCGCCGCTGAGGTCGATGGCTTCTGGCGGCGCTCCGACTCGAGACCGAACAGCTGAATCACGCGGTCGCCGCGTTCGCGGCGCTCCGCTTCGTCAGGCCGTGGAAGCCGAAGGTTTCGAAGTTGTCCTCGACGGTGAGGTACTGCTCGACGGCGTTCTGCTGCAGCACCAGGCAGATGCTCCTGCGCACGGAGAGGGGATCGGCGGCGACGTCGAAGCCCATGATCTCCGCCCGTCCCGACGACTGCGGAAGCAGCGTGGTGAGAATCTTGAGCAGGGTGGATTTCCCCGCGCCGTTGGGGCCGAGCAGGCCGGTGATGCCCCTGCTCGACGGTCGAGCTAAAATCGTCCAGCGCGCGGACTTTCCGTGCCGACGGTTGTAAACCTTCACGAGGTCGCGCACATGTATCGCGTTTTCGGTCTGCATGCGTGGTGCAATCCTTGTGAGGGCCGGGTCCGCGGTCAGGATTCAATCGGAGTTCTGGATTGGTAAATATAGCCCGCGCCTGAACGAGTCATTCCAAGCGGAAGAATGTCGAAGTTGTCCCTCGCCCTGGATCAATGGAAATGCGCATGCGGCACGTCTGAAATCCTCCGCGCTCGCGGTCTTGTCCGCGTCCGCGACGTCTGCTGCTCGCACGGCATTGGAGCACGCCGGCGTCCAACGGCTATCGTACCGCCGCCTCCTCGGCGCGCGGACAGTCTTGCCGCTGATGGACAGTGCCATCAGGATCGCGGCGGTGGGCGACATCATGATGGGGACAACGTTACCCGGCGATGCTGCCGCCGGACGACGGACGCGGCATGCTGTCGCCGCTCGCGCGGTCCTGCAGGGCGGCGGATCTCGCCTTCGGAAATCTCGAGGGGCCGCTGCTCGACGGCGGCACGACGACCAAGTGCGCCAGCGACACCGCGAACTGCTACGCCTTCCGCGTGCCGACGCGCTACGGGGCGCATCTGCAAGCGGCGGGCTTCGATCTGCTCAGCATCGCCAACAATCACGCTCTCGATTTCGGTGAGCAGGGAAGGGCTGGCACCATCCGCGTGCTCGACACTCTCGGCATCGCGTGGTCGGGCATCCCCGCGAGCAGCGCGATCCGGGTGGTGCGTGGCGCGCATGGGCTTCATGGCATTCAGCTACGACGACGATTCGAACAATCTTCGCGTACGCGGCGGGCGAAGGAACTCGTGCGCGCCCTCGCGGCGCAGTGCACGACATCGTGCTTGTCTCCTTCCACGGGGGCGCGGAGGGCGCGAAGCACCAGCACGTGCCGAATGGGAAGAAACGGCGTTCGGCGAGCATCGCGGCGCCCTGCGCCAGTTTCACGCACGCGATGATCGATGCCGGGGCGGACCTGGTGCTGGGGCACGGGCCGCACGTGGTCCGGGGCTCGAGATCTACAAGGCAACGGCTGATCGCCTACTCGCTCGGGAATTTCGCCACGTACGCGATGTTCAATCTGAACGGGCCCAACGGACTGACCTGCATCCTTCAGACAAGACTCGGCGGCAGATGGACGTCTCCTCGACGGGTTACTGGTCCCCGCGAAGCAGTTCAAACCCGGCGGACCGCTTGCCGATCCCGACGCGGCGATCATGCCGATCGTGCAGAAATTGTCAGCACGGAGATTTCGAGAGAAACGGTCCGATGATCGGCGACGACGGGAACGCATCGGCGAGGTAAGCTAGGCGCCGCCGCGCCAGCGTCAGTCGAAGATCCATTCCTTCTGTTTGCGCAGACGGTCCTCGAGCCCCTGCTTCTGCAGGAACTCGACGGTTTCGCCGGGGGCGGCGGCGCAGTCCGGACGGGGCTGTTCGCCATTTCGCGCGCCAGCACGCTCGCCACGGCCGCGGCATCGGAGAGGTAGCGCTTGCTGACCTTGTCGAAGCTGTCGCCGAGGTCGTGGTAATGGCTCACCATGTCGGGATCGAGCTTGCCCCACACGGCGATGGTGGGAATGCCGTGCAGCATGAAGGGCTGATGGTCGCTGTTGGTGCCGGCGCTGTTGCCGATGGAGGGACTGATGCTGAAGCCGTTCAGCGCCTTCGCGATGCGCTCCAGGAAGGGCACGAGCGCGTCGGTGCCGCCCGCGCTGAAGCTCGTGGGCGAGCCCGTCGTGTCCATGTTGATCATGGCGACGATGGAATCCTTGTAGTGCATCTCCACGTATTTCTTCGAGCCCACGAGACCTACCTCCTCGCCGTTGACCCACACGCCTTCCACCGTGAGATCGTTCGCGGGGCTGTAGCGTTTGAGCAGGCGCGCCACGTCGAAGAGGATGGCGCTGCCGATGCCGTTGTCGACAGCGCCCTGGCCCACGTCCCAGCCGTCGAAATGCGCGCCGACCACGATTTTCTGCGCGGACGCGCCCGGGAAGATCACCACGGCATTGGCCGATTCGAGCGTCGCGCATCAACGAGCGCGTGGTGACGCCCACGCGCGCGGCTTGCCCGCATCGCAGAGGCGCTTGAGCCACATGCCTTACTCGTAGGTGAGTGCGAAGGCGGGGATGGGGCTCGGCTTGTTCTGGAAGTTGGCCATGCCTGCGAGCGTGGTGCCGCCCGCGTTATCCTTGATGAAGAGAATGGCTTTGGCGCCCTTCGCCGCTGCGATGATGATGGCTTCGGAACGGAGGAATTCCGGCTGCCCGGCCGCGTGTTCCTGCGTGACGAGCACCACGCTGCCTGCTACCTCGAGGTCCGGCATACGTCCTCGCGCCCCTCTTTCGCGTAGACGAGGTCCGCCTCGATGCGCGGCGCGGCGTCCACATTGCCGAGCGCCACGGCGCAGGCGGCGCCGGAGCGGCTCGAGCATCTCCACCACATCGTCGCCGCGCACGAACGCCGGGATAGCGGAAGCGCTCCAGGTTCACCGTGCAGCCCTGCTTCGCCATCTCCTCGGCGAGGATGCCGAGCGCGCGTTCATTCTCCGGCGATCCGGTCAGGCGCCCGCCGGTCTCGTCGCACAAGCGCTGCAGGAAGGCGTAGGAGGCGTTGTCAGGATACGCCGACGAAATCAGGCGCGACCAGTCGCGCGTTCCTGCGCGGCGGCAGGCGGAGGCGAGGCACTGCGAGCAGCGCGATGGAGTGCAGGGTGGCGCGGGACAGAAGCGTGAGGAACGTTGCGTATGGCGTGATGGCGTGCCGTTGCATCTATCGTGAGGACGTTGGGGAGATGCGGTGTGCGGTAGATCTTCGGTGACCCGGTCAATGGCCCGATTTCTGCAGGCGGTCGCCCATCCAGCCGCGGGCCAGCCAGAGGCCGAGCGGTGTCGCCAACGCGATGGCGCCGTAAATGAGCCAGAGCATCTGAGTGTTCTGCGGTCCGTCGGCGGGGCAATAGGCGCGCAGCATGGCCGGAATACAGGCCGGTGAGCATTTTCCGTGAGGAACCACGGGAACTGCGCAACGCCCATGTACTGCCCGGTCTTGCCTTCCGGGGGCGATTTCGGCGGCGAGCTGCAAGAAGCGCGGTGACCACATGGCCTCGCCCACGGACAGAAAATGATGTACGCAAAGAGGGGTACGATGGAGGGCCGATCGCGAGGAAGAAGGTTGGCAGCGCCACCACCAGCGTGCCGAGTATCATCATGCGGTACACCTTCACCTTCGACGTCATGGCGGTGACGATGGGCGTGAACACGAAGATCAAGAGGGTTCAGATTGACGAAGGTCTCCATGTTCTCGCTCACCCAGCCGGGATAGGCGCGCGCCACGTACTGCGGCAGGTCAGCCACTGATGCGCGAAGAGGGTCTGTACGGGGAATCAGCACGAAGATGAAGAAGGAGAAACTGAAGTCTGCCAGGGATGCGTCCTGAGCCAGGTGCCCAGGTGACGTGCGCCTTCGACTGCTTCGTTGCCGAGGTGGCGTTCTCCAGCGACACCCTGGGTTCTCTGCGACGGGCTTCCATGCTCGGCTGGAGCCGGTCCGCTCGTCATTCTCGGGCGCTCCGGCATCCCGCCGCGTCCTGCGCCTTTTAAGCCGGCGCCAGGTCAGCAGCACGACCAGGCCGCAGTCCCGCGATGGTGGTCGCGTACACCCAGTAGATGCCCGTGACGCCGGAACCGCGGATCGGCGGCGACATGAGTCCCGAGGCGAAGCCGCCGAGGTTCATCAGCGTACAGCATCGCGTAGCCCATGGGCGCCGTCTTTCGTTCGTGAAGAGACGCACGGCCGCATAGGCGGCTGGCTGGAACATCCCATAACCGATCACGACAAGGAGGAGGCGCCCACTGCGCCGAACATCATCGGCGAGAACAAGCCAGCACCGCCGAACAGCGGACTGCCGCTGAGAAGGATGCGCCCCAGCACCATGAGCAGCAGCGAGAGGAGCAGCGCGACGCGCACGCCCCAGCGGTCAGCCAGCTCGCCGAAAAGAACATCGCGAGCGTGATGCCGCCGGTGAACACGGCGACGATCCAGCCCGTGCACGTCGCTCGAGCTTGGCGTAGTCGTTGAAGAATATCGCGAGCAGCGTCAGGATGCCGAAGTAGAGACGAGTCCCTCGAGGAAGTAAGAAGAGAGATTCACCGCCCAGAGCGCGCGGGGCTTTCACGATGTTGATGAAGGGGTCGATGAGTGTCGCGCAAGGGGGACGCGGGTTTCATGGGAATCGGTCATGTGGGGATGGGGAAAGGGTGGAGGGAGAAGGTGAAAGGTGGAAGGAGAATGAAAAGATGAGAGAGGGCAGGGGAAAGGGGACAGGTGGAAAGGAAAGATGAATCCATGCCGGCGTGTTCCGCGCGGGAGGGACAGGTACCTGGCGATGATGCAGACGCCGCATTTGGGACGGCGGGCGATGCAGGTGGCGCGGCCGTGGAGGATGAGGAGATGGCTGGCGTCGGTCCAATCCTCGGGCGGGAGGAGGGCGCAGAGGTCGCGTTCGATGACGACGGATCGCAGGATTCCGTCAGCGCGACGCAGACCGGTGATGCGCGCGACGTGCGTATCGACGGCGAGACCCGGAATGTTGAAGGCGTTTCCAGCACCACGTTCGCGGTTTGCGCCCACGCCGGGCAGGGCGGTCAGTTCCTCCATGCTTGGCGGCACCGCTCCTTGTGCCGTTCGACGATGGCGCGCGCGCAGGCCAGCAGGTTCTTCGCCTTCGCGTTGAAGAAACCCGTGCTGCGGATGATGTCGCTGATGGTATCGATATCACCGCGCGCGATGCCCGGACGTCCGGATAGCTTCCGAACACGCGGGCGTCACCATGTTTACGCGCATCCGTGCACTGTGCGGAGAGGATCGTGGCGGCGAGCAGTCCCCAGGCGTCGTCGTGATGCTGCAGCGCGCAGCCGGGATCGGGGAACCGCTTCCGGTTCGCGGAGAATGGGTGGAGAAGCGGTTCCCGCGTGACCGCCGTTCTGGAAGCGCTGATCGTGCGGGTTCTGTCCCCGGGCGTGGCTGCGGCGAGTGAGGGTGCTTCGGAAGATAGGACATTCCCCGGCTTTTTCATCTTCCGCCTTGGGGCGTCGCGGCTTGAATTCCTGCTGCAAAAGCTTCGCATACTTGCATAACGAATCACGATTCCATCTGTCCGGAAGGCCACGATGAAGAGGATTACGCATCCGCCTGCCTGCTTGTCCTGTTCGCCGCTCTGCGCGGACGCATCCGCGCAGCGTTCGCGCGGTCGCGCGGAGTCGCACCCCGAAGGAGCATTTCGCGTCGGGCGGACGGCGGCACCGCCATTCTCGGCGACGATCTCACGAAGTCCTTCGACAACTACCGCCTCGGCCCTTTCGCCAACATCGACGTGGGTTACGTCGCGCATCAGAACTCGTCGTCGCGCTCTACGGAGCATCGGATCGATGTCCTCGTCATTCGGAGACCAGGAAGCCGGAATTTCTTCCTCTCCTACGGCATGCATTTCGAGGGACGCATCCTCAGCAACCGGGGCGCCATCATTCCCTTCGCCTATCTCCGCCTCGGAAGCCTCACCATGCGCCCTTCGCTGACGCACGCCGCAGAGACCACGGAGGCGGATGAAGTGACGGCGTTTACCTACGGCATCGGCGCGGCATCGAGTTCCTCGTGAAGAAGGGGAGGGAACCCCATCAGCATCCAGCTCTTGGGCGGAGGCACCTCACCACGACGGACGAACTCGACATGCTCAATCTCGGAGGCAACAAAGGACGGCTTCTCCTACATCTCCGCCGGCATCCTCTTCTACTTCTCCAGGCGCTGACCGGACTGCCTTCCGCGTGGCATGACCTGCTTCTTCGTCTCCGATCTGCACGGACGGCGCTCCCGCTACGAGGCGCTGTTCGATGCCATCGAATCGGAACGGCCCGATCGCGTCTTCATCGGCGGCGACCTCTTTGCGGGAGGACTGCGCCTCTCGAAGGACGCCGGCGCGCGCGGGGACTTCGTGCAGGACTTTCTCGCGAAGAAACTCCGCGGCCTCCGCGACACACTCCGCGCGGCGTATCCGCGCGTCTACGTCATCGCGGGGAACGACGACCCGCGCAGCCTCGAGCCGACATCCGCGCGCTGGAAGCGGCGGAATTGTGGACCTACGCTTTTGGCAGCATCACCAGCGACGGCGAATACCTCGTCGCGGGATACTCGTACGTTCCGCCGTCGCCCTTCCGTCTCAAGGACTGGGAGCGGTACGACGTGTCCCGCTTCGTCGATCCCGGGTGCACGGCTCCGGAGGAAGGCAGCCACTCGGTGCCGGAGTGGACGCATCCGTGCTCCGCCATCGCACCATCAAGGACGATCTCGAGGACATGTTCGCCGATGCGGATCTCGGGAATGCGTTGTTGCTTTTCCACGCGCCGCCACCGCAGCGCGCTCGACCGCGCCGCGCCTGACGGCGTCATGGTGGATCATGCGCCGGTGGACGTGCACGGGCAGCATCGCGATACGGCGCTTCATCGAGCGGCGCCGGCCCTCGTCACCATGCACGGGCATATCCATGAATCGGTCCGCCTGACGGGGCGCGTGGCGCGAGCGCCTGGGCGGCACGCAGCTGTTCGGCGCCGCGACGATGGCCCCGCGCTCGCGCGCTCGTAAGGCTTGATCCGTCGCGGTTTGACGCCGCGGATCGTCGCCTGCTTTGAGCGCCGTCGTCTACGAGCGCAGCGGAAGCAGGCGCGCTGCGTCGGTCACCGCGCCGATCTTGGACGCGAAACTCGTTTTCGCCTCGATGTCCGCGTCCGTCACGAAGTGCACGTCGAGCAGGCTGTCGGAACGCGTGCCGCTGCGGAGGAAGTTCATCTCCGCGAGGCAGAGGCCCAGCCGCGCAGCCAGGTCTCCAGTTCCGCGCTGTTTCGGCGCTCGCGTCGACGTGCAGGAGCAGGTCGATGTCGCTGCCGCTCCCGCCGTCCGGTGCTTCCGATGCCGAACACGTACAGCGCCTTGACGCCGTGGCGCTTCGCGTCGAGGTGCCGGGCGATGCGCTCCGCCATGCGCAGCCGCCATCCAGTGGTCATCCGGCTCGTGGTCCAGCGCCTCCTCTTCCTCGATCAGCTTCAGGCGCCCGTGCGGGATGCGCGAGGTAGGCGACGGCCCCTCATGATCGGCATTCATCAGCACGCGGAGACGCCGTCGGTGCAGCCGGGCACGTCGATGACGCGGATGCAATCCGCGAGCGCCGCGTACTCGGGGAGAATATCGGGCAGAATGTTGGTCATCGCTGCGGGAAGCCGTCGTTGAAGATCACGCCCGCGTCGTCGGGGTACAGCGGCAGGTAGCGGATGGAGGCTCCCACGAGGTCCTGGAAGAAGTGCGTGCCGAAGGAGAGATCGGGGACGTAGTCGCCGCGCCGCCGGGCGATCTCGACGAGCACCGACGTGTTGTTGATGTCGGAGTACGTGACGCTGACGCCCATCTTGATGTCGCCGCGGCTGCCCCAGCGGCCGGGTCCCATGAGGATGAACCGGCGGGCGCAGCAGCTTGTTGAGGCGGCCGATGGCGCGGCCCACGGTGAGCAGGTCCTCGCGTCGGGCAGCGCGGAGTAGCGGTCGGGATCACGTACACCACGTGGGTGATGTCGGGCACGGCGCCGTTGGAGATGTACCGGTTGGCGGTGAAAGATTTTCCGGTGGTTCGAGATGTCGCGCGGAATCGCGGCGGCGCGCTGTTGCGCGTAGAAGCTCTGCGGGCGGCACTGCAGCAGGGCAGGTGCTGGCCGTCGCGGCGAACTCGATGTCCACCGGCGTCTCGAGCTTCTCCTGCAGCAGGCGCAGGATGGCGTGGATCTGCTTGACGAAGGGCGTGGTGGTGACCAGCCCGTCGAAGGTGACGGCCATTTCCGCGCGCTCGAAATCGATGTTGATGCCGACGGGCGGACGCATGTGGTCGTGCTCGAAGATCGACACGATCCGGTGCACCAGCGGATAGTCCTGCCCGTGCTCGCGCAGCAGGTCGGCCACTTCGATGGTCTGAAGGTCTGCGTCTCGAGATTGATGACGTCGATGCGCTTGGGCGAGTACGCGACCATCTCGTCCGGAGACACGTTGACGCGCAAATTGGGCTGCCCGGGCGCGATGAGGATGGGAAGTCGTCGCTGACCCGGTCCACCGCGCGCGTGCCGAGGCCGGGCACCATGCGGATGAGACCCGTCCTCGCGCTTGATGCGCGGCGACCAGCGGAAACTCGTTGTTGCTGAAGGCCACGCCCGCGAACGCGGAGAAGAAGTACTTGCCGACGCGCGTGCCGACCACTTCCTGGATCATGATGCCCATTTCCTCGTGGAAGTCCAGCAGGCCGCGCTCGGCGCGGTACTCGATGGGGTCGGGTCCGAAGATGGAGGCGTACACCTCGGTGATGGCGTGCATCAGCGCCGCGAGCCGTTCGCTTTTCGTGCCGGTGTTGGCGAGGAAGAGGCTCTTGTACTTGCCGGAGAAGGACGCGCTCATGCTGTCCTCCAGCAGGCTGGAGCTGCGCACGATGATGGGCGTGTCGCCCAGGTCGTCGAGCGCCATCGAGAGGCCCTTGATGATCTCGGGCGAGAGGTAGGAGTTCTTGAACACCTGCACGAGATGCGGGTACTCGTCGCGCACCTGGTCCAGCTCGAGGTACTTCTGGTTGAAGACCTCTCGAGGTTGTTGTGTGGATGAAGTTCAGGAGCCGTCCGAAATCACGTACCGGTTTTCGGCACCCTGATGTTCGCGAATGGCCTGTTCTGCAGGGCGCCGCGGCGGAGGACGCGCGCGGCGAGGAAGAGGCCGGCGGCCATGCGCCCAGCTTGCCGTGGCTCTTCTGATGGTACACGATGCAGCGCAGCAGCTCGTTGAAGTCGCGCACCTCGATGTACTTCTTCGCGATGTTGATGAAGGGCAGCTGATCGTTGAAGAAGCGGCGGATGAGCGAGACGCGCAGCACCTTGTCGGTGGACGGCGTGAGGTCCAGCCCCCCGGGGAAGAGGTAGGTGTCGAGGCTCTCGGCCACGTTGACGAGGAAGGAAGGCTGCGTCCTTGATCCACTTCTGGATGCTGGGAGCAGGATCTCGGCGTCGCTCAGGCACTGGCGGCGATGACGAAGATCTCGTCGGTGGTGATGATGAAGTTGCGCAGTTCCTGCGCTGCTGTGGGCGGTTGGTGCCGAACTGCTGCACCGTCTCCTCCACCTTCAGCTCGCCGATGTTGAGTCCCTCTGCAGCAGGGTGGTCTTTGATGCCGATGCGGCAGAGGTGGTTGAGCATCTTGCGGGAGATGCGCGTGTACAGGCTCTGGTCAGTGGGCGCAGCACGCCGAGGAGGAGATCATCCACTCGCTCCGCTGGTTCTCGGCGATTTCCTGCCGGTACGATTCCCACTCGGAGAACATGTTGCGCAGGCGCTGATGCATGAGGTGATGCCCCACGCGGTCGGCGATGGTGTCGAGCAGCTTCCGCTCCTCCTTGAGAAAGGGGCCCTCGTCGGCGGACGGCACTTCCAGCAGGTAGTACACCTCTATCGTGCCCCGGCTCTGTCCTGCACCACGAGGTCCGTCGCAGCATCCAGCGCGTCTCCTGAAGCCCGATCCGGCGTAGGTTTCGTCGCCGTAGCGCACCTTCACGCGGCAGATGTCCGGGTATTGCCAGCCCGTGGGGATGGCCTCCGCGATGCCGGTGGAACAGCTCCTCGAGCGACAGCTCGGGCATGGCCAGCAGTTCTTCCACGCGGTACAGGCAGTTGAGTTCTTGGCGCGTTCGCTGAACGCGCTCAGCATGCGATGAATATCGCGCTCGGGGAGTTTCATGCCCGAAAATACGAGATTCCGTCCCGGAAACGAACAAAGGAGAAACACCTGTGGGCGGACATTCCCGTCCGCCATCTTCCTTCTTTGTGAAAATTGTCTTTGAAAAATGAAGCCTGAATGCAAAACGCCGCCCTGTCTGCAGGACGGCGTTCCGCGGGAAACGGGAAATGCGGGGAATGTCAGAAGTAGAAGCAGGCGCCCACCGCCGCGGTGAAGAGGCCGAGCGTCGTGTGCTTCGCGTCGGCGCTCTACCGTGCCCACTGTGGTCGTCACCGTGCGCATGTCCACGCCGAAGCCCACATGACTGAACACACCGAAGTTCTTCACCACCCAGGCTTGGCCGCCCAACACGACGGAGAAGCCGATGGTCTTGTCGTCCTCGTTGGGCGAAGCGTAGTTCACCATGGCGCCGAGATAGGGCGCCACGTCGCCCGCATGCAGGAAGTAGCGCAGGCCGAGGCCGAAGCTCATGGACGTGACTGCATCGGGATCGGGCGTCGGATCGGGATTGTCCACGCTGTGGCTCATGAAGCCCACAAGCAGGGCGAAGTCCAGATTGTTGCTGGCCGCGTACATGAGCTGCGCGGCGTCGTTGCCGCCGGCAAACGAGGCGCCGATGCCGAAGGAGCCGCCCTTGAGCTGGGCGTTGGCGCTGGCGATGGTCAGGAGGCCGAAAGCGGCGACGATCAGAATCTTCTTCATACATTCTCCAAAGAGTAAGTGGATGATGGGGATTCCGCGAAGTTGGATGTACAGGATTGGTACCGCGAAAATACCCTTGCATGCATCCAAATATCAAGTCTTCCGGCCGTATTCTCGAAATTTTGTTTTTCCGGCCCGGACTCGTACCTTTGTCAACTGTCCGGGCCATGCATCGGGCGGGCATTCCAACCGGAGAGGTGGCAGAGTGGTTGAATGCGGCGGTCTCGAAAACCGTTATACCCGTAAGGGTATCGAGAGTTCGAATCTCTCCCTCTCCGCCCCAAGCAACGCCAGATCGCAAGGTCTGGCGTTCGCCATTTTACGCTGGATAGCAGGATTTTCTGGGGTCCATTTGATTCACGATTTTCGCGATTCTGTCCAGGATATTACAGGATTGAAATTGAAAATGAACAGTATGGTGAGCTGGCGGAGAAGCAAATACGCTTTTCAAGTCCGAAATGTGTAGATTCCGCTGCAGAAGCGCGTTGCTCACCATGAGCCTGTTCGACTGCTTCGAAAGCCGCGGGACTCTCTCGAACGCGCTGCAGAATCGTTCGTCTACCTGGAGGACACATGCGACATCACCACATCGCGCTCGCCATGCTCGTCTGTGCGATTTTCGCGCCGGAACGCAGCGCCCTCGCGCAATCCGGCTGGTACTGGCAGAATCCACTGCCGCAGGGCAACGATCTGCACGGCTCCGCCTTCAGCGACGGCAATACGGCAATAGCGGTCGGAGAATACGGAACGATACTCCGCACGAGCGACGGAGGACACTCCTGGGTGATACAGCCAAGCGGCACCACTGTCCGGCTCGATGCGGTGTGCTTTCCCGATGTCAACACCGGAATCGCTGTCGGCTGGGAAGGCACCATACTGCGCAGCAGCGACGGCGGGGTACACTGGGCGCGACAGGAGTCCGGCACGGTGAGCGCGCTGACCGGCGTGTCTTTTGCATGCGCCGACAGCGGCACTGCAGTCGGCGCGTCCGGGACGATACTTCGCACCACCGACGGCGGCGCTCACTGGACCGTTCAGACTTCCGGTACGACGACGTGGCTGCAGAGCGTTGCCTTTCCTGATGCACGAAACGGCGTCATCGTGGGTCAGGGCGGCACGATTCTCCGCACGACGGATGCCGGCGCAAGCTGGGCGGCTCAGAGCAGCGGCACGACAGACGATCTCCTCGGGATTGCCTTCCTCGATGCCGGTACCGGTCTCGCCATCGGCTATCAGGGCGCAATCCTTCGCACAACGGACGGCGGATCGAACTGGGCGAGGCAGACGAGCGGGACCAAACAGCGGCTCCTGGGAACGGCATTCAACGATGCTGAGCACTGTACAGCGGTTGGACTCAATGGAACCATGCTTCGTTCGACCGATGGGGGACGGCAGTGGGAAGCCATCCCGGCACCATATCTCTGCGACATGCTCGCGGTTTCCCATGCGGGGGGTGGAGGGAAGAGGAAAGGCCTCGCGGTGGGAACGGCAGGTGCGATGTTTCTCACCGAAGACGGCGGGCTCACCTGGACCTCGCCACCGCTTGCCACGAGGCAATACCTCAGCGGCGTGTCCTTTGCCGATCGAAACACCGGCATCGCGGTTGGATCCTGGGGCGCCATCGTGCGCACGACTGATGGCGGAGCGGTCTGGACGAGCCAGAACAGCGGCACCTCCAACTGGATCGTTGGCGTGTGCTTTACCGCGCCCGATACGGGCACGGCAGTGGGAGAGAAGGGTACGATACTGCGCAGCATCGACGGCGGAACGCAGTGGACGGCGCAAAGCAGCGGCGTGGCAACCTGGCTGTACAACGTCTTTTTCACGGATGCGAACACCGGAACCATCGTGGGACAGAATGGCGTCATACTCCGGTCGACGGATGGAGGGGCGAACTGGCTGCCCCAGCAAAGCAAAACAACGAACGATTTGCGCGGCGTGTGCTTTACCGGCCGGAATACGGGGACAGTGGTCGGCGCGAGTGGCACGGTGCTAACCACCACGGATGGCGGCAATAGTTGGGTGAAGCGTAGCAGCGGCACTGCCGAGCTTCTGTACGCGGTGGACTTCCTTGATACAGCAAACGGCGCGGCCGTCGGGTTGAACGGCGTCATACTCCGCACGCGTGACGGCGGTGCGCATTGGGCGCGACAGACGAGCGGCAGTACGGATTGGCTTCTGGGCGTTTCCTTCCGTGACAGCGCACACGGCATGGTAGTCGGATCGGCGGGCACGATATTGCGCACCACGGACGGCGGCCTCAACTGGCGGAGGGAGGATGGCGGCACGATACATTCGATAAGCGCCGTGTGTTTCACCGATGCAGGCGTCACCGCGGTTGGGGCATCGGGAACCATCCTCGGATCGGCGCCAGGCGGCGTGACGCGGGTTGAACATTTCAACGCGGCTCCGTTATCCTTCCGGCTCGGGCAGAACTACCCGAATCCGGCGGAAAGGTATACAACAATTACAGCAACTCTGGATCAGCAGTGGAAAGCGCGGCTGGTGCTGTTCGATGCGTACGGGCGCCTCGTGGCGGTTGTGCACGATGGCCAGTTGCCGGCGGGGCGGAGTTCCTTCCGGATCGATACCTGGTCCCTGCCTTCTGGTATGTACTGGTTCTCGCTGATTGCGGGCGGTCGCACGGAGGCGAAGATGATGATGGTAATGAAGAGGTAGAAGTGCGAAATGAAGGATCTGGACGTTCAAATTCCAAGCGGCATTGGGAGGATTTCCTTCGTCGTTCCTGACAATCGTTCGGAATCTCTGGCACCCCGCTGCGGGGTGATCGGATCAGGAAAATTCCTGACATGCAACCTCGCCGCAGGATGGGATGCAATCCGAAATTGGAAATTGGAAATCCGAAATTGGAAATCCGAAACTCCTTTATCGAAAGACCACGAGTTTCTGATGGCGGGTTGTCTCTCCCTGCACGAGGCGCACGAAAAAGATGTCTGACGGCATCGCGGAGAGGTCGCAGGAATACGAGTGCGTGCCTGCCTCGAGGTAGTCGCCGTTGCAGAGCCGCAAGATCTCGGCACCCTGTATGGAGTGCACCGTGAGCGTGACATTCCCCTTCTCCGCGAGGAAAATGGAGACTGTCGCGCCTGTGTTGCACGGGTTCGGATGCGGCACATGGAGGACGGGAGACGCGGACAGGGGGGCGAGCTGGACGACGACCACCGGTGAAAAGGTTTGCGTGCCGTCGCGGTCGATTTGCCGCAGCCGGTACGACGCGGCCAGCACGTCCCGCATCGAAAGGATCCCGGCATCGAGGAACTCGTAAGAGCACGGTATGCTGCTGGTCCCGTTTCCAGCCTGGAAACCGATGCGTTCCCACGCCTGCGTTGCCGACGGTGCACCCATGGTTTCCACGCTGCGTTCGATCTCAAAGCCGTAATTGTTTTTCTCAGTGGCGGTCCGCCACAGGAGACGTACCCCGCGTGTTTCCAGACTGGCGCGCAGCGAGACGAGTTCGACAGGCAGGATGGTGTTCGCATCCATGGTCACGGAGCCGCCGCGCGCCAGGGCTCTGCCGTCGAGCAAGGCGCCAGTGGTCATGGTAATGGACGTCGCGGCCAGAATCGTCCCCGAGAAGAGAGCCGTCGATCCCAGAACGGCCGAGGTTCCGACCTGCCAGAAGACGTTCGATGCTTTCGCGCCATTGACGAGAAGAAGCTGGCAGGTGGTTGAAGTGGTCAGTGTGGATGCCATGAGGAATATGAAGACCGCGCTGGAATCGCCCTGCGCGTCGAGAGTCAGATCTCCCGACGAGAGTTCCATCGAGGAGCCGGACTTGTACACGCCGCGGAGGAGCGTCTGACCGCCGATATTTCCGCTCAGGGAGGCCGTGACCGAGCGGCTTGCGGCGTCGTCGTACGCGGTGGTCGCGTCGAGCTGCGCCTGCGCCGCTATCCCATCCCCTGCATGGATGGATCCACTCACGATGGGCGATCCGCTTATGGACGATCCGGGGCTGACTCCGAGATCGCCTTCAATGACCGTCGCCCCCGTGCTCGTCACGGAGACGCCCGCCAGCACTCCAAACGTCGCGGCCGACCGCAGGGCAATGGACGGGGGCGATTGCGCCGGAGCAGAGGCGGTGAGCAGCAGCGCAGCGATTATCCCCGCCTTCGCCGCCATGCCGGCGGCGCGTTTCCACGTTCGTAAATCTATGCTTCGAAATGCTTGGTGCGTGTTCATCGTATGCTCCATGTCGTCGCGCGTGGCTTGTGCTGGTCAACGCCGTTCGGCTGTTGCAGATCTGCATTGCCGGATGGAGGTCGCGATGGCCTCTGTGCCAGAAAGCAGTCTCGCCGGCCGGCGCATGCATCACATCAAGGTAGCATCAGGGCTTCCCGGGAGTATTACAGATTCCTGTGAATAGGTTACACGATTCCCACGTGGGGCGGGCGTGGTCCCGGTGCATTTTCGATGTATCGGATAATTCTGTCTTGATTTTTGCCGAAATCCTGCGCAGTTTCCCTTGAATGAGAGAGGTGTTGCTTCCGTTATCCTGACTGCGTTCGTCCGCGCGGAGGTGCGTGTTGCGATCGAGGGTGTTGCATGGAGTGTTGCTGGCGACGGGCGCCATGGCGCTGTGCATGGCGGCGTTGTGCCCCGAGGCGCGCGCGCAGCTCGTGGTGGACAGCAGCCTCTCGCCCGGGGAACTGGTGAAGCGCTACTTCGAGGGCGGCTGCGTGGAGATCACCGGCGTCGCCACGCGCGGCTACCGCTACGGCATCGCGAAGTACATCGGCACCCGGTCGAATATCGGCATCGATTCGGGCGTGATGCTCACCACGGGTTTTGCCGCGGGTCCAGTCGGACCCAATGACAGCCCCAAGAAGAGCTTCAACGCGCGACAGGGGGGCGACGCGGATCTCGACAAGCTCATCACCGGCGGGACGCAGGATGCCGTGGTGCTGGAGTTCGACTTCGTCTCCTTTATCGACACGGCCAGCTTCGAGTACGTGTTCGCATCGGAGGAGTACCCGGAATTCGTGGGTTCGAAGTACAACGACGTGTTCGGCTTCTTCGTCACCAACCTCGCGACGGGTGTCAAGAAAAATCTCGCGCTCATTCCCAGCTCGAATTTTCCCGTCTCCGTCAACACGATCAACGGCTTCAGCTTCGGGCATCTGTACGTGGACAATGCTGCGGGCGTCACCGTGCAGTTCGACGGTTTCACTACCGTACTGCGCGCCAAGATGGCCGTGACGCCCTGCGCGAAGTACCACATGAAGATCGCCATCGCCGACGTGGGCGACGGCATCTACGATTCGGGCGTCTTTCTGAAAGCGGGCAGCTTCAATGCGGGGGCGCGCCTGAAAGTGAAGAAGATCGTCGATCCCTACGAGAACGGCTGCAGACCCGGACTTTTCCGCTTCTATCGAAACGGTTCGCCCGCGCTGCCGCAGACCATCTCGTACCAGGTGCGCGGCAACGCCGCGGATTCCATCGACTACGCGCATCTCAGCGGGCAGATCACCTTCCCCGCGGGCCTGGATTCGATCGACCTGCCGATCGTCCCCGTACGGGACACCGTGGTCGATGCGAATGAGATGATCATCATTTCCGTGAACAACGCCTGCTTCTGCGGCGCGACGGAGGACACGCTCTTCATCCGCGAGGCGCCGCCGTTGCAGCTCACCATGCCGCGTGATTCCACCTTCTGCCCCGGCGGGAGCGTCACCTTTCGCGCGCGCTCCATGGGCGGTTCCGGACAGCTCGCATGGAAATGGTCCGCGGGCAAGGCGGGCGACTCCGTGCTTGTCGCGTCCCCGTCCAGGACCACGGTGTACACGCTGACGCTTACCGACGTCCGCACGGGCTGTGTGCTGCGCGATTCGCTGCGTCTCACAGCGCTGAGTCCGCCGCCCGCCGATGCGGGGTCGGATCTCACCATCTGCCGGCGCAAGGGGGCCGTCATCGGCACGCCCAAACCCGTGTGGCCGGACTCGCTGCGCTATGCATGGAAGCCTGCTGCGGGCCTGAGCGACAGCACCATCCCGCAGCCCTTCGCGAATCCCACGCGCACCACCATCTATCAGCTCACCGTCTCAGGCAGCGCGGGCTGCGTGAGCACGGACCTCGTCACGGTGCGTGCGTCCAACCTCTCGGTTGGCATGTCCTCGCTCAAGACGGTGTGTGCGGGCGGAACTGTGCAGATCGGCGGCAATGCCGCAGGCGGTGTGGAGCCGTATAGATTCCTTTGGGAGCCCGCGAGCAGCCTCGATTCCATCACGGTGTCCGCGCCCCGCGCCTCGCCGCTGCAGACGACGCGCTACCGCCTCACCGTGCGCGACGCGCTGGGCTGTGTTGCCGTCGATTCCGTGCTCGTGTACGTGCTGCCGTCGCCGAAACCGAAGATCGCGCCGCAGGGTCCCGTCCGCATATGCGAGGGGCAGGCCGTGACGCTGCGCGCCCCCGCCGGATATGCGTCGTACCGATGGAACACGATGGAGACGACGCCCTCCATCACGGCCAATGCGAGCTTCAATTATGCGGTCACCGTCACGGATTCCAACGGCTGCACGGGGAGCGACACCATGCGCGTCACGGTGCTGCCGCGACCGCAGCCGCTGGTGCTGCCTGGCGGTCCGCTGTCCTTTTGCGATGGCGACAGCGTGCAGTTGCGCGCGAGTCTGGGCGGCGTCACCTATCGATGGACCACGGGCGCAAGCACTCGTGCCATCATGGTGCGCGTGGCAGGCCGCTACGGCGTCACCGTTACCGACTCCAACGGCTGCTGGGGCACGTCGCCTCCCGTCGACATCGTTGTGCATCGCAGGCCGCAGCCCGTCATTGCGGGTCCGGCCGTCGTGTGCACGGGATCCGCGGCCGTGTACGACGCGGGCACGGACGCCGACAGCTTCGCGTGGAATGCCGAACGCGGAGCCATCATCGGCGGCGCGGGCACGAGGAACATCACCGTGCGCTGGGACAGCGCCGGAGCGGGACGCCTGACACTGCTGGCCGTGGATACCGCGAGCGGCTGCGCAGGCGCGGCGCAGTTTCCCGTGGGCATCGGCTCGAGCTTCGCCTTCAGTATCACCACGCCGCGCGGGTTGCGCGCTTGCGAAGGCGATACGCTTTTGCTCGAAGCTCCTCCGGGGCTTCATGACTGGCGCTGGTCCACCGGTGCCACGACGCGCAGCCTCGCCGTGACGGCAACGGGGAGTTACTCGATTGCCGCGACGGACTCCGCGGGTTGTCCCGGGGTTTCCGATACCATTGCGGTGACCTTCGTCGCCGCGCCGCAGCCAGTCGTCGCCGGTCCGGCGCGCATGTGTCTGGGCGCGAACGGGAGCTATGCTGTGGCAACGCTGCCCGGCGCTGGGACGGACTGGGCTGTCGAAGGCGGAAGCATCATCACAGGAGGCGGCACTTCCCGCATCGACGTGCACTGGGACGCGGCGGGCGCAGGACGCGTGCGCGCGCGGCAGACACTGGACACTCTCGGCTGCAGCGGGGAGGATTCGCTGGACGTTGACGTCATTCCAGCGCCGCAACCGTCAATATCCGTTGATGGTTCGCTCACGCCCTGCGAGGGCGACAGCACCGTGCTCTCCGTGCCGCCGATGGCGAGGTATGCGTGGTCCAACGGCGGCGCCGCGCAGCGCATCGTCGTGCGCGCGGCGGGGAGATACTTCTGCGCGGTGGTGGATTCGAACGGCTGTCCGGGAAATTCAGACAGTGTGGATGTGGTGTTTCTTCCGAGGTCCGTCACGCGCATCGCGCCGATGGGTCCGACGGCCTTCTGCGAGGGTGACAGTGTGCTGCTGGACGCCGGCGACTTCGCGTCCTACCGCTGGAGCACAGGCGACAGCATGCGCACGTTGCGGGTGACGCGGGGAGGCGCGTACAGGGTGGAAGTGCGCGGCGCGGGGGCGTGCTTCGGCGCCTCCGACACCGTGCTCGTCACCGTGCACCCGAAGCCCACTGCGGCCATTGCGCGTATTGCCGACACGCTCGTCGCGTCACCGTCCGGCATGCGGTACCGCTGGTACCGCGACGGCGCGCCGTTGTCCGCGGACAGCAGCGAGCGACTCGCCATCTCGGGCGACGGGGAATACGCGGTGCTCGTCACCACGGCGCAGGGGTGTTCCGCGCTGTCGAGCGTTCTGGCCGTGCATCGCGGTAGGCTGGACGCGGCGCTGTCGGTGGATTGTCCGGGAGGCCTGGAAGTATCGCCCGGCGAGGTGTTCACGCTGCCGCTGCGCATGACGCTGCCCGATGCGTTCGCGGGCAGCGGCATCAGCGCTGTGGAAGTGACACTACGCTACCGGGCGGGAGTGTTTGCGCCGCTCGGCGCTGAGTGCGTTGCACAGCGCGAGGAAGGCGGCGAGCAGTTCTGCACCGTGCGCATGGATCTCGCGACCGTCGCCGGAGGAACGGTGCGCATTTCGCTTCCCATGCTCGCGATGCTGGGCGACACCGCGTGCAGCGCGCTGCGCGTGGATGCCGTGCGCTGGATCGGCGGCGCGCTGCCCCTCACCGTGGAAGGCGAGGGCTGTGCAGTGTGTCTGAAGATCTGCCGAGAGGGAGGCGAGCGTCTCTTCGATGCGCGGGCGCGGTTGTCGCTTTCAGCGCAACCGAATCCCTTCAATGCCTCGACGGTGATTCGATACACGGTGATCGAAGCCGCGCGTACGGAGCTTTTCCTCGCAGATGCGCTCGGGCGACGCGTCGCCGTGCTGGCGGACGAGATCATGCAGCCGGGCGAGAGGCGCATCGGCTACGACGCCTCGGCGCTCTCCTCCGGCGTGTACCTTCTTGTGCTGCGCACGCCGGGAACTGCGGCGGCGCTGCGGCTGCTGGTGATCAAGTGAAGTGTGCGGTGGTCATTCGAATTTTCATACCAGTGATCAGGAGTGCTAACATGTTCGTACGGCAGGCGAAGTTCGGACACGCGGATGTGCGGATAAGGTCGCTCCTTCCCGCGGTGGTGTTGTTCATTGTTTCGTCGTCGCTTCTGTCCGCGCAAGGAGTCGCGTCCCGTGCAGCCCGCTTGGCGGAGATCGAGCACGCGATGCTCGACACGAGTTTCTTCAGTCTTATCTCGAAGTACGTGGCCGATTACCCGGAGCCCGCAGAAGTCGGTATCGACAAACGTGTTCGGGAGATATACGTCATCGTGAACATCAGGACCCTCATCGCGAACAATAATGCCGCCGAGGCCATTCGCATCAACGAAGCCCTTCCGGAAAAGCCGGACGAATACCTGATCAATATCACGATGGGGCTCGCGTGGCAGGGCGTGGAGACACAGCGCATGTTCGGCTACGCTGACTCGCTCCTTACGAGGTCGCGGGATACGGCATGGGAGAGGAACAGCGCGCGGTACGTGGACAGGGGGGCATTGCGATTCTATACGCGGAGGGCGGAAGTGACGGGCCTCAATTGCCGGGGAAAGGGCCTCACGACGCTGGGCCGCCATGCGGAGGCGCTCGCAGCGTACAGGGAGGCCTTTGATAAAAGCGACAGCTCCGAAACCTGGCTCAACGAGAACCTCCTGCGCTCCTACCTGGCAAACGGATACTGGGACGAGGCATTGGATTTCGGCGTGGCGTGCATACGCAATGAGGTCGCAGGCGATTCGATCGCACCGTTGCTCCGCGCCGAGATCCGGAAGCGAAACGGCAGTGAGGAGGCCTTCGACGCTCTTCTCAAAGCGACGATCGAGGACGCTGCGAAGAAGACGGACGAGGCGCTCGAACGCGGCCGCCTGAACCTGCCGCTCAAACCCTGCGGCCTCACCACGCTGGACGGGGAGTCGGTCGATTTGAAGTCCCATGCAGGCAAGGTGGTGATCCTGGATTTCTGGGCCACGTGGTGCGGACCCTGCAAGACGGCAATGCCGCTGTTCCAGAAATTTTACGAAAGCGCGCGCAACGATCCCCGCATCGAAGTGATATCGGTGAACGTGTGGGAGCAGGGCACACGAAACGCGCGCATCGAGAGGGTGCGGAAGTTCATTGCCGAACTCAAGTACAGCTTTCCCGTCCTCCTCGGAGATGAATGCAGCGAATCCTTCAAGCTCAAGGGCGTTCCAACCATGGTGATCATCGACCGGAAAGGAACCATCCAGTACAGCGAAGTGGGCGAGCCGCTCACCGGCCCCGCGCTCGAGCGGCTCAACAGAATGATTGCATTGCTGCTGAAGGATCAGGAATGAGAACGCGAGAGAATGGACTGTCCAGGATACTTCGAGTGAAGTGGATGTCGGATCGGATGGCTCTCCAAGCCGCATCACAACGCAAGAAGAACCTTCAAGAACGACGTGGCGTGTCGTATTGAGAGATGTGAAATAAACCGCCGTTCATTCCTTACGGCGTGGAGTGATGCTCGTCTGCTACCTCGGCGCAGCGGCCGATGGAACCGCGTCATGGTCAACCAGTCCGGCAATCCGGCCGCCAGTTGCGGTCAGGTACACACCGAGTGCCAGTTCCCAGATGAACTCCGGCGCCACGGCGACGGCGTACAGTGGATCGCCCTTGTCGAGTACACCGAAGAGGATGCCGACGCTGGCGGCGAAGAGGACCGGACCTCCAACGAGCCCGAGCATCGCCAGACTCCGCGGAACCATCCCGGATCGGTACATCATCCACCCGAGCAGCATGCCGTTGCCGATCGGTACGACGAAGCCGGGCCCGAACTGGAAGCTCCAGTCCTTCACCGCCACGAGCGCCTCGGCGACAACGGGAAGTGCCGCGCCATCATTTCCCGTTGCGCGAAGCGACACGACGCTGAGCACGCTGAGGATACCGATGCCGATAAAGGCGCTCTCGGTGATGCGGGCGGCGACGAAACCGAGCGTGCCGGCAGGGAAGCGGCGCCGCAGGAGCGGGTAGAGTACGACCGCGCTTCCGATGTTCGCCACGATCAGGATGAACTCGAGCAATGCGGCGAATCGGATCTGCGTGTCAGAGCCCGCCCCGGTCACATAGTGCGCGTCGTTCAGCACGGGACCAAACAGCAGCAGCGCAGGTATCGACGTTGCGTAGGTGATCAGGAACAGCAATCCGACCCAGCGTCCGAGGAAGCGGGCTCGTACAGGTGTGAGCGGTATGTCGTGGTTCATGGTTCGAACTCCGTTGTCTCGGCGTTTGAGTTCCCGTTTCCGTTTGTACCGTATTTGGGTCTATGGAATTTTGAAGCGAATCTATCCAGAAGAGAAGGAAGAGTCAACCTGGTTTTCAGGAAAACGCCCCGACGACGGGCGTGTTGGGAAGGCGCGGCCGCAGCGCCCTGCTCACGTTCGATCTTGACCTGACGAGAGAATGTACCGACCAGGATACTTCAAGTGACGTGGATGTCGGATCGGATGGCTCTCCAAACCGCATCACAACGCAAGAGTGACCTTCAAGAACGACGTGGCGTGTCGTCTTGAAAGATGTGAAATGATGCGCAGTCCATGCCTTTCCCGACAGGATATTTCATCGTAAGTTCCGTCATCAGGAGCGCGCACATGGAAGAGCGGACAGCGGATTTCGGGGACGTGGAGAAGCCGCAAGAGCGCGGAGAGTATTACGCCGCGGGGGTGTTGCGCGTGCCGCTACTCCCGAAGGAGCCGACGCTGCGGCAGGCGCTGTACACGACTCTGAGTTCGGCGATCGCGATAAGCTGGGTGTCTCAAACCGACATCACGACGAATTACACCTGGTTCGCGGGCATGGTCCTGCTTGGAATCGCGCAAAACGCGCATCCATGGTACAGAAAGCATGTAAAGAAGGACGCGGATGAATACGCTTCATGAGGAACCCGCCGCGCAGGGGAGCGATGCGGAGGTTGCGGAGAGGAGCGTGATCATATCACCGGATGGAAACGAGGATCCGCGCGCGATGGATGACGAGGGCTACTCGCTGGATATCGGATGGAAGGATCTCGTATTCATGTTCTTCGCGGTCATTGCTACGTTCAGCTTTTTTCAAACGACATTGAATCGCGACGGTTGGTGGTATCCCTACGGCACGTGGCCCTTGCTAGGCATGTTCCTCTACAGGCCGGTGAAGGACCTCACCGCGTGGGTCGTCAAGCGGGTGCGTGAGAAGAAGCCGAAATCTGTATGATAGAGGTGGAATGAATGATTCGCGAAAGGCAATCGGAGATGGTGACTCCATGAACCGGCTGAAACGTCGCGTCTTCAACTCCGGGAAGATTGCATATCACCATCTGTCTGGGAATTATGGACAGAGGGTGTATTCGAATCACGTCGCCAGAATCTGGTACGATTTTACCGTGTTCATCGCCCGGTCGAACAGACGCATTGTCCTGTTCTGGTTTGTGGTAATTACGTTCGGTCTGGCACTGAAAGTCGCCATGGATAATATGCAGGCGGGTATCATCCGCAATCTCTTCGCTTGGGTTAAAACGTTTTTCTGATTACGGCAGCAATGCCGTCATTGAACGGAAGGACGGAGAGAAGAAGAATGCCGTCCGCGCGCGGCGGACTCGGCGGGGTGTGTGGCACGACGCTTTCCCATGGCTGACGCCATGGGTCGAAGAATGCCGTCCGCCTGCGGCGGACTCGGCGGGGTGTGTGGCACGACGCTTTCCCATGGCTGACGCCATGGGTCGAAGAATGCCGTCCGCCTGCGGCGGACTCGGCGGGGTGTGTGGCACGACGCTTTCCCATGGCTGACGCCATGGGTCGAAGAATGCCGTCCGCCTGCGGCGGACTGAATCTACTGGCGGGGCACCGGCCCCACCCTCGGCCAGGGAAATTCTCCCTCTCACTACTCCCCACTCCCACCTCCCAACTTTTTCCCCAATCACCGCGCAACGAGCATCTTTCTGGTCACGTTGACAGTTGCTCCATTCGAAAGCGTTCTCGTCAATCTGCTGAAGTAGATTCCGGCGGGGAGCGCTGTCGCGTCGAAGCGTGTGGCGTGAATGCCAGCGTCCTGCCAGGATGAATTCGTCAGCACTGCCACCTCGCGGCCTGTCAGGTCGTACACCGCGAGGTGGACGGTGCCGCCCATTGCGAGCGTGTAGGCGACCGTTGTGATGTTCTGTATAGGATCGGGATAATTCGGGAGCAGGGCCGCGTTCTGCGAAGAGGGAGCCGGCGGAGATTGCGCCTCCGTCGTCGCAGTGACCACGCGCACCGTCTTATTTGGAGCGAAATTGAATTGCGATTTTCCGACCATCCCTGTGGCATACACCGTCATCGTTTGTGCCGAGGCGGGTGCGACGATTTTGAAGTTGTAGGTGTACGCACCGTTCGCCATCGGCTTCGTGCCGTTCGTGATCAATTCGCCGCTCGAGAGCTTCATGTTGGCATCGGTGGTTTTCAACGATCCGGTGGACACGGCAACATCGACGCATACCGACCCGCTGCCGCCGCTGATGGTCACGTGAAAGGTGCCCTCCTGACCGGCGACAACCGTGTCAGGACCGGTGATCGCGACCGTCACGGCCGTGCTCTTGCTGGCATGGCAGCCGCCGCAGCCCGTCGTGGAGGATTTCAGGGTTCTTCCTGTGTAGTTCGAATGGGCCGTCGCCTGTTGCAGACCCGCCAGCACGGCTGCCGCGATGAGGAGTATTCCAAAAAGTCGTTGCATGTCATTTTCTCATGTGGTAACGGCAGTTGTTTGAGATCGGATGCGCTTGATGCATGGTCACGCGTCCCTGTCCAGTACCAATGACAATGGCAACGTGAAAAAGGATACAGCAAATCTGGAATCCTTCGAGCCATCGATGCGCTCAACACGGAGTATTTTCTTGTCGCCCCGGTGAAGAAGCCGACGACGTTCGACACCGTGCTCGCTGCCATGCATGCAGCCGTCATCCGCTGAATCCGCCGTGTCGGCGGGGCGGGAGCGCCTTCACGGCGTGGCCCGCCTCAACGGACGCCAAGGAGCTGCGTGACGGCACCCGATGGGGTGATGAGATGCACGAGGTAAAACCCTTTCGGCAG
Organism: Ignavibacteria bacterium; assembly: GCA_016720835.1. Taxonomy (GTDB): domain Bacteria; phylum Bacteroidota; class Ignavibacteria; order SZUA-365; family SZUA-365; genus JADKJW01. The sequence continues at coordinate 70,475 of JADKJW010000031.1, forward strand.
CCGTAATTCCGATATTGAGACCGAATGCTCCTGTATACCGGGCCTCTGTTCGCCGTCCGCAAGCAGGGCGGCCCTTCGCCCCAGAACATCAAGCACTTCGACGCGCACCCGTCCCGCAGCTTCGAGCGCGTATGACACCGTAAAGCGCTCGGTCGCGGGATTCGGCGCGACGGTCAGCAGCAGCGGCGACTGCGCGGGTGAAGGCGAATCCACCGCGGTGGCCGGACTCTTCAGAAACCACGGCGTGCTGGTCTCGTCCGTGCTGAAGAAGTCGAGCAGCAGCCTGGCCACTTTCTGACGGCCTTTCGGCGAGGGATGCGTGCCGTCGGGACCGAGATCGTCCGCGAGCCAGGTGAGACCGTCCTGCCGCGGCGTCTCGCCGCTGGCCCAGAGGTAGGGGCCCCAGGACAGCCACGGCGCTCTGCGCGGGATGCTCTGGAAATCGAGCGCGGTGTCGCCGATGATCTGCTGTTCGACAAGCCACTTCACGGTGAAGCCCGATTCGTAGGCGTAGGGCTCCGGATTCAGCGTGGTGGAAGCATAGCCGCCGTAGATGCGGCTGGAGAGGTACGCGAGTTTCAGATTCGGATACTTGAGCGCCGCCACCTGAAGCACGGCCTTGATATCGTCGCGCAGCATGACGGCATGCACCGGGAAGGCCTGTGTCGGGCCTGCATTGGCCTCCTTGAGCCAGATCGCCTGCACCTGCGCCGGTGTCGCGCGTTTCGCGGGCAGGCGCTGCTGCGCGATGTTGCTCCAGAACTGGGCGTTGGGGTTCCTGATGATGCTCGCGGTCTGCCCGCCCTGCGCGCCGTCCACCGTCACGAGGAAGGGGTTTTTCAATGCAAAGGTGTCCGCGACGGCCTGGAAGGCGGAGAATTCCTGTGTGCAGTTGGACATGCCGACGGACATCAGGACGATTTTCCCGTTGACCGGATCGGGATTCCCGAGCGTGTCGAGCGGCACGATGGACTTCGCGAAGGCGAGACCCGCTGCATTGTGCGTGGCGGGGCGCGTGTTGCCGCCGTCGGGATACAGTCCGCCGCTGTAGGTCTTGTACACGGATCGGTTCATCTCCGTGATGGGCGTTGCGGAGAAGGCCGTCGCGGTCGTGTCCCCGGTCTTTCCGTCCCAGCCCGCGATGCGCGCCATGAGGACCCAGAACGCTTTGGCGACACGCACGCCGCCCGCGGAAATGGAACCGAGGTGTCCGCCTTCCGTTTCGGTGGTGTACTGCGGACAGATGGCGAGGAGGGACAGTCCGTCGTCGGGATTGTTTTCGGAAAGGTAAGGGATGCCGTCGCGATTGTCGTAGCAGGGCTTCGCCGAAGGGTCGTGCGAGAGGATGTCGGCGACGTCGAAGAGGATGAGGTTGTTGTTCCTCGTGTACGCGCGCATGGCGTCGTTGAAGGCCTCCGATTCCGGGCTGCCGATGCCGCGCGCGAGGGAGGTGGTCCACCAGATCACTTTTTTCTCCGGATGCCGGGCGGCGAAGGCGCCGTAGCTCAGGGCCGTACCGCGATCCGTCTTCGTGCCGAAGAAGCCGTCGACGGGGTCTGCAAGCTTCGAGCCCGGCATGACCGCGAGGTAGCTGAACTGGAAGCCGACGACGTCGAAGGAATCGATGCGCGGCTCGATGAAGTCGACGAAGCAGCGCGGATCCTCCGAGCAGCCCGACGGCCAGTATTCGTAGCGCCAGTTGCCGCGGTCCCACACGCCCCGCCATGTGACTTCCGAGGGCGCGACGTCGAAGGCGGAATCCGTGTGCTGATAGCGCTTGCAGCGGCTGGGCGCGCTGGCGAAGGGGTATTCGAGGCAGTCGAGGGCATCGGAGATGTTTCCGCCCACCGAGCGGTCCATGAACAGCATGCGCAGCGCGCGGGCCTGCTCGGCGTACTTTGCCGGGATGGAATCGAAGAGGGCGATGGATGCATGGTCGACCACGATCTGCTGAGCCCGGGCGGGCAGGAACGCGACACCGATCAAGACGAGTGTAGTGAGGAACTTCATACCACATCTCCAGCGTCGAATGAGTGATGCGGCAGCCGCCGCCATGATTGGAAAAGGTACGGAAATCCGTGGCGCGGCGAAACGCATTCCGAGGCGGGGTTGATTTTATGTCCTTAATACTCTAGTTTCAACGCACGAGGGAGCTGCGCCCTCCAACGCGGTCCGGCGCATACGTCAGTTTCAACAGCAATGCCACAGAGTCAGGAGAACGGTGCTTCCCGATCCGAGTGGAAGCACACCCCGGTGATTGTACCGGGCCGCCGCGCGGCGGTATTCGGCGAGCCGCGAGGCGGAATTCCGTGGGTGAGGGCTGCCCGGGACACACGCACGCCGAGAGATGAAAAGCACATGAGTTCTCAGCTCCGCGTCCTGCTGGTTGACGACACGCCGGCGGACGCAGAATCGATTTTGCACATAGAGGCGTACGAAGGCCCCGACGGCTTCCGTGTCGTTCACGAAACACGCCTCGAGGCCGCTCTGTTACGGGTCGACTCGGAGGCCTTTGACATCGTATTTCTCGATCTCGACCTGCCGGACAGCGCCGGTCTCGACACGTTGCTCCGCCTGCGGAAAGACGCTCCCGAGGCCTGCATCATCGTGCTGATCGAGGACGGCAACGAACAGCTCGGGGTGACGGCGATCGAAAACGGCGCTCGGGATTATCTGGTGAAGGGACGCATCGATCCGTCGCTGCTCGTGCGCTTCATCCGCTATGCGCATGGCCAGATGCGGACGGAGCGGGAATTGCGCGAGGCGCGCGAGCAATACCGGACCTTCCTCAATTCGAGCTCTGATATCGTCTATCTCAAGGACGAGAAACTCCGCTACATCCATGTCAATATCCCGCAGGTGAAATTTTTCGGGAAAGCGGAGCGGGACATCCTCGGGAAGACTGACACAGACCTCATGTCACCCGAGGCCGCCGCGGCCTGCCGGGCTTCCGACCTGCACGCCATCGAATCCCGGCAGACCATCACGCAGCATGAGCAGATCGGCGAGCGGACCTTCGAAGTGCGCAAGTTCCCGGTGACTCTCACACGCGGGGCGATCGGAGTCGGGGCATTCATTCGAGATGTCACGGAGCGGTTGCAGGCCGATGAGGCGGTCCGCGAAAGCGAGGATCGTTACCGCCAGCTCTTCGAGGCGGAATCCGACGCGATCGTCCTGATCGACAACCAGACCGGAGCCATCCTCGAGGCGAACAGCGCCGCGAGCGTGATGTACGGTTTCGATCACGATGCGCTGTTGCGCATGCGAAACGTGGATCTCTCCGCCGAACCGGAAGAGACGCAGATCGTCACGCATGGAACCCCGGTCGTGCGAGACAATGTGGTCACCATCCCGCTTCGCTATCACCGAAAGATCGACGGGAGCGTGTTCCCCGTCGAGATCACCGGGCGATTCTTCTTCCGTCGGGGCAGGCCGGTGCATATTGCGGCCATCCGCGACATCTCGGAGCGCAAGAAGACGGAGGAGGAAATGCTCGCGAACGCGCAGTTGCTCCGGGAGAGCATCGCGCAGAGGGACAAACTCTTCTCCATCATTGCGCACGATCTGCGGAGTCCGTTCAACACCTTTCTCGGGAACACCGAGCTGCTCATCGATCGGGCGGACACCATGACGAAAGAACAGGTTGTCTCGATGGCGACGCGTTTGAATGTTTCGGCGATGCATGTGTTCCAGCTGCTCGAGAATCTCCTCGAATGGTCGCAGATGCAGCAGGGGCTCATCCCGTTCGCGCCCGACTGCTTTCATCTCCTGCCGTTTATTCCTGACAGCATGGCCCTGGTGTTTGACGCGGCCCAGAAGAAGTCGATAGAGCTGCACTATGACATTCCGGACGATCTGGTGGTGCATGCGGACCGGCAGATGCTGCAGTCCCTGATGAGAAATCTCGGCTCGAATGCCGTGAAGTTCACCCGGAGTGGCGGATCCATCTTCATCCGCTGCCGCCGGGCGGCCGATCATGCCGCGGAGCTTTCCGTGCGGGATACCGGCGTCGGCATACCCGGTGAAATGCTCACGCGGCTGTTCTCCATTTCAGAGAACACCAAGCGCATGGGCACGGAAGGCGAACGCAGCACCGGACTTGGACTGCTCCTCTGCAAGGAATTCGCGGAGAAGCACGGAGGAACAATCCGTGTCGAAAGCGTTGAAAACGAGGGGAGCACCTTCAGCTTCACTCTTCCTCTGGCGGATCAGGCAACATGAGTCAACGGGAAATGGAACTGTTTGCCGGGACGACGGTGGATATGTCCCTGCGCGCATAGAGCAATTCCAGCTGGAAACCGGTCGGCGCGACATCCTTGCCGTTTCGCTTCAGCCTCAGAAAGTGCAGATACACTTTCAGCTTGAGGCGATCGTTTGCGGCGGTGACGGACATCTCTTCGAGGGGGATGTTGTCGGCGCTGGATCCGCCATATTTTGCCATGAGACCATCGACGAGCGGGCGCAAGGGAACGCGAAGCGTATCAACGACTTGCGCGTCCCGCTTCAAAGTGAAAAGCACCGTGTCCAGCCGCGTGTTCACAGTATAGGAAGCTGCACCTGAGGTAAAGACGCTTGGCTGTGGACCTTCGCCGAAGAACTGCATCGGCAGGAGCGCGTCGTAGCCGGTGACGATCATTGCATCCTTGTCCGACGCATTCATCGACAGCTCCGTTTCCGATGCATGGAGCCACACCGTGGTGTACTCGATTCCGGCGAAGGCGGTGACGGCGGAAGGCTCCTTGAATTCCGAACTCATTCCGAGAGAATCCTGCCGCAGTGTTTCCTTGAACCAGGGCTGAATGCCGTCGTAGCCATGAAACTCGTGAAGGTAGGAGAGGATGGAGCTGATCTCGCGCGTATCGGTGAAGGAGACGGCGGCGGGCGCCTTTCGCACTTTCCCGCCCTCGAGGATCGCATTCTTGGTGAAATACCGTTCCAGCCGCGCGACCTGACTGCTCTCCGAGACAGCAAAAGCGCCCCATGGGCCAACCGTGATGGCGAGTGAAACGATGCACAGGGTCAATGGGATGACCTTGATGCTCCTGCCTCCGCTGAACAGGAAATACAGCACGATGCCCGCGAGCCAGATGCCGATCACAATGGCGACGTAGCGTCCTTCGGTGATGCCATATTCGGAAATGCGTGTGAGTACCGCGAGAAAGTACATCAGCACGAGCGGCGCCAGTACGATATAGAACCACGAGGACATCCGGTCGATCCACGCGTTGCCTTCCGCCTTGCGGATGGGATGCAGAAGGAGCAGCGCGAACATCCCCGCCGTGGAAAAGCCGAGGATCAGGCGGCTGACCCAGCCGAACGGCCACTGCCAGGAGACGAGAATCTTGCCCGAGTAACCCGCGAGAATGAGGAAATAGATGAACACCAGCGGGAGCAGCACATATTGGGCGAAGACCTTCAAACCCTTCGGATAGCTGGAAACGGACTCCAGGCCGTCGAGATCGGACGGGATTCCGGCCAGGAAAAACCAGGTCGTGAGCATGCCGCAGAGCAGTGCCCACAGCTGGAGGTACCGCTTGCCGGGAATGTCCACGCCGAAGAGGTTTTCGACGGCCGCGAGCGCGATGGAGAGTCCGAGGTAGAGCACTCCAGTGAAGAGCAGCGCAGTGAGGATGCGGAGAAAGAGCGTCCTGTTGTACTGCCAGAAGCCGTTGCTTTCCCCGCGTCCCAGGTACGGCGCAACGGCGACGAAGAGGTGCAGTCCCACCGCGAGCATGAGCAGGCGTATCGCATGCATGTTCGGCGCGATCGCGAGGTCCGAGGGCAGAGACCAGCAGTAGGCGACGAGCAGCAGGAGCGCGGCCGCGTTCAGCCCGTATCCGCTGCGCGTGTTCCACCGCCGCTTCTCGATGAGCAGCGCCGTGCCGATGAGCAGGGGAATGCCGAGCAGGGACGTGAAGAGGAGGCGAAACGCGAAGGGAGCATCAGAGGGCGCATTCTGATCGGCCAGCCACAGGGACGCCAGCGTGCCCATTGCCGCGACAAGGAGCACGAGGGGAAAGCGTTTGAAGGTCAGGACGGCGTCTTGCGCGATCTGCTGAAGGGACGGGAGTTTCATGCTGGTATCGCTGGAGTGTGAAGGGTGAAGGAGCTTCCGGCTTCGCTTCGCTCGGGCGGCTGTAAAATTCCCGAATCGACGGAGCGGATGCAAACTACCGCGCCGTGTTTCCCCGGTTGTCATAAAAATGTCATGGAGCGGTTGAGTTTGATGATTTCAAGCGGCAATTTTCACGTGCGTCGCGCGTTTGCTATCCGGCCCCGCGCGTGCGAACTTTCGTCTTTTCGATCAACACGCGGGGATTTCATTGCGCACCGTTTTTGCGATCCTTCTATTTTTCGTCCTCGTTGCCGCACTGCCGCCTGTGGCACGGGCGCAACGCGAACTGCTTCCCGCCACCGATCCGGTGTACGAATTTCTGTTCCGGCAGGAGCTGAAGGGGAACATTGGCGGGTACCATCATGGCATGCTGCCCTTGTCGCGCGCCGACGTCGCGGGCTTTCTCGACTCGCTCGAGGGCGCGCCGCTTTCGGGAACGGACCGGGGACTGCTGCGTGATTTTCGCGTGCGTCTCTCGTACGACCGGACATCGACGCTGGCCTCGTCATCGTCCTTCCTCCCGGATTTCGGCTTCGCGGGCATGTTCGACGACGCGCGGCAGAAATACCTCTACGCGTCCGCCGACAGCGCCACGGCGATCTTCCTCGATGCCTTCGCCTGGCTCAGTTACCGCGCGGGCCGGGGGGACAGCACCGGCGCCGCCGACGCCCTGCTGGGAGAAGCCGGACTGCGGCTCCGCGGCACGCTCATGAAGCGGCTGGGCCTGTTCATCCAGGTGTCGAACGGCATGCTGCTCGGCGGTTCGCACGACTTCGCCCTGCTCGATCCGCGGCTGCGCGCGAGCAAGAAATTCATTTCCGACGAGAAGAAATTCTTCGACATCACCACCGGGTATCTGCGCTACGATGCCGACTGGCTGGCCGTGACGGCCGGACGCGAGCAGCTGCTCTGGGGTATGGGATATTCGGACCGAATGGTCTTTTCGAACAACACCAATCCCTTCGATTACTTCCGCATCGATCTCCGCAGCGGCGGTGTGCGCTACACCTTCCTGCACGGGAGCCTCGTCAGTCTCGATACGAATGGCCGGACGGCGTCATCGAAGTACATCGCGTCGCACCGCGTGGAATTCGACGCCGGGAAGGCCGCGCGCATCGGCATCAGCGAAGCCGTGATCTATTCGAACAAGCCGCCGCTCTTCGCGCTGATGAACCCGATGATCTTTCTGACCAGCGCGGAGCTGTCGTCGGAGGCGGTGGGCGAGAACGGGACCATCGACAACGCGCACAACTCCATCATCTGGGTGGACGCCGAGTTCCGGCCCCTGCGCAATCTCCGCGTGACGGGGACCTGGCTCATCGACGACTTCAGCTGGAGCGCCATCGGCAAGACCTCCATCGCCGCCAATACCAACAAATTCGGCGTGCAGGCCGGCGCGCAGTGGAATGACGCGCTCCTGCTCGACGGGCTGTTGCTGTCGCTCGAGTACACGCGCATCGGACCCTTCGTCCAGTCGCACTGGACGCAGGTGAATTCCTTCACGCATTCCGAGCAACCGCTCGGGCACGCGTTGCACCCGAACTCCGACGAGTGGGCGCTCGCCGCCGGTTTCGACATCACTCCGCGTCTCCGCCTCGGCGCCAAGGCGCAGTTCCAGCGTTCGGGCGTGAACATCACCGATGCCGACGGTCGCGTCATCTTCGACGCCGGATCGGACATCCTGCGCGGGAGCGGCGCATTGCAGCATCCCAACCGCTTTCTCGACGGGCGGCGCATCAATCGAATCTTCGGAACGCTCTCGGTGACCTGGCAGCCCGTGCGCCAGTACTTCATCGATCTCGCCCTCTTCACGCGAACCTTCTCGTACGTCGACGAGGGCCGCAGCCTCAACGACACCATGCTCTGGACCACCTTCCGCATCGAATACTGACAGGAGCACCCATGACGAAGCGCATCGCAGTTTTCGCCGTTCTGATTCTCGTCTCCACGGCCTTCGGGCAGCTGCCCGTCAAGCGCATCCTGCTGGAGGAATTCTCCACCGCGCCCTGCGGCTTCTGCCCGGACGGCGACCTCATCGCCGCGCAGCTCGTCAAGGACCACCCCAGCATCATCTGGGTGACGCATCACGCGGGCTTCGGGACGGATTCGATGACCGTGACCGAAAGCAAGGCTATCGCGAGCGCCTTCACCACCTTCGCGCCGGGCGCCTGCATCGACCGGGGCGACCATCCGATTCCGGTGTACACGATACCCCCGCACATCGCCATCTCGCGTCAGAAGTGGGACAGCGTCTGCACCGCGCATCTCGGCGACACCGCCGCCGTCGACGTGCGCGTGCGCACCGTATACGATCCGGCGCGGCGCAGCCTCCGCTGTGATGTGGAGGCCGAGTTCGTCATCGCGCCGCAGCCCGGCGAACTGCGCGTGCAGCTGTACGTCGTGGAGGACAGCGTGGTCGGGTATGGCAAGGGCTTCGATCAGAAGAACTACTTCAATACGACCAAGGGGCATCCCTACTACGGCAAGGGCGACTCGATTTACGGATATGTGCACCATCGCGTGCTGCGCGCCGTGCCTTCAGGCACCTGGGGACTGAGCGGGGTGATTCCGGCCTCGCCGACGGTGGGCGTGACGTATGCGCATACCTTCGCGAACATTCCCGTCAACACCTGGTGGAAGGAGCGGGACCTCGACGTCGTCGCCTTCGTTTCGTATCATCACACCGATGCAAAGCAGCGGCGCGTACTGAACGCCGCGCAGGTCCGCGTGCTCGATGGCACCGTGGGTCTGCCCGAGGATCCTGTGGATCCGGCCGTTGCGTCCTTCGAGGTGTTTCCGAATCCGGCGTCCGGCCAGGTGCAGTTCCGCTACGCCTTCGATCCTGCGCGCAGCGCGCGACTCACCGTGACGGATGTGGCGGGCCGGGTGGTGCTTGCCGCGACGCTCGAAGGAGGCAGAAGGACGATAGGGCAGTCCGTGGCAACACTTCCACGGGGCCTGTATCTCTACAGAATCACCGGTTTGGAGCGGATACTGACGGGGAACTTCGTCGTGCAGCGCTAGGACCGGGGCGCCGCGTCCTTTGTTCTTCGGCGGTGGCGGGTTACTTTTGCATGAACACCGTTCACCACCTCCCATGTCCCAACCGATCATCAGCATTTCCGGCATCCGCGGCATCCCAGGCGAGTCGCTGCTGCCTCCGGATATCGTTGCGTTCACGGAAACCTTCGTCCGCTACTGCAGCGGGGGACCGATCGTGATCGGCAGCGACGGCCGTCCGTCCGGCGGCGGTATCGCCGACATCGTGCGCGGCACCGCCGTCATGGCCGGAGCGGACGTCATCGACATCGGCCTCGCGCCGACGCCGTCGGTGCAGCTTGCCGTGACGCACTTCGGGGCGCGCGGCGGCATCGCCATCACCGCGAGTCACAATCCCTCACAGTGGAACGGACTCAAGTTCCTGGGCTCGACAGGCGTCTTTCTCGACGGGGAGCAGAACGCCACATACCGGGAGATGCTGACTTCCTCCGAAGCGTCCTACGAAAACTGGGAACATCTCGGCAGCGTCCGGCACGAAACCGCGTTTGCCGAGGTGCATCGCCAACTGGTACTTGCGTATCCCCTGATAGATCGCGAGCGCATTCACGCGCGGCATTTCCGCGTGGTGGTGGACGCGGTCAACGCATCGGGAAGCTTCATCGTGCCCGATCTCCTGCGCGAACTCGGTTGCGAAGTGCACACGCTGCACTGCGACGGGAGCGGCATCTTCCCGCATCCGCCCGAACCCCTGCCCCACAATCTCGCCGGCCTCGGCAAGGCCGTGCTCGAGCACGGCGCGGACCTCGGCATCGCCGTCGATCCCGACGCGGACCGCCTGGTGCTGTTCACCGAGAAGGGCGAACCGTTCGGCGAGGAATACACCGTCACCACGGCCGTGCTCGCCGCCCTCGAGGCCGCGGGGAATGCGACGCAGGACGTCGTCGTCAATCTCTCCACCACGCGCGCCGTGGACGACGTGGCAGCGCGTTTCGGCGCCACGGTGCATCGCACGCCGGTGGGGGAGATCAACGTCGTCCGGAAAATGCTCGCGCTCGGGGCGCTCGTCGGCGGGGAAGGCAGCGGCGGCGTGATCGTCCCCGCCATTCACGCCGGACGCGATTCGCTCGTGGGAATCATCCTCGTGCTGCAGGCGCTGTCAGGCTTCGACGGCACGGCGTCCGCCTTCCGCGCGACGCTTCCTTCGTACACGATACGGAAGTTCAAATACTCCTCGGCCGGTCTCGACGCCGGTCGGATTCTCGTCCGTGCGCGCGATGGTTTTTTCTCCGAGCGTGTCAATACCGATGACGGCGTGCGCATCGACTTCGCCCGAAGGCTGGGTGCACGTCCGCAGCTCGAACACCGAGCCCATACTCCGCGTCATCGCCGAGGCGCACACCTCGGAGGAAGCGGAAGCCCTCGCCGCCCGCGTCGCCGCCGTCGCCTTCGGTTCAGACATCGTCGCACTGTAACCGGCAACGCTCCATCTCACCGCTCCGTATCTTCCACCTGGAGCTTGCAGACTTTCCACCTGTCACTTGAACCTTTCCACCTGTCCCCCTCCATTGTAACGATCACAATCACTTTTACCTGAATATGAGTCCACAATGACAACGATCCTCGACATCTTCGCCCGCGAAATACTCGACTCCCGCGGCAATCCCACCGTAGAAGTGGAAGTGGAACTTGAAAGCGGCGTCATCGGGCGCGCCGCAGTGCCCAGCGGCGCCTCCACCGGCGAGCGCGAGGCCATGGAGCTGCGCGACGGTGACAAGAACCGCTATCTCGGACGCGGCTGCCTGAAGGCCGTCGAGAACGTCAACGACATCATCGCCGATGAACTCATCGGCTGGGACGCCCTCGACCAGACCGGCATCGACCATTACATGATCGAGCTGGACGGCACCGAGAACAAGTCCCACCTCGGCGCCAACGCCATGCTGGGCGTTTCGCTCGCCATGGCGAAGGCCGCGGCCGAGTCGCTCGGGCTCCCGCTGTACCGCTACATCGGCGGCACCAACGCCAAGTACATCCCCGTGCCGATGATGAACATCCTCAACGGCGGCAAGCACGCGGACAACACCGTGGACTTCCAGGAGTTCATGATCATTCCCTACGGCGCGCCCACGTTCAGCGAGGCGCTGCGCTACGGGACGGAAGTGTTCCACGCCCTCAAGAAGGTGCTGTCCGACGCGAAGCTCAACACGAACGTCGGCGACGAGGGCGGATTCGCCCCGAACCTGAAGTCCAACGAGCAGGCCATTCAGTTCATCCTCAAGGCCATGGACAAGGCCGGCTACACGGAGGCGGACTGCATGATCGGCCTGGACGTCGCCGCCAGCGAGATGTTCGAAAAGCCCAAGGGCAAAGGCAAGAAAGCGGCGGGCGGCGGCTACCGTTTCTTTAAATCGGACCAGAGCCTCCGCAGTTCCGAAGAGATGATCGAGATGTACGTGAGCCTCTGCAAGAAGTACCCGATCATCTCCATCGAGGACGGACTCGGCGAGAACGACTGGGAAGGCTGGAAGCTCCTCACGCAGACGCTTGGCGGCCGCGTGCAGCTCGTGGGCGACGATGTCTTCGTCACGAATCCCGCCATCCTGCACAAGGGCATCGAGGACGGCATCGCCAATTCCATCCTCATCAAGGTGAACCAGATCGGCACGCTCACCGAGACACTGGACGCCGTGGAGATGGCCAAGCGCGCCGGCTACTCCAGCGTCATCAGTCACCGCTCGGGCGAGACCGAGGACAGCACCATCGCCGACATCGCCGTGGCGACCAACGCCGGGCAGATCAAGACCGGCTCCGCCAGCCGTTCCGACCGCATCGCCAAGTACAATCAGCTCCTGCGCATCGAAGAGGATCTCGACACCAGCTCGGTGTTCATGGGCGAGGCGGCGTTCAGCGTCAACCGTTGACGACCGGGTCCGTCCGCAGTGCGCTGGCTCATCGCGCCCGATTCCTTCAAGGGATCGCTCAGCGCCCCGGAGGCCGCGGACGCCCTCGCGGCCGCCGTGCTGCGCTGCGATCCGTCGGCGGTCATCGACATCCTTCCGGTCGCCGACGGGGGAGAGGGAACCGCTGAGGTACTCCTCTCGCTCGCAGGAGCGCACGCCTTCAGTACGGACGTGCGGAATCAACAGGGCGCGGTTGTGCAGGCACGTTGGGGACTTCTTGCCGACGGCACGCGCGCCGTCTGCGATGCCGCTTCCTGTCTTGGCCTGCACCTCGTGCCCGCCGCGCAGCGCGATCCGGCACAGCTCAGCAGTGCGGGTCTCGGCGACCTGCTGCTTGCAATGGCCGACGCCGTGCCTTCCACCGTGTATGTGGGTCTCGGTGGCAGCGGCACCAACGACTGCGGGTACGGCATGGCCGCGGCGCTCGGCTACCGCTTCTTCGATGCAACCGATGCGCAGCTTTCCGAGCACCCGGATCAGGAGTGCGACGTGCCCTGCCTGCTCTCGCGCGTGGCGCGCATTGAAACGCCCCAGCAGCCGCACGCGTTGCAGTCTGCACGGATCGTCGGGCTCTGCGATGTGCGATCGCCGTTGCTCGGACCGTCGGGCTCGACGGCCACCTTCGGTCCTCAGAAGGGCATTGCTCAGGAGCGGTTCGGAGATTTCGAGGACGCTTTCGCACATTTCTCGCGCATCGTGCGCAGGGATGTCAGGGATATCGATCCGAGCATCCAGGGCGGCGGCGCGGCTGGCGGACTCGGCTTCGCCCTCGCGGCCTTCCTCGACGCCGAACTCGTCCGGGGCATCGAAGCCGTGCTCGACGCCGCGGATTTCGACAGGCGGTGCGAGTCGGCCGATGTGGTGCTCTGCGGCGAGGGCCGTCTGGACGAGCAGACCGCCTACGGAAAAAGCGGTGTCGGTGTTGCCGCGCGCGCGAACAGGGCGGAGAAGCCGTTGTTCGTCTTCGCCGGGAGTGTCCGCGGGCCGAGGAATTCGATCGCGGAAATGCTGGGCGCGCGCGAAGTGGTGCGCATCACTCCCGAGGAGCAGGACGAGGAGGACGCACTCGAAAATGCGCGCGAGAACCTCGAAACTGCAGCATTTCGGACCCTTTCCGCCTTTCTGGAGGAACGATTTCCATAAAACGGAAAAAAGCCGTATTTTGCCGTGCTTTTTTATCCATCATCGAACAAGACATCATGGTTGAAATCAAATTCGGCACAGACGGCTGGCGCGGTATCATCGCGGAAGACTACACCTTCGAGAACGTCGAGAAAGTCGCCCTCGCATTTTCGAAGTACTACAAGCAGCATGCGAAGGTCGCCAACGGCGTCGTCATCGGCGGCGACGCGCGTTTCGGGTCGCAGGACTTCGCCGCGCGCGCCGCGCAGGTGATCGCGGGGCAGGGCATCAAGGTCTGGCTCTGCGAGGACGTCGTGTCCACTCCCATGGTGTCGCTCGCCATCATCAAGAAGAAGGCCGCGGCCGGCGTGATGATCACCGCGAGCCACAATCCGCCCGGCTGGAACGGCTTCAAGATCAAGGGCGACTTCGGCGGCTCGGCGCTCGTCAGCGACATCAAGAAGATCGAGCGCATCCTCGCCAACATCATCGCCTCGGGACGGGTCACCAAGCCCAAGACCGTCGACGAGCTGAAGAAGCTCAAGATGATCGTGCCCTTCGACGCGCAGAGCATCTACCTCGCGGAGATCCGCAAGAAGATCGATCTGGACCTGATCCGGAAGTCCAAGATGAAGATCGCCTACGACGTCATGTACGGCGCGGGCTATGGCGTGATGGCGCAGTTGCTGCCCGACGTGGTGTGCCTGCACGACGAGCACAATCCCGGTTTCAAGGGCGTGGCGCCGGAGCCTCTCGCGCAGAACGTGCCCGAGCTGATCGAGTTCGTGCGCAAGGAAAAGTTCGACATCGGCATCATCACCGACGGCGACGCCGACCGCCTCGGCGCGGTGGACGAGCACGGCACCTTCCTCAGCACGCAGGTCATCATTCCCATCCTGCTCAAGTACCTGCACGAATACCGCAAGCAGAAGGGCTGCGTCGTCAAGACCGTGTCCGTGAGCGATCTTGTCTCGCGCATGACCGAAAAGTACAAACTCAAGCTGTACCAGCGTCCCGTGGGCTTCAAGTACGTCACCGAAATCATGATCACCGAGAAGGTGCTCATCGGCGGCGAGGAGAGCGGCGGTGTGGGCACGTCCATGCACATGCCCGAGCGCGACGGCATTTTCAACTGTCTGCTGCTCTGCGAATACCTGGCGAAGCGCAAGTTGACGCTCGGCCAGGCCGCCGAGGAGATCTACAAGGAATTCGGACGCGTGTTCTACGACCGCATCGATTTCCGCACCACCGAGGCGAAGAAGAAGGCCGTGCTGAGCGCCTGCGACAAGGGACCGAAGCGGATCGGCCAGCACGCCGTGCTCTCCACCGAAACCGTGGACGGCTACAAGTTCCGCGTCGAGGGCGGCTGGCTGCTCGTCCGCGCCTCCGGCACCGAACCCCTGCTGCGTTTCTACGCCGAGGCCGACTCGGAGCACAAGGTGAAGACCCTGCTCAGCGCCGCGATGAAGCTCGCGGGATGAAAAAGTGGGGAGTAGGGAGTAGGGAGTTCAGATCCCGGGTGGCGACAAGCCTCCGTGCTTGTCCGATTCCGATCTGAGCAAATCTCGACAGGGTGGGGACCCTCCTGCGTCCCGCTTCGCGGGACTTCGGCGGGCAGGCCTGCGTCTCGCTTGTCCGATTCCGATCTGAACAAACTCCACTTGCGGGAACAAATCGCCCGGCATGCGCATACAAGTACATGACGAGAATGTCGTGTCACTGCATGGGAACGCAGGAGGATCTGCGCAGGTGGGGGAGGCGAAAGGGAGGGAGTCGCGTCTCGTGGGATCGAATGCGATGGCGCCTATCACCGCGATGACGAAGGGCAGAGAGAGCGATCGGATCGTGACAGGTTGATGGAGGGAAACCTCGCTCCCAGTCCTTCGTTTTCCAAATGGTGACGTTATTAAGACGGAACGCGTTCCGTGCTGGACTACTACCGTCGCGCATCTTGCCAGATGAACGATCGGTGGAAGACAGCGTTGAATCCTCACCCCGGCCTCTGGTATGTTTGTTTTATGCTTCTCCCCCAACCCAAAGGTGTCTTGCATTTCTCTTTCATTTCTGGTGCCGGATACGTACGATATCCGCACTGCGGAACACAACGTCCTTCCCTCTGAGACTATGATCTCGTTTGGGAGATTGTTGCTTCCGTCCCCTCGCCGCGTTCGAGGAGTATCTTGTGGCAATGACCACGTATTGACCAGGCTGAACGATCGCCGATCGGGAGGGAAGTCCCGCAGCTGCTTGCTTCGGCAATGCACCGCGAATGTATTTCTTCACCGTGGAGGAGACAATGAACACCCTCTGGATTGGAATGGACATCAGCAAAGGCCATGTGGATGTGACAGCGCTCTGCGATGACGCGTCCAAGGACAAGCGCAGGAGCGATACCGTGCTCTTCTCGCGCAAGTTCGACGACACGCGGG
The DNA here is from genome assembly GCA_016720835.1 of Ignavibacteria bacterium. Classification (GTDB taxonomy): domain Bacteria; phylum Bacteroidota; class Ignavibacteria; order SZUA-365; family SZUA-365; genus JADKJW01. The sequence goes on from JADKJW010000031.1 coordinate 86,101, forward strand.
ACGGGCACACGGATCTCAGCTCGATCTTGCACACATTGATCATTTCCGCCTCTCCGCCGTCTGCCGTGTATATCGGCATGGAGGCGACTGGTGGATATCAGGGAAACTGGGAACGGTGGGCCAGAGAGGAGCAGCATCTTCTCGCCGCGTATACGTCGGTGCGTGTGTATGTGCTCAACCCGTTGGCGGTCAAGCGGTATCTTGATCGAGAGCTGCATCGCGCTGTCACGGACTCCTCCAGTGCGCTGGGGATCGCCCAGTATCTCGCCTACGGGATGCGTGCAGCCGATACCCCGTCGACGGCCGCGATGGAGGGCGCCACGCAATACTATCGCGCCATTCGGAGCATGATACGTCGGGCGGCGTCGTTGATGACAGAACTCGAATCGCTTCTGCAGCGCACGCATCCGGAACTGATTCGCTACTGCCGCGACGGGATCCCACCCTGGGTGCTTCAACTCATCGAACGCTATCCCACATCGACGCTGCTGGGGCGTGCCCGACCGGAGACACTCCGTACGCATTCCCGGTGTCACCACGAAGACGGCAGAGACCATTATCGCAGCGGCAAAGACGAGCGTGGCCTCGCTGACCGATCCCTACACGCAGCTGTGCATCGAAGCGATGGCGTCCGATCTGCGCCAAGCCAGAGAACGCATTGAAGCATCGTCGGCAGATCATCGCGATGATGCAAGACGATCCGGTGATTGGCATTATTGCCAGCATCCCGGGGATCGGGAACTGGAGTGCGATCTGTCTGCGTCTGGAGCTCGGCTACATCGAACGGTTCCATTCGTTTGCCGCACTGGTCTCGTATGTCGGCCTCGATCCCGTCGTCGAGCAAAGCGGAGATGGCGTCAAGCGCCGCGGGATCAGCAAACGCGGAAACGCTCGTGTTCGCGCCATTCTCTATCTCTGCGCCATGGCGGCGGAACGGTACAACCCGGTCATCGCAGCGATGGCACAGCGCTGAAGGAAAACGGCAAAGCGCCGCGCGTGCGTCTGGTTGCAGGGATGCGCAAGTTGCTTGGCTTGGTGTATGTATGCTGGGTGTCCGATCGGCGCTTCGATCTTGCGCATTGGCAGCGCGACGTCGAGCGTGCGAAGGCCATGGAGGAACGCGCAGAGCGTCGGAGGGAAAAACGGCGCCGCGGGTACTCTCTCCGGAAAACCTTGCAAAAACGCTCAGCGCCCCGATTACCTCGCGAGAATAAAGAAACGAAAGGCGACAGCCGTGCGCAGGAGTCTTGACAGACGAGTACGTGGTCTTGGTGCCGCCTTCCGTCGCTCGGAATGGAAAGAGCGTACTGAAACCTATATAACCGATGTGTAAGGGTCAAGATCACTTGAATTTTAACGGAGTATCTCCCAGAGGGAGAGGGAGAAGAAACCTCGACGATTATTCATCGTGGAGACACCGCTGTCATCGGCAGCGACCTGTCCACCGAAGCTCCGCAGGAGCGCAGGCGGAAGCGAAAGATCTGTCATGAACGGGACGCGCGCTGCCGTATCGATTCAAAGGGTAATCTGGTCCGAATGAGAACCGCGAGCATTTGGTTCCGTGTTTCATTACGTTTTAGGGATCCATCACTCAGCCGGAGCAGGTCGTGCCGCGGCGCGTATTGTTTGTTCTTGCAGGAATCTTCGTCGCCCTTTCCGCCGCGTCGCGCGCGCAGGAAACGGCGCGCGTGGTGATCATTGGCGCGGGTGGGAGAGGTGATCGATCGCGCGGAGCGCGACGCGTACAAGCTGTTCGGGTCGATCCCGGATTTTCAGTCGGCGATCTTCTTTCTGCTTCCCGACAGCGTGTATGCGGGACGCGTCACGCGCGGCATCGCGGGATCGACATCGGACACTCTTGTCTGGTATTCGGAGCCCGCGCTCGAGGCGCTCGGAGAGCGGATCGATCATTTCGAGAAGTTCGCCAATTTCGAATACCAGCTCGGTTCCGAGGCGGCGGTGCTGGCGTACGGCCGGGCCGTCCCGCTTGCGGAGGTCGGCACGGCGGAGGCGCGTGCGCGCAGGCCCGTGCGGCCGGTGCCGGCGCCCGTCCCCGTGCCTCCGGCCGTGGACAGTGTCCGGCTCGACAGCATCCACATTCCCGGCGGCGCTGTTTCCGACATCACGCAGCGCGTTCGCATATTCCCTCCGCCGTGCGCGAAGCAGGATGTCATCATCCCGCGGCTCTGCGACACGCTCGACGCGTACGCGTGGCGCTACTACGGCTTCGTGCCCGCGTTGCAGGGCGTGACGGGCGCGTCGCTCGAGCGCACGACCGACGGCGTCGTGCTGCGGGCAAGCACCCGCGACGGAGACACCGCAATCTTTCTCTCCGTGAGACAGGCGCGACTGCTGGCGGATTTCATCGGAGATTACGAGCGGAAGATGCGATTCTACGACGGGGACGGCACCCTGTCCGCGGAGAACATCAGGCGGCTCGGCTCTCCTCACCCTATGTCCAGCTCTTCGAACGCGGACTTCTCACCCTGCGGCCGAGCGGATTCCGCGGAGCGCTGCGCGTGGCCGTGCGCGACATCACCTACCACCGCACTTCCGGAGAGCTGCTCTACGCCAGCGGGGAAGCCGTGTACCTGGGGTATATGGGTGAGAACTGGATCGCCGTCGATGGATCGGTGGAAGTGGAGCGCATCCCGATGGAGATGATCCATCATCCATCGCCACTTCCGGATCGGGCGGGAGATTCGGGCAGGGTTTTCTGTACGGTTGGCTGTCCTCCTCGGTGTGCGAGCGTGCTGTTCAACAACCTCATTTCCAACGCTCGGCGAGAGATCTTCACAACACTGGACCACTCGCATTCTCGCCGGTGCCGCCGCGGATTGCCTGTCGGCCTGCTCGGCGGGATGTTTGCAGAGTTGTCCGGTCCCGCCGCTACGGAGAAGTCTTCCGGCAACGGCGGCTCTCCGCACGCGATGTCCGCCGAATTCGTTTCCGCACTCGACTCCGTGCGGGCCTTCGCCTATGCCCCCGCCTCCGGAGCTTCGCGCGCTGTTCACTGCGAGCGAGAGGCGCGCGGTGGACAGCTCGATTTTCACCGGCAACGGTGATGGCCTGTCGACCCGGAATGCGCGGCTCGACGCGCGCGGGATTCCATGGTGGAAGCGCGGCAACGTGCGCTCCGCCAGCTCCGCTTCGCCTTGAACTGGGGAATGGACTTTTACCGGGTGGTGTACACCTCCAGGACGAATCTCGGCAATCCCTATCGCGGCGGCAGCAACGAGTCGAACATCTGGCTCGGCGCCGATGTCTCGGTCGCGCTCCCCGTCTTCGCGTTCGGCGATGGCGGCGCGGGACTCTCGCTGCTTCCGCATGTCGGAGCCGGCTTCTTCTCCGTCGTGCGCGCGGGCGTCGACGTCGCGGTACATGGAAACGACGCCCTCTACCTCATGGCCGGCCTGGAGTACCAGACCTTCGGCAGGAACTTCCTGAAGCCCGGACTGGGAAACTGGGATAGCATCGACCGGTCGACCCTGCTCGACAACCTCTCGCTGTCGATCGGAATCGGATTCGAATGGACGTCCACCTTCCTCGAATTCCAGTGGAGGACAACGCTCGGCACGCCGCTGTACAGCGCTGGTCCGACCGAATTGTGGATGGAAGATCCCACCACGCTTCCGTCCCGCGACCGCGGGTTCAAAACGGTGCTCGTCCGGTTTGGGTGGAAATTGAAAGGGGAAGGGGTGGCAGGGGGCAGGTGACAGGTGGCAGGGGGCAGGTGACACGGGGACGCGGTGACGCGGTGACGCGGGGACGCGGGGACGCGGAGACGCGGACGCGCGCTGCCGTATCGATTCAAAGGGTAATCTGGTCAGAATGAGAACAGCGAGCATTTGGTTCCGTGTTTCATTACGTTTTGCACATCCATCATTTCGTGGAGTCCGGGGTGCCACGGCGCGTATTGTTCATTCTTGTTGTGCTTCTTCTCGGATCGACGGCGGTGTTGCGCGCGCAGGACTCCGCACGGGTGCTGATTGTGAGCACGCGCGTGGGCGAATCGATCACCCGGTACCAGCGCGACAGGTACGCGCTGTTCCGCGGCATGACGGATTTCGCGTCGGCGACGTTCTACCTGCTGCCGGACGGCAGATGCGCGGGGCGCGTCGCGCGCAACACGGGGACGGGAACAACGGACACACTCGTCTGGTACTCGGAACGCGCGATCTCCACGATCAGCGAACAGATCGATCATATTGAGGCTCTCGCAGATTCCCGCTACGTCATGGGTTCGAGCCCCGCGGCGCTTCGCGCCGGTCGCGCGGTTCCGCTCACCGAGATCGGCAGCGCCACCGAGCTTGCGCCGAGGCCGGGACAACCGGTGTTGCCGCCCGTGGAACGAGTGCCGCAGGACGGGTCGATCTGGCGCAAGGAGACACCAATGACTATTCCGTTCGCGCTCATGCGCGGCAAGGCGGATTGCGTCGTCGCACGCATCTGCGACACGCTCGATGTGTACGGGTGGCGGTATTACCATCTCGTGCCCGCATTGCAGGGCGTGACGGGGGCATCCTTCGCGCGCACGGCCGACGGCGCGGTGCTGCGCGTTTCCACGGAGCGAGGGGACACGGCGATTGCCTTGTCCGGGAATGAACTCCGGTTGCTCGTGCGATACATCGGGGCGTATGAACGCGCGATGCGTCTCTATGACGGCGACAGCGCGCACACTCCGGAGAATTTCGTCCGTCTTGGACACGCGTCCACGGTTCGTCCCTTGTTCGATCGCGGACTGCTGGGCCTGCGCGCGAGCGGGTACCGGTCACCGGAACGCGTGACGGCAACGACCATCTTCGGCGATGTCACCACCGGACCGTTGTTCTTCTCGAGCAGCGAGGCGGTGTACCTGGGGGTGCAGAACGACGAGTGGGATGCCGTCGATACCTCGGGCTTCATCGTGCGTCTCCGCATGGATCAACTGTCGGACATCCGTCCCGAAGAGGGGAGCAGATTTGTCGGCGGTTTCTTCACCGGGTGGCTGGCATCAGCAGCGATCCTGAGCATGTATGCTCCCTTTGAAGTGGGCTCCCATAACGGAGGCGAGGAATTCACTGACGGAGGAGAGGCTGCGTTCACGGGGCTGCTCATGGGGCTTCCCTTTGGTGTCGCCGCAGGCGCGATCGCCGCCATTATCCCATCCCCCGAATATCCGGAAGAAGCGGACAGCTCCATCACATTTCGCGGATTGTCGCCCGCGCTCCGTGCCATGCAGGCGTTCAGAAGTTTCCCTCCTCCGGAGTTGCGCGCATTGATGAGCGGCAGCGAGAGGCGGCAGCTGGACAGTATCGCCGCCATGCAGCTGACCGCCACCGGCGGACTGGAGCGGGACGGGATCGCGGCAGAAGAGCAGAGTCCCGGACAGGAAACTTCGCGTGCCGCGAATGGATGTCGTGTGCAGCTTGCCTTGAATTATGGAATGCACTTGTATCAGGCGCGCAACACGGACATCCCAGACGATGGACGTCATGCAAGGAACTGGCTGGGCGCCGACATCGCCTTCATTCTCCCGTTGATCGCATTCAGCGACAACGGAGCGGGAGTATCTCTTCATCCGTATGCCGGCGGCGGGTGGAACACCATGCGAGCGGGGATGGACCTTGCCCTCAACACCAGTTCCTCCTTTTACCTGACGGCCGGAATGGAGTACCAGAGCATCACCGAGAACGATTTCGGGCATTTCAATTTCTACTTCAATGACGTCCTCGAGCAGACAACGCTCCGCGATCACCTTTTTGCCACGATCGGCGCCGGACTCCGCTGGACCTCGACGTTTCTTGAGGTGCGGATGTGCTTCGGACTCGGCACTCCGTTGTATACTACCGGTCCGCAGGTGCTGGATCCGTGGTGGCCTCGGAGTCCCATGCCCAACATCCGCGGATTCAACACGTTTCTCATTCGGTTGGGATGGGAATGGCCGCTCGACTGATTCACGGCGCGGTGATTGAGCGCATCAGCGTCCTGCTCCTGTTCGCGGTGACGATGCAGTCCTGCTTCTATTTCAGGCAGAAGGACGCGCATCCCGTGGCGAAACAGGAGAACGTCGCGATCTATTCGCCGGCAAAGGCGCATTTGTTCGATGGCGGAGTCATCGTCTATCGGGATGGTTTCTGGATCAGAGACAGCGCCATTGTCGGCGTGGGGTATCGGTATACCCTCGGGAGGGATCGCGCGGTGCCGGTCACGCGCATCGCTCTCGACAGCGTGGCGGCGCTCGAGTACTTCACCGACGAGGCCGACATGCTGCCCACGCTCGCCGCCGCTCCCGGCACTGCACTGGTCTTGACTGTCGGAATCTCCCTGCTCGCGATACTGTTGTTCGGCTCCTGTCCGACCATCTACACGGACGACGGCAGCGCGACGCATCTCGAGTCCGAAGCCTTCTCCTACAGCATCGCGCCGCGCTTCGAGGCCGACGATCTCGACCGGCTCGACAGCGGAGCCGTGGTCGACGGCACCTACCGCCTGCACGTCACGAACGAAGCGGCGGAAACGCATTACATCAACCGTCTCCAGCTCGTCACGGCGGACCATCCGGTCGGCACCACCGCATTTCCGGGCTGCGATGAAGACGTCGTCCTCTTCGGACACGCAGCTCCGATACTCGCCGCGCGCAGCAGCGACGGGCGCGACGTGCGCGCGTTGCTCGCGTCGCCGGACGGCGCGGTGTTCCGCACGGATCCCGCCGTCGCGCGCGGGCTCGCGCGGTCCGTGACGCGCGACTGGGTGGAACTGACCGTGCGCGTGCCCGAGGGCGCGACGTCCATGGTGGTGGCCCTGCGCATGCGCAACACGCTGTTCAACACCGTGCTGCTGTACGACGTCATGCTCGCGGGGCAGGGGCCGAAGGCCGTGGACTGGCTCGGTTCGGAGACGAACAACCTGCTGTACGCGTGGTCCTTCTACCGCTGGTACACGTCGCAGTTCGGCATGCACATCACCCTGCGCGACGGCGACCGACGAGGTGGCGCGCATCGGTGACGCGGGACCGATCGCCTGGCGCAGCGTCGCCGCGCGCATCGATGCACCGCGGGCGGGCATCGCGCAGCTGCGTCTCGAATTCCTGCCCGACAACTGGATGATCGACTGGGCGGGAGTGAGTTTCGATGGTGGCGCCGACGCGGAGCTGCGGACCGTTCCGCCGGCCCACGTCGAATGCGGAGGACGCGCGGACGGCCGCCGGGTCGCGGATCTTGTGGCGAAGGAGGACGACCGCTACCTCGTCACCGTGCCCGGCGACCGGCTGACCTTCGAGTACCGACCGGGCGCCGTACCGGCCGGCATGACGCGCAGCTACTTTGTCGGCACGCGCGGCTACTACATCGAGTGGCTGCGCAGCACGTGGCTGAAGCAGTGGCAACTGGCTGAGCGGGAGTACCCGTTCACGCTCAGCGACGCGTCCATCACGCGCGCGGCCCGGCTGTGGCAGGAGAAGAAGGCGGACTTCGAGCGGCAGTTCTTCGGCACGCGCTTCGACGGGAAGGCGGGTGTCCGATGAGCGCGTCACGTCTGCTGCCCCTCGCCGTCGCCCTGCTGCTCGCGTCCTGCACCATCGAGAACACGGCCATCCTGACCAAGCCCACGGGGGACCTCTGCGACCTGCATCTGCGTCAGCAGCGCGGGACGCTGCGGGCGGAACTGCTCGCGGTGGAGGCCGATGCGGTCGTTGTCCTGCTGAATCAGACGCTCGTCAAGATCCCGGAGCAGGAGATCCGGGTCGTGTCCGTCGTCGGATACGACAACACCACGGAAAAGGTCATGCTGAACGGCTTTTCGAGTGTGGGCTTTTTCATGGCCGGGGTGCTGATGCTGACCAACAATGAAGAGCATCCCGTGGTCAACGTCGTTCCCGCGGCGATCCTGTGCCTCGGCTTCGGTGTCCTCAACATGGTTGCAGTACTCGACAAAACGCCCAGGACGTCATTTGCCTTTCCTCTGTCGCTGGAGGACAGGGAGCGCCTCCGTCTTTTCTCGCGCTACCAGGCCGGGCTGTCTCCAGAGAGGTGGAAGGACCTCCTCGCGCAGTACAAGCAGGAAGCCTTCGCGAGCGCGCCGTAACCGTGCAATGGAACGATGAACACGTCGCGCATCGCCGTCCTGTTCGCCGTTCACATCCGCGGGCAATGGACTTGTGCCTGTGCCCGCGATTTGGCAAATTCCCGTGCTTGAAGAAACCTCAACAACCGGATGCACTGCGATGACTCTTCGATACGGACTTTTGCCCGTCGCGGCGATCTGTTTCGTCGCGATGTTCCTCGCGCCGCGCGACGGCGCGGCACAGATGGTGGACTTCGGCAACGTGCAGTTGCCGTACTGGAAGGATTCCACCTACACCTTCACCAACACGCTCCCCGCGCCGGTCGACATCATCAAGACCAGGATCAAGAAGATCGGCGGGGACTTCATCATCATCACCGGCGCGGCTCCGTTCACCATCCCCTCCAACGGCACGCATGTGATGACGATCCGTTTCCTTCCGTCGAACTACGGCCTCTATACCGATTCGATGTATGTGGAGGGCGTCTTCCCGGGTTCGCCGATTCAGGTGGGATTGCGCGGCACGGGAGTGACCTGGCCCGTGGAAATGCAGTCCTTCACCGCGCGGCGCGTCGACGGCCGCGTGGAGCTCCGCTGGGTCACGGCGCAGGAGACCAACAACGTGGGCTTCGAAGTGCAGCGCAAGACCGCTGAAGACATCGATTTCGCGGTCGCGGGTTTCGTGCCGGGCAGCGGCAGCACGCGTGCGCGGCGCGAGTACGCGTTCACGGACCCTTTCGATGTCCCGGCAGTCGCCGTTTCGTACCGCCTGCGGCAGATCGATGCCGATGGCAGGTTCGAATTCTCGCCGGTGGTGACCATGGAGGCGGACGCCTCCCCGGCCTCGCGTTTCGATTTCACCGCGGGACCGAATCCCGCTTCGGATCGCGCCACCTTCCGCTATCTGCTTCGCGAAGACGCGCGCGTGCGCCTGACCCTGATCGATGCGTCGGGTCGCACCATCGCCGTGCTCCATGAGGGAGAGGCCGTGTCGGGCTCGCATGCGCTTTCCGCGCGCCTTGACGACCTGCCCCGGGGCGCCTACGTCGTGACGCTGCAGGCGGGGCGCGAGAGCGTTTCCCGCGCACTGATCCTGCGCTGATTTCCGTTCATATCCTGATGGTCGTGCCGCAGCCCGCGGCACCCTGCCGTCCCTGTACGTTGTCGGTTTCTTTTATTTCATTGACCGGAGTTCGCAATGAGACGTTCGCTTCCCTTTGCCGTTTCGACCGCCATCGTTTTCGCAGTTCTTGCGGGATTTGTCGCGCATGCGCAGTCCCCGCGGATGTCCCTCATTGAAGAAGGCACCAACGCGAGCTGCGGACCCTGCGCCACGCACAATCCGACCTTCGAGAAGTACCTCGTGAAGCCGCATGTCGCCTCGCGCGTGATTCCGCTCATCTACCATTCGTCGTGGCCCGGCCGCGACGTGATGTATTCCGCGAACACGGTCATGCACACCGGCCGCATCGTGGGATACTACGCCATCAACGGCGTGCCGACGATCACGGTCAACGGCAAGTTCCCGACGCGCGTCACGGGTGGCTGGGACGGGACGCCGTCGGACACGATCGCCATCAATAATTCGCTCTCGACGGCCACGGGCATGTCGCCGCTGACCATCACGGTGACCGAAGTTCAGACCGGCGCCGACGTGGCCGTGACGGTGGCGGTCCATTCTTCCGAAGCGTTGCAGAACAAGAAACTGCATGTCGCCGTGGTGGAGGGACATCACTACTACGCCAGCGCGGGGACCAACGGCGAGAAGGACTTCTACTACATCGCGCGGAAGATGCTGCCGGATCACCTCGGCACGAGCCTGACCCTCGGCATCGGCGAGACGAAGACGTTCAACCACACGTACACCGTCGACACGTCGTGGAACGCCAGCGAAATGTACGTGGTCGCCTTCGTGCAGGACGACGCGACGAAGGAAGTGCTGCAGGCCGGGACCGACAAGATCGACCTGCGCATGCAGAGCGGTCCCACCGTGCTGCTGAACAACGCCGCGGGTCAGCCGGGCGAATTCACCGGCACGTTGCAGTCGCCCGTCGCGGGCGAGTACTCCGTCTCGCTGGCCACGAAGATGCCCGCGGGCTGGACCGCCGAGCTGCTCGTGGACAATGTGGTCGTCACGCCGCCGTCGAAAATCACGATCGCGAAGGATGTGCCCCTTGCGGTCACGGTGCGCATCACTCCGGGCGCCTCGAAAAACCGCCTGGGCTCCGCGACCGTCACCGTGAACGGCCCGCGCGGCGGGAGCGTGTCTTCCGACTTCCGGCTCTATGCGCGCGACATCGAGGCGTTCGTGATGGTGAAGGACGAGGGCAATGCGGCGATCGCGGCGGCCTACCAGGCGGCGCTCGACAAATCGCTCTACTCGTACGCCCTCGCGCCGTCGGGCGACGAGCGCGGATTCGACCTCTCGATCTTCGGCGTCGTCGTCTGCGAAGTCGGCAAGACGACCCTCAATCAGGAGGATGTTCAGGTCCTGAAATCCTACATGAACGGCGGCGGCCGCCTCTTCCTGATCGGCGCGGAAATCGGCTGGGGCCTGGCGGACGACAGCGCCGCGATCGCCTGGGGCACCTACCGCGACGTGGCGTTCATGACCGACTATCTGCACACGCGGTACGTGCAGGACGATTATTCCGCCACCACCGTGCGCGGCGTCGCGGGCGATCCCGTCGGCGACGGCTTCAACATCTCCTTCACCAGCGGCGTCCAGAACCAGGACACGCCGGACGAACTCGCGCCGCTCGGCACGGCCGTGCCCGTCTTCACGTACGGCAGTTCGGCGGCCGTCGCGGGCATCCGCTACGCGGACGCGAAGAACCGTCTCATCTTTTTCGGCTTCGGCCTCGAAGGCATCAGCCTGACCAATTCGCGCGGCGAGATCATGCGGCGCGGCATCGCCTGGCTGCTCGGCACGACGGGCGTTGACGATGCCTTCGACGTCGGGACACCCGCCGCCTTCTCGCTGTATCCGAATCCGGCGAGCGGCCGCCTGGTCGTCCAGGTCACCGTCGCGAGCGCATCGCGCCTCCGCGTCAGTCTGCACGACATGATGGGCCGCGAAGTCGCGCTGCTCGCCGATCGCGACGCCGCCCCGGGTGTCGAAACCCTCGTGTTCGACGCGGCGTCTCTGTCGCCTGGCAATTACGCGCTCCGCGTCGTCATGAACGGCATCGTGTCGGCGCGCCTCCTGACCATCGCGCGCTAGTCCGCCTGTCCCGCCCCTCGCGAAGAGGGCCGGACGAGTTCCATGGTGACATTCCGCAGTATCCGCGCCCCGCGCACGCTTCCCGTGACGCGGGGCGCGGCCGTTTTCCGCCGGGCATGCGGCATCCTGCTTGCGGTGCTCTGCGCGCTGCTCTCGCCGGATACGATGCGGGCGCAGACGCCGGCATCGTCATTTCTGGCGCCGCTGCGCGTCATCGACCTGAACGCGCTGCGCGGGAATCCCTTCCCGAACGCCCTCACGCCGCGCGGCATCGTCGTCGACCAGACCCGCAACATGGCCTTCGTCTCGATGCAGCGCACGAGCGGGATGCCCGTCTTCGACATCAACACCGGCGTGTCTCTCCGCCACCTCGCGCTCGCGTCCTGGGCGCCGGGCGCTCTCGTCATTCGCGCGATCAACCCGTCGATATGGACGCTCTTCGCGCAACCCGCGGAGGAGTCGCCGGAACTGCTCGGCATTTCCACCATCGCCGGCACCGTCACGTCCCGGTACACGACGCCCGGCGGCGGCGCCGTCACCGGCGTGGCCGTGGATGTCGCAAGGAACCGGGTGTTCGTGGCGGACGGCACGCCCGTCGTCCGCATCCTCGACGGTCCGTCGCTGCGGGTGCACGACTCGATTCGCATGGCGACCGGCATGAACGTCGGCACGATCGCATTCGACAGCGCGCGCGCCGTGCTCGTCGTCGCGTCGTCGGGACTGATCGGCGGGAGAATGATGGTGCAGGAGTACCAGGGGGACAAGCCGCACGCGTTGTACCGGGGGCTGTCCTTCAAAAGCGGCGAGCCCGCGCGGCGGGTGCTGGTCCACCCGTCCGACCGGAGCATGATGCTGGTCACCGCCGCGCGCGTGTTCTGCGTCGGTTCGGAAGGAATTCTTGACAAGGAGATCCGATTTGCGGGCGGCATCGCCGACGCCGCGCTGCTCGCGTCCGCGCGGCGCCTCTTCGTGGTCGATTCCGCCGGGGACGGCACGGACGGCCTGCACCGCCTGTCGGGCAGGCTGCACTGGATCGATCTCGCGACCTTCGCGCGCGACTCTCTCCCCGTCGGGCACCGCGCGCGCAGCATCGCCGTGCACGAGTCCAGCGGCAGCCTGCTGCTCGCGAGCGAGAACGAGAACCGCGTGCTCGTGCTCGACGGCAGGACCCTCTCGCCGCGCCATTCCTTCGATCCCGGCGAGAGCGCGGAGGCGCTGGCGTGGGATCCGGGCCGCTTCGCGCTCTTCGCGGCGGACGCGCTCGGCGACGGCAACGGCATCGCACGCATCGGCGGATATCAGTTCCAGACCCTGGACATGTTCCGCAGCGGCACGCGGCCCGTCGCGATCGCCTTCGATCACCGCCTCCGGCGTCTGTTCGCGCTCGATCATGAAGAGAGCGCCGTGTCGGTCTTCGATGTCGACGATTCCTCCGGACGCAGATCGCTGCTCCTGCCGGGCGTTCCGGAGGCGCGGAGCGGCGAGACCGCCCACCTCGCCTTCGATTCCGCCTCCCATCTGCTGCTTGCCTGCGCGCCGGAATCCGGGCGCTGGACCCTCATCGACGGCGCCGCGGAACGCGTCGTGCGCGGGGGAAACGTGGACGGCTACACGTATGCGCCGGGCGGCGGACCCGGCCGCCTGCAGGGCGCGCTCGCCGTGCCCGACGACGCCTTCGCCGTGTTCCGCCAACCGGAGCGCATCCTGAACGTGTACCGGCTCTCCAGCGGGGCATTGCTGCAGATCGTCGATCTCTCGGGTTTGCCATGGGAGCGGACCGAAAAAACAGACGGGGAACTCCTGTACTACGACGCGCAGCGCCGCAGAGTGTTTGCCGGTCCGCACGCGATAGACACCCGCACATGGGAATTGACGGCGGAACAGCTCCCTGTCGCGGCGCGCATCATCGGCGCAAGCGAGGACGGCACGCGCCTCGTGGGCCTCGCGGTGGACGACAGCGTGCGGCTCACCATCCACGCCGCGGGCGATCTTCGCCTCCTGCACGCGTTCAGCCTGTATCCGGCATCGGAGGGTGCTCCCGTCGCCTGCTACGTCGCCCGAGGCGCGCGGCTCTTCCTGGCGGAGTACCAGCACGCGCGCATCCGCGAGTATGCATTGACCGGGGTCACCGGCATCGAGACGGAGCCGCCTGCCGCCGCGACGGGACTGTCCGTTGCCATCTCTCCCCATCCGGTCCCGCGCGGCGACGGGTTCACCGTGCTGCTGACGACCGACGCGCCGGATGCGCCGCGGATCGGCATGGTGACGCTTGCATTGCACGATCTCGCGGGACGATTGCGCGCCGTACGCGCCGTTTCTGACGCAGGCGGCGGCGCGCGGATGTATCGCATGGAGACCCGCGGTATCGCGCCGGGCGTGTACGTGCTGACGGCGTCGGACGGCGTCCGATTCGCCCGATGCCGGGTGCTCGTCGCTCCATGACGGTCCGGGCAGATCGCAGCCCGTCGTTTTTCATTGTCCGTCCTCTGCGTATTTTACGATGCTCTGGCGATGGCGGCGTATTTCGCGGCGCCACTCCATCACGAATCACATCACTCGGAGGATACGCATGAAACAGCTTCTCGCATTGGCCGTGGTCTTTGCGCTTCTCGCGCCCGCGGCGGCGGCGCAGAACAAGGACGGCGAAAAAGCGCCCGCGATGACCAAGACCCTCAAGACCAAGAAAGACAAGGTTTCGAAGGAAAAAGTGGTCACCACGAAATCCGGCCTGCAGTACGTCGACCTCGTGGTCGGCAAGGGCGCCGCTCCCGTGAAAGGCAAGACCGTGCGCGTGCATTACACCGGCACGCTGACCAATGGAAAGAAGTTCGACAGCTCGCGCGATCGCAAGGAGCCGTTCGAATTCGTCATCGGCACCGGCGGCGTCATCAAGGGCTGGGACGAAGGCGTGATGTCGATGAAGGTCGGCGGCCGCCGCAAACTCATCATTCCGAGCGATCTCGCCTACGGCGACAGAGGCATGCCGCCCACCATCCCCGCCAAGGCAACACTGGTGTTCGACGTCGAACTGCTCGGCATCAAGTAGGCATCCGGCGCCGCGTCGCATGACCTTCCGGCAATTTCTCACATCACGGCTTGCCGTCCGCCTGTACGTCATCGCGTCGGGCGGACTGCTGCTGTTGATCCTGCTGGACGTGTTCATCATGCCCTGGATCGTGCACGCGCGCAGTGAAATCAGCGTTCCCAATCTCGTGGGGATGAACCGGGCGAAAGCGGTGGAGACGCTCGAGCTGCGCGGACTCACGCCGATGGTCACCGACACCGCGCCGAGCAGCACGGTGAAGCCGGGACGCATCCTGTACCAGAATCCCGTGCCCGGCAGCGTCGTCCGCGAGCAGCGCAACGTGTACCTCACGGTGAGCGGCGGCGAGCAGAAAGTCGCCGTCCCGAACCTGCGCGGACGGTCGCTGCGCGACGCCAAGATCACCCTCGAGCAGCTCGAGCTGCAGCTCGGCATCGTCACGTACACCTCGTCCGAACTGCCGGCGGAGACCGTGACGACGCAGGGAGTGCCCGCCGGGAAGAAGGTGACGCACGCCCAGCGCATCGACGTGTCCGTGAGCAGCGGACCGGAACTCTCCCAGATCGACGTGCCCGCCGTGGTGAATTTGAGCCTCGACGAGGCGCAGAAAAAGCTCGCGGCCGCGGGACTCCGCATCGGCTCCATCACGTCGAAGGCGAGCCGCGCGCTGGTCCCGAACACCGTCATCGGGCAGTCGCCCGCCGCGGGTGACAAGGTGGACGCCCATTCCCCGATCGACGTGACCATCTCGCACTGACATGACCATCCACGACATGCTGCAGCAGGTCGCGCTCTTCTCCTCCGGGCGCTACAAGCGGGAGGGCGACAGAAGCGTGCTCGAGATCCCGTTGCCGGGAGGGCGCAGGCAGTCGATCTACGGCAAGGTGGACATGGTGCGCGGTGAGCGCGTCGGCCTGCTCTACACGAACGTCGGCAAGCTGACCGACGCCGTGGACCCCGTCCGCCTGCTCGAAATCAACGCGAGCCTGCGGCACTCGCGCATCGCCGTGTTGCGCGGGCACGACATCGTGCTGCTCGGCATTTTCGAGATCGACGAAACCTCCATCAAGGAATGCGCGCCGATGCTGCAGGAGATGGCCGCGATCGCCGACGAACTGGAGCGGGTGTACTTCGATTCGGACGTGAGCTGACCGGGGAGGGTCAGAACAGGACACTCGCGTCGACACCCAATGGTTGCAGGGCTTCGAAGCCCTCGCCGTAGCGGGCGCCGGCGAGGAAGCCGAGGCGGCGCGACCGGGCGACGAGCGCCTCGAGGAAGTCGGGGCTGCTCACGTAGGTCTGCGGTCCCCTGCCCGCCTTCGCGCCGGTATGGAACTGCGTCGCGTAGCAGCGGATGGCCTCCAGCTTGCGGTCCTGCCCGGCGGAGACGTCCACCACGAATTGCGGGACGAAGTCGTGCGCGAGCATGTAGTAGAACGCCTTCGCGGGCCGATGCGGCTGCTGCGCCTTTCCGCCCCGCGCCGTGCGCACCTTCGCGAGGCCGGACTGGAACAGCGCTTCGCGGACAAGCACGCTCGCGTTGCCGTGATCGGGGTGGCGGTCCACCGGATAGGGCAGGAGGATGGTGGACGGCCGCAGCGCGCGGATGACGCGGATGACCGTCAGGCGGTTCGCGGGCGTGTTGGCGATGTTCCCGTCGGCGATGCCGAGATTCACGCGCGCGTCGAGGCCGAGCGCGCGGGTGGCGGCGGCCGTCTCCCGCGCGCGCGACGCGAGCGTGCCGCGCGTGCTGAGTTCGCCGCGCGTGAGGTCCGCGATGCCGATGCGGCGTCCCATGCGCGCGCAGGCGAGCAGCGTGCCCGCGCAGTACAGTTCCGCGTCGTCGGGATGCGGCGAGAAGGCGAGGATGTCGACGGTTTCTGCCATGGAAAATCGGGCGTTATTTTTTGAGGGAGAGGAGGGCGCCCTGCACGTTTTCGCGCAGGGGATCGTCGGGCATGGCGACGCGCATGTAGCCGAGGTAGGCTTCGCGCGCGAGGTCGTTCTTGCGGCGGTCGAGGTAGAAATTCCCCTTGAGCGCGTAGGCCTTGGCGGGATAGTAACTCTCGGTGGACGCGCGGTCGAGGATGCGGATGGCTTCCCAGACGCGGCCTGCCTGGAACTGCGCCGACGCCATGTTGCAGTAGAACTCCTCGTTCGTCGGATCGATGGTGATGGCGCTTTCATAGAGCAGCAGGGCGTCGTTGAGGTTTCCCTGCTGCGCGCGGAGCGTGGCCTGGTTGTCGCGGAAGCCCGCGTGCCGGGGGTTGAGTTTCTTGATGCCGTCGATGCACTCGCCCGCGAGGCGCGCGTCGCCCCCCTGCATGGCGCCGATCATCATGAGGCGCAGGACGGCCGTCGTGAGCGGCGCGAGGCGGATCACCTCGCCGAGCATCGGCATCGCCACCGCGTGCTGTCCGCCGCTGATGAACTGCGCCGCCTTGCGCAGGAGGATGTCGGAGAGCGCGAGAGACGCTTCCGCATTGTACGGGTGGAGCGTGAACAGGTTGTACAGCGCGCGTGTGGCGCTCGTGTCGTCGCCCGTCGCCGCGGAGGCGCTCGCGCGCAGCACCGTCATGCGGTCGTCGAACAGCGCTTCCGCGCGCATGCGCAGCGAGTCGTTCCGCGCGGCCGGGAGAATCGCCGCCGGACGCGTGCGCAGGGCAAAGAGTTCGAAGACGCGCCGCCAGCGGTCGGGTGACGACGGATCGTCCAGGGACTGCAGGCCGGTCGCGAAGCGCGAGGGCGGCGCGGCGGTGCCGGCGAAGGCCAGCGCGCCGGGGCGGTCGGCGCAGTAGTCGGCGAACACGCTCTCCCAGCCCGTGATGCCGATGCCCCGGAGGCGGAAGGCCGTCTCGCCGTTCTGCAGCAGCGCGGCGAAGCCCGCGCGGTTCATGCGCTCCGGGCCGAAGCGCGTGTTGCTCGCGGCGATGCAGAGCATGGCGTTTTCCACGTCCGCGTGCGCAATCCAGAGTTGCACGTCCGAAAATGCGGAGGCCACCGACGCGACGATGCTCCGCAGTCCTTCGCGGGAGACGCCCGTCACGGGCACCCACTGCGCGAAGACGCCGCCGGGCGCGAGCAGTCGCGCGACGTTGGCGTAGTGACCCGGCGTGAACACGTCGCGCGTCTTGAACGGCGTCGCGAACGGTTCGGGGGAGATGACGACGTCGAAGCGCTCGCCCGTGTGCGCGGCGAAGGCGGCGGGCCGTTCGACGCGGAATTCCACCGCGCGCGCCCAGGACTGCACGTGCTCGCGCCGCGCCGTGGAATCCGTGAACCAGGGCAGCGCGCGCTGCTGCTCGACGCAGACGACGCGGGCGGGCGCGTGCATCGTCACGGCCTCCAGCGCCGCGCCGGAGCCGTAGCCGAGCACGGCGACGGCCTTCGGAGCGGGATGCAGCAGCATGGGCAGATGGCCGAGCCGGTACAGGGCGCGATGCACCTGCCGCGAATTCTGCGTGAGCAGCGTCACGTCGTTCCACATGGTCGCGATGAAGGGATCGTCGTAATCGCGCGACTGCAGGAAGTTCAGGCGGCCGCCCGCGGTCACCGACGCCGCGCGGCTCTGGAAGCGCGTGGGCGCCGTCATCGTGCCGTTGCCGCCGGGCTCGGACGTGAGCGCGAGCGCGCCGGCCGCCGCGGCGAACAGGAGGACGCCGCCCGTGAGTGGCGCCAGCGCGCGCCTGTTCAACACGAACACGGCGCTGCCCGCGGCCGTCAATCCGAACGCCGCCGCGGCCGCGAGCTGATGTCCGGCGGGGAAGGCCGGGAAAAGCACGAAGGCGAGGATCGCGAGAACCATGCCGTCCGCGAGCATGAGGAGGTCGGCGCGGCCGGCGCGTTCTTCGCGGGTCCGGACGAAGGCGCCCGCGGCGCCGATGCAGAGCGCCGGGAGCAGCGCCCACCACAGCGCGAGTTCGAAGAGCGGCGTGGAGACGGACGCGCTTGCGTAAAAAGCGAGGTAAATCTCGGCGTAGAGCGCGGAGGCGAAGCGGTATTCGCCGATGCCGATCGACACGGCGGCGAGCGCGAGCAGGGCAAGGGCGGGAGGCACGGGCAGGCGCCGGAGCCGCAGCGACGATCCCAGCGCGAAACCCGCGCCGGCAAGCATCACGACGCCGGGGATGATGAGCGATGCGAGCGTCTCCATCGGCAGCGTGGCCTCCAGGAGGCGCTGAAAGGCGCGCAGCAGCCAGGCGGTGAAGAAGAAGAGGATCGCGCCGTACACCGCGGGATGGATGAGCGCGGGCTTGAAGGGCAGCAGCGACTGCGTCCTGCCGACGGCGTGTTTGCGCTGCGTCTTCGCGTCGCGGGCGCCATGGGACTGGGGCTTTGCCGCATGCTCCTTCGCCGCGTGCTCACCCGGCGTCGATGTCCGGGCACTGACGGATTTCAGCGTGACCGCCGGCCACAGCGACGATGCGAGGATGAGCGCCGATTGCGCGGCGAAGACGGCGCGGAAATCCATCCCCGCGCAGGCGAGTTGATGCGCGGCGGCCGCGGTGCCGAATCCCATGAGCCAGGGCCCGAGCTGATCGCCCTGCCTGTCGTGCAGGGCCACGCGCAGGTCCATGCCCGCGAGCAGGATGGGAGCGCCCGTCAGGAGCAGATACACCGCGAACAGCGCGATGAAGGTGAGCAGGTCCGGCTCGTCGGAGATGAAGGCGAAATCGGCCGAGAGCAGTCCGATCCCGTACACCGCGAGCGGCAGCAGCACGGCGGACGCGGGAGCGATCCATCGCGCGAGGGCGCCGGAGCGCAGCCACGAGGGCGCGGGCGCGAGGAAGGACGACACCGTCGCGATGACGGCCGCGGCGAAGAGCGGCGCGAGTCCGAAGGACACCGACGGGAGCTGATTCCACGCCACGTACATGCCGGTGGAAAAGAGGACTCCGGAAATGCTTCCGGTGAGGGCTGCGCGCGAGGAGGCGGTTCGTATCATGGATAACGAGGCGATGAGTGCTGAAAACGGTGCACGGAAGCGGCGCGGGCGCCCGCATCCGACGAGTGTACGGAATTTACGAGAATATTCCACAATCGGCCCGGATTGGCGGTCTTTTTCCTTTATTCATGCGCGGTCCGCAGCGCTGTTCCCGGATGCATCGCGCGGCGCACTTGACTCTTGTTGCCCGATTTCTTATGTTGATCTCCCTGTATTGAATCGAAACAAGATTTCGGCAATGAACCATGGCAAAAACCCAAACATTTGCGGACAAGGCGAAAGGCAAGTCAAAGTCCGACGTCGTTTCCTACAAGTGCGTGGTCTCGATCTTCGATGAGAACACGAACTCCTGGAAGTTCCGATCCAAGATGGTGAAGGCAAAGGATCCGAAAGAGATCGAAAGCATGAAAGGCTGAGGATAGATCCATGAAAGAAAATCTCCACCCCCGTTACCACCGTTGCGAAGTGGTGTGCAGCTGCGGCTCGACGTTCGAGACGCGCTCCACCCGGCAGCACCTGAAGGTCGAAATCTGCTCCGCCTGCCACCCGTTCTTCACGGGCAAGCAGAAGATCG
This sequence comes from Ignavibacteria bacterium, assembly GCA_016720835.1. Classification (GTDB taxonomy): domain Bacteria; phylum Bacteroidota; class Ignavibacteria; order SZUA-365; family SZUA-365; genus JADKJW01. The sequence continues at coordinate 105,929 of JADKJW010000031.1, forward strand.
TCGATTCGGCAGGACGCGTCGAGAAATACAATCGCCGGTATGCAAGCTTCAACCAGACCAAGAAGGAGACCGTCGCATGAGGCCGTTTGGAAGAAGACCCCCGCGCCGCCGCCCGAACACCATTTCGAAGCGCCGTCCCGATCCGTTCCAGGGAAAAGACGCGATCTATGTGGACTACAAGGAATCCAAGTTCCTCGAGCGCTTCACGAACGATCAGGGCAAGATTCTCCCCCGTCGCCTGACCGGGCTGACCGCCAAGAATCAGCGCCGCGTCGTCGAGGCCATCAAGCGCGCCCGCTACATGGCGTTCCTTCCCTTCGTCGGCGAAGGCCTGAAATAATTCCGTCACCGAAACGAAAGCGAAAGAGGTCACGATATGTCGCGCGTATGCCAAATCACCGGGAAGCGCCCCCTCGTCGGAAACAACGTGTCGCATGCGCATAACCGCACCAAGCGCCGCCAGCTTCCGAATCTGCAGACCAAGCGCATCTATATTCCCGAAGAAAAGCGTTTCGTCACCGTCAAACTCTCCGCGCGCGCGCTCAAGACCGTGAACAAGAACGGCGCCCGGGCCACGCTGCAGAAAGCCGGACTGCTCTGAGTTCCTCCGCGGGGATGCCGGCCGGGCCCCCCGCGCACACAGCGATCTTGAGAACGCCGGGCAATGCCTGGCGTTCTCCATTTCCACGAAGCCGGCTGTTTCATCCCGCCGCCTTCCGAGACCGATCACGAAGCGACGCACCTCCTCATCGTCAACAGTCAGGGCCTGAGCGTGGAACGCGCATGAGAACACGGCATCACAAAGGAGCGGGCAGTCGAGTACTGCTGGCAATATTCGCACTCCTTTGCACCGCGGCACCGGGTCGGGCGCAGGAGCAGCCGCATCTCCATTTTCCGCGTCCGCAGGGCGTCTTCCACTTCGAAATGTCGGCCGGAGTCACGCTGCTGACCGTCCCGCGCGACATCGCGGAGGAGGAGATCAACAAGGCGCCCGCGCTGGATCTGGACGCGGTCATCGGACTGCCCTGGCAATTCTCGTTTCACGGCAGGGCCATCGTGCAATACATCACCAACGAGTTCCGTTTCGGCGCTTCCTGGGCGCATTCCTTCGGCCGCTTCGGGATCGCGGCGGGCGACGACGCGTCGTTCTGGTTCGGCGCCATGACCATCGACGGCTTCGACAACAGCATGTCCGGCTGGATGAACTACCCGTACGTCGCCGTCGGGTACGATGCCGACGGCGTGCTGATCAGCCTGAAGGGCGAGGCCATGCTGATGCTGGCGCAGCGTTCCTTCGCGGGCGAGAACGATCTGGGGAGCAATCGCAACGCGATCGCCGGAGGCGCCGTGACGGTCATGCTCGAGCAGCCCTTCTGGAAAAACACGCACCTCGCGCTCGGCGCGCGGATATCGCTGACGCAGTTCCATCCGCAGACCTGGTTCGCCTTCTCCGCCTTCAGCCGCCGCCTCCTGTTTTCGGAACTGCTCTTCGGGGTGATCCTGTGACGCGCGCGCTGCTGCTCGGTCTCGCCCTCCTCGCCCTCGCCTCCTGCGGCGACATCGGCGACGTCGTCATGCCGCAGCCGGATCCCGCGGGTCTCCTCGCCGGGAGCGTGCAGCTTCCCACATTTGCGGGACGCAGGCTCGACGGCGTGTACACGGTGAGCGAGGGCCGCCAGCGCTTCGGCGCGGAAGTCGTGCTGAAGTGGAACGGCAGCGGCCTCTCGATCTTCTCCGGCAAGGATGCGGTGCTCTGCATCATGGGCGCGGGCCTGAAGGACTCCGCTCTGGTCTTTGCCGGCACCTGGCGCAATGTGACGGGACTCGACGCGGGGTCGATCGCGCTGTCGCTCGATCCCGCCGAAGGGGGCATCTTCCTGTTGCGCGGGCAGGAACCGAAGGAGGGCGACATCATCCTGCGCGGCGCGGAGAATCTGTCGACGGAGACGCAGCGGAAGCCCGTCGTCCTCAGCTACAAGCGCCCGCTGCACAAGGGCGCGCGTCCCTTCCAGATCATCGGTCACCGCGCGGGGGCGCGCAATTCCGACAGTCCGCCCGCCGTGGAGAACAGCGTGGAACTCGCCCTGCTCTGCGAGCGCTTCGGGGCGACCGGGATCGAGATCGACGTGCAGTTGACGAAGGACGGCGTCCCGGTGGTGTTCCACGACGAGTACCTGAACCTGCGTCTCAACCAGAAGTCGGGCCTCGTCGGCCAGCTGGGCGAGTACACTTTCGCGCAGCTCGAGACCTTCGCGCGCCTGAAGAACGGCGAGCGCATCCCCTCGCTGCGGCGCATGCTGAGCAGCGTGCTGCACGGCACCACGCTGTCCTTCGTGTGGCTGGACAGCAAGCCCACGATCCCCATCGCGCTGTTGCAGAAGATCCAGCGCGAGTATCTCGACAGCGCGCGCGTTCTTGGCCGCGACCTCACCATCGCGCTGGGTCTCCCCACCGTCGAGAAGGTGGAAGAGTACCTGCTGGTGCCCGGCGCGTCCAAGGCCCCCGTGCTCTGCGAGCTCAGTCTCGACGACGTGCGCCGCACGAACGCCGCGGTGTGGGCGCCGCGCTGGACGCTCGGCACGCAGAGCGACGCCGTCGCGCAGATGCACGCCGAGGGGCGCAGGGCCGTGGTCTGGACCCTCGACCTGCCCGGCTACATTCAGCAGTTCGTGCGCGAGGGGGACTTCGACGGCATCCTCACCAACTACACGTCGCTCGTCGCCTACCACTACTATGTCCAGCCGTAGCCGCGCATCCCTCGTCGCCGTCGCCGCGCTGCTGCTGCTCTGCTGCGGCGCGGATCGACCCTTGCGCGCGCAAGTCGCGCGGGATTCGTCCTTCGCGGTGGTCGTGACGCTCGGCGGGGGCTACTCGCGCTACATCGCGCCGTACGAAGAATTCTACGGCATCTCCCGCGACGGCGCGGCCGGGACGCTGCGCCTGATGTGGAAGCCCGATCACCTGTTGCGCGTGGGGTTGGAGAGCGGGTGGACCTCGATGTACTCCTACACGCTCAAGGATGTGCAGACCCAGTTCGGAAAAACCGATGCGAATCTCTTTCTCTCGGCGATTCCCGTGCTGGTGGTGTTCTCGATGGAGGTCGCGCGGGGCGTGGAGCTGTTCGGCGGCACCGGCGTCTACTACGTGAATTTGTGCACGCGTTCATTCGGCGAGACGGTGAACGTGCGGGAGTTCAGCCAGGGCTGGATGCTGGCGGCGTCGTACTCCGTGCCGCTGTCGGCGTCGTTCTGTCTCTCGCTCGAGGCGAAATGGCTGGGCGCCACGCAGTTCGGCGACGCGGCCGTCTCCACGCAGCTGCAGGCCCGGTACCGGTTGCTGGAATGGTAGTCGCGCGGTAAAGGCGATTTGCATTGCGCTTGCCGGGGGAATTCGCGAACTTCCTTTCTTCGAAATCAGACAAGGATATCGCCATGAAACGTCTGCTCCCGCTTGTCGCCGCCGCGATGCTGCTTCCCGGGCTCGTTACCGTATTGCGCGCACAGACCCCCACCTTCGATCTCGACGCCTACCGCGCGTACCTGTCGCAGCATCGGGCGATTGACGGCGGCGGCGTGCTTCGCGAGCACCCCGCGCCGCTCTTTCAGCGGCGGGCGCAGATACCATTCGCAGAGGCGCGCTACCTCGACTCGGTGCGGCTGAAGTACAAGCTCACGACCGACGAAGTGGATCTGCTTTCGGAGAACGGCTTCCTCGTGACCGAGCGGCTCTCGTACGGATCCTTCGGCACGGCCTATCAGGACGCGTGGGTGAAGGACATGCCCGTGCTCGTCAGCACCGACGCCATCCTGCACGCCGTGCACATGTCGTACGACGAGATCCTGAAATCGACGGAGCTGCAGCTGCTCATCCCGCGTCTCGATTTCCTGCTCCGCGCGCTGCACACGGCCTCGCTGCCCGCGCTCGATGCGGCGCACGGAGCGAATCCCGCGATGCGCGCGATGCTCCGCGACGTTGACCTGTACCTCACCGTCGCCCGCAGACTGCTGCGTCCGCAGAGTCCGGCGAAACCGCTGTACGCGGAAACCGACGCGGCGGCGAACGACATGCTGCTCCTCGTCGCAGCCGAGCAGCCGTCCGATGTGGCGCTGTTCAGCTCCACCGCGCGGACCATCGACTTCAGCCAGTTCACTCCGCGCGGACACTACGCGGAGGACGCGGCCCTGTCGGCGTACTTCAAGGCGATGATCTGGCTCGGCAGGACCGAGTTCATGCTCACGAAACCCGTGCAGCAGGGCGCGCCCGTGCAGAAGGACGAGGACATACAGCGGCAGGTCATCGACGCGTACCTCGTGAAGGACGCCGTCGCCATGGCCGACAGCGCGGGGATGCGTTGAAGGATATCGACGGGATGATCACCTTCCTCGTGGGCGAGAGCGACAACGTCACGACGAAGAACCTCGCGGAAGTGCAGGGCGAAGCCGGTTTCGCGTCGCCCGACAAGCTCCTGGACAAGGCGGTGTTCGACGCCTTCACCGCGGCGCTGCTGCGCAAGCCCTTCGCCGAGCAGCGCATCAACTCGCAGATCCTCATGTCGGATCCGTCCGATCCGGAGCAGCTGAAGCCGCCGTCGGCTTTCCTGCTGCTCGGCCAGCGTTTCATCGTCGATTCCTACGTGTTCGGCAACGTGGTGTTCGACCGCATCCTGAAGGACGGCCGCAAGGTGATGCGCATGCTGCCGCAGCCGATGGACGCGCTCTTCGCGATCGGGAACGACGCGTCGGCGCAGCTCCTGCAGGAGGAAATGCAGCGATGGTCGTACGCGCCCAACCTCTCCGCGTTGCGCTACCTCATCGATTCGTACGGCGGTGACTTCTGGAACGCGTCGCTGTACAACACCTGGCTGCACGGCGTGCGCGCGCTGAATCCGCCGGCGAGCCTCGAGAAGTACCCGGCCTTCATGCGAACCGCGGCGTGGTGGCAGGAGAAGATGAACACGCAGCTCGCCTCGTGGTCGCAGCTGCGGCACGACAATCTGCTCTACGCCAAGCAGTCCTACACCGGCGGTCCAAGCTGCTCGTACCCCGAAGGGTACGTGGAGCCGTTTCCCGACATGTACGGGAGGCTCGCCGATTTCGCGCGCAACGCGGGAGTGAAGTACCACGCGGCGGGCCTCGAGAACATCTCGCGGCATTTCCAGTCGATGGCGGGCACGATGGACACGCTGCAGGCGATCGCGGGCAAGGAGCTCGCCGGCGACGCGCTCTCTGCGCAGGACGTCGCCTTCATCAGGAGCATGCTGTACACCTTCAGCAATGGTTGCACGACAGGCTACGGAGGCTGGTACCAGCGCCTCTTCTTCAACCGCGAAATCAACGAGGCGAACTACGTCGTGGCGGATGTTCATACCGCGCCGACCGACGCCGCCGGCAATCCCGTGGGGTGGGTGCTGCACGTCGGCACGGGCAGCGTGAACATGGGCTTCGCGATCGCGCCGTCGCAGCAGGGCGGACTCATCGTGTACACAGGCGCCATGATGAGCTACTACGAGCACGTGACCACCAACTTCAAGCGCATGACGGACAAGGAATGGGAGAAGTCGATGCGGCCGTCCGTTCCCTACCCGCGTCCCGACTGGGTGAACCTCTACCTCGCAGACATCAACGGCAGCCGCAGGCAGGCCGGTCCTGCACTCGTCACCGGCATCGAGGAACTGCCGGTCACAGCGCCCTCGAGCGCGTCAGCATCGATGCTGCATCCGGTGTACCCGAATCCGGTCACCTCCTCATCGGCGGGCATGATCTCCTTCACCGTCACGGAAACCGCGCCCACGCCCGTCGCGCTCGACGTCTACGACATGGTCGGACGTCGCGTGCGCAGTCTCGTCAAGGCCACCGTCACGAAGGGCACCTTTGTCGCGCGCTGGGACGGTGCCGACGACCGGGGAACCGCGTTGCCGGTCGGAAGCTATGTGGTGCGGTTCAGCAGTGGTTTGAGTGTTTCGTCGAGGATGGTGACGCTCGCGAGGTAATGGAAGGTGGAAGGTGGCAGGTGGCAGGTGGAAAGTGGAAGGTGGAAGGTGCTGAGCGTTCAGCGGCAACTATGAAAGAGGCATCGTCATCCTGAGTCACTCATTGGATGGTATCCCAATATCGTCGGTAATGACATCGTTTACGTCCGTTCGTCCGATTCACTCCCGTCAGCAAATCCTGATGGATTCTGTTTGCTCCACCCCTCACCCCGACCCTCTCCCAGAGGGAGGGGGAGAAGAAACCTCGACGATTATTCATCGTGGAGACACCGCTGTCATTGACAGCGCAGCGAAGGATCTGGCCGTTCAGCTCACAACGTATCGGTGACTCCTGTATCACTCGCAGGGCGAACGTACAGATTCTTCCCTTCGGCTTCGCTCAGGGCAGGCTACTACGCTCAGAATGACGAAGCTTGGGCACCGCGTCACCGTGTCACCGAGTCACCGCATCTCCGTGGCACCGCGTCCCCGTGTCCCCGCGTCCCCGTGTCCCCGCGTCACCGCGTCTCCGCGTCCGCGTCTCCGCGTCAACAGTCCCGCAATACCCCGATGCTCGATCACCGGGTAAGGGCGCGCACGCATTCGTAGAGGAGCACGCCCGTCGCGACGGCGACGTTGAGCGAGTGCTTGACGCCGTACATCGGGATTTCGATGGCGCTGTCGCAGTGCGCGAGGGCGGCATCGGAGAGGCCGGTGATTTCATTGCCGACGACCACGGCGAGAGGGAAGTCCTCGCGCGTGAGCGAGAAGCAGGAGACGCTGCGGTCCGTATGCTCGAGGGCCGCGACGCGGAGTCCGCCCGCGCGCAGGCGCGCGAGCAGTGCGGCGATGTCGGGGGCGTATTCCCACGGCACGCTCTCGGTGGCGCCGAGCGCGGTCTTGCTGATCTCCTTGCGCGGCGGATGCGGCGTGAAGCCGCACAGGTACAGCTTCTCGACCAGCGCGCCGTCGCAGCTCCGGAAAATCGATCCGACGTTGTACAGGCTGCGGACATTGTCGACCACGAGGATGATCGGGTGACGGGGCTTGGCGCCGATGTCGTCGGCGGAAGTCCGGATAATCTGTTCGTGGAGAAGTTTTTCATCACCGCAATATCCCTCACCCCGGCCCTCTGGTATGTTTGTTTTATGCTTCTCCCCCAACCCAAAGGTGTCTTGCATTTCTCTTTCACTTGCCGGATACGTACGATATCCGCACTGCGGAATACAACGACCGGCCCCCTGAGACCATGATCTCGTTTGGGGAGATTGTTGCTTCCCGTCCCTCGTTGCGTTCGAGGAGTATCTTGTGGCATGACCACGTATTGGACTGTGCCGAACGATCGCCGATCGGGAGGAAGCCCCGCAGCTGCTTGCTTCGGCAATGCACCGCGAATGTATTTCTTCACCGTGGAGGAGATAATGAACACCCTCTGGATTGGAATGGACATCAGCAAAGGCCATGTGGATGTGACATCTGCGATGACGCGTCAAGGACAAGCAGGAGCGATACCGTGGTCTTCTCGCGCAAGTTCGACGACACGCGGACGGGCAAACCGGATCTCAGCTCGATCTTGCACACATTGATCATTTCCGCCTCTTCGCCGTCTGCCGCACATCGGCATGGAGGCGACTGGTGGATATCAGGGAAACTGGGAACGGTGGGCCAGAGAGGAGCAGCATCTTCTCGCCGCGTATACGTCGGTGCGTGCGGCTCAACCCGTTGGCGGTCAAGCGGTATCTTGATCGAGAGCTGCATCGCGCGCTGTCACGAGCTCCTCCAGTGCGCTGGGGATCGCCCAGTATCTCGCCTACGGGATGGGTGCAGCCGATACCCCGTCGACGGCCGCGATGGAGGGCGCCACGCAATACTATCGCGCCATTCGGAGCATGACACGTCGGGGCGGCGTCGTTGATGACAGAACTCGAATCGCTTCTGCAGCGCACGCATCCGGAACTGATTCCCTTCTGCCGCGACCGGGATCCCACCCTCGGGTGCTTCAACTCATCGAATCATCCCACATCGACGCTGCTGGGGCGTGCCCGACCGGAGACACTCGTACGCTTTCCCGGTGTCACCACGAAGACGGCAGAGACCATTATCGCAGCGGCAAAGACGAGCGTGGCCTCGCTGACCGATCCCTACACGCAGCGTGCATCGAAGCGATGGCGTCCGATCTGCGCCAAGCCAGAGAACGCATTGAGAAGCATCGTCGGCAGATCATCGCGATGATGCAAGACGATCCGGTGATTGGCATTATTGCCAGCATCCCGGGGATCGGGAACTGGAGTGCGATCTGTCTGCGTCTGGAGCTCGGCTACATCGAACGGTTCATTCGTTTGCCGCACTGGTCTCGTATGTCGGCCTCGATCCCGTCGTCGAGCAAAGCGGAGATGGCGTCAAGCGCGCGGGATCAGCAAACGCCGGAAACGCTCGTGTTCCGCCATTCTCTATCTCTGCGCCATGGCGGCGGAACGGTACAACCCGGTCATCGCAGCGATGGCACAGCGCTTGAAGGAAAACGGCAAAGCGCCGCGCGTGCGTCTGGTTGCAGGGATGCGCAAGTTGCCTGGCTTGGTGGATGTATGCTGGGTGTCCGATCGGCGCTTCGATCTTGCGCATTGGCAGCGCGACGTCGAGCGTGCGAAGGCCAATGGAGGAACGCGCAGAGCGTCGGAGGAAAACGGCGCCGCGGTACTCTCTCCGAAAACCTTGCAAAACGCTCAGCGCCCCGATTACCTCGCGAGAAGTAAAGAAAACGAAAGGCGACAGCCGTGCCAGGGGGAGTCTTGACAGACGAGTACGTGGTCTTGGTGCCGCCTTCCGTCGCTCGGAATGGAAAGAGCGTACTGAAACCTATATAACCGATGTGTAAGGGTCAAGATCACTTGAATTTTAACGGAGTATCTCCCAGAGGGAGAGGGAGGACGTCCTTTGTTTCGTTTACTCTTCACGACTTCACCCCTCGGCTTCGCTCGGGGCAGGCTCTTCACGATTCACCCCTCGGCTTCGCTCGGGGCAGGCTCTTCACGATTCACCCCTCGGCTTCGTTCGGGGCAGGCTCTTCACGATTCACAGCCGTTTGCGGCGCACTTCGTAGAGCATCAGCGCGGCGGCGACGGAGGCGTTGAGGGATTCGATGCGGCCCCACATGGGGATGCGGACGATCATGTCGCACTGCTTGCGGACGGTGGGGCGCATGCCCCGCTCGGAGCCGACCACGACGCAGACGGGGATCAGGCCGTCGAAGCTCAGGAGGTCGGTGTCGCCTTCGGAGTCGAGTCCCGCGATCCAGATGCCCTGGGCCTTCATGGTTTCGAGCGCGTGCTGCAGGTTGACGACGCGCGCGAGCGGCATGTGCGTGGCGGCGCCGGCGGAGGTTTTCATGACCGTTTCGCCGATCATGGCCGAGTCGTGTTTCGGAAGGATGATGCCGTGCACGCCCGCGCATTCGGCGGAGCGGATGATGGCCCCCGAGATTGTGCGGGTCGGTGACGCCGTCGAGCGCGACGAAGAAGGGCGCGTCCTGCTCGCGCGTCGCGGCGAGGAGATCCTCGAGTTCCAGCAGGACGATTTCCTCGACCAGGGCGGCGACGCCCTGCGAATGCTCCATGCCGCCGAGGCGGTCGAACTTGACCTTCGGCAGAGTGACGACGGGGATCTTCCGCTCGCCCGCGAGGCGGTAGATCTCGGAGAAGGACTCGCCATGCGCGCCGAAGCGCAGGTAGATTTTCGCGACGTCCTTGCCTGACGCGAGGATTTCCTTGACGGGATTGCGGCCGATGACGATCATGAGGGTGTCCGGTTGTTCATTTTTCAGAACACAAGATACGCAATCTCCGGACGCCCGCACTTCCCGGTCGTCGCGAAAAGCGCTGCGGTGCCGCCATGGCGCGCGCCCGCGGACTCAGCGCGGGACGTCCGCCTCGATCAGCATGATGATGCCGAAGCGATGCCCGAGCGCGCGGACGAGCGGGCGGGGGTAGAGTTTCCAGAGGAACGCGTACAGACGCGAGGAATAGCGTCTGCTGGGACGGATCAGCAGCAGATCGCCGGGGCCGAGCAGCGTCTCGATGCGCGGGTCGCCGAACCCGGCCTGACGCATCGCGCGTCGCGCCTCGGCGCGCGTGTAGCTGCGCGTGCCGGGACTTTCGAGCTTCTCGAAAATGGCGCGGCGGACGGAGACGAAGGGCCTGCCGCGCAGCGCGTAATGGACGGCCCAGAGCATCCAGCCGGTCCAGCACGGACGATGGTAGAGCATCAGCCGCGCCTGGCCGCCGGGACGGAGCACGCGGCGGGCCTCACGGAGCGCGCGGTCGGTGTCCGCCGTGTGATGCAGCACGCCGTACGAGTACACGAGGTCGAAACTTCCGTCCGCGAAGGGCAGCGTTTCGGCGTCGGCGACACGGAGGTCGATGCCGGATGTATCCACTCCCTCGGCGGCGAGGTGTTCGCGGGTGATGCGGATGGCGGCGTTGGTCAGGTCGATGCCGGTGGCGTCGGCGCCCGCCTCCACCCAGCGCAGGAAGTCGCTGCCCGCGCCCACGCCGATCTCGAGCACGCGCCTGCCCGCGGCCGCGGGCGCGTTCTGGAAGGGCAGAATCCACGGTTCAAGACGCCGGCGCTCGTCGCGTATTTCGGAGTATCGAGTCCGGATATCCTGCGCATCGCCGTAGCGGATGCCGCAGGTTTCCTCCTCCCAGTGGTCGCGGATGCGCGCGATATCGTTCGGGGTGCGGGTCACGGTTCGTGGAAGGGCAGGTGGAAGGTGACAGGTGAAAGGTGAAAGATGTCAGATGGAAGATGTCAGATGGAAGATGGAAGATGGAAGATGTCAGATGGAAGATGTCAGATGGAAGATGTCAGATGGAAGATGTCAGATGGAAGAGAAACAAACAATCGATGCAGAATGAATGTTCGCGCATCTCGCATCTGCCATCTTTTCTTCATGCGATGTCGGCGGTGGTGAGGCGCGCGCGGAGTTTCGGGCCGAGGGCGGCGCGGATCTGCGCGTGCGCGGGGAGACGGAGCTGCGGGTCGGTCTCGATGATGCGGAAGGCCTCCGCGCGGGCTTCGGCGAGGACGTCGCCGTCGGTGAGGAGGTTCGCGATGCGCAGCTCGGGGAAGCCGCTTTGCGCCGTTCCCCAGAGGTCGCCGGGACCGCGGATTTCCATGTCCACCTCGGAAATGCGGAAGCCGTCGAGCGTGTCGCGCAGCGTCTCGAGGCGCTTGCGGGCGTCGGACTGCTCCTTCCACTCGTCGGCGCTCTTCGATCCGCCGCTGTAGAACGCCGCGCGCGAGGTCACGAGGATGCACCAGGCCTGCTTGCTGCCGCGCCCGACGCGGCCGCGGAGCTGATGCAGCTGCGCGAGGCCGAAGCGCTCGGCGTGCTCGATGACCATGACGGTCGCGTTGGGGACGTCGACGCCCACTTCGATGACCGTCGTCGAGACGAGGATGTCGAGCTCGTGCCGTTTGAAGCGCATCATCACGGCGTCCTTCTCCTTCGCCGGGAGCTGCCCGTGCAGGAGGCCGACGCGCAGGTCGGGAAACACCTCCGTCCGCAGGCGCTCGTATTCGGCGGTCGCGGCCTTGAGGTCGAGCTTTTCGGATTCGCTGACGAGCGGGAAGACGATGTAGGCCTGATTGCCCGCGGCCACTTCGCCCCTGAGGAATTCGTGGACGGTGGCGGTGTCGTCATCGAAGCGTATGGCCGTCTTGATGTTCTTGCGGTTCGCGGGGAGTTCGTCGATCACGGACACGTCGAGGTCGCCGTAGAGGGTCATCGACAGCGTGCGCGGGATGGGCGTCGCGGTCATGACCAGGACGTCGGGCATGGCGCCCTTGCGGCGCAGCGCCGCGCGCTGCATGACGCCGAAACGGTGCTGTTCGTCGATCACCACGAGGCCGAGGCTGTGGAAGGCGACATCGCCCTCGAGCAGCGCGTGCGTGCCGACGACGATGTCCACCGTCCCGCCCGCCACGCCCGCGAGGACGTCCGCCCGCATCGCGGGCGCCTGCTGGCCGACGAGCAGCCGGATGTTGAGGCCGACGTCGTTGACCATCGCCGCGATGGTGCGGTAATGCTGTTCGGCGAGGATTTCGGTGGGCACCATGAGCGCGCACTGGTGGCCGTTGTCCACGGCCACGAGCATCGAGAGCAGGGCGACCACCGTCTTGCCGCTGCCCACGTCGCCCTGCAGGAGGCGGTTCATGGGCTCGGGTTTCGCCATGTCGGCGGTGATCTCGCGCAGCACGCGCTTCTGGGCTTTCGTCAGCGTGAAGGGCAGCGCGGCGGCGAGCGCCCGGGCGCGGGGACTGTCGATCCTGAACGCGATGCCGGGCTCCGCGGTCGCGTTCGAACGCTTCTGCAGCGCGAGCTGCAGCGACAGCAGGAAGAACTCGTCGAACACCAACCGCTTCCGCGCGACGTCGCGCGCCTCCATCGATCGCGGACGGTGTATCGCCTGCAGCGCGTCGCGCAGCGGCTGCAGGGCATGCCGGTCACGGATGGAGGCGGGCGCGGCGGTTGCGCGTGTTTCGCCGTCCGCCGCCGCGGGAGGATCGTCGAAGGGATCGACGATGTCCGCGAGGTGCCGCTGCAGCGCGAGATGGATGGCCTTGCGAAAGCCGCCGTGCCGGTTGAAACCGGCCTTCTCCAGCTCGGCGCTGGAGGGGTAGACGGGCACGATGCCGCCGGTGTTGATGAATTCGAGCGTCTCCTCGTTCTCGAGTCGGTCGATGACCGGGTGCACCATGTTGGGTCGGCGTCCGAACATCGTCACGACGCCCGACACGGCCAGCGTTTCATCCCGCGCGAAACTCTTCTGCCAGTACGAGATGCCCTGGAAGAAGACGAGGTCCATCGAGCTGCTGAGGTCGCGGATCGTCACGACAAGCCGTTTTTTCTTCGCGCCCAGAGTCACGACGCCGGTGATGCGGCCGATCGTCGTGACGGTCTGGTTCAGGAAACGGTACAGTTCCGTCATCGGGACGATGGTGGAGCGATCGAGGTAACGGCGCGGGAAGTGGTAGAGCAGATCCTCGACGGTGCGTATGCCGGCGGCGCCCAACGCTTGCGCGCGGAACGATCCTACACCCGGGAGCGAGGTCACCGGGAGTTCGGAGGGCGGCGGGGGTGTCGTGTTCATCGATAAAAGGTAGCATGCGCGCGGGCGTTCCGCAACTTGCGGAAACGACGGGCGAAAAATGATCGCGAAGGCGGGAGCCTCGCCGATGCGTTGCGTCCATGGGAGGCCCGGTCGCGCGCGGCCCGGATCCGGGCGGCGGACAAGGAGTAAACTCTCCGGCGGGGAAAAAGTTCCGGTTGGACGGGGTTGTCTTGCGCGGCCGGAGGGGAGTGGCTAGATTTCGCGATCCAAACAACAGACAGGGAGGATGCGGCGGGTGGCCGAACAGGATTTCAGGAAACGGCTGTCGGTGTTCGATCTGACCATGATCGTCATCGGCACGATGATCGGCTCGGGAATTTTCCTGACGCCGTCGCTCATCGTGCGGCATCTCGGCGACGCGCGGCTCGTCTACGGCATCTGGATCCTGGGCGGAGTGATGGCCGCCGCCGGCGCGCTCACCTTTGCGGAACTGTCGAACGTGCATCCGCGCGTCGGCGGCATCTACGCGTACCTCACGGAAGCGTACCATCCGTCCGTCGGATTCGCGTACGGCTGGTGCATGCTGCTGGTCATGAACTCGGGCTCGCTCGCCGCCCTGTGCACGGCCTGCATCACCTACGTCGCGTATTTTTTCCCGATGACGGCCTGGGCGCAGAAATTCGCCGCGACGGGCGTGATGCTCGTGCTCACGGCGGTCAACATCGCGGGCGTGCGGCAGGGGAGCGCGGTGTCCAACGTCTTCTCGATGACCAAGATTCTCGGCATCGCGGCCATCATCCTCGGCGCGCTGTTCATCCCGCATGCGGCGCCGGTCGCTGCCGCCCCCGTTCCGCCGCCGGCGAATCTCGGCACGGCCCTCGCGATGGCGATGGTCGGCGTCCTGTGGTCGTACGGCGGCTGGCAGTACGCGACCTTTCCCGCCGGGGAAGTGCGCGCCCCGGGGCGGTCGATCCCGCTGAGCATCCTGCTCGGCGTCGGCCTGATCATCCTGCTCTACCTCGGCGCGAACACCGCGTATCTGACCGTGCTGCCGCTGGACGCGATCGCGGGCGACTCGCGCGTGGCGTCGCTCACCGCCGAGCGGCTCGTGGGGCCCGCCGGCGGGACCTTCATCGCGGTGCTGATCGCGCTGTCCACCTTCGGCACCGCGAGCGTGTACACGCTCGCCGCCCCGCGCATCTATTACGCGATGGCGCGTGACGGCGTGTTCTTTCGCTCGGTCGCGACGCTGCATCCGCGTCGCGGCACGCCGGTGCGCGCGCTGCTGCTGCAGCTGGCCGCCGTCACCGCGCTGATCTTTTCGGGGTCCTTCGAGGAACTGATTTCCTACGTGGCTTTCGTCGATTGGATCTTCTACGCGCTCGCGGCAGGCGCGGTCTTCATCTTCCGCCGCACCCACGCCCGCGCCGAGCGGCGCTACAGGACGCCGGGATACCCGGTCACGCCCGCGTTTTTCATCCTCGTCTCGCTGTGCTTCGTCGGCTATCTGTTCTACAACGAGACCGTGAAGTCCGGCATCGGTCTGGCCATCCTTCTCGCGTCCGCGCCCGCGTATCTGCTGTGGAAGCGGCGGAGGCGTTCCGACGCGGCATGAGGCGGTATGGATCGTTTCTCTGCGGCCTGCCGAAATGGTATATTTCGCGATGATTTTTTTTCAGTTGACGCAGTGTGATATCGCATGAGCACCACGAAGAAACGGCCCGTCGCGAGGCGGCAGGAACGCGGAGCCCCCGCGCAGTCGATGCAGCCCTTCCAGTTCAGCGGCCGGACGCAGCTCCTGCTCGGGCTGCTTGCGGCGGCCGCGGCCGTCGTTGCGGGCCTGCTGTACCTGATCCCGATGGAGGCGACGGCGGGAGCCTTCGGTTTTCCTTCCGATGATTCGTACATCTCGCTGACCTTCGCGAAAAACCTTCGCGAATTCGGGTCCTATTCCTACTTCCAGAACGCGATGGTGACGTCGGGCAGCAGTTCGCCGCTCTACGTGTTCCTTCTTGCGCTGATCGGCCTCGTCACCTCGCACGGCGTCGGCGCCGCCGCCCTGGTCGGCGTGGCGGCCTTCGCGATCGCGGCGTGGCTGCTCTTCCGTCTGGCCCTGCAGCTCTTCGCGGAGGAGCAGTGGCTCGCGCTGGTGACGGTGGCGCTGTTCGTGCTCTTCCCGCGCCTGCAGGCCGCCGCGGTGTCGGGAACGGCCGCCATGGTGTACACCGCGCTGACGCTCGCGTCCGCGTACGCGTATTTCACGCGTCGGACCGTGCTGTTCTTCGTCTTCGCCGGGCTCGCGCTGTGGGCGCGCCCCGACGCGCTGGTCTTCATCCTCGCGGCCCTGCTGCATCTGCTCTACCATCACCTTGTCGTGCCGACGGACCGGTCCGCTCCGCAGGACGACGGCACGCGGGCGACGCGGCAGCGCGCGGCGCGCATCGGCGGCATCATCTTTCTCGCGCTCGTCGGGGGGTACGCGGCATTCAATCTCGTGCTGAGCGGCACCGTGCTGCCCAATGCCGTGGGCGCGAAGCTCGCGTACTACCACGACCTGACGCCTCCGCCGTTTCTCGCGAGCGTCTTCAGCGTATTCTCGTCGGCCGGCGGGGCCGTGCTCGTCGTGTTCATGGGTATCGGCCTGCTGGACACGCTCGCGGCGTTCGCGCGGAGGAAGCCCGCGCCGATGCTGATGGCGACCTTCATCGCGATCGGCACCGTGACGGCGTACGGGCTGCTGCTGCCCTTTCTCTTCGACGACGCGCGCGTCCTCGTTCCGGTGTTCCCCTTCGCCCTGCTGCTCGGCGTGCACGGCGTGCGTCGCATCGCCGCGTGGCTGCGGCAGCTCCTGCCCATTCCCGCCATGCGCGGCATCGGACAGGGCCTCTCCTACGCGGTGTTTGCCGGTGTCGTCATCCTGCATCTCGCGGATTGGAGCGGCACGCGCGCCGCATACTTCCGCGCGGTCCGCTACGTGGAGGACCGGCACATCGCGGCGGCGCGGTGGATTCGCAACACCACTCCCGCGGACGCCGTCGTCGCGACGAACGTCGTGGGCGCCATGGGCTATTACGGCCAACGGCAGCTCATCGACATGACCGGTGTGGTGACGCCCGCGATGATCCCGAGCATCGGCAACCTCGCGCATCTGGAAGCGTACGTCAAGGGGATGAAGACCACCTACATCGCCACCCTGCGCGAGCGCATGGAGATCGCGAACTCGAATCCCGTGTTCACGTCCGACATGCGCACGCCGGAAGTGATGGAAGTGTTCTCCTACGCGCCGGGGCGCACGCACATCATGGCGCAGCGGGCCAGCGCGCTGAACCAGCAGGCCGCGAAGTACATGGCGTCGAAGCTCGACGGCGACGCGCTCCCGCTGCTGCAGCAGTCGTACCAGCTCGATCCGAATTCCGCGCGCACCTGCACGCTGCTGGGCGTCGCGCTGCTGAACCTGCGCGATACCACCCGCGCCGTGGAGGCCCTGCAGAAGGCGCTGCGCCTGCACCCGGACTACGCTCCGGCGATGGTGCCGCTGGCGGACGTGCTGACGGTCTCGGGCGAGTACATCACCGCGCTGTCCCTGCTGCGCAGGGCCATCGGTCTCGCGCCGAACTCCCAGATCGCGAGGACGTCGCTCGAGCGGACGGTGCGGCGCCACTACGAGGATTCGCTCGCCGCGAAGGGCTACGCGCGCATGCGTCTGCAGAACTGACCCCGGTACCCATTGCGCATCCGCGTGAATCGCAACATCCTGTCGCACCGTGCCCTGCGCGCGAGGATCTCCCGCCGACGTCCCTTCGCGCTCGCGTTCCTCCTGCTCCTGCTCGCGCAGGGGGTTGTTGCACAGACGGGTCCGGCCCGCGAGTTGCGCGGCGTCTGGCTGACGACGCTGTCCGGTCTCGACTGGCCCCGCGCGTCGCTGGCAGGCAATCCGTCCGCGCAGCAGGCCGCGCTCGCGTCGATCCTCGACAACGTGCAGCGCATGCGCCTGAACGCCGTCTTCTTCCAGGTCCGTTCGCGGGGTAACGCCTTCTACGCGTCGGAGATGGAACCGTGGGCCTCGGAGTTGACGGGGCGCCTCGGCGCCGATCCGGGCTGGGATCCCCTGCAATTCGCGATTGACGCGTGCCGGCAGCGCGGTCTGGAAGTGCACGCCTGGATGAACGTGTACAAGGTGTGGAGCGGGAGCGCGTCGCCGCCGCGCAGCACGCCGCCGCACGTGATGCACGCGCATCCCGAGTGGGTGACCCGCCACGGCGAGGATGCGTGGATCGATCCCGGCATCCCGGAGGCGCGCGCGTATCTCGTCGACCTGTTCGCGGACCTCGCGCAGCGCTACGATATCGACGCCGTGCATCTCGACTACGCGCGGTATCCCGAAGCGGATTTCAACGATGCCGCGACGTTCCAGAAATACGGCCGGGGCGCGAACAAGGCCGATTGGCGGCGCGAGAACGTGACCGCCTTCGTGCGCGCGCTGTCCGGGCGGCTCCGCGCCGTGAAGCCGCGCCTGCAGATCGGCGCCGCGCCCATCGGGATCTACGAGAACATCCCCGGGGCGCGCGGCTGGCAGGGCTACCATGCCGTGTCGCAGGACTCCCGCGGCTGGCTGCGCGCGGGGCTCATCGATTACGTCGCGCCGCAGATCTACTGGGGGCTGCGCTGCGCGCGGCAGCACCATCGATTTCGAGGCGCTCGTGCGCGACTGGCAGGGGGCGTCCGCCGGCCGCCTCGTGTACGCGGGCATGGCTCCGTACAAGGACAATGTGCGCGCCGGACTCGCGGAGATGATCGACGCCACGCGGGCGCAGGGCGCGCGCGGCGAGCTGTATTTCCGCTACGAGCACATCGCCGACGGCGCGCCGTTCATGGACCGCTACGCCGCGCCGGCCATCCCGCCGTCGCTGCCCTGGCGCGATGCCATCCGGCCCAATCCGCCGACGCGTCTCGCCGTCGCGTTCAACGAAGGCGCGGCCACCGTGTCGTGGACTCCTCCCGCTCCGGCCCTGGACGGCGACCGCGCCTGGAAATTCGCGGTGTACCGCGACGGCGCCCTTGCCGCCGTGCTGCCCGGCATCGGCGCGTCCTTCGTCGATTCGCGCCCGGGCGCCTCCTATTCCGTCACCGCGCTGGATCGTCTCCACAACGAGAGCGAGCCCGCGACGTCGCTCGCGGCGGCGGCTTCGACGCGCCTGCCCGCGCCGTCCATCGCGGCATCGGCGCCGCGCGTTTCCGATGCGGTGGACGTTTCCGACAAGCTCGTGCTCATCGCCTACGAGGTGCCGGTGGCGACCGTCGTGCGTCTGCGCCTGCTCGATCTCAACGACGCGGAGGCGGCAATCCTCGTCGACGGCATGCACGCGCCGGGTTCCTACGTGATCGGCATCGAGCTCGACAGGCTTTCCGGACCGATCGGCTCCTACGTGTTCGAAGCCGGGGAATATCGCGCGGTCCGTCCCTTCTGATTCCGCCGCGCAGCTCCTATTTTGGGGAGACACGCAACGTTCGATCATCGCGTCCAGTCCGCGGAGATGTCAGCCACGTCCCTTCCTCCTTCCATTCTCGCGCGCTGCGCCGATCCGGCGCGCGGCGTCTTTCTGCACGGGAAGCTGCTCGCCCGCGCCGCGAAGGCCATGCGCCGGGGCGCCACGCGCTTCGATGCCGTGCTCCTGCCGGCGCTCGAGAGCGTCCCGGACGCGGAGCGGGCGCTCCTGCATCTCGACCGGCACGTGGAGGCGGCGTTCAGTCCGTCGGGCATCCTCGAGGAATTCGAGGCCCAGCCGCATCTGCTCGAGCTGTTCTTCCGCCTGGTGCTGTCATCGGAGTTTCTCGCCGACATCTTTGTGCGCGACCCCGAATTGCTTCGCTGGCTCGCGACCTCGGGCGTGCTCGCGCGGCGGAAGTCGCGCGACGAGATGCTCGCGGAAACGGCGGACGCCGTGCAGCGTTTCCTCGGACCCGAGAAACGGCTGCGCGCCCTCAAGCGGTATCAGCGCCGTGAACTGCTGCGCATCGCCGCGCGTGATATTCTCCATGCGCCGCCGCTCGACGACACCGTCACCGAGCTGTCCTGGCTCGCGGACGGCGTGACGGGCGCGGCGCTGCGCGAGGCGACGGCGCGAGTGGAGGAGCGCGCCGGCTGCGCGATCGGCACCCCGCTGTGCATCCTCGCGCTCGGCAAATGGGGCGGGGAGGAACTGAACTACAGTTCCGACATCGATTTCATGGTCGTCTACGGCGAGCACCGCGAGGCCGGCAGAAGCTCGACGCAGGAACTCGTCGTCAAAGTCACGGAGCTGCTCGTCCGGTATGTGACGGATCCGGTCCCCGAAGGCGCGCTGTACCGATGCGACCTGCGCCTGCGGCCCGACGGCGCCGCCGGAGCGACCGCGCTTTCGCTGGCGGCGACGCTCTCGTACTACGAAGCGCGCGGCGCCCTGTGGGAACGGCAGATGCTGATCAAGGCGCGTCCCGCGGCGGGGGATGAAGCGTTCGGCGCGGCGGTGCTCGAACGGCTGCGGCCCTTCGTCTATCCTCGCGCGCTCGCCGTGCCGCCCTCGCGACTCGTGCAGGACATCCGCGGCCGCCTCGCGCTGCGCTGGAACGAGGCGGACGACGTCAAGCACGGGCGGGGCGGCATCCGGGACATCGAATTCAGCGTGCAGGCCCTCCAGCAGCTCCACGGGGGCGCCGATGCGAACGTCCGCATGCAGGGAACGCTCGCCGCCATGCACGGCCTCTCGGAGCGCGGCGCCCTGTCGGAGGACGAACGGGCGCGCTTCTCGGCGGCGTACCGCTTCCTGCGCCGCACCGAGCACATGCTGCAGCTTCGCGCGTTCGAACAGACGCACGCGCTGCCCGCGACGCCCGGAGAACGCGACGCGCTCGCCTATGCCATGGACACCGCGTCCTGGGACGTCTTCGCCGCCCGTCTCGACGCCGCGCGCGATGCGGTGCGCGAAATATCGGATACATTGCTCTCGTATTCCGCGAACGACGGCGCGGATGCGACCGCGCTGCCGACCGTGGCAACCCTGGAGGCCCTGGGTTTCCACTCCGCGGCCGAAACGATGACGGCGGTGCGCTCGCTGGTCGAGGGTCAGGCGGGGCGCGCTCACGGGCAGCGCCTCAGGGAAACCATGGAACGGCATATCGGCGTGATCCTCCGGGATGCCTCGAGCGAAGCGCTCCCGGACGCGTGCGTGCGCGCGCTGCAGCAGTTTCTCGACCGTTCCCGCGCGGGTGAGGAAGCGGGAGCCTTCCTCGCCGATGCGCGCGCCCGACCCCTCCTGCTGCGGCTCGCATCCCTCGCGCCGGCACTGCTCCGCGCGCTCGCCGCCGAACCGCTCGCCCTCGAGGCGGTGCTGACGGGCCGGACGTCTGACGCTCTCGGCGGGGACGATCTGCGCATCGCAAAGCTCGCGGGCGAGACCGAGGCCGCAACCCGGCTGCTGCTGCACGGCGGGCACATGCGCTCGTACGCGCGCGCGCTGTCCGACATTGCCGACACCGCCGTGTCCCGCGCCCATGCCCGCGCGCTGACCGCGGGCGGGGACGCGCCGTTCGCCGTCGCGGCGCTCGGCAAGTACGGCGCGCGAGAGCTGTCGCCGGGAAGCGATCTCGACGTGCTGTTCCTGTATCGCGAGGAGGAGGGGTGGACCGGCGTCGACGCGCAGTCGGCGGCGCGCGGCTTCATCGAGACGATGCATGCGGGCTTCGGATCCCTCCCGTTGTACACCGTCGACGCGCGTCTGCGTCCGGAAGGGAAGAGCAGTCCCCTCGCAACCTCGTTCGAAGCCTACGCGCGGTATCTGGAAAGCCGCGCATCCCTGTGGGAAGTGCAGTCGCTGCTGCGTCTCCGCGTGGTGGCGGGACGCGCGGACCTGGCCGCGGACATCGCCGCGCTCGTCGCTTCGACGCTGTCCGCGTTCCGTCTGCGTTCCGATCACGTCGCGGAGATCGACGCCATGCGCCGCCGCATGGAGCCCGCGAACCGTTTTCGTTCGGAAGATTTCTTCGATGTGAAGCTGTCCGCGGGCGGTCTCGTGGACGTGGAGTTCGCCGTGCAGCTTCTCGCGCTGCAGTCCCCCGACGCGCTGCGCGGTTGCGGAGGCAATACCTTCGCGCTGCTGCAGGATCCGCGCGCTTCGACCCCCGCCCTCGCGCCGCAGCTCGCGCGGCTCGCCGTCGCGTACGACCGGCTGCGCCGCATGCAGCTCTCCTTCCGCTTGCTGTTGGACTCGCCATCCAATATGTTCCCGTCGGACGAACGGCAACAGGCGATCCTCGCCGCCGCCGCCGGTCACGGCTCCGCGCGGACCTTTCTCGAAGAACTGCGCGCAGGCGCCGGAGCGGTGCGGGCGGACTACGAGGCCGTGGTCCGGTACGCGCGCGACACAGTCCAGGACATTCCGTGATCCCTTCGAATACCGCATCGACCACATTCTCCGCCGCATCGCGGGTTGCCGTCCTGTCGGGACGCCTGCTCCTCGGGATCATGCTCATCGCTTCAATGCTTCCGGCGCTCGCCCAGAGAGGCGCGTCGCGGGCTCCCGTGATCGACCCATCGCACGGCGTCATTCCGGTCGGCGGCCGGTACAAACCGTCGCTCACCGGGAAATCCGTGTTCCGCGTTCTCGTAGTGTTTGTCCGCTTCCGCGGCGACACGGTCCGCACGGCAAGCTGGCCCGATCCGGAGAAGCTCCCCGCCTGGCAATCTCAGCGCCTACTATCACGAAAATTCGAAGGGACGATTCCGCATTGTCGGAGACATCTTTTATCTCACGACCGATTCGACGGAGGAGTACTATCACGAACGCTTCCTCGGGCGCGAGACGGACCGGCGGGGCGTCATTGTGCGGGATGCGCTGCGCGCGCTCGACAATCCACGGGGGCCGTACCAGGTCGATTTCCGGCGCTACGACAACTGGACGCACGTCGCGCCGCATGCGCACAGACCGGGCCGTGACGGTCAGGTGGACATGATCTGCTTCCTCACCCGTTCGTACCGGCAGAATCCATACGGATCGCCGGACCCGCGGGCCGGGCGATACAAGGATTTCGCCCGGACAGCCGCCGATTTCAATCTCCCCGACGGATCGATGACGTTCGATGGCGTGCGCGTCAATCACTCCGACGGCTTCGTCGACGGGAAGGGCAGCGGCATCATGCTCTTCGCTTCCAACACCGACAAGCTGATCCACGTGTACGATTCGCTCGCCATCCGGGGAGGTCCGCGCCTGTACGGCGAAGTCATCCACGAGATGTCGCATTACTTCTTCGGCGCCGGGCATGTCGGCAACAGCGACGTGTCGCTCTCGGCGACGAGGTACACCAGTTTTCTCAGCGGGTACTCCGTTCACAACGGCAACGCCTTCGGCAACTTCCTCGGCTACGAAAAGCTGCGCATGGGATGGCTGGACGAGAAGAAGAACGGAGGCCTCCGCACCGTCACGCTCCGCGACACCGACGTCACCGTGACGCTCGCCGATCCGTCCGACACGCGCCCCGGAGCCACGCATCTCGTCAGGCTCCCGTTCGAAAAAACCGACCAGTACCTCCTTTTTGAAAGCCGCGGCTGGCGCGGGCATTTCGAGCCGCGCGTCGCGGCGTACAACGGACCGCAGGCGCGCCTGCTTCCGGGTGTGCTCGTCACGCATCTCGTGGAAAGAGGCGGAGTCCTTTCCGGACACCCGCATCCGCATCGTCTGCGCCGACGGGCTGTTCCGCTGGAAGATCGCATCCCCGCCGCGGGCGGGCGAAGACCCCGCGACCATGACCGTCATCGCGCGCGACAGTGCCGACCCGGTGAACGGCTACGACGAGCGCGAGAAAATCTTCATCGACGGCCGGCCCGGCAAATCCTGGCTCGCCGGCTACTGGCCGGGATCGCCGGAGAAGCCCGCGCGAGGCCCGTACCCGGACTGCACGAACTGCCTCGGCGCGGCGAACGATGCCGCGGACAACGTCGGCGACCGCTACGACCTTTTCCAGCCCGGCGACGTGCTCACGCCCTGGTCGAATCCCGCCCTGTCGATATGGAACGGGGCCGCGTTCGTGCAGCCGCAGGGCGCGCCCGTCGGCGTGCACTTCCTCGCGGGGAAGTCCGGCCCGGGTTCGTACGCGTTGCGCATCGTCCGGGGCGACCTCTCGGCGCTGCCGCCGTCGAAACCCACCGGACTCACGGCGGAGCGCTCCGAGGGCGGATGCCCCCTGCTGCAGTGGTCGCCCAATCGTGAGCCGCTGGTGACCGATCCCGGCCTGCCGGGCACGTATTCGATCGAACGATCGTTCGATGGGAGCGGGTGGACGCCCGTCGCGGAGCTGCGTCATCCCGGCCGCGTGTTTCGCGAGACCTGCGCCGGCTGGCCGCGGGAAGCGCCGCATGCGCTGTACAGGGTGCGTGTGACGGATGGACGCGGGCGCAGCTCGAACTGGTCCGAACCGCTTCGCGTCCCGATACCCTGACACGCGGCAATCGAAACAGAACACGCACACTCACTGAAAGGATCACCGATGCGATACAGATTACTCGGCAACAGCGGACTGCGCGTCTCGGAACTCGCTCTCGGCACCATGACCTTCGGCGAGGAATGGGGCTGGGGCGCGAACAAGGAGGATTCGCGGCGCATGTTCGACATGTACATGGACGCGGGCGGCAACTTCATCGACACCGCGAACCGGTACACCGAAGGGACGAGCGAGACCATGCTCGGCGAGTTCATGGCCGCCGACCGCGGCCGCTGCGTGCTCGCGACCAAGTACACGCTCTTCACGAGCAAGGACCACCCCAACGCCAGCGGCAATTCGCGCAAGAACATGGTGCGGTCGCTGGAGGACAGTCTGCGGCGCCTGAAAACGGATTACGTGGACCTCTACTGGGTGCACGCATGGGATTTCCTGACGCCCGTGGAGGAAGTGATGCGCGCGCTCGACGACCTCGTGCGCGCGGGCAAGGTGCTGTACATCGGCATCTCCGACACGCCCGCGTGGATCGTCTCTCGCGCGAACATGCTCGCGGAGCTGCGCGGCTGGTCGCGCTTCGCCGGACTGCAGATCCGCTACAGCCTGATCGACCGCGAACCCGAGCGCGAACTGCTGCCGATGGCGCGCGCGCTCGGCCTCGCCGTCACGCCGTGGGGGGCGCTCGGCTCCGGCATTCTCTCCGGCAAATACAACCTGCACGCCGATGAGAACGGCCGCGTGAAGGGCTCGAAGCGCGTCAGCGAGAAGAACCTCGCCGTCGCCGCCGCCGTGATGGCCGTCGCCGACGAACTCGGCTGCACGCCCTCGCAGGCGGCCCTGAGCTGGGTGCGGCAGCAGCCCGGCACGATCCTGCCCCTGATCGGCGCGCGTACCCCCGCGCAGCTTGCCGACAACCTCGGCTGCCTGGATGTGATGCTCGGCGACGAGCAGTTGCGTCGTCTCGACGAGGCGAGCGCCATCGAGCTCGGCTTTCCGCACGACTTCCTCAACTCCCCCGGCATCCGCGAGCTGGTGTACGGCGGCTTCCTCGACCGGATCGACACCCATTGACCACTGTATCACCGACAGGATATCGCATGCCCTCCCACACTCTTCGCACCATCGCATCCTGTATTCTTTTTCTCGGCGCCGGCGTCTGCGCGCCCGGGGCGCACGCGCAGAAATCCCCTTCCGGCGCCGTGAAGCCTGACAGCATCGCCATCGGATACTACCCGACGGGGGAGATGCAGAGTTCCACGCCGTACCGGAACGGTCTCCGCGAGGGCATTGCGACTTCCTTCTACAAGAACAGAGCGAAAATGGGTGTCACCACGTTCAAGGCCGGCGTGAAGGTCGGCACGGAAATCGGCTACTACGAAAGCGGGAAGAAGAAGTACGAAGCGCCCTACAAGGCGGGGAAACAGGATGGCATGTCCGTCATCTACTACGAAAGCGGCAAGGTCAAGGCGAAGATCCCGTACCGCCGCGGCGTGAAGGACGGCGCCGAAATCCAGTTCTTCGAGAACGGACGCAAGCAGGCCGAGATCACCGTGCGCAACGGGCTCAAGAACGGTCTCGCCTCCACCTGGTACGACGACGGGAAAAAGGAATCGGAGTTTCTCTTCAAAGCCGACAAGCTCGACGGGCTCTCGAAATTCTGGGACCGCAGCGGCGTGATGCAGACGAAGATGTGGAAGAAGGGGAAAGAAGTGAAGTAGGGAGAAAAGGAAGGTCGGGTGGGGGCCCCGCCTGCGTCCCGCTTCGCGGGACTTCGGCTGGCAGGCCGGCGTCCCTGCCGGCCGATTCCGGAGTACTGGAGTGTTGGAGAAGTGGAGCGGAAAGATTTTTCCGGGTGGGGACAAGCGTCCCGCTTGTCCGATTCCGAAGTACTGGAGTGTTGGAGAAGTGGAGCGGAAAGATTTTTCCGGGTGGGGACAAGCGTCCCGCTTGTCCGATTCCGAGGTGACCAGATCCCCTCGGTTGTGGACAAGTGCTTCGCGATCCACTTCAGATTTCCCTGAGTTAGACGCTCCAACAGTTGTGGTTTTCAGATGGGCCGTCCCTCTCTGCCTATATTCGTGAGACAAAATCCCTTTCCGTAATCAGGCTCCATTTCGAGGGCGAAACAGGATCCACATCATGCTTCAGGATGCTTCTTCAAAGCAAACCCCAGCACGGACCAAGGACGGCAGCGCCTGCGGCGCTGCTCCGCGCACGCTGATAGCATCACCCTCCTCATCGTCTTCAATCCGAAATCCGCCGCCTCGACTTCTCTCGGCGTGACAATCCCTCCCGTTTCTTCGTCTTCAATCCGAAATCCGAAATCCGCCGCCTCGACGTCGCTCGGCGTGACAACAGAAAAAGACACTCTCATCTTCAATCCACTCTCCTACAGCATGCCGCGCTTCTTGGCCTCCGCGACGGCGGCGGTTTTGGAGTGGACCTGGAGCTTCTCGTAGATGCGGCGGATGTAGGTGCGCACGGTGTCGACGGCGATGAACAGGTGCTCGCCGATCTGCGCGTAGGTCTCGCCGTCGGCGATGCGCTGCAGCACGAGGAATTCGCGCTCGGTCAGCTCCTGCTGGTCGGAGGCCCGGGCCTGCTGCTTCCAGTCGCGGATGCTCTCCATGACGGTGCGCGCGACGCTCGCGCTCATCGGCGAGCCGCCGGAGCGGATCTCGGAGATGGTCTCGATGATCTTTTCGGGAGGCGTCTTCTTCAGCAGGTAGCCGCTGGCGCCGGCGCAGATCGACTGCACGATTTTCTCGGCGTCGGCGAACACCGTGAGCATGATGATGTCGATGTCCGGATGCTGCTTCTTGATCAGGCGCGTGCCGTCGATGCCGTTGACGACGGGCATCTCGATGTCCATGAGCAGCACGTCGGGCGTGTTGGCAGCAACGCCGTGCTGCGCCTCCTCGATGGAGGAGTAGAGCCCGATGCACTCGAGCGCGTCCGTCGAATTGATCAGTTGCGACAGCGTTTTCCGCAGCAGGGGGTTGTCGTCGACGATGGAAACGGTCAGATGCATGGGGGTGTGCCGTGTTGTCGGTGAATCAGGCGTGCGCGGGAAACTGCCGCGCGGAGGAACGGTCCGCGATCGGAAGGGCGCATCGGCGTCACATCGGGATGGTCACGCGGACGACGCAGCCGCCGTCGCCGGGGGAGAGAAACGCGATGGTCCCGCCCATTTCCGCCGCGCGGCGTCGCATGCTGTTCATGCCCGTGCCCGAGCCGGTCCCCGTGGCCGACGGCGCGTGCATGCCGGCGCCGTTGTCGCGCACCTCGAGCACGGCGGTCTTGCCGCTCTTCGAGAACAGGAGCGCGATCTCCGACGCGTCGGCGTGCCTGACGGCGTTGTGCATGGCCTCCTTCGCGATGAGGAAGAGGTTGCGGCGGTAATCCATGCGCAGCTGCCGTTGGCCGAGGTCGTCCGCCACATCGACGCGGATGCGGACGCCCGAGGATTCCGCGAGCTCCGTCGCCGCGTCGCTGAGGCGCTGCCGCAGGTCGGCGAAGGAGTCGTGCTCGGGCCGCAGCGACCAGATGATGTCGCTCATCATCTCCACCACGCCGCGCGCGGTGTCGCCGATGCGCCGGATTTTTACTGACGTGGAAGGCAGCGTGTCCCGCGTTTCGCTCTCGGCCATCGC
This sequence comes from Ignavibacteria bacterium, assembly GCA_016720835.1. Lineage (GTDB taxonomy): Bacteria > Bacteroidota > Ignavibacteria > SZUA-365 > SZUA-365 > JADKJW01. Next base: position 133,129 of record JADKJW010000031.1, read on the forward strand.
GCTGAGGAAGGAGATGCTCGTGAGCGTGGACCCGATCTCGTCGTGGATGTCGAGCGCGATGCGCCCGCGCAGCTGCTGGATGCGCTCGATGTTCTTCACGCGCACGCGGAGGACGAGCAGCAGCACGGCGATGAACACGAGGTTCCCGCCCACGACAAACCACCAGGTGCGGTAAAACGGAGGCGGGACGGTGAAGGCGAACGCCACGGGGACGCTCTCCCAGGCGCTCTCGGGATCGATCGCCCTGACGCGGAACGTGTAGTCGCCCGGATCGAGATTCGTGTAGCGGATGGAGGTCCGCGCGGAAGGAGACGACCATTCGCTCCGGTCGCCCTCGAGCATGGTGCGGAACAGGAGAGGCGTGCGGTACGACAGGGCCGAGTACTGGAATTCGATGCGGTCACCCGCCATGGTGCGACTGCCGTCGCGGTCGCCGGGCGGGATCGCGATCTCGTCGTCATTGCACACGACCCGCGTGAGCACGGCCGACGAGGGATCGCGGCGGAAGGAGGACCCCGCTTCGGAGAAGCGCGACAGGCCGCTGGCGGTGAGCAGCCAGATCGCCCCGTTCCTGTCGCTGCGCGCGCCGTTGATGACGTTGCTCGCGAGCCCGTGCACCACCCCGAGCTGTCTGCGCGTCCGCATGGTCGCGAGCGTCGTGATCGACAGACCGTTGAAGGTGCCGATGAGCAGATCAGCGCGGTTGTGATGCGCGGAGATCGAGGAAATGGACGCGTTCTGCAGACCGAGCGATGCGGCGGTGTACCCGGTGAACGCGCGTCCGTCGTAGCGATACAGGACGCGCTGGTCCGCCGGCTCGAGGTAGGCGATCCAGACCGTGCCCGCAGAATCCACGCACATCTGCGGCGTGCGCCCGATGCGGAATCCCGGATGATCGGTGATGCGCCGCACGAATCGAGTGCCGGAGAACTCATACAGCGCGCTGTTCGACAGCACGAGCAGGGCGTTGTCGTTGCCCGGGAAACCCCGCGGAGCGGCCATGGCGAAGTACTCGAGATGCTCGCGCGCGGGATCGAGCCCCGGCACGGCCACCGACACACACGCGCTGTCCGTGACGAACACGAGCGAATCCCCGACGGCGAAACTGCAGCCGGCCAGCGTGCCGTCGCGGAGCACGATGCTGTTTTCCAATGTCGGGATGGCGCGGCCGCGTCCGCTCGCGGCGGGATGCGGCCGGTCGGGTTGCGCCCTGCCGTTCCTGTACACGAAGGTGCCCTTCGCGAATTGGGCCCAATGCGGAATGCCTCGCCCGTCCATGGTGATGAAACTTGTCGCGACACCGGGGTATCCCGATTGCAGCGACAGATACTCCGGCGCTTCGATCGATCGCCCGTTCACGCGGTACACCCCTCCCCAGGTCGAGAGGAGCAGCGTGCCGTCGTCGAGTTCCACGAGATTGCGCGGCACATTCGGCATTCCCTCCCAGGCGAGACGATAGTTCACGACCTGCATGCTGCGGACCTGCCCCAGCCCTTGTCCTCCGATCCACACGACGCCCTCGCGGTCCTCGAACACCGTGCCGAAGGGCAGCATGGTGGCGAAGTCCGGGTCGCGGCCGATCGACGCAAGCACGGATCCGTCGCGCAGGGAGATCTTGCAGTACTCGTAGCTGATGTCGTTTTTACGGGTGCGCACGATCCAGACGTTGCCGTTGCCGTCCGTCGTCGGCGTGAAGTACACGTGCCCGCCGATATCGGGAAGCGGAAACGCGCGAATGGCGGACGGATTCCCTTCCACCGGGAACACCCACCCGTTCGTGACGATCCAGACGCCTCCTGTGGCGGGATTCGGGACGATGCAATTCACGATGAGGTCGTCGTTGTTCCCGCGGCGTCGCCGGGCTGCGGTCGGGATGAGCGTCGCGATATCCAGGCGGCGCACCGTGCCGCTGCGGGGCGAGTAGATGGACACTTCCCGCAAGCCGCTCACGCACCACAGCTCGCCGCTGCTGCGCTTCCAGACGCCGCGGGTGCAGGAACCGACTGCCTGGCCGGTGGAGGCGCCCGCATCGCGCCAGCCCCCGCGCGCATCAAGGGAATGCAGCCCTTCCGCGCCCGCGAACCATAACCGGTGTCCTTCGTCCATGGTCACGGTCCGGATGCTCTGAAGCCGTTCGAGCACGCCGTCGCGCATCCGTCGCAGTTCCGTCATGCGGCCGGCGCGATCGATGTGAAACACGCCCGCCTCCTGGGCGACCCACCAGACACCGGTCCCGGTGCTGTCGAGACACATGCTGCGGCAGGTCTTGTGCGAAAGGCCGCGTTCGATGGAATGGAAATTGCGGAATGCGTGCCCGTCGAACCGCGTGACGCCGTTCCACGTGCCGAGCCAGAGGTACCCCGTGCGGTCCTGCACGATGCTGATGACGAAATCATGCGGCAGTCCGTCGTCCGAGGAGAACCACCTGATCGCATGCACCTGCGCCGTCCCATCCGCCGGCGCGAGCAGGACGAGCGCCCACGCGAAGCAGTGCAGCGCGTGGAGACGACGCACGGCGGCGCGAAACGGTGCACCCATCGACGCTGTTCCCGGAAATGCGATCACTGCGATGCCCTGTGGTGTGCGTATCGAAAAAAATATGCAGAAACCCGGGCGGAATTCCGAGACGCGCATCTCTCCGCCTCAGCGCACCACGAGGGAACGGCTGATCCGCAGGAACCGGCTTTCCACGATGCAGCGGTACACGCCGGCAGGCACCGGCATGCCGCGCGCGTCGCGAAGATCCCAGCGCACGACGCGCGTGCCGGCATCGGAACCGCCGCCGTCAGGGAACGTCCGCACCAGCCGGCCGATCGCGTCCACCACCCGGACGGTGACGGCCCCCGGCATCCCCGCCGTCACGGCGATGGACGAGGAGGACGTTGCGGACCGCGACGCAGGATTCGGATACCACGGTCCGATATCGAACACCCCGGCCACGGCGGGCGCCGCGATGCCGGTGACGTTGTCGACATGGACGGCGATGCTGATCGGCGGGCCGCCTCCGGCGCTGAGCAGCACCTCGCCGGTGCTGCGGCCGTCGGGAAACGTCAACGCGTCGATGCCGATCGCGATGTCGCCCTCGCCGCCGCCGCTCGTGCGGTCGAGGGTGATCCACGACGCCGACGCCGACGCCGACCAGCGCGCGCCCGCCGTGCTCGGAATGATGTGCACCGCGCGCGGAGCGGGCAGCGCGGTGTCGCGGCTGCTGAGCGGAAAGACGATCACATCGGGATTGACCGCGAGGGTGACGGACGCGATGACGTAGTCCACCGCGATCGTCATGTCGCCCTGCGGAATGAGCGACACGACGCTGTCGCCCGCCTTCACGGCCCTCCCGTCCACCCGCACCGCGCGGATGGACGCGGGGAAGGCGGCCGGCAGCAGCAGGGTGACCGACGGCCATGCGCGCCCCGCCTGATGCGCGATGCGATGGGTGCACGTGGCCGTCCCGCCCGCGGGCCAGGGACGGAAGTCGATGAGCGTCCCCTCCCCGAGCGTGATGTCGGCCGCGGTGCCGACGAAGCGGGCGTCGGAGATCTCCGACGGCGGGACGGGCGGCAGTTCCGCCTCGCCGATCGAGAGATCCAGACCTTTTGTTCCGAATTCGTGCACGCCGGCGACGAGCTGCGTCGACTGCCCGTGATTGTTGGTGACGCGCAGCGGGAGTTGCACGGCGCTCGCTCCCGCCTGCGCGCGGAGCGCGGCGGGCGCCAGGGCGGCGATGACGAGGAGCGCGAGCGCGCGGGAGAAGACGCGGGGACGATGGGAAGTGTTCATGGCTCGATGCTCCTTACTTCGCGATCATGAGGTGGTTGACGAGGCGCGTCGACCCGGCGCGCAGTTCGTACAGGTACATGCCGGCCGGTGCCGGGGTCCCGGAAGAGGCCTGACCGTCCCAGCGCGCGACGTAGCTGCCCGGCGCGCGCGGGCCGTCCTCGAGGACGCGCACGATGCGTCCAAGCGCGTCGTACACGGTGAGCGTCACCGCCGCTCCCTCCGCGACCGCATAGGCGATGGCAACGCCGCCGTTCGAAGCGGTCGTGCCCGGCGTGAAGGGATTCGGGTAGCTCTGATGCAATGCGCAACGCGAAGGAACAGCTGCCGCGCCGTCGGATGAAACGCTGCGGATCTGAATCGTCGCCTTGCAGCCGCCGTCCGCCGGATACGGGATCAGGATGTCGGCATCCTTGCCGGCATCGATGCGGCCCACGGGCGTTCCATCGTCGAAGGAAAGCAGTGCCGGAGTGGAAACACCCGTCGCCCTCGAAACCGCGAGGCGCATCGGAAACACCCCCTGCACGCGAAGGATGGCGTGCCCGTTGTCGGCCGAGAACTGCGTCCCTGCGTCGAAGCGCGCGTCGAAGGCGCTCGCCGGCGGCAGAGGCGGCAGGTCCGCCGCTTCCAGGTCCGCGTCGCGCAGCGCCGTCAGCGCCGCGCGCGTCGTGCTGAAGAGTCGCGCCGTGGCGCCGCTCGCGTCGGTCACGACCCACTCGCGGACGCGCGGCAGCGCGCCGGTCACGTCCTCGTACGGCGTGCCCGCCGCGGCGCTCTTCGACGCGCTTCGGCCTCCGGACCCGGCGAAGGATTTCACGAGATGCAGCGAGGAGTTTGCCTGCAGTTTCACCCAGTACCCGCGGCCGGGCTGCAGCACGGTGGCGGGCTTGTAGCCGCCGTTGAATTCGAACAGCGACAGGATGGCGCCCGCCGGAGTTTCGGATATCGACGTCCGTTGTACGGGAGCGCTGAGACTGCCGATGAGGTTCCAGCCGTTCGCGGCGGCCTGCCCCACGCCGGGGAGACCCGTGAAATCGGCCGTGGTCCGTTCGCTGCCTCCCGCGCGGCCCGTGCCCGCGGCCGAGAATTTCATCCAGTAACCCTTCCCGAATGCGAGCACGTCGGTGGCGCGGTATCCGGCGTCGGGTTCGAAGCCGTACAGCCCGCCGCTCATCGTGCCGTCGCCGAACACGCTCGCGGCCTTGCCGTCGTACGGCACGAGGGGGATGGACACGAGCTGCCAGCCCGCGGCATGCGGAAAGCTGAACAGCGCCGTCTGACGCCCGTTGCCGTTGCCCGTGTCCGCCGGCACGTCGGGCACGGGGACGGGGAAGTCCGCGACCCCGTCGCTCTGCCCCTGCGGCTCCGCCGACGCGACGGTGATGATGATGCCCCGCTGGCGGCTGCTCTCGTCGCGTCGCGTTCCGTCGTCGAGGAAGCCCTCGAATTCGTAGCAGTCGTCGGACGGACGGAAGCGCATCAGGTAGCCCGGCGCCGTGCCGCCCTTGCCGTTCTTGCCGGCCAGCTGCACGTCCGCGCCGCGGATCTTCAGCAGGGGATTGCCCGCCTTGTCGCTGATGCAGACGCGGCCCCGCACGTACGGATACCCCGAGGCATCGACGTCCGACACCTGCACGGTGGTCTGATTCTTCGGAAGCTCCCGGCAGGTGTCCTGCGTCACGGCGAGCTTGAAGGTGCTGCTCTGGCCCACCGGCACGGTCATGCTGATCTGCGAGCGCATGTCGATCATCGCCCCGCCGATCGTCAGAGTGAACGTTCCGGGCAGCGCGGACGGGATGGGATCCCATGCGATCGTGACCGGATCGCCGTTGTCGCCCGGCTGCAGGCGGCCGACGAAGGTGAACGCCGCCTTCATGCCGCGGATGTCGGTCAGGCTGCCCTGCGACGCATCGGCGATGTTGAGGAAACGAAAGTCCGGCACCGCGGACACCGGCACCGGCGGCAGCTCGCTCTGGCCGCTCTCGAGACTGTCGCTCGCTCCCGGTTGCATGCCGTAGGTGAGCGTCGAAGCGACCTTCAGCGCGTTGACGATGTTGAGCGCGTGCACGAATGGCTGCAGGCCGCCGCCCGTACAGGGCCGTGGACGCAGGCGCGGCCGCAGCAGGATGTTGCGCGTGAGTTTGATGCGTATGGCCGGACTGACCTGCCACGCCGCGGGACTCACGATGTCGCCGTTCTGTATGGTGCCGTCCCAACCGATGAAATCGAAGCCGTTCAGCGCCGCGTCGGGTATCGCAAGATCAAGCTCCGCTCCCGATGCGCCGATGTACCGCCTCGTCTCTCCGAGGATGCTCCGGTACGCCTCGGGTACCTCGTACACGAGTTCGAAATTTCCCTGTGGCAGCGGTTCGAAGCGCGCGATCAGCATGCGCTCGCCCGGCGGATCCTTTTTCGGATCGATGGTCCGGCTCGACGGATTTTTCGTGTCCGGGAAATCGCCCTCGAAGCCGGTGAAGCGGAAGCCCGGATCGGGCTCCGCGATGAAACTGAAATTGATTGCGCTGGCGGGCGTAATGCCCGCGAGCGTGAACAGGCGGCTGTCGGCGGGCGGAAGATCATGCGGATACACGGCGCCGCCGCCGGTCGGAACGCGCTGTATGCCGATGCAGGTCGGACACGCGATATTCGTGAGCATCTCGTTCGGCACGCGCTCCCTCGTGAGGGTATATTCACCCCAGTGCCCGTTGCCGCTCGCGTCGTCGGTGAGAAAGGCGTTACTGCGCCGCGAGGTGATCCGGATGAAGTGGTCGCCGCTGCCGCTGATGCGCAGCGACCAGCTCCCCGAGGCGTCGCGCGTCGCTTCGCGCACGGTCGGCGAGGTGCGGAGCTGCACGGTCACGTACGGGGTGAACAGGGAACCGGGTTTCGGAGTCACGCTGATTTTGACACTCTGTTGGATCGTGCCGTTCACCGTAAGCCGGAACACGTCGGTGTCGAAATAGTAGGCGGGATCGGCGGTGACGTGGTGGATCGAGCCATCCACGACCCGGACGGGATCGTCGGCGCTCGACGTGAGCGGGGTTGCCGCCGCGTCGCTGTTGTTCGGCTCTGACGCGTCGTACCCGTACGTCACGGCGACCGGACCGGCCGGTCGTGTGATGATTTCGACGACATTCGACGGCGTGCCTCGCGTACCGACGCGCGTCACGGGAACGACACGGAAGCGGTACGAACTGCCGTGCTGGATCAGGCCGCCTGCCTCGGTGATGCGCATCGAACAGTAGAGTGGCAGGGTGCGGATGTACGAGTCGCACCCTGTCACGTCCGTCCACGTGCCGCCGTCCTGGTACTGCGCAATGTACGTGGCGGAGGCCTGTTCGACCAACGTGCTGCGCCAGACGAGCACCACGGCGGGATCGAACTGTCGTCGGTCAGGAGCAAGCGGCACCCGTAATCCGAGACGCGCCTCCAGGGTGTTGTTTGCCGTTGTGATGCCGCTTCCGCCGGTGGTGTAGCGGGCCACGTATTCGTTGCAGGTGTTGTCGATGGTCATGCTGCGCCGCACTCCCGCGCTCGAGCGCCTGCCATTCTCCATCCACGCGTCGAAGAAATACGTCGTGCCCCCGATGGTGGCCGATGCCGGCACGCTCGCGCCGACAAGCGTGTACCCGAGCCCGAGGTACAGGTTCCTGGTGCCCGTGAAGGTCTCGCCCCCGACGATGCCGATGGGCAGGGTCATGGGAATGCCCGGAGGATCGGTGCGGAAGGCGATGGTCCTGGGAACGGTGTTGGGAATCCAGCCGACGAAGACCGGCGTGACGGAGCTCATCTGATCGTTCGCGCAGTCCGATTCCGACGCGGTCCGCATCATGGCGTGCACCGATTGTGGCAGCATCTCGCAGTTGAGGTTCGCGGTTCCGCGGAAATGGTACCCCGGCTGCGCGCAGTCGCGGTCCCCGGGTTCGACGTACTCGTCCGCCGCGCCGAACACATGACCGGCTTCATGCGCGAACACGGGCCCGCCGCCCCGCGAGGTCGCGACGATGTACGGGGATATGACCATGTCGAGGCGGAGCGTGATGTTCAGCACGGGGATGGTGAACCTGCCGCCGATCGATCCCGAACTCGCCACCATGCAGTAGGCGCGGAAGTCCTGCGTCACATACTGCGGACGGAGCTTGATGAACGACGAGAAGGACTGCCGCACATGCAGATCGCGTGCGCGCTTGTCGTTCCACTGCATCACGCGGATGAACTCCCTGTCCTTGCCTTCGGGGAACAATTCGAAGATCGCCGCGAGATCGCACGGGATGCACGCGCCCAGGGTGAGAAAGGCGAAGATGCCGCCGATCACGCCGTCGCCCCACGGGTTGTCGTACCCCAGGTTCAGCATGACCTGCTTGATCAGCGTCCAATCGTTATTCTTGTGGACGTTCAGCGGTTCCGCGCTGACGCGCATGGTCGTGTTCTCCGTGGCATAGAACCACGATCCCCGGAAGGTGACGCTTCGGCCGTAGCGGCTCGCTGCCCGCGACCAGAAATCGAAGGCCCGCAGCCATCCCGTCACGACGTTGTACTCGTCGATACCCGTCCAGTCGTACTGGCTCGACGCTCCCCAGCTCTCCATCATGAACACGTCCACATTGATGAGTCCGTTCATGTCGCCTGGCGGAATGCCGAGCAGCGATTGCAGGCTGTCGCGTATGCCGCTCTGCCACCGGGCGGTCGAAACGCCCGTCACGGCGGCGGCGCTGTCCTGCAGCCTGTTCCCCTCCGTGAGGAAGCTGACGAGCGGCATGCCGTCCCCGGCGTCCATGCAGGGTCCGAGCGGCTCGGAGGGAACAGTCGATGTCCGGACATTCTCGGGGAGCGCTCCCGTCTTCGCGAGGCGGAAGTGCTCGAAGCCTGCGAGCACCGCGCGCTCGTCCGGGCCCGAGACGCTCATCTTCCGCATGCCCGGAGTCGTGTGCACTGCCGCGATGCGGTCGAGCGCTGCGATGTCCGTTTTCGATGCGGGAGGCACCCATCCGAGCAGATATTGCGGAGAAAGGATGACGGACACGGTGCCGCCCTTCGCGACGACGGCCTCTGCGACCTTGTACGCCTCTTCCCACGTCTGACAGTTGGTCGCGATGAGCGCGTAGTCCTGGTAGAACGCGAGCTGTTCCGCGCGCGTCGTCGCCTCGCCGCCGTCCTGCGCAGGGATGTCGGCGTGCGGAACAACGACAAGCAGCGCGAACAGCAGTGCCGCGATCATGTGGGTGTGCCCGACGGCGCGCGCGTGTCCGTGCGGTGCATGGAGAGAATCCGTCTCGTGGCCTTTCATGCCTTCCTCCTGACGTCATTGATGTGATCGATATCCGGGAAATCCGTGTTGCTTCGTTCTGCCCGCTGCTGCCGACCACCCCGCATATCCATGTCTTCGCGTCGCGGGATGCCGGCGTCGACTGCAGCAATGAGGATAATGTGGTCGCAAACTAACGGATATCGGCGACGCGGTTCAATCGCACAGATATGCGGTTTTTCGCGGCGCTCACATCTTCATGCGATGGCGGGGAAGGGGGAAGGGGGCCTGCGTTGTGTCAGCTTGGCGGGCCGGGTCCCTGCCGGACGATTCACGGGAGTAGTGGAGTAGTGGAGTGCTGGAGTGAATAGGATCCGGGTGGGGCTCCGCCTGCGCTTCGCGTTGCTCAGCTTCGGCGGATAGACCGGCGTCCATGCCGGTCGATTCCGCGCTTCAAGGGAACGGGTGGGGCTCCGCCTGCGCTTCGCGTTGCTCAGCTTCGGCGGATAGACCGGCGTCCTCGCCGGTCGATTCCGCGCTTCAAGGGAACGGGTGGGGCCGGCGCGTTCAGGGTGCGATAATCCGGACCGGGATGTCCATTATTCCAGCAGAAGGAACGTCCTCGACTGGAAAAAGTCCCCTGACACAAGCGAGTACACGTACACTCCTCGGGGCAGCCGCCCCACGTCGAAAAGGACTTCGTGCGTCCCGGCGCTCTGGTACCCGTCCGACAGCACCCGCATCGTGCGTCCCAGCAGATCGGACACGCGCACGGTCGCGAAACCAGCGCCCGCAAGACGGTACGCGATGCGCGTCGTGCGGTTCGCGGCCGCGGAGACGGGATTCGGGTAGTTGGGATACAGGATATGCGTGTCCGCCATACGCGGAGTGAGCGGGACGGCCGTCACGGACGTCTTGATGTATCGCTCGTTTTCGCTCCAGCCGAAATAATTGAAGGTGCGTGTTTCGCATGACACGAGCCCGCCTGTTTCCGTGAAGCGGAAATCCCATCTGATCGAGTTGTCGAGGCAGTCCGTGATGCGATGGCGAAGGAGCAGCGTGTCCGCCCGCACATCGAGCGTGTCCGTTGCGGGAGAACCGTACAGTCTGAAATAGTACGGGTAGTGATAAAAGAAGTTCGTGTCCGGTTCGTGCGGGCACAGCGTGCTCGCGCCGACAGTGTCGGGGAATATCCAACCGCGCAGGCGATGTTCGCCCGTCCGGTGATTCACGGTGGTATACTCATCGATCGCCGTTGTAAGGACGGTATCGACGTCGCGCGTGGAGACAATCCCGCCCGGCGCCTTGATCGTTTCGATCCCGGTCTGCCGCACCGAAAGGTGGTATATGCGCGCGGACGCCGCCGGGGAAAAGGTGACGCTGTCCGTCGTGATGTCGACGGAGCCCCGGAATTCGGTGTACCGGTCCGACGGTCCGCAGTACGTCCCCGCCACCCCCTCGCGGATAAACGAAAACGTGATGCGTTTGCCCGCTTCGAAATCCGTCAGAAGATCGAACGTCTGACAGACGGCCGCCTGCGTGAGAAAGACAACGATGACGAGATACCGCATGTGCTTCTCCTCTGTCGATGGAAGTTTGCAGGTTCGCGCGGATTGTGCCTGTCAATCTATTCACGCGTTAAGCGATGCGCAAGTCCTTTTCGGTGGGATTATGTCCCGCGCCTCTGGAGCTTTGGCGGACTCACCCACGTTGCGCGTGCTGCCGCTGCCCCAGGGCTGACGCCCTGGGTCGGGGAATGCCGTCCGCCTGCGGCGGCTTCATCCATGTCGCGTGTTGTGCCGCTGCCCCAGGGCTGACGCCCTGGGTTGGGGAATGCCGTCCGCCTGCGGCGGACTCATGCACGTTGCGTGGTGTGCCGCTTTCCCAGGGCTGACGCCCTGGGTTGGGGAATGCCGTCCGCCTGCGGCGGACTCAAATGTATCTGTTCTTCCACCTGCCACCTGTACCCTTCCCCCTTCAACCTTCACCCTTCCCCCTACCCGGCCATCTTCCCCTTGATCTTCTTCATCTCCGCGACGAGGGTGTCCAGCATGCGGTTGTTCTCCCCCGCGGCCATCGGGAAGTAGTGCGTGGCGGTTTCATCGATGTACTGAAAGGGATTGCGCTTGACGCCGAACTCCAGGCAGCGGAAGTTGTCGAGGCGCTCGGCGAACTTGACGATCTTGCAGTCGATGCTGCTGTAGCTGAGGCGCTCGATGTACTCGGCGTCCTCTCGCAGGCGCGCGGGGCCGGTGAGACGGATGCGCTTCGTGAGCACTTCGACGATGTAGGAGACGTAGGAGCCGAAGTTGAATTTGACGACCTCGGCGGTGATGAGGGTGGAGTCCTCGAGCACGTCGTGCAGCAGCGCGGCGGCGAGCACGTCGGGCGAGAGGTAGCGCAGCTCGCGCACCAGGATCTTCACGACGCGCGCGATGTGCCAGAAGTACGGTGTCGCGTCGGCGCGCGTCTGGAACTCGTGCACGCTCGAGGCCATCTCCCAGGCGCCGAGCACCGTCGTCAATCCCGCCGGATCCAGCTCGTGCGCCACGTCGGCGATGAGGTCCTCGCGCGTGTACACGATCTGGTTGTAGAGCGGAAGCGGCTGGGTCATGGTGGTCCGGAGAAAAAAAGAGGATGCCCGACGGTTCGGGCATCCTCTCTGAAGGCGCGGATGCGCGTTTACTGTGGTTTGAATTTCGTGAAGACGTCGTTGATGGTCATTTTGTCGCCCTCGATCTTGACTTTGCGCCACACGTCCGGGAACGCCTCCGAGCCTTCCCAGGTGCCCTGGCCGCCGCTGTTCGCGTACTTGTAGAGCAGGTCGCCCTCCTCGATATCGACGACGAAGGTCCACACGTTGTTGCCGAACACTTCGTCGCCGTTCTCGCCGTTGTCCCACATGCGGATGGTGTTGGGCTCGAGGTTGCCGAGTTCCTTGCGATTGCCCGCGATGGAGACGGCCGTGATGGCCTCGCGGTCCACGAGCTTGCAGAGGAAGGTCACGCGCGTGGTTTTCTTCGGCTTCTCCCAGGCGAGGGCCATCGATTTGTCGGGGATGAAGGATGCCGGCGCGTACGTGGCGCCCGCCTTCTCGGCGGCGTTCTGCAGCATCGCGAGGTACTCGCGCTCGTAGGGCTTCGGTTCGACGCCGAGCACCGAGCTGTTGCCGAAGATCTGGTACCAGTGCTCGCTCGTCGCTCCGAAGTAGAGATTCCACGGCTGCGCCGCGAGATTCGTCAGGTACTCGGGCGTCGTGACGGGCGCCAGACCTTTGGCGACGAGCTCGCGCGCGGCGGCGAGGTGCGCCCATGCGGCGTTGCTGCCCGTTTCGCCGATCCATGCGCTGAACGTGCCCTCGAGGCGCGAGCCGGTCCCGAGCGAGGAGATGCCCTTGAGGTCGGCGGCCTTGTGCTCCGGCACGCCGCGCTCGCGGTTGCCGCTCATGTATTCGGACAGGGTGACGGAGACGACGGTGCGCGATTCGAAGAGCGCGTTGAGCTTGCGGTAGATGCCGTTGATGAGGCCCTTGCCGTCGGTGTCGCGATCGTAGTGCATCCACGCGTCGTCGTTGTCGATCACGACGGTGACGAGCGGGTCGCTCTTGGCGTCACCCGTGGGCGCGTGCGCGAGCAGCGCCTCGATGAAATCGTTGGCGGAATTCTCCGCGTAGTAGTTGCGGAACACCCAGTTGATGCGGTTGGTGAGCAGGTCGTTCGAGAATGCGCCGAGCAGCGTCGCGTCGCCGCCGGTCACCGCGTAGGGCGCCGCGACGTCGAGGTCGGATGGCGAGCTCTTCCGGAGCACCTTCTCGTCGGAGGTAAACCATTCGAAGCCGTTCTTCTTCAGGATCGGCAGCACGGCCGGGGACATGGCGCCGTAGGGTGGAATGTAGCCGGTCGGCGTGATGTTGAAGTAGGTCTGGTACGTCGCGAGCGCCATCTTGAGCTGCGCGTCCGCATCCTCGGGATGCGCGTAGGCGGTCGCGACGGCGGCGCCGGGATTCGCGTCCTTCGCGGCGTCCGTGTTGATCAGCAGGGGAAGGTTCGCGTCGGCGAAGGAGGTGGCCGCGAGCTCCATCTGGCCGAACTTCGACTTCGGATTGTACTTCACCTTCTCGAAGTTGGGCAGGATGCTCGCCATGATCAGCCAGGAGGAGGCGACCACGCGCTGGCAGTCCTTCTCGGTGATCTCGCGCTTCAGGTAGTACTTGCCGTCGCTGCGGTACGATACGAGGTCGCGCAGATCAAGGGCGCGGAACACGCGCGTGCCGGACTGGATCAGCGGCACGTTGCGCTCGAAGAATTCGGTGTCGAGGTGCGCGAAGATCGAGAAGAACTTCAGCGTGCGGAGATCCTGCACGGTGTACGTGGGGTTGCCCTTCGCGTCGACGTACTGATCGTACAGGCGCATGAGCTCGGGGAAACGGTGCATGCGGACCGGGCTGATCGTGAAGGCGTTCCAGGGGTTCTTGTAGAGCAGCGCCTTGTCCTTCTCGGTCAGCTTCTCGGCGGGCGTCAGGCACACGTCGATCCACGGGTCCGTCTTGCCGCGCATGCGCGCCAGGAAGGCGCTCGCGTTGATTTCCGCGGGCTTGTTGCGCATCGCCTTCGTGTCCTTGACGAACGGCTGCATGCGCTTGACGTAGATCTCCTGGATCTGCCAGAGCAGCGTCGGGGAGAGCGCGACCGTCGCGTGCACATACGGGTAACGCTGGATCACGTCGCCCATTTCAAAGTAGTCGCGCGTGGCGTGCATGCGCACGAACGGCGCCTCGATGCAGTCCAGTTTCGGATTGTAGTACAGGGGCACGTGGTGCTTGAAGACGAGGTTCAGGTACACGGTGCCGCCCTTCTTCGGATAGGAATCGCTCAGCGTGCGCCGCACGGGGTAGCCCTCGGTGACGATGCGGTTCGATCCTGAAATCGTGAGCAGGGAATTGATGCGCGATCCGTCGATGGCTTCGAAGCTCAGGACGTTCGCGGGATCCCTCTGCACGCGCTGATTGTCGATCAGATACGCGTACTGGTACGAACCGGGAAGAAGCGCGATGGTGCAGTTCCATGATCCCGCGCCCGTTTTCTTCATCGGGGTTGCCGTCGGCGACCAGCTGTTGAAATCGCCCACGAGCGACACGGACTGCGCCGCGCCGTCTTCGTAGACGAAACGCACGCCTTCGGGGACGATGGAGGGCTGGGCAAACAGCGGCAATGAGAGAAGAAGGATGGACACAAACAGGAAGGGGAGGCTCTTCTTCATGATTCTTTGCGGTTTCGTGTGGAAAAAGTGGAAACGACGCTGAGGGGAGGGGGCGAGGCGCCAGTAAGCTGTGAAACTAATTCACGCCGCCCTGAAATGCAACCTCCGGCGCCGTTCGCCATCGCCGGAAGCGGCGGGAGGCCTCCATCGGACCGCGCCATTCTCTCGGATTTTCTTCGTCGACGAAAATTCAGGATATTTGAGATGATGTACATGGACGTTATACCGCGCGTGACGGTCTTCACGCGCGCAACTGCGGAAAGGCGGACTGGCTGATGGCATCCGAAGCGATAGAGACACTGCTGGACATACTCGACGCGTTCTCCGCGAACACGCTGCGCGACGGGGAAGCGCTCGCGCGTCTGCTGGAGCACGGACAGGCGCCGGGGAAATCCTCCGCGGTCGCCGCGCTGGCTTTTCAGGGGAAGTACCTCACGCGCGTGCTCGACACGATTCGGAAGCAGCCGACCGGCGGCGAACACCTGGCGAAGCTGGAGGAAGAGTACGCGCGGGGTCTGCAGGAGTTTCGCGCTCTGCTCTCGCACTTCGTGTCGGATGCACCGGACGCGCTGTCCGCGTTCGTCGGCCTCCGCTATCTTCCAGTCTCGGAAGAAGCGCTCCGCCAGCTCGTGGATCTCACGCACGATCTCGGCTGGCTGAAGGAATGGGAACTCGCGAGCGCCGACACCGCCGGGGAGACCGGCTCCTGATGCGCGTCGAAGGCCGGTTTGTCGAGGCGCTGCGCGCGCTCGGTGTCTTGAAGCGCGGCACGGGCTTCCTCGTCGCATGCAGCGGCGGACTCGATTCCACGGTCCTCGCCTCCCTCTGCGCCGGCGTCGCGCGCCGCTGGGATTGCCGCCTCACCCTCGCCTGCGTCGACCACGGACTGCGCGCGGATGCACCCGCCGACGTCGACGCCGTACGGGCGCTCGCGGCGGCGCTCGGGGCGGACTTCGCCACCGAACGCGTGGATGTCGCCTCCGCCATCGCGGCGGGCGCTTCCCTGCAGGACGCCGCGAGGGCACTGCGCTATGACGCCCTCGAGAGGATGCGTCTCGCGTGCGGCGCGGACTGGATCCTGACCGCGCACCATGCCGACGACCAGGCCGAGACCATGCTCATGCACTTCGCGCGCGGCGCGGGCATCGACGGATTGCGCGGCATCCGCGGGCGGGCGGGCCGCGTCGCGCGTCCGCTGCTCTTCGCGCGGAAGCGGGACCTCGAACAGGTCGCCCGCGCGGCGTCGCTGGCGTGGCGCGAGGATTCCTCCAATGCGGGCGACGATTACACGCGCAACGCCGTGCGGCATCACGTGCTCCCCGCGATCGAAGCGCACGCGAATCCGTCCTTCACCAGCGTCATGCGCGATACCGCGGAACTGTTCGCGTCGATGAGCGACTACGTCGATCAGGAAACCGTCCGGCTCGAGGGCGAGTGCGTCGAAGTCCTGCCGCAGGGCGTTTCCCTTGCGGTTCAGCCCCTCATGCGGTATTTTGATTTTCAGCAGCTTCTGGTGATTCGGCGCGCGATACGGCTTCTTCGGAGCGAAGAAGCGACCTACGATGAAACGCGGGCCGTGCAGAAACTGCTGCGCCGGCGTCCCGGTTCCTCCGCGCAGCTGCGGGGTGCCTGCAGCGCGTCGCGCGAGCGCGATCACATCGTGCTCGGGACCCGCGCCGCGCAGCCGATGCCGTCGCTTCCCGTCGCGCTCGGCATGCGGGTGGCCCTCCCTTCGGGAAGTTTCACGTCGCGCGCCTGCAGTCTGGAAGACGTCGCTCATACACAAGAACCATGTGTCGAATTCATTGATGTGCAGAAATCCGGGACCCGGTGGAAGCTTCGCCCGTGGCGCAGCGGCGACCGGTTCCGGCCGGTCAACGGAGGGATCGAAAAGAAACTCAGCGACCTGTTCGCCGATCTGCACATCCCGAGGGAACGGAAGCACCGCATTCCGATTCTCGAAGGCGATGGCGGCATCATCTGGATCTGCGGCATCCGTCTGGACGACCGCTTCAAAGTGACGGCGGAAAGCGCCGCCGTCGCGCGCATCGAGTACACGCAGGAAATGGAATGAACGACCTATCAACGGAACGGCACGTGATCGTCAACGGTGAGCGCTTCGTGCCATATCTCGGGGCGGACGCGATCGCGCAGCGCGCCGGGGAAATCGCCGCGGCCATCAACGCCGATTTCGCAGGCAGGAAGCCGATCCTGATCTGCGTCCTGAACGGGGCGTTCATGTTCTTCGCGGACCTCGTGCGCCGCGTCACGATCGACTGCGAGGTCGACTTCCTCCGTCTGTCGAGCTACGGCGAGCGGAAGATCACCTCCGGCACGGTGCGTCTGCTCAAGGACCTCTCCTGCGAGGCCGAAGGCCGTCATATCGTGCTCGTCGAGGACATCGTGGACACGGGCGTGTCGCTCGATTTCATGAAGAAGCTGATCGCCGAGAAGCGCCCGGCCTCGCTCGCGATCGCAACGCTGCTGCACAAGCCCGCGCAGACGCGCATCGAACACGCGCTGGATTACGTGGGGTTCGTCATCCCCCCGAAATTCGTGATCGGGTACGGTCTCGACTACGCGCAGCAGGCGCGCAATCTCCCGGAGGTGTTCATGCTTGACGCGCCTGACGGGTCTCACCCGGAATTCGAGGAGGCATGAGCATGCACATCACCACGGAACGCATTCCCGCCGCATGGTATTCGGAAGACGGCGGCGAGCAGCAACCGGGCCGCCCGGAACACCAGCGCAAGCCGTCCATGAACAAACCGCCGGAGGAGAACACCTGGCTGCGCCGCTCGCGCATGGTGCTCATGTGGCTGGCCGTGATCATTGTCGCCTTCCTCGCGGTGCAGTTCATCTTTCCGACGAAACCCGCGGATCCGGTCATCTCCTATTCGGAATTCCAGAAGATCCTGACCGGCGAACGCAAGGGCGCCGACGGGCAGGACGTGCGCATCGTCAAGGCCACCGTCTACAAGGCCAATCTCAACGACTACACGTTCAACGGCAAGCTGAACGCCCGCGTCCGGCTCGCGCTCGCCGACGGGAAGAGCGGAGAAGCGACGGGCTTCAACGTGATTCTCGGCAGCCTCGATCCCGACATGCGCAAGGCGTGGATCGAGCGCGGCATCGAGGTCACCTTCGAAGAGAAGGACTCGATGCTCACGCAGACTCTCCTCGCGCTGCTTCCCTGGGTCCTGATCATCGGCGCCTGGCTGTTCATCATGCGTCGCATGCAGGGCGGCGCGGCGGGCGGCGGTCCGAAGGGCATTTTCTCCTTCGGCAAGAGCCGCGCGCGAATGGCCGGCGACACCGCGGCGCGGTACACCTTCTCCGATGTGGCGGGCGCCGACGAGGCGAAGATGGAATTGCAGGAGATCATCGAGTTTCTCCGCGAGCCGGCCAAGTTCCAGCGCCTCGGAGGCAAGATCCCGCGCGGCGTGCTGTTGCTCGGACCTCCGGGGACGGGGAAAACCCTGCTCGCGCGCGCCGTGGCGGGGGAAGCCGCCGTGCCGTTCTACTCCATTTCCGGCGCGGAATTCGTCGAAATGTTCGTCGGTGTCGGCGCCAGCCGCGTTCGCGACCTGTTCGAAACGGCCAAGAAGAACTCGCCGTGCATTGTCTTCATCGACGAAATCGACGCCGTCGGCCGCCAGCGCGGAGCGGGCCTCGGAGGCGGACACGACGAACGCGAGCAGACGCTCAATCAGCTCCTCGTCGAGATGGACGGCTTCGAGCAGGGCAGCACCGTCATCATCATCGCGGCCACCAACCGCCCCGACGTGCTCGATCCCGCCCTGCTGCGGCCGGGACGCTTCGACCGGCAGGTGGTGGTCGACCGCCCCGACGTCAAGGGCCGCGAGGGCATCCTCAAGGTGCATACGCGCAACATCCCGCTCGATCCGGACGTCTCTCTCGAGACCCTCGCGAAGGGCACGCCGGGACTGGCCGGCGCGGAACTGGCCAACCTCGTCAACGAGGCGGCCCTCCTGGCGGCGCGCCGGAACAAGAAAACGGTGTCCATGTCCGATTTTGAGGAGGCCAAGGACAAGGTCATGATGGGCATGGAACGGCGCAGCATGATCATCAGCGACGACGAGAAGCGCATGACGGCATACCACGAGGCGGGGCACGTGCTCGTCGCGAAGATGGTGCCGGAAGCCGATCCCGTGCACAAGGTCACCATCATCCCGCGCGGGCGCGCCCTCGGCGTCACCACCTACCTGCCGATCGACGAAAAGCACACCTACTCGAAAGAGTATCTCGAGGCGATGATCACCTACGCAATGGGCGGGCGCGCCGCCGAGCAGCTCGTCTTCGGCCAGCTCACCACGGGCGCCGGAAACGACATCGAGCGCGCCACGAACCTCGCGCGCAAGATGGTCTGCGAGTGGGGGATGAGCGAGCTCGGCCCGCTGACCTACGGCGCGAAGCAGGAGGAGATCTTCCTCGGGCGGGAAATCGTCCAGCATCGCGACTACAGCGAGGAGACCGCGATCGCCATCGACGCCGCGGTCCGGGCGATCGTCATCAAGGGCATGGATCGCGCCGCGAGCATTCTCAAGGCGGAACGCGTCATCCTCGACCGCCTCGCCGAAGCCCTGCTCGAGCGCGAAATTCTCGACAGCGACGAGATCGACCGCACCATCCGCGGCGAGGAACTCCCGCCCGTGCTCCGGACGCCGAATCCCGTGCTCGTCCAGAAGCCCAGCGAGAGCGACCTGAGCAGGCTCGATCACGAGCGGGCCGAGAAGATCCGCCGCGCGGTCGAAGAACTGAAAAAGCACGAGGAAACACGCACCAACCCCCCTGACCATGCCCCCAAAGACGACGCGACCGGCTCCGCCTCCTGACGACAAGGTCAGCTTCCAATGGGAGCTGATGCGCAAGGGGATTCACCTCCTATCGCTGTCGATTCCCGTGCTCTACTACTACCTGTCGCGGGACCTCATGCTCATGCTGGTGGTCCCGCTGGCGCTCGCGTTCGTCACGGGCGATCTTCTGCGTCTCTACCACAAACCGACGTTCGCGCTCTACAAGAAGATCTTCGGACGCATGCTGCGGGCGCACGAGGTGCACGAGAAGAAACGGACCTTCAACGGCGCGTCGTGGGTGCTGATCTCCGCGCTCTTCTGCGTGCTCGTGTTTCCGAAACTCATCGCGATCACGGCGTTCGCCATTCTGATTATTTCCGACACCACTGCCGCGCTTGTCGGCAAGCGCTTCGGGAAGCGGAAGTACCGCGGGAAAACGATCGCCGGCTCGTCGGCGTTCGTGGTGTCGGCCGCCGTCGTGCTGCTCTTCACGCCGAAGGCCGCGGGACTGCCGGCGGAGTACGCGCTCGGTGTCGTTGCCGCCGTCATCGGCGCGCTTGCGGAGGTGTTTTCCTTCGACATCATCGACGACAACTTCGCCATCCCCGTGTCCATCGGATTCTCGCTCTGGCTGCTGTACGCGCTGTTCCTCCCGCAGCTGGACGTGACCCTCCTCGATCACCTCAGCCGGCTGTAGGAACCGCGCACCGTGGATCCCCGCTCGCTTGCGTCACCGGACGTGCGTCTCGCGGAGGCGGCCATGCGATTCCCCGTGCCCTTCGCGCCGCGGACTGCCGCGATGCTCGCCGGAAAACTCGTCATCGCGGCCGCGGTGCTGTGGGTCCTCGCCGAGCGCCTCGACCTGCGGATGCTGTCCGAGAGTTTCGCTTCCGCGTTCACCCTCCCGCTGGCGACCGCCGCGCTTCTCGTGCTTCCCAATGTCGCGCTGCAGCACGCGAAGTGGCGTCTCCTGCTGCGCCGCGCCGCGCCGGGCCTGCGGCATCGCGACGTCGCGCGGTCGCTGTTCGCGGGTTTCGCACTCGGCCTCGTCACGCCCGCCCGCGCGGGCGAATTCGGCGGACGCGCGTTCACGCTGCCGGGCGCCGACCGCGCCGCCATCGCGGGCCTCACCGCGACCGACAAACTCGCGTCCATGATCGTGACGCTCGCGGCCGGCATCGGCGCCGGCGCGTGGTATATCGCCATCATCGGGAGCCTCTCGACGGCGCTCGCGGCCGGGATCGCCGCCGCGGCCGTCCTGGCCGCGGGGATCGCCGCCGGGGTCTTCCTCCTGCGTCGCAGGATCGTCTTCGCGGATCGCGATGGTCGCGTCGCGCGCGTTCTTCGGCGAGCGTTCGAGGCCATGCGGTCGCTGTCGCGCCGCGATCTGGCGCTGCTGCTCGGACTCTCCGCCGCGTTCTACGCGGTGTTCATCGCGCAATTCGTTCTGCTGCTGCTCGCCTTCGGCGCCGGCCCGCTCCCGTCCTGCGCGGCGGGCGCGGCAACGGTCATGCTGCTCAAGACCGTGATTCCGCCGCTCACGTTCGGCGAGCTCGGCATTCGCGAGGGGGTGGCAATCTTCGTGCTCGCGCCGCTGCATGTTGCCGGTCCCGCGGCCTTCAACGCCTCGCTCATCCTGTTCCTCGTCAACGTGCTTCTTCCCGCTGCCGCAGGCACGGTTCTGTTGCTGCTGTATTCCGACCGCCGCCGCGCCGCGCAGTGATTCCGTTCGTGTTCTTCACCGTCTTCGCCGCCCTCAGCGGCGTGTACGCGCTGTTTCTCCTGCGCGTGCGGAGCGGCGCGCGCTTCTACGAAACACGGAACGCGGAGTGGCGGGCGGACTTCGCTGCGCGCGAGGTGTCCTCCGTGCCCGTGACGGTCATCGTCGCGATGCGCGACGAGGAGCACTGCGCGGCGGCCTGCATCCGCTCGCTCCACGCGCAGACATACCCGGCGGAACGCACGCAGGTGATCGTCGTCGACGACCATTCATCGGACGGCACCGCGGCCGCCGTCATGGACGCGGCGGGCGACGATCCGCGCTTCGTCCTGCTGCGCCTCGACGACGCGGCCGGGGTCTCCGGAAAAAAATCGGCCGTGGAGGCCGCGATCGCGCACGCGACCGGCGAGACGGTGCTGACCACCGACGCCGACTGCGTGCATGGCGCGGATTGGATCTCCTCGATGCAGTGGCTGCTCGCGCGCGGGAACGATATCGTCGGCGGTCCCGTGCTGTACGAGCGCGGGAACGGGCTGTTCGCGCGGCTGCAGGCGCTGGAATTCCTCGGCATCATGGGCGTGACCGCGGGCCTGTTCGGCATCGGATACCCCCGCCTGTGCAACGGCGCGAATCTCGCGTACCGCCGCGATGCCTTCCGGCGCGTCGACGGATTCGGCGGGCACCGGCATCTCGCGAGCGGCGAGGACGAGTTTCTCCTGCAGGCGATCGTCTACCGGGCCGGAGGGGCCGCCGAATTCAATCCGCTGCCGGAGTCGGCGGTTGTGACGCCCGGCGCGCGAACGCTCCGCGCATTTCTCTCGCAGCGCGCGCGCTGGGCCTCGAAGGGCGGACGGTACGAGGACGGCCGCTTCGTGGCGTTCCTGGTGCTGCTCTACGCCTATTTCCTCGGGTGCTCCCTCGCGCCGCTGGCCGCGCTGTCGTCGCCTGCCGCCCTGCTCGCGGCGTTCCTGCTCCTGCTCGTGAAATGGACGCTGGATCTTTCGGTGCTCGTCCCGGCGGCCCGTCTGCTGGGCGCTCCGGTGCGGCTGACGGATTTTGTGATTGCGGAACTGCTGCACCCCGTCTATCTTGTCGCGGTTTCCACAGCAGGAGCATTCGGACGGTTCGCATGGAAGGGCAGGACGACAACGACGGCGCGCGCGCGGAGCCAACCTTCTGGGTAGCTGACGGCGAACTGCGCGCGATCTGGAAACTCAGCGCGTTTTTCGCGGTGTGGGTGATCGTCTTTTTTGCGGGCGCGATCGTTGCCGGTTTCCTGCCGTTGCCGATGTACAGTCCGCATCTGCAGAGTTCCATCTTCCTCGCCGCGGCGCTCGCCGCCACGCTCTTCGGCATGCTGGCGGTGGATCGGGCGCCGTTCGCCTCCGTCGGCTTCGGCGATCGTCACGCCGTGCGGCATTTCGCGATCGGGGTCGGTGTCTCGTCCGGGATGATGGGGGGGGTGTTCCTCATCGAGCTCGCTTCGGGAGCTGCCATCGTGCGTCTCTCCTCCGTCACTGTATGGCAGGCGGCGCAGCTGCTCGCATCCGGATTCACGCTCTACCTCATTGTCGGCTTCGCCGAGGAAATCCTTCTGCGCGGATATCCCTTCCGCACCTTGCTGCGCGCGACGAATCCCGCCGCGACGCTGCTTGTCACGAGCGTCCTGTTTTCGCTCATCCATTTCTGGAATCCCAGCATTTCGCTCCCCGCCCTGTGCAACATCTGCCTTGCAGGAGTCTGGCTCGGCAGGGCGCGGCTCGTGACCGGGCAGCTCTGGCTGCCCATCGGCCTCCACACGGGGTGGAATTTCACGCAGGGGACCGTGCTCGGCTATCCGGTCAGCGGGATGGTCGAGGGCGGGGTGTTCCGAACGGATGCGATCGGCGCGGAGTGGTATACCGGCGGATATTTCGGACCGGAAGGCGGCGCGCTGGCGACGGTCGTTCTCGTCCTCGGAACGCTCGCGTTGTGGCATCCCCGCGTGATCGCGCGGCTTCGGGTCGAGGCACGTGCCGACATCCCCGCCACTGACGCGATACCCGTGGTCGCGACCGGGGACGCTCCGGCTGCGTCCGCGCCTGACGGCGGGGAGGACTGATGCGCGCCGCATGCGTGCTCATCGTTCTGTGCGTGCCTCTCGCGATGGCGCGCGCGCAATGGATCGAGGATCCGAAACTCGACGCGCTGATTCAGGAGGGCATCCGCGCGACCTACAATATCGAGTTCGAGGCCGCGGAGCGCGCGTTCCAGGCGGTGAAACGCGCCCGGCCCGATCATCCCGCCGGCGCCTTCTTCGACGCGATGATCGATTGGTGGCGCATCCTCATCGACCTCGAGGACGAATCGAAGGACGAGCGCTTCATCCGCAAGCTGAAGGCCGTGATCGACATGTGCGACGCGCGCCTGGATGCGAACGACGAGGATCTCACCGGGCTCTTCTTCAAGGGCGGCGCCATCGGATTCCGGGGCCGGCTCCTCGCGACGCGCAGGAGCTGGGTGAAGGCCGCCAACGACGGGCGGGCGGCCCTGCCGATCGTCAAGGACGCGGGCAGGCTTGCCCCCCGCAACGCGGACATCACGCTCGGTCTCGGGATCTACAACTACTATGCGGACGTGCTGCCGGAGAAATACCCCGTCCTCAAACCCGTCATGCTGTTCCTCCCGGGCGGCGACCGCGCGCGCGGCATCCGGCAGCTCAAGTACGCCGCCACGAAGGCGCGGTACGCGAACTGGGAGGCGATGTCCTTCCTCGTGCAACTCTACGCCGGGTACGAGAACACACCCTCCCTCGCTCTCCCGTACGCCCGGCTGCTCTCCGATGAATTCCCGGACAATCCCGTGTTCCAGCGATCGCTCGGGCGCATCCACGTGAAACTCGGGGACTGGCCGCGCGCGGTGGCGGTGTTCACCAAGGTGCTCAACCGCTGCGGAAAAGCCCGGGCGGGCTACGACAAATCCGCCGCGCGCGAAGCCGCCTACTACCTCGGGTACGACGCCATGCTCCGCAAGGCGCACGCCGACGCGCTGAAGCAGTTCGCGAGTTGCGACGAACTCTCGCTCGCCATCGATCATGACGAGGTGTCCGGGTTCCGCGTCATGGCGCTTCTCCGCACCGGCATGACGCTCGATCTGCTCGGACGGCGCGCGGAGGCGCTCCGCGTCTACGAGCGCGTGCTCCGCCTCCGCGACGCCAACGGGTCGCAGGACCTCGCGCGGCGCTATCTCCGCGCGCCGTACGCCGACTGACGCCCGCGGCCCGCGCTCCGCGAGGGCACACATGCTTCAAGTTTGAAATATTTTCGGTCCGCGGAAACTTTTCGCGGGGGACCGGGTGTTCCGTATGTAGTTCGAATTTGAAATGTTCACACTTGAAACACTATCGCCCCATGCGCATGACGCTCAACACCGCACAACACCGCACCCTGGCGGCCACGGCAGCACTGCTGCTCGGAGATCTCGCGCTCTGGGGGGCGACCGGATTCCACCTGCTCACGAAGCAGCAGCTGCCCGTGGAAATGACGGACGACCTTCTCGGCACCAGCTACATCGTCTGGAAGGACGTCTTCATGGTCGGTCTCGACATCGCGGGACCCGCGGCGGCAGTCATCGTGACCCTCGGCGTTGTTCTGCTCCGGGTTCTCCGGACGCGGCCCTGAAGCCGTCGCGCAGACGCTTCACGTCTCACACATTCCCATTCCACCTTCACGACTCACCAGGAGCATATCCATGCGCACTCGTCTCGCTTTCGCCCTCGCCGCGCTCATGATCGTCGCTGCGGCCGCCCCCGCTCTCGCCCAGAAATTCGATGTCCCCGCCAAGGGCATGCAGACCTTCAACCTCAAGGACGAACGCGGCCGCAACCAGGCGTCGTTCTCCTCCAAGGCGCCGATCGAGGACATCAGCGGCACCGCGTCGGGCCTCGGAGGCACCGTCAGCTTCGATCCCGCGAACGTGCCCGGCACGATCAAGGCGGACATCACGGTCGAGGTGGCGTCGATGAAAACCGGGATCGACATGCGCGATGATCACATGCGCGGCGACAAGTGGCTGGACGCGGCAAAGTTCCCGACCATCACCTTCACGCTGACGAAACTGAAAGATGCCAAAATCCAGAAGGGCACCGAACTGCGCGGCATCGCGGTCGGAACGTTCACGCTGCATGGAGTACCTCAAACCGTGCAGCTGCCGGTGACCCTCACCTATATGCCCGCCTCCGAAAAAACCAAGGCCCGCGCCGCGGGCGATCTCCTCGTGGTCCGCGCGAAGGGCAAAGTGTCGCTCACCAAGGCGGGTGTCCGGAGCGAGCTCCTCGGATCGAAAGTCAGCGACGAGATCGAATTCGAATTCAATGCCGTCGGCTCGAACGCCGTCAAATAAGCTTCCCTCCCCTTCCTTCCTCCCCGACGGCCGGCCGGATGTTTCCGCGCCGGCCGTTTCCTTTCCCGCACGCGCCACCGCGGGGGAATGGGACGGCCGCGCTTCCGTGCCACCGGCTGCCGTCGCTGTTGTTTCTTCCTCCGGCCGGTCCTATTTTTTCGTTCGTTTCATTTCCCCGGTCATCGGTGCTCACCCCATTCCAGAATCTCGCCACCGACCATACCTCGGGCGCCACCGAGCTGATCCACCGCCTTGTCGCCGCCTGCGAACGCTGTGCCATCGGAAACTCCATCCGGGATCTCGATGAAGGTCTCGCGATGCTCGAACACGCGCAGGCGAGCATGCCGTCCTTCCATGCGGTGCTCAATATCCTGAAATCGGAATTCCTGCCGCGCCTCGTTCCCGGGGGAGACATCTCCGACGCGATCGGGTATCTCTCGTCCCTCCAGAAGATCCTCGACGAAAGCGGCGAGGCCATCGCGCATTTCTTCGTCCAGCTCTTCCCCGGTCCCGTGCGCGTCGCAACGCTCAGCCGCAGCGGCACGGTGCTCTCCGCCCTCCGGCTCCTCGCGTCGGAAAAACTGCTCGATCATCTCTACGTGCTTGAAGCGCGGCCGATGATGGAGGGCCTGAAAACCATCCGCGAGTTCAACCGGTCCATCCCTTCGACCCTGCTTGTGGACGCCGGCATGGCGGAAGCCCTCGCCGTGTCGGACTGCGCCGTGGTCGGCGCGGATTGCGTCAGCGCCGACGGCTTCCTCCTCAACAAAACGGGTACGCAACCGCTCGCGCTCTGCTGCCGCGAGCGCGGGATACCGCTCTACGTGCTGTGCGATTCTCTGAAATTCTCCCCGCAGCTGCGCGAAAACATTCTCGTGGAGGACAGTCCGGCGGACGACGTGGTCCGCTTGGAAGACGGCGACACGTTCGCGGTGTGGAACCGGTACTTCGAGTGGACGCCCATCGATCTCGTCACCGCCTTCATCACCGAGCGCGGCGCCTTTCCGCCCGACCAGCTCTCGCGCCTCGCCGGCGAGTGATCCCGCGCCCATCATTTCCGCCGCAGCACTCCCGCCATCGTGTCCCGATCCGCTCCTGAAAAAAAACCACCGCGCGCGCCCGCGACACCGCGCGTCCAACCATCCGATCCGCGACTGCAGGGAAGCATCGTTGCGGCGCTCGTGGTTCTCGCCCTGCTGAAGATCACGGTGGCGTTCGCGGGTCCGGGAAGCCTCCGGCTCTGGGGACTCGACGCCGCGTCGTTTCTGGCGGATCGCTGGGACGTCGTCGCCGCCCTGCTGCTGCCGTTCGCGGCGCTCCTTCCGCCCGTGCGCGATCTGGTCGCGCGCGCGGTGTCCCCGCGCGGCGGGGCGGGGAAGGGCGTGGCGTTCGCGATCATCATGCTGCTCGCCCTTGCCGGCGCGGCGCTGCTCGCGATCTCGACTCCCGTCGCGTTCGCGTTCCTCGGGGACGGGTCCTACTACGTCGGCGAGGTCTACCGTGCATCCGTGACTCCGGGGTACCAGCCGGCCTTCGTCAAACCCACCGCGTGGCTGACCGGCCGCGTGCTGCAGTGGATCGCGGTGACCTTTCCGGCGGAGACGACCCGCGCGCCGTTCATCGCGCTCGGACTCGCGGGGCTGGCGCCGCTGCTCGCCGGGTTTCTTCCTGTTTCTCCGCGGGGAACGGACGGAGATGCGCTGGCTGCTCGCGGTCTTCCTCCTCTTCACCGCCGGGTCGCTGTTCTTCTTCGGGTACATCGAACTGTACGCCCTCAGCTACGCCTGCGGCGCGGTGTACTTCCTCGCGGTCTGGGCGGTGTTCCGCAGCGGCGCATCGCCGTGGCCCGCGGGCGTCGCGTTGCTGGCTGCCGTCGCGTTCGGGCTCTCCGCCGCAGTCTTCGTGCCGTCCTGGCTCCTCGTGCTGCACTGGAAATTCAGAGGAGAATCGGGTCCGTTCCCCCTGAAACACGCGGCAGCGGCGCTCTGCGTCCTCAGCGTGCTCGTCTTCGTCGCTGCGTACGTCGTCACCGGGGCGGCGAACGAGGAAATGCAGCTGATGCCGCTCGCGCCGTTCCAGAAAACGACCGGCGGCGTGCCGGGAGGCTGGCAGCAGTATACGCTGTTCAGCCGGGCCCATCTCGTCGACATGCTGAACGCCCTCCTGCTCGTCGCGGGGCCCGCGCTCGCCGTGTGCGTCGCCGCTCTTGCGGTCGCGAGGAGGGCGTCCGCCTGGCGCGATCCCGCCGTCCTGACGGGCCTGGTCGCCGCCGTGGGCGGTGTGCTGTTCGTCTTTTTCGGACACGCCCGGCTCGGCCTCGCGCGCGACTGGGATCTCGCGGCGCTGCCGCTGCTCGGACTGGCGTTTCTCGCCGCGTCGCTGCTGGCCGCGCTCGCGAAAGAGGGGAAGATCGTCCTCGCTCCGCTCCTGCCGCTGTTGCTGGCCCTGGCGCTCGGCGACACCTGGGTGTGGATGCGCGTCAATATCGACGAGGACGCGTCCGCGCGCCGTCTCGAGTCCATCGTCGACAGGGACGCCGCCGTCCTGCTGCCGATTCACACCTACACCGCGCTCGAGAACCTGCGCAAACACTACCGGGCCCTCCGCAGCGAAGACCACCACGTCGCGACATTGAAACGCATGATCGCGACCGGATACCACAAACCCGACACCTACGAAAAATTCCTGGGAGTGCTCGCGCAGCGGCGCTCGCCGGAAGAGCGGGGACGCGACCTCTCCTGGGTCTTCGAGCGTCTCCTCGCGGAGAGCGCGTCCATGAACGGACCGGCCGGATATGCCGTCGTGGCGCCGCGGACGCTCCGCGAGCTGGCCGCCAAAGCCCTCCTCATCGGCGCGCAGACGGGCGAGAGCGGACGGGTGCGCGACGTCCTGCCGCGTTTCCGCGCCGCGCTCGAACCCTGGAAGGAAGCCGGCCTCGTCGAAGCCTTCGTCACTCCGGGACTCACGCCGGACGACGTGGCGGACCGTGTCGCGGCCGCGATCGACAGCGCCACCGCGGATGCCGCGCTCCTCATCGCCGCGGCGCGCGTGCATCGCGCAGCCGCACGCTATGCCGCCGCCGCGACCCTGTACGAACGTGCCATCACGCGCGATCCGGACGGCTACCCGGAATCCTACATCGCCCTCGCGCAAATCTGTTTCGAACAGCTCGGCGACAGGGCGCGCTCCGAGGATGCCCTGCGCCGCTGCCTCGCGCAGGCGCCGGGAAGCGCCGAGGCCGCCGAAGCGCGGCGCATCCTGCTCCTGATGCAACAGCAGCGGTGACAACGCAACACATTCCGCGCATCCGATCATCCGCTCCGAAGGAACCGCCGCATGGCCACGCACACCGCGAAATCACCCCCCGGAAAGAAGAAAAAAGGATCCGTCACTCCATTATCGGCTGGCGGCATCTTCGCGGCGGGCGCGGGCCTCGCCTTCGGCGGCCTGCTCCTCCTGCGGCTTGCCGCCTGGCGCTTTCCCGCGGAACGCCTCTGGGGTTTCAATCATTTCGCCTTCCTGCCCGACGCGGCGGTCGCCGCGTTCGCGGCGCTGGGACTGCTCGCGTGCACGCCGGTCGTCGCGCGCGTCCTTGCCCGCGTTCCCGCGAACACGGGTGACGCCGACCGGCGCCCGTTCGCGCTGCCGCTGCTGCTCGTTCTTGTCTCCGGCCTGCTCTTCTGGTTTCTGCGCATGCAGACCTATTTCCTCGGCGACGGCGCCGTGTACCTCGCGGAGATCTACCGCTACGTGCGCGGCATCCCCGGATCGGAGAGCGTCCTCTACTCGAAAGGGTCCGCGCCGGTGACGGGATGGCTGTTCGCGCAGCTGGCGAGGGCGGCCTACGGCGCCGCTGCCTCGGGCGAAAGCCTGCTTGCGAATCCGCAGTTCGCGTTCTGGACGCTCGGTGCCGCCGCGGGCATGGTCTTCGTGTATCTCTCGTGGAAAACCGCCGTGGAGTTCGGGCGCGACAGGATGGAACGCGTGGCGATCTTCACGCTCGCGGTCTGTTCGCCCGGGGTGATTTTCTTCTTCGGGTATGTCGAGTACTACACGTTCTCCTTCGTCGCGCTCGGGGCGCATCTGTTCTTCTGTCTGCGAACGCTCGAAGGCCGCGGCGGCGTCGCGTGGGCGGCCCTCACCCTCCTGGTCGCCACGTCGTTCCACTTCCTGGCGGCGGTCGCCTACCCGGGCTTCGCGCTCCTCCTGCTCTGGCGATACGGGAATGAGCGTCTGCGCGCCTTCGTGCGTCCGGGTCCTGTCCTGGCGGCCATCGCCGCGATCCTGGTGGCGAGCGGCGTCTACTACTTCGCCTCAGGCATCGCGACGCAGGGCAGCCGCGTCGTGCTCTCGCTTGCTCCGTTCGGGAAGGAGGGCGCCATGCAGTCGTACACGCTGCTGTCATCCTACCATCTCTTCGATGTGGTCAACTATTTCGTCCTCCTGGCAGGCCCGCTCGCGCTGGCGCTCATCTTCGTGCTGCGGAAGGATGCCTTCCGTTCCGCCGCCGTCGTCGTGATGCTGGTCGAGGTGCTCTTCTTCTCCTTCCTCGCGTTCTTCGGAAATCTCGGCTTCGGCATGGCGCGCGATTGGGACATCAACGCCGTGCTCGGACTCGCCGTGCTGTTCTTTCTTCTGGCCGTGCTGCGGCAATCCGCGCCGTCGTTCCGCACGGGATCGGTGCTGATCCTTGCGGCAGGGGCGGCGCTGGTCGGCGGCGGCTCGTGGTTCTGGGTCAACCTGTCCCCGCAGGCCTCGGTCGCGCGCTACAAGGCGATCCTCGCGCTCGACGACACGCATATGATGGGCGACTACGCGCTCAACGGCTACGAGCACCTCCGCAAGTACGCGTTCGCGCAGAACGATGCCGCCGGCGTGATCTGGGCCATCAGGAAGAAAATCGAATGCGTCGGCTATCCCGCGGATTACCGCAAGCTCGCGCTCACGGTCATCCAGGACGCGGCGCCGGAAACCAAGCGGGCGGAGTACGACTGGATCTTCGATCGCCTGTTCGCCCGCATCGGCGCGATGCACGCGGCGGGACGGGACTCGTCGTACGCCGGATCGAAGCGGGAGTACGTCGAGCTTGCCGCGGAGGCGGTGCTGCAGTGCCGCTACCTGCCGCCGCGCCTGGGCTTCGACGAACGGTACGCCGCCGCGCAGCAGGCCCGCCTCGAGGCGCTCGCGCCCGGCGATCCGATCGTCGCGCTCGCGCGCGCGCAACTCGAGTGGATACGCACGGGCGCCGTCGCGGATCCCGCGCCGTTCCGCGCGGGCGCGGATGCCGTCCGCGAATCGTCGACGCTCGCCGCCTACGCGGGCATCGCCCTCGGCACGCTCAAGGACTACGATCGCGCCGTCGTCGCGCTGCGCAAGGCCGTCGCGATCGATTCCACGTTCACGCTCCCGCTGCTCTACCTCGCCGAAGCGGAACTCCGCCTCGATCCGCCCGACAGGGCCGACGCCCTGCGCAATCTCGACCGCTTCCTCGCCAACACCGCCGGCAGCCGCGTCTTCGGCTCGCGCGCGCAGCAGGAACAGCTCGTGCGGCAGGCCGAGTCCATGCGCGCGGCCCTCCGCGGAAACGGGGATCCGGCGACGCGATGACCATGGAGCCGCCGTTCGCCGCGAGTCGCCATTTTCCTATGTTACCGACGGAATGTTTCCCTCATCGCACCTTGACGCACATCACATGACATCCACACCCGAATATCCGATTCATGCGCCCCGCGGGACGCAGCGCACGTGCAAGGGCTGGCAGCAGGAGGCCGCCCTGCGCATGCTGATGAACAACCTCGATCCCGACGTCGCGGAGCATCCGGAAGAGCTCATCGTCTACGGCGGCATCGGCAAGGCCGCGCGCAACTGGGACGCCTATCGCGCGCTCGTCCGATCGCTGCGCGCCCTCGAGAACGACGAGACGCTGCTCGTCCAGTCCGGCAAGCCCGTCGGCGTGTTCCGCACGCACCTCGACGCGCCGCGCGTCATCATCGCCAACAGCAACCTCGTGCCGAAGTGGGCGACGTGGGACGAGTTCCGGCGCCTCGACGCGCTCGGACTCATCATGTACGGGCAGATGACGGCTGGCTCCTGGATCTACATCGGCACCCAGGGCATCCTCCAGGGCACCTACGAGACCTTCGCCTCGCTGGCCGCGAAGCACTACGGGGGCGACCTCGCCGGAAAATTCATCCTCACCGCCGGACTCGGCGGCATGGGAGGCGCGCAACCCCTCGCCGCCACCATGAACGGCGCCGCCTGCCTCTGCGTCGAGGTCGATCCCTCGCGCATCCGGAAACGGCTCGACACGAAGTATCTCGACGTGCGGGCGGACACCCTCGACGACGCGCTGGCGCTGATCGCAACCGCGGTCCGCGACCGGAAGCCGCTCTCCGTCGGAGTGCTGGGCAATGCCGCGGAGGTGTTCCCGGAAATCCTTCGCCGCGGCGTTGTGCCCGACGTGTGCACGGACCAGACCTCCGCCCACGACATGCTGCGCGGATACGTGCCGATGGGCATGACCTTCGACGATGCCGTCGCGCTCCGCGCCTCTGATCCGGACACGTACATCCGGAAGGCGCGCGAAACCGTGGTGGTGCACGTGCAGGCCATGCTCGACCTGAAGCGGGCCGGCGCGATCACCTTCGACTACGGCAACAACATCCGCGGCGAGGCCCTTGCCAACGGCCTCGTGAACGCCTTCGACTTCCCCGGCTTCGTGCCCGAGTACATCCGGCCGCTGTTCTGCGAAGGCAAAGGACCCTTCCGCTGGGCCGCGCTCTCCGGAGATCCCGCGGACATCCACCGCACGGACCGCGCGGTGATCGAGACCTTTCCCGATGACGCGCCACTCATCCGCTGGATCCAGAAGGCGCAGGCGCAGGTCGCCTTCCAGGGATTGCCCGCCCGCATCTGCTGGCTGGGTTACGGCGCGCGGGCGAAGATGGGCAGGGTGTTCAACGACCTCGTGCGCAGCGGGGAGGTGTCCGCACCGCTTGTCATCGGCCGCGATCACCTCGACTGCGGCTCCGTCGCGTCGCCCAATCGCGAAACCGAGGCGATGAAAGACGGCAGCGACGCGATCGCCGACTGGCCCATCCTCAACGCCATGCTCAACTGCATCGGCGGGGCCACCTGGGTGTCGTACCATCACGGCGGCGGCGTCGGCATGGGCTACAGCCTGCATGCGGGCATGGTCGTGCTCGCCGACGGTACCGAAGCCGCGGAGAAGCGCCTCGAACGCGTCCTCACCTACGATCCCGGCATGGGCATCATCCGGCACGCCGATGCCGGCTACGAGAGGGCCATCGAGAACGCGCAGGCATGGGGTGTGCAGATTCCCATGCGGGAACATTCGTGACAGGGCCTCGCGCGTCATCGCCGCGTTCTGTAAACCGTCCGTGAAATATCCGAATACTCCCGCGACGAGTTTCTTCAAGCTTCCGGTACGCTCTGAAGGACTTGCAACTGAAATCCGCATCGTGTAAATTCATACTGATTACGAAAAATCTCCTCACATTACCGGAAATTCCGTTCCTGCACGCTACACCGTCCTCCTGCATGGTACACCCTCGATCGGCGACACGACCCTGGTAATCTGCATCTCTTCGACATACACCCACGAACCTATCCTTTTTTTACAAGAGTACCTTTCCATTACCAGGAGTAGCACCCTATGAGAACTCGCTACGCGACCCTTGCGTTGAGCGTGATGCTGTTCGCGGCCTTCGGCCTTGCGGGCATCAACGCTCAGACGACCATCACCATCGGGACGGGGACCGGCACCCAGACCTATCCCGTCAATCTGTTCTGGGAGTTCAGTGGCTCGGTTGCCTTGTACACGAGCGCCGATCTCGGACAAGCCGGCTGGAACTGCGGTTCGGGTACCATCACCAATTTGAAGTGGAACGTCTCCGCCGCGTCGAGCTACGCAGGCGGAACGATTCGCATCTACATGAAGAACACGTCGCAGACCAGCGTCCCTTCGGGCGCCATCGATACGACTGGAACACTCGTATGGGCGGGATCCTGTCCGTCTTTCAACACGACGGGCTGGTTCAACTTCACGCTGCAGAACAATTTCAGCTACACGAGCGGCAGTAACATTCTTGTGACCGTGTTCAGGCAGGACAACAACTGGGGAAGCTCCGCGTCTTTTGCGTATTCCACGGCATCGGCAATGCACGCGTCCGACGCGAATGACGGTGCACTGCCGGCCTCGCTACCGCAGAACTCCAACCGCCCGAATATCCAGATGACGTTCTCGGCGAACTGCGCCCAGCCGCCGGTCATCACCATCAACTCCGCGCCCACCTGTCCGTCGTCCTCGAATCAGAGCGTGAACTCCACGATTACTGTCGCCGGCGGCACGGTGACCGACGCGCGTCTGGTTCCGCAAGAACAGCGGCACATGGTACAACTCCGCCGCGACCACGATCAGCGGCTCCACCTACACGTTCACGATCAACCACACGACGCTCGGCGGCGTGATCGGCAATGATGTTGTCGAGTGGTATCTCGGCGCTCGTTCGGATGGCGCAATCAGCGTCACGTCGCCCTACGGTGGCGGCGGCAATCCTCCCGGCACGACCCCTCCGGGGACATTCTATTCCTACAAGATTCCTCCCGCGCTTCCGTACCTCGAGTCCTTCGAAGGTGGCATGTCGGGCTGGAGCTTCGGCGGCGCGAGCAGCAGCTGGCGTCTGGGCGCTCCGCCTGCCGGCGTTCTCGGCGGCGCGGCCTACCAGGGCACAAACGCCCTCGTCTGCAGCAACCCTGCCTTGGGAAACATGTACAGCAACTATGAGGGATCCTGGGCCATGTCTCCCACGTTCAACTTCTCCGGATCGGCACAGGATCCCGTGGTGGTGTTCGAACACAAGTACGACTTCGAGAACGGTTGGGATGGCGGTCAGTTCCAGTACACCACGAATGGTGGCGCGACCTGGACGCAGCTCGGCACGGTCAGTGATGCGAACGGCTTGAACTGGTACGATGCGGCCTCCGTCAACGGTTGCAGCGGTCCGGTGTGGAGCCCGACGGCGAGCACGTGGAAACACTCCGTGCGCACACTCACCGGTCTCGCCGGTCAGAGCTGCGTGCAGTTCCGCTTCTGGTTCTGCTCGGACGGCTCGGTCACGTATTCGGGCTGGGCGATCGACAATGTGCAGATCGGCTACTTCCCGCAGAAAGACGTGCAGGTTGCCTCGGTCAATCTGAGCTATGCGGCCAACCGCTGGGCCTTCGTCGAGACGCTCCCGCATATCGTGACCGCGAACATCCAGAACAACGGCTGGGAAGCAAATCCCACCACCGTGACGCTCGTGTACAAGATCGGCAGCGCGCCGACCAGCGCCGTCGACGGCGTGGCGCAGACGTTCACCCCGACCTGGGTCAGCGGCAAGGCCACTTGCGCATTCACGACACCGATCGTCCCGGCTGTCGGTCCCCTCAATCTCTACGTGCGGGCGTTTTACACGGGCGATCTTGTACCGGTGAACGATCAGATCTTCTATCCGGCAACGATACAGGGCATCAAGGTCTTCGGCTTCGAGAACTTCGAAGGCCTGATCACCGGCGCGCCGAACTGGAGAACAGGCTGGTCGCACGTGAATAACGGAGGCGCCAACGGCTGGACCCTCGCGACCACCGGACTGTTGGGCTCCGCGCAGCCGACGGTGGCAGTGTGGTTCCCGGATGGCAATCCGAACGAATCGCTCGTCAGCCCGCCGGCGTTGCTCGCGGCAGGATCCAGCTACCGCATACAGTTCAAGGCTGCGGTGAACAATGGATCCGCGACGCTGAGACTGCTCTACGGCAAGACTCCCGATGTGACGACGATGACGGTCATCAACACCTGGACATTCTCGAACACCTCGTTCCAGCCGATGCTCGGACCCATCGTCGGCGTCGCGCCGTACTTCAATACCGATCCGGCGACCGCGACGAATTACTACATCGCGTTCCAGATCGTGGCGCCGGTGACCACAACCGGCTCGGTCCAGATCGACGACATCATCCTCGACGAGAATCCGACCCCGCCGCCGAAAATCGGCTACGGTCTGCCGGGCACTCCCAACGGACAGCACATCGACAATCCCGCCACACCGCTGCAGCTCTTCGCGATCTACAAGAAGCCGGGCGTGATCAACCATGTGTACGAAGTCGTGAGCACGACCTACAACTACGGCGCGCCGGGCGACTTCCTCTGGGACGTCGTCTCCAACACGCCGTGGATCAAGATCACGAAGTCGGTGGCGAATCCGACGACGTATCTCGCCACGAATCCGTTCAACCCCGCGCGTCCGCGCCAGCTGCAGACCTTCACCCTCGAAGTCGATCCCGGACAGTTCCTCCCGGGCACGTACACGGGCATGATCACGATGTACGGCAAGCTCTACAACTCGCAGTATCCCGCCGGAATCTCCGCGACCAACGAGCCGTATCCTGTCACGGTACAGCTCAATGTCACCACCGCAGGCTCCGGCGTGCCAGGCGCACCGACCAGCCTGAAGGCCTGCGTCAGCAGCATGCCCGCCTCCGTGACGCCGTACCTGTTCAAGGATGGCACCGGCCAGACCTTCGCGGCGGTGACGGTGACCTCGGGCTCGATTCCAAGCATGTGCATCGAAGCCTTCCCGGCACAGCTTCCCGCCGGCATCGCGAGGTATCGCTACGTGCAGCGCTACTTCAAGGTGACCGCGGGCGGTTCGGCCTGGACGGCGAACATCGACTGGTACTACACCGACTCGGAAATGATGGCGGGCGGAATCACGGCGCCGAACAAGCTGCGCTGCGTGCGTCAGCTGACCTCGGGCGGCATATGGCAGGATCCCACGCTGGGCGTGACCTCCACATCCTTCCCGGCGTTCTATTACGTCCGCGGCACCGGCTATACTCCGTCCAACATCAGCGGCAACCATGCGCTGGTGACGAACTGGGTGCCGAAGGCGGGCAGCTCCACGATCCCGACCGACTATGCCCTGGGCCAGAACTACCCGAACCCGTTCAACCCGAGCACGAAGATCGACTTCTCCGTGCCTGAGGACGGGCAGGTTCGCCTTGCAGTGTTCAACAGCCTCGGCGACGAAGTTGCGACGCTGGTCAACGAAGTGGTCGCCGCCGGATCGTACAGCGTGTCCTTCGACGCGTCAAGCCTGCCGAGCGGCATGTACGTGTACCGCCTGATCTCCGGGAACTTCTCGGAATCCAGGACGATGATGCTCGCGAAGTAACGCTCGCGGACAGGTTTTCCCCTCAGCGGCCCGCACCGGATTTCCGGTGCGGGCCGCTCCTTTTTTAGCGCTTCCTGTCCGTCATCAGCGACGGACCTGCCCCTTCGTGCAGGCAGACGCCTGATTCGCGTACTCCTTCGCAGGCCGGGGCTGCTTTGCGCGGGGATCTCCATGCCTGGACTTTTGCGGCAGCCCTCTTGACTTCCTCGGTTTTTCGAATTAGGTTAATCCCTATCCCAGAACGCACCTTATCGTCGAAGCACAATAGAACGGCAATTCCTCCCTGCCACCGATCCGGAAATTGCCCGTACGCCACGCGCCCGTTTCCCGTTTGTGTTTCATCGTTGTTCTTCCGCGCCCGCGAGTTTCCGTTGCCTCGGCAACTCGTCGGCGGCGCCTGATTGAACACACGCGTTCACCCAAATCTTATCCATTAGAAGAGAGTTGCATGCCATGAAAAATCGCTACGCGACCATTGCGTTGAGCGTGATGCTGTTCGCGGCCTTCGGCCTCGCGGGCGTCCACGCCCAGACGACCATCACCATCGGGACGGGGACCGGCACCTCGTCTTATCCCGTGTATCTGCTATGGGAGTACAGTGGCTCGGTGGCATTGTACACGTCAGCGGACCTCGGACAGGCCGGCTGGAATTGCGGCTCGGGGACCATCACGAATCTGAAATGGAACGTCTCCACCTCGTCGAGCTACACGGGTGGCACCATCCGCATCTACATGAAGAACACGACACAAACCAGTGTCTCTTCCGGCGCGATCGATACCTCCGGGACGCTCGTGTGGGCCGGATCGAATCCGGGCTTCACGTCGACGGGCTGGAAAGACTTCAGTTTGCAGAATCCTTTCAGCTACACGAGCGGCAGCAACGTCCTCGTGACGGTGTTCCGGCAGGACAACAACTGGAGCAGCTCCGCGTCATTCACCTACACAACGGCTTCCGGGATGCATTCCTCAGACGCGAATGATGGCGCACTTCCGGCATCGCTGACCTCGAATTCGAACCGCCCGAACATCCAGATGACGTTCTCGGCAAACTGCGCGCAGCCGCCCGCGATCACGATCAACTCGGCGCCGACTTGCCCGTCCTCGTCAAATCAGAGCGTCAACTCCACTATTACTGTCTCCGGTGGTACGGTGAGCGACGCGCGCGTGTGGTTCCGCAAGAATGCCGGCACCTGGTACAACTCTACGGCAACGACGATCAGCGGCTCGACCTACACATTTACGATCAACCACACGACTCTGGGTGGCGTGACGGGCGGCGATCTCGTGGAATGGTATCTCGGCGCCCTTTCGAGCGCCAGTCTCAGCATCACCTCGCCGTACGGCGGCGGCGGCAATCCTCCGGGCACCACGCCTCCGGCCACGTTCTACTCCTACAAGATTCCTCCCGCGCTCCCGTACCTCGAGTCCTTCGAAGGCGGGACGGCGGGCTGGACCTTCGGCGGCACGAACAGCAGCTGGCGCCGCGGAACACCTCCCGCAACACTCGGCGGCGCGGCATTCCAGGGGACGAACGCTCTTGTGTGCAGCGACCCTGCAAATGCCAATCAGTACCATGACGCGGAAGCATCCTGGGCCATGTCGCCTACGTTCAGCTTCACCGGCGCTCCTTCTGATCCGGTGCTCGTATTCGAACACAAGTACAGCTTCGAATCCGGCTGGGATGGCGGCAAGGTGGAGTACACGACCAACGGCGGCGCGAGTTGGAGCCAGCTCGGCACGCTCAACGACGCGAACGGTTTGAACTGGTATGACGCTGCCTCTGTCAATGGTTGCAGCGGTCCCGTGTTCAGTCCGACCTCCTCGGTGTGGAGGCATTCCGTGCGCACGCTCAGCGGCCTCGCGGGCCAGGGATGTGTGCAGCTTCGCTTCTGGTTCTGCTCCGACGGCTCCGTCATGGCGCCGGGCTGGGCTATCGACAACGTGCAGGTGGGCTTCTTCCCGCAGAAGGATGTGCAGGTTGCCTCGGTCAATCTGAGCTATGCGGCCAACCGCTGGGCCTTCGTCGAGACGCTCCCGCACAGCGTGACCGCGAACATCCAGAACAACGGCTGGGAAGCGAATCCGACCACGGTGACGCTCGTGTACAAACTGGGCAGCGCGCCCACCAGCGCCGTTGACGGCGTGGCGCAGACGTTCACTCCGACGTGGGTGAGCGGCAAGGCCTCGTGCACATTCACGACACCGATCGTCCCCGCAGCTGCCGGTCCGATCAACCTCTACGTGAAGGCGTTCTACACGGGTGATCTCGTCCCTGCAAACGATCAGGTGCTCTATCCGGCAACCATCCAGGGCATCAAGGTCTTCGGCTTCGAGAACTTCGAAGGCCTTGTCACGGGCGGTCCGAATTGGAGGACAGGCTGGTCGCACCTGAACAACGGCGGCGCCAACGGCTGGACGCTTGGGACCACCGGACTCTCGGGTTCCGCGCAGCCGACCGTCGCGTTCTGGTCGCCTGACGGCAATCCGAACGAAACACTCATCAGTCCGCCCGCGCTGCTCGCGGCGGGCGCGAGCTATCGCGTGCAGTTCAAGGCCGCGGTCAATAACGGATCGGCGACGGTGAAATTGCTCTTCGGCAAGACGGCGGATCCGGCAACGATGACCGTGATCAATACCTGGACGGTGTCGAACACCTCGTTCCAACCGATGCTCGGCCCCATCGTCGGTGTCGCTCCGTACTTCAATACGGATCCTGCCGGCGCATCGAACTACTACATCGCGTTCCAGATCGTCGCCCCGGTGACCACGACGGGTTCGGTGCAGATCGACGACGTCATCCTCGACGAGAATCCGACGCCACCGCCGAAAATCGGCTACGGCCTGCCGGGCACTCCCAACGGACAGCATGTCGACAACGCGGCGGTGCCCTTGCAGCTCTTTGCGATCTACAAGAAGCCGGGCGTGATCAACCATGCCTACGAAGTCGTGAGCACGACGTACAACTACGGCGCGCCGGGCGACTTCCTCTGGGACGTCGTCTCCAACACGCCGTGGATCAAGATCACGAAGTCCGTGGCGAATCCCACGCAGTATCTTGCCTCGAATCCGTTCCTTCCCGCGCGTCCGCGGCAGCTGCAGACCTTCACCCTCGAAGTCGATCCCACGCAGTTCCTGCCGGGCACGTACACGGGTTCCCTGACCATGTACGGCAAACTCTACAACTCGCAGTATCCCGCGGGCATCTCGGCGACCAACGAGCCGTATCCCGTGACGGTGCAGCTGAACGTGACCAGTGCGGGTTCCGGCGTTCCGGGCGCTCCGACAAGTCTGAAGGCCTGCGTGAGCACGATGCCCGCGTCGGTGACGCCGTACCTGTTCAAGGACGGCACCGGGAAGACCTTCGCGGCGGTGACGGTCACTTCCGGCGCGATCCCGAGCATGTGCATCGAGGCCTTCCCGGCACAGCTTCCCGCCGGCATCGCGCGCTACCGCTACGTGGAGCGCTACTTCAAGGTGACGGCCGGCGGTTCGGGCTGGACGGCGAATATCGACTGGTACTACACGGACTCTGAAGCGGCCGCGGGCGGTATCACCGCGCCGAACAAGCTGCGTTGCATCCGCCAGCTGACCTCGGGCGGCGTGTGGCAGGACCCGACGATCGGGGTGACATCCACTTCCGTTCCGGCTTCCTACTACGTGCGCGGCACGGGCTACACCCCGGCCAACATCAGCGGCAACCACGCGCTGGTGACGAACTGGGTGCCGAAGGCGGGCAGCTCCACGATCCCGACCGGCTACGCCCTGGGTCAGAACTATCCGAACCCGTTCAACCCGAGCACGAAGATCGACTTCTCCGTTCCTGAGGACGGACAGGTTCGCCTGGCGGTGTACAACAGCCTCGGCGACGAAGTTGCGACGCTGGTCAACGAAGTGGTCTCCGCCGGATCCTACAGCGTGACGTTCGACGCTTCGACCCTGCCGAGCGGCATGTACGTGTACCGCCTGATCTCCGGGAACTTCTCGGAATCCAGGACGATGATGCTCGCGAAGTAACCCTCGCGGACAGGTTTTCCCCTCAGCGGCCCGTACCGGATTTCCGGCGCGGGCCGCTCTTTTTTTAGCGAAAAGCAATACCAGAGTGTTGCGCTTGGAATCGGCATTTCGTAGTTTCTGGGGAATGATACAACGCCATCTCGTGCCCGTGCCAAGCACGTAACGATTCTCTCTGTACATGGATTGAAACTCCACAGGAACTGTGCCGCGCCCAGGCTGCCGCAACGGCATCATGGCCATGCGCTCACCGGAGCGTGATCGCCGCGGTCCGGCTTGACGCGGTTCCGAACAACAGACCTTCAGATATTTTTCTGCACACACTCTCACACGATTCACCAATCGGAGGCCCCATGAAATTTCCATCGGTACGACACATTGCAGCGCTCTCCCTGTTCGCTCTGCTGCTGCTCCCGAAGGGAGCATTCGGCGCGATATACTTCACGGAAGGATTTGAATCTTCATGGTCCAACTGCCCGGGCGGGTGGACGTATGCCAATAATGGCGCGCCATGGTACGCCTCAACCGGCACGACCTTCTGGTGGAACTACAATTATGTCTCGCCCCACGGCGGATCCTACATGGCGTTTCAGGACAACTACAACTACAGCAGCGGATCGTATGCGCGGATGACCAGTCCGACAATCAACCTGTCGACCTCCACACAGTCGCGCCTGAGCTTCTGGTACGCGCGAGACGAATGGCCGGGGTATAACGCCGCGCTCACCATCCTGATCTCCAGCGACAACGGAACGAACTGGACAACCCTCGCGACCATTACCGCGCCGTCGGCGATGGCCTGGACGCAGATGTACTATCCGATCCCAGCCGCCTTCAGAACAACAACCTTCAAGGTCGCCATTCAGGGAACTTCCGACTATTACAACCCGATCTGCGTGGATGATCTCGTCGTAGACGACGGCAGCATTCCCGTCTGCAGCGCGGGCGCCAGCTATCCGTATTACATGGGTATCGGAAATGTGGTCATCAGTACACTCAGTAATTCGTCGACGTGCACCTACAACGGCACCGGCTATCAGAACTTCACCACCCTTCCGATGCCGACGCTTCTGGCTGGCTTGTCGTATACCCTTACTGTCGCCGGTTGTGCCAACACCTACGATCAGTACGCAATCGCCTTCTTCGACTGGAATCACAACAGCGTGCTCGGTGAAAGTGGCGAGTCGTACTATATCGGTGTTCTTTCCTATTCAGGAACGTCTGTTACCATTAGCATCCCTGTACCGGTCTCCGCCGTGGCAGGTCCCACGCTGATGCGAATCCGTACGGATTACTACTACAACAGCATTCCTGGCCCCTGCGGCTACACGAGCTATGGCGAAACCGAGGATTACATGGTCAACGTGGTGCCCAACAACAATGCCATCGTGACTGCGCCGACTTCGCTCACGTTCACCGCCGAGCAGACCGGTCCGCTGCCTCTTTCTCAGAACCTCAGCCTGACCACGCTGACGAACAATCTTCCTGCATCGTTTGCATGGACCAGTTCCCTGACGCAGACACCGGCATGGTTCAGCATCAATCCCACAGCAGGGACTGGAGCGACCACGGTCGCAACGACAGTCACGACGACGGCAATCGCGCCGGCCACCTACAACGGAACATTCAGTTCGCATCGCCTGTCTCCGCGCCGAAAAGCGTCCCTGTCACGTACAACCTGATCCCGCGCGTGCAGATCGCCACATCAAGCAACCCGATGGTCGTCAAGCTCGGCTGCGCTCCCGGCGGCAACTACACGAAGTCGGTGCAGATCACGAATATCGGCGGGCATTTTGCCAACGGCCTGATGATGTGGACGGCCACGACGCTGAACATGGACGTGACGATCCTCACTCCGTCCGGCGTTGAAGGCGGCAACCTCAACTTCACCGTGAACACCACGGGCATGCAGCCGGGCAACACGTATTACCGCACGATCACCATCAACGCCTACAACAGCGCGACCAATATCACCGCCTCGAACGGTCCGTTCCAGCTCCAGATCGCCATCGAGTTCGAACCGGCACTGCCTGTCACCCAGACGAAGCCGGTCGGTGTCGGAACCTACACATCGTTCACGAATTCCCTGGGTGGCGTGGTCGCGGACGTGATGAGCAACAGCGGCGCGATCTCCACGTTCACTGTGAACATGACGCCGTGCACCATGCCGACGGGCTTCACCCGCCTCCGCTATGTGCGCCGTCTCTTCCAGTTCTCGCACAACGCGACGAACCCGAGTGTGACGATCAAGTTCTACTACACCGCGGGCGAGGCGTATCCGATGGTGACCAACCCGGCATCGCTCCGCGTGTGGCAGCAGCCGATCGCCAACGGCGCATGGGTGCTCCGTGGCGGTACCAGCAACCCCAACCTCAATCACGTCCAGGCGACCATCACGACGGGCCTCAGCGGTACCTTTGCGCTCGCCCAGCCGTGGTTCCCGAAGCCGATGACGCTGGCTCTCACCTCGATGTACGACCGCGTGTCGCGCAATGTCGTGCTTCAGTGGAATACGGATATCGCGGTGGACGCGGACGGGTTCACCGTCGAGCGCATGAAGGGCGACGATCCTGAAACCGGCATGTGGGAAGTGGTGGGCAGCGTGTCGCCGAACACCTCGGGCCGCTACGGCTACGCGGAGCGCGTGACGGAAGAGGGCACCTACCAGTATCGCCTCATCGCGATCGATCGCGACGGCACGGACCGCGAATCGCGTCCGTTCGCCGTCAACGTTTCCAATTCGCCGCTGGACTTCGCCATCGAGCAGAATTATCCGAACCCGTTCAATCCGTCGACATCGATTCGCTTCAGCATCCCGCAGACCGTCCAGGTCAGCGTGAAGGTGTTCGATATGATGTGGCGTGAAGTCGCGACGCTTGTCAATGAGGTGAAAACCGCGGGTTCCTACGACGTCACCTTCGACGCGTCGAACCTGCCGAGCGGGGCGTACTTCTATCGCATGGAAGCAGGCAGCTTCTCGGCGACGAAGAAGATGAGCCTGATGAAATAACCATCCCACGGATGATCCTCTAGAGAACGAGCGGCTGAAAAACGGAAAGGCGTCTGTCCGCAGGTGCCTTTCCGTTTTTCGAAGCCGCGTCCTCACTCCTCACCGCACCACGCCTCTTTGCACCGGGGAACTCGAGGATCACCGCGTCC
This sequence comes from Ignavibacteria bacterium, assembly GCA_016720835.1. Lineage (GTDB taxonomy): Bacteria > Bacteroidota > Ignavibacteria > SZUA-365 > SZUA-365 > JADKJW01. Next base: position 176,731 of record JADKJW010000031.1, read on the forward strand.
GGGCCAGGGAACACCCGCCAGAATCGGCCAAAACAAGGTTCAATGGTCCTTTGTTGCTTGACTTTCCGGACGTGAATCCGTAGCTTGGTTTCATTCTTTCCATCCGAATTTCATACGATTATTGCCACAGTCTATCATTTAGTGTAGGAGAAATCATGAAACGAGTTCGACTGCTCTTGTCATTGTTCGTACTCGGTTTCCTGACCGGCGCCCCCGCGTTTTCGCAGGGAACTCCGCCGTGGGAGTACTGGCAGATGACGCCCGTACCGATAACCGATTTTGCCACCGCGACCAGCTCTCTCATCGTGCCGGACGTGTTCACCATTACGGACCTGCAGGTCCTGGTGGACATCGATCATCCGTACACCGCCGACCTCCGCATCGTGCTTGTCACTCCGCAGGGACCGTACACGCTCTCCCTGTACAATGGCGGCGCGAATGACGACTATCAGAATACGATTTTCGACATGAACGTCACGAGCTATCCCTGTTCGACGGCGCCGTTGCCGACGTCCGCGATTCCCGGCGACGCCATCAACGCGGCGACGAACCTGACCGCGTTTTTCCGCGGGATCTACGGCCCGCAGTCCGGAACAACCTTCCAGACCGGTGTCCCCGCAGCCGGCACGTACACGATCCAGGTGTATGACGCCGCGGTTCTGAACACGGGTATCCTCAAGAAGTGGGCGCTCATTTTCAACCGGTATGCCAAGTACAAGGACGTCCGCTGGGGTTGGGATATCAACCAGCTGTTCAAATGCGGACAGACCACGGCTTCGCGCTACCCGTTGCCCTTCATTGATGATGTGACCGCCTTCAGCCCGTCCGCCTATCTGCCGTATACCGTCCACGGCTACCGTCCGGAAGCGGGTGAAATCTACTATATGGGAGCCATGCAGAATTCCAAGCTGCAGTCGGATACCCGCTTCACCATCCAGCAGCGCTGGCAGAACGGGACCTTGCAGCCGTCGACGGATTTCGATTTGAATGTTCCCGTCGGACAGTTCAGTCTCGGCTTGATGTACCCCATGCCGAGCATGGTCGGCCCGCTTCAGTTGAATGCAAACATCTTCCAGCGCGGCGATCTGTTCGCCTCGCGCAATGACAACAGTACCGTGCACAGCGTGCAGGTGACCGCGGGCTCGCTGGCATACGACAATGGCATCGCGGAAAACACCTTCAACATGCCGGATCTGGATTGCGAGGTTTCCCTGTACCAGACGAGCGCGCAGCAGGTGCTGACCAGCATCGACATCTGGCACGGCAGCGATGTGGAACTCGAGCCGGCCACAGGCCCCGCGCGCATCAGCGTCAACGTCTGGGAGGCGAACTCCGGCGTCCCGACCATGCTCATCGCGCAGTCCGGCGGTGGTTTTCTGAATCTGCCGGAGCAGGGCAACAAGTGGGTTTCCTACGCGATCAGTCCCCCGATCACGCTGCCTGCCGGCATGTACGCATTCGGCATCTGCGCTGATATCGCCCCGATGACGGGCGGCATCTCTCTCGGCGTCGATCAGGAAGGCAGCCCCTTTGACGACGAAGGCGCCCTGAGCAAATACTACGGACTCGGGACGGAATTCTGGAGCCCGGATCTGGGGAACACCTGGTACCCCGAAATGTTCCGGTATTTCAGCACGAAGATGATCCGTCCGAACTTCATCCTCGGTTCCGACGTCGGCGTCATCAAGCTCGAAATGACCCCGACCTTCAAACCGCGCGTGACCTTCGGTTCCTTCGCGCACCATCCCTACCTCCCGAACCTGATCATGATCGGAAAGGTCTACATCATGAGCGGTTCCACCACGGTCGGATACAGCGAGCGCCGCGTGTATCTGCAGAATGCTCCGTATATCACGACCATCGATTTCGATGATTTCCCCGGCCTCGCGGCGGGCACGTACACGGTCAAGGCCGAGATTGTGCGTTCCGATGATGAAAACCTCATCAACAATTCGTACACCCGCACCTTCGTGAAATCCTTCGCGCCGGTGATCGTCAGCTCCTATGGAAAAATTGCCGCGAACACCTTCGCGACCATCGAGAAGAACTACGCGTCGATCGGTCTCAACGTGATCAATGTTGATCGCATGCTCAATCCGGGCCTGCCGACGGACGGAAACGTGCTGTGGGTCGGACCGCTGTCCGTCACCGAGGCGCGCGCCGCCCGCGAGTTCGTCAGGAACGGCAACGGCTTCTCCGTGCTCCCGTCACCGGACTACGCCCGCGACATCCGCACCGACGTCTTCACGACGATGGCAACGGCCAATGAGGAAGCGCAGTACGGCAAGGTCCTCATGCAGCAGAAGAACTTCACGTATCCGTCGCTTGCCCTCACTCCCGAAGTCGAGGCGCTCGCCGCCGGTGCATCGCACGTCACGCTCGCAAAGTCGGCGGAAGAACGCGAGAGCAATTCGCAGCGGATCGCGCGCAACTTCGCCGATCTCAAGTCGCGTCTCGCCGTCATCGACGGCCTCGGGAAGCCGAGCATCTCCGAGCGTCCGCTCGGATGGTCCGCCTCCGACGAAATCCGCGTCGAAGCGGAGCGCATCGGTGAATTGTCGGTCGTGACGGTCCGGGCCAATGCCGTGACCGCAACGCGTCCCGTGGTCGAGGAGATCACCAACCCCGCGGGCTTCGAACTCACGCAGAACTATCCGAACCCGTTCAACCCGACCACGAACATCGCGTACAACCTGCCGCAGGATGCGCGCGTGTCGATCCGTGTCTACGACCTCCTCGGCCGCCAGATCTCGACGATCGTGGACGGCACGATGGGTGCGGGCAAGTACGTCGCCACGTTCAGCGGTTTGACCGATGCGCGCGAGACGGTTGCCAGCGGCATCTACCTCTACCGCATGGAAGCGGCGCCGCTCGACGGTTCCGCGCCGTATTTCTTCACGAAGCGGATGATCCTGGCGCGCTGACGCGCACGCCGCTTTTCGTCGATTCGAGAGACCGGTCTGCACACGCGGGCCGGTCTCTCTTTTTTGAGCTTCATCCGGTTTTTCCTATTCTTGCGTGCCGGACACAACGGTGTTCCGTACGCTTCCGGGCCGGCAGCTCTGCACGGCCCGATCACACGCACCCAGGCGGCATGCTCTCTCCATCGCGTTCCTTTCGCATCCGGGATCTTGATTTGCGCTCTCGCTGCCATATCATGGGCATCGTGAACGTGACGCCCGATTCCTTCTCGGACGGCGGTCGTTTCCCGACGCCGCAGGATGCGATCGCCCATGCCGTCCTCCTCGCGGGGGAGGGCGCGGACATCCTCGATATCGGAGGCGAATCGACCCGCCCGGGCGCGGTCCCGGTGACCACGGATGAGGAAATCCGGCGCGTGCTCCCCGTCATCGAGGGACTGTGGCGCGTGACGGATGTTCCGATCTCCATCGATACCCGTAAGGCGGCTGTCGCGGATCTCGCCCTGCGCGCGGGAGCCGATATCGTCAACGATGTCAGCGCCCTGTGCTACGACGCGGCGATGGCCGGGGTCGCCGAGTCGCATGATGTTCCCGTCATTCTGATGCATGCGCAAGGCACGCCGGAAACCATGCAGGACGCGCCGGTCTATGCGGACGTGCTCCGGGAAGTCCGGGACTTCCTCGAGGAGCGGCTGCTGTTCGCGAGAGCGCGCGGGATCACGCGACTCCTCATCGATCCGGGCATCGGCTTCGGCAAGCGGCACGAGGACAATCTTGCGTTGCTGCGCGAGCTGCACAGCTTCCTCGACCTCGGTGTTCCGCTGGTCGTCGGGACGTCCCGCAAAAGCTTCCTCGGGCGCATCACCGGGCGAGCCGCTGATGAGCGGCTCGCGGGATCGATCGCCAGCGGGGTGGTCGCGTGCCTCCACGGAGCGTCCATCCTTCGCGTGCACGACGTCCGCGAGACCCGCGATGCGGTCCTCGTCGCGGAAACCATTGGCCGCGTGGCGGCGGAGGCGCACTGATGCTGTTCAAGTTAGGATTTCTCGCAGTCGAATGGACGGACATCCTCGATATCGTGGTCGTGGCGTTTGTCTTCTACCGCCTGTATCGCGCGATGCGCGGAACCATCGCCGTGCAGATATTCGTCGGGTTGCTCGTCATCATCGCGGGGTCCTTCGTCGCCCGCGCGCTCAACCTGCAGGCTATTTCCTGGATCCTTCGCGCGCTGACCGACATCTGGGTCATCGCCTTCATCATTCTGTTCCAACCTGAGCTCCGGCGGTTGCTCCTGCTGCTCGGCCGCGGACGACTCATGGCGCGGTTCTTCCGCTACAGCATCAGCGAGACGATCGACGAAATCGTCGAGGCGTGCGACGAAATGTCCCAACGCCAGATCGGCGCGCTGATCGTCATCACCCGCACGACAGGCATCCGCATGATCATCGAAACCGGCATCGCCCTCCACGCGGAAGTCAGCAAGCAGCTCCTGCTCTCGATCTTCAATCCCAAGGCGCCGCTGCACGACGGCGCCGTGGTTGTCAAGGACCGCATCGTCGAAGCGGCCCGCTGCACGCTGCCGCTCACCTCGACGCTGAAAATGGACGGATTCATCATGGGCATGCGGCACCGCTCGGCCGTCGGCATCTCGGAGCAGGCGGACGTTCTCGCCATCGTGGTCTCCGAAGAAACCGGCATCATCTCTCTCGCTGAGGACGGAAACCTGCAGCGACGCCTTTCCCCGGAACAGCTGCGCGCGAAACTCCTGACGCACCTGAATGTCTCGGGAAAGCCCGCGATCGACGTCATCCTGAAACCGGGCGACGACGCGCTCGGCCCGTTGGAGTGAGCGTGACCATGCGCTTCGGCAGACGTTTCGACGACCAGCGACAGGAGATGGTGCTCGGCCTCCGGTCACGGGGAATATCGGATCCGAACGTCTTGAACGTGATGGGCGAGCTTCCCCGGCACGTGTTCGTCACGGACATGTGGCTTTCGAGGGCGTATGAGGATTCCGCGCTCCCGATCGCCTGCGACCAGACCATTTCCCAGCCCTTCACCGTGGCCTTCATGACCCAGCTGCTGGCCGTCCGGCACGGCAGCAAGGTGCTGGAAGTCGGCACCGGAAGCGGGTACCAGGCCGCGGTGCTTGCCATGCTTGGCGCCCGGGTGTTCACCATCGAACGGCATATGGACCTGATGAACGCGGCGCGGAAGATCTTCGATCATCTCGGGCTGACCATCGCGTCGAAGACCGGCGACGGGTCCATCGGGTGGAGCGAATTCGCGCCCTATGACCGGATCATTGTGACCGCCGGCGCGCCCGATGTCCCGCCGTCCCTGTCCAGGCAGTTGGCTGATGGCGGCGTCCTCGTCGTTCCCGTCGGGACACAGAGCGCCCAGACCATGATCCGTGTCACGCGGAAGGGCGACCGCTTCCAGACGGAACGCTTCGAGGGATTCAAGTTCGTTCCCCTTGTCGGCAAGGAGGGATGGCAGAAGCACAGGCCGGGCGAGTGAAACCGCGCATCCTCGTGATCGCGGGGCCGACCGCCAGCGGCAAGACCGCCGCCGCGCTGATCGCCGCCAGGGCGCTCGACGCGGAAATCATCAGCGCCGATGCCCGCCAAGTCTACAAGGGACTCGATATCGGCACGGCCAAACCGACGGACGAGGAACGCGCTTCGGTGCCGCACCACTTCCTCGATCACGCGGATATCACGCAGACGTACACCGCCGGCGCATTCTACCGCGAGGCATCAACGCGCGTCATGGAGATACTCGGAAGAGGGAAGCGCGTTGTCGTGTGCGGCGGGTCGGGGTTGTACGTCAAGGTCCTCGTGGACGGAATATTCGACGGTCCGGACATTCCGCCCGAAACGCGACGGATCCTGCTGGAAGACCTGCACCGTCTCGGTCCCGACCTGTTATTCCAGGAGCTGGAGCAGCGAGACATCGAGGCATCGCGCTGGGTGCCGAGGACGAATCTTCCGCGTCTCCTGCGCGCGCTGGAGGTCTGCAGGGCCACGGGCGTCCCGTATTCGAGCCTTCGGGAAGAACGCATGCCGGACGTCCCCTACGACTCCGTGCTGACCGGCTTGCGATGGGACCGCCTTCTGCTCTACGAACGCATCGATCGTCGCGTCGAGGCGATGCTTGCGGCAGGATTCCTCGACGAGGTGCGCCGGCTGCTCGATGCGGGAGCAGATCCAGACTGCGCCGCTCTGAATACCGTGGGGTACAGAGACGCCCTCGCGTATCTGCGCGGCGCATGCAGCGGGGAGCGCATGATTGCCCTGATGAAGCAGCACACGCGCAATTACGCGAAACGGCAATTGACCTGGTTCCGCAAGGAAGACCGCATGCGATGGTTCGACGCGGCGTCGGACGAGGACGTCGCGAAGGCCGCCGAGGCCATGACGGGGCATTTCCTTGCCCTCGCGGATGAACGGTGAACGGCGTATATTGAACTTCTGTCCTTTTCACCATCGGAGTCAGTGCAATGCGGAGGAACCTCTTCATCCTGGTCGCGAGCGCGGCGCTCTTCATTCAGTGCAAATCGGATACCGGACAGGCGGCGAATGGGCGGCTTCCGTCCGCGTCCGCGGAAAGCAGCGTGGCCGGCGCCCTGCAAACGGGGAAGGTGGTCACGATCACCACGGCGGACAACGTGGTCATTGTGGGCAGTCTGTATGCCTCCGCCGCGAAAGCCCCGGCGGTACTGTGTCTGCATCAATGGCGCAGCGACAGGTCGCATTTTCAGGCTCTTGCCGCATCCCTGGTAAAGCAGGGGTACACCGTGCTCGCGATCGACATGCGCGGGCATGGAGAGTCCGTGAAGAAGAAGGACGGGAGCGCGGTCGCTCCCGACAGGAACGCCATCCAGGACGTTCGCGCGGCAATCGCGTTTCTGAAAGGACAGGAATCGGTCGATGCATCGCGCATCGCGATCGTGGGCGCCTCTTACGGGAGCAGTAACGCCATCATGTACGCGGCAGGGGATCCGGCGGTGAAAGCCGTGGCGCTGCTGAGCCCCGGGCTGAACTTCTTCAATGTCCTGCCGATCGAGCCGGCGGTGTCGCAGTACGCGCGCGGCGCCATGCTGGCGGTCGCCAGCGCCGAGGACCTCCGCTCCGTCGAAGCGATCGACAAGATCAAGGGCATAGCGAAATCCGATCTCACGACGAAGATCTACGACAATGCCGGGCACGGGACGGACATTCTGGAAGCGAATGTGGGACTCCAGGATATCATCGCCCAGTTTTTGAAGAAAAATTTGTGATCCGCCCGCGCAACGAAATTGGGCTCCACGTCCTCCACTGCGGCAAAACCGGGCGGAAAGCGCGGGCGACCCGCAAGGGCAGTGCCTCCGGGGCCCCGTGTTGACAGGGGTGTGCGACGGATGCAGAAAAATCTTCAGGCCGAATTTGACTTTACCTGAAAAAGGAATATATTGACGGTCCTGTTCCCTATTTTGAAGGGAATATGGAACGCCTGCTGGCGTAGCTCAGTTGGTAGAGCAGCTGACTTGTAATCAGCAGGTCACCAGTTCGACTCTGGTCGCCAGCTCCCCAACGCAGAGGTACCGAAGTGGCCAACCGGGACAGACTGTAAATCTGTTGGCTTAACGCCTTCGAAGGTTCGAATCCTTCCCTCTGCACGAGGCCCCGGTTACGAAATCGGGGCGTTCCCAAGGCGGGAGTAACTCAGTTGGTAGAGTCACAGCCTTCCAAGCTGTTGGTCGCGGGTTCGAGTCCCGTCTCCCGCTCCCGCTCTCTGACGCTCACGTAGCTCAGTTGGTAGAGCACTTCCTTGGTAAGGAAGAGGTCACCGGTTCAATCCCGGTCGTGAGCTCTGAATCGTTCGACAAGTAGGAGGATCCCATGCGCGACAACATCACACTCGAATGCACCGAATGCAAGCGTCGGAACTACACGACGACCAAGAACAAGCGCAAGCACTCTGGTCGCGTGGAGTACAAGAAGTACTGCCCGTGGTGCAACAAGCACATCACCCACAAGGAGACGAAATAGTTTCCGCGATACGTGAGTAGCTCAATTGGTAGAGCAGCGGTCTCCAAAACCGCAGGTTGGGGGTTCGAGTCCCTCCTCACGTGCGAGCGCTCACTCGATCGTCACAGCGAGAATCATCTGAACGGGCTACGGCAATGAAAGATAAAATCATCACGTTCTTCAACGACGTCCTGAAGGAAATGCGCAAGGTGACCTGGCCGACCAGGGACGAGCTGCGCGAATCCACCATGGTCGTCCTCGCGACGACGGTCGTCTTCTCGGCCTTCGTGTTCGTCGTCGACTGGCTCATGACCACCGCCCTCAATCTGCTCCTCGCGGCCTGAAGCCGGACGGAAACCCACGCATGACCACGGCCGAAGAGAACAAGGAAATGACGCAGGGCGACGCTGCGCCGCAGACGGAGCACCTGAAATGGTATGCTCTGCGTTCGTATTCCGGCCACGAGAACAAGGTCAAGGCCTATATCGAGAGTGAAATCCGGCGCATGGCGCTGGAGGAACGCATCACGATGGTTGTCGTGCCCGTCGAAAAAGTGTACGAAATGCGCGACGGCAAGAAGCGGACCAAGACCAGGAATTTTTTCCCCGGCTACGTTCTGGTTCAGTGCGTCATGGACAACCAGACCAAGCACCTCATTCTCAACACGCCCTCCGTCATCTCCTTCGTGGGGCCGCGAAACACGGCAACGCCGCTTCGCAACGAGGAAGTGGACAAGATCCTCGGTCGCATGGAGGAGCGGAAAGACTCCGAAACGCCCGAAATGCAGTTCCGCGTCGGTGATCCGGTGCGCGTCGTCGACGGCCCGTTCAACACGTTCAGCGGTTTCGTGCAGGAAGTGAACCAGGAAAAGCAGAAAATGAAGGTCATGGTGTCCATTTTCGGACGCAAGACCCCGATCGAACTCGATTTCAGTCAGGTAGAATTCGACACATAATTTTTTGAGGCACACGCGTTATGGCAAAGAAGATCGTCGGATACATCAAGCTGCAGATTCCGGCAGGAGCCGCGAATCCTGCGCCTCCGGTCGGTCCCGCCCTCGGTCAGAAGGGCGTCAACATCATGGAGTTCTGCAAGCAGTTCAATGCGCGGACGCAGGAGAAGGCCGGACTCATCATTCCCGTGGTCATCACGGTCTTCGGTGACAAGTCCTTCAGTTTCATCACCAAGACCCCGCCGGCCGCCGTGCTGTTGCTGCGCGCCTCCAAGGTCGACAAGGGTGCCGCGGAACCGAATCGGACGAAGGTCGCCAAGGTGACATCGGAGCAGGTCCGCGAGATCGCGACGTTGAAAATGCCCGACCTCAATGCATTCACAATCGAATCGGCGATGAGCATGGTTGCGGGCACGGCGCGCAGCATGGGCATCACGGTCGAAGGGTAATCGGAGGAACTCCCATGCGCACGACGAAAAGAATGAAAACGGTGTCGACCCTTGTCGACAAGACGAAGGAATACCAGATCGCCGAGGGCGTGGAAATTCTGAAGAAGACCGCGAAGGCGAAATTCAGCGAATCCGTGGATATCGCGGTTCGCCTGGGCGTGGATCCCAAGAAGTCCGACCAGATGGTGCGCGGCACAGCCTCGCTGCCCAATGGCATCGGCAAGGATGTGCGCGTGCTCGTGCTCACCAAGTCCGCGAAGGCCGATGAGGCGAGGGAAGCGGGCGCCGAGCATGTCGGGTTCGAGGAGTACATCCAGCGCATCCAGGAAGGCTGGACGGACGTGGACGTCGTGATTGCGACTCCCGACGTGATGGGCGAGGTGGGCAAGCTCGGCAAGATCCTCGGGACGCGCGGCCTGATGCCGAACCCGAAGTCGGGCACCGTCACCAACGACGTCGGACAGGCCGTCAAGGAAGTCAAGGCCGGAAAAATCGCCTTCCGCGTCGACAAGGGCGGAATCGTGCACGCGATGATCGGCAAGACGAATTTCGAGGCCGAGAAGATTTCGGAGAATATCCGGTCGTTCATCGTCACCCTCAATCGCCTCAAGCCGACGGCCGCGAAAGGCGTCTACATCAAGGGCATCACCATTTCCAGCACCATGGGCCCCGGCATCCGGCTCGACAAGCAGGAAGCCAGCAGCCTTCATTGACCGAAACGATTCAGAGAGAGATAGAAATCCGCACCTGGTCCTCATCCGACCGTTACGCACTCGAATGCTTCTGCCAGAGACACTGTAATTCCCGGGTTTAGCACCTCAATCGAAAGAGGAAAGAATGACCAAAGAGAAAAAAGCCGAAATCATCCAGGACGCGGTCTCGCGCATTTCGCGGGCGAGCGGCCTGTATTTGGCGAACTTCTCAGGGATGACGGTGGAGCAGGCCAGTAACCTGCGCCGCGAGTTTTTCAAACTCGAGGTCGATTATGTCGTGATCAAGAATACCCTCCTCAAGCGCGCGCTTGACGAAGTGGGAGGCTACGAAGGCGTGTCCCCCTACCTCGTCAACCAGACCGGTCTCGTCATCGCGTATGGCGATCCGATCGCCCCGGCGCGCACGCTCGAGAAATTCAACAAGGACAACCAGCAGAAACCCGCGGTGAAAGTCTGTGTCATCGAAAAGCAAGTTTTCGACGGCGCCCGGCTTTCCGAAATCGCGAGTCTTCCCTCCCGGCTCGATCTCATTGCCGGAATCATGGGAACGCTGGAAGCACCTGCGCAGGGTATTGTTGGCGCGATCAACGCCGTCATCAGCGGCATCGTGTACGCCATCGATGCCATCGAGAAGAAGAAGGCGGAAGCCGCCTGACCACGTCCAGAAAAGAGCAATTGTCACTAACCGTTCCTGTGAGGAGATACACCAATGTCAGTGATTGACGAAATCGTCGAAAAAATCGAAAAACTCACCCTCCTCGAGGCCTCCGAACTGAAGAAGGCCCTCGAAGAGAAGTTCGGCGTGTCCGCCGCCGCCCCGATGATGATGGCGGGTCCCGCCGCCGCCGCGCCTGCCGCCGAAGTCGAAGAGAAGACCGAATTCAATGTCGAGCTGCAGAGCTCCGGCGCCAACAAGATCAACGTGATCAAGGTGGTACGCGCCGCCACGAGCCTCGGTCTGAAGGAAGCGAAGGACCTCGTCGACAGCGCTCCGAGCGTGGTGAAGGAAGCGATTCCGAAGGCCGATGCCGAGAAGCTGAAGAAGGAGCTTGAGGACGCGGGCGCAACCGTTGTGCTCAAGTAGCCACGTCGAACTCTCTGGGTTCGACCATCGCCTCCGGAGACCACATGCGGTCTTCGCACCGATACTCCCAGACACGACAAGTTCGGGTCGATGCGTTCGACCCGATCTTGTCGTTTTGTTGCCTACGCATGATGCGCGAACCGAACCGATGATTCCCAAGGCGACACCCTATTCCAGCAACGAAGGAGCATAGCATTGGCGACGAAAGCGACGAACGAGACCCCCGACATCCTGAAAACGCTTGGTTTGACCGGCAATGACAGGGGGCGCTACAACTTCGGGAAGATCAAGGAAATCATTGCCTATCCGAACTTCCTCGATGTGCAGAAAGAATCGTTTGAGCAGTTCCTCCAGGAACGTCTGCCGGCGGAGAAGCGCGATCTGAGCGGGTTGCAGCAGGTGTTCATCACCAACTTCCCGATCACCGACGCGCGCGAAAACTACATTCTGGAATTCATCGAGTACTTCATCGAGAAGCCGAAGTACTCGGTCACCGAATGCCAGGAGCGCGGGCTGAGCTTCGCCGTGCCCCTCAAGGCGCGGCTGCGCCTGTCCAGCAAGTCCGAAGACCCGGCGAGCCAGGACTACCTCGAAACGGTGGAGCAGGAAGTCTATCTCGGCAACCTGCCGTACATGACCGAAAAGGGAACCTTCATCATCAACGGCGCGGAACGCGTCGTGGTGAGCCAGCTGCATCGTTCCCCCGGCGTCTTCTTCGGCGAATCCGTGCACCCGAACGGCACGAAGATGTATTCGGCGCGCGTCATTCCCTTCCGCGGCTCCTGGGTGGAGTTCGCGACGGACATCAACTCGGTCATGTACGCGTACATCGACCGGAAAAAGAAATTCCCCGTCACCACGTTGCTGCGCGCCCTGGGGTATTCCACCAACCGCGAGCTGCTCGACCTGTTCGAGCTGGTGATCGAGATGCCGCTCACGCGCGCCAAGGCCGACGAAGCCCTCGGCAAAGTGCTGTGCGAGGACGTGATCGATGAAGCCACGGGCGAGCTGCTCGTGCAGGGAGAAACGGAACTCGACGAGAACCTCATCGCCTCGATCATCGAGCACGGCGTCAAGAAAGTGCGCGTGTACAAGACCGACAACGAGAACGCCCTCATCATCGCGAACACGATCCACAAGGACGAGTCGCGCAACAACGAGGAAGCGCTCGAGATGATCTACAAGCAGCTGCGCTCCGGCGATGCTCCCGATCTGGAGACCGCGCGCGGACTGATCGACCGCCTCTTCTTCAATCCGAAACGCTACGATCTCGGCATCGTGGGCCGCTATCGCCTGAACAAGAAGCTCAACCTCACCGTGGAGCCTGAAGTCACGACCCTGACGAAGGAGGACATCGTCGCCATCGTCCGCTTCCTCATCCAGCTCATGCAGGGCGAGGAGTCGGTGGACGATATCGATCATCTGGGCAATCGCCGCGTGCGCACGGTGGGCGAGCAGCTCGCCGCGCAGTACAACGTCGGCATCTCCCGCATGGCGCGCACGATCAAGGAGCGCATGAACATCCGCGACGTCGAGTCCTTCACGCCCGCGGATCTCGTGAATGCGCGCACCATCTCCAGTGTCGTGAATGCCTTCTTCGGCACGAACCAGCTGTCGCAGTTCATGGACCAGACCAATCCGCTGTCCGAACTGACGCACAAGCGCCGCATGTCGGCGCTCGGACCGGGCGGCCTGACGCGCGAACGCGCGGGCTTCGAAGTGCGCGACGTGCACTACACGCATTACGGACGCCTCTGTCCGATTGAAACGCCGGAAGGCCCGAACATCGGCCTCATCTCGTCGCTCTGCATCCATTCGCGCGTGAACGATTTCGGGTTCATCGAGACCCCGTACCGCATCGTGAAGAACGGCAAGGTCACGACCGACATCATCTATCTCACCGCGGAAGAGGAGGAGTCGGCGATCATCGCGCAGGCGAACGCCCCGCTGAATCCCGACGGCAGCTTCGCGAACGAGCGCGTCAAATCCCGCGACCGCGGCGACTTTCCCGTCATCGCCCGCGAGGAAGTGGATTACATGGACGTGGCGCCGAACCAGATCGTCAGTCCCGCCGCGGCCCTCATCCCGTTCCTCGAGCATGACGATGCCAACCGCGCGCTCATGGGCTCGAACATGCAGCGCCAGGGCGTGCCGCTGCTTCGTCCGGACGCGCCGCTCGTCGGCACCGGACTCGAAGAAAAAGTCGCGCGCGATTCCTTCGCCATGATCATCGCCGAGTACGACGGAGAAGTCGTCTTCGTGGATGCCACGCGCATCCGCGTCCGCTACAACCTCGGCCGCTCGTCGGATGAAACGCTCGTCGCCTTCGACTCGCAGGGCATCTTCGAATACGAGCTGGTGAAGTTCTTCCGCACCAACCAGGATACCTGCATCAACCAGCGCCCGATCGTCAAGCCCGGGCAGAAGTTCAAGAAGGGCGACGTGCTCGCCGACGGCAGTTCCACCGACCAGGGCGAGCTCGCGCTCGGACGCAACGTGCTTGTCGCGTTCATGCCGTGGCGCGGATACAACTTCGAGGATGCCATCATCGTCAGCGAACGCCTGGTGTCGGAGGACATCTTCACGTCCATCCACATCGAAGAATTCGAATTGCAGGTCCGCGACACGAAGCGCGGAGAAGAAGAACTCACGCGCGAAATCCCCAACGTGTCCGAAGAAGCGACGAAGGATCTCGACGAGGACGGCATCGTGCGCGTCGGCGCCGAAGTGCGCGAGAACGACATCATCATCGGCAAGATCACCCCGAAGGGCGAATCCGATCCCACGCCGGAAGAGAAACTCCTCAAGGCGATTTTCGGCGACAAGGCCGGCGACGTCAAGGACGCGTCCCTCAAGGCGCCTCCGGGCATGAAGGGCATCGTGATCAAGTCCAAACTCTTCAGCCGCAAGAAGAAGGAGAGCGACCAGAAGAAGGAGGAGAAGCGGCGCTTCGACCAGCTCGAAGCGGAGTTCGACCGCCGCCGCCGCAACCACCGGGAACTGCTCGCGAAGAAACTCACCACCATGCTCGAGGGCGAGAAGCTCATCGGCGTGCGCGACAGCGAGGGCAAGAGCGCGCTGCGCGGTGGCACCACGGTCAAGGACGATACCTTCGGCGGCCTGCTCGACGTGCTGGAGTCGTTCGATCCCTCGCAGGATTGGACGGACAACACCAAGAAGAACAACCTCATCCGCCGCATGTACGCGAACCATCATGCCGCGAAGAAGGAGATCGAGGACGACTACAAGCGCGAGAAGGGAAAGATTCAGATCGGCGATGAACTGCAGCCCGGCATCGTGCAGCTCGCCAAGGTGTACATCGCCAAGAAGCGCAAGCTCTCGATCGGCGATAAAATGGCCGGCCGCCACGGCAACAAGGGTGTCGTCTCCAACGTCGTGCCGGTGCAGGACATGCCGTTCCTTGCGGACGGGACGCCCGTCGACATCGTGCTGAATCCGCTCGGCGTGCCTTCCCGCATGAACCTCGGACAGCTGTACGAGACCGCGCTCGGCTGGGTTGCCCGGCGCCTCGGCGTCACCTTCGCCTCGCCGATTTTCGACGGCGCGTCCTGGGAGGAAGTCCAGGAACTGCTCGAGTCCGTCAACCTCAGCCCGCGCGGCAAGTCCGATCTCTACGATGGCCGCACCGGTGAGAAGTTCGACCAGCCCGTGACCGTCGGCTACATCTACATGCTGAAGCTCTCCCACCTTGTCGACGACAAGATCCATGCGCGTTCCATCGGACCGTACAGCCTCATCACGCAGCAGCCCCTCGGCGGCAAGGCGCAGTTCGGCGGCCAGCGCTTCGGAGAAATGGAAGTCTGGGCCCTCGAAGCCTACGGCGCCGCCCATGTGCTCCAGGAAATCCTGACGGTGAAGAGCGACGACGTCCAGGGCCGCGCGAAGGTCTACGAAGCCATCGTGAAGGGCGAGAACCTGCCGGAACCGAACGTCCCCGAGTCGTTCAACGTGCTCGTGCGCGAGCTGCAGGGTCTCGGACTGGAGATCAAAATCGAATAAGAGACAGCGACCTCATTGTCCTGGGATTCCGGTCACGAATGAAGCAACGATTGGAGAGATACAATGCCGTTTAAAACGCAAGACGCTGTCAAGAAGAACTTCGCCCGCATCGCGATCGGACTCGCCTCTTCGGACGCCATCCTGGCCCGTTCGTACGGGGAAGTGAGCAAGCCGGAGACGATCAATTACCGGTCGTTCCGCCCCGAGAAGGACGGGCTGTTCTGCGAGAAGATCTTCGGCCCGGTCCGTGACTGGGAATGTCATTGCGGCAAATACAAGCGCATCCGCTACAAGGGCATCATCTGCGACCGCTGCGGCGTGGAAGTGACCCAGAAGTCGGTGCGGCGCGAGCGCATGGGACATATTTCGCTGGCCGTTCCGGTCGTGCACATCTGGTATTTCCGTTCGCTCCCGAGCAAGATCGCCAACATCCTCGGCATCTCCTCGAAGGAACTCGAAAAAATCATCTACTACGAGAATTACGTCGTCATCACTCCCGGTCCCACCAGCTTCCCGAAACCCTTCGGCAATCTGGATGAACCGGTGCTCGACGAGGATCCCGAAAAGATCGACAAATCCCTCTTCCGCAACGATATCACGTTGCTGACCGAGGAAGAATACCTGGACATCCTGGGCGGACTCGATGCGGGCAATCAGGATCTCGACGACGACGATCCGAACAAATTCATCGCCCTCATCGGCGGCGAGGCCATCAAGGCGCTCCTGCGCAAGATCGACATCGAGAAGATGGCGGACCGTCTCCGCTACCAGATCCGCGTCGAGACCTCGCAGCAGAAGAAGCAGGAAGCCATCAAGCGCCTCCGCGTGGTCAGCGCATTCAGCGAGCAGGATGCGGACACGCGCAACCAGCCCGAGTGGATGGTACTGGATGTGGTGCCGGTCATCCCGCCCGAACTGCGTCCGCTGGTGCCGCTCGAAGGCGGCCGCTTCGCGACGTCGGACCTCAACGATCTCTACCGCCGCGTCATCATCCGCAACAACCGTTTGAAGCGGCTCATCGACATCAAGGCGCCCGAGGTCATCCTGCGCAACGAGAAGCGCATGCTGCAGGAGGCCGTGGATTCGCTGTTCGACAACAGCCGCCGCGTCAACTCGGTGCGCAGCGAGAACAATCGCGCGCTGAAGTCGCTCTCCGACATGCTCAAGGGCAAGCAGGGCCGTTTCCGTCAGAACCTGCTCGGCAAGCGCGTCGATTACTCCGGCCGTTCCGTCATCGTGGTCGGTCCCGAGATGAAGCTGCACCAGTGCGGCCTTCCGAAGGACATGGCCGTGGAGCTGTTCAAGCCGTTCATCATCCGCAAGCTCATCGAGCGCGGCATCGTGAAGACGGTCAAGAGCGCGAAGAAGGTGGTCGACAAAAAAGGTCCCGAGGTCTGGGACATCCTCGAGAAGATCATCGACGGGCACCCCGTCATGCTCAACCGCGCGCCGACGCTCCATCGCCTCGGCATCCAGGCGTTCCAACCGCTGCTCGTGGAAGGCAAGGCGATCCGCCTCCATCCGCTCGTGTGTACCGCCTTCAACGCGGATTTCGACGGCGATCAGATGGCCGTGCACGTGCCGCTGTCCTTCGACGCCCAGCTCGAAGCGATGATCCTCATCCTGTCCGCGCACAACATCCTCTCGCCGCAGAACGGTTCGCCGATCTCCATTCCGAACCAGGAGATCGTGCTCGGATGCTATTATCTGACGAAGGCGCTGCCGGGCGATCTCGGCGAGGGCCGCGTGTTCTCGTCGATGGACGAGGCCATCATCGCCTACGACCAGAAGCGCACCGGACTGCACGCCCGCGTGAAAGTGCGCGTGCCGCTCGCGCCCGACCAGCGACAGGAAGGCAAGACGACGCAGATCGTCGACACGACGATGGGTCGCATCATCTTCAACCGCACCGTCCCCGCCGAAATCGGCTTCATCAACGAGCTGCTCACCAAGCGCCGTCTCGTGCAGATCATCGGCATGATCTTCCATCGCCTCGGCAATCTCAAGACCGTGCGCTTCCTCGACGACTTGAAGGACCTCGGTTTCGGGTACGCCACCATGGGCGGGTTGTCGATCAGCATTTCGGACGTCGAGATCCCGGATGAGAAGAACCAGCTCATCGAGAAGGCGCAGTCCGATGTCGAAAAGATCATGCAGCAGTACCAGCGCGGATTCATCACGAACGGCGAACGGTACAACAAGGTCATCGATATCTGGACGCGCACCACGAACCGCGTGGCCGACAAACTCTTCGACACCCTGCAGAACAGCCAGCACGGCTTCAACTCGCTGTACATGATGATGGACAGCGGCGCGCGCGGATCGAAGGAGCAGGTGCGTCAGCTGGCCGGCATGCGCGGCCTGATGGCGAAACCGCAGAAGAGCCTCACCGGCCAGACCGGCGAAATCATCGAGAACCCGATCACCGCGAATTTCCGCGACGGTCTCTCGATCCTCGAGTACTTCATCTCCACGCACGGCGCGCGCAAGGGCCTTGCCGACACCGCCCTCAAAACGGCCGATGCCGGGTACCTGACGCGCCGTCTCGTCGACGTGGCCCAGGATGTCGCCGTCACGGAGTTCGACTGCAACACCATCCGCGGTGAAAGCGTCGAAGCGCTCAAGGAGGGCGAGGACATCAAGGAGCCCTTGCACGAACGCATCCTCGGGCGCGTGTCCCTGTATGACGTGAAGGATCCGTTGTCCGGCGAACAGCTCGTGCTGGCGGGCGAAATGATCGACGAAGACCGCGCCGCGGCCATCGCGCGCACCTCGATCGAGTCCGTCGTCATCCGCTCCGCCTTGACCTGCGAAGCGAAGCACGGCGTCTGTACGCGGTGCTACGGGCGCAACCTGACCTCGGGCCGGCTGGTCGATGTCGGCGAAGCCGTCGGCATCATCGCGGCGCAGTCCATCGGCGAACCGGGCACGCAGCTGACCCTCCGTACCTTCCACATCGGCGGCACGGCGAGCCGCATCGCGGCGCAGTCGCAGATCTCCACGCGCTTCGAAGGCCGCGTGGAATTCGAGGGCCTGAAATACGTGCGCTATGCGGACGACGACGAGGAACGCTTCATGGCCGTCAATCGCAATGGCGTGATCAACATCCTCGATCCGGACAACCGCGTCATTTCGAAGTACGACGTGCCGTACGGCGCGACCATCATCGTGACGGAGGGTCGCGGCGTGGCGAAGGGCGAGATCCTCTACGAATGGGATCCGTACAACGCGACCATCATCGCCGAACACCCCGGCACCGTGCGGTTCTCCGATCTGTTCGAAGGCCGGACCTTCCGCGAGGAGCCGGATGAGCAGACCGGGCACATCCAGAAAGTCGTCTCCGACTCGAAGGACAAGAGCCTCAACCCGATGATTCAGGTGATCGGCGACGACGGCGCGGTGCTCGTCTCGTACAACACGCCGGTCCGCGCCCATCTCACCGTGGAGAACAATCAGCGCATCGCCGCAGGCGCGGTGCTGGTGAAGATTCCGCGCGAGATCGGCAAGACGCGCGACATCACGGGCGGACTTCCGCGCGTGACGGAGTTGTTCGAAGCGCGCAGCCCGCAGAACCCGTCGCACGTTTCCGAGATCGACGGCGTCGTCACCTTCGGCGCGATGAAGCGCGGTTCTCGCGAGATCATCGTGACGAGTCACGACGGTTCCGACGTGCGCACCTATCTCGCGCCGATCGGCCGCCACGTGCTCGTGCAGCAGCTCGACCATATCAAGGCGGGCGAGCCGTTGACGGACGGCGCGGTGAATCCCCACGACATCCTCCGCATCAAGGGTGCCGGCGCCGTGCAGGAATACCTCGTGAACGAAATTCAGGAAGTGTACCGCATGCAGGGCGTGAAGATCAACGACAAGCATATCGAGATCATCGTCCGCCAGATGCTCCAGAAGGTGCGGGTCATCAGCCCCGGCGACACGCGTTTCCTCGAGGGCGACGTCATCGAACGCACGAAGGCCGTCGAAGTGAACCAGGAACTCGACGACAAGGTCGTGATCACGGTGAAGAACGACGCGAAGCTCAAAAAAGGCCAGATCCTGCCGAAAAAGAAAGTGCGGGAACTGAACATGGAGTTGAAGAAGAAGGGCAAGGAAGGCGCCGAATCGCGCGAAGCGGAGCCGGCGAGCTACGAACCCATCCTTCTCGGCATCACCCAGGCATCCCTGACCACCGAAAGCTGGATCTCCGCCGCATCCTTCCAGGAGACCACCAAGGTGCTGACAGAAGCGGCCATCGAGGCCAAAATGGACATTCTCCAGGGTCTGAAGGAGAACGTCATCATCGGACACCTCATTCCGGCCGGAACGGGCTTGAAGAAGTTCAAGAACATCGTGGTCGAGTCCGCGGAAGAGGATATGGGCGAGTACGCGCAAGCCGACGAGTACGCGTTCGCGAAATAACAGAGCCCTGCAGGCGCGTCGAAGCCAGAATTATCGGCGGGAATTTTCCCGGGATACAGAAATCTCGGGAAAATTCGCCGTCTCCGGTACAAGGCTATTGACATTTTCAAGAAAAAATGATACGTTGTTAAGCTCTCGTGAGTTATCACGGGGGGATCGATTTTCGTCTGACTTCATAGCACAGGTATCGAGCGTGCCAACGATTAGCCAACTCATCCGCAAGGGCCGTACTGTCATCACGGCCAAACGTAAAGCTCCCGCACTGCAGGCGTGTCCGCAGAAGCGCGGTGTGTGTACCCGCGTCTACACCACGACCCCGAAAAAGCCGAACTCGGCCCTCCGGAAAGTGGCGCGCGTCCGCCTGTCGAACGGGCTTGAAGTCACGGCCTACATCCCGGGCGAAGGGCATAACCTGCAGGAGCACTCGATCGTGCTGATCCGCGGGGGACGCGTCAAGGATCTCCCCGGCGTGCGCTACCACGTCATTCGCGGCACGCTCGACACGCAGGGCGTGCAGAACCGCAAGCAGGCCCGTTCGAAATACGGCGCAAAACGTCCGAAATCGTAACCACCGACACCCGATACCCCTGATACTCCGCCATGAGAAAGAAACGCGCAGAACGCAGACGGCTCCAGCCGGACCCCAAGTTTAACGACATCCTGGTGTCCCGCTTTATCAATTCCATCCAGAAGGCCGGCAAGAAGGCCACGGCCCAGATCATCCTGTACGATTCATTCGCGGCGATCGAAGAGCGCACGAAGCAGGACGGGTACGAGGTGTTCCGCAAGGCGCTGTTCAATGCCCAGCCCCTGATCGAAGTCCGCGCACGCCGCGTCGGTGGCGCGACCTATCAGGTGCCCACGGAAGTGCGCACCGAGCGTCGCACGGCCCTCGCGATCCGCTGGCTGCTCAATGCGGCGCGTTCCCGGGCGGACAAATCGATGGTTCGCAAGCTCGCGGCCGAACTGATCGCCGCGGCGAACAACGAAGGCGGCGCGATCAAGAAAAAGGACGACGTTCATCGTATGGCGGAAGCGAACAAGGCGTTCGCCCATTTCAAGTGGTAATTTCCACGACACCCGATTCAGAGTAGTACCGATTCCATGGCCAAGCGCGAATTCACCATAGAGAGAACCCGTAATATCGGCATCATGGCCCATATTGATGCCGGGAAGACAACGACGACGGAACGCATCCTGTTTTATACGGGCGTTCTGCATCGCATGGGTGAGGTGCACGACGGCGCTGCCACCATGGACTGGATGGAGCAGGAGAAGGAGCGCGGCATCACGATCACGAGCGCCGCGACCACCTGTTTCTGGCGCGATCACCGCATCAATATCATCGACACGCCCGGACACGTCGATTTCACGGTGGAAGTGGAGCGCTCGTTGCGCGTCCTCGATGGCGCCGTGGCGCTGTTCTGCGCCGTCGGCGGTGTGGAGCCGCAGTCCGAAACCGTGTGGCGGCAGGCCGACAAGTACCGCGTCCCGCGCATGGCCTTCGTCAACAAGATGGACCGTGTGGGAGCGGACTTCTACCATGCCGTGGATATGATGCGTCAGCGTCTCGGCGCGAACGCCATCCCCGTGAATCTCCCCATCGGCCAGGGCGAAACCTTCGTCGGCATCCTTGACCTGATTACCATGCAGGCGCGGATCTTCCACGAAGAGACATACGGGAACACCTGGGACGAAATCCCCATCCCCGCCGATCTGAAAAACACGGCGCACGAGTATCGCACCAAGATGCTCGAGGCGGTCGCCGATGTGGACGACACGCTCCTGATGAAATACCTCGACGGCGAAGAGATCAGCCCCGACGAGGTCACCAGAGTGCTCCGCGAAGCGACCATCGCCATGAAAATCGTTCCTGTCCTCTGCGGATCGTCCTTCAAGAACAAGGGCGTGCAGAAGCTTCTGGATTCGATTGTCGACTTTCTCCCCGCGCCATCGGACGTCGGCGCGACGATCGGACACCACATCAACCTCTCCGATCATATCGAGCGTCAGCCCACCGACGAAGAGAAATTCTCGGCCCTCGCGTTCAAGCTCGCGACGGACCCCTACGTCGGCAAGCTGATCTTTTTCCGCGTGTACTCGGGCTTCATCAAGGCCGGGTCCTACGTGTACAACTCCATCTCCGGCAAGAAGGAACGCATCGGCCGCATCCTCCGCATGCACGCGAATCATCGCGAGGACGTGGAGACGGCCTACACCGGCGATATCTGCGCTGCCATCGGCCTCAAGTTCACGCGCACCGGCGATACCATTTGCGACGAGAGCGATCCGATCGTGCTCGAGAAAATGGATTTCCCGGATCCCGTGATCGACATCGCCATCGAGCCGAAAACGAAGGCGGACCAGGAGCATCTTTCCGAGGCCATCCAGAAGCTCGCCGACGAAGATCCCACGTTCCGTGTCCATACGGACGAAGAGACGGGGCAGACCATCATCAGCGGCATGGGCGAGCTCCATCTCGAGATCCTCATCGATCGCATGAAGCGCGAGTTCAACGTCGAGGCGAATGTCGGCAAGCCCCAGGTCGCCTACCGCGAAACGATCCGCAAGAAGGTCGAGATGGAGGGCAAGTTCGTCCGGCAGTCGGGCGGCCGCGGGCAGTTCGGTCACGTGTGGATCGAAGTGGAGCCGAGCGAGAAGGGCAAGGGGTTCGAGTTCATCGACGGCATCGTCGGTGGCGCGATTCCCCGCGAGTATATTCCCGCCGTGTCGGTGGGGATCAAGGAAGCCATGCGCAACGGCATTCTCGCGGGCTACCCGATGGAGGACATCAAGGTGAAGCTGTTCGACGGTTCGTACCACGAGGTTGATTCGTCCGAAATGGCATTCAAGATTGCGGGCTCAATGGCCTTCAAGGATGCCGCCCGGAAAGCGGACCCTGTCATTCTCGAGCCAATTTTTTCGGTCGAAGTTGTGACACCCGAGGAGTATATGGGGAACGTGGTGGGCGACCTGAATTCCCGCCGCGGCAGGATCGAAGGAATGGGCACGCGCAGCGACGCGCAGGTGGTCAAGGTGCTCGTCCCCCTGTCCGAGATGTTCGGCTATGCGACCGCGCTGCGATCGATATCGCAGGGTCGCGCGCTCTACAGCATGCACTTCGATCATTACGAGGAAGTGCCCAAGAGCGTCCAGGAGCAGATCATCGAGAAGTTTCAGGGCAAACGCGGAAAGTAACTCCAACCGTAAATCGTTCACATCATACACAAGTTAGTCACAGGAGCTCTCCATCATGGCCAAAGAAAAATTCGCTCGGACGAAACCCCATGTCAACATCGGCACGATCGGGCATGTCGATCACGGGAAGACCACCCTGACGGCCGCGATCACCATGACGCTGGCCCGCATGGGACTTTCGGAGATCCGGACCTTTGACTCGATCGACAACGCGCCCGAAGAGCGCGAACGCGGCATCACGATCGCGACGGCGCACGTCGAATACCAGACGGAGAATCGCCATTACGCCCACGTGGATTGCCCCGGTCATGCCGATTATGTCAAGAACATGATCACCGGTGCGGCGCAGATGGACGGCGCGATTCTCGTTGTCGCCGCCACTGACGGCCCCATGCCGCAGACCCGCGAGCACATCCTTCTCGCCCGCCAGGTCGGCGTGCCGAGAATGGTGGTGTTCATGAACAAGGTCGACGCGGTCGATGACGCCGAACTCCTCGAGCTCGTCGAACTCGAGCTTCGCGAACTGCTCAGCTCGTACGAATTCCCGGGCGACGAGATCCCCATCATCCGCGGCAGCGCGTTGCGCGCCCTCGAGGCCGGCTCGGACATGAGCGTGCCCGTGACGGACGAGCGTTTCAATTGCATCATGGAACTGATGAAGGCCTGCGACGAGTACATCCCGATGCCGATGCGCGAAGTGGACAAGCCCTTCCTGATGTCCATTGAAGATGTGTTCTCGATCACCGGTCGCGGCACCGTCGGCACGGGCCGCGTCGAGCGCGGTCGCGTGCATGTCGGCGACGATGTCGAACTCATCGGCCTCGGTCAGCACAAGAAGAGCGTTGTGACGGGCGTCGAAATGTTCCGCAAGGAACTCGAAGAGGGCATGGCCGGCGACAACCTCGGCATCCTTCTCCGCGGCGTCGACAAGACGGAGCTCGAGCGCGGCATGGTCGTCGCGAAGCCGGGAAGCATCACCCCGCACAAGAAGTTCCTCGCGCAGATCTACGTCCTGAAAAAAGAAGAAGGCGGCCGTCATACGCCGTTCTTCAACAACTACCGCCCGCAGTTCTACTTCCGCACGACGGACGTGACCGGAATCGTGGTTCTGCCCGAGGGCACCGAGATGGTCATGCCGGGCGACAACGTCGACGGTCTGACGGTCGAGCTTATCACTCCGATCGCCATGGAAGAAGGTCTCCGTTTTGCGGTCCGCGAAGGCGGCCGTACGGTGGGCGCGGGCGTCGTCTCCAAAATCCTCGAGTAATAGGAATCTGCTTGTGGCGGGCCGCTCTGCGGCCCGCCACTCTTCACTCCCAACAGAAGGCGAAACGACAGTGGCACAGCAGAAGATTCGAATAAAACTGAAATCCTACGATCACAATCTGATCGACAAGTCGGCGGAGAAGATCATCAAGACGGTGAAATCCACGGGCGCCGTGGTATCCGGTCCGATCCCTCTCCCGACTAAACGATCCGTGTACACTGTGTTGCGCTCGCCGCACGTCGACAAGAAATCGCGCGAGCAGTTCGAAACCCGTTCGCACAAGCGGTTGATTGATATTTTTAACTCGACACAGCGCACCGTGGACAGCCTCATGAAGCTTGAGCTGCCCGCCGGCGTCGATGTCGAAATCAAAGTCTAAACGATTAGAGTCGGTTGAACCCCATGCCCGGAATCCTAGGTAAAAAACTCGGAATGACGAGTATCTTTGACGAGAAAGGCAAGGTCGTGCCCTGCACCGTGATTGAGGCCGGCCCTTGCACAGTTCTCCAGATCCGCACGAAGGACAAGGACGGCTATGCGGCCGTGCAGTTGGGCTTCGGAACGCGTCGGGAGAAGAACATCTCGAAGCCGCAGCTCGGCCATTTCGCCAAACTCGGCGTGAGGCCGACGCGCTTTATCCGTGAGTTCAAGTCCTTCGCCGATGGCACGCTGAAATCCGGCGACATGGTCACGGTGGAACTGTTCGCGGTTGGTGACAAGGTCACCGTGATCGGCACTTCGAAGGGCAAGGGCTTCCAGGGCGTCATGCGCCGGCACGGCTTCGGCGGTGTTGGCGGAACGACCCACGGTCAGAGCGATCGTCTCCGCGCACCCGGTTCGATCGGTTCGAGCTCCTATCCCTCGCGCGTGTTCAAGGGAATGCGCATGGCGGGACGGATGGGCAACGCTCGTGTGACGTATAAAAACCTGAAGGTTGTGAAAGTGATACCTGAATCGAATGTCCTTGTGATCAAGGGCGCGGTTCCGGGCGCGAAGCAGGGCCTTCTGGAAATTCTGAAACAAGGTTGAACACGAAGACCATGAACGTCCAGACGTATAGCATAGCAGGGTCGAAAGGCGCGGATCTCGCGCTCACCGACGATATATTCGCCATCGAACCGAACGCGCACGTTGTGTACATGGCGGTGCGCCAGCATCTGGCCAGCCGGCGTCAGGGGACGAGCAAGGCGAAGGAACGGGCGGAAGTTCGCGGAGGCGGCAAGAAGCCGTGGCGCCAGAAGGGTCGCGGTACCGCGCGCGCCGGATCTTCGCGTTCACCGTTGTGGGTCGGTGGCGGCACGATCTTCGGACCGCGCCCACGCGATTACCGTTTCAAGTTGCCGACCAAGGTGCGTCAGCTTGCGCGCAAGTCCGCGTACGCGATGAAGGCGCAGGACGGGCAGGTCATGGTCGTGGACGACTTCTCGGTCGCCATGCCGAAGACGCGCGAGGTGGTGGCCATTCTGAAAGCGCTGTCGCTTGAAGCGACCAAGACGCTTCTCCTGGTGCCCGCGTACGACGCGGCATTGTGGCGCGCAGGCCGGAATATCCCGACGCTCCGCATTCTCGAGGCCTCGAAGGCGTCCGCCTACGACATCCTCAACAACCAGACGCTCCTCATACAGAAGAGTGCGCTGCCGGTCATTGAGCAGAGCTTCACGAAAATCTAACCGGAAGACACGGCATGAGTTCAATAATCAAGAAACCCATCCTCACCGAGAAGATGACCCTGCTCGGGGAGAAGCGCCAGTACGCGTTTGAAGTGGACATCAACGCGAACAAGATCGAAATCGGAAAAGCGATCGAAAAACGGTTCTCGGTGAAGGTGACCAGCGTCCGGACCATACGGTATCGCGGAAAAGCGAAGACGCAGATGACGAAAAAGGGACGTTTTGCGGGCAATCGCGCGTCCTGGAAAAAAGCGATCGTGACGCTCGCCGTCGGGCAGTCGCTCGAATTGCTCGAATCGTAACCGAACGCACGCACAGACCCAGAGGAAGAGGACACGACAGTGGCAATCAGAAAACTACGACCCATGACCCCCGCGACGCGGTACTACTCGATCTCCGCGTTCGACGAAATCACCTGCACGACGCCGGAGAAATCGTTGCTCGCCCCGGTGAAGAAGTCCGGCGGGCGCAACAACAGGGGCCGCATCACGTCCCGCCATCGCGGCGGCGGTCACAAGCGGATGTATCGCATCATCGATTTCAAACGCAACAAGACGGGCATCCAGGGCCGTGTCGCGACCATCGAATACGATCCGAACCGCTCCGCGCGCATCGCGCTGATCGTCTATCCCGACGGGGAGAAGCGGTACATTCTCGCGTCGCAGAACATGAAAGTCGGCGAAGTGATCGAATCCGGCGCGGGTTCGGAGATCAAGGACGGGAATACCCTGCCGCTGCAGAACATTCCGGTCGGCACCTTCGTCTTCAACATCGAGCTCAAGCCCGGCAAGGGCGGCCAGATGGCGCGCAGCGCGGGCAATGCTGCACAGATCGTCGCCAAGGAAGGGGACTACGCGCAGGTGCGCCTCCCGAGCGGCGAGGTCCGCATGGTGCGCGTGAACTGTGTCGCGACCATCGGAACGGCAAGCAACAGCGACCATGAGAATATCAGCCTCGGCAAGGCGGGACGTTCCCGCTGGCTCGGCATCCGGCCGCAGACACGCGGCATGGCGATGAACCCCGTGGACCATCCGAACGGCGGCGGCGAAGGCAAGTCGAAGTCGGGCGGTGGGCGGCAGCATCCGGTTTCCCCGTGGGGCTTGTATGCCAAGGGGCAGAAGACGCGCAAGAAGAAGAACACGTCCAACAAATACATCATCAAGTCGCGGAAGAAGTAATGGCTCGTTCGCTTAAAAAAGGACCGTTTGTGGATGAGAAGCTGTTTGCCCGAGTGCAGCAGATGAACACCACCACCCAGAAGCGGGTGATCAAGACCTGGGCCCGGCGCTCGACGATCCCCCCCGAGTTCATCGGTCACACGTTCGCCGTGCATAACGGGAACAAGTTCATCCCGGTGTATGTGCAGGAGAATATGATCGGGCACAAACTCGGTGAGTTTGCCCCGACGCGCATCTTCCGCGGTCATCCAGGAACGAAGGCCGAGAAGGCCTCACGATAATCAGGGCGAACGTTATGTCACTCGAAGCACGCGCTATCAAGCGTTTCATCCCGGGCTCGCCGCGAAAAATGCGGCTGGTGGCCGACCTTATCCGCGGCAAGAACGTGGAAGAGGCGATCAACATCCTCCACTTTTCTCCGAAACATGCATCGAAGGTGTGCGAGATCACATTGCGCTCGGCAATCTCGAACCTGCAGAATGCGAAGGAGAGCGGCAGACTGGAACCCTCGAACGTTTACGTCAAAACGGTGATGGTGGACGGCGGCCCCGCGGCCAAGCGCGTTCTCCCCGCACCCATGGGACGCGCGTTCCGCGTGCGCAAGCGCACGAATCATCTTACAATCGTTGTTTCGGAAAAAGTGTAGGCTAGCAGGAGGACTCTTGGGTCAGAAGACACATCCAATCGGACTGCGACTGGGCATCGTCAGAGACTGGGACGCGAACTGGTACGAAGAACGTACGTTCGCAGCAAAACTCGACGAAGACCTGATGATCCGGAATTACATCCGGAACCGCCTCAAGAAGGCGGGCATCTCTCGCGTCGTGATCGAGCGCACCCCGAAACGGGTCGTGCTTGCCATCCACACGTCGCGCCCCGGCGTGGTCATCGGAAAGAGCGGGAAAGAGATCGCGCAGCTCGAGGAAGAGCTGAAGAAGGTGACGAACAAGGACGTCAAGATCTTGATCTCTGAAATCAAGCGTCCGGAACTCGACGCCTATCTTGTCGCGGAGAACATCGCGACGCAGCTCGAGGGACGCGTGTCCTTCCGCCGCGCGATGAAGGCCGCCATCACGTCCGCGATGCGCATGGGCGCCGAAGGCGTCCGCGTCATGTGCGCCGGCCGCCTCGGCGGCTCGGAAATGTCGCGCACGGAGCAGTACAAGGACGGCCGCATCCCGTTGCACACGCTGCGCGCGGACATCGACTACGCGATTGCGACGGCGCAGACCATTTACGGATCGATCGGCGTGAAAGTGTGGATCTGCAAGGGCGACGTGATCGGCAAGAAGTTTGCCGCGACGCCGCAGCCCACACGGTAATCCGAATCGAAGAGCGAACAAGAAAGCAAGGTAGATAGCCATGTTAATGCCGAAAAGAGTGAAGTTCCGGAAGGCCCAGCGCGGTCGTATGTGCGGCAAGGCCCAGCGCGGCGCGACGATCGCTTTCGGAAGCTTCGGGATCAAAGCAATGGAGCCGGGCTGGATCACCAGCCGGCAGATCGAGGCCGCACGTGTGGCGTTGAACAGAAAAATGAAACGCGACGGCCAGGTCTGGATTCGGATTTTCCCCGACAAGCCGGTGTCGAAAAAACCGCTCGAAACACGTATGGGAAAGGGCAAGGGCGCGCCGGAATTCTGGGTCGCGGTCGTGAAGCCCGGACGCGTCATGTTCGAAGTGGGCGGAGTCAGTCAGGAGATCGCGCAGGACGCGTTGCGGCTTGCCGCGCACAAACTGCCGATCAAAACAAAGATCGTCACCCGTCCCGACTACGTCGGCGCATAAGACAGGCAGGAGGAATACCGATTATGAAAGGCTCTGAAATCCGTCAAATGACGACTGTCGACCTCCTCGGCCGCATCTCGCAGGACGAGGACAATCTCTCGAAGATGCGCTTTCAGGTTGCGACAAGCCAGCTGACGAACACGGCACAGATCCGGCTCCTGAAGAAGGACCTCGCGCGCATGAAAACCGTGTTGAATGAACGGAAACGGACAGGAGAAGCGTAAGACTTATGGCAGCCGAAAACGCAACACCCACCCCGCAGGAGCGGGCAGCACGCAAGACCAGAACCGGTCTCGTCGTCGCCGCAAAGATGGACAAAACCGTCACGGTGTCGATCGACCGTCAGGTCCCGCACCCGCTGTACAAAAAATATTTCAAGAAAACCAAGAAATTCTTGGTGCATGATGAGCTGGAGACCGCCGATGTCGGCGACAAGGTGCTCATCATGGAAACACGGCCGCTCAGCAAACACAAGCGCTGGCGTCTCGTGAAGATCGTCGAACGAGCACGTTAATACGTACAGGTACGAGCAATGATCCAGGAAGAAACGAATCTCGTCGCTGCGGATAATTCCGGAGCGAAAAGGATACGCTGCATCCGCGTCCTCGGCGGATCCGGACGGCGGTACGCGACCGTCGGCGACGTCATCGTCGTGACAGTGAAGACTGCCATCCCCGGCGGTGGCGTGAAGAAGGGCGAGGTCTCCCGCGCCGTGATCGTGCGGACGAAGAAGGAGTACCGGCGCCCGGACGGCTCGTACATCCGCTTCGACGAGAATGCCGCCGTGCTGATCAACCAGAATCTCGAGCCGCGCGGCACGCGTATCTTCGGACCGGTCGCGCGCGAACTTCGCGAGAAGCAGTTCATGAAGATCGTCTCGCTCGCAAACGAAGTTTTGTAACAACGCTAGAACGGACCAGGAAGAGATTCCATGAAGATCAAGAAGAATGACATGGTCAAGGTCATCGCCGGCAACGGACGCGGCAAGACCGGCAAGGTGCTGCGGGTGTTCACTGAAACAAGCCGCATCATCATCGAAGGCGTGAACCTCGTTCATCGCCATCGGCGCCCGACGCAGACGACCCCCCGGGGTTCCATCACGCACCAGGAGGCGCCGATTCACGTGTCGAACGTGATGCTCCTGGACCCGAAATCGGGCCAGACGACCCGCGTCGGAAAAGCCTCGATCGTCGACGAGAAGACAGGAAAAAAACGGTTCGTACGGCGGAGCATCGCCACCGGTGAGACCATCGAATAATAACCCACCAGAACACTATGGCTGAGACGAAGAAAGACAAAAAGTCGACCGCGGCAAAACCCGCGGCCAAATCGAAAAAAGAAGCTGAGCATGGCGACGATCCCGGAGGTGTCCCGCGCCTCTTTGATCGCTACAAGACGACCATTGTGCCGGAACTGATGAAACAGTTCTCGTACAAGAGCGTGATGCAGGTGCCGCACCTCAGGAAGATTTCGATCAACATGGGCGTCGGGGACGCGGTGTCGGATGCGAAGCTCCTCGACCAGGCGGTCAACGATCTCGAGCAGATCGCCGGACAGAAGGTGGTCATCACGAAAGCGAAGAAGAGCATCTCCAATTTCAAGCTTCGCGAGGGCATGCAGATCGGCGTGCGCGTCACGCTGCGCAGCGCGCGCATGTACGAGTTCCTCGACCGCTTCATCAGCACGGCGATTCCGCGCATCCGTGATTTTCGCGGCGTCTCGGACAAGTCGTTCGACGGCCGCGGCAACTACACGATCGGCGTCAAGGAGCAGATCATCTTCCCGGAAATCGATGTCGACAAGATCACGAAGATCTTCGGCATGGATATCACCCTGGTGACGTCCGCGCCGACCGACGAAGAAGCCATGGCCCTGCTGCAGGCGTTCGGCCTGCCGTTCCGCAAGAAAGAAGTCGCCTGACGGCGCATCACGCAGCACACACACCGCACAATAAAGGAAGTCACCGTGGCGCGTTTATCACTCCGAGTCAAGCAGAAGAGGAAACAGAAGTACGCCGTTCGCCAGTACAATCGCTGTCAGCGGTGCGGCCGCGCGCGTGCGTATTACCGGAAGTTCGGCCTTTGCCGTCTCTGCTTCCGCGAACTGGCCCTCCAGGGGATGATCCCGGGCGTTCGGAAAGCCAGCTGGTAAGAGATCTTATAACGAAGGAACAGAGACGACCATGACCGATCCTATTGCCGATTTTCTGACACGCATCAGAAATGCCGCCCAGGCGAAACACAAACAGGTGGACATCCCGGCGTCCAACCTGAAGAAGAGCCTCACGCATATCCTGTACGAGCAGGGATATCTCAGCGGCTACACGATGCTGGAAGAAGGCCCGCAGGGCACCATCAAGATCTACCTGAAGTACAATGTCGGCGTCCCCGCGATTTCCGGGCTCGAGCGCATCTCGACGCCGGGACTTCGCAAGTATGCCTCCGCCGACGAGCTGCCCCGCACCCTCAACGGTCTCGGCATCACCATCGTCTCGACCCCGCGTGGTCTCATGTCCGATGCGCAGGCGCGCCGCGAGCATGTCGGTGGCGAACTGCTCTGTCGCATCTGGTAGAACATCCACGAAGAGAATTTTGAGTCAAGGAGCACGAGAGTGTCACGAGTAGGTAAAAATCCTGTGGTCATCCCGGCTGGCGTCAAGGTGAGCCGGAAAGACAACATCATCAGCGTGAAGGGGCCGAAAGGCGAACTCTCGCTTCCCATTCACCACGATGTCACCGTCGAGTTGACGGCGACGGAAGTCACGGTGACGCGCAGCTCCAACGTGAAGGAGCATCGCGCCCTGCACGGGACGACGCGCGCCAACATCCAAAACATGGTGCTCGGCGTCACGCAGGGATTCAAGAAGAATCTTGAACTGGTCGGCGTCGGCTACCGCGCGGAGATCAAGAGCGAGAAGCTCTTCATCGCCCTCGGGTTTTCGCACCAGCTCGTGTTCTTCCCGCCGACGGGGATCACGCTGACGACCGGCACGCCGACCACGGTGTCGATCGAAGGCATCGACAAGCAGCTTGTGGGGCAGGTCGCGGCAAAGATCCGCTCCCTGCGCCCGCCCGAGCCGTACAAGGGCAAGGGCGTCAAATACGACACTGAACGCATTCGCCGCAAAGCCGGCAAGACCGCCAAGTCCTAACCGCACGCGCGCACCAGAGTACCGGAGAAACAGACATCATGATCCGCAAATCCATTACAAAAAACGTATCCATCCGGGACAAGCGCCGCGTCCGCATCCGCAAGAAAGTGATCGGCACCGCGGAGCGTCCCCGTTTGTCGGTATTCCGCAGCCTCAAGCACATTTATGCGCAGCTGCATGACGACACGACCGGGAGATCGCTCGGCGTCGTGTCCACGCATTCGGAAAGCGTGAAGCCGCTTCTGAAGGACATCAAGGGCAAGTCGGAGGCCGCGAAGCTGGTGGGAAAAGAGGTTGCGAAGTACGCCCTCTCGAAGAACATCGTGTCGGTCGTCTTCGATCGCGGCGGATACTTGTATCACGGCCGTGTGAAGGCGGTTGCCGACGGCGCCCGCGAAGGCGGATTACAGTTCTAATGTTAACGCAGTCATTTTCGAAGGAGTGATCCGTTGAGCAAAGTCAAAGCGAGTGAGCTGGAGCTGAAGGAAAAGCTCGTTCAGATCAAACGTGTCGCGAAGGTCGTGAAAGGCGGCCGGCGCTTCAGTTTCAACGCCATCGTCGTCGTCGGCGACGGGAATGGGCACGTGGGCATCGGGCTTGGCAAGGCCAACGAAGTCACCGACGCCATCTCCAAGGGCGTCGAGGATGCGCGGAAAAACATCATGCGCGTCCCCATCACCAAGGGCACCATCACCCATACCGTGATCGGCAAGTACGGCGCAGGCAGGGTGATTCTCAAGCCGGCGACACCCGGAACGGGATTGATCGCGGGCGGCGGCGTGCGCGCGGTGCTCGAATCCGCCGGTGTGCAGGATGTCCTCACGAAATCCCTCGGCAGTTCGAACCCGCATAACGTGGTCAAGGCGACAATGAACGCGCTGCTGATGCTCGTCGACGCGGCCACCATCGCGAAACGGCGCACATTGACAATGCCGCAGGTCTTCCACCAGACGGCAAAAGCGTAGGAGACGACCATATGAGCAAGCTGAAAATCACGCAGACCCGCAGCATCATCGACCGTCTGGAGAACCAGAAGCGGACGATCAAGGCGCTCGGTCTCGGGCGACCGAACTACGTGGTCGTGCAGAACGACACCCCGCAGATCCGCGGCATGATCCGCAAGGTCGCGCACCTCGTCAAGGTCGAGGAAGTCGCAGAGTAAGAACCGGCATTATCTGACATCAGGATACCATACACGATGAAGAATCACCTCGGAAATCTCCGCCCCGCGGAAGGATCCACCAAGAAGACCAAGCGCATCGGGCGCGGACAGGGCAGCGGCCGCGGCGGGACGTCGACGAAAGGCCACAAGGGCGCCCAGTCGCGTTCCGGCTACAAGCGCAAGATCGGTTTCGAAGGCGGCCAGATGCCCCTGCATCGCCGGCTTCCGAAATTCGGCTTCACGAATGTCAATCGTACCGAGTACCTCCCGGTCAACGTTTCCCGCCTCGAGCGGCTTGTTGAAACAGGCAAAATCGCCGACGGCATTGTGACCCCGGAAGTGCTCGTGAGTTTGGGTATCGTCGCAAAGAAGCGTTCCCTGGTGAAGATCCTCGGAAATGGCGACATCACCAGCAAGCTCACCGTCACCGCACACGCGTTCAGCGAATCAGCGAAGCAGAAGATCGAAGCCGCTGGCGGTTCGACCACTCTCGTCACAGCGTCGTAGACAGGATTCTCATGGCAGGCATCGCGGAAAGTTTCCGGAACATGTTCAAAATACAGGAACTGCGTCAGCGGATCCTGTTTACCATCGGGCTTCTCGTCATTGTGCGTTTCGGCGCGCATGTGACGCTTCCCGGTGTCAATGCGACGCAGCTGGCCCAGCTCCTCGCGTCGCAAACCGGCGAAGGCGGCGGCTTGTTCGGGCTGTTCGACCTCTTCGTCGGCGGCGCGTTCAAAAACGCGGCCATTTTTTCACTCGGCATCATGCCGTATATCACCGCCTCCATCATCATCCAGCTTCTCGGCGCCGTCGTGCCGTACTTCCAGAAGCTGCAGAAGGAAGGGGGCGAGGAAGGCCGCAAGAAAATCACCCAGTACACACGCTACGGCACGATTTTCATCGCCGCGCTGCAGGGCTGGGGAGTCAGTGTACGATTGACGAATCTGACCCTGCCGAACAACGGCGCGCCCATCGTGCCGCCCGAAGTGCAGGGAATGTTCTTCGCGATTTCCACCATGCTCGTGCTCGCGGCATCGACGATGTTCCTGATGTGGATCGGCGAACAGATCACCGATCGTGGCATCGGGAACGGAATTTCGCTGATCATCTTCATCGGGATCGTCGCCCGCTTTCCGCATGCGACGCTCGCCGAATTCACGCGCAACGAAAACATCATCATCGAGATCCTGATCATTCTCGCGATGGTCGCGATCACGGCCGGCGTGGTCATGGTGACGCAGGGCACGAGGCGAATACCCGTGCAGTACGCCAAGCGCGTGGTGGGCCGAAAAGTGTACGGCGGTGTGACGCAGTACATCCCGCTCCGCGTCAACACCGCGGGCGTCATGCCCATCATCTTCGCGCAGTCGATCATGTTCATCCCGGAAACGGTGACGATGTTCTTTCCCGAGAGCGAATTCATGCAGACGCTCGCCGTGTACTTCCGGCCCGAGTCGATGCTCTACGTCGCGCTGTACTCCCTGATGATCATCTTCTTCACGTACTTCTATACCGCGATTTCCTTCAATCCGCAGGATGTCAGCGACACCATGAAGAAGCAGGGCGGCTTCATCCCGGGCATTCGTCCCGGAGGACACACGCGCGACTACATCGAGAATATCCTCACCAAGATCACGCTTCCCGGATCGATCTTCCTCGCGATCATCGCCGTGCTGCCGTCCTTCATGATCCAGATGCAGGTCTCCCCGGAATTCGCGCATTTCTTCGGCGGGACGAGCTTGCTGATCATCGTGGGCGTCGCGCTCGATACGCTGCAGCAGATCGAATCGCATCTCCTGATGCGCCATTACGACGGGTTCATGAAGAGCGGAAAGATCCGCGGCCGCGTCGGGCGCAGCTGACCTCGCACCAACAGTATGATTCACCGGAAGAGCCAAAAGGAAATCGATCTCATGCGTGAGAGTTGCAGCATCGTCTCGGATGTGCATCGGCTGTTGTCGCCGCTGTGCGTGCCGGGGACCGCGCTCTCCGAGCTCGATCAGATCGCGGAGGAGTACATCCTCTCCCGCGGCGGGCGTCCGGCGTTCAAAGGCTATCCCGGGGGAGGCAAGTCCACGCCGCCGTTTCCCTCCACGCTCTGCGTTTCCATCAACGACGAGGTGGTGCACGGCATCCCGAGCACGCGTCGGCTGGCGGAGGGAGAGATCGTCTCGATCGATGTCGGCGTGGAGAAGGATGGTTACTTCGGCGACGGCGCCATGAGCCACCTCGTCGGCCCGGGCAGTCCCGAGAAGGAGCGACTCCTCCGCGTGACGCGCGAATCGCTTTACCGCGGTCTTGATCATGCCCATCCCGGCAAGCGTTTGCATGACGTCTCCGCCGCGGTGCAGCAGTTCGTCGAGGAGAACGGATTTTCCGTCGTTCGCGATCTCGTCGGCCACGGAATAGGAAAAAATCTCCACGAGGATCCGCCGGTGCCGAACTACGGCAAGGCGGGCACGGGCCCGCAACTTCAGGCGGGAATGACTCTGGCCATCGAGCCGATGGTCAATTACGGCGGCTACCAGGTGCGGGTCGCGTCAAACGGATGGACCGTGGTGACACGCGATGCCTCCGATTCGGCGCACTTCGAACATACGGTCGTCATCACCGAAGACGGACCGATCACGTTAACGGACCATTTCACAAGGGAATATGGCGAAAACGGGTCACATCACAGTTGATGGAACGATCATCGACACGCTGCCAAACGCGATGTTCAAGGTGCGTCTGGACAACGGTCACGAAGTGCTCGCGCACGTGAGCGGCAAGATGCGCATGAATTTCATCCGCATCCTGCAGGGGGACAAAGTGACAGTGGAACTGTCCCCGTACGATCTCTCCAAAGGCCGAATTACGTATCGATACAAATAACGAGAAAGAGTGGAGTTGCTATGAAAGTGCGTTCATCCGTGCGCAAAATTTGCGACAAGTGCAAGATCATCCGCCGGCAAGGCGTCGTGCGCGTGATCTGTGAGAATCCCAAGCACAAGCAACGTCAAGGCTAATCATCATTCGAGATTCAGAAGGAGTAACGCGTGGCACGTATTGCAGGAGTCGACTTACCGAAGAACAAGCATGCCGTGGTCGGCTTGACCTACATTTACGGCATCGGTCCTTCCACCGCTGCGAAAATTCTTGACGAAGTGAAGGTCGCGCACAACAAGAAGGTGGATGCGTTGACGGACGAGGAAGTGTCCGCCATCCGCAACATCATCACCAGCATGAAAGTGGAAGGCGCGGCACGCAGCGAAATGCAGCAGAACATCAAACGGTTGATGGACATCGGCTGCTACCGCGGACTCCGCCACAGAAAGGGACTTCCCGTGCGCGGACAGCGCACGCGGACGAATTCCCGCACCCGCAAGGGCCGCAGGAAGACGGTCGCCGGCAAGAAGAAGGCCGCCGCGAAGAAGTAATCCCGGCCGGAAGAACTGACCGATCGATAAAAAACGTATCGCTGCTTTATATCAGGAGAGATTGTGGCTAAAACCGCTCGTAAAACGAAGAAAAAGATCCAGGTCGACACCACGGGTCGAGCCTACATCAAGGCGACGTTCAACAATGTGATCGTCACGCTGACAGACGTGTACGGCAACACCATATCCTGGTCCTCGGCAGGCAAGCAGGGGTTCAAGGGTTCGAGGAAGAACACGCCGTTCGCCGCGCAGGTCTCCGCCGAGTCTGCCGCGAAGGAAGCGCACGACCTCGGTCTGCGCAAGGTGGAAGTGTTCGTCAAAGGTCCGGGATCGGGCCGTGAGGCCGCCATCCGCTCCCTGCAGACCGCGGGGCTGGAGATCATGGCGATACGCGACGTGACGCCGATTCCGCACAACGGCTGCCGTCCCCCGAAACGCAGAAGAGTCTAAACCGAAGAATACAGGAGAAGAGTCCGAATGGCAAGATATGTTGATGCGAACTGCAAGCTGTGCCGCCGCGAACGGCAGAAGCTGTTCCTGAAGGGCACGAAGTGCCTGAGCGCGAAGTGCCCGGTCGAAAAGCGGAACTTCCCGCCCGGACAGCACGGGCAGTCGCGCCGTACAAAAATTTCCGAATACGGTGTGCAGCTGCGCGAGAAGCAGAAGGTCCGCAAAATCTACGGATTGAACGAGCGGCAGTTCCGGAACTATTTTGAAAAGGCGGTACGCCAGAAGGGCATCACGGGTCAGAACCTGGTGAAGATGCTCGAGCGCCGCCTCGACAACACGGTGTACCGTCTCGGCCTCGCGCCGTCGCGGAAGGCCGCGCGCCAGCTCATACTCCACAAGCACTTCACGGTCAACGGCCGGTCGGTGAACATCCCCTCCTTCCTCATGACGCCCGGCGACATCATTCAAGTGGTGCAGGGCAGCCGCACGCTTGAACTGATCCATGATTCGATGAAGCGCATCCGCGGCGAGCAGATGCTCCCGTGGCTGAGTCTCGACAAGGCGAACTTGAGCGGAACGTTTCTGAACGTGCCGGAGCGCGCCGACGTGCCGCTCCAGGCGAACGAGCAGCTCATCGTCGAGCTCTACTCGAAGTAACGCGTGACGCGCGCATCCACGGTTGGACACTGACCCCCCAGAACCCGCAGGAGACGATACACCCCATGACCATGACAACGATCCAGATGCCGGACGGCATCGTTCTGGACGAAGCGAGTTACTCCACCACGTTTGGACGCTTCGTCATTCAGCCGCTCGAGAAGGGGTACGGCGTGACCATCGGAAATTCGTTCCGCAGGGTCCTCCTCTCCTCTCTCACCGGGTCCGCCATCGTCGCCATCAAAATCGACGGCGTGATGCACGAGTTCTCCACCATCCACGGGGTCGTGGAGGACGTGACCGAGGTGGTGCTCAACATGAAGGAAGTGCGCCTCAAGGCCATCAACCCGAAGGCAAGCAAGATCACCCTCTCTCTGAAAGGCCCGTACACCTTCACGGCAGCGGATATTCAGGCGGCGTCGCCCGAATTCGAAATCCTCAATCCCGAGCAGTACATCTGCACGCTCGGCGACGAGGCGCGCGTGGAAGTGGAACTCAGCATCGGCCGCGGACGCGGCTATGTGCCCGCGGAGGACAACAAGCTGCCGGACCACACGATCGGCATCATCCCGATCGACGCGATTTTCACGCCGATCAAGAACGTGCGTTTCATCATCGAACCGACACGCGTCGGCGGCAGCACGGATTACGACAAGCTGACGCTCGAAATCACGACCGACGGTTCCATCACGCCGGAGGACGCGCTGTCGCAGGCGGCCAGGATCCTGCTCGATCACGTGCAGATGTTCCTGAACTTCGACGTGTCGAAGAAGGACGTCGACAGCGAGAAGCCCGAAGACGACGAAATGGCCCGCGTCCGGAAAATCCTCCTGACGCCCGTCGACGAACTCGAGCTCTCCGTGCGCTCGCACAACTGCCTGAAGGCAGCCAACATCAAAACCCTCGCGGACCTCGTGCGCCGCGAAGAGGGCGAGATGCTGAAGTTCCGCAACTTCGGCAGGAAGTCCCTCTCGGAACTGCACGAAATCGTCGACGAATTCGGCCTCACTTTCGGCATGGACGTCGAGAAATACATCAAAGAATCAGTGCCCCAGGAAACCGGAAAATAGGACCAGCGAGTCGTTTTTATGAGACACAATAAAGAAGGCCGAAAACTCAAACGCACGGCGAGCCATCGCAGGGCGCTGCTCTCAGCGCTGTCCACGGCGCTCATCAAGCACAAGAAGATCACGACCACCACCGCGAAGGCGAAGGAAACGCGCCGCATCGTCGAGCCCATCATCACACGGGCACGCGACGCGTACCAGAGCGAGAAGAGCGGCGGACCGGTGGACGTGCACGCGCGCCGCGTGATCGCCAGATTCATTCACGACGAGACCGTGATCCACACCCTCTTCAACGAGGTGGCGGAGAAGGTCGGCAAGCGCGCCGGCGGCTACACCCGAGTGCTCCCGCTCGGCCGCCGTCTCGGCGATGCCGCGGAGATGTCGATCATCGAACTCGTGGATTACAACGTCGCGCAGGACACCAAGAAGCGCAAATCCCGCGTCGAGGGCGCCAAGGCCGCGCAGGCGCGCCGCAAGGCAGCGGAAGAGCGGAAGGCGTCCGACGAACCGAAGAAAACCAAGGCCCCGAAAGCGGAAGCCGCCGCCGTGCAGCCCGCGCCGGAAGCCGAGATCGCTCCCGCGGAGCCCGTCGTCGAGACTCCGGACGCTCCCGAGACGGAAGCGACCGACGACGCCAAGGCCTGACAGGGCAACAGTGAATGCCGAGAGCCGTGGGATATCGGTCCCACGGCTCTTTTATTTCCCGCATGGTGACAGGCCCGGACACCGGGCATGGACGGTGGACGGCTGCCGGCATCGTGTCGTTCCATCGTCCTGCGGTCCACCCATCCAACCGGAGCGAAGGCGATGAGAATCACCGAAGCGGTTTTCGAAATCAGCGCGGCAGCGCCCCGCCAGTTCCCCGAACCCGATCTGCCCGAAATCGTCTTCGTCGGCCGGTCAAATGTTGGAAAATCGTCGCTCCTGAATTCGCTGACGGGAAAGCGCGCCCTCGCGAAAGTGAGCACCACGCCGGGCAAGACGCAGCTCATCAATTTCTTCCGGGTGAACGGCTGTCTGCGTTTCGTCGATCTCCCCGGCTACGGCTACGCGAAGGTCTCCGCGACACAGCGGGAGGCCTGGAGCAGGCTGATCGCCAACTATTTCAACGCGGATCGCCCGATCGCGCTCGTGCTGCAGTTGTTGGATTCGCGCCTGCCCCTGCAGGAATCCGACGCCGACAACATCGCCTGGTTCGTGGACGCGCAGGCGCCGCTGCAGATCGTCCTGACCAAGATCGACAAGCTCGGACAGAAGGACCGCGCGCATCAGCAGCGCGAGCTGCTCGGCGCCGTGCAGGCCCTTGGAAGCGGGTCCACGCTCCTCCCGTTCTCGGCGCTGAAGGGGACGGGGAAGGAAGAGCTGCTGAAGACGATATTTGTGGCGGCGGGGATGTAACGCATTATATCGGATAGCACAGTCGGATTCTCAAGGGATCGCGAAACCTCCCAATTGCGCATTTTTAACGAGTGGAACAAGAAAGCGCTTGCGGGGCGGTTCTGCGGGAGCATCACAGAAAGCTGCATTATCGATCACTCCTGTTGCCAAAGTGCACACACCGTGATACATTACGGCATGAAGCGGTACGATTGGAACGACGAGAAGAATGAATGGCTGAAAAACCATCGAGGTGTCACGTTCGAAGACGTCATCTTCAGTCTAGCGCATGGCGGTTTGCTCGATACGATCGAGCATCCGAACAACAATCGATACACAGACCAACGTCTCTTCATCGTCGAGATTGAAGGCTACGTGTGTCTGGTGCCATTCATCGAGGACAACGAGTCAATTTTCCTGAAGACCATTATCCCAAGCCGAAAGATGACCAAGCGATATCTCCGAGGAGAACAACCATGAAACTGACACAGGAAGAGAAACTCCTTCTTGACTCCGTTGAAAAGGGTGAATGGAAACGCGTACCGGACTCCGAGCGCGAAGCAGCCCGGTATGCCGATGTAGCGCGCGCGACGATGAGGAAGGACAAGCGTGTCAATATCAGAATGAGCGAGCGCGATCTTCTACGATTTCAGAAAACCGCCGTGCATGAAGGATTGCCATACCAGACATTGATTTCGAGCGTCTTACACAAGTACATCAACGGCCGGCTCGTCGAAAAAACCGGCTGACCGTCCGATCGCCGCGGGAGTGCATTGCGCGGTTCGGGATGTGCTCCGTCGCGTCTGATCCCGAGACCGAAAGAGAGGGAGTTGGAAGAGACTTCCAGATCGAAAAAATCAGACTTGTTTTTCTTCTGACATTGCAGGACTTTGTGATGTTCACGGCATCGCCTGCTTTTCTCCGTTTTCAGCGATGTTCCCGACGTATCGCATGCACACCCCCTACTGAAGTACATGCGCACTTCTTAGGAGGACACGATGAGACTTCTTCTTGCAATAGCAGACATCATCGTTTTTTTACTCTTCGTCCTGGTAACACGTTCGTACGCCCAGTGGGAGCAGACGAACGGACCGGCTGGAGGAATCGTGAACGCCCTCGCGTTCAGTCCAGATGGGGCCCTTTATGCCGGTACTGATGGCGGGGTGTTTCTCTCGACCAACAACGGCGACA
Source organism: Ignavibacteria bacterium (assembly GCA_016720835.1). GTDB lineage: Bacteria > Bacteroidota > Ignavibacteria > SZUA-365 > SZUA-365 > JADKJW01. Next base: position 217,870 of record JADKJW010000031.1, read on the forward strand.
GATGGGATGTTGTCAATTCCGGCCTGAATGATATTGAGGTTCATGCTCTTGCGGTGACCCCCAACAGAGCTGGCGGGACATGCGTCTTTGCCGGAACGCACAGCGGGATCTGTCGTACGACCAACAATGGGATCAGTTGGAAGGGACTCAATCTTGGTGGAGGGAGCGCCATCAATGCTCTCGCCATATCCAATGTCGGCGGAGGGGGTACCACCATCTTTGCGGGTACCTCGAACAGAGGGGTTCTACGCTCCACTAATAACGGGACAAGCTGGACCACTGTAAATTCAGGATTGACCTGTACGTGGATCACCACATTTGCGGTTGTGCCGAATGGGTCAGGTGAAGAAAAAATCTTCGCCGGTACTTCAGTCGGCGGGATTTTCCTTTCTACAGACAAGGGAAGCAGTTGGAATGCCGTAAATTCAGGACTGACGGACAAACAGATCAAAGCGCTTGCCTTCGATGCTGGGGGAAGCGGCTCAGGAACTCATCTCTTTGCAGGAACTGATTATGACGGGGTCTTCCACTCGACGGACAACGGGAGCAGTTGGACGCCCGTCAATTCCGGTTTGCCGGTCTCAGCGTTTGTGTTCGCTATTTATTCTCTTGCGATCAGCCCCGATGGCGCCCATCTCTATGCCGCCGTCAGCGGAGATGTTTTTCATTCTACCAACAATGGGAGTAGTTGGACGGCAGTCAGCTCTGGTTTGTCTAAAACTGTCAAATGTCTTGCAATCAGTCTCGACGGAGCCAGTGTAATCGCGGGAACTCGCGAAGGCGTATTTCGTTCCACCGATGACGCCAAGCACTGGTCCAGCATCAATACAGGCTTTCAGTGTGCGCAAGTCAGTGCTCTCTCCATTAGCCCAAATGGCTCCAATCTCCTCGCAGGTACGAACGGAGGCGGTGTCCATGTCAGCACAAACAACGGCACAGACTGGAGTTGTATCCAATCAGGACTGAAAGCAGTTAATGCACTCGCATTCAGGGTTGGCAGTGCTGGCGACACTACCCTGATTGCTGGAACCTATAACGGAGTAATTGAATATACAAGGAGTGGCTCGAACTGGACTCCAGTTACCATCGGAACGTACGCCGATGTGCGATGTGTGGCAGTAAGTATCACTGGGAGCAATCTTTTTGCCGCATCGGATATCTTCGGGTTTTTAGTCACGGCCAACAAAGGAATGAACTGGACAATGGCCAGTGATGGCCTGACTGCACCCATCCGAAGTATGGCGATACATCCGAATGAAACCGGTGGCGAGAATCTGTATGCTGGGACCCATGGCGCCGGCGTCGTGTTGTCCACGAACAACGGGACAAAGTGGACTGCCATGAATACCGGTTTCACCAATACGTATATCTACGCACTGGCAATAGATCCAAATGCGTCATCCGGTATGATTCTCTTTGCCGGAACCTATGGCATGGGGGTGTATCGTTCGATCAACAATGGTTCGAGTTGGATCGCAGTGAATGACGGGTTGACGGGATACGATGTTCGAGCCCTTACGGTCCATTCCAACGGTGTGGATGATCCGTGGTTGTTCGCGGGCACTGCGGATAATGGGGTGTTTCTTTCGACCAATAATGGCGCAAACTGGACGGCTGTTAATTCCGGTTTGAAGTATATGGGTATCAGATCTCTCGCCATCAGCCCTGATGGAGAATTTCTTTTTGCCGGGACTTTTGCAGCCGGTGTATGGAGGAGACCTCTTTCGGATATGATCACTTCCATCGATCAGTTGCCTCCGCGTATTCCCACACAGTTTGAACTATACCAGAATTACCCGAACCCGTTCAATTCGTCCACGAAAATTGTATACTCCCTTCCGACGCGCATGAACGTGCGGCTTTCGGTGATCGACGCATTCGGAAGAGAAATAGCGCAGGTGGTTGATGCAGAACAGACCGCCGGTCCGCACACAGTGACGTTTGAGGGCGGACAGTATCCGAGCGGGATATATTTCTATCGGCTCCAATACGCGAACGGATCTGTTTCAAGGAAAATGATCCTGGCAAAATAACGGACTCCGGACTCGGATTAGACGAGTCTCAATATGGGCGTCCTGCAAGGTCATCGGCAGGGCGGCAGTAGCTGATGCTGTGCACGTCGAGAGCGCGGCATACAGAACTGAACAGAAAGCGAAATCCGAAATCTGAAATCCCCAATCCGAAATTCCCGTCAGTGCGCTTCCAGCCAGTTCATGCCTGTTCCCGTCTCCACTTCGATCGGGACGCGCGTGTTCATCGCGTGCGTCATCAGGTCGATGACCAGCGCGCGCAGCTCGTCCACTTCGTCGCGGTGCGCTTCGAAGACGAGTTCATCGTGCACCTGCAGCAGCATGCGTGATTTCAGCGCGCGCCGCTTCATTTCGCGGTGGAGGTTGATCATGGCGACCTTGATCATGTCGGCGGCGCTGCCCTGGATGGGCGCGTTGATGGCCATGCGCTCGGCGAACATGCGCACGTTGCGGTTCTTGTTGTTGATGTCGGGCAGGTAGCGGCGGCGGCCGAGCATCGTCTCCACGTAGCCGTGCGACTTCGCGAAGCCGATGGTGCGCGCGAGGTAGCCGTTGATCATCGGGTACTTCTCGAAGTAGACGTCGATGAGATCCTTCGCGTCGGCGTTCGAGACGCCGAGGCGCTGCGCGAGGCCGAAGGCGCTGATGCCGTAGAGGATGCCGAAGTTCGTCGTCTTCGCGCGGCGGCGCATCTCGGCCGTGACCTCGCCGGCGGGGACGCCGAACAGCTTCATCGCGGTGCTCGCGTGGATGTCCTCGCCGCTCGCGAAGGCCTCGAGCAGCCCCTCGTCGCCGGAAATCTCCGCCGCGAGGCGCAGCTCGATCTGCGAGTAATCCGCGCTGAGCAGCACGACGCCGTCACCCTCGGGCACGAAGGCGCGCCGGATTTCGCGGCCGGCCTCGGTGCGGATCGGGATATTCTGGAGATTCGGATCCGTACTGCTTAATCTGCCCGTCGCGGCCACGGCCTGGTTGTACGACGTGTGCACGCGGCCGGTGCGGGGATTCACCATTTTCGGCAGGGCGTCCACGTACGTCGATTTCAGCTTCGTGAGCTGCCGGTATCGGAGTATCTCTTCGACGATCGGATGCAGTCCCTGCAGCGATTCGAGCACGGAGACGTCGGTGGAATAGCCGGTCTGCGTTTTCTTTCCCGAGGGGAGACGGAGCTTTTCGAAGAGGATGACGCCAAGCTGCTTCGTGGAGCCGACGTTGAAGGTCTCGCCGGCGAGGCCGTAGATGCGCGTCACGGTGTCGGCCACCTGTGTTTCCATCTCCTTCGAGATTTCGGCGAGCGCGTCGGTGTCCACACGGATGCCAGCGGCTTCCATGTCGGTGAGCACGTGGATGAGCGGGTACTCGACGTCGGCGAGCAGTTTCCCCTGACCCGTATTCGCGATCTTCACGCGGAGCGCGTCCGCGATCTGCAGTGTGATATCCGCATCCTCCGCGGCGTACTCCGCCACGTCGTCCGGCGCCAGGTCGGCCATGGAGATCTGGTTCTTGCCCTTGCCGATCAGCGCGGTGATCGAGATCGGTTCGTAGGCGAGCAGCGACATCGCCAGGGCGTCCATCGAATGCTCGCCTTCGGGACTGAGCACGTAGGAGGCGATCATCGTGTCCTCGATCGGCTGCGAGGATTCGATGCCCCACTGCCGAAGGGCGAGCAGGTCGAATTTCAGGTTCTGGCCGATGATTCGCCGCGAGCCGGCGAAGAGCGGACGAATCGCTTCGGCGATGACCGCGGCTGTCAGACCGGCATTCGCGGGCACATACCATGCGTGGTGCGGGCGGACGGCGAAGGACAGTCCGACGAGATCCGATTGCAGAGGATTGCGCCCGCTGGTTTCGGTGTCGAAACAGAACGCCGCCTGCGTCTCGATTTCCGGAGACCATCATCCGAAGCTCGTCCGCCGTGCGGACGGTGACGTATTCGTGCGGTGTCGTGGCGGCGGTGCTCAGGCCGGAGAACGAGGTCTGCACCGGCGCGCCGTCGGTCGGCGGCGCGTCGTCGAGCTTCACGAGGAAGCGCTTCAGTTCGAGTTCCGTGAAGAGGGCGCGCAGCGCAGGAATGTTGCGCGGTTTGGCCATGAGGTCCTGCGGATCCACCGTCACGGGCGCGTCGCAATCGATGGTGACCAGTTCGCGGGAGAGCAGGGCCATGTCCTTCTGCTCGAGCAGTTTCGCCTTCACGCCCGCTTTCGGGATGCTGTCGATATTCGCGTAGATGGCGTCGATCGACCCGTACTGCTGCACGAGCGGGATGGCCGTTTTCTCCCCGATGCCCTTCACTCCCGGGATGTTGTCGGACTGGTCGCCGATGAGGCCGAGAACGTCGATCACCTGATCCGGACGGACGCCGAATTTCTCGCGCACCCCGTCGATGCCGATGCGCTCGTACGTGTCGCTCGCCTTGCCCGGACGCATGATGGTGGTGCGCTCGGTGACGAGCTGCATGTAGTCCTTGTCGGGCGTCACCATGATGCATTCCATGTGCTCGGCCACCGCGTGCTTCGCGAGCGTGCCGATGACGTCATCCGCCTCCCAGCCGGGGAGTTCGAGGAGGGGAATGTTGTAGGCTTCGACGATTTTCTTCAGGTAGGGAAGCTGTTCCACCATGTCGTCGGGCATCTTCTCGCGCGTGGCCTTGTACTCCGGGTAGCGCTTGTGGCGGAAGGTGGGCTCCTTCGTGTCGAACGCCACCGCGATGTGGTCGGGCTTCTCGTCGCTCAGGATCTTGTCGAGCGTGCTGACGAAGCCGAAGATGGCGCTCGTGTTGAGGCCCTTCGAGTTGATGAGCGGGCGGTTGATGAACGCGAAGTAGGCGCGGTAGGCGACCGCCATCCCGTCGATGATGAAGAAACGTTCCATGGTCTCCGGCAGGGAGCGACGATTACGTGATTTCGAGGGTTACCGGCGCGTGGTCCGATCCGGTGATATCCATCTGTATGCCGGCGGATTTCAGTCTCGGGAGGAGGTCGGGCGTCACGATGAAGTAATCGATGCGCCAACCGGCGTTGCGTTCCCGCGCGCGCGTCCGCATGTCCCACCACGAGTACATGTCCACGGCATCCGGGTGAAAATGCCGGAAGGTGTCGACGTACCCGAGCGCGGTGATGCGGTCGAGCCAGGCCCGCTCGATCGGCATGAAGCCGGAGTTCTTTTCGTTCTCCTTCGGATTCTTCAGGTCGATCGGATGATGCGCGGTGTTGACGTCGCCGCAGATGACGAGGCGCGCGCCTTTCGCCCGTTGCGCCTCGAAATGATCGAGGATGCGATCGTAGAAATCGAGCTTGAAGCGGAGCCGCTCTTCCCCGCGTCCGCCATTGGGAAAATAGACGTTGTAGAGCAGGAAGTCGGGGTGCTCCGTCATGAGGATGCGCCCTTCCGTGTCCATGGAAAGAAGCTCCGTCCCGCGCAGGACGCGGGACGGTTTCTTTTTCGTGAACGTTGCCACGCTGCTGTATCCGCGCTTTTCTCCGGCATGCCAGTACGTGTAGTACTGCGGGGGCGTGAGCAGCGTTTCGTCGAGCTGATCTTCATGCGCCTTCGTCTCCTGCAGGCAGAGGATGTCCGGCGCCGCGTCGTCGAGGTATTCGAAGAATCCTTTTTTCACGACGGCGCGGATGCCGTTGACGTTCCACGAGACGAGCTTCATCGGGCGTCTTTCAAATCAGGAGTACCGGTTCCGATTCACTTTTTCCCGCCGCGACGGCCGCGGCGTCCGCGCGAGCTTTTGCGCTTGCCGTCCTTCGAGTCGGCGTCGTCATCGGCGCCCTCTCCGGTGGCGCCGGCCGCGACATCTGCCGCAGGCACGTCCGCATGATCGGCCGCGTCATCCATATCGTAGCCGCCCGTCCTCGTCGTTTCAAAGGTCAGTTGCGTCGCCTCGTCGGCGGGGATGTGCGGCGCTGCGACCGGCGTGTCGCCCGTCGGAGCCGCGTCCTTGTCGGCGCCTCTTCCGCGTCCGCGTCCGCCACGCTTGGCGGCTTTCGGCGGAGCTTCCTCCGTCACGGGCGGCGGCGTCACGGGGACGTCGCTCTCCGATGCCGCAGGACGCTCGACGCGCAACGGCTTCTCCGGTGCGGGCTGCCGTTCCGGTCGCGGCGCCTTCTCGGGCTGCTGCGCGCGCTCGGGACGCGGCGCCCCTTGCGCCTTGTCCGGACGCTGCTGTTTGTCGCCCTGCTTGGGATCGTTTCTGCGTTGATCGTCGCGAGGCCGGTCGTCACGGGGCCTGTCATCTCGCGGACGATCATCACGACGACGGTCGTCACGCTGGCGGTCGTCACGAGGCCGGTCGTCACGAGGCCGGTCGTCACGAGGCCGGTCGTCACGAGGCCGGTCGTCACGAGGCCGGTCGTCACGAGGCCGGTCGTCACGGGGACGATCATCGCGGGGACGATCATCGCGGCGGCGGTCGTCGCGCTGGCGGTCATCACGGGGTCGGTCATCACGGGGTCGGTCATCACGGCGGCGGTCGTCGCGCTGGCGGTCGTCGCGCTGGCGGTCGTCGCGCGGACGATCATCGCGGCGGCGGTCGTCGCGCTGGCGGTCGTCACGAGGCCGGTCATCGCGTCGGGGTTGCCGCGCATCCTGCGGTCGACGAGTGTCGTCGGCGTGCCGCGGATCTTCATCCGCCTTCGGGGCATCGTCTTCCGGAGGGGCGGTGATTCCCTGCTCCTCCAGTTTGCGGCGGCGCTCCTCTTTCTCGATCGCAAAGCGGCGCATGCGTTCTTCTTCCTGCGCCTGGTACTCGATGCGACGTCGTTCGGCTTCCACGGCGAGCGCGTCGAGATAGGTGTGCAGGAGTTCCGTGTTCTTCGTCGTCGAGACCTGGAGGGGTACGCGCCGGTGATACGGGGAGTCGGCACTGGCGAAGAGGAAGCGGCCGTCCTCGTAGTGCGCGGCCGGGCGGAGCAGGTCTTCCGACACATTGAGCAGCTGCGCGATTTGCGGAGGCGCATCCGTGAAGGGGATGGGGCCGATGAAGTAGGAACCGATCTTGCGGCCGAGACCGCGGTCGATCGACGCCGCGCTTTCGAGCGTGAGGCAGAAGCCGAGTCCGTGGCGGCGCCCGTTCGTGAGGAGCATCTGGAGCACGTCCTGGAAGCGGTCGGCGCCGGCTTCGCGATACGCGCCACCGTTGCGCGCGACGTATTCGTCGGCGTTGTTGAACATGAAGAGCACCGGCACGCGGATCTTCAGGCGCTTGAGGCGCTCCTCGACGAGGGTCTGCCCGAGGGCGCTGACGAAGCGGAGGATGTCGGACGTTTTCTGCCCCTGCACGACGAGCAGGCTTGACGAGGTTTCGTCGTTGAGCGAGCCCACGACATCCGCCAGCGATTTGCGGACCGCGGAGGGAATGTCCTTCGAGTACGTTTCGTACGCCGCCTGGATTTCCGTGCGCAGATCGTACAGCGTCCGGCGCGCGCCATGGCTCTTCGACTCCTGACTGAATTCGTCGAGCATTTCCATGATGTCGCGGGTATTCCTGTCCCCGAAACGCTCGCCCGTGTAGGTCTCGACGATGCCGTTGATCACGCCGTTGACGTAGGTTTCCACGTCGGGTTCGGCGCCGTCGAGGATGTCGATGCGGATGTCATTGAGGAACTGGTCGATGGTCTGCTCGTTGGGGCGGTAGATCGCGACCTTGTTCGAGCGGAACAGCTGCGAGACGCCGTAGCTGAAATCGTGCCGGCGCGACTCGAGCACGGACGGCAGGATCATCATGTCGAGATAATCGAGCGTGGCGCGCTTGTGCGCGGAGCGGTCGCCCGGCGCCTTCATGGACGCGTACACGCTTTGGGGCACGAACTTGTCGTTGATGCAGAGCACGGTGGAACGATCCATTCCCGTGAGTTGCGGAAGCAGCGACATGGTGCCCTGGTTGTTGACGTCGCAGTAGACGACGTGCACGGGGTAGGAGGGATTGTTCAGCAGCGCCGAGAGCAGCGTGTTGGCGATGGTGGTGCGGGCACGGGGCCGCGCGCTGATGATGGCCATGTTGCCTCGCAGCAGCGACGTCGCGTCGAGGCCGACCTTGACCTCGGGATTCGTCGCGTAGGCGCCGACATCGATGCGGGAACCGTTCACCTGAGAGTGGCTTTCCGGCGCGATCTGATGGATGACGCTCAGTGTCGTCTCGTCGTCGAGCAGCCATGCGGCTGCCTCGAGCGCGGGGAAGGTATCCGCGGCGAGAATGACCGGCGGTTTTTTCAGGCCCTGATCGGAGAGCTCGAGCCCGATGGGCGTGGCAGAGCACGAGAGGGTGAGTCCCGGGCCTTTTGCCTTCTTTGCCGCGCCTTCGACCGGGAAGGTTCCGACGACCTGGAGAATGGTGTACCGCGCCTTCTTTGCTGCGGAAAACACGTTTTCGGCGGCGAGCAGCGAGCCCGGCTGAATGGTGTGGAGGAGGTCGAGCGGGACAGACAGGTTCAATGTGCACTGAAACAGGGTCTGGTCGTTCGGGAGGAGCTGGGAGACGGTCCCGGCAATCTGGGAGACGAACATCGGTTCTTTCCGAATGGTGGTAAAAACGTTTTCGAGTGGAGCGGCGCGGCGACAGCCGCGCGCGTCGGTGTTACTGCCGTGTGGGCAGGATGACGGCGCCGAGTCCATCGATCAGCATTTGCACGATCGGATGGGGCGGCACGGCCGGTTGAATGTGCGGATGTTCGTCGTGGTCCGGGAGGGGACGGGGGGCAGGCTCGGTGAATCGCGGCTGCAGGCGCGCGGCGGCACTCTCGTTGACGAGAGTCGTGTAGCGCTGTTCGTCGCGAGTAAGTTTTTCCGCCGCGTCTTCCGCGCCCTTCCGCACGGCGCCGCGCGGCGGCATGTCGGGCGCCGCCGTGCTGCGTGGTGTGGCGGGAGGGGAGGACGCTCTCGCGGGTTCCGGCAGCGGGCGGCGAGCGTCCGCATTCGGACGCATTCCGCCGGGCGTGGAGCCGCCGGGCGAGGCGAGGAGATCACTGATCAGGACGGTGGAGTCCATCTTGATCATGCTGATCAGGGCGATTTCAAACTTCAACCTGGGTTGCGGACTGTACTTCACCGCCTGCATGGTGTCTGCCGTGAGTTTCAGCAGACGCAGGAGGTCGCCATCCGCGAAGCGCTCCGCCTCGCGCGCGTACCGCGAGCGCGTCTCCTCAGACGCCTCGATCAGTCGCGCTTCTCCGGTCGATCGGACGACCAGCAGATTGCGGAAATGCTCCTCGAGTCCCACGAGAAAATCCTGTATGTCGTGACCGCTCATGACGACGTCCTCCGACAGCGCGAAGCCGCCGCGGGAGTCGTGCGTCGCGATCAAATCCGTCATGCGGAAATACACTTCCTCGTCCACAAGGTGCAGCACCTCCCGGACGATATCGTACGTCAGCTCCGCGCCGGCATACGCGACCACCTGGTCGAAAATGCTCTCCGCGTCGCGCATGGAGCCGTCGCCCTTCTTCGCGATCGCGAAGAGGGCGGTGTCTGCCGCGGCAATTCCCTCCTTGCCGCAAATATCAGAGAGCTGCCTCACGATGTTCTCGACCGTGATGCGTTTGAAGTCGTGCCGCTGGCAGCGCGACAGGACGGTGGGAAGGAGCTTGTGCGGCTCCGTCGTCGCGAAGACGAACAGCGCGTGCGCGGGGGGCTCCTCCAGCGTTTTCAGCAGCGCGTTGAATGCCTCCTTCGTCAGCATGTGCACTTCGTCGATGATGTACATCTTGTACTTGTCGCGCACCGGCATGAAGCGGACCGAGTCCCGGATGGTCCGGACCTGGTCGACGCCGTTGTTCGACGCGCCGTCGATCTCGATCACGTCGATGCTGCGGCCCTCGGTGATCTCCCTGCAGGTATCGCAGGCGTTGCACGGCTCGCCGTCCTTCGCGTTGGGACAATTCAGCGCCTTCGCGAAAATGCGGGCCGTGGTCGTCTTTCCCACTCCGCGCGGTCCGCAGAACAGATACGCGTGCGCGATACGATTCAGGCGTATCGAATTCAGCAGCGTGTGCACGACGTGGTCCTGCGCGACGATCTCGGTGAAGGACGCGGGACGGTATTTACGGGCGGTGACGAGAAATGGCATCGAACAGTTCACAAAGTACTCAAACAACAAGATAGGCAACGCCACCCTGTTTTCAAACCGGAATCGACGGGTCCTGAGGGAGCCGTGTCCGCCGGACATGGCGGGATGCGCGGAACAGGTTCTTTTTCGTACCTTTGTCGATTGATCACCATACGGAGAACATCATGAGCATCAAACAAATCTATATCATCATCGGCTCCATTCTCGTCATCGCCGTGGTCGCCGTCGCGTATTTCTCAAACTCCACACCGACGCCGGATGGTCCCGCGGCCGGTCTGCCGCCCGGACATCCGGACGTCTCCCAGATGGAAAAGGGCGCCGCCGATCCGACGGGCGCACCGAGCGCATCGAACGTCCGCAAGGATTTCATCCACGAAATGGAAATGATGCAGAAGCATGCGGACGAGAATCCGAATGACACGACCGACCTGCTCAAGCTCGGGCAGATGCTGTATTTTTCGCACAAAATCAAGGAAGCCGTGCCGTACTACGAGCGGTACCTCAAAGCCGCGCCGAAGAACACCGACGTGATGTTCGATCTCGCCCTGGCCTATTACGATCTGCAGAAAACGGATAAGGCCCTCGAAATCACGCAGCGCATCCTCCGTCTCGAGCCGAAGAACAGCAAGGCCATGTACAATCTCGGCGCCATTTACGCCACGCAGGGCAACAAGGCGGAAGCGAAAAAAACATGGCAGAAACTTCTCGACACCGCGCCGGATTCGGAGGATGCGGGCCGGGCGAAGGAATCGATGAAGCAGCTGTAATGCTTCAACAACGCGCACGGTTCCGGACCGACGGGATCATTGCCAAGGAGAGAAGCACCGATCGCGCAACATTTCTGCATTTTCCGCAGTGACCGCATCGGCGACGTCGTTCTGACATTGCCGATGGCCGAAGCCGTGAAGCGCGCGATGCCGGATGCGCGCGTCACCTTCGTTGCGCAGGAGTACACCGCCGGCCTCGTCCGCCTGTCCCCGTTCGTGGACGACGTCATCGAGATTGCGGGGAGGGACATCGGGTGGCGGGAGACCGACGCGTTCTCCCGCGGGCTTCGGGGGCGCGGAATGACCGCCGCGCTGTTCGCGTATCCGCGTCCCGCGCTCGCGTTCGCCGCGTGGCGCGCGCGTATCCCGCTCCGGACAGGCACGGCGTACCGCGTCTATTCGCCGTTCTTCAACCGGAAGGTCCGGGAGCACCGGAAGGAGGCGACGCGACACGAGCGCGACTACAACCTCTCCCTGCTTTCGGCGATCGGCATTCCGGTCGAACCGCGCCCGCTGCCCGTGTTGCGCATCACGGACGCTCTGCGCGGCCGGGCGGATGAGGCACTGCAACGCGCCGGCGTGGAGAGCGGACGCCGTTTCATCGTCCTTCATCCCGGCAGTGGAGGATCCGCCCGCGATTGGGACGCGCAGCATTTCAGCGAGCTGGCAGGGCGTCTCGCACGCGGAATTCCAGACACCGCCGTCCTTGTCACCGGCTCGGAGTCCGAGCGCGGGCTGACGGAACGCGTGGCCTCCACCATGCCCGGCACCATTCTGCAATTGCGCGAGTCGCTCTCGTTGCCGGAACTCGCGGCACTCCTGTCGCAGGCGGCGCTGTGCATCGCCAATTCTACCGGACCGCTGCACATCGCGGCAGCCGTGCAGGTGCCGGTTCTGGGTCTGTATCCGTTTGAACGCGTCTGTCATCCCGTGCGCTGGGGTCCGCTCGGCCCCGGAGCCCAGGCGCTGACTCCCGAAGCTGTCGCCGGCTGCGAGGCGTGCGCGCGCCGAACCTGTCCCGAGCACGACACCATGGATCGTATCACGGTAGACCGCGTGTATGCCGCTGCCACGTTGGCACTGTCGCGATGAAACTGGCATGGAATTCGCAAAACAATTCCATGAACTTCGCGTATACGATCAAAAAACCCGATGATGGACATGAAAACGCAGCTCACATACAGTCTCCTTGTCGCTTTTAGCGGACTTCTTGTCGTTTCCCTCCTGCATGCGCAGCCACAGGGCGGACCCGCTCCCGCTCCGGATCAGCAGAAAATCCCGTACAGGAAGATCGAGCAGAACGCGTTCGACGTGGGGGAAGAACTCGTCTTCGACGTCAATTTCGGCTTCATCACCGCCGGCGAGGCTCGCATGACGATCCCTCGCTTTTCGACCATCAACGGACGGAAATGCTACAACGTGGATTTCACCGTGGCCTCGAAGTCGTTTTTCGACACCTTCTACAAGGTGCGCGACCACTACGAGTCTCATATCGATGTGGAGGGGTTGTATCCGTGGAAATTCGTGCAGCAGATCCGCGAGGGCGGATTCAAACGCGACTTCATGGCCACGTTCGACCATGCCCGTCTGAAGGCCGTGACCAAGGACGGCGAATATCCGATTGAACCGTTCACGCAGGACATCGTCTCGGCATTCTACTACATGCGCACGCAGAGCTACGACGGATTCCGGCCAGGCCAGAAAGTGTACCTGAAGAATTTCTACAAGGACAGCACGTACGGACTGACGGTGAAATTTCTCGGTCGCGAAACCATCAAGGTGGAAGCCGGAAAGTTCAACTGCATCCTGCTCGAACCGATCATGAAGGAAGGCGGTCTCTTCAAGGCGTCCGGGCGCATCATCGTCTGGCTGACCGACGACGAGAAGAAGATCCCGGTGCAGGTGGATGCGGAAATCCCGATCGGCTCGATCACGTCCGAACTCATCTCGTACAAAGGACTGAAAAGTCCGATACGCGCGAAAGTGCAGTAGACCGCCGCGTTCCGCCGACAGGGCGGAGCGCCCGGCAGGGAGGGTGTTCCTGCGCGGGGCCTGATCCGCACCGTGTGCCGCCGGTCTGATCCCGGTTGCATTCCATCCCCGTTGTGCACAATTTAGGTGCTGAATCTGATTCACACCCCCGGCGGCGGAATGTTCCCCCAACTTGATTTCTCACGGATACGGACCAATTCGATTTCGGGCCGGTCCAGCAAGGTGACGCTCTCGTCGAGCGCTCGTCCGGTCGATCCGGACAGGGATACGCTCGCCGCGTTCATCGACAGTCTGCCCGCCGTGCTGAAGGCCGACGATCTTCGCGCGTTTGCGCGGGCGGTGGCGGCGGCGCGTGCGGAAGCGCACCCCGTCGTGTTCATGATGGGAGCGCATGTGGTGAAATGCGGACTGGCGCCCATCGTGATCGACCTGATGGAGCGCGGGCTGCTGACGGCCGTCGCGATGAACAGCGCCGCCGCGATCCACGATTCCGAGGCGGCGCTCTTCGGCGTGACGTCGGAGGATGTGGCGGCGAATCTCCGCGACGGCTCCTTCGGCATGTGGAAGGAGACCGGCGATTTCATCAACGGCACGCTGACGCGCGCGTACGCGGGACAGTCCTGCGGGTACGGCGAAGCGCTCGGCACGGGTCTCGCCGACGCGGCGGCGCCGCATCTTGGCAGTTCCATCCTCGCGGCCGCCGTGCGGCTCGGACTCCCGGTGTCCGTGCATGCCGCGATCGGGACCGACATCGTGCATCAGCAACCGACGATGGACGGCGCCGCGACGGGCGAGATGTCGTTTCGTGATTTCAAGGTGTTGTGTCACGCCATCACGGGCCTGCAGGGCGGCGGGGCGGTGATGAACGTCGGGTCCGCCGTGCTGCTGCCCGAAGTGTTTCTGAAGGCGTTGACGGTGGTCCGCAATCTCGGCTACGACGCGGCGGGTTTCGCCACCGCGAACTTCGACATGATCCAGCACTACCGCCCGGCCATGAACGTGGTCGCGCGGCCGACACAGGACTCCGGAGTCGGATATTCCTTCACGGGGCATCACGAACTGATGATCCCGCTGCTTGCGGCGATGATCAAGCGCGAACAGGCCGGGCAGGCGGGCGCATGAGCGACGCGGAGCAGACGGATTCCGCCGGCGCGGACCTTCCCGCGCAGTCCGAAACGGGTGTGACGCGCGGCGACGCGGGCCCTCCGCAGCTTCAGCTCGTCCCGGTGCACTGGGAGATGTCGCCCGTCACGTTCGGGCTCGTGTTCCTGATCGCGGTGTTCTTCTCGTATCAGCTCGTCGGCTCGCTCGCGACCATTGCCGTCATCGGCTTCGACCTTTCGGGCAAGAACGTGCAGCCGATGCGTCTCGCCACGGCGATCGCGCAATTCCTCTTCCTGCTCGGACCCGCCGTCGTGGCGGTGCGCCTGCGCAAGTGGAAACCGGCGACGGCGTTGCGCCTCCATGCTCCCGGCCTGGTGCCGTCGATTCTCGTGGTATGCGGCGTCATCGCGCTGCAGTTCGTGCTGCAGGGCTACATGGAAGCGCAGGAGTACATCCTGACGCACTACCTGATCCCTCCGTCGGTGCAACCGCTGCTGAAAAAGCTGGAGGAGCTGATTCAGGGCATGTATCGCGAGCTGCTCGTGATGCGGTCTCCCGCGGAAATGCTCTTTGTCTGGTTCGTCGTCGCCCTGACGCCGGCGATCTGCGAGGAGGCGGTGTTCCGCGGCGTCGCGCAGAGCGCGTTCGAGCGCGGCATGCGGCTGCGCTGGGCGTTTCTGCTGACGGGGTCCGTGTTCGCCGTCTTCCATCTCTATCCGACGCAGTTCGTGCCGCTCGCGCTGATCGGAGTATTTCTCAGCGTCGTCGTTTGGCGAGGCAACTCTTTGTACCTTGGGATCATCGGCCATCTTGCCAACAACTCCTTCGCCGTCGTCACGCTGTACCTCTCCGGGGACGCGGGGATGACGAAGGACATCACCGCCGGTCCCGGCGGACTTGCGAGTGCGGGCATCGCGCTCGCCGCGCTGGCGGCGTTCGCGCTCTTCCTCGCGCTTTTCTGGAAGGCGACCCGATCGAACGACAGCATTTCTCCACAAGCCATGTGAGGTCAGCCATGCCATTTTGCCCCCAGTGTTTCACCGAATATCAGCCGGGTATCGCCGAATGCGACGACTGTCACGTCCCGCTTCTGGAGGGGACGCAATCCTTCTGCCCGAAATGCGAGGAGCCGGTCTCTCCGGGCGATTCCTTCTGCGACCATTGCGGCATCCTTCTCCTGCAAGGGGACGAGGACACCATGCCCGATTGCGCCGTGCATCCCGACCGTGCCGCCGTGGCGGGCTGTGTCGTCTGCGGAAAGCCGGTGTGCGACGAATGCGGCACCGAATTGGAAGGCAAGGTCTTCTGCGACGACGACTCGCACGTGAATGTGCATCAGGATTTCGCGGTCGCGTACCGCACCTCGGCCGAGTATGAAGCGGAGATGGTGAAGGCGAATCTCGAGAGCGCCGGCATCACCGTCAAGCTCTTCGATCAGCACGGGCACATCTACTTCGTGGACATCGGCGGCATGGCGCTCGTCAACGTGATGGTGCCGAAGGATCAGCTGGAGCGGGCGAAGGAAATCACCGACGCCATTCTCGCGTCCGCACCGTTGGAAGACGACGCGACGCCCGAAGGAGACACCGCCGCGTGAGCAATCTCGCCGCCCGCGTCATCGTCGCGGTCGTCGCCGTCCCCGGCATTCTGCTGCTCGCCTATCTCGGCGGCTATTTCTGGTTCCTGTTCGTCGCGGCCGTGTTCATTGCCGCCACCGTGGAGTACGCCCGCATGTGCCGGGCCAAGGGCGCATGGCCGCAGACCGCGAGCATCGTGGTCGGCGGCCTCGGCCTGCTCGCGGCGTTCCTGCATGAGCGGCTCGGGATGGACGCGGCGGCGTTGACGGGAGGTCAGATTCCACTGCCGCTGCAGTGGCAGGCCATCGTCTGGGTCTCGCTGCTGTTCGTGATCGGGGTTCTGACGGCGGAGTTGTTCCGCGACAAGGACTCGGCATTGCTCAATGCGGCGACCACGTTTCTCGGCATGTTCTACCTCGGACTCTGTCTCGGCGCGGCGGTGGGCATCCGAGAAATCTTCTCGCCCGCGGAATTCCCCGTGTCGCGGATGTTCGGGACCGCGTTTCCCGATACCGCGCAGCTGGCCCAGCTCTCGCGGTGGGGGGGCGCCATGACCATTGCCGTTCTGGCATCGATATGGCTTTGCGATACCGCCGCCTACTTCGGCGGGAAGGCGATGGGACGGCACAAGCTGTTCGAGCGCGTCAGCCCGAAGAAAACCTGGGAAGGCGCCGTATGGGGCTTTGCGGGCGCCGTCGGCACGATGGCGGCCGCGCAGGCCCTCGCTCTCCCGTTTCTCAGCGTGGTCGATGCGCTGGTGATCGGCGCGATGGTCGGGACCATCGGACAGATCGGCGACCTCGTGGAATCCCTGCTCAAGCGCGACGCGGGCGTGAAGGACTCGTCCGCGCTGCTTCCCGGTCACGGCGGGGTTTTCGACCGTTTTGACAGTTTGATTTTTGTTTCGCCCGCCCTCTTCTTGTACCTCGATTTTGTTGTCTTCGCCTGACGGCGAACGAGCACCCCCGCACTTTTCGACCACCCCACCGGACCGGACCGCGCCGCGGAGCAACGCGCATGCAGGCCGGACGTGGAGCAAGGAGCCCGATCATGTCCACACCGCGTCCCACGAAATACGTGTTCATCACCGGCGGCGTCGTCTCGTCGCTCGGAAAGGGCATCGCCGCCGCCTCGCTCGGCATGCTGTTGCAGGCGAGGGGGTTGAAGGTGACGATCCAGAAATTCGACCCGTACATCAACATCGATCCCGGCACGATGAGCCCGTATCAGCACGGGGAAGTGTACGTGACCGATGACGGCGCGGAGACCGACCTCGATCTCGGCCATTACGAGCGCTTCCTCGCCGTCAGCATGTCGCGCGACAACAACACGACCACCGGCCAGATCTACAACGAAGTGATCCAGAAGGAGCGCCGCGGCGATTACCTCGGGGCCACCGTGCAGGTGATCCCGCATATCACGGACGAGATCAAGCGGCGCTACGTGCGTCTCGCGCAGCGCGAGCATTACGATGTGGTCATCACCGAGATCGGCGGGACGGTGGGCGACATCGAGAGCCTGCCCTTCCTCGAGGCCATGCGCCAGTTCATGATGTCCGTCGGCAAAAAGAACGCGATCAACGTGCATCTCACGCTCGTGCCCTACATTCCCTCGGCGGGGGAATTGAAGACCAAGCCCACGCAGCATTCCGTGAAAATGCTTCTCGAACTCGGCATCCAGCCGGACATCCTGCTGTGCCGGTCCGACCGGGCGCTGCCGTTGTCGATCCGGCAGAAAATCGGTCTGTTCTGCAACGTCGAGCCCGAGTACGTCATCGAGGCGCGCGACGTCGCGACGATTTACGAATGTCCGGTGGAATTCTATCGCGAGCGCTTCGACGAGCGCGTGATCAAGCTCCTGCACATGCGCACCAAGGAACCGGATCTCGAGCGATGGGGGAAGCTGCTGCGCAGGATCAAGGAGCCGAAGCACGAAGTGGATATCGGCCTTGTGGGCAAGTACGCAGAGTACCACGACGCGTACAAGAGCATCATGGAGGCGTTCATCCACGCGGGCGCGGAGAACAACGCGCGCGTGAACCTCGTGTGGGTGCATTCGGAAGACATCGAGAAGCACGGGGCGGCAAAGTACCTTCGCGAGCTTGACGGACTGCTCGTCGCGCCCGGGTTCGGCGAACGCGGCGTGGAGGGCAAGATCAAGGCGGTGCAGTACGTCCGCGAAAACGGGATTCCCTTTTTCGGCATCTGCCTCGGCATGCAGTGCGCCGTGATCGAATTCGCGCGCACCGTGTGCGGCATCAAGAACGCCAACAGCACCGAATTCGCCGACGACTGCGCGAACGTCATCGATCTCATGCTCGAGCAGAAGAGCATTCAGACGAAGGGCGGCACGATGCGGCTCGGATCCTACCCTTGCGTGCTGAAGCGCGGCACGAAGGCCTACGACGCCTACGGCAGGAAACAGATCGACGAGCGGCACCGGCACCGCTACGAAGTCAACAACGCCTATCGCGAACAGATCGAGGCGGCGGGGCTCGTGTTCAGCGGCACCTCCCCCGACGAGACGCTCATGGAAATGATCGAACTGCCCGAGCATCCGTTCTTCGTCGGCTGCCAGTTCCATCCCGAGCTGAAATCGCGCGCGATCGATCCGCATCCGCTGTTCCGCACCTTCGTCCGCGCCGCAGTGGTGCATGCCGAAGCCCGGCGCGTGCCGGAACCGGACACCGAAGCCGTCTGACAGGGTCAGGCGCACCCGCGATCCCGTTCGTTCCCCGATCTTCCGGAGCAACCGCATGACTCGCATCCTGGCATTCCTCCTGTTCGCCGCATCCATCCTTCCCGCCGCGGCGCAGCGCGACACCCTGGCCACCGACGGCATGCGCTCGGTCTGGGACGGCGTGCCGTTCGCGGTGACGACATTTCCCGGGAACTGGATGTGGTGTTCAACACCCGCTTCTCGCCGACGGAACGCTGCACGTTGCGCGGCATCATCCTTGGATTCAGCCTCGTGAAATTCGATCCCGTTTCCACAAATGACTCGCTCGTGGTGTACGTGTACGAGAGCGGAACGGTTCCGCCCCTGCTGCTCGGCGTCGGACGGACGTTCACGTACAATCTCGGCGACCAGGGCGTCCCGGCGGGCAATATTCAGTTCTCCGACCCGCTGTCGTCGGGAGCGCGTGAGGAGCAGACCTTCCTCTTTCCGTCGCCCATCGTCTTTTCCCCGCGGCGCGAGTTCATCGTGGGGGTGAAGGTGGTCTCGACGCAGACCATGGCGCTCGGCAAGAGCGCCTGGAACGGATTCACCGTCGTGGTGAACCGCGCCGCCGCCGAGTGGCAGCGCTACCGGCGGTACATGATCACCGTGCCCGCGAGCTCCTCCGTGAACGCGCCGGTGGCCAGCGCGAACAATGCGAGCATGTATTTCCGGGCCATCGTCGACTACGATGCCGCGCTGCCGCCGACAACGCTGACGCATGCCGACGGACCCGCGGAAGCGCTCGGCGTGGAATTCCGACCGAATCATCCGAATCCGTTTTCCGCGTCCACGACCTTCGACATCGCGCTCGCCGCGGAGCAGCCGCTGGTCCTGACCGTGCACGACGCGCTCGGCCGCGAGGTGGCGCGTCCGTTCGACGGAACGCTGGCCGCGGGCATGCACGCGGTCCCGTTCGATGCCCGCGCGCGCGGATTGGCGTCCGGCCTGTACATTGCGCGGCTGGCCACGGGGGCGGGCACCATGACAAGGGCCGTGCTCCTCGCGCGATGAGAATCCCGGAAGACAAGCTGGAGGAAATCCGCGCCGCCGCCGACATCGTCGATATTGTCGGCGGTTTCGTGCGCTTGAAGAAGACGGGGCGATTTTTCACGGGACTGTGCCCCTTCTACGTCGAGAAGACGCCCTCCTTTCACGTCAATCCGGATCGGAACATCTACAAGTGTTTCGGCTGCGGCCGTGGCGGGAACGTCTTCACCTTCCTCATGGAGATGGAGCGGGTGTCCTTCGTCGACGCCGTGGTCGAGCTGGCCGAGAAGTACTCCATTCCCGTCTCGCCCGAGGCCTCCGCGCCGAAGCCGGGCAGCGAGAACCTCGACGCGCTCTACGAAGCGAACCGGCTCGCCGCCAGGTTTTTTCATGACGTGTTGAAGAGTCCGCGCGGCGCGAAGGGCGACGAGTACTACCAGCGGCGGAAGTGGAGCGACGCGACGATCCGGCGTTTCGGTCTCGGCTACGCGCCCGACTCGTGGGACGAGCTGCTTCTGCATGCGCGGGCGGCCGGCGTCGGCGACGACATCCTCGAGCAGACCGGCCTCGTGGTGCGGCGGGACGCGGGCAAGATCTACGACCGCTTCCGCGGCCGCGTGGTGTTCCCGATTTTTTCCGTGACGAAAAAAGTCATCGGTTTCGGCGCGCGCACCCTGCAGCCCGACGAGCAGCCGAAGTACCTCAATTCCCCGGAGACGCCGATCTACGTCAAGAGCCGCGCCCTGTACGGCCTGTCGCACGCCGTGCAGGCGATGCGCACCGCGGATGCCGTCGTGATCGTGGAGGGCTACGCCGACGTGATCTCCCTCAGCCAGGCGGGGATCCAGAACGTGGTCGCGACCAGCGGCACCGCGCTCACGCCGGACCAGGTCCGCATCCTGACGCGGTACACGAAGAACTTCTTCTTCCTGTACGACGCCGATTCCGCGGGCTTCGCCGCCATGACGCGCGGCATCGACCTGATGCTCGAGCAGGACTGCGATCCCCGCATCGTGACCCTGCCGGCCGGAGAGGACCCCGACTCCTTCGTCATCAAGAGCGGCGCGGAGTCGGTCCGCGCGCGCATGACCTCCGCCGTCTCCTTCGTCGATTTCATCACCAGCCGCTACCAGCAGGAAGGAAAGCTCGACTCGCCCGAGGGCAAGACCGAGGCCATCCGCCACATCGTGGGCATGCTCGCGAAGATGGAGGACCGCATCCGGCGCGAACTCTACGTCCATCACCTCGCGGAAAAATACCGGATCTACGAGTCCGTATTGTACGAGGAGCTCGACCGACTCCTGAAGCGCCGGAAGCCGGCGCGTTCCCAGGCCGTCGTGCAGGCGCCCGTATCGGAGGCGCCGGAAGCGGACGACGACACGCGGCGCGAGTTGCCGAAGCGCGAACGGCAGTTCCTCGAGGATCTCATCCAGTCTGATCAGGAGACGCAGCGCGAGGTATTCCGCTCGGTGTATATCGACGCATTCAGCGATACGCGCACCCGCACCCTCCTCCATCTCCTCTTCGATCAGGCGGAGCATGAAGGCGCGATCGACATCGACGCCATCGCCGTGCATATCGGCGACAATGTCGCGATGCATCAGGCGCTTGCGGATGTCCTTTTTACGAGCATCGAGAACAGTCCCGGATGGACGGATACACAAACCGTCAACGCGCCGGATCACCGACAGGCGATGTTCGAAGCGTACCAGGGATTGCTCAAGAACCGGGTGGAAGCGCACCGGGCGGAGGTGATGGCGCAACTCCGTCTCTATCCCGACAAATCCCCGCTTGTGGTGATGAAGAAGCAACTCGACGACCGCATCACGTCCATCGGCAGGGCGACGGACTTCTCCGCGCTCGCGACACTCGAACCTTTCGGCACGTCCGACGATGCTCTGCTCTAGCGGCGAGGCGGCGTTGCGTCTGCATCGCGGCGGGACTATTTTCGGAAAACACGGAGAACCCCGTCATGACTGCGCTCGATTCCTCCTCCATAGAAACACGACTCCGCGATCTCCCCGGCTGGAAATTCCAGGAAGGTCGGATCGCGAAAACGTTCGCGTTGCCGACGTTCCATCGCGCCATCGCCTTCGTCGTGGAGATCGGCATGCTCGCGGAGGTGGCGGACCATCATCCGGATCTCTCGATCGCGTACACGACGGTGGTCGTCACTCTCTCGACGCATGACGCGAAGGGCATCACGGAGAAGGATTTCGCGCTCGCCGCGCAGATCGAGGACGCGCTGCGCGGATGAGCCCGTTGCGCCCGCGCCTCGAGGCGCTCGAGAAATTCCTCGCGGAGGACCCCGACGATTCCTTCACCCGGTACGCGCTCGCGCTCGAATGCGCCTCCGCGGGTGATGCCGCGCGCGCGGTGGCGCTTCTGCAGGAGACGGTGGAACGGGATCCGCGATACGTGCCCGCGTGGCAGCAGCTGGGATCGGTGTTGCAGCGGCTTGGACGGACGGAAGAGGCCGCGGCGGCGCTGACGCGCGGCATTGCGGCGGCGCGCGCGGCGAAGGACATGCACGCGGCCAGTGAAATGACCCAGGAACTCGAATCACTTCAGGACAACGAATGACACTCACCGAACAGCAGGCGCTGGACCTCTTCAAGCAGGCCGGCGCATTTCTCGAAGGACACTTCATCCTCACGTCCGGACTGCACAGTCCGCATTACGTGGAAAAATTCCGCGTACTCGAACACCCGCGCATCACCGAGCAGCTGTGCGCGCAGATCGCCGAAAACTTCGCGGGCGAGGGCGTGACCGTCGTCATCGGTCCGGTGACGGGCGGCGTCATCCTCGCGCACGAGGTCGGCAAGCAGCTCGGCGCGCGCGCGATGTTCACGGAACGCGTCGACGGCGTCATGGCGTTGCGCCGCGGATTCACGATCGGCCCCGGGGACCGCGTCCTCGTGGTGGAGGACATCGTCACGACCGGCGGCAGCGTCTTCGAAGTGCTCGACGTGGTGAAGGCCACGGGCGCCGCCATCGTCGGCCTCGGATTTCTGGTGGATCGCAGCGGCGGACGCGTCGCGTTCGGCATCCCGGCCAAGCCGTTGATCACGCTCGACGTCGTCACGTACCCGCCCGACGCGTGCGCCTTGTGCGCGCAGGGATCCGTGGCCGCGAAGCCCGGCAGCACCGGAAAAAAGTAATCCCGCCCCGCGGGGGCGGCGACGCGGGCGCTACGCCTCCGCCGCGAGTGCGGAGAGGAAGGCCTCGGGACGCAGATCGCCGGGCGTGACGCAGGCGTCGATGATGCCGCGGGCGCGCGCGCGAAGCAGGCGTGCGTCGCTCTCCCCGCAGATGGCGATCATGGGCACCGCGTCGAAGGCGTCGATGAGCCGCACCCGATTCGCGGCGCCGAGCGCCTCGCGCGGAGTGGACATGTCGAGCAGGATGAGATCGGGGATCTCCGGATCGCGCTGCAGATCCGTCATGAAGAAACGATCCTCACCGCGCAGGGTCCGCACGCGCATGCCGATGTCGGACTGCGGCGCGGCATCAGCGTCGCCGGTGGTCGCGATGAAGAGGATGCGCGACGGGACCGCGGAGAGCGCGCGTCGCGCCACCGGCTTGAGACACGTGAGCCGCCGCGCGGTCTCGATCAATTCCTCGCGGATCACCGGCTTGCCGAGGTAATCGGACGCGCCGCGTTCGTAGCCCACGAGCCGGTACTTCAGCACGGAGATCAGGACCACCGGGATGGGACGCGTGTCGTCGGCCGACTTGAGCTCCTCGAGCACTTCCCAGCCGTCCTTCTCGGGCATCATCAGGTCGAGCGTGATCATGTCCGGCAGATGTTCGTGCGCCATGTGCACGCCCATGTCGCCGTTGTGCGCGCGCAGGGCTTTGAATCCCGCATGCGCGAGATAGTATTCGAGCAGCGTGCCGATGGGGACGACGTCCTCGATGATCAGCACGCGCGGCGCGTCGTGATCCACGGTTTTCATGCAGCGATAGTCGTGGATGTACAGATTGAACTGCGCCTCGGCGGGATCGATATCGAGCCAGATTTTCATGCCGTGTCGCAACGCGATCTTCTGCGCGAGCAGGAACGCGATGAGGCTGTCGGGGGATGTCGCGAGCATTTCCGGCGCGGGCTTGCGGTCTCCCGTTTCATGCACGCCCTTGAAGATCACCTGTATCGCCGGACCGGGCGCAAGGCGGAAAGACACCGTGATGCCCGACGGCAGTTGCTGCGCGCCGACATGCACGACATCGCCGGTGCGCGCAAGATCGCGACAGACGTCCATGACGAGCGCGAGGAGCGTCGTGAACACGTCCGGATCGGCCGCGATTTCCGGGAGCGCCTCCGCGGCGGCGAGCTGCACCGTGAACGGCCTTTCGGGCGTCGTGTCCTGCGCATGATCGGCGAGCGATTGCAGATGGGGGGCGATGTCGAACGTGCTCACTGGTTGGCTCGGTCTGGTACAGCTGGTCGTTCGTCGGAACACTCGAGCCGGCGCTCCCAATATTCCATGAGACGAAACGGAAAATTCCTCCAAGACTTGCAAAGCTAGAGAATTCCGCGGTGAAATGGAACTCAGGCCGCCGGGTCGATGCGCAGTTGCTTTCGTGTGGCTTCAACCCTATTTTCCGCCTCCAGAACGTCCGAATTCATGGATATGTCCGGGAGGGACGAGCAATGAGTCTTGCCGTGTCATTCTCAAACGTCGTCGAGATGTTCCACCATCTGGTGAAGAAGTATTCCGCGACAACGAAACCGTACCTCCTGCGCAAGCGCGACGGCGTGTATGTTCCGCTCACGCATCGGGAGGTTGCGGACATGGTGCTGGCCTTCAGCGCGGGACTCGCCGAGCTCGGCATCAAGCACGGGGATCGCATCGCCATCCTCGCCGAGAACCGGCCGGAATGGGTGGTAGCGGATTTCGGCATTCTGGCGATGCAATGCGTGGGCGTGCCGATCTTTCCCTCGCAGACCGCGAAGCAGGTGGAGTTCATCGTCGAGGACGCCGGCGCGGTCGCGATCGTGGTGTCCAACCAGTTCCAGCTCGCCAAGGCGATGAAGGTGAAGGACGCGGTGCGCGGCCTCAAGCACATCATTCTCATGAACGAGGCGCAGCCCGACACGCCTCCTTCGGTCATCAGCTTCGCCGCGTTCCTCGAACGCGGCCGGGCGTCGCGCCACCACGATCCCGATCTGTTGCGCAAAGCTTCCGACGCCATTCGCGGGCAGGATCTCTGCACCATCATCTACACCTCCGGGACCACGGGCAATCCCAAGGGCGTGATGCTGACGCACGCGAACTTCGTCTCCAACATCACCGCGGCGTCCCAGATCCTCCCGATCAACAGCGAGGACACGCTGCTCTCCTTCCTGCCGCTGTGCCACGTCTTCGAGCGCATGGCGGGATATTACACGGTGTCCGCCTGCGGCTCCACCATCGCCTACGCGGAGAGCATCGAGACGGTCGCGGACAACATGATCGAAGTCAAGCCCACCATCGTGGTCGCGGTGCCGCGGCTCTTCGAGCGCATGTACACGCGCATCGCGCGGAGGGTGGAAAAGGACTCCGCGGGAAAGCGGAAAATTTTCTACTGGGCCGTCGCGGTCGGCCGGGCCTTCGTGGCCGCGCGCAAGCGGGGACGCGTCCCATTCGCGCTCAAGGCGAAGCACGGGCTCGCCGAGAAGCTGGTGTTCGCGAAGCTCAAGGAACGGATGGGCGGGCGCATCCGCTTCTACGGTGTCCGGCGGCGCCGCGCTGCCGCGCGAATTGGGCGAGTTCTTCGAGGCCTTCGGTCTCATCATCATCGAGGGGTACGGACTCACGGAGAGTTCGCCGGTCATCGCGGCCAACCGGCTGGACGATTACCGCTTCGGGTCCGTCGGGAAGGCCCTGCCGGGCGTGGAGGTGCGCATCGCGGAGGACGGAGAAATCCTCACGCGGGGACCGCACGTGATGGCCGGCTACTACAACAACCGCAAGGCCACCGAGGAATCCATCGACAAGGAAGGCTGGCTGCACACGGGCGACATCGGCATGATCGACGAGTCGGGCATCCTGTACATCACCGACCGGAAGAAGCACCTCTTCGTGAGTTCGGGAGGCAAGAACATCGCGCCGCAGCCCATCGAAAATCTCTTCGCGGGCCAGGAGTTCATCGACCAGTTCGTGCTCATCGGCGACAAGCGCATGTACCTCACCGCGCTCATCGTGCCCGACTACGATGTGCTCAGCAATTACGCCGACGAGCACAACATCCCCTACAAGGACAAGAAGGAACTCGCGCGGAATTCGGAGATCTACAAGATTCTGGAGCAGCGCATCCAGAACACGCAGAAGGACCTTTCGAATTTCGAGAAGGTCCGCCGCTTCACGCTCCTCGAGAATCCGCTCAGCATCGAAAACGGTGAAATGACGCCGACGCTGAAAATCAAGCGCAAGGCCGTGGAGGAGCGCTACAAGGATCTGATCGATTCCATGTATCAGACCTGAGCGGGCGGGCGCGATCCGGCGTGTCACCGCGAGAGCGTGAGGATGTGAACCGGCGATGCGCAGATGGCGCGCTTTGTCGTTCAGGCGGTTTTTCCCTACATTTCAAGACAAGAATTGTCTGATGGCCCGCACATGATCGAATCGTACATACCCATCTTCCTCATCCTCGCCGTCGCCGTGGTGTTCGGCGTGGTCTCCGCGAACATGTCGTGGCTGCTGGGTCCGCAGCGGCCGAACAGGGCAAAAAATTCCACCTACGAGAGCGGCATGGAACCGGTGCGCACCGCGCACGACCGTTTTTCGGTGAAATACTACATGGTGGCGGTTCTCTTCATCCTCTTCGACATCGAAGTCGTGTTCATGTACCCGTGGGCGGTGCAGTACAGGAACCTCGGTCTCTACGGGTTCGTTGAGATGGTGGTGTTCATCGGCATTCTGCTGGTGGGCTTCGTGTACGTGATCAAGAAAGGAGCACTGCAATGGGATTAGAGAGCGCGCTCGGCGAGGGCTACCTCACCACCACGATTGACGCGCTTGCCTCGTGGGCACGGAAGAATTCCCTCTGGCCGATGCCGATGGGCATTTCCTGCTGCGCCATCGAACTCATGTCCGTCGGCGATCCCCGTCACGATATTTCGCGCTTCGGCATGGAAGTGATGCGGTTTTCGCCGCGGCAGTCCGACGTGATGATCGTCGCCGGCACGGTGACGTACAAGATGGCGCAGGTGGTGCGCAAGATTTACGATCAGATGGCCGAGCCGCGCTGGGTCATCGCCATGGGCGCCTGCGCATCATCGGGCGGCATGTTCCGTTCCTACTCCGTGGTGCAGGGCATCGACCAGTTCATCCCGGTGGACGTGTTCGTCGCGGGGTGCCCGCCGCGTCCGGACAACCTGCTGTTCGCGCTCATGGAACTGCAGAAGAAGATCGGGAACTCCAGCGTGCTCGAGTACCAGAACAAGAAGGATCCCGTCTCCGCCTGATCCCGGCGCAACGCATCAGCACACGACCCCACACGCACGCACCTGCGCGACGAGCGGCCCCGAGAGCGCCGCGACGGCGCGTCCCGCTCCCCCGCGCGGTGCCCATCCCCCCCACGCATGAAACCGATCCTTGAAACGCTCATTCTCGACGTGAAGACCGCCTTCGGCGACCGCATCCGCGGCGTCGAGGAATTCCGCGACGACGTGACGCTGCTCGTCGATGCCCAGGCGATCGTCGAGGTCGCCACGTTCCTGCGCGACAATCCGGTCTGCCCGTTCCCGTTGCTCGAGGACCTCTTCGCCATCGACCAGTACCGCCGCAGGGAGCGCTTCGAAGTCAAGTACCACTTCTTCTCGCTGCGCGAGAAGGTGCGCATCCACGTGAAGGTGGCGGTGGAGGAGAAGGACCCGGTCGTGCCGTCCGTCACCGGCGTGTTCGCGTCCGCGAACTTCGGCGAGCGCGAGGCGTTCGACATGATGGGCGTCGTGTTCTCCGGACATCCGGATCTGCGGCGCATGTACATGCCCGAGGATTTCCCGTACTTCCCGCTCCGCAAGGATTTCCCGCTTCTGGGCATCCCCGGCTCCATTCCGCTTCCGAAACGATAACACCGCCATGAGCGTCAGCACCGATCTCGACATTCACGCGCCCATCGGCGTGGCCGATCTCCCGCCGAAGGAGAAGCGCTCGAAGATTCTCCAGTCGCTCCTCGACCAGGATCCGAACCTGTCCTTCGAGGATCCGCTCGAGAACGACATGATCCTGAACATGGGGCCGTCGCACCCCGCCACGCACGGCGTGCTGCGCTTGCTGCTGCGCCTCGACGGCGAGACCGTCATCGGCGCGGTGCCGGAACTCGGGTACCTGCACCGCGGCTACGAGAAGATGGCCGAGAACGAGTCCTACCACGAGTACATTCCGCACACCGACCGTCTCGACTACCTGCAGCCGATCCACAACAACGTCGCCTTCGTGCTCGCGGTCGAAAAGCTGCTCGGCATCGAGGCCCCGCCGCGCGCGCAGTACATCCGGACCATGGTGTCGGAGCTGGCGCGCATCTCCTCGCATCTCGTCGGCGTCGGCGTGATGGCGATGGACGTCGGCGCGATGACGCTGCTGCTCTGGTGTTTCCGCGACCGCGAGGTGATCCACGACATCTTCGACCTCGTCGCGGGCGCGCGTTTCACGACCAGCTACACGCGCATCGGCGGCGTCGCGCAGGATGTGGACGACGCCTCCCTCGCCGCCATCCGCGCGTTCATCGACAGCCTGCCCCCGAAGATCGACGAGGCCGAGCGCCTGCTCAACCGCAACCGCATCTTCTTCGACCGCTGCCGCGGACTCGGGAAGATCAGCGCCGCCGAGGCGCTCTCCATCGGATTTACCGGCCCGAATCTCCGCGGGTCGGGCGTCCCGCTCGATCTGCGCCGCGACACGCCGTACCTCGTGTACGACCAGCTCGACTTCGAGGTGATCACCGAGACCGAGGGCGACGCCCTCGCGCGCTGGTACGTGCGCCTGCGCGAACTGCGCGAGAGCCTGAAGCTCGTGCGCCAGTGCATCGACCAGATGCCCGCCGGTCCCGTGAACGCGCACGAGCCGAAGAAGGTGCTGCCGCGCAAGGAGCGCGTCTACACGCACATGGAGGAGCTGATCCACGATTTCATGATCGTCAATCAGGGCGTGAATCCGCCCCCGGGCGAGGTGTACCACGCCGTGGAATCCTCGAAGGGCCAGCTCGGCTTCCACATCGTGAGCAGGGGCGAGGGCCATCCGTGGAGAATGAAGATCCGCTCACCGTCATTCTACAACCTCGGCGCGCTGGCGCAGCTGGTCAAGGGCCATCTCCTGTCCGACATCGTCGCCGTCATCGGAAGCATCGACCCCGTCATGGGCGAGGCCGACAAGTAACACGCACGGAGCGCCATGCTGACCCAGGAAGAACTCGCGAAGATCGAAGAGATCCGCTCGCATTATCCCACCGGCCTCGCAGCCGTGATGGGCGTGCTGCACCTGTACCAGGACAAGTACGGTCACATCTCGCTGGACAGCGAGCACGAGATCGCCGCCATGCTCGGCATCCCGGTCGAGAACGTGCACGGCGTGGTGACCTTCTACGAGATGTACCAGGAGCACAAACACGGCGAGCACGTGCTCTGGGTGTGCACCAATGTGTCCTGCCTGCTCTGCGGCTCCGACATGGTCCTCGACACCCTGAAGAAGCGCCTCGGCATCGGTCTCGGCGAAACCACGCCCGACGGACTGTTCACCATTCACGAAGCCGAATGCCTCGGCTCCTGCGGTACCGCGCCGGTGATGTCGATCAACAAGCAGTACCGGGAGAATCTCACGCCGGAGAAGATAAACGCGGTGATCGATGAGCTGGCGGCCGGGGGAAGGTTGAAGGTTGAAGGTTGAAATTGACAATTCGCAATCCGAAATACTCATGATGTACG
This sequence comes from Ignavibacteria bacterium, assembly GCA_016720835.1. GTDB lineage: Bacteria > Bacteroidota > Ignavibacteria > SZUA-365 > SZUA-365 > JADKJW01. The sequence goes on from JADKJW010000031.1 coordinate 247,023, forward strand.
AACCCGTCCTTTTGCCGAAGATTCCGAACCTCAATACCATCGAGGTGTACGAGGCGCATCGCGGCTATCAGCATGCGCGGAAGGCGTTCGCGCTGACGCCGGAGCAGATCATCGCCGAGGTGAAGTCGTCGGGCCTGCGCGGGCGCGGCGGCGCGGCGTTCCCGACGGGACTGAAGTGGTCGTTCATGCCGAAGCAGAGCGAGAAGCCGAAATACCTGTGCGTCAACGGCGACGAGAGCGAGCCCGGATCGTTCAAGGACAGGCAGATCTTCGAATTCAATCCGCACCTCATGATCGAGGGCATCCTGATCGCGGGCTACGCGATGGGCATCACGGCCGCGTACATCTACATCCGCGGCGAGTACGAGCACTGGGTGCGGATCGTGGAGCGCGCCGTCGCGGAGGCATACGAGAAGGGCTACGCCGGACCCCGCATGCGCGAGACCTTCGGCATCGACTACGCGATCGACATTCACGTGCATCGCGGCGCGGGCGCGTACATCTGCGGCGAGGAATCGTCGCTCATGAATTCGATCGAGGGCAAGCGCCCGTATCCGCGCGTCAAGCCGCCCTTCCCCGCGCAGGTGGGACTCTGGGGCTGCCCCACGACCATCAACAACGTCGAGACCATCGCGAACATCCCCGTCATCATGGAGCGCGGCGCGGCGTGGTTCTCCAAGATCGGCGCCGAGAAACATCCCGGTCCCATCCTCTACGGCATATCGGGCCACGTGAACAAACCCGGCGTGTACGAATTGCCGACCGGCATGCTGCTCACCGAGTTGATCGAGGACGTCGCGGGCGGCGTGAAGAACGGCAAGCGCATCAAGATGGTCATCCCGGGCGGCAGCTCGATGCCCCCCCTCCGCGGCGACGAACTGGACGGCGTGCGCATGGACGCCGAATCGCTCAAGGCCGCCGGCTCGGCCATCGGCACCGCGGGCATCATGGTGATGGACGAGGACACCGACCTCCTGCGCGTGCTCGCGCGCATCACGCACTTCTACTGGATCGAATCCTGCGGCCAGTGCACGCCCTGCCGCGAGGGCACGGGATGGATGCTCAAGGTGCTCAACCGCATGAAGGACGGGCAGGGCCGCCCCGAGGATCTCGACCTCCTCGTCAGCGTGGCCAACAACATCGAAGGCAACACCGTCTGCGCCCTCGGCGACGCCGCCGCGTGGCCGGTGAAGTTCACGATTCAGCGGTTCCGGAAGGAACTGGAGGCGGAAGTCGCGGGAAGATAGGAAGAAAGGAGGGAGTGGGCCTGCTCACCGAAGTCCGCCGAAGTCCGCCGAAGCTCCGAAGGAGCGCAGGTGGACGCAGGTGAGGAGTAGGGAGTGGGGAGTAGTGGAATAATGGAGTGGAAATTCCTTTATCGTGCGTGTGACTTGACAGCGCGCGCAGCGTGCCGTACCTTCGAAGCGTCATTCCCAATCTTTGAAGGATACAGCGCATGGAACTTTTCCAGATAGACGCAGGCGCGCGCCTGTTCATTTCTCCCGATATCGACGACTGGGCTCCGCTGGAGTCCGAAACGATCACGGTGATCTTCGACCTCGACGACAACCTCGACATCGGCGTGCCGACCGTCCCCGGCGAGTTTCTTTACGTGTACTTTCCGTTCGAAGACCGGGAACTGCCCGACCTGGACCGGCTGCACGTCATCGCGCGCATGGGCGCGCATCTGGTCGAGGACGGCTACAAGGTGCTCTCCCATTGCGGCATGGGACACAACCGTTCCGCGCTGCTGGCCGGACTCATCCTGACCTACCTCGGACTCAGCGGCGAAGAAGCCGTGAACCTGATCCGCAGCCGCCGCCAGGGCGCGCTGTACAACAAGAACTATGCGAACTATCTGATCGGACTTCCATCGGCAAGAGAAGAGCGGATGGTGGGATTGGAATGGTAGGGGGAGGGGATGGGTGCAGGTTGAAGGTTGAAGGGTGAAGGTGGCAGGTTGCAAGTGAAAAGTAGCAGGTGGAAAGTGGAAGTGAGATGTTCTCCAACTGACATTTGCGACTGCCACCGAAGCGGTTATTGCATATGCAGCAGGACCGATGATGCCGAACTCTCGCGCGTTCGCACGCGACACACGAGAACGCCGCGCGGCAGATCACGCATCGGGATCGTGACGCTGTTCGTGCCCGCAGCGTAGAGACGGTCGTTCGCGACAGACAGCAGCAAAGTTCCAAGCGTGTTGAATACGTCGATGGTGATCGTCGACGGTTTCATCAGGTCGAACTGTACCGTGACCTCGTTCGATGCCGGATTCGGAAAGTGCCGCAGCTTCATGGCAACCGGGAGCGCGACCGCCGCGTGATCGACGCCGACCACTGCCTGCACGGAACGGAAGACCCCGTCGCCTCTCGTGCCGAGATACAGATGGTCCGACGCGTCGATCGCGAATGCCTGGAGATCGCCGGCGAATTCCGTCAGCGTCTGCGAGGACCATGTGCGGCCGTCGTCCGCGCTGCGGAACAGGGTACGGCCGTTCCTCGCGAGCAGTGCGCCGCTGCGATCGAAGATGATTTCCCGGATATAATCCGGGGCGGACAACACCCGTTCCCAACGCTCGCCATCATCGCTCGAGCGATACAACGCGCTGCGCGTGGATGCGAAGACCGAGCCGCTCAGCGGATGAACAGCCAGTGCCTGGACCAGAGAATCGGACGGATCGAGCTTCACGTGCTTCCATGTGGCGCCGCGATCGCCGGAAGACAGGAGGCCCTGTGTGCGCGCGCCGGTGAATAGTGTGCCGTTGGGAGCAATGGCGATGCTCGTTCGCCCCTCTCCGAATGTCATCCAGGGAAGAACATTCGACCAGGTGAGGCCCCTATCGGACGAAAATTCGAGGCCGAACGAGCTGGCTAACCATACTCCTCCGTCGGGCTGAATCGCAACGTCAAGGATCTCAAAGCCCCAACCGGAACCATGATTGCGCACCCAGGTGTTGCCATGATCTGTCGAGACAAACAAGCGCGCGCCTACATCAGACGCAAATTTGTACATACCGCTGGCGTAGAGAATGTCCCTCGGGGCTTTGCGAAGGTGGGTGATATCGTATTCGGACAGGCCCGCATACTCCCACTGATTTACCTGGTCGGACGAACGATACAGGCCCTGTTTGAACATTCCCGCGTACACCGCATTGCCGCTGGTGACGCAGAGAGAATGGACATTCGAATTTATCAGGCGCCCCTGCCGCCACGTTCTGCCACTGTCCTTCGAGCGAGAACACGCCGTTGAAATTGTGCCCCGCCAAGGGATCCGGTTGTCCTTGCTGATGATTGCTCGAACGTCGGGATTGATCGAAACTGGGGGTCCGGCATGTCCATGCCGAGCAGCGTGCTGCCGCCGTCAAAGGACATGATGCACGGAAAATGAGCTCACCTGCATGCCTGCCCGCGATGAAGGAGACTCGAGTATTGTTTCGCAGTTCCCATGTGTCACCGCCATCCGTGGAGGCGTTGATGCCTTCCGTCGTGCATGCGAAGATGCATCCACCCTCGTCTACGTATAACGCATTGATCCGCGAGGTGAGAGCAGTCGGACTCCATGCAATGGAATCTGCAGGACTTCTGAAGAGTCCGGCCGGCGTTCCGAGCAGCAGATGCGCGCTGGAGTCGACCGCCACCATCCACGCTCCGGGATCGTTGGGGATGCCAGTGGTCGGCAGATTGGACCACGTGTTGCCCTTGTCGCGCGACACGTTCACTTTCCACAGCCACTCGACCACAAACACCGCACCGCGGGCAGCAACGAGTAGCTGCGTCACAGGATAGCCGATTCTGACCTCGTAGGGAAGGACGCTCCACGTCTCGCCATTGTCGCGTGAGGCGAAGAGACCGTCGCCGGCCGCGTTGTACACGTCGCCCGACAGGCTGCATGCGATGGCGGTGGCATCGCTGGCAAGATCGATGTGTCCTGTTCTCTGCCGGACGCGCTTCCACGTGCTGCCATTGTCCGTCGAACGGAACACGCCGTCCGACGTGCAGATGAAGAACGTCCCATTGACGGACTGCGCGATATTCATCACGTTGCCGCCGAGAGGTCCGCCGGTCTGTGTGAACGTCCATTGGGCGATGCCTTGTCCCGAAGTCGCCAGGACGAGCATTGGTGCAATCAACAGCCAGGCAAGGTGCGACACTGTTTCCCTCCGCGTTCAGTACACGTCAGCGACGCGCCGGAGTCCGGCTCGTTTGAGTCATCGTCCTCACTCAGCGCTTTCGCAAACCTCAAGGTACGGAACGAACGCTTGTCTGGAAACCACCATCGTGGCGCTACGCCATGTCCCCCTGGCCCGCGGCGAGAGGCGGTGCGGCGGTGAGGCCGCAGCCATGGAGAAAGGCGTTCGAGAACATGGCGCGCTGTGCGGGCGTGGAAAGCAGCGCTTCGCGCGCGCGCACCCACGACGCGACCTTCGCGTCGCCGTACATCCTGCGGACGCGCGCGGCGGAGAAATCGCCGTACTGTCCCCAGTGCAGCGTGAACACGATGCCCGCGGCATCGAGCGCCTCGAAGATGCGATGATAGCACTCGCGCGTGGAGTCGGACGCCGCGCCGGGCAGCTCGATCGTGCAGGACAGAGGATCGAAGCGCGTGAAGCCGAGCGTGGCCTGCGTCGGACGCACGAAGCGCGCCGCGACAACGCCGGGGAAGTTGGACGCGCGCGCGGTCTGCGAAATCACGCGTATCGCGGTCGCGGCATCGCCTGATGCGACGCCGAGTTCGATGGAGAGTCCCTTGGGATAAAGGATGCTGTCGCCGAACATGTTCCCGTGCGTCTGCGTGAATCCTTGCGGGGCGGAGTAGAGCGACCCGAAGAGCTGCGTGACGAGCGCGGGCATCGTGCCGCCGAGATGCTCGGAGAGCCAGCCGATGAGCCCGATGATGCTGTCGGCGGGACGGAGTCCGCCCGAGCCCGCCTTCGAGACCTTCGCGGCATCGTAGGGGATCTTGTTCATCACCGTCACGTATGCGCCCTGCGCCTCCGCGTACGGATTGAAGACGATTTCGTAGTGATGCGGATCGGCGGCCGCGGGCAGGCCGATGCCGGCGAGATATGCGCCGAGGTTGTTGTTGCGTTTGAAGTCGAACTGCGCCGTCGCGGCCGCGCCGTTCAGGCCGACAGACGTATCCACACGGGCGCGGTTCACGGTCAGGAGGTAGCGCGGCTCCACTTCGATGATCAGGCCGTGCAGAATGCCGAAGCTGCCGAAGGAGACGAGCGCAGCGGCGAACTGCGCGTCGTCGTTGACCAGCGCGGCGCCGAGCACCTTCGCGTACGCCTTCGTCACGACCGGGCGCGAGGCCGGCTGCAGCAGCACGTGCGTGTCGGGTCCCGTCACGAGGTGGATGGCGCGCACGAAGTCCTGCATCGAACCGATGCGCAGCGCGGCGCCGTGCGTGCCGGTGGAGACCGCGCCGCAGAGCGTCTGTCCGTTGCTCGCGCCCGACGTGGGCAGCGAGAGATTGCGTCCCTCGAGGTAGCGCGACAACTGCGACACCTGCACGCCGCACTGCACAAACACGAGTCGATCCGTGATCGGCACACCGGCATGGGTGAAGAGCGGCTTCGCCGCGACGATCCATTCCGGTTTGGTGATATTGGATGCGTAGGTGAGCTGCTTCGTGTCGAGCATCACGTCGTTGCAGAGCGCGGCGTCGGACAGCGACCACTTGCCGCCGTAGGCGCGCACACGGGCGTTTGCAGCGCGCGCGTCGGCGAGCACGCGGCGAATCCCGTCGAGCCCCACCCGCCATATCGCCGACGGGGGCTCCGTGCCATCGCTGTACTGGTTGAACACCGTCGCGCGGCTTCCCGCCACGAGCGCGAGGTTCTTGTGCACGTTCTCCCAGTGGTAATTCCGGTCAATGGTGATGCGAGGTTCCATGCGCGTCCTTCCGGGGCAGCGTCTGCCCCATGTCGTCGTTGCCCCGCACCACGCCGGTGGAGCAGCGGTACTCCACGTCGGCGGGCGACACGATGCCGAGCGTGGCCACCGTGCAGAGGCTGTAGAGAAAATTGTTCTTGTAGGTCACCTGCTGCAACCCGTTCCCATTGCATGCCGCCGTCACATCATTGCTCTGGACGATGCCCCAGAACAACGAGACGACTGTCGCGCGGTGAATATCGTCCGCACGCGCCGTATTTTCCGACACGACGCGGTACGAGTAGCAGCCCGGCAGGGTAAGCGAGAGAAGCAGCACCGCCGTGATCCGGAAGCGGAGTAATCGAGACATGAGTCGGACCCTTCATTTATGCGTCCACCGCAGCACGGACGGGACGCGTGGAGACATGAGATCGCAGATGCACTGGATGATGGTTGCGATGGCCAATTTCATCGCTGCGGAGGTGAAAGTCAAGACCAGGAGATCCAAAACATCCCAAATTCGTGCGGTATGGACAAAGCTGTCGATTCGGATGAAAAAGGATAGAAAAGAATTTGTTTTGATGTAATAAATGTACATATTCCGGAGAGTAAATGGACTTCGAGTACGATTCATCCAAGAGCGCAGCGAACAAGATCAAACATGGAATCGACTTCGTAGGGGCTTGGGTGTTCGGGAAGATCAAAGCCAAACATTGGTCCGCGGTGTCGGCAGTCCGCACCGGGCGCCGAAAAAAGAAGGGCTCTCTGAAAGCGAAAACCTTTGACAAGCAGTTCGATGACGGGGAGGACGTCCTGGCCCATCTTGACCTCTCCTCCGCAACGCGTCCCGAGGCCGAAGCGCGCAGGGTGAATGTGGATTTTCCGTCGTGGATCGTGCGTTGTCTCGATACGGAGTCGCAGCGCATCGGTGTGACGCGGCAGGCGCTCATCAAGTTCTGGATCGTGGAGCGCATCGAGCAGGAATACCGGGTCTCGAAGGGCAAAACGACGCCTGAGCAGCCGTAGAAGGCGAAAACCAGGGCCTGGAAGCGAAGGGGGCGAGGCAAACGGTGGTGTGCGGGATCACAGTTCCGTGACTCTGTAACAAGCACCGGCTCCCGGACGTTATGAGATGAAGGCGACCCTCGTGGCTGCGAGCCGGTAGCATGCGTGGAGCGTGCCCGCGACCCGCGAAACGCATTGCAAATGCAGCCGACTTTTGTTACCATGATCCAATCATTCAACATGTTGTAACCCCTCAACCATGCTCCCGCAAGAAGTGATTTTCCGCAAACGAAACGGCTCCGCGCTCACGCGCGAAGAGCTCGCGGATTTCATGGACGGCTACACAGCCGGAACGGTATCGGACGCGCAGATGAGCGCCTTCCTGATGTCGGTGTTCCACGCCGGCATGAGCTTCGAGGAGACGGCGATCCTCACCGAATTGTTCATCGCCTCGGGTGCGCGCTTCGATCTTTCGGACATTCCGGGACGGAAAGTGGACAAGCATTCGACCGGCGGCGTGGGCGACAAGACCTCGCTGCTGCTGGTCCCGATCGTCGCCGCGGCCGGGGTGCCGGTGCCGATGATCTCCGGGCGCGGACTCGGACACACGGGCGGAACGCTGGACAAGCTCGAGAGCATCCCGGGGTTCCGAACCGATCTGAGCGAGAACGTCTTTCGTGACACGCTGCGCGCGACGGGCATGGCGATGATGGGCCAGACCGATTCCATTGTCCCGCTCGACAGGCGCATCTACGCGTTGCGCGACGTGACGGCCACCATAGACATTCTCCCCTTCATCGCCGCCAGCATCATGAGCAAGAAGATCGCCGGCGGCGCCGACGCGCTCGTGCTGGACGTCAAAACCGGCGGCGGCGCCTTCATGAACAGCGAGGAGCGGGCGCGCGAGCTTGCGACCCTGCTTTGCGGCATCGGGGCGCGCTTCGGGTTGCCGACCATCGGTTTTCTCACCGGGATGGATCGTCCGCTGGGCCGCGCCATCGGCAACTGGCTCGAGGTCGTGGAGGTGGTCGATTGTCTCCGCGGCCTGCCGTCGCCCGACCTGATGGAGGTCACGATCGCGCTGGCAGGCGGCATGATCTTCCTCGGGAAGAAGGCCGCGAGCCTGCAGGCCGGCATGGAAGTGGCGCGCGAGATGGTCAGAACCGGACTCGCCTATCGGAAATTCATCGATCTCGTGGGCGCGCAGGGAGGCGACGTTTCCATCGTGGAGGACACCTTGCGCGCACCGCTCGCGAAGGCCGCCACGGAGGTGCATGCCGCGCGCGGCGGGCACATTGCGTCGATCGACGCGCGGCGGCTCGGGTTGCTCGCGGCGCAGCTCGGCGCGGGACGCAGCGCGCCGGGCGACACGATCGATCCGACGGCGGGTATCGTGCTCGATCGCGCGGCGGGCGATCGCGTCGAAGAGGGCGACATCGTCTGCCGGCTCTTTTCTTCCACGCAGCGCAGTCTCGCGGTGTTCCGCGAAGAGGCCGCGCCGCGTTCCGCATCACGACCGCGCAGCCGCAACTGCGTCCTCTCATTCACTCGACGTTTGACGAACGAGGTTTTCAGCCATGGCCTCAGGCACTCGAACAGGAGGCGTGACCGCGTGACCCCACTGCGACGATTTTCCCTCGTGCTCCCGGTCGTCCTCTGCTGCGCGGCGCTGTTTCCCACCGCTTCGGCGCAGCCTCTCGGCGATACGCTGCGTATCCTGCGTGTCGATACGAGCAATTTCCCGACCATCCGCGTGCACGTGCGCGCCTACTGCAGCGGGACGCATGTGAAGGACATCTCCGCCATGCCGATTCGCGTCGTGGACGGCAACGTCGACCGGCAGTTCAGCGTCTGGTGCCCGACGGAGACGCAGCCGATGTCGGTGACGCTGTGCCTCGACCGCAGCGGCAGCGTCGCGGGCACCAGTATCTTGACGCGCCCATGACCACCGATCTGCACCTGCTTTACGCCGCCATACAGCAGTTGTACCCATGGGGGGCCACCGCATTGTGGGATGCGGTCATGCTGGCAATTTTCGACGCCGAAAGCGGCACCAACCCGAACAAGGCGGTGGTACTGCTCAGCGACGGCGGCGACAATTCCTCGATGAATTCCCTGAGCGCCGCCATCGACTACGCCCGGCAGAGGCATATCCCGGTGTACACGCTCTGCCTCATGTATCACGCCTCGCCGCAGGAGGCGGCGTGGATGAAGATGCTTGCGGACTCGCCCGGCGGCATGTTCCTGCCATTGGAATCGCCCGACGACATCGTCACCGCCTTCACCGCGATCGCCTCGATCATTCAGGGCGGCAGCAACGACTGCATCCTCGAGTACAAGATTGAATGTCCCGACGGCGGCATGCGCACGGCCACCGTCACCGCAAACGTCTGCGGCAAGATGATCACCGAGACGTTCCGCTACCGCGCGCCGCGGGATCCGAATCTGCCCAAGGTCGTGGTGCGCTTCGATTCCTCCTCCGCCTACGAAAACGGAGATCTGTACATTCCGGTCCTGATCTCCGCTGTCGGCATGGAAGCCGACGTGAGCGAGCTGACCTTCAAGGTCCTGCGGCAGGATTCCGTCGTGTTCGTGCGCGCGATCACCGCCGGACATTTCGCCGCGAACTTCACCGTGAACCAGTGGCAGGACAGCGACACGCTGCTGTTCACGCTCGGCGGCAGCGCGAAGCTGAACGGCAGCGACACGCTCATGGTGCTGCACTTCAGGACCGGCTCGTTTTCCAAGGACAGCACGTACCAGTTCCGGCTGTTCTATTTCGACAAGAAGACCGCGGGCTGCATGCTGCTGCAGGTGTATCCGGGCAATTTCGCCGTCTTCAAGCGGCCCGTGCTGCAAACCGGATGCACGGATACGCTCCGTGTGCACTGGGATCGAACGCGGTCGATGTACGCCCCGAATGCCCTCGTGTTCTCGACGCTGGTTTCGAATGGCGGGCAGATCACGGCGCGGAACACGAAGGTGTGGATCACCCTGCCGCAGGGCATGCGCATGCAGGGCGGCGCGGACACCGTGGCCCTGTTCAGCAACAACCTCGGTCCGGGCGGATCGGAAATGGTGAGTTTCAATACCGAAATCATTCCGAGCGACACCGCGCGCGACTTCGTCGTCTGCGTGAGCGTGAAGCCCGACAGCGGCGCGGTGACCACCTGCTGCACGCGCGTCGTGGCGGAGAAGGCGCGCCCCGCGCTGCGCTGCACGCTGTCCATTCCGCCCGAGGTGCGCTGGAGCGACTCCCTTCGATCGTACATCCCGAAGACCTTTCCCGTCACGCTGACCGTGCGGAATCCGAGTCCGGTACCCGCGAAAACCGTCGAGGCCCGTCTCTCGTTGCCCGACGGTTTTTCGGCGCCGGGCTCGCCGCCCGTGAATCTGCTGCTGACGCCGGACAGGCTGACCGATGCCGACACGGCCACCGTCACCTGGATCGTGACACCCCGCGACCGGATGAACAGCGATACCGTGACCTTCTGCGTGTACGCGTCCAACGACATCGACTCCACGGTCTGCTGCGAAAAGATGTTCATCACCTCGACGCCCGTGCGCGCGGGGCTGGCCTGCGGCACGCCGCGCGTCGTGACCTACAACGAGGACACGCAGACCTGGGATCCCCCGCAATTCATCGCCTCCACCATGGTGCGCAACATCTGCGGCATCGACATGGCGCAAGCGGTGGGGCGCATCACGCTGCCGCCGTTTCTCACGCTGGCGCCCGGCGAGAACATGGTGAAGGATCTCCCGAACGGCGCGCTGTGCGCCCCGGCGACAGCGCCACCCTGGCATGGAACGTGGTCGCCGGCAAACCGAACCCGGGCACGTACCAGATCTGCATCGACATTTCGGCGTCCAATTTCCCCGGCGCGCGCTGCTGCATTCCGCTCATCGTGCAAACGAACGAGGCCGTGCCGGTGATCGCCTGCTCGCTTGGCGGTCCGGACACCGTCCGCTACGTCAACGGCGCGTACGAACCGAATCCGATCGTGCTGCACGTCGGCGCGCAGAATCTCGGCGCCTCGCCCGCGAAGAACGTGTACGCCGCGTTGTTGCAGGGCGCGGACCTCTCCATCGACGGGACGGATCAGGCGCTCAAGATCATGTCCGATTCGCTGGCGGGCGGACACGACACGACGACCACTTTCCGCGTCCGCGTGCTCGACAGGCTGAAAGCGCGCTTCGACACCATCCGCGTGTCCGTCTACGCCGCGAACGGCGGGGCGGTGGTCTGCGAAAAAATCGTCTGGATCGAGGCCGTCACCGGTCCCGCCATGGAGCTGACCTGCGCCGGTCCGGATTCGCTCGCGTTCTCCGAGCTCCTCGACGAGTACGTGCCGAACCCGTACACATTCACCATCACCGCGAAGAATGTCGGCACCGCTCCGGCGGATTCCGTGCTCGCGGAATTCCTGCTGCCGCCGGACGTGACGCTTGCCGGCGGCGAACAGGCGGCGAAGCTGCTCACGCCTTCCACGCTCGGCGTGGGGCAGAGCGGAACGGCGTCGTGGCGGGTGGTGAGCGTACTGCGCGACACGCCGCGCATCGACACGCTGCGCGCGCAGGTGCGTTCGCGCGGCAGGACGGTGGCCGTCACGCAACCGTGTCTGCTTCCCGTGCGGGTTCCCGCGAGACGCGTGGCAGATCTCGACATTTCCTGCGCACCGGTCGGCAACATCCGCGTGATCGCGGGGAAGTACGATCCCGATCCCTTCCTCGTGCGGCTGACATTGACGAATCGCGGGAACGCCGAGGTGTTCGACATTTCCGCAAGGGTGCTCAGCATGGGCAGTCGAATCGCTCTGGCGGACAGCGGCATCAAGCTGCGTCCGGCATTGGGGCCGCGCGGCGGTCAAACCGTGCTCGAGTGGCGCTTCCTCGCGACCCCGCGGGCGACGGGTGATTCCGTGGAGATTTGTTTCCTCGTGGGGGCCTTGCGGCAGAATACGCTCTTGTGTTGCACGAAAGTCTGGCTGCCGCCGCTGCCTCCCGCGGGCATAGAAGTGCTCTGCAGCAGCGTCGACACGGTTCGTTACGATGTGAATCTGGGGCGGTATCCCAGTCCGATACCCGTGACCACCACGGTCACGAACACGTCGCAGGTGCCCGTCGACACCGTCCGCGCGACGCTGATCCTGCCGCCGGGCCTGCAGCTCGCGTCGGGCGAAACATCGGACAAACGCATCGTGAATATCCTCCCGCAGCAGCCGGTGCAGTTCGGCTGGCAGATGGACGTGGTGCTCGACACCAGCACCGTGGCGAAGGCGCGCACCGTGCGCATCCAGTACTTCGCGGCGGGCGGCCTCACCACCTGTGATGTGACGATCATCGTCCTCCCACCCCCGCAGGGTAGGGACAGCACCGGCTTCGAGCTGCACTGTTCCTCCCCCGACACCATTCATTACGTGAATCCGCAGGTCGGCCTGCAGCCGTCGCCCTTCATCGTGCGGGCCGACATCCGCAACACCGGTACGACGCCGCTGGACGGCATTTCCGCGACGCTGCAGCTTCCCGCCGGCGTGATGCTGGGTTCGGGAGAGAACGTGACCAAGCCGCTGGGCTCCGCGCTCGGGCCGGGACAGACCGCCACGATCACGTGGTCCTGCATCCCGGGCGTGTCGGAAGTCCCGATCACCGGCGTCATCGAGATCCGCGTGAACGCCACGGGGCTGACATCCCAGTTGTGCGCCACGCGCATTTACATCGAGCGCGTGTACCGCGTCGTGCAGCTGTTGATTCCGCGGGGCAATGTGGTCCGCACGGGCGAACTCATCCTCGTGCCGGCGATCTTCACCAATCCCTCGCTCGCGGTGGTGACGGCCTTCCGCTTCGGCGTGCGCTACGATCCCGCCACCGTCCGCGTGGAGGGGATCAACGTTGCGAGTTCGCTCACGCAGGGTTGGACCGTGACCGGCGCGGAGGTTGCGCCCGGGCATTTCCTCTTTACCGGGTCTTCCACCGTGCCGTTGAACGGATCGGGGACCGTGGTCGGCCTCGTCATCCGCGCGTTGTCGGGCGATGGTTCGAGCAACGTGTTCGGCTGGAAGCTGAGCGATCTCACGCTGGACAGCGTCTCCTTCCCCGCGGGAGTGGACGTGGAGCTGCAGCATGGCGACATCGTCACCAGCGCGGAGTGCCTGCTTCCGCTGAAGGGCACGAGCCGCTTCGTGTTGCGGCCCAACCATCCGAATCCCTTCCGGCACAGCACCACGATCTCCTACGCGCTGGCGCCCGGGACCGAGCCCGCGACCGTGCAGATCGACATCTACGATCCCTTCGGACGCCTCGTACGGCGTTTCGAGGAGGGCGTGCGGTCGCCCGGCGACCATAGCGTGACCTGGGATGCCACCGGCCTTCCGGAGGGCGTCTACTACTGCCACCTCGTGGCCGACGGACGCGCGCAGGTGCGCGCGATGATCATGGCGCGCTGAGACGGCGCCTTTCGAGATACCCCTGCTCCCCCCTGCGCTCTCGCCGGGGCCGTGTGAACCAGGCCGTGTCAATTACCCTTACTCACTACTTGCAACGGGGGAGCGGGGGATGCGCGGTCAGCCCCGGGAGAGCCACTGTTTTTATTTCGGATTGCGGATTTCCGATTTCGGATTGTAAGACAAGACAGTTGCATCCGTTGTCACGCCGAGCGACGTCGAGGCGGCGCATTTCCGATTTCGGATTGTAAGACAAGACAGTTGCATCCGTTGTCACGCCGAGCGACGTCGAGGCGGCGGATTTCCGATTTCGGATTGAAGACGGGGAAGCGAGGATTGGCGCGCGTCGGAAAAAATCGGAATACCGTACTCTGAATTCCGCTATCTTGCCGCGGACTTTTTTTTCATCCGCGCGCGATTTCGTGCCCTTGCCCCTTTCGATTTTCTTCTCGCGCATCTACATTAGTCCACCCAATTCCTTCGCCGCACCGCATGCCCGTCATCACCCTTCACGGCCGACCCATCGAATACCGCCTCCTGCGTACGCGGCGCAACCGTTTCGTGCGTCTGACGGTGACGCTGGGAAAGGGGCTGCGCGTATCGACGCCCTCGCAGTACCCGATGAAGGACGTGCCGCGCATCATTCACGAGCGCGCGTCCTGGATCCTCGAAAAGCTCGACGAATTCGCGCGCATCGAGCGGCAGACGCCGCGGCAGCGCTATTGCAACGGCGCGGAGGTCGTGATCCTGGGGCGCGTGTACCGGCTCCGCCCCATCCCGGCGTCGAACGGCGGCACGATGGTCCGCGTGCAGGGCGACGAGGTGGAAGTGCTGTACCCCGCGTCGCTGAGCGGCGAAGACCGGCAGGACTTCCTGCGCAACGCGCTGCTGTCCTGGTACCGCGTGCAGGCGCAGCGCCTCCTGCCGCCGCGCGTGGACTATTACGCCGCGCAGATGCGCTTGCATCCGCAGCGCGTCACGATACGCCGGCAGCGTTCGCGCTGGGGAAGCTGTTCAGCGAAAGGGAACCTCAATCTGAATCTGTTTCTCATCATGCTGCCCGTGAAGACGATCGATTACGTCATCGTGCACGAGCTGGCCCATCTGATCGAACTGAACCATTCGGATCGTTTCTGGCGCGTGGTGGACCGGTACTGTCCCGACAGGAAGAAGCATCAATCGTTTCTCAGGAAGAGCATTCACTATCTTGAAATTTAAGGTTGAAGGTGGAAGGTTGAATGTTGAAGGGGAAAGGGGAAATGAAGAGATGAAAGATTGGAGATGAATTGGTCATTGATTTGAATCGAATGTAACAGCGGAAGCATCACATGAGCATCGAGAACGAGCCTGATGTGATCGAGAAGGCGAAGGCCGGCGATCCCGAGGCTGTCACGCACCTGGTCAACGAATACGCGGACATCATCTACCGTTTCGCGTTCAACGTCTGCCGGAATCCGGACAAGGCCGAGCACACCACGCAGGAGACCTTCGTCAGCCTGCTGCGGAAACTCGACCAGTTCGACAGCCGGTCCAAATTCTCCACGTGGCTGTACACGATCGTTTCGAACCACTGCCTGATGCTGGCGCGCGGCACGAAGGCCGACCGCTTCGTCTCGATCGACGACGGCGACGAGGATACCCCCGATGTGCTGCTCGGCGCGGGCGGGGAAACGCCGCTCGACGAGGCGGAACGCAGCGACACGAAGATGCACCTGGACCGGGCGATACAGAAACTCGGCGCGGAGTACAAGGTGGTGTTCATCCTGCGCGACATCGAGGGACTCTCCACCGAAGAAGTCGCGGGCATCCTCAACCTCTCCGTTCCCGCCGTCAAATCGCGCCTGCACCGCGCCCGCTCGTTCCTGCGAAAGGAACTCTCATCGCTCTTTGCGGAGGACTACCATGGAAAAGACTGATACACCGGGAGGCATCGCCTGCGATCAGGTGCTCGACTTCATCTGCGAGCAATTCGGGGAAGACGACGATTCCGAGCGCTGCCGCGCCGTGAAGGCGCATCTGGCGCAGTGCCCGGACTGCTCGTCATACTGCAATTCCGTCGACAAGATGATCGGGCTGTACCGCGCCGCCTCGCCGGCATTTCCGGCGGAAGCCAAAACGCTGCTGCTTGGAACACTGGGAATTCGCGCGGAAGGAGCGTAACGGGAGGGGATTCAGAATCCAGAATTCAGAATCCAGAATTCAGGAATCAGAAGGCGGGATATATAACGAAAAACCCCGCCCAGGCAGATGCCGGGCGGGGTTTTTCACATGCCGACGCGGGCTGATCAGCGAACGATGCGGAGCAGCACGCTCGATGTCTGCGATGCCGTGGAGGACACCGCCAGGTAGACTCCCGTCGGCAGTGCGTGCACGTCGAGGGCGACGGATGTCGCGCCTTCGGCAATCGACGCGTGATGCACGCGGACGCCCAGGAGGTTGTACAGCGATACCGTGCCGTCCGACGCGGCGGGCGCAAGGAAGCGCGCGGTCACCGCATTCGTCGCGGGGTTCGGCGCAAGGGTGAACTGGATCGCGGCAGCCGCGAGCGGTTCGTCCACCGCCGTTACGACGAACGGCTGCACCTCCACGGATTTGTCGACGGGATTCGATCCGCCCGGCATCACCATCGTCGATGTGTAGGCCTGGTAACCGGGTTTGTCTACGCGGAAGATCAGACTCCCTGTCGGGACTTCCCGCATTTCGTAATTGCCGTTGTCGTCAGTCACCGCGTAATCGCTGACCTTGCCGGACGGATCGTAGATGATCACCGTCGCTTCAGGAAGCGGCGTGGCGCCTCCCGGAAGGATGCCGCCGACCTTTGCGCGGATGGTGCCGCGCACAATGCCGCCGCCGGTGATGCCCCAGCGTTTGCGCAGCGTGACGGTCAGACCCGAGACGACGCCCTGCGAATCGACAGTGACGCGCGTGGCGGAGAGCCAGTCGTCCACCGCGAAATCGCCGGCCTTGTAATAGCCGGGCACGAGTTCGCGCGACCCGGGCCACGCGTAGATCACGTACTCGCCCGGTTTGAGGTTATGGAACTGGAAGGTTCCGGTGCCGAGGCTGTCGGTGAGCGTCCAGGCCACCTTCACCACGGTGTTCGTCGGATTGCTGTTGGTGACGCTGTAGATGGCCACCTTCGCGTGCACTCCGGCCCCCGCGGAATCCTTGACCATGCCCGAGATCCCGTTGTTGTAGCTGCGGACGCGCGGCAGAAGGAAATTCACGCCAGTCACGTTGCCGGTGAGGGTGATGGTCGTGGCGGCGCTTTTATCCGCGGCGTTGTCATAGTACATCGCCTCGTGCGCGCCGGAATAGTCCACCGCCTGCAGAATGTACTGTCCGCCCTCCTGAAGCGTCAGCGTGTACTCGCCATGGGCGTTCGTGACGGCGTAGGCGTAGTGGCCGGTCGAGGATTCGGCCTTCACCTTCGCACCCGCGATGGGCGACTGGTCCACCGCGTCGAGCACGACGCCGGTGATCGTCTTGGTCGCGGCCGCCTGCACGGTGATCGAGAGATGCAACGAGTCGCCGCAGCGCACGTGCACGGGGAGCGCGGCGTTCTGCGTCGCGGCATCCTGATACCACTCGGTGGCGAAGGTGCTGCCGGTGACCTTGATGAGGTAGTCCGCGCTGTCGGGCACCGGAACCGAGAAGAAGCCGCGGGAAATCTGGCCGGTGAGACCGGCACCGCCCGGATTGCTGATGTTCAGCAGGAAGACGGCTCCCTCGACGGGCGCATTGCTCTGATCGACCACCGAGCCGGTGATCACGGCGCAGTGGTTCGGCGTGATGGTGGAATCGTGGCCGAACTGCACATGCCAGGACTGATACACGTACACCGTGGGATCGTTCATCAGGCGCGCCATGATCTTGAAGGTGACCTTGCCGGCCGTGTTCGTCGTGTAGCGGAGGACGCCGCTGAGCGAATCGATCGTCGCGCCCTGCGGCATGATGACGCCCGCATAGAACAGCTGGTTGGTCGGCCCGCCGACGGCGTCGGCGTCATATACGTACTCGACGCCGATCTGGCCCGTGGCCGGCGGCGTGGTCGTCCAGCGGATACCGGAGTTGCCGCCAGTGATCGTGAGCACCACCATCGTTGAGGGAGCGCTGACCCCCGAACTGTTCACCGCCGTGACGCAGAACGTGTACGTCCCGGCCTTGAGACCGGAGACGTCGTACTCATAGTCCGGATAGACACCGCCGTTCGAATCGGGGATGGCATAGACTTTCTGGATTTTCGAGAACCTGGTGATATCCTGCACGGCGCCGCTGGCCTGCATGACTGCGAAATAGAGCGGCACTGCGCCTGATGCGTCGTTGGTCCAGGTCATGTGCACACGGGTTCCTGTTGCGGGATCCTGCAGCAGCGTCGCGGTGAAGTTCAGCGGCGCGTTCGGCACGGCGGCCTGCGCGATGCCGCAGAACAGCAACGCGAGCAGCGCCGCGTGGACGAGGTGTCTCAGTGATCTCATGGGAAACTCCGGTATGGTGGTCGTGAAATGATGTGGTTGATGTGCGTCGGGTTACCAGATAATCGTGATAGTTCCGTCGAGCGACATTCTGTACTTCTGCGTGTACCCGACGAAGGAGCCGTGCACCGCGCGTTCGCTGCCCTTCCGGGAAAGGGTGAGGGTGGCGATGCCGCCGGAGGAGGGATCGCCCGCAATGATCGTTTCCACGGGGGTCACGTTCATCGAGTCCCTGCCGATGGCGATGCGGAACAGCGCGCCGGCGCCGGTGGACGGGTCCGTGTTCAACGAGCGCGGAAGGCCGTCGGCGATGAGTGTGTCCGCCAGCAGAAAGGAATGCATGAACTTGATCTGCTGCGGATACGGAGGCAGCATGGTCGCCGCGAACATCAGGCGCACCGCCGTTCTTCCGTTCGCCGTGTCGACGAAGGCCCACGACGAATCCGTCGCGTGCTCCCAGATGGCGCCGGTATTGCTGCCGGAGAACGCGATTTCCGCGCGCAGCCAGCCCGCCGGTTTCACGGTATCCGGCGGGATCACGACGTCCGGGGCGAAGCGCAGGCGCGGCGTATCCGGATCGAGCGGCGACTTGCAGCCCGCCGCCAGCGCGAGCAGCAGCACGACGGCCGCCGCAGCGCGCCAATGGCTCGATTGCGATCTCACGCGCTCAGAAACTGACGACGAGACCATAGGTCACTCCGAGTTTGCGCGTGGTGAACCAGCTCCCCTGGAACGGGTAGGCGAGCAGCGTGCCCTCGAGGCCGGCCTCGAAGGACAGGAGCGGGAAGGGCGTGTACGAGAGTCCCAGCGTCAGTCGCGTCTGCGGCCACCATTCGCGGGTGATGCCCGCATGGGCCTCCGCGAACGGGCCGAGCACCGGCGACATGCGCGCCCAGGACGGACGGTAGCGGTACAGCGCGCCGAACCATGGGGTCAGGAGGTTTTGCTCGTACCGCACGGACCGTCCTTCTTCACTGCCGGAGTAGTTCTGCGGGAAGGCTTCCTGTCCGGCTTCCAGGCCGATCGCGTGTTCTTCATCGATGCGGTATGCGAGCGCGACGGCCATGTCCGCGAACAGGGGATCCGACGCGGCGCCGACGGTGGCCGCGGGCGAGCTGCTGTTGCGGAAGCCGCGCAGGCGCGCGTTCAGGCGCAGCGGCTCCTGCCGCAGGCGCAGCGACTGCGGGAAGTTCCACTCCCCGATGCCGGGCGTTGCCGCGGGGGCCGAGAGTTCCCGCACCGCGCGCAGCGGGATGCCGTCCGCGCCGATCCGCGCAATTTCCGCCGCCGTCGGGAGGAGCGTGACCGGCGAGGCGGCCGGCGTCATTTCGGATGACTCCGTCCGATGTATGACGGGCGCAGTTTCGGGCTGCCTCATCTGTTGCGCTTCCCGGGTCGAACCGGACGCGTCGTGCTCCATTCCCGCAGTTTGTGCGAGGGAGGATCGCTGCTGTTTCCCGCCGCCTGTACCGGAATGACCGCTCGCGTCGCGTGTCGCGCCTCCGCGGGGCGGAGCCGCGCCGGACGAGGCCGGAGGAACAGCGGGGCTCTCGGTCGAAGTCCGGGCGCCGTCCGCATTGTCCGCTGCGCGCGCAATGCCGCGCTGCGTGGCACGCGCGGCGGTGAGATTCCGGGTTGCGGCTGGCGGGGACTGCTCCGTCGATGAGATTGCGGTCTGCCGGGGATTCGCGGATGTGACGGGCCGCGATGCATCGTTCCGCGCGGGTTCCTGTTGCGTGGCGGCGATGGACGTGTGCGTGTCTGGTGCAGTGCGCGTTTCCTGCGCGATGTTTGTGGAATTCCAGGTGATCCAGGCGATGCCGCCGAGGAGGAGGACGATGGAGGAGATGAGGATGAGGCGGCCGTTGCGATTGATGAAGGAGAGTCCGGTGGCACGCGGGATCGGCAGTGCGGGCACGACAGGCGCGACATCGATGCCGAGGCGCGCAAAGAGGGCGGTGCCGAGTTCGGCGGGGGGGGTCATGGACGCGGGGTAGGCGCGCGCGGCGTCGCGGATGGCCCGCGACGAGCGCAGGGCATCGCGCAGCGCGGTGTCGCCCGCGAGGCGCTCGTAGAGCTGCGCCTCCTGCGCGGCGTCGAGCTCGCTGTCGAGCGCGGCATCGACGAGCCTGTCATCCATATTCATGTCCTGGTCTTGCATGCGGGTGTGCCTCTGGCGTGGCTACGGTTGTGTCAATTCAATGACGTAGGGTTGCAGGATGTCGCGTATGCGCTGCCGGGCGCGCGAGACGCGCAGGCGCGCGGAGAGCGCGGTGATGCCGAGAACGGACGCGATGTCGGCGTACGGCAGATCCTCGTACTCGCGGAGGAAGAAGGCCTCGCGCTGTTCTTCGGACAGCAGCGCCATGGCGCGGTTCACGAGATCCAGCAGTTCCCTGTTTTCGAAGGGGCGGTCGTTGACCGTCATGTGGAAATCCTCGATCTCGACGGAATCCTTCGCATCGCGCTTCGCGTTGAGACAGAGATTGCGCGCAATGATGAGGAGATACGCCGGCACGTTGCGCACCGCGGTGCGTTTCTGTCCCTGCTCGAGGAAGCGCGTGAAGGTCTCCTGAAACACGTCCTCCGCCTGCACGTGCTCGCCGAACACCGTGCGGCAGTATGCCCAGATGCGCGTCGCATGCCGCGAATACAGCTCCGCGAAGGCCTTGTCCGCCGCCGGCTTGTCCAGCGCGAGGGCCGCGAACAGCGCGTCGTCGGACATGCTGCCGCAGCCGGGGGCGTCGGCGGGGGCGGAATATGTGCGGGGTTTCTTCATGTGTTTCAAGGCGCGGAAACGGCAATTTCCGCATACAAACAATGACACGCCACTGTCTCGAGTGTTTCCCCGCGAATTGCCTGAATCGTTCCGCCGCGCATCTGCATCATATTCGTTGACAGGCACAGCGATCACGCAGCCCTCAATCACGGACCACGCCATGACCATCGACTATACGAAAACCACCGAAAAACCCTTTGCCGACGTGCTGCAGGCCGTGCAGGACGCCGCCATGGCGCGGAATTTCCGCACGCTGCATGTGCACGACGTGCAGGCGACAATCGCCGAAAAGGGCTTCGAAATCGACAGGTACAGCATTGTGGAAGTCTGCAACGCGGGCTTCGCGTACAAGGCGATCACCGCGCACAAGCCCGTCGGCATGATGCTGCCCTGCCGCATCCTGCTCTACGCCGACAAGGGAAAGACCGTCGTGTCGCTCATGCTGCCGTCATTGATCTCCGACATCATGACCGGGGCGGACTTCGGGACGCTCCCCGCGGACGTGGAGAAGATTCTGAAGCACGTCGTGGACGAGGTCACTGCGTGACCATTCTCGTCGGCGCCCTCGCGGCCGTCGTGGGCGGCGCAGCAGGCTGGTTCATCAGCCGCAACATCAGCCGCTTCACCGGAGGCGTCTGTCCGATACTCTGCAATCCCCGTGTCGCCGTCCCCTACTTCGCCTTCATGGGCCTCATGATCGGCCTCGAACTCTTCCGCTGATTGTATTGTTCAAACTCGCGTCATAATATTCTCTTTTCTTCAATTCATCCTTCATCCTTCATCCTTCATCCTTTCCCCCAGCTCCCAACTTCAAACCAATACACAAAGGAACGCAAATGCATCCCATCGAAGTGACCGACAAAACCTTTCAGAAAGAAGTGCTCGAAAGCGCGCAGCTCACCGTCGTGGATTTCTGGGCGCCGTGGTGCGGACCCTGCCGCATGATCGCGCCCATCGTGGAAGAGCTCGCGGGCGAGTACGCCGGCCGCGTGAAGTTCGTGAAAGTGAACACCGACGAGAACGGTGACGCCCCCAGCCGCTACGGCGTGCGCGGCATCCCGACGCTCGGCTTCTTCAAGGGCGGCTCGCTCATCGACACCGTGGTGGGCGCCGTGCCCAAGAGCGCGCTGAAGAACAGCATCGACAAGCATGCAGGAGCGGCCGTCGCGACGAACTGATCCCCGTTTCCGCAGCATTTCCGCAACGCCGGATTCCCTCGCGAGGGGGTCCGGCGTTTTCTTGTTTTCACGCGTGGTCCCGAGTGAACCGAATGACCGTCTCAAAGTGTTTGCACTGCATATCCCATCCGCAAACCAAAGGAGAGATGAGATGAGTAACGAGAGCAAGTGCCCGGTCACGGGCGGAACTGACAAACCCACCCCCGCCCGCGGGTCTTCGAACCGGGACTGGTGGCCGAAACAACTGAACCTCAAGATTCTTCACCAGCATTCTCCCGCGGGCAATCCGATGGGCGGGGAGTTCAACTACGCTGAAGAATTCCAGAAGCTCGATCTTGGGGCCGTGAAGAAGGATCTGTACAGCCTGATGACCGACTCGCAGGACTGGTGGCCGGCCGATTACGGGCACTACGGCGGACTCTTCATCCGCATGGCGTGGCACAGCGCGGGCACGTACCGCACCGGCGACGGCCGCGGCGGCGCCGGCTCGGGCACGCAGCGCTTTGCGCCGCTCAACAGCTGGCCGGACAACGCCAACCTCGACAAGGCGCGTCGTCTGCTCTGGCCGATCAAGCAGAAATACGGCCGGATGATCTCCTGGGCCGATCTCATGATTCTCGCCGGGAACTGCGCCCTGGAATCGATGGGCTTCAAGACATTCGGCTTCGGCGGCGGACGCGAAGACGTCTGGGAGCCGGGAGAGGATATTTACTGGGGGGCGGAGGACACCTGGCTCGGCGACAAACGCTACTCCGGTGACCGGGACCTCGAGAATCCTCTCGCCGCCGTGCAGATGGGCCTGATCTATGTGAACCCGGAAGGCCCGAACGGCATGCCGAGCGCTGTGGCATCGGCCAGGGACATCCGCGAAACCTTCGCGCGCATGGCGATGAACGACGAGGAAACCGTCGCGCTCATTGCCGGCGGCCACACCTTCGGGAAAACGCATGGCGCCGGCGATGCGTCACTGCTGGGTCCGGTGCCTGAAGGCGCCGGCATCGAGGAGCAGGGCCTCGGCTGGATGAGCAGCCACGGCAGCGGCAAGGGCGACGACACGATCAGCAGCGGCATCGAAGGCGCCTGGACTCCGAACCCGATTCAATGGGACATGGGCTACTTCGACATGCTGTTCGGTTACGACTGGGATCTTGTGAAGAGTCCCTCCGGCGCCTGGCAGTGGAATCCGGTGAATCCGGCCGAAAAGGATCTCGCGCCGGCCGCGCACGATCCGGCAAAGCGGGTGACCACCATCATGACCACGGCCGACCTGGCGCTGCGGATGGACCCGGCCTATGAGAAGATCTCGCGGCGCTTCCACAAGGATCCGGAAGCCTTTGCGGACGCCTTCGCACGCGCGTGGTTCAAGCTGACACATCGCGACATGGGTCCGCGCGCGCGCTATCTCGGTCCGGAAGTTCCCGCTGAGGAGCTGCTGTGGCAGGACCCCGTCCCCGCCGTCACGCATCCATTGATCGACGAGAAGGACATCGCCGGCCTCAAGGGCAGGATCCTCGCGTCGGGCCTCTCCGTCTCCCAGTTGGTCGCGACGGCCTGGGCCTCGGCCTCCACATTCCGCGGTTCCGACAAGCGCGGAGGAGCGAATGGCGCGCGCATCCGTCTCGCGCCGCAGAAGGATTGGGAAGTGAATCAACCCGCGCAACTGCAGACGGTGTTGCACGCCCTCGAGAGCATCCAGAAGGAGTTCAACAGCGCGCAGACGGGCGGGAAGCTGGTGTCGCTCGCCGACCTCATCGTGCTGGGCGGCTGCGCGGCTGTCGAATTGGCGGCGAAAAATGCGGGACACGCGCTGACCGTTCCCTTCACCCCGGGACGCGCGGACGCCACCCAGGAGCAGACCGACGTGACGTCGTTCGCCGTGCTCGAGCCGGCTGCCGACGGTTTCCGGAACTATCAGAAAACCGCATACTCGGTATCGGCCGAGGAACTGCTGCTCGACCGGGCGCAACTGCTCACTCTCACCGCGCCGGAAATGACGGTGCTCCTCGGCGGGCTGCGCGTTCTGAACGTCAACGTCGGGCAGTCGCAGCACGGCGTGTTCACCGCAAGGCCGGAATCGCTCACCATTGACTTCTTCGTGAATCTGCTCGACATGCATACCGCGTGGAAACCGGTTTCCGAAGCCGGCGATGTGTTCGAGGGTCGCGATCGCGCCACGGGCGAGCTCAAGTGGACCGGCACCCGCATCGACCTCGTCTTCGGCTCCAACTCCCAACTGCGAGCCCTGGCGGAAGTCTACGGATGTGAAGATGCACAGGCGAAGTTCCTGCGCGACTTTGCGGCGGCGTGGAACAAGGTCATGAACCTCGACCGTTTCGATCTCGCCTGATCGCGACGTTTACGCAACAAGTCTGCAACGCCGGATTCCCGCGGGGGAGTCCGGCGTTGCGCGTTGTGCGGGATGTTCCTCCGGTCCATCGGAGTGTGCCCGCCGTTATTGCTTTGACATGTTCGACCAATCACGTTACATTGCACTCTGGAGGCACACTGGGAAGTGCTTGAGCAATGCGACCTGTGAACGCGCTCATGTGCAACATCGACAGGCACGCCTGCGCGACCGTCGCGATGACCTGATGCCCCACAACACGGAGGCGATGCGTGAACAAGCCCGGGATGCGGATCGCGAAATTCGAGAATCTCGCAAAAGCGTACGTCTCGAGTTACCGTCATGGCACGCCCGCATTCGTGCGGATGCTCCCCACCGACCGATGCAATCTTCAGTGTTCCTACTGCTGGCAGCGCGATAACACTTCCACGGACATGTCTCTGGCCTTCTTCCAGGCCCACCTGGAAAAGGCGAAGGAACTGCGCGTCGGCCTGATGACCTTCCTGGGCGGTGAACCAATGCTCTGGAATCCTCTGCCGGAGGCCGTCGCGCTGTGCACCGAACAGCATGTGCTCACGGATCTCACCACAAACGGCACGCTCCTCACCGCCGAGAGGATAGAACAACTCGGAGCAGCGGGACTGGATTACCTCAACATCTCCGTGGATGGCGCTTCCGCGTCTCCCGTGAGCTTCAAAACTTCCATCTTCGAATCCGGGCTGATCGAGGCTCTGAAAGCCGCCCGGGCGAAGCATGGGATGCACGCCCGCATCAACTCCGTCATCTACAAGAACAACTTCGACGAGATCAGGACGCTCATCGAATTCTCGCACCGCCGGGACATTCAGCTCTCCCTGGGCTTCATCGTACCGCCACTCAATCTCGCGCAGCGATCGGCGGACGATATCTTCTTCTCGCGGGACGATGAGCCGCTCCTCCATGACATCGTCGACCATATCCTCGAGAAAAAGAGAGCCGGGTATCCCATTATCGACCCCGACGCGTACTTCGAGAACATCTTCAAATTCATTCACCGGGAAAAATTCTGGGAATGCAATTATCCCACGCGGTACGGATGGATCAACGTCACCCCCACCGGACAGCTCCGAAGTTGCACCAAGAAAATGGATGCGCTGGATGTCCGTTTCCTCGACCTGGATCTCGCCACACTGCGGGACGTCCGCGCCATCCTGAAAAAGAACGTGGAGTCCTGCAACATCGATTGCTATTCCAATTGCGCGTACGATTCCTATTTCTACACGCACAACAAGGGCGAGTTTCTGAAAAAAATACTGCACCGCATCAGACTGCATCATTGATGCAGGCGGATCAGGAGAATATTTTCCGATTTCGCTGCAACGTTTGCGTTCCGTTGCCGTAAGCCGGAACTGCGTTACACTATCGCAACCGCGTCCTCTCGAACGCAGGCCGGGCCAGCCTGCTCGGATTGCGCGCGGGACACTCCGCACCTCGCCGAACTGCCGCGTTCGGAGACAACACCGACGGGAACACCATGTACGCAGACAGCCTCCTTTATTCGACCAGGCGCATCGGGACAGGCCTGGCATTCATCATCTTTCCGGCAGTCTTCATCTTCGCGTTTGCGACGCATCCGGGTCTGTTGCAGCCGAAGCTGCTCGGTCCGGCGGAACTGATTCATCGAGCCCGCGGTGCGGGCCTGCTTCATTTCGGGCATGCCCTGGTCACGGTCAACACGGCGCTTATGGTCGTTGTCGCGATGCATTTCATGAAGCTGCTGGACCGCCGGACCGGCGCCCGGGCGGGGTTCCTCGGCGGAGCGCTGGCGATAGCGGGCACGCTGGCGCTGGCCGCGGACAAGGGAGCGCTCTGTCTCACCATGAGCGCACTTGACGGACTCTCCGATGCCGAATTCGCGGGCATGATGCCCGGCCTGCTGGCCATGTTTTCCACGCAGGGCTGGCTGGTCCTGATCTGGGGCATACTCCTTCTGCCGGTGGGATTCGGCATCCAGGCGATCGCTCTCTGCAAAAGCGGGGCTCTGCCGCGCCGGCAGAGCCGCCTGTTCCTCGCCGGCGTGCTCCTGATCGGCACGCCCGATGGCGTCGAGATCGTCAACCTGACCGCCTCCATTCTGCTGGCTATCGCATTGGTCCCGTACGGCATGCAGCTCATCCGATCCGACCGAGCGGACATCGCCGCACCGGTCGCCGTCGTCGCATGACCAATCATTCCCGCTCGACGCGGAGCACAGAGTATACAATAATTCCAGGGGACATTGACGCATGAAAGCTATCGTGTACGAAGCATACGGACCGCCCGAGGTTCTCCATGTGAAGGACGTCGACACGCCCGCGCCCGGGCGCGATGAAATCCTGATACGAGTGCAGGCGACGACGGTCACATCCGGGGACTGCAGGGTGCGGAGCCTCACGGTGCCACGGGGTTTCGGACTTGTCTCGCGGCTGGCCCTGGGCGTCTCGAAGCCGAAGCAGCCGATACTTGGAACAGAACTGGCCGGCGTCGTGGAAGCGGTCGGCAGTGACGTGCGGAAGTTCAAGGCGGGCGACGAAGTGTTCGCGTTCACCGATACCCGCATGGGCTGCTCCGTGGAGTACAAATGCATGCCGGAAGACGGCGCGGTGGAGAAGCGCCCTCCCAATCTTTCCCTCGAAGAATCCGCCGCACTTTCGTTCGGGGGAACGACGGTGTTGAGTTTCTTCCGAAAGGGCAGACTGCAGAGCGGAGAGCGCGTGCTCGTCAACGGCGCGTCCGGAGGCGTTGGCACCGCCGCGGTGCAGCTCGCCAGGCATTTCGGCGCGGAGGTGACGGGGGTGTGCAGCAGCCCGAATGTGGAGCTGGTGCGATCGCTGGGCGCGCGTCACGTCATCGACTATACAACAGATGACTTCACAAGGAATGGCGAACACTACGACGTCATCATCGATACCGCCGGCACCGCGCCGTACTCCAGATGCAAGGAGTCGTTGACGCGGCAGGGACGCCTGCTCCTGGTGCTGGCCGGACTGCCGGACATGCTGCTGAGCCCGTGGGCGCGGATGACGAGCGGCAGGTCCGTCGTCGCCGGACCGGCTTCCGTGCGCACGGAAGATATCCGCTTCCTCGCGGAGCTGGCCGCAGAGGGAGTCTTTACGCCGGTCATCGACCGCCGCTATCCGTTCGCGCAGATCGTCGAGGCGCATCGCTACGTCGACAGCGGACGCAAACGCGGAAACGTCATCATCACGTGGGGAAATTATGAAGTATGAATTATGAATGATGAAACGAAGACAAATAATTGTCTCGATCTTCTTCATACTTCATAATTCATCCTTCATACTTCATAATTCATCCTTCATCCTTCATCCTTCATAATTCAAACTTCATGAAAACGGTCTGCGTCATCGGCGCGTCAGGAAAACTCGGACAGTACCTCGTGCAGCACGCGCTGGACTGCGGTTACGCGGTCGTCGCGGTCTGCCGTGAACGCAGCGTCGGCAAGCTCGCGAGGTTCGCGGGGCGCATCGCCATCAACCCCGGCGCCACGAACGACCGCGAGGTGATCCGGAAGGCCGTCGAGGGCTGCGACGGCGTGCTGACCGTGTTGTGGCCCTGGGGCGTGCACCAGTACTCGTCGGGCACGGCGCAGGCGGTGCTCGACTTCGCCCCTCCGGGCGCGCGCCTCATCTTCTCCTGCGGCTGGCACATCACGATGGACGGCCGCGACGTGTATTCCCGGATGTTCAAACTCATGGAGAAGGTGACCGCGCGGATCGGGCGCATGCTCCGCGCGGTGGACGTCTACGACCAGATCGAAGCCTGCCGCCGCGTCTTTGCGAGCGACACGCGGTGGACCGTGGTCCGCGGCAGCGATCTCGAGGAAGGAGAGAGCCAGGGCCTGCCCGTGTGGAGCAGGCATGTCGGCGATCCCGTCCTCGCGAGCAACCTCACGCGCCGCACCGACTTCGCGTTGTTCATGGTCGCCGCGCTCGAGAATGACGAGCTGGTGCACGAGGCGCCGGCGATCTCGGCAATTATGAAGGATGAATTATGAAGGATGAAACGAAGACAAAACCGTATCTTGTCCTTTCTTCATTCATCATTCAACATTCATAATTCATAATTGTTTGCATATTCGGAGGAAGTATGAGTGAGGAAAAGGCCAGGAAACCGGCTGGCGAAGGGGAGGCATCCTTCGACTTGAAGATTCGGACGAAGGCGTTCGCGCTGCGAGTGATCCGGATGATTTGCGCGTTGCCGAAGACGGAGGTGGCCCGGGTGTTGGGAAAGCAGGCGCTGCGATCCGGCACGTCGGTTGGCGCAAATTATCGGGAAGCGCACCGCGCGCGATCGAAGGCCGAATTCATCGCAAAGATCGGCGATTGCCTGAAAGAACTGGACGAAACTGCCTACTGGCTCGAATTGATGGCCGAGTCCGGAATCGTGTCCGCGAAGAAACTGGAATCGCTCAGCGACGAATGCGATCAACTCCTCGCCATCTTCACAACGATTTCGAAGAGATCGAAGTCGTAGATGAAAGATGAAGTATGAAGTATGAAGTATGAATGATGAAACGAACACAAAACCGGATCTTGCATTTTTTCATAATTCATAATTCATACTTCATCCTTTCTTGACATTCCACCACGCGGGGAGTAGATTTCACGCATCAGAGCCTGGCATGCGGATCCATCTACTGACTTTTGGGTGTCACTGAAATTCGAGGTGATGCTCAGTCGTTGAGAGCAGAGACGCGACATGCTGCACACAGCGCAACGCAATCGGAGGGACGACATGAACTCACTCAACAGAATGGCACGGCGGGCAGGAGCACTGTACCTCCTGTTCCTGGTCGTGGGCCTTTTCGACATGTTCGGCTTTTCCGGTTTTCTGGTTCCCGGGGATGCCACCGCGACGGCACGCAATATCGTCGCTGCCGAGTGGACCTACCGCCTTGGAATTCTGACGGACCTTGTCACTCTGCTCGTTTTTATCTTCCTCGTTGTGAGCTTGTACAACTTGTTCAAGGACGTCGACACGTGGCACGCCATGCTCATGGTGCTGCTGGTCTCCGTTGGCGTCAGCATCGGATGTGTCAACATCCTGAATAAAGTCGCACCTCTGATCCTCCTGCGCGGCGCCGTCTCCTCGTCGGTTTTCAGCAAACCTCAGCTGGACGCTCTGGCGATGGGCTTTCTCGACCTCAACAACAGCGGCAATGACATCACGTCGGTATTCTGGGGTCTGTGGCTCTTTCCCTTCGGCGTTCTCGTCATCAAGTCGGGCTTCCTTCCGCGAGTCCTGGGCATGCTCCTGCTGCTCGCCGGCCTCGGTTATGTGACGAGCGGTGTTACATCCATCATATTGCCCGCGTACAGCCACATTGTTTCCAAGGTCGCCATGCCGCTCCTCTTCGGAGAGTTCCCGATCATCTTCTGGCTGCTCATCAAGGGAGCAAAGGAGCCGCAATCGCACGTGCAGTCCTCCTCCGACAGCCGACTCCCCGCGTGACGTCGATGTCCCGCGCCTCGTTGCAGCGAACTCGATTCACTCGCCGTTGAACCGACGCGTTCCGGTATGCGGCGCGACCCGCGCTTTGCATTTGCAGCCGCGACCCTGGGCGTACACCGGACACGTTTGTCCGGCACTGTATACTCCTTCGGGTACCGCGCCGGGGGAGACCGATGAAAGGCGGAGACGCCAGGCACTCCGCAGCAGCCGCACGGGCTCGAAATTCTTCTTGACATGCCGTTGAGCAAGGTGTAGATTCCGCCCTTCGCTTTACAAGGAATCGAGAGAAGAAACCATTGATTACCAAAGGAACAACAGCATGACGCAACGACGATTGGGACAACAGGGATTGCAGGTTTCCACGCTCGGACTGGGCTGCATGGGCATGTCCGAATTCTACGGTCCGGCCGACGAGAACGAATCGATTGCAACGCTCCATCGGGCGCTCGAATTGGGCATCACCTTTTTGACACCTCCGACATGTATGGCCCGTTCACCAACGAACTGCTGCTCGGCAAGGCCCTGCGCGACCATCGCGACAAGGTCATCCTCGCCACCAAGTTCGGCGTCCATCGCAACGAACAGGGAGCATATCTGGGCATCAACGGGCGGCCCGACTACGTGCGCGCCGCGTGCGAGGCTTCCCTGCAACGGCTCGGGACGGACACCATCGATCTCTACTATCAGCATCGCGTGGATAAGGATGTGCCGATTGAAGAGACCGTGGGGGCGATGGCCGCATTGGTGCAGGAGGGCAAGGTCCGGTATCTCGGTTTATCCGAAGCCGACGCGCAGACCATCCGCCGCGCGCACCTGGTCCATCCCATCAGCGCGCTTCAAACCGAATATTCATTGTGGAGCCGCGACGTCGAAGCCGAAATTCTGCCCACGCTTCGCGAGTTGGGCATCGGGTTTGTGGCGTACAGTCCGCTGGGGCGGGGCTTCCTTACCGGGCATATCAAGAACTTCGACGATTTCGCTCCCGACGATTTTCGCCGTCGCCAGCCGCGCTTTCAGGGCGGGAACTTTCAACAGAATCTGGTTCTGGTGGAGCGCGTCGCCGCCATCGCCGCAGGCAAGGGGATTACTCCGGGACAGATCGCGCTCGCCTGGACTCTCGCGAAGGGCGACGATATCGTTCCCATCCCCGGAACGACACGCCTCAAGCATCTGGAAGAAAATGTCGCCGCCCTCGAGGTGCAGCTGTCCCCTGCCGAAATCGCATCTCTCGAAGAAATCATGCCTCCCGGCGTTGCCGTCGGTACGCGCTACTGAAGGGTGAGTGCGGTTGTTCGGGGCATGACGGCGCGCCGATGAATGACGGAGAGGGCAACGTTGGGAACGCGAACGCGGTTTGGCCGGGCTGCCAAAGGAGGGCGGACTTCGGCGGAGCTGCGGAAGAGGAAAAACCTTTACGAGATCTTGCTCGACCTGAACTATCGCGTGGGGAACACCGGATCGTGGCGAACGTGGAGCAACTCATGGCACTGGTGGACGAGTTGGAAGCGCAGCTCACCGCCTCCCGCAATGCCACCGCCAACCTCCTCTGCGCCCTCGTCGCCGAACTCACGGCCATGAATTGACCCAGGCCACGCTGAGGTTTGGTCCCGAAACCTCAGGCGCGGAGATCGCGCGCATCAGTCCAAGCGCCGGATTGGAGCCCCTGAAATCGCACTGGGACGCGATTTTTCTTGACATTCCATGTATCGGTGAGTAGATTCCGCTATTCGATTATTCCAAGAACCTGGGGAGAAACCGTGACGAGTTTTTTCCGGACAAATGAACGAGTGAGGGCTGCGAGCGCGAGC
This sequence comes from Ignavibacteria bacterium, assembly GCA_016720835.1. GTDB lineage: Bacteria > Bacteroidota > Ignavibacteria > SZUA-365 > SZUA-365 > JADKJW01. The sequence goes on from JADKJW010000031.1 coordinate 278,418, forward strand.
GGCATGAGCTCCGAGCCAATTGCCATGACCGGACGGCAACGAACTGCCTACGCGTGCTCAAGAGCGGCTCTTCGGGTGATCGCAACCGGATAGACGGGCTTTGAAACAATACAAGGAGGGTATAGTATGCCGATCTGTACAAAATACCACGATAAAACTCGGACAGATAGCAAGCAATTGAATACGAAGGAATGAATACATCTCCGGCAAAGTATCTCAAGAAGTGTTATACTCACAGGAAATCAAAACTCCACATGATATGCAGATCAGTCTAACTATTGTTAGGCAGTGAGCACAAATCAGTTATCTCCGATGCGGGTGTATGGATTGCAGTTGAAATGAATTCGTAGGAGGCATTGCCCATGTCATCATTATCAGGTCAAACGATCGATTCATACGAGCTTCTCGAAGTGCTCGGGAATGGCGGAATGGGGATCGTGTACAAGGCCAGGGATACTGTGCTCGATCGCGTTGTCGCGATCAAAATCATGGACGCCGAATTGGCAATCGACACCTGTTTCCAGCAACGCTTTCAGTCTGAGGCAAAGGCTCTTGCCCGACTGAAGAATCAACACATCGTCAGTATTTACACGATGCGGGAAACCGATGCAGGTTTCTGTATCGTGATGGAATATATCGAGGGTGTAACCCTCGAACAATACCTCCGGGCAGAAGGACGGGTGAGGTTCGACGTGGCGATGAGATTTTGCGGGCAGATGCTCGAAGCGTTGGAGCATGCGCATGGCGAAGGCATCATCCATCGCGACATCAAGCCGGCAAACGTCATGCTCGATTGCGACGGGAAGATAAAGATCACTGATTTCGGACTGGCAAAATTCCAAACACTCTCAGGCATGACACGCACCGGAAGTGCCATTGGTACAATACAGTACATGTCGCCCGAACAGGTGAACGGTGAAACGGCCGACCAGCGTTCCGATATCTGGTCGATCGGCGTCCTGATGTACAAAATGCTCACAGGCAAGCTCCCGTTTCAACACGAATATTATGCCGCCATGGCGTACTCCATTACGAATGAGGATCCGGTGCACGTGCGAAGGCGTGCCCCTGATGTTCCCGATGCCCTTGCGCGTATTGTATCGAAATGTCTGGAAAAAAAGCCTAACAACCGGTATCAGAATGCTTCTGAGATGCATCGGGATGTCAGGGCACTCATGCAAAACGAGGCGGCGGCGCAGCCCGGCATAGGCCGTCTCCCGGGTGATCGGTGGCGCACGTTATTGCATTCGAAACAAAAAATATATTCATGATTCTCGTGGCATGCGCCTTGAGTATCACGGGATATATTTTCCTTCCTTCCCACTCACGACCGCTGGCTACGATCACGGTGGAAAGCGAGCCAGGAGCGGCTTTGGTGATGATAGGAAACAAAGAGATCGGTCGCACGCCGATCCACCGATATGAAATAGGGGCGGGACAGCAGCGGCTGCTCGTCGTACATGCGGGATTTACGACGCTCGATACGGTCCTGGACGCACAAGCCGGCGCGTCCCTGAATGTGCGACTCAAACTCCGGGAACAACAACCGTCTGATGCAGAAACCGGTACTACTGCTGCAGACGGGCCGATGCAGCGTGAAGGCCTGGAAGCGAAGACGGACAAAGGGAGCGGTTTCATCGGGACGAAATCGAATATCGACACCAATGCATTACTCATCGACCTGAAAACAAACAAAGGAAGGACTAATCTCGTATTCTATGACGGGGAAACCCTGAAGGCGTCTCTGAGAGCAAATCGCGACTGCTATATCGATGTCATGTATCGATTCGCCAACGGCAAATGCGCGCTTCTGGCGAAAAATAAATTTCTGCATAAATCGAATGAGTACAGTGGTATTCTTCCGAAACGGTTCATTGTTGATACGCCCTATGGCAAGGAGTCGATACGAGTGATAGCCAGCACAAAAATGCTACCACAACGCAATACGATTCCGAAAGGCAAGTTTGCATTGATACCTTCGGGGGATGAGAACGGCACCATTCCCATGCGCGGACTCCGCTATTCGGAGGCGGGAGTCGTGAAAACGGAAAAGGAACTTGTGGTAGAGACGCGTGCGGCAAAAAAAGGAGAGTTTCCATAGGAACATGGAGCAATTAGACGTGAAAGGAATTCGAGTCTGCGCATGACGATCCGACGCCTTCCGTTGGAGAAATCTCTTTCACAGCATGATCGTTTCCATGCATCAGCTTTCGCTCTAGAGAGGACATATTCACTCTGTCTCGGAGTTGTGTTTATGAGAAGTCTGTTCCGTCTGACAATCACTTGCCTGTCATTTCTCTGCGTTCATTCTTCCGCATCAAAACTTCCTCCACTCCCGGAACAGAACATTCGCGCGTTCCACCTCGATGGTGGAGCGGCGGACACTGCCGTTCAGGGTACCATACTCTGTTCGTCGCATGCCGTACGATGCTTCGAAGGTACCGACCGCCACCGCCGGGAGCTTGCTCAACGGTTCCGGTATTCGCTTCCAGAGGAATGACGGACAGATCATCGGCACGGACGGGAAAGCACAACCCGATGTGCTGTTCAGCGCAAGCGTGCCTGGGGCCTCCTTGTTCTTACGAAAGAACGGAATCAGCACCGTATTCGCTCGTCGCGAGAAATACGAGTATGCAGTGAACGTTCCTCGGGAGTTCCGGCCTGAGCGCATAGGCAATCGGCTCCCGCGTACCGATATGTGCAAGATGGAAATGACTCTCGTTGGATGCAATCCCTCTGCGCGCATCAGAATGGATGACGAATTGGAGGGCGTCTCCAATTATTATCTGGCTCATTGCCCGAACGGCATTCTGGGTGTGAAAGACTATGGCACGGTCGTGTATGAAAACATCTATGACCGTATCGATCTCAAGCTTCTTTCGGTGAATGGAACATTGAAATATGAATTCTATGTGCATCCGGGTGGCAGGGTGAGCGACATACGGATGAAGTACGATAATGCGACGAAACTGCGACTGAAGGAGGATGGAATTCTTTCGATTTCGACGCGACTGGGAAAAGCCGAGGAAGCTTCGCCGGTATCCTTTACTGGTGAAGAGAAGGATACGGTAGCTTCGCGCTTCGTTCTGAGAGCTAACACAATATCCTTTTCCATCGATGCATACGATACAAACGAAACACTCGTGATCGATCCGTGGGCAACGTATTATGGAGGCACGGGTGATGATGATGGCGAGAATATTGCCGTGGATGGGAGTGGGAACATATTCGTATCAGGTTCCACGACAAGCAACAATTTCCCGATAAGCAGCAGCCCGTTTCAAGGAAGCAACGCCGGCGATTATGATGCCTTTGTCGTGAAGTTCGATGGAAACGGTGTGTATTTCTTTCGGGAAGCACGAGAAGCGCCAACTTTCCCGTGTTCAACGCTTTTCAAGGAACCTATAGCGGTGGTGGCTTCCCCGACGCGTACCTCGTTAAATTTGATAACAACGGTCTTCGTTCGTGGGCAACATATTATGGAGGCATGTTCGAGGACGTCTGTTACGATATCGCAACGGACGCAAGTGGGAATGTGATTATGACAGGATGGACGGAAAGTTCAAACAATATATCGTCTGGATCTTCGGTTCAGCAGCAATATAATGCCGGCCATCTTGATGCCTTTGTCGCGAAATTCGACGGTTCAGGCAATCGCGTTTGGGCGACGTATTGTGGTGGCAGCAGTAATGATGAACCATGGAGTGTATGTACTGATGTAAATGAAAATATTATTATTTCCGGGTGGACAGAAGGGGGATTCCCTGTATATAGTGCCTCTCAATCTGTTTTCGGTGGTGGATCGGGTGACGGGTTTGTTGTCAAATATAATTCGGCTGGGAATCGCGTCTGGGCATCGTATTTCGGAGGTGATGGCGACGATTCGGGCGGAGGTGTTGCCACGGATGGAAGCGGTAATATCTTCATGACCGGATGGTCGAAGAGTACAAATATCTCCACACCGAATGCATCTCAACAATACAATGCCGGTAACGTTGACGCATTCGTCGCAAAATTTAATGGTAGCGGCACTCGTCAGTGGTCGACCTATTGCGGAGGCGGCGCTGAAGAAAGCGGTCAAGACATTGCCGTTGATGGCAATGGCGATCTCGCCGTTTCCGGCTCTACTGCAAGCAATGACTTCCCGACCAAACTCCCATATCAGGCCTCGAACGCGGGTGGGTACGATGCCTTTGTCGTGAAATACGGTAGCAATGGAAACAAGATATGGGGGACGTATTACGGCGGTGGTGGATCGGACAAAGGTTCCGCAATCGCGGTAAGCGCGAATGAAGAATTCCTGTTTACAGGATATACCACAAGTACGGATTTTCCGACATCACCCTATTTCTTTCAGCAATCCTATGGAGGAGGAGCGAGTGATGCGTTCGTCGTACGATTCTCCTGCAGCCAGCCCTCCATCACAACGCATCCATCAAATCAAACCGTCTGCGCAAATTCGTCCGCGACGTTCAACGCATCGTCCTCTGGAACGCAAACGGTGTATATCCAATGGCAGGTTTCAACAAATGGAGGGAGCACCTGGGATAGTTTGCCTGGAAAGACAAACACGATTCTCACTATTCCCGCTTCGAGCGGGATGAATGGAAATACATACCGAGCGCTGTTTACAAATTGGTGCGGGAGCGTAAGCACCAATCCTGCAACTCTTACGGTCAGCACGGTTGCCGCTTTGGCTGGAAGCGACACGTCAATATGCGCGGGAGCGTCCGCAACGATCGGCAGGCCGGCTTCAGGAGGAGTAGCGCCATATACATATTCCTGGAATCCGGCTACCGGGCTCGCTCATCCGGACAGCGCAATGACCGTTGCAACCCCATCCGCAACAACACCGTACATCGTCTCCGTATCGGACGTCAACGGTTGTCTCGGGAAGGATACGGTGCTTGTCACAGTGAATCCCCTCCCTCCGGCAGCACTGTCGGCGTTGGACAGTTCGTTTTGTGCTGGAGGAAATGTCACACTCAGTGTGAATCCGGGTGCAGGCCTCACCTATCAGTGGCGAAGAGATGGAATGCCCATCCCAGGGGCGAACGGTATGAACTACGCCGCTGAAGAATCTGGAATGTACAGAGTTGTCGTGACGAATACTCTGTCATGCAGTGACTCGTCGAGAAGCATCAAGATCACCAGGAAGCCAATGCCTCCCGCGGATATTTCGGCGATGGACAGTTCATTATGCCCTGGAGGAAATGTCCTACTCAGTGCGAATTCCGGATCGGGCCTTTCCTATCAGTGGCGCAAAAATGGAATACCGATCCCAGGAGCTACCGGCCTGAAATACACCGCCGTGCAAGGCGGTATGTACAAGGTCGTCGTGACGAATTCGTCCTTATGCAGCGACTCATCGAGAGGCATCCTTGTTACAGCCTACACTGCTCCCATTGCAAATGCCGGCACGGATGGCGCGATTTGCAAAGGAGATTCCATTCAGATCGGTAATACGGCCGTTGGCGGCGCGTCACCCTATGGCTATGTATGGACCCCTTCCACTGGATTACGATCGGCGGCCGGTCAGACCACGAAGGCCAGCCCCGACACAACAACGGTATACATCGTTACGGTGACCGACGCGCACGGCTGCATCGGCAGGGATACGGTCATTATCGCAGTCAATCCGTTACCGAGCGCTCTTCTCAACGTAAACGATTCTGTACTACATCCAGGTGACACGGCCACTTTTACGGCAAGTACAGGCGCAGGATACATCTACCGCTGGAAAAAGAATGGATTCACGATTCCAGGCGCCGTGGGATCCCGATACTCCACAACGACGACCGGAGCGTATCAGGTGGTCGTTACGAATCCAGGCGGATGCAAGGATTCTTCTTCCATCATCACGATTACCGACAAACCATCAGTCGGTTCTCCGAAAATTCAATCGTCGGCGCAAACGGAAACGACAGCCGATCGCCCGTATACATACACTGCCATTGCGACCGGGACACCCACCCCTCGCTATTTTCTGATCACACCGAAAGCCGGAATGAAAATGGATTCTCTCTCCGGCGTTCTTACCTGGATTCCGTCCCGGAGCCAGCGAGGGGATCAATCCATCACAATACGCGCGATCAACGAAGCAGGACAAGACGAGCAAACATTCAAGGTCTACGTCAATGTAACGCCACGCATTACCAGCTCACCCAATGTTTCGGCCGCTGTTGGAGCACTGTACAGCTACCGTGTGTCGGCGGATGCTGACCCTCTTGCGACCTTCGCCCTCTCTCAGTTCGAGCCGGGGATGTCAATCGATACGGCTAGCGGTCTCCTCCGCTGGACGCCTTCATCCGAAGGCATTGTTGCAGTGGTTGTTCGAGCGTCGAACAAGGTCGGAGATACCATACAGTCCTTTTCCATTACCGTTTCGAAAAATGCCAGCAAACCCACCGCATTTACTTTGAGTCCTTCAACGGAAGCCCTCGCGGATTCCTTGTACACCTACGATGCTCATGCGGATGGAACTCCTACGCCGACGTACTCTCTTGTGGTATCGCCGTCCGGGATGAGCATAGAACCAAGTTCCGGCCTTGTTCAATGGACGCCCCAACGGAGTCAGAGGGACAGCAACGCCGTCACCGTCAAGGCCGAAAACACGGCCGGCTACATAGTGAAGTCGTTTTCCATATACGTTCGTACCAAACCGCTCATCACGAGCATGCCGGCTAAGACGGCGAAGGTAGCCGAACAATACCGATACGTCGTCGTTGCAGACGCGGTACCCACGGCTCGCTTCGCGCTTTCGCAGTCTCCGCCCTGGATGAATATCGATCAAATCAGCGGAGAGATCACGGGTACTCCAAGCATCGAGGGGGTCTTTGATGTCAGCGTTCACGCATCGAACAGCGTCGGGGATACTGTCCAATCGTTTCAGATCACCGTTTTACGGAGTCCGAACTTCACATCCTCCCCGCCGGTGGAAGCCATAGCAGAAAAAGGGTATTCCTATACTGCCGTCGCAAGCGGCTCACCGCCGCCGGTATTATCATTGGTAAATCCGATCGCCGGAATGAGCATCGATTCGATCAGCGGCCGGATGGACTGGACTCCTCGACGCGAGCAGCGCGGCGACAACCCCGTGACGATACTGGCCACGAATGCCGCGGGAAGCGCCGATCAAACATTCAAGATTCACGTCAGCGTATCACCCCGGATGACAAGCACGCCGGTTACCACGGCGAATGTCGGTACTCTGTACAAGTATCAGGTGAGCGCTGACGCGGAACCGGCTGTGAGATTCTCATTATCTAAGGCGCCGGCCTGGTTGACCGTCGATACAACGGTCGGTCTGATAAGCGGGACGCCCTCGGCTGAAGGTGAGGTGGATGTTACTGTTGATGCCAGGAATACCGTCGGTGACGCACAGCAATCATTTACGATCGTCGTCGCCGGGACAGCAGCCACACCGGTATTTACGTCGACACCGGCGACGCAGGCGGTAGCGGGTCGGTCGTATTCATATACCGCGATTGCATCCGGGGCCCCCTCGCCGAAATATGGTCTTACAATCTTCCCAACCGGAATGACCATCGATTCGATAGCCGGAGTGCTGACCTGGATCCCTGATCGAACGCAGCGCGGACCGCATGCGGTGACCATACGCGCATACAACGCCGCGGGAAGCAAGGACCAATCTTTTACGATCCATGTAAGTGCCGCACCGGAAATACGCAGCAGCGCGGTCCTGGTTGGCAACGCCGGCGAACCCTATCGCTATCAAGTCATTGCGGATGCAGAACCCAAGCCATCATATTCCCTGACGACTGCTCCACCGGGAATGGTGGTGGATACCACATCAGGAATGATTTCCTGGACGCCCACGACCGGCCAGGTGGGCTCGCATAATGTAACCGCCGCGGCATCCAATCCTGCCGGAAGCACCCAACAGAGCTTTATGGTGGCGGTCGGAAGACCCCGTCCGACACCGCAATCGCCTCCAAACAATGTTCAAATTGAACAGCGATTTCCGGTTCCTCTTTCATGGAATGCCCCTCCGGGAGGAGCAGACAGCTATCGTCTTACCGTCTCTTTGAACAGCACGTTCAAACATATCATCGTGGATACGGTCGTTCCCCGGACGACGATGAACGTGTCCGGATTGGCCTTGAATTCGGTGTATTTCTGGCGCGTTGAAGCGACAGTGCAGAGTGTGTCATCCAGCCCGAGTGAATGGTCTGCATTCAGAACCGCCTCCGACACGACCTTCACCGACGTGACGGTAGCGAACTATCCTGCTCAACCGCGGACGCTGGACTATCGTCTTGTGAGCTTCCCTGGGAAAGGCGATTACGCAGTCAAGGACCTGCTCCCCGGATCGCAAATGAGCGATTGGAGAATCTGGAATGAAACGGGGACAGGAACATCATTAATGGAACTTGGTCCGGATCAGATGCTCTCTCCCGGGATCGGATATTGGCTGATTCGCAAGGATCCGCAGCGATTCACAAAGACGGTGGCCATACCGGCCATTGATTCGCTCGATGGAGGGTACATTGTTCGCCTGCATTCAGGATGGAATATCATCGGGAATCCCGGAAGTCGAAACATCGATGTCGCCTCGATTCTCCCCCGCGGGACTGGAGATTATTCCTCATGGAATTCCGGGTATGTCTCATCGGCCACACTGGAACCGTTCCAGGGATATTATTACTTGAACGAACCGCAGGTCCCGTCGCTCCATCTGCCGTATCCGTTTGCGGGAACAGTGTCGTTGTCAAAACGAACGATGGACGCGTCGGCTGTCTGGCAGATGCGAATCTCGTTGCGTGACGACGGTCTCGAAGACGCGGAGAACTTCATCGGCATATCCGCCGCTGCGAATGACGGAATGGACGCCATGGATAAGCACAAACCGCCATTCTTCATGGATAATGCGATGCTCGTATTCGAGAGGAAGGAGTGGGCGACGCAGCACCCGTATTTCCGGACGGATTACCGGCGTGACGTGTACGATGGGCAAGTATGGCCATTCACCGTACGGAATCCACATCTGGCGTCTATGAATCTCTATTTCGACTTGCAGGGGACAATCCCACCCCAATACACCGCCGTGCTGATAAATCCGAATACGAATGAGGTCATACCATTGCGGCAACACACCGAATACTCCTGTATTCCGGCCGGAGAAATGACGCAGTTGAGTGTGATCGTAGGAACGAGGACGTTCATCGAAAACATCACCGGCGGATTTCGTCCTCTGGAGACGCGTTTAGGACAGAATTACCCGAACCCGCTGATTGATTTTGCTGATATCCCTTTCAGCGTGGATCGACCGGCGCAGGTCCGGCTCGAGATCTATTCCTCGCTTGGGACGCGTATCGCGGTATTGATCGACGAGTATCTCACCGCCGGCAGATACACGCGTCCCGTTTCCGGTGCTCTGCTGCGCGTCACCCAGGGCTCGCAGAGTCTGTTCTATCGTCTGATTGTAGACGGAAAGACGGTTGAAACCAAAAAAATGATGGTGTTGAAATGAACAGAACATCTCCTTCCGGAAAAGGAATCATGAGGAACTTCTCCTGCGGGACAATCGGCATCGTGTTTCCGATGTTGTTCCTCTGGAGTATTCTCATCACGGAACGCGTCTTCGCACAGCAGGTGCATACGGGTTGTGACTCTGTTATAGTAACATGGATGCAGCAGGGAGATAAGGCGGTGATAAAGTATCAAATATGGCCGCCTTCCGAAAAATCGTTCGACGTGAGTTTGAAAATTCTCTTGAACCATATTCCTGCCAGATTTGAAGCACGGCATCTCTCCGGCGCCGTAGGAAGAGGGAAGTTCGCGCGATCGAGCGGACAAATCACATGGCTTGCGGCTCAGGATCTTCCAAACGACTATGATAACGACTCCATTACATTCGAAGTCGTGGTGCGAGAAGTTGCGGAGCGAGCGCCTGCCGCCAACAAGGATGCGTTGGCAGGATCCAAATCTTCGGAACAGCAGGCTGCATCAGAACCGGCGTCCAAAGACGACCATGTGGGCGGAGGTCTTTCCTGGTGGATGTACGCCGGCGCAGCCGTGCTGGCGACCGGTGGTGCGACTCTGTTCATCTTGAGCAACTCGTCAGGGTCCCCAACGGACGCAACCCGGCTCCCAGACCCTCCGTCGTCGAAACCGGGGCGGTAGCAGAAGGCGGTTCAATAGTATGTCTTGTGAAAGGAACTTCTGTATGAAAAGATATTTCCGTTCATCTGTGCCTGCATATCCAGCCATGGAGGATATCAGGGCTACTCGCACATCAGCAAGCTCAGGAGCTCCATCCTTTTGTTGTAGTGTTCGACGTATACAACCAATGAATCTCCTTCTGTTCCTCTTTGTGATGTTCGCCGCGGCCTGTCAAACACATGCGCAAATACGACTGGAAGGTTCGACGGAACCCATTCGGTTCGGATCTCGAAAGCCGCATGTCTTCATGCACGCATCCTTCAGCGAGCCATCCGGGAATGGAACCTTGGATGCTGGTGAAAAGGCATCCATAGATATCAGCATTCAAAACAATGGGACGTTGCCGGCCACCGGAATCGTTATCAAGTGCGTTCCCAAGACCGGTATGAGGGGATTCGTCATGGATTCACTGGTGAGTGTTGGGGACATCCCGACTTCGTCTTCCCGCCGCGCGAGCATTACCATTTCACAGGAATTCCCTCCCGGGTATCATGAATGCGCGATGACGGTTTCAGTGAATAATGGTTTCGGCAACATCCTGGCTGTTGAAGAAGTTGACTTCGGGGCACTCGGCCGAGTCCCAAAGGATAACATCCCACCTGTCATTGTCATTCTGAGCCCTCGCCTTGAATCTGTTTCGCGCGGGTTGCGCAATACGCAAAAAGTAGCACATGTCGTCACAGCCGCAACGTCACTCCAGATTCAGGGGCGTGTACAGGATTCCGGCGGTATTACGATGGTACTTATTAATGGCCGTGACGCCCACCCCGTTGCCAAGGGAGACGGTGTGGAATTTCAATGGAAGGAACAACTGCGCCTCGGCATGAACGATATCAGAATACAGGCCGTGGATAAGTCCAATAACAAAACGGACACCACGATAATTGTGCAAAAGAGCGACAGTTCGTTCATCAAGGGAACGTATCATGCGCTTATCATAGCAGAAGAGGAATACACAAACCCTCGATACCAAAAACTGAAAAGACCCGCTCAGGACGCGCGGAATTTGGCAGACGTGTTGATAGATATGTATCATTTTGACGAACCAAACGTTCGTCTCATGTTCAATCCCAAAAGAAGGGATATCTATTCCGCATTTGACACGCTGGAATACAAACTGACCGAAGACGACAATATATTAATATTCTATGCGGGGCACGGACTGTTTGAGGAGAAAACGGGCCAAGGATATTGGATTCCGTGTGACGCAGATGAGAACAAGTCAACGTGGATATCGAACGGTGCTATTCGAGACGCGCTGAAAGCGATAATGGCAAAGCATGTGCTCCTTATTTCGGATGCGTGTTTTGGCGGTTCCATATTCAATGATATGAGAGGTACGACGCTGAATCTGGAGGCATTGGTACAAAGGCGATACGCAAAAAGGAGCCGAAAGGCGATCACCAGTACCGGGTACGAAGAAACATCGGACGTCAGTGTCTTCATGGAAGTATTACTCGCTGCCTTGAAGAATAACACTGAGGAATATCTCGATATGTGGAAGTTATTCGTCTCGGTCACGGAGGAGATCGAAACGCGAACGCACAAGGAACCGCAGTACCGCTCCATCAAAGATTTACCGGATGATGGTGGTGATTTTGTTTTCTGGCGCAAGTAGGTTTGCGGAAGACCATGGACGGAGATTCCAGGAAGCAACTATGGACATATCAAGGAGTCAAAAGGATTGAGTGCACTTCGGAACTTTACCAAGTCTCTGAAAGAAACGACGCTCATCTTCCTGCTGGCCATCGCGTTGTGGAGTTGCGATACGTCGGTCGACGGAGTGGCCGGTCCCTGTGTGCACACCTTCGAAGCGGAAAGGATGAAGTATGAATGATGAATTATGAAGGAAGAAAGTTGCTCGTGTGCCGATGTACACGGCGCGCGATATGCGGTATTCAACGGCGGCTGTCCTTCCAGCAATTCCGGGGGCACGAAGGTCGGATTCCGGATGCAGCCGCAGTAATATGTGCGGGCACGGCATGGGCCAATGCCCGGCTCAGGGAAAATGAAGAGATCACGAAGCACACGAAATGAGCGAAGAAGACGAAAGGGTTCTTTATTCGGAATGGTTCGGATCGTTCGTGTGCTTCGCTATCAAATTCTTTGCGCTCTGCTTGCCGCGGGCCTGAGCTACGAGAGCGTGAATTCGAGCTCTTTCCCGCAGGCTTCGGCGTAGCGGCGAAGCGTTGCAATGGAAGGCGAGTGCCCCCCGGTGGCGAGCGATCTCTCGAGGCGGGCGATCGCCGGGGGCTGGGTTCCCATGCGCTCGGCCACCTGGGCCTGGGTCAGCCCGGCTTCATGCCGCGCCTTGAGGAGCAGATCGAGCAAAGCGCCTTCCTCCCGTTGTGAGAAAGGATGAAGGATGAATTATGAAATATGAAAGAAGAAGATCCTCGTGGCGGTGCCGACAAACTTGTGTCGCGATGTTCGGAGCGCATTCATGGCTGGCGGCGAATGCTGTGGCAGACCTTTCGAAGGAAATCGACTCCGTTTTCATCGGCGGTCATTTCATGTATCCGAAGGCGGTCCCGGTTGCGGACGCCTGGTCTTCCAATACCCAGGCTCACGACTGCAGTGCATGATGGCAAACGCTGCCGCGGGGTGGAATTTGAATTTCATTTCCCAAGAATGCGTCGAATCCTTTGGGCTGCTTCTTCGGAACCGATTGGTTGCACGGCGCCGCTACGAATTTCGTCCCTTCTGCGGAGCGCTTCGGCGACCCAGAGTTGTTCGATGTGTCCAATTTCAGCAGCGTCGAGGGTAAGGATGAAGTATGAAGGATGAATTATGAAGGAACAATATCGTGTCCGGCGGAGCGCAAATGGCACGATAGTACACGCGCAACACGCGCGGCCACGCTCGCGGCCGCCCGCGGGATGCGCCGCTCTCTCCCTACCGAGTCAGAACCATGCTCCTCGCTGCGTGCGCTGTACCGGTCGTGAGACGGTACATGTACACGCCGCCCGGCAACTATCCGTCGTGCGAAATACGCAACGCCCCGACCCCGGCCATGGCGCGTGAAACACGTCTTGCGTGGAATAGAGACGGCGGGCGTATATTCGCAGCACACACGAAGCGACCTCACAGAGCGGGCTTCCCGCCTTCGGCTCCTGCTCGCGGCGGCCTCCCGTCTTTTTCATCATTCATCATTCATCCTTCATCATTCATCCTTCATCCTTCATCATTCGTCCTTCATCCTTCGAGATACACCATGGTCACGCAGGCAAAGAACACGATATGCCTCTGGTGCAGGGACAAGTGGGGATTGTCGTGGCAGATCACGCCGCAGCTTCTGATGGAGGCGATCAGCGATCCCGACCCCGCCGTTGCCAAACGCGCGTTCGACGCGATGATGGAAATGAAAAAGATCGACGTCGCCGTGATCGAGGCGGCCTGCCGCGGTTGACTGATCACCACCACGCAGACACATCGCCATGCATGATGCTCTTGGAAGAGATCACGAAGCACACGAAATGAACGAAGAAGACGAAGGGGTTCATTTTCGGAATTGTTCGGATCGATCGTGTGCTTCGCAATCGTTTTTCCGCCGTGGTCGATCCGGGAACGATAGCGGATCAAGGGGTTGTTGTGCATCCGTAACCACTGTACCAGGAGTATCGCCATGCCCAGAGTGCTTCGAAATGTGCTTGCCGTCATTGCGGGAGCCGTCGTCGGCGGCGTCGTCAACGGGGCGCTTGTCACCATCAGTCCGTTGCTCATCCCGCCGCCCGCCGGTGTGGACGTGCAGAACGCGGAGAGCCTGGCGAAATCGATACACCTTTTCGAAGCCCGGCATTTCATCATGCCGTTCCTGGCGCACGCCGTCGGAACGCTCGTCGGCGCGCTGCTCACGTACGTGATCGCGGCGAGCGTCCGGGCGCAGCTCGCCTACGCGGTGGGCGCGCTCTTTCTCATCGGAGGAGTTGCGGCCGCTTTCATGATCCCTGCTCCCGCGTGGTTCATCGCGCTGGACCTTCTCGTCGCCTACCTGCCGATGGCGTGGCTGGGCGCCCGCATCGGTGCCCGGTTGAAACAGAAGTATGAATGATGAATGATGAATGATGAAAAAGACAAGAGACCGTCGCGCGCAGCGGCTTCATCTTTCATCCTTCAACCTTCATACTTACACATGAAAGCAGGGGAGAAATCGTGTCGAGTTCTCGCGCTCGTCACCTGCGACGCGTATCCTGATCTGTACGAAGACGATCTGTTGCTCGTCGACGCGCTGGAGCAGCTGGGTATCGAATCGATCCCGGCCATCTGGAGCGATGCGGCGGTGGACTGGACGATCTTCGACGCCCTTGTGATCCGTACGACGTGGGATTACTTCGAGCGCGCGGAGGAGTTCCGCGCCTGGCTCGAGGCACGCATCGCCGCCGGTGCGCTGCTGTGCAATGCGGGCGACATCCTCCGCTGGAATTTCGACAAGCGCTACCTGCAGGATCTGGAGGCCGCGGGCGTGCCGCTGGTCCCGACCATCTGCATCGCGCGCGGCGAGCGGGCCGATGTGGCGGAGCTGGCACGGGCGCGCGGCTGGGAGGAGATCGTCGTCAAGCCTACCATCTCGGGCGGCGCGTATCGAACCTATCGCTTCCTCGTAAAAAACGCGGCCGACCATGCGCAGGAGATCGACGAGACGCTTGCGGACTGCGGCGTGCTCGTGCAGCCTTTCCTGCCCGAGATCTTCAACGGCGAACTCTCGCTGCTGTTTTTCGACGGGGTGTTCAGTCACGCCGTACGCAAGCGGCCCGCTCCCGGCGAGTACCGCGTGCAATTCACGTTCGGCGGGACGAACGAGGTCGCGGAAGTGTCGCCCGAGCTGGTGGCGCAGGCGCGCGCCTGCGTGCTCGCGGCGCCGTCGCTGCCCGTGTACGCGCGGGTGGACGGGGTTATCAAAGACGGGCAGTTTCTGCTGATGGAACTGGAGGTCTTCGAGCCGCTGTTGTTTCTCGCCGCGCATCCGGAGGCGCCGGAGCGCTTCGCGCGCGCGGTGCGGGGACGGCTTGGGGGAAAGGATGAATGATGAAGGATGAATTATGAAGAAGATGTTTGGATTCGGGGCGGTGCCATCTTCGTAACGTAGATCACGAGACACCAATACACACTGCTGCTCTGTATCCAGCGATATTCTCATTCCGCGCTCCAACTCCAGGTGTTATTCTCAAAAAATCGAATTGTTGAGAATAGTGACTGGCGCTATTCTTGGAATCGAGAAATTCGCAAACGATGCCGAGCATTATTTTCCTGAGCTGCTCAAGATCACGCCTGCTTGCACACGGTTGAAATCGTGCCTGTATTGCGGCGAAGATTCGTTTTTTTTCCTTGCTCGTGGGAACGAATTGCGTTTCGTACGCGTTTGACCTGACACAACAAAGTACTTGCCGCCGGTGATACGGCGGTGATCAGTCAACGTGATTCTTGGTGCGGGTCAAACTCAACCACGGACGCACGTTCATGTTCATATTTTCCATAAAGGATTCTCCTGTGAAGCGGTGTACAACAGCGGCATCCTGGGGTTGTTCGGAGTGGGCTGGGAAACGACGGTGCTCGTGGACAACGAACTGGCCGCGCGCTTCAAACTGTAATCCGCGCGGGAGGATCACATGACCACCACAGACATGACGGCGGCGGGACGCGCGCCGATGACTTCCTTGAGGAAGACCGCGGCAGTCCCGATGCTCATGTACTGCAACATCCACGTCGGCTTCCATCATGCTCATTAACGCGACGACCATACTTGGCGCAATTGCCATGGGCATCGGCGCATCGGTGATCATGGATCTCTGGAACCTGTTCCTGAAGCGCGCGTTCGGCATTCCCTCGCTCAACTACTGTCTGCTCGGACGCTGGCTTCTGCACATGCCGGAGAACACGTTCAGGCATGCGAACATCGGCGCCGCGGCGCAGAAACCCTTCGAGTGTCCGGTCGGGTGGATGGCGCATTACAGTATCGGGGTCGTCTTCGCGGTGGGATTCGTAGCGCTGACAGCGGGCGGTGCGCTTGCACGGCCCGCCCTGCTGCCGGCGCTGCTGTACGGTCTGGCCACCGTGGTGTTTCCGTTCTTCATCATGCAGCCGTCGCTGGGCCTTGGTATCGCCTCATCCAAAGCGGCGAAACCTCAACAGGCCAGGCTGAAGAGCCTTGCGACGCATACCGTCTTCGGACTGGGACTGTACGCATGCGCGCTGTTGGTGAACGCGGTGTTGCATTTTCAGGGTTGAAGGCCTGAGTGCACAGCGCATTATGCTGACGGATCGTCGGGGCGATGGCCACCTGGCTACTATCCAACATTAAACAAGAAGGGAGACCATGAATACATACAGAACGACCGCGCGCATTGTGGGGGTGCTGTTCCTCGCCGGGATGTTTGCCGGCGTGGGCGGAAACATCCTCATCCAATCCATTCTCTCAGCGCCGGAGGGCTTGCGCGCGGTGTCCGCGAACACGATGGGCGTGGCGATAGGCGCGGTGTTGCTGCTGCTGACCGTCGCCGGCGACGTCGCGCACGGGTTTCTCCTGTTCCCGCTTCTGCGGAAGCACAGCGAGAGCATGGCGTTGGGGTACTTCGGATTCAGGATCGTCGACGGCGTGTTTCTCGGCATCCAGGTGCTCTTCGTGCTGCTGCAGATCCCGCTCGCCGGTCAGTACCTGAACGCGGGAGTCGCCGAGATGCCGCGCCTTCAAGGGCTGAGCGCGTTGTTCATTCAGGTGAACCTCCAGGCCTATCACATCGCGATGTTCACGCTCGGGATTGCCGGTGTGATGCTGTGCGTGATGTTCTACAGGACGAGATTGCTTCCGCGCTTTCTGTCCGTCTGGGGCATCGTCGGGTACGCCACCATTTTGTGCGGGTCCGTCATGGAAGTCATGGGCTTCGCGCTGCACTCGCTCGATACCATTCCGGGCGGCTTGTGGGAGCTGTTCATCGGGGTGTGGCTGATTGTGAAGGGATTCAATGTGAAGGTTGAATGATGAAGGATGAATGATGAAGGGTGAAGGTGGAAGGGTGAAGGGTGAAGACGGATTTCCGGCCTTGCGCGGAACAAATGCGACAAGTACTTTGGCGTTGCGATCAGGTACTTCTCCAGTCTCATCAGGATCGACCGGTCAACATCAGAGCGATAACGACACATGCCCACGATATTGAATTCGGGTCCGTATCGACTTTTCTTCTATGCGAGCGACCGCAATGAGCCACCGCATGTACATGTTGAGCGTGAAGACAAGACCGCAAAATTCTGGCTGAATCCTGTTCGTATCCAAGGCAGCGGTGGTTTCAACCGCATCGAGATAGCAAGAATCGAGAATATCATACGTGACAATAAAATCGAGCTCATAGAGGCATGGAATGAGTATTTTGGCAATTGAGATTGAGATTCCTTTCGCAGAAAACGTCACCATCTCGAGCGACACGCTGAGTGTGGACTTGAGCGATGGGCGTAGTATTTCGGTTCCACTTGCATGGTTCCCACGCCTGTCGCATGGATCCCCAACGGAGCGAAAAAGATGGCGATTTATCGGACGCGGAATCGGGATTCATTGGGAAGAACTTGACGAAGACATCAGCGTCGAAGGACTATTGGCTGGAGGCCTTCCGGCGAGAGTCAGTCCTCGTTCAGCAAATGGCTCGACAAACGAACGTCGCAGCCGAAATCACGTTCGAGCAGAAAGCGCAACGCCTGATGGGCGAGTGGAGCCGGCTCTCCCGCGCTTCGCTTCGGAGGAAGTCTCACGCACCATTTCTTCATTGCACAAGGTGAAACTGCATGACTGAACAAGTGGGCGGAACGAAGACGGCCGATTCGATGTGGCGCTGGTGGCCGTGCTTCATCGGCGGATGCTGCGGGCCGATACTCGCGCATTTGCTTTCCAGGTGGGCGCCTGCCTACGTAGCAATGGGGATCGCATTCTTCGTGATGTGGTTCGTCGTGGGCCTGCTGTTCACGTTTTCGCCGCCAAGCCGAACCTGGAACCTCGTCCGGTGGTTGAGCTTCGGAGCGATGGGGGCAGTCGTCGCTGGAGCGGTGGCGCTCGCCATTCTGTAAGAAGGCTGCAAAGACGAAGGCGTCGGCTGAGAGGGAGGGTCGGCCGATGCGCGGGTCCGATTGAGACTGACTGGAAGGCGCTCCACTTGGAACGAAAACCGGGTACGGCATTGTTGTTCCTGTCCATCCCCAGCAACAGGAGAACAGCTCATGCCGACAGGAACCGTCCGCCTTCACCGGGTGCTTCGCGCAGAGCCGGAGCGCGTGTACCGCGCATTTCTGGAACCCGCCGCCATTGTCAGGTGGATTCCGCCCTACGGCTTCACATGCACCGTGCATCACATGGATGTGAAGGTGGGCGGCACGTTCAAGATGTCCTTCACGAATTTCGGCACGGGAAACGGGAATTCCTTCGGCGGTGTGTACAATGAACTCGTGCCCAACGAGCTGCTGCGCTACACGGACAAGTTCGACGACCCCAACCTGCCGGGAGAAATGGCGGTGACCGTGCGTCTGACCGCCGTGTCCTGCGGCACGGAGCTGAGCATCGTGCAGGAGGGCATCCCCGACGTCATTCCGCTCGAGATGTGCTATCTCGGCTGGCAGGAGTCGCTCGAGCAGCTCGCGAAGCTCGTGGAGCCGGTGATTCCGGATTGAGGCACGGGAACGCTTCGCGGCAACTACCGCGTCGATTCCAAACAGAAAGGAAGAACCATGAGCATCGCCACGAAGACGTTGTCGCGCGAACAGCGAGAGGACCTGCTTGAAACCTTGCGGGTTCGTTTCGAGAAACACATGCATCGGCACAAGGGCCTTGTCTGGGCTGACGTGCAGGCGCGGTTGGAGGCGCATCCCGGAAAACTCCGGTCGCTGCATGCGATGGAGAGCAGCGGCGGCGAGCCGGATGTGGTCGGCCGTGACGAAAAAACGGACGAGATCATCTTTTTCGATTGCGCCGCGGAAAGTCCCAAAGGCCGCAGAAGCGTCTGCTACGATCGCGAGGCGCTGGATGCGAGGAAGGAACACAAGCCTGCCGACAGCGCCATGGGCATGGCAGCCAGCATGGGCATCGAACTGTTGACGGAGGAGCAGTATCGCGATCTCCAGAAACTGGGGACCTTCGATGCCAAAACCTCGAGCTGGATACACACGCCACCCGATATCAGAAAGCGCGGCGGCGCCATCTTTGCCGATTTACGCTACGGCACCGTGTTCGTATACCACAACGGCGCTGAATCGTACTATGCCGCGAGAGGATTTCGGGGCGTACTGAGGGTGTAAGCGATCAGGAAGGAGGGAGTGGGGAGTAGGGAGTAGGGAGAAAAAAGCGAAACCCGAGTGGGGCCCGCCTGCGCTTCGCGACTCACACCGCTCTGTGGAACTTCGCTGGACTGGTTGCTCAGCTTCGGCGGGCAGGCGAGCGTCCCGCTTGCCGATTCCTATCTGAACAAACCCGCCATGAAGCTGCCAGTCCGCCGCATCGCCAATGTTGACAGGCATGGGGAAAAAATTTTCCACCTCCGGGAACCAATTACCCCAAAAGTGGGGTTGAATTTGATGCTTTTATGGAATTGGAAGCCTCACCCGGGGCGACCCTCACTTCCGGCAGCACCCCGATTCAACATTCCTCGGAGTGCGGGTACGGAGCCTCGACGTGCCACACGCTATGAATACCCCTGTTTTGCATAGATTTCGCGCCCTCGTCGGTGTTGCCGGCGTCACTCGCCTGTACGCGGTCCTGCTGCTGCCGGCGCTCGTGATGGCCGGTTGTTACGGTTTCACGAACGACAGCGAGCCGCCCGAATGGACGCCCGATCCGAGAGATGCCGTGCAGGATGCGGGCTCGGGTCTCGCGACCAAGGGTGGACCGGGCGCAGTGGTGTTCAATCAGAAGTGCGCCGTGTGTCACCAGATGACCGGCAAGGGCATCCCCGGCGTGTATCCCACGCTCGAGGGTTCCGCCTTCGCAACGGGCGATCCAAAGATTCCCGTGCGCATCGTGCTGCACGGTTTCCAGGGTCCCATTGTCCGCAACGGCCAGAGCATCAACGGTGTGATGCAGCCGTGGCAGAACGAACTCGACGATCAGCAGGTCGCCGACGTGCTGACCTACATTCGTTCGAGCTGGGGCAACACCGCCCCGGCAGTTGACGCCGCAACCGTGAAGCAGATCCGCGAAGAGACGAAGAACAAGGCGGGCGCGTTCACGGAAGCCGAATTGAAGTCTCTGAAGTAAGCATCCCCCCGTTTCTTTTCGCATAGAACGTACCTGGCGACGGAGTCCCTTCCGCGCCCCGTGCATCCCGTTTTTCCACCCGAGGATCAGCATCCATGCTCACCTGGCTGCCGGAAAATATTTCCACGTTCGGCAATGGCGTCGATCATCTTTTCAGCCTGATCTACTACATCACGCTCGCCATCTTCGTGCTGGTCAATGCGGTGTACGTCGTGTTCATCATCCGCTACCGGCGGCGCAGGAAGAGCGACAAGGCGTTCCATTACCACGGCAACAACACGCTGGAACTGGCGTGGACCGCGCTGCCCTTCGCGCTCTTCGCCTTCCTCGCCTTTTACAGCGACGGCATCTGGCGCGACATCAAGTACTCGACGCACGCGCCGAATCCCGACTACATCGTGGAAGTGATGGGGCAGACGTACATGTGGCATGTGCGTTACCCGGGTTCTGACGGCGTGCTGGGGCATCGCGATCCGGCGCTCGTCGCGGCCACGAATCCCTTCGGCATCGATCCGGCGGACCCGAACGGCACGGACGACTACGTGGCCATCAACCAGATGCATTTCCCGATCAACAAGAACGTGCTCGTGCGCCTCTCGTCCATGGACGTGATACACAGCTTCTTCGTGCCGAACCTCCGCATCAAGCAGGACGCCGTGCCCGGTCAGTGGGTGGACGTCTGGTTCAACGGCCGCAAGACCGGCGAGTACGAAATCGCCTGCGCGGAACTGTGCGGCAGCGGCCACTACCTCATGCGCGGCGTGATGACGTTCCAGGGGCAGACGGATTTCGACGCCTGGATCGATCAGCAGTATCTGAACGCGGCCAATGCCGCGGCGCAGAAGACCGCGCAGGCGCTTCCGGCGTCCGCGCCTTCCCCCACGACACCTTCTCATCCGTGAGTCATATGGACGCTGCACTTCCGCATTCGCATTCCGGCGCTTCGGAGCACGCGCACCGCGCGTCCTTCGTCCGCACCTACATCTTCTCGACCGATCACAAGATGATCGCGAAGCAGTTCATGGTGACGGCGCTGGTCTTCCTGTTCATCGGCGGGGCGTTCGCGCTCTTCATCCGCTGGCAGCTCGCCTATCCCGGCACGGGCATCCCGCTCATCGGCCATCTGCTGCCCGACACCTGGGTGAATCCCGACGGCGCCATCATTCCGGCGTTCTACACGCAGTTGCTGACCATGCACGGCACCATCATGATCTTCGCCGTCATCATCCCGCTGCTGGTGGGCATGATCGGGAACTTCTGCATTCCGCTGATGATCGGCGCCGACGACATGGCCTTCCCGACGATCAACATGATTTCCTTCTGGATGTTCCCGGTGGCGGGCGCCATCATGATGGCCGGCTTCTGGGTGGAGGGCGGCACCGCCGCCGCGGGGTGGACCGGCTATCCGCCGCTGAGCGCCATCGCGAGCACGGGGCAGACGTTGTGGATCGTCGGCCTCTTCATCGTCGGGTTCTCCTCCATTCTCGGCGGCCTCAACTACATCACCACCATCCTGAACATGCGCGCGCCGGGCATGACCTTCTTCCGCATGCCGATGACCGTGTGGGCCGTGTTCATCACCGCCATCATCATCATCATCGGCACGCCCGTGCTGGCCGCGGCGCTCTCGATGCTGTTCATGGACAACTTCGTGCACACGAGCTTCTTCACGCCCGCGCATCTCGTGGTACCCGCAAAGGACATGCATCTGACGGCGGGCGGCGGGCAGCCCCTGCTGTGGCAGCATCTGTTCTGGTTCTACTCGCATCCCGCCGTGTACATCATGATCCTGCCGGGCATGGGCGTGGTGTCGGACGTGCTCGCCACGTTCTCGCGCAAGCCGCTGTTCGGCTACAAGGCGATGATCTTCGCCATCCTCGCGATCAGCTTCCTCGGCATCATCGTGTGGGGGCATCACATGTTTCAGTCCGGCATGAACCCCATGCTGGGCACCACCTTCATGGTTGCGACCATGGTGATCGCCGTCCCCTCGGCCATCAAGACCTTCAACTGGCTCGGCACCATGTGGCGCGGGCAGCTGGACTTCACGACGCCGATGCTGAACGCGACGGCCTTCGTGTCGATGTTCGTCATCGGAGGCCTGAGCGGCATCTTCATGGCCTCGACGCCGGTGGACGTGTACATCCACGACACGTACTTCATCGTCGGGCACATTCACTACGTGCTCTTCGGCGGCAGTCTCTTCGCGATCTTCGCGGGACTCACGTACTGGTGGCCGAAGATGACGGGGAAGATGATGAGCGAGACGCTCGGCAAGTGGCATTTCTGGGTCACCTTCATCTCCTTCAACGGCACGTTTTTCCCGATGCACATTCTGGGCGTCGGCGGCATGATGCGGCGCATTTACGATCCGACCGTGTATGATTTTCTGAAGCCGTTTCAGCCGATGAACGAGTTCATCACCATCAACGCCATGATTCTCGGCTTCGCGCAGTTCATCCTCGTCGCGGCGCTGATACACAGCATTCGCAAGGGCAAGCCCGCGAAGCGCAATCCCTGGCGCGCGAACAGCCTCGAGTGGGAGGCGCCCTCGCCGCCGCCGCACGGGAACTTCGACCACCCCCTGCAGGTGTACCGCGGACCGTACGAATTCAGTTCTCCGGAATCCGTGCGCGATTTCCTGCCGCAGACCACACCGCCCGAGGACGTGAAGCGCCACATGGCCGAGCATCTCGAACGCTTGAAGACCGCGGAAGCGCCGCAGTCCGACTCCACGCATTGACCTCACCCAACGCAATGGACCGCAGTTTCACCGCGAAACATCTCTGGCTTTTCCGCGCGAGCATGGTTCTCGCGGTCGGCACCGTGCTGCTGATCGCCAAGGGCGGACTCGTGCACAGCGCGGGCGCGGGCCTCTCCGTGCCCGACTGGCCGAACACGTACGGGCAGAACATGTTCACCTTTCCGCTCGAGAAGTGGACGGGCGGCATCTTCTACGAGCATTTCCACCGCCTGATCGCCTCGGGCATCGGCGTGATCACCATCGTCGTCGCGGTGTGGGTCTGGCTCGTCGATCGCCGCCGCTGGCTGAAGACCCTGGCCGCGGTGGCTCTCGGTTCCGTCATCGTACAGGGCGTGCTTGGCGGGTTGACCGTGCTGATGCAGCTTCCGCCGGCGGTATCCATCGCCCACGCGCTGCTTGCGCAGACCTTCCTGCTGATGACCGTCACGATCGCCGCGGCCACATCGCGCGCCTGGGTCACCGGTGGCGACGCCGCTCCCGTACCCGTCGAATCGCGGCTGCGCACGCTGCTCGCGTCGGCCGTGGTGATGACGTTCGCGCAGATCGTGCTCGGGGCGGTGACGCGGCACACGTACAGCGCGCCCGCGATTCCGGATTTCCCGCTGTCCAACGGCGCGATCATTCCCGACTTCACGAGCTTCCACGTCGCGATCCATTTCGCGCATCGCGTCGGCGCCGTGATCACGTCGGTTCTGATCATCAGCGCGGGGGTGACGGTGTTGCGGTCGAAGCAATTCGCGCGCCTGAAACAGCCCGCGATCTGGATGATGCTGATGGTGCTCGTGCAGTTCACGCTGGGCGCGACGGTGATCTGGACGCGTCAGGCCATCCTGCCGAACACGCTGCATGTGGCCTTCGGAGCGCTGACCTTCGCGACGGTGTTTCTGACCTTTTTGCGCGCCGCGCGCTGGTACCGGTTCCGCGAGGCCGCGGAAGTCCGGACCGCGACGGCGCGGGAGGCGCGGGCCTGATGCAACAGAGCGGCATGCAGTCCATCGCCGTCGGCAGCCCGTCGCAGACGCTGCGCGACATCCTCTCCGCCTATCACGAGCTGACCAAGCCCGGCATCACGATGATGGTGGTGATCACCGCCGCGGCGGGATTCTACCTCGCGCTGCCGGGCAACGCTTTCGTGACCCTGACCTTCGAATACGCCGCGCGTTTCCTCGCCACGCTGGCGGGCACGGCCCTCGTGTCGGCGGGCAGTTGCGCGCTCAACCACGTGATGGAGCGGCGCTACGACGAGCAGATGAAGCGCACGATGAACCGCCCGATCCCGAGCGGGCGCGTGCGCAGCGAGCATGCCGTGGTCTTCGGCCTGGCGCTGACCGTGGCGGGTCTCGCGCTGCTCGGTTCCCTCAACATGCTCGCCGCTTCGCTCGCGGCGCTGACCTGGATCATGTACATCGGCGTGTACACGCCATTGAAGCGCAAGACGCAGCTCGCCACGCTCATCGGCGGCATACCCGGCGCGTTGCCGCCGCTCGGCGGCTGGGTGATGGGCGGCGGACGCATCGAGGCGGGCGGCATCCTGCTCTTCATCATTCTTTTTCTCTGGCAGATGCCGCACTTCCTGTCGCTCGCGTGGATGTACCGCAAGGATTACGAGCGCGGCGGCTTCCCGATGCTGACCGTGCTCGACGAGACCGGCATGGTGGTGGCGCGGCACATCGTGTCGTACACCGTCCTGCTCGTGCTGTTCAGCGCGTCGCTCGGCGCCTTCGGCGTGACGGGGATGATCTCCTTCGTCGGCTCGCTCGCGCTGGGCGCGGGCTTCATCGCGATGGGCCTGCGTTTCTTCCTCGACCGGTCGAGCGCGAAGGCGCGGGCGGTGCTGCTCTCGTCCTACGTGTATCTGCTCGCGATTCTCGCCCTCATGTTCATCGACAAAGCCTAAGGAACGGAATTCCCATGTCGACATCACACGCCCTTCCCATCCGCACCAACACCGGCCTGCCGCACGCGAAGCTGGGAATGTGGATCTTCATCGCCTCGGAGATCATGTTCTTCACCGGCTTCTTCGGCGCCTTCCTCGTGCTGCGCAACCTCAACGTGGCGATGTTCGCCGAAAGCGCCTCGCATCTCGACAAGGTGGTGGCCACCATCAACACCGCGATCCTGATTTCGAGCAGTCTCACGATGGCGCTGGCGCACCTCGCCCTGGAGAAGGGGGAGCAGAAACAGTTCCGGCTCTTCCTGTTCCTGACCATCGTGTGCGCCTTCGGCTTTCTCGGCTTCAAGAGTTTCGAGTATATCACGAAGTTCCACCACGGGCTGTATCCGTGGACGAACAGCTTTTCGCGACGTACTTCACGATGACCGGCTTCCACGCGGCGCACGTGATCGGCGGCCTGATCCCGATGGCGTGGATGCTCGTGAAGTCGCTGACCAAGGGCTATCCGCAAGCCATGCATCATCGCGTGGAAGCGCTGGGGCTGTACTGGCACTTCGTGGATCTCGTGTGGATTTTTCTGTTCCCGACCCTGTATCTCATTTTCTGAAACGGGCCATCGGAGCGCGCATGTCATCGACACTCAGTTTCGAACAGATCAAGAAAAAATACTTCCGCGTGTTCCTCGCGCTGATGGTGCTGACCGTCGTCACGGTTGCCGTCAGCTTCGTCCACCTCGGCGGCTGGCTCGCCATCGTCGTGGGCATCGCCATCGCGCTCGTGAAGGGCGCGCTGGTGGCGTCGATCTTCATGCATCTGCGCTTCGACAACCGGCGCCTGCGCGTGTTCGTGTACGTGCCGGTGTTTTTCTTCCTTATTCTCGTCCTGACGCTGACGAAGCTGGGCTTGTAGGACAGGCACGCCGCGCATGATGCTCTCCAGATATTCCATGCACACCGCAGGCGCGCGAAGCGCCGTGACGGCACGCATCGCGCTTGTCGCGCTGCTGGCCCCTGCATCGCCGCATGCAGGGCGGGAGGGATGGCGACGCGAACGCGCCGCCGGCCATCCGTCCCGCCCCGGCATTCGCGTACACGGATGCGGACGGACGCACCGTGAGCAGCGCGAGCCTGGCGGGGAACATCTATGTCGCGTACTTCTTCTTTACGTCCTGCGGCGGGCCCTGCCCGGCAATGAACGCCAGCGCGGCGGAAGCTCCAGGCCGAGTTCGCGGATCTTTCGGATTTCCGCATCGTCGGTTTCACCGTGGATCCGGAGACCGACACGCCCGCGCGTCTCGCGCAGTACGGCGCCGCATACGGCGCGTCGCGCGACCGCTGGCATTACCTGCGCACCGCGAAGGACAGCGTGGCCGCGCTCGCGTCGAAGGGCTTTCTGATGGGGGACGCCACCACGCCCGCGATGCACAGCACGCGCTTCGCGCTGGTGGACCGCAGGGGCATGATACGCGGCTACTACGACGGGCTCGACGCGAAGCGCCTCGACGCCCTGCGCGCCGCCATCCGCGCGCTGGAGAGGGAGGAGCGCGCGTGAACGCGTCGTGGCTTCCCCCGTTGAACGCGTCGCTGAACGCGCTCGCGAGCCTGTTCCTGCTCGCGGGGTACTGGTTCATGAAGCGGAAAAACATCCGCATGCACCGCACCATGATGCTGTCGGCGGTCGTCACCTCGGGCCTCTTCCTGATCTCCTACATCTCGTACCATCTGAGCACGCATCTCCTCACGCGCTACACGGGCGAAGGGATCGAGCGCGTGGCGTACTTCACCGTGCTGATCTCCCATTCCATTCTTGCGCCGGCTGTTCCGGTGCTCGCGCTGATCACCATGACGCGCGGACTGCGCGAGAGAATCGACAAGCACCGCCGCATCGCGCGGTGGACGCTGCCCGTGTGGCTGTACGTGTCCGTCACCGGCGTCGTCGTCTACGTGATGCTGTATCACTTCAACACCTGACGGTCCGATGAAACCTCTCGCACGACTCCTCCTGCTGCTCTCGCTCCTCTTCGCGATCCCGGCGCTGTCCGGCGACGCGCGCGCCTGTCCCAACTGCAAGGAGGCGTACGCGGAGTCCGACGGCTCGAGCGTGGCAGCGGGGTACAGCGACAGCATCACGCTGCTGATGGGCGTGCCGGTGCTGCTGCTTGCGGCGATCACGATCCGCCTGTGGTGGACGATGAGACGGACGCGGGGCCTCGCGCCGGAAGCGACAGGAAACGGCGACACCGACACACGAATCGATCCCCAACCATAACTGCCCATGTTTTCCGCATCCATCGACAAGCAGATAAAGCGCGCCATTCTCGCGGGTCTCGTCACCACGGCCGTCGCGGCCGTCGTGTTCTACTTCGGCAGGCACCCGTCCCTGATGGACGTCGGCTACCGTCCACAACAGCCCGTGCCCTTCGACCACGCGGTGCACGCGGGGTCGCTCAAGATCGCCTGTGTGTACTGCCACACGAGCGTGGAGAAGTCCGCCCACTCCACCGTGCCGCCGACCAGCACGTGCATGAACTGCCACAGCATCGTCAAGCGCGAGAGCCCCAAGCTGCGCCTTGTGCGCGAGAGCGTGGAAAAGAACATCGCCATTCCCTGGGTGCGCATCCACCGACTGCCGGATTACGCCTTCTTCAATCACAGCCGCCACATCACGGCGGGCATCGACTGCGCGTCCTGCCATGGCGAGGTGGAGAAGCAGGGTGTTGTCGTGCAGAAGAAGCCGCTGACCATGGGGTGGTGCCTCGAATGCCACCGCAACCCCGAGCCCTTCGTCATCCGGACGCGCGCCATATCGGGCGTCGACGTGCGGCCCGAGGTGCTTGCCAAACCCGTGCCCAAAGGCCCGGAGAATTGTTCCACCTGTCATCATTGATCCACGCGCGCGCGACGACGGCATTGAAAACAGACCCACAGGTCCTTTTTATCATACACGCATGAACGACCCACAATCCACTGGAAAAACGTACTGGAAGAGCTTCGAGGAGCTGGCCCAGGATCCCGCGGTCATGGAGCAGATGCATCATGAATTTCCCGCGGACTACGACGAGCCGCTCGGCGCGTCCGGATCCATGACGCGGCGCAGCTTCGTCGGACTGCTCGGCGCTTCGATGGCCCTGGCGACCGCGGGCTGCCGGCGGCCCGAACAGGAGATCGTCCCGTACGTCAAGAAGCCGGAGTACATGATCCCCGGCGTGGCCAACCATTTCGCGACGGCCTTTTCGATCGGGAATTTCGCGAGCGGGCTGCTCGTGCGCTCCCGTGAAGGGCGCCCGGTCAAGATCGAAGGCAACGATCTCGATCCCGTCAGCCGCGGCAAGTCCGGCCATCTCGCGCAAGCCTCGCTGCTCGCGCTGTACGATCCCGACCGCATGCTGCGGCCGACGGTCAACAACAGCGACTCGACCCCGCAGAACGCCTTCACGCGCATGGCGGCGGCCATCAAGGACGCCGCCGCGAAGGGCAGGCAGGTGCGCATCGTCGTCGACGAGCACGCCTCGCCCACCATGGCCGCGTTGCTCGCCGAGGCCCAGGCCGCGCTGCCGAACTGCCGCGTCGTCACCTGGCCCGCCATCAGCGCCTGGGGCGCGGCGGAAGCCAACAAGGCCGTGCTCGGCGCCGACGGCATCCTCGTGCCCGACCTGTCGAAGGCAGGCGTGATTCTCGGCATCGAGGCCGACTTCCTCGGCGCCGATCCCGAAGCCGTGTACCACATCCGGAATTTTGCCGCCGGCCGCAAGCCCTCGCGCGAGAAGCCCGCCATGAGCCGCTTCTACGCCGTGGAGGCGACGATGACGCTCACGGGTTCCAACGCCGACGAGCGCATCCGCATCCGTCCCTCCGAGATCAACGAATTCCTCCTCGCGCTCCTGCACGAGCTCGCCGTCGTGCGCACGCGCGCGGGTCTCGACGCCGCGCTGCTCGCCGAAGTGGCGAAGCACAAGAATCCGCGTTTCCCGAAAATCGCCGCGCTCGCGGCGGACCTCGTCGCGAAGCCCTCGGTCGTGATGGTCGGACGCCATCTGCCCGCGGAGACGCACGCGCTGGGCGTGCTTGTCAACCAGCTCGTCGGCGCGTACCAGCCCGGCGCGCCGTACGGCGACCGCCGCATGCTGCCCTTCAGCAATTCCAAGAAGGCCGAGATCGAAACCCTCCGCGCGGAGCTGCAGCGCGGCGATGTGGGCGTGCTGCTCTTTGCCGACGTCAATCCCGCCTACGCCATGCCCGCCGGCGCCTTCAAGGCGCTGACGTCGAAGGTGCTGCACCGCTTCTCCTTCTCGCTGTACGCGGACGAGACGTCCAAGGCCTGCCAGATCTTCGTGCCGGTCAACCACTTCCTCGAAGCCTGGAGCGACGCGCGCGCCCTCGACGAATCGCTGATGGTGGCGCAGCCGCTCATCGCGCCGATGAACGAGCATCAGCCGTCGCTCGGCGACGCGATCCTCAAGCTTGTGCAGGCCGTCGATCCCGCGAAGCTCGCGGGAGTGACAAGCTTCCACGGCTACATCCGCGCGCGCTGGGAACGCGAAGTCTATCCGATCGCGGGCGGCGCGTCCTTCGCCGCATTCTGGGAGCAGACCCTGAAGACCGGCAGCGTCGCGATGCAACCCGCGCCACGCGCGGTCGCGTTCAACGGCGCGGCAGCACTGCCCTTCGTGCGCAATGCGCAAACGGCCATCCCTGCGGCGCCGCTCGTGCTCGGCGTGCTTCCCTCGAACGTGCTGTACGACGGCCGCTACGCCAACCTCGGCTGGCTCCAGGAACTCCCCGATCCCGTGACCAAGGTCACCTGGGACAATCTCGCCGTCATGAGCAGGAGCACCGCCGCGAAACTCGGCGTCAACCAGGAAGACGTCATCGCGATCAGCACCGCCGCGGGACGCCTCGAGCTGCCCGTGTTTCTGCAGCCGGGCGCGGCCGACGGCGCGATCTTCACCGCGGCGGGCTACGGCCGGACGGAAGGGGGACGCGTGTCGGACGGCGTCGGCGCCAATGCCTTCCGCGTCATGCCCGACGGGGTCGCTTCCATCGGCTACACGGCCTGCACGGTGACGAAGACCGGCGCGAAGCACCCGATCGCGTCCACGCAGAATCACCATTCGCTGAGCGGCGACGAGGTGTTCGGTATCGACCGTTCCGACATCGTGAAGGAGGGTACGCTCGCGGCCTTCCTGAAGAATCCCGAATCGCTGTTCGCGGGCGAACTGCCCGTCGTCGGCGCGCCGGGACAGCACGACACGCCGCTGAGCATCATGCCCGAACACGACTACTCGAAGGGACACCGCTGGGGCATGTCCATCGACGCGTCCGCCTGCGTCGGCTGCAACGCCTGCGTCGTGGCCTGCGTGTCGGAGAACAACATCCCCATGGTCGGAAAAGAACAGGTGTTGCGCGGCCGCGAGATGCACTGGCTGCGAATCGACCGCTACTACGCGGGCGACGAGGACGCCCCGGGCACGCTGCTGCAACCGATGCTCTGCCAGCATTGCGAGAACGCGCCCTGCGAGAACGTGTGCCCCGTGGCCGCGACCACGCACAGTCCCGAGGGCCTGAACGAAATGACCTACAACCGCTGCGTCGGCACGCGCTACTGCTCCAACAACTGCCCGTACAAGGTGCGCCGCTTCAACTTCCTGGCCTACCACGAGGACGAGCGCGAGCCCGTGACGATGGTGTTCAATCCCGACGTCACCGTGCGCATGCGCGGCGTGATGGAGAAGTGCACCTTCTGTGTGCAGCGCATCAACGAGGCCAAGTTCCACGCGAAGAACGAGGGCCGCGCCCTCGTCGACGACGGCGAGGTGGTCACCGCCTGCCAGCAGGCCTGTCCGGCGGACGCCATCGTGTTCGGCAACACCAACGATCCCGCGAGCGCCGTGTCGAAGCTGCGCGCGTCTGAACGCGGCTACCACGTGCTGCGCGAACTCAACGTGCGGCCGTCCATCACCTACCTCGCGAAAATTCGAAACACCCACGGAGAGAACGCATGAGCACGCCCACCGACAGACCTCTCCGCGATCCCTGGGCGCGCGCCGAGGTCGCCGCGGCGACGATTGAAAGCGGGCACCGCGAACCCCTGTTCATCGGCATGCCGACGGCCGGCGAAGTCACCGAGAAAGTATCGAACGTCGTCGAGCGCAAGCCGTCGAAGGCCTTTTTCCTCGCGTTGACGATCACGTCGTCCATCGCCGGCTGGGGCGTGCTCACCATTCTCTACACCATCGTGACCGGCATCGGCGTCTGGGGCAACAACCAGCCCGTCGGCTGGGCGTGGGACATCACGAACTTCGTGTTCTGGATCGGCATCGGTCACGCGGGCACGCTGATCTCCGCCATCCTCTTCCTCTTCCGCCAGAACTGGCGCACGGCCATCAACCGCGCGGCCGAGGCCATGACCATTTTCGCCGTGATGTGCGCGCTGATCTTCCCGATCATCCACACCGGCCGTCCCTGGGTGGCCGTGTACTGGCTGCTGCCGCTGCCGAATCAGATGGAGATGTGGGTGAACTTCCGTTCGCCGCTGCTCTGGGACGTGTTCGCCGTGTCCACGTACTTCACGGTGTCCCTGATGTTCTGGTTCGTGGGGCTCGTGCCCGACCTCGCCACGCTGCGCAACCGCGCGACGAAGAAGATCTCGAAAATCGTCTTCACCGTGCTGAGTCTCGGCTGGACCGGCGCGAACCGCCACTGGCACCGCTACGAGAAGGCCTACCTCATCCTGGCCGGACTGTCCACGCCGCTCGTGCTGTCGGTGCACACCATCGTGAGTTTCGATTTCGCCGTGTCGATCATCCCGGGCTGGCACACCACCATCTTCCCGCCGTATTTCGTGGCGGGCGCCATTTTCTCGGGTTTCGCGATGGTGCTGACGCTGATGATCATCGCGCGCAAGCTCCTCGGCCTCGAGCAGTTCCTGACGCTCAAGCACATCGAGAACATGAACAAGATCCTCATGGCCACCGGCATGATGGTGGGCTACGCGTACGGCGTGGAGTTCTTCATCGCGTGGTACAGCGGCAATCCCTTCGAGCGTTTCATCTTCATCAACCGCGCCTTCGGGCCCTACGCGTGGGCGTACTGGACGATGGTGACGTGCAACGTCTTCATCCCGCAGCTCTTCTGGTTCAAGAAGATCCGCCGCAACCTCGCCATCACCTGGGTGATTTCGATCTTCGTGAACATCGGCATGTGGTTCGAGCGTTTCGTGATCATCGCCACCTCGCTGCATCGCGACTTTCTGCCCTCCAGCTGGGGCTACTTCACGCCGACCTGGATCGACGTCTCGATTTTCGCCGGCACCGTGGGCATTTTCCTGACGCTCTTCCTGCTCTTCGCGAAGTACCTGCCCGTGCTCGCGATGGCGGAGGTGAAGAGCATTCTTCCCGGCGCGCAACCCACGCACAACGGACACGGAGGAACGCACTGATGACCTCGCTTGCAGGCCTCACAGGCATCTTCACGAATCCCGACAGCGTGCTGCACGCGGCCGCGAAGTTGCGCGACGCCGGGTATCGGAAGTTTGATTTCCACACGCCGTATCCCGTGCACGGTCTCGACGACGCCATGGGCGTGCGTCCCACCATCCTGCCGTGGATCTCGCTCGTCGCGGGCTTCACCGGCGCCCTGGTGGCCATCCACCTGCAGTGGTGGACCGGCGCCGTGGATTACAAGCTCATCGTGGGAGGGAAGCCCTTCTTCGCGATGGAGCCGTCCATCCCCATCGCCTTCGAGCTCACTGTGCTGCTGAGCGCCACGGCCACCGTCGTCGGCATGTTCGCGCTGAACGGGCTGCCGGCGTGGTTCTCGAAGTGGCAGCGCGGTCCGCACTTCGCGCGCAGCACCGACGACGCCTTCGTGCTGACCGTGGACGCCGGCGATCCGCTCTTCCACACGGACAAGACCAAAGCATTTCTCGAATCCATCGGCGCCGAACAGGTCAGCCTCGTCGAATACCACGATGCATAAACGCCACCGTATCCTCGCCGGCGCCGTTCTCGGCGTCGCCGTCCTCGTCTTCGTCGCGCTCTGGGCCGGCAACGACTTCCAGCCGCTGCGCTCCACCGAGCCGCCTTTCCAGCTGCGCTACGACATGCAGTACCAGCAGAACCTGCGCGCGCAGCAGCCGAGCAGCGCCTTCGCAGACCGCAAGTCCATGCGCGATCATGTGCCCGGCACCCTGCCGCGCGACGGCGAGGTGTTCACCGACACGAGCTGGGAGCAAACCGAGGCGCGCCTCCGCGATCCGCTGCCCCCGGCCACGCCCGCGCTGCTCGCGCGCGGCCGCAACCGCTTCAACAGCTTCTGCGCGCCCTGCCATTCCGCCAACGGACAGGACACCACCGAGGTGGTGCGCAAGGGCATGCAGAAGCCGCCCAACCTCGCCGCCGCCAAGGCGAAGGGATATTCGGATGCGCATCTCTTTTACATCATCAGCCGGGGACAGAACATCATGCCGGGCTACGCCGACAAGCTCGTGCCGGCCGATCGCTGGGCGGTGATCCGTCACGTGCGCGAGCTGCAGAAGCAGCCGCTGCGGTACCCCGATCCGGCGCTGGCAAAGACGGACACCTCGAAACGCGCGCCCGCGACGGCGCAGGCAGGGAAGTGATCATGGACCACACCGCCGCACTCCTCGCCGGCACGCCCTTCGTCAAGCGCCTCGGCATGGCCGGACTGCTCCTCGCGGTTCTCGGCATCGCCCTTTCCGTCGTCGCCGCCCTGACGCACAGCGAGCGCTTCCTCTTCGCGTACCTCACGGCCTTCGTCTTCTTCGGGGGCATCGCCGTCACCGGCGTCTTCTTCAGCATGCTGCAGTACCTCGTGCGCGCGGGCTGGAGCGTGAGCATCCGCCGCATTCCCGAGTTCATGGGCGCCTTCACGCCCTTCCTCATTCTGCTGCTGCTGCCCATCGCCTTCGGCGCGGGCACCCTCTACCATCACTGGGCGCATCCCGCGGTCGGGGACGTCGTGCTCGGCGGCAAGAAGGCCTGGCTCAACATGCCCTTCTTCCTCGCGCGGCTCGGCATCTACTGCGCGATCTGGAGCGGCCTGTACTGGTTCATCGCGGGGAATTCCTTCCGGCAGGACAAGACCACCGATCTGAAATACACCCGCAGGAACTGGACATTCAGCGCGCCCGCCGTGATCCTCTTCGGCGCGTCGATGACCTTCGCCGCCTTCGATCTGCTGATGTCGCTCGATCCCCACTGGTACAGCACCATTTTCGGCGTGTACTATTTCTCCGGATCGCTGGTCGGCGCGCTCGCCGTCATCACCATCATCGCGGTGCTGCTGCGCAAGGCGGGACTCCTCACCGAGTGGCTCACGCCCGCGCGCTTCCACGATCTCGGCAAGCTGCTCTTCGCGTTCAACATCTTCTGGACCTACATCGCCTTTTCGCAGTACCTGCTGATCTGGTACGCGAACCTCCCGGAAGAAGTCATCTTCTTCACGACGCGCCTCCAGAACGGATGGCAGGCCGCCTCGCTGCTGCTGCTCGTGATCCACTTCCTCCTGCCCTTCGCGCTGTTGCTGTCGCAGGCCGCGAAGAAGAATCCCACCGTGCTGCTCTCCGGCGCCGTGCTGCTGCTCATCGCGCATGCGTTGGACATGTACTGGCTCGTCACGCCCAACCTCTCCAAACACCTCCTCATTCCCGGCTGGATCGAACTCGCCCCCATGCTCGGCATCGGAGGGCTCTTCCTGCTCGTGCTCGCATGGCAGTTCAAAAAGCGCAGCGCCGTGCCGGTGAATGATCCGTTTTTGTCGGAAGGGAAGTAGGATTGGGGACCAATTAAAGATCCGGGTGGGACCCCGCCTGCGTTCGCGAATAGCGAACTTCGGCGTGCAGGCCGGCGTTCCTGTCGGCCGATTCCGGGAGTGATGGAGTTGTGGAGTGTTGGAGTGAATCAAGATGCCGGGTGGGGCCGGTGTCCCTGCCGGCCGATTCCGGGGCTGCTGGAGTGATAGAGTGAATCAGATCGCCGGGTGGGGCCGGCGTCCCGCCGGCGATTGACGCGATGCTGGATGGTGGATGGTGGATGCTTGATGATAGATGCTGATTATTGAAACGTCACATTCTCGTATTTCATACTTCCTGGTTCATCGTTCATTCTTCATTCTTCCGACCCACGGATGCCCCGCCTGTCCTTGTGCTTCGCTGCCGTCGTTGTTCTCCATTGTTTCGTGATGGAGACGTTTTGCATTGGCCAGCCGAACAAGATAGACAGCTTGAGCCGCGTGCTGGAGACGCAGGGTATGGCCCAACAACGTGCCCAGACGCTTGCGACGCTGAACGAGGAGATTTACCGGGAGCTTCTCAAGCTGCAGCCTGACAAGCAGGTTAAACTGGTCGACATCATGCTGTTCAAGTTACAGAGGCAGCTACAGGAACTCGAACGGAAGACGGTGGAAGCAGAGCGGCGCTGAACTGAACAAGCAGCGCGAGGAAAATGCGAGGAAGAAAAAGGAAATCGACCTCCTCGCGAGAAACATGCAGTTGCAAACCACCTTGAATGCGTCTCTGCGGAATTGTCGGAAAGCGGGCAACAGGGCGAGACGCACGCCATCACCGTGCGCATCGAGAAACACTTCGACCCCGAGGCCGGGGACATCGAAGTGTTGCCGCAGGAGATCAGCCGCGTGCTGCTCAACCTCATGGCCAACGCGATGTATGCTGTGCGCGAAAAAGCGAAGGACGCGAACGTCACCCTCGCCGCGCAACCCGGCGCCGCCGATGTCGGCATCGCCGCGATCAGCGAGTATGTTCCAACCATCACCGTATCCTCGCGCCGTCTTGCAGACGCGCTCGAGATCCGTGTCCGCGACAACGGACCCGGCATCCCGTCCGATATCCGGGACAAGATCTTCCAGCCCTTCTTCACGACAAAGCCCACTGGTTCCGGCACGGGTCTCGGCCTCTCGATGAGTTACGACATCGTCACGAACGGCCACGACGGAACGCTCGCGTGCAGCAGCCCGCCCGCCTCAGCCCCGGAAGGCCCGGGCGCGGAATTTACAGTGACGCTGCCATTGTGAAATGGCCCTTCGCCGTCAGTACATCTCCCTGACCACGGGGTGATTGTAGTTGAGCACGATGACGGTGAAATCGTAGGGTATGCCGGTCCGTTTTTCCAGATTCAGCACGCCCTTGAATTCGAGGTTGCCGAGCAGCGCCTTGCGCTGCCAGTCGGCGATGTGCGGGAGCGCATCGGAGAGGGTCCGGAGGAAGGGCGTCAGAAAGATATCGTGGTATTTGCCGAAGTTCCGGAGCAGGACCTCGAGGCAGGCGCGTTCGTTTTCGTCCAGGTCCGTGATGGGCTTGTTGAACAATGCGTCGTTCGCGTCCCGGTCCCGTGATGCCAGGCTCGCAGGTGGCGAATCGTACGGTTTCACGACAGGCCCGGATGCTGCGCCGGCATCCGACGCGGGCTGGGAGAGATCTTCTCCTCCGGTGGAAACGACGGCCGACTCCGCGTGCATCGCGGCCTCGTCGGTCTGCTTCCGCGCTCGTTCCCGCTCTTCGCGCTCACGTTCTTCGCGCTCACGTTGTTCCTTGCGTTCGTTTTCCGCCTGCAGATAGTCGTTGTACCGTTTCGCCATCTCCTCCAGCTTCAGCAGCCGTTCAGGGGAAAAGAGGCCGTTGGCATCGATGAAGTTCGGCCTGCCGACGTTCAGCAGCAGGTCGCCCGAAAAATTGGCTTCGAAACCGACGGCAATCACCGTCTTGGCCTGCTTTTTCAGATGCTGGATCAGGGGGATGTAATCGCGGTCGCCCGCGAAGATCACGAAATGCTGAATCTCCGGCCGCGTGTACAGCACCTCCATGGCGTCGATGCAGAGCTTCATGTCGGCGGCGTTCTTGTGATCCGTGCCGAGCACGTTGAAGGTCTCGACGCCCATGAGGTACAGCGACCCCTGCGGCGTACTGCGCAACCGCTCGAAGTCCGCGTAGGCCTTCGAAATGATGGAGCGCACGCGGAAGGTTTCCTCCAGCCGCTTCTGCAGACTCATCAGCAGCTCGATGACCGCGTCGTTCAGCTCGGGGATATCGGCGTATGCGGCCTTGAGATGGTAGTACACATTTTCGTAATCGATGAACAGCGCCGCGAAGCGCTGCGGGCCGCTCTGCGCTTCCGTGTTCGACCGGCTCTCCGGCTCACCATCGCCGCTGCCGGGACGTCTCAGAGTATTCATGGTGCGTCGTTTCCTTCGTGAACCTGTTCGTCTGCAATGCGCGCTCCAGCGCCCCACTCACTCCTCCTCACTCCCCGTTCCATTCCGCTATCGCAGCACCATGACCGCCCGCTGTCGCACCATGCCGTCGGACGACACGCGCACGGTATACGCGCCCGCGGGCAGTCCTGCGGTGGGGAAAGAGAGTGACGTGTTTCCGGCCGCATCAGCACGGATCGAACGCGTGCGCACGACGCGACCAAGGGCATCGACGAGCACTGCGTCAACGGGACCTGTGGAAGAAAAAGATGCGTCGATCTGAAACTGACCGGCAGAGGCGCTGACGGGATTCGGGTACGCTGCCGATAGGGTGAAGGACGCGGACGACGTGGCCACGTCCGCGGCGGACGTGCCCGCGGCGGTGACCTTCATGTTGTCCACGAGCAGTTCTTCGTTCGGCGAGGACATGTCCCAGAGGTACACTCCCACGGTGCCCGAAGCGAAGGTCTGGTCGAAAATGGCGCCGCCCGGCAAGGCCTGGCCGTCGAAGTAAAATGTGAAGTGCGGACCGACGGCCTTGACCGCCAGCGTGTGCCAGCCGCTCTCGGTGGGAATGCCCCCGGGAATCTGTGCGGGGGTCCAGTCCTTCAGCGAAATCGGCATCGAGGGATTGTCGCTCGTGCGCGCGCGGAAGCGCATGCGCTGCGTGCCCGCCGGATTGAAGGCCGCGAGGAACTGGTAGCCCGAGGAGAGCCCCGCCGGATCGCCGCGGAATTCGATGCCGTAATAGATGCCTTCATCCACGGGAATGTAGATCGTGGCTTCATAGGTGAAGTCCGAGAAATTCTTGTTCTCCGCCGAACTTTGCGCGACATTTCCGCCTGAGGCCCTGTTCAATAATCTGCCCACCCAGCCGTCATCGGGCGCCAGCGACGTCTGGAACGGTTCGAGAGCCGTTCCGTTGAAGCCCGCCAACCAGACGTTCTCCGCCGTCCCGTTCGAGAAACGCTCCTGAAAAAGAATCTGCTGGCCGTTCGCAATGGATGCGGTGAAAACACAAAGAACGCACAGACGGAAGAAAGAGATCATGACGATTCTCCTGCGTGGATGAATTTCTGCAAAAGAAAGTACAAACGAATGCGGAAAGGCGAAACAGGCGGGCGGAAGGAACTCGCGAACGGACGCAGAATCGCCGAAATGCAGAAAACCCGCCGGTGGGCGGGATTTCTGCTGATGAGAGGAGCCTGCCGGGGGTGAGAGCCCCGTTGAGGCCGACGATGAGGAAGAATCAATCCATCACGACAAGAAAATAGCGAAATCCATGCCAGAGAGCATAATCGGCGTAATCGATTCCTTTTGAAGAAGATACAGCTATATCGTGCGAAATTTTTGCATGCTTCTTTCCTGAAATTGCTGCAATTTGCATCGCCCATGGGGTGTTTGCCGCGACCGGACAGATTCTTCCCCAAAAAAACCGGGAACATTTTCGCGCGAGCCGAGTTCAATCCATTACAACCAAGCCGTCGAAGTCGGCATCCCTTCACCAAAGAAGGATCATGATCATGCGCACGACCATTCGTTTCGTGGCACTGCTCCTGGCTACGGCCGCCATCGCCGCCGTGCTGCCCGCGCTGTACAGCTCGATGTCGGAATCACACTCTCTCGAGGGATCAACCATGAAACAGGACTCCTATCCCGAGCTGTGGAAAAAAGTGGACGAGGCGATACGCGAGGGAAAACCGCGTACCGCTCTCGACATCGTCGAGAAAATCTACAAGCAGGCCAAGGCCGAACGCAACGCGGTGCAGACCGTCAAAGCCGTCGCGTTCCGCGTCGCCCTCCGAGCCGAGACGAACGAGGACGGGGAAATCATCCTGGTCCGCGATATCGAAAAGGAAATCCCCGACGTCCGCGAGCCGGCGAAGTCCATCTTCCATTCCATGCTCGGCGAAATGTACTGGAGCTACTATCAACAGCATCAATGGGAGATCTCGAGCCGCACGGTGACGGCCGACTCCGCGTCCGACGACCTGCGCACCTGGGACGCGAAAAAACTCTTCGAAGCCACCAAAAGACATTACCTCGCCTCGCTCGCGCCCGCCGCCGAGCTGCAGCGCGTGCCGCTCGCCGATGTAAAGGACCTGCTCATCGACGGCTTCAACGGCGACGCATACCGGACTTCCGTGTATGATATTCTCGCGCATCGCGCGGTGGACTTCTTCGCCGACGACCGCGGCAATCTTCCCAAACCCACGCGCGAATTCGAGGTCACCACGCTCGACGCCCTCGCGTCGGCGGAGCAGTTCGCGCAGCACCGCTTCGAGACGCCCGATTCCAGCGACAACACCTGGGTGGCCCTCGAACTGTACCAGCACCTGCTCCGCGCCCATCTGCGCGACCGGGCGCCCGACGCGCTCGTGGACCTCGATCTCGACCGCCTCGCCTTCGCGCGTCGCATCACCTACCACGATGAGAAGGACACCGCGTACGTCGACGCCCTCACCGCGCTCGCCGCGCGCCATCAGGCGCACGCCATCTCCGCGGAGGTCGGTTACCGCATCGCGCAGTACCAGTACGACCGCGGCGACTACGTCAACGCGCTCGCCCGCTGCGACCGCGAAATCGCGCGGCACGGACAGCAACGCGGCGGCGTGAACTGCACGAACCTCCGCGCGCAGATCCTCGCGAAGGAGATCGATTACGCGGTGGAGAGCACCGTCGCGCCCGAGACCCCCATCCTCGCGGCGGTGACGTATCGCAACCTTCCGCGCGTGTATTGCCGCATCCTGCCCGACGAGATCGATGACGAAGATCCCCGCCGTCCGCGCTCCGCGGAGGAGCGCATGCGCGCCCTGCTGAAGCGGAAAACCCTGCAGGCCTGGTCGGCGGCGCTGCCCGACGCGAAGGACTACAAGACGCACGTGGCGGACATCGCCGCGCCGGCGATGCCGATCGGCACCTACGTGCTCGTGATGAGCGCGCGCGAGGATTTTTCGCTGACGAACAACCGCCTCGCCGTCGGCCCGCTGCGCGTCACGCGGCTGAGCCTGCAGAGCCAGCAGCTGCTCGACTGCACGCACCTGTTCTGGATCCGCGAGGCCGACAACGGCGCGCCGCTCGGCGACGTGACCGCGAAACTCTCCATGCGCCGCTGGAATTCCTCGAACTACAAGTACGAGAAGATCCCGTTCCGCGACATGGTGTCCGACAGGAACGGCCGCGTGAAGCTCGAGCCCGGCAGCGCGCGCGACTATCTCTACGTGACGCTCGAGCGCGGCGGCGACCGGCTCGCGCTCGACGAGGGTTTCTACCCCTGCACGCGCAATCCACCGGACAGCAAGCTGCGGACGATCTTCTTCACCGATCGCGGCCTGTACCGTCCGGGACAGACGGTGTTCTTCAAGGGCCTCACCGTGCGCTACGACGCCGATCAGGTGGGGCGCAGCGCCGCGAAGGGCGTGCAGAGCACGGTGGACTTCCTCGACGCGAACTACCAGAAAATCGCCTCGCAGTCCTTCACCACCAACGAATTCGGCAGCTTCCAGGGCACCTTCACCGTGCCGACCGGTGTGCTGACGGGGAC
Organism: Ignavibacteria bacterium; assembly: GCA_016720835.1. Taxonomy (GTDB): domain Bacteria; phylum Bacteroidota; class Ignavibacteria; order SZUA-365; family SZUA-365; genus JADKJW01. The sequence goes on from JADKJW010000031.1 coordinate 319,254, forward strand.
CATGACGCTGCGCTCCCAGCACGGCAGCGTGCAGATCCAGGTGGAGGAGTACAAGCGGCCGAAATTCGAAGTGACCTTCGAGGCCGCCAAAGGCACCTTCAAACTCTACGACAACATCACGGTGAAGGGCAACGCGAAAGCGTACGCCGGCGCGAATATCGACGGCGCCGCGGTGACGTACCGCGTCGTGCGGCAGGCGCGTTATCCCTTCTGGTGCTGGTGGTGGCGCAACCAGCCGCGCTCCGAAACCAAGGAGATCGCGCACGGCATCACGAAAACCGCCGCGGATGGCACCTTCGAAATCACCTTCCCGGCGTTGCCGGACAAGTCGGTGCAGAAGAGCACGCTCCCGGTGTTCAGCTACGCGGTCACCGCCGATGTGACCGACATGAGCGGCGAGACGCGCAGCGGCGCCACGACGGTTTCCGTCGGCTACACCGCCATCGTGCTGAGCGCCGTGCTTCCGCCCGTGCTCGACGCGAATGTCCCCGCCATCGCCGTCTTTGCTTCCACCAACCTGAACGGCTCGCCCGTGACGGCCCGCGGCACCGTGCTCGTCGAGAAACTGCGCAATCCCGCGCGCGTGCTTCGCGAGCGCCTGCTGCCGCAGCCCGACCAGTTCGCGATGAGCCGCGAGGAATTCAAGCGCGCTTTCCCGAACGACGTGTGGAAGGACGAGAACATCGAGGACACCTGGCCCGTGGAAAAGACCGCGGTCAGACAGGAGTTCTCGACGAACGCGGCCGGACAGGACACCGTCAGTCTCAAAGACCTCGAACCCGGCCGCTACCGCGTCACGCTCACAGCGAAGGATCCCTCGGGCGAGACGCTCACGCTGAAGCAGTTCTTCACCGCCTACGCTTCGGACGCGAAGGAGCCCGCGACGACGGAAGGCTCCGTGCTCATCCCCGTCGCGGTGACGGGACAGCCGGGCACGAAGGCCACGGTGATCTTCGGCACCTCATTTTCGGATGCGCGTATCCTGTATCAGGTGGAGCGCCGCGGCGTCATCACCGAGGAGCGCTGGCTGAAGATGAGCGGCGAGCAGCGGGCCTTCTCCGTGCCGATCCGCGAGGAGGACCGCGGGGGATTCACGCTGCGCTTCTCGCTGGTGAAGAACCGGAGGATCTACTCCGAGGAAGCCTACATCGCCGTGCCGTGGACGAACAAGGAACTGAAGATCACCACGTCGGTATTCCGCGACAAGATGCTGCCCGGCTCCAAAGAAGAATGGCGTCTCTCCGTGAAGGGCGAAAACGCCGAGGCCATCGCGGCGGAACTCGTCGCGGCGATGTACGACGCCTCGCTCGACGCCATCCGCGGGCACTGGTGGGAATCGCTCGCCTGGCCCACGTGGTACACGCAGGCGCGCATGAGTACGCACGCCTTCGGCACCAGTACGGCATCGATGCACGATTTCGATCTGAACCCGTATCCGGGCTCCTGGTCGCTGAGCTACCCGCGCCTCAACCTCTTCCTCCTCGACGACGGCGGCTGGTACGGCCGCGGTCGCAGATACCGCATGATGGCGAAGAGCGGCATGATGAACGAAGCCGCGGCGCCATGGCAGCGCAGCGTGAACTCATGATGACGGCCGACGCCGTCGGCGGCGCCAAGGAGGAACGCGACGAGAAGAAGAAGGACGGCGCCGCGCCGCCTCCGCCTCCCGGCGCTCCGCGCGAAGACAAACCCAAAGAAGACGTCTCCGGGCGTGAAGGCGCGGACGAACTTCAACGAGACGGCGTTCTTCTTCCCGCAGCTGCGGACGGACGAGTCGGGCGGCATCACGCTGGCCTTCACGATGCCGGAGGCGCTCACGCGCTGGCGCTTCATGGCCTTCGCGCACACGCCGGACATGAAGACCGGCATGCTGCAGAAGTTCGCCGTCACGCAGAAGGAACTCATGGTGGTGCCGAACGCCCCGCGCTTCCTGCGCGAAAGCGACGTCATCGTCTTCCCGGTCAAGATCACCAACCTCGCCGACCGCGACCTCGCCGGCACGGCGAAGCTCCAGATCTTCGACGCGCTCACCATGCAGCCGCTGGATGCGGAGTTCAAACTCGCCGATGCGGAGAAGTCCTTCAGCACCATCAAAGGCCAGAGCACCAGCGTGAGCTGGCAGTTGAAGGTGCCCGAAGGCCTCTCGGCCATCGTGTACCGCGTGGTGGCGAAGTCCGGCGATTACTCGGACGGGGAAGAGGCGCCGCTGCCCGTGCTGCCGAACCGCATGCTGGTCACCGAGACCATGCCGCTCAACGTGCGCGGCAACTCCTCCCGCACGTACACGTTCGAGAAGCTCGTGAACGCGGGCTCGTCGAAAACGCTGCGGCATCAGGCCTTGACGCTCGAGATGACCTCGCATCCGGCCTGGTACGCCGTGCAGGCGCTGCCGTACCTGCAGGAGTTCCCGTACGAGTGCTCGGAACAGAGCTTCAACCGCCTCTACGCGAACAGTATCGCCCAGCACCTCGTCAACTCGAGCCCCAAGATCAAGCGCGTCTTCGAATCGTGGAAGGGCACGGACGCATTGGTCTCGAATCTCGAGAAGAATCAGGAACTGAAATCCCTGCTGCTGCAGGAGACGCCATGGGTGATGCAGGGCAAGGACGAAGGCGAGCGGAAGAAGCGCATCGCGCTGCTCTTCGACCTCAACACGATGGCAAACAACCTCGAGTCCGCGCTGCGCCGTCTCGAGAAGGCGCAGGGCTCGAACGGCGGCTTCCCGTGGTTCCCCGGCATGCCCGAGAGCCGCTACATCACGCAGTACATCGTGGCGGGCTTCGGGCACCTGCGCGAACTCGGCATCGACGTGTCGGAGCCGCGCATCAAGCGCATGGTGGAGCGCGCGGTGACGTACTGCGATCAGGACATGCGCTACGACTACGAGCGGCTGAAGGCGACGCCGGGCTTCAACCCGAAGCTCGATCACCTCGGCTACACCGAGATCCAGTACCTGTACGCGCGCAGCTACTTCGTCAAGCAGGAGATGCCGAAGGAATGCGTCGAGGCCTTCGAGTTCTGGAAGACGCAGGCGCGGCGCTACTGGCTGGGCAAGGGCCTGATGTGCGAAGGGCAGCTGGCGCTGGCGTTCTTCCGCTTCGACGAGAAGAAGATCGCGCTCGAAGTCCTCGCCTCGCTCAAGGAGCGCGCGCTGCAGAACGACGAGATGGGCATGTACTGGAAGCAGAACGGCGGCTGGTGGTGGTATCAGGCGCCGATCGAGACGCAGGCCGTGCTGGTGGAAGCGTTCGATGAAATCGCGAACGACAAGCTGGCGGTGGAGGAGATGAAGATCTGGCTGCTGAAGCAGAAGCAGGTGCAGGACTGGCGCACCACCGTCGCCACGGCGGACGCCTGCTACGCGCTGCTGCGCCGGGGCGCGGACCTGATCTCGTCGGACAAGCTGGTGGAAGTGACGCTCGGCGGAAAGAACGTGACGCCGGTGCAGGGCGACGGGACGAAGGTGGAGGCGGGGACGGGCTACTACAAGCTCTCGTACAACCGCACGGAAGTGAAGCCGGAGATGGGCCGGGTGACGGTGAAGAAGACGGACGAGGGGATCGCGTGGGGCTGCGTGTACTGGCAGTACTTCGAGCAGCTCGACAAGATCACGCCGGCAAAGACGCCGCTGCAGATCGAGAAGAAGCTGTACAAGCAGGTGAACACCGACCAGGGCCTCGTGCTGGAGCCGATCACGGAGAACAGCCCGCTGAAGGTGGGCGACATCCTGAAGACGCGCGTGGAGATCCGTGTGGACCGCGACATGGAGTACGTGCACATGAAGGACATGCGCGGCGCGGGCTTCGACCTGATCAACCAGCTCTCGCGCTACAACTGGCAGGGGCGTCTCGGCTACTACGAGGCGCCGAAGGACGCGTCGGTGAACTTCTTCATCTACTGGCTTCCGAAGGGCGTGCACGTGTTCGAGTACGCGCTGCGGGTCTCGCACGCGGGCGTGTTCTCGAACGGCATCTCGACGATCCAGTGCATGTACGCCCCCGAGTTCGCCGCCCACACCCAGGGCTTCACCGTGACGGTCAAATAAACGATCACCTGCATTCATGCAGAACACCGAGGGACGGAGCAATCCGTCCCTCGTTACTTTCCGGCCTGCCGCCGTGTCAATGAAGCAGACGGGCTGCACCCGCACGCGCTGACCGTGACGGCCCGATCCGACTCCCTGTGATAAACGGATTTCTTTCTCTACTATTGTCAGGGTTATTCACGCATCGATCGTACGCGCCTCGAGTACTCGAAGGAAGCCACCATGCGACGCACCTGCCTTGTTCTTGCCGTCCTCTTGACCGTCAGCTCCTGCGCGGTACAGACGGTCCTTCGCGACCCGGGAATGTCTTCAGCGCCGGCCAATGGCTTGACGCGCACGGAGGAATCCTACACAGAAATATGGAAGGCAGTGGATGAAGCGATGAAGAGCGGGAAACCCCGTACCGCGCTCGAGATTGTCGAGACGATATACACGCGGGCCGTGTCGGAACGGAATACGGTGCAGATCGTCAAGTCCGTGTCTCACCGTGTTGCGCTCCGCGCCGAGTTGAACGAGGACGGGGAACTCCTGCTCGTTCGCGATCTGGAGGCGGAGATTCGGATTTCCGGAGACCTGCCGGCGGCGATATTCCATTCCATGCTCGGGCAGTTCTACTGGACGTATTATCAACAGCATCAGCGCGAAATATCCGGGCCGAACGGCGACAACGGACACGGCCTCTGGAGACTTCCGCACCTGGGATGCGAGGAAGCTCTTCGAGGCCGCGAAAATACACTACCTCGCGTCGCTGCGCACCGCGGCCCTTCTGCAGCGCGTGCCGCTCTCGGACGTAAAGGACCTGCTGGTTACAGGGTACAACAGCGATGCGTACCGGAGCGACGCATACCGGACATCGGCGTACGATATTCTCGCGCATCGCGCGGTGGAATTCTTCGCCGACGGCCGCACCGGGCTTCCGTCCGCGTCGGGCGAGTTCGGGTTCGAGACCCTCGACGGGTTGCTCCCCACATTGCAGTTCGTTGAGCAGCGCCTCGAGCCGTCCGACTCCAGCGACAACGCCCGGATCGCCCTCGGCCTGTACAGGCATCTGCTGCGCGCGCATCTGGGCGATGCCGGGCCGGACGCGCTCGTGGATCTCGATCTCCTCCGCCTGGACTTCGCGCGGCGCATCACCCGGCATGACAACAAGGATACCGCATACTTCGGAGCGCTCGTGGAGCTGTATCTCCGCCACGCATCGGCATCCATCTCCGCCGAAGTGGGGTACCGCATGGCGCAGTATCACTACGACCGTGGTGATTATCCCGCAGCGCTCGCAATCTGCGAACGAGAAATTGAACGATTCCCGGATTCCCGCGGAGGCGTGCATAGCGAAAATCTCCGAGCGAAAATCCTCACGAAGGAGTTGGACTTCTTTGTCGAAAAATCCGTGCTCCCCGGCAAGCCGATACTCGTCGCCGTCCGTTACCGTAATCTCTCGCGCGTCTACTGTCGTATCCTGGCGGAGAAACAATACCGGCAGATGTACGAGCAGTTCGAGCAGAAGGCGCGTACCGAAAGCGTGCGCATTCTGCTCGAATCGAAAATCCTTGAAGAATGGACAGTGGAGTTACCAGGAGCACAGGATTACCAAAGGCATGTGGTCGATATCGCCGCCCCCTCGATGCCCGTCGGCAACTATATCATGGTCGTGAGTACACGCGAGGACTTTTCGAGAACAAAGCCCAACACGCTTGCTGTGTGTGAGTTGCATGTCACAGGATTGAGCATGCAGAGCCAGCACTTGCGGGATCAATCGGATCTGCTGTGGATACGCGACGCAGAAAACGGATACTCCTTGCCGGGTGTGACCGCGCACATGTATCATCGCAGGGAGAACTGGTCGATCTCGAAGGTCGAGAAGATTCCGGTCCGTGATGCATTGTCGGACTCAAACGGATGCGTCAGACTCGAATTCGGCGCCTCGAACACCTCAATCAATGTCGCGTTGGAATGTAGCGGTGATACGTTCGATCCCGGAGAGAGTTACCATAAAGCTTCCTCCAAAATACGAGGTGAAACCGCGCGCGGTGTTTTTCACCGACCGCACACTCTACCGTCCAGGACAAACCGTCCTTTTCAAATGCCTCCTCGTGAACACAGACACGGATCGCACTGACCGGGACGTCGCGACCAATCTGCCGGTGACTGTGGATTTGCAGGATGAGAGATCCCAGACTGTCGCGACTGAGAGCTTCATCAGCAATGCATTCGGCAGTGTTCAGGGAAGTTTCCACGTGCCGCAAGGAGCGTTCACCGGTCGCATGACATTGCGCTGCCAATTCGGCGCTGTGTCGATACGGGTGGAAGAGTACAAACGTCCGAAGTTTGAAGTGGTCATGGAGACCGTCAAGGGAGTGGTCGCATTGGGTGATACTGTCATCGTCGCCGGAACTGCCAAGGCGTTCTCCGGCGCCATGATCGACCATGCGAAGGTGGTCTACATTGTGGTGCGTCACACGCATTTCGCCTCATGGTACTCCTCGGAAAGCGTCTATTCCTCAAGGAACCCTCCACCCCATTCCAGATAACCTCGTCATCTCGCAAGGGACGGTACCTACGGACGCCAAGGGACGATTCGAGATCACGTTCCCGGCTCTGCCTGATCGCGCCATTCCGCGTGGCATGCAGCCCGTGTTCAGTTACGAGGTCCGTGTCGACGTCACTGATAATGCCGGTGAGACGCACAGCGGGACGAGCCTCGTGCTCGCCGGCTATTCATCTGTGCTGCTCTCCGCTACGGTGCCCGAATCCTTTGATGTTCACGCGAAGGCTGCTGTGGCCATCAACTCCACCAACATGAATCATGCTCCCGTTTCCATCCGCGGGAGCGTGTCGGTGGAGAAACTCCGCGTGCCCGACCGGGTGTATCGTCAACGCATACTGCCGTGGCCTGACCGCTTCGCGATGAGCCGCGAAGAATTCATACGCGCTTTCCCGAACGATGTTTGGAAAGATGAACACATCGAGGACACCTGGCCTGTGGAGAAAATCGCCATCAGGCAGGATTTCTGGACGAATGCGGCGGGACAGGACACCGTGCAGCTCGCGCAGCTCGAACCCGGACGGTATCGTGTCATCGTCTCTGCAAAGGATCCTTCAGGAGACACGCTCCTCCTGAAGTATTTCTTCACTGCCTATTCCGACGACACGAATGCGCCGGCGACGATGGAAGGCTCGATGCTCTATCCCTTCATGCAGACCTGCGAGCCGGGCGATACCGCGAGAGTGCTCTTCGGGACGTCGTTTTCGGATGCGCGTCCTGTATCAGGTCGAACGCATGCGAGGCATTACGGAAGAGCGCTGGTTGCTCTTGAACAATGAACAGCGCGCATTTTCCTGTCCGATCGCCGAAGAGGATCGCGGAGGAGTCCGGATGCGCTTCTCGATCGTTCGGGATGGTCGCCACTATCTGAAAGAGGCGTTCATTACCGTGCCGTGGACCAACAAGGAATTGGTGCTCAGCACTTCGGTATTCCGCGACAAGATGCTGCCCGGAACGAAGGAGGAGTGGCGACTTACCGTAAAGGGCGGGAAGGCTGAGACCGTCGCTGCCGAACTGGTCGCGACCATGTACGATGCCTCACTCGATGCGATCGATAGAAATGATTGGGCGACGTTCACCAATCCCATGTTGCGCGGCTCCAGGATGCAGATGGCAGGGGCCGGCGTATTATCCGCATCGAATTATGATTTCAAGTTGAATTCGTCACTGCCGACCTTCAACCTCGCCTACCCGCGTCTCAATCTTTTCCTTCTCGACAATGGTCGTGGCCGGTATCGCGAAATCGGGAACACGACGGTTGGGAGCATGATGTACACTCGCGGGGGCAGAGGAGGTCCGATTGTCGATCTGAACGCCACAAGCAGTAGGGAGACAATCTCTGCATTAACTGCTGGCGTCATGAACGAACCCGTACCCGGTGCTGCAGAACAACAACCCAAAGAAGACCTCTCCGGCGTGAAGGCTCGGACGAACTTCAACGAGACGGCGTTCTTCTTCCCGCAGCTGCGGACGGACGAGTCGGGCGGCATCACGCTGGCCTTCACGATGCCGGAGGCGCTCACGCGCTGGCGCTTCATGGCCTTCGCGCACACGCCGGACATGAAGACCGGCATGCTGCGAAGTTCGCCGTCACGCAGAAGGAACTCATGGTGGTGCCGAACGCCCCGCGCTTCCTGCGCGAAAGCGACGTCATCGTCTTCCCGGTCAAGATCACCAACCTCGCCGACCGCGACCTCGCCGGCACCGCGAAGCTCCAGATCTTCGACGCGCTGACGATGCAGCCGCTGGATGCGGAGTTCAAACTCGCCGATGCGGAGAAGTCCTTCAGCACCATCAAGGGCCAGAGCACCAGCGTGAGCTGGCAGTTGAAAGTGCCCGAAGGCCTCTCGGCCATCGTGTACCGCGTGGTGGCGAAGTCGGGCGATTACTCCGACGGGGAGGAAGCGCCGCTGCCCGTGTTGCCGAACCGCATGCTGGTCACCGAGACCATGCCGCTCAACGTGCGCGGCAATTCCTCCCGCACGTACACCTTCGAGAAGCTCGTGAACGCGGGCTCGTCGAAAACGCTGCGACATCAGGCCTTGACGCTCGAGATGACTTCGCATCCGGCCTGGTACGCCGTGCAGGCGCTGCCGTACCTGCAGGAGTTCCCGTACGAGTGCTCGGAGCAGACCTTCAACCGCCTGTACGCGAACAGCATCGCCCAGCATCTGGTGAACTCGAGCCCCAAGATCAAGCGCGTCTTCGAGTCGTGGAAGGGTACGGACGCATTGGTCTCGAATCTCGAAAAGAATCAGGAACTGAAATCGCTGCTGATTCAGGAGACGCCGTGGGTGATGCAGGGGAAGGACGAGGGCGAGCGGAAGAAGCGCATCGCGCTGCTGTTCGATCTCAACACGATGGCGAACAACCTCGAGTCCGCGCTGCGCCTGCTCGAAAAGGCGCAGGGGTCGAACGGCGGCTTCCCGTGGTTCCCCGGCATGCCCGAGAGCCGCTACATCACGCAGTATATCGTGGCGGGCTTCGGGCACCTGCGCGAACTCGGCATCGACGTCTCCGAGCCGCGCATCAAGCGCATGGTGGAGCGCGCGGTGACGTACTGCGATCAGGACATGCGCTACGACTACGAACGGCTGAAGGCCTCGCCGGGCTTCAACCCGAAGCTCGATCACCTCGGCTACACCGAAATCCAGTACCTGTACGCGCGCAGTTACTTCGTCAAGCAGGAAATGCCGAAGGAATGCGTCGAGGCCTTCGAGTTCTGGAAGACGCAGGCGCGGCGCTACTGGCTGGGCAAGGGCCTGATGTGCGAGGGACAGCTGGCTCTGGCGTTCTTCCGTTTCGACGAGAAGAAGATCGCGCTCGAGGTGCTGGCATCGCTCAAGGAGCGCGCGCTGCAGAACGAGGAGATGGGCATGTACTGGAAGCAGAACGGCGGCTGGTGGTGGTATCAGGCGCCGATCGAGACGCAGGCCGTGCTGGTGGAGGCGTTCGATGAAATCGCGAACGACAAGCTGGCGGTGGAGGAGATGAAGATCTGGCTGCTGAAGCAGAAGCAGGTGCAGGACTGGCGCACCACGGTCGCCACGGCGGACGCCTGCTACGCGCTGCTGCGCCGGGGCGCGGACCTGATCTCCTCGGACAAGCTGGTGGAAGTGACGCTCGGCGGAAAGAACGTGACGCCGGTGCAGGGCGACGGGACGAAGGTGGAGGCGGGGACGGGCTACTACAAGCTCTCGTACAACCGCACGGAAGTGAAGCCCGAGATGGGCAAGGTGACGGTGAAGAAGTCGGACGAGGGGATCGCGTGGGGCTGCGTGTACTGGCAGTACTTCGAGCAGCTCGACAAGATCACGCCGGCGAAGACGCCGCTGCAGATCGAGAAGAAGCTGTACAAGCAGGTGAACACCGACCAGGGGCCTCGTGCTCGAGCCGATCACGGAGAACAGCCCGCTGAAGGTGGGCGACATCCTGAAGACGCGCGTGGAGATTCGTGTGGACCGCGACATGGAGTACGTGCACATGAAGGACATGCGCGGCGCGGGCTTCGACCTGATCAACCAGCTCGCGCTACAACTGGCAGGGGCGCCTCGGCTACTACGAGGCGCCGAAGGACGCGTCGGTGAACTTCTTCATCTACTGGCTGCCGAAGGGCGTGCACGTGTTCGAGTACGCGCTGCGTGTCTCGCACGCGGGCGTGTTCTCGAACGGCATCTCGACGATCCAGTGCATGTACGCCCCCGAGTTCGCCGCTCACACCCAGGGCTTCACCGTGACGGTCAAATAATTTTGCCCATCATTTTCGACGAATAAATTCAGGGCGTCCACGGGCGCCCTGAAACTTGTGTTGCGCTGCCTCCGTATATACCGCAGTCATTCGAAATCGGAGCCAGCCATGAAAACGCACACCGTCACCGCCGCGATTCTGTTCCTGTTCACCGTATCCGCACCGTCCTTCTCACAGACGTCCTGTTCCAACGACCCGGGACTGCTCGACACGCCAGACGACATTCTGAACATGGTGACACGCTCGGATGACACGCTGATCCAGACCTACGCGGAGTACCATCCCGTGCTGCTCAAGACCGCGCTCGACAATTACGCCGTGTGCCTGCGCTCCGACAACCATGGCGTCGTCGAGTCCGCCATCGCGCAGCTCGTGCGTCTGAAGCTCGATGTGCCGAACCTGAGCGCGCCCGACTGCGTGCGCGAGATGCGCCGGCTGTCCACCGAAGGCCGGACGCAGATGATACGGCTCAAGGCGCGCTTTGCCCTCATGCTCTGCGACGATCCGGCGCTCTTCGATCTCGCGCAGTTGCATCGCAGCGACGAGCCGGACGCCGTCTTCGCGGAAATCGCGTCGCAACTCCGCTCGAAACTCATCGTCAGTGAAGCTCGCGAGTAAAGCGGCGGATCGAGCCGCGCACGCAGCCACACCTCCCTCTCTCTCTTCTCATAGATGCAGCGCCGCCCCGGCAACGAGGCGGCGCCGCCATTTCCCGCATGGAACCGATCTCGATCTTCTTCCACGAAAAAATCCTGTTTCGTGTGTTTCGAGTGTTTCGTGGACCGTCTTTCTTGCAGGCCTCAATGCCTCGCGCTAACTTGCAGATCAGCTTGTTCCACCCACACACAACTCCATGCACGAACATCTCGCACTCCTCGTTCAGCTCCCCACACTTGAAGAAATCGTCCGCTGGGGAGGATACATCGGACTTTTCGCGATCATCTTTGCCGAGACAGGGATTTTCCTCGGCTTTTTCCTGCCCGGCGATTCGCTGCTCGTCACGGCGGGGCTCTTCGCCTCGAACCCCGAGAACGGCCTGAACATCGTCATTCTCGTCCCGCTGCTGTGTGTTGCGGCGGTCGCGGGGGACTTCACCGGATACACGATCGGGAAGCGCGCGGGGCACACGCTGTATAACCGCCCGCAATCGCGCATTTTCAGGCGAGACCACCTCTTGAAGACGAGGGAATTCTACGAAAAGTACGGTGCGATGACGATCGTGATAGCGCGTTTCATGCCCTTCGCGCGCACGTTCGCGCCCGTCGTGGCGGGCATCGCTGAAATGCGCTACCGGCGCTTCGCGACGTACAATATCGTCGGCGGCATCTCCTGGATCTGCAGCATGACGCTGCTGGGCTACTTCCTCGGACGTTCCGTTCCCGGCATTGCCCAGAACATCGAGTACGTGATCATCGTCGTGGTATTCCTCTCCATCCTGCCGCTCATCATCAAGTATATCCAGCACAAAAAAAATACACCCTCATCCACCACCACTCCGTAGAGGAACACGCGTATGGGCAGTCCCTTATTCGAGCGAAAACCCCTGCACATTCTTCTTGAAGAAGTCCACAGCGAGAACCGCCTGCGGCGCGTGCTCGGTCCGGTGCAGCTGACCGCACTGGGCGTCGGCGCCATCATCGGAGCGGGGATCTTCGTCGCCACGGGCGCCGCGGCGCACAATGTGGCGGGGCCTTCGCTCATGCTCTCCTACGTGGTGGCGGGCATCACCTGCATCTTCGCGGCGCTCTGCTACGCGGAGTTCGCCGCCATGGTGCCGGTCGCGGGCTCGGCGTACACCTACGCGTATGCCACGCTCGGCGAGCTGTTCGCGTGGATCATCGGCTGGGATCTCGTGCTCGAATACGCCGTGGGCAGCGCGACCGTCGCCACCGGCTGGTCGGGGTACTTCCAGAACGTGCTGGCCAAAATCGGCGTTGAAATACCCCTGCTGCTCCGCGAGTCGCCCTGGCGCTACGACGCCGTGAGCGGATCCTTCCTCTCCACCGGATCGATGATGAATCTCCCCGCCATCATCATCGTGGCGATCGTCACCGTCATCCTCGTGAAGGGCATACAGGAATCGGCGTCGTTCAACGCGACCATGGTCTTCATCAAGCTGGCCGCGGTGCTCTTCGTCATCGGCGTGGGCGTCTTCTTCATCGACAAGACCAACTGGGAGCCCTTCGCGCCGTTCGGGTGGACAGGCATCAGCTTCTTCGGCTACAGCGTGTCGGGGCAGACCAACCCGATGGGAGCGCCGGTCGGCATGCTCGCGGGAGCGGCCATCATCTTCTTCGCCTACATCGGCTTCGATTCGGTGTCCACGCACACCGAGGAGGCGAAGAATCCGCAGCGCGACGTGCCCATCGGCATCATCGTTTCGCTGCTGCTCTGCACCGTGCTCTACATCGGCGTGGTGGCGGTGATCACGGGCATGGTGCGCTTCGACCAGCTCGACATCAACGCGCCCGTGTCGCGCGCCTTCCAGCAGCAGGGACTCGGCTGGGCCGAGGGGCTCATCGCGCTCGCCGGTGTGGCCGGCATCACCTCGGTGCTGCTCGTCATGATGCTGAGCGGTCCCCGCGTGTTTCTCGCCATGGCGCGCGACGGCCTGGTCCCGCGCTCGATATTCGGGGTCGTGCATCCGAAATTCCGCACGCCGTGGAAGTCCACCATCCTCATCGGCCTCTTCGTGACGTCGCTGGCCGGCTTTCTGCCGATCGACGCGCTGCTGCACCTCACCAACATCGGCACGCTGCTCGCGTTCGTCATCGTCTGCGCGGCGGTACTCATCATGCGCAAGACGCATCCGGAGGCTGAACGGCCCTTCCGCTGCCCCTGGGTGCCGGTGGTGCCCATCATGGGTATCCTCACCTGCGGCATGCTCATGTTCTCGCTGCCCGTGGACAACTGGTGGCGCCTCATCGTCTGGCTCCTCATCGGCATGGCCATCTACTTCTTCTACGGCCGCAAGCACAGCATCATGGCCGTCGAGCGGGCGAAGAATGCGGCAGTGAAGAGTTCTGACTGATACCCAGCGAACCTTGCGTCATGATTTTTCTCTGGGATGATAGAAAGGCAGGAGCAAACGAGAAGAAACACGGTGTCACGTTTCAGGAAGCAAGCACGGTGTTTGGCGATCCTTTGGCAGTATCATTTGATGATCCGGATCATTCGGAGAACGAAGAACGGTTTCTTACATTTGGAATGTCTCTGAACGGCAGATTGCTCGTCATCGCGCATACAGGAACAGGGGATACAGTTCGAATGATCAGAGCCCGCGTTATGACGAATTACGAGAGGAGTGTCTATGAGGAAGCCTAAGAGCGAAGAGCTGCGTGAAGAGTACCAACGCCGTGATCTCGGTGCTGGAACACGCGGGAAATATCTGGAGGCATATCGGTCGGGAACGAATCTTGTTCTTCTCAGTCCTGATGTCGCGGAGGCTTTTCCAACGGCCAAGGCCGTAAATGATGCATTGCGGTCACTCATCGAGATTGCTCGAATGTCCGCACGCACGCGACGGACGAGCCGAGCTGCGAAAACGCCATAGTGACGAAAAAACAATGCGTACCTGTGTTCATCAGCGTCTTCAACCGACGTGCATGCTCGCATCAGCGAGAGGTACCAGCATCCTTTCCAATGTGAGCACATCGGGCCACGACGACGATTGATTGATGAGCAACAGCAATCGACATCGCGTCGAGAAAGTGGAAGGTCGTTCACGTGTCGTTATAGTCGTTTCGATCGTCCTCGCTCTGCGCATCATCGGCGGCTTCGTGGAGTATCCGCGCTTCTGGTCGATGGATGTGCTGCGCTACGTGGACCTGCCGCTCGCGCTGCTCGCCTGTGTCGCGGCCGCAGGCTTCCTGCTTCCATCCACTGAAAAACTTCTCCGCCGCGTGGCGGCCTTTGTCGCGGGCGAGCGATCTTCTGCGGTGTTCTGGTGCGTCGTGGCGGTCTTCGGCGCGCTCTGCGTGCTGTTCCCGATGCGGACGTTTTTCTATGGCGACGGGGGCAGCTACGTTCCGGAAATCTTCAAGCTGGGGCGCGATCCGGGGTACTTCAGCGAACTCCTCTGGAGCATCCGTTCCGCGCCGCTCGCCGGCGTGATGGTAGTGCTCATCACACGAATGCTCCCGCACGTGTTGCACGCCCTCGGGCTGGCGCTTCCACAGACCTCCGTGTTCCCCTTTCACGTGCTGTCGATCCTGTGGTTGGGAGTGTTTGCGGTCGGCATCCGCCTGCTTGCGAAAAGGGAGGAGCGCGTGACGCTGCTCGTGCTGCTGCTCGGAAGCGGCGCGTCGCTGCATTTTTTCGGATACGTGGAGTTGTACCTCCCGGTGCTCGTTTCCCTGACGCTGTTTTTTCTCGCCGGCCTTCGCGCCTTGGAATCAGGACGGAAGTGGCCGGCGGTGTTCCTCTTTCTCCTGGCGTGCACAGCGCACGTGTATACCATCGCGCTGCTGCCGGCTCTGCTGTACGTCCTCCTGTTCAACACCCGGCTCTTTCCGCCCTCCCTGCGCACGACGAGAGGGGTGCTGTGGAGTTCACTGGGAGTGTTTCTCGCGGGAATCGTGGTGTATTTCGCGTCGGGCCTGTGGAACCAGGACGGCCGCATCGTCATGTCCGCGGTGTCGATTCCGAGACCCGCGGGTGTGCAATCCTATACGCTGCTGTCCGCGGCGCACCTTCTCGATCTCATCAATCTCCCGCTGCTCCTCGCGCCGGTTTCCACCGTATTCCTGCTCGTCGTTGCGGCGCGGCGGAGGCATGCCGCCGAAGAGTCTTCGCCCGCGGTGCACTTCCTGCTCCTGGCGCTCATTTCCTTCGGCGTCTTTCTCGCCTTCGCGAACGCCGTGTTCGGTTGGGCGCGCGACTGGGACCTGGCCGCCCCGCTGGGAGTCATCATCAGCCTCCTGGCGTATGTCGTCGCCGGCAGAATGAAGCCGGCGTCGCCGGCGCTGCCCGCCGGGCTCGCGCTGGCGTCTCTGGTGTTCGTCGCGCCGTGGATCGTCATGAATGTCTCCGAGGAGAGTTCCACGCGCAGGTTCGAGCGCATCATCGAACTGGACGCGGAGAACATGTACGCGGATTATGCGCTGAGCGGTTTCGAAGCGCTCCGGAAACACTACCTGCACGAAGCCGACTACGCGAACGAGATGCGCGTCGAGAAGCGCATGGTGGAGCGGCTCGGCTACGCGGAGCACTACCGGCTGCTGATCAACTCGGCGGGGGTCCTCGCCGATACGAAGTCGCCCCGCGCCGCGTCCGAATACCTGTGGGTACTGCAGCGACTGCTCCATCAGGCCGATGGACTGCAGCGGAAAGGACTCCGCGGCGATTACGCGATCACGTTCGCGCGCATCGATTCGCTCGCGGCCGCCTGCGCGTACCAGGCGTATCTCCGAAAGGCGCACGGCGGACTCGCGGAAACCATCGAGGTGCTCGCCGCGCGCCACGGACTTGCCACCGCTCGCGACGTGCTGCAGGGCATGGAAGCATTTACCGCCGCCCGATACGACGATGCGCAGCGTCTGCTTTCCTCCGGCGCGGCCAAAGGCTTCGAAACAGGAAAGCTGGCCGCCCTGCAGTGCGGCGCGCTCCTGATGCTGGGCCGCGGCGCCGATGCCGAGGCGAAATATCGCGAAGCCGTGCAGAAGTATCCCTCCGAAGGAGAACTCCGCTTCCTGATGGGATACGGGTACCTCACGCTCGGTGACAGACGGGGGATCGCCCTCTTGAAGGAAGCCGAGGGAATGAATCCGACGGAGGACATGCGCAGACAAATCGCGGAGATTCTGAAGCAGATCAAGTGACGACACAGTGACGAGCAGGCACGGATCCGCCCGGACGGTGTCATTGTGAAACAGACTTGACGCGCATCCGTATTATGGCTATACTTGGGATATACAGGAGTGATGCCGTCATGGTAACAAAAATTCAGAAATGGGGAAACAGCCAGGGGCTTCGTCTTCCGAAGCAGATTCTCACCGAAGCACAGCTGATGGTTGGAGACGACGTGGATGTGAGCACGAGTGATGGACTGATCATCATCACCGCCGCAAAGCCCGTTCGTGTCAGACGCAGCCTGCAGGATTTGATATCGAAAATTCCGAAAGGATACAGGCCGACTGAAACGGATTGGGGTACACCCGTCGGCAACGAGGTGTGGTAAATGAAGAAGAGGATTCCAGAGAAAGGCGATTTCATTACCGTGTCGTTCGATCCGCAGTCGGGACACGAACAGAAAGGCCGTCGCCCCGCGCTCGTGGTAAGCAACACGGCATTCAATGCGCATACCGGCCTTGCCATCGTGTGTCCGCTTACCAGCACCGATCGCGGGTATCCGTTTCATGTGCCTGTGACTGGAGATGCACCCGCGAAGGGTTTCGTCATGGTGGAACAGGTCAAATCTCTTGACTACCACGCGCGTTCCGCAAAGATCATCGGGAAAGCTCCGGATGCATTGCTCGATGAAGTCCTCTCCATACTGGATGCGTGTATCTTTTAATTGACAGACACGGCGCGTGTGGGCTTCAACGCGGAGAAACGCAACAGGGCGGGAGAATTTCCCGC
Organism: Ignavibacteria bacterium; assembly: GCA_016720835.1. Lineage (GTDB taxonomy): Bacteria > Bacteroidota > Ignavibacteria > SZUA-365 > SZUA-365 > JADKJW01. Next base: position 336,171 of record JADKJW010000031.1, read on the forward strand.
CCTGTGCATTCTTCCCGCGTGTCCGCGTTTTACACTGTCGCGCCCGGCGGGGTTTCCGCGGGCGGAGTCTCCTCCGGCAGCACCCCGGTTTCGAGCAGCGCGGTGAGCTGCTTGCCGTCGATGATTTCCTTGGTGATCAGCGCGAGCGCGATGAGATCGAGCTGCTGCCGCCGTTCGGAGAGAATGGCGAGCGCGCGCTGATAGGCGTCGTCGATGAAACGCTTCGTCTCGGTATCCACGAGGCGCAACGTGTCCTCGCTGAAATTCCTGCCGCCGAAGGGATTGCCGCCGACATAGGACTCCGCGCCCGGCTCGAGCAGCGAGAGGTTGCCGAGCACGTCGCTCATGCCGTACCGCGCCACCATGTTGCGCGCCAGCGTGGTGCCGTGCATGAGATCGTTTTCCGCGCCGGTGGAGATGGAGCCGTAGACCACCTGCTCCGCGGCGCGTCCGCCGAGCACGACGGCGAGCCGTTCCAGCAGATACTCGCGCGTGTAGTTGTGGCGTTCGTCGATGGGCGTCTGCATCGTGACGCCCAGCGCGCGTCCGCGCGGCACGATGGTGACCTTGGTCACGGGATCGGAATTGGGGAAGCTCTTCGCGACGAGCGCGTGCCCCGCCTCGTGGTAGGCGGTGCGCTTCTTCTCGTCCTCGCTGAGAATGAGGCTCGAGCGCACGAGGCCGAGCATGATGTTGTCGAGGGCGCCCCAGAAATCCTCCATCTCCACGGCGTCCTTGCGCTTCTTGGAGCCGAGGATGGCGGCTTCGTTCACGAGGTTCTTCAGGTCCGCGCCGGAGTTGCCCGGCGTCGCGCGCGCGATGGCCTTGATGTCCACATCGGCCGCGAGCGGGACTTTCCGGATGTGCACGCCCAGGATTTCCTCGCGCTCCACGAGGTTCGGGAGGTCCACAATGATGCGGCGGTCGAAACGACCGGGCCGCAGCAGCGCGGGATCGAGCACGTCGGGCTGATTGGTGGCCGCCATCACGATGACGTCCTCATTCGATTCGAAGCCGTCCATTTCCGACAGCAGCTGATTGAGCGTCTGCTCCATTTCGCTGGCGCCGCCGCCGTAGAACCCCTGGATGCCGCCGCGACGCCGGCCGATCGAATCGATCTCGTCGACGAAGATGATGCACGGCGTGTTCTTCTTCGCCGTCGCGAACAGGTCGCGCACGCGGCTCGCGCCGACACCGACGAGCATTTCGAGGAATGCGGAGCCCGACACGTGGAAGAAAGGGACGTCCGCCTCGCCCGCCACGGCGCGCGCGAGGAGCGTCTTGCCCGTTCCCGGAGGACCGACGAGCAGCACGCCCTTGGGCGTGGAGCCGCCGAGCTTCTTGAAGTCCTGCGGCCGCTTGAGGAAGTGGATGATCTCGTACAGCGCTTCCTTCTGCTCCTTGGAGCCCGCCACATCGGCGAAAGTGGTTTTCACCTTTTCCTTGCTGTAGGACTGCGCATTCATCTTCCCCATCGAGAGCAGTCCACCCGAACCGCCGCCCTGCGCGCGCATGCGCTGATTGAAGAGGGCGAAAAAGCCCACCATCAGCAGCAGCGGGAAGACGAACCAGATGAGGGTGTTCCAGAAACTCGAGGTGTCCTGTACGGCGGATATCGTGACCTTTTTCTCCTCGAGCAGCTGCATCAGCGCGTTGTCGGGGACCGCCGTCGGAAGCGTCACGGAATACACGGTCGGCGCGTCCTGCTTCTGCGAAGCATCCGCTTTCAGCGTGGCCATCAGGGACGCGGTTTCGATGTCGACCTTCGCGACCTTGCCGTCGATGACGAGTTGCTTGAAGGTGCTGTATGGGATGGTCTGCCCCTGCTTGCCCCAGAAATACACAAATTCAATGACGATGAGGGCCAGGATACCCACCAGGAACCAGCGCAGCATGGGCGTGGTCCGGAAGGGAAGCGGGGATTTCGGCTGGCTCTTGTCGTCGGGTTGTCCGTTGCTCATGTACGTTGCTCCTGGTCTTGATGCGACTCCTTCACCGGCGCCCGGAAGTGGGGGCGGCGGGGAGCGCACACTCTAAACATCCGGGCGCGTCCGAAGGTTCGACGCGCTATTTTTCTCTGAACTGCACCGCGATCGGCACGCCGTGGAAGCCGAACATCCGCCGCACGGCGCGCTCCACGAAACGCCGGTAACTCTCGGGGATGTGCTTCGGCTCGTTCGTGAAGAGGACCACCACCGGCGGCGATTCGCGCACCTGCGTCACGTAGTAGATTTTCACCTCGCGTCCGGTGGGCGTGGACGGCGGCGGCGTGGCGCGCACCACCTCCAGCAGGCGATCGTTGAGCTCCGAGGTCTTCACGCGCTTCTTGCGCTCCTCGTAGACCTCGATGCAGGTGTCCAGCATCTTCGTGACGCGCTGCCGCGTGAGGGCCGAGACGAAGGCGATGGGGACGTAATCGTACATCTTCACCTTCGCCTGGATGTCGTCCTCGATGCGCTTCGCGGAGTGCGAATCCTTCTCGAGCAGATCCCACTTGTTGACGCAGATGACCACGCCCTTGTGATGCTCGATGGCCTCGGTGATGATGTCGATGTCCTGATGCAGCAGGCCTTCCGTGGCGTCCACCATGCACAACGCCACGTCGCAGCGCTCGATGCTCTTGAACGTGCGCAGGGTGGAGAAGAACTCGATGTTCTCCTTGATGTGGCTCTTGCGGCGCAGTCCCGCGGTGTCGATGAGGGTGATCTCCTTGCCGTGGTACACGAGCGTCGAATCGAGGGAGTCGCGCGTCGTGCCCGGAATGGGCGTGACGATGGACCGCTCCCGCCCCAGCAGCGCGTTGGTGATCGAGGATTTCCCGACATTCGGCCGACCGATGATCGCGAGCCGCAGGTGGGGCTCCTCCTCGACGTCGGTCGCCTCGGGGAAGCCCGCGACAATGACGTCGAGCAGATCGCCGGTCATGCGCCCGGAAATACCCGAGACCTCGTGCGGCTCGCCGAGACCGAGTTCGTAGAACTGCGCCGTCTCGTTGCTGAGCTTGCCGCTGTCGATCTTGTTGACGGCGAGCACCACCCGGCGCGAGCTCTTGCGCAGCATCTGCGCGATTTCGAGATCCATCGGGTGCAGGCCGTCCCGCGCGTCCACGACGAACACGATGACGGTCGCCTCGTCGATGGAGGCGGCCACCTGCTCCCGGATGGCCTTTTCGAAGACATCGGAGGAGTCGGAAACATACCCTCCGGTATCGATGAGCATGAATTCGCGGCCGGCCCACTCCGCATCGGCGTAGTGCCTGTCGCGCGTCACGCCGGGCTGATCGTCCACGATCGCCTGCCGGATCCCGATGAACCGGTTGAACATCGTCGATTTTCCGACGTTCGGCCTGCCTACGATTGCTACCAGCGGTTTCGCCATAACTTCCTGTTTCGAGTCTCGTGTGGACAAAAGAACATTAAAGATACGACGATTCCGGATAGGATGACAGTAGTCGTGAATGGTGAATCGTGAATATCGACTTCACGATTCACCATTCACGATTCACGACTCACGACTCACGACTTCACGATTCACCATTCACGATTCATTTCTTCAGCCGTTTGAACACTCCCGACCGGACAATCAGATAGATCACCCCCGCGACGACGGCGAAGATCAGGATGTTTTTCAGCGTCCAGAGCAGCACCTTGAGCGCGATGACCGCGAGGACGACGAGGCCGAGGATGAAGAGAAAATCTCGCATGGGGAACTCCTGCGTGGTGTTATGATCGGATCCATCGAACGATTTCGTCGAGCGTGGGGCGCGTGCCCGTCAGGAGAATGCCGACACGGAAGACCTTCGCGGCGATCCACACGACGACGGCGATCGACAGCACGAGGCCTGCGAGGCTGGCCGCGATCTGCCAGGCGGGAGGCGTGAGGATCGGCAGGCGCAGGATCATCATCGAAGGCGTGAGCAACGGCACGAAGCTGAGGCCGACGAGCAGCGGACTGTTCGGATTCTGCACCGCGATCATCGCGATGACGAGCGGCAGCGACAGGAAGATCGACAGGTAGCCGGTCATCTGCTGCGCCTCCTGTTCGGTGGAGGCGAGGCAACCGAACATCACGAAGATCCCGGCGTACAGCAGAAAGCCGAGGAAGAAGTACACGATCATCAGCCACAGATTGTCGAGCGGCAGGCCGGTGATGCCCGAGGCGAGCACGAGCACGACCCCGATGACCACCCACAGCGACAGCTGCACGATGCCGAGCAGGCTCAGCCCGATGATCTTGCCGAACATCAGGTCGGTGGCGGAACAGGACGAGACCAGCACCTCCACGATGCGGTTGCTCTTTTCCTCCACCATGCTGCGCACCAGCATCTGCCCCGAGCTCAGGATCATGATCATCAGCATGATGATGAACACGTAGGAAATGCCGAAGGACTCCAGGAAGCCGCTCTGCTTCTCGCCCGTCGGCGTCACGCGCACCGTGCGGAGATCCGCCCGGCGGTTCAATTCGCCGACCTTGACGGGATCGAGTCCCGCATGCGTGAGCTTGTACGACGTGATCACGCCGGACACGATGCTTTCCAGGCGCGAAATGTTCTCGATGTCGGACACGTTCCGGGCGCGGTACTCGACGTGCAGGGAATCGAGCGCGGTGGACGGGATGAGGACGGCCGCCTCCAGGGTCTCCGCGAGGATGCGCTCGTCCGCGCGCCCCTTCGCCTCCTCCATGCTCGTCTCGGCGCCGACCGGCGTCACCACGTAGAGGGGACGGTCGTCGGGCAGCGTGAACGCGCGCGCCACGGAGGCGGTGACGCTGTCGAGCAGCACGCCGGTGCCGTCGTAGACGAGGAGATGGAGCTGCTCCTGCTTCACGATGTTCTCGCGCAGCAGGGACGGCACGACGGAGAACAGCGCCATGATGGCGGGCGTGAGGAACAGCCCGATGATGAAGCTCTTGGTCTTCACGCGCTCGACGAATTCCCAGCGCGCGACGCTGAAGGCCTTGCGGGAGATCATGCGCGCGGCCCTCCTTCCGCGCGTTCGCGCAATTCGGCCTGCACCTTCTTCTTCACCCGGAAAAAGCGCAGGGCGGACAGCATCGCCGCCCCGATGAGTATGAAGAACAGCACGGGCTGCAGGTGTCCGGCCTTGACTTGCGCGGCGGCGACGACGAGGACGGCAAGGAACATGAGCAGCGAGGTGAACAACTCCCGGCGCACGCGCTTGTCCTGCGCTGCGCTCTTCGGCGGGAGTGCGGCGGCGGCCGTCGTCTCCGCTTCGGGCATGCCGACGGTCTCGATGAAGATGGCTTCGAGGGACGGTTCGATGCGCGCGAAGCGGGCGATCTGCAGGCGCGCGACCGCCGCGGTGAGAATGCTGTTGGTGTCCGCGCCGTCGGCGACGACGAGTTCGGCGAAGTTCTGCGACACCTGCGCGCGCGCCACGCCGGGCAGCGTTTCGAGGAAGTCCCCTTCGCCTTCGAATTCGATCTGCACGGAGTTCTTGCCGAAGCGCTGCTTGATGCCCGCGGGCGAGCCTTCCAGCACGATGCGCCCCTTGTTGATCAGCACCAGGTCGTCGCAGAGCTTCTCCGCGAATTCCATCTGATGCGTCGAGAAGATGATCGCCCGGTTGTCGAGGCGCAACTCCTGCAGCGCGTCCTTGATCAGGATCTGATTCACGGGATCGAGGCCGGAAAACACTTCATCGAGCACGAGCAGCGCCGGTCGGTGCAGCACGGAGATGATGAACTGCACCTTCTGCTGATTGCCCTTGCTCAGTTCCTCGACGTTGCGCTTGAGGGCGTGCGTCAGCGAGAAGCGCTCGAGCCAGGGCGCCGCGGCGGCGCGCGCGGCGGCCGCGTCCATGCCCTTGAGGGATGCGAAATACGCGATCACGTGCACGAGCTTGTTCTTGCGGTACAGGCCGCGCTCCTCGGGCAGGTAGCCGACGAGATTCTTGCCCGACTCGCCGGGGCGTTTTCCGTTGAACAGGATCTCCCCGCTGTCGGGTTGAATGATGTCCATGATCATCCGGATGGTCGTCGATTTCCCCGCGCCGTTCGGTCCGATCAGTCCGAAGACCTGGCCGGGCTTGACGGTGAAGGAGACGTCGTCAACCGCGCGGACGGAGGTGAAATCCTTGCGCAGGTGTGAAACGGTCAGCATGCAGTCCTGTAAGGTTCAGTGCGTGAAAGTGGTCCGGAGTCCGGGGACACCGGATCGTGATGTTCTACGGTACAGTGGCCGTCTTGTTACGGGAGCTTCTTTTTGAACGCCTGATACGATTTCGTGAAGAGCTGCGATTCCGCGGGGGACGGGACCTTCCATTCCGCCATTTTCGCCTGCACGTTGTTCGCGCGGTCTTCCGACGGGGGATGCGTCAGAAACAGCGTGGTGAGGGAGGACGAGCTGCTGCCGCCCGCGGCCCCGATCTTCTCGAAGAAGTATTTGATGGAACCCGGGTAGTAATCCGTCGATCGCAGGTACTGCATGCTGTAGTTGTCGGCCTCCATCTCGTCGTCGCGGCTGTTCTTGAGGAAGCCGAGATTCGTGAAGAGGTTGCCCGCGATTTGCGCGACCGTGCTGGGATTCTTCCCGAGCACTTCGCCGAGCAGGATCTGGGCGCCGTGCGCGGCGGTGATGCGCTTGGTCGCATGGCGGCGTTCCGCGTGCGCGATCTCGTGGCCCAGCACACCGGCGAGCGACGCCTCATTGTCGAGAAATTTCATCAGGCCGGTGTACACGTAGATGTAGCCGCCGGGAGTGCAGAAGGCGTTGATGGTCTTGTCGTCCTGGATGATCTCCACGACGTAGGGATAGATGGCGCGCTTCTGCACATCCGGCGACGCGAGCACTTTCTGCACGATGCCGCCGACGTAGGACTTCACTTCGGGGCGCCCCTGCATGATGGGGTATTCCTTCGGGTTGGCGCGAATCTCCTTGTCGAGCTGCGCGCCCAGATTCACGTCGTCGCTGTCCTTGTAGATGTTCACGCCGCAGGCGATCAGGACCGCGGTGTACGCGAGCATCGTCAGCATGGCGATGCGGCTCCTGAACACCGTGTGGATATTGTGTCTCATTCGCGATAGCATGGTGTATCCTCTCTGCGGAAATGGTTGGTGGTGGAAGAGTCGAAAAGTATCCAAAACTTGCGGCAAATCCAGTGCCGCTCGGAATCACCCGAGATACTGCTCGGGGGCCGGCGTGGAGAGCCAGTACAGGACGCGGTGACGGAAGGCTTTTTCCATCGCGAGGCGCGCGGGCGCATCCGCGGACAGCGGAAGCGGGGAGAGCGCGAAGAACGCCGCGATGGCATCCTGAATGCAGGAAATATCATCGTTCCGGAACACGAGGTGGCGCAGGTCGTCCGCTCCCTCGAAGTACCGCGTGTACCATGCCACGTGCTTGCGCAGGCGAGGCAGACTGAGGATGGGACCGAACTCGCGCGCGAGCATCGCGACGTGCCGCCGCACCACATCGGCAAGGTCGGTCACCGATGGCAGGTGCTCGTCGATGCCGCAGCGGCGCCCGAGCGCGATGTCCCGGAATATCCACGGGGTGCCAAGCGCTCCGCGCGCGATCATCACCGCGTCACAGCCGGTCTGATCCATCATGCGGAAGGCGTCGGCCGAGGAGAACACGTCCCCGTTGCCCACGACGGGGATGGAGGCTTCGTCCTTCGCGATGGCGATGGCGTCCCAGTGCGCGGGCTGATCGTAGGCGGCGGAGCGGGAACGCGCGTGAACGGTGATGAAACTCGCGCCCGCGTCCTCCACGGCGCGCACGATGGCGCGCATGGATTCTTCGCGATGCTGCGCGCTCATGCGCACTTTGGCCGACACCGGCACCGTCGACGCGCGCACGGCGGCGCGCACGACGCTTTCGAGGGATTTGGGGTCCTCGAGCAGTTTCGCGCCGGCGCCCGCATCGCAGATGCGCTCGTTCGGACAGCCGCAGTTGATGTCGATGATCGTCGGGTGCATGCGCGAGAGTTCATGGATGGCCTGCGTCGCCATGCCCGCAGTCGCCGCCACCACCTGCATCGAGATCGCGCCCTCCGCGGGATCGAAGACCGCGCAGCGGAACGACTCCTTGAGGCCCTCCACGATGCCCTTGGCGCTCACCATCTCCGTGCTCGCGTGCACGACGCCGAATTCCCGGCACACGGCGCGGAAGGGAATGTCGGTCGTCGCGAGCATCGGCGCGAGTATGGCCCTGCCGGCGAGGAGCTGCTGTACGACATCTGGAATCATCCTTCCAAGATAGCAAATCCCCGGGGGTTGCTTCGCATGACTCGAGACGGTATATTCGCATTTAGATTTAGTCTAAATAGACATGCAGAAACCCGACATCAAATCCTTCTTCCACGAGTACCTGCGCCGGAACAACCTGCGCATCACCCCCGAGCGCATCGAAGTGCTGGACGCGGCAATGGCATCCAAGAGCCACTTCGACGCGGATCAGCTCTTCCTGCACCTCAAGAAAAAGGGGAGCAAGGTGTCGCGCGCGACGGTGTACAACACGCTCGAGAAGCTGCGCGATTCGGGCATCCTCGTGCAGTACCGCTTCGAGGAACGCCTCGCCAAGTACGAAGTCGCCCTCAACAACCAGCCGCATCATCACCTGATCTGCCGTTCCTGCGGCACCATCGAGGAATTCATCGACAAGCGCGTCGACCGCATGGCCCGCGACGCCGCCGCCTTCATGAATCACGATCTGCAGGACGCGATCCTGCACATCTACGGGATCTGCCCCGCCTGCAGGAAGAAACACCCATCGCAGCCGTAATGCCCATGCTCCTCAGTACCGTCCGCAAAGGATCGCGCGTCCGCATCGCCGGACTTCCCCTCGGCGACATGCGCTCGCAGCTCATCCGCCTCGGCCTCATGGAAGGCACCGTGGTGGAATGTCTCGAGCGGCTGCCCGGAGGCACGCTCGTGCTGCTGCACAGCCGCCAGGAAGTGGCCGTGAGCACCGAGCTGGCCGCGTCCATCACCGTCTCGTCGCTCTGAGAAAGGATACACGCACCTCATGCCATCGCCGATTGTCGACACCGGACCGGAACGCGCGCTCACGTCCAAAACGCATCCGCCGCAACCGCATGCCGGACATCATCACCCGCGCACGGATATCCTCGCGGGCGATCCCTCCAAGCGCAAACTCGTCCTCGTCGGGAATCCGAATGTCGGCAAATCCGTGTTCTTCAACTACCTCAGCGGCCTGTACGTCGATGTCTCCAATTTTCCCGGCACCACCGTGGAAGTTGCGAAAGCCTCCTACCTCGAGTACGATCTGTACGACACGCCCGGCATCTACGGCGTGTCGTCCTTCAACGACGAGGAAACCGTCGCGCGCGACATCATCCTGAATGCGGATCTGATCGTCAACATCGTCGACGGCGTGCACCTCGAGCGCGATCTGTTCCTGACCCAGCAGCTCATCGACATGGGCAAGCCGGTCGGCGTGGCCGTGAACATGCTGGACGAGGCGCGCCATCAGAAACTCGACATCGATCTTGCCGCGCTGGAACGCGAACTCGGCGTGCCCGTCATCGGCACCGTCGCCACGCAGCGCGAGGGACTCGACGCCATCCACGACCTCATCCGCTCGGTACGCGAAGGACGTCAGAATCCGTCTCTCCACGCCGAGCTGCACCGCCTCCTGAGCGTGGTCGGCTCGCAGGGAGAAGCACTGCTCGTGCTCGAGGGCGATCCGGTCATCGCCGCGCGGCACGGCCTGAAGACCGTCGTCTCCTCGTCGCGCGACGAACTCTACATCGATCGGCGGAACCGCGTCAACACCATCGTCGCGCAGGTCGTCAGCCATGCGCAGACAGGCCGCCGCCTGTCGTCACTGTTCGGGCGCGCGACGGTCAGCCCGATCTGGGGTCTTCCGATTCTCGCCGTCATTCTCTTTCTGCTCTACCAGTTCGTCGGCGTGCTCGTGGCGCAGGATCTCGTCGGCTTCACCGAATCGACGGTGGGCAACCGGATCGTGGAAGTGGCGATCAAGGGCGCCGTCGCGCGCAATGCCGCGACGGAGATCACGGTGGAACGGGTGGGCGCTCACGACGAAATCATCGCAGAGCGAAACTTCAGCTTTCCTGATGGCCGCTTTGCGAATCCGGCGCTGTGGAAGGAAGCGCAGGACTTCGCATCAGGCCACACCGCCAACTGGACCTTCAAATATTCGAATCCCTGGATCGTCGTGTTCTTCGGGGAATTCGGCGCGATCACGATGACGCTCACGTACCTGCTCTTCCTGCTCATGCCGCTCGTCATCGGCTTCTACCTCGCGCTCTCGGTGCTGGAGGACAGCGGCTACCTGCCGCGGCTGGCGACGATCGTGGATCGCACGCTGCGCGTCATCGGGCTCAACGGACGCGCGATCATCCCGCTCATTCTCGGATTCGGCTGCGTCACCATGGCTACCATTACGACGCGCCTGCTCGGGACGAACAGGGAAAAGACGATTGCAACCACGATATTGCAGCTCGCGATCCCGTGCTCCGCGCAACTCGGCGTCATCGCCGCGCTGCTCGCGACCGCGGGTCCCGCGGCAACGGCGATCTACGCGGCGGTGATCTTTTCCTTCCTCGTCGCCGTCGGCACCTCGATGAGCAGGCTCATTCCCGGCGAAACATCCGCCCTGCTGCTCGACCTCCCGCCGATGCGCTTTCCCCGCGTCGGGAACGTGGTGCAGAAGACCGCCTACAAAACGTATTTCTTCATGAAGGAAGCCAGCCCGTGGTTCTTTGTCGGCGCGCTCGCGGTCAGCATTCTGCAGGTCACCGGCGCGCTCGTCGCGGTGCAGGACCTGCTGCAGCCGCTGGTCGTGTCCTGGCTCAAACTCCCGAAGGAGGCGGCCACCGCCTTCGTCATGGGACTCGTGCGACGCGACTTCGGAGCCGCCGGACTGTATTCGATGGATCTCTCGCCGTATCAGACCGTCGCCGCCCTGGTCACCATCACCCTGTTCGTGCCCTGCATCGCGTCCGTCGTCGTGATGCTCAAGGAACGCGGCCTCAAGGAAGGCATGATCATCTGGACGGGCAGCTTCGTGCTCGCCCTCGTCGTCGGCGGCCTCGTCGCGCAGTTGCTGATTTGACTCTCGCGGACGCGCCCCGCGGCGCTCCCCGCCACTCCAGGAGTATCGCATGATCCGACACGCACTTCTCGCCGTCGCGCTGCTGCTCGCAGCGCAGGCCTCGCGCGCCCAGGAAGCCCGCCACCGCTTCGATCCGGTGGTGTACCTCGGCACGCTCAACATCTATCAGCAGTGGGCCGAGGGAGTGTTCCTCAAGCCGCCGCACAGCGTGCAGCAGTACGTCGACACGCTGCTCTCGTACGAGAACGTCATCGCCTTCACGCTGGTCACGCGCGATTCGTCCCGCGCGGGGTGGACGATGCGCATGGACTTCGACGCCGACAACTACGGCGCGCTGAAGCTGATCCGCGTGAAAGCGTGGAAACCCGCGGGCACGGATGCCGCCGCCGAATTCAAGGATCTCGCGTCGCGCGTGCAGAGCATCCTGAAACGGAAACTCCTCGAGCGGACGGAAGATTCAGCGGACAAGATTGTCTGGAAATGGATGCCCCGTTCCGGGCATGCCTTCGTCATCACGCGGCAGGCCGCGGAAGGCGCGCGTCCCGCCATGCTGCGGATGTCCCTCGACGCCGTGGTACAGTGAGTGCATGGGGACAGGGGAAAGGGAATGCGATGCGTCAATCCAGCAGCACAATGTTCCTGACGACGGTGCGCGTGACTCCCGTTGTCTGCTCCCTGGCGAGGAGCTGCACGAAATAGACTCCGGCAGGCACGCGGCGATGCAGATCGTCGCCGCCATCCCAGCGGTACAGCCGCGTCCCATGCACGGATTCACCCGCGGTGATGCTCCGGACCCTTCGGCCGAGCCGGTCAAACACCGCGATGGTGACCACGGAGGCGTTGCGCGCGCGGAGGGTGATGCCGGTCTCGCGCCGGAAGGGATTCGGCGCGATGGACAGCGAGATCGAATCGTTGTCGATCGCGCCGGCGACCTCGGGAACATCCAGGAGTTTCGTTTCGTCGAACGGGTCTTTCATGAAGTGCAGAGTGTCGTTGGGCTCCAGCGCGAGCAACGCGGTGTAGTCGCAGAGCAGACGGTAGCGCATGGCCATGCTCACGATGGCGGCGGTGTCGCGTTTCGGCTGCTTGAACAGGTCCTTGAGATGCTCGTTCCCCAGCATCGATGGCACGATTTTGTCCATTTTCGTGCTGTCGTGACTCAGATACCTGCTGCCGGTATAGATCCTTTCGCCGATGGAATCCTTGAATACGGCACGGACGGTGAACGTGATGCTGTCCGACGGAGTGGCGGCGCCGATGAAGAAGCGTGCCTTGTTCGGATCCTCCGGCACCGGTTCGACTTCGCGGATTTCCTTCACCACCCCGGCGCCCGCATCCGCAACTGCCGAGACGGTCAGGGTGTCCGCCGTCGGCAAACTGTACGGATCGAGCAGCGCGCAGAGCGAATTCCATGGGTACAGGTGCGTCTCGAAATGCCGGCCATGCGTCGCGTCCGCGATGGTCTTCAGCAGATACCCGCATCCGTAGTATTGGACCTGTTGGTCCGTGACCGACCGCGGGAGGAAATTCGATCCGTCCAAGAGATTGATGGTCGTGAATTGAGGAGCTGCAGGGATGAAGTCCGCAACGTAGGACGCCGTCCACGCCTGTGCATCGGGCTTCTCGAAGAGCGTATCGGTATTGCTCAGGACGATGACCCGATCGCACGGGGACGCCGTATGGAATGCCTTCACGGTTTGGAGGAGGCCGGTAAGTTGCTGATCGCACGAGACCGCATTGAGGCCGAGGAGGGGGATACCGATCACAGCTTTCAATGCTCCGTCATCCCTGAACGACCAGATGGCACTGACAACAAGCAAGCCGTTGTGTATTCTTTTCGAAATGACGTACGGCCTGCCCAGAGAGTCGATCAATTCCACTTTTACCTGCGGATCCGGAGAGTACTCCAGGAAATTGAACACGTAATGATTGAATGGTTCTGTAAAGTCCTTTCCGATATTCCCTGCGGCGACTCCTGTAAGGGGCGCCGGAAATTCCGTTATCCTCCTTACGCTCAGTCCGGCGATATGTGCGGAAGCGATCACTTCATCGCTTGGAGATCGGTTATAGTCGTAGTAGGTCAGAACCCTGCCGCCTTCGATGAAGACGCTATCGATCTTCGCCAACAGCTCGACGGAATTGTTCTTCCGATCATCGGTTCCGTTATTGTATGTTGCTACAACGTCCGCTTTTCCGGAATCGCGAAGAGCCTCGAGAAGACTCGGGAAGTTTTTAATCGTGGCGAGTTTTTCCAGCCCGGGAAATTGCCAGCATACGGGTGCGAGATCATCCGTGTACTTGATATACGGGATCCGTTGCTCCGCGATTTCCCGCCCCCACTCGCTGGCGACGAAGCGATCGATGAGCGCACTGATGCTGTCGGTCCGGCCCAGGGTCCAAGCAGGATTCAGGAACTGAATCTTTCCTGCCCCCGCAACCAGCACGTTGACGCTGTCGTCCGCTTTCGCGGCGGAGAGGATTGCCTGCTTCACCCGTGGAATCAGCGTGACGAAATTCTTGTAATGCACGCCGCTCAGGTCCAGCGCGAATAGCAGACGCTTGCTCGATGAATCCCTCTGAATCGGGAAGATCGAGCCGGGATCGAAGCCGAATTGGAAGTACGCCCCATCGTTCTTGCGCTCCGAGGATGAGAAGAACGTGCCGTCGGAGAAGTCCGTGGTGAAGCCAAGTGTGAATCCAGGCAGGACACCGATATCATCGACGCGGGTATATTGAAAGCGGTATCCGTTCGTATCCTTCAAGCCGGTGAAATTCGCGTTCGGCAGTTCAGAGATGCTGGGCTTGCCCCAGACGGGTTCTACGACACGAAAGAGGACGTCCAACGGTTTTTTCGCGGCATTGTTATCACTCAACATTTGCAGAGGAAGTTCTGCGACGCCGAGCTTGCCCAGCCAGCGCGTGGGCGTGATGAAGTTGAGTTTGATCTTCCTCACGGAACCCGAGACGAGTGGGAAGATATGGAGTTCGTAGATGTCGCCGCGCTTGGCGAGGAAGGCCGGATCGTGCAGGCTGCTCGTGATGCTGTCGTAGATCGCGCGCGCCCGCCATGTGTCGAGCATGATCGCCTGCATCACGCTGTCGCCGATCCACAGCCACAGATCGTTGACCACCGCATTGGCGGGCAGACGGAAGCGATGCACAATCTCGACGATGGAAGAACCGGCGAATTGGTTGTGGTCCGAATACGAGAGGTACAGCGACTGTTCGACGTACGCCCCGTGGGGCTCCACAACCAGCGTCGCTTGGTCGATGTACCCCGGCTTCGTGCCGTAGGCGGTCGTCTTGACGGTGAGCTGCGCGCGTGCCGGAAGCGCAAGGAGGACAATGAGAAATGCCAGCAGGAAGGATCTCTGGTGCATGTCCATGTGCGAGCCTCACGATGTGCGTATGGAGGAAGGTCCCCAAGAGAACGTCGAAAAACGAAACTACTCAGCGCGCTCCCCACATGCAATGCTCGCGGCGATCCGCCTTACCCGAATACCTCACCTTGCCCACGAATCGGCCGGCGGGACTTCGGCCTGCACGCCGAAGTTCGCTATTCGCGAACGCAGGCGGGGCCCTACCCGGCGTTTGATTCACTCCAATACTCCATCACTCCGATACTCCGCCGCTCCGCATTCGCCTACCGCCGCAGGTACACCATCAGGATCGACACGTCCGCCGCGCTCACGCCGCTTATGCGCGAGGCCTGGCCCACGGAGCGCGGACGCACGGTCTTGAGCTTGCCCCGGCCTTCCGTAGAAAGGGAATTCACGCGGTCGTAGTCGAAGTCCTCGGGCAGCAGGAGTTGCTCGGCGACGCTGAACTTCCGGATGTCCGCCCGCTGCCGCTCGATGTACCCGGCGTATTTCGCCTCGATCTCCACCTGCTGCGCGATGACGGGCTCGTCGAGCGCCGCGCGGAACAGCGGATCGTCGCGGAGAGCGTCAAGCGCGAAAAGATCGCTCGCGCAGACTTCGTCGCGGCGCAGGACTTTCCCGACGAATTCATGCTGCGTCACAGGCGTCGATGCGCGCGCGGTGAGGAAGGGATTGAGCGCTTCGGGCGACAGCGTGCGCTTGTCGATGACCTCGAGCAACGCGTTGATGCCCCGCTCGCGCTCGCACATGGCCGCGTATACGGCGTCGGGCAGCAATCCGAAGGCGTGTCCGTAACGCATCAGGCGGCGGTCGGCATTGTCCTGCCGCAGCAGGAGGCGGTACTCCGCGCGCGACGTGAACATGCGGTACGGCTCGTCGGTGCCCTTGTTCACGAGGTCGTCGATGAGCACGCCGATGTAGGCCTCCTCGCGGCCGATGACGAACGGCGCGTCGCCCCGCACGAAATGCACGGCGTTGATTCCCGCGACGAGTCCCTGCGCCGCGGCTTCTTCATACCCGGAGGTGCCGTTGATCTGTCCGGCCAGGAAGAGCCCGCGCACCGTCTTCGTCTCGAGCGACAGCTTCAACTGATGCGGCGGGAAGTAATCGTATTCCACAGCGTAACCGGGACGGATCATCTCCACGTCCTGCAATCCCGCGACCGACCGCAATGCGCGCAACTGGATGTCCTCGGGCAGGCTGGACGAGAAACCGTTGACGTACACCACGTCGGTGTCCCACCCCTCCGGCTCGAGAAACAGATGATGACTTGCGCGATCGGAGAACCGGACGATTTTGTCTTCTATGCTCGGACAGTAGCGCGGACCCGCGCCCTGGATGCGGCCGGTGAACATCGGCGAATGCGCGAAGCCCTCGCGCATGATGTCGTGCGTCCGCTCGTTGGTGCGGGTGATGTGGCAGGGCACCTGCGTGATGTCGGGCACGGGCGACTGGAAGGAGAAGGGGATGGGCGGTTCGTCGCCGGGCGCGAGGACGGTCTGCGACAGATCGATGCTCCGCATGGACACGCGCGGCGGCGTGCCGGTTTTCAGGCGTCCCGTCTCGAAGCCGAGGCGGAGCAGCGTCTCGGTGATGCCCGTCGCGTGGGCCTCTCCGAAGCGGCCGCCTTCGCTGCGGTCGAGCCCCGTGTACATCGCGGCATTCAGGAAGGTGCCCGCGCAGAGGACGAGCGCCCGGCAGGCGATCTCGACGCCGCCGTCGGTGGTCAGGCCCCGGACCGCGTCTCCGTCAAGATGCAGCAGGCGGACTGATCCCTGCACGATATCGAGATTCTCCTGCGCTTCGAGTGTGCGCCGCGCGAGTGCGGAGTAGAGTTCGCGGTCGTTCTGCGTGCGGGGCGACCAGACGGCGGGACCCTTCGAGCGGTTGAGCATCTTGAACTGGATGGCCGACGCGTCGGCAAGCTTGGCCATCTCGCCTCCCAGCGCGTCGATTTCGCGCACGAGATGCCCTTTCGCGGTGCCGCCGATGGCCGGGTTGCAGGACATGCGTCCGATTGCCGCCGCGTCCATCGTGATCAGCGCCGTTGTGCAGCCCATGCGCGCGGCGGCGAGACACGCTTCGATTCCCGCATGTCCGCCTCCGACGACAGCGATATCGTACACTTCTGCCATGCGCGCTGCCTTTCTCTCCTGTTGGTTCTGCAGAAACAGGGCATGAATTCATGCCCTGTCCCCTGGTGAAACTTGTGCGGTGCGGTGTCGTATAGGAGTCGGCTTCAGGCTTTAGGGAGGAAAAAAACGCCTACCGCAACACACCCCACCGCAGTCAGCAATGGCGGGTGCATCTCTGCTCCCGCCATTTTTTATTCAAAGCGTGAACCGGTCGCCGATTGCCGGCGTGTGCGTGACGCTGAAGCCGAGTTCCTCGCGCACGCCCTGGTCCATTTTCTTGAGCTGATCCTCATCTCCGTGCACCAGATAGATGTTCTGGAGCCGCGCGCGGTCGAACTGCCCGATCCAGGACAGCAGTTCCGTCCGGTCGGCATGTGCGCTCAAGCTGTTCATCACCTGCACTTCGGCCTTGACCGTATACTCGTCGCCGAGAATGTTCACCACGGGCTGCTTCTCGACGAGGCGGCGTCCGAGCGTGTGCTCGGCATTGTATCCGGTGATGAGGATGGTGTTGCGGGGGTTCTCGATGTTGTTGGCGAGGTGATGCAGGATGCGCCCGGCCTCGCACATGCCGGAGGACGAAATGATCACCATCGGTTGGCGGGAAGCGTTGAGGGCCTTCGAATCTTCCACTGCAGTGATGTAATGCAGCTTCTGGAAGCCGAAGGGATCCTTCCTCGTCAGCAGATCCTCGCGCACATCCGGGTCCATGCATTCGGGATGGATGCGGAAGATTTCCGTCGCGTTGGCGCTGAGCGGACTGTCCACGTAGATCGGAATGTCCGGCAGGCGTCCGTGCTTCTGCAGCTGATGCAGATCGTACACGAGCTCCTGCGTGCGACCGACGGAGAAGGCGGGCACGATGACGCGTCCCCCGCGCGCGGTCGTGCGCTTGAGGATGTCCTCGAGCCGGTCGAGCGCGGTGAGATCGTCGACGTGGAAGCGTCCGCCGTAGGTGCTTTCGGTGATGAGCGCGTCCACATCGCCGATCAGTTCGGGGTCGCGAAGAATGGGCCGGTTCGGACGCCCGAGGTCGCCGGTGAAGCAGAGGCGGGTGGAACCGCCGCTGCCGCGGATATCGAGCACGACGATCGCCGAGCCCAGGATGTGTCCCGCGTCGTAGAACGTGAGATCCACCGCGGCAGTCACCGGGATGGTCTTCCGGTAGCCGATGGTCTGAAACAGCTCCAGCGCCGCCATCGCGTCTTCGCTCGTGTACAGGGCTTCGACGGGGGGCAGGCCGCGCTTGGCGTGCTTCTTCGTCATGAACTGCGCGTCCTTCATCTGGATGTGCGCGCTGTCGAGAAGCATGATGTTCGCGAGATCGCGCGTCGCGTGCGTCGAGTACACCGTGCCCGAGAACCCGTGCTTGACGAGCATCGGGAGTTTGCCGCTGTGATCGATGTGCGCGTGGGAGAGGATGAGAACATCGATGTCCTTCGGATCGAAGGGGAAGGACTGGTTCTTGATCGCCGATTCCTCGCGGCGGCCCTGGAAGAGGCCGCAGTCGAGCATGATGCGCTTGCCGTCCGCTTCGAGCAGGTGACAGGAACCGGTGACGGTATGCGCGGCGCCGTAAAAGGTCAGTGTGGCCATGAGAGCTCGCCGTTATTGAAGGTGCGGTGGTCTGGCTGCGCCGCGCAACCGTTGCGCGGCAGGGACGGGTCAGTACCGGGCGAGCTGCAGGGTCGTCCGGTACACGTCGTCCGCGTTCACCAGGATTTCTTTTTCGAGATTTTTTGCGAAACCGACAGGGATGTCCTTTGAACCGAGGCGGAACACCGGGGCGTCGAGATGCTCGAACAGCGCTTCGGAAATGTGCGCCGCGATCTCGCCGCCGAACCCGCCTGTGCGGTTGGCTTCCTGGAGGACCAGGACCTTGCCGGTTTTCGTGACGGTGCGCGCGATGGCCTCCTTGTCGTACGGCACGATCGAGCGCAGATCGACGACTTCCACGGAAATGTTCTCCTCCTTCTGCAGGCGCTCGGCGGCCTGCAGCGCGAAATGCACGGTCGTCCCGTACGTGACGATGCTCACATCGCTGCCTTCGCGGCGCGTGCGGGCGCGTCCGAGCGGCACGCACCACGATGGTCCGGGCCGCGGACTCTTCGCCATCGCGTGGTTGTACAGATGCTTCGGTTCGAGATACATGGTGATGCCGCGAGTCCGCATGGCGCAGCGCAGGAGGCCGGTGGCGTCGTCCGCGAAGGACGGCATGACGATGCGCAGCCCGGGGATGGCCGCGAGCGAGCCCTCGATGCTCTGCGAGTGGTACAGGCCGCCCTGGATGTAGCCGCCGGAGGCGAGGCGCACGACGATGTTCGGCGCGAACTGGCCCTTCGTGCGCCAGTACTCGTGCGTCGTTTCGACAAGCTGTTCCATGGCGGGCCAGAAGTAGTCCGCGAATTCCGCGCCCTCCACCACCACCCAGATGTCGTCGCGATAGCGCGAGAAGCCGTTGGCGGTGCCGAGAATGAAGTCTTCCGCGATGGGCGCGTTGAAAATGCGGTCGTTGCCGAATTCGGGCAGCATGCCCTTCGTGACGTTGAAGATGCCGCCCTTGTCCTTCGAGGCGACGTCCTGGCCCCAGAGAAACGTGTTCGGGTTGCGCCGGAATTCTTCCTTCAAGGTCTCGTTGACGGCCTCGCGGAGCGTGAAGACTGTGGCGGCATCGGTGGTCTGCGACGCGAGACGATCGAGCTGTCCGTTGTCGAGGGGACAGGTATGCGTGTCGTCGGGGAACACGAACTGCAGCGCCGACTCGGGCGCGGGATCGGGCGCGGCCTCCGCCCGTTCGGCGGCGGCGTCGAGCGCGATCTTGTTTTCCTCCTCGATGCGCGCAACGTCCTCGGCGGGGAGCATGGCGTGCTGTAAAATATACGTGCGGAAACGCTCCAGCGGATCGCGCTGATGGGCTTCCTCGAGCTCCTCGGGTGTGCGGTAGAGTTCCTGCCGGTCGGAGTTGCTGTGCGCGCCGATGCGGACGCACTCGGCATGGATCATGACCGGCCCGTTGCCGCTGATCGCGTGATGGGCTGCTTCCTGCATGGTCCGCCAGGAATCGAAGATGTTCGTGCCGTCGCAGTTGAGCACCAGGAGATTCTTGAAGCCGCGGAAGTTGTCCGCGACGTTCGTGCTCGGACTCTGCTCGTGCACCGGGACGGAAATGCCGTACCCGTTGTTCTGGATCACGAACAGCACGGGAAGTTTTTCACGGCAGGCGCCGCTGACGGCTTCGTAGAAGTAGCCCTCGGATGTGGCCGACTCGCCGCTGCTGTAGATGGCGATTTCATCGCCGCCGTAGCGCTTGATCGCGCGGGCGACGCCCACGGCGTGCGGCGCGTGGTTGCCGGTGCAGGACGACACGTTCTGAATGCGGATGGAGGGTTTCGCGAAGTGGTTGCTCATGTGCCTGCCGCCGCCCGCCACGTCGGTGTCCTTGGACAGGCCATTGAGGATGATCTCTTCGGCGGTGATGCCCGCGGCGAGGGCGGTCATCAGATCGCGGTAGTACGGGAAGAGAAAATCCTTGCCGCGGCGGAAGGTAATTCCCATCGCGAGCTGAATGCCTTCGTGGCCCGCGCACGGCGCGTGGTAGGACCATCCCTTCGAGAGTTTCAGGTAGCGCGCGGCCTTTTCGTCGAGCAGGCGCCCGAGATGCATGAGCTGGTACCAGGTGCGCAGGGTATTCGGATGGACGTCGAGGTTGGTGAGGTCGGCGAACAAATTCGCGTCGATCGCGTCCGGGCGCGCATCGTGTCCGTCAGGGTTGGCCATGGGGGATGTTCTTTCTGGAATGTTCGTGATAAACAATAAAGTTAGGGCTTCACCGAGGCGGAAACAAGCAGGCCGCGGCGGGTCACTCGACTCTGGTAAGAACAGTAAAACGCCCGGAGTCGTTCACCGGGGGGAGAGGAGCTTCCGTGGATGGATGAGCACTCGCGCCCTTGGAAACATTGGCGATTCTGCCGCTCGCAGCCAAGAATCCCTTTGCCTTCAAGGTTTTTTTATGTATGTTGACGCGTCATTGGTACCTCACACTACCATTTCCCACCTCACATCAAGGAGTTCATCATGGCGAAAGAAGCCAAGCCCATGACGAAGAAGCAGATTGTCGACCATCTCGCCGAGAAGCTCGATGTGCCGAAGAAGGTCGCCGACCAGTTCCTCATGGAATTTTCGACGCTTGCCTACAAGGAAGCGAAGAAGTCGTTCGTGCTCCCCGGCCTCGGCAAGCTGGTCGTCGTGAACCGCAAGGCGCGTACCGGCCGCAACCCGGCCACCGGCGAAGCAATCAAGATCCCGGCGAAGAAGACACTGAAATTCCGCATCGCGAAAGCGGCGAAGGACGCAGTGCTCGGCGCAGCCCCGAAAAAATAAGTTCGAGTCCGCTCGCACAAGAAAAAGGTGTTTCACGTCGAAACACCTTTTTCTTTTCTCCCCGGTACCTCATCGTTCCTCCCTCCTCGACACCGCTCTACGCTCCGGAAACAAATTCCCGTCCTCGCGAGTATAACAGGTAGGCGCTTCCTCCCGGCTTTCCTCGCGGGCGCAGCCATGCGTGTTTCTCCCGCATCTTACATCCGGCAGTCCGCAACTCTCAACTCCCAACTCCCAACGCCACTCCATCTCTCATCCTGCCATGTTCTCAAAAGTGTTCTCCGCCGCCACCTACGGGATCAACGCATTCGTCATCACCGTCGAGACGCATCTCGAAAACCAGATCCCGGGTTTCGTGGTCGTGGGCTTGCCGGACAACGCCGTCAAGGAGAGCCGCGAACGGGTGACCGCCGCGATCAAGAATTCCAACTGCGCGTTTCCCGTCAAGCGCATCGTGGTCAACCTCGCGCCCGCGGACGTGCGGAAGGAGGGCTCGGCGTACGATCTGCCGCTCGCGGTCGGCATCCTGCACGCGACGGGCCTGTTCGGCGACCGCGCGTTCGACGACACGGTGTTCCTCGGCGAACTTGCCCTCGACGGCGCGCTGCGTCCCGTGCACGGCGCGCTCTCCATTGCCCTCGCCGCGAAGCAGAAGGGATACACGCGCCTGATCGTCCCGCCCGGCAACGCGCGCGAGGCCGGCCTCGTGCAGGGCATTGATGTGTTCCCGTGCACGACGCTGCTCGAGGTGATCGATTTCCTCGGCGGCACGCATCCGCATCTCGTGCCGTTCCGCGTGGACGTCGAGGCCGTGTTCCGCGACGAGCAGGTCAACACGCCGTTCGATTTCTCCGACGTGAAGGGGCAGGAGAATGTCAAGCGCGCGCTGGAAGTGGCCGCGGCGGGCGGGCACAACATCGTGCTCATCGGTCCGCCCGGCTCGGGCAAGACCATGCTCGCGAAGCGCATCCCGACCATTCTGCCGCCGCTCACCTTCGACGAATCGCTCGAGACGACGAAGATCCATTCCGTGGCGGGCGTGCTGCCCGCGGGCGCGGCGCTCGTCGCATCCCGCCCCTTCCGCGCGCCGCATCACACCATCAGCGACGCGGCGCTCGTGGGCGGGGGAGTGGGGTACGCGCGCCCCGGCGAGATCAGCCTCTCGCACAACGGCGTGCTCTTCCTCGACGAGCTGCCGGAGTTCGCGCGCAACGTCCTGGAAGTGCTGCGCCAGCCGCTGGAGGACGGCACGGTCACGATCGCCCGCTCGAAGCTCTCGATCGAGTACCCCGCCAACTTCATGCTCGTCGCCGCGATGAACCCGTGCCCCTGCGGGCAGTTCGGCAATCCGCTGCGCGAGTGCTCCTGCGCGCCGATGCAGATCCAGAAATACCTCGCAAAGATTTCGGGCCCGCTGCTCGACCGCATCGACATCCACGTCGAGTGCCCGCAGGTGCGCTACCAGGACCTGAGCAGCGATCGCGTCGGCGAACGCTCGGATGGCATCCGCGCCCGCGTGGTGCGCGCGCGCGAACGGCAGACCCTCCGCTTCGCGGGACGGCGCGGCGTGCACGCCAACGCCGACATGCAGAGCCGCGACATCCGCCGCACCTGCGCCATCGACGCGGCCGGACAGGAACTGCTGAAAAGCGCCATCGCCAAGCTCGGCCTCAGCGCGCGCGCCTACGACCGCATCCTCAAAGTCAGCCGCACCATCGCGGACCTCGGCGGCGCCGAATCGATTCGCAGCGAGCACCTCTCCGAGGCCATTCAATACCGCAGCCTCGACCGGCAGATGTGGAATCCGGGAGGATGAGGAAGTGGCGCGTCGGTTCGCAGGGAAGGCGGGAAAAATCATGCTGATCGTCCTGTCCGTCATCTGTGCCGTGATACTCGTGCTCCTTGGCGTGCTGCTGCTGTGGAGTCCGGGCGATCCGCGACCGTTCCTGACCGCCAATGGAGCGACCCTGAAAGGGAGCATTTCCGAAAAGCATTTCATCACCATCAACGGTGTCGAGCAGGGGATGTTCATCAAGAGCCGGGATGCGGGGAATCCCGTCCTGCTCTATCTGCACGGCGGCATGCCCGACTACTTCCTGACGGAACGGTACCCGACCGGTCTCGACGAGTATTTCACCGTGGTCTGGTGGGAACAGCGCGGATCGGGACTCTCGTACCGTTCCGATGTTCCGCCCGAATCGGTGAATGCGGAACAGCTGATCTCGGATGCGATCGCGCTGACGCGGTATCTCCGCTCACGCTTCGGGCGAGAGAGGATCTACCTGATGGGGCATTCGGGCGGGACCTTCATCGGCATACAGGCGGCTGCGCGGTGTCCGGAATTGTTCGAGGCGTACATCGGCGTGGCGCAGATGGCCCACCAGCTCCGATCGGAGCAGCTCGCGCACGAGTACATGCTCGGGCGATTCACGGCGGAGGGGAATGAGAGCATGGCGCGCAGACTCGCGGAAGCGCCGGTCGGCGACACGGTCCCTTTGCCGGATGCGTATCTCTCCGTGCGCGACGTGGCCATGCACCGCCTCGGCATCGGCACCATGCGCGACATGCGCTCGATCGTCAGGGGACTGTTCCTCCCGTCGCTGCAATTCCGCGAGTACACGCTGGGCGAAAAGATCAACCTGTGGCGCGGCAAGATCTTCTCCGGCAACCGACTGTGGAACACCCAGCTCGCCACCGATCTGACGAAGCGCGTGACGCGTCTCGAAATCCCCGTCTATTTCCTGCACGGCGTGCATGATTACACCGTTTCATACACGGAAGCGCGCTCGTACTTCGCGAAGCTCGAGGCCCCGGTGAAAGGCTTCTACTCCTTCGCGCGGTCCGCGCACAGTCCCCTGTTCGAGGAACCGGAGACAATGCGCGCAATCATGCTGCAGGACGTGCTGCAGGGACGGAACGATCTCGCGGATCGGCCGTAGCGACGTTCGCGAAACGTGACCGACGCCGCAGGACGCGTCATTCGGCGCAGGCGCAGTACCCGGCTCGCCTACTTGCGACGGGCACGCTATGTCGTCGGAGCGCTTCTCCGCTCCCGCCACACCGCCCAGAGGAAGCGAGGGATCCCGAGCAGGTAGCGCCTCCACAGGCGCCCCGGTTCGAGGAGCAGCCGGTGCAGCCACTCGAGACCGATCGCGCGTCGCTGCGGCACGGTCGTCCACCGGGTCCCGCCCGTGGCGCGCATGCACATGTCCGGTGCCGAAAAACTCCGCCTCGACGTTGTGCAACAGGATGCGCGCGGTTTCGTCGTCGCCTCCGAGGAAGTAGTAGCGCACGGCGCCGGGCGGCATGCGCTCGAGGAGATGCGCGTAGAGATCGGTGCCGTTCACGCGCGCGGCGCGGATTCCGGTGAGGGCGCGGATCGCCAGCGCGACGCCCGCTCCGTCCGCGTGATTGATCTGGCACGCGTTCAGGAAATCAACCAGCCATGGTTCCTCCCGCGCCTGGAGCAGCGTCCAGAAATGCGGCGGCGTGATGATGAGGCGCCGGCGCGACACCATGGATGCCGCGATCGCCTCCAGGATCTCGTCGCGACCCGCGAGGTCGATGCGGATGCCGAGGACCGTGACCGGGCGAGGGCTCATGGGATTACGGTGTGGGTCGGGAAAAGGAAAAGCGGCGAGAGACACGCTGTCGCCGCTTCCTGAAAATCATCGCCGCGCCCGTTGCGGTCAGCTCTTGGCGTCGTCCGTCGCCTCGCCCTCGCTTTCGTCCTCGTCGCCGCCGAAGCTGCCGAGGAGGAGGGACATGAGCATGACGCGGTTCTTGTCCTCGTCGGCGAGGAACGCGCCGTCGTACTGCAGCTGCGCGTGCTCCTTCGACATCGGGCGCCACGAGACCTCGTTGTCCTCCGTGAAGGGCGCCGCGTTCAGCGTGTAGCCGAGTTCCGTGAGCTTTGCGGCGACGCGATCCTTCAAGGGCGCGTTGTCCTCCAGCCACAGTTCCAGCAGCCGGTGCGCGAGGGCGGGAGTGATGCTGGCCTCGTCCGACAGCACCGGCACGATCATGACGTTTGGCGCGAGGCCGAGATGCCGGAAGCCCTTCAGCTGGTGCTTCCCGGAGGTCAGGCGGCAGACGGAGGCCTTGTCCTTCTCGAGTGCCGGCCGGATCAGGGAGTAGCGGAATTCGCGATCGTCCATCAGCGCGAAGACGGCATTGGCGGGATGCGTATACAGTTCTTGCTCTTCAGTTTCCATGAATCAATTCTATCCGTGTGTGAGTGTCAGAACGAATGATACGGAAAAATGCCGTCGCGATGAAGTGGAGCGCGCGGGGCCGATCGTCCCCCGTTACAGGTAGATGTCCTTCTCCCCGCCGTCCACTTTCCGGATCATCTCCTCCGTTTTTTCCCGCGTCTTCTCCGGCATCGCGTCGAGTTCGGCCTGCATGAGGGCTTTCGCGGCCTCGCGGGTGTCGTCGCCGGCGAAGTCGTTGAGGTATTCCTCGAAGGTCGCGAGCGCGTTGGGCGCGCAGATCTTTCCGATGTTGCCGGACTTCGCGAGGTCCATGAAACGGTCGCCGGTGCGCCCGCTGCGGTAGCACGCGGTGCAGAAGCTGGGCATGTATCCGAGGGAGACGACGTCGCGCACCACTTCGTCCATCGGGCGGTGGTCGCCCAGCTGGAACTGTTCGGAGGTCGCGTGATCGCTCGCCATGTAGCCGCCGGGATCGGTGCGCGAACCCGCGGAAATCTGCGAGATGCCGAAGTCGAAGAGTCCGCGCCGCGTGTCGGCGTTCTCGCGCGTCGAGAGGATCATGCCGGTGTAGGGGACCGCGAGACGGAGGATGGCGACCACGGTCTGGAAGTCCTCGTCGGCGACGGTCCACGGCGAATTGGTGCTGTCGAGCGGCGCGTTGAGCGCGGGTTCGAGGCGCGGAATGGAAATCGTGTGCGGGCCCACGCCGTCGAAATGTTCTTCGAGGTGGAGGATGTGCTGCATCATCGCCATCACCTCGAAGCGATAGTCGTAGAGCCCGAAGAGGACGCCGATGCCGACGTCGTCGATGCCCGCCTCGATGGCGCGGTCCATCGCCGTCACGCGCCAGTCGTAGTCGCGCTTGCGACCGCTTGGATGCACGTGGGCGTAGGTCTCGCGATGGTAGGTCTCCTGAAAGCACTGGTAGGTGCCGATGCCGAAGGATTTGAGCGCGCGGAATTCGTCCACGGTCATCGGCGCGGCGTTGATGTTGGCGCGTCGGATGTTGGCGCCGTTCCAGCGCGCGTCGTAGACGGTGGCGATGGACTGCCCGATGTACTCGAGCGGCGCTTCCTTCGGGTGCTCGCCGGCGACGAGCAGGAGGCGTTTGTGTCCCTGTTCGAGAAGGAACTCCACCTCGCGCCGGATTTCGTCCTGCGTGAGCGTGGCGCGGACGAGTTCGTCGTTCTCGCGGCGGAAGGAGCAGTAGAGGCAGTTGTTGACGCAGCGGTTCGTCAGGTACAACGGGGCGAAGAACACGAGGCGGTTGCCGTAGATGCGTTTCTTTTCGTCGCGCGCGGCGAGGTGGATTTCCTCACGGATGTCCCTCGAGCGGGTGTGGAGGAGCGCGGCCACGTCCTCGAGCGTGAGCCGCTCGCGCGAGCGGGCCTTTGCGATGGTGTCGCGCTGTCGTCCTTCGTCGGTGAAGCGGGGGTCTGCAAGCAGTGCGGCAATGCGTTCTTCGTCGATGATCGGCATGAATGCGGGTGACTGGGGTGTATCCGGGCGGAAGATGGAACCGTCAATGGCAAAACATCAACGGCGCGTGTTCTGTTCCTGCATCTCGACGTGATCGTCCTCGAGCTCGGTGGCCGTCTCGACGAAGCGCTTCGGCAGGGTGATGAAAAAGGCCGTGCCGGGGCGCTCGGCGCCGTCGCCGAGGCGCGAGGGGGAGTCGACGCTGATGCTGCCGTGGAACTGGTGGATGATCTGCTTGACGATGGAGAGTCCGAGGCCGGTGCCTTCGGTGGTCTTCTTCTTGGAGACGGTGGTGCGGTAGAAGTCGTCGAAGATGCGGTTCAGCTCGCCCTTGGGAATGCCGATACCGGTGTCGGCGATTTCGATGCTGATGAGATCGTCGCGTTCCTTCAGGTGCACTTCCACGACGCCCTCGGATTCCGTGTACTTGTGCGCGTTCGAGATGAGGTTGCCGAGGGCCAGCTTCAGCAGACGCGGTTCGGCCTCGATATGCAGATCTTCTTCGGCGTTGGTCCAGGTCGTGAAGCGGATTTTCTTGGCCATGAACATGATGCGCATCTCGTCGTAGATGTCCTCGAGCATCTCGGTCAGGTTGATGTCGGCCGCCTCGATGCGGTTGGCGAGCTTCACCTGCGAAAGCTGGAGGATGTCGTTGATGAGCGTGATGGCGGAGCTCAGCCGCGCGCGCGAGCGCTCCAGCGGCCGTTCCATCTCCTCGCTGAGCGCGCCGAAGGACTTGTCGAGCAGCATGTTGATGTAGGTGATCGCCGCGGCGATCGGGGTCTTCAGGTCGTGCACCACCGACATGACGTAGCGCGATTTCGTCTTCTCGGCCTCTTCGAGCTGCTTGTAGGCGCGGGTCAGAGAACGCTCGCGCAGGTACAGCTCCTTGGAGATGGAATTCGCGAGGTAGTTGCTCACGAGCAGGGTGAAGGTGAAGACGAGGAAGAAGACGATGATGTACGGCGCGTTCGTGTAGAGCGGCGCGCCGAGGAACCCCACGATCGCGTGATGCGGTATCGTGCCATGGTATTCGAGCAGCACCCCCGTGAGCATCGTGGAGAGCGACACCGCGATCACCACCGACACGACGGCGGACGGCAGGATCAGGCTCCCGATGATGATGTGGAACAGGAAGAAGAGGAAGAACGGCGACTCGATGCCGCCGGTGAAGTACATGATGCCCATCAGCACGAGCAGATCGGCGCTGATCTGAATGAGCGCGAAATGCAGGCCGTGGAAGGGCGCGTACGCGGCGGGCACCGCGCCGATGCTCCGGTGCAGCACGACGTTGTACGCGAGGATGCACACCGTGATGATCGCGATCGGCAGCGTGTCGACCTGCAGCTGCGGCAGCGCCGCCATGCCGGCGAGGAAGACGGTCAGGGCGAGAACGGCGCCGTAGCGCAGCGTGATCAGCCAGAGGTTCCGGCGCTTCAGCGCGATCCAGAACTGGTCGAACATGATCCATTGCGGCGTCAGGGCAAGCATGCGTGCGCTCATGGGCGTTCCCCGTGTGATTGGGATATTGTTGTTCTGTTTTGTGGGCGAATGAGCCGGAAAAAGGGCACGCACCGCGGTCGCGGCGCGTGCCCTTCGTTTCCGTCAGGCGATGTACTTGCCGCGTTCAACGTAGTGCGTGTGCAGCAGCTTGTGGGACGTGTGCCCGCACGGACCCTCGACGAGGAACTTCTCGTAGATGTACTTCACGTGCTCGTTCTCGTGCGACTTGCGCAGCGCGAGACTCGCGTCCTCGGCATAGATCGCCTCGGCGCGCTTCTGACGGATGTCCAGCGAGGTCGGGATCGGCTGTCCGCCGCCGCCGATGCAGCCGCCCGGACATCCCATCACCTCGATGAAGTGCACGTCGGCGAGTTCGCCGCGCTTCATGGCTTCCATCACCTTCTTCGCGTTCGCGGTGCCGTGGGCGATCATGAAGTTGAGGCTGACGCCCTCGAGAAAGCCCCATTCGGGCTTGACGTTCTCGAGTTTCACCGAGGCCTGCTTGACGCCTTCGAAGCCGCGGCAGGGCATGATGTCGAGGTTCGCGAAGGGGACTTCGCGGCCCGTGACGAGTTCGTACGCCGTGCGCAGCGCGGCTTCCATCACGCCGCCCGTGGCGCCGAAGATCAGGCCGGCGCCCGAGGCTTCACCGAAGGGATCGTCGAAGCCGGTTTTTTCGAGCTCCGGCAGGAACAGACCCGCTTCCTTGATCATCTGCGCCATCTCGCGCGTCGTCAGGCCGAAGTCCACGTCCTTGAAGCCGCTGTCGTCCATTTCGGGACGGTTGCACTCGAACTTCTTCGCCGAACAGGGCATGACGGCCACCGTGATGATGTCCTTCGGATCGATGCCGCGCTCCTGCGCGTAGAAGGTCTTGATCACCGCGCCGAACATCTGCTGCGGGGATTTGCAGCTCGACATGTGGCCCAGGTATTCCGGATAGAAGTGCTCGATGTACTTCACCCAGCCGGGCGAACAGGACGTGAACTGCGGGAGCTTCACGTCGGGATTCTTGTCGACGAGCGCCGCCTTGAGCCGGAGCAGCAGTTCGGTGCCTTCTTCCATGATGGTGAGATCGGCGGTGAAGTTCGTGTCGAACACGCGGTCGAAGCCGATCATGCGCAGCGCGGTGTTCAGCTCGCCCGTCATCGACCGTCCCGGCGCGAGGCCGAATTCCTCGCCGATGGCCGCGCGCGGCGACGGCGCGGTCTGAATGACCACGTGCTTCTTCGGGTCGTCGATCGCGGTCCAGATGTCGTCGGACGGATCGTTCGCCTTGAGCGCCGCGGTGGGGCAGCGGTTGATGCACTGGCCGCAGTTGATGCAGACCACGTCGGCCAGCGGCTTGTCCATGAACGTGGAGATGCGCGTCTTGTCGCCCTTGCCCGACGGCCTCGAGCACGCCCACTTCCTGCATGTCGATGCACGTGCGCACGCAGCGCCGGCAGAGGATGCACTTGTCCATGTCGCGGACGACGGAGTAGCTGGACTGGTCCACGCTGTGCGTGCGCTCGGTCACGTGGCCGAAGCGGTACGAGTCGACGCCGTACTCCTTCGCAAGGGTCTGCAGTTCGCAGTTGCTGTTGCGATGGCAGGAGTAGCACTCGCCGTAGTGTTCGCTCAGGAGCAGGTCCAGGATATGCCTGCGGGCCTTGCGGACCTTCTCCGACGTCGTGACGATTTTCATCGGGTTGGTGACGGGATAGGTGCAGGCCGCCTGCAGGGTGCGCATGCCTTCCACTTCCACGACGCACATGCGGCAGACGCCCGCGAGGCAGAGGTCGCTGTGATAACAGAGGGTGGGGATGTGGATGTTGTGCGTTTTGCAGGCGTCGAGCACGGTGGTCCCGATCGGGACGTGAAATTGCTGCCCGTTGATGGTGAGACTGACGAGCGACCCGATCTCTCCGAGGGGGCTCGCCTTCACGGTCAATGGCTGTTGCGCATGCGGAGCGCGTGTGGTGTCTGATGATGGTTGCATTGCCGTGTCTGCTTATCGTTGTGAGAAGATTTCGTGCTGGAAATGGGTCAGGATCGAGAGAAACGGCGACGGGCTCGACTGCCCGAGACCGCACTTCGAGGCGACCTGCATGGACTGGCCGAGTTGCATCAGCTCGTTGAGGTAGCGCATCGAGCATTCGCCCTTCTCGATTTTCTCGACGCCGTCAAGCAGCTTGATGTTGCCGATGCGGCAGGGCGTGCACTGGCCGCAGGATTCCTCGACGAAGAACTCCATGAAGTTTTTCAGCACGTGAAGCATGTCGCGGCTCTCGTTGAACACGATCACCGATCCGCCCGTGGAGACGTCCTCGAACGCCACCTTGCGGCCGAATTCGCTCTTCGGGACGCAGGTGCCGGATGCCCCGCCGACCTGCACGGCCTTCGTGTCCTTCGCGCCGACCATCTCCAGCAGTTCCGCGATGGACATGCCGAAGGGAATCTCGTAGACGCCCGGTTTTTCGCAGTCGCCCGACACCGACACGAGTTTCGAACCCGCCGATTTGTCCGTGCCGATCTGCTTGTACCACTCGGCGCCCTTCGACAGGATCACCGCGACGCTGGCGAACGTCTCGACGTTGTTCACCGTGGTCGGATAGCCCATGTATCCCGTGTTGACCGGGAAGGGCGGCCGGTTGCGCGCTTCGCCGCGATGGCCTTCGAGCGACTCGATGAGCGCGGTTTCTTCGCCGCACACGTAGGCGCCCGACCCGAGGCGGATATGAATGTCGAACGTGAAGTCCTTGCCGCAGACGTTTTCGCCGAGGCGATGATCCGCGCGCATTTTTTCCAGCACGCCCTCGAGCTTGGCGAGGAGGTAGCGATACTCGCCGCGCAGGTACAGGAAGCCCGTCTGCGCGCCGATCGTGTAGCCCGCGATGGCCATGCCTTCGAACACGAGTTCCGCGTACTCGTCAAGCAGCACGCGATCCTTGAAGGTGCCCGGCTCGCCCTCGTCGGCGTTGCAGACGACGAACTTTTTGTCCGCCATCGCCGCCGACGCGAGCATCCACTTGGTGCCCGTCGGGAAGCCCGCGCCGCCGCGGCCCTTGAGGCCCGACTCGCGCACTTCCATGACGATGTCCTGGCGCGTCTTCTTGAGCGCCTCCGCGAGGCCGTTTCCGTGCATGGCCGTATCAAACAGTACGATGCCTTTTCTTTCCATGGCGGTGTCCTCCTAGGCCCGGTTCTTGAGAATGTCCGCGATGCGCTGCGGGGTGAGGTGCGTGAACACCTCGTCGTTGATCAGCATCGCGGGGCCCTGGTCGCACATGCCCATGCAGTTCGCGAACTCGAGCGTGTATTTCTTGTCCGTCGTGGTTTCGCCGAAGCGCACGCCGATCTCCCGCTCGAGCGTGCGGATGATCGCGTCCTTCCCCGCGAGATCGCAGGAGATCGTGCGGCAGAGACGGATGATGTTGCGGCCCTTGGGCTCGGTGCTCAGGAAGGAGTAGAAGGTGATGACGCCGTACACTTCCACGGGGTGGATGTCGAGCAGGCGCGCGATTTCCTGCTGCCCGAAATCGGAGATGTGGCCGTGCCGGATCTGGACCTGCTGAAGAATGGGCAGGAGCGCCTCGCGCCCGCTGCCGTGAACCGCGATCAGCTTCTCGATCTCGGCCGTCAGGGCGTTCTTCTCAGTGACTAGCATGGGTGCTCCGTTTCGATTGTGCGAGATGAAACTTCACCTTGTCGAGCAAGATGGCGGGCGGGACCGGCTTCTCCAGAAATTCCTCGATCGGCACCATTTCGCTTGCGCCGAAATTGAAGCCGATGGCCTTCGACACCGACGTCAGCATGATGATGGGAATGGTGAATCCGGATTTGCGAAAACGGTTCGCGAGGTAGAAACCGTCGTCCGGCTCCTGCATCATCACATCGAGAATGATCAGATCGGGATGCTCGGCGTTGACGAGGGCGATCGCCTCGTCCACCGAGGCCGCCGAGACGACGCTGAATCCGTTCGCTTCGAGCAGCATCGTGTTGGCTTCCACGATATCCGGATCATCGTCGATGATTGCGATTTTGTTCATCGGTACTCCTGTGGTGTATGGAAGGTGCGTGAGACAGTTCTGGCAGCATGGGCGAAAAACAACGGGGCGTGTCGGCGGTGTTTCGGAGGAGGTGCTTCATTGTGCAATCGCTAAATTAATCACTATAGACATTGCAAACAAAAAGAAAATCACCCAGGCTCTCTTGATTCACCCTATGATATATCCGAATTAAGGGACTTTGTTCGTTTTAATGCGTGAAGAAATTCACCATTTGATCGAAAAATAGGTTGACCTTTTGTCCGAAATTTCCGACATTTGTTCACGATCGATCGCTGCATCAAGACAGAACTTTAAAAATCAAGCACCTGCGTCATCATGCCTGTCATTTCAACCATACCCGAGCGCTGCAAGCGGTGTTACTGCTGCGTCAGGGAATGCCCCGCAAAAGCCATACAGATCAGTCACGGCCAGGCCGTCGTCATTGCCGAGCGCTGCATCGGATGCGGCAATTGCCTGAAAGTCTGTTCGCAGAACGCGAAGGCCGTTCGCAACGGCATCGGAGGCATCGCCGCGCGGCTCGCGCTGCCGGGCAGCGCCGAGAAGATCGCCTGCATCGCGCCGTCCTTCCCGGCCGCGTTTCCGGACGTGGCGCCCCTGCGCGTCGTCGGCGCGCTGCGCGCACTCGGGTTCACCAAGGTCCTCGAGGTCGGCTTCGGCGCGGATCTGGTCAGCGCGGAGTACCGGCGCTATGTGGACCAGGCGGAAGGCACCGTCATCACCACGCCGTGCCCTTCCGTCGTGGAACTGATCGAGAAATACTACCCCGAACTGATTCCGAACCTCGCGCCGATCGTCTCGCCGATGATCGCCTGCGGCAAGGTGGCGCGCGAGCGCTACGGCGCGGGCGCCTTCGTCGTCTTCATCGGCCCCTGCATCGCGAAGAAGCTCGAGATCGCCGATCCGGAATGCGACGGCGTGATCAACGAGGCGCTGACCTTCGACGAGACCGCCAAACTTCTCGCGAACGCCGGCGTCGACGTGCACACGCAACCGGAGCGCGAGTTCGACCAGCCGCGCGCGAATCTCGGGCAGATCTACCCGCTCTCCGGCGGATTGCTCAAGAGCGCGGGCATCGGCGCGGACGTGATGGACGCGGAGGTGATCGTCGTCGAAGGCCGCGAACACTGCCTCAACATCATCAACGAGATCGCCTCCGGGAAGGTCGGCACCAAGCTCATCGACATCCTCTTCTGCGAGGGCTGCGTCAACGGTCCCGGCATGCACAGCAGCCTGAACTACTTCGAGAAGCGCGAGCGCATCATCGGCTTCGTGAAGGAACGCACCGCCACGCTCAACGCCGCCATCTGGAAGAACTCGATGACGAACTACGCGGGCATCAGCCTCGCGCGCGGCTTCCGCAACTGCCGCATCGAGGAACGCGCGGTGCCGGACGCGGAGATCGACGCCATCCTCACCGCCGGCGGAAAGGCGCGCGTCGAGAACCGCCTCAATTGCGGCGCCTGCGGCTATCCCGACTGCCGGCAGATGGCGGTGGCCATCGCCCTCGGCCTCGCCGAACAGGAAATGTGCCTGCCCTATACGATCGACAACCTCGAGCGCTCGCACCGCGAACTGGCCCAGGCCCAGGAGCAGCTCATCCACACCGAGAAGCTCGCCTCCGTCGGACAGCTCGCCGCGGGCGTCGCGCACGAAATCAACAACCCGCTCGGCACCATTCTCCTCTACTCCCATCTGCTGCTCAAGCAACTGCAGGACGCGGAGCCGGCCCGCAAGGACATCCAGTTCATCGTCCAGGAAGCGAACCGCTGCAAGACCATCGTCTCGAGCCTCCTCAACTTCGCGCGACAGGGGAAGCTCGCCGTCGCGGAGACGACGGTCGGCGATCTCGTCGCGTCCATCGTCGCCATGATCGCGCATCGCGAGGAGTTCGGCGCCATCCGCATCGGCACCACCATCGCGCCCGATCTCCCGCCGCTGCACGTGGACGTGGACCAGATGAAACAGGTGCTCCTCAACATCGCGATCAACGCCTGCGAGGCCATGCCCGCGGGCGGGACGCTCGATTTCACCGCCGGGAAAGGCGAGAGGGACGAGATCGTGTTCACCATCGAGGACAGCGGCGGCGGCATCCCGAAGGAGAACATGTCCAAGCTCTTCACGCCGTTCTTCACGACGAAGCAGATCGGCAAGGGCACGGGACTCGGCCTCCCCATCGCCTACGGCATCGTCAAGATGCACCATGGCAGCATCACGGTGCGCAGCGACGCCGGGAAGGGCACCGCCTTCCGCATCGCCATCCCGTCCGATGTCCGCGACCTCCATTCCGGCCCGATGACGCCGCTCGAATTCGCGTCCACCCTCGACGCGTCCGCGTCGTCTTCACTGCAGCAGTGAGCACGCCATGACAGACAAACCCACGCTGCTCGTCGTCGACGACGAGTTCGGCATGCGCGAAGGCATCTCGCGCATCTTCGCCCTCGAGGGTTACGACGTGACCGTCGCGGAGAACGGCACCGACGGCATCGCGCGCGGCCTGGAGCGCGAGTTCGACGTCACCCTCCTCGACCTGAAAATGCCCGACATCGACGGACTCACCGTGCTGCGCCGGCTCCGCGAAACGTATCCCGACACCGAGTACCTGATGATGACGGCCTTCGCCGGCATCGACTCGGCGGTGGAGGCCACACGCAACGGGGCGTACACGTACATCCCGAAACCGTTCACGCCCGACCAGATTGTCTTCGAGGTCGATCGCGCCCTCGCCAAACGCCGCCTCACGATGGAGGCGCGCGAGCTGCGGGCCGATCAGGAGCGTCGCCTCCTCGAAATCCATCTCGAGCAGAGCCGCCTCCGCACCATCATCAACGCCATCAGCGACGCGGTGTTCGTGACCAACCTCGAGGAGCAGATCGTGCTGGCAAATCCGCAGACCCGGGCGCTGTTCGGCTTCTCGTCGCGCGTCATCGCCGGCACGCACATCGATGACATCTTCCCGAAGGAAGTGACCGACGTGATCCGCGACGCCGCCGCGAAGGCGCCGCTGGGCGTGGAACTCGTGTCGCGCGAGTGGGAGATGAAACCCGAACTCGAACTCGTCGTGTCGATGAAGACCGTGCCGCTGCGCGACCGCGACGACGCGGTCATCGGCTTCGTCTCCACGCTGCAGGACGTCACCGAGCTGAAAAAACTCGACATGCAGAAATCGCAGTTCGTCTCCATGGTGGCGCATGAACTCAAGGCCCCGCTGGCCGCGATCTCGGGGTACCTCGAGACCATGCAGGGCAAGCTGCTCGGCGCCGACATGGCGAAGTACGAGACCATGATCGACCGCTCGAATCTCCGCCTGCGCTCGATGATCGACCTGATCAACGACCTGCTGAACATCAGCCGCAAGGACCTCGGCACCGCGCGTCGCGAGATCGTCGCGGTGGCCGTGCCGGAAGCCGTCGAATCCGTCGCGGACTTCCTTCGCCAGGAAATGGCGAAGCGCGCGCTGCGCTTCGTCACGGACTACGCCGACGCGCTGCCGACCATCGACGTGGACCGCGACGAATTCTCGCGTCTCCTCACCAACCTCCTCAGCAACGCCATCAAGTACAACCGCGAGGGCGGCGAGATCCGCGTCGCCGCGCGCGCCGAGGAGGATTCCGTCATCCTCAGCGTCGGCGACACCGGCATCGGCCTCACCTCGGAGGAGCGATCACAGCTGTTCCGGCAATTCTACCGCGCCAAGAACGAGCAGACGCGTTCCATCCCCGGCACCGGCCTCGGCCTCTCCATCGTCAAGGGCATCGTCGAATCCTATCACGGCAACATCGACGTGCAGAGCGAGTTCGGCGTCGGAACCACCTTCGTCCTGCGCATCCCGGAGCATTTCGTCGACCGCTCCTGATTTCGGATTGAACAGTTGTCACCCCGAGTCACTCATTGCACGGCATCCCATGAGCGTCGTCAATGACAGTTCCGTGAGAAGAAAAGGCGATCGCGAAACACACGAAATGTCCGAATGAGTCCGAAAAAAGATGTTTTCGTAGTTTTCGCTTTATTCGATTGCTTCGTGATCTCTTCTGAATCCGGTATTCAATCCGAAATTGGAAATCCGCAATCCGCAATCCTCGCGATCCCGCGCAGCATGCCGCGGAAGACGAGGGCGTGCACCGGGTAGATGCCGTACCAGTAGAGGATTCCCGCGAGTCCGACGGGATCGAAGATCGCGGTCTGCCGGATGACGGCGCCGTCGCCGTCGGGGGTGACCTGATACTCGAGCCACGCGCGGCCGGGGACTTTCATTTCTGCGAAGAGACGCAACTGCACACCGGGTTCGATGACTTCCACGCGCCACCAGTCCACGGCGTCGCCGACGCACAGATCGACGGGGTGCCGCCGCCCGCGGCGCATGCCGACGCCTCCGGCGAGGATGTCCGCGAAACCGCGCAGGCGCCAGAGCCAGTTGCCCCAGTACCAGCCCGTTTCACCGCCGATGCGCTGAATGGGCGCGAAGGCCCGCGCGGGTGTGCATGCGACGCGGATGCTGCGCTGATCGAGGAGGCGGTTTCCGAAGCGCGTGCCGCCCCAGCCGGGCGCGATGCCCGCGGACGAGAGCGCGTCGGACCAGCGCGTCTCGGCGAACTCGCGGTCCTCGTTGCGCAGCGCGTCCGCGATCGCGTCGCGCACGCTCTTCGGGCGCAGAGGGAAATCCGCGAGCGCGGACTGATCCTCCACGACGGTGGGATGCTTGAGGCTTTCGGCGAGCTTGCGCCCGACGCGCGCGTACAGCGGCGTGACGAGTCCGAGCCAGAGGCTCGAGAGCCGCGGCGTGAGCACCGGCACGGGGATCATCACGCGCCGCAGGCCGCGCTGGCGGGCGTACTCGCGCATCAGGTCGCCGTAGGACAGGCGGTCCGCCGCGCCGATTTCATAGACGCGGTTGCCGTCGGCCCGCACGTCGAGCGCGAGCGCGAGGTACGCGAGGAGGTCGGCGATGCCGATCGGCTGCGCTTTCACCGACACCCAGCGCGGCGTGATCATGACCGGCAGGCGTTCGACCAGGGCGCGGATCATTTCGAAGGAGAGGCTTCCGGAGCCGATGACGATGGACGCGCGCAGCTCGATCACCTGCACGCCGGATGCGGCGAGCACGCGGCCCACCTGCTGGCGGCTGCGCAGATGCGAGGACAGCGCCTCGGCGGAGGAACCGAGTCCGCCGAGGTACACGATGCGGCGCACCCCGGCCTCGCGCGCGGCCGCCCCGAAATTCTCCGCGGCGATGCGGTCCAGCGTCTCGAAGTCGCGGTCGTCGCCCATGGAATGCACGAGGTAGTACGCCGTGTCCACTCCGCGCATCGCGGCGCCCAGGCTCGCGGCGTCGAGCACGTCGCCCTGCGCGATCTCCGTGTCGCCGCCGACGCGCGCGGCGAGCTGTGCCGGTCTCCGAGCGAGGCAGCGCACGCGCTCGCCCGCTTCCTCGAAGCGCCGCAGCAGCCGTCCGCCGATGTACCCGGTTGCGCCGGTGAGCAGGATGAGACGGGGGGATGTTGGCATCGGAGGCGCCTGTTATGGTGATGAATGCGGATGTCGTATTTTTGCGCTTCTCCAACAACATCGAAACAAATAGCGAAGAATCCCATGACGATAGACGTCGCCGATTTTCAGACCGAAGTGCTGGACCTGAGCCGCGAGATGCCCGTGCTCGTGGATTTCTGGGCCGAGTGGTGCGGTCCCTGCCGCACGCTCGGACCCATCCTGGAAAAGATCGCGG
The DNA here is from genome assembly GCA_016720835.1 of Ignavibacteria bacterium. Lineage (GTDB taxonomy): Bacteria > Bacteroidota > Ignavibacteria > SZUA-365 > SZUA-365 > JADKJW01. The sequence continues at coordinate 374,095 of JADKJW010000031.1, forward strand.
ACGAGAACGAGGGATCCTGGGCGCTCGCGAAGGTGGACACCGAGCGTTTTCCCGACATTTCCGTGCAGTACGGCGTGCGCAGCATCCCCAACGTGAAGCTGTTCATCGACGGCAAGGTGGCCGACGAATTCACCGGGGCGCTGCCAGAGCGCGCTGTCCGTCAGTGGATCGAGAAAGCCATCCCCGCGAAACCCGCGCACAATCCGGAACTCGAACAGGCCGAACTGCATCTCGCGCAGGGCGACATTGACGCAGCCGAACGCTTGTTAGGCAGCGTCATCGCCGCGGATCCCGCCAACACGAAGGCGCGGGTCCTGCTCGCGCAGATCTTCCTGGCCGACGATCCCGCAAAGGCCGCGGAGCTGGTCGCGGCCATCGAGCCGGGTTCCGAATACGACGACATGGTCTTCGCGATACGCACCATCGCCGACCTCCTGCGAAAGGACCCGAACGCGCTGCCCGACGCGCCCGTGAAGGACGCGTACGTCGCCGCTCTCGGACAGCTCGACGCGGGCGATTTCGACGCCGCGCTCCTCTCCTTCATCGACGTGATCCGCCGCGACCGCTACTACGACGACGACAACTCGCGGAAGGGCTGCATCGCGATCTTCAAGCTCCTCGGCGAGGAGCACGAGATCTCGCTGGCGCATCGGAAGGACTTCAACCGGTCGCTGTATTGAGCTTCGGAACTTCGAATTTCGGATTGCGAATTTCCGATTTCGAATTGAAGAGTGTACACCTCGAACATCGTCGCGAGGGCGGATTTCCGATTGTGGCTTGACGCGAATGAGAATCCGATTGGGCGGACACCACGGGCAGTCGAGGCCGTGGATATCGGACGATCTCCTTCTGCCCTCGCAGACTGGCAGGAGAGGGGCGCCGGGATTACCTGCTCACGAGTACTTTCTGCGAGAAGCGCTGTCCGCCGCTCGCGAAATCGATGAGGTAGACACCGGCGGGCAGATCTCGCGTGAAGAAGGTCGCGGAGTAGTTTCCGGCAGGGAGGAGCCCGTCGGCGATGACCGCGACGGTCTTGCCGAAGATATCCGACACCGAAACGCGCGCCTGACCCGTCGTCGCGACGGTGAAGCGGACTGCGCTCGCCGCGCCTGCAGCTACGGGGTTCGGATATGCCGGTGAGAGACCGAAGAACGCGCTGTTCCCGAAGGTCACTTCCACCTCGTTCGAGTACTCGATCGCGCCGTCGCGGTCGATGACCTTCAGGCGATAGCGCAGGATGTCGCCGAGCGACGAAGCATGCACATCCCTGAACTGATAGGACTTCGGTGCGTTCGAGGTGCCGTTGCCGGGGACGAACGCGAGCGTCGACCAGTCGCCGCCGCCGGTGTTCCGCTCGATGTCGAAGCCGAAATTGTTCGTCTCCGTCACCGTGTTCCATTTCAGCATGACGTCGCCATCGACCGCGTGCGCGATGAAGGATGCAAGTTCGACGGGCAGGGCATTGTCGATGCTCAGCAGCACGCCGGTGCTGTTCGCCTCGAAGGCGTAGGCGGCGGTGTCGGTGTAAAACACTTTCGCGAAGTTCGGTATTTCATAGAGATTCGGCGGCGGGGGCGAAAAGGTTGCAGGATCCTGGATCAGGGTCTTGAAACGCGCGTGACGCACGGAGGCTTGAAGGAGCTGGCCGCCGGCCGAGGATGTCGCGTTGTTTCCGATCCCGATGATCACGCGCTTCCACGCCGCGTCGTAGTACCCTTCGTCGCCATCGCTCGCGTCGGTGAGAGTGGTCCACGTCGTGCCGTTCACGGAGATCTCCATGCTGCCTGCGATGTAATCCTGATACATGGGAATCGTGTCGATGAGCCGCGTTGCGAGGGCGCTCTCCACGCCGGTGTTTTCGACGTTGAAGTGGTACTGCACGGTCCGATGCGGGATGTCGTACGGCGGGATCGGAACGATGCGCGTCGCCGAGTAGGTGTCCGTTGTGGCATCGTAAAAGAGTTTCTCGGTTTGTATGGCGGGTCCGAATATTTCCGTCTCGAAGGTCACGACGCCCGGAAAGTACAGATCGCCGCTCGTGGTGAGATGGACGGTTGTCGACGTGGTGTTGACCGGCAGCATTCCCGTGGTGGAGATCAGGTCCGCGTCATATCCCAGTTGATTCGGGAAGTCGGGGTACTTCGCGGTGACACGGCTTCCGAACGCCGAAATGGAACTGTTGAAGAAATTCGTGGAGGGGTTCTGCCCGTCGCCGATGTAGTTGTACGACGGCGGAGATCCCGGCACGAGGAGACCCATCTGGTCGCCCGTCAATCCCAGATCGCCCTCGAAGGCGACGGCGCCGATCTCCGAATACACCGGCGAGGAATTCGGCGTTTTGAAACCCGACAGGGAGATATCCGTGGATGAGTTCGGCTGCACGACACTGTATCCGTCAAAGACAACCATGTTTTTCGTGACGTTCCCGTCGAATTTCTTATACAGCACCACGAGCGCCCAGCCGGCGCCGACACCATAGGCATCGTACGGGCACACGATGTTCGCGGCCTGATATGTGCCGCTTCCTCCGGCGCGTATGACGGCGGTCACGTCGAAATATCCCTGGTAGGCACGCCAGTCGTACGTATTGCCGCCGGACACCGTACTGCTGTAATAGGAGGTGGTGATCTGGTCCTGCTGCGTTGCGGTGTATTCCGTATACGCGTTTCCAGTTTTCCGGAATCGGACCTTGTACTTGTTCGCATTGGAGTTTGCGGATAGACCGTACTGCGAATAGCCGGACGCCGAGTACGACTGCCAGTAGAGGCCCGCCCAGAGCACGCTGTCCGCGACGACTGGAAGGCTGAGATCGGCCGAACTGGAATTGAACGTGCTGCCGTCCCCGTCCACATCCACATGCCGCATGTAGTAGTAGTCGTTGATTGCCAGGCTGGATGTCGAGCTGTTTCCGTTGGTGGGAACGCCGGACGGGATGCCGGAACTCCGTTTTCGGTCCGAGTACATGTTGGTGTTCCCGATCATGACGACTTCACCCCTGATGTTGAAGCCGACGCGCTTCGCGAAGGATCGCTGCGCCTGCGCCTCGCCGACGAGAAGAAGCACGAACAGAAACATGCAGTACAATGAGCGTTTCATCACTCATCCTCCTGAAAATAGCAGTAGCCGATAAGATTATGAGTAATGGTGCTTGCAAGAATCATGCTACTCTGTGTCGCGGGGGCGATCCGCGCCAGCCCTGGCGCGGGAACGGTGCGCCATCAAACCCATTTTTTCGTAACTCATCGGATAACAATAGCTTAAAGAGGGCCTGCCGGATCAGGCTCCCCGGCATGCCGTCATCGCATCGGGTACGACGAAGAGGAAGTCGGATGCCCGGGTGCCGCGCTACTGAACAGAATGGTCCGTGTTGTACCGGAACGGAACAGATGAGGATCAGTACCTGCGGTCATGGAATGGCATCTCGAGTACGAAACCTGGAGAAATTTCGAATTTTGGATTTCCGATTGCGGATTTGGGGAATGTCGAATTTCGGATTTCCGATTTCGAATTGAATACCGGATCCATGTCTCTTAAATCCGAAATCGGAAATCCGCAATTCGACATCATTTCAGAACGGTGATGCTTTTCACGAGATGCTTCGCTCCGATGTTCGTCTCGAGCAGGTACACTCCTTTCGGGACCTCCCCGAGTTGGATCTCGAAAGTCTGCTCGCCCTCCGTCGCGAAGCGCGAGGATTCATGCACGATCTGCCCCAGCACGTTCCGCACCCGCATGGTGATTGCCTGCGGCGCGTCGAGGCGGAGGCGCACGGTGAAGCTGCCGGCGTTGGGTTCGGGGTAGATGTCCATCCGTGCATCCGCGCCCGACGGTGCGGAGACGGACGTCGGTCCGCTCGGCAGGATGACGACTTCGCCGTTCGTGCGTGCCGTGCGATAGCAGCCAGTGTCGAATATCCAGCTCGAGAAGACCAGCGGACAGTGGAACGTGTCCCGCAGCGATGCCTGCAGGACGGTGAAGCGCAAGTCCGCGAGTTTCGCCGGAAGCGCGTGCCCGGTGACGGGGACCGGCGCTGTAGTTCTCAGTTCCACCCCGCCGGGGATGCGCGTGAAGACGAAGGGAACAGCTTCAAGCAGCGATCCCTTCAGCGCCACGACGGTATCGAGATGGAGCAGGGCATCCATGAAGAGGACGCTGCAGCGGAATGGCTGTATCGTGTCGCCGAGTTCGCTGGCGTCGATGTGAATGGGGATGTTGACGCGCTGGCGCTCCCAGGTCGCGGCCCTCTCCATTCGCGTCGTGAGCAATGGAATGGAGAGATCCATCGGAGTTCTGTACGAACCCGAGGCCCTGGCGCTTCCGCCGCAGGTGTCCCGGACAACAAGATCCACCGTACGATTTTCGCCATCCATGCATGCGGTTTCGTAAATGATCCAGCACCGGCCATCGCTGGTGAGCCAGGTGGTCAGTGCATCATAGATTCCGACCATGGTTCCTGAATTCGTACCGCTGAAATACCAGGCCTGCGTGCTGTCTGCAAGAACCCGAAGACTGCTATCACGAATATCTGGACCGAGACCCACAGTGAACACATGAATCCCAGCCGCTCGGGCACGCGCGATGCAGGAATTCAGCGATTGAATGGAGCCGTCGTCCCTTCCATTGGACAGGACGAGTACGGCCTTTTTTTCCTTGCTACCGTTCGCGGCAACATCGAGGATGCTCGCGTACACAGCATCGAAGAGCATGGCCTTGCCACTGTCGCGGAGCATGGGCAGCAACCGTCGAAGCGAATCTTCGACCGACGTCATGCCTCGGTACTGTGCGGTCGATTCTCGAAAACCTCTGATGGAGGCTTCATCCTTACCCCAATTCAGGATGGAAAGCATGGCCGACGCGTGTTGCTTCTCATCCGCGATGCCTTGCGCCTGCATGTGTTTGCTTTCGTCAAGTACCATCGCGAGAGACAGGCTGTACCGATCGCTCATGTCACGACACTGCACTTCAAATGACGTCTGCTCCTTCCCGTTCTCGAATACCTGGTACAAGTGGGTGGATTTCGGCCACAATAGTTCACCATGGCAGTCCACCCAATACCCAAGCAGTATCTGCGGCCAGTTTTCGTAGATATAGAATTTATCGAGGTGAGGTTGAGCTGGAGCTGTATATGTGTTTATCAAAAGGAGCAGGACAGCAATGGGCAATGCACCGAACCATGATGCGTGCACCTCTTTCTTGCGCCATGTGAAAAAGTGCGCGGAAAACCCGTGAAGCTCGCGAGCGGATTCGGCTGTTTGAGGCCTCCGGAGTTCCGACCCGATCGCCGAGACTCTCACGGAGCGCAAGATATGAGGAACGCAGGAGGCCGAGTTTCGAATCCGCCGCGAGCCCTTCCTTCGTCTGGGTAAAATCCGCGCAGGTTTTCCGCGCAGTTTTTCATCCGGCGCCTTGCTGTTTTCTTTGGTACTTTCTTTTGCAGCTGCAAAAGAAAGTACATTCATGCATTCTCGAATTGGTCTCAGATTATTCATTGGATTGGAATCTCAATACAGTCGGAAGTTGAAATCACTGCAACACTGTGACACTTTTCACAATGCGCCTCGCTCCGATATTCAGATCGAGGAA